>NZ_CP117447.1:0-4800000 GCF_030687795.1 Pseudomonas sp. FP215
GTGGAGCTTTTGCGCGATGAGCTGCCTGCCCAGCAATTCAACACCTGGATCCGTCCGCTACAGGTCGAAGCCGAAGGCGACGAGTTGCGTGTCTATGCGCCCAATCGTTTTGTCCTCGACTGGGTCAACGAGAAGTACCTGGGCCGCGTTCTCGAATTGCTCGACGAACATGGCAACGGTCTGGCGCCTGCTCTCTCCTTATTAATAGGCAGCAAGCGCAGCTCAGCTCCCCGCGCCGCGCCGAATGCGCCACTGGCCGCCGCCGCGTCGCAAGCCCAAGCTGCAGTGGCGCCTGTCGCCGCAGCACCTGCACCGACAGCTGCGCCGTCCAAACCTTCGTCGCGCAAAAATGCGCCGGAGAATGAGGAGCCGTCCCGCGACAGCTTCGACCCGATGGCCGGTGCCAGCTCCCAGCAGGCGCCTGTGCGCTCCGAGCAACGCACTGTGCAGGTAGAAGGCGCGCTCAAGCACACCAGTTACCTGAACCGCACGTTTACCTTCGAAAACTTCGTCGAAGGTAAATCCAACCAGCTGGCCCGAGCGGCCGCCTGGCAGGTCGCCGATAACCCCAAGCATGGTTACAACCCGCTCTTCCTTTATGGCGGCGTAGGTTTGGGTAAGACGCACTTGATGCACGCCGTCGGTAACCACCTATTAAAGAAGAACCCGAATGCCAAGGTGGTTTACCTGCATTCGGAGCGCTTCGTGGCCGACATGGTCAAGGCCTTGCAGCTCAACGCCATCAACGAGTTCAAGCGTTTCTACCGCTCCGTTGATGCCTTGCTGATCGATGACATTCAGTTCTTCGCACGCAAAGAACGTTCCCAGGAAGAGTTCTTCCACACCTTCAACGCGCTGCTCGAAGGTGGCCAGCAGGTCATCTTGACCAGTGACCGTTACCCGAAGGAAATCGAAGGCCTGGAAGAGCGTCTGAAGTCGCGTTTCGGCTGGGGCCTGACCGTTGCAGTCGAGCCTCCGGAGTTGGAAACCCGTGTAGCGATCCTGATGAAGAAGGCCGACCAGGCTAAAGTCGATCTGCCGCACGACGCTGCATTCTTCATCGCCCAACGCATCCGTTCCAACGTGCGTGAGCTGGAAGGCGCGCTCAAGCGGGTCATCGCTCACTCGCACTTCATGGGTCGCGATATCACCATCGAGCTGATTCGCGAGTCCTTGAAAGACTTGTTGGCCTTGCAGGACAAGCTGGTGAGTGTGGATAACATCCAGCGCACCGTGGCCGAGTACTACAAGATCAAGATTTCCGATTTGCTGTCCAAGCGCCGTTCGCGCTCGGTCGCACGTCCACGCCAGGTTGCCATGGCCCTCTCCAAGGAGTTGACCAACCACAGCCTGCCGGAAATCGGTGATGTGTTTGGCGGGCGCGACCACACCACGGTCTTGCACGCATGCCGCAAGATCAATGAACTTAAGGAATCCGACGCGGATATTCGCGAGGACTACAAGAACCTGCTGCGTACACTGACTACGTGATGACACCAGCGCAGCTTATTAAGGCAAGGGACTAGACCATGCATTTCACCATTCAACGCGAAGCCCTGTTGAAACCCCTGCAACTGGTCGCAGGCGTTGTTGAGCGCCGACAGACCTTGCCGGTGCTTTCCAACGTATTACTGGTGGTCGAGGGCCAACAGTTGTCCTTGACCGGTACCGACCTGGAAGTCGAACTGGTGGGTCGCGTCCAGCTCGAAGAGCCCGCCGAACCTGGCGAGATCACCGTGCCGGCGCGCAAGCTGATGGATATCTGCAAAAGCCTGCCTAACGATGCGCTGATCGACATCAAGGTGGATGAGCAGAAGTTGGTGGTCAAGGCTGGCCGCAGTCGTTTCACCCTGTCGACCTTGCCGGCCAATGATTTCCCTACCGTGGAAGAAGGTCCGGGCTCGCTGACGTGCAGTCTGGAGCAAAGCAAGCTGCGTCGCCTGATCGAGCGCACCAGTTTCGCCATGGCCCAGCAGGACGTGCGTTACTACCTCAACGGTATGCTGCTGGAAGTCTCTGAAGGCATCATCCGTGCGGTAGCCACCGACGGTCACCGCCTGGCGATGTGCTCGATGCGTGCCGATATCGGTCAGCCGAATCGCCACCAGGTGATCGTTCCGCGCAAAGGTATCCTTGAATTGGCGCGCTTGCTCACCGAGCCGGACGGCAATGTCAGCATCGTGTTGGGCCAGCACCACATTCGCGCGACCACCGGCGAGTTCACCTTCACTTCCAAGCTGGTCGACGGCAAGTTCCCGGACTACGAGCGTGTGTTGCCTAAAGGCGGCGATAAGCTGGTGGTCGGTGATCGTCAGGCTCTGCGTGAAGCCTTTAGCCGTACGGCGATTCTGTCGAACGAAAAGTACCGTGGTATTCGCCTGCAGCTGGCCAACGGCCAACTGAAAATCCAGGCCAACAACCCGGAACAGGAAGAGGCGGAAGAAGAAGTGGGTGTCGACTACAACGGCGCTTCGCTGGAAATCGGCTTTAACGTGAGCTACCTGTTGGACGTGCTGGGGGTGATGACCACCGAACAGGTTCGCCTGATCCTGTCGGACTCCAACAGCAGCGCCCTGGTACAAGAATCCGACAACGATGACTCGGCTTACGTTGTCATGCCGATGCGCCTGTAACCATGCTCAGCAGAAGCTAGATGTCCCTTAGTCGCGTCTCGGTCACCGCGGTGCGCAATCTGCACCCGGTGACCTTCTCCCCTTCCCCCCGCATCAATATCCTCCATGGCGCCAACGGCAGTGGCAAAACCAGCGTGCTGGAAGCCATCCACCTGCTGGGGCTTGCGCGTTCTTTCCGCAGTGCGCGCCTGTTACCCGTGATCCAGTACGAACAATTGGCCTGCACCGTATTTGGCCAAGTGGAACTGGCTGAGGGCGGTCATAGCAGCCTGGGGATATCGCGTGATCGCGGTGGGGAATTTCAGATCAGAATCGACGGGCAAAATGCGCGCAGCGCAGCGCAGTTGGCAGAGATCCTGCCGTTGCAGTTGATCAACCCCGACAGCTTTCGATTGCTGGAGGGTGCCCCGAAAATCCGCCGGCAATTCCTCGACTGGGGCGTGTTCCACGTGGAACCACGCTTTATGGCCACTTGGCAGCGCCTGCAGAAGGCCCTGCGGCAGCGGAACTCATGGCTGCGGCATGGTACACTTGACGCCGCTTCGCAAGCAGCCTGGGACCGTGAACTGTGCCTGGCCAGCGACGAAATAGATGAATACCGCCGCGCCTATATCAAAGCCTTGAAACCAGTCTTTGAGCAGACCTTGAGCGAGTTGTTGGACCTCGAGGGGCTGACGCTGAGTTATTACCGGGGTTGGGATAAAGAACGTGAGCTGAGTGCAGTGCTCGCAACGTCCTTGCAACGGGATCAGCAAATCGGCCACACCCAGGCCGGACCCCAACGCGCTGATTTGCGCCTTAGATTAGGTGCACACAATGCTGCGGATATCTTGTCCCGCGGCCAGCAGAAGTTGGTGGTCTGTGCGTTGCGTATCGCGCAGGGCCATTTGGTTAGCCAAGCTCGACGCGGTCAGTGTATTTATTTGGTGGATGACTTGCCGTCGGAGCTCGACGAGCAGCACCGCCGCTCGCTATGCCGCTTGTTGGAAGACTTACGCTGCCAGGTGTTTATCACCTGTGTAGACCACGAATTATTGAGGGAAGGCTGGCAGACGGAAACGCCAGTCGCTTTGTTCCACGTGGAACAAGGCCGTATCACCCAGACCCACGACCATCGGGAGTGAAGGCATGAGCGAAGAAAACACGTACGACTCGACCAGCATTAAAGTGCTGAAAGGTTTGGATGCCGTACGCAAACGTCCCGGTATGTACATTGGCGACACCGATGATGGTAGCGGTCTGCACCACATGGTGTTCGAGGTGGTCGATAACTCCATCGACGAAGCTCTGGCCGGTCACTGCGACGACATCAGCATTATCATCCACCCGGATGAATCCATCACCGTGCGTGACAACGGTCGTGGCATCCCGGTAGACGTGCACAAAGAAGAAGGCGTTTCGGCGGCAGAGGTCATCATGACCGTGCTCCACGCTGGCGGTAAGTTCGACGACAACTCCTATAAAGTATCCGGCGGTTTGCACGGTGTAGGTGTGTCGGTAGTGAACGCCCTGTCCGAAGAGCTGATCCTGACTGTCCGCCGTAGCGGCAAGATTTGGGAGCAGACCTACGTCCACGGCGTGCCACAGGAGCCGATGAAAATCGTCGGTGACAGTGAAACCACCGGTACCCAGATCCACTTCAAACCCTCGGAAGAAACCTTCAAGAACATCCACTTCAGCTGGGATATCCTTGCCAAGCGGATTCGCGAACTGTCTTTCCTTAACTCCGGTGTCGGCATCGTCCTCAAGGATGAACGCAGCGGCAAGGAAGAGCTGTTCAAGTACGAAGGTGGCCTGCGTGCGTTCGTTGAATACCTGAACACCAACAAGACTGCGGTCAACCAGGTGTTCCACTTCAACATCCAGCGTGAAGACGGCATCGGCGTGGAAATCGCCCTGCAGTGGAACGACAGCTTCAACGAGAACCTGTTGTGCTTCACCAACAACATTCCACAACGCGATGGCGGTACTCACCTGGTGGGTTTCCGTTCCGCGCTGACGCGTAACCTGAACACCTACATCGAAGCGGAAGGCTTGGCGAAGAAACATAAAGTCGCCACCACCGGTGACGATGCCCGTGAAGGCCTGACGGCGATCATCTCGGTCAAGGTACCGGATCCGAAGTTCAGCTCCCAGACCAAAGACAAGCTGGTGTCTTCCGAAGTGAAGACCGCAGTTGAACAGGAAATGGGTAAGTACTTCTCCGACTTCCTGTTGGAAAACCCGAACGAAGCCAAGCTGGTCGTCGGCAAGATGATCGATGCTGCCCGCGCCCGTGAAGCCGCGCGTAAGGCCCGTGAGATGACCCGCCGTAAAGGCGCGCTGGATATCGCCGGCCTGCCAGGCAAACTCGCTGACTGCCAAGAGAAGGACCCTGCCCTCTCCGAACTGTACCTGGTGGAAGGTGACTCTGCTGGCGGTTCCGCCAAGCAGGGTCGTAACCGTCGCACCCAGGCCATCCTGCCGTTGAAGGGTAAGATCCTTAACGTTGAGAAGGCCCGCTTCGACAAGATGATTTCCTCCCAGGAAGTCGGCACCTTGATCACAGCGTTGGGCTGCGGTATCGGCCGCGACGAGTACAACATCGACAAGCTGCGCTACCACAACATCATCATCATGACCGATGCTGACGTCGACGGTTCGCACATCCGTACCCTGCTGCTGACCTTCTTCTTCCGTCAGTTGCCGGAGCTGATCGAGCGTGGCTATATCTACATCGCTCAGCCGCCGTTGTACAAAGTGAAAAAGGGCAAGCAAGAGCAATACATCAAAGACGACGACGCCATGGAAGAGTACATGACGCAGTCGGCTCTGGAAGATGCCAGCCTACACTTGAATGACGAAGCGCCGGGTATCTCCGGTGAGTCGCTGGAGCGACTGGTCAACGACTTCCGCATGGTCATGAAGACGCTCAAGCGTTTGTCGCGCCTGTACCCACAGGAGCTGACCGAGCACTTCATCTACCTGCCGGCCGTAAGCCTGGAGCAGTTGGGCGATCACGCCGCCATGCAGGATTGGCTGGCCCAATACGAAGTGCGCCTGCGTACTGTGGAGAAGTCTGGCCTGGTGTACAAAGCCAGCCTGCGTGAAGACCGCGAACGTAACGTATGGCTGCCAGAGGTCGAACTGATCTCCCATGGCCTGTCCAACTACGTCACCTTCAACCGCGACTTCTTCGGCAGCAACGACTACAAGACCGTCGTCACCCTCGGCGCGCAACTGAGCACCCTGCTGGACGACGGTGCCTACATTCAGCGTGGCGAACGCAAGAAGCAGGTCAAGGAGTTCAAGGAAGCCTTGGACTGGTTGATGGCGGAAAGCACCAAGCGTCATACCATCCAGCGCTATAAAGGTCTGGGCGAGATGAACCCGGATCAGCTCTGGGAAACCACCATGGACCCTGCTCAGCGTCGCATGCTGCGCGTGACCATCGAAGACGCCATTGGCGCAGACCAGATCTTCAACACCCTGATGGGTGATGCGGTCGAGCCTCGTCGTGACTTCATCGAGAGCAATGCTTTGGCGGTGTCTAACCTGGACTTCTGATCAGGTACATCTGCTGAAAACAAAAGGCCAACGCTTAGCGTTGGCCTTTTTTGTTGGTTCGCAGTCGCGCATTTTTAAATGCTCCACGTGGAACATCAGCCTATTTAACTTTCCACGGCGGGTGTCACGCTCTCCAATCGATACCCGTAGCCGTAGATCGTCAACAGCTGCCAGCCGCGATCCGCCGTCAGCCCTAGCTTGTTACGCAGGCGGTAGATATGCGTGTCCAACGGCCGCGACGAGACCATTTCTTCGTGACTCCAGAACCGCTCATACAGGTACTCGCGAGACAACGGGCGGGCCAAGTTGGCAAACAAACAGCTGGCTAGACGGTATTCCCGTTCTGTCAGGTTGATGGGTTTGCCTGCGCGGGTCACAGTTAGTTCGGCATCGTCGAACGTCAGGTCGTTAAAGCTCTGCACTTCCTGGCTAGCCGACTTCTGCAACCCGTGGCGCCGCAGGACGGCACTGACGCGTGCTTTGAGTTCGTTGGGCCGAAACGGCTTGCTGACATAATCGTCCGCCCCGCTATTCAACGCTGTCACGATGTCGCTCTCGGCATCGCGGCTGGTGAGCATGATGACGGCGGGAGGCGATTCCATGTGCTCGCGAGTCCAGCGCAATAACGCTATCCCGGAGATGTCCGGCAGTTGCCAGTCGAGGATCAGCAGGTCAAAGGTTTCCCGACGCAGCTGGCGCAGCAGGTCTTCACCGCGCTCAAAGAAATGCAGGGACCAGGGCTGTTCAGCCGGTCCGGGAATCTGTCGCAGTGTCTGTTCCACCCGTCGCAACTCCGCGGGTTCGTCATCCAGTATTGCGACACGCATAGGCGGGGTCCTTCCTACAAAAATACGAGAGCTTGAATGGGGGGCACATGGTGTACAAATGCCGGCCTCTGAATCTGAATAATTATGGACGGATTCTACAGTGCTTCGATCTCTCGATACGCTGAAAGCGCCGTAAACTCAATTCTCTGTGATCTTCGAAGAAGATATCGGCTCCTGTTGGTCTGGAAAAGGCTCGGCGCCGATCGCCTCGCCCGTGCGTCATGCCTGCTCCAATGTGCGGTATCGTTCATCGTGCGGCCGTGGGAAGTCCTCCAATGAGACCGAAATAAGCTTCACTGGTTTCAGAACACCGCATGCACTTCATCGCAACCCCATGGAGAGGGATCCTGGGCTTATGACACGTTTACTTATTGACCATCAATGCCTTGGCACGCTCATGGCGGTAGCCCTGTGAACCTATGGCGCAAAGCCGAGAAACGCCAACCTACCCAGGCCCAGCTTTTGTTCCATGGGTTGGTTCGTGAATGGCTGCTGATCGGTCTGGTACTCCTGCCCTTTACCGCCTACTTATCCTTGAGCGCTGGCCTGGCGCTTAACAATCCGCTCTATGACAGCCTGCGCCGCCTCACGCCCTTACCGGTGGACCCACGCATCGTTCTGGTGACTATCGATGCGCCGAGCCTGGAAGCACTTGGCCCGTGGCCTTGGCCGCGTAGCGTACATGCCGACCTGATTGAACGCCTGAACGCTGCCCAGCCGGCGGGTATTTTGTTTGATGTGATCTTCAGTGAGAGCGGCAACAGCAATGACGACCAGCGCCTGGCCGATGCCGTATGCAAAGCCGGCAATGTATTGCTGCCCATCGCCGGGGATAGCAGCGTCAGCCCCAAGGCCCAGGTAACGCCGTTGTCGCCACTGCTCAAGTGCGCCAAGGGCGTCGGGCACATCAACGTCGAAGCGGATAAAGACGGTGTGGTGCGTAGCGTGTATCTACGTGAGGGCCCTGCGGGAAGCACACTCCCTCAGTTGGCGTGGCTGGCATTCGCCATGAGCGAGCATGCCGAGACGATGCCGGGCCTGCCGCAAGAGCCTACTGGAGGGCACTGGCACCAAGAACATGAGATTCGTGTGCCGTTCACTTCGGAACCAGACCCTTTTCCCAGCGTGTCCTACGTCAGCGTATTACGTGGCGAGGTACCTCCCGAGTCGCTGCGGGGTCGCCTGATTCTGATCGGCGCCTCAGCCTATGGCATGGCCGATCGTTTCGTGACGCCGCTCTCTTCCACCGTAGGTACCACAGCGGGGGTTGAGATCCAGGCTGACGTACTGAATGGTTTATTGCAGGGCCGCAGCATCGTCGATCTGCCCGGCTGGCTGGCGGCGTTGCTGGCAACGTCTCTGGTGGCCCTGCTGTTGGGCCTTCTGCTTGTGCGCCCCCGCTACGCCCTGTGGATGACCTTGGCAGGCATGGCCGCGGCCTTGCTGGGCTCATGGGCCCTATTGCGCCTGGGCCACTGGTGGAGCCCCGCAGCGTGCCTGATCGGTTTGCTGCTCAGTTACCTGATCTGGAATTGGCGGCGCCTGAGCGTAATCCTCGCCTACTTTGGCTGGGAACTGGCACGCCTGGATAACGAACCCAAGGTGCTTCCGGAACGGCGTCGCGCGCCCGCCAGCAAGGGCGATGTGTTGCAAGGGCGCATCTTTGCCCTTGAACAAGCCGTCAGCCGTACCCGCGATACGCGGCGCTTTATGGCTGATGGCTTGGAGTGCCTGCCGGTAGCAACCCTGATCACCGACCCTCAGGGCAGCATCCTGTTGGCCAACCGCGTGGCCCGTGAAGTATTCGGCAATGACCTAGTCGGCGAAAACCTCGTCGAACAGCTTGCTGATCTGGGCTATCCCCCGCTGCACAATGGTGTACGCCCTGCCCTGTCGGCGCTGGAACTGGTCGAGTTTCGCGATATCCACCAACGCAGTTTGCGCATGGAATTGGCTCCTTTGCTGCCTGCCGAAGGTGATTTTGCCCTCGGCTGGTTGTTGAGCCTCACGGACCTGAGCAAGGAGCGTGAAGCCCAGCAGCACCGCGAGACGATGCTGCGTTTCCTGTCCCATGACCTGCGTGCACCGCATTCAGCGATCCTCGCCCTGCTGGATGTACACAACGGAGAATCCCCGGTGTTTGCCCAAATCGAACAGCAGGTGCGGCGCGCTTTGAGCCTGACCGAATCCTTTGTGCAATTGGCCAAGGCTGAAGCGGACGGTTACCAGTTCCAGCCCACCCTGTTTGCCATGCTGGTGATGGATGCCTTCGATCAGGTGGCGGTGATTGCACAGTTGAAGGGCATCCATCTGGTCCACGACCTGGATGAGGCGGACGAGGCCATGGTCTACGCCGACCAATCGCTGCTCACCCGGGCGTTGTTCAATGTGCTGGAGAACGCGATCAAATATTCCCAATCCGGTACCACCGTCAGGTTGAGGCATGGCAGTGCGCAAGGTTGGTTGGAGTGCAGGATAAGTGACCAGGGACCGGGGATTGCGCCTGAGGATCTGCCGGAGTTGTTCAACCAATACCGACGTTTCGATTCGGCCCAGGGCAGCGAAGGTCTTGGGTTGGGCCTGACCATGGTCAAGGCGGTAATAGAACGGCACGGTGGGCGCATCGTGTGTGAAAGTGAGCTGGGCAAGGGCTCGACGTTTATCCTGCTGCTGCCGTTATTGGAGGACTGAAAAAGCGGCTTTTCTGCTGTGCATAAAAAACCGGTCACAAGGACCGGTTTTTTTATGAAGAAAAAACTTATGCACGTTTTTCTGAATTTTATGAGCTTCAGAAATATGTAAGTAAATCAGCTTGTTATGATGCAAAAAAGCAAATTCGCCAACAAAGCGTACACAGGTTATCCACAGATGCTCATACTGCCGGCGTTTCCACCACGACGGGTTCCGGTGGCAGGGAGCCCATGGCGCGTTGCTGCGCTTCATTCCATGCCGCAGCACGGTCATTCAGAGCGGCGATGGCACGTGGTCCTTCGCCTTCTGCATACATCGGCTCGCCGATCACCACGGTGATAGTGCCCGGGCGTTTGGCCCAGCCAGTCTTGGGCCAGAACTTGCCGGCGTTATGCGCAATCGGCAGCACAGGCAGGTTGGCGTTGACCGCCAGGGCGGTACCACCGCGTGAGAACTTGCCCACGGTGCCGTAGGGCACCCGCGTGCCCTCGGGAAAGATCAGCACCCAGACGCCGTCCTTGAGCAACTCATCGCCCTTCTTGGCGACATGCTTGAGCGCAGCCTTTGGGTTGTCCCGGTCGATGGCGATCGGCCGCAACATGGCCATGGCCCAGCCGAAGAACGGCACATACAGCAACTCGCGCTTGAGCACCTGGCTCAATGGCGAGAAGTACGCCGAGAGGAAGAACGTCTCCCAGGTGCTCTGATGGTTGGAGAGAATCACGCACGGTTGATCAGGGACGTTTTCAGCGCCTTTGATCTCGAAACGAATATTCAGGAACACCTTGCTCAGCCACAACGCGCAGCGGCACCAGTAGACGTTGATGAAGCGATAGCGCGCCTTGAAGGGCAGGAACGGTGCAATAAAAAAGCTCAGGGTGCACCAGAGAAACGAACTGGTGCCCAGCAGCAGGTAAAAGAAAAAGGTTCTGATGGCCTGCAAGATCGACATGGCGGCATTTACCGTTGCGGGACACGGCCCGCCTGTTAAAAGCGCACTCCCGAACAGTCCTTGGTCAGGAAGTCGAGGGCGGCTAGTTGTTGATAAGTTCTGCGGCAACAGCCGCCAGATCGTCAAAAATCAAGGTGCCTACCGGCAGGTTTTTAGCCTGGGTCTTTTCGCCTTTCCCGGTTTTAACCAAAACTGGCTGAGAGTCGACGGCTTTGGCCGCCTCCAGGTCACCGAGGCTGTCCCCGACGAACCATATCCCAGCCAAGGGCACCTTGTAATGTTCTGCAATAATTTTCAACATGCCAGGCTTGGGCTTGCGGCAATCGCAGCCCTCATCCGGCCCGT
Source organism: Pseudomonas sp. FP215 (assembly GCF_030687795.1). Classification (NCBI taxonomy): domain Bacteria; kingdom Pseudomonadati; phylum Pseudomonadota; class Gammaproteobacteria; order Pseudomonadales; family Pseudomonadaceae; genus Pseudomonas; species Pseudomonas sp. FP215. The sequence goes on from NZ_CP117447.1 coordinate 10,995, forward strand.
GGGGGCAGTAAACCACTAGCCCCACCTCACCGCCCTGTTCGGCCACTAACGCGCGCAAACGCGCGTGCATGGCCTCCAGGGTCGCGATGTCGTAGTACCCGCGGGCGATGCCGGACTGGTTGGTGGCGATGGCCACCGTCCAGCCGGCTTTGCTCAACTGCGCAATGGCCTCGATCGAACCGGGCAGTGGGATCCACTCCTCCACCGACTTGATGTAAGCGTCGGAGTCGTAGTTGATCACCCCGTCCCGATCGAGAATCAGCAGTTTCAACATGGTCAGCCCAGTACGGAGATGTCGGCGATATTGATGAACAAGCCACGCAGGCGCGCGAGCATGGCGTAGCGATTTTTGCGCACGCCAGCATCGTCGGCATTGATCATCACCGCTTCGAAGAACGCATCCACCGGCTCACGCAAGGACGCCAGGCGCGCCAACGCTTCAGCGTAGTTACGCTCGGCGATCAGCGGCTTCACGGCGTTCTCGGCCTTGGCAATGGCCGAGTTCAGCGAGAACTCCTTGGCATCGGCAAACAGGCCCGGGTCGACTTCAGCAGTGCCGAGGTTGTCGGCCTTGCTCAGCAGGTTCGACACGCGCTTGTTCACGGCGGCCAGGGCATCGGCTTCCGGCAGCTTGCGGAACGCTTGCACGGCTTGTACACGCTGGTCGAAGTCCAGCGCCGAGCCCGGTTGCAGCGCACGTACCGACAGGTAGACGGAAACGTCCACGCCTTCGTCTTCGTAACGCGCACGCAGGCGGTCGAACACGAACTCCAGCACTTGCTCGGCCAGGCCGGCTTGCTTGACCTTGGTGCCGAACTGGCCGACGGCGAATACCACGGCCTGGGTCAGGTCGAGGTCCAGCTTTTTGTCGATCAGGATACGCAGCACGCCCAAGGCCGCACGGCGCAGGGCATACGGGTCTTTGCTGCCGGTGGGCAGCATGCCGATACCGAAGATACCCACGAGGGTGTCCAGCTTGTCGGCAATGGCCACGGCTGCACCGGTCAGGGTGCTCGGCAGTTCTGCACCGGCACCGCGCGGCATGTACTGCTCGTTCAGAGCCAGGGCAACATCATCCGGCTCGCCGTCGTTGAGGGCGTAGTAGTAACCCGCCACGCCTTGCATCTCTGGGAACTCGCCGACCATTTCGGTGGCCAGGTCGCACTTGGACAGCAAGCCGGCACGGGCGGCCCAGGCTGCGTCGCCGCCAATACGTGGGGCAATGTAGGCCGCCAGCTTGGAAACACGCACGGCTTTGTCGTAGACGCTGCCGAGTTTTTCCTGGAACACCACGTTTTGCAGGCGCAGGTTGAAGTCTTCCAGCTTCTGCTTCTTGTCTTGCTTGAAGAAGAACTCGGCGTCGGTCAGGCGCGGGCGCACGACTTTTTCGTTACCGGCGATGATCTGCTGTGGGTCTTTGCTTTCGATGTTGGCCACGGTGATAAAACGCGGCAACAACTTACCGTCCACGTCCAGCAGGCAGAAGTACTTCTGGTTGTCCTGCATGGTGGTGATCAAGGCTTCTTGCGGCACGTCGAGGAAACGCTCTTCGAACGAGCACACCAGCGGCACCGGCCATTCCACCAGGGCGGTCACTTCGTCCAGCAGGCTTGGCGGCACGATGGCAGTGCCTTCCTGCAGACGGGCCAGCTCTTCGGTGCGCTTGCTGATCAGCTCGCGACGCTCATTGGCGTCGGCCAGCACATAAGCGGCGCGCAGATCGTTGAGGTAGTTGGCCGGCGAAGTGATGCGCACGCTTTCTGGATGATGGAAGCGGTGACCACGGGAATCACGACCCGCCTTCTGGGCGAGGAGGGTGCAATCGATGACCTGGTCGCCGAGCAGCATCACCAACCATTGGGTTGGACGCACGAACTCTTCCTTGCGCGCACCCCAGCGCATGCGCTTGGGGATAGGCAGGTCGTTCAGGGAATCTTCAACGATGGTCGGCAACAGGCTGGCGGTCGGCTTGCCGGTGATGACCTGGCTGAAACGCAGTTTCGGGCCGCTCTGGTCGATCTCGCTCAGCTCCACGCCACACTTCTTGGCAAAGCCAAGGGCGGCCTGGGTCGGGTTGCCTTCGGCGTCGAAAGCCGCCTGGCGCGGTGGGCCATCCAGGTTGATGCTGCGGTCCGGCTGCTGGGTTTCCAGCGCGGTCAGCAGCACAGCCAGGCGGCGCGGCGCAGCGTAGACTTTTTTGGCTTCAAACTTCAGGCCGGCAGTCTGCAGGCCTTTTTCGATACCGGCCAGGAATGCATCGGCCAGGGTATTGAGGGCCTTGGGTGGCAGCTCTTCGGTGCCCAGTTCAACCAGGAAATCTTGAGCACTCATTGTGCAGCCTCCAGCTTAGCCAACACTTCATCACGCAGGTCCGGGGTTGCCATCGGGAAGCCCAGCTTGGCGCGAGCCAGCAGGTAGGCTTGGGCGACGGAACGCGCCAGGGTGCGCACACGCAGGATGTATTGCTGGCGCGCAGTAACCGAAATGGCACGGCGGGCATCCAGCAGGTTGAAGGTATGGGAGGCCTTCAACACCATTTCATAGCTTGGCAACGGCAGCGGCTGGTCGAGCTCGATCAGGCGCTTGGCTTCGCTTTCATAGAAGTCGAACAGTTCGAACAGCTTGTCGACGTTGGCGTGTTCGAAGTTGTAGGTGGACTGCTCCACCTCGTTCTGGTGGAACACATCGCCGTAGGTCACCTTGCCGAACGGGCCGTCAGCCCACACCAGGTCGTAGACCGAGTCCACGCCTTGCAGGTACATGGCCAGGCGTTCCAGGCCATAGGTGATCTCGCCGGTGACCGGGTAGCACTCGATGCCGCCGGCTTGCTGGAAGTAAGTGAACTGCGTCACTTCCATGCCATTGAGCCAGACTTCCCAGCCCAGGCCCCAGGCGCCCAGGGTTGGCGATTCCCAGTTGTCTTCGACGAAACGGATGTCGTGCACCAGTGGGTCCAGGCCCACATGTTTCAGCGAGCCCAGGTACAGCTCCTGGAAGTTATCCGGGTTGGGCTTCAATACCACCTGGAACTGGTAGTAGTGCTGCAGACGGTTCGGGTTTTCGCCGTAGCGGCCGTCAGTCGGGCGGCGACTGGGCTGCACATAAGCGGCGTTCCAGGTTTCCGGGCCGATGGCCCGCAGGAATGTAGCGGTGTGGAAAGTGCCGGCGCCTACTTCCATATCGTAGGGCTGAAGTACCACACAACCTTGCTCGGCCCAGTATTGCTGGAGGGCGAGGATCAAGTCTTGGAAGGTACGCACGGCTGGCGTAGGCTGGCTCACGAAATTCACCTGTTACTTGGGCTGCGATTTAAAGAGCGGGAGTATACCCGATTCGGCCCCGCCACCACTCCCTGGAGCCTTATGCCACGCTGCTTTTGGTGTTCTGAAGATCCGCTGTACATGGCTTATCACGATCAAGAGTGGGGAACGCCGCTGCGCGATGCGCAGGGTTTGTTCGAGTTGCTTTTGCTCGAAGGGTTCCAGGCAGGCCTGTCCTGGATCACCGTTTTACGCAAACGCGAGCATTATCGAAAGGTGTTGTTCGGCTTTGATGCGCAGCGTCTGGCGCAGTTGAGCGATGAAGAAATCGAGGTGCTGATGCAGGACCCGGGCATCGTGCGCAATCGCTTGAAGCTCAACGCTACCCGGCGCAACGCCGCGGCCTGGCTGGCGCTGGAGGATCCGGTGGGGTTGCTGTGGTCGTTTGTCGACGGTAAACCCAAGGTCAATCACTTCAAGGATCGCAGCGACGTCCCGGCGATCACGCCCGAAGCCGAAGCCATGAGCAAAGCCTTGAAAAAGGCCGGCTTCACCTTCGTCGGGCCGACCATCTGCTACGCCTTCATGCAGGCCTCGGGCATGGTCATGGACCACACCCAGGACTGCGACCGTTACGCGGACTTGGTCAACGCCGGTTAGAATGCCGGCTTTGCGCACCACACACGATCAGGAGTGACCTGTGGAAAAGTTTAAAGGCGCCTTGCTGGTAGGCGCTCTTCGGTTGTTTGCCCTGCTGCCCTGGCGCGCCGTACAAGCCGTCGGCACGGGGATCGGCTGGATCATGTGGAAAACCCCCAACCGTTCCCGCGATACGGTGCGGATCAACCTCTCCAAATGCTTCCCGGACATGGACCCGGCAGAGCGCGAGCGCCTGGTGGGCCGCAGCCTGATGGACATCGGCAAGTCCCTCACCGAAAGCGCCTGTGCGTGGATCTGGCCGGCGCAGCGCTCTATCGACCTGGTCCGCGAAGTCGAAGGCCTGGAAGTGCTGCACGAGGCCCTGGCTTCTGGCAAAGGCGTGGTAGGCATCACCAGCCACCTGGGCAACTGGGAAGTGTTGAACCACTTCTATTGCAGCCAGTGCAAACCGATCATTTTCTATCGCCCGCCCAAGCTCAAGGCTGTGGACGAGTTGCTGCGCAAGCAGCGCGTGCAGTTGGGCAACCGCGTGGCGGCTTCTACCAAGGAAGGCATCCTCAGCGTGATCAAGGAAGTGCGCAAAGGCGGCCAGGTGGGCATTCCTGCCGACCCGGAGCCGGCTGAGTCCGCCGGGATCTTCGTACCGTTTTTCGCCACTCAGGCGCTTACCAGCAAGTTTGTGCCGAACATGCTCGCGGGCCACAAGGCGGTGGGGGTGTTCCTGCATGCCCTGCGCCTGCCGGACGGCTCGGGCTACAAAGTTATCCTGGAAGCAGCGCCGGAGGACATGTACAGCACCGACACCGCGACGTCCTGTGCGGCGATGAGCAAGGTGGTGGAGCGTTATGTGGGCGCTTACCCGAGCCAGTACATGTGGAGCATGAAGCGCTTCAAGAAACGCCCGCCGGGTGAGGCGCGGTGGTATTGATTTACTGATCTCCTGGCCAATGGAGATCAAATGTGGGAGCTGGCTTGCCTGCGATGGCCTCAACCCGGTGTAACTGATAGACCGAGGTGCTTTCATCGCAGGCAAGCCAGCTCCCACAAGGGGTTGTTTCAAGGCTTGCGGTCGAGTTTCTTCAGGAACACCGTCATCTCTTTTTCGGCCTGTTTGTCGCCGTGGGCCTGGGCCGCCTCAATACCTTTTTCCCACGCCTGTCGTGCTGAGGCACTGTCACCCTGCGCCTGGTGCGCCTTACCCAACAACTTCCACGCCGCCGAATACTTCGGATCGAACTCGACGCATCGCTGCAAATGCTCGGCCGCCTTGGCGTTGTCCTTCAGGTCCAGGTAACCCTTACCCAAGCCAAAGCGCAGCAGCGAATTGTCCACGCCCTTGGCGAGCATTTTTTCCAGGGATTCGAGCATGGCTGTGCGTCCTTTAGCTACATAGCGGTTTCGATATCGTCATCGCGGGCAAGCCCGCTCCCACACTTGGAACGCGATCACATGTGGGAGCGGGCTTGCCCGCGATGGCGGCGGCAGGCTCACACAATTTTTTGATCAGAAAAAGCTCAACCCCACGTGGAACAGCTTCTCCACATCGCGGATATGTTTTTTATCCACAAGGAACAAAATCACATGGTCTCCGGTGGCGATCACCGTGTCGTCGTGGGCAATGATCACTTCTTCATCACGAATGATCGCGCCAATGGTGGTGCCCGGCGGCAGGCCGATATCGCGGATAGCCTTGCCGATGACCTTGCTCGACTTCGAATCGCCATGGGCAATCGCCTCGATGGCTTCCGCTGCGCCACGGCGCAACGAGTGCACGCTGACAATGTCGCCACGGCGCACGTGGGCGAGCAAGGTGCCGATGGTCGCCAACTGCGGGCTGATGGCAATGTCGATATCGCCGCCCTGAATCAGGTCCACATAGGCCGGGTTGTTGATGATGGTCATCACCTTCTTCGCCCCCAGCCGCTTGGCCAGCAGTGACGACATGATGTTGGCTTCGTCATCGTTGGTCAGGGCCAGGAAGATGTCGGCGTCGGCGATGTTCTCTTCCATCAGCAGATCACGGTCCGAGGCGCTGCCTTGCAGTACGACAGTGCTGTCGAGGGTGTCGGACAAATGCCGGCACCGCGTCGGGCTCATCTCGATGATCTTCACCTGGTAGCGGCTTTCGATGGCTTCGGCCAAACGCTCGCCGATCTGCCCACCGCCGGCGATGACGATGCGTTTGTAGCTTTCGTCGAGCCTGCGCATTTCGCTCATGACTGCGCGAATATTCGCCTTGGCGGCGATGAAAAACACTTCGTCGTCGGCCTCGATCACCGTATCGCCCTGAGGCAGGATCGGCCGGTCACGGCGGAAAATCGCGGCCACGCGGGTTTCCACGTTCGGCATATGCTCGCGCAGCTGGCGCAGTTGCTGGCCCACCAGCGGCCCGCCGTAATAGGCCTTCACGGCCACCAGTTGCGCTTTGCCTTCGGCGAAGTCGATGACCTGTAGCGCACCTGGAATTTCGATCAGGCGCTTGATGTAGTGGGTCACCACCTGTTCCGGGCTGATCAGTACGTCCACCGGGATGGCGTCGTTATCGAACAGACCGGCGCGGGTCAGGTACGCCGCTTCGCGCACCCGAGCGATCTTGGTCGGAGTGTGGAACAGGGTGTGGGCGACCTGGCAGGCGACCATGTTGGTCTCGTCGCTGTTGGTCACGGCCACCAGCATGTCGGCATCGTCGGCGCCGGCCTGGCGCAGCACCGTTGGAAACGACGCGCGGCCTTGCACCGTACGGATGTCCAGGCGGTCGCCCAGGTCGCGCAAACGCTCGGAATCGGTGTCGACCACGGTGATGTCGTTGGCTTCACCGGCCAAATGTTCGGCCAGCGTGCCACCGACCTGCCCTGCTCCAAGGATGATGATTTTCATCCGGTCACTCCCTTAAAACCATTCAGCCGCGTGCGGCGGCGATCTTGATCAGTTTGGCGTAGTAGAAGCCATCGTGCCCGCCTTCTTGCGCAAGCAGTTGGCGACCGTGGGGCTGCTTGATGCCGGCCGTGGTAGCGAGGTCCAGCTCACGCGCGCCGCTGGTGCGGGCGAGGAAGGCTTGGACGACCTCGGTATTTTCGGTGGGCAAAGTGGAGCAGGTGGCGTAAAGCAGGATGCCGCCGACTTCCAAGGTGGGCCACAGCGCGTCGAGCAGTTCGCCTTGCAGCACCGCCAAGGCGGCGATGTCGTCGGGCTGGCGGGTCAGCTTGATGTCCGGATGACGGCGGATCACGCCGGTGGCCGAGCAAGGGGCGTCCAGCAGGATGCGCTGGAAGGGCTTGCCGTCCCACCAGGCGGCGGTGTCGCGGCCATCCGCGGCGATCAGCTCGGCGCTCAAGCCCAGGCGTGCGAGGTTTTCCCGCACGCGCACCAGGCGCTTGGCTTCAAGGTCCACCGCGACGACACCGGCCAGGCCTTTTTCCACTTCAAGGATGTGGCAGGTCTTACCGCCGGGCGCACAGCAGGCGTCGAGTACGCGCTGGCCGGGGGCAAGGTCGAGCAAGTCGGCGGCCAACTGCGCAGCTTCGTCCTGCACACTGATCCAGCCTTCGGCAAAGCCTGGCAGGCTGCGCACATCGGCAGCCGCTTCGAGCACGATGCCGTCCGTGCTGTACACACAGGGCGTGGCGTTGGTACCAGCGTCCGCCAGTAACTGCAAATACGCGTCACGGCTGTGGTGACGGCGATTGACCCGCAGGATCATCGGCGGATGCGCGTTGTTGGCTGCGCAGATGGCTTCCCATTGCTCAGGCCAAAAGGCTTTCAGGGATTTTTGCAGCCAACGCGGGTGGGCGGTGCGCACCACCGGATCATGTTCCAGCTCGGCCAGCAGGGCTTCGCTTTCGCGCTGGGCGCGGCGCAGCACGGCATTGAGCAGGGCCTTGGCCCAGGGTTTTTTCAGCTTGTCGGCGCAACCGACGGTTTCACCGATGGCGGCGTGGGCGGGCACGCGGGTGTAGAGCAACTGGTAGAGGCCCACCAGCAACAGCGCCTCGACATCGGCGTCTGCCGCTTTGAACGGTTTTTGCAGCAGCTTGGCGGCCAGCGCAGACAACCGTGGCTGCCAACGGGCGGTGCCAAAGGCCAGGTCCTGGGTGAAACCGCGATCCCGGTCTTCGACCTTATCCAGTTGCGTCGGCAATGAACTGTTCAGCGAAGCCTTGCCGTTGAGGACGGCGGCGAGAGCCTTGGCGGCGGCCAGACGTGGGTTCATTGAGTGACCACCCCAAGCGTGGTGCCCAGGGCGAATTTCTCACGACGGCTATTGAACAAATCGCTGAAGTTCAGCGCCTTGCCGCCGGGCAATTGCAGACGCGTCAGGCACAGCGCCTGTTCGCCGCAAGCTACCAACAGGCCGTCTTTGCTGGCGCCGATGATCTCGCCGGGAGCGCCTGTGCCATCGGCCAGGGTCGCGGCCAACACTTTCAAGGCTTCGCCGTTGAGGGTGCTGTGGCAGATCGGCCATGGGTTGAAGGCACGTACCAGGCGCTCCAGCTCCACGGCCGGGCGGCTCCAGTCAATGCGCGCTTCGTCCTTGTTCAGCTTGTGGGCGTAGGTGGCCAGGCTGTCGTCTTGGATTTCACCTTCCAGGGTGCCGGCAGCGAGGCCGGCGATGGCCTGGATCACGGCGGGCGGGCCCAGCTCAGCGAGGCGGTCGTGCAGGCTGCCGCCGGTGTCTTGGGCGGTGATCGGCGTGGTGACCTTGAGCAGCATCGGCCCGGTATCCAGGCCGGCTTCCATGCGCATCACGGTCACGCCGCTCTCGCTGTCGCCGGCTTCAACGGCGCGTTGAATCGGCGCCGCACCGCGCCAGCGTGGCAGCAGTGAAGCATGGCTGTTGATGCAACCCAGGCGCGGGATATCCAGTACCGCCTGGGGCAGGATCAAGCCGTAGGCCACCACCACCAGCAGGTCCGGCTTCAGCGCGGCTAGTTCGGCCTGGGCCTCGGCGTTACGCAGGGTCGGCGGCTGCAACACGGGAATGTTGTGCTCCAGCGCCAACTGCTTGACTGGGCTGGGCATCAGTTTTTGCCCGCGACCGGCCGGGCGATCCGGCTGGGTGTACACCGCGACGATGTCATAAGGGCTGGCAAGCAGCGCCTTGAGGTGTTCGGCGGCAAATTCAGGAGTGCCGGCAAAAACAATGCGCAATGGCTCGGTCATGGGAGTTCTCGGTTAAAAACAGTCACAAAAGAAAAAGGCTTGCCGCAGCAAGCCTTTGGAAGAAGGGCATCAGGCTTGCTGGCGATGCTTTTTTTCCAGCTTCTTCTTGATGCGGTCACGCTTGAGCGTGGACAGGTAATCGACGAACAGCTTGCCGTTGAGGTGGTCGCATTCATGCTGGATGCACACCGCCAGCAGGCCTTCGGCAATCAGCTCGAAAGGCTTGCCGTCACGGTCCAGCGCCTTGATCTTCACGCGCAGCGGGCGTTCCACATTCTCGTAGAACTCCGGCACCGACAGGCAGCCTTCCTGGTATTCGCCCATCTCTTCGGTCAGCGGTTCGAACTCAGGGTTGATGTACACCCGAGGTTCGCTGCGGTCTTCCGACAGGTCCATGACTACGACGCGCAGATGCACGTTGACCTGGGTCGCGGCGAGGCCGATGCCCGGGGCTTCATACATTGTTTCAAACATGTCATCGACCAACTGACGAACCTTGTCGTCCACTACGGCCACCGGCTTGGCGATCGTGCGCAGGCGCGAGTCGGGAAATTCGAGGATGTTCAAAATAGCCATAAGCGTAATTGCTGCACATGTGAGGAAGAGACAAATCGGCGGTGGGATGGACCCATACGGCCGGTGTGAAACGCTCGGAAGCCGCGAAGGCCATGGCATTTCACGCGAACGCACATAATAAAGGAGATTCACCCCATGAGGAAATCGCTACTCGTCTTGCTGCTGTGGGCCCCGTTCGCCACGGCGTTGATTGCGCAACCTACTGAGCGCCTGGATCAGGCAGCGCAACAGGCCATCCAGCACTTCTTACTGCACAACCGTATTTTTGACTCGCCCCAGGACCTGGACAAAGCCCCTTACATTATTGCCGCGCAAGGCGGGCGCGTGCTGGGCGCTAACGACGAGCGTGTGTTTGTACGCGGTCAACTGGACCCGGCCCAGCCAAGCTACGGGATATTTCGGCGGGGCAAGGCCTACACCGACCCCGATACCCAGGAATTACTCGGCATCAATGCCGACGACATCGGCACTGCGCGCTTTTTGCTTGCCGACAGCCTCACCACCCTGGCAGTGCAGCGGGTGACCCAGGAGATTCGCCCAGGTGACCGTTTGTTGCGCGCCGAGCCTCCCGTTGCTTTGGCCAGCCTGGAAGCCGGCAAACCTGCACCCTTGATTACAGGGCACATCATCGACATCCCCAAGGGCGTCACGCAGATCGGCGTGCTCGACGCTGTGACCCTCAACAAGGGCCGCCGCGATGGCTTGGTGGAAGGCCAACTGCTCACAGTGATCAAGGCTGGCGCCACCGTGCGAGACGCCCTCAGCGGCATGCCCACTCCCCTTCCGGATGAGCGAGCCGGCACCCTGCTGGTGTTTCGTACCTATGAAAAACTCAGCTATGCCCTGGTGCTCAGTGCTTCACGGTCGTTGGCCGTGCAAGACCGTTTCGAGACGGCTGATCAAGCGCAATAAATAGCCTGCTAAATAAGTTACCAACAGAGTTATCCACAGCTTGTTCCGGTCAAGGATGATCATATGAATCCGATAAACAGTAGCGATATTTCCCTGGCAGAGCTGGAAGCCCGGCTACGCTTGCACAGGCTGCCAGAACTGGGGCCCAAGCGTTTTCACGTATTGATCCAAGCCTTTGGTTGCGCTTCCAAGGCCCTGAGTGCTCCCGCCAGCGCCTGGCGTTCCCTCGGTTTGCCCGCCGTCAGTGCCGAGGCTCGACGTAGCCCCCAAGTACGTGACGGTGCCAGTGAGGCGTTGGCCTGGCTGGCGCGCCCGGCCCAGCATTTGCTGATGTGGGACCAACCGGATTACCCGGCGTTGCTCGCGCAGATCGACGATGCACCGCCGTTGTTATTCGTTGCGGGCGACCCCGGTATTCTGGAAAAACCACAGTTGGCCATGGTCGGTAGCCGGCGCGCCTCGCGCCCGGGCATGGACACGGCAGCGGCCTTTTCCCGCAGCCTGGCGAGCGCCGGTTTTGTCATCACCAGCGGGCTGGCAGTGGGCATTGATGGCGCGGCGCACCAGGCGGCATTGGACGTGGGCGGCCATACCATCGGCGTGCTCGGCACGGGCCTGGAAAATTTTTATCCACAGCGCCATCGCAAGCTCGCTGCGGCGATGATTGCCCAAGGCAGCGCCGTGGTTTCCGAGTTTCCGCTGGATGCCGCGCCCCAGGCCGGTAATTTCCCACGGCGCAACCGAATCATCAGCGGGTTGTCGTTAGGCGTACTGGTGGTGGAGGCCAGTATCGCCAGCGGCTCGCTTATCACCGCACGCCTGGCCGCGGAGCAAGGGCGTGAGGTGTACGCGATTCCGGGCTCCATCCACCACCCCGCCGCCAAAGGCTGTCATCAACTGATCCGTGATGGCGCGGTGTTAGTGGAAACCATCGAGCACATACTTGAAGGCCTGCGTGGTTGGCAGCGGTTGTCCCATGCGGCACCGGTGCCCGTGACCCATCCGCTGGTGGCGCTGCTGCACGCGGCACCGCATAGCAGCGAAGCCTTGGCGATTGCCAGCGGTCGGCCGTTGTCCCAAGTACTGGCCACCCTCACGGAGCTGGAGTTGGAGGGCCAGGTGATTTGCGAAAGCGGGCGCTGGCTGGCGCGGTGTCCGCTTTGGTAGTGGCCCGTTTTTGGCGCTAGGTTTTGTAACGAAGATCGGTAAACTGCCCAGAGCTTTAGTCCGGAGAGTTAACAATGGTCAACAGGTGGCGTGTGCTGGAAGCCGCACGGGAAATTCGCGCAGGCGCGGTGATCGCCTATCCGACCGAAGCGGTCTGGGGCCTGGGCTGCGACCCGTGGAACGAAGAAGCAGTGGATCGGCTGTTGGCGATCAAGAACCGCTCGGTCGACAAAGGCCTGATCCTGGTGGCGGACAATATTCGTCAGTTCGACTTTCTGTTTGAAGATTTCCCGGACACGTGGGTCGAACGCATGGCCAGCACCTGGCCAGGGCCGAATACCTGGCTGGTGCCCCATCAAGACTTGCTGCCCGATTGGGTCACGGGTGTGCATGACACCGTAGCGTTGCGGGTCAGTAATCATCCGTTGGTGAGAGATTTGTGCGCCGAGGTCGGCCCGTTGATTTCCACCTCGGCCAACCCCCAGGGGCGCCCGGCAGCCCGCACGCGGATTCGCGTGGAGCAGTATTTTCGCGGGCAAGTGGACTTGGTGTTGGGCGGTGCCCTGGGGGGGCGCAAGAACCCGAGCCTGATTCGGGACCTGGTGACGGGTGATGTGGTGCGCCCGTCCTGACACCGCAGTGCACCCATCGCAGGCAAGCCAGCTCCCACATTTGATCAGTGTTCGCCGTCAAATGTGGGAGCTGGCTTGCCTGCGATGAGGCCCTTAAGGCAGCAGAATGGTCGACCCAGTCGTGCGCCGCCCCGATAACTCCGTCTGCGCTTTGGCCGCCTCCGCCAGCGAGTAGCGCTGGTTGATATCAATGCGCACCTTGCCACTCTTGATCATCGAAAACAGATCGTCCGCCATCGCCTGCAAGTTCGCCGGGTTGTTCGCGTAGGTCGCCAAAGTCGGCCGGGTGACGTACAGCGAACCCTTCGCCGACAGAATCCCCAGGTTCACCCCATCCACCGCCCCCGACGCGTTGCCGAAGCTCACCAACAAGCCTCGCGGCGCCACGCTGTCCAGGGAAGTCAGCCAGGTGTCCTTGCCGACGCCGTCGTACACCACCGGGCATTTCTTGCCGTCAGTCAATTCCAGTACGCGTTGTGCGACATCTTCCTTGCTGTAGTCGATGGTTTCCCAGGCGCCCAGCGATTTGGCCAAGGCCGCCTTTTCCGGCGAACTGACCGTACCGATCAACTTCACCCCCAAAGCCTTGGCCCATTGGCAGGCCAGGGAACCGACGCCACCGGCGGCGGCGTGGAACAAAATGGTCTCTCCGCCTTTGAGCTCATAGGTCTGGCGCAGCAGGTACTGTACGGTCAGGCCTTTGAGCATGGCACCGGCGGCCTGTTCAAAGCTGATCTCATCCGGCAGGTGCACCAGGTTGGCGGCAGGCAACACGTGCAACTCGCTATAGGCACCCAGCGGGCCGCTGCCGTAGGCCACACGGTCGCCGACTTTGAATTGGCTGACTTCACTGCCAACGGCATCGACTACGCCAGCGCCTTCCGCACCCAGGCCCGATGGCAGGGCGGGCGGCGCATAGAGGCCACTGCGGAAATAGGTGTCGATGAAGTTCAGGCCGATAGCTTCGTTGCGCACCCGTACCTGCTGTGGGCCAGGCTCCGCTGGCGTGTAGTCCACATACTCAAGCACTTCGGGCCCGCCATGGGCGCTGAACTGGATACGTTTGGCCATCTGCACTTCTCCTTGGGTTCGAATCTGCGTAGCCCCCTATCGGACTCCTAAGCTTGATCTTCGTCAACTGCCGCGCACCTAAGTGCAGTGGCATCTAAGCGCAGTGGTATCCTGTGCGCCCATTTGCCGCCGACGCCCCATGGGCCTCGCGTAGCTTTGCCCGATTCAAGGTGATGCCATGACTACCCGCACCGAGGCCGTTAAAGCCTACCTGCTTGACCTGCAAGACCGCATTTGCAGCGCCCTGGAAACCTTCGAGACGGACACTCGCTTTATCGAAGACGCCTGGACCCGGCCAGCCGGCGGTGGCGGTCGCACCCGTGTGATGGAAAACGGTTCGGTGATCGAAAAAGGCGGCGTCAACTTTTCCCACGTGTTCGGCAGCGGTTTACCACCGTCTGCCAGTGCCCATCGCCCCGAGCTGGCCGGCCGTGGCTTTGAAGCGCTTGGCGTGTCACTGGTGATCCATCCGCATAACCCGCATGTACCGACTTCCCACGCCAACGTGCGGTTTTTCATCGCTGAAAAAGAAGGCGAAGAACCGGTGTGGTGGTTCGGCGGTGGCTTCGATCTCACCCCGTATTACGGCAATGAAGAAGACTGCATTCACTGGCACCGAGTGGCCGAGCAGGCCTGTGCGCCGTTTGGCCCGGATGTGTACGCACGCTACAAGGCCTGGTGTGACACCTACTTCCACATCAAGCATCGCAACGAACCCCGTGGCATCGGTGGGTTGTTCTTCGATGATTTGAACGAGTGGGGCTTTGACACCTGCTTCGCCTTCATCCGCGCCATCGGCGATGCCTACATCGACGCCTACCTGCCGATTGTGCAGCGTCGCAAGGCCATGGCGTACACCGAGCAACAGCGCCAGTTCCAGGAGTTCCGCCGGGGCCGCTACGTTGAGTTCAACCTGGTCTATGACCGTGGCACCCTGTTCGGCCTGCAATCGGGCGGGCGTACGGAGTCGATCCTGATGTCGCTGCCACCCCAGGTACGCTGGAGCTACGACTGGAAGGCCGAAGCCGGCAGCGAAGAGGCGCGCCTTACCGACTACTTCCTGCAAGACCGTGACTGGCTCGGCGTTGCCGCGCCCAAGGCGGCGGTGTGATGGACCGTTATGTCGTGTTCGGAAACCCCATCGGCCACAGCAAATCGCCGCTGATTCACCGTCTGTTCGCCGCCCAGACCGGCGAGCAGTTGGACTACAGCACGATGCTCGCGCCGTTGGAGGACTTCACCGCCTGTGCCCGTGAGTTTTTCCAACAGGGCCGTGGCGCCAACGTGACCGTGCCGTTCAAGGAGGAGGCTTACCGTCTGGCCAATACCCTGACCGAACGAGCCCAGCGCGCCGGTGCCGTGAACACCTTGAGCAAACTGGATGACGGCACCTTGTTGGGCGACAACACCGACGGCGCGGGCCTGGTGCGCGATTTGACGGTCAATGCCGGGCTGACCCTGCAAGGTAAACGCATTCTGTTATTGGGCGCCGGTGGCGCGGTGCGCGGTGCGCTGGAGCCGTTGCTGGCGCAGCAACCCTCGTCGTTGATCATCGCCAACCGCACCGTGGAAAAAGCCGAGTTACTGGCTGAGCTGTTCGATGACCTGGGCCCGGTGTCTGCCAGTGGTTTCGACTGGTTGCGTGAGCCGGTGGACGTGATCATCAATGCCACGTCGGCCAGCCTGTCAGGCGATGTACCGCCGATTGCCGGCAGCCTGATCGAACCGGGCAAGACCTTCTGCTACGACATGATGTACGCCAAGCAACCCACCGCGTTCTGCCGCTGGGCGAGCGAGCAAGGCGCGGCGGTGGCGATGGATGGCCTGGGCATGCTGGTGGAACAAGCGGCAGAAGCCTTTTTGCTGTGGCGTGGTGTGCGTCCGGATTCGGCGCCGGTACTGGCCGAACTGCGCCGTCAATTGGCCTGATTCCACGCGCTGATGTGGGCACCGTTAATGTGGGAGCTGGCTTGCCTGCGATAGCAATAGGTCAGTTACCCATGTGCTGGCTGACCCACCGCTATCGCAGGCAAGCCAGCTCCCACAGTTTTGATCGGGTTCAGTCTTCAAAGTCGATGGGGCAGTTATCGGGCCCGTCGAGCTTTTTCAGCTCCTCAACCACCTGCGGCCTGGCCCCACGCAACGTCAAGCTACGGCCCAGCCCCGCCAACCGCCGCGCCTCCTGATGCAGCATCTCCACCCCGGAATAGTCGATAAAGTTGATCTGCTGCGCCTCGATCACCACCCGCTCACCCTGCAAACGTTGCAAGCGAACTTGCAGGTAATGGCTGGCGCCAAAAAAGATCGAGCCGCCTACCCGCAACACATCCGCCTCACCGTCGCGCCAGTGTTGAACCCGTGGCTGCGACGTGCGCTTTAGGTAGAAAAACAGCGACGCCAGCACCCCGGCATAGATCGCCGTTTGCAGCTCCAACAACAAGGTGGCGACGCAGGTCAGGCTCATCACCACGAATTCGGCGCGGCTGACCCGGAACAGCGCGCGAATGCCGCGGTGGTCCACCAGCCCCCAGCAAATCAGCAGGATGCTCGCCGCCATGCTCGGGATCGGAATATGCGCGATCAACGCTGCGCCAAATAACGCGAATAACGCCACCCACAGGGCGGAAAACACCCCCGCCAGCGGCGAACAGGCGCCCGCCTCGTAACTGAGGCCCGAGCGGGTGAATGATCCGGCAGACAGGTAGCCGGAAAAAAATCCGCCCACGATGTTGGATAACCCCTGGGCGCGAACTTCCTGGTTGGCGTCGAGCAGTTGTTGCGAGCGGGCCGACAGCGAACGGGCAATCGACAGGCTGGTCACCAACCCCAGCATCCCCACCGCCACGGCACTGGGCAGCAGGCGCAACACTAGGTCCAGGTCCATCGGCAATGGGCTGAACGGCGGCAGTTTGCCGATGAACGAACTGACCCGTGCCACATGCCCGAACATCGCCGGCCACAACCATGCCACCAGGCTGCCCAACACCAAGGCGATCAACAGTGTCGGCCAGCGTGGCACCAGGTACTTGAGCAACATGCCTGCCAGCAACGTCCCCAGCCCCAGGGCCAGGGATGCCTGATCCCACTCGCCACGATGGTCGATCAACGCCAGCAGGCTGTTGATAGCCGTGGCCTGGCTGGGCAAATCCAACCCGAGCAGGTTGGGCAACTGCCCCAGGGCAATCACCACGGCGGCGCCGAGGGTGAAACCCAGCACCACCGAATGGGAGACAAAGTTCACCAACGCGCCAAAGCGCAGCAGGCCAAGCAACCACTGGAACACCCCGGCGAGGAAGGTCAGCAACAGGATGAGGGTGATGTAGTCCTGTGAGCCTGGCACGGCCAATGGGCTGATGCTGGCGTAAAGCACGATGGAGATGGCGGCCGTGGGCCCGCAGATCAGGTGCCAGGACGAGCCCCACAGGCACGCGATCAACACCGGGATGATGGCGGCGTAGAGCCCGTATTCGGGTGGGAGGCCTGCGATCAGTGCGTAGGCAATCGACTGCGGCAGCGCAAGCACCGCGCCGCTGAGGCCGACGATGGCATCCCGGCCGACGCTGGCGCGGGTTTGGCGCGGCAGCCAGCGCAGGAAGGGCAAGAGTGTATGGCGGGTGGGCCGGGGCATGAGTCGCTCGAATTACTGTAGGAGCGAGCTTGCTCGCGAAGAAGGGTAACGATAACGCGTGCTGTCTGAAAAAACGCGGCGTTTTCGAGTTCTTCGCTGGCAAGCCAGCTCCTACAAGGAGGATTAGAGTTTGGCTTTTACCACCGGCAACGCCTCCTGCCCATCCAGGGTTTTCACGCCCTCCAGCCACTGGTCCAGCACCGCCGGGTTGGCCTTGATCCATGCCTTCGCCGCCTGCGCATTGCTGACCTTGTTGTTGGCCAC
The DNA here is from genome assembly GCF_030687795.1 of Pseudomonas sp. FP215. Lineage (NCBI taxonomy): Bacteria > Pseudomonadati > Pseudomonadota > Gammaproteobacteria > Pseudomonadales > Pseudomonadaceae > Pseudomonas > Pseudomonas sp. FP215. The sequence continues at coordinate 28,325 of NZ_CP117447.1, forward strand.
GTCGGCCATGATGCTGTTCTCCATGGCCTGGGTGAAACTCAGGTTGGTCAGCAGTTTCCCGACGTTGGGGCAGGCTTGTGCGTAACCCTTGCGGGTCAAGGTGTACACGCTGCCGGTGGCACCAAAGTACTGCTCGCCGCCTTTGAGGTAACGCATTTTCAGTTGCACGTTCATCGGGTGCGGAGTCCAGCCGAGGAAGGTGACGAAACGCTGTTTCTTAACGGCTCGCGAAACTTCCGCGAGCATCGCTTGTTCGCTGGACTCGATCAGCTTCCACTGCCCCAGGTCGAAATCATTTTTCTTGATGATCTCTTGCAACGAGATATTGGCCGGCGCGCCGGAGCCAATGCCGTAGATCTTCTTGTCGAACTTGTCGGCAAACTTGTTCAGGTCGGCGAAGTCATGCACCCCGGCGTCCCACACATAGTCGGGCACGGCGAGGGTGAACTCGGTGCCCTCCAGGTTCTTCGCCAGTTGCACCACATCGCCGTTGGCCACGAACTTGTCGTAGAAGCCTTGCTGCGCCGGCATCCAGTTGCCGAGGAAGACATCCACCTGGCCGTCTTTCAGCCCGCCGAAGGTAATCGGCACCGCCAGGGTATCGACCTTGGGTTGGTAGCCCATGCCCGTCAGCAGGAAACTGGTGATGGCGTTGGTGGCGGCAATATCGCTCCAGCCTGGATCGGCCATCTTTACCGTTTCGCAGCGAGTGTCTGCGTACACCTGGGCGCTGCTGAGCACCACCAAACTCAGTACCACGGTCAACTTTTGCATGGCCTTCCCTCTGTCTACTTATTGGTTTTGGCAGGGTTGTGGAAAACGTGCCTTGCGCTCCAGGTCATCGAGGTCGATATGGTTGCGCATGTACTGCTGACTGGCGTCTACCAGTGGCTGGTGATCCCAGCTCTTGAGTTTGCCTTGGGTCAGCGCTTCAAACACCAGGCGGCGACGGCGTTGGCTGGCGAGCACCTGTTGATGGATTGCCGGGATGTCCCATTTAGCCCGTGCTTCACGCAAAAACGCCTCGAACAGAGGGCGATGTTCGGCGCACTGGCTGAGGTTTTCCTGCTCGCGCGGGTCGTTGTGCACATCGAACAACAAGCAAGGGTCGTCTTCGCTGTAGATGAATTTGTAGGCGCCCCGGCGAATCATCATCAACGGGCTGACGGTGCCTTCGGCCATGTATTCGCCAAACACTTCGTCATGCCCGCCCTGCCCTTGCAAGTGCGGGACCAGTGAGCGGCCGTCCAGCGGCAAATGCGGGTCCAACGTGCCGCCGGCCAATTCCACCAGGGTCGGCAACAGATCGGCGGTCGATACGGCCTGGGTGACGCGGCCAGCGGCGAACTGCCCCGGCGCACTGACCAGCAGCGGCACGCGGGCGGCCATTTCAAACCAGTGCATTTTGTACCAGAGGCCGCGCTCGCCAAGCATGTCGCCGTGGTCGCCGGAGAAAATGATCAGGGTGTCGTCGGCCAGGCCGGTGTCTTCCAGGGTCTGCAGCAGCTTGCCGACGTTGCTGTCGATGTAGCTGCAGGCACCGAAGTAGGCGCGGCGGGCGTCGCGGATCTTATCCACCGGCAGCGGTTTGTCCCACAAGTCATAGACCTTGAGCAGCCGCTGGGAATGCGGGTCAAGATCGGCCTGGGGCGGCGTCGCGGGCAATGGGATCTCGGTGTCGGCGTACAGGTCCCAGAACGGCTTGGGAATGGTGTACGGGTCGTGGGGATGGGTCATCGACACGGTCAGGCAGAACGGCTGGTCGCCCTCCTCGCGGATATGATCGAACAGGTATTGCTGGGCCTTGAACACCACCTCTTCGTCGAAATCCAGCTGGTTGGTGCGCACACATGGGCCCGCCTGCAGTACCGAGGACATGTTGTGATACCAGGTAGGGCGTACGTCTGGCTCATCCCAGTTCACTGCCCAGCCGTAGTCGGCGGGGTAGATGTCGCTGGTCAGGCGTTCCTCATAGCCGTGCAACTGGTCGGGGCCGCAGAAGTGCATCTTGCCCGACAGCGCAGTGCGGTAGCCGAGGCGACGCAGGTAGTGGGCATAGGTCGGTACATCGGCGGGGAAATCGGCAGCGTTGTCGTAGGCGCCGATCTTGCTCGGCAATTGGCCACTCACCAAGGTGAAGCGCGACGGTGCGCACAACGGGCTGTTGCAATAGGCGGCGTCGAACACCACACCTTGTGCCGCCAGGCGGCTGAGGTTGGGCAGCTTGATCGGGGAAGGCCCGTAGAACGGCAGCATCGGCGCGGCCATCTGATCGGCCATGATGAAAAGAATGTTCTTGCGCTTCATGGTTTCTCGGCATTCCATAGGCGGTGTTTATGCCAATGAGCATGCGGTCCATAAATACATGGGTAAAGCCCATACGCGGCAATGACTAGGATAAGTTGAGCTTATGTATGAAGCGCTGGGTGACCTCTCTCTCGATTTGCTGCGCGCCTTTGAGGCAGCGGCACGCCATCGCAGTTTCACCGCGGCCGCGATGGAACTGGGCACCACCCAACCGGCGGTCAGCCAGCAGATCAAGCGCCTTGAAGAGCAACTGGCGATCCGCCTGTTTGACCGCATTTATCGCGGCATCGAACTGACCGACGCCGGCGCCCTGCTGTTCGAGCATGTGCAAGGCGGCCTGCAGAACATCAACCAGGGCCTGGGCGCCATCACCCAACAAAGCCAGCATGAAGTGCTGCAAGTCGCCACCGACTTCGCCTTCGCCGCCTATTGGCTGATGCCGCGCCTGCATCGCTTCCACCAGGCCAACCCGCAGGTGGATGTCAGCCTGGTCACCAGTGAGCGCAACCACGCCACTCTGCGCAGCGATATTGATGTGGCGGTGCTGTTTGGCGATGGCCGTTTCAAGCAGGGCGAGAGCCTGTGGTTGTTCAATGAGGAAGTGTTCCCGGTGTGCAGCCCGCAGTGGCTCAAGGAACAAGCTGCGCCCCTGACGGTGCAGACCTTGCAAGACTGCCCGTTGCTGCACCTGCGCCAGGAAAACAACAGCCAGTGGTTCGACTGGAACGGCGTGTTCCGCGAACTGGGTATCACGGCTGCGCCGACCCCTGGGCAATTGCGCTTCGACAACTACACTTTGCTGATCCAGGCCGCGATTGCCGGCCAGGGTGTCGCCATCGGCTGGCGCCACCTGGTGGACAACCTGCTGGAGCAGAATTGGCTGTGCCGACCGATCAGCCCCACGGTGACGTCGCGATTTGGCTATTACGTGGTGCAGCCCCAGCGCAAACGCCGTGGGCAGTTGGTGGACCGCTTTGTCGAGTGGCTGGTGGCGGAACAGGCCAGCAGTGCGCAGTCGTTGACCGGGCTGGCCCTGCCGTCGATTGCGGTCTAGGATCGGCGCACAGTGGAACCGGAGTCCGTCATGCAACGTATCAAGGGCTACCACGCCCATATCTACTTCGACGCCAGCACGATCGAGCAGGCGCGCACGCTCTGTGAAGACGCCGCCAGGCTGTTCCCGTTGCGCATGGGCCGCGTGCATGAGCGGCCGGTGGGCCCGCACCCGGATTGGAGTTGCCAACTGGCGTTCGAGCCGGAATATATCGGCGTGGTATTGCCGTGGCTGGCGCTGCACCGTGATGGTCTGGTGGTGTTCCTGCACCCGGAAACCGGTGATGACCTCAAGGACCACACCGATTACGCCATCTGGATGGGTGCGATGCGCGAATTGGACCTGTCGATTTTTTAACCATCCCTACCCGATAAACCCGCGTCTTTCCCTAAGTAAAAACCGGAAGGGTTGTGGGATTTATCTTGTCCAGTCTCATTATATGGGATTGATATTTATATATTGAGATATCCGGCTCCCTAGGTTTATATTCGCTCATCTGCTTTTTTCAGCACCCACTCATTTCAGGTGAAGCGATGCAGGCGCAATTGATCGCGCTCGATTGGGGGACCAGCTCCCTTCGTGCTTACAAACTCGGCCCCGCGGGCGTTGTGCTGGAACAGCGCTCGCTGGCTACCGGCATCATGCATTTGCCCACAGAGCCTCGGGAAATTGCCGGTGTGCTGTGCACCGACGGCTTTGAACTGGCGTTCGATAGTGCCTGCGGCGATTGGCTCGACGCCCAGCCCGGGCTGCCGGTGATCGCGTGCGGCATGGTCGGCAGCGCACAGGGTTGGAGCGAGGCGGCCTATCGCAGCACGCCCGTGGATGTCGCCAGCCTTGGCCAGGCGTTGCATGGCATACGCAGCCTGCGCGGGGTGCAGGTGCACATCGTGCCGGGGGTGATCGAGCAAGTGGGGCTGCCCAATGTGATGCGCGGCGAAGAAACCCAAGTGCTCGGCGTGCTGCAAGGGCTTGGGCCCCAGGTGTTGATCGGCCTGCCCGGCAGCCATTCCAAATGGGTCGAGGTGGTGGAAGGCCGCATTACCCATTTCGATACCTTCATGACCGGCGAAGTGTTTGCGGTGTTGAGCAAGCACAGCATTCTGGGGCGCACCCAACAGGCCAGCGAACAGTTCCAGGCCGATGCGTTTGATCGAGGCGTGCACGTTGCGCTGTCCAACGATGGCCAGCGTGGCGTGCTCTCGACCCTGTTCAGTGCCCGTACCCTTGGGCTCACTGCGCAGCTGGCGCCCGACCAGCAACCCGACTACCTGTCCGGCTTGCTCATAGGCCATGAACTTGCCGGCCTGCCAGATTCCGCCAAACACCAGCCGATCATCCTGGTCGGCGCCGCTCCACTCTGCGCCCGCTATCAACGCGCCCTCGCCCTTTGCGGCTTTGCCCACGTCAGCCTGGCGCAAGAAGCCACCGAGCGTGGCCTGTGGCAACTGGCGCAAGCCGCCGGGCTTACTCGACCTTTACTGGAGGCCTGACATGCTCAAGCAAGCACTCGCACAAAACGGTTTGATCGCCATCCTGCGCGGCCTACGCCCCGACGAAGCCCAGGCGGTCGGCCAGGTGCTGTACGACGCGGGTTTTCGCGTGATCGAAGTGCCGCTCAACTCGCCAGACCCTTACACCAGCATCCGCACCCTGCGCGACAGCTTGCCCGCCGATTGCCTGATCGGTGCCGGCACGGTGTTGACCCCTGAGCAGGTCGAACAGGTCAAGGCGGCCGGAGGCCAGGTGATCGTCATGCCCCACAGCGATGCCAAGGTGTTGCGCGCGGCCAAAGCGGCGGGCCTGTACTTGTCGCCTGGGGTAGCCACGCCCACCGAAGCCTTTGCCGCGCTGGCCGAAGGCGCTGATGTGTTGAAGCTGTTCCCGGCCGAGCAAATGGGCCCTTCAGTGATCAAGGCGTGGCTGGCGGTATTGCCTGCGGGCACGTTGCTGCTGCCGGTGGGCGGCATCACCCCGGACAACATGCAGGTGTTTACCGACGCCGGCGCCAAGGGCTTCGGATTGGGTTCCGGGCTGTTCAAGCCGGGCATGACAGTGGATCAGGTTGCGAGCCGTGCCCAGGCGTATGTCGCCGCCTGGAAAGCCCTCGGCTGAGAGCATATTCCGCGCCCACAGGCGCTGCATCTATAAGAGAGACAAGAGATGAAAATCACCAAACTGACGACCTTTATCGTTCCGCCGCGCTGGTGCTTCCTCAAGGTCGAAACCGACCAGGGTGTGACCGGTTGGGGTGAGCCTGTGGTCGAGGGCCGCGCTCACACGGTGGCCGCTGCCGTCGAAGAACTGTCCGACTACCTGATCGGCAAAGACCCACGCAACATCGAAGATATCTGGACCGTGCTCTATCGCGGCGGCTTCTACCGAGGCGGCGCGGTGCACATGAGTGCCCTCGCTGGCATCGACCAGGCGTTGTGGGACATCAAGGGTAAGGCCCTCGGTGTGTCGGTCAGCGATCTGCTGGGCGGCCAGGTGCGTGACAAAATCCGCGTGTACTCGTGGATCGGCGGTGACCGCCCCGCCGACACTGCCCGTGCCGCCAAAGAGGCGGTGGCCCGTGGCTTCACGGCGGTAAAAATGAACGGCACCGAAGAATTGCAGTTCGTCGACAGCTTCGAAAAAGTCGACCTGGCCCTGGCCAACGTCGCTGCCGTGCGCGATGCGGTCGGCCCTAACGTGGGGATCGGCGTCGACTTCCATGGCCGGGTGCACAAGCCGATGGCCAAGGTGCTGATGAAAGAGCTCGACCCATACAAGCTGATGTTCATTGAAGAGCCGGTGCTCAGCGAAAACTACGAAGCGCTGAAAGAACTGGCACCGCTGACCAGTACGCCGATCGCCCTGGGCGAGCGCCTGTTCTCGCGCTGGGATTTCAAGCGCGTGCTCAGCGAAGGCTATGTCGACATCATCCAGCCGGACGCTTCCCACGCCGGCGGTATCACCGAAACCCGCAAGATCGCCAACATGGCCGAAGCCTACGACGTGGCCCTGGCCCTGCACTGCCCGCTGGGCCCGATTGCCTTGGCGGCGTGCCTGCAACTGGATGCGGTTTGCTACAACGCGTTTATCCAGGAGCAGAGCCTGGGCATTCACTACAATGAAAGCAACGATTTGCTCGACTACGTGCGAGACCCGGGCGTATTCGACTATGACCAGGGCTTTGTGAAGATCCCCAACGGCCCGGGTTTGGGCATTGAGATCAACGAGGAGTATGTGGTTGAGCGCGCGGCCATCGGCCATCGCTGGCGCAACCCGATCTGGCGCCATGCCGATGGCAGTTTTGCCGAGTGGTGATGCCTGACTGACGGAACGCGGTAAAACATGTGGGAGCGGGCTTGCTCGCGAATGCTGTGTGTCATTCAACACATCTGCGGCTGAACCACCGCATTCGCGAGCAAGCCCGCTCCCACATTTTTGATCCGGTTTCTTCAGTCAGCTCATTTTCAGACCTCAACAAACATATAAAAAGAGGCACCCCCCCCATGCACCCTGAATCCCTCACCGGGCAGGCTTCTTTAGTCACGCCTAGCAGAAAGCGCTTTTTCATCATGGTGCTGCTGTTCATCACCGTGGTCATCAACTACCTCGACCGCAGCAACCTGTCGATTGCCGCGCCCGCGCTGACCAGCGAGCTGGGGATCGACCCGGTGCAAGTCGGGCTGATTTTCTCTGCCTTCGGCTGGACCTACGCCGCCATGCAAATCCCGGGTGGCTGGCTGGTAGACCGGGTGCCGCCGCGCATTCTCTACACAGCGGCCCTGCTGCTGTGGTCGATTGCCACGGTGATGCTCGGTTTCGCCGCCAGCTTTATCGCGCTGTTCGTGCTGCGCATGGCCGTGGGCGCGTTGGAGGCACCGGCCTATCCGATCAACAGCCGTGTGGTCACCACCTGGTTTCCCGAGCGCGAGCGCGCCACGGCCATTGGCGTTTATACCTCCGGGCAATTTGTTGGCCTGGCGTTCCTCACCCCGGTATTGGCGTGGCTGCAACATCAGTACGGCTGGCACATGGTGTTTGTGGTAACCGGTGGCGTCGGCATCCTGTGGGCCGCGATCTGGTATGCGGTGTATCGCGAGCCCAAAGACTTCAAAGGCGCCAACGAAGCTGAAATCCAACTGATCCGCGACGGTGGCGGACTGGTGGACATGCAGGCTAAAACCGTCAAGGCACCTTTTAGCTGGACCGACCTGGGCATTGTGCTGAGCAAACGCAAGCTCTGGGGCATCTACCTGGGCCAGTTTTGCCTGAACTCCACGCTGTGGTTCTTCCTGACTTGGTTCCCGACGTACCTGGTGAAATATCGCGGCATGGACTTTATCCAGTCTGGGTTGCTGGCCTCCTTGCCGTTCCTGGCCGCGTTTGTGGGCGTGCTGTGTTCGGGGGTGTTTTCCGATTGGCTGATTCGCCGTGGGGCGTCGGTGGGCTTTGCGCGCAAGTTGCCGATCATCAGCGGGCTGCTGATTTCCACGGCGATCATCGGGGCCAACTATGTGGACTCCACGGGGTGGGTCATCGCGTTTCTGGCGGTGGCGTTTTTCGGCAATGGCCTGGCGTCGATCACCTGGTCGTTGGTGTCGACCTTGGCGCCTGCCCGTCTGTTGGGGCTGACCGGTGGGGTGTTCAACTTTATCGGCAACCTGGCGGCGATTGCCACGCCTATCGTGATTGGCTTTCTGGCCAGTGGTTCGTCCTTTGCGCCGGCCATTACCTATATCGCGGTCTTGGCGTTGCTCGGCGCGCTTTCCTACATATTGCTGGTAGGCAAAGTCGAGCGGATCGAGTTGTAAAAAAGGGCGACCTTCGGGTCGCCCTTTTTCGTTCTACGGCACCGACATCTCGTTACGAAATACATTGTGCGGGTCCCAGCGCTGCTTGGTACGGCGCAAGCGGCTTTCGATCATCAGGTCGGGAAAGAAGATCTTGTACCACTGGGGGTTTTTACCATTGGCCGGATTACCGCCAGCGTAGGTCATGTCGAGGTCGGGATAATTGATGTAGCAGCCTTCGAACGCATCGTTGAACGGCACGCCTTGAGCATCGGCAAACGCATTGACGTACAGCCCTCGGATCCAGTCAGCATGGGCCTGGTCCGCAGCGGCGCTGTCTCCGTGCCAGTAACACTGGGGTTGCCACTTGAGGAAGGACGAACGCTGGGCGGCCGACGACTCCTTGCGCACGTGCGCGCTGGCGGCGTTGATCTGGCCGCCGAAGGATTGAATCTGGATCAGGCTTTGTGTCAGGTGGTTGTCAGGGTCTGGCCAGGTCAGGGTAGTCCAGATGGCCTGTAGCACTTGAGGGCTGAACTCCCCTTTCTGGTAGGCCGACTTATAGCGCCCGCGCTGGTTGTCTCCCGCGCCATTCAAGGTTTGCTGGCACACCAGCCAATCCAGGCGCCGGGTCGCAGCTTGGGCGGATGACACTGAGTCGATGGTGCGCCCGTCAGCTGTGCCAGGCGGCAAATGGACCACATGAAACGGCACCAGCGACTCGGTGGCAGGCAAGCCGATGGCCGTGAGCATCTTGTCGACAAAATCATCGAAGGGCGCACGGTCGTTCAGCTCACCCTCCTTGTCCACATAATGGATGCCCAGAGTGATATTGCCTGTGTGCTCGTGGCGCATTTCCAGTTTGGTCGCCAGGCCCCAGGTGTCCGGGTTGTTCTGATGGCTGGCAAACCATAGCTGGTAAGCCACCAGCAGATTGTTTAGTGCATCCTGGGTCAGTACTGACCAATCCCATTCCAACACCAGCCACAGTACTTCTTTGGGGGCCGGTGGCAGGTCCTTGAAGTAATAGCTGGTGATAATGCCGAATTGACCACCCCCAGCACCGCAGCACGCGGCGAACAGGTCCAATTCGTCCTGTTGGGTGCTGTCCCTGCTGACATGGCGCGGTTCGAGCCTTTTGCCTTGGCTGTCAGGCACCAGGATATCGACCCCACTGAGCCAGTCACACACCAGTCCATACTTGCGCGACAGCAACCCGTAGCCGCCGCCGCAAATGTGCCCGCCTAATCCGACCGAATAACATGAGCCCCCGGGCAAGGTCTTGTTGGCCTGCTTGTACAACGCGCTATAGCTGTCCCAGATCTGGCTGCCGGCCTCCAGGCGAAAGTGGTAGCGAAAGGGCTGCGCCGGGCTCAGTTCGGAGCCGATCTGCCCGCTGGCGTCGTACACCACTTGGCTCAGCGCGCTGATATCCAGGATCGACAGCACCTCATCCGGGCTGTCGGGCATCTTGTTGGCGACAAACCCTTCATAGCAATGACCGCCGCTGCGTACGGTGATGCGTCCATTGGGCAGGGCCAATGCCTGGGCGGCGGCGTCCATGATGTCTTGGGGGCTGCGGCACAGGTAAACCAGGTTGGCGCCATTGGGCGAGGACTGACCCTGCAGGTTGCCCAAGGGCCAGCGCAGGTTGAAGCCCTTTTGCAGGCTTGAGTGACGACGGTCTGAAACAGTGATGAGATCAAATGCCATGATGTACTCCTAAGAGCCAAGAATGACTTCTGATGCGGCTAACTTAACGACCGAGGGGCAAGGACTGCAGGGCTTGCGAAGGTGGTTAGACGGCAAAGGGCACGAAGTGGGTTAAAAAGGAGAGACGCGATGCCTAGCCTTGTTTAGGAGCGAGCTTGCTCGCGAAAAACGTCAACGATAACGCGTGTTCGCTGAATGCACGCGGCGCCTGTAAGTTTTTCGCGAGCAAGCTCGCTCCTACACATTAGGCGAGATGCCCGCCTCCTTCTGAAGCCTAGCGTATAAGTCGGTGATATTTGGACAGTCTGATCACCGACCGAACAGGCACTTACTTACGTGCGTTGCGCACACCTTCCGACAGCGCCGCGCACAGCGTCAGCACGCCATCAATGGCTTGCTGGTCGTTCTTGGCCGTGGCGATGTGATCGATCAGCGCCGAACCCACTACCACCCCGTCTGCCAGGCGTGCGATGGCCGCTGCCTGCTCTGGTGTGCGGATACCAAAGCCGATGCTGATCGGCAGGTCGGTATGGCGGCGCAGGCGGGTCACGGCTTCTTCGACGTGTTCCAGGGTGGCGGCACCAGCCCCGGTTACACCGGCGACCGACACGTAATACACAAACCCGGAGCTGCCATTGAGCACGGTAGGCAGGCGCACGTCATCGGTGGTCGGCGTAGTCAGGCGGATAAAGTCGATGCCTGCGGCCTGGGCCGGGTCGCACAGCTCGCCGTTGTGCTCGGGGGGCATGTCCACCACGATCAGGCCGTCGACGCCCGCTGCCTTGGCATCGGCAATGAACTGCGACACGCCGTATTTGTGGATCGGGTTGAAATAGCCCATCAACACCAGCGGCGTGTCGTCGTTGTCCTGGCGGAACTCGCGAACCATCTGCAGGGTTTTCAACAGGTTCTGCTTGGCGGCCAGTGCGCGGATATTGGCCAGCTGGATGGCCGGGCCATCGGCCATCGGGTCGGTGAAGGGCATGCCCAGCTCGATCACATCGGCGCCGGCGGCCGGCAAGCCCTTGAGGATCGCCAGCGAAGTGTCATAGCCGGGGTCGCCAGCGGTGACGAAGGTCACCAGGGCGGCACGGTTCTGTTCTTTAAGTTGCGCAAAGCGGGTTTGCAGGCGGCTCATCAGTGTTTCTCCTGCTTGGACTGTTCCATATGGTGCATCACGGTCTGCATGTCTTTGTCGCCACGGCCCGAGAGGTTGACCACCATCAGGTGATCCTTGGGCAGGTTTGGCGCGCGCTTGAATACTTCAGCCAGGGCGTGGGCGCTTTCCAGGGCAGGAATGATCCCTTCCAGGCGGCAGCATTTGTGGAAGGCTTCCAGGGCTTCGTCGTCCGTCACCGAGGTGTACTGGACGCGGCCGATGTCATGCAACCAGGCGTGTTCCGGGCCGATGCCGGGGTAGTCCAGGCCTGCGGAAATCGAGTGGGCGTCGATGATCTGGCCGTCGTCGTCCTGCAGCAGGAAGGTGCGGTTGCCGTGCAGCACGCCGGGTACGCCGCCGTTGAGGCTGGCGGCGTGCTTGCCGGTTTCAATGCCATGGCCGGCTGCTTCAACGCCGATAATTTCGACGCTGGTGTCATCCAGGAACGGGTGGAACAGGCCCATGGCGTTGGAACCACCGCCGATGCACGCCACCAGGCTGTCCGGCAGGCGGCCTTCCTGGGCTTGCAGTTGGGTACGGGTTTCCTTGCCGATCACGGCCTGGAAGTCACGCACCATCGCCGGGTACGGGTGTGGGCCGGCCACGGTACCGATCAGGTAGAAGGTGCTGTCGACGTTGGTGACCCAGTCGCGCAGGGCTTCGTTCATGGCGTCTTTGAGGGTGCCGGTGCCGGCGACCACAGGGATGACTTCGGCGCCCAGCAGCTTCATGCGGAACACGTTGGCCTGCTGGCGTTCGATGTCGGTGGTGCCCATGTAGATCACGCATTGCAGGCCAAAGCGCGCCGCCACGGTGGCGGTGGCCACGCCGTGCATGCCGGCGCCGGTCTCGGCGATGATGCGTTTTTTGCCCATGCGCCGGGCCAGCAGGATCTGGCCGATGCAGTTGTTGATCTTGTGCGCGCCGGTGTGGTTGAGTTCTTCGCGCTTGAGGTAGATCTTGGCGCCGCCGCAGAACTCGGTGAGGCGTTCGGCAAAGTACAGCGGGCTTGGGCGCCCGACATAGTCGCGCTGGAAGTAGGCCAATTCTTCGTTAAACGCCGGATCTACCTTGGCCGCTTCGTATTCGCGGGCCAGGTCGAGGATCAACGGCATCAGGGTTTCAGCGACGTAGCGGCCACCGAACGCACCAAACAGGCCGTTGGCATCAGGGCCGTTGCGTAGATCGGTCTGGGACTGAGTCATGGGACGCTCCAGGAAAGAATGTGTTTAAAGGCAATGACGGTCACTCTACGCGTGACGCCTTGGCCTGAAAACCGATAAGATCGCAGCAACCTGTCAGGAAAACTCACAGATGAGCGGCGACCTTCCTCCCCTCAATGCCTTGCGCGCTTTTGAAGCCACCGCCCGCCTGAACAGCGTCAGCCAGGCTGCGGAGCTATTGCACGTGACCCACGGCGCCGTCAGCCGCCAGTTGAAAGTGCTGGAGGAGCACTTGGGCGTGAGTCTGTTCGTCAAGGACGGGCGCGGCCTTAAACTCACAGATGCGGGTGTAAGGCTTCGCGACGCGAGCGCGGAAGCTTTCGAGCGTTTGCGCGAGGTGTGCGCCGAATTGACCCAGCGCGGCGCCGATGCACCTTTCGTACTCGGCTGTTCAGGCAGCTTGCTGGCGCGCTGGTTTATCCCTCGGCTAGGACGGTTGAATGCCGACTTGCCGGATTTGCGACTGCACCTGTCGGCGGGCGAAGGCGATCTGGACCCGCGCCGCCCAGGGCTGGATGCCTTGCTGGTGTTCGCTGAGCCGCCGTGGCCGGCGGATATGCAAGTGTATGAGCTGGCCAGCGAACGTATCGGCCCGGTTATGAGCCCACGCTTCGCCGATTTTGAACAGCTTCGCCAGGCTCCGGCGTCGGCACTGGCCGAGCAAGCCTTGCTGCACACCACTTCAAGGCCGCAGGCCTGGCCCAGTTGGGCACGGCAACACGGCATCGAGCCCGGCGCGTTGAAACTCGGCCAGGGGTTTGAGCATTTGTATTATTTGCTGGAAGCGGCGGTTGCCGGGTTGGGCGTGGCGATTGCGCCAGAACCGCTGGTGGCAGAGGACCTGCGAGCGGGTCGCCTGGTGGCGCCGTGGGGCTTCAGTGAAACCCCTGCGCACCTGGCGTTGTGGCTACCCAAGCGCGCCGCAGATGGGCGCGCCGGGCAGTTGGCGCAATGGCTCAAGGCTGAGCTGCTGCGCCAACCGGTGTAACCGGTCAATCAGTCACCGCGTTTGCACAGCAGGTAAGCCGCCAGCAGGCCCAGTGCGCCAACGGCGACGCCAGCGGTCGTCCATGGATGCTCTTGAGCGTAGTCACGGGTGGCAGCGCTGGTTTCACGGATTTTGACTTTGCTTTCTTCGTAGGCGTCGCTGATCAGGTGACGAGAGTGCTTGAGCGCGTTCTCGGCATTGCTTTTCAAGGCCTTCAGCGTTTTGCGCGACTCATCGGACGCGTCGTCCTTGAGGCTCTCCAGAGATTTGAGCAGGCTCGAAATCTCGGCTTCCATGCTTTCCAGCGACGCTTTGCGTAAAGAAGTGTTGGCCATGTGGACATCTCCTGAAGTGATTGAGTGGCGTGTGTAGATACCGACTGCGCCGGTTTCAGAAAGTGCAGTAATTCTGAACTTTCGCCTCCCAACGGTCGCCTGAAGCATTACGCACATTCGCTGCTAGTCTTGATTGACGACCTAAAGGAGAAACGCCATGAGTGATCATCACACGTACAAGAAAGTCGAACTGGTAGGCTCTTCCACCACCAGCATCGAAGACGCGATCAACAATGCCCTGGCCGAAGCCAACAAAAGCATCAAGCATCTGGAGTGGTTTGAGGTGACCGAAACCCGTGGTCACATCAAGGATGGCAAGGCTGCGCACTTCCAGGTCACGCTCAAAGTGGGATTCCGCATTGCCAGTAGTTGATCGGCAGAGTTGAACTTTGCCCGCTGGCCGATTGCCATAACCTGCGCTACAAACAACGGGTGCCGATGCGATGAGCGTCGGCACGCTCTTTTTGATCAGCGCAAGGAAAGTAACGGATGAAGACGTTTCTGTTGGCGGTAGGGTTGTTGAGCATTGCGGGTACCGCTATGGCGGCGGGCAAGCCTTGTGAAGAGCTGAAAAGCGAAATTGCCGCGAAAATCGACGCCAAGGGTGCTTCGGGGTATTCGCTGGAAGTGGTGGACAAAGGTGCTACGCCAAGTGACCACACAGTAGTTGGCACCTGCGAAGGTGGCACCAAGGAAATTGCCTACAAGCGCGGTTAATCTCGTGTTGTGGACATAAAAAACCGACGCAAGTGCGTCGGTTTTTTTCGCCTGGATTTCAGCCCTTCATCACTTGTGCAAGCAGCTCGTAGGAATGAATCCGATCGGCGTGCTCATACAGGTCACTGGTAAAAATCAGCTCATCGGCGCCGGTCTGCTCGATCAACACCTCCAGCTTGGCGCGAATCTTCGCCGGGCTGCCCACCATGGCCAAACCAAGGAAGCTACCGACCGCGTCTTTTTCATGGGGCAACCACAGGCCGTCCATGGTTTTGACTGGAGGGCGCTGCACCAGGCTCTGGCCGCGCATCAACGCGAGAATACGCTGGTACACCGAGGTGGCCAGGTAATCGGCCTGCTCATCGGTGTCGGCCGCCACCAGCGGAATGCCGAGCATCACGTAGGGTTTATCCAGCACGGCCGAAGGCTTGAAGTGATTGCGATACACGCGAATCGCCTCATGCATCAAGCGCGGTGCGAAATGCGAAGCGAAGGCGTAAGGCAAGCCCCGCTCACCGGCCAATTGCGCACTGAATAGGCTCGAACCCAGCAGCCACACCGGCACATTGGTGCCGGTACCGGGTACCGCGATAACTCGTTGGTCGGGCGTACGCGGGCCCAGGTAGGCCATCAACTCGGCCACATCTTCGGGGAAGTCGTCGGCACTGCCGGAGCGTTCACGGCGTAGGGCGCGGGCGGTCATCTGGTCGGAACCGGGGGCGCGCCCCAGGCCCAGGTCGATACGGCCAGGGTAGAGGCTTTCCAGGGTGCCGAACTGCTCGGCGATCACCAGTGGCGCGTGGTTAGGCAGCATCACGCCGCCGGAACCCACGCGGATGGTCGAGGTGCCGCCTGCCAGGTAGCCGAGCAGTACCGAGGTGGCCGAACTGGCGATACCGTCCATATTGTGGTGCTCGGCCACCCAGAAACGGTGGTAGCCGAACTTCTCCACATGCTGGGCCAGGTCCAGGGAATTGCGCAGCGACTGCGCCGGGCTGCCGTTGGCGCGTACGGGCACCAGGTCGAGGGTTGAAAATTTTACGTCGGACAGCGATTTCATAAGCCTGCTTCTCCAATAGGGCGCACAGGCTTTTTTAAACGAGCCAAAACCTGCCGCTGCATGTGCATGTTCTATGCAATGAGGGCATATACCCGAGATTCAATAGGTGGTTCTGAAATTTCCTACTGGATTGCTAGGTTTTTCCGACAAGATGAACTTTGCCGTGGCGTCTATCCTCAGAACCCTTACCGACGCAAAACCACCGTTCGAGGAGAAAGCTATGAGTATCGTTAAAAAGGCATCCGCGCATTGGGAAGGCGACCTGAAGACTGGCCTGGGCTCCATTTCCACGGAAACCGGCGTGCTGCGCGAAGCGCCCTACGGCTTCAAGGCCCGTTTCGAGGGCGGCAAGGGTACCAACCCTGAAGAATTGATCGGCGCCGCTCACGCCGGCTGTTTCTCCATGGCGTTTTCCATGATTCTTGGCGAGGCCGGGCTCAAGGCTGACAGCATCGACACCCAGGCCGAAGTGACCCTGGACCAGGTCGAGGGCGGCTTTGCGATTACAGCCGTGCATCTGATCCTGAAGGCCAAAATCCCAGGCGCGAGCCAAGCGCAGTTCGATGAACTGAGCAAAAAGGCCAAGCAAGGGTGCCCGGTGTCCAAGGTGCTGAATGCAACCATCACGCTGGATGCCACACTGGTCAACTGATGTAGCTGTTGCCTTGTGTGGGAGCAGGCTTGCTCGCGAATGCGGTGGATCAGCCGATATCTTCGGTGACTGACACTGCGTATTCGCGAGCAAGCCCGCTCCCACATTTTTAGTTCTGCGTTAAATCAGAACTCGTGTTTGCAAAATGTGGTCGAATAGCCCATGCAGCCTAGGCGCACACTCGTGCGCAGCGCATTCAGGGAGCTCCACACATGAAACGTTTTGCCTTGGCAATCATCTGCGGTGTATTGGCCACTTCGGCCGTGGCCGCGCCAAAAGATTGTGAAGAGCTCAGGAAAGAAATCGAAGTGAAGATCCAGGCCAAGGCGATTCCGTCCTACACCCTGGAAATCATCACCGCCGAAGAAGCCAAGAACCATGACGAAGCCATGATTGTCGGTTCGTGCGAAAACGGCACCAAGCGCATCATCTATCAAAAGAACAACGACTGACTCAGATGCAATTCACGCTGCGCTCTTCGGCCAATAACTGGCGGGCGGAGTCGTACAGTCGGATGTTGGGCGTGAACGCCAGTGAGCGCCCTTCCAGCACATAGCGCTGGCCGGCCTGAAAGTGGTCGTACTGCAGCGTCATGAAGCAGGTGCGATACATCATCTGGCTGAGGCCACCCAGGCCGCCGCCGGCGGGCACTTCAAAGTCAAAGCGCACCATCAGCTCGTGAGGGCCGGGAGGCATTTGAAAAAAGCGCCCGTCGTCGAGGTTTTTCCCGTCCAGGCGCTGAGCCATCACCAACTTGGAACCCGGTGTCGGCGTGGTGAAATCGACCCATGCCTGCTGCGGGTCCACAGGGGGGATGGGAGTATAGGCGCAAGCGCTGAGGAGCACAGCGGCGAGGGGAAGCACAAGCTGGCGCATGGCAGGTACTCAGCACGAAGAGAGGCTTGAGTATAAACACGCCATGCCGTGGAAAAATCCCCTGCAAGCGCGATAGTCTGGCGAACCAATCACCCAGGAGCAGTCAGTGCATGATCAGGCGTTTTCTTCCAGGGCTGATGGTTGGGCTGCTCAGCGGCTGCTCCAGTGTCAGTTATTACGGCCAGTTGGCGAGCGGCCAGTGGCAGCTGTTGCGGGCCCGGGAGCCGGTTGCCGAGGTGATCGCCGACCCTGCTCGCCCGCCAGTGCTGCGCGAGCATCTGGCTCAATCGCAGAAAGCCCGAACCTTTGCCAGTGAACACCTGCACCTGCCTGACAACCAAAGTTACCGGCTATATGCCGATATCGGCCGACCCTATGTGGTCTGGAATGTCTTCGCCACGCAGGAATTTTCTCTGTCACCACAGAACCATTGCTTTCCCATCGCCGGTTGCGTCGCCTATCGCGGCTACTACAACCAAGGCGCGGCGCGGGGCGAGGCGGCGCTGTTGCGGCAACAGGGCATGGATGTGTCGATCGGTGGCGTGGAGGCCTATTCCACACTGGGCTGGTTCAACGACCCGATCATGAGTTCGATGATGAGCTGGGGCGATGAGCGCCTCGCCACGCTGATCTTCCATGAGCTGGCCCACCAGCGCTTCTACGTGAAGGATGACACCGAGTTCAATGAGTCCTATGCCAGTTTTGTCGAGCAGGAAGGCACCCGACAATGGCGTGCGGCGCGGGGCCTGGCGCCTGTCGGCGATGCGGCGTTGAAGCAACGTGACCAATTTATCCGGCTGATTCTCGATACCCGTAAACGCCTGGAGGCGTTGTACGCGCAGCCGTTGGCAGCGGACGCCATGCGCCGGGCCAAAGCGGCGCAATTCGAACAGTTGCGCAGCGAATACCGGCACCTGCGCGATAGCCAATGGGAGGGTGACAAGCGTTATGACGCCTGGATCAACCAGCCGATGAACAATGCCCGACTGTTGCCGTTTGGGTTGTATGACCAATGGGTGCCGGCGTTTGCGGCGTTGTTTGCGCAGGAAGGTGGGGATTGGGTGAAGTTTTATACTGCGGTGGAGCGGTTGGGTGGGTTGCCGGTAGAGCAGCGGAAAGCGGCGTTGAGGCAGTTGGAGAGGGTTGGCCGTTAGGGCCTTATCGCAGGCAAGCCAGCTCCCACAGTTGACCGATTTTCAACATGAGGATGCGGTCAACTGTGGGAGCTGGCTTGCCTGCGAAAGCGCTCTTAAGACCGCTGCAAAAACGCCTGATGCATCTGGTCCAACGTCTCGAAATGCCAGGTCGGTGCCTCGGCATTCAGCTCTTCAAAACTCCCAAACCCATACCCCACAGCGGCCGAATCCAGCCCATTGCTGCGGGCCCCGATCAGGTCATGCTTGCGATCACCGATCATCAAGGTGGTGGCCGGGTCCAGTCGTTCCTCACGCATCAAATGCGCGATCAATTCCACCTTGTTGGTGCGCGTACCGCCCAGCTCGCTGCCGTAGATCACCTTGAAGTGCTTGGCAAAGTCGAAATGCCGCGCAATCTCGCGGGCAAATTCCCACGGTTTGGAGGTGGCGACGTACAGCTGGCGCCCTTGGCTGTTCAGCTCTTCCAATAACGGCATGACGCCGTCGAATACGCGGTTTTCATACAGGCCGGTAACCTTGAAGCGCTCACGGTAGAAATTCACCGCCTCCCATGCCTTGGCCTCGTCGAAGGCGTAAAACTGCATGAACGCCTGCAACAAGGGTGGGCCGATGAAGTGTTCGAGCTTGGTCAGGTCGGGTTCATCAATGCCCAGTTTGGCCAGCGCGTACTGGATCGAACGGGTAATGCCCTCGCGTGGGTCGGTGAGGGTGCCGTCCAGGTCGAACAGGACGGTGGGGTGATGCAGGGTCATTGATCGAATCCTTCGGCCAGGTGCAGGTCTTTGAGCTTCACGTAGTTCGCCGCGCTGTAGGTGAAAAAGGCGCGTTCTTTGTCAGTCAATGCGCGAATCTGTTTAACCGGGCTGCCCACATACAAAAAACCACTCTCGAGTTTCTTGCCTGGCGGCACCAGGCTGCCGGCGCCGATGATCACGTCGTCTTCGACCACGGCGCCATCCATCACGATACTGCCCATGCCGATCAGGACGCGGCTACCCACGGTGCAGCCATGCAGCATGACCTTATGGGCGATGGTCACATCGTCGCCGATCAGCAACGGGAAACCTTCAGGATTGAACGGCCCGGCATGGGTAATGTGCAGCACGCAGCCGTCTTGCACGCTGGTGCGCGCACCGATGCGGATGCGGTGCATGTCGCCGCGAATCACTGTCAGCGGCCAAACCGAGCTGTCAGTGCCGATTTCGACATCGCCGATCACCACCGCCGAAATATCGACAAACGCCCCGGCGCCGAGGGTTGGCGTGTGGTTCTGATAGGTGCGAAGGGTCACGATAGCCTCTCTCTCTTCTGCTGATAGCTGCGGTGGGTGTTGATTGTAATTAAGATGGCCCCATCTTTGTTCTACATGTTTCTTCAGCCAAGGTGCCCACCGTGAGCGCGAACAACCCTCTTTTGCAGTCCTACGACCTGCCGCCGTTCTCGGCGATCCGTGCCGAACACGTGCAGCCGGCCATCGAACAGATCCTCGCCGACAACCGCGTGGCAATCGCAGAGATCCTGCAAAGCCAGGGTAAAAATCCGACGTGGGCCGGCCTGGTCCTGGCCATGGACGAACTCAATGATCGCCTGGGTGCGGCCTGGAGCCCGGTCAGCCACCTCAATGCCGTGTGCAACAGCGCCGAACTGCGCGAAGCCTACGAGGCATGCCTGCCGGCCTTGAGCGCCTACTCCACCGAAATGGGCCAGAACCGTGAGCTGTTCCAGGCCTTCGAAGCCCTGGCCAACAGCCCGGAAGCTGCCGGTTTCGATGTGGCGCAAAAAACCATTCTGGAACACTCCCTGCGTGACTTCCGCCTGTCGGGTATCGACTTGCCGCCGGAGCAGCAAAAGCGCTACGCCGAGGTGCAGAGCAAGCTGTCCGAGCTGGGCAGCAAGTTCTCCAACCAATTGCTGGACGCCACCCAGGCCTGGACCAAGCACGTCACCGATGAAGCCACCCTTGCCGGCCTGACCGACTCGGCCAAGGCACAAATGGCCGCCGCCGCCCAGGCCAAGGGCCTCGACGGCTGGCTGATCACCTTGGAATTCCCCAGCTACTACGCCGTCATGACCTACGCCCAGGACCGTGCCCTGCGTGAAGAGGTCTACGCTGCCTACTGCACCCGTGCGTCGGACCAAGGCCCGAATGCCGGTCAGAACGATAACGGCCCGGTGATGGAACAGATCCTCGACCTGCGTCAGGAACTGGCCCAATTGTTGGGTTATGCGTCGTTCTCCGAGCTGAGCCTGGCCACCAAGATGGCCGAGTCCAGCGACCAGGTGCTGAGCTTCCTGCGTGACCTGGCCAAGCGCAGCAAGCCGTTTGCCGCCCAGGACCTGCAACAGCTCAAGGCCTACGCCGCCGAGCAAGGCTGCCCTGATCTGCAAAGCTGGGACAGCGGTTTCTACGGCGAAAAACTGCGTGAGCAGCGCTACAGCGTGTCCCAGGAAGCCTTGCGCGCCTACTTCCCCATCGACAAAGTGCTGGGCGGCCTGTTTGCCATTGTGCAGCGCCTGTACGGCATCGAGATCGCTGAGCTCAAAGGCTTCGACACCTGGCACCCGGATGTTCGTTTGTTCGAAATCAAGGAAAACGGCGAGCACGTCGGGCGTTTCTTCTTCGACCTGTACGCCCGCGCCAACAAGCGTGGCGGTGCCTGGATGGATGGCGCCCGTGACCGCCGCCGTACCGTTGATGGCGTGCTGCAAAGCCCCGTTGCGAACCTGGTGTGCAACTTCACCCCGGCCGACAGCGGCAAGCCTGCCCTGCTGACCCACGATGAAGTCACCACCCTGTTCCACGAGTTCGGCCACGGCCTGCATCACCTGCTCACCCGCGTGGAACACGCCGGCGTATCCGGTATCAACGGTGTGGCGTGGGACGCGGTGGAACTGCCGAGCCAATTCATGGAGAACTGGTGCTGGGAGCCTGAAGGCCTGGCGCTGATCTCCGGCCACTACGAAAGCGGCGAGCCCCTGCCCCAGGACCTGCTGGAGAAAATGCTCGCGGCGAAAAATTTCCAGTCCGGCCTGATGATGGTGCGTCAGCTGGAGTTCTCGCTGTTCGACTTTGAACTGCACGCCACCCATGGCGATGGTCGCAGCGTGGCCCAGGTGCTGGAAGGGGTGCGCGATGAAGTCTCGGTGATGCGCCCACCGGCCTACAACCGCTTCCCCAACAGTTTCGCGCACATCTTCGCCGGCGGTTATGCGGCGGGTTACTACAGCTACAAGTGGGCCGAAGTGCTGTCCGCGGACGCGTTCTCCAAGTTCGAGGAAGACGGCGTGCTCAATGCCCAGACCGGGCGTGCGTTCCGTGAAGCCATCCTGGCGCGTGGTGGTTCCCAGGCGCCGATGGTGCTGTTCGTCGACTTCCGCGGACGCGCGCCGTCGATTGACGCACTCTTGCGCCACAGCGGCCTGAGTGAGGACGCAGCAGCATGAGTGAAGGGCCTGTGATCACCAAAAAGCAATTTATCGCCGGGGCTGTCTGCCCGGCTTGCAGCGAGCCGGACAAGTTGAAGATGTGGACCGAAGACAACGTGCCGCACCGCGAGTGCGTGGCCTGTGGGTATACCGATACGCTGAATGATCAAGGCCTGTCGGTGCCCAAGGAATTGGGCACAAGGGTCAATACCTCCGCGTTGAAAGCCCCGGCGGACCCTAAAGTGCAGGCAGTGCAGTTCTTCCCAAACCCGAAGCTGAAAAAAGACTAACCCCGCCCCCCCCTGTAGGAGCGAGCTTGCTCGCGCGAAAAACGTTAACGAAAACGCGCGTTATGCTAGATAAGCGCGCCGCTGTTGAGTTTTTCGTGAGCAAGCTCGCTCCTACAGTTTTTTCTCTGCCTGGCCCGTTGTGGTGATCCAGTCTTTCATTGAGCACAACGCAAACGCGCTGGTGCTGCAATCCCCATTTGCTAAAGCTGTGCGCAACTTGTCGACATCGGCTCTCATCATGTAGCGAACGCCGTCCTTGAAGCCATTGCTGCTGCCAAAGCCGCCCAAGGTCATCTCGTTCAGCGCATCCTCCTTGCTCCACCCCTGAACCACCACCCGATACATCGCCGCCATCAGGCCGGTGCGGTCGGCGCCGTGCTTGCAGTGCATCAACACCGGGCCATCGGCCTCTGCTGCCTGAATCGCTCTGATCGCCGCCAGCACGTCGGAATCGTCGACGTGGTTGGTGCGATAGCTCAACTGCACTTGTTTGATATCAGATGATTGGAGCCACTGCGCATCAGATTCCGGCAGGAAGTTGATGACCGTAGCGATCTTGAGCGTTTGCAACAGGGGCAGCGCACGCTCGTCCGGCAATGCGCTGCGATAGAGCGTGGGTGTCATTTGGTGCAGGTTGTATTGGTTACCCACCGGCTGGGCCCATTCCGGCGAGCGGATCGACGCAGCCTCATCGGCGTGTGCGGTGTTGAGCAGGCTCATGAACGCCAGGCCGAGAGCGAGCAGTATGCGTGTGTTGAACATGAACGTTGTGACCGAGCGAGGAAGTGGTTGATGGGCCACAGACTCACTCAAGGCGGGTCAATACGGCGTGAGGTCCGCGTCAAAGAATCGTGATACTTGCGATCTGATCCGGTGTTTTTGTCGCCGAATTGACGCCTCTCAATTCTTAGCCTGCTATCATTTGTAACTAATGTTTGCCATTGTGCTGTATCTGCTTGGATCCAATTAGCCGCAAAGCCTTCACGCTGCTCCCAGAAGCGGCGGATAAACCCGTGACCACATGATGAGGTGTACCTATGTCTGATCAAGATCAAGACAACCCCCGGCGTGACTTTTTACGCAAATCCTTGACCTTGATCCCGGTGGTCACGGTTGCCAGCACCGGCCTTGGTGGTTCGATGTTGATGGCCACGCCAGAGCCGGCCCAGGCCGAACCGACCAAGCCTGCGGTCAGCGATAAAGCCTACGAGCCAAGCTATTTCACGGCCGAGGAATGGGCGTTTATCAACGCCGCCGTCGAGCGCTTGATTCCCGCTGACGCCCAGGGCCCAGGCGCCTTGGAGGCTGGCGCGCCGGAATACATCGACCGCCAGATGAACACCCCTTACG
Organism: Pseudomonas sp. FP215; assembly: GCF_030687795.1. Classification (NCBI taxonomy): domain Bacteria; kingdom Pseudomonadati; phylum Pseudomonadota; class Gammaproteobacteria; order Pseudomonadales; family Pseudomonadaceae; genus Pseudomonas; species Pseudomonas sp. FP215. The sequence goes on from NZ_CP117447.1 coordinate 51,416, forward strand.
CCAGTGGCGCCCTGTGGTTCATGCAAGGCCCGTTCAACGCCGATGCGGCACCGGAGATGGGCTGGCAGAGCAAATTGGTGCCCAAGGAGATCTATCGCCTGGGTATTGCTGCCACGGATGCGTGGTCGAAGGCGTTCAACGGTAAAGCTTTTGCTGCGCAAGACAGCGCTACCCGAGACGATATGCTGAGGCGTCTGGAAGCTGGCGGCAGCGAAGTGGCGGCGCATTTCGACGCCGTGCCGCCCAAGATGTTCTTCAACCTTTTGCTGCAAAACACCAAGGAAGGCTTCTTTTGCGACCCTATCCACGGTGGCAATAAAGGCATGGTCGGCTGGACCATGATCGGCTTCCCCGGCGCCCGCGCCGACTTCATGGATTGGGTGGAACGCAACGAGCAATACCCCTTCCCGGCTGTTTCCATTCGCGGTGAGAGGGCATAAACGTGGCGACCATCATGAAGAAAGTGGATGCAGTGATTGTGGGCTTCGGCTGGACGGGCGCAATCATGGCCAAAGAGCTGACAGAAGCAGGCCTCAACGTGGTAGCGCTGGAGCGCGGCCCGATGCAGGACACTTACCCAGACGGCAACTATCCACAGGTCATCGACGAATTGACCTACAGCGTGCGTAAGAAGCTGTTCCAGGACATCTCCAAAGAAACGGTGACCATTCGCCACAGCGTAAATGACGTCGCCCTGCCCAATCGTCAGTTGGGCGCTTTCTTGCCGGGTAATGGCGTTGGTGGTGCGGGGCTGCACTGGTCGGGCGTGCATTTTCGCGTCGACCCGATTGAGCTGCGCATGCGCAGCCATTACGAAGAGCGCTACGGCAAGAACTTCATTCCCAAGGACATGACCATTCAGGACTTCGGCGTCAGCTATGAAGAGCTGGAGCCGTTTTTCGACTATGCGGAAAAAGTCTTTGGCACCTCCGGCCAAGCCTGGACGGTCAAGGGCCAACTGGTCGGCGAAGGTCGTGGCGGCAACCCCTACGCGCCAGATCGTTCCAACCCGTTCCCGCTGGAAGCGCAGAAAAATACCGTCTCCGCCCAGCTATTTCAGAAAGCGGCGACCGATGTAGGTTACAAACCTTACAACCTGCCGTCGGCCAACACGTCGGGACCGTACACCAACCCCTACGGTGCGCAGATGGGCCCGTGCAACTTCTGCGGCTTTTGCAGTGGCTACGTGTGCTACATGTACTCCAAGGCCTCGCCGAACGTGAACATCCTACCGGCCTTGCGCCAGGTGCCGAACTTCGAGCTGCGGCCCAATTCCCACGTGCTCAAGGTCAACCTCGACAGCACCAAGAAGAAAGCCACCGGCGTGACCTACATCGACGCCCAGGGCCGCGAATGCGAACAGCCGGCGGACCTGGTGATTCTTGGCGCCTTCCAGTTCCATAACGTGCGCCTGATGCTGCTGTCCGGCATCGGCAAACCCTACGACCCGATTACCAACGAGGGTGTGGTAGGCAGGAACTTCGCCTACCAGAACATGGGCACCATCAAGGCGTTCTTCGACAAGGACACCCACACCAACAACTTTATCGGCGCGGGCGGCAATGGCGTGGCCATCGACGACTTCAACGCCGACAACTTTGACCACGGCCCTCACGGCTTCGTGGGTGGCTCGCCGATGTGGGTCAACCAGGCGGGCAGCCGGCCGATTGCCGGTACGTCCAACCCACCGGGCACCCCGGCCTGGGGCAGCGCCTGGAAGCGCGCCACCGCCGATTACTACACCCATCAGGTCTCCATGGACTCCCACGGAGCCCATCAGTCCTACCGCAGCAACTACTTGGATCTGGACCCGGTTTACCGCGATGCCTACGGCCTGCCGCTGCTGCGCATGACCTTCGACTGGCAAGAAAACGACATCAAGATGAACCGCTTCATGATGGAAAAAATGGGCAAAGTGGCCCAGGCCATGAACCCCAAGGCCATCGCCGTGCTGGGTAAAAAGGTCGGTGAGCATTTCAATACCGCCTCCTACCAGACCACCCACCTCAACGGTGGCGCGATCATGGGTACCGACCCGAAAACGAGCGCGTTGAACCGCTACTTGCAGAGCTGGGATGTGCACAACGTGTTTGTCCCTGGTGCTTCCGCTTTCCCACAAGGCTTGGGCTACAACCCTACCGGCCTGGTGGCAGCGTTGACCTATTGGTCGGCTCGAGCGATTCGCGAGCAGTACCTCAAAAACCCCGGCCCACTGGTTCAGGCATAAGGAGCGATGACCATGAAAGCACTCGTTATCGCCTCCCTGGCGCTGTTCAGCAGCTGCTCGATCAGCGCCGCCGAAACTGATTTGATCAAGCAGGGCGAGTACCTGGCGCGTGCCGGTGACTGCGTCGCCTGCCATACCGCCAAGGGTGGCAAGCCCTTCGCTGGTGGCCTGCCGATGGAAACCCCGATTGGCGTGATCTATTCCACCAACATCACCCCGGACAAGACCGGCCTGGGCGACTACAGCTTCGAGGATTTCGACAAGGCCGTGCGCCATGGCGTCGCCAAGAACGGTAGTACGCTTTACCCGGCGATGCCCTACCCGTCTTACGCGCGCGTCAGCGACAGCGATATGCAAGCGTTGTATGCGTACTTCATGAAGGGGGTCGAACCGGTCGCCCAAGAAAACAAGGACAGCGATATTCCCTGGCCCCTGAGCATGCGTTGGCCGTTGGCGGCCTGGCGCCGGATGTTTGCCCCGGCGGTCGAGGCGCATCAGCCGCAAGCCGCCGCCGACCCGGTGATCGATCGCGGTGCCTACCTGGTGGAAGGTCTCGGACATTGCGGCGCTTGCCATACGCCGCGCGCCCTGACCATGCAGGAAAAAGCCCTGAGTGCCACGGACGGCAGCGACTTCCTGTCTGGCAGTGCGCCGTTGGAAGGCTGGATTGCTAAAAGCCTGCGCGGCGACCACAAGGACGGCCTCGGCAGCTGGAGCGAGGAGCAACTGGTGCAGTTCCTCAAGACCGGTCGCAGCGACCGCAGCGCGGTGTTCGGCGGCATGAGTGATGTGGTGGTGCACAGCATGCAGTACATGTCCCAAGAGGATCTGACCGCTATCGCCCGTTACCTCAAGAGCCTGCCGGCGGTCGATCCCAAGGACCAGCCGCACCAGTACGACAAGCAGGTAGCGCAAGCGTTGTGGAAGGGCGATGACAGCAAGCCGGGTGCGTCGGTGTATATCGACAACTGCGCGGCCTGCCACCGTACCGACGGCCATGGCTATACGCGGGTATTCCCGGCGCTGGCGGGCAACCCGGTGTTGCAGACAGCAGATGCCACGTCGTTGATCAACATTGTGTTGAACGGCGGCACCTTGCCGGCCACCCATGCGGCGCCGTCCACCTTTACCATGCCGGCGTTCGCCTGGCGTCTGTCGGATCAGGAAGTGGCGGATGTGGTGAGTTTTATCCGTGGCAGCTGGGGCAACCAGGGCGCGCCGGTCAAGGCGAGCGATGTGGCGGATCTGCGCAAAAACGATCTGCACACCACCTCGGGCGATGATCTGGGGCAGGTGACGCAAAAGCACTGATAAGCTCGCTGGCCGCCCAACGGCACTGGTCAGAAACCTCGCGCCTCGATACTGTATATAAAAACAGTATCGAGGCGTTTTCATGTCTACTGCGCTGCCGCCCCGTGGCCGGGGTACGGCCACCAACCTGCACAATCGCTTTGCACCCACCGTCAGCGTGGCCGAGGACGACGGCTGGTACCAGGAAGTGCCGCCGACCCAAGGCACCGAAGTGCGTATCGAAACGGCCAAGACCATCATCACCCGCAACAACTCCCCGGACTTGCCGTTTGATCGGTCCATCAACCCGTATCGCGGTTGTGAGCATGGTTGCATCTACTGCTATGCGCGGCCCAGCCATGCCTATTGGGACATGTCGCCCGGGCTGGACTTTGAAACCAAATTGATTGCCAAGAGCAACGCGGCCGATGTGCTGGAACAGCAGCTGTCCAAGCCGGGCTACGTGTGCGCGCCGATCAACCTGGGCTCCAATACCGATCCGTACCAGCCGATCGAGCGTGAATACCGGATTACCCGGCAAACCCTTGAAGTACTGCTGCGCTACCGCCACCCAGTGACCATCATCACCAAAGGCTCGCTGATCCTGCGCGACCTCGACCTGCTGACCGAGTTGGCCCGCCAGCACCTGGTAGCGGTGATGATCAGCCTCACCAGCCTGGACGATGAACTCAAGCGCATCCTGGAACCGCGCACGGCAGCGCCCAAGGCGCGGCTGCGGGCGATTCGGGTAATGCGCGATGCGGGTATCCCGGTGGGCGTGCTGTGCTCGCCGATGATCCCGATGATCAACGACAGCGAGTTGGAGAGCCTGCTTACCGAAGCTCACGCGGCCGGCGCACAAAGCGCGGCGTATATGATGCTGCGCCTGCCGTTGGAGGTGGCGCCGTTGTTCGAGGAGTGGCTGGCGGCCCATTACCCGCAGCGTGCGGCCCATGTGATGAGCCTGGTGCGCCAGGTACGCGGGGGGCAGGTGTATGACAGCCGGTTTGGCGTGCGCATGCGCGGTGAGGGGCCGTTTGCCGATTTGCTGGCGCAGCGTTTCACCAAGGCAATCAAACGCCTTGGGCTGAACCGGCGGGAAGGGTTCAACCTCGATTGCACAGCGTTTTGCCCACCGGGCAGGCAGATGGCTTTGTTGTAGACTGATGGGGAAACGTGCACCTTTGCTGTAGGAATAGTCGCGTTTTGACATCACTGAAACCCGCGTTCTAGAGCGGTTCATTCAGTTTGAGTTAAGTTTCGGCGGTTACCTTGTTCAGCGAGTGACTGATGAGTCGGCGGCTTGGCCGGTGTGTGTTTTACAACTATTTCACCGCCATGGCGTCGAACTGACCTGAACCCTCCCCTGCATTGATCAAGAGGATGAATCATGAGTGACAAGGATAAACAGCCGTTGGCTGCGTCGGCTTCAGCCCCTCAGGTGGCGGAATCCGCCGATGCAGCGCTGCAGCATATCGTTGACGGCTTTTTGCATTTCCATCACGACGTCTTCCCCCAGCAGGAAGAACTCTTCAAGAAACTCGCCACTGCCCAGAGCCCACGGGCAATGTTCATCACCTGCGCCGACTCGCGCATCGTGCCCGAGCTGATCACCCAAAGCTCCCCAGGCGACCTGTTCGTGACCCGTAACGTCGGTAACGTGGTGCCGCCCTACGGCCAGATGAACGGCGGTGTTTCCACGGCTATCGAATACGCGGTGCTCGCCCTTGGCGTACAGCACATCATCGTGTGCGGGCATTCGGACTGCGGCGCCATGCGTGCCGTGCTCAACCCCGACAGCCTGGAAAAGATGCCGACGGTCAAGGCCTGGCTGCGTCACGCCGAGGTCGCCAAGACCATGGTCCATGACAACTGCGACTGCGCCAACGAAGGCGAGAGCATGGCGGTGCTGACCGAAGAAAACGTCATCGCCCAGCTGCAACACTTGCGCACCCACCCTTCCGTGGCTTCGCGCATGGCCAATGGTCATTTGTTTATCCATGGTTGGATCTACAACATCGAGACCAGCGAAATACGGGCCTACGATGCGGACAAAGCGGCGTTCCGACCGCTGAACGGCACCGAGCCGATCCCTTCAGCGACGCCTAAAGCGCGCTTCTAAAACACTTCCCTGCCGGGTAATGCGGTGGCTGCCATGGATGCAGCCAGGCTTTACCGCGCCCGGCGAATGCCTCGGGAGAGTCATAATGCGTGCTGCTCAATTGAAAGCTGTATTGCCACGGGAGCTGCTCGCCTCGGTGGTTGTTTTTCTGGTCGCCTTGCCACTGTGCATGGGCATCGCGATTGCGTCCGGCATGCCGCCGGCCAAGGGCCTGATCACTGGCATCATCGGTGGCCTGGTGGTGGGCTGGCTGGCCGGTTCGCCGCTGCAGGTCAGCGGCCCGGCGGCAGGTCTGGCGGTGTTGGTGTTCGAACTGGTGCGCCAGCACGGCATGCTGATGCTGGGGCCGATCCTGTTGCTGGCCGGCTTCCTGCAACTGGTAGCTGGGCGTTTGCGCCTGGGCTGCTGGTTTCGCGTTACCGCCCCGGCGGTGGTCTACGGCATGTTGGCCGGGATTGGCGTGTTGATTGTGTTGTCGCAGATCCATGTGATGCTCGACGGCGCGCCCAAGCCGTCAGGGCTGGATAACCTGGCAGGCTTCCCGGCAGCGCTGGCTGAAGCGATTCCGACCTTCGGCGGCGGGCTCGGCTGGCAGGCTGGCGTACTCGGCTTGTCGACGATGTTGGTGATGTACCTGTGGGACAAATTCCGCCCGCAACCACTACGGTTTGTGCCCGGTGCGCTGCTTGGCGTGGGCCTGGCGACCGTCGCCAGCCTGGTGCTGGCGCTGCAGGTCAAGCGCGTGGAAGTCCCGGAAAACCTGGCGGACGCTATCGACTGGCTGCGCCCCAGCGACCTGCTGAACCTGGCGGATCCACAGCTGCTGATCGCGGCGTTCGCCGTGGCGTTTATTGCCAGTGCCGAAACCCTGCTGTCTGCCGCAGCGGTAGACCGCATGCACAGTGGTCAACGTTCCGATTTCGACAAGGAATTGTCGGCCCAAGGGGTGGGCAACATGCTTTGCGGCCTGGTGGGTGCATTGCCAATGACCGGTGTGATCGTACGCAGCTCGGCTAACGTCCAGGCCGGTGCTACCACGCGTCTGTCGGCGATGTTCCATGGCCTGTGGCTGCTGGGCTTCGTACTGTTGCTGTCGAGCGTGCTGCAAAGCATTCCGGTCGCGAGCCTGGCGGGTGTGCTGGTGTACACCGGCATCAAACTGGTAGACGTCAAGGCGTTCAAGGCGCTCGGGCGTTATGGGCGGATGCCGATGTTCACCTACGCGGCCACGGCGCTGGCAATCATTTTTACCGACTTGCTGACCGGCGTGCTGGTGGGCTTCGGGCTCACATTGCTCAAGTTGGCCTTCAAGGCTTCGCGCCTGAAAGTCAGCCTGATCGACCTGCCCCAGGAAGGTGAGATGGAGCTGCGTTTGACGGGGGCGGCGACCTTTCTGAAGGTGCCGGCGTTGACTCAGGTGCTGTCGGCTGTGCCTGCGGGGACCACCTTGCATGTGCCGCTGAGTAACTTGAGTTACATCGACCACTCTTGCCTGGAGTTGCTGGAAGAATGGGGCCGAGCCAATGCGGCCAAGGGTTCGACGTTGGTGATCGAGGCGCGTGGGTTGAAGCGTCGGTTGGAAGGTCGGGTGAGAACGACAGTGGGGATCGGCTCAGCGCCTGCCTGAACAGCACAACACCCGGTTCTTTGTAGGAGCGAGCTTGCTCGCGAAAAACCCTAACGATAACGCGTGCTTGCTGAATAAACGCGGCGTCTGTGAGTTTTTCGCGAGCAAGCTCGCTCCTACAAAAAGCGTGTCCAGCTCCCCTGTTGGAGCTGTGATTTATGCTGGCTGATCCAGTGTCAGCTCAACCCCGAGCTGGCGCGACAGGCACGGCCAGCGCTTCCAGGACGCTTCGGTCAGCGGGCTCTTGAGCTGTTCGCGATAGGCCTCGACCGACTCCAGCGCAAAGCTTTCCTCGTTAAGCATCTCATCCACCGCCAGGTGCACGGCTTCATCCAATTGGTTGGCGAAGTCTTCACCGATCAGTCGATGGGCGATCACGTTGGCCACGGTGGTATCCGCTGGAATCAGCGGCTTGCCGAAATGCTTGATGTACAGATCGTTCACTTCTTCGACCAGGCGATGCGCCAGGTAGGCCTCATCCAGCAGGCCATCAAGGCCGTCGTGGCCGGCCAGGATCGCGGGCGGCTGCAGGAAGAAATGTTCAGCGATTTTCAGTACCGGCTTGATCTGGCTTTCAATCCCGGCCTCACGGGCCACGTCATTGGCGGCGTCGAGCAAATCAGGAACCAGGTCGATGTAAGCGGTCACAAAACGCGTCATGACGATGTTGCGATCGCCCTCAGCCAGAGAAATGGCCGAGTGCAGGTGCGGCAATTGTTGTTCCAGCTGAATGGCAAGCTGGCCGGTGGTGGCTTCGTGTTGATGGGCACGGGAAATCTGCTCGCGCAATGCGGCGGTGTTCATGAGGGCTCCAGTGAAGCAGGCGTAGGAAAAGGGAAAAGACAAGGTAGTTCGTTTATACGAGCGCCTAAGACGCATTTGTCATAATTATTTCATGGTTATAGGGAGGGGTTATATCGAAATGCCATCGTTCGTCGGATAAACGATTCCGCCGCCCATTTTACGGGCTCCGTCTGTCTGTTTCTATTCATTTGCCCCCACACATTGCGGGGTTGCTACGGCTGTCTATACTCGATTTTGTACGCAATTAGCTGATGACGCCCAACTGCATGACGCAGGCAAGGCTTGGCGGTTGTAAGCAGTATGGAAGCCGCTCCCTTCGCCGCAGGTGCAAACCGGCGGGATAACAAGAAACATAAAGGGGAACCCGCAATGACGCGACATCCACACGTTTGGATGGGCCTCCTGTTGTGGTCGGTATTCGGCCAGGCGCACGCCGCCTGGACTACGAATATGGCGCCAGGGGCTACTGAAGTCAGCCACGCTGTGTTTGACCTGCACATGACCATTTTCTGGATCTGTGTGGTGATCGGCATCGTCGTGTTTGGCGCGATGTTCTGGTCGATGATCCTGCACCGCCGATCCACGGGCCAGGTAGCGGCCAAGTTCCACGAAAGCACCACCGTGGAAATCCTCTGGACGGTGGTGCCCTTGCTGATTCTGGTGGCCATGGCCATTCCGGCCACCAAGACCCTGATCAACATCTACGACAGCAGTGAATCGGATATCGATATCCAGGTCACCGGCTATCAGTGGAAGTGGCACTACAAATACCTGGGTCAGGATGTGGAGTTCTTCAGCAACCTGGCCACGCCCGCCGAGCAGATCCATAACCAGGCCACCAAGGGTGAACACTACCTGTTGGAAGTCGACCAGCCGCTGGTATTGCCGGTGGGCGCCAAGGTGCGCTTTCTGGTGACCGCCGCCGATGTGATCCACTCCTGGTGGGTGCCGGCCTTTGCGGTCAAGCGCGACGCCATCCCCGGCTTCGTCAACGAGGCCTGGACCCGCGTCGAGAAGCCCGGCATCTACCGTGGCCAGTGCGCCGAACTGTGTGGCAAGGACCATGGCTTCATGCCCATCGTGGTTGAGGTCAAGTCCAAGGCTGACTACGACACCTGGCTGGGCGAGCGCAAGGAGGAGGCGGCCAAGCTCAAGGAACTGACCTCCAAGGAGTGGACGCTGGACGAGCTGGTGGCCCGTGGCGACAAGGTCTACCACACCACCTGCGTGGCCTGTCACCAGGCTGAGGGCCAAGGCCTGCCACCGATGTTCCCAGCGCTCAAGGGCTCGAAAATCGCCACCGGGCCGGCCAAAGACCATCTGAGCATCGTGTATCACGGCAAGCCCGGCACCGCGATGGCAGCCTTCGGCAAGCAGCTCTCTGAAGTGGATATCGCCGCGGTGGTGACCTATGAGCGTAACGCCTGGGGCAATAACAAAGGCGACATGGTCACGCCCAAAGACGTGCTGGCTTTGAAACAGGCGGAAAGCAAATGACGACTTTCATTGCCAATGCCCTGAATCGCCCCGCTCACTCGCTTGCAGGAGAACGGCCATGAGCACTGTGATCGACCATGGTCATGCCGACCACGCCCATGGGCCCGCCAAAGGCTTGATGCGCTGGGTGCTGACCACCAACCACAAAGACATCGGCACCATGTACCTGTGGTTTGCCTTCACCATGTTCCTGCTCGGTGGCTCGTTTGCCATGGTGATCCGCGCCGAGCTGTTTCAGCCAGGCCTGCAGATCGTGCAACCGGCGTTCTTCAACCAGATGACCACCATGCACGGCCTGATCATGGTGTTCGGCGCGGTGATGCCGGCGTTTGTCGGCCTGGCCAACTGGATGATCCCACTGATGATCGGCGCGCCGGACATGGCCCTGCCGCGCATGAACAACTTCAGTTTCTGGCTGCTGCCGGCCGCGTTTCTGCTGCTGGTGTCTACCTTGTTCACACCCGGCGGTGGGCCGAATTTCGGTTGGACCTTCTATGCCCCGCTCTCCACCACCTATGCGCCGGAAAGCGTGACGTTCTTTATCTTTGCCATTCACCTGATGGGCATCAGTTCGATCATGGGTGCGATCAACGTGGTCGCCACCATCCTCAACCTGCGCGCGCCGGGCATGACCCTGATGAAGATGCCGCTGTTCGTGTGGACCTGGCTGATCACCGCGTTCCTGCTGATCGCGGTGATGCCGGTGCTGGCGGGTTGCGTGACCATGATGTTGATGGACATCCACTTTGGCACCAGCTTCTTCAGTGCGGCCGGTGGTGGTGATCCGGTGCTGTTCCAGCATGTGTTCTGGTTCTTCGGGCATCCCGAGGTGTACATCATGATCCTGCCGGCCTTTGGCGCCGTCAGCTCGATCATCCCGACCTTCTCGCGCAAGCCGCTGTTCGGTTACACCTCGATGGTCTACGCCACTGCGAGCATCGCGTTCCTGTCGTTCATCGTGTGGGCGCACCACATGTTCGTGGTGGGTATTCCGCTGGTGGGTGAGCTGTTCTTCATGTACGCCACCCTGCTGATCGCCGTGCCCACCGGGGTGAAGGTGTTCAATTGGGTCAGCACCATGTGGCAAGGCTCGCTGACGTTCGAGACGCCGATGTTGTTTGCGGTGGCCTTTGTGATCCTGTTCACCATCGGCGGTTTTTCCGGGCTGATGCTGGCGATTGCCCCGGCGGACTTCCAGTACCACGACACCTACTTCGTGGTGGCGCATTTCCATTACGTACTGGTGCCCGGCGCGATCTTCGGGATCTTCGCCTCGGCCTACTACTGGCTGCCGAAATGGACCGGCCACATGTACGACGAAACCTTGGGCAAGCTGCACTTCTGGTTGTCTTTCGTGGGCATGAACATGGCGTTCTTCCCCATGCACTTCGTAGGGCTGGCCGGTATGCCGCGGCGGGTGCCGGACTACAACCTGCAGTTCGCTGACTTCAACATGGTCTCGTCCATCGGGGCCTTCATGTTCGGCGCCACGCAGATCTTCTTCCTGTTCATTGTCATCAAGTGCATCCGTGGCGGCCCGCCTGCGCCGGCCAAGCCGTGGGATGGCGCCGAGGGCCTGGAATGGAGCGTGCCCTCGCCGGCGCCGTATCACACGTTTACAACGCCGCCGGAGGTCAAATGAACAGACTGTTGCGTTGCGAACCGGGTCAGTGTGGGAGCGGGCTTGCTCGCGAAAACGGTGTGTCAGTCAACGTTTTCGTTGGCTATGAAACCGCTTTCGCGAGCAAGCCCGCTCCCACATTGACCGAGTTCGGCTTGGGTGGGCGCCATGGCTGACTCCGTGCCGCTCAAGCGCCTGGTCACCCGCCTGCTGATCCTGGTGCTGGCGATGTTCGCCTTCGGCTTCGCCCTGGTGCCGATCTATGACGTGATGTGCAAGGCATTCGGCATCAACGGCAAGACCGCCGGGCAGTACGAAGGTGAGCAAAGGGTCGACCCCTCGCGCCAGGTGCGAGTGCAGTTCCTGTCCACCAACGCCATCGACATGGTCTGGGAATTTCATTCCAAGGCCGATGAGATTGTGGTCAACCCCGGTGCAGTCAACGAGATGCTGTTCGTGGCCTACAACCCCACCGATAAGCCGATGACCGCCCAGGCGATACCCAGTATTTCCCCGGCCGAAGCCGCGATGTACTTCCACAAGACCGAATGCTTTTGCTTCACCCAGCAAGTGTTGCAGCCCGGTGAGCGCATTGAGATGCCCGTACGTTTCATTGTCGACCGCGCGATGCCCAAGGATGTGAAGCATTTGACCCTGGCGTACACGCTGTTCGATATCACTGCGCGCCAGCCGCCCGTGGCCGTCAGGACCGGGGGCTAGCTACTGTTTGCCCCCTCAATCAGGAGAGCGAATACATGTCGACTCATGATACGTACTACGTACCAGCGCAAAGCAAATGGCCAATAATTGCCACGATTGGCCTGCTGGTCACCGTGTATGGCCTGGCCGTGTGGTTCAACGACTTGAAGGCCGCGCGCCCCGAATCCCACGGGCCGTGGATCTTTTTCGTGGGCGGTTTGCTGCTGGCCTACATGCTGTTTGGCTGGTTTGGCGCGGTGATCAAGGAGAGTCGCGCCGGGCTGTACAGTGCGCAGATGGACCGCTCGTTCCGCTGGGGCATGACCTGGTTCATCTTTTCGGAGGTGATGTTCTTCATCGCCTTTTTTGGTGCGCTGTTCTACGTGCGCGTCTGGGCTGGGCCTTGGTTGGCGGGCGAAGGGCCCAAGGGCATTGCCCATATGCTGTGGCCGAACTTTGAGTTTGCCTGGCCCCTGCTGAACAACCCCGACCCCAAGCTCTACCCAGCGCCCAAAGGCACCATCAGCCCCTGGGGCCTGCCCTTGGTGAACACCATCCTGCTGGTGAGTTCCAGCGTGACCATCACCATTGCCCACCATGCCCTGCGCAAAGGCCATCGTGGTGCACTGAAACTCTGGCTGGCGATCACCGTGCTGCTGGGCCTGGCGTTTCTTGGGTTCCAAGCTGAGGAATACATCCACGCCTACAAAGAGTTGGGCCTCACCCTGGGCTCAGGCGTGTACGGCGCCACGTTCTTCATGCTCACCGGCTTTCACGGCGCCCACGTGACCATCGGCACCATTATTTTGTTTGTGATGCTGATGCGCATCCTGCGTGGGCATTTCAATGCCGAGCACCAGTTCGGTTTTGAGGCGGCCAGTTGGTATTGGCACTTTGTGGACGTGGTATGGATCGGGCTGTTTTTCTTCGTGTATGTGCTGTGACGCCGCTTACCACGGCGCATGAGAGACCAGTTGGCCGCTGAAAAAGCCCCAGGCGATCAAGCCCACGGTGATCACGGCCAGCGTGACGCGCACGGTCAAGGCAGTGACGAGGCGGTTGGAGTTGCCCTCGTCCTTGACCAGGAAGAACAAGCCACTGAACAGGCTCACGACGGTCGCGATCAGCATCAGGGCAATGGCGGCTTTGAGCATGGTCTGGCTCCGGGCTTATTGAAGGAGGGGCGATGAGATCGAGTATAGCCAGTGCCCTGCAACGCTTTCGTCCGGGCATCGCGCCGACGCTGGTGGTGCTGGTGTTGCTGCCATTGATGGTGGGCCTGGGGTTCTGGCAACTGTCCCGTGGGCACGAAAAGCAACTGCTGGTAGACCGTTATGCCGAGCGCCGCGCGGCTGAGCCGGTCAGCAGTGCGCAACTCAATGACATGGCTGATCCGGCCTTCCGCCGCGTTCATCTTCGCGGGCAACTGGATGGCGAACACAGCGTATTGCTGGATAACCGCATGCGTGACGGCAAAGCCGGCGTCGAGTTGCTGCAACCCTTCCATGACCAGGCCAGCGGCCAGTGGCTGTTGCTCAATCGCGGCTGGCTGCCCTGGCCGGACCGGCGTATCGCGCCCGCCTTTACTACCCCTGAACAGACGCTGAACCTCGACGCCTGGGTGTACGTGGCCCCTGGCCAGACCTTCCAATTGCATGCCGACCCCGCCAGCACGCAGTGGCCGCGCCTGCTGACCGCGCTGCACCCCGCCGCGCTGTGGGACGAACTGGGGCGCAGTGGTTTTACTTATGAGCTGCGTGCCGAAGCGGGCCCCGGTACCTACGAAACCCACTGGCCCATCGTCGCCATGGGCCCGGAAAAACACCTGGCCTACGCCGTGCAATGGTTCGCCATGGCCGTGGCGTTGCTGGCGCTTTACCTCTACCTCGGATGGCATAACAAAAAGGAGAAGCCCCATGGGAGCGGCCATGAATCCACCCAGCACATCTGACACGCCTGATCGGCGCAAGGGTCGCTGGCAGCTGATTTTGATCCTGATGATGGTGATCGGCCCGATGGCGCTAGCCACCTTCATGTACAAATTGCAGTTCTGGGTGCCGGACAGCCGCAGCTACCACGGCGAACTGATCGGCAACGGCCAGACCCGCGCCGACATCGGTGTGCAGGCCGATGAACAGCGCTGGCAACTGCTGGTCACCGCCCCCACCGCCTGCGCTGCCGATTGCCAGCAACTGGTGTACCTGGCGCGTCAGCTGCAGATCAGCCTTGGCCGTGATGCGTCCCGTGCCAGCCATGCCCTGGCCGGCGCGCAACCTTTGAGCCGCGAATACGAGGCCAAGCTCAAAGCCGAATATCCACAACTGCAACGCTACCCGCTGGATGTGTCGACCTTTGCCAGGAACGCTGCCGCACCCGGCGATGCGCAACTGTGGATCGTCGACCCTCACGGCAATCTGGTGCTGCGCTATGACGCCAAGGTCAAGGGCAAGGACTTGCTCAACGACCTGCGCCTGCTGCTGAAACTGTCGAACATCGGATAAGGGCACCGTCATGGCCAAGCCTGGATTTCGCCTCGCGCTGTTTGCCACCTTGCTGGCGTTGTTTGTCGTACTGCTCGGCGCCTATACCCGCCTGACCCACGCCGGCCTCGGCTGCCCGGACTGGCCGGGTTGCTATGGCTTTATCAGCGTGCCGCAAAGCGAAGCCCAACTGGCCCATGCCGAGTTGCACTTTCCTGATACGCCGGTGGAGGCCGACAAAGGCTGGGCCGAGATGACCCATCGCTACTTCGCGGGCAGCCTGGGCCTGATGATCGCGCTGCTGGCGGCGCGTTCGTGGCGTCATCGGCGTGATCCGGGCCAGCCAGTGAAGCTGCCGCTGTTCCTGCTGGCGGTGGTATTCGCCCAGGCGGCGTTTGGCATGTGGACCGTGACCTTGAAGCTCTGGCCGCAAGTGGTCACGGGGCATCTTTTGGGCGGCTTTGCGACCTTGAGCCTGCTGTTTCTGCTGACGCTGCGGCTGTCTGGTGTACTGCCGGCGTTGGTTGTGCCCAAGCGCCTGCAATATTGGGCAACGGCGGGCCTGGTGCTGGTGATCGGGCAGATCGCCCTGGGCGGCTGGGTCAGTTCCAACTACGCAGCGGTGGCCTGTGTCGATTTGCCTACCTGCCATGGTCAGTGGTGGCCGACGGCGGACTTTGCCAATGGCTTTCACCTGACCCAGCACATCGGCCCCAATTACCTGGGCGGGCAGCTCGACAGCGAGGCGCGCACTGCTATCCACCTGACGCATCGCATCGGCGCCGTACTGGTCACGCTGGTGTTGCTCGGCTTGGCCTGGCAACTGCGGGCAGTGGGGATGACGCGCCTGGCCGGCCTGCTGTTGATCGCCCTGGCCGCGCAAATCTGCCTGGGGCTGAGCAATGTGGCGTTCGGCCTGCCGTTGCCGGTGGCAGTCGCGCATAACGCCGGCGGGGCAGCGTTGTTGATGACGCTGGTGCTGATCAATTACCACGCGCGCACCAGCCTGGTTCGGGTGCGTCACCCGCGTCTGTTCGGCTGGCGTTTTATCCTGCGCAAACAGGGGGCGGGCCTGATGACTCTTAAAGGAGAACTGCCATGGCGACCGTGATCGGCGCACGTCGCGACCGGGCGATCTGGCGTGACTATCTGGAGCTGACCAAGCCCAAAGTGGTGGTGCTGATGCTGATCACCTCGCTGGTGGGCATGTTCCTCGCCACCCGCGCCGGGGTGCCCTGGACCGTGCTGGTGTTCGGCAACCTTGGCATTGCCCTGTGTGCCGGCGGCGCGGCGGCGGTGAACCATGTGGTCGATCGACGGATTGATGCCGTGATGGCGCGCACTCACAAACGACCGATGGCTGAGGGGCGTGTCTCGCCGATGGCCGCGTTAGCGTTTGCGTTGTTCCTGGCGATTGCAGGGTTGGCCCTGCTGCTGGCGTTCACCAACCCGCTGGCGGCCTGGCTGACCTTGGCTTCGCTGCTGGGTTATGCGGTGATCTACACCGGCTTTCTCAAGCGAGCGACGCCGCAGAATATCGTCATCGGCGGTCTGGCCGGTGCGGCGCCGCCGCTGCTGGGCTGGGTGGCTGTCACCGGGCATGTGAGTGCCGAACCCTTGCTGCTGGTGCTGATCATCTTCGCCTGGACCCCGCCACATTTCTGGGCCCTGGCCATTCACCGCAAAGAGGAATACGCCAAGGCCGACATCCCGATGCTGCCGGTCACCCATGGCGAGCACTACACCAAGGTGCATATCCTGCTGTACACCTTCGCCCTGCTGGCGGTGAGCCTGATGCCCTACGTTATCCACATGAGCGGGCTGCTCTATCTGGGCTGTGCGCTGGTATTGGGTGCGCGCTTTCTGCAATGGGCCTGGGTGTTGTACCGTGGCAGCCAGCCGCACGCGGCGATCAACACGTTCAAGTACTCTATCTGGTACTTGCTGTTGCTCTTTATCGCCCTGCTCGTAGACCACTACTTATTGTTGAACCTATGACTCGAACTCAAAAAACCGTCTTCATCCTCGTGGCCCTGGTGGCGTTGATCATGGGCCTGACCGTCAACAAAGTGCTCTCGGGCAAAGGCCAGGGCGATCCCACCGCGCTGATCGACGCGGGCATCATTCTGCTGCCACAAAGCCGTCAGTTGCCGGCGGTGACGATGACCGACCAGGAAGGCCAGCCGGTGCTGGTCAATGAGTTGAAGGGCAAATGGAGCCTGCTGTTTTTTGGCTACACCTTCTGCCCGGATATCTGCCCGACCACCCTCGCCCAGCTTCGCCAGATCAAGAGCGAACTGCCTAAAGAGGCTGTGGATAAGTTGCAGGTGATCCTGGTCAGCGTCGATCCGCACCGCGATACCCCGGTGCAGCTAAAGCAGTACCTGGGTTACTTCGACCCACAGTTCCAAGGCCTGACGGGCGCGAACGTAGAGGATGTGCAGAAGGTTTCGAATGCGGTGAGCATTCCCTTCATTCCGGCGGATACCACTAAGCCGAACTACACCGTCGACCACAGCGGCAACCTGGCACTGATCGGCCCGGATGGTACCCAGCGTGGGTTTATTCGTGCGCCGTTGAACAACCAGAAGCTGGTGGCGCAGTTGCCGGGGCTGCTGCAGCGCAAATAGCAGCCACATAAAGCCGATTTTGTAGGAGCGAGCTTGCTCGCGAAGAGCTCACAGGCGCCGCGTTTATTCAAGCAGCGCGCGTTATCGTTGACGTTTTCGCGAGCAAGCTCGCTCCTACAGATCGGGTTGGGTCAAAACGCCGGCTTGATCGCGCCTTTGTACTTCTCTTCGATGAATTTCTTCACTTCAGGCGTGTGCAGGGCTGCAACCAGCTTCTTCACCGCGTCCGCATCCTTGTTGTCTTCGCGGGTTACCAGGATGTTCACGTAAGGCGAATCGCTGCCTTCGATCACCAGAGCATCCTTGGACGGGTCCAGCTTGGCTTCCAGGGCGTAGTTGGTGTTGATCAGCGCCAGGTCGACCTGGGTCAGCACGCGCGGCAGGGTGGCGGCTTCCAGTTCGCGGAACTTGAGTTTTTTATCGTTGCCGGTGATGTCCTTGATGGTCGACAGGATGTTGGTCGGGTCCTTCAGGGTGATCAGGCCGTTCTTGGCCAGCAGCAGCAAGGCACGGCCGCCGTTGGTGGCGTCGTTCGGGATCACCACATTGGCGCCGTCAGGCAGGTCGGCCAGTTTTTTGTACTTGCTGGAGTAAGCGCCCAGCGGTTCCAGGTGCACGGCGCCGACGCTCACCAGGTGAGTGCCTTTGGCCTTGTTGAATTCATCCAGGTACGGCTGGTGCTGGAAGAAGTTGGCATCCAGGCGCTTTTCAGCCACCTGTACGTTCGGCTGCACATAGTCGGTGAAGACTTTGACCTTCAGGTCCACGCCTTCTTTGGCCAGGGCAGGCTTCACGAATTCGAGGATTTCGGCGTGAGGCACCGGCGAAGCAGCGACCGTAATGGTCTCGGCGTGGGCGGAAAACGCAGCCACGGCGGCGAAAGCAACCAGTAGTTTTTTCATCCAGCAAGCTCCTTGTTCGGGCATCTGCCGGCTGTGTGCCGGCAATGGCCGTTATTTACGAGAAAAGTGCACCACCAGCCGGTCGCCGACGGTTTGCAGAATTTGCACCAGGATCACCAACATCACCACGGTGACCACCATTACATTGTCTTGGAAACGCTGGTAACCGAAACGGATCGCCAGGTCGCCCAGGCCACCGGCACCGACCACGCCTGCCATCGCCGTGTAGGAAACCAGTGTAATCGCCGTTACGGTAATTGCAGCAAAAATGCCGGGGCGTGCTTCGGGCAGCAAGGCGCTGGTGATGATCTGGCGCGTGCTAGCGCCCATCGACTGCGTGGCCTCGATGATGCCGCGGTCCACTTCACGCAGGGCGGTTTCCACCAGGCGCGCAAAGAACGGTGTGGCGCCGATAACCAGCGGCGGAATCGCGCCCGCAACGCCCAGCGAGGTGGGCTCGTCCATGTATATGCCAGTGATCAGTTTGGTTAGTGGAATCATCACGATCAGCAGGATGATGAACGGCAGCGAACGCAGGATGTTTACGATCAGCGACAGAAAGGCGTACAAGCCTTTCTGCTCGAACAGCTGACGTGGACTGGTCAAAAACAGCAGCACACCCATGGGTAGTCCCAGCACTACCGTGAAGAACAGCGAGCCGAACAGCATGGTCATGGTATCGCCGGTGGCGAACCAGATTTCAGACCAGTCGATGTCAGCGAAGAAATTCAGGAGCAGGTCCATCAGCGCAGCACCTCCATGTGAACGTCGGCGGCGGTGAAGCGTGCAAACGCGGCTTCCATGTCACCGCCGGTGACGGCGAGGGTCAGTTGCCCGTAAGGGATGTCTTTGATGCGGTCGATACGACCGGCAAGGATGCTGTAGTCCACCCCGGTTTCCCTGGCGACGGTACCCAGCAATGGCGCGTAGGTCGCGTCCCCTTGGAACGTCAGGCGCACGATACGGCCTGGCACATGGGCAAAGTCGTCGCGCTGCTCGCCTTCGTCCACTTGTTCATCTTCTTGTACGAAGCGTTTGGTGGTCGGGTGTTTGGGATGCAGGAACACGTCGGCCACCGAGCCTTGCTCGACGATCACCCCGGCGTCCATCACCGCGACCTGGTCGCATACGCGGCGGATCACGTCCATTTCATGGGTGATCAACACGATGGTCAGGTTCAGCTCGCGGTTGATCTCGGCCAGCAATTGCAGGACCGACGCCGTGGTTTGCGGGTCGAGGGCGCTGGTGGCTTCGTCGCACAGCAGGATTTTTGGCTTGGTCGCCAGGGCGCGGGCAATGCCGACGCGCTGTTTCTGGCCGCCGGACAACTGCGCCGGGTACTTCTTGGCGTGGTCCGACAGGCCGACGCGGGCGAGCAGTTCAGCCACACGCTGGTCGATTTCCTTGCGCGACAGTTCGCCGGCCAGGGTCAGCGGCAGCGCGACGTTGTCGGCGACGGTCTTGGACGCCAGCAGGTTGAAATGCTGGAAGATCATGCCGACCTGCTGGCGAAAGCGCCGCAGGCCGTTGGCGTCCAGGGCGGTGACTTCTTCGCCGTCCACCTTGATCTGGCCGCCACTGGGCTCTTCCAGGCGGTTGATCAGGCGCAGCAGGGTGCTTTTACCGGCACCCGAGTGGCCAATCAGGCCAAACACCTGGCCGTTCTCGACGCGCAGGCTGGTGGGGTGCAGGGCGGGAATATCCTTACCGGCGACGCGGTAGGTTTTATGAACGTTTTGAAACTCGATCACGTAGCGAACCTTGTGGGGCGCATTGAAAAGGGATCAGCGGTTAGCCGGGCGCGCATTTTAGCCTGTCCGTATAGCGTTTCTTAGCATTTATTTCGTATTCATCCAGTCATTTGGCAATAACGCGATCAAAGGTCATAAAAAAGGAACGGTGCAAAACAGCGTCAGTCACTACTTAAGCAACTCGATTTCCCAGGTGCCGTGCCTGGGGTTTTGCTCAAACGAGCCGGGGACCGCTCTGGCCACTTTGAATAAGGAGTTTTGACTGATGAGTACCAAGAAGCCAGCCACCCCGCCCAAGAGTGAACTTGCGGGTACCGATACCCTGGACCGTGGCAACACCAACGCCAAACTGCAGGCGTTGGAAGAATTCCGTTCCGATGCGACCGGCCAGGCCCTGCGCACTAATCAGGGCGTGAAGATTTCCGATAACCAGAACAGCCTGAAAGTCGGCGCTCGTGGCCCGTCGCTGCTCGAAGACTTCATCATGCGTGAAAAGATCACGCACTTCGACCATGAGCGCATCCCGGAGCGCATCGTGCATGCCCGTGGTACGGGCGCCCATGGCTATTTCCAGAGTTACGGCGACCATTCGGCGCTGACCAAGGCAGGTTTCCTGCGCACGGCTGAGCATAAAACCCCAGTGTTCGCGCGTTTTTCCACGGTGCAGGGCCCGCGCGGTTCCGGTGATACCGTGCGCGACGTTCGCGGGTTTGCCGTGAAGTTCTTCACCGACGAAGGCAACTTCGACCTGGTGGGCAACAACATGCCGGTGTTTTTCATCCAGGATGCGATCAAATTTCCAGACTTCGTCCACGCGGTGAAACCCGAGCCTCATAACGAGATTCCTACCGGCGGTTCGGCCCACGATACCTTCTGGGACTTTGTCTCGCTGCAACCGGAATCCGCGCACATGGTCATCTGGGCCATGTCCGACCGCGCCATTCCAAAAAGCCTGCGCGCCATGCAGGGCTTTGGGGTGCACACCTTCCGGTTGATCAATACCGAAGGTAAGTCCAGCTTCGTGAAATTCCACTGGCGTCCGAAAGTCGGCACCTGCTCCCTGGTATGGGATGAGGCGCAAAAGCTGGCCGGTAAAGATACTGACTACCACCGTCGTGACCTGTGGGAAGCGATTGAAAGCGGCGATTACCCCGAGTGGGAGTTGGGCGTGCAGATCGTGGCCGAAGAAGACGAGCATAAGTTCGATTTCGACTTGCTCGACCCGACCAAGATCATTCCCGAAGAGCTGGTACCGATCACACCGCTGGGCAAAATGGTGCTCAACCGTAACCCGGACAACTTCTTCGCTGAAGTCGAGCAGGTTGCGTTCTGCCCGGGTCACATCGTGCCGGGCATCGACTTCACCAACGACCCGTTGCTGCAAGGGCGTCTGTTTTCCTACACCGATACCCAGATCAGCCGACTGGGCGGGCCGAACTTTCATGAGATTCCAATCAACCGGCCTGTCGTGCCTTTCCATAACGGCCAGCGCGACGCTCAGCATCGCACTGTGATTGATAAGGGCCGTGCGTCCTACGAACCAAACTCCATTGATGGTGGCTGGCCGAAGGAAACCCCTGCCGGTCCTACCGATGGTGGCTTTGAGTCCTACTACGAGCGCGTCGATGCCAACAAAGTGCGTGAGCGCAGCGAATCCTTCGGTGACCATTTCTGCCAGGCCACGCTGTTCTACAACAGCATGAGCCACCACGAGAAAGAGCACATTATCGCGGCCTACAGCTTTGAGCTGGGTAAGGTGGAGCGCGAGTTCATTCGTGCGCGCCAGGTCAACGAGATCCTGGCCAATATCGATCTGGAGCTGGCCAAGCGCGTTGCGCAGAACCTGGGCTTGCCAGCGCCAACCAAGGGCACGGTGCCTGCCCGTGAAACGTCGTTGAAAGAGTCGCCAGCCTTGAGCCAGGTGAACTTGCTATCGGGCGATATTAAAACGCGCAAAGTGGCGATTCTGGCAGCCAACGGCGTTGATGGTGCGGCCATTGACGCGCTAAAAGCCGCGCTGGAAGCAGAAGGCGCTCATGCAAAGTTGTTGGGGCCTACTTCGGCGCCTGTGACCACCGCGCAGGGCAAGACGCTGCCGGTCGACGCCTCGATGGAAGGCATGCCGTCCATTGCCTTCGACGCAGTGTTTATCCCAGGCGGCAAGGAGTCGGTGAAAGCGCTGAGCGGTGATGGTGTGGCGTTGCATTACGTACTGGAAGCCTACAAACACCTGAAGGCGATTGCGGTAGCCAGTGATGTGAAACCCTTGCTGGATCTGCTGAAACTGGAGGCGGATGCAGGGTTGATCGTGGGCGCGGATGCCAAGGCGTTCAAGGCCTTCTTTGCGGCGATTGCCCAGCATCGAGTGTGGGAGCGTGAGCCGAAATCCAAGGCGATTCCGGCTTAAATTAACGGTTGTTTGTTAGGTCGTCATCGCAGGCAAGCCAGCTCCCACACCGTTCAAAGGTGGGCACTGGCTTGCCTGCGATGCTTTTAGTCCGCCTTGCGCGGAATCAGCACAACCTGCGCCGGAATATGTTTCAGGATTTGCCGGTGAATCTTCAGGTCATACCCCGAATCAATCCGCTTGACCCGCTTGGTCAGTAACGTGGCCAGCCACGGGTAATCCTGGGTGCGTGGCACCTGGATGCTGACGTCGCACTGGTAATTCACCACATCGGTGGCGATTGCATCCAGCTGATGGCGCATATCTTCGACATCCGCCAGGTTCAGCGCCACGGTGGTGCTGGGCGCTGCCGGGTCGATTACCTTGGCGGCGGGCTTGGCTTCAGCGGCTTTCAACGCGGCTTCTGCCTGGTCCAATTCGGCTTTGCGCGCATGGCTGATGGCGCTGTTGACGCCACCCGTCAGCGCAGGGGCCTTGGGCATCAAGGCGCGGGCACGGCTCAGGGCCGTGGCGGCAGCGTTGACATCGCCCTTTTGCAGCACGATCTGGCTGCGCTGCAGGTAGGCTTCGGCCAATTGACGCTGGTAGGCCTCAAGTGCCGGGTCGTTGGGCGATTGGGCCTGCAGTGCGGCCAACTGGTCTTCGGCGGTGGCCAATTCGCTGCTGGCCAGGTTTTGTTCCAGCTGCGCGATGGCCGCAGCGCGCGGATCCGGAGCCTGGGGGGCGGCGGGCGGCGTACTTTGGCAGGCGCCCAGCAGCAGTGAAAATGCGGCAAGGAGCAGATAACGGGAGGTGAACGGCTTCATTCCTGCGACTCTCTATTTGCGCAAAAAGCGAGCAAGTCTACACCCCTCGACGGGGCAGGACAAAACTCAGCAGAAACAGGGCGGCCGCCGTAACCACAATCGACGGCCCGGCCGGTGTGTCCTTGAACCAGGACAGCGCCAGGCCACCACACACTGCAAGCATCCCCAGGAGGCTGGCGCCAATCGCCATCTGCTCCGGAGAGCGAGCGTGGCGCTGGGCGGCGGCGGCTGGAATGATCAGCAGCGACGTGATCAACAATACGCCGACAATCTTCATCGCGACAGCAATCACCACGGCGATGAGCAACATCAGCGCCATACGCAGGCCTGCGACGGGCAAGCCCTCTACCTTGGCAAGTTCTTCATGCACGGTGATCGCCAGCAACGGGCGCCACAGGGTCACCAGCAACACCAGCACGGCAGCGCTGCCGCCGAGGATCCAGGCCAAGTCAGTGGGGCTGATAGCCAGCAGGTCGCCGAACAGGTAGGCCATCAGGTCGATGCGCACTTCATGCATGAAGCTCAGCACCACCAGGCCCAGGGACAAGGTACTGGGCGCAAGGATGCCCAGCAGTGTGTCGGAAGCCAGTGGCTGGCGTTGCTGCAGGGTCACCAGCAGCACCGCCAGCAGCAGGCAACCGACGGTCACCGCGATGGCCGGGCTTACATCCAGCAGAAAACCCATGGCCACGCCCAGCAAGGCGGCATGGGACAAGGTGTCGCCGAAATAGGCCATGCGCCGCCAGACCACAAACGAGCCCAGTGGGCCCGCCACCAAAGCCAAAGCCAAGCCTGCCAGCAGGGCGTAGAGCAGAAAATCAGCCATGCTTGCAGCTATCTCCATGAACGTGGGGGGTATCGACGACGGCGCCATGCAGGTCATGGGCGTGGTCGTGGTGGTGATGATAGATCGCCAGGCTCTGGGCGTTCTTGCCGAACAGCTCCACGAACGCCGGGTCGCCACTGACCTGTTCCGGGTGGCCGGAGCAGCACACGTGGCGGTTGAGGCAGACCACTTGGTCGGTGGTGCTCATCACCAGGTGCAAATCGTGGGAGACCATCAGCACGCCGCAACCATGGCGGTCGCGCAGGCGGGTGATCAGGCTGTACAGCTCGGCCTGGCCGGCGACATCGACACCTTGCACCGGCTCATCGAGTACCAGCAATTCGGGCTCGCGCAGCAAGGCGCGGGCCAGCAGCACGCGCTGCATTTCGCCGCCGGAGATGCTTTGCACGGGGTTGTCGATGACGTGTTCGGCGCCCACTTCCTTAAGCGCAGCCTGGGCGCGGGCGCGGTCTACGCCGGGCACCAGGCGCAGGAAGCGCAATACGGAGAGCGGCAACGTCGGGTCCACATGCAGCTTTTGCGGCATATAACCCACGCGCAGCTTGGGCTTGCGCCAAACCGTGCCGCTGTGTGGCTTGAGCAGCCCTAGTACGGCGCGCACCAGGGTGGTCTTGCCAGCGCCGTTGGGGCCTATCAGGGTGACGATTTGCCCCGGTTCCACGCTCAGTGCGATGTTTTCCAGCACGTTTTGCCCGGCGAACGTGACCCCGACCTGTTCCAGGCGGATTAACGCATTGCTCATCAAACCCCCTGGCAGCCTGCGCACAGGCCGACCACTTCGACCGTTTGCCCCTCGACCTTGAAGCCGACGTCGGCAGCGCTTTTGACAATGGCGTCGCTGATGCTTTTTTGTTCAAGCTCGATGGCGGCGTGGCACTCGCGGCAGATCAGGAACTGGCCCTGATGCGCGTGCTCCGGGTGGTTGCAACCGACAAAGGCGTTGAGCGAGGCAATACGGTGCACCAGACCGTTTTCCAGCAGGAAATCCAGCGCACGGTAAACGGTAGGCGGCGCGGCGCGGCGGCCGTCCTGCTCGCTGAGGACGCCAAGAATGTCGTAAGCGCCCAAAGGCTTATGGCTCTGCCACACCAGCTCCAGCACCCGGCGACGCAAGGCGGTGAGGCGCAAGCCTTTCTTCGCGCACAGGGTGTCGGCCTCTGACAATGCGGTGTGCACGCAGTGAGAGTGGTCGTGGGGACGGCTGGCAAGCGGTGTTTTAGGCATGAGCGGCGACAGATATTTGATAGAGACGTTATTATGTTACCCGTTCCTAAGCCATCGAGTGGTCATCGTGTCCCGACTTTTTCCCGTTTTTGTCGTATTTGTCACCAGTTTGTTCGTTGCGGGTGCCGCTCAGGCCGAGGTCAAGGTGCTGACGAGCATCAAGCCGTTGCAACTGATTGCCGCTGCCGTGCAGGACGGGGTGGCTGTTCCAGAGGTATTGCTGCCGCCGGGGGCGTCGCCGCATAACTTTGCTTTGCGCCCATCCGACGTACGGCGCGTGCAGTCGGTCGACCTGCTGTACTGGATTGGGCCGGACATGGAAACGTTTTTGCCGCGTGTGCTTAAAGGCCGTACAGCGGCAACGGTGGCCGTGCAGGACCTGCCGGGCATGAAACTGCGCATTTTCGGCGAAGATAGCCATTCCCATGCCGATGAAGCCGACGAGCATGATCACGACCACCGCCCAGGCAGTGTCGATGCGCACCTGTGGCTGTCGACCGTCAATGCGCGCGTGATCGCCGCACGGATGGCGGCCGACCTCAGCGCCGCCGACCCGGCCAATGCCGAGCGTTATCAGAGCAATGCCAAAGCCTTCGAAGAACGCCTGAACGCGCTGGATGCGCGCCTGAAGCAGCGTTTGGCGGGGGTTGATGGCAAGCCCTACTTCGTGTTTCACGAAGCCTTTGATTACTTCGAAGAGGCGTACGGCTTGAAGCATGCGGGCGTGTTCAGCGTGGCCGCCGAAGTACAGCCGGGCGCTCAGCACGTCGCGGCGATGCGCGCGCGTTTGCAGGAAGTGGGCAAGACGTGCGTGTTCAGCGAGCCGCCGTTGCGACCTCGCTTGGCCGAAACCCTGGTTGCCGGGTTGCCGGTGAAGTTGGCGGAATTGGATGCGTTGGGTGGCTATACCCCGGCGACGGCCCAGGGTTATGAGCAGGTGCTGGAAAAACTCGGCAATGACCTCGCCGGTTGCCTGGAGTCGCTCTAACAGGCAACACAAAACCCTTGTGGGAGCGGGCTTGCTCGCGAATGCGTTGGATCAGTCAATGATGTACTAACTGACAGACCCCATTCGCGAGCAAGCCCGCTCCCACATTTTTTTGATCGAGTGGGGCTTTTTAGAGTGCGAACGGCAGGTGGACCGTGACCTGCTGACGCTGCGCCAAGCGGTGCTCGAACTCAGCCGGGTCATGAATCAACACATCCTGCCCGGCAAATGACTCGGCCGCGATCAGCCGGGACAGCCAGAACCGTACGCACGCCACCCGCAGCATGGTCGGCCATAGCTCGGCTTCCTTTGCGGTAAACCCCCGTAGCCCCGCGTAAGCGCCCAGCAGTGCCCGGGCACGGTGACCGTCAATCACGCCCTCGGCATCCGAGCACCAGTCATTCAAGGCGATGGCCACGTCGTAGAGCATCGGCCCTGAACAGGCATTGTAGAAGTCGATCAGGCCCGTCAGGTGCGTGCCTTCAAACATCGCGTTATCGCGAAACAGATCGGCGTGCACATTCGCCCGTGGCAGGCCGAGAATGTCGGCCTTGTGGGTGTCGATCTCGGCCAGCGCATCGCGCAACAGGCGTTGCTGGGCCTCGTTGAGGTGCGAAATAAGCTGCGCGCCCTCACTGAGCATCCACTCCAGGCCACGGTCGGTCTTGCGCTCAAGTACCTTTTCGCCTTGGGTGGCCAGGTGCAGGTGGCCGAGCAGTTCGCCAACCTGGGCACAATGCTGCGCATTGGCCTCCTTGATGTGCTTGCCCGCCAGGCGCGGTTGCAGCAAGGCCGGTTTGCCCTTGAGTTCGCGCAAAGCGATGCCGTCGGTGGTACGCAGGGCGTACGGCACCGGCAGGTCGGCGTCGTGGAGCACGTCGAGCAGTTCGATGAAGAACGGCATTTCTGCCACCGGGCCACGCTCAACCAGGGTCAGGACGAACTCGCCCTGTTCCAGGCTGATAAAGAAATTGGTGTTTTCGCTGCCGGCGGCAATCCCCTGGAAATCAAGCAGGCGGCCGAGCCCGTAAGGGGCGAGAAAGGTTTCCAGCTCGGGCCGAGCCAGGGGGGTGAACACAGACATGGTTAAAACTGCCGTTACGGGCGCTGCGGTGGGCAGCGCCGGTTAAAATTAAGAAATCATTTCCATTCGAAGATCTTCCATGACGGGATCAGCATATCCGGCTGGTCAGAGCGGATGAAGTTCGCGTCGGTGCCGTCCGCACGTACCAGAAAGTACGGTGGTGCGCCCTTCGGGGTGACCTTGATTGCGTACAGGAAGCCGTTTTGGCGGTATTCCTGGATGGTTTTGTCGCCTTCCGTGCGAATGGTAACTTCCGGGTCTGCCGAAGGGGCATCGTCTGCCGCCATGGCAGCCATCGGAGCGAGTGCAATCAAACCGGTCAACAGCAGGCGATTGAATGTACGCATGATAACCTTGTCCCTTTGTTTTCATTGGTCCGGCTATTCTAGCGCCTGACCCGCCGAAAAGGTTGATCCTGCTCATGAGCCAAGCGCCCCTCGTCCTGGTGGACGGTTCTTCTTATCTGTACCGCGCCTTCCACGCGCTGCCACCGCTGACCACCTCCAAAGGCCTGCCCACCGGTGCGGTCAAGGGCGTGTTGAACATGCTCAAAAGCCTGCGCAAGCAGTACCCGGACAGCCCATTCGCGGTGGTCTTCGACGCCAAGGGTGGGACGTTTCGCGATGAAATGTACGCCGAATACAAAGCCAACCGCCCGAGCATGCCCGATGACATGCGCCTGCAGATCGAGCCGCTGCATCAAAGCGTGATCGCTCTTGGCTTCCCGTTGCTGTGCGTCGAGGGCGTAGAGGCCGATGACGTGATCGGCACCCTGGCCCGCAGCAGCGCGGCCGCCAGCCGCCCGGTGGTGATCTCGACCGGTGACAAAGACATGGCGCAGCTGGTGGACGGCCACATTACCTTGGTCAATACCATGACCGGTAGCTCCATGGACATCGAGGGCGTTAAGGAGAAATTCGGCGTCGCTCCGGAACAGATCATCGACTATCTGGCGTTGATGGGGGACTCATCCGACAACATTCCCGGCGTTCCGGGTATTGGCCCCAAGACCGCCTCCGGCTTGCTGGTGGGGGTCAATGGTGGCCTCAAAGAGCTTTATGAGCAGTTGGATATTGTGCCGACCCTGCCTATCCGGGGGGCCAAGACCCTGCCAGCCAAGCTGGAAGAGCATAAAGAGATGGCATTCCTGTCCTATCAGTTGGCGACGATCAAGATCGATGTGCCGCTGGATATCGGGCTGGACGATTTGCACCTGATCGAGCCGGATCGCGAAAAGCTGCTGGAGCTGTACACGCTGCTGGAGTTCAAGAGCTGGTACGACGAGATCCAACGCGACACCAAGCGCGTCGAGCTGAAGGCGGCCAATGAAGTCGCGCCTGTCGCGCAGGTACCCGTGGAGGCGGTGGTATCGGTGCCCGTAGAGACGGTTTACACCACCATTCTTGACCAGGCCACGTTCGATCTGTGGCTGCAGAAGCTCAACGACGCCAAGCTGTTTGCCTTCGATACCGAAACCACCGGGATCGACGCCCAGCAGGCGCAATTGGTTGGGGTTTCGTTCGCGGTGCAGCCCCATGAGGCGGCGTATATTCCGCTGACGCACGCCTACATCGGTGCACCGGAACAACTGGACCGCGACACCGTGCTGCTGGCCCTGAAGCCATTGTTGGAAGACCCGACCAAACTCAAGGTGGGCCAGCACGCCAAGTTCGACATGAACATCCTGGCCAACTGCGCCATTGGTGGCGACCCTGCCCAGGGCATTACCGTGCGCGGCATCGCCTTCGACACCATGCTCGAATCCTACGTGCTCAACTCCACCGCGACGCGGCACGATATGGACAGCCTGGCGAAGAAATACCTGGACCACGACACGGTCAGCTTCCAGGACATCGCCGGCAAAGGCGCCAAGCAACTTACGTTCGACCAGATCGCGCTTGAGCAAGCCGGCCCTTACGCGGCCGAAGATGCCGATGTGACCTTGCGCCTGCATCAGCACTTGTACGCGCAACTGGCAGCGATCCCGAGCCTGGCCAGTGTGCTGACGGACATCGAGATCCCGCTGGTGCCGGTGCTGGCCCGCATCGAGCGCCAGGGCGCACTGGTGGACAAGGACCTCCTCGGCATCCAGAGCATCGAACTGGGTAACAAGATGGTTGAACTGGAGCGCCAGGCGTACGAGATCGCCGGTGAGGAATTCAACCTGGGTTCGCCCAAGCAGCTCGGGGCGATCCTGTACGAGAAGCTTGGCATGCCGGTGCTGAAAAAAACCGGCAAGGGCCAGGCCTCCACGGCTGAGGAAGTGCTGGCCAAACTGGCCGAGGATGATTTCCCGCTGCCCAAGGTACTCATGCAGTACCGCAGCATGAGCAAGCTCAAAAGTACCTATACCGACCGCCTGCCGGAACAGATCAACCCGCGTACCGGGCGTATTCATACGTCTTACCATCAGGCCGTCGCGGCGACCGGGCGCTTGTCCTCCAGCGACCCGAACCTGCAGAACATCCCGGTGCGCACCGCCGAGGGACGGCGCATTCGCCAGGCGTTTGTCGCGCCCAAGGGCTACAAGCTGCTGGCGGCGGACTATTCGCAGATCGAGCTGCGGATCATGGCGCATTTGTCCAAGGACGAAGGCTTGATGAACGCCTTCCGCAATGACCTGGACGTGCACACCGCCACGGCGGCCGAAGTGTTCAAGGTTGAGTTGAACGAGGTTACGTCCAACCAGCGCCGCAGCGCCAAGGCAATCAACTTCGGCCTGATTTACGGCATGGGTGCCCAGAAGCTGGGCAAGGACATCGGCGTCGACACCAAGACCGCCAAGGCCTATATCGATGTGTACTTCGCCCGCTACCCAGGGGTTCGCGAATACATGGAGCGCACCCGCGCCCAGGCGGCGGATCAGGGTTATGTCGAAACCTTCTTCGGGCGACGCCTGTACTTGCCGGATATCAACTCCAACAAACCCCAGGAGCGCGCGGCGGCCGAGCGCACGGCGATCAACGCGCCGATGCAGGGCACGGCGGCGGACATCATCAAGAAAGCCATGGTGCAGGTGGATAACTGGCTGACCGAGTCGGGCCTGGATGCCAAGGTTATCCTTCAGGTGCACGACGAATTGGTGCTGGAGGTGCGTGAAGACTTGGTCGCGCAGGTCAGCGAGAAGATTCGCGAGCATATGAGCGCGGCGGCGCAGTTGGACGTGCCTTTGGTGGTGGACGTAGGCGTAGGCGATAACTGGGACGAGGCGCACTGATTCTGCGGCTTCGCCATCACATTGCGCGGTGGCGAGGCGGTTTAGAGCGCAAACCGCGGTCAGTTATTTCCAATAGTTTTTTGAGCCTGTCGGAACTTAACCTGTGAACTGCCACTCAGAGTTACTGAATGGGTGGTGAAGCCCTTCAATGCTCCTATGTTGTGTTAAGTGTTGGCAGATAATTCTGGACCCCGCCCTAGCGGTCCGGAACTTGAACCCCGAACTTCCCCTCCCCAAAAGAAGTCCGGGGTTTTTTTTGCCCGCAGAAAAGTTATTCGGCGATTTCTGCGCCCTTGTCCGCCAATTCCATCCAGCCGGCCAGTACGGTGTAGGCTTCTTCCAGGCCCATGCGCTTGGGGGCGGAGAACAGCTGAATGGTGATGGTGTCGCCCCAGCCCTTACGGATTTCGGACTGCACTTTGAGCAGGGTGTTCTTGGCTGCACCGTAGGTGAGCTTGTCGGCCTTGGTCAGCAAAATGTGCATCGGCATGCCGCTGGCGACCGCCCAATCGAGCATCAGCAAGTCGAAGTCGGTCATTGGATGACGGATATCCATCATCAGAATCAAACCCTTCAAACTCTCGCGACCACCCAGGTAAGCCTCGAGGTGACGCTGCCAGTGCAGCTTCAGCGGGATAGGTACTTTTGCATAACCGTAGCCTGGCAGGTCGACCAGACGCCGATCATCGTCTAGCTTGAAGAAATTGAGTAGTTGCGTGCGGCCCGGGGTTTTCGAGGTGCGCGCCAGGCTGGCGTGGGTCAAGGTGTTCAGTGCGCTGGATTTACCGGCGTTGGAACGGCCGGCAAAGGCGACTTCAAAGCCCTCGTCATCGGGGCATTGGTCCACTTTGGCGGCGCTGAGCATGAAGGTGGACTGTTGGCACAGGCCGAGGATGGGGTTCTTGAGTTGCATGAGATTTCCGATGTGGGCGGTGCCGAGAAAGGGTGCGGCAAGCGGTGTCGTTTCCGTTTCAGTAGCGCCAGTATATAATGCCGCAGATTTTGTGTGTGCTTTGTCCCAGCGAAGGATGAAGTTCACGGGAGCGAAAGACCTTTATTGCGCATTAGAACGCAAAACGCTCTCAAACCCTGAAAAGGTCGATGTATGGACCGACGGTTGCTCGCTTCTGCTGCCCTGATTCCGCTTTACGGCGCTCAGGCTACACAGGATCAACCGAGTTTGCATGGTCAGGCTGACGCAGCACGTGACCCAGGGTTTCAAGGCAATGCCGCCGCGTGGTTTGTGCATGGACTGCAGTACTGAGGATTACCAGGCCGTCACTGATGTGATGGTGAGTAAACCCGGTAGATAACTCTTAAACCCTTAGCCGTAGTTGGATTAGCTGATGAACAAACTGATCGTGAGTCTGCTGTTGACCTTGGGCATCACAGGCGCTGCCGTCGCTGCAGAGGGCCCCGTCAAAGGTGATGCCACTGCCGGTCAAGCGAAGGCCGCCGTGTGTGGTGCCTGCCACGGGCCGGATGGTAACAGCCCGGCGCCGAACTTCCCCAAACTGGCCGGCCAGGGTGAACGTTACCTGAGCAAGCAGATGCACGACATCAAGAGCGGCAAGCGCACGGTGCTGGAAATGACCGGCCTGCTGACCAATCTCAACGATCAGGACCTGGCGGACCTCGCGGCGTATTTTGCCAGCCAGAAGGGTAGCGTGGGAGCTGCCGATCCTAAATTGGTCGCCCGTGGAGAGCAGTTGTTCCGTGGCGGTAACCTGGAAAAAGGCTTGCCTGCCTGCACCGGTTGCCACTCGCCCAATGGCGCAGGCAACGCTGCCGCAGGCTTCCCGCACCTGAGCGGCCAGCACGCCACCTACATCGCGAAGCAGTTGACCGACTTTCGCAAAGAAGAAGCCGGCCGGGCCAACGATGGCGACGCGATGACCATGCGCACCATCGCTCGCAAGCTGAGCGACGAAGACATCGCAGCCCTCTCCAGTTATATCCAGGGCCTGCACTGACCGGGCCGGGCGTTAACGCTCGATTAATCCCGCGATGCAAGCATAAAAAGGGTGGCTCAGGCCGCCCTTTTTTGTGGCCGCTGCCGTTACACTAACGAACTCATGTCCGCGTAGACCTGTCACAACAAAGGTCGCGTGAGGCGACTTTATTTGTCCAGGAGTAAAGCATGCGTAATCTGATCCTCAGCGCCGCTCTCGTCACTGCCAGCCTCTTCGGCATGACCGCACAAGCTGCCGATGTGCCGCTTGAAGCCGGTAAAACCTATGTTGAGCTGGCTAACCCGGTTCCCGTTGCAGTACCGGGCAAGATCGAAGTGGTGGAGCTGTTCTGGTACGGCTGCCCGCATTGCTACGCCTTCGAGCCGACTATCAACCCATGGGCTGAAAAGCTGCCCAAGGACGTTAACTTCCGTCGCATTCCTGCCATGTTCGGTGGCCCATGGGACGCCCACGGCCAACTGTTCCTGACCCTGGAAGCCATGGGTGTTGAGCACAAGGTCCACAACGCCGTCTTCGAAGCGATCCAGAAACAAGGCAAGCGCCTGACCAAGCCGGACGAAATGGCTGACTTCGTTGCCACTCAGGGTGTCGACAAGGACAAGTTCCTGGCGACCTTCAACTCCTTCGCTATCCAGGGCCAGATCAAACAGGCCAAGGAACTCGCGCAGAAGTACGGCGTGCAAGGCGTTCCAACCCTGATCGTCAACGGCAAATACCGTTTCGACCTGGGCAGCACCGGTGGTCCTGAAGCGACCCTGAACGTTGCTGACCAACTGATTGCCAAAGAACGCGCTGCCAAGTAAGGGGCTCGCCATGCGCCGCTGGGGTACCGAGCGTGTCGTTGGCCTGCATGAACCGCAGGTCAACGAGCATCACCTGGAGTCCACGGGCCTGCCGGCAGATAGCCGCTTGCGCCTGCTCAGCTTCAATATCCAGGTGGGCAACAGTACCGAGAAGTATCGGCACTACCTCACGCGTGGCTGGCAGCACCTGCTGCCCCACAAGGGGCGTACCGGTAACTTGCAGAAAATCGGCGACCTGCTCAGCGACTTCGACTTGGTCGCCCTGCAGGAAGCCGACGGCGGCAGCCTGCGCTCCGGCTATATCAACCAGGTGGAACACCTGGCTCAGTTGGGGGCTTTTCCGTACTGGTATCAGCAACTCAACCGTAATCTAGGGCGCCTGGCACAGCACAGCAACGGCGTGCTCAGCCGTCTCAAACCCACTGCCATTGAAGATCACCCCTTGCCAGGCCCCAAAGGCCGCGGGGCGATCCTTGTGCGTTTTGGCGAAGGCCCGGAAGCCTTGGTGGTGGTGATGATGCACCTGGCCCTCGGGGGGCGTACGCGCAACCTGCAGTTGGCCTACGTGCGTGAATTGATTGGCAACTACAAGCACCAGGTGCTCATGGGTGACATGAACACCCATGCCAACGACCTGCTGCAAAATTCTCCGCTGCGCGACCTGGGGTTACTGGCCCCGCAAGTCGAAGCCACGTTTCCCAGCTGGCGCCCGCAGCGCTGTCTTGACCATATCCTGCTCAGCCCAAGCCTCACACTGGAAAGTGTGCAGGTGCTGGCGCAGCCCATTTCCGATCACCTGCCGGTCGCGGTAGAGATTCGTCTGCCGGGTTCGCTCACGGCTGATGCATTACCCGCGTTGAGCCCAGGCCCTCGCGGACCCCTTGCATGAGCGACGACGCCCAGCGCTGGAAAGAGAAGTACCTTCAGAGCATCGAGCAACAAGACAAACTCGAACGCCGCTGGGCCGCCCGCCTCGATTTGCTGCGCCGCGGGCTGGTGCGCAGCACGCTGGCCGCTGAAGGCACCGACCGCGCCGTCGATCAATGCATGAAGGAAATGCGCGATGTCGTGCGCACGGACGACATGGATGCTGCCCTCGCCGCTTTACTGCCGCGTCTGGAAAAGGCCGTGCTGGATTCGGAGCAGCGCCGCGAAACCCGCGTCGACCAGATCAGCACCGCGCTCACCGCCTTGGTCACCCAGTTGCAAAAGCTGCCGCTGCCCCGCGAAGTGGCTCGCCCGCTGAAAACCTTCGCCAAGCAACTCGATGGTCGCGTGGCGCAAGCGCGGGAGATACCGCTGCTACTCAGTGAGCTGAGCAGCCTGCAGGGGCAGGCGTTGAATAATCTGGAGCCGGATGGCGAAACTGCACGCCCAGGCCCAGGCCTGTTGCAGCGCCTGTTCGGCAGTAAAGAAGCCGCCAGCGAAGCGCTTGCGGTTGATGCCGAGCCACTGCCGGCAGCGCAATCGGCAGCGTCAAAACCCGCAGCGCCCAAACCCGTGCCCGAACCGGAAGAACCTGCGCAATCAGAAGAATTGACCCAAGCTTTGCGTGCCTTTGCACCGTTGCCACCCTTGAAGCCTGCGCCTGTTGCAGCGGCCGAAGAGCAAGAGGTCGCCAGCGAAACGCCGGTATTCGACGCTCCAGAGCTGCCGTCGATTGCGTCTGCGCAATTACCTGAGCCCGACGTGCAGGTGCCGCCAGTTGCGGAGCCTGCTCACGAAAGCGCACTCGCCGCCTTTATCGAGCCGCCGCCGGTTCCAGTTGAAACGCCGAATGAGACCACCATCGGCAGCCTTTCATTGCCCCCCGTGCTGGAAGGTCCCGAGCCCGACGAACTGCAACCAGACGGCACCTACGCCCTGCCCGATTCACCTGAACCGTCCTACAGCTCGGTGGCCAAGCACATTGAAGGCACTTTGCTCGGCCTGCTGGAAGATCTTTCCCTGCCCGAACGCCATCAACCCCAGGCTGAGGCGATGCGTGAGCGTCTCGCCCATGGCTTGAACTGGTACGAACTGCTGCCGATCCTCGATGACCTGGCGGTGCTGATGCTGGCGATCACCGACAGTGGCCAGCATGAGTTTGAGGCTTACCTCAAGCAGCTCAACGAGCGTCTCGAGGCATTCCAGGGCCATCTGCAGGTCGCCAGCGAGGGCCACGCCGATAGCAGCCTGGCTGCGCGGGAGTTGGACACGCAGATTCGTGAGCAGGTCGATGGCCTGCAAAGCAGCGTGCAGGACGCCGCCGACCTGGACAGCCTCAAGCAGGTGCTCGAAAGCCACCTTGAAGGCTTGCTCGGCACCATGGACGAACACCAGCAGCAGCGTGACCTGCGCGAACAGGAAGTGGCCGCACGTTTAAAAGGCCTGGCTGAACGCGTGGCCCATATGGAGCAGGAGGCCCAGGGCTACCGCGAGCACCTGGAGGTGCAGCGCCAGAAGGCCTTGATCGATCCGCTCACCGGCTTGCCCAACCGTGCGGCGTGGAGCGAACGCCTCGATTACGAAGTCAACGCCTGGCATCAGCGCGGTAACAGCCTGTCGCTGGCCATGCTCGACCTGGACCACTTCAAGCGCATCAACGACGGTTACGGTCACCTGGCAGGGGACAAAGTCTTGAAGATCATCGCCAATGTGCTGAGCAAGCGCCTGCGGCCGACTGACTTCATCGCACGTTTTGGGGGTGAAGAGTTTGTGCTGCTCATGCCCGACTCGACCTTGGCGGATGCGTTGGCCGTAGGTGAAGTATTGCGTGAGGCCATTGCCGCGTGCCCGTTCCACTTCAAGGGTGAGCCGGTGACGATCACGGTGTCCATGGGCGTGGCGCAGTTTCAACCCGGCGAGCGCAGTGACCTGGCGCTCAAGCGTGCCGATGAAGCGCTCTACAGGGCAAAGGCCGCGGGGCGTAATCAGGTGCAGGCGGCATAAAAGATGTTCCATTTTGTAATTTGACCGCCTGGCCGTGAGTCGTACGTTACACTGTTGCATTATCGTCTTTCAGTGTACTGCCTCTCGCCATGAAATCCTTGTATATCGCTTTAGCGTTTCTTCTGCTCGCCGGCTGCACCAGTGGTCCGCGCCTGAACACCAGCCATCCCTCGGTCAACCACGACAACCGCGTGCAGTTCGTTGTGGTGCATTACACCTCGACCAACCTCGAACGTTCCCTGGCGCTGTTGACCCATGGCCAGGTCAGCAGCCATTACCTGATCGGCGACGACGCCTCCGGCACCATCTACAAGCTGGTGGATGAAAGCCAGCGCGCCTGGCACGCGGGGGAAAGCGAGTGGATGGGGCGCACATGGCTCAACTCCAGCTCCATCGGCATCGAGATCGTCAACCCAGGGTTCACCGATACGCCGACGGGGCGTGTGTGGTACCCGTATTCCGAAGCGCAGGTGCAGTCGCTGATCGTGCTGCTCAAGGACATCAGCAAGCGCAACGGCATCGACCCCAAGAACATCATCGGGCACAGCGACATCGCCCCACTGCGCAAGCTGGACCCAGGCCCGTTGTTCCCTTGGAAGCGCTTAGCGGCAGAAGGTCTGGCCGTGTGGCCGGATGCCCAGGCAGTGGCCCGGTTTCAGGTGCAGTACGCCGCGCAGTTGCCGAGCATTACCTGGTTCCAAGAAGAGCTGGCGCGCCTGGGCTACCAGACGCCGCAGACCGGCGAACTGGATGTGGCCACGCGGCACGTCATCGCCGCATTCCAGATGCGTTTCCGCCCGTCATTGTTTGACGGCACCCCGGATGCTGAAAGCGCCGCAATCCTGCGCGCCTTGAATCACCGCTGATGGTGTAAAAATAATAATGTAGGAGCGAGCTTGCTCGCGAAGAACGCATAGACGACGCGGGCTGCCTGACAGCACAGCGTTATCGTTGACGTTTTTCGCGAGCAAGCTCGCTCCTAAAGGGGTAATGCCATATAGAACTGCGTACCCTGCCCCGGCCGTGAGTACACGCCCATGCGGCCGCCGTGCAATTGCACGATCTCCTTGCACAGTGCCAAGCCCAGGCCCGCCCCACCTTTCTTGCGGCCCACCTGCACAAAGGGTTCGAAGATCCGCCCCTGCTGGCCGTAGGCGATACCTTCGCCGTTATCCTCGACGCTGATAATCACCCGCTCGCCATGGCGTCGTGCCTGCAGGCGGATCTGCCCGCCTTCGGCGGTGTGGCGCAGGGCATTGCCCAGCAGGTTGTCGAGCACCCGCTCCAGTTGCACCTGGTCGGCATATAGCCGTGGCAACTCAGGTTGGGCTTCCACCAGCAACTCAATGTGCTGGGCGTTCGCAGGCTCAGCAAATCGAGCCCGTGCGTGCTCCAGCAAGTCGGTGACATCGCACGTACCCAGGGTGAGTTTTTGCAGGCCGTTCTGGTAGCGCGAGAAGTTGAGCAGGTCGTTGATCAACTGCATCAGGCGCTGCATCTCTTCATTGACCGTATCCAGCAGGTCCGCCTCGCGGGAGTCCGGTGGGAACTTGGCTCGCTCACGGAACAAGCCGAAGGCCATGTGCATGCCGGTAACCGGCGTGCGCAGCTCATGGGAGGCGCGCAACACGAACTCGCTGCGCACCCGCTCGAAAGCGCGCTGTTCAGTCACGTCATGCAGCACCATCACGGCCCCGAGAATATGCCCCTGGGTATGGCTGACCGGGGTCAGGCTGTAGGTCAGCAGGCGCAATTCACCCTCGACTTCCACCTCCAGATCATCCGGGGCCCGCTCCAGGTTGCCGCCGCGCAGCACCAGTTGCAGCTGTTCATCCATTTCTGCGCGACCCATGGCTTCGCCAAGGCCTTGGCCGAGCCGCTCCTCATCCCAGCCCAATTGGCGCTGCGCCACAGGGTTGAGGTGCTCCAGGCAGCCTTGGCGATCAATCATCAACAGGCCGTCGTCGATACTGTCGAGCACCGCTTGCAGGCGCTGTTGGCCGGCCAGCAGCTCATCGATGTTAGTGGCCTGATGTTGGCGCAACGCTTCGGCCATGATGCCGAAACGGCGGGTCAGCAGGTTCATTTCCGCTGCGGAGGAGATCGGCAGGGTGACTTCAAAATCGCCCTGCCCGATCTTGTCGGCGGCCTTGGCCAGCGCCTCGATGGGGCCGCCGAAACGCCGGGCGATGCCATGGGCCGTGACGAAACCGATGATCAGCACCGCGAGCCCTACCAGCCCGAGCAGGCCGGCAATCAACAGCGCTCGTTCGCGGGATTTATGCTCGCTGGTACTGATATTTTCCAGCGCCCGCTTGTGATCGGCGATCAGGCCATTACGCAATATGTTGAAGGTTTCAGTCAGCTTTTCTTTGCTGCCTGCGGGCGGTGATGCCTGTTGGGATTGGTCAAACGCTTCCAGCAGCTTCTGGTAATCGGAGCGTGCCTGGCTGAAGCCATGGTTTTTGCCGTCTATCTGCTCATGGGCGATGCCTTGGTCCAACAGGTCGAAATAATGCTGCTTGGAGGCTTGCAGGGCGTCCGGGTCGGGGCGCTTCTCCAGCATCATGATCAACTGGTCGCCCAGGCTCTGACGCAACTTGAGCCCCAGGTCCAGGGTGATGAAGTTACTGCGGATCAGCGATTCCTGGGTTTTGGCCATTTGCATGACGCTGACCAAGCCCAGGATCAACCCCAGCAAAGCCACGGTGATCAGCGCTGAGATGCTCAGGAATAACCGGGTGCGCAGTTTCATCGCGAGCTTCATAAGGTCCTGTTCAAAGGTTGTACTGCTTGCGTTTGCGGTACAGCGTCGACGCATCGATGCCGAGTGTGCGGGCCGCTTGGTCCAGTGTGTCGCTGGTCGCAAGTACGGCGCCGATATGGGCTTTCTCCAGCTCATCCAGGCTCAAAGCCGCGCCGATACGCGGTGCATTGTTGGCCGGTTGCTCGGCCATCCCCAGGTGGCTGATCTCCACCTTCTCCTGAGGGCAGATGATGCTGGCGCGTTCCACCACGTTACGCAGTTCGCGGATATTGCCGGGCCAGCGATAGTTGAGTAGCGCTTCGCGGGCATTATCACTGAAGCCGCGCGCCGGGCGTGCGTATTCCTTGACGAAGCGGGCAAGGAAGCGGTCGGCCAGGGTCAGGATGTCTTCACTGCGTTCGCGCAGCGGCGGCAAGTGCAAGGTGATGACATTCAGGCGGTAGAGCAAGTCTTCACGGAAGCGGCCATCGCGCACCATGTCTTCCAGGTTCAGGTTGGTGGCTGCGAGGATGCGCACATCGGCGCGGCGGGTGACCGGGTCGCCCACCCGCTCATACTCTTTGTCTTGGATAAACCGCAGCAACTTGGGTTGCAACGTGAGGGGGAAATCGCCGATCTCGTCGAGAAACAGCGTACCGCCGTCCGCTTGGTTCACTCGGCCCAAGGTGCTTTCGCTGGCGCCGGTGAATGCGCCGCGGCTGTGGCCGAACAGTTCGCTTTCCATCAGTTCGGCAGTCAAAGACGGGCAGTTGATGGTCACGCAGGACTTCTTCGAGCGTTTGCTCCAGCCGTGTATCGCCCGGGCCAACTCACCTTTACCGGTACCGGATTCGCCGAGAATCAAGATGTTGGCGTCTGTCCCGGCCACCTGCCGCGCGGTTTCCAACACCACCATCATTGCCGGGCTATGGGAGTCCAGGCCGTCTTTAGGCTGGCGCACTTCGCCTTCCAGCGCTTCCAGCCGCGCCGAGAGCTGACGCACCTCCAGTTGCTTGGCGGTGGCCAGGCGCAGCTGGTCTGGGCTGCAAGGTTTGACCAGGTAGTCGGCGGCGCCAGCCTGGATGGCGTCCACGGCGGTATCCACGGCCGAATGGGCGGTCACAATCACCACGCGCATCCACGGTGCCTGCACACGCATCTGGGCCAGCACGTCCAGGCCATTGTCCTCGCCCAGGCGCAGGTCGAGGAAGCACAGGTCGAACACCTGACGCTGCATCAGGGCATCGGCCTGGGCGGCACTGTTCGCGGTGGCGACGGTATAGCCTTCATCTTCCAGGCAATAGCGGAAGGTGCGCAGGATCGCAGATTCGTCATCCACTAAAAGAATGCGGCCTTGAAGTTCCTTGGCTGATTCCATCTGTCCCGCACTCCTTAACTATAAATGTGATGGTGTTTAGTCCCGGAATAATCGGGCAAGTTGCATGGTTTATTCTGATTCATAAAAGGCTTCTTCGCGCAGCTATCTGCGCGCCTTCCTACAGACGTCGTCTGAGCGCATTTTCCCTTCCGTTCGCCCTTCGATCCTTCGATGTGTGCGCTGGGTGTCTGGTTCCGACCACTTGCCGTCGTGCATTTCGCACGGCCTGCACGCAGGCATCGTGCAGGATGCTAGGCGATGATTCTATCGGGCAAGTATAACTCTTTGATTTTATTGAGTTTTATTTTGAAATAAAGCTGGCATGCACTCTGCAATATCTCCCCCAAGAGCGTCATGAACGAATAATCAGAATGCGGGAGCAATGCAGTATGACTCGCCAAAGCCTCAGCCAATTGCGTGTATCGCCGCTGCGCTTGCAGCAGGGCCTGTTTGCCAGCCTGGCCTTGATGG
The DNA here is from genome assembly GCF_030687795.1 of Pseudomonas sp. FP215. Lineage (NCBI taxonomy): Bacteria > Pseudomonadati > Pseudomonadota > Gammaproteobacteria > Pseudomonadales > Pseudomonadaceae > Pseudomonas > Pseudomonas sp. FP215. Next base: position 91,941 of record NZ_CP117447.1, read on the forward strand.
TCACGTTGATTGCCGGCCAGCAGTTGCAGCATTGGCAAGAGCGTGCGCAGCCAGCCCCGCAATTTGAACGTCCTGCCATGACCCAGACCCATTTCCGTTCCATTGGCAGCGCCAGCGCCGATGTGACTGCCCCGCAACTGAGCCTGGTAGATCAGGGTTCCACCCTGGACGAACTGCCGGCCCATGACCGTTGGGTGTTCTAGGCAAAAAACGTCGCTTGTGTTGAGCGGCTGCACGGCATCACCGCTGTTACCCCTATAGAAGCATAAGGAGAATCACCATGTTGAGTTGGGCAATCACATTTCTGATCATCGCCATTGTGGCTGCAGTCCTGGGCTTCGGTGGTATCGCTGGCACCGCTACCGGCATCGCCAAGATCCTGTTTGTGGTCTTCCTGGTGATGTTCATCGCTTCGTTCTTCTTTGGTCGCAAAGGCCGAGGTTGAATATGGCCAACCTGCCTTTTAAAGCCCTTGCTGCCGCCCTCCTGTTGGGCGGTAGCGGCTTGGCTTTGGCCGCCAATGACGGCCAATCCCGGGCTAACGAATTGCTCAGCGCGGATCCGCAGTACCGTGAAACCTGGCAAGACGTGGTGAAGAAAGAAGAGCGCCTGCCCGAGTGGGTGATGAACCTGTCGGGCACGGCCGAGCAAATGAATGCCGTTGAGGAAGATGGCGACAAGTACTTGGTCGGGCCGCTCTGCGAAACTGCAGACACCTGCCTGAACAAGCGCCTGATCGTTGCCTTCAGCCTCGACAAGGAAGATGCCTACGCCATGTTGGTGGAAGTACCGGCCGGTTTGCCGGCGGACAAGTCCCCGACGCGGCACGCCGATTACCGTTTTATCGGTAAGCCGGACGAGGGTATGCAAAAGCTGCTGATGGAGCAGCTCAAGAAAGATCCGAATTGGTACTAGGTTCCGTCTGACGGAGCCGGCGTCCATAGAAAGAAGCCCTTGTGCTTCTTTCTGTTTGCATCGCTCCTTGAGCGATGCATGACCAGGGGGCCGGGTTGCTCTGATCGATCAGGATCGGCGTGACCTACGGGTACAGGGAGTACCTGCGCAAGGGCCGGGTCAGGCGAAAAGCTGCGACGCAAGTTCACAAGACCTCAAGCTTGCTGAACTTGCGGCGGGCTTATGACTCTCATTCCCGCACTTCATGCCGCCCATAGCCGCAGTTTTGCTTTTTGCCGCTGGCTAACCATTACCGGGTATGTCGGCGCGACCATCTATCGAGAATTTTTCATCCGCGCTATAGGATCTTTCTGGCGCTAGGTGGTGGATTTCTCAGACATTTCTGCCAATCAATTCAAGTCGTCCAGTATCTCTGCGCGAGCCTGATTTGGCTGCTTGACGGCATATTCACCCGCCTGAATGGCGGATACGAACTGACCGTTTGGACAAATATTTTCAAAAAAAGCCATGCCGATTCGGCATAGGGTAGGCGTTTACGGCATTAGACGTCGCTCCCTTGCATGGGAATAGTTGCGCCTTTTTTCGCCTGCCAGTAAGCCATTTCGGCCACGCTGCGGTGACCTTCCATGGAGGCAGATGCACACACTTTTTCGCTTTCGAGCGTTGCAGCTGGCGCATTTGCCGTAAGTCCACTTGAAGCAAGGGTAATGACATGAAGAAGGCAAAGCTAAGCCTCGCCTGGCAGATCCTCATCGGTTTGGTACTGGGCATTGCAATCGGTGCAGTGCTTAACCATTTCAGTGCTGAAAAGGCCTGGTGGATCAGCAATGTGTTGCAGCCGGCGGGCGATATCTTTATCCGCCTGATCAAGATGATCGTGATCCCGATTGTGATTTCTTCGCTGATCGTCGGTATTGCCGGTGTAGGCGACGCGAAAAAGCTCGGTCGTATCGGCGTCAAAACCATTCTTTACTTCGAAATCGTCACCACCATCGCCATCGTGGTGGGCCTGTTGCTCGCCAACCTGTTCCACCCAGGCGCTGGCATCGACATGAGTACCCTGGGTACCGTCGATATCTCCAAGTACCAGGCGACTGCTGCCGAAGTGCAGCATGAACATGCGTTCATCGAGACCATCCTTAACCTGATCCCTTCGAACATCTTCGCCGCTGTTGCCCGTGGCGAGATGCTGCCGATCATCTTCTTCTCGGTGTTGTTCGGCCTGGGCCTGTCGAGCCTCAAGCCTGAGCTGCGCGAGCCGCTGGTGACCATGTTCCAGGGCGTGTCCGAGAGCATGTTCAAAGTCACCCACATGATCATGAAGTACGCGCCTATCGGTGTATTCGCGCTGATCGCGGTGACGGTCGCCAACTTCGGCTTCGCCTCGCTGCTGCCGCTGGCCAAGCTGGTGATCCTGGTTTACGTCGCGATCCTGTTCTTCGCCTTCGCGGTCCTGGGTTTGATCGCCCGCCTGTTCGGCTTCTCGATCCTCAAGCTGATCCGCATCTTCAAGGATGAGTTGGTATTGGCTTACTCCACCGCCAGCTCCGAAACTGTGCTGCCGCGTGTGATCGAAAAGATGGAAGCCTACGGCGCGCCGAAAGCGATCTGCAGCTTCGTGGTGCCGACCGGTTATTCGTTCAACCTCGACGGTTCGACCCTGTACCAGAGCATTGCGGCAATCTTCATTGCCCAGCTGTATGGCATCGACCTGTCGATCGGCCAGCAACTGATGCTGGTACTGACCCTGATGGTGACCTCCAAAGGTATCGCTGGCGTGCCGGGCGTGTCCTTCGTGGTATTGCTGGCGACGCTGGGCAGCGTGGGCATCCCGCTGGAAGGCTTGGCGTTTATCGCCGGTGTCGACCGTGTGATGGACATGGCGCGTACCGCCCTGAACGTGATCGGTAACGCCTTGGCTGTACTGGTTATCTCCCGTTGGGAAGGCATGTACGACGATGCCAAGGGCGAGCGCTACTGGAATTCCTTGCCGCACTGGCGCAGCAAGGAAGCTCTGCCTACGGCACAAGCCACCCGTAGCTGATTACAGATTGATCGAAAACAAACCCCGGAGAATTCCGGGGTTTGTCGTTTCTGCCAGCCCCGTTATCATTCGCCCCATCTTTCGGGGGACTTATCTGATGCTCAATGGCCTGTGGCTTGGCTTCTTTGTCGTGGCAATGGTGTCAGCACTGGCGCAATGGCTGGTGGGCGGTAATGCAGGGATCTTCGCGGCGATGGTCGAAAGCATTTTCGCCATGGCCAAATTGTCGGTGGAAGTCATGGTGCTGCTGTTCGGTACCCTGACGTTATGGCTGGGCTTTCTGCGGATTGCCGAAAAAGCCGGGATCGTCGATTGGCTGGCCAAGGCCCTCGGCCCGCTGTTTCGCCGCCTGATGCCGGAAGTGCCGGCCGGGCACCCCGCGATCGGTTTGATCACCCTCAACTTTGCCGCCAACGGCCTGGGCCTGGATAACGCCGCAACGCCCATCGGCCTGAAAGCCATGAAGGCGCTGCAAGAGCTCAACCCCATCCCCAATACGGCAACCAACGCTCAGATCCTGTTTCTGGTGCTCAACGCGTCCTCGCTGACGCTGTTGCCGGTGACTATCTTCATGTACCGCGCCCAGCAAGGCGCTGCGGACCCGACGCTGGTGTTCCTGCCGATCCTGCTGGCCACCAGCGCGTCGACCCTGGTGGGCCTGCTGTCGGTGGCAGTCATGCAGCGCCTGCGGCTGTGGGACCCGGTGGTGCTGGCCTATCTGATCCCCGGCGCGTTGCTGCTGGGCGGCTTTATGGCGCTGCTGGCGACCCTGTCCGCCACGGCGCTGGCCGGTTTGTCGTCGATCCTGGGCAACCTCACGCTGTTTGGCCTGATCATGCTATTCCTGGTGATTGGCGCCTTGCGCAAGGTCAAGGTGTACGAGGCCTTTGTCGAAGGCGCCAAGGAAGGCTTCGACGTGGCCAAGAACCTGTTGCCCTATCTGGTGGCGATGCTCTGCGCGGTTGGCGTGTTGCGTGCCTCGGGGGCCTTGGAGTTCGGCCTTGAAGGGATTCGCCATGTGGTGGCCTGGACGGGCCTGGATACGCGCTTTGTCGACGCGCTGCCGACCGCGATGGTCAAGCCGTTCTCTGGCAGTGCAGCGCGGGCGATGCTGATCGAGACCATGCAGACCCAGGGTGTGGATAGCTTCCCAGCGTTGGTGGCGGCGACGATTCAGGGCAGTACGGAAACCACGTTTTATGTGCTGGCGGTGTACTTCGGCTCGGTAGGCATCCAGCGGGCGCGGCACGCGGTGGGGTGTGCGTTGTTCGCGGAGTTTGCTGGTGTAGTGGCGGCTATTTCGGTGTGCTACTGGTTCTTCGGTTAAGCATGAGCCGCACCCCTGTAGGAGCGAGCTTGCTCGCGAAAAACGTTAACGATGACGCGGGGCATCAGGCTCCCCGAGGCGGTCTCAGGTTTTTCGCGAGCAAGCTCGCTCCTACAGGGCGGTGGAATCATTTTTTCGGCGCAGCATTACCCTGTTGTACTACCCAATCCACCACCTGCTTATTCAACTGATCCCCGGCCTGGCCAAAAGCAGCCACCACCGCAGGCACCTTGGCGTCACCCACCGGCTGCCTCACTTCGAAACGACGGCTGGCGATAATCCGTTGATCACGTCCACGCACCAATCGCGCGTCGAGACGAATCACCACCTCCACCGCCTTGCCCCGATACTCGCTCTGAAACGCCTGCAACTGCCCGCCCAGTTCATAGTCGGCTTGCAGGTTGGTCTCGTCAGTGCTCAACAATGTCACGCGCCCGTCGCGCTGGAAGCCATCCAGCAGGCGATTACGCAGCAGCACCGGCGCCGGGTCGCTCCAGCGTGAGTTCGCATAGTTGCTGATCAAGTTGCCATCTGGCACCACGGCGATGCGCGGGCTGTCGAGAAACTCGCTGGTCTGTGGCTTGGTCACGCGCAGCGACCAACTCACCGGCGTGCCTCGGCTGGCCGGTTGGGCGGAAGCCAGGCGGTACACGTCCGAAGGGTCCGGCTTGGGTAGGATCGAGCAGGCGCTGACCAGTGCCAGGGCCATAGGGACGATCATGTGGTAAGCACGCTTCATGGCGTGAACTCCTTGTTCTTATCGCTGCCCAGCAGGTAACCACTGGGGTTGGCTTCCAGGCGGCGAGAGATGGCGCGCAGCGAGCCGAGGGTTTCACGCAGCTCGCGCACGGCTGGTGCCAGTTCGTTGAGGCCCTGCATGCCACTGTTTACCGAGTCCTGGTTATTGGTCAGCAAGGTATTGATGGTGGCGGTGCTTTGCTCCAGGGATTTCATCGCCTGCTCGGCGCTGCCGAAGGCTTGCTTGCCTTGTTCGGTCAGCAAACCATTGGCGCTGCGCATCAGTACGGTGGTTTGCTCGAGCGCCGCGCCGGCCTGTTTGCTCACTTGCATCAATTGCTGCATCACCACCTTGATGTCGCCGCGTTGCTCGGCAATGGCGCCGGTGGTTTGTTGCAGGTTGTCCAGGGTGTTGCTCAGGCGTTCGACGTTTTCCCGCGAGAACAGGTGGTTGGCGTTGTGCAGCAGAAGGTTGACGCTGGTCATCAGGTCGTTGCTGTTATTGAGCAGGCGCGCGATAGGCGATGGCGATGCGATGATTTCCGGCAGGTTGCCGTCCTTGCCCTTGAGCTCCGGGCTCTGCGGGGTGCCGCCACTGAGCTGGATGATCGAGGTACCGGTGATACCGGTCAGGGCCAGTTTGGCTTGGGTGTCTTCCTTGATCGGCGTTTGCCCGGCCAGGCGGATGCGAGCCAGGACGCGGCGCGGGTCCTTGGGGTCCAGGCGCAGGCTGATCACGTCGCCCACCTTGATGCCGCTGTACTGCACCGCACTGCCCTGGGACAGGCCGCTGACCGCCTCGTTGAAGATCACTTCGTAATCCTGGAAGGCGGTATCGACGCTGGACTTGGCCAGCCACAGGCCGAACAGCATCGCGCCGACCACCACAATTACGCTGAACAGTCCGATCATCACATGATGGGCTCGGGTTTCCATGTCATACCTCGTTGAGCGATTGAGCGGCATCCAATGCCGCGCGGCCCCGGGGGCCGTGGAAATATTCGTGAATCCAGGCGTCGTTCGTTTCCGAAACGACATCGATGGCGTCGGCCACCAGCACTTTCTTCTGCGCCAGCACCGCCACACGGTCGGTGATGGTGTACAGCGTGTCGAGGTCGTGGGTGACCAGGAACACACTCAAGCCCAGCGCATCGCGCAGGGTGAGGATCAGTTGGTCGAATTGCGCCGCGCCAATCGGGTCGAGACCGGCGGTAGGTTCGTCCAGGAACAGGATGTCCGGGTCCAAGGCCAGTGCGCGGGCCAGGGCTGCACGCTTGATCATGCCGCCGGATAACGAGGCCGGGTATTTGTCGGCCGCCGACAGCGGCAACCCCGCCAGGGCCAGCTTCACCGCCGCCAAGTGCTCGGCATCGGCGCGGCTGAGGCCGGCGTGCTCGATCAAGGGCAGGGCCACGTTTTCGGTCACCGTCAGCGAGGAAAACAGCGCGCCCTTCTGGAACAGTACGCCAAAGCGGCGCTCTACCAGTGAGCGTTCATGTTCAGGCAGGCTCGGCAGGTTTTTGCCGAACACCCGTACTTCGCCTTCACTGGGGCGACGCAGGCCAACGATGCTGCGCAACAACACGGATTTACCGCTGCCAGAGCCACCCACCACCGCCAGGATCTCGCCCTTGTACAAATCCAGGTCGAGGTTCTCGTGCACGCTTTGGCTGCCAAAGCGATTGCACAGGCCACGCACTTCAATCACCGCCTCAGTGGGCGCGCGGTGTAGACGACTCACCAGCCCATCTCCATGAAAAACATCGCCGCGACCGCATCCAGCACGATCACCACAAAGATCGATTGCACCACGCTCGACGTGGTATGCGCACCGACTGATTCGGCACTGCCGCTGACTTTAAAACCTTCCAGGCAGCCGATGGCCGCGATCAAAAAGGCAAAAATCGGCGCCTTCACCATGCCCACCAGAAAGTGTTGGACGCCAATGTCCGATTGCAGCAGCGAAAGAAACATCGCCGGTGAAATATCCAGGGCCACCGCACACACCACGCCACCGCCGACGATCCCCGAGAGCATCGCCAGGAACGTCAGCATCGGCAACGCCACCAGCAGCGCCAGCACGCGGGGCAATACCAACAGCTCCATGGGGTCCAGGCCCAGGGTGCGGATGGCATCGATTTCTTCGTTGGCCTTCATGGAGCCGATTTGCGCGGTGAACGCACTGGCTGTACGCCCGGCGATGAGGATTGCGGTAAGCAACACGCCGAATTCGCGCAGGAAGGAGAACGCCACCAGGTCCACGGTAAAGATCGTCGCGCCGAAGCTCTTGAGCACGGTGGCGCCGAGGAAGGCCACGACGGCGCCCACCAGAAAGGTCAGCAGCGCGACAATAGGCGCCGCATCCAGGCCCGTCTGTTCGATGTGGGCGACCATGGGCGTCAGGCGCCAGCGCTTGGGCCGCCAAATGCCGCGGGCGAAGGTTTCGAGGATCAGGCCGATAAAGCCCAGCAGCTTCATTGCGTCTTGCCAGACCGTGTCTACTGCGCGGCCGATGCGGGCCAAGACTTGAATGCCGGCGGCCTCTTCCGGCTCTTTGATCGGTACGCAAAAGTCATTCAGGGAGCGGTAGACGGTCTTGAGCAGTGCCCGGTCGGCGGCTGCCAGGGTGCAATCGGTCTGTTCGGCAGAGTGTTCGATGCGCGCAGGGCCCAGCAATTCCACCAGCAACGAGGCGCCGGCGGTATCCAGCGCACCGAGGCCGTTGAGGTCAATGCGGGCGCCGGCGTCGTATTGGCCGTCGAGCGTGGCCGACAGCTTCTTCAGGTGGGCGTAGTGGGCCAGCGTCCAGTCGCCGGTAATCCGTAGCGAAGGCGGGGTGCTGGACGTATCAAGATGGGCCGCGCCGGCCGTCGTGCGAGTGGTCATAAGCTCCGAGCTTGTTTGGCTATCCACAATTGCTACGTAATAGCACGATCCGGCTTACTTTGGGTTGTCCGCTTGTGCTGTGTCTATCACCTTGAAGCGCAGAACGCCGATGACTTGCCCGTCTTCGGTGAGCACCTGCACCTGCCAGCGCCCTACGGCGTCACCCGGAAAGTTCTGCTTGTGGGTCCAGGCGCGATAGCCTTCCTTGCGCCCACCGTGGATGTCCAGGGCAATGCGGTCGACTTCCTGGCCGTTGAATTTCCACACATGGTAGATCCGCTCATCCAGCCCGCGTGGCGCATTGATCGCGGTGTACGCATACAGCCCACCGCTGCGCAGTTGGGCGGCGGTGACTTGCTTGAGGTCGTCGCCCGGCGTGCGGTCTTGCAGTTGGGTGCTGATGGCGACTTCGGTCATCCACAGGGTGGCGGGCGGTACCCAACTGCGCAGGAACCAGCCGGCGCAGCCGATGGCGGCCGTTACCCCCAGCAGCATCGCCCAGCCCTTGAGGCTGCGCAGCGGCAGGCTGACGGCCAGGCTTGGAATCGACAGGGCCATCGCCACGCCCAACGCCAGTTTGTAACTCTGGGCGGTGGTCAGGTGCATGATGATCGGCAGTGCGGTGAGCAGCGCGGCGAACAGGGTCAGGGTGTGCAGGGCCAGGAACAGCGAGCGTTTGGGCGCCAGCCACTTGTAGTACAGCGGGTCGATGATCGACACCAGCGCCGCCGCGCCGAGCAGGCCGGTAAACAGCGATTGGCCGCTGTTCCAGGCGGTGGTGACAAAAAAGAAAGGCAGGACGAAAAACAGACTTTCCTGGTGGATCATCTGGGTGGCGTAGCGCAGCAGCGGTTCAGGGATCTCGCGATTGAAAACCTTGGTGAACAGTTGCGTAAAGCTGTTCTCCAGCATCAGCCACAACCAGCTCACCAGCATGATCACCGCGATCCAACTGGCCATGCCCTGCTGGCGGTCTACCAGAATGAAGCTGCCCACCCCCGAGATGAAACCGCCGAGTGCAATCACCCCTGGGTAGCGCTTGATCAGTTCTATAACGCGCTGGATAAGGGGCGGCAAGTTCGGCATGGGCGGTTCACTGGTTGTGGGAAAAATCTCAGACAGAATAACGCCTTAGCCCGATATTCTGTGCGTCATTACTCAACAGGTTTGCGATAAAGCCTCAGGCCGATCAAACCGATGATGATCAGGCCCAGCACGCCCGCGCCGATCCAGGTCAAGGCGTCATAACTCAGCAGCGGTTTTTCGATGCGCCAGTAGCCCGGCTGCTGGAACGCTTCGCGCATGGCCTGGTTGGTTTGCGCCAGGCTCACGGCCTTGATGCGTTTGACCGGGTCGCTGAAACGCCCGTTGCTGTAGTCACCGGCAGCACTCCAGTAATAGTCGGCCAGCGCACTGTTGCCCTGCACCGCCCAAGCCTGGCGGGCAATAGCGGCCTGTTGCAGGCGCGTAAATACTGCTGGGTCGAGGCCGTCCTTGAGCAGTTGGGCCTTGAGGTCTTGCAAAACTTGCTCGGCTTCAGGGAGGTTTTCGCGCTCAAGGTCGGCATTCAGGCTGAGGAATCCAACGCCGCCGAGCACTTCGCGTTCTACCCATGGGCCGTAGGACAAACCGTGCTTGAGGCGCAGCTGCCGGTACAGCGCCCAGTCGAGGTAGTCCTTGAGCAGGTTGTAGGTTTCATCATGCTGGTCGTCCAGCACAGGCTCGGGGAACAACCAGTGCAGCTTGGCGCCATCACCCACCCAGCCGCGGATCAGGTCGCGATGGCTGGCGGCGGTATGCTGGATTTCGGGTAGGGGGCGATGCTCGCTCGGCTCCACGGGGTCGAGTTGCCCATAGGTGCGTTCCAGGTAGGCGGGCAGCAGTTTGTCGAGATCGCCGACGACGATCAGGGTCATGTTGTTCGGCGCGTACCATGCTTTGCGCAGCTTCTCCAACTGGTCGCGGGTCAGGTGGCTGACCTCGGCGCGTTCGGCGCACTTGAGGCCCAATTCCACGGCCAATTGGTTGCTGGCGCTGTGACCGAGGTCTTGGCGATCCAGCAGGCGTTGCAAGTGTGAATAATGGCCGCCGTCTTCGCGCTCCACCACTTGCTTGGCGGCATTGATATGGGCGTCGGTCAGTTGCGTGCGCGTGAGGATTGCCAGCAGCAGGTCCAGCACCTTGCGTTGGTTCTGCGCGGGCGCCTCGATCACGAAGGTGGTGTCGGCGTTGCTGGTGTAGGCGTTCCACTCGCCGCCCAGGGCTTGCATGCGGTCTTCGAGGTCGCCTTCGCCGCCGCCGTCGATACCGCTGAACAGCAAGTGCTCGAACAAGTGCGGCAGTTCTTTTTCTTCGCAACCGAAGTCGTCCAGGCCCACCCCAACCACCAGGCGAATAGCCACGTGCCCACGCTCGGTGCCCGGTTTGAGCAACAGTTGCAGACCGTTGGGCAAGGTGTAGCCCTCGACTTGCAGGCGGTCAAAGGCAAAGGTGTGGGCCGAGCCCAAGAGCAGGCAGGCGAGTAACAGGCGACGCATAACAAGCTTCCTGGCGAATGAGGTCCATTGTTAACTGACTTCGCTCGCGGGCGTACGTTCAGGGCGAATGGGTGATGTCGGCAATACTTTCGGCGGAGAGCGCGCCGGTGTCGGACGTTTCCAACACTACATAAGCACTGCTGCAAAACAACGAGTTCAAGCGTTTCATGTCGGCAATCAGCTCCAAGTGCAGGGAACTGGTTTCCAGGCTCTGCACGATCTTGCGCTGCAGGCGGCTGACATGGGCGTGGGCCAGACGGCGTTCCTGGGCGCGGAAGCGGCGCTTTTCTCGCAGTAATTGGCGGGCGCTTTCCGGGTCGCCGCTGAGAAACACCGACAGGCCCAGGCGCAGGTTGGCGATCAACTGGCTGTGCAGGCCGCTGAGTTCTTCCAGGCCCACTTCGGAAAATTGCCGGCGCTGCGAGGTCTTCTGTTGCTGGACCTTGCGCAGCATGCGTTCGATCAGGTCACCCGCCAATTTCAAGTTGATCGACAGCTCGATGATCTCGGCCCAGCGGCGGTTGTCTTGTTCACTCAGGTCTTCCCGAGGCATTTGCGCCAGGTAGAGTTTGATCGCGCTGTAGAGCGCTTCGACGTCATCGCTCAGGCTGCGCATTGCTTGGGTAACGGCGGTTTGGTTGCCGCGCAGCACTTCCTGCATCGAAGTGAGCATATTGTCGATCAAGTCACCCAGGCGCAGGGTTTCGCGGGCGGCGTTCGCCAGGGCCAGGCTTGGGGTATTCAATGAGGCCAGGTCCAGATGGCGTGGCTTGGCCTTGCCATTGGTTTCGGGGCGTTCCGGCAGCAGCCATTCGCACAGGCGTGCCATGGGCCCGATGGTGGGTAACAGGATCAGGCAGCGGCTGACGTTGTAGAGCAGGTGGAAGGTGATGACCATGCCCTGAACGCTGTAGTCCAGGCCGTCCATCCAGCCCACGAGTGGGTCAAGCACTGGAATGATCAGCAACAGACCGATCAATTTGTACAACAGGCTGCCCAGGGCCACTTGGCGACCGGCAGTGTTTTGCATGCTGGTACTGAGAAAGGCCAGCACCCCGCTGCCGATGTTGGCGCCGATCACCAGGCCGATGGCCACGTGCAAGCCGATCACGCCGGCACCGGCCAGGGTGGAAGTGAGCAATACCGCAGCGAGGCTGGAGTAGGAAATCATGGCGAACAGCGCGCCGACCAGGGCGTCCAGCAAGATATCGCCGGTCAGCGAAGCGAAGATGACTTTCACGCCCTGGGCATGGGTAATGGGCCCGGCCGCTTCGACGATCAATTGCAGGGCGAGGATGATCAGGCCCAGGCCGATTCCGACCCGGCCCAACTGCCCTGCCCGCGTCTGCTTGCGCGACAGGAAGAAAATCACCCCGAGGAAGATCAGCAGCGGCGACAGCCAGGACAAATCGAACGTCAGCACCCGCGCCATCAAGGCCGTACCGACGTCGGCGCCTAGCATGGTGGCCAAGGCCGGCGTGAGGCTCATCAGCCCTTGGCCGACAAACGAAGTCACCAGCATCGCGGTGGCGTTACTGCTTTGCACCATGGCCGTCACCAGGATACCGGCGACAAATGCCAGCCAGCGCTTGGACATGTTCTGCCCGATGACTTGGCGCAAATTAGAACCGTAGACCCGCAGGATGCCGGTTCGGACGATATGCGTGCCCCAGATAAGCAGGGTCACGGCGGAAAGCAGATTGAGCAAGGTCAGCATGCTCGGCCCCCCGTGTGGGTGCGCTCCAAAAGGAGCGAAGGAAAGTTACCGCGTGCCGCTCTACGTCTTGTACCTAAGCTGTAGTTGGCGAATGGGCTCTGCGCCAGCATCGCATAGCTAAACTTGGGATTGAAACAAAACTGTCATGAAGATCGTTCCCCACGCTCGGCGTGGGAACGCATCCTGTGACGCTCTGCGTCACTTTGCGGACGCGGAGCGTCCGAGAGGGCATTCCCACGCGGAGCGTGGGAACGATCACTCGCGGGTCAAATTTACTGACCCGGAATGTCCTTGCGCAGTTTCACTGGGTCCTGCTGTTTCTTCTTTTTCGCGATGGCGGTACGCATCTTGATGTTCACCGCTTCCACCGCCAGCGAGAACGCCATGGCGAAGTAGACGTAGCCTTTTGGCACGTGTACGTCGAAAGATTCAGCGATCAGCACGGTACCCACTACCAGCAGGAACGACAGCGCCAGCATTTTCAGCGACGGGTGCTTGTCGATGAACTCGCTGATCGTGCCGGCAGCCAGCATCATCACCAATACCGCAACGACGATGGCGGCAACCATCACCGGCACGTGGGAAACCATGCCAACAGCGGTAATCACCGAGTCCAGAGAGAACACGATGTCGATGATGGCGATCTGGATAATGGTGTAGATGAATTTGCCACCGGCGCCTTTGGGCTCGTCCTGGGTTTCATCTTCACCTTCCAGGGCGTGGTACATCTCCTGGGAGCTTTTCCACAGCAGGAACAGACCACCGAAGAACAGGATCAGGTCGCGACCGGAGATGCCCTGGCCAAACACCACGAACAGGTCGGCGGTCAGTTGCATGACCCAGGTGATCGACAGCAGCAACAGGATGCGCGTGACCATGGCCAACGCCAGGCCGAAGATCCGAGTGCGTGCCTGCATATGCTTGGGCATGCGGCTGACCAGGATCGAAATCATGATGATGTTATCGATGCCCAGGACGATCTCAAGGGCCGTCAGGGTGAAGAAGGCAATCCAGATTTCCGGATTGGTCAGCCATTCCATGTGTATTCCTTTGAGCAAGTGTTAACCGCGCAAGCTGTAGCGCCGCGCGGTGAGTGAGTCGGTACGATTATAGAGTGCTGAACAGCGGAAAAATCCCCATCAGCAATGCGGCGAACATTATGCACAGGCACACCAGCACTGCCCACTTGAGCGTGAAGCGCTGGTGATCGCCGAATTCGATACCCGCCAGGGCAACCAGCAAGTACGTCGAGGGTACCAGTGGGCTCAGCAAATGCACGGGTTGCCCGACGATCGACGCCCGCGCCATTTCCACCGCGGTGATGCCGTAATGGCTGGCGGCTTCGGCCAGTACCGGCAGTACGCCGTAGTAGAACGCATCGTTGGACATGAAGAAGGTGAACGGCATGCTCACCAGCGCGGTGATCACCGCCAGGTAAGGGCCCATGGCTTCGGGGATGACTGCCAGCAGGCTCTTGGACATGGCGTCGACCATGCCGGTGCCCGACAGGATGCCCGTGAAGATACCGGCGGCGAAGATCAAGCCCACCACCGCCAATACGCTGCCGGCGTGGGCCGCGACGCGGTCCTTCTGCTGCTGCAGGCACGGGTAGTTGACGATCATGGCGATACTGAACGCCACCATGAACAGCACCGGCAGCGGCAACAGGCCGGCAATCAAGGTGCACATCAACGCCAGGGTCAGGGCGCCGTTGAACCAGATCAGTTTTGGACGGCGGGCGTCGGGGAATTGCGACACGCTGATTTCGCTGTGGTCGATCTCGTCGCCCTGCAGGTGCAATTCACCCAGGCGTGCACGCTCGCGCTTGCCGTACATGTAGGCAATCACCAGGATCGCCACCACACCGGCGGCCATGGCCGGGATCATCGGTACGAAGATGTCCGACGGGTCTACATGCAGCGCACTGGCGGCGCGCGCGGTCGGGCCGCCCCAGGGGGTCATGTTCATCACGCCACCGGCGAGAATGATCAGGCCGGCCATGATCCGTGGGCTCATGCCGATGCGCTGGTACAGCGGCAGCATGGCCGCGACGCAGATCATGTAGGTGGTGGCGCCGTCACCGTCCAGAGATACCACCAGGGCCAGCACGGCGGTGCCGACTGACACCTTGAGCGGGTCGCCCTTGACCATCTTGAGGATCTGGCGCACTGCCGGGTCGAACAGGCCGGAGTCGATCATCAAGGCAAAATAGAGGATGGCGAACATCAGCATCACGCCGGTCGGCGCAAGCTTGGTGATGCCTTCGAGCATCATCGGGCCGATCTTCGGTGCGAAACCGCCGAACAGCGCGAACAGGATCGGCACGATGATCAAGGCGATCAGCGCGGACAGGCGCTTGGTCATGATCAGGAACATGAACGTGATGACCATGGCAAAGCCAAGGAAAGTCAGCATAGGAATACTCCAGGCGTAGCGCGGCTAGGGAATGGCGGACCGAGTGGCGGTCAGCGCAGAACGAAAGGCACGAGGCGTACGGGTGGAGTTGGAGCGAACAGGCGGGTACGAGCGGACATCGGGAATCACCATTGTTGTTGTTAACAGCCGGTCTGTTGCCGGCAGTGGGGGCGATCCTAGACGGGGAAGCTTTCAGCCAGCTTTCGCTGAGAAAACAGCTGATGAAGGGCAGGTGCCAGTCTTCAGGTTCTTGTTCTTGTAGGAGCGAGCTTGCTCGCGAAAAACGTCAACGATAACGCGCGCTTTCTGAATAAACGCGGCGCCTGTGAGTTTTTCGCGAGCAAGCTCGCTCCTACAAGGGCAAGCCAGCTTACACAGTGGTGTTCAGGGTAGTTCCAGGCCGCCGGCGGCTTTGTGCAAGGCTCGCAAATGCTCACCCACCTGTTTGAGGTTGGCCTCACAGGCGGCAATCTCGGCGGCGCGAGACGGATCGAGCAGCGCCCTCACCTCTTTATCCAGCTCGCCGGTCAACGACTGCAACTGTTTCTGGCGTTCGGCGCTTTCTGATTCCAGGCGCTTGGCTTCCGAAGGTTGCGGCAGGCCATAACCCCCACTGTCCAGTAACTCGGCTGGGCGGCTGAGGAAGCCGCTGTTGGCGAGAATTTGCTGCAGCGTGTTGTTGGCTTTCTCCATGCCGCCGTTTTTCAGTTCGCGGGCATTGAGATAGCGTTGTTTGACCTCGTCCTGAGCGAGCATCAGCTGTTTGCGATAGCTGGCCTGCTCCAGCAGCAACAGCGCGGCGCTGGTACGCAGGTCGGCCTGGCTGAACCATTGGCGACGCGCTTGCGCATCCAGGGACAACCAGTCTTCGACCTGGGTCTGCTTGATCGGCAGTTGCTTGCGCAACACATCGAACATGGCCTGGTAGCGCTCGCGGAACGAGTCGAAGTGATACCCCAGGCGCAAGGCTTCGCGCTTGTCGTTCAATACGCTGGTGTCGGCCAGGCCGCGGGCGCTGAGCACTTCCAGCAAGCCGTTGGGGGTGATGTTGTCCAGGCCGGTCAATTGCGGGTTGGCGCTGCCACTGCGCAACAGTTTCAGGCTTTCGACCGCACAGTTGTTGGAGATAAAAAAGTAGTTGCCGTCATAGCTCCAGTGCATCTCAGCCGCATGTTCGACGGTGTCGTTGATTTCCTGGCGGCTGAGCTTCAGCGGCACCGATGCCAGGCCACGCAGTTCGGTCTTGGTGTACTCATCAATGACCTGGGCCAACGGCAGGACGAACAGCCGCGACGGGTATTTGCCCACCAGGCCATCCCAGCTCGACAGCTGAACGTCACCGACGAAGGCGCGGTAAGACAAGACCAGGTGCCGGTCCAGATCCAGCCGACAATCCGGGCCACGTGGGCGGCCCGGGGCGCAAATCACCAGGCGCAACATGCTATGGCCCCAACGGCTCACCAGGTTCTGGTTGGCTTCGGCCAGCAGGTAGTCGATTTCATACACGCGTTCCGGATCGATCTGGCCCAGGGGCGTCTTGGCGAAATCGTTGCCTGCGTTCAGGAAGGCATAGGTGCTGGCGCAGGTGTCCTGTTCGGGCGGGGCCCAGCCGAAGTGGTCCTTGTAATAACGGAACAGCGCGGGGCGGCGACAGGCGTAGCTGGGGTCCAGGAGGAAGTACTCCATGTTGACCGCGACGAATTCCAGCGGGCTGGTGGTTTCGTAGATGTCCGGGCTGCGCACCACCTGATGGTTGTGCTGCTCACGCTCGCCGCGCCGACCCACATATTGTGGCCAGCCGGCAAGGTCCAGCAGGCGCGGGTCGTCACTGAGGGTAAAGCGGCGGTCGTTCTGGCCACGGCACTGGTCGGGCAAACCGATCAAGCCGGTGATGTTGTTCTGACGGCTGCAGCGCTGGATCAGCGTGCGCTCGTCCTTGGACCACAGGCGCGCACGGTCGTAGATGTGGGTCAGTTCATGCAGCACGGTGGCGAGCATTTCCCGGCGCACAGTGCCGTGGGGGCGATTGGTTTTCTGGGTGGCGGCGCTGCCGTCAGTCAGGCTGGCGAGCAGGTTCTGGTTGAGGTCCAACTCGGACACCAGGGACGCCTGGCCGTAAGCGTTTTCAGGCATCTTGTCGGTCCAGCCGACATCGATACGTCGATCCAGCTGCTCGACAAAGCGCGGCGGCAATGAACGTAGCGCTTCATCGAGCAATGCCTGGCTGGCCTGCTGTTCCGCCGGGCTCAAGCCTTCGGTCTTGAGCCGCAGTTGCAGGCCGGCCTGGGCTGTACTTGCGCACAGCAGCACGGCCCCGGCCAGGAGCCAGGTTTTGAGGCGCCTCACAGAGCGAGGATAGCTTCTGCGAGGGTCTGGTCGCTGGCATCACGGGCTTCTGGCACGCGGGTGCGAAGGGTATCGAACGCGGCTTCCAGCTGGGCGCCACGGATCTCGCCATTGGTGGCGACGAAACTGGCGGCGTCATCGTGGGCTTCGCGCACGATCTTGGAGTCGCGGATGGAGGTGGTGGTGTCCGAGGTGAAATCAATGGTGCGTGCCGAAGCCCGCACGACGATGTTGCTGGTGGCCTTCAAGGTTTGCGCCTGGGCGACATCAGCCAAAAACAGCAGGCCGAGGGCGGCGACGATCAGCGGGCTACGCATGGGGTGACTCCAATGACAAAGATAGAATTACAACGATGATTATTGGACGAGAATTGCTTGCGCCAGTTCAAGGTCGCTTGCATGAAGTTTTGGCTGGGTGCGGCGCAGATAGTCCAGCGCGGACTCCAGGCGTGCGCCCCGCCATTGGCCGCCAGTGGCAATGAAAGCGGCAGCATCATCCCGAGCGGCCAGGACCAACTTATTGTCGAACGGCGCAGAGGTCACTTTGCTGGTGGCATACACGCTGACAACCGTGCTTTGGGTGGACACATCCAACGCTGAAGCCATGGGTGACCAGCAGGCGCAAAACAGAACAGGAACACTCAATAAACGGTATGAAAAAGCCATGGGACTCGACAACTGAAAGCGAGCGCCAAGGCTAGCGCAACCGCCGGGCGAGAGCCAGCGTCGAGCCATGCGGGAGCGGCGGGCGCTCCCGTCTGGTTGCCGTGGGTCAGATAGCCAGGATGGCCTGTGCCAGCTGCGCATCGGTAGCGGTATTCAATTGCGGCGCTTGTTGGCGGATCTGGGCCAGGGCGCTTTCCAGCTTCACGCCACGGATGGCGCCTTGGCTGGCGACAAAGCTGGCGGCGTCGTCACGGGCCGCTTGTACAACCTTGTTGTCGCGCAGGGATGAGGTGGCATCAGACGTGGCATCGGAGGTTGCCTTCAGAGCGCCGACGATCGAGTCGGTCGTCATGATCAGGCTGCTCGCGTTGGCATTGGCAGCCAGGGTCAGCACAGCGGCAGTGCACAGCAGGCGAAGACGGGACATGGGGTAACTCCTGTAGACGAATAATAAGGTGGCGCGAAACGGCCACAATGAAACGGACTGGGACTGTCGAGCATCAGACGCACGCTCTACAGGGTTCGCCACGTGGTGAACCGATATTAGGCGTGTGCCCGGCTATTCGGAAGCCTGTAATTAACTGTACCTGTCATATTTTATTAATTTAGAACTGTATCTGTGTGCTTGAGTCGAGCCAATCCAATGCGCTATCGCACATACAACAAAGCCCGCCTCCGGTTACCCGGGGCGGGCTTTGTTTTGACAAATCAGGGTGCTGGCAGTGGACCCGTCAGGTCAGGGCCAGCGGGCGCTACTTAGCGCCAGAACGGCTTGCTCAGCTCTTCGTAGCGTTGAGCTTCGCTGATACCGGCGTCAGCCAGCAGACGCGAATCCAGGCGAGCCAACTGGTGGCGGCTGGAGATGCGGCGCTGCCACAACATCAGGTTGGCGAGAACGCGCAGAGGCAGGGAAGCCTGGGTGTTTACAGCTTTTTCTTCGAAGAACAGTTCGGAACTGAGTGTACGTTCCATGATGACATCCTTCCGCTTGTGGCGGGATTAGGTAGTGGTTTAACTGATGCCAATGATCCTCTTCCAAGGCAAGACTCTCTAGATACAGTTCACCTGTATTGTGAGAGGCCAGTTAACTGTTTAACGAGGCTGTACGGTACGAAATTGGGGCAACTGTACCTATGCGCACTTAAAAGGTGCGAAACCGGCGTTTTTGAGTTGGGATGTGGGATATTTCGGTAGGAAATGACCAGTACAGCAGTACAGTTTTTTCCATTAATGCGTGAGGGTTCACCGAGCTGATGAAACTGTATTTGCATCAGCCCGGATCTGTATTCATCAAGCCTTGAGCATGTGCCCGGTTTCTTCCAGGTTAATGTGCCAACTCAGTGCTTCGCGCAGGATGTGCGGGGTATGCCCGCCGATGGCGCAGGCGGCATCGAAGTAAGTGTTGAGCGCATCACGATACGCTGGGTGCACGCAGTTATCGATGATGACCCGAGCGCGCTCCCGTGGCGCCAGGCCCCGCAGGTCGGCAAGGCCTACTTCGGTGACGAGAATGTCCACGTCATGTTCGGTGTGGTCCACATGGCTGACCATCGGTACCACGCTGGAAATCGCGCCACCCTTGGCAATCGACTTGGTGACGAAGATCGCCAGGTGCGCATTGCGGGCGAAATCCCCGGAGCCGCCGATGCCGTTCATCATCCGCGTGCCGCAGACGTGGGTGGAGTTGACGTTGCCGTAGATATCGAATTCCAGCGCGGTATTGATACCGATGATGCCCAGGCGGCGTACCACTTCAGGGTGGTTGGAGATTTCCTGCGGGCGCAGCACCAATTTGTCCTTGTAGTGTTCCAGGTTGCCGAACACATCGGCATTACGCCGCTCCGACAAGGTAATCGAACTGCCGGAGGCGAAGCTCAGCTTGCCCGCGTCGATCAGGTCGAATGTCGAATCCTGCAACACTTCCGAGTACATGGTCAGGTCTTCGAACGGTGACTCGATCAACCCGCACATCACCGCGTTGGCAATATTGCCGATGCCGGCTTGCAGCGGCCCGAGCTTGTTGGTCATGCGCCCCGCATCGACTTCTTGCTTGAGGAAGTTGATCAGGTGGTTGGCGATGCCTTGGGTATCGCTATCAGGCGGTGTCACCGTGGAGGCGGAGTCCGCCTGGTTGGTGATGACGATGGCGACGATTTTCTCGGGCGGGATCGGAATCGCGGTGCTGCCAATGCGGTCGTCGACTTTCACCAGCGGAATCGGCGTGCGCGTCGGCCGGTAGGTCGGGATGTAGATGTCGTGCAGCCCTTCCAGGTTCGGGTTGTGCGCCAGGTTGATCTCGACGATCACCTGTTTGGCAAAAATCGCGAAGCTGGCCGAGTTGCCTACGGAGGTAGTGGGCACGATATGCCCTTGCTCAGTGATCGCGACGGCTTCGATCACGGCAATGTCTGGCAATTTGAGCTGGTTATTGCGCAGTTGCTCGACGGTTTCCGACAGGTGCTGGTCGATAAACATTACCTCGCCGGCATTGATCGCCTTGCGCAGGGTGCTGTCGACTTGAAAGGGCATGCGTCGTGACAGTACGCCGGCTTCGGTCAATTGTTTGTCCAGGTCATTGCCCAGACTGGCGCCGGTCATCAGCGTGATCTTGAGGGGCGACGTCTTGGCGCGCTCGGCCAGGGCGTGGGGGACGGCCTTGGCTTCACCGGCACGGGTGAAGCCGCTCATGCCGACGGTCATGCCGTCCTCGATCAGTGCAGCGGCGTCTGCCGCGCTCATGACCTTGTTCAACAACGAAGGCAAGCGGATACGATCACGGTACATGAATTGTTATCTCTGGCTACGGAAAGCAAGGTGGGCAGTGTAGTGATTTCAAAAAGTTTCGGCCCGCTACCATGGTCGAATGCCAGGTCGCGATTTAGAGCCTTTGGTCGGGTTTCATGTGTGTGCAAAGCGGGACGTAGAGCATCCCTGGATGCGTTCCCACGCAGAGCGTGGGAACCATAAAAAAACCCCAGCCTACGTGAGGCCAGGGTTTCAGGTATTGCGCTGGCGCAGTGTTATTCGACGGCCTTGACCATGTCTTCGATGACCTTTTTGGCATCACCGAAGACCATCATGGTCTTGTCCAGGTAGAACAACTCGTTGTCCAGGCCCGCATAGCCGCTGGCCATCGAGCGCTTGTTGACGATGATGGTCTTGGCCTTGAACGCCTCGAGGATCGGCATGCCGGCGATGGGTGAGTTCGGGTCGTTCTTGGCGGCCGGGTTGACCACGTCGTTGGCGCCCAATACCAGCACCACGTCGGCCTGGCCGAACTCGGAGTTGATGTCCTCCATCTCGAACACTTGGTCGTAAGGCACTTCGGCCTCGGCCAGCAATACGTTCATGTGCCCCGGCATACGGCCCGCCACCGGGTGGATCGCGTACTTCACGGTGACGCCGTGGTGGGTCAGCTTCTCGGTCAGTTCCTTGAGCGCGTGTTGTGCCCGCGCCACTGCAAGGCCGTAGCCTGGGACGATAATCACGGTGTCGGCGTTGGTCAGCAGGAAGGTGGCGTCATCAGCGGAGCCGGACTTCACCGGGCGTGCTTCTTTAGAGCCCGCCGCAGCACCCGCATCCGGCGCATTGCCGAAACCGCCCAACAGCACATTAAAGAAGGAGCGGTTCATGGCCTTGCACATGATGTACGACAGGATCGCGCCGCTGGAGCCCACCAGGGAGCCGGCGATGATCAGCATCGAGTTGTTCAGCGAGAAGCCAATGCCCGCCGCTGCCCAGCCGGAATAGCTGTTGAGCATCGACACCACCACGGGCATGTCGGCGCCGCCAATCGGGATGATGATCAGCACACCCAGCACAAAGGCCAAGGCCAGCATCAGTGCGAACGCAGTGAGATTGCCGGTCAACATGAACGCCAGGCCCAGGCCCAGGGTTGCCAGGCCAAGTATCAGGTTCAGTTTGTGTTGGCCGCCGAACTGTACCGGTGCGCCTTGGAACAGGCGGAACTTGTACTTGCCCGACAGCTTGCCGAATGCGATCACCGAGCCGGAGAAGGTGATTGCACCGATGGCGGCACCGAGGAACAGTTCCAGGCGGTTACCGGCCGGGATCGAATCGCCCAAGTGCTTGACGATGCCCAGGGACTGCGGTTCGACCACGGCGGCAATGGCGATGAACACCGCTGCCAGGCCAATCATGCTGTGCATGAAGGCGACCAGCTCAGGCATCTTGGTCATTTCGACGCGCTTGGCCATGATCGAGCCGGCGGTGCCGCCGACCAGTAGGCCAACGATGACGTAGCCAATACCGGCAGTCGCCAGTTCAGCCCCCAGCTTATAGATGAGGCCGACGGTGGTGAGTACCGCCAGCGCCATGCCGAGCATGCCGAACAGGTTGCCGCGCCGCGAAGTGGTCGGGTGCGAGAGGCCTTTGAGGGCCTGGATGAAACAGATCGACGCGATCAGGTAGAGCGTCGTCACGAGATTCATGCTCATTACTTGGGCGCCTCTTCTTTTACTTTCGGGGCTTTCTTCTTGAACATCTCAAGCATCCTGCGGGTGACCAGGAAGCCGCCGAAGACATTCACCGCTGCCAAGGCCACGGCCAGTGTGCCCATAGTCTTGCCCAACGGGGTGACGGTCAGCGCGGCAGCCAGCATGGCGCCGACGATGACAATCGCGGAAATGGCATTGGTCACGGCCATCAGAGGCGTGTGCAGCGCGGGTGTTACGTTCCAGACCACGTGATAACCGACATAAATCGCCAGCACAAAGATGATCAGGTTGTAGATACCGGGGGAGATAAGCTCTTCCATCGTCTGAATCCCTGCTTAGGCGTTTTTGCGGATGACTTGGCCGTCGCGGCACATCAGGCACGCGGCGACGATGTCGTCTTCGAGGTTGATTTCAAACTGCCCTTCCTTGGTGAAGACCAGCTTCAGGAAGTCCAGCAGGTTGCGCGCATACAAGGCCGAGGCGTCGGCGGCGACCGCGCCCGCCAGGTTGGTCGGGCCGCAGATGATCACGCCGTTTTCCACCACTACCTGATCGGCCACGGTCAGCGGGCAGTTGCCACCCTGGGCAGCGGCGAGGTCGATGACCACCGAGCCGGGTTTCATCTGCGCCACGGTATCGGCGCTGAGCAGGGTCGGAGCCTTGCGGCCCGGGATCAGGGCGGTGGTGATGACGATGTCGGCCTGTTTGGCGCGTTCGTGCACGGCCAGGGCCTGGCGCTGCATCCAACTGCTGGGCATCGGGCGCGCGTAGCCACCGACACCGACGGCGCATTCACGCTCTTCATCGGTTTCGTACGGTACGTCGACAAACTTGGCGCCCAGGGACTCGATCTGCTCCTTTACCGCCGGGCGTACGTCGGACGCTTCGATCACTGCACCCAGGCGTTTCGCCGTGGCGATGGCTTGCAGGCCCGCCACACCGGCGCCGAGGATCAGTACGCGTGCGGCTTTTACAGTCCCGGCAGCCGTCATCAGCATCGGCATGAAGCGCGGGTAGTGATGGGCGGCCAGTAACACGGCCTTGTAACCGGCGATGTTGGCTTGCGAAGACAGCACATCAAGGCTTTGGGCCCGTGAAGTACGCGGCGCGGCTTCCAGGGCGAAAGCGGTGATGCCGCGCTCGGCGAGCTTGG
Source organism: Pseudomonas sp. FP215 (assembly GCF_030687795.1). Taxonomy (NCBI): domain Bacteria; kingdom Pseudomonadati; phylum Pseudomonadota; class Gammaproteobacteria; order Pseudomonadales; family Pseudomonadaceae; genus Pseudomonas; species Pseudomonas sp. FP215. The sequence goes on from NZ_CP117447.1 coordinate 115,141, forward strand.
CGATGGTTTCGTTGCTGAACGGGTTGAGCATGCCCACCAACACGGTGCCACTTTTGATCAGCGCCAGTTCGCTGTCGCTGGGGGCAACCACTTTAAGGATCAGCTCGGCACCAAACGCGTCGTTGGCACTGCCAATGGTGGCGCCTGCCGTTTCATAGGCACTGTCGACGATGCTGGCATTGATGCCTGCGCCGCTTTGTACAGTGACCTTATGGCCCTGGCCGATCAGCTTCTTGATGGTTTCCGGGGTGGCAGCCACCCGCGTTTCACCGGTCTGGGTTTCGAGAGGAACACCAATGTGCACGTCAAATCTCCTGCATGATCTTTTTGCTTTTGATCTTTTTGTAAAAAGGCCAGTGCACCGCGAGTGGCGCAGCTGGGGCGGCCGATCAGCACGATCCCGCTGAAATGACAGCGGGGCGCGGCATTTTGCAGGCGAACTTTACGGCCATCAAGGGATTATGACGGGTGACGAAAAATTAACTACAAGTCACCCTGTGACTGATTGTCGCAACAAGCTGAAATAACCTCTTTAAATACAGGTCTTTAAAGGCGTTCAGGCGTTTTCGGTCCGTTTTTCCATTGCGAGTGTGAATAGTCGTGCATTGGCCGGTAAGAGTCGCTACGAGCCATGAGATACATGGCTTTTAGCCTTATTTTTGGCTGACAAGTACAGTCTGTTTAAATGCGACATATACGTACATCTGTAGGCTCTGAATTTATCTGACTACAAAGTCAACAATTGCATTGTGTCCTTCATTTACATGGGTTGTAGCGTCTTGACTGGTCGAGCAACCAGTCCCTGAATGCATGCAGAGAGGCTGATTCGACCTTTTTGTCAGGAATCATCAGGTAATAAGCCTTTTCGCTGGTCAGTGCTTCGGTGCTGGCGATGACCAGTTGTTGCTCCTTCAGCTCCCGCTGTATGAGGAAGGGAGGAATCAGTGCGATGCCCATGTCATGCATGGCCGCTTGAGACAGCATCGAGAATAGCTCGTATCGAGGGCCTGTCATGTCGCGAGGGATGTTCAGTTGTTGGGCGTTGAACCATTGGCGCCAGGCATAGGGGCGTGTGGTCTGCTGCAGCAGGGGCAGCTCGGCGATCTGTTGAGGGGTGAAGTGCGTGCGGTCGCCGAGTAAGCGTGGGCTGCACACCGGTACCGGGTTCTCGCCCATTAACCTGTGGGATTGCGTACCCGACCAGTCGGCGTCCCCGAAGTAGATGGCGGCATCGAACTCGGTGTCGGCGAACAGGAAGGGGCGCGTACGGTTTGTCAGGTTTACCGTGACTTCCGGGTGCTGATGTTGGAAATCCTTCAGGCGTGGGATCAGCCACTGCGTGCCGAAGGTAGGTACCACCGCCAGTTCGATCACATTGGCGCCCTGCTGGCCCATCACCGACAAGGTGTCGCGCTCTACGGCGTCCAGTTGCGTTGCAACCCTGCGGCTATAAGACAGCCCCGCCTCCGTCAGCTTCACTCCACGGCGTGAGCGGCGAAACAGCTCGACACTCAAAAACTCCTCCAGGCTGGCGATCTGTCGGCAAATCGCGCCTTGGGTGATGGAAAGCTCCAATGCTGCCTTGGTGAAGCTCTCGTGCCGGGCTGCTGCCTCAAAGCTGATGAGTGCGGTGGTACTGGGGATTTTTCTGCGCATGTACGTTGCCCTCACAGATAAAGCGCATTTCTGGGCTTTTTTAGTGTTACGAAGTGAGAAATTAGCACAAGCCTATGCAAAAACCTCGTTTGCCCTCTGCGCTGACCGCGCCTAGTCTGGTTCCACGACTTCTGATTTTTTCCGCGAGGACTTATTCATGGCTGGCAAGGCAAGCTTCAACTGGATCGATCCACTGCTGCTGGATCAACAGCTCACCGAAGAAGAGCGCATGGTGCGTGACAGCGCCGAGCAATTTGCTCAGGACAAGCTGGCTCCTCGCGTGCTCGAAGCCTTCCGTCATGAAAAGACAGACCCCGCTATTTTTCGTGAGATGGGCGAGACCGGTTTGCTGGGGGCGATGATCCCTGAGCAGTACGGTGGCAGTGGTTTGAACTACGTCAGCTATGGTTTGATTGCGCGTGAGGTCGAGCGTGTCGACTCCGGCTATCGCTCGATGATGAGTGTGCAGTCTTCCCTGGTCATGGTGCCGATCAATGAGTTCGGTACCGAGGCGCAAAAACAGAAGTACCTGCCCAAACTGGCCTCTGGCGAATGGATCGGTTGCTTCGGGCTGACCGAGCCCAACCATGGTTCCGACCCGGGTGCGATGATTACTCGTGCACGCAAAGTGGATGGCGGCTACAGCCTGACCGGCGCGAAGATGTGGATCACCAACAGTCCGATTGCGGATGTGTTTGTGGTGTGGGGCAAAGATGATGCAGGTGATATCCGTGGCTTCGTCCTGGAAAAAGGCTGGAAAGGCCTGAGCGCTCCGGCTATCCACGGCAAGGTGGGTCTGCGGGCCTCGATTACCGGTGAAATCGTCATGGATAACGTATTTGTGCCGGAAGAAAATATCTTCCCGGATGTCCGTGGCTTGAAAGGCCCTTTTACCTGTCTTAACTCGGCGCGGTACGGGATTTCCTGGGGCGCGCTGGGGGCTGCTGAGTTCTGCTGGCATACCGCGCGCCAGTACACACTTGATCGCCAGCAGTTTGGTCGCCCATTGGCCGCCACTCAGTTGATCCAGAAGAAGCTGGCCGACATGCAGACCGAGATTACCTTGGCCCTGCAAGGTTGCCTGCGCCTGGGTCGGATGAAAGATGAGGGGACGGCGGCGGTTGAGATCACATCGATCATGAAGCGTAACTCGTGTGGCAAGTCATTGGACATCGCGCGTATGGCTCGGGACATGCTGGGCGGTAATGGCATCTCCGACGAATTCGGGGTAGCGCGCCACTTGGTCAACCTGGAGGTGGTCAACACTTATGAAGGGACCCATGACGTGCATGCCTTGATCCTGGGGCGCGCACAAACCGGTCTTCAAGCGTTCTATTAATAGGAGCATGGTCATGGGCGCGCTTTCGCATCTGCGAGTGCTGGACTTGTCGCGAGTACTCGCGGGCCCTTGGTCCGGGCAGATTCTTGCAGACCTTGGGGCCGAGGTGATCAAGGTCGAAAGGCCGGGCAGCGGCGATGACACGCGCGCTTGGGGGCCGCCCTTCCTTAAGGATGCGGATGGCGAGAATACCAGTGAGGCGGCGTATTACCTGTCGGCCAACCGTAATAAAGAGTCGGTGACCATCGACTTTACGCGGCCGGAAGGCCAGAAACTGGTGCGCGACCTGGCTGCCAAGTCGGACATCCTGATCGAAAACTTCAAGGTGGGCGGCCTTGCTGCGTATGGGCTGGACTATGAATCCCTCAAAGAGGTTAACCCGGAGCTGATTTACTGCTCCATCACCGGGTTTGGTCAGACGGGCCCCTATGCGATGCGTGCTGGCTACGATTTCATGATCCAGGGCTTGGGAGGGCTCATGAGTCTGACCGGGCGGCCTGAAGGGGATGAAGGGGCCGGGCCGGTAAAGGTTGGCGTTGCCTTGACCGATATCCTGACCGGGCTTTATTCGACTGTGGCGATCCTGGCTGCGCTAGCTCATCGCGATCACGATGGCGGTGGGCAACACATCGATATGGCGTTGCTGGATGTGCAGGTGGCTTGCCTGGCGAATCAGGCGATGAATTACCTGACAACCGGGGCGCCGCCCAAGCGCCTGGGGAATGCTCACCCTAATATTGTGCCCTATCAGGATTTCCCCACTGCCGATGGAGATTTCATTCTCACCGTAGGCAACGACGGGCAGTTCCGTAAATTCGCTGAAGTCGCTGGACAACCACAATGGGTGGATGACGTGCGTTTCGCCACCAATCGCGCGCGTGTGGCTAATCGCGCGGAGCTGATCCCCTTGATTCGCCAGGCGACGGTCTTCAAGACGACCGCTGAGTGGGTGTCGCAGCTGGAGCAAGTGGGCGTGCCGTGTGGGCCGATCAATGATCTGGCGCAGGTGTTTTCCGATCCTCAGGTCCAGGCGCGTGGTTTGGCGATTGAGCTGCCTCACGCATTGGCGGGGACGGTGCCCCAGGTTGCGAGCCCGATACGCTTATCCAAGACGCCTGTGGAGTACCGGAGTGCGCCTCCTCTATTAGGGGAGCATACGCTTGAGGTGCTGCAGGGGGTTCTGGGGCTGGGAGCTGCTCATGTGGCCGCATTGAAGGAGGCGGGCGTTATTTGAACTTCCCTTCTATATAGGCGCGCAGTGGGTGCTGGCTGCTTTTTAACCGAAGCTAACTTATTGATAGAAAAGCAAAATTAAGAGTTGACGGCGAATTATAACTGTCTATAATTCGCCCCACTTCCGGCGCAGTCGAAACGGAAAACTCCTTGGTAAACAATGAGTTACGTAGTTCTCGACAGCAAGTTGCTTCAGTTCATCGAAGCCAAAAGGAAGTTGAAAAAGAGGTGTTGACAGCAGCGTGTAACGCTGTAGAATTCGCCTCCCGCTTACGAGAGATCGCAAGCGCAAGTGGTTGAAGTTATTGAATAAATCTTCGAAAACTTCTGAAAATAACCACTTGACAGCAAATGAGGCTGCTGTAGAATGCGCGCCTCGGTTGAGACGAAAGATCTTAACCAACCGCTCTTTAACAACTGAATCAAGCAATTCGTGTGGGTGCTTGTGGGGTCAGACTGATAGTCAACAAGATTATCAGCATCACAAGTTACTCCGCGAGAAATCAAAGATGTAACCAACGATTGCTGAGCCAAGTTTAGGGTTTCTTAAAAACCCAAAGATGTTTGAACTGAAGAGTTTGATCATGGCTCAGATTGAACGCTGGCGGCAGGCCTAACACATGCAAGTCGAGCGGTAGAGAGAAGCTTGCTTCTCTTGAGAGCGGCGGACGGGTGAGTAATGCCTAGGAATCTGCCTGGTAGTGGGGGATAACGTTCGGAAACGGACGCTAATACCGCATACGTCCTACGGGAGAAAGCAGGGGACCTTCGGGCCTTGCGCTATCAGATGAGCCTAGGTCGGATTAGCTAGTTGGTGAGGTAATGGCTCACCAAGGCGACGATCCGTAACTGGTCTGAGAGGATGATCAGTCACACTGGAACTGAGACACGGTCCAGACTCCTACGGGAGGCAGCAGTGGGGAATATTGGACAATGGGCGAAAGCCTGATCCAGCCATGCCGCGTGTGTGAAGAAGGTCTTCGGATTGTAAAGCACTTTAAGTTGGGAGGAAGGGTTGTAGATTAATACTCTGCAATTTTGACGTTACCGACAGAATAAGCACCGGCTAACTCTGTGCCAGCAGCCGCGGTAATACAGAGGGTGCAAGCGTTAATCGGAATTACTGGGCGTAAAGCGCGCGTAGGTGGTTTGTTAAGTTGGATGTGAAATCCCCGGGCTCAACCTGGGAACTGCATTCAAAACTGACTGACTAGAGTATGGTAGAGGGTGGTGGAATTTCCTGTGTAGCGGTGAAATGCGTAGATATAGGAAGGAACACCAGTGGCGAAGGCGACCACCTGGACTAATACTGACACTGAGGTGCGAAAGCGTGGGGAGCAAACAGGATTAGATACCCTGGTAGTCCACGCCGTAAACGATGTCAACTAGCCGTTGGAAGCCTTGAGCTTTTAGTGGCGCAGCTAACGCATTAAGTTGACCGCCTGGGGAGTACGGCCGCAAGGTTAAAACTCAAATGAATTGACGGGGGCCCGCACAAGCGGTGGAGCATGTGGTTTAATTCGAAGCAACGCGAAGAACCTTACCAGGCCTTGACATCCAATGAACTTTCTAGAGATAGATTGGTGCCTTCGGGAACATTGAGACAGGTGCTGCATGGCTGTCGTCAGCTCGTGTCGTGAGATGTTGGGTTAAGTCCCGTAACGAGCGCAACCCTTGTCCTTAGTTACCAGCACGTAATGGTGGGCACTCTAAGGAGACTGCCGGTGACAAACCGGAGGAAGGTGGGGATGACGTCAAGTCATCATGGCCCTTACGGCCTGGGCTACACACGTGCTACAATGGTCGGTACAGAGGGTTGCCAAGCCGCGAGGTGGAGCTAATCCCATAAAACCGATCGTAGTCCGGATCGCAGTCTGCAACTCGACTGCGTGAAGTCGGAATCGCTAGTAATCGCGAATCAGAATGTCGCGGTGAATACGTTCCCGGGCCTTGTACACACCGCCCGTCACACCATGGGAGTGGGTTGCACCAGAAGTAGCTAGTCTAACCTTCGGGAGGACGGTTACCACGGTGTGATTCATGACTGGGGTGAAGTCGTAACAAGGTAGCCGTAGGGGAACCTGCGGCTGGATCACCTCCTTAATCGACGACATCAGCTGCTCCATAAGTTCCCACACGAATTGCTTGATTCATTGAAGAAGACGAAAAGAAGCAGCCCGAAATTGGGTCTGTAGCTCAGTTGGTTAGAGCGCACCCCTGATAAGGGTGAGGTCGGCAGTTCGAATCTGCCCAGACCCACCAATTTTGTGTGGGAAACGCCTGTAGAAATACGGGGCCATAGCTCAGCTGGGAGAGCGCCTGCCTTGCACGCAGGAGGTCAACGGTTCGATCCCGTTTGGCTCCACCACTACTGCTTCTGTTTGTATAAAGCTTAGAAATGAGCATTCCATCGTTGTGATGGTGAATGTTGATTTCTAGTCTTTGACTAGTTCGTTCTTTAAAAATTTGGGTATGTGATAGAAAGATAGACTGAACGTTACTTTCACTGGTAACGGATCAGGCTAAGGTAAAATTTGTGAGTTCTCTTAATTGAGAAATTCGAATTTTCGGCGAATGTCGTCTTCACAGTATAACCAGATTGCTTGGGGTTATATGGTCAAGTGAAGAAGCGCATACGGTGGATGCCTTGGCAGTCAGAGGCGATGAAAGACGTGGTAGCCTGCGAAAAGCTTCGGGGAGTCGGCAAACAGACTTTGATCCGGAGATGTCTGAATGGGGGAACCCAGCCATCATAAGATGGTTATCTTGTACTGAATACATAGGTGCAAGAAGCGAACCAGGGGAACTGAAACATCTAAGTACCCTGAGGAAAAGAAATCAACCGAGATTCCCTTAGTAGTGGCGAGCGAACGGGGACTAGCCCTTAAGTGGCTTTGAGATTAGCGGAACGCTCTGGAAAGTGCGGCCATAGTGGGTGATAGCCCTGTACGCGAAAATCTCTTAGTCATGAAATCGAGTAGGACGGAGCACGAGAAACTTTGTCTGAATATGGGGGGACCATCCTCCAAGGCTAAATACTACTGACTGACCGATAGTGAACTAGTACCGTGAGGGAAAGGCGAAAAGAACCCCGGAGAGGGGAGTGAAATAGATCCTGAAACCGTATGCGTACAAGCAGTGGGAGCCCACTTTGTTGGGTGACTGCGTACCTTTTGTATAATGGGTCAGCGACTTATTTTCAGTGGCGAGCTTAACCGAATAGGGGAGGCGTAGCGAAAGCGAGTCTTAATAGGGCGTCTAGTCGCTGGGAATAGACCCGAAACCGGGCGATCTATCCATGGGCAGGTTGAAGGTTGGGTAACACTAACTGGAGGACCGAACCGACTACCGTTGAAAAGTTAGCGGATGACCTGTGGATCGGAGTGAAAGGCTAATCAAGCTCGGAGATAGCTGGTTCTCCTCGAAAGCTATTTAGGTAGCGCCTCATGTATCACTGTAGGGGGTAGAGCACTGTTTCGGCTAGGGGGTCATCCCGACTTACCAAACCGATGCAAACTCCGAATACCTACAAGTGCCGAGCATGGGAGACACACGGCGGGTGCTAACGTCCGTCGTGAAAAGGGAAACAACCCAGACCGTCAGCTAAGGTCCCAAAGTTATGGTTAAGTGGGAAACGATGTGGGAAGGCTTAGACAGCTAGGAGGTTGGCTTAGAAGCAGCCACCCTTTAAAGAAAGCGTAATAGCTCACTAGTCGAGTCGGCCTGCGCGGAAGATGTAACGGGGCTCAAACCATACACCGAAGCTACGGGTATCACGTAAGTGATGCGGTAGAGGAGCGTTCTGTAAGCCTGTGAAGGTGAGTTGAGAAGCTTGCTGGAGGTATCAGAAGTGCGAATGCTGACATGAGTAACGATAATGGGTGTGAAAAACACCCACGCCGAAAGACCAAGGTTTCCTGCGCAACGTTAATCGACGCAGGGTTAGTCGGTCCCTAAGGCGAGGCTGAAAAGCGTAGTCGATGGAAAACAGGTTAATATTCCTGTACTTCTGGTTATTGCGATGGAGGGACGGAGAAGGCTAGGCCAGCTTGGCGTTGGTTGTCCAAGTTTAAGGTGGTAGGCTGGAATCTTAGGTAAATCCGGGATTCTAAGGCCGAGAGCTGATGACGAGTTACTTTTAGTAACGAAGTGGTTGATGCCATGCTTCCAAGAAAAGCTTCTAAGCTTCAGGTAACCAGGAACCGTACCCCAAACCGACACAGGTGGTTGGGTAGAGAATACCAAGGCGCTTGAGAGAACTCGGGTGAAGGAACTAGGCAAAATGGCACCGTAACTTCGGGAGAAGGTGCGCCGGTGAGGGTGAAGGACTTGCTCCGTAAGCTCATGCCGGTCGAAGATACCAGGCCGCTGCGACTGTTTATTAAAAACACAGCACTCTGCAAACACGAAAGTGGACGTATAGGGTGTGACGCCTGCCCGGTGCCGGAAGGTTAATTGATGGGGTTAGCTAACGCGAAGCTCTTGATCGAAGCCCCGGTAAACGGCGGCCGTAACTATAACGGTCCTAAGGTAGCGAAATTCCTTGTCGGGTAAGTTCCGACCTGCACGAATGGCGTAACGATGGCGGCGCTGTCTCCACCCGAGACTCAGTGAAATTGAAATCGCTGTGAAGATGCAGTGTATCCGCGGCTAGACGGAAAGACCCCGTGAACCTTTACTATAGCTTTGCACTGGACTTTGAATTTGCTTGTGTAGGATAGGTGGGAGGCTTTGAAGCGTGGACGCCAGTCTGCGTGGAGCCATCCTTGAAATACCACCCTGGCAACTTTGAGGTTCTAACTCAGGTCCGTTATCCGGATCGAGGACAGTGTATGGTGGGTAGTTTGACTGGGGCGGTCTCCTCCTAAAGAGTAACGGAGGAGTACGAAGGTGCGCTCAGACCGGTCGGAAATCGGTCGTAGAGTATAAAGGCAAAAGCGCGCTTGACTGCGAGACAGACACGTCGAGCAGGTACGAAAGTAGGTCTTAGTGATCCGGTGGTTCTGTATGGAAGGGCCATCGCTCAACGGATAAAAGGTACTCCGGGGATAACAGGCTGATACCGCCCAAGAGTTCATATCGACGGCGGTGTTTGGCACCTCGATGTCGGCTCATCACATCCTGGGGCTGAAGCCGGTCCCAAGGGTATGGCTGTTCGCCATTTAAAGTGGTACGCGAGCTGGGTTTAGAACGTCGTGAGACAGTTCGGTCCCTATCTGCCGTGGACGTTTGAGATTTGAGAGGGGCTGCTCCTAGTACGAGAGGACCGGAGTGGACGAACCTCTGGTGTTCCGGTTGTCACGCCAGTGGCATTGCCGGGTAGCTATGTTCGGAATAGATAACCGCTGAAAGCATCTAAGCGGGAAACTAGCCTCAAGATGAGATCTCACTGGAACCTTGAGTTCCCTGAAGGGCCGTCGAAGACTACGACGTTGATAGGTTGGGTGTGTAAGCGCTGTGAGGCGTTGAGCTAACCTATAATTGCCCGTGAGGCTTGACCATATAACACCCAAGCAATTTGACTACTCTAACGAGCATCAGATTGCGGTGTGTGAAGACGAAAATGAACCGAAAGTTCGACGCTCACAAAACACCGAGATCTATCACGTACCCAATTTGCTGAAGCGAGGCCAACTGGCAGCGACTCAGTACCCGAATTTCTTGACGACCATAGAGCATTGGAACCACCTGATCCCATCCCGAACTCAGCAGTGAAACGATGCATCGCCGATGGTAGTGTGGGGTTTCCCCATGTGAGAGTAGGTCATCGTCAAGATTAAATTCCAAAACCCCTGTCTGCTAACGCAGACAGGGGTTTTGTTTATGTAGAAGCTCATGAATTTCACCGGCACGTTGCCAACGCAACGGTCTGGTACACAGAATTTCTTGACGACCATAGAGCATTGGAACCACCTGATCCCATCCCGAACTCAGCAGTGAAACGATGCATCGCCGATGGTAGTGTGGGGTTTCCCCATGTGAGAGTAGGTCATCGTCAAGATTGAATTCCGAAACCCCTGTCTGCTAACGCAGACAGGGGTTTTGTCGTTTAGGGCAGCCCATCACAGCCAATCTGCCTTACCCCTACCGCCTGTCGGTTTCCTACGCTAAAAGAAGATGCTTCTCACAAACTCCTAAGATTTGTCGAAGTTTGGCCGAAAGCCTGACGAGCCATGCGTGCACCGAAATAGAGCGACCGCAGAGTCCGCCTATCCCGTTACATGGAATGTTCCACTCGGCACGCTCACCCCCCTTTGGCAAAAGAAGTCGATGAAATGAATCTCAAGTTCAGTCATAAAATTCTGTTGGCCGCGTCAGGCGTCGTGGTTTTAGCCTTCGCGTTATTCACGCTCTACAACGACTACCTGCAGCGCAGCACCATCAGGCAAAACCTCACTTCGTCCATCCAGCAATCCGGCGAGCTCACTGCCAGCAGTGTGCAGAACTGGCTCAGTGGTCGCATCTTGGTTCTCGAGAATCTGGCGCAGAACGTTGCCCACCAGGGCAGCGCCGCCGATCTTCCTGGTTTGGTCGATCAACCAGCGTTCACCAGCAACTTCCAGTTCACCTATGTGGGACAAGCCAACGGGGTATTCACCCAGCGCCCTGACGCGAAGATGCCTGACGACTACGACCCTCGTCAGCGCCCTTGGTACAAGCAAGCAGTAGTGGCGGACAAAACCATGCTTACTCCGCCTTATATGGCGGCTGTGGGCGGTCAGATCGTGACAATTGCCATGCCGGTGAAAAAGAACGGCGAGTTGTTGGGTGTTGTTGGTGGTGACCTGAGCCTGCAGACACTGGTGAAGATCATCAACTCGGTAGACTTCGGTGGCATTGGCCATGCGTTTCTGGTCAGCGGCGATGGCCAGGTCATCGTCAGTCCAGACCAGGACCAGGTGATGAAGAACCTCAAGGACATCTACCCTGGCACCAACGTGCGCATTGAGAAGCTCAATCAGGACGTCGTACTCAAAGGACAGGATCGCATCCTCTCTTTCACGCCTATCAGCGGCTTGCCAGGCGCTGACTGGTACATAGGCCTGTCGATCGACAAAGAAAAAGCCTATGCCCCGCTGGGCAAATTCCGTACTTCGGCCTTGATTGCGATGTTGATCGCCGTTGTGGCCATTGCGGTGCTCCTGAGCCTGTTGATTCAAGTACTGTTGCGCCCGCTGACCACCATGGGCGTGGCCATGCAGGACATTGCCCAAGGCGAAGGTGATTTGACCCGACGCCTCGACGTGACCAGCAAGGATGAGTTCGGCGAGGTCGGCAGTGCATTCAACCAGTTCGTCGAGCGAATCCACGCGTCGATTTCCGAAGTGTCTTCGGCAACGCGCCAGGTGCACGATTTGTCCCAGCGTGTGATGGCTTCATCGAATGCGTCGATCATCGGTTCTGACGAACAGAGCGCGCGTACCAACAGCGTGGCCGCAGCCATCAACGAACTGGGCGCTGCCACTCAGGAAATCGCGCGTAACGCCGCTGACGCGTCCCAGCACGCCAGTGGTGCCAGCGAACAAGCTGACGATGGTCGTAAAGTGGTGGAGCAAACTATCCAGGCGATGTCCGAGTTGTCGCAGAAGATCAGCCTGTCCTGCACCCAGATCGAAACCCTTAATGCCAGTACCGACAACATCGGGCACATCCTGGATGTGATCAAAGGCATTTCCCAGCAAACCAACTTGCTCGCCCTCAACGCGGCGATCGAAGCGGCCCGTGCTGGTGAAGCCGGGCGTGGTTTTGCCGTGGTGGCGGATGAAGTGCGTAATTTGGCGCACCGTACCCAGGAGTCGGCAGAGGAAATCCACAAGATGATCACTTCGCTGCAAGTGGGCTCGCGTGAAGCTGTGACCACCATGAACGCCAGCCAGGCTTCCAGCGAAGAAAGTGTTGAAGTCGCCAACCAGGCAGGTGAGCGCTTGGTCAGCGTGACGCAACGTATCGTTGAGATTGATGGCATGAACCAATCCGTCGCGGCCGCGACTGAAGAGCAGACCGCAGTGGTCGAAACCCTCAACGTCGATATCAACCAAATCAACCTCTTGAACCAGCAAGGTGTGGCCAACCTCAACGAGACGCTCAAGGACTGCGATGCGCTGTCCCAGCAGGCCAGCCGATTGAAGCAATTGGTCGATAGCTTCAAGATTTGATTCTGACTGCATCGGAGCGAGGCCTCTCGCTCCGACTGCTTGGCCCTGTCCACGGTGCTATTCAGAGGAAGCTGATAGCGCTCAGGTAGTCGCAGCCTTTGCGTAACAGCGCCTGGCTCTTGGGTGGATAGCACATCCCCATTTTTTCCAAGCCCCACCTGGCATTGTCGTAACGGATCATCGACGTGTCACCGATGTCTTCGCCCAGCCCGTCCAGATAAAAGCCCAGCACCCCGAACAGGGCGTTATCGCGGCTCACTTTGCGCAACGCTCGTTGCCACTCTTCAACGCTGACTCGGTCAAAAACGTGCCCAGCCTCGCTGAAGGCATCAAGGTACTGATCCCAATTCAGGGGCTGCGGATTGTGCAAGTTGAACACGTTTCGCCCAGGGTCAAAATGAGCGCTGTGGAAGGCGATGAAACGCGCCAGGAAGTCCACCGGCATCAGATCGAAATTGGCCTCCAGTCGCGGCACCAACCCCAATTGCAGAGACCCCTTGAGCATCAACAGCAAGCGGTTTTTCTGTGGTTGGCAGACACCGTTCTGGCTGTTGAAGCTGATATTCCCCGGCCGATGAATATTAACCCAGGCCCCTTGCTCGACTGCTCGTCCTAATAGCCGCTCGGCGACCCACTTGGAGAGGTTGTAGCCGTTTTTCACGTAGAGCGGCAGTGTGCGCTGGGCAGGCGCTTCAAGTACGTAGCCATCGACGTCCACGCTGCTGCAGGCTGACAGCGTCGAGATGAAATTGAGGACCTTCTTGCAGTGGGTCTCGCAAAGACGCAGGCACTCCAGCAGAGGTTCGACGTTGTCCTTGGCGAGTGAGGCGTAATCCATCACATGATTGACCTGCGCGGCGTTATGCACCACCACGCCGTAATGACGGGCGAGGTGCTCGTACACATCGTCCGCCAAGCTCAGGCGGGGTTTACGAATATCAGCGGCGTATACCTGCACTCGGCTCAGGTCCAGATGTTCCAAGCGGTATTCACGCAATGCCTGGGCGAACCTTGCCGCCGCCGAATGGCCGGGCAACTCACGCACCAGGCACGCCACGTCCTGCGCTCCGCCAGCCAGCAGTGCCTGGACGATATGCACCCCGACAAAGCTGTTCGCGCCAGTGACGATGGCTTTGCGCGAATCTCCCGCAAGGGCCTCGGGCAGCACTTCGACCGCCAGTGCTTGCGTCGCGTCTTGCTCCATCTGGTTGGACTGGGTATCCGGCAGCGCGCTGCCATCCATGAGTGCGGCCAATGTGCGGATGGTCGGCGTTTCAAAAAAGGGGCTCAGGCAGAAGCTACGGCCAAACTGCTCGCGCAGGCGTAGCAACAGCGTCGACAGCAGGATGGAGTGGCCACCCAGGTTGAAAAAACTTTCATCGATCGAGAGGTCGCCAGCGGGTAATCCCAACAGTTCACCCCACAGGTCAGCCAGTTGTGCCTGCAAAGGGTCTCGTACGCGGCAGCGGCTCACCTCGACGGGTGTGGGTATTGGCATGGCCAGTAAGGCTTTGCGATCGATCTTGCCGTTATCAGAACGGGGCATGCCTGCCAGCTCGCTCCAGGCGCTTGGCTGCATGTGCACGGGCAACCATTGCCGAGCGTGTTCCTTCAGGCTTGCCAGCGTAGCGCCAGGTTCTGGCCGGGCGGCAAACCCGATGACTCTGTGTGCCGCATCGATCACCACTGCCACTTGGCGAAACAAGCGACTGTCGCGCAAGCACTGCTCAATATCCTGGGGCTGAACTCGAAAACCGCGAATCTTGACTTGTTCATCTCGGCGGCCACCCAGTTCGATGCCTTCTTGCGTCCATTTCGCCAAGTCGCCGCTGCGATAAGCCTGCAGCACTTGCCCATTGGGCAGTGTCAGTGCCACGAACGGATTGTCGGCCAGCGCCGGTGTATTCGAATAACCCAGGCTTACGCCCGGGCCGACAATGTACAAGTCGCCCATTACCTGTTCATCTACGGGCTGCAGGTTCCCATCGAGGATCAGCACCTGGCTGTTGGCGATGGGAAGTCCAATATTGCGATGGCTGTCACCTCGCTGGAATACCCGATGGGTCACCAACACAGTGGCCTCGGTCGGCCCATAGAGGTTATGTAGTTGGCATTGACCGGCCAGTTGTTCGATCACGCAGGGCTCGCAGAAATCACCTCCGGTCAGCAGATGAGACATTCCTAACGGCTGATCCAGCGGCAGGATACTGAGCAGCGCCGGTGGCACGAACCCATGCGTGACGCGTTGCTGGCGAATCAGCTCTACCAGTTGCTGAGGGTCGTGACGTTGGTCTGCACTGGGGACAATCAACTCGGCGCCGGCGATCAAGGCCGGGAAAATATCGATCAGTGACGAATCAAAGCCCAGCGACGAAAACTGCAGGACGCGGCTGTGTTGATCCAACGCCACGCGCCTGACGAGCCAGGCCGTGAAATGCGCCAGGTTGTATTGGCTAAGCAGTACCCCCTTAGGCTGGCCCGTCGTACCCGAGGTGAACAGTGCCACGCAGGGCTCGTCGGCACCGGGACGATGGCGCATCAGCGGTTGCGTCATGTCGGCGCTATGCGCGGCGATCTGGCTCACATCCAGTGAAACGAAACGCTCTCGCAGCGGGTGCTGGCCATTCTCCAGCAGCACACAAGCCTTGAGGCTGGTCAGCATGCAGTGCTGGCGTTGCTGCGGGTGGTCCGGCACCAACGGCAAATACACGGCGCCACAGCCAAGCACCGCAAGAATGCTGGCGTACAGCTCGGCGGATTTCTCCAAGCATACGCCGACTACTCGGGGTGACTCGGCACTCTCCAGCAGGGGAAGCAGGCGTTGTTGGATTGCCATGGCTTTTTGCTCGAGCTGCCGATAAGTCAGCACGTGACCGGCGATGTTCAGCGCGGTTCGATGCGCGAAGGTATGAAGGCTGGCCTGCAGCCGTTCGATCATGGGCGTCCGGGCCGCGTGCAGTAAGGCAGGGTCTGCCGTGTGGTTGAACCGGTGCATGAAAGCCAAGGCATCCAGCTCTTGCAGACTCTGTTCAGGCCAGGCGTTAGCAGTGGCCGTTGCCGAGAAATAAGCGGGGTCTCTTGAGAAACCGCAGACCAACAAAGCAGTGCACTCCACCAATCCATCCGTTGCCTGCTGGCGCAACCGCTGCCCATTGCCGCTGGGCTCCTCGGCAACGTCTTGCACAGCTAGCAGGCGCCGCTCGCGGTCATAGCAGCGTAACTGCAGTAAGGGCAGCCCGTGTTCGCGGAGCGGGCCGACACCCACGCGCAAGCTTAACCAAGGCGCACTGGTGGGCGAGGGCGGCAGCGGCTGACTCCCGTCGTCAATCACCAGGTCGACAGACCCCGTTCCTGCCACATGCCCATATTGCTCCAGCTCCTGCTTGAGCGCCTCCAGAGCTTTACTGGTGCCCCGCCACTCGATCTGCAAGCGCCTCATGCCAACCTCCTCGATACGGGCAGGTAGTCGCTCAGGGCTCGTGCCACGCTAGGGGTTTGCAGGACACCGCTGTGGTGCAGAAAGCCCATGATATTGGCCACCAGCGGATGTTGATGGGTGATGGGAAAGTCCAGCGCCTGGATTTCATCGCGCAGTGCCAGGCGAGCGTCGGCACTGATAACCAAGTGTTCGATCAGTTGCAGATCGAAGTCTTTCTGTAGGTCGTTGGTCAGGTAGTGCGTCAGGAACACGGGCAGGGCTTGAGCAATGTGGTCGCGAGCTTGCGAGCTTGCCGATTGCCAGTAGAGACGCACCAACTGTGTCCAGAACCGCGCATGCCGCCCTTCATCAAACAGATGATCGGCCATCAGGCCGCGGACAGAGGATTTGACGCTGCCGTCTTTGGAAAATGCTGCGACGTCATGGGTGACGGTGTTCTCGGCGATGGCGACGCCGATCAACTCAACGGCATCGTGCAAATATACCGGTACCTGCGCCTGGGCTGCCGGCAGCGCGCGGCCCAATTCAATTTGCCCGGGTAGATCAAGTGGTTGGATTCCGGTCATCTCCACGGCTTGCTGCAGGAAATCCAGCGCGACCAGCGCGTGGTAATCCTCGTCG
Organism: Pseudomonas sp. FP215; assembly: GCF_030687795.1. Classification (NCBI taxonomy): domain Bacteria; kingdom Pseudomonadati; phylum Pseudomonadota; class Gammaproteobacteria; order Pseudomonadales; family Pseudomonadaceae; genus Pseudomonas; species Pseudomonas sp. FP215. The sequence goes on from NZ_CP117447.1 coordinate 131,585, forward strand.
ACAACGACCGTCATCGCGTCGTAGCGGCAGGCGAGGGGGAAGGGCAGGGAGAAGCGATTTTTAGCGATGCTGCGCGCGGTTTTGTCGACGATCTCGGTTTCGAAAATCACCACGTCATTGATGAATTTATAAAAGCTTTGCACCAGCACGAAGTCGCGCCATTGTGGGCAGTGCTTGAGAAAGGTTGCACTCAGCACCAGAGGCTGGCGGCACAGGGGGAAGATGAGTTTGTCGTCGTCTTCCAACATCCGCCGGGGGCGTGTGCGGATGGTTGCGCGACGCTCCCAGTCATCGGCAAAGGATTGGTAGTGGGCGGCGTTCACGGGCGTACCTCTTGCATCGAGGCCAGTACGTCGTCCCAGAGGGTAATACGACTCTCCACGGCGCCCAGGGCGGTGTTATCGGCCTCTCGCTGACGGCTGGGGTCTGCTTCGATCAGGCGCTGTAGCAACTGATGCGCCGCAGGCCCGTGATCATCGCTGTCCATATCGATATGGCGGCTGAGGTAGTGACATAACGTAGGGGCCTGCCGACCTATGAAAACATGGCTATGCAAAAGCCTCTCGAACATCGACGGAATCACACTCTCGCGGCCATGCAGGAACGCCGCTGCCACACAGTGGGTCGGGGCGCTCAATGCGATTTGCAAGGTGCTGTCGACGAAGCGGGCCACGCCCTGGGGCGCACCGATCATTTGCAACGCTGCGCTTACCTCCACTCCCTGGCTTTGCAACTCGATAAAGCGGGTGATTGCGACAGTGCTGGCGCCCACTTCCGTCATGGCGTCCAGGTACAGCTCGAAGTGGCTGCAATAGCCCCGTGTCGGGTGCTCGTCCGACTCTTCCGCCAATACGATTTCATTGATCAGGCGGGCAGCGTGCGGGTCAGCGCAGGGGAGCCAGGGCAGTTGCGTGCAGGTCAGGTCCTGTTGCAGGCGTTTGGTCAGGCTCATGAAGTCCCACACGGCAAATACATGGTATTGCATAAAGTGTTGTAACTTGCCAAGGGTGGTTATTTCTATAAATAACGGGTGGCCGAAAAGTTTTTGTTTTTTTTGCTCAAGTAAATATTGATGCATGGTTGACGCCTATAGTTGTTGCGAGTGCTGTAAAAGCAGTGTTGGAATATTATAGTTGTGGATGTAAGAGTAACTTGGCCACGATCACGTGCACGACGCTGCCTTTTAAGTAGGCGGTCGCAGCGGTTTGGGAAAGCGGAGCTTGCTAGGCGAAGATAGTAAGCTGATTGAATGTTTGAACCGGTATACAAATGTATTAAAGGACTTTGCGGGTATTTATATGTGCGGTAAGTTGCCCGGATATAGGTGGGATTTTTCCGTGCACTAAGTCAGCGTTAATTATCCTTTAGTTGATTTTTTTAATATTTCTGACGGAGCAACAATCCTGATAGGGAAGTTGCTCCGTCACATAAGTATTAAGGGCTCAGGCGAAAAAACCGACTACACGGCTTTTTTGTCGGCGCTCTCAAGGCCCCTGAGGTAGGTCGCGATTACCTCCATGCCACGCATCAAGTGATTACGCAGCGTCAGGATGCTCTCCTCGACCCTCTTCTGTGCCACCAGGCTCAGCAGTTCGCGGTGATCCTCCTGGGAAGTCTCGCCCAGCCCCATCGCTTCAAGGTTGAAGCGCAGGAAGCGCTCCTCCTCGTTCAACCCGTGCTCGACCAGAGTGAGTAGCCGCTGGTTGGGCGCCTTGCCATACAACACCATGTGGAACAGGCGATTGAGCCGACCAATTTCGGTGTAGTCTTTTTCGCTTTCCAGTGCATTGATACAGGCCTCGGCTTGAGCAAGGTCCGCGTCGGTGAGCAACGGAATCGACAGGCGCAGGGCTTCGGACTCCAGCAGCATGCGCAAGGCATAGGTCTCAGCCGAATTGTCCTCGATCAAGGGGGCAACGACGGCGCCCTTGTGAGTCACCACATGCAGCAAGGATTGCGCCTCCAGCTGGCGCAAGGCTTCGCGCACGGGCATGCGGCTGACGCCGAACAGGCTGGCCAGTTCTTGCTGGCGCATGGCGGTGCCACAGGGCAGTCGCCCATCGAGGATGGCATTACGCAAGGTTTCTTCAATAACCGAGCGCGCAAGATGGGCGGGAATAGGCCCGCTGATTTTGATGCTGCTTAATGGGTTCGGCTTCTGCGTCACGGTTGCGCTATCCTCCCTTTTTGAATAATAGATTGGCTAATTGGATCCAAAGAACACTAAAGATGGGCCAAGCGCTTGTCAAACAGCCAAAGTTTCCGTTTGTAAGGGCTTACACAGCATACTTTGTGTCTCTCACAAGGGGCGGTTATAAAACGCGGCTCCCGCGAATGATTGCACTGTGCCATTGTTTTTTGTAGGGCCAGGCTTCACCATTCCTTGAAATTCCGTCTCTTTCATGGACTGAACACTTTGGCGGTAAGTTTTATTCCCTATCGACTGCTTTGCTGGCTTTTATCAGCAATTTTACTGGCTGGCCTGATGCTTGGCGGGCTGCGTGCCGATTGGGATTTCTCGCAGATCAGCCGCAAGGCCACCGCCGTCTACGGGCCGTTGGGCCAAGGCCAGCAGCGTATCGACGCCTGGCAGCGGCTATTGGCGAGCGAAAAACAGGTCAGCGAGCAGGACCAGCTCAAGGTCGTCAATTTGTTCTTCAACAAGCAAATGACCTACGTGGAAGACATCGATCTCTGGCACGTTGTCGATTATTGGGAGACACCCGTCGAAGCACTCTGGAAAGGCGCCGGTGACTGCGAAGACTACGCCATCGCAAAGTATTTCAGTTTGCGTCATCTGGGGGTGTCCAGCGACAAACTGCGCATTACGTACGTCAAGGCCCTGCGGCAGAATCGAGCGCACATGGTCCTGACCTATTACTCGACCCCCGACGCCGTACCACTGGTGCTCGACAGCCTGATGGATGAGATCCTGCCGGCCACCCGTCGCACCGATCTGGTCCCGGTGTACTCATTCAACGCCGAGGGGCTGTACTTGCCCGGTGCCAAGGGCAACAAGAAAGTCGGTGATACCAAACGCCTGTCGCGCTGGCAGGATGTGTTGAGAAAAATGCGTGCGGAAGGCTTTCCAGCCGAGCCTGCCAACTAGGAGTAACTGATCGGATGTCTCTGTTCAAACAGCTATTGATCGCAATCTGTCTGTTCCTGGTGGTCGCCTTCAGCGGCAGCTTCATGGTCAGCCTGGAAAGCTCGCGCACCCAGTACGTCAACCAACTGCGTTCCCACGCCCAGGACGCCGCGACGGCGTTGGCGCTGTCGCTGACCCCGAATATCGACGACCCGGCCATGGTGGAGCTGCTGGTCAGCTCGATCTTCGACAGCGGTTACTACGCCAGCATCCGCGTCGTGGACCTGGCCACCGACAAAACCATCGTCGAGCGCAGCGGTATCCCGGACAACAACGGCGTGCCCAACTGGTTCGTCAAGTTGATCGGCCTGGAGCCGGCCGGCGGTGATGCGTTGGTCAGCCGTGGCTGGGAACAGGCCGCACGGGTAGAAGTGGTCAGCCATCCGATGTTCGCCCTGGCCAAGCTCTGGCAAAGCGCCCTGGGTAGCCTGGGCTGGTTACTGCTGTGCGGCGCGGTCAGCGTGGTGCTCGGTGGGCTGCTGCTGCGCCGGCAATTGAAGCCGTTGGACTATATGGTCAAGCAATCCCACGCCATTGCCCGCCGCGAGTTCCTCAGCCTGCCTGACTTGCCCCGCACGCCAGAACTGCGTCGCGTGGTACAGGCCATGAACCAGATGGTGGAAAAGCTCAAGGCGCTGTTCCAGGAGCAGGCCGAGCGTAGCGAAAAACTGCGCACCGAATCCTATCAGGACAACCTCACCGGCCTCGCCAACCGCCGTTATTTCGAGATGCAGCTCAACGCCCGCGTCAGTAACCCGGAAGAGACCAACTCCGGCTACCTGCTGTTGCTGCGGGTCAAAGACCTGGCCGGCCTCAACCAGCGCCTGGGCGGCCAGCGCACCGACCAGTTGCTGCAAGCGGTTGGCGAACAACTGCTGCGCCAGTGCGCGCCGTACCCGGAAACCCATAACCTCGTCACCCGTATTCGTGGTGGTGAGTTCGCCGTGCTGGCGCCAGGGTTGATGCGTGAAGAAGCGGTGCAACTGGCGCAGAACCTGGAAAGCACTTTGCTCAGCCTGCAAGCGACCGGTGCCAGCGACGTTACGCCGGTCGCCTATATCGGCCTGGCGCCGTTCAGCCATGGCGATGCGCCCCAAGCCTTGTTGACCCTGGCCGACCAGGCCCTGGCCCAGGCCCAAGCGCAGGGCGACACCAGTTGGGTGTGCCTGGACCGCAGCGCCGCCGCCAGCGTGGGAGACGATCACCATGCCTGGCACACCTTGCTGGACCAGGCCCTGACCCAGCAGCGCTTCCAGCTGTACTTCCAGCCAGTGGTGGCCAGCCAGGACCCACAGTTGGTCTTGCACTACAAAGTGCTGTCGCGCTTGCAAGACGAGGACGGCCGCACCATACCGGCCGGGCGCTTCCTGCCGTGGCTGGAGCGCTTCGGTTGGTCGGCCCGCCTGGACCGCCTGATGCTGGAGCAGGTGCTCAAGCAGATGAGCAGCCACACCGAGAACCTGGCGCTGAACCTCTCGGCCGCGACCCTGCAGGACACCCAGGCTCTGAACCGCATTTATGACCTGCTACGCCAGCACAGCAACCTGGGCCCGCGCCTCACCCTGGAGATCGGTGAAGAGCAACTGCCTGAGCAGCACGTGCTGGAACAGATGACCCAGCGCCTGCGCGAGCTGGGCTTCTCCCTCAGCCTGCAACGTTTCGGTGGGCGGTTCAGCATGATCGGCAACCTGGCGCGCCTGGGCCTGGCGTACCTGAAGATCGACGGCAGCTACATTCGCGCCATCGACCAGGAAAGTGACAAGCGCCTGTTTATCGAGGCCATCCAGCGAGCGGCCCATAGCATTGACCTGCCGCTGATTGCCGAGCGTGTAGAGACCGAGGGCGAACTGAAGGTGATTCGTGAGATGGGAATTTTCGGTGTGCAGGGCCAACTGTTTGGCGAACCCGCACCCTGGAAATAATTTACCTGTAGGAGCGAGCTTGCTCGCGAAGATCGCCAACGATAACGCGCAAAGCCTGACACCCCGTGGCGATTTCAGTTTTTTCGCGAGCAAGCTCGCTCCTACTGGGGTGGGAGCGGTTGGATCAAATCAATCCTTTCTCGTCATCATCGATCAACTGGCTCAACCCACCCAACGCTTCCCGCGCCTGGTTACGGTCCATCAACTTGGCCTGGGCTGCCGGGGGCAGGTCGGTCACGCTGATCACCCCTTTGCGGGTCAGCACCTGGATCAAGTCGTCCAGCACCCGGATCATCTCCAAGTCGCTTTGCTTGAGCTGGGCCAGGCTGGTTTCCACTACTTCGTTGGCGTACCAGGCCTGGATCTCATGGTGATCGGCCGGCAGGGTTTCAGTGGAGTCGGCAAAGGCGATAGCCTCTACGCGAACCAGCGCGCCCTGTGCATCACGTTGCACGTAAAACATAACAACCCCTCGAAAATGCGCCACAGGCGTTCAACAGCATAGGTCAACGCTGCGTGTATGGGCGTGAGTATGCGATGCACCGTCCGCCAGAGCCAGCGGCCCGCAGGCCAAAAAATCGGCCGCCTGGAAGGGCGGCCGATTAATCGTGTCTTAAGTGTGGTCGATCTTGATGGTCGGGTCGGCACCACTGATCAGCGAGTTGATGCTGGTGTGGGACCAATCGTTGCCTTCCAGCTTGATCGTCACATCGGCATTGGCCAGGCCACCGGCGGCGTTGAGCTTGCCTTCACTGCTCACTTGCAGGGTCGACACGCCGTCTACCGTGGTGATCTTGAGGTAGTTGTCGATGGTGCTGTCGGTTTCACCTTTCAACAAATCACGCAGATCAATGCGGTCGCCTTCCGAGGCCTTGAAGTCCTTGATCACATCGTTGCCGATGTCGCCAGACTTCCACACAAAGGTGTCGGCACCCGAGCCACCGATCAGGATGTCGTTGCCGGTGCCACCCAGCAGGATGTCATTGCCTTTGCCGCCATCGAGCGTGTCGTTGCCGCCCTGGCCGAACAGGATGTCATCGCCAGCACCGCCCAGCAGTGTGTCGCCGGCATCTTTGGCGCCGGAGGCGCCGAAGTCCACATAGTGCTCGGTGACGTACTGGTGAACGTTAGAGGCAGTCACTGCCGAGACAGCCACGCCGGTCTTCTGTGCGACAAAGGCCTGCAGCGCGTTGTAACCCTCGCCATTGATCCCGCTGAAGCTCACCAGGTCGCCGAACAGGATGTCATTGCCGTCGCCACCGCTGACGGTGTCCGCGCCCGGCAACGTCGCCTCGGTGTGGCCGAGGATAGCGTTGGCGAGGTCCTTCGGATCGATGTTGGTTTGCGGCTTGTTATCGGTATCGTACGGCTTGAGATCGTCGAGACTGACGGCGCCGTTGATCCCGATTGCTTCCACCGCCGACAACCCTTTGAGCAATGCAAAACCGCTGTTGGCGTTGTTGATGGTTGCGGTGCTGGTGCCGTTACCGTAGCCGTCGAGGTAGGAGACTTCAAAAGTCCCGTCACCCTGGGCGTGCACGGTACCTATGACGCCGTTGTCGTACCAACCACCCAGGAACGTCTGCTTCCATTGGTGCAGTTGGCCCTGGCCGTCGATCAACTGCAGGTTAGCGCCATTGACGTTAATGCTGAACGTGTTACCCAGCACATAGTTGTTCGCACTGATGTAGTCGTCCAGGCGCCCATCGGTGGTGCGGAAGTCGTAGAAGTCAGTCACTACCGGGTTGGTCTGCTCGCCGCTCTGGTGGTAGGTCGGCTGGCCGTCGGTGATGAAGTACGTCAAGTTGGTTGCGCCGGTGTTTTTGGTCGCCAGGTCGCTCTGGAAGAAGTTGGCCGTGGCCTTGAACACGTCTTCGTAGTTGGTACCGCCTTCCGATGCCATCGAGTTCAGCACCGCTTTGAGCTGAGTCAGTGCACTAGGATCGTTGAGGTTGATAGCCACCGACTTTTTCACCTGGCTATCGAAGTCCGCCAGGAAGATATTTACGGTACCCGATGTGTTGGCGCCCAGGCTGTCCTTGAGGGAGTTGAACACCGAAGTCAACGAGGCCTTCGCGGCGTCGAGCGAGGCGACGCTCATACTACCGGAGCTGTCCACCATGAACGCGATGTTGTAGTTCTTGCCCTGCACCACGTTCAGGCCGGCGATGTCGGCCACGACGATGTCGTTGCCATCGCTGCCATTGATAGTGTCGCTGCCCGAGGTGCCGGTGACCGAGTTGTAGGTCGCTGGGTGCACCGTGACGGGCAATTGCGCGGTGGTGGTCGCTGAACCGCCGATGCTCTCGGTGGAAGTCGAGGTGACCGTCAGGTTGAACTGGCCGCTGTAGTAGGTCGGCGGCTTGATGGTCAGGGTGTTCAGGTCCCAGCCGGTGACATTCACTTCGCCCACGGTTTTACCCGCGGTAAAGGTGTGCCCCGATGCGTCGGTAAGCACCGAGCCTGCCGGAATGCCGCTGATCTTCACGCTCAGGGTTTCCGAACCGTCGGTGTCGGTCAGCGCGGTGGTGACCTTGGACAATTTGACCGTGCCGTTTTCCTGGCCTTCGTTGAGCTTGTAGCCCACGTAGTAACCGTCGCCGTTGCTGCCATGCAGGTCGGACAGGGTTACGCCGGCGTTGGTCAGGTCGGTGAGGCCGGTGTACAGCGGCACGGTGCTGGTGCTCAGGTTCTGCACCGCCCCGCCGTTGACCGACAGGTTGACGTCAAAGCTGCCAGGCCCCGCCTGGTTGGCCTGGTAGATCTCAAGGCTGTAGTAACCGGTGGTGGTTGGCGTGAACGAGCCGCTGAACTTGCCGCTGTTGGTGCCCCACAAACCGCTGGCAACGTCTTTACCGCCAACATTGACCACCAAGCTGTCATCGGCCACGCCGCTGAAGGTGTAGCTCTTGCCGGCTTCCATGTACATCAGGCCAGAGATCTTCGAACCTGAGCCGGGGTTGACGTTTTCGGTGGACTCGACGTTGCTGATGACCGCGGTGCTATTTGGAGTGCCGGCGTTATCAATGGCTTTTTTCAGGTCGGCCGGTGCCGCGCCGTTACCGTTGTTGCCCAGCCCCGAAATGCTGCTCCAGCTTTGCTTGACCAGGCCGGTCGAGTTGACGCTGTTGTCGGCCACGCTGAGGGTCGGTGCGTCGGCCACTGGGGTGATATCGACTTTCACCGTGGCGCTGGTACCCAGGTCCTTGCCATCGGTTGGCTGGAACTTGAACTGCGCGTAATCCGCCTGCTTGTTACCCACACCGGTGCCGCCATAACCGTCGGCGCCGGACTCGTTGGCGTTCGGCGTAAAGCGCAGTTGGCCGCCATCGATCTGAGCCTTGGTAAAGGTCTGGCCGCTGGTCACGTTGGTCCAGGTGCTGCCGTCCGCCGCCAGGTATTGCAGCTTGCCAGCCACCGGCAGCTCGGTGATTTTCACCCCGAGGCTGGCTTGTGGCGAGTCCACATCGCTCACGCCGAAGTTGGTCCAGGTCAGGACCAGCGCGGTGTCTTCCGTACCGGTCACGGCACCGCCAGTGGCCACTGGCGCATCGTTGACCGCCACCACGTTGACGGTGGTGGTGGCCACGTTGGAGTAGTTGCCGCCGTCGGTCACCGTCACGGTGATGGTGCGCGGCGTGGTGCTCGGGTCGTGGCTGTTGTTGGTGAACGTGATGTTCTTGATTTGCTGCATGTAGTCGGCCAGCGACGCGGTGCCGGTCAAGGTCAAGGTGATTTTGCCGGTGACAGGGTCGGTAGTCGGGGTCACGGTGATGCCATTCACGCCGCTGAAGTTCAGCGAGTCGCCCGGCTGGTTGTTGGTCAATACCACGGTGGCGCCGGTCAGTTGGGTGCTGTCCGGGTCGGTGATCTTGATGTCAGTGTCAGCGATTGACACACCGGTGCCGCCTTCGGTGAAGGTGGTCTTGAAGTCGGCACCGATGGCGCCGCTGGAGTTGTTGGCATCCAGATCAATGACCGGTGGCGCATCGTTGTCGATGATGTCAGTGGAGACAGTGCCTTTGTCGATCACCAGGTTCTCGAAGTTGCCCCCGGTGACCTTGTCGATGGTGATAACGATCTGTTCCGTAGGTTCGGTGATCTTGTCGTCGAGCGTGCGGATATCAAACGGCACACTGCTGGAGCCTGCCGGGATCTTCACGGTGTACACGCCAGTGAAGTCCGAACCGTCAGTGGCGGTGCCGCTGTATTTGAGCGTCACGGTCACGTCGGTTTGCGGCGGGTTGGTCAAGGTCAGGGTGTAGTGGGCGGTGCCACCTTCAGTGACCGAACCGTCGCCCGTAATGCTGATTTTGGTATCAGTCACTACATCCGTGACCTTGGTGACCGCGGGGTTGCCGTCAACAATCAGATGCTCGTACTTGTCGCCACCGCTGACCACGCTGGTGATCTTGGCGCTGACATCATTGGCCCCGACATAGGCATCGTTCGGTGCGGTAGCCGTCGTGAAGCTGGTGGACTTGCCACTGCCGATGGTGATGGTCGAGCCGTTATCCAGCCTTACCACCAGGTCGGAGCCCACGTTGTTCACGGCTGCGCCGTTTTTGTCGACCAGGGACGCGGTGTAGACGATCTGCCCGCCTTCGCTGACCGAACCGGTGGCCTTGAGCACCACGGTCACGTCGTCGATGGTGTCGTTGACGGTGGTTGTGGCGCCCGCAGGAGTGATGGTCACACCCTCGAAATTGCCGCCGGTGGTGCCGGTGATCTTGACGGTCTGGGTGCTCTTGTCGATGAACACGTCATCGGTCGGCGCCGGGACGGTCACCGTGCCCACGGTCTCACCTTGCTTGATGGTGATGCTCGAACCGTTGTCGAGCTGGACCAGCATGTCGCTGCCGGCCTTGTTGCTCAAGGTGGCGGTGTAGGTGATCTGGCCGCCTTCGTTGACCGCAGTCGGGGCGGTCAAGGTGACGGTGGTCAAGTCGGTGGTGCCCGGCGTGTCGGTGACAGTGGTGTTCACCGCCGTCGTGCCCGGCACCAGGTTCTCGAAATGCTCGCCACCGGTCACGCCTTTGATGGCGGTGGTGACGGTTTGGTCGCCTTTGTAGACGTCGTTTGGCGCAAGGGTGGTGATGGAGCCGCTCGACTGATTCACGCCGATGGTGATGGTCTTGCCATTGTCCAAGGTGACGGTCAGCGGATTGGTGATGTTGGTCACCGCTGCGCCGTTTTTATCCACAAGGCTGGCGGTGTAGACGATGTTGCCGCCTTCGCCGACGGTGGTGGTGGCGGTCAGAACCACATCCACCTTGTCGATAGTGTCGTTGATCGTGGTAGTTGCGCCGTTGCCTGCGACTTCGAGTTTTTCGAAGTTGCCGCCAGTGGTTTCGGTGATCTTGACCGTCTGCGTGCTCTTGTCGATAAACACGTCATCGGTAGGTGCAGGCACGGTTACGGTGCCTACGGTTTCGCCAGCTTTGATGGTGATGCTTGAGCCGTTGTCGAGTTTCAGCGTTACGTCGGTACCGGCCTTGTTGCTCAAGGTCGCGGTGTACGTGATCTGGCCGCCTTCGTTAACGACACTTGGCGCTGTCAGCGTCACGGTGGTGGTGTTATCGGTACCTGGTGTGTCCGTAACGGTGGTGTTCACCGCTGCAGTGCCAGGGACCAAGTTCTCGAAGTGCTCACCGCCGGTCACGCCTTTGATAGCTGTGGTGACGGTCTGGTCGCCCTTGTACACATCATCAGGAGCCAGAACCGACACGCTACCGCTCGACTGATTCACACCGATAGTGATGGTCTTGCCGTTGTCCAAAGTCACGGTCAGCGGATTGGTGATGTTGGTCACCGGTGCGCCGTTTTTATCCACAAGGCTGGCGGTGTAGACGATATTGCCGCCTTCGCCCACGGTGGTGGTGGCCGTTAGGACTACATCGACCTTGTCGATGGTGTCGTTGATCGTGGTCGTTGCGCCATTGCCTGCAACTTCCAGTTTTTCGAAGTTGCCGCCGGAAGCGTCGGTGATCTTGACGGTCTGGGTGCTCTTGTCGATGAACACGTCATCAGTAGGGGCGGGCACGGTCACAGTACCGACGGTCTCGCCGGCCTTGATGGTGATCGACGAACCGTTATCCAACTTCAGCGTTACATCAGTGCCAGCTTTGTTGGAGAGCGTTGCGGTGTATGTAATCTGCCCACCCTCATTTGCCTGGGCCGGAGCCGTCAGCGTCACGGTGGTGGTGTTGTCGGTACCGGGGGTATCGGTGACAGTGGTGTTCACTGCCGTAGTGCCAGGCACCAGGTTCTCGAAATGCTCGCCGCCAGTCACGCCTTTGATGGCGGTGGTAACGGTTTGATCGCCCTTATAGACATCATCCGGCGCAATGGTAGTGATGGAGCCACTCGACTGATTCACACCGATGGTGATGGTCTTGCCGTTGTCCAAGGTGACGGTCAGCGGATTGGTGATGTTGGTCACCGGTGCGCCGTTTTTATCCACAAGGCTGGCGGTGTAGACGATGTTGCCGCCTTCGCCGACGGTGGTGGTGGCGGTCAGGACAACATCAACTTTGTCGATGGTGTCGTTGATCGTAGTGGTCGCGCCGCTGCCTGCAACTTCCAGTTTTTCGAAGTTGCCGCCGGAAGCGTCGGTGATCTTGACTGTCTGGGTGCTCTTATCGATAAACACATCATCGGTAGGGGCGGGCACGGTTACGGTGCCAACAGTTTCGCCAGCCTTGATGGTGATGCTTGAGCCGTTGTCGAGTTTCAGCGTGACGTCGGTACCGGCCTTGTTGCTCAAGGTCGCGGTGTAGGTGATCTGACCACCTTCGTTAACGGCACTTGGCGCAGTTAGCGTAACCGTGGTGGTGTTATCGGTGCCCGGAGTGTCCGTAACGGTGGTGTTCACCGCGGTAGTGCCAGGGACCAGATTCTCGAAATGCTCGCCGCCGGTCACACCCTTGATAGCGGTGGTGACAGTTTGGTCGCCCTTGTACACATCATCAGGAGCAAGAACCGAAACGCTACCGCTAGTCTGGTTTACGCCGATGGTGATGGTCTGGCCATTATCCAAGGTGACGGTCAACGGATTGGTGATGTTAGTCACCGGTGCGCCGTTTTTATCCACAAGGCTAGCGGTGTAGACGATGTTGCCGCCTTCGCCAACGGTGGTAGTGGCGGTCAGGACGACATCGACTTTGTCGATCGTGTCATTGATCGTGGTCGTTGCGCCATTGCCTGCAACTTCGAGTTTTTCGAAGTTGCCGCCGGAAGCGTCGGTGATCTTGACGGTCTGGGTGCTCTTATCGATAAACACATCATCGGTAGGCGCAGGCACGGTCACAGTACCGACGGTCTCGCCAGCTTTGATGGTGATCGAAGAGCCGTTATCCAACTTCAAGGTGACGTCGGTACCGGCCGTGTTGCTCAAGGTAGCGGTGTAGGTGATCTGACCACCTTCGCTCGCCTCGGTTGGAGCGGTCAGCGTCACGGTGGTGGTGTTATCGGTGCCCGGGTTATCGGTGACAGTAGTGTTCACTGCCGTCGTACCAGGGACCAGGTTTTCGAAATGCTCGCCGCCGGTCACGCCTTTGATGGCGGTAGTGACAGTTTGGTCGCCCTTGTACACATCATCAGGAGCAAGAACCGAAACGCTACCGCTAGTCTGGTTTACGCCGATAGTGATGGTCTTGCCGTTATCGAGGGTGACGGTCAGCGGGTTGGTGATGTTAGTCACTGGCGCGCCGTTTTTATCCACGAGGCTGGCGGTGTAGACGATGTTGCCGCCTTCGCCAACGGTGGTGGTGGCCGTCAGGACAACATCGACTTTATCGATGGTGTCGTTGATCGTGGTCGTTGCGCCATTGCCTGCCACTTCGAGTTTTTCGAAGTTGCCGCCAGTGGTTTCGGTGATCTGAACGGTCTGCGTGCTCTTATCGATAAACACATCATCGGTAGGCGCAGGCACAGTCACGGTGCCAACGGTTTCGCCAGCTTTGATAGTGATCGAAGAGCCGTTATCCAACTTCAGCGTTACATCAGTACCGGCTTTGTTGCTCAAGGTCGCGGTGTACGTGATCTGGCCGCCTTCGTTAACGACACTTGGCGCTGTCAGCGTCACAGTAGTGGTGTTGTCGGTACCCGGAGTGTCCGTAACGGTGGTGTTCACCGCGGTAGTGCCAGGGACCAGATTCTCGAAATGCTCGCCGCCGGTCACACCCTTGATAGCGGTGGTGACAGTTTGGTCGCCCTTGTACACATCGTCAGGAGCAAGAACCGAAACGCTACCGCTAGTCTGGTTTACGCCGATGGTGATGGTCTGGCCGTTATCCAAGGTGACGGTCAACGGATTGGTGATGTTAGTCACCGGTGCGCCGTTTTTATCCACAAGGCTGGCGGTGTAGACGATGTTGCCGCCTTCGCCGACGGTGGTAGTGGCGTTCAGGACCACATCAACTTTGTCGATGGTGTCGTTGATGGTGGTGGTTGCACCGTTGCCTGCAACTTCCAGTTTTTCGAAGTTGCCGCCGGAAGCGTCGGTGATCTTGACGGTCTGGGTGCTCTTATCGATAAACACATCATCGGTAGGCGCAGGCACAGTCACGGTGGCAACGGTTTCGCCAGCTTTGATAGTGATCGACGAGCCGTTATCCAACTTCAGCGTTACATCAGTGCCAGCTTTGTTGGAGAGCGTTGCGGTGTACGTGATCTGGCCACCTTCGTTAACAGCGTTAGGCGCTGTCAGCGTCACAGTAGTGGTGTTGTCGGTACCTGGTGTGTCCGTGACGGTGGTATTCACCGCCGTAGTACCCGGCACTAGATTTTCAAAGTGCTCGCCACCGGTTACGCCTTTGATAGCGGTGGTGACAGTTTGGTCGCCCTTGTACACGTCATCTGGAGCAAGAACCGAAACGCTACCGCTCGATTGATTTACACCGATGGTGATGGTTTTGCCGTTATCCAAGGTGACGGTCAGCGGATTGGTGATGTTGGTCACCGGTGCGCCGTTTTTATCCACAAGGCTGGCGGTGTAAACGATGTTGCCGCCTTCGCCAACGGTAGTGGTAGCAGTTAGAACTACATCCACCTTGTCGATGGTGTCGTTGATCGTGGTCGTTGCGCCGTTACCTGCGACTTCGAGTTTTTCGAAGTTGCCGCCGGAAGCGTCAGTAATCTTGACGGTCTGAGTGCTCTTATCGATGAACACGTCATCGGTAGGGGCGGGCACGGTTACGGTGCCAACCGTTTCGCCAGCCTTGATGGTGATGCTTGAACCGTTGTCGAGTTTCAGCGTTACGTCAGTGCCCGCTTTGTTGGACAGCGTGGCGGTGTACGTAATCTGCCCACCTTCGTTTGCCTCGGCCGGAGCCGTCAGCGTCACGGTAGTGATGTTATCGGTACCCGGTGTATCAGTCACAGTTGTGGTGACTTTATCGGTACCTGGGACCAGATTTTCAAAGTGTTCGCCGCCGGTCACGCCTTTGATGGCGGTGGTGACGGTTTGATCGCCTTTGTACACATCGTCTGGCGCGATGGTGGTGATGGAGCCGCTCGACTGATTCACACCAATGGTGATGGTCTTGCCGTTATCGAGGGTGACGGTCAGCGGATTGGTGATGTTAGTCACCGGTGCGCCGTTTTTATCCACAAGGCTGGCGGTGTAAACGATGTTGCCGCCTTCACCAACGGTGGTAGTGGCGGTCAGGACCACATCAACTTTGTCGATCGTGTCGTTGATGGTGGTGGTTGCGCCACTGCCTGCAACTTCCAGTTTTTCGAAGTTGCCGCCGGAAGCATCAGTAATCTTGACGGTCTGGGTGCTCTTATCGATAAACACGTCATCAGTAGGGGCGGGCACGGTCACAGTACCGACGGTCTCGCCAGCTTTGATAGTGATCGACGAGCCGTTATCCAGCTTTAAGGTGACGTCAGTACCGGCCTTGTTGCTCAAGGTTGCGGTATAGGTGATCTGGCCACCCTCATTCGCTTCGGTCGGAGCTGTCAGCGTTACGGTAGTGGTGTTATCGGTGCCCGGTGTATCAGTAACGGTGGTGTTAACCGGTGTAGTACCTGGAACCAGATTTTCGAAGTGCTCGCCGCCGGTCACACCCTTGATAGCGGTGGTGACGGTTTGATCGCCTTTATAGACATCATCAGGAGCAAGAATCGAAACGCTACCGCTAGTCTGGTTTACGCCGATGGTGATGGTCTGGCCATTATCCAAGGTGACGGTCAACGGATTGGTGATGTTAGTCACCGGTGCGCCGTTCTTATCCACAAGGCTGGCGGTGTAAACGATATTGCCGCCTTCGCCAACGGTGGTGGTCGCGGTCAGGACTACATCGACCTTGTCGATGGTGTCGTTGATCGTGGTGGTTGCGCCATTACCTGCGACTTCCAGTTTTTCGAAGTTGCCGCCAGTGGTTTCGGTGATCTGGACGGTCTGGCTGCTCTTGTCGATGAACACGTCATCGGTAGGGGCGGGCACGGTCACAGTACCGACGGTCTCGCCAGCTTTGATGGTGATCGAAGAGCCGTTATCCAGCTTCAAGGTGACGTCAGTACCGGCCTTGTTGTTCAAGGTCGCGGTGTAGGTGATCTGGCCGCCTTCGTTAACGGCACTTGGCGCAGTCAGCGTAACCGTGGTGGTGTTATCGGTGCCTGGGGTATCCGTAACGGTGGTGTTCACCGCCGTAGTACCCGGCACCAGATTTTCAAAGTGCTCGCCGCCGGTTACGCCTTTGATAGCAGTAGTGACGGTCTGGTCGCCTTTGTAAACATCATCAGGAGCAAGAACCGAAACACTACCGCTCGATTGGTTTACGCCAATGGTGATGGTCTGGCCGTTATCCAAAGTCACGGTCAACGGGTTGGTGATGTTAGTCACCGGGGCACCGTTTTTATCCACAAGGCTGGCGGTGTAGACGATGTTGCCGCCTTCACCAACGGTGTTAGTGGCGGTCAGAACTACATCAACCTTATCGATGGTGTCGTTGATGGTGGTGGTCGCGCCGCTGCCTGCCACTTCTAGTTTTTCGAAGTTGCCGCCGGTGGTTTCGGTGATCTGAACGGTCTGAGTGCTCTTATCGATAAACACGTCATCAGTAGGGGCGGGCACGGTCACAGTACCGACGGTGTCGCCAGCCTTGATCGTGATCGAAGAGCCGTTATCCAGCTTCAAGGTGACGTCAGTACCGGCCTTGTTGCTCAAGGTCGCGGTGTACGTAATCTGACCACCTTCGCTCGCCTCGGTTGGAGCCGTCAGCGTCACGGTAGTGGTGTTATCGGTACCCGGTGTATCAGTCACAGTTGTGGTGACGTTATCGGTACCTGGGACCAGATTTTCAAAGTGTTCGCCGCCGGTCACGCCTTTGATGGCGGTGGTGACGGTTTGATCGCCTTTGTACACATCGTCTGGCGCGATGGTGGTGATGGAGCCGCTCGACTGATTCACACCGATGGTGATGGTCTTGCCGTTATCCAAAGTCACGTTCAACGGATTGGTGATGTTGGTCACCGGTGCGCCGTTTTTATCCACAAGGCTGGCGGTGTAAACGATGTTGCCGCCTTCGCCAACGGTGGTGGTGGCGGTCAGGACGACATCGACTTTGTCGATGGTGTCGTTGATCGTGGTCGTTGCGCCATTGCCTGCAACTTCCAGTTTTTCGAAGTTGCCGCCGGAAGCGTCAGTGATTTTGACGGTCTGGGTGCTCTTATCGATAAACACATCATCGGTAGGCGCAGGCACAGTCACGGTGCCAACAGTTTCGCCAGCCTTGATCGTGATCGACGAACCGTTATCCAACTTCAGCGTTACATCAGTGCCAGCTTTGTTGGAGAGCGTGGCGGTGTACGTAATCTGCCCACCTTCGTTTGCCTGGGCCGGAGCCGTCAGCGTTACGGTAGTGGTGTTATCGGTGCCAGGGTTATCGGTGACAGTAGTGTTCACTGCCGTCGTACCAGGGACCAGGTTTTCGAAGTGCTCGCCGCCGGTCACGCCTTTGATGGCGGTAGTGACAGTTTGATCGCCCTTGTACACATCATCCGGCGCGATGGTGGTGATAGAGCCGCTCGACTGGTTTACGCCAATAGTGATGGTCTGGCCGTTATCCAAAGTCACGGTCAACGGGTTGGTGATGTTGGTCACCGGTGCGCCGTTCTTATCCACAAGGCTGGCGGTGTAGACGATGTTGCCGCCTTCACCAACGGTGGTGGTAGCAGTTAGAACTACATCCACCTTGTCGATGGTGTCGTTGATCGTGGTCGTTGCGCCGGAGCCTGCCACTTCGAGTTTTTCGAAGTTGCCGCCGGAAGCGTCAGTAATCTTGACGGTCTGGGTGCTCTTATCGATGAACACGTCATCGGTAGGGGCGGGCACGGTCACAGTGCCAACAGTGTCGCCGGCCTTGATGGTGATGCTTGAACCGTTGTCGAGTTTCAGTGTTACGTCAGTGCCCGCTTTGTTGGAAAGCGTGGCGGTGTACGTAATCTGCCCACCTTCGTTCGCCTCGGTCGGCGCTGTCAGTGTAACGGTGGTGGTGTTATCGGTGCTCGGTGTATCGGTAACGGTGGTGTTCACCGCGGTAGTGCCAGGGACCAGATTTTCGAAGTGCTCGCCACCAGTGACACCTTTGATGGCGGTGGTGACGGTCTGGTCGCCCTTGTAAACATCATCAGGAGCAAGAACCGAAACGCTACCGCTAGTCTGGTTTACGCCAATGGTAATGGTCTGGCCGTTATCCAAAGTCACGGTCAGCGGATTGGTGATGTTGGTCACCGGTGCGCCGTTCTTATCCACAAGGCTGGCGGTGTAGACGATGTTGCCGCCTTCGCCAACGGTGGTGGTCGCGGTCAGGACTACATCGACCTTGTCGATGGTGTCGTTGATCGTGGTCGTTGCGCCGTTGCCTGCAACTTCCAGTTTTTCGAAGTTGCCGCCCGAAGCGTCGGTGATCTTGACGGTCTGCGTGCTCTTATCGATGAACACGTCATCGGTAGGCGCAGGCACGCTCACAGTGCCAACAGTGTCGCCGGCCTTGATGGTGATGCTTGAACCGTTGTCGAGTTTCAGTGTTACGTCAGTGCCCGCTTTGTTGGAAAGCGTGGCGGTGTACGTAATCTGCCCACCTTCGTTCGCCTCGGTCGGCGCTGTCAGTGTAACGGTGGTGGTGTTATCGGTGCTCGGTGTATCGGTAACGGTGGTGTTCACCGCTGTAGTGCCAGGGACCAGATTTTCGAAGTGCTCGCCACCAGTGACACCTTTGATGGCGGTGGTGACGGTCTGGTCGCCCTTGTAAACATCATCAGGAGCAAGAACCGAAACGCTACCGCTAGTCTGGTTTACGCCAATGGTAATGGTCTGGCCGTTATCCAAAGTCACGGTCAACGGATTGGTGATGTTGGTCACCGGTGCGCCGTTTTTATCCACAAGGCTGGCGGTGTAAACGATGTTGCCGCCTTCGCCAACGGTGGTGGTGGCGGTCAGGACGACATCGACTTTGTCGATGGTGTCGTTGATCGTGGTCGTTGCGCCATTGCCTGCAACTTCCAGTTTTTCGAAGTTGCCGCCGGAAGCGTCAGTGATTTTGACGGTCTGGGTGCTCTTATCGATAAACACATCATCGGTAGGCGCAGGCACAGTCACGGTGCCAACAGTTTCGCCAGCCTTGATCGTGATCGACGAACCGTTATCCAACTTCAGCGTTACATCAGTGCCAGCTTTGTTGGAGAGCGTGGCGGTGTACGTAATCTGCCCACCTTCGTTTGCCTGGGCCGGAGCCGTCAGCGTTACGGTAGTGGTGTTATCGGTGCCAGGGTTATCGGTGACAGTAGTGTTCACTGCCGTCGTACCAGGGACCAGGTTTTCGAAGTGCTCGCCGCCGGTCACGCCTTTGATGGCGGTAGTGACAGTTTGATCGCCCTTGTACACATCATCCGGCGCGATGGTGGTGATAGAGCCGCTCGACTGGTTTACGCCAATAGTGATGGTCTGGCCGTTATCTAAAGTCACGGTCAACGGGTTGGTGATGTTGGTCACCGGTGCGCCGTTCTTATCCACAAGGCTGGCGGTGTAGACGATGTTGCCGCCTTCGCCAACGGTGGTGGTCGCGGTCAGGACTACATCGACCTTGTCGATGGTGTCGTTGATTGTGGTCGTTGCGCCGGAGCCTGCCACTTCGAGTTTTTCGAAGTTGCCGCCGGAAGCGTCAGTAATCTTGACGGTCTGGGTGCTCTTATCGATGAACACGTCATCGGTAGGGGCGGGCACGGTCACAGTGCCAACAGTGTCGCCGGCCTTGATGGTGATGCTTGAACCGTTGTCGAGTTTCAGTGTTACGTCAGTGCCCGCTTTGTTGGAAAGCGTGGCGGTGTACGTAATCTGCCCACCTTCGTTCGCCTCGGTCGGCGCTGTCAGTGTAACGGTGGTGGTGTTATCGGTGCTCGGTGTATCGGTAACGGTGGTGTTCACCGCTGTAGTGCCAGGGACCAGATTTTCGAAGTGCTCGCCACCAGTGACACCTTTGATGGCGGTGGTGACGGTCTGGTCGCCCTTGTAAACATCATCAGGAGCAAGAACCGAAACGCTACCGCTAGTCTGGTTTACGCCAATGGTAATGGTCTGGCCGTTATCCAAAGTCACGGTCAGCGGATTGGTGATGTTGGTCACCGGTGCGCCGTTCTTATCCACAAGGCTGGCGGTGTAGACGATGTTGCCGCCTTCACCAACGGTGGTGGTAGCAGTTAGAACTACATCCACCTTGTCGATGGTGTCGTTGATCGTGGTCGTTGCGCCGTTGCCTGCAACTTCCAGTTTTTCGAAGTTGCCGCCCGAAGCGTCGGTGATCTTGACGGTCTGCGTGCTCTTATCGATGAACACGTCATCGGTAGGCGCAGGCACGGTCACAGTGCCAACCGTGTCGCCGGCCTTGATGGTGATCGAAGAGCCGTTATCCAACTTCAACGTGACGTCGGTACCGGCCTTATTGCTCAAGGTCGCGGTATAGGTGATCTGGCCACCTTCGTTTGCCTCGGCCGGAGCGGTCAGCGTCACCGTAGTGGTGTTGTCAGTGCCTGGTGTATCCGTAACGGTGGTATTAACCGGGGTAGTACCTGGAGCCAGATTTTCAAAGTGCTCGCCGCCGGTCACGCCTTTGATGGCGGTAGTGACGGTCTGGTCGCCTTTGTAGACATCGTCTGGCGCGATGGTGGTGATAGAACCGCTCGACTGGTTTACGCCAATAGTGATGGTCTGGCCGTTATCTAAAGTCACGGTCAACGGGTTGGTGATGTTGGTCACCGGTGCGCCGTTCTTATCCACAAGGCTGGCGGTGTAGACGATGTTGCCGCCTTCGCCAACGGTGGTGGTCGCGGTCAGGACTACATCGACCTTGTCGATGGTGTCGTTGATCGTGGTCGTTGCGCCGGAGCCTGCCACTTCGAGTTTTTCGAAGTTGCCGCCAGAAGTCTCAGTAATCTTGACTGTCTGGGTGCTCTTATCGATGAACACGTCATCGGTAGGGGCGGGCACGGTCAGAGTGCCAACCGTTTCTCCAGCCTTGATGGTGATCGAAGAGCCGTTATCCAACTTCAACGTGACGTCGGTACCGGCCTTATTGCTCAAGGTCGCGGTATAGGTGATCTGGCCACCCTCATTCGCTTCGGTCGGAGCCGTCAGCGTTACGGTAGTGGTGTTATCGGTGCCCGGGGTATCAGTAACGGTGGTGTTAACCGGGGTAGTACCTGGAACCAGATTTTCGAAGTGCTCGCCACCAGTGACACTTTTGATGGCGGTGGTGACGGTTTGGTCGCCCTTGTACACATCATCAGGAGCTAGAACCGAAACGCTACCGCTCGATTGGTTTACGCCAATAGTGATGGTCTGGCCGTTATCCAAAGTCACGGTCAACGGGTTGGTGATGTTAGTCACCGGCGCACCGTTTTTATCCACAAGGCTGGCGGTGTAAACGATATTGCCGCCTTCACCAACGGTGGTGGTGGCCGTCAGAACCACATCGACTTTGTCGAGGGTGTCGTTGATCGTGGTGGTTGCGCCATTACCTGCAACTTCCAATTTCTCGAAGTTGCCGCCAGAGGTCTCAGTGATCTGAACGGTCTGCGTACTCTTGTCGATGAACACGTCATCGGTAGGCGCAGGCACAGTCACGGTGCCAACAGTTTCGCCAGCCTTGATCGTGATCGAGGAGCCGTTATCCAACTTCAGCGTGACATCAGTGCCCGCTTTATTGGAAAGCGTGGCGGTATACGTAACCTGACCACCTTCGTTCGCCTCGGTTGGCGCTGTCAGCGTCACAGTGGTGGTGTCGATCGAATCGGTAATGGTGGTAATCGCTGGCGTGGTGCTCGGCACCAGGCTCTCGAAATTGCCGCCAGTCGCGCTGGTGATCGTCGTACTGACGGTGCTGCCGTTGACGTAGACGTCATTAGCCGGCGTATCAACGACAACGCTGCCTGTCGACTCACCGGCCTTGATGGTGATCACCGAGCCATTGCTCAAGGTGACGTTCACCGGCGTCTGCGCCGGGTTGGTCAGGGTGGCGGTGTAGGTGATCTGGCCGCCTTCAGTCACGGTCGAACCTGCGGTCAGAGTGACCGTGGTGGTATCGATCGAATCGGTAATGGTGGTGACCGCAGGCGTGGTATTCGGTACCAGATTCTCGAAGTTGCCGCCCGTTGCGCCGGTGATGGTGGTGCTGACGGTCGAGCCATTGTTGTAGACGTCATTAGCCGGCGTATCAACCACAACGCTGCCCGTCGACTCACCGGCCTTGATGGTGATCACCGAGCCATTGCTCAAGGTGACGTTCACCGGGGTCTGCGCCGGGTTGGTCAGGGTGGCGGTGTAGGTGATCTGGCCACCTTCGGTCACGGTCGAACCCGCGGTCAGGGTGACCGTGGTGGTGTCGATCGAATCGGTAATGGTAGTGACCGCAGGCGTGGTATTCGGTACCAGGTTCTCGAAGTTGCCACCCGTTGCGCCCGTGATCGTGGTGCTGACTGTCGAACCATTGTTGTAGACGTCGTTGGCTGGCGTATCAAAGACAACGCTACCCGTCGACTCACCGGCCTTGATGGTGATCACCGAGCCATTGCTCAAGGTGACGTTCACCGGGGTCTGCGCCGGGTTGGTCAAGGTGGCGGTGTAGGTGATCTGGCCGCCTTCGGTCACGGTCGAACCAGCGGTCAGAGTAACCGTGGTGGTGTCGATCGAATCGGTAATGGTGGTGACCGCAGGCGTGGTATTCGGTACCAGGTTCTCGAAGTTGCCGCCCGTTGCGCCCGTGATGGTGGTGCTGATCGTCGAACCGTTGTTGTAGACGTCGTTAGCTGGCGTATCAACGACCACGGTCCCCGTCGACTCACCGGCCTTGATGGTGATCACCGAGCCATTGCTCAAGGTGACGTTCACCGGGGTCTGCGCCGGGTTGGTCAAGGTGGCGGTGTAGGTGATCTGGCCGCCTTCGGTCACGGACGAGCCAGCGGTCAGGGTGACCGTGGTGGTGTCAATGGTGTCGGTGATCTGCGTCACGGCCGGGTTAGGGTCGATGGTCAACACCAGGTTGCCGCCGCCGCTGGTGCCGGTAACGCCCACGCTGATCTGGCTCGGGTCGTTGTAGGGGGTGTCGTTAGGGGCCAGGGGAACGTTGACCGTACCGGTCAGTTGGCCGGACGGGATGGTAATCACCGCGCCATTGGACAAGGTGACGGTCAGGTCGCTGGTGGAGGGCCTGGTCACGGTGGCGGTGTAGGTCAGCACACCACCGGCTTCGGTGATGGTGGGCGTTGCGCTCACGGACAGGGTCGACGGCTGCAGCACCAGGTTGCCCGCGTCAGCGGAGCCTGGGGCGCCGGTCAGCGCGTTGAGAGCCGAAGTGCCCTGGCCAAGTGTGCCGGTGGGGAAGCCGATGGTGGGATCGACGCGGCCGGCGGTCGCATCCAGCACCACGAAGCTATGGCCACCCCCGGCGGCACCGTTACCGGCAGCGTTTGCGCCAGCCGCGGTGGCTTCCAGCTCGGTGGTCGGGTCGGCGCCGGCGGCGATGGCTTGTTGCAACTCGGCCACCGATGGCGCGGCTTGCTCGCTGGCCGCCGCCAGGTCGGCGGTGGAGTCCGGCATATCGGCGCTCCACTGGGTGTCACGGCCCAGGTCCAGGATGCGACCGTCGGCCAGCTCCAGGCTCACGGCGCCCGACATACCGGTGTCGATCTGGTCGCCCGCGAACAAGCGATCACCTTCAATGAGGACGCGGCGAGCACCTTCCGGAGAAATTACGAAAACTTGACCAACAATGCTTTTGACGGTGGCAACAACACTGCTCATTAAAATTTTCTCCGGCGATCCGTTTCGACAAATCCATTTCGCAGCGCGCTATTAGCGCTGCCAATCTGGGGGCGTAGTCTATAAATGCATTGACGTCAAATATTTGGCTGGATTTTTTAGCTATCTAGTTTGTGCCAAACTATTGACCTTATGGTCGCCATCCTAAACAATCGCCCTAGTAATGTCACATTGATATTTATGCGGCGAACCGTCCTACATGTGTGAAGCAGTTCCGCTTTTTGAACTTTCCGACGTACGGTCATTACGGTAGCCATTATCCGACGCAGCGGTGCCAATCGCTGTGATTTAAGACAAGAAGTCTTGGGGAAATTTTAAATGCGTCTGCACCTGTTCAAGGCAATACCGTTCGCTCTCGCCGCCAGTTTCGTACAAGCCCAGACACTGCCCCAAGCCATGCAACAGGCATTGGACGTACACCCGGAAATTCAGGCGGGTGTTAACAGCCGCATCGCCGCCGATTACCAATTGCGCGCCGCACAAGGTGGCTACCTGCCGCGTGTCGACTTGAACGCCGGTTACGGCCGCCAAGGAACCGACAACGCCACCACCCGCGCCAACAACCCTGGCGGCAATCACTGGGACACGCTTAACCGCGGCGAATCCAGCCTGCGCCTGCAGCAAATGATTTTTGACGGTTTTGCTACCTCCAGCGAAGTCGGGCGTCAACAAGCCAACGTTAATTCCCGCGCTTACTCCTTGCTGGGGACTTCCGAGCGCACTGCGCTGACCGTTGCCCAGGTTTACCTGGAAGTATTGACCCGCCGTGAGTTCGTGCGCCTGGCCGAAGACAACCTGCGCAACCACGAGCGCATCTACGATCAGATCAAATTGCGCACCCAGCGTGGCGTTGGCAACGGTGCCGACCAGGACCAGGCCGAAGCGCGCCTGGCCCAGGCCCGCAACAACTTGATCACTGAGCAGACCAACCTGGCCGACGCGCAGGTCAACTACCTCAGCGCCGTCGGCCAGATGCCCGACGAACTCGAGCGTCCGGCCCCGTTCATGGCCATGCTGCCAGCCGACCTGAACGAAGCGCGCCGCCAGATGCTCGACAACAGCCCGGTGCTGCGTTCAGCCGAGTCGGATATCTCTGCCGCCGAGAAGCAGTACGATGCCGCCAAATCCACGTTCTACCCACGCTTTGACGCTGAACTGGGCACCAACGCCGACAACAACGTCTCCGGTGACCCCAACCACAGCAATGGCTGGGAAGCCATGGTGCGCATGCGCTTCAACCTGTTCGCCGGTGGCAGCAACAAGGCCGACCTGCAATCGAAGTCCTACCAGGCCAACCAGGCGCTCGACATCCGCAACAACGCCTTGCGCCAACTCAATGAAGAGCTAGGCTTGGCTTGGAACGCCCTGAACAACGCCAACGCGCAATTGCCGGTCGCCCAGCAGTACGTGGATCACAGCACCCGCGTACGCACGTCCTACCAGCAACAGTTCAGCCTTGGTCAACGTACTCTGTTGGATTTGCTCGACAGCGAGAATGAATTGTTCACTGCTTCCCGCCGCCTGGAAGAAATCAAGAACATTCAGTTATTTACTCAGTACCGAATCAAGGCGACCATGGGCGAATTGCTCAAGAGCCAGGGAGTGGTTGCACCAATGGCCTCCGTCGTGCAGAACGACGTGAAACCTAAAGTCCAACTGCCTGGGATGAATTGAGCCACCCCAATAGCCCCATCTGTTAGTCGAGAGTGCGCCGCGTGGAACCTGAAGTCAGTCGAGTTCATCTCAGTCATGATCCACGCGCACTACACGATGACCCGTTACTCGACGGGTTGTTGGCGCTCTGCGCCCTGCATCAGAAACCGGCCAGCGCGGCCATGCTCACCACCGGCCTGCCGCTGCCTTCGCAACGGTTGAGTGCCGAGTTGCTATCGCGTGCCGCTGCGCGGGCCGGGCTGCAAGGCCGGCTGCTGCAACGCAAGCTGGATCAGATCCCGACCATTGCATTGCCGGCGCTGCTGTTGCTCAAGGGCGGTCGCAGTACCGTACTGGTCGGCTGGCAGGGCGAAGATGAAGCGCGGATCCTGCTCAGTGAAAGCGACGGCGGTGAAGTGCTGATCAAGCGCGAAGCATTGGCCGACGACTACATCGGCAAAGTCTTCTTTGCACAGCCGCAACACAAATTCGATGTCAATCACGGCAGCCTGATTCCGCGAGCGCGCTCGTGGTTCCGCGACACCCTCATGCGTTCGCGCTGGCTCTACACCGACGCCATCGCCGCCAGCTTCCTGATCAACATCATCGCCATGGCCGCGCCGCTGTTCGTGATGAACGTGTACGACCGCGTTGTGCCGAACCAGGCCACCGCCACCCTGTGGGTGCTGGCCGTGGGCATCTGCGGTGCCTACCTGTTCGACCTGATCCTCAAAAGCCTGCGCAGCCTGTGCCTGGACCTGGCCGGTAAAAAAACCGACCTGATCATCTCGGCCACGCTGTTCGAGCGCATCGTCGGCATGTCCATGAAATACCGGCCGGCGCGGGTCGGCAGCTTCGCGCAGAACATCCACGAGTTTCAAAGCCTGCGCGACTTCCTCGCGTCTTTGACCCTCACCAGCCTGATCGACCTGCCGTTTACGCTGCTGATCTTCTTGGTCATCGCCATCCTCGGCGGGCACCTGGTGTGGATTCCGGTGTTGGCGTTCCCGCTGGCCCTGGGCATCGGCTATGCCCTGCAGAAGCCCCTGGTCGCGACTATGGAGCGCACCATGGCGTTGGCCGCCGAGCGCCAGTCGAGCCTGATCGAAACCCTTGCCGGGCTCGATGCGGTCAAGGTCAACAATGCCGAGAGTGAGCGTCAGTACGGCTGGGAACAGACCATCGGCACCCTGAGCCGGCTTGAGCTGCGGGTGAAGTTGCTGTCGGGCCTGTCGATGAACATGACCCTGCTGATCCAGCAACTGGCCGGCGTGATCATGATCGTATTCGGCGTGTACCAGATCATCGACGGCAACCTCAGCATGGGCGGCCTGATTGCCTGCTACATGCTCAGTGGCCGTGCCTTGAGCCCGCTGGCCTCGCTGTCGGGCCTGCTGACGCGCTACCAGCAAGCCAAGGTCACCATGACCTCGGTGGACCAGATGATGGAGCTGCCCCAGGAGCGCAATTTCGAAGAGCGCCCCATGAGCCGTCGCACCTTGCAAGGCGCCATCGAGTGCCGGGGCCTGAACTTCACTTACCCGAACCAGCAGAACCCGGCGCTGAAAAACATCAACCTGGTGATCAAGCCAGGGGAAAAAATCGGCATCATCGGCCGCAGCGGCTCGGGCAAAAGCTCCCTGGCCAAGCTGATCGTCGGCCTTTACCAGCCCGACTCCGGCTCTTTGCTGGTGGATGGCGTGGACGTGCGCCAGATCGACGTGAGCGAGCTGCGCCACAACATCGGCTATGTCGCCCAAGACATTCAATTGCTGGCCGGCACCCTGCGCGACAATCTGGTCAGCGGTGCGCGCTACGTCGAAGATGAAATGGTCCTGCAAGCCGCCGAACTGGCCGGCGTGCACGAATTTGCCCGCCTACATCCCCAAGGCTACGAACTGCAAGTCGGCGAGCGTGGGCAGAACCTGTCCGGCGGCCAGCGCCAGAACGTCGCCCTGGCCCGTGCGCTGCTGCTCAACCCGCCCATGCTGTTGCTGGACGAACCCACCAGCGCCATGGACAACACCGGTGAAGAACGCTTGAAACAACGCCTGCAAGCCGTGGTGCAAAACAAGACCGTGGTGCTGGTCACGCACCGAGCCTCACTGCTCTCCCTGGTCGACCGCCTGCTGGTGGTCGACCGTGGGCAGATTCTCGCGGACGGCCCGAAAGCCGTGGTCATGGAAGCGTTGAAGAAGGGGCAGATCAGTGTTGCTTAACTCCATCAAGAGTGCGGTCGGCCGCTACTTCAAAGGCTCCGATTCGCTGCAGGGCCAGCCGCTGCCCGAGGTCAACAAGGCGCTGATCGAAGATGCGCCGCGGGTGATCCGCCTGACCATCTGGGCGATCATCGCGTTCTTTATATTCCTGGTGGTGTGGGCCGGTTTCTCCCAGATCGACGAAGTGACCCGTGGCGATGGCAAGGCGATTCCGTCGTCCAAATTGCAGAAAATCCAGAACCTGGAAGGCGGTATCGTCGCCGAGCTGTACGTCAAGGAAGGCCAGATCGTAGAGGCCGGCGCGCCGTTGATTCGTCTCGACGACACGCGGTTTGTCTCCAACGCCGGCGAAACCGAAGCCCTGCGCCTGGCCATGCAGCTGCGCGTCGAGCGTTTGAGCGCGCAGGTGGATGACCGCCCGCTGAACATCCCCGACGACGTGCTCAAGGCCGCGCCGAGCCAGGCCGCCAACGAGCGCTCCTTGTATGAAAGCCGCCGCCAGCAGTTGAAAGACGAAGTCGGCGGCTTGCAGGAGCAACTCGTCCAGCGCCAACAGGAACTGCGCGAATTCACCTCCAAGCAGGGCCAATACCGCAGCCAGTTGTCCCTGCAACGCCAGGAAATCAACATGTCCGAGCCGCTGGTGGCCCAGGGCGCGGTGTCGCCGGTAGAAGTGCTGCGCCTCAAGCGCGCCGAAATGGAAACCCGTGGGCAGCTGGACGCCACCACCCTGGCGATCCCGCGTGCGGAATCGGCGATCAAGGAAGTGCAACGCAAGATCGATGAAACCCGCGGCAAATTCCGCAGCGAAGCCCTGACCCAACTCAACGAAGCCCGCACCGAGCTTAACAAGGCCGAATCCACCGGCCGCGCGCTGGAGGACCGGGTCAGCCGCACCCTGGTCACCTCGCCAGTGCGCGGGATCGTCAAGCAGTTGCTGGTCAACACCGTTGGCGGTGTGATCCAGCCTGGCAGCGACATGGTCGAAATCGTGCCGCTGAACGACACCTTGCTGGTAGAAGCCAAGATCCGCCCGCAAGACATCGCCTTCCTGCACCCTGGGCAGGAAGCGGTGGTCAAGTTCACCGCCTATGACTACACCATCTACGGCGGGCTGAAAGCCAAGCTCGAACGCATCGGTGCCGACACCATCACCGATGAAGACAAGAAGACCACCTACTACATGATCACCCTGCGCACTGATCGCAGCCATCTGGGCACGGACGAGAAGCCGCTGTTGATCATCCCCGGCATGGTCGCTTCGGTGGATATCATCACCGGCAAGAAAAGCATCCTCAGCTACCTGCTCAAGCCGATCATCAAGGCGCGGGCAGAGGCGTTGCACGAGCGTTAATGTTCAGCGCCTGTACCGCCCTCATCGCAGGCAAGCCAGCTCCCACATTTGAATGTGTTCACAAATCAAAATGTGGGAGGGGCCTTGCCCCCGATGAGGCCGTCAGCATCGCCCTACAGCTCAAACCAAACGCCATATCCATATGCGCTAACGGTATTTAAGCTTCCATCTTTATATCTATAAATTCATTCCCCTGTCCGCCGGGAATGAATCCAATGTCTGCCACCACCGCCCCCCAAACCTTCGACATCCGCCCCTTCCCCGGCAGTGTCGGCGCCCAGATCATCGGCCTGGACTTATCCCGCCCAGTCAACGACCAGGACTTCGCCCGCATCCACCGCGCGCACCTGGACCACCACGTCATCGTGTTCCGCAACCAACGCATCACCCCCG
Source organism: Pseudomonas sp. FP215 (assembly GCF_030687795.1). Classification (NCBI taxonomy): domain Bacteria; kingdom Pseudomonadati; phylum Pseudomonadota; class Gammaproteobacteria; order Pseudomonadales; family Pseudomonadaceae; genus Pseudomonas; species Pseudomonas sp. FP215. Next base: position 160,596 of record NZ_CP117447.1, read on the forward strand.
AACAACAGATCGCCTTCAGCCGTCGTTTTGGCGTGTTGCAGATCCATGTGCTCAAACAGTTCCTGCTGGCCAATCACCCCGAAATTCTGATCGTCTCCAACATCATCGAGAACGGCCAATCCATCGGCCTGGGGGATGCGGGCAAGTTCTGGCATTCGGACCTGTCATACAAAGAACTGCCCAGCCTGGGCTCGATGCTGCACGCCCAGGAACTGCCCTCTGAAGGCGGCGACACCCTGTTCGCCGACATGCACAAAGCCTGGGAGCAACTGCCCGGCCACCTGCGCAATGCCGTCGAAGGCCGCAGCGCCGCGCACTCCTACACCGCGCGCTATAGCGAAACCAAATTCGAAGGCAACTGGCGCCCAACCCTCACCCCGGAACAGCTCGCCCAGGTTGCCGAAGTGGTGCACCCCGTTGTGCGCACCCACCCGGAAAACGGCCGCAAGGCGCTGTTCGTCAGCGAGGGTTTCACCACCCGTATCGTCGGCCTGCCCGATGACGAAAGCCGTGACCTGCTGGCCCAGCTCTATGCCCACAGCGTGCTGCCGGAAAACATCTACCGTCATCAGTGGCAGCCCCACGACCTGGTGTTCTGGGACAACCGCTCGCTGATCCACCTGGCCGCCGGTTGCCCAAGCCACCTGCGGCGCAAATTGTTCCGTACCACCATTCAGGGGGATGCGCCTTTCTAACCCGATAAAGCCTGCTAGGATTGCACCCAGTTCACTCCCAACGGACCACGAGTGCTTGGCATGCAACTACCGGACATGAACCTGCTGGTCGCCCTCGACGCGTTGCTCGACGAGGGCAGTGTGGTGGGCGCCGCGCGGCGGATGAACCTGAGCCCTGCCGCCATGAGCCGCACCCTTACGCGTATTCGCGAAGCGGTCGGTGACCCGATCCTGGTGCGTGCCGGCCGTGGCCTGGTGCCGACGCCCAAGGCGCTTGAGCTGCAAGGCCAGGTGCGCAATGTGGTGGAGCAGGCCGCGTTGCTGTTCCGTTCGGCAGACCAGGTAGATTTGAGCACCTTGCGCCGCCGCTTCAGCGTGCGCGCCAATGACTTTTTCATCGGCGTGTATGGCGGGCGGCTGTTCGACACCATGGAGCGCATGGCGCCGCTGTGCGAGCTGCGCTTCGTGCCCGAAGGCGATACCGACGATGAAGCCCTGCGCGAAGGGCGGTTGGACTTGCGGGTGAGCAACACCATGCCCGCCAGCCCGGAAGTGAAGGTGCAGAACCTGTTCTCCACCACCTTTGTCGGCCTGGCGCGGCAAGACCACCCGCTGTTCGACGAAGAAATCACGGCGGCACGCTTTGCCAGCTATTCCCACATCAGCATCTCCCGGCGCGGCATCGCCCGTGGGCCCATCGATACCGCGTTGAATGCCCAAGGCCTGGAGCGCCGTGTGGCCATGATCGCCCCAGGCTTTCACGGTGCGATGTTCATGCTGCCCGATTCCGACCTGCTGCTGCCGGTGCCCAAGGAAGCCCTCCTGAGCGCCAAGCGTCTGAGCCTGCCACTGCGCGCGTTCGCCTTGCCGATTTCACTGCCAACGCTGGTCCTGGCGCAATCCTGGCACCCGCGCTTCGACAAAGACCCAGCCCATAAATGGCTGCGTGAAACCATGCGCGAAAGCTGCCACGCCACCTGGCTTGAAGCCCAGCCGGTTTAAAGCGAACGCAATCAATGTGGGAGCTGGCTTGCCTGCGATGACGGCCCGCCAGCCGACACCTATCTACCTGACACCCCAAGATTCAAAATGTGGGAGCTGGCTTGCCTGCGATGACGCCCTGACAGCCGACGCCTATCTACCTGACACCCAACGATCCAACTGTGGGAGCGGGCTTGCTCGCGAAGGCGGCCTGACAGGCGACACAGTTGGATTGTGTACATATCCGTTATTTAGGTAACGGCCACTTAGGGTTCCGCCCTGACGGCGGCTCACTTTTGAACAGCGCAAAAGTAAGCAAAACGCTTCTTGCCCCACCACTCGGCACCTCGCTTGGGCTCGGTGTGCCCGAACACAGGCTTGAATCCGTGGGCCGCCGCCACGCGCCATCCATGGCGCGGGGCGGCTAACCCGGCGTCCTGCCGGGTTACCCACGAATTCAAGCCTGCGTTCGGCCAGCGTGGTTTAACGGGGCGCCTAAGATCAAAAGCAGAGCAAGATCAAGAGCGACTCGCTTCGCATCGTGGTTACCGTCTGCTGCTACCGGCTACAGCCCAGAAAGTTGAGTAAATACTTATGGCTATCGCAGGCAAGCCAGCTCCCACAGGGTTCAGTGTTGATGTTCAAAGTTGCGTCTGACGCACTTATAACCTGCCAACAAGTAACTTTTTGTCATGGGAGTGCCTGATTAAACTGCTCAGGTATTTCTTATTCCGAGTTGCCTGTTCATGACGTCCCTCGCTGCCCCCGCTGTCCAGGCCGCAGCCAAACCTACGGCGCTGAGCCCACCCGTGTTCGGCCCGCGCATCATCATCGGCCTGCTGGGCGTATTGCTGGCGGTACTGGTCTCCGGCCTCAACGAGATGGTCACCAAGGTCGCCCTCGCCGATATCCGCGGTGCGCTGTACATCGGCTTTGACGAAGGCACCTGGCTGGTCGCGGCCTACACCGCCACTTCGGTCGCGGCCATGGCCTTCGCGCCGTGGTGCTCGGTGACGTTTTCCCTGCGTCGCTTCACCCTGTGCGCCATCGGCTTGTTCACCGTGCTGGGCATTCTCTGTCCGTTCGCACCCAACTACGAAAGCCTGTTGCTGCTGCGCACCGTGCAAGGCTTGGCCGGTGGCGCGCTGCCGCCGATGCTGATGACCGTGGCGCTGCGTTTCTTGCCAGCCAACGTCAAGTTGTACGGGTTGGCCGGTTACGCACTCACCGCCACCTTCGGCCCCAGCCTTGGCACACCGCTGGCGGCGTTGTGGACCGAATACGTCGGCTGGCAGTGGGCGTTCTGGCAGATCGTCGCGCCGTGCCTGCTGGCCATGGCGGCCGTGGCCTACGGTTTGCCACAAGACCCGCTGCGCCTGGAACGCTTCAAGCAGTTCAACTGGCGTGGTTTGCTATTAGGCTTCCCGGCGATCTGCATGCTGGTGATCGGCCTGTTGCAAGGCAATCGCCTGGACTGGTTCGAGTCGGGCCTGATTACCTTCCTGCTGTGTGGCGGCACAGTGTTGCTGGTGCTGTTCATGCTCAACGAATGGTCGCAGCCGCTGCCTTTCTTCAACTTGCAGATGCTCGGCCTGCGCAACCTGGCGTTTGCCCTGATCGTGCTGGCCGGCGTGCTGATGGTGCTGACCTCGGTGATCATCATCCCGTCCAGTTTCCTCGCCCAGGTCCAGGGCTACCGGCCGCTGCAGACCGCACCGCTGATGCTGCTGATGGCGTTGCCGCAGTTGATCGCGCTGCCGCTGGTGGCGGCGCTGTGCAACCTGCGCTGGGTCGATTGCCGCTGGGTGCTGGGCATTGGCCTGAGTATGTTGGTGCTGTGCTGCCTCGGCAGTTCACACCTGACCTCGGCGTGGATTCGCGACGACTTTTATGGCTGGTACCTGCTGCAGATTTTCGGCCAGCCGATGGCCGTGTTGCCGCTGCTGATGCTGTCCACCGGCAGTATTCAACCCATCGAAGGGCCGTTCGCCTCGGCCTGGTTCAACACCGTCAAGGGCCTGGCTGCTGTGATCGCCACTGCGGTGCTGGATACATTGACCACCCAGCGCGGGCATTTCCATTCAACCATGTTGGTGGACCGCCTGGGCAATTCGCCCCTTGCCGACGCTGACGCGCCGGGCCTCGCCCACCGCTTGCACGAGCAGACCGTGGTGCTGACCTCTTCGGATCTTTACGTCGTCATGGCCGGTGTCGCGGTGGCGTTGATCCTGCTGATTTTCTGGATGCCCACGCGGATCTATCCGCCTCGCGCTCCGGCCTGACCACAAGGACTTTCCATGAAACGCAAAGACAAAATTGCCGTCTCCGTTATCGCCGTATTTGCCGTCGGCGTGCTGGTTTACCTGGTTGCGCCGGGCGTACTGGGCAGCAAGCACCAGACCACCAACGACGCCTTCGTCGCGGCGGATTTCACCCTGGTCGCTCCCCGCGTTGCCGGCTTCATCAAGGAGGTGCTGGTAGAAGACAACCAGCGTGTCAAAGCCGGGCAACTGCTGGCGTTGATCGACGACCGCGATTTTCGCGCCGCCGCCCAGGCCGCCGATGCCGACACCCTGGTCGCCCAGGCCCAGCTGAAAAACGCCAGCGCGACCCTGGAGCGCCAAAGCTCGGTGATCGCCCAGGCCCAGGCTACGGTGGCAGCGGATCGCGCCGAAGTGGCGTTTGCCGAGCATGAACTGAACCGCTACAACCATCTCGCCGGCGTCGGTGCGGGCACCGTGCAGAATGCCCAGCAAGCCAAGACACGCATCGATCAGGCCACTGCGCGCCTGGCCAAATCCACCGCCGTGCTGGCCGCCGAACGCAAGCAGGTGGAGATCCTCACCGCCCAGCGTGACGCCGCCGAAGGTGGGCTCAAACGCGCCCAGGCCGCGCTGGAAATGGCCAGTTATCAGCTGTCTTACACGCGCATTATCGCGCCGGTGGATGGCATGGTCGGTGAGCGTGCGGTGCGGGTCGGCGCTTACGTGACACCGGGCAGCAAGATCCTTGCGGTGGTGCCGCTTTCTGAAGCCTATGTGGTGGCCAATTTCCAAGAGACCCAACTGTCGCATATGCACGCGGGGCAAGCGGTGCAAGTCAGCGTCGACAGCCTTGACGGCGAACTGCTCAAAGGCCACCTGGAAAGCCTGGCGCCTGCCACCGGGGTGACCTTCGCCTCGGTCAAACCCGACAACGCCACCGGCAACTTCACCAAGGTGGTGCAGCGTATTCCGGTGAAGATCGTGCTTGAGCCGAACCAGCCACTGACCGAGCGCTTGCGCGTCGGCATGTCGGTAGAAGCCAGCGTCGATACCCGCCCTGTCGAGCAGCAGCGTGAGGTGGCCCAGCAATGAGACACCTCGCCTGGCTCACCCTGAGCCTTATCAGCCTGAGCGCCTGCACGGTAGGTCCCGACTTCCAGCGGCCCGAGAGCCCGCAGATCAATCAGTGGAGCGAACCCCAGGGCCGCCAGGCCGCCAGCCGCGCCGTCAGCGATCCCTTGCAGGAACGCTGGTGGGACGTGTTCCAGGACGCGCAGCTCTCGGCCCTTACGCGCCGCGCCCTCAACGATAACCTCGACCTGAAACTGGCCAGCAGCCGCCTGCAACAAAGCCGCGCCATCCGCCAGGTGACCACGGCCGAGCGCTACCCCAACGTCGATGCCGGCGGCGCCTACCAGCGCAAGCGCAACAGCGGCAAAGGCTTGAACGACCCCTCCGGCGAGAACGGCCGCTCGGCCTTCAACCAATGGGACATGGGCTTCTCGGCCTCTTGGGAGCTGGATTTCTGGGGCCGGGTCAAGCGTGAAACCGAGGCCGCTGACGCCACGCTGGAAGTCGCCGAAAACGACCGCCGCGCCGTGTTGTTATCGGTGTTGGCCGAGACCGCCCAGGACTACATCCAACTGCGCGGCGTCCAAAACACCCGTGCCGTCACCGAGCAAAACCTTGATGTTGCGCGCCACAGCCTCAAGCTCTCGCAATTGCGGTTGGCCGACGGCGTGGCCACCGACCTGGATGTGGCCGAAGCCGCCGCCCAGGTCGCGGCAATCGAAGCGCGCCTGCCGGATCTGCAGCAGCGCCAGGACCAGTTGATCAACGCCCTGAGCCTGCTGATGGGCGAGCCGCCTCAGGCCTTGCACGCGCAGTTGTCCAAAGACGCCCCTGTGCCGCAAACCCAGCGCCAGGTCGCGATCGGCCTGCCATCGGAACTCGCCGAGCGTCGCCCCGACATCCGCCAAGCCGAAGCCCGCCTGCACGCCGCCACGGCCAGCATCGGCGTGGCCAAGGGCGACTTCTACCCGCGCATCACCCTGTCCGGCAGCCTTGGCTCCCAAGCCATGCAACTCTCGGATTTCGGTTCTTGGGGTTCCCGCGCCTTTACCTTCGGCCCACAGTTGAGCCTGCCGCTGTTCAACGGCGGACGCCTGCAAGGCATGGTGGATTTACGGGAAGCCCAGCAACAGGAAGCGGCCCTGGCCTACCAGCAAACCGTGCTGCGTGCCTGGCATGAAATCGACGACCAACTGACCCGCTACAACGCCAGCCAACTGCGCCGCGACAGCCTCGCGGAAGCCGTGCGCCAGAACCAAATTGCGCTGACCACCGCCCAACACCAGTACGTCGAAGGCGTGGCGGATTTCGTCAACGTACTCACCGTGCAGAGCGCGTTGTTGGCGACTCAGGAACAGTGGGTGGAGAGCTCCACCGGCGTGTCATTGGCCATGGTCGGGCTGTACAAAGCGCTGGGAGGAGGGTGGGAGTCGGTGTACCCGTTGCAGACCGCTGGGCGCTGAGCAACAAAGAGTTTTTGTCAGTCGCCAAATAAGATGTAATGATAATTGCTCTCAATAACACTTCTGAGCTTTTCATGGGCAGCGCGACTGACGGCCAGCAACAGCTTCACATCCTGTACCGCGACCATCATGGCTGGCTGCAAGGCTGGTTGCGCAAGCGCCTGGGCGACCGCGAACAGGCCGCCGATGTGGCGCAGGACACCTTCCTGCGCCTGCTGGTGGCCGGGCGCTTCCCGGGTGACAAGGAAAGCCGCAGCTATTTGGCGCAGATCGCCCGCAACCTGGTGATCGACCAATGGCGCCGCCTGCGCATCGAGCGTGCTTACCTGGAAAGCATCGCGCACTTGCCCGAGCCCGAGTCGCCGTCCCTGGAAACCCGCGCGTTGATCCTCGAAACCCTGATGCAGATCGACGCCATGCTCGACCGTATGCCCGACAATGTACGCCGTGCGTTTTTACTTTCGCAGTTCGAAGGCTTGAGCTATGCGCAAATCGCCGAGCGCCTGGGCGTCACCGTCAGCTCGGTGCAGAAGTACATGACCCGGGCCATCGTCGCCTGCTATCAGGTGGTGTACGAAGAATGAAGCACGACGCGCCCATCGCCCCCGCGATTGTCGAGCAAGCCAGTGAGTGGTTGATGCTGCAATGGGGCGGCGAGCTCAAGGGCGAGCAGCGCCAGGCATTTGCCCGCTGGCAGGCTGCTGACCCGGAGCATCGTCGCGCCTGGCAGCGCTTGCAGCAACTGCAACACACCCTGGGCGGCGTACCCGCCGACAGCGCTCGCGCGGTATTGCGCGACGCCCCGGACACCCAGCGCCGTGCCGCGCTCAAACTGCTCGGCCTGTTGTTGGTGGCCGGTGGCAGTGGTTACCTGGTGCAACGCAGCGAGCCCTGGCAAGCGGCCTTTGCAGAGCTGCGTACCGCCACGGGCGAAATTCGCCATATGACCTTGAGCGACGGCACACAACTGGACCTTAACAGTGACAGCGCCGTAGACCTGCGTTTCAGCGCTACCGAACGACGTATTCGGCTGATCCGTGGCGAGGTCTTGCTGACCAGCGGCCACGACGCCTCGCGCCCGCTGATCGTCGAAACGCCAGCCGGTGATGTGCAGGCGTTGGGCACGCGCTTTGCGGTACGTGAACTGCCCGACGGCAGCCGTGTGGATTTGTACGAAGGTCGCCTGCGGGTCACGCCGTTGCAGGGCACGCCGGTGCATATGCAGGCAGGGGACAGCCTGTGGTTCAACGCACGCCAAAGCACCGCGTTGCCAGCGGTGAGCGCCAATGCCAGCAGTTGGACCGAGCACCGCCTGGTTGCCGAGCGCCAGCCGTTGGGTGAGTTCGTGGCGCAACTGAGTCGCTACCGCCCGGGCCTGTTGCGCTGTGATCAAGCAGTGTCGAACCTGCTGTTGACCGGCGTGTTCCCGCTGAACGACACCGACGCGATCCTGGCGGCCTTGGAGCGTTCATTGCCCGTGCACGTGCAGGCGGTGACCCGTTACTGGGTAACGATCAAGGCGCGGGTCTGAAAATACTTTGTACAGGGCTTGTCGGTTTCTGCGGCCCGTTCGGGATACCTCTTGAAAGCCAATCAAGAAGCGTTCTCACGGGGAGTCCTGCCATGTCGCACCACCCAATCCAACCTTTGGCCCGCGCGCTACGTCGTGGCCTGTTTGCCGGCCTGCTGGCAACGGCTCCGGTACTGCCGAGCATGGCTCAAGCAGAAGAAAGCACCGAAGCGCTGCGCAGCTATGACATTCCCGCGGGCAGCCTCGACCAGGCGTTGAACCGTTTCGCCAGTGCCTCGGGCATCTTGCTGTCGGTTGACGCTTCGCTCACCGACGGCAAGCGCAGCGCCGGCTTGAAAGGGCGTTACGGTGTAGGTTCGGGGTTGCAGCGCTTGCTGGCGGGCAGCGGTTTGGCGGCGGTGCAATCCCAGGGCGGTTGGTCGTTGCAGGCCCTTTCCGGCGACGCAGCCTTGCAGTTGGGCGCGACCCAGATCAGTGGCCGGCAGGAGCAGGAAAGCGCCTGGGGCCCGGTGGACGGCATTGTCGCCAAGCGCAGCGCCTCGGGCAGCAAGACCGACTCGGCGCTGGTGGAAATCCCCCAGACCATCAACGTGATCACCGCCGCCGAGATCAAGGCGCGTGGCGCCCAGAGTGTCACCCAGGCGTTGCTCTACACGCCCGGCATGAGCGCGGGTGGTTTTGCCGACCGGGTCAAATTGTTCGATGAGCCGACGTCACGCGGCTTCTCGCCCACGCCGTTGTATCTGGACGGCCTGCACCTGCCTTATGGCGGCGGCAGCACAGGCGGCGCGTTGCAGATCGAACCGTATTCTCTGGAGCGCATCGAAGTGCTCAAAGGCCCGGCGTCCGTGCTTTACGGCCAGAACCAGCCGGGCGGCATCGTCAATATGGTCAGCAAGCGCCCCAGCGAAACGCCGATACACCAAGTGGTACTGGAGGCCGGCACCTACGAACACAAAAGCGCGGCCATCGACCTGAGCGGCCCGCTGGACGAGGAGGGGCAGTTTCTCTACCGCCTGACCGGCCTGGCAAATGACGCGCAAGATGAAATCAACTACGTCGAAAACAAGCGCCAGTTCATCGCCCCCAGCCTCACCTGGCGCCCTAACGAAGACACCAGCCTGACCCTGTTCGCCCAGTACCAGAAAGATAAAGGCGTGCCCGAAGCCCAAGGCCTGCCGGCGTCCGGCACGCTGTGGGACAACCCCAACGGCAAGATCAAGCGCGATGTATTTATCGGCGAGCCGGGCGTCAACCAGTACAACCGCGAGCAATACGTGCTGGGCTACGAAGTTTCCCATCGCCTCAACGACATCTGGACCCTCAAGCAAAACGCCCGTTACGCCGAGGTCGACGACCGCTACACCGCGCCGCTGCACGGCTACCGTTTCGTCGCCAACCCAAACACCGGCGTGCAGGACCAGCGCTACCTGCAACGCTTCGGCGTGGACTGGTCGCAGACCAACAAAGTGTTCGGCGTGGACAGCATCGCCCAGGCCGAATTCGACACGGGCGCACTGTCCCACACCTTCATCGTTGGCCTGGACTACTACCATTCCAACTCGCAGTTCCATGGCCTGTACGACCGCAACCCGCCGATCATCGACCTGTTCAAACCGGTGTACGGCCAGCCCCTGAACTTCGGCCAGCCGTACCGCTGGGATCGCACCATCACCCAGACCGGCCTTTACCTGCAGGACCAGATCAAGCTGGATAAATGGGTGCTGGTACTCGGTGGCCGCTACGACTGGGCGAATGTGGTGAACAAGGAGCCGATACAGGACACCCGCTTTGCCAGCAAAGACCAGGCGTTCACCGGCCGTGCGGGCCTGGTGTACCTGTTCGATAACGGCGTGTCGCCCTTCGTCAGCTATTCGGAATCCTTCCTGCCGCTGGCCGGCACCGATGCGAACCGAAAACCCTTCGAACCGTCCACCGGCAAACAGTACGAAGTCGGCGTGAAGTTCCAGCCACCGGGCCAGAAGAGCTTCATCCAGGCTTCTGTGTACCAACTGGACCAGGAAAACGTGCTGACCACCAACCCGGTGGACACCACCTTCAGCACCCAAAGCGGCGCCCTGCGCTCGCGGGGTGTTGAGCTGGAAGCCAAGGCGGTCTTGAGCGACGCATGGGAAGTGGTCGCCTCGGCTGCGCGCAATGACGTCAAATACACCAAGGACAACGATGGCCGCCAAGGTCGCCATCCGGCCGGCATCTCCCCCCTCACCGCCTCGATGTGGGTCAACTACACCGTGCTCGGCGACACGCCCTTGGCAGGGTTGGGTGCGGGCCTGGGCGTGCGCTATGCCCGTCAAAGCCTGGGCGACGACTACGAAGGCGCTTTTAACGTGCCGTCCTACAGCGTCTACGATGCAAGCCTGAGCTACGACCTCGGCGCCTCGCCGCTCAAGCTCAAAGGCGTGAAGCTGGCGATGAACGTGCAGAACCTCAGCAACAAGACCTACGTCTCGCAGTGCACCAGTGATCTGGATTGCTATTACGGGGAAGGGCGCACGGTGGTGTCGAGCCTGACGTACGACTGGTAATCAAGCGTTTACGTGATGTCTGTTGCGGCGCGCACCCGTCAAGGGTGCGCTCTGTTGTCGCCCTACACCAGGTCCGCTGCAAATCGTGTACACACATTGGAAAGCATGCGCACCTCGGCACCGCTGCAGCCTGCCGCTTCGAAAAAACCGGAGGCTTCTCGCACGACGGCATACATATCCGTGACGATGGACCTTGCTTCATCCGCCCCCAACCCAAAGCGTTCAGGCGTACTCAAAGGCATTACCAATCGGCTTCCAGGACATCGGGTTCTCCTTCAGTGCGAATTCGCTGAGGCTCACGGGCGAGGCTCATGGTAATCCCAACCTGGTCAAGCTCTGGTGACGCGATGCTCGCCATGCCTTCTTCCAGGTCCATCGCGCTAAGCACATTCATCAGCACGCCGAGGGAGACGCCGGCCTCGCCCTGTCTCAGTCGCTGGTACGTCTGCCGTGTAATGCCCGCGCGGCTGCATATGGTCGAGATTTTCAATCGGCGACGAATGCGGGCTATTTCGATACCGTTGCCGATACCTCTCATCAGCTCAGCGCTTCTCTCTGAGATGTACCCTTTGTGCGGGTAGGGCTTGGCTGTATCTTGCATGATATATCACTCGTTAAAGCGGTAAAGGTAACTTATATCATCCAAAACTCTAAGGCTACCTGCAAAAAACCGGCTCGATGCTAAGGCTTTTTGTAGGAGCGAGCTTGCTCGCGAAAAACTTACAGGCGCCGCGTTCAATCAGGAAACACGCGTTATCGTTGACGTTTTTCGCGAGCAAGCTCGCTCCTACAGGTGTTAGCAAACTTCAAAGATTCTGCAAAAACACCACATACCCCCGAAAGCACTCATTGCCCCGCAGATACCCCGGCTCTTTCCACTCCCCGCCCTGAATCAAGCCAATCTTGAACGGCACGCCCAGCCGATTCATCCGCGGCAAATACGCCGCGTAATCCGGGATGCTGTGACGCCCTTGATAGGTCTGCACCACCACTTCATCCACCACGCCCTTGAGCTGGGCGATGGCGGCCGGGTCGGCGTTGCTGCTCCAGTCCATCAGGCCGGTGATGCTCAGGCGCAGGTCGGCGGGCAGGCGTTGGCGCAGGTCGCGCAGGAAGTCGGCGTATTCATGCAGGTATTGGGTGCGAGCATCGAAGTCGATCTGGATACCGATCACCGGGTTGCCGGCGTCACGCCAGCGTTGCACCTGGCCCAGCACCTGGGTGTAGACCCGTTCCGGCCAGCGCAGGGTGTGGGCGCGGTACACCACCCAGACATGGCCTTGAGTAATGCGCGGCACGCTCATGCCTTGGGCGATCAGTTGTACGCCGCGCTGGGGCGCGCGGCGGGTGGCGTTGATCTGGCCCTGCAGGATGTACAGGGTTTTGGCCTGCTTGATCACCGGCTGGGGCGTGACCCCGCTCCACAGCCAGAAGGCGTCGTAGTCGCCCGCGTTAACGGCGCCAAAAGCCGGGCTTGCCAGCAACAGCAAGCCTAGCCACAGCGATTTCACCAGTAGTACTGCAGCGATTTGCCCCACTGGGTATCGGCAAAACCGCTCTTGAGTTGGCGGAACCAGGCTTTGCGCACCGCCGGCGCCACGTCTTCACCGCCGCAGCTGTTGTAGCCGGCCGGCGCGTAGCAGTTGATGGCGCGGAACAGCGCATAAGCCTTGTCGGTTTTCGGCGCCTTGGCGTTGGCGATCACCTGTTTGTAGCCGTCCAGGCGCGAGAAGGTTTCACCTTTGAAGTCCGAGGCGGTGCTGCCCAGGCTGCCGGCGGCGCGGGGTTGTTCCAGGGGCATGCCGTCCAGGCCGTTGCGCAGGATGAACTCACCGAAGCAGTTCAAGGCGTGCGGGTTTTTGGCTTCGTCCTGCAAGGACGCGGCGGTTTGCGCGATGCTTGGGCAGGCGTAGCCGGATTCGGCCTTGTCGCCGTTCCACTGGAACAGCTTCAAGGTCTGGCCGCTGGTATAGGTGTAGCCCAGGCTGGTGCCGAGTTTGTCGTCAGAGAGCGAGGCCTGCTTGAGGTCATCGGCGAAGGTGGCGTACTGGCCGCGCAGCAGGTCTTTGTAGAGCAGCACGAATTGCGCACTCTGGCGCTCAATCGGGTCGCTGGCGTTGGCGATCTGCTGGCGCAGCAGGTCGGGGCCGGCGACGTTGCGCAGCAGGATGTAGCGCACTTGCTTGGCGCTGATCGGCGAGTCGGCGGCGAACACCTTGGCCAGTTGGCCGCTGCGCTCGTAATTCATGGCCAGTGCCAGTTCCAGTTGGTCGCGTTGCAGCGGTTGCTTGGCCAATGGCAGCAGTTGCAGCCACAGGGCTTCGGCGGCCTTCCAGTCTTGCTTGGCTTCCAGGGCCAGGGCGCGCAGGGTCTGTTGGCTGAAGGCGAAGTAATCCAGGCTCGACGGCACATCCGCCGGCAGGTGCTTCAAGGCCGCGTCGGGTTGGTGTTCGACGTACAGGGCATAGCTGGCTTGCAGGAAGTCAAACAGCGCTGGCTCATTGGCGAAGGTACCCTTTTGCTTATCCAGGTCTTCGCGGCTCAACAGCGGCGGGGTGTGGGCGCGCATCGCCATCAGGTCGCTGACCACTTGCAGCATCGGGCTGTTCGCGGCTTTGTTGCCGACCATCAGCAACTTGAGGTCGGCCTCTTCCACCAGTTCGTCCACGCTCACATTGCGCTGGGCGTCGGTGGCCTCGGTAAATTGCCAGGTGAAGTCTTCGGCAAGCTTGGCGTCGTCGTTCGCCAGCCAATGCACGCGGCGCAACAGGCCACGGGCGGACGCCACGTAATCGCCCTGTGGGTAAGTTTTCAGGTAACTGAGAAAACCTTCTTCGGCATCGCTCAAGGCCGACTTATCCACATGCTCGCGTTGCGGCATGCCGTATTCGTCGAAGGCTTCGGCCTGGGCCTGATTCAGCGACGTACGCGCAGTCATGTACAGCGCCGTTTCCTTCAGCCATGGCACATCGCTGGTGGAAGCCGCGGCGAACCCGCGCTCGGCGTAATCGAAGCGCCCGCTGTAGAAGTCGCCGGCGGCCTGCAAATAGGTACGAAACAACTGAGCATTGGCCGACGGGGTCAGCTGCGCGTCCACCACCTGGCGGCTCCAGTCACAGGTGGTCAGTAATTGCAGGCGTGCTTTGACCAACACGTCGCGCTCGGCGGGCGGCATCTGGGCTTTGATCACCTGGCTGATAAACGCTGTGGCGCTGTCATCGTCATTGCTGCGGCAACGGCTGCCTTCGCCATTCAGGAAGGCCTGGCCTGCGGTCTTGTACTCCTCGCGCTTGATACCCAGGGGCTGGAGCAAAGTGTCGAGTTCGGCTGTGCGTGAATCGTCAGCCTTGTTATCCGGCTCCTCAGCCGTGGCCGGAACCGGCACCAGGCGATACACCGGAAACGGCACCGGGCCGAAGCCTTGGGCCAAGTCGTCTTCGCCCAAGGCATTGGGGGCCAGGGGCGCGGCTTTTTTGTCGGCCAGCAACAGGCGCAGGTTCACCCGGCTGTCGTTGCCAGGGCTGAGAAACGGTTGGTTGCTGCACGGCTCGTAGCCGTCACGCGATACCCTCCAGTCGGGGTAGCACGAGTCGTCAGAACTGGCCTGGGCCGGTAGGGAAAAACCGGCCAGCAGGGCCAGGGCCAGAGGTGACAGCAAACCGATACGCATAACGTTTCCTTGATCCTGAGTCCTTGGAGAAGGGGCAATAATAGCCTGATCCGACGAGCGCTTCGGTGAAGGCCTACACAAATTGCTGATTTGTCCGATTCCAGCGGCGAGGCCAGGCCTTTTGGCCTAGAGTGGCGGTGTTTGCGCATGCGCAGTGTTTGTCCTGCAAGAGGGCAGTAGTAGCGGAGTCGATATGCGTCGGTCTGTGGTAGAGCAACACGAAAAAGTCGGGGCATTGCCTGCCATTCATCGCTTGAGCTGGGAAGGTGCCGGCTGGCTCAGCCGCCTGTGGTGGGTGCCGATCCTGGCGCTGGCCATGGCCCTGCGGTTTTACCACCTCACCGCGGCGGCGATCTGGGGCGACGAAGGCTCAAGCCTGTTGCTCAGCGAATACGCCCTGGCCGACCTGTGGTTCCACGCAGCCCATGATGTACACCCGCCGCTGTATTTCTTGCTGCTGCGCGGTTGGATCGAGGTGTTCGGCGACAGCATCGGCTCGATACGCAGCCTGAGTGCGATCCCCGGCGTGGCCGTCGTGGGCCTGGGCATCTGGCTGACACGGCAACTGTCCACCCGACGCGCAGCCGTGCTGGCGGGGATCCTGCTGGCTCTACTGCCTACGGCGGTGCGCTACAGCCAGGAAGTGCGCATGTATTCGCTGCTGGGCGTTTGGCTGCTGGGCGCCACGCTGGCGCTGGTGTACTGGGTGCGCCAACCCGAGCGCACACGTTACCTGGCCGTCTATGTGCTGTTGATGAGTGCCGGTTTTTACACGCATTACTTCACGGCGCTGTGCGTGCTGGTGCATTGGGCTTATCTGGCAATGCAGAGGCCCGGCCACCGTTTGATTACGCGGCCTGCCTGGTGGGCGGCCAACGTGGCGATAGTGTTGTTGTATCTGCCCTGGCTGCCCAGCCTGCTGGATTTGGTGCAGCACGTCGAACAGCTCAAAGTCGGCGGCGACATTGGTTGGGAAGAGCCGGTCAACCTGCTGTCCCTGCCGTCGATGGTCTGGCAGTTCCTGCTGCAGGATGACGGTCTCGGCCTGTGGCCGCCGCTGTTCTGGCTCTTCCCTCTGCTGCTGACCGTGGTGGTTGTGCTCACGGCCTGGCGCAACCACGCGGCGCGCCTGCCGGCACTGTTTTGCTTGCTGCCGCTGCTGTTGGTCTATGGCGTTTCCTTTATCTCACCGGTGTTTATCGAGCGCTACCTCACGGTGTATGCGTTGGGCCTGCCGATTGTCCTGGCGCTTGCGATCGACCGTTTGCCGTCCCGTTTGTCCTGGCTGGGCGTGGCGCTGTTCGCGCTGTTTGTTGGCGTAGAACTGCTGGGGTTGAAGAACAATTTCGAGGTGGATGAACACGACCAGTTCAACGTGCCCGTGGAGTTCGTCAATCGCAACTACCAGGAAGGCGACCGCATCATCCTCAGCGACATGCTGTGGTACCTCAGCTACGTGTATTACGACCAGACCGACGCCCAACTGCAGCTCTTCACGCCGCCCAAACCCGACGGCACCGCGACCCGCCCGAATGCTTATGGCTTCGGCACACTGGTGGACCAGGACGGTGGCCGCATCTATCTGGACCGCCTCTCAGCACTGCCAGCTCAAACGCGGCGGGTATGGTTGATCAGCAGCAACGAAGCCCCGGATGAATTCGCGCCACTGCCCAACGGCTGGCGCGAACTCAGTCGCCAGGACGGCGGTGGCGCCAGGGCGCGGCTGTTCGTGCTATGCAACGCACCGGCGCCGCAACCCGAAGGCTGCCGCTAGACTCACTTGAACCTACTGATGAGGAGCCTTTCATGGAATCGCCACTGCACAGCTTGCCGGCTTTGTTCAAACAGCTTGGCCTAGCGGATGACCCGGTCAGTATTGAGCAATTTGTCGCCTCTCATTCGCCGCTCAAGCCGGAGTTGAAACTGGCGGATGCGTTTTTTTGGAGCGACGCCCAGAAGGCATTTTTGCGTGAAGAGATTCTGGAGGATGCGGATTGGGCGGTGGTGGTGGATGAGTTGAATCTGATGTTGCGGGGTGGGCGAGGGGTGTAAAAAAATATGCAAAGAAATGCGAGTATGTAAAAAAAAATGGTGAGCGGTAAAAAAAACTGGGCTTTAATCGCTTAAGTGAATTTTTTCTGGAAAAGCTCGCCATGCCAACAGTCGGATACGCTCATCTGTGTGAGGCGCTGGATCTAAAGCTTATCGCACCGTCGCGGGCCGCGATGATCAAGCCGGTGACCAGGATTACCCTCATTGGTGACTGTCTGGCGGTGCCCCATTCGGTGGCGCCTGCCCAACATGCACTGTTTGAGCATGTGCTGTTTGCGCTTAAGCATGAAGGCGTGAACCTGGCGATACTTGCCCAGGTGTTTGAACAGCTTGGCCCAGAACCGTTTTTGGAGGCGCTGGCCGACTCGCCCAACGGTGCATTTATCCGAAAAGCCTGTTTTCTGTGGGAAGGCTTTACCGGGAAAATGCTGGATCACACCCTTCCTGTTCGTGGTCGCGTGGTTCCCTTGTTCGATCCCCAGCGCTATGTCACCGGCCCGAGCATTCGCAACAGTCGTTGGCGAGTGGATTTCAACGGTTTGGGCTCTTTGCATTATTGCGCCACCGTTGAGCGAACGCCTGAGCTGGAAGCGTTGTTGGCGCTTGATGTATTGGCTCGCGCCAAATCCTTCATGGCCACCCTCCCACCCGAAATGATGGATCGCGCCATCCAATGGGCGTACCTGCACGAAACCCGTGATTCATTTGCCATCGAAAAAGAACAACCCAGCGAAGAAAAATCCCGCCGCTTCGTTCAACTCCTGCGCCAGGCCCACGAAGGCCGTTTGCTCACCGAGGACTACTTGGTCGAGCTGCAAAACAGCACCGTCTCCAACCCCTTCGACAAAGCCGTTGCCTTTCGCCACGAACAGAACCATCTGCACAACGGGCTGCGTGGCGCAGCCGGTGTGAGCTACGTACCGCCAGCCCCCGCGCTTTGCCAGGAATTGATGGAAGAGCTGATGGCCTTCGCCAACCAGCCCGTGCGAGACGTCGATCCTTTGGTGGCGGCCGCGGTCACCGCTTTCGGTTTCGTATTTCTGCACCCGTTCATGGACGGTAATGGGCGCCTGTCTCGCTTCCTGATTCACCAGACGCTCTGCCACTACGGCGCACTGGAAAATGGTTTGCTGCTACCGGTCTCCGTCGCCATGAAGCACGAGGAACAAGCCTATCTGGAGGCACTCAAGACCTTCTCCCAGCCGACTCGGGAATTCTGGAACGTCACCTGGCTGGACGCCGACCACATGGCGTTCGACTTCATCGGCCACCCTTCGATCTATCGCTACTGGGATGCGACCCGTTGCATCGAATTCACCCTGCAAATGGCCCGCCGCGCACTGGAAGTGGAACTGCGCGAAGAAACCCAATTCCTCGACCGCTACGACCGTGTGATCAAAGCGGTGAACCAACGCTACGACGTGCGCGGCAGCGATCTGTCGAAGCTGGTGATGATGTGCCTGGATAACGGTGGGAAGCTTTCCAAGCATCGGCGTAAGCAGTTTCAGTACAGCGTGGCGGAGGAGGTGTTTGGGTTTATTGAGGACGAAAGCCTGAGGTTGATGGGCGAGTAAGAGGTCATCCAGTCACACCAGATGAGGCGTATGAAAAAAAAGAGGGTGCAAAATGAGCCGTCGCAGAATTTGGCTGTTTTGGGGAGCGATGGATGCGATTTATCTCATTTGGTATGCGTCCAATAGTTTTTTAAACAATAGAATTCCGTATCTAAGTGATGTGATAAGCGCTTCAAATGTTTTGCGAGCGCACGGTGATGTGCAAATAGTTATGTTTGTGGGGGCGTTGGTTTTACAGGCCTCAATTTTTGCATCCTGCGCCATGTTTTTTCTTCAGAAAAAATCAGTCGTGTGGCTTGTCTTTTTTCAAACCCCCTTACGACTTGTGCTCGTTATCCCCTCCGTTTCGCTCCTGTTGATTGGCGCTCGAGTTTTGCCGCAGTACAACGTCCTGGCAATGGCTGGATTGATCGGTGCGTCGGAGATTTTAAAAGTCTGGAGCGTTTGGCGATGGAGCAAAAAATGCTGACGCTGACCTAATGTGCGGGCTTGCCCGCGAAGGCGGCGTGTCAGTCACTGAATATTCAACTGAACCACCGCTTTCGCAGGCAAGCCAGCTCCCACATTTTGTTTGTCGTATGGCGAATATCAGCGCTTTGCTGATGCCTACCCTAAAACCCATCCCTTTCAAGGTCTTCGGTAAAATCCCCTGAAATTTCATTCAGGGATCCCAAACGATGTGGGCCGATGTTCTAGCGCGTTTCGAGAAAAAAGCACCCGCCAGCGTCATGGCCAAATTGGCGCTGGAACAAGCTATTGCACCTGAGTGGGTCGATCAGGTCTTCGAAGAACATCGGCAACGGCAGTATTCTCGTGAACTACTGTTCTCGACCATAATCAAGCTGATGTCCCTTGTTTCATTGGGCTTGAAGCCATCCCTGCACGCCGCTGCGCGGCAACTGGAAGATCTCCCTGTCAGCTTGGCGGCGCTTTACGACAAAATCAGTCGTACAGAACCCGCGCTATTGCGCGCTCTGGTCACCGGTAGTGCGCAACGACTGACTCCAACCATCAAAGAACTGGGCTGCACGACGATGCTGCCGGACTGGCAGGTTCGCGTGGTAGACGGCAATCACCTGGCATCCACTGAGAAGCGTCTGGGGGCTTTACGCCAGGAGCGAGGTGCGGCTCGTCCCGGTTTTTCGGTAGTGGTCTACGATCCTGATCTCGATCAGGTCATCGACCTTCAGGCATGTGAGGATGCCTACGCCAGCGAGCGTGTTTGCGTGTTGCCTCTGTTGGCTAATGCTGAACCGGGCCAGGTGTGGCTGGCTGACCGACTCTACTGCACGCTTCCGGTAATGGAAGCTTGTGAGCAGGTCCAGACGTCCTTTGTCATTCGCCAGCAAGCCAAACATCCACGCCTGATTCAAGAGGGTGAGTGGCAAGAACCCGTGCCTGTGGAAACAGGCTCTGTGCGTGAGCAGATCATCCAGATCAGAGGCGGTTACCAATGTCGGCGCGTCGAACTGACGCTTCATTCGCCAACAGACTCGGGTGACAGCAGCTTGATGTTCTGGAGCAACCTGCCTGAAAGCGTCAGCGCTGAGCAGATCGCGCAACTCTATCGCCGCCGCTGGAGCATTGAAGGTATGTTCCAGCGACTGGAAGCGATCCTGGAAAGTGAAATCGAAACTCTCGGCAGCCCAAAGGCCGCCTTGCTCGGGTTCACTACGGCAGTGTTGGCCTACAACGTCATGGCCGTACTCAAGCGAAGCGTGGAGCAAGCCCATCGGGAGACCCAGCCTGATGGCTGGGAAGCCTCGATCTATCACTTGGCGGTCCAGGTCAGGAGTGGTTATGAGGGAATGCAGATTGCACTGCCCTCGGAATATCTTCCCGCCATCCCTGTGGAAAAGTTGGCCCAGCGTTTGTTGGAGCTGGCCAGAAACATCCAACCCAAACAAGTTGCGAAAAGTCCCCGCGGCCCCAAGGTGCCTAAACCCAAGACATGGGTGCAAGGCAAGGCGGTGAATGCGCATGTTTCAACGGACAGGGTAATCAAGGCTGCCAAAACGAAAAGACCTTGAAAGGGCTGACCCTAAAACCCGCTTTACTCAAGCCACATCCCACCACTCATCTGCGAAATTGTTTCAAAACTTGACGGCAAACCCTTCCTCCACCATATTGATAGTTAGCAAACTAACTGTATGCGAACTATCCAGTGCCTCAATCCCTCGAACAACTCCAGATGAGCCTCAGCAGCAGCATGGTGGTGGGCGCCCGTAATTGGCGCAAAATCTGCCAGACCACGCTGGTCAGCTATGGCATCTCCGAAGCCTGCGCCGTGCCGTTGTTGATGATCGGCCGCTTGGGCGACGGGGTACACCAAGTCAAAGTAGCCCAGGCTTCCGGTATGGAAAGCCCATCACTGGTGCGCCTGCTCGACCGGCTGTGCGGTGACGGTTACGTCTGCCGCACCGAAGACATCCACGACCGCCGCGCCAAGGCCCTGAGCCTTACCGAGCGTGGCCGTGAGCTGGTGCAGGCGGTGGAGGCGCAACTGGTGCGCCTGCGCAAGGACGTATTGGCGGATATCGCCCCCGACGATCTGCAAGCGGCACTGCGTGTATTGCGCGCCTTCGAAGCGGCCGAGGCTGTGTTGCCTTGAACGGATTTTTTACCGGCTTCCCGCCTGCCCGCGACTGGTTCTATGGGGTGCGTACCTTCGCTGCGTCGATGATCGCGCTGTACATCGCCATGCTCATGCAAATGCCGCGTCCGTACTGGGCGATGGCCACGGTGTATATCGTCTCCAGCCCGTTTGTCGGCCCTACCAGTTCCAAAGCCCTGTACCGCGCCATCGGCACCTTGATGGGCGCGGCGGCGGCGGTGCTGTTTGTGCCGATGTTCGTGCAGTCACCCTACATTCTGGTGGTGGTGATTGCGCTGTGGACCGGCACTTTGCTGTTCTTGTCCATGCACCTGCGCACCGCGAATAACTACGCCCTGATGCTGGCCGGCTACACCTTGCCGCTGATTGCCCTGCCGGTGGTGGATAACCCCTTGGCGGTCTGGGATGTGGCGGAGGCGCGTACCGAAGAAATCTTCCTCGGCATCGCGGTCGCGGCGGTGGTGGGCGCGATGTTCTGGCCTCGGCGCCTGATGCCGGTGTTCGATGGCTCGGTGGCCAAGTGGTTCAGCGACGCGCAGGTCTACAGCCAGCGCTTTCTCAGCCGCAAGGTCGACCCGGAAGAAGTCAGCAACCTGCGCGGCGGCATGGTCGCCACTTTCAACACCCTCGAATTGATGATCGGCCAACTGCCCCACGAAGGCGCGCGCCCGCAGACGGTACGCAACACCAAGGAACTGCGCGGGCGCATGATTCACCTGCTGCCGGTGATCGACGCATTGGATGATGCGGTGTACGCCATTGAGCACCGTGCGCCAGAGTTTCTTGATCAGCTCACGCCGCTGTTGGAAGAGGCCAATGCCTGGCTGCAAAACACCACCGAAGCCGCGCCCTTGGATCGCTGGCGCGTGCTGCGCGACAAGATCGACGCCGCCCAACCCCAAGGCGAAGCGCTGGATGACCGCCACACCTTGCTGTTCTCCAACGCCCTGTACCGCCTGGGCGAATGGGTCGACCTGTGGCAAGACTGCCGCAGCCTGCAAGCCGCCATCCAATGCGAAAGCCAGGACACCTGGCGCGCTGTCTACCGCCACTGGCGCCTGGGCCGACTCACGCCGTTCCTCGACCGTGGGCTGATGTTCTACTCGGCGTTTTCCACCGTGAGCGCAATCATCGTCGCCTCGGTGCTGTGGATTCTGCTGGGCTGGACCGACGGCGGCAGCGCCGTCATCCTCGCCGCCGTGGCGTGCAGCTTCTTCGCCTCGATGGACGACCCGGCGCCGCAGATCTACCGGTTCTTTTTCTGGACCGCCATGTCGGTGCTGTTCGCCAGCCTGTATCTGTTTCTGGTGCTGCCCAACCTGCATGACTTCCCCATGCTGGTGCTGGCCTTCGCCGTGCCGTTTATCTGCATCGGCACCCTTACCGTGCAGCCACGCTTTTACCTGGGCATGTTGCTGACGTTGGTGAACACGTCATCCTTCATCAGCATCCAGGGCGCCTATGACGCCGACTTTCTCAACTTCGCCAACGTCAACCTGGCCGGGCCCGTGGGCCTGCTGTTCGCCTTTGTGTGGACGTTGATCGCCCGGCCCTTCGGGGCAGAGCTGGCAGCCAAGCGCCTCACCCGTTTCAGCTGGCGCGACATCGTCAGCCTCACCGAGCCCGCCACCCTGGCCGAGCACCGGCACATGGCTGCCCAAATGCTCGACCGCCTGATGCAACACCTGCCGCGCCTGGCCCTCACCGGCCAGGACACCGGCATCGCCCTGCGCGACCTGCGCGTGGCGCTGAACCTGCTCGACCTGCTGGCCTACTCGCCACGCATCCTCGGTGTGCCACGGGTGTTGCTCAACCAGGTGGTGGAAGGCGTGGGCGGTTACTTCAAGGCGTGCCTCAAGGCGGGTGAACGCTTGCCCGCGCCCAGCGGTCTGCTGATGACCCTGGACCGCACGCGCCGTGCCCTCAACGGCCAGGGGCTGCAAGACGAAGACGACACGCGCCTGCATCTGCTGCACGCCTTGGCCGGCCTGCGCCTGGCGCTGTTGCCCGGTGTGGAGTTCATTGGCGGTACAGAGATGCAAGCGCCGTTACCTGATGGAGCGCCTTTATGATCGGTGACCTGGATATCAGCGGGGTGTTCCTGCCCACGCTGCTGGTGCTGATGGGCATTACTTATGTGTTGTTTCTGGTGGTGCACGGGTTGTTGACGCGCATGCACTTCTATCGCCTGGTCTGGCACCGGGCATTGTTCAATGTGGGGCTCTACGCGCTGTTGCTGGGCGCTGTGGACTCACTCAGTCGATATTTGATGACATGAAAAAACCTTTTTTGACTATCGGCCGTGTCGTCCTGACGTTGTTGGTCGTGAGTTTCGCGGTCGTCGTTGTGTGGCGCATGGTCATGTATTACATGTTTGCGCCCTGGACCCGTGACGGCCACATCCGTGCCGACATCGTGCAGATCGCCCCGGACGTGTCCGGGCTGATCCAGCGCGTGGACGTGCGCGACAACCAGTTGGTGACCAAGGGCCAGGTGCTCTTCGCCGTTGACCAGGACCGCTTCAAGCTGGCCCTGCGCCAAGCCCAGGCCGCCGTGGCCGACCGCCAGGAAACCCTGGCCCAGGCCCAGCGCGAGTACAAGCGTAACCGTGGCCTGGGCAACCTGGTACCCAGCGAGCAATTGGAAGAAAGCCAGTCCCGCGTCGCCCGCGCCCAATCGGCCCTGGCCGAAGCGCAGGTGACGGTGGACTCCGCCCAACTCAACCTCGACCGCTCGGTGATCCGCAGCCCTGTGGACGGCTACGTCAACGACCGCGCACCGCGTACCCAGGAATTCGTCACCGCCGGGCGCCCGGTGCTGTCGGTGGTGGACAGCAACTCGTTCCATATCGACGGTTACTTCGAAGAGACCAAGCTCGACGGCATCCACGTCGGCATGGGCGTGGACATCCGGGTGATCGGCGACAACGCGCGCCTGCATGGTCACGTGCAGAGCATCGTTGCCGGTATTGAAGACCGCGACCGCAGCAGCGGCTCCAACCTGTTGCCCAACGTCAACCCGGCGTTCAGCTGGGTGCGCCTGGCCCAGCGAATCCCGGTGCGGATTGCCTTTGATGACGTGCCGGCGGACTTTCGCATGATCGCCGGGCGTACGGCGACAGTGTCGATCATCGACGACAAGGTTAAAGACGGGGACAAACCATGAAGCGGCTTCTGGCAACCGCTTCCCTGGGGTTGTTGCTGTCGGCCTGCCAAGTGGTGGGGCCCGATTACAAACTGCCGGAACAGGCCGCCGTCAACCGTGGCGACCTGCAAGGGCCGATCATGGGCGAGGGCAGCAACGTCGTCTCGGCACCGGTGCCGGCCGATTGGTGGAAGCTGTACAAAGACCCGCGCCTGGACGAACTGGTGCGCCAGGCCATGGCTTCCAACACCGACCTGCGCGTGGCCGCCGCCAACCTGCAGCGCTCGCGTTATCAGGTGCAGCAGGCCGAATCCGCTGGCGGCTGGAGTGCCGGCGTCAAGGCCGAGGCCCAGCGTTTGCAAGAGTCTGGCGAGGCCTTCCTGCTGCCGGACAAAGTCCCGGTGGGCAATATCGGTAGCGTCGGGATTACCACGTCTTATCAATTCGACCTGTTCGGCACCCTGCAGCGCGGCATCGAAAGCGCCCAGGCCAGCGCCGACGCCACCCAGGCCGCGGCGGATATCGCCCGCATTACGCTGGTGGCCGATGTGGTGCGTTCCTACACCCAGGTGTGCGCGGCCAACGAAGAACTGGCGATTGCCAACGAATCCCTCGACCTGCAAGCCCAGAGCACCAAACTGACCCAGCGCCTGCGCGATGCCGGGCGTGGCGATGAGACCCAGGTGACTCGCTCGCAAACCCAATACAAATCCCTGCGCGCCGACATACCGCGCTATGAAGCTTCGCGTCAGGCGGCGCTGTTCCGGCTGTCGATGTTGCTGGCCAAACCGGTCGACCAACTGCCCGCCGGCACCGGCACCTGCGCCGAGCTGCCGCATATCGCCCAACTGCTGCCGGTGGGCGACGGCGCCACGCTGCTCAAGCGCCGCCCGGATGTACGCCAGGCCGAACGCCAACTGGCCGCCGCCACGGCGCGTATCGGCGTAGCGACCGGCGCGTTGTACCCGGATATCAGCATCGGCGCCACGGTCGGCACCGTCGGCTTATTGGAAAACCTCGGCACGCCTGCCACCAACCGCTGGGGCTTTGGCCCAATGATCAGCTGGACCGTGCCAACCAACGGCGCCCGCGCCCGGGTGCATGAAGCCGAAGCGGCAACTCAGGGCGCCCTGGCGCACTTCGACGGCGTGGTGCTCAACGCCATCCGCGAAACCCAGACCGGCCTGGCCCAATACACCGCCGTGTTGCAACGCCGCGACGCCCTGGCCGACGCCGAACAGTCAGCCCGAGAAGCGGCAGGCCAGACCCACCGCTTCTTCCAGGCCGGCCGCGAATCGTTCCTGGCCGACCTGCAGGCCACCCGCACCTACACCGACATGCGTGCGCAATTGGCGGCCGCCAACACCCAGGTTGCCATGAGCCAGATCGACCTGTTCCTGGCCCTGGGCGGCGGTTGGGAAAGCGGACGAACGCAAGGGGAAAAACCCGGCAAACCGTGAGGTGATTGCTATGCTTTCTTGGGTGAGGCCCGCTGACGCCTCGCCCGACAAAGCTCGCGTTTGCTCATGGGGATTCCAAGAATGAAAAACCCTTATGCTCCCGCTTTCTGGTGCGTGCTCTTTGCACTGGTGTTGTTATCGGCCGCGTATTTTTATGGCGTCATGCTCGCCCATCAACTCGACAAGGCCATGGTGTTCCTCGACAGCGCCTGCCTGGTGATCGGCACCTTATCCATCGGCGTGGTGGCCTGGGCGTCGTATCAAAACCAGCGGGTGAAGAAAAAACTCCTCGAACAGGGCAAGACCCGCGTGGCGATCTGGGACACCAAGGTCGCCCTGCGCCGCGTCGAAACCGTGTTCGACCGCTATTTCTGGGGCAGTTACTGGCAGCCGGGGCGCACGTTCCAGGAAGTCATGGGCGACCTCACCGGCACGCCGCTGGAAAAAAGCCTCGAAGTCCTGAAAAAACAATGCGTGCTGCTGGATCGGCAGGTTGCCGACGGTAGGCATTGGCTGGATAACGCGCGGGAATTGTCCGACGTGGCCACGCAAATGGCCCGCGAGCGCTACCAGCTGGATTTTTGCGACCCCAAGGCCGACACGCCGGGCAATGCCGTGATACACCGCGAGTTCGAGGTGTTGGTGTACACCTGGACCGCGCGCTTGAAGAGTTTTGATCACCAATTGGATGAAGTCGAACAAGAGTACTCCTGAACTCCTGCTGAACTGATCCCTCTGAAAGGCTGGGCCGTTTACGCCCGCCAGTGCTAATCTTCCCCAGCCTTTGGCCTCTCGGGCCACGACTGTAGGAGCGAGCTTGCTCGCGAAAGACGCCAACGATAACGCGTGCATCCTGGATGAACGCGGTGCCCCTGCGGTCTTCGCGAGCACGCTCGCTCCTACAGGAACCCCTATAGGGTTCAAGGAAGACAGCCCACTTCTCACAGGATTTGATCAGGTCACTTCATGAATAAGCCAGCCGTTGTTTTCTTGGGTTTTGTTGTCGCCGTCGGCGCCGTCAGTGCGGGCGGTGCCTGGTACACCGGTAAACAACTGGAGCCGGTCCTGCAAACCGCTATCCAGAGCGCCAATAAAGAACTGCAGACCTCCATGGCCGGCGTCGATGGCAGCGTGACCCTGGAGCTGGTGTCCCTGGATCGTGGCGTGTTCAGCAGCACCGCGCACTATCGCCTCAAAGGCCAAGGCAGCGTGTTCGGCGAAGATAACCCGAACCCTGAATTGCTGTTCGTCGACCATATCGAACACGGCCCGCTGCCGTTCTCGCGCCTGGTGACCCTCAAGTGGTTGCCGGTCATGGCCACCAGTCACTACGAACTGGAAAAGAACCCCACCACCGAAAAATGGTTTGCCGCCAGCAAAGACGTATCGCCCCTCAAAGGCGTGGCGAATATCGGCTATAGCCGTTCGGTCAGCGGCAACATCGAATTGCTGCCCCTGGAATTCAAAGAGGCCACCTCCTCTGTGAGCTTCTCCGGCGCCAACCTCAACTTCGACAGCAGCGCCGAAGGCCAGAAGGTCAAGGCCGAAGGCTTCATGAACAGCCTCAAGGTCGCCGCAGTGGACGCCGAAGGCGCACCGTTCGAAGCGGAACTGGCCGGCTTGACCGTGGCCAGCAACCTGGAAAAAACCACCTTCGGTTTCTACACCGGCCAGAACACCGTGGAACTGACCGACACCAAGGTCACCTTCGGCCCGCAGAAAGCCGTGCTGACCCTCAAGGGTTTCGAGCAGAAAGACTCCAGCGAGACCAAGGACAACAACCTGGCTGGCCGCGTCGACTACAAGATTGACGAGATCGGCTACCAGGGCAAAGCAGTCGGTTCGGCCGCCATGGCCGTGAGCATGAAGAACGTCGACATCCCGGCGATGCTGGTGCTGACCAAGCTCTACCAGGACAAAATGCAACCGGTGCAAGCCGCCGCCGCTGCCGGTCAACCGGTGCCGGAGCTGCAAATGACCGAAGCCGAGCAAGCCCTGGCCGAAGCCAACGTCAACCAAGTGCTGGCCGCCAAGCCGCAACTGGCGGTCGAAAACCTGTCGCTCAAAACCACCCGTGGCGAAAGCAAGTTCAACCTGGTGGTGGACCTGACCAAGCCAACGTCCATGGAACTGCCGCCGGTTGAACTGGGCAAGCAAATGGTCTCGCTGCTGGATGCCAACCTCACCCTGTCCAAGCCGATGATCAGCGACGTGGCGGCCCTGCAAGCCCAGGTGGGCGGCGTGACCGACCCGCAAGCCATCGAACAGCAATCGCAGATGGCGGCCGAGATGGTCAGCAGCATGGCGGTTGGCACCCAAATGGCGACCCTGGTGGGTACCGACGTGGTTTCCAAGCTGCACTACGCCAACAACGAAGTGACCTTCAACGGCCAGAAGATGACCGTTGAGCAGTTCCTCAGCTTCGTGATGTCCAAAGCCGGTGCGGTCAGCGGCGCCCAATAAACCTGAAATGCAGTAAAAAATGTGGGAGCGGGCTTGTGTGGGAGCTGGCTTGCCTGCGATAGCATCGCCTCGGTCTGGCTGAATAACCGAGGTGCCTGCATCGCGGGCAAGCCCGGCTCCCACCCAAATCTTGCTGCCACATTTGTTTTTTGTGAGGGGCAAAACACCGCGCTCGCACAATTCTGAACAATTGTTCTGATTTGAGCTTTTCTGAACCGCGCTCGGTGATAGTGCATCCAGGAAAGCTAGGTCGGGTCACGAGACGCCGACACCCTGATGCGTTTCGCTCAGGATCACCTATCGTTAAGGCTTTCCGTGTGTAAGGAAGCTCACGATATGCTGCGAAACCACCCCTACAGTGCCTCCGGCCGGTTGCGTCTGCTTATCGGGGCCGCCCTGTGCAGCCAATTGCTGGTCCCAGGCCTTGCGTTTGCCGACCCAGCCTACGACGCCCTGATCATCCAGGCCCGCAACGGCCACTTCACGCCAGCGCTGACCCAACTGCGCCAACTCTCCGCCGAACGCCAGACCCCAGGCCAGGTCAGTGACCACCTGGTGATCGCCGGCTGGGCCGGGCAAGACGCAGAAGTGCTCAAGGTGTACGAAGCGCAAGGCAAGCATCGCAACCTCACCACCCAGGCACTCGCCACGGTGGCGCGCACTTATCGCAATCAAAAGCAGTGGGCTCAGGCCGAAGCGGTCTATCGCCAGGCGTTGCTGCGTGAACCCAATAACGTCGACCTGCAACTGGGCCAGGCCCTCACCCAGGCCGATGGCGGCAAAGCCAACGAGGCGGTGCAACGCCTGCGCACGCTAGTGGCGGCCCAACCCAATGACCCCAACCGCCGCATGGCCCTGGGGTATGCGCTGACACGCGCTGGCCTGAACTACGACGCGCTGTTCGAGTTCGACCAAGCCTTTATCCGCGCCGGTGATAAACCCGAAGTGGCCCGCGAATACATCGTCGCCCTGCAAAAGGCCCGCCTGCCGGAGCCGGCACTGCGCCTCTCAGCCAAGCGCCCGGGGTTGGTGGACGCCGTTACCCAGCGCCGCCTCGAAGGTGACCTTGCCGCCGAGCGTGTGCGCATGGCCGAGTTCGCCACGCGCAGTGAAAAGGAACGCTACGTCATCGCTGACCGTGCTCTGCAGGACTACGACAAACTGATCAGCCGCTGGGCACCGGACGCCACAGCCAAGGACGATGTCGTTCGCTGGCGCATCGACCGCCTGGGCGCGCTCAAGGCGCGAGCACGGCATGCCGAGGTGATCCGCGATTACCAAACCCTCACCAGCGAAGGTGTGCAACTGCCCACCTACGCCTTGCGTTGGGTCGCAGGCTCTTACCTGGAACAGCGCCAGCCGGAAAAAGCCGAGCCGCTGTACCGCCAGGTACTCACCGCCCCCGACACCGACGCCAGCTATCGGGTCGATGACAGCACGGCGCTGTTCTACGCCTTGTTGGAAAGCGACAAGGTCGACGAGGCTCGCCAGGTCGCCAACAACCTGGCCAAGGAGCAAAACCCCCGCGTCGAACTCAAGGGCTTGCCCATTGGCAACCCCAATGACAACTGGATGGACGCCCAACAATTATCTGCCCAGGCCGGTACCTATGGCGGTGACCTGCCCGGCAGCGAAGCCAGCCTGGAAGCGCTGGTGGCCAAGGCGCCGGGCAACGTGGGCCTGCGCCTGGCCCAGGCCGACATGTACCGCGCCCGCGACTGGCCGCGCCGCGCCGAAGGCACGCTCAAGGAAACCGAAACCCAGGCCCCCCGCGACATCGGCCTGGAAGTCTCCCAAGCCTATACCGCCATGGACTTGCAAGAATGGCGGCAGATGGACACGCTCACCGACGACGTGCTCGCCCGCAACCCCGACAACCGTCAGGTGCAACGCTTGAGCCGCCTGCGCGATGTGCACGACATGGCCGAGTTGCGTGTCGAGGCCTACACCGGCAAAAGCTACGGTGGCGGCAATAACAACGACGCCGGCGCCGTCTCCGGCAGCCGAGACTGGGGCATCGAAAGCGTGATCTACACGCCACCCATCGACGAAGACTGGCGCCTGTTCGCTGGCGCCGGCTATGCCACCGCCGACTTCCAGGAAGGCACCGGCCAACATCGCTGGCAGCGTGTGGGCGTGGAGCGTCGCACCCGTGACATGACCATCGAAGCCGAAGTGTCCAACCACTCCTATGGCGACGGTTCCAAGCAAGGCGCCAGCGTGTCGATTGCCCGCGACATCAATGACCACTGGCAATACGGCGGCAGCCTCGGCTATTTGCTCAGCACCACCCCGTTGCGAGCCTTGAATGACGGCGTCACAGCCAACGGCGGCAGCGGTTTTATCCGCTGGCGTGCCAACGAAAGCCGCGAGTGGAAGCTGACCCTCAGCCCGTCCCATTTCAGCGATGGCAACGACCGCTTCGAAGCCTTGCTCACCGGCCGCGAAGGCCTCTACAGCTCGCCCCATGTGCAAGTGGACCTGGGCCTGGAAGTGGGTGCCAGCCGCAACAGCAAGGAAGACACCGTGTACTTCAACCCGAAGTCGGACTTCACGGTGTTGCCCATGATCAACGTCAATCACGTGCTCTATCACCGCTACGAAACCCAGTGGAGTCAGCAGTTCCAAATCGGCGCGGGTACCTACAGTCAGCGTGACTATTCCACCGGCGGTATCGGCCTGATTGGCTACGGCCAACGCTATCGCTGGAACGACGTACTGGAAATGGGCGCCAACCTCAGCCTGATCAGCCGACCTTATGACGGTGATCGCGAACGCGATCTGCGCCTGCTCGTCGACCTCACTTACCGTTTCTAAAAGAGCCTGACCATGACCGTCCTCAGCCGTTGCTTGTTGGTCCTGGGTGTAATGCTGGCCGCCGCCTGCGCCCAACAACCCGCGCCCTACACCCCACCCGCCGAACGGCCGATAGCGCCCAACGAAGCGCCGTGGCCGAAGAACCACTTTTTGGGCATTGCCTATCACGACGTGGAAGATCGGGACCCCGATCAAGCCGTGGTGGCGGTGCGCACCGAGCGTTTGATCGAGCAGCTGGCGTGGCTGCGGGAGAATGGCTACCAGGCGGTCAGCGTCGATCAGATTCTGGCGGCCCGGCGCGGCGGCCCGGCATTGCCACCCAAGGCGGTGATGCTCAGCTTCGATGACGGTTACTCCAGCTTCTACACCCGCGTGATGCCGATTCTGCGTGCTTATCACTGGCCGGCTCTGTTGGCTCCGGTGGGCTCCTGGATCGACACGCCGCTGAACCAACCAGTGGATTTTGCCGGTACGCCACGACCACGCGGAGAATTCCTGACGTGGCAGCAGATTCGCGAAGTGTCCCAGTCGGGCCTGGTGGAGATTGCCGCCCACACCGATGCCAACCACAAGGGCATCCTCGCCAACCCCCAGGGCAACCTGGAACCGGCCGCCACCACGCGAAGCTTTGACCCCAAGACCAACGGCTACGAAAGCGAAGCGCAGTTCCAGGCACGTATGCGGGCTGACGTCGCGGCGATTTCCAACAAAATTCGTACCGTCACCGGCAAGGCGCCGCGAGTATGGGTGTGGCCGTACGGGGCGGCCGATGGCACCTCGTTGGCGGTGGTGGGCGAGCACGGCTATGAAATGGCATTGACCCTGGAGGATGGGCTCGACGACCTCGGCAACCTGATGAACAGCCCACGCTTTTTGGTGGCCTCCGACCCGGACGGCGAGCATTTTGCCAACAGCATGGTGGCTGTGCAGGCCAAGGCGCCGATGCGCGTGCTGCACGTAGACCTGGACAACGTATACGACCCCGACCCGGCCCAACAGGCGCGCAACCTCGACGTGTTGGTTCAGCGCGTGGTGGACATGGGCGCCGGTACCGTGTTCCTGCAAGCCTTCGCCGACCCCAAGGGCGACGGCCTGGTGCATTCGCTGTACTTCCCCAACCGCCACCTGCCGATGCGGGCCGACCTGTTCAACCGGGTCGCCTGGCAGTTGCACACCCGCGCCCATGCCAGTGTGTACGCCTGGATGCCGGTGCTGAGTTTCGCCCTGGACCCCAAGCTGCCGCGTGTCACCCGCTGGGACCCGAAAACCGGCCAGATCGGCCCCGACCCGGATCAATACAAGCGCCTGTCGCCGTTTGATCCCAAGGTGCGGCAGATCATCGGTGAGATCTACCAAGACCTGGCGCGTGTAGGGCCGATTGACGGCATCCTTTACCACGATGATGCGGTGTTCAACGACTTTGAAGACGCCAGCCCCGCCGCGCTCAAGGCCTACGCCGCCCAAGGCTTGCCGGACAGCATCGCCGCCCTGCGGGCCGACCCTGCCGTGATGCAGCGCTGGGCCCGTTTCAAAAGCCGCTACCTGATCGACTTTACCCATGAGCTCACCGCCAAGGTCCGCGCCATCCGTGGCCCGCAGGTGCTGACCGCGCGCAATATTTTCGCCGAGCCCATGCTCAACCCAGGCAGCGAAACCTGGTTCGCGCAGAACCTCGATGACTTCCTCCAGGCCTACGACTGGACCGCGCCGATGGCGATGCCGTTGATGGAAGGCCAGGAAGTGAAAACCTCCAACGCCTGGCTGGAAAAACTCATCGCCACGGTTAAGGCGCGCCCCGGCGCGATGCAAAAAACCATCTTCGAATTGCAAGCCAAAGATTGGCGCACCCAGGCCGCACCGGATATCAGCGCTGAGCAATTGGCAGAGTGGATGGGTGTACTCAAACGCCAGGGCGTCACCAGTTTCGGCTACTACCCGGACAACTTCCTGGAAAACTCCCCGGACTTGAAGACTATCCGTCCGGCCCTCTCCAACCAATGGAACCCTTGATCATGGTTGACAGAATCCTGGCTCTATTCGTGTTGGCACTGGTACTGGGCTTGCCCCTGGGCCTGATCTTCCTGGTGACCGGGCAGTTTTTGATGGACTTCGTGTTCTTCTACCCGTTGTTCATGTCGGCGCTGTGGATCGCCGGTGGCCTGTATTTCTGGCTGCACTGGGAACGCCACTGGCCCTGGGAAGAAGACACGCCGGCGCCGACCCTGGTCGGCGAGCCGCTGATCTCGATCATCATCCCTTGCTACAACGAGGGCGATAACGTCGCCGACACCATTGATGCGGCCCTCGGCCAGGTGTACCCGAACATCGAAGTGATCGCCGTCAACGATGGCTCCAGCGACAACACCGCCGCAGTACTCGATGCCCTGGCGTTGCAACACCCGCGCTTGCGCGTGCTGCACCTGGCGCAGAACCAGGGCAAGGCCGTGGCCCTGCGCATGGGCGCCGTGGCTGCCCGCAGCGAATACCTGGTGTGCATCGACGGCGATGCTTTGCTGGATAAAAACGCGGCGGCCTACATGGTCGCGCCGATGCTCGACAACCCGCGCCTGGGGGCCGTCACCGGCAACCCGCGCATTCGTACCCGCTCGACCCTGATCGGCCGGGTGCAGGTGGGCGAGTTCTCCTCGATCATCGGTTTGATCAAGCGTACCCAGCGGGTGTTCGGCCGGATCTTCACGGTCTCCGGTGTGGTGGTGGCGTTCCGCAAGAAAGCCCTGGACCGCATCGACTACTGGAGCACCGACATGATCACCGAGGACATCGATGTCAGTTGGAAGCTGCAACTCGATCACTGGGCGATCTTCTATGAGCCGCGCGCGCTGTGCTGGATCCTCATGCCCGAAACCGTCGGCGGCCTGTGGAAGCAACGCCTGCGTTGGGCCCAGGGCGGCGCCGAAGTGCTGTTCAAGAACATCCGTGGCATTTGGCAATGGCGCCACCGCTACCTGTGGCCGCTGTTGTTCGAATACTGCCTGTCCACCGGTTGGGCCTTCACCTTTCTGCTGTCGGTGATCTTCTGGGCCGTGGGTAAATTCGTCACGCTGCCGGCGGCGATCACCGTGAGCTCGTTGGTGCCGCCCGCGTTCACCGGCCTGGTGCTGGCGATGGTGTGCCTGCTGCAGTTTGCGGTGAGCATTCTGATCGACCGGCGCTACGAAAAAGACCTGTGGAAAACCCTGTTCTGGACCGTGTGGTACCCGATGGTGTTCTGGTTGGTGAGCCTGCTCACTACTCTGGTCAGCTTTCCCAAGGTGTTGTTCAACCAGCATCAGAAACGCGCACGCTGGGTCAGCCCGGACCGCGGTATCAAACCTGCACAAGAGGAGGCGTGAGCATGAAACTGGTCAGAACTCGCCAAAACACACTGATGTGGATCGTCGATGTGCTGCTGACCCTGCTGGCCTGGGGTGGGTTGATTTGGTTGCTGGCGCGAGGCATCAGCGCCATGCTTGAAACCCACGGCGGCCCACGCATCGAGGCGCCGATCTTTGCTGCGCTCAACACCTTGCAGGTTTACCTGTGGATCGCGCTGTTCAATGCGGTGATCCTGATCAGTTGGGCGCGCTATCAGCAGCATCGCGGGCGCAAATTCGCCCAGCGCCGCGCCGAAGCCAATGCACTGAGCGACCAGCACCTGAGTGAAAGTTTCAACCTGGGCGATGGCGACCTCGAACAACTGCGCCGCCCTGGCGTGCTGGTCATCCACAACGATGAAGAGGGCGGCGTCGAAGAAGTGAAATCCCACGTCTCCCGCGACGTCGAACGCCCCGGCCTGACCCTGGTGCCCGACAAAGACAAGGGCATTATGTAGGAGCGAGCTTGCTCGCGAAAAACGCCAACGATAACGCGGGCATCCTGATTAAACACGGCGCCTGTGAGTTTTTCGCGAGCGAGCTCGCTCCTACAAAATGGCGCGGGTGCTCCCCACTGGGTTCAACGCACGCGTTGCAATTCCGATAAATGGGATCCAATTCACAAAACCCCCGCGAACTTTTCCCCCTTCTCTGGTACTAACCTAACTCGACGAACACCTGATGGCTAAGTAATGGCAGTCGGAAAGTCATTCGTCGAATCGCCATCAAAACAGTTGCCGCTTGTCGGAATAATCACCGTAAGTGCCCGACTTAAACTCTTTTGATGAAAAATTATTATTAATAATCAACAGGTTAGAAAACTAATCAGTCGAGCGGCCCCACGTCGCCCGTTTCTAGGCGAGCTGGAAGTTCGATGTTAGTTTCGCGGCCCTTGATTTTCGATGGATCGAACATGTCTTCGTTATTGCCATGGACCCGGTTACTGCTCTGCACTTTCCTGCTCACTTGCATGGGCCTGAACAGTGCATCCGCCGCCCCCACGCCTGGCGATCAGGACTTGATCCGCGACCGGCAGAACCGCCTGCTCGAAGAGCAGCAGCGGCGCCTCCAGGAGCTTCAGGACCTGCCCGGCAAAGCGGACAAGCCTCAAGCCCCGGCAACCCCGGCTGACACCCGTTGCTTCCCCATCAAAACCATCGAACTCAAAGGCGCTGACAGCCTGCCGGCGCCCGACCGCGAGCGCCTGCTCAAGCCCTATATCGGCCAATGCCTGGGGGTGTCCCAGCTCAACGAGCTGCTCAAGGTCATCACCGACTACTACTTGGGCAAAGGCCGCGTTACCAGCCGTGCCTACCTGCCACAGCAAGACCTCTCCACCGGTCATCTGCAAGTGTTGGTGGTGGAAGGCAAGCTCGAAGCCCTGCGCAGCGCCGAAGGCAGCACGGTGACCGATCGCGAGCTGGCCATGGCCTTTCCTGGCAAGGTCGGTGAAGCGCTGAACCTGCGTGAAATCGAGCAACTGGTGGACCAGCTCAACCGCCTGCCATCCAAACAGGCGCAGATGGAACTCACCCCCGGCCAGCAAGTGGGCGGCAGCGACGTGGTGGTCAAGAACACCGCGCAAAAGCCCTGGCGCGCCAGCCTCTCGCGCAATAACGACGGGCAGAAAAGCACCGGCGAACAGCAATGGGGCGCGGGCCTGGAGTGGGACAGCCCACTCGGCCTGGGCGACCAACTGATGCTGCGCGGCGGCCACGACGCCATCAGCGACCACCAGAAAACCTCGAAAAACACCATGCTCTACTACAACCTGCCCTGGGGCTGGTGGAACTTCAGCTACACCTACAGCGAGAGCGACTACCGCACCTACGGCGTGACCGACGGCTTCAAATACAAGCAGGACGGCGACAACCAGAACCACCAACTGCGCGCCGAGCGGGTGATCCACCGCGATGACGTCAGCAAAACCTCGGTCAACGTCGGCCTGGCGCACCTGCGCACCAACAACTACATCCTCGACGTGCGCACCGCGCCCAGCAGCAACCGCCTCAGCGAACTGCAACTGGGCGTCAACCACGGTCGGCGCATCGGCAGTGCCTTCGTCAACCTGGACCTGGGCATGCAAAGCGGCATCGGCCTGCTCGACGCCCAGGCCCAAGACGAGCGTGACCCAGCAGGCCGTCGCCAGCCGAACTCGCGCTACCGCAAATACACCGCCACCGTCAGCTACCTGCAACCCTTCAGCCTGTGGGGCGAGTCGTTCAGCTTCAGCAGTTTGGCCACCGGCCAACGCAGCGAAGACCCGCTGTTTTCGCCGCAGCGCATGAGCCTTGGCGGCTCGGCCTCGGTGCGCGGTTTCAAGGACCAATTGCTGACCGGCGACAGCGGCGGCTACTGGCGCAACGAAGTGCGCTGGGCGCGCCCGGTGACCCTCGACTGGATGCGCCCGGCCTTCGCCGAGTACGGCGCCAGTGTCGGCTACGACCAGGGCGTGATCCGCAACGACCGCTACAACGGCAACGTGCATGGCCGGGTGTCCAGCAACTCCCTGGAGCTGTTCGCCCGTGGCAAACACGTCAGCACCAGCGTGACCTTTGCCCATTCGTTAGAAAGACCCGGTGTGGTGACCGAGCGCGAAGCGCCGATCTACTTCCGCATGGATTTTTTCCTGTAATTCAACGCCCCGCTGCATGAGAGCCTGACAATGGATGTTCGCCAATTCGCCTTCCTGGCCCGCCAACCTTCTGCCGCCCTGAAGCGCCGGGACGCGTTCTTCGGCCTGCCCAAGCGCGGGCTGGCGTTGATCCTCGCCAACGCATTGTTCTGGCAGCCGCTGCTGGCCCAGGCCGAGGGCATTGTGGTCAGTGCGCCTGGCACCACCGTGGGCGCGGCGGGCAATGGCGTGCCGGTGGTCAACATCGCCACCCCCAATGGCGCGGGCCTGTCCCATAACCAGTTCAAGGACTACAACGTCGGCCCCAACGGTGTGATCCTCAACAATGGCAACGGCGCCATGGTCAACACCCAGCTGGGCGGGATCATTGTCGGCAACCCCAACCTCAAGGGCGGCGCGGCGAACGTCATCCTCAACGAAGTCAACGGCGGCAGCCCCAGCCAGTTGCGTGGCTATACCGAAGTGGCGGGGCAGTCGGCCAAGGTCATCGTCGCCAACCCGTACGGCGTGACGTGCAGCGGTTGCGGCTTTATCAACACCCCCAACGTCACCCTCACCACCGGCAAACCGGTACTCGACGCAAGCGGCCAGTTGCAGCGCTATGAAGTGGATGGCGGCGCCGTGACCATCGACGGCGAAGGCTTGAACGCCAGCAATGTCGAACGCTTTGACATCATCACCCGCTCGGCCAAGATCAACGCACAAATCAACGCCCGCGAACTCAACGTGATCGCCGGGCGCAACGACGTCGATGCGCAAAGCCTGAAAACCACCGCCCGCGCCGATGACGGCAGCGCCAAGCCCGAGCTGGCAATTGACTCCTCGGCCCTGGGCGGCATGTATGCCGGCGCAATCAAGCTGGTGGGCACCGAAGCCGGTGTGGGCGTGAAGCTCGACGGCACCCTGGCCGCCAGTGGCGGCGATATTCAGCTCGACGCCAACGGGCGCCTGAGCATGGCGCAAACGGCGGCCACCGGTAACGTCAAAGTCACCGCGCAAAACGTCGACCTCACCGACAAGGTCTACGCCAACGGCAACGTGCAGGTCACCAGCGCCCAGGCCCTGGTCAACCGAAAGAGCATCGCCGCCGGCCAGCGTATCGAGATCAACGCGGCCAGCGTGAACAACCCCGGCATCATCGAAGCCGGCGTCGCCGCCGATAACAGCCGCAACACCACCGGCGATCTGGTGGTAAACGCGCAGACCGTCACCACCAGCGGCAACCTGTTGGCCAGCCGCGCCCTGGCGATTACCGCCGCGCAAGCGCTGACCAACCAGGGCGCGATTATTCAGGCCAAGACCGTCGAGGTCAGCAGCGCCAAACTCACTAACCAGGGCGCCAGCGCTCGCCTGTTCGGTGAGCAGAGCCTGGCGATCAACTCGCCGGCCATCGTCAACCTCAGCGGCCTGATCCGCTTTGGCGAAGGCCAAGCCGCCACGCTCAACAGCGCGTCCCTGGACAACCGCCAGGGCCGTATCGAAATGGCCGGTGGCAGCCTGGTGCTCACCAGCGCCGACCTGAACAACAGCGGCGGGCAAGTCATTGCCAACGACCTGACC
The DNA here is from genome assembly GCF_030687795.1 of Pseudomonas sp. FP215. Taxonomy (NCBI): domain Bacteria; kingdom Pseudomonadati; phylum Pseudomonadota; class Gammaproteobacteria; order Pseudomonadales; family Pseudomonadaceae; genus Pseudomonas; species Pseudomonas sp. FP215. The sequence continues at coordinate 198,489 of NZ_CP117447.1, forward strand.
GTAAACGCCGGTAACCTGAACAACCAGAACGGCGTACTGGTGGCCAAGACCGCGACCGTCACTGCCAGCAACCTCGACAACAGCCTCAAGGGCCTGATCCAGGCCGACGGTGGCGCGCTCAACCTCGCCGTGTCCAACACCTTCAATAACAATCAGGGTTTCGCCCAGGCCAGCACCGATCTGAACGTCACTGCCGGCACCCTCAGCAGCAACGCAGCCGGCGTACTGAGCGCCGACACCGGCAAGCTCACCCTCACCGCCGCGCAACAGCTCAACAACGCCCAGGGCCGCGTGCAGGCCGGGCAGGGCGATATCGAACTGCACACCGCCAACCTGGATAACCAGGGCGGCACCATCGTCGGCAAGCAACTGCTGCTCGACGTGGCTGGCGGCGATATCGACAACCGCGCCGGGCGCGTGTTGGGCGACCACCTCGACGTGCGCGCCTCGGGCCTCGACAACCGCAACGCCGGCCTGCTGGCCGGTGGTGCCCAGGGCGTAAGCCTGCTGCTCAAAGGCCCGGGCCAGTTGCTCAACGCCCAGGGCCGCATCCAAAGCGAGGGCCTGCTGCAACTGCAAGGCGAGCGCTTGGACAACAGCGCCGGCATCCTGCTGGGCCAGACCGTCGACGTCACCGCGCAGACCTTCACCAACAGCAACAAAGGCGCGTTGGTCAGCGATGGCGGCGACGTGGTGCTCAAGGTCAGCGACCTGCTCACCAACGTCGGCGGCCAGATCGACGCGGGCGAACGCAGCGTGCTGGTCAAGCAGCTCACCACCCTCAACAACGACGGAGGCACCCTGCGCGGCAAGCGCCTGGACATCGCCGCCCAGCACCTGAACAACGACAACGGCCAACTGCTGGCCGGCGCCGAAGGCCTGAGCTACAGCGGCCAGGATGTGAGCAACCGCAAAGGCCTGATCCTTAGCGGCGGCGCGCTCACCGAACTGAACACCATCCGCCTGGATAACCAGGGCGGCACCGTGCAGGGCGACAGCCTGAGCGTCACCGCCAACAGCGTCGACAACGCCAGCGGCGGCCTGATGGCCAGCTTGGTCGGCAACCTGAAACTCACCGTAGAAGCCCTGGCCAACCGTGGCGGCAAGCTGTTCGGCAAAGAACAAGTGACCGTCAGCGGCGCCACCCTCGACAACAGCGCGGGCGGCCAGATCAGCGGCAACCAGCTCAACCTGACCTCACGCGACACGCTCACCAACCAGGGCGGCCTGATCGAAGCCAACCAGGGCCTGACCCTCACCGGCGGCAACCTGGATAACAGCGCCAACGGCCAACTGCGTGCATTGGGCGGCGCCAGCAGCAAGCTCAACCTCAGCGGCGCGTTGAACAACCAGAACGGCACCCTCGAATTCGGCAGCCAGGCCTTCAGCCTTGACGCCGCCAGCCTCAACAACCAGAACGGCATGCTGCAACACGCCGGCACCGGCCTGTTCCACCTCAACACCGCCAGCCTCGCGGGCAGCCAGGGCAATATCCAGGGCATGGGCAGCGCCGACTGGGCATTCGGTAAAGTCGACGGCCTGGGCCGCGTGCAACTCAACGACGTACTCACCTACAAGAGCGACCAAGGGCTGGCCCTCAAGGCCGGCGACCGCATGGCCAGCGCCAAGGGCTTGGTCCTCAACGTGGCCAGCCTGGACAACGGCGGCGAACTGCTCAGCGACGGTGACATCAGCATCACCACCGGCGATATCACCAACAGCGGCCGCGTCTCGGCCCTGCAAACACTCACCGTCGCCGCCAACAACCTCAGCCAGAACGGCGGCCGCCTGGCCGCAACCAATGCGCGCCTGACCCTGGGCGGCACCCTGGACAACCTCGGTTTCCTCACCGCCCGCCAGCAACTGGACATCGCCGCCGCACAAATCAACAACCGTGGCACCCTCGGTGCCCAGGGTGCAGTGAACCTCACCGCAGTCAACGGCATCACCAATGCCGCCGACACGCTGCTGTTCAGCGGCGGCGACATGACCTTGCGCAGCAATGGTTTCAGCAACAGCTATGGCGATGTCTACAGCAAAGGCAACCTGAGCTTCGCCGCTCGCGATGGCGGGCGTGCCGTGCTGTTCAGCAACCGCTCCGGCACCGTGGAAAGTGAAGGCTCGATCGGCATCAATGCAGGCTTTATCGAAAACGCCAAAGACGCATTCGAACTTGGGCAAACGCTGACCACCGGCAGCTTGAGTTGGATCTGTGGCCAGCACTGCGGCGAGAGCGACAACTGGGAACGCGGCGAGATCACCATCTACGAAACGTACCTTGAGGCAGCGACCAAGGACTCGGCAGCGGCACGCCTGGTGGCAGGCAAAAACATGCTGCTGCAAGGCGACACGGTGCAGAACCGCTACAGCCTGATGGCCGCCAATGGCGACCTGAGCATCACCGCCGGTGACCTGCTCAACCAGGGCGCCGCCACCCGCACGGGCCAGCGCAAGCTTGTCATCGGCACGCCAGGTCACGTCTCCGACGATTTGTTTGAACGCATGCAATATGTCGACGTGCCCGCGTTCAATGCGGCCACGGCGGCTGGGAATTTCGACAAGGCGCGCTTCGAAGAACTCAAAAGCCGCTCACCCAATAGCCTGCCGTTCGCCTACGCAAGTGACGTGACCACCTGGACCAACAACAGCGGGCCCGGCTACGACGCCACCCTGCAAGCGGGCGGCACGGTCAACCTCAACGTCGCCCGCACCCTGCAAAACGGCACGCTGCACAACAACACCCTGGCGCAGTTGACCGGCACCCTCGGCGACGACCAGACCGGCATCCCCGTTGGCGGCATCAACATCAACCTGAGCAAACACGCCAACGACCCGAGCGCCCAGGCGCCCGGCAGCGTATTGCCCGTGGTAGGCGTGGCCCCAGGTGGCGGCTTCGTGCCCGTGGACTACACCGGCACCGCGTTTGCCCCGGTCGACCCCACCACCTCGCCGACCTTCCAACTGCCCAAGGGCGAGTACGGCCTGTTCGTCAAAAACGCCGACCCTACCAGCCACTACCTGATCGAGACCAACCCCGAGTTCACCTCGGTGTCGGGCTTCTTCAGCTCCGACTACATGCTCGGCAAACTCGGTTTCACCGCCGACAACGCCTGGCGCCGCCTCGGTGACGGCCAGTACGAAACCCGCTTGATCCGCGACGCCGTCCTCGCGCAAACCGGCCAACGCTTCCTCGCCGGCGGCCTGTACAGCGATGCCGACCAGTTCCGCTACCTGATGGACAACGGCCTCGCCAGCAAAGACGCCCTGCGCCTGAGCCTGGGCGTGGCCCTCACCGACCAGCAAGTCGGCGCCCTGACCCACGACATCGTGTGGATGGAAAACCGCGTCATCGACGGCCAGACCGTCCTCGTACCGGTGCTATACCTGGCCCAGGCCGACTCGCGCAACGTGCGCGGCAACAGCCTCATCCAAGGCCGCGACCTCAACCTGGTCACCGGCGGCGACCTGATCAACGTCGGCACCCTGCGCGCCAGCAACAACCTCTCCGCCATCAGCAGCGGCAGTATCTACACCGGCGGCCTGGTCGAAGCCGGCAACAACCTCAACCTGCTGGCCCAGGACAGCATCCGCAACGCCATGGCCGGCGAAATCCGCGGCAAACAAGTCAGCCTCACGGCGCTCAAAGGCGACATCACCAACGAAACCACCGCCATCCAGGTACGTGACGGCGCCGGCATGCGCACCCTCACCGACACCAGCGCCGGCACCATCGTCGCCCGCGAAAACCTCGCCATCGACGCTGGCCGCGACCTCAACAACCGCGGCGCCCTTACCGCTGGTAACGACGCCAATCTCACCGCCGGCCGCGACCTGAACCTCATCGCCGCCAGCGACACCAGCGTCAAACACGAGAGCCGCGACGGCGGCGAGAAATCCACCATCACCACCGACGTCAAAAACCTCGCCGCCAGCGTCACGGCGGGCGGCAACCTCAACATGCAGGCCGGGCAAGACGTCAACATCATTGGCAGCAATGCCACGGCGGGTAAGGACATCAACATCCAGACTGCTCGCGATTTCAACGTTGCGTCCGTTGGGGAGACGCATAAGGTTGAGGGCAGAGAAAAGGACGGGAAGAAACGCATCAAAACGTCGGACGAGCAGGTAACGCAGGAGGCTAGTGTATTGACGGCAGGCAGGGACTTCACCAGTCAGGCCGGGCGTGACACGACACTGGTGGCGAGCAAAATCAGCGCCGGAAATGAGGCGTACCTGTACAGCGACCGTCGGCTGGGTCTGTTGGCTGGGCAAAATAGCGCCTACACCCTCTATGACATGAAAAAGAACAGTGGTTGGGGCAATAAACAGACCCGTCGTGATGAGGTGACGCAGGTTACGCACGTTGGTACTCAAATCACAGCCGGTGGCGACATAGGCTTGATAAGCGGCAGCGACCAGTTATACCAGCGCGCCAATATAAGCAGCGGCAAGGATGTCAACATCCTGAGTGGTGGATCGGTGACATTCGAGGCGGTAAAAGACCTGCACCAAGAAAGTCACACCAAAAGCAAGAACGATTTGGCCTGGACGAGTTCTTCCGGGCGAGGAAGCACTGATGAAACTCTCCGCCAGACTCAGGTTGTTGCACAGGGCAAGTTCGCGATCCAAGCTGTCAATGGCCTGAAGGTGGACCTCAACCATATCGATCAAAAAACTGTTGCTCAAACCATTGATGTAATGGTCCAAGCGGACCCGCAGTTGGCTTGGTTGAAGGACGCCGAGAAGCGTGGTGATGTTGATTGGCGTCAGGTTCAGGAGGTCCACGATTCCTTCAAGTACAGCCACTCGGGCCTCGGGCAGGGCGCGATGCTGGCTATCATTATCGTCGTGACGGCACTGACGGCAGGCGCAGCAAGCGGTCCACTAGGCGCAGCGGCGGGCGCCAGTGCGGGCTCCGGTACAGCCATGGCGGCGGCTGGTAGTTCGGCGATGGTGACGGCGGGCACAGCGACGGGCGTGGCCGCAGCAGGTTGGGGCAACGTCATGGTCACAACCGCGCTTTCTTCAATGGCCGGCACTGCAGCTGCCAGCACAATCAATAACAAGGGCAACCTTGGGAAGGTATTGGAAGATGTAACCAGTGCTGATGCATTGAAAGGCTATGCAACGGGAGCGGCAATTGCAGGTTTTGGTGCGGCATTTACCAATGGCTGGGGACGTGAGTTGACTTCCGACGGTAACTACAAAACGGTGAGCTACGCTGAGCGAGTCAAGGCCTATACAGCGAATACTACGTTGAAAGGTGTGCTGAGCGGTTCAGATAAAAAGTCGTGGCTGACGATTGCGGGTACCGGAGCGATGACGGAGGTCTATGAGTTCTCTGCTGGTCGCGGGCCTGATGTCCGGCCAGGAGTCGATAGGGACACAGGGCCAGCATATGAGGCTGGAGCCGACGGTTTCGTTCCGAGGCAGTACACAGACGATGTGATGCGAGAAGGGAAGAATATTGGTTTAAATAAAGCCATTGAGTGTGAAAGCTTCTATGCGGTATGCCATGGGACCCCCATCAGCAATATGCTCAATCAAATACCTGGGTTTAATGCGTTTGCCACGCTGCATGATGGATGGATGATTGACCTTGAAGCTTATAAAGCCGCGCCAATGTCATTGTTTGAAAATTTGGGCAGTATGCCTCCAGCTCTAATGACTAATTACGGTGCTTTATATGACAAGTATCGGCCACAAATAGAATCGGAGAGAAAGCGTGAGCAAAATTAGCGTAATAATGGTAGTTGTATTTCTGATTGCGGGTTGCGCGCCGTCACGGTCTGCGTGGGTATCCAGTAAAGATGGATGGGTAGGTACCACGTTTGAATCTCACGTATACAGCATTTGCTCGCGCACGCCCCATACATGTACTGAGCCATTTTGGTCCCCCGCTAACAAAGAAAAAACGTTCGATAGGGTAGTAAAAGAAAGCAGCGGGACGCGCTACTACATAACCTGGATTAGGAATTGTCGCTATTCGGTGCTTGTGTCTCCGGAAAGTAGGATAGTGTCATGGAAGTATGAAACTAATAACTTAGAAAGTTGCTATTTGTTTTAGGGTGATATATATAAAGAAAAAGGGCGAATTTATTTAGGCTGGAGTTGGAAGGCCTATTAAATAAATCTGTCTCCTTTTGTTATAGCTCTGGTAAAACTGCGGGGGCGGACATGTCCATGACGGTCGCAGGAAAAGATGTATGCGGTTTCTGCAAAGGTGACATTGCTGCTGCCGCAGAAAAAGCTGAGTTGAAATCGCTCACCGTGAAAGCTATAGATGATAAAACGGGACTTCCGAGAAACTATTACTGGGAGACAGGCATGAAGTCCATTAAGGAGAAAATAGATGATAATTGGAGGGTATACACTTAATCCTGAACACGGTAGATTGCAAATCCCTCTTGTTCGCCAACCGTCCCTGGAAGATGTGAAGTCCATTATAAGCAAGTATAGAAAATTTGACGGTGTCGCTTCGTTGTCTATTTCACCGACGCCTGAATATGGACCGTATGAAATCAATCTTTACGCTGATTCTGGAAATTATCTTTTGATGCTAAATCAATACCTTAAAGATGGTGAGCACGTCGTGCGTACTCTTAATAATACGTCGATGGGGACAAGTTCAGTTGAGATTTTGGGCGACTATTACCCGGCGAGTTTCATAACTAGAGATATAGGTGTCGTTACTTCTTGTTTTCAAGAGTTTTTGAATTTTGGTGATGTGAGTTCGTTCGTCTTGAGTGCATAGAAATAATAAGAATGTAATAAAAGAGTAAAGGGGGGCAAATTTATTTTAATTCGAGATGGCGGTAAAGCCCTATTAAATAAATCTGTCCCCTTTTGTTCAATAGATATACTTAATGAGCCAAATATCAGAAATATTTCTGTAAGGGTGGCACGGTGATGACCACATATAAACTCGAATTTCGACATAGACCTAGTGTTTCAGAGTCTATCGAAGAGAGGCATAAAGATTTTTTGAGAGCTATAGGCGATTTGGGCGTTCCGTGGAATTTGAACGATGCCTTTGACGTCCCCCCTATTGGAAGCGAGTTGGTGACCTCGGTGTCATTGGATAAGCTACTTCCAGTCGGCGTTAAAGGTCGAATTTCATATGCTCTGCGAGATCAGAAGTATCTCCAAGATGATGCGCAGTTTGATGATACGCTATTTATTGAATTTAAAGACTCCAAAGTCGACTATTTATATTTGTTGAAGATTGTTTTTCCTGTTTATATAAAGGCGTTTGGCTCCTATCGCTCAGCTTTACATGATTGGAATGTTACGAGGAGCGATTGGCCTTTAGTGTTGGAAGCTTGTGATGCTACGAAAAAAGACGTTAACGGTAGGGATGGCGTTTTTCGTATAAATGCGGCGAATTATTTCGATAAGGAATTGTGTTTTCGCGCCTTTGGAAAAGGGTCGCGTGAACTTGTCGGTTTGTTGAATGGTTATGTAGAAGAAGTGTGTGAGTTTGAAGAGGGGGTTTTGATTGTAATTAGTTATACTCCGCTTTCTGCCGACGAACTACTCAGTGCGGGTGATCGACTAAAGAGCTTAGTGGTTTGATTTTTTTGTCTGGTCAAATTGGTTGATATATTACAGTTTTGATTAGGCTTGGTTGAGTTGGTGTAAAGGTTCTGTTTTGGTGGTTCTTTAACAAAATGGTTTCTTGTAAGTCGGTCGGGCAGTTATGAGTTAACTGCCCAGATTCTGCTTTAGATCTTCGCGTTTAATTTTCGTCCAGTAATATCCAGCAGATCACACCCGTCCCTCAGCGGGATAGCCAGAAATAGCGCAAGAACATGCAACATAATCGCACAATTGCTGATCTTCTCCCTAAATGCCAGTTATTAAATAGAACTGTCCCCTTTTCATTCGCGATGGTGAGAAGGTCGGAATTAAGGTGGTGAACTAATGGCTAGGTTTAGAGAAATTATATATTTGTCTTATTCGCAATTTTGCGTGTTTTTGAGTTCGCTTGATCAGCCGTACAATGATTGGAGTGTTCGTGGTTATGCGCAAAGATTTGCGTGGAGGTTAGGGAGTGTCTCTTTTAGAGCTTTGGTTGACGAAGGGTACCATATAATTAGCCTTTTCATTAACGAACAAGTGCCCGCTATAAGCGCAGACGTGGTTCGGGCCTTTAAAGTTCCCTTCTCGGTGATAGATAGAAATATTGAGGTTGGTAGTATTTCGAGTACGGTTCCTCTAGAACTGCCTGAAGGAGATTATTCTCTTCAGGTCGCATTTATAAGACCCTCCTCAAGTGGAGTGTATGAAATAAATGTCCATTTGAATTTAGGGGGCTGCGATTTTGAGGTGTTGAGAGCTGACGCCGAAATTGACGAGCAAGGTGAGTTTGATATCGATGCGGTTCCTGCGAAATAAAATTTCGGAGAAATGGGGGCGGATTTATTTTAATTCGAGATAGCGGTAATAAAGCTTATTAAATAAATCTGTCCCCCTTTTGTTCAAAAAAGGAGCTGAATAGTGCATTCCGTACCGCTAGAACATGAGAAGCAAAAATTGATTTTCTACGTGGCTCAGGACTTAGATCAGTCTATTAGATCTCATGTGCAGCAGCTTGTGAATGAGTTCGCCGCGTCAAGAAAATGGAGCATTGCCCCGCCAACCTTTATTGACGCGATAGACGAAGGGGGCGCGGAAGTAGTGGGTGGAATGTTGGAGATTTATTCAGCGCTGCAACCAAGCATACTCTCCGTTGATATGGATTCGAAAAATCTAGATGAAGTAGAAGAAATAATCTGCACTGTAAAAAAGTTATCTGAAAAACAAAATATTTCTTTTGAATTTCAACTGGATACAACTTATGTTGGCGCCATTGATGATGGTGTTATTGATCGAATCTTGCTGGAAGGACTGCTCGTCCCGTGGCGAAATCATATCAAAGGGAAAAGTTGAGCTGGTGCAAAGATAAGAAAAGGGCATAGATTTATTTTGATTCGAGATCGCATAAAAACCAATCAATGGTTGAAGGGAGCCATACATAATGACTGATGAAACAAAAAAGGGATTTTGGCGTTGGGGTTTTGCATTGTTGTTTGTTGGTATAGCGGCGGTCTTGATAAAACAAGCAACAGAAGAAACGCCTGAGCCTAGCAAACCAACCTTCCTTAGTGACTTGATAATCGTCACCGCGAGGACGCACGCGCGTAATTGGAAGGTTGACAAAAATACAGAGCTTGTTCGTATGGAGGCGACTAATAGTCATACTATAACGGTTTATTATTCTTTATTGAATTATGATTCTGATGTTTCTAGTTTTAACTTGGAAGCTACCAAATCAGCAGTTGTAAATATTTTTTGTGATCCCAAAAATTTTGAAAAACAATCCATTTTTTCGCTGGGCGGTACTTACGTTTATGTTTTTGGTAGCAAAAATGTAAAAGAAATTGGCCGATTTGAATTTAACAAAAAGAATTGTGAAGGTTCTTTGTAAACGCTTGGTCATCAAGGCGGAGCAGTGCGAAAGGGCAGGTTTATTTAGCCTTTACCCTCCCCGCACGAGGCCAAAGCGGGCGACACAAAGGCCGCCCGGTTTTCACTCAGGACGGATCGGCATTAAGCCTGCGACTGATGACATCCAGCAAATCACACCCATCACGCAGCGGAATGGCCAGCAAGTGGGCGAAGTCTGAAAGTACTACGGCATCGCTGCTGAGTTGTTCGCGGAAGGCCAGGTTTTCCAGCAGTTGGGTGACGGCCCGAATGCGGTGCACGGCGGCGTCGTGAAGGACGTCGAGAGGTGCCTGGGTGTCGATGATCAGGGCTGGGACGGTGCAGTCGTGGCCGGTTAGGGGCATGTATCTATTCATGGTACAACCTCGGTCAGTAAGTGAGGCTGTCACTTGTCGTCGCCAAACGAATGGGTGACAGCTGTACGCAGGTTGGCGAACCGGGACCGAGTTCCGGCAGACCCGAAGGTCTCCCGCGCACAGCTGCCATAAAGCAGCAATGCGGGTACGGAAGCCCCTGCAAGCAAGCAGAAAGCTTTCGCATACGGTCAACGGATCGCCAAATCCGATCGCCCTGTTGGGCGACGGCCGGACTATAAGCCCCTGACCCAAACCCGCGCAAGGCATCACAGCAATGGCACAATGCCTCGCGCCATGCCACTCATTGCCGACACAACGGCGATGACCAACGCATCAAAAAATGAGATCGCGCCATCATCGGCACTCTCAAAACCGCTCCACCGTTACCCACAAGGAAGAAATACATGATCAAGTTGTTCTGCAAAGCCGCTGTTGTTCTGTCCCTTGCCACGCTGTTTGGCTGTTCCTCTACGCCGTCGGTGGAGAAGATGCAGGCTGACGTGGCGAACTATTCGCTGCCCAAGGCTGCCGTGGCTGATAAAGGCCTGGTGTACGTCGTGCGCCCGAGCAACGTAGGGATGTTGGTGCGGTTCAACGTGTTCCTGGATGACAAGGAAGCCGACTCGGAGATGGGTTACAACCGTGGTAACCAGTACATCTATTTTTTCGTGACGCCGGGCAAGCACGTGATCAGCTCCAAGGCTGAAAACTGGGCGGATATGCCGATTGATGTAAAGGCGGGCGAGGTGGTTTACCTCAAGCAGGAAGTCGAAATGGGCTTCGCCGTGGCGCGTAACAGCCTCAAAGCGCTGAGCGAAGTCGAAGGCCGTTATCTGGTCAAGGATGCGTCCTTGGGCACCATTGCCAAAGAAAGCAAATGAGTTGAGCCAGTGTGTCGGCAGGGTCCAGGCCCTGCCGGCTTCTCGTATTCACTGCAAACATTAAAGGACTGATGTGAAAAACCTCCTCCTCATTCTCCTCACCACCCTCATCCTCGGCGGCTGCGTCAGCCACCCCCTCACTCCCGAAAACCGCGCGCAGATCAAGACCGTCAAAGTCCTGCCCGTGAAGTGGGAAAAGAACATGGTGTACTTCGGCCGTGAACAAGCGTGGGGCGCCGCCCTGGGTGCCGGGGTTGGTGCGGGTGTTGGCATGGCCAGCGGGGCGTCCAAGCTGGGTACTGCGGCGTTGAGTGGCGCCGGGTTTGCCGGCGGCATGAAGCTTGGGCAATTGGCCGAGATGCCGACGCCGGTGGCTATTCTGACGGTGATGGAGGCGGAAAAACTCGATGTAGGCGTGTTGCTCAAGCAGGGCTTTGTCGATGAGTTGGGCAAGACTTCGACGCTCAAGGTGGTCGGCGACGATGAGCCCGCTGATGCGCAGATTCAGCTGACCGTGTCCGAGTGGGGCTTTCGCCTGACCCAAGGTTTCAGCAGTGTGATTTATCCGACCCTTAACGTGTTAGCGCAGATGGATCGCGGCGATGAAATGATCTGGCGCACCTTTGAAGCGGTTACGCCGTTCAATGGTCAGAACGTTTATGGCTATACACCGTTAACCTACCGCACGGACCCTGAAGCCTTGCGCCGGGCGTTGACCGGGATTACGCAGATTTCTGCGCAGTACCTGGTGAAGGAGCTCAAGTAGGGATGTGCGAAGGCTGGCTGTTGTTGGTGTAATGCCAGTGAGTTAAGGATTTTTTTGTAGGAGCGAGCTTGCTCGCGAAAAACCTACAGGCGCCGCGTTCATTCAGAAAGCACGCGTTATCGTTGACGTTTTTCGCGAGCAAGCTCGCTCCTACAGTAGGCGTGTGCTTATGAAGGCCGTGTGTCGGTTGCTGTACTGGCGCTTTCGCAGGCAAGCCAGCTCCCACACTTGAGCTTTGTTGCTTCGAGTATTGCGATCGGCAGGAGGGTAAGCCTCCCCACCTATGGCCGAAACACCTTGAGAACCGCTCTCAACCCCGTAAAATGCCGCAGCCGTTGTATCACAGTCTTTCAGGGAAGAATTCAGGCCAGCACGTTTTCAGGCTGCCTTTCTCCTTGGAATACCCAGCAACGCTGATTTCCTCACCCAAGGAGCACCCTGTGAAAACACTGTCCAAAATCCTGCTGTCGGGCCTTACCGCCGCGGCGCTGTTGACCGTGGCCGGTTGTGCCACCGAGAGCAACCGCGCGATGCCGGTGGAGCAAGTCGCCAGCGCCCACGTGGCCTATTCCGGCGTGCGTGTGCCGATTGCCGTGGGCAAGTTCGATAACCGCTCCAGCTACATGCGCGGCATCTTCTCCGATGGCGTTGACCGTCTCGGCGGCCAGGCCAAGACCATCCTTATCACCCACTTGCAGCAGACCAACCGCTTCAGCGTGCTGGACCGCGACAACATGGGCGAAATCTCTCAGGAAGCCAAAATCAAAGGCACCGTGCAGAAGCTCAAGGGCGCTGACTATGTGGTGACTGGCGATGTGACCGAGTTCGGCCGCAAAGAAACCGGCGACCGCCAGTTGTTCGGCATTCTCGGCCGTGGCAAGACCCAAGTGGCCTACGCCAAAGTCGCGTTGAATATCGTCAACATCAACACCTCCGAAGTGGTGTATTCCACCCAGGGCGCCGGTGAGTACGCGCTGTCCAACCGTGAAGTGATCGGCTTCGGCGGCACCGCCAGCTACGACTCTACCCTCAATGGCAAGGTGCTGGACCTGGCCATGCGCGAAGCGATCAACCGCTTGGTCGACGGCATCAACGCCGGCGCCTGGAACCCGCGTAACTGATCAGCCACACCACAAGGAGCAGTACACGGATGAGCAACGCAGTGAAATTGGCGCTGACGCTGGCAGCAGTCGCAACGGTAGCCGGGTGCCAGACGGCGCCCCAGCCCCTGTATCAATGGGAGAGCTACCAGCCGCAGGTTTACGAGTACTTCAAGGGCGAGCCCAAGGAAGCACAGGTGGAAGCACTGGAGCGCGATCTGCAGAAGATCAACGCCAGTGGCCGCAAGGCGCCGCCGGGTTACCACGCGCACCTGGGCATGCTGTACATGAACATGGGCAAGGATGACCAGATGGTGCAGGAGTTTCGCACCGAGAAGGCGCTGTTCCCTGAGTCTGCTGCGTACATGGACTTTCTGTTGAAAAACGCCAAAGCCGGAGTCGCCACCAAATGAGCCTGTTAAAACTCACCGGCGCCTTGCTGGCCCTGGCGTTGCTCGGCGGTTGCGCCGCCCCCAAGACGGTTGATTATTCGGCGTACAAACAGGCGCGGCCCAAGTCGATCCTGGTACTGCCGCCGATCAATGAATCGCCGGAAGTGCAGGCGTCCTACAGCCTGGTGTCGCAAGTCACCTACCCGCTGGCCGAAGCCGGCTACTACGTGTTGCCGATTGCCCTGGTGGACGAAACCTTCCGCCAGAACGGCCTCACCACCGCCAACGATATCCAGGCCGTACAGCCGGCCAAGCTGCATGACATCTTTGGCGCGGACGCGGCGCTGTACATCACCATCAGCGAGTACGGCACCCAGTACATGCTGATCTCCAGCGACACCTCGGTGACGGCCTCGGCCAAACTGGTGGACCTGCGCACTGGCACCACCCTGTGGACCGGTTCGGCGCGGGCGTCGAGCGAGGAGGGCAACAACAACGGCGGCGGCCTGGTGGGCATGCTGATCACGGCGGCGGTCAAGCAGGTGATCAACAGCTCCACCGATGCGGCGCACCCGATTGCCGGTATCACCAGTGCGCGCTTGCTGTCGGCAGGGCAACGCACCGGCATCTTGTACGGCCCGCGCAACCCGAAATACGGCACGGACTGATCAGCGGCAACCGGTAAACCGCGTCACCTCTGACGACGGTGCTGTTGGATCAAGTCGATGCGGGTGGCCGTGCCCATGGAGTCGCGTTGCCCGTTCACGTGGGTGCCGATGGAGCCGTTGTGCAAGGCAACGATTTCGCCGGTGTCGACGCTGATCAGCGGTGAACCGGAAGTGCCGGGTTTCTTGAAGGCATCGTGGTAGACCGTGCCCTGATAACGGCTGTCCTGGTCGTATCCCTTGAGAGTGGTGGGTTGGCCCTCGGCATTCAGAAATGAAATGCCGAGGGCCTCTTGCCCATGGTTGGGCATAAAGACTTTCTGCCCAGGCGATGCTTGGGGGCCGGAGGCCAACTTGAGTGGCCGGAACTGCTCGGCCAAGGCTTTTTTCTCGCCGGCGGGCAAGTCGACACGCAGCTCGGCGTAGTCCAACCGTGCGTCGCCACTGAGCGGGTTGGGGTCCAGCGGCACTTTGCGCTCTACCTTCATCCGGCCAGTACTGTCTTGCTCATACCCCAGCCAAAGCTCGAGCTTGCTGCCTTTGGCCAGCGCATCGCGCACATGTTGGTTGGTCAGCACGCTGTTGCCATCGTTGATCAGCGAGCCGGTGCCCAACGAACGGGTATGCACGCGTTCGTAGCCCCATGAGTCACGTGTAATGCTCACTTCGCGAATCGTGCCCACGGCCCTGGCGGCGGTATGCATCGGCGTGCCCTTAAGGGATGCGTTGGCGTAGTTCTGCAAGGAGAACGGTGCCTGTTGCGGCGCGGATGTTGGCGTGGTGTGGGGCTTGTACGGTGCCACATCCGCTGGCGACGGCGGCCGCGGGGTTGGCGCTTCAGGCGTAACCCGGGCGGGTGGGGTTGGCATACGGTTCGGTTGGGAGGCTCGGCTGATCACGTCGTCTGGCTTGATTGGCCCTTGGCTCTTGATATACAGGTCGGCTTGGCCCGAGCCGTTCAGGTCAATGGCCAGGCTGTGCTGGCGCGTGTTCGGGTCATAACCGAGCAACGCCTCGCCCGGCCGGCCGCTGAAACGGCGCACAAACTGCAGGTCCTTGATACCGGCGGCCTGCAGCGCGTTGGACACATCGATCTTGTCCTGCCCACTGGTGAAATCGGTGATCAGGTCGGGGTGCTGTTGGGTCGACTCGCTGGCGTTGTTATACACAAACGTATCCTTGCCCAGCCCACCGGTAAGGGTGTCCTGGCCCAGGCCACCGGTCAGGCGGTTATCAGCGTGGTTACCGATAAGTCGATCTGCGCCCGTGCCGCCGATGGCATTTTCCAGGGTCACGCCTTTGGCAATGGAGACGTTGCCTTTCATGCCACCGACATCGGAGAAGTGTTCAGCCTTCAAGTTGATGGTCTGGTCCTGATGAAACTGCGAGAAATCCAGGGTGTCGTTGCCGCCCCCATCCCACACGCTGAACACGGGCGCGTCGTCCGCTGAGTTGAGGCTGAGGAAGTCACGCCCGGTATTGGAGTTGAAGCCGTAGACCGTGTCGGTGTCGCGGTTTTTGTAATTGGCACCGTAGAGCTTTTGGATGGCCGTAATGTCGTCCATCAGCGGCGCGCTGGCATAGTGGGTTTGGCCGCTCTTGTTGTGGTCATGGCCCAGGTGGCCGGCCCACCAGTAACTCATTAGGCTGTAGGCGCGATTGTCCTCGGCGTAGCTGGCATTTTCAGCGTAGCTGCCGCCGTTGTTGTATTTGCCAGGATGCATGAGCCCCAGGGTATGGCCGATCTCATGGACTAGCAGATACCGGCTGAAACTACCGTGAGTGAAGGGGCGATTGTTGCCGCCTGAGGCGAACCAGGCTTGTGTGCCGTCGCTATAAATGCCTGGATAAGACGCATACCCTGCCAGGCCAGTCTGCGGGTCATTGCCCAGTAAAATTTGCCCTTTGAGATCGGGCGCATTTTCGGTGAAGGACACATTGGCGACATCTGCCCAAGACTGCATGGCGCGCCAGGCCTGTTCTTTTTGAGAGTGGGAGAACTCACTAGCGCCGCTGGGTGTGTTGTAAGTGCCTTGGGCGGGTGTGAAAAAGCGATAGCCGATAGGTGTGGTGCTGTCCTGGTTTCGCTCTTTCCAACGATAGCCGGTTCGGGTGATTTGCTCTGCCGCTTGCTCAGTGGTGTAGGACGGCTTGTCTGAGGCGGCCCCTGCATAGCTGGGCCGTTCGACGAGAGGCTCATAGCGGTTTGTGGGGTTGTGCCTTACAGAGTTCATCGCGTTTTCCCTGATTTAAAAGCCTCCAAAGCACTCAAGAAACAGATTGTCCTGATAGGGAGGCGAACCCTCGATATGTGGTTAGTGGTGAAAACGGGTTCAGCCGGTTGTGTCTCTAAGTGTGACGCAGCGACCGGAGGCAGAAGTAACCGTGTTTAACCCGTACGGGTGTGGCGTTACGTCTGAGCTGTTGAACGGATCATTCATTCCCGAGGTTCAGCCCATGTCCCGCCCGCTGCTCTTGCTGCGTCCTGCTGCCCAATCTTTTGCCATAACGCTGCTGGTGGCGCTCGGCGGTTGTGGATTGCCGTCCTCCCCCGAGGTCGGCAAGCCCGTCGCTGAGTTACAAAGTGCGCCGGCCCAGGGCGCTCTGGTCAAACGTAGTGCGATGCCTGCACCGATGATGGTGCGGGAGATGGCAACCCTGGCTGAGCGCAGCGAACCCCGCGAGCAATACGCCAACCTGCCTGACAACCCCGTGCATCGTGTCGCCGAAACCCCGGTCTCCACCTTCAGCGTGGATGTCGACACGGGCAGCTACGCCAACGTACGGCGCTTCCTCAACCAAGGCCGCCTGCCGCCCGAAGGCGCGGTGCGATTGGAAGAAATGGTCAACTACTTCCCCTACCACTACGCCCTGCCCACCGACGGCTTACCCTTTGGCGTCACTACCGAAGTGGCCGCCACACCGTGGAACCCGCGCACCAAACTGCTGCGCATCGGCATCAAGGCCTCCGATAAAACCGTGGCCGAACTGGCGCCCGCCAACCTGGTGTTCCTGGTGGACGTGTCCGGCTCCATGGACCGCCGCGAAGGGTTGCCTATGGTCAAAAGCACGCTGAAATTGCTGGTAGATCAACTGCGTGATCAGGACCGCGTGTCACTGGTGGTCTACGCCGGTGAATCCCGCGTGGTGCTCAAGCCCACCTCCGGGCATGACAAAGCCAAGATCCGCAACGCCATCGACCAACTCACCGCCGGCGGCTCCACCGCAGGCGCGTCCGGCATCGAACTGGCCTACCAGCTGGCCCGCGAAGGCTTTATTGCCAACGGCATCAACCGCATCCTGCTGGCCACCGACGGCGACTTCAACGTGGGCATCCGCGATTTTGACAGCCTCAAGCAAATGGCCGTGGCCCAGCGCAAAAGCGGCGTATCCCTGACCACCCTCGGCTTTGGCGTGGACAACTACAACGAACACCTGATGGAGCAGCTCGCCGACGCGGGCGACGGTAACTACGCCTACATCGACAACCTGCGCGAAGCGCGCAAAGTGCTGGTGGAGCAACTCAGTTCCACCCTGGCCGTGGTGGCGCGGGATGTGAAACTGCAGGTGGAATTCAACCCGGCCCAGGTCAGCGAGTACCGCCTGCTGGGCTATGAAAACCGCGCCTTGAAGCGTGAGGATTTCAACAACGACAAGGTCGACGCCGGCGAGATTGGCGCAGGGCACACGGTGACGGCGCTTTATGAAATCGTGCCCAAGGGCGAGAAGGGCTGGTTGGAGCCTTTGCGATACGCCGCCGCGCCTGCGACCGAAGGCAAGTCCGATGAGCTGGCGATGCTGCGGGTGCGCTACAAGCCCGCTGCGGGCGGTAACAGCCAGTTGATCGAACGCCCCATCGCCAATCAGGCCACCCCAGCCAGCGACGACCTGCGCTTCTCGTCTGCCGTGGCCGCCTTCGCCCAACAGCTCAAGGGCGATGGCCGCTACACTGGCACCATGAGCTTGCAAGACACCGCCAAACTGGCGCGCTCGGCCCGCGGCGATGACCCCTTCGGACTGCGCAACGAATTCGTGCAACTGGTGGAGTTGGCCCAAAGCCTCAAACCCTGATCTCGCTCACAACCGAGATCAAATGTGGGAGGGGGCTTGCTGCTAAAGCTTTTTGTAGGAGCGAGCTTGCTCGCGAAAAACTCACAGGCACCGCGTTTATCCAGCAAGCACGCGTTATCGTTGACGTTCTTCGCGAGCAAGCTCGCTCCTACAGTAATCCTGTTTCGGCTGACCAAAAGGAGTTCGCCCACTATATGGCCGTTCCAGACGACTCACCCAGCGACGAATCGCTGCTGGCCCGCTACCGAACCGGTGACGCTGCCGCCTTCGAAGCCTTGTACACGCGCCATCGCCAGGGCCTGTACCGCTTCCTCGTGTCCCTGTGCAACAAAGCCGAACTGGCCGAAGAAATCTACCAGGACACCTGGCTCAGCCTCATCCGCAGCACCACCCAGCCACAAGGCCGGGCGAGTTTTCGTACCTGGTTGTTCCAGATCGCCCGCAACCGCCTGATCGACCACTGGCGCAAGCACGGCATCCACAACCCGTTGCACGACAGCTACGATGAACAGCTGCACGCCCAGCCCGACCACAGCGCCGGCCCCGAACAACAGCTGAGCCTGAGCCGCGACCAGGCCCGCCTCGACGCCGCCCTGCAAGACCTGCCCGAAGACCAGCGCGAAGTCTTCCTGCTACGCCTGCACGGCGAGCTCGAAGTACCGCAAATCGCCACCCTCACCGGCGCCCCGCTGGAAACCGTAAAAAGCCGCCTGCGTTACGCCCAGCAGAAACTGCGCCGCCTGCTGGCCGAGGAGATACTCGCATGAACGACTCCCGACACACCCCAGACGACGAGATGCTCCAGCACTTTCGTCAACACAGCACGGGCGAACCGCCCGCGTCCCTCGACGCATTCATCCTCAACGCTGCCCGCCGCGAAGCGCCCAAGCCCGCGCCCAACCTGTGGCAGCGCTGGCTGCGTGCATGCCAGCAACCGCGCTGGCAAATGGCATTTGCCAGCCTGGCCGGTGTGGCGTTGCTGGTGGGCGTGATCACGCGCACCCCCGAGTTGGACCCGGTACACAACACACGTCTCGCTGCCCCGGCCGCGTTCTCCGCGCCTGCGCCGATGAGCGCGCCGCCCCGTGCCGAGTCCTACAGTGCCGAAATGAGCAGCGATGCCTTGCCCCAAGGCAAGCTGGCCAAGCGCGCTGCGCCGCAACCTCTTGAGCTTGGCTTGCAGGAAGTAGCGCGCCTGCGCGCGGCAGGGGATGAGGCCGCAGCGACGACCAAACTTGCCGAGTTGCAAAAGCGCTTCCCTGGGCAAAACCTGGAAGAACGCCTCAAAACCTTGCCGCCGCACTGACCCCGTGGCGATGGTATCGCGCGATACCATCGCCGGCTTGGCGGCAACGGGTCATAAGCATATGAATTTATATTCAGTTGCAGGGGGAGTAATTGCTGCTAGTTTAATCAGCGAAAGACGTCATTGTTCCTGCTGGCCAACAGAGCGGGTCATGTTTTCATTGGATGAAAAGTTGCAAGCGGACTTCAAGGATTAAAGTCTTCTCAGCATTCGCTACATGGCCACTGGGAAATAGCTCTACCTGTTGGAAGTCCATTCAATTGGATTAATGAACGGTACCTGATATGACGGCGACGCTGAATTACTCACTTGCACAGGCAATACCTGAACTGCAACAACCCTTGGATATCTTCGAGCTGAAAGAGTCCAATGTACGCTCTTATTGCCGGGACTTTACCGATACGTTCAAAACCGCCGAGGGATCAACGCTGACCAGTGAACAAGGTCAGCTTTTCATCGACTTTTTCAGCGGTGCCGGTGCCTTGAACTACGGGCATAACAACCCGGTATTAAAGGCCGCGCTGCTCGACTACATTGCGCACAATGGCATCACTCATGGCCTGGACTTCAAGACCACCGCAAAGAAAGCCTTTCTCACTGCATTCGAAGCGCAGGTGCTCGCGCCGCGCAACCTGCGTTACAAAGTGCAGTTTCCTGGGCCCACCGGCACCAATGCGGTAGAGGCCGCGATCAAGCTGGCGCGCAAGTACACCGGGCGCCAGAACATCGTAGCCTTCACCAATGCCTTCCATGGAATGTCCCTGGGCAGCCTGGCCCTGACCAGCAACCCGCGTAAGCGGGCCGGGGCGGGCGTTACCCTCAGCAACGTCACCTTCATGCCCTACGATGGCTACTTCGGCGACGAGGTGGACACCTCGCTGTACTTGGCCACTATGTTGCGCAGCGGCAGTGGCATCGACAAACCAGCGGCCATCGTGCTGGAAACCGTGCAAGGCGAGGGCGGCGTCAACAGCGCCTCGGCTGCCTGGGTGCAAGCCGTGCAGCGCATCGCCCAGGCCCATGACATTCTGCTGATCATCGATGACATCCAGGCGGGCTGCGGGCGCACGGGTGACTTCTTCAGCTTCGAAGCCCTGGGCGTCACCCCGGACATCGTGACCTTGTCTAAGTCCATCAGTGGTTATGGCTTGCCCATGTCGCTGGTATTGCTGGCGCCTCACCTGGACGTGTGGGAGCCGGGAGAGCACAACGGCACATTTCGCGGTAACAACCTGGCGTTCGTTACCGGCAAGGCGGTAATCGACCACTATTGGAGCGACGCAGGCTTTACCCGGGCGCTCAAGGCCAAGGCGGGCGTGCTGCATGAGGCCTTGCAGGGCTTGTCCACAGGCTTCGCCGCCAAGGCGCCCAACCGCCTGAAGGGGCGCGGATTTTTCAGGGGTATCGAGTTCGAGGATGTAAGCCTTGCGCAGAAAGTCGCTGCGCGTGCCTATGCCCACGGGCTGATCATTGAAACCTCCGGCATTGATAACCAAGTGCTGAAGTTTCTTCCGGCCCTGACCATCACGGCTGCGCAGATCTCCCAAGGCGTGCAGATTCTGGAGCAGGCGTTTGCCGAGGTGACCACACCATGAGCGATGCAGTTTTTACTCGACATGCGTCCCTCGATGACGCCGCCGCCATCGCGCCGTTGTTGGACAAATACCGCGAGTTTTATGGTGAGGCATCCGACCTGACCCGCTCGACGGCCTTTATTCAACAACGCTTCTATTTAGGCGAGTCAATTATTATCGTCGCGCTGGTAAACAATGAAATCATTGGGTTTACACAACTGTTCCCGAGTTTTTCCAGTGTCACGTTAGAGCGCCTGTGGATACTTAATGATTTATATGTTGAGGCGTCCAAACGCAGGGCGGGGGTTGGCCCAATGTCATCAACTTAAGCCCCCAGCCCTGGCCGGGGCAAGAAATCCCGGGGCTTGGACGCGCGGTTGCAGCAGTGCCTTCACTGGTTTTGCTCCCCAGTTCAGCGCATGTGCGACCCAGACGCCAGCTTAATGGATGCCGGTTCGCCTCGGCGGGCGGGATTTCTCGTTTTCCGGGCGAGCGCGTGCCGGCCGCTGTCTGGCCAGCTTTTTTGCGGTGCAGTTCGGGTGCTGCTTGTTCTTAGCGCGTCGGTTTGTAGCCCTCGCAGCCGCGACTGGCCAGGCGCATACGCTGGCGCGGGAAGCTGCGGCCCGGGCGCACAGCGCTGAGGCTGTTGGCCATCAACTCCATCACGTTGGCCAGCCCCTGCACACCGGGGCGTACCAGCAGGTCGACCAGGGTGTTCTTGAGGCGTGACACCCCTTGGGTGAAGTTGACCTTCCAGCGCAGCTTGCGGCCTTTGTGGCGCTGCTCGATGACCGGTTGCAGCAGATGTTGCATCAGCAGCGCTAGGTTTTTCAGCAGTTGCCCGGCATGAAAGTCCTGCTTCACGGCCGTCACGCTACGGCCGCTAAAGTTGTCGAGGCAGAGGGTCTGCTTGAGGCGGCGGTAGTCCGTTTCGATGCCCCAGCGGCGGTGGTAAAGATCCGCGAACACCTCGGCCGGGAAGGCCTGTCGATCCAGCAGGGAGGTCAGCAGCACTTCGCTTTCACCGCTGGCTAGCTCGACCCGGATCAGGCGCAATTCGACCCGGCCCGCGGGATCGACGCCGGCCTCGGTACAGAACAGGCGCGCCTCGGGATGACTGGCAGAGAAGAACTGCGTGTCTTCTGTCTGCCCCGAGCGGAGAAACTGTTTGACCTGCGCGTTGTAGCCACACGGCAGGCGCATCAGGAAATGTCGCCGGTGCTGCTCGAACAGCGCAAACAGCCAGTGTCCGGGGTAGCCGCGATCAAACAACGTCAGGCTGTCAGCGGGCAGATGCTCGAGGTGCAGATGGGCGCAATCGCGCTCGCCGACTGCGGATGGCACGATCAGGCTGTGTAGCGTCTGGCCGTCGGCGACGTCGTAGAGCATGGACAGACGGGCAACGGGAAACTCGCTATGGCAGCCGAAAAAGCGCGTCATGACCGACTCCAGCGGTAAATGGACGGTCGAGCCGTCCACGGCGAGTACCCGTAACCCGCGCCACGTCTGGCGCAGCCCGAGGCTGTCGAGCTGTTGCTGAAGGGTTTGGTTGAGGCTCTCGAAGACCTCGGGCTTGAGCTTGCCGCGCGCCTTGCTGAAGGCCTGCGCGGTGACCACCTGGGTCTCGGCCGAGGCCTGGTTGAGCACGCGATAGAACTGATCGAGCTCGGTTTGCAGGGCGGTGCGTGGCTGATTGAGCAAAAACAGGACGAGGTTCTTGAAGGTCAGTTGGCGTCGGCGGGTAAAGTCGTGAGGGCGCTGGCGGTGGGTATCGATGAAGTCGGGACAATCGAGCTGACTGGTTATTTTTTGTACAATTTTCAAGCCAGGGTTTGCTGGGCGGTGTCAAACGGTGTGGAATGAGGGGCCAAAAGGGTTTCTCCTATGCGCTGAATTTAGCGCTAATTATATGATATTTATAGGAAAAATTCCTTAAGTTGATGACATTGGGGGTTGGCCTGGCCTTATTGAATGCGGCCAAGACGTTCGCGGAAACAACCGGCGCCAAACAGTTGTTCATTGAGGGCGCGGACGATAACCCAAAGGCTCGAAACTTATACACGCGCTTCGGGTTTATCGAAAACACGGCGTATCACTATTACCATCTTCCACTGAAGCCAATCCAGGGATAGGAGCTTTTCCATGTCAGACACTGTTTTCGATATCGTAGGTATTGGTTTTGGTCCCTCCAACCTGGCGTTGGCTATCGGGCTGCAGGAGTCGGCTTCAGCGCTGACCTATCGGTTCCTCGACGCCAAGCCCACCCCCGACTGGCAGGATGAAATGCTGCTCAGCGGCTCGGACATCCAGAACAACCCCTTGCGCGACCTGGTCACGCCGCGCAACCCGCGCAGCCACTATGGGTTCGTCAATTACCTGAAAGAAACCGGGCGCCTGTTCGATTACCTCAATCTGCCGCTGACATACCCGTTGCGGCGTGAATATGCCGAGTACATCAAATGGGTGGCCGGGCATTTTCTCGCCAGTGTTGAATCCTCAGCGTTCGCCCACCGGGTCGAGCCGTTGCTATTCAAAGGCGAGCAGGTGTGGAAGGTGACCTATAACGACCAAAGGGTCATCTACGGGCGCAGTCTGGTGCTGGGCACCGGGCGCACGGCGAATATACCAGCGGTGTTCGAGGGCCTGACCGGCCCTCGGGTGTTCCATCTCAATCACTACTTGGAGCGTCTCAACCAGCTGCCCCAGAGCGTGCAGCGCATCGGGGTGGTGGGGTCCAGCCAGAGCGCCGTGGAGATTGTGTTCGACCTGACCGCCAGGTTCCCGGACAAAGAGATTTACTCGCTGCACCGCAGCTTCAGCTTCCGCCTCAAAGACACCAGCCCATTCAGCGACAAGGTGTATTTTCCGGAATTTATCGACTACTACTTCAACCTGCCGCCCGAGGCCAAGGCGCGGGTGGACAAGCAACTGCGCGGCACCAACTACAGCTCGGCCGATGAAGACGTGATCAACGCGCTATACGTGCGCATCCATGAGGAAAAACTGCAGGGCAAACAGCGTATCCACATTCTCAACAACATCGCCATCGAGCAGGCGCAGATCAACGCATCAGGGCAGGTGGAGCTGGCGCTCAAAGAGGTCAACCAACTGACCCACTCGACCCTCGCGTTGGATGCGCTGGTGCTGGCTACCGGTTTCAAGGACATTGCCGCCAAGGAAAATGGTGAACTCTATCCACCGCTGTTGGCGCCTTATCACGCCCGGTTCCGAGCGGACACTCATGGCGCGCTGGTGGTGAACCGCGATTACAGCCTGACGGCGCTGGATGAATTGCCTGCCGTGTTCCTTAACGGCTTATGCGAAAGCTCCCATGGCCTGGGTGACGCCGGCTCATTCAGCCTGATTTCACTGCGGGTCGAACATATCCTCGCGTCCCTGGAGGCAAAGCTCGCGCAGGCCGAGGCTCCGTTGCACGCACTGGCCTGATCGGCTCTCGGCAGCGGCCTGCGCGGTCCGCTGCCTCATACAAGGAGTTCCCATGTTTACAGCAGCATTGATCTACATCCTGGCGGTGATAAGCCCGGGCCCCAACTTCATCATTGTCAGCCGCTTCGCCTCGCTGGGCTCGGTGTCGACCGGCATCGGCGCGACCCTGGGCATCTGCACGGTCGGGGTGTTTTTCTCGACGATTTCGTTGCTGGGCCTGGCGGCTTTGTTGCACCAGTACCCGGCGTTTTCCAAAGTCGCCACGTTATGCGGTTCGGCGTACCTGCTGTACATCGCGTACAGCATCATCAAAAGCGTGCTGGCCAAGAACACCGGCACGGCCGAAAGCACCGCACCGGGCGCGACCAGCTTCGCCAAGGCCTACCGCGTGGGGGTGATCACCAATATCAGCAACATGAAAACCATCGCTTTCATGATCAGTATCTATGCCGGCTTTCTCTCGGTGCCGCGCTCGGAGATCGACAAAGTGCTGGTGGTGATGCTGTGCTCGACCCTGGAAGTCATCTGGTATTCAGTGGTGGCGCTGCTGTTCGGCCAAGGTCCGATCAAGGCGCTGTTCCTCAAGTACACCCGGCAGATCGACGTCGGGCTGGCCGTATTTCTGGTGGCGTTCTCACTGAACAACGCCATTCCTGTGCTGATCGCCAGTCGATGAGGTTGGGTCATGGAATGGAACGCGTTGCTCAAGGATGTGGGGGTGCGCTTCAAGCATCGTAGTTGGTTGTTGATTGACCTGAAGCCGGAGGCGTTGGTGCTAAGCGATTCAACGGGGGAACTGACGAGGGATTATCCGGGGGTGACGTTGATTTTGGACTGCTGCCTTGAGGGCATTTTCCAAGTGATCGACAGCTTTGGGCCGGGTATCAATTACGCAGCATCACTGCAGGCTGTTCGGCGCAGGGCTTACTCCGTGCCGGTCGCGTTAGCCAGGGAGGTGGCTTTTCAAGATTTCAAATGGGCGTGCTGAAGACCCATATAAATAGCCCCCGGTCGTTGGCCTGGGGCTTTCTTATAACCTGCCGTGAGCCCGGTACCAGGCCACCGTGTCCGTGAGGGTCTGCTCCAACCCGCGAAAACTCAGCCCCAGTTCCTCTTCACTTTTGCGGTGGTCAAAGCGGGTACGGTGCTCCTCGCGTATCAACAGCCGTAACGTTGCCATGCTCAGCAAGATAGGCTTGCCGGTCAGGTACGCGTAGGCCTCTTGCACCGCTGCCAACAGGTACAGCGCGGGCAGCGGCAGTTGGCGCGAGGGAACCTTGACCCCAGCAATACGCCCCAGCACCGGCATCAGCTGGCGCATGGTCAAGTTGCGACCGGCCGCGAGATAACGCTCGCCCCGTCGCCCGCTTTGGGCGGCAGCAATGTGCGCCCAGGCCACATCGCGGGCATCGACCAGCGAAAAGGTGCCAGGAATCAGCCCCGGCAACTTGCCGTTGATAACGTCCCGAACCAACTGCCCCGAAGACGTCGGCCCACGGTCACCCGGCCCCCACATCCAACCGGGCAACACCATGCAAGCGTGCATCTGCGGATGGCTTTCAAGAAACCTCAACACCTCCCGCTCAGCCAGGATCTTGCTGCGGTAGTAGTCATCCGCATCGGCTTCGGCCCGCAGGCACGTCTCGTCGATCGGCGTACCGGGGGCACCGTCGAGCACGGCAATCGACGAAGTATGCACAAACCTTCGCACACCGGCGTCATACGCCTGTTGCAGCAGGGCTCGCGTACCGACGACATTGATCTTTTCCAGCTCCTCCCAATGGCTGCCGCCCTTGTAGTTATCCCGAAAAAACGCCGCGCAGTGAAACACCGTATCGCAGCCTTGCAACGCTGCCGCGAAGGCATCCACATCCGCCATGTCCCCCACCACCTGTTCCACACCCGGCACATCGCCGAACTGCTGAGCGCCCTTGGCCGCCGAGCGCACCAGCGCCTTCACCGCATAACCCCGTGCGACCAGCTCCCGTACCAGGTTGTTGCCCAGCAAACCGGTGGCACCGGTCACAAAGGTGCTGCGCAAGCGATTGGGGTTCGTGTTCATACAGGCCATTCCATTTGTTGAGAAGGCCAGTAGATATACCCGCGAGCCCACGCCGTAAAAACAGCGCCTGCGGCATAATGGCTTTGCACATCTGCACACCAGGGAAGCGCGGAGATATGGCATTGCAGGCAAATTGGGACGATCTTCGACTGCTGCTGGCAGTCTCACGGCGCGGCAGTTTTTTACAGGCAGGCCAGTTACTCGGTATCGCGGCGTCTACCGTCTCCCGCCGCCTCACCCAACTGGAAACCGCCCTGGGCGAACCACTGGTGGAACGCGGCGTGGAAGGCTGCCGGCTCACCTCCCGAGGCCAGGCCCTGGTAGACGTCGCCCTGGCAGCCGAATCCGGCCTGCGCCGCCAGGCCCCCGCCGACGGCACGCCCGCAACCCTCAGCGGCACCGTGCTGTTGAGCGCCGGCGAAGGCTTCTCTGCCAGCGTGCTCGAAGCCGCCAGCCGCTTCACAGCGCAGCACCCAGGCTGCTCCGTAGAACTGCAGGTCACCCCCGACTTCCACAAAATCGTACGAGGCGTAGCCGACATCGCCATACGTACCGCACACCTGGGCGAACCCTCTTTGATCTACCGAGGGCTCGGCAAACTGGACTACGGGGTCTTTGCTACCGCCGAATACCTGCAACGTTTTCCTGCGCTAACTCCCGCCACTGCCGCCAGTATTGCCTTGCTGCCGCCGCTGGACCTGTTACCGCAAATGCGCGCGGCGAAAGCTGCGGGGCTGGATCATGCGCCGATCAGGGTGAGTTCGTTTGCGGTGCAGCTTGAGTCGGTGAAGCGAGGGATGGGTGTGGCGGTGCTGCCGCGTATTTTGGCTACGGGGTTGAGTGAGGTTTTTCAGGAGATAGAACTGCCGGCGATGGAGGTTTATTTGGTTACGCGGCCGCAGGCGTTGAAGCAGGGGCATATTCAGGGGTTTTTTGGGGTGTTGGAGGGGGTGTTGCGCGGTGAAATCTCAAGCCTGGAAAAGCAGCATTCCGGGAATTCATCAAGGCCTTCGTAATCCTCAACCCATCGGGATGTAGGCGCTTAGCCACTCGTAGCAACATCGAGTTGCGCGTGCAAGTGGCTCACAAAAAAGCCCCGGGTCTTAAGACCTCGGGTGTTTCATTCATGTCTGGCTCTACACTTCTGCGGCGATGGTGCTGGCGTCCTTTGACATTTCCAACACACCAATGCGTTCTTGCCATTCCCCGAATTTGACAGGTAGAAAGGACGCATTTGTAATGCGCAGCGCAGCTTCGGTGATATACCTCTACGGCATCAGCTGCATCTGCGACAAACCGTATTCCCCCAACGAATACAGCAACGTCCCATACCCCAGCTGGACGTAGCCAACCCTGTCAGCACCATAATCCCCGCCACCACCTTCCACTTGGACGTTATTTGCCATGGCCTGCACATTCGGTGCGCTGAGGCCCTTTCGCACGGCGTAGTGGTTGTAGAGCAGTTCCCATATCGGACGGGTTTCGCCGCGATGATCGGCCGAGATGACGGTCTGTTTGAAGCTGCTGTTGGGGATGGGGGTAAACGGCACCTCCTGGCCAAGGTTGTACTTGGCCACATACTCGGCGCCCTGCAGCACGCGATTGTTCTGGTAGCCGAACAGGTCGTTGCCCTGGTTCCAGGCCATTTGGCAGAAACTGCCGAGCAGGGCTATGTCGAGCATGGCGTGTGACTGATCACGTCCGCTTTCCTGGACTTGACCGAGGCCATCGCCGTAGAGCTTCCACACCGCGTGGGCGATGGCGCCGTTACCGGTGCCGTGCTTGAAGTAGTCGACGGCCTCGTTGTAGAGATCGCGGCGGTCGGTCAGTACGCCGATGGCCAGCATCGAGTTCATGTTGGCTAGGTCCCAGCTGGCCCCATGATGATCAGGCCGGGCGCCGTCGTGGTTCACCAGGAAGTCATGATTGATGGGGTAGAACACAGTGAGCATCATGCCTTGAAAACGCTGGAAATCTTCCGCCCGCCACTTTGGGTAGCTGCGCAGCAGTTCGGCCGCGTTGGCCAGTTGGTAGCCGTACAAGCCTGCCACCAAAGCTCTGCCGGGCTTGTCTTTGATCGCGGTGAGGGTCAAGGCCCACTGGTTCAAAATACTCACGGCCTTGTCGGCATACGCCGGGTTGTTGGAGATCTGCCAGCGCAGGGCCAGTGCATACGCGGCGGCTGCGTCGTTGAACAGAACACTGTCGTTATTCGGGCCGCCTGAAGTGGGGTACACCACCGGCATCGGGTTGGGCTGCCAGGCTAATGAGGCATGGGGATTGGCGATCAGCTTCTGCCAGCCGGCCAGCCACGGCTGGTTATAGTTGGCCAGCTTCTCGCGTATCCGCGTGAAGTCCTCCCGGGTCTGGAGCAGGCCAGGATGCACGAACGCTTCGGTATGCAGGGTGGGGGAGGCTTGACTGCCGATACTCATCAATAGCGCATAGAGCAGCACGGCTCTTTTGGACAGGTACTTCAAACGGATCATCGTGTGTACGCCCTGATGGGTAGAACCTTGCGCGGTCTGAAAAGCCATTCGCACAGGACCGGAATCTGCCCCAGGGATAGTCCAGATGAAGCCTGCATACCCGGGGCTTGTTGTCAAAACGTGTAGTTGATTGCAAACAGGCCCAAGCCAGCGGTTTCGCGCCTTACCAGCGGGCTGTCGCTGGCCTGGTCAGCGTATTGAGTCAGCGTCAGGCTGGCCAGCGTTGACCAGTGCGCGTCGAAGGTGTGCTGCCAGTTCAAGGCAGCGGAGTAGGCATAGATCCCGGCGTCGGCGGTGTACTTGCTGTAGATCGAGCGTTGGCTCTGAGCCTGGGTGACGCCGAAGAACGTCTGGTTGTAGCGGCTATCGCCGGCATGGGCGTCGATGGCCAGGCTCAGGGTGTCGCGGCTTGTGTGCAACAGTATGCCTTCCAGGCCAAAGCGGTAACGGTTGCCTCGGTGCTCGCCGGCCATGCGCAGTTCGGCTTCGCCGTTGACCGACAGCCAGTCAAGCAGTTGTTGGCTGAGGGTAAAGTCGGCGACGGTTGCGCCGTTGATATCGCCCATACCTCTGAGCTCGTCGCCGCCCGCGCCGGTAGTGCTGTCCTTCTCCTTGCGGCCCATGTCGTAATTGATCGCCGCGCTGGCGCCGAAGCCACTGTCGGATTGAAATTGCAGGCCCACGCCGCGAGTGGTGTCGGCGAACAACGCTCCGTGCTGGATGCTGAGCATCGGCAGTACGAGCGGACGGTAGCGGTTAGCACCCATGTAGCGAGGTGTGACACCCATGCCAAGGCCCAGGGTAACAGTGGTTTCATCGGCTGCCGGGCTAGCGTCGGCCGCCTGAGCCTGGGGCACGAGTGTGCAGCACAGCAGCGTGGCGGCGCCCAACAGGATGTTGCGGGTAGGGGGAGTGGTGAAGTTCATGGTCAAGCCCTTTGAGCGTAAAGAAGACAGCAGTGCGCCTGCCAACGCGCGATACCGTGCCGCCCTCGGATCGAGCTGTTCAGGCACGTTGATAGGCTTGGACAGCGAGGCGGTGATCGACATAGGATCGGCTCGCGAAAGCGGGCGTAGGGCAATACTGGCAGCGCACTTTCAATAAACGGTGCGTAAATTATCAAGGTTTCATCAAGAGGCTTCTTTGTGTCAGGAAAACGTATCCTCATCGTCGAAGACGACGCCGACAGCGCCAACATTCTCGAAGCCTACTTGCTCCGGGATGGCTATGAGGTGGCCCTGGCCGAAGACGGCCAGCGCGGTCTGGACCTGTACAAAAGCTGGCAGCCCGACCTGATCCTGCTCGACGTGATGCTGCCGCGCTTGAGCGGCACCGAGGTGTTATCCGCCGTTCGCCGTAGCAGTGACACGCCGGTCATCATGGTCACGGCCATGGGCGACGAACCGGAAAAGCTCGGTGCCTTGCGTTATGGCGCGGACGACTATGTGGTCAAGCCTTACAGCCCGCGCGAAGTGGTGGCGCGGGTGCACGCGGTGTTGCGGCGCACCACCGGCAACCAACCGGTGGAACACCTGCTGCGCCATGAAAACCTGCGGGTGGATCTTGTTGCGTTTACCGCAGCCATTGAGCAGGGCGAAGCACCACCGCAATGGCTGGACCTGACCCCAACGGAATTCAAGCTGCTGGTGACGTTGCTCAAGACGCCGTCCAAGGCCTTCACCCGTGATGAGTTGCTGGAAATCTGCCTGCCGGAAAGCGAAGCCCTGGCCCGCGTCGTCGACACCCACGTGCACAACCTGCGCCGCAAGCTGGAAAACCACGGCATCACCGGTGTTCTGGTCACGGTGCGCTCCATTGGCTATCGATTCAGGTAACGCACAT
Organism: Pseudomonas sp. FP215; assembly: GCF_030687795.1. Lineage (NCBI taxonomy): Bacteria > Pseudomonadati > Pseudomonadota > Gammaproteobacteria > Pseudomonadales > Pseudomonadaceae > Pseudomonas > Pseudomonas sp. FP215. Next base: position 228,929 of record NZ_CP117447.1, read on the forward strand.
GCTTGAGCAACCGCGGGTCAACGACAAACCCATGTGGCGCTGGATCGGCCTGCGCATGAGCTTGCTGGCGATCGGCGCGGTGGTGGTGATCTCGGTGTGCATGTGGATCAACGTCACACTGTCGGACTGGTATTTTGTGCAGCATCTGCCGCCGGGGCCGCGTGAGGAGCTGCTGGCGTTGCGCGCGGAGCCAGAGCTCAATGAGGCACGCTTGCGTCAAGTGGTTGCCCAGTACTATCCGCTGGACTATTTCCAGCCGGCTATCGCCAATCGCGACTGGCTGATACTGATCGGCCTGGTGCTGGCCGCGATCCCTATCATCATTGGCTTCGGCCTGTGGTTTTCGCGGCCCTTGTCCAGCCAGTTCTCGGCGATTGCCCAGGGCGCCCGGCGAGTCGCCGGCGGTGATTTCCTGACGCGCCTGCCGGTGCACCGCGACGCGCCCGACGAGCTGCAACGGCTGGTCAGCGACTTCAACAGCATGACCACGCAACTGGAGCGCTATGAGCGCGATGTGCGTGAATCCAGCGCGGTCATTGCCCACGAACTGCGCACACCCTTGAACGCCGCCATGGGGCGCGTGCAGGGTATGCTCGATGAGGTATTCCCCAGCGATGCCATGCAGTTGGGCATGGTCAAGCGTCAGCTCGATCAACTCAGAAAACTGGTGGATGACTTGCACCTGTTGTCGATGGCTCGTGCTGGTCGGCTGGTGCTGGAGTGCAGCGAGTTTTCTCTGGCGGCTCTGGTGGCGGAGCGGTTGGCGTGGTTCCAGCCGCAGTTGGATGAGGCTTGCGTGCTGACGCAGGTCAGTATTGCTGATGGGCTTCGTATGCACGCCGATCGTGATCGCCTGGGCCAGGTGATCAACATTCTGGTCGATAACTTGCTGCGTTATGCGGCCGGGGGAGGCGAGTTGAATATAACGGCGCGCCGGGTTCACGGTTCGGTGGTGATTGAAGTCGGTGACCGAGGGCCAGGTATCGAAGCCCAGCATCTGGACAGCGTGTTCGACCGCTTCTGGCGTGCAGAGCGCTCCAGGGCACGTTACTCGGGGGGGAGCGGGCTAGGCTTGTCCATCGCCCGTGCGATCTGCCAGGCCCATGGCGGTACCATTACTGCCCGCAATCTGGTCGAAGGCGGTACGCTCATCAGGGCAGAGGTTCCTGTGTAGGCGTTTCTTCTTTGCTTGAGACCGGCGCTCAAGGCGGTGAAATCGTAATGATCGTAGAGCTGGAAAACTGCTTGGGAAAAAGGGGGGAGAAAAGGGGATTTATTTTCACCTCTACTATCCCGACGCGACTCAACACTCTCTCACCACCCACCAAACCAAAAACAAAAAAGCCCCAGATCTCCCGACCTGAGGCTTTTTCATTTCATATCTGGTGCACCCGGCGGGATTCGAACCCACGACCCCTGCCTTCGGAGTCCTAAAAGTCGACGTTTAGAATCAGCACGTTAGCGCGGATTAGCAGGAAAATCAAAGGGTTGTGGCAGCTGTGGTTAGCTGGTTTTCGTCCCTGTTAGCGGGGCGAGAGTGGCAAATTTGTGGCATCCAGATCAGTCGCTAAGCCTCTCCACGAACCAAATCGACTGAGCTCACCCAAAAAAGTAGTCAGTAATGAAGGGCAGTAAGCGGCCAAATCAGGTCATTCGACTGGGTTACGAATCTTGGGAAGATTCACTTATCTCTGTGGGGCCTGGTAGACAGGGCCTTTACCGCAGGCTAAAGGTCCGCGATGATGTCAAATCGCCGTGATTAAACGTTCACGCCAGAACTGGCGATGATGATAATCATTACCTATTAGTGCTTGTAGGTTTTTATAGTTACGCCACGGTGAAAATACAACGGTCTACAGTGTGAATTTGTAGAGATGTGAAGGAACGATGGGCACTGGTCGTGCGATGCACGCTATGGAATGTAATAATGAATTTGAATATATCAAAAGGGCAATTGAATTTTTGGCTCCCAAAAGCTCTCGAGGGGGAGCAAGGCAAAGTTGATAGCGAATTTCTACATACCTTATGGCAGCGATATCCAAAAAGTAGTGCAAAAATAAGATCGCTGATTAAGGACCTGTCTGCTGTAACATTGAGCCCTAAAGATTCGGCAATTGACAAGCTTGCAGAGTTGGTCGTTGATCCATCGTTCTTTAGTCGTTGGCTAACTCAAGATAAAAAGCCTTATCCTTCATTGCTCGCTATCATATGGGCATATTTTGAAGGAAACGACCCCAGTTTAGGTTTTGAAAATTTAAAAAAGATAGGTTTTTTTGTTCCTTATAAATCTATAAAAAATAAATATTTACCCGAACTTAGCAAGGTTCCGGATCTGATTCGGCTTATAGAAAACTCTAAACTTGAAAATCGTTACAAGTCGTTGTTTATATGGAAGATGTTGACAGACTCAATAATCGGACAACAAACTCATCCGGGAGAGTTTGCAATCCAGGAATTTTACAAAAAATTTGTTTTGGCCCTAGAAGAGAATGGCTTTAGCCATCTACTAGTTGGGGCGTATGAGGCGAAATGGACGCATAGTGAGTCTGTTCGTTTGGAGCAAAGCTTTTTTGATGTGTTGACAGAAGTAGGTGGTGCCTCTCTAGCCTATCAAGAAGAACCTATAGCTCAAATCACTCAACGCTGCGAAATTGGAGAACGGTTCTTAGCGTCTTTAAAAGAGCTAGAGCAAAAAGTTGATAAATATAGTGCAAGCTCTACCATTTTAATATCAAAAATCAAGTCCCTGGCAAGCGAAGATGATCCATCTTTGACCCTGAGACAGATAAGAGATAGCTCCATAGCTCTAGAGGATCTTTGCTCTGAAGTTAAATCAGACGCGGTTGATTTACTTGATAAAATCGATGCTAGCTTAAACCTGGAAATAAAAAAGTTAGGAGCGAGCGTTGAGTATAAACAGAGGGAAAGGTTTTCATTCGTTTCAAGTGTTCAGTGGTTTGAGAATGTTTCATATAAAATAGAGTTCAACTCTGAAGTGTTTCTAATGTTAAGGGGGATGGATAACGTAGAGGTACTTTCTAGAGTTTCCATGGAAAACATATCCTCAAACACGGTTTATAAATACGAAGATCTCAAGGGTTCGGCTGAGTACTTGGTTGAAACGTATGAGCAAATTGTATCTGGATTTGCAGCTGAAAAAGAATTTATTGAAGCTATAAGATATAATTATTCTAATCTTTGTTGGAACGTCTATCAAGATTCTACCTTAAGTAACGAAGCTTGGTTGTTTTTGGCGGAGTACTATCTATTTACTGGTGAGTTAGGGGTAAAGCTGGGCATACTTGCGCAGCGCACATTTGAGGCGGTTTCTCTAAAGCTTGGCAATCTCATTAGCAGGAAGTTACATTTATCTGATGCATCCACTATAACCGAATGCGTATGCACTTTATCCTGGCTTACACTTGGGCAGCAAGAGCAACTAGCACGGATGCACCCCTCCCTGAAAACTTTGGTTGCGCTCACTCAGATGGATGCGTATTTGAAGTCCCTAAGCCAGGGGATGGATTCTTACATATACTGGAGTACCAGCCCTCTTGGAGATATTTCTAATAATCATTCGAGTTTGGCTGTTAGGAATTTTTTCAAATCTATTTATGATATTGTCTCTACTCCTTCAGTAGAGCCATTAAATTCACAGACCCTGGCCCTGTGTGTTTCTGGTGTTCAAATTGGAAATGCAAGAATACAAGACGAGAAAACATCTTTAGACTCTTTCATAGAGGAATTAAGAGGAATTCTAGATTTTAGAACGAAAGGGGGTAGAACCACGTATGCCCATATTTGGCAGGCAGCATATGATGAGATATTTGCGCCGCTCCTTGAGGATTTAACTTCAAATGGAGTAAAAGGTTTTCTTGCGCGGTATGAAGGCTTAATCGCTGATTTTGAAGTGGAGTACTATATTGATGGCTGGAAGGCAGAAATTCCAGATCATCTGAAAAAGAATTCTGAATATGATAAATTTATTAGAAATCAAGTATCTTTAAAGCTATCAGAAATACAGGGTTGGGTTAATATTTATAGATCGGTTACCCAAAAAGCGCAGCTTCGTAAAGCTGATCCTCTTGTTGTACTAAAGTCAAATATTGGAGTTGTTTTTAAGTCCTCTGAGCATGACTGTGCGATCGTTCGAGGATGGCTTGAATCCAAGACGACAGAGCAAAAATTTAGGTCTAATAGTTATGTATGCCAAAACCGAAACTGGAGTGCGGACCTTGCATGTATTGCAGACTTCAAAGAGGTTGATGCACTACACCCCAGAGCATTTTCTAAGGTTGCGGATGTGGCTGTAACCTATGAAGAAATTTATACTGATGATCTGGTTGCAGGATTTGGATTTGGTACGACTGAGTATCTTTTAGATATCTATGCAACTAATAGTCTGTTCGAAGGTTACGCCGCAGTTGCAAACGACACCAGCGAGGAGGTTTCGCCTTCGTTGGATCGTGAAGTTGAAAGGCTCATTGAAGAACTCACGCTGGAATTGACTCAACGAATAGCAGCGCTTGAGGGGATGAGTGAAAACGCTGCTTTAGCAAAAGCACTATCAGCCGCTCAACTTTATTTAGACAACCAGCAATGGCGCCTCGCGGAAAAAGCGCTTTCAAATGCTGAACTTATCGCGCTAGAAATAAACGAGAGCAGTAAGGCGCTGGAGGAGCGTACGTTTCTGCTGCACAAAATTGCCAAGCTCGGTGGACATAGTCCAGCGTTGGCCGATGCAGATAATATGGGTTTAAACAAGCTTCTGAAACAACTCCAAGATCGCTATAAAGAACAGCGAATGCATGTGCAAGTTTTAGAAAGGCTTCTAAGCCTAAGTGGTTCTGAGTTTGATGCCCAGCTACAAGACTGTATTAATCATCTTGATTGCGTAGAGCGCTATCCCAGCGCTGTATCTTCTGGTTTAGTTGCGTATTATCTTGAGCAGGCAATTGATCCTATTTGCAGTGAATTGAGTAGGAGTCGTACGTTACTAGCCACGTACGTGTCTCAGCTCAGAAAGCTCGGAAAGATATTGCTATTGAATATTAGAAATGATGATAAAATTTTTGAGGAGCATTCGAATTTAATATCTATACTAGTTGATACTGCTGAACAATGGCAGCGAATATCTTCTGAAGGAAAGGCGGGGGTCGATAAGATTCTACAAGTTTTTGTAGAGAGAGGTTTCGTTGAAACAGAGGCGATGGAAACTGATCATACCGAAATCGCAGAGCTAGCACCTACTCAAAAAAAATCAATTAAAGTTGAGGATGAGAATTTTGAAGTTCTCTTGGTTAAGGCTAAACAAGTCGCTGATGCTCTAGATACGAGTGGTCCGACTCTAAAGTTAGATATCGCAAGTCTCATAAATCATAAGTCTTGGGATGCAGTTGCTACGTGCTCACTGGCGAAGCTATCAGAGAGTAAGTTTACATCTTCCGAGGATCTAGCTAACTGGGCTGTCAGTTCGGCTTTATCTGCGGTGGATATACTTAGCACAACCGAGCTCTCTTACACGCTAAGAATGATAAACGGGAAGGTCAAATCTTCAGTAGTAAGGTATTTGCATCAAGAAAAATCAATGCGAGCACACGTGGGGGATCTTGTTGCTCGCTTAATTCGTGATATGGCCTACATAAATGATCTAAGTTTTGAAAAGAATAATGGTAACTCTTCACTTGAAGCGTTGCAGTCATTGCAGGCCAACATGAGCTCTTCGGTGATGCACCAAAATAACTTCAGGCTTTGTTTTGAAGTGGATGTTTTTGAGACAATAGGTCTCAAGGCTTTTTGGGAGAGATTTGCCGGCGATCAAAAACAAGCAGAGGCTCGTGCAATTTTAATGTATCTCGCTTGGAGATTTCACTCTCCTCGCGCACTTGCTTATTGCTTAACTATGCCGCCGATAGAGTTAGAGAAAAGAAAAGCTGAGGCATTAGCAAGCGTTGCAGAAGATGCACTCGTAAGTGGGAATGGTGACTTGCTTCAAGGTTTTTTTGACCTGAAGAAAAGTATTCAGGCTAAGCCTTTTCAGATATTTGCCGATCTCGTCCTAAGCAATTCAATATCACACAGTGAAAACGCTGCCAAACTGACTCTACTAGGTGGATTGGAACGCCATGGCGATGGCACTTTACGGAGTGTGCTACGAATAGAACCTAGGCGGGTTGATAGCCCTGATAGCATCACTTTAAAATTGCCAAATAATTGCCCTGTACGCTTTTCAAATGGAACCTCTACGGAAAAGTTGAGCGGTCCCTTCTTTGTAGACTCGTCTCTACCAGTATCATTTAAGTTGATGGATGAGTTTGCATCTAAGTTTAGTGTTGAACTTGAATGCTCCGTTGTGTCTTTAACTGGCGTGTCTTCAAGTTTTAGCCAAACAGTTGAGTTCTCAATTTTTGGGGATGATGAATTTGAGCCACTTTCTGCTGATGAAATAGATGATGCGTTTGATAATTTTCCTGATGTACATATGCGCGGTGATAATTATGTTTCGCGTGTTATCGATGAGCAAAAAATTGAGAAAGCGCTATTTAGAAGTAAAACTGTTCGTAGCGTCTGGATTTCCAGCCCGAGGAGATCTGGGAAAACTACAATGCTCTATAGAATCCTGGACGCCTTTTCGCATAAGGTTAATCGAGATAATTTAGTTGTGTATTTGACTCTTGACGAAGCGTTTGCTGATAGTACGTCATTCAATCGGTGGATTTGGAGGCGTCTGCGCACATTTAATCCTAATAAGGAGTTGCGTGAGCTTTACGAGGATTTCGAGGCTATTGGGCGTGATCTCCCGTTTGACTCTGATGCTGGAACGTTTATTGGAGAGCTGTCAGATCGATTGCTAAGTTTTAGAGAGCCGGGCACTCGTATAATATTTTTGATAGATGAAATTGATCGCTTTGCCGCCATGTATTTTGAAGGTGGAGTTAAAAAAAATACTGCTATTGATATTCTTTGGCAAATTAGGCATACAGTAACCGATAGGCGCGATATAGGATTGGTTTTCGCCGGTTCTTCCGCAGCTAAACAAATATTTATTACCGATGCTGAATCGCCATTTTACAATAGTATTGACCATTTAGAGTTGACCCCTTTTTCTTGCAAAAATAAGGTCCTGGAGGACGCTGCGCGGCAAATAGTAGAGCCACGTAAGGTTCGAGCTAAATATGAGTTTCCGAGAGATACCTTGGAACACCTGATATGGGTATGCGCAGGTATTCCTTACTATATGAAGCTCGTAGCAGGAGCGACGTTCGCGCGGGCTAAGCAAACACATATTCTACGGGCAGATGTAAATGAAGGGCTACGCGCACTTTTAGCAAGGGATACAGGAATCTCTAAGTTGGATGATATGGGAGGCGATCCCGGATCAGATGATTTGAGAACAACTATATCTATTGAAAAGAGCGAAGAGGCCATTCTAGCTAAAGCGGTACTCTATTCTTTTGCCGACCTTCACAGTCCTATAAGTGGGCATAGAACCTACCGGGGTAAAATAAGCTCCGCTGAGAGTCGTTTGGTGTCTCACTACAATATATCTAAAGCAAAAATTGATAGAGGATTGGATATCTGTATAAGCCTGGGGTTGATTCGATTGATTGAAACGGAGTCCGTTCCGGAAATCGATTTTGTAATTCCAATTTTAGGTGAGTCTCTACGTAAATCGTCTGGCAGGTTGTGGGCCAATATTGATCATGAACTGGCTAAACTGGCCCAAGGAGCGAGCTAAATGTTGCCATCGGCCCAAAAGGTTATTTTGATTGAGGTTATTAAGACCTGGATCTTGCAGCGAAGTAATTATGTGTTGGTATGCCCGCCTATGAATGGTGAGCGTCAAGTTATTGAGTTTCTTACCTCGGAGCGGGCAATCTACGAAGTCATAGGCGATCATTTTCACAAATTAGCAATAGCGAGCTTAGACACAGCCGACTTCAAAACAGAAATGGTATTCGCTAAAAGCGTGGCCAGGAGCTGGGCAGTCGAGGATGAGATTGCTGATGAGCAGGATCCTCGTTCCGTATTGGAGCTAGCTTGTGCTGCGGTTACTAAACAGGGTAGGGTACCTATATTAATAGTGCACCGTTTTCATGAAGCACTTGACAAGCTTGGAGAGGATATAGGTTCTGCTCTTAGAGATTTAGAGCACTCGCATTATCTTAAAACTGTTGTAACTATGCCTGTTTCGCTTACCGTGTTGCGTGAAAGGTGGGAAGCTATGGAGTCTAATAAGGCTCCTTTTCTGGCTTCCGACTGGGGGCAAGGTCATAGAAATAAGGTGTTGAAAGGCTATAGTTTTGCAGAAATAGTTGCTATAGGAATATCCAAAAACATTGATGTCGTCGGCTGTGAGGTTTTATTTAAATCGTCGGGTGGTGTAGTGGGGGTTGTAGACCTTCTTGTGGATGAGGTTTCGGGGAAACGGGGGCGAGGGTTAACTCTGTATTTACAGCAAAGATCGCCTGAGATTTGCAAGCGTCTATTAGACTGGCTTGATCCGATAAATACATCAAATACATATAAAAAGTCTCTTGTTAGCTTGCTCAACTCCAGTTTTTACCCGACTGCGCTAGCTTTCGTTATGGATCACGATTGGAAGCCAATTCTATTAAATAAAGAAGGATCACTCGGTTTTGAAATGCTCGCATGGGCGGCGGCATCTTTAATTGCAAAATCCGCTGATCCGACGTGGTCAAAAACTTTGATGATGCTGTATCAAGATGAAAACTTTGATGCCGCGGTTAATATGATTGAAGTGTTGTACGGTGCTGATAAAATAAATGGATCGTATTGGATTGCGCTCAGGGATCTGACTCTTTTCTGTAAATTTACGAATGACGTTTTTTCTAACTCTGATCAATGGGCTGCAGCCAGAAGAAAGCTAAATAAACTTTTGAGTTCTAATGCTCTGCCCCAGCAAGTATCTAAGTGCTTTACTAGCTTGGAATGTTGGAAGCCAATATCAGAGCTCTTGTCGGATTTTCTCTCGTGCAAAAAAATTCAACCAGAATTACGTATCGAAAATTTCGTGTGCGAGTCGGGTAAGCGTGAAAATATACTTCCCTTTCTCCAGCTGCTATCTTTGAGACTCGATGCTGCCGAAAGTCACGACACATTTCATGCGCTTCAGTCTGTGATGACAGCTCCAGAAAGTTTATTGCAGGTTTACGCTTTTTTTGAGTTGAATATTTGCTTTTGGAAGTTTCCTGGTCTCTCAGGTGATATGGATAAAAAGTTAGTGGAGTTTGCTAAGAAGCCTTACTCGATCAGGCCAGGGCTGCTAGGGTACTCTGATTTAGCGCATTTAATAGCTCTGTACGGCGAGATGGGTAGCGTTCCCAATTGTTTAATCTCAGGAGCGGATGAATTGAGTAACGTGCTATCGAAATACGAAGTGCGCAAAGAAAGTTCTCATAGTACTGCATTTGCCGAGGCCGTTACCTGTCAACAATATCGTGAGTTTTTGGGTGGGCTGATTGAAAGGTACTTTGAGGTTCTATCGATTTCATCAACTAATAAGACACTGATCTCTCCGGTGTCATGTGTCTTGGAATTGTTGATGTACGCTCCTCGTGCTCCAATTGCAGTCAGTATGAGGAGTTAAATACCTGTAGAAAATATTATTTAGGGCTCTATTCGAGCCCTTATTTATATTGGTTTCTAAATAGCCACATTTCTTGTTATTGGTTTTCAAAAGTTACTCTGATCGAGTTATGGCTCTAAAACCCATATCGGTAACTTGTTTGTTAATTGTTTTTGCGTGTGTTCTGTTTGTTTGTCTGGTTGTTTGCTTGTTATGCGATGATAGTCTTGCTGCGTTGTATTTATTGCATTGGCTTTGCTCTGGATTATGACGAGCAGCCTGCATAAATAGGCTGTGTTTTATCTTTGAAGAGTTATTAAGTTGCTAGTTTGCATCTGCCGAGGCGTAACCCCGACTTTTCTGAGCACGGAGAAGGGCCCCAGAATGGCCTTGTTGGCGACGCGATTTCTCATGCTGCCACCCGGTCGCGAGCTTCTATGCGGCTGCGTGCCCATATTTGTACTTCAGATAACATACACGCGACGTGTGCACCGCTCGCGTTGCTGCTGCTCAATTTGATGGGCTGGAGAAAGCCGCTATCGGTGCGCTGCATGAGCTTGTAGATGCTGGAGCGCTTCAAAACGCATCGAAGATTGGACTTTGAGTTGTTGAGTTACGAAAAAGGGGACAGATTTATTTTCACGACGAAAATGGGGGCGGCAATCCCAGACAGCCCAAATCGAAACCCCGCTCAACTCCCTCCCAACACCACCCCTCAACCCAAAAAACAAAAAAGCCCCAGATCTCCCGACCTGAGGCTTTTCCTTTTCACATCTGGTGCACCCGGCGGGATTCGAACCCACGACCCCTGCCTTCGGAGGGCAGTACTCTATCCAGCTGAGCTACGGATGCTTGTGCGGGCGACATCATACCCATGTCGACCTGATGCGTCCATTCCGGCATTTGCCCCGACCCCTGTCGTCCATTTCCGACAAAAAATGGCTAATCGCCACCCTCATTCACAACTCCCCGCGCCGCACGTCCCTTTGTTTGCTTTGCTCTTGTGGCTTTACACCGCTTCCACGCCGCAATTCCTCAGGTGAACGCATGCATTCCAAAGGAACCGTGATGCTCGATCTCCCGCTCAGACAAACCCTGCTGGCTCGCTCCGATTTGTTTCGAGGTATGCCGGAGCACCTCCTTCGCTACGTTGCAACCCATATGGTGGAGCGCACGCTGGATGATCGTGAGCTGTTGTATTTCAAGGATGACACCCTCGAATTCATTGCATTGGTGGTGGAGGGCCGGATTTATTCGGTGGTGCATGGGCCGGATGGGCGCGAGCAGATTATCGGTAGTACTGGGGCTGGGCAGGTGGTGGGGGAGACGGCGTTGATCAAGGATCATGGGCGCGTGTCTTCCACTTTTGCCAGCGGGCCTACGCGTTTGTTGCAGTTGGGTAGCCGGCATTTTGCTGTGTTGTTTGAGGAACCGGTGTTTCTGCGGCGTTTGTTGATGCTGATGATGCTGCGGTTGCTGCACGCCATCGAGTTGTTGGAGTTGGTATGTCTGCATCGGCTGGAGTCGCGGTTGGCGCGGTTTTTGTTGGCGAACCTGGGTGAGATCGACCTGGCGTTGGCTTTGCCCAGTGTGTCGTTGCCCGCAAGCCAGGGGGTGTTGGCGTCGATGCTGAACACCAGCCGGCCCAAGCTGAATGTGCAGCTGCAGGTGTGGCGGCGCAGTGGGGTGATCAGCGGCGATCTGGAGCGCATGGTGATCAATGATGTTGAGCATTTACGGCGCAAGGCTTTTGCGCTGAATTAGTTGTGGCGGTGTTCCCCAGGTAACAGCGTACCCCCGTCGAGCCCTCGCAGACTGGCCCTTCATCAAGGATGCACAGGAGTGCTGGCGATGGGGATGACTGTTCAGTTCAAGGATCAATGGGCCGCCGATGACCGTTTGTTCGAAGCGAGTTGGCGCGCTGTGCACGGCGAGCTCAGGCGCCGGGCGTTGCGGCGGGCCAAGGGCAATCTGGATCAGGGCCAGGAATGGTTGGCGGCCACGGCGATCAAGGCCCTGTTGTTTTTTCGGCGCTCGCCGGAGCGCATTCGTGACCCTGAGGGGTTTCTGTTTCTGGTGCTCGAGCATGTGTTTCTCGACAGCCTGCGGCGCAGCAAGCGTGAGGGGCGGCTGTTCGATGATTCGGTAGACCTTGAACACGATCACCTGGCCGCGCTCGCCGCGCCCTGCGCTTCGGTGCTGGAGCGGGTGGAATGTTATGAACGTCTGGAGCAGTTGGAGGCGCATGTCGCGCGGTTACCGCTGTTGCAGCAGCGTTTGTTCGAGATGCGTTTTGTCGATGACCTGCCTTACCCGCAAATTGCCGCCGAGCTGCACGTGAAGCTGCCGCTGGTGCGCAAGCGTGTGCAACTGCTGCGCGATGCGTTGCGCTGAAGGTGATTCACACATGTTGGCGTGGGGCGTTCTAGTGGTATGAGCGCAGCACGCCGCCGCTATCCACACCCAAACCTGGGTGAATGCCATCAAGGAGAGATGTATGACAGAGGTCAACAGCCAGATCACCGACGCGGTCACTCAAACCAACGTCAAGGTGGTGGCCGAGGCGCCGGCCCAGGCCATCGCGTCGCTGTACCAGGTGGCCAGCAGCGCGGCGGGCCTGTCGTTGCAGAACGCGGTCAACAGCCAGCAGGCGATGAACCAGATTTCCAACGCGGTGATCTCCAAGGCCGTGGCGCTGATCATGCAGATTGGCGAGAAGGGCTGAGCCCTCGGGAGTTGGATTATGTCGTGGTTCAGCAAAAAGAAACCCGCCGCCGCCCAAGCAACGCCCGCCGCCGATCCACCGGCACCGGCGCCCGCTGCACCGGCCTCGCGCTCGATCATGGCGCGCATGAACGAGCACCTGCTCAACCAGGTGAGCGCACCGTCATCCGACAGCACGGCGGCGCTCAATAGCCAGATTGTGCAGGCGGTGCAGTTCACCAATTCGCAGAACTTTGCCTATGCGCCGGCGCAGATCGCGGTGCCGGCCGACATGATGATTAGCCAGGCGGCCGGGCTGGTGGCGCAAGCGGCGGCGGGGTACTTCGACGGGGTCAGCAAGATCGCGCTGGCGGCCCAGGCCGTGCTGCTCCAGCAAATGACCGAGAACATCGTCAAGGACAACCTGCCAGCCGCTGCCGAAGACGCCCTAGGCGCTTTGGCCACCGACCTGCTGGTAGGCGCCGCTGCCGCCGTGGCTGCCGCTGCCGGGGCGATGGAAGCCGAGGCCGCCAGTGTGGCCATCGACAAGATCGACCAGAGCATCGCCAAGTACGCGAGCACCCTGGCCAACCGGGCCGCGCCAGCGGCCTGAACCGAGCACAGCGCTTCGGCGTTCTGCTGGAGCGGTGCAACAGCAACTTGAAAGCAACTTTTCTTGAGTGAGGAGCGACATCATGAAGCTTGGAGATATTGTTTTTTCTGTGGCGCAAGTGGACGACAAATTGTCCACCAGCATTCCTCGCGCATTCATTGTGGCGGGGCAGTGGATCAAAGCGAAAATCTTCGGAACGGGCGATCCGAATGTACCCGTGGTGCATGCGGCTATTGCGATCGACGCCACACATGTTGTGGAGAGTGTAGGGAGTGGCATTCAGGTAACCGACCTGACAACTGAGGCCGTACCTCGTGGAGCCATGGTTTTCTCTTGTGAAAACACAAAGTTGGGGTGGGCGGCTGCGTATGCCGCGGATCAATTTTATGGCGACGTCGCCAGCAAGGATATTACGGGTCGATACAGTAAATGGAATGCGCTGTTGTCGATTCTCAAATCGTCAGGTTACGAGCCCGGTCTTATGCCGCGGATCAACGAATCGGTGTCTATCGGCAATGCCTCGTTTTGTTCGCAGTTCGTCGCAAACGCCTACGAGGTTGGCAACCTTTACATCAGCGGCAGTGAGGTTCCGCCGCCGATCTTCACGACGCGCTCTACGGTGATGACCCCCTGGGAACTGGCCGCGAGTTGCGACAACGCCACAGACTTCCACTTCTCCGGTTTCTGGCAGGACAACGTCGAGGTGCGGCTTTAGCGGCCCTTCAACCGGCAACGTCATGCCCCAGGAGATCCCCATGGCTCCTCCCTCCACACCTTCGGTCCTGTCCACCGACGACCGCCAACGGCTCGAAGCGATGCTGCGCAACCCGCAGATTTTCGCCGGAACGCCCCAGGCCATCGTCGACGAAACCCTCAAGCGCGCTACCGAAGTGCTTGCGCAATCGAAGGCCAACGAACAAGCACTCAAGACCGCTGCCCAGCAACGTGAAGCGGCCCTGCGCCAGGTGTTGGACGGCGCAGCTCCCGACCAGGACGCGCAACGCAAGGAAGTGCAGGCACTGATCCAAGGGTTGATCGCCCAGATTGAAGCGGCATTGGATCCGGCGGCGAAACCCTAAACCAGGTTTCACAGCGCCTGTTTCGCAACGTTCATTGATGAACACGGAATGCACCGTGTACTAAATAAGGAAATTGATCATGCCATTAGTCAACGAGCAAATTACCGACGCGGTCACCCAGACCAACGTCAAAGTGGTGGCCGAATCGCCTGCGATGGCGATGAGCACTATCTATCAATCCATGGCGCAGGCCACGGCGATTCTGTTCCAGAACGCGGTGTCGGCCCAGCAGCAGCAAAACACCCTGGCCCAGGCGGCCACCAACCAGGGCGTGATGCAGATCTACAGCGTCGATACCACCGCAGGTGCGGCGGCCACCGAGAAAGTCGCCCAGGGCGGCGTGTCGGATAACCTCACCAGCCTGTTGACCGTGCTCAAGTCGTTCCAGCCTTAAGCACTGAGCAATAACGGATGTTGTTCTTTCTCAACCCAGGAGTTTCAACCATGAGTACAGTCAGCCCGCAAATCACCGATGCCGTCACCCAGACCAACGTCAAGGTGGTTGCCGAATCACCCGCAATGGCCATGAGCACCATCTACCAATCCATGGGCCAGGCCACGGCGATTCTGTTCCAGAACTCGGTCTCGGCCCAGCAGCAGCAAAACACCCTGGCCCAGGCGGCCACCAACCAGGGCGTGATGCAGATCTACAGCGTCGACACCACCGCTGGCGCCGCCGCCACCGAAAAAGTCGCCCAGGGCGGCGTGGCCGACAACTTGACCAGCCTGCTGGCCGTGCTCAAGTCGTTCCAACCTTAAGCTGCAAAGCCCCCAACAGCCCCGGCGCCCACAAGGCCCCGGGGCTGTTGCCGTGTATGCGTTTGATCCGAAAGATGAGCCCGATGCGCCATAATCGTTCTTTTTTTCGAACAGACTATTGCCCTGTACCCCCATTGATCCTAGGATTCGTTTGAGATTTCAAACGCTCTGTCTCCCGTGCGCTTTTCACCTATCCTGGCGTGCTGGACTGATTTCCCTGACGACAGCCCAGGCTGATGCCATGTAGGAGCGAGCTTGCTTGCGAAAATCGTTAACGATGACGTCGCGCTTCTGGTTTTACGCGACGCCTTTGAATTTTTCGCCAGCAAGCTCGCTCCTACAAAGACATCGCCCACAAGGCGCCTTTCAACAACTCTAATTCGCTCCGCGTGCGCGCGGTGCTGTTAAGGAAAGCCGACATGCAGCTTAAAGACACCCAGTTGTTCCGCCAGCAAGCCTTTATCGATGGCGCTTGGGTCGATGCGGACAATGGTCAAACCATCAAGGTCAACAACCCGGCCACGGGCGAGATTCTCGGCACCGTGCCGAAGATGGGCGCCGCGGAAACCCGCCGCGCCATCGAAGCCGCCGACAAGGCTCTGCCAGCCTGGCGCGCACTCACCGCCAAGGAGCGCGCCAACAAGCTGCGCCGTTGGTATGAGCTGCTGATCGAAAACCAGGACGACCTCGGCCGCCTGATGACCCTCGAACAAGGCAAGCCGCTGGCCGAAGCCAAGGGCGAAATCGTCTACGCCGCGTCCTTTATCGAGTGGTTTGCCGAAGAAGCCAAGCGCATCTACGGCGACGTGATCCCCGGCCACCAGCCCGACAAGCGCCTGATCGTGATCAAGCAGCCTATCGGCGTGACCGCAGCCATCACCCCGTGGAACTTCCCTGCGGCGATGATCACCCGCAAAGCCGGCCCGGCCCTGGCCGCCGGTTGCACCATGGTGATCAAGCCCGCCTCGCAAACTCCGTTCTCGGCCCTGGCCCTGGTTGAGCTGGCGCACCGCGCCGGTATCCCTAAAGGCGTGCTCAGCGTAGTCACCGGCAGCGCTGGCGACATCGGCGGCGAGCTGACCAGCAACCCGATCGTGCGTAAATTGTCCTTCACCGGCTCGACCGAAATTGGTCGCCAGCTGATGGCCGAATGCGCCAAGGACATCAAGAAAGTTTCCCTGGAGCTGGGCGGTAACGCACCGTTCATCGTGTTCGACGACGCCGACCTGGATAAGGCCGTCGAAGGCGCGATCATCTCCAAGTACCGCAACAACGGCCAGACCTGCGTCTGCGCTAACCGCCTGTACATCCAGGATTCGGTGTACGACGCCTTCGCTGAAAAGCTCAAGGTGGCGGTGACCAAACTGAAGATCGGCAACGGCCTGGAAGACGGCACCACCACCGGCCCGCTGATCGACGAAAAAGCCGTGGCCAAGGTGCAGGAACATATCGCTGATGCCCTGAGCAAAGGCGCCAAGCTGTTGGCCGGTGGCAAGGTGATGGAAGGCAACTTCTTCGAACCGACCATCCTGGTCGACGTGCCGAAAAACGCCGCCGTCGCCAAGGAAGAAACCTTCGGCCCGCTGGCGCCACTGTTCCGCTTCAAAGACGAAGCCGAAGTGATCGCCATGTCCAACGACACCGAGTTCGGCCTGGCCTCCTACTTCTACGCCCGCGACCTGGGCCGTGTGTTCCGCGTGGCCGAGGCCCTGGAATACGGCATGGTCGGCGTCAACACCGGGTTGATCTCCAACGAAGTGGCGCCGTTCGGCGGCATCAAGGCCTCGGGCCTGGGCCGTGAAGGCTCCAAGTACGGGATCGAGGACTACCTGGAAATCAAATACCTCTGCCTGGGCATCTAAGGCACGGGATTGCAGCAAACGCAGAGGGCACGAGAGCGCTGCCCCCTTGCGTGTTTCACATGGTTATTCGCAGTGGCCGGGAAAGCTGTGGCAGTCGATCATCGCATGCTGCCGTAGTTGCCTCCCCGCCACCTATCCTTGAGCCACGCCGCCCGATGAGCGGCGAATGAGGACTTTATGAGCAAGACCAACGCATCCCTGATGAAACGCCGCGAAGCCGCTGTACCGCGCGGTGTTGGCCAGATTCACCCGATCTTCGCCGACTCCGCGAAGAACGCCACCGTGACCGACGTTGAAGGTCGCGAGTTCATCGACTTCGCCGGCGGTATCGCCGTGCTGAACACCGGCCACGTGCACCCCAAAATCATCGCGGCCGTGACCGAGCAGTTGAACAAGCTGACCCACACCTGCTTCCAGGTGCTGGCCTACGAGCCCTACGTAGAAGTGTGCGAAAAAGTCGCCGCCAAAGTGCCGGGTGATTTCGCCAAGAAAACCCTGCTGGTCACTACCGGTTCCGAAGCGGTAGAAAACGCCGTGAAAATCGCCCGCGCCGCCACGGGCCGTGCCGGTGTAATCGCCTTCACCGGTGCTTACCACGGCCGTACCATGATGACCCTGGGCCTCACCGGTAAGGTGGTGCCTTACTCGGCCGGCATGGGCCTGATGCCAGGCGGCGTGTTCCGTGCGCTGTACCCCAACGAACTGCACGGTGTGAGCGTCGACGACTCCATCGCCAGCATCGAGCGTATCTTCAAAAACGATGCCGAGCCGCGTGATATCGCCGCCATCATCATCGAGCCGGTGCAGGGCGAGGGCGGTTTCTACGTCGCGCCAAAAGCCTTCATGAAGCGCCTGCGCGAACTGTGCGACAAGCACGGTATCCTGCTGATCGCCGACGAAGTGCAAACCGGTGCTGGCCGTACCGGTACCTTCTTCGCCATGGAACAGATGGGCGTTGCCGCCGACCTGACCACCTTTGCCAAATCCATCGCGGGCGGCTTCCCGCTGGCCGGTGTGTGCGGCAAGGCCGAATACATGGACGCCATCGCCCCAGGCGGCCTGGGCGGCACCTATGCCGGTAGCCCGATCGCCTGCGCCGCGGCCCTGGCGGTGATGGAAGTGTTCGAAGAAGAGCACCTGCTGGACCGCTGCAAGGCCGTGGGCGAGCGCCTGGTGACCGGCCTCAAGGCCATCCAGGCCAAGTACCCGGTGATCGGCGAAGTGCGTGCCCTGGGCGCGATGATCGCGGTCGAGCTGTTCGAAGACGGCGACACCCATAAGCCAAACGCTGCCGCTGTTGCTTCCGTGGTGGCCAAGGCACGTGACAAGGGCCTGATCCTGCTGTCCTGCGGTACCTACGGCAACGTATTGCGCGTACTGGTGCCCCTGACCTCGCCGGACGAGCAGTTGGACAAAGGCCTGGCGATTATCGAAGAGTGCTTCTCCGAACTCTGACACGCCCGTTCCTACGAAACACAAAAAAACCGCTTCGGCGGTTTTTTTGTGCCTGCTTCATTGTACGCACGCGCCTGCATTGTCTAAGGTGCAAGCATTGCCGATGGAGCGTGCTGGATGACTGCTGTTGATTTACCCGCTGTACCCCGAGTGTTAATCGCTGAAGCAGACCCTTGGTCGCGGGACCTGCTCAAGCAAGTGCTGTTGAATGTGCGCTGTGACGCACGGCTGGATGTGTGCGCCGATGGGCAACACGCCGCCACGCTGTTGAGCGAAAAAACCTATGACCTGATCCTGGCCGATTGGGAGCTGCCGGGCGTGGATGGCCTGAGCCTGTTGCGCAGCGTGCGCCAGAAGCGTCGCTCGCTGCCGTTTATCTTGCTGAGCAGTCGCAACGACAGCGCCAGCGTGCGCGAAGCCTTGCCCCTGGCACCCACCGCCTACCTCACCCGCCCGCTGAACATGGAAAGCCTGACCCAGCGCCTGCAAGACCTGCTGCTCAACGAAGGCGAAAGCGTGTACTGCGAAATCCCACCGCTGGCGCCGGGCATGACCTTGCCCGCCTTTCTGAAGCGACGCCGCGAGGTCTGCGATGGGGCGCCGCTGCGCGTGGATGTGAAAGCCGCCGTGCAACGCAGCCTCGGCCCCGAAGGCCTGGACCTCAAGCAGTTGGAAGACCAGGTGCACAGCGACCCGCAAATCACCGCCGTACTGATCGCCGCCGCCAACAGCGCCGGCTACCACGGCACGCCGGTGCAGACCCTGCCAGAGGCCCTGCATAAATTGGTGCCCGGCCAGAGCATGAACCTCATCCTCGGCCTGGCGCTCAAGCACAACGTGGTGTTGGGCGACCCTGGGCTGGTGGCCTACGCCGAGCGTCACTGGCAATTGTCCCAAGACAGCGCCGACTACGCCCGGCGCCTGGCGCGCATGCTGGAGCTTGATCACCAGCGCTGCTACAGCGCCTGCATCCTGCACCGCCTGGGCGACCTGGCCTTGTTGCGCTGCCTGGAAGACTGGCGCCAGGGCGGCGGCGCCCTGGATGACCAAACCATCGGCGAATCCCTCGACGCCTTTGGCGCCGCCTACGGTTCGGCATTGCGCACACGTTGGCGCTTGCCGCTGGAGTTGCGGCAGTTGATCGCGGGGATCTATTCACTGGAAGGCGGGGTGTATTCGCGCGAAGCCCTGGTGGTGAACTTGGCGGTGCAAATGGCGCGGCTGACCGAGCACGAAGGGCTCGAAGAACTGGCCGGCAGCAAGACCGCGCGGCTGCTCAAGGTAGGCTTGCCGGAACTCACCCGAGTACGCAAAACCTGAAACACCCACCGAACAACTGTAGGAGCGAGCTTGCTCGCGAAAAACGTCAACGATAACGCAGGCTTCCTGAATAAACGCGGCGCCTGTGAGTTTTTCGCGAGCAAGCTCGCTCCTACAAAAGGGTGTGTTAACCGGCGATAACGCGGTTCTTGCCCTGGCGCTTGGCCTCGTACATCGCCGCATCCGCCCGGGCAAACAGGCTATCGAGGGTGGAGTCATCTTCGCGCAGGCCGGCCAGGCCCTGGCTGACGGTCACATTGAATTCATGCCCCTCGCAACTGAACACCAACGCCTGAATCTCCTTGCCCAACCGTTCGGCCACCTGCAGGGCCATCTCCGGTGGGCAACCCGGCAGCACAGCAGCAAATTCTTCGCCGCCAACGCGCCCGAACAGGTCGCCACGGCGCAATACCCCGCGACCGCTCTCGGCGATGCGCCGCAGCACCTGGTCGCCCTCCAGGTGGCCGTAGGTGTCGTTGATGTCTTTGAAATCATCGATGTCCAGCAACAGGAACGCCAGCGGGGTGCCTTGCGCGCAGGCGTTGTCGAACGCCTGGTTGGCGAGTTCGAAGAAGTGTCGGCGGTTGCTGCTTTGGGTCAGTACGTCGGTGGTGGCGAGGCGATGCAGTTCCAGCTCAAGTTGCTTCTTTTCGGTGATGTCTTCGGCGATGCCCACCACGATCAGCGCTTCACCGGGCACCACCTGCTGGTTGATGTAGCACTTGTCGCTCAACCAGCGGATCTGCCCGTCAGCGGTGATGATGCGGTACTCGCGGTCCTCCACGGCACCTTGTTCCAGCACGCGGGCCAGGCTGTGTTCGGCGTAGTCGAGGTCTTCGGGGTGGACGCTGTTGCGCCATTCACGGTGGTCCGCCAGCAGCAGGCCGGCGGAGCGGCCAAACAGGCGCTCGTAGGCCGGGCTCACATACAACACGCGGCGTGTTTCCCAATCGATGGCCCAGAGCACGGCGTTCACGCTGACCAGCAGGGAGCTGAGCAGTTGCTCACGCTCACTCAGCCGCTCGACTTCACCTTGAGCATGCATAAGCGCCAACAGGGTCGCCGCCGCGGCCGGGCGCGGCGGCTCTGCGGTGGGCACATCGGGCAGGCTGGGCTTTTCGTGAACCATCGGTACAACTCTCTCTGGGCGCGCCGCAGGGTGCAAAAGCGGTCACTACAAGGGGTCACCATGATGGCGAAGTGTTCTTTGAGAGAGGGGAATTGCGGTGAAGTTCCGTGAACGGCGTGGATTGACGGTGCCCGGAAAATGACGCCAAAAAGCCAGTGCGTGGGAGGGCGAGCCCTCCCACGGCGCCCTTACGCCGCTGTAGGACGCAGCGAGTAAGTCTTCAACTGGTGGGCAAAATCGCGCAGGGATTGGATGCCGCTGGCCTCGGCTTCATGCACCCATTCCTTGATCGCGGCCAGCATATCGTGGCCGTTGGAACTGGTCTTGAGCCAGATCTGCTGCAACGCCAGGCGCTTTTCGTAGATCACGGTCAGGGCATGGCTATGTTCCAGCATGCTCTGGATGCGCAGGTGGTGGCGGTCTTCCAGCAAGCTGGTTTCCCGCGACAGCAGGCGCTTGGCGCGGTGGAACTGGTGGCGTACCGAATGATCGACCTTCTCCAGCTCCTGCTTGACCAGCGGGCCAATCACCAACTTGCGGTATTGGGCCATGATCTGGAAGCGGTTGTTGAGGATCGCCATGGCGGTGTCCATGTCCAGGCTGCCCTTGCCTTCGACGCGGTGGGCGATGGGCGCCACCCGCTGCACCTTGGCCAGGCGCAGGAAGCTAAACACTTTGATCCAGGCCCAACCCAGGTCGAACTCCCACTTCTTCACCGACAGCTTCGCCGAGTTGGGGTAGGTGTGGTGGTTATTGTGCAGCTCTTCGCCGCCGACGATGATGCCCCACGGCACCAGGTTGGTGGCGGCGTCACGGCATTCGAAGTTGCGATAGCCCACGGCATGCCCCAGGCCATTGATCACGCCGGCGGCCCAGAACGGGATCCACATCATCTGGATCGCCCAGATGGTGATACCGATGGTGCCGAACAGCAGCAGGTCGATCACGCCCATCAGCGCCACGCCCAGCAGCGGGTAGCGCGTGTAAAGCTTGCGTTCGATCCAGTCGTCCGGGCAGTTCTTGCCGTAGATGCGCAGGGTCTCGGGGTTTTCCGCCTCGGCGCGGTACAACTCGGCACCTTTGCGCAGCACGGTGGACAAGCCCTTGATCACCGGGCTGTGCGGGTCATCGACGGTTTCGCATTTAGCGTGATGTTTGCGGTGGATGGCGGTCCACTCGCGGGTGTTCTGCGCCGTGGTCAGCCACAGCCAGAAGCGGAAGAAGTGTTTAAGGCCGGCATTGAGCTCAAGCGAGCGATGGGCCGAATAACGGTGCAGATAGACAGTGACCCCAATGATGGTCACGTGGGTCATCAACAGCGTGACTGCCACCAGTTGCCAGGCGGACAGATCAAGAAAACCGTTGTACCACATAGGCTGTATGGCCCTCAGATAAAGTGAAAAACAGCACCCGCATTATCACTTCCTTTGCAGATAAAACCAGTCACCGTTTCATATAAGACTTACAAAGTGTTTCCTACTCTATAATCCGGAGTCTTTGTAGGGCGATTCTGGTTATTTAGTAAGGATTACTAAGCATATGCTGTTTTCATACCGAGGTGCCCTACGTGCGGGGTTGGTGTACCTGCTGGTTTCCATCCTTTGGCTCCAGCTCAGCCATTACCTATTAATCAACTTTATCGATGAACCCTTGGAGCTGGGGCGCTGGCTGCAGGCGCGCGGTTATGTGTGGGTCAGCCTCAGCGCGTTGCTCATTTACTGGATAGGCCGGCGTTTTGCCCGTGCCCACGCGTTGCAACAACCCCTGAAAGAGAACCGCGAGCGCCTGCGCCAAGCCGCTGCGGTGTTCGATTGCACCCGTGAAGGGGTGCTGGTCACCGATACCCAGGGGCTGATCGTGCACGTCAACCGCGCGTTCATGGAGATCACCGGCTACCAATGCGAAGACGTGATGGGCCAACGCCCAAGCCTGTTCAAGTCCGGGCGCCACTCGGCGCATTTCTACCAGCAAATGTTCCAGGCCCTGGAAAGCACCGGCGAGTGGAGCGGCGAAATCTGGAACCGACGTAAAAGCGGCGAGGTTTACCCCCAGTGGCAAACCATCCGCGTGATTCACGATGACCAGGGCAAGGTCAGCCACTACGTTGCGGTGTTCTCGGACATCAGCGCCATGAAGAACTCCGAGCACGAATTGGCGCACCTGGCCCATCACGACCCGCTCACCGACCTGCCCAACCGCCTGTTGTTTACCGATCGCGCCGAGCAGGCCCTGGCCTCAGCGCAGGTGCATAAGCGTGGCTGCGCCCTGCTGTTGATGGACCTGGACCACTTCAAGATCATCAACGACAGCCTGGGCCATAACGTCGGCGATCAATTGCTCAAGCTGGTGGCCGAACGCCTCAGCGGCCTGTTTGGGCCGGGGGTGACCCTGGCGCGCCTGGGGGGCGACGAATTTGCCGTGCTGGCCGAAAGTTGCCCACAGGTGGTGCAAGCGGCGGCCTTGGCGCAGCGCATGCTCAACGCCATGAAGGATCCGTTCATTTTTGACGGCAACCAGCTGTTTATCAGCGCCAGTATCGGTATCAGCCTGTTCCCCAGTGACGCCTTGAGCGCCGAGCAACTGCTGCGCAACGCCGATTCCGCCTTGTTCAAAGCCAAGAGCGCCGGGCGCGAAGGTTACGCGTTGTATACCGAAGAGCTGACCGCCCATGCCCAACACCGAGTGGAAATCGCCGGTGAGCTGCGCCGCGCCCTCGATCAACATGAGCTGCGCGTGTATTACCAGCCGGTGCACGACCTGCACGACAGCCGTTTGGTCGGCGTTGAAGCACTGGTGCGCTGGCAGCACCCGGAACGCGGCCTGGTCCCGCCGGGCGAGTTCATCCCCATCGCCGAGCGCACCGGGCTGATTGCCGACATCGATGCATGGGTGATGGACCAGGCCTGCCGTCAGATGTGCCAATGGCTGGCCGACGGCGCGCCGCTGAGCTTTATCGCAATCAATGTCTCCAGCCGCCTGTTTGCCCGGCGCGAGCTGTATGAGCAAGTGGCCCAAGTGCTGCACACCACTGGGCTGGATCCGGCCTTCCTGGAGCTGGAAGTCACCGAGAGCGCCGTGATGGACGACCCGGAAGTCGCCCTGGAGCAACTGCACCGCCTGCGCGAACTGGGCCTGCGCCTGGCCATCGACGACTTTGGCACCGGTTATTCCTCATTGCTGCGCCTCAAACGCCTGCCGGTGCAGAAGCTCAAGATCGACCAGGGCTTTGTGGCGGGCTTGCCGTGGGACGAAGACGATGCGGCGATTGTGCGCGTGGTGATCGCCCTGGCCAAAAGCATGGGCATGCAGGTGCACGCCGAAGGGATCGAGCAGGTGGAACAGGCGCGGTTCCTGCTGGATCAGGAATGCGACATGGGCCAGGGGTATTGGTTTGGGCGGCCCATGCCGGCTGATGAAATCGACTGGGCCCGAGCACCTCTGATCCGCCAGGACTGACTCGGTCAATGTGGGAGCCGGGCTTGCCCGCGAAGGCGGCGTGTCAGTCACTGCATCTGTAACTGCACCACCGCTTTCGCAGGCAAGCCAGCTCCCACAGAGGTTCTGCGGCGCCGGTGTGTGTGCGTTTTTTCTGCCGAAACCCTTGCAACCCCATGCCCTATCAGAAAATTCTTTCTGGTTATATAAACATTCTTAAATAGTATTTTTAAGAATATCCGCGCTTATCTACTATCGCCCTCACGCCGCAAGCAGTGCCGCCACTGCCAGGCACTACTCATTTCAGGAGCGAGACCATGAGCGCATCTCTACGTAGCGTTGACGGCCAGGACGAAGCAGCCATTTTGCGTGAAATCCAGAGCGCCCTGCGCGACCTGCGGTTTGGCGCGGTGGAAATCACCGTGCACAACGCCCAAGTGGTACAGATCGAACGCAAGGAAAAATTCCGTCTGCAGAACCCGGGCAACAAACCCGCCTAAGAACACGTCACCAGTAGGAGCGAGCTTGCTCGCGAAAAACGCCAACGATAACGCAGCGCATCAGGTTTAACGCGGTGCTCCTGGGTTTTTCGCGAGCAAGCTCGCTCCTACAGGGTTGCGCCAACATACAAGAATTTCAGGAGCTTCTATGTCGTCGATTCGCCGTTATGCCTTGGCCGCATTGGCCAGTGCCGTGTTTGCCGGTTCCGCCGTTGCCAAGGACTACGAGTTGCTCAACGTTTCGTACGACCCCACTCGTGAGCTCTACCAGGACTACAACGCTGAGTTCACCAGCTTCTGGAAACATTCCCACCCCGGCGACAACGTCAAGATCCAGCAGTCCCACGGTGGCTCGGGCAAGCAAGGCCGGGCGGTGATCGATGGCCTGCGCGCCGACGTTGTCACCCTGGCCCTGGCCGGCGACATCGACGAAATCGCCAAGCTGGGCAAGACCCTGCCGGAGAACTGGCAGACCCGCCTGCCGGACGCCAGCACGCCGTACACCTCCACCATTGTGTTCCTGGTGCGCAAGGGCAACCCCAAGGGCATCAAGGACTGGGGCGACCTGATCAAGAAAGACGTGTCGGTGATCACGCCCAACCCGAAAACCTCCGGCGGTGCGCGCTGGAACTTCCTCGCCGCCTGGGCCTACGGCCTCAAGGCCGGCGGCAGTGAAGCCAAGGCCCAGGAATACGTCAAAGAGCTGTTCAAGCACGTGCCGATACTGGACACCGGCGCGCGCGGTTCTACCATTACCTTCGTCAACAACGGCCAGGGTGACGTGCTGCTGGCATGGGAAAACGAGGCGTTCCTGGCCTTGAAGGAAGACGGCGGCGCCGACAAATTCGACATCGTCGTGCCGTCCCTGTCGATCCTGGCGGAGCCGCCTGTGGCGGTGGTGGACAAGAACGCCGAGAAAAAGGGCAACACCGAGATCGCCACCGCGTACCTCAACCACCTGTACAGCCCGGCGGGCCAGGAGATTGCGGCGAAGAACTTCTACCGCCCACGGGATGAAAAAGTCGCCGCCAAATACGCCCAGCAGTTCCCGAAACTGGACCTGGTAACTATCGACAAAGACTTCGGCGGCTGGAAAACTGCCCAACCGAAATTCTTCAATGATGGTGGTGTGTTCGACCAGATCTACACGGCGCAATAACTACACGGATCACTGTAGGAGCGAGCTTGCTCGCGAAAAACTTCAAGGCACCGCGTGCAAACAGACTGCCCGCGTTATCGTTGACGATCTTCGCGAGCAAGCTCGCTCCTACAGGGGTCAGGAGAGCCCGCATTCATTTGCGGGTTTTGCATATCCGTTCCGCTAACCAAGGACTCTTATGTCGCGTCGTATCTCCCCCGTCATACCCGGCTTCGGGCTGACGCTGGGCTACACCGTGGTGTACCTCAGCCTGATCGTACTCATCCCCCTGGCGGCGATGTTTGTACACGCCGCTCAACTCACCTGGGATCAGTTCTGGAACATCATTTCCGCGCCTCGCGTATTGGCGGCCTTGAAACTGAGCTTCAGCACCGCGCTGTACGCCGCGCTGATCAACGGTGTGATCGGCACGCTGCTCGCCTGGGTGCTGGTGCGCTACACCTTCCCCGGGCGCAAGGTCATTGATGCGATGATCGACCTGCCGTTCGCTCTGCCCACAGCTGTCGCTGGTATCGCGCTCACGGCGTTGTACGCGCCCAATGGCCTGGTCGGCCAGTTTGCCACCGACCTGGGTTTCAAGATCGCCTACACCCCCCTGGGTATCACCCTGGCGCTGACCTTCGTCACGTTGCCCTTTGTGGTGCGCACCGTGCAGCCGGTACTGGCCGATATCCCCCGGGAAATCGAAGAGGCCGCCGCTTGCCTCGGCGCCAAGCCGTTGCAGGTGTTCCGCTACATCCTCGTGCCGGCATTGTTGCCCGCCTGGCTGACCGGCTTCGCCCTGGCGTTTGCCCGAGGCGTGGGTGAGTACGGTTCGGTGATCTTCATCGCCGGCAACATGCCGATGAAAACCGAAATCCTGCCCTTGCTGATTATGGTCAAGCTCGACCAATACGACTACCGCGGCGCCACCTCCATTGGTGTGCTGATGCTGGTGGTGTCCTTTGTCTTGCTGCTGCTGATCAACTTGTTGCAGCGGCGCATCGAACGTCCATAAGGAGGCGCGGAACATGTCCCAATCGTCTATTTCCGCCGCGTCCTCGGCCAACGCCGCCCGCCGTGGCAGCGCGACCTCGCGACGCATCCTGATCGGCCTTGGCTGGCTGGTGTTCGTGCTGTTCCTGCTGCTGCCGTTGCTGGTGGTGGTGTCCCAGGGTTTGAAGAACGGCCTCGGCACGTTCTTCACCGCAATCCTTGAACCGGACGCGCTGTCGGCGCTGAAACTCACGGTAATCGCCGTGCTGATTTCGGTGCCGCTCAACCTGGTGTTCGGTGTCAGCGCCGCCTGGTGCGTGAGCAAGTACTCGTTCCGTGGCAAGAGCATTTTGGTCACGCTGATCGACCTGCCGTTCTCGGTCTCGCCGGTGATCGCAGGCCTGGTGTACGTGTTGATGTTCGGCGCCCAAGGCTTCTTCGGGCCGTGGTTGCAAGACCATGACATCCAGATCGTGTTCGCCCTGCCGGGCATCGTGCTGGCGACCATCTTCGTCACCGTGCCGTTCGTGGCCCGTGAGCTGATCCCGCTGATGCAGGAGCAGGGCACCCAGGAAGAAGAGGCCGCGCGCCTGCTGGGCGCCAATGGCTGGCAGATGTTCTGGCATGTCACCGTGCCGAACATCAAGTGGGGCCTGATCTACGGCGTGGTGCTGTGTACGGCGCGGGCCATGGGGGAGTTCGGCGCGGTGTCGGTGGTGTCCGGCCACATTCGCGGCGTCACCAACACGCTGCCGCTGCATGTCGAGATTCTCTACAACGAATACAACCACGTTGCCGCATTTGCGGTGGCCAGCCTGTTGCTGATCCTGGCGCTCTTCATCCTGCTGCTCAAGCAGTGGAGCGAGAACCGAATCAACCGCCTGCGCAACAGCGCGGGTGAGGAATAAGTCATGTCGATCGAAGTCCGTAATGTCAGCAAGAACTTCAACGCCTTCAAGGCCCTGGACAGCATCAACCTGGATATCCAGAGTGGCGAGCTGGTGGCGTTGCTGGGCCCGTCCGGCTGCGGCAAGACTACGCTGCTGCGCATCATCGCCGGTCTGGAAACTCCGGATGCCGGCAGCATCGTGTTCCATGGCGAAGACGTCTCCGGCCACGATGTGCGTGATCGCAACGTGGGCTTTGTGTTCCAGCACTACGCGTTGTTTCGCCACATGACCGTGTTCGACAACGTCGCCTTCGGCCTGCGCATGAAGCCGAAAAACCAACGCCCCAGCGAAAGCCAGATCGCGAGCAAGGTTCATGAGCTGCTGAACATGGTGCAGCTGGATTGGTTGTCCGACCGTTACCCGGAACAACTCTCCGGCGGCCAGCGCCAGCGTATCGCCCTGGCCCGCGCCCTGGCGGTGGAGCCCAAGGTGTTGCTGCTCGACGAACCCTTCGGCGCCCTTGATGCCAAGGTGCGTAAAGAACTGCGCCGCTGGCTGGCGCGCCTGCACGAGGATATCAACCTGACCTCGGTCTTCGTGACCCACGACCAGGAAGAGGCCATGGAAGTCGCCGACCGTATTGTGGTGATGAACAAGGGCGTGATCGAGCAGATCGGTTCACCGGGCGACGTCTACGAAAACCCGGCCAGCGACTTTGTGTACCACTTTTTGGGTGACTCCAACCGCCTGCATTTGGGCGAAGACAAGCACCTGCTGTTCCGCCCCCACGAAGTGTCGCTGTCGCGCCATGAGCTGGAGGATCACCATGCGGCGCAAGTGCGGGATATTCGGCCGTTGGGTGCGACCACACGGGTTACGCTCAAGGTTGAGGGCCAAAGCGAACTGATCGAGGCCGAAGTGGTGAAAGACCATGACAGCCTCACCGGCCTGGCGCGGGGCGAGACCCTGTTCTTCAAACCCAAGGTCTGGCAAAAAGCCTAATAACACTGCAAAACCCTTGTGGGAGCCGGGCTTGCCCGCGATGGCGGTGTGTCAGTCGACAGTTATGCCAACTGATCCACCGCCATCGCGGGCAAGCCCGGCTCCCACATTGGATCTTCAGTACCTGTTAGACCGTGGCGTTTTTCCCGCGTACCGCCACCGGCCCCGAACGCTGTTCAATCTGCCGCTTGAGCTCATGCCGCAACCCCAGCAAAAACGCCAACTCCGCCACCACAAACAACGGCCCCACGATCAGCCCCGACACATCGTCCACAAACGCAGGCTTCCTGCCTTCGTAGTAGTGCCCGACGAACTGAATCACCCAGCCCACCACAAACATGCCCACGCCGCTGCTTAGCCATACCGCCGTGCTTTGCGCCGCCAGCACATGCCCGGCCCACACCGACAAGCCCATCAGCACCGTCATCAACACGCCCAGGGCCAGTTCCAGGCGCAAGTAAAACCACGCCGAAAACAGCGCCAGCAGCACCGCAGGTGACAGCCACAGCCCGCCCACCGACCATTCGGGGCGCGACAGCAGCACGGCCACCGCCACCACAATCAACGGGATACCGATGAAGTGGCTGGCGATGTTGCGTGGGTCGCGGTGGTACGCGGCGTATTGACTGAGGTGGTCGACGAGGCTTTTCATTGTTGTTCCTCCTGTAGGATGTTTGATCATGCCCTGTCAGCCGGTGCCTAACTGTCAACTGGGCGACAATCTTCGGAGTTCGCATGGACACAGGGACATGGCACGCACAATTGGCTCGCGGTCAGTGGTTCAACCATTTGCCGCCTGACTTGCAGCGTAGCCTGCTGGCGGCGGCGCGGTTGCGTGTGCTGACGGCGGGGCAGTACCTGTTCAAGCGCGGTGACCCGCCGTGCGGCGTGTATGCGGTGCTGGAAGGCACGGTGCGCATCAGCGCGGTCAGTGCCCAAGGCAAGGAAGCGGTGTTGAGCCTGGTGGAAACGCCCTACTGGTTCGGCGAGATCTGCCTGTTCGACAACCTGCCGCGTACCCACGATGCCCTGGCCACGGGCGCTTGTAGGCTGTTGCAGGTGCCGCAGGCGGCGATGCTCGGCATCCTCGAACAGCATCCGCTGTTCTGGCGGGAGATGGCTTTATTGATGAGCCATAAACTGCGACTGTCGTTGATCACTATCGAACAGATAAGCCTGATGCCCGCCTCAAAGCGCCTGGCCCATCGGTTGCTGATGATTGCCCAAGGCTATGGCGAAGTGGAGCAGGCGCGCCGCGTGCTGCAGCTGCCCCAGGAGGATCTGGCGGCAATGCTGGGCCTGTCGCGCCAGACCATCAACAGTCTGCTCAAGGCGCTGGAGCAACAGGGCGTTATCGGCTTGAGTTACGGCGCCATCGAGATACGCGACCTCAATGGGCTGCAGCTGGCCGCGGGCCTATGAACCGCGATAGGTGGAGAAGCCGTAAGGGCTGAGCAGCAGCGGGATGTGATAGTGCTGGTCGGCCTGCTTGACCTGAAAGATCACCGGCACCTCGGGGAAAAACGTTTCGCGGTTAGCCTTCTTGTAGTAATCGCCTGTCTTGAATACCACGCGGTACTCGCCCGGCTGCAGGCTGCGGTTGGCCGGGAACAGCTCGGCGATGCGGCCTTGCTGGTTGGTCACGCCTTCAGACAGCGGCTGCCATTTATCGCCCACGTGCTGTTCCAGGGTGACATTGACCCCGGCGCTTGGCAGGCCATTTTCCAGGTTGAGTACGTGCACGCTCAGGGGGTTGCCGTCGGCCAGGGCCAGGTTGCACAGGCCGCTCAGGCTCAGTGCGGCAAGGGTCATGCTCAAGGTTTTCATGGCGAAGTCCTTTTGAGGGAAGTGGAATCAAGGGGTGATTTTCAAGCCCAGTTGCTCGGCGGCCTGCACGGCGCAGGCTTCATCCTGCGCGGCGCCACCGGCACCGGCGATGCCTAGGGCACCGACCAGCTCGGCGTCGGCAAACAGCGGCACGCCACCGCCGAGCAACAGCAGCTCGGGCAAGCTGTTGAGGTTGGCGGCCTCGGGGTTATTACGCGCCCGTTCGGCAAACAGCCGGGTCGGGGTTTTTGTCGACAGCGCCGTGTACGCCTTGCGTTGGCTGGCGAGGCTGTTGTGCGGGCCGACACCGTCAGCGCGCAGGCCCAGCAACAGGTTGCCACCGCGGTCGAGGACGGTCAGCGCCGCGCTGCAATGGGCCAGGCTGGCGTCGGCCAGTTGGCGAGCGGTGTGCAGATCCAGCTCGGCGTGGCGTGGCAATTGTGGCGCCGCCTGGGCGGCGGTGGCCGCGGCGAGGCTCAGGAACAAGGCAGTGCGGTACATAGTGAGGGCTCCAGAAAGCAGGCCGTCACGGTAACCAGTGGATGCGGACAAAAGCCGCACAATTGGATGACAGGTTTGTAATCAAACTCAGGGATATGTGGTGTTTGTACCGGCCTTATCGCGGGCAAGCCGACACCAATCTACCTGACACCCCACAATCCAACTGCGGGCTTGCTCGCGAAGACGGCCTAACAGTCAACACAGTTGGACCGTGTACATATCCATTCCTGCGGTAACGGCCACTTAGGGTTCCGCCCTGACGGCGGCTCACTTTTGAAAAGCGCAAAAGTAAGCAAAACGCTCTTGCCCCACCACTCGGCACCTCGCTTGGGCTCGGTGTGCCCGAACACAGGCTTGAATCCGTGGGCCGCCGCCACGCGCCATCCATGGCGCGGGGCGGCTAACCCGGCGTCCTGCCGGGTTACCCACGAATTCAAGCCTGCGTTCGGCCAGCGTGGTTTAACGGGGCGCCTGAGATCAAGATCAAGAGCGGCTCGCTTCGCATCGTGGTTACCGTTGAGGGCTACAGAGTTGCGTAGATACCTATGCTGCGATGAGGCCCTTGCTACTGCAACCCGTCGCGAAACTGCCCCGGCGTCATCCCTGTCCAGCGCTTGAACGCACGGTTGAAACTGCTGGTGTCGGCAAACCCCAGCAAATGGCTGATCTCGGCCAATGAGCACTGTGGGTCGCGCAGGTGCAATAACGCCAGGTTTTGCCTGCACTCGTTAAGCAAGGCGTCAAACCGACACCCTTCATCGGCCAGGTGCCTTTGCAGGCTGCGCAGGCTCAAGTGCAGCGCTTGGGCGATGCGTTCGGCGCTTGGCTCGCCGTCCGGCAATTGCGCCTCGATGGCGGCGCGCACCTTGCGTTCCCAGGTCAGCGGTTGCAGTTGGGCGAGGGTGCGCTTGAGCACGGTTTCGTTGTGTTCGGCCAGCTCCGGGTTGGCGTCGTCCAGGTGGCTGTCGAAGTCGCTGGCGGCGAATTCCAGGCGGTCTTCGTCGGCGGCAAAGAATACTGGCGAGCGAAATACCGTGTGCCACGGCTTGGGGTCGGCAGGTTCCGGGCGCCGCAGGTAAACGGCCAACGGCGCATAGTCGCGACCCAGGCGGTTGCGGCAGGTGCGTACGTAGATCGCCGCAAAGGCATCGATCGCTTCCGGCGCGGGCGCGGGGCTACCTGGGGGTTGGAGCAGGCGAAAACGGTAGATGTCGCCGTGGCGGCTCAGCTCCAGGTCCAGGGCATCACTGACCACCTGGTGATAGCGCACGATGCGCTCGAATACCTCGCGCAAGCTGCCGCTGGCCACCAATGCGTAACCCAGTGCATGAAAGGTGGTGGGGCTGACAAACCGCGACACCCGAAGCCCAATCGCCGGGTCGCCACTGGCCTGTACCGCCAGCGCCCATAAGCGCGTGGTGGCCGACAACCGGTAGCGGGCATTGGGGTCGTCCATCTGCTGCGGGTCCAGCCCAGCCTCGGCGCACAGCGCAGCGCTGTCGAGGCCCAGGGCGTCGAGTTGCTTGCGCAGGGCGCGGGTCCAGCTGGCGAGGGACGTGGGTTCGGTCATAGCAATTGGCGCTTTTGGTCAACAGATTGGCGTGCGCGGCTAGCGTCCTGCGCTAGGGTTAGGTGCAGGATTCAGGCATCACTTCACAAGAGAATGGAAGCATGGACGGTACTTCTGCAAGCCCCCAGCCGTTGAACGCACAACAGCGTTCGGCACATATCCGCGAGGTGGTGATGGCCGAGGGCGTGCGCCTGCGCCAGCGGCACCCCTGGTTGTTGCATCAGGACGCCCTGGGCGCGGGCATCCTGGCCTTTGCACTGCTGGGCATGTTCGGCTCGGCAGCGCTCTATATCAGCGGTCATATGGCCTGGTGGGTGTGTCTGCTGCTCAATGCCTTCTTCGCCTCGCTCACCCACGAGCTGGAACACGACCTGATCCACAGCATGTACTTTCGCAAACAGCGCGTGCCACACAATTTGATGATGGGCCTGGTGTGGCTGGCGCGCCCGAGCACCATCAACCCGTGGATACGCCGGCATCTGCACCTCAACCATCACAAGGTCTCCGGCACTGAAGCCGACATGGAAGAGCGTGCGATCACCAATGGCGAACCCTGGGGTATCGCGCGGTTGTTGATGGTGGGGGACAACATGATGTCGGCCTTGATCCGCCTGTTGCGCGCCAAGACCTGGCCGCACAGGTTCAGCATCCTCAAGCGCGTGCTGCTGGTGTACGCACCGCTGGCCTTGCTGCATTGGGGCGCGTGGTACGTCTTCCTGGGCTTTCATGCCGCCAATGGCATTGCCAGTTTGATGGGTGCGCCCATCCAGTGGTCAGCCGGTACGTTGCAGGTGATGCAGGTGATCGATATCGCTGCGGTGGTGATCATCGGCCCGAATGTGTTGCGCACCTTCTGCCTGCACTTTGTCAGCTCCAACATGCACTACTACGGCGATGTGGAGCTGGGCAATGTGATCCAGCAAACCCAAGTGCTGAACCCTTGGTGGCTGTGGCCGTTGCAGGCGTTCTGCTTCAATTTCGGCAGCACCCATGGCATCCATCACTTTGTGGTGAAAGAGCCGTTCTACATCCGCCAGATGACCACCAAGGTGGCGCATAAGGTGATGGCCGAGATGGGTGTGCGCTTCAATGATTTGGGTACGTTTACGCGGGCCAATCGATATGAGCGAGAAGAACAGGCGCAGTCGCAAGTCAATCAGGCTGCGCCGGTGTGAGGTTTACTCTCCGGTAATCAGCAGGCAGGTCTGAGCCTTGCATCCTTTGGCGTACGAAAGCGTTACAAATCTGATGGCCGCTTCGCGTGTTTTAGTGGCGATCGTCAGCGGGCGGGTCTTGGAGTCCTCGACCTGCTGGCTTTCTCCCGGCAGGACGACGGTTATCCATTTCCCCTGAATAATATCCAGTGGGGTCTTGGTCTTGTTCACCACTTCGATCAGCGGATGTTCAACCGGGGCGATGTCGGCCGCGGCCTGCGCAGCCATCGGCAGCAGGGATAGGGCCATACAGGCCATTAAATGGGAGGCTACAGTCATGCGTACTCTTCCTGAGTAAAAGGCAATTAAAAGATTTTGGGTAGATACAGCGAGCCCGCATCTAAGACGTCTGCCTCGGTTATCGCAACGCTGGGGTTGTAAGTGGGGATGTCGCTTGGGCCTGAGGTGATCGTTTTCCTAGCAGGCAATAAACGCCAGGGGCAAATCGCGAATCTGTTCACGCACGGGCGGTTGGTAGTGGTCATCGCTGATCAGTTCGTGCAGCAGTTCTTCGCGCAGTTGGTGGAATTCAAAGCTGCTGCGCTGGCGCGGATGGGGCAGGGCGATGTCGACTATTTGCTTGATGCGCCCGGGCCTGGGCTCCATCACCACCACGCGGTCGGCGAGGAAAATCGCCTCTTCCACATCATGGGTCACCAGCACCGTGGTGATCCTGGCGCGGGCACGAATGGCCAGCAGTTCATCCTGCATCTGCTGGCGGGTCAGCGCGTCGAGGGCGCCGAAGGGTTCGTCCAGCAACAGGATGCGCGGGCTGGCCACCAGGCCGCGGGCAATCGCCACCCGTTGCGCCATGCCGCCGGAGAGTTGGTGCGGGTAGGCGCGGGTGAAGTCGGTAAGGCCCACCAACTCGATAAAATCATTGATGCGCCGCGTGCGTTCGGCCTCGTTCAGCGGCTCGTTGACCAGGCCCAGGCCGATGTTTTGCGCCACGGTCAGCCACGGGAACAGGCGGTGCTCCTGGAACACAATGCCGCGTTCGCCGCCGATGCCGCTGACGGCATTGCCATCCACCCGGATCTCGCCGCGAAACTGCGTATCGAGCCCCACCAGCAGGCGCAGCAGGGTCGACTTGCCGCAACCGCTGGCGCCGACAATCGCGACGAATTCCCCTTCGGCTACCTCCAGGTTGAATTCGCGGATGGCTTCCAGTTCGAAGCCATCGACGTCGAAGGACTTGCCCACATGGTTGAAGCTGACAATCGGTGCGTTCATGCGTGTCTCCAGCGAGTGGCGCGGGTTTCGAGGCGTTGGCCGAGCAGGTTGAGGGTGGCGCCGGTGAGGCCGACCAGCAGCATGCCGCTCATGATCAGGTCCATGCGCAGCAGCTGTTGGGCACCGATCATCAGGCTGCCGATGCCGCCATTGGAGGGCATGAAATATTCGGCGCCGAGGGTGCCCATCCACGCGTAGATCAGGCTCAGGCGCAGGCCGGCGAAAATCCCCGGCGCGGCGCCCGGCAGCACCAGGCGGCGCAGGCGTTGCCAGAGGTTCAGGCGCAGCACCTGAGCGGCTTCGCGCAGCTGGGGGGACAGGTTGAGCACGCTGCGCTGGGTGGCGATAAACAACGGGAAGAAGGCGGCGAGGGCGATAAACACCCACTTGGCCAATTCACCCAGGCCGAACCAGGCGGTCAGCAGCGGCACCCAGGCAAAAATCGCAATCTGACGCAGCGCGGACAAGGTTGGGCCGAACAGTCGCTCACTGCGCCGCGACAACCCCAGCCACAACCCCAAGGCAAAGCCCATGCTGCCGCCGAGCAGCAAGCCGCCCACGGCCCGCCCCAGGCTTTTGCCCAGGGCGGTGGTCAGGCTGCCATCCAGCGCGCCGGCCAGGGTGGTCTGCAGCACGGCCCACGGGCTGACCAGAATGTTCGGGTCTACCCAGCCCTGTTGCGTCGCTGCCTGCCACAGCGCCAACAACAGCAAGGGTAACAACCAGGGCTGCAGGCGTTGCCAGCCTTCATAGCGTGGCCCGCGGCGGATCTGCGCGGTGGCAGGGTGCGGCCAGTGCACCCACTTGCGATCCAGCCAGCCGATGCCGCGGTCCATCACCACCCCCAGCACGCCAATGACCACGATGCACACGAAGACGATATCGAGCATGAACAACTGGCGCGCCCACACCATCAGGTAGCCGATGCCTTCGCTGGAAGCCAGCAGCTCCACGGCCAGCAAGGAAGTCCAGCCGGCCGCCAGGGCCAGGCGCACGCCGGCCATGAACGCCGGCAATGCGGCGGGCAGGATCAGACGGCGGACCAACAAGTGGCCAGGCAGGCGCAGCACCCGGGCAGCTTCGCGCAGGTTGGGCTGGGCATCGCGCACGCCCACCAGGGTATGCAGGGTCACGGGCACCACGATGGCCTTGACCAGCACCACCAGCTTGAGGGTTTCGCCAATGCCGAAAAACACCATGAACAGCGGGATCCAGGCCAGGGTCGGCACTTGCGCCAGTGCGCTGAACGTCGGGAATACCAAGCGCTCGGCGCGCGCACTGAAACCCAGGAACGCGCCCAGTATCGCGCCGGCACTGATACCGGCCAGCAGGCCCCAGAACAAGCGCTGCAAGCTGATCGCCAGATGGCTCCATAACTCGCCGCCGGCCAACTCCACCGCGCTGCTCCACACCAGGGCGGGAGTGGGCAGAATCTGCTCGCTCATCCAATGATTGCGGCTGGCCAGCCACCATAAGGCAAACAGCGTGAGCGGCAGCAGCCACGGCAACACCCGCTGGCCCAGTTGCGGCCAGCGCGGCGCGATGCCTTTGGACGGGGCCGCCAGCGGCAGGCTCAGAAGTGAAATCCGGGCCATGGAAGACCTCCGAATGCGTTATGTGATTTCGATCTTACAAAAGCGTGATCAAGATGATTGCGAGATAAGAAAAGTCATTTAAAGCCTCACGCCGCTACGCATCCAATGCATTCGAAGAATATTTTCGATGCTGTTTGTGCATATCCCTCTGGAGCCTGCGTGTTAGCTTGCATAGTTCTAAAAGCTATTAAATTGTGAATTTATAGTATTTAAAGTTTTGTTCAGCGTGTGCCTACTTTTTGCTCCCCAGGCGTCCGTCGCCCACCAGGAGCTGCGCTTATGAAACTGCCCTTTAAACGTCTGATCAGCCTGTTCGCCGGCACTGCCCTGGCCGGGTTGGTGCATGCCACCGACCTCAAGGAAATCCGCATCGCGGTGCCCGACCTCAGTGCCGGCAGCCAGCACAGTGGCGGTGGCATTACCGACGTGTTGCGTGAACAGCAGATCTTCGAAAAAGCCTTTGCCGACCAAGGCATCAAGATCCAGTGGAATTACTTCAAGGGCGCCGGCCCTGTGATCAACGAGGCCTTCGCCAACGGCCAGGTGGACCTGGCTTATCTGGGCGACCTGGCGGCGATCATCGGCCGCTCCAATGGCCTGGATACGCGGCTGCTCAGCGCCTCCGCACGGGGAGTGAAACACTACCTCGGCGTGGTGCCGGGCTCCGGCATCAAGACCCTGCAAGACCTCAAGGGCAAGCGCGTGGCGGTGTTCCGGGGCACGGCCAGCCAGTTGTCGTTCGACAGCGCATTGGCCAGCCAGGGCTTGAGCGAGAAGGACCTGAAGGTGATCAACCTGGACTTCAATGCGGCCGCTGCCGCCCTAGCCGCCAAGCAGATTGACGCCACCTGGGGCGGTTCCACGCTGACGGCGTTGCAGGCCAAAGGCTTGGCAGAGATACCGCTGACCACCAAGGACCTGGGCGATGCCGGCAGCATCCAGGCCGTGCTGGTGGGCAGCGCCAAATTTGTCGATGACCACCCAGACGCCGTGGCCACCTTGCTCAAGGCCCAACAGCAAGCGGTGCAGTGGTTGACCGATGACAACAACAAACAGGCGTACATCGCGCTGGTGTCCGGGCTGGCCAGTTACCCGCCGGTGATCCTCACCAATGATTTGAAAGACCAGAAACTCAGCGAAGTTTTCCCCTCCACACTGGACCCGGTGTTCCTTGGCAAATTGCAGGATG
This sequence comes from Pseudomonas sp. FP215, assembly GCF_030687795.1. Taxonomy (NCBI): domain Bacteria; kingdom Pseudomonadati; phylum Pseudomonadota; class Gammaproteobacteria; order Pseudomonadales; family Pseudomonadaceae; genus Pseudomonas; species Pseudomonas sp. FP215. Next base: position 266,528 of record NZ_CP117447.1, read on the forward strand.
CGGTGGACTTGGCGTCCAGGGAGAAGTTGATTCGCAAGTCGTTTCAGGTGAGTGATTGGGTGGCGCCGGGGTTGGTGGCGGCGGGGCTCTGAGCTTGTCGATGCCTGGCTATCGCTATCGCAGGCAAGCCAGCTCCCACACTAGAATGTGTTCACCGTTCAAATGTGGGAGCTGGCTTGCCTGCGATGAGGCCCGTCAAACCGCCACACTCACCTGCTGACTATCCACCTCCACCAACATCTCAATCATCGCCTTCGCCGCCGGCGACAACCGCGACCCCGTGCGGCTGACAATCCCGCAGCGCGCACTCATTGTCTCCATGTGCTGCGGCAAGTTGCGCCAGTGCAGCAGCACCAGCGCTCCCTTGGCAATGTCCTCGGCAAAGGCTTCCTCCGTGCCGACACCGATGGCATTGGTTTGCAGCACGATGCTCACCAGTGCCGGGAAGTGCTCGGTCTGGATACTCGGTGAAAAATCCATGCGCCCACTCAGGTTCGCCAACAGTTTGCGAATGCCTTGGGAGATCAGCGGCGCCGCCAGCGGGTAGTCGAACATGTCGTTGGTCGACAGGCTGTCCTTGGCCAGCAAGGGGTGGCCGGGGCGGCAGAAAAACACCCCGCGTTTGGGGGTGAGTGCGCGGGTCTGGAAATTCGGGTCGGCCTCGAACTGGCGGATGTCAGCGATAAAGAATTCGATCTCTTCACGGCTCAGGCGGCGGCTGAGGGTTTCCCAGTTATCCACTTGAAACGTGGTGCGGATTTTCGGGTGCGCGTTGATAAACCGCGCCACCGCATCCGGCACCAGTTTCACCGCTGGCGCCGGGCCGCAGCCAAAGCGCAGGTCGCCGGCGTCCAACTTGGTCATGCGCGTCACTTCACTGCTCAGTAGCGCCGCGCCATGCACCAGGCTCAGGGCGTGCTGCAACACCACCTGGCCTTCCGGCGTGGGGCGCAAGTCCTTGTGGCCACGGTCTACGAGCACGCAACCGAACTCCTGTTCCAGCCCCTGGATGCTGCGGCTGAACGCCGGTTGGGTGATGCCCATGGCGTCCGCGGCACGCACGAAACTGCGGTGTTCGTTGAGGGCGATGAAGTAGCGCAGTTGGCGAAGATCCATATGCTTTCCCGGCATTTTAAAAATAGGTCGAAGGCATTTGCGACCCGGCAAGCTGAGGTTTTAAATGCAAGCTCTTATTCCGTCAACGAAGCATTCGTTCATTTGCTAGACCTAAATTGCATATGAATAGAGCGTTGCTGGAAGCGTTCCCCCACCGCTTCGCAGGCACATGAGGGTCATCACAATGAGCAACGCCGCATTAGCCGTTCAACCCATCGCCCACGCACTCGATATTCACCCGGTAGCCGGACGGATCGGTGCCGAGATCCGTGGCATCAAACTGTCCGGTGAGCTGGATGCCGCCACCGTCGAGGCCATTCAGCAGGCGCTGGTACAGTACAAGGTGATTTTCTTTCGCGAACAAACCCATCTCGATGACCAGAGCCAGGAAGCCTTTGCTCACCTGCTCGGCGAGCCGATTGCCCACCCGACGGTGCCGGTGCGGGACGGCACGCGGTTCCTGATGGAGTTGGATGGCACCCGTGGCCAGCGCGCCAACTCCTGGCACACCGACGTGACTTTCGTCGATGCCTACCCGAAAGCCTCGATCCTGCGTTCGGTGCTGGCGCCAGCGTCCGGCGGCGACACTGTATGGGCCAACACCGCCGCTGCCTACAACGACCTCAGCGTGGAGCTGCGCGCACTGGCTGACCACCTGTGGGCTGTGCACAGCAACGAATACGACTATGCCGCCCGCAAGCCGGATGTGGCGGTGGAGAAGCTGGAGGAATACCGCAAAGTGTTCACCTCCACAGTGTACGAAACCGAACACCCGGTGGTGCGCGTGCACCCGGTCAGCGGTGAGAAAACCCTGCTGCTGGGGCACTTCGTCAAACGCCTGAAAGGCTACTCCCAGGCAGAGTCGGCGCAGTTGTTCAACCTGCTGCAAGGCCACGTCACACGCCTGGAAAACACCGTGCGCTGGCGCTGGAACACCGGTGACGTGGCGATCTGGGATAACCGCGCCACCCAGCATTACGCGGTGGACGACTACGGCACCCAGGAACGCATCGTGCGCCGGGTCACGCTCAAGGGCGATGTGCCGGTGGGGGTGCAGGGGCAATCAAGCAAAACCACTAAAGGTCTCTAAGCCGGGTGGAGATTAAAAATGTGGGAGCGGGCTTGCTCGCGAATGCAGTGGGTCAGTTGATGAATTCGTCGACTGACACTGCGCATTCGCGAGCAAGCCCGCTCCCACATTTGGTTTGTGGTGTTTACCAGACTCCGATTTTCACCACTTTCTCTGCCTCTGGCTCACCATAACGAAACCACTGCCCACGCAGTTCAACCTCCGTGTGGCTGATGGTGGTGCGCCGCTTCAAACCGCGCAGCCAGTGGAACAGATAACCCAGGTGCATCTCGCGCACCTCGGCATAGGCAGGATCGCTGCCCAGGTCGTGCAGTTCCTGCGGGTCGTTTTCCAGGTCGAACAGTTGCGGGCGAAAGCCGTCGTACGCCAGGTACTTCCAGCGCTCGCTGCGCACCATGGTCATGCGGCAACGGTCGATGGGTTGCTCCAGGCGCTCGCGAGCGGGGGCCTGGAAGGCGTAGTCGTATTCGGCAATGGCATAGCGGCGCCAGGCGGGTTGCGCGCCGTGCAGCAATGGAACCAATGAGCGGCCTTCCAGGCGATGGTCGGCGGCGGGCAAGCCCAAGGCGTCGAGGAAGGTGGGCAGGGCGTCGATGGTTTCCACCAAGCGCTCGTCTACGGTGCCGCGGCTGATATCGGCGCTGGCACGCGGGTCGCGCACGATCAACGGAATACCCACCGCAGGCTCCAGCAAGAATTCTTTTTCACCGAGGAAATGATCGCCGAGGAAGTCGCCGTGGTCGCTGGTAAACACGATCAGCGTGTCGTCCCAGCGGCCGGTGCCTTGCAGAAAGTCGAACAGCCGTCCGAGTTGATCATCGATCTGTTTGATCAGCCCCATGTAGGTGGGAATCACCGTGAGGCGCACCTCGTCACGGGAAAAGTTCTGACTCTCCTGGTGTTGGCGGAATGCCTGGTACACCGGATGGTCGCTGGTGTGTTCCGGTTGAATCGGCGCCTGCACATGCTCGGCGCCGTACAGCGCGTGATACGGCGCCGGGGCGATGTAGGGCCAGTGCGGCTTGATATACGACAGGTGCAGGCACCACGGCTGTTCACCTTGCTCGTCGATAAAGTCGATGGCGCGGTCGGTGGTGTAGACCGTCTCCGAATGCTCTTCGGCCACCCGTGCGGGTTTGCCGGCGTTGCGCATGTGCCAGCCGCTGAGCACTTCGCCGTTCTCACCTTCGGCGGAGTTGGCCCATTCATGCCAGGGGTTGCGGCCGCTGTAGCCGTGATCGCGCAAGTACTGGGTGTAGGGTGCGGACTCGCGCTTATCGTCGAACAGCGGGCTGTCGGGGTAGATGCCGTCGTGACGCAGATACGCGTCGAAGCCGACCTCATTGAGCGGCTCGGCCTGGGCACTGTCGGGGTCGATCTGCAGGCGCTGCAAGGCCTCAAGGTTGGGCGTGGCGTGGGTCTTGCCCACCAGGGCGGTGCGGATGCCGTGGGGGCGCAGGTAGTCGCCGATCGTCAGTTCTTCGAGCGGCAGCGGTACCGCGTTCCATGCCACTTGATGGCTGCTGACATAGCGCCCGGTGTAGGCCGACATGCGCGACGGGCCGCAAATCGTGCCCTGGGTGTAGGCTCGACTGAAACGCACGCCGGCGGCGGCCAGGCGGTCGATATTCGGCGTGTGCAGATGGGCGTGGCCGTAGCACGACAGGTAGTCGCGGCGCAGTTGGTCGCACATGATGTAGAGCACGTTGCGCACGGGTTTTGGTTCAGACATGGGGGTTTACCGGACGGAGGACAGAAGCGTTTTTTCGCCGTTCGCAGGGGGGGCTGGCAAGTGCATTTGAGGTCTGGATTTTATGCAGGGAATGCATGGGTGTGGCTGCTGGCGCTATCGCAGGCAAGCCAGCTCCCACAGGGGAATGCATTTCAAATGGGGAAGCCGGCCCGCCTGCCGACGCCCATCTACCTGAAGCCCCACGATCAAATTGTGGGAGCTGGCTTGCCTGCGATGACGACCAGCCAGCCGACACTCATCTACCTGACGCCCCACGATCCAACTGTGGGAGCGGGCTTGCTCGCGAAGGCGGCCTGACAGCCGACACAGTCATACCGAGTACATATCCATTCCTGCGGTAACGGCCACTTAGGGTTCCGCCCGACGGCGGGTCACTTTGGAAAAGCCCCAAAGTAACCAAAGGGCTCTTGCCCCACCACTCGGCACCTCGCTTGGGCTCGGTGTGCCCGTAATCCGCCAGTGATTTGGGGGGGCGCCGCCACGCGCCATCCTTGGCGCGGGGCGGCTAAACCGGCATCCCTGCCGGTTTACCCCCCAAATCCCTGTCGAATTCCGGCCAGCGTGGTTTAACGGGGCGCCTAAGATCAAAAGCAGATCAAGAGCAAGATCAAGAGCGGCTCGCTTCGCATCGTGGTTACCTTTGGCTTACTCGGCGAAGGACCTGATGTGAGCGGCCAGTTCTGCCAGCGCTGTATCGTCTGCCCTGGCAGCGTCATGGGAGGAGACATAGCCTTCATAGCGCTCAAAATATTTGTCCTGGGTCGAGCTGATTTTCTTGAAGGCGCTATCTTCCCCGGTCCCGTGCATCGGGAATAATTTGGCGTGCAGATGGTCGACGCCATAACCCTCCAGAATCATGCCCGTTCTGGCGACACCCTTTAGCGCTTTGTCCAAAAGCGTCGCCGTCTTCTTGGCCGCGATGACCAAGTCACACAGCACGGTGTCCGGTTCGGCAAACGCATAACTGCCGCGATGGGCTTTGGGGATAACGACACTGAACCCCGGCGTGTTGGGAAATATGGAGAGAAAGGCCATGTGGGTCTGGTCTTCCCATAGGAGATGGGCGGGAGCAGTACCGCGGGCAATGCTGCAAAAGATACAGTCCATCAAACGCGCTTCCTCGTGCGGGTCAAAAGGTTATAGACCCTCTTGTAGGTGATCTTTGTTATCTAATGATGACTTCACTGAGGTAGTGGGCCTCTGTTCGCCGCATAGTCAGACCGCAATATTTTCCAGCGCATAAGCATCCTCGTCCCTCGCATCAATCTCCTTGATCTGCTCAATCATCGCCTGCGCCAACGGCGACAACCGATACCCCGCGCGGCTGACGATCCCGTAGCGGGTGTAGCGCTCCTCCAGGTTTTCGTCCAATCCCTCAATCTGCAAACACACCAATTCCCCCCGAGCCATGTGCAGCACGTCGCTGTTGGCGCTGACGATGCCGATGGCGTCCGAGCGCAGTACCACGCCCATGAGGCTGTAGCCGTTTTCGCATTCCACATTGGGCTGGTAATCCGGCCGGCCGCTGAGGTCGACGATGACTTTGCGCAGGTTCGGCGGGCGGATGGTTACCGCCAGCGGGTAGCTCATCAGCTCGGCGGCGCTGACGCTGTTGCGCGCGGCCAAGGGGTGGCCGGCGCGGCAGCAGAAGTGCCAACGGCGCGGGCGCAGGCGGTGGGTGTGGTAGTCGGGGTTGGCTTCGAAGTGGCGGGTGTCGGCGACGAAGAATTCGAACTCTTCGCTGAGCAGGCGCTTGCTCAGGCTTTGCCAGTCGTCCACCTGGAACTGCACGCGGGCCTTGGGGTAGCGCCCGATAAAACTGCCAATGGCACGTGGGACTAACCCAGCTGCCGGCGCGGGGCCGCAACCGAAGCGCAGTTCACCGGCTTCCAGGCCATTGAACTGGTTGATTTCGTTGGCCAGTTGTTGTGCGCCGCTGACCAGGCGGCGTGCATGTTCGAGCAGCACCTGGCCTTGCTTGGTGGGCGCCAGGTCTTTGCGGCCACGGTCCACCAGTTGGCAGCCGGCACTGTGTTCCAGGGCCTGGATGCTACGGCTGAACGCCGACTGCGACAGGTTCACCGCTGCGGCTGCCGCGACGAAACTGCGCTGTTCGGCGAGGGCGATGAAGTGGCGAAGCTGGCGCAAGTCGATATGCATTTTTCACATCAAAAATATCCGGGAAATGCATTGGCTATGCATTACGTCGACTCCTTATAAAGGCTATCTCTTATGCAGTAAATGTTCGTAAAAACATAAATAAATAACCTTTGGGAATATGAGGCGACGAGTATTCCGGGGTTTTGGAGCCGCTTATGAGTCTGTTCAAGTCCTTGCCCCTGGCGATGTTGGTGGCCGGCAGTACCAGTTGGTCGCCGGCCCAGGCCGCTGAAACATCCGCATCTGCCGGCGAGGGCGAGCGTGCCAGTGGTCAACTGGAAACTGTCACGGTGACTGCCCGGCGGCGGACCGAAAGTGCCCAGGCCGTGCCGACGCCCATGAGCGTGGTCGGCGGCCAGGCCCTGGAAACCCAGCGGGTGTACCGCATCCAGGATTTGCAGCAACTGGTGCCCAGCGTCAACGTCGCCTATATGCATGCGCGCCAGTCCAGCGTGTCGATCCGTGGCCTGGGCAACAACCCGGCCAGCGATGGCCTGGAAGGCAGCGTGGGGCTGTATATCGACAACGTCTACCTCGGGCGTCCGGGCATGGCGGTGTTCGATCTGATGGACATCGAGCAGCTTGAGGTTTTGCGCGGTCCCCAGGGCACGTTGTTCGGCAAGAACACCACTGCCGGCGTGATCAATATCAGCACCCGTGCGCCGAGTTTTACCCCGGAGCGCAGTATCGAAACCTCCCTGGGCGAGGACGGTTATTTCCAGACCAAGGGCACGATTTCCGGCCCCCTGACCGATGACCTGGCGGGGCGCTTCTCGGCCTATCGCACGCGCAGCGACGGCGACATCAAGAATGAACACGACGGCCATGATTTGAACGGCGGCTCCCGCCAGGGCTTTCGTGGGCAACTGCTGTACAAGCCCAACGAAGCCTTCAACCTGCGCTGGATCGGCGACTACAACGAAGAAGACTCCAGCGCCGGCACCCGCGTGCTGTACAGCACCGGGCCGACCATCAATGGCACCAACCTGTATCAATCCCGGGCCAACGCGGCGGGCGCAACTTTGGTGGACGGCGCCCATCGCAAGGTCAACCTGGACAACGACCAGCACGTCACGGTGTTCCAGGGCGGTACCTCGCTGGAAGCCAACTGGACGCTGCCCAGCGACTTCACCCTGACCTCGGTGAGCTCTTACCGCTGGTGGAATTTCACCCCGCGCAACGATGACGGCCTCAACGTACCGGCGTCGTATAACGCCGGGGTTTCGGTGGAAGATAAGCAGTGGTCCCAGGAATTCCGCCTAGCGTCGCCCAGCGGTGGTTTCTTCGATTACGTACTCGGCGCTTACTACTTCGGCTCCGACCTGGATAACAAATCCTTTGCCTACTACGGGCCCAAGGCCGATATCTGGAACGGTACGCCTGCCGGTGCGTTGAGCAATGTGAGCAGTGTGGGCAACGGGCATATCCGCACCGATAGCTTCGCGCTGTTCGCCCAGGGCACCTGGCATTTGACCGAGCGCCTGGATTTCACCGCCGGTGTGCGCGGCACCTATGAAGAGAAAAGCGCCTGGGTCACGCGCAATGCGCCAGTTGGTGGCGCGGCGGTCAGCGGGGCTGCCGCCACGGCGCGGCGTGGGCGTACTGGCGCCTATGACTCGGGCGACCTGTCGCAATACAGCGCCACGCCGTCGGGGCTGCTCAACCTCAGTTATCACTTCAACGAGAACCTGCTGGGCTACGCGACGCTGTCCCATGGCGAGAAATCCGGCGGTGTGAACCTGGCGGTGGGGTCTGCGCCGACAGCCGGGGCCGACTCGCTGCTGATCGGCACCGAGCGCGCCAACAACGCCGAGCTGGGCTTCAAGAGCACCTTGTGGGACCGCCGCCTGCAGCTCAATGCCAACCTGTTCTGGACCCAGGTCAACGGCTACCAGACCAACGCCTACGACCAGGACAACCGCGTGCAGTACCTGACCAACGCCGGCTCGGTGCGCTCGCGGGGTGTGGAAGTGGAAAGCACCCTGGTGCCGATCAAGGGCCTGACCCTGAACATCAACGGCTCCTTCAATGACGTGACTTACCTGTCTTACAAGGACGCGCCGTGCCCGCCGGAAACCAGCCTGCGCCCTGGGGCGCCGGCGTCCTGCGACTTGAGCGGCCATCAGGTGGTGGGCGCCTCCAAGTGGATCGCCAATGCCAACGGCGAGTACAAGTGGAACCTGGCGAACGGCTTCGAACCCTACGTCACCGCCAGCTACGCGTTCCGTTCCAAGGCGGTGGGCACGGTGGAAGATTCCGACTACGGGCAGATCCCGGCGTATGCGGTGGTCAACCTGTCCACCGGTTTGCGCGGCGACTATGACCAGGGGCAGTGGGATGTGTCGCTATGGCTGAAAAACGCCTTCGACAAAACCTACTACACCACCCTGTGGACCGGTGGTAACGGCGGTTACGAGGGCCTGCTGGGCACGCCGCGCACCCTAGGCGTGACTGGGCGCTACGACTTCTAGGTCGGTGCGATAGGTGGCCGGGCTGAATACCCGCGTCACCAGCAGCATCGCCACCGCCGTCACCGTCAGCACCACCCAGGCGCTGACAAAGTGGCCGGTAAGCTCGCGCAGCCAGCCGGTCAGCCATGGCGAAATCGCATTGATCAAAAAGCCCACGCCTTGCACGAACGCAGCCAGTTGCCCGGCTTGGCGTGGATCGCGATGGTGGTCGAGGGTCAGCAGCAAGCTCAGGGCGAAACAGGCGCCCAGGCCGAAGCCGCACAAGGCCACCCACAGGTGAGGATATTCCTGCGGCGCAATGATCAGGCCCAGGTAGCCAATGGTTTGCGCCAACAGGCTGATGCTGAGCAATGGGCGACGGTCGATACCGCGTTGCGCCAGCACCGGCATCAGCAGGGCCGCAGTCACCTGAAAAATCGTCATGAACGCCAGCAATGAACCGCTGGGCAGCACGCCCCAGCCCAGTTGCTGATAGTAGGCGGGCAGCCACGCGACCATGCTCATATAGCCGCAATTGACCAGGCCGAAATACAGCGCCAGTAGCCAGGCGCGGCGGTTGCGCAAGCCCTTGAACGCAGGCGCCTGCTGTGGGTTTCGCGCTGCGCCCAGCGGCAGCCAGGCCCACAGCAGCAGTGCCCCCAGCGCCGGCAGGAGCCATACACCCAATCCCGCCTGCCATTGCTGAAAGTGCGTGGCCACCACCGGGCTGAGCAGCGCCGCCAGCCCACCGCCGGCCATCAGTGAGGCCGAGTACACCCCCATCGCCACCGGCACACGGTGATGGAATTCGCGCTTGATCATCGCCGGCACCAACGCCTGGATCAGCGCCACGCCTGCACCGCCGAGCAGCGCAGTGACCAGCAGCGCCGAGGCCTGGCCCATCAACCAGCGCGCCAGGCACGCCAGCAGAATCATCAACAAGCCCAGGGCGATGCCACGCCGTTCGCCCAAGCGAGCCTCCACGCGCACGCCCACCAGTGCCACCAACCCCATGCAGATCACCGGCAGGCTGGTGAGCAAGGCACTGCTTTGGAAGCTCAAGCCGGTGGCCTGGCGAATCTCACCGAGCAAGGGGCTGATGGAGCTGAGGATGGGGCGCAGGTTCAGGCCAAGCACCACCAGCAGGCCCCAACCGGCAAGTCGTCCGGCGAGTGTCGTGTTCAGCGTCATGGTAGGCAGGGTCCGCGTGGGCAAAGGAGGGATGAGTATGGCGAGGCGCCAAGGTATGCTGAAATTAAATATAACCATGCCAACCAGTGGCAAACGCAATGGTGATGAGTATGTTCGATCCTGTGTTGTTGCGCAGCTTTGTCGCCGTGGTGGACTGCGGCAATTTCACCCGCGCCGCCGAGCGCCTGCATTTGACCCAGTCTACCGTCAGCCAGCAGATCCGCCGCCTGGAAGACGCCGTGACGTGCCAGTTACTCGATCGCGACCAGCGCCGTGTGGTGCCCACCACTGAGGGTGAACGTCTGCTCGCCTATGCGCGGCGCATTCTGGCCCTGCATGAAGAAGCCGCCGATGTGCTGATCAACCAGCAAAGCGACGGCGTATTGCGCCTTGGCGTGCCGGAGGACTTTGCTGCCGAGCGCCTGATGCCTTTGCTCTCGGCGTTCGTCGTGGCTTATCCACGGGTTCGACTGGAAGTCACCAGCGGGCTGGGCCCCGAATTGCAGCGTCAGTATCGGGGCGGTGAGTTTGACGTGTTGCTGGTCAAGCAGATGGGCGACAGCGACGACTGCGTAGCGTCGTGGCCCGAGCCCTTGTATTGGGTCGACAGCCTCAGCACGCCGGCGCTGGGTCGTGACCCGCTGCCGCTGGTGGCCTTTCCGGTAGGCGGCCTGTATCGCAACGACATGCTCCACCATCTGGAACGAGCCGGTTGGCGTTGGCGCATTGGCTATTGCAGCGCCAGCCTGGCCAGTGTGTGTTCGGCGGTGGCGGCAGGCTTGGGCATCAGTTTATTGCCTGAGCGGGTGTTGCAACCGGGCCATCGCATACTCGGCCCGGAAAGTGGCTTGCCGCCGGTACACGGCGTGCGACTGGCCTTGTACGGCCGCAGTGGCCTCGGTGCCGCAGGGCAGACATTGCTGAGTGAATTGCTCGCGTTATGCGCGGGAAACCCGCACTGACCGATACCTTTGCCGAATATTTTGCATGCCTTGAAAGCATCGAAAAATAGCCGCTGGGCGCCAGGCCACGACGGACGCGGGCTGGCGCCGGGTGGTCGTTCTCATTATTCAATTTTGATCTATGTATAACTTTAAAGATTACTTTAAGAGATAAGTGTCTGGCCCCGATGATTCAGCCCTAGACGGCCCCGCATACGGGCCCGTCGGTTTTCAGAACCGCAGGGAGTGAATCAATGGGCAATGTCCAGACCGCCGCCAGTGCACCCGAGGCGCAGTGGCGCCAGGCACCGAGTGGTGAGTTGGTCGACCTTGGCCGACCGCATCGCGCGCCGTTGGGGCAATTGCGTCTGCAAAAGACTCCGAAGCGTTTCTCCAGCCGCCGTGAAGGCATCCTGCTGGGGCTGCTGGTGTTGGCCTTGCATGGCGCGGTGATCTATTGGGTGAGCCAGAAGCCCACCCCAGTGCTGCCGATTGTGCCACCGGAAATTCCGCCGATGACCATCGAGTTTTCCCAGCCGGCGCCGCCGGTGGTTGAGCCGCCACCGCCAGCACCGCCGCCCGTGGTCGAGCCACCACCACCGCCGGTGGTGGATGAGTTGGCCGCCAAGCCGGCGCCACCCAAACCGGTGCCAAAACCCAAGCCCGCGCCTAAACCTGCGCCCAAGCCTGTAGCCAAAGCGGTCGAGCCGCCGCCAGTGCCAACACCACCGACGCCAGCACCCGCCGCTGCGCCAGTTCCCGTGGCGCCCGCGCCGGTGACACCCGCGTCGGCCAACGCCGCGTACCTGAAGAACCCGGCGCCGGAGTACCCGTCACTGGCTCAGCGTCGCGGTTGGGAAGGCACGGTGTTGCTGCGGGTGCAGGTGCTGGCCAGCGGTAAGCCGGGGGAGATCCAGGTGCAAAAAAGCAGCGGTCGCCAGCAGTTGGATGACGCGGCATTGGCGGCGGTGAAACGCTGGAGTTTCGTGCCGGCCAAGCAGGGCGATGTGGCCCAGAACGGCTGGGTGAGCGTGCCCATCGATTTCAAGATTCATTAATTATTCAGCGGCGCAGAGGGAAAACATCATGGCATTGGCATCTCCACTTGAATCCATCGAAAGCGCGGTGATCTGGCTGCTGGTGGCCTTTTCAGTCGCGACCTGGGGCCTGGCCTTGCTCAAGGGCGTGCAGTTTGGTCGCCTCAAGGCTCAGGATCGCAAGTTTCACAAACAGTTCTGGGCGGCATCGAGCCTCGATGCCGCCGCAGAACTTGCCGAAACCCAGCCCGGCGCCGCTGCGCGTGTGGCCCAGGCCGGTTACGCGGCGATCCAGGTGGGAGACGCCACCCATGTTGCGGACTTGAGCCAGGCAATCAACCATCAAGACCGCCTCGAACGCGCCCTGCGCCAGCAGATCGTGCGTGAGCGTCGCTCTCTGGAAACCGGCCTGGCCGTAGTCGCCAGCATCGGCAGCACCTCGCCGTTTATCGGCCTGTTCGGCACCGTGTGGGGCATTATGGAGGCGCTGAAGGGGATCAGCGCCGCCGGGTCCGCCAGCCTGGAAACCGTGGCAGGCCCGATCGGGGCGGCGTTGGTCGCGACCGGCGTGGGGATCGCCGTCGCGGTGCCTGCGGTGCTGGTCTACAACTACTTCCTGCGTCGCCTGAAGCTGACGGCGGCAGACCTGGATGACTTTGCCCACGACTTCTACAGCCTGGCGCAGAAAAACGCGTTCCGCGTGCTGCTGCACCCGACGTTGGCCAAGGCCAGCGCCGGCAGCCCGCAGAAAGTAAAGGAGGCGTCCTGAATGGCCTTCTCCACGCAAGACAATGATGAGGTGCTGAGCGAGATCAACGTCACGCCGCTGGTGGACGTGATGCTGGTGTTGCTGGTGGTGTTTATCGTCACCGCGCCACTGTTGACCAACTCCATCCCGATCAACCTGCCCAAGACCCAGGCCGTGGCGCCGGTTGAGCAGAAAGACCCGCTGGTGGTGAGCATCGACGGCGCAGGCAAAGTGTTTATCAACAAGGACGCCATCGAGCCGGACCTGCTGGAATTCAACCTGCAGGCGGCCAAGGCCAAGGACCCCGATGTGCGGGTGCAACTGCAGGCTGACGACGGGGTGAATTATGGCGAAGTGGCGCGCGCCATGGCCTCGATCGAGCGCGCAGGGATTACCAAGTTGTCGGTGATCACCGCGCGTTAGTTTCAAAAGAATTCGACAGTTTTTGGGCCGCTTTCCTTGGCAGGGTGCGGCCTTTTTTTATTTAAGGGCTACGTATTTACAGATGTTGCATAGGTAAAGAATTTACATGTTTGCGAGCGTGCAATTTTCGGGAGCATGCTTATGCTGGTCGGCGCATGGAGTGATTTAATTAATGGAGTAATACATGTCTATACGGTTTCCTGTTCAAGTGGTGAGCACGTTCGTTAATCCGCCTGTAGAGGTTGAAAAACCTGAAGAAAAGCCTCCCGTAATGGCATCTTCAAACTATCGAGCGCCGGGTCTCAAACATCCATCGGCCTGTATCTTGCCCTCGCTAGCTGATTATCAGAGGAAGAATAGTGTATTGCAGGGTGCTCAAGCAATGCCTGTGCCAGGCGGCGTCAGTTCGGTATTGAAGAAAAATGCGGATTTGGAAACTTATATCAGCAAGCATTCCTCCGACTTTGTAACGCCAGAAAAAGAAATTTCCAGCATTTTAACTGAAAAGATAAAGCAGCAATGGGGCGTGGATGTTGACCCTGATAAGACCTATTTGGTGACATTTAAAAGTGACAGTGAAGATGAAAAGGAAGTAGTGGAAAAAATCACCCTGACACAAGCGGCATTGAAAAACAGGCAAGATGTAACGATTGAAGATAATGAAAACTGGTTTGTAAAAATTGGCAAATACTTTTCGCCAGTGGTGTATGTGTACAACAAGATCGACGGCTGGGTGCAGGAAGCAAATAGTCGCCAAGGTATTTATCGGGAACCGAGTGCGCCGGGCGATGCGCCGTATAATGCCGACACTCGCGTGTCCATACCGGTAGATGGCTTCAAGTCATTAGTCTGGGATACAGACCGGACCAACATGTATAAGAAAACCCTTGATGGGTTTTGGGACAAGCACACCGACTCTTATGCGGCATTGAGTAAAATCTCCTTTGTCAAAGCCATCAATCTGCAACGCCTGGAAGGGACCCTTGGCCCTGCCGAGACCGCACTCGCCCACCGTGCGTTGGGGCCTGTGGCGCAAAAGGATTGGTCCGAGCTGACGGTCCAGGACTTTAAAGAGGCTGCCGTGAAGGACCCGGACCTGGACATCGGCTTGCTGAGCATCAATGGGTTTGAGTCGACCGACCTGATGTGCGTGACCGACCGGAAAACCCAGCTGACATTGCTTTACATCCCAGGCAACTCCTCGCCAATACATCGTTTTGATAACCCGCAACAAATAAGCAATTGGCTGGCTAAGCAAGCCAGTGATCCGGCAAAGCGCGAATCCTTGTTGTCGCACTTTTCGCTGGAGGACCAGGCCGAAAGGATTTTTTCAGACGGTGTACGTCAAACCTTGGTAGGGATGGGCACCTGGTCTGATCATCAGGCGGCCGGGAGGTCTATCCTTGGCACGCTCAATGGCTGGGTGCCGGAGCGCTACGTTTCGGTTGAGCCGATAAGCAACGATCCTTTTGAGGCCATCAAGGTTCGACAAAAGGCGCGGTCGTATTCGGATGCGCAAAATGCGATTGTCAGTGACGGTGACTACAACAAGAACAAAGCCCTGCAGCTTGTTGAAGAAGCCACGAAGGTCGCCATGTTCATGACGCCGCTGGCATTGGTGATGCCGGAGGTAGCGATAGCGCTGGATGTTTTCTTCCTGGCTGTCGGCGCCACCCAGGCAGGTATCGGCATTGACGATGCCGTCAAAGGTAAAGCGACAGCCTCTGACCGTATCGTTTTTGGGGTGTTGAACGCGGTACCGCCGTTGGCCACACACGCAGCGGCGCCGCTTGCGAAAGTGACCGGGCGGATGGCCGGCGGTGGCCTGGCAACAGAGGTAGATGCCGCCGCCCAGGCGCCCGCTCAAGTGAATGAACAAGGCCGCCCGTTCTTCAACCCGCCACGACATGTGAACGGGCATATTGGGTACCCGCTGAGTCCCGTTTCGACACCGGCGATCCTTGATGAACTCACGCTTCCCATGGACGGTGTCCATCAAATGTTCTCTAAAGACTACATGGTTTTTGTGGGCCAATACGGCACGAAAGTCACGTATGACATACAGGCAGGCCTTTGGCGCGGGCTTAGAGAAAATGGTCAAGTCAATGACCTGTTTTATTGGCGTGACGGTCGAGGAAACTGGCAAGTTGGTTCAAAGGCCAAAGCGCTGGCAGGCAGCAAAAACTCCCCGGCCTCAATGATAAACAAGACCTTCAAGATACCGCGGCCGCCTTCGCTACCGTCCGGCGCGACAGAAGTGCCCAAGGTGATCCACTACTTCTGGGCCGGTAATGAAATGCCAGAGCACTTGCTCGAAAATATTATCGAGAACTCCAGAAAAAGTCCTGGCTACAAGTCAATCGTTCATGTGGATGCCAATGATGCAGAGGCGTTCCAGAGCATAAAGGCGGCGCTGGATCATAAAGTCGGTGGGCTTGAAGTGCATAACTTGAAGGAGGATGAAGCCTTTCAGGAATTGAATGCTGGAAAGTATGGGGAGATGTATCAGTATTTTCGTTCAGGGCAAGGGCAGAATTTATCTGCGTCATCGGACGTGATGCGCGTGGCCTTGATGAAGAAATACGGTGGCATTTACCTGGATACGGACGATACATTGGAATTTAACGTGGGAGAGGTCACGCTGAAAGCCACGCCCAATGATATTCTGTTGAACTCGCCAGTGACTTATGCAGCCACAGACTTTGAAGGGTTTAATACCAGCAACTTCGCAAGTCATCCGGGCAATCCGTTATTTGATAAGATTTTAGAAGAGTCATATCAGCGGTATAAAGCCAACGAATCTTGGTTTGCCAATCATCGACCTTTCCTTAAGGAGGGGGCGACCGCCGCAGAACAGCAGGCTTATAAGGCGTATGAAACGAAGATATTCGAGGTCGCCGGGCCGAGAATGTTTGGTGATGTATTGGAGCAAGAAGAATATGGGATTTTTCCGATCATTAATGAGCTTACAGAACTCATGAATGCGCGTCTTTTATTACCTGAGGATTATGCAAAAAACTATATGAAAGTTCACGATTTTTATATGCCAATGAGTAATAAATTTGGCGTCACCATCGGCGCAGAGCACTCCATGCATCATTCGCGTTGAGTCGGCAAAGCGTGGCGAGCCACTAGCAGTGGCTTGCGTGAATCCACCTGCTGACAGTTCTGCGCTGCCGCTATCGCCCCTGGCACCTTGGTGTCGAAGAGGGGGCGATGGTTGAGCATTGACAGATTTCGGAAAATATAAATTCCATATGGTTATTAATAAATTCCTTTTTATTCCTTATTTGGTTGTTGAGCGGCCCCTATACTGGTCAGCAACGTTAAACGCTGCAGGAGGGCACACCCATGCACAGCGAGTCGATTCGTTATCTGATCGTGCCGGGCTGGCAAGGATCGCCAGAAGATCATTGGCAAACCCATTGGCAGAACAGCTTGCCCAACAGCGCGCGGGTGGAGCAAGCCGATTGGCTGACGCCCCGTCGTGAGGACTGGGTCGCCGCGCTGGCTGAGGCCATCGCTGCCGATAGTACGCCGGTCATCCTGATCGCCCACAGCCTGGGTTGCATCACCGTGGCCCACTGGGCCGCTACCGCTCCCGTGCAGGTCTTGCGGCAGGTGCGCGGCGCATTGCTGGTAGCCCCTGCGGATGTCGCGCGCCCTGCATGTGCGCCCGCCCTGCGTAACTTCGCACCGATTCCCATCGATTTGTTGCCATTCCCCAGCCAGGTGGTCAGCTCCGACAACGACAGTGCCGTGAGCGCCCACAGGGCTCTGGAACTGGCGCGCCAGTGGGGTGCCGAAGCCGGCATCCTCTCGGGTGCCGGGCATATCAATGTGAAGTCCGGCCACCGGCGGTGGGAGCAAGGTTTCGCTTACCTCTACCGCCTGCAACATCGCCTCGAGCATCACGCCCGGCGCAGCGCCTAATATTTTTTCAACGCCCCGTCCCTGAGTGGATTGGGGCGGGAGCCTGCCATGAGTCTGCATGAAACCTTCGGCCAGCCGCTGCTGACCTTTCCCGATGCCGAAAAAAGCCCGTTGAGCATCCGCGCCAAGGCGCTGGTGTTCGTCGACCCACGCTCACGCCAACTGCGTGAAGAGTTGGAAAGCCTGGCGCCGCGCGCTTTACCCGTCTTGATTCGCGGTGAAACCGGCAGCGGTAAAGAATTGCTGGCGCGGCACATCCATCGTGGCAGTGACCGCACTGGCCTGTTTGTCTCGGTCAACTGTGGCGCCATCAGCCCCACCTATGCCGATGCCGAGTTGTTCGGCTATGCCGCGGGTAGCCACAGTGGCGCGGCGAGCAGCCGGGCGGGCTGGTTCGGCTCGGCCAATGGCGGCACCTTGTACCTGGATGAGATTGGCGACTTGCCGCTGCCGATCCAGGTGAAATTGCTCGCGGCCCTGGAAAACCATGAAGTCACCCGTGTCGGTGCCCATCAGCCGAGCCCGGTGGATGTGCGCCTGGTGGCCGCCACCAGCATCGACCTGGCCCAAGCCGTGGCCGTCGGTAAGTTTCACGAGCGTCTGTTTCATTACTTGAGCGAAGGCCGGCTGGACCTGCCGGCGTTGCGCGAGCGGGTGGGGGATATCTTGTCCCTGGCGGAATATTTCCTCGGCATCTACAGCCAGCGCCTGGACCTCCCGGTGCCACTGATCAGCGACGCCGCCCAGCAGGTGCTGGAACAACACACCTGGCCGGGCAATACCCGCGAATTGGAAAACGTCATTCACTTTGCCTTGCTGGTGAGCAGCGGCGATGAAATCTTGCCCGAGCATTTGAACTTGCCGGTGGCGGGTTCACCGCTGGAGCAAGTACGACGAATTTTTGCCAGCGCCAGCCCAGCCGAGCAGGAATCGGTGCGTAAATTCCTGTATGAGCAAAATGGAATATCAACGTGAATAAAAGATATTGTTCGGGAATAAAAAATCTAGGTATTGTCCTTCCCACGCCGCGATAGCACTTCGCTGGCACCTCACATAAAAACGGTCGTTAGAAGGACATTGCATGAAAAAGGTTCTGTTGTTTACCGCTCTGGCGGCTGCCCTGACTGCCGGCTTCGCCCAGGCCAATGAGAAACTGGTGGTGGCCGCTACGCCGATCCCGCACGCCGAAATTCTCGAGCTGATCAAGCCGACGCTGGCCAAGGAAGGTGTGGACCTGCAGATCAAAGTCTTTACTGACTACGTACAGCCGAACGTGCAAGTCGCTGAGAAACGTCTGGACGCCAACTATTTCCAGACCCTGCCGTACCTGGAAAACTTCAACAAGGGCAAGGGCACCAACCTGATCACCGTGGTGGGCGTGCACGTTGAGCCCTTCGGCGGCTACTCGAAAAAGATCAAGAAAATCGAAGATCTGAAAGACGGCGCCACCGTGGCGATTCCGAACGAAGGCTCCAACAGTGGCCGCGCCTTGTTGCTGCTGCAAAAGGCCGGTGTGATCACCCTTAAAGACCCGACCAACGCCTTGGCTACGCCGAAAGACATCGCCAGCAACCCGAAGAACCTGAAGTTCAAAGAGCTGGAGTCGGCCCTGTTGCCACGGGTGCTGGACCAGGTTGACCTCGACCTGATCAACACCAACTACGCCCTGGAAGCTGGCCTGAACCCGGCCAAGGACGCGTTGATCATCGAAGACGCCAAGTCGCCGTACGTAAACTTCCTGGTAGCCCGCCCGGACAACAAGGACAGCGATGCTATCCAGAAGTTGGCCAAGGCCCTGACCAGCCCGGAAGTCAAAGCTTTCATCGATAAGAAGTACAACGGCGCGGTGGTGCCAGCGTTCTGATGTAAGCCAAAACCCTCTTCAAGGTTTCAACGCCGACGGCTACTACAGCGTCGGCGTTTTTTTGCTCGTTCCCACGCTCCGCGTGGGAACGTCTCCTGTGACGCTCTGCGTCACGACTTTAGAGCAGACGCAGAGCGTCCTGGGCTGCATTCCCACGCAGAGCGTGGGAACGATCGAAGGCAAGCCAGCTTCCACAGAGGTTAGGTTTTTGAGTGATATCAATATGCTATTTTGGTATTTAAAATTTGATTTTTATACCTTTAAAGTTCGCGCTAGCTGACGTTATCCACGTCGGCACGGACTGCGCTCGCGGCATTACCCATGCGGCGATATGGACTGCACATGACCTTCGATTTCGCTTTTATCCTCAGCACCCTGCCGGCGTTTCTCAAGGCTGTGGGTGTGACGCTGCAAGTCGGCCTGATCGCCATTGCCACGTCCTTGCTGGTGGCGCTGATCAACGCTGCGCTGCTGGTGTTTCGCACGCCGTACCTGTCGCGCCTGGTGTCGCTGTATGTGGAACTGGCGCGTAACACGCCGCTGTTGATCCAACTGTTCTTCGTCTACTTCGCGCTGCCGGCCCTGGGTTTCAATATTTCCGGGTTCTGGGCGGCGATTATCACCATGACCTTTCTGGGCGGCGCCTACCTCACCGAGGTGCTGCGCGCCGGTGTGGAAGCGGTGCCGCTGGCGCAGATCGAGTCGGGCAAGTCCATTGGCCTGTCCGATTGGCAACTGCTGCGCCATGTGATTCTGCCTCAGGCCGGCATCCTCAGCCTGCCGGCGTTGTTCGCCAATTTCATTTTCCTGCTCAAGGAAACCACCGTGGTGTCGGCGGTGGCGGTGCCGGAGATTCTCTACACCACCAAGAGCTACATCGCTCTCTACTACAAGACCTACGAAATGCTCGCCGTGCTGACGCTGATTTGCGTGCTGTTGTTCCTGCCGTTGTCGCTGTTGCTCAGCCGCCTGGAAAGGAGGCTCCAGCATGGCCAGTTCGGGTCTTGAGTTGCTCTGGGTGTCGTTGCCGCAACTGGGCAAGGGCGCTGCGCAAACCCTGTCGATTTCGTTTTTGAGCATCGCCTTCAGTACGGCGTGCTGCGCACCTTGAATAACAAGGCGCTCAACGGCGTGCTGCGGGTTTACCTGGAACTGTTCCGCGCCATTCCGGTGCTGGTGTGGTTGTACCTGTTGTTTTTTGGCCTGCCGATTTTCTTCGGCCTGAGCATCCCGAGTTTCTGGTGCGCGGTGCTGGTGCTGTCGTTATGGGGCGCCAGCGAGGTGGGCGAAGTGGTGCGTGGCGCGCTGCATTCGCTGCCCCGTGGGCAGCGCGAAGCAGGCTTGTCGATTGGCCTGTCCGGCCCGCAGTTGTACGGCTATGTACTGCTGCCCCAGGCCCTCAAGCGCATGACGCCGCCGACCATCAACGTGTACACGCGCATCATCAAGACCAGCTCCCTGGCGGTGCTGATCGGCGTGGTGGATGTGATCAAGGTCGGCCAGCAAATCATCGAGCGCACCTACGAGTCGGTATTGATCTATGGCGCGCTGTTCCTGTTTTTCTTCTTTATCTGCTACCCGTTGTCAGCCGCCTCCAAGGTGCTGGAACGGCGCTGGGCCCAAGCATGAGCGCATTGATCGAGTTTCAGGGTTTCAACAAATTCTTCGGCGAGACGCAGGTGCTCAAGGGCATCGACCTGATCGTGCAAAGCGGCGAGGTAGTGGTGATCCTCGGCCCCAGCGGTTGTGGCAAAAGCACCTTGCTGCGTTGTTTAAACGGGTTGGAAGTGGCACACAGCGGCAGTCTGCGGTTTGCAGGCCTTGAGCTGTTGGATAAAACCACCGACTGGCGCCAGGTACGCCAGGACATCGGCATGGTGTTCCAGAGCTACCATCTGTTCCCGCACATGAGCGTGCTCGACAACATCCTGCTCGGCCCGCTGAAAGTGCAAAAGCGCGACCCCCGTGAGGCCCGTGAGCAAGCGCAAAAACTTCTGGAGCGTGTGGGCCTGGCCGACAAGCGCGACGCTTTCCCACGCCAGCTTTCCGGCGGCCAGCAACAACGCATCGCCATCGTCCGTTCGTTGTGCATGAACCCCCAGGTCATGCTGTTTGACGAAGTCACCGCGGCCCTCGACCCGGAGATGGTCAAGGAAGTGCTGGAAGTGATCCAGGGCCTGGCCCGCGATGGCATGACCCTGCTGATCGTTACCCACGAAATGGCCTTCGCCCGCGCCGTCGCCGACCGCGTGGTGTTCATGGAGGCCGGTCGCATCCTCGAACACAACACCCCCGAGGCATTCTTTACGAACCCGCAAACCGCACGCGCGCAGCAGTTCCTGGAGAAGTTCTCCTTTGTTTCAACACTGCCCAAAAAGATCAAGGAACTGGAGCTGATATGAAAAAGTTACTGCTGCCACTGTTTGCCGTCGCCTTGCTGGCCGGCTGCGATAAAAAGGCCGAAGAGCCGGTAAAACCTGCGGCTGTGAGCTACATCGACAAAATCAAAGCGCGGGACAAGCTGATCGTCGGCGTGTTTACCGACAAGCCGCCGTTCGGTTTTGTGGACGAAGCCGGTCGTTATGTCGGCTTCGATACCGACATTGGCCGGCAATTCGCCAAGGACCTGCTGGGCGACGAAAACAAGGTGGAATTTGTCGCCGTGGAACCGGCCAGCCGCATCCCCTTCCTGCAAAGCGACAAGGTGGACCTGATCCTCGCCAACATGACCGTGACGCCTGAACGCAAGGAAGCGGTGGACTTCACCAACCCCAACCTGAAAGTCGCGGTGCAGGCCCTGGTGTCGAATGACAGTGCGGTGAAAAGCCTGGACGACCTGGCAACCCGCACGACCATCGTCACCACCGGCACCACGGCGGATATCTGGCTGACCAAGAACCACCCGGACTGGAAGCTGCTCAAGTTCGAGAAGAACTCCGAGTCGCTGCAGGCGCTGTCGGCTGGCCGTGGGGATGCGTATGCGCAGGATAATTTGGTGTTGTTCAGCTGGGCCAAGCAGAACCCTGGCTACCGCGTGCTGGAAGAGAAGCTGGGGGATGAAGCGCCGATTGCCCCGGCGGTGAAGAAGGGCAATACCGAGCTGCGTGACTGGGTGAATGCGGAGTTGGCGAAGTTGGGGGAGGAGAAGTTTCTGCTCAAGCTTTATGACCAATATGTGCGTAAAGAGCTGAGCGACGACACCAAGCCCGAGAGTGTGATTGTTGAAGGCGGTAAGTGGCAGGGCTGATTGATCACCCCGTCCTTGTAGGAGCGAGCTTGCTCGCGAAGAACGCACAGGCAACGCGGGCTACCAGATAGCGCTGCGTTATCGTTGACGTTTTTCGCGAGCAAGCTCGCTCCTACTCCGGCCAATGCCAGGCCGGCGCATCCAGCATCCCTTGCCCCACAATCCGCGTTTCCCCCATCACCTTCTCCAACACAATCGAATTACACCCCTCATCCTGCTGCAACGCCGCAATCAACCGGCTGGCATGGCTCACCACCCACACCTGGCACTGCTTCGAGGCCTGGATAATCAAGCGCGCCAGTGCCGGCAACAAGTCCGGGTGCAGGCTGGTCTCAGGCTCGTTCAGCACCATCATGGTCGGCGGCCGGGGCGTCAGCAGCGCGGCGATCAGCAGCAGGTAGCGCAGGGTGCCGTCCGACAGTTCCGCCGCCGACAACGGGCGCAGCAAGCCTTCCTGATAGAACTCGATGGCAAAGCGTCCGCCCTGCAACGGTTCGATATGCAACCGTGCGCCGGGGAAGGCATCACTGACCGCGTGCTGCAACGCCTCGACGTCGCCCACTTCGCGAATCGTCTGTAACGCGGCCGCCAAATCCCGACCGTCGTGATGCAGCACCGGCGTGCGCGTGCCTAATTGCGGCTGGCGTACCGGCGCATCCACATCGCTGCGAAAGTGATCATAAAAGCGCCAGCCACGGATGCTTTCGCGCAGCAGCAATACTTCCGGCGAACCGCGCAGGCTGCCGACCTGATCGAACAGGCTGTGATAGTTGGGCGTGTGCTGGGCCAGTACGTCCCAGGCGCGGCCATCACGGGCGCGTACCATCGGGCCCGAACGCTGCACCAACAGGCTGGCCGGGCGGTAGAGGGGGCCGGCCCAGATACATTCCTTTTTAATTTCCGGGTCCAGTTTGAACTCGCTGCCGGGAACCGGGATGGGCATGCCCAGGGAGATGGCGTAGCTGAAGTCCTCCCCGGCAAAGCCCAGGCGCAAGCGTTTGACGCCTTGGGCGACCACGGCCTCCACCGGTACTTCGCCATTGCGCATGCGCCGGCTGATGTTCTCCGGCCCGGCCCAGAAGGTCGAATCCAGCCCGCCTTCACGGGCCAACGCATTGATCACCCCGCCCTGGGCGGTTTCGGCCAGCAAGCGCAGGGCGCGATACAGGTTGGACTTGCCGCTGCCATTGGGCCCGGTCACCAGGTTCAGCCGGTCCAGGGGCACCACCAATTTGTTGATCGAGCGGTAATTGGCCACCGCGAGGGTTTTAAGCATATGTATTTAGTCAGCATGGGAACCATTGGAGTATGGGATCCTCCATGCAGATAAGGAACCCTGATCTAAGCTCACAGTCGCATACACACTTGCACGTCGGCATCACGCAAAAGGAGCCTGCATGGGCGGTCGCACTTCGACATTTATTTTCAGCCTTGGCCTCCTGGCGCTGCTCAGTGGCTGTGGCCAAGACAAGGCCGAGCCCAAGCAGCATTCACGGGTGTTCGTGCAAACCGTGCAGTCGGCGGATTTCGCCGCGGCGGTGACGCTGACCGGTGATATCCAGGCGCGGGTGCAAACCGATCTGTCCTTTCGCGTGGGCGGCAAGATCATCCAGCGCATGGTCGACGTAGGCGACCGCGTCACGGCCAGGCAAGTCCTGGCCAAGCTTGACCCCAAGGATTTGCAGACCAACGTCGATTCGGCCCAGGCCCAGGTCGTGGCCGAACAGGCGCGCGTCAAGCAGACCGCCGCCGCCTTTGTGCGCCAGGAAAAACTCTTGCCCAAAGGCTATACCAGCCGCAGCGAATATGACGCCGCCCAGGCTGCACTGCGCAGCAGCCAAAGTGCCCTGGCCGCTGCCCAGGCGCAGTTGGCCAATGCCCGCGAACAATTGGGCTACACCTCGCTGATTGCCGATGCCCCGGGCATCATCACCGCGCGCCAGGCCGAAGTCGGCCAAGTGGTACAGGCCACCGTGCCAATCTTCAGCCTGGCCCGCGATGGCGAGCGTGACGCCGTGTTCAATGTGTATGAGTCCCTGCTGGTGGAGCCGCCGCCCGACGCGCCGATTACGGTGAGCCTGCTGGACAACCCGAGCATCAAGGCCGTGGGCAAAGTCCGCGAAGTCACGCCCGCCGTGGCCGCCAATACCGGCACCGTCCAAGTGAAGATCGCCCTGCAAAGCCTGCCCAAGGGCATGGAACTGGGGTCGGTGGTCAGCGCCACCGCCAATGGCCCGGCCAAGTCGAGCATCGAGCTGCCTTGGTCAGCGCTGACCAAAGACCTCAACGAGCCAGCCGTGTGGCTGGTGGACGGCGAAGGCAAGGCGCAGTTGCACAAGGTCACCGTGGCACGCTACCTCACCGGCAAAGTGATCATCGGCGAGGGCCTCAAAGGCGGTGAAAAAATCGTGATAGCCGGTGGGCAATTGCTGCACCCCGGCATGGTCGTCGAGATCGCCCAACCCGGAGCGCAGCCATGAAGCAATTGACGCTCATTGTCGCCGCCAGCCTGTTGCTAATGGCCTGCTCCAAGGAAGAGGCGCCGCCCGAACCCATACGCCCGGTGCTGTCCATGGAAGTGAAGGCCGAAGACCAGGAAAACCTCGGTCGTTTCGCCGGCACCATCCAGGCCCGCTATGAAAGCAACCTGGGTTTCCGTGTGCCGGGCCGCATCGCCCGTCGCGCCGTGGATGTCGGTGCCGAAGTGGAGAAGGGTGCCTTGCTCGCCGTGCTTGACCCCACCGACCAGCAGAACCAATTGCGCGCTGCCCAGGGCGACCTGGCGCGCGTACAGGCGCAGTTCATCAACGCCCAGGCCAACGCTCGGCGGCAACAGGAACTGTTCAACCGTGGTGTGGGTGCCCAGGCTCAATTGGATGTGGCCCAGACCGACCTGAAAACCACCCAGGCGACCCTCGACCAGGCCCGTGCTTCGGTCAACCAGGCCAAGGATCAGCTCAACTACGCCGAACTGCGTACCGACCATGCCGGTATCGTCACCGCCTGGAATGCCGAAGCCGGCCAGGTGGTCAGCGCCGGCCAGCAGGTAGTGACCCTGGCCCGTCCGGACATCAAGGAAGCGGTGATCGACCTGCCCGCCGGCCTGGCTGAACGCTTGCCTGCCGATGTGGTGTTCCTGGTCGCTGGTCAACTGGACCCCAGCGTGCACACCACTGCCGTGGTGCGTGAGATCGAGCCTCAGGCCCAAAGCGCCACGCGCACCCGTCGCGCACGCCTGAGCCTGGCCGAAACCCCGCCGGCGTTCCGCCTGGGCACGGCAATCAGCGTGACTTTGAGCACCGCCATCGCCCCGCGTATCGAACTGCCCCTGAGCGCCTTGCAGGAAGTCGACGGCAAGACCCGCATCTGGCTGCTCGACACCCAGAGCCAGACCGTGCAACCGCGTGAGGTCACGGTCATCAGCCGTGATGCTCAAAGCGCCTTGCTCAATGGCAGCGTCAAACCCGGCGAGCGCATTGTCACTGCTGGCGTGAACAGCCTGAAACCCGGTCAAAAAGTCAAAATCGACGAGGACAGCCCGCGATGAAAGGGAGCTTCAACTTATCCGACTGGGCCCTCAAGCATCAGTCCTTCGTCTGGTACCTGATGTTCGTCGCGCTGCTGATGGGCGTGTTCTCGTACATGAACCTGGGCCGTGAAGAGGACCCCTCGTTCACCATCAAGACCATGGTGATCCAGACCCGCTGGCCGGGCGCGACCCAGGAAGAAACCCTCAAGCAGGTCACCGACCGCATCGAGAAGAAACTCGAAGAGCTCGACTCCCTCGACTACGTGAAAAGCTACACCCGGCCTGGCGAGTCCACGGTGTTCGTGTTCCTCAAGGACACCACCAGTGCCAAGGCCATTCCGGAGATCTGGTACCAGGTCCGCAAGAAGATCGATGACATTCGCGGCACCTTCCCCCAGGGCTTGCAGGGGCCGTCGTTCAACGATGAATTCGGTGACGTGTTCGGCTCGGTGTACGCCTTTACCGGCGATGGCCTGTCGATGCGCCAACTGCGTGACTACGTGGAGCAGGTGCGCGCCGAGATCCGTTCGGTACCGGGGTTGGGCAAGGTCGAGATGATCGGCCAGCAAGACGAAGTGATTTACCTGAATTTCTCCACGCGCAAACTCGCGGCCCTGGGCATTGATCAGCGCCAGGTCGTGCAAAGCCTGCAATCGCAAAACGCCGTGACCCCCGCCGGGGTGATCGAGGCAGGACCCGAACGCATCTCCGTGCGCACCTCCGGGCAGTTCGCCTCGGAGAAAGACCTGGCCAACGTCAACCTGCGCTTCAATGACCGTTTCTATCGGCTGGCGGACATCGCCGACATCAGCCGTGGCTATGTGGACCCGGCGCGGCCGATGTTCCGCTTCAACGGCAAACCGGCGATTGGCTTGGCCATCGCCATGCAGAAAGGCGGCAATATCCAGTCGTTCGGCAAGGCCCTGCACGGGCGCATGGACGAGCTGACCGCCGACCTGCCGGTGGGCGTCGGCGTGCACAAGGTGTCCGACCAGGCCGAAGTGGTGGAGGAGGCCGTCGGCGGCTTCACCAGCGCATTGTTCGAGGCGGTGATCATCGTGCTGGTGGTGAGCTTTATCAGCCTCGGCATGCGCGCCGGGTTGGTGGTGGCGTGCTCGATCCCGTTGGTGCTGGCGCTGGTATTCGTGTTCATGGAATACAGCGGCATCACCATGCAACGTGTGTCGCTGGGCGCGTTGATCATCGCCCTCGGCCTGCTGGTGGATGACGCGATGATCACGGTGGAGATGATGATCACGCGCCTGGAAAAAGGCGAAACCAAGGAGCAGGCGGCGACTTACGCCTATACCTCCACGGCGTTTCCGATGCTCACCGGCACGCTGGTGACCGTGGCCGGCTTCGTGCCGATTGGTCTCAACGCCAGTTCGGCGGGCGAGTACACCTTTACCCTGTTCGCGGTGATTGCCGTGGCGATGCTGGTGTCGTGGGTGGTGGCGGTGCTGTTTGCGCCGGTGATCGGCGTGCATATCCTCAGCGCCAATGTGAAACCGCACAACGCCGAGCCGGGGCGCATTGGCCGTGCCTTCAATGGCGGCATGCTGTGGGCCATGCGCAACCGCTGGTGGGCGATTGGCATCACTGTGGCGCTGTTCGTGGCTTCGGTGTTCTCCATGCAATTTGTGCAGAACCAGTTCTTCCCATCGTCGGACCGCCCGGAAATTCTCGTCGACCTGAACCTGCCGCAAAACGCCTCGATCAACGAGACGCGCAAGGCCGTCGACCGCCTCGAAGCGATCATCAAGGACGACCCGGACATCGCCCGTTGGAGCACCTACATCGGCCAGGGCGCCATTCGTTTCTACCTGCCGCTGGACCAGCAGTTGGAAAACCCTTACTACGCGCAATTGGTGATTGTGAGCAAGGGCCTGGAAGAGCGTGGCGCCCTGATCGCGCGCCTGCAACAGCGCCTGCGTGACGATTTTGTCGGTATCGGCAGCTACGTGCAGCCGCTGGAAATGGGCCCGCCGGTAGGGCGGCCAATCCAGTACCGTGTGTCTGGCAAAGACATCGACCAGGTGCGCAAGCACGCCATCGAGCTGGCGACCTTGCTGGATCAGAACACCCACCTGGGCGAGATCATCTACGACTGGAACGAGCCGGGCAAAGTGCTGCGGGTGGACATCGCCCAGGACAAGGCGCGGCAACTGGGGCTGTCGTCGGAAGACGTGGCGCAGTTGATGAACAGCGTGGTCAGCGGCGCGGCGGTGACCCAGGTGCACGACGATATCTACCTGATCAATGTGGTCGGCCGCGCCGAAGATGCCGAGCGGGGCACCCCGGAAACCTTGCAGAACCTGCAGATCGTCACGCCCAACGGCACCTCGATTCCACTGCTGGCGTTCGCCACCGTGCGTTACGAGCTGGAGCAGCCGCTGGTGTGGCGCCGCGACCGCAAGCCGACCATCACCATCAAGGCCGCCGTGCGCGATGAGATGCAACCGACCGACCTGGTCAAGCAGTTGGCACCGACCATCGAGAAATTCAGCGAAGGCTTGCCGGTGGGCTACAAAGTCGCCACCGGCGGTACCGTCGAAGAAAGCGGCAAGGCCCAGGGGCCTATAGCCAAGGTGGTGCCGTTGATGCTGTTCCTGATGGCCACCTTCCTGATGATCCAGTTGCACAGCGTGCAGAAGATGTTCTTGGTGGCCAGCGTCGCACCGCTGGGGCTGATCGGCGTGGTACTGGCGTTGATCCCCACGGGCACACCCATGGGCTTTGTGGCGATCCTGGGGATCCTGGCGTTGATCGGCATCATCATCCGCAACTCGGTGATTCTGGTCACACAGATCCACGAGTACGAAGAGGCCGGCTACACGCCGTGGGATGCGGTGGTGGAAGCCACCGAGCACCGGCGCCGGCCGATCCTGCTGACCGCCGCCGCTGCGAGCCTGGGCATGATCCCGATTGCGCGGGAAGTGTTCTGGGGGCCGATGGCCTACGCGATGATTGGCGGGATCATCATTGCGACGTTGCTGACGTTGCTGTTTCTGCCGGCGCTGTATGTGGCCTGGTACAAGATCCGCGAGCCGAAACAGGAGCATCAGCCACAACAGGATTAATTCTGTAGGAGCGAGCTTGCTCGCGAAAAACGTCAACGATAACGCGTGCTTCCTGAGTAAACGCGGCGCCTGTGAGTTTTTCGCGAGCAAGCTCGCTCCTACAAAAGAGCCTTAACTGACTGAGGCTGTGTGAAGCTTCTGAAAAATCCCGACGTCGCCCTGGCTGACCCTTGCATGTTGTACCCTCTGGTGTTCATTCCAAACCCAGGTCGATCCTCATGCAGTGCCTGCGTTTCACCTTGCTGTTTTGCGCGTTGCTCCTTGCACCGCCTGCCTTCGCCGCCACCGTACTGGAAAACGCCTTATGGCGCGTCGAGCTCGACCCCGCCACCCTGGCGCTGCGCGTGACACCCGCAGGCCAGGCCTCGGTGCAGGCCTCCAGCGGTGTGGCGGCGCATGCCGTCAGCCAATTGCAGAACACCCCCGACCAGGCCACTTGGCAATGGGACAACGGCGCCTATCGCCTGAGCGCCCGCCTGGCCCAGCGCGACCTGGCCCTGACCATCAACGCCCGCGAGCCCGGTGAGTTGGCCCTGCTGCGCCAGCCCGCCGAGGCCATGGGGCGAGGGTTGATCTGGCCCTTGGCCGAGGGGCATTACGTGCCTGCCGGCAATGCCCTCTGGAAGGCGTTTCTGCTGGAGCGCGATGAGCTCAATACCACCCAGGACCTGAGCCTGCCGCTGTGGGGCGTGGATCACGCTGGCTTCACCTTGAACTGGTTATTGACCAACCCCTACAACAACCGCCTGCAATGGCAAGTCGACGGCAACGGCCTGGCCCTCTCTGCGTCCCATGAATTCACCTCGCTGGCGCCTGACGCGCCGATGACGCTGCGCCTGTACCTGGGCGATGCCGACCCGTTGGCCGGCGCCAAGCGCTACCGGCAGTGGCTGGTGGAGCAGGGTCGCTATGAGCCGTTGGCGGACAAACTGCGGCAAACACCCGAAGCCCAGAAGCTGCTGGGCGCCAGCCATGTGTACCTCTGGGACAACGGCCTGCTGGCTTTGAGCGATGTGCGTGATTGGCCAACATTGATCAAACGGCTGCGCAGCCATGAACTCAAGACGCTGATGGACAAAGAGAGCGCACAGCTGCTGGCGAAGCCCACTGCATTGAATCTCTATGAGCAAACCGTGCTGCTGCGCGGCCTCAACGCGGCGATCAACACCAAGGCCCGGCAGGCCTGGCAAGTCGAAGATCCGGACATGACCCGCCTTGCCGCTCGTTATGGCGAGCTGCGCAGTGAACTGGCCGTCGACTTTGCGGGGGCCTTGAGTGACAGCCCGCAAACCTGGGGCAGTAGCGCCATTCAAACCCTGCGCGACGCTGGGCTGCAGCGTCTGCTGCTGACCTTGGGCGAAGGTTGGGAGGGGGGCCTGTGGCATCCCGAGGCGATTCGCGCCGGGGTGGAAGCCGGCTTTCTGATGGCGCCTTACGACTCCTATGAAACGGCCCTGTCCGCCACCGAAAACCCCGATTGGACCACCGCCCACCTGGGCGCCAGGGCCTATCGTGACTGCGCGATCGTGCTGAAAGACGGCAAGCTGAAAACCGGCTTCCAGAAGTCCGGCCATTACACCGACCCGCGTTGTGTGCGGCCGCTGCTGGAGGCGCGGGTGAATGCGGTACACGCCAAGGCTGGCTTCAATGCCTGGTTTCTCGATGCCTACGCCACCAGCATGCTGTTCGACAGCTACCGCAGCGACGCCAGCATGACCCAGGCGCAGAACGCCGAAGGCAATATCGACGCCTCTCGCTGGATCAACACCGTGCCTAAGCTGGTCACAGGCTCCGAAGACGGCAACGCCATCACCGCCCAGGGCATCCTGTTCGCCCACGGCATGCAGACCCCGGTGATCGGTTGGGGCGACCGCGAGATGACCCAGGACCCGCAGTCGCCGTACTTCGTCGGCAACTGGTACCCAACCGAGCAACCGGCGGTGTTCTTCAAATCAGTGCCGTTGAAGGAGCCGTTTCGCACGGTGTATTTCGAGCCGACGATGCGCCTGCCGTTATACCAGGCGGTGTTCCATGGCTCGGTGATCACGACCCATCATTGGCTGTTCGACAGCCTCAAGCTGAGCAATGTGCAGGGCGACAATGAACTGACCCAACTGCTGTACAACGTGCCGCCGCTGTACCACCTCAGTGCGGCGACGCTCAAGGCGCGGTTGCCGATTATTCAGCGCCAGGACCGTTTTTTCCGGCCGTTGCACCAGCGCTTGGCGACCCAGGAAATGACTGGTTTCCGTTGGCTGACGGTGGACAAACAGCTGCAGCAAACCACCTTCGCCGATGGGACGCGGCTGGTGGCGAATTTCTCGGCGGTGGAAAAACAGGGGTATGCCGGGCGCAGTGTGACTGTGCTTGTGGAGGGGGAGGAGCCGGTGGTGTATCAGGTGAATCGGTAGCGTCTGTGCGGTCTTCGCGAGCAAGCCCGCTCCCACAGGGGATCGCATTCCAAAATGTGGGAGCGGGCTTGCTCGCGAAGGCGTCAGCCCGAACAACACAGCACTAAACTTTACGCCACACACTCGCCAACCAAGGCTGCTGTTCCCGCGGCAACCCGGCCGGCCGGTAGTAATGCTCCAGCTCTTCAAACCCAGCCGCAGTCAGCAAGGCCTGCCACGCCTGCAGGTCGTGATAAGACCCATACCGCGGCCCATTCCAGCCCTCTTGGTTCTCGCCTCGAGGGTTGGAGCTGAACAGCACGCCTCCAGGTTTCAACGCGCCGTGCAGCTCTTTGAGCACGCGCGGCAGTTCCTGCTTGGGAATATGAAACAGCACCGCATTGGCAAACACTCCATCGAAGCGTTCGGCGGGCAGGTCCAGCTTGAGAAAGTCCTGCTGCAACACTTCACAGCCGCTGTCTTCGCGGGCCATCTGCGCAAAACGCTCGGAGCCATCCAGGCCCACGGCGATATGCCCCATGCGCGTAAACGTCTGCAAATCCCGCCCCGGCCCACAGCCGAAATCCAGCACGGTAAACGGCGGCGTGCCCTGGATATGCCGCAGCAGCGCGTCGATGTTCTGGCTCACATCGTGATCGCGGGTACCTTCACGGAAGTCTTCGGCCACCTTGTTGTAATGGCCCAGGGTGGTGGCGGTGATCTGATTGAGGTCGTCGGGAGCAAGTTTCATGGCATGGCGCACGGCTGCGGCTGAGGTAGCGGGACTATACCCCGGCCCACTCTTGAGTTGAAAACCGTGTATCCGCTGTAGGGCGCTTCACGGCGTTCGCAGTGTGCGCATCCGACAGACCGCCACGGGAAATTGTGGGTAAGATTCGGCCCTCATTTGCAGAGGGTTATACATCCATGGAAGAGGAAAAACGTTCACCCGTTGGCAACGACACCGCGCCGAACAAGGTCGACCAATACGCCACGAGATTGAGCAATGGCTTGCTCTGGCTCAATGAGCGTGCCTGGCCGCTGACGGTGGGGATTCTCTCGGTGGCAGGCCTGTACCTGTACCAGTACATCCAGATGGAAAAGGTGCCGCTGAGCATCTTGTCGGCATCGGCGTTCACCGCATTGCCGGCGATGTTCGCCATGTTGGTGTTTGTGATCGGCATGATGGGCGCGTCGATCCTGGTGCCCACGTTCATCTTGTTCACGCGTCTGAACGGCACGGGTGTGCGCCTGAGTGATCAACTCAATCTCAGCCCGCAGTCGCCGCAAGAGACGGCCCAGCACCGGCGGTTACTGGGGCATTGGGCGGCCAGCCTGTTGGTGATGTTTGTGTTCTGGATGTCCGCCGTGTACCTGTCCGTGAACGCCGAAAGTGGGCTGTTGCTGACGCTCAGTTGGATCGTGGCGATCATGGCGGCGGTAGTGGCCTATGTCGGCATCATCATTCGCGCCCGGCCCGCCGATGTTGCCCTGCGTGAGTTGTCCGGCGAGTTCTGGCTGGCCAGCGCCGGCGCCGGGGTGGTTCAAATGGTGGTCATTCTGATGGTGACGGTGCCGGTCTCCCGCGCTTTCAGCGAGTACTCCGACAGCGCCGTGTTCTTTGCGCCGTTCATGGCCGCCGAAATGGCTGTGCTGTTCCTGATTCAGGGGAGCGCCGCGTGCCTGGTGGTGCGCATGCGCGTTCAGAAAAACCCGGTGGCGTTCGCCTCACTGGTGGCCTTTGCCCTCATCGTTTTACTCGGGCTGATCCCGGCGAGCGGGGCCAAGTTGGGCGGCCTGCCGTTGCAAGGCTCCGCCTCGGGAGGGCGTGTTTGTACGTTGATGACCTGGGCGGCAGAGGCCAAGGTCCCCGGCGTGCTGGTAGACGCCGACAACCCCAAGCGCAGCGTGAAACTGCGGGTGATGGCCGACTCGGACGGCAGCTACATCGTGCGGCCCTGGCAAGCCAAGGAAAAAACCATCACCTTCGTGCCCCGCGCCAGCGTTGCCCAACTGGACGAGTGCCCGTGACGTCAGCGCTTGTTCAATACCCGCGCCAAGCGGTCCCCGCTTAGTTGGATCACCGCCACCAGCGCCACCAGCAGCACGATCACCGTGAGCATGATCTGTGTATCGAAGCGCTGGTAGCCGTAGCGGTAGGCAATATCGCCCAGGCCACCGGCTCCAATCGCCCCGGCCATGGCCGATGAGTTGATCATGGTCACCAGGGTGATGGTGAAGCCGCCGACGATGCCGGGCAGCGCCTCTGGCAACAGTACATGCCAGATGATGTGCCAGCGACGGCAACCCATGGCCTGCGCGGCTTCGATCAGGCCATGGTCGACCTCGCGCAGGCTCACTTCAGCGATGCGTGCAAAGAACGGCGTGGCGGCGATGGTCAGCGGTACCACTGCCGCCCAGACGCCATAGGTGGTGCCGACGATCAGGCGCGTGAACGGGATCAGCGCCACCATCAGGATCAGGAACGGAATGGAGCGGAACAGGTTCACGAACGCGCCCAGCACGCGGTTAAGGGCCGGTGCCTGGTAGATGCCGCCCTTGTCACTGGTGACCAGGAACACCGCCAGTGGGATGCCCACCAGCAGCGCGATCAGCGACGACACTCCCACCATCAACAAGGTGTCGATGGCGCCCTGCACTAACCGATCAAACCACATAACCCAGCACCTCCACCTGTTGTGCCCAATTGGCCGCGCGTTTGCGCAGTTCTTCGCCGTTGTGTGGCGACCCATTCACCGCCAGCAGCAATTGCCCCAAGGCATGCCCCTGGATGC
The DNA here is from genome assembly GCF_030687795.1 of Pseudomonas sp. FP215. Taxonomy (NCBI): domain Bacteria; kingdom Pseudomonadati; phylum Pseudomonadota; class Gammaproteobacteria; order Pseudomonadales; family Pseudomonadaceae; genus Pseudomonas; species Pseudomonas sp. FP215. The sequence continues at coordinate 300,275 of NZ_CP117447.1, forward strand.
GTTCTACGCCGCCCTGTAGCAAGCGCACGCGGCCACCGAGGGCGCTGAACAGCGCCGCGAGGTCTGGCTCCAGGCTGTCGCTGCCGGTGAACTGCAAGCGCAGCACCAGTGCGGCGTCGGCTGAGGCGGGCGAGGGTTGCAGGCGGCTTTGCAACTCTGGCGGCAAGCCGTGTTGCAGGGGGGCGAGCAGGGTCTTGCTGACCTCATGTTGCGGATCGCCAAACACCTGCCACACCGGGCCTTGCTCGACGATACGCCCGTGTTCCAGCACCACCACGCGGTCGCAGATGTCGCGGATCACCGCCATTTCATGGGTAATCAGCACGATAGTCAGGCCCAGGCGCTGGTTGATCTCGCGCAGCAGGCCGAGGATCGACTGGGTGGTTTCCGGGTCGAGGGCCGAGGTGGCTTCGTCGCACAGCAGAATCTCGGGGTCGTGCACCAATGCGCGGGCGATGCCGACGCGTTGTTTCTGCCCGCCGGACAACTGCGCCGGGTACGCCTTGTGTTTGTCTTGCAGGCCTACCAGCTCCAGTAGTTCATGCACCTTTCGCGCGCGTTGCGCCTGGGGCACACCGGCGACCTTGAGCGGCAACTCGACGTTCTGCCACACGGTCTTGGCCGACATCAGGTTGAAGTGCTGGAAGATCATGCCGATGCGTCGGCGCAGCGCCACCAGGTGGTCTTCATCGAAGCCGCCGATGTCTACCTGGTCGATCAGCACCCGTCCGCTGCTGGGTTGCTCCAGGCGATTGATGGTGCGGATCAGCGACGACTTGCCGGCGCCGCTGCGGCCGATGATGCCGAACACTTCGCCACGCTGGATCGCCAGGTCAATGCCTTGCAGCGCATGCACCGTGCCGTCATAGGTTTTGCCCAGGTTGATGAACCGCACATGGGCGCGGTTCAAGTCCGGGTGCAGTTCAGTGTGTTCGGCGTGGCTGGGCGCGTGCTCCAGGTCGCGCAAGCGGGCGTTGGCGGCACTCATGGTTTAGCTTCCCAGCCGACCTGGTAGAGCTTACCCAGGGACTTGTCCAGGGCAGCGCGCACCACCGGCGAGTGCTGGTAGATATCGACGAACTTGATCACCCGTGGGTCGGTTTTGCTCTTGGGCTGGATCACGAACTGAATTACGTATTCCGGGTGGTCGAGGCCGTCGAACAACAGCGCCGACTCGGCATCGAAGGTCTTGGACAGGCGGATATACGCCGGGTAGCCCTGCACCAGATCGGCGTCGTCATAGGCGCGCACCAGTTGCACGGCTTCCACTTGCAGGATCTTGATGTTTTTCGGGTTGGCGATGATGTCTTCTTCGGTGGCCTTGTAGCCCACGCCCGGCTTGAGGGTGATCAGCCCGGCCTTGGCCAGCAGTTGCAGGCCGCGACCGCTGTTGATCGGGTCGTTGGCAATCGCCACGCTGGCGCCTGCGGGCAGCTCGTTGAAGTTTTTGTACTTTTTCGAATACAGCCCGACGTTGTTGATGATGCCCGGCGCGTACGGCACCAGGTCAAACCCGGCGGCGGCCTTGGCGTTTTCCAGGAAGGGGATGTGCTGGAAGTAGTTCACGTCGATATCGCCAGCGGCGAGGCTGACGTTGGGCGCGATCCAGTCGGTGAACTCCACCAGTTCGACCTTCAGGCCCTGCTTGCCGGCTTCTTCTACGGCGGCTTCCAGCGGAATGGCGAAGGCGGCGGTGGTGCCGATTTTCAGCGGGGCGTCGGCGGCAAATACCGCCGAGCTGAATAAGCCAAGGGCCAGGGCCAGTGCTTTGACTGGGTTGTTGAGCAATGTCTTTTTCATAGTGGTTTTCCAGTCATAAGGTCTTAGGTAGCGAGATCGTTCCCACGCTCCGCGTGGTAATGCAGTCAGGGACGCTCCGCGTCCCAAAAGCGAACGCAGAGCGTCCAAGAGGCATTCCCCACGCGGAGCGTGGGAACGATCAAACAATGTGGCGGTAGGTAGAGCCGGTGTGTTGCTTGGGTAAGCGGGCCGTGTCGTGGAAGACTTTTTCCCGCAGCGTTCCCGGCGCATATTCGGTCTTGTACGAGCCCCGTCGTTGTAACTCCGGTATCACCAGCTCAATGAAATCCACATAGCTCTCCGGCGTCACAATGCGCGTCAGGTTGAAACCATCCAGCCCGGTTTCGCTGATCCAGGATTCCAGCTCATCGGCCACCTGTTCAGGCGAGCCCACCAAGGTGATATAGCGCCCGCCCAAGGCGTGCTGGTCGAGCAATTTGCGCCGGGTCCAGTCGTTGTTCTGCAGGTTCTGGGTGGCGGACTGGATCGCGTTGCTCTTGACGTACTGGATGGGTTCGTCCAGCCCGTATTGGGCAAAATCAATCCCGGTCGAGGCCGAGAAATGCGCCACGCCGGCTTCCGCGCTGGCGTAGCTGAGGTACTCGGCGTGCTTGGCCCACGCCAGCTCTTCGGTGGCGCCCACGATCACGTTAAGGCCCATGAACACCTTGATGTCATCCGGGTTGCGCCCAGCCTCCACCGCGCTGGCGCGCACCTTGTCCACCTGGCGCTTGGTCGCGGGTTTGTTCTGCCCGCTGATAAACACGCACTCGGCATGCCGCCCGGCGAACAGCAAGCCACGCTCGGAACTGCCGGCCTGAAACAGCACTGGCGTACGCTGAGGTGAGGGCTCGCACAGGTGGTAACCCTCCACCTGATAAAACTCGCCGTGGTGCGCAACCTTGTGCACCTTGCCCGGTTGCGCATACACCCGCGCCTGGCGATCGTTGCGCACTGCGTCGTCTTCCCAACTGCCTTCCCAGAGCTTGTACAACACCTGCAGGTATTCATCGGCCTGGTCGTAGCGCCGGTCATGCTCGACCTGTTCGGTGAGGCCCATGGCCTTGGCGGCGCTGTCGAGGTAGCCGGTGACAATGTTCCAACCCACTCGGCCACGGCTCAGATGATCCAGCGTCGACATGCGCCGGGCGAACAGGTACGGCGCCTCATAGGTGAGGTTGGCGGTAAGGCCGAAGCCCAGGTGCTGGGTGACAGCGGCCATGGCCGACACCAGCAGCAGAGGGTCGTTGACCGGTAACTGGATCGACTCCTTGAGCGGCACGTCGATGGCGTCCTGGTACACGTCATACACACCGACGATATCGGCGATAAACAAACCGTCGAACAGCCCGCGCTCCAGGATTTGCGCCAGTTCAGTCCAGTATTCGAGGGTGTTGTAGTGGGTGGACGTGTCCCGTGGGTGGGTCCACAAACCGTGGTTGATGTGCCCGATGCAGTTCATGTTGAAGGCATTGAGCAGGATCTTTTTTTTGCTCATCAGATGGTCCCCCGCAGCGGCGGGTTTTCATCGTTGAGGTAGTAGTTGCCGACCGCATGGTATTTCCAGCGGACCGGGTCGTGCAGGGTGTGCACCCGGGCGTTGCGCCAGTGGCGGTCCAGGCCGTGTTCGGCCAGGGTCGCCTGGCTGCCGGCCAGTTCGAACAGGGTGCTGCCGGCCGCCAGGGAGATCTCGGTGCTCAGGGCGCGCACTTCGGCGTCGGCGATGGAGGCTGCTGCAACCGTGTGGGCATTGCTGTCGGCCTGGGCGCGGTCGAGGAATTCACCCGCGCGCTCCAGCAAGGCCTCGGCGGCGTGCAGGCGGCTGCTCAAGTGGCCGAAGCTCTTGAGTGTCAGCGGGTCTTCGGTGGCCTTGTCGTTGCCGGCGTCGATCCACGGGCGGGTCTTGGTGCGCACAAAATGCAAGGCGTCCTCAAAGGCCGCACGGGCGATGCCGGTGTCGATGGCCGCATGGAGGATCTGCGCCAGCGGGCCAACGGTGGTCGGGCGTTCGAAGGCGCTCTGGAACGGCACCACGTCTTGCGCTGCGACCCACACGTTATCGAACACCACCGAGCCGCTGCCGGTGGTGCGCTGGCCGAAGCCGCTCCAGTCGTCGATCACCGTCAGGCCCGCGCTGTCACGCGGCACGAAGGCCAGTTGCTGCACGCCGTTTGCATCCACCACCGAGGTGGGGATGCGCTGGGCGTAGATCGCCCCGGTGGCGTAGAACTTGCGCCCGCTGATGCGAAAACCATCGCCGTCGCGGGTGAGGCTGGTGATGCGGTCGTGGGCGGTCTTGGTGCCCAGTTCCGCCAAGGCGTTGCCAAAGCGTTGGCCGGCCAATACCTCGGCGTACAGGCGTTGCTGCTGTTCGGGGCTGCCGTTCACCCGCAGTACTTCGAGGGCGTAAAAATGGTTTTGCGGAATCTGGCCCAACGAGCCATCAGCCTGGGCGATCAGTGCGATGACCTTGGCCAGGGTGACGTTGGACACGCCCGCGCCGCCGTAGGCCTTGGGCACGCTGATGCCCCACAGGCCAGAGCGGGAAAACACGTCCAGCTCGGGCAATGGCAGGCGGCGTTCGCGGTCGCGTAGGGCGCTGTCGCGGCGCAGGTCTTCAGCGAGGTCGCTGGCGACAATAAGCGCTTGTTCGTCGCTGGTGATGACCGCGACGGGGTGAGAAAGGGTCATGAGTTTCTCCAGAAGCTCGTGGAAAAGTGTTCTGGTTGGTTAAATCCAGGAATGACGAGCCGGCAAGGTGCCGTTGAGTCGATAGGCGCCGATGGCGTGGTACTTCCAGCGCACCGGGTCGTGCAGGGTGTGCACCCGGGCGTTGCGCCAGTGACGGTCAAGGTTGAATTCGGCCAGGGTGGCGCGGCTGCCGGCCAGTTCGAAGAGCTTCTCGGTGACCTGCAGCGCCACTTCGGTGGTCAGCACCTTGGCCTCGGCCACGGCAATCGAGGCGTAGGCGGCGGACTGCGCGGTAATCGGCGCGGCGCTGACCTGGTCCAGCACCTGGCCCGCCTTGCGCAGCAGGGCTTCGGCGGCGTGCAGTTCGATCTTCAACTTGCCGATATCGGCGATCACATACAGGTCGTCGCTGGCTCGCTCGACCTTGGCGTCGATCCACGGGCGTGAACGTTCACGCACGAAAGCAATGGCATCGTCGAGGGCGCCGCGGGCGATGCCGGCGTCGATGGCGGCCTGAATCAACTGCGACACCGCCCCCTGGATATTCGGGGTTTCGCCCAGGCGCCAGTTGTCGATGACCAGTTCCGGCTCCACGGCCACGCGGTCAAGCAAGACGGTGCCGCTGGCGGTGGTGCGTTGGCCAAAGCCGGACCAGTCATCAACGATGCGCAGTCCTTCGCTGCCGCGACGCACAAAGGCCATGACCTGCTTGCCGTCATCGTTCAGGGCCTTGATTGCCACCCAGTGGGCAAACAAGGCTCCAGTGGAGTAGAACTTTTGCCCGCTGACCACGAACCCGTCGCCTTCGGCCGTGAGGCGCGCCTTGAGCTCCAGGGTGTTTTTGGTGCCGCGTTCGGGGCCGCCGTTGCCGATGCGCCAGCCGTCGAGCACGCTCTGGAACAGCTGCTTTTTCTGGCGCTCGGTGGCGGTGCCCTGCAACACATGCAGGATGCCGAAATGGTTTTGCGGGATCTGCCCGAGGGCTGGGTCGGCCGCGCTGATGATCGCGAAGACTTCGGCCAGGGTCACAAACGACACCTGGGGCCCGCCGTATTCGCGGGGAATGGAAATACTGCCCAAGCCGCTGCGGGTGAACTGTTCGAGCTGCGCCCAGGGCAGTTTGCGTTGCTGGTCGCGCTGGGCGGCCTGCGCGCGCGCAGCCTGGGCCAGTTCGTGGGCGGCGCTCAGCGCCTGGGCGTCGTTGCGCAGCACCGTGGCGGGCAACAGCAGGGGGGCTACGTCCAGATCACTCTGGGGGGATGTTAGAGCCAAGTTAGACATCAGCGCCGCTCCTTGGCTGCACGCAATGCCCTGGCGTTGTGCACCGGGGTAATTCTGACCATACCGACCTCGCATTCAATGAAATAAACAGAAAAATCAGGAATGTCCGGTGGTCCGGTGCATATACCCTAAGCGTGTTAATTATTTAAATAAACTAACTTTTAGGAATATGCATAGAAGGGCTGTCACCCCGGTTCACAGGGTGAGCCGAAGCGACGCGGTTGATAGCCCGGCGCGGACGAGGCTGGGCAGGGCGGTGTGCAGGCGGCGATGCGCAGTGTACGGGCGGGCGCCCAGCGGGAGTTGTTACCCACGCGGTCGAGAATGCAGTAGGTGACCTCCAGCCGGCAGTCGTCGCCGGCTTCGATAATCACGTGGGGCGGCACCCACACCTGCACCGCCCGGCCGACGCCCTGGGCCTGGATGCGGGGCAGGTCCAGGCGTACATCGCCCCAGCGCAAGGTGATGGCATCGCCCGTGCTCATGTTCAGGTAAGGCTCGATGGTCAGTGGAATGCCGCGCCTTACCTGGCTGCTGTTGACGCCATGGCGGCGGATCGTCTCGGGCAGGTTCACGGGCGCCAGGTTCTGGTTTTCGTCGCCGCTTTCAGGGTTCAGGCGCGGCAAAGGCTGACCGCCGGGGTAGTTGGTCTTGACCCGCACCAGGGTCACCGCCGAGCGCATCGGGCCATGGCCGATCTGCAAGACCTGGTAATGGACGCGTGCCGGGCCATCCTGCACAAAGCTCTCCGGTACGCACAGGTGGGTATACGTGCCGATCTTGCATGCCGTCACCTTGCGCGAGGCAGCAAAGCAGTTGTTCCAGAACAGTTCAATCAGGTCGCCCTCTTCCATGCTCGGGTAGGGTGAAATATCGACCTGCAAGTGGGCGGAGGCCAGAGCGCTGATGCCGTTTCCAATAGCCTGGGGCAGCCTTGGGGCACGGAGCGTGGCCGGGGTTTGAGTGTGTGTCATAAGTAATCTCCTTGATGCAGCCAGCAGCAATCGTTCCGAAACCTCGACGCACAGGCGCAAGGGGGTCGAAAGACACGATTCAGTCAGTAGCCGGGATAGGATCCAATCCTCAAGGCGCTAGATAAGAGGGTTGGCCAAGGAGCGTCAATGGAGGCAAAGGGCTAAACGGCGGGTTTGGAGAGATTCAGAAGGGTCTGACGGGGGGGGGGATTATAAGGCGCTGGCGAGGGGGGCTTTTACACGCTCAACCTGCAACCCGTTGTAGGAGCGAGCTTGCTCGCGAAGAACGCCCAGGCAACTCGGTCAACCTGATTCACCGCGTTATCGTTTACGTTCTTCGCGAGCAAGCTCGCTCCTACAGTGGGAGGTGTCAGTGGGCGAGGAATTTGCTCAGGAACTGCTTGGTGCGTTCTTCCCTGGGGTTGGCAAACAGCGCCTTGGCTTCGCCCTGTTCGACGATCACACCCTTGTCGAAAAAAATCACCCGATTGGCCACGTCACGGGCAAAGCTCATCTCGTGGGTGACGATGACCATGGTGCGGTTTTCTTCGGCCAGGCTGCGAATGGTGGCCAATACTTCGCCCACCAGTTCCGGGTCGAGGGCCGAGGTGGGTTCGTCAAACAGAATCACCTCCGGCTCCATGGCCAAGGCGCGGGCAATCGCCACACGCTGTTGCTGGCCGCCGGACAACCGCCTTGGGTAGGACGCTTCCTTGCCCGCCAGGCCCACCCTGGCCAACAGCTTGCGCCCCAGTTCTGCGGCCGCTTCCCGCGGCATCTTCTTGACCACGATCGGGCCTTCGATGACGTTTTCCAGCGCGGTGCGGTGGGGGAACAGGTTGAAGTTCTGGAACACAAAGCCCACATGCTGGCGCAGGCGCCGCACCAGGCCCTGTTGCTGGTTGAGCGGCCTGCTGCTGTCGATCTCGATGTCACCCACCTTGATACGGCCGCTGGTGGGTTCTTCGAGGAAGTTCAGGCAGCGCAGGAAGGTGGTCTTGCCCGAACCGCTGGGGCCGATGATGGCGACCACTTCGCCTTCCTTGACCTCTAGGTCGATGCCGTTGAGCACCACCTGACCGTTGAATTGTTTGGTCAGTTTTTCAACCACGATCATGCTTCAAGACTCCAGGTCATGCCGGTTGACCCGGTCTTCCAGACGATTTTGCAGATGCGCCAGGATGCTCGCCAGGATCCAGTAGATCAGGGCTGCGGACAGATACATGGTGAAGATTTCGAAGGTACGTGCCGACACCAGTTGGGCCTGGCGAAACAGCTCGGGCACCTGGATGGTGGCGGCCAGCGCCGTGTCCTTGACCAGAGAAATAAAGCTGTTGCCCAAAGGTGGCAACGCCGTGCGCATCGCCTGGGGCAGGATGGCCCGGCGCAACGTCTGCGCACGGGTCATACCGATACTGGCAGCGGCTTCCCACTGGCCACGCTCGATGGAGGCGATGGCGGCCCGCAGGATTTCACAGGCATAGGCGGCCATGTTCAGCGAAAAGCCGATCATGGCGGCCGGGATAGGGTCCAGCTCGATGCCCACTTGCGGCAAGCCGTAGTAGATCAAAAACAGCTGCACCAGCAACGGCGTGCCGCGAAAAAATGATACGTAGACCCGGGCGGTCCAGCTCAGGAGCTTGAAGCGCGACAGGCGCATCAAGGCCAGGCCGAAGCCCAGCAGCAGGCCGAAAAACATCCCGCCCAGGCTGAGGATTACCGTGTAGTACGCGCCCTTGAGCAGAAAGGGCGCGGAGTCCAGCGCGAGTTGGAAACCTGCTTCCATTATTGCGTGACGTCAGCGTTGAAGTACTTCTCGGACAGCTTTTTCAAGGTGCCGTCGGCGCGCAGTTTGTCCAGAGCCTTGTTCACCGCGTCGAGCAGCTCGGGCTCGCCTTTGCGCAGGGCGACACCGGATTCCTGACGGGAGAAGGCGTCGCCGGCAGCGGCGGTGTCGGGGGCTTTCTTGGCGTATTCCAAGGCGGCCAGACGGTCGATCAGGATGGCATCGATACGGCCGATGCGCAGGTCCTGGAACTTGGTCGGGTCGTCGTTGTAGGTCTTGATAATGGCTTTAGGTTGGTTGTCCTTGAGCCATTGTTCGTAGTTGGTGCCCAGGCCTACACCGACTTTCTTGCCGGCCAGGTCGTCGGCTTTCTTGATCGAGTCGACGTTCTTTTTCAGCACCAGCGCCTGGATGCCGGACACGGTGTAAGGCTTGGAGAAATCGTACTTTTTCTTGCGCTCTTCGGAGATGGTCACTTGGTTGACCACGGCGTCCAGGCGCTTGGATTCCAGCGCGGCGAGGATGCCGTCCCATGGCGTGGCTTGCAGCTTGACCTTGACGCCCAGCTCCTTGGCCAGCGCCTCGGACAGTTCCACTTCGAAACCGCTGAGCTTGCCGCTCTCATCGACAAAGCTGAACGGCGGGTAGGTGCCTTCCAGGCCGATCTTGATCTCGCCGGCCTTCTTGATGGTGTTCAACTGCTCGCCGGCAACCGCCTGGCCCAGCCAGCCAGCGCCAAGCGCCAGGCCCAAAGTGCCAACCAGCAGCGTGCGACGAAATGCAGAAATAGTCATGGAGAGCCCCTGTGTTTTTATGGTGAGCGAAGCAGGTGACGCGGTAGTCGTATCCTGCCCTAAAGTGCGAAGCGCGTCTTCGCCTTCGGCGCGATGATAAGGTGGGTTTTTAAGTCTTGAAAATAATAAAAATACAATTTCATATTCTATTTTTGAATATGACCGTATTCAATCAGTTGAATACTGAGTCATAGGCAAACAACGCCGGCGCGCCACCGGTATGCAGGAAAATGATCGGCCCCTCTTCAAACCGCTGGCGCCCGATGCCGTCGAGCAAACCGGCCATGGCCTTGCCGGTATACACCGGGTCCAGCAACAGACCTTCCTGGCTGGCCAAAAGTTTGATCGCCGAGAGGGTGCCAGCGTTTGGCTCGCCATAACGCGGCCCGAAATACTCGTCCCACAGGGTCACCTTAAAGGCTTCGGGAATAGCCACACCGAGCAACTCGGCAGTGCGCTCGGCCAGGCCCTGCACTTTCGGGAATTGCGCTTGCTCGGTGCGCGACACCGTGATGCCGATCACCGGCAACTGCGGCAATGCTTCGCTCAAGGCCAGGGCCAGGCCGCTGTGGGTACCGGCACTGCCGGAGGCGAGCACCACGGCGGCGAATTCAATGCCGCTGTCTTCAATCTGCGCGGCCAACTCCAGCCCGGCGCGCACGTAACCCAATGCGCCGAGGGCGTTGGAGCCGCCGATAGGCACCAGGTAAGGCTTCTTGCCGTTACTGCGCAGGCGGTCGGCGAGGGCGTTGAGTTGGTCGTCGACGTTGTCGAGGTTTTCCACCAACTCCACTTTGGCGTCGAACAGCTCCAGCAGCAGGCGATTGCCGTTGCCGAGGTAGTTGGGGTCTTCAGTACCGGTGGGATTTTCCAGCAGGGCCACACAGCCCAGGCCGAGCTTGGCGGCCAGCGCGGCGGTCTGGCGAACATGGTTGGACTGGATCGCGCCGGCGGTGACCAAGGTGTCGGCGCCCTGGGCGATGGCGTCGGCAGCCAGGTATTCAAGTTTGCGCAGCTTGTTGCCGCCCATGGCCAGCGGCGTGGTGTCATCGCGTTTGACGTAGACGTCCCTGCCCAGCCAGGCCGACAGCCGCTCGAGTTTTTCCAGGGCGGTGGCATTGCCCAGTAGTTCCAGGCGGTCAAAACGGGCGAGCTGTTGTTTGATCATGGTTACGCACGGTGGCTGAGTGATGGGGGGACTATAGGCAGGCACTTTTCATCGGGCAACCGTCAATCGCTTATGACGAAAGGTTCTTAGGCTCACACCATTGGTTCTTAAGAGCTGCCTGGGTGCATACCGTAAAGTGATGGCCATTTCGTCAGGAGTGAATACCGTGAGTGAGCGTTCCAGTCATTGGCAATTGCAGACCATCGTCAGCCAGCTGCGCGGCGCCCGCGACCAGTGGCGAACGCGCAATGGGCGCTTGAGTGGCGAGCATGGTGGCCGCGAATTGCCGTCCCGCGAGGCGGTGGCGCAGATTCTTGAGGCGTTGTGCGGTGCACTGTTTCCGATGCGCCTGGGCCCGGCGGACCTGCGCGAAGAAAGCGAAGACTTCTACGTAGGCCATACCCTCGACGTCGCGCTCAACGCCTTACTCGCCCAGGCGCGCCTGGAGCTGCGCTATGCCGCACGCCAGAGCGGTGAGGATGACAGTGAGGTCAACGCCCACGCCATTCGTCTGATCCAGGATTTCGCTCTGGCGTTGCCATCCTTGCGCAGCCTGTTGGACACCGACGTACTGGCCGCCTACCACGGCGACCCGGCCGCCCGCAGTGTGGATGAGGTGCTGCTGTGTTACCCCGGCATCCTGGCGGTGATCCACCATCGCCTGGCCCACCACCTGTACCGCGCCGGCCTGCCGCTGCTGGCGCGGATCAGTGCAGAAATCGCCCACTCGGCCACCGGCATTGATATCCACCCTGGCGCGCAGATCGGCCCGAGTTTCTTTATCGACCACGGCACGGGCGTGGTGATTGGCGAGACGGCGATCATCGGCGAGCGGGTACGCATCTATCAGGCTGTGACACTGGGGGCCAAACGCTTTCCGGCGGATGAAGATGGGCAATTGCAGAAAGGCCACCCGCGTCACCCTATTGTTGAAGATGATGTGGTGATTTACGCCGGGGCGACGATCCTGGGACGGATCACCATTGGCCAGGGTTCGACCATCGGCGGCAACGTGTGGCTGACCCGCAGCGTGCCGGCCGGGGCGAATATCACCCAGGCGAACTTGCAGCATGATGATGGGGCGCAGAAGTAGCTGAAGGTTGCACACCCCCCTGTGGGAGCGGGCTTGCTCGCGAAGGCTGCGTGTCAGTTCAAGCATGTGTTGGCTGACACACCGCCTTCGCGAGCAAGCCCGCTCCCACATTTTTATCCCCATTTCAAAGTTATATTGCTGAACGATTTGCCTCCTTCATCCGTCATACCAATCCCTGAGCTAGTGTAGGAAACACCTACCACTCAGCCCTGCGATTAGTCCCAGACCGCCTATTCATGTTTAACTTGAACGTTCGTTCAAGTTAAACCGGTGGTTCGCTGCCCGCTCACAACAGGAGGCTTACCTTTGCTGAGTCCGTTTTTTACAGCCATATCCCGCAACCTTGAGGTGCATCGTTCATGAGTGCATCGTCTACCTCATCCAGCGGCCTGGTGCGCATGAATGCGCCCGTTTTCTACTTTGCCGCCACCGTCATCCTGCTGTTTGGCATCACGGTCATCGCTATCCCGCAACAGGCCGGTGCCTGGCTGCTGGCGGCGCAAAATTGGGCGGCCAACACGGTCGGCTGGTACTACATGCTGGCGATGACCCTGTATCTGGTCTTCGTGGTGGTCACCGCGCTATCGGGCTACGGCAAGATAAAACTCGGTGCCGACCACGACGAGCCCGAATTCAGTTACCTGTCCTGGGCCGGCATGTTGTTCGCCGCCGGGATCAGCATCACGTTGTTTTTCTTTTGCGTCTCGGAGCCGCTGACGCACTTGGTACAGCCGCCCCAGGGCGAAGCAATGAACGCCGATGCGGCGCGCCAGGCCATGCAGGTGCTGTTCCTGCACTGGGGCCTGCATGGCTGGGGCGTGTTCGCGTTTGTCGGCATGGCTCTGGCGTATTTCGCCTATCGGCATAACCTGCCGCTGGCGTTGCGCTCGGCGCTGTACCCGCTGATCGGCAAGCGCATCAATGGCCCTATCGGTTACGCCGTGGATGGCTTCGGCATCATTGCCACGGTGTTCGGCCTGGGCGCCGACATGGGCTTTGGCGTGCTGCACCTCAACTCCGGCCTGGACTACCTGTTTGGCATTGCCCATACCCAGTGGATCCAGGTGGGCCTGATCACCCTGATGATGGGCGCGGCGATCATCGTGGCCGTGGCCGGCGTCGACAAGGGTGTGCGGGTGATGTCCGACATCAACATGCTGCTGGCCTGTGCGCTGCTGCTGTTCGTGTTGTTCGCCGGGCCTACCCAGCACCTGCTCAACACCTTGATCCAGAACATCGGCGACTATTTGGGGGCGCTGCCCACCAAGAGTTTTGATGTGTACGCCTACAACGAGCCGAGCGACTGGCTGGGCGGCTGGACGGTGTTCTACTGGGCCTGGTGGATCGCATGGTCGCCGTTCGTGGGCCTGTTTATCGCGCGTATTTCCCGTGGCCGCACCATCCGTGAATTCGTGTTTGGCGTGCTGCTGATTCCGCTGGGCTTCACCCTGGCGTGGATGTCGATTTTCGGTAACAGCGCCATCGACCAGGTGCTCAACCATGGCATGGCTGCACTGGGCCAGTCGGCGATCGATGAGCCATCGATGAGCCTCTACCTGCTGCTGGAAACCTACCCGTGGAGCAAGACCGTGATCGCGGTCACGGTGTTCATCAGCTTTGTGTTCTTCGTGACCTCGGCGGACTCCGGCACTGTGGTGCTCTCCACCCTGTCGTCCAAAGGCGGCAACGCTGATGAAGACGGGCCGAAGTGGCTGCGTGTGTTCTGGGGCGCGATGACCGCCCTGGTCACCAGTGCGTTGCTGTTCGCCGGCAGTATCGACTCGCTCAAGTCTGCGGTGGTACTGACCTCGCTGCCGTTCTCGCTGATCCTGCTGCTGATGATGTGGGGGCTGCATAAGGCGTTCTACCTGGAGTCGCAAAAGCAGATCGCGCAGTTGCATTCCCTGGCGCCGATTTCCGCTTCACGCAAAGGCCGAGGCGGCTGGCGCCAGCGTTTGAGCCAGGCGGTGCATTTCCCATCCCGCGATGAGGTGTACCGTTTCCTCGACACCACGGTGCGCCCGGCAATTGAAGAAGTGACCGCAGTGTTTGTCGAGAAGGGCCTTACGGTGGTGACCCAGCCGGACCCTTCCAACGACAGCGTCAGCCTCGAGATCGGTCATGGGGAAGAGCGTCCGTTCATCTACCAGGTGCAGATGCGTGGCTACTTCACACCGTCGTTCGCCCTGGGCGGCATCGGCAAGAAAGAGATCAACAACCGCCGCTACTATCGGGCCGAAGTGCACCTGAGTGAGGGCAGCCAGGACTATGACTTGGTGGGCTACACCAAGGAGCAGATCATCAATGACATCCTCGACCAGTACGAGCGCCATCTGCAATTCCTGCATTTGGTGCGCTGATAGCGTTCCTCTCAAGTAGGTCTTTGCTGTAAAAGGAAGAGGCAGACTTAAGCGATTCAGCTGCTTAAAAGGCCCGGGAATATGCCTATTCCCGGGCCTTATTTGCCCTAGATCAAGAGAGGATTCGATGACGTACATTGCTGCCGAAAACCGCTATGAATCTATTCCTTATCGCCGCGTAGGCCGCAGTGGATTGGTGCTGCCAGCACTGTCCCTGGGGTTGTGGCACAACTTTGGCGACAGCACCCCCATCGACACCCAGCGCGCCTTGCTGCGCACCGCGTTCGACCTGGGTATCAACCACTTCGACCTGGCTAACAACTACGGCCCGCCCTACGGCAGCGCCGAGATCAATTTCGGTCGGTTGCTGCGCGAAGACTTCAAGCACTATCGCGACGAATTGATCATCTCCAGCAAAGCCGGCTGGGACATGTGGCCCGGCCCTTACGGCCAGGGTGGCGGTTCGCGTAAATACGTATTGGCTAGCCTGGACCAGAGCCTGCAACGCTTGGGCGTCGACTATGTGGATATCTTTTATTCCCACCGCTTCGACCCCGACACGCCTCTGGAAGAGACCGCCAGCGCCCTCGCCACCGCCGTGCAACAAGGCAAGGCGCTTTACATCGGTATCTCGTCTTACTCCGGGGTAAAAACCCGCGAAATCGCAGCCTTGCTCAGCGAATGGAAAGTGCCGCTGTTGATCCACCAGCCGGCCTATAACCTGCTCAACCGTTGGGTGGAAAAAGACCTGCTGGACACCACTGAAGAACTCGGCGCCGGGGTCATTGCTTTTACGCCGTTGGCCCAGGGTTTGTTGACCGATAAATACCTCAACGGCGTACCGGCCGATGCGCGGGTGAACCGCCCGGGTGGTGGCTCGTTGCAGGCCCAGCACCTGTCCGAAGCCAACATCGCCCATGTACGCGGCCTCAATGAAATCGCCAAGCGCCGTGGCCAGAGCCTGGCCCAGTTGGCGCTGGCGTGGACATTGCGCGACCCACGGGTGACCAGTGCGCTGATCGGTGCGAGCCGGCCGGAGCAAATTATCGAGAACGTCGGGGCGTTGAAGAATTTGAGCTTCAGTGCCGAAGAGTTGGCGGAGATTGATCGGTTTGCGCAGGAAGGTGGGATTAACCTGTGGGAAAAACCTTCCACCGCCGAATAATCTGACGAACTCGATAAGTGTAGGAGCGAGCTTGCTCGCGAAAAACGTCAACGATAACGCGTGCTTGCTGAATGAACGCGGCGCCTTTGAGTTTTTCGCGAGCAAGCTCGCTCCTACAAAAAAGCCTTAACTGACTGGCATTAGGGCTTGCCCACAGTTGATCTTCGCTGGATTCTAAAACGGCACATCCCCAAGAATCGTCGCCCGGTGCATCACCCGCCGCTGCGGCCGGTAGTCATCCACGGCGTAATGCTGGGTGACGCGGTTATCCCAGAACGCCACGTCGTTTTCCTGCCAGCGCCAGCGAATGGTGAATTCCGGGCGGGTGGCGTGGGCGAACAGCAGCTTGAGAATCGCCTCGCTTTCGGCCGGTTCCAGCTCATTGATCCGGGTGGTGAAGCCGTCGCTGACGAACAGCGATTTACGCCCACTTACCGGATGCGTGCGCACCACTGGGTGCGATAGCGGCGGGTTTTTCTTGCGGGTTGCCTCCCAGCGCACGAGGTCCTCGGCGCTGTTGCCAAAGCGCTCCAGCGGGAAGGACTTGGTGAAATCGTGTGTGGCGGTGAGCCCATCGAGCAAGCCCTTCAACGGCTCGGACAATGCCGCATACGCCGCAATCCCACTGGCCCACAAGGTATCGCCGCCGAACGCCGGCAACAGTTTGGCGCTGAGCACCGCGCCCAGGGCAGGCGTGGGCAGGAAGGTCACGTCGGTATGCCACACCGCGTTATCCCGCACATCGGTGACGGCGGTGTCGAGGATCAGCACTTCGGGCTGTTCCGGCACGTTGGGGTAGATCGGGTGGATGTGCAGGTCGCCGAAGTTTGCCGCGAACCGTGCCTGTTGCTGAGGGGTGATCGGCTGGTCACGGAAGAACAACACCGAATAGTCGAGCAACGCCTGTTCAATGGCGTTGCGCTGTTCAGGCTTCAGCGGCTGGCTGATATCGACGCCACTGATCTGGGCGCCCAGGGCGGTGCTTAATGGGGTAACGGTCAGGCTGCTCATTGTGGGTTCTTCACTCAGTGTGCCTGGCCATGCCAGGGCACTAATTTACGCTGCAGGGCGCGCAGGCCCATTTCCATGGCGAAGGCGATCAGGGCGATGACCAGGATCCCCAGCACCACCACATCAGTGACCAGAAACTGCGCCGCCGACTGCACCATGAAGCCCAGGCCGCTGGTGGCGGCAATCAACTCGGCCGCCACCAGGGTCGACCAGCCCACACCCAGGCCGATGCGCACACCGGTGAGAATATCGGGCAGGGCGCTGGGCAGGATCACATGGCGAATCAGTTGCGCGCGGGTGGCGCCCAACGACTGCGCCGCGCGCAATTTGGCCGGGTCGACGGTGCGCACCCCAGTGGCGGTGGCGATGGCAATCGGGGCGAAGATCGCCATGTAGATCAGCAGCACCTTGGACAACTCGCCAATGCCGCACCAGATCACGATCAACGGCAGGTAGGCCAGGGGTGGAATCGGCCGGTAGAACTCGATCAGCGGATCGAGAATGCCGCGGGCGATACGGTTGGCACCGATAGCGATCCCCACCGGTACGGCGGTCAGTACCGCAAAGCCCAGGCCCAGGCCGATGCGGCTGAGGCTCGCGCCCAGGTGCTGCCACAAGGTGGAATCCATATAGCCGGTGGTCGCCAACAGCCAGCCTTTTTGCAGCACGGCCGACGGTGGCGGCAGGAACAGGGGCTCGATCAATCCGGTGGCGGTGACGGCCCACCAGAGGGCGAGCAAGGCCACCAGGGTCAGCAGGCTGATCCAGCGCGTGCTCAGGCGCCGGCGCAGCGGGATCACGGCATGTGTGGCAGGCTCGGTGGCCGTGGCGGGAAGTTCGTAGCTGCTCATGCGTACACCTGCCGTTGGGAGAACACTTTGCCCAGCACGTGTTCGCGGGTTTCGATAAAGCGTGGGTCGGACTTGATGGCGCGGGCCGATTCACCGGCGGCATAGCGTTGGCCGAAGTCCAGCGGCAACCGTTCAACAATCTGGCCGGGGTTGGGCGCGAGCAAGATCAGGTCGGTGGCGAGAAACACCGCCTCTTCGATGTCGTGGGTAATCAGGAACACCGGCTTGGCCGTGCGCCGCCACACTTGCAGCAGCAACTCTTGCATCTGTTCACGGGTGAAGGCATCCAGGGCGCCGAAGGGTTCGTCCATCAGCAATACGCGCGGGTCGGCCGCCAACGCACGCGCCAGGCCGACGCGTTGCTTCTGGCCGCCGGAGAGTTGCCAGATGCGGCGGCTGTCGAAACCGGCCAGGTCCACCAGTGCGAGCATTTCACGCGCACGTGTTTCACGCTGCGCTTTGGGCACACCGGCCAGTTCCAGGCCGAACGCCACATTGGCCAACACGTCCTGCCAGGGCAGTAGGGCATCGTCCTGGAACACCACGCCGCGTTCGGCGCTGGGGCCTTTGACCGGCACACCATCGAGGGTGATGCGCCCGGCAGAGGGTTCGACGAAACCGGCAATCAGGTTCAACAGCGAAGTCTTGCCACTGCCGGACGGGCCCAGGGCAACCAGCAATTGCTGGGGCCCAAGTTCCAGTGAAATATCGGACAGTACCGGTTCCGGGGCGCCTGGGTACTGTGCGCTGATGCGCTCCAGTTGTAGCAAGGCCATCGCTGTGAACTCCTGGGTCAGTGGGTAATGAACTGGGCGCTGACGTAAGGGGCGTAGTCCGGCAGCACGGCATCGACCTTGCCCTGCTCCTTGAGGAACGCAGCGGTGTCGGTGACGGCCTTGGTGGTCGGTGCGCCCAGCAGAGTCACCTGGTCAGCGGCGAGCGGGTAGACGTTGCCTTGCAGCAGCAACGGGATATCGCTGGCCTTGGCGCCGGAGAGTTTCACCAGTTTGTCGACGTTGCCGGCATCGGCGAGCCAGGCTTGTGGGTCTTTGCGATAGGCCGCGTAGGCATCCAGAGTGACCTTGGCGAAAGCGGTAACGATCTCTGGGTGCTTCTCGGCAAAATCCTTGCGCACGATCCAGGCATCGAACGTCGGCGCGCCGAACTTGGCCAGCTCCCCGGAGGTGATCAGCACCTTGCCGGTTTCCTTAGCCACGCCCAGAGCCGGGTCCCAGACGTAGGTGGCGTCGATATCACCGCGCTTCCAGGCGGCGATGATGGCCGGCGGGGCGAGGTTTAGGATGGTGACTTTGGCCGGGTCGATGTTCCAGTGTTTCAGCGCGGCGAGCAGGCTGTAGTGGCCGGTGGAAACGAAGGGCACGGCGATTTTTTTGCCGATCAGGTCCTGAGGGCTGTTGATCCCCGAACCGTTACGCGCCACCAGGGCTTCGGCGCCGCCGATCTGGGTGGCGACGAGGAAGGTTTGCACCGGGACTTTGCGGGTGATTGCGGCAGTCAGCGGGCTGGAACCGAGGTAGCCGATCTGTACGTCGCCGGACGCGATGGCGGCGATGATGTCGGCGCCATTGTCGAATTTGCGCCAGTCGATCTTGGCGTTGGTGGCTTTTTCATAGGCGCCATCGGCTTGGGCGACTTTGGCCGGGTCTACGGTGGTCTGGTACGCAATGGTCACATCCGCCGCCTGGGCAAACAGGCTGGCACCGGCCAGGGACAATGCGGCCAACAGGCGCAGAGGGGTCAGCAGTTTCAAGGGGAAGCTCCTCAATCAGGCGGCCGAGGGTCGGCGTGAGAGGAGACTAAATGATCTAAGAATTCGAAAATAAATAACTTTTTCGAATTAGCTTATGAGGGGAAATGGCGACGCCTGTTTTCAGGCTGGCAGAATAATGTGGGAGCTGGCTTGCCTGCGATAGCGGTGTATCAGTCAACAGATAGATTGCTGACCCACCGCTATCGCAGCATAGGTATCTACACAACTTTCTGGGTTGTAGCTGCAGACGGTAACCACGATGCGAAGCGAGCCGCTCTTGATCTTGCTCTTGATCTCAGGCGCCCCGTTAAACCACGCTGGCCGAACGCAGGCTTGAATTCGTGGGTAACCCGGCAGGACGCCGGGTTAGCCGCCCCGCGCCATGGATGGCGCGTGGCGGCGGCCCACGGATTCAAGTCTGCGTTCGGGCACACCGAGCCTAAGCGAGGTGCCGAGTGGTGGGGCAAGAGCGTTTTGCTTACTTTTGCGCTTCTCAAAAGTGAGCCGCCGTCAGGGCGGAACCCTAAGTGGCCGTTACCTAAATAACGGATATGTACTTTGTCTGATCTCACATCCCGGTCGGCTGTCAGGCCGCCATCGCAGGCAAGCCAGCTCCCACATTTGGATCGCAGTGCGTCAGCTAGATCAGCGTCAGCTGTCAGTCCGCCACGGGAGCAAGCTCCCTCGCCACCAGTCCAGCGTCGCACCAAAGTTGTGTAGATCCCTATGGCTATCGCAGGCAAGCCAGCTCCCACACAAGCCAGCTCCCCAGGGGAGCAAGCCTGAGGTTAGTTGCTGATGGCGAGGATACTTGCCTGGTACGAGCCGACAAACACGTCGAAATCGCCCACTTCGTTCTGCTCCAGCTCCGCCTGTTGCGCCAGCGACGCACGGGCCAGTTCTTCAAAGCGCGCTTGTTCGTCAGCCGCCAAAGGCTCCTTGCGAAAGTATTCAGCATGCACTTCGCTTTGATGCAGGGAGAACTGCGCAAAACTTTCCTTACGCTCCGCCATCGCCGCCAACACCTGAGCCGACGGGGTCAGGGACGGGTCCTTGACCTTGGCCAACTGGGCGTCCAGTGCCTCACTGTGTTCGGTGATGCCGTGGCTCTGATCGAGCAGGGCGGCCAGCGGGGCAATCTTCTCCAGCAACTCGGCGGCCCATTCCTTCATGTCCACCGGTTGGCCGTTACGCTGCAATTGCAGGCCCGGACGGCGGCCTTCCTTGACCACGCTGAGGAAGTTGGAGGTGGCGTTGCCGCACTCGTTGTTGGCGAACAGCGGGCTGTCGTTCAGTGCGCAGTACAGCAGGAACGCGTCGAGGAAACGTGATTCCGGCAGGTCGATACCCATCGGCAGGAACGGGTTGATGTCCAGGCAGCGCACTTCGATGTACTGAATACCACGGGCCATCAGCGCCTGGATCGGCCGCTCGCCGGTGTAGGTCACGCGCTTGGGGCGGATGTTGGAGTAGTACTCGTTTTCGATCTGCAGGATGTTGGTGTTCAGTTGCACCCACTCGCCATCCTTGTGCGTGCCGACTTCAACGTACGGCGCGTAGGGCGTTGCCACCGCTTCGCGCAGGCTGTCGGTGTAGCTGGCCAAGTCGTTGTAGCACGGCGTCAGGCCGGCCTGGGCGTTGCTCTGGTAACCCAGGTCGCTCATGCGCAGGCTGGTGGCGTAGGGCAGGTACAGGGTGTCGGCGTCGAGGACTTCAAGCTGGTGCGAGCGCCCGCGCAGAAAGCCGGCGTCCAGGGCGGGCGAGGCGCCGAACAGGTACATCAACAGCCAGCTGTAGCGCCGGAAATTACGGATCAGCGCGATGTAGGCCGTGGACTGATAGTCGCGGTCGGTGCCGACAAATCCTTCTGTTTCCTTGAGCAACGGCCACAACTGTTCCGGCAGGGAAAAGTTGTAGTGGATGCCTGCAATGCACTGCATGGTCTTGCCGTAACGCAGGGCCAGGCCCTTGCGGTACACGTACTTGAGCTGACCGATATTGGAGGTGCCGTAGTAGGCAATCGGAATATCTTCCTCGGCCGGCAGCGGGCACGGCATCGAGGGGCTCCACAGGTATTCGCTGCCCAGCTTGGAGTAGGCAAAGCGATGGATCTTGTCCAGGCTGCTCAGGGTATCGGCCGGGTTCGGCAGGGCTGGGGTGATGAACTCCAGCAGCGATTCCGAGTAGTCGGTGGTGATCTGTTCATTGGTCAGCGCGGCGCCCAAGGCTTCGGGGTGCGGCGTTTGCGCCAGGCGACCTTCGTTGGTGACACGCAGGCATTCGCGCTCGATGCCGTGCAAGCATTGCTCTAGCAGGGAGAGGTGTTCGCGCTTGCCGAGCAGGGCCAGGCGGCGGTTGAGAAGTTCGCTCAAGTTGGATTCCTTCACGCGTCAGTCGCCCCAATATGGGGGTGGGCAGGACGGTCTACAAGGGTGAAGTTGAAACTGGCGTGATCGCCTGGTTTTGAGTCGATTTGACCCGCTCTGAATTTGCCGACTTCACTCCATGAATTGGGCTACAGCGCAGCGAGAAAATTCCGACGCTGTTATCGCAGCGCCGAAATTAACTCAAATCGGGGGTGGGGAGCTATAGGACAGCGAACGTGCCCTGTGCTTTTGCGACAAGTCTTTCGCCTTGGTACACGTCGGCGTCGACCACCAAGGTGCGGCGACCGGCGTGGATCACCCGGCTGGTGCACAGCACATCACCGTCTTCCACAGCGCGGATATAGTTGATCTTGCATTCGATGGTAGCGCTCTGCTGGTCAAAACCGTGGGCGCTGGAACAGGCCAGGCCCATGGTGATGTCCACCAGGCTGAAAATCGCCCCGCCATGGAGCTTGCCCGCGCGGTTGCGCAGGTGCGGCTCCAGGGTCAGGGCCACCTCGGCAACGCCCTCTTCCAGGCGTTGCAGGCGGCAGCCGATCAGTTCGCTGAAGGCGCTCTGGGTCAAACCGGCCGGAATCTCCATCAGCGCTTCTTCAGCTGTTTAGCGTTGGCAAACAGCGACGCCATGGCGTTGTTGCTCGGCGCGGCAGTCGCGGTTTCCTTGCGCGGCGCGTTGTTCTGCGACTGGCGCGGCGCCGAACCTGGGCGAGCGCCACGGGCACCGTCGATTTTCTCGCCGGGGGTGTCGCTCATGCGCATCGACAGGCCCACGCGTTTACGCGGGATGTCGACTTCCATGACCTTGACCTTGACCACGTCACCGGCTTTCACCGCCTCGCGAGGGTCTTTGATGAACTTCTCCGAAAGCGCCGAGATATGCACCAAACCGTCCTGATGCACACCGATGTCCACGAATGCGCCGAAGTTGGTCACGTTGGTTACCACGCCTTCGAGGATCATGCCCGGTTGCAGGTCCTTGAGGTCTTCGACGCCGTCCTGGAACTCGGCGGTCTTGAACTCGGGGCGCGGGTCGCGACCTGGTTTCTCCAGCTCTTGCAGGATGTCGGTGATGGTCGGCACACCGAAGGTTTCGTCGGTGTACTTCTTCGGATCCAGACGCTTGAGGAACGCGGCATCGCCAATCAACGAACGGATATCGCGGTCGGTCTCGGCGGCAATGCGTTGCACCAACGGGTAGGCTTCCGGGTGAACCGCAGAGGCGTCCAGCGGGTTGTCGCCGTTCATTACGCGTAGGAAACCAGCAGCCTGTTCAAAGGTTTTTTCACCCAGGCGTGCGACTTTTTTCAGCGCGGCGCGGGTTTTGAACGCGCCGTTTTCGTCGCGATGGCTGACGATGTTCTGCGCCAGGGTGGCGTTGAGGCCGGAGATCCGCGCCAGCAGGGCCACGGAGGCGGTATTCACATCCACGCCCACGGCGTTTACGCAGTCTTCCACCACCGCATCCAGGCCGCGTGCCAGTTTCAGCTGCGACACGTCGTGCTGGTACTGGCCGACGCCGATGGATTTAGGGTCGATCTTCACCAGTTCG
Organism: Pseudomonas sp. FP215; assembly: GCF_030687795.1. Classification (NCBI taxonomy): domain Bacteria; kingdom Pseudomonadati; phylum Pseudomonadota; class Gammaproteobacteria; order Pseudomonadales; family Pseudomonadaceae; genus Pseudomonas; species Pseudomonas sp. FP215. The sequence continues at coordinate 322,956 of NZ_CP117447.1, forward strand.
GCCAGCGGGTCTTGCAGGCGACGGGCGATGGACACCGCGCCACGGATCGACACGTCGAGGTCTGGGAATTCCTTGGAGGCCAACTCCGACGCCGAGTACACCGAAGCGCCTGCTTCGGAGACCATGACCTTGGTCATTTTCATGGCTGGGTATTTTTTGATCAGTTCGGCGGCCAGCTTGTCGGTTTCGCGGCTGGCAGTGCCGTTGCCGATGGCGATCAGGTCCACCGCGTGCTTGGCGCACAGGGCGGCCAGGATCGCCAGGGTCTGGTCCCACTTGTTGTGCGGAACGTGCGGGTACACGGTGGCGTGGTCCAGCAGTTTGCCGGTGGCATCGACCACCGCGACCTTGCAACCGGTGCGCAGGCCCGGGTCGAGGCCCAGGGTGGCACGTGGGCCGGCCGGTGCGGCCAACAGCAGGTCGTGCAGGTTGTGGGCGAACACGTTGATCGCCTCGGTTTCGGCGCCGTCGCGCAACTCGCCGAGCAGGTCGGTTTCCAGGTGGGTGTAGAGCTTGACCTTCCAGGTCCAGCGCACCACTTCGCCAAGCCACTTGTCTGCCGGGCGGTTCTGGTTCTGGATACCGAATTGTTGACCGATCATGCCTTCGCACGGGTGCATGGTGCCCGGCAGCTCGTCACCGACTTTCAACGCGGAGCTGAGAATGCCTTCGTTGCGGCCGCGGAAAATCGCCAGGGCGCGGTGGGACGGCATGCTTTTGAGCGGCTCGTCGTGTTCGAAATAGTCGCGGAACTTGGCGCCTTCTTCCTCTTTACCGGCGATGACGCGGGCGCTGAGGATGGCTTCTTGCTTGAGGTAGGTACGCAGTTTTTCCAAGAGGCTGGCGTTTTCGGCGAAGCGCTCCATCAGGATGTACTTGGCGCCTTCGAGGGCAGCCTTGACGTCGGCGACGCCTTTTTCAGCATCGATAAAGCGTGCGGCTTCGGCTTCTGGCGTCAGCGACGGGTCGTTGAACAGGCCATCGGCCAAGTCACCCAGGCCGGCTTCCAGGGCGATCTGGCCCTTTGTGCGACGTTTCTGTTTGTACGGCAGGTAAAGGTCTTCGAGGCGGGTCTTGGTGTCGGCGAGCTTGATGTCGCGTTCCAGTTGCGGGGTCAACTTGCCCTGTTCCTCGATGCTGGCGAGGATGCTGATACGCCGCTCGTCGAGTTCTCGCAGGTAGCGCAGGCGCTCTTCCAGGTGACGCAGTTGGGTATCGTCGAGGCTGCCGGTCACTTCTTTTCGGTAACGGGCGATGAAAGGCACCGTGGAGCCCTCATCCAGTAGAGCGACGGCCGCTTCGACCTGTTGTGGGCGTACGCCGAGTTCCTCGGCGATGCGGCTGTTGATGCTGTCCATAAAACCACCTGAAATTCTTAAAATCAGCGCGCCGGCCCGTTAAACAAGGCACGGCGAGGCTGGTTGAGCGGCCCGACTGGCGCCGCTGCCTGGGTCAAGAGGCTGGCTATTGACCCTCGAAATCGAAAAATTCACGACAAGCGGGTAAAAAAAGCCCGGCAGCAAACGGTAACGATCTGACGTTGCCCCGCACGCAGGCGCCGCATTATAACCAGCGTTCTGCCCTTGGGGGCTACTGCGCCGCAGGTTGTAGGGCGCGGGTTCGCTGGCAGTAGATGAAAAATCTGCTAACAATGCACACGGTGCGTATAACGGCAGCTACGCCATAATGCGCGCCGAGATAAGAGGAGCATCCAATGAGCAGCACCGCACAAACTGCTGAAGGCGAAAAAATTCTCATCGTTGATGACGATCCGGGGCTGAGCAGCCTGCTGGAGCGTTTTTTCAACTCCAAGGGCTATCGTGCCCGCGCGGTGCCGAACACCGAGCAGATGGATCGCCTGTTAGGGCGTGAAGTCTTCAACCTGGTCGTACTCGACCTGATGCTGCCCGGCGAAGACGGCCTCACCGCGTGCAAGCGCCTGCGCGGTGCGAACAACCAGATCCCGATCATCATGCTCACCGCCAAGGGCGATGAGCTGAGCCGTATCAAAGGCCTGGAACTGGGTGCTGATGACTACCTGGCCAAACCGTTCAACCCCGATGAGCTGATGGCGCGGGTCAAGGCCGTGTTGCGTCGCCAGGCGCCGGCGGTACCGGGCGCACCGGGTAGCGAAGACGAAAGCGTCACCTTTGGCGACTACGAACTGTCGCTGGCCACCCGTGAGCTCAAGCGCGGTGAGGAAGTGCACATGCTCACCACTGGTGAATTCGCAGTGCTCAAGGCCTTGGTGATGAACGCTCGCCAGCCGCTGACCCGTGACAAGCTGATGAACCTGGCCCGTGGCCGGGAATGGGACGCCCTGGAGCGCTCCATTGATGTGCAGATTTCCCGACTGCGCCGGATGATCGAGCCAGACCCGTCCAAGCCGCGGTATATCCAGACCGTGTGGGGTGTGGGTTATGTGTTTGTGCCGGATGGCACCGCAACCAAGTGACCGATGATTTGCAGGGGCGGGTATCCTGGCGTTTGACCCCATGAAGGTCGACGGGATGCCCGGCGTCTGCAATTCTGCGAGCACCGCTCGTTCCTGCAAGGTGTGCAGCTTTCATCTATGAAAACCCCGCTGTGGTTCCCACAAAGTTTCTTCTCCCGCACCCTCTGGCTGGTGCTTATTGTCGTTCTGTTTTCCAAGGCACTCACGCTGGTTTATCTGCTGATGAACGAAGACGTGCTGGTAGACCGGCAGTACAGCCATGGCGTCGCCCTGACGTTGCGTGGTTATTGGGCGGTAGACCCTGAGAATCGCGAAAAAGTAGCCAAGGCATCGACCCTGACCCGGGTTGACGGCGCCGGTGTGCCTGAAGGCGAGCAACATTGGCCTTACAGCGAGATTTACCAGCGCCAGATGCAGGCCGAATTGGGTGCCGACACCGAGGTGCGCCTGCGTATGCATGTTTCGCCTGCGCTGTGGGTGCGAGCGCCCAGCCTGGGGGATGCGTGGATCAAGGTTCCGCTTTATCCGCACCCGCTGCGCGGGCAAAAAATCTGGAACGTGTTGGGTTGGTTCCTGGCCATTGGCTTGCTCTCAACGGCGTCTGCGTGGATTTTCGTCCGCCAGCTCAACCAACCCCTCAAACGCCTGGTGTTTGCCGCTCGCCAACTGGGCCAGGGGCGCAGTGTGCGCCTGCCGGTCAGCGACACCCCTAGTGAGATGACCGAGGTGTACGGCGCGTTCAACCAAATGGCGGAAGACGTCGAACAAGCTGGGCGCGAGCGCGAGTTGATGCTGGCGGGGGTGTCTCATGACTTGCGCACACCCTTGACGCGATTACGCTTGTCCCTGGAGTTGATGGGGGACCATACCGACCTCACCGATGACATGGTGCGAGACATCGAAGACATGGACGCCATCCTGGACCAGTTCCTGGCGTTCATCCGTGACGGGCGGGATGAGGTGGTCGAGGAGGTCGACCTCACCGACCTCGTGCGTGAAGTGGTTGCGCCCTATAACCAGAACGGTGAACAGGTGCGCACGCGCCTGGAGCCGATCCAGCCGTTCGCCTCACGCCGGGTGTCGATGAAGCGCCTGCTGAACAACTTGATTGGCAACGCCTTGCACCATGCCGGTTCCGATGTGGAAGTGGCCGCGTACGTCTCCGGCGACAGTGCCGCACCTTACGTGGTGCTGAGCGTGATGGACCGTGGCACAGGAATTGATCCGGCGGAACTGGAAGGTATCTTCAACCCCTTCACCCGTGGCGACCGAGCCCGAGGTGGCAAGGGCACCGGGTTGGGGTTGGCGATTGTGCGGCGGATTGCGTCGATGCATGGCGGCAATGTTGAGTTGCGCAACCGCGAAGGCGGCGGGTTGGAAGCACGAGTGCGGCTGCCGCTGGGGTTGATGTTGCCTAGAGACGCTGTCTAACAAGCAATATGAATGCAAATGTGGGAGCTAGCTTGCCTGCGAAGAGGGCGGCACATTCAACGTCGTTGTTGACTGAGCTACCGCTATCGCAGCATAGGTATCTACACAATTTTGTACGTTGTAGCAGCCGACGGTAACTACGATGCGAAGCGAGTCGCTCTTGATCTTGATCTGCTTTTGATCTTAGGCGCCCCGTTAAACCACGCTGGCCGGAATTCGACAGGGATTTGGGGGGTAAACCGGCAGGGATGCCGGTTTAGCCGCCCCGCGCCATGGATGGCGCGTGGCGGCGGCCCCCCAAATCACTGGCGGATTACGGGCACACCGAGCCTAGGCGAGGTGCCGAGTGGTGGGGCAAGAGCGTTTTGCTTACTTTTGCGCTTTTCAAAAGTGAGCCGCTGTCAGAGCGGAACCCTAAGTGGCCGTTACCGCAGGAATGGATATGTACTCGGTATAACTGTGTCGATTGTCAGGCCGCCTTCGCGAGCAAGCCCGCTCCCACATTGGGACCGAGGGGCGCCAGGTAGATAGCCGCCGGCTGGCAGGCCGCTATCGCAGGCAAGCCAGCTCCCACAGGTGTTTTGTGATGGGTGGTAGATGTGGGTATTCAGCCCTTGCCCTTGGTCCGAGTCATATTCGGCCCGCCGTTCTTCTCCAGATGCTGAATGATGATCCCCGCCACATCCTTACCGGTGGTGGTTTCGATCCCTTCCAGGCCTGGCGATGAGTTTACTTCCATCACCAACGGGCCATGGTTGGAGCGCAGGATGTCCACGCCCGCCACGCTCAGCCCCATCACCTTGGCCGCACGCAGCGCGGTCATGCGTTCTTCCGGGGTGATCTTGATCAGGCTGGCGCTGCCGCCACGGTGCAGGTTGGAGCGGAACTCACCGGGCTTGGCCTGGCGCTTCATGGCCGCAATCACCTTGTCACCCACCACGAAGCAGCGAATGTCCGCGCCGCCCGCTTCCTTGATGTATTCCTGCACCATGATGTTCTGCTTGAGGCCCATGAACGCCTCAATCACCGACTCCGCTGCCGTTGCTGTTTCACACAGCACCACGCCGATGCCCTGGGTGCCTTCGAGCACCTTGATCACCAGCGGTGCGCCGTTGACCATCTCGATCAGGTCGGGAATGTCATCCGGGGAATGGGCAAAACCGGTGACCGGCAGGCCGATGCCCCGGCGCGACAGCAATTGCAGGGAGCGCAGCTTGTCCCGCGAGCGCGCAATGGCCACGGATTCATTCAGCGGAAACACGCCCATCATTTCAAACTGGCGCAATACCGCGCAGCCATAGAACGTCACCGAAGCGCCGATACGCGGGATCACCGCATCAAAGCCTTCCAGGGGCTTGCCCCGGTAGTGGATCTGCGGCTTGTGGCTGGCAATGTTCATGTAGGCACGCAACGTGTCGATCACCACCATTTCATGGCCACGTTCAGTGCCGGCCTCGACCAGGCGGCGGGTGGAATACAGACGCGGGTTTCGCGACAGCACAGCGATCTTCATGCAGCACCTGGGGCAGAAATAGTGGAGACCGGGAACACCGGCTTGTCTTGAACGTACTTGAGGCCTGGATTGACCACCAACTGGCCGTCAATCAGTGCCTTGGAGCCCAGCAGCAGGCGGTAACGCATGGCTTTGCGACAGGCGAGGGTGAACTCTACCCGCCATACCCGATCACCCAGGGCCAGGGTGGTGCTGATCACGTAGCGCACCTGTGCATGGCCGTTGGAGCTCTTGATGGTTTTCATCGTCACCAGGGGCGCTTCACAGCGCCGGTGACGCAATTGCACCACGCTGCCCAGGTGCGCGGTAAATCGCACCCACTTTTCACCGTCGCGCTCAAAGGGCTCGATATCGGTGGCGTGCAGGCTTGAGGTGCTGGCGCCGGTGTCGATCTTCGCGCGCAGGCCCGCCACTCCCAAGTCGGGAAGTGCCACCCACTCACGCAGACCTACAACGGTCAAATGGTCAAATGTCTTCAATAGGGTTAACCGGTCAATTTGCCCAGGCTTGAGGAGATACCTCAGCCAACGCTTTGAATGCAGGCTTGGCGAACCAGAAACCCTGCATCAGAAATATTCCGCAGTCGGATAGGAAGTCGCGCTCGCCGGCACTTTCGATGCCTTCGGCGATGACAGTAACCCCCAACTGCTCACAGATTGTGACAATCCCCCGGACGATCACCTGACGGACACGATCCTGGTCGACATCGCGAATCAGCGCCATGTCGAGCTTGATCAAGTCAGGTTGGAAATCGGCCAGCAGGTTCAGCCCCGAATAGCCCGCACCGAAGTCGTCGATGGCGGTCTTGAAGCCGAATTCGCGGTATTCACGCAGAATATTCGTCAAATGGCGATAGTTATCTACGTGCTCGCTTTCCAGGGTCTCGAAAATCAGCCGGTCCAGCGGGAAATTGTGCGCCCGGGCGGCCTCCAGCGTGCTGCGGATACACAGCTCCGGGCGATATACGGCATTGGGCATGAAGTTGATGGAAAGGTGAGTCTGCATGCCCAAGGCCGCGGCACCGGCGATGGCTTTGGTCCGGCAGCGCTGGTCGAAGCGGTAGCGATTGGTTTCGTTGACCTGAGCCAGCACTGACAGCGCGCCCTCTCCCTGGACACCGCGCACCAAGGCTTCGTGGGCGAATATCGAATGGTCACGCAGGTCTACGATAGGCTGGTAGGCAAACGCAAAATCGAACCCCAGCGGCTCGCTTTGCTGGCAGCCCACGCACCGCTGGTTGGGCGAGGTGAGTGAAACGGGAAAGTCGGTCACGGCGTATCCTCGCGAAAACAGGGTGCTACCTGGCGTATCTTAGGTGAGCCTGGGGGTTTATGCGTCGAAGGGTTTCAACGGTAAAGTTGCGACATTTTTCAGAGCGAGGAATTCAAGTGGCTCAAAAGCAGGAAGAGCAAGAGAAGGTCCGGTTGGACAAGTGGTTGTGGGCAGCCCGGTTCTACAAGACCCGCGCCCTGGCCAAGGCGGCTATAGAGAGCGGCAAGGTGCATCATCGCGGCGAGCGCTGCAAGCCGGGCAAGGAGCCGCGCGTCGGCGACGAGTTTCAGATTCGTACAGGGTTTGATGAAAAAACCATCGTGGTACAGGCGCTTTCCATTGTGCGCCGCGGCGCGCCCGAAGCGCAGGCGCTGTATGCGGAAACCGAAGCCAGCATTGCCAAGCGTGAGAACGCTGCGGCCATGCGCAAGGCGGGCGCTTCAGGCTTGACCACCGATGGCAAGCCAAGCAAGAAGCAGCGCCGCGATCTGTTCAAGTTTCGCGGCAGCGGCAATGACGACTGATTACACGAGTCGCCCATGCAAACTCGATCAAATGTGGGAGCGAGCAAGCCCGCTCCCACTTTTAGCCCCGGGGGGTTACGCAGTTTTGCGTATGACATTCAACCGCCCAATAACCGGCAACTTGCTCAGTAGCCCGAAAAGCGGCGCCGTCATGCGCAATAAAGCGCCCGATACCTTCGCCGCAAACGGCGTGTAATACCCCCACCCCAACGCCAACAGCGCCAGCAGTACGCCACCGATGTAATCGTCCTGGCCCCAGTGCGCGCCGGCGACCAGCCGCGGCATCATGAACAGCAGCGCCAGGCCCCAGATCACCAGCACCTGGCCGATGCGCCGGGCGAACACGCTCATGAACATCGCCCAGATCAACAGCACCGAAGCATGGTCGCCGGGGAAGCTCTGGCTCGAGCGGTCCTTCAGCTCCCAGGTTTTCTCCAGCCCTGGGAAAAAGTCGCTCATTTGAATCGCGCCGCTGATGACCATCGACGGGCTACTGTGCTGCCAGCCCATGTGCGCCGCGAGTTTGGAGAACAGCATGCGGATAAACAGCAACAGCAGCAGGATGCCGAGGAAGCCAAAAAACGCCTGGCGCACCTGTACGGCCTTGAACACCCAGTCGCCGCGAATCAGCAGCGCCAGCAAAATCACGCCGACCACTGCATCAAACGGTCGCAGGCTCGCCACGGCCCATACATGCAACCAGGTCGAGTTCGTGGCCAATGGGCCATTGAGCAGGTGAAACAGCCACTCGTCGAAAATCACACAGAGCATCTGGCCCGTGGGCCACAGCCAAAAACACAGCAGCCCGATAGCGAGTAGATTGCAAAGAGCCCATCGCCGGAGGTTCCAGTTGGCTTGGAACAAACCCGGATTGTTCATAAACTGTCCCTCATCGCTCTATTGCGCTCCTTGAATTCAGGAGCAGGCGCACCAAGATGGTGCTAAAGCGTTTAATTTTATAAACCTTGTAATCATTTTGTCATCACTTCAGATACCCAGACCTATGACTGATCTACCGGATACCGACTTCACCCAACGCTTCATCTTCGATGAGAGCGATGCCCGCGGCGAGATGGTTTCGTTGGAGCTCAGCTATGCCGAAGTCCTTGCTAAACACGCCTATCCGGAGCCGGTCGCGCAATTGCTCGGCGAGTTGATGGCCGCCGCGGCGCTGCTGGTGGGCACCATGAAGTTCGACGGTTTGCTGATCTTGCAGGCTCGTTCCGAAGGGCCGGTGCCCATGTTGATGATCGAGTGCTCCAGCGAGCGCGAGATCCGTGGCCTGGCTCGCTATGACGCTGACCAGATTGCTGCAGACGCTACCCTGGCCGACCTGATGCCCAACGGCGTCCTGGCACTGACTGTCGACCCGACCGAAGGCCAGCGCTACCAGGGTATTGTCGACCTCGACGGCCAGACCCTGTCGGAATGCTTCACCAACTACTTCGTCATGTCCCAGCAAGTGGGCACCAAGTTCTGGCTTAACGCCGACGGCAAGCGCGCTCGCGGTTTGCTGGTGCAACAACTGCCGGCCGATCGCATCAAGGATGAGGATGACCGTGCCGAAAGCTGGCGGCATATCATCGCCCTGGCCGACACCTTGAAGGCCGAAGAACTGCTGGGCCTGGACAACGAAACCATCCTGCACCGCCTCTACCACGAAGAAGCCGTGCGCCTGTTCGACGCACAAGGCCTGCGCTTCAATTGCAGCTGCTCGCGCGAGCGTTCCGGCAACGCGCTGGTCAGTCTGGGCCTGGAAGATGCGCAAAATCTGGTGGTGGAACATGGCGGCCATATCGAGATCGACTGCCAGTTCTGCAACCAGCGCTACCTGTTCGATGCGGCTGATGTAGCGCAATTGTTCGCTGGCGCAGGCAGCGACACCCCTTCCGACACCCGCCACTAAAACGTTTAAGCACAGGTAAATCACCTGACAAACGCCGGATTAGAGGTGTTCTGACGGGAGGGCCCTACTCTTTTTGGGCTTTTCTGGCATAATCCGGCCCACTTTTTTCGCGGTAGTAGTGCGCAACTTTCTACTACAAAACGTTTGGAGCACTCGGCCATAGGCCGACGGGGAACCTCATGACGCAAGCCAATAACGCCGTATACACCGATCTGAGTGTTGACGATCTGGTCAAAGAAGCCCTGCAGCGCGGTGAAGGCGTGCTTGCCGATACTGGCGCGCTGGTCGTAGAAACCGGTCACCGCACCGGTCGTTCGCCGGTTGACCGTTTCATCGTTGAAGAGCCTTCCACCCAGGACGCCATTGCCTGGGGCCCGATCAACCGCAAGTTCCCGGCCGACAAGTTCGATGCTCTGTGGGCTCGCGTCGAGGCGTTCAACAACGCGCAAGAGCATTTCGTTTCCCATGTTCACGTAGGGGCTGCAGAAGACCACTACCTGGCCGTGAAAATGACCACCCAGACTGCCTGGCAGAACCTGTTCGGTCGTTGCCTGTTCATCAACCCGGCCCAGTACAACCCGGCCGGTCGTGAAGAGTGGCAAGTGCTCAACGTGGCCAACTTCGAGTGCGTGCCAGAGCGTGACGGCACCAACTCCGACGGTTGCGTGATCCTCAACTTCGCCCAGAAAAAAGTACTGATTGCCGGCATGCGTTACGCCGGTGAAATGAAAAAAGCCATGTTCTCGGTGCAGAACTTCCTGCTGCCGGCTGCCGACGTGCTGCCAATGCACTGCGCCGCCAACATCGGCGAAGCAGGCGACGTGACCCTGTTCTTCGGCCTGTCCGGCACTGGCAAGACCACCCTGTCGGCCGACGAAAGCCGTTACCTGATCGGTGACGACGAGCACGGCTGGGGCGAAGGCGTGGTGTTCAACATCGAAGGCGGTTGCTACGCCAAGTGCATCGACCTGTCCGAGAAGAACGAGCCGGTTATCTGGAAAGCCATCAAGCATGGCGCAGTGCTGGAAAACGTCGTGATCGACGAGGCCAAGCACGCCGACTACGCCGACGTCAGCCTGACCCAGAACAGCCGTGCCGCCTACCCGCTGGAGCACGTTGCCAAGCGTTCCGAAAAAAACCTGGGCGGCGAGCCAAACGCGGTGATCTTCCTGACCTGCGACCTGACCGGCGTACTGCCGCCTGTGTCGATCCTCAGCGAAGAACAAGCGGCCTACCACTTCCTGTCCGGCTACACCGCTCTGGTGGGTTCGACCGAAATGGGTTCGGGCAGCGGCATCAAGTCGACGTTCTCCACCTGCTTCGGCGCGCCGTTCTTCCCACGCCCGGCCGGTGAGTACGCAGAGCTTCTGATCAAGCGCATCCGTGGTTTCGGCTCCAAGGTCTACCTGGTCAACACTGGCTGGACCGGCGGCGGCTACGGCGTTGGTAAACGCTTCAACATCCCGACCACTCGCGGCGTGATTGCAGCCATCCAGAGCGGCGCGTTGATCGGTGCGCAAACCGAACACCTGGATACTATCAACCTCGACGTGCCATTGGCCGTACCGGGCGTTGAAACCGGCCTGTTGAACCCACGCAACACCTGGGCTGACAAGGCTGCCTACGACGAAGCGGCGAAGGCGCTGGCTGGCCTGTTCATCGAAAACTTCAAGAAGTTTGAAGTCAGCGATGCGATCAAGGCGGCGGGTCCTAAGTTGTAAGATTCGCTGGTTGTAAAAAAGCCGCCTCTTAAGTAGGCGGCTTTTTTATGCGCGAACGATTAGTCGGCGATGTGCAGTACCACTGCACCGACCAGCACCAGCACGACGCCTGCCACCTGCACCGCTGACAATCGTTCCTTGAAAAACACGAACCCCAGAATCGCCGCAATGCCTCCCGACAGCGTACTGATCACGGTCACCACCGACACCGAGCCGGCCATCGCGCCCCACGAAAATGCCGAGAACCCGCCGAGGTTCATCAAGCTCGCCCCGGTCAACGTCGCGCAGTTTTTCAGCGGCGGGATCTTCAGGCCATCCTTGATCTTCAGCACCATCACCACCAGCACGCACAGGCCCACCAGGTAGCCGAGCCACAACATGCTGATCGGCCCCAACGCCGGCAGTGTGTAGCGGCCTTGCAGCCAGAAACTGGTGCCATACAAGGCTGCGGCGAACATGGCGTAGGCAATCGACAGGCGCGGGTTGTTGTGGGGCGTACCGTTGTCCTTGTGAATGCTGGACAGCACAACGCCGATCACGCACAAAGCGATGCAACCCAGTTGTACCAGGCTGATGTGCTCACCGCTGGCCCAGGAGAGCAGGGTGGTCACCACTCCATAGGACGTCACCAGCGGCGCGACGATGGCCGCTTTGCCCAAGGCAAAGGCTTTGGACAGCGCAAGGGCGCCGGACACCGTCAGCAGGGCGGCGGCGATACCCAAAAGCCAGACGCTGAAAGGCGCATCAAGGGATTTGAAAAGGAAGGCCGGGAAAATGACCAGCAGGAGGGTCATGATCAAAAAGCCGAGGGCTTGGCCGAAATACACCGCGCGTTTAACGCCAACGGCGCGGGCGTTGAGGCCCACCAGAAAGTCCGTGCCACCCCATAGCAGGGCGGCCAGCAGGCCCATTGTTACGTCCATTGACAGTCCTTGTTATTTACACGGCTCGCCAGATTAGCGCAGATCCAATGTGGGAGGGGCTTGCCCTAATACTGTAGGAGCGAGCTTGCTCGCGAAAAACGTCAACGATAACGCGTGCTTCCTGAATAAACGCGGCGCCTGTGAGTTTTTCGCGAGCAAGCTCGCTCCTACAAAAAAATCTTCATTGGAGTCAGCTCAGGTTTTCCAGCGTTTGCGTGTCCCAGCTATGGTTCTTGATCGCCAGGTAGAGCATGCCGATGGTCAACGGAATCTTGTCGCCACGGCCCTTGGCGCGACGTTTCAGGAACACATCGAACACCGGCGGCTGGAAGTAACGATAGGCATCGTAGTCACCCAGGTCGACCCCGAAATCCTGTTCCAGCGCCTCCATAAATTGCTTGGCCTCAACGCCATCGCACCCGAGGTCGAAGTTCAGTGAGGTATGCAGGCCAATGGTCTTGTGTTTTGGCAAGTCGATTTCTTCATGTAGCAATTGCATAAGTTGCTGCATGACAGGGTCTTCGGGGAAGTTGGGAGAAAGGTTCATGGTGGTTGCAATCATCAAAGGGTGAGTGTTTTTTACCCTGCGATAGATATTCGAGGTGCTCAGCAACCCGATGCCTGTCACAAAGGCGACTATCGGCAGACTTTCAAGCTGTGCCCCTATGATCCAGGACGTGGCATACAACAGAAGTGTTGGACCGGTTATCAATAGGCAGAGCCCGAGCCATTTTCTGAGTAGGGGCAACCTTATCGTTCTATCAATGACAGCGGCCAGTATTAAGAAGAGCAGCAAATTGATCCACTGAATGTATTCATTCATAGCACCAGCCACCCTGGCAATCCCGGTTTGCCAGTACCAAGGCGAATCATCGTGAAGGTGATGCCATAGTGGCTGATATGTTGAGTCCTTTCGATGGTCACAAAATTATGCCGAGCGCGTTGGGAGAAGGGGCTAGTGTCGTCCAGGCAAAGGGCTTTTCTGTAGAGGGGCGAGACACTGTTTGAAGCAGTTTGGGAAACGGACGACGCGCCGTTTTTTGGTTTCTTACAATGCCTTCCTGCATTTTATGACTTGATACCGATTCTGCCGGCTGAACCGAGCAAATGTGGAAACCGGCTTTTTGTAGGAGCGAGCTTGCTCGCGAAAAACGTCAACGGTAACGCGTGCTTCCTGGATAAACGCGGTGCTTGGTAGTTTTTCGCGAGCAAGCTCGCTCCTACGGGTATTAGGGTTTGCCCGCGATGGCGGTATAGCCTGATACGCCGCCATCGCAGGCAAGCCAGCTCCCACAGGTTTAGCTGTGTAGCGGATTGCTGCGTGGTGGCTGGTCGGTCGCTGGTTGCAGTTGTACGTGTTGCGTAGCTTCCAGCAAATCACAGCCGTCCTGAACGAGCAGGTACAGCGCATTGATGATGTGGGATATGTCTTTGAGGTCGGCGTGTTCGAAGGTCAGGCAAGAGAAGGTTTCCAATAAGTCGCTGGCGGCGCGGATACGCTGGTGGGCGGCGGATTGGATGTCTTCGGCTTTGGCTTCGGTGTCTATGAGAAGAGGGTGGGTGTCGGTGAAGTTAGTGCGTAACTGACGATAGCGATTGGTGGGAAGGTTCGGCTTTGTCATCACAGTGTTCCAATACAGATTCAAAGAAATACGCCAGAAGAGCTGGCACGTTGTCTCTGCTATTTTTCGGGTGACCAAGCCCGGTCGCTGAATTGGCAGCGACGAGCCCAACCTTAGAAGTGAGTTTGTTCTCGGGCAATAAACAGATGGTTTAATCGTTCGCGGTTCGATCAGACACTGAGAGGCTTGCTGATACAACGCTCAAAAATCGCTTCCAATCCCCGATAGTCACACGCCACTGCATCAATATTCGCGGGTATCCAGGCCGCATGTTTTACCAGCCACCAATTCACCGAAAACCCCGCATTCACGATGATCTGTTCAAACAGGATCCGCTGCGCCCGGCCATTTCCCTCGCGGAAGGGATGAATGACATTCAGGTCGCCATAAGCTTCAGCGATTTGACGCACAAGGTCAGCCTGAGTCGCACCAACATACCAATTGGCGTCTTGCATATGCCGGACGATTTTCGCCGCCTCTGGTGGAATACGCTCTGGGGTGCAAAACAGCGTGTCGCCTTTCTGGATGTTGACGCTGCGCAGTTCGCCGGCCCAGTCATAAATGTCACCGAACAGGATGCGGTGAATGTGTTGCAGACGATCAAGGTCGTAGGGCGGCGGAAAGAGTGGAAGGTTGCCTACGGCGATTTCGGATAATTCCCGCTCGGCCTGGTGCAGGCGTGCTTCATCGAGCAAATCGAGGCGGTTGCGCAGGATGCTGCTACCGGGATAGCAGTACGGGTCCTGGCCCACCCCGTATTTGTCGAGCATCAGCGTGAGGTGTTGCGGTACTTGGCAAGAACGGCTTCGCGTGTCGGCAGGGGTTTGTCGACGTCGGTCGGTTGGGTATCGAACCCTTCCAGGCGCAGGCTGGCCAGGTAATTGGAACGGCGGATCTTGTGATAGTGATCCTGTTTTTGCTCAAACGTCAGTTCGCTCATCGCTGCGTCCTCTTGGAAAGCAAGGTTTGATTGTAGCGCAATGCGTCAGGGCGAAGGCAGGATAAAAACCACGTCGTAACCTGTATAGAATCCCGTTGACGATCTTAATTCAGTGTAAATTTTCGGAATCCTCCTCTCCGGCCCAGTGCCATCCTTTGCCTGTGTATCATCCTGTCTCTTTTTTCCTTGCGACCTTTCTCGATTCGCCGAACTTACTGGGCTACGTTTTTAAGCCACGTTCAGCGGTCAATGGAGTGACAGCCTTATGCACGACACCCTCCAGCAGGTCTTTGGTTACCCACACTTTCGCTTGGGCCAGGAAGAGACGGTCAGCGCCGTGCTGGCTGGGCGTTCTGCCGCCGCCATTTTCCCTACGGGGTCGGGCAAATCCTTGTGTTACCAGCTGTCGGCCGTGTTGCTGCCGCACCTGACGCTGGTGGTGTCGCCGTTGCTGGCGTTGATGCAGGACCAGTTGGGTTTCCTGCAGCGCCATGGCATTTCGGCGGGCAGTATCGATTCGGCCCAGAGCCGTGATGAAGCCAATGATGTCATGGGCCGTGCGCGATCGGGCGAGCTCAAGATCCTGATGATTTCCGTGGAGCGTTTGAAGAACGAGCGTTTCCGTAATTTCCTTAACAGCGTGCAGATCTCGTTGCTGGTGGTGGACGAGGCGCACTGTATTTCCGAATGGGGCCACAACTTCCGTCCGGATTATTTGAAGCTGCCGGACTACCAGCGCCAGTTCAACATCCCGCAGGCGCTATTGCTGACGGCCACGGCCACACCCAAGGTGATCGCCGACATGCAGGCCAAGTTCGCCATTGCTGCCGAGGATGTGGTGACCACGGGCTTCTATCGCTCCAACCTCAACCTACTGGTGGAACCGGTCAGCGGCCACGACAAACGCCGCAGGCTGGTGGAATGGATGAAAGCGCGGGCCAACCAGCCGAGTATCGTCTACGTCACCTTGCAGAAAACCGCCGAGCAGATTGCCGAGCATCTGAACCGCCACGGTATTCAGGCCGAGGCTTATCACGCGGGGCTGCCCCACGAAAAACGCGAGGGTATCCAGCAGCGTTTCATGGGGGGCGCTCCAATTGTATTGTCGCAACCATCGCGTTTGGCATGGGCATCGACAAGAGTGATATCCGCAATGTCGTGCACTTCGACCTGCCCAAGTCCATCGAGAACTACAGCCAGGAGATCGGCCGCGCAGGGCGTGACGGGCAGCCATCGGATTGCCTGGTGTTGGCCAATCGCGACAGCCTCAATGTGCTGGAAAACTTCGTGTACGGTGACACGCCGGAGCAGGAAGGCATTCGTCGTGTACTCGAGGAGTTGCAGGCGGCGCGTAGCGAAGGCCAGTGGGAGTTCCTGCTCAGGTCGCTGTCGGACCACAGCAATATTCGCGAGCTGCCGCTCAAGACGCTCTTGGTGCAGTTGGAGCTCAAGGGCGTGATCGCACCGCGCTATGCGTTTTATGCGGAATACCGTTTCAAATACCTGATCGAACCCGAGGCCTTGTTGGCGCGTTTTTCCGGCGAGCGGCAGCAGTTTGTCGCGGCGATCATCCAGGTATGCAAGCGCGCTAAAACCTGGGCAACGGTGGATTTCGATGCGCTTTATCAACAGCACAATGCCGAACGTAGCCGGGTGGTGAAGGCGCTGGATTATTTTCAGGAGCAGGGCCTGATCGAGCTCGAAAGCAAGCAGATGACTGAGGTCTACAGTTTGCTCGACACCGATTTCGACCCGCAGGCGCTAAGCGCCGAGTTATACACAGGCTTCAAGCAGCATGAGGTGACAGAAGTCGCGCGAATTCACGCCATGCTCGACCTGTTCGCCACCGAGCACTGCCTGGGGCAACGCCTGGCGCGCTACTTTGGTGATGAAAATGCGCCCCAGCGTTGCGGGCATTGTTCGGTGTGCCACGGCCAGGTTGCCCATCTGCCGGCACCGCCGAGCCTGCCGTCGCTTGTGGATAAAAACTTCATGGGGCTGTGCGGTGATTTCATCCACAGGCATCATGAGCACACGGGGGACTTACCGAATGCGGAGCGTTTGACGCGTTTTCTTGGCGGTATCAGCGTGCCGTTGTTTACCAAATTGAAGGCGCGAGGCATTCCGGGTTTTGCTGCGCTGGAAGATTACCCCTACGCCGAGGTGCGCGACTGGGCCCATGCTCAATTGGATCAACTTTGACGAGACTTGCCGATGCCTGACTCAACGCCTGTGCGCGACGATTACCGCCACTTCCAACCGATCACCACGCGTTGGCACGACAACGATGCCTACGGCCATGTGAATAACGTCACTTACTACAGCTTCTTCGACACCGCCGTTAATACCTACCTGATCGAACAGGGCGGGTTGGATATTCATGACGGAGAGGTGGTGGGGTTTGTGGTGAGTTCGGCCTGCGATTACTTCGCCTCGATTGCTTTCCCTGAGCGCATTGAAATCGGCCTGCGGGTAGGCAAGCTGGGCAATAGCTCGGTGCAGTATGAGCTGGCGGTATTCAAGGCGGGCGAGCAGGAGGCGTGTGCGGCGGGGCGCTTTGTCCATGTGTTTGTGGACCGAGCGTCGAACCAGCCAGTGCCGATTCCGGGGATGTTGCGCGAGGCGATGCAGCGCTTGGTGGTTTGAGGGCACCTGCAAGCAACCCATACCAAATGTGGGAGCCGGGCTTGCCCGCGATGGCGCAGTATCAGGCAATACCTCTAAACCTGATTCACTGCGATCGCGGGCAAGCCCGGCTCCCACACTGGATGTGTTCGTCAGAGCACGTATTTATCAGTCGCGATAACGATGC
Organism: Pseudomonas sp. FP215; assembly: GCF_030687795.1. Taxonomy (NCBI): domain Bacteria; kingdom Pseudomonadati; phylum Pseudomonadota; class Gammaproteobacteria; order Pseudomonadales; family Pseudomonadaceae; genus Pseudomonas; species Pseudomonas sp. FP215. The sequence goes on from NZ_CP117447.1 coordinate 340,075, forward strand.
TTGTTCTTGCGATGCCCATAGGCATGGCCGCGGCCTGGGTGGCCATCGCGGTAGTAGCGACGATCGTCACGGTCGCGATCGCGGTAATGGCGGCTGTCGCGATCACTTTCGTTACCCATGTAGTTGCCCAGCGCGCCGCCCGCGCCACCGCCGGCTGCTGAGCCGACCAATGCACCGGTACTGCCGCCGACGCTGCGACCCAAGACGTTGCCGCCGGCTGCGCCCAGTGCGCCACCAATGGCTGCTTCGCCACGGCTACGCTTGTCTGCGCCGACCGCGCTACCGCCAGCGCCGCCCAGGGCCGCGCCGATGGTCGAACCGGTGTTGCCGCCCAGCTGCTGGCCGACAACGGAACCTAGAACCCCACCCAATGCGCCGCCTACACCGGCTTCGGTGGTGCCGCCTGCCATGGCTGCGCCACTGACCAGGCCAAGGGACAACAAGAGAATCGAGGAGAACTTCATTCAGGGAAACCTCAAGGGATGACGGCGCGATCCTGAGGTCGTATCGAGCCGCTGACAATCGAAATCCGACCGGCGGCAGAGGTTGTATACAATTTGCTAAGTTACTGTTTTGTATAGGGAACTTAAGTCGTTTTTGCAGGTCTTTAGTTACTTCGGAAGGGCCGCTTTTATGCAAAAGCGGCCTTTTTTTGTGCCTGCAGAATGTGCGGTGCTTGTGCTGGCCTCTTCGCGGGCAAGCCCGCTCCCACACTTGGAATGCATTTCAAATGTGGGAGCGGGCTTGCTCGCGAAAGCGGTAGTACAAGCAACACATATCTCGGATCAAGTCAGGCCGAGCGCGCCATGATCAACCCATTGTCACTCGCCGCCTCCAAGCGAATCGCAACAAACTTAGACGTTGGCGTATGGCTCCCGTCGCCAGTGCTTTCCAGCGGCACCAGTGGGTTCACTTCCGGATAGTAAGCCGCCGCCTGCCCCGCCGGAATATCAAATGCCAGCAGCGTAAAGCCCTTCACGCGGCGCTCACGACCGTCCTCCCACAGCGACACGATGTCTGCCTTCTGCCCCGGCTTGAAGCCCAGGCGGATGATGTCGGCTTCGTTGACGAACAGCACGTCACGCTGGCCTTTGACCCCGCGATAACGGTCGTCCAGGCCATAGATGGTGGTGTTGTACTGATCATGGGAGCGCATCGACTGCATGATCAGGTCCGGCACGCGGCCCGTGGCGTGGGTGCGCTCATGGATCAGGTCTTTGGGCAAGATGTTCGGGCGGAAGTTGGCGCGGCCCGACGGTGTGTTCCAGCGGCGTGCGCCGGCGGAGTTACCCAGGTAGAAGCCACCTGGGTGTTTGATCTTCTCGTTGAAGTCCTTGAAGCCTGGAATGGTGTCGGCGATCAGGTCGCGGATGCGCCCGTAGTCAGCCACCAGCCAGTTCCAATCCACGGGCTTGCTGCCCAGGGTGGCGGCAGCAATGCCCGCCAGGATCGCCGGCTCGGACTTCATCAGTTTCGACAACGGTTGCAGTTGGCCATTGGAGCCGTGGACCATGCTGAACGAGTCTTCCACCGTCACCGCTTGCGGGCCGTCGGCCTGGATGTCGATGTCGGTGCGGCCCAGGCACGGCAGGATCAACGCATCTTTACCGTGCATCAGGTGGCTGCGGTTGAGCTTGGTGCTGATCTGCACGGTCAGGTCGCAATTGCGCAGTGCTTCAAAGGTGCGCGTGCTGTCTGGCGTGGCTTGGGCAAAGTTGCCGCCCAGGCCGATAAAGACTTTGGAGCGGCCTTCAAGCATGGCGTGAATCGCTTCCACCACGTTATGGCCATTGTCTCGCGGCACCTGGAACTGGAAACGACGCTCCAGTGCGTCCAGAAACGCCACCGGTGGGCGTTCGTTGATGCCCATGGTGCGGTCGCCCTGCACGTTACTGTGGCCGCGCACCGGGCACAGCCCGGCGCCTGGGCGGCCGATATTGCCGCGCAGCAGCATCAGGTTGGCGATTTCCTGGATGGTCGGCACCGAGTGGCGGTGCTGGGTAATCCCCATCGCCCAGCACATGATCACATTCTTGCCTTTGGCGTACATGCGCGCCGCTTGCTCGATCTCTACCAGGGTCAGGCCGGACTGCTCGACGATCTCCTCCCACGAGGTGTCGTCGATCTGACCCAGGTATTCCAGGACGTTGGTGGTGTGTTCGTTGAGGAAGTCGTGGTCGAACACCGCTTCCTTGCCTTCGGCCAGGGCTTGGCGTTCCCACAGCAGCAGGAATTTGGCCATGCCGCGCAAGATAGCCATATCGCCACCCAGCGCAGGGCGGAAGTAGGCGGTGTTGGTAGGCTTGTCACCGTTGGTGAGCATTTCCAGCGGATGCTGCGGGTGCTGGAAGCGCTCCAGGCCACGCTCTTTGAGTGGGTTGATACACACCACCTGTGCGCCGCGCTTCACCGCTTCGCGCAGCGGCTCGAGCATGCGTGGGTGGTTGGTACCGGGGTTCTGGCCCCAGACGAAAATGGCATCGGCATGTTCGAAGTCATCGAAGGTCACGGTGCCTTTGCCCACGCCCACGCTCTGCGCCAGGGCTACGCCGCTGGCTTCGTGGCACATGTTCGAGCAGTCCGGGAAGTTGTTGGTGCCATAGGCGCGTACAAACAGCTGGTACAGGTAGGCGGCTTCGTTGCTGGCACGGCCCGAGGTGTAGAACTCGGCCATGTTCGGGCTGGGCAATGCGTTGAGGTGCTTGCCGACCAGGTCGAAGGCGGCTTCCCAACTGATGGGCGCGTAGCGATCGGTCTGGGCGTCATAGCGCATCGGCTCGGTCAGGCGGCCCTGATACTCCAGCCAATAGTCGCTTTGTTCCAGTAACGCCGTGACGCTGTGTTTGGCGAAGAAGGCCGCATCGACGCGGCGCTTGGTGGCTTCCCAGTTGACTGCCTTGGCGCCGTTTTCGCAGAACTTGACCATGCCGCTTTCCGGCGAGTCGCCCCAGGCGCAGCCCGGGCAGTCGAAGCCGCCGTTCTGGTTGGTCTTGAGCATCATGCGCAGGTTTTTCAGGGCGTTGTCGCTGGTCAGCCAGGCTTGCGCCACGCTGATCAGGGCGCCCCAGCCACCGGCTGGGCCTTTGTAGGGCTTATAGCGTGGGGTTGGGGTCTGGTCGGCTTGGTGGTGAAGGCTCATGGCTGGTGCTCCATCGCAGGGCTATAGACCCGTGGCGCGCTTTTTTGCGGCAGGTGGATGAGGTTGAGGTTGTGCCGGCGCGCCCATTGCAGGGCCAGGCCGGTGGGCGACGACAGGCTGACCAGGGTCTGGATGCCGGCGCGCAAAACTTTCTGAATCAATTCGAGGCTGCAGCGGCTGGTAACAATCGCCAGGCCGCCGTCGGTCGGAATCTTTTGGCGGATCAACGCGCCAATCAATTTATCCAGAGCGTTATGCCGACCGATGTCTTCGCGACCCATCAGCAATTCGCCCTGGCTGTTCATAAACACCGCCGCATGCACGGCGCCGCTGTGCTGGCCCAGGGGTTGGAATGCGCTGATACGTTGGCGCAAGCCATCGAGCCACTGCGCCGGCGGCAAGGGCGCGCCGGGCAGCACCTGTAGGTCGGGCAATGCTTGCTCTACCGCTTCCACGCCACACAGGCCACAGCCGCTGGTGCCCGCCAATTGGCGGCGTTGCTGCTTGAGGTTCCAGAACGCGCGGCTGGAAACCTGTACCTGAGCGTACTGGGCTGCGCCTGAACCGCTGATTTTCAGGTCATAAATGTCGTTAACGTCGGTGATAATGCCGCTACCGAGGCTGAAACCTACAATGAAGTCTTCCAGGTCCGTAGGCGTCACCAGCATTACCGCCTGGCTGATATCGTTATAGGCAATCGCCAACGCCACTTCTTCGGCCAGCGCAGTGCTGGCCACTTCTGTGTGTTCAAGATTGCAATAGTGATAGCTCTGGCTGGCGACGGGCGCAGTCGTTTCGAGAGCGGGCGCCGCGCAGTGAGGGCGCTTGGCGTTCATGGGGCAGTACCACCGGCGGATTGATCAGTGTTTAGACTAGGCGCGACAAAGGGTCGCGTCTAATCGCCAGTATTGATCTATTGATAGAGGGCGTCGATCAAGGTTCACCGGCGTTTTCGTCGGGCTTATTCCAGGCAGGGGCGATTGAGATACTTTTGAGTCTTTAGCCAGTCTGGAACCCAAGTCGGCAGGACTGGTCTAGTCTTGGGCATCTGGAAATTAAATCCCAAGGAGAGCGCACCATGAGTATTTTTAGCTTTATCAAAGAAGCCGGCGAAAAGATTGTCGACCTGTTGACGCCGGGTAATGCGAACGCCAGTGAGCAGTTGAAGGAGCATGTGAGCAAGGTGGGCCTGGGTAATCCAAACGTGCAAACCACGGTGGATGGCGACAAGGTCACAGTGACCGGTGAAGTGGCCACGCAGGAAGAGAAAGAAAAGATCCTTTTGGCGCTGGGCAACATTGCTGGCGTGGCCAGTGTGGATGACCAGATCACAGTATCCGGTCCAGTGGTTGTGGCTTCGCGTTTTGTTGTAGTGAAAAGCGGCGACACCCTGAGCGCAATCTCTAAAACGGTTTATGGCGACGCGAATAAGTACAACAAGATCTTCGAGGCTAACAAGCCACTGTTGTCGCACCCGGACAAGATCTACCCAGGCCAGACACTGCGCATTCCTGAGTAATACGCAGGATAAAATGAGCAAGCTCGCCCTTTTGTAGGAGCGAGCTTGCTCGCGAAAAACTCACAGGCACCGCGTTTATCCAGGAAGCACGCGTTATCGTTGACGTTTTTCGCGAGCAAGCTCGCTTCTACATAAGCCCGGCAATGAGTTCTCGATAATCCCCGACGGCTGCAAATTCTGCAGTGTCCTTTGGTCCTTTCTTGCTATCAGGCTCTTTCACGGCCAGTAAATGCCCTACACCGAAATCCCGGGCGCTGCGCAGGATCGGCAAGGTGTCATCTATAAACAGGCTACGGGCCGGGTCAAACTGGATATCCGCTTGCAAGGCTTGCCAGAATTGCGGGTTTTCCTTGGGAAAACCGTAGTCGTGAGAGCTGATCAAGCGCTCGAAATACGGCGCCAGTTCAATGCGTTCCAACTTCAATGACAGCGAATCACGATGAGCGTTGGTGATCATGATCACGCGCTTGCCGGCCTGTTTGATCGCCGCCAGGAACGTATCGGCATCCGGGCGCAGGGCAATCAGGTGGGCGGTTTCCAGCTTGAGTTCGCGCACCGGGATCTTGAGTTCAGTGCTCCAGAAATCCAGGCAATACCATTGCAACTGTCCCGCGTTACGCTCAAACAGCGGTTGCAGCTCCATTTCGGCCATGGCCTGGCTCACACCGTGCAGTTCGGCGTAGCGCTGGGGCAGGTGCTCCATCCAGAAGTGGTTGTCGTAATGCAGGTCGAGCAGGGTGCCGTCCATGTCCAGCAGGACGGTGTCGATGGCGTGCCAGGGCAGAGAGGGCATGGTGGGGTCTCATGTAAGTAAAGATATCCGACACAGACAATCGGAAAAGCCACGGTATAGTAACCCGATCACGCCAAGGAGCCGTTTATGCGCCAGAAACCCACTGTCCTCGCCCGCGAAATAGTCGCCAGTAGCCGTTTGTTCCGCGTGGAGGAAGTGCAATTGCGCTTTTCCAATGGCGTTGAGCGCACCTACGAGCGTCTTGTCGGGCGTGGCACGGGCTACGGCGCCGTGATGATTGTAGCGATGATCGATGAAGATCATGCATTGCTGGTGGAAGAATACTGCGGCGGCACTGACGAATATGAATTGTCATTACCCAAAGGCCTGATCGAGCCCGGCGAAGACGTGCTGGCGGCGGCAGACCGCGAACTCAAGGAAGAGGCCGGCTATGGCGCACGGCAGTTGGAGCACATCACCGAGCTGTCATTGTCGCCTGGTTATATGAGCCAGAAAATTCAGGTGGTGCTGGCTACCGATCTCTATGAAGAGCGCCTTGAGGGTGATGAGCCCGAGCCGATGCGGGTAGACCGGGTCAACCTGCGTGAGCTGTCGGCGTTGGCGCAAAACGAGCAATTCAGCGAAGGTCGCGCCCTGGCGGCGTTGTATCTGGTCAGAGACCTGTTGACCCAGCGTGGAGCGTTCAACGCATGAGCGAACTGTTTTTAGGCCACCCGTTTATCGCCCCGGTCATTGAGCTGGCGCGCCAGGCCGGTGAGGCTATCCTGCCGTACTGGCGTGCCGACGTAGCCGTGACCTCCAAGGCGGACGATTCACCCGTGACGGCTGCCGACCTGGCTGCCCACCATCTGATTCTCGCAGGCCTCACCGCGCTGGACCCAAGCATTCCAGTGCTGTCTGAAGAGGATGCCGATATCGATCAGAGTGTGCGTGCCGGTTGGCAGCGCTGGTGGTTGGTGGACCCTTTGGATGGCACCAAGGAATTCATTTCTGGCAGTGAAGAATTCACCGTCAATATTGCCTTGATCGAACAGGGCCGCGTGGTGTTCGGCGTGGTATCGATACCGACCACTGGCCGCTGCTACTTCGGCGGCGCGGGCCTGGGGGCTTGGCGTTCGGACGTCAATGCAGCGCCCAAGCAGATTCAAGTACGCCAGGCCCCGGCCTCGGGTGAGGCCTTTACGGTGGTGGCCAGCCGTCGTCATACCAGCCCTGAGCAGGAGCGCCTGCTCAATGGCCTCAGTGAAGGCTTGGGCGAGTTGAAACTGGCGAATATCGGCAGCTCGTTGAAGTTTTGCTTATTAGCCGAGGGCAGTGCCGATTGTTATCCGCGCCTGGCGCCGACCTCGCAGTGGGATACCGCAGCGGCCCAGGGTGTATTGGAAGGGGCGGGGGGTGAAGTGCTGGAGTTGAATGGTAAGCCGTTCAGCTACCCGGCGCGGGAATCGTTGCTGAACCCGTTCTTTCTGGCGTTGCCGGCCAAGGCTGCGTGGCGTGAACGGCTTTTGACCCTGGCCAGATCTTAAGATCACTGCAGAGCAAAATGTGGGAGCGGGCTTGCCCGCGATGGCGGAGTGTCAGTCATACAGGTATTGGCTGATCCACCGCTATCGCAGGCAAGCCAGCTCCCACATTAGTTTTATGGAGTGGCTGCTAGCGGTGCAGCACGTACTGACCGGTAAAGACGACGGCATGCTCTTCGCTGCCCTCATTTACTATCCACGTCTCCAGCGCCAATCGCGCCCGCCCATAGCGCTGGTAGGTCGCCACAAAGCGTTTCCAAACCTTCTCCTGCGGCGCCGCGCAAATGGCTGTCGCGTCTTGCGTCACCGGCAGTGGGTAGCTGATCTGCCCTTCCTGAATCACGATATGCCCGTCTTCAATCCCGGCTTCACGCAGCTTTAGGTGCAGCCAACCCCAACCCGCCAGCACCGCGCCGCAGTAGAGGCTGCCGCCGAACATGGTGCTCTTGTGGTTGATATTGGCCTGCAAGGGCAGGTGCAGTTGCAGTTGGTCGTGTTGCCAGTCGAGCACCTTGAGGCCCATTTCCCGGGTGAGGGGGATGTCATGGTGAAGGATGGATTCCAGGTAACGGCTGTCGCGGCTCATGGCGGCCTCTTTGTGGGTTGACGATGTCATTCGTCGTCTGAGCTCTGGCTGGCACTGTCGGCGAAGTTCAGGCCGTGTTTTCGCAGTTTGTCATGCAAGGTTTTGCGCGGCACGCCCAAGGCTTCGGCGAGGCTGCGCACGGAGCTGTGGGGGCGGGTCAGTTCGGCGGCGATCAGGCTTTTTTCGAACTGTTCGACTTGCTCGCTCAGGCCTCCTGGCGTGGAGGTCAGCACGCCGGCGGCGGGATGGTCCTGGGTGTTGTCCAGGGCCAGCTCCAGGCCGAGGGCGAAACGCTCCGCGGCGTTTTGCAGTTCCCGCACATTGCCCGGCCAGCTGTGGCGCAGCAATAGCGCGCGCTGGCCCGGTTGCAGTTCGTGCAAGGGCAGGCCGTGACGGCTGCTGGCCTCGTCGGCGAAATGCTGGAACAGCATCAGCGCATCTTCACCCCGTTCACGTAGCGGCGGGATGCGCAGCGGCGCCACATTGAGGCGGTAATACAAGTCGGCACGGAAGCGGCCCTGGTCGGCGGCCTGGCGCAGGTCTTCCTTGGTGGCGGCGATAATGCGGATATCCAGCGGGATCAGCTGATTGCCACCCAGGCGTTCCACTACGCGCTCCTGTAAAAGGCGCAGCAACTTGACCTGTACATCCAGGCTCATGCTTTCAATTTCATCCAAAAACAGCGTGCCGCCATTGGCAAACTCGAACTTGCCGATGCGGCGCTTTTGCGCGCCGGTAAACGCGCCGGGTTCATGGCCGAACAGTTCGCTTTCCACCACCGATTCCGCCAGGGCCCCGGCGTTGATCGCGACAAACGGGCCGCTGCGTCGGCTTGAGAGGTCGTGCAGGGCGCGGGCGACGACCTCCTTGCCTGCCCCGGTTTCGCCGAGGATCAGCACATCGGCCTTGGTCGCGGCCAGTGCACCAATTTGCTCGCGCAGGCGCAACATCTGTGGCGAGTGCCCTACCAGGCGCGTGCTCAGTTGCTGGCGATCGCTGAGGGCCAGGCGCAGGCTGCGGTTGTCCAGCACCAGCCGGCGCAGGGCCAGGGCACGGCGCACGCTGTCGAGCAGCGCGTCACTGGCAAAGGGTTTTTCCAGAAAGTCATAGGCGCCGGCACGCATGGCCTGCACCGCCAGCGGTACATCGCCGTGGCCGGTGATCAGCAGCACCGGCAGGTCGGGGTCCTGGCCGTGCAATTCGGCCAACAGTTCCAGGCCGTCCATGCCGGGCATGCGGATGTCGCTGACCACCACGCCTGGCCAGTCGCGGGACAGGCGTGCGGTGAGCCCGGTGGCTTCGCCCAGGGGCAGGACTTTCAGGCCGGCCAGGTCCAGGGTCTGGCACAGGGCCTGACGCAGGTGTGGATCGTCGTCGATCAATACCACCTGAATCGAGTTGTCGATACTCATACACTGCGGTCCTCGGACGGTTGCAGACTGACGCCCGGCGAGCCGGCACGCAATTTCAAGGTTAACAGCGCGCCGCCCTCCTTGTGGTTGGCGAACAACAGTTCGCCGCCAAAGGCGCGCATCAGGGTGTCGCAGATCGCCAGCCCTAGCCCCAGGCCTTGGGTGCGCGTCTTGGTGGTGTAGAACGGCTCACTGGCGCGGCCCAGGGCTTCCATGCAAAAGCCCGGGCCGTTGTCGCGAATATACAAGTTGACGCCTTGGGGCGTGGTTTCGGCACTCAGCCAGAGTTTACGTGGCGGGCCTTTTTCGGTGAGAGCATCCAGGGCATTGGCCAGCAAGTTACCCAGCACTTGGCGCAGGCGGGTTTCACCGGCCTGCACCCACAGGGTCGCCTCGGGCAGGTCGCGGATCAACTCCACCTCCATCGAACGCCGACGCTTGGCCAGTAATGCCAGGGCGTCATCCAGTGCCGGTTGCAGGGCCACGCTCTCCGGCGCGTGCCGGTCACGGCGGGCGAAGGCGCGCAAGTGGGCGATGATCGAGGCCATACGCCCGGTCAATTCGCTGATCAGCTTGAGGTTGCCACGGGCATCATTGGTGCGCTCATGGTCGAGCAAAATCTCGGCGTTTTCGGCATAGCTGCGAATCGCCGCCAGTGGCTGATTGAGTTCATGGCTGATACTCGCCGACATGGTGCCCAGCGCCGAGAGTTTACCGGCCTGGACCAAGTCGTCCTGGGCGCGCACCAGTTCTTGCTGGGCGTGCTCGCGCTCCAGTACTTCCTGTTTCAGGCGCCGGTTCAGGCCCTCCAGGTCGCTGGTACGCTCGGCCACGCGCATCTCCAACTCGCGGCGGGCCTTGGCTTCGAAGGCGATGCGTTCCAGGTAATGCCGGCGGCGCTGCATCAGCAACCCCAGCAACAGCATCAGCACCAACAATGTGGCGCCGCCTACCGCGACGACCGTGCGCACCGGACGGTTGATCAGCGAGCGCGGCGCGAGGATTTCCACGTTCCAGCCGGTCTCGGCGATGGCCGTGGATTGGCGCAGCCAGGCGCTGCTACTGAGGCTCAGCGGCTGCGGGTCGCGGGTGGGGTAGGGCTGGATGGCAACGATGGCCTCGCGCTCTTCGGCGGTTAGTGGCCGAGTGGCGCGGAATCGCCATTGCGGGCGTGAGGTGAGGATCACCACGCCGTTATGGTCGGTGACCAACAGTTGTTCCGGGGTATTGCCCCACAGGCTTTCGGTGTGGTCCAGATCGACCTTCACCACCAGCACGCCGATGATGGTGTCGCCGTCACGTACCGCGGCAGCGAAGAAGTAGCCGCGCTTGGCCGAGGTGGTACCCAGGCCGAAGAAACGCCCTAGGCGCCCGGCCATGGCCTCGCTGAAATACGGACGGAAGGAGAAGTTGCGCCCGACAAAGCTGTCTTGTTTGTCCCAGTTGGACGCGGCGAGGGTCTTGCCGGTGGTGTCCATCAAATACATCACCTCTACCCCGGCCTGGGCGGCGACGTCCTTGAGCAACTGGTTGGCACTGACCAGGTGGGTGCTGACGTGGGGCGCGTCCAATGCGGTGCGCAGGGCCGGCAAGTCACCGAGGATTTGCGGCAGTATTTCGTAGCGATGCAGGGTGCCCAACAAGTTGGCGACGTAGAGGTCGAGGGTCTGGCGGTTTTGCCCGGCCAGCTCGCTGCGGTAATAGCGCTCGGCCAAATGCTCCAGCGGCCACAACAGCGGCGCCAGGCACAAAGCCAGCAGGGCGAGGCTGCGCCAGCGGGGTCTTCGCGGAAGGGGTGGGGTCATGGACGTCGCGCCTGTGGGTACAGGCGCATTATGCCTAGTGCTGCTGTGCAAGACACTCGTGCAATGCGTCTTGCCACTGTGGCTGGCTGACGTGCCATTGTTGTTGCAGGCGCGTGCAGTCCAGGCGCGAGTTCAGCGGGCGCTTGGCGGGGGTCGGGTAAGCGCTGGAAGGGATCGGCTCCAGCTCGGCACAGGCCTTGCCCTCGGCGCGCAGTTGCTCGCCAATGGCTTCGGCAAAACCGAACCAGGAGGTTTCACCCTGGGCAGTGAGGTGGTAAACACCCCAATCCCCAGCCTTACCGGCCTGCCACTGCTCGATCAGCACGCGAGTGCTGTTGGCGATGGTACCGGCCCAGGTCGGCGCACCGATCTGGTCGGCCACGATGCGCATCTGTGGTTTTTCCTGCAGCAGGCGTTGCATGGTCAGCAGGAAATTCTTGCCATGGCTCGAATAGACCCAGCTGGTGCGCAAGATCAGGTACTGGCCACCTACAGCCGCAATCGCCTGCTCACCCGCCAGCTTGCTCTGACCGTAGACTCCCAATGGGTTGGGCGTGTCGTCTTCGGTGTAGGCAGCAGGTTTGCTGCCGTCGAACACGTAGTCGGTCGAGTAATGGATCAGCGGGATACCCAGCGCCTTGGCTTCCTCGGCGAGGATGCCGGGAGCGATGGCATTGATGGCAAACGCAGCGTCCGGTTCGCTCTCGGCCATATCGACGGCGGTGTGGGCCGCCGCGTTGATGATCAGGCCAGGGCGATGGGCGCGCACTTGCTGGCGGATGAGGTCTGCGTCTGCCAGGTCAAGTTGCTTGCTGCCCAGGACGATAAGTTCGCCCAGGCCCTGGAGCCGCTGCTGCAGCTCCTGGGAGACTTGGCCGTGTTGGCCGGTGATGAGGATTTTCAGAGGCGCCATCACAGGAATAGATCCGCGTCTTTCAGGGTTTTACCGCTCTGGTCCTTGGCGGACAGCGTCGGGGTGCCATTGAGCTGCCAGTCGATGTTGAGATCCGGGTCATCCCAACGGATACAACGCTCCGCAGACGGCGTGTAGTAATCCGTGGTCTTGTAAAGGAATTCGGCGTAGTCGCTCAGCACGACGAATCCATGGGCAAAGCCTGGTGGAATCCATAACTGGCGGTTATTTTCTGCCGATAGGCGTACGCTGGCCCACTTGCCAAAATGCGGCGAGCTGCGGCGGATATCCACCGCCACGTCCAATACTTCGCCGGCAGTCACACGCACGAGTTTTCCCTGAGCGTGTTCTACCTGGTAGTGAAGACCTCTCAGCACGCCTTTTTGCGAGCGCGAGTGATTATCCTGCACAAACTGCAGTTGTAACCCGCTGGCTTTTTCAAACGCGCGGGCATTGAAGCTCTCATAAAAAAAACCGCGCTCATCGCCAAAAACCTTCGGCTCGATGATCAATACACCGGGCAGCTCAGTGGCAATCACGTTCATTTAGTGTTTCCAGCGAGCATATACAGGTACTGACCATAGCCGGTCTTGCCAAAGTACTTGGCACGCTCCAGCAGATAATCACGATTGATCCAGCCATTTTCGTAGGCTATCTCTTCCAGGCAGGCCACTTTCAAGCCCTGGCGGTGCTCGATGGTCTGAACGTAAGTCGAGGCTTCCAACAGGCTGTCGTGGGTGCCAGTGTCGAGCCAGGCGAAACCACGGCCGAAGCGTTCAACGTGAAGATCGCCACGCTGAAGGTAGGCATTGTTGATGTCGGTGATCTCCAGCTCGCCGCGTGGCGAAGGCTTGACCGCTTTGGCGATCTTGATCACGTCGTTGTCGTAGAAGTACAGGCCGGTCACCGCGTAGTGGGACTTGGGTTTAGCCGGTTTTTCTTCGATGGACAGGGCGCGGCCTTCGCTATCGAAGTCAATCACACCGAAACGCTCAGGGTCTTTGACCCAGTAGCCGAACACCGTGGCGCCCGAAGGACGTTCGGCGGCGGTGCGCAGTTGATCGCCAAAATGCTGGCCGTGGAAGATGTTGTCCCCCAGGATCAAGCACACAGGGTCATCGCCAATGAACTCTTCGCCGATGATAAATGCCTGGGCCAGGCCGTCCGGCGAAGGCTGCTCCGCGTAGGTGAAGCGCACGCCGAACTGGCTGCCATCGCCCAGCAGGTTCTGGTATTGCGGCAAGTCCACTGGCGTGGAGATCACCAGAATGTCCTTGATCCCCGCCAGCATCAGTACCGAGATCGGGTAGTAGATCATCGGCTTGTCATACACCGGCAACAACTGTTTGGACACGCCCAGGGTAATGGGGTGCAAACGCGTGCCGGAACCGCCGGCCAATACAATTCCCTTCATCATGCGATCAAATCCTTCACGTCAGTATTGCCCAGTCGTTCACCTTGATAACTGCCGTCCTGGACCCTGCGGCACCATTCCAGGTTATCGAGGTACCACTGCACGGTTTTGCGCAGGCCGGTCTCGAAGGTTTCTTCCGGGACCCAGCCCAGTTCGCGTTCGATTTTGCTGGCGTCGATGGCGTAGCGTTGGTCATGGCCTGGGCGATCCTTGACGAAGGTGATCAGGTCAGTGAATTTCTCCACGCCGGCTGGGCGTTGTGGCGCCAATTCTTCCAACAGGGCGCAGATGCCACGTACCACGTCGATGTTCTTCTGCTCGTTGTGGCCGCCGATGTTGTAGGTTTCGCCCACAACCCCAGTCGTGACCACTGTGAGCAGCGCACGGGCGTGATCCTCAACGAACAGCCAGTCACGCACCTGCAGACCATCGCCATATACCGGCAGTGGCTTGCCCGCCAGGGCGTTGAGAATCACCAGCGGGATCAATTTTTCGGGGAAGTGGAACGGCCCGTAGTTGTTCGAGCAGTTGGTCAGCAGCACAGGCAGGCCATAGGTGCGCTGCCAGGCGCGTACCAGATGGTCGGACGCGGCCTTGCTCGCGGAATACGGCGAGCTCGGTGCGTAAGGCGTGGTCTCGGTGAAGAGGTCGTCCACGCCGTGCAGGTCGCCATACACCTCGTCAGTGGAGATGTGGTGGAAACGGAATGCGCTTTTTGCCGGCTCTGCCAGCTTCTGCCAATAGGCGCGCGTGGCTTCCAGCAGGCTGTAGGTGCCCACGATGTTGGTCTGGATAAAATCCGACGGACCGTCAATAGAACGGTCCACATGGGACTCGGCCGCCAAATGCATGATCGCATCGGGTTCGAAGCGTGCGAGCACGGCGCTGACGGTGGCCTGGTCGATGATATCGGCCTGGACAAACTCATAGCGGCTGTTGGACGCGATGCTGGCCAGCGACTCGAGGTTGCCGGCGTAAGTCAGCTTGTCCAGGTTGAGCACTTCATGCTCAGTGTGTTGAATCAAGTGCCGGATCAGGGCCGAGCCAATAAATCCGGCACCGCCGGTGATGAGAATACGCATGTCGAGGGCCTTTTCCTTAGACGGACACTGGGCGAAAGTAGCATAGCTTGAGTTGTGAATCGGGCCGGCGCAAGTGCCGTGAGCAGAAGGGGTTGATTAACGCCACAGAACAATGGCGATATAGACGCCTGAAAAATCAAAGGTCGTCACAATGTCGTTAGCCACGTTGACCCACCGTGCCAGCTTGCCTTGCCCACAAGTCACCCCCGAGCAGGCAGCACACCTGCTCGATCGACACTATGGATTGGCGGGCAAATTACGCTCATTGGGCAGTCAACAAGACCTCAACTACAGAATTGACAGCACGCGGGGCCGTTTCGTTCTGAAGATCTGCCGGGGTGACTACGCCGCGGTTGAACTCCAGGCCCAGCATACGGCCCTCAACAACCTGGGTACGCATGCCGGCTTGCGCGTGCCCAAGGTCATCCAGACCGTGAAAGGCGAGGAGTTGCTGACGGTCAACGTCGATGGCCAAACCCTGCACCTGCGGCTGTTGGACTACATCGACGGCCAGCCCCTGACGCATTTGCCCCACCTGAGCCGTGCCGTGATCGAAGGCTTTGGTGAGTTGTGCGGGCAAATGAGCCACGCGCTGGCAGGTTTCGAACACCCTGGCCTGGAGCGCACCCTGCAATGGGACCCGCGCCACGCCCAGGCATTGATCATCCACCTGCTGGCGACCTTGCCCGATCTGCCGCACCGTGCCGCATTGGAGCAGGTGGCCAGGCAGGTCGAGGCGCATGTCCAGCCGTTGGCGGCACGCCTGCCGTGGCAAGCGGTGCACATGGACATCACCGATGACAACGTGGTGTGGCAGCGTGATACCCAGCGGCACTGGCGTATTCAAGGCGTGATCGATTTTGGTGATCTGGCGCGCACCTGGCGAATTACCGACCTGTCTGTGACCTGCGCGTCGCTGTTGCACCATGCCGACGGTGATCCGTTTGCCCTGTTGCCGGCGATCCAGGCCTGTCACGCGGTCACGCCGTTGCAGCGCGAAGAGTTAGAAGTGCTGTGGCCGTTGATCGTCGGCCGCGCGGCGGTGTTGGTGCTCAGCAGTGAGCAGCAGCAACGCCTGGACCCGGATAACGCTTATCTGAAGAAAAACGCCGAACACGAGTGGGAAATTTTCGATATCGCCACGTCGGTGTCCTTTGAACTCATGCAAGCGGCGATTCTCAGCAGCGTCGGCGAGACACTACCGCCCGTCGCCACCCAAGACTTCGCGCCTTTATTGCCAGGCTTGGTGGGGCGCGAGTTCGCCCTGATCGACCTGGGCGTACTCAGCCCGCATTTCGAGGCTGGCAATTGGGAGACTCCCGGCATAGATCGGCGCTTGCTGGATGAAGCAGCGACGGTGCATGGGCTGGCGGCCAGTCGTTATGGACAATACCGCTTGTCGCGCACCCGTCCCGACAGTGCGCTAGAGCCCGAGACCTTCCCCCTGCATGTCGAACTGCATCTGCCCCACGGCACGGTTTTGGAGGCGCCCTTTGCGGGAACGCTGCGCGAAGGCACCGACGGCTTACTGTGTTTGCATAGCAGTGGGCTGAGCCTGCGCCTGTGGGGCGTACGCACATCACTCAAGCCCGGCGCAACGCTGGTCAAAGGGCAGGTGCTGGGCGAGGTTCAGGCGCCGTTGACCGTGCAGTTATGCCGCGCCGACCTTGAGCCACCGCTGTTCTGCACACCTTCCCGGGCGTTGGCGTGGCAGGCGTTGTGCCCGTCGCCCGCGGCGCTGTTGGGCCTGGCCTGTGATGCGGAGCCGGAACTGGACCCAGAGGCCCTGCTGGCCCGGCGGGATGCCAGCTTTGCCCGCTCCCAGAAGCACTACTACGCCGACCCACCGCGTATCGAGCGTGGCTGGCGTAACCACCTGATCGATATGCAGGGCCGATCCTACCTGGACATGCTCAACAACGTGGCCGTGCTGGGCCATGGCCACCCGCGCATGGCTGAAGTGGCAGCGCGGCAGTGGTCGTTGCTCAACACCAACTCGCGGTTTCACTATGCGGCAATTGCCGAGTTCTCCGAGCGCTTGCTGGCGTTGGCGCCGGAGGGCATGGACCGGGTGTTCCTGGTCAACAGCGGCACCGAGGCCAATGACCTGGCGATTCGCCTGGCCTGGGCCTACAGCGGCGGGCGCGACATGCTCAGCGTGCTGGAGGCCTATCACGGCTGGTCGGTGGCGGCGGATGCCGTGTCCACGTCGATTGCCGATAACCCCCAGGCCTTGAGCAGCCGCCCGGATTGGGTGCACCCGGTGACCGCGCCCAATACTTACCGTGGTGAGTTCCGTGGGCCGGACAGCGCGCCGGACTATGTACGAAGCGTGGAGCATAACCTGGCGAAAATCGCCGCGAGCCGGCGTCAATTGGCCGGGTTCATCTGTGAGCCGGTGTACGGCAATGCCGGCGGCATCTCCCTGCCAGCGGGTTACCTAAAACAGGTGTATGGCTTGGTCCGTGCCCAGGGTGGCGTGTGCATCGCCGACGAGGTGCAGGTGGGTTACGGCCGCATGGGGCATTTCTTCTGGGGGTTTGAACAGCAGGGAGTGGTGCCCGACATCATCACGATGGCCAAAGGCATGGGCAACGGCCAGCCGTTGGGCGCAGTGATCACCCGCCGAGAAATTGCCGAGGCGCTGGAGGCCGAGGGTTACTTCTTCTCGTCATCGGGAGGCAGCCCGGTCAGCTGCCGGATCGGGATGGCAGTGCTGGACGTGATGGCGGAGGAAAAGCTCTGGGAAAACGCCCAAGTGGTAGGCGGGCATTTCAAGGCACGACTGGAGGAATTGATCGACCGCCATCCACTCGTCGGTGCTGTACACGGTTCGGGATTCTATCTGGGCCTTGAACTGGTGCGTGATCGCCATACCCTCGAACCTGCGACGGCGGAAACCGCCTTGTTGTGTGATCGCCTGCGTGAGTTGGGGATTTTCATGCAGCCTACCGGGGATTACCTGAATATCCTCAAGATCAAGCCGCCGATGGTCACTTCCCGGCGCAGCGTGGATTTCTTTGTGGACATGCTGTCGAAAGTGCTGGATGAGCAACTGTGATTTATCGATGGTTATCGGCTATTTTTCGCAAATCCGAGTACCTATCATTTTTTTAGGCTATTAAAGCCGATTTTTATCCATTATAAAGTTGCCCTTCACCCCATTCGGAGCCCTGATCGCCATGACCACCCTGCACAGTACACCTCGCGCCGATGGCTTTCACATGCCTGCCGAATGGGCGGCCCAGACCCAGACCTGGATGATCTGGCCCGAGCGCCCAGACAACTGGCGTCTGGGCGGCAAGCCTGCGCAGGCGGCCCATGTGGCGGTGGCCAAGGCCATCGCGCGTTTTGAGCCGGTGACTGTCGCGGTTTCCGCCGGCCAGTATGAAAACGCCCGTGCCCGCCTGGATGTACCCAATATCCGCCTGGTGGAAATGTCCAATGACGACGCCTGGGTTCGCGACACCGGCCCCACTTTCGTGATCAACGGCAGTGGTGAAGTACGGGGTGTGAACTGGGACTTCAACGCCTGGGGTGGTTTTGACGGCGGCTTGTATTCGCCGTGGAACCGCGATTCCCAGGTGGGAGGCAAGATCCTCGAGATGGAGCGCGCACCGCGTTACCGCACTGAAGGCTTTGTGCTTGAAGGCGGTTCGATTCATGTCGACGGCGAAGGCACCCTGATCACCACCGAAGAGTGCCTGTTGAACCGCAACCGTAACCCGCACCTTGATCGTGCGGCCATTGAGGCGGTGCTCAGCGATAACCTGGCTGTGGATAAGATCATCTGGTTGCCGGACGGCCTGTTCAACGACGAAACCGACGGCCATGTGGATAACTTCTGCTGCTACGTGCGCCCGGGCGAAGTGCTGTTGGCCTGGACCGATGACCCGCAAGACCCGAACTACCCACGCTGCCACGCAGCCTTGGACGTGCTGCAAAGCAGCACCGATGCCCAGGGCCGCTCGTTCATCGTGCATAAAATGCCGATCCCGGGTCCGCTGTATGCCTCCGAAGAGGAATGCGCCGGCGTAGACCTGGTTGACGGCAGCCAGGAGCGTAATCCGACCGTGCGGTTGGCCGGTTCCTACGTCAACTTCCTGATCGTCAACGGCGGCATCATCGCGCCGAGCTTCGATGACCCGTTGGACGACCAGGCCAAGCAAATCCTGCAGAACCTCTTCCCACAACATGAAGTGGTGATGGTGCCGGGACGCGAACTGTTACTGGGTGGGGGCAATATCCATTGCCTGACCCAACAGCAGCCAGCCCCGCAGCGAAAGTGAGTGCAGTTGTAACAGCGCCTTGATGGCGTACGAGCACTGCGCCATTGCAGTGCTCCCCGCAAGCCCGCGACCCAGCCCGGTCGCGGGCTTTTTCATGCCTGTATGCCAATGAACACGGCACATTGGCATAGCTCTTGTATCGCTGTGGTTACAGTGGCCCAAGGGGGATGACCGCGCAGTTCTGTCACAAACCTTGAGTAAGTTAGCCGCTCACGCAGTAGGAGAGAGCGCTGAAATGAATGCCGATGTCCACCTGATGAACACGCGTACGTTCCACCCTTTGCGGGTCGACGGTGATGCGATCCATGCGTTGGCCCTCTGGTTGAAGGCAAACGGCTCGCGACAGGTCAGGCAAGCGCCTGACTTGCGTAGCGTGATGAGTGAGCGCTACCCGGTGGGGTTGTTCACGGAGGATGAGGTGCAGGCGTTGTGCGAGTTGATGAGCAACTGACAGAACGCCGAAATCTAAAGGTGGCAGGCTTGCCTACGATAGCGGCGTATCAGCCGACAGAGGGGATGCTGGCCCACCGCAATCGCAGGCAAGCCAGCTCCCACACAAACCGTATTTCACATGAGCTATGTCAGAAGCTGTAGGTACCGGTGACCACCAGACTTCGCGGCTCACCCGGTTGAATCTGCGCCGCACTGGTCGCTGAGGCGTAGTAGTTTTTGTCGGCGATATTGTTCAGTGCTGCCCGCACGTCCCATTCTTTCTGACGGAACCCGGCCAGCGCGTCCCAGCGGCCATAACCCGGCAGCACCACGGTGTTGAGGTTGTCGGCATAACGATCACCCACCAGGGTCAAACCGGTTTCCGCGTACCAGCCCATCTCTGGTTTCCAGGTGATGAACAGGCTGGCGTTGCGCTTGGCCACGTCGCTGATTCGTTTGCCTTCAAAGCCATTGTTGTCTTTCTCGACCTTGGCGTCCTGCACGCCCACGCCGCCGCGCACATACCAGTTATCGACGATCTTGCCGGTGGCGGTCAGCTCCACGCCGCGTGAGCGTTGTTCGCCGGTGAGCAAGGTAATGGTGCGGTCCAGCGGGTCGCTGGTGCGGCGGTTGTAGAGTTCCAGCTCGTACACGGCCAGGGTGGTGCTCAGGCGCTCGTCGAACCAGTCACTCTTCACGCCGATTTCCTTTTGCTTGGTCAGCTCCGGGCTCAGGTCGTTGGCGTTGCCGGTGGCGTTCGGCGTGATGCCGATCAGGCCGCCGCCGGCTGGCGAGAAGGTCTTGCTCCACGAGGCATAGAACGAGTGGTGCTCCAAGGGCGTCCACACCAGGCCGACGCGTGGGCTGGTGCTGTGGCTTTTCACGTTCTGTTGGATGTCGAGCAGCTTGTTGGTGGTGTCCACTTCGAAACGGTCGTAGCGCAGCCCGCCCAGCAGTTGCCACTGGTCGTTCAGGCGCAGTTGGTCCTGCACGTACAGGGCGCGGCTTTCGACTTCGGTGTGGTTGTTACTCGACAGTCGCATGCTCCCGGTGTGGCTCAGGCGGCGATTGGGCTGGTTGAGGTCCAGGCTCGGCACTGTCCTGCCATCCCGAGCGGAGTACAGCTTCGGATCGCGGCGCTGGCTGCCCAGCTCAATGCCGGTGAGCAGGCGATGTTCCAGGCCAAAGGTGTCGAAACCGCCTTCCAGCTCGAGGTTGTTGAACACGTTGCGGGTGGTCAGGTCCTGCTGCCAGTGTTGGCGGGTGACGGTGTTGGTTTTCGGGTCATAGCCGGTCTGGTAGGTATTGTCGAAATCACTGTCGAGCTTGAACACGCCGAGGGTGTGGCGCAGTTGCCAGTCGGCGTTGAGCTCGTAGGCGAGTTTGGAACGCAGGGACTGGGATTTATCGTCGATGTAATCGCCGTGGTCAAAGTAAGTGGTGCTGCGGCTCACATCCGCCGGGCGCCCGTTGACGCCCGGAATGCCACGGTCTGGGGTGCGGTTGTAGCGGCTGTATTCGTATTGCACCAGCCAGTTCAGCTCTGGAGTGAGCTGCCAGCTCATCGATGGCGCGAACAACTGGCGGTTGCCGCTGACGCCATCGCGAAAGCTGTTGTTGTCCTGGTTGCCCATGTTCAGGCGCAGGCTGATGTTGTCGGTGGGGTCGGTGCTCAGGTCGGCATACAGGCTGCGCAAATCGTTGCTGCCGCCTTGGGCTTCGATACTGGACTTTTGCCCTGGGGTGGGCATTTTGCTCACCCGGTTGACGATCCCGCCCTGGCCGCCTCGCCCGTAAAGCACGGCGGCCGGCCCCTTGAGCACTTCGATACGCTCGATGTTATGCAGGTCGCGCACGTACTGGCTGTCGTCGCGAATGCCATCCAGATAGAAGTCATTGCTGGCGTCGAAGCCGCGTATGCGCAGGCTGTCAAAGCGTGTATCCGCGCCGCTGCTGACGTTGGGGATACCGCTCAAGGCCTGGCCCAGGTCGTTGGTGCCATAGGAACGCAGGCTTTCGGTTTTGACTGAGTCGATCGCCTGGGGCACATAGCGAACAGCCGTCGCGGTGCGTGTGGCGGTGCTGGTCTCCTTGACCCGTGGGTCGTCTTCGTCTGCTTCCACACTGATCGAGGTTTCGGGCAAGACCGTGGCCGCACTGGCAAAACCGGCAGACAGCAGAACAGAGAGCCCAAGGGAGAGGGGCGTCAGGCGAGGGGCAGGCATGGGAGTGTATCCAAATGATGTGGCAGGAAAATTGTGCGCGAATGGTAATGCTTTGCATTTGCGCGTGTTATCTATTCCCTAACGCACGCCCTGTCGGATTTGTTACTTAATGTGTTTCGAGGGGGATTCAAGGCGCTTTTCAGGCTTTCATTCCCGCGCTTCACCTAGCCGCTTAGACGAATATCGCCTAAATACAGACGATTCACGAAATTGACACATAGTTCAACGCCCGCATAGGATTGCGCCCAACGCCTGTGGCTAACCACCATGACTAATCCAATAAAAAAAGGCCCGCGGCAATTCAGTCGTCCGCGGGCCTTCTTTTTTGCCGGCAAAGTCGACACCAGAAAAAGCAATAGGAGCCTGGTGTCACAGCGCGTACTCAACCCGTAATAAGGAATATAAGAAAATGTTGAAGCAACGGATGAGTCTGATCGCTCTGGGGATTTTGAGCGCATCGACAGCAATGGCAAACGACCAGGAGCAATCCAAGGGTTTCGTTGAAGACAGCCACCTGAACATCGCAGCACGTAACGCCTACATCAGCCGTGACTACAAAAACGGCAAGCAGGACAAAGCTGAATGGGGCCAAGGCTTCATCGGCAAGTTCGAGTCCGGCTTCACCCAAGGCACTGTAGGTGTGGGTGTGGATGTGATTGGCCAATACGCTATCCGCCTGGACGGTGGTAAAGGTCGCGCTGGCGCCGGCGGTATCGACTTCTTCAAGCAGGGCAACGGCACTCTTGATGACAACGGCAAGCCAAACCCAGGCTCGGCACCACACGACCTGGCCAAAGGCGGCGCTGCCGTGAAGTTCCGCGTTTCCAACACTGTACTCAAGTACGGTGATCAGTTCCCGGCTGTGCCTGTGCTGCAGTACGACAACTCTCGCCTGTTGTCGGAAACCTACACCGGTACTTCGATCGTTTCTAAAGAGATCGCCGGTCTGCAACTGGACGCGGGTCATTTCACCAAAGAAGCGCGCAAGAGCATGGAAGGTACCGACAGCGGCCGCCTGAAAAGCATCGACTATATCGGTGGTAGCTACAAATTCACCGAAAGCCTGTCGGCTGCCCTGTACGCCTCCGACATGCAGGACGTGTTGAAGAAGCAATACGTCAACGTCAACTACGTGCTGGCCTTGCCGCAGCAGCAGTCGCTGACATTTGACTTCAATGGCTACAAGACCAAGCTGGATCGCAGCTTCGCCTTGGAAAACCAAAAAGACGCTGACGCGCGCGACAACAAAATCTGGAGCCTGGGCGCCACGTGGGCCGTTGGCCCGCACAGCTTCACCATCGCTCACCAGCGCAGCACCGGTGACACTGGCTACCTGTACGGCGGCTACCGCAACGCAGGCGGTATCGGCGACGGCGGCAATACCATCTTGCTGGCCAACTCCTACTGGTCCGACTTCAACGGCAAGGACGAGCGCTCCTGGCAAGCAGGTTATGGCATCGACTTCGCCACCTTCGGCGTACCGGGCCTGACCTACAACATTGCCTACGTGCGCGGCACCAACATCGACGACGGTACCAACCGTGGCGATGGTACCGAGCGTGAAATCTGGAACCAGTTCAAGTACGTGGTACAGAGCGGCCCAGCCAAAGACCTGAGCCTGCGTGCCCGTGCCTCGTGGTTGCGCGTTTCCAACAACGCCAGCGAGTACAACGTAGGCGGTAACGAAATCCGTCTGTTCGCCGACTACCCGATCAACGTTTTCTAATTGATCGAATGTCGTGCCTGATGCCAGGCCATAAAAAACCCCGACTGGTTCGGGGTTTTTTATTGCGCGCCGGCTAAGCGGGTGACTTGGAGGTGCACATACGCCACCCGCTTATTATTCGTTCAAGGCGCTGTTAAATAGCTGACTGTGCATAAAGTCTATGAAGACTCGCAGCCTCAGTGAAAGGTGTTTGCTGGAAGGCCATACAAGCCGAAAGACTCCGGTATGAACCGTATAGTCCGTCAGCACTTGCACCAATTCGCCGTTCTTGATGGATTGGGTCGTCATGAAATCAGGCAGGCAGGCAACGCCCAAACCTGAACGAGCCACATCGACAATCACTTCAGTCGTGTTGCACACCATTGTTTGAGGCAGCTCGAAATCCGGCTCTCCAGCCGCAACGCGTAAAGGCCAAGGTTCCACCTTTCCCGTCGAAGGAAACTTGTGCAGCAGACATGAATGCATGGCCAGATCCGCTGGGCGTTTGGGTACTCCATACGCTGCGAGATAGGCAGCAGACGCCACAATCTGCAACTGGAAGCCTCCCAGCCGTTTAGAGATCAGCCGCGAGTCAGTGGGCTCGCCTGTGCGTAACACGGCGTCAAAACCTTCCTCGATAACGTCGACCATGCGATCAGAAAAGTCGATGTCGAGTTCTATTTCCGGGTAGGTGCGCATGAACTGAATGATTGCCGGCATGACGAGGCCGCTGACGAGCGGCAGGCTGATTCGCAATTTGCCCCTCGGTTTTTCACGTGCGTTGCTCAGCTCCATTTCTGCAGCTTCAAGCTCTGAAAGTATTCGTCGACAGCGTTCAAGAAACAGTGAGCCTTCCAGCGTCAGGGCGATGCTTCGCGTGTTGCGCTGGAAAAGACGTACCCCGAGCCTGTCCTCCAGCCGACCAATACTTTTACCGACGCCCGACGAAGAGATGCCCAATCGTTTCCCTGCCTGGGTAAAGCTTCGAGTCTCAGCCACCAATACAAATAATGAAATGCTGCCAAGCGACTCCAACGGATGGCCCTCACTGCGGACACCAGAGTCCGATATGTTCGGATTATAGGCCTGTTTTTGTTTGGAGACGCAAGCCCTAACCTTTGGATGGGCCGATCACCGCAGACAACTGTGCGCGAAGGACCGACACCTGCGCATATCAATGAAGGAACCATTCAGATGAACTCAACACACAGCGCTCAGACGGCTCCCCCGTTATTGAAGTGGCTGCAGCTTTTCGCAGCTTGCCTCACAGGCGTACTCATTCCGCTTTGCTTTACCGGGCCAGCCGTAGTGCTCTCTTCCATCAGTGCTGCCATGGGTGGATCTGCTGTAGAGCTCAGTTGGGTGGTCAACGCTTATATCCTTACTTATGGCAGCGCCATGATGGCGGCGGGGAGCCTGACGGATATCTATGGACGCAAGCGGGTATGGCTGATTGGCCTGGTCATCTTCGTGTTGTCTACCGTCGCTATTCCCTTTTCTTCGACTGTTTTGCAGATCGACATCCTGCGCCTTGTGCAGGGGTTGGGCGGAGCAGCGGCGTTCGCTGGCGCCATGTCGTCATTGGCCCAGGTGTTCCACGGCGCGGAGCGCACCAAAGTATTCAGTCTGCTCGGTACGACGTTCGGCATTGGGCTAGCCTTCGGCCCGCTGGCCGCGGGAGTATTAGTCGACTCGGCTGGTTGGAAGTGGACGTTCCATGCTACTGCATTGATAGGCATCGCGGGCTTCGTGCTCGTGTGCGTGAGTGCGACGGACTCTAAAGATCCGGCTAACAACGGTATGGATTGGCCGGGAGCTCTGAGCTTTACGGCCGCATTGACGTTGTTTACCTATGGCGTCCTTCTCGCGCCAGAGGATGGTTGGGCCAGTCCCATCGTGTTGGGCTGTGTCGCTGGCGCGATCGTTCTGTTCATGATCTTCGTGGCCATTGAGCGTCGTGTCAGTAGCCCGATGCTCGACCTTTCATTGTTCAAACAAGCCAAATTCGTAGGCGTGCAGATTCTTGCAGCCAGCCCGGCGTTCTTTTTTGTCGTGCTCATTATCATGCTGCCGGCGCGATTTATCGGGGTCGATGGACTCAGTGCCCTGCAAACCGGAAAAATGATGATTGCGTTGGCTGCACCGTTGTTGTTTGTACCGTTTCTAGCGGCCCAGCTCGCGCGTCACTACACCTCAGGGATGCTCTCGGCAGTCGGGCTGGTGTTGGTGGCTGCCGGGCTGTTCTGGCTGGGTGTTGTGCTCGATAGTGGTGCCAGCAATGCAGTGATGCCCATGGCGCTGATCGGTATCGGCATTGGCCTGCCTTGGGGGTTGATGGATGGGATGGCCGTCAGCGTGGTGGAGAAAGAACGTGCGGGAATGGCGACTGGCATTTTCAACGCTGTTCGTGTGTCCGCCGACGGAATAGCGATCGCCATCGCCGGTGCGTTGCTGGCGACGTTCATTCAATGGGGGCTGTTCGACGCCGCTACCCATTTTGCTGTGGATCAGATTATGGGGGCCTCCAGCCGGGCAGCGCTCGGCGATCTGCACAGCGCAGGTAATCAGCTGCCAGGGCAGTCGGAGCTGTTGCGCTTCGAGTATGCGAAAGGGTTTCGGCACCTGCTGTTCATCCTTGGAGCTGGTAGCGTACTGACGGCCATTGCGGTGTACGCAACACTGGGTCGAGTCAGCGCGCATGATCATCAACCGGCCGAAGCAGTCCGCCCGGTGATCGTGGGTGACGGCGAATGATTGGCCAGATGCAAACGAGCGACGATTCCAATCGAACTCACCCTGCATTTTCACGTGTGTTTGCGCCTGGCCATCTTACGTTTGGGCTGATCGCGCCGCTGGAAGGGTATCCCGATCGCATGGCACCGACCATGCAAGATCATGTCGATCTGGCGCGCCAAGCCGACATCGCGGGTTTCTCCGCGATATGGCTGCGCGACGTGCCCTTGCTGGACCCTGAGTTCGGGGACGCGGGGCAGATGTTCGATCCGCTGGTGTACGCCGCTCACTTAGGCGTGGTTACTCAACGTATCTGCATCGGCACTGCCGGCGTGGTGTTGACGTTGCGCGATCCCTTGATGGTTGCCAAGCAAGCCGCGACCCTTGATGTGTTACTGCAGGGACGCTTTCTCCTTGGGCTCTCAACGGGTGATCGGCCCAGCGAATACCCAGCGTTCAGCCGGGCGTTCGACAATCGTGCGGAGCGTTTCAGGGAGGGTTGCGAAGTCCTGCGTATAGCGACCCAACAGGCGTTTCCCACGTACGAGTTTTGCCACTATGGCAGGCTCGACGGCACCCTGGATTTGCTTCCAAAACCCTGGTCTACGGCAATGCCGATGCTTGCCGTTGGCCGTTGTGGTCAAGACATGAAGTGGTTGGCGTCGAATATGGATGGATGGCTCTGGCACCAGAGTGACTTTGGCAGCCTGCCCAATTTGATTGAGCAGTGGCGGTCTTGTTCTGCGCCAGGAACGTTCAAGCCATATGGTTATGCGACATTCTTCAATCTGGAAGAAAATCCCGACGCTCCGTTGAAGGTGGGGCGAGGCATAAGCACCGGACGCAATGCGCTTATTGATTTGTGGGAGCGACAACAAGCGCAAGGTGTTTCACATGTCGCCTTGAACCTGAAGCCGTTACGTCGCCCTGCCAAAGATGTCTTACAGGAGCTAGCAGAATATGTGCTGCCGCATTTTCCAGCCCAGGGAGCAAACCTTGTCTGAACAAAACGCGCCGTCAGCTCAGGACTTGTTGAATCAAGGCATGGTTGTCCCACGCAGTCCGCTACGTATGTGGCTGGCGGGTTGGATGGTGGTGTCGGTGTTTATTCTGTCCAATACCGCGACCCCGCTCTATGTCGTGTGGCAGGGGCAACTCGGGTTTGCATCTTCGACCCTCACGTTAATATTCGCGGCCTATATCCTGGGGCTATTGCTCAGTTTGCTGGTTGCCGGGCAAGTCTCTGACCGCTACGGTCGCAGGGTGGTACTCCTGCCAGGCCTGGTCTGCGCGATGTCGGCTGCATGGTTATTCAAGTCCGCCGAATCGGTGGAGAGTTTGCTGTTCGCAAGGCTGCTTACAGGTATTGCCGTAGGGATCATTGTCTCGGCGGGGATGGCAAGTGTGGTGGATCAAGGAGGTCTACCGCGGCGAAGGTTAGCTTCGTTAGTGGCCTCGATGTCAATGGTGCTGGGAGCAGGTCTCGGGCCCTTGCTGGCTGGCAGCTTTGCCACGTTTGCAAGTCAGCCGATCGAAAAGGTGTTTACCTTGGAGCTTGGGATACTTGCACTCGCTTTCCTGATCGCCTGGACGATGCCAGACGAAGCCAATAAGGCCCGGCCAAGAGGCCATGCAAAATGGAGGTTCCCTTCGGTCGAGCGACATCATCGCCTTCACATACTGTTAGGGATCGCGCTGTTCGGTCCTGGTATTACAGCGACCTCATTTGTCTTGTCGTTAGGGCCATCGCTATTGGCAAGTCTGCTTAACATCAAGACGCCGCTGATGGCAGGAGCCACTGCGTTTCTAATGTTCATCTCGGCTTTCGTCGTCCAGATGGCGCTGCGCCGACGCACTGTGGAACATATCTTCTATTTCAGCGCCACTGCGACCTTCTTCTCGATGCTGGGTATCTGCACTGCGATAGCGATTTCCTCTCCCGTCGTCCTGATTATCGCCGCCTTGCTAGCGGGTGCGGGTCAGGGGCTGGGGCAGTTGGGAGGATTGACGTTAATCGCGTTAAGGATATCGGACAACAAGCGAGCGCAGGCTAACGCATTGCTCAATATGGGGGGCTATGTCCCTGCAGGTCTGCTGCCTGTAGCAACAGGTTTCCTGATCGATCGAACTGACTTGGCCTTCGGCGCTTATACGCTGGCGGGTCTGCTCGCTAGCTGTGCCCTGCTCGCCGCCTGGTTTGTTGCGAGAAATAAGCAAGAAGTTCACCACTACTGACGACCTGGGAGGTCATCATGCGCACGACAAAGTCCACCCCTGTAAAACCTAATCCAATGCGTGTCAGTCGTAACAAGATGCAACTAGGGGTATTTTCTACGAACACCGAGGGCGGCTGTACGGTGACTAATGCGCCCGAGCGGATTCGCGGGGATGACTGGGCGGGCAATCTGGAAATTGCAAAAGACGCGGACCGGGCAGGGTTTGAAGCGTTCATTCCGGTAGGCCGTTGGAAAGGCTTTGGTGGTGCCAACAACACCGGTGGCGTGTGTTACGAGACTTACACTTGGGCGGCGGGCATCGCCGCATTGACCGATCAGATCGCAGTGTTCACCACCTCGCACTTACCCACTGTGCACCCTCTGTTTGCCGCCAAACAGGCGGTTACGATTGACCACATCAGCGGCGGACGATTTGGCCTGAATATTTTGTGTGGCTGGTACGGCGCTGAGATGAGGATGTTCAGCGGTCACATGATGGAACACGACAAGCGATATGACTACGCTGAGGAGTGGTTGCACATCGCGCAGAACGCCTGGCAGCAGCAGACGCCTTTTGATTTCAAAGGTGAGTACTTCACGATCTGCGACGCGATCTCCCAGCCACAGCCACTCAACAAGCCCTACCTTATCAACGCTGGCGGCTCCCCACGTGGAAAAAGGTTTTGTGCAGAACATTGTGATGCGGCGTTCTTGATCATCAAGCACTTGGATGGCGAAGCGGCGGTGCGTGAACAGATCGCGTCCTACAAGGATCTGGCCAAAAATGAGTTCGGCAGAGACCTCAAGATCTGGTGCTATGGCTACGTTGTTCAAAAAGACACTCAGGAAGAAGCCGAGGCGTACCTGGATTATTACGCCAACCAAATGGGCGACGATGAAGGGTGCGACATCATCACGACCGAGTTGGGCATTCAGACCGGGATTTTCACTCCCGAGGATGCAGTTCGGTTCCGTTTCCACTTCAAGGCCGGTTTTGCCGGCGTACCGTTAGTGGGCACGCCTGAACAGATTGTAGAGCTCTTCAAGAAATATTCAGACTGGGGCATTGATGGCATTGCGCTCACCTGGCTGGACTACCACCAAGGCATCAAGGACTTCGTAGCGGGCGTTCAACCGCTCATGGAAGCGGCAGGTTTGCGCGAGCCGTTCCTCAGTGATGCATCGCCCGCGCTCAACGAGGCGCGCGAAGCTGTGGAAATGGTGTGATCGCTGGCCCCCAGGCGAATGCACCTGGGGGCCCAACTCCCATTCAGAGCTCCAACATTTTCTGCGGATTGGCAAGAGTCACTTGCACGCGGCGAGCGTTATCCAGCTCAAACGTATCAAACCACCGCTGGCTTTGTTCGAGCCAGTCGTTGACGTCCATCTGGCTCGTTTGGCCCAAATCCGAGCTGTAGACAACATTGGGGACGGTCGATAGCACCTCGCGAAAGTCGTCTTCTTGTTGATAGCCTAAAAGATAGGTGAGTGCGGTCTGCTCAATGAATACGTTAGGAGCCGTGGCGATCTCCAAAAGCTCGGCAGCCTTCAAATCAGTCAATGGATTGGCCGGCTGGTTGAGCATCAGGCGCGGCACGCCCAATCGAACCGATTCATCTACCAGAGCACGTACCTCGCGAGCGTCAGCGTGGCCGGTAGAAATGACCAGGGGGTAATCACACGCCATCTTGAGTATGTCCAGGGCCTGGGGCGTCAAGCGCCCGGCGTCTGTTGTGACGCGCAGAGGCTTGATGGGTTTACTTACCAACAATGGATGGCTGACATTTCGCGCGAGGGTACTGGTGTGCTTTCGTCCTGTCACCGTCGGGAAGTGCACAATGAAGCGTCCCGGTTCGTCGCCGCGCATACACAGGCTTCGCTCCACTACCCTGAAGTCCACACCGCCTGCAATCTCATTCAAAACCAAGGAACCACTGACAGGGAAACCCTGTGAGCGCGCTTCCCAGGCCTGTGCGGCAGTGCAGCCCAAGTGGTTTTTCAATACCACCCGGCCGTTGGCCGCTGCGTACAGTTTTCCGGCATCTATTGCGCCGTGGCGGCGAACGAACGCGTCCGGGTTCGCGTGGTAGTGCAGGTCGATAAAGTTCGGGGAATGGCTGGTGTCTGTGAGCGCGTTCATGCCGCGTGTTCCGAGCGAGGTATAAGAAAAGTGTCGATAGCGTTCACAACCGAATCGAGATCGTCAGCCAACGGCCGCATGCCTCCCGCTCTTATGCACAGTGTGTGTTGGTGGGTTCCAGAGGTGCGTACCACGTGCGGTTGGTTGACAAGTTGGGAGCGCTCGCCAAAAACGCTCAGAACCCTTCCTTGGTATGCCAGCAGACTGTGACTGAGATCGATACCGGCTAACAACCCAAAACCACCTGAGAGGCGCTGCCCCTGTATTTCAAGATGAACACTGTTTTGGGTTTCTGGATTTTGCTGGGGGTGTTTGCCTTCGGGTAGGACGAGTGCATCCAGCAGACGCTTGGCCTCTTCAACCTGGCCAAGCCGGGCAAGTTCCGCCATTCTTCCAAGCCTGGCATCCAATATAGCGTCGGCTTTGGCTGGGGAAGAGAGCAGCAACAGAGCCGCCGTTGACGCAAGCGAGGAGGTACGGACCAGTTCCAGCGCCAGCGCGCCGCCCAAGGCGACACCGACAAGCACGTCGGGTATGCCCCAGGGTCGCAGCAACTCAGCCCAGCGCTCACTGAAAGTGTTCAGCGTCTCACCGCAGGCAACGGGTATCGAGAGCGAATCAAACACCACTACCCGATAGCCTGCGCTGAGAAAATGGCCTGTCAGCGGCGCGATAAAGGCGCCCTCGTCCCATGTGGGCATGACGGGTGAAAGTACAAAAACGCACTGTTTTCCTTGCCCATACACTTTGAATTGCACGTCCTGGTTCATTGTTTCGCTCCTGCAGAAATAACAAAGCCTACTTTTACAAGCAGGCCGGTTGTGCCCCGTGAGTCCGTTTAGAGGGTGCGTCCAAGCTTGGCGACAGTATCGGCATAGCCTTTGAGGGTGGCCTCGACTATCGAGCGTGCCGGCTGTACGTCCTTGATCAGATCGGCCACCTCGCCTGCCCAGATCGCTTTAGTCCCTACGTCGTCTGTTGCCAGTGCCCGTTCGTACTGGGGCCGCAACTCATCAAGGGCCAGCGAGAACGCCTGCTCGTTACCAACCCACGACTCGGAAAACTGGTTCGCGATCGCCCGACCGCTGTACTCTGCGGGCCAAGATATTCCGCGCACATCATCAAAGATGCGAGTTCTGACGGTGTCGCTTGCGACGGCGTGGAGCAGCCTGTTTTTCACACGCTCAGAGGGAAGCGCTTCGTCGCAGGCCAGGAATCGCGTTCCCATCATTACCCCGTCCATTCCGAGTGCCATGGCGGCGGCCATTCCTCGGCCATCAGCTATCCCACCTGTTCCGATCAGGATTACGCTCTCGCCCACGGCATCGCGAACTGCCGGGAACAAAGGCATGGAGGATCTGCGCAAGCTGTGCCCCCCAGCTTCTGCACCCTGCACGATCAATGCATCGGCGCCGGCGTCGAGAGCGTATAACGCCTGGTCAACGTCATGTACTTGCACGATGACTTTGGCGTTCGCTTGATGAATGGGCTCGATAAATGGACGAGCGTCACCAAAGGACAGCGCTACAACCTGCGGGCCGAACTCCAGTGCCAAATGCAGTAGCTCGAAACGTTTCGCCACCGTGAACATGACCAGCCCGACGCCCCAGGGCTTGTTCAAATCCTGCATGAGCGACAACTGTTGAACCATCCAGTCAGGATCTCCGTAGCTTGCTCCCACCAGGCCTAGCCCCCCTGCGTTTGAAACGGCGGCTGCCAGGTGTCCTCCTGATGCACCTCCCATCGGTGCGAGGACCAGTGGGTGCTGGATGCCCAAGAAGGTTGTCAATGCTGAACGGATTGCGGCCATAACTTCTTCCTTGATCGAATATTGAATAGGCTTGGGTATTGCGCAGCGCCAAGCGCTGCGCATGCGATTGCAGTTAGCCGACAGTTTCGCGGGCGGTGGCAGGGGTGATGTAGGTGGCGACGGTGTACAAGTGATATTCCCAGGTACCGGTTTCTTTCAAGCGCGAATACCGTGATAAAAACTCTTCGTCGATGAAAAGCGATTCGAACTGCCCACGATCGCTCCACTGAGCCTGGTTGATGACCGTCTTGCCGTCTGTGCTCTTCATCAAACGGCTCCACTGAAAGGCGCTGTACGTTCGCGCAACATAGTTGACCGTGTCCTCCAGTATTTCCACTGCGAGGTCCTGCGCGCCTTCTTCAACATGCACCACATTCACGAGATAAATCGCGGTGTCATCCGAAACAGATTGAGGATCAAACAATTCCATTTTCATGATTATCTTCCAGTAGTGAAAAACGAGTGTTCAAGGCATTACGGGTATGGACCCTGTGGGTTTCCCGTCCTGCCAGAGCAGTGGAGTGATGTCTTGCGCCACGACAAGGTCGTCGACGTGACCGATGATTATTTCGTGGGTTCCATGGCTCATGCGTTGGGCAACGGTGCAGAAAAGAGAAGCCTGGGCACTGGGCAGATACGGTAGGCCGTTGGCGTGTTGCCAGTCGGCTGTCTCGAACCGGGCAGGGCCGGTGACTGCGCCACCAAAAACCTTCACCAAGTCCTCTTGGCCAACCCGAAGCAAGTTCACCGAAAACCTTCCATGACCAATCAGAGGCCTGTACATGCTTGCCCCGTGATTAATGCAGACAAGGATGGAGGAAGGGTCTGTACACACCGACGTTACGGCGGTTGCAGCCATCCCAAAAGGTGCGCCCTCATGTTCAGTCGCAATAAGAGTGACCGTGGAGGTCAGGCGACGCATCGCTTTCTTGAACTCTTGAGTGACTGAACCCTTGTCTGTGAAGCAGTGCGGTTTCAACGGCGCGCTCAAGACCCTGGCGCTGGCGGATAGCTCATGCGAAAGGCTCATTGGGGGAACTCCGCTTCTACCTTCTGAGCAGCACCCAGCCAAGGCTGGTCGTAGCGGTAGGTCTTGCGAGCCTCCTCTAATGAGGCCCCCGCGGTTATCGCTCCGATAATCTGGCGTTCGGTGTGTTCTACGGCACGCGCACGGCGAATAACTTCGGCCGCTATATGCTGCGCAATGACAAGGCAGCCGCTGCCATCGCAGACCAGCAGGTCTCCAGGATTGACGGTGACGCCACCGATCTCAAGCGAGACCTGCACCGCTTTGAGCTGAGTTCGGTTTTTTGCGGACTGCATGAACCGTCCGCGGCTGAACAGGGGATACCCTAGCTTAACGACGGTATCGATATCCCTGGCCACTCCATCAATTACAGTGCCTTTTATGCCTCTGGCCACGGCGAAGTGCGTCATGATATCGCCCCAGACCGTGCAGTCTTGGCGCCCCGCATTGGAGCTGACGATCACGGCTCCAGGCGGGACCTGATCAATATAATTGGCCGCATTTTTGAACCCATGAGAATCTCCGACCGGCTCATACTGCACGGTAAAAGCAATGCCCACGCAGCGACTACCAGGAACTTGGGTGGTGATGCCCAGAAGGCCGCCAGAAACGCCAAGGCTGTCCAGGGCATCGGACAGTGACGCGGTATCCAATTGTTCGCATTCGTCCAGCAATGCTTGAGAGAGTTGGACCGATTCAAAGAGCTTGGGCATGTGTTGCTCCCTGGGGTGAGGTTGAAACGCAAGGTTGCGCCCAGTTCAGCGCGGCCATGGAAACGCATTCTCTAATAATGGCTTCGCCAACCTGCGCGGTGGAGTGCGA
Source organism: Pseudomonas sp. FP215 (assembly GCF_030687795.1). Lineage (NCBI taxonomy): Bacteria > Pseudomonadati > Pseudomonadota > Gammaproteobacteria > Pseudomonadales > Pseudomonadaceae > Pseudomonas > Pseudomonas sp. FP215. The sequence goes on from NZ_CP117447.1 coordinate 373,621, forward strand.
ACCGCCCATGTCATAGGTGCGCACGCTTGAACGCGCCACCCGGCTGACCGCCGTCGTCACGTAGTGTGCTTCCTGCGGATAACCCAGATGCTCGAGCATCAGAGCGATGGTCATGAACATCGCGCTGGGATTGGCTTTGTTGAGTCCTGCATGGGCCGGAGCGCTGCCGTGAACCGGCTCGAAATATGCGCCCAGCTTTCCGAAGTTCCCACTCGGGGCGAAACCCAGGCCACCCATGACGCCTGCGCCGAGATCAGAAAGGATATCGCCGAACATATTCTCAGCCACTACAACGGAGAAACGCTCCGGGCGTTGCACCATCCAAAGCGCTACGGCGTCCACGTTCTCGATTACGCCCTCAATGCCGGGGTATCCCTGGGCGACACTTTCAAATACACCTCGAGTGAAAGCGCTGCTGTGACGAAGTACCATGGGTTTGTCTACGAAGGTGACCCGGTCGAATCCATGCCGGGACGCATAGTCAAATGCGTATTCGAAGATGCGCTCAAGCCCGCTGCGCGTTTGTAGGCGCACGGAAATGGTCGCGTCCTCCTGCCCTTCACGACGCCATGGCGCGCCCAATGCTTCCCGCTCTTGCAGCAAGGGCAGGAATTGATCAGGTATCCGTCCATAATCCAGACCGGCGTACAGCCCTTCAGTGTTTTCCCGGATGACGACAAAACGGAATCGATTTTCGCCCGTGATGTCAGTGACCGGCCGCACGTTTGCGTAAAGATCCAGGTTTTGCCTTAGCTGGATCACCGGGCTTACATAGCGGCGGTTCTGCCCCTGAAGATGAGGGGGCAGCTCTGCTTCTGTTTCGGCAAGGGGTTTGCTAGTGATGGCGCCTAACAAGGTGGCGTCGCACTGATTGATCTTTTCCCAGGTTTCATCCGGAACGGTATTGCCCTCCCGCTTCCAGCATTCCCAACCGATGTCCCCGAACTCGAGATCGAACGGCAGGTTCAAGGCCTTAAGGACTGGCAGTGCGGCCTCCATGACTTCGATGCCAATACCGTCACCGGGAAGCACACAAATACGCTTGCGTGTGAGGTAGTCGCTCATCCAGCTATCTCCTGTGCGGTCATGGTGTCGCGACCGTAAACATTCGCGATGGCTCTGGGTGCAAGGCGTGCGACCTGATCCTGTTGATGCATGATTTCAAGAGCACGATACTCGGACGTCAGTTGAAATCGCTCGACGGTTTCTCGCATGCGTTTTGTACTGTCGAACGGGAAGTTGTACGCCCCCATAATGATGTCCAGCAGAGGGCTTGGGATGTTGTTGAATGGGATAGACGCCGCAGTCAGGTTCGAAAGTTCAAGAACCTTGACGAGGTCAAATCCATGATTAGTGCCAATGCGCTCGAGATAGGCGACGAGCATGCTCAAGTGCAAGTTGCCGGCCCCTTTCCCCATCCCACAGATGGACGTGTCGATGTACTCGGCGCCCGATTCGATGGCAGCGGCTGCGTTAGCCAGAGCCATTGAAAGATTGTTATGGGCGTGGAAACCCAATGGCACTGCCAGTCGGTTGGAGAGGCGACTGATCAGTCGATCGACATCGCTTGGGAGCATGTGCCCATTAGAGTCTGCGAAACAGATGATGTCTGCACCAGCGCCCTCAGCGCGCACCGAGGTGTCAATGACGGCACTGAGCGTTTGTGCCGTCACATGGGTGACATTTGCACTAACGCTGAAACCGTAATCGCGAGCGAGTGAAAGCGTGGCAAGCCCTTCGGTCAACTGCTCTCGGCGTAAGCAGACTCGGATCATCGAGACGCCCTGCTCCTTGAGCATGGCGAAATCCTCGTTACCCACGTTTTTAGGGTGGACCATCACCGCAAGCTCGATTCGGCCACCGCCAGCCCGGCGAACGCGCTCGATAAATTCAGCATTTATATTGCTTGTCAGTCCATGCTCAACTTTGGGCGCGAACGACCCCCTGCAATAACCAACTTCACATACATTAATCCCGGCCTCTGCCAAGCTTGATGTTATTACCAGGGCCTGTTCGTCCGTGAAGTTGAAATTATTGCGATATCCTCCGTCACGCAGGGTGACGTCCACAACTTTTACTTTCCCCATGATAATTTCTCCTGCGGTTGATGGCAGTTAAGAGGTGGGCACACATTTGACCGAAGGTAGTTAATCCCCCTTTATTTTTTTTGTAGGGGTGACCTTCGTTGGGTATATAGAGCCAGCCGAAACTCATTGCAGTTCGGTCTTGAAAACACCTGTTGAGGTGTTCGGTATTGATCCTCGTCAATACGTGTAGTTTTGTAAACGTGCGTTAATCACCGGTGCCTGTGAATTTTTTCCCATACTGGATCAATGCCGACTGACACCGGGCGCTTGATCAGCTTGTTGCCTTTAATCATTGTCGTAGAAGCAGGCCTCAACGTAATTCATGGCGGCCTGGATTGAGGGGATCGCACGGAAGTCTTCGTGCACCCCTAGCCAGACGTCCACCATCAACGGGTCTGCAAGCTCAAGCCGGCAAAGTTGTGAGCTATGTTGCACTGCGAAGCTGGGCAGCAGCGCAATGCCCACGCCGGCCTCGGCTGCTCGGACCTGCAGCTCGACCGTTTTCGCTTTGAGGACGCATGGACGATCCCCGACAATTTTTTTTAGCCAGTCATTTTGAGGAAGTGTCATGGCTTCGGCTTCGTAGCCGATGAACTCATATTGCTCGGGAGAACGGTCTTGGAGATAGGTCTTGGCGCCATAGAATGAAAAGGAGGCCGAACCTATCCGGCGCGCGACAATTCCAATTTGGCGAGGCTTGGCGAAGCGAATGCACAGATGTGTCTGGCACTTGGACAGAGACGAATATTGGCTATCGCCTAGAAGACGCAAAACTATGTTCGGATGCGTTGACCGGAAACGTCCCAGGCTGGGTATCAGTTTCTCGGAGGTAACGGAAGGCGGGGCGCTGACCGTCACCTCGACAACTTGCTGGGTTTGCGCGGCCGCGACAGCCAGGCGTTCAATCGCCTCCGTTTGAGTCTCGATCTGTTTTCCCAGGTCTGCGAGTTTGCGCCCGACTGTTGTAAGTTCGTACAGGCGCTTTCTACGATCAACTAATTTTACGCTGAGTGATTTTTCTAGCGCCGCGATACGTCGAGACACGGTAGCATGCTCGACGCCCAAGACACGCGCCGCTCCACTCAAGGAGTTCACTTGGGAGAACGCCACAAAGTAACGAAGGTCTTCCCAGTTTAAATGTGCTGTTTGACAGGATATAGCTGGCTCTGTATTCGACGCGATTCTATTCCTGGATGCTATATTCATTTAATATTTCCTTATATCAATAGCAACGGTAAAAAAATGTCGGGCACAACCGACGGCGTAGTAATTATCCAGTCAGGTTCAATGCTGGATAAGTCCTATTTGGATCCAATGTGGAAACTGAATCGCGTCGATGTTATGTGTTTGCGCAGGGTCTATGTGCGTCGCAAATGTCAGATCACAAAGGACAAAACTGTCCGATATTTTGGTGACTCGCGTTGTGTTTTTTTGGTAGGGAGGGGCGATGCAATTGGCAGCTGTGGAGCGGTGATAGGAGGTTACCGCGTCATCGGGGTGCGCTGAAGTGTAGTGCTTAATTTCCAAACCGCAGAAACCACAAAGCCCCGCATTGCGGGGCTTCGAGATATGGTGCCGGCACCAGGAGTCGAAAATTCTCACAACTAATTGATTTTTAAGTATTTTACTTCTATAGGCGCGTACTTCTATCTCTAAAACTATCCTCAGGCGCCCCCTCTGATGATTAACGAGTCAAGGAAAGCTAAAACAAGAACTTAGGGAATTACACTGCCTCGAGGTTTCGATATCGCAGACCCTCATAGTCGGATGATGGAGGGCACGACCCTACCGCTTAGGGTAAGCGACAGCACATGACCTCGTGTAAAAGGCAAAGCTCGATACTCTTTCAATTTGAGCTGACTGCTATAAATGCGTGGGAAGCGGCCATGGCGGAAAATGGCCGGAAGCTGAAAACAGTGCTAAAGAAATTTTAGCAAAAAAGCCCGGCAAGCGATTGAGCTTACCGGGCTTTCTATCTACATCAGTGAGGCTTGGATGGTGCGCTGTCGTCCGTCAGGTCGAGCGTACCTTGCTCACCGGCTCCTTCTGGTTGCTTCGCCTTCCGAACTTCATCTACCTCAAAGCAGAACGCGGTTTTACCAACCTCGTGTGCGAAAAGGCGTTTGCCGTTGCGGAGGGTAATGAAGGGTCTGCAAATCAAAGTCATACGGATTCTCCAAGAGAACCCGGAAGTACTTGCGACACTGCAAATGCCGCTAGTCAAGCAGGTGTTGTAAAGAGATCGATATGTACGTAGAATCTCTTCCCGAGTATGGAAACCTGACCTCCGGGTTTGTTTTCTAATTGTGCTTTGGAGTTCTGCAAAAACATCCATTGCACGGTTCAAATCGCCTGCCAATGCTGCAAACATTGGTGGGCTTTTTTGTCGATAAAAAAGCTATCGGCAATTATAATTATCCTGTCATATCATCTTGCCGTCAACCCTTCTCCTCTAATTTTCCCTTCGTTTTCAGGCCGTTGGCTCAGAAGTTGAGATTTTTTCACTCAGACGTCAAAAATTGGCTGCGCTGGGTCGCTTCGCAAGCTCACATAGTCAGCCTGCCATCTGATCAGGTTTAGCGACTGACCATAGGTCAGCGCCTCATCGGATATCACGTTGATTTCTGTCAGCTCGATCCATTCCCAAGCCTGATTCGCGCCTGTTCTGCAGCGGCTCAGAAAAAGTTCGTCGATGGCCTTTGCTGCAGCCAAGGCTGCTTCTTCCGCAGTCTCAGGATCTTCGTCGGTTTTGTAGAGAACCAAGATCGCGAGCTCGTAAAGATCGTCCGATCCTTCTCGGGTTCTCTCCGTCCCCTGATCAACGTCAAAGAACACTGCTGGAATGTGGTTCCCGGACTCTTTAAAAAGCCTGGCAAGTCGATCGGCAACCTTTGTATCTCGCAGCCTGCGGTCAAACTCGTCCGGGAACGATGATCGGCGATATCTTGCTGCTAGCCAGCGCTGGAAGATGCTTCGTTCCTGGCCGTTCATCAAGGCGGCCCGAGTCGGCTCGTAGGACACAAATGCCTTGGACGGATCCTTATGCTCCTTCTGAACCCTAACCCGCTTGCTTGCATCGAATTCGCAAAGTAAGTGCTCGTCCGTGCCAGTCAGTTCGATATGTAGGCGCCTCGCGGTTTTGCAGTGCGTATAGTTCCCATCAAGTTTGTCCGTCAGGACCTTCCCTAAAATGAGCTCCACCTCCGGTTCGCCGTATGCTAGCTGCGCAAGGTCGCAATCATGCGTGGCGACGGCTGCGATGATTTTTTCCTGGTCATCGCCGTCGATGGTGATGCCGAGCTGGGCGAGTGTTTCGCTATCGACAATATAACCTTGTCGCCACGGTGTTGATCGACTCCAGCTCACCATCAACTGCTACCTCATGCTCTGTCTTGCAAATGGGGTGAGCCGATCGACGCGAGATCTACGGCGGCCCGATTTCGAGTTTTCAGTCTCGAGTCCATTGCTGCACGTTGTGCGCCTTCCTTTTGAGCCATAGCGATGAGTTTCCCAGCTGCCTCTACACCCGACATGCCTCCGGCAACAGCTTCAAATAGAGATTTGCCGCCTGGGAGCTTCCGCTTGGCGTTCACTTGTCCTGCTAGCGGATGGGCCACGATACGATCGGCCGCTGCGGCCAGTTCGTAGAGCAGGGCTTGGTTGCCCTCTGAGATGTGCTCACCGGCTTGCCAGTTATAAATCGCCTGCCTCGAAACTCCGAAGATCAATGCCAATTCGGTCACCGCTGGTTTCAAGGTGTTGCGTACGTAAGACATAGCTTCTGCGGTTGTCCGTGGGGCAGTTGTTTGCTCATGCTTGGCGATGCCTTGAGCCGATTCTTTGTATTCCTTGCTAGCCCGGTTCTCGCGAGGTTGGGGTTGTGGTGACAAGGTTCCAAGGCATAGTGCAAAGGCAACAGTCAGGCCGTAGCCCCAAGCCAGTGCTGCGCTGCCTGCCGTGCGCTTGACCTTCTCTCGTTCGGATTCGAGATGCCGGCTTGCTGCATTAAATGATCGGTTTGCCATTCCCGGGTTTGGAGATGGCGCGTACATTGTGCTCATAGGTTAACTCCATGCTTTCCGTGCGTAGTCCGTCACAGTCGCGTTGAAGAACAGCTCAACGAGGTCGTGAAGGTGTTGAAACCTATCTTTGATTTCGGTCGAGTCGTACTTTCGGCGCTCGGAAAAACTGGCGTCGACGTCAACGGTTGCGTGCTGACCATTGAGTCCTCTGAAGCGCTCGCCAACTTTGAGCGGATCTGGCAGCAGGTCTGGTGGAAAGCGCAGTTCGCTGTTCTGGGCAACCACCCGCGAGACCACCTGCCCTATGCTTGGGATGGTGGCCGACGACTCGGCAAAAGAATGATTGTAAGTCAGTGGTTGCCCTTCGAACTGGTACATCTGGTTGAGATCGAGCGAGGCTGGTGTTCCCCACACCTCTCGAGCAAGGTACTGCTGTAAGGTTTCCCCTTCAGCAGGTACTACAGCATCGAGGTACCTCAGGCCTAAGCGCTCAAAATAAGCGAGACCGTCGACCGCTTCCTCCAGAATGCTCAAACCCCGTTCCAATTCAGCATAGAACTTCGGAAAGGTCTCGTATTCAGTGCAGCGAAACGAAAGCGCACTCGGCTCCATCAGAAAGCCTTGAGTACCTTCGAGGTTGGAGAACGTATAGCTTTCGATCTGCTGTACGCCCGGCTGGAAAGGCTGCGTGTCATCCCCGCCTGTAATAGCACCAAAAGAGAATTGCATCTGCTGAGCGCTTTTGAAATCAGGGTAACCAGCCTTGCGCATCCGCTCCTGAATAGCCGGAAGGTAAGCCTTCAGTGACAGCAGTGTGTTGTGACGCACCTGGCCGATGGTGAAGTAGACTGGGGCGTTTGCGTATTTCTTTCCCATTTCGATTACTCAGCTTGACACTTTGATTGACAGTTTACAGCTAGGTTTACACTCTAGCAAGCGGATGAGTGTCCGCTGTGTCTAGAGCTCGACATCAGCGCTCATCAAGGGGAGCTGACTGATGCCTACGCAAAAAGCCACTAGTCAAGGTCAGTTGCTTTTGGGTTGATTGCTATCGGTATCAGGTGCCACTTAGAGATTGAAAGTCCATGACGTCTGTAGGCGCTGAGCGAGCAGTCGGACGGTAAGCAGGTAATAGTAACGAGTCGCTTCACTACGCCCAGCTAGCCGATGGTCCATAAACCAAATTAGGTGTTTTCTCTGCCAGCTCCATGGCGTCTCTCGCCGCCATCGCGCTGCGATCTCGGCGCTAATAATCCTGGCTTGCCGCAAATGCCGCTGCTGCGTTGCATGCGATCCAGTCAGCACGCCACCTAGGAACATCTCCATATCAAACGCCTTACTCATGTCCGTCCTCCAATATAGGCAGCGGCAACGTCGATCCGACTGTGCCCCAGTTCTTTGCTGATCTGCATGCGAGCCTCACAGTCAAGACGCCGATCCACGGCATAGCACTGACCACCATTAACCGGCGCTTGGTGCTGGGTAATTTGCTCATAGCGCTCACAAGCAAACGCCGCCCGTAGCTCGTGAAAGCCTTTGAGGTTGTGCTTATGGAGAAGGTCCCGCGCGGGACGGACGATTTCCCGTTGGAAATCGAGGTATCTTTCATTCGGCGCAAGCAGGTTGTGGCTGCCGCGGGGTGAGACCTGTTCGGCGAATCTCAAAGCTTCGTGAATATGATCATCCACTCTGATCCAGCGAGGTGCCGAGGCACCTGAGCGCCCCCCTTTGGTGCCATCCTGGATGTTGATCTTGCCGTAGTGTTCGGCCTCACGTTTTAAGCGCGGTAAGTCGGCCAAAATGGCCTCGCGCAGGCGCATTCCGGTGGCCCGCGCTAACTGAGCGATGGCCGCGGCACGAGAGTGCTGTTCGCTGAGCGTCTCGACGATTCGCATCAGGTGTTCGCGATCCTGGCCTTGTGGAGCTGTCGTGCGGATGGTGGTGCGCTGCATTCCCAGCGCTTTGCTCGGACTCGGCACTTTCACGTACTGATCACCGCGAAGCGCCGCCATGGTTCGGTTGACGCTGGACAATCGATTTTGTGCGGTGGCGATGGAGAGGTCGCCGCGATCGACCAAGTGACGCAGATGCGCCACGTAATCCGCCAAGATCTGACGATCTACCTGTCGTGCATCGTTGAGTCCTGGTCCATCGTCTGAGCGGCACCAGCGCACGAATGCCTGCCAACGATCACAGTGCGCTTTAACGGTCCCGTAGTGCCCGCCACCGAACATGTCTCTCAGCGCTTGCGGCCCGGCATAGCTCAGTTGCCGGCCATAGCCAAAATTGCGCCCATCTCGTCTGCCCACCAGCGCCATGATCAAACTCCTCTCGAAGCCAAAACTTTTAAAACTTTCCCCACGTCATCCCGCCAAGAATGTTGAGTGTTATCAGGGATCAAGGCCCCTGCGACCTGTGAGGGTTGTCCATTAACGCGGGACTGGCGGCTCCTTACGACCGGGAGCGTGGGCATCTCATGATCTGGCCTCCTGAACACTTCCGAAGAAGTGGGCGGGTGGAGGCTGTGCTGGCTGACGAAACCAACGCCGCGAGATCCTGAGTCGAGTGAAGGCAGTGATGTGATGACCGGGGCATGCCTGACTGTCAGTCAGGTTCAGTCCATTCCCTGGGCTGCGACACCATCATCTGCATCGCTGTTGCTGGTGACTTCGGTGTTTGTCACGCCGATTGTCACGAGGGGGAATGCCGCAAAGCCTTGTACGAGTTGGGCTGCAGCAGCGGTAGGAGCGCCCGTCTCTTTCCGGGAGAAAGAGACGGGCGCAGGTTGGCGCAAGGAAATGGCCAAGCGGATAGGTTGCTGCAGGGCAGCTATGAAAGGGGTGAGTTGCCGCAGTGGGCACTCTGATAGAAGTAGGCATCCATCACATCGCTGTGACTGTGCGAGCCACCGGACGCTAATCGCACTTTGGGAGAACCACCACCGTGTGGCGTAGCCTTGAAGGTTCTGGCTACCTGGGTTGCTGTCGACGACAGCGCTTTGCTCGATCTTTTCTACGCCTGTGGATAATTTGGGTCAAGGCCCCAATTTTCGGGAGTTCTGCGGCTGTGGATGAAATTATCCACCGGTGGAAATCCGTGGTTTTCCACAGACAGTTGCGTGGGCTTTAGATTTTTTAAGTGAGGTCCATCCAAACAGGGCGGCTTTGCAGCCCTGTTTGGATGGACCCGCGTGGCAGAGCAGATTGCGAGAGCCTTACGGATGTACGCTTACTTTACTGCGGCACTTTAAAAGCCAAAGTAGTGTTAGCACCGTCGGCCAAAATAACGTGTTGAGAACGTCGTGAGCGCTTGCCTGCCAGCGCCAGTACCCGAAGCTTCCAATATCGTCTCGCCGATCTACCCACTCGCCTGCACACGCAATGATGAAAACAACCAGCCAGCCAAGGTATGGCCTGAATCGTCGGGTGCCAACGATCAACGTCAAATAGACCGCCATGCCCAAATAGATATGCAGCGCGTCTTTTGACAGTCCGGTTGCCGACACAATGGCGAGCTTGATGCTTTGTGCGGTTGAGATATCCATATCAACTCCTCCTCTCTGCGCCAATGCCAGGCTTCGCCTTTATGCGAGTAACGTTATCTCCAATCTGGTTGGCGAATTCGTGTGGAGTGACATGCTCCTGTCGGTTGGCCTCCAGGTACCGACTCCACCAGTTCATGATCAGCCTGCGTTCCTCAATGAATTCGGCCTTGTGGATGTAAGCGGCGCGGACATTGTTGCGTTCCTTGTGGCTCATCTGCCGTTCAATGGCTGTCTCGGACCACAATCCTGACTCGATCAGTGCGCTGCAGGCCATCGAACGAAACCCATGTCCGCAGATATCGGTTTTGGTGTCGTATCCCATCGTCCGTAGCGCGTTGTTCACGGTGTTTTCAGACATGGGTTTCCAGGGCTTGGCATCGCCTGCAAACACCAGGTCGAATTTACCGGTGAGTGCGTGGATCTGTTCAAGCAAGGCCACTGCTTGCGGCGATAAGGGTACTAAATGGATATCCCCTGCCATCTTCGTACCCCTTGTGGAAAAGGCTACTCCCTCCAACGCGGGTCGAGTGTCCGGGATTTCCCAGACGCCGCGCTTAAGGTCGAACTCGCTCCATCGGGCGAAGCGCAGCTCGCTGGACCGTACAAACACATGGAGCGACAGCATCACCGTCAGACGGGTAAGTGCCCGGCCTTTATAGGTGTCGATCCGCTCTTGCAGTTCCGGCAGTCGCGATAAGGGTAGAGCGGGGCGATGGATCACCCGCGGGGCTTTGATCAAGCCTTCGAGGTCGTAAGCAGGGTTTGCGGTGATAAGCCGGAGTCGCTTTGCCTCGCGCATGATGCTCTGCAGGTAGTTTTGTACCCTTAAAGCAACGTCTATCGTTCCGCGCTTCTTGATCGCTTCCAAGGGCTGCATAAGGTCATGGGTGTCGAGATCAACAATGGCGCGTGCGCCGATCAGCGGGAATACGTGGGTTTTTAGGCGGCTCATCACTGTCTTGGAATGGCCTGGTGCCCACTTGGCCGACATTTCTGTGTGCCAGTCCAGCGCAACGCTTTCAAAGGTTCTGCCTTTGATCACGGCTTCCGCCTTGGCTTGGTGCTTGGTCTCTATGGGATCAATGCCATCCGCCAGCATTCGCTTGATCTCCAAGCGCTTGCGGCGCGCATCGGCGAGGCCAATGACGGGGTAGTTGCCGAACGAGGTCAGTCCTTCCCGTCCGTCAGGTTTGACGTAACGGAGCCGCCAGCCTTTGCGGCCATTGGGTTGGACTAGGAGGTAGAGGCCGTCGCCGTCGAAAAGCTTGTAGGCGCGGTCGGTGGGCTTGGCTGAGCGGCAAGCCGAATCAGAGAGTGGAGCAGTGGTGCGCGACATAAGGGTACTCCCTTTTATCGAAGTGACCTGTATCCCAAACTCTACCCTTAAAACGGTTGGAATCCACCAGTTTCTGACGGAAACCGATGGAACGCCAAAACGAAAAAACCCGCCAGAAGGCGGGTTTTTCGGGGGTTCTAGAGATTTTGAAAGCCTTCTCTGGAACCTTGTATGGTGCCGGCACCAGGAGTCGAACCCGGGACCTACTGATTACAAGTCAGTTGCTCTACCAACTGAGCTATACCGGCGTGTTAGGGCGACGATTATAGCGATTGGAAAGGTTCTGTAAACCCCTGAATTCTGACTATTTTTGCAAAATCGGAAGTTTCTCGCGATTAGGGCGTTTTCCCCGTGTCTTCACAGGTTGAAAAGGACTTGCATAGTTCGGGCCCAGCTCCAGGCAGCAGACGAACGCCGATAGGTTCAAGCATCGCTTGGGCAGACCTCCCCCGTAACCTGATACCCGCTGCCGAACACGCCAAAACAACCCGCATAAGGCGCCCGTTATGCGCCTAGCGCCAGATGCTTATGCACAATCGGTTGGTGACAGCTGTCACGAAACAGCCATTTTGTGCAGCAGTTCTCAACACGCTGCAACTGCCTGTTTTGTGTGCACTTTATTTTGTGAACAAAAAATGACCAGGTTGGCTTTTGGCGTGAAGTGCCTATATCTACGGCCTCTGTAAACTATTCATCAACAGAGTTATCCACAGGGCGCGTGTAGGATTTTTTGCCCTTTATTCGCGCTCGGCCAGCACCATCAGGTTGCGCGGGGTCAACGATGGTTCGCAGAAGCTGCCGACCTCGACGTTGTAGCCCTGTTCCACCATGAACAGTGCCCGGTCCAATACCAGCCACAGTTCCAATGGGCGTCGAAACAAGCCTCTCACTAACTCAAGGTTGCGCACCTCTGCCAGGCGTTGCCAGCCATGGGCTTCCAGGGCCGGCCAATCCTGTTCGCTTGTGGATAAGCCTTTGAGGCTTGCCAATTCCTGGCAATAGTCGGCAAAGGGTTTATCCAGCCAACTGGCGCGCAGGGAGGGTGTTGGCAGGTAGTCGTCGCAGCCACGCAGTTGCCGTTGCAGTTGGTCAAAGCCCAGGCGGCGGGCCATGGAGGTGTCTCGTTGTTGGCGTACGCGGTTGCCGGCGGTGACGGTTTCGCTCAGGGGCAGGCCGAGGTCGTCAATCGACAGTTGCAGCAGGGAGGCGCGTCCGGCGGCGGAGAGGGCTTGATAGCGGTCGGCGGTGATGCGGTTGTAGCAGCAGGGCGCCAATGCCAGTTGTTTGCAGCCGGCGGCGCTGGCCAGTTGCAGCAGGCGCACATGCAGGTCGCCGCAGGCGTGCAGGGCGACGGGTGTATGTTCGGGCTGGATCGCCACATCCGCCATGACATCTTGGAGGTGATGGGTTGCGGGCAGGCCGTGGCGATCACTCAAGGCTTTGCCGGAGGCGATCAGGGCGGGGTCGTATTCCAAGCAGGTCAGATGTTGGCCGAGTTGCAGCAGGCGGCGGCCGAGGTGGCCTTTGCCGGCGCACCAGTCCAGCCAGTGGGCGGGCGTTTGGGTAAAGCTCAGCGCGGCGCCGAAGGCTTCGATCTGTTGCCATTTGCGCCCGGGCACGTCGACATTCAGGCGATGGCGAGCGGGTTCAAGGGTGTGTGTGGGTAATTTATCCACAGTGCCGAGGCGCAGCGCATGAGCGGCCAGTTGTGGAAAAGGTGCGGGCGCGGGCAGGTGGTGGGGTTGGTTGTGACTGGCTTCGGCCTCGGCCAGTGAACGCTGGCGCAGCCATTGGGATAACGCAGGGTGCTCGGTTTCCCAGGGCAACTGTAACTGGGTAAAGGGCCGTGGTCGCCACAGCCCTTGGTGTTCAGTCAGGAATGCATCCAGCTCCTGGAAGCGTGCCTCAACGTCCTTGGCACGCATCGACGCGCAGCCATTTTTCCAGCAATTTGAAGCCGCGTACCAGTACGTAGGCCATCAGCAGGTAGAACAGCCCGGCGGCGAAGAAGATCTCGACCGGCAGGTAGGTGCGGGCAATGATGGTGCGCGCCATGCCGGTCAGTTCAAGCAGGGTTACGGTGCTGGCCAGGGCGCTGGCCTTGAGCATCAGGATCACTTCGTTGCTGTAGGCCGGCAGGCCAATGCGCGAGGCGCGTGGCAGGATGATGTAGAACAGCGTTTTCGGCTTGGACATGCCCAATGCCCGCGCCGCTTCGATCTCGCCCGGCGGAATGGCCTGGATCGCACCGCGCAGGATCTCGGCAATATAGGCGGCGGTGTGCAGGGTCATGGTGGCGGTGGCGCACCAGAACGGGTCGCGCAGGTATGGCCACATGAAGCTGTTGCGCACGGCATCGAACTGCGCGAGGCCGTAATACACCAAGAACAACTGCACCAGCAGCGGTGTGCCACGGAAGAAAAAAATGTAGGCATAGGGCAGGGCGCTCACGTACCAGCGGCGCGAAGAGCGGGCGATGCCCAGCGGGATCGCCAGCAGCAGGCCGGCGATCACGGCGATTGCCACCAGCTCCAGGGTCAGTGTGGCGCCCTGGGCCAACTTCGGCAGCCACTTGATGATCACGGCCCAGTTCAGGCCCAGGTCAAAGTGCGATAGCCAGCTGTAGTCGCCGCTCATTGGGTGCTCCTTGCAAAGCCGCGGGCGGCGCGTTTTTCCAGGAAGTGCATGCTGGTCATCGCCAGTACGGTCAGGCCCAGGTACATGAATGCGGCGACCATGAAGAAGGTGAACGGTTGCTTGGTCACGGTCACGCCTATCTGCGCGTGGCGCATGATTTCTTCCAGGCCGATCACCGACACCAGCGCGGTGTCCTTCATCAGGATCATGAACAGGTTACCCAGGCCCGGCAGGGCGATGCGCCACATCTGCGGCATGATCAGCCGGGTGAAAATCCGAAACTTCGACAGCCCCAACGCCACACCCGCTTCGCGGTGGCCCTTGGGGATGGCGAGGATCGCGCCGCGGAACACTTCGGTGGCGTAGGCGCCGAAGCACAGGCCCAGGGCGATGACGCCAGCGGCAAAGGCACTCAGCGACAGGTCGGGGTTGCCGAAGACCTCACCGAGGGCGCGCATCAGGTTGACGGTGCCGAAGTAAATCAGCAGCACCCACAGCAGCTCGGGAATACCGCGCACGATGGTCGAATAAGCGCCGCCCAGCCATTGCAGCGGCTTGTACGGCGAAGTTTTGGCCAAGGCGCCGGCAAGGCCCAGCACCAGCCCCAGGCACAGGGCCGTGAGCGCCAGTTTGACGGTCATCAGCGCGCCGGCGGCGAGGGCCGGGCCGAATCCGTAGAGATCGAAATTCATGGTGTTTTCATATCGCGGCAGGCATTGCTAAAAGCCAGCGCGCTCACCAGGAGCGCGCCGGGCAGGCCGTTCAGATCATTCGATGCTGAACGGGAAGTACTTGTCGTTGATCTTCTTGTAGGTGCCGTCTTCCTTGATCTCTGCCAGGGCTTTGTTCAGGCGCTCGCGCAGTGGGTCGCCTTTGCGTACGGCGATACCGATCTTGTCGCTATCTACCACCGGCTCGCCTTTGAATTCATAGGCCGAACCGTCTTTGCTCTTGAGCCATTCGTACTGCACGTACTTGTCAGCCAGGATGCCGTCGAGGCGACCGGAGGTCAGGTCGAGGTAGGCGTTTTCCTGAGTGTCGTAGAGCTTGGCTTCGGTGTCCGGCAGCTTGTCTTCCAGGTAGGTACCGGCCAGCGTTGCGCGCTGTGCACCGATCACCTTGCCTTTGAGGTAAGTGGCGTCGGTCTTGAAATCCGCAGTGGCTTTGGGCGCAATGAACTGCAGCTTGTTGGAGTAGTACGGGTCGGTGAAATCCACCGCCTGCTTGCGCTCGTCGGTGATCGAGAGCGAAGACACCAGGAAGTCGAACTTCTTGGCGTTCAGGGCCGGGATAATGCCGTCCCAGTCGGACACATACACTTCGCACTTCTCGACTTTCATCTTGGCGCACAGGGCGTCGCCGATGTCTTTGTCGAAGCCGACAACGTTGCCGCTGGCGTCTTTATTGTTGAATGGCGGGTAGGCCGCTTCGATCCCCATCTTCAGGGTTTCTGCCATGGCCGTGGCGCTGAACGCCATCGAGACGGCCGCGGCCAGAAGGAATTTTTTATAGTTCTGCATGCATGTTGCTCCGTTAGCGGTTGCTGGACATGAATTGTTTGCAGCGCGCCGAAAGCGGGTTTTCAAACACCTGCTGTGGCGATCCTTGCTCCTCGACCAGGCCCTGGTGCAAAAACACCACTTCGCTGGATACCTGACGGGCGAAGCCCATTTCGTGGGTGACCAGCAGCATGGTGCGGCCTTCTTCGGCCAGTGCGCGGATCACATTAAGTACTTCCTGGACCATTTCCGGGTCAAGCGCCGATGTCGGCTCGTCGAACAGAATGACTTTAGGCTGCATCGCCAAGGTACGCGCAATCGCCGCACGTTGTTGTTGGCCGCCAGAGAGCTGGGCAGGGTAGGCGTGGCGCTTGTCGGCGATACCGACCTTGGCCAGCAGGGCCTCGGCCACTTCTATGGCTTCGGCCTTGCTCTGGCCGAGCACGCGCCGAGGAGCCTCGATGATGTTGTCGAGGATGCTCATGTGCGGCCACAGGTTAAAGTTTTGAAACACAAACCCGATTTCGCTGCGCAGGCGGTTGATCTGCTTGCCGTCGGCGGCCATCAGTTCGCCGTTTTTCGCGGCCTTGAGCTTGAGTTCTTCGCCGGCCACCAGGATCTGGCCCTGGTGCGGGTTTTCCAGCAGGTTGATGCAGCGCAGGAAAGTGGACTTGCCGGAACCGGAGGAGCCCAGGATCGAGATCACATCGCCGTCGCGAGCGGTCAGCGAGATACCTTTAAGTACCTCAAGCTCACCATAGCGTTTATGCAAGTTGCGGATTTCAAGCGCGGGCGTGGCCTGGGCCATGTGCGGTCCTCATTGTGTTCGTTGCGATCTTCGCTGTTGGGCCGCCTTCCTGGCGAGGCGCCAAGCTAGCATAGCGTTTGGACGACAGCCAACAGCGCTGCGGACGGTTAACCGATGGTCTGCGGCAGGGTGTCGCATCGGCGCAGCAGCGTGTCGCGCCATCAACAACCTACAGACGTTTGACCCGGAAAAATCCACAGGCTTCGCGTAAAAAAGGGCGCGATGGTGCCAGCTTTGGCCGGGTGTTGGAAGGGTTAACCGGGCAAACGGTCCATATCAGCCCGCTTATGGGGCGTCACGTACTTTTTGTGTGTGTTTTTGGTGCGTCGGTGCGCCGTGAATGTGAGTCGCACGGTAACGCTATAGCGGAATGCCATTGTTCTCAATGACTTGCGATGGGTGGCGAATTGTCCTACAGCCCCCGTCAACTGTGGCTCTGAAATATTTTGGCGCAAATCTTGCGTAAAAAATAAAGAACGCCCTGTTGGATTCTTTTCACGAGAAAGGCTGCAAGCCGGGCGAACCGTTTTCGCAATTCCTCGCAAAGGTGTGTCAATGAGTAGTACGCAAAGCTCCAATGACCTCGAACAGGGGCTCAAACCGCGTCACGTCACCATGCTGTCGATTGCCGGTGTCATCGGCGCCGGTTTGTTTGTCGGCTCCGGCCATGCGATCGCTGCTGCCGGCCCGGCTGTGTTGTTGGCCTATGCAGCCGCCGGTACGCTGGTGGTCTTGGTGATGCGCATGCTGGCCGAGATGGCCGTTGCGTCACCGGATACCGGTTCGTTCTCTACCTATGCCGACCGGGCAATCGGCCACTGGGCCGGTTTCACCATCGGCTGGCTGTACTGGTGGTTCTGGGTTCTGGTGATTCCGCTGGAAGCCAACGCGGCGGCGACCATCCTGCACGCCTGGTTCCCCGACGTGGCGATCTGGGTGTTCACCCTGGTGATTACCTTGCTGCTCACCGCAACCAACCTGTTCAGCGTGAAAAACTACGGTGAATTCGAGTTCTGGTTTGCGCTGATCAAGGTCGTGGCGATCGTGGGCTTTGTGATCCTCGGCCTGGCCGCGATCTTCGGCTTCTTGCCCACCAGCCAGGTCAGCGGTGTTTCGCACCTGTTCGATACCCAAGGGTTCATGCCCAACGGTATGGGCGCGGTATTGGCAGCGATCCTGACCACCATGTTCTCGTTCATGGGCACCGAGATTGTCACCATCGCCGCCGCCGAATCGAAGAACCCTGGCCAGCAAATCACCAAGGCCACCAATTCGGTGATCTGGCGGATTGGTTTGTTCTACCTGTTGTCGATCTTCATCGTGGTCTCCCTGGTGCCTTGGAATGATCCGACCCTGGCTGCCGTAGGTTCCTACCAGACTGTGCTGGAACGCATGGGCATTCCGAACGCCAAGCTGATTGTCGACCTGGTGGTGCTGGTTGCCGTAACCAGCTGCCTCAACTCGGCGCTGTACACCGCGTCGCGCATGCTGTTCTCCCTGGGCCGTCGCGGTGACGCACCGGCCGTGGCCAAGCGTACCAACAAGAGCGGCACGCCTTACTGGGCGGTGTTGCTTTCTACCGGCGCTGCGTTCCTGGCGGTATTTGCCAACTACGTCGCCCCGGCGGCGGTGTTCGAATTCCTGCTGGCCAGTTCCGGCGCCATCGCGTTGCTGGTGTACCTGGTGATTGCCGTGTCGCAACTGCGCATGCGCCAGAAGCGTGCGGCGGCGGGCGAGAAGATCGTCTTCAAGATGTGGTTGTTTCCTGGCCTGACGTACGCGGTGATGGTGTTTATCGTCGGTACCTTGACCATCATGCTGTTCCAGGAAGCGCATCGGGTCGAGATCATCGCGACGGGGGTGTTGAGCTTGCTGGTGGTATTGGCGGGGTTGGTTGTGGCCAGCCGGCGCAAGGCTCAACGATTGGGCGCTGCGGCCCTTAACTGACGCAATACTGAGTAAATGTGGAAGGGGGGCTTACCCTAATGCCTGTAGGAGCGAGCTTGCTCGCGAAAAACCAATAGGCGCCGCGTTTACTCAGGAACCACGCGTTATCGTTGGCGTTTTTCGCGAGCAAGCTCGCTCCTACAGGGGGCAATGGCGCCAGATGTTGTTGTGTGTCAGTCAGCTGAGTTTGTCAGCGCCTGGGAGGCAGCCACATAGTCTGCCTGGAACTGCGGCGATTCGATCCACGCTAACGCCGCGGCTTCGTCATCGCTGTCTGTCGCCCACTGCCGATACTCGATCAGCGCCGCCAGGATAAAGTCGGTCGCTTCCTCTTCGCCTTCCTGCTCCAGCACCAACGCCAGCAACGGGTGCGCCAGGAACACCGCACACAGCGCCTGCTGGCTGATCTCGCCGGCGGCACGCATCGCGACGAACAGTTCAGTCAAATCCACCGACTCAAGGTCGATGCGGCTGTCGTCGCCCGCAAAGGCATCCGGCTTGTGTGCCACGGCGCGCTGGGTGCGGTTTTGCTTGGCCTTGGCTTTTGCCCGGTGGGCGCGTTTTTGCTGCTTGTTTGGCGAGGCCATGGGCTCGACGTCCTTGGGGTCTGGGTCTAGAGGGTGTATTGAAGCGCAGGTTGGGGGAAATCCCAAGGGTTTCTGGGGCGGCAGTGATTGCTGTAATGCTCGACCTTCTCTGCGCGGGTACTTAGGCTGACAGTCTATTGACCCACCCGAGCTCGCCCATGACCCGTGACACCCTGGAACACCATCAGGTCCCTATCTACTTCGTTGCCGTCTTTGTGGCCGTCACGTTCGGCCTGCTCTGGCCCTTATCAGCGCATGGCCTCAGCCTTTGGGTGACACCTGCCATCGCCGTGCTGATGTACGCGATGTTTCTGCAAATCCCCTTCCTGGAACTGCGCCAAGGCGTGGGCAACAAGCGTTTCCTGGCGGCCTTGCTGTTAGCCAATTTCATCCTGGTGCCCTTGCTGGTGTGGGGGGTGACCCGCGGCCTGGTGGAACGCCCGGCGTTGCTGGTGGGCGCTCTGCTGGTGTTGCTGACGCCCTGTATCGACTATGTGGTGGTGTTTACCCATATCGGCAAGGGCGATTCGCGGTCGATGCTGGCGGCAACACCGCTGCTGCTGTTGCTGCAACTGCTGTTGTTGCCGGTCTACCTGGGGCTGATGTTGGGCGAGCAATCCTCCGTGGTGGTGGCTGCAGGGCCTTTTGTCGAGGCGTTCGTGGGGTTGATTGTGGTGCCGATGCTTCTGGCGGTCCTGACCAGCGCTCTCGCGCGGCGTTCGAGCGCTATTGGACGTTGGAACAGTGCCTGGGCGTGGATGCCGGTGCCGGCAATGGCGTTGGTGTTGTTTGTAGTGCTGGCTTCGCACATCACGGCGGTGGTACGGGATATCAATGTGTTGCTACCTGTCATTCCGGTCTACGTGGCCTTTGTGTTGCTGGCGCCGCTGATGGGCATTGTGGCTGCGCGGCTGTTCGCACTGCCAGCGTTGACGGCGCGGGCGGTGACCTTCAGTGCGTCGACCCGTAACTCGCTGGTGGTTTTGCCATTGGCGCTGGCCCTGCCGGAGGATGTGCGCGGCTTGGCCGCAACGGTGGTGATCCTGCAAACCCTGATCGAGTTGGTTGCCGAATTGCTCTACGTTCGCCTGATTCCGGCAGTGGTGTGGCCCACCAGTCGGTAACCGCGTGAATGTTCAGATCTGTTCAGGCGCCATTCAGGGGCGCGTTCGGCACCATACGCCAGCGCTTCCCACCTGACAGGTCACCCGATGGATCACCGCAACCGTTTTCGCCTGGAGTCACTGGGTATTTTCCTGGTCGCTCTCTTGTTATTCACAGTGGGCATCTGGGATCAGCAGCCCCAGGGTTTTGACGGGCGTTGGGCGCTGTTCATGCAGGAAATGTATCGCCATGGTGCGAGCCTTTTCCCCACCACCTACGGCCAGCCCTATGCGGATTACCCCGGCACCGCGACCTTCTTCAGTTATCTATTCGCCCGTTTGTTTGACGCGCCGAACCACTTGGCGAATGTGCTGCCCACGGCGCTCGCCTCGGCGGGGGTGATCGCGCTGATGTACCGCCTGCTGGCACCCTACAGCCGTGCCTGGGCGCTGCTGACGGTGCTGCTCACACTGCTCACCGCTCAGTTGCTCGAAAAGTCGCGCTCGGTGTGCCTGGACCAAATGGTCGCGTTGTTATGCGTGGGCAGTTTCTACCTGCTGCACACCGGCGAGCGCCTCGGGTCACGGCTGAGGCCACTGGCGGTGTTCCCGTTGTTCGTCCTGGGGTTTGCGATACGTGGGCCGCTGGGGTTGATTGAGGTCTGCGCGGTGGTATGTGTGTATTGGGCGTTGGGCAAGCCGGGGGAGCGTGTTCGGCAGGTGCTGATCCACGGCGTTGTCGGCTTGGTGTTGCTTGCTGCGTGCTGGTGGCTACTGATGAAGCTTGCGCGGTTCAGTGGTGGCGATGCGTTTGCCGGTGAAGTGTTCAAGATGCAAGTCGGTGGGCGTCTGGATGAGTCGGGTGAGCCGTTCTACTTCTATTTTCAACTGAGCTTGTACCGTTACTTTCCGGTGGTACCGCTGGCGTTTGCGACCCTGTTTGCGTTGCGCCATCGCTGGCCCGAGCGCTGGGCCAATGAGCACCTGCAATTGCTGGTGCGCCTTGGGGGCTGCGGCTTGATCATTCTGTTCGGCCTGTCGGTACCGCATTTCAAGCGTGCTTATTACATTCTGCCCATGGTGCCGATGTTCGCGGCGGTCGCCGCCTATGGGCTACTGCATGCGCAAGGCTGGCTGGTAGGCGTGCGCCGTGGCTACGAATGGCTGGTCGCGGCGCTGCCGACGTTGTGCGTGGTGGTGGTGTTTGTGTGTCGACACGCCTGGCACAAGCAGGGCTACTGGCCGCAGATTTCCTTGCCGTTGATGATCGGCGCGTTGGTGGTGCTGCAAGTTGCGGCGTTGCTGGCCTGGCGGCGAGCATGGCGGTTGGTGTGGCTCAGCCTGATCGCCCTGGCAGCACAATGGCTGTTGCTGGTGACGGTGATAGAGCCGGCCAAGGACCTGCAATTCGATACCCGGCGGTTTGTCAGCCAGGTGGAGGCGTTGCGCCAGGCGCAACCGGGCCCTTTGGTGTTTGTCGACCTGGCGCGAGATACCTGGGCGGTGCGCTACATGATGAACCTGGATCACGATGAACAGCCGCTGTTTGTCGGGCGTCACGAGCTTGAGAAACTGGCGGCGCTGCCCCGGCCCTCCTGGGTGATTGTGTCGCGCAAGGAGACTGCGCTGTTGAAGGGCTCGCCGGTGGAGCACTTGGCGCCGAGCTATCAGGGGCGCTTGAATGACAACCCGTTGATGGTGTTTTTGCTCAAGTAAGGAGGCCCTTTAGCGAAGGGCCTGTCGAGCAGATGATTATTTGCAGCGGAAGCTTTCAGGCATCGTGACCGTATAGTTGCGCTGCACACGGTCCTGGAAATTCAGGTTCTGCAAACCCTGCTGTACCAGAAAGGCTTCGACTTTGGCGGCTTGGCAATCGTCGTTATAGGACGACGCCCGTAGCAGGTAGACCGCACGCCTGCTCGCTTCATCGCGAGCCGTGACCCGGAAGGTAGTGAGCGTGGTGTAGCCGGTGCGCTCCGAGGTCCCTACCGGGCCGTAGGAGGTGTTTGGGGTGCTGGTGCAGGTCAGCTGGTCGGTCTTTTTCTTGTTCTTCTTGCATTGGGTGGTGGTGCTTTTTGCCACTTGCCCGTATTCGGTAGCGGTGTAGCGATACGTCACCTGCTTGCTGTCGACATCCAGGGTGACGGTCATTTTGATCGGCGCGTGGTTCTTGGGCAGCGTGGTATCGGTAAAGACATTGCGAAAGCCCTGGTCCTGCATGGCGCGGACCATATCGCGCAGGTAGTAGCGGGCATTGAGCGAGTTTTCATCGCTGCCGCCCGTGGAGGTCACCAGCACGGTTGCCTGTCGGTCAAATTGATAATCGGGATCAGGCGTCGCGTTGATTGCTACGTCCAACTGCGTGGCACACCCACTGAGCAGGGCGGTCAGTATTAATAGGGTGCAAAGCAAGAAGCGGGTCATGAAAAAACCTTACAACTGAGAATTGGGTAAAGGCTGAACGATTGAACCCAGAGAAAAATAACCAGCACGGAGGATAAAAACCTCATGGCTTTCCTCTGCCAATCGCAGGCACTAAGCCACTAAGGATACAGGGCCGCGGTCTTGGTCGTCATGGCACCCGTGGTTATTCAGCCTTCTGCGGGGCTGGCAACCATCCACCACCGTCTTCGAATTTCTCAATCAGGAAGTCCACAAAGACCCGCAACTTGGGCACGGCAAACTTGCTCGGCAAGAAAATCGCATGAATGCTGTCGCCGAAAGTGCCCTCTGCAATGTACTTGGGCAAAATCACGCTGAGGCTGCCCTTGCGCAGATCCTCGGCGATGGAGAACGTGGGCAGCAAGCCTATGCCCACACCTTCCATCACGGCCTGCCTCACCGACTCACTGCTGTTGACGCTGAAACGCCCTGATACGCGCACTTCGGTCACTTCGCCATCGCGAATAAAACGCCAGGATGCTTCCCGCGCCAGGCCATTGATCAAGCAGTTATGTGCGGCCAAATCACCGAGCGTGGCGATGGGGGAGTGGCTGCTTAAATAACCGGGTGTTGCGCATAGTACGTAATCGAGTTTGGCTAAGCGTCGCGCTATAAAACTGTCAACGGGCGTACTGGTCAGACGTATCGCAATATCGAACCCTTCTTCGACAATATCCACATAGCGGTCGCTCAAAGAGAGCGTGACGCTGATGTCGGGGTAGGCGTTGAGGAATTGCCCAACCAGGTTGCTCAAGTGGAGATTGCCAAAGGCAACCGATGTGGTGACCCGCAAGTGGCCCCGGGGCGCCGATTGCAAGCTTTCGACTGAGTTGAGTAATGCGCCGGTTTCCTCGGTAATCCGAACACCGTGCTGATAGGCAAGTTCTCCCGCTTCTGTGAGCGCCAGGCTTCGCGTGGTGCGGTTTAACAACTTGGCCCCGAGCGTTTCCTCAAGCCTGCGCATTTGTTTGCTGACGGTTGAGGTGGTCGAACCGAAGAAACGGGCCGCTTTGGAGAAACTTTTCAGTTCGACAACTTTAACGAAAACAAAGACATCCGAAATATTATCTGAGAAAGATTCCATTGTTTCTCCAGAGGACACAGGCTTGTTCTTTTTGGCCGTATTGTGCGCAGCGGGTGGGTTAAATACTTTGAATTCTCTAGCGGTTAAACCTTGGAGGATTCATGAAAGCCCTGACCAGAAGTTTCAATATTGCCCTGCCCGCCACTCTACTGCCTTTGCTCTTCATCGTCATGTGGAGTTCCGGTTATGTCGTGGGCAAAGTGGCACTCCCCTTTGTGGGGCCCTACACCCTGATCTTCATTCGCTTTGCCAGTGCGGCGCTGATCCTGCTGGGCGTGGCGCTTGCGACGAAAGCACCGTGGCCGAAAA
This sequence comes from Pseudomonas sp. FP215, assembly GCF_030687795.1. NCBI lineage: Bacteria > Pseudomonadati > Pseudomonadota > Gammaproteobacteria > Pseudomonadales > Pseudomonadaceae > Pseudomonas > Pseudomonas sp. FP215. The sequence continues at coordinate 397,026 of NZ_CP117447.1, forward strand.
CCCGCGCTCAGTTCGGCCATCTGGTGGTGGTGGGCATCTTGATCCAGGCGCTTCAGTTTGCTGGCCTGTACATGGGGCTGGATCTGGGCGTGTCGGCCGCTGTGGCCGCGCTGATTGTCGGCACGATGCCGGTGTTTACCGCGTTGGGCGCCACCCGGTTTCTTAACGAAAAAGTCAGTCGTGTTGAGTGGCTCGGCTTGGTGGGCGGATTGTTCGGTGTGGCCCTGGTGGTCTATGAACAGCTGGGTGTAAGTGCAACAGCGAGCCTGACAGGTTACTTGTGCGTAGTGCTGGCACTGGTTGGCATCACGGCCGGCAGCCTGTATCAGAAGAAATACTGCACCGGCATGGACTTGCGCACCGGCGGTTTTATTCAGTTGGCCACGGCCTCTTTCGTGATGTTCTTTCTCGCCGACCACTTTGAAAACCTCGCGGTTCAGTGGACCCCAACGATGATCTTCGCGTCCGGCTGGTTGTCACTGGTCAACTCTATTGGCGCTATCAGCATCCTCTACATTCTCATGCGCAAAGGTGAGGCGAGCAAAGTAGCAGGCCTGTTCCATCTTATTCCCGCAGTCACAGCCTTAATGGGCTTTGTATTCCTCGGTGAATCATTCAGTGCAATTAACGCAGTGGGTTTTGCGATTACCGCACTGGCTGTTTATGCGTGCACCCATGTCAAGAAGTGAGCTCAACGTTTAACCACCCCTATCTAACGCCTCTTTATCCAGCGAACAAGGAAGTATCATGCATACCGGACAAATCCTTAAAGATGTACTCAACGCAGTACGCAGCAAAGAAGCCTTGCCGTGGGTGCCTTATACCGCCAATGGCCGAACCAAGACCGACATCGTGCATTTGTACCAAGGCCCGGAAGTGGATGGCCCATCAGCGGCCCTAGTACGTTATCAGCCGGGTGCCCGTACCCAACGCCACCTTCATCCTGGCTACGAACTGATTTTCGTGCTCGATGGCGTGCTGCATAACGATGCCGGTGCACACCCAGCAGGCACGCTTGAAGTCTGCCCGCCTGACAGTGAGCATGCGCTGTGGAGCGATGAGGGCTGCACCTTCCTGGTGGTGTGGGAAAAGCCCGTGCAGACCGTTTCCCTGGCGCAGGCGCAGGCATGATGGGCGCCCTCAATAGCGGCTTCAACGTCCAGGCGGCCCCGGGAGCTGCGCTCGCAGCGGCCTCGTTCGGCAGTGATTACGTAATGGAGCCAAAGCGCGTCATCACCGCCAGCCAGGCGGCCGCCCTGGTACCCGATAACTGCACGATTACCACTGGGGGGTTCGGCAGTTGCGGGCACCCTGACTTGCTCACCGAAGCGCTGGCGGCGCGCTTTGCCGCTACCGCACAGCCATCAGACCTGACCCTGGTTTTTGCGGCCGGTCAGGGTGACAAGGCCAGCCGTGGGCTTAATCAACTGGCTGTCAAAGGCCTGCTGAAAAAGGTGATCGGAGGCTACTGGGCCCTTGCCCCGTCGATAGGCCAGATGGCACTGCGTGGTGAAATCCAAGCGCACAACTGGCCTCAGGGCGTCATAAGCCACTTGTTCCGCTCAATCGCCGGGGGCAAAAGTGGGGTGCTCTCAGGGATCGGTTTGCACACCTTCATCGACCCCAGGCAGGAGGGGGGCAAAGTCGGCCCGGCTACGACTGAAGAGCTGATCTCAGTAGTAAACGTTGGGGGGCGTGAAGAACTTTTCTATCCGTCGATGCCCATCAATGTCGCCTTTTTGCGCGGAAGCCGAGCAGATGTCGACGGCAATATCAGCATGGAGGACGAAGCCAACTTTCAGGACAGCCTCGCCCAGGCGCAGGCCGTTCACAATTGCGGCGGTATCGTCATCGTGCAAGTGATGGAATTGGTCGACCGTAACTCGCTTGATCCTCAGACCATCCGTATTCCGGGGATCTTTGTGGATTATCTGGTTTTATCCACGCCAGACACGCATTGGCAAACCTACGGTGAGGTCAGAAACAACACCTATACCGGGCGTTCACGCTCTGATACCGCCGTCACGCCGTTACCGCTGTGCGCCAAAAAAATCGTCGCGCGCCGAGCCTTGTATGAAATAGCCCGGTACAACGCGCCGATCGTTAACCTGGGTATTGGCACCCCGGAGTACATTGCAAGGGTCGCGAGCGAGGAGCGCTGCTCCGCCCATGTGCTTACTGTCGAGTCAGGGGTTATCGGCGGGACGCCTGCGCGGGGGCTGTCATTCGGCGCTTCGAGCAACCCTCAAGCGATTCTCGATCAAGCCAGCCAGTTCGACTTCTATGATGGCGGCGGAATCGATCTGGCCTTCCTCGGGTTTGGTCAGGCCGACAGCGGTGGCAACGTCAACATCAGTCGATTCGGCGGGCGGCTCAACGGTGTCGGTGGCTTTATCAACATTTCGCAGAGCGCCAAGCGCGTGGTGTTTTGCGGAACCTTCACGGCCGGTGGTTTGGAACTGGGGTTTGAAGCCGGACAATTAATCATTGAGCGTGAAGGGGATATCACCAAGTTTATTCAAGCCGTTGAGCACATGAGCTTCAATGCCGCCCATGCGCAATCACGCAACTGCCCGATTCTGTTCATCACTGAACGGGCTGTGCTCGTATTGAAAGACGGCCGCTTGATACTCAAGGAAGTTGCGCCGGGTATCGACATCGAGCGCGATATTCTCGCTCGCAGTACGGCCGATATCATCGTGGCTGACCACGTGGAGTTGATGCCCGCGTCGATTTTTCTCCATCAGCCGCTCTCTGTCACGGACAAGTACTGGCGTTCGCGTGACTAACTCATCATTTCATTGATGGCTCTTCATTCTTCGCACTACGCGTTTTGGAAAACACCATGAAAAAAATAACAATTGCCATAGTGGGCGGTGGTTCTGTCGGCGTTGCATATTTTACGCAACTCATTGATGAAGCTGTTCGTCAGGGGCTGAGTCATCATTTGGATGTGCTGATCTTTGAGTCACAGAAAACACCTGGGCCGGGTTATGCGTACCAGGCCGACTTCGAGTGCAACTTGCTCAACACGCGAGCCGACGCCATGTCTGCGGTAGCAGGCGACAAGCGACATTTCATTCGCTGGCTGGAACAGCATGGCGCAGATCAGGCGGTAGATTTTCCACAAACAGTCATCGACGATCACGCCTTCCTGCCGCGCAGCCTGTTCGGCAGATACCTGGCACATCTGTATGAGCAGACGATGGCCGTGGCCCGCGCCCATGGCATTAAGGTCACTGCAGTGACCTCAACCGTCACAGACTTGATCTCACTGTCTGACCAGCGCCCTTGCATTGATACCGAGAGCGGCGTGGCCTACGTGGCGGATCGGGTTGTCCTCAGCATGGGAAACCTGCCATCGACGCGGTTTACTCAGCTCAATGACGTGGCTGGCTTCGTGCGCACGCCATACCCAACCCGGGACATGGTGCGCAACATACCGGCCAACGCTTCGGTGTGTGTGCTAGGGACCGGGCTGTCGGCCATTGACACTGTGCTCTCACTGACAGAAGCCGGGCACCAGGGGAAAATTGTCATGGCATCGCGCACCGGCCGTCTGCCCAGTGTGCGCGGTACCTTTAATCGGCCTCATACACTGACTCATCTGACCCGGGCCCACATCGATAACTTCTGTGATGCAAATGGGGGCCAGCTCAAGCTGCATGACGTCTTTACGATGTTGCTACGTGAGATCGAGGAGGTTACCGGTGACGCCCTGGACTTGAAGCACATCATGAATTCGGGCGCTGGTGTGCTGGACTACATAACGTCCGAGATCATGCAGGCAGACAATGCCGAGCGTCTGTGGCAGTCGGTCATTTACTCGACCAACTCCATTATCGATTATGTCTGGCATCGCCTGTCTCGCGACGACAAGCAGGTATTCCAGACGACATTCGGCAGTCTCTGGTCTTCTTACCGCGTCTCGGTGCCGGTCAAAAATGCCCATAAGTTGCAGGCGTTGCTGAAGGCTGACCGAATACTGGTGCTCGGCGGCGTCAGGCAAGTCACTTACAACCAGGCTTCAAAGGTCTTTGAGACGCGCATTGACGACCGTCGCAGTGCATTTCGTACCGTCGTCGAGAGTGAGTATGTTATCAACGCCACCGGTTACTCCGTTCAGGTGGAACAGTCTGACGTGCCGCTCGTGGTGAATCTGCTCCGGCGCAAGTTGGCCAGGCCCAATGAGTTCGGCGGCTTTGAGTTGGACTTCGAGACAGGAAGGTTGGTGGGTGCAGCTGGTGAGGCCTGGCCTCATGTCTCGGTACTTGGCAGCCTGGCCGCTGGCACGTATTTCTGGACGAATGCGATGGACGTCAACGTCAGGTTGGCGCGGCGTCAGGTTGAAGATGCGCTCAGCGTATTGTCAGGCAGCATCTCTCACGCGGCGTTGCCTTCGGCGCGAGCGCCTCGTCGTCGCTCTGTCACTCGAAGAGGTCGTACGGCTTCTGCTTCGGCGAGCACCCGGCAGAATAGACGCTACGGCCTGAAGGCTGCTCAGGGGAACGCAAACGTGCTTGGGGCACCCGTGCGAGGGGAACTGGCGTCGCCGACGACGCAGTTGGTCTGAGGGCGCTTTGAGCCTGGCCATTTAAATCAAGCCCGCGCAGATCATTTGGGCTGCGGGGCCTGAAGCCGGTTAAATCGCAGGGAATAAAAAACCCCAAGGAACATTGTTCCTTGGGGTTTCTCGGTATTTTGGTGCCCAGAGACGGAATCGAACCGCCGACACGGGGATTTTCAATCCCCTGCTCTACCGACTGAGCTATCTGGGCAACGGGGCGCATTAAACGGGTTTTTCAGGGGGTCGTCAAGCAAGTTTTCAATAAATATTTAATTATTACCGTCGCTTACGTGCAGACCCCGGTTTTTGATCAATTATTGAGCAGGTGGGACGTAGCCTTCGGCCTGGGCGTATTCCTCGCCGGAAAAGAACTTGTCCATTTCGCCCTGCAGGTATTTGCGGTCTTCGGCGTTCATCATGTTCAGGCGTTTTTCGTTGATGAGCAGGGTCTGGTGTTTTTGCCAGTCGCCCCAGGCTTTGGCTGAGACGTGGTCGTAGATGTCCTGGCCCTTGGCACCTGGGTAAGGAGGGCGTTCCAGGGCTGGCAGTTCTTCTTTGTACTTGCGGCACATAACGGTGCGGGTCATGACGAAACTCCTGCGTTCAATACGTCGGCCGCGCGCTTCAGCAGTTTTTTCACCGGGGCGGCAAGGCCCAGGCGCGGCGGGGTGGCGAGGTTATACCAGAGCCAGTCGGCCTCGGCCACGTGATGGGCGGTTTCCTCGACCTGGACCAGCCAGGGTTCGATGGCCAACTGAAAATGGCTGAAGGTGTGGACCAGCCCGGGCAGTTCCTGATGCTTGCCCAGCGCCAGCGCGTGCTGGTTGGCGAGGTGATCCAGGTCTTGCAGGTCGTCCAGCTCCGGCAAGCTCCACAAGCCGCCCCACAGGCCCGTGGACGGGCGACGGTAAAGCAGGATGGCGCCCTCGGCGTTGGCCAGCATCGGCATCAGCGTGCGCTTTTGTGGGATGGTCTTGCGCGGCTTGGGGATCGGGTAGCGGGTTTCCAGGCCGAGCATGTGGGCTTCGCAGGCTTTTTCCAGCGGGCAAAGCAGGCAACTGGGTTTGCTGCGGGTGCAGAGCGTGGCGCCCATGTCCATCATGGCCTGGGTGTAGGCGTTGACGCGGGTATGGGGCGTAAAGCGCTCTGCGGTGGCCCACAGCTGCTTGGCCACCTTGGGCTCGCCCGGGTAGCCCTCTTGTGCGGTAAAGCGCGCCAGCACGCGTTTGACGTTGCCGTCGAGGATCGGTGCGCGCAGGCCCATGCTCAGGCTGGCAATCGCGCCAGCGGTGGACAGGCCGATGCCCGGCAGCTCGGTGAGCTTTTCCACGTCGCGGGGGAATTCGCCGCCGTATTCGGCCACCACGATCTTCGCGGTCTTTTGCAGGTTGCGCGCCCGGGTGTAGTAGCCCAGGCCCGTCCACAGGTGCAGCACTTCATCTTCCGGTGCGGCGGCCAGGGCTTCGACCGTCGGCAAGGACGCCATGAAGCGGTCGAAGTAGTTGAGCACGGTGCTGACCTGGGTCTGTTGCAGCATGATCTCCGACACCCACACCCGGTAAGGGGTGATGCCCTGTTGCCAAGGCAGGTCGTGGCGGCCATGGCGGTCGTACCAGTCCAGTACCGCTTGTGAAAACTGCTCGTTTCTCATCGGTTGAACAGGCCTTTCAATGCGTCTTTGAGCTTGGGGTTAACCTTGTCGAGTTTTTCTTCCAGCTTCTCGTTGAGGCGATTGCCGGCCGCCTTGAGAGCGACCTGGCCCAGGCCGTCCTTGTCCAGGCGGCAGGCCTTGGCGCCCAGCTCAAGCGGGCCACGGCAGCGCAGCGGCACCTCAATGCCCTGGAAGTTGGCGCCGACCTGGCAGGCCGGGTCCGGCACGTCGCGCTTGTCGCCTTCGACGATGATGCCCACGCGGTAGTCCATGCCCAGCACGCGCAAATCCACATCACCGTTGCCGTTGAGCGTGAGGCCCGGGATACGCACTTTCAGGTCGGGGTTGCTGGCCACGCCGTTACGGAACGTGAGGTTGCCGCGCAGCTCCTGGAAGGGCGTGTCCTTGCCGCCTGGCGTGGTGCTCAGGGTTTTGCGGTTGAGCAGGGCGATGCCGGTACACAGTTGTTGCTCGATGTTGGCATTGAGCAACACGCCGTTGTTGATCACGAGGCTGGCGGTACCGTTGAGGCTCTCGATCAGGGCTTTCTGGCTGTTGCCGCGGCCGCTGAGGTTGCTGTCGAGGGTGAGCTGGCCTTTGACCGGCGGGGTTTTCCCTTGGGCCTGCAGGATGCGCTCAACAGGCACCTGCTTGATGTGGCTTTGCAGGGCCAGCACGGGTGTGTCCTGGCGTACGTCAAGTGTGCCGTTGGCCTGGAACGTGCCGTTGTAGAGACCGCCGCTGAGCGTGTCGAGCTTGAGTTGCCCGTCGATGCCGGAAGCTTTGAGCACCGCGTTCTGAATGGGCAGTTGGCTCAGGGTCAGCTCGCCAAAGGCCAGGTCTGCATTCACGTCCAGGCTGCGCAGGCGCGTCAGCGGCAGCAGTTTGTCGTTGCTCCAGGCGCCTTTGGTCGGCGCCTCCGGCAATGGCGTGTTGCCGCCTGCGGCCATGGCGCCGGCTTCGCTGCTCTGTACTTCGGCCTGGCGTGCGGCGGTTGCACCTTTGGCAGCTTCGGATTTGGCCGGCAGGTAATTGTCGGCATTGAAGGTATCGCCCTTGAGCTGCACACGCAGGGACTGCTTGGCGAAATCGTCCACGGCGATGCGGCCGGTGAAGGTGCTGCCATCGAGCTTCAGGTTCAGGTCTTCCAGGGCGACGCTGGTGGGCGTGCCCTTGAGGCGGCTCACCAGCTCGACCTTGCTCAGGCTACCGGGGGCCATGGCCGGCAGCGGATGACCGACGCTCTCCAGAAACTTGGCCAGGTCAAACTGGGCGACCGACAGGGCGCCGCTGATCTGCGGGGTCTTGTCCAGGTCATTGGCCTTCAGTTCGCCCAAGGCGCGCAGTTGGTTGGCCGCCAGTTTCAGGTTGGTCCATTCGGCGACGTTGGCCGCCAGGTCCACCAGCAGTTGGCCCTGGGTGGAGAAGCTCACCGTCTTGCCTTGCAACGGCTCACCAGTGGCCTCGCCGCTAAAGCGCATGTCTTCGAACTGGTAACGCTTGAGCGCGCGCTGGATGCGCAAGTTGCCGTTCAGCTCAGTCTTGACCCGCATCAGCGGCTGGTTGCTGCCCAGGAACGCCGTGAGTTTCAGCGGGATGCTGGCGCCTTCGTGGATGGCACCGGCACTCAACTGGATGCTTTCGGCACTTAGCTGCTTGCCGGTCTGTTCATCGGTGTATTCGACGCGGGCGTTGTTGATGGTCAGGCTGTCGATGTCCAGGCGGATCGGCTGCGGTGGCTTTTCCGGCTTGGTTTCCGCCACGGCCTCGACCGGCGCGGGAGCGGGGGTACCTGTGGTTTCGTCGGGCAGGTTCTTGCCGATGTCTTCCCAGTTACCGTGGCCTTGCTTGTCGCGGTTCAGGCGCAGGTTCAGGCCTTCGACACGCACATCGCTCATCTGCACTTCGCGGCGCAGCAGTGGCAGTACGCGTACCGACAGGCCGAGCATCTGCAAGTCGGCGAAAGGTTGGGTGGGTGCGGTCAGGGTCGCGACGCTGGCCTCGTGCAGTTCCAGGCCCAGCCAGGGGAACAGGCTCCAGCCGATATCGCCATTGAGCGTCAGCTCGATGTGGGCCTTGTCGCGGGCTATCTGGCGAATTTCTTCTTTGTAGTCGTTGGGATCGAAAAGGTGGGTCAGGGCAAAGCCGAGCGCCACAATGATCAGCAACAGCCCGAGAAGTACCAGACCCAGGATTTTGCCGAACGCTTTCATGGGCGAGTCCTTGTATGTCGATTTCAAAATTTAGCCGCAGAGTATAACGCTCGACGGCCCGCGTCAGTTCACGGATCGTTACATTGTATCCATGGGCGCGGAAATAGGATTTTGACGTCAGAAAAATACAGATAATCCAAAAAGGTAGTGGCAATCTGATTTTTCTCACATCCACTGGTGCTAATCTCTGCACGTTCGTCCGCCTTCTGCGACTTAAGGTCGCGCCTAAAGGGAAGTTCCACTCAACAAAACGGCCACGCTTTGCGTGCAAGGCCGAGGGAGAGAGCGCCTGACGGACGCATACCAATAACTGGGGGAAACACCAAATGAGCACTAGCACTGTGGCCGGCACTGACGCCGCACAGCCTGCGTTCCTGTCCAAGGAGCGCATCATCGCCAAGCCGGGCTTCAACCGCTGGCTGGTTCCACCGGCCGCCCTGGCCATCCACCTGTGCATCGGCATGGCCTATGGTTTCTCGGTGTTCTGGCTGCCGTTGTCCAAGGCGCTGGGCATCACCGCGCCAGTGGCTTGCGCACCGGACATGGGCTTTATCGCTCAAGTCTTCTCGTCCCAATGCGACTGGCCCATCTCCATGCTGGGCTGGATCTACACCCTGTTCTTCATCTTCCTGGGCTGCTCCGCAGCGATCTGGGGTGGCTGGCTGGAACACGCCGGGCCGCGTAAGGCCGGTGTAGTCTCCGCGCTGTGCTGGTGTGGTGGCCTGCTGATCTCGGCTTTGGGTATCTATACCCACCAGATCTGGCTGATGTGGATCGGCTCCGGGGTCATTGGCGGTATTGGCCTGGGCCTGGGCTATATCTCGCCCGTTTCGACCTTGATCAAGTGGTTCCCGGACAAGCGTGGCATGGCCACCGGCATGGCGATCATGGGCTTTGGCGGCGGCGCGATGGTGGGTGCACCTTTGGCCGCAGCACTGATGGGCCATTTCTCTTCGCCGACCAGCGTCGGTGTATGGCAGAGCTTTGTGGTGATGGCGGCGATTTACTTCGTGTTCATGATCGGTGGTGCACTGCTGTATCGCGTTCCGCCAACCGGCTGGAAGCCTGAGGGCTGGACCGCGCCAGCGAAGAAAGCCAGCAATGCGATGATCACTCACCGCCATGTGCATGTGAATGTTGCGTGGAAAACCCCGCAGTTCCGCCTGGTATGGCTGGTGCTGTGCCTGAACGTGTCGGCCGGTATCGGCATCCTCGGCATGGCTTCGCCACTGCTGCAGGAAGTGTTCGGCGGCAAGCTGCTGGGTGTCGATGTGCCATTTGGTCAATTGGATGCGGGCCAGTTGGCATCCATTGCGGCCATCGCCGCTGGCTTTACCGGACTGTTGAGCTTGTTCAACATCGGTGGCCGGTTCTTCTGGGCGTCGTTCTCTGACTACCTGGGGCGTAAAAACACCTACTTCGTGTTCTTTGCCCTGGGCTTTGCCCTGTATGCGCTGATCCCGAACCTGGGGCACCTGGGTAACGTGGCGCTGTTCGTGGCGGCGTTCTGCATCATCCTGTCGATGTACGGCGGTGGTTTTGCCACAGTTCCGGCCTACCTGGCCGACCTGTTCGGTACCCAGATGGTTGGCGCGATCCACGGTCGCCTGTTGACCGCCTGGGCCGCTGCGGGCGTGTTGGGCCCGGTGCTGGTGAACTACCTGCGTGAATACCAGTTGAGCATAGGCGTTGAACGCGCCGCGGCCTACGACATCACCTTGTACATCCTCGCCGGCTTGCTGGTGCTGGGCTTCATCTGCAACCTGCTGGTGCGCCCGGTGGCCGACAAGTACTTCATGACCGATGCCGAACTTGCCGCCGAACAGGCGCTGGGCCATGACAAAGGTGCCGATGCGAGCACCGTGCTGGAGTGGAAGGCCTCCGCCGCCAGCAAGCCGCTGGCGATTGCCGCGTGGCTGGTAGTGGGTATTCCGTTGGCTTGGGGTGTGTGGGTGACCCTGCAGAAGACCGCAGTACTGTTCCACTAACACTGCAAACCCTTGTGGGAGGGGGCTTGCCCCAATGCATTACCCTCTGTAGGAGCGAGCTTGCTCGCGAAAAACGTCAACGACAAAGCGCGGTTTCTGAATGAACGCGGCGCCTGTGAGTTTTTCGCGAGCAAGCTCGCTCCTACAGAGTCTTAGGTGACTGGCATTGGGGCAAGCCCCCTCCCATATTGGTTTCCCAGGTTTTCAGGGGCTGTGCTTCACATGTATGCACATGTCTATCCCCGACACTCCATCAGTCTTATCCCCTTCGTTGTTTCTGTTTAGCGCCCGCGCCCCTATAATGGCTGCCTTTTTCGCCCAATGATTTTGCGGAGCTGGTGATGGCCGAACGTAAGGCATCTGTCGAGCGCGACACTCTGGAAACCCAGATCAAAGCCTCGATCAACCTGGATGGCACCGGAAAGGCCCGATTCGATATCGGTGTACCTTTTCTTGAGCACATGCTGGACCAGATCGCCCGTCACGGGCTGATCGACCTGGATATCGTCGGCAAAGGCGACCTGCACATCGACGACCACCACATGGTGGAAGACGTGGGCATCACCCTCGGCCAGGCGTTTGCCAAGGCCATCGGCGACAAAAAAGGCATCCGTCGCTACGGCCATGCCTATGTCCCGCTGGACGAAGCGCTGTCCCGTGTGGTCATCGACTTCTCCGGTCGCCCGGGTTTGCAGATGCACGTGCCGTACACCCGCGCTAACGTGGGCCGTGGCTTTGACGTCGACCTGTTCCAGGAATTCTTCCAGGGCTTTGTCAACCACGCACTGGTCAGCCTGCACATCGACAACCTGCGCGGCACCAACACCCACCACCAGATCGAAACCGTGTTCAAGGCTTTCGGCCGCGCACTGCGCATGGCTGTGGAAGTCGATGAGCGCATGGGCGGGCAAATGCCGTCGACCAAGGGCGTCCTGTAATGCAGACGGTCGCGGTTATCGATTACGGCATGGGTAACCTGCACTCGGTGGCCAAGGCCCTTGAGCATGTAGGCGCCGGCAAGGTGCTGATCACCAGCGATGCCAACGTGATTCGCGAAGCCGACCGCGTGGTGTTCCCCGGGGTTGGCGCGATTCGCGATTGCATGGCCGAGATCCGCCGCCTGGGCTTTGACAGCCTGGTGCGCGAGGTCAGCCAGGACCGCCCGTTCCTCGGCATCTGCGTGGGCATGCAAGCCTTGCTCGACAGCAGTGAAGAGAACGGCGGTGTCGACTGCATCGGCCTGTTTCCGGGCCAGGTGAAGTTCTTCGGCAAAGACCTGCATGAAGAAGGCGAGCACCTCAAAGTTCCGCACATGGGCTGGAACGAAGTGCGCCGCACCGTCGACCACCCGCTGTGGCACGACATCCCGGACATGGCGCGTTTCTACTTCGTGCACAGCTACTACATCGCCGCCGGTAACCCGCGCCAGGTGGTGGGTGGCGGGCATTACGGCGTCGATTTTGCCGCCGCGCTGGCCGATGGTTCGCGTTTTGCCGTGCAGTTTCACCCGGAGAAGAGCCATACCCATGGCCTGCAATTGCTGCAGAACTTCGCCGCGTGGGATGGTCGCTGGTAAATGGCCAAGAAACCAAAGCCGCCGATCTTGAACCTCACGCCCGAGCAGGAGCGTGCGGCCACCGACAAGATCAAACGTTTCATGGAGGACCGCTTCGAGCTCAAGTTGGGCTCGTTCGAGGTCGCCGAGATTCTTGAGCTGTTCACCACCGAAGTGGCGCCGCATTATTACAACAGGGCGGTTTTCGACACGCAGACGCTCCTTAAGGAAAGGTTCGAAAGCATCGAAAGCGACTTGTGGTCGCTTGAGAAACCTTGATTTCCCAAGCATTGCTGAATATCGAATAAGGTTTGCCAGATGCTGATTATCCCCGCTATCGATCTCAAGGACGGCGCTTGTGTCCGCCTGCGCCAAGGCCGCATGGAAGATTCCACCGTGTTCTCCGATGACCCGGTGAGCATGGCTGCCAAATGGGTAGAAGGGGGCTGCCGTCGTTTGCATCTGGTGGACTTGAACGGCGCCTTCGAAGGCCAGCCGGTCAATGGCGAGGTGGTCACCGCCATCGCCAAGCGCTACCCCACCCTGCCGATCCAGATCGGCGGCGGTATCCGTTCCCTGGAAACCATCGAGCACTACGTCAAGGCGGGCGTGAGCTACGTGATCATCGGCACCAAGGCCGTGAAAGACCCAGCCTTCGTCGCCGAAGCCTGCCGCGCTTTCCCGGGCAAAGTGATCGTAGGCCTGGATGCCAAAGATGGTTTCGTCGCTACCGACGGCTGGGCTGAAATCAGCACCGTGCAGGTGATCGACCTGGCCAAGCAGTTCGAAGCCGACGGCGTGTCTGCCATCGTTTATACCGACATCGCCAAAGACGGCATGATGCAGGGCTGCAACGTACCCTTCACCGCAGCCCTGGCAGCGGCCACGAAGATTCCGGTGATCGCTTCCGGCGGCATTCACAACCTGGGTGACATCAAGTCGCTGCTGGACGCCAAGGCCCCCGGCATTATTGGTGCCATCACTGGCCGTGCGATTTACGAAGGTACCTTGGACGTCGCCGAAGCCCAGGCTTACTGCGATGCCTACAACGGCTGAGGACTGACCATGGCGCTGGCCAAACGCATCATCCCTTGCCTGGACGTCGACAACGGTCGCGTGGTCAAGGGCGTCAAGTTCGAGAACATCCGTGACGCCGGCGACCCGGTGGAAATTGCCCGTCGCTACGATGAGCAAGGTGCCGACGAGATTACCTTTCTCGACATCACCGCCAGCGTCGATGGCCGCGACACCACGCTGCATACCGTCGAGCGCATGGCCAGCCAGGTGTTTATCCCGCTGACCGTGGGCGGCGGCGTGCGCACCGTGCAAGACATCCGCAACCTGCTCAACGCCGGTGCCGACAAGGTCTCGATCAACACCGCCGCGGTGTTCAACCCCGAGTTTGTCGGCGAAGCCGCGCAGCACTTCGGCTCGCAATGCATCGTGGTGGCTATCGACGCCAAGAAGGTGTCCGGCCCGGGCGAAACCCCGCGCTGGGAGATCTTCACCCACGGCGGGCGCAAGCCTACCGGGCTGGACGCGGTGGAGTGGGCGATGAAGATGGAAGGCCTTGGCGCCGGTGAGATCCTGCTGACCAGCATGGACCAGGACGGCATGAAAAACGGCTTCGACCTGGGCGTCACCCGCGCCATCAGCGATGCCCTCGGCATTCCGGTGATCGCATCGGGTGGGGTGGGCAACCTGCAGCACTTGGCCGATGGCGTGCTTGAAGGCCACGCCAGCGCGGTGCTGGCGGCGAGTATTTTCCACTTTGGCGAATACACAGTACCCGAGGCCAAGGCCTACATGGCCGCACGCGGTATCGTCGTGCGCTAAACGCTGCTGGACACCATGGCAGGCGCGCGGCACTCTCTGCGCTTGCCATGGATTCCGGTAGCCTTCATGTTCAAACACCTGCTGCTCGCCCTCGCCAGTTCCTCCATGCTCATGGTGGCTACGGCACACGCCGAACAACCGTCTGACGCCTCCCTGGTGCTGCTGACGGAAAATTTCCCGCCCTACAACATGGCGAAAAACGGCAAGAACTTCGCCAAGGACGAGAACATCGAAGGCATCGCCGTAGACATCATGCGCGAAACCTTCAAGCGCGCCGGCATTTCCTACAACCTGACCCTGCGTTTCCCTTGGGAGCGAATCTACAAGCTCGCCCTGGAAAAACCCGGTTACGGCGTGTTTGTGATGGCGCGGTTGCCAGACCGTGAAGCCTTGTTCAAATGGGTCGGCCCCATCGGCCCGGACGATTGGGTGCTATTGGCCAAGGCCGACAGCAAGATCCAGCTGGAAAACCTTGAGCAGGCGCGCCGATACAAGATCGGCGCCTACAAAGGCGACGCCATTGCCGAAAGCCTGGACAAGCAGGGGCTAAAGCCGATTGTCGCCCTGCGTGACCAGGACAATGCGCAAAAGCTCATGGAAGGCCAGATCGACCTGTGGGCCACAGGCGACCCTGCCGGGCGTTACCTGGCGCGGCAGGTGGGGGTGAACGGGCTCAAGACGGTATTGCGCTTCAACAGTGCGCAGCTTTACCTGGCGTTGAACAAGGACGTGCCGGATGAGCTGGTGGCCAAGCTTCAGTCCGCGCTGGACCAGTTGCGTGAAGAAGGCCGTATCGACCAGATCATGGCCAACTACCTGTAGGAGCGAGCTTGCTCGCGAAGGACGTCAACGATGACGCGGGTATCCAGGGGGTACGCGGCGGTCTCAAGTTTTTCGCGAGCGAGCTCGCTCCTACAGGGGGGCGTCAGCGATAGATGCCGTTTTTGCCATGCCCGGCCATCGCCCGGTTGCTGCGCACGCTGATCATCAACTTGATATCGATCCACTCCACGCCCTGTGCCTTGAGCTTGGGCAATTCGCGCTCCAGCACCGCCAGCGTCTGTGGGTAAGGATGCCCGATCATCACCGCCGAGCCCTGCTTGTGCGCCAGCTTGATTGCGGTTTGCAGCTGCGTGGTAATCGCCGCTTCGGTGCGTTCGTCATCGAGAAAAACATCCCGCGACACATGGGCCAAACCGATCTTCTGCGCTTCGGCGGCGGCGACGGTCTGCGCGCTGGTGCGGCTGTCGACGAAGAACTTGTGGCGCCTTTGCAACTCACCCATCAGCCAGGCCATCGCCGCCGGCTGCGCGGTCATGCGGCTGCCCATGTGGTTGTTGATGCCTGCCGTGTAGGGCACGGCATCGAACGCGGCATCCAGGCGCTTGCCCAGTTCTTCGATGGACAGCTCCGGGTGCCAGGCGAAGGGGCCGGTGGCCGGGTCCATGGGCATGTGCAGGATCACGATCTTGCCAGCCTTGTGGGCCTCACGGGCGAATTCGGCGGCGTGGGGCGTGTCCGGCATGATGGCGGCGGTCACCGGTCCGGGTAGCGCGAGCACGCGGCGATCCCGAAGCAGGTTTTGCCCCAGGTCATCGATGATCAGTGTCAGGTAGGCTTTGTGCGGTTCGCTGGCAGGGGCCGCTTGAGCGACCCCTGCCAGGCTGCACAGCACAGCGAAGATCAGGGCAAGGCGCATGATCAACGGCTGCGGGTGATGCTCAAGCCCTTGAGCAGGCTGAGTGCCTGGGCCAGTTGGTAGTCATCGTCCTGCGGCATCGGCTTGGCCTTGGCGCGGCTGCCGGTTGGCTGGTCGGCGCCGCCGTTGCCATTGCCCAAGTGACCTTGCAGGTCGGCCTCTTTGTAGTATTCGCCATCGATCTCGTTGGTGATCTTGGCGCGGCGTACTTCGATGTCCGGCACGATGCCCTGGGCCTGGATCGAGCGGCCGTTGGGCGTGTAATACAGCGCGGTGGTGATCTTCAGCGCACGCTCGTTGTTCAGCGGCAATACGGTCTGCACCGAGCCTTTACCGAAGCTGGTGGTGCCCATCAGCACACCGCGCTTGAGGTCTTGCAGGGCGCCGGCGACGATTTCCGAGGCCGAGGCGCTGCCGCCGTTGATCAAGACCGCCAGTGGCACGTTCTCGCTGAGGTCGTTGCCGGTGGCCGAGAAGCGTAGCTCGGAGTTGGCGATACGGCCCTTGGTGTAAACGATCAGGCCCTTGGTGACGAAGTGGTCGACCACCTCGACCGCCGACTGCAATACGCCGCCTGGGTTGTTGCGCAGGTCAAGCACGATGCCGTTGAGCTTCTTGCCGTTGTCTTTGCGCAGCTTGGCCAGGGCCTTGGCCACTTCGTCGCCGGTCTTGACCTGGAACTGGGTGATACGGATATAACCGTAGCCCGACTCCAGCAGTTGGCTCTTCACGCTCTTGACCGTGATGGTCGCGCGGGCCAGGGTCACGTCAAACGGGTTACCGCCGTCGCGCACAAGGGTCAGGGTGATTTTCTGGCCGAGCTTGCCGCGCATCTTGTCGACGGCTTCGGTCATGGTCTGGCCGCGGGTCGGCTGGCCGTTGATCTTCACGATCAGGTCGCCGGCCTGGATACCGGCCTTGGACGCCGGGGTGTCGTCGATAGGCGAGACCACTTTGATCTGGCCGTCTTCGGAGCCCACTTCGATGCCCAGGCCGCCGAACTCACCGCTGGTGCTTTCCTGCAGCTCGGCGAAATCTTCCGGGCCCAGGTAGGCAGAGTGCGGGTCGAGGTTGCTGAGCATGCCCTTGATGGCATTTTCCAGCAGGGCCTTGTCGTCTACGGGTTCGACATACGCTGCCTTGATCCGGTCCATGACCTCGGCAAAGGTGCGCAGCTCGTCCAGCGGCAACGGCGCCTTGGTCGTCGCAGCCATGGCGGGTGCAGCCGGTGCGGCCTGGTCGGCAAAAGCCAGAGGCGCGCCGATCACCAGGGCGATCGTCAGGGCCAGCGAAGTGAGGCGGGACAAATGCAGCATGTCGAACGAACTCCTAATGTAGATGCGACCCTATCCTTGGGACCGGCACCATTGTGCAGGGTCGCTCGGGCGGCCCTGCTGACGAATAGCGAAGTACAGCGCCGGGGTGTCCTGGCCACCACTGTTACCGACAGTGGAAATGGATTCACCGGCTTTTACAACATCACCTGCCGACTTGAGTAATGTCTGATTGTGGCCGTAAAGGCTCAAATAGCCATTACCGTGGTCAAGAATCACCAGCAAGCCGGCGCCCCGCAACCAATCGGCAAACACCACGCGCCCACCATGCACGGCGTGGACCTGGCTGCCGGCAGAGGCGCTGATCATCACGCCATCCCACTTGGCACGGGTGTCATCGCCACGGGTTTCCCCAAAGCGTGCCAGTAATCGACCATCAACCGGCCATGGAAGTTTGCCGCGCGCTGAGGCAAAAGGGCCGCCGAACGACTCGCCACTGCTGGAAACCAGCGGGCCAGGCGCTGCACGCGCCGGTTTGCGCGGGGCTGGAGCGTCGGTGGTGGCAGCCAGTTCGGCCTCACGCTGACGCTTTTTTTCGGCTTCCTCCTGGGCGATCAGCGCTTTTTGCCGCGCTTCTTCGGCCTCGCGTGCCTGGCGGGCCAGGGTTTCTTCGATGGTCTTGAGCACTTTGGCCAGGTCGGCCTGGTCTTGCTCGCGGGCCTGCAACTTGGCGTCGCGGGCTTTTACGTCGCTGTTGAGCTTGGCCAGGGCCTGCTGGCGCTCCTTGCGTACTTTATCGAGCTGGTCGCGCTGGGTGTCCAGGGCGGTTTTCTGATCGAGCAGCTGGGATTGCTGGTCGGCGATTTCCTGTTCGACATTGGCCAATTGGCGCAGGGTTTCGTTAAACCCCTTCAATTGCGCCAGGCGGGCCTGGCTCAGGTAATCGTAATAGGTGAGGGTGCGGGCGAATTTTTCCGGGTTCTGCTGGTTGAGCAGCAGCTTGAGGTACTCCTGGCGGCCGCTCTGGTACGCGGCACGGGCCTGGATCGCGATCAGGCGTTGCTGTTCAACGCGTGCGCTCTGGAGTTTTTTTTTCTCAGCGTCGAGTCGCTCCAGTTCCGACTCGCTCTTCTTTAGTTCTTTTTGCAGCTCCTGGACCTGCTTCTCCAGCTTGCCCATCTCGGTTTCCGTGCCGCGCAGGTCTTTCTGCACCCCGGATTTTTCTTCCTGGAGCTTGCCGAGCAGCTTTTTCAGCTCGGTAATGTCCTGACGCGTAGCGTCCAACTGTTGTTGGGTTTGTGCACGCTCATCGGCAAACGCCGGTTGGAGCAGGCAGACAAGAGCAAGGGTTATCAAGGCGCGAAGCATAGAGGCGGGCGACACCAGGGGAAAAGGACGGCCTAGTATGCCCGCCAAGCGCTGCAAAAAAAACGCCCAATTGGGGCTGGCGGGCAAGATAGGCGCCGAGTGGCGATGGTATGGCGAAAAGACATCTACCAAACACCA
Organism: Pseudomonas sp. FP215; assembly: GCF_030687795.1. Lineage (NCBI taxonomy): Bacteria > Pseudomonadati > Pseudomonadota > Gammaproteobacteria > Pseudomonadales > Pseudomonadaceae > Pseudomonas > Pseudomonas sp. FP215. Next base: position 415,315 of record NZ_CP117447.1, read on the forward strand.
CAAAACCAATGTGGGAGCGGGCTTGCCCGCGATTGCGGTGGGTCAGCGACATAGATGTCGACTGATTAGCCGCTATCGCGGGCAAGCCCGCTCCCACACTGTTTTGTGGCGTACTTTGGATCAGATCAGGATCGAGGTCCCGGTCATCTCCTTCGGCTGCTCCAGCCCCATCAGTTTCAGCATGGTCGGCGCCACATCCGCCAGCACGCCACCTTCACGCACTTTCAGGTCACGTTTGCCGACATAGATGAACGGCACCGGCTCGGTGGTGTGCGCGGTGTGCGCCTGGCCGGTGGATTCGTCGGACATCTGCTCGCAGTTGCCGTGGTCGGCGGTGATCAGCGCTTCGCCGCCGACTTTTTCCAGGGCGTCAACAATGCGGCCAACGCACAGGTCCAGGCATTCAACCGCCTTGACCGCCGCTTCCAGGTTGCCGCTGTGGCCAACCATGTCGCCGTTGGCGTAGTTGACCACGATTACGTCATAACGCTGGTTTTCAATGGCGTCGACGATCTTGTCGGTGACTTCCGGTGCGCTCATTTCCGGCTGCAGGTCGTAGGTCGCGACTTTTGGCGACGGGATCAGGATGCGCTCTTCGCCAGGGAACGGCTCTTCGCGGCCACCGGAGAAGAAGAACGTCACGTGGGCGTATTTCTCGGTTTCGGCGATGCGCAGCTGGGTCTTGCCGTTCTTGGCCAGGTAGTCTCCCAGCACGTTCTCCAGGCTGCCCGGGGCGAAAGCCGACGGGGCCGGGATGTTGGCGGCGTATTGGGTGAGCATGACGAACTCGACCTTTGGCTGGCGAGCGCGTTCGAAGTCCTTGAAGCCTTCATCGACGAACACATGGCTCAGCTCGCGGGCACGGTCGGCGCGGAAGTTCATGAACACCACGGCGTCGCCATCTTCGACCTTCACCGGCTCGCCGATGGTGGTGGCCTTGACGAATTCATCGCTCTCGCCACGGGCATAGGCCGCTTCCAGGCCTTCCTGGGCGGTGGCTGCGTTGAATTCGGCCTGGCCGTCGACGATCAGGTTGTAGGCCTGGGAGACCCGGTCCCAACGGTTGTCACGGTCCATGGCGAAGTAGCGGCCCACCAGGCTGGCGATGCGGCCTTTGCCCAGGGCAGCGAAGGTGGTGTCCAGCAGTTCGATGGAGGATTGCGCGCTTTTGGGCGGCGTGTCGCGGCCGTCGAGGAAGGCGTGCAGGTAGATTTTGTCAGCGCCGCGCTTGAATGCCAGTTCAGCCATAGCGACCAGGTGATCCTGATGGCTGTGTACGCCGCCGTCCGACAACAGGCCCATGAAGTGCACGGCCTTGCCGGCGGCAACGGCTTTATCGACCGCCGCGCAGATGGTCGGGTTCTCGAAGAACTCGCCATCGCGGATCGCTTTGGTGACACGGGTGAAGTCCTGGTACACCACTCGTCCGGCGCCGAGGTTCATGTGGCCGACTTCCGAGTTGCCCATCTGGCCGTCCGGCAGGCCCACGTCCATGCCGGAACCTGAGATCAAGCCGTTGGGCACGGTGGCGGTTAGACGGTCCAGTACCGGCTTATTGGCCGAGTAAACCGCGTTGTCGTGGTGGCTTTCACTGTGTCCGAAGCCATCGAGAATTATCAGGACCAAAGGTTTAGGCGTGGTAGTCATAGATCCTCTCGCGGCGTTAATAAAGGAAGACAATTGAAAAGGGAGTGGCAGTTTAAAGCGAAGTTCCAACCACGTCACCGCTTTACGGGGGTTGGCCCCCCCTGGCGGCTGTGTATACTTACCGCCATTTTAACGCCCTGGAACCTCCTTGATGGTTGATCACCTGATTGCATTTGCCACTGCCCACTACCTGCTTGTGGGCGCCTTCGTCATCCTGCTGGCGCTGCTGATCGCTCATGAACTGAGCCGCGGTGGTCGCAGCATGAGCACGTCGGAGCTGACCGCGCTGGTCAACAAGGATGAGGCCGTCGTCGTCGATATTCGCCCGGCCAAGGATTATGCCGCCGGCCATATCGTGGGCGCCCTGAACATTCCCCAGGACAAGCTGATGGCGCGCCTGGGCGAACTGGAAAAGCACAAGGCCAAGACCATCATCCTGGTCGATGCCCAGGGCCAGCACTCCGGCACCCACGCCCGTGAGATGCTCAAGACCGGCTTCACCGCCGCCAAGCTGTCCGGTGGTATCAGCAGCTGGCGTGGCGATAACCTGCCGTTGGTGAAGTGATATGAGCCAGGTTGTCGTGTATTCCAGCGATTGGTGCCCTTACTGCATGCGGGCCAAGGCCTTGCTTGAGAAAAAGGGCGTTGCCTTCGAAGAGATCAAGGTCGATGGCAAGCCCCAGGTGCGCGCCGAAATGGCCCAGAAGGCTGGCCGCACGTCGGTCCCGCAGATCTGGATCGGCACCCGGCACATCGGTGGTTGCGACGACCTGTTTGCCCTGGAGCGCGCCGGTAAACTTGATGCGCTGCTGTCCGTCTGACTCCTAAACCCTTAAGAACCCAAGATAAAGAAGGATCTGCGATGACTGATCAACAGAACACCGAAGCAGCAGAAGCTCAAGGCCCACAGTTCTCGCTGCAGCGGATCTATGTGCGTGACCTGTCGTTCGAAGCGCCAAAAAGCCCGGCCATCTTCCGTCAGGAATGGACCCCAAGCGTTGCGCTGGACCTGAACACTCGTCAGAAATCCCTGGAAGGTGACTTCCACGAAGTGGTGCTGACCCTGTCGGTCACCGTCAAGAATGGTGAAGAAGTTGCTTTCATCGCTGAAGTGCAACAGGCCGGTATCTTCCTGATCCAGGGCCTGGACGAAGCGTCCATGAGCCACACCCTGGGCGCGTTCTGCCCGAACATCCTGTTCCCGTATGCCCGTGAGACCCTGGACAGCCTGGTCACCCGTGGCTCGTTCCCGGCACTGATGCTGGCGCCGGTGAACTTCGATGCCCTGTACGCCCAAGAGCTGCAGCGCATGCAACAAGAAGGCGCGCCAACGGTTCAGTAAGCCTTCGATGTATAAAAAAAGCGCCATCACAGGCGCTTTTTTTATGTACTGCTCACGCCTGTAGGAGCGAGCTTGCTCGCGAAGAGCGTCAACGATGACGCAGCGCTATCAGGTAGCCCACATTGCCTGTTGGTTTTTCGCGAGCAAGCTCGCTCCTACAGGGAGAATGGGGGTTACTTGAAGCCCAGTTGGCGCCAGCCTTCATAGACGGCGACGGCCACGGTGTTGGACAGGTTCAGGCTGCGGCAGCCTTCACGCATCGGCAAGCGCAGGCGATGGCCCTCGGGCAATGCGTCAAGCACCTCGGCCGGCAGGCCTCGGCTCTCGGGGCCGAACAGGAACGCGTCGCCCTCGGCAAAGCTGGCATCATGAAACGGCCGCGAGCCCTTGGTGGTGAACGCGAACAGCCGTGGGTGGCCCAGGCTCTCCAGGCAGCTGGCGAGGTCGGCATGGCGCTTGAGGGTGGCGTACTCGTGGTAGTCCAGCCCGGCTCGCCGCAGGCGCTTGTCGTCCATGTCAAAGCCTAGAGGCTCGATCAAATGCAGGTGGCAGCCACTGTTGGCGCACAGCCTGATAACGTTGCCGGTATTCGGCGGAATTTCTGGTTGAAAAAGGATGACGTGAAACATGCACGGCTCCGAAGGCAAAGATGCGCTGCATTCTACCCCCGAAGACGACCCGAGACCGAAGCTATTGCCGAGGGTGTTGGGCTCATTGGCGATTGTCGGCTTGATGATTGGCTTGATGATCGGCCGCTTGACCACCCCCGAGCCGCTTGAGCTGCAACAGGTAGAACCTGCGGCGGATGGTTTGGTGGTGTGGTTCAACAAGGAACCCAAGCTGCACGGCGAGCATATCGACGGCACCGTGGCGTTGCTGTTTGACGCCCAGGGCAAGGCAGCCAGCGGGCAGCTCAAGGTCAATGACAAGGACGTGAATTGGCGCATACGCAAGACCGATGCTGGCTTACTGCTGAACCTGGTAGCGGCCCGGCCGTTGCGTGGGGAGTGGAGCGGTGCAGAGGTCGATGGCCGCTGGCGGCTGGAGATCCATCTCCACGAGCAATAAAAGAGGGAGTTCCCGGCCTGCCTGTACCAGGGCTCCCAAAACGGGGTGAAGCCTGAGGCTTCGGTGTTAAAGAGGGGATTCTCGGCCTGCCTGTACCAAGGTCCCCGAAACTGGGTAGTACTGGGGCTATTGCAGGGGGCGTGCCAAAACTTGCATTTACCGTTGGAAAAAAATGCCAAAAAGCGCAAAGCCCCGGAATACGGGGCTTTGGTTGTTTCTACGGTTAAGAACTTTGTAGCGAAAGCGATATGCGAGTTTTCTGGTCTGTGCTCAATGCCGGTTCATCGTGCATTGAAGCGGTGCACAAGCCCGAGCTTTATGAAAATCCAAATGTGGGAGCGGGCTTGCTCGCGAAGGCGGTGGGCCAGCCAATACATCCGGCGACTGACACACTGCATTCGCGAGCAAGCCCGCTCCCACATTGGATCTTCAGTGGGTTTGGGAAAATGTGATCAGGCCTCATCACCCTCATCATCATCCCCACCATCCACCTTCATCCCCAATTCCTTGATCTTGCGCGTCAGGGTATTACGCCCCCAACCCAGCAGCACGGCGGCATCGCGACGACGGCCGGCAGTGTGCTTCAACGCTGTCTCGATCATGATCCGCTCGAACGCCGGCACGGCGCTGTCCAGCAGGTTCGACTGGCCGCGTGCCAGGGCCTGGTCAGCCCATTGGCGCAGCGCCTGTTCCCAGTTGGTCACGGGGGCCGAGTCCTGCGGCAGGCTCAGCAGCTCCGGCGGCAGGTCGCTGATGTGCACTTCGCGCCCGGACGCCATCACGGTGATCCAGCGGCAGGTGTTCTCCAACTGGCGCACGTTGCCGGGCCACGGCAGGTTCTTGAGGTATTCCTCGGTCTCGCTTTTGAGCAGCTTGGGCTCGACGGCCAGCTCCAGGGCGGCGCGGCTGAGGAAGTGGCGGGCGAGGGTGGGGATGTCTTCACGACGGTCCGACATGCGCGGGATATGGATGCGGATCACGTTGAGGCGGTGAAACAAGTCCTCACGGAATTTACCCGCATGCACCAGGGTTTCCAGATTCTGGTGGGTGGCCGCGATGATGCGCACATCGACCTTGACCGGTGTATGCCCGCCCACACGGTAGAACTCGCCGTCAGCCAGCACGCGCAGCAAGCGAGTCTGGGTATCGGCCGGCATGTCGCCGATTTCGTCGAGGAACAGCGTGCCGCCGTCCGCTTGTTCAAAGCGTCCGCGACGCAGGTTGGCCGCGCCGGTGAACGCGCCTTTTTCATGGCCGAACAGCTCGGACTCCATCAAATCCTTGGGGATCGCCGCCATGTTCAGCGCAATGAACGGCGAGGCCGCCCGTGGGCTGTGGCGGTGCAGGGCATGGGCCACCAGCTCTTTACCGGTCCCGGATTCGCCGTTGATCAGCACGGTGATGTTGGAGTGGCTCAAGCGCCCGATGGCGCGAAACACTTCCTGCATCGCCGGCGCTTCGCCGATGATTTCTGGGGTGCGGGTCAGGGTCGGCGGGGCTTCCTGGTTCTGTTGTTCCTGGGCGTGCTGGTTGGCGCGCTTGACCAGCGCCACCGCCTCATCCACGTCGAATGGCTTGGGCAGGTATTCAAAGGCGCCGCCCTGGTAGGACGCGACAGCGCTGTCCAGGTCCGAGTGGGCGGTCATGATGATCACCGGCAAGCGCGGGTGCTGCTCGCGAATGCGCGCCAGCAAGTCCAGGCCACTGGCCCCAGGCATGCGGATGTCGGAAATGATCACGTCCGGCTGCTGGCGTGCCAGGCGGCTCATCACCCCATCGGCGCTGTCGAAGCTCTGGGTGGTCATGCCTTCTTGTTGCAAGGCTTTTTCGAGGACCCAGCGGATAGAACGGTCGTCGTCGACGATCCAGACAGTTTCACTACGGCTCATGTCGTGGGGGCTCCTTGTTCCAATGGCAGGAAGATCGAGAACGTGGTGTGGCCAGGGTGGCTCTCACATTCGATCAGGCCCTGGTGCTGGCTGATGATGTTCTGGGTAATGGCCAGGCCCAGCCCGGTACCGTCCGGGCGGCCGCTGACCATGGGAAAGAAGATGGTTTCCTGCAGCTCCGCAGGAATGCCGGGGCCGTTGTCGATGATCTCGACCTTGGTCACCAGGCGATGGCGCACATGGCCGATGGTGAACTGGCGCAGAGCGCGGGTACGCAGGCTGATGCGGCCCAGGCGCAGCTCGTTCTGGCTGCTGATGGCCTGCATGGCGTTGCGCACGATATTGAGTACCGCCTGGATCATCTGCTCGCGGTCGATCAACACGTCGGGAATGCTTGGGTCGTAGTCGCGCACCAGGGTGATGCAGCCCTGGCTTTCGGCCTCGACCAGTTGGCACACGCGCTCGAGCACCTCATGCACGTTGGTCATCGCCAGGGACGGCAGCTTGTTGGAGCCCAGCATGCGGTCGACCAGGTTACGCAGGCGGTCGGCTTCCTCGATGATGACGTTGGTGTAGTCCTTGAGGTGCTCGTCCGGCAGCTCGCGGGACAACAACTGTGCCGCGCCGCGAATACCGCCCAGCGGGTTCTTGATCTCATGGGCGAGGCCGCGCACCAGCATTTTGCTGGTTTCCTGCTTGGACAGCTGCGCTTCCTCCTTGGTGATGCGCAGCAGGCGGTCGCGGGGGTGGACTTCGAGCAGCAGCAGGGTCGCGCCATTGCTCAGGATCGGCGTCACGGCGTAATCGACGGTCAGCGTCTGCCCGGTCAGCGCGGTGAGCATCGCTTCGCGCTTGGTGAACGGGTGTGCCTGCTCCACGGCCTGGCGCAAAGAACTCAAGGCTTCGGCCGACTCGGTGAACAATTCGCTGATGAACTGCCCATGGCTGCGCTGGCCGCTGATGGCCAGGAGCATCTCCGCCGCCGGGTTCATGTACTCAAGGCGCAGGTCGGCATTGAGCAGGATGGTCGCGGTGGTCAGGTTGTCGAGTAACAAACGGTGCAGTGCATCGCTGATGGTCATCGGGACCTCTTTTGGAGCAAGGCGCGGGCTTGAGGCACACGCTGATACAAGGAAAATGCAAAAACCAAACCAAGGCTCCGAAAAGAAGCGCTAATGCCCTGAAATAAGGGGTTCAGGCGCGAAACTGTGGCGTTCTGCCAGCTTGAACGGGAAGTTTCGAACCAAAATGGGCTGGGCAATTGAGAAGGGTGCAGGCTATCGCACCAATATAGTGCGGTTTTATGAAGGTTGTTCAGCAACTGAAGATTTAAGGCAAATCGCAGTCAGTGTGGGAGCTGGCTTGCCTGCGATAGCGGTGGCGGATTCAACACCGCTATCGCAGGCAAGCCAGCTCCCACATTTTTAATTGGGTTTGCAGGCACTAGTTTTTGTAAATGCACAGCTCGGCGGTGGCGCGGATCATCGCCAGTTGGCGCAGCGGATCATTCAGCGGTTCGTGCACGGCCTCGGCCAGCCATTGCGGGCACTGCGGGTCGGTGCGCTGTGGAGTGAAGTCGGCCAACTGCTGCAGCAGCCTTTTTTGTAGCTCGTCCAATCGCGGGCGGATCTGCTGGACCAAGTCCGGGCGCGGGTCGTCGGGCGCCTTGCCCTGGAACTGCCAATCCGACAGGTGGGTGTATTGCACCAGTTTGTTGGCTTCGATCTGGGCGGCGAAGAACTGCTCGGCAGCGGTCGGGTCCAGCTTGTAGCTGGCAGCCTGGGCAGTAACGCTGGCGATCACCTCTTGTTCGCGCTTCTTGTCCTCCACGGGCTTGTGGCTGTCCCATTTGCTCAGCGCTACCTGGTCGGCAATTTCCAGGCGTTCGGCGATGCTGTTGAGCAAGGGGTCGAGCGTAGGCGGCGCGGCGTTTGCTGTGGCACTGGCCAATAGCAGGGCAAAGACGAGTCGATGTTTCAAGGGCGATCCTCTGTAGGAGCGAGCTTGCTCGCGAAGGTCGCTAACGATAACGCGTCAATGTTGAAAAAAATGCGGTGTCTTGGCGTTTTTCGCGAGCAAGCTCGCTCCTACAGGAAGTGCGGTGAATAATCTCAGGCAAAAAAAAGACCTCCCGAAGGAGGCCTTTTTCATCACGCTACCTTAAGCAGCGCTACCGGATCAGCAGCTGTAGTACAGCTCGTATTCCAGTGGGTGTACGAAGGTGCGTACTTTGATTTCTTCTTCGCTTTTCAGGGCGATGTAAGCGTCGATGAAGTCGTCGCTGAAAACGCCGCCTTTGGTCAGGAACGCACGGCCCTTGTCCAGCTCTTCCAGGGCTTCTTTCAGGCTGCCGCACACTTGTGGGATCTCTTTGGCCTCTTCAGGCGGCAGGTCGTACAAGTTTTTGTCGGCGGCGTCGCCAGGGTGGATCTTGTTCTGGATACCGTCCAGGCCGGCCATCATCAGGGCGGCGAAGGCCAGGTAAGGGTTGGCAGCCGGGTCCGGGAAGCGTGCTTCGATACGACGGCCTTTAGGGCTGTTGACGTAAGGAATACGGATCGAGGCAGAGCGGTTGCGTGCCGAGTAGGCCAGCATCACCGGCGCTTCAAAACCTGGGACCAGACGCTTGTAGGAGTTGGTCGACGGGTTGGTGAAGCCGTTCAGGGCCTTACCGTGCTTGATGATGCCGCCGATGAAGTACAGGGCGGTATCGGACAGGCCGGCATAGCCTTCGCCAGCGAAGGTGTTCTTGCCGTCTTTGGAAATCGATACGTGAACGTGCATGCCCGAGCCGTTATCGCCGTACAGCGGCTTAGGCATGAAGGTAGCGGTGCGGCCATAGGCATCGGCAACGTTGTGCACGCAGTATTTCAGGGTTTGAACTTCGTCAGCCTTCTTCACCAGCGTGTTGAATTTCACACCGATTTCGTTCTGGCCGGCAGTCGCCACTTCGTGGTGGTGAACTTCAACGGTCTGGCCCATTTCTTCCAGTGCGTTGCACATGGAGGTACGGATTTCGTGGTCGAAGTCGAACGGTGGTACTGGGAAGTAGCCGCCTTTCACGCCTGGACGGTGGCCTTTGTTGCCGCCTTCCACGTCCTGGTCGGACATCCACGAGCCTTGCTCGGAGAAAATCTTGAACATGGAGCCGGAGATGTCGGATTTGAACTTCACCGAGTCGAAGATGAAGAACTCTGGCTCAGGGCCGAAGAATGCGGTGTCGCCGATACCGGTGGACTTCAGGTATTCCTCGGCACGGTGGGCGATGGCGCGTGGGTCGCGGTCATAGCCTTGCATGGTCGAAGGCTCGATGATGTCGCACACCAGGATCAGGGTTGGCTCTTCGGTGAACGGGTCGAGTACGGCGGTGCTGTCGTCTGGCAGCAGGATCATGTCGGAGGCTTCGATGCCTTTCCAGCCGGCGATGGAGGAACCGTCGAACATCTTGCCGACTTCGAAGAAGTCATCTTCCAGCGCATCGCGAGCCGGCATGGTCACGTGGTGCTGAGTGCCTTTTGTGTCCGTGAAGCGCAGATCAATCCATTTAACGTCATGATCTTTGATGAGTTGAACCGACTTCGACATGGTGTCCTCCGGGTGGCTTCGGGCTTGGGTAGTGGAGTTAGCCCTTAGAATTTGGGTGATGCCGGCGCGGATACTCCGCCAAGGCAACCTGCCTCACAAGAGAGCAAATTGCATGCCAGTGCGCCAACATGGCCGTTTTGCCTCAAAATGGCCCCTATAACGGTGCAATCGGCAAAAACGGCATAAGTCGCGCACTGCAATGTAGCGTTTATTTGGGTAAATGACCCGTTTTGGTGCGTTGCATGTGCAATGCATATTAACTGGTTAAACCTTGAGCGATTTCCGCTATAATCCGCGCCCCCCTTTTTCAGCAGGCCCGGCGCGCGCTGTTTCCATGAAATTAATCGTTAAAGTCTTCCCCGAGATCACCATCAAGAGCCGACCGGTACGGACGCGTTTCATCCGTCAGTTGGCCAAGAACATCCGTGCCGTGCTCCGTGACCTGGACCCGGCTGTGGTGGTGAACGGCGTGTGGGACAACCTCGAGCTGGAAACCCGCATTACCGACGCCAAAGCCTTGAAGGACATGACCGAGCGCCTGAGCTGCATGCCGGGCATCGCGCATTTCCTGCAGGTGGATGAGTACCCGCTGGGCGACTTCGACGACATCACCGAAAAGTGCAAGCAGCACTACGGCAGTGCGCTTGAAGGCAAGATTTTTTCGGTGCGTTGCAAGCGTGCCGGCAAGCATCCGTTCAGCTCCATGGACGTCGAGAAATACGTCGGCAGCAAGCTGCGTCGCGAGTGCGGTGCCGCTGGAATTTCCCTGAAAGCGCCACAAATTGAAGTGCGCATGGAAATTCGCGACCAACGGTTGTTTGTGATCCACAGCCAGCACAACAGCATCGGCGGCTACCCGCTGGGCGCCCTGGAACAGACCCTGGTATTGATGTCCGGCGGTTTCGATTCCACGGTGGCGGCCTACCAGATCATGCGTCGCGGCCTGATGAGCCACTTCTGCTTCTTCAACCTGGGCGGGCGTGCACATGAATTGGGCGTGATGGAAGTCGCTCACTTTATCTGGAAGAAATACGGCAGCTCCCAACGCGTGCTATTTGTAAGCGTACCGTTCGAGGAAGTGCTGGGCGAAATTCTCGGCAAAGTCGATAACAGTCATATGGGCGTAGTATTGAAGCGTATGATGTTGCGCGCTGCGTCCAGAATCGCCGATCAATTGCAGATCGACGCCCTGGTGACCGGCGAAGCGATTTCCCAGGTTTCCAGCCAGACGCTGCCTAACTTGTCGATCATTGACTGCGTGACCGAGAAGCTGGTGCTACGCCCGCTGATCGCCAGCCACAAGCAGGACATCATCGACCTGGCAGAGCAAATCGGCACCGCCGACTTTGCCAAGCATATGCCTGAATACTGCGGGGTCATTTCGGTGAACCCCAAGACTCACGCCAAGCGTCACCGCGTGGAGCATGAAGAGAAAGAATTCGACATGGCGATTCTGGAGCGTGCGCTCGAGAACGCCAAGCTGGTCCCAATCGATCGGGTGATCGACGAGTTGGGCCAGGATGTAAAAATCGAAGAAGTCAGCGAAGCCCTGGCCGGCCAGATCGTCATCGACATCCGTCACCCGGATGCCGCTGAGGATGAGCCGCTGGAAATCGCTGGCATCGACGTGCAAACGCTGCCGTTCTACGCACTGAACGCGCGTTTCAAGGAACTGGATAACAGCCGTCAGTACCTGTTGTATTGCGACAAAGGCGTGATGAGTCGCCTGCATGCCCACCATTTGCTCAGTGAGGGGCATGCCAATGTGCGCGTTTATCGACCGAGCTAAGAGCCCGGGGCTGTTTGCCTGTGGCCTGCGTCACCGGCCCCCCGACTCTGCCGTCAAGCTGTAACGGCAAGGCCTGACTCTACTGTTAATCGCTGCCACGACCTGTCAGCACACCGAATCCTCTGATCGAGATACACAAGTGATCGAAAATCTACGTAACATCGCCATCATTGCTCACGTTGACCATGGTAAAACCACCCTGGTAGACAAACTCCTGCGTCAATCCGGCACCCTGGAGCGCAACGAGCTCAACGACGAGCGCGTGATGGACTCCAACGACCAGGAAAAAGAGCGCGGTATTACCATCCTGGCAAAAAACACCGCTATCAACTGGAACGGCTACCACATCAACATCGTGGATACCCCGGGCCACGCCGACTTCGGCGGCGAAGTAGAACGCGTAATGTCGATGGTTGACTCCGTTCTGCTGCTGGTTGACGCTCAAGACGGCCCTATGCCGCAAACCCGTTTCGTGACCAAGAAGGCTTTCGAAGCCGGCCTGCGTCCGATCGTGTGCATCAACAAGGTTGACCGTCCAGGCGCGCGTCCGGACTGGGTTCTGGACCAGATCTTCGACCTGTTCGACAACCTGGGTGCTACCGAAGAACAGCTGGACTTCCAAGTCATCTACGCCTCGGCCCTGAACGGTATTGCTGGTCTTGACCACACCGACATGGCTGAAGACATGACTCCGCTGTACCAGTCGATCGTCGACAACGTACCAGCACCGAAAGTTGACCGTGAAGGCCCGTTCCAGATGCAAATCTCGGCACTGGACTACAACAGCTTCCTGGGTGTTATCGGCGTTGGCCGTATCGCTCGTGGTAGCGTCAAGCCGAACACCCCGGTTGTCGCTATCGGCGCTGACGGCAAGAAGCGTAACGGTCGTATCCTGAAGCTGATGGGTCACCACGGTCTGCACCGTGTAGACGTTGAAGAAGCTTTCGCTGGCGACATCGTCTGCGTGAGCGGTATGGACTCGCTGTTCATCTCCGACACCCTGTGCCAGCCGGACAACGTCGAGGCGATGAAGCCTCTGACCGTTGACGAGCCAACCGTTTCCATGACCTTCCAAGTAAACGACTCGCCTTTCTGCGGTAAAGAAGGCAAGTTCGTGACCTCCCGTAACATCAAGGAGCGTCTGGACAAAGAGCTGCTGTACAACGTTGCTCTGCGCGTTGAAGAAGGCGACTCGGCTGACAAGTTCAAGGTCTCCGGCCGTGGTGAGCTGCACCTCTCGGTACTGATCGAAACCATGCGTCGCGAAGGCTTCGAAATGGGTGTTGGTCGTCCGGAAGTGATCATCCGTCAGGTTGACGGCGTGAAGCAGGAACCGTTCGAAAACGTCACCATCGACACCCCTGAAGAATCCCAGGGCAAGGTCATGGAAGAGATGGGCCTGCGTAAGGGCGACCTGACCAACATGGTGCCGGATGGCAAAGGCCGTGTGCGTCTGGAATACAACATCCCTGCTCGTGGTCTGATCGGTTTCCGTAACCAGTTCCTGACCCTGACCAACGGTGCTGGCATCCTGACCTCGATCTTCGATCGCTACGACACCATGAAGTCCGGCGACATGTCCGGCCGTCAGAACGGTGTTCTGGTATCGGTAGAAACCGGCAAGGCGCTGACCTACTCCCTGGAAACTCTCCAGGCGCGTGGCAAGCTGTTCGTTGAACACGGTCAAGAGATCTACAACGGCCAGATCGTTGGTCTGAACAGCCGTGACAACGACATGGGCGTCAACCCAACCAAAGGCAAGAAGCTCGACAACATGCGTGCTTCGGGCAAAGACGAAACCATCGCTCTGGTTCCACCTGTTCGCTTCACCCTGGAACAGGCCCTGGAATTCATCCAGGACGACGAGCTGTGCGAAGTCACGCCTAAGTCGATCCGCCTGCGTAAGAAGATCCTGGACGAAGGCGAGCGTACCCGCGCTGCCAAGAAAGCCAAGAACTGAGTTAACTCAGGCTGAATGAAAAACGCCCCCGGTCGAAAGGCCGGGGGCGTTTTTTTATGCCTGATCGTTCCCACGCTCTGCGTGGGAACGCCGCTTGGGACGCTCCGCGTCCTGCTTTCAAGAGCGGACGCAGAGCGTCCACAGCTGCATTCCCACGCAGAGCGTGGGAACGATCAAAAACTTAGAACTTGTCGAGGGTCTTGAAGTTGGTCTCGCGCACCACTTCTTTGGGCTTGTACGCGCAATACCCTGGCCGCGGCCCGATTTTCGGGTGGTTGCGGCAGGTATCCGGGCGCTTGTCATAAATAGTGCAAAAGCGCGTCTTACGATCCAGGTACAGGCAGTCGTTGTTGCTCATGCGCTGCAGGGTGAAAATTTCGGACTTGTTGTTGTACCGCTCGACGATGCCTTCTTTCTGCAAACGCTTGGCGATGTTCTTGGGCGGATCGCCGCGCTCGAACTCATCGACGATGCCAATGCGGATCAGGTCCTTGATCTTCACCTCCACCGGCAGCGTGCAGCAGCTGGACACGCAACCACCGCACATGTGGGCGGAGTATTTCTGCCAGGTCTCTAGACGGTCGAGTTCCGCGGCGGCGATCAGTTGAGGCTTCATCAAGGTTCCAAGGTGGGGCGTTATCCGGGCGCGCGATCATACCGGGATTGGTGGTTTTTTGAACAATATTTTGCAGGTTTCAGCTCAAAGGTTTGGCCAGGGCCTGATCGGGCACGACCCCTGCATCAAATTCAGCCACAGGCCAATGAGTTAAAAAACTGCCGAACCAGCGCGTCTACCGTCTGTCAGACCGACTAGGCTCTAGCAACTCCTTCAATCTCGCCCGAGGTCGCACCGATGTCTCAGGAACCGCTTGCACGAGAAGCAGAGGTAGCCGCATTCCGCGATGCTGTCTTGACCAAACTCACCTACGCGGTGGGCAAGGACCCGGATCACGCCTTCGACCATGACTGGTTCGAAGCCATTGCCCTGGCCGCCCGCGACCAGATGGTCGATCACTGGATGGACCACACGCGGCGTATTTATCGCAAAGGCCAGAAGCGTGTTTATTACCTGTCCCTGGAATTTCTCATCGGCCGTCTGCTCTACGACAGCCTGAGCAACCTGGGGGTGCTGGAGATCGCTCGCGAAGCGCTGTCGGAGCTGGGCGTGGATCTGGAACGCATCCGCCTGCTGGAGCCCGACGCGGCGCTCGGCAATGGTGGCCTGGGCCGTCTGGCGGCGTGCTTTATGGAAAGCATGTCGACCCTCGGCATTGCTGGCCACGGCTATGGCATCCGTTATGAACACGGCCTGTTCCGCCAGGCGATTGTCGACGGTTGGCAGCAGGAACAGACCGAGCGCTGGCTGGATTTTGGTAACCCTTGGGAATTCGAACGCGCCGAAGTGATTTACCCGATTGGCTTTGGCGGCAGTGTCGAAACCGTGGCGGACGCGTCCGGCAAGATGATCCAGGTGTGGTCGCCCAACGAAACCGTACGTGCCGTTGCCTATGACACGCCGGTCGTCGGCTGGCGCGGCGCCAGCGTCAACACCCTGCGCCTTTGGCGTGCGCGCGCCGTAGAAGACCTGCACCTGGAGCGCTTCAACGCCGGTGACCATTTGGGCGCCGTCGCCGAAGTGGCCCGCGCCGAAAGCATCTCCCGCGTGCTTTACCCGGCCGACAGCACCGAAGCAGGGCAGGAACTGCGCCTGCGCCAGGAATATTTCTTCGTCTCTGCGTCCCTGCAAGATTTGCTGCGCCGCCACAAGAACATGCACGGGTCGGTATTGAGCCTGGGCGAACACGCCGCCATCCAGCTCAACGACACCCACCCGTCCATCGCCGTGGCCGAGTTGATGCGCCAGTTGGTCGACTTGCATGACATTCCCTGGGAAGCCGCGTGGGATGTCACTGTCGAGACCCTTTCGTACACCAACCACACCTTGTTGCCCGAAGCGCTGGAAACCTGGCCTGTCGGTTTGATGGAACGCATGCTGCCGCGGCACATGCAGATCATCTACCTGATCAACGCCCAGCACATCGACTCGCTGCGTGCCAAAGGCATCCACGACTTTGATGTTTTGCGCGCTGTGTCGCTGATCGAAGAGGACAACGGCCGCCGCGTGCGCATGGGCAACCTGGCGTTCCTGGGCTCCCATAGCGTCAACGGCGTGTCCGGTTTGCATACCCAGTTGATGCGCAGCACGGTGTTCTCCGAACTGCACAAGCTCTACCCCGAACGCATCAACAACAAAACAAACGGCATTACCTTCCGCCGCTGGCTGTACCAGGCCAACCCCAAGCTGACCGATATGCTGGTGGAGGCGCTGGGCCCGGACATTCTCGACCAGCCCGAACAGCGCCTGATCGAGTTGGAACCCTTTGCCGAGAAGCCGGCCTTTCGCAAAGCATTTGCTGAGCAGCGCCTGCACAGCAAACGCGCCCTGGCGCAGATCATCCATGAGCGCCTGGGCATTGCGATCAACCCGGCGGCGATGTTCGACGTGCAGGTCAAGCGTATTCACGAGTACAAGCGCCAACTGCTTAACCTGCTGCACACCGTGGCGCTGTACCAGGCGATCCGTGCCGAGCCGGGCATCGACTGGGTGCCTCGGGTGAAGATCTTTGCCGGTAAGGCGGCGGCCAGCTACCACCAGGCCAAGCTGATCATCAAGCTGACCAACGACATCGCCCGCACCGTCAACAACGACCCGACCGTGCGCGGTCTGCTCAAGGTGGTGTTCCTGCCCAACTACAACGTCAGCCTGGCGGAAAGCATCATTCCGGCAGCGGATTTGTCGGAGCAGATTTCCACCGCCGGCTTCGAAGCGTCGGGCACCAGCAATATGAAGTTCGGCCTCAACGGTGCACTGACCATCGGCACCATGGACGGCGCGAACGTGGAAATGCACGAGCGTGTCGGCGCCGAGCACATGTTTATCTTTGGCCTCAGTGCCCAGCAGGTGGAAGCTCGCAAGCATGCCGGCGAGTTCAGCGCCGGGCCGGACATCGCCGCGTCCCACCGTTTGAATGACGTGCTGCAAGCCATCCGTGGCGGGGTGTTTTCGCCGGATGACCCGGGGCGCTATGTGGGCCTGATCGATGGGCTGATCGACTACGACCGCTTCCTGGTGTGTGCCGACTTTGACGCCTACTGGGACGCCCAGGCGCGGGTCGAAGCGCATTGGCACGACTCCAAGGCCTGGTGGCGCTCGGCGGTGCTCAACACGGCGCGCATGGGCTGGTTCAGCTCGGACCGCACCATCCGCGAGTACGCCACCGAGATCTGGAAAGCCCTCGACTAACTGATACCCCTGTAGGAGCGAGCTTGCTCGCGAAGAACCTCAACGATAACGCTTGCTTGCTGAATGAACGCGGCGCGTGTGAGTTTTTCGCGAGCAAGCTCGCTCCTACAGAGGGTTGTGGCGCCGGGTCGTGAACTCTATTGGCGTTAAATCCTCTGATTAGAGGAAATCAGCCCCGACTCGCGCTAAACTGCGCGGGTTTTTAGCCCCCCCATTCTCCGGAGCCGTCCATGTCCCGCGTTACCTTGAGTCGCTATTTGATCGAGCAGACCCGCAGCAACAACACGCCTGCCGATCTGCGCTTCCTTATCGAAGTGGTGGCGCGTGCTTGCAAGGAAATCAGCCACGCCGTTTCCAAAGGCGCACTGGGCGGTGTCCTGGGCAGCATGGGCACTGAAAACGTGCAGGGCGAAGTGCAGAAGAAGCTGGACGTGCTGTCCAACGAAATCCTGCTCGAAGCCAACGAATGGGGCGGCCACCTGGCCGGCATGGCGTCCGAAGAAATGGACAATGCCTACCAGATCCCAGGCAAATACCCGAAGGGCGCATACCTCTTGGTATTCGACCCCCTGGACGGTTCGTCCAACATCGACATCAACGCACCGGTTGGCACCATCTTCTCGGTACTGCGGTGCCCCAACGAATACCTGAGCCAGAACGAAGCCCTGAACGAAAAGGCCTTCCTGCAGCCAGGCACTGAGCAAGTCGCTGCCGGCTACGCAATCTACGGCCCACAGACCATGCTGGTGCTGACCCTGGGCGATGGCGTCAAAGGCTTTACCCTGGACCGTGAAATGGGCAGCTTCGTACTCACCCACGAAGACATTTCGATTCCTGCTTCTACCCAGGAATTTGCCATCAACATGTCCAACCAGCGCCACTGGGAAGAACCGGTGAAGCGCTACGTCAACGAGCTGATGGAAGGCGAAGAAGGCCCGTTGAAGAAGAACTTCAACATGCGCTGGGTGGCCGCGATGGTTGCCGACGTGCACCGCATCCTGACCCGTGGTGGCCTGTTCATGTACCCACGCGACAGCCGCGAGCCCTCCAAGCCAGGCAAGCTGCGCCTGATGTACGAAGCCAACCCGATGTCGTTCCTGGTTGAACAGGCAGGCGGTGCTTCCACCGACGGCCACCAGCGTATCCTCGACATCCAGCCGGAAGGCCTGCACCAGCGTGTGGCGGTGTTCCTGGGTTCGAAAGAAGAAGTTGAGCGCGTGACGGCTTATCACAAGAAGTAAAATCTTGCGGTAACAAAAAAGCCCCGAAATGCGCTCAGCGCTTCGGGGCTTTTGTTTTTATTGAATAAGGTTTTTCAGCAGCAACGCCTGCAGGTTTTTCCGAGTGTCGGCGATGATGTGGACGTAAATGATCGGGTCTCGAATTTCGTAGATGATCCGATTCATGCCACAGACAACCTGGCGATATTGGCTGAGATTCAACTTCTCGATCTCTTGCGGTATCGAGCCAGCATAGGGTTGAGACTCAAGCAGCCGTATGGCCTGTTTCATCGCGTCGTAGGACTGCTGCCAGGTCGATGTCGAGAACTGCCGGATGAGGTATGACTTGATGTCTTTAAGGTCGCGTTTTGCCGAGTGAAGAATCACAACCTTGAATGTCGTTGAGCGTCGTCCTTGTCCAGCTCGGCGAACACGTCCTCCATGTTCTGAAACTGCCCCAATTCAATCTGCCGGTTGCCCAGGGCCAATAGCTTTAACAAGGCCATGGTTTCTGCCTGCTCCTCAAAACTCTTCACATCCATCACCACCAGCTTCGCTTCGCCATTTTGGGTGATGACCAGGGGTTCGCGGCTTTCAGTGAGTGTTTTGACGATCTCGGCGGTATGACTTTTCAGGTAGCTGATTGGCTTTATTTGGGAAGAGAATTTCATGGTTTGGCCCTGGCTCGAGATGGGACTGATTTTAGTCTTAATTTGGACTTTGCCAGGCAGCAACTGATGAAAGGCGGTGATTTTTCACTCGAAAACACTGTTCAAGGGGCCAGTTCACATAAAAAATAAATAGCACCCCCCATCGGGAACCAGACACCTCTTTTCCCTTCTAAGCTTCTGGCAGATACCCCAGCTGCTTTGTCTCTCCAGGAGCTTTTCCATGTCTATACGCCGTCTCGCCCTGCTGGCTTTTTGCGTGCTCTTAGCCGCTTGCAGCAAGGTCACCCAAGAAAACTACCAAAAGCTCTCAGCCGGAATGGCCAAGGCCGAGGTGGAGTCGTTGCTGGGCAAGCCAACCGATTGTTCCGGCGCACTGGGCATGTCCAGCTGCACCTGGGGCGATAAAAACAGCTTTATCAGCGTGCAGTACGCCGGTGACAAAGTTCTGATGTTTTCCGGGCAAGGCCTGAAGTAAACCGGGGCGCGAGCCTGCGGGAGAAGAAGAATGATGCGTTTTGTTTTGTTCCTTTGCGCCAGCCTGTTTTTGGCGGGCTGTGCCAGCCATTCTGGCGATGATCTGCAACCCAAGACGGCGAGCAACGTCAACCTCAAGCGTTACCAGGGCACCTGGTATGAGTTGGCCCGGTTGCCGATGTACTTCCAGCGCAACTGTGCGCAATCCGAAGCCCGCTATACCTTGCTGCCTGATGGTGACATGTCGGTGTTCAACCGCTGCCTGACGCCTGAGTGGAAATGGCAAGAGGCCAAAGGCACGGCAACGCCGCAGGTGCCAGGCAAGACCGACAAGCTGTGGGTGGAATTCAATAACTGGTTTACGTCACTGTTGCCGGGCGTTGCCAAGGGCGACTACTGGGTGTTGTACGTCAGCGATGACTACAAGACCGCCATCGTCGGCAGCCCGAGCCGGCGCTATATGTGGATCCTGTCGCGCACGCCGACGGTGAGTGCCGATACCCGCGAAGACCTGCTGAGCAGGGCGCGACAGCAAGGGTATGACACCACGCGGCTGATCTGGCGTACGTCGGACAAGCAGATGGCAAAGTCCTCTCAGTAATCCTGAGTACCCTCAATCCAATGTGGGAGCTGGCTTGCCTGCGATAGCATCAACCCGGTGTAACTGATGCACCGGGTTGTCTGTATCGCAGGTAAGCCAGCTCCCACAGTTGTTATGGATTGGCCGTTAGTGCAGCAAGTCCTTAAGGACCTGGGTGAATGCCTGGCGGCTGTCTTCTTCGCCAGCATGATGCCCGTCTCGCACCACCCACTTGCCATTGACCAGTACATCGCGCACTTGCCGATCACCACCGGCAAATAGCCAGCGGTTGAGAATCCCATCCTCACTGGCCGTCGCCAGGTACGGGTCGCTACCGTCCAGCACAATCCAATCCGCACGCTTGCCCACTTGCAGCCGACCAATCGGCTGGCCCAGCGCTTGTGCGCCACCGTCCAGCGCAGCATCGAACAGCGTGCGACCCACCATCGGTTGGTCACTGCGGTACAGCCGATTACGCCGCTGATCACGCAGGCGCTGGCCGTATTCCAGCCAACGCAATTCTTCCACCACACTCAGTGATACATGGCTGTCGGAGCCGATACCCATGCGCCCACCTTGGGCGAGGAAGTCCACCGCCGGGAATATCCCATCGCCCAGATTGGCTTCGGTGGTCAGGCACAAACCGGCAATCGCTCGGCTGTTGGCCATGCGGGTGACTTCATCGGCATCAGCATGGGTGGCGTGCACCAGGCACCAGCGCTCATCCACCTCGACATTGTCATACAGCCATTGCAACGGGCGCTTGCCGCTCCAGGCCATGCAGTCGTCGACTTCTTTTTGCTGTTCAGCGATGTGGATATGCACCGGGCAGGCCTTGTCACTGGCGGCCAGCACGGTGTGGATTTGTTCGGGGGTTACGGCGCGCAGGGAATGGAAGCACAGGCCCAGTTGCTGCGCTGGTTGTGCCGCCAGAATGGGCTGCAAGCGGGCTTGCAGGTCCAGGTAGTGTTCAGTGCTGTTGATAAACCGTCGCTGGCCTTCATTTGGCGCCTGGCCACCAAAGCCTGCGTGGGTGTAGAGCACCGGCAGCAAGGTCAGGCCGATCCCGCTGCTGGCGGCCGCCTGGCTTATCTGGCGGGACAGTTCCGTACGGTCGGCGTAGGGCTGGCCGCTGAGATCGTGATGCACATAATGAAACTCGGCCACCGAGGTGTAGCCGGCCTTGAGCATTTCGATATACAGCTGGCGCGCGATGACCTGTAACTGCTCGGGGTTGATCTTGCCGACCATGCGGTACATCAAATCGCGCCAGGTCCAGAAACTGTCATTGGGGTTGCCGGCCACTTCGGCCAAGCCTGCCATGGCACGTTGGAAGGCATGGGAATGCAGGTTCGGCATGCCCGCCAACACCGGGCCCTTGAGCCGTTCGGCGCCTTCTGCACTGGCATTGGGCTCAACCTTTGTCAGCAGGCCATCGGCGCTGACTTCAAGACGTACATCGTTGGCCCATCCATTAGGCAGCAGTGCGCGTTCGGCAAAGAAAGCGGACATGATCAAGGCACCCCGGTCGTGTGTTTATTTGTATATACATATACAGACGTTTGCCTGCTCGGTAAACTCCGGCAATCTATGCATCTTTTTCCCCCGCAAGGATTCCCTGTGCCGACTCCGCCCGCCAACTCTTCGCTGGCTGCCCACATGGACGAAAGTCCGGCGCCCTTGTATGCCCGCGTCAAACAGATGATCAGCCAGCAGATCCTCAACGGCAACTGGCCGCCCCATTACCGCGTGCCGTCGGAAAGCGAGTTGGTCAGCCAGTTGGGCTTCAGCCGCATGACCATCAACCGCGCCCTGCGCGAGCTGACCGCCGAAGGCTTGCTGGTGCGCATGCAAGGCGTTGGTACGTTCGTGGCTGAGCCTAAAAGCCAATCGGCCCTGTTTGAAGTGCACAACATCGCCGATGAAATCGCCTCCCGCGGGCATCGGCACACCTGCCAAGTGATCACCCTGGGCGAAGAGGCC
This sequence comes from Pseudomonas sp. FP215, assembly GCF_030687795.1. Taxonomy (NCBI): domain Bacteria; kingdom Pseudomonadati; phylum Pseudomonadota; class Gammaproteobacteria; order Pseudomonadales; family Pseudomonadaceae; genus Pseudomonas; species Pseudomonas sp. FP215. The sequence continues at coordinate 436,827 of NZ_CP117447.1, forward strand.
GCCGGTTCCGAGCGCGCCGTCGCCTTGGAAATGCGCGAAGGCGGGCGCGTGTTCCACTCGTTGATCGTGCATTACGAGAACGACATTCCCGTGCAAATCGAAGACCGTTTCGTCAACGCCCTGGTTGCGCCGGAATACCTGCAGCAAGACTTCACCCAGCAAACCCCCTACGCCTATTTGAACCAGGTCGCGCCGTTGACTGAGGGTGAGCATGTGGTTGAGGCGATCCTCGCCGATGCCGCCGAGTGCAAGTTGTTGCAGATCGAGCCGAGCGAGCCGTGCCTGTTGATTCGCCGGCGTACCTGGTCGGGTCGCCAGCCGGTGACGGCGGCGCGGTTGATCCACCCCGGTTCCCGTCATAGCCTGGAAGGACGTTTCAGCAAATGAGTACTGTGAAAGTCTGGCGCGCCGCCGACTACGTGCGCATGCCGTGGAAAAACGGTGGCGGCAGCACTGAAGAAATCGCCCGTGATGCGGGCACCGGCCTGGATGGATTTGGCTGGCGCCTGTCGATCGCCGACATCGCCGAGTCGGGTGGCTTTTCCACTTTCGCCGGCTATCAGCGCGTGATCACGGTGATCAAAGGCGCTGGCATGGTGCTGACCGTAGACGGTGAGGAGCAACGCGGCTTGTTACCGTTGCAGCCGTTTGCGTTCGAGGGCGAAAGCCAGGTGTCATGCCGTTTGATCACCGGGCCGATTCGCGACTTCAACCTGATCTACTCGCCACAGCGTTACCATGCACGCTTGCAGTGGGTGGATGGTGTGCAGCAGTTTTTCAGCACCGCGCAGACGGTGCTGGTGTTCAGCGTGGCGGATGAAGTGAAGGTGCTGGGCGAGAAGCTCGGCCACCATGATTGCCTGCAAGTGGACGGTAACACGGGCCTGCTGGATATCTGCGTCACTGGCCGCTGCTGCATCATCGAACTGACCGCGCGCGGTTAAAAACTGTGGGAGCTGGCTTGCCTGCGATAGCCATAGGTATCTACACAACTTTAATGCGACGCATGACCTGTGGAGAGGAAGCTTGCTCCCGTGACGGCCCCGGCGGCCAGCGCATATTTACCTGACGCCCGGCGATCCAAATGTGGGAGCGGGCTTGCTCGCGAAGGCGGCCTGGCAGTCAACACAGTTGGATTGTGTACATATCCATTGCTGCGGTAACGGCTACTTAGGGTTCCGCCCTGACGGCGGCTCACTTTTGAACAGCGCAAAAGTAAGCAAAACGCTCTTGCCCCACCACTCGGCACCTCGCTTAGGCTCGGTGTGCCCGTAATCCGCCAGTGATTTGGGGGGGCCGCCGCCACGCGCCATCCATGGCGCGGGGCGGCTAAACCGGCATCCCTGCCGGTTTACCCCCCAAATCCCTGTCGAATTCCGGCCAGCGTGGTTTAACGGGGCGCCAGAGATCAAAAGCAGATCAAGAGCAAGATCAAGAGCGACTCGCTTCGCATCGTGGTTACCGTCTGCTGCTACAGCCCACAAAGTTGTGTAGATACCTATGCTGCGATAGCGGTGTATCAGCCTAGGATGTGCTGGCTGACACACCGCTATCGCAGGCAAGCCAGCTCCCACATTGTTTTTGTATTACTCACACAATCTGTTTCCACTCCGCGCACCAATTTGTTACCGAATGCCCCAGCGTGACGCAACGCCGCGCTGTCGTGACAAATTCTCTTTGCCATAAAATATTTCCGTAAGAAATTTCATCAACTCTCCAGGCCTTGATTATCAAGGCTTGCGCGCACCTTCGGAAAAATTCGGCAGAGCCCATTTCAAAAGTTGGCCGCTTGATTGCATATGCTTGTACATACAAGTAAAGATGTGTGCGTAAGACCTCGCACCATCCATGTCCGCGCATCGATCGCCGAGGAGTCCTAGCTGTGACCAAGCCTACAAAATACCGTGACGTCGAAATCCGCGCCGCCCGCGGTAACAAGCTCACCGCCAAAAGCTGGCTGACCGAAGCGCCGCTGCGCATGCTGATGAACAACCTCGACCCGCAAGTGGCCGAGAACCCCAAGGAGCTGGTGGTGTACGGCGGTATCGGCCGCGCGGCGCGCAACTGGGAGTGCTACGACCAGATCGTCGAGAGCCTCACCAATCTGAACGATGACGAAACCTTGCTGGTGCAATCCGGTAAGCCGGTCGGCGTGTTCAAGACCCACAGCAACGCCCCCCGCGTGCTGATCGCCAACTCCAACCTGGTGCCGCACTGGGCCAGCTGGGAGCATTTCAACGAACTGGATGCCAAGGGCCTGGCCATGTACGGCCAGATGACCGCCGGCAGCTGGATCTACATCGGTAGCCAGGGCATTGTCCAAGGCACCTACGAAACCTTCGTGGAAGCCGGCCGCCAGCATTACAACAGCGACCTGACCGGCCGTTGGGTGCTCACCGCCGGCCTCGGCGGCATGGGCGGCGCGCAGCCATTGGCCGCGACCCTGGCCGGCGCCTGCTCGCTGAACATCGAGTGCCAACAAGTCAGCATCGACTTCCGCCTCAACAGCCGTTACGTCGACGAGCAGGCCACCGACCTCGACGACGCCCTGGCGCGCATCGCCAAGTACACCAAGGAAGGCAAGGCCATCTCCATTGCGCTGCTGGGCAACGCCGCAGAGATCCTGCCAGAACTGGTCAAGCGTGGCGTGCGTCCGGACATGGTCACCGACCAGACCAGCGCCCACGATCCACTCAACGGTTACCTGCCGGCCGGCTGGACCTGGGACGAATACCGCGCTCGCGCCAAGACCGAGCCAGCCGCCGTGATCAAGGCCGCCAAGCAGTCGATGGCCGTACACGTCAAAGCCATGCTCGAATTCCAGAAGCAAGGCATCCCGACCTTCGACTACGGCAACAACATCCGCCAGATGGCCCAGGAAGAGGGCGTGGAAAACGCGTTCGACTTCCCAGGTTTCGTACCGGCCTACATCCGCCCACTGTTCTGCCGTGGCATCGGCCCGTTCCGTTGGGCGGCGCTGTCTGGTGACCCGCAGGACATCTACAAGACCGACGCCAAAGTCAAAGAACTGATCCCCGACGACGCCCACCTGCACAACTGGCTGGACATGGCTCGCGAGCGCATCAGCTTCCAGGGCCTGCCGGCACGTATCTGCTGGGTCGGCCTGGGCCAGCGTGCCAAGTTGGGCCTGGCGTTCAACGAAATGGTGCGCAGCGGCGAGCTGTCCGCGCCGGTCGTGATCGGCCGTGACCACCTGGACTCCGGCTCGGTCGCCAGCCCGAACCGCGAAACCGAAGCCATGCAGGACGGCTCCGACGCTGTGTCCGACTGGCCATTGCTCAACGCCTTGCTCAACACCGCGAGCGGCGCCACCTGGGTCTCGCTGCACCACGGTGGTGGTGTGGGCATGGGCTTCTCCCAGCACTCGGGGATGGTGATCGTCTGCGACGGTACTGACGAAGCGGCCGAGCGGATTGCCCGCGTCTTGCACAACGACCCGGCCACCGGGGTGATGCGCCATGCCGATGCGGGTTATCAGATTGCTATCGACTGCGCTAAAGAGCAGGGCCTGAACCTGCCGATGATCAAGTAACGGCTGGCGTAGAACCTGTGGGAGCTGGCTTGCCTGCGATGCAGACGACGCGGTCTGACAGTAAGACCGAGGCGATGCTATCGCAGGCAAGCCAGCTCCCACAGAAGAGCAAGATGCATACAAAACAATCCATCAGAGGTTGAACAACATGGCTGCAAACGACACCACCCCGTTGATCGAGAGACGTTCGATCGACTACATCCCGGAAGCGGAAAGACATGGTCGTCTATTCAGTCAATTCACCCTGTGGATGGGTGCCAACCTGCAGATCACTGCGATTGTCACCGGGGCGTTGGCCGTGGTGCTGGGTGGTGATGTGTTCTGGTCGTTGATCGGCTTGCTCATCGGTCAACTGATCGGCGGTGGCGTCATGGCGCTGCATGCGGCGCAAGGGCCCAAGCTTGGCCTGCCGCAGATGATTTCCAGTCGGGTGCAGTTCGGCGTGTACGGCGCGGCCATTCCGATCGTGCTGGTGTGCTTGATGTACCTGGGCTTCACCGCCACTGGTACCGTGCTGTCGGGCCAGGCGCTGGGCCAGTTGTTCGGGGTCAGCGACAGCGTCGGCATCCTGATCTTCGCCAGTGTCATCGTGCTGGTTACGGTGCTGGGTTACCGCGTGATTCACTTCATCGGCCGGGTCGCCAGCCTGATTGGCGTGGTTGCTTTTGTGTACCTGTTCAGCCGCCTGATGAGCCAGACCGACGTTGGCGCGCTCCTGCAAATCCGCCACTTCAGCTGGAGCAGCTTCCTTTTGGCCGTGTCACTTGCGGCCTCCTGGCAGATCGCCTTCGGCCCTTACGTGGCGGACTACTCGCGTTATCTGCCGAGCCGCACGTCATCGGTGAAAACCTTTCTGGCTGCTGGCGCAGGTTCGGTCATCGGTGCCCAAGTGGCGATGGTCCTCGGCGTGTTTGCTGCGGCGATGTCCAATGGTCAGTTTGCCGGCCACGAGGTGGCGTACATCGTGGGCTTGAGCGGCACGGGGGCCACCGCTGCGTTGCTGTACTTCAGCATCGCGTTCGGCAAGGTCACCATCTCGACGCTCAATTCCTACGGCAGCTTCATGTGCATCGCCACTATCATCAGCGGCTTTCGTGGGCGCCTGGAAGTCACGCGTCTGCAGCGTCTGGTGTTCGTGCTGTTGATTGTCGGCACGGCCACGCTGATCGCGTTGCTCGGCCAGCATTCATTCCTCGGTGCATTCAAGTCGTTCATTTTGTTCCTGCTGGCGTTCTTTACGCCCTGGAGTGCGATCAACCTGGTGGATTACTACTGCATCACCCGCGAGCGTTATGACGTGCCGGCGCTGGCCGACCCGAACGGTCGCTACGGCCGCTGGAACCTGCTGGGCATCAGCGTCTACGTATTCGGCGTGCTGGTGCAGTTGCCGTTCATCTCCACCAAGTTCTACACCGGCCCCTTGGTGGCCGCGCTGGGGGATGTGGATATCTCCTGGATCATCGGCCTGGTACTGCCGGCGGCCCTGTATTACGTGTGTGCGAAAAAATGGCACGGCACGGTACCCGATCACCTGATCCTGCCAAAAGAGCAGGGCGCTTCACCCATAACAAACGAGCTGGCTGCACAAGCCTGATGGGACGTGGACAGGGCAGGACGCCTACTGACTGCCGTAATCCATTTCATGATTGGGAGCGTCACAACAATGACTATGAATAAGACCTTGCTGGCTACGTTGTTCGCCGCTGGCGTGCTGGCAAGTGCCGGCGCCCAGGCGGCCGGCTGGTGTGAATCCGGCAAGCCGGTGAAATTCGCCGGCCTGAATTGGGAAAGCGGCATGTTGCTCACCGACATCCTGCAAACCGTGCTGGAAAAAGGCTACGACTGCAAAACCGACAGCTTGCCGGGTAACTCCATCACCATGGAAAACGCCCTGGGCAGTAACGACATCCAAGTGTTCGCCGAGGAGTGGGTAGGCCGCAGCGAGGTCTGGAACAAAGCCGAGAAGGCCGGCAAAGTCGTCGGCGTCGGGGCTCCGGTGGTCGGTGCGGTCGAAGGCTGGTACGTGCCGCGCTATGTGATCGAAGGCGACGCCAAGCGCAAGCTGGAAGCCAAGGCGCCGGACCTAAAAAGCATTGCCGACCTGGCCAAATACGCCTCGGTGTTCAAGGATCAGGAAGAGCCGTCCAAAGGCCGCTTCTACAACTGCCCGGCCGGCTGGACCTGCGAGCTGGATAACAGCGAAATGCTCAAGAGCTACGGCCTGGAAAGCACCTACACCAACTTCCGCCCGGGCACCGGCCCGGCGCTGGATGCGGCGGTGCTGTCGAGCTACAAACGCGGCGAGCCGATCCTGTTCTACTACTGGTCACCGACGCCGCTGATGGGCCAGGTCGACCTGGTCAAGCTGGAAGAAAAGCCCGGCGTGGATAAAACCGTGAGCATCAAGGTCGGCCTATCCAAGACTTTCCACGAGCAAGCCCCGGAACTGGTGGCCGTGCTGGAAAAGGTCAACCTGCCCATCGACCTGCTGAACCAGAACCTGGGCCGCATGGCCAAGGAGCGGATCGAGTCGCCGAAACTGGCGAAAATATTTCTCAAGGAACATCCTGAAGTCTGGCACGCCTGGGTGAGCGAAGACGCAGCCAAGAAAATCGACGCGGCCTTGTAGGTCAAGGGTGCACGGCTACCCTCAAGGGTGGCCGGGCGGCTGGCCACAACCCACTGGATCGAGAGCACGATATGTTTCCTGAGAGTTTTACCTTTTCCATCGCCGACTGGGTCAACGGTTGGGTGGACGCACTGGTCACCAACTACGGCGATGTGTTCCGGCACATCTCCGACACGCTGCTGTGGGCCATCGTCAACCTGGAAGGCCTGCTGCGCGCGGCGCCCTGGTGGCTGATGCTGGCCATCGTCGGCGGTATTGCCTGGCACGCCACTCGTAAAGTGGTGACCACGGCGGTGATTGTCGGCTTGCTGTTCCTGGTGGGCGCGGTTGGCCTGTGGGACAAGCTGATGCAAACCCTGGCATTGATGATGGTGGCCACGGTGATCTCGGTGTTGATCGGCATACCCCTGGGCATCCTGTCGGCGCGCAGTAATCGCCTGCGCTCGGTGCTGATGCCGCTGCTGGACATCATGCAAACCATGCCCAGCTTCGTGTACCTGATCCCGGTGCTGATGCTGTTCGGCCTGGGCAAGGTCCCGGCGATTTTCGCCACGGTGATCTACGCCGCGCCGCCGCTGATTCGCCTCACAGACCTGGGCATACGCCAGGTCGATGGCGAAGTCATGGAAGCTATCAACGCCTTCGGTGCCAACCGCTGGCAGCAACTGTTCGGCGTGCAATTGCCGCTGGCGCTGCCAAGCATCATGGCCGGTATCAACCAGACCACCATGATGGCGCTGTCGATGGTGGTGATCGCCTCGATGATCGGTGCCCGTGGCTTGGGTGAAGACGTGCTCGTCGGCATCCAGACCCTCAACGTTGGCCGTGGCCTTGAAGCCGGGCTGGCGATCGTGATTCTTGCAGTGGTCATCGACCGCATTACCCAGGCTTATGGCCGCCCACGGCATGAGGCGAGCAAATGACGACTGTCAGCAAAATCGAAGTTAAAAACGTCTTCAAGATTTTCGGCGCGCGCGCCCAGGATGCGCTGGCCATGGTCGGCCAGGGCAAGACCAAAGACCAGGTACTGGCCGAGACCGGTTGCGTGGTCGGTGTGAATGACCTGTCCCTGAGCATCGGCACCGGTGAGATCTTTGTGATCATGGGCTTGTCGGGTTCGGGCAAATCCACCCTGGTGCGCCATTTCAACCGCCTGATCGACCCCACCAGCGGCGCGATCCTCGTGGACGGCGAAGACATCCTGCAACTGGACATGGAAGCCCTGCGCCAATTCCGTCGGCACAAGATCAGCATGGTGTTCCAGAGCTTCGGCCTGCTGCCGCACAAGAGCGTGCTCGACAACGTTGCCTACGGCCTCAAAGTGCGTGGCGAGACCAAGCAGGTCTGCGCCGAACGTGCGTTGCACTGGATCGAAACCGTGGGCCTCAAGGGCTACGAAAACAAATATCCGCACCAGCTGTCCGGCGGCATGCGCCAGCGCGTGGGCCTGGCTCGCGCCTTGGCGGCTGACACCGACATCATCCTGATGGACGAAGCCTTCAGCGCCCTCGACCCGTTGATCCGCGCCGAGATGCAAGACCAGTTGCTCGAACTGCAAAAGACCCTGCACAAGACCATCGTGTTCATCACCCACGACCTCGACGAGGCCGTGCGCATCGGCAACCGCATTGCGATCCTCAAGGACGGCAAGCTGATCCAGGTCGGCACCCCGCGAGAGATTCTGCATTCGCCGGCGGATGAGTATGTGGACCGCTTTGTTCAGCGGCGGGCGGCGGTGGTCTGATCCGGGCTGTGTGGTGAGCCTGCTGGCGCTTTCGCGAGCAAGCCCGCTCCCACATTTGGAATGCATTCCCCCTGTGGGAGGCGGGCTTGCTCGCGAAGAGGCCGGCAATGCTGCCTAAGAGTTGAAGAAGGTATAAAGATGTCCCAGGCAACAACAATCATCATCGCCGACACCCCAATGCGCTGGCAGGACGTCACCGCCGTTGCCCGTCACGGCGCCGTGCTCGAACTCTCCGGCCACGCCTGGGCGCGCATCGACAATGCCCAAGCCATCGTGCAACGCATCGTCACCAGCGGCGAGCGCGCCTATGGCGTCAACACCGGCCTGGGCGCGCTGTGCAACGTCTCGCTCAAGACCGAGCAACTGAGCCAACTGTCGCGCAATACGCTGCTGAGCCATGCCTGTGGCGTCGGCCCGGTGCTCAGCGATGAGCAAACCCGCGCGATCATCTGCGCGGCGATCATCAACTACAGCCACGGCAAGTCCGGCCTGCATCCGCAGGTGGTGCACGCGCTGCTGGCGCTGCTCAACCACGGCATCACCCCGCAAGTGCCGTCCCAAGGCTCGGTGGGGTACCTGACCCACATGGCCCATATCGGCGTGGCCCTGTTGGGGGTTGGCAATGTGAGCTACCGCGGCCAGATCGTCACGGCGCAACACGCGTTGCACGCTGAAGGTTTGCAGCCGGTGGTACTCGGTGCCAAGGACGGCCTATGCCTGGTCAACGGCACGCCGTGCATGACCGGCCTGAGCTGCCTGGCCCTGGCCGATGCGCATCACTTGCTGCAATGGGCCGACGTGATCGGTGCCATGAGTTTCGAAGCCCAGCGCGGCCAGATCGACGCCTTCGACGAGGCCATCATCGCCCTCAAGCCGCACCCGGGCATGCAGCATGTAGGTATCAACCTGCGTGCCCTGCTCGACGGCAGTGAGGTGATTGCCATCAGTAAAGGTATTCGCACCCAGGACGCCTTGAGCATTCGCTCGATCCCGCAGATTCACGGCGCGGCCCGCGACCAGGTGGAACACGCCACGCGCCAGATCGAGACCGAACTCAACAGCGCCACCGACAACCCGCTGGTGCTGGGCACGCCGGACAATTACCGCGTGGTGTCCCAGGCCAACCCCCACGGGCAGTCCGTCGCGATGGCGGCCGATATGCTCGCCATCGCCATGGCCGAGATCGGCTCGGTGGCCGAGCGCCGCCTGGACCGCCTGGTCAACCCGCATGTCAGCGGCCTGCCAGCCTTTCTGGTGAGCAACCCGGGCGTCAACTCCGGGATGATGATCGTGCAGTACGTCGCCGCGTCCTTGTGCGGGCAGAACCGCCAGTTGGCGCAACCGGCGGTGCTGGACAATTTCGTCACCTCGGGCCTGCAGGAAGACCACTTGAGCATGGGCACCAACGCCGCGCTCAAGCTGCACCAGGTGCTGGCCAACGTCACCCAGATTCTTGCCATCGAGTACCTGCTGGCGGCCCAGGCTTTCGAGTTTCTCAAGGAGCAACGCTTCGGCGCCGGTACCGACCGCGCCTGGCGTCTGCTGCGCGAAGTGGTCCCCGCCTATGAGCAGGACCGCTGGCTGGCGCCGGATATTGCCGCCGCTGCCCAGCTGCTTAAAGACACTGCATTACCGAATTTGCACTGAACACCTAAGAACAATTCACAAGGAGTATGAATGTGACTGCGCTAAACCTGATTCCAGGCCAACTGAGCCTCGCCCAACTGCGTGCCATCTACCAGCAGCCAGTAACCCTCAGCCTGGATGACAGCGCCTCGGCCCAGATCGAAGCCAGCGTTGCCTGTGTGGAGCAGATTCTCGCCGAGAACCGCACCGCCTATGGCATCAACACCGGTTTTGGCTTGTTGGCCTCGACCCGCATCGCCAGCGAAGACCTGGAAAATCTCCAGCGCTCCCTGGTGCTGTCCCATGCTGCCGGCGTCGGTGAGCCGATCAGCGATGCGCTGGTGCGACTGGTCATGGTGCTCAAGGTCAACAGCCTGAGCCGTGGCTTCTCCGGGATTCGTCGCCAGGTGATCGACGCGCTGATCGCGCTGATCAACGCCGAGGTGTACCCGCACATTCCGCTCAAGGGTTCGGTCGGCGCCTCCGGTGACCTGGCGCCGTTGGCACACATGTCCTTGGTACTGCTTGGCGAAGGCAAAGCGCGCCACAAGGGCGAATGGCTGGAGGCTACCGAAGCGCTGAAAATCGCCGGCCTCACGCCGCTGACCCTGGCCGCCAAAGAAGGCCTGGCCCTGCTCAACGGCACCCAGGTGTCCACGGCCTATGCCCTGCGTGGCCTGTTCGAAGGCGAAGACTTGTTCGCCGGTGCCCTCGCGTGCGGCGGCCTCACCGTGGAAGCGGTACTGGGTTCGCGCTCGCCGTTCGATGTGCGTATTCATGCGGCGCGTGGCCAGCGCGGCCAAATCGACTCGGCAGCGGCTTATCGCGACCTGCTCGGTGAAAGCAGCCAGGTGTCCCAATCGCACCAGAACTGCGACAAGGTGCAAGACCCGTATTCCCTGCGTTGCCAGCCGCAGGTCATGGGCGCCTGCCTGACTCAATTGCGCCAGGCCGCCGAGGTGCTGGCGGTAGAAGCCAACGCAGTGTCGGATAACCCGCTGGTCTTTGCCGCCGAGGGCGACGTGATTTCCGGTGGCAACTTCCACGCCGAACCGGTGGCCATGGCTGCCGACAATATGGCGCTGGCCATTGCCGAAATCGGCTCCCTGAGCGAGCGCCGGATTTCGTTGATGATGGACAAGCACATGTCGCAACTGCCGCCGTTTCTGGTGGGCAATGGCGGGGTGAACTCCGGTTTCATGATCGCCCAGGTGACTGCCGCCGCGCTCGCCAGCGAGAACAAGGCGCTGGCCCATCCCCATAGCGTCGACAGCTTGCCGACCTCGGCCAACCAGGAAGACCACGTGTCCATGGCCCCGGCTGCGGGCAAGCGTTTGTGGGAAATGGCCGAGAACACCCGGGGCATCCTCGCGGTGGAATGGCTCGCGGCGTGCCAGGGCCTGGACCTGCGCGACGGCCTGAAGACCTCGCCCAAGCTGGAAAAAGCCCGTGGCATCCTGCGCGGCAAAGTGGCGTTCTATGACAAGGACCGTTTCTTCGCCCCCGACATCAACGCCGCCAGCGAACTGCTCGCCAGCCGCTGCCTGAATGAGCTGGTGCCGGCCAAGTTGCTGCCAAGCCTCTAACACGCCGCCGCCCCCACTGTAGGAGCGAGCTTGCTCGCGAAAATCGCCAACGATTACGCGTTAAACCTGACACACATCAGCGCTCTCAGGTTTTTCGCGAGCAAGCTCGCTCCTACAGGTGAGGGCGCGTTTTTCTCGGATAAGAATAATTAGGGAAGAGAAATGCACCAGCCAGAAAAAGGTTTGAAACGCGGGCTCAACGCCCGACATATTCGCTTCATGGCCCTGGGTTCCGCGATCGGCACCGGGCTGTTCTATGGCTCGGCCTCCGCCATCCAGATGGCCGGCCCGGCCGTGCTGCTGGCCTACCTGATCGGCGGCGCCGCCGTCTTCATGGTGATGCGCGCCCTCGGTGAGATGGCCGTGCACAACCCGGTGTCCGGCTCCTTCGGCCACTACGCCAGCACCTACCTGGGGCCGATGGCCGGGTTTATCCTCGGCTGGACCTACGCCTTTGAAATGATCATCGTCTGCCTTGCCGACGTTACCGCGTTCGGCATCTACATGGGCTTCTGGTTTCCCGAAGTGGCCCGTTGGGTCTGGGTGCTGGGCATCGTGTTTTTGATCGGCGGCCTGAACCTGTGCAACGTCAAAGTCTTTGGCGAGATGGAGTTCTGGCTGTCACTGCTCAAGGTCGGCGCCATTGTGGCGATGATCCTCGGCGGCTTCGGCATCATGTTGTTCGGCATTCACTCGGCAGGCGAAACCCAGGCCAGCGGCCTGAGCAACCTGTGGGCCCACGGTGGCTTCATGCCTAACGGCATCGGCGGGTTGATTGCCTCGTTTGCGGTGGTGATGTTCGCCTTTGGCGGCATCGAAATCATTGGCATCACCGCCGGTGAAGCCAAGGACCCGCAGCGCGTGATCCCCAAGGCAATCAACGCGGTGCCGCTGCGTATCCTGCTGTTCTACGTGCTGACCCTGTTCGTGTTGATGGCGATCTACCCGTGGCCGCAGATCGGCAGCCAGGGCAGCCCGTTCGTGCAGATCTTCAGCAACCTGGGGATTGGCTCGGCGGCGACTATCCTTAATATCGTGGTGATCTCGGCGGCAGTGTCGGCGATCAACAGCGACATCTTTGGCGCCGGCCGCATGATGTACGGCCTGGCTCAACAAGGGCAGGCGCCCAAGGGCTTCGCGCAATTGTCCAAACAAGGCGTGCCATGGATGACCGTGGTGGTCATGGGCGCCGCCTTGCTCGGCGGTGTGGTGCTCAACTACCTGATCCCGGAAAACGTGTTCCTGCTGATCGCCTCGATTGCCACCTTCGCCACCGTGTGGGTCTGGCTGATGATCCTGTTTACCCAGGTCGCCATGCGCCGCTCCATGACCAAGGCGCAGGTCGCCGAACTGAAATTCCCGGTGCCGTTCTGGCCCTATGCGCCGGCAGCGGCCATTGTGTTCATGCTGTTTGTGTTTGGTGTACTCGGTTACTTCCCGGACACCCAGGCGGCGTTGATGGTGGGCGCCGTGTGGATCGTGCTGCTGATCATCGCCTACTGGCTGTGGGTAAAGCCTGCCGCCGGGCAAACGGCCAAGGTCGATTACGACCCGGTTTTGTCTCATCGATAACTTAGGGAGGCGTTGATGAAAACGCTTTGGCAACACTGCCACGTCGCAACCATGGCCAATGGCAAATACTCGATCATCGAGGATGCCGCCATGGTGACTGCTGGCTCGCTCATCGAGTGGGTCGGCCCCCGCAGCCAGGCGCCGACGGCGGATTACGCCCAGGTGCACGACTTGCAAGGCGCGTGGGTCACCCCCGGGCTGATCGACTGCCACACCCATGCGGTGTTTGGTGGTAATCGCAGCGGCGAATTCGAGCAGCGCCTCGAAGGTGTCAGCTACGCCGAGATCGCGGCCAAGGGCGGCGGCATTGCCAGCACTGTGCGTGCCACGCGTGCAGCGACGGAAGATGAATTGTTCCTGAGCGCTGAAAAGCGTCTGCGCAGCCTTTTGCGTGACGGCGTGACCACCGTGGAAATCAAGTCCGGCTACGGCCTGGACCTGGCCAACGAACGCAAGATGCTGCGCGTGGCCCGGCGCCTGGGTGAAGCACTGCCGGTCAGCGTGCGCGCCACCTGCCTGGCCGCCCATGCGTTGCCGCCGGAGTACAAGGACCGCGCCGACGACTACATCGAGCACATCTGCAGCCAGATGCTGCCGGCCCTGGCCGCCGAGGGGTTGGTGGATGCGGTCGATGCCTTCTGTGAGTACCTGGCGTTTTCCACTGAACAGGTCGAGCGGGTGTTCAAGGTTGCTCAGCAACTTGGCCTGCCGGTGAAGCTGCACGCCGAGCAACTCTCGTCGTTGCACGGCTCAAGCCTGGCGGCGCGCTACCAGGCGCTGTCGGCCGACCACCTGGAATTCATGACCGAAGAAGACGCCATCGCCATGGCCGCTGCCGGCACCGTCGCCGTGTTGCTGCCGGGGGCTTTTTACTTCCTGCGTGAAACCCAACTGCCGCCCATGGAGGCCCTGCGCAAACACGGCGTGAAGATCGCCATCGCCAGCGACCTCAACCCCGGCACCTCGCCGGCGCTGTCGGTGCGGCTGATGCTGAACATGGCCTGCACCCTGTTCCGCATGACCCCGGAAGAAGCCCTGGCCGGCGCCACGCAACACGCGGCCACCGCGTTGGGCCTGGGTGATACCCATGGTTCCCTGGAAGTGGGCAAGGTCGCTGACTTTGTCGCCTGGCAGATCGACCGCCCCGCCGACCTGGCCTACTGGCTGGGTGGCGAACTGGATAAACGCGTCGTGCGCCACGGCGTCGACGTCACTGTTTGAGAGGATGCTGTTGTGGATAAGGTTCTGACATTCAAACAAGGCCGCGTACCGCTGCTGATCAGCATGCCCCACGCCGGCCTGCGCCTCACCCCTGCGGTCGAGGCCGGGTTGATCCCCGAGGCGCAAAGCCTGCCGGACACCGACTGGCATATTCCCCTGTTGTATGAGTTTGCCGAAGAACTGGGCGCCAGCACCCTGGCTGCGCAGTACTCGCGGTTTGTCATCGACCTCAACCGGCCTTCCGACAACACGCCGCTGTATGCCGGCGCTACGACCGGCCTGTACCCCGAGACGCTGTTCGACGGCGTGCCGTTGTTCCGTGAAGGGCAAACGCCCTCCGACGAAGAGCGGGCCAGCTACCTGCAAAAAATCTGGGGGCCGTACCACCGTCAACTGCAAGAAGAACTGGCACGCCTCAAGGCCGAGTTCGGCTACGCGCTGCTGTTCGACGCGCACTCGATCCGCTCGGTGATCCCGCACCTGTTTGACGGCAAATTGCCGGACTTCAATTTGGGTACCTTCAACGGCGCTGCGTGCGACCCGCAGCTGGCCAGCCAGCTGGAAGCCATCTGCGCCCAGCATCCGCAATACACCCATGTGCTGAACGGGCGCTTCAAGGGCGGCCATATCACCCGTCACTACGGCAACCCGGCGCAGGATATCCACGCCGTGCAGCTGGAGTTGTGCCAGAGCACCTATATGGAGGAGTTCGAGCCGTTCCGTTATCGCCATGATTTGGCCGAGCCGACGCAGGTGGTGTTGAGGCAGTTGCTGGAAGGGCTGTTGGCTTGGGGGCAGAAGCACTACGGGTAATTGTTGGTGCTGCTGCAATAGCTTTCGCGAGCAAGCCCGCTCCCACGCTTGACCGCGCTCTATCATGAGAATGCGCTCCAAATGTGGGAGCTGGCTTGCCTGCGATAACGGTGGTTCAGCAACACTTTTATCAACTGACACACCGCCATGGCGGCAAAGGGCTGGCCCACGGTTGTTTGCGGGCACGCGGCTAGGTGCCGGAGGTGGATCGGCTGTATGACTATCTGCTTGGTTACCTGAGGCGCCAACTGCTGACACAGGTCTAAGTGCTCAAGGACATGCTCATTGCACAATTCGGGTTTATGATGCCAAACGGCAAAATAATAGACGTCCCCCCAGGGATGAACCCGACACCCTACGGAGCACGCAATGCAGACTTGGTACCCGCAGATCAAACCCTACGCCCGGCACGATCTGGCTGTCGATGACACCCACACCCTGTATGTCGATGAAAGTGGCTCCCCCGAAGGCTTGCCTGTCGTGTTCATCCATGGCGGCCCCGGCTCCGGTTGCGACGCCCAGAGCCGCTGCTATTTCGACCCGAACCTCTACCATATTGTCACCTTCGACCAGCGTGGCTGCGGCCGCTCCACGCCAAGGGCGAGCCTGGAGAACAACACCACTTGGGATCTGGTCGCCGACCTTGAACGCATCCGCGAGCATCTGGGCATCGACAAGTGGGTGCTGTTCGGCGGCTCCTGGGGCTCGACCCTGGCCCTGGCCTACGCGCAAACCCATCCCGAGCGTGTGCTCGGCCTGATCGTGCGCGGCATCTTCCTCGCCCGCCCCCAGGATATTCGCTGGTTCTACCAGGAGGGCGCGAGCCGCCTGTTCCCGGATTACTGGCAGGACTACGTGGCCCCGATCCCGGTGGAGGAGCGCCACGATATGATCGCCGCTTACCACAAGCGCCTGACCGGCAATGACCAGATCGCCCAGATGCACGCGGCCAAAGCCTGGTCGGGCTGGGAAGGCCGCATGTTGGGCCTGTGCCCGAGCCCACAGCATGTGGAGCGTTTTTCCGAGCCGCAGCGCGCCTTGTCCATCGCACGTATCGAATGCCATTACTTCACCAACAACTCCTTCCTGGAACCCAACCAGCTGATTCGCGATATGCACAAGATCGCCCATCTGCCTGGCGTCATCATCCATGGCCGCTACGATATGATCTGCACGCTGGATAACGCCTGGGAACTGCATCAGGCCTGGCCCAACAGTGAGTTGCAGGTGATCCGCGAGGCCGGGCATGCGGCATCCGAACCGGGTATCACTGACGCGCTGGTACGCGCGACCGGCGAAATGGCCCGACGCCTGCTCGACCTGCCGCCTGAAGAAGCATGAAGGGCCTGTTGCAGCGGGTGCGTGGCGCCCGGGTCGAGGTCGCGGGTGAGGTGGTAGGCGCGATCGACCAGGGTTTGCTGGTGCTGGTGGCCGTCGAGCCTTCAGATACGCCCGAAAGCGCCGACAAACTGCTGCACAAGCTGCTTAACTATCGGGTGTTCAGTGACGAGGAGGGCAAGATGAACCTGTCCCTCAAGGACATCGGCGGCGGTTTGTTGCTGGTGTCGCAGTTCACCTTGGCGGCGGATACCAAAAGCGGGCTGCGGCCCAGCTTCTCCACAGCGGCTCCACCGGCCCTGGGAGCGGCGCTTTTTGATCACTTGTTGTTACAAGCGCAACAATTGCATGGCAAGGTGGCGTCAGGGCGTTTTGGCGCGGATATGCAGGTGCACTTGGTCAATGATGGCCCTGTGACCTTCCTCTTACAGACATGAATGTATGAAAAACGACGTTAATGCCTAAAAACGCAGGGTTTCGCTACAAATACTTCGCTGCCCCTGATGCGTTGTCTCGCGGGCTACTAGATAATCGCGCGCTACGGGGATCAGCGTTG
Organism: Pseudomonas sp. FP215; assembly: GCF_030687795.1. Classification (NCBI taxonomy): domain Bacteria; kingdom Pseudomonadati; phylum Pseudomonadota; class Gammaproteobacteria; order Pseudomonadales; family Pseudomonadaceae; genus Pseudomonas; species Pseudomonas sp. FP215. Next base: position 453,465 of record NZ_CP117447.1, read on the forward strand.
TTTGGTCCATTTTTGACTTAGGTAGAGCCTTGTCCGACAACCGCGTGGGGAATCATTTTGCCCCAGAGGAGTCGGAACATTGCTCGCCAACCTGGCATATAGATAGCTGGCAGTTGGTTTTTTGATCTGTTTTCGGCGAGGGTTGCTCGTGATTGTTAGTCCCTGTAATGCACCAAAATTGTCTGCCAAACGGTTACGAAACGCACTGGTGACGGGCTCCGCCCTGTTTTGCCTGTTCGGCGCGGGTCAACTGTGGGCGTTCAGTCTGGATGATGTGTCGGCCAAGGCAAAAGAGCTGGCTGGGCAGAAATACGAAGCTCCGCGCAGCAATTTGCCGAACGAATTCCGCGAAATGAAATTCGCTGACTACCAGAAAATTCGTTTCCGCAATGAAAAAGCCGAGTGGGCCGATCAGAACACCCCCTTCAAGCTGTCCTTCTATCACCAGGGGATGCATTTCGACACCCCGGTGAAAATCAACGAAGTCACCGCCGACAGCGTGCATGAAATCAAGTACGACCCGACGCGTTTCGATTTCGGCGATGTGAAATTTGATCCTAAAGCCACCGAACAGCTGGGTTACGCCGGTTTCCGTGTGCTTTTCCCGATCAACAAGGCCGACAAGCAAGACGAAATCATGACCATGCTCGGCGCCAGCTATTTCCGCGTCGTGGGCAAGGACCAGGTGTATGGCCTGTCTGCCCGTGGCATGGCGATCGACACCGCATTGCCGTCTGGCGAAGAATTCCCGCGTTTCACCGAGTTCTGGATCGAGCGTCCAAAGCCGGGTGACAAGCACCTGGTGATCTTTGCGCTGCTGGATTCGCCACGCGCCACTGGCGCCTACCGCCTGATCCTGCGCCCTGGCACCGACACCGTGGTGGACGTCAAATCCCAGATGTTCCTGCGTGACAAGGTCAGCAAGCTGGGCGTTGCGCCGTTGACCTCGATGTTCCTGTTCGGCGCCAACCAGCCGTCCAAGGTCCTCAACTATCGTCGCGAGCTCCACGATTCCAGCGGCCTGTCGATCCACGCCGGCAATGGCGAGTGGATCTGGCGCCCGCTGAACAACCCTAAACACCTGTCTGTCAGCAACTTCAGCGTCGAGAACCCGCGTGGGTTCGGCCTGTTGCAGCGTGGTCGCAACTTCAGCCACTACGAAGACCTGGACGACAACTACGACAAGCGCCCAAGCGCCTGGATCGAACCTGAAGGCGACTGGGGCAAAGGCTCTGTCGACCTGGTCGAGATCCCGACCGCCGATGAAACCAACGACAACATCGTGGCCTTCTGGAGCCCGGCCGAACTGCCGGAAGTCGGCAAGCCGCTGGACGTAGCCTACCGCCTGCACTGGACATTGGACGACGCAGCTTTCCATTCGCCGGACAGTGCCTGGGTCAAGCAGACCCTGCGTTCTACCGGTGACGTGAAGCAATCGAACCTGATCCGTCAGCCCGACGGCAGCGTGGCCTACCTGGTGGACTTCGAGGGCCCGTCCCTGAAGAAACTGCTGCCGGACGCGCCGGTACGTAGCCAGGTGAGCGTGGGCGATAACGCCGAACTGGTTGAAAACAGCGTGCGTTACAACGAACACACCAAAGGCTGGCGCCTGACCCTGCGTATGAAGATCAAGGACGCAAGCAAGCCGACCGAAATGCGTGCGGCGCTAGTGCAGGATATCGTGCAGCCTGAGCCTGAGTCGGTTTCCAACCATGTGCTCAAGGCCGACAAAGTCGTGGCCAAGCAGCATGAGAAACAGGCCAAGAAAGACGCCAAGGACAAGGAAGCCAAACAGCCTGAGGCTGCCCCAGCCACACCGGAGCCGATCAAGACCGAGCAAGTCCTGACCGAAACCTGGAGCTATCAGTTGCCTGCCGATGAGTAATTCTCAAGTCAAGCCAGAGACTCTGTCCGAGTACCTGGCGCATCTACCCATGACGGCTGAGCAGCGCGCCGAGCTGGCGGGCTGCACGTCCTTCAGCGAGTTGCACGAGCGCTTGTCGTCCAAGACCTTCGACGCCCCCACCGACGCTGCCCAAGCGTCGGTTGGCCGCCGCTTGACCCTCAACAGCGCCGAAGAACTGGAAGACGCCGAAATGCTGGCGCTCGATGCCAGCGGTCGCGTGTGTCTGAAGGCCACGCCGCCGATCCGTCGGACCAAAGTGGTGCCCGAGCCTTGGCGCACCAACATCCTGGTGCGCGGTTGGCGCCGGATGACCGGTCGCACCAACCCGCCCAAGCCACCGAAAGACGAGCGGGTACTGCCGGCTGCGCGCTGGCGTACCGTGGGCTCGATCCGTCGTTACATCCTGTTGGTGCTGATGCTAGGCCAGACCATCGTGGCCGGCTGGTACATGAAAGGCATCATGCCGTACCAGGGCTGGTCGCTGGTGGACTTCGACGAAATTCGCAACCAGACCCTGCTGCAAACCGCTACCCAGGTACTGCCTTACGCGCTGCAAACCAGCATCCTGATCATGTTCGGGATTCTGTTCTGCTGGGTGTCGGCCGGTTTCTGGACCGCGCTCATGGGCTTCTTGGAACTGCTGACTGGTCACGATAAGTACCGTATCTCCGGTAAAAGTGCCGGCGACGAGCCGATTCCCAAGGATGCGCGCACCGCCCTGGTGATGCCGATCTGCAACGAAGACGTGCCGCGTGTATTCGCCGGCTTGCGTGCAACGTTCGAATCGGTGGCCGCGACCGGTGACCTGGATCGCTTCGACTTCTTCGTGCTCAGCGACAGTAACGACGCCGACATCTGCATCGCCGAACAGCAAGCCTGGCTCGACGTCTGCCGCGAAGCGGGTGGTTTCGGCAAGATCTTCTATCGTCGTCGTCGCCGCCGCGTTAAGCGCAAGAGCGGCAACCTCGACGACTTCTGCCGTCGTTGGGGCGGTGACTACAAGTACATGGTCGTTCTCGACGCCGACAGCGTGATGAGCGGCGAGTGCCTGACCAGCCTGGTGCGCCTGATGGAAGCCACGCCGGATGCCGGGATTATCCAGACCGCGCCGCGTGCGTCGGGCATGGACACCCTGTATGCGCGCATGCAGCAGTTCGCCACTCGCGTGTACGGCCCGCTGTTTACTGCCGGCCTGCACTTCTGGCAGTTGGGTGAGTCCCACTACTGGGGCCACAACGCCATTATCCGTATGAAGCCGTTTATCGAGCACTGCGCCCTGGCGCCGTTGCCAGGTAAGGGCGCGTTTGCCGGTGCGATCCTTTCCCACGACTTCGTTGAAGCCGCGCTGATGCGCCGTGCCGGCTGGGGCGTGTGGATTGCCTACGACCTGCCGGGCAGCTACGAAGAACTGCCGCCGAACCTGCTGGATGAACTCAAGCGTGACCGCCGCTGGTGCCACGGTAACCTGATGAACTTCCGCCTGTTCCTGGTCAAAGGCATGCACCCGGTACACCGTGCGGTGTTCCTCACCGGCGTGATGTCCTACCTGTCGGCGCCGTTGTGGTTCTTCTTTTTGGTGCTGTCCACGGCGTTGCTGGCGGTGAACACGCTGATGGAGCCGCAGTACTTCATGGCTCCGCGCCAGTTGTACCCGCTGTGGCCACAATGGCACCCGGACAAGGCGGTGGCGCTGTTCTCCACCACCATCGTGCTGTTGTTCCTGCCTAAACTGCTGAGCATCATCCTGATCTGGGCCAAAGGCGCCAAAGAGTTCGGTGGCAAGTTCAAGGTGACCCTGTCGATGCTGCTGGAGATGCTGTTCTCCATGCTGCTGGCGCCGGTGCGGATGATTTTCCACACCCGTTTCGTCCTCGCTGCGTTCCTCGGCTGGGCCGCTACTTGGAACTCGCCACAACGTGACGACGACTCCACGCCATGGAGCGAGGCGGTCAAGCGCCACGGTCCGCAAACCGTGCTGGGCTTTTTATGGGCGCTGCTGGTGGTGTGGTTGAACCCAAGCTTCCTGTGGTGGCTGGTGCCGATCGTCGGTTCGCTGATGCTGTCGATCCCGGTGTCGGTGATTTCCAGCCGGGTCAAGCTGGGCCTCAAGTCCCGCGACGAGAGCCTGTTCCTGATCCCTGAGGAATACAATCCGCCGCAAGCCCTGCTGTCGACCGAGCAGTACACCCACGAAAACCGTTGGCACGCCCTCAATGACGGCTTTGTGCGTTCGGTGGTCGACCCGCAGCAGAACGCCCTGGCCTGCGCCTTGGCGACCTCGCGGCACCGTGAGGCAGAGCCCATCGAGTACCTGCGCATGGAGCGTGTTCGCCACGCGTTGAAAGTCGGCCCGGCCGGCCTCAACAACAGCGAACGTTTGGCGCTGCTCAGCGACCCGGTGGCTTTGGCTCGCCTGCATGAGCAGGTGTGGAGCGAAGGTCATGCCGAGTGGCTCGGCGCTTGGCGTGCCTCGATCAAGGCCGATCCGCACGCGCCATTGCTGCCCCTGCAACCACAGTCGCCCCAGGCCCAACCGGCCTGATTCAGGCACCCCCGAAGGCTCACTTCGGGGGTGTTTCAAACGTTGGTCCTACAGCGTTTTTAGCCCCTTCCTTTTTATTCCTAACTCCTTGTTATTTCGAAACAAAAGACCTTTGTTCGAAGCGTATTGCCGTGCCTGCGGCTGGGTTAGGATCGCCCCCCACATTGGACTCGCCACGGGGGCATTCATGATCAAAAGGTATTGTTTGGCATTGCTGATGGGCTTTTTGCTGGGGGGACACGCAGGCCTGCTTTACGCGGGCGCGCTGGACAACGCTGTGCGCCGTGGCGTACTTAAAGTCGGCACCACCCCCAACAACGTGCCGTTCGAAATGCTCGATAGGCAGGGACGCATCGTCGGCTTTGAAATTGACTTGCTCCACGCCATGAGTCGCGCGCTGGGTGTAGAGCTGGAGTTGGTGGCGGTGCCCTACACGGAGTTGCTGCCAGGGCTGACGGCAAACAAATTTGATCTGATTGGCAGCGGCATGACGGTCACCCAAGAGCGCAACCTCAAGCTCAACTTCAGTGACTCGTTTATCGTGGTGGGCCAGACGGTGCTGCTGCATCCGCGCCTGGGCGCGAAGGTGTCCAGTATTGAAGAGCTGGACGACGCCAGTTACCGCGTCGTTACCACCCAAGGCACCACCGGTGAAGCCGCTGCGCAGCGCTTTCTCGTATCCGCTCGGCTCAGCAGTGTGGCTGACCCGGAAGAGGGCGTGCGGCAGGTGGTGGAAGGCAAGGCCGACGCTTTTATCCATGATGCGCCCTACAACCTGATCGCGATGAGTCGGCCACAGAACAGTGCCTTGTTGGCACTGGAGCAACCCTTCACCTTTGAGCCCTTGGCGTTTGGCCTGAAAAAAGGTGATTACGACAGCCTCAATTGGATCAACCACTTTCTCAATCAGATCGCCCAGGACGGCACCTACGATCGCCTGCATGACAAGTGGTTAAGGGACACGGCCTGGATCGCCGAGATCGACTGATCGTCATAACTGCTTACACATCAACCCCTGATCGAGAGGCCGCGCTGAAGCGTCTGCGCCTGCGCTTCTGCGCGCCGCTGTCAGTGTTTTCCGACACACACCGATAACATTTACCGGTGAAACCTTTGTGGCGGACAACGAGTGGGTTAGGATCGCTCCCCGAAATGGCGCAGCCCTCTCGTGCGCCCACCTTATAAGAATCGTTCAGGGGTCTTGATGATGAAAAAGTATCTTTCGATGCTGATGCTTGGCGTCACCGCGCTGGTCGCTGCCACCGTGGCACAGGCCGGCGCCATTGATGAGGCGGTCAAGCGTGGCACGTTGAAAGTCGGCATGGACCCCACTTACATGCCGTTCGAAATGACCGACAAACGCGGTGAAATCATCGGTTTTGAAGTCGACATCCTCAAGGCCATGGCCAAGTCCATGGGCGTCAAGCTGGAGCTGGTGTCCACCGGCTACGACGGCATCATCCCGGCCTTCCTGACCGGCAAGTTCGACATGATTGGCAGCGGCATGACCCTGACCCAGGAACGCAACCTGCGTCTGAACTTCAGCGAACCCTTCATCGTGGTCGGCCAGACGCTGCTGATCCGCAAGGAACTGGAAGGCACCATCAAGTCCTACAAAGACCTGAACGACGAGAAATACCGCCTGACCTCCAAGCTCGGCACCACTGGTGAGATGGTGGCCAAGAAGTTGATCTCCAAAGCCAAGTACCACGGCTACGACAACGAGCAGGAAGGCGTGCTCGACGTGGTCAACGGCAAGGCTGACGCGTTCGTCTACGACGCACCGTACAACGTGGTGGCCGAGAAGAAAGTCGGTAACGGCAAGCTGGTGTTCCTGGACGAACCCTTCACCTTTGAACCCCTGGCGTTCGGTTTGAAGAAAGGCGATTACGACAGCATCAACTTCATCAACAACTTCCTGCACCAGATCCGTAACGACGGCACCTACGATCGCATCCATGACAAGTGGTTCAAGAGCTCCGAGTGGCTCAAGGACATGGAATAAGGCCTGACTGAACACCGCGTCGCGCCCTTCGCGAGCAAGCCCGCTCCCACGTTTGACCGAGTTGCAACATGAGAATGCGGTCAAAATGTGGGAGCGGGCTTGCTCGCGAAGGCGGCATGACAGGCGACAAAAAACTGGAAAGTGAAATGAAACAGAAAAAAGCCCAATGGCCCTGGCACCTGCTGACGGTGGTCGTGCTGGTCGGCCTGGCGGGTGCCTTGTACTACGCCACGTCGTTGATGTCTTACGAATGGCGCTGGAACCGCGTCCCCCAATACTTCGCCTATCAAGCCGAGACCTCCCAGCGCGCCGCGGATATTTCCACCGTGGTCGAGTTGGTGCGCAAAGGCGATACGGCCGAAGTCACCCTGCGCAACGACGCCGGAGTCGAGCAAAAGCTCACAGTCGCCGATAACAGCCTGCAAGTGGCGCGCGGCGACGATGTGGCTGAAGGCGACGTGGTCGGCGTGACCCGGCAATGGGCACTGGGGCCGTTGATGTGGGGCTTGTGGACCACATTGTGGCTGTCGGTAGTGTCCGGCATCCTGGGCTTGGCGATTGGCTTGGCGACCGGGCTGTGCCGGCTGTCGAAGAACCCTACATTGCGCGACCTGTCGACGATCTACGTCGAGCTGGTGCGCGGTACGCCGCTGCTGGTGCAGATCTTCATTTTCTATTTCTTTATCGGCACGGTGCTCAACCTGTCCCGGGAGTTCGCCGGGATCGCCGCGCTGTCGTTGTTCACCGGTGCCTACGTGGCAGAAATCGTGCGCGCTGGCGTGCAGTCCATCACCCGTGGCCAGGACGAAGCGGCGCGCTCCCTGGGCTTGAGCGCCAGCCAGTCGATGCGCCACGTGGTACTGCCGCAGGCGTTCAAGCGCGTGCTGCCGCCCCTGGCCGGGCAATTTATCAGCCTGGTCAAGGACACCTCCCTGGTGTCGGTGATCGCGATTACCGAGTTGCTCAAGAGCGGCCGCGAGGTGATCACCACCTCGTTCTCGCCGTTTGAGATCCTGTTCTGTGTGGCGGGCTTGTACCTGCTGATCAACCTGCCGCTGTCGAAGATGGCCAGCCGGCTTGAGCGGAGGCTCGCCCAAAGTGATTGAAGTGCGCGATCTGGTAAAAGTCTTCGATACCCGTGGGCAGGTGGTGCGCGCGGTGGATCACGTCACCACTCAAGTGGCCAAGGGCGAGGTGCTGGTGGTTATCGGCCCTTCGGGCTCCGGCAAGTCCACTTTCCTGCGCTGCCTGAACGGCTTGGAGGAGTTCGACTCGGGTTCGGTGAGCATCGACGGCCTGCAACTGGCCGACCCCAAGACCGATGTGAATGCCTACCGCCGTGAAGTCGGCATGGTGTTCCAGCACTTCAACCTCTTCCCCCACATGACCGTGCTGGAAAACCTGTGCCTGGCGCAAAAGGTCGTGCGCAAGCGCGGCAAGCCAGAGCGCGAGGCCAAGGCCCTGGCGCTGCTGGAAAAGGTCGGTATCGCGCAAAAAGCCCACGAGTTTCCATCGCGCCTGTCTGGCGGCCAGCAGCAGCGTGTCGCCATTGCCCGGGCCCTGGCGATGGAGCCCAAGGTGATGCTGTTTGACGAGCCCACCTCGGCCCTCGACCCGGAAATGGTCGGTGAAGTGCTGGACGTGATGAAGACCCTGGCCCTGGAAGGCATGACCATGGTGTGTGTCACCCACGAGATGGGCTTTGCCCGGGAAGTGGCAGACCGGGTGTTGTTTTTCGACCACGGCAAATTGCTGGAAGACGCCGCCCCGGCCGAGTTCTTCAATGCGCCAAAAGACCCCCGCGCCCAAGCCTTCCTGCGCCAGGTCCTATGACTGTAGGAGCGAGCTTGCTCGCGAAAAACGTCAACGATAACGCCACGCACCCTGAATGAACGCAGCGGCCTTGGGTTTTTCGCGAGCAAGCTCGCTCCTACAGGGGTGGTGTTTCAGAGCTTGAATTTGTCGACCAGCGTCTGCAAATCCAGGCTCAACCTGGTCAACTGAACACTCGCCGCCGCGGTTTCCTCGCTGGCGGCGGCGGTCTGTTCCGACACGTCCCGTACCTTCAACACACTGCGGTTGATCTCCTCGGCCACGGCGCTTTGCTGTTCGGCTGCGGCGGCGATCTGCGGGTTCATTTCCTGGATAATCGTCACCGTGCGGGCAATGGCAATCAGGGCATCACCGGCGTCGCGGGTCAGGGCGACGCTGTTGTCGGTCAGGCTGCGGCTGCTGTCCATGATGTCCGCCACCTGTTGGGTGCCGTTATGCAGGCCGAGGATCAGCCCTTCGATCTCCTCGGCCGATTCCTGAGTGCGTTGGGCGAGGCTGCGCACTTCGTCGGCGACCACCGCAAAGCCTTGGCCGGCAGTGCCCGCACGCGCCGCTTCAATGGCGGCGTTCAGGGCCAGCAAGTTGGTCTGCTGAGACACGGACTTGATCACGTCCAGCACACTGGCGATCTTCTGGCTCTCCTGTTGCAACGCGAGCATCGCGCGTCCCGACAGCGCCATTTCACTGGCCAGGTTGCCAATCTGCTCCACGGCCTGGGTGACCACTTGTTCTCCGGCGCCGGCCTGCTGGTCGGCTTCATTGGCTGCCACCGAGGCGCGTTCGGCATGGCGCGCCACTTCCTGGGCAGTGGCGAGCATTTCATTCATTGCCGTCGCCACCTGGTCGGTTTCGTCTTTCTGCTCGTTGAGACCGCTGCGGGTCTGCTCGGTGACGGTGGATAACTGCGTGGCCGCCCCGGCGATCTGCCGGGCGCTGTCGCCGATACTGCTGATCAGGCTACGCAGGCTGCGGGTCATTTGCCCGATGCTTTGCTGCAACTGGCCAAGTTCGTCACGACGGTCGACCGCCATGTCATGGCTGAGGTCGCCCTCGGCAACGCGGTGCGCGGCGCTAAGGATCTCCCGCAATGGCGCCGCAATCTGCCGGGCGATCCACCAGGCGGCCAGCGCGCCGAGTGCCAGGGCGGCCACTGTCACGCTGATCAGCAATGTACGGGTGTGGTCTGCCTCGTCGTTTCGCTTGGTGTTTTGGCTTTGGCTCAACTGGTTGCTGTTTTCGCGCAGGTCATTGAGTTGCTGTTCGAAGCGGTTTTGCACGGTCTCCACATTGATCTGGGCCTCCTTGAGCTTGACCAACTGCTCGCGATAGTTAGCCAGGTCGGTCTTGAGCAGTGCTGAGTCCACCGGCAGTGCTGTGACGGCCAGCTGCGCGATCTCCAGAGCGTCCAGCGCCTTGCCGATGGCCTCTGCATACATAGCCAGCGATTGCGCGGCCCAGGCGGGGCTCTGGGCGCGATCTTCGGCCAGCTCCATGGCCTGGCGCAGTTGCTCGATGGCATCGAGGGCCTTTTCGTCGTTCTGGTCAGGCAGGTCACTGGCAAATTGGGCGAGGGTATCGCTGGCTTGCAGAGCGATTTTTTTCAGCGCCGGGCGGATGCGCTCGCGCTGTTCGATCAAGGGCGGCAGTTGCGCCAGTGCCGCCTTGAAGTTGCTTGCAAGGCGCTTGGCTTCTTCAAGTCGCTGCAGGTCAGCTGGCTCTTTCAGGCGGTTTGAAAGGTCGGCCAGGTGCTGGTCGATCCGCTCGATTTTCGCGGCCATTTTGCCCAGGCTATCGCTGTCTGTCAGCGTGCGGTACACGATGCGGTCGGCGCGCATGGCCTCGGCGTCGACCGCCAGTTGCCCCAGGGTCGTCAGGCTGTTGGATCGGTAAAGCACGGCGTTCAAGGCTTGCCAGCCGGTGGCGGCGATCAGGAAACTGAGGATCAGCACTTGGCCAAAACCCAGGGCGAGCTTGAGGCGGACGCTGGCATTGACCAGCACGCGGGTCAGCCGAGGAAACATGGTGAACCTCCGAATCAGAAAAAGCGTTTGGCGACACCTGAAACGCTAATTCGATTCGGGCCCGTGGAGGGCTGATAACTGCGTAGGAAATTTCACAAGATGCGGCGGCTTTGGTAAGCCGCCGCGTAGGGTAATTCAGACTCGGAAGCGCCCGACCAAGGTCTGCAGGTAGATCCCCAGGCGCGCCAGTTCGGCACTGGAGGACGCGGTTTCTTCACTGGCCGACGAAGTTTGCTCGGAGATATCGCGCACATTCAACACGCTGCGGTTGATCTCTTCAGCCACGGCGCTTTGCTGCTCGGCGGCGGTGGCGATCTGCGAGTTCATCGCCTGGATGGTCGAGACTGTGCGGGTGATATTGCCCAGCGCGTGACCGGCGCGGCGCGTCAGCTCAACACTGCTCTCGGTCAGCCCGCGGCTGTTGTCCATGATGGTTGCCACCTGCTGGGTACCACTTTGCAGGCCGACGATCAGCTCTTCGATCTCTTCAGTAGACTTCTGCGTGCGCTGGGCCAGGCTGCGCACCTCGTCGGCCACCACGGCGAAGCCTCGCCCGGCTTCACCGGCACGCGCGGCCTCGATGGCGGCGTTAAGGGCCAGCAGGTTGGTTTGCTGGGCCACGGATTTGATCACGTCGAGCACGCTGCCGATCTTGTCGCTTTCACGCTTGAGCTCACCCATGGCCACTGTGGAATTACCCACTTCGGTGGCCAGGCGCTCGATCTGAGCGATGGCTTCACCCACCACCTGGTCGCCTTCACGGGCTTGCTGGTCGGCGGCCACGGCGGCTTCCGAGGCCTCTTCGGCGTTGCGCGCCACTTCCTGCACGGTGGCGGCCATCTCGTTCATGGCGGTGGCCACCTGGTCGGTCTCGACCTTCTGGCTGTTGACCCCGGCGCTGGTTTGTTCGGTCACGGCCGACAACTGTTCGGCGGCACTGGCGATCTGGGTGACACCGTCGCTGATCCCGCCGATCAACTCGCGCAGGCCCACGGTCATGCTTTGCATGGCGCGCTGCAATTGGCCCAGTTCGTCCTGGCGGCCCGATTCCAGGTTGTGGCTCAGGTCGCCGGAGGCCACGCGCTCGGCGACTTTGAGGGTCTGGTTCAGCGGGATGACGATCTGGCGGGTAATGGCCCAGGCCGCGAAGACGCCGACGATCAGCGCCAGCACGGTGGCAAGCAGCAACAGGTATTTGGCCTGCGCGGCATCTGCGTCACGCACGGCGGTCTGGGAGACGGTGAGTTTTTCACTGTGGCCCAGCAGGATGTCGCCTTGGGCGATCATGGTTTTCAGCGCTGCGGCGCTGGCGACCTGGGAATCGCGATACTGGCTGACGGCGGCACGGTAGGCTTGCAGTGATGCCCCGGCTTCTTGCAGGTTGGCCTGGTATTGCGCAGGCAACTGGCCTTGCAGCTCAGTGATTTTCTTCAGGGCGTTGTCGATGGCATCCAGGGCCGGTTGCTCGGCTTCGACCTTGCCGCTGTAGGTGTAGCCGCGTACCTGGAAGCGCGACTGCTGGATCAGCTTGCTCTGCTCGACCACGCTGTTGAACTGGGCAACGCTGTCACCTTGCAGCAGGGCTTTTTCGATTTCGTTGATCTTGGCGACGGCATTGTCGGCAGTGTCGCCGAGTTTGCTGCGCGCGCCCTCACGCTTGAGGCCCGCCTGGACCATGGCGGCGAAGGCCTTTTTGTATTGGTTCAGGGCTTCCTGCTGTTGCTCGACCAGGGCTTTATCGTCAGGTTGTTCGATCAGCTCGGCAGCGGTCTTCAGGCCACTGTCGAGGTGGGCGAGCAGGCCGTCGACCTTGTCCGTGCCTTGCTCGCCACGGCGCATGTCGAAGTCCAGGCGTGCCAGGCGCAGGTCTTTGGTCAGGCCATTGAGGCTGGAAATAAAGCCCAGCTTGTCACCGCGACTGATCACATCCCCCAGGCCGGTCCAGCCGGTAAAGGTGATCAACAGCGTCAGGAGCAACACCAGGCCAAAGCCCACGCTCAGCTTGCGGTTGACGCTTACATTCCCCAGTTTCTCGGCTAACCAACGATACATGCTGCGAACTCCCCTGGAACAAGGCTTGGACTTATTCACAGGCTATCGGCAACGCACGGGGATACTTGATCGTTCCCACGCTCTGCGTGGGAATGCCGCTCAGGACGCTCTGCGTCCGCCCTTGTGACGCAGAGCGTCACGCCATTCATTCCCACGCAGAGCGTGGGAACGATCAGTCGGGGGGTTAGAACAGGCGGGCGAGCAGGGCGGTTACGGCGGTTTCGACGCGCAAAATACGTGCACCCAACTGCACCGGCTGCAAACCGGCCTTGGCCAGCAGGTCCACTTCATAGGGAATCCAGCCGCCTTCCGGGCCGATCGCCAGGGTCACCGGTTCTTTCAGGGCTCGGGGGCAAGCCGGGTAATCGCCCGGATGGCCGATCAGGCCCAGGGTGCCAGCCGCCATGGCCGGCAGCCGATCTTCGACAAACGGCTTGAAGCGTTTCTCGATAATGATCTCGGGCAGCACCGTGTCCCGCGCTTGTTCCAGGCCGAGGATCAGTTGCTCGCGCACCGCTTCAGGCTCCAGGAACGGGGTTTGCCAGAAGCTTTTTTCCACCCGGTAGCTGTTGACCAGCACCACCTTGGGCACGCCCATGGCCGCCACTGTTTGCAGCACCCGGCGCAGCATCTTCGGGCGGGGCAGGGCCAGCAGCAAGGTCACGGGCAGTTTGCTCGGCGGCGGTTGGTCGAAGCTCACTTGCAGTTCGGCTTCGGCGGCTTCCAGGCGCAGCAGTTGGGCATTGCCCATCAGCCCGCCAATGCGGCCCACGCGCAGGGTGTCACCGACGGCGGCGCGGTGAACCTCCTGCATATGCACCAGGCGCCGGTCACGCAGCACCACGCGGTCGGCCGCGATAAAGTCGGCCTCTTCGAGCAGCAGCAGGTTCACGGCTGGGTCGCTGGTGGCTGGTCGTCGTCGACAGGCGCGTCATCCGGGTGTTCGCCACGCTTGCTGATCAAGCCGCTGAACAGGATGCCCACTTCGAACAGCATCCACATCGGCACCGCCAACAAGGTCTGGGAGAAGATGTCCGGCGGTGTGAGGATCATGCCGACCACGAAGCAGCCGATGATCACGTACGGGCGGATCTTCTTCAGGTACTTGACGTCGACCACGCCGATCCACACCAGCAACACCACCGCCACAGGGATTTCGAATGCCACGCCAAAGGCGAAGAACAGCGTCATGACGAAATCGAGGTAGCTGGTGATATCGGTCATCATTTCCACGCCAGCCGGGGTGGCAGCGGCGAAGAACTTGAAGATCAGCGGGAACACCAGGAAGTAGGCGAAGGCCATGCCGGTGTAGAACAGCAGGATGCTCGACACCAGCAATGGCACGGCGATGCGCTTCTCGTGCTTGTACAGGCCCGGCGCGATAAAGCCCCAGATCTGATGCAGGATCACCGGGATCGCCAGGAACAGCGAGACCATCATGGTCAGCTTCAGCGGCGTCAGGAACGGCGACGACACATCGGTGGCAATCATCGTCGCGCCGGCCGGCAGGTACTGGCGCAGGGGCGTCGAGACGAAGGTGTAGATCTGCTGGGTAAAGGCGAACAGCCCGGCAAAGATGATGAAGATCGCCGCCACGCAACGCAGCAGGCGGGTACGCAGCTCGGTGAGGTGCGAGACCAGCGGCATGTGCTGGTCGTTTTCCGGTTTATCAGCGCTCATGGGGCTCGCGGCGGCAATGTAGGGTCATGGGGCGCGGGCGACGCAACGGGCGTCGGCGCAGGCGTTGTAGGGGCGGGCGCAGCCGGTGCGGCGTCGGCCACAGGGGCTGGCGCGATGCTGTGCTCGGCCACCGGCGTTACCGGCTTGGCCGGCTCTTGCACCGGGGAAAGAATCTTGCGGGCTTCCTGCTCCAACGAAAGGATATGTTCGTTGTGCAATTGCCGACGGATTTCGTCGGCACCGATTTCCCGTTCAACTTCCTGTTTGATCGCGTTGAAACTGCGCTTGAGGCGCCCGATCCACAAGCCGGCGGTGCGTGCGGCACCGGGCAGGCGTTCCGGCCCCAGTACCAGCAAGGCCACCAGGCCGACGAGCAGCAGTTCAGAGAAGCTGATACCAAACATTAGTCAGTGCTCACGAGTCTTTGCGGGTCGGCTCTTGGACCTTTTCAGCCTGCACGTCGAAGGTACGGCGCTCGGTGATCGGCTGGGTGGCCTGCGGGTGAACAGGCTGGGCCGGTGGCACCGGGTTGGCGCTTGGCTCGGCTGGCTTTTCATCATCGTTCATGGCTTTGCGAAAGCCCTTGATCGACTCGCCCACATCGGTGCCCAGGTTCTTGAGTTTCTTGGTACCGAACACCAATACCACCACCACCAGAATGACGATCCAGTGTTTCCAGTCAAAAATGCCCATGCTTCAAATCCTCAAGTCTTAGTTATTCAGGCGGACGGGCGCGAAGCCTTCTCGGCGTGCCCGGACAAGCCGAAGCGACGGTCCAGTTCATCCAGCACGGCCTGTGGGTGCTGCCCCAGTTGGGCGAGCATCACCAGGCTATGGAACCACAAGTCTGCGGTCTCATAGATTACATCGCTGTAATCACCGCTGATTTGCGCGTCCTTGGCCGCAATGATGGTCTCGACGGATTCTTCGCCGAGTTTTTCCAGAATCTTGTTCAGACCCTTGTGGTACAGGCTGGCGACGTAGGAGCTGTCGGCATCCGCGCCTTTGCGGTCTTCCAGCACCTGGGCCACACGGTTCAGGGTATCGCTCATGTTCAGTGTCCTGCTGGGTAGATAGCGTGCGGGTCTTTGAGCACCGGCTCCACAATCTTCCATTCGCCATTCTCGAACACGCGATAGAAGCAACTGTGGCGGCCAGTGTGGCAGGCGATGCCGCCGATCTGTTCGACCTTGAGGATCACCACGTCGGCATCGCAGTCCAGGCGCAGCTCATGCAGGGTTTGCACGTGCCCGGACTCTTCGCCCTTGCGCCACAGTTTGCCACGCGAACGTGACCAGTAGATGGCGCGCTGCTCGGCGGCGGTAAGGCTCAGGGCCTCGCGGTTCATCCAGGCCATCATCAGCACGCGCCCGGTCTTGTAGTCCTGGGCAATGGCCGGCACCAGGCCGTCACTGTCCCATTTGATCTCATCCAGCCAGTCTTTCATG
Source organism: Pseudomonas sp. FP215 (assembly GCF_030687795.1). Taxonomy (NCBI): domain Bacteria; kingdom Pseudomonadati; phylum Pseudomonadota; class Gammaproteobacteria; order Pseudomonadales; family Pseudomonadaceae; genus Pseudomonas; species Pseudomonas sp. FP215. The sequence continues at coordinate 468,952 of NZ_CP117447.1, forward strand.
TTCGGCTCCGGCAATTTGCGACAGTGTATAACCGGATTGGCTATCGACGCACGATCAGATAAACACCCACGGCGACCATAATGCCGGCTGGCCAGTGGCCCAGTTGGTTCAATGGCCCACCAATCGCCAGCATCACGCCGCCCACCAGGTGCGCGGCGCCGAGCAGGCGCAGGAACCAATCGTCCTTGCGCTTGCGCCACGGTGGCTCAGGGTCCTTGGCGTGGGGCTGGGACATGCGCTCCAGCAGGTCGCGGGTCATGTTGGCCAGGTGCGGCAGCTGTTCGAACTGGCTGTGCAGGTTGCCCAGCATGGTTTTGGGGCTCATGCGCTCGCGCATCCAGCGTTCCAGGAAGGGTTGCGCGGTGTTCCACAAATCGAGGTCCGGGTACAGCTGGCGGCCCAGGCCTTCGATGTTCAGCAGGGTTTTTTGCAACAGCACCAGTTGCGGCTGCACTTCCATATTGAAGCGCCGCGCGGTCTGGAACAGGCGCATCAGCACCTGGCCGAAGGAAATATCTTTTAACGGTTTTTCAAAGATCGGCTCACACACCGTGCGGATCGCCGCTTCGAATTCATTGAGCTTGGTTTCCGCCGGCACCCAGCCCGAATCAATGTGCAACTGCGCCACGCGACGGTAGTCGCGCTTGAAGAAGGCAAACAGGTTGCGCGCCAGGTAATCCTGGTCTTCGGGGGTGAGGCTGCCGACGATGCCGCAGTCGATGGCGATGTATTGCGGGCTCCACGGGTTAACGGTGCTGACGAAGATATTGCCCGGGTGCATGTCGGCGTGGAAGAAACTGTCGCGGAACACCTGGGTGAAGAAAATCTCCACACCGCGCTCGGCCAGCATCTTCATGTCGGTGCGCTGGTCGGCCAGGGTCGCAAGGTCGGTGACCTGCACGCCGTAGATGCGCTCCATCACCAGCACTTTTGGCCGGCACCAGTCCCAATACACTTGCGGCACGTACAGCAGTTGCGAACCTTCGAAGTTGCGTCGCAATTGGCTGGCGTTGGCCGCTTCGCGCAACAGGTCGAGTTCGTCGTAGATGGTTTTTTCGTAGTCGGCGACCACGTCCACCGGGTGCAGCAGGCGCGCATCGGCGGAGAAGCGTTCGGCCGCGCGGGCGAGGACAAACAGCCACGCCAGGTCCTGGCCGATGATCGGCTTGAGGCCCGGGCGAATGACTTTCACCACCACTTCTTCGCCGGTCTTGAGTTGCGCGGCGTGCACTTGCGCCACCGACGCCGAGGCCAGGGGCTCGACGTCGAAGCGGCTGAACACCTCGCTGATCTTCTGGCCCAGCTGTTCTTCGATCAGCGCCATCGACTGCTGCGAATCGAACGGCGGCACGCGGTCTTGCAGCAGCATCAGCTCGTCGGCGATGTCTTCGGGCAACAGGTCGCGGCGGGTGGAGAGGATCTGCCCGAACTTGATGAAGATAGGCCCCAAGTCCTGCAACGCCAGGCGCAGGCTGGCGCCACGGCTCAACGGCGACGGCTTGCGCGGCAACCAGCGCCACGGCAGCACATAACGCACCGCCAGCAAAAACCACGGCAAGGGCAGGGCAAACAGCAGGTCATCGAGACGGTAGCGGATTACGACGCGCTGGATACGAAACAAACGGCGGACGGCGAGCAGCTTCATGCGTTATCGCTTGGATCAAGGGAACGGCTCAAGCGCTCGAAGCGGGCCTCGAGGCGTTCCAGGTCGATTTTGGCCTTGTCGAGCTCGCGAAAGCGCGCTTGCGCTTCCCGTTGCCCGACCAGGGTGCGCGATTCTTCGCTCAGGTATTCGGCAAGGTTCTGGTTGAGGCTGGCGAACCCTTGCTGGTACCAGCGCGAGCGGCTGCGCAGGTGCCCGCTGATCAACTGGGTGGCGACGGGGCCGATCCAGCGCGACAGTTCGTACTCCCAGTCCAGCTCCAGGTCTTGCAGCACGGCGGCCAGGTCCATCAGCACCGCGCTGTCGCCTTCCAGTTCCACCTCGGGGCTGTGGAGGATGGCAGTCTTGTTGCGGCTCAGCGCCAGGTGCAACAGGCTGGAGGCCGGCGCACGCAGGGTGCAATCAGCCTCAGCGGCCCATTGGGTGGCGAGCAGCAGGCCTTCATCGCTGGGCAGGATAAACAGCTGCAAGGCGGGGCTGCGGCAGTCGACGGCGATGACTTTGCCGGTCAGGTGCGCGAGCCGCGCCAGGGCGGTGCTGTCCAGGCGCAGTACACGGTTGAGGCCGTGCTCGACGCTGGCGAGAAGACCTTGCAGCAGCATCAGGGCTTGATGCCGCGGTGCAGGGCGACGATGCCGGACGTCATGTTGTGGTAGGTCACGCGGTCGAAACCGGCCTCCACCATCATCGACTTCAGGGTTTCCTGATCCGGGTGCATGCGGATCGACTCGGCCAGGTAGCGGTAGCTCTCGGCATCGTTGGTGATCAACTTGCCCATCAACGGCATGAAGGCGAAGGAGTACGTGTCGTAGACCTTGGACATCAGCGCGTTGGTCGGCTTGGAGAACTCCAGCACCAACAGGCGGCCACCCGGCTTGAGCACGCGCAGCATCGAGCGGATCGCGTCTTCCTTGTGGGTCACGTTACGCAGGCCGAAGGCGATGGTCACGCAGTCGAAATGGTTGTCGGGGAACGGCAGCTTTTCAGCGTCGGCCTGGACGAATTCGATATTGCCGGCCACGCCTTTGTCGAGCAGGCGGTCGCGGCCAACCTTGAGCATCGAGCCGTTGATATCGGCCAATACCACCTGGCCGGTCGGGCCAACCAGCTTGGAGAACTTGGCCGCCAGATCGCCGGTGCCACCGGCGATGTCCAGCACCCGGTTGCCGGTGCGTACGCCCGACAACTCGATGGTGAAGCGCTTCCACAGGCGGTGCATGCCGCCGGAGAGCACATCGTTCATCAGGTCGTACTTGGCTGCCACGGAGTGGAACACCTCAGCGACTTTTTCCGCCTTTTGGCTTTCCGGGACGTTCTTGAAGCCGAAGTGAGTGGTGGGTTCGGCATCGCTGCCTTTGCGCTGATCAGTCATATCGCTGTCACCAAAAGAGAATGCGGGACATGATAATCCCCAAGGCCTGCTTTGTCTTGGCAAGGCTGCAGGTAAGATAGGCGCTCATCGAGACCTTTTGCCGCATGGCGGGTGTTCTGAGTCGTTATAAAGAGGAGTCATTGCAATGGCCCGTATTACCGTTGAGCGTGAACATACCCTGGGAAAAGAACAGGCGCGGGCCAAGGCTGAGCAATTGGCGCGCAAACTCGAGGATAAATATGGCGTGGAGTCTTCATGGGCTGGCGACACCCTGAAGCTCAAGCGCTCCGGGGTTAAAGGCACGGTGTGGGTGGCCGATGATTCGCTGCGCATTGATGTGGAACTTGGCCTGTTGATGTCGGCCATGAGTGGCACGATCAAGTCCGAAATCGAAAAAGCCCTGGATAAGGCCCTGGCCTGATACGGCTGTGCTTAGGGTGCCGATTCTAATTTTAAACCCTACTTTGTGCCCAAGCCCTCAACTCATGCGGGCTGTCCGCCACCCAATTCTGTGTGAGGTGCACCATGGCCAAAGTTATTTTGAAGAAAAAAATCGACGTTCAGACCACCCCTCTGAGTGAGGTTAAAAGCTATGCCCGCAAGATCTGGTTGGCGGGTCTTGGTGCCTACGCCAAGGTCGGCAGCGAGGGCGGCGAGTACTTCAAGGAACTCGTTAGAAGCGGTCAACGTGTTGAAAGTAAAGGTAAAAAAGTTGTAGTTGAACAACTTGATGCCGCCAACAGTCAGATTGACCAAGTAAAGAGTAACGTCTCCGGCGTCAAAGGCCTGGTTGAAGTTCAACTGGATAAAGTTGAAAAAGCTTTTGATACTCGTGTCGCCAGTGCCTTGAATCGGATCGGCATTGCGTCTAAACATGACGTGGAGACACTCTCTGCTAAGCTCGAAGAGCTGACGGCATTGCTCGAACGTGTCGCGCGTAAACACTAAGGAGACATCGGGATGGCTGTTAAAAAGACTACTCAGAAAGAAGGCAGCTCGTGGGTCGGGAAAGTTGAAGAATACTCCCGCAAAATCTGGCTCGCTGGTTTAGGCGTGTACTCGAAGATCGACAGTGACGGCAGCAAACTCTTCGAGACCCTGGTTAAAGACGGCGAGAAGGCCGAGAAGTTGACCAAGAGCACGGTTGGTAAAAAAGTCGACGCTGCCAAGGCGAGCGCGGGTTCCGCCAAGTCGAGCATTTCGGATACCTGGGGCAAGTTGGAAGAGACTTTCGACAAACGCCTCAACAGTGCTATTTCGCGACTGGGTGTACCGAGCAAGGCTGAGTTGAAAGCGCTGCACAGCAAGGTCGATACCTTGACCAAGCAAATCGAAAAACTCACCGGCGCCAAAGCGGCTCCCGCCAAGACCGCCGCAGCCAAGCCTGCAGCAAAACCGGCGGCCAAACCAGCAGCTAAAACCGCCGCCGCAAAACCCGCCGCCAAAACTGCCGCCAAGCCTCTGGTTAAAGCCGCCGCCAAGCCGGCTGCAAAACCTGCTGCAAAAGCGCCAGCCAAAGCTGCTGCAAAACCTGCGGCCAAGCCAGCGGCTAAAACCGCTGCGGCCAAACCGGCTACCAAGCCTGCCGCTAAGCCAGTGGCCGCTAAAGCCGCCGCGAAACCTGCGGCTAAACCGGCTGCCAAACCTGCGGCTAAAACCGCTGCTGCTAAACCTGCTGCCAAACCCGCCGCTGCGAAACCAGCGGCCAAACCTGCCGCGGCCAAAAAGCCTGCGGTAGCGAAAAAACCGGCAGCCGCCAAGCCCGCCGCGGCGGCCAAGCCAGCCACGGCGCCAGCACCGGCTGCTTCTACCGCCAATTCGGTGTCCGCACCGACGCACGCGGCAGCTACCCCGACTACAGCGCCGGCCACCCCGACGCCATCCAGTCAGTCCTGATTTCTACGGGACACAAAAAACGCCCGGTCTGCGAAGATCGGGCGTTTTTTATGCAAGCCTGAAAAACGCCGCATGCCCCATTTTTGTAGGAGCGAGCTTGCTCGCGAAAAACTCAAAGACGCCGTGTTTATTCAGGAAGCCCCCGTTATCGTTGACGTTTTTCGCGAGCAAGCTCGCTCCTACATGTTTAATCAACGTCATCCAGGTACTTCAAGGCGAACTTCTCGGTCGCCTGCCGCGCCGTCGGCAGCAGATGCGGCGCCACCAGCATCATGATCTGGTACACCACCACCCGCACCTCGCCTTCACGGTCCAGAATCCGCTGGTAATCCAACGAAAACAGCAAAGTCAGGGTGATCTGCTCCACCAGTTGCCCCAACGCCTGGGTATCGCTGACCAGTTGCCCTGCCGCCTTCAACCGCGCCAGCAGTGACGCCAAGGTGCGCTTGAGCGCCGTGAGCAGGTGACGGATCCCCTTGGCCAGCTTTGGCAAGCGCCCGGCCAGGTTCGACAGGTCCTGGAACAGGAACCGGTAGTGGGCCATGCGCTCGACAATCAGGTGTAGGAACAGCCAGTAATCCTCGGCCTCCAGTTGCGCATCGGCGGGAGGGTCCAGCAGCGGCGCCAGCTCAGATTGGAAACGCTCGAACAGCCCGAGCACCAGGGGCTCCTTGCCGTGGAAGTGGTAGTAGAGGTTGCCGGGGCTGATCCCCATCTCATTGGCCACCTCCATGGTCGACACGTTCGGTTCGCCCTTGTGGTTGAACAACTGCAGGGCACATTCAAGGATACGGTCGCGGGTCTTCATCCAGTCTTCTTAATATTAATCGCTGAGCTCAGCGCACTCGCACGTAAGTGCCCGGCGCCGCTTCCATCGGTGGGTAATTCTGGTTGCCCAGGGCGGTGAGGGTTTCGCGTTGTACACCGGAGCGCTTTTGCACCCACTCCAGCCACTGCGGCCACCAACTGCCTTCGACGTGCTGGGCGTCGTAATACCAGGCGCGTGGATCGCTGCTCAGCTTGGGGTTCTCGACGTAGTTGGCCTTGGGGTTGCCCGGTGGGTTGAGGATGCTCTGGATATGCCCGCTGTTGGACAGCACAAAGCGCCGCTCGCCACCCAGCAGTTGCGTGGAGCGGTACACCGCATCCCACGGGGTGATGTGGTCGTTGATGCCGGCCACGCTGAAGCTGTCCACCGTAACCTTGCGCAAGTCGATGGGCGTACCGCACACCTCCAGCCCGCCGGGATGGCTCAGGGGGTTGTGCTTGAAGAAGTCCAGCAGGTCGCCGTGCAAGGCGGCGGGCAGGCGCGTGTTGTCGTTGTTCCAGTACAGGATGTCGAACGCCGGCGGTTCCTTGCCCAGCAGGTAGTTGTTGATCCAGTAGTTCCAGATCAGGTCGTTGGGGCGCATCCAGGCAAACACCTTGGCCATGTCGCGACCGTCCAGCACGCCTTGCTGGTAGGAGCGGCGCTTGGCGGCTTCCAGGGTTTGTTCATCGGCGAACAAGGTTGCGGGGCTGTCGATCTGGCTGTCGAGCAGGCTCACCAGGTAACTGGCACTGGAGATGCGCCGCAGCTGGCGCTTGGCTTGCAGGTGGCCTTGCAGCGCGGCGATGGTCAGGCCACCGGCGCAGGCGCCCATCAGGTTGACCTCGCGGGCGCCGGTGATGGCCCGGCATACGTTGAGCGCTTCTTCCAGCGCCGCCACGTAGGTGGACAGGCCCCATTCGCGATGCCGCACGTCCGGGTTACGCCAGCTGACCATAAAGGTCTGCAGGCCGTTTTTGAGCGCGTATTGCACAAAGCTGTTGGCCGGGCTCAGGTCGAAAATGTAGTACTTGTTGATTTGCGGCGGCACCACCAGCAGTGGCTTGGCGTACTGTTTTTCGCTCATGGGCTTGTATTGGATCAGCTCCAGCAGCTCATTGCGAAACACCACCGAACCGGGCGTGGTCGCCACGGTTTTGCCCACTTCAAAGGCGTGCTTGCTGACCTGGCGCGGCAAACCGTTGTTGTGCAGCAGGTCTTCGAGCAAATTACTCACGCCACGCACCACGCTGTTGCCGCCGGAGTTGAGCAACTCCTTGATCGCCAGCGGGTTGAGCAGGGTGTTGGAAGGGGACACGGCATCGTTGAGCAGGGCGAAGGCGAACTGCGCACGGGCGCGATCATCGTCACTGAGGGCGCTGTCATCGATCCACTGCCGTGTCTGTTTTTGCCAGCTCAGATAGGCTTGCAAGCTGCGCCGGTACAGCGGGTTGAGCTTCCAGGTGGGGTCGCTGAAGCGATGGTCCCTGGGGTTGGGTTCGTGCACGGTCTCACCCAGCAGCACGCGGCCCAGCTGGCCGCCCAGCGCCAGGGCGTGGCGGGCGGTGTGCACCGGGTTGCGCAGGCCATGTGCGGCCACGGTACGCAGGGTCGACAGCAAGTCCCGGCCACGCAGGCCGGTGATCGCATTTTGTGCGTTGATGAACGTAGCGGGGGTGGGCGCCGGGTTCGTCACGGGTCTTTCTCGCATGAGTCAACACTCCTTCGTCAAGACATCAAGCAGGCACGCCAATCCAGAACCATAGTCGGTTCCTGGCAAGTTGCGCGGTGGTGTGTTCCTTCACACCGCCGGTCGCGGATGTATCACGGCGCGCAGGCGCTCCTCCTCCAGAAACTTCATGATGATCGGCGCCACGGCTTCGGCCCGGGTGATCAGGAAAAGGTGGCCATCATCGATGATATGCAACTGTGCATTGGGGATGCGCCAGGCGAGCATGCGCATGTTGACCAGCGGGATCAGCGGGTCATCGTCCCCGGCCAGCACCAGGGTGGGCTGACGGATCTTGTGCAGCCAGTGAATGCTGGTCCAGCCCAACCCGGCAAACAACTGCCAGTAGTAACCCAGCTTGCCGGCCGAGCGCACTTTGCTCGCATGCTCGGCGGCCAGTTTGGAATCACGGCGGAACGAGCCGCCATAAATCATCGGTGCAATGCGCACCACGTGGGACGGTTGGATATAACGCCTGGGGCTTGCCATCAGCCACAAGACTTTCGGTTTGCCCGGCACCATGAAGGCCCCGGCCGCCGTGGCCGCCAGGATCAATTTCTTGCAGCGCTCGGGATAGTCATAGGCAAATTGCTGGGCCAGCGCTCCGCCCCAGGACACGCCCACGGCGTTCACTTGGCCGTAGTCCAGGTAATCGAGCATGCGCGCGGTGAGCTTGGCCAGGCCGGGAAAGCGGTAGGGCCGGTTCGGCGTCGAGGAACCGCCCACGCCGGGCACGTCGAAAGCGATCACTTCCAGGTCCGGGTCCAGGGCCTGGACGAACGGAAACACCAGCTCAAGGTTGGCGCCGATGCCGTTGAAGATCAGCAGCGGCGTCAAGTGCGGCTTGCCCGGACGCACCGCCGTGCGGATGGTCTGGCCATCCAGGTCGATGGTACGGAAGATGAACGGTTGCGGCATGCTCAAGCCCTGTGAAATGGTGCTATTGGACTGTAGGAACTCGGTCAGTGTGGGAGCTGGCTTGCCTGCGATTGCATTCTGTCAGTCAGCGATTAGTTAGCAGGCCCATCGCTATCGCAGGCAAGCCAGCTCCCACATTGATCTCATTTCAATTACAAAAAATGCCTAGCGTTCATGTACATAGGTACCCGGCGCCGCTTCGGCGGCGGCATAGGTTTTATTGCCTAATGTCGTCGGGGCTTTTTTCAGTTTCCCTGCCCGTTCCGCCTGCCACACCTGCCAATGCAGCCACCACGAGTCAGTGTGCTTGGTCGCATTCTCCTGCCACTCCAGCGCACTGCCGGCCAGGCCCTCGCTGGTCTGGTAGCGCGCCTTGGGGTTGCCCGGCGGGTTGAGGATGCTCTGGATATGCCCACTGCTGGACAGCACAAACTCGACTTTGCCGCCGAACAACTGCGCTGACTTGTAGCAGGACTGCCACGGCGTGATGTGGTCGTTGGTGCCGGCCAAGGAGTAGATATCGGCGGTGACCTGCTTGAGGTCGATAGGCGTGCCGCACACTTCCAGGGCGTTGGGGCGCACCAGTGGGTTGTTCTTGAACAGTTCGATCAGGTCGCCATGGAACGCCGCCGGCAAGCGGGTGGTGTCGTTGTTCCAGAACAGGATGTCGAACACCGGCGGCTCGTTGCCCAGCAGGTAGTTGTTGACCCAATAGTTCCAGATCAGGTCGTTGGGGCGCATCCAGGCAAAGACCTTGGCCATGTCGCGGCCTTCCAGTACGCCGGCCTGGTAAGAGTGGCGCTTGGCCGCTTCCAGGGTCTGCTCATCCACAAACAGCGCCACCTGGGTGTCCAGAGTGGTATCCAGCACGCTCACCAGCAGGGTCAGGGCGTTGACCTTCTTCTGCCCCAGCGCCGCGTAGTGGCCTAACAGCGCAGTGCAGGTGATGCCGCCGGAGCAGGCGCCGAGCATATTCACGTCTTTGCTGCCGGTAATCGCCGTGACCACCTCGACGGCTTCCTTCAGCGCCTCGATATAGGTGGACAGCCCCCATTCGCGCTGGGCCTTGGTGGGGTTGCGCCAACTGACGATAAAGGTCTGCTGGCCATTGCGCAGGCAGAAGCGCGCCAGGCTTTTATCCGGGCACAGGTCGAAGACGTAGAATTTGTTGATCTGCGGCGGCACCACCAGCAGCGGGCGTTCGTGTACCTGTTCGGTGATGGGCTTGTACTGGATCAGCTCCAGTACATCGTTGCGAAACACCACCGCGCCTTCGCTGGTGCCCAGGGTTTTGCCGACTTCGAAGGCGCCCATGTTGACCTGGCTGGGCATGCCGCCGTTATGCACCATGTCCTTGGCCAGGTGGGACAGGCCGTCGAGCAGGCTTTTACCGCCGGTCTCAAAGAAGCGTTTGACCGCCGCCGGGTTGGCCGCGCTGTTGGTGGGGGCCATGGCTTCGGTCATCAGGTTGATCACGAAGTGGCCGCGGCTGATGTCTTGTGCCGACAGGTTGCTGTCGTCGATCCAGTCGTGAAGTTCCTTGCGCCACGCCAGGTAAGTCTGCAAATAACGTTTGTAGAGCGGGTTCTGGCTCCAGGCCGGGTCGTTGAAGCGACGGTCGTCGCCCTCGGGCACCAGTGCGGATTTGCCGAACATCACGTTCTTCAATTCAACGCCAAAGTGGGCGACGTGCTTGACGCTGTGCAACGGTTGCTTGATGGCTTGGGTCAGCACCATCTTGGCCGAGGCCAATAAATCCTTTTTGCGTAACGCGATGATCGGGTTCAACCCCAGGGTGTTTTCCGAGGCCTGGCGTTTCAAGTCATCGTTATTCTTGTTACTCATCTACGACGCTCCATTGTCCGAAAGACGAGTACCGGCGATTGCTGCGCACCCAATTTCGATACACGACACCAGCCTGGTACTGCGACTCGGGTGACCGTTGATACCGCATCGTCAAATGCAGGGAACTTGCCAGCTCCATTGGTTACCCGAGTTTATTTTTTTTCGCAAGCGGGCCAATCGTTGGCCACGCGACAGGGCATTCAAGCAGATGAAATTAGAAAATGCGCTCTAAACAGCAAGACCCTTGGGCTAGAGCATCAGCCGCACGACCGACTCACTCGGATCGCGGGTTTTTCCAGCGGCTTTGAGCTCGGCCAGGTAGTCGGCCCACAAAGCGTCCTGACGTACGGCCAACTGATAGAGGTAGTCCCAGGTGAACAGTCCGCTGTCATGACCGTCGTCGAAGGTCAATTTCAGTGCGTACTGGCCGGCGGGTTCCAGCTTGATCAACCGGACGTTGAGCTTGCCGAATTGCAGGATGGGTTTGCCGTGGCCCTGGACCTCGGCGGAAGGCGAGTGCACCCGCAGGAATTCAGCGGGCAACTGATAGGTTTCATCCGGCCCGTAGGTCAGACCGAGGGTGTTGGAGGTTTTATGCAGGTTTACAGCAGTCGGAAACTTGGCCATTGGAGATAATCCTGAAGGAACCGGCCCAAAATGTGGGAGGGACCAATGTGGGAGCCGGGCTTGCCCGCGATGCAGGCACCTCGGTGTTTCAGGAACACTGAGGTGATGCTATCGCAGGCAAGCCAGCTCCCACACAAGCCACTCTCACATTGAGTGAGGCTTACAGGATATAACGAGACAGATCTTCGTTCTGCGCCAATTCGCCCAGGTGGCTGTTGACGTAATCAGCATCGATCTTGATCGCTTCGCCATTCTGCGCACCGGCCATGTCGCCGGCACTGAAGGACACTTCCTCCAGAAGACGCTCAAGCAAGGTATGCAGGCGACGGGCACCGATGTTCTCGGTCTTCTCGTTGACCTGCCAGGCGATCTCCGCCAGGCGCTTGATGCCGTCTGCCTGGAATTCGATACCCAGCCCTTCGGTTTTCAGCAGCTCGCGGTACTGCTCGGTGAGCGAGGCATGCGGCTCGCTGAGGATGCGCTCGAAGTCGCCCGGCGTCAGCGCCTTGAGCTCCACCCGAATCGGCAAACGGCCTTGCAGCTCGGGCACCAGGTCGCTGGGCTTGCTCAGGTGGAAGGCACCGGAGGCGATAAACAGGATGTGGTCAGTCTTGACCATGCCCAGCTTGGTGTTGACCGTGCAGCCCTCGATCAGCGGTAGCAAATCGCGCTGCACGCCTTCACGGGACACATCCACGCCGCCGGAGTTGCCGCGCTTGGCCACTTTGTCGATCTCGTCGATAAACACGATGCCATGTTGCTCGACCGCTTCCAGGGCCTTGGCCTTGAGTTCTTCCTCATTGACCAGGCGCCCGGCTTCTTCGTCGCGCACCAGCTTGAGCGCTTCTTTGACCTTGAGCTTGCGGCTTTTCTTCTTGCCCTTGCCCATGTTGGCGAACAGGTTCTGCAACTGGCTGGTCATTTCTTCCATGCCAGGCGGGGCAGAGATATCCACGCCGGACACTTCAGCCACTTCGATCTCGATTTCCTTGTCATCCAGCTGGCCTTCGCGCAGGCGCTTGCGGAATAGCTGACGGGTGTTGGAATCCGACGAAGGTGCGGCGTCTTCGTTGAAACCCATGCGTGCCGGTGGCAACAGGGCGTCGAGGATGCGCTCTTCAGCGGCGTCTTCGGCGCGGTGGCTGACCTTGGTCACTTCCTGTTCGCGCAGCATCTTCAGGGCGGCGTCAGCCAGGTCACGAATGATCGACTCGACATCGCGGCCCACATAGCCGACTTCGGTGAACTTGGTCGCTTCGACCTTGATGAACGGGGCATTGGCCAGTTTGGCCAGGCGCCGGGCGATCTCGGTTTTACCGACGCCGGTGGGGCCGATCATCAGGATGTTCTTGGGCGTTACTTCAACGCGCAGTTCTTCCGGCAGTTGCATCCGGCGCCAGCGGTTACGCAGCGCAATGGCAACGGCGCGCTTGGCATCGTCCTGGCCGATGATATGGCGGTTGAGTTCATGGACGATTTCGCGGGGAGTCATGGACATAGTGTTTGGCGGCCTCAAGCCTGAATAAGCCCAGGGCTTACTCGGCGAGGTCCTGCTCCTCAATGGTCTGGTTGTGGTTGGTGAACACGCAGATATCGCCAGCGATACCCAAGGCGGTCTCGACGATTTCACGGGCCGACAGGTCGGTTTTCTTCAGCAGCGCGCTGGCCGCAGCCTGGGCGTAGCCGCCGCCGGAACCCATGGCGATCAGGCCATGCTCGGGTTCAACCACGTCGCCGTTGCCGGTGATGATCAGGGAAGCGTCTTTGTTCGCAACCGCGAGCATGGCCTCCAGGCGGCTGAGGGAGCGGTCGGTGCGCCATTCTTTGGCGAGTTCCACAGCGGCGCGCACCAAGTGGCCCTGGTGTTTCTCAAGCTGGCCTTCGAAACGCTCGAACAGGGTAAAGGCGTCGGCGGTAGCGCCTGCGAAGCCGGCAAGCACCTGGCCGTGGTACAGGCGGCGCACTTTCTTGGCGTTGCCTTTCATCACGGTGTTGCCCAGGGAAACCTGGCCGTCGCCGCCCATGACAACTTTGCCGTGGCGACGTACTGAAACGATGGTGGTCAAGGGGAGAGTCTCCACGCAGCGGGGCGAAAATGCCCTGATGGAAACTCATATGGGGGTGGCGAGGGGGATTTCAACCGTAGGAAGGCAGGGCGGACGAGTGGTGATCGTTCCCACGCTCCGCGCTGACAGATCGTTCCCACGCTCCGCGTGGGAATGCCGCCTTGGGCGCTCTGCGCCTGCTCTGTGACGCAGAGCGTCAAGGGACACGTTCCCACGCGGAGCGTGGGAACGATCAGTGGGTATAAGTCAGCGGCTCTGGCGTTGTTGTAACAACAGGTTGCTAAACCCTGCGCCGGCCAATTGCTTTTGCGCCACGGTCAGCTGTTCACGGTTGCTGAACGGCCCCACCAACACGCGATACCAGGTCGCGTCCTTCACCGTGCCAGACTCCACCGATACCGACTGGCCCAACAGAATGATCTGTGCGCGTACACGGTCCGCATCCGCCTGTTTCGGGAACGAACCCGCTTGCAGGAAGAACTTGGTCACCGGCGCAGCCTTGGTGGCTGCCACGGGCGGTGCTGGCGGCGGCGTGATGCCGGCCAGCGCGGCCTGGGCGCGGGCGGTATCGATTTTCGCCGCTTCTGCTGGGGTTACCGGCGTGGTTGGCACTTGTGGCGTCGGCAGGGTTTTTTCCGGCACGGCGTCAGGCGGCACGATCACTTCCGATTCCGGCAGCAGCGTGTAGAAGTCGTACTTGGGCTTTACCGGTGCAGTCGGGCTCGGCGCGGTCTTGTTGGCTTCGGCGATTTTCGTGGCTTTTTGCTGCTCCTGTTTGACGCGCTTGACGTCATCGCCCTGGCCGGGCTCCAGCTTCATCAGAAACACGATAAATGCGCCGACCGTAAGGCCGATGGCCATCCACAGCCAACCCGGAATCGGTTGCTTCGCCGGGGCCTGGTAGCGGCTGGCGCCGCGCTTGGGTGCAGGTTTTTTCTTGGCAGCCAACTTACATACGCTCCAGAGTTTCCAGGCCCAAGAGTTCCAGGCCTTGCTTGAGGGTGCGTCCAGCCAATGCGGCAAGGCGCAGGCGACTTTGTTTCTGGGCTTCGTCGTCGGCGGTCAGGATCGGGCAGTTCTCGTAGAAGCTGGAGAACAGGCCGGCCACTTCGTACAAATAGGTGCACAGGATGTGCGGCGTGCCTTTTTCGCCAACGCTGTTGAGCACTTCGCCAAATTGCGCGAGCTTGGCCGCCAGTTCCTGCTCATGGGCGGCGTCCAGCGCGATCTGGCCTTGGACTTCGCTGAAGTCCTTGCCCAGTTTGCGGAATACCCCGGCCACGCGGGTGTAGGCGTACAGCAGGTACGGTGCGGTGTTGCCTTCGAAGTTGAGCATCAGGTCGAAGTTGAAGCTGTAGTCGCTGGTGCGGTGCTTGGACAGGTCGGCGTATTTCACCGCGCCAATGCCCACCACGCGGGCGATGTTGCGCAGGTCGGCCTCGGCCAGCTCCGGGTTCTTTTCCTTCACCAGGTTGTAAGCCCGTTCCTGGGCTTCGGTCAGCAGGTCGATCAGCTTCACGGTGCCGCCGTCACGGGTCTTGAACGGGCGGCCATCGGCGCCGTTCATGGTGCCAAAGCCCATGTGCTCCATGTGCATCGGGTGGGTGACGAAACCAGCGCGGCGCGCTACTTCGAACACCTGCTGGAAGTGCAGGGCCTGGCGCTGGTCGACGAAGTACAGCGCACGGTCAGCCTTGAGCACGCCACTGCGGTAACGCACGGCGGCCAGGTCGGTGGTGGCGTAGAGGTAGCCGCCATCGGCCTTGACGATGATCACCGGCAGCGGCTCGCCGTCGGCGGTCTTGAATTCTTCGAGGAACACGCACTGGGCGCCGTTGCTCTCGACCAGCAGGCCCTTGGCCTTGAGGTCGTTGACCACGTTGATCAGGTCGTCGTTATAGGCGCTTTCGCCCATCACGTCGGCCATGGTCAGTTTCACGTTGAGCAGCTCGTAGATTTCCTGGCAATGGGACAGGGAAATCTCACGGAAGCGGTTCCACAGCGCCAGGCACTCTTCGTCGCCGGCCTGCAGTTTGACCACCAGGCCACGGGCGCGGTCGGCGAACTCTTCAGACTCGTCGAAACGCTTTTTGGCGGCGCGGTAGAAGTTTTCCAGGTCGGCCAGCTCGTTGCTGGTGATCGGGTTTTCCTGCAGGTAGGCCATCAGCATGCCGAACTGGGTGCCCCAGTCGCCCACGTGGTTCTGGCGGATCACGGTGTCGCCGAGGAATTCCAACACCCGTGCCACGCCGTCGCCAATGATGGTGGAGCGCAGATGGCCCACGTGCATTTCCTTGGCCAGGTTCGGCGCCGACAGGTCAATGACCACGCGCTGGCTGTCGCCGGCCTTGCGTGCACCGATGCGGGCATCGGCCAGGGCGGCATCCAGGCGTGACGCCAGGGCCTGGGTGTTCTGGAAGAAGTTGATAAAGCCTGGGCCGGCAATTTCGGCCTTGGTGACACTGGCGTCCGCCGGCAGGGCTGCGATGATTTTTTCGGCCAGGTCGCGTGGTTTCATGCCGGCCGGCTTGGACAGCATCATCGCGATGTTGCTGGCGAAGTCGCCGTGGGTCTTGTCGCGGGTGTTCTCCACCTGGATCGCCGGCGACAGGCCTTCAGGCAACACACCTTCGTTGACGAGTTGGGTGAGGGCTTGTTGGATCAGCTGGCGAATGGTGTCTTTCATGGTGTTCTCTTTCGACCGCAAGCGGCGGCGCGCGATGCGCAGGTGGAAAAACTGGGCATTATCCGTGGCGAGGGCGGGCTTGCCAACCGTTCCGGACCTGTGGAGCATTTTGTAGGAGCGAGCGTGCTCGCGAAAATCGTCAACGATAACGCGGGCTTCCTGATTTAACGCGGTGTTCTTGAGTTTTTCGCGAGCAAGCTCGCTCCTACAGTGGTGGGTGGATCAATACAAATCTACCGGGTCTACATCCAACGACCATCGCACCTGCCGGCCGCTGGGCAGTTGCTCCAGCTCAAGCATCCAGCGACTTAATAGCCGATGCAGCGGTGCGCGGGAGGTTGCCTGCAAGAGTAGCTGAGCCCGATAACGCCCGGCGCGTCGCTCCATGGGCGCTGGCACCGGGCCGAGTAATTCGATGCCACTGAGGGCGAGTTCGCCCAGTAAACGTTCGGCGGCGCTGCACGCCTCATCAAGAAAGCCTTCGGCCTGACCGGGCTTGTGGGCTTCGGCACGCAGCAGCGCCAAGTGCGCAAAGGGCGGTAGGCCGGCGGCGCGGCGTTCGCTCAAGGCCTGTTCGGCGAAGGCAAAGTAGCCTTGTTCCGTCAGTTGAATCAGCAGCGGGTGGTCGGCCAGGTGCGTCTGGATAATCACCCGGCCTGGCTCTTCGGCCCGCCCGGCGCGTCCCGCCACCTGCACGATCAACTGCGCCATGCGTTCGCTGGCGCGAAAATCGCCGGAGAACAGTCCACCGTCGGCATCCAAGATCGACACCAGGGTCACCCGTGGGAAGTGATGCCCTTTGGCAAGCATTTGCGTACCCACCAGGATGCACGGTTGGCCTTTGTGGATGGTGGTGAACAGTTGGTTCATAGCGTCTTTGCGCGACGTGCTGTCGCGGTCGACCCGCAGTACCGGGTAGTCCGGGAACAGAATGCCCAGGCGTTCTTCGGCGCGCTCGGTGCCGGCGCCCACGGGCCGCAGGTCCACCTTGCCGCACTGCGGGCAATGGCGCGGTACCCGTTCCACATGGCCGCAGTGATGGCAGCGCAACTCGCCGTGGCGCTGGTGCACGGTCATGCGCGCATCGCAGCGCTCGCACCCGGACATCCAGCCGCAGTCATGGCACAGCAGCGTGGGGGCAAAGCCGCGGCGGTTGAGAAACACCAATACCTGCTGACCGGCGGCGAGGGTCTGGCCGATGGCTTGTTGCATCGGGCCGGAAATGCCGCTGTCCAGCGGACGGCTTTTCACGTCCAGGCGCAGGAAGCGCGGTTGTTTGGCGCCACCGGCGCGCTCGTTCAAGCGCAGCAGCCCGTAACGGCCGGTGTAGGCGTTGTGCAGGCTTTCCAAGGAAGGTGTGGCCGAGCCCAGCACAATCGGGATGTCTTCCTGGCGGGCGCGCACCAGCGCCAGGTCGCGGGCGTGGTAGCGCAAACCTTCCTGCTGTTTATAGGAGCCGTCGTGCTCCTCGTCGACGATGATCAGCCCGGGGTTTTTCATCGGCGTGAACAGCGCCGAGCGCGTGCCGATAATAATGTCGGCCTCGCCGTCTCGCGCTGCCAGCCACGACTCCAGGCGTTCACGGTCATTGACCGCCGAGTGCACCAGGGCGATGCGGGCATTGAAGCGTTGCTCGAACCGCGCCACGGTCTGCGGGCCCAGGTTGATCTCCGGGATCAATACCAGTGCCTGCTTGCCGGCCTGCAGGGTCTCGCGGATCAGTTGCAAATACACTTCGGTCTTGCCACTGCCAGTGACGCCGGCCAACAGGAACGCGTGAAAACTGTCGAAACCGGCGCGAATCGCCTCATACGCGGCGCGTTGCTCGGCGTTCAGCGGCAACTCCGGTTGGGCCAGCCAGTGTTCGTGGCGCGGGTCCGGGGCGTGCTTGCGGATTTCCACCTGCACCAGGCCCTTGGCCAGCAGCAGGTCGAGGCTGTCTTTGCTCAGCATCAGCTTGCTTAATAGCTGATGGGCCACGCCGTGGGGGTGCTGCGCCAAGGTGGCCAGAGCCTCACGTTGGCGCGGGGCGCGGGCGATGCGCGGGTCGTCAAGGCGTGCGCCGGGCACCATCGACCAGAAACGCTCCTGGCGCGCCTCGGCCAGTTCGCCCTGGCGCAGCAGCACAGGCAGCGCCCAGCTCAAGGTATCGCCCAGGCTGTGTTGGTAATACTGCGCGGTCCACAGGCACAGCTTGAACAGTGCGGGCGGCAGCGGCGGCGTGGCGTCGAGCAGGGCAATTGCCGGCTTGAGCTTTTCGGCAGGCACTTCGCTGTGGTCGGCGACTTCCACCAGAATACCGATCATTTCCCGGCGCCCGAACGGCACGCGCACACGCATGCCCGGCTGCAACTGTGCACGCGACACGCCGGGCGGGGCCCGGTAATCGAATAGGCGGCGCAGGGGCGAGGGCAGGGCTAGGCGCAAAATGGCGTCGGGCACGCGAGGAGTCTCATTTATATAGGCAAGCGGTGGCGCAGGGGCGCGAGCCTAGCAGACCGGGGGTGTCACGTCTCCAGTACTGGAACCGGATCTTGTGAGGGGGCTTGCCCCAATCGCCTACCGTAGGAGCGCGCGTGCTCGCGAAAAACGTCAACGATAACGCGAGCTTCCTGAATCAACGCGGCGCCTGTGAGTTTCTCGCGAGCAAGCTCGCTCCTACAAAAAGCCCTTGACTGACTGGCATTGGGGCAAACCCGGCTCCCACATTGATGGCGCAGTGCCAGGAGTTTCTGATGAAAGGTGTTTTTTGGCCATTGCCGTC
Source organism: Pseudomonas sp. FP215 (assembly GCF_030687795.1). Taxonomy (NCBI): domain Bacteria; kingdom Pseudomonadati; phylum Pseudomonadota; class Gammaproteobacteria; order Pseudomonadales; family Pseudomonadaceae; genus Pseudomonas; species Pseudomonas sp. FP215. The sequence continues at coordinate 487,326 of NZ_CP117447.1, forward strand.
GCTTGCGCGATTAAAAAGGTCTGGTAGAATCCGCGGCCTAATTACGTGCGGTATTCGACAATAGTGTCGAGTGGCGGCACGCTAGCCTGAGGAAGTGCCATGAAAGCCGATATCCATCCAGCGTACGAAACCATCGTAGTTACCTGCAGCTGCGGCAACAAGTTCGAAACGCGTTCGAACCTGTGCAAGCCACTGGGTACTGACGTATGCAACGAGTGCCACCCGTTCTACACCGGTAAGCAGAAAACTCTGGACACCGGCGGCCGCGTACAGCGCTTCGCAGATCGCTTTGGTGCTTTCGGCAAGAAGCCTGCTGCTACTCCAGCAGAGTAAGGTTCAAGAGCCTTATGGGCTTTTACCTGCTGTTGAAAAAGGCGTCCCTTGTGGGCGCCTTTTTTGTGCCTGGGATTTGGCTGGCGACCGCTCAGGCCGACGCCTTCTGCCCCGCCCCGGCGGCCATCGCCAGGGTCGAGGTGCAGCGTGTGGTGGATGGCGACACGGTGCGGCTCAAGGATGGTCGCAGCGTACGCATGATCGGCCTCAATGCACCGGAAACCGGCAAGAAGGGCCGCCCTGACGAGCCATTCGCCGTCGCCGCGCGCCAGCGCCTGCAGGCGTTGGTCAAGGCCAGTGATGGGCGCGTCGGCCTGGTGCCGGGGCGCGAAGGTAAAGACCATTACGGGCGCACCCTGGCTCACCTCTACGGCGCCAATGGCGAGAACCTGGAGGCGCAACTGCTGGCCGAGGGCCTGGGGTACCAAGTGGGTGTGGCGCCGAATGTGGACCTGGTTGCCTGCCAGCAGGCCGCCGAAAACAGCGCCCGCCAGGCACGGCTCGGCCTGTGGCGCCAATCGCCAGTGCAAAGCGTGGCGAATCTCAAGCGCTCCGGGTTTGCGCTGGTGGCTGGTCGGGTCAGCAAGATCGAGCGAAATCGTGGCGGAATCTGGATTGAACTGCAGGGTTCACTGGTATTACGCATTGCGCCCGAGCTGATCAGCCAATTCGATACGGCCACGCTCAATGGTCTGCAAGGCCGTACCCTGGAGGCGCGTGGCTGGGTGCAGGATCGTTCCCGCCGTGGCGGCCTGAAAAAAGGCCAGGCACGCTGGCTGTTGCCAATAACCGACCCCGGCATGCTGAAATCGACGCTTTGAATAAAAAATTGTAGACATTTTTTATTTCGATTGTGAACAGTTGAGCCCTTGTATCCCGTGGCTCTTGGCCAAAAGTCGTAGCCCAGGGCCCTTGACACCTGTGACTGCCCAGTCTTGTAGGGACTTTACGACACGCGTATCCTCGGCGGTCCGTCGACCAACAGTAAAAGCGGAATGCCGATATGTCTGATTTGAAAACTGCCGCTCTCGAATACCATGCCAATCCTCGTCCAGGAAAGCTGAGTGTAGAGCTCACCAAAGCCACTGCCACTGCCCGCGACCTGTCGCTGGCCTACAGCCCTGGTGTTGCCGAACCCGTACGTGAAATCGCCCGTGACCCAGAGCTGGCGTACAAGTACACCGGCAAAGGCAACCTGGTTGCAGTGATTTCCGATGGCACCGCGATTCTGGGCCTGGGTAACCTCGGCCCGTTGGCTTCCAAGCCAGTCATGGAAGGCAAGGGCGTGCTGTTCAAGCGCTTTGCCGGCATCGACGTGTTCGACATCGAAGTCGACTCCGAAAGCCCGCAGGCGTTCATCGACACCGTCAAGCGCATTTCCATCACGTTCGGTGGCATCAACCTGGAAGACATCAAGGCACCTGAGTGCTTCGAGATCGAAAAGGCCCTGATCGAGCAGTGCGACATTCCGGTATTCCACGATGACCAGCACGGCACCGCGATCGTTACCGCAGCCGGCATGATCAACGCCCTGGAAATCGCTGGCAAAACCCTGAGCGAGGCGAAAATCGTCTGCCTGGGCGCCGGTGCCGCGGCCATTTCCTGCATGAAGCTGATCATCAGCATGGGCGCCAAGCTGGAAAACATCTACATGGTCGACAGCAAGGGCGTGATCCAGTCCGAGCGTACCGACCTGAACCAGTACAAGGCGATGTTTGCCCACCCGTCCTCCAAGCGCACCCTGGCTGACGCCCTCGACGGTGCCGACGTGTTCGTTGGCCTGTCCGGCCCGAACCTGCTGAGCGCTGAAGGCCTCAAATCCATGGCGCCGAACCCTATCGTGTTCGCCTGCTCCAACCCGGACCCGGAAATCGCGCCTGAGCTGGCCCACGCCACCCGCAGCGACGTGATCATGGCCACCGGCCGTTCGGACTACCCGAACCAGGTCAACAACGTATTGGGCTTCCCATTCATCTTCCGTGGTGCCCTGGACGTTCGCGCCAAGCGCATCAACGAAGAAATGAAAGTGGCTGCTGCCAACGCCCTGCGTGAACTGGCCAAGCTGCCGGTACCTCAGGACGTGTGCGACGCCTACGGTGGCGCCAAGCTGGAATTCGGTCGTGAGTACATCATTCCCAAACCAATGGACAAGCGCCTGATCACCCTGATCTCCGATGCCGTGGCCAAGGCCGCTATCGAGACCGGTGTGGCCACCCTGCCGTATCCGAAGAACTACCCGCTGCAAAGCGTGGATGATGTGTTCAACGGCTAAGCTGTTGTAGCGCACCCACAAAAAAGCCCCGGCTCGAATGAGTCGGGGCTTTTTTGTGGCTGACAAACCCGTTAGAACAAATCGATCGGTGCGCCTTCATCCGCCGGCAGCGGGCTGCCCGGCACTACGCCGTTGCCCAGTTCGTTGACCGACGGCGGCGTGTCTTCGCTCTTGAACAGCTCGAAGTACGCATTCGGCGTGCTCGGCGAAGCCGCACGGCCACTGATGGGGTCGATGCGCAGGCTAAGGATGCCTTCCGGTTCCGGCTGGGTGTGCAGCGGCTTGTCCTTGAGCGCTGCGCCCATGTAGCTCATCCAGATCGGTAGGGCGACGGTGCCACCAAACTCGCGGCGGCCCAGGCTTTCAGGCTGGTCATAGCCGGTCCACACGGTGGTCACGTAGTCGCCGTTGTAGCCGGAGAACCAGGCGTCCTTGGATTCGTTGGTGGTACCGGTCTTGCCGGCGATATCCGCACGGCCCAGGGCCAGTGCGCGGCGGCCGGTGCCCTTCTTGATCACGTCTTGCAGGATGCTGTTGAGGATATAGGTGGTACGGCCATCCACGATGCGTTCGGCAACTGCTGGCGCTTGCGGCTCAGCGGGTGCGTCGGCGTTTGCGGCCGCTGGCGTGCCTGGCGTCGGCTCGATGGTGATACCGCCGTTGCTCGGTGCTGCGAGCCCGTCGGTGGCGGCCACGCCATTGACCATATCGCCAGGTACCCGTGGCGGGTTGGCGGTGAACAGGGTGTCGCCATTGCGGCTTTCGATCTTGTCGATCAGGTACGGCGCGATCTTGTAGCCGCCGTTGGCAAAGGTGCTCCAGCCGGTGGCGATTTCCATCGGCGTGAGGGTAGCGGTACCCAGGGCCAGGGACAGGTTCGGTGGCAGGTCAGACTTGGCAAAGCCAAAGCGCGTCATGTAGTCGATGGTCTTGCCTACGCCCATCGCCTGCAACAGGCGAATCGACACCAGGTTACGCGACTTGTACAGCGCCTCGCGGATACGGATCGGGCCAAGGAAAGTGTTGGTGTCGTTCTTCGGGCGCCAGACCTTGTCCAGGTATTCATCGACAAACACGATGGGCGCGTCGTTCACCAGGCTGGCAGCGGTGTAGCCGTTGTCCAGCGCGGCACTGTAGACGAATGGCTTGAAGCTGGAGCCCGGCTGGCGCTTGGCTTGGGTGGCGCGGTTGTAGTTGCTCTGCTCGAAGGCAAAACCGCCGACCAGCGCGCGAATTGCACCGTTCTGCGGGTCCAGGGACACCAGGGCGCCCTGGGCGAGCGGCACCTGGCTGAATTTGAGGTTGTCATCCTTCTGGCGTTGCACGCGGATCAAGTCACCCACCTGGGCCACGTCGGAGGGCTGCTTGGGCATCGGGCCCATGCTGTTGGTGTTCAGGAACGGACGCGCCCACTTCATGCTGTCCCAGGCTACATGGGCTTCGCCAGAGCGGGTCAGCACTTGGATACCGTCTTTGGATACCTGGGTAACGATGGCCGGGTCCAGGCCGCTGATCGAACGCTGTTTGCCCAACTCGGTGGTCCAGGCACTCAGGGTCTTGCCTGGCAGGCGCGACTCGGGGCCGCGGTAGCCGTGGCGCTGGTCGTAAGTGATCAGGCCTTCATGTACCGAATGGTTGGCGATTTCCTGCAAGTTGCTCGGCACCGTCGTGGTAACGCGGAAACCTTCGGTGTAGGCCTCGCTGCCATAACGGCCCACCATCTCGGCGCGGGCCATTTCGGCGATATAGGGTGCATTCACTTCCGGCGTCGGCACGTGATAGCTGGCGTTCAGCGGCTCGGCCACGGCGCTTTCATAAGCGGCCTGGTCGATCTTGCCCAGCTTGTACATGCGGCCCAGGATCCAGTCGCGGCGTTCTTTACTGCGCGCCGGGTTGGCCAGCGGGTTGAAGCGCGACGGCGCCTTGGGCAGGCCAGCAATCATGGCCATCTGCGCCAGGCTGGCGTCACGAATCGACTTGCCGTAGTAGACCTGGGACGCGGCCTCAATGCCGTAGGCGCGGTTGCCCAAGTAGATCTTGTTGACGTACAGCTCGAGGATTTCATCCTTGGTCAGCTGGCGTTCGATCTGCAGCGCCAGCAGGATTTCGGTGGCCTTGCGGGAAAAGCTGCGCTCGCTGGTAAGGAAGAAGTTCTTCGCCACCTGCATGGTGATGGTGCTGCCGCCGGATTGAATGTGTCCGCTTTTTACCAATTGCGTGGCTGCACGCACCAGGCTGCTGGGGTCTACGCCGTAGTGGTTGGCAAAATTATCGTCTTCGGCAGACAGCAAAGCGCTGATGAAATTGGGCGGAATGTCGGCAAAACGGATCGGTGTGCGGCGCATTTCGCCGAACTCCGCGATCAGTTTTTCATCGCTGCTGTAGACCCGCAAAGGAATCTGCAACTGGATACTTCTGAGGGCCTCTACGGAGGGCAAACCCGGACTAAGGTAGAGGTAGGCCCCGCTGAATACGAGCAGCAGCCCGCAGACGATGGCGACAATGGAGTACCCGAAAAACTTCAGCAGACGAATCAAGGCTTTTGGATTTCCAGAGAAAAGAAAGAGTTACGCGTCGGGGCATGCATGGCAAACGATGGATCGACCCGGGCAGCAGATAAAAAGCGGGAAAAAACGCTGGGCATTAAAGCATTTTTCGGCTTGGGGCGTCATTCGCGAGCCTTGAACAAGCCGACCGAATGCAAGGTGCCTGGCAGCAGTCAGGCGAGATGACAGCCGGTATGACAGGGAAAGTTTTGGGGAGTTTTATGGGAAAGGGATTTTTCAGGCGAAAAGTCGACACGGTGTTGGGGGTCGATATCAATGACAGCGGTATCAAGCTGATCGAACTGGGCCGTTCATCCGGCGGTTTCAGCGTCCAGGGCTACGTCACCCAAGTGCTGCCGCCCCACGCGGTGGTCGATGGCACCCTGCTGGACCTGGAGTGTGTGGGTCTCGTGCTGCAACAGGCACTGTCGCGCCTGGGTTCCTCGGCCCGATACGCCGCCGTGGCGGTTGCAGGCCCGTCGGTGATTACCCGGCTGATTGACATGGACGCCGGCCTGAGCGACGAGGAAATGGCCTGGAAGATCCAGATGGAAGCCGACCAGTTCATCCCTTATCCATTGGATGAAGTGGCCATCGACTTTCAGGTTCAAGGGCCATCGGTTCAAGGCCCGCAGTGGGTAGAGGTGATGCTGGCGGCGTGCCTGCGCGAGCAGGTCGAAGCGCGCGAGGCGGTTTTGGCCATGGCGGGGCTGGTGCCGCGAGTGGTCGATGTAGAAGGGTTTGCATTGCAGCGCGCTTGCCTTCAGGATTTTGCCAGCTTCACGCCGGGTCATAGAGTCGATGGTGCACAATGGGCCTTGGATGCCCAAGGGATGGGAGTAGCTTGCGGGCTGGCCCTGAGGAGTTTCGCTGGATGACACGAATCAATCTTTTGCCTTGGCGCCAGGCCCTGGCGCAGCGCAGGCGCAAATACCTGTTGGTGCTATTGCTGGCGTTTGCCTGCGTGGCGCTCGCGGCATTGTGGTTGGCTGATCAAGTGATCGACCAGGCGATAGACCGGCAGGTCAGCCGCAACAGCCGCCTGGAAGAGCACATCGCCACCCAGGACTCGCGCATCAAGACCATCGACGATCTTCAGGAGCGAAGCCAGCAACTGGCCGAACGCATGAAGGTGGTTCAGGACCTGCACGATGCCCGCTCTTCCGGGGCCCGATTGTTCGAGCAATTGGCTCGCTCGGTGCCTGAAGGTGTCCATCTGCATGAAGTGGTTGCGAACGGCGACACCATCAGCATCCGGGGCACAGCTGAAAGCAACCAGGATATCGCCCGTTTGATGCAGCAGCTCAAGCCAGCCCAGGGCTCCAGTTCGACCCGTCTGCAGCGCGTGCAGGCCGAAGGTGCGCGCGGTGAAAGTGAATTTCAGCTGATGGTTCGCCAGGGGGAAACCAGCGAGGCGCAACCATGAGCCTGCCCAGGCTCGATTTTTCCACGCTCTCTGACAACGCTGCTAAATGGTCCCTGCCGGGCAAGGTGCTGCTTGGCTGTGCGCTGGCCGGCCTGGTGCTGGCGATAGGCGAGGTTTCGCATGGCGGGCCGCAGCGGGAGCGATTGCACGGGCTTGAGGCGCGGGAGCAGGCGCTGCAGCAGCAACTCACAGAAAAGACCGGCTTGGCCGCCAGCCTTGAGCTGCGCACCCAGCAGGTGCGGAGTATGGAAGACAACGTTGCCAGCCTTCTCGGGCAATTGCCCGGCGAGTCCGAGGTGCCTGCCGTGTTGGAAGACCTGGCCCGGCTGGCGGCTGCCCATGGGGTGTGGGTTGAAGGCATCAATGTGCTGGATGAAGTGCCTCGCCAGCTCTATGTCGAACAACCCATGCAGATAAGCGCCTCCGGGGCTTACCACGACCTGGCGACGTTTGTCAGTGCCTTGGGTGGGTTGCCTCGGGTAGTCACCGTGCAGGACGTTACGCTTGGGCATCAGGGCGCCTTGCTGCGTCTGGACATGCTCGCCAAGACCTATCGCAGCACCCTGCAAAACGGCAAGGCCCGTCAGGTACTCGATCTCGGGCCGCCATTTGTCTACGCCCCGTCGTCCCTGCGCGACCCGTTCAAGGCGCCTGCCTTGCAAGCAGTCCATGTGCCCGGCCGGCCCGCTCTTGCACCGGATTTCACCCGGCCACGTGGGCTGTTGGAGGGTATGCGGCTGGAGCAGTTCGAAATGGTCGGCACGCTGTCCAGGGGTGTGCAGGCTTTCGCCTTGCTGCGCGCTGGAGCCAGGGTGTATCGACTGGCGGTGGGTGATTATCTGGGGCCGGATCATGGCCAGGTCACGGCCATTCAAGACGCGGCTGTCGAGCTGGTGGAGCTGTTTCCCGATGGACAGGGCGCTTGGTTGCAACGCCCGCGAACCCTTGTGCTGAACGTCAACTCATAACGGAATCAAACAATGAAAAGGACCTTCTCGTCCTTCGGTGTGGCGCTATGGATAGCGTTCACGGCACCGATGGCTACTGCTGTGCCCAATCGCCTGGAGCTGATCCAGCTGCCGCCGCCCGACAGTGCCTCGTCGGTCAGCTATACAGGCGCCAAACTGACTCTGAACTTCCAGGACATCGCCCTGCGCGCGGTATTGCAGCAAATCGCCGATGTCGCCGGGCTCAACCTGGTGACCAGCGATGAGGTGCAGGGCTCGATCACCTTGCGGCTCAAGGATGTGCCGCCGATCAAGAAAAACGAGGTCAACGCCAAGGTTCTGGTCAGGGATGGCGAGACCATCGTCATTGGCGGGGTTTTCTCCAATACCCAAAGCAAAGTGGTAGATAAAGTGCCATTTTTGGGCGATGTGCCGTATCTTGGCCGCCTTTTCCGGCGCGATGTGCTGGCGGAGAAAAAATCCGAGCTGCTGGTATTCCTGACTCCGCGTATCATGAATAACCAGGCGATTGCTGTGAGTCGTTGATTCTGTGCGAAATTTGATTCTTGTAGGGCCGATGGGGGCTGGAAAAAGCACCATCGGCCGTTTGCTGGCCAAAGAGCTGCGCCTGCCGTTCAAAGATTCCGACAAGGAAATTGAATTGCGCACGGGTGCCAATATCCCATGGATCTTCGATAAAGAAGGCGAACTGGGCTTTCGTGACCGCGAGCAGGCGATGATTGCCGAGCTGTGCGGCTGCGATGGCGTGGTATTGGCGACCGGCGGTGGCGCCGTCATGCGCGATGAAAACCGTCGGGCGCTGCATGCGGGTGGTCGCGTGGTGTATTTGCACGCATCGGTCGAACAGCAGGTGGGCCGTACCGCCCGTGATCGCAATCGCCCGTTGCTGCGCACTGCCGACCCGGCCAAAACTCTTCGTGACCTGCTGGCGCTGCGCGACCCGCTGTATCGGGAAATCGCCGATCTGGTGGTAGAAACCGATGAGCGGCCACCTCGGATGGTCGTACTCGACATCCTTGAGCGCCTGCAACGGTTGCCACCCCGTTAAAGCCTGGCCCGAAATGCGCTATTCTCGGCGGCGCGCCATCACCTTGTAAGGTATGGCGTAGAGCCACCAGGCGGTGTCGAGATATCGACAGTGCCGGTCGTCACTCCATCTTCAACGCGGGGACACATGCAGACACTTAAGGTCGATCTAGGCGAGCGCAGCTACCCGATCCATATTGGCGCAGGTCTGTTGGACCAGCCCGAACTGCTTGCGCCGCATATTGCCGGCCGGCAGGTGGCGATCATCTCCAACGAAACGGTCGCGCCGCTGTATCTTGAGCGTTTGAGCCGCAGCCTGGCGGCATACTCGGTGATCTCCGTGGTGTTGCCTGACGGCGAAGCCCACAAAAACTGGGAAACCCTGCAACTGATCTTTGATGGCCTGCTGACTGCGCGCCATGACCGTCGAACCACCGTGGTCGCCTTGGGCGGCGGTGTGATTGGCGACATGGCCGGTTTTGCCGCGGCCTGCTACCAGCGCGGCGTGGATTTTATCCAGGTGCCGACCACCTTGCTGTCCCAGGTCGACTCGTCGGTGGGCGGCAAGACCGGTATCAACCACCCGCTGGGCAAGAATATGGTCGGCGCGTTCTACCAGCCCCAAGCTGTGTTGATCGACACGGCCACCCTCAACACCTTGCCGCCGCGCGAGTTGTCGGCGGGCCTGGCGGAAGTCATCAAGTACGGGCTGATCTGCGATGAGCCGTTCCTGACCTGGCTGGAAGAGCACATGGACGCCTTGCGCGGCCTCGATCAGGTAGCGCTCACCGAAGCGATTTCCCGCTCCTGCGCGGCCAAGGCGCTGGTGGTCAACGCCGACGAGCGCGAGTCCGGTGTGCGGGCCACGCTGAACCTGGGCCACACCTTCGGCCATGCGATCGAAACGCACATGGGCTATGGTGTGTGGTTGCATGGGGAAGCCGTAGCGGCTGGCACCGTGATGGCATTGGAGATGTCGCAGCGCCTGGGCTGGATCAGCGCCCAAGAGCGTGATCGCGGTATCCGCCTATTCCAACGTGCCGGTTTGCCGGTTGTTCCGCCTGCGGAGATGACCGAGGCGGATTTCCTTGAACATATGGCGATAGACAAGAAAGTGATCGACGGTCGACTTCGACTGGTACTGCTGCGCCACATGGGCGAAGCCGTGGTGACCGACGATTATCCAAAAGAGATTCTACAGGCCACGCTGGGAGCGGATTACCGCGCCCTGGCCCAGCTCAAAGGTTAATAAGACCCGATGACTAGTTTGCATGCCGACGAGGCGTTCCTCGGCCATTACCACTTGAGCCACGACCCCTTTGCTCCACGGGTGCCGGGTTTCAAATTCTTCCCCGCCCAGCGCAAACCGGTGCTTGGGCAGTTGCATCACCTCGCGCGCTACAGCCAGTTGCTGCTGGTGGTCACCGGTCCTCTGGGCAGCGGCAAGACCTTGCTGCGCCAGGCGCTGGTGGCCAGCACCAACAAACAATCGGTGCAGAGCGTGGTGGTATCGGCCCGCGGTGCCGGTGATGCGGCTGGCGTACTGCGCCAGGTAGCGCAGGCGTTGGACGTCTCCAATGCCGAGCCGAACGCGATTCTCAAGCAGGTGGTGCAACTGGGCCTGACCGGCCAGGAAGTCTACCTGCTGGTAGACGACGCCGAGCAGCTCGACGAGTCCGCCCTGGAAGCGCTGCTGGCGCTGGCGGCGGGTACGCCGGAAGGTCGCCCGCATGTGTTCCTGTTCGGTGAGTCTTCGCTGATCGCCGATCTGGAGCAGATCAGCGGTGAGCAGGAGCTGTTTCACGTCATCGAGTTGCAGCCGTACGAAGAGGAAGAAACCCGCGAATACCTGGCACAACGCCTTGAAGGCGCCGGGGCGGGTATCGAACTTTTCACCGCTGCGCAGATCTCTGATATTCACGAAAGCTCCGATGGCTGGCCTGGAAACATCAACCAGGTTGCCCGCGATGCCATGATCGAAGCCATGATTGCCAGCCGCTCTGCGGTCAAGCGTCCAAAGATGGGGTTCACTATGCCTAAGAAGCACGTATTGGCTATTTCCGCCGTTGTCGTGGTCGCTGTTGCCGCCGCCTGGTTGATCCCGGGCCGCAACAAAGCACCGACAACCACCGGCGCGCCAACCGAACAGGCGCAGTTGCCACTGGGCAAACCCACGCCAAACGTCGAATTTGCCAACTCCGGCCAACCGACCAACCTGCCGATGGTCGGCCAACCTGTGATGCGTGGCCCTCTGGCCGAAGAAGCCGGTGGCATCTCCGAAGGCGACGACGGTGTGCCGGTGGAAGGCTCCAGCGCTACGCCGCCGACCGTGACCACCACCGCGCCACCTGCAGGCGTACCGGCCGGTGTGCCAGCGACGCCGGTTGCTCCGGTCGCCAAGCCTGCTCCGACGCCGGCGCCGACTGTTGCTACCGCTAAGCCTGCTCCGGTGGCCAAGCCTGTCGCACCGGCTCCAGCCGCCAAACCAGCCCCGGCCGCCAAGCCTGCGGAAAAACCAGCCGCCACCGTCGCCAAGGCCGGCGCTGCTGGCAGCAGCTGGTACAGCAGCCAGCCTACCGGCAACTTTGTGGTGCAGATTCTCGGCACCAGCTCCGAAGCCAACGCCCAGGCGTTCGTCAAAGAGCAGGGCGGCCAGTACCGTTATTTCAAGAAAGTGCTCAACGGCAAGCCTCTCTACGTGATCACCTACGGCAGCTTCCCAAGCCGCGCCGCAGCCGATTCTGCCATCAAAGCCTTGCCAGCGAAGGTTCAGGCTGGTAAACCTTGGCCTCGCACTGTTGCCAGCGTTCAACAAGAACTGGCAGCAACTCGCTGAAGATCCGGCGGCCTTACCCAGGCCGCCCTCCCGGCACCTCAAAAAAATCCGCAAGTGCGTGCAGTCTCCCGAGACCGCGCGCTTTGTGGTGTCTGCGTCACAGTGGCTTTTGAGTCGTAGCGGTCAAAATTAAAAAAGTTTTGACTAGCACAGCATATCGCTTTAAACCTTTCATAAATGCGACATAGATTTGCGACATTTCGTCGCTAAATTTGTGAGCGTCTGTGTCGGTGTGTACAATGACCTCCCTTTTGCCCCCGCTAAGCCGGCGTACGTTCGGCGTGGAAGGTAACCGGTTGAATTGAAAAGAAATTTGCCTCGGTAAAAGAGGCAGCCTGGTGAGAAAGTGTCTATGAAAGCAGGTCTGTACCAACCCGATGAATTCAAGGATAACTGCGGTTTCGGCCTGATAGCCCACATGCAGGGCGAACCCAGTCATACCCTTTTGCAAACGGCCATCGAGGCCCTGACCTGCATGACCCACCGCGGTGGGATCAACGCCGACGGCAAGACCGGTGACGGCTGTGGCTTGCTGATTCAAAAGCCCGACCAGTTCCTGCGCGCTGTCGCCCAAGAGCAATTTGCGGTCGAACTGCCCAAGCAGTACGCCGTGGGCATGGTGTTTTTCAACCAGGACCCGGTAAAGGCCGAAGCCGCTCGCGAGAACATGAACCGCGAGATCGCCGCCGCCGGCCTGCACATCGTCGGCTGGCGCAAAGTGCCCATCGACACCAGCGTGCTCGGCCGCCTGGCCCTGGAGCGCCTGCCGCAGATCGAACAAGTGTTCATCGCAGGCGATGGCCTGAGCGACCAGGACATGGCGATCAAGCTGTTCACGTCCCGTCGTCGTTCGTCGGTGCTCAACGCCGCCGACACCGACCACTACATCTGCAGCTTTTCCCACAAGACCATCATTTATAAAGGCCTGATGATGCCGGCGGACCTCACCGCCTTCTATCCAGACCTGAGCGATGAGCGCCTGCAAACCGCGATCTGCGTGTTCCACCAGCGCTTCTCCACCAATACCCTGCCGAAATGGCCGCTGGCCCAGCCATTCCGCTTCCTCGCCCACAACGGCGAGATCAACACCATCACCGGCAACCGCAACTGGGCCCAGGCCCGTCGCACCAAGTTCGCCAACGATTTGATGGACCTCGAAGAGCTCGGCCCGCTGGTCAACCGCGTGGGTTCCGACTCCTCCAGCATGGACAACATGCTCGAACTGATGGTCACCGGCGGCATCGACCTGTTCCGTGGCGTGCGCATGATCATTCCGCCAGCGTGGCAGAACGTCGAGACCATGGACCCGGACCTGCGTGCGTTCTACGAGTACAACTCGATGCACATGGAGCCGTGGGACGGCCCGGCCGGTGTGGTGATGACCGACGGTCGCTACGCGGTGTGCCTGCTCGACCGTAACGGCCTGCGCCCGGCGCGTTGGGTGACCACCACCAACGGTTTCATCACCCTCGCTTCGGAAATCGGCGTGTGGGACTACAAGCCAGAAGACGTGATCGCCAAAGGCCGTGTCGGCCCTGGCCAGATCCTGGCTGTGGACACCGAAACCGGGCAGATCCTCGACACCGACGCCATCGACAACCGTTTGAAGTCGCGTCACCCATACAAGCAATGGCTGCGCAAGAACGCCCTGCGCATCCAGGCGACCATGGAAGACAACGACCACGGTTCGGCTTTCTACGACGTCGACCAGCTCAAGCAATACATGAAGATGTACCAGGTCACGTTCGAAGAGCGCGACCAGGTGCTGCGCCCGCTTGGTGAGCAAGGCTACGAGGCCGTCGGCTCCATGGGCGATGACACGCCAATGGCCGTGCTGTCCCAGCGCGTGCGCACGCCGTACGACTATTTCCGCCAGCAGTTCGCGCAGGTGACCAACCCGCCGATCGACCCGCTGCGTGAAGCCATCGTGATGTCCCTGGAAGTGTGCCTCGGTGCCGAGCGCAACATCTTCCAGGAATCGCCTGAGCATGCCTCCCGCGTGATCCTCAGCTCGCCGGTCATTTCCCCGGCCAAATGGCGTTCGCTGATGACCCTGGAGCGTCCAGGCTTCGATCGCCAGATCATCGACCTGAACTACGACGAGAGCCTGGGCCTTGAAGCCGCGGTGCGTAACGTTGCTGACCAGGCTGAAGAGGCCGTGCGTGCCGGTCGTACCCAGATCGTACTGACCGACCGCCACATCGCGCCTGGCAAGTTGCCGATCCACGCATCCCTGGCGACCGGCGCGGTGCACCACCGCTTGACCGAAAAAGGCCTGCGCTGCGACTCCAACATCCTCGTGGAAACCGCCACCGCCCGCGACCCGCATCACTTTGCGGTGCTGATCGGTTTCGGCGCCTCGGCGGTGTACCCGTTCCTCGCGTACGAAGTGCTGGGTGACCTGATCCGTACCGGTGAAGTGCTGGGCGACCTCTACGAGGTGTTCAAGAACTACCGCAAGGGCATCACCAAGGGCCTGCTGAAGATCCTGTCGAAGATGGGTATCTCCACGGTTACCTCGTACCGTGGCGCGCAGTTGTTCGAAGCCATCGGCTTGTCCGAAGAAGTCTGCGAGCTGAGTTTCCGTGGCGTGCCAAGCCGCATCAAGGGTGCGCGTTTCGTCGACATCGAAGCCGAACAGAAAGCCCTGGCCTTGGAGGCCTGGAGCGCGCGCAAGCCGATCCAGCAAGGTGGCCTGCTCAAGTTCGTGCACGGTGGCGAATACCACGCCTACAACCCGGACGTGGTCAACACCCTGCAAGCCGCTGTGCAGCAGGGCGACTACGCCAAGTTCAAGGAATACACGAGCCTGGTGGATAACCGCCCGGTGTCGATGATCCGTGACCTGTTCAAGGTGAAAACCCTGGACACGCCGATGGACATCAGCCAGGTCGAGCCGCTGGAGTCGATCCTCAAGCGCTTCGACTCCGCCGGTATTTCCCTGGGCGCCTTGTCGCCGGAAGCTCACGAAGCCCTGGCCGAAGCCATGAATCGCCTGGGTGCGCGTTCCAACTCCGGCGAAGGCGGCGAAGACCCGGCGCGCTACGGCACGCTCAAAAGCTCGAAGATCAAGCAGGTGGCCACCGGCCGTTTCGGTGTGACTCCGGAGTACCTGGTCAACGCCGAAGTGCTGCAGATCAAGGTTGCCCAGGGCGCCAAGCCGGGTGAGGGTGGGCAACTGCCAGGCGGCAAAGTCAACGGCCTGATCGCCAAGCTGCGTTACGCCGTACCGGGCGTGACCCTGATTTCGCCACCGCCGCACCACGACATCTACTCGATTGAAGACTTGTCGCAGCTGATCTTCGACCTCAAACAAGTCAACCCGCAGGCTCTGGTCTCGGTGAAACTAGTGGCAGAAGCCGGCGTCGGCACCATCGCCGCCGGTGTGGCCAAGGCCTATGCCGACCTGATCACCATCTCCGGCTACGACGGCGGCACCGGCGCTTCGCCGCTGACCTCGATCAAGTACGCTGGCGCACCCTGGGAGCTCGGCCTGGCCGAAACCCACCAGACCCTGCGCGGCAACGACCTGCGCGGCAAGGTGCGGGTACAGACCGACGGCGGCCTGAAAACCGGCCTCGATGTGATCAAGGCCGCAATCCTCGGCGCCGAAAGCTTCGGCTTCGGCACCGCGCCCATGATCGCCCTAGGCTGCAAATACCTGCGCATCTGCCACCTGAACAACTGCGCCACCGGCGTGGCGACTCAGAACGAAAAACTGCGCAAGGATCACTACATCGGCACCGTCGACATGGTGGTGAATTTCTTCACCTACGTCGCCGAGGAAACCCGTGAGTGGCTGGCCAAGCTGGGCGTGCGCTCGCTGGAAGAGCTGATTGGTCGCACCGACCTGTTGGACATCCTCGAAGGCCAGACTGCCAAGCAACAACATCTGGACCTCACGCCGTTGTTGGGCAGCGATCACATCCCGGCAGACAAGCCACAATTCTGCCAGGTGGACCGCAACCCACCGTTCGACAAAGGCCTGTTGGCCGAGAAAATGGTCGAAATGGCCGGCGCCTCGATCAACGACGCCAGCGGTGGCGAGTTCGCCCTGGATATCTGCAACTGCGACCGCTCCATCGGCGCACGCATCTCCGGCGAAATCGCGCGCAAGCACGGCAACCAGGGCATGGCGAAAGCGCCGATCACCTTCCGCTTCAAGGGCACTGCGGGCCAGAGCTTCGGCGTGTGGAACGCCGGTGGCCTGCACATGTACCTGGAAGGCGACGCCAACGACTACGTGGGCAAGGGCATGACCGGCGGCAAGCTGGTCATCGTTCCGCCGGCTGGTAGCGTGTACAAGACCCAGGACAGTGCCATCATCGGCAACACCTGCCTGTACGGCGCCACCGGTGGCAAGCTGTTTGCCGCAGGTACCGCCGGTGAGCGTTTCGCCGTGCGTAACTCCGGTGCCCACACCGTGGTGGAAGGCACTGGCGATCACTGCTGCGAGTACATGACCGGAGGCTTTGTCGCGGTACTGGGCAAGACCGGTTACAACTTCGGTTCGGGCATGACCGGCGGTTTCGCCTACGTGCTCGATCAGGACAACACCTTCGTCGACAAGGTCAACCACGAGTTGGTCGAGATCCAGCGCATCAGCGGCGAAGCCATGGAATCCTACCGGAACCACTTGCAGCACGTGCTGGACGAGTACGTCGAGGAAACCGGCAGCGAATGGGGTCGTAACCTCGCCGAAAACCTCGATGATTACCTGCGTCGTTTCTGGCTGGTCAAGCCCAAGGCTGCCAACCTGAAATCGTTGCTTTCCAGCATCCGTGCCAACCCGCAGTGATATGCGCCTGAACAGTTTGATGAGGTTTTAACATGGCTGAACGTCTGAATAACGACTTCCAGTTCATCGATGTCGGGCGCAAAGATCCGAAGAAGAAACTGTTGCGTCAACGCAAGAAAGAGTTCGTGGAGATCTACGAACCCTTCAAACCCCAGCACTCGGCCGACCAGGCCCACCGTTGCCTGGGGTGCGGTAACCCGTATTGCGAATGGAAGTGCCCGGTGCACAACTTCATTCCCAACTGGCTCAAACTGGTGGCCGAGGGCAACATCCTCGCCGCCGCCGAGCTGTCGCACCAGACCAACACCCTGCCGGAAGTCTGCGGCCGGGTGTGCCCGCAAGACCGCTTGTGTGAAGGGGCGTGCACCCTCAACGACGGTTTTGGCGCGGTAACCATCGGTTCGGTGGAGAAGTACATCACCGACACCGCGTTCGCCATGGGCTGGCGCCCGGACATGTCCAAGGTCAAGCCGACTGGCAAGCGCGTCGCGATCATCGGCGCAGGCCCGGCGGGCCTGGGGTGTGCCGACGTGTTGGTGCGTGGCGGCGTGACCCCGGTGGTGTTCGACAAGAACCCGGAAATCGGTGGCCTGCTGACCTTCGGTATTCCTGAGTTCAAGTTGGAAAAAACCGTACTGAGCCACCGTCGTGAAGTGTTCACCGGCATGGGTATCGAGTTCCGCCTCAATACCGAAATCGGCAAAGACATCACCATGGAGCAACTGCTCGCTGAATACGATGCCGTGTTCATGGGCATGGGCACCTACACCTACATGAAGGGCGGCTTTGCCGGTGAGGACTTGCCGGGGGTGTATGACGCGCTCGACTTCCTGATCGCCAACGTCAACCGCAACCTGGGCTTTGAAAAGTCGCCGGAAGATTTCGTCGACATGAAGGGCAAGAAGGTCGTGGTACTGGGCGGTGGCGACACTGCGATGGACTGCAACCGCACCTCGATCCGCCAGGGCGCCAAGTCGGTGACCTGCGCTTATCGCCGTGACGAAGCCAATATGCCCGGCTCGCGCAAAGAGGTGAAGAACGCCAAGGAAGAAGGCGTGAAGTTCCTCTACAACCGCCAGCCGATCGCCATTGTCGGTGAAGACCGTGTGGAAGGCGTGAAGGTGGTCGAGACTCGTCTTGGCGAACCGGATGCCCGTGGGCGTCGCAGCCCCGAGCCGATTCCGGGTTCCGAAGAGATCATCCCGGCCGACGCCGTGGTCATCGCCTTCGGCTTCCGCCCAAGCCCGGCGCCGTGGTTCGAGCAGTTCGAAATCCAGACCGACAGCCAGGGCCGCGTTGTAGCCCCGGAACAAGGCCAGTACAAGCACCAGACCAGCAACCCGAAAATCTTCGCCGGTGGCGACATGGTGCGCGGGTCTGACCTGGTAGTAACCGCGATCTTCGAAGGCCGTAACGCCGCCGAAGGTATCCTGGACTACCTGCAAGTCTGATCCCGATCCCCAGTTGAAATGGGGATCAACAATGTGGGAGCGGGCTTGCTCGCGAATGCGGTATATCAGTCACCAGATGTTTCGACTGGGCCACCGCTTTCGCGAGCAAGCCCGCTCCCACATTGGTTTTGCGTTGTGTTCATGTCCGCGACAAATTGACCCGATAGACAAAAGGCACGGTGCATTCCGTGCCTTTTGCGTCGCGCTCTGAGAAAATGCCCGCACTTTTTTTGCGGATGCCGACATGACTGCCCTCAAGAACGACCGTTTCCTTCGTGCCCTGCTCAAGCAACCCGTAGACGTCACCCCGGTGTGGATGATGCGTCAAGCTGGTCGCTACCTGCCGGAATACCGCGCCAGTCGCGCCAATGCGGGCGATTTCATGAGCCTGTGCATGAACCCGGAGTTCGCCTGCGAAGTCACGATGCAGCCGCTGGACCGCTACCCACAACTGGACGCGGCCATTCTCTTCTCCGATATCCTCACCATCCCCGACGCCATGGGCCAAGGCCTGTACTTCGAAACCGGCGAAGGCCCGCGCTTCAAGAAAGTCGTCAGCACCCTGGCCGATATCGAAGCCCTGCCGATCCCTGATCCACACAAAGACCTGGGCTACGTGATGGACGCTGTCAGCACCATCCGCCGCGAGCTCAACGGCCGCGTGCCGCTGATCGGCTTCTCCGGCAGCCCATGGACCCTGGCCACCTACATGGTCGAAGGCGGCTCGTCGAAAGACTTCCGCAAGACCAAGGCCATGCTCTACGACAACCCGCAAGCCATGCACCTGTTGCTGGACAAGCTGGCGCAGTCGGTCACGTCCTACCTCAACGGCCAGATCATGGCGGGCGCCCAAGCGGTACAGATTTTCGACACCTGGGGTGGCAACCTGTCGGCGGCGGCGTACCAGGAATTCTCCCTGGCCTACATGCGCAAGATCGTCAGCGGCCTGATCCGTGAACACGAAGGCCGCAAGGTGCCGGTGATCATGTTCACCAAAGGCGGCGGCCTGTGGCTGGAAAGCATCGCCGATGCTGGTGCCGATGCATTGGGTCTGGACTGGACCTGCGACCTCGGCGAAGCCCGCCGCCGCGTTGGCAACCAGGTTGCGCTGCAAGGCAACATGGACCCGACCGTTCTGTACGCCAAGCCAGAAGCGATCCGTACCGAGGTAGGTCGCATCCTCGCCAGCTATGGCAAGGGCACCGGGCACGTGTTCAACCTCGGCCACGGCATCACCCCGGAAGTGAACCCGGAGCATGCCGGTGCGTTCCTGCGCGCAGTGCACGAACTGTCGGCGCAATACCACGAGTAAAACGCAAAACAAAATGTGGGAGCTGGCTTGTCGGGTCGCCGCATCGCTGCGATGGCGGCGGTGAGTTCAACACCGCCATCGCAGGCAAGCCAGCTCCCACATAAAGCAAATTGCGTCAGGTCCGCATATTTCCCAGTGGCGGCAACTTCGCCAGCTTCAATGCCACCAGCAACGCGCCAATCAGCAGCGCGACGATGAACCCGCCAATCCCGTTCCAACCGGCAAAGTGCCAGAAGAACCCACCCGCCGTCCCGGCAATGCTCGATCCAACGTAGTAGCAGAACAGGTACAGCGACGACGCCTGCCCCTTGGCTTTCACCGCACGGCGGCCGATCCAGCTGCTGGCGACCGAGTGGGCGCCGAAGAACCCGAAGGTGAACACCAGCATGCCCGGCACCACCAGCCACAAAGGCGTGAACAGCGTCAGGGCCATGCCGGCGAGCATCAGCACGATGGTGCCCCACAGCACGCGGCGGCGGCCGAGGCGGTCTGCCAGGGAGCCGATCTTGGCCGAACTGTAGATACCCGAGAGGTACACCAGCGACAGCAGGCCCACCACCGCCTGGCTCAGCTCATAGGGTGAGGCCAGCAGGCGATAGCCGATGTAGTTGAACATCGTCACGAAGGCGCCCATCAGCAGGAAGGCTTCGAGAAACAGCCACGGCAGGCCGGCGTCCTTGAAGTGCATGACGAAGCCGTCCACCAGGCTGCGCGGCTTGAGGCTGCTGGCGCGGAAGTTGCGCGATGGCGGGAGGATCTTCCAGAACACCGTGGCTGCGATCAACGCCAGAGCGCCGATGATCAGCATTGCGGTGTGCCAGCTGACAAAATCGATCAACACGCCGATGATCAGGCGCCCGCTCATGCCGCCAATCGCGTTGCCGCCGATGTACAGGCCCATGGCCAGGCCGATGTGCTGCGGGTGGATCTCTTCGCTGAGGTAGGTCATGGCCACGGCGGCCAGGCCGCTCAAGGACAGGCCCACCAGTGCGCGCATCAACAGAATGCCTTCCCAGCTCGGCATCAAGCCGCTGGCGATGGTGGCCAGCGCCGCACAGAACAACGCGGCAACCATCACCGGCTTGCGCCCCAGCCTGTCGGAGATCGGCCCGGTGATCAGCAGGCCGCAGGCGAGCATTGCCGTCGCAACGGAAAGAATCAGGCTGCTTTGCGCGGCATTGATGGAGAACTCGTGGGACAGCGCCGGCATCATCGGCTGCACGCAATACAACAAGGCAAAAGTAGCAAAGCCACCGGAGAACAGCGCCAGCACCGTGCGCATGAACATCGGCGTGCCTTTTTCGATGTACGCGTCGTTGAGCTGCGCCACCACCTCATCGAGGGCTGAGGGCGGGGTGTGTTGGGCAAGTGGAGCAACAGCAGGATTCACGGGGGACCTCGGGGAGGAAAGTCTGCCAGGACTGACAATGCAAAAAAGAATATAGCTGGCTAATGATTCTTTCCAATATATTGTTCGACCTGTTTGATAGGTTTTACGACCTAATGAGGTATGCATGGAATTACGTCACCTGCGGTACTTCATCGCCGTCGCTGAAGAACTGCACTTCGGCCGCGCCGCGCAGGTACTGGGCATCTCGCAGCCACCCCTGAGCCAGCAGATCCAGGCGCTGGAACACGAGCTGGGCGCACGCTTGTTCGAGCGCACCAATCGTCGGGTCGAGCTGAGCGAGGCAGGGCGCTTGTTCTTGCAAGAGGCACGGCTGGTGCTGGCCCAAGTCGACAAGGCGGCAGATGTGGCGCGGCGTGCGCAGTTGGGCGAGCTGGGTGAGTTGAAGATCGGCTTCACCTCGTCTGCGCCGTTCAACGCCAGCATTCCCCAGGCGATCTTTGCCTTCCGCCAGGCATTCCCGGCGGTGCATCTGAACTTGCAAGAAATGAGCAGCACCCAAGTGGCCGAGTCGCTGGTGGATGAGTCGATTCAGGTGGGGCTGATGCGGCCCTTGCCCCTGCCCGACTCACTGAACGTGATCGAGTTGATGCGCGAGCCATTAGTCGCGGTACTGAGCGCCGGCCATCCTTTGGCCCAAGGCAGCGAGCGCGGCTTGCACCTGGAGCAATTGGCCGAGGAGCCTTTTGTGTTCTTCCCGCGCAGTTACGGCAGCGGCCTGTACGCGCAATTGCTCAACCTGGCCCGCGATGCCGGGTTCAGCCCGCACTTTGCCCAAGAGGCAGGGGAAGCAATGACCATCATTGGGCTGGTGGCGGCGGGGTTGGGCGTATCGGTGCTGCCGGCGTCCTACCAGCGCATCCGCATCGATGGTGTGGTCTATCGCACCCTGCTCGACCCGCAGGCAGTGACGGCAGTGTGGCTGGTGCAACGCAAGGGCGCGCAAACACCGATGGCGAAGGGGTTTGTGGAGTTGTTGACGCGTAGGGCATCGGTGTAGGCCGGGTCACATATCAGGTAACGCAACCAGCTTAGTTATTTGCCGGGATTTTGCGCAAAATCGCTTTTTTCAGGCGAGTGGATATGGATGGCACTTCTCTATCAGCCCAAGGAGGGCAGCGTGTTGATTTGTGATTTTCGTGGCTATGAGGTTCCGGAAATCATCAAGATTCGACCCGTTATTGTGATACGCAAACACCGAACTAATAAGCTGCTCGTAACGGTGGTACCCCTGAGTACTACTGCTCCACAGCAGGTGTTGGAGCATCATTTGCAGCTTGATAGCCACCTTCACGGAGCGAACCCGATCTGCTGGGCTAAATGCGATATTGTCGCGACAGTCAGCTTGGGCCGATTAGACCGAATCAAAAGTAAAGATCGTCATGGCAAACGAACTTACAAAATCGCCGAACTTACCCATGACCAGTTTTCGGCGATAAAAGCGGCGGTGCGCAGTGCGCTTGGGTTGCGATAAAGCGGGATACGAGTGGGCGGCGTTTTGCCACTGATTGCAGGTAACCCGTTTTCAGGCATACTGCCCGAGTTCCCGAAAGGGGCTTGTGAGACTCTGAGGATCCTGGGTAACCAGCCATCGCAGAGCCAGGCAGGAAGCGGCGATGACAAGCCAACCTGTTTGTGAAGAGGGCGCCGAAAGGCGCCCTTTGTCGTTTCTGGCCTTACTGCATTCCGGCCGAGCGCAACCCCGCCAGAATATCCCGATCCAGCATGCTCACCCAACGGTTGTAGTTGCGATGGATCTTGCCGTCCTTGTAGCCCAGGTCGCGGCTGTCGCGGTAGGTGATGGCGTAGCTGTTGCGGGTGTAGCGGATGTCGATGGCGGCGTAGAACTGGCCGCGTACGGTGATCTCGGCCTGCACCAGTTGCGGGCTCAGGCGTTGCACCGTCCACTCGCGTTTTTGCAGGGCGGCGACGATCACCTGTTTCATCTTTTCTTCGCTGACCTGGCTTGTGGCCGGCAACTCGTGCTGGGTGTTGAGCACGGGTTTGCTGGTGCAGCCAGCCGTGGTCAGCAGGGCCAGGGTGATCAGGGTAGCGCGTAGCAGGGAAGACATTCCGTTTTCTCCAGTCGATTAAAAAGTCAGCTCCAGCGGCGGAAGATCAACGAGGTGTTGACGCCGCCGAAGGCAAAGTTGTTGTTCATCACGTAGTCGTTATGCATCTGGCGAAAGCCACCTTGCAGGTAGTCCAGCTCGCCGCATTGCGGGTCGACCGCGTCCAGGTTGAAGGTGTGCACGTACTGGTCGCGGTTCATCATCTCGATGCTGAACCACGATTCCAGCGCCCCGCACGCACCCAGGGTGTGCCCCAGGAAACTCTTCTGCGAACTGATCGGCATGCGGCTGCCAAACAGGCTGCTGGTGGCCAGGGTTTCGGCAATGTCGCCCTGATCGGTAGCCGTGCCGTGGCCGTTCACGTAGCCGATGGCGGACGGTTCAAGACCTGCGTCTTCCAGGGCCAGCTCCATGGCGCGGCGCATGGTTTTCTGTTCCGGGCGGGTGGTGTGCTGGCCGTCGGCGTTGCTGCCGAAGCCAACCAGCTCCGCGTGAATATGCGCGCCTCGCGCGAGTGCGTGCTCCAACTCTTCGAGCACCAACATGCCGCCACCTTCACCGATCACCAGGCCATCGCGGCCGCTGTCGTAGGGGCGCGGGCTGGTTTGCGGCGCATCGTTTTTCAGGCTGGTGGCGTACAACGCATCGAACACCATGGCTTCGGTGGGGCACAGTTCTTCCGCGCCGCCTGCGAGCATCAACGGCAGGCGCCCGAACTTGATCGCCTCATAGGCGTAGCCAATGCCCTGGCTGCCGCTGGTGCAGGCGCTGGAGGTGGGAATCAGCCGGCCCGTGAGGCCAAAGAAGATGCTGATATTCGCTGCCGTGGTGTGGGGCATCATGCGCACATAGGAGTTGGCATTGAGCCCCTCGGCCACCGAGTTGAGCAGCATATTGCCGAACGCCTTGATCTCATCGGTGCTGCCGGTGGACGAGCCACAGGCCACGCCCATCCGCCCGTCCTTGATCGACTCGTCACCCAGCAGGCCGGCGTCCTGCAAGGCCTGCTCCGCCGCCCACACGGCCAGGCGCGAGACGCGGCCCATGCTGCGCAGCTGCTTGCGCGTCCAGTGCGCGGGCACGACGAAATCGTCGATAGGGCCGGCCAGGCGCGTATTCAATTCGGTGAAACGGTCCCACTCGTCCATGCGCCGGATGCCGCTGCGGTTGGCGCGAAAGTTGGCGGCGATGGTGTCCCAGTCGCTGCCCAGGGAGGTCACGCCGGCCATGCCGGTAACGACAACGCGCTTCATCAGCACAGGCCCCCGTTCACGGCCAGCACCTGGCGCGTGATATAGCCGGCTTCGGCGGACATCAGGAAATTCACTGCGCCAGCGACTTCTTCCGGCGTGCCCATGCGTTGGGCCGGGATCATTTTCATCAGTTCTTCTACCGGCACGTTTTCATCCAGCATCGCGGTGTCGATCAGGCCCGGCGCCACGCAGTTGACGGTGATCTTGCGCTTGCCCAATTCAATGGCCAGTGCCTTGGCCGCGCCGATCAAGCCGGCTTTGGACGCGCTGTAGTTGACCTGGCCGCGGTTGCCGATCAGCCCGGACACCGAGGTGATGCACACGATACGCCCGGCGGCGCGGCGCCGAATCATCGGCATCATCACCGGGTGCAGCACGTTGTAGAACCCATCCAGGTTGGTGCGCATCACCACATCCCAATCGTCTTCCGACAGGGCAGGAAAGGCGCCGTCGCGGGTCAGGCCGGCATTGAGCACCACACCGTAATAGGCGCCATGCTGCTCCACATCGGCCTCAAGGATCTCTTTGCACGCAGCGCGATCCGCCACGTCGAACTGCAGCACCCGCGCCTTGCGCCCCAGGGCTTGGACCTCGAGCTGTACCGCGTCGGCTTCGGCACGGCCGCTGCGGCAATGCAGCACGATGTCATGGCCGGCCTGGGCCAGGCGCAGGGCAATGGCGCGGCCGATGCCACGGCTGGAGCCGGTGACCAGTACGGATTCAGTCATGGCGTTTCGTCCTTCGATTCAGCTAAATAGTTGGCCGCCTGGGGCGGTCGAAATACGTTCAAGCGCGCGCTGGCCTGGATACCGTCGCCGGTGAGGTGGCATTCGAACACACCCATGCCGTTGTCGTCTTCCAGGGAGCGCAGGCCGTGGATGTTCAGTTCGGCGCCGGCCGCAAAGTGCTCCACGTTGCACTCGAACTTACGCGTGCCCAACAGGAAACCCAGCTCCACCGCCTTGCCTTGCTGGCGTGCATGGCAACCGGCATACGCGGCGACGCTTTGCGCCATCAGCTCGATGCCGACCCAGGCCGGCAGGCTGCCGTCAGCGCGGTTGAACAGGCCACCGGGCTTGACGGTGACGCGGGTGTGGATCTGCTCTTCATCGAACGACAGCACCTGGTCGATCAGGATCATGTCGCCCGCATGGGGCAGCAGTTCGGCAAGTGGCCAATCGATCATGGGGCCTCTGCGATTATCAGGCTGACATTGTTACCGCCGAAGGCAAACGAGTTGCTCATCAGGCAGGGCCTTTTCAGGGTATCGCCGCTGCGCACCCATTGCAGCGCGGGCAGCGCCGGGTCGGGGTGCCCGTCCCATACGTGGGGTGGCAGCAGGCGATGGGTCAGGCTCAGCCAGCAGAACGCGGCTTCCAGGGCCCCGGCCGCGCCGAGGGTGTGGCCGGTCATGGGCTTGGTCGATGAGCAAGCGACGCCGCCGGGAAACAGACTGGCGACGGCCAGGCTTTCCATGGCGTCGTTGTGTTGGGTCGCGGTGCCGTGCAGGTTCAGGTAGCCGATCTGCTCGGGCGAAAGTTTTGCACTGGCCAGGGCCTTGCGCATGGCCAGCACCGCGCCCTTGCCACTGGGTTCGGGCGCGGAGATATGGTGTGCGTCGCAACTGGCGCCGCTGCCCAGCAAGGCGATGGGCGCCGGCTCGCGGCTCATCAGGAACAGCACCGCCGCTTCACCGATGTTGATGCCGTTGCGGTTCACCGAAAACGGATTACAGCGCTCGGCAGACACCGCTTCCAGCGCGGTAAACCCGTTCAGCGTCAGCTTGCACAGGCTGTCCACGCCGCCGCAGATCACTGCATCGCACACCCCCAGGTCCAACAGGCGCTGGGCGCTCATCAATGCACGGGCGCTGGAGGTGCAGGCGGTGGAAATGACATAAGCCGGGCCGCTCACCTTCAACCAGTCGGCGAGGAAGTTGGCCGGGGCGCTGAGTTCCTGTTGCTGGTAGTCGTAGTCGGCGGGGAACTGCGTGTTCTGCAGGTAATGGGCAATGCCACGGCTGGCTTCGTCAATGCCCGAGGTGCTGGTGCCGAGCACAACCCCGACCCGGCCAGGGCCGTAGGTCTGGATGGCCTGACGAATCTCATCCTCGATCTGCAGCGCCGCTTCCAGCAGCAACTGGTTATTGCGGCTGCTTTGCTCGGCCAGTTCCGGGGGCAGGCTCGCCAGTTCACCCTGTACGGCGGCCACCGGCACTGCGCGCTCCGGCACCCAGCCGCCTTCGGCGCGCATGCCTGAGCAGTCGCCGGCAAACAGGTTGCGGCTGACTTGCGCCTGGCCACGGCCCAGGGCGCAGATTATGCCAAGGGCATTGAGGTGGGCGGTCATCGGCTCACACCCAGCGGGGTGATGCGGTAACTCAACGGCGGGTCGGCCATGTTCACGCGGAACACCTCGGAAGACTGATAAACAATCTGCCAGTGGCCCGGCAGCGTGCGCGTCAGGTCCATGGCCTGGGCAGTCGGATACAACGCCGGTACGTCACCGGGCGCGGTGAGGGCAAACAGCAGCGCGGCAAATAGCGTGCGCGCTTGTGGATTGGGCGGCAGCAAGCCGTCTGCCTGCCACTGCCCATCGAGCAGTTTTTGCCGGGCCAGGGGAATGCCCAGCGGGTCCATCATCGACCAGCGAAGCGCTTGGCCTTCGCGCTGGATCACCAGCAGCCAGTCCTGGCTCTGGCCGTCTGCCAGGCGCTGCACATGCAATTGCATCGGCAAGGTCAGCGCCGGCATTTTCTCCGGTAGCGGCGCCTGGCTGGCGCAGGCGCCGAGCAGCAACAGGCAACTTATCAACAGCAGGCGCATCATGGGGCCGCATTCTCCACAGGTTTACGCGCTACGCAGTTGACCAGGGTTTCCTCGCGCTGGCCCACTGGCGGCGCCTTGCGCAGGCCCCAGCGTTCCAGCAGGCCGAAGTCACTGGAACGGCTCCACCACAAGTAGGGGTACGAAACGTTCTGCGCAGCGAACTCAAAGCCCTGCTCGCGCAGCATCTCCAGGTACTCTTCGGCGCTTTTCTGCACATGCATCGGGTGGCGGAACAACCAGCGAATCACCCAGGTGTCGATGTAGGCTTCGGTGGATTCGGCAAACAGCAAATAGCCGCCCGGCTTGAGCACCCGATAGAACTCCTTGAGTGCGCGATGTTGCTCCACCAGATGGTGGAAGGTCTGGTGGCAGAACAGGATATCGACACTGGCATCCGGCACGTTGAGGGTCGCGCAGTCGCTGCCGATCAGCTCGACGTCCAGCCCCAGGCGCGCAGCTTCTTCGCGGCTCAGTGCCAGGCTGTGGGGGTCGGCATCCAGGCCGATCAGGCGCGAAGGCGCAAACACCTGATGCAGCAACTGGAAGGATTTGCCCTGGCCGCAACCGGCATCCAACAACACCGGCGCCACCGGTAGCGGCTCGCTGAACAGGCTGCGCAGGTCATTGATCGCCACGCGCAACACGTGATGCTGCCAGGTGTGGCTGCGCAGGAACCAGAAACCGAACTTGGTTTCTTCGACGTAGTTTGGACTCAGGTAGTTTTTTTCAACGCCTGGGCTGCTCATACCGGCTCACTCGCACAAATTTCAGACAGCATCCGCAAGCGCCGCTTGGGCTCGCTGACAAACGGGTTGCGTTCATCCCAGGCGTAACCGGCCAGGATCGAGCTGATCATGCGGCGAATCTCCGGTGAACTGCCAGGATGGAAAATCACGTCCTGGAACGTGCCCGCATACCAGCCTTCGACGTAGCAACGGAAGGTATCGACACCGCGTTTGAGCGGTTCGGCAAATTCGGTTTGCCAGTCCACCGTTTCGCCGCTCAATTGGCGGTGCAGCACCCCTGCGGCCATGCTCGCTGAGCGCATGGCAATGGTCACGCCGGAGGAGAACACCGGGTCGAGGAATTCTGCCGCATTGCCCAGCAGCGCAAAGCCTGGGCCGTGCAGGGTTTTGACGTTGGCCGAGTAGCCGCCGATGGTGCGCGCCGGGGTGTCCCACACGGCATTTTGCAGCACGCCGGACAGGCTTGGGGTTTGCTCGATAAAGCCGCGCAGGCAGGCGTCGAGGTCGCTGCCCGTGGCCTCAAAATGCTCCTTGGCCGCGACCACGCCCACCGAGCAGCGGCCGTTACTGAACGGGATGGTCCAGAACCAGATGTCGCGCTTGGTCGGGTGAGTGGTCACCAGGATTTTGCTGCGGTCAAAGCCTGGGTGTTCGATACGGTCTTCGACGTGGGTGAACACGGCCTGGCGCAGCGGGAAATTCGACGGTGCTTCCAGGTCCAGCAGGCGTGGCAACACACGGCCATAGCCGCTGGCATCGAGCACGAACCTGGCCTTGAGGTGGTACTCGCTGCCATTCTCGCGGCGCACATGCAGGTACCGGCTCTCGGCAGAAAAATCCACGCCGACGATGGTTTGGCCATAGCGGATTTCCACGCCTTGCAACGCGGCCTGGTCGGCCAGCAACTTGTCGAACTCGCCGCGCTGCACCTGGAAGGTGGTGGGCTTGCCGTTGCTGAAGGTGTCGCTGAAATCAAAAGCACTGTAGCGCTCGCCCCAGGCGAAGGCCGCGCCGGTTTTTACCTGGAAGCCTGCCGCTTGCACCGCGTCGAGCATGCCGGCTTCTTCGATAAAATCGATGCAGTGTGACAGCAGGCTTTCGCCAATCGAGAAGCGCGGGAAATGCTCGCGCTCGATGATCAATACATCATGCCCTTTGCGCTTTAACAGCGCGGCCGCGATGGCACCGGAAGGCCCGGCACCGATCACCACCACCTGGCGACGTTCCATTTCAACTGTGGGCACGAGGGCTCCTTGCCGCATGGGCGCTAATCACATTCATAAGGCGTGTTTCTGCCTGCCGGCCCAGGGCGCCAGCATAAAGCTGAACGCCAGGCCCAGGCTGACCGACAAGCCGAAATTACTCACGGCCGGTGTACTGGAGACCGCCAGCAGGCCGAACGACAACCAGGTTGTCAGCGCCGCCAGCAGTGTTCCCAACAGGCTCACGGCAGGGCCGCCGATCTGCTCGCGCATCAAAATCGCATAGTCAACGCTGATGGCCGTGACCAGCAATAGGCCAAACAGGCTGAACAACGTCAGCGGCTGGCCCAGCCAACCGAGGCTGGCCAGGCTGCACAACGCGGCCAGCAGCGGCAGGGCGACGATACGCAGGGCTCCGCCAAAGCCGAAGGGCGCAATCAGCAACAGCACGATCAGCACGCACGACAGCAACTTCAATTCGGCAGCGCTGATCTGCGTGTCGGCAAACACCCGGTTCAAGTCACCCAGGCGATCCACCAGTTGCACACCGGGCAAGTCCAGCGCCTGCACCCGCAGCAGCGCCGGGTTGTTCAAGCCTTGCAGGCTGACCATGGCCGCCACGCCGCCGTCCACCGGGCCTAGCCACAGCGTGCGCCAGGGCTCGGCCAGTGGGCCTTGCAGTGCGGCGTCGATGTCTGCGGTGGGCAGAGCCTGCAACTGCGCCACTTCGGCTTGCAGGGCAGTGAGGGGCACACCGAGGTCCAGTAGCGGTTGCCAGTGTGGCGCCAGGTTGTTCAGCGCTTCGCGCAGCTGTTGTTGTTCGTCGGGGAGGCTGACCAGTTGATTGAGCGCCAGGTAGCCCTGGAGCTTGTCCATCTGCACCAATTGATCCAAGCGTTTGCCCAGGGCGGCCTGGCGTTCCAGCAACTGTTGCTGATTGCTCGCCCGCACCAGGAAAAACTGGCTGGTGGGCTGGAACCCGGTGATGCGCGCCACGGCCTGGGCTTCGTGCAGCAACTGCGGCGGCGCACCGATCCATTGGCGGATATCGTTTTTTGTGTTCAGTTGCCACAGGCCCGCCGCGCAGAACAGCAGCACCCACACCAGCAGCACCGAACTGGGCACGCGTTTGAGCAGGGCTGTGCGTAGCTGCCATAAGCTTTGGGCTACACGCAGCGGCCATTGCGCCGGGCGCAGTTCCACGCCCTTGAGCAGCGCGGGCAACAGGCACACGCCACACAAATAGGCACCTACAAGGCCGGCGGCGGAGAACACCGCAATTTGGGTCAGCGCCGGGAACGGCGTCCAGGCCAGCGCCAGATAACCGATAGCGCTGGTGGCCAGGCTCAGGCTCAGCCCCGGCAGGGTCAGGCGCAATGCCGGCCAACTGCGCCACGGTTGCAGGCTCCAGCTTTTGGACAGGTAATGCAGTGGGTAATCCACCGCCACGCCGATCAGGCTGGAACCCAGTACCAGGGTCATCACATGCATATGCCCAAACAGCGCCACACACGCCACCGCGCCAAACAGCATGCCCACCAGCACCGGCACGAACGCCAGCAACACCCGCCAGCGCCGGAACGCCAGCAGCAGCAACAACAGGATGCCCAGGGTGGCGCCGCCGCCGACCCAGGTCATTTCCCGCGTGGCCTGCTGTTGCCCGTTGGCCGCATACAGCAAACCGCTGGCGGCGAGCAGTTGCGCGCCGTGTGCGCCGGCTTGCTCGCGGCTGGCTTTTAGCAAGTCCGCCACTTGCAGCGGCAGCTTCATGTCGAAGGCGTTGCCGGTGGTGCGCGCCCGCAGCAGCACCCAGCTCTTGCCGTCGGCATCGGCGATCAAGGCACCGCTGCCGATGTCCATTTGCACCGCACCGTGTTGCGGCTGGCTGTTCTGAATGCGCCCGGTGAGGCCGAGCCAATCGTCCTGGCTGGGCACCAGGCTGAAGCCGGTGAAGGGGTCGAACAGCGATTGCACGCGTTGATGGATGAACGCGTCCGGCTGTTGGATCAGTTGCTCGCGGTCTTTGGCTGAGAGCATCGACAAGCGCCCGCGCAACAGCTGTTCGCGCAACGCTGGCAAGTCGGCTTGCAGGTTCCACTGCACCTTTTCAAACAGGCCACTGGCCTGCCAGCGCTCACCCAGTTGCTGCGACACGGCTACCGCTTGCTGGCGGTCGGCATGCCCCACCAGCACCAGCATTTCGCGGTTGAGCGGCTCTTGCATGCGCTGTTCGGCTTGCAGCTCCAGGGCGTCTGGCGTGCTGCCGGGCACCAGCTCCATCAGGTTGGCCGACAATGGCGCGCCATCGCGCCACTGCCAGCCGGCCAGGGCCAGCACGGCCACCAGCAGGGTCAGGAACAGGCGCGGCAGCAGGCGCTCACTGGGCAAAGTCGTGTTGCTCCGCATCGCTCAGGGGCTGGTCGGCCGTGCTGTCCTGCATGCGCAACAACGTGCTGTCGCCTTGGGTTTCCAGCAGTTCAATGCTGTGCACCAGCGCGCCGCCGTCGATATTGATCTGGCTGAACACTTGCTTGAGCAGCAGCGAGCGTGGGGTCAGCGTCAGCTTCCACTGTTGGGCCTCACCTTGCAGTTGCAGCTCGAAGTCGCGTTGCAGGCCACTGCTGTCACCCTGCAGTACCGCCAGGAACAAACGATTCTGTTCGGCGCCGGCACTCTTGTTTGGCAGCAACTGCCAGCCATTGGCATCGCGACGGGCAATGCCTTGGGAGGTGATGCGATAGTCCTGTTGCAGCGGAGTTTTCAACAGCCACAGCAGGCCGTGATCCTTGGCGAGCACGAAGGTGCCTTTGCTCACTAGCGGCTGGGGCAGGGCGCGCAGGTGTTTTTCCTGGGTGAAGTGGCCGTGGATGACGGAGGGTTTGCCAAGCTGATCGCTCAACTGCTGCAGGTCGAAGGCGTGGGCACTGAAGCTCAGCAACAACGCCGCCACTGTAGGAGCGAGCTTGCTCGCGAAAAACCTGAGGGCCCCACGGGCTGTCAGGTACCCAGCGTTATCGTTGGCGATCTTCGCGAGCAAGCTCGCTCCTACAGGGGGGCTCATTTCAGGGCTCTCTCTACGGCGTCGGTGAAGACTTTGGGCGAGGCCAGTTGCATCTCGCGGCTGGCGATTTGCACCGCCACTTGCACGGTGCTGGCGCGGGTCAAGCGCTCGCCGCTGGCCAGGTCGGTAATCAGGTAGTTCACCTTCAAACGGTTCTCCCATTCCACCAGGCTGGCGCGCACGTTGATCGTCTGGCCGAAGGTCGCGCCGCGCACATAACGAAGCTGCATGTCGATCACCGGCCACGCGTAGCCGGCTTCGAGCATCGCCGTGTAGTTATGGCCGATCTTGTCCAGTAACGCACAGCGCGCCACTTCCAGGTACTTCACGTAATGCCCGTGCCACACCACGTTCATGGTGTCGATGTCGAAAAACGGCACGAGGATTTCAGTGTCGCTGTGCAACACGCCGGGGCTACGCATGCAGCCTCCAGTGTTGCGCGGCGATGCGTTGCAGGCACAGGCGCAGTTCGCCTTCCAGGGCGCGGTCTTCGATGACCGGCGCAAAGTCCTGGGCCAGCTCTGCATGCATCGCGGCCAGCGCCGGTGGCAGTGGGCGGGCATCCTCGGCCTGGGCGCGCAGCCACACGCCCTGGTTGGCGGCGAGCAGGGTCGCGGCGGCGACCTGTTCGGTCAGCTCCAGCACGCGGATCGCATCGCGGGCAGCGATGGTGCCCATGCTCACTTTGTCCTGGTTGTGGCACTCGGTGGAGCGCGAGAACACGCTGGCCGGCATGGTGTTTTTCAGTGCTTCGGCGGTCCAGGCGCTGGTGCCGATCTGCACGGCCTTAAAGCCGTGGTTGATCATCGCGCGTTCAGCCGGGGCGCCCGACAGGTTGCTCGGCAGGCCATGGTTGTAGCGCACGTCCACCAACAGTGCGAGCTGGCGGTCGAGCAGGTCGGCCACGTTGGCGACCAGGGTCTTGAGGCTGTCCATGGCGAAGGCGATATGCCCGCCGTAGAAATGCCCGCCGTGCAGCACACGTTCTTCTTCGGCATCGATGATCGGGTTGTCGTTGGCGCTGTTCAGTTCGATCTCGATGAACGAGCGCAGCCAGTTCAGGCTGTCCGCCAATACGCCGAGCACATGGGGCGCGCAGCGCAGCGAATAGCGGTCTTGCAGGCGGTGCAGCGGTGCGGTGGGCGCGTCGATGGCCAGGTCCTTGCGCAGCCACGCGGCGACTTGCATCTGCCCAGGGTGCGGCTTGGCAGCGAACAGGCGCTCGTCGAAGTGTTCCGGGTTGCCTTGCAGCGCCACCACGTTGAGGGCGGTGATGCGCGTGGCCAGTTGCAACAGGTAGTCGGCGCGGGCGAAGGCCAGGCAGGCCAGGCCGGTCATCACGGCGGTGCCGTTCATCAGTGCCAGGGCTTCCTTGGGCCGCAGTACCAGCGGCTCCCAGCCCAGTTCGCGGTGTACATCGGCCGCCGGGCGGCGTTCGCCACGGAACAGCACCTCGCGTTCGCCGGACAAGGTCGCGGCCACGTAGGACAGCGGCGTCAGATCACCGCTGGCGCCCACCGAGCCTTCTTCCGGGATCAGTGGCAGCACATCGTTTTCGAGGAAGGCGTGCAGGCGTTCCAGCAGCTCCACGCGAACGCCCGACACGCCATGGCACAGCGACTGCAAGCGAGCCGCCAACACGGCGCGGGTGGCTTGAGCGTCAAGCAACTTGCCCAGGCCGCAACCGTGAAAGGTGTACAGGTGACGCGGCAACGCTTCGACGTGTTCCAGTGGCACCGCCACCACGCAGGAGTCGCCGTAGCCGGTGGTCACGCCGTAGATCACGCCTTCCTTGTCCAGCAGCGAGTCGAGGAACTGCGCGCCCTTGGCGATGCGCTGGCGGTACGCGGCATCGTCCTGCAGGCGAGTGGGCACCTGGCGGTTGGCCAGGGCCAGCACGTCTTCGATGCGCAGGGGGCGTTCACCAAAGGTGATGGGCTCAAGAGGCGTCGTCATCGGTCTTCCAGAAAGGGTAAAAGTTGAACCATTGTTGGGGCGCTTGCAGGCAGAACTGGCCCAGGCGTGCGGCGTAGCGGGCGGCCCACACAGCGATGACCTGCTCGCGGGTGCTGCGTTTCCATTCGATCAAATCGGCAAAGGGCTCGATAGTCAGGCGATAGCGACCCTGGTGCTTGAGGCACATCAGCAGATTGACCGGGCATTTGAGCAAGCCCGCCAGCAGCCATGGGCCTTGGGGGAACGCCGCCGTGTGTCCGAGGAAATCCACCCGCACCGTGCGCCCGCCGTGCAGCGGGATGCGGTCGCCGGCAATCGCCAGCCACTCGCCATCGTCCAGGCGCTGGCTGAGCAGCAGCATGGTCGCAGGGTCCAGTTCACTGACCTGGATCAAGCGTAAATGGGTCGCGCCGGCCTCGCCCAGCAGGCGGTTGAAACGCTCGGCGTGCTTGGTGTGCACCAGTACATTCATGGTGACCTGTTCACCAATCTCCGCCAGGGCGCGGCAGACTTCCAGGTTGCCCAGGTGCGCGCCCACCAGCATCTGCCCGCGCTCGCCACGCAGTTGGCTGCGCAACTGCGCCGGGTCGTTGATCTCGATTTGCTCCAGGCGCAGCTTGCCGTTCCACACGTCGAGCTTGTCCAGCAGCGAGTCGGCGAAGGCCATGAACTGGGCAAAGACGGTGCGGTGGCTCGGCAGCAAGTCATCGCGCCCGCTCCACTGCGCCAGGAGCTGCTGGTATTGCCAGGCGCTGTGGCGCGCGGTGCGGCCGAACAGAAAGAAGTAAAACACGATGCTGTAGAGCAACGGGCTCAACAGTCGACGGCCGAGGACTTTGACCGCGACCGCAGTGAATTTCATCAGCCAGAAGCTGCCGCGTTCCTCGCGGTCGGCCCAATGCTTGGTGCTGTCGTTCATGCTTGCCACCGTCGCCACAGGATCATCGGCGCGCGCACCAGCATGCCGAAGAACAACCGCGTGTGCATGGCGCTGATGCGCAGGTTGTCGCGCAACAAGCGAAAGTGCGACAGGCCATCGGCGGGGTAATGCACCTGGGTGGGCAGCCAGCGCATAGGCTGGTTGCGCCAGGCCAGGCGCACCAGGATGTCCGAGTCGAAATCCATGCGCGTGCCGATGTAGGCCGAGTCCATCAGCGCTAGGGTCGGCGCCAGCGGGTATACGCGAAAGCCGCACATCGAGTCGCGAATCTCAAGCGACAGGGTGTTGATCCACACCCACACGTGGGTCAGGTAACGTGCGTACAGGCGGCCCTTGGGCACGCTGTCGTCGTATTCGGGGTAGCCGCAGATGACGGCGTCGGGGTGCTGGCGCGAGGTGTGGATAAAGGTCTCGACTTCGCGCAGGTCGTGCTGGCCGTCGGCGTCCACTTGCAGGGCGTGGGTATAGCCCAGGCGCGCCGCTTCGCGGAAACCGGCCATCACGGCACCGCCCTTGCCCTGGTTGCTGGGCAGGGTCAGCAGGGTGACGTTGTCCAACGTCGCCAGGTGTGCCAGCACTGCTGCGCAGGCGGGGCTGCTGCCATCGTCGACCAAGAGGCAGGGCAGGCCGCTTTTCAGCACACTGTGGACCACGGCCGGCACGGCGGCTTCGTGGTTGTACACCGGGATTAAAGCGCAGGGGTTATGCATGATGGGGGGCACCTGATACACCGGGCCGCCTGCATCGCAGGCAAGCCAGCTCCCACATTGGACTTGCTGTGCACACAAGATTGTTGGCCGACACCGAACCAGTGTGGGAGCGGGCTTGCCCGCGATTGAGCACGAAGTGCTCACCCGGCTTATGCATGCGCGGCCTCCAGCACTATCCGCCCACTTGAGCAGGCAGCAACCCCATTGCGATAGGCGAAGTACAGCTTGCTACGCTCCCGATCGAAGCGCAGGTGCAGTTCGATCTGATCGCCAGGGCGCACCAGTTGCTGGAACTTGAGCACTTCCATGCCGGCGAACCGGGTTGGCAGGCCGAGCAATTGCTGGCCCAGGTTGAACGCCCATTCCACCTGCACCACCCCTGGCAATACCGGGGTGACCGGGAAGTGCCCGCTGAAATAGGCCAGGTCCGGTGGGATGCTCAGTTGCAAGGTCCATTCACCTTCGGTTTCGACTTGCGCCAACACCTCCGGGCTTTTGGGGCGAGGTGCCAGCAACAAGGCTTCGATATCGGCCTGGGGCAGCTTGCCCTGGCTGTTCAGCGGCAATTGGCGAAGCACACGCCAGCGGCGCGGCAAGGCCAGGGCTTCGCAATGTTGGCTCAAGTGCTGGCGCAGGGTTTGGGTGAGGGTGCGGCGCCCCTGGTTGCGCAGGGCATGCAGCCCCGCGTCGCTGAGCACCACCACGGCGCCCAGGGACGCGCGGTTTTCCTGCACCACGCCCAGGCGGGTGTCGGCCACCCAGTCATGGGCGATCAGCGCCTGTTCCAGCATCGGCAGGGAGATGCGTTTTTCTTCCAGCTTGACGATACGGTCCAGGCGGCCCAGCAGTTCAAACCGGCCATCGGCATGGATGCGTGCGGCGTCGGCGGTTTGTTCGATGTGCCCTGCGGGCAGGTATGGCGAGGCGATGCGCAGTGCTCCTTCAGCATCCTGGCTCAGTTGCACATCGGCAAACGGCTGCCAGGGTTGCGCGCCCTGACGCCAGGCGATACCGCCGGTTTCCGAGCTGCCGAGGATTTCTGTGGGCCATTGCTGCAAGCGGTCGTAGAGGCTGCCGGCCGCATCAACCGGCAACGCGCCACCGGAGGAAAACACCCGTGCCACCTGGCTCAGTGCCGGCCAGTCGAGGTTGTCGCCCATGCGCTTGAGCAGTGCGGGGCTGGCCACCCAGGCAAACTGTGGGTGCTCACGGCTGGCGCGCTGCATGTCTTCAGGGAACGCCAGTTGCTTGCGCACAAAGGTGCGGCCGGCGCACAGCGGCCACAACACGCGAAACAGCAAGCCGTAGATATGCTGGGTAGCGACGCTGCCGATGATGCAGGCGCTTTTGAGGTCTGCGCCCCACAGCGCTTCCAGGGCCTGCACTTCGTTGGCCAGTTGGCGCAGTGTTTTGTCGATGCGCTTGGGCTCGCCGCTGGAACCGGAGGTGCACAGGCTCAGTTGGCAGCTGTCCAGGTCGAGGGCGGCGGCGCTCAAGGGTGCTTGATACAGCGCGTCCAGATCGCTGGCGTCCACCAGCCAAGCATCCACGGCAGCGGCCCAGCGTTGGCGAGTCTGGGGTTGCAGGTCGGCGGGCAGCAGCACGCTCGCACCGGCCCGCCAGGCGCCCAGCAGCGCAATCGCCAGCAGCCCGGCGTCTTCCAGGTGCACGGCCAGGCGCCGGATGCCCCGGGCCTGCAAGCCTGCGGCGAGGCTCAAGGAGCGCTCGCACAGTTGCGCGTGATTCATGGCGGGCTCGGTGGTCACCCCGCGATCTTGCAGTGGCTCAAGCAGCAAGTGCTCAAGTTTCAACCCTTTCATACGCGGCCTCGAACCCTTTGTCGTACCAGCCATTCCACGGCAAACAACAGGCCCATCAAGCCGTAGGCGATCAGGCCGTTGTACAACGTCCACCAGCTCAGCGGCGCCCACAAAGTGAGCGCGGCGGCGAGCAGGCCATTACAGAGAAAAAACACACTCCACACCAGGGTGACCTGGCGGGTATACACCACCGCGTGGGGCGGCAGGTGCGGGTCGGTCATGCGCGCCAGGCGCTCGACCATCGGCGGGCCGTATTTCAGGCTCAGGCCAAACAACGCCAGCATGAACCCGCTGACCAGGCTCGGGTACCAGCGCAGCCACTGCGGGTTATCGAACCAGGCCAGCGCCAGGCAAAACACGATCACCACCACCGCCATCCAACGGCTGCCCGGGCGCTGCGCAGCGGTGAGCGCGCGCAACAGCCACAGGCTGCCCAGCAATAAGCCAAACTGCCACGGTGCAAAGTGCTCGGTGCCGTAATACACCGCGAAGGGGTACAGCAGCCCCGCCAATAACAGGCCAAGGCCGATCAGCCGGCTCATGCGGCGGGCTGGACCAGACGGTACACCGCCTCTACCACGTCGTTCACCGTGCGCACTGCCTTGAATTCCTCTGCGGCGATCTTCTTGCCGGTCTGGCGCTTGATGTGGTCGATCAGGTCCACGGCGTCGATGCTGTCGATTTCCAGGTCCTGGTACAGGTTGGCGTCCAAGGTGACGCGTTCCGGGGGCAGTTCAAACAGTTCCACCAAGGCGTCGCGCAGGGTGTTGAAAATATCGTCACGAGTTTGCATGGTACGGTCTCAAGCTGCCTGTCGGGCCGTGACGAACGCCGCAAGGCTGGCCACGTTGGTGAAGTGATTGCGGGTGTCCTTGGCGTCGGCATCAATTTTGATGCCGTAGGTTTTCTGGATCGCCAGGCCCAATTCCAGGGCATCGACCGAGTCCAGGCCCAGGCCTTCGCCAAACAGGGTCTGGTCGCTGCCAATATCCTCGGCGCTGATGTCTTCCAGGCCCAGGGCCTCGATGATCAGCAGCTTTATGTCGTGCTCAAGGCGGTGTTGGTCGCTCATCTTCGGCGAGCTCCTTAATGAAATAGTGATGCAGGTGATCGTTGAGCTTGCGTGAAGCCTGGGGCGCGGCGCCGAGCGCGGCGAACGCCTGTGGTTCTATATCGGCGCCCACGCGCAAACTGAAGTGAAATCGACGGTGGGGGATGCGATACCAGGGTTCGGCCTTGGTCAAGGTGGTGGGGCTGACCTTGATCACCACTGGCGTGATGATTGTCGCACCGCGCAGCGCAATGGCTGCACCGCCGCGATGAAAGGCCGGCGCCGCGCCGGGCGTGGTGCGGGTGCCTTCGGGAAAGATGATCAGCGTTTGGCCGGCGCGCAGGGCGTCGGCTGCGGCATCGAGCATGTCGGCGCTGCCGTCGTTGCTGATGTAGCCGGCATCGCGCACCGGGCTGCGGGTGAACGGGTTCCGGAACAGGCTCTGCTTGACCACGCAGTTGGTCTGGCGCATCAGGCCGATCAGGAACACCACGTCGATCAGCGACGGGTGGTTGGCGACGATCATCTGGCCAGGGCGGCCAAGCTTTTCGGCACCCTCGACGCTGTAGGTGAGAATGCCCAGGCCCTTCATCAAGCGAATAAAAAACCAGAACAGGCAACTAATGGTGTGGCGTGCGCGCCGTTGATGCTGGCTGGCATCGCCCGGCAGGCAACTGAGCAGCGGAAACACCAGCAAACGTAGGCACAGCCCGCCGATGCCAAACAGGCAAAAGCTGAGGGCCGTGGCGAACAGGCGCCAGTAATAGGCCTGCCGTGGCTTGTGGGTCAGGGCTTGCGTTGCCAGTTCCATACTCGGTTCTTCCAGGCATGTTGGCAGGCGCCCTGATCGGTCAGCAGGGTGCGCAGCAGGTTCAGGGCG
Source organism: Pseudomonas sp. FP215 (assembly GCF_030687795.1). Classification (NCBI taxonomy): domain Bacteria; kingdom Pseudomonadati; phylum Pseudomonadota; class Gammaproteobacteria; order Pseudomonadales; family Pseudomonadaceae; genus Pseudomonas; species Pseudomonas sp. FP215. The sequence continues at coordinate 526,221 of NZ_CP117447.1, forward strand.
TGGGGCCACTGGGTTTGAGTGAGTTGGACAGTGCCAGTGGTGAGTTCCAGTTGCCACTCGTCGCCCGGCGTGAGCAACAGGCCGAGGGCGTAGGGGAAGGGCACATCCGTGATCCAGCTGGCATAGGCTTGGGGCGGCTGTTCTTCGGTGATCACCAGCAACACGGCGGGGGCGCCTTCGTTGAGCAACGCGGCGGCTTCGAGCAGGCCGTGTTCGAGGCCATCGCCGGCGGCGGCGAGGGCGGTCATCTCGCTGGTTTCATTGCGCAGGATCGACCACAGGCCGATCACCGCGTTATGCACCGACAGGCTGAACTGAGTGGGCGACAGCGGCTGCTCGTTGGCCAGGTCGCTGAGGATGTCCAGGGTGCGCGGGGTTTCGCCGTGGCGGGAAATGAACACCAGCGGCAGGTCTTCTAGGCCCTCGGCCAGCGGCCAGCCGACGCTGAATGCCATGCGCGCCAGCCGGCTCAAGCGGCGGCGCTGCATCGCTGGCAAAAATGACACATCGGGGGACGCTTCGCTGGCAGGCGGCAACACCGGGTCCCGGCACCAGGCGTGCCAGTCGTCCGCACTCTCAAGGCCAGGAGCCCAGGCGCGCCATTGGGCGATGTTGAAGTTGATCACTGAGAAGTTATCCCGCCCCTGCGGGCTTCCATGTGCGGCCAGTGGCCCCGGATGCCGGGACAGGGAGCAATGGCCGAATGGCGCGCATTATCCCGGTGCCGTGGGGTTCTAGCAAATAGTGGTGAAAATTTGTTCACTATTGATCACAAATAAGTTGGAAGAACTTACAGATTGTTGGTCATGGCTGATCGACCGTGGAATAGGCGCACTCCTATTTGTTTGTTAGCCAGATGCGGCGCCCGGATGAACGAGGTAGCTAATGGGCGCTTTTGCGCTCTACACTCGGGCATTCATTGATACACGGAGGTTTTTCCATGCGGCGCGTGGTGTTCAATCAAAAAGGCGGTGTGGGCAAGTCCAGCATCGCCTGCAACCTGGCGGCGGTCAGCGCCAGCGAAGGTTATCGAACCCTGTTGGTGGACCTCGATGCACAGGCCAACTCCACCCAGTACCTCACCGGGCTGACGGGTGACGACATCCCTATGGGGATCGCGGATTTTTTCAAGCAAACTTTGTCTACGGGGCCGTTTTCGAAGAAGAACAGGGTGGATATCTACGAAACGCCCTTCGACAACCTGCATGTGATCACCGCCACCCCGGAACTGGCTGACCTGCAGCCCAAGCTTGAGGCCAAGCACAAGATCAACAAGCTGCGAAAGCTGCTGGATGAATTGAGCGAGGATTACGACCGGATTTACCTGGATACGCCGCCAGCGCTGAATTTTTATGCGGTTTCGGCGCTGATTGCGGCTGATCGGGTGTTGATTCCCTTCGATTGCGACAGTTTCTCGCGCCAGGCTTTGTATGGCCTGCTGGCTGAGATCGAAGAGTTGAAGGATGACCATAACGAAGGCTTGGAAGTGGAAGGTATTGTGGTCAACCAGTTCCAGGCTCGTGCAAGTTTGCCGCAGCAGATTCTCGATGAGTTGATTGCCGAAGGGTTGCCGGTATTGCCGGTGTACCTGGCCAGCTCGGTGCGTATGCGTGAGTCGCACCAGGAGAGTAAGCCGCTGATTCATCTGGATCCGCGGCATAAGCTGACGCAGCAGTTTGTGGAGCTGCATAACTTGCTGGAAAACGCCTGACCTCGAACACTGTGGGGGCCGGGCTTGCCCGTGATAGCCGACGCTGATCTAGCTGAGGCACCGCGATCCAAATGTGGGAGCTGGCTTGCCTGCGAAGACGGCCCAACAGCCGACACCTATCTCCCTGACACCCCGCGGTCAAACTGTGGGAGCGGGCTTGCTCGCGAAGGCGGCCTGGCGGTCAACACGGTTGGATTGTGTGCATATCCATTGCTGCGGTAACGGCCACTTAGGGTTCCGCCCTGACGGCGGCTCACTTTTGAAAAGCGCAAAAGTAAGCAAAACGCTCTTGCCCCACCACTCGGCACCTCGCTTAGGCTCGGTGTGCCCGTAATCCGCCAGTGATTTGGGGGGCCGCCGCCACGCGCCATCCATGGCGCGGGGCGGCTAAACCGGCATCCCTGCCGGTTTACCCCCCAAATCCCTGTCGAATTCCGGCCAGCGTGGTTTAACGGGGCGCCTGAGATCAAAAGCAGATCAAGATCAAGAGCGGCTCGCTTCGCATCGTGGAGTGGGTGGTAGGGCGCGGTTAATTGTGGGGGGGCATTTCGGCGGGTGAGTTGGATTTGTCCCACAGGGTCTGTAGGACGGGTCTGGCAATTGGGCTTGTGCCTTGTAACCTTGCCTACAGCTACGCCAGAATCCGCCGGCTTGTGCGTCTGGATGGGCGTCTCTAAGGTTTGCCGGTCGCTGAATGTTCAGTGATCGGGTTTAGTAGCCCGTGGTGAGACGTACGGCAAATCGTCGATCAGGATCTTCCTGGATTCGATGGTGGCTGTACGGAGGGCGCTTTCGAGCGCGCCGGTTGCGTCTCCCCGGTCTACTAACCTGCGTACAGCTGCCACCCTCCGTTTAGTAGCGGGCTGGTTGCGGCTCCTCAACCCGGAGACGATCCATGGCTAACCTCTATACCGTTTCACCCAACCTCCCCACCGAAACCCTCGTGCTCAACAGCTACGAAACCTTCTCTTCGGTGCGCACCTTGCTGCTCAACCTGTCCAACGACCTCACCGGCGAACACCGCGACGTAGCGCTGGCCATCCACCAGTTAAGCGAATTGGGCGTCATGCTGGTCAGCCAGATGATGGACCGCGAAGCCCCGCTGACCTGAAGCTGAAATGCATTCAATGTGGGAGCTGGCTTGCCTGCGATGGCATCACCTCGGTGTACCAGGCAGACCGAGTCGCCTGCATCGCAGGCAAGCCAGCTCCCACATTGACCGAGTTGTTTGAGGGGGGCTGTTTACACCCCCTGGCTACGCAACCAGCTCATCAACTGCGGCAACGGGAATGCCCCGCTCTGGCGCGCTACTTCGCGGCCGTTCTTGAACAGGATCAAACTGGGAATCGAACGAATCCCCAGCTGCGCCGATAGTTGCTGGTTAGCTTCACTGTCCAGCTTCGCCAGCCGGCACTTGCCTTCCAACTGCCCGGCGGCTTGTTCGAATACCGGCGCAAACGACTTGCACGGCCCGCACCAGTCGGCCCACACATCGACCAAAAGCGGCAGGTCGCCCTTGATCTGGCTGGCATAGTCGCCCTGTTTCAAATCAAAGGGTTTGTTCAGCAACACCGGCTGCTTGCAACGCCCGCACTTGGGCGCGTCACCCAGGCGTTCGCCGGGGATGCGGTTGAGGCCGTTGCAATGTGGGCAGGGGATTACAAGAGGTTCGGACATCGGGGGCTCCTTGGGGGCGGCTATTGGCTTCAATCTGGTGTCGGCAACGCGGTTTATCAACACTCGATAAAAGGACAAAACATGAACGACGCTCTGAAACTGGCCATTGAGCATTGGCCTTACGTTGCAACGCTGCTGCGCAAACCCCAAACCGAAGATGATTATGGCGCCTTGGTCGAGGCGATTGATGAGCTGCTCGATATCACAGGAGAAGATGAAGATCATCCAATGAGTGGGCTACTGGACATCATTTCTGACTGGGTGGAGGCCTATGATCTGGAGCGTCAGCGTATGCCTCAGATCTGATGAGCCTACTCACCGCAGAATAATCCGACCGTCTTTAGGACTTACGACGAACAACTAATCTCCAAATGCTTGCCCCAATCCGGCGGCCGTTGCGCGTACTGCTCCATCCCCGCTTGTTCCTCAAACGGCCTGGTCAGCACTTCATGCAGCCGCCGCACTTCGCTGTAGTCGCCGGATTCGGCGGCGGCGATGGCGTTTTGGGCCAGGTAGTTGCGCAGGATGTAGAGCGGGTTGACCGCGTGCATGCGCTCGCGGCGCTGTTCCTGGGTGTAATCCCCATCCCGCGCAACGCGGGCTTTGTACTGCTCGGCCCAGGCGTCGAACCCGGCCATGTCGACAAAGTCATCACGCAGTCGCGCCACGGCCAGTGCCGCGGATTCATCGCCCAGGCGTCGGAAGAACAGTGTGTAGTCCACGCCGCTGTTCTGCATCAGCTTGAGCAAGCGCTCCACCAACTGCGGGTCGGCGTCTTCGGCGGTGGTCAGGCCCAGGCGGCGGCGCATCAGGTCCAAGTAGTGCGCCTGGTACAGCGGCAGGTACAGGCCGAGGGCTTCTTTGAGTGCGTCAACACTGATGAACGGCGTGAGCGCTTGGGCCAGCGCGCTGAGGTTCCACTGCCCGATAGGCACCTGGTTGCTGAAGGAGTAGCGCCCTTCATGGTCGGAGTGGTTGCAGATGAAGTGCGCGTCAAAATCATCGAGAAACGCGAAGGGCCCGAAGTCGAAGGTAATGCCCAGGATCGACATGTTGTCGGTGTTCATCACGCCGTGGCAAAAACCATAAGCCTGCCACTTGGCGATCATTTCGGCGTTGCGCTCGACGATTTCGCGGAACATTGCCAGGTAAGGCTCGGGCTGCTCGCGGCACTCGGGGTAGTGCAGGTTCAGCACATGTTCGGCCAGTTCGGCCTGCTGCTCGGGTTTCTTGGTGTAGTAGAAGTATTCGAAGTGCCCGAAGCGGATGTGGCTGTGGGCCAGGCGCAAAACCATGGCGCCGCGTTCCTGTTTCTCCCGCCATACCGGCGTGCTGGAGCCGATCACGCACAGGGCGCGGCTGGTGGGGATGCCCAGCGCATGCAGAGCCTCGGAGGCGAGGAATTCACGAATCGAAGAGCGCAACACCGCCCGCCCGTCGCCCATGCGTGAGTAAGGCGTCATCCCGGCGCCCTTGAGGTGCAAATCCCAATGCTCGCCGGCTTCGTTATAGACCTCGCCCAGCAATAATCCGCGGCCATCGCCCAACTGCGGGGTATAGCCGCCGAATTGATGCCCGGAATACACCATCGCCCGTGGTTCTGCCTCGGCCCACAGCTTGTGGCCGCCGAACAGTTCGGCAAATACCGGCGTTTGGGCCACGGCCGGGTCGAGATCGAGCAGGGCCATGGCGGCCTTGCTCGCGACGACCAAGCTTGGCTCGTCGAGGGGCTCTGGTAGTACGTGGGTCGAGAATGCATCGCCCAGGCGTGCGAAGCGGTTGTCGAAGGTCAGTTCGTCGAGGGCTTTCACCGGCCATCTCCAGCAGAATGTCCGAGCATTCTGCTGGGGATAGGGCGTTTAGTCGAGTTTGCTGGGTGGCGGCTCCGGCGCATCCACTACTTTGCCTGCAGGAGGCTCGGGGGCGTCGGGCTTGTCGAGGGGCGTGGCAATGGTCTTGCGCTCGTCTTCGGCCGGCACCAATTTGTATTCCTGGCCGTGAAGGTTCTTCAGGTAGATCTCCATCTGCCGGAACGAGATGTTGATGTGCTGTTTCTTGAACTCACGGTTGATGTAGCGGTTGACCTCGTCCAACACCGGGTTACGGTCGCCCAGGTCGCGAACATGCATGCGCAGTTCGTGGTCGAGGGTGCTTTCGCCGAAGTTGAGGAAGTACACGTGGGGTTCCGGCTCTTTGAGTACCCGTGGGTTTTCGCGCGCCGCCTTGAGGAGCAATTCCTTCACCAGGTCCAGGTCGGAGCCGTAGTCCACGCCCAGTTTCAGGGTGACGCGGGTGATGGTGTCGGTCAGCGACCAGTTGATCAGTTGCCCGGTGATGAAGGTTTTGTTGGGGACGATGATGTCCTTGTTGTCGAAGTCGGTGATGGTGGTGGCGCGAATGCGGATCTTGCTCACCGTACCCGACAGGTTGCCGATGGTGATGGTGTCGCCAATGCGCACCGGGCGTTCGAACAAAATCATGATGCCGGAGATGAAGTTGGCGAAGATCTCCTGCATGCCGAAACCCAAGCCCACCGACAGCGCGGCGACCAGCCATTGCAGTTTGTCCCAGCTCACGCCGAGGGTGGAGAGCGTGGTGACAAAGCCCACGCCGGCAATGATGTAGGACAGCAAGGTGGTGGTGGCGTAGGCGCTGCCTTGGGCCAGGTCGAGCTTGGACAGCACCAGCACTTCCAGCAGGCCGGGCAGGTTGCGCGCCAGGGCGAAGGTGATGCCGATGATGATCGACGCGCCCAGCAGGTCGCCGATGCTGATGGGCACCATGCTGATATTCGTACCCGTGCCGCTGGTGTATTCGTACAGGGTGACGTTGTCCAGGTAGGAAAATACCGAGATCAGGTCCGACCACACCCAGTACAGCGCCGCGATAAAGCCGCCGAGCAAGGCCAGGCGGATCAGGCGCATGGACTGTTCGTTGACCTGCTCGATGTCCAGAGTCGGCTCTTCGATCACCGCTTCGCCGTCACCGGCCTCCTTGGCAGCCTGGCGTTTGGCCAGGGCGCGGGCGTAGGCCAGGCGCCGTGCGGCAACACCCAGGCCGCGCACAAAGGTGGCTTCGATCACCAGCCAGAACATCAGCAGGTACAGGGTGTTGATCAGCCGGTCGCTGAGCTTCAGCGCGGTGTAGTAATAGCCAAAGCACACGGCAATAAACAGCGCGATGGGCAGGGCGGTGAACACCACCCCGATCGCTTTGCGAAACAGCGAGGCCTTTTCGTGGGTTGGGCTGTTCAGCAGCAGGCGGCCCAGCAGCCAGGCCATCAGCCCGTAGCAGGTCAGTACCACGGCGATGCCCAGCACGTCGTCAGCCAGTGCCGCCGGCTGGTGTTCGGCAATCGCGACCACGGCCACCAACGCCAGTACCACTAGGCCAAGTTTGCGTATCCAGCCTTGGAGGAATTCGACCTGGGGCCTTTCCCAGCGAAAGTGCAGCTCCGCCACGCCGCCCGGCGCGAGGATGCGGTAGGCGGTGTAGAACACCAGCCAGGCCTGGGCGATCTGCAACAAGGCCGCGCCCAGGTTGGCGTTTTGCCCGCGGGCGTCGATCTGCAAGGCATAGCCGCACAGCGCCAGGCCCAGGGCCACGGGCATTGCCAAAAGGATGTTGATCAGGATGGCCTGCGGCGTGTGCCACTGGCTGTCGCGCTTGAAGTGGCCGATGTCCTGGTGAACCTTTTTCAGGCGCACATACAGCGCATTGCGCCGCCACAGCAGCGCGCCGATCAGCAACAGCAACGGCAGGAACAGCAGCGGGCGTTGGGTCAGGCCGTCATACAACTCGCTGACGCTGGACGCCCAGGGCAGGGTGGTGACCTGTTTGCTCAGGTGCGCCGGCACGGTTTCCAGCCATTCGGTGTCCAGCGGCTTGTTGCTGGGGATCCAGAACATTTGCTCGTCGAGCGTGGCGCGCAGGGTGCTGGCGGTGCTGAGCAGTTGTTTCTGGTTCAGTTGCAGGGTGATGGATTCGTTGAGCAGTGCGCTCAGTTCGCGGCTCAGGCGTTCCAGCAGGTCGCTGCGGGTGATCGCCACTTCCAGCAGGGTGCGGCGCAGTTGCGGGGTGACTTCATCTGGCGGCTGGTTGGCCAGCAGGTTGTCCACATAGGCGCTGGGGGAGGTGATCAGCTCACGCTGTTGGTTGACCTCGAACTGGTACAGGCGAATGTTGGCGATGTCGTCGGCCAGGTCTTTGTCCACGGTCAGACGCGGCAGGGCCTGCTTTTGTTTATAGAGAATCTTGGACAGCAGCAGGCTGCCCTTGAGCACGTTGATCTGCTCGTCCAGGGCCGAATCGCTTTGGGTCACGGTGTCCAGTTGCTGCTTGGTTTGCAGGTTTTTCTGGGTCAGGTCGTTGAGGCGGTCGGTGCTTTTGAGCAGGTAGTCGGACAGCTTGAGGTTGTCTGCGCTTTCCTTGGCCAGGATGCTACTGCCACCGGCTTTCTGCGCTTCGATGGACTGTTGGGTCACCGTCTGCTGGGACTGGGCCAGGCGTTTCTGGTTGATCAGGGTTTGCAAGTCTTGGATTTCTTGCTCCAGGCGTGCGGTTTTTTCCTGGATCAGGTCGTGCTGGCTGTTGCCCAAATCTTGCAGCTGGCTGTTGCCGGCCAATTCCTGGCGGCGCAGGGGAATCAAGGCATTCAGGGCCGCCAGTTCAGCGTTGAGCTGGTTGCGCTGGTCGCTGCTGAGGGGCTTGCCGTTGTCTTTGCCGAGCTTGAGCGTCGCGTTGATTTGCTGGATGCGCGTCTGGCTGCTGCTGATTTCGGTCTGGGCGCGCTCGGGGCGGGTCTGGGCGGCGATGGTCAGGCTGTTGGCGTCGGCCAGTTCTTTTTGCAGATCGCCTTGCTGGGTGCTGCGTTGCACCAATAATTGCTCAAGCTGCGGCACCGGCAGGCTGGCGTAGCGTTGGGCCACCGGGATGATTTTGGTGGCCTTGAGGCGCGCCAGCTCACGCTGGTTCTCGTTGGTCTGGCGCGGGGCCTCTTCCAGCTGGCGCTTGAGGTCGGCCAGGCGCTGCTCGTAGTCCTGCTGATTGCCCAGGTAGGTCAGGGTCTGTTGCAGGGTCGCCTGCAGCGCCTTCATGTCGGCGTCAGGCAGCTTGCGGTCGGGCAGTTTATCCAGGCTTTGCTGGACGGCTTCGGCGCTGGGCGGGTCGGCGGCGTATACGCTGCCAACACAAAGGGTCAGGCCCAGCAGGGCAGTGGCGAGAAAAGTACGCAGGGTTGGCATAGAGACCGGTCTTGCAGAGTGAAGAATCGGGGCGTCGTTGTCCCGCAGTTTAGAGGAAGAGTCCGGGGCCCGGGCGACTTCCTTCGGGGAATCTGACGCCGACTTTGCCAATCTTGTTCCCGTCCATGACGGCGACGGTCCAGATGGTGTTGTTCCATTCCACCTGGTCGCCGACTACCGGTGCACCGCCCACCTTCTGGGTAATGAAGCGGCTCAATGGCATGTCCGGGTCGATACCTTCAAGCTTGAGCCCGTACAAGGCCGAAACCGCGCCCAGCTGGGCGTCGCCTTCGAGTACGAAGTCACCGAAGAAGCGCAAATCGAGGCCCCGTTGCGGCGCCTGACTGAACAGTTTGCCCAGGGCCGGCAGGTTGTGTTCGTGGCCGATCACACAGAGCAAATCGCCGACTTCCAGCACTGTACTACCCGACGGATGGAGCAGTTGCTGGCCACGAAACAGCGCGGCGATGCGCGTGCCTTCGGGCATTTTCAGCTCGCGCAGCGCCGCGCCGATGCACCATTTTTCTGCGCCCAGGCGGTAGACGAACAACTCCCACTCGCTGGTGACGTGCACTTCCAGGGCAGCGCGGGAGATCGGCGCCGGGTCTGGCGGTACGGTGACTTTGAGCAACTTGGCTACCCACGGCAGGCTGGTGCCCTGCACCAACAGCGAGACCAGCACGATAAAGAACGCCAGATTGAAGTACAGCTGTGCATGGGGCAGGCCGGCCATCAGCGGGAACACCGCGAGGATGATCGGTACCGCGCCGCGCAGGCCGACCCAGGCGATAAATGCCTTTTCGCGGCCGTGGAACGCCTTGAATGGCAGCAGGCCAACCATCACAGACAGCGGCCGGGCAAACAGGATCATCCACAGCGCCAGGCCCAGGGCGGGCACGGCGATGGGCAGTAAATCGTGAGGCGTGACCAACAGGCCCAGCACCAAGAACATCCCGATCTGCGCCAGCCAGGCCATGCCGTCGAGCATATGCAAAATGCCGTGGCGGCTGCGCACCGGGCGGTTGCCGATCACCAGCCCGCACAGGTACACGGCGAGGAAGCCGCTGCCGTGCAAGGCGTTGGTCAGGGCGAATACGAACAGGCCACCGGCGATCACCAGGATCGGGTACAGGCCGTTGGCCAGGTTGATACGGTTGACCAGTTGCAGCATCAGCCAGCCGCCGCCCAGGCCTACCAGGCCGCCGATGCCGAATTCGCGGATCAGGTGGGTGAGCAGGCTCCAGTGCAGGCCGGTCTGGCCGCTGGCGAGCATGTCGATCAAGGTGACGGTGAGGAACACCGCCATCGGGTCGTTGCTGCCGGATTCGATTTCCAGGCTGGCGCTGACCCGCTCGTTGAGGCCCTTGCCGCCCAGCAGCGAGAACACCGCCGCGGCGTCCGTGGAGCCGACGATGGCGCCAATCAGCAAGCCTTGAATGATGTTGAGGTTAAACAGCCAGGCCGCGGCCATGCCCGTGAGGCCGGTGGTAATCAACACCCCCACCGTGGCCAGGGACAAGGCCGGCCACAGCGCCACGCGGAAACTCGCCACCCGGGTGCGCAAACCGCCGTCGAGCAGGATCACGGCGAGGGCAAGGTTGCCCACCAGGTAGGCGGTGGGGTAGTTATCGAAAATGATGCCGCCGCCATCGACCCCGGCGGTCATGCCCACGGCCAGGATAATCACCAGGATGGGGATGCCCAGGCGTGACGAAAGCGAACTCACCAGAATGCTCGCAGTCACCAGCAACGCGCCGATCAAGAACAGGCTGTTGATGGTCGTCGCATTCAAAGGCAGTACTCCAGGGCAGGGGAAGACAGGACGCAAACTGACCATGCAGTCTGCGTGCCAGGGATTCTAACCTGTTGAATTGCTGCGCTGTCAAAAAGCTTTTTCTGATTCGCGCACAGGCAAATGTGGCAGAGGGCTTGCCTCTGTAGGAGCGAGCTTGCTCGCGAAAAACTCCCAGGCGCCACGTTCATTCAGCAAGCGCGCGTTATCGTTGGCGTTTTTCGCGAGCAAGCTCGCTCCTACAAGGGTGGGGCGGGTTTTAGGGTTAGAGGCGGAAGCGGCCGACCATCCCATTCAAGTCCACCGCCAAGCGCGACAACTCCCCGCTCGCCGCGCTGGTCTGGCTGGCACCGGTGGCCGATTGCACCGACAGGTCACGGATATTTACCAGGTTGCGGTCCACTTCCCGCGCCACTTGGGCCTGTTCTTCCGCCGCGCTGGCGATCACCAGGTTGCGCTCGTTGATCTCCACAATCGCCGTGTTGATGGTGTCCAGCGACAGGCCCGCGCCGCGGGCGATGTTAAGTGTCGATTCGGCGCGCTCGGTGCTGTTGCGCATCGAATCTACCGCGTGTTCGGTGCCTGTCTGGATGCTGCCGATCATGCGCTCGATTTCGCTGGTGGACTGCTGGGTGCGATGGGCCAGCGCCCGCACTTCATCGGCCACCACGGCGAAACCACGCCCGGCTTCCCCAGCTCGGGCTGCTTCAATTGCGGCGTTCAGGGCCAGCAGGTTGGTCTGGTCGGCCAGGCCGCGGATCACGTCCAGCACTTTGCCAATATCCCGCGACTCATTGGCCAGGTCGCCAATCAGGGAAGCGGTGGCCTGCACGTCGGTACTCATGCGTTCGATGGCGCTGACAGTTTCCTGCACCAGGTCGCGGCCGTCACCGGCAGACGTAGTGGCGTTGCGCGAGGCTTCGGACGTGCTCACCGCATTGCGTGCGACTTCTTCCACCGCGCTGGTCATCTCGTTGACGGCAGTGGCGGCCTGTTCGATTTCGTTGTTCTGCTGGGTCAGGCCACGGGCGCTTTCATCGGTGACCGCATTGAGCTCTTCAGCGGCAGACGCCAGCTGGGTGGCGGAGCCGGCGATACGTTGCAGGGTGTCGCGCAGTTTGTGCTGCATCTTGGCCATGGCCGCGAGCAGGCGCCCCGCTTCGTCGCTGCCGTCCACGGTGATCGGGCGCGTCAGGTTGCCTTCGGCGACTTCTTCGGCGGCTTCCAGCGCCTGGGCGATGGGCAGGGTGATGCTGCGGGTCAGCAACCAGGCGAACAGCAAGGTCAGCGCCGTGGCAACCACCAGCAGGCCTACCACCAGGTCAAAGGCCATGTCGTATTGGTCTTTGGCGCGCTGGTTGGTGGCGTTGGCGTCGTCGTTATTGATATCCAGCAAGCGGGTCAACACGGCGTTGACCTGCTCGGAGTTGTCCAGCAACTCGGTGTTGAGCAGGGTGCGCAGCTCGTTGACCTGATTGGCGCGAGACAGGCTCTTCATGCGCTCTTCAATCTGGCGGTACTGGCCCAGCAAGCGCACGTACTCGTTGTAGGCGTTGCGCTCTTCGGTGCTGGAAATCAGTTTTTCATAGATGCCCTGGGCTGTACGAATCTGCTGATTGCGCAGTTCAAAGGCTTCTAGGGTCTTTTGCTGTACGTCCGGCTCGCGGTTGGTCAGCAAGCGGTACGACAGCACGCGCAGGCGCAAGGTGAGTTGGGTGAATTCATCCAAGGCGCGAATGCTGGGCACGCTGGCCGAGGTGATGTCTTCGGTGGCTGCACGAATTTTGCTCATCTGGTTCAGGGCGAACACACCGAGCAACAACATCAAGGCGCCAATAAACGCGAAGCCGAGGAAGGCCCTCGGGGCGATATTCATATTACGAAGAGACATGCTGGAGTCCTGGGGGAGGCGCTATCCATGCGGCCATGAGACGAGGTGTGCCCGCCTTATCGGCCCTGCGACTAAAGTCTTAAGGGGGCGCGCGCTTTTGTCGCATCGGACCAGGGGTTGGGTGAGTTCAGGAACCAGATCGGGTAAATGCAGTCACTAAGGCTCGAAAGTGCGGCCCGGCCTTGCAACATCGGGCTGCGCGGCCAGGGATAACCCTGGCATCCGAGGTGAATTTTCTTTATCGTCACCGCCCTTTTTAAACGCCCGAGAAATCAAAATGTTAGAAGCATCCCTCAGCCAATTGGAACAACTGGTCAGCGACCTCGTACAGCAGAATCAAGAACTGCTGGGCAGCAACGAATCCCTCACGGCCGAGCTGGCCCGCGCCAAGGACGAAAACGAAAGCCTGCAACTGAACCTGATGGAACAGGAAGAAAAGCACGGCGCCACCGCCGCCCGCATCCAGGCGCTGGTTGAGCGTGTGAGTGCAGGGCCTGTCAGCGCATGAGTGAGGGCATAAAGGTCGTTTCGATTCTCGGAGAGGATTACTCGATCAAGGCACCGGCCGGCGAAGATCAGACCCTGATGCATGCCGTGACCATGCTCAAGGCCTCCCTGGCCGTTACCAAGAAAAAGTACCCGACCCTGATCGGTGACAAGCTATTGGTACTGGCTGCGCTGAACCTGTGCGCTGAGCAGATTGAAATGCAACAGGCGCACCAGCAGGAACTCGACCGTTACCAAGAGCAAGTCAGCGCCACGGTCGATGTGATTTCCAAGGTGATCGGTCAGCCCTGAGGGCTAGAACCACTCGTCTTGCATGCCCAGGCACGTATCGTCGCGTGCCTCCAGAATCGCCAGTTCATGATGGCAGCTCGGTACTTCCCAGGTCAGGAAGTACCGGGCGGCCTGGAGCTTGCCCTTATAAAAGGCCGCATCGGCCGCGTTGCCCTTGGCCAGCCCTTCTTCGGCGCGGATCGCCTGTTCCAGCCAGCGCCAGCCAATCACCGTGTGCCCGAACACTTTCAAGTACAGCGCCGAGTTCGCCAGGCTGCTGTTGACCTTGCCTTGGGCGAGATCGGTCAGCAGGCCAATCGTCACGCTTTGCAGCCGGTTTACCAGTTGCTCCAGGGGCTCTCGCAGTGCCGTGAGTGAAGGGTGCTTTTGCGCCCGGGCGCCGGTCTCGGCGATCAGGCGAATCAGCTGCTTCAAGCCGGCACCACCGTTCTGCGCCAGTTTGCGCCCGAGCAGGTCCAGGGACTGGATGCCGTGGGTGCCTTCATGGATGGGGTTCAGGCGGTTGTCGCGGTAGTACTGCTCCACCGGGTATTCGCGGGTGTAGCCGTGGCCGCCAAGGATCTGGATCGCCAACTCGTTGGCCTTGAGGCAGAACTCTGACGGCCAGGATTTGACGATGGGCGTGAGCAGGTCGAGCAGTTCGTGGGCGTGCTTGCGCTCGGTGTCGGTTGCCAGGGTGGTGGTGTCGTCGAACAGCCGCGCCGCGTACAGGCCGAGGTCAAAGGCGCCTTCCACATAGGCTTTCTGGGTCAGCAGCATGCGCTTGATGTCGGCGTGCTGGATGATCGCCACCGGTGCGGTGCTTGGGTCTTTGCTATCGGGCAGGCGCCCCTGGGGCCGTTCGCGGGCGTAGTCCAGGGAATGAAGGTAGCCGGCGTACCCGAGCATCACCGCGCCCATGCCCACGCCGATGCGCGCCTCGTTCATCATCTGGAACATGCAGCTCAGGCCCTGGTGCGGTTTGCCCACCAGATAGCCGACGCAGTTGCCGTTATCGCCGAAGTTAAGCGCCGTGGACGTGGTGCCGCGCCAGCCCATCTTGTGGAACAGCCCCGCCAGCAGCACATCGTTGCGAGCGCCCAGGCTGCCGTCATCGTTGACCAGGAACTTGGGCACGATAAACAGCGAAATGCCCTTCACGCCTGCGGGAGCGTCCGGCAACTTGGCCAGCACCATGTGCACGATGTTTTCCGACAGCGAATGGTCGCCACCGGAGATAAAGATTTTGTTGCCCTTGAGCCGATAACTGCCGTCAGCCGCTGGTTCTGCACGGGTCCGAATGTCCGACAGGGACGAACCGGCATGGGGCTCGGTCAGGGCCATGGTGCCGAAGAAGCGCCCGTCGATCATTGGCTGCAGGAAGCGTTGTTTCTGCTCCTCGGTGCCGAAGCTCTCAATGAGGTTGGCGGCGCCCATGGTCAGGAACGGGTAGGACGTCGACGCGGCGTTGGCCGATTGGAAATGCGCGAAGCAGGCCTGGGACAATAGCGTCGGCAGTTGCATGCCACCTGCTTCAAAGCTGCGGGCTGCGTTGAGGAAGCCGGCTTCAAGGAAGGCGTCCACCGCCGGCTTGACCTCCGGAATCAGGATCGCCTGGCCGTTCTCATAGCGAGGTTCGTTTTCGTCGTTCTTGCGGTTGTGAGGGGCGAAGTATTTTTCTGCGATATTGCGCGCCGTGCTGATGGCGGCATCGAAGGTTTCGCGGTTGTGCTCGGCAAACCGCTCGCGCTGGCTCAGGCCCTCGGCATCGAGGACTTCATACAGCTCGAAAGCCAGATTGCGGGAACTGAGCAGCGTCTCGGACATGGCGGCGTACCTTTGAAGGAATTGGCCTGAGTCTAAGTGCGCGAATGGAGGGTGGATAGCAAGATTGATTTAAGTGATAGAAGGGCAGAACGCTGGCGCAAGGTGGAGCACGATCAGTGTGGGAGCTGGCTTGCCTGCGATGGGTATAGGTCTCTACACAACTTTGTGGGTTGTAACAGCAGACGGTAACCACGATGCGAAGCGAGCCGCTCTTGATCTTGATCTGCTTTTGATCTCAGGCGCCCCGTTAAACCACGCTGGCCGGAATTCGACAGTGATTTGGGGGGTAAACCGGCAGGGATGCCGGTTTAGCCGCCCCGCGCCATGGATGGCGCGTGGCGGCGGCCCCCCAAATCACTGGCGGATTACGGGCACACCGAGCCTAAGCGAGGTGCCGAGTGGTGGGGCAAGAGCGTTTTGCTTACTTTTGCGCTGTTCAAAAGTGAGCCGCCGTCAGGGCGGAACCCTAAGTGGCCGTTACCCCAGGAATGGATATGTACACAATCCAACTGCGTTGATTGCCAGACCGCCTTCGCGAGCAAGCCCGCTCCCACAGTTGGATCGTTGGGGTGTCAGGTAGATAGGCTTCGGCTGGCAGGCCGCTATCGCAGGCAAGCCAGCTCCCACACTTTTACCGCGTTGTGTCAGTTAGCCGATGGTCATCAGGCTGGCGTTACCACCCGCTGCAGCGGTGTTTACGCTCAACGCACGCTCGATCACCAGACGCTCCAGCGCAATCGCCGTTTCGCCTTGCGACATACCATGCACCCCGACAATCGCCCCACCGCGCTGCGCCACTTGCTGGCACACCGCACGCAGTTGGTCGGAATCACCATGATGCAGCACGGCGTCAAACACGACGTCATCCTTGGTCCAGTCGGCCACGCGCTTGATCTTCGCCTGAATCTCCTTCGGCAGGCGTGGGAACAAGGCCTTGGTCAGTTCGGTTTCCGGCCATACCGCCGAACCGCCGACGGCCAATACCGCCGCCAGTTGGGTCAGCAGGTCGCCTTCCACCTCGGCCAGGCACAGTACGTGCTCGCGCGGCAGGATGGCGTAGCTGTTGCGCTCGCCGGTCGGGCCGGCCAGTTGGCGGGTGATACCGCTTTGCGATTGGGCGGCGAACTGCGTGCACAAAGCGCTCAGTTCGCTGAACTTATTGCCGTCGGCCCAGGTTTTCAGGGCGGTCAGCGATTGGCTCATGGCATCACGCAGGCGTACGTCCGGCGCGGCCAACTTGTCGCCGCGTACGAAGGATTGCTCGATCGCATCGGTAGGACGAGTCGACAGCAAACGGTACAGGTACAGCGGGCCACCGGCTTTCGGGCCAGTACCCGACAGGCCTTCGCCGCCGAACGGTTGCACGCCGACCACGGCACCCACAATGTTGCGGTTGACGTAGACGTTACCGGCATTGACGTTGTCGATCACCTTGGCGATGGTCTCGTCGATGCGGGTGTGTACGCCCAGGGTCAGGCCGTAGCCGGAAGCGTTGATCTGGCCGATGAGCTGGTCGATCTCTTTGCGCTTGTAGCGCACCACGTGCAGTACCGGGCCGAAGATCTCGCGTTGCAGTTCGTCGAAGCTTTCCAGCTCGATCAGGGTTGGCATCACGAAGGTGCCGCGCTTGATCTCTTCACCGTCGGCAATCGCCACCTGGTAAACGTTGCGGCCTTTGTCGCGCATGGCCTGGATGTGTTTCTCGATACCCGCCTTGGCTTCGGCATCGATCACCGGGCCGATGTCCACCGACAGGCGTTCCGGGTTGCCCAGGCGGCATTCAGCCATGGCGCCCTTGAGCATTTCGACCACACGGTCTGCCGAATCTTCCTGCAGGCACAGTACGCGCAGGGCCGAGCAACGTTGACCGGCGCTGTCGAAGGCCGACGACACGACATCGATCACCACTTGTTCGGTCAGCGCCGAGGAGTCCACGATCATCGCGTTCTGGCCACCGGTTTCGGCGATCAGCGGAATCGGGCGACCCTGGGCATCCAGGCGACCGGCGACATTGCGTTGCAGCAGGCGCGCCACTTCGGTGGAACCGGTGAACATCACGCCTTTGACGCGATCATCACCCACCAGGCGGGCACCGACGCTTTCGCCCTGGCCTGGCAGCAACTGCAGCACACCTTCCGGAATGCCAGCTTCAAGCAGGATGCGTACGGCTTGGGCAGCCACCAGCGGCGTCTGCTCGGCAGGCTTGGCCAGCACCGGGTTACCGGCAGCCAGCGCAGCAGCCACTTGGCCGCTGAAGATGGCGAGCGGGAAGTTCCACGGGCTGATGCACACCACCGGGCCCAATGGGCGGTGGGCGTCATTGGTAAAGTCGTTGCGCGCCTGCACCGCGTAGTAACGCAGGAAGTCCACGGCTTCACGCACTTCGGCGATGGCGTTGGCGAAGGTCTTGCCGGCTTCACGGGCCAGCAGGCCCATCAGCGGCTGGATCTCGCCTTCCATCAAGTCGGCGGCGCGCTCCAGGATGGCAGCGCGTTCGGCGGGCGGGGTGGCCTGCCAGATCGGCGCGGCGCTGATGGCGCACTGGATGGCGTTGTCGACGTCTTCGACGGTGGCTTCCTGTACCTGGCCGACCACGTCACGCAGATCGGACGGGTTCAGCACCGGTTGGGCCGCTTCATTGCTGGTGGCGCAACCGAGCATCGGTGCGGCCTTCCAGTTGTTGTGAGCGGTGGCCAGCAGGGCGCAGGACAGCGAGGCCAGACGATGTTCGTTGGCCAAGTCGATACCGGCCGAGTTGGCGCGGTCGCTGCCGTACAGGTCACGTGGCAACGGAATGCGCGGGTGCGGCAGGCCGAAACCGCCTTCCTGGGTTGCCATTTGCTCGATGCTGGCCACCGGGTCGGCTACCAATTCCTGGATCGAGATGGACTGGTCAGCGATGCGGTTGACGAACGAGGTGTTGGCGCCGTTTTCCAGCAGGCGACGAACCAGGTAAGCCAACAGTGTTTCGTGAGTACCGACCGGTGCGTACACACGGCACGGACGGTTCAGCTTGCCTTCGGAAACCTTGCCTACAACCTGTTCGTACAGCGGTTCACCCATGCCGTGCAGGCACTGGAACTCGTACTGGCCGGGGTAATAGTTCTGGCCTGCGATGTGGTAGATAGCCGACAGGGTGTGGGCGTTGTGCGTGGCGAACTGCGGGTAGATGACTTCCGGCACCGACAGCAGTTTGCGTGCGCAGGCAATGTAGGAAACGTCGGTGTACACCTTGCGGGTGTAGACCGGGTAGCCTTCCAGGCCTTCGACCTGGGCGCGCTTGATTTCGCTGTCCCAGTACGCGCCTTTTACCAGGCGGATCATCAGGCGATGGCGGCTGCGGCGGGCCAGGTCGATGACGTAGTCGATCACATACGGGCAACGCTTCTGGTACGCCTGGATCACAAAGCCGATGCCGTTCCAGCCGGTCAGTTGCGGCTCGAAGCACAGGCGCTCGAGCAGGTCCAGGGACAGCTCCAGGCGGTCGGCTTCTTCGGCGTCGATGTTCAGGCCGATGTCGTACTGCTTGGCCAGCAAGGTCAGCGACAGCAGGCGCGGGTACAGCTCGTCCATCACGCGCTCGTACTGCGCACGGCTGTAGCGCGGGTGCAGGGCGGAGAGCTTGATGGAGATGCCCGGGCCTTCATAGATCCCACGGCCATGGGAAGCTTTGCCGATGGAGTGAATGGCTTGTTCGTACGAGGCCAGGTACTTCTGGGCGTCGTGTTCGGTGAGTGCGGCTTCACCGAGCATGTCGTAGGAATAGCGGAAGCCCTTGGCTTCGAATTTGCTCGCATTGGCCAGGGCTTCGGCGATGGTTTCGCCGGTGACGAACTGCTCGCCCATCAGGCGCATGGCCATGTCGACGCCCTTGCGGATCATCGGCTCGCCGCTCTTGCCGATGATGCGGCTCAGGGACGAGGTCAGGCCCGCTTCGTTGTGGGTCGACACCAGCTTGCCGGTCAGCAGCAGGCCCCAGGTGGCGGCGTTGACGAACAGCGAAGGGCTGTTGCCCAGGTGCGGCTGCCAGTTGCCGGTGCTGATCTTGTCGCGGATCAGTGCATCGCGGGTGCCTTTGTCCGGGATGCGCAGCAGCGCTTCGGCCAGGCACATCAGCGCCACGCCTTCCTGGGACGACAGGGAGAATTCTTGCAGCAGGCCCTGAACAATACCGGCACGGCCGCCAGCACTCTTCTGATTACGCAGTTTTTCGGCAATGCTCGCGGCCAGCTTGTTGGTGGCTTCGGCCATCGGTGCCGGCAGGCGCGCCTGTTCGATCAGCATCGGCACCACTTCCGGCTCGGGGCGGCGGTAAGCAGCGGTGATCGCGGCACGCAATACCGATTGCGGCAGGATGCTCTCGGCGAACTCAAGGAAGCACTGGTGGGCGTGGTCGGCCTGGACCTCGCCGGCATCATCGGCCTCCTTGCTGCTCAAGCCATTGAGCTCGGACAGGGTTGCACCACCCTCGAGTTTCTCCAGGTAATTGAAAATCGCCTGCTTGATCAGCCAGTGCGGCGTGCGATCAATGGAGGTCGCGGCGGCCTTCAGGCGTTCGCGGGTCGGGTCGTCGAGTTTGACCCCAAGGGTGGTCGTTGCCATTTTTTTATCCTCATGGGTGCCACTACCGAGTGGCATCTGCTGGCGGCAAGATTAGCTTTGCCCATCTCGAGGTGCAACCGGGTGCAACCCTTTTGTTGGTTAAATGTTCGACGCTTGATCGGAAAAAAATAAACACACGACCGAATCCGCTCCGCGCTGGTGCATTTGCTTCTGAGATCGGCTGTTCTTGCTCCGAAAAGGAGCAAAAAAAGCGCGTTTGTCCTAAAACATACTTGGGTGCAACTTAATCGGCAGAAACTGGTTGCACCTTATTTGCTTTGTTGAATAGCATTCGCGCACCAAGGTGCAACCAACCCTGTGGGTGGGTTCATCGGCTGGCGGCTTTCCTGGGGAAACGCCAGTCATAAATGCGCGGCATGCAGGTTCGTCTATCCGGTTATCCACGGGTGGCCGTCCCTATGACCGTCGCTACATAAAAACAAAGCCAGGGCGTCACTCCTATGAGCGTTAGTAATCCAACCCTGATCACGTTCGTGATCTACATCGCAGCAATGGTGCTGATCGGCCTGATGGCCTATCGCTCCACCAACAACCTTTCCGATTACATCCTGGGCGGCCGCAGCCTCGGTAGCGTGGTGACAGCTCTGTCCGCCGGTGCTTCCGACATGAGCGGCTGGCTGTTGATGGGCTTGCCGGGCGCGATCTACATGTCCGGTCTGTCGGAAAGCTGGATTGCCATCGGCCTGATCGTCGGTGCTTACCTCAACTGGTTGTTCGTGGCCGGCCGCCTGCGGGTGCAGACCGAACACAACGGCGACGCCCTGACCCTGCCGGATTACTTCTCCAGCCGCTTCGAAGATAAAAGCGGCCTGCTGCGGATCATCTCCGCCGTGGTGATTCTGGTGTTCTTCACCATCTACTGCGCCTCCGGCATCGTTGCCGGCGCCCGCCTGTTCGAAAGCACCTTCGGCATGTCCTACGAGACCGCGCTATGGGCCGGTGCTGCAGCGACCATTGCCTACACCTTCATCGGTGGTTTCCTGGCAGTCAGCTGGACCGATACCGTACAAGCCACGTTGATGATCTTCGCGCTGATCCTCACGCCGATCATTGTGCTGCTGGCCACCGGCGGCGTAGACACCACCTTCCTGGCCATTGAAGCCAAGGACCCGACCAGCTTCGACATGCTGAAAAACACCACCTTCATCGGCGTTATTTCGCTGATGGGCTGGGGCCTGGGCTACTTCGGCCAACCGCACATCCTCGCGCGTTTCATGGCGGCGGACTCGGTGAAGTCGATCGCCAAGGCGCGTCGTATTTCCATGACCTGGATGATCCTGTGCCTGGGCGGCACCGTGGCAGTGGGCTTCTTCGGTATCGCTTACTTCTCGGCGCATCCGGAAGTGGCAGGCCCGGTGACTGAAAACCCAGAGCGCGTGTTTATCGAGCTGGCCAAGATCCTGTTCAACCCATGGGTTGCCGGTGTGTTGCTGTCGGCCATTCTGGCGGCGGTGATGAGCACCCTGAGCTGCCAATTGCTGGTGTGCTCCAGCGCCCTGACCGAAGACTTCTACAAGGCTTTCCTGCGCAAGGGCGCGTCCCAGCGTGAACTGGTATGGGTCGGTCGCCTGATGGTGCTGCTCGTGGCCTTGATCGCCATCGCCATGGCCGCCAACCCGGAAAACCGCGTACTGGGCCTGGTCAGCTACGCCTGGGCCGGTTTCGGTGCAGCCTTCGGCCCTGTGGTACTGATCTCGGTAATCTGGAAACACATGACCCGCAACGGCGCACTGGCTGGCATCCTGGTCGGCGCAATCACAGTGATCGTGTGGAAACACTTCGAATTGCTGGGCCTGTACGAAATCATCCCAGGCTTCATCTTCGCCAGCCTGGCGATCTACTTCGTGAGCAAGATGGGCGCACCGACGGTGGGTATGGTCGAGCGTTTTGATGCTGCGGAAAAAGATTACAACTTGAACAAGTAATTCGCTGGGCGCTCAGCGCTTAGAGGATGAACAAAAGGCCCGCGTATTATGATCGCGGGCCTTTTTTACTTTACTGGATCAATAAAGGAGATGGCGACCATCCCTGACAAGCCGAGCGTGCAGAGAAAGAACGTTAGATGGAGCAGAAGCTTTGTTTGACGTGGAAAGGCCCGCGCCTGCTCTAGGTCAGCGACGCCTCGCCAAGCATTAAATCGGGGTAGCGCAATGACGCAATATACTGCGCAAAGCCTCGCTATCCTTTCCCTTGGTGAATTTCTCAAATAACTGCTGTGGACGGCGACCAGGCGACATTTGTCCAGGAGCGCTTCCATGGTCTCGAGTTTTCGGTAGCACAAAAAGAACATAAGTATGTTTGAGATGATTGCTGCAGATATTGAGCTAATGGCGACCAATATGATTGGGGGCCAATTCATGAACGCCTCAATACTCATACAAAAACTCACCTACCTTTTCGCCAGCCGTGCCGCCAAAATGCCCTCCTGCTGCCCCGCCGAGGCCCCCGGCAACTAACATACAGGCTAGAGCCCCTGGGCCAGTACTAGGAGCTAATAAAAAAATACACAGTGCTGTCCCGCCAAAACCGCCCGCTAAGCCTCCACTAACTCCTGCGCTCAGTTTTCCCAGCTCTACATATCTGGCTTTCCTGCACTGCTCCTCTCTCCCGGTCGAACACGCCTCTTTTATCTCCAGCGCCGTCACCGTCGTACTCAATGCTATCCCCAACGGCGTCCCGTTTTTAAGCAGCTTCGCCGTCTTCGAAATCCGTGCGATGGTCTCTTGATACCGGCTTATCTCCCCCGTATGCAAATAGCTTCTGGTCGAGACACCTAGCATTTTCTTGATCGAGCCTTCATTGCGCAGCCCCGTGCCATAACGCGCAAAACCCCGCAGTTGAGCGTCCAGCCTTGCAAACAGTGTTCGGCGTCGTGCGAGAAACTCCTCTCTGGCGGCACCACCGCCCCGGCGTAGTGACTGTTTATGCAGGGCATCAATTTCTTCCAGGGTTTTTGCAATGTCTTGCAAATGCTTGCTCCAGGCATCACCTGCCGTGCCTATACCCAGTGAGGTATACCCCAGCAGCTTTTGCAGCAAATCATAGTTGTGCACTGCAGAGGCATCCCCGCCTTCGGCCATCACGCTGTGGCGAATATCCCAGGCGGCTCGCATCAAGCGTGACTCTTCCAGGGTACAGGCTGCGGTAGTGTCGTCGCCGATAATGACGAGTTGCCCCGGTAGCACCACCACATTGCGAATGTGCGCGTTGAGCGCGTCGAACTTGGCTTCGGCGTGCTTTCCTAAGCGTAATTTGGCCTTGAGTTCCACAGAGGTTTGTTGCTGGTCATTGATAAACGCATAGGGCTGGGACATTACAGATTCCCCAGCAATAGTGATCGGCTCGAAGAGTGGCGATTGCCTGCCATGAAAACATTCCTTTTGAATGAACATGGCTGCGCAATTTAAACAGGTGATGAGAGGGTGTCGTGGTTATGGAGGGGCGTTTCGGGGTGGTGTTTTTACGTTTGGGAAACAGGCTACTGGGCTGCCGTAATATTCTGTCAGACGTGTGGATTTTTACCGCAATGGGGCTTCAGCACGCGGCTACCCCCCATCAAATGAAGACGGCGGTAGGACCTTACTGATTTACCCGGTATGAGCTCAGGCCGGCCGTAAGCTGGTGCAGAATCGACCGCCCACCCTTCGCAGAGAAACACCGGATGTTCGCTCCTGCCAACCAACCTGCATTTACCCTGGCCCTGGACGGGTCGCCCAGTGACTTCAAGGTGTTCGCGTTCAACGGCACCGAGGCCATCAGCCAGCCTTACCGGTTTGAACTTGAGCTGGTCTGCGAGCAGCCGGATATCGACCTGGAGGGCTTGCTGCATCGCCAGGTGTACTTGGGCTTCGATGAGCAGGGGCATGGCGTTCATGGCCTGGTGTATCGGGTTGCCCAGGGCGACTCGGGCCGGCGCTTGACGCGTTACCAGCTCAGTCTTGCGCCACATCTGGCGTACCTGGCACACAGCAGCCACCAGCGCATTTTTCAGCATAAGACGGTGCCGCAGATTGTTGCCCAGGTGTTGGCCGGGCAGGGGATTCACAGTGACCGTTTCGAGTTCCGGTTGAGCGGTGATTACCCGGAGCGTGAATACTGCGTGCAGTTCGGCGAGAGCGACCTGGCGTTCATTCAGCGCCTGTGTGCCGAGCTGGGGATTCACTATCACTTCCAGCATTCCCCCGACGGGCACCTGCTGGTGTTTGGCGATGACCAGACGGTGTTTGCCCAGATGGATCAGCCTACGCCTTACCGGCCAGGTTCGGGAATGGTGGCCGATACTCCCGCGATCAAGCGCTTCACCTTGCAATTGGCAACCCGTACCACGGCGCTGAACCTGCGCGATTACGACTTTCGCAAACCCCATGTCGAGCTAGAAGGCGCAGCCGTCGACGAGTCATTGCCCAAGCTTGAAGCGCAGCACTACCCCGGCAACTTTTCCGACCGAGCCCAAGGCAGATGCCTAGCCCAGCGTGGCCTGGAGCGGCACCGCAGCGACTATCGCAGTGCCCATGGCCAGGGCGATGAGCCGGCGTTGGCCAGTGGCCGGTTTTTGCAGTTGCGTGAGCACCCTCGCGAGGACTGGAATGACTTGTGGCTGGTGACGCAGGTGCGCCATGAAGGCAAGCAGCCCCAGGTGCTGGAGGAGGCGGTCACCGAGGAGGATGGAGGGGAACTGCGCCAGGGCTATCGCAACGCATTTGTGGCCGCGCCATGGGATGCGGTGTTTCGTCCGCCCTTGCCAGAGCAGCCGCGCCCGACGGTGTCGGGGTATCAAAGCGCGGTGGTCACTGGCCCGGTTGACAGTGAGGTTCACTGTGACGAATACGGCCGGGTCAAGGTGCAACTGGCCTGGGATCGCATTGGCGAGCACAACGACCATTCCAGTTGCTGGTTGCGGGTAGCCAGTGGCTGGGCCCATGACCGTTATGGTGTGGTGCTGATCCCCCGGGTGGGCATGGAAGTGCTGGTGGGGTTCGTCAATGGCGACATGGACATGCCGCTGGTGGTGGGGTGCCTGCCCAACGCCGCCACGCCAGTGCCCCTCGACCTGCCAGCGGACAAGACCCGCAGTCTCTGGCGTAGCCAGAGCAGCCCGGGCGGTGGCGGCTACAACGAACTGCGTATCGAGGACCGCAAGGGCGCCGAAGAGATCTACCTGCGCGCCCAGCGGGACTGGACCCAGCATGTGCTGCATGACCAACAGGTACAGGTCGATAACCAGCGTCGCGTGCAGGTGGGCGGCGAGTCGCGCCATGAGTTGCAGGGCCAGGAGCTGCGCATCACCCATGGCAACCGTTTGACGCAACTCAAGCAGGATGACCATCTGGTGGTCGGCGGTTCGCAACATATGCGGGCCGGGCAGACCCTTACGCTGGGCGCCGGGCAAAGCATCATCATTGATGCGGGTGCCAGCGTGACGATCCAGGCGGGCGGGCAGTCGATCACGTTATCGGCGGGCGGGATATTCAGCAGCGTGCCGATTCAGCTCGGCAGCGCGCCTGCCCCGACACCGGCGCCGTTGATGCCTGGATTGAACGAGACTTTATTGACGGTGGTGCCCGCGCCGTTAAGCCGCGCACAAGTGGTCAGCCTGAAACGCAGCGCGCCGTTCTGTGAAGAATGCGAGCGCTGCAAGAACGGCCAGTGTGACATCGGCGCCCATGTGCGGAGTGCGTCCTGATGCCTGCACCCTTGACGCCCAGTGCCTGGCTGGCGCAATACCCGTTGCAGCCAGATGAACAGCTGTACGCCGTGCTGGGCAATGCCAGCGACTCCAGGCCGCTCGCCGTCTGGCAAGCCACGGCCGCGGCAAAGATGCCGCGACCGATCTGGGCGGGCACGGCCTACGCCAACTGGGATGAGGTCATGCCCTACGTGGGCATCGTTGAGCCGGGCAGTGCCTTTCTCGAGTGGATAGCCACCACCCAAGCGACGGATTGGGGCTGGCTGGCGGTCTCATCCAGCCCGCTGGACGTGGTGGTCGCGCATTTGCAGGGCTTGACCCATGTGTACCTGCCGGAAAACCAGACGGTGTTTTTGCGTTTCTGGGACGGCGCGCACCTTTTGCCGATGTTGCAGTCATTAGGCGGCGAGGCGGCGCGCGCGTTGCCGGTGTTCCAGCGCTACCTGGTCAACGGCCAGCCGCTGTCCGTGGCGCCCAGGTCAGTCGCTGCGGCCCCAGCCAGCCCCTGGTGGCAGGTACCGGCGTGCTTGCTGACGCACATGGCCCAGCAGTCACCGCAGGTGCTGGTCGACAATCTGCTGCAATGGCTCCAGGAACAGCGCCCTGACCTCTACACCGCGTTTACGCCAGCCACCTTGCAGCACAAGGTCGCTTACTTCGCACGCAGTCCGCAAATCAGCCATGGCGCATTGGCTGATTACCTTGCCTCGCAACTCGGTTGAGCCCCTGGTGATAGCGTGACATCCGTGCCGCCTGCCGTGCGGCCCTGCACCTTTGCGTCGGTAGAAGGTAAACTTCGCCCCCTGCGCAGGAGCAACCATGAATTATCGTCACGCCTTTCACGCCGGCAACCATGCCGATGTCTTCAAACACCTGACCTTGACCCGCCTCATCGCCCTGATGTCGCGCAAGGAACAGCCGTTCGCCTACCTCGACACTCACGCAGGCATTGGCTTGTACGACCTGCAGGGCGACCAGGCCAACCGCACTGGTGAGTATCTGGAAGGCATCGCCCGCCTGTGGGGCGCAAGCGACCTGCCGCCGCTCACCGCCGACTACATGCGCGTGCTGCACGAGATGAACCCGGATGGCCAGTTGCGCTACTACCCCGGCTCGCCGGAACTGGCGCGCCGCCTCACGCGGCCCCAGGACCGCGTGCTGCTCAATGAGAAGCACCCGGAAGATGGCGTGCTGCTCAAGGACAACATGAAGGGTGATCGCCGCGTCAAAGTGCACCTGGGCGAAGGCTGGCATGTGCCACGGGCCTTGCTGCCGGTGCCGGAAAAGCGCGCGCTGATGCTGATCGACCCGCCGTTTGAAAAACTCGACGAAATGCAGCGTTGCGCGGCATCCCTCAAGGAAGCCGTCAGCCGTATGCGCCAGACGGTGGCGGCGATCTGGTACCCGGTGAAAGACCAGCGCATGTTGCGCCGTTTCTACCAGGACCTGGCCGGTACCGGTGCGCCGAAGCTGCTGCGTGTGGAGTTGCTGGTGCATCCGCTGGACACGCCCAATACCCTCACTGGCTCGGGCCTGGCGATTGCCAATCCGCCGTGGGGCTTGGAAGAAGAGCTGCGGGAGTTGTTGCCGTGGTTGTCCAAGCAACTGGGCCAGACCCAGGGTGGCTGGCAGATGGATTGGCTTATCGCCGAATAACCGCCTTTGCGGCCAAACACAAACCAATGTGGGAGGGGGCTTGCCCCCGATTGCTGAGTATCAGCTATTACATCCGTAACTGACACTCCGCTATCGGGGGCAAGCCCCCTCCCACATTTGGTTTTATGTTGACCTTAGATCGGGCAGGTCACGCCAGTGCCGCCGATTCCGCAGTAACCCTGGGGATTCTTCGCCAGGTACTGCTGGTGATACGCCTCGGCGAAGTACACCGTCGGGGCTTCTTCGATTTCTGTGGTGATCTCACCCAGGCCGGCCTTGCTCAGCTCTTGCTGATACGCCGCGGCACTGGCCTTGGCTGCCGCCAGTTGCTCAGGCGTAGTGGCGTAGATCACCGAACGGTACTGGCTGCCGATGTCGTTGCCCTGGCGCATGCCCTGGGTCGGGTTGTGCAGTTCCCAGAACATCTTCAGCAGGTCTTCGTACTTGACCTTGGCCTGGTCATACACCACCAGCACCACTTCGCTATGGCCGGTCAGGCCCGAGCAGACTTCTTCATACGTCGGGTTGGGCGTAAAGCCGCCTGCGTAGCCGACCACGGTGCTGACCACGCCGTCGCGCTGCCAGAACTTGCGTTCTGCGCCCCAGAAGCAGCCCAGGCCGAAGATCGCAAAGCCGACGTCATCCAGGAACGGGCCCAGCAGTGGGTTGCCGTTGACGAAGTGCGTTTCGGGCAACTTCATCGGGGTTTCACGGCCAGGCAGAGCTTGTTCTTGAGTAGGCAGCACGTTTTTGTTCACCAGAATTTCCGAGCGCAAGACCATGATCAGTCCTCTCGTCAGGTTGAGTAACAGTAAATTGTCAGACAGCCAGTGTGCCCGAGTGTTACAGCGCTGTCAGGCGATTGGCCCGCGCGGGTAGCGTTTAAGCCTGTGCAGCAGCTCGGCACCCGGGATCGGGCGGTCGAACAGATAGCCCTGGCCCACGTCGCAACGGTGCCGGCGCAGGAACGCCAGCTGCTCAGCGGTCTCGATGCCTTCGGCCACCACCTTGAGCTTGAGGTTGTGGGCCATGGCGATCACCGCCGAGGTGATTTCCATGTCGTCCTGGTTGTCCGGGATTTCATGGATAAAGCTGCGATCAATCTTAATGATGTCGATGGGGAATTTTTTCAAGTAGCTCAGCGACGAGTAACCGGTGCCGAAGTCGTCCATCGCCAGGGTCAGGCCGAAGCTCTTGAGCTGGTCCAGTTGCAAGCGCGTATCTTCGGTGGCTTCCAGCAGCAGGCCTTCGGTCAGCTCCAGCTCCAGCAGGTTGGCCGGCAGCTCTTCCTCCTTGAGGATGGTGGCAATCGACGCCACCAGATCCGGGTCGGAGAATTGCTTGGGCGACAGGTTGATGGCCACCTGCAAGTTGCCCAGGCCTGCGGCGGTCAATTGCCGGCTCATACGGCAGGCCTGGCGCGCGATCCATTTGCCGATAGGGATGATCAGCCCGGTCTCTTCAGCCACGCTGATGAACTGGTCGGGGCGGATCATGCCTTTTTCCGGATGGTTCCAGCGCAACAGCGCTTCCATGCCCAGCAGGCGACCGCTGCGCAGGCACAGCTTGGGCTGGTAGAACACGTCCAGCTCGTTCTGGGTCAGGGCACGGCGCAGGTTGTTTTCCACGAACAGCTTGTAGCTGGCCTCGGCGTTCAGGGCTTCGGTAAACACCTGCACCTGGTGTTTACCGTTGGCCTTGGCCTTATGCAGGGCCAGGCCGGCGTTGCGCATCAGGGTTTGCGGGTCGCGGCCATGCAGCGGCGCGCAGGCCAGGCCCACGGAGCCGGTGACGCTGATCAACTGGTTGTCGACGAACATCGGCTTGTCGAGGGTGGTTAGCAACTGGCTGGCCACCTGCTGGCCGGTCTCCAGGTCGGCGTCGTCCAACAGCACCGCGAATTCATTACTGGCGAAACGCGCCAGGCTGCCGCCGCTGCTCAAGCTGTTGCGCAGGCGGCGCGCGAGGCTGATCAGCAACTTGTCGCCAGTCTGATGGCCGAGGCTGTCGTTGATGCGCTTGAAGTTGTCGATGTCCACCAACAGCAGGCTGATCGGGCTGTCGCTGTCGCGGGCAAAGCGCTCGTCGAGGTTGCGAATGAACGCCGGGCGATTGCCCAGGTTGGTTAGGTTGTCGGTGTAGGCCAGGCGTTCGATGCGCTGTTGCGCGAGCTTGGTCTGGGTGATGTCTTCGTAGATGCCGATGTAGTGGGTCAGCTCGCGGTTGTCGCCATACACCTTGGAAATCGACAGCTGGCCCCAGTAGGGTTCCAGGTTCTTGCGGCGGCTCTTGAACTCACCTTGCCAGCTGTTGCTTTTGGCCAGGGCCGAGGGTGCGTCGAACAGCAACTCGCTGAGGTTTTCCAGGGCCGGCAGTTGGGCCAGGCGATGGCCGTGGACTTCTTCGGCGCTGTACTGGGTGATCGCGGTGAAGCTGGGGTTGACGTACTCCACCACGCCGTCGCAATTGACCAGCAAAAACGCGTTGGCGCTTTGCTCCACGGCGCGCTGGAACAGGTGCAGGGCGCTGGTGGCGGTGCGGCGGTTGTGGTTATTGATGACCTGGGCGAACTGGTCTGCCAGCTCGCCAGCAAACGCGATCTCATCGGACTGCCAGGCGCGCGGGCTGCCGCCTTGTTCCAGGCACAGCACGCCGACGACCTGGCCGTCGACACGGATGCTGGCGTCGAGCATCGCGTGGATGTCCTTGGCGCGCAGGCTTTCGGCCATTTCCCGGGTGCGTGGGTCGCGCAGGGCGTGGGTGGCATCGATGGCGCGGCTCGAATGCAGGGCTTCCAGGTAATCCGGGAAGCCACTGGCGTCGATGGCTTCGGGCAGGTGGTGTTGTTGATCGGCGCGGTGATAGGCGGAGATCGGTACCAGGTGATGGCCTTCGAGGTTCCAGATGCTGGCGCAGTCGATCTGGTAAATGTCACAGGCGCTGCGGGTGATCAGCTCAGCGGCTTCTTGCAGGGAGTTGGGCGTGGTGTAGCGTTGGCGCGCCAGCAGCAGGATCAATTCCTGCTGGGCACGTACTCGCTCCAGGTGCTGCAACTGTTCCTGCTGCGCTCGCTGGTTGAGCTCCAGGGCGATTTGCAGGCGGCTGTTCTGGTTTTCCAGGTCGACGGTCGGGGCGGGCGTGCTGGTCTCGCTGAACAGCCCCTCAACCACCATCAGGTAGCCGCGCACCAGGTGGCGGTTGTGTTGTTTGTAGGCTTCGCCCATCTCCAAAACGCTTAGCGGGCCGTCATGGGTGTGCAGGGTGTAGCGCACCAGATAATGGGGGCTCTGGGCCAGTTGCTGCTGGATCGCATCGTGCAACTGGTAGCGCGCCTGGGGTTCCATCAGGCTGGCGTAGGGCGTGCCGATCAAGGCGCAGAGTTCAACCGCTGGCAGGCCGAACTGGCGCTCGCAATTGGGGTCGAGGTAGAGCAGGGCCCAGCTTGCCTCATTAAGCCGCTCGAAACGCAGCATACCGAGGCGCGAAGGCACCGGTAATTGCGTCACTACCTCGGCCGCCATACGGGCGACATCGGGTTGGCTTTTCATGGGGAAACTCGCTTGGGAAAATGCGCACTGCGCTGGGCTCACGCCCTCTTGACTGTCGACTGCGGCAAGGTTGCATCATGCAGCACGCAGTGACAAGAGAGGATGAAGGCTAAGTGCTATAAGCCTGTTATCGGCCGCATGGGTGATTTCTGTAATTGGGGTGATCGGTGGTTCACACCTGTTCTCTGTAGGAGCGAGCTTGCTCGCGAAAAACGCCAGAACACCGCGTTTAACCAGAGTACCTGCGTTATCGTTGACGATCTTCGCGAGCAAGCTCGCTCCTACAGAAAACACAGGCAAAAAAAGCCCCGCCAAGTGGCGGGGTTGAGGTACGAGCGTGGCGCTCGGAAATCGGTGTGGCAAGGGCCTTCCCGGTAACAGGAAGGCCTTGCGCCTTACAGCAGGATGGTGCGGATGTCGTTCAGCAACTGGCTCAGGCGCTGGGTGAAGCGCGCAGCCGCGGCGCCGTTGATCACGCGGTGATCGTAGGACAGCGACAGTGGCAGCATCAGCTTGGGTTGGAACGCTTTACCGTCCCACACAGGCTGGATGGTGGCCTTGGACACACCCAGGATCGCCACTTCCGGCGCGTTGACGATTGGCGTGAAGCCAGTGCCGCCAATGTGGCCGAGGCTGGAGATGGTGAAGCAGGCGCCCTGCATGTCGTCCGGGGTGAGCTTCTTGTCGCGGGCCTTGGCAGCCAGTGCGGCCGCTTCGCCAGCCAGTTGCAGCAGGCTCTTCTGATCGACATTCTTGATGACCGGTACCAGCAGGCCATCCGGGGTGTCGACCGCAAAGCCGATGTGCACGTACTTTTTGCGAATGATCGCCTTGCCGCTTGGCGCCAGCGAGCTGTTGAAGTCCGGCAGTTCCTTGAGCAGGTGTGCACAGGCCTTGAGCAGCAGTGGCAGCACGGTCAGCTTCACGCCGGCCTTCTCGGCCACGGCTTTCTGCGCAACGCGGAACGCTTCCAGGTCGGTGATATCGGCCTGGTCGAATTGGGTCACGTGCGGGATGTTCAACCAGCTGGCGTGCAGGCCTGCCGCGCCGATTTGCATCAGGCGGGTCATCGGCACTTCTTCGATTTCGCCGAAACGGCTGAAATCCACGGTACGGATCGGCGGAATGCCCGAACCACCGGTAGCGCCGCCGGCAGCCGGAGCTTCCTTGGCTTTTTGCATCATGGCTTTGACGTAAACCTGCACGTCTTCCTTCAGCACACGGCCGTGAGGGCCGCTGGCTGCAACAGCGCTCAGCTCGACGCCGAATTCACGGGCCAACTGACGCACGGCTGGGCCGGCGTGAACCTTGGCACCGCTTGGCGCAGGTGCAGCAGCCGCAGGGGCTGGCGCAGCTTCGGCTTTTGCGGCCGGCGCAGGGGCAGCAGCGGCAGGTGCCGCTTCAGCCTTGGCAGCCGGAGCAGCAGCCGGTGCGGGTGCGGCGGCTGGCGCAGCACCTTGTACTTTGAGCTTGAGGATGAAGTCACCGGTGCCGACTTCGTCTTCCAGCTTGACCGCAATGCTTTCCACCACGCCGGCAGCCGGCGATGGGATCTCCATGGAGGCCTTGTCGGACTCCAGGGTGATCAGCGACTGGTCGGCTTCGACGGTATCGCCGACCTTGACCAGCAGCTCGATGATCTTGGCCTTGCCCGACGAGCCGATGTCCGGAACGTGAATGTCCTGGACGGTCGCGGCGGCAGGTGCAGCGGCCGGGGCTGGAGCAGCCTCGGCAGCGGCAGGTTTTTCAGCAGCAGGTGCAGGTGCAGCGGCGGCCGGAGCCGCGGCTGCAGGGGCTGCATCGGCAGCACCTTCGATTTCCAGTTCCAGCAGCTCGTCGCCTTCTTTCAGGCGGTCGCCCAGCTTCACCTTCAGGCTCTTGACCACGCCGGCCTTGGGAGCAGGGATTTCCATGCTCGCCTTGTCCGACTCCAGGGTCAGGATGCTCTGGTCGGCTTCGACGGTGTCGCCGACCTTCACAAACAGCTCGATTACTTCACCTTCACCGCTGCCGATGTCAGGTACGCGAATGAGTTCGCTCACAAAAAATCTCCTCAGCAGTCCAGTGGGTTGCGTTTTTCCGGGTTGATCCCGAACTTGACGATAGCGTCAGCCACCACCTTAGGTTCGATCTCACCACGGTCAGCCAAGGCTTCCAGGGCTGCCAACACCACGAAGTGACGGTCGACTTCGAAGAAGTGACGCAGCTTCTTGCGGCTGTCACTGCGGCCGAAACCATCGGTGCCCAGGACTTTGAATTCCTTGGACGGGACCCACTGGCGAATTTGTTCAGCAAACAGTTTCATGTAGTCGGTAGAGGCAATGACTGGACC
The DNA here is from genome assembly GCF_030687795.1 of Pseudomonas sp. FP215. Taxonomy (NCBI): domain Bacteria; kingdom Pseudomonadati; phylum Pseudomonadota; class Gammaproteobacteria; order Pseudomonadales; family Pseudomonadaceae; genus Pseudomonas; species Pseudomonas sp. FP215. The sequence continues at coordinate 558,984 of NZ_CP117447.1, forward strand.
CTTACGGCCGGCCAGGCACTCTTCGACGTAGCTCTTGGCTGGCTTCTGGCCAGGGTGCAGGCGGTTGCTGCGCTCCACGGCCAGGCCGTCACGGCGCAGTTCGTTGAAGCTGGTCACGCTCCACACGTCGGCACCGACGTTGAACTCGTCACGCAGGATCTTCGCCGCTTCACGCACTTCGCGCAGGATGGTGCCGGAGCCCATCAGCTGTACGTGGTGCGCCGCTTCCTTGGTGTCTTCTTCGAGCAGGTACATGCCCTTGATGATGCCTTCTTCCACACCGGCCGGCATGGCTGGCTGCTGGTAGGACTCGTTCATCACGGTGATGTAGTAGAAAACGTCCTGCTGCTCTTCGGTCATCTTCTTCATGCCGTCCTGGATGATCACCGCCAGCTCATAGCCGTAGGTTGGATCAAAGGTGCGGCAGTTCGGGATGGTGGCAGCCAGGATGTGGCTGTGACCGTCTTCGTGTTGCAGGCCTTCGCCGTTCAGCGTGGTACGGCCGGCGGTACCGCCGATCAGGAAACCACGGGTGCGGCTGTCGCCAGCGGCCCAGGCCAGGTCGCCGATACGCTGGAAGCCGAACATCGAGTAGAAGATGTAGAACGGCAGCATTGGCTGGTTGTGGCTGGAGTACGACGTACCGGCAGCGATGAAGGAGCTCATGGCGCCCGCTTCGTTGATGCCTTCTTCGAGGATCTGGCCCTTCTTGTCTTCCTTGTAGAACATCACCTGGTCTTTATCGACTGGCTCGTAGAGCTGGCCGACGGAGGAGTAGATGCCCAACTGACGGAACATGCCTTCCATACCGAAGGTACGGGCTTCGTCCGGGATGATCGGAACGATGCGTGGGCCGATGTCCTTGTCCTTGACCAACTGCGCCAGAATACGCACGAAGGCCATGGTGGTGGAGATTTCACGGTCGCCCGAGCCGTCAAGGATAGCCTTGAGGGTGCTCAGGTCTGGCGTCGGTACGCTGAAGCTGTTGGCACGGCGCTGTGGCACGAAACCGCCCAGTGCGCTGCGACGCTCGCTCAGGTAGCGGGCTTCGGCGCTGTTTGGCTCCGGCTTGAAGAACGGCAGGTTCTCCAGCTCTTCGTCCTTGACCGGGATGTCGAAGCGGTCGCGGAACAACTTCAGGCTGTCGACATCGACTTTCTTGGTGTTGTGCGCGGTGTTCTTCGCTTCGCCGGCACCGGTACCATAACCCTTGATGGTCTTGGCCAGGATGACGGTCGGTTGTTCTTTGTGGTTGACCGCTTCGTGGTACGCCGCGTAGACCTTGTACGGGTCGTGGCCGCCACGGTTGAGCTTCCAGATTTCGTCGTCGGACAGGTCGGCAACCATCGCCTTGAGTTCAGGCGTGTTGAAGAAGTGTTCACGAACGAACGCGCCGTCTTTGGCTTTGTAGTTCTGGTACTCGCCGTCGATGACTTCGTCCATGCGACGTTGCAGGATACCGTCGACGTCCTTGGCCAGCAGTGGGTCCCAGAAACGGCCCCAGATGACTTTGGTCACGTTCCACTGAGCACCGCGGAACACGCCTTCGAGTTCCTGGATGATCTTGCCGTTGCCGCGAACCGGGCCGTCGAGGCGCTGCAGGTTGCAGTTGATGACGAAGATCAGGTTGTCGAGCTTTTCGCGGCCGGCCAGGGAGATGGCGCCCAGGGATTCCGGCTCGTCGCACTCGCCGTCGCCCAGGAAGCACCAGACTTTCTGCTTGCCTTCCGGGATGAACCCGCGGGCTTCCAGGTACTTCATGAAGCGTGCCTGGTAGATCGCCTGGATCGGGCCCAGACCCATGGAAACGGTCGGGAACTGCCAGAAATCAGGCATCAGCCAAGGGTGCGGGTAGGACGACAGGCCCTGACCGTCGACTTCCTGGCGGAAGTTGTTCATTTGTTCTTCGCTGATGCGACCTTCCATGAACGCACGGGCGTAGACGCCTGGCGAGGTGTGGCCCTGGAAGTAGATCAGGTCGCCGCCGTGTTCGTCGGTCGGGGCCTGGAAGAAGTAGTTGAAGCCGATGTCATACAGGGTTGCGCTGGAAGCGAAGCTGGAGATGTGACCGCCCAGGTCCGAATCTTTCAAGTTCGTGCGCATTACCATCGCCATGGCGTTCCAACGTACCAGCGAGCGAATGCGGCGTTCCATGAACAGGTCGCCAGGCATGCGTGCTTCGTGGGTAACGGGGATGGTGTTGCGGTATGGCGTAGTGATGGCGTAAGGCAGTTGCGAGCCGCTGCGGGTCGCGAGTTCGCCCATACGGGTCATCAGGTAGTGAGCACGGTCTTCGCCTTCTTTGTCGAGAACCGATTCCAGGGCGTCCAGCCATTCCTGGGTTTCGACGGGATCGAGGTCTTGCATGGCTTGCTCCAGGGCGGAAAGGCTACCAGAATCGGTTGCCTGAAGTTTGCGACTGGCCTTGTGGGCAGACGACATAAATTCTTGGATGGCCGAAGGTTGCTTCGGCGTCCTGTAGTTTTACTACAAATCGTCGGCCATTTCAGCCTTTCGAATGTATATACGAGTAGTAAAACTACACAAGACTGAGCGTATGGCTCGGTCTTGCTGGTGAGCATAATCGTTATTGTTGGTCTATTGCGAACAAGAAAAGGTGAAACTTTGATGTTGCCTGCCACGATTAATTTAATTTCAGCTATTTCTAACCTTTGTTCGACAGTCCTTCACCGAGCATGGCTCTTGCCTTCACAACTACACGCCATTTACACGCCGATCAAGGATAGACCATGAGCCTTCCAACGCTGGCCGAACTGCCGGCCATTCTGTTGCCTTACGCCAACCGGGCCGAGCAGTCATTTCGTGACGCCGTGGCCGCGCTGGATGACGATCATGGCCTTTCTGCGTGGACGCCGCAACGGTGGGCCGACTTCGCCCGCGTGTGCGCCGCCAGTGATTTCGTCATTGAACAGAGTGTTCGTGACCCTTTGATGTTGCTTGAGCTGGCGGCCTGGGGCGAGCTGGACCGCGGGTTTGCGCCCGGCGAGCTGTGCAGCCAGATAGCCGGTGCCGTGCAACAGGCCGAAACAGAAGACGAGCTGGGCCGCGTGCTGCGCCGCCAGCGCACGCGCCAGCAGGTGCGCATCATCTGGCGCGACCTCACACGCCAGGCCGACCTGGTGCAAACCTGTCGCGACCTGTCCGACATGGCCGACGCCTGCATCGACCAGGCCTATCAATGGCTGTACCAGCGCCACTGCGCCCAGTTCGGCACGCCGACTGGCGCACGCAGCGGCGAGGCACAGCACATGGTCATCCTCGGCATGGGCAAGCTCGGGGCGGTGGAGCTGAACCTGTCGTCGGATATCGACCTGATCTTCGCCTATCCCGAAGGCGGCGAAACGGTAGGCGTGAAGCGCGCCCTGGATAATCAGGAGTTCTTTATTCGCCTGGGTCAAAAACTGATCAAGGCCCTGGACCCGATGACCGTCGACGGTTTTGTCTTCCGCGTCGACATGCGCCTGCGTCCCTACGGTTCGGCCGGCGCGCTGGTGCTCAGCTTCAACGCGCTGGAGCAGTACTATCAGGACCAGGGCCGGGACTGGGAACGCTACGCCATGATCAAGGCGCGGGTGGTGGCCGGCGACCAGGTGGCTGGCGCGCAACTGCTCGACATGCTGCGCCCGTTTGTCTATCGCCGTTATCTGGACTTTTCGGCCATCGAAGCGCTGCGCACCATGAAGCAACTGATCCAGCAGGAAGTGCGGCGCAAGGGCATGGCCGACAATATCAAGCTGGGCGCGGGCGGCATTCGTGAGGTGGAGTTTATCGCCCAGGCCTTCCAATTGATCCATGGCGGCCGCGACCTCAGTCTGCAGCAACGCCCGCTGTTGAACGTTCTGGGCACCTTGGAAGGTCAGGGTTATTTGCCCGCGGCGGTGATCAGCGAGCTGCGCAGCGGTTACGAGTTTTTGCGTTACACCGAACATGCGATCCAGGCGATTGCCGACCGCCAGACGCAAATGCTGCCGGACAGCCCTGAAGACCAGGCGCGCATTGCCTTTATGCTGGGCTTCAGTGACTGGGCCGCGTTCCACGAGCGCCTGATGTACTGGCGTGGCCGCGTGGACTGGCACTTTCGCCAAGTGATTGCCGACCCTGATGAAGAAGAGGGCGAAGAAAGCGAATTGGTGGTCGGTGGTGAATGGTTGCCGCTGTGGGAGGAATCCCAGGATGACGACGCCGCGTGTCGCCAATTGAGTGAAGGCGGTTTCACGGATGCCCCCAAGGCCCTCAAGGCCTTGGCCAGCCTGCGCGCCAGCCCGCAGTTGCGCGCCATGCAGCGCCTGGGGCGCGAGCGCCTGGATGCGTTTATTCCGCGCCTTTTGGCCCAGGCCGTTGAACATGCCAACCCGGACCTGGTGCTGGAGCGCGTATTGCCGCTGGTGGAAGCCGTGGCCCGACGTTCGGCCTACCTGGTGCTGCTGACCGAGAACCCCGACGCCCTGCGTCGCCTGCTGACCCTGTGCGCAGCCAGCCCGTGGATCGCCGAGCAGATCACCCGTTTCCCGCTGTTGCTGGATGAATTGCTCAACGAAGGCCGCTTGTTCAAGCCGCCGCTGGCGCCGGAACTGGCCGCGGAGTTGCGCGAGCGCCTCACGCGCATTCCCGAAGATGACCTTGAGCAACAGATGGAAGCCTTGCGTCATTTCAAACTGGCGCACCGCTTGCGGGTGGCCGCTTCGGAAATCGCCGGCAGCCTGCCGTTGATGAAGGTCAGCGACTACCTCACCTGGCTGGCCGAAGCCATTCTTGAACAAGTGCTGGCCCTGGCCTGGCGCCAGACGGTCGCCCGTCACGGCTCGCCGCAGCGACTGGACGGCACCCTGTGCGATCCTGGCTTCATCATTGTCGGTTATGGGAAAGTCGGCGGCATCGAACTGGGGCATGGTTCGGACCTGGACCTGGTGTTTATCCATGACGGCGACCCCCAGGCCGAGACGGACGGTGCCAAGCCGATCGACGGCGCGCAATTCTTTACACGCCTGGGCCAGCGCATCATTCACCTGCTGACCACCCAGACCAACTCTGGCCAGCTGTATGAAGTGGACATGCGCCTGCGACCTTCCGGCGCCTCCGGCTTGCTGGTGAGTTCCCTGGGGGCGTTTGACCGCTATCAACAAAATGAAGCCTGGACCTGGGAACATCAGGCCCTGATCCGCGCACGGGTGCTGGTGGGCAGCCAGGATGTGGGCCAGGCGTTCGAGCAGGTACGGGCTAACGTGTTGGGGCGTGAACGGGACTTGGAGAAGCTGCGCCAGGAGGTCAGCGAGATGCGTGCCAAGATGCGTGACAACCTGGGCACCAAGGCCACGACGGCCGGCAGGGGCGCCAATGCCTTCGAGGCCACGGCGCTGTTCGACCTCAAGCAGGACGCCGGAGGTATCGTCGATATTGAATTTATGGTGCAATACGCGGCTTTGGCGTGGTCTGCGCAACATCCATCGTTGCTGCGCTACACCGACAATATCCGCATTCTGGAGGGCCTGGAGCAGGTCGGGCTGATGCCCGCCGCCGATGCCCATTTGCTGCGTGAGGTGTACAAGGCCTACCGCTCAGCCGCGCATCGCCAGGCTTTGCAGAACGAGGCCGGCACGGTCGCCGGGGACCAGTTCGCCGACGAGCGGCGACAGGTGATGCGAATCTGGCAAGCGCTGGGCTTGAGCTGAAACACTATTAGGGCGGGGAGGCATAAGCCTCCCCGCATCGTTTGTGGAAACTACATGAATATTCTGATCGTTGGGCCCAGTTGGGTCGGTGACATGGTGATGGCACAGACACTGTTTCAGTGCCTGCGCCTGCGCTATCCAGACTGCCAGATCGACGTGCTCGCCCCTGAGTGGAGCCGGCCGATCCTTGAGCGTATGCCAGAGGTGCGCAAGGCCTTGAGCTTCCCGCTCGGCCACGGCGCCCTGGAGCTGGCGACCCGCCGACGCATCGGCAAATCCATGGCCGGCCAGTACGACCAGGCGATCCTGCTGCCTAACTCGCTGAAGTCGGCGCTGGTGCCGTACTTTGCCGGTATCCCCAAGCGCACCGGCTGGCGCGGCGAGTTCCGCTATGTGCTGCTCAATGACGTACGCACCCTGGATAAAGCCCGCTACCCGTTGATGATCGAACGCTTTATGGCGTTGGCCTACGAGCCGGGCGCTGAACTGCCCAAGCCGTACCCGCGCCCCAGCTTGCAGATCGACCCGGTGACCCGCGACGCGGCGCTGGCCAAGTTCGGCCTCACCCTGGATCGGCCCGTATTGGCTCTGTGCCCGGGCGCCGAGTTTGGCGAGTCCAAGCGCTGGCCGTCGGAGCATTACGCCAAAGTTGCCGAGACGAAGATCCGCGAAGGCTGGCAGGTGTGGTTGTTCGGTTCCAAGAACGATCATTCGGTGGGTGAAGACATCCGCCAGCGCCTGATTCCCGGCCTGCGTGAAGAGGCGGTGAACCTCAGTGGCGACACGTCCCTGGCCGAGGCCATCGACCTGTTGTCGTGCGCCGACTCGGTGGTGTCCAACGACTCCGGCCTGATGCATGTGGCGGCGGCGCTGAACCGTCCGCTGGTGGCGGTGTACGGTTCGACCTCCCCAGGCTTCACTCCGCCGTTGGCCGACAAGGTCGAAGTTGTGCGCCTGGGTCTGGATTGCAGCCCGTGCTTTGAGCGTACCTGCCGTTTCGGCCACTACAACTGCCTGCGCCAGTTGCTGCCCCAGCCGGTCACCGATGCCTTGCAGCGTTTGCAGGGCGACGTGGTCGAGGTTCATTGAGTTGCGGGTTCTGGTAATCAAGACCTCATCCCTGGGCGACGTGATCCATGCCTTGCCGGCCCTCACCGACGCAGCGCGGGCGATTCCCGGCATTCGGTTCGATTGGGTGGTGGAAGAAGGCTTTGCCGAAATCCCCACCTGGCACCCGGCGGTGGACAAGGTCATCCCGGTGGCGATTCGCCGCTGGCGCAAGAACCTCTGGCAAACCGTCAAGAGCGGTGAATGGCGGCGCTTCAAGCAGGCGGTGCAGTCGACCAAATATGACCTGGTGATCGACGCCCAGGGCTTGCTTAAAAGTGCCTGGCTGACCCGTTATGTGCGGGCGCCCATCGCCGGCTTCGATAAAGATTCTGCGCGAGAACCTCTGGCTGCGCGCTTTTACTCCCGGCGCCTGGCTGTGGCCCGTGGGCAGCATGCGGTGGAGCGCTTGCGCCAGCTGTTCGCCGTGGCGCTGGGCTACGACCTGCCCCAACGCCTGGGTGACTACGGCCTGAGCGTTGAAAAACTGCTCGGCCTGCCGCCAAAAAAGCCGTTTGTATTGCTGCTGCACGGCACCACCTGGGACACCAAGCACTGGCCCGAAGCCTATTGGCGCGAGCTGGCCGAACGCATGGGCCGTCTGGGCGTGGATGTAAAGCTGCCGTGGGGCAACGCCGCCGAAAAGGCGCGGGCCGAACGCCTGGCCCTGGGCCTGCCCAACGCCGAAGTGTTGCCCAAGCTCAACCTGGCGGGCGTGGCCCGCATATTGGCAAGCGCCCGTGCCTGCGTGGCCGTCGACACTGGCCTCGGCCACTTGGCGGCGGCATTGGACGTGCCGACCATTTCCCTGTTCGGCCCCACCAACCCAGGCCTCACCGGCGCCTACGGCAAAGGCCAGATCCATTTGGCCAGCGACTGGCCGTGTGCGCCCTGCCTGCAAAAACAGTGCACTTATCAACCCACTGCCGACGACCTGCGGCGGTTCGACATCGCGCGCGAGTCGCCCCTGTGCTTCACGCGCTTGAACCCTGAGCGTGTCGCAAGCCGGCTGAGCACGTTGTTACTGGCCGAGGAGCAGCACTGATGCAACTGGCTTTTGTTCTGTACAAGTACTTCCCTTTCGGTGGCCTGCAGCGCGACTTCATGCGCATCGCCCTGGAGTGCCAGCAGCGCGGCCACAGCATTCGGGTGTACACCCTGATCTGGGAAGGCGACATCCCGCCAGGCTTTGAGGTGCTGGTAGCGCCGGTCAAGGCCTTGGTCAACCACCGCCGCAACGAAAAGCTCTACGCCTGGATTCAGGCCGACCTGGCCAAGCGCCCGGTGGACCGTGTGGTGGGGTTCAACAAGATGCCGGGGCTGGACCTGTACTTTGCCGCCGACGGCGTGTTCGAGGACAAGGCCCAGACCCTGCGCAACCCGATGTACCGCTGGTTCGGGCGCTACAAGCACTTTGCCGAATACGAGCGCGCCGTGTTCGATAAGAACGCCAAGACGCAGATCATGGTGTTGTCCGAGCATCAGCAGCAGTTGTTCACCCAGTATTACGGCACCCAGGCCGAGCGGTTTCACCTGTTGCCACCGGGGATCGCCCGAGACCGCCGCGCCCCGCCGAACGCCGCCGAGATCCGCGCCGAGTTCCGCGCTGAATTTCGCTTGGCCGAAGATGATCTGCTGTTGGTGCAGATCGGTTCGGGGTTCAAGACCAAGGGCGTCGACCGCAGCCTCAAGGCGCTGGCCGCACTGCCTTCGCGCCTGAAGAAACGCACCCGGCTATTTGTAATCGGCCAGGACGACCCCAAAGTATTCCAATTGCAGAGCGCGGCGCTGGGCCTGGGCGACCAGGTGCAGTTCTTCAAGGGCCGCAATGATATTCCGCGCTTCCTGCTGGGGGCCGACCTGTTGATTCACCCCGCGTACAACGAGGCGGCCGGCATGGTGCTGGTCGAAGCGGTGGTCGCCGGCCTCCCGGTACTGGTGAGCCAGGTGTGCGGCTATGCGTTCTACATCGACAAGGCCCAGAGCGGCCGGGTGTTGGACGAGCCGTTCGAGCAAACCCAGCTCAACCAGTATCTGGTCGATATGCTCGACGACCCACAAGCGCGTGCGACCTGGAGTCGCAATGGTCTGGCCTTCGCAGAAACGGCCGACCTCTTTAGCATGCCGCAGTACGCTGCGGACCTGATTCTGGCGGAGCCAAACCGATGAAGTTGATTCTAGCCGAACCCTTCAAGACCCTCTGGGCCGGGCGCGATGCGTTCGCCGAGGTCGAGAAGCTGGAAGGCCAGGTGTTCCGCGAGCTGGCCGCTCGCCGTACGTTGCGTACGGTGGTCGAGGGCCAGCCTTATTTTGTGAAGATCCACCGTGGGATTGGCTGGGGCGAAATCCTCAAGAACCTGGTCACTGCCAAATTGCCGGTATTGGGCGCGGGCCAGGAGTGGGTGGCGATCCAGCGCTTGCAGGCGCTTGGCGTACCGACCATGACCGCCGTGGCGTTCGGTGAAAAAGGCAGCAACCCGGCCGACCAGCACTCGTTCATCATCACCCAGGAACTGACCCCCATCATCAGCCTGGAAGACCTGACCCTGGACTGGGTCAAGCAACCGCCCGTGCCGGCCATCAAGCATGCCTTGACCCTTGAGCTGGCGCGTACCGTGGGCGCGATGCACCGCGGCGGCGTCAACCACCGTGACTGCTACCTGTGCCATTTTCTGCTGCACACCGACCGGCCCATCAGCGTCGACAATCTCAAGCTGTCGGTGATCGACCTGCACCGCGCCCAGGTGCGTGCGACGATCCCCGTGCGCTGGCGCAACAAAGACTTGGCCGGCCTGTATTACTCCGCGTTGGAGATCGGCTTGACCCAGCGTGACAAGCTGCGTTTTCTCAAGGCGTATTTCCAGCAGCCGCTGCGCCAGATCCTGGCGGAGCAAACCGCGCTGCTGTCTGCGCTGGAACGCATGGCAGCAAAGCTGTATGCGCGTAAACAACGATACGGGGATGCGATCTGATGGCGGGTTGGAACCTGGAACCTGCCTACGCCGCCCTGGCGGATGACTTTGGAAGCCTGGACGCGGTGTTCGCCCTGCAAGGCGAGCGGCTGACCCGCGACCCGTTGTCGGAAGTGATCCGGGTGGAACGTGGCGGGGTCAATTATTACGTCAAGCGCTACGTAGGCGCCGGCAAGGGCCTGCGTCGTTACCTGGGCCGGCCACGGGTGAAATCCGAATGGCAGAACCTCAAGCGCTTCGCCAAGTGGGGCATCCCCACCGCCGACGTGGTGGCCTGGGGCCTGGACCGCAAGGGCCTGGCCTATAACCGTGGCGCGATGATCACCCGCGAATTGCCCAAGACCGAAGATCTGTCGGTGCTGGCCGAGCGTCACGATGAGCGCCTCAAAGACCCCCGGTGGGTCGATGGCATCAGCCGCCAGCTCGCCGAATACACGCGCACCATGCACGATCACCGCTTCACCCATAACGACTTGAAGTGGCGCAACCTGCTGGTGGACGACCAACGTACCCTGTACCTGATCGACTGCCCCAACGGTGATTTCTGGCGCGGCTTCTGGCTCAAGTACCGCATCACCAAAGACCTGGCCTGCCTGGACAAAGTCGCCAAGTATCACTTGTCGGCCACCCAGCGCCTGCGCTTCTACCTGCAATATCGCCAGCGCGCGCACCTGACCGCGTCGGACAAACAGCGAATTCGCCATGTGGTGAAGTTTTTCGAGGGACGCGAATGAGTGACTTCCTGGCGGCCGAAGACCGCGCTCTGCTTGAGCGCAACGGCCTGGCGACCTTCGACGCCCTGTGGGCCAAGCAACTGGATGCGGTGGACGAGCCGAACACCAGCGGCGACGGTTGGAGCAGCGTGTATCGCCTGGAGCTTGAGGGGCAGGGTTACTACCTCAAGCGTCAGAGCAACTACCTCACGCGCACCTTGCACCGCCCGTTTGGCGAGCCGAGTTTTGCCCGCGAGTTTCGCAACATCAGCCTGTATCGAAAGCTCGGCATCCCGGCCCTGCAAGCGGCGTTCTTCGGTGAGCGCAAGGTCAAGGGCGAGCGCCGGGCGATGCTGCTCACCCGTGCGCTGGATGGCTGGAATGACCTGGACTCGTTGCTGGAGCAGTGGTCGCAATTGAGCGCAGCCCAGCACAGTGCGATCCTGTTGGCGTGCGGCAAGCTGGCGCGTCATCTGCACAGCGTCGGGCAGGTGCATGGCTGTTTTTACCCCAAGCATATTTTCCTGCAGCCTGCCGGTGAGGGGTATGCCGCGCAGTTGATCGACCTGGAGAAAACCCGCCCGCTGCTGTTTGGCTGGCGTGACCGGGTCAAGGACCTGGAACCGCTGCTGCGCCGCGCGCCGCAATGGTCGGACGCGCAGGTGCGCCAACTGCTGGCGGCGTACCTTGAGCAGCCCGAGGACAGCGCCTTGGTCGCCACTTGGCACCAGCGCCTGACCGCACGCCGCAGCCACAAGGAGAACCGCTGATGCGCTTATCCGAGCTGAAAACGGCTGGGCGTACCCCCAGCCTGCCGCTGACCCTCGACCTGGCGGATGCCGCCGGCCCTGGGCAATTGCAATTGCTGAGCCTTTTGCGGGTGTTGCCGGGGCAGCGCTATGTGGGCGCCGCCGTGTGGCGTGGTCGCCCGGTGTTGGCCAAGTTGTTGGTGGGCAGCAAGGCGGCGCGGCATTTTCAGCGTGAGCTCACAGGTGTACGCCTGTTGGCTGAGCAAGGCCTGACCACGCCGTTGCTGTTGGCCGATGGCTTGCAGGACGGCGAGGGCGGTTGGCTGCTGTTTGAATTTATCGAGGGGGCCCAAAGCCTGTCCGGCGCTTGGCTCGCCGTCGAAAACCTGCCGCCATTGGCGGACGAACAAACCGCCGTGCTCGCCGAAGCGCTGGGCGCGATTGCCCAGATGCATGCCAAGGGCCTGTGGCAAGAAGACCTGCACCTGGACAACCTGCTGCGCAAAGACGGCAAGCTGTACTTGATCGATGGCGCCGGCATTCGTGTCGAAGAGGCGGGCAAGCCGCTGTCGCGCAATCGCGTGCTGGAGAACCTCGGGGTGTTCTTCGCCCAACTGCCGAAGAACCTTGAGCCGTTTACCGAAGAGTTGCTGGTGTATTACCTGCTGGCCAACGGCGAACACGCCTTGCCAATGCAAGCCCTGGAAAAGCAGGTGCATAAAGTCAGCGCCTGGCGCTTGAGAGACTACCTGGACAAGACCGGCCGCGAATGCACGCTGTTCAGTGTGGTGCGCGGCGCTTTTGGCCTGCGTGCGATCCGCCGCGAAGAAGAAGCCGCCATGGTGCCGGTGCTGGAGCAAGCCGATGCGTTGCTCGACCAGGGTCACCTGTATAAGACCGGTGGCGCGGCGAGCGTGGCCAAGGTCGACGTGGCCGGCCGACCGCTGGTGATCAAGCGCTACAACATCAAGGGCTTTACCCACTGGCTCAAACGCTTCTGGCGCCCAAGCCGCGCCTGGCACTCCTGGCGCGAAGGCAACCGCCTAGCTTTCCTGGGTTTTGCCACACCCAAGCCGTTGGCGGTGCTGGAGAAACGGTTCCTGTGGTTGCGCAGCCGTGCCTACTTGGTCACCGAGTACCTGCCGGGGCCGGACATCATCGAGCGCTTTGCGCCGTATGTGGAAAGCGGCGATGCGCCCGAGAGCGAATTGCAGGCGCTGGACCAGTTGTTTGCCGACTTGATCCGCGAGCGCATCAGCCATGGGGATTTCAAAGGCCATAACCTGTTCTGGAACGACGGGCGCTGGGCGATGATTGACCTGGATGCCATGTGCCAGCACGCCTCGCTGTCCAGCTTCGCCCCTGCGTATGCCAAAGACCGTGCGCGATTTATGCGTAACTGGCCGCAGGGCAGTGCGCTGTACCAGGTGATTGACCAGCGCTTGCCCAAAGAGGCGGATGTCGGCAGTTAAACCTATCGCGGGCAAGCCCGCTCCCACACTTGATCTGTGAACGCAGTCAAAATGTGGGAGCGGGCTTGCCCGCGATGGCGCCCGTCCAGGCGCTGCATTCAGAACTGGTACTGCGCCCCAGCCCCCGCATACCACGAGCGCCCCGGCGCGGCTTCGTAATAGCGGCCATTGCCGTCGCCCACAATTACCGACCCTACGTACTGACGGTCCAGCAGGTTATCCAGGCGCAAGGTCTGGTGAAAGGTCCAGTGCTCGACCTTCTGCTCAAACCGTGCGCGCCAGTTGAAGACGCTGTAGGCCGGTGCGGCGTGTTGCTGGTTGGTGTCTTCCACGTAGACCTTGCTGCGGTACAGGCCTTCGATGGCCGTGCTGACCCAGTCCCGTGGTTTCCAGTTCAGTTCGGCGAACAGGGTGGTTTGTGGCACGCCGGGGAGGTAGTTGCCTTTGTCGATGGTGTTGGCGCCGCTGGCAAAATCGCTGTCGTAGGTGGCGTGCAGGCGGGTGTAGGCGAGGCTGGTGCTCCAGTGGTCGCTCAGTTGGCTTTCAACACCTAGTTCGAAGCCGCGGCGCAATGTGCGACCGGCGTTCTGGTAGCTGGTACGGCCACCGATGGATTGCTGCACCACCAGTTCGTCCTCGGTGGTGATCTGGAAAACGGCGGCGTTGATCCGTGTATTGTTCAGTTGCGCTTTCACACCCATTTCATATTGCGTACTTTCAGACGGCTTCAAGCCGAAGTTGAAGCCCTCGGCGTTGCCCGGTGCATAGGCCAGCTCGGCCTGGGTCGGGGTTTCAAAGCCTTTGCCTGCGCTGATGTAGCCATGCAGGTCGGGGGTGAACGCATACATCACGCTCATCGATGGCGTGTTCTTCTGGTAGGTCTTGTTGCCGCTGGCGTCGCCATTGCTGAGGAACTGATCGTCAACGTCCATCTGCATCGTGCTGTGGCGCACGCCGGCTTGCAGGGTCCAGCGGTCGAGGGCCCAGTTGGCTTGGATATACGGGTCGAGGCTGCGAGCCGTGTCGATTTCGTCGCGGCGTAGTTGGCCTTTCACGCCGAGGGTGTTGCCGCTGTAGTTCTGATAACCATGGCGGCTGTCTTCGCTTTGATCGAAGTCCAGGCCGGTAATGATCATCAGCTCGCCAGGCGCGCTTTCGATGGGCTGCATCCAGCGTACGCTGCCGCCGTAGAACTTACGGTCAAATTGCACCACGCCACCGCCGCGTTCGTTGGCGGGCGTGCCCTTGGGGATCGACAGGTACTGAATCACACTACGGCGCCCGGTATAGGCATTGACCTGCAAGGTCGCGCCACCGAAGTACCGCTCGTAATTCATCCCCAATTGCTGATGATCGATACTTTTGCGCGTGTTGTAGTTCAGCGCATTGGCGCTTACCGAACGCGGGTCGGCCTTGTACGCCGCCCAGGTCTGCCCCAGTGGATCTTGCGTGCCGTTCTGCTCCAGGCTGCTGTAGATCAAGGCCAGCTTACTGTCGTCATCCGGCTGGAAATTGAGCTTGGCGAAAGTCTGGTCGCGGCGCGCGCTGCTGTGGTCGCGGTAGCCGTTGGTGTCCATGCGCGAGGCGTCGAGCACAAACCCGGCGCCATTCGCCGCGCCCTCGGCGCTCAGGTGGTTTTTGTTCAGCCCGTCGCTGCCCACCAGGGTTTCGGCGCCGATACGCGGCGGGCCTTCGCCGTCGCGGGAGAACATCTGGATCACGCCGCCGGCGTTGCTGCCATACAGCGTCGCCGCCGGACCGCGTAGCACTTCGATGCGCTCGGCGGTGTCGAGGTTGAAGGTGGCGGCCTGGCCCTGGCCATCCGGGGTACTGGCGGGGATGCCGTCGGCGATCAGCTTGATGCCGCGCACGCCAAATGCCGAGCGGGCGCCGAAGCCGCGGGAAGAAATCTGCAGGTCCTGCGCATAGTTCTGGCGGTTCTGCACCACCAGGCCGGGTACGCGGGACAGGGCTTCGGAGGCGTTAATGCCCAGCTGGCCGTCACTGATCTGCTCGCGGCTGATGCCGTCCACGGAATAGGGCAAATCGAACGTTGGGCTAGCGCTGCGCGAACCGCTGACGACGGTGGGGGCGAGGGTCAGTGGCGAATCATCGCCCTGCACGGTGCTGCTCAAGGCCAGCAGGCCAGGCAGCAAGAGGGAAAAACGAGCGTGCATTTTTTTCATGAGGCAGCCAGAGTCTTGGGCACGCATAGCGAAGGCGCGCAAAAAGTGCGCAAGTTTAAACAGTCAGGCAGGTTTTACCATTTCGGATTTTTCCTACGCAATGCAGCGGCGTCTCTCGGGTGAATGAGCCAATCTCTCGGTGCTAGCGTGGCTGATCGTTTGCGAGGCTAGGATATGACAAGAAAAATAATGGCTGCACTGGGTGTAAGTGTCGCTGTGCTGTTATTAAGCGGCTGTGGAACTGTTAATAGCGTCATGCGCAAAGAGGGCGACACGGCGCGTGAGCTCAGGCTCGCAAAAACCTATTGCCAATCCATTCCCCGCGCTTACAGCGGCGTGGCCTTTGATTTCTGCATGCTGCACGCGGCCCCGGACCCCACCGGGTTCCTCATACCCTTCGTGCTCGTAGATATTGCGGTGTCCGCGGTTGCCGATACGGTGGTTTTGCCCTATACGATTTATCGACAATCGGCCGACGGTAATATCAGCATCTATTGGCGTCCGGGCCGTTCATAAGCCTATGGGTATAAAAGCACCTGCCCAGCTCATCTACTGGGCGAAAGGAGTTGTCCGTGAGTCGTGGTTTCAAAATCCTGCTGGTTTCAACCTTGTTATTGGCCTCCGGCTGCGGAACGATCAATACCGTCTTTCGTCCGGATGCCGTGGCCAGCCAGAACCTCAAGGAGTCACGCAGCCACTGCGAAAACGTGCCGCGTATCTACAGTGGGGTGATTTACGGCTTTTGTACCCTCAATGGCGAGCCTGCACCGGACAAAAGCCTGAAGGACCAAAGCCTGCTGGATCGCCAAGGCAATGCCTTCCCGATCATCGCAATTGAATTTGTCGCCTCTGGTGTCATGGACACCCTGATGCTGCCTTATACGATCTACCGCCAGAACAAGGACGGCAGCATCGAGATCTTCCGCTAGCCCCTCTCGGCGCTTGCCGCTAACAGCTTCCCACTGCTTTTAAGCTATAATCCCGCCCTTTAGCTGTTTCCCGCCCGCGCGGGAAGCACACTTTTTTCAGGCGCGATGCGCCTGCATGCAGACTAAAAGAGGCTAGACCCCAGTGGCATTGACGATTCTTGGCCTGTCCGGCGCCCTTAGCCATGATCCTTCCGCAGCCCTGTATATCGACGGCAAGCTGATTGCGGCCGCCGAAGAAGAGCGCTTCGTACGCGACAAACATGCAAAGAACCGCATGCCCTACGAGTCGGCGAAGTTCTGCCTGGAGCAGGCCGGCATCAAGCCTTCGGACGTTGACGTGGTGGCGATCCCGTTTGCCCCGATCAGCCTGTTCGGCGAGGCGCGCTGGCACTACGCCAAGCGTTACTGGTACGCCCCGGACCGCGCCCTCGACGCGATCCTGATGGGCAACCGTCGCTACAAGCGCTATCGCAACAAGATCGTCTGGTGCCTGGAGCAACTGGGCTTCGATCCGAAGAAAATCAAGATCGAACCGGTTGAACACCACCTGGCTCACGCCTCCAGCGCCTACCACTGCTCGGGCTTCCAGGAAAAAACCGCGATTCTGGGCATTGACGGCAAGGGCGAGTACGCCACCACCTTCTTCGGCTACGGCGAAAACGGCAAGATCCACAAGATCAAAGAATTCTACGATCCGGACTCCCTCGGCGGCCTGTACGGTGCTATCACCGAGTTCCTCGGTTTCGAGATGCTCGACGGTGAGTTCAAGGTCATGGGCATGGCGCCGTACGGCGATGCCAGCAAATATGACTTCTCGCGCCTGGCCTCCTTTGAGAACGGCGAGTTGGTGATCAACACCGACTACGCCAACGTCATCGGCCTGCGCCGCTACAAAGAGAAGGGCAAAGGTTTCTACTTCTCGCCAAAACTGATCGAGTGGCTGGGGCCGAAACGCGAAGGCGACATCGCCGACGAGCCGTACATCCACTACGCGGCCAGCATGCAGGCGCTGTTCGAAAAACTGGCCTTGCAGATGATCGACCATTACCTGGGCGACATCCTCAAGGACACCGGCAAGCTGGCCTTCGCCGGCGGCTGTGCGTTGAACGTCAAGCTGAACCAGAAAATCATTGCCCGTGACGACGTCAAAGAGCTGTTCGTGCAACCGGCCTCCGGCGATGCCGGTACCGCTGTTGGCGCGGCTGCCTATGTGTCCCACGCCCGTGGCGTACCGGTCGAGAAGATGGAGCACGTTTACCTCGGCCCGTCCTACAGCAACGAAGACGTGATTGCCGCGTGCGCCAAGCACGAGAGCAAGCCGAACTGGCGCAAGATCGAGAACATGCCTAAGCGCATTGCCAAGATCATGGTTGACGGCAACCCGGTGGCCTGGTTCCAGGGCCGCATGGAGTTTGGCCCGCGTGCGTTGGGCGGTCGTTCGATCATTGGTTGCCCAAGTGCGACCGGCGTTGCAGATCGCATCAACCACCAGATCAAGTTCCGCGAGCGCTGGAGGCCTTTCTGCCCGTCGATGCTCGACACCGTGGCCCCGCAGATGATCAAGGTCGATCACCCGGCGCCGTTCATGACCTTCACCTTTGAAGTCGCCGAAGAATGGAAGACTCGCGTACCGGAAGTGGTGCACGAAGACGGTACTTCCCGGGCCCAGGTGCTCAAGCGCGAATACAACCCGCGCTACTACGACATGATGAAAGAGCTGGAAGTGCTGACCGGCAACGGCGTGTCCCTGAACACCTCGCTCAACCGTCGTGGCGAAGCGATGATCTGCTCGCCGACCGACGCGCTGAACATGTTCTTCGGTTCGGACCTGCAGTACCTGATCATGGAAGACATCCTCGTGGTCAAGGACGGCGTAGACCCTTATGACGCCGTGGTTTAAATGCTGAACCGCTTCCAGGGCTGGCGTGAACGTGGCTGGGCGCCTGTCGAGGCCGAGGTTTACGCCCAGGCCTGGCAGCGTTACGGCGGCAGCGTGGCGACCCATCCCCAGGTGATCGAACGCCTGGCCGGCCTGGCGCAGATACCCGTGCGTTACCTGGGCTGGGAGCAAGGTGGTGAACTCAAGGGGGCGATAGCCACCTGGGGGCGCGACCTGGCGCTGTCCAAGGACGTACTCAAGCGCAGCGGCAAGAAAGGCCTGTTTGACTTGGGCAACGCCGAGATCATCCTGCCGATTGCTGCCGATGCGCAGGTGCCGTTGCGGCATCGTGCGCGCTACCTCTCGGCACTCAATGAAGGGCGCATCAGCACCCTCAAGCCCCAGGCCGAGCAGTTGGCCATGGCGCGCACGCCCGAAGACCTGTCGAAGAAGTTTCGCTACAACCAGCGGCGTGAACTGCGCCTGTTGGAAGAGGCGGGCGGCGTGGTACGGGCGGTCAGTGAGTTCTCGAGCGTAGAACTGGCGGCGATTTATTGCGATCTGTTCCAGCGCCGTTGGGGCTTCCCGGCGGCGGGCGCGGCGCGCCTGGCCGAGGTGCTGGAGCTGCTCAAGGAGTTTTTGTTCGGCTCGGTGCTGTTTCTGAACGACGCGCCGATTGCAGTGCAATTGGTGTATCAGGTGCAGTCCAATGAGTGGTTCAGCGCCGAGTATGTCAACGGCGGCGTAGACCCTGAAACCCGTGCGTTCAGCCCTGGCAGCGTGCTGAGTTTTCTCAATACCCAAAGTGCCTGGGAACAGGCGCGGGCGGCGAACAAGTCGCTGCGCTTCTCCTTCGGGCGTTCCGACCGCGAATACAAAGAGCGCTGGTGCAACCCGGTGCCGGTGTTCAGTGTATGAGCCGTAAACAGCAACTGCTCAAGCGTCATCGGCGTAACAAGCGTATTGCGCTGTTGATCGGCGTGCTGGTGCTGGTCGCGACCGGCGTACTGGCAACCTGGTGGTTGCCGCTGATCCTTGCGGTGCTGCTGTGGGCCGCCCATGAGGCCTGGTTTGCCGATCACCTGTTTTACTCGCCCAAAGACAGCTATGAGTACGCGTTCCCGGCCGGCAGCGAACAGCCCGGCTTGCGCCTGGAGGCGGGCCGGCTGCTGCTGGATGCGCCGTTGGCGGCGGATGAAACCCTGATCGTCGGCGTTGAGTTGAAAAGTACCTGGCTGGGGCGTTTCTTCGACCCCGCAGTAGATCTGTTGGGCCTGGAAACTCCGGACCGGCAAGCCTTCGAGCGCGGCGTCGCCGGGCGGCGTTATCTGAACCTGACCGGCACCGCCGAAGCCTTGGTGGCGGGCAACCTCAACTTGCGCGGGCGTTTTTGCCGGATCAAGGGCCAGCCGACGCTGTGGCGCTTTCGCCAGCCGGACTATCGCCAGCAACGTGTGATGGTGATCGCGCCCCATGCCGACGATGCCGAACTGGCTGCGTTCAGCCTTTACAGCCAGGCGACTGAAAGTTGGATCGTCACGCTGACGGCCGGTGAAATCGAGGCCGAGCATTATCAGCATATGGGCCTGCCCAAGGCTGAAGCTGCACGCCTCAAGGGCCGTTTGCGCGCCTGGGACAGCGTCGCCGTGCCGCGCTGGGCGGGCGTACCCGAGGCGCAATGCGTGCAGTTGGGCTACTTCTGCATGCAGTTGCAAGCCATGCAAGCCGCGCCGGATCAGCCGCAAGCCTCCCGCGAAGCGGATTTGGCCGATACGCGGCTGTTTCGCCAGTTCAATGGTTTTGCCCTGCCTGGCGATGCTGATGGCGCGCCGACCTGGCACAACCTGATCGCCGACCTGCGGGCGCTGCTGCTCAAGGCGCGGCCCCAGGTGATCGTGTTGCCCACGCCGTTGCTGGATCCCCACGCCGACCATATCTGCGCCCACGCGGCAGTGCTGGAAGCCTTGCAGGGGCTGGAGTGGCAGCCCGACACATTGCTCGGCTACGCCAATCACCTGCATGATAACGACCGTTGGCCCATGGGCGATTCCGGCGCTGGCGTGGCGTTGCCGCCGCGTTTCGATAGCGCTGTGGCGCTGGTGCCGTGCAGTTTCGCCCTCGCCTTGAGCCAGCAGCAGGACAAGGCCATGGCCCTGGGCATGATGCACGACCTGCAGCCGCCAGCGCCGTTCAAGCGTCGAGTGCGTAGGTGGTTGCAGCAACTGCTGGCGGGCCGTAGGCCGTCGCCCTATGGCGAGAACGAATTCTTTCGCAAGGCCGTGCGCCGTCACGAGCTGTTGTGGGTCCTGAAGCAGGACTGAGAGCCGATTGAAGGCAGGCCGGTATGCGCCTGTCGCCCTTTTTACCGGGCTGCGTGCCCGTAGCCAGATCGCTGCATGGAGAGTTATGAAGCCTCGTTTCAAGGTTTTGCAGTTACAGCCGGACTACAACGTCAAGACCCATGACTTCGCGGACTTGGGTGAGCAAATCGTCAAATCCCTGCCGGCTGAGCGCTTTGAGGTGACCTCCGGATTTCTCAGCGGGCGCCCGCTGCCCGGTCAGCCCCTGAGCGTGGCCGAACACTCGCATTATTTCGAGCTGCCGGAGAAGTCCCTCAAGGGGATTCGCTTTGGCGCCATGTGGCAGATCTACAAGTACTGCCGCGAGCAGAAGTTCGACGTGGTCATCTGTAACCGCTTCAAGTCGGTGAACATGATGCTGTCGCTCAACCGCTGGTTGAAGATCTCGCTGTGCATCGGCATCTCCCACGGCTTTGGCGAGTACGCCCGTGGTTACCGTCGGCGTCAGACCCAGCGCTGGGTCAGCCCGGCGTGGCGCTTTGTCGGTGTGTCCGAAGCGGTCAAGGACTACCTGGTAGATCTCAATTGCGGCTTCACCCGTGAGAACACTACCTACGTCACCAACGCGATCGATATTCCCCAGGCAGAGGCTTTGCAACTGTCCCGCGAGGATGCGCGCAAGGCCCTGGGCCTGCCCATGGATGCACGGATGATCGGCGCACTGGGGCGCCTTGTGCCGATCAAAGGCCATACCCATCTGCTGCAAGCCTTCGCCACGCTCAAGGACAAATACCCTGAGGCGCAGGTGGGCATCATTGGTTCCGGCCGTGCCGAAGCCGACCTGCGTGCCGACATCGAGCGCCTGGGCCTGACCGGCCGTGCGCACTTGCTGGGTTTTCGCGAAGACGGCATGAAGTACGTGCGCGGCTTCGATATCTGGACCATGCCATCGCTGTTCGAAGGCCTGGGCCTGGCCCTGCTGGAAGGCATGAGCGGCCATCTGCCGGTGATTGCCTCCAACGGCCCGGCGATGCTGCCGCTGGTGCAGGGCGCGGGCGGCTTGTCCCACGACCCGGGCAACGTCGAACAACTGGCTGCAGCCCTGGACACTTACCTGGCGCTGAGCGATGAACAATTACGTGCCAAGGGTGAAGAGGTGTTCCGCTATCTGGAGGCCAACCACACCCTCGACGAGTTCAAGCACAAGTACCTGACCCTGATTGAAACCGGTTTGCGTGAAGTAGGTAGAGCATGAATCAGCCACAACCCCTGGTCTCGGTGATCATCGCCTCCTACAACCATGGCCAGTACATCGAGCAAAGCATTCTTAGCGTGCTGGGGCAGACCTACCCCAATATCGAGCTGTTGGTGGTCGACGACGGCTCCAAGGATGACAGCGTCGAACGCATCCGGCGCTTGCAGGCCGAGCACGGCTTTGATTTCCAGGTGCAGCAGAACCAAGGGCTCAGCGCCACCTTGAACGGTGCGATTGCTCGCGCCAAGGGCAGCCTGATCGCACCGTTCGGCTCGGATGACATCATGTTGCCGGACCGTCTCGCCACTCAGGTAGCGTATATGGACGGCAAGCCGAAGGTGGGCATGTGTGCCGGCAATATCGAGCTGATCGACGGGGACGGCAACCTGCACCCGGAGAAGAAACAGCGTCGCGACGTGCCGTTTCGCCGTCTGGACTTCGACGACCTGTTCCTGGACCGCAAGCCGTTCCCGCCGGCGCCGACCATGCTGATTCGTCGGGAAGTGCTGGAGGAGGTCGGTGGTTTCGATCCGCAGATTCCTCTGGAAGACCTGCTGATCCAACTGAAGATTACCGCGGCGGGCTACACTATCGACGCCCTTGACGTGGTGATGGCCAAGTATCGCCAGCACGCCAGCAACACGTACAAGAACCACCGCTACATGATCCAGAACATCCTCAAGACCTATGCCAAGTTCAGCGAGCACCCGGCCTATGACGCGGTTCGCTACAACTTCCTGAACTCGATGTTCCTCAAGACCGCTGACCGCGACCGCCCGTTGGCGCGGGAGATTCTCAAGCAGATCCCGTTGAAGTTCTGGGGGCGCAAGACCTTGCGTGGGCTGGTGCGGTTGTATCTGGCACCGCTCAAAAACTGAACTGACGCCGCCCCTCTGTAGGAGCGAGCTTGCTCGCGAAGAACCTCAACGATAACGCGTGCTTCCTGAATAAACGCGGTGCCGGTGAGTTTTTCGCGAGCAAGCTCGCTCCTACAGAGGGTGTTTACAGGCTCTGGACCTGCTCGCGGATTTTCGCAGTGGCGGCTGGGCTTGCCACCGAGGCGTAGCCTTTGACCAGTTGTTCGAAATGCGTTTCGAACAGCCAGTTGCGGTCCTGGGGATAACGCTGCATGTGGCGCAGGTTACGTTGGCGCAGGGCGTGACGCAGCGAAGACGGGTAGATGCGCAGGTCAGCCACGTCGATCAGGGCGAATTCACCATCGTCCATCAACAACACGTTACCCAGGTGCAGCGAACGGAAGTACACGCCGCGCTCGTGCAGTTGCGCCATGAACCGGCCAAAGCGCTCAACCAGTGATTCACGCAGGCTGCTGTCCAGGCTTTGCAGCGCTTGGCGCAACGTCAGGCCGGGCAACGGCGTATAGCGCACTGCGCTGCTGGCGTCGCTCAGGCGGTAGAGCCCGAGGATGTGCGGCGTAGGAATGCCCAGGGTGCGCAATTGCTCGCTGTTGCTGGCAAAGCGCTCGGAGTACGGGTTGAAGCTGCCGGAGGTGTACCAGCGGCGTGGGCGGAACAGCTTGAGGAAGCTGCCGTCCTCCAGGCGCAGGACTTTGGGCCCCAGGCCATCGGCTTCAATCACATGGGCGTTGCTGCACAGCTGTTCAAGCGCCGCGGGCTTGAGGTTCTGCACCGGCATGCGCAGCAGGCTGCGATGGCGCTGGGCGAGGCTCAGGCCGGTGATAATTGCCAGGGGGATCCACAGCAGGAACCAATGCTCCTTGGGCCGTGACAGGATGCCGCCGCCTTCGGTCAGGCCCGCACCGATGCCATAGGCCAGCAGGGACGATGCCAGGATGAACAGCGGCTGGGCGCGCTCCTTCAAACCTTTGTATAGGCCCCAGCCGAGCATGAAGGCCCAGGGGATAAAACCAATGATGCCGACGTAATAGAGCACGCCGAGGGCAAAGCTGTGGGGCTCGCGCAGTTGATAACCTTCCGCTAGGGTCAGGTAAAGCTCGGAATCGTAGCTATGTCCGATCCAGGGATGCTCGGCGATAAGCTGCAGTGAAATACTCCACAGCTCGAGACGGAATGAGGTGCCTCGCTCGGTGATTAACTCAGGGTAAAACAGGAGTAGTGCGACTGCGCCTAGGATCATTCCACTGATCAGCAATGCCGAACGACGATTTCGGCTTACAAAGCTCATCCAAAGTATGGCCAGCGTCAGCGCCACCAGTGGCGTGCGTGAGCCGGTCGCCAGTACGGCCATGGTCATGATCGTCAGGGCCGGTACGCTGAACCACAACACCTTCATGCGTTGGGTGGTCATGCAGACGTACAGCCAGTACACGGTGAAGAACCCAAAAAGATGCGAGCTCAACAGCGGGTTATCAAGCGCGCCCAGGCCGCCGATCATGCGCAAACCGGGCGAATAGCCCTTGGCGAACGCCACCAGATTACCCAGGCTCACCACCAGCGCAATCACCGCAGCGCTGAAGAAGATTGGCTTGAACAATTCGTTACGGTAATGCAGCAGCAGACCGCAGCCACCAAACAGCATGAAGGTATTCAGCGGTCGCTTGAACAGGTCGGTATCGGAACTGGGTTCAGGGCTCCAGAGCAGGCTGGTCAACGCCCAGGCGGAGAACGCCAGAAATGCGATCGCCAGGGGCTCGCGCAGCAGGTCCTTGAACTCCCGGGGGCGCATGCACAACAGAAACAAGGTCGGTACGCTGAACAGGATGTAGACAATGCGGTGCAGTACATTGCGATTGCCGACAAAGAACAGTGCACTCAGGAGCAGCAACAAGCCAACAGGCAAAATCCATAGGACCAGGAAGTCGAAAACGCGATTTGAGCCATAGGTAAGGCGCTTGGAGTGCATACAGTAAAGCCATTCCAGAAAGAGAAAGCCGACCATCTTAAGCTAGTGGCTAAGTAATGTCGCCGGTAGGATCCAACCGGGCCGCGGCTTACGCCGGGTGCAAGTACAACAGAGAAGCTGTGCTAAAGTCAGCCTCCTTTTTCAAAACGCCGCGTGATATGACCGACTCCAGTCCGAGCGCAAGCCCTTCGAGCTTGAAAATATACTTCCGCCTGCTCAGTTACGTTAAGCCCTATATGGGCTTGTTCGCGTTGAGTATCCTTGGATTTCTGATTTTCGCGTCGACCCAACCGATGCTGGGTTACATCCTCAAGTACTTTGTCGATGGTCTCTCCAATCCGGAAGCTGTGCTGTTCCCGACCGTGCCCTTTTTGCGCGACCTGCAATTGCTGCAGGCGGTGCCGTTGCTGATCATCCTGATCGCGGCCTGGCAAGGCCTGGGCTCGTTCCTGGGCAACTACCTGTTGGCCAAGGTCTCCCTGGGGCTGGTCCACGATTTGCGGGTGCAGCTGTTCAACAACCTGCTGACGCTGCCCAACCGCTACTTCGATAACCACAACTCCGGGCATCTGATTTCCCGCATCACCTTCAACGTGACCATGGTCACGGGTGCCGCGACCGATGCCATCAAGGTGGTGATTCGCGAAGGCATGACGGTGATTTTCCTGTTCGCCTCCTTGCTGTTCATGAACTGGCGCCTCACGTTGGTGATGATCGCGATCCTGCCGTTGATTGCCGTGATGGTCAGTACCGCCAGCAAGAAATTTCGCAAGCAGAGCAAGAAGATCCAGGTGGCCATGGGCGACGTGACCCACGTGGCCTCGGAGACCATCCAGGGCTACCGCGTGGTGCGCAGCTTCGGCGGCGAAGTCTATGAACAGAAGCGCTTCTTCAAGGCCAGCCAGAGCAACACCAACAAGCAACTGCGCATGACCCGCACCGGGGCGATCTACACCCCGGCGCTGCAATTGGTGATCTACTCCGCCATGGCCGTACTGATGTTCCTGGTGCTGTACCTGCGTGGCGACGCCTCGGCGGGTGACATGGTGGCCTACATCACCCTGGCGGGCTTGTTGCCCAAGCCGATCCGCCAGCTCTCGGAGGTCAGCTCGACCATCCAGAAAGGTGTGGCGGGCGCCGAAAGCATCTTCGAACAGCTGGACGAAGACGTTGAGGTCGACCATGGCACTCTCGAACGCGAAAAGGTCAGCGGTCGCCTGGAAGTGCGTCACCTGAACTTCACCTACCCTGGCACCGAACGCCATGTGCTCAAGGACATCAGCTTTACCGCCGAGCCTGGGCAGATGATTGCGCTGGTGGGGCGTTCGGGCAGTGGCAAGTCGACCCTGGCCAGCCTGATCCCGCGCTTTTACCACCATGAAAGCGGTGAAATCCTGCTCGATGGCATCGAGATCGAAGACTACAAGCTGCTCAACCTGCGCAAGCACATTGCTCAGGTTACCCAGCATGTCACTCTGTTCAGCGATACCGTGACCAACAACATCGCCTACGGCGACCTGGCCGGTGCGCCGCGTGCCGACGTTGAGGCGGCGGCGGCGGATGCCAATGCCAAGGACTTCATCGATCAGTTGCCCAAGGGCTTTGATACTCAGGTGGGCGAGAACGGTGTGTTGTTGTCCGGCGGCCAGCGTCAGCGCTTGGCGATTGCCCGTGCATTGCTCAAGAATGCGCCGTTGCTGATCCTCGATGAGGCCACCTCGGCTCTCGATACCGAGTCCGAGCGGCATATCCAGGCGGCACTCGATAAGGTCATGCAAGGTCGCACGACCCTAGTGATCGCGCACCGTTTGTCCACCATCGAGAAGGCGGACCTGATCTTGGTGATGGACGACGGGCGGATTGTTGAGCGTGGCACCCATGGCGAGTTGTTGGCGCAGAACGGTTACTACGCTCGCCTGCATGCCATGGGCCTGGATGCGCCGGTGCAGGCCGATATCACCTGATCCAACAGGTGTACACAATGCTGCTGTGGGGGAGGGGGCTTTCTACCTGACACCCCACGATCCAAATGTGGGAGCTGGCTTGCCTGCGATGACGGCCTGCCAGCCGCCCCATATCTACCTGACACCCCACAATCCAACTGTGGGAGCTGGCTTGCCTGCGATGGCGGCCTCCCAGACGACACTTCTCTACCTGATACCCCGCGATCCAACTGTGGGAGCTGGCTTGCCTGCGATAGCGGCCTGACAGCCGACACTTCTCTACCTGCCACCCCGCGATCCAACTGTGGGAGCGGGCTTGCTCGCGAAGGCGGCCTGGCAGGCAACACAGTTGGATGGTGTACATATCCATTCCTGCGGTAACGGCCGCTTAGGGTTCCGCTCTGACAGCGGGTCACTTTTGGAAAAGAGCCCCAAAAGTAACCAAAAGGGCTCTTGCCCCACCACTCGGCACCTCGCCTAGGCTCGGTGTGCCCGTAATCCGCCAGTGATTTGGGGGGCCGCCGCCACGCGCCATCCATGGCGCGGGGCGGCTAAACCGGCATCCCTGCCGGTTTACCCCCCAAATCCCTGTCGAATTCCGGCCAGCGTGGTTTAACGGGGCGCCTAAGATCAAAAGCAGATCAAGATCAAGAGCGGCTCGCTTCGCATCGTGGAGTGTGTGGCCGGGCGCGGACAACTGTGGGAGCTGGCTTGCCTGCGATAGCGATGGATCAGCAGTAGAAGTGCAAGCTGATCGGCCGCTATCGCAGGCAAGCCGGCTCCCACATTTTGAGCTCGGTGCTTCAGGTAGATAGGCTTCGGCTGGAAGGCCGTCACGGGAGCAAGCGCCCTCGCCACAGATCAGTTTCGCAAGCCCCTTCCATATTTGGCCTGTGTGGATTCCGCGTCGCGCCAGTCGCAAGCCATCGCAAACCCTGTGCTAATATCGCGCCCCTGTTCATTTTGTATGTGGGTTGCTCCATGAAGTTGTCCATGCCGCGATTCAATCAAGCCGCTGTCTTGGTGGTCGGCGATGTCATGCTCGACCGTTACTGGCATGGTGGTACCTCACGGATTTCCCCTGAGGCTCCGGTGCCGGTCGTTAAGGTCGAGCAAATCGAAGACCGCCCAGGTGGCGCTGCCAACGTCGCGCTCAATATTGCCGCGCTCGGCGCCCCGGCTTCCCTGGTGGGGGTGACCGGTGACGACGAAGCGGCCGAAAGTCTGGCCAACAGCCTGCAGGGCGCTGGCGTGCGTGCGTTGTTCCAGCGCATTGCCCATCAGCCGACCATCGTCAAGCTGCGGGTCATGAGCCGTCACCAGCAGTTGCTGCGTATCGATTTTGAAGAACCCTTCGCCACCGACGCCCTGGCCCTCGGCGACCAGGTCGAGGCACTGCTCGAAGGTATCAAGGTGCTGGTGTTGTCCGACTACGGCAAAGGCGCCTTGCAGAATCACCAGGTGTTGATCCAGGCCGCCAAGGCTCGCAACATTCCGGTGCTGGCCGATCCCAAGGGCAAGGACTTCTCGGTTTACCGAGGCGCCAGCCTGCTCACGCCAAACCTCAGTGAGTTCGAGACCATCGTCGGCGGGTGTGCCGATGAGCACGAGCTGGTGAGCAAGGGCGCAGCATTGATGGCCGATCTCGACCTGGGCGCCTTGCTGGTGACCCGTGGCGAGCACGGCATGACCCTGTTGCGTCCGGGCCACCCGGCCATGCACCTGCCGGCGCGTGCCCGTGAAGTGTTCGACGTGACCGGTGCCGGTGACACGGTGATCTCCACCCTGGCAGCCTCCATTGCCGCCGGTGAAGAACTGCCCCACGCCGTGGCCCTGGCCAACCTGGCGGCCGGCATTGTGGTCGGCAAGCTGGGTACCGCTGCCATCAGCGCTCCTGAGTTGCGCCGCGCCATCCAGCGTTCCGAAGGCTCGGAGCGCGGTGTGCTGGGCCTGGAGCAATTGCTGCTGGCGATTGACGATGCCCGGGCTCACAACGAAAGCATTGTGTTCACCAACGGCTGCTTTGACATCCTGCACGCCGGGCATGTGACGTACCTGGAACAGGCCAGCGCCCAAGGTGACCGCCTGATCGTTGCGGTCAACGATGACGCGTCGGTCAGCCGCTTGAAAGGCCCGGGCCGCCCGATCAACAGTGTTGACCGGCGCATGGCGGTACTCGCAGGTCTGGGCGCGGTGGACTGGGTGATCAGCTTCTCTGAAGGCACCCCGGAAAACCTGCTGGCCCAGGTCAAGCCCGACGTGCTGGTCAAGGGCGGTGACTACAGCGTCGACCAGGTGGTGGGTGCGGACATCGTCAGCGCCTACGGCGGCACGGTCAAAGTGCTGGGGCTGGTTGAAAACAGCTCGACCACGGCGATTGTCGAGAAGATCCGCAACAACGAGTGATACCCCGTGGGGCGAGCCTGCTCGCCCCTAGCTCTTCTTCGGCACGATCTTGCGCAGCATCTGCCGTGCCTTGCCGGTCAAGCGCTTGAGCTTGGAGTCTTTTTCCGGCTCTGCCAGGCCCTGCTGCCTGAGCCAATCCTTCCAGCGAATCCGCTCATCGCGCACCAGCCAGCCCTCTTGCTGGGCAAAGCTTTCCGCCAGGTACAAGCCGCGTGTGCTGGCCGGGTACAGCTGATCCTTCTTGACGGTATACAACTCTGCCAGTGGCTCGCCGTCTTTGAGCGGCATCAAGTACAGGTCCGGGCGCTGACGATCCAGGCGCGCCACCAGTTGGTCACCCTCCAAGCGCTCATCCACATGAAACAAGCTGAGGGACTTGGCTTCCTTCGGCACTTCCAGGCGCAGGTCATAAATCAATTGCAGCGAGGCGGTCGGCAGGTGCACGTAGGCCCGTGGGCGCTCGATCAGTTGCATGGTGGCGCAGCGCACCGGGCGCGCGGCGCCGGACAAAGGGCTGAGGCGAAACGGCAGGGCCTCGCGGTAATGCAGGGCAGCGGAGTAGGGCGCCGGCAGCCAGGTGTCGTTGAAGCGCCCGCCCAGCCAGCCTTCGGGGGTTTCGAGCAGGCACTCCTCGGCGATTTCCTGGATGGCGGTGTGCAACGGCAGGTTCAGTTCATGGGCCGGGACGTAGCCGGAGATCAGCTTGAGCACAACGTCGCCACGGTCCTGGCGGCGTTGGCGCACCAGCACCCAGTAGTCCTTGTTTTGCCAGTGCAGGGTCAAGCGTACCGAGACGCCGAGGTTCGCCAGTTCCAGGGCGAAGCGTTCGGCATCTGGTACCTCGACCGGCTTGCGCCGTTGCAGGGTCTGGGCGAAGTTGAGCGGCATGCCGACGCTCTGGTAGCTCAGGCCTTCGGGGGTGGCTTCGACGTGCAGCGGCAGTGTCTTGAAGTTGCTGGGGTTCTTTCTTATGAGCGTTCGCGGCATGTCGGCTCCTTCTTGCGACGGGGTCGGCCGCGTGGGCGGCATCAGAGTTGACGAATGACCCGGGCAGCAGTTGCTACGTTATGGGCCAGGTGCAGCGGATTAATGGTCCCGACAATAGCACTGGCGACGCCCGTTTGCGCAAACAACAAGGTGAAACTGGCCTGAATTGGATCCATTCCCGGTTCCAGGCACACATGGCCGCTGGCCAGGGCCTTTTTCACCAGGATGCCCTTGCCGTGGGCGGCGGCATAGTCGATCACGGCCTTCTCGGCCTGTTCGTTGAGGTTGTAGGTGACCATCGCGCAATCGCCCTGTTCCAGTGCTTTCACACCGCCCTCGACGGTTTTGCCGGAGAAGCCGAAACCACGGATCTTGCCGTCTTTCTTCAACTGCTCCAGGGTCTGGTAAACCTCGCAATCATTGAGGATATGCAAGTCGTTGCCATCGGAATGCACCAGCACCAGGTCGATAAAATCCGTTTCAAGTCGTTTCAGGCTGCGTTCAATCGACATCCGCGTGTGGGCCGCGCTGAAATCGTGATGGGACACGCCGTTGGCAAACTCTTCGCCCACCTTGCTGACGATCACCCAGTCCTTGCGCTGATCACGCAGCAGTGGCCCCAGGCGCTCTTCGCTCATGCCATAGGCCGGCGCGGTGTCGATCAGGTTGATGCCCAGCTCGCGGGCCTGGCGCAACAGCATGCGCGCCTCGTCGTCGCCAGGGATCTGAAAGCCGCTGGGGTATTTAACTCCTTGGTCGCGGCCCAACTTGACGGTGCCCAGGCCCAGGGGCGACACCAGCAGGCCGGTGCTGCCCAGCGGGCGATGCAGGTCGTGCAGGGTTGGCAGGCTCATGGCAACAGTTGCTCCCAGGCGGGTTGGCCGATTGCCGGTTTTGGCAGCTCGGGCAGAGGGGCGCTGGCGCTTGGGCGGATGCCGTCGCGCTCCAGGGCGTGGAGTACGCGGTCGGCGAAGTCCGGCGCCAGGGCCAGTTTGGTCGGCCAGCCCACCAGCAGGCGGCCGTCTTCGGCAAGGAACGCGTTATCGGGACGGCTCAGCCCCGATTGCAGCGGCTCGGCGCGATCCACCCGCAGGGTGGCCCACTGGGTCTGGCTCATGTCGATCCAGGGCAGCAGTTGCGCCAGCTCTTTCTGCGCGGTGGCGATCTGTTCTTCAGGCGTGCGCGCCACGCCGTCAGCCTCGGCGATATCGCCGCCCATGTACCACACCCAGTTGCCATCGGCGGCCGGGTGGGTGGTGACGGTGATCCGTGGCTTGGTGCCACCCCCCAGGCAATGGGCGTACAGCGGCTTGAGGCCGGGGCCCTTGGCGATGATCATGTGCAGCGGGCGTTTTTGCATGGCCGGTTGGCTCAGGCCCAGGGCCGCGAGCAAGTCCGCCGTGCCGCCGCCAGCGCTCAGGACGATGCGCTGGGCGCGGATCTCACGGCCATCGACCTTCAAGCCCACCAGGGTGTGACCTTCCAGCAGCGGTTCGATGTGCACACCTGCGAGCAGACCGTCACCGGCCAATTGCGCCAGGCGGTTGATCAGGCTGGGCACGTCTACCACCAGCTCGGCCAGGCGGTAGACCTTGCCTTTGAAGCGAGGGTTCTGCAGCGCCAGGGGCAGTTCGTCGCCCTTGACCTGATCGACGCGGCCACGCACGGCCTTGCTGGCGAAAAAACTGGTGAGGTTGCCGGCAATCGTGCCGGGCGACCACAAGTAGTGCGCCTGGGACAGCACGCGCACGCCGGACAGGTCCAGCTCGCCGTTGCCGGCCAGGGCTTCACGCCAGCGGCGCGGCATATCGGCAATGGCTTCGGAGGCGCCGGTGAGGGCGCCGTGCAGGGCGTATTTCGCACCGCCGTGAATGATCCCCTGGGACTTCAGGCTTTGCCCGCCGCCCAGGGTGGCGTTTTCCACCAGTACCGTGGAAAACCCCTGGCCGCGCAGGCGCGCATTGAGCCAGAGGCCGGCAACCCCGGCGCCGACAATCAGAACGTCGGTGGAAATAACGGATGGCATCGGCGACCTCAGTGTTCAAGACAAGAGGCGCAGTATACAGGCTGTTGAGTGGCGGTCAGTGCCCGGCGGTTTTCGAGAACAACTGAATCACCACCACGCCCAGCACAATCAGGCCCATCCCCAGCATCGCCGGCACATCCAGCTTCTGCCCATAGATGAACAGTGCCGCGATGCTGACCATCACGATACCCATCCCGGCCCATACCGCGTACGCCACGCCGACCGGCACGGTACGCACCACCAGGGTCAGCATCCAGAACGCCACGCCGTAACCGACGATCACCAGCAACAACGGAATAGGGGTGCTCCAGCCTTTGATGGCTTTCATGGAAACGGTGGCGATCACTTCCGAGCAGATGGCGATGGCCAAGTAGTAGTAGGCGGCATTCATAGGGCAATCCTCGGTGTGATTTCATGAACTGTAGGAGCGAGCTTGCTCGCGAAAAACGTCAACGATAACCCGCGCTTTCTGAATGCACGCGGCGCCTGTGAGTTTTTCGCGAGCAAGCTCGCTCCTACAGTGGTCGGCATTTTAGACGTCTGCCAGATGGGGTAAAGTCATTACCTATCGGAAATAGAGATAGGTTGAGCCATGAGCGTGCAATGGGATCTGGAGCAGATGCGCCTGTTTGTCAGCGTCGCCGAGCAGCGTTCGTTTTCTGCCGTGGCCCGTGGGCAGCGCAAGGCGCAATCGGCGGTCAGCAATGGCATTGCCTTGCTGGAGGCGGACTTGGGCGTTGTCCTGTTCGAGCGTAGCAGCGGCCGGCAACCGCGCCTGACCGAAGCCGGCAGTGTGTTGCTGGAGGAAGCGCGTGAGGTACTGCGCCAGTGCGAACGCCTGACGGGGCGGGCCTTGTCGTTGACCC
Source organism: Pseudomonas sp. FP215 (assembly GCF_030687795.1). NCBI lineage: Bacteria > Pseudomonadati > Pseudomonadota > Gammaproteobacteria > Pseudomonadales > Pseudomonadaceae > Pseudomonas > Pseudomonas sp. FP215. Next base: position 591,308 of record NZ_CP117447.1, read on the forward strand.
GCGGCGAGGAAGCCTGCCTGCGCCTGGCCCAGGATGAGGCGATGCTGTTCCAGCCAGTACTCGACAGCCTGGAGGCGCTGGCTGTGCACTACCCGTTGCTGGAGGTGCAGTTGTCCAGCGCGGCCCAGGGCGATGTGGCGCGCAAGTTGGTGGAGCGCAAGGCGGACCTGGGGCTGTTGTTCTATCACGACCAGATTCCCGAAGCCTTGGAGCGTCGAGTGGTGGGCAGTGTGGAAATGGTCACGGTGTGCGGAGTGAATCACCCGTTGGCCAAGGAGCAGTACGTGACGTGCCAGCACCTGGCCCAGTTTCGGCAGTTGCTGATGTCGACCCAGACCAGCGTCTACCCCGGCAGCGAGGCGGCCAGCCCTCTCGTGTGGCGCGCCGACAGCTTCTACGTATTGGCCGAATGGCTGATGAGTGGCCTGGGCTGGGCCTGGCTACCGCGGCACATCGTGCAATATCCGACCTACCAGCAACAGATGGTCGAATTGGCCAGCGAATGGACCCCGCCCGCCCTGGTGGTGGAACTGGTGTGGCGCCGCGACGAGCACCTGGGGCCCGCCGCGCGCTTTTTGGCTAAACGTTTTGCCGAGTGCTTGCAGGCGATCGACTGAAAAAGCCGATAAACTCCGCCGCCATGAATAGAACTCTCTACAGCTGTCTGTTTTACCTGGCGCTGCCGTTGGTGGCCTTACGCTTGTGGTTGCGCGCGCGCAAGGCACCAGCCTACGCCAAGCGTGTGGGCGAGCGGTTCTCCTATGGCTTGCCGGTGATGCGCCCCGGCGGGATCTGGGTGCACGCGGTGTCGGTGGGCGAAAGCATTGCCGCCGCCCCGATGATTCGCGGGTTGATGGCGCGTTATCCACAGTTGCCGATCACCGTCACCTGCATGACGCCCACCGGTTCCGAGCGTATCCAGGCGTTGTTCGCCAACGAACCGCGCATCCAGCACTGCTATTTGCCGTACGACTTGCCCTGCGCCGCCAAGCGTTTTCTCGACCGCGTGCAGCCCACGCTGGCGGTGATCATGGAAACCGAGCTGTGGCCCAACCATATCCATGCCTGCGCCCAGCGCGGTATTCCGGTGGCGCTGGCCAATGCAAGGTTGTCGGCGCGCTCGGCCAAAGGGTACGCGCGATTTGCCAAGCTGACGGCGCCGATGCTGGCAGACATGAGCTTGTTCGCCGTACAGACCGAGACCGAGGCCGAACGCTTCCGCAGCCTGGGCGCACGCCCTGAAACCGTGGAAGTGACCGGCTCGATCAAGTTCGACCTGAGCATCGACCCCCAGCTAACGGCTCGCGCCGCCGCCCTGCGTGAACAATGGGGCGCCAGCGAGCGTCCGGTCTGGATCGCCGCGAGTACCCACGAAGGTGAAGACGAGGTGGTGCTGGCAGCCCATCGCCAGTTGCTGGCGAACTACCCCAACGCCCTGTTGATTCTGGTGCCCCGTCATCAGGAACGCTTTAGCCCGACGTTTGAGCGCTGCGTGCAGCAAGGCTTTGCCACGGTGCGTCGCTCCAGTGGTGAGCCGGTCACCGAGCAAACCTCGGTGTTGCTTGGCGACACCATGGGCGAGTTGCTATTTCTCTACGCCCTGGCTGACAGCGCATTCGTCGGCGGCAGCCTGGTGCCGACCGGCGGGCACAACCCGCTGGAGCCGGCGGCGTTGGGTAAGCCGGTGATCATGGGCCCGCATGTCTTCAACTTCCTCGACATCACCGCGATGATGCGCGACGCCGGGGCGTTACGCGAGGTGGACGATGCCGATGGGCTGGCCGAAGCGGTGCGACAGTTGTTTGAGTTGCCCCAGGACGCACGCAGGATGGCGCAGGCGGGGCTCAAGGTGATGCAGGCCAACCAGGGCGCGTTAAAGCGGTTGTTGGATGGTTTGGACAGACTGATCAAACACTGACAACACCCACCCAATAATGTAGGAGCGAGCTTGCTCGCGAAAAACGTCAACGATAACGCGTGTTTGCCGAATGAACGCGGCGCCTGTAAGTTTTTCGCGAGCAAGCTCGCTCCTACAGAGGCAAGCCAGCTCCCACATTTTAATAGCCGGGGCGGGCCTTGAGCTGTTCGGCAGCGGCTTTGGCCAAGTCTGGCGGCAGGAAGTCTTTGTCCGGGTTGTAGTCGGCCTTGAGATAGCGCGCCAGATCCTGCAAATCCCCTGGGTTGAGCGTGCCCGCCGCCTGCTTCAAGCGCAGGTTGTCGAGGATGTAATCGTAGCGGCTGTTGTTGTAGTTGCGCACCGACGCGTACAGCTGGCGCTGTGAGTCCAGCACGTCGACGATGTTGCGGGTGCCCACCTGATAGCCGATTTCCGTGGCTTCCACCGCGCTCTGGTTGGAGATGATCGACTGGCGGCGTGCTTGCACCTGCTCCACATCGGTGTTGACTGCACGGTGCAGGTTGCGGGTGTTTTCCACCACCTGCCGGCGCAGGCCTTCGCGCTGCTGCTCGGTCTGGTCGAGGCGTGAATAGGATTCGCGCACTTGCGAGCTGGTGAGGCCGCCGCTGTAGATCGGGATGTTCAACCGCAGGCCCACGGTGCGTTGCGACACATCGCCGCCGTACGGGATAGGCAACTGATTCGGGTTGCTGAAACCCAGGGCGTCGTTGTCGCCTTTTTCGTATTGCGCGACCGCATCGAGCGTTGGCAAGTGACCGGCCTTGCGCTGCCGCAGGGTTTCTTCGGCGGCGGTGACCGCGTAATTGCTGGCGAGCAGGTTGAGGTTCTGGCGCCCGGCGGTTTCGACCCAGGCCTTGGCGTCGTTCGGCGCCGGCGGCAGCACCGGCAGCGTGTGGACGATGCCCTGGATCGAATTGTATTGGCGGTTGGTCAGGGTGATCAGTGCTTCGAATGCGTCGTCCACCTGGCGCTGGGCCAGGATGCGATTGGCCCGGGCGGTGTCGTAGCTGGCCTGGGATTGCAGCACATCGGTCTTGTCTGACAGGCCCACATCGAAGCGTTCGTTGGACTGGTCGAGCTGGCGCTTGAAGGCGTTTTCTTCGGCCTTGGTCGACGCCAGGTTGTCCTGGGCGCGCAGCACGGCGAAGTAGCTTTCGGCACTTTGCAAAATCAGGTTCTGCTCGGAGGCCGACAGTTGCAGCGAGGCTTGCTCGTTGACCGCTTGGGCGGCTTGCAGCTGGAACCAGCGGTCGGCGCGGAACAGTGGCTGGCTCAAGGTGGCCCGCCAGGAGTGGGCGTCACGGTTGGCCGTGGCGGCCGGCTGGTCGATCTGGGTGCGCACGTTGTTGCTGTCGGCGCCGGCGGACAGGTTCGGCAGCAACCCTGCGCGAGCCTGGGGTACCACTTCTTTTTGCGCGCCGTATTGGGCACGGGCAGCGGCCAGGTCGGCGTTGTTGTTCGCCGCTTCCTGATACACGCTGACCAGGTCGGTGTTGGCGGACAAGGGCGCTTCAGCTGCCCAGACCAGTCCGTTGGTCGCACAAGACACGGCAACAGCCAGTGAGAGTTTGCGCAGCATGAGGCGATCCCTAGTATGAATATTACGGTAATAATTCAGCGCCCAAGGCTAAGGCTGGCCATGCCTGGCGTCAAGCCTTGAGGCCGTGCCCGAGTGTAGTGGCCGGGCCTGCGCACAACAATCCCACGATCACGCCATTCATCACGCTGAATAAACCGCTATTGGCAATTTGCCCACGCCATGGTCTAGACTGGCCGCGTTCTTGTCGGGGTGCCTTGTTGGAAGGCTGAGATCGGTAAATACCGGATCCCGTTGAACCTGATCAGGTTAGCGCCTGCGTAGGGAACAAGATTTCTCGTCACCCGGCGAGTCCTCTTGTGCTTCGTCCGGGATGTTGTTCGACAATCGAACAGCCCTCGTGCGCCAAGCACAGCACTGGTTCCAGTGCGTCCGTCCGTCACAGGTTCGCTCCGACAAAAATCCACCGCCTGGATAAGTTGGAGAGCCTGTGATGACTACAAAACTAAAAAATACCGTGCACCTGAGTGAATCGGCCAAGGTCGACTCCGGCTCCGTGCAGCCGTTTACCCGCTCGCAAAAAATCTACGTGCAGGGCTCCCGCCCGGACATTCGCGTGCCGATGCGCGAGATCAGCCTGGACGTGACCCCCACGGAGTTTGGTGGCGAAATCAACGCCCCTGTAGTGGTCTATGACACCTCCGGCCCCTATACCGACCCCAATGTCATCATCGACGTGCGCAAAGGCTTGGCCGATGTGCGCTCGCCGTGGATCGAAGAACGTGGTGATACCGAGCGGCTGGCCTGCTTGAGTTCACGCTACGGCCAGGAACGCCTGGATAACCCCGACCTGGCCTACCTGCGCTTTGCCCACCTGCAAAACCCGCGTCGTGCCAAGGCCGGTGCCAACGTCAGCCAGATGCACTACGCGCGCAAAGGCATCATCACGCCAGAAATGGAATACGTGGCCATCCGCGAAAACATGAAGCTTGAAGAAGCACGCGCCAGCGGCCTGCTCAAGCAACAACATGCCGGGCATAGCTTCGGCGCCAGTATTCCGAAAATCATCACCCCCGAGTTCGTGCGCGAAGAAATCGCTCGCGGCCGCGCAATCATCCCGGCCAACATCAACCACACCGAGCTGGAACCGATGATTATCGGCCGTAACTTCCTGGTGAAGATCAACGGCAATATCGGCAACAGCGCCCTGGGTTCGTCCATTGAAGAAGAAGTGGCGAAGATGACCTGGGGTATTCGCTGGGGCTCGGACAACATCATGGACCTGTCCACTGGCAAGCATATCCATGAAACCCGCGAGTGGATCATCCGTAACTCGCCCGTGCCGATCGGCACCGTGCCTATCTACCAGGCCCTGGAAAAAGTCGACGGCGTTGCCGAAGACCTGACCTGGGAGCTGTTCCGCGACACCCTGATCGAACAGGCCGAGCAAGGCGTGGACTACTTCACCATTCACGCCGGCGTACTGCTGCGCTACGTGCCGCTGACCGCCAATCGCGTCACCGGCATTGTCAGCCGTGGCGGCGCGATCATGGCCAAGTGGTGCCTGGCCCACCACAAGGAAAACTTCGCCTACACGCACTTTGAAGAAATCTGCGAAATCATGAAGGCCTATGACGTCAGCTTCTCACTGGGAGATGGCCTGCGTCCGGGGTCGGTGGCCGATGCCAACGACGCTGCGCAATTCGGTGAACTGGAAACCCTGGGTGAGCTGACCAAGATTGCCTGGAAGCACGACGTGCAAACCATGATCGAAGGCCCTGGCCATGTGCCGATGCAACTGATCAAGGAGAACATGGACAAGCAACTGGAGTGCTGCGACGAAGCGCCGTTCTACACCCTCGGCCCGCTGACCACCGACATTGCACCAGGCTACGACCACATCACGTCGGGTATCGGTGCGGCGATGATCGGCTGGTTCGGTTGCGCCATGCTCTGCTACGTCACGCCCAAGGAGCACTTGGGGCTGCCGAACAAGGATGACGTGAAGACCGGGATCATCACCTACAAGATCGCGGCCCACGCGGCCGACCTTGCCAAAGGCCACCCTGGCGCGCAGATTCGCGATAACGCCTTGAGCAAGGCACGCTTCGAATTCCGCTGGGAAGACCAGTTCAACCTCGGCCTGGACCCGGATACCGCGCGGGCCTTCCACGATGAGACGCTGCCCAAGGAGTCGGCCAAGGTCGCGCACTTCTGCTCCATGTGCGGGCCGAAATTCTGCTCGATGAAAGTTACCCACGAGGTGCGTGAGTACGCAGCCAACCAGCGCATTGATGCGGTGGATGTGGATGTGGCAAAGGGCTTGGCCGAGCAGGCTGAGCGGTTCAAGCAGGAAGGTAGCCAGCTCTACAAGAAGGTCTGATCCATAGGCGGCGGTGTCTGCGCCGCCGTCATCGCGGGCAAGCCCGGCTCCCACAGTTGGCCTAAGTGGACACAGATTTTGTGTTCACAGCCGGTCCCTTGTGGGAGTCGGGCTTGCCCGCGATAGCGATCCGACAAACACCCAATCTCCCCCTGCAATAACAACCGATCAGCGCCGTGCGGGCACCAGCTCAGGCTTGATCACACCGGTGAGGCGCGTATAGGGCAGGGTGATTTCGATCAGCCCCTGTGCGTAAGGGGCGATGGTGCTGACGTTGTACTTGAGCACCACGCCGCCGCTGGTCAGGGCCACGTTCGGGGTTTTCTGGAACGGCCAGCTCTTCACGAACTCCGGATCGCGGTCCATCTTGGTGCTGATCAACCAACTGTTGTGGGCGACTTTCGCAGTATTCCAGAAGGCCTGCTCCTGGCCGGGCAGCAGCATGTCGGCCAGGGTCAGTTCCTTATGCAGAATCCGTGAATAGTTGATAAACCCGCGGCCTGGCTCGCCGTGGGCGACACCGGTGTCCAGGTAGCTGGACACTTCAACGATCACCAGTCCGTCATGCTGGTCACGTACCTTGGCTTGCAAGTACATGCCGTGGCGGTCCGGCGACTCACGCAGGAAGGTGTTGCGGTAGGCGTTCAGGCTCGCCGGTACACTGGCGCCAGGCGTGGTGCGGGTCATTTGCAGCAGGCGCTGTTCCACCAGGCTGTCCAGTTGTGGCTCGGCGGGGAAATGCACGGTGTCGATGTTCACCAGCGGGCAGGCCGGGCTGTCACAGCCGGGCTTGATCTGCTCCGATTTGTCGGTGGTAACGTCCAGCGGCTTGAGATAGGCCGGTTGGAACAGGCTCTGGCAAGCACCCAGGGTCAAGGCAATACAGGCCACGGAGGCGATTCTTAAAAGCGACATGTGTGTCCTTCGTAAATCGATGGAAAGCGAAAAGAGTAGCGCTTGGACTGCCAACGTGGCCGCCAGTTCGCCACTAAACTGATTGCAGTGAGTTTGACGCTCGCCGTCTCTTCCGGCAACCGCAAAGGGGCTGCATCAACGGGCGTCGGCGCGTTAGGATGGCGCCCATTGCACGAGCTTAACGAGGGACACCATGACGGACATCGCGAAGTCGACGCCGAACAAAATCGAGATTGTTCAGCGTGACAATGCCTATAAAGGCTTCTACAAGCTCGATCGCGTGCAACTGCGCCACGAAAAATTCGACGGCGGCATGAGCCGGGTGATCAACCGCGAAGTGTTCGTGCGTCATGACGCCGTGTGCGTGCTGCCCTACGACCCGCTGCGCGATGAGGTGGTGCTGATCGAACAGTTCCGCGTCGGCGCCATGGGCCGTGCCGATAACCCCTGGCTGGTGGAGATGGTCGCCGGCCTGATTGACAAGGATGAGCAACCCGAGGAGGTTGCACACCGCGAGGCCGAGGAGGAAGCTGGGCTGACGTTCTCCGCGCTGTGGCCGATCACCAAGTATTTCCCGTCACCTGGCGGCAGTACCGAATTTGTCCACCTGTACCTGGGCCGGTGCGACAGCTCGGGGGCGGGTGGGGTCCATGGATTGGAAGAAGAAGCAGAAGATATCCGCGTCACCGCTTGGGCCTTCGAAGATGCCTTGCAGGCGGTGCGCGACGGCAAGATTTCCAACGCAGCCAGCATTATCGCCCTGCAATGGCTTGCGCTTAATCGCGCGGAAGTGAGGGGGTTATGGCAGTAAAGGCACGGGAACGTTACCGAGTTGACCTGATCGGGCTGCAAGCGGCCTGCGAGGCCAACTATGCGCGGCTGATGCGCCTGCTCCCGGACATGCGCCACGCTCCCCAGGCGCGGCGCATTGCTGTCACCCATGGCGACCAGATGCTCGGCGTGCTGACCCTGGAAGTCATTCTCACTTGCCCATACACCACCACCCTGCGGGTACGCCAGGAGCACAGCCTGCCGTGGTTGCCGGTGCCGCAATTGGAAGTGCAGGTGTACCACGACGCGCGTATGGCCGAAGTGATCAGCGCCGAACATGCGCGACGCTTTCGCAGCATCTATCCTTACCCGAATGTGTTCATGCACCAGCCCGATGAGAAAGCACAGCTCAATGTGTTCCTCGGCGAATGGCTCAGCCACTGCCTGGCCTTGGGCCATGAGTTTGAAGTGGTGCGGTAGATGTGAACTGCGTCTGCTTCCTTGGGTTTCCTCTTTGTGTCCTGCCCCAGCATAATCGCGCCAACTATCCATTCCTGTGATTGCCAGGGAGAGCGCCTTGCCGAGCGTATCCGCCGTGAATCCTGATGCCGTGTTGCTGGTGCAGTTGTCCGACAGCCATCTGTTTGCCGACCCTGACGCCACATTGCTAGGCATGAACACCCGTGAAAGCCTGCAACGGGTAGTCGAGCTGGTGCGTGCGCAACAGCCGGCCATCGACCTGATACTGGCGACCGGCGACCTGTCCCAGGACGGCACGCTTGAGTCCTATCAGCAGTTTCGCGATTTGACCGCCTCCCTTGGCGCTCCGGCGCGTTGGATTCCTGGCAACCACGACGAGCCGCAGGTCATGGCCCAGGCTGCCATGCACAGTGATTTGCTCGAACCGGTGGTGGATATCGGCAACTGGCGTATTACTCTGCTGGATTCGGCGGTACCTGGGTCTGTGCCGGGCTACCTGCAAGACGCGCAACTGCAACTGCTGGCGCAGGCCTTGAGCGAAGCGCCGGGCCGCCATCACCTGGTGTGTTTCCATCATCATCCGGTGCCCATCGGCTGTGCGTGGATGGAGCCAATTGGTCTGCGCAACCCCGAAGCGCTGTTTGCCGTGCTTGAGCGCTTTCCGCAGACCAAGGCATTGCTGTGGGGGCATGTGCATCAGGAGATCGACAGCGAGCGCGACGGTGTGCGGCTGCTGGCTTCGCCGTCTACCTGTATCCAGTTTGCGCCGGGGAGTGAGGACTTTCAGGTCAGCGAGCAGGCACCGGGGTATCGCTGGTTGCGTTTGCATGGTGACGGACGGTTGGAGACGGGGGTGGAGCGTTTGGTTGGCTTTGCATTCACCATCGATTACGGCAGCAACGGCTATTAGGACCTGTTAACACTGATCAAAATGTGGGAGCTGGCTTGCCTGCGATGGCAGCCTGACAGCCGACGCCTATCTACCTGACACCCCGCACTTCAAATGTGGGAGCGGGCTTGCTCGCGAAGGCGGCCTGGCAGGCAACACAGTTGGATGGTGTACATATCCATTGCTGCGGTAACGGCCGCTTAGGGTTCCGCCCTGACGGCGGCTCACTTTCGAAAAGCGCGAAAGTAAGCAAAGCGCTCTTGCCCCACCACTCGGCACCTCGCCTAGGCTCGGTGTGCCCGTAATCCGCCAGTGATTTGGGGGGGCGCCGCCACGCGCCATCCATGGCGCGGGGCGGCTAAACCGGCATCCCTGCCGGTTTACCCCCCAAATCCCTGTCGAATTCCGGCCAGCGTGGTTTAACGGGGCGCCTGAGATCAAGATCACAAGCAGATCAAGAGCAAGATCAAGAGCGGCTCGCTTCGCATCGTGGTTACCGTCTGCGGCTACAGCCCACAAAGTTATGTAGATACCTATGGTGATCGCAGGCAAGCCAGCTCCCACAATGGGTCCGCTTCTGCCTGCATTCCCTGTAAACTGCGCGTCTTTGGCCCCAGCACGGAGAGCCCGGCATGTCCGCTTCGATCCTGTATATCCACGGTTTCAACAGTGCGCCGGCTTCCAACAAGGCCAGCCAGTTGAGCACTGTGATGGATGCCCTTGGCCTGTCCGACCAGTTGCGTGTGCCGGCGCTGCATCACCACCCTCGTCAGGCGATTCTTCAATTGGAGCAAGCGATTGCGCAACTGGGCCGGCCACTGCTGGTCGGCAGCTCACTCGGCGGCTACTATGCAACCCATCTTGCCGAACGCCATGGCCTCAAGGCGCTGCTGGTCAACCCGGCGGTCAGCCCCCATCGGATGTTTGACGGTTATCTGGGCACCCAGAAGAACCTCTACACCGATGAGACCTGGGAATTGACACAGGACCACGTCACGGCGCTGGCCGAGCTGGAAGTACCGGCGCCCCAGGATGCCGGGCGTTATCAGGTGTGGTTGCAGACCGGGGACGAAACCCTGGATTATCGCCTGGCCCAACAGTATTACCGGGCCTGTGCCTTGCGCATCCAGGCCGGTGGCGACCATGGTTACCAGGGGTTCGCCCAGCAATTGCCGGCACTGTTGTGCTTTGCCGGTATTGGCGCAGATCAGTTTCAATCCTTCGATTTTTCGTCACTGTAGAAAATCGCAGGTCACTTTTTAATCGAACGACTCACGACGAGACCCCATGGCCACTCCCAGCGCTAGCTCTTATAACGCCGACGCCATCGAAGTCCTCTCGGGCCTCGACCCGGTGCGCAAACGCCCCGGCATGTACACCGACACCAGTCGGCCGAACCACCTTGCCCAGGAAGTCATCGACAACAGCGTCGACGAAGCCTTGGCCGGGCACGCCAAGTCGGTGCAAGTCATCCTTCACGCCGACCATTCCCTGGAAGTGTCCGACGACGGTCGTGGCATGCCGGTGGACATTCACCCCGAAGAGGGGGTGCCGGGCGTCGAGCTGATCCTCACCAAGCTGCACGCCGGCGGCAAGTTCTCCAACAAGAACTACCAGTTCTCCGGCGGTTTGCACGGCGTGGGTATTTCCGTGGTCAACGCGCTGTCGACCCTGGTGCGGGTTAAGGTCAAGCGCGACGGCAACGAGTATCAGATGACCTTCGCCGATGGCTACAAAGCCACCGACCTGGAAGTGATCGGCACCGTGGGCAAGCGCAACACCGGCACCAGCGTGTACTTTGCGCCGGACCCCAAGTATTTCGATTCGCCCAAATTCTCCATCAGCCGCCTCAAGCACGTGCTCAAGGCCAAGGCTGTGCTGTGCCCGGGGCTGCTGGTCAGCTTTGAAGACAAAGGCACCGGCGAGAAGGTCGAGTGGCACTACGAAGACGGCCTTCGCTCTTACTTGGAGGATTCGGTCAGCGACTTCGAACGCCTGCCCAACGAGCCGTTCTGCGGCAGCCTGTCGGGTAATAAAGAAGCGGTGGACTGGGCGCTGCTGTGGTTGCCCGAAGGTGGCGACAGTGTGCAGGAAAGCTACGTCAACCTGATTCCTACGGCCCAGGGCGGTACCCACGTCAACGGTTTGCGCCAAGGCTTGCTGGATGCCATGCGTGAATTCTGCGAATACCGCAGCCTGTTGCCGCGCGGCGTGAAGCTGGCGCCGGAAGACGTGTGGGAGCGCATCGCGTTCGTGCTGTCGATGAAGATGCAGGAACCGCAATTCTCCGGCCAGACCAAAGAGCGCCTGTCGTCCCGCGAGGCGGCGGCGTTTGTCTCTGGCGTGGTCAAGGACGCTTTCAGCCTGTGGCTCAACGAGCACCCCGAGCTGGGCCTGGCCCTGGCGGAGCTGGCGATCAACAACGCCGGCCGTCGCTTGAAAGCCAGCAAGAAGGTCGAGCGCAAGCGCATCACCCAGGGCCCGGCATTGCCCGGCAAACTGGCCGATTGCGCCGGGCAAGACCCGATGCGTTCCGAGCTGTTCCTGGTGGAGGGTGACTCCGCCGGCGGTTCCGCCAAACAAGCGCGGGACAAGGAATTCCAGGCGATCCTGCCGTTGCGCGGCAAGATCCTCAACACCTGGGAAGTCGATGGCAGCGAAGTGCTCGCCAGCCAGGAAGTGCACAACATCGCCGTGGCCATTGGCGTAGACCCAGGCGCGGCGGACATGAGCCAGTTGCGCTACGGCAAGATCTGCATCCTCGCCGACGCCGACTCCGACGGCCTGCACATCGCCACCTTGCTGTGCGCGTTGTTCGTCCAGCATTTCCGCCCGTTGGTGGACGCCGGCCACGTCTATGTGGCCATGCCGCCGCTGTACCGCATCGACTTGGGCAAGGAAATTTTCTATGCCCTGGACGAAGCCGAGCGCGATGGCATCCTCGACCGCCTGGTGGCCGAGAAGAAACGCGGCAAGCCACAGGTCACGCGATTCAAGGGCCTGGGTGAGATGAACCCGCCGCAACTGCGCGAAACCACCATGGACCCGAACACCCGGCGCCTGGTGCAGTTGACCCTGGAAGACTTCGCCGCCACCTCGGAAATGATGGACATGTTGCTGGCGAAGAAACGCGCTGGCGACCGCAAGACCTGGCTTGAATCCAAAGGCAACCTGGCCGAGGTGCTGGGCTGATGCGCACAGGCTTCGCCCTGGCGATCCTGATGTTGAGCGGGCTGGCGGTCACCCAGGTGGCTGCCGCCAGCGTGGCAGAGCTCAAGCTGGTCTCGGAACACCCGGTGGACGGCATGCGCGGTGGGAACCTGTCGGGCCTGGCGTTGTGTGGCAACGAGCTGTGGACGGTTTCGGACCGCGATGACGACCAGATCTACCGCCTGGATACCCGTGCGCCGACCTGGAGCGCCGAGGCAATAAAGATCGACGTGCCGCCCGTGCCCGAGTCCGGCCTGCCTTGGGGCTTGCGTTCGCGTACCAAGGCCGCTTCGTTCATACGCGGCGGTGACCTGGACTTTGAAGGCATCAGCTGTGATGCCGCAGGCAACCGCTACATTGTCAGCGAAGCCCATGCCGCGGTGCTGCAGGTGCCGGCGGCGGGCGCGCCTGAATGGTTGAAAATCGCGCCGGGCATGGTGCGTGAAGCCAGGGCCAGTGGCATGTTGCTGCACTTTAATGCCTTGTTCGAAGGCCTGGCGGTAAACCCTGAAGGCAATCAGATCTGGCTGGCTGCCGAGCGCGAACGCCGTGGCCTGGTCTCGATCAAGCGTGGGCAGAGCGTATGGGATTGCGATGGCCGTTGTGTATTGTTGAGCGAGGCCGGCCAGGAAGTGCAACCGGCGCAGTTCCCCAATGCCAAGGCCGTGTCCAAGGACTTTGCCGACTTGTCGCTGTTCAACGGCAAGCTGTTTACCCTGGAGCGCAATGCGTTCCAGATCTGCCGGCGCGACCCGCTCACGGCCAAGGTTGAGCTGTGCTGGTCGTTTGCCGACGAAGCCCTGACGCCGCAGCGACGTTACCCACAGTCGTATGGCCTGGCTGAAGCCCTGTTGGTGGATACTGACGGTGCCTGGGTCGGCATCGACAACAATTTCGGCCCGCGTGCCGATGGTGAAAAGCGTCCGATGGTCTATCGTTTTGCCGCCCCGGACGGCGGCTGGAGTGCCCAGCCATGAATCGAGATTTTTTTGAATTGAATCAGCGCAGCGGCAGTTCCGCTGCGCCTTACCCCATGATGAGGCCCGCATGAGTGACATCCTCGCAGACAGTTTAGATGGCGTAGAACGCCGGTCGCTGGCTGAATTCACCGAAAATGCCTACCTCAACTACTCCATGTACGTGATCATGGACCGTGCCTTGCCGCATATCGGCGACGGCCTGAAACCCGTGCAACGGCGCATCATCTACGCCATGAGTGAGTTGGGCCTGGACGCCGATTCCAAGCACAAGAAATCGGCGCGTACCGTCGGTGACGTGCTGGGTAAATTCCACCCCCACGGCGATTCTGCGTGCTATGAAGCCATGGTGCTGATGGCCCAGCCGTTCAGCTACCGCTACACCCTGGTGGACGGCCAGGGTAACTGGGGTGCCCCGGATGACCCCAAATCCTTCGCCGCCATGCGTTACACCGAGGCGCGGCTGTCGCGTTATTCCGAAGTGCTGCTCAGCGAGCTGGGCCAGGGCACGGCCGACTGGGGGCCGAACTTTGACGGCACCCTCGACGAACCCCTGGTGTTGCCGGCACGTTTGCCGAATATCCTGCTCAATGGCACCACCGGTATTGCGGTCGGCATGGCCACTGACGTGCCGCCGCATAACCTGCGCGAAGTCGCCACCGCCTGCGTGCGCTTGCTCGATGAGCCCAAGGCTACGGTCGAGCAGCTCTGCGAGCATATCCAGGGCCCGGATTACCCGACCGAAGCAGAGATCATCACGCCGCGCGCCGACCTGCTGAAGATGTACGAAACGGGCAAGGGCTCGGTGCGTATGCGTGCCGTGTACCACATTGAGGACGGCGACATTATTGTGACCGCGCTGCCGCACCAGGTATCGGGTGCCAAGGTGCTGGAGCAGATCGCCGCGTTGATGCAGGCCAAGCCGTCGAAATTGCCGCAAGTGGCCGACCTGCGTGACGAGTCCGACCATGAGAACCCGTGCCGTATCGTGATCATCCCGACCAACAGCCGGGTGGATCATGAAGTGTTGATGCAGCATTTGTTTGCCAGCACAGACCTGGAGTCCAGCTATCGGGTCAACGTCAATATCATCGGCCTGGACGGCAAGCCGCAGTTGAAGAACCTGCGCAATCTGCTGGTGGAATGGCTGGAGTTCCGCGTACAAACCGTGCGCCGCCGCCTGCAATTCCGCCTCGACAAGGTCGAGCGCCGCCTGCACCTGTTGGACGGCTTGCTGATCGCCTACCTCAACCTGGATGAAGTGATCCATATCATCCGTACCGCCGAGCATCCGAAGGCCGAACTGATCGCGCGTTTCGAGCTGAGCGAGATCCAGGCGGACTACATCCTCGACACCCGCTTGCGCCAGTTGGCACGCCTGGAAGAAATGAAGCTGCGCGACGAGCAGGATGCGCTGCTCAAGGAACAAGCCAAGCTGCAAGCCCTGCTGGGCAGCGAAGCCAAGCTCAAGAAGCTGGTGCGCAGCGAACTGATCAAAGACGCCGAAACCTATGGCGATGACCGTCGCTCGCCTATCGTCGAGCGCGCTGAAGCCAAGGCTTTGACCGAAACCGAGCTGTTGCCCAACGAGAAAATTACCGTCGTTCTGTCGGAAAAGGGTTGGGTTCGCTCCGCCAAAGGGCATGATATTGACGCCACCGGCCTTTCGTACAAAGCCGGTGATGGCTTCAAGACCGCTGCCGCCGGGCGTTCCAATCAGTTCGCGGTGTTTATCGACTCGACCGGGCGCAGTTATTCGGTGCCGGCCCATACCCTGCCGTCTGCACGGGGGCAGGGCGAGCCGTTGACCGGGCGCCTTACGCCGCCACCGGGGGCGAATTTCGAGTGCGTGCTGTTGCCGGACGATGATTCGCTGTATGTCATCGCCTCCGACGCCGGTTACGGCTTCGTGGTCAAGGGCGAAGACCTGCAGGCCAAGAACAAGGCGGGCAAGGCGCTGTTGAGCCTGCCGAACAACGCCAAGGTGATTTTGCCAAGGCCGGTGGAGGATCGTGAAAGCAACTGGCTGGCGTCGGTGACCACCGAAGGGCGCTTGCTGGTGTTCAAGATCAGCGACTTGCCGCAGTTGGGCAAGGGCAAAGGCAACAAGATTATCGGGATTCCCGGTGACCGGGTGGCCAGTCGCGAGGAGTACGTGACTGACATCGCCGTGGTCCCGGAAGGCTCTACCCTGGTGCTCCAGGCCGGCAAGCGCACGTTGTCATTGCGCCCTGACGACCTTGAACACTACAAGGGTGAGCGTGGCCGGCGGGGTAACAAACTGCCGCGAGGCTTCCAGCGAGTGGATGCCTTGCTGGTCGAAACGCCGGTTTAAGCGGTACTAGAGGCCTCGATCTACGATTTAACGCGTAGATCGATGCTTTCGCGCTGGAGTCATGGCGCATATTCACGGATGATATGGCCTTTCCAGCGCCGGCTTGGCCGAGCGTGTTCAGGTTATTTTTAGTATTACATTGTGGTTCGCCTTGTGGCAGCCACTTGGATGGGATGATGACTGCTCCACGCCTTCCTCTATTTTTGATGCTCGCTGGCCTTTTGGGGTTGGCGGGTTGCAGCACACACCAACCGGTGTCGCTGTACCAGCTGGACAGCGGAAGTCCGGCTCAGCCAGCTCAAACCGCTGGCATGGCAGTATTGCTGGGGCCGGTAGTCGTTGCCGATTACCTGCAACGCGAAACCCTGCTTCAACGTCAGAACGACGGCAGCCTGCAAGGTTCCACTGATGGTCGTTGGGCCGGTAGCCTGTCGTCGGATATCAACCAGTTGATGTTGCGTCAGGTCGCCGGCCAACTGGACAGCCAGCGTGTGGTCCTGGCACCGGGACCTTCCGGGTTCACCCCGGATGTACAGGTGTTGCTGACCATTACGCGGCTGGACTCCGGCAAGTCGCAACCGGCGATCCTGGACGCACAGTGGCGCCTGATCGACCGTCGCGGGCAAGTGCGGGACAACCGCATTGTGCACCTGCAGGAAGAACATGCCGGCACCACCGCATCCCAGGTCCAGGCCCAGGGTGTGCTGTTGCAGCACTTGGCACAGCAGTTGTCGGTGGCGCTCAAGCCATTGGCCAACCAGCCGCCGATTGCCGAAGCGCAGCCGCGTAAGCAAGCCCCGGCCCAGGCCAAGCCTGCGGCCCCGGAAAAACCGAAGATGCCGATGGCCACGCCGATTCGCACGGACTTGGAAGTGTTCAGGTTCTGATCTGAATAGCGCACAAACAAAAGGCCCGCTGAATAAGCGGGCCTTTTTATTGGGCTGTTCTGTAGGAGCGAGCTTGCTCGCGAAAAGCGTCAACGATAACGCGTGCTTTCTGAATGAACGCGGCGTCTGTGAGTTTTTCGCGAGCAAGCTCGCTCCTACAAAAGGCCTTAGCCTTAGGGCTTGCGGGTCTCATGCATCCGCGCCAACTGCCGTTCCAGCATCGACGGATACGGCTCCATCAACCGCTCCACACAGCTGGCCCCTTCAGGGCTGGCAATCGGGCGGATACGTGCGCGTTGGCGGATCAGCGTGTCTTCACTGATCTTGCGCTCCACCAGCAGCAGGTTGCGGCTGTGCTGGGACAGGGCCAGGGCATCCTGGGCGGTTTCAGTGAGCAGCAGGTCGATCTGGCTCATGCCAAACAGGTCGTCACCCACGGTTAGGCCCAGCTGCAGTTGCAGGGTAATGCCGCTGTCGGCCACTTCGATCTGCAGGGCGTGGCCCAGGGCGCGCAACAGCTCGCCGCAGCAGATGGCATTGGTCAGGTAGTCTTCGCCGCTGTCTTCGCTGTGGAACAGCATCAACGTGCTGCCATCGTTCAGGGTATGCAGTTCGCTCTGGTAGAGCGAGGCGGCCTGGTCGAGGCAGTCGCGGTAGCGTTCGAGCAGTTCAGTCAGGCGGGCACGGGGCAGGCGGCGCAGTTGCTCTTGTGCGCCCAGTTGCACGGCGAGTACGGCGCTGTGCTGCGGCTCGGCGTTCTTGACCGCAACCGGTTTTGGTGCGGCGACCGGGGCGGCTGCAGAGGTGTCGCGCAGGTCGGCGAACGGGTCTTCGTCGTCCAGCTCGTCTTCCTCGGCCTTGATCACATGGCGCGGTGCAGGCTTGAGGCCGGCCACCGGGGCGCTGTCGTCGAAGCCTGGGTCGCGCAGGTCGCGCACTTCAAACTCAGGCTCGTCGGTGTAGTCCTCGGTGTCGTCGTACTCAGGCTCGGGCTCGACTTCAGGCGCTTTGGGCTCCGGGGCAAAGCTGGCGTGGAGCTGGCGCGCGAGGTCGCCGATTTCGTCCTGGCGATCGGTAGCCGGGGTGTGTTCGTCGATATCCCGCAGCCAAATGCGCAGTTGCATTAATGGCGTGGAGATATGCCGACCCAGGCGCAGGCTCAAGGCCAGGGCCAAAGCCAGCAGGATCGCGCTCAGGATGCCCATGCTTTGCAGGCTGATGGTCATCGGCTGCTGGAACTGTTGCATATCAAGGCTGATACGCAGTTGGCCGGCCTTCACGTCCTGGAACGTAATATTGCTCTGGTACAGGCCTTCGGCCTCACCGAGCAGGCCGTTTTTCGGGCGTTGCCCGGCTTCGGCCATGATCCGGTTGTCCACGCTATAGATAGCGGCGTGGGCCACCAGCGGGTTCTTGGTCAGGTTGTTGAGCAGCACGTTGAGGCTGAGGATGTCGTTGGACACCAGCAACTCAGTCGCCGAAGTGGCAGTCTGGGTTGTCAGGCTCGCGCCCAGGGCATCAGCTTGCTCGTGCATGGCCTGCTTGAACTGCAAACCCATCACGCAGGCGTAGATCACCAGGGCCAGAGCGACCAGGATCACGTTATGGCTGGCGATGCGCAATGCAATCGGTACACGGCGATGGCGCAGTGCCCGGAAGATCAGCAGGAAGAAGTTATCGGTTTTTACTGGCGTGGGCCGGTTCACTTGCGCTCGGCTCTTGGTCCGTGAAGTTGACGCGCAGTATAGCGACAGGCCCATGGCCGGCAAAGCGCTGGCTGTGCCCGATGGTCACTGAAAGTGGGTAGAATGCGGTTTTTTTCCAGCCTGGGGGTGCGCTTTGCGCGAAATTGTCCTGATCAACATCACGGGTGAAGACCGACCGGGTCTCACCGCAGCCATTACCGGCGTCCTGGCCCAGGGTGGTGTGAACATTCTCGACATCGGCCAGGCGGTGATCCACGACACCTTGTCGTTCGGCATCCTGGTGGAAATCCCCAGCACCGAACAGGCCTCCTCGGTACTCAAGGACATCCTGTTTACGGCGTATAAGCTCGATCAACAGGTACGTTTCACCCCGGTGTCCGAAGCCGATTACCAACATTGGGTCGAAGGCCAGGGCAAAAAGCGCCATATCGTCACCCTGTTGACCCGCAAGGTAACGGCTGAACAGTTACAGCGCGTCAGCTCCATTACCGCGCAGTACGGATTGAATATCGACCATATCGACCGTCTGTCGGGTCGCATGCCATTGGATACTCCGGCCGACAAGGGCAAGGGCTGCATCGAGTTCTCCGTGCGCGGCGAACCGGCTGACGCGCAAGCGCTGCGCGCCGACTTCCTGAGCGTGGCCCAGGAACTGAATGTCGATATCGCCTTCCAGGAAGACTCCCTGTTCCGTCGCAACCGCCGCTTGGCGGTGTTCGACATGGACTCCACCTTGATCGAAGCCGAAGTCATCGACGAGCTGGCCAAGGCGGCCGGTGTGGGCGAGCAAGTGTCTGAGATTACCGAGCGGGCGATGGCCGGCGAGCTGGATTTTCGTGCCAGCTTCAAGGAACGTCTGGCGTTGCTCAAGGGCCTGGACGTGGGCGTGCTGGATTCGATCGGCGCGTCGCTGCGCCTGACTGAAGGCGCCGAAACCCTGTTCGCCGAACTCAAGCGCCTGGGCTACAAGACCGCCATCCTGTCCGGTGGCTTCACTTACTTCGCCAAGCAGTTGCAGGCCAAGCTGGGCATTGACTATGTGTTCGCCAACGAGCTGGAAGTGGTGGATGGCAAAGTGACCGGCGTGGCGGTGGAGCCGATTGTCGACGCGCAACGCAAGGCCGACCTGCTCAAGGAGTTGGCCCACAAGGAAGGCTTGCGCCTGGAGCAGACCATCGCGGTCGGCGACGGCGCCAATGACCTACCGATGCTGGCGATTGCCGGGTTGGGCGTGGCGTTCCGTGCCAAGCCGTTGGTCAAGCAATCGGCCAAGCAGGCGATTTCGACCTTGGGGTTGGATGGCGTGCTGTATCTGCTGGGCTTACGTGACCGCGACGGTCAGCTATAACCCCACAGCTGATCGTTCCCACGCTCCGCGTGGGAACGCCTCCAGTGATGCTCTGCGTCACGCTTTGGGCGCAGAGCGCCTCGGGCTGCATTCCCACGCGGAGCGTGGGAACGATCAACTGCAATATCAGGCTTTAGGCAAGGCGATACCCTGGCCCATCTGCACCGGTGTACCCGCTGCCAATTCTTCAGCCCACTTCACCTGGTCTGGCCCGAACAGCACGATGGCGGTGGAGCCCAGTTTGAAACGACCCAGTTCCGCACCTTTTTCCAGATGAATCGGCGCGCGGGCCGCTTCGTCGTAGCGGAAGGTTTTCAGCTCGCGCTTGGGCGGCGTTACCAAACCGGCCCACACGGTTTCAATCGACGCAACGATCATCGCACCCACCAACACCACGGCCATCGGGCCGCGTTCGGTGTCGAACAGGCAGACAGCGCGCTCGTTACGGGCGAACAACTCCGGCACGTTTTCGGCGGTGGTCTGGTTGACCGAGAAAATCCGACCCGGCACATACACCATCTCGCGCAGGGTACCGGCCAATGGCATGTGCACCCGGTGGTAGTCCTTGGGCGACAGGTAAATAGTCGCGAACTCGCCGCCCATGAACGGCGCAGCCATTGCCGCATCGCCACCGAGCAGTTCCAGTACGCTGAAACTGTGGCCCTTGGCCTGGAAGATACGACCATGTTCGATCGGGCCCAGTTGGCTGACCGCGCCATCGGCGGGGCTCAGTACTGCGCCTGGGGTTGGATCCAACGGGCGGGCGCCGTCTTTCAGCGCGCGGGTGAAGAAGGCGTTGAAGTGCTCGTAGGCGCTCAGGTCTTCCACCAGGGCCTGGGACATGTCCACCTGGTAGCGCTTGGCGAACCAGGCAGTGAAGGCGTTCTTGAACCAGCGCACGCGGCACTCGGCGATACAGCCGGCCAGGCGCGACAGCAAGTGGTGCGGCAGCAAGTACTGGCTGAGGATAAACAACTGCTTTTTCATAACTGTCCTTAAACCTTAAATCTCAACGGGGGTGTCGGGGTGGTTGCCCCATTCGCCCCAGGAACCGGCATAACCTTTGACTCGCGGATAACCGAGCGCCTTGGCCACCAGGTAGGTGAAGCCAGAGCGGTGGTGAGTCTGGCAGTGGGTGATGATTTCTTTGTCTTTGGTCAGCCCGAGGTCTTCGAGGATCTGCGGCATGTCACGGCGGATACGCAGGTTGCGCGCCTTGTCCATGCCGGCGGTCCATTCGAAGTTCACCGCGCCGGGAATGTGGCCGCCCTTGGCTGCGAGCACTTTCTCGCCGGAATACTCCAGCGGGCCACGGGCGTCCCAGATCCCCAGGTCGGCCGCGCCGAGACGGCTTTGCAGGTATTCGCGGGTGGCGGTAGGGCCATCGTGCAGCGTGAGGCTGACCGGGCCGCCGGCTGCTGGGGGTGCATCGGTGGAAGTCGTGTGCCCTTCCTCCAGCCATGCCAGCAGGCCGCCGTCGAGGTAGTGGTATTTCTGGTGGCCGATCACGTCGAGCATCCAGATAAAGCGCCCGGCCCAACCGCCGCCTTCGTCGTCATAGACCACATAGGTAGCGTCCGGGGTGTGGCCCAGTTCGCCGAACAGTTTTTCCAGGTCGGCCTTGCTCGGCAGCAGGCCGGGTGCCGGAGGCTGGCCCAGTTGAGTGCGCTTGGGGTCAACGAAATGCGCGCCGGGGATATGCCCTTCGGCGTAGCGGGCAGCACTGGTGAGGTCCACCAGGATCAAGTGCTTGGAATCGAGGCGACTCGACAGGTCGGCGGATTCGATCACCAGCGGCAAGCCAGAGAAGTCAGGCATGTGAGGTCTCCTGGGCACAAATGTTGGCGATAAAGGCCGGTGATTGTAGCGCAAGCATCAGGCGCTGCGGTTGGTAAAGCTGTGCAGGGCTTTCTCGATGCATTGGGCGGTTTTGCCGAACGCTTGCACGGTGGTTTCCGAGAACGGCCCGCCGCCCTGGTCCGCCACGATCAGCATGACCACGCGGCCGTTGCAGCTCAGTGAGCGCAGCAGCAGGTGCTCGCCAATAAACAGACGACGCAGGATCGGTGGCAGCAAGGCGGAAAACTGCGCATGGTTGTCGGGGTTCAGGCGTACCTGGGCGGACTTTTCCAGCAGGCGTTGCAGCAACGTGCTGTTGACCACATCCAGGCTCAGGTGAGCCGCGTCCTTGGGCAGGCCGTCGGCCTGGTGCACACGCAAGGTGCTCAAGGCGCGATCGGCCATGAATATCAGTACCCGCTGCATGCCACTGGCCACCAGGGCTTCCTTGGCGCAAGTGGTCAGGTGCATGGCGTTGGCAAAGCGGCTCGGTTCTACCAGCAATTCGGTGCAACGCGTGCGCCACACCGCCAAGGCTTCGGCAGTCGGAGGCGGTGCAGGCAGCAAACCGCGATGGACTTTCTGCACATGCCACGGCCAGATCAGTGACAGCGCCGGGTGCCAGAGGTCGGGCATCAAGGTGGTGCGAGAGCTGGTCACCGCTTGCTGGTGGGCTTGCTGTTGCACATCGCTCAATGGCGTTTGCAGGTACAGCGCCGTCAGGTATTGCCAGCGCTCGGTGTGCGGGCAGGTCCAGGATTCCTGGGCCGACATCGCCAGGCCATTGGCCAGCAGCACGGTGTTGGCCGGCTGGTTCAGCCAGCGTCGCAGGTTGGGCTCGGCATCGAGCAATTGCTGGTGACGCAGGGCATCGTCTTGACGGGCAATGTGCAGCGCCTTGACCAGCAGGCGTTGCTCGGCCAACAGCAACTTGTAGCCCTGTGAAACCCAGATAGGCAGGTGCCAGGCTTCGGTCAGGCCCAGGCACAGGTCGAGCAGGCGCACGCCGAACAGCTGTTGCTCGACCTGGCGCGCCGATTGGCCTTTATGGATTACCCGCAATTCCCATTCTTCCAAAAGCTTGGGGTAGGCGACGGCCATCGGCCACAGTGGCGACAAAAACAGCAGGCTGCCCCAGTGGATGTCCTGCCATAACCGCGCCAGGCGACTGCCGAACAAACCGTTGGCTTGCTGGGATGCGTGCTGGCTGATCAGCAGCAGCTGACGCAAGGCCACGGGGATTTCGCGGGCGGGTACCGAAGGCAGGCGCGCCAACAACTCCTCGGCACGTTTGAGGCCCAGGCGGTTAAGCGCGACTTCAAGGTTTTCCGCAGGTTCGGCCAGGCTGCCGTGGGCTTGGCTGTTGGCTTCGCGCATCACGCTCAACACCAGGGCCGGGCTGTTGTGCATCAGCTCAGCAATATCTCGCAATGAACTGCGGCTATCGCGAATGGCTTTGCACACGCGCTCATGACTGGCCTGGGGCACGGGCAGCAGCACATCGTCCAGGCACTTGATCCAAGCGGCGAGGGTAGTGGGGCGGTTCGTTGGGACTGTCGGTTCAATTGCCATGATTGGGGCGCGATCATCACTTGCGTTCAACACGCCCGGAACGGGCCTAATTGGCTTTTCGCCTTAACGGGCTATAGTCTGGCGCAGTTTTGCCGATAAGTAGAACAAGAGTTTTGTGCAACACCCCCTATGTCCATGAACCCGACGGCGCAAGTACCCCTCTCCTATGGCTAAAATTATCGGCATCATTGTCGTCATCGCAAGTGTGCTCGGAGGGTACGTCCTCTCCCACGGTAAAATCGCCGCACTGATCCAGCCTTTCGAAGTGCTGATTATCGGCGGTGCAGCGTTCGGCGCATTTTTGCAGGCCAACCCAGGCTATATGACCATGCACGTGGTCAAGAAGTCCCTGGGCATGTTCAGCTCGCGCTTCTCCCACACGTTTTATCTGGAAGTGCTGGGGCTGATCTACGAGATCCTCAACAAGAGCCGCCGTGAAGGCATGATGGCGATCGAAGGTGATATCGAAGACGCCGCAGCCAGCCCGATTTTTGCCAAGTACCCGGCCGTGCTCAAAGACGAGCGCATGACGGCGTATATCTGCGATTACCTGCGCATCATGTCCTCCGGCAACATGGCACCCCACGAACTGGAAGGCCTGTTCGACATGGAATTGTTCAGCCTCAAGGAAGAGCTGGAGCATCCGTCCCACGCCGTGACCGGCATCGCCGACGGCATGCCCGGTTTCGGTATTGTCGCGGCGGTACTGGGCATCGTGGTGACCATGGCGTCCCTGGGCGAGGGCGATCAGGCGGCCATCGGCATGCACGTAGGTGCGGCGCTGGTGGGCACCTTCTTCGGTATTCTTGCCGCCTACGGTTTCTTCGGCCCGCTCGCCACTTCCCTGGCCCATGATGCCAAGGAAGAGATCAACCTCTACGAAGCGATCAAGGCGTGCCTGGTGGCATCGGCCTCGGGCATGCCGCCGTCGCTGGCCGTGGAGTTCGGGCGCAAGGTGCTGTACCCCAAACATCGCCCGAGTTTCTCCGAGCTGGAACAAGCGGTTCGCGGTCGCTAAGCCATGGAAAACAACCAGCCGATCATCATCAAGCGCGTCAAGCGCTTCGCTGCGGGGCACCATGGCGGTGCCTGGAAAATCGCCTTCGCCGACTTTGCCACGGCGATGATGGCGTTCTTCCTGGTGCTGTGGCTGATGTCCACCGCTACGCCAGAACAGAAGATAGCCATCGCCGGCTACTTCAAAGACCCGATTGGCTTTTCGGAAAGCGGCACGCCGTTTGTGATTGACCTGGGCGGCTCGCCGGAACTGGCGCCCGAGCGCACCATCAACCCCGAAGTGCAAACGGAGTCGCCCCAGGAAAAAATCCCGATTGAGCGCGACACTGTCGAGTCCATGGCCGAACAGGTCGAACAGGAGCGCCTGGAACTGTTGCTGCAGGAATTGCAGAACAAGGTGGAAGAAAACCCACAGTTGCTGAAGTTCAAGGACCAGATTTCCTTCGAGATCACCCCCGAGGGGCTGCGCATCCAGATTACCGATGCGGCCAACCGGCCGATGTTCGACTCTGGCAGTGCGCGCTTGAAGCCGTACTTTGAAGACATTCTGCTGGCCATGGCTGACACCATCAAGGCGGTGCCGAACAAGATCAGTATCAGCGGGCATACCGACGCCAAGCCCTACGCGGGCCAGGGAGATTTCGGCAACTGGGAACTCTCGGCCAACCGCGCCAACGCCGCCCGGCGTGCGCTGGTAGCCGGCAGCTACCCGGACCCGCAAGTGGCGCGCGTGGTGGGCTTTGCCTCCTCGCAGCTGTTTGATCCCAAAGACCCGTTCAACCCGGTCAACCGCCGTATCGACATCGTGGTGCTGACCAAAAAAGCCCAGCGTGCGATTGAGGGCGATCAACCACCGCCACCGGCACCGACCCAGGGCGAGGGTGCGCCAGGCGAAGTGCCGGCCGACCCGAACGCGCTGCCGCCGGAGCAGGAACCGCTGCCAGCCCATGAGCTGCGCCAGAAGCTGAACCTGTTTGATGATGGGGGCGTCAAGGATCCTACGGCGCCTGCACCGAAGCCGTAAGCTCCAGATACAACAAGGCCGCGATGATCGCGGCCTTGTTGTATCTGCGCTGTCATAGATATCTACACAATTTTGGGGCGACGCTGGGCCTGTGGCGAGAGAGCTTGCTCCCGTGACGGCCTGACAGCCGGCGCCTATCTACCTGACGCCCTCAATCCAAATGTGGGAGCTGGCGTGCCTGCGATTGCGATTTGCCGATGTACATATCCATTCCTGCGGTAACGGCCACCTAGGGTTCCGCTCTGACAGCGGCTCACTTTTGAAAAGCGCAAAAGTAAGCAAAACGCTCTTGCCCCACCACTCGGCACCTCGCTTAGGCTCGGTGTGCCCGAACACAGTCTTGAATCCGTGGGCCGCCGCCACGCGCCATCCATGGCGCGGGGCGGCTAACCCGGCGTCCTGCCGGGTTACCCACGAATTCAAGCCTGCGTTCGGCCAGCGTGGTTTAACGGGGCGCCTGAGATCAAGATCACAAGCAGATCAAAAGCAGATCAAGAGCGGCTCGCTCCGCATCGTGGTTACAGTAGGCAGCTAGAAAGTTATATAGATACCGATGCTGCATTGTAGGAGCGAGCTTGCTCGCGAAAAACGTCAACGATAACGCGTGTATCAAGGATGCCCGCGTTGCGCTTGAGGCCTTCGCGAGCAAGCTCGCTCCTACAGAGGTGGGGGCCGCTTAGTAGCTGCTCTCAGGCAAGCTCGCAATAATCGACCGATAGCTGTTCATCCGCTGCTGCTGCACGCGGCCATCTTCCAGTGCCTTGAGCAACGCACAACCCGGCTCGCGGTCGTGTTTGCAGTCACGGAAGCGGCAGGTGCCGATCAGGTCGTTGAACTCGATGAAGCCCGCTTCCACATCGCTGCGGCTGACGTGGCCCAAGCCGAATTCACGAATACCCGGCGAGTCGATCAACTCGCCGCCGCCCGGGAAGTGGAACAACCGCGCGGTGGTGGTGGTGTGGGTGCCCTGGCCGGACAGCTCCGACAGCGGGCCCACGCGGGTTTCGACTTCCGGCAACAGGCTGTTGACCAGCGACGACTTGCCCACGCCAGACTGGCCGACGAACACGCTGATCCGCCCGTCCAACTGCTGTTGCAGCTGTTCCATGCCGTTGCCGTGGTGAGCCGACACTTCCAGCACCGGGTAGCCCAGGGTGCGGTAGACCGCCAGCAACGCATTGAGCGCCGGGGCGTTCTGCTCGTCGATCAGGTCGAATTTGTTCAGCAGCAGCAACGGGCGGATACCAGCATGCTCAGCCGCGACCAGGTAACGGTCGATCAGGTTGGCATGGGGCTCGGGCAGCGGCGCGAACACGATCACGATCATGTCGACGTTGGCCGCCACCGGCTTGAGCTGCCCACGGCTGTCGGGGCGGCGCAGTTCGGTGCTGCGCGGCAACTGGGCGACGATGACGCCGATGCCCTGGTTGCCGGCACGCCACACCACCTTGTCGCCCGTGACCAGCGCAGGCAGGTTGGCGCGCAAGTGGCAACGGAACACCTGGCCTGCGAGTTCGCCTTCGAGCGCCTCGACTTCGACCTGCACACCAAAGTGCGCGATCACCAGGCCCGTTTGTTCGGGGCCCAGGTCGCCGCCCTCGAGCGCTTCCACGGCGGAGGATTCACGTTTGGCGGCGCGGGCGGCGCGTTCACCTTGAATCTTTTCGATGCGCCAGTTTTGGCGACGGTTGAGCTGGCGTTTGGCCATTGGTGTTCCGTGTCGATAATGCAAAAGTTGGGTAAAACGGTCGCGAGTCTAGCACGCCCCCGCCTGCTAAACTGCCCGGCTACGCCAAGGTGCCAAGAGAATCAAGCCATGCAAAACCCACAGAACCTGATTTGGATCGATCTGGAAATGACCGGTCTGAACCCCGACACCGACGTCATCATCGAGATGGCGACCATTGTCACCGACAGCAACCTCAACACCTTGGCCGAAGGCCCGGTGATCGCCATCCACCACAGCGACGCCGTACTCGCCACCATGGACGAGTGGAACACCCGCACCCACGGTAACTCCGGGCTGACCCAGCGCGTGCGCGACAGCCGCATCAGCATGGCCGAAGCCGAGGCCGAAACCATCGCCTTCCTGGAAAAATGGGTGCCCAAGGGCAAGTCGCCGATCTGCGGCAACAGCATCTGCCAGGACCGTCGCTTCCTTTTTACGCACATGAAGGGGCTGGAAAGCTACTTCCACTACCGCAACCTCGACGTGTCGACCTTGAAAGAACTGGCTGCGCGCTGGGCGCCGGAAGTCAAAGACAGCTTCCATAAAGGCAGCACGCACCTGGCGCTGGATGATATTCGCGAGTCGATTGCCGAGTTGCAGCATTACCGCAAGCATTTCATCAAGGCTTGATTCTGCGGCGGCATTGGAGGCGCCATCGCAGGCAAGCCAGCTCCCACATTTGACTGCATTCGCAAATCCAAAGTGTGGGAGCTGGCTTGCCTGCGATGCAGGCGACGCGGTTTATCGCTAAGTGCCCCCTTTTGGTGCCCTCGGCAAATGATTAGACTGCCGGCCTCTCTGTCAGGATCGCCATCATGTTGCTGATGCTCTACCTCGTCGCCATCACCGCCGAAGCCATGACTGGCGCCCTGTCTGCAGGTCGGCGTGGCATGGACTGGTTTGGCGTGGTGCTGATCGCTTGCGTGACGGCCTTGGGTGGCGGTTCGGTGCGTGATGTGTTGCTCGGCCACTACCCGCTGACCTGGGTCAAACACCCCGAATACCTGGTGCTGACCTCCGTTGCGGCGTTGGTGACGATCTTTATCGCACCCTTGATGCGCCACCTGCGCTCGCTGTTCCTGGCGCTGGATGCGGTGGGGCTGGTGGCCTTCACCCTGATCGGCTGCATGACCGCCCTGGAAATGGGCCACGGCATGTTGGTGGCGTCGGTCAGCGGGGTCATCACCGGGGTATTCGGCGGCATCCTGCGGGATATCTTCTGTAACGACATCCCGCTGATCTTCCGCCGCGAGTTGTATGCCAGCGTGTCTTTCCTGGCAGCGTGGTTCTACCTGCTGTGCCTGTACCTGGAGCTGCCCAGCGAGCAAGCGATTCTGCTGACGCTGTTCAGTGGCTTCCTGTTACGCCTGCTGGCGATCCGGTTTCACTGGGAAATGCCCAAGTTCGTCTACAACGACGACGTGCACTAGCGCACGGCGTGTTGCTCCAGCGCCCATTCCACGTGTTCGCGCACCAACTCCGACGGGTAGTCCCGTCGCGCCTTCAAGGCTTCCAGCACCGGAATGCTGGACGGCGCATTGCCCAGGCCCACCGCCAGGTTGCGTAACCAGCGCTCGTAACCGGCGCGGCGCAGGGGCGAGCCCTCGGTGCTGCTGAGGAATTTATCCTCGTCCCACATAAACAATTCGGCCAGTTCTGCGTTATCCAGATTGTGCCGTGGCTTGAAATCGCTTTCGGCGGTAGGTCGAGCGAAACGATTCCACGGGCAAACGATCTGACAGTCATCGCAGCCAAATACCCGGTTACCAATCAGTGGGCGCAGATCTTCGGGGATGGCACTCTTGAGTTCGATGGTCAGGTACGAAATGCAGCGTCGCGCGTCCAGCACGTAAGGGCCGACGAAGGCGTTGGTGGGGCAGATGTCCAGGCACGCCGTGCAGCGGCCGCAGTGTTCGGTGGTGTGGGGTGGGTCCACCGGCAACGGTAAATCGACAAACAGTTCGCTCAGGAAGAAATAACTGCCGGCCTTGCGGTTGAGAACCAGGGTGTTTTTACCGATCCAGCCCAGGCCCGCTTGCTCGGCAATGGCTTTTTCCAGGACGGGCGCGCTGTCGACGAAGGCGCGAAAGCCGAACGGCCCGATCTGCGCCTGGATGCGGTCGGCCAGTTGCTGCACGCGCTTGCGGATCAGCTTGTGGTAATCGCGGCCCAGGGCGTAGCGCGAGATGTAGGCTTTTTCTGGTTGGGCCAGCAATTGCGCCATCTGGGTGTCGCCGGGCAGGTAGTCCATGCGCAGTGAAACCACGCGCAGGGTGCCGGGCACCAGCTCTTCGGGGTGGGAGCGTTTGCTGCCGTGGGCGCCCATGTACTCCATCTCGCCGTGGTAACCCGCGTCGAGCCAGCGTTGCAGGTGCTGTTCATGCTCAGCCAGGTCGAGGCCGCTGATGCCCACTTGTTGAAAGCCCAGCTCGCGACCCCAGTCTTTGATCGATTGGGCGAGGGCGGGCAGATCGGAGGTAATAGCAGGCATGAGACACGGGAAACCACAGGTTAGATGCGTATAATTCTGCCAGACATCGGAGCTTGAAGACGCATGCCTCAGACAAAACACCCAATTACCGACGTTCAGCTGTTGTTGCCCGGCCATTTGCCGCAACTGGCTGCGCGTTCCCCGGACGCCCATAAGGGCCAGTTCGGCCACCTGTTGGTCATCGGTGGTGACCGTGGCTTTGGCGGCGCAGCGTTGCTGAGCAGCGAAAGTGCCTTGCGCAGCGGCGCCGGCATGGTCTCGCTGGCGACGCGGCCGGAACACGTGCCGGCCGCTCTGGCTCGGCTGCCGGAGGTCATGGCCGTCGGCGTGAGCTCGGCTAACCAGTTGATGGGCCTGCTGGAAAAAATCTCGGTGATCGTCATTGGCCCAGGCCTGGGCGATGACGCCTGGGGCAAGAGTCTGCTGTCGGTCGCGGCCAATGCCAGCGTGCCGCAGGTGTGGGATGCCGACGCGCTCAATCAACTGGCCACTGGCAGCGTCGAGCTGCCGGCCAACTGTGTGATTACCCCTCATCCGGGCGAAGCTGCGCGTTTGTTGGGGCTATCGACAGCCGAGGTTCAGGCAGATCGCCTTAAGGTGGCGCGCGCGTTGAGTCAGAAATTCAATGCAGTGGCTATCCTCAAGGGTGCTGGCAGTTTGATTGCCAGCCCGGATGGACGGCTTGCCCGTTGTGATCAAGGCCACCCGGCAATGGCGGCGGCGGGGCTCGGTGATGTCTTGGCCGGCCTGGTCGGGGCACTATTGGCTCAGGGTATGCCCGCGTACGAAGCGAGCTGCCTGGCCGTGTGGTTGCACGCGACCGCCGGAGACCGCCAGGGTAGTTTTGGTCGCGGCTTGGCTGCCAGCGACCTGATCCCCGCCATTCGTCAATTGCTGGAGGAGCAGTCGCCGTGCCTGAAGTAATTCTTTTCCTGGCAGATGAAGAGGCCATGGTCGCGCTGGGTCAGCGTATTTCGCAGGTCACGCAAGGGGCCGGGTTGATCTTTCTAGAAGGCGACCTGGGCGCAGGCAAAACCACACTGTCCCGGGGGATTATTCGCGGCCTGGGCCATACCGGCGCGGTAAAAAGCCCGACCTTCACGTTGGTCGAGCCCTACGAGATCGGGGATGTGCGCGCCTTCCACTTCGACCTCTATCGCCTGGTCGATCCGGAAGAGCTGGAGTTCATGGGCATCCGTGATTACTTCGACGAGGATGCGTTATGTCTGATCGAGTGGCCAAATAAAGGCACAGGCTTTTTGCCAAAGCCGGACCTGACCATTACCATTACGCCGCATGAGCACGGACGTCAGCTGAAGTTGTTGCCCCAGAGCCCACGCGCTGAGTCGTGGTGTGCTGCTCTGGCATTGGAATTCAAATAATTGGTGGGGTTAGGTATGCGCTTTCGCGCGTTGGTTGCTGTCGTGGGGGTGTTGCTTGCGGCAATGACTGTCAATGCTCTGGCTGCTTCACAGGTGAAAAGTGTTCGCCTGTGGCGAGCGCCGGATAACACGCGACTGGTGTTCGACCTGTCTGGCCCGGTCCAGCACAGCGTCTTTACCTTGACGGCGCCTGATCGCCTGGTGATCGACATCAACGGTGCCAGCCTGGCCGCGCCGCTGAAAGTCTCCACCGCCAACACGCCCATTACCGCCATGCGCTCGGCCCAACGTACGCCGACCGACCTGCGTGTGGTCATCGACCTGAAAAAGGCCGTGACCCCCAAAAGCTTCTCCCTGGCCCCCAACGCCCAGTACGGCAACCGCCTGGTGGTCGACCTGTTCGACAACCCCGCCGACGCCGCACCGCCGCCTGCGCCAACGCCGAGCGTGGCGACGGTGCCTGCGGTGCCGGTCAACCCTTCGCAGCCCCAGGTCAAGCTGCCACCGCCACCGCCCGCCCCGGCAGGCAAGCGCGACATCATCGTGGTGATCGACGCCGGCCACGGTGGCGAAGACCCAGGGGCTTCCGGCTCCCGCGGCCAGCATGAGAAAGACGTGGTGCTCGCCATTGCCCGTGAACTGCAGCGCCAGGTCAACGGTATGAAAGGCTACCGCGCCGAACTGACTCGCACCGGTGACTACTTCATTCCGTTGCGTGGCCGTACCGAAATTGCCCGTAAGAAGGGCGCGGACCTGTTCGTGTCCATTCACGCCGACGCCGCGCCTTCAACCGCTGCGTTTGGCGCCTCGGTATTTGCCTTGTCGGATCGCGGCGCTACCTCCGAGACCGCGCGCTGGCTGGCCGACAGTGAAAACCGTTCCGACTTGATCGGTGGCGCCGGCAACGTGTCCCTTGATGACAAGGACAAGATGCTCGCAGGCGTACTGCTCGACCTGTCGATGACCGCCTCGCTGACCTCCAGCCTCAACGTGGGCCAGAAAGTCCTGAGCAATATCGGCCGTGTGACCTCGCTGCACAAACAGCGCGTGGAACAAGCCGGGTTCATGGTGTTGAAGTCGCCGGATATCCCGTCGATCCTGGTGGAAACCGGGTTTATCTCCAACGCCAACGAAGCGTCGAAACTGGCCAGCGCCAGCCACCAGCAAGCGCTGGCGCGCTCCATCAGCGCCGGTGTGCGCCAGTTCTTCCAGCAGAACCCGCCGCCGGGCACCTATATCGCCTGGCTGCGCGACTCCGGCAAAATCGCCCAGGGCCCGCGTGACCATCGTGTGCAACCCGGTGATACCGTTGCCATGCTGGCGGTACGTTTCCAGGTCACGCCTGCAGCGTTGCGCAGCGCCAATAACCTGAAGACCGATGAGTTGAAGATCGGCCAGGTGTTGACCATCCCTGGCACTTCATTGGCGGCGCAGTGATGAGCGAATCCACCTTGAACAGCGGCTCGCGCATTGAATTGCTCAGCCCGCGCCTTGCCAACCAGATCGCTGCGGGTGAGGTGGTTGAGCGCCCGGCGTCGGTGATCAAGGAGTTGCTGGAAAACAGCATCGACTCGGGTGCCAAACGCATCGATGTCGACGTGGAGCAGGGCGGCGTCAAACTGCTGCGGGTACGTGATGATGGCAGCGGCATCTCTTCGGATGACCTGCCCTTGGCCCTGGCGCGTCACGCCACCAGCAAGATCCGCGACCTGGAAGACCTGGAGCGGGTCATGAGCCTGGGCTTTCGTGGTGAGGCCCTGGCCTCCATCAGCTCCGTGGCTCGCCTGACCCTGACCTCCCGCACCCGCAGCGCCGAGCAAGCCTGGCAAGTGGAAACCGAAGGCCGCGACATGGCGCCTCGGGTCCAGCCGGCGGCGCATCCGGTGGGCACCTCGGTGGAAGTGCGCGACCTGTTCTTCAATACCCCGGCGCGGCGCAAGTTCCTCAAGGCCGAGAAAACCGAATTCGATCACCTGCAAGAAGTCATCAAGCGCCTGGCCTTGGCGCGTTTCGATGTGGCCTTTCACCTGCGCCACAATGGCAAGACCATCCTCAGCCTGCACGAAGCCAACGACGACGCCGCGCGTGCTCGGCGGGTGGCGGCGGTGTGTGGCAGCGGGTTCCTGGAACAGGCGCTGCCGATTGAGATCGAGCGCAATGGCTTGAGGTTGTGGGGCTGGGTCGGGTTGCCGACGTTCTCCCGCAGCCAGGCCGACTTGCAGTATTTCTTTGTGAACGGCCGGGCGGTACGCGACAAACTGGTGGCCCATGCGGTACGCCAGGCTTATCGCGATGTGCTGTTCAATGGGCGCCACCCCACCTTTGTGCTGTTCTTTGAGGTTGACCCTTCGGTGGTCGACGTCAATGTGCACCCGACCAAGCACGAAGTGCGCTTCCGTGACGGGCGCATGGTGCATGACTTCCTCTATGGCACACTGCACCGCGCCCTGGGCGACGTGCGTCCGGATGATCAACTGTCCGCGCCGATTGTCACAGCGGTGGTACGCCCGAGCGGTCCGGAAGCCGGCGAGTTCGGCCCCCAGGGTGAGATGAGCCTGGCGGCCAACCTGCTGCAATCGCCACAGGCGCAGCCAGCCTACACCGCGCCAAACTCGGGTGCCGGTGCGGGTTATCAGTATCAATACACCCCGCGTCCGCAATCGACGGTGCCGGTGGCCGAGGCCCAGGCGGCGTACCGTGAGTTTTTCGCGCCGCTGCCGGGTGCCGAGCCGGGTGCTGCTGTGGCGTTGCCCGAAGGCGGCGGTGATATTCCGCCGCTGGGCTATGCCCTGGCGCAGCTCAAAGGCATTTATATCCTCGCCGAAAACGCCCATGGCCTGGTGCTGGTGGACATGCACGCCGCCCATGAGCGGATCATGTACGAGCGCCTGAAGATCGCCATGGCCAGCGAAGGCCTCAGCGGCCAGCCGCTGCTGGTGCCTGAATCCCTGGCGGTGAGCCAGCGTGAAGCCGACTGCGCAGAAGAACATCACAGTGTGTTCCAGAAGCTGGGCTTCGAACTGCAACGCCTGGGCCCGGAAACCCTGGCGATCCGCCAGATTCCCGCGCTGCTCAAGCAGGCCGAGGCCAACCGCCTGGTGGCCGACGTGCTGGCAGACCTGATGGAGTACGGCACCAGTGACCGTATCCAGGCGCATATCAACGAATTGCTTGGCACCATGGCCTGCCACGGCGCCATCCGCGCCAACCGCCGCCTGGCCCTGCCGGAAATGAACGGCCTGCTGCGCGACATGGAAAACACCGAGCGCAGCGGTCAATGCAACCATGGCCGACCGACCTGGACCCAGATGGGCCTGGACGATCTGGACAAACTGTTCTTGCGCGGCCGCTGATGAGCGCCTTGCCCCCCGCCATCTTCCTGATGGGCCCTACGGCCGCCGGCAAGACCGACCTGGCCATCGAGCTGACCAAGGTGCTGCCCTGCGAGCTGATCAGCGTCGACTCTGCCCTGGTTTACCGGGACATGGATATCGGCACCGCCAAACCGTCGAAAGCGCTATTGGCCCAATATCCGCACCAGTTGATCGACATTATCGACCCGGCGCAGAGCTATTCGGCGGCGGATTTTCGCACCGACGCCCTGGCGGCCATGGCCGAGATCACCGCACGGGGCAATATCCCGCTGCTGGTGGGCGGCACCATGCTTTATTACAAGGCGCTACAGGAAGGCCTGGCCGATATGCCGCCTGCCGATGCCCAGGTGCGTGCAGCGCTGGAGGAAGAGGCTGCGCGCCTTGGCTGGCAAGCCCTGCACGACCAGTTGGCGGCGGTAGACCCGGTGTCTGCGGCACGTATTCACCCCAATGACCCCCAGCGGCTCACCCGCGCGCTGGAAGTCTGGCGTGTCAGCGGCCAGACCATGACTGAACATCGGCTGAAACAAAGTGCGCAAAGTGCTGACGCAGGCGCATCTGGACAGTCACAATTGCCCTATACTGTGGCGAATCTGGCCATCGCTCCGGCAAACCGCCAGGTGTTGCATGAACGAATTGCACAAAGATTCACACTAATGTTGGAACAGGGGTTTGTGGACGAGGTCGTAGCATTGCGTTCAAGAGGTGATCTGCATGCAGGGCTGCCTTCGATACGTGCTGTAGGCTACCGCCAAGTCTGGGATCATCTGGATGGCAAGCTGACGTCAGCCGAAATGCAGGAGCGCGGCATCATTGCCACGCGCCAATTGGCGAAGCGCCAGTTCACCTGGCTGCGCAGCTGGAGCGAGTTGCACTGGTTGGACAGCCTGGACAGCGACAATCTGTCACGCGCCTTGAAATACTTGGGAACGGTCTCCATATTGAGCTGAGTCCTTGCAATTGCCGTCTATCCTTGGGGGTGTGACGGCCATAAGCTATCTATTTTCCGATTTTTATTATTGATCCTTAAAGGAGTGCGGCACATGTCAAAAGGGCATTCGCTACAAGACCCTTACTTGAATACTTTACGTAAAGAGAAAGTTGGGGTTTCCATCTATCTGGTCAACGGCATCAAACTGCAAGGTACGATCGAGTCGTTCGACCAATTCGTTATCCTGCTGAAAAACACCGTCAGCCAGATGGTTTACAAGCACGCTATCTCGACAGTCGTTCCAGTTCGTCCAATCCGTCTGCCTAGCGCAGCAGGTGATGAACAGGGTGACGCTGAGCCAGGTAACGCCTGATAGGAGTCTCCTTTGTTCTTTGAGCGCCACGGTGGTGGTGAGCGAGTAATCCTCGTTCACTTGGATGGACAGGACCCTGAGGCGCGCGAAGATCCGCAGGAGTTTCAGGAGTTGGCAAATTCGGCCGGCGCCGAGACCGTTGCGTTTTTTAACGTACCGCGTCATCGGCCAACCGCCAAATACCTGATTGGCAGCGGCAAGGTCGAGGAACTGCGCGACCTGGTTCATGCCGAAGAAGCCGATCTGGTGATCTTCAATCACACCCTCACGCCCAGTCAGGAACGTAACCTCGAACGTGTTTTCGAGTGTCGCGTGATCGACCGTACCGGTCTGATTCTCGATATTTTCGCCCAACGCGCCCGCACCCATGAAGGCAAGCTCCAGGTTGAACTGGCCCAGCTTGACCACATGAGCACGCGCCTGGTTCGCGGCTGGACTCACCTTGAGCGCCAGGGTGGCGGTATCGGCATGCGTGGCCCGGGTGAAACCCAGTTGGAAACCGACCGGCGTCTGCTGCGGGTTCGCCTGCGCCAGATCAAGGGCCGCCTGGAAAAAGTACGCAGCCAGCGTGAACAGTCGCGACGTGGCCGTTCCCGTGCGGATATCCCGACGGTGTCGTTGGTGGGCTACACCAACGCCGGCAAATCCACATTGTTCAATAACGTGACCAAGTCGGACGTGTACGCGGCCGACCAACTGTTCGCCACCCTCGACCCGACCCTGCGCCGTCTGGACATCGACGACCTGGGGCCGATTGTGCTGGCCGATACCGTGGGTTTCATTCGTCACCTGCCCCACAAGCTGGTCGAGGCATTTCGGTCTACGCTCGAAGAGTCGAGCAATTCCGACCTGCTCTTGCACGTGATCGATGCGGCCGAACCGGATCGCATGCTGCAGATTGAACAGGTGATGGTGGTGCTGGGCGAGATTGGTGCCCAGGACTTGCCGATCCTCGAGGTCTATAACAAACTCGATTTGCTTGAGGGCGTTGAGCCACAGATCCAGCGCGACGAGAACGGCAAGCCCCAGCGGGTCTGGCTGTCGGCGCGAGATGGCAGCGGCCTGGAGCTGCTGGAACAAGCCATTGCCGAATTGCTCGGCAGCGATTTGTTCGTCGGCACCTTGCGCTTGCCGCAGCGTTTTGCTCGACTGCGTGCACAGTTTTTCGAGCTGGGCGCGGTACAGAAAGAAGAACACGACGAAGAAGGTGTCAGCTTGCTGGCTGTTCGATTGCCACGCTCGGAACTCAATCGGCTGGTTAGCCGAGAGGGTGTTGTACCGGCAGAGTTCATCGAACAACACACTTTGCAATAAAAGCCTGAGAAAGCGGTTGTGCCGCAGTAGCAGGCATTCTGTAGCATTGGTCGGCGCGCCGTGGGTGCGTCTTTGCTTTATCAGATGGAGAGCGCTATGGCTTGGAATGAGCCGGGTGGCAACTCGAATAATCAGGATCCTTGGGGTGGTAAGCGCCGCAATAATGGCGACCGCAAGGGGCCACCGGATCTCGACGAGGCCTTCCGAAAGCTGCAGGAAAGCCTGAATGGGTTGTTCGGTGGTGGGAAAAAACGTGGTGGTGACGACGGCGGTCGCACAAGCAAGGGCGGTGGCTATGGCTTGCTGGGCCTGGGTCTTGTCGTGCTGGCGGCCGTATGGCTCTACAGCGCCGTGTACGTGGTGGACGAGCAGGAGCAAGCCGTGGTGCTGCGCTTCGGCAAGTACTACGAGACTGTCGGCCCGGGCCTGAATATCTATTTCCCGCCGATCGACAAGAAGTACATGGAGAACGTGACGCGTGAGCGTGCGTACACCAAGCAGGGCCAGATGCTGACCGAAGACGAGAACATCGTCGAAGTGCCGCTGACCGTGCAGTACAAGATCAGCAACCTGCAAGACTTCGTGCTGAACGTTGATCAGCCGGAAATCAGCCTGCAACACGCAACCGAAAGTGCCCTGCGCCACGTGGTGGGTTCCACCGCCATGGACCAGGTGCTCACCGAAGGTCGTGAGTTGATGGCCAGCGAAATCAAGGAGCGTCTGCAACGCTTCCTCGACACTTACCGTACCGGTATCACCGTTACCCAGGTGAACGTACAGAGCGCAGCGGCACCGCGTGAAGTGCAGGAAGCCTTTGACGACGTGATCCGTGCACGTGAAGACGAGCAGCGTTCGCGCAACCAGGCTGAAACCTATGCCAACGGCGTTGTGCCGGAAGCCCGTGGTCAGGCCCAGCGCATCCTTGAAGATGCCAACGGTTACCGCGATGAAGTGGTCTCCCGCGCCAAGGGTGAGGCAGATCGTTTCACCAAGCTGGTCGCCGAGTACCGCAAGGCACCTGAAGTGACCCGCGAGCGTCTGTACCTGGACACCATGCAGGAAGTCTTCAGCAACACCAGCAAGGTTCTCGTGACCGGCAGCAAAGGTGGGCAGAACAACCTGCTGTACCTGCCGCTGGACAAGATGATCGAAGGTGGTCGTAGCGGCACTGGCGCACCGTCCACCGGTTCGAATGCCGCTGCCAACGAAGCGAGCGCCCGTGCGGCCGCTGACTTGCTGCAACAGCAAACACGTACCAGGGAGAGCCGTTGATGAGCAATAAATCGCTGACCGCCCTGATTGTGGGCGTCGTCGTGGTCATCGCTGCCTGGAACTGCTTCTACATCGTCGCTCAGACCGAGCGTGCGGTGCTGCTGCAATTCGGTCGCGTGGTCCAGGCGGATGTCCAGCCGGGCCTGCATGTGAAAGTCCCCTACGTCAACCAGGTGCGCAAGTTCGACGCCCGCCTGATGACCCTGGATGCACCGACACAGCGCTTCCTGACCCTGGAAAAGAAAGCCGTGATGGTTGACGCCTACGCCAAGTGGCGCGTCAAGGATGCCGAGCGCTTCTACACCGCGACTTCCGGCCTCAAGCAGATTGCCGACGAGCGTTTGTCCCGTCGTCTGGAATCGGGCCTGCGTGACCAGTTTGGTAAGCGCACCCTGCACGAGGTGGTATCCGGTGAACGTGATGCGCTGATGGCGGACATCACTCGCTCGCTGAACACCATGGCGGAAAAAGAGCTGGGTATTGAAGTGGTCGACGTTCGCGTCAAGGCCATTGACCTGCCCAAAGAAGTGAACCGCAGCGTGTTCGAGCGTATGAGCACCGAGCGTGAGCGTGAAGCGCGTGAGCACCGCGCCAAGGGTAACGAGTTGGCTGAAGGTATCCGTGCCGATGCCGACCGTCAGCGTCGTGTACTGCTGGCAGAAGCCTACCGTGAGTCTGAAGAGGCGCGTGGTGATGGCGATGCTCAAGCCGCGGCGATCTACGCCAAGGCCTACGGCCAGGACCAGGAGTTCTACGCGTTCTACCGTAGCCTGCGCGCCTACCGTGAAAGCTTCGCGAACAAAACCGACGTACTGGTGCTGGACCCAAGCAGCGACTTCTTCCGCTACCTGGAAAAGTCCAAGTAACCAGCCCGTGATTCTGTAAGGCGCACTCCGTCGGGCGGCTAAAATGCCTGGCGGGGTGATCCTTTCAGAAAACGGGTGTATGATGCGGCAGCCGGGAAATTCCCGGCTTTTTTGCGTCTGCATGTTTGATTCGGCAGGCGTGACAGGTTTTTCGAGGAAAGTGCCCGACGAGGCCGTTTGCAGGCCGTTCGTCACGTCGCTCTTGCGCGTGGTTTATGCAAGGGGCGGGTATTTTCTGCTTCACTCAAGGCTCGGCCGAGGGCTGGCCGCCCGGATCAAAGGGGAATGGCGTAATGGCAACGGTAGACCGCTGGCTGCTGCCAGATGGCATCGAAGAAGTACTGCCACCAGAAGCTGCGCGCATTGAAGTAGCGCGTCGCCAGGTGTTGGATCTGTTCCAGAGCTGGGGTTACGAGTTTGTCGTGACTCCCCATATCGAGTACCTGGAATCCCTGCTGACCGGCGCGGGCCAGGACCTGGATCTGCGCACCTTCAAGGTCATCGACCCGCAATCGGGCCGGCAAATGGGGTTCCGTGCCGACATCACGCCGCAAGTGGCGCGCATCGATGCGCACACCCTGCGTCGCGAAGGCCCGAGCCGCCTGTGCTATGCCGGCAGCGTACTGCATGCCCAGCCACGCGCTTTGTCGTCTTCCCGTAGCCCGATCCAGTTGGGCGCCGAGTTGTACGGCGATGCCAGCCCGAGCAGCGATGTTGAAGTGATCAGCCTGATGCTGGCCATGCTGCAACTGGCAGATGTGCCGGATGTGCACATGGACCTGGGCCACGTCGGTATCTACCGTGGCCTGGCGCGCGCCGCCGGGTTGTCCGGTGAAGTGGAGCAACAGTTGTTCGATGCCCTGCAGCGCAAGGCGATCGATGAAGTGATCGCCCTCACCGAGGGTGTGCCTGCTGAGCTGGCTGGCATGCTGCGGGCGCTGGTAGACCTGTGCGGCGGTCGTGAAGTGCTGGTGGCTGCGCGTGAGCGCCTGGCCAATGCGCCGGCACCGGTATTGGCGGCACTGGATGACGTGCTGGCGATTGCCGAGCGCTTGTCGGCGCGGTTCCCGGAGCTGCCGCTGTATTTTGATCTGGGTGAATTGCGTGGCTACCACTACCACACCGGTGTGGTGTTCGCGGTGTTCGTTCCGGGTGTTGGCCAGGCCATCGCCCAAGGTGGTCGCTATGACGATATCGGCGCCGACTTCGGTCGTGCGCGTCCGGCCACTGGTTTTTCCACCGATTTGAAAACCCTGGTGACCCTGGGGCGTGCTGAGGTCGAGCTGCCGTCTGGTGGCATCTGGATGCCCGACAGTACGGACGCAGCGCTCTGGCAGCAGGTTTGCCAGTTACGCCGTGAGGGTCAGCGTGTAGTCCAGGCCTTGCCTGGGCAGCCATTGGCCGCCGCCCGTGAAGCGGACTGCGACCGGCAATTGATTCAGCAGAACGGGCTTTGGCAAGTATCGCCACTGGCTTCTTGAGTTTTCCTGCCGGCCATCGCCGGCACCAAGTTTGCGCGAATGAGGACAAGTGTTATGGGTAAGAATGTCGTAGTCCTGGGCACCCAATGGGGTGATGAGGGCAAAGGCAAGATCGTTGATCTGCTGACCGAACATGCTGCCGCCGTAGTGCGCTACCAAGGTGGCCACAACGCTGGCCACACCCTGGTCATCGATGGCGAAAAAACCGTCTTGCACCTGATCCCGTCGGGTGTCCTGCGCGAAGGCGTGCAGTGCCTGATCGGCAACGGCGTGGTGGTCGCACCTGACGCCCTGCTGCGCGAGATCACCAAGCTGGAAGAGAAAGGCGTACCGGTGCGCGAGCGCCTGCGTATCAGCCCGTCCTGCCCGCTGATCCTGTCCTTCCACGTTGCGCTGGACCAGGCCCGTGAAAAGGCGCGTGGCGAGCTGAAGATCGGCACCACCGGTCGCGGCATCGGCCCGGCCTACGAAGACAAGGTTGCACGTCGTGGCCTGCGTGTGGGCGACCTGCTCAACATGCCGCGCTTTGAAGACAAGCTGCGTGAACTGGTGGATTACCACAACTTCATGCTGGTGGGTTACTACAAAGAGCCGGCCATCGAGTTTGAAAAGACCCTGGCCGAGTGCAAGGAATACGCTGAACTGCTCAAGCCGCTGATGCTGGACGTGACGGCCGAGCTGCACGACCTGCGTCGCGCTGGCAAAGACATCATGTTCGAAGGCGCCCAGGGTTCGTTGCTGGACATCGACCACGGTACCTACCCGTACGTGACCAGCTCCAACACCACCGCTGGCGGCGTTGCGACCGGTTCTGGCGTTGGCCCGATGTTCCTGGACTACATCCTGGGTATCACCAAGGCCTATACCACTCGCGTAGGTTCGGGCCCGTTCCCGACTGAACTGTTCGACGACGTCGGCGCGCACCTGGCCAAGCAAGGTCACGAATTCGGCGCCACCACTGGCCGTGCTCGTCGTTGCGGCTGGTTCGATGCTGTTATCCTGCGTCGCGCTATCGATGTGAACAGCATCTCGGGCATCTGCCTGACCAAGCTGGACGTACTCGACGGCCTGGAAACCATCAACATCTGCACCGGCTACAAAGATGCTGAAGGTAACGACGTTGCCCCGACCGACGCTGACAGCTACGTGGGCCTGCAGCCTGTGTACGAAGAAGTGCCGGGCTGGACTGAATCGACCGTGGGCGCCAAGACCCTGGAAGAGCTGCCAGCCAACGCTCGTGCTTACATCAAACGCGTCGAAGCGCTGATTGGCGCACCGATCGACATTATTTCGACGGGCCCGGACCGCAACGAGACCATCGTTCTGCGTCACCCGTTCGCGTAATAAGCTGTTGATGTAACAGGCAAAGGGCTCCTTCGGGAGCCCTTTGTCGTTTCTGCCCGGCAAGCGGCACGACCCTTGCTGTGTTTCCCTCTTTCGAGGTGCTATCAAATTAGTGGCACCCGTGGTGGAGGGATTTCCAGTGTCTGCCGTTCTCTCGTTGTTACAAAGCCGTCTGTTGCGGCCGGTGTTCGTTACCCTTGGTATCGCTCTTTTGGTGCAAGTGCTGGTGGCCGTCGCGCTGACGCGGAGCACGGTGACGGCGCTGGAGGCCGATTTGGGCAATCGCTTGGGCATTGATAGCCAGAAGTTGTCTGGCGAACTGGCCCAGGCTGGCAAGGAAGTTACGTCCAGCCTGGACAGCCTGTCCGCCAGCACGCGCCAGCGACTGACAGCAGGGCTTTCCACGCGCTTGCAGGAAGAGCAAAAGCAATTGCGTGCGACCCTGGAAAAAGACCTGCAGGACTCCGCCAATGACATGGCGCAACTGCTGGCCTCGGTCGCGCCCCGTGCCATGTGGGACAGTGACGTGCCGACCCTTTCAGAGTTTGCCCGCCGGGCCCAGCGCAACCCCAATGTGCTGTTCGTGGTGTACGACGACGCCGCAGGCGAGCACCTGACCCGATACCTGAACCGCGAAAACCCGATCAACCAGGCCCTGCTGGCAAAGGGCGCGGGGGAGCGTGCCTTGGATAAGGTGCTGGACGCGGCCAAGACAGACCCGTCCGTGTATTACGTCGAAGCCTCTATCAGCCCCAACGGTGTGGAAATCGGCAAAGTGCGCATGGGTGTGTCGACCGCAGCGGTTGAGGCCGACCTGCAAGCCTTGGATAAGCGCTTTGCCGCGCTGATCGCCAGCGGTGACCAACTGGTGGGCGACAGCCTCAAGGGCGCCGCAGCTGACAGCGCCAGCGCCATGGGCGCCCGGCTGCAATCGGCGCAAGCCACTGCCACGCAAATGACGGCCAACACCGCCAGCGCCGTGCAAGACGCGGCGGGCACTCTGCGCTGGCGCATCGGCATGGGCCTGGCACTGGTGGGGCTTGGCGTATTGCTGCTGATCGCTATTGTGCTGGGCCGGCGCGTGGTCAATCGCCTGAAGCTGCTGATTGCCGCGATGGATGACCTGGCGGCCGGCGAGGGCGACCTCACCAAGCGCGTGCAGATCAACAGCAAGGACGAAATCGGCGACATGGCCTCGGCGGTCAATCGCTTTGTGGATAAGTTGCAGCCCATCGTGCGCGAGGCTGGCGACGTGGCCCAGCGTACCGGCGTGGAAATCGGCGCCATGACGTTGCGCAATGCCGGCGCCGATGCGGCGGCGGGCTTGCAGCGTGATGAAGTGGCCGAGAGTTTGCGCGCCTTGTCGCAAATGGCCGACGAGGCCCAGGCCGAAAGCCACGCCATGCAGGCGGCCTTGCAGCAGGTGGTGGATATTCGCCAGGCCACGGATGAA
Source organism: Pseudomonas sp. FP215 (assembly GCF_030687795.1). Taxonomy (NCBI): domain Bacteria; kingdom Pseudomonadati; phylum Pseudomonadota; class Gammaproteobacteria; order Pseudomonadales; family Pseudomonadaceae; genus Pseudomonas; species Pseudomonas sp. FP215. The sequence goes on from NZ_CP117447.1 coordinate 634,126, forward strand.
AACTCACGGACCTCGGCCGAAGTCGGCAGCTTGATCGAGGCGTTGGCGGGGCAGGTGCAGGCCGGCTCCCAGGTGATCGAACGGCTGGCGCAGCAAAGCGAACAGATTGAAGTGGTGTTGACCGTGATCCACGGTATCGCCGAGCAAACCAACCTGCTCGCCCTCAACGCGGCTATCGAGGCGGCACGGGCTGGTGAGACTGGGCGCGGCTTTGCGGTGGTGGCCGATGAAGTGCGGGCGCTGGCCAGCAAGACTCAAAGCTCTACGGGCGATATCCAGGCGCATATCGTCGCGTTGCAGCAGGGCGCGCGTGAGGCCGTGGAAACCATCGGCAAGGCCGGGCGTCAGGCCAATGAGGGGCTGCTGGTGCTGCGCGACAGCGTGCGCTTGCAGCAGACGGTACAGGCTTCGGTGGAGCAGGTGCATGCTGCCATCGGCCTGGCGACGCGTGCGGCTGAGCATCAGGCTCAGGGCGCGCATGCGGTGCGTGGGCGCGTGGAGGTGATCCATGCCCAGGCCGAGCGTGCGGCGCAGGCGGTGGTGGAGACGACGGCCAGTGGCAAGGTGCTGGATGGGTTGGCGGCGCAGTTGAAGGCGAGTTTGGGGCAGTTCAGGGCTTGAGGTTGCCTGGACTGGCCTCATCGCAGGCAAGCCAGCTCCCACATTCAACTGCATTCCAAAGTTGGAGTGCGGTCAACTGTGGGAGCTGGCTTGCCTGCGATAGCTGTTTCAGCGGCTCAAATACATCCGCGTCGTAAGCAGATACACCGGCAACCCCGACACCAGAATCAACAACGCTGCATACGGCGCCGCCGCTGCAAATTCCACATTCGAGGTATGCGCCCAGACGGCCGTCGCCAAGGTATTCAACCCGGTCGGGCTCAGCAGCAGCGTGGCCGTCAGTTCCTTCATCGCATCCAGGAACACCAACGCAAACGCCGCACCCAATGCCGGGAATATGATCGGCAGGGTGACTCTGCAAAACGCACTGAACGACGATGCGCCTAATGTGCGCGCAGCCTCTTCCAGTTGTGGAGCCGCCTTGTTCAGCGCTGTACGAATCGGCGCCTGTGCCAACGGCAAAAACAGCAGCGCATAAGCAATCAGCAACAACGCCGAGGTTTGGTACAGCGCCGGCACGTAATGCAGGGCGAAATACACCAGGGTCAACGCAATCACTAGGCCGGGCAGGGCATGCAGTAGGTACGGCAAACGTTCGGCCCAGATCGCCAGTTGGCCTTTGTAGCGCACCACCAGCAACCCCACCGGCACGGCCAGTACCAGGCACAGTGCGGCGCCGCCCAGCGAGAGCGCCAGGGATGACAGCAGTGCCTCACCGATCTCGGCCATCGGAAACGCTGCCGACGAACCGACTGCCAACCAATACCCGAGCATCCCCAGCGGAATGCCGCTGCCAATGATCGCCAGCGCCAGGCAATACACCTGGCCCAATGGCGCCCACTTGCCCAGCCGAACCTGCTCGGCGTGTCGTGCCGCGCCCTGGCCGATGCGCACGTGCCGGCCTTTGCCGCGTACGCGCAGCTCCAGCCACAGCAGCGTCAGGCACATCAGCAGCAGCACTGCCGAGAGCATCGCCGCATTGGCATTGCTGAATTCCAGTTCGAACTGCTGATAGATCGCAGTGGTGAAGGTCTGCAAGCCGATGATCGACAGCGCGCCGAATTCCACCAGCATGTGCAGTGCGATCAATAGTGAGCCAGCCAGCAGCGATGGCCACAGCAGCGGCAAGGTGATGCGAAAGAACACACCCCAGCGGTTGAGCCCCAGCGTGCGGGCCGACTCTTCCAGGGAAGGGTCAAGATTGCGCAGCGTTGCCGCCACCGGTAGAAACACCAGCGGGTATTTGGACAGGCTCATCACCAGGATCGCGCCGCCGAGCCCCTCGAACTGGGCGCTCAACGACACCCAGGTAAAACTGCTGACAAACGCCGGCACCGCAAACGGCAGACAAAGAATCACGCCCCAGAGGCGCCGACCTGGCAGGTTGCTGCGTTCCAGCAGCCAGGCCAGGGACAGGCCGATCACGCCGCAGGCCAGCGTCACGCCGACCATCAGCGCCAGGGTGTTGCGCAGCAGCCCGAACACATAAGGCCGCCACAGTAGATGCACCGCCTCCGTCCAGCCCGCCTGCCAGGCTTTGAGCCCGACATAGGCGAGTGGCAACAGGCTCAGGCCAACCAGCAACAGCACGGGCAGCAGCAGCCAGATCGACGGACGTTTGCGACGGGGGGTGAACCCCGCGACGGAAAGCGATGGGTTCATCAGTTCAGGCCAACGTCACGTTCCAGTTCCAGGGCTTCTTCGGCGTTGCCCAGGTCTGCGGGGGTGACTTTCGGCGGCTGCAACTCGCTAAACGGCTTGAGGCCACGGTTCGATTCCATGCCCTTGCGCAGCGGGTACTCGGCCGAGGTGTTGGTGATCACGCGCTGGCCTTCTTCGCTGGCCATGAATGCCAGCAATTGCTGAGCTTCTTTGGGGTGTTTGCTGGATTTGAGTGCGGCAGCGGAGGACACGGTGATCAGGCCGCCGGCATCGCCATCGGTGAAGTAATGCAACTGGGAGTCCAGATTGGTTTTTTCCTTTTTCAGGGCAAACCAGTAGTAGTTGTTCACCAGCACGGTGGCCACTTCGCCGTTTTCCACGGCCTTGAGGGCGACCATGTTGTTGCTGTACACCTTGCCGAAGGCGCGCAGGCCGGTCAGCCACTCTTCGGCGGCTTCGCGACCGTGCAGCTTGATGATCGCCACGGCTTGTTCCTGGAACGCGCCGCTGGTGGGTACGAAGCCGACCTTGCCTTGCCACTCGGGGCCGGCGAAATCCAGCACCGATTTGGGCAGGTCTTTTTCGGCAATCAGTTTCGGGTTGAAGGCCACGACGCGGGTGCGTGCGGTCACGCCCATCCAATCGCCGTTTTTGCCCACGTAATCCTTGGGCAGCACATCCAGGGTGCTGGCATCGATTTTTGCCAACAGGCCTTGCTCGCCGAGTTTGTTCAGGGGCGGTGATTCTTCGGTGTAGATGACGTCGGCAGGGGAGCGCTCACCTTCTTCGACGACCTGGCTGGCCAGCTGGTTGCTGCTGCCTTTGCGCACGTTGACGTGGATGCCGGTCTTGGCTTCGAAGGCCTTGGCGAGTTCATCGCCGACTTCTTTGTGTTGGCCGTTGTATAAGGTCAGGGAGACCTTGTCGGCAGAATGGGCGGCGGGCGAGAGCAGGGTCAGGCTGAGTAGGGTGAGGGTCAGGCCGCGCAGAAGGGATGTCTTGAGTCGGTTGTCACGGATCATCATCCGAAGTGTTCCTCGCTTATATGCAACAAATCATTGCAAGGATAAACGATAAATCTTCTCAAGTGCGGATGAGGGGGAAATCACCGGTGAAGTTTTCAAACCCCGGAAACGAAAAAACCCGCTTTCGCGGGTTTGATCTGAATTTGGTGCCCAGGAGAAGACTCGAACTTCCACGACCTTGCGATCACCAGCACCTGAAGCTGGCGTGTCTACCAATTTCACCACCTGGGCATTATCTAACAACGTTGCCGCTGTTGATGGGGCGAACTATACGGCGGGGCTTTTGATCTGTAAACCCCTGATTCGAAAAATATAAATCAATTTTTCCGTTAAAAATCAAAGGCCTGAAACGAAAAAACCCGCTTTCGCGGGTTTGATCTGAATTTGGTGCCCAGGAGAAGACTCGAACTTCCACGACCTTGCGATCACCAGCACCTGAAGCTGGCGTGTCTACCAATTTCACCACCTGGGCAGCATCAACAACGTTGCCGTCGTCGATGGCGCGCACTATACGGAGCGATATTTGAGCTGTAAACCCCTGCCATGAAAAAAGCCTGGAAAATTTCGCCAGTGGTCGTGCAAGGTGCGCGCCGGGGGTCGCAAAGAGCTTTTAAACGCTTGTTGATACCTGAAATTTCCCGTTTCAATACGCGTATGCCAAACTAACCCGCATATAGACAAGGTGAAAACTCTCTAATGGCCGATTGGCAGTCCCTCGATCCCGAGGCCGCTCGTGAAGCGGAAAAATATGAAAACCCTATTCCTAGCCGCGAACTGATCCTGGCGCACCTCGCCGATCGTGGTTCGCCTGCTAGCCGCGAGCAGTTGGTTGAAGAATTCGGTCTGACCACCGAAGACCAGCTCGAAGCCCTGCGCCGCCGTCTGCGTGCGATGGAGCGCGATGCTCAATTGATCTACACCCGTCGTGGCACTTACGCGCCGGTCGACAAGCTGGACCTGATCCTGGGTCGCATTGCCGGCCACCGTGATGGCTTCGGCTTCCTGATCCCGGACGACGGCAGCGACGACCTGTTCATGAGCCCTGCGCAAATGCGCCTGGTGTTCGATGGCGACCGTGCCCTGGCGCGGGTTTCTGGCCTGGACCGCCGCGGCCGCCGCGAAGGCGTGATCGTCGAAGTGGTGTCCCGTGCCCACGAGTCCATCGTCGGCCGTTACTTCGAAGAAGGCGGCATCGGCTTCGTTGTGCCGGATAACCCGAAGGTGCAGCAGGAAGTGCTGATTACCCCGGGCCGCAATGGCGCAGCCAAGGTCGGCCAGTTCGTCGAGGTGAAAATCACCCACTGGCCAACGGCGCGCTTCCAGCCCCAGGGCGATATCGTTGAAGTGGTCGGCAACTACATGGCGCCGGGCATGGAAATCGATGTTGCCTTGCGCACCTACGATATTCCTCACGTCTGGCCTGAGGCTGTGCTCAAAGAAGCCGCCAAGCTCAAGCCGGAAGTCGAAGAGAAAGACAAAGAAAAACGCATCGACCTGCGCCATCTGCCGTTCGTCACCATTGACGGCGAAGATGCACGCGACTTCGACGATGCGGTGTACTGCGAAGCCAAGCCAGGCAAGCTGCGCCTGTTCTCCGGCGGTTGGAAGTTGTACGTGGCGATTGCCGACGTCTCCAGCTACGTGAAGATCGGTTCGGCCCTGGATAACGAAGCCCAGGTGCGCGGCAACTCCGTGTATTTCCCTGAGCGCGTGATCCCGATGCTGCCTGAGCAGCTGTCCAACGGCCTGTGCTCCCTGAACCCGAAAGTCGACCGTTTGGCCATGGTGTGCGAGATGACCATCTCCAAAACCGGCGAAATGACCGACTACCAATTCTACGAAGCGGTGATCCACTCCCAGGCGCGCCTGACCTACAACAAGGTCAGCACCATCCTGGAAACACCGAAGACCAGCGAAGCCAAGGCCCTGCGTACCGAATACGCTGGCGTGGTACCGCACCTCAAGCAGCTTTACTCGCTGTACAAGGTGTTGCTGGGCGCTCGCCATACCCGTGGCGCGATCGATTTTGAAACCCAGGAAACCCGGATTGTCTTCGGCTCCGAGCGCAAGATTGCGGCGATCACCCCGACCACTCGCAACGACGCGCACAAGCTGATCGAGGAATGCATGCTGGCGGCCAACGTGGCCACTGCCGAGTTCCTCAAGAAGCACGAAATTCCTGCGTTGTACCGTGTGCACGACGGCCCGCCGCCGGAGCGCCTGGAAAAACTGCGTGCTTTCCTCGGCGAACTCGGCCTGTCCCTGCACAAAGGCAAGGACGGCCCGACGCCGAAGGATTACCAGGCCCTGCTGGCCAGCATCAAAGACCGTCCGGATTACCACGTGATCCAGACCGTGATGCTGCGCTCGCTGAGCCAGGCGGTGTACAGCGCCGATAACCAGGGCCACTTCGGCCTGAATTACGAGGCGTACACCCACTTCACTTCGCCGATTCGTCGTTACCCGGACTTGCTCACGCACCGGGCGATCCGCAGCGTGATCCATTCCAAGCAGAACACCCCGCACGTCAAGCGCGCCGGTGCCATGACCATTCCGAAGGCACGGATCTACCCGTACGACGAAGCGGCCCTGGAACAGCTGGGCGAGCAGTGCTCCATGAGCGAGCGCCGCGCTGACGAAGCCACCCGCGACGTGGTGAACTGGCTCAAATGCGAGTTCATGAAGGATCGCGTGGGCGAGTCGTTCCCGGGTGTGATCACCGCCGTGACCGGTTTTGGCCTGTTCGTCGAGCTGACCGACATCTACGTCGAGGGCCTGGTGCACGTCACCGCATTGCCGGGTGACTACTACCACTTCGATCCTGTGCATCACCGCCTGGCGGGCGAGCGCACCGGTCGCAGCTTCCGCCTGGGCGATACCGTTGAAGTGCAGGTCATGCGTGTCGACCTCGACGAGCGCAAGATCGACTTCGGCATGCCTGATAAACCGGCTGAGCCTGCGGGTCGCAAAAAGCGTGGTGAAACCACAGCGCCTGCGTCCAAAGGCAAAACGGCCGCGGCGAAAACCACGGCTGAGCCTGCACCTGCCAAGGCTGGTCGTCGTTCTTCCGCCAAGGACAAGGCCCCTGAAGCCTACCGCCCAAGCGACGCCGCGGCGAAAAACGCCGAGCTGCGCAAGAGCCGCGAGTTGAAGCAGCAGTTGCTCAACGAAGCCAAGAGCGGTGGTAAAGCGGCGTCTGGGGGAAAGTCCCAAGGGGCGGAAAAACCGTCGAGCAAGCCAAGTAAACACCGTAAAGGCCCGCCAAAAGCGGGTTCGGCTCCCGCAAAAAGCGGCGGGTCGCGCAAACCTAAGGCCAAGTCATGAGTCTGGAAAAAATCTACGGCGTGCACGCCGTAGAAGCACTGCTGCGTCACCACCCCAAGCGCGTTAAGCAGGTGTGGTTGGCCGAAGGTCGCAGCGAGCCGCGCGTACAGGCGCTGGTCGAGTTGGCTACGCAAAACAAGGTTGCCATCGGCCAGGCCGAACGTCGTGAAATGGACGTGTGGGTCGAAGGCGTTCACCAGGGCGTGGTGGCCGACGTCAGCCCGAGCCAGGTGTGGGGCGAGGCGATGCTCGACGAGCTGCTCGATCGTACCGAAGGCGCACCGTTGCTCTTGGTGCTGGACGGCGTGACCGACCCGCACAACCTCGGCGCCTGCCTGCGCTCGGCGGATGCTGCCGGTGCGCTGGCCGTGATCGTGCCCAAGGACAAGTCCGCGACCCTGACGCCGGTAGTGCGCAAGGTCGCCTGCGGTGCGGCGGAAGTGATTCCGCTGGTGGCCGTGACCAACCTCGCGCGTACCCTGGAGAAGCTCCAGCAACGCGGCCTGTGGGTCGTGGGCACGGCGGGGGAGGCCGAGGTCAGCATCTATGACCAGGACCTCACCGGCCCGACTATCCTGATCATGGGCGCCGAAGGCAAAGGCATGCGTCGTCTGACCCGTGAGCATTGCGATTACCTGGTACACCTGCCGATGGCCGGTAGCGTCAGCAGCCTCAATGTGTCGGTTGCGACGGGTGTTTGCCTGTTTGAAGCCCAGCGTCAGCGTGGTGCCAAGGCTAAGGCCAAGCCCAAGAAGTAATTGCAGTGTGGGGCATGCCTCAATCTTAATGTAGGAGCGAGCTTGCTCGCGAAAAACGTCAACGATAACGCGGGTTTCCTGAATGAGCGCGGTGTCTGTGATTTTTTCGCGAGCAAGCTCGCTCCTACATTTGTTTTTGTGGTGCTTGGGGTTGTTCAAATAATCACCAATTACCTTGCGCCGCTTCTCCCCCTTCTCTACAATTGCGCCCCTTGCCTTCCTGGCAGGCACCGATGTGCCTCCCCTGCGGCAAGATCCATAAGTGTCATTCACTCCTTGTCTGACCGTTTTTGAGCGGCAGGCTACAACCCGTAAGGAGCATTCATGCGTCATTACGAAATCATCTTTTTGGTCCACCCGGATCAAAGCGAGCAAGTCGGCGGCATGGTTGAGCGTTACACCAAGCTGATCGAAGAAGACGGCGGCAAAATCCACCGTCTGGAAGATTGGGGCCGTCGTCAACTGGCCTATGCAATCAACAATGTTCACAAGGCTCACTACGTGATGCTGAACGTTGAGTGCACTGGCAAGGCCCTGGCCGAGCTGGAAGACAACTTCCGCTACAACGATGCAGTGATCCGTAACCTGGTCATCCGTCGCGAAGAAGCCGTTACCGGCCAATCCGAGATGCTCAAGGCTGAAGAAAACCGCAGTGAGCGCCGTGAGCGTCGCGACCGTCCTGAAGAAGGTGCTGATGATAGCGCTGATGACAGTGACAGCAGCGATAACGCTGACGAGTAATCCACGGACCTTATTAAGGAGCCTATCAAATGGCACGTTTCTTCCGTCGTCGTAAATTTTGCCGCTTCACCGCTGAAGACGTGAAAGAGATCGATTACAAAGATCTCAACACTCTGAAAGCCTACGTATCCGAGACCGGCAAAATCGTTCCAAGCCGTATCACCGGTACCAAAGCACGTTATCAGCGTCAGCTGGCCACCGCTATCAAGCGCGCCCGCTTCCTGGCCCTGCTGGCCTACACCGACAGCCACGGCCGCTGAGACCGGGCAGTCGACAAGTAGTAAGGGATTGAATGCATGCGCGCCTTAGCTGAGTTCATCATGCGCGGTCGCGTGCAGGCCACTCTGGTAGTGGCTGGATGTGCGGCATTGCCGTTGCTTTATTGGTTGGGTGCTGCCGCAGGTTGCCTTGTGCTGCTGCGGCGCGGTTTGAAGGACGCCCTTGGCGTTCTTGCCCTGGGTTTGTTGCCGGCCTTGATCTGGTGGCTGCAAATGGGTGATCCACGGGTACTTCTGGTACTGCTGGGGTCATCGAGCCTTGCGTTGGTTTTGCGCGCAAGTGAGTCCTGGGTCCGTACGCTGCTGGTCAGCGTGGCATTGGGGGTGGTGTACTCAGTGATGCTTGGCGCGGCTTTCCGCCCGCAAATCGAGGCGCTGGCGCAGGAGATCGTCAAGATCCTGCCGTTGGCCCTCGGGGATCTCTACCAGCAGTTGTCGGTAGATGAGCGAGCGCGGTTTGCGTCACTGATTGCTCCGGTCCTGACCGGCCTGATTGCGGCTTTGTTGCAGGTCGTCAGCGTGCTGAGCCTGATTCTTGGGCGTTATTGGCAGGCGTTGTTGTACAACCCGGGTGGTTTTGGTCGCGAGTTTCGCAGTATCAGAATCCCAGCGGGGCCGGCGATGTTGCTGCTGGCGTGCATGGTTGTCGGGCCGAACTTCGGCCCACAGATGGCCTTGCTGGCGCCGATTTGCAGCGTACCGCTGGTGTTTGCCGGGCTGGCCCTGATTCATGGGCTTGCTGCGCAAAAGCGACTGGCCAAGTTTTGGCTGGTGGGGTTGTACGTCACGCTGGTGCTGTTCATGCAGCTGATCTATCCGTTACTCGTGGTCTTGGCCATTGTTGACAGCCTGATTGATTTTCGCGGTCGTCTGGCGTCGAAAGACGCCGATAACGCGAACGGTGAAGGTTAAAAGTTAGAGGATTTTCACATGCAACTGATCCTTCTGGAAAAAGTCGCCAACCTGGGCAACCTGGGCGACAAAGTGAACGTTAAGGCCGGCTACGGTCGTAACTACCTGCTGCCATACGGCAAAGCCACCGCTGCAACCGCTGCCAACCTGGCTGCGTTTGAAGAGCGTCGTGCTGAGCTGGAAAAAGCCGCAGCAGACAAAAAAGCGTCGGCCGAAACTCGCGCTGCCCAACTGGCTGAGCTGGAAGTGACTATCACTGCCACCGCTGGTGACGAAGGCAAGCTGTTCGGTTCGATCGGCACCCACGACATCGCTGATGCACTGACCGCCTCCGGCGTTGAAGTGCAGAAGAGCGAAGTTCGTCTGCCGAACGGCACCATCCGCAACGTAGGCGAATTCGACGTAGCCGTGCACCTGCACGCCGAAGTTGAAGCCACCGTACGCGTTGTCGTGGTAGCAGCTTAAGTCGCACCTAACTGACTGGCACCTCGCGTGTCAGCCGGTTAACATCGGGCACGATCCTGTTTACAGGTCGTGCCTTTTGTTTTTCTACACACCCCAAATTCCAAGTGGCCATGAACGAAATCTCCGCTCCTGAGCAATACGATCTGCAAACCGCTGCCCTGAAGGTGCCGCCGCATTCCATCGAGGCCGAACAGGCCGTGCTCGGTGGCTTGATGCTGGACAACAACGCCTGGGAACGCGTGCTGGATCAAGTCTCGGACGGTGATTTCTATCGCCATGACCACCGCCTGATCTTCCGCGCCATCGCCAAGCTGGCCGACCAGAACTCACCGATCGACGTGGTCACCCTGGCCGAGCAGCTGGACAAGGAAGGCCAGACCTCCCAAGTGGGCGGCCTGGGCTACCTCGGTGAGCTGGCAAAAAACACGCCGTCCGTCGCCAACATCAAGGCCTATGCCCAGATCGTCCGCGAGCGGGCCACGCTGCGCCAGTTGATCGGCATCAGCACCGAAATCGCCGACAGCGCCTTCAACCCCGAAGGCCGCACCGCCGCCGAGATCCTTGACGAAGCCGAGCGCCAGATCTTCCAGATCGCCGAAGCCCGCCCGAAAACCGGCGGGCCGGTCAGCGTCAACGACCTGCTGACCAAGGCCATCGACCGCATCGACACCTTGTTCAACACCGATGCCGCGATTACCGGTATTTCCACCGGTTACACCGACCTCGACGAAAAGACCAGCGGCCTGCAGCCGTCCGACTTGATCATCGTCGCCGGCCGTCCGTCCATGGGTAAGACCACCTTCGCGATGAACCTGGTGGAAAACGCCGTGTTGCGCAGCGACAAGGCGGTGCTGGTGTACTCCCTCGAGATGCCAGGCGAATCGCTGATCATGCGTATGCTTTCCTCCCTGGGCCGTATCGACCAGACCAAGGTGCGTTCCGGTCAGTTGGAAGACGACGACTGGCCGCGCCTGACCTCGGCGGTCAACCTGCTCAACGACCGTAAGCTGTTCATCGATGACACCGCGGGTATCAGCCCGTCCGAAATGCGCGCACGTACCCGCCGCCTGGTGCGTGAGCATGGCGATATCGCCCTGATCATGATCGACTACCTGCAGTTGATGCAGATTCCCGGTTCCAGCGGCGATAACCGTACGAACGAGATTTCTGAAATCTCCCGTTCCCTGAAGGCGCTGGCCAAGGAATTCAACTGCCCGGTGGTGGCGTTGTCCCAGCTCAACCGTTCCCTGGAACAACGTCCCAACAAGCGTCCGGTGAACTCCGACTTGCGGGAATCCGGAGCGATCGAGCAGGACGCCGACGTGATCATGTTCGTGTACCGCGACGAGGTGTACCACCCTGAGACGGAGCACAAAGGCATTGCCGAAATCATCATCGGTAAACAGCGGAACGGCCCGATCGGGTTTATCCGTTTGGCGTTCATCGGCAAGTACACGCGTTTCGAGAACCTGGCGCCGGGTAGCTACAACTTCGACGACGACGAGTAGTTTGTGGGAGCGGGCTTGCTCGCGAAGGCGGTGGATCGGTCAGCAGGTGTATTGACTGACACACCGCCTTCGCGAGCAAGCCCGCTCCCACATTTGAATGGGTTCACAATTCAGGGTCACCACAATTCCGACTACTGTCGTCGGAATTGGTCAAATTTTGTGCTATATTCCGCGCCCGCGATTTTTCATCTTCACACCGGTCACCGTCATGCAAACAGCCAAGCCGTTATTTGACTATCCCAAGTACTGGGCCGAATGTTTCGGTCCTGCGCCATTCCTGCCGATGAGCAGGGAGGAGATGGATCAGCTTGGCTGGGATTCGTGCGACATCATCATCGTCACCGGTGATGCCTATGTTGACCACCCCTCGTTCGGTATGGCGATCATCGGCCGGCTGCTGGAGTCCCAGGGCTTTCGCGTCGGGATCATCGCGCAACCGAACTGGCAGTCCAAAGACGACTTCATGAAGCTCGGCGAGCCAAACCTGTTCTTCGGCGTCGCGGCCGGCAACATGGACTCGATGATCAACCGCTACACCGCCGACAAGAAAATCCGCTCCGACGACGCCTACACCCCTGGCGGTATGGCCGGCAAACGCCCGGACCGTGCGAGCCTGGTGTACAGCCAGCGTTGCAAGGAAGCCTACAAGAACGTGCCGATTGTACTCGGCGGCATCGAAGCTTCCCTGCGCCGCATCGCCCACTACGACTACTGGCAAGACCGCGTGCGCAACTCGATCCTGATCGACGCCACCGCCGATATCCTGCTGTACGGCAACGCCGAGCGGGCCATCGTCGAGGTTGCCCAGCGCCTGTCGTGGGGCCACAAGATCGAAGACATCACCGATGTGCGTGGCACCGCGTTCATCCGCCGCGATACCCCAGCCGGTTGGTACGAAGTGGATTCCACGCGCATCGACCGTCCGGGCAAGATCGACAAGATCATCAACCCGTACGTGAATACCCAGGACACCCAGGCCTGCGCCATTGAGCAAGAAAAAGGCCCGGTGGACGATCCGGAAGAAGCCAAGGTTGTGCAGATCCTGGCCAGCCCGCGCATGACCCGTGACAAAACTGTGATCCGCCTGCCCTCGGTGGAAAAAGTCCGCGGCGACGCGGTGCTCTATGCCCACGCCAACCGCGTGTTGCACCTGGAAACCAACCCAGGCAACGCCCGCGCCCTGGTGCAGAAGCACGGTGAAGTGGACGTGTGGTTCAACCCGCCGCCCATTCCCATGACCACCGAAGAAATGGACTACGTGTTCGGCATGCCCTACGCCCGCGTACCGCACCCAGCGTATGGCAAGGAGAAGATCCCGGCCTACGACATGATCCGTTTCTCGGTGAACATCATGCGTGGCTGCTTCGGCGGCTGCACCTTCTGCTCGATCACCGAGCACGAAGGCCGCATCATCCAGAACCGGTCCGAAGAGTCGATCATTCGCGAAATCGAAGAGATCCGCGACAAAGTGCCGGGCTTCACCGGCGTGATCTCCGACCTCGGCGGCCCGACCGCCAACATGTACCGCATCGCCTGCAAGAGCCCGGAGATCGAATCCGCGTGCCGCAAGCCATCGTGCGTGTTCCCTGGCATCTGCCCGAACCTGAACACCGACCACTCGTCGTTGATCCAGCTGTACCGCAGTGCCCGTGCGTTGCCGGGTGTGAAGAAGATCCTGATCGCTTCTGGCCTGCGCTACGACCTGGCCGTCGAGTCGCCGGAATACGTCAAAGAGCTGGTCACCCACCACGTCGGTGGCTACCTCAAGATCGCCCCGGAACACACCGAGGAAGGTCCGCTCAACCAGATGATGAAGCCGGGCATTGGCAGCTATGACAAGTTCAAGCGCATGTTCGAGAAGTACACCAAGGAAGCGGGCAAGGAGCAGTACCTGATCCCGTACTTCATCGCTGCTCACCCGGGCACCACCGATGAAGACATGATGAACCTGGCCCTGTGGCTCAAGGGCAATGGCTTTCGCGCCGACCAGGTGCAGGCGTTCTACCCGTCGCCGATGGCCACCGCCACCGCGATGTACCACTCGGGCAAGAACCCGCTGCGCAAAGTCACCTACAAGAGCGACGCGGTAACCATCGTCAAGAGCGAGGAGCAGCGCCGCCTGCACAAGGCGTTCCTGCGTTACCACGACCCGAAGGGCTGGCCGATGCTGCGTGAAGCATTGACCCGCATGGGCCGTGCCGACCTGATCGGATCGGGCAAGGACCAGTTGATCCCGCTACACCAGCCGTCCACCGACAGCTACCAGAGCGCCCGACGCAAGAACTCGACGCCGGCGGGCAGCCATAAGGTCGCCAAGGAAACCACCACCAAGATCCTCACCCAGCACACCGGCCTGCCGCCTCGTGGCAGCGACGGCAGCAACCCGTGGGACAAACGCGAGCAAGCCAAGGCTGCGGCCCAGGCGCGCAACAAGCAGGCGGCCAAAGAGCGCAGTGATGCGGCCAAGGGCAAGGGCGGCAAGCCTACGCGCAAGCCGGTAGTGCCGCGTTGATCGACGCCTGAAATGCAAAACGCCAGCCTCGTGCTGGCGTTTTGCTTTCTGGTCGGTGCTGAGTCTGTTTGGTAAGGTGGCGCCCATTAGATTGCTATCGCGAGCAAGCCCGCTCCCACATTTTGAGCGAGTACATCCTTGGAAAAGGGTTCAAATGTGGGAGCGGGCTTGCTCGCGAAAGCGCCAGTCCAGTTACCACCTATTTCAAGGAAGAATCTCTCCATGGGCAACCCCTTGCTCAACATCGGCATGGACTCCAACCGCTCCCAATTCATGGCGCGCCAGCGCATTGAAAGCCAGATCAACCTGCCACGGCTGTTCGCCGTCATCGACGCCGACCCCAGCATCGTCGGTGCTGGCGTGGTGTACATCGACGCCGACTTCAACGTAATCACCCTGCGCGAATTCAAGCCCATCTGCAGCATCAAGCCCAAGCGTGTCATTTTGCGCGAGGCGCAGAAGTACATCTCGCCGGCGCAGTTTGTCGAGCAGGTGAAGACCGACCCCCGTGAAGGGCGCCTCCAGAAGGAGGCCTTTGATATGGGCCTTTCCTGCGGGGCGGCAGTCATTGGCTGGATCGTGGTGTTCAGTGGCAGCGTCGCCGTACCCTTCACCGCCGGTGCCAGTGCTTTTGTGGTGGGTATTGGCGTCACGGCCGCGCTGGCCAGCAGTGCTCAGTGCGGATTTGGCGTGGCCCGTACCTATAACGAGATCCTTGACCCGGAGGCCAACGACCGCATGGACGACGCCCAGTGGTACGGCGCGGTGTCACCGATTCTCGATGCCGCGTCGTTGGTGGGGATCGGAACGGGTGCCTTCACCACATTAAGGCTGCTCAAGGCCAAAAAGGCCGCTGCGTTGGGCAAGAGCTGGTATGAGTTGCTCAAGGGCTTGAATCGCCAGGAACGCAAGAAATTGACCCAGGAATTGCTCAGCCTCAAAGACCCGAGCCTGACCCCCAAGTTGCTCAAGTTGCAGCAGCGCGCCGGCACGTTGCCCAAGCGCTACAGCTCGACGGAAATCCGCCATGCCACGCTCACCCAACTCAAGGACGCCTTGGGCGGCATGTTGGGTATCTGGGGCAGCTATCGAACCGGCCACGTCGGCTCGGCGTCGACGCTTGCCATTGGCCTGTATGAGGAACTGACGGAATGAAGGGGTTTCCCGATAGGCGCAGTTTCCTTGCGCGTTATTTTCCGGTGTTCATGGGCACCATCTTCATGGCGATCTTTTCCGGCTCAGTGGCGGTCTCCACGGCGGGCGTGACCTATTTGCGCGGGGTTGAACCGGCGCTCAAGGCCAACTACTCCGGGGCTGCAATCCTGGTGCTGGTGGCGGTGCTGGTGTTTGGCAATGTGATGATTGCACGCGGGTACCCCTGGGCGACCCGGCTGGTGGCGGGCTACCTGGTGTGTTGCCTGCTGTTCGTCTTGCCGATGATTCAATACGGCCTCAACACCCTGGTGTACGGCTCGGCGGTGTTGTTTCCGCTGCTGGGTTTGTTGCTGCTCAACAGCAAGCGCCATCGTGAAATGCGCCAGCGATTACTCGAAATACGTCACCTGCGTCGGGCGGCGATTGCGCAACGCAAGGCCCGTTGATTAGGTAGGTTTATTGGCGGTCGGTGGCCTGTTTGTTAGGGTGGCGCCCATCAGATTGCTATCGCAGGCAAGCCAGCTCCCACAGGGGAATGCATTTCAAGTGTGGGAGCTGGCTTGCCTGCGAAGACGGCCTTGCAGTCAACACAGTTGGATTGTGTACATATCCATTGCTGTGGTAACGGCCACTTAGGGTTCCGCCTGACGGCGGGTCACTTTGGAAAAGAGCCCCAAAGTAACCAAAGGGCTCTTGCCCCACCACTCGGCACCTCGCTTAGGCTCGGTGTGCCCGTAATCCGCCAGTGATTTGGGGGGCCGCCGCCACGCGCCATCCATGGCGCGGGGCGGCTAAACCGGCATCCCTGCCGGTTTACCCCCCAAATCCCTGTCGAATTCCGGCCAGCGTGGTTTAACGGGGCGCCTGAGATCAAAAGCAGATCAAGATCAAGAGCGGCTCGCTTCGCATCGTAGTTACCGTCTGCTGCTACAGCCTACAAAGTTGTGTAGATACCTATGCTGCGATGAGGCCGGTCGGGGCACTCTAAATTTCAAGGAAGAACCTTATGGGCAACTCCTTGTTCACCATTGGCATGCATTCCAACCGCTCTCAGTTTATGGCGCGCCAGCGCATCGAGAGCCGGATCAACTTGCCACGGCTGTTTGCGGCCATCGATGCAGAAAGAGAGGGCCAAGCTGACCAAGGAACTACCGAGTATCAATGATTCAGTACAACCCACACAGGGTTCTCTATAGTCTGTCGCTGATTTTCCCGCTGTTTGGCCTGCTGGTACTCAACAGCAGCGGGCAGCGAGAAATGCGGGCAAAACTTGTGCAAATTCGCCAACTGCGCCAAGCCCGAATACCAGGCGTACCACGCGTTAACTGGGTAGATTCACCACCTGCACTCAGCCCGGCGCTACAAATGTGTGCAGCGCCTGCACCATAGCCACAACGTTGGCGCCGTTTTGGTGCTGTACTGCACCGGGCCCGACGTTTTAGTGCAATGACTGCTGCTGTGGCATAAGTCTTGCGCGCGTTGTGCTTATGCCCTGGCTCGCAGGAGGCCGCCGTGTCGATTCATGTCGCGTTGCACCACGTTACGCATTACCGCTACGACCGTGCTGTCGAACTTGGCCCGCAGATCGTGCGGCTACGCCCGGCGGCCCATAGCCGTACGCGGATACTGTCCTACGCGCTGAAGGTGCTGCCCGAGCAGCATTTCATCAACTGGCAGCAAGACCCGCAGGGCAATTACCTGGCGCGCCTGGTGTTCCCGGAAAAGACTGACGAGTTGCGCATCGAAGTCGACCTGGTCGCCGAGATGGCGGTGTTCAATCCGTTCGATTTTTTCCTGGAGCCCTACGCCGAAAATATCCCGTTCAGCTACGCCGCCGATGAGCAGCGCGAGCTGGCGCCGTACCTGGAAACCTTGCCGCTGACGCCAAGGTTGGCTGCGTACCTGGCGGGTATCGACCGCACGCCGCTACCCGCCGTGGATTTCCTGGTCGGCCTCAACCAGCGCCTGGCCGCCGATATCGGTTACCTGATTCGCATGGAGCCGGGCGTGCAAACGCCGGAATTCACGCTGGAAAATGCGTCCGGCTCCTGCCGCGACTCGGCCTGGTTGTTGGTGCAATTGCTGCGCAACCTCGGGTTGGCGGCGCGATTTGTCTCCGGTTACCTGATTCAGCTCACCGCTGACGTCAAAGCCCTCGATGGCCCGTCCGGTACCGAGGTGGACTTCACCGACCTGCACGCCTGGTGTGAAGTGTATTTGCCTGGCGCGGGCTGGATTGGCCTGGATGCCACGTCCGGGTTGTTTGCCGGTGAAGGGCATATCCCTTTGGCCTGCAGTCCCGATCCATCGTCCGCCGCGCCGATCAGTGGGTTGGTGGAGCCGTGCGAGTGCGAATTTACCCACGAGATGTCGGTGGAGCGCATCTGGGAAGCGCCACGGGTGACCAAGCCCTATACCGAAGAACAATGGCTGGCGATCCAGGCCCTGGGCCGGCAGATCGATGGCGACCTGCTCAAGGACGACGTACGCCTGACCATGGGCGGCGAGCCCACCTTCGTTTCTATCGACGACCCCGACGGCGCCGAGTGGAACACCGCTGCCCTGGGCCCGGACAAGCGACGCCTGTCGGCCGAGCTGTTCCAGCGCCTGCGCCAGCACTATGCGCCCAAGGGCCTGGTGCATTTCGGCCAAGGCAAGTGGTACCCCGGCGAGCAATTGCCGCGCTGGTCGCTCAATTGCTACTGGCGCCGCGATGGCGTGCCGATCTGGCACAACAGCGCGCTGATCGCCGATGAGCAAGAGGACTATGGCGCCGATGGGGTGATGGCCGGGCGTTTCCTGGCCAGCGTCGCCGAGCGCCTGAAACTGCCGGCGCGCTTCGTATTCCCGGCGTTCGAGGACAATTTCTACTACCTGTGGCGCGAAGGGGCGCTGCCCCAGAACGTCACTGCCC
Organism: Pseudomonas sp. FP215; assembly: GCF_030687795.1. Lineage (NCBI taxonomy): Bacteria > Pseudomonadati > Pseudomonadota > Gammaproteobacteria > Pseudomonadales > Pseudomonadaceae > Pseudomonas > Pseudomonas sp. FP215. Next base: position 652,001 of record NZ_CP117447.1, read on the forward strand.
AGGACCCGCGCTTGAGCGACGACCTGGAGCGTGAGCGCCTGCGCAAAGTGTTCAGCCAGGGCCTGGATAAAGTCATCGGCCAGGTGCTGCCGCTGGCACGCACGGCGGCCAATGACCGCTGGCAGAGTGGGCGTTGGTACCTGCGCGACAACCATTGCCGCCTGGTGCCGGGGGATTCGCCGCTGGGCTATCGCCTGCCGCTCGCTTCCCAGCCCTGGGTGACGGCGGCGGAGTATCCGTTTGTGCACCCGACCGACCCTAACCAGGATCAGCCGGAGCTACCGACCAGTGCCCAGTTGCAAAACCATGGCGAGCCCGCGCGCAGTGATGAGCGTGTGCCCAAGGTGGACGAGTCCGCCGACTGGCTGACCCGTACCGCGCTGTGCGCCGAAGCCCGCGAAGGGCGCCTGTACCTGTTTATGCCGCCGCTGGAGCGCGTCGAGGATTACCTGGAACTGGTGACCGCCATCGAGGCCACCGCCGAAGAGCTGCATTGCCCGGTACTGCTCGAAGGCTACGAGCCGCCAGCGGATACGCGCCTGAGCAATTTCCGGGTCACGCCAGACCCTGGTGTCATCGAGGTCAACGTACAGCCGTCCGCCACCTGGGATGAGTTGGTGGAGCGCACCGAATTCCTCTACGAAGAGGCCCGGCAAACCCGCCTGACCACCGAGAAGTTCATGATCGACGGGCGCCACACCGGTACCGGCGGCGGTAACCACTTCGTGCTGGGCGGCGCGACGCCCAAGGATTCGCCGTTCCTGCGCCGACCGGACCTGCTGCGCAGCCTGATCAGCTACTGGCACAACCACCCGTCGTTGTCCTACTTGTTCTCCGGCCTGTTTATCGGCCCCACCTCCCAGGCGCCCAGGGTAGATGAGGCGCGCAACGATGCGCTGTATGAACTGGAGATCGCCTTTGCGCAGATGCCTGAGCCAGGCGAGGAGTGCCCGCCTTGGCTGGTGGACCGCCTGTTGCGCAACCTGCTGATCGACGTGACGGGCAATACCCATCGCGCCGAATTCTGTATCGACAAGCTCTACTCACCCGACGGCGCCACGGGCCGCCTGGGCCTGCTGGAACTGCGCGCCTTTGAAATGCCGCCCCATGCGCGCATGAGCCTGACTCAGCAGTTGTTACTGCGAGCGCTGGTCGCGCGGTTCTGGCGCGAGCCCTATGCGCCGCCGAAGCTGGCGCGTTGGGGCACTGAGTTGCATGACCGCTTCCTGTTGCCGCACTTTATCGAGCAGGACTTTGCCGACGTGATCGTCGAGCTGAACGCGGCCGGCTACCCATTGCGGGCCGAATGGTTCGCGGCGCATCTGGAGTTCCGTTTCCCCAAGGTGGGCGACTACGCCGTCAGCGGTATCGAACTGGAACTGCGCCAGGCCTTGGAGCCTTGGCATGTACTGGGCGAAGAAGGCGCGGTGGGGGGCACGGTGCGCTATGTGGATTCGTCCCTGGAGCGCCTGCAAGTGAAGTTGAGCGGGTTGCCGCCGCAACGCTACCTGCTGACTTGCAATGGTGTGCCGGTGCCGCTGCAACCCACCGGCCGCGTCGGCGAGTTCGTGGCGGGCGTGCGTTACCGCGCCTGGCAACCGGCCAACTGCCTGCAACCGACCATCCCCGTGCATGCGCCGCTGGTATTTGACCTGCTCGACACCTGGATGCAGCGCTCGTTGGGCGGCTGCCAATACCACGTGGCGCACCCGGGCGGGCGCAATTACGACAGCCTGCCGGTGAATGCCAATGAGGCGGAGAGTCGGCGCATGGCGCGGTTTTTCCGCTTGGGGCATAGCCCGGGCAAGCTGCCAGTGCCTGCTCGGGTGATTAATGACGAGTTGCCGATGACCTTGGACCTGCGACGCTTTCCCCATAAAAATGACTGAATGCGATCCAAATGTGGGAGCGGGCTTGCTCGCGAAAGCGGTGTATCAGTCGAAATATGCATAGACTGACCCGCCGCATTCGCGAGCAAGCCCGCTCCCACATTAGACTGTGGTGACTTTGACTTCCCTTGCCTCTGCCGAGCGTTCCATGTCCGACTTGCTCGACCGTTACCCGCTCACCGCGGGCACCTATCACGAACTGCTGGATGCCAGCGGCGCGGTGCGTGCCCATTGGCGACGCTTGTTCGATCACCTGCAACGCAGCACGCCCGCACAACTGGCCCAGCGCCAGGCGTTATTGACGCGCCAGATCCAGGAAAACGGCGTGACCTACAACGTCTACGCCGACCCCAAGGGCGCCGACCGCCCCTGGGAGCTGGACCTGTTGCCCCATGTGCTGGCGGCCGAGGAGTGGCAGCAACTGTCGGCCGGCATCGCCCAGCGTGCGCGCCTGCTCAATGCGGTGCTGGCCGACCTGTATGGCCCGCAGCGCCTGATCAAGGAAGGCTTGCTGCCGGCCGAACTGGTATTCGGACATAACAATTTTCTGTGGCCGTGCCAGGGTATCCAGCCGCCCGACGGTGCGTTCCTGCATCTGTACGCGGTCGACCTGGCACGCACCCCGGATGGCCGCTGGTGGGTCACCGCCGACCGCACCCAAGCCCCGTCGGGCGCCGGCTACGCCCTGGAAAACCGCACCATCGTATCCCGCGCCTTCCCGGACTTGTACCGGGATATGCAGGTGCAGCACCTCACCGGGTTCTTTCGCACGTTGCAGGAAACCCTGGCGCGCCAGGCCCCTGGCGATGACCAGCCGCCACTGATCGTGTTGCTCACGCCGGGGCGTTTCAACGAAAGCTATTTCGAACACCTGTACCTGGCGCGCCAGCTCGGCTACCCCTTGGTCGAGGGCGGCGACCTCACCGTGCGCGACAGCACCGTGTTCCTGAAAACCCTCAGCGGCCTGCGCCGGGTACACGCAATCATGCGTCGCCTTGATGATGATTTCTGCGACCCGCTGGAGCTGCGCACCGACTCGGCGCTGGGCGTGCCGGGCCTGCTCGATGCCGTGCGCCAAGGCAATGTGCTGGTGGCCAATGCCTTGGGCAGCGGTGTGCTGGAGTCGCCGGGGTTGCTGGGCTTTTTGCCCAAGATCAACGAATTTTTATTCGGTGAAGCCTTGATCCTGCCGTCGATTGCCACTTGGTGGTGCGGCGAAGCGCCGGTGCTTGCCGAAGCCCTGGAAAAACTCCCGGAGCTGCTGATCAAACCGGCATTCCCCTCGCAAAGTTTCGCCCCGGTGTTTGGTCGCGACCTTGATGACGAACAGCGCCAGGCCCTGGCCGAACGCATGCGTGCGCGGCCCTATGCCTATGTCGCCCAGGAGCTGGCGCAGTTGTCTCAGGCGCCGGTCTGGCACACCGTGGATGACCATCTGCAACACCGCGCCATCGGCATGCGTGTCTACGCCGTGGCCAGTGATGACGGTTATCGGGTACTGCCCGGCGGCCTGACCCGCGTGGCGGCCGACGCCGATGCCGAGGTGGTGTCGATGCAGCGCGGCGGGGCGAGCAAGGACACCTGGGTGCTCGGCGAACGCGCGCCGGGTGGCGAGCAGTGGCGCGCCCAACGCACCATTGGCGCCTATGACCTGGTGCGCCGCGATCCCTATCTGCCCTCGCGCGTGGTGGAAAACCTGTTCTGGTTCGGGCGTTACTGCGAGCGCTGCGATGACAGTGCGCGCTGGCTGCGCGTGGTGCTGGCGCGGTATGTCGATGGCGATGATCCGCTGGCGCTGCAGGCCGCCGTCGAACTGGGCGAAAGCCTGCGCCTGTTGCCGGAAGAGGGCGAGCTGCCGGAGCGTCTGCTCGCGGCCTTGCTGGGTGATGACTGGCCTTCAAGCCTGCGCGCCAATTTGCAGCGCTTGCAGTGGGCGGCGTCCCAGGTGCGCGGCAAGTTGTCCCGGGAAAACTGGCAGGCCCTGGTGGAGCTGCAGCGTGAAGCCATGGAGCTGGAAAGCGACACTGCGGACTTTGGCGAGCTGCTCGACTTTCTCAACCGCCTGGTGATGTCCCTGGCGGCGCTGTCCGGGTTTGCCCTGGACGACATGACTCGCGATGAAGGCTGGCGCTTCTTGATGATGGGTCGGCGCATCGAGCGTCTGCAGTTTCTAAGCAGCAGCCTTGCGGCGTTCCTGCGTGGTGTGGCGGTGTTCGATCAGGCCGGGCTGGAATGGTTGCTGGAGCTGGGCAACAGCAGCATCACCTATCGCTCGCGCTACCTGGCGGTGCCGCAGTTGATCCCGGTGCTCGACCTGCTGCTGCTCGACGAGCAGAACCCCCATGCGGTGCTGTTCCAGCTCAAGTTGGTGAGCCGCACCCTGCGCCGTCTCAATGATGATTTTGGCGTGCCCCGTGAAACCGGGCTGGCGCCGTTGGTCGAGCGCCTGGCGCATTTTGACCTGGGTTGCCTGGAGAACGGCCTGTTTGGCGAAACCAGCGTGCGTGCCGCCCTGGACGGCCTGGCCGACTTGCTGCAAGCGGTGGCCGATGAAAGTGGGCAAGTGTCGGATCGCCTGGCGCTACGCCATTTTGCCCACGTGGATGATGTCAGCCAGCAAACGGTGTCGGTGTAATGAGCGCGCGCTATCAGATTTTCCACGATACCCATTACCACTACGACAGCCCGGTGTCCCTGGCCCAGCAACTGGCGCACCTGTGGCCACGGCCGTGCGCCTGGCAGAAGTGCACCTGGCAGCAGTTGGATATCAGCCCGGAACCCACCTCGCGCCGCGACGAACTGGACGTGTTCGGCAACCCGATCACCCGTCTGGCGTTCGAACGGCCCCATGATGAATTGCTGGTGAACGCCGGGCTCACCGTGGAAGTGCTGGCGCGGCCTGTTCTGGATTTCCAGCGCTCGCCGCCCTGGGACCACACCCGCGACAGCCTGACCTACAGCAGCCAGGCCTTGAGCGCCGAGCTGATCGAAGCCTGCCGTTATCGCTTCGAATCTCCTTATGTCCATCTGAAGAAAACCTTCGTCGAGTTCTCAGAAAGCTGCTTCCCGCCCGGCGAGCCTTTACTGCTGGGCACGCAGGCATTGATGGAGAAGATCTTCAGCGAATTTACCTTCGATGCCGAAGCCACCCAGGTCGCCACACCGCTGGTGGAAGTGCTGGAGCGCCGTCGCGGCGTGTGCCAGGACTTCGCTCACCTGATGCTTGCCTGCCTGCGTTCCCGTGGCCTGGCGGCGCGCTATATCAGCGGCTACCTGCTCACCCAGCCACCGCCCGGCCAGCCACGGCTGATCGGCGCCGATGCTTCCCATGCGTGGGTTTCGGTGTTTTGCCCGGTATCAGGCTGGGTGGATTTTGACCCGACCAACAATGTGCAGCCGGCGCTGGAGCACATCACCCTGGCCTGGGGCCGGGATTTCTCTGATGTGTCGCCGTTGCGGGGGGTGATTCTGGGGGGAGGCAGCCACGACCCGGAGGTGCGGGTGACGGTGATGCCGCTGGAATAAAAAACGATGATTCCCACGCTCCGCGTGGGAATGCCTGCTGTGACGCTCTGCGTCACCCTTGCGCCGGCTTCAAGCCTGGTGCGGGACGCGGAGCGTCCGGGGATGCATTCCCACGCTGATCGTTCCCACGCGGAGCGTGGGAACGATCAGCGTGGGAACGATCATTCTGCGGGGTCTTTCGGGGTTTCGGTCTCGTCAGTTGCCGCTTCACCTTCGGCATCCGGGTTCAGCGCGCCGGCTTCTTCGTCTGCAGCGGCTTTCTTGCGTTGCAGCTTTTCCTCTTTCTTCTGTTCCTTGGCCAAGTCTCTCTGACGTTTGGCGAAGGAGTAATTAGGTTTGGCCATGGGCGATCCTCTAGGGTCGAAGGTGAGGGTGGGCGGCGCGCAGCTGCCTTGGGTCGTCATGGTAGCAGCTTCGTGGTGCCCTTTGCTTTCACTTACCGCAGGCGTAGGCAGCCAGAAGGCCGTTGAACAGGTGATTAAGGTGCATGGCATGAACTCCCGTGAGTGGTGGGCCGATCATAGGCAGGGTGTGGCAGTTTGGCTGGTTGATTGTGTTGATGAAGCTGATAGCCTAAAGTTGTATACAATCTGTTGATTCAGATCATAAGAACTCAAGCCTGATTGAGGCACCCTTACCGCAATCCGCGTTTTTAAAACCCTGCCTTGGAGATTCACATGTTTGCCAAACTCGTTGCTGTTTCCCTGCTGACTCTGGCGAGCGGCCAGTTGCTTGCTGCAGAGTGCAAGGTCACTGTCGACTCCACCGATCAAATGTCTTTCAACACCAAAGAAATCACTATCGACAAGAGCTGCAAGCAGTTCACCGTTGAGCTGACTCACTCGGGCAACTTGCCAAAGAACGTGATGGGCCATAACTGGGTGCTGACCACCGAAGCCAATATGCAGCCTGTGGCAACCGACGGCATGGCTGCTGGGATCGACAAGGATTACCTGAAAGCCGGTGATGAGCGCATCATCGCCCACACCAAGATCATCGGCGCTGGCGAGAAAGACTCGGTGACCTTCGACGTCTCCAAGCTGAAGGCTGATGAGAAGTACAGCTTCTTCTGCTCGTTCCCAGGCCACATCTCGATGATGAAAGGTGCTGTGGTTCTGAAGTAAGACAGCGTTATCGTTTATCGCAGGCAAGCCAGCTCCCACATTCAACCGCATTCCTATGTTGGAATACGGTCAAGTGTGGGAGCTGGCTTGCCTGCGATGGCGATCTGACAATCAATGCAAAACCATCGGTTTCACCTCAAGGCGCAAACGGCATCACCCGCTTGTGCTCAGTCTTGCGATAGGTCTCGCAGATAATCCTGAACGCCTCTTCACGCACCGGCTCACCCTGCAGGAACGCATCGATCTCGGCATAGGTCACGCCATGTGACGCCTCGTCCGGCTTGCCCGGCGACAGGTCTTCGAGGTCGGCGGTCGGCACCTTCTCCACCAGCGATTCCGGCGCGCCAAAGTGGCGGGCAATGGCACGCACCTGGTGCTTCACCAGTCCGCTCAACGGCGCCAGGTCACAGGCCCCGTCACCGAACTTGGTGAAAAAGCCCATCACTGCTTCTGCCGCATGGTCGGTGCCGATCACCAGGCCGCCCGCCGCGCCGGCGATGGTGTACTGGGCCACCATGCGCATGCGCGCCTTGGTGTTGCCCAGCACGAAGTCACGGGACGCTGCGGCCTTGCCTTCAAAGGCGGCCACTTCATTGGCCAGGGCTTTTACTGCCGGGCCGATGTTCACGGTGTGGCGTTCGTCCGGCTCGATAAAGTCCACGCAAGCCTGGGCGTCGTGTTCGTCGAACTGGGTTTCGTAGGGCAGGCGCACGGCGATAAAACGATAAGCCTCATCGCCGGTGCTGGCGCGCAGCTCCTGCATCGCACGTTGGACCAACAGGCCTGCGGTCAGGGAATCGACACCGCCACTGATGCCGAGCACCAGGGTCTTGAGCCCGGAATTGCGCAGGCAGTCCTGGATAAAGGCCACGCGCCGGGCAACTTCGGCTTCAAGGGCGGCCTGGTCTTTGAACGGGGCTTGCACCTTGAGCTGTTGCGCAATCTCACGCTGTACGGCTTGCATGATTCACTCCTTGCTGGATAGGGCAGGTACTTTGAAAACGTGACGCAAATAGGCGACAAAATTCGGATCGGTGCAATGGGTCTTGCCCGCTTCATCGGAGATCTTCGCGACGGGCTGGCCATTGCAGGCGGTCATTTTAAGCACGATGCTCATCGGTTCCACCCCTGGAATATCACAGGTCAGGTTGGTGCCGATGCCAAAGCTCACATTAATGCGACCACGCAGTGCCCGGAATATCTCCAATGACTTGGGCAAAGTCAGACTGTCGGAGAACACCAGGGTCTTGCTCATCGGTTCGATGCCCAGCTTGTGGTAGTGAGCGATGGCTTTTTCTGCCCACTGGATTGGATCACCGGAGTCATGGCGCAGGCCGTCGAACAGCTTGGCGAAGTACAAGTCGAAGTCGCCGAGGAACGCGTCGGTGGTGATGCAATCGGTGAGGGCGATACCCAGCAGGCCCCGGTACTCGCGCACCCAGCAATCAAGCGCGGCGATCTGGCTGTCGATCAGGCGCGGGCCGAGTTGCTGGTGGGCCATGATCCATTCGTGGGCCATGGTGCCCAGCGGCTTCATATCGAACTCACGGGCCAGGTGCACGTTGCTGGTGCCGACAAAGCGCCCCGGAAAATCGTGCTTGAGCACGCTCACCACTTCTTCTTGCACCCGGTAGGAAAAGCGCCGGCGTGTGCCGAAGTCCGCCACTTGCAGCTCCGACAGCTCGTCGCTGCAGGCATTGGCGGTCAGCCAGTCGAACTTGCGGTACAGCTGCTCGCGGGCCTGTTCAAGGATCACGGTCTGGTAGCGGTAGCGGTTACGCACCTCGCTGACGATGGCCAGCATCGGCACTTCAAACAGGATCACATGCAGCCACGGCCCGCGCAGGCGGATAAACAACTCGCCGTTCTCGATGCCGGTTTGCACATACCGCAGGTTGAAGCGAAACAGCCCGAGGAAGCGTAAAAAGTCCGGCTTCATAAAGCTGATGCGTTCCAGGAAGCCCAGTTGATCGGGGCTCAGGCTCAGCTCGGCGAGGCGCTCGATCTGGTAACGGATCTCCGCCAGGTAAGGGCGCAGGTCTTCACTGTTACGGCAACGAAACTCCCATTCAACTTCCACGTTCGGGTAGTTGTGCAGCACCGCCTGCATCATGGTCAGCTTGTAGAAGTCGGTGTCGAGCAGGTTCTGCACGATGCGATCGGCAAACACACTCTCGCTCATAACGGGAATCTCCAGACGGGTCGGCGATGGAGGCCGGCCTTTACGCACAATTGAGGAAGGGGGTTAGTGGCGCATAGACCTGTGGGGGATTGCCAGTGATTTTTTCAGTGAGGCTATTGGCGCCATCGCAGGCAAGCCAGCTCCCACCGTTGAAATGCATTCCAATGTGGGAGCTGGCTTGCCTGCGATGGCGGTTTTCCAGGCGCCTAAATAACCTGCTCCATCATCCACTTCACAAACTCGCGCACCTTGGGCACCTCCGCAGAATGCTCAGGATACGCCAGGTAATAAGCATCCTGGCTTGGCATCCCATACTGCCAGGGAATCACCAACTTGCCCTCGGCCAATTCTTCCTCCACCAGAAAACGCGGCAACAACGCCACGCCACACCCCACCTGCGCCGCACGGATGCACATGTAGAACGTGTCGAACCGCGGCCCATGGTAGCTGTGCTCGGTATGAAAGCCCTGGCTGGCGAACCAGTCATGCCAGCCCTGGGGCCGCGAGGCGTTTTGCAGCAGCACCAGCTCGCTCAGTTGCGTGGGGTCGGTGAAGGGCTGGGCGGGCAGGCTCTCGGGCGCACACACCGGTACCAGCTCTTCACTGAACAGTTTCAGGCTCTCGGTGCCGGGACGTGCGCCCTGGCCGAAGTAGAACGCCATGTCGGCCTTGCCTTGCAACAACTCGTCCGGGTCCTGCTCGTTGCACAGGTCCAGGTGGATCTGCGGGTGACGCAAGCGCCAACCCTTGAGGCGCGGCACCAGCCAGCGTGCGCCGAAGGTGTAGGGCGTGGACACACGCAGCACTTCGGTTTCGCCGCCGTAGGAGCGCAGGTAGTGGGTAGACATCTCTACCTGGGTGAGGATCTTGCGCACTTCCACCAGGTACAGGTCGCCCGCCGGGGTCATCTGCAAGCGCCGGCGCACGCGGCGAAACAGCAGGTGTTGCAACAGTTCTTCCAGCTGCGCCACCTGTTTGCTCACCGCGCTTTGGGTGAGGTTCAGTTCCTCGGCGGCGCGGGTGAAGCTCAGGTGGCGGGTGGCCGCTTCGAAACACTGCAGGGCGGTGATCGAGGGCAAATGTCTTTTGTTCAGCACGGCATGCCTCTTCTTATTCTTTGCATGAATAAAGGGAATGATATCTCGCCTAATCGTCGTTTGTTGGCAAGTCTTGGGCCAGCTACAAATAGGGCCAGGATCGCCGTGCGTATTGCGGTGCGAATTTTTGTATGCAGATTGAAGGAGTGACCCATGGTTGCCGCATTGCTTGATCGTCTCGGGGTAAACCCGGTGCTGTACCAGGCCGGGAAACAACCCGTGCATTCACCGATTGATGGCAGCCGTATCGGCAGTGTCCATTGGGAAGGCGCCGCCGAGGTGGAGCAACAGGTCAGTCGCGCCGAGCATGCATTCGAGGCCTGGCGCAAGGTGCCGGCACCGCGGCGTGGCGAGCTGGTGCGCCAGTTCGGTGATGTATTGCGCGAATACAAGGCCGACCTGGGTGAACTCGTTTCCTGGGAAGCCGGCAAGATCACCCAGGAAGGCTTGGGGGAAGTGCAGGAAATGATCGACATCTGCGACTTCGCCGTCGGCCTGTCGCGCCAGCTGTACGGCTTGACCATCGCCTCCGAGCGCCCCGGCCACCATATGCGTGAAACCTGGCACCCGCTGGGCGTGGTCGGCGTGATCAGCGCCTTCAACTTCCCGGTGGCCGTGTGGGCGTGGAACACTGCGCTGGCCTTGGTGTGCGGCAACGCGGTGATCTGGAAACCGTCGGAAAAGACCCCGCTCACCGCACTGGCCTGCCAAGCCCTGTTCGAGCGCGTGCTGAAGACGTTCGACGGTGCTCCCGAGTACCTCAGCCAAGTGATCATCGGCGGCCGCGACGCCGGCGCTGCGCTGGTGGATGACCCGCGCGTCGCCCTGATTAGCGCCACCGGCAGCACGCGTATGGGCCGTGAAGTGGCACCCAAAGTCGCCGCGCGTTTTGCCCGCAGTATCCTTGAACTGGGCGGCAACAACGCGATGATCCTCGGCCCGAGCGCCGACCTGGACATGGCCGTACGCGCCATCCTGTTCAGCGCAGTGGGCACCGCCGGCCAACGCTGCACCACCCTGCGCCGGCTGATTGCCCATGAGTCGGTCAAGGAAGAAATCGTCACCCGCCTCAAGGCTGCTTATTCCAAGGTGCGCATCGGCCACCCGCTGGAAGGCAACCTGATCGGCCCGCTGATCGACAAGCACAGCTTCGACAACATGCAGGACGCCCTTGAGCAAGCCTTGAGCGAAGGCGGCAAGGTGTTCGGCGGCAAGCGCCAACTGCAAGACAAATTCCCCAACGCCTACTACGTATCGCCGGCCATCGTGGAAATGCCCGAGCAAAGCGACGTGGTGTGCAGCGAAACCTTCGCACCGATTCTTTACGTGGTGGGCTACACCGACTTCGCCGAAGCCCTGCGCCTGAACAACGCCGTGCCGCAAGGCTTGTCGTCCTGCATCTTCACCACCGACGTGCGTGAAGCCGAGCAGTTCATGTCGGCGGTGGGCAGCGACTGTGGCATTGCCAACGTCAACATCGGCCCGAGTGGCGCGGAAATCGGTGGCGCGTTCGGGGGTGAAAAGGAGACCGGCGGCGGGCGTGAGTCGGGCTCGGATGCGTGGCGCGGGTATATGCGCCGGCAGACCAATACCGTGAACTACTCGCTGGAGCTGCCGTTGGCACAAGGCATCACCTTCGACTGACCAGACTGATCGTTCCCACGCTCTGCGTGGGAACTCATCCTGTGACGCTCCGCGTCACGACAATGCGGACGCGGAGCGTCCAAGGCTACATTCCCACGCAGAGCGCGGGAACGAGCGGTGGTGAATTCATCCCGGAGTCTGGCAATGGCACTGCGCGAAACATGTTTATGGGAACACCTCACCCCTGGCCGCCCCGACCGGGCCGCGCTCAAGGGCGCGGTCAAGGTGGATGTGTGCGTGATCGGCGCCGGCATCACCGGTTTGTCGGCGGCCATTCATTTGCTGGAGCAGGGTAAAAGCGTCGCCGTACTGGAGGCCCATCGCACCGGCCACGGCGGTTCCGGGCGCAACGTCGGGCTGGTCAACGCCGGCCTGTGGATTCCACCGGACGAGATCGAGGCCGGTTTCGGCACGGCGGTGGGCAGCCAACTCAACCGCATGTTGGGTGCGGCGCCGTCCCTGGTGTTCAGCCTGATCGACAAGTACAACATCGACTGCCAATTGCGCCGTGAAGGCACCTTGCACATGGCGCACAACGCCCGTGGCGAGGCGGATTTGCGCAGCCGTGAGCAGCAGTGGAAACGCCGTGGCGCGCCGGTTGAGTTACTCACCGGCCAGGTCTGCGAGCACGCCACCGGCACCCGCAAAATCGCCGCCGCGCTGCTCGATCGGCGCGCCGGCACCTTGAACCCCATGGCCTACACCACGGGGTTGGCGAATGCCGCCGTGGGGCTGGGCGGGCAATTGTTCGATCATTCGCCGGTCACCCAGCTTGAGCGTCAAGGCGCCGATTGGTCGGTGCAGACCGCCGAGGGCGCGGTGCAGGCCGCGCAGGTGGTGATCGCCTCCAACGCCTACACCGAAGGCGAATGGACCGAGTTGCGGCGTAACTTCTTCCCCGGCTATTACTACCAGGTGGCATCGGCGCCGCTGACCGATGACGCGGCCAAGCAGATCCTCCCCGGCGGCCAAGGCTCATGGGACACGCGCCAGGTCCTGAGCAGCATTCGTCGCGATGCCGATGGCCGCCTGTTACTCGGCAGCCTCGGCAATGGCAACCAGAAACCGGCATGGTTTCTCAAAGCGTGGGCCGATCGGGTGCAGCAACATTACTTCCCGTACCTCAAACCGGTGCAGTGGGAATACACCTGGACCGGCTGCATCGCGTTCACCCCCGACCACTTGATGCGCCTGTTCGAACCGGCCCCCGGCCTGGTGGCGGTCACCGGTTATAACGGGCGCGGGGTGACCACCGGCAGCGTGGTGGGCAAGGCGTTTGCCGACTACCTGTGTCACCAGGACCCCCAAGCCTTGCCGATCCCCTTTGCGCCCATGCAACCCCTGGCCGGGGTAGGCCTGCGCAGTTGCCTGTATGAAGCCGGCTTCTCGCTCTATCACGCCGGGCAATGCCTGAGGATCGTGATCTGATCAGCGAAATACCCCTCAGAAGCCTGCATTTTCTTAGCAGGCTACCCATCTGTATTGGTGCAAGTCGTAGCAATCACGCACTGTAAATGTGCAGTTCCGTTACGCACGTTGTTACAGCTGTAGGAACTGTCGTTTATGCCTGTGGTTGCAGGTGCGACCTGCCAGGGTTGTACTTTTTTGCAGTGTTGGTTGCACCTGTAGACGCTAGACGGTTGCACGTCCTGGCAAAAGGCGTCGAAACGCCTGTAATAACAATGACACCGTGTCTTTTTGAAGAATAAAAACGTAATGGCACGCGGCTTGCTCTGAGCTTTCGGTGAAAGGTTTGAATGCAAGTTGTCGTGCCAAAAATCAAAAATATCGGAGCACCACTCATGTCCCAGACGTTTTACAAGAAAGGTTTTCTGGCCCTCGCCGTTGCTGCGGCGCTGGGTGTTTCTACGTTTGTTCAAGCTGATGTGAAAATTGGTGTGGCGGGCCCGATGACGGGTGCCAACGCCGCTTTCGGTGAGCAGTACATGAAGGGTGCCCAGGCGGCAGCCGACGTTATCAACAAGGCCGGCGGCATTAACGGCGAGCAGATCAAGCTGGTGGCGGGCGACGACGCCTGTGAACCCAAGCAGGCCGTGGCCGTGGCCAACCGCCTGGCCGACCAGGACAAAGTGATCGGCGTGGTCGGGCACTTCTGTTCATCCAATACCATCCCGGCGTCTGAGGTTTACGACGAAGCGGGCATCATCGCCATCACCCCAGGCTCCACCAACCCACAAGTGACCGAACGCGGCCTGGGCGCCATGTTCCGCATGTGCGGGCGTGACGACCAGCAAGGCATCGTCGCCGGCGACTACATCGTCGATGTGCTCAAGGGCAAGAAAGTCGCGGTGATCAACGACAAGGACACCTACGGCAAAGGCTTGGCCGACGCCACCGCAGCCCAGTTGACCAAGCGCGGCGTCAAGCCGGTGCTGGAAGAGGGCCTGACCCGTGGCGAGAAAGACTTCAGCGCCCTGGTTACCAAGATCCGTTCCCTGGGCGCCGACGTCGTGTACTTCGGCGGCCTGCATCCGGAAGCCGGCCCACTGGTGCGCCAGATCCGTGAAGCGGGCTTGAAAGACGTCAAGTTCATGTCCGATGACGGCGTGGTCACCGACGAACTGGTAGCCACCGCCGGCGGCGCGCAGTACGTCGATGGCGTGTACATGACCTTCGGCGCCGACCCGCGCCTGCTGCCCGACAGCAAGACCGTGGTGGAAGAGTTCCGCAAGAACGGCACCGAGCCAGAAGGCTACACCCTGTACGCCTACGCCTCGATCCAGGCCCTGGCCGCCGGTTTCAACGGTGCCAAGTCCAACAAGGGCGAAGACGCTGCCAAGTGGCTCAAGGCCAACCCGGTTAAAACCGTCATGGGCGAAAAAGCCTGGGATTCCAAGGGCGACCTGAAAGTCTCTGACTACGTGGTTTACCAGTGGGACAAAGACGGCAAATACCATCAGTTGGAAAAGCAGAAGTAAGTACAAGCACCACGGACTCAATGTGGGAGCGGGCTTGCTCGCGAAAGCAGAGTGTCAGTCGCCGAATGTGTTTATGACACACCGCATTCGCGAGCAAGCCCGCTCCCACATAAGGGCTGTGTTTTGACCCCGATCTGTCTTTTCCTCCAGAAGCGCCGCACACCCACCGGTGTGCAGGTGCTCACCGCGTGAGATTGCGTTATGGATGGTATTTTCCTGCAGCAACTGGTCAACGGCCTGACCCTCGGGTCGGTTTATGGCCTGATCGCCATCGGCTACACAATGGTCTATGGCATCATTGGCATGATCAACTTCGCCCACGGCGAGGTTTATATGATTTCCGCTTACCTCGCGGCGATCAGTCTGGCACTGCTGGCTTACTTCGGCATCGAATCCTTCCCGCTGCTCATTCTCGGTACCTTGATCTTCACCGTGGTCGTCACCGGCGTGTACGGTTGGGTGATTGAGCGTGTCGCCTACAAACCGTTGCGTAACTCCACCCGCCTGGCACCGCTGATCAGCGCCATCGGCATCTCACTGATCCTGCAGAACTACGCACAGATCGCCCAGGGCGCCAAGCAACAAGGGATTCCCACCCTGCTGGCCGGCGCCTGGCGCGTCGATATCGGCACCGGGTTTGTACAACTGACCTACACCAAAGTGTTCATTCTGGTCGCCGCTTTTGCTGGCATGGCCTTGCTCACCTACATCATCAAATACACCAAGCTGGGCCGCATGTGCCGCGCTACCCAGCAAGACCGCAAGATGGCCTCGATCCTGGGCATCAACACCGACCGCGTGATCTCCTACGTGTTTGTCATCGGTGCCGCCATGGCCGCCCTGGCCGGCGTGCTCATCACCCTCAACTACGGCACCTTCGACTTCTATGCCGGCTTCATCATCGGCATCAAGGCGTTTACCGCAGCGGTACTCGGCGGCATCGGCTCCCTGCCTGGGGCGATGCTCGGCGGGATCATCCTCGGTATTTCCGAGTCGCTGTTCTCGGGGTTGATCAACTCTGACTACAAAGACGTGTTCAGTTTCTCCCTGCTGGTGGTGATTCTGATTTTCCGTCCCCAGGGCCTGCTTGGTCGCCCACTCGTGGCTAAGGTGTAAACATGTCTGCTGCCAAATCCATTGATATCAAGAAAAGTGTGGTCGATACGGTGCTCGCGGGGCTGATTTCGCTGATCGTGTTCGGCCCGATTGTCGGCGTGGTGCTCGACGGCTACAGCTTCAACCTGGAACCTGCGCGGGTTGCCGTGCTGGTCGCCATCGTCATGGCCGGGCGCTTTGCCCTGAGCCTGTTCCTGCAAACCCCCAAGGGCGTGAAGATCCTGCAAGGGTTTGAGAGCAGCGGCTCCGGCGTGCACGTGCTGCCACCGGACTACAAGTCGCGGCTGCGCTGGATCATTCCGGCGCTGATCGTGATCGCCATCGTGTTCCCGATCTTTGCCAACAAGTACCTGCTCACCGTGGTGATCCTGGGGCTGATCTACGTGTTGCTCGGCCTGGGCCTGAACATCGTGGTGGGCCTGGCGGGCCTGCTCGACCTGGGTTACGTGGCCTTCTACGCCATCGGTGCGTACGGTCTGGCGCTGGGTTATCAATACTTGGGCCTGGGCTTCTGGACCGTGCTGCCACTGGCGGCCATCGCGGCGGCGTTGGCGGGATGCATACTCGGCTTCCCGGTGCTGCGAATGCACGGTGACTACCTGGCCATCGTGACCCTGGGTTTTGGTGAAATCATTCGCCTGGTGCTAAACAACTGGCTGTCGTTTACCGGCGGCCCGAACGGTATGCCCGTGCCGTCACCAACCTTCCTGGGCCTGGAGTTTGGCAAGCGTGCAAAGGATGGCGGCATTCCGTTTCACGAGTTTTTCGGCATCGATTACAACCCTAATATCAAGTTCATGTTCATCTACATCGTGCTGTTCTTGGTGGTGCTGGCCGTGCTGTACATCAAGCATCGCCTGACGCGCATGCCGGTCGGTCGCGCCTGGGAAGCCCTGCGCGAAGATGAAATCGCCTGCCGCTCCATGGGCCTGAACCATGTGCTGGTCAAACTCTCGGCCTTCACCATTGGCGCGTCCACCGCCGGTTTGGCCGGGGTGTTCTTTGCCAGCTACCAGGGCTTCGTCAACCCGTCGTCGTTTACGTTCTTTGAGTCAGCGTTGATCCTCGCCATCGTGGTGTTGGGCGGCATGGGCTCGACGGTCGGCGTGGTGATTGCCGCGTTTGTGCTGACCGTGGCGCCTGAATTGCTGCGCAGCTTCTCCGAATACCGCGTGTTGCTGTTTGGCGTGTTGATGGTGGTGATGATGATCTGGAGGCCGCGTGGCTTGATTCGCATCAGCCGTACCGGCGTGACTCCACGCAAGGGGGTAGCGCCATGAGCAAGGAAGTCGTGCTGTCCGTCGAACACCTGATGATGCACTTCGGAGGCATCAAGGCCCTCAGTGATGTGAGCCTGCAGGTCAAACGCAACTCGATCTTCGCCCTGATCGGCCCCAACGGCGCCGGCAAGACCACGGTGTTCAACTGCCTTACCGGCTTCTACAAAGCCAGTGGCGGCAAGATCGAACTCAACGTACGGGGCAAGCAAACCAACGTCATCCAACTGCTCGGCGAGCGCTTTGAGGCCACCGACTTCGTGTCGCCCAAAAGCTTCCTCAGCCGTGTGTACTACAAGATGTTCGGCGGCACCCATCTGGTGAATCGCGCGGGCCTTGCGCGCACCTTCCAGAACATTCGTCTGTTCAAGGAAATGTCGGTGCTGGAAAACCTGCTGGTGGCTCAGCACATGTGGGTCAACCGCAACATGCTCGCCGGCATCCTCAATACCAAGGGCTACCGCAAGGCCGAAAGTGATGCGCTGGATTGCGCGTTCTACTGGCTGGAAGTGGTCGACCTGGTGGACTGCGCCAACCGCCTGGCCGGCGAGCTCTCCTACGGCCAGCAGCGCCGCCTGGAGATCGCCCGCGCCATGTGCACGCGGCCGCAGATCATCTGCCTGGATGAACCGGCAGCGGGCCTCAACCCTCAGGAAACCGAAGCCCTCAGCGCGATGATTCGCCTGCTGCGCGACGAACACGACCTCACGGTGGTGCTGATCGAACACGACATGGGCATGGTGATGAGTATTTCCGACCACATTGTGGTGCTGGACCACGGCAACGTGATCGCCGAAGGCGGCCCGGATGCGATCCGCAACGACCCGAAAGTGATCGCCGCCTACCTGGGCGCGGACGAAGAGGAGCTGGTATGAGTGCACCTATCCTCGAAATGAAGGACCTGGACGTGTTCTATGGCCCGATCCAGGCCCTGAAAAAAGTCTCGCTGCACATCAACGAAGGCGAAACCGTCAGCCTGATCGGCTCCAATGGCGCGGGTAAATCCACGTTGCTGATGTCGATCTTCGGTCAGCCTCGGGCCGAGTCGGGGCAGATCCTCTACAACGGCGTCGACATTACCCACAAGTCGTCCCACTACATCGCTTCCAACGGCATTGCGCAGTCGCCGGAAGGGCGGCGGGTGTTCCCTGACATGACCGTCGAGGAAAACCTGCTGATGGGCACCATCCCTATTGGCGACAAGTTCGCCAGTGAAGACATGCAGCGCATGTTCGAGCTGTTCCCCAGGCTCAAGGAGCGGCGCAACCAGCGGGCGATGACCATGTCCGGTGGTGAGCAGCAAATGCTCGCCATCGCCCGTGCGCTGATGAGCCGGCCCAAGCTGTTGCTGCTCGATGAGCCAAGCCTGGGGTTGGCGCCGATTGTGGTGAAGCAGATCTTTTCCACCCTGCGCGAGCTGGCGTCCACTGGGATGACCATCTTTCTGGTGGAGCAGAACGCCAACCATGCGCTGCGCCTGTCGGACCGGGCCTATGTAATGGTCAATGGTGAGATTCGCCTGACAGGCACCGGCAAGGAGTTGCTGGTGAACGAGGAAGTGCGCAACGCCTACCTGGGTGGTCACTGACCTAAGATCCAGGCGCATCAACCCTGTGGGAACCGGGCCTTATGTGGGAGCCGGGCTTGCCCGCGATAGCATCACCTCGGTTTAGCTGACATACCGAGGTGGCCGCATCGCAGGCAAGCCAGCTCCCACCCAAAGCCGGTTCCCACATTTGTTTTTGCGATGTCCACAAGCGCTCAACCAAATTGTGGAAAACAAATCCAGCCCACCTCAAAAGCGCGACATATAGCCGCCGCAAATCCCTGTTTTGTCACAGTTTTGACTTGTCCCCATCCACTGTGGAACCGGCTGTGGGTAACGTGGGAGTAGCTGGCTGAAAGCCTTTAAATACGTGGCTTACAGCTCTGTGGTTGTTTTTTGATCAGCGTGTTTTTCACGAGCGCCCCAGGGGTTTGTCAACCTGTTTAAAGACACAGGTATATGAACGAAATAAGTCATTCCTGCCTGTGGATAAGTCTGTGACTAAACTCTGGAAAGACGCGCGCAGGGGCCGGAATGACTGGCCTGGAGCCATCGTTGTGTTTTTCTGCATTTGTCAGCGCCTACATAGGCGCTCCCCCAGGTCAAGAAAAAAACTTTCTAAAACCGCCTGCAACCCTTGTACACAGCGGCTTTGAGCCATTTGCACTTGCCCCCAAAGACTGTGGGCGCAGTTGTGGATAACCTGCGCGCATATGGCTGCAAGCCACGGTTTATAAGGCTTTAATAGTGTTGGTTAAAAAATGACCAGTTGCGCAGGCATGTGCGTGCATAGCGGTTGCCGCAACGGCGGCGTAAGGGCATTCTGCTGGCTGTTTTTTTCCCGATGCCCGTAAGGAGAACACCATGTCCGACACGCTGTTTATCACTGGCGCCACTTCAGGTTTCGGCGAAGCCTGTGCCCGTCGTTTTGCCGAGGCCGGCTGGAAACTGGTGCTCACCGGTCGTCGTGCCGAGCGCTTGAACGCCTTGGTCGAAGAGCTTTCCAAGCAGACCGAAGTGCATGGCCTGGTGGTGGATGTGCGCGACCGTAAAGGCATGGAGGAGGCCATCGCCAACCTGCCGCCGTCGTTCGCCAAGCTGCGTGGCCTGATCAACAACGCAGGTCTCGCCGTGGGCACCGACCCGGCACCCAAGTGCGACCTCGACGACTGGGAAACCATGGTCGATACCAACATCAAGGGCCTGCTGACCACCACCAATCTGCTGTTGCCGCGCCTGATCGCCCATGGCCGTGGCGCCGGGATCATCAACCTGGGCTCCATCGCCGGTAACTACCCGTACCCGGGCAGCCATGTGTATGGCGGTTCCAAGGCGTTCGTGAAGCAGTTCTCGTTGAACCTGCGCTGCGACTTGCAAGGCACCGGCGTGCGCGTGACCAATATCGAGCCGGGCCTGTGTGAGAGCGAGTTCTCCCTGGTGCGCTTCGGCGGTGACCAGGCGCGTTACGACGCCACCTATGCCGGGGCCGAGCCGATCCAGCCGCAGGATATTGCCGATACGATTTTCTGGGTGATGAATACCCCGGCCCACGTGAACATCAACCGCCTGGAGCTGATGCCGGTGAGCCAGACCTGGGCTGGGTTTGCGATTGAGCGTGGGGCCAAGGGCTAAGCACCTGCGCGACACACGCTGATCGTTCCCACGCTCCGCGTGGTAATGCCGCCGGGGGCGCTCTGCGCCCCGCTTTCAGTGGCGGCAAATCGGCCAAAATGCGGCATAAGGTACACTGCCGGCCTGAAAACCCCACCGCACCCAGCGGTTTAAAGGTTTTGACAGGAGGCAATGTGAGTAACCGAGGTGAGCAGGCACTGCTCAAACAATCGACCATCCTGATGTTCGCAGTCGCGATCGCCGGGATTGTCACGGGTGTGATATCCGGCGCCCAATCCATTCTGTTCGACGGCTTTTTCTCGCTGATCGCCACCGCCATCAAGGTGTTGATGCTGATCACGGCCAAGCTGATCGCCAAGAAAAGCAACGAGCGTTTCCAG
The DNA here is from genome assembly GCF_030687795.1 of Pseudomonas sp. FP215. Taxonomy (NCBI): domain Bacteria; kingdom Pseudomonadati; phylum Pseudomonadota; class Gammaproteobacteria; order Pseudomonadales; family Pseudomonadaceae; genus Pseudomonas; species Pseudomonas sp. FP215. The sequence continues at coordinate 672,352 of NZ_CP117447.1, forward strand.
TTCGGCTATTGGCACCTGGAACCGATGGTGCTGTTGATAGAAGGCAGTTTCCTGCTGTTGATCGCCATCTACGCGTTCCTCAATGGCGTGTTCGGCATTATCAATGGCGGGCGCGAAATCGAGTTGGGGCTGGTGATCATTTATGCGGCGGTGTTTACCGTCGTGGAGTTCGCCTACTTCTTCTACGTGCGCTATCGCAATCGCACACTCAAATCGTCATTGATCCAGTTCGACAACATCAGCTGGCTGGTGGACGCGATGCTGTCGGTGGGCTTGTTGATCAGCTTCCTGGCGGCGCTGTTGCTCAAGTCCCAGGGCTATGGCGAGTGGGCAGTCTACGTGGACCCGTTGATCCTGATCCTGCTGGCCCTGAGCATGCTGGCGCCGGCATTCAAGATTTTGCGCCCGGCGTTGCGCGAAGTATTGGGCATCGCGCCGGATCACTTGGACGACAAGGTCCGCGAAGTGATGGACGCGGCGCAGGCCAAGCATGGTTTCGACGACTACGTGTCCTATGTGCAGAAGCACGGGCGCGCGCGGTTTATCGAGATTCATGTGGTGCTGCCGGCGGATTACCCGGTGGATAACGTCGCCACCCTTGATGGGCTGCGTGAGGAGATATCCACAGGGCTGGGGGCGGCGGATGCGGCGCGGTGGTTGACGATCAGTTTTACCGGGGATCGCAAGTGGATTGCGTGAGGTCAGTTAGACCGAGGTGAGGCTATCGCAGGCAAGCCAGCTCCCACAGTTGATAGTGTTCGCACATTCAAGTGTGGGAGCCGGCTTGCCTGCGATGGGGCCCTGCTGGTCAGCCCAGATGCCGGATCAAACCCTGATAGCAAGTCGCCAAGTGATAAGGCGTAGTCGAAGGCATATCCCGTCGGCTCACCTTACCCTCGGCATCCAGGCATTCATGCCAACCCTTTGCATGCAAAAAGCGCTGTTGCAGCGCCTGCAACTGACGCAGCAGCACTGCTTCGCTACCTGGCCGCAAGGTCAGCGCCCGCAGGTACTCCGCCTGCGCCCAGATCCGTTGGGTGCCGTCGCGCACCGTGCCATCCAGCGCGAGCATGCCGCTGACCGCGCCGCTTAACTTATCCACACCCTTTTGCTCGGCATAGGCAAATGCCCGTGTCAGCGAGCCATGCAACGCGGTGCCGCGCAGCACAGCTGAAGATTCGAGCAAAAAGAACCATTCGAACTGGTGCCCCGGTTCAAACCAGTTATCCACAGCACCCAGCGGTTTCTCCATCATCACGCCGTGCTCGCGGTCGATGAAGCGTTGCTGCATGGCCGTCGCCAATGCCAGCAGGGCCGCTTGTACCTCGGCATCCTCACGCACCGCGAGGGTGGCCAGGAAACCTTCAGCCAGGTGCATCAACGGGTTTTGCAAGGGGCCCGCGTTGAGCGAGGCCCAATTGCGCTCCAGTACCGCTTCGTACAAGCCGTCGCCGGTGGCAAAGCGTTGGGCGACGACTTCCAGGGCGGCGTTGAGCACCGACTCTACCAACGGCTCACGCACCTTGGCCCAGTAATGGGCGCAGGCAAAAATAATGAAGGCGTGGGTGTAGAGGTCTTTGCGCTTGTCCAGCGGTTGGCCGGCGGGGTCGATGCTGTAGAACCAGCCACCGTGTTCGGCATCATGAAAGTGCCGTTGCAGGGAGCGAAACAGCGCCGCCGCACGTTCTTCGGCGAACGCCGCGTCGGGTTCGCCGATCAGGCTGGCGAACAGGTACAACTGCCGGGCGCAGGCCATGGCGCGATAGCGCTGTGGGGGCAGAGGCTGGTGGTCGGCGTCCAGGGCCTCAAAGGGCAGTGCCAGGTCGGCATTCCAGCCCGGGCCTTGCCAGAGCGGCACGATCAGGTCATGGAAGTGCGTGAGCACAGGCGTCAGGGAAGAGGGGGAAGCGATGGGCATTGGCTGGCGTCGTCACGGCAGGGGTGTAGGCGCGCATGGTAGCAGGCTGATCGTTCCCACGCTCTGCGTGGGAACGCATTTTATGACGCTCTGCGTCATGCTTTGGGACGCAGAGCGTCCTCGGCTGCGTTCCCACGCGGAGCGTGGGAACGAGAGGCCCTCAGCAGTGCCGCAAATCAGCCCGCCAGCAACCAAACCCCAGTCGCCGCCGAAGCCGCCCCGGCCACTCGCACCAGTGGCGCTGCAGCTGCTGGTAAAAAGCGCACCACCGCATAACCCGCAGCGTGCAACACGGCAGTCGCCCCCACAAACCCAGCCGCATACGCCCAAGGGCTGGTCATATCCGGCAGTTCCAGGCCATGGGCCACGCCGTGAAACAACGCAAACAAGGCCGTGGCGCCCACGGCCACGAACAGCGGTGGCCGCACCGCCAATGCTACCGCCAGGCCCAGGGCGAGCACGGAAGCAGCAATCCCGCTTTCCAGTGCCGGCAGTTGCAGCCCTTCAAAACCCAGCACGCCGCCGATCAGCATGGTGCCGACAAAGGTACACGGCAGCGCCCAGCGCGCGGCGCCTTTTTGCTGGGCAGCCCAGAGGCCCACCGCAACCATGGCCAGCAAGTGATCGAGGCCGCCCAAGGGGTGGCTGATACCGGCCACCAGGCCATTGTCGCCATGGCCCGGATGGGCGAAGGCCAGGGCCGGGGCGAGCAGCAGCGCGGCGGCGGCGAAAAGTCTGTTGAGTCTCATGGACAGGTTCCTTATGGGTTGATCAGGCGGCGGTCAGCAGGCCCTGGCGTTCGATGAAGGCGACAATGTCATCCAGGCCGACCCCGGTTTTCTGGTTGCTGAACACAAAGGGTTTGCCGTTGCGCATGCGCTGGGTGTCGCTGTTCATCAGTTCCAGCGAGGCGCCGACCAGCGGGGCCAGGTCGATCTTGTTGATCACCAGCAGGTCGGATTTGCAAATACCGGGCCCGCCCTTGCGCGGCAGCTTGTCGCCCGCAGACACATCGATCACATAGATGGTCAGGTCCGACAGTTCCGGGCTGAAGGTGGCCGACAAGTTGTCGCCGCCGGACTCCACCAGAATCAGGTCCAGGCCGGGAAAACGGCGGTTGAGCTGGTCCACGGCCTCCAGGTTGATCGAGGCATCTTCGCGAATCGCCGTGTGCGGGCAGCCACCGGTTTCCACGCCAATGATGCGCTCCGGCGCCAGGGCCTGGTTGCGCACCAGGAAGTCGGCGTCTTCGCGGGTGTAGATATCGTTGGTGACCACCGCCAGGTTATAGCGATCGCGCAGCGCCAGGCACAGGGCCAGGGTCAGGGCGGTCTTGCCCGAGCCTACCGGGCCGCCGATACCGACGCGCAGGGGTTGTGTGTTCATGTGCTTCTCCACAATCAGGAACGGAACAGGCGGCTGTACTGGCGCTCATGGGCCATGCACGCCAGGGACAGGCCAAAAGCGGCGCTGCCCAAATGGTTAGGGTTAATGCGCTCGGCATCCTGCTGGGCTTGTTGCAGCAACGGCAGCAGTTCGCTGGTCAACCGCTGGGCCGCTTGCTGGCCCAGTGGTAGGGTTTTCATCAGCACCGCTAGTTGGTTTTCCAGCCAGCTCCACAGCCAGGCGGCAAGGGCGTCGTCGGCGCTGATGTGCCAGGCGCGCGCGGCCAGGGCCCAGCCAAGGGCCAGGTGCGGTTCGTCGCGTTGGGCGAGAAAGTCACGGGCGCTGTCGTCCAGTTCCGGCAAGCCGTTGAGCAGTTGTTGCAATGAGTAGCCCATCTGGCGGCTCTCCTGATACAGCTCGCGGGTCTCACGACTGGCACGGTGCTCGTCGCACAACTGCGCCAGCTTCGTTCTGTTAATGGCCATCGTGGTACTGGTGTTGGTGTTCTTCGACTGGAACCGCATCAAGCCGCCCCTCAATGCCAAGGTCTCCGAAGAGCTGCATCGCCCGTTCGCCATTAACGGCAACCTCGCCGTGGTGTGGCAGCGTGAGCCCGATGAAGGCGGCTGGCGCGCCTGGGTGCCGTGGCCCCATGTGATTGCCGAAGACCTGACACTGGGTAACCCCGATTGGTCGAAACAACCGCAGATGGTCACGCTCAAGAAGGTTGAGCTGCGCATATCGCCCCTGGCCTTGCTGGTGCAGCGTGTGGTGATCCCGCGCATCGACCTCACTGAACCCAGTGCCCAGTTGCAGCGCCTGGCGGATGGCCGCGCCAACTGGACCTTCAAGTTCGACCCCAAGGACCCCAACGCCGAACCGTCCAACTGGGTGGTGGACATTGGCGCCATCGGCTTCGACAAAGGCCATGTGACCCTCGACGATCAAAGCCTCAAGACCCAGCTGGATGTGATCATCGACCCGCTGGGCAAGCCGATTCCCTTCGGTGAAATCGTCGGCGACGCCGATGCCAAAAAGGCCCTGGAAAAAGGCTCGGCGCCCCAGGACTACGCGTTCGGCCTCAAGGTCAAAGGCCAGTATCATGGCCAGAAGCTTGCGGGCACGGGCAAGATCGGTGGCTTGCTGGCCTTGCAGGACGCGGCCAAGCCGTTCCCGCTGCAAGCCCAGGTCAAGATCGCCGACACCAGCATCGCGCTGGCCGGTACCCTGACCGACCCGCTGAACCTCGGCGCCCTGGACCTGCGCCTGAAACTGTCGGGCAGCAGCCTGGGCAACCTGTACCCGCTGACCGGCGTGACCCTGCCGGACTCGCCGGCCTATTCCACCGACGGCCATCTGATCGCCAAACTGCATGAAGCCAGCGGCGCCTCCTTCCGCTACGAGAACTTCAACGGCAAGATCGGCAACAGCGACATCCATGGCGACCTGGCCTATGTCGCCAGCCAGCCACGGCCCAAGCTCAGCGGCGCGCTGGTGTCCAATCAGTTGCTGATGGATGACCTGGCGCCTTTGATCGGCGCGGACTCCAACGCCAAGCAAAAAGCCCGTGGTGGTGAAAGCAAACAGCCGGCGACCAAAGTGCTGCCGGTTGAAGAGTTCCGCACCGAGCGTTGGCACGATATGGATGCTGACGTCGAGTTCACCGGCAAGCGCATCGTGCACAGCGCCGATTTGCCCTTTACCGACCTCTACACCCACCTGATACTCAACGACGGCCAACTGAGCCTCGAACCCCTGCGCTTCGGCGTGGCCGGTGGCAAGCTCGATGCGCAGATTCGCTTGAACGGCCGCACCACACCGATGGAGGGCCGCGCCAAACTCACGGCGCGTAACTTCAAGCTCAAGCAGTTGTTCCCCACCTTCGAACCGATGAAAACCAGCTTTGGTGAACTCAACGGCGATGCCGATATTGCCGGGCGCGGTAACTCGGTGGCGGCACTGTTGGGCACCTCCAACGGCGACCTGAAGATGCTCATCAACGATGGCGCCATCAGCCGTAGCCTGATGGAAATCGCCGGGCTCAACGTGGGTAACTACGTGGTAGGCCGCCTGTTCGGCGACGAGGAAGTGAAGATCAATTGCGCGGCGGCGGACTTCGGCATCAAGACGGGCCTGGCGACCACGCGGTTGTTTGTGTTCGATACCGAGAACGCGATCATCTACATCGACGGCACCGCGAATATGGCCACCGAGCAGTTGGACCTGACCATCACGCCGGAATCGAAGGGCTTTCGCCTGTTCTCCCTGCGTTCACCGCTGTACGTCAACGGGCCGTTCATCAAGCCCAATGCCGGGGTCAAGGCCATCCCGCTGGCCCTGCGTGGTGCCGGCATGGTCGCCCTGGGTGTGATTGCCGGGCCGGCCGCCGGCTTGCTCGCCTTGGTGGCCCCAAGCGGTGGTGAGCCCAATGAGTGCGCACCGTTGCTGCAACAGATGAAGGAAGGCAAGGCGCCAAAAACTGTTAAGTAACTGTGGGAGCGGGCTTGCCCGCGATAGCGGAGTATCAGTCAATGATTTATCTACTGATCCAACGCTATCGCGGGCAAGCCCGCTCCCACAGTGGGGTGTTGCAGTGTTAGTGGTTACAGGTCCTGCAGAATATCCGCCATGTCGTCGGCGTGTTCTTCTTCCTGGGCCAGGATGTCTTCGAAGATGCGACGGGTCGTCGGGTCTTTGTCACCGATGTACTGGATGATCTCGCGGTAGCTGTCTACGGCGATCCGCTCGGCCACCAGGTCTTCGTAGACCATTTCCTTCAAGGTGTTGCCTGCCACGTATTGCGCATGGGAGTTCTTCGACAGCAGGTCGGGGTTGAACTCCGGCTCGCCGCCCAGCTGCACGATGCGTTCGGCCAGTTTGTCGGCGTGCTCGGCTTCCTGAGTGGCATGTTCCAGGAACTCATCGGCAGCCACGCTGGCCTTGAGGCCGTTGGCCATGAAGTAGTGACGCTTGTAGCGCAGCACGCAGACCAGTTCGGTGGCCAGCGACTCGTTGAGCAGGCGGATGATTTCTTCGCGGTCGGCGTCGTAGCCTTCGGTTACGGCGCCGTTTTCGACGTTCTGGCGGGCGCGGCTGCGCAGGGTTGCAACGTCAGTCAATTGTGCTTGAGTCATTTCAATCTCCTGGGGCTAATCCGGTTGTACGCCACGCTCTGCCGGCGGGGTCGTTATCAGGTGTGAGTCCTGGGCGGAGCAAAAAGTTTTATTGGATTTGCCGGCGGGTGTCATCTTCTGGTCGCGGGCGTGGGCTAGCCTGACTTTATTCCGTCTGGATCAAGGACGTTCGGCCCATGCCGCAGTCGTTAGCTACACGTTACCCCTTGGTGCTGGTGCCCGGCATGCTGGGTTTTGTACGCCTGGGGTGGTTCCCCTACTGGTACGGCATCGTCCCGGCGCTGCGGGCTGGTGGGGCGCAGGTATTTGCTGTGCAGGTTGCGCCGCTGAATTCCAGCGAGGTGCGCGGTGAGCAGTTACTGGTGCAGATCGAGCGGATTCTGCGCGAAACCGGCGCCGACAAGGTCAACCTGATCGGGCATAGCCAGGGCTCGCTCACCGCTCGCTATGCGGCGGCCACGCGCCCGCAATGGGTGGCCTCGGTGACCTCGGTGGCCGGGCCCAATCATGGCTCGGAACTGGCCGATCATATCCACGCCCATTACCCGGTCGACAGCGTCAAAGGCCGGCTGATGAGCGCTGCCTTTCACTTGGCAGCCTGGGTGATGGGCCTGCTGGAAACCGGCTATCGCGGGCCGCGCTTCAAGGCCGATCTGCCGGCCTCGCACCAGTCCCTGACCAGCGCGGGTGTGGCGCTGTTCAATCGCCAATATCCCCAGGGGTTGCCCCAGGAATGGGGTGGGCAGGGAGTGGAGGAGGTCAACGGTGTGCGCTATTACTCGTGGTCCGGCACCTTGCAGCCGGGCAAGACCGACCGCGGGCGCAACTTGCTGGATGGGACGAATCGCAGTTGCCGCTGGTTCGCCCGCAGCTTTGTGCGGGAGAAGGGCCAGTGTGACGGCCTGGTCGGGCGTTACAGCTCGCACCTGGGCACGGTGATCGGCGATGACTACGCCCTGGACCACTTCGATATCGTCAACCAATCCCTGGGGCTGGTGGGCAATGGGGCCGAGCCGATCCGTTTGTTTGTCGAGCATGCCCGGCGGCTGAAGGCGGCCGGGGTTTAACCGGGCAGCCGCGTTATCGTTCTTCGCAGGCAAGCCAGCTCCTACCTTTGAAATGCATTCCCCTGTGGGAGCTGGCTTGCCTGCGATAGCGATGGCTCAGGCCACGCTGACCCTCCGGCCAACCGGCGTGGTCCAACGCTCCGACAAAATCACCCCACCCAAGGTCAGCAAACCGCCCACCAAGTGATACAGCGCCAACTCTTCCTTGAGCACCAGCGCCGCAATCAGCGCGGTAATCAAGGGCAGCAGGTTGAAAAACAGCGTGGTACGGCTTGGCCCCAGGGTCTTCACCGAGTGCATCCACGCCAACGGCGCCAGCATCGACGCTAGCAGGCACGCATACAGCACCAGCGGGATATTCGCCCAGCCCAGACCTGCCTTGGCCGAGAACAGGTACAGCGGAAACAGCACCACCACCGCCACCAGCACTTGCAAATACAGGAGCACCAACGGCGGCAGGCGCAGCTGCCATTTTTTTAGCAGGGTGCTGTAGACCGCGTAGGCCAGCGTGGCAATCAGCATCATGCCGTCGCCCAGGTTGACCCCATGTTGCAGCAGCGCGCCCAGGCTGCCGGCTGACACCACCACTACCACGCCTGCGAACGACAGCACCGCGCCGGTCAAGGCGCCAAAGGTCAGGCGTTGACCAAGGCTGATGATCGCGGCGGTCAGCGCCATCAGCGGCATCAGCGACAGGATGATGCCCATGTTGGTGGCGCTGGTCAGCGTCGCGGCGTAGTAAGCCAGGCTTTGATACACCGCCATGCCGAGCACGCCGAGGATAAAGATCTTGCCCAGGTTGGGGCGGATCTGCGGCCAGTGGGCGACCACCGGTTTGAGCATGAACGGCGTGAACAGCAACGCTGCGAACAGCCAGCGGTAAAAGCCGATTTCAGCCGGGAAGATCGAGCCCACGGCCAATTTGTTGACCACGGTGTTGCCGGCCCAGATAAAGATAGCCAGCAGTGGATACGCGTATTGCATTGAAAAGAAACCCAGTGTGTTGACGAGGCAGGATTATCCTCTGTCTGGATCGAAGCCTATACTGCGATCCAGACAACCGAGCGTTGAATCCAGACAATATGTCCCGACACACCGTACGCCTGCCCGATTTCGCCCGCCTGCCAAGCCCGGTGTACTTTCGGTATTCCGATTTTGCCCCGGACACCGAATGCACCCCGCACCAGCACACCTGGGGCTCGCTGGATTACTCGGCCAGCGGCGTGATGCGCATGGAAGTGGCGGGCAATCGCTTCATGTCGCCACCGCAGTACGCGGTGTGGGTGCCGCCGCATACCGAGCACAGCTCCTACAATGCCGAGGCGATTGTCTACCACTCCGTAGGCCTGGCGCCGCAGCTGTGCGAGCAGTTGCCGCAGCAGCCTTGCACCCTGGCGATCAGCGACATTCTCAAGGCGATCCTCAAGGATTTCGCCCTGCGCGATGTCAATGCACCGCGCACCGATGCTGACATTCGTCTGGCCCAAGTGCTGGTGGACCAGCTCCGGCAGGCGCCGGTTCACGACTGCTTCCTGCCCTACGCCCGCCACCCTGGGTTGCTTGGGGTCTTGGAGGGCATGCAGGCCGCGCCGGGAGACAACCGCCCGCTGGCGCAATGGGCCGAGCAGGTGCATGTGAGCGAGCGCACCCTGGCACGCCAGTTTGTGCGCGAGTTGGGCATGAGCTTTGGCGAATGGCGCCAGCGCCTGCGCTACCTGGCGGCCATCGAAGCGCTGGACAGCGACCGCAGCGTGCAACACGTGGCGTTTGATCTGGGCTACAGCACCGCCTCGGCGTTTATCGCCATGTTCCAGCGCCACGCTGGCTGCACGCCGGAGCAATACCGACGGGCGAATATCCGTGGCCGGTGAAGTTGTAACAGGTTTTGACTACACTGCGCGGTAGGCCGTGCCCGTCGGCACGGTAACAGGGAGAAAACTCCATGAAGATGCTGCGTATTCCGTTGTTGATGATGGGCCTGCTGATGTGTGCCCAGGGTTTTGCCGCCACTGCCCAGCAGAACAAAATGACCACCTGCAATGCCGAGGCCACCACCAAGACGCTCAAGGGCGATGACCGCAAGGCCTTCATGAAGACCTGCCTGTCGGCACCTGCCGCCAACGACGCCAAGACCCTGACCCCGCAGCAGCAGAAGATGAAAGACTGCAATGCGTCGGCGAAAACCCAAGCCTTGGCCGGTGACGCGCGCAAAACCTTCATGAGCACCTGCCTGAAGAAATAATAGCCCCGGGCCATAGAAGGCTGCGACACTCGCACACAGCCCCTTTGTAGGAGCGAGCTTGCTCGCGAAAAACGTGAACGATCACACGGGCGCCCTGACTAAACGAGGCGCTCTTGCGTTTTTCGCGAGCAAGCTCGCTCCTACAACATCCTTCAACGCCGTTTGTTTTGAGGCTGTATGCCAACGTTTTCTCAGCGTCATGTGTTGTTGCTGTCCAGCTACATCATCATTTTCGGCGGGTTGCTGCTGGTACTGCCGCTGAAATTGCTGCCCAGCCTGCTGGCCGGCCTGTTGGTCTATGAGCTGGTCAACATGCTCACCCCTCAACTGCAACGCCTGATCGAAGGCCGGCGCGCACGCTGGCTGGCGGTGGCTTTGCTGGGCACCTTGATTGTCAGCGTGCTGGCCTTGATCTTCGCCGGCGCCATCAGCTTCCTGCTCCACGAAGCGGAAAACCCCGGGGCGTCCCTGGATAAATTCATGGGCGTGGTCGACCGCGCGCGCGGCCAATTGCCGCCGTCCATCGACGCTTACCTGCCCGCCAGTGCCGCCGAGTTCCGCGTGGCCATCGGCGATTGGCTGAGCAAGCACCTGAGTGAACTGCAACTGGTCGGCAAAGACGCCGCCCACATGTTCGTCACCTTGCTGATCGGTATGGTGCTGGGCGCGATCATCGCCTTGCAGCGCGTGCCCGACCTGACCAAGCGCAAACCCTTGGCCGCGGCGCTGTTCGACCGCCTGCACCTGCTGGTTCAGGCGTTTCGCAACATCGTTTTTGCCCAGATCAAGATCGCCGCGCTGAACACGGCCTTCACCGCGGTGTTCCTGGCGGTGGTGCTGCCGTTGTGTGGCATCCACCTGCCGTTGACCAAGACCCTGATCGTGCTGACCTTCCTGCTCGGCCTGCTGCCGGTGATCGGTAACTTGATCTCCAACACGCTGATCACCATTGTGGCGTTGTCGTTGTCGATCTGGGTGGCGGTGGCGGCGCTGGGGTATTTGATCGTGATCCACAAGGTTGAGTACTTCCTCAACGCACGTATTGTTGGCGGGCAGATCAGTGCCAAGTCGTGGGAGTTGTTGTTGGCGATGCTGGTGTTTGAGGCGGCGTTCGGCTTGCCGGGGGTGGTGGCGGGGCCGATTTACTATGCCTATCTGAAGAGTGAGCTGAAGCTTGGGGGGATGGTTTAGGCCTTGTGTCGCCTGGGCTGACGCCATCGCGGGCAAGCCCGCTCCCACATTGAAATGCGATCACCTGTGGGAGCTGGCTTGCCTGCGATGGCTGCCTCACAGCCGGCCCCTATCTATCTGACGCCCCGCGATCAAACTGTGGGAGCGGGCTTGCTCGCGAAGGCGGCCTGGCAGTCAACGCAGTTGGATTGTGTGTATATCCATTGCTGCGGTAACGGCCGCTTAGGGTTCCGCCCTGACGGCGGGTCACTTTGGAAAAGCCCCAAAGTAACCAAAGGGCTCTTGCCCCACCACTCGGCACCTCGCTCACGCTCGGTGTGCCCGAACACAGGCTTGAATCCGTGGGCCGCCGCCACGCGCCATCCATGGCGCGGGGCGGCTAACCCGGCGTCCTGCCGGGTTACCCACGAATTCAAGCCTGCGTTCGGCCAGCGTGGTTTGACGGGGCGCTTAAGATCAAAAGCAGATCAAGATCAAGAGCGGCTCGCTTCGCATCGTGGTTACCGTCGGAGGGGCGTGCCACGGTTTTAGCTACAACTCAGCAACCGTAACGCTTGCTCGCCTCAATCGCCAAACCACTGCCAATACTGCCGAAGATATTGCCTTCCACATGCCGCGCATTCGGCAGCATTGCCGAGATGCTGTGGCGCAGTGCCGGGATGCCGCTGGAGCCGCCGGTGAAGAACACGGTGTCCACCTGCGCCACGCTCACCGAGGCGTCGTTGAGCAACTGCGTGACGCTGCCGCGTACACGTTCCAGCAAGCTGTCGATGGACGACTCGAACAGTGCGCGGCTCAGGTCTACGCTCAGGCCGGCTTCGATGCGGTCCAGCGGCACGTGGCGGCTGTCTTGGTGGGTGAGCTGGATCTTGGTTTCTTCCACTTCCATGGCCAGCCAGTGCCCGGCGCGCTGTTCGATCAGTTTGAACAGGCGGTCGATGCCGCCGGTGTCTTCGATGTCGTAGCGCATGCTGCCCAGGGCCAGCTGGGATTTTTGTGAGTACACCGAGTTGATGGTGTGCCAGGTGGCCAGGTTCATGTGGTGGCTGGTGGGCATGTAGGCGCCGCTTTTCATGCGGCTGCCGTAGCCGAACAGCGGCATCATGCCTTGTAGGCTGAGCTGTTTGTCGAAGTCGGTACCACCGATGTGTACGCCGCCGGTGGCGAGGATGTCGCTCTGGCGGTTGTCGTTGTGACGACGCTCCGGCGACAGGCGCACCAGGGAGAAGTCGGAGGTACCACCGCCGATGTCGACGATCAGCACCAGCTCTTCTTTGGTGATGGTGGACTCGTAGTCGAAGGCCGCGGCAATCGGTTCGTACTGGAAGGAGATGTCCTTGAAGCCGATCTTGCGCGCCACGTCCACCAGGGTGTTTTCTGCTTCCTGGTCGGCCATCGGGTCGTCATCGACGAAGAACACCGGGCGGCCCAGCACCACTTCTTCGAACTCACGGCCGGCGTTGGCTTCGGCGCGGCTCTTGAGTTGGCCGATAAACAGTGCCAGCAGGTCGGTGAAGGGCATGGCAGTGCCGAGCACGCTGGTGTCGTGCTTGATCAGCTTGGAACCCAGCAGGCTCTTGAGCGAGCGCATCAGGCGGCCTTCGTAGTTCTCCAGGTATTCGTGCAGCGCCAGGCGACCGTAGACCGGGCGGCGCTCCTCGAAGTTGAAGAACACCACTGACGGCAGGGTGATCTTGTCGTCCTCCAGCGCGATCAGCGTCTCCTCGCCGGGGCGGATCCAGCCGACGGTGGAGTTGGACGTGCCGAAGTCGATGCCGCAGGCACGGGCTGGGGATGCGTTTTTCATGTCTCACAGGTTCCGGGCAAAAAACGGCCGCGCAGTGTATGCCACTGGCGCGCGGATGCGTAGACCGGTGATCCGTAAATCCATCGGCATTCGCGCTACATAGCTACGTCTTGAGGCTGCCGGGGTTTGGCTAGGCTGCGGTTTTACCGCTCACGGATGAACCGCTATGCCTGATGCAACCTTTACCGCCGACCTGCGCGGCGTGCACTACGACTTCCTCAAACAACGCGTGCCAAGCTGGTTCCTGGAGGGCACGACCCAGCGCCAGGAAGAGCTGGGCCAGCACGAGATGGACATTCCTTCCTGGTACCTGGCCGCGACTCACCAAGACAAAACCACCCTGGCCGAGCAGCACACACGTTTTCGCGAAACCCTCAATTCAATCGAAGAACATCTTGGCCAGATCGACGACATCCTGGCGTTCGCCGAGCAGCCGCTCAAGGACGCGATCAAAAAGCAGTTCAACCTGGAGTTGGATGTACGCAATGTGTTCCTCGTGCGCAAATACGCCTACAAAGGTGCTCGCGACGATTTCTACGGGGCCTTTGTTTTTGAACAGCAAAACGACCCCAGCCTGACCTACACCTACCGTGGTACATCCCTGTTGGAAGCGGCTCTGGCCAATTTCGAGGCCGATGAAGAACAGCCTTCGCCGTGCACCGATTGCCAACTCATTACCCGCTGGAATCCCGAGAACCCCCACATCATTGCGACATTCGCCGCCGTCAACGCCCACGCGGTGGCGATCAAGCCCCATGAGTTTGCCAAGCTGTGCCGCACCCTGGACCTCGGCGCGCAATACCAGAAGCACATCAAGGCGGTTGTCGAACCCGACGCCGCCCAAGAGCGCGAGGCGCTGGAGCAGTTGCTTGAGGAGCATCAACGCCAGCAACTGGCGCTGAGCATCGAGATTGCCCGGTTGCAGTTAAACGGGGCGTTGAGCGCCGATGCCTACCAGATGCTCAAACTGGTAGTGGCCGGTTCCGGCACGCCAAAGCTGGCGGGCAAGCCGGTCACCTACGCCGCCCTCAAGGTGTTTGACAGTGTGCTGGTAGGGCCGCTGCTGATCGGGCCAGACCGTGAACGTTCGGACCGTACCGAGCCACTGGTGGTGTACATACCCGGCGACCCGCAACAGCCGGTCAAGGAGTACGCCTCCAGTGGCGAGTTCATGGTCGATCTGCGCATGCGCTTGCACAGCGCATCCTACCGACGCTTTTTCAGCCGCTTTGTACCGGTGCGCGAGCAAGGCGGTTTTTTCGCCCGTTTCAGCCGGTTGTACCAGCCAGCCGATAACGGCAACGGTGGGGCCGATTATCCGCTGCGTACCTCGTTGGTACGTTTGCCCATGGACGGCTTCCTGCTCAGTGGTGACCTCTGGCAGCGCAGTCGCCAGGCACATATCCGCAAGATTTTGAGTGATGCGCGGGCCGTGGCCGTACCCACCGAGGACGAGGACCGCAAGGCGCGGCTGGAGCGTCTGGAAGGTTTTTTCGACGCCGCTGTCAGTGTGTTCAACCTGGCGGCCTTCGTGGTGCCAGGGTTGGGGCCCATCATGCTGGCCGTGGGCGCGTCGCAGATGTGCTACGAGGTCTTTGAAGGGATAGAGGCCTATGGGCAAGGCGAGCCACGGCAAATGTGGGCGCATTTTGCGTCGGTGGCGTTGAACGTGGCGTTTATTGCCACCGGCGCCAAGGTGCTGCCTGCCGTCAAATGGCAGAGCGCGGTGGAGCATCTCAAGCCTGTGACGATGCCGTCCGGCAAGCAGGTGCTGTGGAACCCTGACCTCGCGCCCTACGAAGCGCCCGTCAAACCGGCGCCCGAGGCCAAGGCCAACGCGCTTGGCCTGTACGAGCATGACGGGCAGCAACTGGTGGCATTCGAGGACGCCCATTATCAGGTCAAGCAAGACCCCCTCACTGGCGATTACCGCATCCAGCACCCGACCCGCTCCGGCGCCTATACCCCAGAGTTGGAACACAACCACAACGGGGTATGGAGCCATGAGCTGGAAGAACCGCTGACCTGGGATGAACCGACCTTGCTCAAGCGCCTGGGGCTTGTCGACCAGGCGGACCCGCTGCGCATCAGCGGTGTCGACACCGACGTGTTGCGCCAGGCCGCGCTCCATCACGAGCCGTTGCCGTGGTTACTGGAAGACACGCTCAAACGCTTCGAACTGCACCAGCAGCTCACCACCTTTGCCGAGCGCATCAGAAGCAGTGACCCTTTGGAATACTCTAAAGCCGAACCCAAGCTGCAATTTGACCTGCTTCAACGCCGCGGCCTGTTGCCTGATAACGTGGCGCTGAAAGTCATCGGCCCCCAGGGCGAGGTGCTCTGGGAGACGCCCGACGCACCGGCTTCAGCCAGCAAGCGCGTGATGGTGGTGACCGAAAGCGCCATGGCCCGGGGCGGTTTGCTGCGCGAGTTGTTGTATACGTTGCAGGGTGTCGACCCGCTGCTCAAGGAGTTTCCCGGCAGCCCCGAGGAGTCGCTGGAGGTGCGCGCCG
Organism: Pseudomonas sp. FP215; assembly: GCF_030687795.1. Taxonomy (NCBI): domain Bacteria; kingdom Pseudomonadati; phylum Pseudomonadota; class Gammaproteobacteria; order Pseudomonadales; family Pseudomonadaceae; genus Pseudomonas; species Pseudomonas sp. FP215. The sequence goes on from NZ_CP117447.1 coordinate 687,610, forward strand.
GCAAGCTGCGCCACTATCTCGGCGATGCCGTTGACAGCCTCAAGGGGCCGTTACTGGAACAACGCTACCAAGCGCTGAACCCTGCGCCCGATGCCGATGTGCAACGTCTGCTGGATACCTACCCGGCCTTGCCCGCACCGGTCGCCGAGCGTGTGCTGCAAGGGGCGACGACCGATCAGTTGCAGGCCTTTCGCAGCACCCGTCGCTTGCCCGAGCCCCTGGCCACGCAAGCCCGATGGTGTGCCCAGGAAACCCGGGTGGCCCGTGCCTACGAAGGGTTGCACCTGGACACCCAGACGCACCTCGATAGCCAGCGCCTGGCCTTGCGCACCCTGGAAACCCTGCCGGGCTGGCACCGGGGTTCGCGCATCGAGCTGCGTCAGTATTCGGCTGAAGGCACGGTGCTGGATGCCATCGGCTCGCCTGACTTTCCGCATAAACGCACATTGGTGCTGCTGGAAAGCGGCGACTTCCAAGCCTCCATGCCCGGTGATTTCTACAGCGCTATCTGGGAACAATTGGCACTCGATGAACGCCAGCGCCTGGGCTTGAGCAGTGCCGTTGAGCTCAAGCAGGCGATTCAACGCAGCCCGTTACCGCGAGAGCCGTTGCGCACGGTGCTGGAGGAGAACCCACTGCGCAAACCTGACTACGACCCGATGGCCAGGCTGTTGGGCGGCGCCCCAGGGGTGCGTCAGTTGTTAAGGACGGCGGGGAATGTGCTTCGCTCCCCGGCGGAGCGGGTACGGCGGTTGTTTCCAACCTTCAGCGACGAGCAGGTCACGGCGTTCATTGAGTCGCTGGGTGAAGACGTGCGGGGCGAGTTGAGCCGCCGTGAGTTGGAGTACCGCACCCTGAAAAAAACCTTGAAAGTCTGGGCGCAAGCTAAGGGAGCGCGGGCCTTGGCCCCTTACAGCGAGGAGTGGCGTGTGAGCGAAGAGATCAAACGCTGCTGGCGCCGTGAGACCGGGAGCCAACTGCACATTCGCCTGCCCAGGGACAACCTCTATGGGGTGGATTTGCCCGCCATAAAAGGAGGCTTCGACCATGTCCAGGAATTGGTGCTGTCGAATGTCAAATGGGGTGGGCATTCCAGTGTGTTGTTCCTCGAAAACTTTAACGAGCTGAACAGTTTGAGCATCACCGGGGCCGAAATGACCGAGCTGCCTGCGGTGATTGGCGACATGAAGCAGCTCACTGCGTTGAAGCTGCACGACAACGGCTTGCAGTTGACTGAACATAGCGCGGGCTTGGTGAGTAATCTCAATGCGCTGCAAGTGCTCGACCTGTCGAGTAATCCGCTGGGCGTAACCCCAGACTTCAGTGGCATGCCCCATTTAAGAGAGCTGAATCTGTATAGGACGCGCATCGAGCGGTGGCCTTCGGGGTTGAGAGAGCAAGCCGGGCTGGAGCGCCTCGACCTGCGTCAAAACCGTCTGCAACAGGTACCACAGGACAACCTGGTGCCGCCCGCGGATCAATTGGAAACCGTGGCACGGATCAACAATGTCACCTTGCTCGAGAATAATCGCTTCCCCCCCGATTATTGGAAAACCTTCGATAAGTACTGGCAGGACCTGGCCCAGTCTCGACCCGACCTGTTGCAAGGGGCACTGGAGGGCGCTTTCGACAGTAAAAACCCGCGCATCGAGAAGGTGCAGTACATGTACCCCGAGTACTCCGTGCAGAAGGCCAGGGCGCTTATCTGGTCCTGGGGTGAAGGGGCCGATGCGCAGCTCAACCGCCTCTGGCAAGAGCATTCTGTGCTGCTCCGGCAGTTGAACGGGTGGCTGTTCTCAGGCGGTGGTGAGCGCCAGCGCTATGTGCGTGTTGGCGAGCGTGCCAATGACGCAGGGTCTTTGCGTGACCGCCACCAGGCCTGGGACCGCATCTTGCGCTGCTGGAGGCAAGAAACACCGCAACAGCTCACCAATGATGGCGAACCTTTCGGCCTGGAGTTGAACCTCAGTGATCTGAACCTGCCGAGCCTGCCTGACCTGGACGCTGATTTCAGCCATGTGGGTTCGCTCAAACTGAGCAATATGAACCTTCGAACCTCGCCGGAAGGGTTCCTCGCGCGTTTTCGTGGGGTGCGCTGGCTCGATTTGTCCAAGAACCAGTTGCGTGAGTTACCGCCGGCGGTGGGGCAGATGCATGGCTTGACCCGCTTGTCCCTGCAAAACAACCGGATCCGCCTGACTGCCGATTCGGCGGCGATACTCTCGTCACGCACCACGCTCAAGGCTCTGGTACTCAATTCAAACCCCCTGAGTAGGGCGCCGGACTTCAGCCAAATGACCAACCTGCACTCGTTGGGCATGGGGGCCACCGGCCTCGATACCTGGCCTACCGGCTTGGACGAGCTCCCCCTGTTGGACATGGTGTACCTGCGAGGCAACAATATTTCCACCTTGCCCGATGCGCTGATCGCCCCGTCGGACGAGCAACTGGAACAGACACTGCGGGTCACCCGGGTAACCGACCTGGGCCTTAACCCGCTGTCCGCCGATACGCGACAACGCATCAACGCCTACGGCGACCGGCTCACCGCCACCGAGCGAGCAGCCAATCGATTGGTCGCCAGTGTGACGAGTGCGGTGGATGGCCCGGTGGTGTCGCATGACGCGGATGCTCCGTTTCGGCGCTGGTCCACGGGCTTTTCCACTGAGCAGTTGGCGCAGCGCCGGCTCCAGTGGTCCACCCTGCGTGCGTTACAGGGTTCGGACGGCTTCTTTGAAGTGCTCCGGGACCTGGAAATAGCGCCTGCCGGGCGTGAAGACTTGCAGCGCCGCATCTGGGAGGTGATCGATGGCATCACTCAAAACAGCAATGAGTCCGAGCAGTTGCGCAAGGAGATGTTCGAGTGGGCGGGGCGGGCGGCCTGCTGTGACCGGGCGGCGTTGACCTTCAGCAACCTGGAGATTCTGCTGATGACCTACAACGCCAAGGCACTCGCTTTGGACTCGACCCAGGGTGAGGCCCTGCTGAAGCTGTCCAAGGGGCTGTTCCGTCTCGATGAGCTGGAAAAGATCGCCCTGGAGGATATCGACCAGCGCAGGGCTGCGATCAACGCGCGTGAGGGCTTGAGCCCTGCCCAACGGGAGAGCGCCTTGAGGGCCGTGGAAGAGGTGGAGGTGCGCATGGCGTATCGCCATGGGCTCAAGGATCGCCTTGAATTGCCCGGCCAACCGCAGCAGGCCCGGTTTGCCCATTTCGGCAATGTGACCCAGGCTATGCTTGATGCGGCCTACCAACGGGTGCTCAGCCTGGATAACTCCGCCCAGGAGTTGCAAGCCATGCTCGCCAGAGACTTCTGGAAAGACTATGTGGCGAATAAATACCGGGCGCAGTTTGAAGCACAGAACGAACCCCATCACGAACAAATGGAAGCCTTGCAGCGCGACTTCGAGGCCGGGACGCTGCCCCGTGCAACCTACGACACCAAGGTCAAGGCATTGCAGGCGCAGTTCGAGATTGAAGAAGCACAATTGATCGAACGCTTGAGCCGCGATGAAGTGGCGCAGGCGCTGGTGCCGACAGCGAGCCTTGAAGTGTTGGCGGATAGCGATGGCAACGGCTTGCAACTGTCCCAGGCGCAAGCCATCGACTTCAATGGCAAGCGCTACTTCGTGGCGAGCATGCCCGATGCGGGTGATGGCGAGCATTACGTGTTATGGGTACAAGCGGCGGATAACCCCTTGCGCCTGACCAGCAGCGCAATCGTGGCCAAGCCTGACGTCAATGGCGTGTGGCGCCGCCGAGGCCTGGCGGGCGGGATGGCGCCGCCGGGGTCCGACGATGAGTTTGTCGACGCGTCGGAATCCATGCCGGTCAAGCCCTATACAACGGCCGAACTCAGTTACATGCGCCGGGAAGTGCACTTCACGGCCAACCCTAATCCGGTCGGCAGTTACATCCGCGCCAACAACGGCAAGTACCCACTCAGGGATTACCAGGGCAGGCCGATCCGTATCCGAACCCTGGAGAGGCAAGTGACCTTGGATTCCGGCGCGCAATACACCTCCGCGCAGGTCAAACCCTACATCCAGTTCGAAGGCTATGAGCACGTCGGTGCACGCTATGAAGCGCAACTGCAACTGCGCACGTTCACCGCGCAGGATGTGAAAGTGCCTGGCGAAAAGGCGTTGATCGGCCAGTCCATGGTGGTGGCCAACCGGCGTATCGCCAAAGGGGAAATCGTCGGTGTCTACGGCGGTACCGTACTGCCGTCGGGGATCTTCGGCGAGGGCGGCCAGACCTACACCATGAAGGTGGGCAGCCAGAAGGTCGCCGAGGGTAACGTTCTGATGGAGGTGCCGATTCATTTGTCGGGGGACAATATTCTGTCGCGAATAAACACCCACTTTGAATATGACGAAAACGGCAAGCCGCTGCGCCAGGCGCCAAGTGGCTATAACGTCGAGACAGTGGGGTTTGATGTTGAGGCCGACATGTGGCTGGGCGTGGGGCCAGGGGCGCAGATAAAGCGCAAGCCGTTCATCCTCAACACCCTTTTCGCCACTGAAGACATCGCCGCGGGCACCGAGCTGCGATTGGACTACCAATACACCGAGGGGATGATAAAAAAGCTGTTCGCTTGATCCTACGCAGGTCGGTAACCCGTCCGTCGTCGTAAATAGCGGTATCGCATCTTGAAAGACCGCGTTTTGCCCCAATCTTGTGGGCATATCCAGGCGGTACACAGCCATTGCATTAAACCTGTGTGCCGCCGCTTAACTTATGACGCGCCCTGACATCAATTCCCAGGCTGCCAGCCATGGCGTGCCGTGTGGCGGGCTGCGCGATATCGATAACGGATGGTGATGCCCCCATGGATTTCAAAGACTATTACAAGATTCTCGGTGTCGAGCCGACGGCTGACGACAAGGAGATCAAGTCGGCTTATCGCAAGCTGGCGCGTAAATATCACCCGGACGTCAGCAAGGAAAAGGATGCCGAATCCAAGTTCAAGGATGCGTCCGAGGCCTATGAAGCGCTCAAAAGCGCCGACAAGCGCGCCGAATACGATGAACTGCGCAAATACGGCCAGCATGGCCAGCCGTTCCAGGGCCCGCCGGGCTGGCAGAGCCGTGGCGGCTTTGGTGGCGGCCAGGACGCGGGCGACTTTTCGGACTTTTTCAGTTCGATCTTCGGCTCGCGCGGCGATGCTTTCGGTGGCGGCCAGCGCCGTCCTACCGGGCGCAAGGGCCAGGACGTGGAGATGCAGCTCACGGTTTCCCTGGAGGAAACCCTGTCCACCGAGTCCAAGCAGATCAGCTTCCAGGTGCCGCAATACGATGCCTCCGGTCGGCATGTGAGCAATACCACCAAAAGCCTGAACGTGAAGATCCCGGCCGGTGTGGCCGATGGCGAGCGCATTCGCCTCAAGGCTCAGGGCGCACCGGGCATCGGTGGCGGGGCCAACGGTGATTTGTACTTGATCATCAAGTTTGCACCCCACCCCAAGTTCGAGGTGGACGGCGAAAACCTGATCATCAACCTGCCGCTGGCACCCTGGGAGTTGGCGCTGGGCACGGAAGTGGCCGTGCCGACCCTCACCGGCAAGATCAACCTCAAGGTGCCAGCGGGCAGCCAGAACGGCCAGCGCATGCGTGCCAAGGGCCATGGTTTGCTGAACAAGGCCGGGCAACGCGGCTACCTGTTCATTCAGCTGAAGGCGGTCATGCCTGCGGCGGGTAACGACGATGTGAAAGCGTTGTGGCAGGAGCTGGCGCAAAAAGCCGCTTTTAACCCACGCGAGCAGTTCTGAGGCCTACGCGAACACGCTGTACCTGTGGTGAGGGCGCAAGCTCCCTCACCACATGGGGCGAAGCTAGAACAGGAAATACCGCTGCGCCATCGGCAACACTTCAGCCGGTTCACACCACAGCAACACACCATCGGCCTTGACCTGATACGTCTGCGGGTCCACCTCGATATCCGGCAAATAGTCGTTGTGGATCAGGTCCGTTTTCTGCACATCGCGGCAACCCTTGACCACTGCAATCTGCTTTTTCAAACCCAGGGCCTCGGGCAGGCCTGCGGCCTGTGCTGCCTGGCTGATAAACGTCAGGCTGGTGGCGTGCAGGGAGCTGCCGAAGCTGGCAAACATGGGGCGGTAATGCACCGGTTGTGGCGTCGGGATCGAGGCGTTGGCGTCGCCCATCAGGCTCGAAGCAATGGCGCCGCCCTTGAGGATCAGCGTCGGCTTGATGCCGAAAAACGCCGGGCGCCACAGCACCAGGTCGGCCCATTTGCCGACTTCGATGGAGCCGACGATATGGCTGATGCCGTGGGTGATCGCCGGGTTGATGGTGTACTTGGCGATGTAGCGTTTGGCGCGGAAGTTATCGTTGCCCGCGCCGTCGCCCGGCAGGGGGCCACGTTGTTTTTTCATCTTGTCGGCGGTCTGCCAGGTGCGTGTGATCACCTCACCGACACGGCCCATGGCCTGGCTGTCGGAGCTGATCATCGAGAACGCGCCGAGGTCGTGCAGGATGTCTTCGGCGGCGATGGTTTCGCGTCGGATACGGCTTTCGGCAAAGGCCACGTCTTCGGCAATGCTCGGGTCCAGGTGGTGACACACCATCAGCATGTCCAGATGCTCGTCGATGGTGTTGCGCGTGAACGGCCGCGTCGGGTTGGTGGAGCTGGGCAGCACATTGGGGAAGCCGCAGGCCTTGATGATATCCGGCGCGTGGCCGCCACCGGCGCCTTCGGTGTGGTACGTGTGGATGGTGCGGCCCTTGAGCGCGGCGAGGGTGGTTTCGACGAAGCCCGACTCATTGAGCGTGTCGCTGTGGATTGCCACCTGCACGTCGTAGGCATCGGCGACGCTCAGGCAGTTATCGATGCTCGCCGGCGTTGTGCCCCAGTCTTCGTGCAGCTTCAAGCCGATAGCACCGGCCTTGACCTGCTCGATCAACGGCTCGGGCAAACTGGCGTTGCCCTTGCCGGTAAAGCCAATGTTCATCGGGAACGAATCGCTGGCCTGCAGCATCCGCGCAAGGTGCCACGGGCCGGAGGTGCAGGTAGTGGCATTGGTGCCGGTGGCCGGCCCGGTGCCGCCGCCGATCATGGTGGTGACGCCGCTGGTCAGCGCCTCTTCGATCTGCTGTGGGCAAATGAAATGCACATGGGAGTCGATGCCGCCGGCGGTGAGGATCATGCCTTCCCCGGCAATCACTTCGGTGCTGGCGCCGATGGCCATGGTCACGCCGGGCTGGATGTCCGGGTTGCCGGCTTTGCCAATCGCGTGGATGCGGCCATTCTTCAAGCCGACGTCAGCCTTGACGATGCCCCAGTGGTCGATGATCAATGCATTGGTGATCAGCGTGTCGACCACTTCATGGGCGAGCAATTGGCTCTGGCCCTGGCCGTCGCGGATTACCTTGCCGCCGCCGAATTTGACCTCTTCGCCGTAGACGGTGAAGTCCTGTTCCACTTCGACGAACAGTTCGGTGTCGGCCAGGCGCACCTTGTCACCGACGGTGGGGCCGTACATGTCGGCGTAGGCTTGGCGGGTGATTTTCATGTGTGTGCCCTGAACAATAGGTGTGGAATGTGAAATCGCTATCGCAGGCAAGCCAGCTCCCACAGGGGATTGCATTCCAACTGTGGGAGCTGGCTTGCCTGCGATGAGGCCCTAAAGGTCGCCCATGACCCGCCCTGCAAACCCAAATACCCGCCTTGCACCACTCAACTCCACCAACTCCACTTCTCGCCGCTGCCCCGGCTCAAACCGCACCGCCGTGCCCGCCGGAATATTCAGGCGCATGCCACGGCTGGCCGCGCGGTCAAACTCCAGCGCGTCGTTGGTCTCGAAAAAGTGGTAATGCGAACCCACCTGGATCGGGCGGTCGCCGCTGTTGGCCACGCCGAGGGTGAGGGTGCGGCGACCGACATTCAGTTCGATCTCGCCAGGCTGGATCTGATATTCACCAGGAATCATGCAGGTTGCCCCAGGGTCTTGAAGTAGATGGCGGTCGGGCTGTAGCGCCCGTCCGGGCTTTGGCAATAGTCGGGCAGCTCACCGATCTTGGTGTAGCGCAGCGACTGGTAAAAGGCTTCGGCGCCGGAGCCGGCCTCGGTGTCCAGGTACAGCAGGCCACGCTTGTGCTGACGCGCGGCGAGTTCCAGGGTATTCATCAATTGCTGGCCCAGGCCATGGCGACGGGAGCTGCTGTGCACCAGCAACTTTTGCACCTCGGCGCGGTTCAGGCCGTTGGCTTTCTGGCACAGCGCCAGTTGCACGCTGGCGATCACCTGCTCGTCGCGCACCACCACCCACAGCAGCAGGCTGCTGTCCTCGACACCGCCTTGCACGCCGCTAAGGTAGTCCCGGGCCTGGGCCTCATCGAAGTCGGCCATGAAGCCCACCGAAGCGCCATGCTGCACCGCGTCCAGCAACAGCTCGATCAAGCCCCGCCGGTAATGGGCAAAGCTTTCCGCATTGACTCGACGCAGTTGTGCAACGCTCATCGATGTCACTCCTTGGGCGGTTGTGCGCCCGGGTTCAAAGTCAGTTGCATAAAGGTCAGGTCAAGCCAGCGGCCAAACTTGATACCCACCTGGGGCATTTGCCCGGTGGTGATAAAGCCCAGGCGTTCATGCAGGCGGATCGAGGCCAGGTTGCCGCTTTCGATGGCCGCGACCATCACGTGTTTGCCACCGGTGCGAGCGCGCTCGATCAACGCCGCCATCAGCCGTGGGCCGAGGCCTTTGCCACGTTGGTCGCTGCGCACATACACCGAGTGCTCGACGCTGTAGCGAAAGCCTTCGAAGGGGCGCCAGTCGCCGAACGAGGCGTAACCGGTGACTTCGTCGTTTTCTACAGCGACCAGGATCGGATAGCCCTGGGCCTGGCGCGCACTGAACCAGGCCTGGCGGTTGGCCAGGTCCACCGGTTGCTCGTTCCAGATCGCCGTGGTGTTCAACACCGCGTCGTTGTAGATGGCGTGAATTGCCGGCAGGTCGTGTTCGGTTGCATCACGAATCATGGCCGCGCCTCACGCAATGGGCTGGTGGACGGTGACCAGCTTGGTGCCGTCGGGGAACGTGGCTTCCACCTGGATATCCGGGATCATTTCCGGGATGCCTTCCATCACTTGTTCACGGCTGAGCAGGGTGGTGCCGTAGTGCATCAGGTCGGCCACGGTGCGGCCATCGCGGGCGCCTTCCATCAAGGCGGCGGAGATATAGGCGATGGTCTCCGGGTAGTTGAGCTTCACCCCGCGCGCCAGGCGCCGCTCGGCGACCAGGCCTGCGGTGAAGATCAGCAGTTTGTCTTTTTCCCGTGGGGTCAGGTCCATGGTTCAGTCCGTCGTAAGGCAATTAAAAGGGCGAGCACTCACCCCTGTAGGAGCGAGCTTGCTCGCGAAAAACCTGAGGGCCCCGCGTGCATTCAGGATGCCCGCGTTATCGTTAACGATCTTCGCGAGCAAGCTCGCTCCTACAGAAGGGCGCATGTTCATGTGCTCCAGATTCTGGGTGATACGGCTTCGCGTCCAAGCATGGCGGGGCGCAATAGCCGCCATAAATCAATCAACCAACCCCTCGCCAGCAGCGCTTCACTGGCCAAACACCGCGCCACCAGCAAGCCAGGCAATTGGGTCAGATCACCGCGCACCGCGTGGGGCAGTGAGCGGCATTGTTCCAGCAATTGCGCATCGACTTCACCGGTCACCAGCAACGTGGCAAACACCGGCTGTCCATCCAGCCCGATAGGCGAATCCAGCAACCCATCGGCGCCCACAATGCGCTGGCGCTCGTGCCAGAGCAACTGGCCGTCGCGGCGAATGTCCAGGTGCGATTGAAAGTGGCCCAGGTCGAACCGTTCGCCACTGGCCGGGCGGCCCAGGGCGACCACATCCCAGTAGAACAACCGCGCATCGCCCGACAGCTCGATCCGCGTGGTGAGTTCGGCCTGGGCGGCGCTGAACACGATGGTTTCCTGAGGCAGCCATTCCAGGGTCGCGCCGGCTTCGACGGTCAGTTCCAGTTGTTGAAACGCCGGGCCGCTGGCGCGGTACCACTTGGCGGCGCCAGGGCTGGTCAGTTGGGCCCAGGCTCCGGTGCCCACATGGGCGCTGATGTCCAGGCGATCGCCACCAGCAATCCCGCCGGGCGGGTGCACGATGATGTGCTGGCACACCTCGGGGCCTTCGGCGTACAGGTGTTTTTGCACCCGCAACGGGCCAAGGTGGCGGCGCAGTACCGGGCGCGTGGTGTTGTCGACACGCGCGTAGCCGAGTTCCAGCGCGGCGTGCCAGCTGGGGGTGAACAGGGCAGGGGAAACGGGCAGGTTCATGAGCGTGTGCTTATCGTTAGGAGGCTACAGATTAGATGGTTACCAGCCCGCGCACACCGTCGCTTTCCATATTTTCACCACGGCCCTGCTGCACGATTTCGCCGCGGGACATCACCAGGTACTGGTCTGCCAGTTCAGCGGCAAAGTCATAGAATTGCTCCACCAACAGGATCGCCATGTCGCCGCGCGCCGCGAGCTTCTTGATCACCGCGCCGATTTCCTTGATCACCGACGGCTGGATGCCCTCGGTGGGCTCATCGAGAATCAACAGGCGCGGGCGGCTGGCCAGGGCGCGACCAATCGCCAACTGTTGTTGCTGACCACCGGACAAGTCACCGCCGCGCCGATGCTTCATTTGCAGCAACACCGGGAACAGTTCGTAGATGAAGGCCGGCACTTCCTTGGCTTCGGAGCCGGGAAAGCGCGACAGGCCCATCAGCAGGTTTTCTTCCACCGTCAGCCGCCCGAATATCTCCCGGCCCTGGGGCACGTAGGCGATGCCGGCATGCACACGCTGGTGCGGCTTGAAGCCGGTGATGGCCTTGCCTTCCCAGTTCACCGCGCCTTCCTTGGCGGGCAACAGGCCCATCAGGCACTTGAGCAGGGTGGTCTTGCCCACGCCGTTACGCCCGAGCAGGCAGGTGACTTCGCCGATCTTCACATCAAAAGACAGCCCGCGCAGGATGTGGCTACCGCCGTAGTATTGGTGCAGCTTGTCGACTTGCAGCATGTTTGATTCTCCAACTTGGCATTCCCACGCGGAGCGTGGGAACGATCAGCCGTTCGTGTCAGCGTTAGCGACCGAGGTAAACCTCGATCACCCGCTCGTTTTCCTGCACCTGCTCCAGCGACCCTTCGGCCAATACACTGCCCTGGTGCAACACGGTGACGTGATCAGCGATAGAGCCGACAAAGCCCATGTCGTGCTCCACCACCATCAACGAATGCTTGCCGGCCAGGCGCTTGAACAGTTCGGCGGTGAACTCGGTTTCGGCATCGGTCATGCCCGCTACCGGCTCGTCGAGCAGCAACAGTTGCGGGTCTTGCATCAGCAACATGCCGATTTCCAGGAACTGCTTCTGGCCGTGGGACAGCAAACCGGCGGGGCGATGCACGGAAGCGGTGAGGCGGATGGTGTCGAGCACTTCTGCGATGCGGTCTTTTTGCTCGCCACTCAGGCGCGCACGCAGGCTGGCCCACACCGACTTGTCGGTCTTCTGCGCCAGCTCCAGGTTTTCGAACACGCTGAGGGCTTCGAATACCGTGGGTTTCTGGAACTTGCGCCCGATGCCAGCCTGGGCGATCTGCACTTCGCTCATGCGGGTCAGGTCCAGGGTTTCGCCAAACCAGGCCTTGCCGTGGCTGGGCCGGGTCTTGCCGGTGATCACGTCCATCAGTGTGGTCTTGCCGGCGCCGTTGGGGCCGATGATGCAGCGCAATTCGCCGACGCCGATGTACAGGTTCAGGTCGTTGAGGGCCTTGAAACCGTCGAAGCTGACGCTGATATCTTCCAGGGTCAGAATGGTGCCGTGGCGGGTGTTGAGCCCTTTGCCCGCCACCTGGCCGATGCCAATCGCATCGCGGCCGCTGCCTGCGTCGAAAATAGGTTCAAGCATGACGTTCCTCATTTCTTCAGCAGGCCGATAACGCCCTTGGGCAGGTACAGGGTGACGATGATGAACAGCGCCCCTAGGAAGAACAGCCAGTACTCGGGGAACGCCACGGTGAACCAGCTCTTCATGCCGTTGACCACACCGGCGCCGAGCAACGGCCCGATCAACGTGCCACGCCCGCCCAACGCCACCCACACGGCGGCTTCGATGGAGTTGGTCGGTGACATTTCGCTGGGATTGATGATGCCCACCTGCGGCACATACAGCGCGCCGGCAAGGCCGCACAACACCGCGCTCAACACCCACACGAACAGCTTGAAACCGCGTGGGTCGTAACCGCAGAACATCAGGCGGTTCTCGGCATCGCGCAGGGCGGTGAGCACACGGCCGAACTTGCTCTTCGCCAGGCGCCAGCCGATGTAGAGGCTGGCCACCAGCAACAGCACCGTGGCGATAAACAACACCGCCCGCGTGCCCGGTTCAGTGATGCCAAAACCGAGGATGCTGCGAAAATTGGTAAAGCCGTTGTTGCCGCCGAACCCGGTCTCGTTGCGAAAGAACAACAGCATCCCGGCGAACGTGAGGGCCTGGGTCATGATCGAGAAATACACGCCCTTGATCCGCGAGCGGAAGGCGAAGAAACCGAACACCAACGCCAGCACACCGGGGGCCAGTACCACCAGGCACAACGCCCAGAGGAAATGGTCGGTGCCGGCCCAGTACCAGGGCAATTCGGTCCAGGACAAAAAGGTCATGAACGCCGGCAACTCATCGCCCGACGCCTGGCGCATCAAGTACATGCCCATGGCGTAGCCGCCCAGGGCGAAGAACAAACCGTGGCCCAGGGATAACATTCCGGCGTAACCCCACACCAGGTCGAGCGCCAGGGCGACGATGGCGTAGCAGAGAATCTTGCCCACCAGGGTCAAGGTGTAGGCCGACACATGCAGCGGGTTGTCGGCAGACAATAGCGAACACAGGGGCAACGCCAGCAGCAGGAGCAGGATGACCGCACCGACTGCAATCGTGACTTTGGGGCCGGCCTTTTGCGTGGCCGTAAGCATCAATGGCTGGTTCATCAGTCGATCACCCGTCCTTTCAGTGCGAAGAGTCCTTGCGGGCGTTTCTGGATAAACAGAATGATCAGCGCGAGGATCAGGATCTTGCCGAGCACGGCACCGATCTGGGGTTCGAGGATTTTGTTGGCGATCCCCAGGCCAAAGGCGGCCATGACACTGCCGGCCAACTGGCCGACACCGCCGAGCACCACCACCAGGAACGAGTCGATGATGTAGCTCTGGCCCAGGTCCGGGCCGACGTTGCCGATCTGGCTCAGCGCCACGCCGCCAAGGCCCGCGATGCCGGAACCGAGGCCGAAGGCGAGCATGTCCACACGCCCGGTGGGCACGCCGCAGCAGGCGGCCATGTTGCGGTTCTGGGTGACGGCGCGCACGTTCAGACCCAGGCGCGTCTTGTTCAGCAGCAGCCAGGTGAGCACCACCACGAACAGCGCAAAGGCAATGATGACGATGCGGTTGTACGGCAGCACCAGGTTGGGCAGCACCTGGATGCCGCCGGACAGCCAGGCCGGGTTCGACACTTCGACGTTCTGCGCGCCGAACACCAGGCGCACCAGCTGGATCAGCATCAGGCTGATGCCCCAGGTGGCGAGCAGGGTTTCCAGCGGGCGGCCGTACAGGTGACGGATGACTGTGCGTTCCAGCGCCATGCCGATGGCCGCAGTGACAAAGAACGCCACCGGCAACGCGATCAATGGGTAGAACTCGATGGCCTGGGGCACATAGCGCTGCATCATCAACTGCACCACATAGGTGGAGTAGGCGCCGAGCATCAGCATCTCGCCGTGCGCCATGTTGATCACGCCGAGCAGGCCGAAGGTGATCGCCAGGCCTAGGGCCGCCAGCAGCAGGATCGAGCCCAGGGACATACCGCTGAACGCCTGGCCGAGGATCTCACCCATCATCAGTTTGCGTTTGACCTGGGCCAGGCTGGTTTCAGCAGCGGTATGCACGGCGGCGTCGGCTTCCACGCCGGGTGCCAGCAGCGCTTCCAGGCGCGTGCGGGCCAGCGGGTCGCCGGTGCTGCCGAGCAAGCGCACGGCCGCCAGGCGCACCACCGGGTCGGGGTCGACCAATTGCAGGTTGGCCAGGGCCAGGCTGAGGGCGCTGTGCACCTGCTCATCCGTCTCGGCGGCGACCTGCTGGTCGAGGAATTTCAGTTGTGCAGGCACCGCGCTTTTTTGCAGGGTGCGCGCAGCCTCCAGGCGCACCTTGGGGTCGGCGGCGAGCAGTTGCTGGCTGGCTTGCACGTTATTGATCAAGCCGCGCAGGCGGTTGTTCAGGCGCACGGTCTTGGTTTCGCCATTGAGCGTGAGTTGGCCTTGCTCAAGGGCATCCACCAACTCGATACGCGTTGGGTCGGGTTGGGCGGCCCAGTCCTGTAGGAGTTTGGCTTGCTGCACCGGGTTGGCGGCAAGGAAGTCTTCGGCGTCGCTGGCGTGTGCGCCAAAGGGCAGCAACAGCAGCACGGCGAGGATGAGGCGGTGGAGGGCAGTGGGCATATAAAAATGTCCTGGTCATGCGGGGACAGTGTGGGAGCTGGTTGCCTGTAGGAGTTGGCTTGCCAGCTCCCACAGTGCCCATGTCCCACATTCGAGCTGTGGGGGCTTTAGTTGCTCTTCACGGCATAGTCCGGCTTCTTGTCATTGCCCGGGATGTAGGGGCTCCACGGCTGTGCACGAATCGGCGCTTCGGTCTGCCACACCACCGAGAACTGCCCGTCGGCCTGGATCTCACCGATCATCACCGGCTTGTGCAGGTGGTGGTTGGTCTTGTCCATGGTCAGGGTGAAGCCCGACGGCGCGGCGAAGGTCTGGCCGCCCAGGGCTTCACGCACTTTGTCGACGTCGGTGGACTTGGCTTTTTCCGCCGCCTGCGCCCACATATGGATGCCCACATAGGTGGCTTCCATCGGGTCGTTGGTCACGGCTTTGTCGGCGCCCGGCAGGTTGTGTTTCTTGGCATAGGCTTTCCAGTCGGCCACGAACTTCTGGTTCACCGGGTTCTCCACCGACTGGAAGTAGTTCCAGGCCGCGAGGTTGCCCACCAACGGCTTGGTGTCGATGCCACGCAGTTCTTCTTCACCCACCGAGAACGCCACCACCGGTACCTCGGTGGCTTTCAAGCCTTGGTTGGCCAGCTCTTTGTAGAACGGCACGTTGGAGTCGCCGTTGACGGTGGAGACCACAGCCGTCTTGCCACCGGCGGAGAACTTCTTGATGTTGGCAACGATGGTCTGGTAATCGGCGTGGCCGAACGGGGTGTAGACCTCTTCGATGTCTTTATCCGCCACGCCTTTGGAATGCAGGAACGAGCGCAGGATCTTGTTGGTGGTGCGCGGGTACACGTAGTCGGTGCCGAGCAGGAAGAAACGCTTGGCGCTGCCGCCTTCTTCGCTCATCAGGTATTCCACCGCCGGGATCGCCTGCTGGTTTGGCGCCGCACCGGTATAGAACACGTTGGGCGACATTTCTTCGCCTTCGTACTGCACTGGGTAGAACAGCAAGCCGTTGAGTTCTTCGAACACCGGCAACACCGATTTACGCGACACCGAGGTCCAGCAGCCGAACACCACGGCGACCTTGTCCTGGGTCAGCAGTTGCCGGCCTTTCTCGGCGAACAGCGGCCAGTTGGACGCCGGGTCTACCACCACCGGTTCGAGCATCTTGCCGTTCACCCCGCCTTTGGCGTTGATCTCGTCGATGGTCATCAGCGCCATGTCTTTGAGCGAGGTTTCGGAGATCGCCATGGTCCCGGACAACGAGTGCAGGATGCCGACCTTGATGGTCTCGGCGGCCTGGACGGTCCAGGTCAAACCCATGGCGGCAATGGATGCCGACAAAGTGAAAGCCTTGATCAAGCTGCGACGCTTCATGGTGCGATCTCCGTGTACCGATAATTGTTGTGGGGCAGATACACAGGGCTTTGCAAGGGCTGTGCCTGCTACGCCAGACACGGGTTTACCGGCGGGTTCAGGAGGTAAAGCCGCTGCGTGGCGCACCAGGTTGGCGCCACGCAGGCCGTTGAGTGCACGGCAGGCTTCAAAAGAGGGCGTTGCGCGACAATGCTTCAGGCGGTTGCGCTAATGCGTGACAGCAGCAAGCGATCCAGCGCCCATACCAGGACCAACGAAGCCCCTACCAACGGGAAAATGATCGCAAGCCCAAGCATGATCGCCATCGCGGTTTTCCATTTCGGCAAGTCATGACGCAGCGGCGGCACGCCCAGTCCGCCTTGTGGCCGGCGCTTCCACCAGATCACCATGCCGCTGACCGCGCTGAGCAGGATCATCAGGCAGATCACCAGCACGATCAGTTGGTTGACCCAGCCGAACATTTTGCCCTCGTGCAGCATCACGCCGGTCTCGGTGGCGCGTGCGACCAGGTTGTAATGATCCCAACGCACATCGGCCAGGACTTTGCCGGTGTACTGGTCCACGTGCAGGGTGGCGTCGTTGCGCGGGTCGTCGGCGAACACCGCGACGGTGAATACACCGGTGGCGGTGGTGGGGAAGGTGATGCTGTAGCCGGGCTCGACCTTGCGCGCATTGGCCAGGTCGACCACCTGTTGCAGGCGTACGGTGGGTGCAGCCGGGCCTGCGTGCATCGCGCCGTGATTCATATGCTCGGCGTGGTCGCCGGACATCGGCATAGGGGTGTTTTCCAGGGCCCAGGGCACGGTTTGCTGGGTGGCGGTGTTGAGCACACGGGCTTGCTGGTCGGACTGCGGCACGTTGTTCCACATCGCTGCCGGGAAGGTGTTCCACAGGTCGGCGTATTGCTTGCCCCAGAAGCCGGTCCAGGTCATGCCGCTGAGCAGCATCACCAGCAGGAACGCCGCGCCCCAGAACCCGGCGACAGCGTGCAGGTCGCGCCAGAACAAGCGGCCACGGTTGCCGAAGCGCGGCCACAACACCCCGGCCGAAGACTTGCCCCGCGGCCACCACAGGTACAGGCCGGACACTACCAGCATCACGCCCCAGCCGGCGGCGAGTTCGATCAGGCGATCACCGACGGTGCCGATCATCAGCTCGCCGTGCAGGGCGCGGACGATGGCTTGCAGGTTGTTGTTTGCGTCTTGCTCACCGAGGACGGTGCCGCGATAGGGGTCGATGAACACTGTCACTTCGTGGGCGTCGTTGCGCATCACAAACTGCGCGCTGCGGGTAGCGTCGGCAGGGGGCAGGTATTTACTGATCGCGGCGTGAGGGTAGGCGGCCTGGGCGCGCTGCAGTTGCTCGTCGGCGCTCAGCGCGTGTTCGGCGGCGGGCACGGTAAGCAGGTGGCCGTACATCAGCGGGTCGAGTTGGGGTTTGAACAGGTAGATGATGCCGGTGAGGGCCAGCAGCACCATGAAGGGGGCGACGAAGAGGCCGGCGTAAAAGTGCCAGCGCCAGGCCAGGTTGTAGAAGGAAATTTTTTGTGTGGTCATCAGGTGCTCCGCAAGGCTTGTTATGTGTTGGGTCGTGAGCGCTGAAAACTGTAGGAGCGGGCTTGCCCGCGAAAAACCTGAGCGCGCTGCGTTATCGTTGACGTTTTTCGCGAGCAAGCTCGCTCCTACAGGGCTCTGTTTAGAAGCTCATGTCCACCTTGGTCCAGAGCGTACGCCCCGGTTCCTTGATGGCCTGCGGGTCGTTGGCTGGGTAACCGAAGCCTGCGTTACCGGCTAGGTTCAAGTGCTCGGCATAAGCCTTGCCGAACAGGTTGTCGACTCCGGTACTGACCTTGAAGTGCTTGTTGATGCGGTATGCCGCGTTCAGCGAGAACACGCCAAAGCCGCCACTTTTGTCGTAGTCCTTGCCGACCACGTTGCCCTTGTTCGGGTCGATGCGGTGTTGCGCAGCAACTACCCGCCACAATGCACCAGCGCTCCAATCGTCTTCGCTGTAGGTCAGGCCCAGGCGCGTGTCCAGCGGTGGCATTTGTGGCAGGGCCTTGCCGTCGCTGCTGTTCTTGCCCCAGGCATAGGCCAGGCTGGCGTCGGCTTTCCAGTGTTGGCTCAGCTTGTACGCCGCGCCCAGTTCGCCGCCCATGATGCGTGCGTCCACATTGCGCGCCTGGGAGGTGGTGCCCATCATGCCGGGCCTGTAGTCGAACAGAATGAAGTCGCGTACCTGGCCGACGTAGCCCGAGGCCCAGGCTTCCAGGTCGGCGCTCTTGTATTGGGCACCGAAGTCGAGCTGGGTGGTTTTCTCCGGTTTCACGCCGTCGAAGGCATTCACCGAACCCGCCGCGCCGGTGTTGGGGGAAAACAGTTCCCAATAATCCGGGAAACGTTGCGCGTGGCCCAGGCCGGCATACAGCGTGGTGGGGCTGTCCGCCAGGTCGTGTTCATAGCGCACAAAGCCCGAGGGCAACGTATCGGCGCGGGTGTCGCCGGCAGTCGGGTTCGGGCGCGACATCATTCCCGAGCCGGTGCGTTGACGGAAGTCCTTGGCCGAGGCGCGGTCCAGGCGTGCGCCGGTGATCAGGCGATCATTGTCGGCGGCGTACCAGGTCAGTTCGCCGAACACACCGTAGTTGTGGAAATTGGCGTCCTTGTTACGCGGCGCATCCTTATAGGTGTCGATGCCCATGCCGCTGCGCGCACGGTGTTCATTGGTCTGTGCATCCAGGCCGCTGATCAATTGCACATCGGCCCAGCGCCAGGTCGCCTTGATACGTGCGCCGAGGGTGCGGCGGTCGACGTTGGACGCCATGGGCCCCGCCATCCTGCCGGTGCCCGAAGGGACGCGCAGGCTGTAGTTGTCCATCACATGGTCGGCGTAGTTGTAGTAGACCTGGGCCTCGACCTTATCCAGCACCTCGCCGATATTGGACTTCTCGAAACGCAGCCCCAGGCTTTCGCGCAGGAACTGCGAGCCATCCATGCCGCGCCCGGCGTAGCGCGCCTCGCCGTCGCCACGCCCGGCGGTGAGTTCCAGCAGGGTGTCGGCGTCGGGCGTGAAACCCACGGCCACGTCACCGTTCCACTTGTCATAGCGCGAGGCGACGGTGTCGTTGTTGCCGTCCTTGTAATCGTCGGCGTGGGCCTGGTTGCCGATCACCCGCACGTAGCCCAATGGGCCGCCGGCAGCGGCATCGATGACCTTGTCGAAGCGCCCGTTGGAGCCGGCCAATACGCTGGCGTTGACCCGCGTGCCCAGCTCGCCGAACTGCTCCGGCTCACGCTCGAACAGGATGGTGCCCGCTGACGCGCCAGGGCCCCAGAGCACGGTTTGCGGGCCTTTGATCACGGTGAGCTTGTCGTAGGTTTCCGGCGAAATATACGAAGTTGGCGCATCCATGCGGCCCGGGCAGGCGCCGAGCATCATGCCGCCGTTGGTGAGGATATTCAGGCGCGAGCCGAACATGCCGCGCAGCACCGGGCCGCCATTGGTGCCGCCGTTGCGCACCAGGGCGAAGCCGGGGATGGTCTTGAGGTAGTCGCCGCCATCGCTGGCGGGCACCGGTTGGCGTGGGTCTTTGGGGTTGGTGACCACGGTCAGCGGCGAGCTGGGGGCAATCGCGGTGATGACCGTGGGGCTCAGCTCATGCTCGTCGGCGTGAGCGTGGGCAGCCAATAGTGCGCCGCATAACGCGGTGAGCAGGGCAGTACTTCCCAAACGGGTGTCAGCAGAAAACCTGGACATGAAAAATTCCATCAATCAATCGTAAACAACACGGCCAGCAGCCTGCGGCTGTCTGTCTAAAGTCGGCCGGGGTGAAGTAACGCGGTGAAGGGCTTACGAAACGATGGGCGGCGCACGGCTACGGGCGCCGGGGAAGATGCTCTGCCGGGCATGGCCCAGGCGCGTGGCGGGGGTGAGGGCGTTGGCGGGCGGCGGGGTGCCGAGGGCCACGAACGACACACTGCCGGGCAGGGCCGGGCAGCTGAATAGCAGGTCGCAATAGCCGCACTTGGCCCAGAGTGCGTGGTGTTCGGCGGGGGCTTTGGTGTGATGGGATTCGCCGTGGTCGCTCGGCATCTCCATGGGCATTTCCATGGACATACCGGCGTGATGATCCATCGGCATCGCCTGGGAAATCAGCGGACCGATAAAGATCATCAGCATGGCGAACAGGCTGATCCAACTGCCGCGCTTCACGCGGTAGTGGGGAGACAACCTGGCGCGAGGGGCGCCCATCGAGGTTGGCTTACTGAGCGTGCATATGCTCGTGGCCGGCCATCGGTGGTGCTTTGTGCACTGACACTTGCACCTCGACCTTGCCGGCTTTCTCGAAGGTTAAGGTCAGCGGGAATTGCTTGCCATCGGCCAGCAGGCTGCGGTCTTTGATGCCCTGCAGCATGACGTGATAGGCCATTGGCGCGAAGGTCAGCTCACCCTTGGCCGGTACGGCGACGCTGGGCACTTGTTGCATCTTCATCAAGTCGCCCTGCATTACATGTTCATGCAGCTCGGCTTTTTCGGCGACGCTGGTTTCAACGCTGAGCAGGCGATCCGGGGTAGCCCCGGTGTTATGAATCACAAAATAGGCCGCGACGGTGGGCGCATTCGGCGGCAATTCCTGGGACCAGGGATTGCTGACCTCCAAGTCGCCGGCCTTGTAGTCCTCGGCATTGGCAGCACTGAACACCGGCAGCAGCAACGCAGCCAGAAGCAGGGAAGATTTGAGCATGGCAGTTCTCCAGAACGGTTCTAAACGCAGTTCACTTGCGAAGAAGCTCAGACCGTTGGAGAGGCGCGGGGGTTAAGGCTTGGCCATTGCTGGCGCGGGGTGGGATTGCGCAATAAGCGCGGCGGCAGGCTTTGCACCGCCTCGAAGCGTGTCACATACAACTGCGGCACATGCCCCGGCAACGCCACCAACGGCGCCGAACCCGAGCAACACCAGCAATGCTGCATAGCCGAGTGATCATCCGGCGGCGCCGGGATTTCCAGCTTGCCCAGGGCAATCGCCTTGAGGCTGGCTCCATTGGACGAACAGAACCCGCCCCACATCAGACGCTTGACCGGGTCCTCCGTCTGCTGCATCGCACTGGCCAACGGCATGGCAAACGCATTGAACAGCACTGCAAGGCAGGCGATCCAGGCAATTGCAAAGCGTTGACGGGCCATGGCGGATAATCCGTAGGGTTAAACGATCAGGCGGGTATTTAGCCTGATCGGGGGGGATAAGTAAAAAGGGCGGGTGTGGTTTGGTGTCGCAGTGGTGGGTTTGAGGATAGACGAGAACGGCCGCTTGCCAATTTTGCAAAAGGGACGCAGCGCACCAAGCGACGCTGAACACTGTGGGCTGGCTTGCCTGCGATAGCCATTGGTATCTACACAACTTTGCAGCCCGTAGCAGCCTGCGGTAACCACGATGCGAAGCGAGCCGCTCTTGATCTTGCTCTTGATCTGCTTTTGATCTTAGGCGCCCCGTTAAACCACGCTGGCCGAACGCAGGCTTGAATTCGTGGGTAACCCGGCAGGACGCCGGGTTAGCCGCCCCGCGCCATGGATGGCGCGTGGCGGCGGCCCACGGATTCAAGTCTGCGTTCGGGCACACCGAGCCTAAGCGAGGTGCCGAGTGGTGGGGCAAGAGCGTTTTGCTTACTTTTGCGCTTCTCAAAAGTGAGCCGCCGTCAGGGCGGAACCCTAAGTGGCCGTTACCGCAGTAATGGATATGTACACTGTCCAACTGTGTTGACTGTCAGGCCGTCTTCGCAGGCAAGCCAGCTCCCACAGTTTGGACTGTGCTCGACTATTGCTTGCCGTTGAGCCTGCTGGTTGCACGAGCAATGTCGCCGAGCGCCTTTTTGATCAATGAATCGTCACCTAGGGCTTCTTCGGAGCAGGTTTCTAGAAAGTCATCCATCTCTTCTTGGGAGCAGAGATGTCGGCAACATCAAAACGCATGAACGTTGTCTTTTTTTCAGCAAGGTACAGGGCTTTCCCCAGCCAATGGTTTAATCGTACTGCGACCTCGGGCTCATCCGGTTTCAGCGCGTCGGCTTCAAGGCGTAGTGCATGTGCAAACTCTGGATTCGCGATTATGTGTTTGATTATCGTGCCTTCGGCCGGTCGAGTTAAGGGATGCTTATCGGGCCTGTCATTCATGTGCTGAACCTCATGTTTACGTCGATTGACGAAATATTGAGGATCATCGCCATTGGCTGCACGTCTCAGTAGTCAGCGGGTTCCGGTGCGTCTGTAGGTAACTTCTCATGGAACCTTTGCGCAGTTGATTGAGCTAGCAGCCTTTGCTGGCTGATCTACTACCGCCGTTTGATAGCGCAATTCCAAAGTGCGGGCTTGCTCGCGAAAGCGGTGTGTCAGTCGCTGGCTGTTTTGGCCGACACACTGCCTTCGCGAGCAAGCCCGCTCCCACATTGGATAGGTGGTGTTTAGAAAAGGGTGATTGCCTCTAGCAACGCTGGCACTGCCGTAAACTCTCGATCCACTGCTGCCAACACCGGCCGCTTCAACACCAACACCGGCACCCCCCGCTCACGCGCCACTTCCAGCTTCGGCTCGGTGGCGGTGCTGCCGCTGTTCTTGCTGATCAGCACATCAATCCGCAGTTCTTGGAATAACGCCCGCTCGTCCGCGATGAGGAACGGCCCGCGTGCGCCGATCACTTCACAGCGCTCATTGCCCGGATACACATCCAGCGCGCGCAAGGTCCAGAACTGCTCGGCGGGGATTTCGTCGAGGTGCTGCAAGGGTTCGCGACCCAAGGTGAACAGCGGGCGCTTGAAGGGTTTGAGCGCTTCGACCAACTCGGCCCAATCAGCGACCTCGCGCCAATCGTCCCCCGGCTGCGGCTGCCAGGCCGGGCGGCGCAATGCCCAGCAAGGCACATCGCTCAATCGCGCCGCGTGGGCCGCGTTTTGGCTGATCTGCGCTGCATACGGATGGGTGGCATCAAGGATCAGGCTGATACGTTCGTCACGAATAAACTGCGCTAACCCTTCAGCACCTCCGTAACCCCCGACGCGAACCTGGCAGGTGAGGTCGGTTGGCACACGGCCCACGCCGGCCAGGCTGTAGATATGCTGCGGCCCCAAGGTGCGGGCGATGGCCAGCGCTTCGGTGACGCCGCCCAGTAAAAGAATCCTTTTCATAACGGTTTGATCACTTCCAGCAACGTGATCGGCAGCGCCTGGCGCCAGGTATCGAACTCGCCTAATGGCTGGGCCTGGGCGACGTGGATGCGGGTCAGTTCGCCGCCATGTTGGGCGCGCCAGTTCATCAAGGTCATTTCGCTTTGCAGGGTCACGGCATTGGCAACCAGCCGACCACCGGGGCGCAGGTGTTGCCAGCAGGTGTCGAGCACGCCGTCGCGGGTGACACCGCCGCCGATAAAGATGGCGTCCGGTGTTTCCAGGCCGGTTAACGCCTCCGGCGCCTTGCCACGCACCAGTTGCAGGCCGGGCACGCCGAGGGCGTCGCGGTTGTGATCGATCAAGCCCTGGCGGCCGGTGTCGGCTTCAATCGCCAAGGCGCGACAGCTGGGATGGGTGCGCATCCATTCAATACCGATGGAGCCGCTGCCCGCGCCCACGTCCCATAACAGTTCGCCCGGCATGGGCGCGAGGCGGGCGAGGGTCATGGCGCGGACATCGCGCTTGGTCAGTTGGCCGTCGTGTTGGAAGGCCGAGTCCGGCAAGCCGGCAAGACGCGACAGGCGCGGTGCGTGGGAATCTGCCAGGCAGTCGATGGCGACCAGGTTCAAATCGGCAACCGCAGCCTGCTCCCACGTTTGCGCGTGCCCGTCGATACGCCGTTCAGCCGGGCCGCCCAAGTGTTCAAACACACGGATGCGGCTGGGGCCAAAACCGCGCTCGGCCAGTAGCGCGGCAATCAGGGCGGGGCTGCTGCCGTCATTGCTCAATACCAACAAGCGCACGCCACTGGCCAGGTGTGCGTTGATCGCTGCCAATGGCCGCGCCACCACGGACACTGTCACCACCTCCTGCAACGGCCAGCCCAAGCGTGCCGCCGCCAGGGATACCGACGAGGGCGCGGGCAAAATCGTCAACTCCTCAGCCGCCACGTGCCGGACCAGGCTGGCGCCGACGCCATAGAACATCGGGTCGCCACTGGCCAATACGCACACAGGCTCCCCACGCCGCGACAACGCCGGCTCCAGAGAAAACGGGCTCGGCCATAGCTGGCGCTCGCCACCCAGACACGGCGGCAGCAGGTCCAACTGGCGCTGAGCACCTATAATCCGCGTGGCGCGCAGCAAGGCATGCCGGGCATTCCTGCCCAGGCCTTTGAAGCCGTCTTCACCGATGCCTACAACCGTCAGCCAGGGCGACATATCAATTCCTTGAACGACATCCGACGGGCAGGCTTTTCATGCCGCCGGACAAAGCAGGCATAATACCGCGCCTTTACCCGTCAACCGGTAGCCCCGTGAACCCAACGCCCGCTGTGAATACCTTGCGCCCCTCGGCTTGTCCGGGGTTGCTGCGTATTGTCCAGGCGTTGGACGGCGGCATTTGCCGGGTCAAATTGGCGGGTGGCGCGATCACCGCCGCCCAGGCCCACGCCGTGGCAGACGCGGCCCAGGCCTATGCGGGCGGGGTGATTGAGGCGACCAACCGCGCCAACTTGCAGATTCGCGGCATCGGCGCCGAGCAGGAAGCGTTGATCGCCCGGCTGCTGGCGGCGGGCCTGGGGCCCAGCAACGCGGGCGGTGACGACGTGCGCAATCTGATGCTCAGCCCCAGCGCCGGCATCGACCCGCAGATGCTGTTCGACACCCGCCCGCTGGCCGCGCAGATCCTCGCCACCCTGGAAAACCATCCGCGTTTCCATCAACTGTCTGCCAAGTTCGCGGTGCAACTCGATGGCGGCGAAGACCTGGCGATGCTCGAACATCACCACGATCTGTGGTTGTCGGCCTTCGTACGCCATGGCGAAACCCTGCTCGCGTTCGGCCTGGCCGGCTGTCCGGGTCTGGATGCGCCCCTGGCCGCCGTGCCATTGAGCCAAGGGCTTGAGTTGGTAGTGGCCGTGCTGGAAGCCTTTCTGGACCTCGCCACCCCTGAGCAAACGCGCATGCGCCATTTGCCTGTGGATAACGTGTTGAGCCATTTGCGTGTGTCGTTGCTGCCAGTCGACCGCTTCACTCGCCCGCCCAGCGACGCGTCGCTGCAGGTGGGCACTTATCCACAAGCGCAAAAGAATCAGTTCTACGTCGCCGCCCTCGCGCCCTTGGGCCGTCTGGACCCAACGATGCTCAAGGGCGCCGCACAACTGGCCAGCGACTTTGGCGACGGCACCTTGCGCTTCACCCCCTGGCAAGGCGTGCTGGTGCCCAACGTCGAAAAGCCTCACGCCGTGACCGAACGCCTGGCGCAACTGGGCTTTATCTGCTCCCTCGGCCACCCGCTGGCGCGCATGATTGCCTGCACCGGCTCCAGTGGCTGCGCAAAAGGCCTGGCCGACACCAAGGCCGACGCCGTGCAACTGGCCGCTCTGCAACCGGGCGTTGAGGTGCATCTGTCCGGCTGCCCGCGCTCCTGCGCTGCCGCACACACCGCGCCCGTCACCTTGCTGGCGGTGGGCCCCGGCCACTACGACCTCTATTTTCGCGATGCAGCCCAGCCAGGTTTTGGCCGGCTGCACGCGCGCACTCTTTCCATTGAAGCGGCGGGCGCCCTGTTGCGCGCTCGTCCACGGAGCAACACCGATGATTGATTACATCCGCGACGGTCAGGAGATCTATCGCAACTCCTTCGCCATTATTCGCGCGGAAGCCAAGTTGGACCGCATCCCGGCTGACTTGGAAAAGCTCGCGGTGCGGGTGATTCATGCGTGCGGCATGGTCGAGGCCATCGACGGCCTGCAATTCTCCGAAGGGGCCGGCAAGGCTGGGCGTGACGCGTTGGCCGCTGGCGCGCCGATTCTGTGCGATGCGCGGATGGTGTCCGAAGGCGTGACCCGCGCACGCCTGCCGGCCAATAACCAGGTGATCTGCACCCTGCGCGACGACAGCGTGCCGGAGCTGGCGCGGGAGCTGGGCAACACCCGTTCCGCCGCCGCCCTTGAGCTGTGGCGCCCGCACCTGGAAGGCAGCGTGGTGGTGATCGGCAACGCGCCGACCGCGTTGTTCTACCTGTTGGAAATGCTCGACGCCGGCGCGCCGAAACCGGCGTTGATCCTCGGTTTTCCGGTGGGTTTTGTTGGCGCCGCTGAATCCAAGGCGATGCTCGCCGCTGACAGCCGTGGGGTGCCGTTCGTGATCATGCAAGGCCGCCTGGGCGGCAGCGCCATGGCGGCCGCCGCCGTCAATGCCCTGGCCACGGAGGTCGAATAATGCAGGTGCGCGGACGTTTGATCGGCCTGGGCGTCGGCCCCGGTGACCCCGAACTGATTACCCTCAAAGCTTTGCGCCTGCTGCGTGAATCGCCGGTGGTGGCGTACTTTGTGGCCAAGGGCAAGAAGGGCAATGCCTTCGGCATCATCGAGGACCACTTGGTACCGCAACAGACCCTGATGCCGCTGGTGTACCCGGTGACCACCGAAGTGCTGCCGGCGCCGCTGTCCTACGAGCAGGTGATCAGCGACTTCTACGACAACGCCAGCCTCGACGTGGCCGCGCACCTGGATGCAGGCCGTGACGTGGCGGTGATTTGCGAAGGTGACCCGTTCTTCTACGGCTCCTACATGTACCTGCATGACCGCCTGGCCGAGCGCTACGACGCCGAGGTGATTCCAGGCGTGTGCTCGATGCTCGGGGGCGCCTCGGTACTTGGCGCGCCGTTGGTGTATCGCAACCAGAGTTTGTCGGTGCTCTCCGGCGTATTGCCCCATGAGGAGCTCAAGCGCCGCCTGGCGGATGCCGATGCCGCCGTGATCATGAAGCTGGGGCGCAACTTTCCGAAGGTGCGCCAGGTGTTGGAGGAGTTGGGCCTGGCCGAGCGGGCGCTGTATGTGGAGCGCGCCACCATGGCCAACCAGAAGATCGTGCCGCTGGATCAGGTGGAACCGATGTCTTCGCCGTACTTCTCGCTGATCATCGTGCCCGGTGAACGGTGGCAAGGTTGATGACCCCGGCGATTGTGATTCTGGGCCAGGGCAGCCTGGCGACTGCGCGCACGCTCCAGCAGGTTTACCCCGGCGCGTTGATCCACGGCCTGGCCACACGGGTTGAAGGTGCAGACCGCAGCTACAGCGAATTCGGCGCGACCTTGCGTCAGCTTTATCAGCAGGGCACGCCACTGATTGCCCTGTGCGCCGCGGGCATTGTGATCCGCACCCTGGCGCCGTTGCTGCTGGAAAAGGGCGAAGAGCCCGCCGTGCTGGCCGTGGCCGAAGACGGCAGCGCCGTGGTGCCATTGCTCGGAGGCCTGGGCGGTGTGAATGTGATGGCACGGGATATCGCCGCGGCACTCGGCGTATCCGCGGCAATCACCACCAGTGGCGAGCTGCGTTTTGGCACCTGCTTGCTCAACCCGCCGGCGGGCTA
Source organism: Pseudomonas sp. FP215 (assembly GCF_030687795.1). NCBI lineage: Bacteria > Pseudomonadati > Pseudomonadota > Gammaproteobacteria > Pseudomonadales > Pseudomonadaceae > Pseudomonas > Pseudomonas sp. FP215. Next base: position 715,019 of record NZ_CP117447.1, read on the forward strand.
TCAATTGGCCGATATCGAGTTGGGCAAACGCTTTGTCTCCGACCTTCTGGCCGGCGAAAGCGTGCGTATCGAAGGTGCGGCGCCATGGCTGGAGGAGGCTAACCTGCCTCAGGATCAACAAGCGCGCCTGGCGATTCATGTAGGCAGTGCCGAGCGCACACCGGCAGCCAACGAGTTGCTGATTTACCCGCAGAATATCTACGTCACTTGCCGGCCGGGTGCGCAGTTGGCCGAGCGTGTGCGCACAGCGTTGCACGAGGCGGGTGTGGCCGTGCAGTCCCTGGCCTGCCTGCTGGCCAGCGACCTGCAGATGGCTGACGCGTCCTTGCATGAAGCCGCGTCGGCTCTGGGCGTACCGCTGCGTTTTGCCGCGCTGACACCCGTTGCGGATATCAGCATTACCGTGGCCGAACAGCCCTTGGACCTGACACAGGTGGGGCGCCCGCGCGGGCGTCTGGCGGTGATCGGCCTGGGCCCCGGCGCCGCTGAACTGATGGTGCCGGCGGTGAAGGCGGAACTGGCGCGTTGCACCGATGTTTTGGGGTATGAAACCTACGTGCGCATGGCCGGGCCGTTCCGGGACGACCAAGTGCAACACTGCACTGACAACCGCGAAGAAATGCAGCGCGCCCGCCACGCTTTCGAGTTGGCTGCGCAGGGGCGTTCGGTGGTGGTGGTGTCGTCCGGCGACCCTGGCGTATTCGCCATGGCTGCGGCAGTGATCGAAGCGCTGCACGAGTCCAGCGAGCCGGCCTGGCATCAGGTCGACCTGGAAATCCTGCCGGGGGTTTCCGCTTCGCTGGCCACCGCTGCCCAGGCGGGCGCGCCGCTGGGGCATGACTTCTGTGTGATGTCACTGTCGGATAACCTCAAGCCCTGGTCGATCATCGAAAAACGCCTGGACCTGGCTTCCCAGGCCGACCTGGCCTTGGCGTTCTACAACCCGATCTCGCGCTCCCGGCCTTGGCAACTGGGGCGTGCCCTGGAGATCGTCGCGCTGCATCGCACGCCACAGACGCCAGTGGTGCTGGGCCGCGACATCGGCCGCCCAGGCCAGACGCTGCGCGTCACCACCTTGGGGCAACTGACCCCCGAGCAGGTGGACATGCGCACCATGGTGCTGATCGGTTCATCCACCACCTGTGTGTTCCCGCGCGCCGGTGGGGGCGAGTGGGTGTACACGCCACGTTGGTATGGCGACAAACCCAACTCCTGAAAACAGCCCCGTTGGCTGCCGGAAAGCTCCGAATAACCCAGGGATTCCCCTGGCGTTGTTCGGGGCTTTTTCTTTTTTTTGCGATGAAAACCGCACACCTGCCCGCCGCGCCTTGTTATTGCTGGGCGCTGGTTTTGGGTGGGGCAGGCCAAGGGATGTTTGTCGCATGGAAAGCGAGCAGCTCCCTGGACTAGGGTGGAGACAAGCCCCATGTGGGGTGCTTGTGGAGAACAGAAAATGGAGCGACGTCACAGAAGGATCAACAGCAAAAAAAGGCGCAAGTTGATTGCCGCCTACAAATTGCCGGGCGCACCTGCACGGCAGGCCATTTGCGCGTTGGATCGCGAGGATGATTGCAACGCGGCCGTGGTCAACAACGGGGTGATTTCGTTTGCCGAAGGGTTATCGGCGTTGAACCGCGAATACGTGCGCAAAAGCTATTTGCTGGCCAGCAGTTATGTGAGCGATGTGCTGAACGTCCAGCGGGGCAGCGAGGCGTGGTACGAGGAATTTATCAAGGTCATGGTCAGCCTGGGCTGGCTGCCGCTGCGCAGTCGCTTTGAGCGGGTCTCGCGTGCGGGCAAGGGCCTGACCGTGCAACTGGCGGCGCTGAATATCATCGCCTCGATGCTGACGTCGACGGCGCTGTCCGGGCCGTTGCTCAGCGCATTGCCAGAACTGGCCGCCGATGCGCTGGACGCATTGAAGCGTCAGCCAGCGTCTTTCGAGCTGTTCAAGCGCAATTGCGCGGTGCGCGAGGGCGGCGATTTCGGCCTGGCCTCCTGCGCTGAAACAGACGGCGAATTGATCATGGTGCTGGTGACCTACAGCACCCATGGTGTGGATAAACAGGTGGGCCTGCCGTTCCTGGAGTGGGACAGCTCCTCGTTCGAGGCCTTCAGCGGGCAGACTTGCCTAGTGCTCAATACCTCGATGGTCAACGAGAAAACCATCCAGCTGATGCGTGAAAGCGCCGGTGACAAAGTCGAAATGGCGATCGCCAAATACCGGATCTAGGGCACCAGGTAGCCGCGTACCCCGGTAAAAATGATTTGCGCGGCCAGGGCGCAGACGAACAGGCCCATCAAGCGGCTGACAATCTGCAAGCCCTGGTCGCCGAGAATGCGTTCGATACGGTTGGACAGGTACAGCACCACGCCCACCGTCAGGCTGGCCAGGGCAATACTGAGGATGGCGGTGAGTTTGTCATCCCAGTGCGGTTGGCTGACGCCCATCACCAGCAAGGCGCCGATGGTGCCGGGGCCGACGGTGAGGGGGATGGTCAGCGGCACGATGGTCACGTCCTGCTGCACGTTGTCGGTCTGCACCGCCGACTTGCCCTGGGCCATGCCCAGGGCGGAGATAAACAACACGCTGCCGGCGCCGATGCGGAACGCGTCGACGGTAATGCCGAACACACTGAAAATCACCCGGCCAAACAGGTAGAGCAGCACGCTCGATACCAGGGTGGCCAGTGCGACTTTCCACGCCAGGCGCCGACGCTCCTTGCTGGAATAGCCACGGGTGAGGCTGATAAAGCAGGACAGCACAAAGAACGGGCTGTAGAGCACCAGCATCTTCAGGTACACGCTGAATAACACATGGAGCATGGGGGCGGCTCGCGGGCGGGGGAAGTGGGGAGGAGTCTATCTGACAGAGATCAAATGTGGGAGCTGGCTTGCCTGCGATAGCCATAGGTATCTACGCAACTTTGTGGGCAGTAGCAACAGACGGTAACCACGATGCGAAGCGAGCCGCTCTTGATCTTGCTCTTGATCTGCTTTTGATCTTAAGCGCCCCGTTAAACCACGCTGGCCGGAATTCGACAGGGATTTGGGGGGTAAACCGGCAGGGATGCCGGTTTAGCCGCCCCGCGCCATGGATGGCGCGTGGCGGCGGCCCCCCAAATCACTGGCGGATTACGGGCACACCGAGCCTAAGCGAGGTGCCGAGTGGTGGGGCAAGAGCGTTTTGCTTACTTTTGCGCTGTTCAAAAGTGAGCCGCCGTCAGGGCGGAACCCTAAGTGGCCGTTACCGCAGCAATGGATATGTACACAATCCAACTGTGTTGACTGCCAGGCCGCCTTCGCAGGCAAGCCAGCTCCCACAGTTTGATCGCGGGGCGGCAGGTAGATAAGTGTAGGCTGTCCGGCCGTTACGGGAGCAAGCTCCCTCGCCACAGGTTAGCGTCGTACCGAAGTTGTGTAGATACCTATGCTGCCATAGCGGTGGGTCAGTTAACACATCAGTGACTGATACATCGCTATCGCAGGCAAGCCAGCTCCCACAGGGGATGGTATTTCAGGTCAGGATGGGGCGTGTTCCGGGCGTTGTTGGCGCTGCGCCACCCAGTAGTCCACCAGCTCGCGCAGCTGCGACAGTTCCACCGGCTTGGCCATATGCCCGTCCATGCCTGCCTGGCGTGCGCGTTCTTTGTGTTCCGAGAGAATGTGCGCCGTGAGCGCTACCACCGGCGTGCGCACGCGTTGGTGGCTGACTTCCCACGCCCGCAGTTGCTGCGTGGCAGAGAAACCATCGAGGATCGGCATCTCGCAGTCCATCAATACCAGGTCATAGCGCTGGGCTTTCATCGCTTGCAGCGCTTCTTCGCCGTTGCTGGCGGTGTCCGGGTTGAGGTTGAGCTTGCCGAGCATGCCGCGAATCACTTTGGTGGAAATGCTGTTGTCTTCGGCCACCAGGATGCGGAAATCGCTGGGCACGGTGATGGCGGCCGGTGCGCTGGGGGCCGGGCGGGCCACGAGGGCACCTTTGCTGCGCTGGGTCAGCTCATCGGCCAGGGTGGTTTTGAGGGTATAGCCCGCCACCGGTTTGGCGAGGATGCGCTTGATCCCGCAGTTGCGCGCAATGATCTTGCTCGGCGCGTTACTGATGCCAGTGAGCATGATCAGCAGGATGTCGTGGTTCAGGCTCGGGTCTTCCTTGATCTTCGCCGCCAGTTGCATGCCGGTCATGCCGGGCATGTTCTGGTCCAGCAGCACCACATCGAAGTAATCACGCAGGTGCGCCTTGGTACGCAGCAGCGCCAGGGCCTCCTTGCCCGAAGGCGCGGCGCTGACGTTCAGACCCCAGGCCGTGCATTGCTGCACCAGCACTTTGCGGCAGGTGTCGTTGTCGTCCACCACCAGCACGCGGGCGTCCTTGAGCGGGCCGTCGAGGTCGCTGGTCGGGTGCTCCAGGCGTTCCGGGTCCAGCGGCAGGGTCAGCCACAGGGTGCTGCCCTGGTGACTGCCGCTCTTGACGCCGAACTCGCCGTTCATCAACAGGATCAGCTGGCGGGCGATGACCAGGCCCAGGTGGCCGCTCAAGCGCGTTGCGGAAAGGAAGTTCTTGCTGTGCAGTTCGCTGTGCAGCAGGGCGTCGCGTTCGGCGGCTTCCATGGGTACGCCGCTGTCTTGCACGGCAATACGCAGGCGCGGCTTGGTGCTGCGCTCATCCAGGGCGACAACGATCAGCACTTCGCCTTCATCGGTTTTGTGCAGGGCGTTTTCCAGAAGGCTCAGTAAAGCCTGGCGCAGTCGCGTCGGGTCACCGCTGATCACCCGTGGCACCTGGGGCTGGATGAAGCTGATCAGCTCGACATTCTGTTGCTCGGCCTTGGCGCGGAAGATACTCATGCAGTCGTCGATCAACGCATTGAGGTCGAACTGCACATCATCGAGTTCGATCTGGCCGGATTCGAGCTTGGAAATGTCGAGAATCTCGTTGATCAGGGTGAGCAACTCGTTACCGGCACTGTGGATGGTCTGCACATAGTCGCGTTGCTTCACCGACAACGGCGTACCCAGCAGCAACTCGGTCATGCCCAGCACACCGTTCATGGGGGTGCGAATTTCGTGGCTGATCTTCGCCAGGAACTCGGCCTTGGCGGCGATTTCGGCGTTGCTGGCCGCCAGGTCGCGGCTGAGGCTGAAGCGGGTCTCGACAATGGCGCGCTGGCGCTCGCCGAGGGCCAGGCTCATCAGCAGGCCACTGAGGCAGATAAAGCTCAGCAGGGTGACGATCAGGCCTTGTGGCGCCACCAGTGTGAGGCCGAGCAGGGCGGGCAGGATGATCAGCGTGCCGATGTTGAACACCACCATGGCCGCCACGAACAAGCGCGCCGGGCGGTAGCCTTTTTGCCAGTGATAGGCCGAGACAAACAGCATGCTCAGGCCCGCCAGCGCGACCAGGGCATAGGTGATGATGTTCAACGGCAAGGTATTGACGAACAACAGCAACAGGCCGCACAGGATGATCAGCAGGATGTCAGCCATCAACACTTTGTTCAGCGGATGCGGGCCCAGGGGCATGAAGAAGCGGTAGGCAAACATCAGCCCGCAGGGCGCGGTCAGCAGCAGGGCCAGGTAGGCACCAGGGGTCTGGATCGCGTGCCAGTTCGGCAGCCACGGCCCCACCAGGTTGAGTAGCAGCGCCAGGCTGAGCATCAACAGGAACTCGCACGCGGCCAGCCACAGGCTGCTGCGCGAGCGGTGGTAGGCGAAGCGCGTGAGGTTGTGCAGGATCAGCATCGACAGCACGCCGAACAGCAAGCCGTAGATCAGCGTCTGGTTCTGGTTGGCAGCGGCCAGGACCGCAGGTTCCAGGGTGATATAAGGGCGCAGTTCGTGTTCCGAGACCAGCCGCAGGTACACCTCCAGAGGCTGTTGGCTCTGGGGCATCGGTAACATGAAGTCGCTGCTGGGCAACGGACGCTCAGCCTGGGGTTGGCGAGTGCCGGTGATCTGTTGCTCCACCAGGGTGTCGCCGTCCAGCACGTACAGGCTCAGGCTGGACAGGTCCGGGGCGAACACCCGCAGCACTTGTTCGTGCTTGCCGGGCTGCAACTTGAAACGCACCCACAACGCACCGTCCGGCTGCGCGGCAGTGATCCGGTCCAGTTCGATGGGGCTGAATTGATTGGTATAGCGGGCGGAACGGATGTCGCTCAGTTGCAGGTCGGCCTGTTCATCAAGCAATACCGCCCAGCCACTGCCTTGCGCGGCGGCCTGGGCCGGTAGCAAGCAGAGCAAAGTCAGCAGACTGATTGTGAAACCTATGGCGATCCTGAGCCAGCGCACGGCGAAATCCCTTCGGTAGTTGGATGCACGGGTTAACTATGCGCGGGGCGACAGGGTACGGCAAGGGCCAAAGGCCCTTACCTAACCGAACGGATAGCTACTGCAAGTGTAGCTGCTCAGTTGTTCTCGCCGCGTTCGCGGGCAATGGCACGATAGCCAATGTCGGTGCGGTAGAAGCAGCCCTTCCAGTCGATTTTTGCCGCCAGTTTGTAAGCCTGTTGTTGCGCGGCATCGACACTGGCACCCATCGCGGTGGCGCACAATACGCGGCCACCGGCGGTTACAACTTTGCCGTCCTTGAGCGCGGTGCCGGCATGGAACACCTTGCCTTCCAGCGCAGCGGCCGCGTCGAGGCCTTCGATCACATCGCCCTTGGCGTAGTCGGCAGGGTAGCCACCGGCCGCCAGCACGATGCCAACGCTCGGGCGTGGGTCCCATTGCGCTTCGACCTTGTCCAGGGCCTGGGCGAGGGCGGCTTCCACCAGCAGCACCAGGCTCGATTGCAGGCGCAGCATCACCGGTTGGGTTTCCGGATCGCCGAAACGGCAGTTGAACTCGATGACTTTCGGGTTACCGGCTTTGTCGATCATCAGGCCGGCGTAAAGGAAACCGGTGTACACGTTGCCTTCATCGGCCATGCCACGCACGGTTGGCCAGATCACCAGGTCCATGACGCGCTGGTGCACGTCGGCGGTCACCACCGGCGCCGGGGAGTAGGCACCCATGCCACCGGTGTTCGGGCCGCTGTCGCCGTTGCCGACGCGCTTGTGGTCCTGGCTGGTGGCCATCGGCAATACGTTCTTGCCGTCGACCATCACGATAAAGCTGGCTTCTTCGCCGTCGAGGAATTCCTCGATGACCACGCGCGAACCAGCGTCACCAAAAGCATTGCCGGCGAGCATGTCGCGCACGGCGTCTTCGGCTTCCTGCAAGGTCATGGCGACGATCACGCCTTTGCCGGCAGCCAGGCCATCGGCCTTGATCACGATCGGTGCGCCTTTCTCACGCAGGTAAGCCAGGGCCGGCTCGATCTCGGTGAAGTTCTGGTAATCGGCCGTCGGGATCTTGTGGCGAGCCAGGAAGTCCTTGGTGAAGGCTTTCGAGCCTTCCAGCTGGGCGGCGCCAGCGGTAGGGCCGAAGCAATCCAGGCCGCGGCTGCGGAACAGATCCACGACGCCTGCTACCAGTGGCACTTCCGGGCCGACGATGGTCAGGGAAACATTCTTCTCGGCAAAATCTGCCAGCTGCTCCAGGGCCAGCACGTCGATGGCGACGTTTTCGCACTTGGCTTCGATGGCGGTGCCGGCGTTGCCGGGGGCCACGAAGACTTTCTGCACGCGTGGGTCCTGGGCTACTTTCCAGGCCAGGGCGTGTTCACGGCCACCGCTGCCAATGATCAAAACATTCATTTCAAAAACCTCTGAGAAACGCTGTGCTTCATCTGTAGGAGCGAGCTTGCTCGCGAAGGTCGCTAACGATGACGAGGGTAAATTGACACCCCGTGGCGTTCTTGAGTTTTTCGCGAGCAAGCTCGCTCCTACAGTAGAGAAGCGGTGCTGTTTAGTGGCGGAAGTGGCGCATGCCGGTGAAGACCATCGCAATGCCAGCTTCATCAGCGGCGGCGATGACTTCTGCATCACGCATCGAACCACCCGGTTGGATCACGGCGGTCACGCCGGCTTTCGCGGCGTTGTCCAGGCCGTCACGGAACGGGAAGAACGCATCGGATGCCATCACCGAACCCACCACCTGCAAACCGGCGTGTTCTGCCTTGATCGCGGCGATACGTGCCGAGTTCACGCGGCTCATCTGGCCAGCGCCGACACCGATGGTCTGGCGGTTCTTGGCGTAGACGATGGCGTTGGACTTGACGTACTTGGCCACTTTCCAGGCGAAGATCAGGTCGTTGATCTCTTGCTCGGTCGGCGCGCGCTTGGTCACGACTTTCAGGTCCTGGCTGCCGATCATGCCAATGTCGCGGCTCTGTACCAGCAGGCCGCCATTGACGCGCTTGTAGTCCCAGGCGGCGGCGCGGTCTGCCGACCACTCGCCACAGGCCAGCAGGCGCACGTTGGCTTTGGCGGCGACGATGGCGCGGGCTTCTTCGCTGACGCTTGGGGCGATGATCACTTCGACGAACTGGCGCTCGACGATGGCCTTGGCGGTCTCGGCATCCAGTTCGCGGTTGAAGGCGATGATGCCGCCGAATGCGGATTCGGTGTCGGTGGCGTAGGCCAGTTCGTACGCCTGGCGGATACCGCCTTCAGCGTCCGGGCTGACGGCCACGCCACACGGGTTGGCGTGCTTGACGATCACGCAGGCCGGCTTGACGAAGCTCTTCACACATTCCAGCGCAGCGTCAGTGTCGGCCACGTTGTTGTAGGAGAGTTCTTTGCCTTGCAACTGAGTGGCGGTGGCGATGCCCACTTCGGCCGGCTTGGCTTCCACGTAGAACGCCGCGCTCTGGTGCGGGTTCTCGCCGTAGCGCATTTCCTGGGCCTTGATGAACTGGCTGTTGAAGGTGCGCGGGAACTGGCTGCGGCCTTCTGTGCTCAAGGTGTCCGCAGCTTGATTCACGGTGCCCATGTAGTTGGCGATCATGCCGTCATAGGCGGCGGTGTGTTCGAACGCCTTGAGCATCAGGTCGAAGCGCTGGGCGTAGGTCAGGCCACCGGCCTTGAGGTTTTCCAGGACGCTGGCGTAGTCGCTGGCATTGACCACGATGGCCACGTCTTTATGGTTCTTGGCCGCCGAGCGCACCATGGTCGGGCCGCCGATATCGATGTTTTCGATGGCGGTCGGCAGGTCGCAACCTGGCTTGTTGATGGTGGCTTCGAACGGGTAGAGGTTAACGGCCACCAGGTCGATCGGCTTGATGCCGTGCTCGGTCATGATGGCGTCGTCGATACCGCGACGGCCGAGGATGCCGCCGTGGATTTTCGGGTGCAGGGTCTTGACGCGACCGTCCATCATTTCTGCGAAACCGGTGTAGTCCGCGACTTCTACTGCGGCCACGCCGTTGTCCTGCAGCAGTTTGAAGGTCCCGCCCGTGGAGAGGATTTCCACACCCAGGGCTTCCAGCTCCCGGGAAAATTCGAGGATCCCGGTCTTGTCGGAAACACTGATCAAGGCGCGGCGGATCGGCAGGCGGGTGGTCTGGTCGGTCATCTCAATTTCCATCAAAAGCAAAGGAAGTCAGCAAAAAAGGCGACCGGTTTTACGCGGGCGCCTTTCTGGTTTGATTGAATGCTTACAGCAAATCGTACTGCTTGAGCTTTTTGCGCAAGGTGCCACGGTTGAGGCCCAGCAGCTCACTGGCTTTGGTCTGGTTGCCCTTGACGTAGTTCATCACGCTTTCGAGCAAGGGCGCCTCGACTTCGGAGAGCACCAGGTTGTACACATCCGTGACGGAAGCGCCCTCAAGGTGGGCGAAATAATTGTGCAGCGCCTTCTCGACACTCCCGCGAAGGGTCTGGCCTTCTTCGCTCGGCGTGTTGAGGTGCTGTTTCAAATTGACGTTGTCGCTCACGGGTGTTGTTCCACTCACTAAAGTCTCGGTCATCATCGTCATGCGGCCACCCCTTCTCCATCCCCTGTTCCCAGGCTCTTGTCGCGTCCGGCGAAGAACTCACGAACGGTGGCGACCTGTGCCTGCGTTTCATCCAAACGATTGAACTGAGCGCGGAATTCCTTGGCGCCCGGCAAGGTGGCGAGATACCAGCCGACATGCTTGCGAGCAATGCGTACTCCCATCACGTCCCCATAGAAGGCGTGCAGGGCGGCCAGATGCTCTAGCAGAATACGTTCCACCTCGACCAACTCTGGTGCCGGCAAGACTTCACCGGTACGCAGGAAATGCTCGATTTCACGAAAAATCCACGGCCGCCCCTGGGCGGCCCGGCCAATCAACAAGCCATCGGCACCGGTCGCGTGCAGCACGCGCCGGGCTTTCTCGGCACTGTCGATGTCGCCATTGGCAAAGACGGGCATCGACACGGCCTGCTTGATCGCGGCAATGGTGTCGTACTCGGCTTCACCGGTATAAAGGTCGGCGCGGGTGCGGCCATGCACCGCCAGCGCTGTAATACCTGCCTGTTCAGCGATCTTCGCCACCGTCAGGCCATTCTTGTTGTCCCGGTCCCAACCGGTACGAATCTTCAGGGTCACCGGCACATCCACTGCGCCGACAACGGCCTGCAGGATCTCGGCGACCAACTGCTCATCTTTCAACAGTGCGGAACCGGCGGCCTTGTTGCAAACCTTCTTGGCCGGGCAGCCCATGTTGATATCGATGATCTGTGCACCCAGCTCCACGTTGGCCCGGGCTGCATCCGCCAGCATCTGCGCATCGCCACCGGCGATCTGCACCGAGCGTGGCTCGGGATCACCTTCGTGGATCATGCGCATCCGCGACTTGCGGGTGTTCCACAAACTCATGTCGCTGGTAACCATTTCAGAGACTACTAGACCCGCGCCCAAACGCTTGCACAGCTGACGAAAGGGCTGGTCGGTGACACCCGCCATCGGGGCGAGGATCAAGCCGTTTTGCAATGTGTATGGGCCGATGCGTACCGCCGACATAGGACTTCCCTGTTGTGGGGCCGGATCATTAGAGTTCGAAAAAGGGTTGGCATGATACCCGCTCTCGATGACTGGTTAAAGGCTGAATTGGATAAAATCTGAACAGTTACTTTTTTATCGCCATCGGTTTGGTCGACGGCGGCCAAGTCAATAATCCGCCGTCAAACCTCGGTGGGCACGCCGTTTCACTCGGGCGAATGGAAGCTCAGGCTGTAATTCACGGCTTTGTTGCCGGGGTCGAGGATGTCCAGAGAGATGTGGATCGGCGTCTGCGAGGGCATTTCGCTCACACCGGCCAACTCGCCGCTCAGGTATTCGGCGGGCTTGAAGCGACGACTGGCAATCAGGCTGCCGTTCAAATCCGCAAAGCGTAGCTCCAGCAGCGGGAAGGGCTGGGAGAAGGTCGCGCGGTTATAGAGGATGGCATCCACCACCAGCGCCCCGGCGAATTCGGGGTGGCTGCGCACCACCAGATTGCTGCTCTTTATATGGCTAATGTCGACCCGCGATGGCACGGTGCACCCCAGTTTCGGGCATAGCGCCTGGAACCAGGGACGGTAGGCGTCCTGGCGGGCCAGGTCGTCGAATTGGTAGGCGATGTACTGGCCGGCCAGGCCTGCGGCGGCGAGTACTACCAACAGTATCCAGACCAGACGGCGGCCCCAGCCTGACGGACGCTTCTGCGCATACAGGTGCAGGGGGTCGTCTTCCAGGTCCTGGAGCAGTTCGTCGTGTACGCCGGCTTCTGTTCGTGCGCGCTTGCGTCGTGGCTGCGCGCGGTCTTCGGGTTCCGGCTCGTCGAGGGTGGGCGTCAGCGGCGGGTCGAGGTCTTCATCCTCGGCGGTGGTGTGCAGAGCCGGTTCGTCATCGAGGTCGTCGGTGTGGGCCGACATGGACGGTTCGGTGCGCTGTTTGGACGCAGGCGCCTTGGCCGGCTCGGGCTCTTGCTCTGGTGCCTGGGCGCGCTCTTCGGGTGGCTCACTGAACAGGCTGGCCGCCCATTTTTCTTCCTCGGCCTTGACCGTATCGCGGCTGGCGCTGAAGGACTCTTCCTTTTGCCGACGGTCGGCGCCTGGCTGGCGACGCTCGGCGCCCACGGCCTGGGTGTGCTGGATCTCGCGACGTTCCAGCCTGGCCAGTTCCTTGTCCAGGTTATCCAGGTCCAGCTCTTCGGCCGTCCACTGTTTCTGGCTGATGGCCCGCGGTGGTTCGGGAGGCGTTTCGCCAGTCGGTTCGACGGCCGGCTCGGCGGTGTTCGGCACTTCAGGCTCCGGCGCAGACGCCTGGGCCCGTTGCTCCAGCAACTGGCGTGCGGCGTTGAACACTTGCAGGCACGAGCCGCAACGCACCACGCCGCGGGCCACGCTCAATTGAGCGTGGTTGACGCGAAAGCGCGATTGGCAATGTGGGCACTGGGTGACGAAACTGTCGGTCATGCGGCCATCCGATTCAGGCAAGCGCTCATTCTAGCGCCGACGACCGCTGATGCGTACCCAGCCATCACGGTTGGCGATCGGGTCCAGCTCGAAGTCCTTGGCGTAGGCCGCAGCCACGTCTTCACCTTGCTCGGCGAGGATGCCCGACAGCGCCAGGCGCCCGCCCGGCTTGACCAGGCTCGACAGTTGCGGCGCCAGCGACACCAGTGGTCCGGCGAGGATATTGGCGACCAGTACGTCGGCCTGAACCTGGGGCAGATCTTCAGGCAGGTAGAGTGGGAATTTGCCTTCGGCAATGTTGTTGCGCCCGGCGTTATCGCGGGAGGCTTCCAGGGCCTGCACGTCGATATCGGTGCCCACGGCCTCCTTGGCGCCCAGCAGCAGGGCGGCGATGGCCAGGATCCCCGAGCCGCAGCCGAAGTCCAGTACGTTGCTGTCGGTCAGGTCCTGGCCGTCCAGCCATTCCAGGCACAGGGCGGTGGTAGGGTGGGTGCCGGTGCCGAACGCCAGGCCCGGGTCCAGCAGCAGGTTCACCGCGTCTGGCTCGGGAGCGGCGTGCCAGCTTGGCACGATCCACAGGCGCTGGCCGAAGCGCATGGGCTGGAAGTTATCCATCCAGCTGCGTTCCCAGTCCTGGTCTTCGATGACTTCGCTGTGATGCTCGGGCAGCGGGCCGCCGGTGAGCAGTTCCATATGGGCCAGCACGGCAGCGGCGTCGGTGCCGTCTTCGAACAGGGCGAGCAAGTGAGTGTGGGACCACAGCGGCGTGGTGTTGAGTTCTGGTTCGAAGATCGGCTGGTCTTCGGCGTCCATGAAGGTCACCGACACGGCGCCCACTTCGAGGAACGCGTCTTCGTAGGTTTCGGCTTGTTCTGGGCTGATGGCGAGACGGACTTGCAGCCAAGGCATGGCGGGCACCTTTGAAAAAAATGAATGTGCGGCGGGCAGGCCGCGAAAGCGCGCAAGTTTACGCGAGCAGCGGGCAGAAGACGACACCACTGACTGCACCCGGTCAAAATGTGGTGCTTGTGTGGGAGCCGGGCTTGCCCGCGATGCAGGCACCTCGGTTTTTCTGCCAGACCGAGGCGATGCCATCGCAGGCAAGCCAGCTCCCACACAAGCCAGCTCCCACAGGGTTTCGGTGGCCCAGAAACAACAAAACCGCCCGAAGGCGGTTTTGTTGGGTGGAGCACTTACTGGTTGGCCAGCTTGTGTTCCAGGTAGTGAATGTTCACACCACCTTCGCAGAAGCCTTCATCACGAACCAGGTCCCGATGCAGCGGGATGTTGGTCTTGATGCCGTCTACCACGATTTCGTCCAGGGCGTTGCGCATACGGGCCATGGCCTCGTCGCGGGTGGCGCCCCAGGTGATCAGCTTGCCGATCAGTGAGTCGTAGTTGGACGGAACCTTGTAGCCGCTGTACAGGTGCGAATCCACACGTACGCCGTTGCCGCCGGGCGCGTGGAAATGCTTGACCAGGCCAGGGCTTGGGATAAAGGTTTTCGGGTCTTCGGCGTTGATGCGGCACTCCAGGGAGTGGCCGTGCATCTTCACGTCGTCCTGGGTAAAGGACAGCACGTTACCGGCGGCGATGCTCAGCATCTCCTTGACGATGTCGATACCGGTGACCATCTCCGAAACCGGGTGCTCTACCTGCACGCGAGTGTTCATCTCGATGAAGTAGAAGCGGCCGTTCTCGTAGAGGAACTCGAAGGTACCGGCGCCACGGTAGTTGATGTCGATGCACGCCTTGACGCAGCGTGCCAGGACTTCCTGGCGGGCTTTCTCGTCCAGGCCCGGAGCCGGGGCTTCTTCCAATACCTTCTGGTGACGACGTTGCAGCGAGCAATCGCGGTCGCCCAGGTGGATGGCGTGGCCCTGGCCGTCGGACAGTACCTGGACTTCCACGTGACGTGGGTTGGTCAGGTACTTCTCCAGGTAGACCATCGGGTTGCCGAACCAGGCGCCCGCTTCGGAGCGGGTCTGCTTGGCGGCTTCGATCAGGTCTTCTTCCTTGTGCACCACGCGCATGCCGCGACCACCACCGCCACCGGCGGCCTTGATGATCACCGGGTAGCCGACTTCGCGACCAATGCGCAGAGCGGTTTCTTCGTCTTCAGGCAGCGGGCCGTCGGAGCCTGGAACGGTTGGCACGCCGGCCGCGATCATGGCGTCCTTGGCCGAGACCTTGTCGCCCATCAGGCGAATGGTTTCGGCTTTGGGGCCGATGAAGGCAAACCCGGATTTTTCCACCTGTTCGGCAAAATCGGCGTTTTCCGCGAGGAAGCCGTAGCCTGGGTGGATGCCATCAGCGCCGGTCACTTCTGCCGCCGCGATGATGTTCGAGACTTTCAGGTACGAGTTCGTGGCCAGTGGCGGGCCGATGCAGATGCTTTCGTCCGCCAGTTTCACGTGCATCAATTCGGTATCGGCCGTCGAGTAAACAGCGACGGTCTTGATGCCCTCTTCCTTACAGGCGCGCAGGATACGCAGCGCGATCTCGCCGCGGTTGGCGATCAGGACTTTTTGCAGTTTCTTCGCAGGTTTCAACATCGAAGGCGCTCCGCGGTTCAAACGATGGTGAACAGCGGCTGGTCGTACTCAACCGGCTGACCGTTTTCTACCAGGATGGATTCAATGACGCCGGCTTTTTCCGCGGTGATGTGGTTCATCATTTTCATCGCTTCAACGATGCAGATGGTGTCGCCCACTTTCACGGTCTTGCCCACTTCAACGAAGGCTGGCGAGGTCGGTGCCGGGGTGCGGTAGAACGTACCGACCATTGGCGACTTGACCACGAAACCATTCAGCGCAGGCGCGGCTGGGGCGGCAGGTGCAGCGGCGGCGGCAGGTGCGGCAGCCGGTGCAGCAGCGGCTGGAGCCGGCGCTTGCATCTGTGGCGCGTAGAACTGTTGGGCCGGGGTCTTGCTATGACGGCTGATCCGTACGGACTCTTCGCCTTCCTTGATTTCCAGCTCGTCGATACCGGATTCTTCCAGCAGTTCGATCAGTTTCTTAACTTTACGGATATCCATGAATCATCAACTCCCAAGGGTCGGTCAGGGGCGTTTAGCCTGTTCTTCAATGTGTTCCAGGGCGGCCTCCAGGGCCAGTCGGTAACCGCTGGCGCCAAGGCCGCAGATCACTCCTACCGCTACGTCGGAGAAGTAAGAGTGATGGCGGAAAGCTTCGCGTTTGTGCACGTTCGATAAATGCACTTCGATGAATGGGATGCTCACCGCCAGCAACGCGTCACGTAATGCAACGCTTGTGTGCGTAAAAGCGGCGGGATTGATCAGAATAAAGTCCACACCTTCGCCACGCGCGGCATGGATGCGATCAATCAATTCATACTCGGCATTGCTTTGCAGGTAGAGCAAATGGTGGCCGGCTTCACGTGCCCGTCGTTCCAGGTCGAGGTTGATCTGATCGAGGGTTACTGCCCCGTAGACGCCCGGTTCACGGGTGCCGAGCAGGTTCAGGTTGGGTCCGTGAAGAACCAGTAAGGTCGCCATTGGCTGTTCCTTGTTATTGGTGTGGGTGCGTCAGAACCCGGCGACTATGCCGCAAAGCCTTTGTGACTGTCCAGTTCTATGCAGTAGCCGGCACGATTAGCGAGGATTGCGCAAAATTTGTGACCAAGAGCCTGCGTTCGGTCAGTGTGGGAGCTGGCTTGCCTGCGATGACGGTGTATCAGTGGGGGATGAGTTGGCTGATCCACCGCTATCGCAGGCAAGCCAGCTCCCACATTTTGGTCATCATGGAACATCAGATCGGGTTAGACGCGAAAGGCTTGCACGGCGGTAGTCAGTTGCCCGCCCAGCACCAGTAGGTGCTCGCCTTGGCTGCGGCCCTGGCCAATGCGCAGCAGATTATCCTCACCCAATTGATGAATCCGCTCACTGTTGTCGCGTATCTCGCTCACGGCTCCACTTTGTTGCGCGGTCACATCGGCGATACGTACGGCAGTGTCGGAGATGGTCTGGATCGCGCCGACGATTTCATCCAGCGCGCCATCCGCCGCCTGGGCTTGCTGGGCGGTGGCTTCGGCGTGTTCGACCTGCGCGCGCATGCCTTCTACCGACTGGTGCGCGGCGGTTTGCAGGCCGGCGATCAGGCCCTGGATTTCGGCAGTGGCACCGGCGGTACGCTGGGCCAGGGAGCGAACCTCGTCGGCCACCACGGCGAAACCACGCCCGGCCTCACCGGCGCGGGCGGCTTCGATGGCGGCGTTGAGGGCCAGCAGGTTGGTCTGGTCGGCAATCGAGCGAATCACCGTGAGCACGCCGCCGATGGTGGCGGACTCTTCGGCGAGTTTTTCGATCATCTGCGCATTTTGCTGCACTTCACCCACCAAGGCATGCAGCCCGGTGAGGCTCAGGCCGATCACGCGCTGGCCTTGCTCCACGGCCTGGCCCGCACTGCGGCTGGCTCCGGCGGCCTGGCTGGCATCGCCTGCGACTTGCTGGATGGTGGCCTCCAGTTCGCCCAGGGAATCACGGATTTGCGCGGTGTCGCCGGCCTGGCGTTCGGCACCGTCGTGCAGGCCGCTGCTCAGTTCGGCCAGGGCGCGGCTGCTGCCCGCCACTTCTTCGGCATTGCCACGGATGGTGCCGACCAAGTCCACCAGGTAGGCGCGCAGGCGGTTGAGGGAGGCCTCGATATCGTGCAGTTCACGGTTGGTCTTGCCCAGGGCGATCGGCTGGCTGAAGTCGCCTTCGGCCCAGGTCGACAAGGCCGGCGCCAGGTTGGTCAACACGCGCGCCAGGCGGCGTTGCAGGGTGTCGATCAGCAATGCGATCAGCAGGATCAGGCCAATCATCACGCCTTGTATCACACGCACTTCGCCCTGAATCTTCGCATGTTGCGCGCGGACCACGGGTTCGAGGCCGGCGATGGCTTGTTGCACGTTGGTGATTTTCAGGTGGGTGCTGGCGGCGAGGTCAGTGCGTTGCTGAATCTGTTCACGGGTGCGTTGGAGTTCAGCAGGGTAGCGGGTCAGCAGGCTGTTGAGCTCGCGCTTGAGGTCAACGCCGGTGTCTTGGGCTTCGGTTTTTTCGGTATTTTCCAGGCCCATCAACGCGGAAAAATCGTCGGTGTTGGATTCTGCGCTGGCCTTTATTCCCAATAAGGGCAGTTGCGCGAGCAGGTCGGCCTGGGTTCGCAGGTTAGTCACTTCGCGCTCGACATCCACAGCCAACTCGGCGCGCCCGCTGCTCACCAGCTTGTCGCGGGCCAGGGACAGTTTGCCCAGGTGCTGTGAGGCGGCGAGCAATGGCGGCATATAGCGCGCAGCCTCCGCGGAATTGACGCCGCTGGCGTACTGGCTCAGTTGTTCCAGGTTCGCGCCCAGTTCACGTTCGGCTTGCAGCAGCAGGGCTTGCGGGTCGCCAGCCAATTTACCGGCGGCCAACAAGTCAGTCTTGCTGAAGGTTTCCAGCTCCATAAGGCTGGGGCGCAGGTTTTGCGCCAATTCGGGCGGCAGTTCCGCTAGCTGCAGTTGCAGGCTTTCCAGGCTCTGGGTGGCACTGCTCAGGCGCAGGGCATCGCCGCTGGCCAAGTAGTCGTCGATGTTACGGGCAGCCTGGTTTTGAAAGACCTGGGACAACCCCAGGTAGCGCTCCATCAACAAGTACGGGCGCTCCAGCGCCCGTTGCGACCACCACAGCGTCGCCCCGAGCGCCAGGCACACGGCCACCAGCAGAAGGGTATTGAGATTGGTCAGCAGCTTCAGGCGCATGCGGGGTTTCAACCGACGGCAAGAGATAAGCGCCTGAATTTATTGCGTTTGTATTACAGCGTTATGACCGAATCGGTGGATTCTGGTGAAAAGATGGCACTTTGCTTTGATGTGCGAGCGGCTTGCACGCGGTTGCGTCCGGCGTCCTTGGCGCGGTACAGCGCTTCGTCAGCCTGGGCGGCCATCATCAGGCTGTCGGAATCGTCGCACAGCTCCACCAGGCCGGCGCTGAAGGTGCACCACAAATCCTGCGGTTGGGCGGGGTAGTGGATTTCTGCAAAGCGCCGACGAATGTCGTCCAGCACCTTGCAGGCCGATTCCAGGTCGGTGTCGGGCATCACGATGGCGAACTCTTCACCGCCGTAGCGGCCGATGTAATCGGTCTTGCGCAAACGCTGCTTGAGAAACAATGCCAGGCTCTTGATCACCCGGTCGCCCATCGGGTGGCCGTGGCTGTCATTGACGCGCTTGAAGTGGTCGATATCGAGCATGGCAAAGCTAAGAGGCTTGTTCTCGCGGCGGGCGCGGAAGCTGCAATCTTCGAGCAGTTGCAGGATATGCGTGTGGTTGTACAGCCCGGTGAGGCTGTCGCGCACCATCCGTGCCTTCAAGTTGCGCGCACGCGAAGCACGGTTGCGCACGGTAGTGATCAGGTGGCGCGGCTTGATCGGTTTGGTGAGGAAATCGTCACCGCCCTCGCTCATCGCATCCAGCTGTTTATCCAGGTCGTCTTCAGCCGACAGGTAGATGATCGGCACGCTGACGTAGCGGTCGTTGTGGCGAATCACCTTGGCCAGTTCGGTGCCCGTACAGGCAGGCATGTACATGTCGAGGATGATCAGGTCGGGCTGGAAATCCGCCAGCTCGGCCATGGCCTGGATCGGTTCGATCAAGGTGCGGGTGATAATCCCGGCACTGTTGAGCAGGCGTTCGGTGTGCAGCGCCTGGGCCCGCGAGTCGTCGATGATCAGCACTTTGTACGGTTCATACTGGGCCGCGCAGGTCAGCACTTCGATCTTTTCCAGCAGGCTTGAAGCCTCCAGGGTGCCGGTCAGGAACTCTTCGCCACCGGCGCGCACGGCGGCCAGGCGCGTCGGGGTGTCGGTTTCGTGCAGGCTGAAAAACAACAGCGGCAGCTTGTGCTCCAGGCCCTCTTGGGCTTCTGCGGCGAGCTTCAGGCCCAGGCCCGTACCGCAGAAGTCCACGTCCATCACAATCGCCGACGGCAAGCGCTCGGCCATGGCCGCGTGAAAGGCAGCGACGCTGTCCAGGGCGTGGGCGCTCATGCCAAAGAATTCGAGCTGCTTGGCCAGGCGCTCGGCGCGGTCATGGTCGGCGAGCATCACGTAGATCGGCTTGCGCATCGGCGGCAGGAAGGTTTGCTCAAGCTGATCGCCCTGGCGCAGGCCGGTGCGCGACAGGCGTTGCATCAAGCGGTTGAGCTCGGTGATCAGTTGGCTGCTCAGGCGGCCACGGTTCTCGTCCACGGCTTGCAGGGATTGACTGATATGCCGTGCCAGTTGCGTGTGTTCGGGCTGTTCGAAGCGTTCGGCGAAGCGCTGCAGGCGCAGGTTGGCTTCGCTGAGTTCGGAAAAGTCGGCGTTCGACCACTCGCTGCGCTGCAGGCGCTGCCAGATCTCAAGAATTTGACGTGCCTGATGAATTACCCGCTGGGCAAAGTGCTGCTTGAGACGCTCGCGGCTGGGGTCTTCTGACTCGGTCATATCCTGACTACTGTGAGGGTGCATGCTGAGGTCGACTGATGGCGCTATGCTAGCACCTCTTTTCTGATAGATGAGTGTCATACGTCAATTAAGTCTGCATGCCTGAGATTCAGTTATTGACCGGCTGGTCGCCCAGCGTAAAAGGTGTGCATCCTTTATAGTCCAAGCGGCCCGGTGCGCCACTTTCGTGTAAAAGCCCCGCACCGATGGGCACGATGGGGTAGGGTTGTGGTCGGAATGTCTGAACGCACCCGGACAATTGACGTGCATGAACTCAAGTGATTGAAAGGATATCGCCATGCTGGACTGGAAAAACCGCGAAGGCAGTGCCAAAGGCCCCGCCCCTGAGCCCAAGTCGGCCAACCGCAGCTATTTTCGCAACCTGCTGATGAGCCGGGCTTTGCTCAGCATCATCGGCCTGTACCTGCTGGTCACCGGTGGCCTGGGTTGGTACTGGAGCCAGGAGCCGGCGCTGTTTCCGGTCCAGCAAACCGCCCAGCTTGCCGCCGAGAAGGAAGGCAAGCAGATAGTGGTGGGCTACACCACCGTCGAAACCCTCAAGACCGTGGTCGGCACCTTGCTGAACAAGCCGGGCGGTTATATTTCCAACGACCGTTTCCCGCCGGGCTTGTGGATGGACAACATGCCGAGCTGGGAATATGGCGTGCTGGTGCAGGTGCGTGACCTCACCCGTGCCCTGCGTAAAGACTTTGCCCGCTCCCAGTCGCAGTCGGCTGAAGACGCGGACCTAGCCAAGGCCGAGCCGCGCTTCAACTTCGATAACAAGAGCTGGGTGCTGCCGTCCAGTGAGTCGGAATACCAGGAAGGCATCAACTCCCTGAGCCGCTACGAAGCGCGCCTGTCTGACCCGAACCAGCGCGGCGCGCTGTTTTATGCGCGTGCCGACAACCTCAACAACTGGCTGGGCGATGTGGCCACCCGTTTGGGCTCGTTGTCCCAGCGCCTGTCCGCCAGCGTGGGCCGGGTCAAGTTGAACACGGCGCTGAAAACCGAGGCGCTGGCGCCGGGCGAAGTGCCCCAGGTCGATGAAGAAGTGGTGGAAACCCCATGGATGCAGATCGACAACGTTTTCTACGAAGCGCGCGGCCAGGCGTGGGCCCTGTCTCATCTGCTGCGTGCCATTGAAGTCGACTTTGCCGACGTGCTGGCCAAGAAAAACGCCACCGTCAGCGTGCGCCAGATCATTCGTGAGCTGGAGGCCTCGCAGGAACCGGTATGGAGTCCTATGATTCTTAACGGCAGTGGCTTCGGTGTACTGGCGAACCATTCGCTGGTGATGGCCAACTACATTTCCCGGGCAAACGCTGCAGTGATCGACTTGCGTCAGCTCCTCAACCAGGGTTGATGATGGACGCTACTCAAAAGGAGGCCGCACACCGAGCGGCTTCCGATGCTGAACTTATCTGCTGGGTCGACGAGCAGGACCACCTGCTCGGCCACTTGGTCAGGTCCGACCTGCGCCAGCGCGGCTTGATTGGCCGTTGCACCTTTATCTTTCTGTTCAATTCCAAAGGCGAGCTGTGTGTGCACCGGCGCACGCTGAGTAAGGCGTTGTATCCAGGATATTGGGATACGGCGGCGGGCGGGATGGTGGCGGCGGGCGAGTCCTATGCGTTATCGGCAGCACGAGAGCTGGAAGAAGAATTGGGGGTTGCGGGCGTGGAATTGGTCGAACATGACCATTTCTACTTTGAGGATGGCGGCAGCCGACTCTGGTGCAAGTCCTACTCGGCGGTCTGGGACGGGCCCCTGCGGTTACAGCCTGAAGAGGTCATGGAAGCGCGTTTTCTAACCATCGAAGCGGTGCTTGCAGAGGCCGAGCAAAAGCCTTATTGCCCGGACGCCCAAGAGGGCTTGCGGCGCTATCTGGCCTCGCGTCGCTAAAGTTGTATAAATTGGCGCCATTTGGCTCTTAGCAACTTGGCTTTTTGCCGTTACACTGCGCGCCTTTTCACCCGAACCGCTATTGTTTCACCCTGTAGGAGCGAGCTTGCTCGCGAAAAACGCCAAGACACTGCGTGCTGCCTGAATGGCCGCGTTATCGTTGACGATTTTCGCGAGCAAGCTCGCTCCTACAGTGGATGTTACCTTGACGGTTCGGTAGCGCTGCCCCTGCCTGAGTGGGGCTTCGCGGTCGGTCACTGCCTTGTGCGGCGCCGATCAGTCTTCATCCTCCCAAGAGGATTGCCGGTGGCCAAAAAAGCCGCATCCTTCGCCGCCCTTGGTGGCCTGGTATTTTCCACCGACGCAGGTCGACACTGCCCGGACTGTCGTCAGCCCGTGGATTCGTGCACCTGCAAACAGACCCTGATCCCCGAAGGCGACGGTATTGCCCGCGTGCGTCGCGAGAGCAAAGGCCGTGGCGGCAAGACGGTGACTACCATCACCGGCGTGCCCCTGGCTGAAGACGCCCTGAAGGAATTGGCCACCTCGCTGAAAAAGCGCTGTGGCACCGGTGGCGCGTTGAAAGACGGGGTCATCGAGATCCAGGGCGATCACGTCGAGTTGCTGTTGGCCGAGCTGATCAAGCTCGGGTACAAGGCCAAGAAGTCCGGCGGCTGAAAGCCTCTTCCCAACCTGTGGCTAAACTCTGTCCTGCCAATGGGGTCTACTTCCCTTGCAGGCAAATCGTCATTTTCATTCTTTAGACTGCGCCAGCCTCGAACGAGAGGTGGCGCCTTCGCCTTCATTTATAGGGGACTTCGATGTCCGTACGACGCACACGCAAAGACGATGGCAGCCAATGGACAGTTGCGGACAGCCGCAGTGTTTACGGGATTCGCCATTGGGGGGCCGGGTATTTCGCGATCAATGAAGCCGGTCGCGTAGAAGTTCGTCCGAACGGCCCGAACAGCACGCCCGTCGACCTGTACGAGCAAGTCGATGAGTTGCGCAAAAGCGGCCTGTCGTTGCCGCTGCTGGTGCGCTTCCCCGATATCCTGCAAGACCGCGTGCGCCAATTGACCGGTGCCTTCGATGCCAACATCGAGCGCCTGGAATACCAGAGCAAGTACACCGCGCTGTACCCGATCAAGGTGAACCAGCAGGAAGCAGTGATCGAGAACATCATTGCTACCCAGAACGTCTCCATCGGCCTGGAAGCCGGCTCCAAGCCTGAGCTGCTGGCCGTGCTGGCCCTGGCGCCGAAGGGCGGCACCATCGTCTGCAACGGTTATAAAGACCGTGAGTTCATCCGCCTGGCGCTGATGGGCCAGAAGCTCGGCCACAACGTGTTCATCGTGATCGAGAAAGAGTCCGAGGTGGGGCTGGTGATCGAAGAGGCGGCGAGCCTCAAGGTCAAGCCGCAGGTGGGCCTGCGTGTGCGCCTGTCGTCCCTGGCATCGAGCAAGTGGGCCGACACCGGTGGCGAAAAATCCAAATTCGGTCTGTCGGCGGCGCAGCTGCTGTCGGTGGTCGAGCGCTTCCGTGCGGCCGGCCTGGACCAGGGCATTCGCCTGCTGCACTTCCATATGGGCTCGCAGATCGCCAACCTGGCTGACTACCAGCACGGGTTCAAGGAAGCCATTCGTTACTACGGCGAACTGCGCAACCTCGGCCTGCCGGTGGACCACATCGACGTCGGCGGTGGCCTGGGCGTGGACTACGACGGTACCCACTCGCGCAACGCCAGTTCGATCAACTACGACATGGACGACTACGCCGGCGTGGTGGTGGGCATGCTCAAGGAATTCTGCGACGCGCAGAGCCTGCCGCACCCGAACATCTTCTCTGAAAGCGGCCGCTCCCTGACCGCTCACCACGCCATGCTGGTGGTGCAGGTGACGGACGTCGAGAAGCACAACGACGAAATCCCGACCATCGAAAACAAGGAAAGCCTGCCCGAAACCGTGCAATGGCTGGTGGACCTGCTGGGCCCGACCGACATCGAGATGGTCACCGAAACCTACTGGCGCGCCACCCACTACATGAGCGACGTAGCGGCCCAGTACGCCGATGGCAAGCTGACCCTGGCGGAAAAAGCCCTGGCCGAACAGTGCTACTTCGCGGTGTGCCGTCGCCTGCACAACTCGTTGAAAGCCCGCCAGCGCTCGCACCGCCAGGTGCTGGACGAACTCAACGACAAGCTGGCCGACAAGTACATCTGCAACTTCTCGGTATTCCAGAGCTTGCCCGACACCTGGGCTATCGGCCAGGTCCTGCCGATCCTGCCGCTGCACCGCCTCGACGAAGAGCCGCTGCGCCGCGCCGTGCTGCAAGACCTGACCTGCGACTCCGACGGCAAGATCAAGCAGTACGTCGACGAGCAGAGCATCGAGACCAGCCTGCCGGTCCACGGTTTGAACGAAGGCGAGGACTACCTGCTGGGTATCTTCCTGGTCGGCGCGTACCAGGAAATCCTGGGCGACATGCACAACCTGTTCGGCGACACCGACTCGGTGAACATCTACCAGCGTGAAGACGGTTCGGTGTACAGCGCCGGGATCGAGACCCACGACACCATCGAAGACATGCTGCGCTATGTGCACTTGTCGCCGGAGGAGTTGATGACGCATTACCGTGACAAGTGTGCCAGTGCGAAGATCTCGGCCTCGGAGCGCACCCAGTTCCTGGATGCGTTGCGCCTGGGCCTGACCCGTTCTTCGTACCTGTCCTCGTAATAAAAATGTGGGAGCGGGCTTGCCCGCGATGGCGGAGTGTCAGGCAACAGTTAAGGGGCTGACACACCGCCATCGCAGGCAAGCCAGCTCCCACATTGGGTTTGTATTCCTTCAGGCTGTTCCCAGCCACAGTCCTTGCCGATTCAGGCGCCAGGCTATCGCCCACAGCGTCAGGCTGCGCACCGCCATGAACAGCAGGAAGGTGATCCACAACCCGTGGTTGCCCAGCCCCTGCAAGGCCCAGGCAACCGGCAGTACCAGCAGCACCGTCAGCAACATTCCATTGCGCATCTCCCGCGCGCGCGTTGCGCCGATAAACAAGCCATCAAGTAGATAACTCCACACTGCAATCAACGGCAATACCGCGAGGTAAGGCAGGTAGATGTCGGCGGTTTCGCGCACGCTGGGAATATCGGTTTGCATGGCGATAAATAGATGGCCGCCGAAGGTGAACAGCAGGGCGAAGCCGACGCTGGCGATCAGTGACCAACCGCAGGCCACCACCAATGAGCGACGCAACGCCTGCCTGTCACGGGCGCCGATGGCGTGGCCGCAGAGGGCTTCGACCGCATGGGCCAAGCCATCCAGTGCATGAGCCGTCAGTAACAGGCCGTTAAGCAGCAGCGCATTGGCTGCCACGGTGGCATCGCCCAAACGTGCGCCTTGTACCGTGATCATGAAGAACACCGACTGCAACGCCAGACTGCGGATGAAGATGTCGCGGTTGACCGCCAGCAATGGGCGCCAGCTTTGCCACAGTTTCAAGGCGGCCCAAGCGATATGCCCGGGGTAGGCGCGCAGGGCTTTTTGCGTGAGCGCCAGGCCGAGCAGGGCGCCGGTCCACTCGGCGATTACCGAGGCGCGGGCGGAGCCGACCACACCCCAGTCCAGGCCGAGGACGAACCATAGGTTGAGCGCGATGTTGACCAGGTTGGTGGTCAGCAAGATCGCCAATGGCGCTCGTGCATTTTGGGTGCCGAGGAACCAGCCGACCAGCGCATAGCTGGCGAGGGCGGCGGGCAGGCCGAACAGGCGGGTGTGGAAAAACTCCCGGGTCAGTTGGTTCAGTTCGGGCGAGGGCTGCATCCATTCCAAGGCCAGGTGGCTCAGGGGAATACCCACCGTGCCCAGCAGCATTGCCAGGCCCAGCGCCAGCAACAAGCCTTGCAACAGGATCTGCCGCAACGCCGCCCCATCGTTGCGCCCGGCGGCTTGGGCGGCGAACCCGGTGGAGCCCATGCGCAGGAAGCCCATGGCCCAGGCGAGGAAGGTATACAGGCTGGCGCCGACAGCCACGGCGCCCAGTTGGTGGGCGTGGGGCAGGTGGCCGATGACCATGCTGTCCACCAGGGCCACCAACGGCACCGAGATATTCGACAGGATCATCGGCGCGGCCAGGGCCCAGACGCGGCGATGGGTGGGGCGGTGGCGCCAGTCGGTCAATAAGGTGGACATGCAGTCTCCTTCGGGGGAGCGGCATTGTAACCGGCCAATGTGGGAGCTGGCTTGCCTGCGATGGCGGCCTCCCAGCCGACGGCTTTCTACCTGGCGCGCCGCGATCCAAATGTGGGAGCGGGCTTGCTCGCGAAGGCGGCCTGGCAGGCGACACAGTTGGATTGGGTATATATCCATTGCTGCGGTAACGGCTACTTAGGGTTCCGCCCTGACGGCGGCTCACTTTTGAAAAGCGCAAAAGTAAGCAAAACGCTCTTGCCCCACCACTCGGCACCTCGCCTAGGCTCGGTGTGCCCGTAATCCGCCAGTGATTTGGGGGGCCGCCGCCACGCGCCATCCATGGCGCGGGGCGGCTAAACCGGCATCCCTGCCGGTTTACCCCCCAAATCCCTGTCGAATTCCGGCCAGCGTGGTTTGACGGGGCGCTTAAGATCAAGATCAAAAGCAGATCGAGAGCAGATCAAGAGCGGCTCGCTTCGCATCGTGGTTACCGTCGGGTGCTACAGGCTGCAAAGTTGTGTGGATAGACAAGCCAGTTGCTCCCACATGTTGATCTTGATCGCCAATGGTTGTGGGATTTGGCTCGGCTTCATGCCTACCTAGAACCAACCGCCCCTCCGTCGGTCAATGTGACCGGCACCGCAGCGGCTTGGTCGGCGCTGATATATAGTTCACCCCTCGGTTCCCTCTGACTATGAGTGCCCCATGCTTAACAAAGGACTGTTCCTGGCCTGCGCGCTGGCCCTGCTGAGCGCTTGCGATTCTTCCGATAAACCCGCTGCACCGCCTGCGCCCACCGTGGCGGCAGCGCCGAAGCCGGTGAAAGCCGCGGTAGATGTGGCAGCGCTCAAGCAGCGTTATGCCGGGCGTGAGCTGAGCGTGGTGGACGTGTCTGAGGTGCAGTTGGACGGGGCCAGCACCTTGTCGGTGAGTTTTT
Organism: Pseudomonas sp. FP215; assembly: GCF_030687795.1. Classification (NCBI taxonomy): domain Bacteria; kingdom Pseudomonadati; phylum Pseudomonadota; class Gammaproteobacteria; order Pseudomonadales; family Pseudomonadaceae; genus Pseudomonas; species Pseudomonas sp. FP215. The sequence continues at coordinate 741,828 of NZ_CP117447.1, forward strand.
CCATCCCCTTGGACCCCGATCAGAAATTCGCCGACAAGCTGCACTTGGTAGACAGCACGTCCGGCAAGGTCGATGGCGCCTGGGAACTGTCCGATAACCTGATGGAAGTGCGCCTGCGCCACCTTGAGCCGCAGCGCAAGCTGGTGCTGACCGTGGACGCCGGGGTGAAGGCAGTCAACGGCAACAGCCTCGCCGCCGAATACAGCGCCCGCTTGGAAACCCGCGACCTGCAAGCCACCGTTGGCTTCGCCAGCCGTGGCACGTTGTTGCCGACGCGCCTGGCCGAGGGCCTGCCGGTGATCGCGTTGAATGTCGACAAGATCGACGTGGAATTCTTCCGGATCAAACCCGAATCCCTGCCGTCGTTCCTGGCGCAGTGGGGGCGCAATACCAGCCTGCAAAGCTATGAGTCCCGTGAACTGCTGCCGATGGCCGAGCTAGTCTACGGCGGGCGTTTCGACCTGAACCCGGCGCGCAACACCCGCGAAACCCTGCTGCTGCCGATTGCCGGCCTCAAACAACTGCAGCAACCCGGCGTGTACCTGGCGGTGATGCGCGCTTCAGGCACCTACAACTATTCGCAACCGGCCACCCTGTTCACCTTGAGTGATATCGGCCTGTCGGTGCACCGCTATGCCAATCGCCTGGATGTGTTTACCCAGGCCCTGGAAGGCGGCAAGGCACTCAACGGCGTCGAACTGGAAATCCTCGATGCCGAAGGCCGCGTGCTCGGCCAGGGTAAGACCGAAGACGGTGGCCACGCCGAGTTGCCGCTGCCGAAAAAAGCCCAGGTGTTACTGGCCAAGCAGGGCGAGCAAACCAGCTTGCTGCGCCTGGACAGCGCCGCGCTGGACCTGGCGGAGTTCGATATCGGCGGGCAACCGTCCCACCCGTTGCAGTTCTTTGTGTTCGGCCCGCGTGACCTGTATCGCCCTGGCGAAACCGTGCTGCTCAACGCGCTGTTGCGTGACAAGGATGGCAAGGCGGTGAAGCCTCAGCCAGTGAGCGTCGAAGTGCGGCGCCCGGATGAACAGGTGAGCCGCAAGTTCGTGTGGGAGGCCGACGCGTCCGGCCTGTATCAATACCCGTTGCAGCTGGCTGGCGAAGCGCCGACCGGGCGTTGGCAGTTGGTGTTCGACCTCGGCGACGGCAAGCCGCAACTCTATGAATTTCTCGTCGAAGACTTCCTGCCCGAGCGCCTGGCGCTGGAGCTCAAGGGCAGTGACACGGCGCTGAGCCCGGAGGAAAACCCGGTCATCCAGGTCAACGGTCGTTACCTCTACGGCGCGCCCGCATCCGGTAACCGCGTCAGTGGCCAAGTGTATGTGCGCCCGCTGCGTGAGGCGGTCAAATCCCTGCCGGGCTACCAGTTCGGTTCTGTCACTGAAGAAGAGCTGAGCCAGGATTTCGAACTGGACGAAAGTGTACTCGACGCTAACGGCGAGCAAGCGCTGACCCTGGAAAGCAAGTGGGCCGAGGCCAAATCGCCGCTGCAACTGATCGTGCAAGCCAGCCTGCAGGAGTCCGGCGGGCGGCCGATCACCCGGCGCCTGGTGCAGCCGATCTGGCCGGCCGAGCAACTGCCGGGCCTGCGTGGCCTGTTTGACGGCAAGGAAACCAACGGCGATGGCCCGGTGGAGTTCGAAGTGCTGGTGGCCAACCAGGACGGTCAGAAGCTGGCCGCCCAAGACCTCAAGGTGCGCCTGGTGCGTGAGCGCCGCGACTACTACTGGAACTACTCGGAGAATGACGGTTGGAGCTACCACTTCAACGAGAAATTTCTCAACCTCGATGAGCAGAGCCTGAACATCAAGGCGGGCGACACCGCCAAGGTCAGCTTCCAGGTGGAGTGGGGCCCTTACCGTGTGGAGGTTGAAGACCCGCAGACCGGGTTGGTCAGCAGCCTGCGCTTCTGGGCCGGCTACCAGGCCCAGGACAACACCGAAGGCGGCGCCGTGCGCCCCGACCAAGTCAAGCTGGCGTTGGACAAACCCGCCTATGGCGATGGCGACACCGCCAACGTCACCGTCACGCCACCGGCGGCCGGTAAAGGCTACCTGTTGGTGGAGTCCGCCGAAGGGCCGCTGTGGTGGCAGGAAATCGACGTGCCGGCCGAAGGCAAAAGCTTTGCGGTGAAGCTCGACCCGAAATGGTCGCGCCACGATCTGTATGTGAGCGCCCTGGTCATTCGCCCCGGCGAGCGCAAAGCCAATATCACGCCTAAACGCGCCGTGGGCTTGCTGCACCTGCCGCTGGATCGCACCCAGCGCAAACTCGGCCTGACCCTTACCGCGCCAGAAAAAATGCGCCCCAAACAACCGCTGACGGTGAAGATCGCCGCCAAGAACGCCGATGGCAGCGTGCCCCAACAGGTGCACGTACTGCTGGCGGCGGTGGACGTGGGCATCCTCAATATCACTGAATACCCAACGCCCGATCCGTACGCCAGCCTGTTTGGCCGCAAAGCCTATGGCGTCGACCAATTCGACATCTACGGCCAGTTGATTGAAGCCGGCCAGGGGCGCCTGGCCAGCCTGGCATTTGGTGGCGACGCGGCGTTGGCCAAAGGCGGCAAGCGCCCGGACACCAGCGTAACCATCGTCGCCCTGCAAAGCGCGCCGGTGACCTTGAACGAGAAAGGCGAGGGTGAAGTCAGCGTCAATATCCCCGACTTCAACGGCGAACTGCGCCTGATGGCCCAAGCCTGGAGCGAGGATCGCTACGGCATGGCCGAAGGCAAGACGGTGATCGCCGCCCCGCTGATTGCCGAATTGTCGGCACCGCGCTTCCTGGCAGGAGGCGACCAGACCACCTTGGCCCTGGACCTCTCCAACCTGTCGGGCAAGGCCCAGAAGCTCGATGTGCAGTTGACCGCGCAAGGTCAGTTGCAGTTGGTCAACAGCGGCGCGCAGTCGGTTGAACTCAAGCAAGGCCAGCGCACCACCTTGCGTATTCCGGTACAAGCCTGGGGCGGGCTCGGCCAGGGCAAGGTCACGGTCACCGTCAACGGCCTGGACCTGCCGGGTGAAAACCTGCCGCCGTTCAGCCGCGAATGGACCCTGGGCGTACGCCCGGCGTACCCGGCCTTGCTCAAGCATTACCGCGCAGTGCTCAAGGACAAGCCGTGGAGCTTGCCATCGGGCGCACTGGACCAATTCGATGCATCTGGGCGCGAGGCGCTGTTGAGCCTGTCGAGCCGGCCGCCGTTGAACCTGGGCGCGCAGATCAGTGCACTCAAGGCTTACCCCTACGGTTGCCTGGAGCAAACCGCCAGTGGCTTGTACCCCTCGCTGTACGCCGACGACGCGCTGCTCAAGCGCCTGAGCATCAAGGGCGAGCCGGATGCCGAGCGCAAGCGCAAGATCGAATTGGGCATCGAGCGCCTGCTGGGCATGCAGCGCTACAACGGCAGCTTCGGTTTGTGGGGCGCCGATGGCGAGGAAGAATATTGGCTGACCGCCTATGTCACCGACTTCTTGCTGCGCGCCCGCGACCAGGGTTTTGCCGTACCGCCTGAAGCCTTGAAGAAGGCCAGCGAGCGCCTGTTGCGGTATGTGCAGGAACGTAACCTGATCGAGGTGGAGTACAGCGAAAACGCCGAACACACCCGGTTTGCCGTGCAGGCCTATGCCGGCATGGTGTTGGCGCGCAGTCAGCAGGCGCCGTTGGGTGCGTTGCGCAGCCTGTTCGAACGGCGCAGCGACGCACGCTCCGGCTTGCCGCTGGTGCAGTTGGCCATTGCGCTGCAGAAAATGGGTGACCAGCCGCGTTCGGATCAGGCGCTGTTGGCCGGGTTGGCGGCGCAGCGCAATGCCAATGAGTGGCTGGCCGACTACGGCAGCCCGCTGCGCGACCAGGCGATGATCCTGGCGTTGCTGGAGGAGAACGACTTGGCCAAGGGCCAGCGCGAGGAGCGGTTGTTCACCCTGTCGGATCAGTTGGCGGCCAGCCCGTACCTGTCTACCCAGGAGCGTAATTCGCTGTTCCTGGCCGGGCGCCTCGGGTTCGCCAAGCCGGAAACGAACTGGCAAGTGTCGCTCACCGGCAGCGGCGGTGTGCGTGAGTTGAACAACCAGCAATCGACGTTGGAGTTGGACGGCAAGTTGTTGTCCAGCGACCTGGCCTTGAGCAATCAGGGTGAAGCGCCGGTGTACCAACAATTGACGGTTTCGGGTTACCCACAAGTGCCGCCAGCGGCCGGTGGCAACAACCTGAGTATCCGACGCGAATACCTGGGCATGAACGGCCAGCCGTTGAACCTGCGTAACCTCAACAGCGGTGATCTGGTGCTGGTGCACTTGGCGGTCAGCGCCAAGCAACGCGTACCGGATGCTCTGGTGGTCGACCTGTTGCCTGCCGGCCTGGAGCTGGAAAACCAGAACCTGGCCCAAAGCGCGGCGAGCCTTGAGAACGCCAGCAGCCAGGTGAAGGAATGGCGTGAGTCGATGCAGAATGCCTCGCTCAAGCATCAGGAATTCAGGGACGACCGCTATGTGGCGGCGATGAATCTGGATGGCTATGGCACCACGCACTTGCTGTACCTGGCGCGCGCGGTGACCCCGGGAACCTACCGCGTGCCGCCGCCGCAGGTGGAGTCGATGTATCGGCCGAACTGGCAGGCAGTGGGTGAGACGCCAGTGGATATGGTGATCAAGGGCCGCTGAAAGCCACTGTAGGAGCGAGCTTGCTCGCGAAAAACGTCAACGATAACGCCGGTTTCCTGAATCAATGCGGCGTCTGTGAGTTTTTCGCGAGCAAGCTCGCTCCTACAGGAGGGGAATCGAGTGGTTGTAATGTCAGTGTACGACCCAGCTCAGCAACCATAGGCCCAGCATCAACCAGATGATCCCCGCGATAATCGAGGCCCGCATAAAGGCGCGTACCGCCGAGTAGAGGAACAACAGGCCGACGATCAGGGTGATGATGCTGATGATCGAGGTGTCCATGCCCAAGGTGCGTGACAGGCCATCGATAAAGTTGCCGCCGGCATGGGTCAAGGCCCCGAACAAACCGCTGAGCCCGTCGACGATAAAACGGATGACGGAACCGAGCGCCTGGCCCAACCATTCGAAAAAGCTTTCTACCTGCATGTGCGTGTCCTGATAAGAAGGTGGGCGTAACTGTGCCTTTGGTTGTCGATAACGCAGGCGAGTTCCCTGCAAGCATAGAGGTTTGCCCGTTTGAGTTTTAGTTTAATCACCTGCGGATGTACTCAGTTCAATGTGGGAGCTGGCTTGCCTGCGATAGCGGTGGGGCAGTTGTGGATAAGGTGACTGATCCTGCGCTATCGCAGGCAAGCCAGCTCCCACAGTTATTGCGCTGGGCTTTGGGTGGTGTGGTGTTGGTGGTTGCCCTGCTATGGCTGGCCGATCGCATCTGGCCCTTACCTCTGCCCCAGGACGACCTGGCCCGAGTGGTGCTGGCCGAAGATGGCACACCCCTGTGGCGATTTGCCGATGCCAATGGCGTATGGCGCTACCCGGTACACACCAGTGATGTCTCACCGTATTACCTCGACGCGCTGCTCACCTATGAAGACCGTTGGTTCTACCAGCACCCCGGCGTAAACCCGTTGGCGCTGGTGCGGGCGACCTGGCAAAACCTGAGCGGCGCGCGGGTGGTCTCCGGCGGCAGCACTTTGTCGATGCAAGTGGCGCGCCTGCTCGACCCGCACTCACGCACCCTGCACGGCAAGTTGCGCCAACTGTGGCGTACCGCGCAGTTGGAGTGGCACCTGTCCAAGGACGAAATCCTCAACCTGTACCTGAACCGCGCGCCTTTCGGCGGCACGCTGCAGGGCGTGGCGGCGGCGAGTTGGGCCTACCTGGGCAAGTCACCGTCACAGCTGACCCACGCCGAAGCCGCGTTGCTCGCGGTGTTGCCCCAGGCGCCGAGCCGTTTGCGCCCGGACCGTCATCCGCAGCGCGCCCAAGAGGCCCGCGACAAAGTGCTGCGCCGCCTGGCCGAGTTTAAGGTGTGGCCACAATCGGCGGTTGATGAAGCCCTGGAAGAGCCCCTGTTGCTCGCCCCACGCCTGGAACCGAGCCTGGCGCCCTTGCTGGCGCGCCGCCTGAACCGCCCCGACAGCCCGCCACTGATCCGCACCACTCTTGATGCCACTCTGCAACGCCGTCTCGAAGACCTGCTGTTGGGCTGGCGCGCACGCCTGCCGGAACACACCTCGGCGGCCATTCTGGTGGTGGAAGAAGAAAGCATGGCGGTACGCGCCTACCTGGGGTCGGTGGATATCAACGACACCAAGCGCTTTGGCCATGTGGACATGATCAGCGCGCTGCGTTCGCCCGGTTCCACCTTGAAGCCCTTCCTCTACGGCATGGCGTTGGATGACGGCCTGATTCACTCCGAATCGCTGTTGCAGGACGTGCCTCGACGTTATGGCGATTACCGGCCAGGCAACTTTTCCATGGGCTTTACCGGGGCGGTGCCGGCGAGCACGGCGTTGTCCAGCTCGTTGAATCTGCCGGCGGTGCAACTGCTGGAAGCCTACGGGCCCAAGCGCTTTGCCGCACAGATGCGCATCGGTGGCATGCCGTTGGCGTTGCCGGCGTTGGCCGAGCCGAACCTGGCGCTGATCCTCGGCGGCGCGGGCAGTCGCCTGGAAGATCTGGTGAGCGGCTACAGCGCCCTGGCCCGCGATGGTAAGAGCGCCACCCTGCGGTTACAGCCGGACGATACGCTCAGAGAGCGGCCGTTGCTGTCGCCCGGCGCCGCATGGATTGTGCGGCGCATCCTCAGCGGCCAGGCGCGCCCCGATCGCGACCCGCGCGCCGAGTTGGTCCAACGCCCGGTGCTGGCGTGGAAAACCGGTACCAGCTATGGCTTTCGTGATGCCTGGGCGATTGGCGTGGGCCCGCGTTATCTGATCGGCGTATGGATCGGCCGGCCCGATGGCACGCCGGTACCGGGGCAATTCGGCCTGGCGTCGGCAGCGCCGCTGATGTTGCAGGTGCATGACGTACTGACCAACCGCGACAGCCAGCGCGGCATCAGTGCGCCGGTCAAACCGGTGCCGGCCAATATCGGCGTGGCGGCGATCTGTTGGCCGCTGGGCCAGCCCATGAGCCGCAGCGACCCGAACTGCCGCCGCCAGCGTTTTGCCTGGACCCTGGACAACACCACGCCGCCGACCTTGCAGGCACTGGATCAACCCTTGAGCGTGGGCTTGATGGAAAGCATCTGGGTTAACGCCAAAGGCTTGCGGGTCGATGCCCATTGCCCTGGCGCAACCCCGCAAAACATTGCCCTGTGGCCGGCGCCGTTGGAGCCCTGGTTGCCAAGGATTGAACGCCGTGAAGCACGCATCCCGGCGGCTGACCCGGATTGCCCACCACCGGCGCTGGCTGCGGCGTCGCCCTTGTCCATTGTGGGCGTGCGCGAAGGCGATCAATTGCGTCTGCCCGCTGCCAGTCAACAAGCCTTGCGCCTGAAAATCTCGGCGTTGGGCGGCAGTGGCCGGCGTTGGTGGTTTCTTAATGGCGCGCCGTTGGGGGACAGTGCCAATCAGGACAGCATCAACGCCAGTTTTGAACGGCTGGGGCGCTATCAGCTCAGCGTATTGGATGAGGCCGGCCAAACCGCCAGGATCGAGTTCAGCGTCGTCGACTGATCGTTGCTGATCGTTCCCACGCTCTGCTGATCGTTCCCACGCTCTGCGTGGGAACGCCGCCTGGGACGCTCCGCGTCCCGTCATGGGGTAAGCTATACCCATTCAGGAGCCCCCGCATGAACCTCGAACACCTCACCGAACGCCTGCACCGCATCCGCGATACCAACGACTGGAAGCAGTTCCACAGCCCGAAAAACCTGGCCATGGCCGCCAGCGTGGAAATGGCCGAGCTGGTGGAGATCTTCCAATGGCTCACCGAAGACCAATCCCGCCAACTGCCCGCCGATAAACTCGCGCATGCGGGCCAGGAGGTTGGCGATATCGTCTTGTATCTGTTGCTGCTGTGCAGTGAACTGGGCCTGGATATGAACGAAGTGGTGCGCGCCAAGCTGGCCGACAGCGAACGGCGGTTTGCCCATGAGTGATCGTCATTTCGATCAGTTGGCCACGCGCTTTGCCGAGAAGATCTACGGCGGTGCCAAGGGTGCGATTCGCTTGGCGGTGCTCCAGGCCGATCTGGTGGAAGCCTTGCCGCAGCGGCCGTTGCGCGTGCTGGATATTGGCGCAGGCCTGGGGCATATGTCGTTGTGGCTGGCGGAGCAGGGCCATGAGGTGACATTGGCCGAACCCGCCGCGCCGATGCTTGAAGGTGCGCGCCAGCGCTTCGCTGACGCTGGCCAAAGCGCGACCTTTATTCATGCACCGTGGCAGGACTTGCTCGGCCAGCTCACCGAGCCTTACGATCTGGTGCTGTGCCATGCTGTGCTGGAGTGGTTGGCCGAGCCCCACGCCATCCTGCCGGTGCTGCACCAACTGACGCTGCCGGGTGGCTGGTTGTCCCTGGCGTTCTACAACCGTGATGCGTTGATCTACCGCAACTTGCTCAAAGGCCACTTCCGCAAAATGCGCAAGAACGACATGGCCGGCGAAAAGCAGAGCCTGACGCCGCAACAACCCCTGGACCCACGGGAGTTGGCGGCGCAACTCGAAGGGTTGTGGCAGGTCGAAAGCCAAAGTGGCGTACGGGTGTTCCACGACTATATGCCGGTGGAATTCCAGGCTCGCGCCAACCTGCAGGACTTGTTGGAGATGGAGCTCGCTCACCGTCGTCACCCAAGCTTTGCCGGGCTTGGGCGATATTTGCACTGGATCTGCCGCCCGGTTTAAGCGGCCCAGCGTGGGAGGTCGACATGCGTCGTCTCGGTTTAATCCTGTTGTCTCTAGGCCTTGGGGCGTGCTCGAGCCCCAACCCTTACGTGGCCAGTTCGGCACCGATGCCGCCGGCGCCCGCCCAGGCGGCCACTACCTTTGATGCCAGCGCCTACCCCGCGCCGGTGCGCGACTATGGCGCCTACCGCAGCTGGGGCTGGCTCAACGGCCAGTTGCCGGCGGGCACGGCCTGGGCCGATTCGGCGCAGATTGCCGAGGCGGTCAGCGGCGCTCTCGACCAGCGAGGCTTGCGCCCCTTGCATGACAAGCGTGCGCCCGACCTGCTGGTGAGCGCCGATGTACGCCTGGAAAAACGCCTGCGCCAGGTCCAGGACGATTATGGTTACGGCTACGGCGGCTATAACCGCTATGGCAACGGTTACGGTATGTACAACAGCGTGCCGGTGGTGCGCACCTATGAAGTGACCGTGGCCGTGGCGCGTATCAGCCTGTTCGATGCGCGCACCCGCCAGCCGGTGTGGAGCACCAGCGCCGAAACCACCAGCCAGGGCAGCCTGAGCGAGCGCGCCGATAGTTTGCGCAAGGCGATGCAAAAGGCAATGGCTGCCTATCCGCCCAGTTAGCAGCTATTCTCATTACAGGCCCACGTTGTTTTTGGAGAACACCATGCTTCGTCGCATCGCTGCACTTGCTGTTGTCATGTTGCTGGGCGGTTGCCAGAGCAACCAGGTCAACCACGATTTCGACGCCAGCCGAGACTTCGGCGCCTACCGCAATTGGGCCTGGAAAGACCCGGCGTTGCAGTATCGCCCCGATGACCCGCGAATCAAGAGCGACCTCACCGAGCAACGCATCCGCCAGGCCGTGGGCGAACAGCTGGACCAGCGCGGTTTGCGTCCTGCGGCGGCGGGCACCAAGGCTGACCTGAATGTACAGGCCTACCTGATCGTCGAAGACCGCCAGCAGCAAGTCACCACCAACTATGGCGGTGCCTGGGGCGGCCCGTGGAATGGGTACTGGGGCGCGCCGATGTACAACGAAACGCGCAACATCACCTACAAAGTGGCGACCCTCCAGATCGACCTGCTCGACGGCAAGGACGGCAAGCTGGTGTGGCGCGGCAGCGACGAGCAAATGATGGCCAGCACGCCGAACCCCGAGGACCGCAACAAGGCCATCCGCAGCACCGTGACCAAGATCCTCTCCAACTACCCGCCGCGCTGATCACTCACTGTAGGAGCGAGCTTGCTCGCGAAAAACGTCAACGATAACGCGTGCTTCCTGAGTAAACGCGGCGCCTGTGAGTTTTTCGCGAGCAAGCTCGCTCCTACGGTATCAGGGCGTATCAGGGCATCTCCGCCAGTCGCCAATGTGGCGAGTTGCCAGCAACCTGCCCAAGCCTTGTCTACACTCCAGTGCAACGGAGAGTTAGCGCAGGAGTGCTTCGATGTCTCCCCGATTCGGCTCCAGGCAGCGTGGTGCAATTGGCTTGATGGCGGCAGGCACCTTGGCCTTGGCCCTGGTGTTCACGTTGCTGGCGGTCGATAGCGGGCGCTTGTATTTGGAAAAGCGCAAGTTGCAGTCCGTCGCCGACACCTCGGCGTTGGAGGCGGCAGGTCTGGGTGGCCAGTGCGGTACCAACACCACGGCCAACGCCTATGCCACGCAAAATGCCGCGCGTAACGGTTTTGTGGTCGGTAATGGCAGCACCCTGGCGGTGACGTGCGGCACCCTGGCGACCAATGCCCTCAACACCCGCGTATTTACCGCCGATGCCACCAAGAGCGACGCCATCCGCGTGGTGGCCTCGCGCACCGTCCCGACCAGCATTGCCAATGGCCTGTGGAACCTGTTCAGCGGCGCGCCGATCACCCCGCAAATCAACTTGAGCGCCACCGCCGTCGCCGCGACACCGCCGCCCGTGGCGCAGTTGTCGATCCGCAGCAGCTTGGCCAGCGTCGATTCAGGCAAATCCCCGCTGCTTAACCTGGTGATCGGCAACCTGCTCGGCGGTAACCTGTCGCTCACAGCAGCCGGTTGGAACGGCTTGCTGCAGACCAACGTCAACCTGCTCAGTTACCTGGACCAACTGGCGATCAACCTGAACGTGAAGGCCGGTGACTATGACGCCTTGCTCAGTACCGCGGTCTCGGCTACTCAGTTGATCGACGCTGCGGTGAAGGTCTTGCAGAAAAACGGTGCGGCGGCCACGGCGGTCATCAATGATGTGATTTCGATTCAAGCGATTGCGCCGAACAGCAAGCTGTTGACGGTGGGAGACCTGGTCGACATCGCCACCGGCACGCCGACAGCGGCGCTGAACAGTAACGTGCAGTTGTTTCAGCTGCTGGAAGCGGTGGCGCAGTTGTCCAGTAGCAAGAATGCGGTGAGTGCGGCGGCGCAGGTCGCGATTCCGTTGGTGGGCAATGTGTCGATCCAGACCAAGGTCATCGAACCGCCGCAGCTGTCGGCGATTGGCAATCCTGTATTGGCCAAGAAGGGCTTGCAGAATACCCCGCCGACCGATCAGATTTTTGTACGCACTGCGCAAGTGCGTACGTTGGTGACCGTGCAGGCGCCGATCATCAAGGCGGTCTCTGGCGTGGCTTCCATATTGACGGGCCTGGGCACGCCGGTGTCCCAGGTGGTCAAAGGGTTGTTGAACCTCAACCTGCCGGCGGTGGTTGGCGGGGTGTTGTGCCTGGTGGCCTGCAATGTGGCTGACGTCGATGTCACGACGTCGCTGGCCATTTACATTGAAGCCGGCAGTGCGCAAACCAATGTCACGGATTTCAATTGCGACTCGCCGGCCTCTAAATCCTTGACGGTGAAAACCACTACATCCCTGGCAACTCTGGCGGTCGGTACGGTGGATCCGGTGGCGGCTTTTTCTTCCTCGGCTGCAGTCAATGTGCAGCCGGTCAGGCTGATTGATTTTGGCGAGCGCTATTGTGTCGTCCTGACGCTGCTGTGCAGCCCCAACCGTACGCCGAATGTGGGAGGCGGTTTGCTGTTGAAAGCCAACTCCACCATTGCCGCGCAAACCAGCACGATGGTGTTTGCGCCGGTGGCCGAGATGAATGCGCCGCCCACCTACAAGTTTGCGCCAGGCACGGCCAATATTGTCGGCAGCCTGGTGTCGACGCTTAATGGCTTGCAGGTGACTTACGCACCGCCTAGCGGCAGTGTCTCCAATGGTGCGTTGGCTGGGGTCGCCGGGTTGTTGGCGACTATCACGACGGCGGTGGTGGGGCTGATCCAGAATGTGCTGTCGCCGATTCTCGACCCCATCGTTAATACTTTGCTGGGTGCCTTGGGTATTAACCTGGGCAATGCCGAAGTCGGTGCCAACCTTACCTGCCATATGGGCCGGGCTTATCTGGTGATATAGCAGACCTTTCGAGTTCCAAATGTGGGAGCTGGCTTGCCTGCGAAGACGGCCTGACAGTCAACACTGTTGGACCGTGTACATATCCATTCCTGCGGTAACGGCCACTTAGGGTTCCGCTCTGACAGCGGGTCACTTTTGGAAAAGAGCCCCAAAAGTAACCAAAAGGGCTCTTGCCCCACCACTCGGCACCTCGCTTAGGCTCGGTGTGCCCGTAATCCGCCAGTGATTTGGGGGGCCGCCGCCACGCGCCATCCATGGCGCGGGGCGGCTAAACCGGCATCCCTGCCGGTTTACCCCCCAAATCCCTGTCGAATTCCGGCCAGCGTGGTTTGACGGGGCGCTTAAGATCAAGATCAAAAGCAGATCAAAAGCAGATCAAGAGCAAGAGCGGCTCGCTTCGCATCGTGGTTAGCGTTGAATTAGTTCTGCGCGATGGGGAGTTCGATGCAGAATTTCGCGCCGGCCTCGCCGTTGGTAACGCTCAGGCGTCCGCCCATGTTTTCCACAATCCCATAGCTCACCGAGAGGCCCAGCCCGGTACCCACGCCTATCGGCTTGGTGGTAAAGAACGGCTCGAAAATCCGCTCCAGCAGGCGCGGGTCTATCCCGCCGGCGTTGTCTTCGACCCAGATACGCACATGGCGGCTGTCGTGCTCGCTGTGCAGGGCAATCCAGGGGCGCAGGGCAGGGTCTTTTTCTCGCTGGCTGAGTAATGCGTCGCGGGCGTTGACCATCAGGTTGATCAGCACCTGTTCCAACTGGTCGACATAGCCTTTGACCTGTACCGAGAAGTCGGTAGGGCTGATGCGCACGTCTACACCTTTGCCGCGCAGGCCTTCGCTGAGCAGGGAGAGGGTGCCCTCCAGTGCCTGCGCCGGGTCGAAGGGTTGTTGCTCGATTTCCGAGCGGCGGCCGAAGACGCGCATGTGGTCGACCACTCGTGCGGCGCGTTGTACCTGGGCGTCGATGCGTTGCAGTTTTTCCGTGAGGTAGTCGATTTGCGCGTCGCCATTGCCCAGGCGCTTGAGCACATTGGCGATGGCCATGCGCATCACGTTCAGCGGCTGGTTGATCTCATGGGCCAGGCCGGTGGCCATTTCGCCGAGGGTGGCCATTTTTGCGCTTTGGGTCAGTTGTTGCTGGGAGCGGCGCACTTCGGTGTTGTCGCGGCCCACGGCTTGCACTTCGATCAGGGCGCCTTGTTCATCGAAGACGCCGCGGTCCGACCACACCCACCAGGCATGTTCGCGCCCGGGCAGTTGCAGGCTGATTTCCGCGGTGCTCACCGGGAATTCCGGGGTCAGTTGTTGGATGCGCTGTACAAAGGCGGTGCGCTGTTCATCCGATAGCCATTGGCCCAGGTCGATGCCTGGCAGGTGCTCGGGCCTGCATTCCAGGTAATTGGCCAGCGGCGTGTTGCCGAAGGTGAGGGTCAGGTCGGGGCGGTAGCGGCAGATCATCGCGGGCGAGTCTTCCACCAGGATGCGGTAGCGTTCTTCACTTTGGCGCACCTGCTCGGCGGCCAGGGTCGCTTCGGTGACGTCCAGCCACAGGCCCACGGCTTCCACCGGCAGGCCGAGGTCGTCGCGCAACAGCTTGGCTTCGTCGAGCAGCCAGTGGTAGTGGCCCTGTTTGTCGCGCAGGCGATAGCGGCTGCGCACGTTGCCTTCGCGCAGCAGTTGGCGGGTGCGTTCGAAGTAGCACTCGCGGTCGTCGGGGTGGATCAGCGCTGCCAGGGTGTCGTGGTTGCAATCGGCCAAGGTCCAGCCCAGCAACGGCAACAGGCTGGCGCTGAAGAACGCCGGGTGCAGCGCGCCGTTGACGTAGCGCTGCACGTAGATAACGGCCGGTGAGCTGGCGATCAGGTTGTCCAGGCGCGCATGGGCGGCGGCGGCTTGCAGTTGCTGGTTCTGGATGTCGCTGATGTCGAGCATGAAGCCGATCCAGCGCCGTTCATTGCCGGCGCCCAGTACTTGGCCTTGTATGCGGTACCACAGGGGCGACTGTTCAGCGTCGGTGCGTTGCAAGCGCACGCTGGTCAGCAACGGCTTGCCCAGGGCTTGCAGGTCTTGCAGGCGGCTGTTGAGGGCCTGGCGGTCGGCGGGGTGGATGAGTTCGAGCCAGGTGCCGAGGGGCTGGCGGGTGGGGCCGTCGTCCAGGCTCAGGTTGCGCAATAGTTGTGGCGCCAGTTGGATTTCCTGGGTGACGGGCAACAGTTCCCACCAGCCCGTGACGAGCAGGCCTTGCAGGGCTTCCACGCGTTCCAGTTGCTGGTGGTGACGCTGTTCGCGCAGGCGGCCCAGCAGCGGCGCGGCGAGTGCTGCGCACAGGTTCAGCCAGTCACGCTCGCCGGTGTGGTGTGCCTGGCCGTTATAGAAACCACACAGCAGCCACGCGGCGGCGCCATGGCTGTCGCGGTACGGCACCAGGAAACCGTCGGCATTGCCAAACACACTGCGCAGGCGCGGGTTGTCGCTGCGGCCCTGGGCAATGTCCAGGCTCAATGGCGTGTTGCCGTTGATGCTGTCCAGGCTGGTGCCCAGATGCTGCCCGGTTTGCCACAAGGCTGGGGCGTCGTGGGCGGCGTATTGGCTGTAGATGCGCCAGCCCTGGTCATCCTCATCGAGCAGTGCCATGGCGACGCAGGGGATGCTCCAGCGCTGGGCCACGCTGCGCAGGTGTTCGCTGAACACGTGATGCAGGCGGCTGAAACTGCACACGCGCAGCTGTTCGCTCATCAGGGCGGCGAGTTGGTGGTTCTGCTCGCGTTGCTGCACCCGTGCCCGGTCGGCAAGCAGGTCAGTGATGTTCAGCAGGTGCAGGGCCCAGCCCTCGCCCTCCGGCTCGATCCAGCCACGGGTATGCAGGACCTGGCCGGCGGCGCCCTGGAAGTCCAGATCCAGGCCGTGTCGTTGCCACTCCTGCGGCGTGCCCTCGACACTCAGCGCGCTGTCGGCACACAGCAAGGTCTGCAAGGGTGGGTTGGGCGCATTGGCAAGATGCTGGGCAAGCAAAGGCCTCAAGGCGCCCGTGATGCTCAGCACCCGGCCCAGGTTGTCCAGTTGCACTTGCAGGCCCGGCGCGGGCGTCGTTGGCGCGTCCAGAGCCAGGGCGCTGGTAAGCCCGCGCAGGCGTGCGAACAATTTATCCCCTGTCGTCAAAACTGAAGGCTCGAGGTGGCGGTGAGGTTGGTGGGCAGGTTGGGTACGGTGCCCACCCCAGGCAACACCAGGGCCGGCAAGACCGCTTTGATATTGGCCGAGGGGTAGGTGATCTTCACCGTCAGCAAATTATTGGTGTAGGTGGCGGTGATATAGCCGGGCAAGAATTTCAATGAGCCGGGGATCCAGTTCAACTGGGCCTGGGCTGCATCCTTGGCGCGTTGCACAACCAGGGCCGAATAGCCGGCGGTGCTGGGGTCCAGGGACACACTGCGGCGTACCCCTTCGGCGGCCGCCTGGTGAAATGACTGCATCAACAGCAGCGGCAAGCTGTAGCTGAGCATGCCGTAGAACACCGCAAAGAAAATCACGAAGACCAAGGCAAACTCGATCGCCGCAGCACCTTTTTGCTTTCTCGGGAGGCTCGATTTCATGACTGCGTCTACCCTGAGGCGAGTACTTGATATCAGCATAGAATCATTCAGCCAAAAGGGATGTTTTTTACGTGATCCAGACGCTAGTGATTGTGCTGTGGTTGGGCGTATGTGCCGTGCAGGATATTCGCCAGCGCCAGATTGCCAATACGTTGACCCTGGGCGTCGGGCTGCTGGCGTTGATTTACCTGCTGTGGGCGGGGTCGACGTGGCTGGGCGCGTCCCGTAGCGAGGGCGGCCTGGCCCTGGCTTTGGCGCTGGTGCTGACCTTGCCGGGCTATGCGTTGGGCCGCTTTGGCGCAGGGGATGTGAAGTTGCTCGCCGCCCTGGGGCTGGCCTCCAATATCGAGTACCTGCTCGGGGCGCTGATCGGTGCGGGCATCGCCATGGTGGCCTGGACACTTATGCATCAAGGGCTTAGCTCAAACCGCGTTGAACGGGCAGGGCCAGCGTCAACAAAACAGCCTTTTGCACCCTTCGTTTTGACAGGTTTTGCCGGCAGCTGGTTTTGGATCCATCAGTCGCACGAGTTGATTAATGCTATGTACATAGTCGGAAAGTACGTCTACGTTTAATGAGTAGCGGTGTAGGACTTTTCGTCAGAAAGGATAGGTCATCATTTGGCTTGCCAGGCATGGAGTAGCGCGTGAACAAGCTTACGTCTGCAGTAAAAGTGCTCGTTGTCGACGATCAACCCTTAATCGTGGAGGAGCTCTGTGAATTTCTTGAAAGCAGCGGGTACCGTTGTGTCCCGTGCGAGTCCAGTGAGCAAGCTGTCCAGCGTTTCAAGGAAGACCTTCAGATCGGTTTAGTGCTGTGTGACCTGCATATGCCGGACATGGACGGCATCGAGCTGGTGCAGGCGCTGCAACGGATCGCCGGTAAACATCGTGCGTTCGAAGCGATCATGCTCACCGGTCGCGCCGACAAGCAGGATGTGATCAAGGCCCTGCGTGCAGGTATCGCCGATTACTACCAGAAGCCGATCAACCTCGATGAATTGCTCGAAGGCCTCAAGCGCCAGGAAGCGGCATTGGAGGAACGGCAAAAAGACCTGCAACTGGGCACGCTCAACCAGAAGTTGCAGTACCTGTCCGAATCCATCAACGACTTGTATATGGACTTGGACAAGGTGCGCCGCAACCCGACGCCCCAGGACCAGGACGGGGACTCATCGGCCGATGACGCCGGGCCGGTGGAGATCCCGGCGATCTTCAATCAACTGTCACCGCGCCAATTGGACGTGGCACGCCTGGTGGGCAAGGGCCAGACCAACTATCAGATTGCCTGTGAGCTGGGGATTACCGAGAACACGGTCAAGCTGTACGTGTCCCAAGTGCTGCGCTTGACCCATATGCACAACCGCACGCAGTTGGCGCTGGCGTTGTCACCGAACAACTCGGCGATGCGCCAGCGGGTCACGGCGCACTAGTACCGCCCTACTGTAGGAGCGAGCTTGCTCGCGAAGAACGCCAAGACAACGCGGTTACCCAGGATGCACGCGTTATCGTTGACGTTCTTCGCGAGCAAGCTCGCTCCTACAGGGTGGGTTGAGTTTTATTTGCTGCCCTGCGCAGTGCCGCCTGCTTTCTGATCAAAAAACTCCGGGATCGGGTGCTTGTTGCTGTCCAGCCAGCGCTTGAGCGCCTGCTCGCGTTCTGCCGGCGTGGTTTTTTGCGGGTTGGCCGAGGCTGCGCGACCGCTCAGTTGCAGTGCCATCCAGTTTTCCGTTTCTGCCTGCCGGGGTGAAGACGGCCCTGCTTCGATGGCCGAAGCAAGGAGTGGCAGGGCCAGGCAGGCAAGGCCGGCGAGGTAATGGAATTTCATCATCGACTCCTTATTTCACAGAGGCCGGCAGCGTGTCGCTGACCGCCGCTACCTGATCTTTGACTGGACGCTGCGGTGCCGTGCCAGCCTCCTTGAGGTGTTGCGCCCGTGCCTGGGCTCGGGTCACTTGCTCGGGGCTCAAACCGAGTTGGCCGACCACTTTTGCGGCTTGCTCCCAGTTGTCCTGGTAGATCAGCAACGTCACCAGGTTGACCGCCGCCAGTTGATCGCTCTGCTTGAGCTCGATGGCGGTCATGAATTCAAAGCGTGCGTCTTCCAGGCGCCGTTGGTCGAGGTACACCACGCCCAGGTCATTGCGGATCTTTTCGTCGGTGGGCGCCAGCCGTGCCGCACGTTGCAGGTGGGCCATGGCCTGGCCGTTGTCGCCCTTGGCCGACGCCAGTTGCCCCAGGCCGTGCTCACCATCGGCGGCCAGGCAGGTGCCCAGCAGGCTGCGGTACAACGGCTCGGCGTCAGGGCGGCCCAGCAAGCGATAGGCACGGGCCTGGCGTTGACGAACCTGGGGCAGGGCGCTGGGCAGGTTTTGCAGGTTGGCGAGGCTGGCGTGCAGCTTGCCTTCGTTGGCCATGTCATCGGCCAGGTTCAGCGACAGCTCCTGGTCGGCGCTGGGCTTGGGGCAACTGCCCGGCGCCAGCAACCCGGCCCACGGAGCCTGGCCATTGCTGGCACAGCCACCCAGCATCAGCAGGCTCAAGGCGACGATCAGTGGTTTCATGGCAGGCTCCTCAAAAGTTATTCAAGGCTCGGGAAATGGCGATCATCGCCGGCCCCCCGAGCACGATCAGCAAGGCGGGAAACAGAAACACCATCATCACCACGGACATCTTCGCGGACATCTTCGAGATGTATTCCTGCAGGCGGGTCAGGCGGCGGTCGTCGAGCAACTGCTTGAGGGCCAGCAAGGATTTCATCGCGCCGCCGCCTTGGTGGATCAGTTGCTGAAGAATGATGCAGGTGTCGGTGAACTCATCCACGGCCAGCAGGCGCGCGGTTTTGCCCAACTCTTCGGACAGATCCAGGCCCGAGTCGACCCTTACCAGGATCAGGCGCAGTTCATGGGTCAGGTCCGGCAGCAAGCGCTGGGCTTCGGTGCTCAACACCCGCAGCGATTGCTCAACCGCCATGCCGGATTCGAACAGGATGCGCAGCAGCGGAATGAACGTGGAAATTTCCCGCGCGATGCGCTCCTGACGGTATTTCGCGCTGAGGGCCAGAATGCGCTTGGGCAGCAAGTAACCGATGCCCAGGGCAATCGCCGGGGCAATCCAGGGTGAGCCGCCGTGAGGAAACAGCAGTTGCTGGCCGAGCAGGGTCAAGCCCAGCAGCACGATGGGCACGCCGATCTGGAAGGCGGCAAACATGGAACGCTGGTTGGCTTTGCGCCAGCCGACGCGGTTGAGCAGGGTCTGGGTTTCGTTGTCCAGGCTGACCGAGCGCTGGGCCACGGCGCTGGCGCCCAATTGGCGCATCAGGCTGCCGAGTTTGTCCTCGCGGGTCAGTTGGCCTTGCAGGCGTTGGCTGACCAGGCGTTGACGGCGCCGTTGCTCCAGCAGGTTGCCGACGATCAAGGCGACGGCGGCGAGCGACAACAGGATGCAGATCAGGATGGCCATCTCAGATACTCCGCAACATGCGCCACATGACGAAGGTGCCCGTGATGTCGAGCGCCGCCGCGGCCAGCAGCAGGTAGCGCCCGGTACCGTCGTTCCACATGCTCATCAGGTAGCCCGGGTTGACCATCAAAAAGTAGCCGACCATGGCGATGGGCAAGCCCGCCAGCACATAGGCGGTCATGCGCGTTTCGCCGGTCATGGCCTTGAGTTGGCGCGCCCCCTGTTCGCGCTCGCGGATCATCTTGATCAGGTTTTCCAGCAGCTCGCTGGCGTTGCCGCCGTAGCGGTGGTTGACCTTCAGGCCCAGGGCAAACAGGCGGAACTCATCGCGCTCGTAAAACTCGGCAAAGTCGCTGACCGACTCCGGCAGGCTCACGCCCATTTGCACGTTACGCTGGATGCGGCTCATGGCCTCTTTGAGCGGCGCTTCGGTGCTGTCGATCGCGCCCAGCACCGCGTCCGCCAGGGTGCGCCCGGACTTGAGGCTGCGCACGCTGTGGTCCAGCAGTTGCGGCAATTGTTCGATCATGCGCTGCACCCGCCGTTGGTAGCGCCAGGCGATATACACCCGCAACAGCAGCGGTGGCGTGGTCAGCATCACCAGCAGGCCCAGCCCGCCAGCCAGCAGGTAACCCAGCAACATGCCCACCGCCCAGCCACTCAACCACAACCCCAGGCGGTCGGTGGGCTTGCCCAGGCCGGCGCGCTGGAACATGCGCTCCAGCGCGATCCAGCTGCCGTTCGGCTCCTGGGCTACTGGCTGGCCATCGGAGAGCCGCTCCAGCACCCGGTCGGTGCCGGCCTGGCGCAGCCCGCGCTGGAACAGCCAGACGGACAGGCTGATCAGCAGGACGCAAATGAGCAGCAAGACAAGTCCGGTCATGAGCCCTCTCTACAACGGCAATGCCGATTCGCGCCGCAGCTTGTCGCCGGCCGGGTTGAGCGCTTCGCGCAGGAAGCCGAAACCGGTACGGCGGTCGAGGCGGAACAGGGTGTTGGTGACATACACGTCGTCGCGCACGCCCACCACTTCCACCACCTCGCTGACGCAACGGCGCCCATCGGGAAGGCGCGTCAGTTGAATCACCACATCCAGTGCAGCGCAGATCATCTGCCGCAGGGTTTTCTCCGCCACCACACGGCCGGTCAGGCCTACCAGGGTTTCCAGGCGCAACAGCGCGTCCTGGGCATTGTTGGCGTGCACGGTGCTCATGGATCCGTCATGGCCGGTGTTCATGGCCGTCATCACATCGAGCACTTCGACGCCACGGATCTCGCCAAGGATGATGCGGTCCGGGCGCATCCGCAGGGCGTTGCGGATCAGGTCGCTGGCCTTGACCTCGCCATGCCCTTCGGCATTGGGCGGGCGGGTTTCCAGGCGCACTACGTGGGGGTGGCCCAGTTGCAGCTCGGCCACGTCTTCGATGGTGACCAGGCGTTCGTGGGGGTTGATCAATTGGCTGAGGATATTGAGCAGCGTGGTCTTGCCGGTCCCGGTGCCGCCACTGATGAGGATATTGCAGCGCTTACCCACCGCCTCCTGGAAGAACTCGAAGATGTTGTGGTCGATGGTTTGCATCGCCACCAGGTCGCTGCTCTTGAGCATGTCCTTGCGAAACTTACGGATCGACAGGCACGGGCCGTCTAGGGCAATTGGCGGGATGATCGCATTGACCCGGCTGCCATCGGGCAAGCGCGCATCGACCATCGGCGACGACTCATCCAGGCGCCTTCCGAGGGGCGCGAGGATGCGCTGCATCACGCGTTCTACATGGTGCGCATCGATAAAACGCAGATCGCTCTGGTGGAGCACCCCGTCACGCTCGATAAACACCCGGTGCGGGCCGTTGACCAGAATCTCGGTGATCGACACATCGCGCAGGAGCACCTCCAGCGGGCCGAAGCCGGTCAGCTCATCGACGATTTCCTCGGCCAGGCGCTCCATCTCATAGCGCGAGATCGCCAGGTGCATGCGCGTGATGTATTCGGCCACTTTGTCGATGACAAATTGCGCCAGGGATTGGCGCGAGCCTTCCAGCAGGTTCTGGCCCGACTCTTCGATGGCATCGATGATGTAGCGATGCAGCACCAGTTTCAGGCCATCGTGGTCGTTGTGCGCGGCAGCCCCACGGGCCGGGGCGCCGAAGAGTTTTTCGCTGTTCATCGACTCGTCCCCAGCAGGCGTTCGAACCAGCGTGTCGAAGGTTTATCCAAGCCTTCGGTGCGTTTGGCCAGGCGCTCGCCCAGGTGGCGCAGGGCTTGGGTCAAGGCTTCACGTGGGGCCAGGGTGAACAGGCTTTGCCCCTGGTTCTTGGCGTTCAGGCGCACTTCTGGGCTCAGGGGCAGCACGGCGATGCACTCCAGGCCGAAGCTTTTTTCCAGGGCTTCGGTGCCGGGGGCACAACCTTTTATGTAGCGATCGACGAGCAGCTTGGCATGGTCGAGCTTCATGCCTTTTTCGCGCCACAGGTTCAGCACCGCCAGGTTACGCCGACAGTCGAGCACGCCCTGGTCGGTGCACCACAGCAGCTTGTCGCAGTGGCTGACAAACGTACGCAGGGCTTCGCTGTCGGCTTGCCCGGTGAGGTTGACCACGATGTGCTGGAAGTGCTGGCGCAAGGCGCTGAGCAACATGTACAGCTCGGCGGCGCTGGTCATTTCCAAGGGTTCATCGCTGGCGGCATAGGCGAGGATGCGCAGGCCGTCGTCGGTGCTGGTGAACGCGCTGTTGATCAGGGTGGCGTCCAGGCGGCGCAGGTGGCGCAAGGCGTCGCCGAAATTGAAGGTGCTGTCCAGGCCCAGCAGCGCCAGGCTGTCGCCCCTGGGCAAGCCGAGATCGAGCATCAGCGTCTGCTGGCCACTCTTTTGCACCACCATTGCCAGGTGGCTCGCCAGCAGGGCGCCATCGGTATTGCCCTGGGCACCGTAGAGTACGGTGAGGCCGCCGAGATGGGCGTTTGGCGCCGTGGGCGGCAAGCGCTTGCTCAAGCGCCGCACCAGCCCGGCCACTTCGCTGGAGCGCGAGCCATAGGCGACAAAATCCCGCGCGCCGGCACGCATGGCGTTGAGCACCAACTGGTTGTCCATGCCGTCGCCCAAGGCCACCACCGCCAACATCGGCTTGGCTTCCAGGGCGCCTTCGATCAAGGCGCTCTGGGCCACCAGGTGTTCACGGTCCAGGCCCACGAACACCAGATTGGCGAAGGTCACGTCCACCAGCGCCAGCAATTCATCCAGGCTGCCGCCGCCCACGCTGATCACTTGGCCAAGGGGAGCCAGTGCACCTTGGAGCCATTCCAGGTCGGTGCTGTTGCGGGTGATTGCCAGGAAGGTCTGGCTCAGGCTATCGCTCATTGGGAAAGTCCACTGCGACGGTCGAAGTTGCCGTTTTCCAGGAAGAACAGGCGGAACCAATTCGGGTCATAGGTGCGCAGTTTCTCGCCGGGCAGCGACGGCAACTGCGCATTGGCGGCCAGTGGCTGCACCAGATGCGGCGTGACAATCATCAACAGCTCTTTCTCCTCGCTGTTGATATTAGAGTCGCGGAAGAAGGCGCCAATGATCGGAATGTCGCCCAGGCCCGGCAGCTTGGCGATGGTGGAGCGGTTGGTGCTGCTGATCAGGCCGCTGATCACGAAGCTTTCACCGTCGGCTAGCGACACGCTGGTGTCGGTGCGCCGGACGGTCAGGGCGGGTACCTGGATGCCCTGGATCCGGATCGCGTTGTTGTAATCCAGCTCGCTGACTTCCGGGGCGACTTTCAAGGCGATGCGGTTGTGGTCGATGACCGTGGGCGTGAGGGTCAGGCGAATGCCGAATTCCTTATACTCGATGGTGATGGTATCGCTGCCGGCACTGGGCACCGGAATCGGCACTTCGCCGCCGGCCAGGAAGGTCGCGCTCTGGCCGCTCATGGCCACGAGGCTCGGGCGTGCCAGGGTGTAGGCAAAGCCGCTGCTTTCCAGGGCGTTGATCAGCGCCTTGACCCGGCCACCGCCAAAACCGATGTTGAAGCTGTCAGCGCTCACCGGCAATTTGAAGATGCCCTCTGAAGGGGACAGCAAGCTTGGGCTGCCGAGGAAGAAGTTGTTGCCCATGCCGAGGATCTTGGTGCTGGCCTCCTTGAGCTTGGTGCGGCTGACTTCGACGAAGCGGATATCGGTCTGCACCTGGCTGGGCAGCGTCGGGTCTTCGGAGGGCGACAGCGATTGGCTGGTCAGCGCCGAGGTGGCCTTGCCTTTGACGAACACCATGCTCTGGCGCGGGGTGGTCGAGCAGCCGGTCCACACCATCAGGCTGGTAGCGCCGCTGCCGACACCGGTGAGCAGGAAGTGGCGGTCGCCGTTGACCCGCACGTCGGCGATTTTCGGGTCGCCGATGGCCAGGCGCGTAATCGCTACCGGCGATTGCAACTCGGTTTGCAAGCCTTCGCCCACCTCGATCACGGCGGGCAATTGGCCCAGGGCGTTGCAGCTGCCCGATGCGCCCATCGCCATGCCCAAGGGCAGGCACGGCAGCATCAAGGCCAAGGCCAATTGAGCGTAGCGTTGGCTCATTCAAGGCATCCTTGTTCAATCAGGGGGTAGGTTGTGCCGCCGCTGCGCCGCGAATCACTTCAACGCCCCGACGTTGGCCGGTGTCGGCCACCGCGGGGGTGATTTTTTTCGGCGGGCCGCTGAGGGCCAATTGGGTGAACTGGTAGAGGTCGCGGTTGGCGCTTTGCACCTTGTCCGGGGTGTCGCTTTCGCCGGCCCAGTAGCGGCTGAGCAGTTGTTCGTCGGCACTGCGCACGGCCAAGCGCAGCGTACCGGCTTGGGAGGCGAGCATCAGCCGGCTCAGCAAGGGTTCGGGCACCGCCAGCACCACACTGCGCGCGGCGGTGCGGCGTTGCGCCGCCTGAGCGCGTTCTTCGGCGGTGGCGGGTGGCGGCACGGCCGGGGTGCCGTCGTTGGCCAAGCCCAGTTGGTCGCCGACGCTGAGCAGGCGAATCGCCGGGATGACCACCTGCGCCGACTGCTCGGCATTGGCATTGTCCTGGCGCAAGAACAGCAAGACGTCCACGTAATCGCCTGGGCTCAACTGGCCACCGGCACCGATGACCTCATCGACGGCGACGGCCAGCGCCCGTTCGTTTGTACGAATCATGCGGGCCAGCGGGCCGCCGGCGGTGAAGCTTTCATCATTAAGCCAGGTGCCGGCACCCAGGGCCCGCAAGGGCGTGCGGCCGATGGCCTGGTCAACGCTGGTCAGGCTGCCAGCCGGCACGGTGCGCAGTTTTTCCACGGCGACATCGGCAGCCGTGAGGGGCACAAAAGGCGCAACCGCATGCACCAGCACCACGACCGGCTGGCGGGTCTGGTCTTCCACGACGGCAACGGTTTTTTCAACGGAAATGACAGGTGCTGGCGAGGGCGCTACGGAGGGTGCCGGTGGACGACTCAGCACCAGGCCCCAATACCCTGCAACCAGGGCTCCGATAAGCAGCAAGCCAGCCAGGACCATGCTGATACGACTGTTCATGACGGCGCTCCCTATCCTGTTGCACTGCTTTTATTCCCGTTTATCCAAACGAGTTAAATTCGCAACTGGGCTGTGATGAACAACTAACGATTTGGCTATTTGAAGGTAGCCCAGCTAGGACAAATTGCCATTACTGAATGAAAAATTTATCTGCGCGGTTAAAGCGGGGGCTGTAAATGACGGATTTGTGGGGCTGGCGCGGCGACTAATACTTTGTGATTAATTCGTTCTTACAGTTGTGAGTGTTAAATTTGTTGACAATGCTCTAGTGGCACACGGCAATCATTGTGCGGGCCAGCTGTATCGGCGCTTTTTGGCGCATGAAGGAGACCTCAATATGATCCTTGACCTGTTCTTGAAATTTTACATTCACGCTCAGTTATTCCTGCGCCGTAGAGACGGGGCGTCGGCCATTGAATATGTGATTATTGTGGCGATAGTTGCGTTGGTGATAGTGGGTGTTGGCACTGGGCTTGGCGAGAAAATCGAAGGTGTCTTTGAAAAGGTTTCCGAGGCGCTGACAACTTAGCTGCTAACGTTTTTGTTTGCTCTGCTAGTGATCTTCTTTGTCAGGTACCGCCCATGACCTACCCTTCGTCATCCCGCCAAAAAATCCTATTGGTGGATGACGAGGAGGATGCGCTGGTCGAGTTGGCCGAATCCCTCGAAAACGAGGGATTCGTCTGTTTCACCGCGAACTCCGTCACCTTTGCCTTGCAAGAATTGACACTTCACCCTGATATCGCCCTGGTCATCACCGATCTGCGCATGCCCGAGGAAAGCGGTATCTCCTTGATCAAGCGCCTGCGCGAACACACCTCACGCTCGCAGTTGCCTGTGATCGTGATGTCGGGTCATGCAGAAATGGATGATGTCAGCGATATGCTGCGCTTGCAGGTGCTGGACCTGTTTCGCAAGCCTATCTACCTGGTGCGCTTGCTCGATACTCTCAACAACCTGTTTCCCCTCTCTACACCTGGTCGGTAACGGACCGGCACCGCTTATTAAATGTGGGAGCTGGCTTGCCTGCGATAGCAGTGGTTCAGTTAAAGTTCATTGACTGACACACCGCCTTCGCGAGCAAGCCCGCTCCCACATTTGGCTCGTGGGGTGCCAGGCACTTAGTCGTCGACTGTCCGGCCGTCATCGCAGGCAAGCCAGCTCCCACAGTTTGATTGCGGGGGCTCAGGTAGAAAGGTTTCGGCTGTCAGGCCGCAGGGGTCTGTGTCGGGCACTGATTCTGTGAGCAACACAGACCCTTGTGGGAGCTGGCTTGCCTGCGATAGCGGTGGTTCAGTTAAAGACTCATCACAGCTGATAACTGAAACTCAGCGTATACCGCGGCCTGCGGTTAAAGCTGTCCAGCGCGATATCCGACATTGGCTTGGCCGCCTCCAGCGCGATGTTGTAGTACTTCTTGTCGCCAAAGCGCAGACCCACCGCCGCCGAGGACAGGTCGTTGGCCTTGACCGGCAGGTCGTTGAACCAGGATTTGGCGCGGTCGACCACTACGTAGGGTTGCAGGATCTTCACCCAGTTGCCGGTGCGGTTGAAGCTGTAGTTGACCTCGTACGCCACCCCCCAGCCCTTGTCGCCCGAGCCTTGGTCGTCCGGGTAGCCACGGCCGAAACTCTGCCCGCCGAAGGTCACGCGTTCGCTGTCGGGCAGGGTGTTGTCGCTCCAGTACAGCGCACCGGACAACACGCCTTGCCAGTTGTCGAAGAACTTGTCGCTTTGCACGCCGGAAAGGCGCAGGCGGAAGAAGTCGAGGTCGGGTTTGGCCACGCCCAGGTCACTGCGGGCCTTGGCGCCCAAGCCGTCTATGCCCTGGTACAGGCCACCACTGATGATGCGCAGGCGTTGCGCGTCGGCCTTGCGCCAATCGCCTTCGAAGGCCAGGGCACGCAGGTTGGATTCGATGTCGAAACTCAGCGGGAAACCCACCAGTTTGTAGCGCGTGGTCTGGTCGACCGCGTACAGGCGCGTACCCAAGGTGAGTGACTCGGTGGGGGAGGCAATGAACGGGTGGCTCAGGCCAATGGAGTAGCGGTCGATGGACTGGTGCGGCTTGAGTTCGAAACCGCCGTCCAGTTGCACGCTGCTGTTGGGGTCGGCGCGATAGCGTTCGGCGGCGAGCGCCAGTTGGGTGCCCTCGGCGTTGATGAACTGGTTGTAGTCCACGCGGTAGTAATGCTCTTTGTCCTCGCCGGGCGGGAACAGGCCGCTGACGCTGAGTTGTTCACCCATGGACGTCTGGGAATTGCTGGTAGCGCTCAGCAACGCTTGCGTGCCGCCACGGCTTTTTTGCACCAGGCTCATGCTGGTGGTGAAAGGTTTGCGGCTGGCCTGGATCTGCATGTGCGTGGCGCCATCGGTGGTGCCCGGTGGCGGCACTTGCGCCTGTACGCTGAGGCCAGGGATGCGGCTCATCAGCGTGGTGTAGCGCTCGAAGGTCTTGCGGGTCAGTGGGCGCTCAGCCAGGAGCTTCTGCGCGAGCTTATCGACATAGGCCGACACCGAACCGATGTCGCCGGTTTGTTGATAGTCCTTGATATAGCCCTCCACCAGTACCACGCGAACCAGGCCGTTTTCGAAGTTCTGTTGCGGCAGGAACGCGTAGGACAGCAGGTAGCCATCCTCCTGATAACGGCGGGTGACGCCACGGGTCGCTTCGATCAGTTGCGCAAGGTTGGTTTCCCGTCCAATCAACGGCGCATACACCTGTGCCGTCTCGGCG
Source organism: Pseudomonas sp. FP215 (assembly GCF_030687795.1). Lineage (NCBI taxonomy): Bacteria > Pseudomonadati > Pseudomonadota > Gammaproteobacteria > Pseudomonadales > Pseudomonadaceae > Pseudomonas > Pseudomonas sp. FP215. The sequence continues at coordinate 769,329 of NZ_CP117447.1, forward strand.
AGCGGGTAGACCGTTCCGCCTTCGATCTGCAACTTGCGAATAGTGACCTTGGTGTCCATCAACAGCGGCTGGCCGGCAGTCGGCGGCGCTTCAGGTACCTGAGTTTTCGACGTGGGTGGTCGATAGGCGTCGGCGGGCAGGTTGGGCACCGGCAGGGTGCGGACAGTGTCGTTGCTGTTAAGAAAGCTGGGAAGGGTCTCGGCCTGAGCGTAGGCACTGAGGGTGAGCAATAACAACGGCGTCAACACGCGCATAGGACACTCCATGGTCAACTGCAGCAGCGCTTCGGGCCCGCCGGGTTCTGGGACTCGGTTCGGGAGGGCGGCGATTGATAAAACGTGTCGCCGCCCATAAAAAAGACGAGAGACTTATTAAAGGTCTCTCGTCTCAACCAAGCGTAGGCGCTGTAGGGGAGGCCGTCTAATCGGCCAGGTGCATTTCTATTTGCCGGTCAGGCCGTTCAACAAACCGCCCAGACCGCCTGTTGCGGTAGTGCCGCCTGTGGTTGTGGCCGTGCCGGTTGCTGTGGTGGTGGTGCCGATGTTCAAGCCACCGAGCAAACCACCGCTGGTGCCGCCAGTGGTGCCGCCGGTTACCAGGCCACCCACCGAGGCGACGGTGCCGCCGACTGCTGTGACGGTGGTGCCTACGGCATTGGTGATCGGGTTGGCATTGGCTGCTGTCAGGTTGGTGCCCACGCTGCTGACTGCGCCGCCGACTTGAGTCACCAGGCCATTCACCGGGGCACCCACACCGGTAGTCGTGCCGATGGTTTGCGTCAGGTTGGTGACGCCGCTGGTCACAGGGTTGAGCGCTGCGCCGACATTGGCGGCCACGGTGGCGACCGGTGCGGTAGCTGCGGTGTTTGCTACACCTGTGCCACCTAGCACAGTGCCCAGCGAGGCAACGGTGCCGCCGACTGCACCACCGGTCACACCCGCTGCACTGACGGTGCCGTTGGTGTTGCCCACGTTCAGGCCGGTGCCTACGTTAGCGACCAGGCCACCTACCTGCTCTAGAATGCCGGGAGCCGAGGTGCCACCGGTTGGGGCCACATAACCACCCGATTTATCCAGTGTGCCACCGACGCCAGTGAGCACGGTGCCGACAACGCTGGTGACCGGGTTGCCCGTGCCGCCCGTGCTGGCGACTTGAGTACCCAGGCCAGTGACAGCCGAACCGACTTTATCCAGTACGCCATTGAGGGGAGCGCCCAGGCCGGTTGCGTTGCCCAGGTTGCCGGTGGTGTTTTCCACCAGCGACACCACAGGCACCACGACTTTGCTGCCCAAGGTGTTGGTCAACGAACCCAGCGGGCCGGTGGTGCTGGCCGTGCTCAGGGTATCGCCGAGCATCGTAACGGTGGTGCCGACTTTATCCACGACGCCACCTACCGCTGTGCCCACGCCGCCTGTCACGCCGCCGACCACAGGTATGCCGCCCAGAGTGGTTGACAGTGATTGGCCTGTGGTCGAGAGGCCGCCGCCCAGGTCCGCCACGCCATTACCTACGCCTGCCACTGTCGTGCCCAGGGAGTTGCTGTTGGTGCCCAGTGAGCCCAAGCCGGTGGTCACACCAGTGCCTATGCTGTTAACAGCGGTGCCTGCCGAGGAGACCAGGCCGCCTGCGGTTGCGCCGACGATAGGTACGCCGTTCAACGTCGAACCCAGGTTACCGACAGCGGTACCGACATTGCCCACAGTGGTGCCAAGGGTGCCGGCGATCTGGCCGGTGACCAGTGGGGTGGTTGTTGAACCAGTGCCGCCACCAGTGCCACCACCGGTGCCGCCGCCAGTGCCGCCACCAGTGCCGCCGCCAGTGCCACCGCCAGTGCCACCACCGGTGCCGCCGCCAGTGCCGCCACCAGTGCCGCCACCAGTGCCGCCGCCAGTGCCGCCACCAGTGCCACCGCCAGTGCCACCGCCAGTGCCGCCGCCAGTGCCGCCACCAGTGCCACCGCCCGTGCCGCCACCGGTACCACCGCCAGTGCCGCCGTCACCGCCGCCCGTGCCACCACCGGTACCACCGCCCGTGCCGCCGTCACCACCGCCCGTGCCACCACCGGTACCACCGCCAGTGCCGCCGTCACCGCCACCAGTACCGCCACCAGTACCGCCACCAGCACCTGCACCTGCACCTGCACCCGCATCCGGCGAGGACGCCGCCACGCTGGATTTATGCCCGCCACCACCGCTGCTGCAGCCGCCCAGGCTCATTGCCAGAACGAGGGCCAGCGCGGTACTTGCTTTCCAAAACACTACTTGAGTTTTCATGATTGAGTTCCTTGCACCTGGTACAACCTTGGTTGTTTCAAACCCTCGTTATTTCTTTGGATAACGATAGGTTTGTCCGTGTGGCTATCTCAGGCCAGGGCACTCTTTCACGCAACGCTCAACTTGGTATTAACGATTTATATACATCCGGCCATCGTCGGCTTAATGACTAATACCAAAGGTGTAATGGAGGGATGTTTCAGGATGTTTATATGAGCAAAATCAAAGCGTTGTAAATAAAGGCGGACCTCGTAAGGTCCGCTATAACTTAGGGTGTATATATACAATTAATCAGGGGGTTTCAGGCAATCGGCTGCCACTTCCCCCGCATATGTTGAATATCCCCAGCGCCTTTGAGTTCCAACGCTCCGCTGGAACCGGCCGTGCTGCTCATCAATATCACTTCGCTGGGCAGGCGCACCGGCTTCATGAACTCGACGTCGATTTCAATATTGGCGGCCGGCAAGTGTTCTACCAGTGCTGCGAGGGTGTGCGCCTTGTTCCACAATCCGTGAGCGATGGCCTGGGGGAAACCGAACAGCTTGGCGGTAGGCGCACTGAGGTGGATAGGGTTGTAGTCGCCGGACACGCGGGCGTAGCGGCGGCCTATGTCAGTGGGCGCGTTCCAGCGCGTCAGTTCGGTGAGCGTGTCTGGGGTTTGCAATCCGCTCTCCACGGCTTTGCCTTCAAGCTTCACGCCCCGACATAACATCTGGCTTTCGGCTTCCCACAAGAGTCCAAGGGCATCCTCTACAACCGTTACGATGTCAAAGGTGGCCCCCTTGGGATGGGGGCTGAGATTGCGTGCGTAAACGCCGACACTCACGTCACCCACTGCGCCCAACGGCCGATGAATACGGATGCGATTGCGCAGGTGGATCAACCCCAGCAGCGGAAACGGAAACGTCTTGTCCGTCAGCAATTGCAGTTGCAGGCCGAACGCGAGGATATGCGGATAAGTCGCCGGCAGCATCGGGCTGTCAGCAAAACCGCACACCTTGCGGTACGCCGCAACGGCGCTGGGATTGATACTCATCCGGCAGCGCAACCCGCGTTCGGGCAATGTGCTGCCGGTGATCTTGCGCTTGAGCGCCGCACGCCAGTACAGCGGCAGTAGAGACGGGGTGCTGTCCAACGTTTGCCATTGCATGCTCACGCTCCCAGCAGGCTTTGCCCACACACCCGCAGCGCCTGGCCGCTGACCGCACCGGAACCCGGCTGGCTCAGCCAGGCGACGGCTTCGGCCACATCCTGGGGCAAGCCACCTTGGCCCAGGGAGCTCATGCGGCGCCCGGCCTCGCGCAGGGCGAAGGGAATATGCGCGGTCATCTGGGTTTCGATAAACCCGGGCGCGACGGCGTTGATGCTGATCCCACGCTCCTTTAACAGCGGCGCCCAGGCTTGAGCCAGGCCGATCAATCCGGCCTTGCTCGCTGCATAGTTGGTTTGCCCACGGTTGCCGGCGATGCCACTGATGGAGGCCAGCAATACCACCCGTGCATTGTCTTGCAGAGTACCGCTGTCGAGCAGGGCCTTGGTCAGCACCTGCGGCGCGTTGAGGTTGACCGCCAGCACCGCGTCCCAGTATTCCGGGGTCATGTTGGCCAGGGTTTTGTCGCGGGTGATACCGGCGTTGTGCACCAGGATGTCGAGCCCGTCTGGCAGGTGTTCAGCCAGTTGGCGGGCGGCATCTTCGGCGCAGATATCCAGCACCACCGTGCGCGCATTCAGGCGTGCGGCCAGGGCTTCGAGGTCGGCCTTGGCCTGGGGCACATCGAGCAGAATGACGTCGGCGCCGTCGCGGGCCAGGGTTTCGGCGATGGAGGCACCGATACCTCGGGCGGCGCCGGTCACCAACGCCTTGCGCCCGGCCAGCGGGCGCGTCCAGTCTTGCACCGGGGTATCGCAAGCCGTCAAACGAATCACCTGCCCGGAGATGTACGCGCTTTTGGGCGAGAGGAAAAACCGCAACGCGCCTTCCAACTGGTCTTCGGCACCGTCGCCCACGTACAGCAACTGCAGCACGCCACCGCTGCGCAACTCCTTGGCCAGGGAGCGGCTGAAACCTTCCAGGGCGCGCTGGGCGCTGGCGGCGAAGGGGTCGCTAAGGCTTTCCGGCGCACGGCCAAGGATCACCAGGTGGGCACTGTGGTCGAGGTTTTTCAGCAGCGGCTGGAAGAATTCACGCAGTTGCTTGAGCTGGTCGGTGTGCTGCAAACCGCTGGCGTCGAACACCACCGCCTTGAGCTTGGGGCCGTGCCCTGGAATCCACGCGGGCGCTGTCGAGGCTTCGGCGCCGTAACTGTAGACGGCGTCGGTGAGTCGGTTGGCAAACGCCAGCACCTGGGTTGCCAATGCGCCACCGCCCAGCAGCAACGCACCTTCGACCGGGCGCAGGCGTCCGGCTTGCCAGCGTTCCAGGCGTACCGGTGACGGCAGGCCAATGGCGGCGACCAGGCGATGGCCGAGGCTTGAGTTGGCGAAGTCGATATAACGGTCAGACATGGAACGCTCTCCGAAGGCTGGGGTTCAAAGGTTGACCACCCTGGGGTGGCAGTCGTTCGATTGAGCCTAGGCTAGGCTTGATGATTCCACCCACCACCACAAGGGAGCTTTCCATGACTCAATTGCGCCGTGTAGCGATCATTGGCGGTAACCGCATTCCTTTCGCCCGTTCCAATGGCCCTTACGCCACGGCGAGTAACCAGGCGATGCTGACCGCCGCATTGGAAGGCCTGATCGAGCGCTACAACCTGCACGGCCTGCGCATGGGCGAGGTGGCCGCCGGTGCGGTGCTCAAGCATTCCCGTGATTTCAACCTGACGCGTGAATGCGTGCTCGGCTCGCGCCTGTCACCGCAAACCCCTGCGTACGACATCCAGCAAGCCTGCGGCACGGGGCTTGAGGCGGCGCTGCTGGTGGCCAATAAAATTGCCCTGGGCCAGATCGAATGCGGCATTGCCGGCGGGGTGGACACCACCTCGGATGCGCCGATTGGTGTGAATGAAGGGCTACGCAAGTTGCTGCTCAAAGCCAACCGCAGTAAATCCATGGCGGACAAATTAAAAGTTCTGTTACAACTTCGTCCCCAGCACCTCAAGCCGGAACTGCCGCGCAACGGCGAACCGCGCACGGGTTTGTCCATGGGTCAGCACTGCGAGCTGATGGCCCAGGCCTGGCAGATCCCCCGCGCCGAGCAGGACCAGCTGGCGCTGGAGAGCCACCAGAAGATGGCGGCGGCCTACGCCGAAGGCTGGCACAACGATTTGCTCACGCCCTTCCTCGGCCTCACCCGCGACAACAACTTGCGCCCCGACCTGACCCTGGAAAAACTCGCCAGCCTCAAGCCGGCCTTCGAGCGCAGCGAAAAGGGCACGCTCACCGCCGGCAACTCCACACCGCTGACCGATGGCGCCTCTCTGGTGCTGTTGGGCAGTGAGGCGTGGGCCAAGGAGCGCGGCTTGCCGATCCTGGCTTACCTGCGTGATGGCGAAGCGGCGGCGGTGGATTTCGTCCACGGCGCCGAGGGCCTGCTCATGGCGCCGGTGTATGCGGTACCGCGCTTGCTGGCGCGCAACGGCCTCACCTTGCAGGACTTTGATTACTACGAAATCCACGAAGCCTTCGCCGCCCAAGTGCTGTGCACGCTCAAGGCCTGGGAAGACGCCGACTATTGCAAGACCCGCCTGGGCCTGGACGCACCGCTGGGGTCGATCGACCGCAGCCGGCTCAACGTCAAGGGCAGTTCTCTGGCGGCGGGCCATCCGTTTGCCGCCACCGGTGGGCGGATCGTCGCCAACTTGGCTAAATTGTTGGATGCGGCGGGCAAGGGCCGTGGGCTGATTTCCATTTGTGCCGCCGGTGGTCAAGGCGTGACGGCGATAATCGAACGCTGACTGCCGATAAAATTGGCCCATTGAATGCATTCTGAAGGGGTCAGAGGTCAGTAGCCTCTCCCCCCGGCGAGCCGATTGCCGTATAACGAGTGCCACACGCGTGTTTGGTAATACAGGACCCACAATAAAAGCTGATGAAGACTCCTAAACGCATTGAACCCCTGATCGAAGACGGTCTGGTCGACGAAGTGCTGCGCCCTCTGATGAGTGGTAAAGAAGCAGCTGTTTATGTGGTGCGCTGCGGCAATGAATTGCGTTGCGCCAAGGTTTACAAGGAGGCGAATAAACGAAGTTTTCGTCAGGCGTCCGAATACCAGGAAGGCCGTAAGGTCCGTAACAGCCGCCAGGCGCGAGCCATGGCCAAGGGCTCCAAGTTCGGCAAGAAAGAAACTGAAGATGCCTGGCAGAACGCTGAAGTGGCGGCGCTGTTCCGCCTGGCCGGTGCGGGCGTTCGCGTGCCCAAGCCGTACGACTTTCTTGAAGGCGTGCTGTTGATGGAACTGGTGGCCGACGAGTACGGCGATGCGGCCCCGCGTCTGAACGACGTAGTGCTGGACCCGGACCAGGCGCGCGAATACCACGCCTTCCTGATCTCCCAGATCGTGCTGATGCTGTGCACCGGCCTGGTGCACGGTGACCTGTCCGAGTTCAACGTGCTGCTCACGCCTACGGGCCCGGTGATCATCGACCTGCCCCAGGCGGTGGATGCCGCGGGCAACAACCACGCCTTCAACATGCTGGAGCGCGACGTCGGCAACATGGCTTCCTACTTCGGGCGTTTTGCCCCGGAGTTGAAGAAGACCAAGTACGCCAAGGAAATGTGGGCGCTGTACGAAGCCGGCACCTTGCACCCGGCCAGTGTGTTGACCGGTGAGTTCGACGAACCGGAAGAACTGGCGGATGTGGGCGGTGTGATCCGTGAAATCGAAGCGGCGCGGCTGGATGAAGAGCGTCGCCAGGCGATTCGCGCAGCGGATGATGCGCCACCGAGCAAAGTACCGGACGAGCCACCGCCGCCGCCTTGGATGCAGTGATCTGATCGTTCCCACGCTTTGCGTGGGAATGCCGTTTTCGACGCTCCGCGTCACGCTTTGGGACGCAGAGCGTCCAGGGATGCATTCCCACGCGGAGCGTGGGAACGATCATGCGTGCTGTCTGTCAGGCGCAGCAGTTGCCCGCCGCCAACTCCTTGAGTATCGGGCAATCGGGCCGATGATCGCCCTGGCAGTGCTCCATCAGGTCCTGCAAGGTATCGCGCAGTTGCCCCAACTCGCGAATCTTGTGATTGAGCTCGTCGATGTGCTGACGCGCCAGGGCTTTTACATCGGCGCTAGCGCGCTGCCGGTCCTCCCACAGCGTCAGCAACTTGCCGACTTCTTCCAGTGAAAACCCCAGGTCCCGCGAGCGCTTGATGAACGTCAGGGTGTGCAGGTCATCATGGCCGTACACCCGGTAGCCGCTGTCGGTGCGGTGGGCGGTTTTCAGTAGGCCAATGGATTCGTAGTAGCGAATCATCTTCGCGCTTAGCCCGCTGGTGCGGGCGGCTTGGCCGATGTTCATGGGCGTTGATCCTCCAAGTCCTTGGGTTTCCAGGTTTTCAACAACAGCGCATTACTCACCACGCTGACACTGGACAAGGCCATGGCGGCGCCAGCCAGTACCGGGTTGAGCAGGCCGAAGGCGGCCAGGGGAATGCCGATCAAGTTATACACAAAGGCCCAGAACAGATTCTGTCGAATTTTCGCGTAGGTCTTGCGGCTGATCTCCAGGGCGGCCGGCACCAGGCGCGGGTCGCCACGCATCAAGGTGATACCGGCGGCGTGCATGGCCACGTCGGTGCCGCCGCCCATGGCGATGCCGATATCGGCAGCGGCCAGGGCGGGTGCATCGTTGATACCGTCGCCGACCATGGCCACCACGCCGGTTTTTTTCAGCTCGGCCACGGCAGCGGCTTTATAGGCGGGCAGTACTTCGGCATGCACATCGTCGATGCCCAAGGCCTCGGCCACCACCCGCGCACTGCCGTGGTTGTCGCCAGTGATCAGGTGGCTGCTGATGTGCTGCGCCTTGAGTTGTTGCACGGCCTGCAACGCGCCGGGCTTGAGCGTATCGCCAAAGGCAAACAGCCCCAGCACGCGGGGTTGCGCGCCTTGTTCGATCAGCCAGGACAAGGTGCGGCCTTCGGCCTCCCATTCCTTGGCACGCGGGCCTAAATCGCCTGCGTCCAGGCCGGTTTCTTCCAGCAAGCGGCGATTGCCCAGTGCCAGCGGCCGACCGTCGAGCGTACCGGCAATGCCGCGCCCGGTGAGAGATTGGCTGGAGCTCACATCGGCCACGTCCAAACCTCTTTCGCGGCAAGCATCCAGCACGGCCTTGGCCAGTGGGTGCTCACTGCCGCGCTGCAAGGCGCCGGCCTGTTGCAACAGCAGGGTTTCGTTGCCATCCACGGCCGCCAAATGCGCGATGTTGGGTGCGCCGGAGGTGAGGGTGCCGGTCTTGTCGAACACCACGGCGCTCACGGCGTGAGCGCGCTCCAAGGCTTCGGCGTCCTTGATCAGAATGCCGTGGCGTGCGGCGACGCCGGTGCCGGCCATGATCGCGGTCGGCGTGGCCAGGCCCAAGGCACAAGGGCAGGCAATCACCAGCACGGCCACCGCATTGATGATGGCGGTTTCCAGGGAGGCGCCGTACAGCCACCAGCCCACTACGGTGATCAGCGCCAATACCAGCACGGCCGGCACGAACACCTGGCTGACTTTATCCACCAGTTTCTGAATCGGCGCCTTGGCGGCCTGGGCGTCTTCGACCAGGCGGATGATGCGCGCCAGCACGCTTTCCGCGCCCAGGGCCAGGGTGCGCACCAGCAAACGGCCTTCACCGTTGATGGCGCCACCGGTGACCGCGTCGCCGGGTTGTTTGGGCACCGGCAGGCTTTCGCCGCTGATCAGCGCTTCATCGGCATGGCTCTGGCTTTCCACCACCTCACCGTCCACCGGGAAGCGTTCGCCGGGTTTGACCAGCACCAGGTCACCGTGCTTCAACGCGCTGATGGCGACGTCTTCTTCGCGGCCGTCCTGCACGCGGATCGCCCGTTCCGGACGCAAGGCTTCAAGGGCGCGGATGGCGCTGGCGGTCTGGCGCTTGGCGCGGCTTTCCAGGTATTTGCCCAGCAGCACCAGGGCGATCACCACCGCAGAGGCTTCGAAGTACAGGTGCGGCGTCACGCCTGGGGCGGCGGTGAGCCATTCATAGATACTCAGGCCGTAGCCGGCACTGGTGCCGATCGCCACCAGCAGGTCCATATTGCCGGCACCTGCGCGCACGGCTTTCCAGGCGGCGACATAGAAGCGCGCACCCAAGATGAATTGCACCGGCGTGGCCAGGGCAAACTGTATCCAGGCGGGGAGCATCCAGTGCAGGCCAAAAGGTTCTACCAGCATTGGTAGCACCAAAGGTAACGCCAGCAGAATGCCCGCCATCAGCGACCAGCGCTCGCGGCGCAGGCGCCGGGCTTGATCGGCGTCGGTGGCGGTTTCGCTTTGGGGCAGGGTGGCGGTGTAGCCGGCCTTGTCGACGGCGGCGATCAGTACGCTGGGGTCCATCTGGCCCTGTACTTCGATGTGCGCGCGTTCATTGGCCAGGTTGACGCTGACACGTTGCACGCCCGGCACCTTGCCCAGCGCGCGTTCGACCCGCCCGGCACAGCTGGCACAGGTCATGCCGCCGATGGGCAGGTCAAAGGTGGTGGATCCATTCATTGGGGCAGTCCTCCAGGAGAAGTTGCCACTAGGATCAACCTTAACCTGTGGGGAAGGTCAAGCCCGATCGTTCCCACGCTCTGCGATCGTCCCCACGCTCTGCGTGGGAATGCAGCCCGTGACGCTCCGCGTCACCCTGGCGTTGAAGTAGTGCCTTGTACCCGGGACGCGGAGCGTCCGATGAGGCGTTCCCACGCAGAGCGTGGGAACGATCGTGGGGGTTACTCAGTATTCCAATGCCGCAGCTTTGAGGTACATGCCGTCCGGGCCAAGGGCAATGCGTAATTTGCGTACATCACCGGCTTTCAAAGTGATGTTCTGCGCGGCAGGTGCGAGCATGCCCGGCTGACAGCCTGGCGCTTGGCCCGGCAACAGTTTCAGGCGCAGCGACATATCGCCGGAGGGAAGATTGAATGAAGTGGCCTGTTCCTGGAACAGACGCCCGGCGAGTTGGTCCTGGATATACAGGCCGATCTCGCAGTAGGTCGGCACTTCCAGGCGTTCGCGGGAAATAATCAGCACCGCATAATCTTCAGCAGCGAGGGCCTGGGGCGCAGCGGCAGGCAAGCTCATCAGGCCGGCAAGGGCAAAAAACAACCAGCGCATGGCGAATGCTCCGTGGTTCACAGCTAGGAAGGTTGAAGCTTGGCCGACGTCGCCGCCGAATACCAGCCCGGCAGAAATATTGAGAACTTGACCTTGCCATCATGGCAAGCTCGACACTGGGCTCAACCTCATCAAAGGAGTCATGTCATGCAAATATTCAGCGTTGAAGGAATGACCTGTGGCCATTGCGTTAAAGCGGTGACCCAGGCGGTACAGAGCCAGGATCCGGCGGCGAGTGTGGAAGTCGATTTGAAGGCCAAAGAAGTGCGGGTGGCAAGCGGTCTGTCCTCGGACCAAGTGATCGGTCTGATCACCGAGGAAGGCTACAGCGCCAAGCTGGCGTGATTTTTCTGATCGTTAGCCACCTAACGTAATGTTCATGGCACCCAAGCGCGGCTAGACTGTTGAGCTGCCGACTCACTTGGGTGTCTGATGAACCTTCGCATAATCCTGATTCTGGGCGCCTTGAGCGCCTTCGCGCCGTTGGCGATCGATTTTTACCTGCCGGGCTTTCCGGCAATGGCTACAGCTTTTGCCACTGACGAAAAACATATCCAACTGACCCTGGCTGTGTATTTCGCTGGCCTGGCCATTGGTCAACTCATCTACGGGCCGCTGGCCGACCGTTTTGGCCGGCGTGTGCCGCTGCTCAGCGGTGTCACCCTGTTTACCCTCGCCTCTTTCGCTTGTGCGTATGCGCCGTCCCTGGAATGGCTGATTGGTGCACGCTTCGTGCAGGCCCTTGGCGGGTGTGCGGGCATGGTGATTTCCCGGGCGGTGGTCAGCGACAAATGCGATGCCGTGGGGTCGGCCAAGGTGTATTCGCAACTGATGCTGGTGACCGGCCTGGCCCCGATCCTGGCGCCATTGGCCGGTGGCCTGATGGTCGGCGTGTGGGGCTGGCAGTCGATTTTCCTGGCGTTGTCGTTGTTCAGCGTGATGGCAGCCATCGCCGTGGCGGTCGGGTTACCGGAAACCTTCCCGGCCGATCAGCCGCGCCAGCCGTTGTCGGGCTCGTTGCGCCGCTACGGCTCGCTACTGTCAGACCGGGTGTATCTGGGCTATGCCTTGACCGGCGGTATCTCGATTGCCGGGATGTTTGCCTACATCGCCGGCTCCCCCTTCGTGTTTATCAAGCTCTTTGGCGTGCCGGCCGAGCATTACGGCTGGTTGTTCGGCTCCAACGCCGCGGGCTTTATCCTGGTGGCGCAACTGAACGCACGCTTGCTGGCCAAGCGCGGCCCGGCGTTTTTGCTGTCGCGCACCGTGTGGGTGTACGTGGCGGCGGCGTTGACGCTGTTGGCAATTGCCGCGTTGCGTACCGAGGCGCTATGGCCGTTGTTGGTGCCGCTGTTTATCTGTATCGCCAGCCTGGGCTGCATTTTGCCGAATACCTCGGCCTGTGCCATGAGCGGGCAGGGCGCTCGGGCCGGCAGCGCGTCGGCGTTGCTCGGTTGCATCCAGTTCGGTGTGGCGGCAGGCGCGGCGTCGTTGGTTGGCGTGTTGCACGACGGCACGGCGATGCCGATGGCCATGGTCATCAGCCTCTGCGGTGTGCTGGCGGTGACCATTGCCATGGCGACCCAGCGCCTGCAACGGGCAAGGGCCGTACAAGCGCAGGTCTGAAGTTGGGCTCAGCCAGCGGAACGTTGCTGGTTGAGAGGGAAGCGATGGGGCGCCTGGATCCGGGCTTGTAGCGTGTCGGCAAAAGCGCGGGCCTCGGCCTCACTGCGAAAGTTGATGGCCTCGCCGTCGAGACGAACTTGCCATTGGCTGCCGGGAGATTTTGCTAACGCTTTTATCAGGATTTTCATTGCTGACTTCCTCACGTAAAAGAATCGTGGCAAAGGCGGCCAATATAAACCTGAACGGGCGCATAGATATGACAAGGATCAACTCTCGGACTAATGGTGTCGTCCATTACCTACGTAGATAACGGACGACACTGACAGCCGTTTTTTCAGAACCCTTCCAGCACGATCTTGCCCTTGGCCTTGCCGCTTTCCAGCAGGGCGTGGGCGCGGCGCAGGTTCGCCGCATTGATCACACCGAAGTGCTCGCCTACCGTGGTTTTCAGGGTGCCGGCGTCGATCAGCTCGGCCACGCGGTTGAGCAGGTTGTGCTGCTCGATCATGTCTGGGGTCTCGAACATCGAACGGGTGTACATGAACTCCCAATGCAGCGACAGGCTCTTGCGCTTGAGCTTGCTCACATCCAGGGCCTTGGGATCGTCGATCAACGCCAGCTTGCCTTGGGGTTGCAGCGCTTCGACCAGTTGGTCCAGGTGATGCTCGGTCTGGGTCAGGCTGGCAACGTGGGTGACTTGCCCGTGACCGACCTGCTTTAACGCTTCGCTCAGTGGCTGGCTGTGGTCGATCACCACGTGTGCGCCCAGGGCCTTGGCCCATGCCTGGGTTTCGGGGCGCGAGGCGGTGCCGATGACCTTCAGCGCCGTGAGCTGGTTGGCCAGTTGAGTGAGGATCGACCCCACGCCACCGGCCGCGCCGACGATCAGCAGGCTCTGGCCTTGATCGTCTTTGCCTTCAGGCACCTGCAAACGTTCGAACAACAGCTCCCACGCGGTGATGGCGGTCAGTGGCAGTGCGGCTGCTTCGGCAAACCCCAGGCTCTTGGGCATATGGCCGACGATGCGTTCATCCACGGTGTGCAGTTCGCTGTTGCCGCCTGGGCGTACCAGGGAACCGGCGTAGTACACCTTGTCGCCGGCCTTGAACAACGTCACGTCACTGCCGACCGCCTTGACCACCCCGGCCACGTCCCAACCCAGCACCTTGGCGGCGTCATTTTCCGGGGCGACGTTGTGGCGCACCTTGGTATCCACCGGGTTGACCGAGATGGCTTTGACTTCAACCAACAGGTCACGGGGGCCGGCCACGGGGGCTGGTAGTTCGATGTCTTGCAGGGATTCTGGATCGTTGATCGGCAGTGAGGTGTAGTAGGCGATGGCTTTCATGATGGCTCCAAGTGAATACGGTCAAGGGAGGAGCGAGCTTGCTCGCGAAAAGCGTTAACGATGACGCGGTGTTTCTGGTTTAACGCGTCGTCTTTGGGGGTTTCGCGAGCAAGCTCGCTCCTACAGAAAAAAGGCGGGATCAGGCGAGGAATTTCAGGCGCTTGAGTTCGAAGTGCTCGATCACATCGGCGGCCTGGGCGCGAAAGCTCTGGATATGCGCGCTCTGGTCGTGGTCGGCCAGCGCCGCGTCATCGCTCCAGCGCTCAAGCATGTAGAAGGTCTCGGGGTGTTGCAGGTCCTGGTGCAGGTCGTACTGCTCGCAACCGGCTTCCAGGCGGGTCGGTTCCAGCAGGCCGCGCAGTAACGTTTCCAGGATGGCGTGCTGGCCGGGTTTGGCGATCAGCGTGGCGATGACATTAAAAGCGGTGGACATAGTCGACTCCTGGCACGGGCTAACGGGATGGGCAGATGATTGGCTATTTCCCACGCCGATAAAAGCGGCTAAAACAGCAGGCTGTTTCAACCAAATATTGATAATGAGCGGGAATGCATGCTGCGTTTTGATGATTTGCAGTTGTTTGTGCGCGCCGCAGACTTGGGTAGCCTGTCGGCTGCGGCGCGGGTTATGGATTTGTCGCCGGCGGTGGCCAGCGCCGCGCTCAAGCGTATCGAACAGCAACTGGGCACGCGCTTGCTGGCGCGCTCAACCCGCAGCCTGCGCCTGACGGCCGAAGGCGAGGGCTTCCTGGAGTACGCGCGGGCGTCATTGAGTGCGCTGGATGAAGGGCGGCGCCTATTGGCCAGTGGCCAGGATCACGTCAGCGGTGTGTTGCAATTGTCGGCACCTTCGGATTTCGGCCGCAACCAGCTGCTGCCGTGGCTGGACGCCTTCCAGCAGGAGCACCCGCAACTGAACGTGCGCCTGTTGCTCGGTGATCGCATCGCCGACCTGTTCCGCCAGCCCGTGGACATTGCCCTGCGCTACGGCGAACCCGAAGACTCCAGCCTGATTGCACTGCCCATCGCCCCGGACAATATTCGCGTACTCTGCGCCGCGCCCAGTTACCTCTCCCGGCATGGCGAGCCGCGCCATCTGGAGCAACTGGCCCAGCACAATTGCCTGCTGTACATGCTCGGCAGCCGCGTCCACGACCATTGGGGTTTTTACGATGGCAAGCGTCATGTAAGCCTGACGGTCAGCGGTGATCGCTTCAGCGATGACGCTGATGTGGTGCGCCGCTGGGCGGTAGCGGGCATGGGCATTGCCTACAAGTCGTGGCTGGATGTGAGCACCGATGTACTGGCCGGGCGCTTGCGTTTGATCTTGCCGGAACTGCAGGGCGAGCGCACACCGCTCAACTTGCTGTGCGCCCACCGTGCGCAATTGAGTAAACCCATCAATCTGCTGCGGGACATGCTCGTGTCCCGTTGTGCGACATTGACCGCGCAGCGACCGGGGTGAATGGGTTCTCGGCAATAGCCTGCGCCACGCTCGGAAGTTTCACTCATATCCTGTCCTGATCTGCACTGTCAGACGCCGCGGAACCTATGGCCTGCGCACCTATACTTGGGCGTCAACCGCAGCAGAAAAAATGGTTTAACAGGGAGTGAATACATGGGAGCAGCACCTTGCATCAGTCAGATCGCCAGCTTGCTCGCCGAGCCTAAACGCACGGCCATGCTCTGGGCCTTGATGGACGGTTCGGCGAAGTCTTCAGAAGAACTGGCGGCTCTGGCCGAGTTGTCGCCGGCGTCAGCCAATGCCCATTTGGCGCGGCTGACCGGCAGCGGCCTGTTGCGGATCGAGGCGCGGCGGGGCCAGCGCCTGTTTCGGGTAGCAGCCGCCGATGTCAGTGCCGCCATCGATGCGTTGGCCAGCACCACCATGGCCAGCGCGGCCCGCAGCACCCCGGATGTGTTGCCGCCGGCGCTGCGGGCACCGCCGTTGCTGCGCCGCGCCCGCTGGTGCCACGGCCACCTCGGCGGCGAGCTGGCGGCGCAGTTGTATCAACGGATGCTGGAGGCCGGATGGATCGAGCGCCATGAACCGCGTACCGAAGTGACGCCCAAGGGTGTGCAGGCGTTGGCGGAACTGGGCATTTTCACCCAGGCACTGGCAACGCCGCTGGCCTGCGACTGTTTCGACTGGAGCCAGCAACAACCCCACCTGGGCGGTGCGTTGGGGGCGGGCTTGATGCAGCTGTTTCTGCAGGCGAACTGGATCGGCGTGATCAATGAATCTCGGGCCTTGTCTGTCACTGATGTGGGGCTTGAGCACATAGCCCGCATCGCCAAACTGTAGGAGCGAGCTTGCTCGCGAAAAACGTGAGTGCGCCGCGTTTTATCCAGAAGCCCCGCGTTAACGTTGACGATCTTCGCGAGCGAGCTCGCTCCTACAGGTGCTGGCGTCGTTCTCAGGTGTTGTCAGGTCGCATCCAGCAATAGCCGGCATAAATGATGCCGCACACTCGTAAGGGGGATTTTTCATACGAGGGGTGCGGCATGGGTAGGCAGGGTTATAGCGCGGCGGAACGCCTGGAACGGTTGCCCATCAGCGGTTACCACCGAGTCATTTTCATCATCATCGCCCTGGCGTTTTTTTTCGACTCCATGGACCTGGCGATGATGACCTTCCTGTTGGGCTCTATCAAAACCGAGTTTGGCCTGAGCACGGCCCAGGCCGGGTTGCTGGCCAGTTCGAGTTTTTTCGGCATGGTGGTGGGCGCCTCGCTGTCCGGGATGCTTGCTGATCGCTTCGGGCGCAAGCCGGTGTTCCAGTGGAGCATCGTACTTTGGGGCCTGGCGAGCTACCTGTGTTCCACGGCGCAGACGGTGGAGACGCTGACGTTGTTCCGGATCTTGCTGGGCATTGGCATGGGCATGGAGTTTCCCATTGCCCAGTCGATGCTGTCGGAGCTGATTCCGGCCAAACGGCGCGGGCGTTACATCGCCTTGATGGATGGTTTCTGGCCGTTGGGTTTTGTGGCCGCGGGTGTGTTGTCTTACTTCTTGTTGCCGGTAATTGGCTGGCGCGACATCTTTCTGGTGTTGGCGATACCGGCGGTGTTTGTGTTGGCTATCCGTTTCTTTATCCCAGAGTCACCGCGTTGGCTGGAACAGGCGGGGCGCCATGAGGCGGCGGACAAGGTGTTGCTGGGCATCGAGCAGAAAGTGCGCGATTCCCTGGGCCGCGCCGACTTGCCGGAGCCGATTGCCCTGCCACGCATCGAGAGTGCACCGGGGACGTTTTTCTCCGCGTTCCAGCAGTTGTGGTCGGCGCAGTACCGCCAACGCACGATGATGATCTGGAGTGTGTGGTTCTTTGCCCTGCTCGGGTTCTACGGGTTGACGTCGTGGTTGAGTGCGTTGTTGCAGCAATCGGGTTTTGCCGTGACCCAGTCGGTGTATTACACGGTGATCATTTCCCTGGGCGGGATCCCAGGCTTTTTGATGGCCGCGTGGTTGGTCGAGCGCTGGGGGCGCAAGCCCGTGTGCGTGGTGACCTTATTGGGCGGCGGGGTGATGGCATTCCTGTATGGGCAGAGCGCAGTGTTTGGCGGCAACGTGGGCCTGCTGATCACCTCGGGGTTGTTGATGCAGTTCTTCCTGTTTGGCATGTGGGCGGTGCTGTACACCTACACGCCGGAGTTGTATCCCACCTCGGCACGTGCGACCGGCTCGGGGTTTGCGTCGGCGATTGGGCGGGTTGGCTCGTTGCTCGGGCCGTTGGTGACCGGGCTGGTGTTCCCGATAACCGGGCAGGGCGGGGTATTTGCCTTGGGCGCGCTGTGCTTTGCGGTGGCGGCACTGGTGGTGTGGTTGTTTGGGATGGAGACCAAGGGCAAGACCCTGGAAGAACTCACCCAGGCTTGAAGCTGATGGGGTCAATGTGGGAGCCGGGCTTGCCCGCGATAGCGGTAGGTCAGGCAGTAAGAGGCTGGCTGATGCACCGCTATCGCAGGCAAGCCAGCTCCCACAGGTTGAGTCCAGGTCTATTCAGTTACGGCTTCACGAGCCGCGCATCCAGGCTGTTCTGCGCCAGGCGTTTGGCCTGGTCCTGGGTCATGCCCAGGCTGGTGTACAGCGCATGGAAGTTCTCGGTGACATAGCCGCCGAAGTACGCCGGGTCATCCGAGTTCACCGTGACCTTCACGCCACGCTCGAGCATGTCGAGGATGTTGTGCTGGGCCATGTCGTCGAACACGCAGAGCTTGGTGTTGGACAGCGGGCACACAGTCAACGGGATCTGCTCGTCGATGATGCGCTGCATCAAGCGCTCGTCTTCGATGGCGCGCACGCCATGGTCGATGCGCTGGATCTTCAGCAGGTCGATGGCTTCCCAGATGTACTCGGGCGGGCCTTCTTCACCGGCGTGGGCCACGGTCAAAAAGCCTTCGTGACGGGCACGGTCGAACACGCGCTGGAACTTGCTCGGTGGGTGGCCCATTTCCGAGCTGTCCAGGCCCACGGCCACGAACGCGTCACGGAACGGCAGCGCTTGGTCGAGGGTTTTCTGCGCTTCGTCTTCGCTCAGGTGGCGCAGGAAGCTGAGGATCAAACCGCTGGTGATGCCCAGTTGCTGCTCGCCGTCTTTGAGTGCGGCGGCGATGCCGTTGAGCACCACTTCGAACGGCACGCCACGGTCGGTGTGGGTTTGCGGGTCGAAGAAGGGTTCGGTGTGAATCACGTTCTGGGCTTTGCAGCGCAGCAGGTAGGCCCAGGTCAGGTCGTAGAAATCCTGGGACGTGCGCAGCACATCGGCACCCTTGTAATACAGGTCGAGAAACTCTTGCAGGTTGTTGAAGGCGTAGGCCTTGCGCAGGGTTTCGACGTCGTTCCATGGCAGCGCAATCTTGTTGCGCTCGGCCAGGGCGAACAGCAGCTCAGGCTCCAGCGAGCCTTCCAGGTGCAGGTGCAATTCAGCCTTGGGCAGGGCGTTGAGCCAATCGTACATTTTTAAAATCTCATCAGGTGCAATGGCGGCATTCTACAGGCCATGGCTGAAATAATCGGCAAAACCTGACCAGCAGGAGAGTATTTCTGTCACTCATGCAAGGGTGACCTGAACTAAGGTGTAACGAAACGTTAGCGGCTCGGCGCAGTCTGTACCCCATCAATGACTGATTCGCTGTACGAAAAGGCCCGGAATGCTCACATCCCTCAAGCAAGAAAAATTCATGCTGCTGGCGCTGATTGCCGCCATCGTCGCCTACCCGCTGGAACACTGGATGCTCCACAGCGGCCAACTGGTTGCGCTGCTGGCCGGCTTCGCGCTAATCGCGTTTATCGTGATGGCATCGATGCGCGTGGCTCATCATGCCGAGCAGTTGGCGGAAAAAGTCGGCGACCCCTACGGCACCATGATCCTGACCCTCGCCGCAGTATTGGTGGAAGTGGTGATCCTGGCGATCATGATGAGCAACGAGCCATCACCGACCCTGGTGCGCGACACCATTTACTCGGCGGTGATGCTGGATATCAACGGCATCCTCGGCCTGGCTGCGCTGATGGGCGGTATTAAGCATGGCGAACAGTCCTACAACGATGACTCGGCGCGCACCTACAGTGTGATGATCCTTACCGCCATGGGTGTGTCGATGGTGGTGCCGGAATTTATCCCCGAAGCCGACTGGAAAATTTACTCGGCCTTCACCATTGGCGCGATGGTGGTGCTTTACACCTTGTTCCTGCGCATGCAGGTGGGGCCGCACAGTTATTTCTTCAGCTACAGCTACCCGGAAAAACGCCGCAAGAAACAGCCCGAAGACGAGCACGCGCCGTCTGTCAGCCTGACGTTTTCCATTGCGACCCTGGTATTTGGGGTGATCGTGATTGGCGCGTTGGCCGAGGTGATGTCCAAGACCCTCGATCTGGGCCTGGAAGGCACAGGCGCACCGCCGGTGATTACCGCGATTGTGGTGGCGGCTATCTCGGCCGCGCCGGAAATCCTCACGGCACTGCGCGCCGCGTTGGCCAACCGCATGCAGTCGGTGGTCAACATCGCGCTGGGGGCTTCGTTGTCTACGGTGATTCTGACGGTGCCGGTGATGGAAGCCATGGCGCTGTATACCGGGCAGCCGTTCCAGATGGCGATGACGCCGGTGCAAACGGTGATGGTGTTTATCACGCTGATCGTCAGCGCGATCAACCTCAACGATGGTGAAACCAATGCGATAGAAGGGATGACGCATTTTGTGTTGTTTGCGACTTTTATCATGTTGTCGCTGTTGGGGTTGTAACCCGATTTGAAAGGTGTCGCAGACCCAATGTGGGAGCGGGCTTGCTCGCGAATGCGGTGGTTAAGTCACAGATGTACTGACTGACACAGCGCATTCGCGAGCAAGCCCGCTCCCACATTTTTGATTGGCGCCTGGCTTAGGTGCCGGCGATCAACTGGCGCGCTGCCTGGCTGTGATCGGCGATCAAGCCCTTGAGGTCAAGGCCTTCGACTTGGCCGTCGATCACCCGCCATTGACCCGCGATCATCACCCGGTCTGCCCGGTCCGCACCGCACAGCAGCAGTGCGGAAATGGGGTCGTGGCTACCGGAGAAGCGCAGTTCATCGAGCTTGAACAGTGCCAGGTCCGCCTGTTTGCCGACGGCCAACTCGCCAATGTCCGTGCGCCCCAGCAACTGCGCCGAGCCCTTGGTGGCCCAACCCAATACGCCTTCGGGGGTGATCTTTTCCGCGCCATAACGCAGGCGCTGGATGTACAGGGCCTGACGCGCTTCAAGGATCATGTTCGAGGCATCGTTGGATGCCGAGCCGTCCACGCCCAAGCCGATGGGGGCGCCGGCGGCAAGCAGATCCAAGGTGGGGCAGATGCCGGAGGCCAGGCGCATATTCGAGCTTGGGCAATGGCAAATGCCGGTGCCGGCGGCGCCCAGGCGCTCGATTTCGTCCGGGTTGAAGTGAATGCCATGGGCCAGCCAGGTGCGTGGGCCGAGCCAGCCGACGCTGTCGAGGTAATCCACGGTACGCAGCCCGAAGCGTTGCAGGCAGAAATCTTCCTCATCGAGGGTTTCCGCCAGGTGGGTGTGCAGGCGCACGTCCAACTGGTTGGCCAGTTCGGCGCTGGCTTGCATGATTTCGGGGGTGACCGAAAACGGCGAGCACGGTGCCAGGGCGATCTGGATCTCCGCGCCGTCACCGCGCTGGTGATATTCGCGGATCAGGCGCTGGCTGTCGTCGAGGATCACCTGGCCTTGCTGCACGGTTTGCTGCGGCGGCAGGCCGCCATCGGCTTCGCCCAGGCTCATGGAACCGCGGGTGAGCATGGCGCGCATCCCCAGTTCGCGCACGGTCTCGACCTGCACATCAATGGCGTTTTCCAGGCCATCGGGGAACAGGTAGTGGTGATCGGCCGCCGTGGTGCAGCCCGAGAGCAGCAACTCGGCCAGGGCGACTTTGCTGGCCAGGGCGAGTTTTTCCGGGGTGAGCCGCGCCCATACCGGGTACAGGGTTTTCAGCCAGGGAAACAGCGGCTGGTTGACCACCGGGCCCCAGGCGCGGGTCAGGGTTTGATAGAAGTGGTGGTGGGTATTGATCAGCCCAGGCAGCACCACATGCTCGCGGGCATCGAACACCTGGGCGCAGGGTTGTGCAGGCGCTTGCCCTTGGGCCAGCACTTCGGTGATGACACCGTCTTGCAGCACAAGGCCGCCACGGGCATCGAGGCCATTGGCAGTGAAAATCGCGAGGGGGGTTTTTAACCAGATACGGGTCGCAGGCATTGGCCGGCTCCTCTGAATGATGGGTTCAGGTTTGCCAGCTCAGTGTTGCCCTGTCTGCTGATCCAGGGTCGCCGGGGAGGGCGAGGTGGGCAGTCTACCTCTGTGGGAGCGAGCTTGCTCGCGAAAAATCGTCAGGGATGACGCGGGCAGTCTGGTTTGACGCGGTGCCTGGGCGTTTTTCGCGAGCAAGCTCGCTCCTACAGTTTGGGGGTTACCAGGTGATGGTGTCGCCCTTGTAGTCGACGAAGTGATGGCCGCCTTTGCCGGTGTAGGCATTTACCTGGTCCACCAGGCCGCGCACGCTGGTCTCGACGTCGATGTGGGCGTTTTCGCCGCCCATGTCGGTCTTCACCCAACCTGGATGCAGCGACAGCACCGTCGGTTTGGGCTCGCCCAGTTGCGTGATAAAGCTGTTGGTCATCGAATTGAGGGCGGCCTTGCTGGCTTTGTACAGCGCCAGGTCCGAGCCGTCGGGAATGGTCACGCTGCCCAGTACCGAACTCATGAAGGCCAGCACGCCGGTGTCTTTGCGGATCTGCCCGACAAAACGCTGGGCCAGGTTGATCGGCGCCACGGCGTTGGTGAAAAACAGTTGGCCGACTTCCGCCAGGGTCGCGTGGCCGGGCTCCTGGTTGGCCGGGCCCTTGACGCCGGCGTTGACGAACAGCAGGTCAAAGGTGCGATCTTTCAGGCGTTGGGCCAGGGCGATCACGGCTTGCTGATCGTCCATATCCAACTTCTCGATCTGCACCGGCCCCACGGCTTTCAGGGCATCGGCCTTGTTCGGATCGCGCACGGTGGCGGTCACGTCCCAGCCGTCCTGGAGCAGTTGCTTGACCAGGCCAAGGCCCAGCCCGCGCGAGGCGCCGATGATCAGTGCGGTTTTTGGCGTAGACATGAAAGGCTTCCTTTGAAATCGCGGTTCAGGGAGTTCAGCGCATAACAGTAGCAGTTTCAGCGTTCGAGCAGGATGCGCCCACGGCTCAGGTCGGCGAGCTGGGTTTGCAGGGTGTCGATGTGTGCCTCTCCCAGTGCGAGCTGCAGCTCAACGCCGTTGGCGGTGAAGGTTTCTTCCACCACAAGCCCGCCGAGTTCAGCGACACGCAGCTTTACCAGGTTCAGTTCGGAGAAGCCACAGGCGCAACTCAGGGGGACGCGGCTGATCAGCTCGATGCGCTCGGCATTCTGCAGGCATTTATTGGCCCCGCCGCCATAGGCGCGGGCCAATCCACCCGTGCCCAGTTGAATGCCGCCGTACCAGCGGATTACCAAGACGGCCACCTGATCAAAGCCCTGGGCCTCGATGGCCGCAAGAATCGGGCGCCCGGCGGTGCCGCCGGGTTCGCCGTCATCGCTGCTGCGGTATTGATCGCCCAGCTTCCAGGCCCAGCAGTTGTGCGTGGCGTTGAGGTCGCTGTGCTGCTCGAAAAACGCCTGGGCGTCCTGCGGGCTGGTAATCGGCGCCGCCAAGGTGATAAAGCGGCTTTTGCGTATTTCTTCACGAAACTCGCAAAAGCCGGTGAGCGTAAAAGACATAAATCGCTTCGTTTATAGGGCTGGCTTGATGCCGCAGCCTTTGAGAATGATATGGATCAGGTTGGTGCCAGCATCTTCCATGTCCTGCTTGGTCAGCTTGGTGCGCCCGGTAACACGGCAGATCTGGGTGGCGAAGTCGGCGTAGTGCTGAGTGCTGCCCCACAGCAGGAAAATCAGGTGCACGGGGTCGACGGGGTCCATTTTTCCGGCGTCGATCCAGGCCTGGAACACCGCGGCTCGGCCACTGAACCAGGCTCGATAGTCCTGGCCGAAATATTCAGTGAGGCATTCGCCACCGCTGATGATCTCCATGGCGAAGATCCGCGAGGCTTGGGGCTGGCGGCGCGAGAATTCCATCTTGGTGCGGATGTAGCGAGCGAGCGCCACGGCCGGGTCATCTTCGGCGGTCAGCGCGTTGAAGGTGCTGTCCCACAGTTCGAGGATATTGCTCAGCACTGCGACATACAGGCCCAGCTTGTTGGTGAAATAGTAGTGCAAGTTGGCTTTGGGCAGCCCGGCACTGGCAGCGATGGTGTTCATGCTGGTGCCTTTGTAGCCATGGCGCGCGAATTCATCTTCAGCAGCCTGGAGAATCGCTTGTTCGTTCTTTTGCCGAATGCGGCTGGCGGGTTTACCGGCGTGGTTGCTGTGGGCAGGAACTTCGAGGCTCATGGAGGTTTCCGTGCTGATCGAGAGAGACGACGTGTGCACAGATAACCCACCCTCAAGCCTCAGACAAGTCCTGATGCAATAAAACCGTCAAAGCGGTTCCAGGCTGTCGCGTTCCGGGTTGTGGTTTGCGGCGGCGGTACTTGCCTTGGCCTCCGGCAGTAACAGGCACAACACAATGGCGGTGATGCCGCCGCTGGTGATGGCGGAGTCGAACAGGTTCTGCACCAGAGTCGGCATCAGGTGCAGCAGGTTGGGTTGCGCGGCGATACCCAGGCCAACGCCGAACGAGGTGGCGATGATCAGCATGCTGCGTCGGTCCAGCGGTGCCTGGGCAAGGATGCGCACGCCGGCCGCAGCCACGCTGCCGAACATCACTAGGGTGGCACCGCCCAATACCGGCTTGGGGATTTGCTGCAGCACAGCGCCGATCAGCGGAAACAGGCCCAGACAGAACAGCAACACGCCGATGTATAAACCGACGTAACGGCTGGCCACGCCGGTGAGTTGGATCACGCCATTGTTCTGGGCAAACGTGGTGTTGGGGAAGGCGCTGAAGGTGGCGGCGATCATGCAGCTCACCCCATCGCCGAGCACGCCGCCCTTGAGCCGGCTTATATAAGAAGGGCCGCTGATGGGCTGGCGGGCAATCATGCAATTGGCGGTGAGGTCGCCGACGGTTTCGATGCTGCTGATCAGATAAATCAGCGCAATCGGCAGGAAGGCGCTCCAGTCGAAGTTGAAACCAAAGCGGAAGGGCGTAGGCAGGCTGACCAGTGGCAGGTCAGGCAAAGCCTGGGGAACAAGTTTGCCGCTGAACCATGCCGCCAGGCTGCCCAGGGCCAGGCCGATGATGATGGCCGACAAACGTACCCAGGGCGTATTCGAGCGGTTGAGCAGGATGATCGTCAAAACCACGAACAGGCCCAGCGCCAGGTTGGCGGGGGCGCCGAAGTCCGGTGCATTGAAACCGCCGCCGAGGTCGGTGATGCCCACTTTGATCAGGCTGATGCCGATCAGCGTAATCACAATGCCGGTCACCAGTGGTGTGATCACGCGGCGCAGTTGGCCGATAAAGCGGCTCAATACAATCTGCACCGCCGCACCGAAGAAGCACACGCCGAAGATCATCGCCAAAATATCTTCCGGGCTGCCGCCGCGTTGCTTCACGAGAAAGCCTGCCGCCAACACGGCGCCGAGAAACGCAAAGCTGGTGCCTTGCAGGCAGATCATGCCGGCGCCGATACCATACGGTCTGCGTGCCTGGATGAACGTGCCTGCGCCGGACACCATCAGCGCCATGCTGATCAGGTAGGGCAGATGGGCCGTAAGGCCGAGCGTGGAGCCGATGATCAGCGGCGGCGTAATGATGCCGACGAACGCCGCCAGCACATGTTGCAGTGCTGCCAATAGAGCGGGCAGTGGTTTGGGGCGGTCGTTGAGGCCGTAGATCAGGTCGCTGGAGCTGGCAGATTCTGGTGGCATGGCGGGTAAACTCGAGGCGGACGGTTCAAGGTCCTTGTGCCTTGCAAAAAGCTGTCCATGTGCTCAGCTTTTTGCGTGAGGCCCGAGTTAGCGCGTCGCGGCCAGGCTTTCCAGGAAGCTTTCCAGCACCAAATGAGGGCGCCGGCCTTTGCGCGTGACCGATGCCAGGCTCAAATCGTAAAAACGTGTAGCCGGTTTCAGCGCGCGCAGCCGGCCTTGTTGCACCCATAGACTGGCGTAGTGGTCGGGCAAGTAGCCGATATAGCGGCCGGTGAGAATCAGGAACGCCATGCCTTCACGGTCTGAGGCGCTGGCGGTGCAGTTGAGCGCCTGGTAATGGGCCTGGATCTCCGCGGGCAAGCGGAAGGTGGGGGCGATGGCGTCCTGGCTGTCGATGCGTTCGTCGTCGAGTTGCTTGTTATCGGCATAAAACAACGGGTGGCCTACAGCGCAATAGAGCAAGGAGCGTTCGCTGTACAGCGGCTGGTATTCCAGGCCCGACAGTGCGCTGGCCTGGGGCACCACACCGACGTGCAGGCGACCGTCGAGTACGCCTTGCTCCACTTCATTGGGGGCGATCATGCGGATCTGGATCTGCACGTCCGGGCCCCGCTCCTTCAATTGCGCCAGGGCGTGGGTGATCCGCATGTGCGGCAGGGTGACGAGGTTGTCGGTGAGGCCGATGATCAATTCGCCGCGCAAATGCTGGTGCAGGCCGTTGACCTCGGTGCGAAAGCTTTCCAAAGCGCTCAACAGTTGCAGGGCAGACTGATAAACCTCGCGGCCTTCTTCCGTCAGGGAAAAACCGGCGCGGCCGCGTTGGCAAAGTCTGAGGCCGAGTCGCTGCTCCAAGTCGCTCATCTGCTGGCTTATTGCCGAGCGGCCGATGCCGAGCACGGTCTCTGCCGCCGAGAAGCCGCCGCACTCCACCACGCTGCGAAAGATGCGCAGCAGGCGAATATCGAAGTCACTGACTTGCGCCAAAGGGTCGGGACGACGGCTGCTCATAGTTTAGTGAAGTCCTGACTGAAGGTTAGAAGAGTTGGATTTCACCGACTTTATCCCCGTGGCAATTTAGCTGCAACAACGCTTTTTCAATCCCGACGCTGCCTTTTGCCCTGCGAGGTTTTGCTGATGAACATGCCCGAAAACGCCCAATCGTCCCTGGCCAGCCAATTAAAGCTGGATGCGCACTGGATGCCTTACACCGCCAACCGTAACTTCCAGCGCGATCCACGCCTGATCGTGGCCGCCGAAGGTAGCTGGTTGACCGATGACAAGGGGCGCAAGGTCTATGATTCGTTGTCGGGCCTGTGGACCTGCGGCGCCGGGCATACGCGCAAGGAAATCCAGGAAGCGGTCGCCAAGCAATTGGGCACCTTGGACTACTCCCCAGGCTTTCAGTACGGTCATCCGTTGTCCTTCCAGTTGGCGGAAAAGATCACCGACCTGACCCCAGGCAACCTCAATCATGTGTTCTTTACCGACTCGGGCTCTGAATGCGCCGATACAGCGGTGAAAATGGTACGGGCCTACTGGCGCCTGAAAGGCCAGGCCACCAAGACCAAGATGATTGGTCGCGCCCGGGGTTACCACGGCGTAAACATCGCCGGTACCAGCCTGGGCGGTGTGAACGGTAACCGTAAGCTGTTTGGCCAGGCGATGATGGATGTTGACCACCTGCCTCACACCTTGCTGGCCAGCAACGCCTTCTCTCGGGGCATGCCGGAGCAGGGCGGTATTGCCTTGGCCGATGAGTTGCTCAAGCTGATCGAGCTGCATGACGCGTCGAACATTGCCGCCGTGTTTGTCGAGCCGATGGCCGGTTCCGCTGGCGTATTGGTGCCACCGCAGGGTTATCTCAAGCGCCTGCGCGAAATTTGCGACCAGCACAATATCCTGTTGGTGTTCGACGAAGTGATCACAGGCTTTGGCCGCACCGGCTCGATGTTCGGTGCTGACAGCTTCGGCGTGACCCCGGACCTGATGTGCATCGCCAAGCAAGTCACCAACGGCGCTATCCCGATGGGCGCGGTGATTGCCAGCAGCGAGATCTACCAGACCTTCATGAACCAGGCGACGCCGGAATACGCCGTGGAATTCCCCCACGGCTACACCTACTCGGCGCACCCGGTGGCTTGCGCGGCGGGCCTGGCGGCATTGGACCTGTTGCAGAAAGAAAACCTGGTGCAGAGCGTAGCCGAAGTCGCGCCGCACTTTGAGAATGCGCTGCACGGTTTGAAGGGCAGCAAGAATGTGATCGACATTCGCAACTACGGCCTGGCCGGTGCGATCCAGATTGCCCCACGTGATGGGGATGCCATCGTGCGCCCATTCGAAGCCGGCATGGCGCTGTGGAAGGCCGGTTTCTATGTGCGTTTTGGCGGCGACACCCTGCAGTTCGGGCCAACCTTCAACAGCAAGCCGCAGGACCTGGACCGTCTGTTTGACGCGGTCGGCGAAGTGCTGAACAAGATCGACTGATTTCTCCTTCTATATAGAACAATTTTTCAGGAGCCCTGCATGAGCCTTATCCAGCATTTGATCAACGGTGAGCTGGTCAACGACAGCGGTCGTAGTGCCGACGTCTATAACCCGTCTACCGGCCAGGTGATTCACCAGGTGCCGTTGGCCAGCCGTGAAACCATTCAACAGGCGATTGATTCGGCCAAGGCGGCGTTTCCAGCCTGGCGCAATACGCCGCCAGCCAAGCGTGCCCAGGTGATGTTCCGTTTCAAGCAACTGCTGGAGCAGAACGAAGCACGGATCTCGCAGTTGATCAGCGAAGAACATGGCAAGACCTTGGAAGACGCAGCGGGTGAGCTCAAGCGTGGGATCGAGAACGTGGAGTACGCGTGCTCGGCGCCGGAGATTCTCAAGGGTGAATACAGCCGCAACGTAGGGCCGAACATCGATGCGTGGTCGGACTTCCAGCCGTTGGGCGTGGTGGCGGGTATCACCCCGTTCAACTTCCCGGCGATGGTGCCGCTGTGGATGTACCCGCTAGCGATTGTCTGCGGTAACTGTTTCATCCTTAAACCGTCAGAGCGTGACCCGAGCTCGACGCTGTTGATCGCGCAGTTGTTGCAGGAAGCCGGGCTGCCTAAAGGCGTGCTCAGTGTGGTGCATGGCGACAAGGGCGCGGTGGATGCGCTGATCGAAGCGCCGGAAGTCAAAGCCTTGAGTTTTGTAGGCTCGACGCCGATTGCCGAGTACATCTACTCCGAAGCGACCAAACGCGGCAAGCGTGTGCAGGCACTGGGCGGGGCGAAGAACCACGCGGTGCTGATGCCGGATGCCGATCTGGATAACGCGGTGAGTGCCCTGATGGGCGCAGCTTATGGTTCCTGCGGTGAGCGTTGCATGGCGATCTCGGTGGCGGTGTGCGTGGGCGACCAGGTAGCGGATGCGTTGATCGCCAAGCTGGTGCCGCAGGTCAAGGCGTTGAAGATTGGTGCGGGCACTTCTTGCGGCCTGGACATGGGCCCGCTGGTGACGGGACAGGCGCGGGATAAAGTCAGTGGCTATATAGAAGACGGTGTGTCGGCGGGTGCAGAACTGGTCGTTGATGGCCGTGGCTTGAGTGTTGCCGGGCATGAGCAAGGTTTTTTCCTCGGCGGTAGCCTGTTTGACCGCGTCACGCCTGAGATGCGTATCTATAAAGAAGAGATCTTTGGGCCGGTACTGTGCGTAGTGCGGGTGGATAGCCTGGAAGCGGCGATGCAGTTGATCAACGATCATGAATACGGCAACGGTACGTGCATCTTCACCCGTGACGGTGAAGCGGCGCGCCTGTTCTGTGATGAGATTGAAGTCGGCATGGTGGGGGTTAACGTGCCGCTGCCAGTGCCGGTTGCGTATCACAGCTTTGGCGGCTGGAAACGTTCGCTGTTTGGCGACTTGCATGCCTATGGGCCGGACGGGGTGCGGTTCTATACCCGTCGCAAGGCAATCACCCAGCGTTGGCCGCAACGAGCCAGCCATGAAGCGTCGCAATTCGCCTTCCCTAGCCTGTAAGGCTGCGTAGGTATAAGGCCGGCCCCTTGGGGCCGGCCTTTGCGTTATTGGGGCGTTTTTGACTTATATGACAGAAATGTGAAAAAGAAGGTTGACGGCAGATTCTGGAAGCCTATAATTCGCCCCACTTCCGGCGCAGTCGAAACGGAAACTCCTTGGTAAACAAAGAGTTACGAGGTTCTCGACAGCAAGTTGCTTCAGTTCATCGAAGCCAAAAGGAAGTTGAAAAAGAGGTGTTGACAGCAGCGTGTAACGCTGTAGAATTCGCCTCCCGCTTACGAGAGATCGCAAGCGCAAGCGCAAGTGGTTGAAGTTGTTGAAGAATTCTTCGAAAACTTCTGAAAATAACCACTTGACAGTAAATGAGGCTGCTGTAGAATGTGCGCCTCGGTTGAGACGAAAGATCTTAACCAGCCGCTCTTTAACAACTGAATCAAGCAATTCGTGTGGGTGCTTGTGGGGTCAGACTGATAGTCAACAAGATTATCAGCATCACAAGTTACTCCGCGAGAAATCAAAGATGTAACCAACGATTGCTGAGCCAAGTTTAGGGTTTCTTAAAAACCCAAAGATGTTTGAACTGAAGAGTTTGATCATGGCTCAGATTGAACGCTGGCGGCAGGCCTAACACATGCAAGTCGAGCGGTAGAGAGAAGCTTGCTTCTCTTGAGAGCGGCGGACGGGTGAGTAATGCCTAGGAATCTGCCTGGTAGTGGGGGATAACGTTCGGAAACGGACGCTAATACCGCATACGTCCTACGGGAGAAAGCAGGGGACCTTCGGGCCTTGCGCTATCAGATGAGCCTAGGTCGGATTAGCTAGTTGGTGAGGTAATGGCTCACCAAGGCGACGATCCGTAACTGGTCTGAGAGGATGATCAGTCACACTGGAACTGAGACACGGTCCAGACTCCTACGGGAGGCAGCAGTGGGGAATATTGGACAATGGGCGAAAGCCTGATCCAGCCATGCCGCGTGTGTGAAGAAGGTCTTCGGATTGTAAAGCACTTTAAGTTGGGAGGAAGGGTTGTAGATTAATACTCTGCAATTTTGACGTTACCGACAGAATAAGCACCGGCTAACTCTGTGCCAGCAGCCGCGGTAATACAGAGGGTGCAAGCGTTAATCGGAATTACTGGGCGTAAAGCGCGCGTAGGTGGTTTGTTAAGTTGGATGTGAAATCCCCGGGCTCAACCTGGGAACTGCATTCAAAACTGACTGACTAGAGTATGGTAGAGGGTGGTGGAATTTCCTGTGTAGCGGTGAAATGCGTAGATATAGGAAGGAACACCAGTGGCGAAGGCGACCACCTGGACTAATACTGACACTGAGGTGCGAAAGCGTGGGGAGCAAACAGGATTAGATACCCTGGTAGTCCACGCCGTAAACGATGTCAACTAGCCGTTGGAAGCCTTGAGCTTTTAGTGGCGCAGCTAACGCATTAAGTTGACCGCCTGGGGAGTACGGCCGCAAGGTTAAAACTCAAATGAATTGACGGGGGCCCGCACAAGCGGTGGAGCATGTGGTTTAATTCGAAGCAACGCGAAGAACCTTACCAGGCCTTGACATCCAATGAACTTTCTAGAGATAGATTGGTGCCTTCGGGAGCATTGAGACAGGTGCTGCATGGCTGTCGTCAGCTCGTGTCGTGAGATGTTGGGTTAAGTCCCGTAACGAGCGCAACCCTTGTCCTTAGTTACCAGCACGTTATGGTGGGCACTCTAAGGAGACTGCCGGTGACAAACCGGAGGAAGGTGGGGATGACGTCAAGTCATCATGGCCCTTACGGCCTGGGCTACACACGTGCTACAATGGTCGGTACAGAGGGTTGCCAAGCCGCGAGGTGGAGCTAATCCCATAAAACCGATCGTAGTCCGGATCGCAGTCTGCAACTCGACTGCGTGAAGTCGGAATCGCTAGTAATCGCGAATCAGAATGTCGCGGTGAATACGTTCCCGGGCCTTGTACACACCGCCCGTCACACCATGGGAGTGGGTTGCACCAGAAGTAGCTAGTCTAACCTTCGGGAGGACGGTTACCACGGTGTGATTCATGACTGGGGTGAAGTCGTAACAAGGTAGCCGTAGGGGAACCTGCGGCTGGATCACCTCCTTAATCGACGACATCAGCTGCTCCATAAGTTCCCACACGAATTGCTTGATTCATTGAAGAAGACGAAAAGAAGCAGCCCGAAATTGGGTCTGTAGCTCAGTTGGTTAGAGCGCACCCCTGATAAGGGTGAGGTCGGCAGTTCGAATCTGCCCAGACCCACCAATTTTGTGTGGGAAACGCCTGTAGAAATACGGGGCCATAGCTCAGCTGGGAGAGCGCCTGCCTTGCACGCAGGAGGTCAACGGTTCGATCCCGTTTGGCTCCACCACTACTGCTTCTGTTTGTATAAAGCTTAGAAATGAGCATTCCATCGTTGTGATGGTGAATGTTGATTTCTAGTCTTTGACTAGTTCGTTCTTTAAAAATTTGGGTATGTGATAGAAAGATAGACTGAACGTTACTTTCACTGGTAACGGATCAGGCTAAGGTAAAATTTGTGAGTTCTCTTAATTGAGAAATTCGAATTTTCGGCGAATGTCGTCTTCACAGTATAACCAGATTGCTTGGGGTTATATGGTCAAGTGAAGAAGCGCATACGGTGGATGCCTTGGCAGTCAGAGGCGATGAAAGACGTGGTAGCCTGCGAAAAGCTTCGGGGAGTCGGCAAACAGACTTTGATCCGGAGATGTCTGAATGGGGGAACCCAGCCATCATAAGATGGTTATCTTGTACTGAATACATAGGTGCAAGAAGCGAACCAGGGGAACTGAAACATCTAAGTACCCTGAGGAAAAGAAATCAACCGAGATTCCCTTAGTAGTGGCGAGCGAACGGGGACTAGCCCTTAAGTGGCTTTGAGATTAGCGGAACGCTCTGGAAAGTGCGGCCATAGTGGGTGATAGCCCTGTACGCGAAAATCTCTTAGTCATGAAATCGAGTAGGACGGAGCACGAGAAACTTTGTCTGAATATGGGGGGACCATCCTCCAAGGCTAAATACTACTGACTGACCGATAGTGAACTAGTACCGTGAGGGAAAGGCGAAAAGAACCCCGGAGAGGGGAGTGAAATAGATCCTGAAACCGTATGCGTACAAGCAGTGGGAGCCCACTTTGTTGGGTGACTGCGTACCTTTTGTATAATGGGTCAGCGACTTATTTTCAGTGGCGAGCTTAACCGAATAGGGGAGGCGTAGCGAAAGCGAGTCTTAATAGGGCGTCTAGTCGCTGGGAATAGACCCGAAACCGGGCGATCTATCCATGGGCAGGTTGAAGGTTGGGTAACACTAACTGGAGGACCGAACCGACTACCGTTGAAAAGTTAGCGGATGACCTGTGGATCGGAGTGAAAGGCTAATCAAGCTCGGAGATAGCTGGTTCTCCTCGAAAGCTATTTAGGTAGCGCCTCATGTATCACTGTAGGGGGTAGAGCACTGTTTCGGCTAGGGGGTCATCCCGACTTACCAAACCGATGCAAACTCCGAATACCTACAAGTGCCGAGCATGGGAGACACACGGCGGGTGCTAACGTCCGTCGTGAAAAGGGAAACAACCCAGACCGTCAGCTAAGGTCCCAAAGTTATGGTTAAGTGGGAAACGATGTGGGAAGGCTTAGACAGCTAGGAGGTTGGCTTAGAAGCAGCCACCCTTTAAAGAAAGCGTAATAGCTCACTAGTCGAGTCGGCCTGCGCGGAAGATGTAACGGGGCTCAAACCATACACCGAAGCTACGGGTATCACGTAAGTGATGCGGTAGAGGAGCGTTCTGTAAGCCTGTGAAGGTGAGTTGAGAAGCTTGCTGGAGGTATCAGAAGTGCGAATGCTGACATGAGTAACGATAATGGGTGTGAAAAACACCCACGCCGAAAGACCAAGGTTTCCTGCGCAACGTTAATCGACGCAGGGTTAGTCGGTCCCTAAGGCGAGGCTGAAAAGCGTAGTCGATGGAAAACAGGTTAATATTCCTGTACTTCTGGTTATTGCGATGGAGGGACGGAGAAGGCTAGGCCAGCTTGGCGTTGGTTGTCCAAGTTTAAGGTGGTAGGCTGGAATCTTAGGTAAATCCGGGATTCTAAGGCCGAGAGCTGATGACGAGTTACTTTTAGTAACGAAGTGGTTGATGCCATGCTTCCAAGAAAAGCTTCTAAGCTTCAGGTAACCAGGAACCGTACCCCAAACCGACACAGGTGGTTGGGTAGAGAATACCAAGGCGCTTGAGAGAACTCGGGTGAAGGAACTAGGCAAAATGGCACCGTAACTTCGGGAGAAGGTGCGCCGGTGAGGGTGAAGGACTTGCTCCGTAAGCTCATGCCGGTCGAAGATACCAGGCCGCTGCGACTGTTTATTAAAAACACAGCACTCTGCAAACACGAAAGTGGACGTATAGGGTGTGACGCCTGCCCGGTGCCGGAAGGTTAATTGATGGGGTTAGCTAACGCGAAGCTCTTGATCGAAGCCCCGGTAAACGGCGGCCGTAACTATAACGGTCCTAAGGTAGCGAAATTCCTTGTCGGGTAAGTTCCGACCTGCACGAATGGCGTAACGATGGCGGCGCTGTCTCCACCCGAGACTCAGTGAAATTGAAATCGCTGTGAAGATGCAGTGTATCCGCGGCTAGACGGAAAGACCCCGTGAACCTTTACTATAGCTTTGCACTGGACTTTGAATTTGCTTGTGTAGGATAGGTGGGAGGCTTTGAAGCGTGGACGCCAGTCTGCGTGGAGCCATCCTTGAAATACCACCCTGGCAACTTTGAGGTTCTAACTCAGGTCCGTTATCCGGATCGAGGACAGTGTATGGTGGGTAGTTTGACTGGGGCGGTCTCCTCCTAAAGAGTAACGGAGGAGTACGAAGGTGCGCTCAGACCGGTCGGAAATCGGTCGTAGAGTATAAAGGCAAAAGCGCGCTTGACTGCGAGACAGACACGTCGAGCAGGTACGAAAGTAGGTCTTAGTGATCCGGTGGTTCTGTATGGAAGGGCCATCGCTCAACGGATAAAAGGTACTCCGGGGATAACAGGCTGATACCGCCCAAGAGTTCATATCGACGGCGGTGTTTGGCACCTCGGTCGGCTCATCACATCCTGGGGCTGAAGCCGGTCCCAAGGGTATGGCTGTTCGCCATTTAAAGTGGTACGCGAGCTGGGTTTAGAACGTCGTGAGACAGTTCGGTCCCTATCTGCCGTGGACGTTTGAGATTTGAGAGGGGCTGCTCCTAGTACGAGAGGACCGGAGTGGACGAACCTCTGGTGTTCCGGTTGTCACGCCAGTGGCATTGCCGGGTAGCTATGTTCGGAATAGATAACCGCTGAAAGCATCTAAGCGGGAAACTAGCCTCAAGATGAGATCTCACTGGAACCTTGAGTTCCCTGAAGGGCCGTCGAAGACTACGACGTTGATAGGTTGGGTGTGTAAGCGCTGTGAGGCGTTGAGCTAACCAATACTAATTGCCCGTGAGGCTTGACCATATAACACCCAAGCAATTTGACTACTCTAACGAGCATCAGATTGCGGTGTGTGAAGACGAAAATGAACCGAAAGTTCGACGCTCACAAAACACCGATATCTATCACCTACCCAATTTGCTGAAGCGAGGCCAACTGGCCGCGACTCAGTACCCGAATTTCTTGACGACCATAGAGCATTGGAACCACCTGATCCCATCCCGAACTCAGCAGTGAAACGATGCATCGCCGATGGTAGTGTGGGGTTTCCCCATGTGAGAGTAGGTCATCGTCAAGATTAAATTCCGAAACCCCAATTGCGAAAGCAGTTGGGGTTTTGTTTTGGACGTTCGAAAAGTGTCCACCTTGTCCCCGTACACTTGTTCCCCCCAACCCCAACCTGACTGCCCCGACAAATTTGCACAGTTATTTCTGAGCGACACCACTAGAATAGCCACCTAACCATTTTTAGAGTCAGAGCCCTATCTATGCCCGATCCGGTTGACGCCCGCGAGGTGTCGGATTTACCGCTGGACGATCTGGTGGCATGCCATGAGTGCGACTTGCTGATGCGCAAACCAACGCTCGCCCTCGGCGAAAAAGCCCAATGCCCGCGTTGTGGCTACGAGCTATACGCTCACCGGCACAATGTGGTCGAGCGCAGCCTCGCCTTGGTACTGGCAGCCCTGCTGCTTTACATCCCCGCGAACTTTTTGCCCATCATGCAGCTCAATCTACTCGGGCAGTCCTCGGAGGACACCGTGTGGAGCGGCGTCGTCGGCCTGTTCGATACCGGCATGCAAGGCGTTGCCGCCGTGGTGTTCCTGTGCAGTATGGGCATCCCCTTGCTCAAGTTGCTCTGCCAATTGGCCGTGCTGCTCAGTATTCGCTGGAGCATCGGTCGCAACTACGGGCTGCTGCTATACCGCATCTACCACCACATGAAGGACTGGGGGATGTTGGAGGTCTACTTGATGGGTGTGCTGGTGGCGATCGTAAAGCTCGCCGACATGGCCTCCATCACCATTGGCCTGGGTCTGGTCTGCTTCGTCAGTTTATTAATGGTCCAAGTTCTGCTTGAGGTGGTGATGTCGCCCCATCAGATCTGGCAAGCGCTGTCAGGAGAGGATGACCATGCGGGCGATTGATGCAGGCATTCTGATTTGTACCGAATGCCATGAGTTGAACAAGCAGGACGCGGATACCGATGAGCAGCTCTGCACCCGTTGCGGTGCATTGATCCATGCCCGTCGTCCCAATAGCCTCACGCGCACCTGGGCGCTGTTGATCACCGCGGCGATCCTGTATATCCCCGCTAACCTGTTACCCATCATGACGGTCAACTCCCTCGGCCAAGGTGACCCCAGCACCATCATGTCGGGTGTCATCCAGCTGGTGCAGCACGGGATGTTCCCGATCGCCGCCGTGGTGTTCATCGCCAGTATCCTGGTACCGACCTTCAAGTTGGTCGGCATTGGCCTGCTGCTGTTCTCGGTGCAGCGTCACCAACCGCTGTCCGCGCAACAACGCATCGTGATGTACCGCTTTATCGAGTTCATTGGGCGTTGGTCCATGCTGGATATCTTCGTGATCGCCATTCTGGTGGCGGTCGTTAACTTTGGGCGACTCGCCAGCGTCGAGGCCAACCTCGGCGCTGCGGCGTTCGCCAGTGTGGTGATCTTGACGATGCTTGCCGCAGTAACTTTCGATCCCCGACTGATTTGGGATAACACGGAGTCGGACGACGACCATGAGTGATTTGCCTAAAGCTAAAACCCGCCCAGCTTCTAACTGGTCGGCCATTTGGGTGTTGCCCCTGATTGCCCTGATCATTGGTGGCTGGCTGGGGTGGCGTGCCTATTCCCAGCAAGGTATCGAGATCCAAGTTCGCTTTGAAAGCGGCGAAGGCATTCAGGTCAACAAGACCGAAGTGGTCTACAAAGGCATGACCGTGGGCAAGGTCAAAACCCTGGCCCTGGATGACGAGGGCAGCAATCGCGGGGTGATCGCCACCATCGAGATGAACAAGGACGTTGAGCAGTACCTCAAGACCAACACCCGCTTCTGGTTGGTCAAGCCCAGCGTCAGCCTTGCCGGTATCACCGGCCTGGAAACCCTGGTCTCAGGTAATTACATTGCCGCCAGCCCGGGTGATGGCGAGCCCACGCGCAAGTTCAAGGCGCTCTCCGAAGAGCCGCCGTTATCCGACGCCAAGCCCGGCTTGCACCTGACCCTCAAGGCCGATCGCCTGGGCTCGTTGAACCGTGGCAGTCCGGTGTTCTACAAGCAGATTCAGGTCGGCCAGGTCAAAAGCTACCTGCTGTCTGAAGACCAGAGCACCGTCGAGATCAAGGTCTATATCGAACCGACCTACGCCAACCTGGTGCGCAAACACACACGTTTCTGGAACGCCAGCGGCATTAGTATCGACGCCAACCTTTCCGGTTTGAAAGTGCGCAGCGAATCCCTCTCCAGCATTGTCGCCGGTGGTATCGCCTTCGCCACGCCGGAAAACCGCAAAGACAGCCCACCCACCGACCCGAGCCTGCCTTTCCGCCTATACGAAGATTTCGATGCCGCCGCAGCGGGGATCAAGGTCAAGGTCAAACTCACCGACTTTGAAGGCCTGCAGGCCGGGCGTACCCCGGTCATGTACAAAGGCATCCAGGTCGGCAGCCTGAAAACCCTGAAGATCGACCCGGACCTGTCCAGCGCCAGCGCCGAGCTGACCCTCGACCCATTGGCCGAGGACTACCTGGTCGAGGATACGCAGTTCTGGGTGGTCAAACCGTCCATCTCCCTGGCAGGCATCACTGGCCTGGAGGCCTTGGTCAAGGGCAACTACATCGCGATTCGCCCAGGCGATAAAGGCACCCCGCCACAACGCGAATATGTAGCCCGTGCCAAGGCGCCGCCGTTGGACCTGCGTTCCCCGGGCCTGCACATGGTGTTGCTCACCGACAGCCTGGGCTCGCTGGATGTCGGCAGCCCGATTCTGTACAAGCAGGTCAAAGTCGGTTCGGTGCAGAGCTACCAGTTTTCGCGCAAGAAAAAACAACTGGTGATCGGCGTTCATATCGAGAAGGAATACGAAAGCCTGGTCAACGGCTCGACGCGCTTCTGGAATGCCAGCGGCGTCACCCTTACGGGCGGCCTCACGGGCGGTATCCAGGTCAAAAGCGAATCCCTGGCCAGCCTGATGGCGGGCGGTATCGCCTTCGAAACGCCGGAACCGAACGTGCCATTGAAACATCGTATCCCGCGTTTCCGCCTGTATGCCGACCGTGATGCCGCCAACCAGCACGGCACTCTGGTGACCATCAAAGTCGAGCGCGCCGACGGCCTGAGCGCCGGCACACCGGTGCGTTTCAAGGGGCTGGATGTGGGCAAGATCGAGAGTGTCGACCTCAGTGCCGACATGCAGTCGGTGCTGCTCAAGGCGCGTATCACTCAGGTCGCGGACCGCATTGCGCGCACCGGCAGTCAGTTCTGGGTGGTCAAGCCGGAACTGGGGCTGATGAAGACAGCTAACCTGGAGACCCTGGTCACCGGCCAATACATCGAAGTGCAGCCGGCCGCAAAAAACGCCGGCCCGCAAAAGAGTTTTGTCGCCCTGCCCCAGCCGCCCGAAGCGGTGCATCAGGAAGCTGGCCTGAGCCTCACACTCAGCGCCGCCCGCCGTGGTTCGTT
The DNA here is from genome assembly GCF_030687795.1 of Pseudomonas sp. FP215. NCBI lineage: Bacteria > Pseudomonadati > Pseudomonadota > Gammaproteobacteria > Pseudomonadales > Pseudomonadaceae > Pseudomonas > Pseudomonas sp. FP215. The sequence goes on from NZ_CP117447.1 coordinate 807,457, forward strand.
GAAGGAAGGCGTGCCGGTCACCTACCGTGAAGTGACGGTCGGCAAAGTCACCGGCTATGAGCTGGGCCAGACCGCTGACCGCGTGCTGGTGCACATCCTGATCGAGCCCAAGTACGCGCCGCTGGTACGCAGTGGCAGCCGCTTCTGGAACACCAGCGGCTTTGGCCTCGACTTCGGCTTGTTCAAGGGCGCGACCGTGCGTACCGAATCCCTGGAGACGTTGGTGGCCGGCGGGATCGCCTTTGCCACGCCGGATGGCGAGCGTATGGGTAACCCGGCACGGCCGCAGCAGACGTTCCCGTTGTTCGACAAGTTTGAGGATGAATGGCTGACCTGGGCGCCCAAGATTCCACTGGGTAAATAAACCGAGGCGCGGCCTTCGCGAGCAAGCCCGCTCCCATATTCGATCGCATCCCTACGGGGAAACTCGGTCAACTGTGGGAGCGGGCTTGCCCGCGAAGAGGCCCGCCAAAACACCACAAAACCCAAGCCGAAAAAAAGGCCGCGATCCAAAAGATCGCGGCCTTTTTGCCTTTCAGTACAACCCGTCAGACTTCATCCAGCTCCGGCTCGTCCGCCTGCACATTCATCGTCGCCTTCACCACATCATGGCGACGGATGTACTTCCAGTCCGCCTCATCAATGTAGATCCCGTTCGGCCCGCTGCCGCCTTCCAGGTCGATCGCCACCTGGGCGGACACCTGCGGCTTCACACTGGCCAGGATCGGCACAAAGCCCAGTTGCAGGCTGGTTTCCAACAGCGCTGCCTGGTTCTTCTCATCGATGTCTGCCGCTTCATCCAGGTAGTACGGCAAGCGCACGCGACCGGCCTGGTCGCGGTCCATCAGGTGCAGCAACAAGTACATGTTGGTCAGCGCCTTGATGGTCATGGTGGTGCCGTTGGACGCAGCGCCGTCGATGTCGGTATGGATCACCGGCTGGCCGTGAACCTTGGTGATTTCGAACGCCAACTCGAACAAGTCCTTGAGGCCCAACTGGTTATGGTTGGCGGCCACCAGGCGAGCCAGGTATTCCTTGGCTTCTTCGTTCTTGTTGTCCTGTTCGGCACTCTGGCTGAGGTCGAACACCGAGAGGGTCTCGCCTTCTTCATACTGACCGGCACTGTGAATGATCTGGTCGATATGTTTGAGCGCTTCCTTGTTCGGTGCCAGCACAATGCGAAAGCTTTGCAGGTTGGAGACCTGGCGCTTGTTGATCTCGCGGTTGAACAGCGCCAGCTGGTGTTCCAGGCTGTCGTAGTCGCTGCGGATATTGCGCAGGGTACGGGCGATGTCGGTGACCGCTGCACGGCGCGCCTTGCCGAGGGTCAGTGCCTCGTCGGTACGGTGCGCGTAGGCGTTGATCAGCAGTTGCAGGCGACGCTCGACATCATCCTCACTGTCGAACTTGGCCACGCCCTTGAGACGTACCTGGGCGTACAGCGCTTCGATCTGGCCATCGGCGCGCAGCAAGCCCTGCCAGCTGTCCTGATAGTCGTTGAGCAGCGGCAACAGGTTGTCCATGGAATCGTCGACCGGGTCCATGAACGGCGTACCGAACGGCAGGTCCGCCGGCAACAGCTGACGACGGCGCAACGCGTCATCCAGCGTGCGCTGTTTGGCTTCCATGTCGCCGATCTGGCGACCGACCAATTGCAGCTTGGCCGACAGTTGCTGGACGCGCTCGGTAAAGGCATCGCTGGAACGCTTCAACTCGTCCTGGGCCGCTTCCATCTGCGCCAGGTTTTCCAGTTTCTCGCCTTCTTCGGCGCTCAGGGTCTGGGTGCGGCGGAAGTCTTCCAGGGCCTTCTGGGCATCCAGTACCTGCTGGTACAGCGCTTCGGTCTGGGTCTTGCTTGCGGCGCGGTCGGACGCCACGGCCTGCTGGGTTTTCAGTTGCTTGAGTTCTTTTTCCAGGCGCTCTTTCTGGTCACGCAGCGCGGCACGGTCTGCCAGGGCTTGCAGGGCCGGCGGCTCGATGTGCGAGATGTCGATGGACAGCCCCGGCACTTCAAAGCGCTCGCCCTTGAAGCCATCGAGGATCTGCTCCAGGGATTTGACCCACTGGCCGTCCTCGTCCAGCGTGATGCCATGCTCGCCCAGCGGCAGGCTGAACAACGAGCTGTTGAACAGGCGCATCAGGCGCTCGACGTCCTGCTGCGAGAACTCTTCGCGCAGCTTGGCGTAGCTGTTGTTGTCCGCGTGATCGAGCTGCTGCTTGACCGACTTCAAGCGCTTTTCCAGGTCGCGCAGGCGCTCTTCCAAGTCTTCGGCGCTGAACTGTCGTGACTGCGCCAAGGCGCCCGCAAGTTCATCGTGAGCGTCCTTGGCGGCGAGCAGTTGTTGCTCCAGCATCTTGACGTCATCCACCAGGGCAAAGCGGTGCTTGAGCACCGACAACTCGCCCAACCAACGCTGGATCCCGCTGATTTCCCGCTCCAGGCGCATCAGCTCCTGGGTGCCGCCGCGCTGGTCGTTCTGCAGCGCGTCCTGCTCGTTGCGGTAGTGTTCGGCCTGGATGGTCAGCTCTTCCTTGCGCGCACTGGCGTAGTCCGACCAGGTGCCCAGCAACGAATCCAGCAGCGGCGACAGGCGATGCAGTTTGCCGCGCAGGGCGTCGCGCTGTTTCACGCCATTGGCCAGGGCTTCAACCAAGGGGCCGGCAGCCACCAGCGAGTTGTAGTCCTGCTCCATGCGTCGCACATCGCGGAAGGCTTCTTCACAGGCCGCGATGTAATCGACACTGCCCGAACGCAGGCTGTGTTCGAAGGCATCAAGGAACAGTTGCTTGAGCTTGGCCGCGGTGATTTCGCGCATGTGCAGCAGGTTGATAAACAGCGCGCGGAACGTCTTCAGGCTCTGCTCGCTGGTGGAGCGCAGCGGAATCAGGGTCAGGTCCAGCGGGATAGACGTATGCCCGCCCACCAGCAAGCGCCGCAGCTCATCGGGCTTGAGTTCATAGGCTTTCAGGCCCTCGCGCTCAAGGTTGGTGAACAGCTCTTTCTGGCGCAGGCAGGTGTCGTTTTTCTGGTAGTGGGCCAGGTCCAGCTTGCCCGCATAGGCAAAGAACTGGTGACCAAAGCCACCGCCCGGGCCGCGACCGACCACGCCGATGACGTGGGGGCCGTGGGGCAGGGAGACTTCTACCAGGATGTAGCTGGTGTCGGTGGCAAAGTAGAAGCGCCGCGATTGTTCCAGGGTGTACTTGCCGAAGCTCATGTCCGACATGCGTGCCAGGATCGGGAACTGCAAGGCGTTGATCGAGGCGGATTTACCAAGGTTGTTGGCGCCGTACACCGACAGCGGTTCTTCCAGTGGGAACAAACCCAGGCTGTAACCGGCGGTGTTCAATAGGGCGAAGCGGCGGATGCCGTAGCGTTCCTTACTCATGCGTCGGTCTCCTGTTCTTCGGCAATGGCACGGGCCAGGGCATCTTCTTCGCTTTCTTCAGTGAAGGCGCTCAGATCTAGCGGGTCGTCGGTCTTCAGCAGTTTTTCATCGCTGTCTTCGTCGATGATCACCGGCGCCGGCAGCGGTAATACGCTGTGCACGCTGGCGGCCAGGTCGCGGTCTTGCTGCACCGACAGGCACACATCCAGGAAGCGGTGCATCGGCGGCAGGAAGCGGTAGATACCGTTGTCTTCGCTGGCAAAACCCAGTTGGGTCATGCGGCGCATGATTTTTTCTTCGAGCTCTTCCTGGGTCTGTACCTCGGCCTGGATAAACAGGTCGCGGTATTTCTCCAGCAACGAAGGCAGCTCATCGCGGCCCAGGCTGCCACCGTCGAGCACGGCAATCGGGTCGCGACCCTGGTCGGCCAGGTGTTCGACGATGATGAAGGTAAACAGGGCCAGGCGCTGGGCGGTCTTGTTCACCTGCGCGGCAGCCACGGCAGTGTCCGGCACGAAGTAGTAGAAGCCGCGGGTATCGCACACGAGCTCAAAGCCCAGGGCCTTGAACAGCGTGCGGTACTGGTCCTGGAAGTTCGACAATTGCGCGTACAACTCCGGGTCGCGACGACTGACGTGGTAACCCTTGAACAGCTCGCGAAAGATCGGCGCCAGCTGGGACAGTTCGGATAGATCAAGATGCATAAGGCGTGCTCGCAGAATTCTCGGTGGCATCGACGCCGGCCGGGAGCAGGGCGAAGGAGCGCAGGCTGACCTGGTGCTCGTGGGTGTGGTAATCGCGACGTTCCAGGCGCTCGCGCTTGAAGCGTTTCTCCCGGGACAGGCGCGAGAACCAGTACAGCAATTCATCGGTGGCGCCGTCCGGCTCCTGCTCCAGCAGCCAGGTCATCAGGTCAGGCATCGGCAGCGCGTCTTCGCAGCGCTCGAGCATTTCCTTGACCGTACGCGGTGCGCGCTGGGCTTCGCCTTTGTGCGACTTGTGCGCCTTGGGGAAACGCGCCGGCTTGGGCTCGAAATTGGCCAGGGCATACACATAGGCCTCGACCTGGCTCGCACTGCCCAAAAAGGTACTTTGCGGCCGCGTGAACATCGGCATCGCCGCTTGCGGCACCGCGTCCAGGCCTTTGCGGCGAATCGCCGACAGGGCCAGCGCCGCGCCGCGAGTCACGGCGTTATGCCGGCGTGCTTCTTCACGCAGCGGCAGCAGCAACTCCCGCGCATGGCGCAAGGTCAGCTGGGCGCTGGTTTGCATTTCGAGGATGCGCGCGTGGGTGCGCAGCAGCATGTCGTCATCCACCAGGTGGCCAAGACGCTGTTGCTCGGTGAGCATGCGCAGCAGTACGTTTTCCACCTTGCGCACGCCTTGCTCGAAGGCGCCGTCGGCGTTCACCAACTGGATCATCGGCTCGACGTATTCGTCCCAGGTCGCCAACACTTCGGCGTAACGCTGGCGCAGCGGGATCTGCCGGTCGCTGGTCTTGGCGCGGTCGGCCACGGCGGCGAGGGCTTGTTCGTCGTTGGCGAGCTTTTTGAGCACATCGCGCACGCGCATATCCAACAGGCGCAGTTGCCGGGCCAGGTCGTGGCCGTCGCGAATGTCGAAGGCGTCCTGGATGTAACCGGCCAGGCGCTCCAGGTGGCGCAGGTAGGCTTCGATTTCCAGGCACAGGCCAAGCCGGTGCTCCTTGCGAAGATAGGCGAGGAAGTCGTGGATCTGCGCGTTGAGCTCGAAACGGTTCGGGCTCTTGGCGACAGGCACCAGGATATCCAGGCGAATCCATACGTCCAGCAGGCTGGTGATGTCCTGGGGCGTGCTGTCCAGTTGTTGGGCGGCCAACTGCGCGCGCAGCTCGGCCAGGCTCAGGGTGCCTTGGTCGAAGTGTTCGCACAGAGGCTCAAGTAAGGCCCAGTGTTCGGCGAGGGCGCGCAGGACGCGCTTGGGTTCGATCATGGGAATGGCCGGCTGGTTGGCGATTAAAAGTCGCGATTGTACTGCATCACGCGCGGGATTTATCCACAGCCGGTCAGTGCGCAGTGGGCGATTGTGGCTGAACAGCGGTAGAATCCCCGCTCTTTACTTATCCACAAGTGGCCGAGCTGTGCTTATCGAGTCCCGACGTCGCGCTTACTTGACCGCCATGCAGGTGGTCAACTGGCTGCCCCGCACCGAACTGCCGTTTGCCGCGCCGTCGCGGCCCGAGTTGTTGCAGGCGCTTGAGCCCTATGAGGCGTTCGAGCCGTCGGGAGAAGAAGCGGCCGCGCCCGTGGCGGTGGTCAAACCCACCCCTGAGGCGCGCCCGGCGGTCGAGCGGGCCAAGATCGAAGTGCCGCGCCCAGCGCCGGTGACCAAGGCTGTCAAGGTGGCTGAAGAGGCTGTGCCGGTGGCCAAGGCGCCGGTGGTGCCGCCGCCACGCTTTGCCCTGCAATTGCTGCGGGCCGGGCGTTGCCTGTTGCTGGTGGAACTGCCGACCGGCGAACGTTTCCAGTCCCGTGACCCGGCCTACCTGTTGCTCAAGGACATGCTGCGCGCCGCCGGCCTGCCCGACAGCCCGCAAATTGTCGGTGAGCCGGTGCGCTGGCCGCTGCTGGTGCGCGGCACCATGGACCAGGGCCCCGAGGCCGCACGGGATTTCGTCCAAGGGTTTGTCTCGGCGCGCCTGGAAGACGAGCCCTGCGTGTGCCTGTGGCTGATCGGCCTGCCCGCCGTGCGGTTTGCCGGTGAAGCCAACGCCGAGGCCTGGTACCGCGAGCTGCAGGTTGAAGGCCTGGGTTCGGTGTGGGCCCTGCCGGGCCTGGAATTATTAATGGAAGAGCCACAGCGTAAGGCTGATGTCTGGCAAGCCATGCGCCGGCTGATGGCGCGCTGGAAAACAACTGATGAGTGAGGCTTTATCCTTCCGCCCGATGACCGAGGCCGACCTCGACGCCGTGCTGAAAATCGAATACGCGGCGTTCAGCCACCCCTGGACCCGTGGGATTTTTCTCGACGGGCTGGGCAAGTACCAGATCTGGCTGATGTTCGAAGGCGAGCAGCAAGTGGGCCATGGGGTGGTGCAGATCATCCTCGATGAAGCGCACTTGCTGAACATTACCGTGAAACCGGAAAACCAGGGCCGGGGCCTGGGCCTGGCGCTGCTGGAACACTTGATGTCCCGTGCCTATGCGGCCAATGCCCGGGAATGTTTCCTGGAAGTGCGTGACAGCAATACCGGCGCGTTTCGGTTGTACGAGCGCTATGGCTTCAACGAAATTGGCCGTCGCCGGGATTACTACCCGGCAGTCGGTGGCCGCGAAGACGCGGTCGTGATGGCCTGCACCCTCGTCGACTGAAAAACCGTGAGCTGTAGGAGCGAGCTTGCTCGCGAAAAACGTCAACGATAACGCGTGCTTCCTGGATGAGCGCGGCGCCTGTGGGTTTTTCGCGAGCAAGCTCGCTCCTACACCTACATAGGGTGATGATCGATCAGCGCTTGCGGTTCAGCGGGTCCAGATCCGCCAGTTCCGCCTCATCCAAGCCATTCCCGCCCCCAATGTCATTTTCTCCCACGACGCTCAAGTCGTAGTCGGCGGCATTGTCTTCGCCTTGCTCCTGCGCATCCCGCGCGCCATCCTCACGGATCAGCGTTTCCGGGCTCATATCATCATCGGTAGCTTCATGATCATCCGTCGAAGCCCCGGTCAGCCCGGCTTCGCGTACCCGTTCGTCGGGCATCAAGTGGTCGCGTTCACCGCGCGGCAGCTCGTCGCCGATTTCTGCGGTCTGGTCGGGCTCGTCAAAATCCAGCTCGCGCATCTCACCCATGCGGTCTTCGTTGTCATCGATCGGTTCGGGCTGTGTTGCGCCGTAGGGACGTCGTGATTCAGTCATGGCCAATCCTCATACTGTGGGGCTTATAGTGTGTGGACAGGCATGGCCGCCAAAAAATTCAAGCTAATTAGCGCCTGGCGTGACCCGGACGAGGGCTTGTCAGTCACAAAACTGCGCATCATTCCTGAGGCTTCCCTGATGAACGAACTACAAGACCTGCTTGATAACAACGAACGCTGGGCGGACGCGATCAAACAGGAAGATCCCGAATTCTTCGCCAAGCTCGCCCGCCAGCAAACCCCGGAATACCTGTGGATCGGCTGTTCCGACGCCCGTGTACCGGCCAACGAGATCGTCGGCATGTTGCCCGGTGATCTGTTCGTGCACCGCAACGTCGCCAACGTGGTGCTGCACACCGACCTCAATTGCCTGTCGGTGATCCAGTACGCGGTGGATGTGCTCAAGGTCAAACACATCCTCGTCACTGGCCACTACGGCTGTGGTGGCGTGCGTGCGTCGATGCAGGACCGCCAGTTCGGCCTGATCGACGGCTGGCTGCGCACGATTCGCGACCTTTACTACGAAAACCGCGATGTGCTGGCCCAATTGCCCACCGAAGAAGAGCGCGTAGACCGCATGTGCGAACTCAACGTGATCCAGCAGGTGGCCAACGTCGGCCACACCAGCATTGTGCAAAATGCCTGGCACCGTGGGCAGAGCCTGTCGATCCATGGCTGCATCTATGGCATCAAGGACGGCCGTTGGAAGAGTTTGAACACCACCATCAGTGGCTTTGAGCAACTGCCGCCGCAATACCGCCTGCGTCCGTTGGGCGAAGCCTAAGGTCGCTTGTGCTCGCGCCACCAGGCCATGAAGGCCTGGCCTTCGGCGTTCAGCGGCTCCTTGTTGCCGGTGATCCAGCCCCGGCAGTTCAGCTCGCCGCAATGGCAAGCGAACTGCCGGGCCAGCGTGTCTTCGGTGGTGGCGTAATCCAGGGTCAGCAGGCTGCCGGCGTGGATGGGTTGCACCGTCCATAGCTCCAGGTACGTGGTGTCCAGAAACACGTTCGGGTTGCAGGAGTGCTGTAACAGGCCGCAGAACCAGCAATCGTACAAGTGGATGCGGGGTGACAGTTGCAGTGTGTGCGGGCGACGTTCACTCACGGCATAACCGGAAACCTGGGCAATGCGCATGCGACTCTCGAAGGCCACGCGCGCCATGACCCTGGCTGCAACCCCTTCAGCCTCTTGCTTGACCTCAAAGTGCTCGGTCGAGGGGTAACCCTGTTCCACGAGCAGCGTCTTGAAGGGATAGAGGCAGTCATTCACAGCCGTTTTAGCCTTATCCATGGCTCGAGTTTTCATCACTCTCCTGAGCGGGGCTGCATGGACGTGCGGGTGTGATGGCCAGTCTTGCAGCAAATGGGCGCGGCCCCAGATTCGCCGAAGTGGGATCCTATTTCTACTGTCAAAGTTGACAGTAGAAGCGGTTTTTCGCCTTAAAGCGCGGGGGCTGTGACGGTGGGCGCGGGGGCGGCATTTCTCAGCTGTTTCAACTGTGCCTTGATGGGCGCTGTGGCGCACTTGGCGTTGGCCTGCTCGGGCGTCAGCTGGCGCACCGAGGTGTAGAACAGCTCACACGTCTGCTCCTTGCGCGTGACCTGCCACGTATTCAGGCAGGCCTTGAGCAATACATTGGCATCGCTGGCGGGTTTCTGGCCCATACCGGCTTGCCAGCAGGCGGCGCTCAAGTCTTGGCCCATCACTTTCAAGCCGGCGTCGTCGGCCTTTTGTTCGTCACCGTCATAACTGTCGGGGCTGGCCGCGTACCAAATGTAGCTTGGGTGGTTGGCGCCCAATACCGCGACGGTTTTGCCGGGCTCCGGGCTGATCTGCGCCAGGTTCAGCACGCCCACGGTTTGCCCGTATTGTTGCTTGATCCAGTTACGCACCGGTGCGCCGAAGGCTACCATCGGCAATGCGCCGCCAGGGCGCAGGCTCAGTTCCTTGACCATGCGGGTCTGGTAGTCGGTGAAATACCCATAGACGGTTTCCAGGTCTTTGCCGGCATTGGACGGCGCAGCGATGGGCGCGATATCGATGATGGTCTGGTACGCCGGCGTTTCCGTGGCCGGTACGCCGTTTTCGCTTAACAAGGTGGCCCAGCGGTCGGTGGTGGCCGATTCCAGGTAATCCTGGGCCTGGGTCAGCGAGTAATCTGGAGGGAAGTGCAACAGCTCGATGCTTTTGCGGTTTTCCAGGGCCATGCCCAGCGGCAGGAACAGGTACCAGTTGTAGGCCCATTTGCCGTCACTGTTGAGCTGGCGGGCACCTTGGTAAGCGAGATCGGCGGTATTGAGCAGCGTGGTCAGCGGCTGGCCGTAGCCCTCTGGCACGCCGCTGAAGGTCGCCGTGACCTGACCGTCGTGGGTCTTCACACTGACCTTGGCCCGGCTGTAACCGTCACGTTGCAGGCTCTGGTTCAAATAGTGTTCGGCGGTCTGCTCCAGTGACCATGGCCGAAAGCAGATCACATTGCAGTTGTTGGGGTACGCGAACAACTGGGTGACGCGCTGCGTGCTGCCCAGTGGCACCTCGATGTCGGCCTGTACGACCGCACTCACCAGCAGTGCGACGAGGGTGAAGGACAGCCTGGTCGGTTTAAACATAAGTCGATTCCTTGTCAGCGAAACCCGTCTGCGCGGGATGAAAGCCCACCTGCACACAGTAGCGGCTGACCAGGAAAATCGCGTGTTAAATCGCCCGGCATGTCGTTATTGGATAAGCCCCTACAGGCTGAACTGCAAGGCATTGCTCAGATCGCCCATGGGCTTCTGGCCGCGCGCGATCATCGCGTCATCGCGTTGCTTGAGGCCGTCCAGGGTCTCCAACTGGAACACGCGCGTGATCAAGCGCAGGATCGATGCCGTGTCGTACACCGTATGGTCCACCGTGCCTTTGCGGGCAAACGGCGACACCACCAGCGCCGGAACCCGCGAGCCCGGGCCCCAGCGGTCACCCTGGGGCGGCGCCACGTGGTCCCACCAGCCGCCGTTTTCATCCACGGTCACCACCACCACCATGTTTTTCCACTGCGGGCTTTCTTGCAGCACCTTCAAGGCGCGGGCGATATGGCGGTCGCCCGAGGCCACATCGGCATAGCCTGCGTGCATGTTCAGGTTGCCCTGGGGTTTGTAGAAACTCACGGCAGGCAGCTTGCCGGCCTGGGCGTCGGCGAAGAACCGGTTGGTGCTCGACTCATCGCCCAAACCGCCGTCGCGCAGGCGCTTGGCACGTTCTGCAGGGTTTTGCGGCCCTTGCTGCTTGAAGTAATTGAACGGCTGGTGGTGGTACTGGAAATTCGGAATCTTGGGGATGCCGCCGGAGTCCTTGAACTGCTCCAGGGTGGCTTGCCACGCACCGGCGTACCAGGCCCAGTCGATGTTCTTTTTCGACAGCTTGTCGCCAATATGCTCGTGGGTTTGCGGCACCAGCACATTGGGCAGGTCGGGCTTGGAATAATCCGGGTTTTGCGGGTCGCGGATCCAGGTGGGCCAGTAGGGTGGGGCCAGGGTGTTTACGCCGTAACCATCGGGAGTCAGCGCGCTGGGGCCAAATTGTGGCGGGCCGGTCATGGCGCTGGCCGGGGAGGTGTCCAAGGGCTTGAGGCGTGTGCCGCTGGGGTCATCGCTTTGCAGCGTGGCGATCTGTGCCTTGGCCACCGACTGCGCGGCATTGGGATAAAACGGCGCGGTGGCGCTGATCAGGTACTGGTGGTTAAGGAACGAGCCGCCAAACGCGCCCTGGAAGAAGTTATCGCACAGCACGAACTCCTTGGCCACGTCCCACAGGCGCAGGGCATAACGGCTCTGGGCGTAATGGCCCATCACCAGCCCACCGGAATCGCCCCAGGCGACAAAACCATCATTCTTGCCGCCGTTGATCTGCATCTGGTTCTGGTAGAACACGTGCCATAGGTCGCGTGTCACCAGGCTCAATGGCAAGTCTTCGCCCTGCGGGCCTTTGAGGGCGAAGGGGGCGTTGGGCAGGTTTTGCTGGAATTGCACTTCGCTTGGGTAGGTCACTCCGTCCACCGTTTGCGGCCCGACCTGCAACACACCGCCCCAGCTCGGTGGCAGGGCAGACAATACGCTGCCATCGCGGTCGCGCTGCTGGAAGTCCTTGGCGGTTAACGCCGATAGCGGTTTTTCCACTCCGGGGAAATCTGCGAACAGGTTATTGAAGCTGCGGTTCTCGGCGTAAATCACCACCACGGTCTTCACCTGCTCGCGCAATGCCTTATCCAACTCCTGGGGCGTGAGCGGCCGGGTCACGGGTGGGCTCGGTGCTTCGCTGGTATTGCCGCAGGCACTCAAAGTCGCACCCACCCCCAACACCGCCGCACCACCTAGGAAGCGCCGGCGGCTGGTGTCTACCGTCGGTTGGATGGCGGAATCGGAGGAGGGAAGGTCTTCGTGCTCATCACTCATTGCGGGGGAGTCCTTGGCGAGATGTTGCAAGATATTTCGCAGGACGGTAGCAACGGAATGTGACGGAACAAAGACAGGTTTAAGAGCGCTACAAAACAAACTGTGGGAGCGGGCTTGCTCGCGAATGCGGTGGATCAGTTAATGAATCCGCTGACTGACACTCCGCATTCGCGAGCAAGCCCGCTCCCACACCGACCCCTTTTAAGGCATCACAGGCGGCATATACTTCAACGTCGTCCCCAACGCCCACAGCAAAAACAACACCAGCGGCGTATGCACCAGCAACTGCACAAACGAAAACCCGATCAAATCCCGCGCCTTCAGCCCCAGCACACCCAGCAACGGCAACATATAAAACGGGTTGATCAAGTTCGGCAGTGCCTCGGCGGCGTTGTAGATCTGCACCGCCCAGCCCAGGTGGTATTGCAGGTCATTGGCCACTTGCATCACGTACGGCGCTTCGATGATCCACTTGCCGCCACCCGAGGGGATGAAGAAACCCAGCACCGCCGAGTACACACCCATCAGCAGGGCGTAGGTGTCGTGGGAGGCGATGGAGGTGAAGAACGTCGAGATGTGGTGCGCCAAGGTCTGGCCGTCGCCGCCCTTGACCACCGTCATCAGTGCGGCGATCGAACCGTACAGCGGAAACTGGATCAGCACGCCGGTGGTGGTCGGCACCGCACGGGCCACGGCATCGAGGAAGCTGCGCGGGCGCCAGTGCAGCAGCGCGCCAACCATGATGAACAGGAAGTTATAGGTGTTGAGCCCCGAGATAGCGCTGATCGCCGGCTTGGTCGAGAACTCATGGAACAGCCAGCCGGCCGCCAGCAACGCCAGCAGAATGGTCAGCAATGGGCTGTGTTCCAGCCATTCACCCGGGCGCGTCGGCGCTTGCGGCTTGGGCAGGTTGAAGGCCGGGTCAATGCCGCAGGCCTTGGCATCCCGGGCGCTGTTGGGGCCAGGTGCGGTGGCGTAGGCGATGATCAGCGACACCACGATCAGCGCCAGCAACAGCACGCCGGATTGCCACAGGAAAATGGTCTCGGTGAACGGGATCATCCCGGTGATCGACAGGATCGACGGCGGCAAGCTGGCCGGGTTGGCCTGCAACTGCGCGGCCGACGACGACAGCCCCAGCGCCCAAACGGCCCCAAGGCCCAGGTACGCTGCTGCCCCAGCGGCGCGGTAGTCCATGCGCAAGTCCGTGCGCCGGGCCAATGCCCTTACCAGCAAACCGCCGAATACCAGGGACAGGCCCCAGTTAAGCAACGACGCCACCATGGAAATCAACGCCACCCAGGCCACGGCCGAACGGCCATTCTTGGGAATGCGCGCCAGGCGGTCGATCAACTTCACCGCGGGCGGTGAGCTGGCGACCACGTAACCGCCGATCACCACAAAGGCCATCTGCATGGTGAACGGGATCAGGCTCCAGAACCCATCGCCAAATGCCTTGGCCGCTTCGGCCGGTGCGGCGCCCATGCCCAGGGTCGCCACGGCGACGATGATCACGGCGAGGGCGGCAAACACCCAGGAGTCAGGAAACCAGCGCTCGGCGAAGTTGGAGCAACGCAGTGCAAATCGGGCATAGCGGCTGTCTTCGATAGCATCGGCCACGAGTCTTTCCTCTTGTAGTTATTATGGGGTTTGGCAGTTTTACGGCATGTTCCTCTAAGCCCATTGATTTGGGAATGTAGTTATCTTCAACGATCAATGAGTAAAACAAATATATCCGTCGCGATTGCCATCGATGGGCTCAGCTCATAACCTGCACGCCATTTTGTTTGTCTGCCGAGCCTGCACATGACTGCCACCTTTTCCCCACGGGCGCAGCGTTTTTCCCGCTCCGACTACAAAACCCTGGGCCTGGCCGCCCTCGGCGGCGCCCTGGAAATCTACGACTTCATTATCTTCGTGTTCTTTGCGCTGACCCTCAGCCAACTGTTCTTCCCCCCAGAAATGCCCGAGTGGCTGCGCCTGCTGCAAAGCTTCGGCATCTTCGTCACCGGTTACCTTGCGCGTCCACTGGGCGGCATCCTGATGGCACACTTCGCCGACCACCTGGGGCGCAAGCGCGTCTTCAGCCTGAGCATCCTGATGATGGCCTTGCCCTGCCTGCTGATCGGCATCATGCCGACCTACGCGCAAATCGGCTATTTCGCCCCGCTGATCCTGCTGGCGCTGCGCGTGCTGCAAGGCGCAGCGGTGGGCGGCGAAGTGCCCAGCGCCTGGACCTTCGTCGCCGAGCACGCACCGCGTCATCATCGTGGCTACGCCTTGGGCTTTTTGCAGGCCGGCCTGACCTTCGGTTACCTGCTGGGGGCGCTGACCGCCACCTTGCTCGCGCAAGTCTTCACCCCGGCCGAAATCCTCGACTACGCCTGGCGCTTCCCCTTCCTGCTCGGCGGCGTGTTCGGCGTGATCGGCGTATGGCTGCGCCGCTGGCTCAGCGAAACCCCGGTGTTCCTGGAAATGCAGGCGCGCCGCCAGGCCGCCGCCGAAATGCCCTTGCGCACCGTGCTGCGCGACCATCGCGCCGTGCTGCTGCCGGCGATGATCCTCACCTGTGTGCTGACGTCTGCCGTGGTGGTGCTGGTGGTCATCACCCCGACCATGATGCAGAAAACCTTCGGCATGAGCCCCAGCCACACCTTCGCCCTGAGCGCCCTGGGCATCGTCTTCCTGAATATCGGCTGCGTCCTCGCCGGCCTGCTGGTGGACCGCATCGGCGCGTGGCGCGCGGTATTGGTCTACAGCCTGTTGCTGCCGGTGGGCATTGCCCTGCTGTACGCCAGCCTGATCGCCGGCGGCGTGTGGCTCGGCGCGGCGTACGCCGTGGCGGGCCTGAGCTGCGGCGTGGTGGGGGCGGTGCCGTCGGTGATGGTCGGGCTGTTTCCGGCGCAGGTACGGGTATCAGGCATTTCCTTCACCTACAACATTGCCTATGCGTTGTGGGCGAGCACCACTCCGTTGCTGCTGATCGCGCTGATGCCAACCAGCCCTTGGATCTGTGTGGGGTATTGCGTAGTGATGGGGGCGGTGGGGGTGGCGAGTGTGGCGCTGTTTGGCAAGCGCCACGCTATAGACGCTGTTACAAATGGCACCTGGGGCCATTAATTGACGGGTAGGTAGGTCGCTCCTATAGTCACGTCCATTCTTGACGAACACATTTACCCTATGTCCCAGACTGCCTATATCAACTCTGCAATCCTGTCCTGGTCTCGCCAGCGGGCGGGGCTGTCTCAAGAGCAGGTTGCTAAAGGTCTGATGGTCAAATTGGAAAAGCTGAAGGAGTGGGAGGATGGTCAGAGCCTTCCCTCTTTCAACCAGGCGCAAAAGTGGGCTGCACTTGTGCATGTGCCTTTTGGCTATCTCTTTCTCAGTACGCCCCCGCCCGAGCAACTTCCTCTTCCCGACCTGCGGACCGTGGGTGGCGTTTTTCCAGACAAGCCAAGTTTGAACCTGATGGACACCGTAAGGGACGTGCTCCGTAAACAGGACTGGTACTTGGAATACCTGCAGGATCATGAGCGTTCTGCTCTGTCCTTCGTAGGAAGTTTCAGTATCCGTTCGCCAATAAAAGAAGTGGTTGCAGATATTCGGCGCGTACTTGGCGTGGCGGATTCTTTTGCCCGAATGAGTTATGAAGACTATGTGAGGGCGCTGGTCAGCGGCGCGGAAGAGGCCGGGATTCTTGTAATGCGCAGTGGTGTTGCCTTAGGCAATACCCATCGGAAACTTGATGTCAGTGAATTCCGGGGATTTGCGGTCAGCCATCCTATGGCTCCCGTGGTTTTCATCAATAGCGCGGACGCGCCCACGGCACGTCTTTTTACATTGATGCATGAACTGGCGCATATCTGGATTGGTAGCACGGGCGTATCTGATGGCAGCAGTCAAGGCGCTCGTCAGGAGGAGGCCTTTTGTAATGCGGTGGCAGGGGAGTTTCTTGCGCCGGAGGATGATTTTCGGGCGCACTGGAATTCGGCTCTTCATTGGGAAGAAAACCTGGCGCCGTTGGCCGGACGCTTCCGTGTCAGCACATTGGTAATTGCCCGTCGTGCCCGTGATCTTGGCCACATCAGTAGTGAACAATACGGCGCTTACTACCGTCGGGTCCTGCAAGAGTATCGAGATAAAGGCGGCAGTGGCGGGGATTACTACCGCGTAGCGGCTATCAGGAACAGCACCCGGTTGAGCAAGGCTGTTCTTGCAGAAGCGCAGAGCGGGCGGATTTTGCTGCGAGATGCTGGGAAACTGCTGGGTGTGCAGCCGGCCAAGTTGAAGACTTACGGGATGAAGCTATCGGCATGAAGCATCTATTGGATTCGAATACGTTGATCGAGGCCAAAAATCGCTATTACGGTATGACGATTTGCCCAGGTTATTGGGCATGGATACTTCAGCAGCATCAAGCTTTGGAAATTGCCAGTATTGTCCCCGTCAGGGACGAGTTGGCTAAAGGCAATGACGAGTTGACCCAATGGGTGAAAGGTAATGCCAGCCTGTTTGAAGATTCGAATGATCAACGGACTCAAGCGGCCTATGGGAATATTGTCTCAAGAATTGCCCAGCAAGTACCGGTGATGAAAGTCGGTGCTTTAGAAGAGTTTCTTGAGGGCGCAGATGCTTGGTTGATAGCCAAGGCAATGGCTACAGGCGCAGTGGTTGTTACGCATGAAGTTTATAACCCTGACATCAAGCGTAAATTCACCATTCCCAATGTGTGCTCATTGTTTGACGTGCCTTACATGAATACTTTTGAATTGCTCGGTAAACTCGACGCGCGCTTCGTCTTGCATCACTGATAATTGAGGGGAGGAAAGTCTCCCCTCGATATGACACTCAAGTCAAAAAGTGCCAAAGCACCAGGGTACCCACCAACCCCACCACCGAAACAATCGTCTGCAACACCGACCACACCCAAATCGTCTGTTTCAACTGCAAGCCAAAGTACTCACGCACCATCCAGAACCCGGCGTCGTTGACGTGGCAGAAGAACACCGAGCCGGCGCCGATAGCCAGGGCGACCAATGAGCTTTGCGTTGCCGCCAACCCGGCCATCATCGGCGCGAGGATCCCGGCGGTCGTGGTGGTGGCGACGGTGGCCGAGCCGGTGGCTTGGCGCAGGGCCACAGCGATCAGCCAGGCCAGCAGCAGGTAGGGCATGTGTGCGCCTTCGGCGACCTTGCTGATGGTCTGGCTGACGCCGGCGTCCAGCAGGGTTTGCTTGAGGCCGCCGCCGGCGCCGATGGTCAGCAGCAGTACGGCGATGGGCGCCAGCGCTTTGCGCAGGGTGTTGCCGACGTCGGCGCGTGGCATGCCCGCCGCCCAACCCAGGCAAACCACCGCGGCGATCACCGCCAGGCCGAGGGCAACCAGCGGTTCACCGAGAAATTTCAAGCTCAGGGCGAGGGTGCTTTCCGGCGCCAGCGCGACTTTGGCCAAGGTGCTGCCGAGCATCAGGATCACCGGCAACAGAATGATCAGCAACGACACACCAAAGCTCGGCTGGCGCGGGGCCTTGGGCGGTGCGCTGAACAGCGCGCCGATATCGGCCGGTTCATCCACGTGCAGGCGCTTGGACAGCCAGTTGCCATACAGCGGCCCGGCCAGGATCACGGCCGGCACCGCCAGGCAAAAACCCAGCAACATGGTCAGGCCCAGGTCGGCGTGCAATGCGCCCACGGCAATCAGCGGCCCCGGATGCGGCGGCATCAGGGCGTGCAAGGTGGTCATGCCCGCCAGTGCCGGGATGGCGATTTTCAGCAACGGCTGGTTCGAACGCTTGGCCATCACAAAGATGATCGGCACCATCATCACCAGGCCCACTTCGAAGAACAGCGGCAGGCCGATGACCATGGCGACCAGCGCCATCACCCAGGGCAATGACTTGCCTTTGCCCAGCCCGAGCAACGTGGTGGCGATACGGTCGGCCGCGCCGGATTCGGCCATCAGCGCGCCGAGCATCGCACCCAGGGCAATGATGATCCCGGCTTCCCCCAGAATCGCCCCGGCGCCTTTGCTGAACGCCTTGGCCACTTCTTCCGGCGGCAGGCCGGCGCCGACCCCGGCGATAAATGTGCCGATCAGAATCGACAGAAAGGGCGGCAGTTTGGTCGCGCTGATCAGCACAATGATGCTGGCGATCGCCAACAGCACGCAGAACATGAGGCGGGTGTCGTGAACCATCCACGCGGCAGTCGATAACTCCAAGACGGGACTCCTTATCGAGCAGGTTGGCTAATATGTTTCTTTTTGTTTCAGCCTGAAAAGCATACCTGATAGCGCTCCCCCAACGCGTGCATGGGCGATTTTGGTGCGTTCGAAAGTAACGACGCTCTGGCGCGCAGATGACAATTTTGCAAACCATGCCCGTGGATCTGGCCTATAGCTCTATGATCCGCCCCATCCCAACCCACGAGGACATTTCATGAGCGCAGGACACAGCCACGCCCAAGTACGCGCCGGCCACGAACGCAAGTTATGGATCGCCCTGGGGCTCACCGGCAGCTTCATGCTCGCCGAAGTGATCGGCGCCTTTGTCACCGGCAGCCTGGCGCTGTTGTCCGATGCGGCGCACATGATGACCGACGCCCTGGCCCTGGCAATTTCCCTGGTGGCGATTCAGGTCGCCAAGCGCCCGGCGGATCGCAAGCGCACCTTCGGTTATGCGCGGTTCGAGATCCTCGCAGCCGCCTTTAACGCATTACTGCTGTTCGCCGTGGCGTTCTACATCTTGTACGAGGCTTACCAACGGCTGCAGGCGCCTGCCGAAATCCAGTCCACCGGCATGCTGGTGATTGCGCTGCTGGGGCTGGTGGTCAACCTGATCTCCATGCGTTTGCTCAGCGCGGCCAGTGGCGAGAGCCTTAACGTCAAGGGCGCCTACCTGGAAGTCTGGAGTGACATGCTGGGCTCCGTCGGCGTGATCATTGCCGCGCTGGTGATCATGTTCACCGGTTGGGGTTGGGTCGATTCCGTGGTCGCGGCCGCCATTGGTTTTTGGGTGTTACCGCGCACTTGGACGTTGCTCAAGGCGAGCATGAATATCCTGCTGCAAGGTGTGCCGGAGGGTGTGAACATCGAGCAGGTGGAGCAGGGCATTCGCAGCGTGCCGGGGGTCAAGGACGTGCACGACCTGCACATCTGGGCCCTCACCAGTGGCAAGAACGTGCTGAGTACGCACCTGGTCGCGGATGCGTCCCAAGGCAGCGAGCAACAGATCCTCAGCCGAGTGACGGAGTTACTGCACGAACAATTCGATATTTCCCACGCCACGATCCAAGTGGAGGGCGAGGGATTCACGCACGACGAGCATGACGAGGTGCATGCCTGAGCCTGGCTAACGGATTTGTAATCTTTCGCCCACGGCCCTGATAAGTACCGAAAGCTACATTGCCCCCGCTGGGAAACCTCAGCGACTTCATGGGCGTGGAACTCTCGTTATGGCAATTTTTGTTAGAACACTGTTGGGGGCGGCGGCATTGGCCTTGTGGATATCCGCAAACGCCGCCCAGGCACAACCCCTCACCCTCGATGCAGCCTTGCAAACCGCCTTCGCCAACAACCCGGACCTGGCGGCCGCACAATGGGAAATCGACATCGCCCAGGGCGGTCGCCAACAGGCCGGCCTGATCCCCAACCCGGTGGCCTCCTGGGACGCCGAAGACACCCGCCGCAACAGCCGCACCACCAGCATCAAGCTCAGCCAGACCCTGGAACTGGGCGGCAAGCGCGGTGCACGCATCGAAGTGGCCAGCCGTGCCCAAGATGCCGCCGCGCTGACCCTGGAGCAGCGTCGCAACCAGTTGCGCGCCGAGGTCATCGACAGCTACTACGGCGCCTTGCGCGCCCAGGAACGCCTCGACCTGGCGCAACGCTCCATGACGCTTGCCGAACGCGGCCTGGTGGTCGCCAACGGGCGCGTCACCGCCGGCAAGTCGTCACCCGTGGAGGCCACTCGCGCCCAGGTGCAGGTGTCGGAAATCCGCCTGGAATTGAACCGCGCCCAGATCGGCCTCACTGACGCCTACCGTCGCCTCGCCACCAGCACCGGCAGCGCCGCCACCGACTTCCAGGCCGTCGCTGCGCCAAGCACCTTGGTACCGGCGTTACCCGCCGCCGCGCCATTGCTGGCACGCCTTGAGCAAACCGCGGAATTGCGCCTGGCCGAACTCAATATTGTGCAGAACGAAGCCAGCGTGGGCCTGGAAAAAGCCCAGCGCATTCCGGACCTGGATGTGTCCATCGGCAGCCAATACGACGCCAGCGTGCGCGAACGGGTAAACCTGGTGGGCGTGTCGATGCCGATCCCGCTGTTCAACCGCAACCAGGGCAACATCCTCGCGGCCACTCGACGCGCCGACCAGGCCCGCGACCTGCGCAACGCCGCCGAACTGCGCCTGCGCACCGAAACCCGCCAGGCCCTGGACCTGTGGCAAACCGCGAATACCGAAGTGCGCGCGTTCAACCAGCAGATCCTGCCCGCCGCACAAAGTGCGGTAGACAGCGCCACCCGTGGCTTCGAGATGGGCAAGTTCAACTTCCTCGACGTGCTCGACGCCCAGCGCACCTTGATCGCGGCTCGCACCCAATACCTCGCGGCGACCGCCCAGGCCACCGAGGCCTGGGTACGCATCGAACGCATTTACGGCGACCTCGCCCGCTTTTGATTTTTCCTGGAGTCTCCTGATGAACAAAAAACATGGCATGGCGCTCGCCGTCGCCCTGGGCCTGATGCTATCGGGCTTCGCCCACGCCGAGGAAGAAGAAGGCAAGCTCGAACTCACCGAGCAGCAGATTCAAGCCGCCGGCATCCAGTTGGCCCAGGCGCAACCGCGCGCCATCAGCACCGTGCTGACGCTGCCGGGCGAGGTGCGTTTTGATGAAGACCGTACCTCTCACATCGTGCCCCGCGCAGCGGGTGTGGTGGAGGCGGTGAAGGTCAACCTGGGCCAGTCGGTGAAGAAGGGCGAACTGTTGGCGGTGATCGCCAGCCAGCAGATTTCCGACCAGCGCAGCGAATTGGCCGCCAGCGAGCGCCGGGTCGAACTGGCGCGCACCACCTTCCAGCGCGAGCGTCAGTTGTGGCAGGACAAAATCTCTGCCGAACAGGATTACCTGCTGGCGCGGCAAACCCTGCAAGAAGCCGAAATCGCCCTGAACAATGCGCGGCAAAAGATGACTGCGCTCAGCGGCAGCGCGGTATTGGCCGGCGGCAATCGTTATGAACTGCGTGCGCCTTTCGCCGGTGTGGTGGTGGAAAAACACTTGGGGGTGGGCGAGGTGGTCAGTGAAACCAGTAATGCGTTCACCCTCTCGGACCTGTCCCAGGTGTGGGTCACCTTCGGCGTGTTTCCCAAGGACTTGAACAAGGTGCGCGTGGGCAAACCGGTGAAAGTCAGCTCGACGGAAATGGGCACTGAAGTACTGGGCACCGTGGCCTATGTGGGCAACTTGCTCGGTGAGCAGACGCGCACCGCTACCGTGCGTGTGACGGTGCCCAACCCCGACGACGCCTGGCGCCCGGGCTTGTTCGTGGCCGTGCAAGTGGCCACCGATACCTACCAGGCCAAGGTGACCGTGCCGCAAACCGCGATCCAGACCGTCGAGGACAAACCCTCGGTGTTTGTGCGCACCGCGGACGGTTTTATCACTCGCCATCTTGAACTGGGCGTCAGTGAAAACGGCTACGTCGAAGTGCGCAAAGGCCTGGAGGCCGGCGCGCAGGTGGCGACGGCTGGCAGCTTCATCCTCAAGTCCGAACTGGGCAAAGGCTCGGCCGAACACGCCCATTGATCCTGCGAGTGATTCCCCATGTTTGAGCGCCTTATCCAATTCGCCATCGAGCAACGCATTGTCGTGCTGCTGGCGGTGCTGTTGATGGCCGGTGTCGGCATCGCCAGCTATCAGAAACTGCCCATCGACGCAGTGCCCGATATCACCAACGTGCAGGTGCAGATCAACTCGGCGGCGGCCGGTTTTTCGCCGCTGGAAACCGAGCAGCGCATCACCTTTCCCATCGAGACGGCCATGGCCGGCCTGCCGGGCCTGCAGCAGACGCGTTCGTTGTCGCGTTCCGGCTTGTCCCAGGTCACGGTGATTTTCAAGGACGGCACCGATCTGTTCTTTGCCCGCCAATTGGTCAACGAGCGCCTGCAAGTGGCCCGTGAGCAATTGCCCGACGGCATCGAAACCGCGATGGGGCCGATTTCCACCGGCCTTGGGGAAATTTTCCTGTGGACCGTCGAAGCCGAGGACGGTGTGCTCAAAGAGGACGGCACGCCCTACACACCCACCGACTTGCGGGTGATCCAAGACTGGATCATTAAACCGCAATTGCGCAACGTGCCGGGCGTGGCCGAGATCAATACCATCGGCGGCTTCGCCAAGGAATACCAGATTGCGCCAGACCCCAAGCGCCTGGCCGCTTACAACCTGACCCTCAACGATCTGGTCACGGCGCTGGAGCGTAACAACGCCAACGTCGGCGCCGGCTATATCGAGCGCAGCGGCGAACAGTTGTTGATCCGCGCACCGGGCCAGGTGGCGTCTATCGACGACATCGCCAACATTGTCATCACCACCTCGGACGGCACGCCGATCCGCGTGCGCAATGTGGCCCAGGTCGACATTGGCCGCGAGCTGCGCACTGGCGCGGCCACCGAAAATGGCCGTGAAGTGGTGCTGGGCACGGTGTTCATGTTGATCGGTGAGAACAGCCGCAGCGTGTCCCAGGCAGTGGCGAAAAAGCTTGAGGAGATCAACCGCTCGCTTCCCGACGGCGTGGTAGCGGTCACCGTCTATGACCGCACCAACCTGGTGGAAAAAGCCATCGCCACCGTGAAGAAAAACCTCTTCGAAGGTGCGTTGCTGGTGGTGGCGGTGTTGTTCCTGTTTTTGGGCAACATCCGTGCGGCGCTGATCACGGCGATGGTGATTCCGCTGGCGATGCTGTTCACCTTCACCGGCATGTTCACCAACAAAGTCAGCGCCAACTTGATGAGCCTCGGTGCGCTGGACTTCGGCATTATCGTTGATGGCGCGGTGGTGATCGTCGAGAACGCCATCCGCCGGCTGGCCCATGCGCAGCACCGCCATGGTCGGTTGCTAACGCGCAGTGAGCGCCTGCACGAAGTGTTTGCCGCGGCCAAAGAGGCGCGACGCGCGTTGATCTTCGGGCAGTTGATCATCATGGTGGTGTACCTGCCGATCTTCGCCCTCACGGGTGTGGCCGGGAAGATGTTCCACCCCATGGCATTCACCGTGGTGATTGCCTT
Organism: Pseudomonas sp. FP215; assembly: GCF_030687795.1. Classification (NCBI taxonomy): domain Bacteria; kingdom Pseudomonadati; phylum Pseudomonadota; class Gammaproteobacteria; order Pseudomonadales; family Pseudomonadaceae; genus Pseudomonas; species Pseudomonas sp. FP215. The sequence goes on from NZ_CP117447.1 coordinate 830,448, forward strand.
GCTCGGCGCGATGATTCTGTCGGTGACCTTCGTACCGGCGGCGATTGCGTTGTTCGTCACCGGCAAGGTCAAGGAAGAAGAAAACTTCGTCATGCGCAGTGCGCGCCGGGTGTATGACCCGGTGCTCAACTGGGTGATGGTACGTCGGCCCCTGGTGTTCGGCCTGGCCGCACTGACTATCGTCGTCTCGGGCCTGGTTGCCAGCCGCATGGGCAGTGAATTTATCCCCAGCCTCAGCGAGGGCGACTTTGCCCAACAGGCGCTGCGTGTGCCCGGTACCAGCCTGACCCAGTCGGTGCAGATGCAGCAGCAACTGGAAAAAACCTTGCTGGCCCAAGTGCCGGAAATCGAGCGGGTGTTTGCGCGCACCGGTACGGCGGAAATTGCCTCCGACCCGATGCCGCCGAATATTTCCGACAGCTACGTGATGCTCAAACCCAAGGACCAATGGCCAGACCCGAAGAAGTCCCGCGAGGCAATCATCGCCGATATCCAACGGGCCAGCGCGATTGTGCCGGGCAGCGTGTATGAGCTGTCGCAGCCGATCCAGTTGCGCTTCAACGAACTGATTTCCGGGGTGCGCAGCGACGTGGCGGTGAAGGTGTTCGGCGATGATATGGCGGTGCTCAACCAGACTGCCGGGGAAATCGCCGAGACCTTGCAGAAGCTCAACGGCGCCTCGGAAGTGAAGGTGGAACAGACCTCCGGCCTGCCGGTGCTGACCATCAATATCGACCGCGACAAGGCCGCTCGCTTTGGCCTGAATGTGGGCGATGTGCAGGACACCATCGCCGTCGCGGTCGGTGGGCGCCAGGCGGGTACGCTGTACGAGGGCGATCGGCGTTTTGACATGGTGGTGCGCTTGTCCGACACGTTGCGCACCGATATCGACGGCTTGTCACGCCTGTTGATTCCGGTGCCGGCGCTGGCGAGTAGTACCTCGGGGCAGTTGGGCTTTATCGCCTTGTCCCAGGTTGCCAGCCTCGACCTGGTGCTGGGCCCTAACCAGATCAGCCGCGAGAACGGCAAACGCCTGGTGATCGTCAGCGCCAACGTGCGTGGGCGCGATATCGGCTCGTTTGTCGAGGAGGCCGAGGCCGCCATCGCCACCCAGGTGAAAGTCCCCGCTGGTTACTGGACCACCTGGGGCGGCCAGTTCGAACAGTTGAAAGAGGCTTCTGACCGCTTGCGCATCGTGGTGCCGGTGGCGTTGCTGCTGGTGTTCGGCTTGCTGTTCATGATGTTCAACAACCTCAAGGACGGCCTGCTGGTGTTTACCGGCATCCCCTTCGCGCTCACCGGCGGGATCATGGCGCTGTGGCTGCGCGATATCCCGTTGTCGATTTCGGCGGGGGTGGGCTTTATCGCCTTGTCGGGTGTGGCGGTGCTCAACGGCCTGGTGATGATCGCCTTCATCCGAAACCTGCGCGAGGAAGGCCGCTCGTTATCGGTGGCGATCCACGAAGGCGCGTTGACGCGCCTGCGCCCGGTGTTGATGACTGCGCTGGTGGCGTCCCTAGGGTTTATCCCCATGGCACTCGCCACCGGCACCGGCGCTGAAGTACAACGCCCGTTGGCGACGGTGGTGATTGGCGGGATTATTTCCTCGACCTTGCTGACATTACTGGTGCTGCCGGCGTTGTACCAATGGGCTCATCGCCGCGATGAAGAGGCCGCCTGATACTTTGAGAACGCCGCAAAATAAAGGCTTGCCCTAATACCTGTAGGAGCGAGCTTGCTCGCGAAAAACTCATAGGCGCCGCGTTTATTCATGAAACACGCGTTATCGTTGACGTTTTTCGCGAGCAAGCTCGCTCCTACAGAGCGCAAGCCCCTTGGGGAAACACCAGGCTGAACCGCGTAAAACGCCCAGGCTGGCTGGTGACATGAGCATGCCCCTGATGCAAATGCATGATCGACTTCACAATGGCCAAGCCCAACCCGGTGCCGCCCTCGGCGCGGGTACGACTGCTATCGGCGCGGTAGAAACGTTCGAACAGGTGCGGCAGGTGGTGCGCTTCAATACCTCGCCCAGGGTTGCCCACCGACAGCGATACGCTCTGCTCGTAGGTCTCCACCAACAGCAACACGGTGGAGGCCTCGGGTGTGTGGCGAATGGCATTGGAGAGCAAATTGGAAATCGCCCGCTGAATCATCAGCCGGTCTCCCGTCACCCAGGCATCGCCGCGCAGGCTCAGGGTCACGTGTTTGTCTTCGGCACTCAGGGCGAACAACTCCATCACGCGCTGGGCTTCCTGCGCCAGGGACACCTCGGTGAATGAGGCCCGCGCCGCCGGGTGGCTGACCTGCGCCAGAAACAGCATGTCGCTGACAATCCGCGCCAGGCGTTCGAGCTCTTCGGTGTTGGATTCCAGCACTGCCTTGTATTCCTGCGGTGGGCGTTGGCGCGACAGGGTCAACTGGGCCTTGCCCATCAGGTTGGTCAAGGGCGCACGCAGTTCGTGGGCCAGGTCATCGGAGAATTGCGAGAGTTGCTGCACCCCGGCATCCAGGCGGTCGAGCATCACGTTGATGCCGTGGGCCAGTTCACCCAGTTCGTGGGGCAGGTTGTCTACGGATAAGCGATGGGTGAGGTCTTGGGTGGTGACTTTCGCCGCCACCTGGCTGAACTGCTTCAACGGTGCCAGGCCGCGTTGCACCAGCCACCAGGCGCCCATGCCAATCAGTATCAACAGCAGCGGCAGCGCAATCAGCGTGGCGCGCAGGTAGGCACTGAGCAGCGCCTGGTCGTCCATCCGGTCCAGGGACAGCAGCACCCGCACGCGCTCACCGCTGGCCAGGCGCATCAGGCTGGAGGCACTGAGTATCTGGTTGCCGTAGCTGTCGACCCAATTGAGGTAGCCCAGGGTTTCCCGTGGCTTGAAGTCGGTGAGCAGTGGTTCCTGGGGCTTGCTGCCGACGTTGAGCAGCACGCTGTTATCGGGTGCGGTGCCGACGATGGTCAGGTGGAAGTTGTCGTGGCCCATCACCAGGTCCATCAGCGAGTGCGGGCGGGCGCGAATACCATGGGCGTCCAGGCCCAGGGCCAGGCTGTGCTGAATCTGCTCCATCTTGCTTTCCAGGTTCTTGCGCGCGAGTTTTTCCAGCTCATGGGTGAGGGCCAGGTAGGCCAGGGTCGCCAGCAGCAACACCAGGCCCGCGCCCATCAGGCTGACCGTGAGGCCCAGGCGCATCGACAGACTGCCGGTCTTCATGGGCGCGCCTCAAGCACATAGCCCACGCCACGAATGGTGTGGATCAGCTTGACCTCGCTCTGGTCATCGACCTTGGCGCGCAGGCGGCTGATGGAGACTTCCACCACATTGGTGTCGCAGTCGAAATTCATGTCCCACACCAGGGAAATAATCTGCGTGCGGGTCAGCACTTCGCCGGCCTGGCGCATCAGTACTTGCAGCAGGGCGAACTCCTTGGTGGTCAGGTCGATGCGCCGGGTGCCGCGATAAGCGCGGTGGCGGCGCGGGTCCAGTTCCAGGTCCGAGACGCGGAACACTTCCGGCTGTGGAATGTGCTCGCTGCGGCGCATCAGGGTGCGCACGCGGGCGAGCAGTTCGGGAAACTCGAACGGCTTGACCAGGTAATCGTCGGCGCCCATGTCCAGGCCCTTGATCTTGTCAGCCAGCCGGCCACGGGCGGTGAGCATCATCACGCGCTGGGTACCATTGCGGCGCAATTCTTCCAGCACTTGCCAGCCATCCTTGCCCGGCAGGTTGACGTCCAGAATCACCAGTTCATAGGCGTGTTGCCCGGCCAGGTGCAGGCCGTCGATGCCATTGGCGGCGCAGTCGACCACGTAGCCACTTTCATTCAGGCCCTGTTGCAGGTAGTCGGCGGTTTTCTGCTCGTCTTCAACCACAAGAATACGCATGGGGGGTTACCTCTTGAATTAGGGGAGAGAAGGCGCCTATTTCCCTATGGCGGCGGTTTCGGAAGTGGGAAAAGTCTGAAGGCTGAAGTAACTCTAGGGTCAACTGCGACCGTCGGTCGCATGCACCGCAGGCAAAAAAAACGCCCCAAGCGGGGCGTTAAAAATTCATCTCTTTCCAAAGGAGCTACACAAAAGCTTCAGAGATGAATGTGCTCGGGTGAATAAGTTGAAGCGAGTATAGAAAGCTCAACTTAACGGGAAGCTGAGGCCAATATTACAATTTTGATAACCGGCTATTTGTGAACAGATGTTAGTTAATCGCGAGCGAATGTAAGGGCTACAGCACGGCCAATGGGTATTCGGCAATAAAACGAACTTCTTCCAGGTCTGATTCGAACGCACTGGAGCGCACCGTGGCTTGGCGCAAGCGCAGGGACAAGTCCTTCAAACGCCCACTTTGCACCACGTACTTGGCTTCGATATCCCGTTCCCAGCGGCGTTGATCGGTCAAGGGGTTGCCCGCTGCATCGCGGCGCATATACACGGCATTGGCGTTGCTGTAGTCGGCGCCGGTGCCTTTGCCGTAGCGGGTCATGAACGACAGGCCGGGAATGCCGAACGCCTGCATGTCCAGGTCGTAGCGCACCATCCACGAGCGCTCCTTGGGCGCGTTGAAGTCGCTGTACTGGATCGAGTTATTGAGGAAGATCGAGTCTGATTGGCGCAGGTAGTCGAAATCATCGTCGCCGTTGTTACGCTGGTGCGATACGGCCACGCTGTGGGCACCGACCTTGACCCCGAGCCTGGCGCTCCAGATGTTGTTGTCGAACTCACCGAGCCGTTTCTGGCCTTCGTCCACGGCCTTGTAATAGTTGAAGTCGCCGAACAGCGACACGTCGTCGGTCAACGCGTAATTGGCATTGCTGCCCAAGTAGTACTGGTCCCAGGCGTCCTTCAAACGGCTGCTGTAAAGGCTGAAACCCAGGTGGCTGTTGAGTTGGTAGTCACCGCCGAAGTAGGCGATCCAAGGCGAGTCGACCTTGCCGGCATAGAAGGTGGCAAAGCCTTTGTTCATGCCGCTTTCACTGGGCTGGCTCATGCCGCTCAGGCGTCCGCCTTGCAGGCTCAAGCCTTCCACGCTGGTGTTTTGCAGGGTGACGCCGCGAAAGCTCTCGGGCAACAAGCGAGAGTCGCCGTAGGCCACCACGGGGGTGAGTGGGAACACGTCGCCGGCTTTGATCACCGTGTCCAGCACGCGCACTTTTGCCGCGCCGCCGACTTTGCTGTAGCTGTTTTCCGGCTGGTTGTCGCTGTTTACCGGCAGCACGCCGAACGAGCCTTTGCCGCCGCTGCGGCCGCTGCCCGAGTCAAGCGTCAGGCCGTACATGGCGAACGCGTCCAGGCCAAAACCCACGGTGCCCTGGGTAAAACCGGATTCGAATTTACCGATAAAGCCCTGGGCCCAGGCTTCGGAATAACCATTGCCGGTGGGGCTGGACTGGCCTTTGCGGTCATCGCGGTTGAAGTAAAAATTGCGCGCCAGCACGTTGATGCGGCTGCCCTCGATAAAACCCTCGGGCTTGTCCTCCACCGCCATGGCGGCCATGGGCAGTGCAGCCATCAGTGAAAAGGGAAGGGTGTAATGACGAATGCTCATGATGCGCTCCTCGGTGATGGCAGTTATCGGCTTCTTATAGAGGCGGACGTTTTTATTGATCTGGCCCTGGTTGATAGTTGCAAATGGCGGATAACAACTGCATGGCTTGCACATTACAATTCTGGAAACTAACGGCCATCTAACAAATAAGTAATGTTCTGGTGAACCTGGCGTCAGGGTTCACTGGTTACTCTCGACACTGAACTTTCCAGTCGAGGAACCTGTGATGAACTTTTATAAATTAGGCTTGGGTGTGTTAACCGCAGTCTTGTCATTTGGCGCACTGGCCGAAGGGGGTGGGGATCGCACCTTTGCCCTGATGATGGAGCGCAATGAGAAAGCCATGGCCGCCTACGCCATCAAAAAAGGCAAGCCGGTGCCCGAGGTGCAGGCCTACCGCTATGGCATGGACCTGGACATTGCCAAGGTCGTCAACGTGACGCCGCCGATCCGTTCGTGCAACGCCGTGCCGTCGCGCATGACCTACGAAGACTCCAGCGGCAAGCTCAATACCCTGGAATATCAGGTCATGGGCGTATGCCGTAACAATGGCGGTTGAAAATATAGTTGGGCCCAGGGCTCAAGCGCTCTTCAGAAAACCCCGGCAGCGCCGATGCAGGTTAGAACACCCACCTCACTTGCCTAACGGTGCCCCATGTTCAACACCCGCCTGAAGCAAGAGCTGACCGCTCTGCGCGAAGAATTGTCGAGCTTGCTCCAGGTGAAAGAGAGCCTGGAAAGCGAAATGCTCTGCCTGACCCTGGACCCTGAAGGCCGCGTGGAGTGGGCCAATGCCAACTTCCTGCAGGAACTGGCTTATTCACTCGGCGAGATTGTCGGGCGCGCAATCGAAGACCTGGTGCCGGCCCATGTGCGCCAGGACGAGTTCCAACTGCGCTTCAAGCAGGCGCTGGCCCGCGGCGAACACTTTGCCGGCGCCGTACGCCTGATGCGTGGCAATGGCAAAGAGGCCTGGTTGCGCTCAATCGTGCAGCCGGTGCGCAGTTCGGAGGGGCGCATCAGGCAGTTTTCGATGTTCTCCAGCGACCTTACCCGCACCATCGAGAGCTCGCGTGAACATGAAAACCTCATCACTGCGTTGATGCGTTCTACCGCGTTGATCGAGTTCGACCTGGAAGGGCATGTGCTCACCGCCAATGACCGCTTCCTCGGCGCCATGGGTTACAGCCTGGCGCAGATCGAAGGCAAGCATCACCGTATGTTCTGTGAACCGCAGGAATACAACAGTGCCGAATACCAACAGTTCTGGAAGCGCCTGAACGCTGGTGAGTTCGTCGCCGCGCGTTTCAAACGTGTGGACAGCCACGGCCGCCTGGTGTGGTTGGAGGCCACCTACAACCCGGTGGTGGATGCCAATGAGCGGCTGTACAAAGTGGTCAAGTTCGCCACGGTCATTACCGAGCAGGTCAACCGCGAGCAGGCGGTGGCCGAGGCCGCCAATATCGCCTACAGCACCTCTTTGCAAACCGACGACAGCGCCCAGCGCGGCACCACCGTGGTCACCCAGGCCGTGGACGTGATGCGCGACCTGGCCCAGCACATGCAGCAAGCCGGCGAAGGCATCGAGGCGTTGAATGCCCAGTCCCAAGTGATTGGCAGCATCGTCAAGACCATCAGCGGCATTGCCGAGCAAACCAACCTGCTGGCGCTCAACGCCGCCATCGAAGCGGCGCGTGCCGGTGAGCAGGGCCGTGGCTTTGCGGTGGTGGCCGATGAAGTGCGGCAACTGGCGTCACGCACCAGCAAAGCCACCGAGGAAATTGTCGGTGTGGTGCGCCAGAACCAGGACATGGCCCGCGACGCGGTGGCCTTGATGGCCGACGGTCGTGCGCAAGCCGAGCAGGGCCTGGCCCTGGCGGCCGAGGCGGGCACAGTGATCGTCGAGATTCAAGACGGTGCGCAAAAAGTGGTGAGTGCGGTCGGGCAGTTTGCCAATCAGCTGTCGAGCTGACCTGTGGGGCTTGTGCTTGAGGTATCGTAGGTCTTTTCTCGCTTGCAGAGCTGATCGACCATGAGCCCTACGTTCCGTCGCCCCGTCCCACTGTCCAAGGCTTACCGTTTGCTCAACCACGGGCCGACCGTGTTGGTGAGCGCAGCCCACAACGGCCAGCGCAATATCATGGCCGCTGCCTGGGCCATGCCGCTGGATTTCGAACCGCCGAAAGTCGCGGTGGTGCTCGACAAGGCCACCTGGACTCGCCAGCTACTGGAAGGCTCCGGCACCTTTGTGCTGCAAGTGCCTTGTGTTGCGCAGGCTGATCTGGTGCAGACGGTGGGCAATACCCGCGGCGTTGAAACCGACAAGTTCGCGGCCTACGGCTTGCACAGCTTCAGCGGTGAGCACACCGAGGCGCCGATGCTGGAAGGCTGTGTGGCCTGGTTGGAGTGCCGCTTGCTGCCCGAGCCGCATAATCAGCAGGCCTATGACCTGTTCCTGGGCGAAGTGGTCGCGGCCTATGCTGATGAGCGGGTATTCAGTGAGGGCCACTGGCATTTTGAAGGGCATGATGAACTGCGCACGTTGCACCATGTGGCGGGTGGGAATTTTCTGGCCATTGGCCAACCGGTTGTCGGGCGTCAGCTCTGACTGAGGCGGCATGTCCGAGTTAAGCGAACGCATGTTCAAAGCAACGAAGATCAAATGTGGGAGCTGGCTTGCCTGCGAAGACGGCCTAACAGTCAACACAGTTGGACCGTGTACATATCCGTTATTTAGGTAACGGCCACCTAGGGTTCCGCTCTGACAGCGGCTCACTTTTGAAAAGCGCAAAAGTAAGCAAAACGCTCTTGCCCCACCACTCGGCACCTCGCCTAGGCTCGGTGTGCCCGTAATCCGCCAGTGATTTGGGGGGCCGCCGCCACGCGCCATCCATGGCGCGGGGCGGCTAAACCGGCATCCCTGCCGGTTTACCCCCCAAATCACTGTCGAATTCCGGCCAGCGTGGTTTGACGGGGCGCCTAAGATCAAAAGCAGATCAAGATCAAGAGCGGCTCGCTTCGCATCGTGGTTACAGGCGAGCCAGCTCCCACATAGGGTTTGTGGGGTTTTCAGGTTCGCGGCATGCACTCGATGGTGCGGTTTATCACGGTTTTGGCCATCTCCAGCAAGTGCCATGCGGCATGGATTCGGGCGCGGTCGTGGGGTTGCAGGTGATCGCAACAGTCCCACACCGTGGCCGATGCGCTGTTGATCAGATGGGAAATATAGAGTTGAGCGTCTTCGAAGCTGAGCTCTTCGTTGACGACTAGGCAATCCATGGGTGGATCGGGAAGTGCTTTGGTCATGGTGTAACTCCTGATTAAGGCAGAAGCCGGCCCAGTCGCGACTAAACGAAGGGTGGCGGCTGTACGCAGGTTAGTCGACCGGCTAATCAGGAAAATCCGGCGCACCCGAGGGTGCCCTGCGCACAGCCACCATAAAACCTCATGGAGGACCATGCGCCTGATTAGAGTCCGGGCGACTAAACCCGATCACTGAAAAGGCAGTGACGGACCGAAGACTAGCCATCGATTCCAACAGGCACAAGGCGGCAGGGATTGTCTCGGAAACGTCCTGCAATTTAAAGGGACGCGGCTTGCTGGCCTTTTACAAACCATGACCAAATGCCAGTAACGCCACACTTCAACGGTGGGAGGGGCGCTTGCCTGCGTGACCACCTGTCAACCGCCTATCTACCTGACACACCGAGATCCAAATGTGGGAGCTGGCTTGCCTGCGATGGCATCAATAGGGTGTGCCTGATACACCAAGGTGTCTGCATCGCAGGCAAGCCAGCTCCCACAGTTTGAACGTATTCCAACCCAGCACTCAGCGTCCGAGCATTTTCACCCAACGCGACGGCGGCATGCCGTAGGTACTGCGAAATTGGCGGGTCATGTGGCTTTGGTCGGTGAAGCCTGCGGTCATGGCCGCATCCACCAACGATTGGCCTTGGGCCAATAAGTGGCGCACCAGGTCCAGCCGGCGCATGGTCAGGTAGCGGTAGGGGCTGGTGCCGAACAGCACGCGAAAATCCCGCGATAACGCCCAGCGGTCGCGGCCGGCGTGGTCGGCAATTTCATCCAGGGTGATGCTGCGGCCCAGGGCGCTGTGGATGAATTCACGGGCGCGTTCGGCTGCGATGTAGTCGAAGGATTTACGGTGGATGATGGCCCCGGACGCAGCGCTCAGCGCCTGGGCCAGGTCGAACAGGGCGTCTTGCTCTTGCATCGGGTCTATCGGGCAATCCAGGCTTTGCAGCAACACTTCGCTGGCGCGGTGCAGCCGTGGGTCGGTGGACAAGCCGCCGGGGATAAATGGCAATGGCTGCCCACCGAGGATCTGCTGGATCAGCGCCGGCTCCACATAAATCATCCGGTACTTGAAACCTTCTTCGCTGCCGGCACGGCCGTCATGGGTTTCATCCGGGTGGATCACCATGGTGGTGCCGGGCAGGCTGTGGGTGGTGCCGCCGCGATAATGAAAGCTCTGCACGCCGAACAACGTGCGCCCGATGGCGTAGGTGTCATGGCGGTGGGGGTCGAAAGCGAAGCCGGCAAAGTACGCCTCGATACGGTCCAAGCCACTGGCGTGGGGCGCGCGGTGCAGCCAGTCGAGGGAGTGGGTGGGGTTGCCCATGGTGACTTGTCACAAAAGGAGGTGGAAACACGTTAACTGAGTCTGCACCGGTTGTCTGCCGGGGTCTTGTACGATTGTGCAGGTGCTGGGCAATGCACATCGGGTAGCGAATCGCTGACCACCCGTGGTAAGAAGCCTTACTTTCAACAGTGAGGCCGGTTATGAGTAAGGTGCGGGTAGGTATTATTTTTGGTGGGCGTTCGGCGGAGCATGAGGTCTCGCTGCAATCGGCGCGCAACATCGTCGACGCCCTTGACCGCTCGCGCTTTGAGCCCGTGCTGATCGGTATCGACAAGGCCGGTCACTGGCACCTCAATGACACCTCGAACTTCCTCATCAACCAGGAAAATCCGGCGCTGATCGCCCTCAACCAATCCAACCGTGAATTGGCGGTGGTGCCCGGCAAGGCCAGCCAGCAAGTGGTGGAAACCTCCGGCCAGGGCTTGCTGGAACACATCGATGTGATCTTCCCGATTGTCCACGGCACCCTCGGCGAAGACGGCTGCCTGCAAGGCTTGCTGCGTATGGCCGACTTGCCCTTCGTCGGCTCCGACGTGCTCGGCTCAGCGGTGTGCATGGACAAAGACATCAGCAAGCGCCTGCTGCGTGACGCGGGTATTGCGGTCACGCCGTTCATCACCCTCACGCGCGGTAACGCGGCGCGCACCTCGTTCGAAACAGCCGCTGGCAAGCTCGGTGTGCCGATGTTCGTCAAGCCCGCCAACCAGGGTTCGTCGGTGGGCGTGAGCAAAGTCAGTGACGAAACCGAATACCGCGCAGCGGTTGAACTGGCGTTGGGGTTTGATGAAAAAGTGCTGGTGGAGTCCGCCGTGCAGGGCCGCGAAATCGAATGCGCCGTGCTGGGTAATGACCAGCCCATCGCCAGCGGTTGTGGCGAGATCGTGGTGAGCAGCGGTTTCTATTCCTACGACAGCAAATACATCGACGGCCAGGCCGCCCAAGTGGTGGTGCCGGCGGCGATCAGTCATGAAGCCAGCGAGCGGATCCGCAGCCTGGCCATTGAGGCGTTTGAAGTGCTGGGCTGCGCCGGGTTGGCGCGGGTGGATGTGTTCCTGACGCAGGACGGCGAAGTGCTGATCAACGAGATCAACTCACTGCCCGGTTTTACCCGCATCAGCATGTACCCCAAGCTGTGGCAGGCGGCGGGCATGAGCTACAGCGAGCTGGTCAGCCGGTTGATCGAGCTGGCGCTGGAGCGGCATGCGGGGCGTAAGGGGTTGAAGATCAGCCGCCAGTGATTGGCCCGCACCAGTAACGCCATCAGGCGTTACTGAGCACTTCGCGAAAAACGTCCGGCCTTATGGCCGCAATATGCAGTAGCGAACGTGCTGCTCCGGAAGGTGCGCGACGCCCTTGTTCCCATTCTTGAAGGGTTCTTACTGACACGCCCAGAAGCTCGGCAAATTTGGGTTGTGAGAGCCCTGTCTTGCTTCTTGCTTCGGCAGCCTGAGTGACCTCAACGTGCTGCACAGCACCGTAACGTCCCGCTTTGACATCCTGAATGGCTGTCAGTAGTTCTTCGCCTATATTGCGTTTGGCGTCACGTTCCTTCAGTTCTTTATCAGTGAGTGGCATGGTTCATTTCCTTTGCGATTTTGTACAGGATATGTGCCGGAATATTCTCCGTGGCGCTCTTGCCGTAAATCAGTAGCGCGACTACTGCTCCGCACTCCAGTTGTGATTTACGACATAAGATTGCAGGTCTTTTTTTATAAGCCTGTACGGATAGGTCAACACCTTAATCACCCAACGCCTCACCTTCACGCCGAGGGTCAGCGCCGCCACTGAGCGTCACCTTGCCCTGGGCATCCCGTGTGCGCACGATGGCTTGCACGCCGCTGGTCATCTCGATCTCGCTCAGGGCGTGGCCCTTGTCCTTGAGCGCCTGTTTCAGCGCTGGGCTGAACAGTCCAACTTCCAACTCGGTAGCACCATTGCGGCTGCCAAAGTTGGGCAGGCTGATGGCTGCCTGCGGGTCGAGCTTCCAGTCGAGCATGGCGACCAGGGATTTACTCACGTACTCGATGATTTGCGAGCCGCCGGGGGAGCCGACGGTAGCCAGCAGTTCGCCCGTGTTGCGGTCGAACACCAAGGTCGGCGCCATGGCCGAGCGTGGGCGTTTGCCCGGTTGTACGCGGTTGGCCACGGGCTGGCCGTTTTCTTCGGGAATGAACGAGAAGTCGGTCATCTGGTTGTTGAGCAAAAAGCCCTGGACCATCACATGGGAGCCGAATGCCGCTTCCACCGTGGTGGTCATCGACACGGCGCCGCCCTGGTCGTCCACCGCCACCACCTGGGAGGTAGAGATGCGCAGCGGCGAGCGGTCTGGTGCGTACGCCACCTGAATACCGGCGGGTTGGCCGGGCTTGGCGACGCCCATGCTGCGCTCGCCGATCAGCGTGGCGCGTTGTGCCAGGTAACCTGGTGCGACAAGACCAGCAACCGGGACGGGGGTGAAGTCTGCATCGGCCACGTACATCGCGCGGTCGGCAAAGGCCAGGCGCCCGGCTTCGGCGAGCAGGTGCACGGCCTCGGGTGTCGGTTCAAACCCGGCCGGCGAAGCACTCTTGACCGGTGTCATCGGGGCGATGGCCAACTGCGGGTCGCGGGTTTCCAGGGCTTGCAGTGTCCCGAGGATCTGCGCCACGGCTATCCCGCCCGAGGACGGCGGTGGCATGCCGCAGACCTTCCATTGTTTGTAGTCGGTGCACAGCGGTGCGCGTTGCTTGGCGGCGTAGCCCTTGAGGTCGGCCTGGGACAAGCTGCCGGCATTGCGATGGCCCTGCACCTTGCGTGCGATCTCCTCGGCAATCGGGCCTTGGTACAGCGCGTCCGGCCCTTCCTTGGCGATGCGCTTGAACACGGCGGCCAGTGCCGGGTTTTTCAGCAGCGTGCCGGTGGCTTTTGGCGAGCCATCGGCATTCAGGAAGTACGCCGCCATGTCGGGTGATTGCGCGATAAAGCGGTCAGCGGCGATCAAGCTGTGCAAGCGCGGGGAAATGGCGAAGCCTTGCTCCGACAGGCGAATCGCCGGCTCGAACAGCTTGGCCCACGGCAAGTGGCCGCTCTTTTTGTGCGCCATCTCCAGGGCGCGCAATACCCCTGGCGTGCCCACCGAGCGCCCGCCAATCTGCGCATCCGTGAACGCCATCGGCGTACCGTCGGCCTTCAGGAACAGACGCTCTGTCGCCCCGGCCGGTGCTGTTTCGCGGCCATCGTAAGCCTGCACGTTGTGCCCATCCCACAGCATGATGAATGCACCGCCGCCGATGCCGGAAGACTGTGGTTCCACCAGGGTCAATACCGCTTGCATGGCAATCGCCGCATCAATGGCCGAACCGCCTTGGCGCAGCATTTCACGCCCGGCTTCGGCGGCCAATGGGTTGGCGGCGGCAGCCATATGGCGCTCGGCGTGGCGGGTGCTCAGGTCGGTGCGATAGCCCGAGCCCAACTCCGGGGCCGGTGGCTGTTCATTGACCTGCGTGTGGCAGGCGGCAAGGGCCAGGGCGGCGGCGATGACTGTCAGGCTGCGGCGGGAAATCAAAAACACGCGCTGAACTCCGTTCATGGTGAGAAGGGGCTGTTGTCCTTGGGCTACTGCGTTTTACAGGTAAATCGTGCCTTGCATGTACAGCACGGCCTTGCCGGAAATAATCACCCGGTCACCCTGGAGCTCACAGCGCAACTGGCCCTTACGCTGGCCGCCTTGCTCGGCGCTCAATTGCGATTTGCCCAGGCGCTCGGCCCAGAACGGTGCCAGCGAGGTGTGCGCCGAGCCGGTAACCGGGTCTTCGTTGACCCCCACATTCGGGCCGAACCAGCGCGAGACGAAATCAAACCGCGTGCTTTTGGCGGTTACCGCAATCCCGCGTTTAGGCAGGCCCTTGAGCCGCGCGAAATCGGGTGTGAGGGCCGCTACCTGGGCTTCATCTTCCACCAGCACGATGTAGTCGTCGGTGCCAAACACCTCGGCGGTTTCAAGCCCCAGGGCGCTCAACATGCCGTGGGGCGGCTCGCAGCGTTCGGGTTTCTTGGCCGGAAAATCCATCGCCAGCTCATCGCCGTTGCGCGTTACCCGCAACTCGCCGCTACGGGTGGCAAAGCGCAACACCTGCGGGGCGTCCGCCAACTTGTGGATCAATACCCACGCGGCTGCCAACGTGGCATGGCCGCACAGGTCCACCTCCACTTGCGGGGTGAGCCAGCGCAACTCATAGACGTCGCCACGGGGTACGAAGAACGCGGTTTCCGAAAGATTGTTCTCGGCCGCAATCTGCTGCAGTTGCTCATCAGGCAGCCACTCAGTGAGTGGGCACACTGCTGCCGGGTTGCCGCCGAAGGGATGGTGGCTGAAAGCGTCGACTTGGTAGATGTCCAGTTGCATCGTGGCACTCCGTGTTTAGGGGAGGCTGGACACTAACAGTGGGGGTGGGGGGCGTCAAAATACAGTTGGGGAGTTTTTTTGCGCGCATAAAAAAACGGCCTACCTTTCGGTAAGCCGTTTTTAGTACTTGGTGGCTACACAGGGACTTGAACCCCGGACCCCAGCATTATGAATGCTATGCTCTAACCAACTGAGCTATGTAGCCAAGTGGCGCGCATTATTCGCTTGGAACGGCAATGCGTCAAGCGTTTTTGTTGAAAATTTTTCTACGCTTTCAACTGTTTAAGCCAAAGCGCTGATTTTGGCGACGGGCGGTGGCGAATGCACCGTGGATGAGGGGGAGTAGAAGAAGCTCGGTGTCTTTGAAGGTTTACTCGCGGGCCAAGTCCGACAGTGTTGGGCAGATATCCCTGTCGCCCAACGCTTGACCGGCTAATTCAACTTACGGGTGCAGTGGGGTGTGGGTGACGCGCTTGAGCTGTTCGCGTGCCCGTGACAGGCGCGAGCGCACGGTGCCGATAGGAATGTCCAGTACGTCGGCGGTGTCCTGGTAGCTGCCGTCGGTTTCCAGCGAGGCATACAACGTCCTACGCATTTCTGTGGGCAAATGATCAATCGCGCTCAGGGTATTTTCCAGTCTCCGGTTGACCTCGAATTCCCAGTCCAGGCTGTGGCTTTCTTCCTGTCCGTGCCACAGCGACTCATCGAATTCGCAATGTGCAGGCTTGGCATACAGGCGTCGAAAGTGGTTGCGGATCAGGTTTTGCGCGATACCGCACATCCAGGTACTCAGCGTCGCGGTACCACTGAAACGCTCGCGATTGCGCCAGGCTTCCAAGTATGTCAGTTGCAAAAGATCATCCGCGTCTTCCGGGTTGAGAACCCGTTTGTGAATGAAACGTCGGAGTTTTTTCTGTTGGTCGTCTGTCAGATGGAGCATGAATTGAGGCGAACTGCCACCAAGGTGAACTAAGGCTTCAATAGGGATATTCATGATTTTTCCTTAAGGTAGACGCAGTCGAAATAGTTTCGGCGTTTACCTCTTTTGCACTGCCTGTGCCAAAGGAGAATCTGCACATAACCCAATGATTTATATATATAAATACTTTAATTTCGTGGCGCTTTTGTGCAGTAATTTGCAAAAGGCACCAGGGGCTTGTGCGGGTTTTTTCACCTTGTTGGAAGAGCGAGTTTCAATGGAACCATCTGGACGGGCCTAACCACACATTGGCACTCTCTTCCTGTACTGGCCTGCCCATGAAAGTCGAATCTACCCCCGAAGTGCCAATCACCCCGCGTGTGGAGCTCCCCACCGTTAGCCCGGCCGCCAAGCCTGAGCCAGGCCAAGGTATCGATGATCTTTTCCTGCACTTCAGTCAGGAGGTTGAATCCAGCAGCCGTACGTTGGACAAACGCAAAATTGGCGTACGTGTGCCTCCTGTCCAGGCGCTCGCGCAGCTCTATGAGCAGTTGGGGCATCCGGCCCAGGAAAGCTTTGCTGCGGTAGCGCGTCGAATCAGGCTGCAATTGCTGATGCAACCCAGCATCGATAAGTTGCTGGAGGCCACTGGCGGTGATCCGGCGCGCACCTTCGTGGTACTCAAGGCGGTGTGCGAGCAGGCCGAGGCTGACGTGCGCAGCTCCGAAGCCGACCTGGCGCGGGATGCTATTGCCAAGCTGGAGGTCCGTTTCAAAGGGCAGATCCAGGCGGGCCTGAATATCGCCATGGCCTTGCAGACGGCGGGTGGCGATCCACAAGAGCGCCAGGCGCTGCGCGCGCTGTACTACGCCAGTGTGGTGACACGGCAATCCCTGGCCACCATGATGCAGGCGCTGCTGGGCGTCTACGGTGACGACCGTTTTGCACATGGCTTGAATGTGATGTCCAGCGCCCTGACGGCTGACATCGCCGCCCATGTGTCCTCCGTGCCTACGGCAATGTTGCGCACCTTGCTGGTAGGGCTGCGCAGCTGCGGTGCATTGAGCGGGGTGTTGTGCAGCTGTCGTGAGCTGGTCCAGAACCTTGCAACCGAACTGCATGCGGTAAGCCTGCTGCAACGCCTGCTGGGTTATACAAGTACCGGCATCGTGACAAATGAAGTCATGCGCCTGGCCGAAGATATGGGGGCCGGCACGTCAACACTCGTGGCGCTCAATGCGCTTTATCCGCTGTTTCTGAAATTGCCTCTGGCTTTGTGGCCGGATAGCCAGTCACGCCAAGAGGCGCTGCACAACTTTCTACTGGTGATGGACCCGCTTGCCCGCCTCGAAGGCATAAGCCCAGGCTTTCCTAATTCGAGTGTCCTGGCGTGAGCGTGCTGTCCACCGTCAATGGCGTACTGCTCAAGGTAGCTCAGCGCGCCGAGGTCTTGGGCGCCGTGGTGATCATGGCCATTGTGTTCATCTTCATCGTGCCGCTGCCTACCTGGCTGGTGGACATTCTGATTGCGCTGAATATCTGTATTTCCTGCCTGTTGATCATGCTGGCGCTGTACTTGCCCGGGCCTTTGGCGTTCTCTTCCTTCCCGTCGATTTTGTTGCTGACCACCATGTTTCGCCTGGCATTGTCGATCGCTACGACGCGCTTGATTCTGCTCGAACAGGACGCCGGCGATATCGTTGAGGCCTTCGGCAACTTCGTAGTGGGCGGCAACCTGGCTGTTGGGATGGTGATCTTCCTGATCCTCACCCTGGTCAACTTTCTGGTGATCACCAAGGGCTCTGAGCGGGTTGCCGAAGTGGCGGCGCGCTTCAGCCTGGACGCAATGCCGGGCAAGCAGATGTCCATCGACAGTGACTTGCGTGCCGGTTTGATTGACGGTGTGCAAGCGCGCGACAAGCGTGAACAGTTGTCCCGCGAGAGCCAGCTGTTCGGCGCCATGGATGGCGCGATGAAGTTCGTCAAAGGCGATGCCATTGCTGGCTTGATCATTGTGGTGGTCAACCTGCTGGGTGGGTTTTCCACGGGGATGTTCCAGCACGGTTTGAGCGCTGCCGATTCGATGGCGCTGTATTCTGTGCTGACCATCGGTGATGGCCTGATTGCGCAGATTCCCGCGCTGCTGATTTCCCTGACCGCCGGTATGATCATTACCCGCGTGGCACCGGAAGGGCGCAAGGGCATCACGAACATGGGCGCCGAGATCGCACGCCAGATGACCAGTGAGCCCAAGAGCTGGATGATCGCCTCGGTGGCCATGCTGGTGTTTGCGATCGTGCCTGGCATGCCGACCCTGGTGTTTATCCTGCTGGCGATGATGACCGGCGCCTTGGGTTATTACCTCGACCGTCGGCGCCGACGTGAAGCGCAGCCAGAAGCTGAAGCCGTCGAAGCCATGCGGCCTGAAGAAAATGGCAAAGAAGACCTGCGCGGGTTTGATCCGTCCCGGCCTTATCTGTTGCAGTTTCCCTCGGCCCTGCGCGGCACGCCTGAGGTGACCGATCTTATTCACGGCATCCGCCAGGTTCGAAATTCCCTGGTTGCCAATATCGGCCTGACATTGCCGCCGTTTGAGGTCGAGATCGATGACTCGCTGGCCGATGATGAAATGCGCTTCTGCGTTCATGAAGTGCCAATGGTCAAGGCGTCGGTGGTCCAGCGCGTTGCCGTAGAGCGCAGCGCCCTGACGGTTGAGCCTGAGCATGGCATACCGGGATTGGCCGAGCGTAACGAGCAGGATTGGCTCTGGCTGCCACCTGACGACCCACTGCTCAATGACGCGCAGTTGGAGCGCTTCAATGCGACGAGCCTGATCGTCGAGCGCATGAAGAAGGCGATGATGCTCAGCGGGCCACAGTTCCTGGGGATTCAGGAGAGCAAGGCGATCCTCAGTTGGCTGGAGAACAATCAACCCGAACTGGTGCAGGAGCTGCAGCGCATCATGCCGATCTCGCGCTTTTCGGCGGTGCTGCAACGCCTGGCCAGCGAAGGGGTTCCGCTGCGCGCCGTGAGGTTGATTGTCGAATCGCTGATCGAATACGGCCAGCACGAACGTGAGCCCGAAGCACTGGCTGACTATGCGCGCATTGCCCTCAAGTCGCAGATCTACCACCAGTACAGCGAGGCCGATGGGCTGCATGCCTGGCTGTTGTCACCGCAGACCGAAAACGTGTTGCGCGAGGCACTGCGTCAGACCCAGACCGGGGTGTTCTTTGCACTCGACGGCGACAATAGCGCTGCGCTGATCAACCTGCTCAACCAGGCCTTCAGTGCACGCGCAAAAATTAAAAGCGTGTTGTTGGTGGCGCAGGATTTGCGCAGCCCCTTGCGAACCTTGTTGCTTGAGGAGTTCAACCATGTACCGGTGTTGTCTTTCGCCGAGCTGGGGAGCAATTCCAAGGTCAAGGTGCTGGGGCGTTTTGACCTTGGCCAGGATGAGTTGATGCACGGGACATTGGCATGAACACATCGCTACTTGCAGAGTACGGGGGGACGTACTGATGTTCGAACTCCGAGTGTTGGATGGTTCGCATCAAGGGGCCGCGCTGCCTCTGTTTGGCGAGCAATGGAGCCTTGGCGCCAACGCGGGCGCTGACCTCTTGCTGGATGACCCTGGTGTCGCCGAGCACCATGCCCGCCTGTTATTGCTTGAAGGGCGCTGGTCAGTGCAGGCTGAAGCGGGGTTGCTGAAAAACAGCGATGGGCAAATGTTGGCGCAGATCGGCGATCTGGCACTCAACACGCCGTTTGTGATTGGCTCTGTCAGCTTGTGTGTCAGCCCTGCCGATCATCCTTGGCGCCAGGCATCGGTGCTCAAACCGCCCCAGCCGGCAACGGAACCCTTGCCCCCGGCGCCACTGCCGCTGACGCTGTCTTCCATTTCCGCGTTGCAGCAAAAACGCCTGGTAAGCCTGGTGCTGCTATGCGCCGTGATCATCGCTGCGGTTGGCATTATCTTCAGCGGTGAGCGCGAAGCCCAGGCATCGCTGATGCCGGCGGTCATTCAGAAACCTGGGTTGGACTCACCCATTGAGGTGCGCCAGCAACTCATGAGGATGCTCAACGAGCGCGAATTGCTCCAGCGTGTCAGCTTGCAGATCGTCAATGGTCAGATTGCCCTCAATGGTGTTGTTTCCCAGGATGAAGTGGAACTGATTGCGCGCATGCTCGACCGTTTTGCCGAGCAATTCGACACGGTGGTGCCGGTAATCAGTCGCGTACGGGTACGCGATGGCAGGTTACCGTTCAAGATCTTGCAGATAGTGGGCGGTCCGAATGGCCACGTGGTGCTGGAAGAAGGAACCCGCTTATTCGTGGGTGATGAAGTGGATGGTCTGCGCCTGGTTTTGATCGATAACAGCAAAGTGGTTTTCGACGGCGAGCAACGTTATGAGGTGGGCTGGTGAAGGGGTCGCTGCAGGAGCGTCTGGAGGCCTGGCAACTGAACCAGTCACAGGCGTTGAGCAGCTTCGCACCGGTGACGATGCTCGGTCGTATTCAGCGCGTGAACGGCATGCTGTTGCAATGCCGATTGCCGCAGGCCCGTATTGGCGACCTGTGCCAAGTCGAAAAAGCACCGGGCGACTACATGCTCGCCGAGATCATCGGGTTCGATCAGCGCGATGCGGTGCTCAGTGCCCTGGGCAATCTGGAAGGCGTGCGTGTAGGGGCCAGCGTTGCGCGGTTGGGGGTTCCGCATCAGGTTCGGGTCGGTGATGAGCTGTTGGGACAGGTGCTGGATGGTTTTGGTCGCCCGATTGCGGGCGATGGTGTGGGCGCGTTCGTGGAAGCGGAAATACCTGGGGCGACCACCGTGTTATGTGAGGCGCCTCTTCCTACCGAACGGCCGCGGATCAACCGTGCACTGGCCACGGGTGTGCGCTCGATTGATGGCCTGATGACCCTGGGGGAGGGGCAGCGTGTGGGGCTGTTTGCCGGTGCCGGTTGTGGCAAGACCACCTTGTTGGCCGAGATCGCCCGTAACGTGGAGTGCGATGTGATCGTATTCGGTCTCATCGGGGAGCGGGGCCGGGAGTTGCGCGAGTTTCTTGATCACGAACTGGACGAGCAGTTGCGTGCCAAGGCCGTGTTGGTGTGCGCAACGTCCGACCGCTCAAGCATGGAGCGCGCGCGTGCCGCGTTCACGGCAACCGCGCTGGCCGAAGGTTTCCGGCGTAAGGGTCAGCGTGTGCTGTTGCTGATCGACTCTCTGACCCGTTTTGCCAGGGCCCAGCGTGAAATCGGCCTGGCTGCCGGTGAACCCTTGGGGCGCGGTGGTCTGCCGCCGTCGGTCTACAGTTTGCTGCCACGCTTGGTGGAGCGTGCCGGCTTGACCCGTGAAGGCGTGATCACGGCCATCTATACAGTGCTGATCGAACAGGACTCCATGAACGATCCGGTGGCGGATGAGGTGCGCTCTCTGCTCGACGGTCATATCGTCCTGTCGCGCAAGCTGGCCGAGCGCGGCCACTACCCGGCGGTCGATGTACTGGCCAGCCTTTCGCGGATTCTGAGCAATGTCGCCGAGCCCGTGCATATCCGTGCCGGTACGGCGTTACGACGCTTGCTGTCGGCTTACCAGCAGATCGAGCTGATGCTCAAGCTAGGGGAATATCAGCCCGGCAACGATGCGCTCACCGACCTGGCAGTTGATAGTCGGCAGGCGGTGGATGGCTTTCTGCGCCAGGACTTGCGCGAACCTTCGCCGCTTGCCGCCACCATGGATCAATTGGCTGAGCTGACCGCCCATGTCCCATTCTGAAGTGTTACCGGGTGAAATCGACACTCTGCGACGTTTGCGTCGACACCGCGCTGACCGTGCCGAGCGTGCGCTGCGTGAGGCAAAACGGGCGCAGCAAGCGCTGGTCGCGCACATCCTGGAGGCGCAAGAAGTCCTCGAACAAACCCGCCTGGAAGAGGCTCGGCAATGCGCCGAGTTGTTGAGTCTGCACCAGGGGCAGGTGGTGACGTTCAAGGCGCTGAAAAACTGGAATGCCACGGAGCGGCAATTATCGGCGGGTACCCGGCGTGAAGAAGGCCAGTTGTTGCAACTCAAAGAGCGGCAGCAAGAGCAGGCTGCACAGGTCGACCACGCGCAGAAACACGTCACCTTGTGCTTGCGCCAGGTGGAAAAAATCCAAGAGTTATCTAAGTTACTGACGCAGGAGCCGATATGAAACAGGTTTCAGTTAGTCCGCCTGAACGTCCGCGTCTGCGTGAGTCTCGTGATGACCGTGCGCCTGAATTCGGCGCCCTGGTGCCTTGGGAGCAAGGACGATTCTTCGCCCGGTTGTTTAACGATGGGGGCCAGGACGGCGGGGGATATGGAACGTCTCTGAACGCAATCAAAGCCTCGGGCGATGTGGCCATGATCGAGGCGTTGACCGAGCAGTTGGCGCCGCGAATGCTCGTCGGTTCGCAATGGCCGATGATGGCGGTTTTTCACCTGGGCCGCCTGGGACGGGTCAACGCCAGTATCCGCCGGGAGCAGGGGAGCTGGAATGTCGAGCTGGACGCGGAGCAAGACAACACGGCGCGCTGGCTCAGTGGCGTACGCCAACAATGTGAGCAACGGCTGGCGGCGAGCCTGCGCCAGCCCGTCAATGTGTATCTGGCAAAATCGGCGCAGGCATGATGCTGCCACCTCTGATATTTCCCACATTCAAAGCCGATATTGCGGTTGCCCGGCAGCGGTTGGGGCAAGGGTTGTGTATGCCGTTCGAGGTCGCCGGTTCGAGAGGCGAGTTGAGAATGGAGCCTGGTACTGCTCCGGTGGACATCCAGCCGCTTTGCTTCGAAACCGCCTGTGGAGTAGTGGCCTTCAGTGAGCCAGGACCGCAGTTAAGCCTGATGGGCGAATGCCCGGTGACGTTCGCGCAGGCCGGCAACGATCCCGACGCCTGGTTCTGGGAGTTGTTTCAGCATCATCTGAGCCCTCAGGTGCAAGCGCTGTTTGGTTACCTGCGTTTGCTGCCCGGCCCCCGCCCCTTGAACTTTGGTTGTCGACTCTGCGTGACGCTCGGCGCCTCTCGCGTCACGGGCTATCTGTGGCTGTCTGTCGAGAGCTTTCTGGCGCTATGCAAGGCGGGGCCGTGGCGGCTCAAGGCTGAGCCAATGCCGGCGCAGTTTCAGCTGGCGGTGGACGTAACGCTCGGGCGCCTGCGGTTGTCCATGCACCAACTGCGCAGCTTGCGTGCCGGTGACGTGCTGGTGCTTGAACGAGCCTTTTTCAGTGCGTCGGGAACCGGCCACGTACAGGTTGGCAAACAGCGTCTGGTGGGCTGGATCGACGCTGGATCCGGGCCGACGCGTCTTACCCTTACTTCTATCGAGGATATGTTTGTGGACGAGGATTTTGCAACACAACCCTACTCAGGGCATGAGGATGAAACCGCGGTGATGGATGTGTTCGGGCATGAACCCTTCGACGAGCTGAGCATGGCGCTCAATGTACGGTGCGGTACGCTGAACCTGACCCTCGGCGAGTTGCGCAACCTTGCGCCCGGCGCGGTGCTGGGAGTCGCCGGCTATGCCCCTGGCACTGCGGGGCTCTACTACGGCGACCGCCCCCTCGGCCAGGGCCAGTTGGTTGAAGTGGACGGGCGGCTGGGGCTGCAGATGACTCGCGTGATCTTTTCTCGATGAGTAGTTTCCAGGGAATAGATCCGGTCGTCCTGGCAATATTTCTGGGGGCATTGTCGTTGATGCCCATGCTGTTGGTCGTCTGCACGGCGTTCCTGAAGATCGTGATTGTGCTGATGATCACCCGCAATGCCATCGGTGTGCAGCAGGTGCCTCCGGGCATGGCCATCAATGGTATTGCCCTGGCGGCCACCCTGTTCATCATGGCGCCTGTAGGCTATGAGATGGCCGAGATCGTCAAGGTGTCGCCCCTGGACCTGACCAGCGTGGGCACACTTCAGCAGACGGGAATGGAGGCGATCAAACCATTGCGCACCTTCATGCTGCGCAACAGTGACCCGGATATCCTTACCCACCTGTTGGAAAATGCCATGCGCATGTGGCCGGCACAGATGGCACAGGAGGTCCAACGTGAGGACCTGATCCTGCTGGCGCCGGCCTTTGTGCTGTCACAGTTGCAGGCGGGGTTCGAAATCGGCTTCCTGATCTATATCCCTTTCATCGTGATTGACCTGATTGTCTCCAATCTCTTGTTGGCGCTGGGGATGCAAATGGTCTCGCCCATGACCATTTCCCTGCCGCTCAAATTGCTCTTGTTCGTGATGGTCTCCGGGTGGTCGCGGTTGCTCGACAGCCTGTTCCTTTCCTATCTCTGAGTGGCCTATGGAACCCATCGTATTATTCAAGCAGGGCATGTTGCTGGTAGTGATGCTGACGGCGCCGCCGCTGATTGTGGCGGTGGTGGTGGGGGTCATGACCTCCCTGGTGCAGGCGCTGATGCAGGTACAGGACCAGACGTTACCCTTTGGTATCAAGCTGGTGGCAGTGGGGATCACCCTGATCATGACCGGCCGCTGGATCGGTGTGGAGTTGATCCAGTTGATGAACGTGACCTTTGACATGATCGGTCGCTCGGCCCTGCACTGAGGTCTTGCCTGTGCTGCTATATCTTGAGTATTTGCCCAGCCTGCTGGTCGCCATGGCGCGTATCTACCCCTGTGCCTTCCTCGTGGCGGCATTCTGTTTTCAACATATACGCGGCATGCTGCGGCACACCATTGTGATGGTCATGGCACTGCTGCCTGCACCTGCCATTCACGTCATGCTGGCGGGCCAGGAATACTCGGCGCTGATGCTCGGTGGGCTGGTCTTCAAAGAGTTGGCTCTGGGATTATTGCTGGGCGTGTTGCTGTCCATGCCGTTCTGGCTGTTCGAGTCGGTTGGGGCGTTGCTGGACAACCAGCGGGGCGCCTTGGCCGGTGGGCAGCTCAACCCCTCGCTTGGGCCAGACGCGACGCCAGCCGGGCACTTGTTCAAGCAATTGGCGATTTTTCTGCTGATGACCAGCATGGGCCTTGGGGCGTTGACGCAGGTGATCTGGGACAGCTATCTGCTCTGGCCACCGACGGTGTGGTTCCCGCTGCCCGCTGCCGATGGCTTCGATGTATTTGTCGGCCTGCTGGGCGATACCTTCACGCACATGATGCTCTACGCCGCGCCCTTTATTGCAGTGCTGCTGTTGCTGGAGTTCGGCATTGCCCTGCTGGGGGTCTACAGTCAGCAATTGCAAGTGAGTACGTTGGCGCCGCCCCTCAAGAGCCTGGCGGGTATCGGAGTGCTGTTGTTGTATTTTGCGTTGCTGCAGGACCTGATCGTCGGACGCATGGGCTTGCTTAAAGACCTCAAGCACTCCCTGGGCGTGTTTTTCGAGGTCTCGCTGTCATGAGTGATTCGGGGGAAAAGAAGCACCCCGCGTCAGCCAAGAAGCTGCGCGATCAGCGTAAGAAAGGCCAAGTCGCCCAAAGCCAGGATGTGGGTAAGCTACTGGTGCTGACAGCCATCAGCGAAATCGCCTTGTTCACCGCCGAGAGCAGCTTGCAACGTTTCCAGCAGTTGATGCTGCTGCCGATCTCGCGCCTGTCCTTGCCTTTCCCGCAGGCGCTGGAAGAAGTGACGGTCGAAGGCTTGATGGTGTTTTTCTCCTTCGCCCTGCTGATGGCCGCGGTGGCGATTATCACCAAGCTGGTCAGCAGCTGGATGCAGTTCGGGATTCTGTTCGCACCGGACTCCTTGAAGCTGGACTTCAATCGTCTGAACCCGCTCAGCCAACTCAAGCAAATGTTCTCTGTCCAGTCGGTAATGAACCTGTTGATGAGCATCGTCAAGGCAACACTGCTGGGCCTGATCCTGTACGTGGTGATCTGGCCTTCCCTGGGGGTGTTGATCAATATGGCCAGCAGCGATCTGCAAAGCTACATCCTGGGATTGATCGCCCTGTTTCGCTATCTGCTGCATGCCTGTCTTGGGTTATTGCTGGTGCTGGCGCTTATCGACCTGGCGATGCAGAAGTACTTCTTTGCCAAGCGCATGCGCATGACCCAGGTCGAGGTCGTGAAAGAGTACAAGGACATGGAGGGCGATCCCCACGTGAAGGGCCAGCGCCGCGCCCTGGCACAGCAATTGGCCCAGGAGGAGCCGAAGGTCAAGCTGCCCAAGCTGGAGGAGTCCGATATGCTGGTGGTCAACCCGACGCACTTTGCCGTGGCCTTGTATTACCGCCCCGGTGAAACGCCGCTGCCCCTGCTGGTGAGCAAAGGGACTGATGATGACGCCCGTGCGTTGATCGCTCGCGCCAAAGCGGCCGATGTACCGGTGATCCAGTGCGTGTGGTTGGCCCGTACGCTGTACCCGAACAAGCTGGGGGCGACCATTCCTCGTGAAACCCTGCAGGCCGTGGCATTGATCTACCGCACCCTGCGCGAGCTTGATGATGAGGCCAAGCGTGAAACCCTGGAATTGCCGGAGCTTGATCTGCGTTGATCAGCGCCGGGTACGCGCATCCAGGGTTTCAAGGTTGGCCAACGACAACATTCGGCTGAGGAGCCTGTTGAGCAGGTTGCGCTGTGGGGGCAGTGCATGCCAGATCACCAGAGCGTCCTGTGCATCAACGTAGATAAAGCAGCCATCGAATGCCACGGCTTGCTCGAAACGCCGCTCCAGCACGTTCTGCAATTGTGAAGCTTGCAGTGCCTCGCGAGCCACGTGCAGGGCCAGGCCCTGACGGGGTCCGGCTTGCAGGCTGCTGGCCGTTACCCCCGGGCCAAGTGTCAGGTGAGCGGCAGAGCCGCCCACCAGGCTGTCGAGGAATACCTGGCGTTCATCGGCCGGGGTTCCTTGGGCGCTCATCGTTCCAGCGACACTGTCTGATAGTCCGCGCGCTCCCCGGCAGGGCCGGGTTCGACGCGCATTTGTGGAGGCCACCAGATCACCAGCTTGTCCTGGGTCGATTGCGGACGTGAGCAGGAGTCGCCCTTGCAGGTGGGCGTACAGCCGGCGACAAGCAGCGCCGCGCCGATCAGGGTGACGTACAGCAAGCGATGTTTCATGGCTTGGCCTTTTGGGTTGGAGTGATCAGGGAGGGACGGGGCACGCTGACGTGTTCATCCTTGACCACCGGACGCATGGCGATAAACACTTCTGCTTCCTCGCCAGGCTTGAGCCAGGCGCGCGGCCAGACACTCACGGCCAGGGTTTGCGACGTACTGCATTCCTTTTCGTCGATACGCACATTGCGGTTGAACTGATTGCGCAGCACCACCACGGCTACGTTGTACTGCGGGCCGGCGTACCATTGGCTGCGCTCGGTGTTCAGCGCCAGCAAGTTGCGGGTGCTGCACAAGGTGTTCAACCCCAGGGGCATCGGCGCTACCTTGAACGCTTTGGGCACTTGCCCTGCGACCAGATGCGCCAGGGTACTGATAATGTCACTGCGCTTGATCTCCGGCTGGTGAGGGTCATAGCGCCTGACCAGGGGGGTGAGAGCGGCCTGCAATTGGGCCTGGTCTGCCTGGGGCAGGTAACGTGACGGGTCGGCCTGGTCGCCGATGACGCGTGGCGTGAGGATAAACAGACGTTCGCGCCGATTGTTCTGTCGTTCAGTCGAGGAAAACAACGCCTTGCCCAATAGAGGAATATCACCCAGCAGGGGCACCTTGCTGTGCTTGTCGATGCTTTCGGTGACGTGGAAACCGCCGATCACGAGCGAGCGTTTTTCGGCCATGATGGCCTGGGTGCTGACTTTGCCTCGGCGTACATCGAAGCTGCCGGGAGTAGGGTTGGCATCTTCGAAGTTACCGTCCTCGATATCTACCAACAGCTGGATCTGATGACCGCCACGGCTCGTGATGACGCGCGGCACGACCTGGAAGCCGGTGCCCACGGTGATCGGCAGAATCGTAGCGTTTTGCCGACCGCTGGTCAGGTATTGGGTTCGGTTGAAATCAATCACCGCCGGCTGGTTTTCCAGTGTCAGCACTGACGGATTGGATACCATGGTTGCCAGGCCCTTGGCTTCCAGCGCGCGTATCTCCGCGTCGAAACGACCACGGTTTTCAATTGTCAGTTGAGCGTTGCCGGAAATCAGGTTGGATGCGCCACTGAAGCGACTGTTCTGAAAGCCCCATCTCACCCCGAATTCGCGCAGTTGCGTGCGCTCGATGTCGAGGATGATTGCATCGATTTCCACCAGTTTGCGTGCCACGTCGAGTTGAGTGATCAGTTCGCGATACATCGCCTGCCGTTCCGGCACGTCATAAATCAGGATGGCGTTATTGCGCAAGTCGGCTTCGACGCGGATACGGGCTGGGCTGACCGGGGCACGTGGGGTGATTGACATGCCTGTATCGGTAGAGCCGTTCAGCCCGGTTGTCGCGGTGGAGCCGAGCATTTGCCCCAGCAACGGGTTGCTCAAGCGTGGAACCACGGGCGTAATGAACGCGGGCTGGGTGATGGAGCGTTGAGCCTGTGCCGAAGAGGTCGAGGTTGAGGTTGAGCGCGGTTCCAGAAGCCCTCGTAGCATGGTGGCTACACCGGGGATGGTGATTTTTTCGTTGCGGTATTCCATTTGGCGGTCCGCCGCGCTGGCGAATTTCAGTGGGTAGCTCAACACGCTCTGTTTTTCATCCGCGGAACGGCGCTGGCTGCTGAAACGCTTGATTTGTTCGATATAAACTTTCGGGCCGGAGACCAGCACAACACCGTCTTCCGGCAACTCGCCCCAGCCGAAACGACTGTCGAGCAAGCCTATATCGGTCAGCGCTTGCTTGAGGTCTGCGATGGTCTCGGAAGAGACTTCCAGGCGTGCGGACTCTTGCTGGTCCAGGGTGCTGATATAAAGGGTGTTGTTGTACATGTACCATTGGAAACGGTGTTCGACCCCCAACCGGTCGAGCAATGACTGTGGCGTATTCGCGCGTATCTTGCCGTTGACGTTACCTTCGAGCAGGCCCTCGACCTGGAGCTGAGTACCAAATGTCTGGGCAAAATCTTCCAGCACTTCGCGCACCGGTTTGTGCTGGGCTTCATAAGCGTAGGCTGTGTTTTTCCATTCGGGAGGAATTGCGGCCAGCGCGCTATCCAGTGGCAGCAGCCACCCAGGCAGCATGATGAGCCAACACCAGGCGGCGCGGTGGGTCGAAGCAGGTACGTGAGGGCGCAAGCGTTTGTGCTTGTCGTTTTTGTCAGGCATGGGAAAGTCTCTGATTAGTGCGATATCGAGCGCAGCGACGTGGGTATGAATGTGCGTACAGGCCGCGCCTGGCGCGCGACAATGGCGCGCCAGGTGTCGCGTTGGTTGAGAAGGGATTCGAGACACTTCGCCAGCTGCTCGCCGTGCCCCCTCTCCACACATTGAATAAGCCAAAGCGCACCGGTGGTCGGCGCCAATGCCACTGCGCCGTGAAAATAGCTCAGGCTGGGGCCTCCCAGACGCATCCAGGTGCGCAGCTGGGCTTTGTCTTCGTCCGCTTTGGTCAACTGAACCTTTACCAGCAGTCTGTTCGAAACGCGTTGAAAGATGATTTCGTCGTCGTTCTCAAACAAAGTCAGCTGCCCTTCGTGGCCATTCAGCCAATCGGCAAGGAGTGCTTGCAACTTATTGCACGCCGTCCAGCGCTGTTTTGAGCAACGTATGCCTGGAGCGCGTGTGTTCGTTGAACGCGATAAGAGAGAGCTTCTGTTGCTTCACAAGGTCGCTGAAATATTCGATATCTGCATCGAGCGCAACCGGATCTTTATAGGCTGTATTCACTCGCTTGATATCAGCCTGAACTTGCTTCAATAGATGGTTTTTCAGGTTTCCGTGAAAGTCCATGATTTTTACTCCAGATGTGTCTGAACTGTGTGGCGGGTTGTTTGCCACCAGTTCCATCGGCAGACATCTTTTTAAAGATATCGCCTGCCTCTACCGCTATGTCCTACTCGCCTGTAAACAATATTTCTCGCATCGAGGCCCAGTCGATACGAAAATCGCCTTCATCTGTTTCCAGTAGCAGTGATTGAGGTTTGATCTGGTCATCGGGGCGAAGCTTCCAGGGTGTAGAGCCCAACCGGGCCAAGGCTTGGGCTATCTGCTCATGCTCGTGCGGGTGGCAAACCAAGGTTGCCTTGATAGGTGGAATTTGCGTCGCTACCAACTGTTTGACCAATGCCGAAAGACGCTTTGGGGGAGGCACTTCTTCCAACAGGCAGTGGAAGGCTCGGTTGGCAATGGATGTTGCGTAGTGTTCGAGGCTGTCACACATCGTCTGGCGTTGGCGCTCCCACGCGCTGAGTTGCGCGTGGGCACGTGACCAGAAGTCGAGGCGGGCCTGCTCGAGCATTTCTTCGCGATGCTCAGCCGCCTGGCGCAGCAACTCTTCAGCTTGGGTCTGTGCGCTACCCAGCAACTGCGCGGACTGAACGCAATCGGCGAGCATCTCCCGGGTAATCAATACTTTTGGCTGCCCGCAAGCGCCGTTGTGCAATTCGATTTTGCGTAGGGTCAACATAGACAATGCTCTGGCGTGTTGCAGTTAACGACGATTTGTTTCGCTGCCCGTTGCTTCGATACGCCAGACAATCGCCTGCCACAGCGTATTGAGCCGGCCATGCGCGTCGTCGAGTGGCAGGTGAGTGGTTTCAAGCGCCTGCACCCGGTCAGGGGGCAAGCGCAGCCGAAGACGTTGCCAGACAGCAGGCTCAACCCACGCCCTCAGCAATTGCAGTGGATCATTCTCCGGCTGCAACAGGGCGTCAGGGTGCAGGGCCTTTGCAAGGCGCTCACACCACTTGCGGTGTTCATCGTACAAGGGGCTGTCGACGTTGGGATGGCACGTAAGCTCCAGTAGCGCTATCGCCAGATCGAACTGCTCTCGTGAAGCCAGGGCCAAACCAAGCACCGTTGCACAGGGAGGGGGAGGTAGGCACGGTTCGATGCCCAACGCTGCACACGCCAGTGCGGGTTGGCTGCGACACAGGGCGGGTAATGCGTGGTAGGCCTGGGCGCTGGTCGCATCCGGGTGCGAAAACCGCCACGGACTGGCCCACCATTGGGCCCAGGCCAGATGATCACTCATTCGGTAGATGCGCTGGGGCTGACAGGATCCTGCCTTGATCGTTGGCCTCGTATGCGCCAGAACAGCGCAGCGACGAGCGTCAGTATCGCGCCGATAACCAACAAGCTGACAGTGGTACGCCAAAAACCGATGTCTTCCTCGGGAACCAGGAACGGACCGAAATAGCTCAGGCGCTGTTGCTCTTGGTAAGCCGCTGCCGGCACAAAAACCACCGTGAGCTTCTGCGCGTTATCCAATGCAGTGGTCATGCCGGGAATACTACTGGATACCATCCTGCGTACGCGCGCCCGGATGCTGTCGGGCTCCAGTCGCGGGTCATGCTTGATGAACACCGAGGCGGAGGCGGGTTGGACGGGCTCACCGGGAGCCACGCGTTCGGGCAACACCACGTGCACGCGGGCGACGATGACGCCATCGATGTTTGACAGTGTCGCCTCCAACTCCTGGGACAGTGCATAGATATACCGGGCACGCTCTTCCAGTGGGGTAGAGATGACGCCCTCCTTGCGGAAGGTGTCGCCCAGTGTGGCACGGGCGACCTTCGGCAATCCGACCGCTTCCAGTGTGCGAACGGCGCGGCTGATATCGGCTGCATTGACACGCACCACGACGCCGTCCTTGGCAGGCACTTTTTGTGCGCGTATGTGTTTGTCAGCCAGTTCTGCGATGACCTCATTGGCATCCTGCTCGGAGAGTTGGCGATGCAGTTCGACACTTTCGCCGCAGCCGCCCAGTATCAGCGTCAGCGAGAAAACTAATCCGATGGATAGAAAACGAATCATTTTTTCCTACTGCAGGTTGCTGACTTTTTCTAGGCATTGCGCGCCCTTGCCGACGCACTTCACCAGGGTTTGGGTCAGCAGTACGGAGTCTGAAAGATGGGAGGCATAGTTAAGCCGATTTTTCTCTTTGAACTCATTGTTGAAGTCTTTCAGGCCTCGACTCATGCCACTTCTTGCCTTGTCCAGATGCTGCAAAGCGTCGGTCAGGGCATTCGATGATGACGTGGCGGTAGCCCGATGCATCGACGGTTCCAATAACGAGCTGAAAAAGCTCACGTCTTCGCCGTGGTGTGTAGGTTGGGTAGGGGGCCTGCGAGCTGTGAGGCCGTTTTGATATTCGTGTAATACATCGACTTCTTTTATCTGCATATAGACCTCCTGGGGAAACCGCCCTTTGGTGACAAAGGGCGGTAATGCTATTTAGCGCATCGCGTCGATGTTCTTTTTCTTCTCAGAGATCTTGAAGGCTTCAATACTTTCCTTCAGGGATTCGCGAACCGCTGCTTTCCTTTCTGCTTTAAGGTCTTCGTTTTCGCCGCCGCCGGAGCTTTGGACAGGGACTTGATAGGTTTGCGGGTTAATGCCAGAAACACTCATAGTGATACTCCAATATCTAAGAAATGGTGTTTGAGTCTTGATATGTAGTTGCAATATTGTTGCTTCCAATAGGCACTAAATATATCAGGCTCATCCTTGTGTGGTTCTGGGGCGAATATGGTTCCAGCTTTTACTTGAAGGGTGTATCTGGGGATTTCTTCGGTGCCTGTGGCCTGCGCAGCGGGTTACTGTATGTCTAGTTGTTTCATTCGATAGTAAAGCGTTCTCTTCGCCATCCCCAACTCTACAGCCACCTCGTCCACACAGTAGGTATGACGACGCAACGACTCTTCAATCAGAGCTTTCTCGATTTGTTGCAGGCGTTCTTTCAGGTTGATTGGCTCGTTTGTAACGTTCGAGGGGGAGCTTGATAACGGCGCCAGACCCAGCACGAAACGTTTGGCAGTGGAGCGCAGCTCACGCACATTTCCCAGCCATGGGTGGCACAGCAACTGTTGCACCAACTCGCTGCACAGGTTTGGGGCGAGACACTTATAGTGCTCGGCTTCCTCTTGAATCATATTCAGGAACAACGGGACGATTCGGTCACGGCGATTGCGCAGCGGAGGCAGATTGATATTTACGACGTTAAGGCGGAAATACAGGTCGCGCCTGAACCTTCCCTGCTCGACCATCTCATGCAGGGATTGCTGCGCAGAGGCGATGACTCGCATGTCTACCGGGATAAACCGGGTTGAGCCCAGCCGTTCCACACCCCTTGATTCCAGTACCCGTAGCAGTTTGGCTTGCATGGAGAGCGGCATACTGTCGATTTCATCCAGATACAAGGTACCCAGGTGAGCGGCTTCGATAAAACCCGCACGTGATTGCACTGCTCCGGTATAGGCGCCGCTGTTGACGCCGAACAGTTGGCTCTCTGCGAGGCTTTCCGGGATGGCGGCGCAGTTCACGGCGACAAAATGACCTCGTCGCCCCGATAAACGATGGATCCGTTGGGCCAAGGTATCCTTGCCCGTCCCCGTCTCTCCTAATAATAGAATGTCGATATCGAGCGCCGCAGTACTCTTGAGCGTACGCTCGATGTCCAAGGCTTCAACAGAGGGGAGGTATGTCTCATTTGTTATTTTGTAAGAGGCTGACATAGTCCGGGTACTCCACTATCGCTATCACTTCACTGTTGATAGAACGCTGTTGGCGTACGGCCAGTAGAACGCAAATAATCAAAAAAGTCATCGTGGCTGTGAGTATGAAAATGCTGCAGGAGAATGTGTGAAATATTAACTATGTCAGTGCGCTGTATTATTCAAGTGCTTTAGTGTTGGTTATTGAGCGTTTAGTGTAGGAGAAGACTTAAGAGTTGAGGGATTCATCGTTCAAATGGATCGCCGGATCTGGATGATTAAGGTTTCTATGTAGAGGGCCTTTAGTTGAGCGGTAGATAGAAATAGGAGGCAACAAAAAACCGACGCAATGCGTCGGTTTCTTGTATCGGGCAGGGTGTTCAGCTAACGCTTATACGTTAAAGCGGAAGTGCATCACATCGCCATCTTTAACAATGTAGTCCTTGCCTTCCAGGCGCCATTTACCGGCTTCCTTGGCACCGGCTTCACCTTTGAACTGGATGAAGTCGTTGTAGGCGATCACTTCGGCACGGATGAAGCCTTTTTCGAAGTCGGTGTGGATCACGCCGGCGGCCTGTGGCGCAGTGGCACCCACCTTGACGGTCCAGGCGCGGACTTCTTCGACGCCGGCGGTGAAGTAGGTCTGCAGGTTGAGCATTTCGTAGCCGGCGCGGATCACGCGGTTCAGGCCAGGCTCTTCCAGGCCCAGCGCCTCGAGGAACATGTCCTTTTCTTCGCCGTCATCGAGCTCGGCGATTTCCGCTTCGATCTTGTTGCACACCGGAACAACGATGGCGCCTTCTTCGTCGGCAATGGCCTTGACCACGTCGAGCAGCGGGTTGTTCTCGAAGCCGTCTTCGGCAACGTTGGCGATGTACATCACAGGCTTGGTGGTCAGCAGGTGGAAGCCCTTGATCACGGCCTTCTCGTCTGCGCCCATGTTCTTCATCAGGCTGCGCGCTGGCTTGCCTTCGGTGAAGTGCGCGATCAGTTGCTCCAGCAAGCCCTTTTGGACCACTGCATCCTTGTCGCCGCCCTTGGCGTTACGCGCGACTTTCTGCAGTTGCTTCTCGCAGCTGTCGAGGTCGGCGAAAATCAGTTCCAGGTCGATGATCTCGATGTCGCGTTTCGGGTCGACGCTGTTGGAGACGTGAATCACGTTCTCGTCTTCAAAGCAACGGACCACGTGGGCGATGGCATCGGTTTCGCGGATGTTGGCCAGGAACTTGTTGCCCAGGCCTTCACCTTTCGAGGCGCCGGCGACGAGGCCCGCGATGTCGACGAACTCCATGGTGGTCGGCAGGATACGCTTGGGATTGACGATGGCCGACAGCGCGTCAAGACGCGGGTCCGGCATCGGCACAATGCCGCTGTTGGGTTCGATGGTGCAGAAGGGGAAGTTCTCCGCCGCAATACCGGACTTGGTCAGGGCGTTGAACAGGGTGGATTTGCCGACGTTGGGCAGGCCGACGATGCCGCAATTGAATCCCATGGTGTTTCCCCTCGGTAAGAGTCAGGCCTTCTGGCTGTGCAGGTTTTTCATCGCACGGTTCCATTCACCGGCGAAGATATCCGGCAGCACGCCGAGGGCAAAATCGATGCTGGCATCGAGTTTTTCCTGTTCGGCGCGTGGCGCACGACCCAGGACGAAATTTGAAACCATACTGGCAACGCCTGGGTGGCCAATGCCGAGCCGCAGACGGTAAAAATTATTCTGATTGCCCAACTGCGCGATGATGTCGCGCAGGCCATTGTGCCCACCATGCCCGCCGCCGAGCTTGAGCTTGGCTACGCCGGGTGGCAGGTCCAGTTCGTCATGGGCCACCAGGATTTCTTCGGGTTTGATCCGGAAGAAGCCCGCAAGCGCCGCGACAGCCTGGCCGCTGCGGTTCATGTAGGTGGTGGGAATCAGTAGACGAACATCCTGACCCTGGTGCGAGAAGCGCCCGGTCAGGCCAAAATATTTGCGATCGGCCACCAGATTGATGCCTTGGGCGTGGGCGATACGCTCAACAAAAAGGGCCCCCGCGTTATGCCGGGTCTGTTCGTATTCGGCGCCTGGATTTCCCAGGCCAACGATCAGTTTAATGGCAGTCACGACAGGGGCCCTTCCTTTGGAGTTGTGGATAACATCGCCGTACCCGTGTGCGGCGAAAGTGGACGACACTACATCATTTACTCAAGAGTAAACGCCGCGTTATCGCCCGCTTTCTCGCTACGTTTCGGTCCGCGATGTTTCCTCAAGCTCCGGCAATACAGAGTGAATTACTCTGCAGCGCCTTCTTCAGCTTCTTCTGGAGCAACGCGTGGAGCGTGAACGTTGGCAACAGCTTTGTCATCACCGTGAGCCAGTGCGACAAACTCAACGCCTTTAGGAGCCTTGAGGTCGGACAGGTGAACGATGGCGCCGATTTCCAGAGCCGACAGGTCGACTTCGATGAACTCAGGCAGGTCTTTCGGCAGGCAGGTCACTTCGATTTCGTTCAGGACGTGAGAGATCTCGCCGCCTTTCTTGACCGGAGCTTCTTCACCCACAAAGTGCACAGGCACGATGGCGGTCAGTTTCTGCCCAGCTACAACGCGAACGAAGTCAGCGTGCATGATGAACTGCTTGGAAGGGTGACGCTGCATCGCTTTAACGATGACGTTCTGCTTGGCGCCGTCGACGTTCAGCTCGATAACGTGGCTGTAGGCAGCTTCGTTTTCGAACAGCTTGGCGATTTCCTTGGCCAGGATGGTCACGGATTCAGCAGGCTTGTTACCACCGTAGACAACGGCTGGAATGTTGGCGGCGTGACGCAGGCGGCGGCTCGCACCTTTCCCCAGGTCAGTACGCGCTTGGGCGTTCAGAGTAAATTCGTTCATGTTGTATCTCCAAAATAGCCATCATCGAGGGGCGTTTGCGACCAGCGCCGAACTCGATATGGGCAAAAAAGCCCCGCCCCAGCGGAATGCTGGGGCGGGGCGCTTTTCGTCAGTGAGGTGATCCGTTGGTTTGACCCTTAACGGAACATCGCGCTGATCGATTCTTCATTGCTGATGCGGCGAACCGCTTCGGCAACGACCGGTGCAATATCCAGTTGGCGGATACGTGCACAGGCTTGAGCTGCGGCGGACAACGGGATGGTGTTGGTCACCACCAGTTCGTCCAGCACGGAGTTCTCGATGTTCTCGATCGCTCGGCCCGACAGCACAGGGTGTGTGCAGTAGGCGAAGACTTTTGCTGCACCGTGCTCTTTCAAGGCTTTCGCCGCGTGGCACAGGGTGCCGGCGGTGTCGACCATGTCATCAACCAGAATACAGGTACGCCCTTCGACATCACCGATGATATGCATCACTTCAGAGTGATTGGCTTTCTCACGGCGTTTGTCGATGATCCCGAGGTCCACGCCCAGGGATTTGGCAACAGCCCGTGCACGCACGACGCCACCAATGTCCGGGGACACGATCATCAGGTTTTCAAAGCGCTGGTCTTCGATGTCATCCACCAGAACGGGGGAGCCGTAGATGTTATCTACCGGAATATCGAAGAACCCCTGGATTTGGTCAGCGTGCAGGTCAACCGTGAGCACACGGTCGATACCTACCACGGTCAGCATGTCAGCAACGACTTTCGCGCTGATAGCTACACGTGCGGAGCGCGGACGGCGATCCTGACGGGCATAACCAAAGTAAGGGATTACAGCTGTGATTCGAGTCGCTGAGGAGCGGCGGAAGGCATCAGCCATCACGACGAGTTCCATCAGGTTATCGTTGGTCGGAGCGCAGGTCGGCTGAATAATGAAGACGTCTTTACCGCGGACATTTTCATTGATCTCGGCTGTAATTTCGCCGTCGGAGAATTTACCGACAGAGATGTCACCGAGAGGGATATGCAGCTGACGTACGACACGTCGAGCCAGATCGGGGTTGGCATTCCCCGTAAAGACCATCATCTTGGACACGCGCAGTACCTAGAGGCTGAGGGTAACCTGGATGAGTATTAGAAAATGGCAGGGGCGGCTGGATTCGAACCAACGCATGGCAGGATCAAAACCTGCTGCCTTACCGCTTGGCGACGCCCCTGTATCTGTTGCAACGAGTGCCTAACACTCGGTTCCTTTTAGAGCAGACTTTGCAGCTTGCGATGCAACATCGAAACGTTGCTTCCCTTTGCTACAAACCCTGTAAGGGTCTCTGTAAGAAGGGCCGAGACTTTATCAGCTTCAGCTTTGCTTGGGAAGCCCCCAAACACACAACTTCCAGTTCCGGTTAATTTTGCTTCGGTAAATTTACCTAACAAATTCAAAGCGTTACGTACCTCTGGATAACGCATTGCTACAACCGGTAAGCAGTCATTTCGACTGTTTCCCTTGGGAACGGGGCGCACTTTAATGGGAGAAGAGTTACGTGTCAACAACGGATCTGAAAAAATTTCTGCTGTACTTACAGATACTTGCGGCACCAGCACGACATACCAAGGTTCTTCGGGCTCTACAGGGGTGAGTTTCTCCCCAACGCCTTCAGCAAATGCGGCGTGCCCCCGCACGAAAACCGGGACGTCGGCGCCCAGCGTAAGGCCCAGCGCAGCAAGGCGGTCGTGGTCCCAGCCCAGTTGCCATAAGTGATTGAGGCCTAACAAAGTAGTCGCGGCATTTGAGCTGCCGCCACCGATACCCCCGCCCATGGGCAGGATTTTGTCGATCCAGATATCGATGCCGAGTGTGCAGCCAGAGTGTTCCTGAATTTTTTTTGCCGCCCGCACAATCAGATTGCTGTCGTGGGGCACACCGTCGAATTCGGTGTGCAGCTGGATCACGCCATCGTCACGTACGGCAAAGGTCAGCTCATCGCCGTAGTCGAGAAATTGAAACAGCGTCTGCAACTCGTGGTAGCCATCTTCACGACGACCAAGGATATGCAGCATCAGGTTGAGCTTGGCCGGGGAGGGCAGGGTCAATTTTTGTGCGGACACGTTATTGCCCCAGTTTGCGCGGTTGCCAGTCCTTGATCACCAGCGTGACATCCAGGTCGGTGCCATGCAGCTTGATGCGTTCTGGAAGCCAGTAGCCGCTTTGTTCCACATAGCTCAAATATTCGACCTGCCAGCCATCCTGCTCGAGGGTAGCGAGGCGGCTGTCGCCATTGAGGCTCAGACGGCTCTTGCTGTCAGGCGCCGGCAAGCCGCGCACCCACCAGACCAGATGCGAGACGGGCAACTTCCAGCCAATCTGCTGCTCCAGCAGTTCTTCCGGGGAGGTTGCCTCGTAGCGGCCCTGGTTGGCCACTTCCAGGCTGACTTGCCCTGGTCGGCCAGTCAGGCGGGCTGCGCCACGACCGAGGGGGCCCGAGAGGCGAATGTCGTAGTAGTCCTGGCGCTGCAGCCAGAACAGGGTGCCGCTGCCAGAGTCTTTCGGCGCACGTACCCCGACCTTGCCCTCGATCTGCCAGCCATCGATGCTGCTGAGCTGGTCCTTGTGTTGTTTCCATTGGGCCGGGTTGCCCTGGCCTTCAACGGATTCACGGCTGCCGATACCCGCGCAACCGGCGAGCAGGGCGATGAAGCTGAAAACAATAACGTGGCGCAAGAACATAAATTTAAAGGGTCTCGGATCCGGTCAGGCGCTTGATGGTGCTGCGCAGGATGGGGCTGTCGGGTTGTTCCTTGAGGAATTTTTCCCAGATTTGTCGGGCTTCGCGTTGCTTGCCATTGGCCCAGAGCACTTCGCCTAGGTGCGCGGCGACTTCCTGGTCCGGGAAACGCTCCAGTGCCTGGCGCAGCAAGCGTTCGGCCTCGTCGAGGTTGCCCAGGCGGTAATTTACCCAGCCCAGGCTGTCGAGCACGGCCGGGTCTTCCGGGTTGAGCGCATGAGCCTGTTCGATCAGCACCTTGGCTTCGGCGTAGCGCGTGGTGCGGTCGGACAAGGTGTAGCCCAGGGCGTTAAGGGCCATGGCGTTGTCCGGGTCACGCTTGATGATCAGGCGCAGGTCTTTTTCCAGCTGTGCCAGGTCATTGCGTTTTTCCGCCTGCATGGCGCGGGTGTACAGCAGGTTCAAATCGTCGGGGTATTGCAGCAACGCTTGTTGCAGCAGTTTCCACGCGCGTTCGCCCTGCTTGTTGGCCGATAAGGTCTCGGCCTGGATCAGGTACAGCTGGATGGCGTAGTCCGGCTCAGCATCGCGGGCCGCGGCCAGGCGTTTTTCCGCTTCGTCGGTGCGGCCATTGCTCATCAGGATATCGGCCTGGCGCAACTGCGCGGGCAGGTAGTCATTGCCGGGCCCGACCTGGGCATATTCAAGCAGGGCAGCCTGTGGGTCGTTGCGCTCTTCAGCGATGCGGCCCAGGTTCAGGTGCGCCGAGTCCACGTGGCTGTCACGTTCGATCAGCTCTTGCAGGTAGCCCTTGGCCTCGTCCCAGGCCTTGGCTTCCAGGCACACCAATGCCAGTGAGTAACGCAGTTCGTCGTCGTCCGGGTATTGCTGGACCAGGTTGGCGAACTGCACTTTGGCGTCTTCCATACGGTCCTGTTCAACCAGCATGCGTGCATAGGTTAGGAGCAGGCGCTTGTCGCCGGGGTATTTCTTGATACTTTTTTCCAGCAGCGGAATCGCTTCCTTGCCGCGGTTCAGGCTTTGCAGCAGGCGTGCGCGCAACAGGATCGGCGCAATTTCGCCTTCTTCCGGCGGGTTCTGTTCCAGCAGCTTGAGCGCGGCGTCGGCTTCATCGTCCTGTTGCAGCAGCAGGGCCTTGCCGAAAATCAACTGGCTGTTCTTCGGGTGCTTTTGCAGCAGCCGATCGAAACTCTTCATCAGCCCGTTGCGCGTGTCCTGGTCGGTGTCGGCGGCCGATAGCGCAAGAAAGTCAAAATGCGTGTCGCCCTTGCCCTGCAAAACCTTCTCCATATAGACCATGGAGTCGTCGTAGCGCCCGGCACGTGCCAGTTGCACGGCTGCGGCGCGCTGGGCTTCCAGGTCATCCGGGGCGTTTTTGGCCCAGATCAGCGAGGTGTCCAGCGCTGCCTGGTCGGCGCCCAAGTATTCGGCGATGCGAAACGCTCGCTCGGAAATCCCCGGGTCCTGGGTGTTGATGGCCTGGGTCACGTAATTATCCAGCGCAATATCGAAGCGATTGCGCTGGCCTGCCAGTTCAGCGGTCAGCAGGCTGTAGATCGTTTCTTCACTGAACGAGGAATAAACCTTGGGCTTTTCAGGGGCGGGAGTGCTGTCTTCCACCGGCGACGTAGCGTCCGGCGACACGGGGGCCATGGCCTGGCAGCCGCTGAGGAAGACAAAAGCGAGGAGCAACGCGGAAGATCTATTCATATAGGAAGAGGACGACTAACCTGCGGTCGGATCATCATGACACAAGCCTTCGGCCAAACATAACCGGGGCACTCGGAATACGACTATTGCTGCCTTTTGCCTTTCCTTTGTAGGAGCGAGCTTGCTCGCGAAAATCGTCAACGATAACGCGGGAAGCCTGGCGCTCAGCGGCGCTCTCAGGTTTTTCGCGAGCAAGCTCGCTCCTACAAAAGCGCATTGATAGGCATAAGGTATAGGGACAATAGACGACGGTGGTTGTTCTGGATCTTTCGAAGTAGGACAATTGTCGGCTTCCCGACATCATCAGCGATATTGAATGGCCTTCCTCGCACTCGGTATTAACCACAAGACTGCCTCCGTAGACGTGCGCGAGCGCGTGGCGTTTACGCCAGAGCAGTTGGTTGAGGCCCTGCAGCAGCTCTGCCGGCTCACCGACAGCCGCGAAGCTGCGATCCTTTCGACCTGCAATCGCAGCGAGCTCTATATAGAGCAGGAACATCTTTCAGCCGATGTCGTGCTGCGCTGGCTGGCCGATTATCACCATTTGAGCCTCGATGACCTGCGCGCCAGCGCTTATGTGCATGAAGAGGATGCGGCAGTTCGTCACATGATGCGCGTGGCGGCCGGTCTCGACTCGCTGGTATTGGGCGAACCGCAGATCCTCGGCCAGATGAAGTCCGCTTACGCCGTGGCCCGTGAGGCCGGCACCGTCGGCCCGTTGCTGGGCCGCCTGTTCCAGGCCACCTTCAATTCCGCCAAGCAAGTGCGCACCGACACGGCCATCGGCGAAAACCCGGTGTCCGTGGCCTTTGCCGCCGTGAGCCTGGCCAAGCAGATCTTCAGCGACTTGCAGCGCAGCCAGGCCCTGCTGATCGGCGCCGGGGAAACCATCACCCTGGTGGCCCGTCACCTGCACGACCTTGGTGTGAAGCGTATTGTGGTCGCCAACCGCACCCTGGAGCGCGCCAGCATTCTGGCCGAGCAGTTCGGCGCCCATGCGGTGCTGCTATCGGACATTCCCGCTGAGCTGGTACGCAGTGATATCGTCATCAGCTCCACCGCCAGCCAGTTGCCGATTCTTGGCAAGGGTGCGGTCGAAAGCGCATTGAAGCTGCGCAAGCACAAGCCGATCTTCATGGTAGATATCGCCGTTCCCCGGGATATCGAGCCCGAAGTCGGCGAGTTAGACGACGTTTACCTCTACAGCGTCGATGATCTGCATGAAGTCGTTGCCGAAAACCTCAAGAGCCGCCAGGGTGCCGCCCAGGCCGCCGAGGAAATGGTCAGCACCGGCGCCGAAGATTTCATGGTGCGCCTGCGTGAACTGGCGGCAGTGGATGTGCTCAAGGCGTATCGTCAGCAGGGCGAACGCCTGCGTGATGAAGAGTTGCTCAAGGCCCAGCGCATGCTGGCTAACGGCAGCGGCGCCGAAGAGGTGCTGATGCAATTGGCCCGTGGCCTGACCAACAAACTGCTTCACGCCCCTAGCGTCCAGTTGAAAAAGCTTACCGCCGAAGGCCGCCTCGATGCGCTGGCCATGGCCCAGGAACTCTTTGCCCTCGGTGAGGGCGCGTCAGACAGCTCTTCGGATAAAAAACCGCAATGAAAGCGTCACTGCTCAATAAACTGGACGTGCTCCAGGACCGTTTCGAAGAACTGACCGCCTTGCTCGGCGATGGCGAGGTCATTTCCGATCAAACCAAATTCCGTGCCTATTCCAAGGAATACGCCGAAGTTGAGCCCATTGTGGCCACCTATAAAAACCTGCTGAAAGTTCAGGCCGATCTTGAAGGCGCCCAGGCCCTGCTCAAGGACAACGACCCGGACATGCGCGAAATGGCCGTGGAAGAAGTCCGCGAAGCCAAGGAAAAGCTCGCTGAGCTTGAGGGTGACTTGCAACGCATGTTGCTGCCCAAGGACCCTAACGACGGGCGCAACGTGTTCCTCGAAATCCGCGCCGGTACCGGTGGCGACGAGGCGGCGATTTTTTCCGGCGACCTGTTCCGCATGTATTCGCGCTATGCCGAGCGTCGCGGCTGGCGC
Source organism: Pseudomonas sp. FP215 (assembly GCF_030687795.1). Classification (NCBI taxonomy): domain Bacteria; kingdom Pseudomonadati; phylum Pseudomonadota; class Gammaproteobacteria; order Pseudomonadales; family Pseudomonadaceae; genus Pseudomonas; species Pseudomonas sp. FP215. Next base: position 872,816 of record NZ_CP117447.1, read on the forward strand.
GTGGAGATCCTCTCCGAGAACGAGGGCGAGCATGGCGGCTATAAAGAAGTCATCGCCCGGGTTGAAGGCGACAACGTCTACGGCAAGCTGAAGTTCGAATCCGGTGCGCACCGCGTGCAGCGTGTGCCGGCCACCGAGTCCCAAGGCCGTATCCACACCTCGGCATGTACCGTCGCCGTGTTGCCTGAGCCGGACGAACAGGAAGCCATCGAGATCAACCCGGCGGACTTGCGCGTCGACACCTACCGCTCATCCGGCGCGGGTGGCCAGCACGTTAACAAGACCGACTCGGCGATCCGTATCACTCACTTGCCGTCGGGCATTGTGGTGGAGTGCCAGGAAGAACGTTCCCAGCACAAGAACCGTGCGCGGGCCATGTCCTGGTTATCGGCCAAGTTGAACGACCAGCAGACCAGCGCCGCGGCCAACGCGATTGCCAGCGAACGCAAGCTGCTGGTGGGCTCCGGCGACCGCTCCGAGCGTATCCGCACCTACAATTTTGCCCAGGGCCGGGTTACCGACCATCGGGTCAACCTCACCCTGTACTCCCTCGACGAAATCCTTGCCGGTGGCGTGGATGCGGTGATCGAGCCGTTGCTCGCCGAATACCAGGCCGATCAACTGGCGGCGATAGGTGACTAAATGACCATCATTGCCAGCCTGCTGCGCGCCGCTGACCTGCCCGACTCGCCGACAGCGCGCCTGGACGTGGAGTTGCTGCTGGCCGCTGCCCTGGGCAAATCGCGCAGCTACCTGCATACCTGGCCGGAAAAAATCGTCAGCAGCGAAGACGCCCTGACCTTTGCCAGCTACCTGCAGCGCCGCCGCAGCGGCGAGCCGGTGGCGTATATCCTCGGCCAGCAAGGTTTCTGGAAACTCGACCTGGAAGTGGCTCCGCACACGCTGATCCCGCGCCCGGAAACCGAGCTGCTGGTGGAGGCTGCCCTGGAATTGCTGCCCGCCACGCCCGCCCAGGTCCTGGACCTGGGCACCGGCAGCGGCGCCATCGCCTTGGCCTTGGCCAGTGAACGCCCGGCCTGGCAGGTCACGGCGGTCGACCGCGTGCTGGAGGCCGTGGCCCTGGCCGAGCGCAATCGCCAACGCCTGCACCTTCATAACGCCACGGTGCTGAGCAGCCATTGGTTCAGCGCCTTGCAAGGCCACCGCTTCGATCTGATCATCAGCAACCCGCCCTACATTGCCGACAATGACCCGCACCTGGTGGCCGGTGATGTGCGCTTCGAACCGGCCAGTGCGCTGGTGGCGGGGCACGATGGCCTGGACGATTTGCGCCTGATCATTGCAGAGTCTCCTGCTCACCTGAACGACGGCGGCTGGCTGTTGCTCGAACACGGTTACGACCAGGCCCAGGCCGTGCGCGACTTGTTGCTGAACCAGGGCTTTGACGGCGTACACAGCCGCATCGACCTCGGCGGTCACGAACGCATCACCTTGGGGCGCCGCCCGTGCTGACCGACCAGGAGCTGTTGCGCTATAGCCGGCAGATTCTGTTGCAGCATGTGGACATCGACGGCCAATTACGCCTGAAGCAGAGCCGCGCGTTGATCGTCGGCCTGGGTGGCCTGGGCGCTCCGGTGGCGCTCTACCTGGCCGCTGCTGGGGTGGGCGAATTGCACTTGGCGGATTTCGATACGGTCGATTTGACCAACCTGCAACGCCAGATCATCCATGACACTAACAGCGTGGGGCAGACCAAGGTCGAGTCGGCCATGGGGCGCCTGAAGGCGATCAACCCTGAAGTCACCCTGGTCGCCCATCGCGCCGCGCTGGATGCCGACTCGCTGGCCGCTGCGGTCAACGCAGTGGACCTGGTGCTCGATTGCAGCGACAACTTCTCTACCCGCGAGGCGGTCAACGCGGCCTGCGTAACCGCTGGCAAACCGTTGATCAGTGGCGCGGCCATTCGCCTTGAGGGGCAATTGTCGGTATTCGACCCCCGTCGCGCCGACAGCCCCTGTTACCACTGTTTGTATGGGCACGGCAGCGACACGGAACTGACCTGCAGCGAAGCCGGCGTCGTCGGGCCGTTGGTGGGGGTGGTTGGCAGCCTGCAAGCGCTGGAAGCGTTGAAACTGCTGGCCGGTTTTGGTGAGCCGTTGGTGGGGCGCTTGTTGTTGATCGATGCGCTGACTACGCGTTTTCGCGAGTTGCGCGTCAAGCGCGACCCAGGCTGCAGCGTCTGCGGGACACAACATGGTTAAGGGCGCGCCTATTGGTGTGTTCGATTCCGGCATCGGCGGCCTGACGGTGCTGGAAGAAATCCAGCAGTTGTTGCCCCACGAGTCGCTGCTGTACGTGGCGGACTGCGGGCACATCCCCTATGGCGAGAAAACCCCGGCGTTCATTCTTGAGCGTTCTCGCTCTGTCGCTGAGTTTTTCCGCGAGCGTGGCGCCAAGGCGTTCGTGATTGCCTGTAACACGGCAACCGTCGCCGCCGTCGCCGATTTGCGCCAGGACTACCCCGACTGGCCGTTGGTCGGCATGGAGCCTGCGGTCAAACCTGCTGCTGCTGCCACGCGCAGCGGCGTGGTGGGTGTGCTTGCCACCACCGGCACCCTGCAAAGCGCCAAGTTCGCCGCCTTGCTCGATCGCTTCGCCACCGATGTGCGCGTGATTACCCAGCCGTGCCCAGGCCTGGTGGAGTTGATTGAAGCCGGCGACCTGAATAGCCCCGCCTTGAGCGCCCTGCTGCAAGGCTATATCGAGCCGCTGCTCAGCGCCGGTTGCGACACCATCATCCTGGGTTGTACTCACTATCCTTTCCTCAAGCCACTCCTGGCGCAGATGCTGCCCCCCAGCATCATCCTCATTGATACCGGCGCCGCCGTGGCGCGTCAGCTCAAGCGCTTGCTCGGTGAGCGCGACCTGCTGGCCGCTGGCGAACCTGAACCTGCACAGTTCTGGACCAGCGGCGACCTGTATCACCTAAGAAATATCCTACCGACACTTTGGAAGCATCCTGGAGTTGTGCGAAGCTTTGGCTCGTGAAAATTTCGTGAAATAACACTGAAAAAAGCTGAACTTCTGGCTATGCGTCGGCTTCTATAGCCCGTTAGCCTGTACACAACCCAATTATTCCGTTTGCAAAGGATGTTTCACATGAAGCGCTTGTTCTGTTTGGCTGCGATTGCGGCCGCTATGTTGGGACACTCTGTTTCAGCCCAGGCCGCTGGCCTGGAGTTCGGCTTGGGGAGCACCAGCGATTCGACGCTGACCTACCGCCTGGGCCTGACCTCCGATTGGGACAAAAGCTGGATGCAGAGCAATGTCGGCCGACTGACCGGCTACTGGAGCGGCGCCTATACCTATTGGGAAGGGGATGACCGTGCAGGCGCCAGCAGCCTGTCGTTCTCGCCGGTATTTGTGTATGAGTTTGCCGGCGAGTCGGTCAAGCCCTACATCGAAGCCGGTATCGGCGTGGCGTTGTTCTCCCGCACTCGGCTGGAAGACAACAACATTGGCCAGTCCTTCCAGTTCGAAGACCGCCTGGGTTTCGGCCTGCGGTTCAACGGCGGGCATGAAGTGGGCATCCGTGCCACGCACTATTCCAACGCCGGCATCAGCAGCAATAACGATGGGGTAGAGAGCTACTCGCTGCACTACACCATGCCGTTGTAATGCACTGTAGGAGCGAGCTTGCTCGCGAAGAACCTCAACGATAACGCAGCGAATCGGGTTTAACGCGGCGCTCTCAGGTTTTTCGCGAGCAAGCTCGCTCCTACAACATCAGCGGTAGGCCGTGGTAATGCCTTCACGCTCTTCAAGGCATTCCGGCGCCCCCATCTCGAACTCCCGGCAAATCAACGGCCGCAACTCATAGATCGTGCACATCATCGTGTCGCGGTCCAACGCTGCGCACCAGCCGTCGTCCAGGCGCAGCATTACCTCACCTCCCCAATCGTCGGTATCGATAAAGCGTTGCGGCACGCCGGTGTCGGTGATCAGCATGACTTCCAGCTGGCAGCAACAGGCCGCGCACGTCGAGCAGGTGACGGGTTCGGTGATTTGAATGTGAGGGATGTTGGTCATAGGCGCGCAGTGTAAGGCAAGTGCGCTAGACGTGTATGAATGCTCGGACGGGCGTCAATGCTCCAGCCTCTGCGCAATCCTGTGCAACAGCGGAAAGAGCATGGCCCATAACAGCGCCAGGCCGATCAGCGTCGTTGCCGTGCCGTAGGTAAAACTCACGCCTGCCAATTGGCTGCCGGCGTAATAAGACAACGGCCCGCCCACTGCGCCCAGCAGGCTGGCCAGCCACCAGGGCTGTGCGCTCCAGGCCAGGCAATGCCGCAAGGTGGTGGACAACAAGGCCCATAACAGTATCAGCCACAGCGGAATCAGTGGCCCCGGTGTATTGAACTCAAACACGCCGAGCCCACGCAATGCCGTATCGACCAGTGTGCCCAGCGCCGTTACGGCCAGAATCACTCGCCCCTCCCTGGCCCAGGAACTTATCCACAGCAGGTGCGCGCCCAGCGCCGCGATGCCGATCAGCAGCCAACGGCTGTCGCCGCCGAGCACGCAGGCAAACCAGCCGCACTGAAACAGCACGGCATTGGCCAAGGATTTAAGCACTGAAACGCCCGAGCAGCGGTGGATTGATGGCCGCCGGTTTGGCCAGCAGCAATTGCGCGGTGCCGATGGTGCGCTCCATAAAGCCGCCTTCGCAGTAACACAGGTAAAACTCCCACAGGCGCAGGAAGTATTCGTCATAACCCAGTTCCGCAAGACGGCCATGGGCGCGGCGAAAATTTTCATGCCACAGGCGCAAGGTGCGGGCGTAGTGCAGGCCGAAGTCTTCCATGTGCAACAGGTTCATGTCGGTGTCGCGGCTGACGATCTGCAGCATGTTTTGTACACAGGGCAGCGCGCCGCCAGGGAAGATGTAGCGCTGGATAAAGTCGACGCTACGCTTGGCCTGTTCAAAGCGCTGTTCACGAATGGTGATGGCTTGCAGCAGCATCAAGCCGTCGGGCTTGAGCAACTGGGCACATTGTTTGAAATAGGTGGGCAGGAAACGATGGCCCACCGCTTCAATCATTTCGATCGACACCAGTTTGTCGTACTCACCGGTGAGGTCGCGATAATCGCTCAGCAGCACCGTCACTTGGTCTTGCAGGCCCAGCGCCTCAATACGCTGCGCGGTGTAGGCGAACTGTTCCTTGGACAAGGTCGTAGTGGTGACCCGGCAACCGTAGTGCTGCGCGGCATACAACGCCATGCTGCCCCAGCCGGTGCCGATTTCCAGCAGATGGTCGCTGGGCTTGAGCGCCAGTTTCTGGCAGATGCGCGCCAACTTGTTCAGTTGGGCTTGCTCAAGGGTGTCATCAGGCGTGAGGAACTGCGCCGCCGAGTACATCATGGTGGGGTCGAGAAATTCTTCGAACAGGTCGTTGCCCAGGTCGTAATGGGCGGCGATATTTTTTTGCGAGCCTTTGCGCGTGTTGCGGTTGAGCCAGTGCAGGCCCTGGGTGAACGGCCGGGCCAAGCGAGCGAGGCCACCCTCCATGGCGTCGAGCACCTCCAGATTGCTGACCATCACCCGCACCACGGCGGTGAGGTCGGGGCTGGTCCAATAACCATGGATAAACGCTTCGCCAGCGCCGATCGAGCCATTGGCGGCCACCAGGCCCCAAACGGCCGCGTCGAGAATCTGGATCTCGCCCAGCAGGTGCGCTTCCCGTGCGCCGAAGACTTGCCGCTCGCCATCCTCGATGAGCACCAACTGGCCATGGCGCAATTGGCTGAGCTGGCGCAACACGCCTTTGCGCAACAGCGCAGCGGTCATGCCGTTGACGTTCAGGCGGTTAGCCTTGACCGATAAGCTAGGGGATTTCATGGTGGCGATCCTTGGTATACCCGACTGCGGTGCGAGAGGCGCCATCGGCGGCCTGATGGGAAAAAATCGGTGTGCGTTTGAGCAGCAGGCGCAAGGCTTGCCAGTAGATCGCAAGGCCGGTCTTGGCGGTCATCCAGGGAAAGCGCCACAAATAGCGATGCAGGCTGGCGCGGCTCAGTGCCTGTTTTTCCAGGCTCAAGGTGGCGTCGAAGACTTTTTGCGTGCCCTGCCAATCGGCCATGTGCACGCCGAGCCGGGCGGCGGGCGGGCTGAAGCTCATGCGGTATTCCAGGTCGCGAGGCAAAAATGGCGACACATGGAAGGCCTTGGCCACGGCGAAGTGCTGGTGCTCGTCGGCGCCCAGTGCCTGGACGGGCAGCACGTAGTGATAGCGCTCGCGCCATGGGGTGTTGGTCACTTCACACAGGATCGCGGCCAGTTGCCCGTCAGCCTCGAAGCAGTAGAAGAAACTCACCGGGTTAAAAGCCAGGCCCCAACTGCGGGCCTGGGTCAGCAGGCAGATAGCGCCCTGGGGTGTTTGCCCCAGGGCCTTGCCGACTGCGTGGCGCACGGCATCGCTCAGGCTCATGCCGTGGCGGGTAAATTCACGCAGGTAATCCTGCTGGCGGAAACCGAAGGGCGCCAGGCGCCCCGTGCCGGCCAGCGGCGAGAGCCCCAGTACTTCATCCTCTTCGCTGAGGTCCAGGTACAACAGGCCGATGCGGTAGCGAAAGGCGTGGGCCCTGGGCATAAACCGCCGATGGGCGATCCAGCCGCTGTACAGGGCGCTGTTCACAGGGTTTCCCCAAAAGCCTGGGCCACACGCAGGGCACTGACCACGCCATCTTCGTGAAAGCCGTTGGCCCAGTAGGCCCCGCAGTAAAAGGTATTGCGCACGCCGTGCAATTCTTCCCAGCGTGCCTGCGCCGCCACTGCGGCCAGGCTGTATTGCGGATGCGCGTAGGTGTAGCGCGCCAGGATCTTCAGCGGGTTGATCATCGGCGTCTGGTTGAGGCTGACGCAAAAGGTAGTGGCGCTGTCGATGCCTTGCAGGATGTTCATGTCATAGGTGACGGCGGCCTGTTGTTGCGCGCTGCCCGTCAGCCGGTAGTTCCAACTGGCCCAGGCCAGTTTGCGGTCAGGCAGCAGGCGCGTGTCGGTATGCAGTACCACGTCGTTGTCGGCGTAGGGCAGGGCACCGAGGATCTGCTGTTCGGCCTGGCTGGGGTCATCAAGCAAGGCCAGGGCCTGATCGCTGTGGCAGGCGAACACCACGCGGTCGAAGGTTTCACTGCCGGCCGGGCTGTGGATAACTACACCCTCGTCGGTGCGTTGCACCTTATGCACAGGGCAGTTGAGCCGTATCTGTTCGCGAAAGCTGCGGGTCAGCGGCTCGATATAACGGCTGGAGCCGCCTTCGATCACGCACCATTGCGGGCGGTTGCTCACCGAGAGCAAGCCGTGGTTCTTGAAGAAGCGCACAAAAAATTGCAGGGGGAACTTGAGCATATCGGCCAGGGACATCGACCAGATGGCCGCACCCATCGGCACGATGTAATGCCGGATAAACCTGGGGCCATAACCGCCAGCGGTGAGGTAATCGCCCAGGGTCATGTCGGCGCTGATGCGCTGCTCTTGCAAGTCCAGCGGTGCCTGGCGATTGAAGCGCAGGATATCGCGCAACATGCCCCAGAACCCCGGCGACAGAATATTGCGGCGCTGGGCAAACAGGCTGTTGAGGTTGTTGCCGTTGTACTCAAAGCCGGTGCTTTGGTCGCACACCGAAAAGCTCATCTCGGTGGGTTTGAACTTGACCCCGATTTGCTCCAGCAAGCGGATGAAATTCGGGTAGGTCCAGTCGTTGAACACAATGAAGCCCGTGTCCACCGCATAGCTTTTGCCGTCGACCGTCACGTTGGCCGTATGGGTATGCCCGCCAATGCAGTCACTGGCTTCAAACAGCGTAATGTCGTGGCGACGGCTGAGCAGGTAGGCGCTGGTCAGCCCGGCGATGCCGCTGCCGATAATGGCGATCTTCACAGGTCGTCCTTCTTCGGTGGCGGGCTGCGCAGCATGCGTTTGCCGATGATCAATTGCGCGCGGTTGGGCAGCTTCGACAGCGGCCACAAGGTGGCAATGAACATGGCCGGAAAGGCGATTTCCAGCGGGCGTTTTTCCAGCTTGGCGAAGATGTGTTTCGCCGCTTTGTCGGCCGGCCAGCTCAAGGGCATGGGGAAATCATTGCGTTCGGTCAGCGGCGTGTCGACAAAGCCTGGGCTGATCACGGTGACATCGATGTTTTCCGGCGACAGGCCGATACGCAGGGATTCGAACAAGTAACGCAGGCCGGCCTTGGATGCGCCGTAGGCTTCGGCGCGGGGCATGGGCAGGTAGGTCACGGCGCTGGCCACGCCCACCAGATGCGGGGTACGCCCGGCGCGCAACAGCGGCAGCGCGGCCTCGATGCAATAACTGCTGGCCAGCAGGTTGGTGCGCACCACGTGTTCGATGATCGAGGCGTCAAATTGCCGGGCGTCCACGTATTCACAAGTGCCGGCGTTGAGGATCACGGTGTCCAGTGAACCCCAGACCTCGCTGATACGCTCACCGATCTCGCGCACGGTCTGGCTGTTGGTCAGGTCGCCGGCCACCACCAGCACCTGGCCTGGATAACGAAGGGCGAGGGCATCCAGTGGGCCTTGGGTGCGGGAACTGAGGGCCACGTGGGCGCCGCTGTCGAGCAACTCCACGGCCAGCGCGGCACCGATACCACTGCTGGCGCCGGTCAGCCAGTAACGACGGGGCGGTGTAAGGCTCATCCCATTCTCCTTTTCAGCCAACGAATAACGCGACCCAGTAGGGGGACATGTTCATAGAGCAGAGCGCCGGCATCGAAATAGTCGCGATGGCGGTAAACCGTGTCGTGCCACATCAAATGGGAACAGCCTGGCACCTCGATCACCTGGCCGCCGGCCAGGCGTGGGTGACGAAAACGCATGGTCCAGCGCAGGTAGCCTTCGCCTTCGGCCACGGTATCGAAGCCGTGGAAGTCAAAATGCAGCTGGCTGACGTTGCTGTACAAGTCGGCAAAGTAGCGCCGCAATGCGGGCAGGCCCTGGACTTCATGCAGGGGATCGGCAAAGGCGATGTCCTCGCTGTACAGGCTGCCAAGCAGGTGCAGGTTGTGCTTGTCCAGCGTGGCGAAGGTGTGGGCGAACTGGCGCAGGAAGTCACTCATGTTCGGCCATCTCCTGTCGCGAAGGCAGCCGGCGAAAAGCGGCCAAGGCGCGCTCGCGGGACTGTTTCAAATCGACGATGGCACGCGGGTAATCCGCCACGCCGAACAGGCCGCCAGCCGCTTCGGGGTTGTGCACTTGTTTTTTATTCAGCGCGGCCAGCTCCGGGAGCCAGCGTTTGATGAACACGCCGTCGCCGTCGAATTTTTCCGATTGGCTCAGTGGGCTGAATATCCGGAAATACGGCGCCGAGTCGGTGCCGGTGGACGAACTCCACTGCCAGCCGCCGTTGTTGGCTGCCAGGTCGCCATCGATGAGGTGGCGCATAAAAAAGCGCTCACCTTCGCGCCAGTCGATCAGCAGGTTCTTGGTCAGGAACATCGCCACCACCATGCGCAGGCGGTTGTGCATCCAGCCGGTTTCCAGCAGTTGGCGCATGGCCGCGTCGATGATCGGCAAGCCGGTGCGCGCCTGTTGCCAGGCGGCCAGGTCCTCGGGCGCCTTGCGCCAGGCCAGCGCTTCGGTTTCCGGGCGAAACGCGCGGTGGCGGGAAACCCGCGGGTAGCCCACCAGAATGTGTTTATAGAACTCGCGCCACAGCAGCTCGTTGATCCAGGTGATGGCGCCGATGTCGCCGCTTTCGAACTCGCCCTGGTTGGTTTGCAGCGCGGCGTGCAAGCACTGGCGCGGCGAAACCACACCGGCGGCCAGGTAGGCAGAAAGCTGACTGGTGCCGGGCTTGGCCGGAAAGTCGCGTTCGTCCTTGTAATAGCTGATCTGTTGATCGGCGAAGGCATCGAGGCGACGGCGCGCTTCGTCTTCGCCTGCGGGCCAGAGTGCACGCAAGGTTTCGCTGGGTGTTTGGAAACCTTCGACTGTCGTCGGCACAGGGTCGCTCTTCACGCCAAGCTCGGCCTGGGCCTTTGGCGTCGGCACCACGCGGGGCAGGGCGCTGTGCAGGCGGCTGTAGCAGACCTTGCGGAACTGGCTGAACACCTGGAAGTAGGTGCCGGTCTTGGTCAGCACGCTGCCCGGCTGGAAAAACAGTTGGTCCAGGTAGCTGTGGAAGGTCACGCCGTCCGCTTCCAGGGCCTGGGCCACGGCGCTGTCGCGGCGGCTCTCGTGAATGCCGTATTCCTCGTTGACGTGTACCGACTCCACCGACAGCTCGCGGCACAGTTGACTCAGCACCGTCGGCGCCTGGTCCCAGGTCGCGGCGTGGCGGATTAACAGCGGGATGTTGAGGCTGCCCAGTGCCTGGCTCAGGTGCTGCAGGTTGCGCAGCCAGAAATCGACTTTGCACGGCGCGTCATCGTGGGCCAGCCATTGCGCGGGGGTGATCAGGTAAACAGCCGCGACGGGGCCGCGCTGGCTCGCGGCAGCCAGGGCAGTGTTGTCGTGCAGGCGCAAGTCGGTGCGCAGCCAGATCAAATGCATTTAGACAATTCCACGCTGGATCAATAATTGATGGGCCGACAACAGGTCCTCGGCCACGGACAACTCGGGGATGTCCTGGGTTAATACGCCCAACTCGGCGTGGTGGATGCACACCGTTGGTCCGGCAATCACGGTTGGGCAACTAATGCCGCCCAACAGTTTGCTGAGTGCCGGCACCTGCAGGGCCTTGCTCGAATACAGCAGCACCGCACGCGGTTGCAGGTGTTCCACCGCCAGGGCCAGTTCGCCGACCGGCAGCGGCCAATCGAACACTTCCACCGGGCAATCGGCACTGCTGGCCAGCCAGGCGCTTAGCCACAGGTGGGGTTCCAGGGGCAGGTCGGAGTGATTGACCAGCAACAGCGGCGCGCCGTGGAGTTGACGATTGTTGTGATAGATCCGTGCGCCGAACTTGCTGCGCAACCAGGACAGGAAAAACACCCGCTCCATCTGCGCGCCGAACTGGCCCTGCCAGCGTTGTTCCAGCTCGTTGAGCAGCGGCAGCATCAGTTGCTCGCACAGGGTACGCGGCGGGTACAGCGCCATGGCCTGGTTGAACGCGTCATCGACCCGGCGCTCGGCCAGTTCACTGATGGCACTCACCAAGTGCTGGCGCAGGCTCTGCCACTCGTTTTCCATCGGCTCCGGACTGCCTTGGGCGGAGTCGATCAGCCCCTTGACCTGGCTGACCGGCACGCCGCGATTGAGCCAGGTGAGGATAGCCTGGATGCGTTGCACATGTTCGGCGCTGAACAACCGATGCCCTTTGGGTGTGCGCTGGGGCACGATGAGGCCATAGCGGCGCTCCCATGCACGCAGCGTCACCGCGTTCACGCCGGTCTGGCGCGCCACTTCGCGGATCGGCAGCCAGCCGTTTTCCAGGGCCAGGGCGAGGTCTTCGCCGGGTTCGTCGAGCAGGGCAGGTTTCATGGGTTAGATCGCATTACGCAGGCTGAGGTTTTCCGGGTGCGGTTGCAGGTAGGCCTGCTGCGCGATGTAGCGGTCCGGGTGTTGGCGAAAGTGGTGCTTGAGCAGGGTCAGCGGCACCACCAGCGGCACGATGCCGTGGCGGTATTGGCCGATAACGGTCTGCATTTCCTGTTTGTCATCGGCACTGATGGCCTGCTTGAGGTAGCCACTGATGTGTTGCAGCACATTGGTATGGGTGCCGCGCGTCGCGCATTTTTTCAGGCCCGCCATCAGTTCGCTGAAATAGCCGTCGGCCAACGCTTGCAGGTCAATGCCCTTGCCCATGCTGCCGAGCAAGTGGCCCAGGCTTTTGTAATGTGCCGGGCTGTGGGCCATCAGCAGGTACTTGTAGCGCGAGTGAAACGTCAGCAAGCGGTGACGGGTGAGGCCGTCGGCCAGCAGTTGCTGCCAACTGGCGTACACGAATACGCGGGTAAGGAAGTTTTCCCGCAGCACCGGGTCGTTCAGGCGACCGTCTTCTTCCACCGGCAGGTTGGGGTGGCGAGCACAAAACGCCTGGGCGTAAATGCCGCGCCCGCCACCGTCAACGGGCGTGCCGTTGTCGCGGTACACCTTGACCCGCTCCAGGCCGCAGGACGGTGACTTCTGCATGAAGATGTAGCCGCACAGGTCGGTGTGTTCCCGGGCCATTTGCTGGCCGTAATCGTCCAGTGGCTGCGTGACATTGAGCGCAGGGTTTACGCTGCCCACGGCCTGCGGATGGTCGGGGTCACCGACCAGGCGGATCGCTTGCCGAGGAATGCCCAGGCCGATGGCAACTTCAGGGCACAGTGGGACAAAATCGAAATAGTCACTGAGGGTCTGGCTGCACAGCAGGGACTGTTTATGCCCGCCGTTGAAGCGCACGTTCTCACCCAGAAGGCAGGCGCTGATGGCGATCTTCGGTTTCACGTGGCTGGACATAAGCAAACCTCTGCAAGAATCCTGTACAAGCCACAAAGCTTGTACAACTAAATCTCATCATAGGCTCGATGTTGTACAAGTCAAATAATTTGTACAGGTTTGTGCGGGTGCGTTATTTCCAGCCGATTTTCCAGTCTTCAGCGTTTTTCAACGTTTCCCAGGGCAGGCGTTCGGCGCGCCGGGTGAGGACGGCTTGCAGTTCGATGTCCAGCACCGTGCCCTCGTCGTCACGGAACAACTCGGTGACCAGGAAGTGTTTTTCCTTGTGGCGCGGATGGGCTGCCGTCCATTTTGACAGCAGCAGTTTGGCGGGGTTGATGCGGTTCATTGCAGGTGCTCGATCAAGCGTCGCGCTGCTTCCTGGCCACTGAGCCAGGCACCTTCCACCCGACCGGAGAGGCACCAGTCGCCGCAGACGAACAAGCCCAAGTCGGCGTCGGCCAGCACACCGAACTCATGGCTGCTCGATGGGCGCGCGTAGAGCCAACGGTGCGCCAGGCTGAATGACGGCGCGGGCATGGCGCTGTGCAGCAATTCGGCAAAGGCGCCGTGCAGGTGTTCGATCACTGCTTCCTTGGGCAGGTCCAGGTGGGCCTTGCTCCAGGCGCTGGTGGCGTGCAGTACCCAGGTGTCGAGGGTGGTGTCGCGCCCGGGTTTACTGCGGTTGCGCGCCAGCCAGTCGAGGGGGCTGTCTTGCACGAAGCAGCCCTCCATCGGCGTATCCAGGGGCTTGTCGAATGCCAGGGCGATGGCCCAGGTCGGGTCCATTTTCACCCCGGCGGCGGCGCTCGCCAGCTTGGGCGCAGCGGCCAGCAGGGCGGTGGCTTGCGGAGCCGGCGTGGCAATGATCACGTGACTGAAAGGGCCGTGATTGCCGCCGTCCGCGTCGAGCAGGTTCCAGTGCTGCGTGCCCTGGAAGACTTCGGTGATGCGGCAACCGAACTCCACTGGCAAGTCGTCGAGCAGTGCGCGGGTGATGGCGCTCATGCGCGGCGTGCCCACCCAGCGGATCTGCTCATCGGGGGAGGGCGTCAGTTGCCCGGACTTGAAGTTATACAACTGCGGCTTCCATTGCTCAGCCCAGCCGTTGCTCTGCCAGCGCTGCACTTCGTTGACGAAGCGCCGGTCGCGGGCGGTGAAGTATTGCGCGCCCATGTCCAGCGCGCCGGCGTCGCTGCGCTTGCTGGACATGCGGCCACCGCTGCCGCGGCTTTTATCGAAAAGTTGTACTGCGTGCCCGGCGTCTTGTAACGCTCGGGCGGCGGAGAGACCGGCGATGCCGGTACCAATGATCGCGATGGGGACAGTCATGGGAGGCCTCGTTTTACCGTTGGGTACAGACTACGCCGACACCAATAGCTGTACAATATTGTTTTTTGGTATAAGTTTTGGCGTGCCTGATTGTGTGGCGTGACCTATGGTTAAGCTAAGGCTTAAACCCCCGTCACGCTCAAATATCAAATTGATCCCTGCTTATAAAATAGACCAGTGAGCGGCGGCGAACGTTACATGAGGAGAGTCCCATGCATATTTTGCTGACCGGCGGTACCGGCTTGATCGGTCGCCAACTCTGCAAGCACTGGCTCGCACAAGGGCATCGCCTGACCGTATGGAGCCGGCAACCGGAAACGGTCGCCCAGCTGTGTGGTGCACAGGTGCTCGGGGTGGCGCGTTTGCAAGAGGTGATTGGCGCGGTGGACGCGGTAGTCAACCTGGCAGGCGCGCCTATCGCCGACCGGCCTTGGACCCACAAGCGCAAGGCGTTGCTGTGGAACAGTCGCATTCACCTCACCGAAACCTTGCTGGCCTGGATGGAAAGCCTGGAGCAAAAACCGGCGGTGCTGATCTCCGGTTCTGCGGTGGGCTGGTACGGCGACGGCGGCGAGCGCGAACTGACCGAAGCCAGCGGCCCGGTGCAGGATGATTTCCCCAGCCAGTTGTGTATCGCCTGGGAGGAAACCGCCCAGCGTGCCGAAGCCTTGGGCATTCGTGTGGTGCTGGTGCGTACGGGGTTGGTGCTGTCTGCCGAGGGCGGCTTTTTGTCGCGCCTGCTGCTGCCGTTCAAACTGGCGCTGGGCGGGCCGATTGGCAATGGGCGGCAGTGGATGCCCTGGGTGCATATCAAGGATCAAATCGCCCTGATTGATTTTCTTCTGCACAAGCAAGACGCCAACGGTCCTTATAATGCCTGCGCGCCACACCCGGTGCGCAACCGCGAATTTGCCAAGACCCTGGGCCAGGTGCTGCACCGCCCGGCGTTCATGCCGATGCCGGCATTTGCGTTGAAGGTTGGCCTGGGTGAGTTGTCCGGCTTGTTGCTGGGCGGGCAAAAGGCTTTGCCTGAACGGCTGCAGGCCGCAGGTTTCACTTTCCAGTTCACTGAGTTGCGTGCGGCTCTGGACGACTTGTCCAGCCGCCTCTAAAGATAGGATGTTGCATGACCGATCACGCGTTGTTACTGGTCAACCTGGGTTCGCCAAAGTCCACTTCAGTGGCCGATGTGCGCAGCTACCTCAATCAGTTCCTGATGGACCCTTATGTGATCGACCTGCCGTGGCCGGTGCGGCGCTTGCTGGTGTCGCTGATCCTGATCAAGCGCCCCGAGCAATCGGCCCATGCCTATGCATCGATCTGGTGGGACGAGGGTTCGCCGCTGGTGGTTTTAAGCCGCCGCCTGCAACAGCAAATGACCGCGCAGTGGACCCAGGGCCCGGTGGAACTGGCGATGCGTTACGGCGAGCCGTCCCTGGAAACGGCCCTGACACGCCTGGCCGCCCAGGGTATTCAAAAAATCACATTGGCGCCGTTGTACCCGCAGTTTGCCGACAGCACCGTGACCACGGTGATAGAGGAAGCCAAGCGAGTGGTGCGCGACAAACGACTGAATGTGCAGTTTTCGATCCTGCAACCGTTCTACGATCAGCCTGAGTACCTGGATGCGCTGGCGGCGAGTGTGCGCGCTTATGTGGAGCAGGATTACGATCACTTGCTGCTCAGTTTCCATGGTTTGCCTGAGCGTCACCTGACCAAGCTCGACCCCACGGGCCAGCACTGCTTCAAGGACGCCGATTGCTGTAAGAATGCATCCCCCGAGGTGCTTGCCACTTGTTATCGCGCGCAGTGTTTCAGCGTGGCGCGGGACGTGGCCGCGCGGTTGGGTTTGCCGGAGGGTAAATGGTCGGTGGCGTTCCAGTCTCGCCTGGGGCGGGCCAAGTGGATCGAACCCTACACCGAGGCGCGCCTTGAGGCGTTGGCCCAGCAAGGCGTGAAGAAGCTGTTGGTGATGTGCCCGGCGTTTGTCGCCGATTGCATTGAGACGTTGGAGGAAATTGGTGATCGCGGTCGTGAGCAATTTCGTGAAGCGGGGGGCGAGGAGTTGGTGTTGGTGCCTTGCCTGAATGATGAGCCGCAGTGGGTGGCGGCGCTTAATACCCTGTGCGAACGGGCGCCGGTTGCCTTGTAAACGAGGCCTGGGGTGACCCAATTGTGGGAGCTGGCTTGCCTGCGATGGCGGCCTGCCAGCCGACGCCCATCTACCTGGCACCCCAACGATCCAACCGTGGGAGCTGGCTTGCCTGCGATGGCGGCCTGACAGCCGACGCCCAGCTACCTGACACCCCAACGATCCTACTGTGGGAGCGGGCTTGCTCGCGAAGGCGGCCTGGCAGTCAACACATTTGGATTGTGTACATATCCATTGCTGCGGTAACGGCTGCTTAGGGTTCCGCTCTGACAGCGGGTCACTTTTGGAAGGACCCAAAAGTAACCAAAAGGTCCTCGCCCCACCACTCGGCACCTCGCCTAGGCTCGGTGTGCCCGAACGCAGGCTTGAATCCGTGGGCCGCCGCCACGCGCCATCCATGGCGCGGGGCGGCTAACCCGGCGTCCTGCCGGGTTACCCACGAATTCAAGCCTGCGTTCGGCCAGCGTGGTTTGACGGGGCGCCTGAGATCAAAAGCAGATCAAGATCAAGAGCGGCTCGCTTCGCATCGTGGTTACCGTTGATTGCGACAGCGTTGTGTCGATATCTATGGTCATCGCAGGCAAGCCAGCTCCCACCATTTGACTGTATTTACAGATTAAGGGTCAGGCTAACCGTGAAGTTGCGCGGCTCGCCGGGGTTGACCCAATAGTTGCTATAAGACCGCTCGTAATACTTTTCATTGAACAGGTTGTTGAGGTTCAGCCCCACCGTCACGTTCTGCGTGGCCTTGTAATGGGCCAGCAAATCCACGGTGTGGTAGGCGGGCAGTTCGAAGCCTGTGCCGGCTTCGCCTGAGCGGTCACCCACATAGGTGAACGCTGCGCCCAGGTCTGAGCCACGCAGTGCGCCGTCCTGGAATTCATACACGCCCAACACACTGCCGCTGCGCTTTGCCACGCCGAGGATGCGGCTGCCCGTAGGAATGGTTTTGTCGCCCTTGGTCACTTCGGCGTCGATGTAGGCCAAGGCGCCGATCACGCGTACGGCATCGGTCATTTGCCCGGTTACTTGCAGGTCGAACCCCTGGCTACGGGCCTTGCCCATGGCGCGGTTGAGGTTGGTCGCCGGGTCGAGGGTCAGCACGTTTTCCTTTTCGATATGAAAGGCCGCAAGCGTGGCGCTGAGGCGGTCGTCAAACAGCTCGCTTTTGATTCCCACCTCGTAACCCACGCCTTCTTCGGGCTTGAAGGACTTGCCGCCAGCATCCAGGCCGCTATTGGGCTTGAACGAGGTGGAGGCGTTGGCAAATACGCCGACTTCTGGCGTGAGCTGGTAGAGCAGGCCGGCGCGCTGGGTGAAGGCGTCGTGGGTTTGGCGGCTCTTGGCGTGGTTGCGGGTGAAGTCGTCGGTGCTTTGTTCGAAATGCTCGAAGCGCGCACCGATCATGCCGCGCAGGCGGTCGGTGAAGATGATCTGGTCCTGCAGGTTCAATGCGTGGCTTTTGGTCTGTTCGAAGAAGTCGGTGCCGGAGCGTGTGCCGTTGGGTTTGGGCTGGCCGTACACCGGCTTGTAGATGTCGATGGGGTAGTCGCCAGCGATCGCCGTCACGCGCTCTTTCTTGCGGTAATCCTCGTATTCGGTACCAATCAACAGTTCGTGTTGCCAACTGCCGATATCGAACACCCCGCGCAGTTCCAGCTGGGTGATGCTGTCGTGCCAACCGGTGGAGCGTTCACGGTAGCGGCGGTTGACGCTGTGGCCGTCTGGGTTCAGCGCACGGCTTTCCGACGCATCGCCCCACAGGCTGCCTTGCTTGTAATGGCTGGCCAGGCGCAGTTTCCAGGCGTCGTTGAGGTGGTGTTCCAATTCCGCCTGGATGCGGTTGTTGTGGTTGCGGATATTGCCGTCGTTGGGCTCGCCGAGGAAGGTGGAATGGGACATGCCGGTATTGGCGACGATGCCTCGGTCGAAGGTGGAACTGTGGCGCACGAACTCGCTTTCCACCAGCAGGGTGGTGTCCGGGTCCAACTGCCAACTGAAGGAGGGCGCGACGAACACGCGCTTGGCGTCGACGTGATCGCGAAAGCTGTGGTTGTCTTCAACGGCCAGGTTCACTCGCGTCAGCACGCGCCCCTCGCTGTCCAGCGGCGTATTCACATCCAGCGCGGTGCGGTAGCGGTCCCAACTGCCGGCGCTGGTCTGCAGCGTGGTGAAGGCCTCGGGCTGGGGTTTCTTGGTGACGATATTCACCGTGCCGCCGGGATCGCCACGCCCATAGAGGCTGGCGGCGGGGCCCTTGAGCACTTCGATGCGCTCGATATTCGCTGCGTCCGGGGTGCTGGGGTAACCACGGTTGGCGCTGAAACCATCCTGGTAGAACTCGGACGTGGTGAAGCCGCGCACGCTGTATTCGTAGAGGGTCAGGCCGCCGAAGTTGTTTTGCTTGGACACACCGCCGGCGAATTCCAGGGCGCGCTCCACGCTGGTATTGCCCAAGTCCTTGAGCACCGTGGCCGGAATCACGCTGATCGATTGTGGGATGTCGCGCAACGCCGTGTCGGTCTTGGTCGCACTGGCAGAGCGGGTGGCACGGTAGCCGTCGACTGGGCCGGTGGCGGATTCATAGGCGTCGGAGGTGACGCTGATGGTGTCCAGTTCCAGGGTGTTTTCTTCGGCGTAGGCAGGGTCGAGCAGCAAACCCAGGGCCAGGCCGGCCAAGGGCACAAACTTTCGAGACGACATGATAGAGCGTTCCAATAGCGATATTGAAACAATATAACATGACTAATGAGAATGAATCGCTAAGAAATATGGCCTTACAAGCGCCCGCGAACGGGCGCTTGGGTCGCGACGGTTATTGCTCTTCTTTCACCGGCGCGGTCGCCGGTGGTGGGCGCAGGCCGATTTCTGCCGACAGTTTGATCTCCTTGCCGTTGCGCATCACCAGGATCGCCACCTTGTCGGTTGGCTTGATCCGCGCCACCTGGTTCATCGACTTGCGCCCATCACCCGCTGGCGCGCCGTCGATGCTGAGGATCACATCGCCCAGCTGCAGGCCGGCTTTCTGCGCCGGGCCGTCGCGGAAAATCCCCGCTACCACGATGCCTGGACGTCCGGTCAGGCCAAATGACTCTGCCAGTTCCTTGGTCAAAGGCTGTACTTCAATGCCCAGCCAGCCACGAATCACCTGGCCGTGTTCGATGATCGACTTCATCACTTCCATCGCCAGCTTCACCGGGATCGCAAAACCAATGCCCTGTGAACCGCCGGACTTGGAAAAAATCGCGGTGTTGATGCCGGTCAGGTTGCCATTGGCGTCCACCAGCGCACCGCCGGAGTTGCCAGGGTTGATCGCCGCGTCGGTCTGGATGAAATCTTCGTAGCTGTTAAGGCCCAGCTGGTTGCGCCCGGTGGCGCTGATGATGCCCATGGTCACCGTCTGGCCCACCCCGAACGGGTTGCCGATGGCCAGCGCCACATCGCCCACGCGCAAACCGTCGGAGCGGCCGAGGGTGATGGCCGGCAGGTTCTTCAGATCAATCTTGAGTACCGCCAGATCCGTTTCCGGGTCGCTACCCACCACGCGGGCCAGTGTTTCGCGGCCGTCACGCAGGGCCACCACGATCTGGTCAGCGCCAGTGGTCACGTGGTTATTGGTGAGGATGTAGCCTTCAGGGCTCATGATCACACCGGAGCCGAGGCTGGATTCCATACGGCGCTGCTTGGGGCCGTTGTCACCGAAATAGCGGCGAAATTGCGGGTCTTCAAACAACGGATGCGCAGGTTTGTTGATGACCTTGGTGGTGTACAGGTTGACCACCGCCGGCGCGGCAATGACCACGGCGTCGGCATAGGTCACCGGACCCTGCACCACCGTGTTGGTCTGCGGCGCCTGTTGCAGGTTCACATCCAGTGTGGGCAGGCCCACCCACTGGGGATAACGCTGGATAATCAGCATCGCGATCAGCACGCCAGCCAACAATGGCCATCCAAAAAAACGCAGTGCCTTGAGCATCAAGTAAGTCCTGACAGGTTGCAGGGGGCGGGAGAGCGCCCATAATGTCGCGCATTATACGAGGCTGTGACGCCTGCGAACGGGATATTTAGGAGTCTTTTATGGCCGTGCCCCTTACTACCCTCGTCGAGGAAGCCGACCGCTACCTCGGCAGCGCCAAAATTGCCGATTACTGCCCCAATGGCCTGCAGGTCGAGGGCCGGCCCCAAGTGATGCGCATCGTCAGTGGCGTGACCGCCAGCCAAGCCCTGCTGGACGCCGCCGTCGAAGCCAAGGCCGACCTGGTGCTGGTGCACCACGGTTACTTCTGGAAGGGCGAAAACCCCTGCATCACCGGCATGAAGCAACGCCGCCTCAAAACCCTGCTCAAGCATGACATCAGCCTGCTGGCCTACCACTTGCCCCTGGACCTGCACGCCGATGTCGGCAACAACGTGCAACTGGCTCGCCACCTGGACATCACCGTCGAAGGCCCGCTGGACCCTGGCAACCCCAAAGTCGTCGGCCTGGTAGGCTCCCTGGCCGAGCCCCTGTCACCCCGCGACTTCGCCCGCCGCGTGCAGGACGTGATGGGCCGCGAACCGCTGCTGATCGAAGGCAGCGAAATGATTCGCCGCGTCGGCTGGTGTACCGGTGGCGGCCAGGGCTACATCGACCAGGCGATTGCCGCCGGTGTCGATTTGTACCTGAGCGGTGAAGCGTCCGAACAGACCTTCCACAGCGCCCGGGAAAACAACATCAGCTTCATCGCCGCCGGCCATCACGCCACCGAACGTTATGGCGTGCAGGCGTTAGGCGACTACCTGGCGCGCCGCTTTGCCCTGGAGCACCTGTTCATCGACTGCCCCAACCCGATCTAAAGCACAGCGCTGAACACGGTGGGGTGTGGCTTGCCTGCGAGAATCGTAGGTCTCCACACAACTCGATCAACGGTAACCACGATGCGAAGCGCCCCCGGTGTCAGGGTAGTTGTCGTGTCCCCCGCTTTTTGAAAAGCATTCCGGGGGCGGCAAGAGTATGGTCATGCCTTTCTATTCAGAAGAACGTAAAGCTGCGCTGCTGAAAATGATGCTTCCGCCCCTGAGCCTCTCGGCGGCGGAGGTCGCTCGGCGCGAAGGTTGTAGCGATATGTCTCTCCATTATTGGCGCAAACAAGCTGCCGCCAGAGGAACGCAATTGTCCGATGCCAAGCAACCGGCCGAAAATTGGTCAGCCGAATCCAAGCTGGCGATCATCATAGAAACAGGTTCGCTATCGGAACTGGAAATCGGTGAGTACTGCCGACGAAAAGGTATTTTTCCCGAGCAAATAACCGATTGGCGCAACGCTTTTATTGCCGGCAGCACGAAACAGTCAACCGCGAAAACTGCAAGCTCCGGACAGTCACGAGATGATAAAAATCGTATCCGTGAACTTGAACGTGAGTTGCGCCGCAAAGATGCAGCCCTGGCTGAAACAGCGGCTTTACTGGTACTACGAAAAAAGCTCAATGCCTACTGGGGGAGCGACGACGAGGCCACCTGACCTTGTTGCCAGAACGGTATTTACTCGTTGATTGGCTTAATGAAGCCATTCTGGCGGGCGCCCGCAGGGCGCCTGCTTGTCAGGAGGTAGGCATTTCACTGAGGACGCTGCAACGCTGGAGCTTGCCGCAAGAACTCTTGGCAGATGGACGCACGACGACGCTCAGGCCGATACCGAACAACGCGCTCAGTGAGCTTGAGCGACAAGGCATCGTGACGCTGTGCAACAGCAAAGCTTACGCGCACCTCCCGCCAAGCCAGATCGTGCCGCAATTGGCCGATGAAGGAAGATATGTAGCCTCGGAGGCGACTTTTTATCGTGTGCTGCATGCGGCAGGTCAGCAGCATCACCGATCCAGAGCCAAGCGACCGCATCGCCATGAGGCACCGACCACTTACGCAGCGACTTCAGCTAATCAGGTGTGGTCATGGGACATCACCTACCTGCCGTCCCCGGTTCGCGGGAAATTTTACTATCTCTATCTGATCGAAGACATCTACAGCCGAAAAGCCGTGGGCTGGGAAGTTTATGAAGCAGAGCGGGGAAAAGGCGGCAGCGTTGCTGCAACGAAGCGTGACTCAGGAGAAGTGTTGGCGCCAGCCGCTGGTGCTTCACTCGGACAATGGTGCACCAATGAAATCGGTGACGTTACTGACCAAGATGTATGACCTGGGCATCACGCCGTCTCGCGGTCGACCACGGGTTAGCAACGACAACCCGTACTCGGAATCACTGTTCAGGACACTGAAATACTGCCCGCAGTGGCCACAGGCAGGGTTTACCAGCCTGGATGATGCGCGTATCTGGGTGAGGAATTTTATGACCTGGTACAACACCGTGCACCGTCATAGCCGGATCCGCTTCGTAACACCGGCTCAACGTCATGAAGGAAAAGACCGAGAAATCTTGGCTCGTCGAGATGCGATATACCGGCAGGCCAGAGAGAAAAGACCGGAACGATGGTCAGGAGAGACACGCAACTGGAACCCTATCGGGACGGTGTATCTGAACCCCGAAAGGGAGCTGACCGTGGTAATAAAAATCGCGTAGCGCGACGGTGGACGCGACAACTACCTTGAAAAACGCCGAGCGAGCCGCTCTTGATCTTGATCTGCTTTTGATCTTGATCTCAGGCGCCCCGTTAAACCACGCTGGCCGAACGCAGGCTTGAATTCGTGGGTAACCCGGCAGGACGCCGGGTTAGCCGCCCCGCGCCATGGATGGCGCGTGGCGGCGGCCCACGGATTCAAGCCTGTGTTCGGGCACACCGAGCCTAAGCGAGGTGCCGAGTGGTGGGGCAAGAGCCCTTTTGGTTACTTTTGGGGCTCTTTTCCAAAAGTGACCCGCCGTCAGGGCGGAACCCTAGGTGGCCGTTACCTAAATAACGGATATGTACCCGGTCCAACTGTGTTGACTGTTAGGCCGCCTTCGCGAGCAAGCCCGCACATTTGGATCGCGGTGCGTCAGCTAGATCAGCGTCGGTTATCAGTCCGTCACGGGAGCAAGCTCCCTCGCCACAGTATGGCTTTCGCAGGCAAGCCAGCTCCCACACTGCCCAGATTGAAGCCCAAACCGGCCGGCATATTCATATATCGTTTCGGTCTAGCTGGCGCCCTAAATAGAAGAAGTTGCTGTGCTAGCATGCCTCGCTCGAACACGGCCCGCTGGCCGTCCATAAGATCGTTTTTCCGTGAGTAACCATGGTCGACAAACTGACGCATCTGAAACAGCTGGAGGCGGAAAGCATCCACATCATCCGCGAGGTCGCCGCCGAGTTCGATAACCCGGTGATGCTCTACTCGATCGGTAAAGACTCCGCCGTGATGCTGCACCTGGCACGCAAGGCCTTCTTCCCAGGCAAGCTGCCGTTCCCGGTGATGCACGTCGACACCCGCTGGAAATTCCAGGAAATGTACACGTTCCGCGACAAGATGGTCGAGGAGCTGGGCCTGGACCTCATCACCCACATCAACCCCGATGGCGTGGCGCAGAACATCAACCCGTTCACCCACGGCAGCGCCAAGCACACCGATATCATGAAGACCGAGGGCCTCAAGCAAGCGCTGGACAAGCATGGTTTCGACGCAGCATTCGGCGGTGCCCGTCGCGATGAAGAGAAATCCCGTGCCAAAGAGCGCGTGTACTCGTTCCGCGACAGCAAACACCGCTGGGACCCAAAAAACCAACGCCCCGAGCTGTGGAACGTCTACAACGGCAACGTCAACAAGGGCGAGTCGATCCGTGTGTTCCCGCTGTCCAACTGGACCGAGCTGGACATCTGGCAGTACATCTACCTGGAAGGCATCCCGATCGTGCCGCTGTATTTCGCCGCCGAGCGTGAGGTGATCGAGAAGAACGGCACGTTGATCATGATCGACGACGACCGCATCCTTGAGCACCTGTCCGACGAAGACAAAGCCCGCATCGTCAAAAAGAAAGTACGTTTCCGCACCCTTGGCTGCTACCCGTTGACGGGTGCGGTGGAGTCCGAAGCCGAGACGCTGACGGACATCATTCAGGAAATGCTCCTGACGCGAACTTCCGAGCGCCAGGGCCGTGTCATCGACCACGATGGTGCCGGCTCGATGGAAGATAAAAAACGTCAAGGCTATTTCTAAGGGGCTGTCATGTCGCATCAATCTGATTTGATCAGCGAGGACATCCTCGCCTACCTGGGCCAGCACGAGCGCAAAGAGATGTTGCGCTTCCTGACCTGCGGCAACGTCGACGACGGCAAGAGCACCCTGATCGGGCGCCTGCTGCACGACTCCAAGATGATCTACGAGGATCACCTGGAAGCCATTACCCGCGACTCGAAAAAGTCCGGCACCACCGGTGACGATATCGACCTGGCGTTGCTGGTCGATGGCCTGCAGGCCGAGCGTGAGCAGGGCATCACCATCGATGTCGCCTACCGCTATTTCTCCACCGCCAAGCGCAAATTCATCATCGCCGACACCCCCGGCCATGAGCAGTACACCCGCAACATGGCCACCGGTGCGTCCACCTGTGACCTGGCGATCATCCTGATCGACGCCCGCTACGGCGTGCAGACCCAGACCCGTCGCCACAGCTACATCGCCTCGTTGCTGGGCATCAAACACATCGTGGTGGCCATCAACAAGATGGACATCAACGGCTTTGACCAAAGCGTATTCGAGTCGATCAAGGCCGATTACCTGAAGTTCGCCGAAGGTATCGCGTTCAAGCCGAGCACCCTGGCCTTCGTGCCGATGTCGGCGCTCAAGGGCGACAACGTGGTGAACAAGAGCGAGCGTTCGCCCTGGTACACCGGCCAGTCGCTGATGGAGATCTTGGAGACTGTCGAGATCGCCAACGACCGCAACTACACCGACCTGCGTTTCCCGGTGCAATACGTCAACCGCCCGAACCTGAACTTCCGTGGGTTTGCCGGCACCTTGGCGAGCGGCATCGTGCACAAGGGCGACGAAGTGGTGGTGTTGCCGTCGGGCAAGAGCAGCCGCGTCAAATCCATCGTCACCTTTGAAGGCGAGCTGGAACACGCAGGCCCAGGCCAGGCCGTGACCTTGACCATGGAAGACGAGATCGACATCTCCCGTGGCGATCTGTTGGTGCATGCCGACAACGTGCCGCAAGTGACCGATGCCTTCGACGCCATGCTGGTGTGGATGGCTGAAGAACCGATGCTGCCGGGCAAGAAATACGACATCAAACGCGCCACCAGCTACGTGCCGGGTTCCATCACCAGCATCGTGCACCGCGTGGATGTGAACACCCTGGCCGAAGGCCCGGCGAGTTCGCTGCAGCTCAACGAGATTGGCCGGGTCAAGGTCAGCCTGGACGCCGCCATCGCCCTGGACGGTTACGACAGCAACCGCACCACCGGCGCGTTTATCGTGATCGATCGCTTGACCAACGGTACAGTGGCCGCGGGTATGATCATCGCACCGCCGGTGGGTCATGGCGGCGCAGCGCAGCACGGCAGCCTGGCGCATGTGGCCACCGAAGAGCGCGCCCTGCGTTTCGGCCAGCAGCCGGCCACGGTGTTGTTCAGCGGTTTGTCGGGCGCTGGCAAGAGCACCCTGGCCTATGCGGTCGAGCGCAAGCTGTTCGACATGGGCCGTGCGGTGTTCGTACTGGACGGCCAGAACCTGCGCCACGACCTGAACAAAGGGTTGCCGCAGGACCGTGCCGGGCGTACCGAGAACTGGCGTCGTGCCGCTCATGTGGCGCGCCAGTTCAACGAAGCCGGCCTGCTGACCCTGGCGGCCTTCGTTGCCCCGGATGCCGAAGGCCGTGAACAGGCCAAGGCGCTGATCGGTGCCGACCGCTTGCTGACCGTCTACGTACAGGCATCGCCGTTGGTGTGCGCCGAGCGTGACCCGCAAGGTTTGTACGCGGCCGGTGGGGATAACATTCCTGGCGAATCTTTCCCGTATGACGTGCCGTTGAATGCTGATCTGGTGATCGACACTCAGGCATTGTCGTTGGAAGACAGCGTCAAGCAAGTGCTGGAGCTGTTGCGTCAGCGCGGCGCGATCTAAACTTCGCGGCCATAAAAAAGCCCGCCATCGATCACTCGGTGGCGGGCTTTTACATGCTTGAGGCCTGGCTATTGCTTTCTGTAGGAGCGAGCTTGCTCGCGAAAAACGTCAACGATTACGTGTGCTTCCTGGATAAACGCGGCGCCTATGAGTTTTTCGCGAGCAAGCTCGCTCCTACCGAGTGATATTAAGGCAAGCCTGCTCCCCATGTTGATCAGCGGCTGGCCGGAAAGTCTTTGTGAAGCTGCTCCAGCAACGCATCCTTGTCTTGCCACAACCGGTTGATCCAGCCCTGGAACGCCAACCGATAGTCCCCATCCTGCTCATAATTCTTGCCGATGAACTCAGCCGGGATCTGTACTTCTTCAAAGTGCACCACCACGTCCTTCACATTGCCGCACAGCAGATCCCAATAACCTGGGCGCCCGCCGGGGTAGTGGATGGTCACATTCACCAGTGATTTGAGCTGCTCACCCATGGCATCCAGCACAAACGCAATACCGCCCGCCTTGGGTTTAAGCAGGTAGCGAAACGGTGACTGCTGCTGCGCATGCTTGCCCGGGGTAAAGCGGGTGCCTTCGGCAAAGTTAAAAATCCCCACGGGGTTATCGCGAAACTTCGCGCAGGTCTTGCGCGTGGTTTCCAGGTCTTTGCCTTTCTTCTCCGGGTGCTTCTCCAAATAAGCCTTGCTGTAGCGCTTCATGAAGGGAAAGCCCAGTGCCCACCACGCCAGGCCAATCACCGGTACCCAGATCAGCTCTTGCTTGAGGAAGAACTTCAGCGGGCGAATGCGCCGATTGAGCACGTACTGCAACACCATGATGTCGACCCAGCTCTGATGGTTGCTGGTCACCAGGTACGAGTGCTGGTAGTCCAAGCCCTCAAGGCCGGTCAGGTGCCAGCGCGTACGCCGCACCAGGTTCATCCAGCCCTTGTTGTTGGTGACCCAGGCTTCGTGGGTGTGGTTCATCAGCCATTCGCTCAGGCGCTTGGCAAACGGCAGCGCCTTGAACAGCGCCACGATGAACAGGAACGAACACAGCAGGATCGTGTTCAGCGCCAGCAACAGCGAAGCGATCACCCCGCGCACGGCGGCAGGTAGAAAATCCAGCATTTAGATATCCATGGGTCGGTTGGCGGCTTGGATCGCCGTGAGGGCGATGGTGTACACGATGTCGTCCACCTGGGCGCCACGTGGCAGGTCATTGACCGGTTTGCGCAGGCCCTGGAGCATCGGCCCCAGGCTCACGCAATCGGCGCTGCGTTGTACGGCTTTGTGGGTGGTGTTGCCGGTGTTCAGGTCTGGGAACACAAACACGGTGGCCTTGCCTGCCACCTGGCTGTTGGGCGCCAGTTGCCGGGCGACGTTTTCGTTGGCGGCGGCGTCGTATTGCAACGGGCCGTCGATCAGCAGCGAGCTTTGTTGTTCGTGGGCGAGCAGGGTGGCTTCGCGGACTTTTTCCACTTCCTCGCCGCTGGCCGAGTCACCGCTGGAATAGCTGATCATCGCCACCCGTGGCGTGATGCCGAACGCGGCTGCCGAGTCGGCGCTTTGCAGGGCGATCTCTGCCAGTTCTGCAGCGCTTGGGTGCGGGTTCATCACGCAGTCGCCGTACACCAGCACCTGCTCGGGGAACAGCATGAAGAACACCGACGACACCAAGGTGCAGCCCGGCGCGGTCTTGATCAACTGTAACGCGGGGCGAATGGTGTTGGCGGTGGAGTGAATCACGCCGGAGACCAGGCCATCCACTTCGTCGAGGGCGAGCATCATGGTGGCGATCACCACGGTGTCTTCCAGTTGTTGCTCGGCCATGGGCGCGTTGAGGCTTTTGCTCTTGCGCAGGGCGACCATCGGCTCCACGTAGCGTTGGCGAATCAGGTCGGGGTCGAGAATCTCCAGGCCTTCGGGCAGGTCGATACCCTGGGCACGGGCAACGGCTTCCACATCCGCAGGCTTGGCCAACAGCACGCAACGGGCAATGCCGCGGGCCTGGCAGATCGCGGCGGCCTGTACGGTCAGCGGCTCACTGCCTTCGGGCAGCACGATACGTTTGTTGGCGGCCTGGGCGCGTTGGATCAGTTGGTAACGGAACACCGCCGGCGACAGGCGCATCTCCCGTGGCGTGCCGCAACGCTGGTGCAGCCAGCGTGCATCGAGGTGGCTGGCGACAAAATCGGTGATGATTTCCGCGCGCTCGCGGTCATCGATGGGGATTTCCTTGTTGAGGCTATTGAGCTGGTTGGCGGTGTCATAGGAGCCGGTGCTCACCGACAACACCGGCAACCCGGCCTGGAAGGCGCCTCGGCACAGATCCATGATGCGCGGGTCGGGCAGGGTGTCGCTGGTCAGCAGCAGCCCGGCCAGCGGCACGCCATTGATGGCGGCCAGGCTGACGGCGAGGATGATGTCGTCGCGATCGCCCGGGGTCACCACCAACACGCCGGGTTTGAGCAGTTCGACGGTGTTACGCATGGTGCGCGCGCAAATGATGATCTTGGTCATGCGCCGGCTTTCGTAGTCGCCGGCGTTGAGGATCTGCGCGCCCATCAAGTCCGCCACATCGCGGGTGCGCGGAGCATTCAGCTCGGGTTGGTAGGGGATGCAGCCGAGCAGCCGGAAATCACCGCTGCGCAACAGCGGCGAATGCTCTTTGAGGCGCGCCGAGAAGGCTTCCATGCTTTCGTCGGTGCGTACCTTGTTGAGGATCACGCCCAGCACTTTCGGATCTTTGGGGCCGCCAAACAGTTGGGCCTGCAATTCCACGCGGCCGGAAAGCTCGGTGAGCACTTCGTTTTCCGGGGCCGAGACCAGGATCACTTCTGCGTCCAGGCTCTTGGCCAGGTGCAGGTTGACCCGTGCCGCATAGCTGGCGCTGCGGGTAGGCACCATGCCTTCGACGATCAGCACGTCCTTGCCTACGGCTGCCTGTTGGTAAAGGGTGATGATCTCTTCGAGCAGCTCATCGAGCTGGCCGTCGCCGAGCATGCGCTCTACGTGAGCCAGGCCAAGCGGTTGCGGCGGTTTCAGGCCGTGGGTGCGCGCCACCAGCTCGGTGGAGCGTTCCGGCCCGGTGTCGCCAGGGTGTGGTTGGGCAATGGGTTTGAAAAAGCCGACTTTCAGGCCGGCCCGTTCCAGGGTACGCACCAGCCCAAGGCTGATGGAGGTCAGACCCACACCAAAATCGGTGGGCGCGATAAAAAAAGTCTGCATGCGAATTCTCTGGAGGTGCATGGCTTGGGTGGCGCTCTATGGGTGAGTGCCTACCGCGAATCAGGCGCCAAGGTTATCGTTATTCGTGCCCTTGCGCACACCAGCCGCACGCAAAGGCCTGGCCTATTTTTTCAAGGCGTTGCGCGGGGTCGAGCACCCAGGCGCGTGACTGCCAGGGCGGCTGGTGGCGCAGGTGCTGGGTGTGGCCGCAAGACAGCTCGGCCACCCAGTGCCCATCGTCGTCTTGATGAAAACCTGTGATCGTGACCGTTGATCGGCCCCGTCCGTCCGGGTTCCGTTCGCTTTCGGGCAAATCCTTGTTTAGACTTGTCCGTTCTTCATTCTTATGCAAAAGGTCTCGCCCCATGACGATCGCCGCTAACAAGGCTGTCTCCATCGACTATACCCTGACCAACGACGCTGGTGAGGTCATCGACAGCTCCGCCGGCGGCGCGCCGCTGGTTTACCTGCAAGGCGCAGGCAACATCATCCCGGGCTTGGAAAAGGCTCTGGAAGGCAAGAGCGTCGGTGACGAACTGACCGTCGCCGTAGAACCTGAAGATGCCTACGGCGAATACTCCGCCGAACTGGTCAGCACCTTGAGCCGCAGCATGTTCGAAGGTGTTGATGAGCTGGAAGTGGGCATGCAGTTCCACGCTTCGGCGCCGGACGGCCAAATGCAGATCGTCACCATCCGCGACCTGGACGGCGACGACGTCACCGTTGACGGTAACCACCCTCTGGCTGGCCAGCGCCTGAACTTCCAAGTGAAGATCGTGGCCATCCGCGACGCTTCCCAGGAAGAAGTGGCTCACGGCCACGTCCACGGTGAAGGCGGTCATCACCATTGATTGATGTTTTGATCAAGTGGTAGCAAAAACGCCCCGACTGGTTCGGGGCGTTTTTTTTTTGCCCTGAGAATATCCCCGGTCAACTCTCTGTAGGAACGAGCTTGCTCGCGAAAAACCTGAGAGCCCCGCTGGGCGCCAGGCTTCCCGTGTCATCGTTAACGATTTTCGCGAGCAAGCTCGCTCCTACAGTTGTTGGGCGTGTTTTTCGGCGCACACAAAAATGCCCCGGACCTTTCGGTGCGGGGCATTTCTTAACTGTTACACAGCCTGAGCTGCGTTGCAGTTGTTACCACTTAGGCTGCAGCAGGAACGCTCAGAGCCTTGATGTGGCCATTCAGGCGGCTCTTATGGCGAGCGGCCTTGTTCTTGTGGATGATGCCTTTATCGGCCATACGGTCGATAACAGGCACAGCCAGAACGTAAGCTGCTTGAGCTTTTTCAGCGTCTTTGGTGTCGATGGCTTTGACTACATTCTTGATGTAGGTGCGAACCATGGAACGCAGGCTGGCGTTGTGGCTGCGACGCTTCTCAGCCTGTTTTGCACGTTTTTTGGCGGAAGGTGTGTTGGCCACCGTCGAGCTCCTCGAAAGACTTTTTAGGAAATAGCAAACAAAATAGGCCGCGAATCATGCCGATGACTTGACGGGTTGTCAAGGGCGGCTGATGCGAACTGCTGAGTGGTCGATCTGAAGAGGCGGGTGATTTATTTCCGGCGCTTGACCTGTAAACTCGCGAGCTTTGGCTCTGTGCTGTTGCAGGCGCGCAGTATCGCATAAGTGGGCGCGTAGTTCGCCTGCTCTTTATCTATAGGCGCAAACTCTTTCAATGAATCTGCTCAAATCGTTGGCTGCCGTCAGCTCTATCACGATGATTTCCCGGGTTTTGGGGTTCGTGCGTGACACCCTGCTGGCACGCATCTTTGGGGCCAGCATGGCCACGGATGCGTTCTTTATTGCCTTTAAACTGCCCAACCTGTTGCGGCGGATCTTCGCCGAAGGCGCATTTTCCCAGGCGTTCGTGCCGATCCTGGCCGAATACAAGACCCAGCATGGCGAGGAGGCGACTCGTACGTTCATCGCCTACGTCTCGGGTTTGCTGACCCTGGTGCTGATGCTGGTAACCATCGTGGGAATGCTCGCCGCGCCCTGGGTGATCTGGGCCACGGCGCCTGGTTTTGCCAATACGCCGGAAAAGTTCGCGCTCACCACTGATCTGCTGCGGGTGACCTTTCCTTATATATTGCTGATTTCCCTGTCTTCGCTCGCTGGGGCGATCCTCAATACCTGGAACCGTTTCTCGGTGCCGGCCTTCGTGCCGACCTTGCTGAACGTCAGCATGATTATTTTTGCGCTGTTCCTCACACCGTACTTCGACCCGCCCGTCATGGCGCTGGGTTGGGCGGTGCTGGCCGGCGGCCTGGCACAGTTGCTGTACCAGCTGCCCCACCTGAAAAAAATCGGCATGCTCGTACTGCCGCGCCTGAACCTCAAGGACACTGGCGTGTGGCGCGTCATGCGCAACATGCTGCCGGCGATCCTCGGGGTGTCGGTCAGTCAGATCTCCCTGATCATCAACACCGCGTTCGCCTCGTTGCTGGTATCCGGCTCGGTGTCGTGGATGTACTACGCCGACCGCCTTATGGAATTGCCATCCGGTGTGCTGGGTGTGGCGTTGGGCACGATCCTGCTGCCGACCTTGGCGCGTACCTATGCCAGCAAGGATCGCCAGGAATATTCGCGCATCCTCGATTGGGGCCTGCGCCTGTGCTTTTTGCTGGTGCTGCCGTGCGCCCTGGCCCTGGGCATCCTCGCCGAACCGTTGACGGTCTCGCTGTTTCAGTACGGGCAGTTCGACGCCCATGACGCCTTGATGACCCAGCATGCGCTGGTCGCCTACTCTGTCGGCCTGCTCGGCATTATCGTGATCAAGGTGCTGGCGCCGGGCTTCTACGCCCAGCAAAACATCCGCACCCCGGTGAAAATCGCGATTTTTACCCTAGTCGTGACGCAATTGCTCAACCTGGTGTTTATCGGCCCGCTGGCCCACGCCGGCCTGGCCTTGGCGATCAGCGCAGGTGCATGCATAAACGCAGGCCTGCTGTTTTACCAATTGCGTAAACAACAGATGTATCAACCACAGCCAGGCTGGGGCGTGTTTGCGCTCAAGCTGCTGGTGGCGGTCGCCGCGATGTCGGTTGTGCTGTTTGGCCTGATGCACATCATGCCGGCCTGGTGCCAAGGCAATATGCTGGAGCGCTTCATGCGCCTGGGTGTATTGGTCGTGGCGGGCGTGGTGGTGTACTTCGGGATGTTGCTGTTGCAGGGTTTTCGCCTGCGCGATTTCAATCGCAAGTCGTTGGGATAGCGAGTTTGCCGCGATAAAACGATTGTTTTATCGATTCGACCCATTTGGCCTGCGCTGTTGCCTGTCGTCCGGGGCTGGGTGTGGTTATAATCGACCACTTTATGAGCAAGAAGCGCGTTATGCAGCTGGTTCGAGGTCTCCACAACCTGCGCCCCGAGCATCGGGGCTGCGTCGCCACTATTGGCAACTTTGACGGTGTTCACCGTGGCCACCAGGCTATCCTGGCTCGGCTGCGCGAGCGTGCGGTCGAGTTGGGCGTGCCCAGCTGCGTGGTGATTTTTGAGCCGCAACCGCGGGAGTTCTTTACCCCGCAAACCGCGCCGGCCCGCTTGGCGCGCTTGCGGGACAAGTTGCAGCTGTTGGCGGAAGAGGGCGTGGACCGTGTCCTCTGCCTGGCATTCAACCAGCGTTTGCGCAGCCTCAGCGCCGCCGAGTTCGTCGACCGCATCCTGGTGGACGGCTTGGGTGTGCAGCACCTGGAGGTCGGCGACGACTTCCATTTCGGTTGTGACCGGGTCGGGGATTTCGATTTCCTGCAGCATGCCGGCGTCAATCAGGGTTTCACTGTCGAAGCCGCGCAAACCGTCGAACTGGACGGCTTGCGCGTGAGCAGCACCCAGGTGCGTAACGCCCTGGCCGCCGCCGACTTCGACCTGGCCGAGCGTTTGCTCGGTCGCCCGTTCCGCATTGCCGGGCGGGTACTGCACGGCCAGAAGCTGGCGCGCCAACTGGGCACGCCAACCGCCAACGTGCAACTCAAGCGCCGTCGTGTGCCGCTGACCGGGGTTTACCTGGTAAGCGTCGACATCGACGGCCAATCGTGGCCAGGAGTCGCCAATATAGGCGTCAGGCCCACGGTTGCAGGTGATGGCAAGGCCCACCTGGAAGTTCACCTTTTGGATTTTGCCGGTGATTTATACGACCGGCGTTTGACGGTGGTTTTCCACCAGAAGCTGCGTGAAGAGCAGCGTTTCGCCTCCCTTGAGGCGTTGAAAACGGCGATCAATGCGGATGTCGCCGCCGCCCGTGCACTAGCCGCACCTAGCGCCCATCGCTAACCGAAGAGCCTTAAATGACCGACTATAAAGCCACGCTAAACCTTCCGGACACCGCCTTCCCAATGAAGGCCGGCCTGCCACAGCGCGAACCGCAGATCCTGCAGCGCTGGGACAGTATTGGCCTGTACGGAAAGTTGCGCGAAATTGGCAAGGATCGTCCGAAATTCGTCCTGCACGACGGCCCTCCTTATGCCAACGGCACGATTCACATCGGTCATGCGCTGAACAAGATTCTCAAGGACATGATCCTGCGCTCCAAGACCCTGTCGGGCTTTGACGCGCCGTATGTCCCGGGTTGGGACTGCCACGGCCTGCCGATCGAACACAAAGTCGAAGTGACCTACGGCAAGAACCTGGGCGCGGACAAGACCCGCGAACTGTGCCGTGCCTACGCCGCCGAACAGATCGAAGGGCAGAAGTCCGAGTTCATCCGCCTGGGTGTGCTGGGCGAGTGGGACAACCCTTACAAAACCATGAGTTTCAAGAACGAGGCCGGTGAAATCCGTGCCTTGGCCGAAATCGTCAAGGGCGGTTTCGTGTTCAAGGGCCTCAAGCCCGTGAACTGGTGCTTTGACTGCGGTTCGGCCCTGGCCGAAGCGGAAGTGGAGTACGAAGACAAGAAGTCCTCGACCATCGACGTGGCCTTCCCGATCGCCGACGACGCCAAGCTGGCCGAGGCGTTCGGCCTGGCAAGCCTGGCCAAGCCAGCCGCCATCGTGATCTGGACCACCACCCCCTGGACCATCCCGGCCAACCAGGCGCTGAACGTGCACCCGGAATTCACCTACGCCCTGGTGGATGTTGGTGATCGCCTGCTGGTGCTGGCCGAAGAAATGGTCGAGTCGTGCCTGGCGCGTTACGAGCTGCAAGGTTCGGTAATCGCCACCACCACCGGTTCTGCGCTGGAGCTGATCAACTTCCGTCACCCGTTCTATGACCGTCTGTCGCCGGTGTACCTGGCTGACTACGTCGAGCTGGGTTCGGGTACTGGCATTGTTCACTGCTCGCCTGCCTATGGTGTGGACGACTTCGTGATCTGCAAGAAGTACGGCATGGTCAACGATGACATCATCAACCCGGTGCAGAGCAACGGCGTATACGTGCCTTCGCTCGAGTTCTTCGGTGGCCAGTTCATCTTCAAGGCCGACCAACCGATCATCGAAAAGCTGCGTGAAGTCGGTGCGCTGATGCAAACCGCCACCATCCAGCACAGCTACATGCATTGCTGGCGTCATAAGACCCCGCTGATCTACCGCGCTACGGCGCAGTGGTTTATCGGCATGGACAAAGAGCCGACCAGCGGCGACACCCTGCGCGTACGTTCGCTCAAGGCCATCGAAGACACCACGTTCGTTCCGGCCTGGGGCCAGGCGCGCCTGCACTCGATGATCGCCAACCGTCCTGACTGGTGCATCTCCCGCCAGCGTAACTGGGGCGTGCCGATCCCGTTCTTCCTGAACAAGGAAAGCGGCGAGCTGCACCCACGCACCGTCGAGTTGATGGAAGTCGTGGCCCAGCGCGTTGAGCAAGAAGGCATCGAAGCCTGGTTCAAGCTGGACGCCGCCGAGCTGCTGGGCGACGAAGCGCCGCTGTACGACAAGATCAGCGACACCCTGGATGTGTGGTTCGATTCGGGCACCACTCACTGGCACGTGCTGCGTGGCTCGCACCCGATGGGTCACGAGACCGGCCCGCGCGCCGACCTGTACCTGGAAGGTTCGGACCAACACCGTGGCTGGTTCCACTCGTCATTGCTGACCGGTTGCGCCATCGACAATCACGCGCCGTACCGCGAGCTGCTGACTCACGGCTTCACCGTCGACGAGACGGGCCGCAAGATGTCCAAGTCGCTGAAGAACGTGATCGAACCGAAAAAGATCAACGACACCTTGGGCGCCGACATCATGCGCCTATGGGTGGCCTCCACCGATTACTCGGGTGAAATCGCCGTGTCGGACCAGATCCTGGCCCGCAGCGCCGACGCCTACCGTCGTATCCGCAATACCGCGCGCTTCCTGCTGTCGAACCTGACCGGTTTCAACCCGGCCACCGACCTGCTGCCGGCCGAAGACATGCTCGCCCTGGACCGTTGGGCCGTGGACCGTACCCTGTTGCTGCAGCGCGAGCTGCAAGAGCACTACGGCGAATACCGCTTCTGGAACGTCTACTCCAAGATCCACAACTTCTGCGTGCAGGAGCTGGGCGGTTTCTACCTCGACATCATCAAGGACCGTCAGTACACCACCGGCGCCAACAGCAAGGCGCGCCGTTCGGCGCAGACCGCGCTGTACCACATCAGCGAAGCGCTGGTGCGCTGGATCGCACCGATCCTGGCGTTCACCGCCGACGAGCTGTGGGAATACCTGCCGGGCGAGCGTAACGAGTCCGTCATGCTCAACACCTGGTACGAAGGCTTGACCGAACTGCCGGCCGACTTCGAACTGGGCCGCGAGTACTGGGCAGGCGTCATGGCCGTCAAGGTTGCAGTGAACAAGGAGCTGGAAGTCCAACGTGCGGCCAAGGTCGTGGGTGGCAACCTGCAAGCCGAAGTCACTCTGTTTGCCGAAGATGGCCTGACCGCCGACCTGGCCAAGCTGAGCAACGAACTGCGCTTCGTGCTGATCACCTCTACCGCGAGCCTGGCACCTTTCGCCCAGGCCCCGGCAGATGCCGTGGTCACCGAGGTGCCGGGCCTGAAGCTCAAAGTGGTGAAGTCGGCCTTCCCTAAGTGCGCCCGTTGCTGGCACTGCCGTGAAGATGTCGGTGTGAACCCTGAGCACCCGGAAATCTGCGGTCGTTGTGTCGATAACATCAGCGGTGAAGGCGAGGTTCGCCACTATGCCTAATGCAGCCAGTCGTTTCGGACGTCTGGGCTGGCTCGTACTGAGCCTGCTGGTGCTGGTCATTGACCAGGTCAGCAAGGCTCACTTCGAAGGCTCCCTGGAAATGTTCCAGCAAATCGTGGTGATCCCGGATTACTTCAGCTGGACCCTGGCCTACAACACTGGCGCCGCCTTCAGCTTTCTGGCTGATGGCGGTGGCTGGCAGCGCTGGCTGTTCGCGGTGATCGCCGTGGTGGTGAGTGCCGTGCTGGTGGTGTGGCTCAAGCGCCTGGGCCGCGACGACACCTGGCTGGCCATCGCGCTGGCGCTGGTGTTGGGCGGCGCGCTGGGTAACCTGTATGACCGCATCGCCCTGGGCCATGTGATCGACTTTATCCTGGTGCATTGGCAGAACCGCTACTACTTCCCGGCGTTCAACTTTGCCGACAGCGCCATCACCGTTGGTGCAATCATGCTGGCGCTGGATATGTTCAAGAGCAAGAAAACCGGAGAAACCGTCAATGACTGATCAGGTATTGGCTGAGCAACGCATCGGCCAGAACACGGAAGTCACTTTGCATTTCGCATTGCGCCTGGAGAATGGCGACACGGTAGACAGCACTTTCGATAAGGCCCCGGCAACCTTCAAGGTGGGCGACGGTAACCTGCTGCCTGGTTTTGAAGCAGCATTGTTCGGGTTCAAGGCGGGCGACAAGCGCAACCTGCAGATCCTGCCGGAAAACGCCTTCGGCCAACCCAACCCGCAAAACGTGCAGATCATCCCGCGTTCGCAGTTCGAAGGCATGGACCTGTCGGAAGGTTTGCTGGTGATCTTCAATGATGCGGCCAATACCGAATTGCCCGGAGTGGTTAAAGCCTTCGATGATGCGCAAGTGACCATCGACTTTAACCATCCGTTGGCCGGTAAAACCTTGACGTTTGATGTTGAAATCATCGACGTTAAAGCGCTCTAACTGACGAAACCGGTTCCTGTGGGGCTGGCTTGTGTGGGAGCTGGCTTGCCTGCGATAGCATCACCTCGGTGTACCTGATACATCGAGTCGTTTGCATCGCGGGCAAGCCCGCTCCCACAGACGCTTATTCTATAGAGCTGAGTTGATCCAATTTCTTGGCCTGCAAGGCACGAGGCACAGCATGCAAATCAAACTCGCCAACCCCCGTGGCTTCTGCGCTGGCGTGGACCGGGCGATCGAAATCGTCAACCGCGCCTTGGAAGTCTTCGGGCCGCCGATTTATGTGCGCCACGAAGTCGTGCATAACAAGTTCGTGGTCGAAGACCTGCGCGCACGCGGTGCGATCTTTGTCGAAGAACTCGACCAGGTCCCCGACGACGTTATCGTCATCTTCAGTGCCCATGGTGTGTCCCAGGCTGTGCGTACCGAAGCGGCCGGCCGTGGCCTAAAAGTGTTCGATGCCACCTGCCCGCTGGTGACCAAGGTGCACATCGAGGTCGCGCGTTATAGCCGCGACGGCCGCGAATGCATCCTGATCGGCCATGCCGGTCACCCGGAAGTCGAAGGCACCATGGGCCAGTACGATGCCAGCAACGGCGGCGCCATCTACCTGGTGGAAGACGAAAAAGACGTTGCCAACCTGCAGGTGCACAACCCTGATCGCCTGGCTTTCGTCACCCAGACCACCTTGTCCATGGACGATACCAGTCGCGTCATCGACGCCCTGCGCACGCGTTTCCCGGCCATTGGCGGCCCCCGCAAGGATGACATCTGCTACGCCACACAAAACCGCCAGGATGCGGTCAAGCAACTGGCGAATGAATGCGATGTGGTACTGGTAGTCGGCAGCCCTAACAGTTCCAACTCCAACCGCTTGCGCGAGCTGGCCGAACGCATGGCCACACCGGCGTACCTGATCGACGGCGCCGAAGACATGCAGCGCAGCTGGTTCGACGGTGTCGAGCGTATCGGCATCACGGCGGGTGCCTCCGCTCCGGAAGTGCTGGTGCGCGGCGTGATCCAACAGTTGCAGGCCTGGGGTGCCACCGGCGCCGATGAGCTGGCGGGTCGTGAAGAAAACATCACGTTCTCGATGCCCAAGGAGCTGCGGGTCCGCTCGCTGCTCTGACGGCCAGGGTGCTGGAATAACCTCGGCATAGTGCCTGTTCGGTCTTGTCACTGCGCAGGCTGATGCGCCCGCTGGGGGCCAGCACGATCTGATACAGGCTCTGTGCATGGGCCTTGTCACACACGTGCACGGTGCCGGCACGAAATCCCCCGCCGGCGAACACCGGCTCCCCCAGGCCGCTGAAGCGCACTTGGCTCGTCACCGGGCCATTACCGGCGACCGGCACGCGCCCACTGCCCTCACGCTCCAGCAATACTG
Organism: Pseudomonas sp. FP215; assembly: GCF_030687795.1. NCBI lineage: Bacteria > Pseudomonadati > Pseudomonadota > Gammaproteobacteria > Pseudomonadales > Pseudomonadaceae > Pseudomonas > Pseudomonas sp. FP215. The sequence goes on from NZ_CP117447.1 coordinate 911,401, forward strand.
GATTGTCGTCATCCAGGTGGCCGCGCCCACTCACATCCAGTATCACGCGCCATCCCAGGCTCCAGTCCTCACTCTTTGCATGAATCACCACCGCCCGGTTGCGCGCGATGGCCTCGGTACGTGCGTAGCGCAGCCCGGAGGCAAGTGATTGGGCAACGTTTTGTCGTTGCTGTGATTCAAGTAAACCCTTGAAACCAGGTACGGCCAGTTGTGCGAGAAAACTGGTGACGATCAGCCCCAGCAGCATTTCAATCAGGGTGAATCCTCGTTGTTTCATGTGCGTTCCCTCCTTGGGCACGAGTGGGTTTTCTAGGTATAGCGCTTGGTCCCTGGCCCTGGATGATGGCCTTTATGTCCAAAGTATTTCCCTTTATTCCGGGAGCAGCGCGGCTCGAAAACCGACGCTAGTCTTGGGTCGCACAGCAGGCTTTGCCTGCTTTTTTAACCGGCCTTCGACATGGATGAGGACGCAAATGCCAGCCTGCCAGAACCGATTTTTCCTGCGCGCTGCGCGCTCGCGCCAGTCCGGCATGACGCTGGTCGAAGTGCTGGTAGCGCTGTTGATTTTGGCGATCGGCCTGATGGGCGCTGCGGTGCTGCAACTCAACGCGCTCAAGTACACCAACAGCGCCAGGATGACCAGCCAAGCGAGCTTTATTGCCTACGACATGCTCGACCGTATTCGCACCAATGCTGGCGCGGATTACACATGGGGCAGGGCAGAGCTGGCACCACCCAACACTGCCACCGCCAGCGTGCGTGACCTGGACCTGCACGATTTCGAAGCCAATATCATGGGTTTTGCCGGCGAGGATGCCAAAGGTTCAGTGGTGGTGAACGGGCACGAGGTCACCATCAGCATCAGTTGGGTGGATGCCCGGGCAGCAAACCGTCCAGGGGCGCGGGAAACCTTCACCCTGACCAGTCGCATCAGCAATGAACAAGGAGTGTCGCAATGAAGCGTCTTGCGCGAGGTTTCAGCCTGGTGGAAGTCTTGCTGGCGCTCGCCCTCGGGTTGGTTTTGATACTTGGGGCAAGCCAGATACTGATCAGTGCGCGGTTGACCCATGCCAGCCAGCAGGCCGCCATGCTGCTGCAGGATGATGCACGGTTTGTGCTGAGCAAGATCACCCAGGATATTCGCCAGGCAGGCATGTTGGGGTGTTTGGCCATGGCCGTTATCGACAATGCTCCGGCTGCCTTTGATCGGCCGATAAGCTGGGAAGCGGCGGGGAGCGCGAAGTCGCTGACGCTGGTGACCGCGAATGTCGGCGACGGCGTCGGCAAGCCCGACTGGACGGTGCTCTCCGACTGCAAGGAGGCGGCCCGAGCTTATGCCGGCACACCACCCGTTGTCGAACCCGGCCAGCTTCGCTTTGGCATACGCCAACTCACCTACACCTACGAGTCGGGCCAGTTGAAGATCAGTACCCCGGCAGCACCAGCCAGGGCGGTATTGATGGATAACGTACGGGCATTCGATGTCAGCTTCGGCATGGCGGCCACCTCGGCATCAACGGGTGTGGTGCGCTACGACAGCCATCCGGCCGATGAGTCGCTGATACGTAGCGTGCGCATCCTCATGACCCTTCAAGACCCCGCTGGGCGGGTGAAGGACCAGACCTACAGTGTCGTGGCGGCACTGCGGAATCGACTGGGGTAGGGGCGATGACCATACAGGGTGGTATTCGTGTACGGCAGGCCGGGATGGTGCTGCTGATCAGTCTGGTGTTTCTGTTGGTGCTGTCGCAGGTGGGGCTGTCTTCGATACAGGCTGCGGTCTCCCAGCAAAAAGTCGCGAGCAGCCTGTGGCATCGCAATCAATCGTTTCAAGCTGCCGAAAGCGGGCTGAGGTTGGGGGAATCGGCCGTGCAAAAGGTTGGCCAGGCGATGCCTGTCTGTCACTCGATCACCCGCTGTGCGCCGCCTGCTGAAGCTTTTTCCTTGACGGCGGCCGGGACGAACCCTGCCTCGGCGGTCACCTGGCTTGCCTTGAAGGATGGGTTTTATGGCATTCAATCCCTCGGGGAGGGTAAAGGGCTGGCTCATTTGCCGCCCCGTTCCCCGGCCTCGCTTTTTCGTGTCACCTCGGTCGGGCTCGCGGGGCAATCGCGCACGGTGCTGGAGACGGTCTATGCACGGGTAGAGGAGGGCGGCCGCGTCAGGTTTCGACGGGTCTTATGGCGGCAACTTCAATAAGGAGCAATCGGATGGGCAAGGAGAGCCAGGGTTTTACCCTGATGGAGTTACTGATCGTCGTGGCGATCATCGCGTTGCTGGCCGGGATTACGTATCCCGGGTACCTCGGGCAGGTAAAAAAGGTGTACCGGGCGCAGATCGTCGCGTTGTTGAGCGAACAAGCCCAGCATCTGGAGCGTTCGTATACGAGAAATGGCACTTTTATTGATGCGGGCGACGTCAGCGCGGGCAATGATCACTATAGAATCAGTGTCGTCCTGAACCCCCAGGATTTTGACCTGCTCGCCACACCTGCTACGGACTCGGTCATGGCGAACGACGCGTGCGCAGCCTTCAGCTTGACCAGCACTGGTATGCGCAGCAACCCGGGAGCGGAGCCTGAAATGTCGCCCAAGGTCTGCTGGGGGCAAGGATGAGCGTACTTGAAGCGTGGGCGCCGGGCGCGCCTTTCCCTGTTTATCGGCTGGATCAAATGATGGCTAAGCAACAGCAAGTGGTGATTGTCGGCGGTGGAGTAATCGGGCTGTTGACGGCGTACAACCTCGCCAGTGAGGGCCAGGGGGTTACGCTGCTGGAGCGCGGTGGGCTTGGGCAGGAATCTTCCTGGGCGGGCGGTGGGATTGTTTCGCCGTTGTATCCGTGGCGCTATAGCCAGGCGGTCACGGCCTTGGCCCATTGGTCCCAGGATTTTTACCCGCAACTGGCGCAACGGCTGTTTGCTGCCACCGGCGTCGATCCAGAGGTACATACCACCGGTTTGTATTGGCTCGACCTGGATGACGAAGCGGATGCACTGGCCTGGGCTGACCGTGAAGGGCGGCCGTTGAGTAAAGTGGACGTATCGGCGGCCCATGACGCGGTGCCCGTGCTGGGTGGCGGCTACGCCCAGGCGATCTACATGGCCGACGTGGCCAATGTTCGCAACCCGCGCCTGGTCAAATCACTGAAGGCGGCGCTGCTGGCGTTGCCGAACGTGACGATTTACGAGCAATGCGATGTGTCGGGCTTTGTGCTCGGCGACGACAGGGTGGTGGGTGTGAATACCGCTACCGGCCAGGTTTTGGGTGATCAGGTTGTACTCGCGGCCGGCGCCTGGAGCGGGCAATTGCTGGGTACGCTGGGCTTGGGGCTGCCCGTGGAGCCGGTCAAGGGCCAAATGATCCTGTACAAATGCGCGTCCGACTTTTTATCCAGCATGGTCCTGGCCAAGGGGCGCTATGCGATCCCGCGGCGGGATGGGCACATCCTGATCGGCAGCACGTTGGAGCATGAAGGGTTCGACAAGACGCCAACCGACATCGCGCTGGAAAGCCTCAAGGCGTCTGCGGTGGAACTGATTCCCGCCTTGGCGGACGCCGAGGTAGTCGGGCATTGGGCCGGTTTGCGGCCTGGCTCACCCGAAGGTATACCGTTTATCGGTGAGGTCCCTGGCTTCAAGGGGTTGTGGCTCAATTGCGGGCATTACCGCAATGGCCTGGTACTCGCACCAGCCTCTTGCCAGTTGTTCACCGACTTGCTGCTGGCGCGGGCTCCGATCATCGATCCAGCGCCTTACGCCCCCGCAGGTCGCCTCAACGCTGGATAGACTTTGGCCCTTGTTCCAGGTGCGCCTGGGTGCAGTACCATTGCTGGCGTGAGCTCAGTGCGCGGTCCTGCGGCAGGTGCACGCCGCAGTGGGCGCAACGCACCATCAGGGCCGCATCCGGCTCGGCGGGCCGTTGCTGACGGGCGGCAGGGTTTTTGAATTTGCGCCAGAACCATACCGCGGCGGCAATGACGGCAATCCAGAACAGTAGACGAAGCATGATGGGCATTTCTCGACAAGGAATGCGCCAGTTTAGCCAAGGTGATCACGGCCGCACAGGGCAATAAATACTCGCTCATAAAAAAGGGAGCTCCTTGAGAGCTCCCTTTTTGCGTTGCGTCGAACAATCAGTCGAACACACCGAAGGTCATGTAGCTGAACCACGAACGGTCCTGGTTATCGCCCAGGGCTTGCGGCTCTTCTTCTTCGATCACATCGCCGTTCTCGTCGTGCGGCTTGAGCTCCGAAGGAATGGCGTCCTTGGCGTCCTGGTACATCTTGATCACGTCCTGGTTGGCGCGGGTTTCACCCGGCGGCAGCGGTGGACGGGACTCGATCAGGCCCAGGGTGTATTTGCTCAGCCACGAACGGTTGTCCGCTTCGGCAACCTGAGGCACGAACTGGCCGTCTTTCAGGCTCGGGTGGTCAGGGTAGTTGAGCTTCAGGGTTTCCAGGCTGGTGGTCGCCAGGGTGTCCAGGTGCAGGCGTTGGTAAGCCTCGGTCATCACGGCCAGGCCGTCGCCCACGGATGGGGTTTCCTGGAAGTTTTCCACCACGTAGCGGCCACGGTTGGCGGCGGCCACATAAGCCTGACGGGTCAGGTAGTAGTGGGCCACGTGGATCTCGTACGAAGCCAGCAGGTTGCGCAGGTAGATCATGCGCTGCTTGGCGTCCGGCGCGTAGCGGCTGTTGGGGTAGCGGCTGGTCAGCTGGGCGAACTCGTTATAGGAGTCGCGGGCAGCACCCGGGTCGCGCTTGGTCATGTCCAGCGGCAGGAAGCGCGCCAGCAGGCCAACATCCTGGTCGAACGAGGTCAGGCCCTTCATGTAGTAGGCGTAGTCCACGTTCGGGTGCTGCGGGTGCAGGCGGATGAAACGCTCGGCAGCGGACTTGGCAGCTTCCGGCTCGGCGTTCTTGTAGTTGGCGTAGATCAGCTCAAGCTGGGCCTGGTCGGCATAGCGGCCGAACGGGTAACGCGACTCCAATGCCTTCAGCTTCGCTGTGGCGCTGGTGAAGCTATTATTGTCCAAGTCTGTCTGAGCTTGCTGGTACAGCTCGACTTCGCTCAGGTTTTCGTCGACGACGTCCTTTGTTGACGAGCAAGCAGCAGTCATGGCGAGGATGGCGATCAGCAGCAGGTGTTTCACTTGCATGGCGGCTTGCGTCCCTATGACGGCCGCTGTCTTGGGCGGGGCCGTCCTGTTATGATGAGCGCCCCGTTGAAAGCCTCGGGGCAAAAGACGCCGTATTTAACCACAAGCGCGCAGCCGAAACCAAAGGCTACGCCACGCCTAGTCTGAGCATGTCCGATAAAATTGAACTTCGCGCAGAGGTGCCGTCCGAATTGGGCGGCCAACGCCTCGATCAAGTCGCCGCACAATTATTCGCTGAGCACTCGCGCTCGCGCCTTTCCGCCTGGATCAAAGACGGCCGCCTGACTGTGGATGGAGCGGTTATCCGCCCGCGAGACATAGTCCATGGCGGTGCGATTCTTGAGCTGACTGCCGAGCAGGAAGCCCAGGGAGAATGGGTCGCCCAGGACATCGAGCTGGATATCGTCTATGAAGACGACGACATCCTGGTCATCAACAAACCCGCAGGCCTGGTGGTTCACCCGGCCGCCGGGCACGCTGATGGCACCTTGCTCAATGCCCTGTTGCACCACGTGCCGGACATCATCAATGTGCCGCGCTGCGGCATCGTGCACCGTCTGGACAAGGACACCACCGGCCTTATGGTGGTAGCCAAGACCATTCAGGCGCAGACGCAACTGGTTACGCAATTGCAGAGCCGTAGCGTCAGCCGCATCTATGAGTGCATTGTGATCGGCGTTGTTGTGGCCGGTGGCAAGATCAACGCACCCATTGGTCGTCACGGCCAGCAGCGCCAGCGTATGGCGGTGATGGAGGGCGGCAAGCAAGCCGTCAGCCACTACCGTGTGCTGGAGCGTTTCCGCTCCCACACCCATGTGCGGGTCAAGCTGGAAACCGGGCGTACCCACCAGATTCGTGTGCACATGGCGCACATCAACTTCCCGTTGGTCGGCGATCCGGCCTACGGTGGCCGCTTCCGTATTCCGCCAGCGGCCAGCCAGACCATGGTTGAGTCGCTCAAGACGTTCCCGCGCCAGGCACTGCATGCACGCTTCCTGGAGCTGGATCATCCGACGAGCGGTAAGCGTATGAGCTGGGAATCGCCACTTCCAGACGATCTGGTCTGGCTGTTGTCGCTGCTCAAGCAGGATCGCGAGGCGTTTGTCGGATGAGTGACTGGCTGATACCTGACTGGCCCGCGCCGGCTCGGGTAAAAGCCTGCGTCACCACCCGTGCGGGCGGCGTCAGCCTGGCGCCGTTCGACAGCCTCAACCTGGGCGATCATGTCGAGGACAGCCTTGAGGCCGTCCTTGAAAATCGCCGTCGCCTGAGTGACGCCTTCGATATCCAGCCTGCCTGGTTGCGCCAAGTCCACGGTACTCGCGTGGTTGAGGCCGATCCGGGCCTTACTGTCGAGGCTGACGGCAGTTGGTCCAGCACCCCTGGCATCGCCTGTACATCCATGACCGCCGATTGCTTGCCGGCGCTGTTCTGTAATCGAGCGGGCAGCCGAGTTGCCGCAGCCCATGCCGGTTGGCGTGGCTTGGCGGCTGGTGTGCTGGAAGCCGCGTTCGAACGCCTGGATACCGCCCCTGAAGAGGTTCTGGTCTGGCTCGGCCCTGCCATTGGCCCACAAGCCTTTGAGGTCGGCCCGGAAGTGCGTGAAGCATTCATGCAGCAACTGCCGGCCACCGCCCAAGCCTTTGTTCCCAGCCACAACCCTGGCAAGTTCATGGCCGACATCTACCAGTTGGCGCGCCTGCGCCTGGCAGCGTGTGGTGTCACCGCTGTGTATGGTGGCGGTTTGTGCACTGTGACCGACCCGCGTTTCTTTTCTTATCGCCGCAGCCCGCACACGGGCCGATTCGCCTCCCTTATCTGGCTTGAACGCTAGACTGTCCTGACCTGTATCAACCGTCCGCCGCTTGAAACGCCCAGAATCCACCCCATCTATAAGGGTATCTGGCAGGTTTCTTCATTCAGGATGTGTTTGTTCATAGCTCCGGCCTGCTCAAAAGGAAGGTGACTAATGCGTATTGATCGTTTAACCAGCAAATTGCAGTTGGCCTTGTCTGACTCTCAATCCTTGGCGGTGGGCCTCGACCACCCGGCCATTGAGCCTGCGCACTTGATGCAGGCGCTCCTGGAACAGCAAGGTGGTTCTATCAAACCCTTGCTGATGCAGGTGGGCTTTGACGTCAACAGCCTGCGCAAGGAGTTGAGCAAAGAGCTCGACCAACTGCCGAAAATCCAGAACCCCACCGGGGACGTGAATATGTCCCAGGATCTGGCGCGCCTGCTCAACCAGGCCGACCGCCTGGCCCAGCAGAAAGGTGACCAGTTCATCTCCAGCGAACTGGTGCTGCTCGCCGCCATGGACGACAACAGCAAACTCGGCAAATTGTTGCTGGGCCAGGGCGTGAGCAAGAAAGCCCTGGAAAACGCCATCAACAACCTGCGTGGCGGCGAGGCGGTGAACGACCCTAACCATGAGGAGTCGCGCCAGGCCCTGGACAAATACACCGTCGACCTGACCAAGCGTGCCGAAGAAGGCAAGCTGGACCCGGTGATCGGTCGTGACGACGAGATTCGTCGCACCATCCAGGTGTTGCAACGTCGCACCAAGAACAACCCGGTGCTGATCGGTGAACCTGGCGTGGGTAAAACCGCGATTGCCGAGGGCCTGGCCCAGCGCATCATTAATGGTGAGGTGCCGGACGGCCTCAAGGGCAAGCGCCTGCTGTCTCTGGACATGGGCTCGCTGATTGCCGGTGCCAAGTTCCGGGGTGAGTTCGAAGAGCGCCTCAAATCCTTGCTTAACGAATTGTCGAAGCAGGAAGGGCAGATCATTCTGTTTATCGACGAATTGCACACCATGGTCGGCGCCGGTAAGGGCGAAGGCTCCATGGACGCCGGCAACATGCTCAAGCCCGCCTTGGCGCGGGGTGAGCTGCACTGCGTCGGTGCGACCACGCTCAACGAATACCGTCAGTACATCGAAAAGGACGCGGCCCTTGAGCGTCGCTTCCAGAAAGTCTTGGTGGAAGAACCGAGCGAAGAAGACACCATCGCGATCCTGCGTGGCCTGAAAGAGCGCTATGAGGTTCACCATAAGGTGGCGATCACCGACGGTGCGATCATTGCGGCGGCCAAGTTGAGCCACCGCTATATCACTGATCGTCAGTTGCCGGACAAGGCTATCGACCTGATCGACGAAGCGGCCAGCCGCATCCGCATGGAGATCGACTCCAAGCCGGAAGTGCTGGATCGTTTGGATCGACGCCTGATTCAACTGAAAGTCGAATCCCAGGCGCTGAAGAAAGAAGAAGACGAAGCGGCCAAGAAACGCCTGGAAAAACTCCAGGAAGAAATCGTCCGTCTGGAACGTGAGTATTCGGACCTAGAAGAAATCTGGACCTCGGAAAAAGCCGAAGTGCAGGGCTCGGCGCAGATCCAGCAAAAAATCGAGCAGTCCCGCCAGGAACTGGAAGCCGCGCGCCGTAAAGGCGACCTGAACCGCATGGCCGAGTTGCAGTACGGGGTGATCCCGGACCTGGAGCGCAGCCTGCAGATGGTCGACCAGCATGGCAAGCCTGATAACCAGTTGCTGCGCAGCAAGGTGACCGAGGAAGAAATTGCCGAAGTGGTCTCCAAGTGGACCGGTATTCCGGTGTCGAAGATGCTCGAAGGCGAGCGCGACAAGTTGCTGAAGATGGAAAGCCTGTTGCATCAGCGCGTCATCGGCCAGGAAGAGGCAGTGGTGGCGGTGTCCAACGCGGTACGGCGTTCCCGGGCAGGCTTGTCCGACCCTAACCGTCCAAGCGGCTCGTTCATGTTCCTGGGTCCGACCGGTGTGGGTAAGACCGAGTTGTGCAAGGCCCTGGCCGAGTTCCTCTTTGATACGGAAGAGGCCATGGTGCGGATCGATATGTCCGAATTCATGGAGAAACACTCGGTGGCTCGCCTGATCGGTGCACCACCAGGCTATGTGGGTTACGAAGAGGGCGGTTATCTGACCGAAGCCGTGCGGCGCAAGCCTTACTCGGTGATCCTGCTGGATGAGGTCGAGAAGGCGCACCCGGATGTGTTCAACATCTTGCTGCAGGTGCTCGAAGATGGTCGCTTGACGGACAGCCACGGGCGTACGGTGGACTTCCGTAATACAGTGATCGTGATGACCTCCAACCTGGGCTCTGCGCAGATCCAGGAGTTGGTGGGTGATCGTGAAGCCCAGCGTGCGGCGGTGATGGACGCGTTGACCACGCACTTCCGTCCGGAATTCATCAACCGGGTCGACGAAGTGGTGATCTTCGAGCCTCTGGCGCGTGATCAGATCGCGGGCATCACCGAGATCCAGTTGGGCCGCCTGCGTAGCCGCCTGGCTGAGCGCGAGCTTGACCTGGAGCTGAGCGGCGAAGCGTTGGATAAGCTGATCGCGGTCGGTTACGACCCAGTGTATGGCGCACGGCCGCTTAAACGTGCGATCCAGCGCTGGATCGAGAACCCGCTGGCGCAGTTGATCCTGTCGGGCAGCTTTATGCCTGGTACTCGCGTCACGGCGACGGTGAAAGACGACGAAATCGTCTTCCATTAAGCCCAGCGCTTGGCGTAAACAGAGAAGGCCCCGCATCGCGGGGCCTTTTTTTTCGATAGGGCGTTGAACTGTAAGGCAAAGGCTTGTAAAGTGCGCCCCGCAGCAACGTCAGCCCACGGGTTTCTTCTCCCCAAGAAGAAATCAGAAAGAAGCGCAAATCATTGTCTTAAAAGCAATTTAAAGGGTTGACAGGGGTTTTTAAGATTGTAGAATAGCGCGCCTCAGAGACGCTAACGTAGCGATACGGACAGGGTCGAAGAGGAAGCAACACAGCAGTAACTTTGAAATATGTAGTTCCGTGATAGCTCAGTCGGTAGAGCAAATGACTGTTAATCATTGGGTCCCAGGTTCGAGTCCTGGTCACGGAGCCAATTTCAAACCGGGGTATAGCGCAGTCCGGTAGCGCGCCTGCTTTGGGAGCAGGATGTCGGGAGTTCGAATCCCCCTACCCCGACCATATTTGGGTCGTTAGCTCAGTTGGTAGAGCAGTTGGCTTTTAACCAATTGGTCGTAGGTTCGAATCCCACACGACCCACCATTTTTGAGACCAGTTGACGCTGGAATCAAATCTTAGAATCAGAGGTTCTAGCTCTGATAGAGGCGGTTTTACGGTTTTGGAAAGTGTTACAGCACTTAGATATCGCCGTAGACATGCAGCCGTCTGAGGCGAACAGTAGTTTCGGTTCGTCATGATGTCAATGTGCATAGGCTTTGCGATGCGCATTCCGGGGTATAGCGCAGTCCGGTAGCGCGCCTGCTTTGGGAGCAGGATGTCGGGAGTTCGAATCCCCCTACCCCGACCATATTTAATGAAAAAGGCGTCTTTATGACGCCTTTTTTTGTGCCTTGAGCAAAGTCGTACCGTTCGTCTGGAAAAAATCCGGATTTCGACCTGGTTCTTTATTCCGGGCATGCGAAAGCCTCTGGCCAACCAGAATTCCCTATAGCCAGTGCGCTTTGATTATGAGCGTACTAGGGCGATGCTCTGGAAAATGATGAGCTTCGCATTGAATGCTCAGTTGAGGTGCGTTTCCTGAATGTGCCGACACCAAGCCCGCTCGCCATTAGCGTCAATAGTAGACTCTGCTCTACTTGATCTACTGGTGGGTCCATAGAGCATGTCATTGACTCGCGATGCAGTTGCGCAGATGCGAGCTCGAGAGCCTTCTGTAGCGCGCTTCGGCCAGTCGACTTGGTCCGCCGATCAATACTGACCTCTGTGCTGCTAGATTGTTGTGGAGCTGGCAGCTTCTTGGGCTCTGGTTGAGCGGTTTCCTGTGAATGCACACCTATTTTGGCGGGTAAGGGGGCAGAGGGTTTGCCACTTGGATCAACCCGTGTCACTCGGCTCAGAGCGCCCTGAGCCCGACTCCGCTCATGTAGAACAGCACGCATATGGTCGTAGTCCGCCTCTATGTAATTCATCGTTGTCGCTAGATTCGAATGATTCAGCAGGCTTTTCGTGAGATGAATGTTTCGCTCAGGCTGCTTCATCAAGTCTGTTGCTAATGTGTGCCTGAAGCGGTGAGGGGTCATGCGCACGCCGATCTTATCGGTGAGCTTGCCGTACATTGACTCCACCTGGTCGATGTTCATTTCCTTGCCATGGAAGTGACGAGAGAATCTGTTGACGTTGAACAGCTGATCGTCTGGTGAAAAACCGATTTTCTCGGCCTCCCCCAAGATCCTGGATAAGTGTGGAGCGAGTCCTTCCATAATGGGGAGGAAAAACTCCCGATGGGTCTTCTCTGTTTCACCGCGGACCAAGATCATCTGGCTGTCCCAGTCGATATCTTTGTAACGCAGGCACAGCAGGGCATTCAGACGTATGCCTGTGTAATAAAACATCTCGAAGACGCTGAGCCAGAACCAGGCAGGTGTGATCTGGCTACGTTCATGCGTACAACGTTCTTGGCCTACAAGGGATATGAGCCAGTTGCGTGCTCGTTGGATGGCGTCTCCATTGATTGTCTTGCTGGCTCGCTTTGGTGGGATAACGCTGGTTTTCTTGAATGGGTTGATCGTGGTATGGGTCATCAGGCCGTGTTCTATGGCGTAGCCCCAAACAGTTCGAAGGTGATTTGAATAGGTGTTCCAGCTGCGTTTGGATAATCCGTTCTCAAGGACTTTTTTTCGCCATGTCAGAACCGCACGATGATCGATCTCCTCAACTGAGGCCGTTCGGAAATGCTTGAGTAGTGCTTTGGTCGAGGCGCGATAGATCTTTGCACTGGCAGGCCGCAGATCATGGGCAAAGATGTATTCCTCCGTCAGATTCGAGGGCGTCGTCATTGTGGCGGCTCCGTTGCTTCTGACTTCAAGGACAGGCTGATATTGTCGAAAGGGACCTCAGAGAAGATTGTTCGCGGGTCTAGTAGTAAGTACCCCTTGAGCTGCTTGGATTTTCGAGGTCCAACAACGTCACAGGTCCAAATATTCAAACTCTTATGCGTTTTTCGATGAAGTTTCTGTTTCTCGAAACTACGTTGAACCAGCTGCCAGGCGCTGACTTGCTGTACTTTGGCTTGCTGTTCGATATGGGGGAATTCAAGGACGTAGCGTTTGAAAATTCCAGGCGTTACCAGCATAGCGGTCCCTGCTACGGTATGAACCAGCGCTTTGGTATCGTTGATAATGATGGTCCGGGATGCGATGCCTTTCTTAAGCCATTCAACAAATCCCTGACCGATCTCGGTGTTATTGCTAGGCATCGGAGTGACTTCTTCGATTATTGCTAAAGGCGCACCTCCTTGATTGGAGGTTTGGGAAGGCTGGATTTCATCCAGTTTCGGAGGCGCGGTATGTGCCGCTGAGACCGCTTTGTTTTTGGTGTCTTCTGATGGCTCATTGATGTTACCAAGGAGCGCCAGTAGCTCGTCAAATTCATCTGTACTGCTCGAGGAATGCTGAGGTAGTTCGAACGGTGATGGCTGTGCCGGTGCTAAAGGCGCCGGCACAGGGCTGGATTGAATTTCCGAAGGCAACTTTTTGGCCGGTGTGGCGACGGTATTTTCAGCTGCAGAGTCTTCTACCGGGTTGCCAGCTTCTACCTCAAGAGTCCCAGCGTAAGCTGTGGGCCGATCACTTGGATCATTCCAGATCAGTGCCGGTGAGAGCTTCAGCAGGGTGAAGGTGTTTCGCCAGCCACGACCATTGTCTATCGTGGCTTTCCAGATTGCCTTGTCTTGGGCATTGGTTTGGATTACCCCCTGATCTTGCAGCATGTTGAAGAAAGGCGCATTCGTACTGGGTACACCTTCAACGCCTTTGGTCAGCAAATAGGCTCGCAATTGATCAGCAATAGGCTTGCTAACCAGCCAAAGAGCATCCTGTGTCAGCCATCCATCTGACTGTCCATCGGGTTGATTCAGTTTGAATGTATCTCGGACCAGGTGACGCAACCCATCTGCTAATTGACGCTGCAAAGACTGTTTGGGCGCGGACAGCGCGCGGGCTGGATTTCCACCGAGCTCCTGTGCGACGGACGCCTGATCGGCCTTGACCACGATCTCTCCCAAAATGCCGGCATGTTCGTACTGACCAGCCAAAATGAAGATTAACTGCGACCACACTTCGGGGAAATTACTGAGCCAATCTAAGATTTCTGAGGAGAGGATCTGCGCGTAGATCAGTGCGGCAGCGGCTCCGTGAAGTTGGTAGTTGCGTCCTTTCACGTAACGGAATCGATAGGGACGATCGATTGGGCCGTGCCACGGGTGCCAGGTTTTACCTCCTGCCAGCTCGACGTGCACGTCGACGGCGATCTTGCCGAGGTCGTGTATCAGAGCGCCGTAAGCCGCGGCGGCAGTCCAGGCCTCAGCCTGTGCTGATTGAGACTCCGGCGGTGCGCCTATAGGAAGCAGGTAGCTCTGTCGAATTTTCAAGGCATAGGCGACGATTTCAAGCCCGTGATCCAGCATGCCGCCAGGGTGTGCATGATGGTGGTTTTGCGAAGCAGGGAGCTGCTGGACCAACTCCGCGTAGCGCTCAAGTGGACGCCTATAGAGCTCGACAAACTGTGAGCGAGATAACGATGCGCGCTGCCAAATGTTCTCCAGTAGTTTCTGACGGCGCGGCGATGCCAGTAGTGCTTGGCTAGAGGCCGGCTGTATAAAACCGTTAGGGGAGGGGCTTTGGGCGGGTAGCGCTTTATTGCGGCGGAAAATAGAGAACATCGCCTGCTCCGTAAATGATTCATGGGGCAGGCTTTTCTCCTATCAAAGGGGGGGCGAGCAAGGGGAAAGGATCACTGGTTGCCTCGGGTATTTCTTTTGGCGAAGAGCCATCTTTCTATGGTGGTGACGGAGAAAGGAATGCAGAATTATCGTCGTTTCGGTCTAAGGGCACGGGGCCGCAGATCGACTATGTGAGGAAAAAATGATGGTTTCACTTCGCTACGCTACGAAATCAACCTCAGATAATGTTTGGGCACTTTGTGATTTGATACGTGACAATAAGTGTGATGAGATCATTCTTTTTGCTAGTGTAGGGAATGATCTTGATGATGAGGAAGCAAGGTGGGACAACAACCTTCCTCTGGTTGTCGCCTTAGCTAAATATATTATTCCTCACGTTGATAGCGTCTTGGTCATTTTTGATGGAGTGTTTCTAACCGCTGCGCGTTCCGCTCGTTATGGTGAAGTACGTGAACTGCTGGATGTAGCTATTGCGTCTGACAAGGTTTATTACTCTGGGCAGAGAGCCCCACTTACTAGCGAAATGACTCCTGACGAGGCTGTTTCAACTCTTATTAATTTAGGTTCTATCCAACCGTTGACGGTTGAGTCCAGAGCTGAATACTTTTCTTTGCTTAGTAATTTTACAGAAGACGAGTTAGTTGAAGTTTATTCGACTCGCGAGATGCGTTGATGAGATTGGACCTTTTTCCCGCTGAAAGCGGCCCTTTCGGGTAAGGCTTTTACCCTTGTGAACCATTCCATTCGCTTCTACAAAACCTTTTACCTTTTGGGCCATTTTTGTTGTGAAAGGGGGGCATCTGGTGCTGAAGGCAAAGGCCGTTTGTCTCATGATCTTGCAGCATAGAAAAATCGGTATTATAAGTAATGTCAAATCGCCCCTAGACCGGGTAAGAAGGAGACGCACCATGACCGCACAGACCTCTCAGGGAGTAGCAAGTCGCTTAGGCTATGGCCTGGGTCAGGCTGCGCGCCTCGTTTGGTGCAGTCAGAACCGTACCCTGCGTTGGGTCAAGCGTCTGGTTGTGGCTGCCGTACTCCTATATTTTTCTGCAGACATTTTCAGCGGGATTATCAGCGTTGCAGTATTTACCTTGGTTTTGGGTGGAGGGCTCTGGGCGTTGAATCACAGACCTACGCCTCGCAGAAACCAGATAGAGTATGGTCAATGCTATGGCCCCGATGGCTATGGGTACTATGTTGCTGGTCAACGTGTAGACGACGATGATTAAGGGTCTCATATCAATGATATGAGACCCTTACGTTACATAACGCTACGTTTGACAGTATTCACCCCTTCCTGACCTGCCTTTTGAACATCTTTTGTTCCGCTGGTAAGGCCTTCCAATGCTTTTCCTGCGCTCACCCCTGCCCATCCCAGCGCGCCCATCCAAAACACTGGCAGGATGATGAACATCGAGCCCATCACGAAGTTTAAGATTGCGTCCTGGGTGGCAGTGTTCAAACCCATCACAGGATCAAATGATAAATGCGGAGAACCGGCTCCATATAAAGCGTCCAATATCGTGGTATCGACCCATCTAGCCAGTTGAAACCAAAAGTCCACGAATATCAGAGCGAAAAAAACAACGGACATAGTCATGGCCACTTTTAGTTGGTAAGCCCCGACGATTAGCACCAAGGGAATGCAAATCACCATCGCCATTTTCAAGAACGCCATGACCATCGGTAGCGCCTGGCGAACCATGTCCATCGCTGGAAAATAGGCCATAGATCCTAATGCAACCCCGAGAGTCCCCGCTGCCCGGGCTGCACCATTCCACACAGTTCCGTCGATTTGTCCCCCGTAGTCCGTATAAACATCCCCTTTCACCTGGTTCGACGGCGAGACCAGTTGCCGGACAAGCGAGTCAGTGACTTCGTCCGGGGACAACCACTTTGCCCAGCCGAGCATTTTGGTCATGAGGTCCGGCGACACTTGAGCCTTGATACGGTCCCGCAGTCCCACTCCGCTATCTGACCACCATTGTTTGCAAGTTGGATAGCCCCCACCTCCACCCACTTGTGGTAAACCCACATCACGAGATGCGTTATAGGGCCATGATGCCCTTGGAGTTTTGGAGTAGTCCGTGTCGTAATAACCCGAGGTGTTCAATAAATAGTGCGAACCAATCCAGCTGAGTTCCTGCGCAAAACGAGGGTCATTCCCTTGCGCTCCCAATTCGGGTTGGCGCATGAATAATCTGGCACGGGAGGGTCCATAGCAATCGTGCGTAAAGTCGCCAATTTCCTGAGCCAATAGCGGGTTGTTGATCTTGGTGTTGCTAACTTCCATGCGTACTTGCCGTAAATCAGTCCCGCAGGGAATTGCTGCTACAGCGCCATTGGTTAATCCCTTTGATAATGCATGCATTAATGCCCACCACATGGGCATCTGGGCACTCTTTCCTGCCAGTGAGCTGAATGTTGTGTTCCAGCCTGTGTCTGTGGGTTTAGGTAAGTTGTATTGACATTGCTGAGCTCTACTCTGGTCAAATGCCAAGGTATCAAAACTCACATTGACGGCTGGTACAGCGAAGAATGCGACTACGATGTAGCCAACGTAGATATTGGTTTCGATACGTGCCAGTGAGAGAACGCCTTTGTTGCCCTCATCGGCCCCCTCACCACGGACTTTCAGCCACTCTCGAATAACGATGATGCAGAAGGGGAGGGCGAATAGACCGGTATCTGAAATCATCGCCCAGATACCATTGTTGATGATCCAACCGACCAACGTCAGGTAGTACTCTAAATAGTCATTGGTGTAGAGCGTCACAGAACACCCCCTGCCTGATACAGCACCTTGCTCAGTTCAACCATCAGAAATAATAAGATCACCATTATCTCGATCTTCAACAGGCCTTTGCGCCGTTTCGAGCGTTCTGAGTTCGATAACCGTACCTTGAATTTGAACCAGGCAACGGTCAGTGCGATATAAAGCATTAGGCGCCAGGTAAAGAGCGGCCAATAGTGGTCGGTGCGCCAGGCTTGCCATTGCTCGGCGCTGTCGAACATGTTCATCAGGACAGCGCTGAGTAGGACTACGAGGGCGGCAGTCGCGAGCAAAACACCCAGAACAAGCAGAATGCTCCTCCCGGTTCGTCGAACCAGCGAACGGTTGGGAGCGGCGACAGGCTCCTGTATTTCGGTCATGGCCTTTCTCACTGTTTGTTCTGGGCGGGTGACTGCAACTGGTCCAATCGATTCGTTTCTGGGGCTCCCGGGGACACGCCACGAGAGTCTTCTGCCCGTGCTTTGCTGCGTTCAATGATGGTCAGAGGCGAGTTCTTCGCGAGCTGCTGACGCATGTCCAGTTCCATTTTGAGGTTGCCGATCTCCTGTTGCAGCGAGGAGCTCTGCTGGCCGACTGCCTGGACGGCGAGGTCATTAGCCGCGACGTTCGGTTCCCGACTGCCTGCCATCAAGGTGCGCTGTAGGGTCAGAGCTTTCTCCAACACATCGGACAACGCGACTTCGGAGGCAAGCCGGCGAGCGAGTACGTCCTGGTCGCGCTCATCCTTGAGTGCTGCTACAACGCCTCGGGTGATGGGTAACGAGTTGCTGCTCGCTGCTTCCAGGTTTTCTAGCGACAGCGTTTTGCTTCCGCTCAGCAGTTCCTGCAGGGCCTTCAGCTTGGTGTCGTACGTTTCCTGGATCAGCGGCGTGAGGCCGACGCCTGCGGCTGTCACCGTTTTAGGGCAACTGTCACAGGTCTGCTGTTGTTGTTCACCCAGGACACGATTGGCAAAGGTGGTGGCTTCCTGGGGCGATGACCAGACATTGCACACCATGCCGTTGTTGCAGTTCGCTTTACTGATGGATGCGGTGTCGCCGGCCGCGCGCTTGTTCAGAAGGTTGTAGCCCGCCTTGGTGACGTCGCCTACGATACGAATTGGCTTCTGACCGGAACCACCTGCTCTATCACCACCAACCCAAGTGACGCCATCGTTTCCACCTTTCTTTTCGACTTGTTCCACCGCCGACACTGCGTCTGTGTTGGATGTTAGCGCCTGACTCATAGCCTGACCTTCAGCAAGCTTGCCCCAGCCCATTTGGTTACCGGCGATATCCGCCATCTTTTCGCCAATGGCGCGGCAGGTGCCTTTGGAGCGGTCGAAGTCCAGGCGGGCCTGCAAAATGCCGTTGGTGATGAGGTTGTATAGCGCCGGGTTCGCACGTTGAAGAATCAGTGCCGGCAGCGAAGCCACGGCGCTGGTGGCGCTCTGTACCACCGAGCTCATGATGTTTTTGAAGCCGGAAGTGGCACCATTCAATTGGTTTTCAAGGGTTGTGCTCAGGCTCATGTTTCCGCAGATTAGATTGGTATTCCAACCGCCTCCCACAGAAATACTATCCATGTTGCCTGCGCTCCCCATGGTGACTGCGTTGCCGCCGCCAATGCTATACAGCACGTTGTCCCCAATGACGCTTCCGGAGGAGGAGACGTTGATTGGATCAGCAGAGAGCGCTATTGCACTGCTGAGGCTGCAGGCGAGCCCTATCGCCAAGGTAGTGAGTTTCATGCTTTGCTCCGATCGCTGTTTCATTGGAAGTCCGTACTGCCGAGGAAGGTCTGTCCTCGACGCTGGCAACACGAATAAGGGCGCCAGAGTGCCCAGGCGTAGCCGCCATCCTGCGCATCGATGTTCGGATCGATGGTGGGAAAGGTTGCGCAAGTCGGGTTGAGGACTGGGGTGAGCTCTTGCCACTTACCAGTGGAGGCGTCACCTTCGCGTAGCGGCCCTGCGGGCCAGTAACCGGGGTAGGGAAGGGCGAGCATCGGCAAGTAGACATGGACCTGGCCTGGGCGGGTAACCACGTCGCCGGCACGCTGCGCAATAACTGCGCCCGTTTTGTAGTCGTCAGTCTGGTTAAGGAAGCCGCTACGCGGGTAGACGTTCCCCCAGCTGCTTGCTGAGAGCAGGCTACCGACTTCGCGCATGCCCGGAATGAGTGCTTCGGGGTATACGGATTCCGGGACGCCGTATCGCCAAGCAATGGGGTCAAGGGTGCTCAGAAAGTAAGGCACAAGCGGTAAGGTTGCGCCTTTGCATACATAGCCCGAGGCGCTGGCAAACTGACTCAACGCCGCACCACCTGGATGGCCGATGACATCGGCTTCCTTAAATTTGATGATGTTGTTCTCTGCAACGTGATTGGTAGTGCCGTCGTTGCCCGCTTGGGCCATCGGATTCGGGGTGCCAAGAGGTGACATCTCTATCCAAGGGTTCATCCCGGTATTCGCATATGCAGACACCACAGCGTCCGGTACGTAGTGACGAACCTTGGTCGAGGTTTTGACTTTGCATCCGAATGGCGTGCAGAGCAGCCAATAGCAGATGCCGACCACTTTGTACTCCAGGCAGGTTGGTGACAGGGTCGAGGCAATAATCGCTGCCGAGTTGATCGCAGCCGATGCACTGAATGACAGGCTGAAAGTGATAGCCAGCGACAAAGGCCGGATCGCAAAACGTGAGCGTCTCATCGTGACAGGCTCCGTGCTCGTTCAATCAACGCGACGGCTTTAGCTGCGTCAGGCTCGCCGTACACGACGTAGCGACGATCTACGACCACGGCTGGGAGTTTTTCGACTCGCAGGCTCCAGGCGTCTATGACGCCCTGCTGGGCTTGGGCCAACTCGTTTTGCAGATGCTTCCCTGCAGGGCTGACAAGGTAGCGTTGAATGGCCGCTTCTGCCTGGCGTGGATCGGCGGGTAGTTGGTTGGAAAGTTGTTCTTCAAGGCGCTGCTGATCATCCAGGAAGATGACGCGAGCGCCAGAAGGTGCGGATACTGGATGTGCTCGGTTTGTAATGACCCACGTCTCCGCGTGGGACGCAGTTGACAAGAACAGTAGCAGTGAAAACAGCCAGCGCCGCGTTTCGCTAATGTGGGTAAGGATCTGGAGCATGGCACCGTACCTGATATGGATTCAGGTACAGAAGACCGGATGGCTGTCTTGAGCGCAGTAAGAAATAGGAATTTGGAAGCTTTGGGTATTTGAGAGCGACGAATTCGTGTGGGTTGGATTAGAGATGGCACTTGGTCGGCTCAAATTGACGACGCAGTGAGTACGCAGTTAACTGGCTATCCACACAGCAAGAGTTCAAGCCAAGTTTATGAGGCGACCCTTCTTGGCCCCATCGCCGCCGATGGTCCACAGTACGCCAGTCGGACGAGTCTCGCCACCGCCCCACGACATAACGAAAAATCACTTCTATTGAAGCTTCGGGCGACATCAACGGCAAAATGCTCGCCCTGCCGATATCGTCAGCGGGTTTGGTCGTGCTGGAGAAAACAACCTCAAGATTCGAAGGCTTTATCTTTATCCTTGGGCAGGCAGTAGTTTGTGCTGTCCTGCTTGAGATCCTTCACGATCAAATGTTGCAAACGGAGCGCCTGCTGCACAGCTTCAATGTCATCTTCGATGACGTTAAGGATAAGATAAAAACCTATCCTCCGAGACCGTATTGCTGTTAAAGACCATCCTGCCGATTGCGTTTTCGGTGCTCTACGTAGTGCCTAATTTCCGCAGCCCATGAGGCTTTTGTGACACGTTCGTAGTCTCATTTAGCTACGCCCAAACGATTCATCCGCCTGTAGCGGTCAAAGCCGCTTTTCATAATAGGAAGATATGCATTTTTATAAAAAATCTCTAGATGCTCCAGGTGGGATACGAGTTGATTTCTGATGGTCGTATGATGCATTCAGCGTGCTCTGCCAATAAAGCTAAACTTTAAATAGTTGAACTCACGAGCTCTACGAGAGGCCTTACAGATATGTAATATTCGCGGCAGCTTCCTGAAAGGCATCACTGGTTATCCTCTAGTCAGAAGTAAGTGAGCACTAGGAGAAAATCATGAAATTATTAAAAGTTGTTTTTGCCGCTTCCATCTTGACCATGTCTTCTTTGGCCATGGCTGAAGGAGGTGGTGACCGTGTTTATGGTCGAATGATGCAAGAGAACCAGAAGGCGATGGAGCAGTACGCCTTAGAAAACGGAAAGGCGACACCTGAAGTTGTTCATTATGAATACGGAATGAACCTCGATGTCCAGAAGGTAATCAGTACCACTCAAGCCAATAAAACCTGTGGCGTAGCCCCTTCGCGCATGACCTATGAAGATTCGGCGGGCAAGCTCAACACCTTGGAATACAAGGTTATGGGTACTAACTGCCCTCACGGAAGTTAATTAGCGTTAGCCCTGACTGCGCAAGGTTGTTCGGTATGTTTTGAGCCTGCTTGCTGTTCGCTGACACAGAAGTAATTTTCAGGTCACGCTGGAGTTATCTATTGTATGAAATTATGTCTGCCGGCACGTAGGAGAAATCCTCACGTGCTGGTGGCTTTTATAATTATAAAAAATATTTCATAAAGAAACTCTGCCAAGCTAAAGCCTGGAGTGTTAAATGAACAATAAAAGCATTTATGGTCTTTCTCTCATTTCCCTTGGCATGAGCATGGGGCAAGTTGCAGTAGCTGTGGAGCAAAAGCCTGAAGGGTTCATTGAGGGGAGCACCTTTAGTATTCTCAATCGGAATCTCTATCTCAATCGTGATTATCGAAAGGGTCAATCAAGCCCCACGGGCAATGGTTACTCAGCCGAATGGGCTCATGGCATCATTGGCCGATTCGAATCAGGCTTTACTCAAGGTACCGTAGGCTTCGGCATTGATGCGTTTGCAATGGAAGGCCTCAAGCTCGATTCAGGTGATGGTCGCTCGGGAGCCCGTAGCTCAGTCGATGTCTTGCCGCACAATAGCAAAGGCCAACCTGAAGACTCCTACTCAAAAGTAGGCGGGGCCGCAAAAGTGCGTTTCCTGGATACAGTCGTCAAGGTAGGCGACGTATTTCCATCGACGCCTGTCGTTGCCTATGGGGATTCCCGACTTCTCCCGGAGAGTTTCCGGGGTGCAACGTTCACTAATACCAGCATCAAAGGCCTGACCCTTCAGGGGGGCCGGCTGCATGCGATGAGCCAACCCAATTCCAGTAGCATGCGTGACGGCTTTTCAACTTTTTACGCCGGTGTAGTAGATGCTCCATGGATCGCTTATCTAGGGGGCGATTACACGGTCAATGAACACGTAGGTGTGAGTCTTTACACCAGCCAATTCAAGGATGTGTGGAACCAATACTACGCGGGCACCACATTGAGCTATCCACTCTCAGAAAGCGTATCGCTAATTGGCGGCTTTAATTACTACCGAGCGGTTGATGAGGGTGAAAAACTTCTGGGAAGCTTCGATAACAAGATCTGGAGCGGCAAGACCGGGGTCAAATTCGGAGCGCACGCCGTGACCGTTGGTTACCAGCGCAATAATGGTAACGACGACTTTGACTACCTTCGCCAGTCCGACTCAATTTTTTTGGATAACTCCATTCAGTACAGCGATTTCAACTCACCGAAAGAGCAATCCTTGCAGCTGCGCTACGATCTAGATATGCAGGCTTTCGGCATCCCCGGTCTGAGCTTCATGACCCGCTACGCTAAGGGTTGGGATGCGGACTATTCCAACGCAAACAGCGTGTACATGCGTCGCGGAGCGGACGGTGCCCCATTGCAGGACCAAAAGCGTTGGGAGCGAGACATCGAGGCTAAGTATGTCATCCAGTCAGGCTCACTGAAGGACATGTCTTTACGTGTCCGCCAAGCAACGACACGAGCTACCGATTTCGAATCTGATTTGGACGAGGTCAGACTGATTGTTGAATATCCACTGCAACTCCTTTAACGGGCATTAGCCATCGGCATCAACTGTCCGGTATCCCCGATACACCCCGTCTCCTTGTTTCTCCTTTGGTTTGGAGACGGCTTAGGCGCCCTAGTGGCGCCTTTTTTTGTGGATTGAAGAAACTGTTGGTATATCCATCCCGGCGGCGAGCGTCCCTGGGGTTGTATGGCTGATTGGAACGTGTGAACATACTCTCAATATAGGTAGGGGGGGTATGGTATGGGTCATATGAGATCAAGCAAAGACAATCTTCTTAAGCGTGTAAAGCGAATCGCTGGGCAAGTCCAGGCGATTGAGCGAGCACTCGACTCTGATGATGACTGCTCGAAAACCCTGCTTTTGGTCGCTTCTGCCCGTGGCGCTATCAATGGGCTGATGGATGAAATTATCGAAGACCACGCTCGTGAACACGTTGCGAATCCGACACTCAGCAACGAAGAAAGAGCGAAAGGCGTCGATGAGCTTCTCGAAGCCATTCGCCGCTATTCCAAATAGGATTTGCCCAGATGAGTAATTCGTACACCGACTATTCCCACGACCATATGTTCCTGGGGAAATCACATGAAGAAAACGCCAAGCGAACCTTGTGGGTAGTGGCTCTGACCGTCGTAATGATGGTTGCTGAAATCACCGCAGGTTATCTCACTGGCTCAATGGCGTTGCTTGCTGATGGATTTCACATGGCAACACACGCTGGAGCACTTGGCATAGCCGCAGCTGCTTACGGTTACGCAAAAAGACATGCCTCAAATGCTCGCTACAGTTTTGGAACTGGCAAGGTTGGAGACTTGGGTGGCTTCGCATCTGCTCTGATTTTGGGACTGGTCTCTTTGGGAATTGCCGGAGAGTCGCTATTTCGTCTCTTTCAACCGACTCAAGTGCAATTCGGGACAGCGACTCTTATCGCAATTGTCGGATTAGCAGTGAATGTGGTGAGCGCGCTTTTGCTGTCTGGCGGTCATAATCATCACCATGGGCATGACCACGGCCAAGATGAATCTCACCATGCACATGGTCATGACAATAATCTGCGCTCTGCTTATATTCACGTCATTGCAGATGCACTGACTTCGGTTCTGGCCATCGCAGCACTGCTTGCTGGTCGTTACCTTGGTTGGGTCTGGCTCGACCCTGCAATGGGGATTGTGGGTGCAGTTGTCATCGCACGCTGGGCTTGGTCGTTGATGCGGGTGACTGCGAGTGTATTGCTAGACCAGACAGATGATCATGTCGCTGAAGAGATTCGTGAACTGGTTGAGCGACAGGGAGATGCTTCGATCATAGATCTTCATGTCTGGCAGGTAGGGCCGCAAGCCCGCGCCGCTATTGTGAGTGTTCTAGGCAGCCCAGCAGTGAATGCACAAAACATACGAGAACGGCTTGCGACAGTTCATGAGATCACTCATCTGACAGTTGAGTACCGCACGAAGCCGGGCGCTGTTTCACCCGATCAGGTCGCCGTTCAGGCTTAGCAATGAGCCCGTAGTTCGCATAAGTTCGCCGAGGAATTGACCAATGGCCAAGGACATCGAGAATCCGTGTACTTCTGTCTGCCAGTTGAACAGCGAACTGTGCGTCAGCTGCGGTCGCACCAAGGAAGACATCAGAAAATGGAAACGAATGAAGCGTCCAGAAAAAATGGCCGCTGTACAACGCGCGACCCTGCGTCTGAAAAGCCTGCAAAAAAAGAACTCTCAAACCACTGTAATTTAACTTTTCTACGCTTTCAGCCGAGACAGATGTCCAGATTCGGAAAGGCAAGCTGAGTGGCAACGCCACCCGAACTTAGCACTATCGTGGTCAGATGCGCAGTGCTTGTCAGCAGACGGAGCATGGCGTCATCTCAAATTGTTATTGAGGACAGCGGTACGGGGTTATCCGATTCGGCGCAGGCGCGCCTTTACAGCTTGTTGCTGATCGTCCTTTGCGTATTGCTTGAGAATGAAATCAACATAGCATGTCCCGCTGCATGGCCATGAGCTGGGACCATGCTGTGGCCGAATGGATGAGGTGGGATTAGTTTGCGGGGTATTCAGCAATGACCTGATCTACGCCGGCTTTGGTCAGGCCGATTATTTGGTAGGTCTCATGTACTCCGTCGACTTCCATTCCTGGAGAACCTGCTGGCATTCCAGGAGCAGCGATCCCGAGAAGGTCGTCACGCTTACTCATCGCAATTATTTGCTCAACTGGCACATGACCTTCAACAAACTTCCCGTTGATCATCGCAGTGTGACAAGACGAGAGTCGTGGAGCGACACCTAGATCTTGTTTGACAGCACTCATGTTGGTTTCTACATGATCAATGACGGTGAAGCCATTGGCCTCAAGATGCTGAATCCATTTTTTGCAGCATCCGCAGTTTGCATCTCGATGCACATCGATGGTCAGGGCCTGCGCCGCTTGAGCCGTTGAGCCGATGAACAGCGCAGCGAATGTTGCAATACGCAGAAATCGACTTGAAAGTCGGAAGCTACCTGTCATGAATATTTCCTTTTCCCTTGGAGACGGCGAGATGTTCTACGAAGCAATAGAACCCCACTCAAGCGTTCATGCCGCTGCAAAGGTTACATTGAAGGATCTACTTTAGAGTCGGGGAGCCAACTCCCCGATCATTTGAATTCGTAGGGCTAGTGCTCAAATCGCTCAGAACCACATCCGAATACCAGCTACAAACCGGGCCTCGTTTGTCTTTTCCCCTTCATCGCTGGCTAGGTCAGCCGTCTTACCATATGAGCGATTCCAGCTAACACCAATGTAGGGTGCGAATTGACGAGTAATTTCGTAGCGCAACCGCAGGCCTAGTTCGGTGTTGGCCAATCCAGATCCTATGCCGCGCTGAGGATCATTTTTCCCGTACAAGTTTACTTCGGCGGTCGGCTGCAAGATCAGGCGATTGGTCAACAGGATGTCGTAATCGCCTTCAAACCGAGCTGCGGTTTGACCGTTCTCACCAATATAAGCAGTCGCTTCAGCTTCAAAGTTATAGAGGGCCATGCCCTGAATACCGAGCGCTCCCCATGTTTGAGGTGACCCAGGTTTGAAGTCTTGTCGAATGCCGGTGACGACATCCCACCAAGGACCGATGGCGTGTCCCCACAGAGCCTGAAGTTCAGCGTTCTCGGTTACGCCATTGGTACGTTCGCCTTCCGAACGCAACCATAGGCGATCGACGTCACCGCCGATCCACCCTTTTGCATCCCAAGCCAGCGCACTACCGTTGTCAGCGTCTTGGTACTCAAATTTATCCAGGAGGATGAACGAGTTAATTTTTTTATCGTGCACACCATGGCCTGGTAAGTCTGGAAAAGCGGCGGCCCGGTCAGCGTCGGTAAGTACGGGGATTGGGGTTCGGCTTGTGGTAGTCGCCCCTCCATCCATGCTTTCCATACCGTCCATTTGCCCGTTATCGCTGTGATCCATAGCCCCCATCTTGCTATGGTCCATGGCTCCCATTGAGCCGTGGTCCATCTTGGAGTGATCCATCGCGGCATCTTTCGGTTTGGCGGGTTTGGATTTTTGTGCAGTTGAAGACTTTGCGTCCGCACTTGATGGCATCGCCATCGACGGATCCATCTCTTCAGCGGCTTGAGCCATGAAAAAGAATGCTGGACCGGTAGAGACTGCAAGTGCCATCAGCGTTGGGCGTAAAAACTTACTGGTCATGATCTCAATCTGCCTTTTTGGTTTTTTGGTCATGATCCATCGACTCATGGCTCATCTGGCTATGGTCCATCGCCCCGTGATCTAGCTTCGAATCGTTTGCCGTTGCTGGCTTGTCCGTTGCTGTAACAGGAACAGTGGTTGAATGGTCGCTGCCATTTTCCTCTGCCAGCACCGTGGACGAGAGTCCACCCAGCAGGACAGCGGCAAAGAGGCAACCCACGAGGGAATTACGATTTCGGTATGTGCTCACAGATCGTCTCCTTTACTCATCAACCCGTACTTCACGGAACATGCCCATTTCCATATGGAAAAGCAGGTGACAGTGATATGCCCAACGGCCTAAGGCATCAGCGGTGACTCGATAGCTGCGTTTGGTACCTGGTGGCATATCGATCGTGTGCTTGCGCACCATGAACTTGCCGTTCTCGTCCTCAAGGTCACTCCACATGCCGTGAAGGTGGATGGGGTGTGTCATCATGGTGTCGTTCACCAAGGTGATGCGCAGACGCTCGCCATACTTCAGGCGCAGCGGTTCGGCGTCAGAGAATTTGATGCCGTTGAACGACCACGAAAACTTCTCCATGTGACCGGTCAAATGAAGCTCGATGGTACGATTTGGCTCGCGGCCGTCAGGGTCTTGGAAAGTGCTTTTCAAGTCGGAGTAAGTGAGCACTCGACGACCATTGTTCCGCAAGCCTATGCCCGGATCACTTAGCTTTGGCGTTGGATTCATGGCTTGCATATCAACCAGGGGATTGTTGGTTTCAGAGGCAGGGTGTGTCTGCATTTCTCCACCCATACCACCCATGCCAGCCATCCCTGACATATCACCATTGCCCATCCCAGCCATCTTGCTGTGATCCATGCCCGCCATGTTAGTCATGTCACCGCTGTCCATGCCGGTCATCCCGGTCATGTCACTTTGGTCCATACCGGTCATCTTGCTGTGGTCCATGCCCGCCATGCCCGCCATGCCGGACATGTCACCTGGTGTCTTCTCTGCGCCGCCCATACCAGCCATGCTGCCATGGTCCATACCAGCCATACCGCCCATCCCCATGTCATCCATAGTGACGATTGGACGTGGATCTATAGCAGGTACCTGAGCAACTAGCCCTTCACGAAGAGCGAGGGTTCCGCGTGCATAACCCGTCCGATCCATAGACTGGGCGAAGATGGTGTAAGCCTCTTCACTGGCAGGCTCTACGATCACGTCATACGTTTCAGCTACGGCGATGCGGAATTCGTCAACACTCACTGGGTTGACGTGTTGGCCGTCGGCGGCCACAACGGTCATTTTCAAACCAGGAATGCGGACGTCGAAATAGCTCATCGCCGAGCCGTTGATAAAGCGTAGTCGTAGCTTCTCACCCGGCTTGAAAATACCGGTCCAGTTACCGTTTGGCGCCTGGCCATTCATGAGATAGGTGTAAGTATCTGCGCTGACGTCTCCAAGGTCGGTTGGGCTCATGTTCATTTCAGCCCACATCTTCCTGTCAGCTACTGTAGCTGACCAACCTTGCTTACTGACATCGTCGATAAAATCACCAACGGTGCGTTTATGGTGGTTGTAGTAGCCCGACTGTTTCTTAAGCTTGGCCATGACGCGACTAGGATCTTCATCGGTCCAATCAGTCAACATCACCACATAGTCGCGGTTGTATTGAAAAGGTTCAGGCTCTTTCGAGTCGATAACGATTGGCCCGTAAACCCCTGCCTGCTCCTGTAAGCCCGAGTGGCTGTGGTACCAGTACGTACCATTCTGATGAACCTTGAACTTGTACTCGTACATGCCGTCGGGTGCGATGCCATGGAAACTCAAGCCAGGTACACCGTCCATATTGGCCGGCAGAATGATCCCGTGCCAATGGATTGAGGTGTCTTGGTCCAGGCGGTTTTTTACACGCAGGGTGACTGTCTCTCCTTCGCGCCAACGCAGCAAAGGTCCTGGCAATGATCCATTGATGGTCATGGCTGTTCGCGGCGAGCCGGTAATGTTTACAGGTGTTTCACCAATAAACAGATCAAATTCATTGCCGGTGAGTACGCTCGGCAGACCTGGACTTGTCACCGCCCATACTGGAGTGCGCCAAAGGCCAAAGCCGCCGAGAATGCCACCAGCGGCCAAGCCTTTTACGAATGTCCGTCTAGAGGTTTTGGAATGCATGCCGTTTATTTCCAATCAGTCAAAAGGGAAGCCGTGCGAAACAACCGATCATGAGTTGCCCGGATCAGCTTTGCCCACCGTCACAAAAGACAAACTCTTACGGCAAGCGAGCTCAGAAATTGCCACATTTAAACCACCGCAGTGATTACATTTCTGTCAGCTTGGAGGGCTAGCTATTTAGCAATTCTTGTGATCCATCGCCTTGGCTTTGCTTTCAGCGACGGGATGTTGGGCATTTTGCGTTTGAGCTACTCGGTACGATTCCATCGAATTATTCCTGGCCACTTCCATGCGTGCGAAAGTCCGGTCACCACCCCCTTCAGCCATAGCCAAAGAAGAGACGGTCAGAGCCGCGATGACGAACAAGGTTTTGATAGGGTTCATTTGGGGGGCCTCGGATGATTATTGGTGACCCCTGAATCCACATCAGTCGTTGACTCTAGGGGGTGAGCTTGAGGCTCAATAGGACTATAAGACTCATCCCCTGTCAGGAAGCTTAGGCCAATATTACAGTTGTGTCAGGTTGCGATATTTCTCTTGAGATGCAGAGTGATTAGTCCGTAAGGTCTAAGCTATCCAACGACACATAACCTCCATCCACCATCTAAAATTTACCTGTGCGGCGTTGTAAGTTTCCGGTCACTGCACGATGGCGTGGCGTTTTTTGAGTTTTTCGCTGAAATCATACATCGGCTCGGACGCACTACGTTAAGCACTTGAGTGTTCGATAGGTGGGAATTAAATGGCAGCGTAACTAAAGGTGGCCACCGGTGAGTATTAATTTTGACAAAGCGCTTGGCTCCGCAGAAAGAGCATTACGTTTTCGCAGCCAACGAGCTGAGGTACTTAGCAATAATATCGCTAATGCCGACACTCCTAACTTTAAGGCCAGGGACTTGGACTTTTCTGCTGTACTGGCTAGCCAAACAAAAGGAGGTTTGGCTACTCCGTTCTCTTTAAAAACAACAAACCCAAAACATATTGCCGTAAACGAATTAGTAAGTGATATTCACGGCGGTGCTTTGCTTTACAGTACGCCGAACCAACCTTCCATTGATCAAAATACTGTGGATCAACAGGTCGAGGTCGCAAAGTATACGGAAAATGAAATTCATTTCGAAACCGCCTTTACTAGATTAAATGGAGCATTTAAGGGGCTACTTAAAGCTCTGCGAGGTGAATAATAAACTTTACCCAGCGAGGGAATCAGCGCCTCAGGCGCTGATTTGGGAAG
Source organism: Pseudomonas sp. FP215 (assembly GCF_030687795.1). Classification (NCBI taxonomy): domain Bacteria; kingdom Pseudomonadati; phylum Pseudomonadota; class Gammaproteobacteria; order Pseudomonadales; family Pseudomonadaceae; genus Pseudomonas; species Pseudomonas sp. FP215. The sequence continues at coordinate 941,092 of NZ_CP117447.1, forward strand.
GGAAACCGAGTGCTTCGACAGTTTTACGGACTTGCTCTGGGTTTTCACTGCTTTCAACGCTTACCTTACCTGCTGCGCGATCCACGGAAATCATAGCCTCGCTGTCCAGTGACTGAATTGCTTTGGTGATTTTGCTGACGCAGCTACCGCAACCAATGCCTGATACGTTTAAGACGAACATGGTTATTCCTCTTGTGCTGAGCAGTCTATTTTCACCGCAACAACAAGATCAACGTTGACACCACGGTAAGGTCAAGAGTTATGTATAGCGGGCTGTGAGCATCGGTTACGCTCATTCAATTCGGGTATTCCTCAGCCTCAAAGCATTGAAAACTACAGACGCAGAACTGACGCTCATGGCTAACGCAGCAATCATTGGAGACAGAAGGTGCCCCGTCAGTGGATAGAGCAGGCCTGCGGCGAGGGGAATACCCATTGAGTTGTAAAGGAAGGCGAACCCCAAGTTTTGCCGCATGTTTTTTACCGTTGCAACCGAAAGTGCCCGTGCCCGTAAAATCCCCATCAGGTCGCCTTTTACCAGCGTGAGCTGCGCGCTATTCATCGCGACGTCAGTCCCTGTACCCATGGCAATGCCCACATCTGCTCGCGCCAAGGCCGGTGCGTCGTTGATACCGTCGCCGGCCATGGCAACCTTTCGACCGGATTGCTGGAGGTCCGCCACCAGGCGCTCCTTGTCCTGAGGTTTCACTTCACCATGAACCTCTTCAATACCCATCTCCTTGGCGACAGCACGTGCGGTGGTGAGCCCGTCTCCCGTGGCCATGATGATTTTTACGTTATCAGCCTTAAGCTTGGTGACTGCTTCTTTAGAGGTCGGTTTTATCGGGTCTGAGACCGCTAGTAATCCTGCCAAGACCCCGTCAACTGCTAGATAGATGATGCTGATGCCTTCAAGGCGCAACAACTCTGCACGTTCTTGTAAGACCTTTGTGCTCACGCCGGCAGCTTCCATCAGTGCAGTGTTGCCCAGCTGTACTTTCTTGCCATCAACGAGACCACTCACCCCAATCCCTGAGCCGGACTCAAACGATTCAGGCTTGGTGAGCGCAATATTTTCAGTTCGGGCGTGATCGACGATGGCGTGTGCCAAAGGATGTTCGCTGCCTTGATCAAGGCTAGCGGCCAGTTGAAGCACATCGCGTGGGTTGAAATCTGGTGTGGCCTCCACACTGTGAAATACCGGCCGTCCCTCTGTCAGGGTTCCCGTTTTATCGACAATCAGTGTGTCGATCTTGCAAAGGTTTTCGATGGCACTGGCATCTCTGAACAGCACACCCATACTGGCGGCTTTACCCGTCGAAACCATGATCGACATGGGCGTTGCCAGACCCAGAGCACAGGGACAAGCGATGATAAGCACGGCGACAGCGTTGATCAGGCCGAAGACCCAGCTGGGTTCCGGGCCGAACAGTCCCCAACCTATGAGGGTCAGCAACGCAATCGCGATAACCGCCATCACAAAGTAGCCGGCGATCGAGTCGGCCATTCGTTGCATGGGCGCTTTGGAGCGTTGGGCTAGTGCGACCATTTGTACTATCTGCGACAGCATGGTGTCAGCGCCGACCTTTCGCGCCTCCATCACCAAGCTTCCATGAGTATTAAGCGTGGCACCGATCAGACTATCCCCTGCTCTTTTCATGACCGGCACAGGTTCACCAGTGAGCATGGATTCATCCACCGCACTTTCTCCCTCGAGTACAGAGCCATCAACTGGCACTTTTTCACCAGGTCTGACCCGCAAATGGTCTCCCAAGTGAACATGGGTAAGAGGAATGTCTTCCTCCTGACCATCGGCGTTGATCCTGCGTGCAGTCTTGGGAGATAGGCCAAGAAGGGACTTAATGGCGGCGGAGGTTTGTGACCGTGCTTTGAGCTCAAGAATCTGCCCAAGCAAGGTGAGCGAGATGATGACCGCAGCGGCTTCGAAGTAGACGCCGATGCGTCCATCTTGCATGAAGGTGGTGGGAAAACTTTGGGGAAATAGGGTTGCCGCGACGCTGTAAAGATAGGCTGCGGCAGTACCTAAACCAATCAGAGTCCACATGTTTGGACTGCGATTTCTAACGGATGCTATGCCTCTTACAAAAAAGGGCCAACCTGCCCATAAGGTGACCGGAGTGGCAAGAGCGAACTCGATCCAGTTTTGAACCGAACCATGGAAGATTTGTAATGAGTGACCCGCCATGGCTAGAAGGGCCACCATTACGGTTAAAGGCAGCGACCACCAAAAGCGGCGGGTGAAATCCAGGAGCTCGGGTTTGTCATCGTCATCAAGCGCGGGCATGACGGGCTCTAATGTCATGCCACATTTAGGGCAATTGCCGGGCCCTGGCTGTCTTATTTCCGGGTGCATAGGACAGGTAAACTCAGTGGCTACCTGTAGCGTGGGCTCTATAGCGGCGCTGCTGGGTTCAGCGCTGGGATGATTACCAATGTAGCGTTCTGGATCTGCCCGAAATTTCTCTTGGCATTTCTGGCTACAAAATTGATACGTCTGTCCTTGGTAAGACTCGCCAAATTTACTTGGAGGTATAACCGCCATACCGCACACCGGGTCGCGTAGACCACCGTCATTGGGTGAGGCAGCGTGGGCGGGACCGTGATCGTGGTGGCTCGGTGGAGTGGGCATAGCTATTTCTCTTCCTTGTTGGTTCCTGCCTGATCGCCATGGTCATGTCCGCCATGTCCATGTCCAAAAAAATGCATCAATGGACAGATCAACAGGATGAGGTAGGGCAAATACGGATAAACGTGGGTGAAATGTTCCCGCACCCCGTAAAAGGCACCGATCGCAATGAGCATGATCAGTACAACGCCTGTTTTGCGCCTCCAAAATGGTGGGGAGGTGCTTCCAGCCGGATGCTGATGCTTATCCATGATCTAGACCCCGTGTGTGAGCGTGTTGCTCTGATCTCTGCCTCAGAGCATAGCGAACTCTTGCGTCGACGCGGTTTTAGCGGTCGGTTCAGGCTTACTTCAAGTCAAATTGACCGACCATCCCCGACTGGTAATGACCTGGCACGTTGCAGGCAAATTGAAGTCCAGTTGTGTTGTTGAAGGTCCAGATCAACTCCTTGGTTGCCCCTGGCTCGATCAGCACGCTATTCGGGTCGTTGTGTTCCATTCCAACCATCTTCATGCCTCCCATGCTATGGCCCATGTTGCCCCACATTTTTCCAGTTCCGGTGGGTGTAAGCGTTCCATTCTGGAACATGCTCGCCATTTCTTTTTGGTGCGCCGCGTGAGCAGCGGCTTGGCCGATATTGAACTCGTGCAGCAACGCCCCTTTGTTGTGAAGTACAAAGCGAACCGTTTCACCGGGCTTTACGTCGATGCTTTTAGTTTTGAAGAAAATATCACCCATCTCTACATCAACCGTGCGAGTGACCTCTGAGGCGACTCCAGGCTGACCGATATCCTCTTTCCCATGACCTACGCTGGCCATCGCCGTAGCGCCGAGGAGTAGGGTGATTGCCGCAATAACTGGAGTAATGAGCTTAGTTTTCATGGTGACCTCGAGAGCCAGTGGAAAATACTAGCTATGCTAAAGGGATAGAGCTGAGCGTTAACTGACTTGAACACTACATTTCTGTCAGTTTTCCTGAGAAAACACGGCGCCCAGATGACGCCGTGTCTAGTGGGCGGTTCAGAGAGCCCCGTAGGAGTTATTCGGTTACTGATGGTTCTCAGAAAGCATCAGTTTGTGCTCGCGCTGCATTTGGTTCAAAACGTCATCAACCATGGCGTCGTGTTTTTCCATCCAGGCGAGATGTTCCTGAGGTGACATTGATGCTTTTGGATGATCTAGATGAAGCTGGCCCATGATCTCGCCCAGTATTTTCATATGCTCGGCCATGTGAACATGGCGCTGCCCTTCAGGAGCTTTTTCAGCTTGTACCAAGGTCGCTTCGGCTTTATCGCGCAGGCTTTCCATGCGCTCCATAATCCGATCTGCACCACCTTCAGCCAACGCAGATGCTGAGATGAGTATCGAACTAGCAAAGAATAGGACTTTTAAACGGTTCATGAGGAAGCTCCTTTTTGATTTGTTTTCCGGCTCCTCTAGCTTTCATGGTTAAGAGTCGGTCGAGCACCAGAAAGTACTCATGCTCGAACCCTAGACAGCACTCGCTGACATCTACCTGAAGCCAATATTACTTTTCTGTCAGTTGCTGGTTGGCAGAGGCATTTCATTGCAGACTCAGCCTCACAATTATTCGAGAGCCATCCCCATGAGACTTCTGGTTGCGGAAGACGAACCCAAAATAGGTATTTATTTGCAGCAAGGACTCACCGAGGCGGGGTTCAATGTTGATCGTTTTACCAATGGCAAAGACGCGCTTCAGCACGCCTTGAGCGAGGCGTATGACCTGCTGATTCTCGATGTGATGATGCCTGGGCTGGATGGCTGGGAAGTACTTCAGAAAGTGAGAGCATCCGGAAAAAATGTCCCTGTGCTTTTCCTCACGGCGCGAGACCGAGTTGAGGATCGGGTAAAAGGACTTGAGCTGGGGGCTGACGATTACCTGATCAAACCCTTCGCATTTTCTGAATTGCTGGCTCGCGTCAGAACGCTGCTGCGTAGAGGTACCACTGCCCCCTCCCAAACCCATATGAAATTGGCTGATTTGGAGGTGGACCTCCTCAAACGCAGGGTTATCCGCGCAGGCAAACGTATAGATCTAACGGCCAAAGAGTTTGCGTTGCTCGAATTGCTGCTCCGTCGTCGAGGTGAGGTTCTGCCCAAGTCGCTTATTGCTTCCCAGGTCTGGGACATGAACTTTGACAGCGATACTAACGTCATCGAGGTTGCTGTCAGGAGGCTCAGAGCAAAGATTGATGATGATTTTGAGGTCAAGCTTATCCACACCTCTCGAGGCATGGGGTACATGCTGGATGCGCCGGATTCGGGGACGGGGTCGGAATGAAGCGAATGTCCCTGACTACGCGCATGAGCCTGATGTTCATGCTAGCTGTAACGGCTGTGCTCACCGTCGCTGGACTCAGTTTTAACAACCTCAGCCGGCATCATTTCAAGATGCTGGATCAGCAGGCGCTGAACGAAAAGCTTCACTCGACGCAAAGAATTTTGACTGGGTTGAACAGCATTGATCAATTCAGTGATGTTAAGCCTGAGCTGGAGGCACTGCTTGGTGCTCATCGTGATTTGACAGCTCTTATCATCGATGGTGACGGTAAGCTCCTGTTTGCTGACCCAGGTCCGATCGTAGTTCCTGAAGACTTCCGAACGGTCACAAACAGCAATGTCTGGGAGTGGCGAGACCAGGAGCAGATATTTCGAGGCGTGACGGCGCAAGCCATAGTGACGGGGCAGGACAAGCCATTGACAGTGATGTTGATCTTTGATGTTACTCAACATATGGCCTTCTTCGAGACGCTTGAACGATGGTTTTGGATAGGACTGGTGATAAGCGCGCTGGTCAGTGCTGCACTGGGCTGGATGGTAGCGCGTAGTGGACTACGACCTATTCGCCTAGTCACTCAGGTAGCAGCTTCGATGTCAGCTAAATCGCTCAAAGAGCGTATTCCATTAGGTCCCGTTCCCCAAGAGCTCCAGCAGATGGTGCTCTCGTTCAACGCAATGTTATCTAGACTGGACGATGCGTTTGTTCGTTTATCGAACTTCTCTGCGGACATTGCTCACGAATTACGGACACCCGTTAGCAATTTGATGACTCACACTGAAGTGATTTTATCTAGAAAAAGAAATATTGAGGACTACGAGGACAATCTGTACTCAAATCTTGATGACTTGAAACGTATGGGACGTATGATTGATGACATGCTTTTTCTAGCGAAATCAGATAACGGTCTAATTACACATGAAAACAAACCGATTGACCTGGTAGCAGTAGTAGAGAAATTACTCGAGTACTACCGTTTGCTGGCTGATGAGCGAGGGATCGACCTGAAGGTCACAGGCAGGGGTAGCGTCCGAGGTGACGTACTCATGCTCGACAGGGCCATCTCTAATCTGCTCTCAAATGCGCTCCGGTACACCCCCGAAGGAAAGTGTATTACTGTCGATATTCGGCAGAAAGGAACTTCAATATCAGTCTCTGTGGAGAACCCGGGAGAGCCCATTGCGTCCGAGCATCTTGAAAAGCTGTTTGATCGATTTTATCGCGTGGACCCAGCTCGCAGAGAAGGAAGTCCAAGTAATGCAGGGCTAGGTTTATCGATTACTCGATCTATCATTGAAGCGCATGACGGAAAAATATGGTGTACGTCGTTAAACGGAATAACAGCCTTTCATATTGAACTCCCATGTGCTGATGCAAGAAAGGTCTAAGACACCTTGTTCATATGTATGCAGGCAACATGTGGTTAGCTCAATAGGATCGTTTTTGGATGAGAGAAAACTCTTGGAGCGTTCCAAAGAAAGTCGCGTATTTGGCGCCGTATCCGGGCAGATCAGTGCCAAAAACCCGCCCCAAGCTGACTGAAATGTAATCGAACAGTTTGCGTTCATGTGGCATCGTGTACTCGCACTGTGACGTTGGAAATCTTGTGATTCCTCCCTGTCCAGCCGGCCCTAGAACACGGAATTTGCTAGGTATTCGTCAGTGGTTTTAACGAGCGTCAAAAAGTAAAAAACTAGATATTCCCTAAAAACCTAGAACCAACAGCTTTTGCTGTCAGGAGTCTTGCATGTCATTCCTTAAAACTACCACCGTAGCTGTTGCGCTGACTGCGGGTTTGCTTCTGAGTGCAGTTGCTCAGGCGCATCCAAAGCTGGTTTCTTCTACTCCCGCTGAAGGATCGGATGCGGCGGCTCCGTCTAAAATCGAACTGCACTTTTCTGAGAATCTAACGACTCAGTTCTCTGGTGCAAAGCTGATTATGACCGATATGCCTGGTATGCCGAATTCACCTATGGGCGTAAAAGCTAACGTGGCAGGTGGCGGTGATCCGAAGACGATGGTTATTACACCCGCATCGCCATTGACCACGGGTACTTACAAAGTCGAATGGCGTGCCGTTTCCTCGGACACTCACCCGATTACCGGCAACTTTTCTTTCAAAGTGAAATGATTCATGAGCGACTCATTAAATATCGTTGTTCGCTTTGCTCTTTATTTCGACCTGATGCTGTTATTTGGACTGGCAATTTTTGGTCTTTATAGCCTCAGGGGAAAAGAAAGAATATCGGGAACAGTTTTGAATTTTGAGTCGCTTCTTTACAGTACTTCTGCTGTAGGTGTAGCTCTGTCCCTTGCCGCCATGTTGTTACTTGCGAAAGCAATGAGTGGCGTGTCGGGTTTCATGGAGCTACATCACCATATCTTTCAAATGGTTCTCATGGGGACTGACGTCGGTTTGACCTGGATGGTCCGAATAGGGGCGTTGGTGACGGCCATTATTGGCGTTTCCCTGAACAAGCGCTTTCCAACACTGAGTCTTTGGATTGTCACTGTCTGTGGCGCGATTGCGCTAGCGACGCTGGCATGGACAGGGCACGGAGCAATGGACGAGGGGAGCCGTCGCTACTGGCACTTTATTAGCGATATCTTCCATCTTTTGGCCGCAGGCGGTTGGTTGGGTGCGCTAGCGGCATTTGCCCTGCTGCTGCGTTTGAAATCACTGAAAGGTGAGCGAGAAGCACGAATTCTTGCTCGGGTACTGACAGGGTTTGAATCGGCCGGCGCGGTGATTGTAGTGATCATCAGCATTACGGGAGTGGCGAACTACCTATTTATCGTTGGGCCAAATCTCGATGAGGTGATGCTCAGCACTTATGGCGAGTTGCTATTTTTGAAGGTCCTGCTCTTTGCCGGGATGATCGTATTAGCGACGCTCAACCGTTTTCACCTAAGCCCGCTCTTGGAACGTTCTGTTCGAAATGGAGACTATGCTGTCGCGGTCAATGCCTTGCGCCGTAGCATGAAGCTCGAATTTTCAATGGCAGTCATCATTATTTGTCTAGTCGCATGGTTAGGTACTTTAAGCCCGGTCATGGAAATGAGCGCGGCATAGCGGTTGGTGATGGCCGACTAAGGAGTCTCAAGGGTGAATTGTAAGGGCCATTTGCACCGTCTACACTCCAGCTCATGAAACGCTACCTGCGGTTTTGCCTAATTTTCCTGATTAGCTTGGCGCTTCCCCTCAGCGGGATGGCGGGTGTTCAGACATCGATTGAACCATGCCCGATGAAAACCATGGGCATGGCGATGATGGATGGTATGGGGCAAGACTGCTGCCACGACATGAAAAGTCCCACCGAGCATGGCAAACCTTGTAAGCCCGGTCAGGAATGCAAAACTGGCGGCATGTTGCAAGTATCGATCATCAAGCCTCCTATCACCCTGTCCAGTCCTCTCATTCTATCATTCTCCAGCCATTTCCCGCTCGTACAAACCTCTTCAGGGGTATGGCGACCCCCACGTACTTGATTCCTGTACCACACTGAGCCTCATTCCGCGTTAGCGGGATGGCATATCTGCGCGCATGTCTTATGAAGCGCGCGGTGGATCATCACAGGAATCGTGAACATGAACTCCAAGTGCTGTTGCACAGGTTGGTCCTTCCTGGCCGGCCTGGCGGCAAGCGTACTTGCATTGCCGAGCTTCGCTAGCGCATTGACATTCGATGAAGCGCTGCGTCTGGCCGAAAACAATGCACCATCGTTGACCGCACAAGACGCCAAAATTCAAGCAGCCACTAGCGCGGCCATTCCCGCCGGCGAACTACCCGATCCCAAGCTACTGCTGGGCGTGCAGAACTACCCCATTGGTGGACCCGACAGATGGAGCATCGACCAGGACTTCATGACCATGCAAGTGGTCGGGATTAGGCAGGAGATGCCCAACAGCGACAAGCGCAAAGCACGTATCGAGGTCGCGGATGCGGCTGTTGATCGAGCGTCAGCCGAGCGTCGAGTGGCGCGTCTGAACGTCCGACAGTCCACGGCATTAGCCTGGATCAGAAGCTACTCGGTTGAGCGTAAAGATGCGTTGTTCCAGGACTTCTACAAAGAAAACCGTCTTCTGACCGATACCGTCAGAGCTCAGATTGCGGGTGGCCGAGCCCAACCCGCCGATGCGGTGACACCTAAACAGGAAGCTGCTCAACTGGCTGAGCAGCAGGATGATTTAGTTCGTCAACGTGCACAGGCCCGGGCCGCCCTCAAGCGCTGGATTGGCCCTGCCGCCGATGACAAACCGGTAGGCGGTTTGCCTGATTGGCCTATTGAGACCTCAGGTTACTCCCATAAGCTGCAACATCACCCCGAATTAGCGGCTTTTGTGCCGATGACCCGTGAAGCACAAGCCAAGATCCGTGAAGCTGAGGCGGAAAAGCAGTCTGACTGGAGCTGGGAATTCGATTATCAGCACCGAGGCCAACAATTCGGTGACATGGTCAGCGTGCAGTTTTCATGGGATCTCCCGCTGTTCCCTAACTCTCGGCAAAACCCCAAGATTGCGGCCAAGCACGCCGAACTAAACCAGCTTGAGGCTGAGCGCGAAGCCCTGTCACGCGAGCATACCCAGCAACTGGAGGATGAGTTGGCTGACTACGAGCGCCTCAATCGTGCAGTCAGCCGTAATCAGGAAAGCTTGTTGCCGTTGGCTAAAGAAAAGGTCGAACTCACGATGGCCAGCTACCGCTCCGGCAAGGGTGATTTGAACTCGGTTGTTGCCGCCCGACGCGAACTCATCGAAGCCCGTCTCAAGCAGGTTGACGTTGAAGAGCAACGTGCCCTGACCAGCGCTCGCCTGTATTTCTCTTACGGGGAGTCCGCTCAATGATTTTTAAATTATGGAAAGGGACTTTAATCATCGGCATCTCGATTGCCTTGGGTGTTGCCGGGGGTTACTGGTTAGCCCAACCGCGAATGAGCGGAGTAGCTGGTGTCGTACCGGATCATGAACCCAAAGCCTCTGCCGATCGAAAAGTTCTGTATTGGTATGATCCCATGTACCCACAACAGAAATTCGATAAACCGGGTAAGTCACCCTTCATGGACATGCAGATGATCCCTCAATACGCAGATACCAAGGGGGACAGCGCTGCCATTCGAATTGATCCAAGCCTGACTCAGAACCTTGGTGTGCGACTGGCTAGTGTCAGTCGAGGCGTATTTGCCTCGACACTGAACGTGGTAGGTGTGCTGGCCTTCAACGAACGGGACGTTGCAGTCATTCAGGCCCGTACAGCGGGTTTTGTCGAGCGTGTGTATGCCCACGCACCTGGTGATGTGCTGAAAGCGAATGCCGCCTTGGCAGATATCTTGGTGCCGGAGTGGGCAGCTGCTCAGGAGGAATTTCTCGCCCTCAAGCGTAGTGGCGATGCTGGCTTGCTGACAGCGGCCCGGCAGCGACTGCGGCTAACCGGAATGCCACTTACGTTAATTGCTCAAGTTGAGCGCACTGGCAAAGTTCAATCGAACCTGACGCTGACCAGCCCTATTGGTGGTGTGCTTCAAGAGCTGAGTGTGCGTGAAGGTATGACGGTGGCCGCAGGCGAGACGTTGGCTCGTGTTAATGGTTTGAGCAGTGTCTGGCTGGCCGTGGCTGTACCAGAGGCGGAAGCTGGGTCAATCGTAGTAGGGCAAGCAGCTGAAGCGCGTTTATCCGCATTCCCTGGAGTTGTGCTCAAGGGCGTCGTCAGTGCGATTCTTCCGGAAACCAGTTCGGACAGTCGCACACTTCGCGTTCGAGTTGAGTTACCCAATCCAGATGGCCGACTCAGACCAGGTTTGACCGCACAGGTAAGCCTCAATCGTTCAACGGAGCAAAGTGTTCTGTGGGTGCCGAGCGAGGCCGTCATTCGTACCGGTCGACGTGCGTTGGTCATGCTCTCTGAAGACGCTGGTCGATATCGCCCGGTGGAGGTGCAGCTAGGCCAGGATAACGATGGCAAGACGGCGATATTGAAAGGCTTGGAAGAGGGGCAGAAAGTGGTGACCTCTGGCCAGTTCCTGCTCGACTCGGAGGCCAGTCTCAAGGGCGTTGTCGCAAGCTCATTGGACGTTTCGCCATCTACTATGCCCGTTGGCGCTTTGCATGAGGCCGATGGTCAGATCGTTGAGATCAACGACAAAGAAGTCACGCTCGCCCACGGTCCCTTCAAGACATTGGGTATGCCAGGCATGACGATGACTTTCCCTCTCGCCACTCCTGCTCTGATGAAGGGCCTAAAAACGGGCGACAAGGTTCGGATCGCTGTTAGCCAGACGGACGATGGTCTGCGTGTTGAACGTCTGGAACGCTCTGGGGGCCAGCCATGATTGCGGCCCTTATTCGCTGGTCGGTGGCCAACCGCTTTCTTGTGTTGCTGGCGACGCTGTTCGTCACGGCATGGGGGATCTGGGCGGTTCAAAGTACGCCCATCGATGCATTGCCAGACCTGTCGGATGTTCAGGTAATTATCCGTACACCTTACCCAGGCCAAGCCCCACAGATCGTCGAAAACCAGGTGACCTATCCACTGGCAACCACCATGCTCTCGGTACCTGGGGCCAAGACTGTGCGCGGTTACTCCTTCTTTGGCGACAGCTTCGTTTATGTGCTGTTCGAAGACGGAACTGACTTGTACTGGGCCCGCTCGCGGGTGTTGGAATACCTGAGCCAGATACAAAGCCGCCTACCAGCCAGTGCTAAGCCAGCCTTAGGACCTGATGCCACTGGCGTTGGCTGGATTTTCCAGTACGCGTTGGTTGATCGCAGCGGTGGGCACGATCTGGCGCAACTGCGAGCCCTACAGGACTGGTTTCTCAAATTCGAGCTCAAGACGCTGCCGAACGTTGCGGAAGTTGCCACCGTAGGTGGCATGGTCAAACAGTATCAGGTCCAGCTCGATCCGCTAAAGTTGGCGAACTTGGGTATCACGCAGTCTGAGGTGACCGAGGCGATCGGCAAAGCCAATCAGGAAACCGGTGGAGCCGTGCTGGAAATGGCGGAGACAGAGTTCATCGTACGAGCTTCCGGCTACCTAAAGACGCTCAATGACTTTCGCGCCATCCCGCTCAAACTGGGCGCGGGCAGTGTGCCGGTCACGTTGGGCGATGTTGCCACGATTCAGTTAGGGCCTGAGATGCGTCGAGGCATTACCGAACTCGACGGTGAAGGTGAGACCGTCGGCGGCGTGGTGATTCTGCGCAGCGGGAAGAATGCTCGTGAAACCATTGCGGCGGTCAAAACCAAACTCGACGAGCTGAAAAGCAGTCTGCCGGCGGGGGTTGAAATCGTCACCACCTACGACCGCAGCAAGTTGATTGATCGTGCCGTGGAAAACCTCAGCCACAAGCTGATCGAAGAGTTCATCGTCGTCGCGTTGGTCTGCGGAATCTTTCTCTGGCACCTGCGTTCATCTCTGGTGGCAATCATTTCCCTGCCGGTTGGGGTGCTGATCGCCTTCATCGTGATGCGCTATCAGGGTATCAACGCCAACATCATGTCCCTTGGCGGGATTGCCATCGCCATCGGCGCTATGGTCGACGCTGCCGTGGTGATGATTGAAAATGCCCACAAGAAGGTCGAGGCTTGGCACGTGGCCAATCCTGGGGAGGAACTGAAAGGTGAACGTCATTGGCACGTGATGACTGAAGCGGCTGCCGAGGTAGGACCTGCATTGTTCTTCTGTCTGCTGATCATCACCCTGTCGTTCATTCCGGTGTTCACGCTGGAGGCTCAGGAAGGACGTCTATTCGGTCCATTGGCGTTCACCAAAACCTACGCTATGGCCGCAGCGGCTGGACTGTCGGTAACTCTCGTACCGGTGTTGATGGGGTATTGGATTCGTGGACGAATTCCCAATGAGCAGCAGAATCCGCTAAATCGCTGGTTGATCCGGATCTACGAACCCGCTCTGGACGCCGTATTACATCGACCTAAAATAACGCTGCTGGTTGCGTTGCTAGTCTTTGTCAGCGCGTTGTGGCCGATCTCTCGTCTGGGTGGTGAGTTTCTTCCCCCGCTGGACGAAGGGGACCTGCTCTATATGCCATCAGCTCTGCCTGGATTATCGGCGCAGAAGGCCGCGCAACTGCTTCAACAGACTGACCGTCTGATAAAGACAGTTCCAGAGGTCGAACACGTTTTCGGCAAAGCCGGCCGCGCTGAAACCGCGACTGACCCAGCACCTTTGGAAATGTTCGAAACCACCATCCAATTCAAACCACACGAACAGTGGCGCCCAGGCATGACCCAGGAAAAGCTCGTTGAGGAGCTAGACCAAGCGGTGCGTGTCCCAGGATTGACCAACATCTGGATACCGCCGATTCGTAACCGCATCGACATGCTGGCCACTGGCATAAAAAGCCCTATTGGTGTGAAGGTTGCCGGTACCAACCTGACGGAGATCGATGCCGTCACCCAAGCCATCGAACGTGTTGCCAAGGATGTCTCAGGTGTGAGTTCAGCGTTGGCCGAACGACTGACCGGTGGCCGCTATATTGATGTGGATATCGATCGTAAAGCTGCGGCCCGCTATGGGTTAAATATTGCCGATGTGCAATCGATCGTGGCCGGCGCAATCGGCGGTGAAAACGTCGGGGAGACGATTGAAGGGTTGGCTCGTTTCCCAATTAACGTACGTTACCCTCGTGAGTGGCGGGATTCACTCGGCGCTCTGGAGCAGTTACCTATCTATACCCCTCTAGGCAGCCAGATCACTCTTGGCACCGTTGCGAAGATCAAGGTCAGCGATGGTCCGCCGATGCTTAAGAGTGAGAACGCCCGACCTTCAGGCTGGGTGTATATCGACGTGCGGGGACGGGATATTGCTTCGGTAGTCGCCGATCTACGACGGGTCGTCAGCGAGCAGGTTAAGTTGCAGCCTGGTATGAGCCTGAGCTACGCAGGACAGTTCGAATTTCTCGAAAGGGCCAACGCACGACTCAAGCTGGTGGTGCCTGCCACGCTGTTGATCATCTTCGTGCTGCTTTATTTAACCTTTGCTCGCTTCGATGAGGCCTTGCTGATCATGGCCACTCTGCCATTCGCACTGACTGGTGGGGTATGGTTTCTCTATCTATTGGGATTCAACCTGTCGGTCGCCACTGGTGTCGGCTTTATCGCTTTGGCCGGTGTTTCTGCCGAATTTGGCGTAATTATGCTGCTTTATCTGAAGAACGCCTGGGCTGAGCGTGAAGACCTCGGCGATAGGACCGAGCACGGGCTGATGGCCGCGATTCGTGAAGGCGCTGTCCAGCGCGTTCGGCCCAAAGCCATGACTGTGGCTGTCATCATTGCTGGCTTGTTACCCATTTTGCTGGGCAGCGGGACCGGCAGCGAGGTGATGAGCCGAATTGCGGCACCCATGGTTGGAGGCATGATTACCGCGCCCTTGCTGTCGCTGTTTGTCATTCCGGCAGCCTATCGACTGATGCGTCGCCGGCACCTCTCAGTTGAGCCCATCAATCCTCAAGAAAAAGTCGTATGAAACTGACCCTGATTGCAGTTGCAAACACCGTATTTGCGCTGTCTCTTTCGGCCCACGCGTAGGACATGCCGGGCATGAAAATGTATGAATGGAATGCAAGCTCATTTAATGACAATGGCTAAGTGATTTAACGTTCGACTTTTGCAGAGCGTCGCAGCTCTTTTTTTGAGCCAGCCAATCACGAGCTGATAATAACAATACCCCGTCAGCTGGTCCCTCAAGCTTTACGGAGCTGCCAGTCGTGTTGTCTTTAATTATCACAGTAGGAGTTGCCGTAATGCCCGCTTTGAGGGCCTCCTCGACCTGTTGGCCAACATGCCGGGCGATCACTTTGTCGGTAGCTGCACAGGACAATAAGTCCTGGTAAGTAACATCAACGACGTTCAGATGCCCATTGAAACCCTCACCGTTGCTACGGGTCCGGTCAAAAATCTGGTCAATGGCTTGCCAGAAGGCAGGTGCGCCACCAAGCGCCCCCGCACATTCAGCGAGCTTGGCTTCGTGTAATGCGGTCGGACCGTGCACATCCAGTGGCAGATGATGCCACTGCAGGTTTACATCCTTCTGCTGCTGTATCCAGGTTTTCAACGCAGGTGTGTACGTCTTGCAGTAGGGGCACTCCAGATCCGCGAACTCAGTCACAGTCCAGCGTGCTTTGGAAGGACCAAACAACCACGGGCCTGTGTTGTGCGGGGATGGTATCTCACTTCGAGTGAGGGCTAAGCAGGCCATCGATGTGCCTGCCAAAACGCACCCCAGCATCAACCAATATTTGCGAAGGCCTATCATGCCCGAGCCTCTGCTGGCTTCGATGAAAGCAGCGCTTGTTTACGAAGGGCCTCAAGAAGAGCGTTCTCAGCATTCTCGGGTTGTGGGTGCTGTAGCAGCCAATTGGCTAACACCGCGTGAAGTTGGGACTCGATGTCACGACGATCCACCGCACGAACCAAAACCTGTTGCAGTTGCTCTATCAAAACGGGGGCACACACCTCAAGGGTTTGAAGGGCGTCTTCACCCGGTTGTTCAAGCAGCTGGGTCAGACTTTCTATAAGGTTCTGGGTCAGGGAATTCAATGCTCTCATGCTTGGCGCTCCAAGGCCGTGACTTGCTCGGGGAAAGTAATGATGTGAGGTTCGATACCGCGATAGCGGTCAAGCGTTGCAGCAACTTCAATGGCCGCATCCAGCTCGCTGCAGCCTTTGGCTTGCATGATGTCGAAGCGTTGCTTTTTCTCTTCCGGCTCGGTCATGGCCAGGGCCAGATACAAACTCGGTGGTACCGCCCGGAATAACATTTCCATGCTTTTGGACAACACGACGCCCTCGGTGAATTTGCCGCTTTCTTTACGCGCTGACAGCATCATCGACTTCTGTGCAGGAGTCAGTTCACGAAACCGCGCGATCTTCTCCACCTCATCAGGCGGCATGTTTAAGCACATCCACCACTCGATCATGTTGAGCAGGGCTGAGGCCTCTGGCGGCACGTCGTCAACGTTCTGGGTGGCCATCCAGAACCAGGCGCCGAGCTTTCGCCACATTTTGGTAATCTTGACGGAGTAGGGGGATAGGAGTGGGACCTTCAACTGGATGTGGCCTTCGTCGGTGAAGCAGATCAGCGGACGGCCTTTAAACTGGTCACGCTCGGCAATGTTGTTGACCGTGTTGAGCAGGGAAATATAAGCGATGGCCATCTGTGCGCTATAGCCTTCTCGCGCATAGGTGGCAAGGTCGACAATGGTAATGTCCGCTTCTGGCCATGGGGTGCCAGGACGGTTGAACATGTCGCCTTCGGTGCCCATACAGAACATGGACAAGGCTTCCGCCATCTCCAAGAATCGTGAGCTTCGGGCGTCTGGAATACCGGGCTCGAGTCCCATTTCTCGCAGCGCTTCACGGATATCTTCCGGCAGAACGATACGTTGCTCCGTCACGCATTTTTTCGCTGCATTCAGTATGCATTGGCGGATGGCGCTACGGTCGGCACGAGTAAGACGGGCATCCTCTTTTTCTTCACCACCGGTGATCATCAGCCTGGCCGCAATTTCCATCTCGCCCAGGATGTCGCGTTGTTCATCCTCGGTCTGGCTAGTCAGATGTTCGTCCGACGCCTCAAGATCATCAGCTTGGATAATCTTCACGTTTTGGCTGGGTTCGATGAGCTTTACGGCATCAGCGAATGGCGCGAGGCTGACACCCGATCCAGGTGCAAGTCGAACCCGGTTTACCGTCAAACCCAACTTTTTGGCGAAATCACCGAGTAAGCCGAAGCTGTTGCCAGCCTCCACAATGAATAGACGTGGCCGATAGATGGCGATGATTTGGCTAAGGATGTTTGTCGCGCTGGCCGATTTACCTGAACCCGTAGGCCCGAAAATGAACAAATGCGCGTTCATCTGCCGGTCCAGCTTGTTCAGCGGGTCGAAGGTTATCGGCGCTCCCCCACGGTTAAACAGGGTAATACCCGGGTGCCCGGTTCCGGTCGACCTACCCCAGACGGGGGCCAGGTTCGCAATGTGTTGGGCGAACATCAGTTGTGCGTACCACTCCAGTGCTTTGCGCGCATTGGGGTCGAAGTTGCCGGGTAGCCATCTAAGGTAGGAGTTCAGCGGTGCCACTTCATCCCGAGGTTCCACCGGCTCCATGCCCGCACCCAGCAATGCGCTGCTGAGTTGCAAACTGCGTTCGTGCAGCTGGGCATCATCTTTACCCCGCAGGTAAAACGCTACGCTACCTCTGTACAGCTTGTGCTTGCGCCCGAGCAACTGACGGGCGGTGGCGACGTCTTCGCGTGTCAGGATCGAGGCCTGAGTGTCTCCAACTGCCTTGCGTGAAAGCTGTTCCAGATGCCCTTCGAGAATGTCCTGCGGGGTGATCACGAGAGTGATACAGAGAATGGTGTCCTCTGGCATTTTGTCGAACAGTGCGTTGAGCGCATCACCGCCCTTTCGGGTTTCACCGGTTAAGTGCCCGGTCTTGGGAGCATCCCTCAAGCGGTCAAGCATCACCACCTGATGGGGAAGGCCGTCGAAATACCACAGACCTTTCTCTATATCTGACAGTGGTTCGCGATAAAACAGGTTTTGCGAGAAGTCAGTGCCGCTGGCGAGCGGCAGCTCGCCCTCTGCAGCACCAGGTGCTTGCTTGCACACCAATTCGTAGAAGCGGCGAATATCTGCATCGGCAGGGCCAAGATGATCGGGACGTGGATTGAACCAATGAATCAGCCAATGGCGAATGGCGTGGCCATCCATGCGATGGGTTTTAATGCCGGCGTTCGCCAAGCCGCCCACCAAGCGATCGCAGATGATTTTCAGGTAAGGACCTGGTGCCTGGCCTCGCACATCCGCTTGCGCGCCTTGGGTACGGCGGTAGACAACAACACGGACGCGGCGCTGTTGGCCCCTCCAGGGCAGTTGGCTGACCTTGGTGTCTTCAAACAGCCCGCCTGGTTTGGAGATGGATTCCAGGTGTTGCTTCATCAGCTTCAAATAAAGCTCGGTGAATGCACTGCCTTGTGCGCGTGGTTGAACGTAGTCATGCAGTTGCTGAAGGTAATCGTCCCAGCTGGTTTCGTCCTGGGCATAGAGCTGAACCACCCAGGGTGAGGTTTCAAGCTCGTCGAAGGAGTCCTGGAGGGCGTTTTCCAGGGCGTCGCGGGCCTTGCGTAACCATTCGGGATCCCGACCTTCAGTACCAATCGGTGTCAGCTCAAAAAAGGCAGCACGAGACACGCCGTCTTCCAATAGCATGGCTTTTTCTGCAGGCAGGTAATCTACCCACGGCAGTAGGTCTACGAAGGAGGGGTTGACGTGGTATAGACGGTCAGCATCAGCGGTTGTGGCTGGCTTTTTCTTTGGGTTACGCCAATCGCTCGGCGAGGGAATACCCATGGCAGCAAGGCGTTCGTAGTAACGCTCTGTAGCAGCCTCAAACGTCTCGGTTGCTGGTCCCTGCACATCGTCAGATAACGGCGAACCTGGTGTTACGCCAGGTTCCACACGCTCTGTCGCCCGTCGCGTTTTGAATCGTTCAAAAAAACCCATCAATATGCCTCCGTGCGTTCGCCAGGCATGGCGTATTGCACCCGCTGATACAGCGGAAACACCGTGGTGTAGCCTGGGATCGGTGCCGGGTCTGAACCCGCTAAATGAGGAAAGACGTACATCACCAGGTCGGGATTGGGTAGGCGTTTAAATTGGCTGTAGATCTCGTTTTGTGCGGTACGTGTGAACATGGTGTTGTCTGTTTCCCTCGTCTCCAGAGGCCGACGAAGATCTTGGCGTGCATCGAGCAATTGGCGGCTGCTCGAGCTGCTTGAGCCGCTGGAGCCTTGATCCCAAACGTCCATCATTGTGCGGTCCCCATGGGGGAGCAATTCGTCTTTGTTGGTGGAACAGGCCGAGGCGAGTAGGGCGATGGCCAGGTATGCACCTAGTTTTAAGCCATGATTAGTCAAGCGCAGTCGAAACATGACGGGCTCCTGAGCGATAGTTGACCTTGCGGCCATTGAGTTCGTAATCGATGGTCAGTTGCTGGTCCAGGTGCACAGCTATCTTTGCCCCGGGTTGTACATACACCGCTGCGAAGGCTTGCCCGTAGAGTTTGTTGACCCAGCTGGAGACGTCATTGACGCCCTGGCCAATAATTTTGCCCATGGCTTCACTGCCCGAGCCGCCGACAGAACCGATGGTCCCGGACTGAGGGTTTATAAAAGAGCCGCTGTTTCCATCTGACTTGATGAGGGAGGCAGCACCTGCGCCGGCGGCGGTAATCAGTACCTGCGAGCCAATGTATTGCGAGGCGTTGCTTTTGCGGTCGCCACTGATACAAGGAATGCCATAGGCATCGCTTATCCAGCCCAGGCCACCCTGAATGGTGGTTTGGTTGCCATTGTTCTGATTGTTACTATTTTGACTGCTATTCGTTTCTTCCTGAGGTTGTGGCAGCGTGCGCACAGTGCCGTCATTGAAGACGAACGTCAGGCTTTTGATCTGACCGCGTACGCAAGACAGGGTCCAATCGCCGGAAGCCGTTCCGCTGGCCACCGCGCCGGCGACGTCGGGCAAGTCGATGCCGTTGGCCGTGAGATTGTCCGGCCCGATCAATACCTTGAACGGGTAGGGGTCGTTGACAGTGCCGTCAATGGGCACCCGGCCGATCAGCGCGGACATGGCCACCGAACCCATCAATGTCGAGTTCTGCGGCAAGGTGTAGACCTTGCGCACCTGTTTGCGGGCCTCCTGTGGCGAGATTTCATTCGCAACACTTTGAGCGCCCGTGCGCAGTGCATTTTGTCCTCGGTCCACGGACTCGCCAAAAGAGGTCGGGAAGTTGAAGCCGCTTGCCGTTTGATTTGTCCCTGCAGCGATGGGCTTGCCGTTGACATCGACCGGCGTTGCGTCCTGCGGCTCTATCCAAACAACGTCCGCGCCAGGTCCGCCTTTGAAGCCTTGACCGTCACCTGGCTGAACGCCGAAGCCGATCGGCAAATCAGATCCAGACTCATTGCCACTGCCCGATTTGCTGCTCAGGGTATTGTACTGCTGCTGCAGTGTGTCCAAGAGGGTTTGGCTCTGTTGTTGCGCCTCCTGCTTCATCGTTTGCTGAACGTTCTGCAGTTTGTTATCGACGTTGAGGTCGATGTTCTGCAGGCGTTTTTGCAGCTCGATGTTCTGTTGCTTTAGTTCGTCATTGTTCTTCAAAGCATTGGAGACTTGGTCCTTGAGTTGTCTGCTTTCCACGACAATGGTGCGCAATGTGTCGCTGGGTGTATCTCCGTCAACCCCAAGCTTTTTAGCCTCCTTCGTACTAAGTACAACCGTTTCCGGCGCATGAACCTGTTGGTCGGCACTTTCGCGATTGAATAATTTGACCACTACGTATATCGCCAGGATCGCGAACGGTATGACCAGGTATTTAACAAGTGGATTACTCTTCACGACGGCCTCCCTTCGGATCGATCTGGCTGATGGCGGCCGGCAATAACGATTCGGCTAGACCATGACCACGGGTCACCAAGTAGACCGTCGAGGTGTCGCTGGAATCACCTTTGGCGCCAAGGTAGGGATGCTGAAAAGTCGCGGTGACAAAGTCACCCATCAGGTCACGCGGATCCAATGTGAGGTTTTGGGCGCTTGTGTTACGTAGCTTCACCGCCGTGACCCAATACTCGTCTAACCGCCACGACCCCAACGCAGAGGCTTCGACCGGCAATATCGGCATTAGGGTGGTGAGGTCCAAACCGCGCTTCAGATTGATCTGAGCAATCCCCTCCACGGGCTCAACGGTGCGTAGGGGCGCGTAAAGCATCTGTGCGGCATAGCGCGTCATGACCACCGGAAGAGGGGTCTCACGACGCGGTTTCGGCGCGTCCTCATCCTCCTCGGCTTGAGCGCTGGCTTGGGCCGTGGAAGAAGTTGAATGGTTGCTTGTAGGTTTGGCGTTGACTTGGCCGTAACGCGGGGCGGGACTGTCCCCGGCTACAATTTTAGCCGGCTCGGATGCGACCTGATTTGGTTTCCCTACCGTTGCGATGATATCCACGAGCATGATCTCACCGGAGTTCATGTTCTGCAGCTGTAAGCGAGTCGGTTCAATCGGCTCTTTCGCCAACAGGTAGAGGGCACCACCGGTGCTCTGCACGCGCAGTTTGTCGACGAGGTTACGAGGCAGACCCACCCGTACGTTTTGGTCCACAAAGACAATACGCTCCTGACCCACGATCAAGGGCAGTGCTATAGGGATACGATCCCAGCGCAGGATTTCGACGGCGTTGGCCAACCCGCAGAAGTGAAGGGCTACGAGCCCGATGATCAGTAGGCGGCGTGTCATCATTTGCCTCCTGCTCTGGTCGTTTCTGCGGAGACTTCGATGCGTTGTGGATTACTGCTATAACAGTCCCAGGCCAAGCCGAATGGGTTTTTTTCGGGATCGACGTCGAATCGGATAATTCTTAACGGATAGCGAGCAAATGCCCGCTTTACGCGCTCCCCGCCGTAGTGCTCGTCAGCGGTGATGTCCAGGTTGACGGTCCAGTCATTGATGCTGTGCTGTTCAATATGTTGCTCAGACTTATCGTCGATGCCTCTGCCTGGAATTTCAAATACACCCCGCTCACGTTTGCGCAGTTCCCCGCTATTGCGGCGTAGCTCGAAATCTTTCTGCAAGTAGGCTTTGCAGCTGGGAGTCAGGTAGCTTTCCAAGCGGGTAATGTTGTCCTCGTAGTCGGTTTCACCGTCAACGGGCCAACGGTTCATCTGCTGAAAAATGTACAGACCGAAGGCGTATACCGACTCCGGTGGAATATCCCACCACTTACGGGTGCTACCTGAACGTAGATCTGGAGGTACATGAACAGTTAGGTCACGCGGTGCGCTCTGCCAGCCATAAGCCATGTACAGACCCAGGGCAATGAGAAAACCAATGACCATGCGCAGGCTGTTAATGTGGGCCAGTTGGGCGTCTACTTTTTTACGGTAAGTCATTGAACCTCCGTTCGATGACAGGTCCACGCACCTGTACGAGTAATCAGCAGGGCTTTATTCCAGGTAGGAAAGAACCGCGCGATGTTCAATTGCATCTGGCGGTATAGCCATGTATCAGGTCGGCCGCGTTTCCACCGACGCAAGAAACGACTGGCAAGAAACAGCCCTAGGACAGCACAGAGCATGGCGGCGCCGATGATAAGTGCCCAAATCTGGGTCAATATCGCGGCCGGAATACCGATAACCAGCCCTGCGCCGGTGCTCAACGCCAAGGTGGCCCACATTTCGTCAGCGGTAAGGCCGCCCATGATGACTGGCTGATTGTTCAATCGCACAGGGAGGAAAATCAGGGTCCCATCGTCTGAGAGTTCTGTCATGGCCACGGCTCTTTTAAAGAATATTTGAAGCCTTGGTGACCAGAAAAATGGCGACACCGAGGATGGCGACGCCAACGGCGGCTGTCGCCCCCAGATCTCCCCATTTTTTCTTGCCAAGTTGAATTTCGTGGTAGGTGCCGAAGGCATGCCAAGCAACGCCACTGAAAATGACTGCGCAGATGATGAGGCCAAGCAAAGTAAAACCGTCAAAGGCGTAGTTCTGCATGGTTTGCATCAGGTTAGAGCCTTCCCCCCGGGTAGGAGGCTGAGACTGCGGAAGAGCCGCCATGGCCAGTTGGGGGAGAGCAAGCAACCCGATCAGCATGCGGCCCGGTTTTAAGAATGAAGTCATGGTGTATCTCCCATAGGGTCAACTAAGAACAAATGTGGTGAGGATCATGCAAAGCAGTAGGATGCGGACGAGCGAGGTCGAGGCAATCGTTCGATCAAGGTTGCCAGTGGCCCATCCTCGGTAGCAGCTCCAGATAGCCCAGGCGCCCCACATAAAGATGATGGCTACAGCGACGCCGACGAAAAACAGGTAGCTCGTCGAGGCAGGAAATCCTCCTGCCGCTTGAAACGCAGCAGCCTGAGCGCCGCTCATGCTCATGGCTTGCGTCCTTCGGTCGTGTATTGGCCTGACAGCTCAACAGGATCACGAGGCTGGGCTCGGGTTGGGGTTAGATAGCCCTCCAACCCATGACGAATTCGAGCGATATCACCTGCTAGACGCTGGTAATCGAAGAAGTAACGCTTGCCAGGTTCGTCGGCCACTTGAGCGCTACGACGTGCGGTGTCCTCTAAGGCATTCAACTGGCGGATCATCACGTCCAGGTTGGCCTGTTCGGAGGCTGAAGCAGCGGTCGCATGAGAGACAGGCAGGCCGCATCCAAAAAGTGCGATGAGGCCTGGCAAGGCAAGTCGGCAAGTGAGTGCAGTGAGACGCGGGTACTGGATCACGGCTGGGCTCTAGTCATTCCTGATGCCGTCAGCTTGCCGTGATCAAGCTATGGTCGCCGCAAGAAAACCATATTCAGGACTGTAAGGATTTCTTCTGACGGTACTGACACCATCAATCACAGTGGATAGGGCGTTTGAAGAACAGCAGATACCCGATGGGCAAGGCGAATCCGTAAGCCCAGCCTTGGGCGTTTTGATTGCCAACCTTGACTTCTCCTTTGACCACGGGCTGCACGCTGACCAGCTCCCAGCCTTCGCTGCCTAATTGAGCAAGGCGGTTTTGACGTTCAGAATCTTCCAGAAAACCCTGGGTGTCGGGTTCAGTGGTGGGCTCTTCGGACTTGAACATGAAGAGCTTTTTGGTTCTGACAACGTACTGAAAGGGAGAGAACTCAGTGTGGTATTCAAATTTCTGACGGCCCATGGCGACGTCCTCAATGTGCAGAGCTACCAGGGTTTCAATAATAAGCGCGTGCCAGCAATCTGAAATAGTTTGTTGCTAAGCGCGTGATTTCTGAGGTTGGAGTGCAGAGGTCCGAGCATCGACATAGCGCTGCATGATAGAAAGCACCATTGAGTTCAACGCTAGGATCTTCATCCCTCGCGTCACCGCCACGTACAGCAAATTCAACTCGTCATCTTTACGACCTTGATCGATATCGGGTGAAAGCGGATCAGCGCTAAAGTCGTCATACAGGCTGACAAAGTCCCACTCCAGCCCCTTGGCCTTGTGCCCAGTCGTGAGTGTCACGGTGGCGTCGAGCTCGTTATCTACAGAGCGGGAACGTAGGGTTTGGATCCGCTGGGGCAGGTCCGGATAGGCTGTAATGATCTTGATCGATCGCAACATCTCCGTATCCTGGCTTACCTCGGCTATTTCCACGTACTGTGAAAAGTCCCGGTAATCTCTCAACAGCCTGCGGTTCTGCACCTCATGGTTACGGTTGCGGCTGAATAGGTATAAATCTTCCAGATCGCGTAGCGAGTAGCTGTCGATACCGCCGACCCAGAAAATCTTGGGGTTGCTTGCGACCAGCTGCAGGGCGTTCTCGATGACGCCGGTCACGGTACGATGGATAAACGTGCGATGCGGTAGCTCTTCAGGCAGAGCCCGTTTAACCAGGGTATTGCAACCTAACCCCTGCAGCTTTCGTGTCTCACCCTTGTAAAAAAGAATGATGTTGGCCACATGCGCGACGGCAGGGCCGAAGCGAAAGCTTTGGGTCAGGTAGTGACGTTCGGCGTCGGCCATCCAGTCGCTGTTGAGCGCATCTTCTGCGCCGCGGAAGCGATAGATCTGCTGGTGGGGATCGCCGACTGCCACCTTGCGGACCCGTTGTATTTTTACTATGTCGGCAATAACTGGGTTCACGTCTTGACCTTCGTCGAGCAGAATGGCGTTAAATCGTTCGCTCAGGTCGGGCTTGCTTAGCTGATACAGCTTCAAGTAAGCGTCATGGGTGATCGACATTGCTGTGTCCTGCAGATCGATCATCCGGTTCCAGATGGTTTTAGCCACGTTTAAAGCATTGTTCAGGAAACGTTCCTGGGCACTTGTGAGCATTCGTTGCCCCTGGAATCTGGGAAAATGCACACGGCCCAACTCGTCATCGGCGCTGGCCATGAAGTTGTTAAGCGTGCTGAGGACATCCCGCACGAGCTCCCAGTCCTGGGTGTTGATGGCCCTTGCGATGTCCGTCAGGCGTAAGTTATTGGTCTGCTTGGTGGCGTACTGACTGCCATAGACTGCATATGCGAGGCCATGCGCCGTCTTACACACCACGTTTCTGCGTGGAAAGCGGCCCCTGGCAGCGAGCTCGACGGATTTGTTGTAGCAGAGGTAGAGCATTTTCACCGAGGCGTGTTGTGTGGCGTAGCCCACCAGTGTGGTGGTTTTGCCGGTACCGGCAAAAGCCTGAACCAGTAGCTTGTCAGCCGTGGAATGGATGATGGGCTGCTGTTCTTGTGTCCACTGCATGGGCAGCTCCTAAAGGTATTTTTTGAAGCTTGAAACGGTGATGTAAACGGACACACCCAACAGCACGGCGCAGGGCAACAGAATCAAAAGGGGGCTGATGCTGATGGGGATGGCCAGGTAGACCGTCCAGGGCACGATGGTCAGCGGAGTGATCGTCCCCCGGGCTTTGTGATACAGGTAACTTGACTCGCGGCCGGAGCCGAATTTTCGTAGATCACGCCGCACCAGGCCATCGACCAAGCCAGTGAACGCCGCCAGTGCGAACAGCGGAATCGTCAACGTCAGAATGACCATTCGCACACAGAAGGTCAGGACTGTGTATAACGCGGCTAAGCCATAGTCCTGGAATTTGATCATCGCCCGACCGAGTTCGTAGCGAAGGTTCAAGGTTCCCGTTTGTTGTGGTGATGTTGAGCGAGCGTACTGTGTCAGTGCATTTATATTGTCCTGCATGCCGGTTTTCACCATCAGCCAGTCATAGACCGTTTGTGCCAGCCAGGTTGCCGTACGCCCCGGTTCTTTGATGACAACGCTGTGCAGCAGATCCTGGGACAGCCAGCCCAGTTCATGTTGGAACATCTGCTGAGCATGTTTCCAGCCGGCATCCGGCCAGAACGTGTACATGCAAAGCCATTCAACGACGATGGCGCCGAGCAAGGAGCCGAACATCACCCCCAAGAAATGAAAAGGGGTAGAGAACAGCATGCCCAGGAAGTTTTTTTGACCTTCCTGCTGTTGCTGGGCTTTTTCCGCGATATCGGCCATGGCTCTGTTCCTTCAAGCCTATGCGGCTTTTCCGTTATTGGCCATCTGGCGGAAGTCGTCTACCAAGTCATCAGGAAGCGACTCACTTAGTGCGTCATATCCCGGTGCTTGCCACCAGTCGCTGCTGGTTCCGGATCCTTTACGCATGCCCTCAACCAAGGCCTGAAGATCCTTGGGCATCACTTCATCGGGATCGCTTGCCGGCAACGGCATACGAATCTTCCACAAATTCCCGCCCTCTATCAGGGCAAAGCATTGCCCCTTGGGTAGGGCAACCACATGCGCCGGTTCGATCATCGGTACGCTGACACTTTGGATCTGATCGTGAGTGTTAGAGGTGAAAGCGGTGTTGCCGTTAATAGCGTCGTTTGCACTGCTTGCTGGTGTACTGGTAAACACCTGGACCTTTGGCAACTGGTTGGTCAGCAGCTCGGCGGTTGCAGTCTCACGTACACGTAACATGAACAGGTTGTTGAAGTTACCGATGACTTGGCCAGCTTTAGCCCGGTTACCGATTTTTGCCTCAATATCGCTCATGGTTTGGGTATAGGCCGTGACCTGCATGCCGGCACCACCGCCTTTGTTGATCATCGGTATGAATTCATCGCCCATCAGTTCGTTGAATTCGTCCGCATGTACGTTAATTGCTACCTTGCCGCCGGTGGCCCCGGGCAAGCCATCATCGATGCCAAACTTATAGATGTGACCCGCAACTGACACCAGGTCGCTGAACATCGAGTTGCCCACCGCTGCAGCTACCTCTGTATCAGATAAAGCGTCCAGGCCGACATAGACCACTGCCCGTTTGCGGATGATCTGCATCCAGTCAAAGATTGGTCGTGGGTCCTCAAGATCCATGTAGTCGGGAGATAGCAGCTCTGCAATCCGGCCTGTGGTCAGTTTTTCCAGCAATGGCAGAAGGCTGGCCACGATCTTGTCGAAATAGGTTTTGTCATAGCGTACGGCTGATCGCAGACCCTCCATCACTGGGTCGGAGATGCGTTGCTGAGTGAGGTACATGTCCAGGGCCACCACGCGTAGCGGTCGATCCTTCATGGCGAAACTGAGGTTCTTACGATCGATCTTTCCTTCCAGCTCAACGATGGTTTGCCAGGCTTTGGGATCATTTTCAGCAAAGTGCTTCTGCGCATACTCAATAAACAGCGCGTCAATGTTTGTCACATGCTTGAGGATCTGTTCATAGTCCGGCCGACGTCCCAGTGCCACGAGGGCGCGCGCGATGATGTTGACGAAACGCCAGGCGAATTCCCGGAATGCCGCGGAATTGCCTTCCCCCGAAAGTTGGCCGGCAATGCGGGTGGCAACCTCCGAGATCCGACCAAACCGGCCGACGGCGTTGTAGCGAGCGGAGTGATCGGGCCAGCCTAGGTGGAACACGTAGAATTCCTCCAGTCGGTTTGCGCGCTTGCATTCGATGTACATGCGCTTCAGGAGGTCTGCGTCGCCTTTAGGATCGAAGACAATCACCACTTCGCGGTCCAGGTCCATTTCTACATTGCGCTGGCTTCGATGAACGGGTTGCACGCGGCGCCCCATATGAACGCGGCGCCGGGGGCTACGGCGGGTACGCCTGATGTCTTGGGTGATAAACAACTCTGCCAAGCGGGTTTTTCCAACACGAGTAGTCCCCAATACAAGGGAGTGTCCAACCCGCTCACCCAGTGGCAGGCTGACATCCGCTTCGTTCGGCTCTATACCGTGTAAGCGCGGTAGCCCCCCGACTGGAGGAAGTGGACGCGCCGGGTTAAATGGCACATCCCACGAGGTAGCCTTTGACAGCAATTTGAGTGGAAAGGGTGCGAACTCCAGACGCTCCTCAATTCTGCGAGCAAAGGTATAGATAGACGTGGGCTCGACATACTCGGCGTACTTTGGGAGGTAAGTCTCCATCAACCGCTGAGTATGTTTTTGGGTCCAGCGAAAGCCTTTACCGATGAATAGCCGCTCATTGCTGACCGGCATGTCTTTGCTGGTCATGGTGTAGTGGGGTAGGCGCCGAATATTGCGCCGGTAACGCAGCACTACCAACGCTTGTTTGAGGCGGACGAACCCTAGACCCAGAAAGCCTGTACCGGCAACCATGCCGAATAAAGGCGTCAGAGCAACCGCCCAGGGCGCGAAAATACAGAGCAACGCCGCAGCGGCACATACGCAAACTGTGTACAGCTCAACAGCAGGGCGTAGTAACGACTCAATGGTGTAGGAGGTGGTCATGGATCACTTCCTATGAGTGAAAGGGGACAATGGCCCCACTGTTTCGAAATGGAAAACGACTGGCTTGCCTGTCTCAGCGATCAGCCCATAGGACTTGGCCAGGCGGTATATGGGGTGGTAGCTGTTAAGGGAGTTGACGTGTCCAGCAATGCGCTCTCGCCAGACTTCTAGTGGCATCGCTGCCTTGCTCAAATTACACGGCACGCACGCGGGCATCATGTTGCTGATGGCGTGGTTCTCTGGCCGCCCCAAAATGATGGCACCGGAGTACTTGCCGTCCACCCTCTCTGGTTCTCGCCATACTGCTTCCATGTGGTCCGCATGCCACCGGTCACCCAACAGCACACCGCAGTATGCGCAATGGCCCGCGAATTTAGCGTGAAGCTCGCAGCGTTGCTTCTTGGTCAGCTTCATGGGGCCGGGATCCTCCTTTCATGCGTGATGATGAATTGGCCAACTCTTGCCTCGCTTGCTCAACTGCCTCGGGCAGTCGTTCTTTTAGCCGCTGACATAGCTCCACCTCGTCACCAGGTACGCGGGCGATGACGGTGCCGCCATAGAGCTTGGCGACATAGGTGACCTGTTCAAAAAGCAGTTGGCCTGCTCGTGGGTCATCTGGTTGCTTGATGACCAAGGTGATGTGCGTAAGAGAGGCCATACCCTGGTTACTGCTGGATCGTTGTGGCAGTGATCAACAGCGGGTAATGCTGGACTCCCAAGCGCTGTGCCAGATCATTTGATGGAGCCGGGACCAACTGTAGATTTCCTGCCCATCGTTGGATTTCGGCAAACCGCTCGGCGCTGGCCACGTTAACCACAAGGCCCACTGCCTGCAGTTGCTGTAACTGATCGCGGCGCTGTGATAACCACTTTCTGGAGCTTTCATCGTCGCCTACAAGAAACAATGGTTGCAGGCCAGGTGCATTGATTACCCGGCCCTGTACCTGCCCGGGTGTCAGTTGGTCAGAGCGCACTGGAAACGAGCCTTGCCCACGCACACCAATATTCTCTGACTGTGCTGACTGCTCAGTAGGTTCTGGAGCCAAGTACTGGTAGTAGGGCAGAGCGGAAACACCCCCTCGGTCTTCAACAACAATCAGCGAGGTGGCATGCACTGCCATGGGGGAGGCCAAAGACAGCAAAACAGGCAGATGCAGCAATCTATTCATGGATTATTCGCCATCAGGTTGATACCGGTGACCCGGCTGAGGTGTTTGGCAAAAGCTCGTCGGTATCGGGCAGCGGGTTCGCCTCCGGCAGGGCGGTGGTACCGACCAGCAGCGGTGATCCAGTCGCCTCCTTTGGCTTTTTGCTCAGCCAGGATCTGGGCCGTAACCGAGAGGTTTTTGTACGGATCCAGCCCTTCGCAGGGATAGCTATAACGGTGGCCGTTGGCACCGATGTTGGTTTGTCCAAGCCCGACGTCGACTCTATTTGGGCCTGCGGTCTGAAGGGCGATCATCAACGCTCTGCAAGCATCGCTGCGTGTCGCAAAGCGATATCCGGCGCCGGCGACATTCAACGTCCAGGGCCAGGG
Source organism: Pseudomonas sp. FP215 (assembly GCF_030687795.1). Lineage (NCBI taxonomy): Bacteria > Pseudomonadati > Pseudomonadota > Gammaproteobacteria > Pseudomonadales > Pseudomonadaceae > Pseudomonas > Pseudomonas sp. FP215. Next base: position 970,854 of record NZ_CP117447.1, read on the forward strand.
GACGATCTGGCCGCGAAGTCGGGTGCCACTCTCTTGCAGTGCAACGGAGTACAGCACCTCGGACGGAACGCCGGCAGGCAGGGCAATCAACTGATAGGCCGGTGGCGGAACCTCGGCACCGTTAGCAAATGCCGCGGTGAGCAGTAGCCCCCCCGTTAAAGCCGCGCGAATTACAGACGCTGCCATTGTCCATTCACCTCGCGTACCACGGCCGGCAGCTCACCGCCGAGTCCAAGGCCAAGCCATCGACCGGCATCGTGATTCAATGTGATCTGTCGGCTTCTCACGCTGGCCGGTTCGACTCCAGCCAAGATGGCCCAGCGGCGAATTATTTCGTCATCACCTTGACTACCAACGAAGTACAGATCAAAGGACTGTTTCTGGTTTTGTAAGTCTTTGACGCGGTCAATACATGCGTTGCAACTGTCTTGAACAAAAACGGCTAGTCGTCCAGTGCCTTTCACAGCAGTTAACGCTCCCGAGCCAGGAGCAGATGCAGGGTTGGACGATAGTTGGATGACTTTTTCATTGGGGTAAAGACGTGCGAAGGCTTGGTCATAGGCCCTTTGGTACGCCAGTTCCTTATCGATACGCTGTCGCTCGGCTCGCACCTGCAGCTCTGCATAGCGTCGCCGCTCCTCCTCCGACTTCGCTTCGATGCCAAGTGCTGTCAGAGGATCCAGGCCTGGCGAATAGATTCCGCGAGGACCCTCCATCACAGTTTGAAAACGGGACCATTCTTGGGGGGTCAATCCCCACTCGCGGGCGAGTTCTGTCTGACTTGCTCCTTGAGAAGAGTTGTGAACTTCACTGTTCTGAGTGTTCGAGATCGACGTTGATTGCCCCGAAGCCGCATGACAGCCGTATGCAAACGCGAAGGTGGCCAAGCCTGCAATGAAACCCAAAATGTTCCTGGGCTTCATTGTTTTCGAGGAAGTGGTAGGGGAGTGCATAAAGGAGGTCCTATTGCGCGACGGTTACGGTTTGAGGTGTTCCGGCCACGTCAAAGCGTGCGGATCTTCCGTCCAGCGCGTTGAGTCGCCAGGCGGTGCCCGCCACAGCGTCACCAGGTCGGATAAGGTAAATTTGATTCAACTGCGTGCTGCCAGGCGGTGCTACGGACAAAAAGCGTTCACCGCCGCGATACTCGATACCGACAACGGTAAAAGGGGGTGTTTGCGGTGTGACAGTGGCGGTAGCGGGCGGTTTTGGCCGCTTTGGTTGGCGGGCAACGGGCTTAGGCTTGGGCTTGAGGGGCACAGCAGTGGTTTGTTTGATGCGTGACTGACTGAGTTCTTGAAGACGGCTATCGAGTGTTTCGACGCTGGCTTTGAGGACTAGCAATTCACCAGCAGACGCAGCATTTTGAGAGATTTCTTGCGCTGACTCCGTCGCTTGCTTTGCATACGCTTGTGCGGCATCAATTCGATTCGATAAAGCCTGCTGCCCGGCTCGGAAGTCCTCGTTGGTCACCAGGTGGTTGCCGGCTACCGTGCCCAGTCGCTCATCGACTTTGCCAAGCCGCGTCAACAACGCATCGAGCGACTCTTTGTCTGCAGTCGCAGCCAAGCTGGTGCGGAGTTGGGAGAGTTGATGATGCTCATAACACAGAATGCCTGCCAATAATGCAAGGCACAGACTGAGTATCGCTGTGGTTCGAGTAGGGCGTGGTAGGTTCATGGGCGTCCTCGCGCAAAAGCGAATACACCCTCTCAAACCAGTCTCTTAGGTGCATCAGGAAATAGGTTTTCCAGGACGCATGGTTTTTGAAGTGTCGAGTTGGCCGCTGGTAAATTGGGATCGTTATAAAAAAATGGCCACCCGAAGGTGGCCGTCAAACTATGAAGCAATGAGCTGCCTTGCAAGTGTCATTTCAACTGAATCACCATCTTGGTTCAGCGAGTCGAGACCAGAATCTGGCACATCTCCCGACGTGCTTTGAATCACGGCGATTTTCTTGGCCATCAACTGCAGGCAAGTAATCTGAGAGCTGCCGGCATAGCCAAAAAAACACCCTCACTGGCTGCTTTTGCCCAATCCGCCATCACCGTCGAAATGCCTGTTGCAAGGTGTTGGGTAAAGCCATATACCGTAGCCCCACTGCGCGGAGTAAAGTCTTAAAAACCCGTGATAATGATCTGCGGAGTCAGAATAAAGTGGGTAACCGTCCGGCCAGGTCATCTACCCAGCTCTGCAAAGCGAAGACATGGTGTGCATTTAAATTAAGTGGACACCAATTCTAGCCTTTCAAGCGGGTATTTCATGCAGCCAACACGCCGTTCCTATTCCAAATCCTTCAAAGCCCAGATCATTCAAGAGTGCGCCCAACCAGGCGCTTCGATTGCCAGCGTCGCGCTCGGCCATAGCCTCAACGCAAACCTCGTCCACAAATGGATTCGGCTGCAAACGCAGAAAATTCCGGCACACCCACCTGCGGGGGCGAACTCCCATCCAGCATCATCGAATATCTGCGTTGAAATACAGCACCCGCGCGCCATCATCAAAGTGGACTGGCCCACTGAAAGTGCTGCCGCCTGCGCGACTTTTCTTCGAGATATTCTGCGATGATTCACATCGACTCCATCTGGCTCGCCACCGAACCGATGGCCATGCGCGCAGGCACCGAAACGGCGCTAGCCAAGGTGATCGCGGTGTTCGGTGCGGCGCAGCCGCACTGCGCTTATCTGTTCGCCAACCGCCGCGCCAATCGCATGAAAGTGCTGGTGCATGACGGCTTCGGAATATGGCTGGCGGCGCGCCGGTTAAACCAAGGCAAGTTCCACTGGCCTGGCATCCGCCATGGTCCTGAGATGGAACTGGATGCCGAGCAACTTCAAACGTTGTTGCTGGGGCTGCCATGGCAACGCGCAGGTTCTGGAGGCTCGATCACACTGCTTTAACGGCAGCCATTAGCCTATCGGTCTATCGTCGCGAAACGCCCGCTCTGGCAAAGTCCGGCGTATGACTTCTTCGCCCAATCTCGACCAACTGTCTCCCAATCAACTGCGCGTCCTCGCAGCGCAGTTGCTCTCGCAAGTCGACACTATGGGCAAGAAAATCAACCGTGATCAAACAGTCATTGAGAAACAGACCCACGAGATCGCCCAGCTCAAGCGTTTGAAGTTTGCCAAGCGCAGCGAGCAGATGAATCCTGAACAGGCCAGCCTGCTAGATGACCTGATCGATACTGATATCGCGGCGATTGAGGCCGAGCTTCAGGCGTTGCAAATAGCACCAGAGGCGACCGAGGAAAAGCTAAGGCCCAAGCGCACGGCATTGCCGGCAGAATTTCCGCGAACGTTGATCCATCACGAACCGGACAACACTCACCGCCCATGCGGCTGCGCCCTGAAGCGCATCGGTGAGGACGTTAGCGAGAAGCTGGACTACACGCCCGGCGTGTTCACCGTCGAACGCCATGTCCGTGGCAAGTGGGTCTGCGATAACTGCGAAACGCTGATCCAGGCACCGGTTCCGCCGCAGGTCATTGATAAGGGCATCCCGACTTCGGGCCTGCTCGCACACGTCATGATCGCCAAGTTTGCTGACCATCTGCCGCTTTACCGTCAGGAATCGATCTTAGGTCGAGCGGGCTTGGCGATTCCACGTTCAACCTTGGCTCAATGGGTTGGCGTGACCGGAGTTCAGTTGCAGCCGCTGGTCGATGCGCTGCGCGAAGTAGTGCTTGGGCAACAAATCATCCACGCAGATGAAACACCGGTGCAGATGCTCATGCCGGGAACAAAGAAAACCCACCGCTCCTATGTGTGGTCCTACGCTACCAGCCAGTTCTCGGATGTGGCAGCGGTGGTTTATGACTTCAGCCCCAGTCGCGCCGGAGAGCATGCTCGCGACTTCCTTCAGGACTGGAATGGCAAGTTGGTCTGCGACGATTTTGGCGGCTACAAGGCCAGCTTTGAACTCGGCGTGACCGAGATCGGCTGCATGGCCCATGCACGGCGCAAGTTCTTTGAACTGCACGCTACGAATAAAAGCACGCTCGCCGAGCAAGCCCTGCGCTATATCCAGTTGTTGTACGAAATCGAAAGAGAAGTCAGAGACCTGGAGCCGGATTTACGGCGCCGAATACGGCAAGAAAAAGCCGTACCGGTGAAGGATAGGCTGCATGCCTGGATGAACGCGCAGCGTGATCTTGTGCCCGAAGGTTCGGCCATCAGCAGAGCGCTCGATTACAGCCTTAAACGCTGGGCAGCGCTGTCGCGCTACCTCGATGACGGGGCGGTTCCCATTGATAATAATTGGGCGGAGGTGCGACACGAAGTCGCTTAATGAAGTTGTTCCCCCTTGGTGGGAACCACCCGTGTCACCGGGTGAATCTAGAAGGCTGAATCAAGAGCGCCTTCGACAATGTTACGAGGCGCCGCAAGGTGCGGGGTACCAATCGTGAGAGGCGTACCCTTCTGGCAGCCATGGCCGGACAAGTGCTAGATAGTTGGTATGGTGAACACACGTGAATCTGCGCAACGATCGTTAAATTAAGCGAGCGGAAATGGCTTACACGCTCGAACCAAAATGGTAATGGAGGTGGGAACTGCGTCTTTCTACTACGCATTCGTGACCCACATGCCTCCCGGTCGATAGCAGGCACCTAACCCGACGCACTTCAGTAAGCGGAACGTGGAAATCCCGTATCGCTCCCGTCAGGGAAAGCCGTTTGTAAAAATTGCCCATGGCGGTGCGGGCGAAGGAACGAGGAAAAAGCGAACGCCGTCCTGTAATGGGTTGGATAGAGGTTGAAACATCACTTCACGCGAAAGCGGGCAGACGTCCTCATGGTCTCTCTTCACACGAGAGTAGGTAGAACCCTTTCAACGGAAGGAGAGCAAATGAACGCAGCAGCATTGGCGTGTGCACCTTCCGGCACGTCGTGGGACAGCATCGATTGGATCGCCGTACAACGTCGTGTCAGAGGGCTGCAAGCGCGTATTGTGAAGGCTGTACAAGATGGCAGACATAACAAGGTGAAAGCCCTGCAATGGCTGCTGACTCACTCGTTCAGTGGCAAGGCATTTGCTGTGAAACGGGTGTCTGAAAACAAAGGCAAAAATACCCCCGGCGTGGACAAGGTTACTTGGAATACGCCTAGGGCCAAGCTCGGCGCGATAGAGTCGTTGACGCGGCGAGGTTACTCGCCGCTCCCGCTTCGGAGAGTGCTTATTCCGAAGAAAAACGGCAAAACGAGACCTCTTGGAATTCCCGCGATGAAATGCCGGGCCATGCAGGCGCTTCATCTGCTGGCTCTGGAACCGATAGCGGAAACTACCGGCGACCCGAACTCTTATGGGTTCAGGCCGGAACGCTCAACTGCGGATGCCGTCGCACAGTGCTTTGGTGTGCTGTCACGAAAAGCAAACGCGGAATGGGTGTTAGAGGGCGACATTCAAGGCTGTTTCGACAATATCAGCCATGACTGGTTGATCGCCAACATTCCCATGGACAAGGCGATTTTGCAGAAATGGCTCCGGGCTGGTTATGTCTACCAAAAGCAGCTATTCCCCAGCCACGCCGGAACCCCGCAGGGAGGCATCATATCCCCGGGGTTGGCGAACATGACGCTGGATGGGTTGGAAGCGATGCTGGCGAAGAGATTTCCCAACGCGAAGTGGACAGCCCGAAAAATGCGCGTGGTGCGTTATGCAGATGATTTCATCATCACTGGTTGTTCGAAAGAATGGCTGGAGAATGAAGTCAGGCCCGCCGTGGTTGAATTTCTGGCAGAGCGTGGACTTGTCCTCTCTCCGGAAAAAACCAAGATAACGCACATAGGGGACGGGTTCGACTTCCTCGGATGGAACCTGCGCAAGTACAACGGCAAGCTCCTGATCAAGCCGTCCAAGGCGAACATCGGGGCTCTACTTGCCAAGCTGCGAGAGTTGATCAAGACCAACAAAACGATACGACAGGCTAACTTGATAGGTTTGCTCAACCCGGTTCTACGGGGCTGGGCGAACTATCACAGTCATGTCGTCGCCAAGAAGGTCTTCAACCAGGTGGACAGCGCAGTGTGGGAAATGCTCTGGCGATGGGCGGTACGTCGCCACCCTCGCAAGACACGCCGATGGGTGAAGGATCGGTATTTCAAAGTACAAGGGGCGCGCCGTTGGGTGTTCTCGTGTACTGAAAAATCCGCCGATGGTCGGAAGCGTCAGTACACGCTAGTAGACGCCTCAGACACACCGATTGTGCGACATATCAAGATTAAGGCTGCTGCCAACCCTCACGACCCTGCATGGGATGAGTACTTCGAGTCCCGCTGGGGCAAGAAGATGCTCACTTCCGTTAAAGGTCGAGCCAAGCTGTATCGGGTATGGGTGCAACAGGGCGGCAGGTGCTGCGCCTGCTTCAAGCCGGTGACCAAAGACACACCGTGGCACAGTCGCCATATTGTGAAGCTAGGTCATGGCGGGACGGACGCTGCGGCTAATCTTGAGATTTACCACCTGCGTTGCCCACGAGATGTGCAATTTGCCAATGTCGACGATGTATAACCGGGTGCCCAATGGCGCCTTAGCAGAGGCTTGAGCCGTGTGCTGGGAAACTCGCATGCACGGTTCTTAGGGGGTTGGACGCGGGCAACCGCGTCTGACTACCCGACAACCAGATCCGGCCATGGGCTCTTGGGCGCAAGAACTGGCTCTTCGCCGGGTCGCTACGCAGCGGAAAACGGGCTGCGGCGATCATGAGCTTGATCCAGTCAGCGCGGCTGAATGGCCATGATCCGTACGCCTATCTAAAGGATGTTCTCACGCGCCTGCCGACGCGGCGCGCGAGTGAGATTAACAAGCTGCTGCCGCACAGGTGGGCACCTGTTTAATCGCGCAGGGTGTTTTGTGCTTATGTCTTCCCTGGCATCTACATTTTGCGCCACACCAAAGCAGGAATTGCTCGGATGTAAATTAGTTCGCTGACCAACTCAATCAGCGTTTGAGTAATCACTGCTGCCGCAGCGAGCCCTCTGATTTCCTCGGGCAAGGCCAATGCCAATGGTAGAACTACCAATGAGTTTCGTGTCGAACTGCTGAAAGCGACAGATCTTGCCGTGCTAGCCGGTAACTTAAACGCCCGAGCCACCAGCGCACCCACCACGGGTGCCAAGAGCATGAAACCAATGTAGACGGGAATAACAGGCAGCAGCTTGTCCATGTCTCTGACCACCGTTGAAATCTGAGAGCCGATCACTACGACCAATACAGCCGCCATAGCTGGCACAGGCATCCAAGCCCATACATTGTTCCAGCCCTCAACGATGCGTGACCCCTTTGCCCCGGCAGCTGTTGCTACTGCCAAGACCAAGGGTAAAGCGATCAGCACTACGAAGGCCTCAACAAATGGGCCGACCGATATAACCACCGCCGAGTCATCACTCACCATGAAGGCTAGATAGAGGGGTAGTAGCACAAGCTGAAGCACGAGTAGTAATGGTGTTGCCGCCAGAGTCAGTTTGGAGTCGCCCTTACCGATATGGGTAAACACAACAACATAATCGATACAAGGCGTCAGCAAGACCAATAGTGCGCCCACCAAAATCGCCGGGTGGTCGGCTAGGCCCATCGTCAACGCCCAAACCAACAGGGGGATGGCGACGAAATTGGCGGTCAGCAGCGCGGTCATGAAACGCTTGTTTGCAAGCCCTTTGCGAAGATCCAAGAATGGGATCTGCAGAAACATGGCGTACATCAGCACAGCGATGGCTGGTGTCACCAACGCACCTAACGCTTGAGAGGCATCAGGTGCGAGCAGGCCCCCGATAGCCGCGACAATGACCGCGACGAAGTAAACGGGAATCTGGTTCTTCTCTAGCTGTTCTCTGTCCACGGAATGCCCTTAAAACGCGTGAAATCATTTTTCGATTGAGCAGGTTAATATCTGTAGCTACTACAGGTTCAAGAAAATGCTTGGGGAGTTTGGATGTCAGGAATCGGAGCGCTGTCGAAATCAACGGGTTGCCACATTGAAACGATTCGCTACTACGAGAAAATAGGCCTTCTCCCTCCGGCCCTACGGTCGACAGGGCGGCATCGAATCTATACCGAAAAGCATCGGTCACGACTCATCTTCATCAGGCAGAATCGTGAACTGGGCTTTCCACTCGACGATATCCGCGAACTCATTGCGCTCGCGGCAGATGCTGATCGTCCGTGTGCTGATGCGTTGTCGGTGGTCAAGAAGCACTTGGCAGAAGTGGAATCTAAGGTAGCTAAGCTCCTGCAGATCCGGATAGAGCTGCTCTCAATGGCAGGCACGTGTGAGTCAAGATGCCTAGGCTCGAACACTCCAGACTGTACGATTATTGAGTCACTGTTCGAACCCGCTGCTGGGGCTCGCTCTGGTTGCTGCTCCTAGACGAGTCAAGAGCATAGGGGAGCAAGCTGCCATTGAAACCGAATAGCGCGATAGTCTCGACAGGGTCTTTCGAGCGTCCGTCTACACCAAACGGGCTGGTGCAAGATGTGTTCGGCAGACGCTTACTAAAGTGGTGCGCCACTGCTGGCATAAAAATATCAAGCTATAGTGTTTGGGGCCCTCAATCTCGTGACCGTACTGAGCGAACGCTTACACGGCAGACGTTTGCCAGGGCATATACCTATCAACTGAAGGAGCAAGTTCTATGGCCATCAAACCTGGGCCCAAGCCAATTGCCGAATCAACCGGCAAGACAGACCAGCGTCGCCGTGTAACCCCCGAGAACAAGCCTAAGCATCCCGACCTGGACGTGCATAAGCACAAGAAGGGTGATTGATGAGACCCCGCCAGACATGGCGGGGTTTTATTCTCGGTTAGCAGGTGTCACCGGATTTCCAGTGGGCATCTCCTAATTAATGCCGAAAAGCTTGTAGTAGGGTTGTTGAGGAGGACATGCTGGTGCGACTGTGTCGAGGAGCTTTCTGGATATTTCTACCCTTAACCCTGTCGGCTACCGATGGTAATGAGCGCTTAGAGAGGTCTACAGCCGACACATGCCAATGGCGTCGAAAACCATCATGGCGGATTTCTCCAAACGTTTACTCGTAGGCTTCACAACGCGATTGACGACTTGCTCGATATGCATGACTCCCAGGGTGAAAGCTGAGTGGGCATTTGAGGTGCTGACCAACCTGGCTGATGCATCGCAGCATGCAGCTATCAGGCGCTCGCACTGAGGGACGTAGACTCGAGCGGCGCCCTCGGCCCAGTCGAAATTTCAAACTCATTGCTTGACACTGTAGCTACTACAGGCTGTTCAATGACGCCATATCCTTATTGGTAGATGCGTCATGAGCCAGGAAAACCCGTCGAAAGCCAAATTGCACCTCGTGCCGAAGTCGGACGATTGCTGTTCTGCTGACCCCCGCGAGACCTTCGCCAAACAGGTTCATTCTCGTGCACATCATGTTGAGCATGGGCCTGATCACGCCGAGAGCTTGGGCAGAACGGGATCGCATGCGTGCGGTTCGAAGGATTCTCAGCCTTGTGGAGCCAAGTCCACCGACCATAATCAAGACCATAGCGCACACGATCATGGCACTTCAGCTCAAGCCCATTCCGATGCCGACCATTGCTGTTTGAGCAAAGTGGATTCCGCAGGGGCGGTGACTTCACATTCGGCCATGGCTGAGCCAGAAGGCACGACCCTGGTTCGGTATCGCATTGATAAGATGGATTGCCCTACCGAAGAGCGGCTAATTCGTAATCGCTTAGAGCCGATGCCTGGCATCGCACGACTTGATTTCAATCTGTTGGATCGTGAGCTGACAGTGCATCATCGCTTGGATGATCCGAAGGCGATAGTCATCGCTTTGACCGCGCTGGATATGGGGCCCAATCTCATCGAGGCCGGCGCAACCCCGAATGCCATTTCACCTGCTCTGACGACGCGCTTGAAAGGGCTGCTGGCGGTCAGCGGTCTAGCTGCCATCGCCGCTGAAGTGATCGCTTGGACGACCGGACAGGAGGGTTCTTTGCCTGTAATGTCCTTGGCTGCGCTGTCCATTCTTACTGCTGGTCTACCAACTCTGAAGAAGGGGTGGATCGCTGTAAAGAACTTCACATTGAACATCTACTTCTTGATGTCTTTGGCTGTCTTGGGTGCCATGGTGATTGGCAAGTGGCCGGAAGCCGCGATGGTGGTTTTCCTTTTCGCTATTGCCGAAGCCATCGAAGCACTCTCACTTGAGCGAGCGCGTAACGCGATTAAATCGCTGACTGCATTAGCTCCTGAGACTGCGGAAGTCATGACCGAAGCTGGCTGGAAAGAACACCCGGTTGAGAATGTCGTTCTCGGCAGCCGTATTCGTGTTCGCACAGGGTCGCGGGTACCGCTGGATGCGAGGGTGGAATCTGGTCGTGCTGCTCTCGACCAAGCCCCTATCACTGGTGAAAGCTTGCCAGTAGATAAGGCAGAGGGGGATCCGCTATATGCTGGCAGTATCGTGACAGACGGCGTCGTGGAGGCGACTGTCACGGCAGTCGCTGGCGAAAGTACGCTCGCTCGTATTGCTGCCGCGATTCAGGATGCGCAGTCTCAGCGGGCGCCGACGCAGAGGTTCGTTGACCAGTTCGCACGGTATTACACCCCAGCCGTAGTGGCGGTGGCATTTCTTGTTGCCGTTTTAGGCCCAGTGCTGCTTGGTGGTACGTGGGGTGAATGGTTGTATGAGGCCCTGGTGTTGTTGGTCATCGCGTGTCCTTGTGCCTTGGTCGTCTCAACGCCTGTCACTGTTGTGAGTGGTCTTGCCGCAGCCGCACGGCATGGAATCTTGATCAAGGGTGGTGCCTACCTGGAAAGCGGGCGCCTGCTGAAGGTGGTTGCTCTGGATAAAACAGGCACGTTGACTCAGGGCAAGCCAGTTCTGACTGACTCAGATATATTCAGTGACTTGTCTATCGAGAAGGCAACTTTGATTGCTGCGAGTCTTGATGAGCAAAGTACCCACCCAGTAGCGAAAGCATTGGTCAATGGGTGGAAATCGCAGCAGCCTGGCGCTGTGGCTCTGCCTGTCAGTGACTTCAGTGTGCTAAATGGCCGAGGCGTGAAAGGCACGATCGACGGTCATCTTTGGCATCTAGGCAACCATCGTTTGGTTGAGGAGTTGGGCGTGTGTTCTTCGGAGCTGGAGGCCAGACTTTCACGGCTTGAGGAAACTGGCAAAACGGTGATCGTGCTATGCGGCAATAGCGGCCCCGCCGCGATATTCGCGGTCGCAGACACAGTCCGACCGGAGAGTGTTGAAGCTGTGGCTGCTTTGAAGGCTTTGAACGTGGTTCCAGTAATGCTGACTGGGGATAATCCTGCGACGGCGAGGTCGATCGCTGAGCAATTGGGCATCGAGGATGCCCGTGGAAATCTGATGCCAGAGGACAAGCAGACTGCAGTCGCTGAACTCAAACGCAGATATGGCGCCGTTGGGATGGTTGGTGACGGCGTTAATGACGCCCCCGCCTTAGCGCAATCCGATATAGGTTTCGCAATGGGAGCCGCAGGGACAGCGACAGCTCTCGAAACAGCTGACGTTGCGATCATGGACGACGACCCTCGAAAAATCGCGTACTTTATCAGCCTGAGTCGCCGATCCGCCTCGGTTCTAAAGCAAAACATCATTTTGGCTCTGGGCATAAAAGTTGTCTTCTTGGCGTTGGCTCTCTCTGGTTTCGCGACATTGTGGATGGCCGTTTTCGCCGACATGGGGGCGAGCTTGCTCGTCGTATTCAATGGCTTGCGGCTGCTGCGTCGGTGAAATGGCTGCTGCGTTTTATATAGCTCATTCGCTGGAGGAGAGAACCATGCACTGCCCAGTTTGCAAAGAAGTACTGTTGGTAATGTCGGAACGTCAAAACGTTGAAATCGACTATTGCCCGCAATGTCGAGGTGTTTGGCTTGACCGGGGAGAACTCGACAAGATCATCGAGCGTAGCCAGCAGGAAGAACAAGAAGCTCGTTTTCTTCCACAGAGCGTATCTCAGTCGCTGCAAGGTACACCTCCGTCTGAACCTGTGTATGCCCAGCCGTCTTCTGGCCACCATGACAACAAACGCGGCACTAAGCACGGCCACTCCGCGCCGCAGCCTGGTCACGGTGGTGGTTGGCGGGACGGATATCAGAACGGCCATCAGAATCAGTCGAGGCATCAGGAAGAGCAGGTTTATCATAAGAAATCGTTTTTACGGGAAATTTTCGACTAATATTTGCTTGGATACAGCGATCCGCTAATCAGACTCCAGCCGGAAGATTTGATCAGCCGGCTGTAGCTTTTTCGAAACCCGGTATCCGGTATTCAACCAGTTTAGTAGAGCGGTTCCTCAGCCACTAGCGGGCCCGAAAATCCTGTAAAACCGTCTCTCCCCTTGACTTGCTCATCCCAATTACCGGGTAGGCGCTGCGTCGGTCACCTGACTCCATTCCGAGCGATCCCACGGGCATACCGAAGGCAGCTATTCCGTCCAGATTGGCTCGTCGACTTAGGGATGGTCTGAAGTAGCCATGTATTTCCCCGGCATACCACCTAGCGCAACTTTTAAACTCGCCAAATGATCAAAAAACAATCAATTCGACGAGTATTTCTTACGTTTTCGCCACCCGGACCCCACTCCGGTGGCCATTTCCCGCATTACAGGCGCACCTCTCCTGCATTCGTCAGTAAATGTCGGCGCGCCATCCACAGGTTCGACAGAGCGAACAGTGTCACCAGTTGCGCCGTGTTTTTGGCCAAGCCGCGAAAGCGCACCTTGGTGTAACCGAACTGGCGCTTGATTACCCGGAACGGATGCTCGACCTTGGCGCGCACCTGAGCCTTGGCCTTTTCAATCTTGCGCTTGGCTTTGTACAGCACGCTGCGCTTATCGAGTTTTTTGTAGGTGCTGCGGCGTGCCGCCACCTGCCAGATAACTTCACGTCCTTCATGCTCGGGCCGCTTTTCGACACCGGTGTAGCCTGCATCGGCGCAGACCACGTTTTCGTCGCCATGCAGCAATTTGTCCACCTGGGTGACATCCGCCACATTGGCCGCCGTGCCCACTACGCTGTGCACCAGACCCGATTCGTCATCGGCGCCGATGTGGGCCTTCATGCCAAAATAATACTGGTTTCCCTTCTTGGTCTGGTGCATTTCCGGGTCGCGCTTGCCGTCCTTGTTCTTGGTCGAACTGGGCGCATTGATCAGCGTTGCATCGACGATGGTGCCCTGGCGCAGCGACAGGCCGCGGTCGCCCAGATAGCCATTGATGACAGCGAGGATGCCGGCCGCCAGCTCGTGTTTCTCCAGCAAGCGGCGGAAGTTGAGAATGGTGGTTTCGTCGGGGATGCGCTCCAGGTTCAGCCCGGCAAACTGGCGCAGGATCGTGGTTTCGTACAGCGCTTCCTCCATCGCTGGATCGCTGTAGCCGAACCAGTTCTGCAGCAGATGCACACGCAGCATCGCCATCAACGGGTAGGCCGGACGGCCACCTTCACCTTTCGGATAATGTGGCTCGATCAAAGCAATCAAGCCCTTCCACGGCACCACCCGATCCATCTCGATCAGGAACAACTCCTTGCGGGTTTGCTTGCGCTTGCCAGCGTACTCGGCGTCGGCGAAGGTCATCTGCTTCATCGGGAAACTCGGTGGGTGGGGTCGCGGTATTTTGCCAAATCAGAAAGTCTTTTTCAGAGTTTCCTTAATTTTTTGCTACTGGCCTGAGCATGCCCTTGTATCGTCATTTAGCGGTGGTAAAACCTTACACGATTAAGGGGTGTTGCCACGGCGAGGGCTCAAGATCAGGTGCAAGGGAATACTGCAGTTTTTTTGCGTAATCGCTAGAATAGCCGCCTTTGTGAAGTTCTGGAGTTTCCCCCTAATGCGCACTTTTCGGCTGGTGATTGCTTGCCCGGACCGGGTTGGCATCGTTGCCAAGGTCAGTAACTTTCTGGCTTCCCATAATGGCTGGATCACCGAGGCGAGCCATCACTCGGACGATCTCAGTGGTTGGTTTTTCATGCGTCACGAAATCCGTGCCGATACGCTGCCCTTTGGCCTGGAAGCCTTCCGCGAGGCGTTTGCGCCGATTGCCGAAGAGTTTTCGATGACCTGGCACATCACTGATACAGAGCAGAAGAAACGCGTGGTGCTGATGGCCAGCCGCGAATCCCACTGCCTGGCAGACCTGCTGCACCGCTGGCACAGCGACGAACTCGATTGCGAGATTGCTTGCGTGATCTCCAACCACGACGACCTGCGCAGCATGGTCGAATGGCATGGCATCCCTTATTACCATGTGCCGGTCAACCCACAGGACAAGGAGCCGGCATTCGCCGAGGTGTCGCGCCTGGTCAAGCAGCACGACGCGGATGTGGTGGTGCTGGCGCGCTACATGCAGATCCTGCCGCCGGAGCTGTGCCGCGAATACGCGGGCAAAGTGATCAACATTCACCACAGCTTCTTGCCGTCCTTTGTCGGTGCCAAGCCGTATCACCAGGCTTCCCTGCGTGGCGTGAAGTTGATTGGTGCAACCTGCCACTACGTGACCGAAGAGCTGGACGCCGGCCCGATCATCGAGCAAGACGTGGTGCGCGTCAGCCACAGCGACAGTATTGAAGACATGGTGCGCTTCGGCCGTGACGTCGAGAAAATGGTGTTGGCCCGTGGCTTGCGCTACCACTTGGAAGACCGCGTGTTGGTGCACGGCAACAAGACCGTGGTTTTCTGACTCAGCGGTTTTGATTGAAAGACACCGGGGCCTGGAGGTAAAACTCTCCAGGCCCTTTTTTTATTTCTGTTTCAGGAGATTCCCATGAGCGACCCGCTCGATAAAGCCACCTCACGGGCGCCTGCTACCTTGGGCGAGGGCTGTTTGAGTCGTTACGACCCGGACGCGCTGGATGCCGAGGATGGAACTGATTTTCCAGGCGCGGCGCGTTTATGGGAACAGACACAGGCGCAGGACGAGCCGCCTGCCGCCCCTGAAAAAGACGCTTGAGCAGCGGTTTGCCGACCATCAATAGAAACACTGGTGCACCGGCCAGCAAATAGAAGTAATAGGTCACCGCGCGCCAGATCAGAATCGCCGCCGCCGCTGTGGATGTGCCCACCATGGGCGCCAGCAGTGCCGCGGACGTCAGCTCCGCTGCGCCGGCCCCGCCTGGCGCGAGGCTGAACTGCCCGGCAGTCAGCGACAGCATCTGGATCAGAAAGCTCCAGGCCCACTGCACCTCACCGCCCAACCCGCGCAGCGCCAGGTACAGCACGCTGTAACGCAGCAGCCAATGCAGGCTGGTCAGCGCAAAGACCCCAAGCAAGGTACTCCGGGGGAGCTTCAGGGTGGCGCTGAACGCCGCAAGAAAACGCAGCAACCGGCGCGCCCAGCGTCGGCGGGTGGTAGCGCCGACCTTCATGGCCTTGAGTGCCAAACCCGCCAGGCGAATCAGCCGCCGGTGAAAATGCACCACGGCCCAGCCACTGATCACCCCACCCACCATCGACACGGCGCTGAGCCCCAGCAACCACTCCATGCGCGGGCTGAGGCTATGAAACAGCGCATACAGCAGGATCCCCACCAGTGCGCAGAGAAAAAACACCAAGTCGCTCAATTGGTCCATGGCGAACACCGCACTGCCGTGGGCAGGGCGCACGCCGTTACGTGCCAGCAGCGCCATCAGGGTCAACGGCCCGCCGCTGCCGCCGGGAGTGGCGCACATGGCGAACTCGGTGGATATCACCACGCCAAGGCTTTTAAGCGGCCCTAACTGGGCGCGATGCTCGCCAAGCAACAGGCGGATGCGCAGGCTGTTGATCAGCCAGCAGCCGATGATCATGGCGAACATCCCCAGCAACTGGGGCAACGGAAACTGGCGCAGGCGCGCAATGCTTTCGCCGCCGCCCAGCCACACCGGAATGGCCAGTGCCGCCAGGAGGGCCAGCACCAGCCAGATCAGTCGCCCCATGGCTGCGTCGCCAGCCAGGCGGCCTTGGTTTGGGGGACGCGCCCCGCGTTGAGCAGGCGTTGCAGGGTGTGCAGCCAATAATCGCGGGAAAACCTGTGGCGCATGTCCACCGGGTGCAATCCGAGTCGGATCAGCGGGGCCGTCTGCCAGCGCTGTTCACGGCGGTCGCTGAGGATTTTGGACAGCCCGCGGCGCCAGGCACTGCGGGCACTCCACACCAGGCCGGGAGCGTCGATGGGCGTGAAGTCAGGCAAGCGATAAAAATGTTGCGGGTCGCTGGTGTAGCTCAGCGGCAACTGGCGCAATGCCTTCCGGGTGCCATCGCTCATCAACCAGGCGGGCGCAACAAAGCCATGCAGCGGCCAACCATTGCGCTGGAACACCTCAATGCCGGCGGTCAGCCGCCGCAACGCCTCGGCCTCGGACAACTGATAAAACTCGCCTTCGTGGGTATAGATGCGTCGCATAAACCATTCTTTTGGCGTACGCGGCCGAGGTTGGTCGTCGCAATGGTAATAACCATGCAAGGTGAGCTCATCGCCCTTGGCGACACGGCTATCGAGCAGGCGCCGAAAATCGCGGTGGGCGGCCAGGTCGTCATGGTGGTGGAAGTCCGGCACTACCAGCCAAGTAATGGGCACGTTGCCCAATGCATCGACGGCCTCGACGAAGGGCCGGTAGTCGGCCCAGGTGTGCGGTGCCACGTCGTGCAGTACCAGCATCAGCGCGCGCTCAGCCATGGGCGAGCATCGGTTCATGGCTGCCCAGCACGGCGTAGTAATGCCCCAGCAGGCTGTCGACTACCGTATCCCACGCATAATGCCGCTCGACATGGTGCCGAGCCTGGGCCCCCAGGCGTCGGCTGTCGGTACTGAACAGCTCGCGCACCGCATCGGCCATGGCCTTGGGGTTGTTCGGCGGGCACAGCAGGCCACAACGCTCGTCGACAATCTCGGTAAAGGCCCCGGCCGCCACGGCGACCACCGGAATACCGCAGGCCATGGCTTCCAGGATCACCAGCCCGAAGGTCTCCTGGTCGCCACCGTGCAGCAAGGCATCGGCGCTGGCCATCAGCCGCGCAACATGCTGGGCGGGCCGGAATCCATCAATGACGGTGACATTGTCTGGCACGCTGGCGGGCATGCCGGAGCCCACCAGCAGCAAGTGGTAGCCATCCCCCAGGCGCTTCATGCAGTTGAGCAGCACCGGCAGATTTTTCTCTTTGGAGCCGCGCCCGGCGAAGATCAATAGCCGAGTGTCTTCGCCAATCCCCAGTTCGGCGCGCAGGCCGGGGTCACGTACCTCGGGGGTGAAGGTTTGCAGGTCTACGCCCAGGGGTTGTACGAAGACATTTCTGACGCCAAGCCCGGTGAGCTTGTCGGCCATGACCTGGCTGGGGGCGAGCACCCGGTCAAAATTCCCATAGAGTTTGCGTACGTAGGCTTCAACATTGGGAGTAAACCAAGGCCCCATGCGGTTGCTCACCAGCAGTGGCAGGTCGGAGTGGTAGAAGCCGATGACCGGCACATCCAACTGACGCCGTGCGTCCAGGGCTGCCCAGGCGGTCAGGTAAGGATCGCCCACTTCGATCAGGTCGGGCTGTAAATCGTGCAGGACATTTCGCCATGGCGCCAAGCGAACGGGGAAACGGTAGCCTTTGCCGAAGGGCAGGGCGGGCGCCGGTACTTTGAAGATGCCGTCCTGTTCGCTCAAATGTGCGCCGGGGATCAACAGGCTGTGGCGAATGCCCGGCTTGAGCGCCAGACGCCGGTGCTTGGCGTCAAGGTAAGTGCGTACGCCACCGCTGGCCGGGGCGTAGAACATGGTTATGTCAGCGATATGCACGATGAACATCCCTCCGATCCATTGCTCTCCCTAGATGGACCTGAGGTAAGGATAGATGTTCGGTTTAGATTCGCAGCATGACGGTGGCGGGAGCGGACAAACCCACGCTGTAGGAGCGAGCTTGCTCGCGAAAAACTCACAGACGCCGCGTTTCTTCAGGCAGCTCGCGTTATCGTTGACGTTTTTCGCGAGCAAGCTCGCTCCTACAGGTGAATTTTAGATCCGGAAGCTGCCCACCAACTGCTTCAAACGCGAGGCCTGTTGTTCCAGGTCCGAGCAGGCGCGCAGGGTCGATTGCAGGTTTTCCACCCCTTCCTGGTTGAGGGTGTTGATCTCGGTGATGTCCATATTGATCGACTCCACCACCGAGGTCTGTTCTTCAGTGGCGGTGGCGACCGACTGGTTCATGCCGTCGATCTCGCCAATACGCTGGGTCACGCTGTTCAGGCGCTCGCCGGCCAGGTTGGCGATTTCCACGCTGTCCAGGCTGTGGCGTTGGCTTTCGCTCATGGTCGTCACCGAGTCACGGGCGCCCACCTGCAGCTCTTCGATCATCGTCTGCACCTGTTGCGCCGACTCTTGAGTGCGATGGGCCAGGTTGCGCACTTCATCGGCGACCACCGCAAAGCCACGCCCGGCTTCCCCGGCGCGCGCCGCTTCGATCGCCGCGTTGAGCGCCAGCAGGTTGGTTTGCTGGGAAATGCTGGTGATCACCTCAAGGATCTGGCCGATATTCACCGTTTTGCTGTTAAGTGCTTCGATATTGGTACTTGAGGTGCTGATCATGCTGGATAACTGCGTCATCGCCTTGATATTGCGTTCAACCACCTGCTGGCCGTCCTCGGCGAGGTGCCGGGCATCGCTGGCCTGACTGGAGGCTTGGGCGGCGTTGCGTGCGATCTCCTGGGCTGCGGCCCCCAGTTGGTTGATGGCGGCGGCGACGCTGTTGGTGCGGTTGGCCTGTTCATCGGAGTTGACCATCGATGAGTTGGAGGCACTGACCACCCGCAGGGCCACTTCATTGACATGCTCGGTGGCGGAAGACACTTCGCGAATCGAGGTATGAATGCGCTCCACGAAGCGGTTGAAGGCATTGCCCAAGGTGCCGAACTCATCATTGTTCTGGATGGTCAGGCGGCGGGTCAGGTCGCCTTCACCGTCGGCAATGTCCTGCATGGCGCGGGTCATCAGGTGCAGAGGTTGCAGCAAGACGCGGATGAGCATGCCGAGCAGGGCGATGATGATCACTACCGCGATGATCGTGGCGATCACCGCCGAGGTGCGAAACTCACTGAGCATGGCGAAAGACTTGTCTTTATCCACCGAAACGCCCAGGTACCAGTTCACCGAGGGCAGGCCCTTGATCGGTGTGAACGTCACGATATTGGTCTTGCCGTTGGCTTGGACTTCGCTGAAGTCACCGCTGATCTTCGGCGTGTCTTTCGGGTACACGTCGGCGAGGGTCTTCATCACCAGGGCTTTATCCGGGTGCACCAGCACTTTGCCGTCGGCGCTGACCAGGAACGCATAGCCCATGCCGCCAAAATCCAGCGCGCCGATGTTATCCACCAGGGTCTGCAGGCTCAGGTCGCCGCCGACTACGCCGATGCTCTGGCCGCCCTTGGCGCTGGGCGTAGCGACAGAAATGATCAGTTGGCCGGTCGCCGCGTCGATATAGGGTTCGGTCAGGGTCGAGCCGTTACTGGCCTGGGCGCCCTTGTACCAGGGGCGAACACGCGGGTCGAAGCCGTCGGGCATCTTGGTGTCAGGGCGGATGGTGAATGTGCCCTGGCTGTCACCGACGTAGGTGGCCATGAATGACGAGGTCAGCGCTTTCTGCTCCAGCAGGCTGGCGACCACGGTTTTTTCAGGGTTGATAGCGATGTTCTGTGCGGCGTTTTCCACCAGGCCGATACGGCCGGTGAGCCAGGTCTGGATGTTGCTGGCGGTGACGTCGCCCATCTCATGCAGGTAGTTGTTGAGGTCGTCACGAATCGCGTTGCGCTGCAGGTAGTCGTTGTAGAGGGTAAACAACGCAAAGGCGGCGATGACGATAAGGGAGGCTGCAAGCAGGATCTTGTGGCTGAAGCGCAGATTTTTGTTCATGGCTTGAAGGGTCCGCTAAGGTCTTAATATCCGAGGCGCATCCTATGCGGGAGGCGCAAAATGGCAGCGTCAAAAAAGGTGTGGTATTTCTGGTGATAGCTCCGTTGGTCCGTATCGGAATTATCTGACCGTTTTTTAGTCTTTGTCGGGCTTACATCTGTCTATATCGACCTCGCGGCACTAAAGATTAACCATAGGTGACGAAATGCCTGACTCCACACAACTGCTTATCGGTGCTGGCCTTGACGGCCAGCCCATCGCCCAGTCCATGCGCCTGGCCAACCGTCACGGGTTGATCGCTGGCGCCACGGGCACCGGCAAGACCGTCACCTTGCAGCGCCTGGCAGAAGCCTTCAGTGATGCGGGTGTGGCGGTGTTCGCTGCCGACATCAAGGGCGACCTCTGCGGCCTGGGCGCCGCCGCCAACCCCCAGGGCAAAGTGGCCGAGCGTATTGCCGGCATGCCCTTCCTTAATTACACCGCCCAGGCGTACCCGGTCACCCTGTGGGATATCCACGGCCAATCCGGTCACCCACTGCGCACCACCATCAGTGAAATGGGCCCGCTGTTGCTCGGCAGCCTGTTGGAACTCACCGACAGCCAGCAATCGGCGCTCTATGCGGCGTTCAAGGTGGCCGACCGCGAAGGCCTGTTGCTGCTGGACCTCAAGGACCTCAAGGCACTGCTCAATCACCTGCGCTATCACCCGGAACTGCTGGGCGAAGACGCCGCCTTGATGACCACCGGTTCCAGCCAGGCCTTGTTGCGGCGCCTGGCAGTGCTGGAGCAGCAGGGCGCCGAAGCCTTGTTTGGCGAGCCGGCCCTGCAACTGGAGGATATTTTGCAGCCCGCCAGCGATGGACGTGGACGCATCCACCTGCTGGACGCCAGCCGCTTGGTGCATGAAGCGCCGAAGGTCTACGCGACCTTCCTGCTGTGGCTGCTGGCAGAGTTGTTCGAACAACTGCCGGAACGCGGCGATGCCGACAAACCATTGTTGGCGTTGTTTTTCGATGAGGCGCATTTGTTGTTCGCCGATACGCCAAAAGCCTTGCAGGAACGCCTTGAGCAGGTGGTGCGCCTGATCCGTTCCAAAGGCGTCGGCGTGTATTTCGTCACCCAATCGCCGGGCGACCTGCCGGATACGGTACTGGCGCAACTGGGCCTGCGCATCCAGCACGGTTTGCGTGCGTTCACCGCCAAAGAACAGAAATCGCTGCGGGCAGTGGCGGATGGTTTCCGGCCCAACCCGACATTCGATACCTTGTCGGTGCTTACAGAGTTGGGCACCGGTGAGGCATTGGTGGGAACCTTGCAGGAAAAGGGCACGCCGGAAGTCGTCCAGCGCGTATTGGTTGCCCCCCCGCAATCGCGGATCGGGCCGCTCACCGAAGCCGAACGCAAAGCGTTGATCGCCAGTTCGCCGCTGTTGGGGCGCTATGACAAGCCGGTGGATCGTGAGTCTGCCTATGAAGTGCTGATGGCCCGCAAGGAACTGGGGCCTGCCGAGCAGGCCGCGCCGGCCGCCGAAGAGCCGAGCTTCACCGACAAGGCCGGTGCCTTCCTGGGGACCACGGCGGGCAAGGCGTTGAAATCAGCCATGCAGCAGGCCGCCAATCAGATGGGGCGCCAGTTGGTGCGGGGTCTGCTCGGTTCGTTATTGGGCGGCAGCAAACGCAAGTAGCGCTTCAGGCTTTGGGCCGGGCATGAGCGGCCAGCCGTTCCAGGGCGGCGCGCAAGCCCGGGTCGTTGATCCCTTCGGCGGTGGCCTGAAGGGTTTCGGCGGCCGTTTCCGACAGGTCCAGGGTATGCCCCACCGCGCCTTGCGGCACGGTGGGTGGCTGTACCTTGAACTGAATGCGCGTCAAACCGGCGAACTCTTCAAACACCAGCAACTGGCGCTGCAAGCGTTTTTGCTGATAACGCAAGCGCGTGGCCCAATGACCATCGGTGACAATTAATAGCAGATTGCCTTCACGCCAGGACGCCACGTGACAGTGCTCACGTGCGGCCGGTTGCAGCTGGCTTTCAAGCAGGCGTTGTAAATGGCCCAGGCGCTTGGCATGGCCAAAGATGGCTTTCAACGGCTTGGCTTCGCGAAGCAACACGCCGGGAGCGCGGGCTGTAAGAGGGCGAAATGCCATGTTTAGACACCTTAGGTAACAGAGCGGCTATCTTAGCAGAAAGCGCCTGCACACCCCGAGGCTCTGCGTCGGCTGGGCTTTGCCCATGAAATCAATAAGTAACTTCTGCACTCCATGGGTTGAAGTTCGCGCAAAAGCCCTTATTTTAAACAAGCCCTCTCACAGCGCCGTGCCTGCCTCGGGGAACAACGCCACTTTCCTCACCCACGATTCCGGGTAGAATGCGCGTTCGCAATGCGGCCGTGAGGGCTGCTCGGGCCACTCACGGTGCGCCCTCCATCCCTATGTGTGGAAGAACCTGCCGATATGTTTGCGCCTTTGTTAAAGAAACTTTTTGGAAGCAAGAATGAGCGCGAAGTCAAACGCATGCTCAAGACGGTGCAGCTGGTCAATGCCTTCGAAGAGCAGATGGTTGCTCTGTCGGACGAGCAATTGCGCGCCAAGACCCAAGAGTTCAAGGCCCGCATAGCCAAAGGTGAAACCCTCGACAAGCTGCTGCCCGAAGCCTTCGCGGTCGCCCGTGAAGCCGGTAAGCGCGTCATGGGCATGCGCCACTTCGACGTCCAGTTGATCGGCGGCATGACCTTGCATGAAGGCATGATTGCCGAAATGCGCACCGGTGAAGGCAAGACCCTGGTGGCAACCCTGGGCGTCTACCTCAACGCACTGTCCGGCAAGGGCGTGCACGTTGTGACGGTGAACGACTACCTGGCTCGCCGGGACGCCAACTGGATGCGCCCGCTGTATGAATTCCTCGGCCTGACCGTCGGCGTGGTAACGCCGTTCCAGCCGCCGGAAGAGAAGCGCGCTGCGTACGCCTGCGACATCACCTACGGCACCAACAACGAATTCGGTTTCGACTACCTGCGCGACAACATGGCGTTCAGCATGGATGAAAAATTCCAGCGTGAACTCAACTTTGCCGTGATCGACGAAGTCGACTCCATCCTCATCGACGAAGCCCGTACCCCGCTGATCATCTCCGGCCAGGCCGAAGACAGCTCGCGCCTGTACACCGAGATCAACAAGTTGATCCCGCGTCTTGAGCAGCACATCGAGGAAGTGGAAGGCGTGGTGACCAAAGAAGGTCACTTCACCATCGACGAGAAGACCCGCCAGGTCGAGCTCAACGAAGCCGGTCACCAGTTTGTCGAAGAAATGCTCACCCAGATCGGCGAGCTGGCCGAGGGTGAAAGCCTGTACTCGGCGCACAACCTGGGCCTGTTGACCCACGTGTATGCCGGCCTGCGCGCCCACAAGCTGTTCCACCGCAACGTCGAATACATCGTGCAGGAAGGCCAGGTGGTTCTGGTCGACGAACACACTGGTCGTACCATGCCCGGTCGTCGCCTGTCCGAAGGCCTGCACCAGGCCATCGAAGCCAAGGAACACCTCAACATCCAGGCCGAAAGCCAGACGTTGGCGTCCACCACCTTCCAGAACTACTTCCGTCTGTACAACAAGCTGTCCGGCATGACCGGTACGGCCGACACCGAAGCGTTCGAATTCCACCAGATCTACAACCTGGCCGTGATGGTCATTCCGCCGAACAAGCCGTTGGCGCGTAAAGACTACAACGACCTGGTGTTCCTGACCGCCGAAGAGAAATACGCGGCGATCATCAATGACATCAAGGACGGCATGGCCAAGGGCCGCCCGATCCTGGTGGGTACCGCCACCATCGAGACTTCCGAGCACGTGTCCAACCTGCTCAACAAGGAAGGCATCGAGCACAAGGTACTGAACGCCAAGTTCCACGAAAAAGAAGCCGAGATCATCGCCCAGGCCGGTCGCCCAGGCGCACTGACCATCGCCACCAACATGGCCGGTCGTGGTACCGACATCCTTTTGGGCGGCAACTGGGAAGTGGAAGTGGCCTCGCTCGACAACCCGACGCCTGAGCAGATCGCCCAGATCAAAGCCGACTGGCAGAAGCGCCACCAGGCGGTGCTGGAATCCGGTGGCTTGCAGGTGATCGCGTCCGAGCGTCACGAATCGCGTCGTATCGACAACCAGCTGCGTGGCCGTGCCGGTCGCCAGGGTGACGCCGGTTCCAGCCGTTTCTACCTGTCGCTGGAAGACAGCCTGATGCGTATCTTCGCGTCGGACCGGGTGAAGAACTTCATGAAAGCCCTGGGCATGCAGTCCGGTGAAGCGATCGAGCACCGCATGGTGACCAACGCCATCGAGAAGGCCCAGCGCAAAGTAGAAGGCCGTAACTTCGACATTCGTAAGCAACTGCTCGAGTTCGACGACGTCAACAACGAACAGCGTAAAGTGATTTATCACATGCGTAACACGTTGCTGGCCGCCGACAACATTGGCGAGACCATCGCTGATTTCCGTCAGGACGTGCTCAACGCCACTGTCAGCGCGCATATCCCGCCACAATCGCTGCCTGAGCAGTGGGATGTTGCCGGCCTGGAAGCGGCATTGAAGAGCGACTTCGGTGTGGACTTGCCGGTTCAGCAATGGCTGGACGAAGACGACCACCTGTACGAAGAAACCCTGCGCGAAAAACTGATGGCCGAGCTGCTGGCTGCGTACAACGAGAAAGAAGAGCAAGCGAGTGCCGAAGCACTGCGCACCTTCGAGAAACAGATCGTATTGCGCGTGCTGGATGACCTGTGGAAAGACCACCTGTCGACCATGGACCACCTGCGCCACGGTATCCACCTGCGTGGCTACGCCCAGAAGAACCCGAAGCAGGAGTACAAGCGCGAGTCGTTCACGCTGTTCTCCGAATTGCTGGATTCGATCAAGCGCGATTCGATCCGCGTGCTGTCCCACGTTCAGGTGCGTCGCGAAGACCCGATCGAGGAAGAAGCACGCCTGCGTCAGGAAGCCGAGGCCCTGGCGGCGCGCATGCAGTTCCAGCACGACGAAGCGCCGGGCCTGGATGAGCCTGAAGCCTTGGGTGAAGAGGTCGATGTGGCACTGGCCCAGACCCCGGTTCGCGATGACCAGAAGCTGGGTCGCAACGAGCTGTGCTACTGCGGTTCGGGCAAGAAATTCAAACACTGCCACGGCCAGATCGAATAAGATTTTCGCCTGACGCTGCAACATCCCGCGCCGCGACCGGCCTTTGCCGTCGCGGCGTTTTGCCATTAATTCCCACCGTCGATAGCGACGGCACAGACATCACCTATTTTTAAGGAGCGCATTCATGGCTGTTGGTCTTGGTCCTTTGCCCACGTTGCACCCGGTTGCCGGTTTTGAACTCGGTATCGCTTCGGCCGGCATCAAGCGCCCGGGGCGCAAGGATGTGGTGGTGATGCGTTGTGCTGAAGGCTCGACCGTGGCGGGTGTGTTCACCCTCAACGCCTTCTGCGCCGCACCGGTGATTCTGGCCAAGCAGCGCGTGGCCGGTTCGATCCGTTACCTGCTGACCAACACCGGCAATGCCAACGCCGGCACCGGCGAGCCAGGCCTGGTCGCGGCGGCGCGCACCTGCGCCAAGCTGGCCCAGTTGACCGGCGTCGATGCCAGCCAGGTGCTGCCGTACTCCACCGGTGTGATCGGTGAACCGCTGCCGGTGGAAAAAATCGAAGGCGCCCTGCAAGCCGCGCTTGATGACCTGTCTGTGGATAACTGGGCGGCTGCGGCCACCGGCATCATGACCACCGACACCTTGCCAAAAGGCGCGAGCCGCCAGTTCGTGCATGACGGCGTGACCATTACCGTTACCGGTATCAGCAAAGGCGCAGGCATGATTCGCCCGAACATGGCCACCATGCTCGGCTATATCGCCACCGACGCCAAAGTCTCCCGCGATGTGCTGCAACGCCTGATGCTGGACGGCGCCAACAAGTCGTTCAACCGCATCACCATCGACGGTGATACCTCCACCAACGACTGCTGCATGCTGATCGCCACCGGCCAGGCCAACCTGCCGGAAATCACCTCTACCGAAGGCCCGTTGTTTGCGGCGTTGAAGCAGGCGGTGTTCGAAGTGTGCATGGACGTGGCCCAGGCCATCGTGCGTGATGGCGAGGGCGCGACCAAGTTCGTCACGGTTGAAGTCAACGGCGGCGGCAACCATCAGGAATGCCTGGATGTGGGCTACACCGTGGCGCACTCGCCGCTGATCAAGACCGCGCTGTTTGCATCGGACCCGAACTGGGGGCGTATCCTGGCTGCCGTTGGCCGTGCCGGCGTGCCGGACCTGGACGTGAGCAAGATCGACGTGTTCCTGGGCGATGTGTGCATCGCCAGCCGTGGCGCCCGCGCCGAAACCTACACCGAAGCCCAGGGCTCGGCGGTGATGCAGCAGGAAGAAATCACCATCCGTATCGAGCTGGGTCGCGGCGAGTGCAGCGAAACCATCTGGACCACCGACCTGTCCCACGAGTACGTGAAGATCAACGCGGAATACCGTACCTGAAAATGACCCTCCCCCTGTAGGAGCGAGCTTGCTCGCGAAAAACTCAAGGCCACCGCGTTTATCCAGGATGCACGCGTTATCGTTGACGTTCTTCGCGAGCAAGCTCGCTCCTACAAAGGGCTATAACGAGAGGAAGCAGTGGCGTGAAACGAGTGCATGTAGCAGCAGCGGTGATCCGCGGTGTCGATGGCAGGATCCTGCTGGCGCGCCGTGCCGATACCCAGCATCAAGGCGGCCTCTGGGAGTTCCCCGGCGGCAAGGTGGAGGCCGATGAGTCGGTTGCCACCGCCTTGTCCCGTGAATTGCAGGAAGAGCTGGGCATCCAGGTCACCACGGCGCGGCCGCTGATCAAGGTGCAACATGACTACCCGGACAAACAGGTATTGCTGGATGTCTGGGAAGTCTCGGCCTTTACTGGCGAGCCCCATGGCGCCGAAGGGCAGCCGCTGGAATGGGTGGCACCGCGTGACCTGATCAACTATGAATTCCCGGCGGCGAATGCGCCGATTGTCGCGGCGGCACGCTTGCCCGCCGAGTACCTGATCACCCCGGGCGAGCTGGAAACCCCGACGTTGTTGCGCGGTATCCAGAAGGCTATCGCCGGTGGCATCAAGCTGGTTCAACTGCGTGCCCCCAACGGTTACGACCCCAAATACCGCGACCTGGCGGTGGATGCGGTGGGCCTGTGCGCGGGCAAGGCGCAGTTGATGCTCAAGGGGCCGTTCGAGTGGCTGGGGGATTTCCCCGCTGCCGGCTGGCACATGACCTCGGCGCAGTTGCGCAAATACGCGAGCAAGGGCCGCCCGCTGCCCAAAGACCGTTGGCTGGCTGCCTCGTGCCATAACGCTGAAGAGCTGGCGCTGGCAGAAATGATGGACGTGGACTTTGTCACCCTGTCGCCGGTGCAGCCGACCCAGACTCATCCGGATGCCCAGCCGTTGGGCTGGGAGCAGGCGCAGCAGTTGATCGCCGGGTTCAGCAAGCCGGTGTTTCTGTTGGGCGGGGTTGGGCCGGCGCAGCGGGAGCAGGCTTGGGAGGCTGGTGCGCAAGGTGTGGCAGGTATTCGGGCGTTCTGGCCGCAGCTCTGATACTCGTTCCCACGCTTTGCGTGGGAACGCCTCCTGTGACGCTCTGCGTCACGATCTGCTCAGTGTGGCTTGGCCGCCGCCTGCCACAACACTTCCGCAACACCTTGGCGCTTGGCAATCACCCTGGCCGCCACAAACAGCAAATCCGACAACCGATTGATATACGCCAACCCCACACCCTCCAACGGCTCGACCGCATTCAGGTGCTGACAGCGGCGCTCTGCGCTGCGCGCCAGGCTGCGACACACATGGGCCTGGGCAATCAGGGCTGAGCCGCCGGGCAAGATGAAATTTTCCAGCGGCCCGACTTCCTCATTCCAGCGATCAATCGCTGCTTCCAGTCGATCCACTTCCGCTGCATTCAGTGCCTTGTACACCGGCATCGCCAGTTCACCGCCCAAGTCAAACAGACGGTGCTGGCAAGGGGTGAGCACTTCAATCACATCCTTCAACGCCGGGTGCTTGCCGCTTTGTTCTTCAAGGTTGGCCAGCAGCAGGCCTAACTGGCTGTTCAGCGTATCCACCTCGCCAATCGCTTCCACGCGTGGATGGTCCTTGGGCACGCGGCGGCCGTCGCCGAGGCCGGTCTCGCCTTTGTCGCCGGTACGGGTGTAGATCTTCGACAGGCGAAAGCCCATGGTCAGTGCTCCAGTTGGGTAAGTTCAGTGGGGGGCAATTGGCTGCCGGCCAGGGGCAGGCGCAAGGTAAAGCAGGTGCCCTGGCCCAGGGTGGAGTGCACTTCCATCTGGCCCTTGTGGTTGTTGGTGATGATGAAATACGACACCGACAGGCCTAGCCCGGTGCCCTGGCCGATTTCCTTGGTGGTAAAGAAGGGTTCGAACGTACGTTTGCGCACGTTTTCGCTCATGCCGATGCCGTTGTCTTCTACCTGGATTTCTGCCCACGGCGGGTTGAGGCGCGTGCGCAGGATAATCCGCCCCGGCTCGCTGTCGTCTTCACGCAGGTGAATGGCCTGGGCGGCGTTCTTCAACAGGTTGAGCAGCACTTGCTCCAGCTCGTTGGCAGTGCCTGGCACCGGGCCCAGTTGCGGATCGAACTGGCGGATAATCGCCTGGCCCTTGAAGTCGAAACCGATGGTCAGGTCGAAGTCGTTACCAGCGATTTCCACAGCCTGGTCGATCAGCGCCGGCAAATCGCAGGGCGCCATCTGCCGATTGCTGCGGCGGCTGAAGCTGAGCATGTGGGTGACGATTTTCGCGGCACGTGCGCCGGCCTGCTGGATGCCGTCGAGCAGTTGCGGGACTTCGCGGCCTTGCAGGTAACGGTTGACTGTCTCCAGCTCGATGCCCACTTGTTCGGCCAGTTCCAGGTTCTTGGGCAGCTCGGGGGACAGGCGCCGACGGATGTTCTGCACGTTATGCAGGATCGCGCCCAGCGGGTTGTTGATCTCATGGGCCATACCGGCGGCCAGGCCGCCCACGGAGAGCATTTTTTCCGATTGCACCATCATTTCTTCCAGGGACAGGCGCTGGGTGATGTCGTCGATTCGGATCACCACACCGCGCCCGGCGCCGCCCATTAATGGGTAGAACGTCAGCGCATAATGCTTAGGCTCGTCGTCCTTGATCCAGGTGACCCGCTCGATCCGCTCCACCGTGTGTTGCTCCACGGTGGCCTTGATCTGTGGCAGGTACGGCTTGAGCGGCTGGAAGGCCAGGAACACCGGCTGGTTCAAGGCTTCGTCCAGGCGCGTGCCGGATAGGGCGGTGGCTTCCTGGTTCCACTGGGTGACGTAAAGTTGTTCGTCCAGGGCGATCAGCGCCGAGGGCATCGAGTCGATAATGCTGTTCAGGTAGTTCTGGAAGCCCGTGAGCTTTTTCTCGATCTTGCTGCGCACCTGGACTTCCAGTTCCAGCTTGCGGTTGGTATGCCGGGTTTCTTCGGCCAAACCTTGGGCCTGGTCATACGCAGCCTGGGAATCGTCGCGCGCACGTTTAAGTTGCTGCTCACGGGCTTCGATACGCGACAGCATGGTGTTGAAGGCTTCGGCCAGGCTGCCAATTTCATCACGGTTGCCACGCCCGGCGCGCAAGGCGTAGTTCTCCTCGCGGGTCACCTGGCGGGACAGTTCTTCCAGTTCATGAATCGGCCGTGTGATCAGGCGTTTGATCTGCCGGGCGATGACCAGCCACAGCAACACACTGAAAATCAGGATGCCCAGGCTCGCGGTCAGGGTGCCGGTATAGAACGCCACCGGCAGCTCACTGCTGGCCACCAGCAACAAATGCCCCGAAGGCTGGTTGCCGCGGGGCAGGGTGATGACTTGGTTGCTGCGAAACTCAGTGAGGCGCCACGCTTCGATATGGCGGTAGTGGTCCGGCAGGTGCAGGCGGTCGCCGTGCTGCATCTGCGCCAGGCGGTTGCCTTCACCGTCGTACAGCGCGGCGGCGCGCAAGGGTGAATAGCTGGTCAGCTCATTGAGCAGCGCCTCGGCCTTGGTCGGAGACTCAAGGGCCTCGGCGGCGAGCGCGGGGTTGGACACCAGTCGACCAATGGACTGCAAGGCCTGGGGGGCCATGCTTTCCTGGGAGATCCAGTAGGCAGCGCTAATAAACGTCAGGTTGGCCACCAGCAATACGGTGGTCAACAACACCAGCAGGGCCGCCAGCAGTTTCTGCCCTACCGGTAGATTTTCAAGACGCTGGCGCAGTGGCATCAGGGTTTTCCCAGGTGATAGACAGGTAGGCAGGGTAGCGCGTGCCTCAGTCGCTGGCCAATCCGTGTGCACGCAAATGCTCGACCAGGCGCGCTTGCAACTGTTGCAGGTGCGGCAACACCAATTGATGGCGGGCGGCCGCCTGGCAGGCGTAGCCCAACAGGTAGCTGATCTCGGTACGCCGTGCGTTGGCCACGTCCTGGTGCATGGACGAGTAATTGGCCGCCGTGGCCTGGATCACCCGCAGCACTTCGCTGTGCAGGTCCTGTGCGGCGGCGGGCTGGCCGCAGCATTCGAGCAGCTCGGCCAGTTCAGCGCACAAGGTCGCCACTTCACACGCGTGGGCTTGCAAGCCGCCGTTGCGGCACTGGTAAAGCACGGTCAGGGGATTGATGGCGCAATTGAGCGCCAGCTTGCGCCACAGGCGCGTGAGAATATCGCTGGCCCAATCGTGGGGAATGCCGGCTGCTTGCAGGTCGTCCAGCCACAGCGGTGGCGTGGGGTGGCTCGCATCCCCCAGCCAGGTGAAACCATGGCCGGCAAATACCACCCGCCAGTCGCCTTCGCGAAACGCGCCTTCGGTGCTTGAGGCATAGATGCAACGGGCCGACGGCACCTGTGCAGCCACTGCGTCCTGGCTGCCGAGGCCGTTTTGCAGCAGGATCAGTTCGGCGTCGGGCGCCAGTCGAGGTTGCAGCTGGGCAATGGCGCCTTGGGCGTCGTAGGCTTTGCACGCCACCAGCAAGCGATGAATCGGCTCTGGGCTGTCAGGCGTTTCGCCGACTACCGGGTAAGTCTGTTCCACACCCTGCTCGACCAGGGTCAGCCCCTGGCCGGCTCGATAGTCAGCCAGGCGCGCCTCATTGCGCAGGATCAGCCTCACGGGCACGCCCGCGCGCGCCAGCCGTGCGGCCCAGAGGGTGCCCAGGCTGCCGGCGCCAAGAATATGCCAGGGGGTCGCCATCAGTGTGTACTCCATAAGCTCGCCAGCGGTGAACGGCGCGAAAGAACCGCTATAATGCCCCGGCATTTTAGCTCGGGCGCGCTCCATCTCTACTGAGCCCGCCCCTTATATTGGAGAAATCACATGCCTTCGTTCGACGTGGTATCTGAACTGGACAAACACGAAGTCACCAACGCCGTCGAGAACGCCGTCAAGGAACTGGACCGTCGCTACGACTTGAAAGGCAAGGGCAGCTTCGAATTCAAGGAAAAGGAACTGACCGTCAACCTGACCGCTGAAGCCGATTTCCAGCTGGAAGCGATGATCGAGATCCTCAAACTGGCCCTGGTCAAGCGCAAGATCGACGTGCAGTGCCTGGAAGTCAAGGATGCCTACGCTTCCGGCAAGCTGATGAAGCAGGAAGCCGTGCTCAAGGAAGGCATCGACAAAGAGCTGGCCAAGAAAATCGTCGCGCACATCAAGGACGCCAAGCTCAAAGTCCAGGCCGCCATCCAGGGCGAGCAGGTTCGCGTTACCGGCAAGAAGCGTGACGACCTGCAAGAGGCCATCGCGGCCCTGCGCGCCAAGACGTTTGACATGCCACTGCAGTTCAATAACTTCCGCGACTGATGGCACTTTGGGGAACCTGTGGGCACTTTTGACGTCCCACGCCCCAGCATCATTGCCTACAATTGAGCCCTTCGGGGCTCAATTGCGTTTTCAGGCAGTCAGTCGAGCCTTATCGCCGCACAACAGGAGAAAGTAGATGGATTTGAACGCTGAAATGGATCACCTGATCAAGACCTCCCAGTCTTGGATCCCCATGATCATGGAATACGGCAGCCGCGTATTGCTGGCGTTGGTCACCCTGGCCATCGGCTGGTGGTTGATCAATGTCTTGACGCAACGCGTGGGCCGCCTGCTGGCCATGCGTAACGCGGACATGGCGTTGCAACACTTCATCACCAGCCTTGCCAACATCGCGCTCAAAGTCATGCTGGTGGTCAACGTGGCCTCGATGATCGGTGTGGCCACCACCTCGTTCGTGGCGGCGATCGGTGCCGCTACCCTGGCTATCGGCCTGGCCTTGCAAGGCAGCCTGGCGAACTTTGCCGGCGGCGTGCTGATTCTGTTGTTCCGCCCGTTCCGCATCGGTGACTGGATCGAAGCCCAAGGCACCTCGGGTACCGTGGACAGCATCCAGATCTTCCACACGGTGTTGCGTACCGGCGACAACAAGACGGTGATCATTCCCAACGGCAGCCTGTCCAACGGCCTTATCACCAACACCAACCGCCAGCCGACCCGCAAGGTTGTGTTTGACGTGGGTGTGGACTATGAGGCGGACCTGCAGAAGGCCCGTGAAGTGCTGCTGGCTCTGGCTGAAGACCCGCGTGTACTGAAGGACCCTGCCGCAGTGGCCGTGGTGTCGACCTTGGGCGACAGCTCTATCACCGTCTCCCTGCGTTGCTGGACCAACACCCCGGATTATTGGGACGTAGTGTTTATGCTCAATGAACTGGCGCGTGACCGTTTGAAAGCGGCCGGGATTGATATTCCGTTTCCGCAACGGGTTATTCGGGTGATGCAGGAAAGTGCGACGAAATAACACGGCGTGACGCTATCAAACTTGGCCGAAAGGTCAGCTTTGACAAACTAGTTACTTAGCTTGCTAGTTGTTTTTTCGGTTGAAATAAAACTGCAATAAAAAAGCCGCTCCCTGTTGAACAGAGGAGCGGCTTTTTATTTAAGGCCTAAGCCTCAAGTCATCGTTGTAATTGAACCAGCAATTACAAGATGTTCAGCGGGTAGTTGGCGATCAGACGCAGTTCATCGATCGACGGCGAACCGTAGTACACGCCATCACCGGAACGGTAAGTCGCTTGACGCAGACGCAAGCTCAGGTCTTTCGCCGGGCCGCTCTGAATCACGTACTTGGCCTCGATGTCGCGTTCCCACTCTTTGCCGTTGCTGGTGGTGCCCGTGTTGGCGCCGCTACCGGTGACATAACGGGTCATGAAGCTCAGGCCCGGAATGCCGAAGGTTGCCATGTTGATGTCATAACGCGCCTGGTAGGACTTTTCGCCTTCGGCGTTGAAGTCGGAACGGGCAATGGAGTTGGCCAGGAACACAGTGCCGCCGCCGTCTACGCCGTAACCGTAGTCGCCGTCACCGGTGACTTTCTGGGCTGCCAGGGTGAAGGTGTGAGCGCCGATGGTGTACGCGCCCTGCAAGCTGAAGGCGCGGTTGTCGAGCTTGGTCACGCCGTCTTTCTCTGCGCGTTGCAGGCCGGCGCCATCGCTCTTGGTGTCGTAGATGTTGAAGTCCAGGGCAAACGACTGATCATCGCTCAGGGCGTGGGTCCAGTTCAGGTTGCTGTAGTACTTGCGGAAGTAATCTTCGGTTTTCGCGTAGTACAGGCTGCCGGTGAATTCCGGAGTGAAGGCATACACGCCGCCGACAAAGTCGGTTTTGGTCAGGCCCAGGCTGTCGTGGTAGGTCTGGTTCTGCGCGACGCTGGAAGTGAAGTGACCGCCTTCAAGCTTCAGGCCCTTGATCTCGTTGCTGGTGATCGAGATACCTTGTGGCAGCTCTGGCAGCAGGCGGCTGTCATCGGAGGCAAACACTGGGGCTGTGGTGTATTGGTCACCGACTTTCAGCACCGTATTGGAGATGCGGAACTTGACCGCGCCGCCGCCTTTGGAATAGTCATCTTGCGAACGACCGTCGGAACCGGTAGGGAACAGGCCGGTGCCGGCGCGACCCTTGCCGCTGTCGAGCTTGAGGCCCATCAGGCCGATCACGTCTACACCGACACCAATGGTGCCCTGGGTGAAGCCCGATTCGTACAGGGCATTGAAGCCCAGGCCGGTTTCTTCAGCACGGCTCTTGGAGCCTGGGCCCGACGGGTTGTTACGGAAGTCACGGCTGAAGTACAGCGCGCGAGTATTGATGCTGAACGTACTGTCTTCAACAAAGCCCTTGGAATCGTCCTGGGCGGACGCCATTGCGAACTGCGAGGTGCCTGCTGAAACAGCCAGGGCGATCATGCTCCACTTCATCACGCGCATCGTGATTTGCTCCTTTGGTTTTAGGAAGAGTACTGCCGTCCCACCTGTATTTTTATCTGGGCGGCTCTTTCTTTTTGTGTCGGCGCAAAGTTAGCTCACGCAGACCCTATTGACGATACTTACTCAACTATCCTTTCAGCTTCTTTACGAGGCTGTCGTAAATCGCTAGATCCATGTCGCAAATTCACAGCCTGAAATGTATCCAGGCTGACAACTTCAATGCTGTTTTCAGACTTCTTCCAAAGTTTGAACACATCCCTGATACACATTGAAACGCCACTATTTTTATCGCGAAACACCTGTGTCCAAACGGGTGCCGTTGTCGACGATAGGGGGGTGAATGCAACAAGCGTGCTCAAACCGCCGACCGAATGTCATTTTTTCGTGAAAAGTGTGATGAACCTGTAAAAACCGCATAAGCACGGGGGTTTTACGCCATTTGGGTTGGGCTTGACGCCAGGGTGTTACCCAGGTTCGGTGGCACCTGAATCCTGTATCTGTGTAAAACGTTACCGGTTGACCCTTATCGGTGGGTAATCGGCGGATCCCTTTGAGGCACAGGTGGGTCATTTTGGTGCATCCCGTTGAGGCCCGGTCTAGCGTTGCTCCTCTGAGTTACTGCCTCTAAAGGGTGCATTTTTTTGCCCGACTGCCTCAAGGCCGCCAGCATTGCCCGTGAAGCCTTGGGCATTCGAAGGTATGCTGGGCACCTGTTACCGACCTGCCGAACGGAGTGCCACGTGTTCGCCTTAGATCAACGCCTGCAACAAGATACCTTGGCCATTGGGGACTTCCCGCTCTGTCGCCTGCTGCTGTCCAATGACGCGAATTACCCCTGGTTCATCCTGGTGCCACGCGTCAACGGTATCAGCGAAGTGTTTCAACTGGATGTCGCAGATCAACAAACCTTGTGGCAAGAAACGACGGCCCTGGCGCAGCTGCTTAACGACGGGCTGGCGGCCGACAAGATGAACATCGGCGCGCTGGGTAACGTGGTCAGCCAGTTGCATGTGCATGTGATTGTGCGCAAGCGCGACGACGCCGCCTGGCCAGCCCCGGTGTGGGGCAAGCATCCAGCCCGGCCCTACACCGAAGAGCAGGTGGCCGCGATTCGCAGCCGATTGCGCGAGCTATTGCCTGCCGACTTCATCTTTACCCAGGACTGAACCATGGACCTGCAAGAACGCGTCACCGACCTGGAAAGCCGTCTGGCCTTCCAGGACGACACCATTGAAACCCTCAACGACATCCTGGTTGCCCAGCAGCGGGCCGTCGAACGCCTGCAATTGCAGATGACTGCACTGCTCAAGCGCCAGGAAGAGATGGGCGGGCAGTTCGAGTCATCCGAAGAAGAAGCGCCGCCGCCCCACTATTGAATGTGCAGGCAATAAAAAACCGCGACCCAGCCAAGGCTGGATCGCGGTTTTTTTTGCTGCGAAGGCTAGGAATCAGCGACGCGGCAGGGCAGCGATGACGTCTTCGGCTTGCAGGCCCTTGTCACGGTTCATCACCGAGAACTCCACGCGCTGGCCTTCGACCAGGACGCGATGGCCTTCGCCACGAATGGCTCGGAAGTGGACGAAGATATCGTCGCCCGAATCGCGGGAAATGAAGCCGAAGCCCTTGGAGGTGTTGAACCACTTGACGGTCCCGGTATCCCGGTTGGTCATGTCATAGTTTTGCGACGCGGCCGCTGGAGACGAGCGGTAGAAGCTGATGGCCAGGTGAAGAACGATGGCGACCACAGCAATCACCAGGCTGAGCAGGATGGCCGGATGGCCCCCGACTTCAGGCATGGGCGCCAGGAGGGTGAGGGTTTGTACGACAACAGTCAGCACCAGCAGCGCACTGACCAGGTTTTGCAGTTGATGACGCGTGCCTTTGTTCCAGTAAGGGATTACCGGTGCGAGCGTCAGGTTAAGAAGGCCGAACAAGGCCAGGTACAGGGCGTCGTGTTGTTCCAGATAGGGCAGGCTTTCAGGCTGCAGGCTCGGAATAAAGGACAGCAGCAACGCTGCAACGCCCGTTAGCAGGTGGACGATTTTCAACATTTTGGTTAACTCACGTTAAGACGGATCACAAGGAAGAGCTGACTGGCACGGTTCGCTTCTGAACAATGGGAGGCGTTGAGCACGTGCGCGGGTATCAGCCTATGTGACGTGCCGCAGGAATAAACGGCAGCCACACCGCGTCTATTTAACAGCAAAGGCTGTGCCTACTCAAATCAAGCATTTCGGGGTGTTGCCACGGCCAGGGCATTTCTGCGTCAAACGCTTGTCCTAGACACGTGCGGGATTTTTCATTGGCATGCCGAGACTCTTCCCACAGGTAAACAGGCTTGCCAAGTCAGATCCCGCAGGCGGTGCGGGGCGATTTGCCGCATGTCGCTCGGGTGTGTCGGGCTGCACATGGCGCACTCTCTTGCTAGAGTGGAGCTGCACCTGATCAATGAATGCTCGTCAATTGAAGGGGAAACACATGGCAATCGATATTGGTATCAGTGAAGAAGACCGTAAATCCATCGTCGACGGACTTTCCCGCCTGCTTTCCGATACCTATGTTCTGTATCTGAAGACCCACAATTTCCATTGGAACGTCACAGGCCCGATGTTTCGTACGCTGCACCTGATGTTCGAGGAGCAGTACAACGAACTGGCGCTGGCAGTGGACTCCATTGCCGAGCGTATCCGTGCCCTGGGCTTCCCGGCGCCGGGTGCCTATTCGATTTACGCGCGCCTGTCTTCCATCAAGGAAGAAGAGGGTGTGCCGAGCGCCGAAGAGATGATCAAGCAGTTGGTGGCCGGCCAGGAAGCGGTCACGCGTACCGCGCGAGGCATCTTCCCATTGCTCGACAAAGTCAGTGATGAGCCGACGGCTGACCTCTTGACCCAGCGTATGCAGGTTCACGAGAAAACCGCGTGGATGCTGCGCTCCCTGCTCGAAAACCAGTAACGGTTAAACCCAGGCGGCGCCTTTTGGGCGCTGCCTGCTGGTTTCCCTGCGCTTCCTGGCGTTGTCCTACGACTAACTACTCCCCGTCTTCTGGCTGCTCTGCGCTGGCTGCTGTTTTATAGGCCCATCGTCCAATGGGAGAAACCTGTTGGCTGCTGTTTGGCAATGGAGTGTCAGGTGTATGTCACGTGGAGTGGGTAAGGGAGTGATGGAAGCCTGTGGTTTTCACAAGATAAAAGTTGACCCTTTTTCGAAGGGGTTTGATATGGGACTGGCCAAGCCACTGTCCCGGTCGGTCAGGCTCAATGGGTTTTCTACCTGTTTGCGGCTTGAACAGATCTATTGGAACATCCTGACGGAAATCGCCAGGCTCAATACCTGTTCGGTCAGTGCATTGTTGTCCTATGTCGATCGGGAAGTGCATTTGCGTTACGGAGGCGTAAAGAACTTCAGTGGGCTGGTGAGGGTGGTGTGCGTGGTCCACGTGCTCAAAGGCCGGGGCGCCCTCACGACGGGGGATACGCTCACGCAGTAGTCCGATGGTCGGCCCGTCATCCCGGCGGGCCGGGCCCTGGGCACAAAGCCGGCTGCGCTGTGTTGATTTACCAGATATAATCCCGCGCTTTGCTGCGCATGCCGGGCTTTATGCACAGGGCAGGGCGTGGCGCTGTAACGATCTGATCGCCGAGACATCTCCATGCCCATGTACGACTATCAATGCGCTTCCTGTGGTCATCAGTTGGAAGCCATTCAGAAGATCAGCGCCGCGCCGCTGGTCGATTGCCCTGCCTGCCAGGCACCTGAGTTGAAGAAGATGTTGTCCATGCCGGGCTTCCGCCTGAGCGGCAGCGGCTGGTACGAGACCGATTTCAAGACCGGCGCCAAGAAGAACCTGGCGGGCGGCGACAAAGCAGACTGAGTTGAACTCTACGCGCAGGCTCCTGCATTATCCGTCCCCTGCTTAACTGTACGGTGACGAGGCAGGCCTGCCACCGAATTTCGAATTACGAGAAGTGAAACCACGACCATGATGCGCAGCCACTATTGCGGCCAACTGAACGAGACCCTGGAAGGTCAGGAAATCACCCTTTGCGGATGGGTTCACCGTCGCCGCGACCACGGCGGGGTGATCTTCCTCGATATCCGTGACCGTGATGGTCTGGCCCAGGTGGTGTTCGACCCGGACCGCGCCGAGAGTTTCGCCGCCGCCGACCGCGTGCGCAGCGAATACGTGGTGAAGATCACCGGCAAGGTACGCCTGCGTCCGGCCGGTGCCGTGAACAAGAACATGGCGTCCGGCGGCATCGAAGTGCTGGGCTATGAGCTGGAAGTGCTGAACGAGTCGGAAACCCCGCCGTTCCCACTCAACGAATACTCTGACGTGGGCGAAGAAACCCGCCTGCGCTACCGCTTCCTGGACCTGCGTCGTCCGGAAATGGCCGAGAAGCTGCGCCTGCGTTCGCGCATGACCACCAGCATCCGCCGCTTCCTCGACGAAAATGGCTTCCTGGACGTCGAAACGCCGATCCTCACCCGGGCCACCCCGGAAGGCGCGCGTGACTACCTGGTACCGAGCCGCACCCACGCCGGCAGCTTCTTCGCCTTGCCGCAATCGCCACAGCTGTTCAAGCAACTGCTGATGGTGGCCGGCTTCGACCGTTACTACCAGATCGCCAAGTGCTTCCGTGACGAAGACCTGCGCGCTGACCGCCAGCCGGAATTCACCCAGATCGACATCGAGACCAGCTTCCTCGATGAAACAGAGATCATGGGCCTGACCGAACAAATGATCCGCAACCTGTTCAAGGAAGTGCTGGGCCTGGAGTTCGGCGAATTCCCGCACATGACCTTCGAAGAAGCCATGCGCCGCTACGGTTCCGACAAGCCAGACCTGCGTAACCCGCTGGAACTGGTGGACGTGGCCGACCAGCTCAAGGATGTCGACTTCAAGGTGTTCAGCGGCCCGGCCAACGACCCTAAATGCCGTATCGCCGCCCTGCGCGTGCCTGGCGGCGCGAGCATGCCGCGCAAGCAGATCGACGACTACACCAAGTTTGTCGGCATCTACGGTGCCAAGGGCCTGGCCTACATCAAGGTCAACGAGCGCGCCAACGGCGTCGACGGCCTGCAATCGCCGATCGTGAAAAACATCCCTGAAGCCAACCTGAACACGATCCTTGATCGCGTTGGTGCGGTTGACGGTGACATCGTGTTCTTCGGCGCCGACAAGGCCAAGATCGTCAGCGAAGCCCTGGGCGCGCTGCGTATCAAGCTCGGTCACGACCTGAACCTGCTGACCTGCGAATGGGCACCGATGTGGGTTGTGGACTTCCCGATGTTCGAAGAGAACGACGACGGCAGCTTCAGCGCTTTGCACCACCCGTTCACTGCGCCGAAGTGCTCCCCGCAGGAGCTGGAAGCCAACCCTGCAGGCGCGCTGTCCCGTGCCTACGACATGGTGCTCAACGGTACTGAACTGGGTGGCGGTTCGATCCGTATCCACCGCAAAGAGATGCAACAAGCGGTCTTCCGCCTGCTGGGCATCAACGAAGCGGAACAGGAAGAGAAATTCGGCTTCCTGCTTGACGCCCTGAAATACGGCGCGCCGCCGCACGGTGGCTTGGCGTTCGGCCTGGACCGTCTGGTGATGCTGATGACCGGCGCCCAGTCGATCCGTGAAGTGATCGCCTTCCCGAAAACCCAGAGCGCTGCGGACGTCATGACCCAGGCGCCGGGTGTGGTGGATGCCAAGGCCTTGCGCGAGCTGCACATCCGTCTGCGCGAGACGCCGAAGGCTGAGTAAGGCTGCTGCGTGAAAGCGCGATAAAGTGGTAGACAGTCAAAAAGGCGCATCTTCGGATGCGCCTTTGCGTTTAAAAGAGGGAAATCTCGCCTGGGGCGTAATGCCGTTCAGTTAAGGCTTTTTGTAGGAGCGAGCTTGCTCGCGAAAAACTCACAGGCGCCGCGTTCAATCAGGAAGCACGCGTTATCATTGACGTTTTTCGCGAGCAAGCTCGCTCCTACAGAGGGCGATATACGCTTAACTGAACGGCATTACGCCGGAAGGGCGGGATTGATAAGTTTTTTAGAGAATTTCGGAGTTGTGTTATGGCTGGCCATTCCAAGTGGGCGAACATCAAGCACCGCAAAGAGCGTCAGGATGCCAAGAAAGGCAAGATCTTCACCAAGTGGATCCGCGAACTGACCGTCGCGGCCCGCCAGGGTGGCGGTGATCCGGGCTCCAACCCGCGTCTGCGCCTCGCGCTGGACAAGGCGTTGGGCGCGAACATGAGCCGCGACATCATTGACCGCGCCGTGGCCCGTGGTGCCGGTGCGGCCGATACCGACGACATGGTCGAGCTGACCTACGAAGGCTATGGCCCGGGCGGCGTGGCGGTGATGGTCGAATGCATGACCGACAACCGCAACCGTACAGCGGCAGCCGTACGTCATGCGTTCAGCAAGTGCGGTGGTAATCTCGGCACGGATGGTTCGGTGGCCTACCTGTTCGAGCGCAAGGGGCAGATCACCTTCGCACCGGGCACAGATGAAGACGCGCTGATGGAAGCTGCGATGGAAGCGGATGCCGATGACGTCGTGACCAACGAAGACGGCTCCATCGACGTGTTTACCTCGTTCGCCAGCTTCTACGCCGTGCGTAACGCCCTGGAAGCTGCTGGTTTCAACGGCACCGACGCGGAAATCGTGATGCTGCCGACCACCAGTGCCGAACTGGACCTGGACGGTGCGCAAAAGGTGCTGAAGCTGCTGGACATGCTTGAAGACCTGGATGATGTGCAGAATGTGTATTCGAATGCCGACATCCCGGAATCGGTAGCCGAACAACTCACCTGACACCCACCATTGTAGGAGCGAGCTTGCTCGCGAAGGTCGTTAACGATAACGCTGGGTATCTGACACCCCGCGTCGCTATCGAGTTTTTCGCGAGCAAGCTCGCTCCTACAGTGGAATAGCGTCGCTTCTGACGCCTCAACTGATAAACCCGCAGGCGTTATGACTTTAATCCTAGGTATCGACCCCGGTTCGCGCATCACCGGTTTTGGCGTGGTGCAGCAAACCCCGCGCGGCTGTGTGTATGTCGCCTCGGGTTGCATCCGCACCGGTGCCGGCGAGCTGGCCGAGCGGCTGCAGATCGTTTATCGCGGCGTGCGTGAAGTCATCCAGACCTATGGCCCGGTCACCATGGGCATCGAAAAAGTGTTTATGGCCAAGAATGCCGACTCGGCATTGAAGCTCGGCCAAGCCCGTGGCGCTGCCATCGTGGCGGGTGCCGAGGAGGGCATGGAGATCGCTGAATACACCGCGACCCAGGTCAAGCAGGCCGTGGTCGGCACCGGTGGCGCCAACAAGGAGCAGGTGCAGATGATGGTCATGCACATGCTCAAGCTCACGTCCAAGCCGCAGATCGACGCCTCGGACGCCCTGGCCATCGCCATTTGCCATGCCCATACCCGCTCCAGCCTGTTGCCTCATGGTTTGGGCGCAGCACGTAGTCGTGGCGGGCGGCTGCGTCTCTGATAGCATCAGCGCAATCGTTATTTTTGCGGTCAGGCCTTGCACTGACCCCCAAGCTTTAAGGATCTGAACCGTGATTGGACGCTTGCGCGGCACC
Organism: Pseudomonas sp. FP215; assembly: GCF_030687795.1. Lineage (NCBI taxonomy): Bacteria > Pseudomonadati > Pseudomonadota > Gammaproteobacteria > Pseudomonadales > Pseudomonadaceae > Pseudomonas > Pseudomonas sp. FP215. The sequence continues at coordinate 1,012,610 of NZ_CP117447.1, forward strand.
CTGGCTGAGAAACAGCCGCCGCACCTGATTCTGGATGTGAATGGGTTGGGTTATGAGCTGGAAGTGCCCATGACCACCCTGTATCGCCTGCCGTCGGTCGGCGAGCCGATAACCTTGCACACCCATTTAGTGGTGCGCGAAGACGCGCAACTACTCTATGGTTTTATCGGCAAGCGCGACCGCGATTTCTTCCGCGAGCTGATTCGCCTCAATGGCGTGGGGCCCAAATTGGCCCTGGCCTTGATGTCGAGCCTGGAAGTGGATGAATTGGTGCGTGCCGTATCCGCCCAGGACACCTCGGCCCTGACCAAGGTGCCGGGGGTGGGCAAGAAGACCGCCGAGCGCTTGTTGGTCGAGCTCAAGGACCGCTTCAAAGCCTGGGAGGTGGTACCGAGCATGTTCGCCCTGGTACCGAACCAGCCGGACATGCCGGCGGCCCAGGTTGCCAGTGCGGAAAGCGATGCGGTCAATGCGCTGATCTCCCTGGGCTACAAGCCCCAGGAAGCCAGCAAGGCCGTATCGGCCATCAAGGACAAGAACCTGAGCGCTGAAGACATGATTCGCCGTGCCCTGAAGGGAATGATTTAAGTGATTGAAGCCGATCGTCTGATCGCGGCCACCGGCCCGCGTGACCGTGAAGAAGTCCAGGACCGGGCCATCCGCCCCCTGAGCCTGGCCGAATACATCGGCCAGCCTACCGTGCGCGAGCAGATGGAGCTGTTTATCCAGGCCGCGCGCGGGCGCAGTGAGTCCCTGGACCACACCTTGATCTTCGGCCCGCCGGGGTTGGGCAAGACCACCCTGGCCAATATCATCGCCCAGGAAATGGGCGTGTCGATCAAGTCCACTTCCGGTCCGGTGCTGGAACGGCCGGGTGACCTGGCGGCGCTGCTGACCAACCTTGAACCCCATGACGTGCTGTTTATCGACGAAATCCATCGCTTGTCGCCGATTGTCGAGGAAGTGCTGTACCCGGCCATGGAAGACTTCCAGCTCGACATCATGATCGGCGAAGGCCCGGCGGCCCGCTCGATCAAGCTCGACCTGCCGCCATTCACCCTGGTGGGCGCGACCACCCGCGCAGGCATGCTGACCAACCCGCTGCGAGACCGTTTCGGCATTGTTCAACGTCTAGAGTTCTATAGCACCGTCGATCTGGCGACCATTGTCAGCCGGTCGGCGAGTATCCTTGGCCTGCCCCTGGACCCGGAAGGCGCCTTTGAAATCGCCCGGCGCGCCCGCGGTACGCCACGCATCGCCAACCGCTTGCTGCGCCGCGTGCGCGATTTTGCCGAAGTGCGTGCCAAGGGCCACATCACCAAGGCGGTGGCGGACCTGGCGTTGAACCTGCTGGACGTGGACGAGCATGGTTTTGATCACCAGGATCGGCGCCTACTTTTGACCATGATCGAGAAATTCGACGGTGGCCCGGTCGGCGTGGACAGCCTGGCCGCAGCCATCAGTGAAGAACGCCATACCATTGAGGATGTGCTGGAGCCCTACCTGATCCAGCAGGGCTACATCATGCGAACCCCGCGGGGCAGGGTGGTGACGCGTCATGCTTACCTGCACTTTGGGCTAAACATTCCGTCACGATTGGGAGAGATGCCCGTGGTAGACGAATTCCTCGATGCAGTAGACGATTAAAAAATTGCAGGAGCGAGCTTGCTCGCGAAAAACGCCAACGATAATGCGGTATGTCTGGTTATACGTGGCGCGCTCAGGTTCTTCGCGAGCGAGCTCGCTCCTACAGGGTATTTGTCATGTGGGGTGATTTATCCGAGCTTTGTGCTGTCCCAGTGTCTGGCGTCGTCATTTGAAAGCGTTCAGGAATGAAAAAACAGTTGCCCAGCCAATTGGCAACCTGAGGAGTAAGCACTAGAGTATGCGCGCGCAAAACGGGGATCAGTCGTTCGCACATCGCTGTCGCGTTTATTACGAGGACACCGATGCCGGCGGCATCGTTTATTACGTCAATTACCTGAAATTCATGGAACGGGCTCGAACCGAGCGGCTGCGGGAGTTGGGTTTTGCCCAGTCCGAGCTGGTAGGCGAGGACCTGTTATTCGTCGTGCATTCCAGCGAGGCGCGTTACCACGCACCGGCGCGACTGGACGACGAATTGCTGGTCAGTGCCGAAGTCATCGAATTGAACCGTGCCAGCCTGCGTTTCAAACAGCAGGTCAGGCGGGCCACGGATGCAACGCTGCTCTGTGAGGGGCAGTTCCTGGTGGCGTGTGTGCGCACCAACAGCTTGAAACCTCGGGCCATTCCCGAAACTCTACGTGCGGCCTTTGCCGCCGTGAGCGGCGCGGGTCAACAATCAAAGCAGGAGATTTAGCGTGGAACCTACCGTCGTCGACCATTCCTCCATGTGGAGCCTGGTCAGCAATGCCAGTGTTGTGGTTCAACTGGTCATGCTGACCCTGGTAGCCGCATCGGTTACCTCTTGGGTCATGATTTTTCAGCGCAGCAACATGCTGCGTGCCGGTCGACGTGCCCTGGAGAGCTTTGAAGAGCGCTTCTGGTCGGGTATCGACCTGTCCAAGCTGTACCGCCAGGCCGGCAGCAACCCGGACCCGGACTCGGGCGTCGAGCAGATCTTCCGTGCCGGCTTCAAGGAATTCTCCCGTCTGCGCCAGCAGCCTGGTGTAGACCCGGAAGCGGTGATGGAAGGCGTGGCCCGTGCCATGCGCGTTGCCATCTCCCGCGAAGAAGAGAAACTTGAGCAGGGCCTGCCGTTCCTCGCCACCGTGGGTTCCGTCAGCCCGTACATCGGCCTGTTCGGTACCGTATGGGGCATCATGAACTCCTTCCGCGGCCTGGCCCAGGCGCAGCAAGCCACGCTGGCCACCGTGGCCCCGGGTATTGCCGAAGCCCTGATCGCCACCGCGATCGGCCTGTTCGCCGCTATCCCCGCAGTAATCGCCTACAACCGTTTTGCCGCCACCAGCGAAACCTTGATCGGCCGTTACTACACCTTCGCCGATGAATTCCAGGCGATCCTGCACCGTAAAGTGCACACCAGCGAAGAATAAGCAGGTAATTCCCAATGGCTTTAATCGCTCGAGCTCGCAAAAAGCGCAAGCCGGTCGCCGAGATGAACGTAGTGCCCTACATCGACGTGATGCTGGTACTGCTGGTGATCTTCATGGTGACCGCGCCGATGCTCAACCAGGGCGTGAAGGTTGATCTGCCCAAGGTTTCCAGTGAAGCCTTGCCGCAGGACAACAACACTCAGGTCCTGACCATTTCGATCAAGGCTGACAAGACCTATTACTGGAACCTTGGCAGCGAAGTCGACACGCAAAAGCAGCAGGACAAGGCCCTGACCTTGCCGGCCATGACCGATGCGGTGACCAAGATCATTCGCTCCGGCAACGAAGGCGGCAAGCACACCCAGGTGTTTATCCGGGGCGACAAATCGGTCGACTACGGCTCCGTCATGGGTGCCATGGGCGGGCTGCAGAAGGCCGGCGTCGGTAACGTTGGCTTGATTACCGAGGCGCCCTGATGCAGCAACAGCGAGAGCCGTCCGCCTCGGAAAGCTACTTCTGGCCTGGCGTGTGGGCAATTGCCCTGCACGTCCTGGTGTTCGGCATGCTGTTCGTCAGCTTTGCCATGACGCCGGACCTGCCGCCAGCCAAGCCGATCGTGCAGGCGACCCTGTATCAGCTGAAATCGAAAAGCCAGGCCACCACCCAGACCAATCAGAAGATTGCGGGTGAGGCCCAGAAGTCGGCCGCGCGCCAGACTGAAGTCGAGCAGATGGAACAGAAGAAGGTCGAGCAGGAAGCGGTGAAGGCTGCTGCGGAACAAAAGAAAGAAGAGGCGGCTCAAAAGGCCGAGGAATCGAAAAAGGCTGACGAAGCCAAGAAGGCCGACGAGGCGAAAAAGGCTGATGAAGCCAAGAAAGCCGAGAAAGCTGCCGAAGCGAAAAAGGCCGAAGAGAAACAATTGGCTGATATAGCCAAGAAGAAATCGGAAGAAGAAGCCAAGAAGGCTGCCGAAGAAGAGGCCAAGAAAAAGGCCGCTGAAGAAGCCAAGAAAAAGATCGTCGAAGACGCGAAGAAGAAAGCCGCCGAAGACGCCAAGAAAAAAGCTGAAGCAGACGAGGCGAAGAAGAAAGTCGCCGACGAAGCGAAGAAGAAAGCTGCCGCCGACGCCTCCAAGAAGAAGGCCCAGGAAGCAGCGCGCAAATCCGCCGAAGAGAAAAAGGCCCAGGCCCTGGCAGATTTGCTTTCCGACACGCCGCAGCGTCAGCAAGCCTTGGCCGATGAGCGTGGCGATGAAGTCGCGGGCAGTTTCGACGACCTGATACGGGCGAGGGCAGCAGAAGGTTGGACACGTCCACCTTCGGCACGTAAAGGCATGACAGTAGTGCTGCAGATCGGCATGTTGCCGGACGGTACGGTGACTTCGGTCAGCGTGGCCAAGTCCAGTGGTGACGGTTCGTTCGACAGTTCGGCGGTTGCCGCGGTCAAGAACATTGGCCGGTTGACCGAGATGCAGGGAATGAAACCAAGTGACTTCGCTCCCTATCGTTCATTCAAGATGACATTCACACCTGAGGATCTAGCCTTGTGAGAAACCTTCTTCGAGGAATGCTTGTCGTTATTTGCTGTATGGCAGGGATAGCGGCGGCAGATGAAAAGAACATCCTGGTAACCAGCGGCAGTGATCGGGCCACCCCGATTGCAGTCGTGCCGTTCGGTTGGCAGGGCGGCAGCGTGCTGCCGGACGACATGGCCCAGATCGTCAGCGACGACCTGCGTAACTCCGGTTACTACGCGCCGATTCCAAAAGGCAACATGATCAGCCAGCCAACCCAGGCCAGCGAAGTCATCTTCCGTGACTGGAAGGCGGTGGGTGCCCAATACCTGATGGTCGGCAGCATCACGCCGGCCGGCGGTCGCCTGCAGATCCAGTACACGTTGTTCAACGTGGCCACCGAGCAGCAGGTTCTGACCGGCAGCGTATCGGGTACCGCCGAGCAATTGCGCGACATGGCCCACTACATCTCGGACCAGTCGTTTGAAAAACTCACCGGTATCAAAGGGGCGTTCTCGACGCGCCTGCTGTATGTCACGGCTGAGCGTTTCTCTGTAGACAACACCCGCTACACCCTGCAGCGTTCGGACTACGACGGTGCACGTGCAGTGACCTTGCTGCAGTCCCGTGAGCCAATCCTGTCGCCGCGTTTTGCGCCAGACGGCAAGCGTATTGCCTACGTATCGTTCGAACAGCGTCGCCCGCGCATTTTTGTGCAGCACATCGATACTGGCCGTCGTGAGCAGATCACCAACTTCGAAGGCCTCAACGGTGCGCCAGCCTGGTCGCCGGACGGTTCGCGCCTGGCTTTCGTGCTGTCCAAGGACGGCAACCCGGATATCTACGTGATGAACATGGCCTCGCGTCAGCTCTCGCGTGTGACCAGCGGCCCGGGCATCAACACCGAACCGTTCTGGGGTAAGGATGGTTCGACCATCTACTTCACCTCCGACCGTGGCGGCAAGCCTCAGGTCTACAAGGCAAATGTGAACGGCGGCGGTGCGGAACGTGTGACCTTTATTGGTAACTACAACGCCAACCCCAAGCTTTCGGCCGATGAAAAGACGTTGGTGATGATTCACCGTCAGGATGGTTTCACTAATTTCCGGGTTGCGGCCCAGGATTTGCAGCGCGGAACCGTAAAAATCCTTACAGATACCAACCTTGATGAGTCAGCCACTGTTGCGCCCAACGGCACCATGGTAATCTACGCCACCCGCCAGCAGGGCCGGGGAGTCTTGATGCTCGTGTCCATCAATGGACGCGTAAGGCTCCCACTTCCTACCGCACAAGGCGAAGTCAGAGAACCATCCTGGTCCCCTTACCTGAACTGACGCGGCGCTACAAAAAGAAGTACTTAACACACTGGGGTTCATTAGGAGTTTCACGATGGAAATGCTGAAGTTTGGTAAGTTTGCTGCTCTGGCTCTGGCTCTGTCCGTAGCCGTTGGTTGCTCCTCTAAAGGCGGCGACAATGCCGGTGAAGGCGCAGCTGTTGATCCAAACGCTGGTTACGGCGCCAACACTGGTGCGGTCGACGGCTCCCTGAGCGAAGAAGCTGCTCTGCGCGCTATCACCACTTTCTACTTCGAATACGACAGTTCGGACCTGAAGCCAGAAGCCATGCGCGCTCTGGACGTTCACGCCAAGGACCTGAAAGCTAACGGCGCTCGCGTTGTTCTGGAAGGTAACACTGACGCCCGTGGTACTCGTGAGTACAACATGGCTCTGGGCGAGCGTCGTGCGAAAGCCGTTCAGCGCTACCTGGTACTGCAAGGTGTTGCTCCAGGCCAACTGGAACTGGTTTCCTACGGTAAAGAGCGTCCAGTTGCAACTGGCAACGACGAACAGTCGTGGGCTCAGAACCGTCGCGTCGAACTGCGTAAGTAATTCGTCATGCGAACGTGCCGTCGTGCTCTAACTGTATTGGCTCTCAGCTTCGCACCGCTTGCGGTGTGGGCTGCGGTTCCTGTAACGGATAGCAACTCAGGCTATAACAATAGCGGGAGCAGTTATCCGCCAGCAGGTTATGGCACGAACGGCGCCTATGCGGGGGGAGCGGCTACGTCCGCTCCCTCGGCACAGGGCGAGCTGTTCAACCAGCTGCAACGCATGCAGGATCAATTGGCGCAGCAACAAGGCACCATTGAAGTTCTGCAAAATGAAGTGCGTCAGCTGAAGCAAGAAGGCCTGGAGCGATACCAGGATCTTGATCGTCGTATTGGAGCCGGTGTTGCACCTGCCGCTACTCCTGATAATTCTTCTGCCGGTGGCGCACCCAGTGCCGCTGCCGGTGGCGCCGCAGCGGGGGTCGCTGCTGCCGCCCCTGCTGCCAGCAGCGAGCCGGGTGATCCAGCGAAGGAAAAACTGTATTACGATGCAGCCTTCGACCTGATCAAGGCCAAGGACTTCGATAAAGCCAGCCAGGCTTTTACCGCTTTCCTGCGCAAATACCCTAACAGCCAATACGCGGGCAATGCCCAGTACTGGTTGGGTGAGGTCAACCTGGCAAAGGGTGATTTGCAAGCGGCGGGCCAGGCTTTTGCCAAGGTCAGCCAGCTGTACCCCAAGCACGCCAAGGTTCCGGATTCGCTGTACAAACTCGCTGACGTAGAACGCCGCCTGGGTCATACCGACAAGGTCAAAGGCATTCTGCAGCAGGTGGTTGCCCAGTACCCGGGTACCTCCGCGGCTCAGTTGGCCCAACGGGACCTGCAACGCTTGTAAGCGATGCAGCCGTTTAGAAGAAACCCGCGCTTGTCGCGGGTTTTTTCGTTAGAATCCACGCCCTTTTATGAAACACGCTTCCTGGGGTTGACGCGTTGGCGCAATCCCTTGAAGTGCCTGACGGAGGCGGACAGCCTGTTTAGCTGTTACGCCCGTGGCGACTATGCAAGACACATTACGTATTACCGAAGTCTTTTACTCGTTGCAGGGTGAAACGCGCACTGCTGGCCTGCCCACCGTATTTGTGCGGCTCACCGGCTGCCCATTGCGCTGCCAATACTGTGACAGCGCCTACGCCTTCAGTGGCGGCACCGTGCGCACCCTCGACGACATCCTGGAACAGGTTGCCGGCTACCGGCCGCGCTACGTCTGCGTGACGGGCGGCGAGCCCTTGGCGCAACCCAACGCCATCCCATTGCTCAAGCAACTGTGTGACGCCGGCTACGAGGTCTCACTGGAAACCAGCGGCGCTCTGGACATCTCTGCGGTCGACCCGCGCGTCAGCCGAGTCGTCGACCTCAAGACCCCGGACTCCAAGGAAGCGCACCGCAACCGCTACGAGAACATCGACTTGCTGACGGCCAACGATCAGGTCAAGTTCGTTATCTGTTCCCGTGACGATTATGACTGGGCCACCTCCAAGCTGATCCAGTATGGCCTGGAGCGCCGTGCGGGCGAGGTGCTGTTCTCGCCCAGCCATCACGACCTGAACGCCCGGGAGCTGGCGGACTGGGTAGTGGCGGACAACCTGCCGGTGCGCCTGCAATTGCAGCTGCACAAGTACCTGTGGAACGACGAGCCAGGGCGCTGATCAGGCGGCTGCGATAGGCGTTCTACCCACCGAATTACCGTGCAAATGCGTTTTTTCTGATTTATTTAAAATAAGGTGTTGAATAATCCTTAGAAATCAGTATTATACGCGCCACCACACAGCGGGTCGTTAGCTCAGTTGGTAGAGCAGTTGGCTTTTAACCAATTGGTCGTAGGTTCGAATCCCACACGACCCACCATTTTTGGCGGTTTAGAAAATCCGGAAGGCCCACGTAAGTGAGGATTTCCGGGTTTTTTTTTGCCTGTCATTTGGCAGGTCCGAGTCGACGCTGAGTCATCCCTTGCTCAGATTCTGTCGCCGTCCAAAAAGCATTCCTTAAATTCAAATATTCATACGCGAACCGGTGCTGACCGAAGAGTCCGGTCGTTCGTGTGCGCCCTCATGTGTATCAAACCTGATACCGCTGGTCGGAAACCAGCTCAGAACTCCAAACGAAATTCTTTCCTGTTTTGTTGTTTTTTCTTATGTGTCAGCTGCTTACGAATTTTTTAAGACATTTCCTAAAGTGCAGTCGGTTTATTGGCGTGAGGGGCGGACGATGTTAGTTTGCCACCCTTCGTAAATTCGATGGATCGAACATGTCTTCCCAACTGCCACGGACTCGGTATTCACTGAGTATTGCCCTGCTTGCCTGCCTCGTTTCCCACAACGTGATGGCGGCAACCCTCCCGGGTGATCAGGACCTGATCCGCGAGCGGCAAAACCGCCTGTTGGAAGATCAGCAGCGGCGCCTGGAACAGCTCAAAGAGCTGCCCGGCAAAGAGGCCAGGCCCGAAGCGCCGGCGGCCCCGGTGGACAGCCGTTGCTTTCCGATCCAGACCATTGAACTGCAAGGTGCCGAGCACCTGCCTGTCACTCAGCGCGAGCGTCTGCTCAAGCCGTACACCAATCAATGCCTGGGCGTTTCACAACTCAACGCCTTGCTCAAAGACCTCACCGACTTCTACATCGACAAAGGCCTGGTCACCAGCCGCGCTTACTTGCCCCAGCAAGATATGTCCAAGGGGCATCTGCAAGTGCTGGTGGTGGAAGGCAAACTCGAAGGCCTAAAGGGCGCTGACAACAGCAAACTGTCGGACCGCGAGCTGGCCATGGCCTTCCCCGGCAAAAGCGGTGAGATATTGAACCTGCGAGAAATCGAGCAGGCCGTCGACCAGCTCAACCGCTTGCCCTCCAACCAAGCCCAAATGGAACTGACCCCAGGCGATGCCGTGGGCGGCAGTTCGGTGCTGGTCAAAAACAACCCGCAGAAGCACTGGCGCGCCAGCCTGTCGCGCAACAACGATGGCCAGAAAAGCACCGGCGAACAGCAGTGGGGCACCGGCTTTGAATGGGACAGCCCGCTGGGCCTGGCCGACCAACTGATTCTGCGCGGCGGCCACGACGCCATCAGTGACCACCAGAAAACCTCCAAGAACGCGATGCTCTACTACAACGTGCCCTGGGGCTGGTGGAACTTCAGCTACAGCTACAACCAGAGCGATTACCGTTCGGTCGTCCAGGGCGATGGTTTCGACTTCAAGCAAACCGGTGATAGTGAAAACCATCAACTGCGTGCTGAGCGGGTGATCCACCGTGACGCCGTGAGCAAAACCTCGCTCAATGTCGGCCTGTCGCACCTGCGCACCAACAACTACATCGAAAGCAGCCGCCTCAAAGAGAGCAGCAATCGCCTCAGTGAACTGCAACTGGGCATCAACCACGGTCGTCGTATCGGCAGCGCGTTCGTCAACGTCGATCTAGGCATGCAAAACGGCACCGGCGCCTTCGACGCCCAAGGCAATCACAACCCCCTGCCTGGCGTGCCGGATGCGCGCTACCGCAAATACACCGCCACTGTCAGCTACCTGCAACCGTTCACGCTGTGGGGCGAGTCGTTCAGTTTCACCAGCCTGGCCACCGGGCAGCGCAGCGAAGACGTACTGTTCAGCCCCCAGCGCATGAGCCTCGGTGGCTCAGCCTCGGTTCGCGGCTACAAAGATCAGCAACTGACCGGCGACAGCGGCGGTTACTGGCGCAATGACCTGCGCTGGAGCCGCCCGGTGACCCTCGGTTGGCTGCGCCCGGTGTTCGGTGAGTACGGCGCCAGCGTCGGTTACGACCAGGGCGTGATCCGCAATGGTCGCTACAACGGCGAAGTACACGGCCGGGTCTCCAGCAACTCACTTGAGCTGTTCGCCCGCGGCCAACACGTAAGCACCAGCGTGACCTTTGCCCACTCCCTGGAACGACCGGCCGCGCTGCTTGAGCGCGAAGCGCCGATCTACTTCCGCCTGGATTTCTTCCTGTAATTCAACGCCCAGTTGCAACGAGAATTTGAAATGGATGTTCGCCAATTTGCCTTCCTGGTTCGCCAGCCTTCTGCTGCGCTGAAAAACCGTGACGCGTTCCTCGGCCTGCCCAAACGTGGCCTGGCGCTGATCCTGGCCAACGCACTGTTCTGGCAACCGCTGCTGGCCCAGGCCGAAGGCATTGTGGTCAGCGCCCCCGGAACCACCGTGGGCGCGGCGGGCAATGGCGTGCCGGTGGTGAACATCGCCGCTCCCAATGGCAGTGGCCTGTCCCACAACCAGTTCAAGGACTACAACGTCGGCGCCAACGGCGTAATCCTCAACAACGCCACCGAACGCACTCAATCGACGCAACTGGGCGGCATCATCCTCGGCAACCCGAACCTGCAAGGCCGCGCCGCCAATATCATCCTCAACGAAGTCAACGGCGGCAGCCCCAGCCAACTGCGCGGCTACACCGAAGTGGCGGGCCAGTCGGCCAAGGTCATCGTCGCTAACCCCTACGGCATCAGTTGCAACGGCTGCGGCTTCATCAACACCCCCAACGTCACCCTGACCACCGGCAAACCGATACTCGATGCAAGCGGCCAACTGCAGCGTTACCAGGTCGATGGCGGCGCCGTGACCATCGACGGCCAGGGCTTGAATGCCGACAACGTCGACCGCTTCGAAATCATCACCCGCTCGGCCAAGATCAATGCGCAGATCAATGCGCGCAACTTGAGCGTGGTTGCCGGTCGTAATGACGTCGATGCTAAAAGCCTGCAAGCCACTGCCCGCACCGATGACGGCAGTGCCAAGCCGGAGCTGGCGATTGACTCGACGGCGTTGGGCGGGATGTATGCCGGGGCGATCAAACTGGTGGGCACCGAGGCCGGGGTGGGCGTGAAGCTCGACGGTACGTTAATGGCCAGTGGCGGTGATATTCAGCTCGATGCCAATGGACGACTGAGTTTGGCCAATGCCAAAGCCAGCGAAGCGGTGGTGATCAAGGCCGGTCAATTGGACGCTGCTGGGGCTGTGTATGCCGGCACGCGAATCGATGTACAAACCACGGCAGGCCTGAGCAACCAGAAAAGCCTGGCGGCCCGCGACAGCATCACCGTGACCAGCGGTGGGGCGCTGATGAACAGAGGCATCATCGAAGCCGGTGTCAACGCCGATGAAGGCCGTAATGCCAGTGGTGATGTCAGCCTGCACGCGGCGAACCTGAGGAATAGTGGCAGCGTGGTTGCCAGCCGAACCCTTACCGCCACGGCCAGCCAAACCTTGAACAATCAAGGCGGCACATTGAGCGGCATGAGCGCCGTGGTTAACGCCGGCCAACTCGACAACCGTGGCGGTCGTGTACTGGGTACGGAGTCGCTCAAGGTCACGGTTACCGGCCTGGATAACCGCACCAACGGTTTGCTGCACAGCGAAAACAGCACCGACGTTACGGTAACCGCTGCGCTGGATAACCAGAGCGGTCGCGTGATCGGCCTCAAGAACCTGACGGTGAACGCCGGCCAACTGACTAACGATAGCGGTCTGGTTGCCAGCCAGGCGCAGGCCCGTGTAACTGCAGGGCAGTTGAGTAACCAGGCGGGTGAAATATCTGCCAGCCAGACCACCGTGATTGCCACGAACCTGGATAACCGCTCCGGCAAATTGTTGGGCAGCAACCTCAACGTGACCGCCAGCGGTGCCATCGATAACCGCTTGGGGATTTTTTCCGCCACCAGCCTGCTGACGGTACAGGCGGCCAACCTGGATAACCGCGATAAAGGCTCCGTTGCCAGCCAAGGCCTGATGAACCTGACCGTCGCCGGGCTGCTGGACAATCGCAATGAAGGCAACCTGGCCAGCCAGGGCGCTCAGCAAATAACCGCTGGGCAATTGAACAACAGCCAGGGCGGGCTGGTATCCAGCAAAGCCACAATGACGCTGCGCAGCGACAACCTGATCAACCAAGGCGGCTTGGTGATTGCTGACGATGCGCTGACCCTCACCGGCGGCGATCTGGATAACAGCCACGCGGGGGTGATCAGCACCAAGGCCACTGCGCAGGTGCAGCTGAATCAGTTGAACAACAGCAACGGCGGCAAATTGAGCAGCGATGGTGCGTTGACCCTCAACGCCACCCGGCTCGAAAACGGCGCCGGTCGTATCAGCGCCAAGGGCGACTTGCAGGCAACGGTCGGTGTGCTCAATCAACAAGCGGGCGAACTCGTCAGCGACGGTGCCCTGACACTGCGCGGCACTTCGCTGGACAACCGCAACGGCGGCCTTGTCGCGGCCACCCACGGCGTGGACCTGCGCAGCCAGACCATCCTTAACCAGCAGGGCGAGATCTCCAGCCAGGCCAAGGTGCTGGTGGTTGCCGACCAACTGAACAACACCACCGGCAAAGTCATTGGCGACAGCGGCCTGACCCTCACGGTGCAACGCCTGCTCAACCAGAGCAAAGGCTTGCTGGCGGGGCGTGAGAGTCTCGTGTTGAGCGGCGCCCAACTGGACAACAGCCAAGGTGGCCGCGTTACCAGCCAAAAAGACCTGAATATCACCCTGACCGGCGCCTTGCTCAACCAAGGGCAGGGCACGCTGCTCAGCGAGGGCGGGCTGACCGTCAAGGCTGGCACCCTGGACAACAGCCAGGGCGGCATTCTGTCCGCAGCCAATGCGTTGTCGATCACCACGCAAGGCCTACTGAACAATCAGGCCGGCAAACTGCTGGCCGATGGCACGGCCACGTTGGTGAGCGCTGCGCTGAACAACAGTCAAGGCGGCGTGATCAGCGCCAAGCAACAGGTTGATGTACGCAGTGCCGGCCTGGACAACAGCCAGCGTGGCAGCATCAGCAGTGATGCCGGGATCACCCTTAACGCGGGGCAACTGGACAACAGCCAACAAGGCTCGATCTTCGCTAAGTCCACGGTCAAGGCAACCTTGAATGGGCTGGACCAACATGACCGTGGTGAGTTGGTCAGCAATACCGGCATCGAACTGGACTTGAACCATGGGCAACTGATCAACCGTGACCACGGCCTGATCGCAACACCGGGTCAACTGCTACTGAACAACCTGGGCAGCGTCGACAACAGCCAGGGCGGTGAAATCTCCAGCACCCAGTCATTCCTGCTGATGGCCGATGCGCTGAATAACCGCGGCGGCAAAGTCATCAGTGGCGACAGCCTGCAGGTACGTATTGCCAAAGCGCTGGATAACAGCGTGGAAGGTGTACTGTCCGCCAAGAGCGTTCTGCAAGTGGCAGCCGAAAGCCTGGACAACCAGGCCGGTGGCGCACTCGCCAGCCAGGGCGCGCTGGACCTGAAGGTCACCGGCGCACTGGACAACCATAACCAAGGGCTGATTTCCGCTGCTACAGCCTTGACCACTAACGCAGGCTCGTTGGACAACAGCGACAAGGGCCGCCTCTCGGCGGGCACGCACCAGGCCCTCAACACCGGCGCGCTGGATAACCACCAAGGCGGACGAATCGTCAGCGACGGTAGCCAGACAGTCACTGCCGCCAATGTGGATAACCGCACGGGTGTGATCGGCAGCCAACAGGCGCTGAACCTGACCACTGCCAACCTCGATAACACTGCCGGGTTGATCAATAGCCAGGCGGACCTGACCCTGACCGGGCAAACAGTCGACTCAAGCCAGGATGGGGAAATCTCAGCCAAAGGTGATTTGACGCTCATCGTCCAACAGCTGATCCAGCGCCAGGGCCGCTTGATCGGCGAGCGCGCCGTAACCCTCGACCTGCAAGGCGGGAACCTCGATAACAGCGCAGGCTTGATCAGCGCCAGAGGCCCACTGACGTTCGCGCGCCTGGCCAACCTGACCAACCGCGAACAAGGCGAAATCTCCAGCCAGACGGCGTTCACCGTGGCCGCCAAACGCATCGATAACGGCGATCGTGGAGTCATCCTCAGTGCCGATCAATTGCGCCTTGAAGCAGATGCTGTGGTCAACGCCAACAAGGGCTTGATCTCCGGCTGGAACGGTCTGACGGTGGTCGGCAATAGCCTCGACAACAGCGCCGAAGGCACGTTGTCGAGCAAGAGCGGCACCCTGCACACCGACCTCACAGGTGTATTGGATAACCACGCAGCGGGTGCTCTGGTCAGCCAGGGCAAACAAACCCTCATCGCGGGCAGCCTGAACAATGATCAAGGGATCATCTCCGGCCAGGCTGATGTCAGCCTCAACGTGGCCGGCCGCTTGGAAAACAGCAACAACGGCTTGATCTCCGCAGCCCAGCACTTGGACTTCAATAACGCTCAGAGCCACATGCTCAACCGTGGTGGTCGGATCAACGCTGCCAGCCTCTCACTGCTCGGTGAAAGCCTGGACAACAGCGGCGGTCAACTGATCAGCCAGGGCACCTTGGAAGGCACCCTCAGTGGTGCGCTGATCAACGCCAACAACGCCCGCCTGGCCAGTGGCGCAGCCCTGTTGCTGAACGCCGCCAGCCTGGACAACCGTGGTGGTCAACTGGTCAGCCAGGACCGCCTTGACCTGACCCTCGCCAAGGGCGACCTGGATAACAGCGCCAAAGGTACACTCGCCAGCCAGAAAGACCTGGTGATCAAGCTGTTGGCCGGTGACGTTCACAACCAGCAAGACGGCCTGATGTTCAGCCAGAAGGGCAAGCTCGACCTTACCGCCCGCACCCTCACCAACTATCAAGGCACGCTGCAAAGCCAGACCGATAACCGCCTGCGCCTCAGTGGTGCCCTGAATAACCAGGGCGGCCGTGTCGACAGCCTCAGTGGCAACCTGGACCTGGAAACGGCCAGCGTCGCCAATACCGCAGGTGGCATTCTCAACAGCAGCAAAGGCTGGATCAAGCTGGTCACTGGGCTGTTCAACAACGGCAGCGGCATCACCCAGGCGCAGTCGTTGAACATCGAAGCCAAAGGCGGGCTGCTCAACCAACTGGGGCATCTGTCGGCCCTTGGCGGCGACAGCCAGATTGTCACCACTACCCTGAATAACCAGGGCGGCGGTGTGTATGCCGACACCTTGCTTAAAGTCACCGCCCAGGACTTCGACAACCAGGGCACAGCGGCCAACAACGGTGGCAAGGTCGGTGCGCGCACCATTGACTTCGGCCTCACCGGCACCCTGAGCAACCGCAATGGCCTGATCGAAAGCGACGACACCCTGAGCCTCGTCGCGCAGACCATCGACAACGTCAGCGGCAACCTGCGCGCCATGGGCCGGGTTGGCACCACTGATATTCGCACCACGGGCCTGTTCGATAACCGCTTCGGCGCGCTGGAAAGCGCCAACGAAACCCTCAACCTGCAAGCGGCCAGCCTGGATAACAACGGCGGGCATATCGTCCACACTGGCGGCGGTAAATTCGACCTCACGTCCGATCAAGTCACCCGCGCCGGCGGCAGCTTCGTCACCAACGGCCAATTGGACATCAAGGCTGCCAGCTGGACCAACAGCAGCGTGATCCAGGCCGGGCGCCTGAACCTCGACATCGGCCAATTCACCCAGACCGCCAGCGGGCAATTGCTCGGCGCACAAAGCCTGACCGGTATCGGCGACACCTGGACCAACGACGGCCTGTTGGCCAGTGACGGCACCCTCAAGCTGACCCTCACCGGTGGCTACAGCGGCAACGGGCGGGTCAGCAGCCTGGGCGACATGACTCTCGCGGCGGCCAACCTGGACCTGGGCGAGAATGGTCGTATTGCCGGTGGCGCGCTTACTCAAATCACGAGCACCAACGTTCTGAACAACCGTGGTCGCCTGACGTCCGTAGGTGATCTGACGGTCAACGCCGCCACCCTGAACAACTACGGCACCCTGGGCGGCTCCGAGAGCGTTCGCCTCAACGCCACCCATCTGCTCAACGAAAAAGGCCTGCTGTTCAGCGGTGAGGACATGACCCTGCGGGTCAACGACTTCAGCAACCGCTTTGGCGATGTCTACAGCCTGGGCGGTCTCGACATCGCCCGCGACGATGCCAATGGGCGCAGTGCGCTGATCGAAAACGTCTCCGGTACGTTGGAGAGCGACGGCAATATGCGTTTGCTGGCCGATACCCTGAGCAACCGTCGTGACCAGTTCACCACCGAAAAAAGCCTGGTTTCCGGGAGCATCAGTGTCTACGGCAACGACTACTGCAAAGGCAAAGGCTGTGAGCTGAAGTTCAGCGGCGTCGAAACCTATGAGGACGTCATCAAAGGCAGCTCCGCCTCCGCATTCATCAATGCCGGTGGCGACCTGACGGTGGGCAGCCAGACCTTCGATAACCTCTACAGCTCGGTATCGGCCGCTAAAAATATCCTGATCAACACCGACGTGCTGAACAACACCGGCGCTGCTGGTGGTGAGCAGCGTAATGTCGGTTACGCCTACTACACACGCAACCGCTCGGCTTACTCGTTGCTGATGAGCGAAATCGAGCTGTTCAACCGCAGCAACGATCCCACCTCAAGTGACTATCAGCCGGGTCAGTACACCTATGACCAGTTCATTCAGAAGACAAGGTTCTCGGATACCTACTTCACTTCCAATATCGACTACACCGTCCCCACCTCTGGCAGCGTGATTGCCCAAGCGGTGATCCAGGCAGCCGGCTCGGTCACCGTTAACGCCACCAAAGAAATCAACAACAGCGTCATCCGCCCGAACGCCACCAACATCGACACCCCGGCGGCCAACCGCAACACCAACTCGGATGTATTTGCCTCCACGGTAAAACCGGCGATCACCGCGCAACTGCCGCCAGACCTGGCCCAACGTCAGGTCAACCCGGTGACCTTGCCGGGCTTCAGCCTGCCAACGAGTGAGAACGGCCTATTCCGCCTCAGCGGCCAGGCCGCGAAGGGCGGTGCAGCGGGTAAAGCGGATACCGCCACGGGTGACTTCAGCGCAAACGGACGTGTCATCACCGCCGCCGACCGCGAGAAAACCCTCGACTACACCGCTGTGCAAGAACGCGGTTTCAGCCTCGACGGCCAGCCCGTCAGCGGTGCAGTCAACGGCCAGGGCCCGCTGGCGTTGGACAACCGCGCGCCCTCCGTCACCCGCGTACAAGGCCTGCCGGAAATCGCCCCGGTGGATAACAGCCACAAATACCTGATCGAAACCAACCCGGCGCTCACCGACCTCAAGCAGTTCATGAGCTCCGACTACCTGCTCGGCAAACTCGGCTACAACCCCGACGCCAGCTGGAAGCGCCTGGGCGACGGCCTGTACGAGCAGCGCCTGATCCGCGAAGCCGTGGTTGCCCGTACCGGCCAACGCTACATCAACGGCCTCGCCAGCGATGACGCGCTGTTCCGCTACCTGATGGACAACGCCATCTCTTACAAGGACTCGCTCAACCTGCAACTGGGCGTGTCCCTCACCGCCGAACAAGTCGCGGCGCTGACCCACGACATCGTGTGGATGGAAGAAGCCGAGGTCAACGGCCAGAAAGTCCTCACCCCGGTGCTCTACCTGGCCCAGGCCAACAACCGCCTGGCCCCCAACGGCGCGCTGATCCAGGGCCAGGACGTGAGCCTGGTCACCGGCGGCGACTTGCACAACAGCGGCACCCTGCGGGCCACCAATAACCTGAACATGGTTGCCAACAACATCGACAACAGCGGCCTGATGCAAGCCGGCAACCGCCTGGAAATGCTCGCCACCGACGCGATCCGCAACACCCGCGGCGGCATCATCAATGGCCGCGACATCAGCGCCACCGCAGTGACCGGCGACATCATCAACGAACGCACTGTTACCACCTTCAAACAGGACGGCCAGGGCTACCAACTGCGCAACGACGTGGCCAGCGAAGCCTCACGCTTCGAAGCCACCGACACGCTCAAACTGAACGCCGGGCGCGACGTGCTCAACCTCGGTAGCAACCTCAAGGCCGGTGGCAACGCCAGTGTCACCGCAGGTCGCGACGTGCTGATCGCCAGCCAGACCGAACAGGACGACTACGCCTACCAACGCCGCCGCATCAGCGGCACCGAGCAAACCATCCTGCAACACGCCTCCGCCGTGGACGTGGGCGGCAACCTCGCCATCGATGCCCGCCGCGACATCGCCGTGGTCGCCAGCACCGTCAGCGCCGCCAAAGACCTCAGCGTCAAAGCCGGCGAAAACCTGACCCTGGCCGCCGCCGCCAACGAACAGCACGATTACTCCAAAGGCAAAAAAGGCGGCACCAAAACCACCACCCAACTGGACGACGTCACCCAACAAAGCGCCGAACTCAAAGCCGGCGGCGACCTGATCGCCATCGCTGGCACCGACCTCACGCTAGTCGCCAGCAAAATCAGCGCGGGCAACGAAGCCTATGTGCATGCGGATAACGAACTGCAAATGTTGGCGGCGCAAGACAGCCACTACTCGCTGTATGACATGAGCAAGAAGGGCAGTTGGGGCAGCAAGAAAACCCAGCGTGATGAAGTGACCGATGTGAAGAATATCGGGAGCGCAATCAAGACTGGGAGTGATTTGACGCTGGAGAGTGATGGGGATCAGAAGTACCAGGCGGCGAAGCTTGAGAGTGGGGGGGATATTGCGATTGTCAGTGGAGGGGCGGTGACGTTTGAGGCAGTGAAGGATCTGCACGACGAGAGCCACACCAAGAGCAAGGGCGACCTCGCCTGGACCAGTTCCAAGGGCAAGGGGAATACCGACGAGACGCTACGCCAAACGCAGATGATTGCAGAAGGCAGCGTCGTGATTAAAGCCGTCGATGGCTTGAAAATTGACATCAAGCAGATCGATCAAAATACGGTTAGCCAGACGATTGATGTGATGGTCAAAGCCGACCCGCAACTGGCCTGGCTAAAAGAGGCCGAGCAGCGCGGGGACGTAAATTGGCGCCAGGTTAAAGAACTGCACGACAGTTTCAAATACAGCAATTCAGGCTTGGGCGCCGGCGCGCAAATCATCATTGCGATCATCGTTACGTACTTCACGATGGGGGCCGCCAGCGGTGCAATTGCCGCAGCGGGTTCGGGGACATCGATGGCGAGTGCCACGGCTGTTGGGACTGCGGCCACGTCTGCCGGATGGGCCAATGCTGCGGGCAGTACCGTGCTTGCTGGCATGGCGAGTAACGGTGCGATCAGCGCCGTCAATAACCGTGGAAACCTGAGCACCGTCTTAAAGGATGTCACTTCCAGCGACGCGATGAAAGGCTACGTGGTGTCCGGCGTCACTGCGGGCTTGACTGCAGGTGTCTATGACAAATGGACCGGCACTCAGACGGGTACTTCCACTGCACTCCCCAACTCAGGTGCAGTTGCCACCGTAAGTCCGTTGAGCACTTGGCAAGGCGTGGGGCAGTTCACGGCCAACCAAGTACTGCAAAACGGAACATCACTATTGGTGGATCGGGCGCTCGGGGGCGAAGCCCGTCTTGGCGACGCGTTGCAGAGTAGTTTGGCTAACGCATTTGCGGCGTATGGATTCAACCTGGTCGGGGATATTTCCAAGAACCGGTTTGCAGAAGGTGGCATTACCAAGATTGGGCTACATGCCTTGATGGGCGGGTTGGCAGCTGAGGCTTCTGGAGGAGATTTCCGCACAGGCGCTCTGGCAGCGGGTGTGAATGAGGCATTGCTGGATAGCCTCGCCAAGAATTACGCCGACATGCCCGATGACCAGAAAAAAGGTTTGCTGGTCATGAACTCGCAGTTGCTTGGTGTGCTTGCGGCATCGGTACAGAGCAATGCGGATGCGGAAAGCCTGCAAACTGGGGCGTGGGTGGCAAAGAATGCCACGCAATACAACTACCTGGGCGATCATCAAAAGGCTCAGAGAGCGAAAGAGCTGGAAGAAAGCAAAGATTCACTGGAAACACTCAGGATCAATACGAAGTGGGAATTGATCGACGCCGGGCAGGACGCCAGCTTTGCGGGTGGGGCAGTGGTTGGGGTGCCGGAAGGGCTACTGGATACGGTCAAGGGTATCTTGGAAGTTGCCGTCAGCCCGATAGAGACGTATCAGGCGTTGAGATCCGTGCTTGAAAGCGGGGATGTGCTGGGTAATGTCTCGGACGCGGTGAAGCAGTCCTACATCGCACGAATTGACAATCTGGAAGCGGAGTATGAAAGAGCTGGGGCGGGTGGATCGTTTAACGCAGGGCGTGAAACCGGGAAGCTGATAAGCGACGTGGTGGCGCTTGGGACGGGGGTTGGGGGGGCGCTGAAAAGCGGGGCCTTGCTCGTCGAAAAGGTCACTGCTAAGGTTGTTAAGGTAGAGTTGGCGGGTGCAAAAGGGGGAACAGCGCTATCAAATGATGTTCTAGTCGAAACGCGTATTGGCAATGGTACGAAGGGTCAAGGTAGCGGAAATAAAGTCGACCAACTCCCGAACCAACAAGTTGTTGGTGCTGACGGAAAACCAATACCTGTGTACTCGGAGAGGCCCAATGGTCCTTATGCCACACAAGAGTTTCCATCGACTTCAGTTGCGCATGGTTTTCCCGATGTTGTCGATAACTATGCAAACAGTGCGACTAAATTTTCGCTCAGCAACGGCTCATCGCTTTACCAAGCATCAGGTAGCTACAACGGGGTGGCGGGTAGGTTTGAATGGATTGTAGATCCGAAGTTGGGTGGTGTGACACACAGAATGTTTGTGCCAAATGGAACTGTTAACGGTATACCGGTGAAACCATGATTCAAGCAGTCTTTGAACGAATTACCAAATATGGCTTGATTGACTGGGCCGTTTTGCTCCAGGGCGTCTGTGGCATCCCTAGCCTTTTTGGGCGCTTACCAGCGTTTTGTGTGGAAAACTTTGCAAACGCTGAACTTGAAAAGGCGACTGGGAATAATCCCTTGCTTGATGTGATTGTTAGCTTGGCTAACGATAGTGACCTGCCTATATCTGAGCTATGCTCGCAATTGCAAAAAATGAGCAAACTTCAAAACGCGGACATGCAACGGGCCAGGAGAATATGGCGAGCTGTTGCATTGGAAGAACTGTTAACAAATTTAGACTCAGACCCGCTCTATGGGTTGATAAAGTTGACTGAGTTTTGGTCAAGTTGGGAGTGGCCTGCTGATGCTCCACTGTCGATGACGCTTGACGCGATGACTTTGCCGGAAGATCAATACCACTCTGCATCGAACTATGATCACGTTGTTCACGAACATGAGCAATGGTTGAAAGATGAACTGGCTGCTTTGCGCTCTAGTAAAGCTTAAACCTACTTTAATAATCTCGATGCCGGCCTTGCTTTGGAGGGAAAAGGAACAGATTTATTGTTGAATTCTGTTGGCGGTTCGTTCTTTAATAACGTTCTTTTGTTGTGCCTGCTAGTTTTATGTTTGGCGAAGATGGATGTCTATAGGCATCATCTTTTTTGTGAAAAATTCAATTGTTTAAATGTAAGTTATAGGTGGGGTAGGCCACGATTTCGAGTAAAACTGGGTAACCTACCCTCATCTCCTCTGTTAATAATCAGAGAGTTACTGGGTTCGTTTTTTTCAGAGCATCGTTTACTAGAAGGTGCGCGCTTTCAATTAGCTGGGCCAACCCGAAGGTTTGAAGCCGCTGTGATCCGCTTGAGGAAAATGCCTGTTCATTAGCCATGGCTGACGCCGAGGCCAAAAGCTCGCTGGCATTCACTAATGCTTCTTCGGAACTCAAGTCTGACCTCACAGTGAAAACACTGGTAGGCAAATCGTCATCAACTATTTGGGTGTTCATGAGCGATACTCCAATGTGCCACACATTGAATGAGTGTCAACGGCAGAGCGCGAACACCTCATCACGACTTTTATTTCAATAACTCGACAGTTTCGATTTGTAGAAAACATCCACTCGATCCTCAGACAGTTAAGGGACCACCACGTTCGTTGCGACACGAGTGGGTGGTGGACCGTGCGAGGGTCGCAAACCGGTGTCCGAGGGTACCGGCCGGGCAAAAGCCCGCCTCACACGGTCCACCATAGATGCGGTAAGCAGGCATAAAAAAAGCGCCTGCTACAGAGCTATGGCGCTACCGCGCCTCAGACTACTTCAGGTTGCGACACCCGGCCACAGGATTTACTGCGACGGGGAATCCTAGCCAAGTTAGTTCCTATGGCTCAACCTCGTCAGTTCGTGGGAAAAGTCCGAAGCTCGGGAATACGGTATTACGTCTTCAAAAATGATTCAAACAAGGACTCGCTCAACCTGCAACTGGGCGTGTCCCTCACCGCCGAACAAGTCGCGGCGCTGACCCACGACATCGTGTGGATGGAAGAAGCCGAGGTCAACGGCCAGAAAGTCCTGACCCCGGTGCTCTACCTGGCCCAGGCCAACAACCGCCTGGCGCCCAACGGCGCGCTGATCCAGGGCCAGGACGTGAGCCTGGTCACCGGCGGCGACTTGCACAACAGCGGCACCCTGCGGGCCACCAACAACCTGAACATGGTCGCCGGCAACATCGACAACAGCGGCCTGATGCAAGCCGGCAACCGCCTGGAAATGCTCGCCACCGACTCGATCCGCAACACCCGCGGCGGTATCGTCAATGGCCGCGACATCAGCGCCACCGCCGTGACCGGCGACATCCTCAACGAACGCACCGTCACCACCTTCAAACAGGACGGCCAGGGCTACCAACTGCGCAACGACGTGGCCAGCGAAGCCTCCCGTTTCGAAGCCACCGACACGCTCAAACTGAACGCCGGCCGCGACGTGCTCAACCTCGGCAGCAACCTCAAGGCCGGTGGCGACGCCAGCGTAACGGCAGGGCGCGACGTACTGATCGCCAGCCAGACCGAACAGGACGACTACGCCTACCAACGCCGCCGTATCAGCGGCACCGAGCAAACCATCCTGCAACACGCCTCCGCCGTGGACGTGGGCGGCAACCTCGCCATCGATGCCCGCCGCGACATCGCCGTGGTCGCCAGCACCGTCAGCGCCGCCAAAGACCTCAGCGTCAAAGCCGGCGAAAACCTGACCCTGGCCGCCGCCGCCAATGAACAACACGACTACTCCAAAGGCAAAAAAGGCGGCACCAAAACCACCACCCAACTGGACGACGTCACCCAACAAAGCGCCGAACTCAAAGCCGGCGGCGACCTGATCGCCATCGCTGGCACCGACCTCACGCTAGTCGCCAGCAAAATCAGCGCGGGCAACGAAGCCTATGTGCATGCGGATAACGAACTGCAAATGTTGGCGGCGTAAGACAGCCACTACTCGCTGTACGACATGAGCAAGAAGGGCAGTTGGGGCAGCAAGAAGACTCAGCGTGATGAAGTGACCGATGTGAAGAATGTCGGCAGTGAGATCAAGACTGGGGGGGACCTGACGCTGGAGAGCGGGGGGGATCAGAAGTATCAGGCGGCGAAGCTTGAGAGTGGGGGGGATATTGCGATTGTCAGTGGAGGGGCGGTCGAATTTGAGGCGGTGAAGGATCTGCATCAGGAGAGCCACGAGAAGAGCAAGGGAGATGCGTTCTGGACATCGTCAAAAGGAAAAGGAAATACAGATGAGACCCTGCGCCAGACCCAAATGGTGGCTGAGGGCAATATCGCGATCAAGGCGGTGGAAGGCCTGAAGATCGATGTCAGGCAGGTCAACCAGCAAACCGTCAGCCAATCGATTGATGCGATGGTCAAGGCCGATCCGCAGTTGGCCTGGATCAAAGAGGCCGAAGCGCGTGGGGATGTGGACTGGAGGCAGGTCAAGGAGATTCATGACAGCTTCAAGTACAGCAACTCGGGGTTGGGGCCTGCGTCGCAGATCATTATTGCGATTGTGATGGCGGCGGTGGTTGGCCCGTTGGCTGCTGGTGCGGCTGCCAGTGCAGGGGCGGGCGTTGGGGTGGCCGCCGGAGCTGGGGCGGTGGCAGCGGGAGCGGCGACAAACGCTACGGTCAGTGTCGTTAACAACCGTGGCAACTTGGGCGCGGTACTCAAGGACGTGACTTCTTCGGATGCGATGAAGGGGGATGTGATTGCTGGCGTCACGGCTGGCATGACCGCTGCTTATTTTGGTGATTGGACGGGGACTTAAACAAACACAATCACTGGGAAAGTCACGACGCCAGGTCTACTGAGTACGTGGAGCGGTGTCGGTAAATTTGCCGCCAACCAGACGTTGCAAAGCGGCACATCCATGCTGCTGAGCAAGGCACTCGGGCAGGGCGGTAGCGCCAGCGATGCATTAAAAAGTGCGCTGTTCAATACGTTGGCGGCAGCCAGTTTTAACCTAGTGGGCAATTACACCCAAGGCGTAATTGCCGATGGATCGGCACCCAAGATTGCGATTCACGCGATGGTAGGTGGTTTGCTGGCTGAGGCTACGGGCGGCGATTTTAAAACCGGTGCATTGGCGGCGGGGGCGAATGAGGCGCTGGTTACTCATCTGAATACGCTGGTTAACGGCAACGAAGAGTTGCTGACGATGAGTTCGCAGATCGTGGGAGTGTTGGCGGCTGCGGGGCAGAAAGATGCGGATGCCGCCAAGATCGAGAAAGGGGTTTGGGTTGCGCAAAACCTGACGCAATACAATTTTCTGGAGCATCTGCCACCAGGTTTAAGTGAATACGGATCAGCGGCGACTACTCTGGCAAAGGACATGCTGGAAAAAGGTGCCACTAACGATCAAATTGCCCAAGCACAGCTGGAGCTGGTCCGAGGGCAAGGTTTTGAAGGGGTTCAACCGTCTAACGAGTTCGTCAAGGCTTGGGGCTATTTTATGGCCGGCGAGCTCACAGGTGCGGGGCTGGCGGCAGTATTAGGTCGGCTTGTGATGGGAGGTGCAAAAGGATTGCCTTCCGCCCTGCAAAATTTCGGCGGCCGCACTTTGGATAATCTATCTGCCGCCGCTTCAAATCCTATCAATAAGGAAGGTCTGACAGAGGCTGCTAGGGCGCTCACAAAGCATGCTTCTGGCCAGCGAGCTACTGGAACGTTCCCAAAACTTACAGGTGGAATTGAAAAGAAAAATGCAACTGCACTCGGTATTATCGATGACGTTCTCAAGAATCCAAATTCAACATTCTCAAATTTGAGTCGCGGTGGGCTAGAGGTCCGGGCTCCCGATGGAAGAGGTCTGCGCTACAATAATGATGGCTCATTTTCTGGGTTTTTGGACCCTAAGGCGAAACCATGAAACTTGAAAGCAATTCGGATTTTGAAGTTCTGGGCTTTAGTGATAGTCGCTACAAAAGGCTGACTGCGGAGATTCAATATAAAGGCGAACCTATTGCTCAAGTTAATCAGGATAAAGGGGTGGACGCTTTAGAGGTGGAGATCTTTGCTGACTTAAGTAGCGCGACTTTGAGAGTTCCATTCTCTGGTTTTTTTGAGGCGATGATTTTAGCGAAAGATTTCATTGTTGAGTCGGGGTGAGGCTAGAAGAAAAAATGGGGCAAATGATGGGAGTGTCTGAGGCTCAGATTCCGCGTGTGGTAATGAAGGCCGTTTCTGAGGGTAAGCTCGTTGGTTATCAAGGCTCTGGAACTGGGCGCCCAATTTATGAGTTAACTATTAACGGGCAGCAGCAGCGAATTGCTGTGGCTGTTGGCGAAAACGGTTTTGTCGTCGGTGCAAATCCAAGGGGCAGCGTTAAGTGAAAAAAATAAAGTTGATGGCGGATTATCAGTGTCATCCGCTTTGGAATATGTCCCCCGATGAGTATGGAGACATAGCTCCTTGCGAGCTTCCTATCTCTGAAGAGCTTCAGATGCGTCTATCAAAGTGGGCCGCTACATACGATGAAACACTAGATGCTGATTACCCGCCAAACTCTGGGTTCAAAAGTGAGGAGTTAGAGCACGAATTCAAGCGAGAGGGAGAGCGATTAGCTGAAAGCTTGAGAAATGAACTCGGACCGGATTTCTCTATTGTTCTTAAGGGTTAGTTGGTGCAAAAGGCGCAGCAACGGCCCCAAGAAAATGGGACAGATTTGAATGGCACTTACTTAACCTTCTTAGGCTGTCCATTTTCCTGATCTCGGCCCTTGCCGCCGAACGCGTTTGCATTAGCATCGGGTAAGGCTTGAGTCTTCGTTTTATGGCGCGAGGCTCAATCCGTCCCGGCCGGTTTTCGACACGTTTCCTGGCGATCAACCTAAGTAAATTCGGTACCCCACCGCTTTGTTCATCGGCGCAGGAAAAAATGGCACAGGCACACAAGGTCTCTTTGCGCGCCTCTGTCATCCCCAAAAACAACAATCTTTCTTTATTGAAATCCACTCCCCAATATTCCGGTTTTTTTAATTTTTCCTCGACGTTTTTCCCCAATACTCACCCCAATACGCAATTCCCTCCACCCTTTCTTTGTTTAGTATTGAATCCAGTGGCCACCGAGGCCCAACGGGTCACGCTGTTCAAAAAAGGAGAAGCGACATGACATCCCAGGATCCTTCCAACACTGGCCGATCTAACCTGCTCGCGGCCTCCTGATATGAACGCGCATACCCCCTTGGCGGCCCTTGCCGGTAACTATCTTCACGGCGACATAGTGGCTGCCCACCGACATGACGAGGGCCAATTGGTCTATGCCATCAACGGTGTGATGCTGGTGTCGGTGCAGCAGGCAACCTGGGTGCTGCCTTCCGGGCACGCCCTGTGGGTGCCACCGGCAATGGAGCATCAGATCCGCATGACCGGCGAGGTGCGTATGCGCACTTTGTTGATCTCGCCGGGGGCGCACGGTCGGTTGGCGCAGGCGTGTGAGGTGATCAGGGTTTCACCCTTGCTGCGCGAGCTGATTGTGGCTGCGGGTGATGAGACTGACAGTCAGGCGGTGTCGTTGCGTCATGTGCAGATTGTCGAGCTGATTTTCTCGGAGCTTGACCGCGCGCAGCGAGTGCTGGCGCATGTGCCGATTCCGGATGAGCCGAGGCTCAAGGTGCTGTGCGCGGACTTTATCGACAACCCTTCCCAGGAGTCGAAACTGGAGTGTTGGGCGGCGCAACTGAATATGAGTTCACGCACCCTGGCGCGGTTGTTCCAGAAAGAGCTGGGCATGAGTTACGGCGAGTGGCGCAAGCGCACGCGGTTGCTGCTCAGCATGCAGCGGCTGGCCAGTGGGGCCTCCATCCTGGAAGTGGCACTGGAGCACGGTTACCAGAGTCCGAGTGCATTTACCGCGATGTTCAAGCGCACCCTGGGTTACACGCCGAGTCACCGTCGACTGGTCTGACTTGAGTCGGCGACAGGCTTCCCTTCTAGCCTCGGCCCAAATGTGGGGGCTTGCCCTTATGCCCGTGTAGGAGCGAGCTTGCTCGCGAAAAACCTGAGAGCGCTGCGTTATCGTTGACGTTTTTCGCGAGCAAGCTCGCTCCTACAGACCTGCACTTTGTCCCAATCGAAACGATGGTTGTCCAGAACTCGGGAGATGCGCACCCCGTTGCGCTTTTACCCTGCGTCTCTACTTGGCATTCTGGATTTTTTCGATGGGTTCGCCTTCTTTTTTCCCACGGCACGGCCGTCTCTCGCTGCTCGGCGTGGCGGTGGCGTTGTTGGCGGGATGTTCGTCCTGGGTCGCCCATACACCGGCACAGCCCCATCCTGAACGCATCAATGCCCTGAGTCGTTTGCCGCAAGGCGTGTCGGCCCAGGCATTGCCCGAGCGTTGGTGGCAGTTGTACAACGACCCGCAACTCGATGCGCTGGTGCAACAGGCGTTGCTGCACAACCGCGACCTGGCAGCGGCCCAGGCCCATGTGCAGGCGATGCTGGCCGGTATCCTGCAGGCCGATGCCGAGCGCTGGCCGTCCACCCAGGCGTCACTGGGTGCCGCTTACGGCAAGACGGCTGATGACCAGACGCTGGCCAAGGCCACCGACAGCCATGCGCCGTCGGAGTGGGCATTCAACCCAGGCTTGGAGCTGGCTTATCAAGTGGATGTCTGGGGCCAGGTTCAGCGCACCATTGAACGGGCTCAGGTGCAAGCCGCGGCGGCGCAGGATGCCGAAGAACTGCTGCGCATCACGGTCGTGGCGCAAACCACTCGCGCGTATGTGAATGCCTGCGCGCTGGGTGCGCGTGCCAAGGTCCAGCGCCATTCGTTGGACGTGGTCGGGCGCAGCCTGGCGTTGATTGATCGCCAGCGCCAGGCCGGTGTGGTGACCGACCTTGAGTACAGCCGCATGCACGCCCTGCAAGGCGAAACCCAGGCGCTGTTGCCGATGCTGGAGGCGCGTCGACAAGCCGCGTTGTACGAGCTGGCAATGCTCACCGGCGTGGCTGATCTGGACCAAGGCACTGGCGTCGCGACGTGTGAAGGGGTGCCCCAACTCAATGCCGAATTGCCGGTGGGCGATGGCTGGCAATTGTTGGCGCGCCGCCCTGATATCCGGCAGGCCGAGCGCACGTTGCAGGCGGCCACGCTGCAAGTGGATATCGTCCAGGCCGACCTGTACCCCAAGGTGACCTTCGGCGCGTCCGTGTCTTCATCGGCCAACAAGCCACATGAGCTGGGGGACAGCAGTGCGGTGATGTTCGGCATCGGCCCACTGATCACCTGGCAGTTCCCGAATTGGCAGGCCAACCGTGCGCGGGTCAGGCAGGCGCGGGCGCTTGAGCAAGGGGAGGTGGCGCAGTTCGAGGCCAGCGTGCTCAAGGCCCTCAAGGAGGTGCGCCAGGCGCTGGTGTTATACGACGGCGAACGCCAGCGCCACGCGGCCCTGAGCCAGGCGCTGGAGAGCAGCCGCCAGGCTTACACATTGGCCCAATTCAACTATGAGGCGGGGGCTATCGACTTTCTCGACGTGCTGGACAGCGAACGTGAGCTGATCCGCTTGCAGGCCACGCGGGCCGACGCCGATGGTCAATTGCTGCAACGCCAGATCAGCCTGTTTCGTGCCCTTGGCGGTGGTTGGCAGCCTTCAGCGCCCACCCACGCTTACACCCCTTTTTCCGGTACCCAGCCATGAATATCGCCGTTGATGAAAAAACTGCTGTCCAGGATGAACAGGTGCCTGCGCGCAACTCACGCCGCAAAAGGCATCTGTTCATCCTGGGCGGCGCTGGGTTGTTGATCGCGGCGGTGGTGTTCGGCCTGTACTGGATGACGGTTGGCCGTTACTTGGAGCAGACCGATGATGCCTATGTGCGGGCCGACTGGATTCCCATCAGCCCGAAGGTCTCAGGCTATGTGGCCGAGGTAATGGTGGAGGACGATCAGCCCGTCAAGGCCGGGGATGTGCTGGTGCGCATCGAGGACCGTGACTACCAGGCCCGCTTGGCACAAGCCCGCGCACAACTGGCCGAAACCCAAGCCTCGGTGGCAGCGCAAGAGGCCAACTTGGAAGTCACCGACAGCCTGATCGCTCAGCAAAAGGCCGGGGTTGCCCAGGCCGAGGCCCACGCCCGCAGCGTGGCCGCCGAATTACGCCGCGCAAGCCTGGACCAGCGCCGCTATGAAGGCTTGGTGCGCGAACACGCCGCCAGCGCCCAGCGCTTGGAAACGGCCGCCGCCAGTTACACCCAGGCCAGTGCCGCAGTGGAAATGGCCAAGGCGATGCAACGCCAGCAGGAAACCCGCTTGAACGTGGCCGTCACCCGCCGTCAATTGGCCCAGGCTTCGCTCCAGCAACAGATAGCCCGGCGCAGCCAGGCCGAGGCGCAGTTGAACCTGGCGACGCATGCGTTGGAGGACACCTTGATCCGCTCGCCCATCGACGGCGTGGTGGGGCAGCGCAAAGTGCGAACCCGTCAATACGTCGCGCCAGGGTTGCCGCTGCTGGCGGTGGTGCCTTTGCAGCAGGCTTACGTCGTGGCCAACTACAAGGAAACCCAATTGCGCGATATGCGTGCCGGCCAACCGGTAGATATCAGCGTCGACAGTTATTCGGGGCGCAAGCTCAAAGGCCATGTGGTGAGCTTTTCGCCAGGCTCCGGGGCGGTGTTCGCACTGTTGCCGTCGGACAACGCCACCGGCAACTTCACCAAGATCGTGCAACGCTTTCCAGTGAAGATCGCCATTGATGAGCATGACGAAGGCGGACCTATCCTGCCGGGCATGTCGGTCATCACCACGGTGGACACCCGCCCAGATGATCAGGGCGCTACACATGACTGACGCGGCTGAAAAGAGCGTCTCCTTTCGCGCCTGGGTGGCGGTGATCGGTGGGCTGTTCGGCTGTTTCATGGCCGGCATGAACGTGCACGTGACCAGCGCCGCGCTGCCGGAGATCGAAGGCTCCCTGGGGGCGACGTTCGAGGAAGGCTCGTGGATCTCCACCGCCTACCTGGTCGCAGAAATCGTGATGATCCCGCTCACCGCCTGGCTGGTGCAGGTGTTTTCCCTGCGCCGGGTGATGCTCGTCGGCTCGTTTGTGTTTCTGGTGGCGTCGATTGCCTGCTCCTGGGCGCCCAACCTGCAAGTGATGATCATCATTCGGGTGATCCAGGGCGCTGCCGGCGCAGTGCTGATCCCCTTGTCATTCCAGTTGATCATCACCGAGCTGCCGCCCAGCAAAATCGCGATGGGCATGGCCTTGTTCGCGCTGTCCAACAGCGTCGCCCAGGCCGCCGGGCCGTCCATTGGCGGCTGGCTGACCGATGCCTATTCCTGGCGCTGGATCTTTTACCTGCAACTGGCTCCCGGCATTCTCTTGCTGCTGGCGGTGGCATGGTCCATCGATGCCAAACCCATGCAACTAAGCCTGCTCAAGCGTGGCGACTGGGGCGGGATCATCGCCATGATCGTCGGCCTGGGTGGCTTGCAGATCGTGCTGGAAGAGGGCGGCCGCAAGGACTGGTTCGGCTCCGATTTCATTGTGTGGATGTCACTGATTGCCGGCGTTGCCCTGGTGTACTTCGTGCTGTCGCAGTTGTATGGCAGTCGCTCCTTCATCAACCTGCGCCTGCTCAAGAGCTACAACTTCGGCGTGGCCAGCGCAGCGATGTTTATCTTCGGCGGGGCCACCTTCGGCCTGGTGTTCCTGGTGCCCAATTACCTGTCCCAATTGCAGGGCTACAACGCCCGGGAGATTGGCATCAGCCTGATCGCCTACGGCATGGTGCAACTGGTACTGGCGCCGTTCATGCCGCGCCTGATGAAGTGGCTCAACCCGAAACTGATGGTCGCCAGCGGCTTTTTCATCATGGCCCTGGGGTGCTATCTCGGCGCGCACCTGAACGCGGACAGCGCCGCCAACGTGATTATTCCGTCCACCGTGGTACGGGGCATCGGGCAGCCGCTGATCATGGTGGCGCTTTCCGTGCTGGCGGTGTCTGGCCTGGCCAAGGACGAAGCCGGATCGGCTTCGGCCTTGTTCTCCATGCTGCGTAACCTAGGGGGCGCCGTGGGCACGGCAGGTCTGACGCAGATCGTGGCCATGCGCGAGCGCTTTCATTCTGAGCGGGTAGGGGAGTCGATCACGCTGTTTTCCCCCTCCTTGCAGGAACGTCTGCGCGCCAGCATGGCTGACAGCGAGGCTTTCATCTTCAACCAGCTACTACCCGCTCAACAGCAGGTGATCGACGGCTTGATCCACACCGTGCGGCGCGAGGCGTACCTGATGGCCTACAGCGATGCGTTCTACGTGGCCTGTGTCGCGTTGATCGTGTGTGGTGTCGCGGCCTTGGCATTACGGCAGCCAGCCAAAAACGCATAACCACGCCAGGCAGGTGTTGAATGTGTACAGCCCACTGCGTTGTGTAGGAGCCCACTATCCGCCCCCCGGAAAAAAGGAGCGCTCTTATGCAACAACCCGATACCCTGGTCCGTAACCCGGCGGGTAACCCTGTCGTCGCCAGCGTCAGCGTGAACGGCGATGCTCGCAGTGTGTGGAATGTGGTCGGCGATTTCGCTGGTTTTGCGAAGTTTATTCCGGCCTTGTCCCACATCGAAATGACCGGCGAGGGCGTGCGGTCGGTCCGCAAGAAGTTGTTCAAGGACGGCAATGTGGTGATGGAGCAACTCAACAGCCATGACGACCAAGCCATGACCATGACCTGGTCACTGATTTACACCTCACTGAACATTGGCAACCTGTGGGCGCTGATGGAGGTGGTGCCACAAGGCCCGACCCAGAGCCTGGCGACCTGGACGATCATTGGCCAGCCCTACGCGGGCAGCCAGGAGGACGTACCGGCGTTCGAAGCCTTCCTGCAAGGCTTTGCCGATGATGCGATGAAGAACCTACAGGCACTCTTCAACTGACTGACACACTGAAAATGTGCCTAGGTGTAGGAGCGAGCTTGCTCGCGAAAAACCTGAGGGCGCCGCGTACTCCAAGCATGCCGGCGTCATCGTTGACGTTCTTCGCGAGCAAGCTCGCTCCTACAGTGGGGTGGGGATTACCTTTTAGTTGATGGCCTGATCAATGCCCGCCTGCAAGGCCTGGCTTTCACTGTGCCCACCCGCGCGCAGCGGGCCCAGGTTGAAGGCTTGGTCCTTGCGCGTGGCGTCGTCGTGTTTCTGGGTCAGTTCGTCCTTGGCACCCAGGGCCAGGTTGACCGGTGACTTCGAAACGTTCAGCCCGACATCGGCACGGTAGTCGCTGCCGGCCAGTGTGGTTGCAGTCACCTTGGAGCCACCCAGCTCGACCTTGCCATTGGGCGCACTGATCCGCGCGCCCGTGAGCTGCGTGTCACCCTTGACCTGCAGGTTGACGCCCTGGCTTGCGCGAATGCCTGACGCCTGGGTGACGCTGTCTTTGACCACATGGCTGACATCCAGGTACAAGGTCGGCGTGTAGCTGGTGTTGCCGCTCTTGTCACCGAACAACACGTTCTCGGCAGTATTGGCCACCGTGCTGCCGGTGGTGTCTTTGCCACTGACGGTGTAGCTGTCGCTGGTTTTTGGCCAGACCTTATCCTTGAAGCCAGACAGGCGCGTGCCCAGGGCATCGGTCTTGTCTGCCAGGTAAGCCTTGGCCTTGTCCACGCGAGTGCCGAAGGCGCCACGGGGTTCTGGGTTCACGTCGTAGCTGCCACTGCGGGTGAGTTTTTCGCCCAGGCGTTCCTTGGCATTGACCACGCTGTTGACCACGCTGTCCTTGGCCGAAGCCAGGTGCCCGGCGCCCTTGTCGACGACGTTCTCCAGCTTGTCGCGATGCTTGTCGAACGCGCCTTCGGCCTTGGCTTGTACCTTGTCCTTGAGCGGGCCGGTGGTTTTGGCCAGTTTATCGACCACCCCCGGCTGGTTCTTCTCGACATCCAGCCTGGCGTCGACATTCACCTGGGTGCTGTTGACGTGGTCCTTGCGGCTTTCGACGACGAGGTCGCCGCCCACCGTGCCGCTCACCTTGTCGGCGTCGATACGCGCTCCGGCCAGATGGGTGTCGCCGGCACTGTTGAGGGTGACGTCACCCGCCGTGATCAGGCTGTTGTGCTGGGTGGTGCCTTGCAGGTGATCTACATCGACCTTGGCCCGCGCATTGATGCCGCGCTGGGTCTTGGGTGTCTCATGTTCACCGGCGTCGGCCAGGGTGGTTTTGCCGACGCTGCCGCCTGCGCCCAGGGTCACGCCCCAGTTGTTATGGGCCTGGGTCGATTGCGCGGACTCCTGCAGGATGCCGCCATTTTGCGCATCCAGGCTAACGCTGGCTGCGCTGACCTGAGTGCCCTGCAAGTGGATGGCGTCGGTTGCCTCAGCGCCGCTGGCGAGGCTGACCTTGCCGCTGCTGTGCAACTGCCCGACGACGGCGCTCTGGTCGTTCTCTGCCACTTTGCCAATGTTGAAATTGGCGCTGAGGCTGCCGGTCTTGCTGCTGCTTTCGGCGCTGCTGGTCTTGCCGGCGCCGAGGGTCAGGCCGCCGCCCAGGTTGCTGCCATTGCTGACGTGGCTGTCGGTGGCGGCTTGCAGGTTCAGCTTGCCGCCGGCGCTGAGGCTGATATCGCCAGCCTTCGCGCCCGTGCTGCCGATCTGCGTGCCTTGAAGGGTCATGTCAGCGCCACTGCTGAGCTGCACGGGGCCGCGGCCCTGAATCGTGGCGACACGGGCCTGGCTGTCCTGGGTGTCCAGGCGCTTGTTATCCAGCTGCACACCGGCACCGAGGTTGACGTTGCTACCATTGGCGCCGGGTGCGGTGCCCACCGTCAGTGAGCCGTTGCCGCGCAGCGTGCTGCTGTTTTTGCTCTGGGTATCGGTGGCCTGGTTGAGCGCCAATTCACCGCCGGTCTTGAGGTTGACCCCGGCCTGGCCGCCGTCGAACTGGCTGCCTTCATAACGGGCATCGCCCTTGGCCTCGATGTTCACGCCTTGGCTGGCCACATAGCTACCGACTACTGCTGTGCTGGTGGATTCGCGCACATCGCTGCTGCCGCCCAGGCCGCTGCCGCGCACGTTCACGTCTTCACCGGTGGTGGTGTAAACCCGCACGCCAGCCTTGGCGTCCACGCTTTGCTCGCTGCTGCTGTGGGTGTTGGCCGCTGCCGTGGCAAGGTGCTCGCCGGCCTTGATGTTCAGCCCGCCCTCGGTGGCGCGGTACTGGGTGCCCTCGTCCTGCAATTTGCCGGCTGCATTGACCTGCACCGTGGCGCCACTGAACTGGCTGACCACGGCGGTGCTGTCCTGCGTTGTGCCGGTTTTGTTCGTGTGGCCGACTTCCACATCCAGGCCGACATTGGGTTGCTCGAACGCATCCAGCAAACCGGGCTGATGGAACTTGGCCTGGGCCACGCCCTCGACGGCTTTTTCGATCGGGCGGGTAATGCCCCGGTATTCGACATTGGCGCCGACGTCGGCGGTCCAGCCGTTTTCCTTGTGGGTGCTGGTCTCGGTGGAATGGGCGGCCTGGTTGTTGATCTGCCCAGCGTTGACCTGCAGCTCGGCGCCGGCCTTGGCCTGTGCACCCTCGCTGGTGAAGGTATTACCAGCGTTGATGGTCAGCTTGCCGGTCGCGGCCACGGTGCTGGTTTGCGCGGTGGTTTTTTCAGCGGTGTGTTGGCTGCTTTGGTGGCTGAACTGAGCGCCACTGCCTGCGCGATCAATGCCGCCGGTGTAGTAGAAACTGCCGCCGGTGGTGGTTTTGTCGACGGCTTCGGTGCGCTTGTCGTGGGCAGCCAACAGCTCGACGTTTTTGCCGCTGACGGTGGCATCGCCTGCGGTTGCCTTGAGGTCCGAACCCTGGATGCTCACATCGCCACCGGCCTTCACCACGACACTGCCACCCTTGAGGCTGGAAGCCTGCTGCTCGGTGGTGTCGGTCGTGCGGGTTTGCTGCTGGTCTTCATAGCTCAACCCCGCACGGTACTGGCGGCTGACACCCTCGGTTTCCTTGGCGTAGCCATCGAAGCCACGCGTATGGGTGCCGGTGGTGTCGTGAGTGGTGTTCTCGGCGGCCACGACCTTGATATCGCCTTTGGCATCCGCCTGCAGTTCGCCGCCAGCCGACACCTGCGAGCCACTGACGCGGATGTCCTGAGCGCTTTGCAGCTTGAGGTTGCTGTCCGAGCGCAGGTCGCTGGCAACCACGGTGCTGCCCTTGAGGTTCTTGCGGCTTTCATCCTTGGAGATGCCGAAGAACTTGCTGTCATTGCTGTAGCGGTTGTCGTGGGAGGTGTCCTGCACGCCGTCGATCACCAGCGAACCTTTGTCGCTGATGACACTGGCCTGCTTGCCGCCACGGGCCTGGCTGCCGCTGATGCGCACGTCGTCGGCCTTGACGATCAGCTTGCCATCGGCGTTGACCTTGCTGCCGGTGTTCGACGTCTTGCCCTGGTTGCCGTCGCCGTTCTTGCCGAAGAAGCTGCCGCCGGTGAGGTCGCCGGAGTAGGCGTTGTCGCTGCTGCTCTGGGTGCGGCTGGCGCTGGTGATTTCCACCTGCCGGGCGGCCAGTTGAATATCGCCGGGGGTTTTCAGCTCGGCGCCTTGCAATTGCAGCTTCTGTTGGCTGGTCAGCTCCAGTGCCTTGCCGGCCTTGAGGCTGCTGGTGATGCTGCGTTGTTCGCTGCTGGACTTATCCCAATTGGCTTTCCACAGGTGCTTGCGATGGTTGCCCTGGTCGCGGGTTTCATGGGTTTCGGTGGCGGCGTTAACGTGCAGGTCGGCACCGCTGTCGACGCGCAGGGTGTTGCCCGCTTCTACATGGCTGGCTTTGATCTCGGTGTTGGCGCCGGAAGACAGCGCGGCATCCTGTTGCGCCACGACCTTGTTGCCGTGCTGGCGCGAGTCTTTGTCGGTGATGGTGCGGTCGTAGGTTTCGTAGGTGAACAGGAAGTTGCTGTTGTTCCACTGCTCACGCTTTTC
Organism: Pseudomonas sp. FP215; assembly: GCF_030687795.1. NCBI lineage: Bacteria > Pseudomonadati > Pseudomonadota > Gammaproteobacteria > Pseudomonadales > Pseudomonadaceae > Pseudomonas > Pseudomonas sp. FP215. The sequence goes on from NZ_CP117447.1 coordinate 1,049,134, forward strand.
CTGGAGCTTGCGGCTTTCCAGGCTGCTGAGGGTCAGGTTGCGGCTGGCGTCGAGTTTGACGTTGCGCCCGCTGACGTCGGTGGCGGCCAGGTTCAAATCCTTGGCACTGTGCAAGTCGATATCGCCCTGGCGGCTGTGCACGCCAGCGCGGGTGGCGTCGAGGCTGTCGGCACGCACCTGGCCGCTGATGTCGAGGTCGCCGGCCGAACTGATCTTCACCCCGTCGGTGCCTTGCACCTGCACGCCACCCACGCGCACACCGGCGCCTTCGGCGGTGCTGATGATGTTGATGCGCCCGGCCTGCATGGCGCCGAACAGGCGCGCGTCGATGCGTTGGTCCTGGGTCTTGCTGGCCGGGTCCACCTGGCGCACTTGCCCGCTGGCGAAATCGACTTGGTTACGGCCGACGGTGAGGTTCAATTGATCGCGAGCGCTAAGGCGACCTTCGCTGTCGATGCGCGGCGCGATCAGGTTGATGGAGCCTTCACGGTTTTGCAGGCCCTGGCCTTGCACTGTCAGTTGGCCGTTGGCATCGCGGGTGCTCAAGGCTTGCAGCTTGCCGTCGTTGAGTTCGGGGCGGCCGACCACCAGGTTGGCATTGGGCGTGTTGATGAAACTGCCGCCATTCACCGAAATGCCGTTAGGGTTGGCCAGCACGTAATCGGCCGCCTGGCCGAAAATCTCCTGGGCGCCGTTGAGGGTCGAGGCGTTGCGGCTGATCACTTCGTTGAGGATCACGCTCGCCGCCTGGCCCTGGAACTGCGGGTTGGCCGCCAGTTGCCCGGCGAGTTGGGACTGGCCGGCCTGCAGGGCGTTGTTCAACACCACACCCTGGCGGTCGACGTTGTAGTCCAAAAACTGGTTATGGGACAGGCCGCCGGCGTTCGGCGCGACGATGTTGACGATGGGCACGCCACCCTGGTTTTGCAGTTGCGGCGTGCCGCCAGGCCCTTCGACGACGGTCAAGCCTGCGGCGAGCGCGAGCTGCGGCAGCAGGAACAGGCTGGCGATGGCCCAGCGCAGTTTGCCCTGGGGTGAAAGGTGGAAGCTGTGTGGAGTAGTCGGCATAAATAATCTCGCTCTGTGTTGGCTGATCCACCACGCGCGTTGTTCGTTGCAACGCTGCTGGGGTGGTCAGGTACGGCGGTGACTCAGGCTAAAAACAGGTGTTGGCTCATATCTGTACGCTAAGGCGCGTCAGCCAGACCTCCGGCTCCTGGCGAAAACCTGTGGGGGTGTTGAGGTTGCGTTGGTAATCGACATCGAGCTGCACGTTCTTCCAGCTCAGGTTGAGCCCCGCGCTGGCGCCGCTCAGGCGTTGGCTCCGGGCGCCGTGTTCATGCTTGACCCAGCCGTTGTCCAGGCCCAGGCGCGGGGTGAGCTTCACCGGCAAGTCAGTGTTGAGCGGCAGGCGCAAGGTGTTGCGCCATACCGCGCCAATGGCACCGGAAGTACTGTTTTCGCGGTAGCCGCGCACGGCCGAGTCATCGGTGATCAGCAGCTGTTCGATGGCGGGCAATGCATCCGGGCTGTATTGCACCGACAACTGGCTTTGCCACTGCCACGGCTGCGTTGACCATTGGCCGTTGCGCCATTGGGTGAGGTTGGCGCGGTACTTTTGAAACTGCGCCTTGGGCCGGTTTTTCTGTACCTGGTCGGCATCCCGATCGGCACCGAACCAAGTCAGGCCCTGGGCATAATTGACGTCCAGGTTCCACACCGCGCTGTTGAGCCAGAACAGATTCAGGCCCGCTTCGGCTACGGTGAGCGTGGGGCTCTGGATGTCCAGGTGTACCTTTTGCAGGTAGCTGTCGACGTCTTTGTAGGCCAGTTGCAGGTTGGCGCTCAGTTGGTGGCCCTGGTCGCGCCACAACACCCGGTCGCTGCGCAGGCTTACCTGATCGGTGCGGCCACTGTTGTAAAACGTGGTGCGGCTGAGCTTGAACGGCGAGCGGTACTCGGCATGGCTGGCGAACAGGCTGTAGGTCCAGTAGCCGTAGGGGATGGAATAAAACAGGCTGTGGCTGCGGCTGTAGCGCGGCCCATGGTCGAGCGTGTCGCTGAAGCTCAGGTTGAGCGAGTCGTTGATTTGCAGCGGGCTGTCCAGGCTCAAGTTGATGGCATTGCGATCACGCCCGGTGCCAGCGCTGCCAAGGTTATCCACCCCCAGGCCCAGGGCCCAGCGCGAGGCACTGCTGCGCGAGCGCAGGATGATGCGCGACGCGCCCGCCGTGCTGCCTGGGGCGATGTCGGCGGTAAGGTCCACCGAGCGCAGGCGATTGAGCTGGTCCAGGCCCTGTTCCAGGTCTCGTAGGTTCAGGGGTTTGCCGAGCATGCCGGGGAATGCCCCGCCCAATGAAACCGGCAGGCTCTGGTCGGCCAGTTCGATGGCTTCCAGGTAGCCTTCTTCGACGTGAATATCCAACGGTTGCCCGGCGGCGGGCGCACTGATCAGGTAGGGGCGGCTGGCGATATAACCGGCCTCGACATACAGCCGGGTGATCTCGGCCAGTAGGCGGTTGATCTGCGTGACGCCCATGCAAGGCGCCACGTAGGGCTCGATATGCTTATTCAACTGGGCACGGCTGAACAGCGTGACCCCGGCCAGGCGCGTACCGCTCAAGGGCCAGCAGTGTTCATCCTTTGTGATGTCTGTGGGCAAGGCCGATGTGGCCGCTGGTGTACCGAAGCTGCCACGTTGCATCTGGCGTTGGCGCTGCTCCAGTTGTAATTGCTGCAGGTCGCGTTGCTGTTGCTGCTGCAAGCGCAGGGCTTCCTGGCCTGGCTGCGGCGCCTCGGCGCCAGCCACGGGCAGCGCCCACAAGCAGAGCAGGGCGATGCCCAGGTTCCGGGTACAGCACAAGTGTCCGGTTGAGAGCAGGTTTGGCACTCGACATCCTTAACGTAGAAATACACACGATCCATACCGTCTGAGCCAACGTTGAACTCAGCGGTAATTGCCCTACTTGAGTGAGTGGTCGACGGTTTGTTACATCGCTGTAGGATTTATTACACAAGACGTAAGAAAAATCGCGTAATTCAGTGCATAAATGCACAAATTTAGTGCGCGCCGGGGTGAGGGGACCTGATATTCCTGATTTTTCAGAGGCGGGAGAGGGGCCGGGGCGGTTTTGATTGTTGTGCGAGCGTCACCTAATCGGCGTTTCACGGCCAGGGATTGAGCACTTTGCCGGGTCACCAGATTAGGCTTTTGAATCCATTGGATATTCTGTAGCCTTGCGCAGCTTTAGCTTTACCCGTGCTTGATGAACAAAAACACTTCGTCCGGCGGCGCCCGAAGGGCTCCGGAGCCGGTGGTACACTCGACTTTCGCGCTACTGCGCCTGCAGGTCTTGCGAACATGACGCACATTTCCGAACGCCTACTGGTTCAAGCCCACCTCGACGCCAAGCAGCCCAAGGTGCTCAGCGCTGCCGAAGAGGCGAGCCTGCGAACCGCCATCGCCGCCGAGCTCAAAGCTCAGGACGCGGTGCTGGTTGCCCACTTTTATTGCGACCCGGTGATTCAGGCCCTGGCCGAAGAAACCGGTGGCTGTGTTTCCGACTCCCTGGAGATGGCCCGCTTCGGCGCCGCCCACCCGGCCAAGACCGTACTGGTAGCCGGCGTGCGCTTCATGGGCGAGACCGCCAAGATCCTCACGCCTGAAAAACGCATCCTGATGCCGACCCTGGAAGCCACCTGCTCCCTGGACCTGGGTTGCCCGGTGGATGAGTTTTCCGCGTTCTGCGATCAACACCCCGAGCGCACCGTGGTGGTGTATGCCAACACCTCGGCGGCGGTCAAAGCCCGGGCCGATTGGGTGGTAACTTCCAGCTGCGCGCTGGAAATCGTCGAGAGCCTGATGGACAACGGCGAGACCATTATCTGGGGGCCGGACAAACACCTGGGCACCTACATCCAGCGCCAGACCGGCGCCGACATGCTGCTGTGGGACGGTGCCTGCATCGTTCACGAAGAGTTCAAGTCCAAGCAGCTTGAAGACATGAAAGCGCTGTACCCGGATGCGGCGATCCTGGTGCACCCCGAGTCACCGACTTCGGTGATCGAACTGGCGGACGCGGTGGGCTCCACCAGCCAACTGATCGCCGCTGCGCAACGCTTGCCAAACAAGACCTTTATCGTCGCCACCGACCGCGGCATCTTCTACAAGATGCAGCAGCTGTGCCCGGACAAAGTCTTCGTCGAAGCGCCTACCGCCGGTAACGGCGCAGCCTGCCGCAGTTGCGCGCACTGCCCGTGGATGGCGATGAATACGCTGGAGCGCACGCTGCAGTGTTTGCGTGAGGGCAGCAATGAGATCTTCGTGGAACCGGCGGTAATTCCGCAGGCGGTACGGCCGCTTAAGCGCATGCTCGACTTTACCCAGGCAGCCCGGTTAAAGCTGGTCGGCAACGCCTGATCTGAGACTGAGCACTGATCAAAATGTGGGAGCTGGCTTGCCTGCGATAGCCATTAGGTATCTACACAACTTTGTAGCCTGTAGCAGCCGACGGTAACCACGATGCGAAGCGAGCCGCTCTTGATCTTGATCTGCTTTTGATCTTAGGCGCCCCGTCAAACCACGCTGGCCGGAATTCGACAGGGATTTGGGGGGTAAACCGGCAGGGATGCCGGTTTAGCCGCCCCGCGCCATGGATGGCGCGTGGCGGCGGCCCCCCAAATCACTGGCGGATTACGGGCACACCGAGCCTAAGCGAGGTGCCGAGTGGTGGGGCAAGAGCGCTTTGCTTACTTTCGCGCTTTTCGAAAGTGAGCCGCCGTCAGGGCGGAACCCTAAGTGGCCGTTACCTAAATAACGGATATGTACACGGTCCAACTATGTTGACTGTTAGGCCGTCTTCGCAGGCAAGCCAGCTCCCACAGTTGATCTGCGATGCGCTTGAGTTATTTCTTTTGCTTCGGGATCCGCACCAGTTGGGTATCCGAATAGATGTCATGCCAGCTGCGTTTATGTTTATCGAACAACGACCAGATAAACCCCAACCCCACACACAACCATGACGCAATCGACACCACAAAACGCAACAATGCCTGCCACAGGCTGATCCGCGAGCCGTCAGCGTTTTGCACGCGCACGCCCCACACCTGCATGCCCAGGGTTTGCCCCGAATGGGTCCAGAACTTGGCAAAGAACCCGAACAGCACGAACAGCAGCAGAGTCGACAGCAACGGGTCACCGTCCAGCGCGCCGGATTCGGTGAGCGTGCGCATCTTCGCTTCGCCCACGAAGGCGATCCACACCAGCTTGTAGATAAACGCCGTGACGATCAGCAGGGCGGTGCATAAAAGAAAGTCGTAGAACATCGCTGCCAGGCGACGGCCCAGGCCAACGGCGGGGAATTCGCCCTGGGGGCTCAACAGGGGTTTGGACATGGCAGGGCTCTCTGGAGAAAGCACGCAGTTTACGCAATGGCGCCCATAAAAAAGCCCCTGATGTCATATCAGGGGCTTTTTGTCGCAGGAAGGATCAGCCTTCTGCTTGGACTTCGTCAGCCTGCAAGCCTTTCTGGCCTTGAACTGAAACGAAGGTGACCTTCTGGCCTTCCTTCAGGCTTTTGAAGCCGTTGCCCTGAATAGCGCGGAAATGCACGAACAGATCCGGGCCGCTTTCAGGAGTGATAAAACCAAACCCTTTCTCGTCGTTGAACCACTTGACGGTACCGCTCTGACGTTTGCTATCCGACATTTTCTTCTTTCCTTTGACGCTAAAAATTAATGACAGCCCCTTTCACACGAAAGAGTACTGGGCTGGGTTGCAGGAAAGTTAAGAGACGTCGAACGGGTTGTAGCAAACTACTTCAGCTACTGCCCAGGTCCAGGTTCCAAGCGACCCATGCAAACACAGTGGGCAAACTCTACGCCAACTAAGATGAAAAAAACAAGCCCTGGGGCAGGCCCCGATTTTGCTGGGTCTCATGACACTTTGTTGAATGTTCTGATACCGACTTATTCGATAGAGTTATTCACTTGTTATAGGGCGTCAGCTATAAAAACGCCTATCGTGAATGCACTGTTTTATGGCGGTTGCGTTACAGTTTAGTGCACGTTAACGCAACCGCGTTACTTATAGAAACAGTCAATCAGCCGCGGTAGTAACGTTGCGGAACGAATGGCATTTTACTTACACGTAGTGGCACCTTTTTCCCACGTACCATTGCGCAAACTTCGGTATCCAGTGCGACAAATGCGCTGTCCAGGTAACCCATCGCCAATGGGCCGCCCAAGGTGGGGCCAAAGCCGCCGCTGCACACGCTGCCGATAACCGTACCTTGTGCATCGACGATTTCTGCGCCTTCACGCACTGGGGTACGCTCCTGTGGCAGCAGGCCTACGCGTTTGCGCGCCACACCGGTTTGCTGCTGGGTGAAGATGCGGTCGGCGCCAGGGAAGCCGCCGGCCCGCGCGCCATCGGCACGCCGGGCCTTGGAGATCGCCCACAGCAGGCTGGCTTCGATCGGGGTGGTGTCGGTGTTCATGTCGTGGCCGTACAGGCACAGGCCGGCTTCCAGGCGCAGCGAATCGCGGGCACCCAGGCCGATGGCCTGCACTTCGGTTTCGGCCAACAGGCTGCGGGCCAGGCTCTCGGCATTGGCCGCTGGCACGGAGATTTCAAAACCGTCTTCACCGGTGTAGCCGGAGCGGCTGACGTAGCAGTCCACGCCCAGCAAACGCAGGGTGGCAAATTGCATGAAAGTCATCTGGGTGACTTCAGGGGCCAGGCGCGCCAAAACCTTCACCGCCGCCGGGCCTTGCAGGGCCAGCAGGGCGCGTTCTTCGAACAGCGGTTCGATGGTGCATTGGTCGCCGATATGTGCGCGCAGGTGCGCCAGGTCCTGGTCCTTGCACGCGGCGTTGACCACCAGGAACAACTCGTCGTTACCCAGGTTGGCGACCATCAGGTCGTCGAGGATGCCGCCTTGCTCATTGGTGAACATCGCATAGCGCTGCATGCCCACCGGCAGGTCGATGATATCGACGGGCACCAGGGTTTCCAGGGCCTTGGCGGCATTCGCGCCGGTGAGGCGAATCTGGCCCATGTGGGACACGTCGAACAACCCGGCCTGTTCACGGGTGTGCAGGTGTTCTTTCATCACGCCCAAGGGGTACTGCACCGGCATGTCGTAGCCGGCGAAGGGCACCATGCGTGCGCCCAGTTCCAGGTGCAGGGCATGCAATGGGGTTTTCAACAGGTTTTCGGTGGACATATTCAGCTCCTGAAAAACGTGCCGACGCGCTTGTGGGCGTCAGCACTCGATAATGTTGACCGCCAAACCGCCGCGGGCGGTTTCCTTGTATTTGCTTTTCATATCGGCGCCGGTCTGGCGCATGGTGCGGATGACCTTGTCGAGGGACACAAAGTGTTGCCCGTCGCCACGCAGGGCCATGCGCACCGCGTTGATTGCCTTCACCGAGCCCATGGCATTGCGCTCGATGCACGGCACCTGCACCAGCCCGCCAATCGGGTCGCAGGTCAGGCCGAGGTTGTGTTCCATGCCGATCTCGGCGGCGTTTTCCACTTGGGACACGCTGCCGCCCAGCACTTCGCAGAGTGCGCCTGCGGCCATGGAACAGGCCACGCCGACTTCGCCCTGGCACCCGACTTCGGCGCCTGAGATCGAAGCGTTTTCCTTGTACAAAATGCCGATGGCGGCGGCGGTGAGCAAAAAGCGCACCACGCCGTCTTCGTTCGCGCCGGGGATAAAACGCATGTAGTAATGCAGCACGGCGGGAACGATCCCGGCCGCGCCGTTGGTGGGCGCGGTGACCACGCGTCCGCCATTGGCGTTTTCTTCGTTGACCGCCAGCGCATACAGGTTGACCCAGTCCAGCACCGACAGCGGGTCGCGCAGCGCCGATTCGGGGTTCTTGCACAACTGCCGGTGCAAGGCCGCCGCCCGGCGCTTGACCTTCAAGCCTCCGGGCAAGATGCCTTCATTGCGACAGCCGGCATCGACGCAGTCCTGCATCACCTGCCAGATCTTCAACAACCCGCTGCGGGTTTCCGCTTCCGGGCGCCAGGCGCTTTCATTGGTCAGCATCACCTGGCTGATAGACAGGCCATAGGTGGTGCAATGGCCAAGCAAGTCCTTGGCGTGTTTGAACGGGAAGGTCAGGGGTGTGGCGTCTTCGACGATACGGTCGGCGCCTGCGGCGTCTTCATCCACCACGAAACCGCCACCGACCGAGTAATACTCGCGGCTGCGGATCTGGATGCCAGCGGCGTCAAAGGCACGAAAAATCATGCCGTTGGGATGGTAGGCAAGGGGCTTGCGAATCATCGCCAGGTGTTCTTTCTCGTTGAACGCAATGCTGTGTTCGCCGAGCAGGTTGAGGCGCCCGTCACTGCGCATCTGCGCCAGGCGTGCAGCCACGGTTTCGGTATTCACGGTGTCTGGGTGTTCGCCTTCCAGGCCCAGCAACACGGCCTTGTCGCTGCCGTGGCCTTTGCCGGTGGCGCCCAGCGATCCGTAGAGTTCCACCTTGATGCCGGTGGTGGCCTCCAGCAGGTTGTCACGCTTGAGCCCCTCGACAAATCGAGCGGCGGCGCGCATCGGGCCGACGGTGTGGGAACTGGAGGGGCCGATGCCAATCTTGAACAGGTCGAACACGCTAAGGGACATGGTTGTTCTCCGGTTTCTTATTATTGGAAACCCAATCCACCCTTTCCCTGTAGGAGCGAGCTTGCTCGCGAAAAACTCACAGGCGCCACGTTCAATCAGGTTTGAGCGGCGATCTCAGGTTCTTCGCGAGCAAGCTCGCTCCTACAGGTGGGGCATTATCAGGCGTAGCTCTCGATCGACGGGCACGCACACACCAGGTTGCGATCGCCAAACACGTTGTCGACCCGGCCAACCGGCGGCCAGTACTTGCCTTCGATCAACGATGCTACCGGGTACACCGCTTGTTCACGGCTGTAAGGGTGGCTCCATTCGCCCACCAGTTCCGCTGCCGTGTGCGGCGCGTTCTTGAGGGGGTTGTCGTCTTTGTCGAGGGTGCCGTTTTCCACCGCGCGAATCTCTTCGCGGATGGCGATCATGGCGTCGCAGAAGCGGTCCAGTTCTTCCTTGGATTCACTTTCGGTCGGCTCGATCATCAAGGTGCCAGCCACCGGGAACGACATGGTCGGCGCGTGGAAACCAAAATCGATCAGGCGCTTGGCCACGTCGTCCACGCTGATGCCGCTGCTGTCTTTCAACGGGCGCAGGTCCAGGATGCATTCGTGGGCCACCAGGCCATTGCTGCCGGTGTACAGCACGGGGTAGTGCTCTTCCAGGCGACGGGAAATGTAGTTGGCATTCAGGATCGCCAACTGCGACGCGCGCTTGAGGCCGGCGCCGCCCATCATGCTGATGTACATCCAGGTGATCGGCAGAATGCTCGCGCTGCCGAACGGCGCGGCGCACACCGCGCCTTCCTTGCGTTCCATGGCTGCGTGGCCGGGCAGGAACGGCGTGAGGTGCGACTTGACGCCAATCGGGCCAACGCCCGGGCCGCCACCGCCGTGGGGGATGCAGAAGGTTTTGTGCAGGTTCAGGTGGGACACATCGCCACCGAACTTGCCCGGTGCGCAGAGGCCGACCATGGCGTTCATGTTGGCGCCGTCGATGTATACCTGGCCGCCGTTGTCGTGAATGATCCCGCAGATTTCGCGGATACCTTCCTCGAACACCCCGTGGGTGGACGGGTAGGTGATCATCAGCGCGGCGAGGTGCTCGCGGTGTTCGATGGCCTTGGCACGCAGGTCTTCGATGTCGACGTTGCCGCGTGCATCGCAAGCGGTGACCACCACGCGCATGCCGGCCATGTTGGCGGTGGCCGGGTTGGTGCCGTGGGCTGACGACGGGATCAGGCAGATGTCGCGACGTTCTTCGCCACGGCTCTGGTGATAGGCGCGGATGGCCAACAGGCCTGCGTATTCACCCTGGGAGCCGGCGTTCGGCTGCAGGGAGATCGCGTCGTAACCGGTGGCCGCGCAGAGCATGGCTTCCAGTTCGCTGGTCAGTTGCTGGTAGCCGGCGCTTTGCGCGGCGGGAGCGAACGGGTGCAGGGCACCGAATTCGGCCCAGGTCACCGGGATCATTTCGCTGGCGGCGTTGAGCTTCATGGTGCACGAGCCCAGCGGGATCATGGTGCGGTCCAGTGCCAGGTCCTTGTCGGCCAGTTTGCGCAGGTAGCGCATCAGCTCGGTTTCCGAGTGATAGCGGTTGAACACCGGGTGGCTGAGGATCGGCGACTGGCGCAGCAATGCGCTCTGCAGGGTGCTGTCGGTGGCAGTAAAGGCCGGCAGGGTTTTGCCGTCGGCGAAGATCGCCCACAAGGCCTGGATATCGGCCTGGGTGGTGGTTTCGTCGACCGACAGGCCAACGCGCTCGCCATCCACCACACGCAGGTTGATGCGCTGGGCGCGGGCCTTGTCGTGCAGGGCGGCAGTGTGAGCGCCGGTGTGGATTGTCAGGGTGTCGAAGAAGTGTGCCTGCTCGACGTTCTGGCCCAGTGCCGTCAAGCCCTTGGCCAGAATCGCGGTCAACTGGTGAATGCGCTGGGCGATCTGGGTCAGGCCTTTGGGGCCGTGGTACACGGCGTACATGCTGGCGATGTTGGCCAGCAGCACTTGGGCAGTGCAGATGTTGCTGGTGGCTTTCTCGCGGCGGATATGTTGCTCGCGGGTCTGCATGGCCAGGCGCAGGGCCGGCTTGCCGAAGCGGTCGACGGAAACGCCGACCAGACGGCCTGGCATGTCGCGCTTGAACGCATCCTTGGTGGAGAAGTACGCCGCGTGCGGGCCACCGAAGCCCAGTGGCACGCCAAAGCGCTGTGCGCTGCCAATGGCGACGTCGGCGCCGAATTCGCCTGGCGGCGTCAGCAGGGTCAGGGCCAGCAGGTCGGCGGCCACGGCGACCAGTGCGTTGGCGGCGTGGAAGCGTTCGGTCAGTTCGCGATAGTCGAACACGTCGCCGTTGCTGGCCGGGTATTGCAGCAGGGCGCCGAAGAACGGGCTGACGTCGGTCAGTTCGCGCTCATCGCCCACCACCACATCGATGCCCAGTGGCTCGGCACGGGTGCGCAGCACGTCGAGGGTTTGCGGATGGCTGTGCACCGATGCGAAGAACGCGTGGCTGCTTTTGTTCTTGCTCAGGCGCTTGCAGAAGGTCATGGCTTCGGCGGCGGCAGTGGCTTCGTCGAGCAGGGAGGCGTTGGCGATCGGCAGGCCAGTGAGGTCGCTGATCAGGGTCTGGAAGTTGAGCAGGGCTTCCAGGCGGCCTTGGGAAATCTCTGGCTGGTAGGGCGTGTAGGCGGTGTACCAGGCTGGGTTTTCCAACAGGTTGCGCAGGATCGGCGACGGTGTGTGGCAGTTGTAGTAGCCCTGGCCGATGTAGGTCTTGAACAGTTGGTTCTGGCTGGCGATGGCCTTGATCTTGGCCAGGGCCTCGGCTTCGCTCAGGCCGTCTTCCAGGCCGAGTACGCTGGTGCCCTTGATGCTTTCCGGGATCACGCTGGCGCTCAGGCCTTCGAGGGAATCAAACCCCAGGCTGGCGAGCATTTGCTGCTCATCTGCCTGGCGCGGGCCGATGTGGCGGGCGATGAATTCGTTGGCGGTGGTCAGATTAACGGTCATGGCGCGCTCCTCAAGCTTCAGCGTTGGCTTTGATCAGGCGGTCGTACGCATCCTGATCCAACAGCTTAGCCACTGCATCGGCATCGGCGGGTTTAAAGCGGAAGAACCAGCCTTCGCCCATCGGGTCTTCGTTGACCAGTTCCGGGCTGCCATCGAGCTTGTCGTTGACTTCGAGGACTTCACCGTCCAACGGCATGTACACACCGCTGGCGGCTTTGACCGACTCCACGGTGGAGGCTTCGGCGCCCTTGGCATAGGCCTGCAACTCCGGCAGTTGCACGAAAACCACATCACCCAGCGCGTTCTGCGCAAACGCGGTGATACCCACGGTGACGCTGCCATCGGCTTCGGCGCGCAGCCATTCGTGATCTTCAGTGAAACGCAACTCGCTCATGGAAACTCCTCAGGGCCAGAATCGTCTGGTGGACGGGATTGGAATAATGGGGAGTTGCTTAGCAATATCGCGGCCAATGTTATTAAGTCGTTATAGATCAACAGGTTAATAAATTTCGCGAGAAGGCTGGCTGAGTAAGCTGTAGCGATTTCGCTACAGTTGGGCGCAGGAAAAAAAGCCTATGCGGATCAAAGCCTTGCATGGCGCGCAAAAAACAGGGTTGTAGCGATATCGTTACGCTGTAGCGCTTTCAGTACACGGAATGTCGTTCTCAGACCAAAACTGTAATGCGCCCATTGTAGGAGCGAGCTTGCTCGCGAAAATCGTCAACGATGACGCGGGAAGCCTGGATGAACCTGGCGCCCTCGGGTTTTTCGCGAGCAAGCTCGCTCCTACAGTGGATAAAGCATGGCTCAGGGCTTGTTGGGTATGCCGTACTTGCGCAGGCGGTGGGCGATCGCCGTGTGGGAGGTTTGCAAGCGGCTGGCCAGTTGGCGGGTCGAGGGGTAGCGGCTGTAGAGGCTTTCCAGCAGGCTGCGCTCGAAATCTTCCATGGCCTGTTCCAGGCTGTCGACTTCACCATCGCTCTGGCGCGCCACGGAGGTGCCGGCGATGTCCAGGTCGCCGATGTCCACCAGGCTGCTTTCGCAGATGGCGGCAGCGCGGAAGATCACGTTTTGCAACTGCCGCACGTTGCCCGGCCAGTGGTTGCCCAGCAGGGCTGGATAAGTACCCGGCGCCAGGCGGCAGACCGGGCGCTGGATCTGCGCGCAGGCTTGCTGCATGAAGTAGCGCGCCAGCAGCAGGATGTCCTGGCCGCGTTCACGCAAGGGCGGTACGGCGACGTTGAGCACGTTGAGGCGGTAGAACAGGTCTTCGCGAAAGGTGCCTTCGCTGACCATCTTTTCCAGGTCGCGGTGGGTGGCGCTGAGGATGCGCACATTGACCTTCACTTCGCGGTCGCCGCCCACGCGACGAAAGCTGCCGTCATTGAGAAAGCGCAGCAGCTTGGCTTGCAGGTAGGGCGACATTTCACCGATCTCATCGAGGAACACCGTGCCCTGGTTGGCCAGCTCCATCAGCCCCGGTTTGCCACCGCGTTGCGCGCCGGTAAAGGCGCCGGGCGCATAGCCGAACAATTCGCTTTCGGCGAGGTTTTCCGGCAGTGCCGCGCAGTTCAGCGCCAGAAACGGCGCACTGTGGCGCGTACTGATTGCATGGCAGGCGCGGGCCACCAGCTCTTTGCCGGTACCGGTTTCGCCCTGGATCAGCAGTGGTGCATCCAGCGCCGCCACCCGTTGCGCCCGGGCCTTGAGCGTGCGGATCGCCGGGGACTCGCCCAGTAGTGCATCAAAGCCTTCGGCGTGGTCATGGTGCAGCGCAGAGAGTTGTTCGCCGATACGGTTGGGCTGGTAGAGGGTGAGCAGGGCGCCGGCGTCGGTGATCGGCGTGGCGCCCAGCAGCAAGGTCTGGCCGTTCACGCTGATCTCGCGCAGCGGCAAGCGAAAGCCCTGCTCCAGCAGGGTCTCCAGCAATGCCGCGTCATCGAACAGCTCGGCGATGCTTTCGCCGGCCGGTTCACGCCCGTACAAGGCGATCAATGCCGGGTTCGCCAGCAAAATCTTGCCCGCGCTGTCCAGGGCCAGCACCGGGTCGGTCATGGCCGCCAGCAGGGCGTCGAGTTGCAAGTGGCGACGCTGGCCCGGAAGGATGTCGACCACCTTCACCGCCTGCACGCCGTGCACGCTGAACAACGCGTCGCGCAGCTCTTCGAGCACGTCGGCGCTGAGGGTCGGCGCGTCGATATAGACGTTGGGCGGCACCATCTCCACCGCATCCAGATTGAGATTGCGCCCACCGAGCAAGGCCAGGACTTCCTGGGTGATGCCGACGCGGTCGATGAAGCTGACGTGGATACGCATGGGGCGATTGGCAATTCTGAAGAGCAGAGGCGGCAAGTATGCCTTGGAGCGAGTGGAGATCAAAATGTGGGAGCGGGCTTGCTCGCGAATGCGGTGGGTCAGTCAACCGGTTATTGACTGATCCACCGCATTCGCGAGCAAGCCCGCTCCCACAAGGGATTTGCGGTGTTTTTATTCCAGGTGTTCGGGTTTGACCGGGTCGCCGGATTTCATATCCAACTGCTTGCGCACATCCTCGAACATCAGATCGTAGTGCTTGTGCTGCGAGCCGACGCTGCTATGGGTCTTGGGAATGCCGTATTTTTCGACAATCTTGGTCACATTGCTGGCGAAGTTGTAGGCCTGGTCCTTGGGCAGGAAAAAGGTCTCTTTCATGGCCTTGCCCTGAATGCTCCCATGCAGCGTGAACTGCATGCCTTTGCCTTCGCGCTCATCCGTGAAGACTTCGTAGTCCAGGCACAGGTCGTAGCTGACATCGTCCTTGTTCAGCGCGTGTCGCTCGATATGCAGGTGGCCGGGTTCAAAGATAGCCATAGGCGTTTCTCCTCAACTTCACAGGTAGGTGATGCCAGGTGTTGCCGTGCTGATGCGGGTGCCGGCGCTGCCCTGGACGATAGCTTCGATGTCCGAGAGTGAACCGATCACCGCGGTTTTGCCAGTCTGGCGGGCGAACTCGCAGGCGGCTTGGACCTTGGGGCCCATGGAGCCGGCAGCGAAGCCGAGTTTTTCCATGTCGTCCGGGTGGGCCTGGCCGATGGCCTTCTGGGTGGGCTTGCCGAAGTCGATAAAGGCGGCGTTGACGTCGGTGGCGATCACCAGCAAATCAGCTTCCAGTTGCGTGGCCAGCAAGGAGGAACACAGGTCTTTGTCGATCACGGCTTCAATGCCGCGCAGCTTGCCATCTTCGCCATACATCGTCGGGATGCCGCCACCACCGGCGCAGATCACGATGGCTTTTTTCTCCAGCAGCCATTTGATCGGGCGGATTTCGAAGATGCGTTTGGGGCGCGGGCTGGCGACCACGCGGCGGTATTTGTCGCCGTCGGGCGCGATGGCCCAGCCTTTTTCGGCGGCGAGTTTCTCGGCTTCGGCTTTGGCGTACACCGGGCCGATGGGCTTGGTGGGGTTCTGGAAGGCCGGGTCTTTGGCGTCCACTTCCACTTGGGTGAGCAGGGTGGCGAACGGCACTTCAAAGTCCAGCAGGTTGCCCAGTTCCTGTTCGATGATGTAACCGATCATGCCCTCGGTCTCGGCGCCCAGCACGTCCAGCGGGTAAGGCGAGACGCTGGTATAGGCCGCTGCCTGCAACGACAGCAGGCCCACTTGCGGGCCATTGCCGTGGGCGATCACCAGTTCGTTGCCGGGGTGGATCTTGGCGATCTGTTCGGTGGCGATACGGATGTTGGCCCGTTGATTGTCTGCGGTCATGGGTTCACCACGACGCAGGAGGGCGTTGCCGCCCAGGGCTACGACGATGCGCATACAGAATGTCCTTTCAGGGAACGCATGAACACCTCGGTCAATGTGGGAGCTGGCTTGCCTGCGATGAGGGCCTGGCAGGCGACCTGCTGTTGCCAGACCCACCGCTATCGCAGGCAAGCCAGCTCCCACACTGACGGTGTTCACACCGTGGAAATTAAATGTCTGCCAACGCCGACACCAGAATCGCCTTGATGGTATGCATGCGGTTTTCCGCCTGCTCGAAGGCGATATTGGCTGGCGACTCGAACACCTCTTCGGTCACTTCCACGCCATTGGCCAGGTGCGGATAGCGCGCCGCAATGTCCTTGCCGACCTTGGTTTCACTGTTGTGGAACGCCGGCAGGCAATGCATGAATTTCACCCGAGGGTTGCCCGAGGCTTTCATCATCTTGGCGTTGACCTGGTACGGCAGCAGTTGCTCGATGCGCTCGTCCCACGCTTCCACCGGTTCGCCCATGGACACCCAGATATCGGTGTGGATGAAGTCCACGCCCTTCACGGCCTCTGCAGGGTCTTCGGTGATGGTGATGCGTGCGCCGCTTTCCTCGGCAAACGCCTGGCACTCCTTGATGAAATTTTCATGGGGCCACAGCGCTTTCGGCGCGCCGATGCGCACGTCCATGCCGAGCTTGGCGCCGATCATCAGCAGCGAGTTGCCCATGTTGTAGCGGGCGTCCCCCAGGTAGGCGTAGCTGATGTCATGCAGCGGCTTGTCGCTGTGTTCGCGCATGGTCAGGGTGTCGGCGATCATCTGGGTCGGGTGGAATTCGGCGGTGAGGCCGTTGAACACCGGCACACCGGCGAACTTGGCCAGTTCTTCGACAATCTCCTGTTCAAAGCCACGGTATTCAATGGCATCGAACATCCGGCCCAGTACGCGGGCGGTGTCTTTCATGCTTTCTTTGTGGCCGATCTGCGACGACACCGGGTCGATATAGGTGACGTGGGCGCCTTGGTCATGGGCCGCGACTTCAAAGGCGCAGCGAGTGCGGGTGGAGGTTTTTTCGAAGATCAGCGCGATGTTCTTGCCCTGCAGGTGCGGACGCTCGGTGCCGGTGTATTTGGCGCGTTTGAGGTCGCGGGACAGGTCCAGCAGGTAATGCAGCTCGCGGGTGGTGTGGTGCATCAGCGACAGCAGGCTGCGGTTGCGCATATTGAAAGCCATGATGGAATCTCCTTAGTAGTCGATAGGGTCGCGGATGATCGGGCAGGTCATGCAGTGGCCGCCGCCACGGCCACGGCCGAGTTCACCGGCGCTGATGGTGATGACTTCCACACCGGCCTTGCGCAGCAAGGTGTTGGTGTAGGTGTTGCGGTCGTAGCCAATCACCACGCCCGGCTCCACGGCCACCACGTTGTTGCCGTCATCCCATTGCTCGCGTTCGGCGGCGAAGCTGTTGCCGCCGGTCTCGACCACGCGCAAAGCCTTGAGGTTGAGCGCTGCGGCCACGGTTTCGAGGAAGTTGGTTTTCTCGCGCTGAATGTCGATACCGTGAGGCTTGCTCTCGTCAGGGCGCAGGGTGAAGGGCACGATCTGGTTGACCACTTCGGGGAAGACGGTGACCAGGTCGCGGTCGCAGAAGCTGAACACGGTGTCCAGGTGCATCGCCGCGCGGGATTTGGGCAGGCCGGCAACGATGACGCGTTCCACGGCTCTGTTCTGGAACAGGTTGCGCGCCAGTTGGCCGATGGCCTGGTGGGATGAGCGTTCGCCCATGCCGATCAGCACCACGCCGTTGCCAATCGGCATCACGTCGCCGCCTTCGAGCGTCGCGGCGCCATGTTCCTGGTCGGGGTCGCCGTACCAGATCTGGAAGTCCGCGTTGGTGAACTCAGGGTGGAATTTGTAGATGGCGCTGGTCAGCAGGGTTTCCTGACGTCGCGCCGGCCAGTACATGGGGTTGAGCGTCACGCCGCCGTAGATCCAGCAGGTGGTGTCGCGGGTGAACTGGGTGTTGGGCAGCGGCGGCAGGATGAAACTGGCGTGGCCGAGAAAATCGCGGAACATCTCGATGGTCTTGCCACCGAAGCTGCTCGGCAGATCGTCGGCCGACACGCCGCCGATCAGGTACTCGCTGATTTTGCGCGGCTCCAGGCTGCGCAGCCACGAGCCGACTTCGTCGACCAGGCCCAGGCCTACGGTGTTGGCGGTGATCTTGCGCTCCAGGATCCAGTCCAGCGCTTCGGGGTTGGCGACGATGTCGGTGAGCAGGTTGTGCATTTCCAGCACATCAATGTCCCGCTCGCGCATCTTGGTGACGAAGTCGAAGTGGTCGCGCTTGGCCTGAGCCACCCACAGCACATCATCGAACAGCAGTTCGTCGCAGTTGTTGGGGGTCAGCCGCTGGTGGGCCAAGCCTGGGGAGCACACCATGACTTTGCGCAGTTTGCCGGCTTCGGAATGTACGCCGTACTTCACTTTTTCCGTGGTCATTACAGATCCTCCAGTGAACAACAATTACAGGGTCAGGAAGCCGTCGTAGAGCCCATAGGCCGCCACCAGGGCGCCAATGACCACTGCGGCGAAAATCAGCTTCTCGACGGGGGTGAAAATCGGTTTGCCCAGTTCACGCTTGGCCTTGGCGAACAGGATCGCGCCGGGGGCGTAGAGCAGGGCGGAGAGCAGCAGGTATTTGGTGCCGCCGGCATACAGCAGCCAGATCGCGTAGATCAGGGCGATGGCGCCGATGAACAGGTCTTTCTTGCGCTCTTTGAGGGCGTTCTCGTAAGTCTCGCCGCGCACCGCCAGCAGCAGGGCGTAGGCCGCCGACCACAGGTAAGGCACCAGGATCATCGAGGTGGCGAGGTAGATCAGCGACAGGTAAGTGCTGGCGGAAAACAGCGTGATCACCAGAAATATCTGCACCATTGCGTTGGTCAGCCACAGCGCGTTGACCGGCACATGGTTGGCGTTTTCCTTGCGCAGGAACTCCGGCATGGTGTGGTCTTTGGCAGCGGCGAACATGATCTCCGCACATAGCAGCACCCAGGACAGCAGCGCGCCGAGCAGGGAAATGATCAAGCCCACGCTGATCAGCACCGCGCCCCAGTGGCCCACCACATGCTCCAGCACGGCGGCCATCGACGGGTTCTGCAGCTTGGCCAGTTCCGGTTGGGTCATGATCCCCAGGGACAGCACGTTCACCAGCATCAGGAACAGCAGCACGGTGATAAAGCCGATCACGGTGGCCTTGCCCACGTCGCTGCGTTTTTCGGCACGGGACGAGAAGATGCTCGCGCCTTCGATGCCGATAAACACCCACACGGTGACCAGCATCATGTTGCGCACCTGGTTCATTACACTGCCCAGGTCCGGGTTTTTCACGCCCCAGATGTCAGCGGTGAAGATGTCCAGCTTGAACGCGAACAGCGCGATGAGCACGAACAGCAGCAGCGGCACCACCTTGGCGACGGTGGTCACCAGGTTGATGAACGCGGCTTCCTTGATCCCGCGCAGCACCAGGAAATGCACGGCCCACAACAGCACTGACGCAGCGATCACCGCCGTAGGCGTATTGCCCTCGCCAAACACCGGAAAGAAGTAGCCCAGGGTGCTGAACAGCAAGACGAAGTAGCCGACGTTGCCCAGCCAGGCGCTGATCCAGTAGCCCCAGGCGGATGAAAAACCCATGTAGTCGCCGAAACCGGCCTTGGCGTAGGCGTACACCCCGCCGTCGAGGTCGGGTTTGCGGTTGGCGAGGGTCTGGAACACGAAGGCGAGGGTCAACATGCCGATGGCGGTAATCACCCAGCCAATCAACACCGCACCGACATCGGCGCTGGCGGCCATGTTTTGCGGCAATGAAAAGATGCCGCCGCCAATCATCGAGCCGACGACAAGTGCGACCAGGGCGCCTAATCGAAGTTTTCCGGGAGTTTCAGACATTGCATGACTCCAATGCAGGAGAAGAGAGACCACAGAATAATTCCGTGCGCTAATCAAACAGCTGACTCAGATCACTTCATTGGCACATTCCATTGTGAATTAACGACTTAGGTTGAGGTTTTTACGGGCGAACGAGTCCCGCAAAGGCGCTTGCTAGAGCGCTACTTGCTTTGTGGTTAATCAGTTGGTCGAGGGCATGGGTGTTGACGCTAGTTCTTATTTGCGGATGTGCAAATTTTTTGTACGTTGTTTGTCGAGTACTTCATAATTGGCGTATTTAAATTCTAAATAAGCCTAAACTTCGCGCCTTTACATATCCTTATGTTATGACACCGTCATTAATTTGAATTACGTGTGTGCGCAGTTGTCGCCCAACCGTTTATTTTGAGGAACCTGCATGTCCCAACCCGCCCAGAAACTTCGGCTCAGCGCCCTGATCGCCCTGGTGGTGGGCTCGATGATTGGCGGTGGGATTTTTTCGTTGCCGCAGAACATGGCCGCCCGTGCCGAGGTGGGCGCCATACTGATCGGCTGGGCAATCACCGCCATCGGCATGCTGACCTTGGCCTTTGTGTTCCAGACGTTGGCGAACCGTAAGCCCGAACTGGATTCCGGGGTGTATGCCTACGCCAAGGCGGGTTTCGGCGACTACATGGGCTTTTCATCCGCCTGGGGTTACTGGATCAGTGCGTGGATGGGCAACGTTGGTTATTTCGTCTTGCTGTTCAGCACCCTGGGCTACTTTTTTCCGGCGTTCGGCCAGGGCAATACACCGCTGGCCATCGGCTGCGCATCGCTGTTGCTGTGGGCGGTGCATTTTCTAGTGATGCGCGGGATCAAAGAGGCAGCGTTCATCAATCAGGTGACGACGGTGGCGAAGATTGTGCCGCTGCTGATGTTTATCGTGATCGCTGCGGTTGCATTCAAGGCGGATATCTTCACCCGCGATATCTGGGGCCTGGGCAACCCGCAGATGGGCAGCGTGGTCGAGCAGGTGCGCCACATGATGCTGGTCACCGTGTTTGTCTTTATCGGCATCGAAGGCGCCAGTGTGTATTCAGCGCGGGCGCAGAAACGCTCGGACGTGGGGCGCGCCACGGTGATTGGTTTTGTGGGCGTGCTGGCCTTGCTGGTGCTGGTGAACGTGCTGTCCCTGGGCATCATGAGCCAGCCGGAGTTGGCGCAATTGCAGAACCCGTCCCTGGCCGGTGTGTTGGAGCATATCGTCGGGCCTTGGGGCGCGGTATTGATCAGCCTCGGCCTGGCAGTTTCGTTGCTCGGGGCGTTGCTCTCCTGGGCGCTGCTGTGCGCGGAAATCCTCTATGCCACTGCCCAGGACAAGACCATGCCGGCGTTCCTGAAGAAGGAAAACGCCAATCAGGTGCCGGTCAATGCCTTATGGCTGACCAACGTGATGATCCAGGCATTCCTGGTGATCACGCTGTTTTCAGCCAGCACCTACACCACCCTGATCTACCTGGCATCGTCGATGATCCTGGTACCTTATTTGTGGTCGGCGGCCTATGCGGTGCTATTGAGCGCGCGCGGCGAAACCTATGCCGGCTGGCAGCGCCGGCGCATGAAAGATCTGCTGGTGGGGCTGGTTGCCCTTGGCTACGCGATCTGGCTGCTGTATGCGGGGGGCTTGAAGTACTTGCTGCTGTCGGCGCTGTTGTACGCACCGGGTGTGATCCTGTTTGCCCTGGCCAAGCGCGAGCAGGGCCAACCCTTGTTTACCACCGTGGAAAAATGCATTTTCAGCGGCGTGATCGCGGGCGCCGGGTTCGCCGCGTATGGGCTGTATAGCGGGGTATTGTCACTGTGAGATTGGCGTATCAACCGCCCTACGACTGGGCGGCGATGCTGGGGTTCCTGTCGGCGCGGGCGATTACCGGGTTGGAAACCGTGGTCGCCGGCGTGTATCGACGCAGCATCAGTGTGGCAGGGCGCCATGGCTGGATCAGCGTCGAACCGGGGGCGGGGGATTGGCTGGAGGTGACGGTCGACTTTCCCGAGCCTGCCGCCATGCCTGAGATCGAGCGGCGCTTGCGCAGGATGTTTGATCTGGATGCCGTGCCTGAGGTAATCAACGCGCAATTGGCGCAGGACCCTCTGATGGCGCAACTGGTTGTGGCTCGCCCTGGCCTGCGGTTGCCTGGCACCTGGGATGGGTTGGAACTGGCGATTCGTGCAGTGCTGGGCCAGCAGATCACCGTGGTGGCGGCGATTCGCCTGGCGGGCAAGCTCGTGGCGCAGTATGGCCAGGCGCTGCCAACCCCGCGCGCCGGTATTACCCACCTGTTTCCGACACCTGAAGTGCTGGCGGCGGCGGACCTTGCCACACTGGGCATGCCCAAGGCGCGGGGCCGCACCTTGTCTGGTGTGGCCCAGGCGCTGTTGGATGATCCTCAGCTTTTCGAACCCAAGGCCAGCCTCAAGGATGGCGTGGCACGGCTGGTGGCGTTGCCGGGGATTGGAGAGTGGACCGCGCAGTACATCGCCATGCGCCAGTTGCGCGAGGCGGATGCGTTTGCGCCGGGGGACATCGGGCTGATCAATGCTTTGGCGGCTTTGGAAGGTGGGCCAGTGTCGGCCCGGCAGTTATTGGCGCGGGCCGAGGCGTGGCGGCCGTTGAGGGCGTATGCGGCGCAGCATTTGTGGACAACCCTGTAGGAGCGAGCTTGCTCGCGAAAAACCTGAGAACGCCGCTGTGTATCAGGTTTCCCGCGTTATCGTTGGCGACCTTCGCGAGCAAGCTCGCTCCTACAGGGTATTAGTCACCACTGAGGTCGGTGCGAGCCCAGTTCCACCGCCGGCAAATCCCACTGCAGCGGCGTGCCACTGATACTCAGCGGCGCCAGTAGCCGATGGGCCTGGCCCCAGGCTGTCTGCTCCACGACCAGGCCTTGGTCATTGATGTCTTCCTCTCGCAATGCCGCTTGCTGTGCCACTGGTCCGGCCTCCACCAGTAACTTCGCCGTGCGCGCCAACGACAAACGCGCCGAACCGCCGCGTCCGGATTCCAGGCGCTCGGTCAACGCCCGGATCGCACTGGCGGCCATCAAGTAGCCGGTGGCGTGATCCAGCGCTTGTACCGGTAGCGGCAGTGGTTTATCCGTCTGTTTCCAGGCCATGCCGGCCTCGGCAATCCCGCTGCTCATCTGCACCAGGCTGTCAAAGCCACGACGATTACGCCATGGGCCGTTCCAACCGTAGGCGTTTAGGCTGACGTCGATCAGGCCGGGGGCGATGTGTTGCCGCTCGCCAAGGGTGTAACCCAGTTGCTCCAGGGCATCGGCGCGGTAGCCGTGGAACAGGATGTCGGCGTCCTTGAGCAATGCTTCGAACACCTGTCGGCCTTCCTGGCTCTTTAGGTCAAGACGGGCGCAGCGTTTACCCAACGTCATCTCCGGCACCACGCCAGGTTCGTTCCAGGTGGGCGAGTCGATGCGCAGTACGTCGGCGCCCAAGCCCGCGAGGAAACGACTGGCCACCGGGCCGGCTAGCACCCGGGTCAAATCCAGCACCTTGATGCCGGCCAGTGGGCGCGCTGCGGAACCGAGCCAGGGTTTGTCGATGCCGGGTTCGAAGACCTGGCGCTGGATCAACGCCTCGGCGTTCACTGCCAAGCCTTGAGGATGCTGCTGCCAGGCTTGCCAGCTACGCATCTGCGCCGCACAACCGCCCGCATCGACCACCGCCTGTTCCAGTTCGGCGGCTTTCCAGGTTGCGACTTTGCTCGCCATGGCTGCGCGATCAGCGGCAGGTCCCAATACCCGCTCGGCCGCTGCACGATGATGGGGCGCGTTGGTGTGCAAGCGAATCCAGCCATCGACGCTGGCGTAGTCACCCGCTACCGGGTCCCACAAAGGCGGCACTTGCCAACCTACGGGGCGAATCGACGAGGAGAACCACAACGAGGCCAGGCGCCTATCCACGCTGACACTGGGCAGGCGCCCGGTTTGTTGCTCAATCAACTGGGCGACGGCTTGGCCGGCGGCGCCGATGCTGGCGGCCGCCAGGTCAGTCACGGCAAAGGTCGAGGGCAAGGCACCGGCCTGGGTCTGGGGCAGTGGGGCGTGCGGTAGAGCGAGTGCGGCTTGGATGGGAGTCAGCAGGTCAGTCATCAAAGGCCCTCCGTAAGAGAAGGGCCACTATAGAAGATCATCCCACTGGTGTGGCAACCCCAGGGATCAAGGGCAGTTCGATGCTGGCAATAAAACCGCCCTCGGGATGGTTGGCCAGGATCAGGTTGCCGCCATGGCGCTCGGCAGCGCGACGAGCGATGGCCAAGCCCAGGCCATGGCCTTGGGCGGTTTGGCCGGGCGCACGGTAGAACGGCTCGCCCAATTGGCTCAGGTGCTCAGCTTCAACGCCGGGGCCGTGGTCGCGTACGCTGATCAGAATGCGCCCGCCTTGATGCTGGGCCTGCAATTGAATCGGCTCGCCCACCGGGTTGAAGCGCTGGGCATTGCGCAGCAGGTTGTCCACGGCGCGTTCGATCATGGTCGGCCAGCCTTTGAGCTGCAAATCATTGGCAGTCGTCAGTTGCACCACTTGCTCGGGGGCACTGAGTTGGGCGTCCTTTTGCAGCGTTTTAAGCAACGGGTTGAGGTCGATGTCTTCGGCGCTGGCGTTGTCGGCGTCGACCCGTGCCAATACCAAAATTTCGCTGATCAAGGCTTCCAGGCGATCGCATTCGCGAGTCAGGCGCGGCCAGAGTTTTTCCCGTTCTTCGGGGCTGGCGCGCTCGGCCAGGGCCAGGGCGATACGCAAGCGTGCAAGGGGTGAGCGCAGTTCATGGGAGACGTCGCGCAGCAACTGGCGCTGGCTGCCGATCAGGCTTTGCAAGCGTGCGCCCATGCGGTTGAAGTCGTTGGCCAGCACACCGAATTCATCACGCCTGTTGGCCAGTTGCGCCAGGCTGTTCTGTTGATAGGTGGTTTGCCCCAGGTCATGCACCGCGCCGCGCAAACGGCTGAGCGGGCGGGTGATGGACAAGGTCACCAGCAAGCTGAACAGGGTCAGCACCACCAGGGTAATCGCCAATGCACTGAGCGGCCACAGCAGGCTGCTGCGGTGCCAGGCGTCCAGCTCCGGGTGAGGAATACGGTAAATCAGCAGGTAGGTATCGCCGGTTTTGGCGCTGGTGTACTCGGCGGTCAGGCGCCGCCAGGGCAGGTGGCCGTCCTGGCTGTCGTTTTGCCGGGCTTCGAAGGCGGCGGCGCGGCGCGGGAAGGTGCCGCGCACCACCGGGTCGCCGCTTTCGTTAAGCACTTGCACGTCGATGTGGTACTGGCGTTTGCGCTGCTGCAACAAGTCCTGGGCAGCGTCTTCACCCTGGGTTTCGTAGAGCTGCGTCCACTCCTGGGCCAGGTTGTTGAGCCCAGGGTGGCGGCTGAGAATCCAGGCGTCCTGGTTGAGCATGTGCCCAAGCAGGATCGATAACCCGGCAACCAGGGCGATGGCCAGCCAGAAACTCGCCAGGATACGCCAGAACAATGAACGCACAGGAAACCCTCAAACAGGAAAAGCCCAGCGGCGTGAACCACTGGGCTGGGGGTGAAGCTAGGCCATTATTGCGCTTTTTGCGCTTGCTGGGCTTTCCAGGCCTGGAACTCTTTCCATTCGGCGCGGCGCTCGGCTTGCTTCTTGACGATATCGTCGTACTTCTTCTGTTGGTCGGGCTTAAGCACCGCACGAATATCGGCCTGGGTTTTCTGCTTGCCGGCGGCGATTTCGTCCTGCATGGCCTTCTGGTCAGCGGCCGGGAGTTTGTCCAGGTACTTTTGGGTCAGGTCTTTGCGGGCGTGCCATTGGTCACCCATCAGCTTGCGGATCTGCTCACGCTGTTCCTTGCTCAAGTCCAACTGGCTGAACGGGCCGCCTTTGCCACGCTGGCCGTGTTCACCGTGGCCTGGGCCACCCATCATGCGGCTTTCAGGCCCACCCATCGGGCCTGGGCCTTCTGGCATTGCCATGGCAACGGTGGGCAGGGCAGTGGCGAACATCAAAGCGATAAGGGTCTTGCGCATGGTGATTCTCCTGTCTCTATTCCGGTGAGTCCGGATGTGAGTAGGTTACGCAGGGCAAGGTCAGCGGCGGTCAGGGGAGGGTAAAGCTTCGGTAAAGACGGGTTTGAAAGGAACTGACAAAACCCGGTCTCTGTAGGAGCGAGCTTGCTCGCGAAGAACGTATAGGCACCGCGTTTAATCAGGATGCCTGCGTTATCGTTGGCGTTTTTCGCGAGCAAGCTCGCTCCTACAGGGGGCTGTATTGTGTTTAGAGGCTGTAGTAGTAACCACGGCTACGCAACGCCACGATCCTTGGCCGGCCATCAGGATGCGGGCCGATCTTTTTGCGCAGGTTGCTGACGTGCATGTCCAGGCTGCGGTCATACAGGGTCAGCTTGCGGCCCAGGGCGATCTGCGCCAGTTCCTGTTTGTCCAGGGGCTCGCCCGGTTGGCGCAGCAGGGCTTCGAGCAGGCGGCTTTCGGAGACGGTGAGGGCGAACTCCTGTTCATCGATGCTGACCACGCCGCGCACCGGGCTGAAGCACAGGTCGCCCAGTTCCAGTTGGGTCGACACCGCGGCCGGGTGGCTGCGGCGTAATACGGCGCGTAGGCGCGCCGTCAGCTCACGCGGGTCGCAGGGCTTGGCCAGGTAGTCGTCGGCGCCCAGTTCCAGGCCGAGGATGCGGTCCAGGGGTTCGCCCCGGGCCGAGAGCATCAGCACCGGCAGCTCCGGGTGGTCGTTGCGCAATTGCTTGAGCAGCTCCAGGCCGCTGCCGTCGGGCAGCATCACGTCGAGCACAACGGCCGCCGGCGCACTGTCGGCCAAGGCTTTACGGGCGCTCAAGCCATCGTGGCAGGCGCGCACCTGGAAACCTTCCTGGCTCAGCCAACTGGTCAGCAGCTCACAGAGCTCCTGGTCATCATCTATCAGTAACAGCTCGCTCATGACTCACTCAATTTAGCCATTGTCGGCGGCGAAGGCCCCACCGGTGACGCCGTGAGCCATTATGAGTACGCCGAAACGATTAGGTTCGACGCAGCCGGGCTCAAGGCAAGACTTGCTTGAACGGCTTGATCACCACATCGGCGTAGACGCCTGCTGCAACGTAAGGGTCTGCCTTGGCCCAGGCCTCGGCGTCGGCCAGGGAGGCGAACTCGGCCACGATCAGGCTGCCGGTGAACCCGGCGTCGCCCGGGTCATTGCTGTCGACGGCCGGGTGCGGGCCGGCCAGTACGATGCGGCCTTCGGCTTGCAGCTGTTTGAGGCGCTCGACGTGGGCCGGGCGTACGCTCAGGCGTTTTTCCAGCGAGTTGGCAACGTCGGTGGCAATGATGGCGTAGAGCATGTCAGTCCTCGGTTTTTGGTGTGGTAGCTGCGGTGTCATGCAGGTGACGCGACAGGTAGATACCCTGGCCGATCAAAAACAATACGGTCATGCCCAGGCTGCCGAACACTTTGAAGTCGACCCAGTAGTCCTGGAAGGTAAAGGCCACGAACAGGTTGGCGGCACCGCAGAACAGGAAAAACACGATCCAGGCCACGTTCAGGCGTACCCACACCGGCTCCGGCAAGGTCAGCGCGTGCCCCATGATCCGCTTGATCAGCAGGCGGTCACCGATAAAGTGGCTGCCGATGAACACCAGGGCGAACAGCCAGTTCACCACCGGGGCTTTCCATTTGAGGAAGGTTTCGCTGTGGAAGGCCAGGGTCAGGCCGCCGAATACCAGGCAGGCGATAAGCGTGAGCCATTGGCTTTTTTCCAGCTTGCGCTGGGAGATGAAGATGGCGCCGTAGACCACGATGGAGCTGACGATCAGTACGGCGGTGGCGCTGTAGATGCCCCCGAACGATAGCTCGTGGCCGGCGATTTCGATGACCCTGGGGTCGAGTTTGGTAACGATGAAAAACAGCAACAGCGGGATGAAGTCGATGAATTGTTTCACAGTAAGAGCCAGAAGCTGGATGTGGCGGCATAATAACAAACATCCTTGGTTGCGATAGCGCCAGCTGACTTGAGGTTACACACTCCCGTGAATGTTGATTTGCACTGCCACAGCACGGCCTCCGACGGCGCCCTGGCGCCCGCGGTACTGGTTGCGCGTGCGTTTGAAAAAGGCGTGCGAGTTTTGGCATTGACCGACCACGACACCCTCGAAGGCCTCGATGAAGCCCGCCAGGCCGCGCATTCCCTGGGCATGCAGCTGGTCAATGGCGTGGAATTGTCCTGCACCTGGGGCGGCGCCACCATCCATGTGCTGGGCTACGGTTTTGATCAAAAGGCCCCACCCTTGGTGGCGGCTATTGCCCAATTGCACGATGGCCGCTGGCTGCGGTCCGAAGAAATAAGCCGCAAGCTCAGCCTTAAAGGCATGCCGGGTGCCCTAGACGGCGCCCGGGCTATCCAGCAAGAGCTGGGCGACAGCGGCAACGCACCGGCCCGTCCGCACTTTGCCGACTGGATGGTGCGTGAAGGCTATGTGAAGGATCGCGCCGAAGCCTTTCGCAAATGGCTGGGCGCCGGCAAGTTGGGCGACGTGAAGCTGCATTGGCCGACCCTGGAAGACACCGTCCAGACCCTGCGGGCCTCCGGGGCCTGGGTGAGCCTGGCGCACCCCTGGCATTACGATTTCACCCGCAGCAAGCGCCGCAAGCTGATCAGCGACTATATTGGAGCGGGTGGCCACGCCATCGAGGTGGTCAACGGGCATCAACCCGCCGAACAGGTCGGCAGCCTGGCGATCCTTGCCCGCGAATTTGGTCTGCTGGTCAGTGCCGGCAGTGACTTTCATGGCCCAGGCGGCTGGTCCGAGATTGGCGAGTATCGCCAGGTTCCGGAAGATCTGCCGCTGTTGTGGGGGCGATTCAAGCATGACCCCATTATTGCCACCGTCTGAACAGGTAGAGTACGTGAGCCAATTCTTCCAGATTCATCCGGAAAACCCTCAGGCGCGCCTGATCAAGCAGGCCGTGGAGATCATCCGTGCCGGTGGGGTAGTGATCTACCCGACGGATTCTTCCTATGCCATTGGCTGCCAGATCGGCGACAAGGGCGCGGTCGAGCGGGTAAGACGCTTGCGCCAGCTGGACGACAAGCACAACTTTGCGCTGATCTGCAGCGACTTGTCCCAGCTTGGTCTGTTTGCGAAGGTCGACACCGGTACGTTCCGCCTGCTCAAGGCCCATACGCCGGGGCCCTACACGTTCATTCTCAACGCCACCCGCGAAGTGCCGCGCCTGTTGCTGCACCCCAAGAAACGCACCATCGGCCTGCGCGTGCCGGAACACCCGATTGCCCTGGCGCTGCTGGCCGAGTTGGGCGAACCGCTGATGAGCGTGTCGTTGATCCTGCCCGGCGAAACCGAGCCGTTGTACGACCCTTACGAAATGCGCCGTTTGCTGGAAAAACACGTCGACCTGATCATCGACGGCGGCTACGGCGGCAATAAGGCCTCCACGGTGATCAACCTGGCCGACGGTGAGCCAGAAGTGGTGCGTGTGGGTTGTGGCGACCCGGCTCCGTTCATGGTCGAGGCCTGAATGTCGGCCGTGGAAACCGCTGATCCCCAGGCCGGCGCCCAGCAGGAACTGCCGTTTGCCATGGTGTACGGCCAGGCGGTCATGGAAATGCCCCTGGACCTGTACATCCCGCCGGACGCCCTTGAGGTATTCCTTGAAGCCTTCGAAGGCCCGCTGGACTTGCTGCTGTACCTGATCCGCAAGCAGAACATCAATATCCTCGACATTCCGGTGGCAGAAATCACCCGCCAGTACATGGGCTATGTGGAGCTGATGCAGTCGGTGCGCCTGGAACTGGCCGCCGAGTACCTGGTGATGGCGGCCATGCTCGCCGAGATCAAGTCGCGCATGCTGTTGCCGCGCTCGGAGACGGTGGAAGCCGAAGAGGATGACCCACGCGCTGAGCTGATCCGCCGCCTGCAAGAGTACGAACGCTTCAAGGCTGCCGCCGAAGGCATCGACGGCCTGAGCCGTGTGGGCCGTGATGTGGTGGTGCCCAAGCTCGACGCCCCCGAGGCGCGCGCGCGCAAGTTGCTGCCAGACGTGAGCCTGGAAGAATTGCTGATGTCCATGGCCGAAGTCCTGCGCCGTGGCGATATGTTCGAGAGCCACCAGGTCAGCCGTGAAGCGCTGTCTACCCGCGAGCGCATGAGCGATGTGCTGGAGCGCCTCAAGGGCGGTGGGTTTGTGCCCTTTGTCGAGCTGTTCACCGCCGAAGAAGGGCGCCTGGGCGTGGTGGTGACCTTTATGGCGATCCTTGAGCTGGTCAAGGAGTCCTTGGTCGAGCTGGTGCAGAATGAGCCTTTTGCGGCTATCCACGTGCGGGCGCGAGCCGAATAACGAGCTGAATCGATGAATCTGACTGAACCCCGCGAACTGGCCCCTTTGCTGGAGGCCTTTCTCCTGGCCTCGGGTAAACCGCAATCTTTGGAGCGCCTGTTCGAGCTTTTCGAAGAAGCCGAACGCCCGGAGCCGCCGGTCTTCAAGAAGGCCTTGGAGGTCCTGCGCAAGTCCTGCGAGGGGCGTGCCTTTGAACTGCGCGAAGTGGCGTCGGGTTACCGCCTGCAGATCCGTGAGAAGTTTTCGCCGTGGGTCGGGCGGTTGTGGGAAGAGCGCCCGCAGCGCTATTCCCGGGCGATGCTGGAGACCATGGCGCTGATCGCCTATCGCCAGCCCATCACCCGGGGCGAGATCGAAGACGTGCGTGGCGTGGCGGTGAACAGCCATATCGTCAAGACCCTGCTGGAGCGCGAGTGGATCCGCATCGTCGGCTACCGCGACGTGCCGGGCAAGCCGGCCATGTTCGCCACCACCAAGGTGTTCCTCGATCACTTCAACCTGAAAAACCTCGACGATCTGCCGCCCCTGGCCGAACTGCGGGAAATGGAAGCCGAGCCGGTGCTCGACTTCGACGACGCGCCGGTGCCGCAAAGCCTGCAGGAACTGGCCGACGCCAGCGCCGAGCCGGAGGAGCCCAAGGACGAGACCAGTTTCCATACGCTGTTGCTGGAACTGGACGACATGGAGCAGGGCATCAAGACCGACTTCGACGATTTGCTGCGTGATGGTGCGGCAGAGCCAGAAACCCAGGTGAACGTTGAGTCCGCGCCTGAGGTCGAAGCCGAAGACGATGTGCTTGGCGTGGCCCAAGCCCGGGAAAAGCTCCTGGCCGCCGTCGCCGCCCTCGAACAGCCGCCCCTGAGTGACGAAGAAGACGAAGCCCGGGCGCTGGCCGAGGCCATCGAGAACGAACGTCGTCAGCTCGAAGACTGACCCGGTATTTCCAAACACCGCAATACCCCATGTGGGAGCGGGCTTGCTCGCGAATGCGGTGTATCAGCTTGCAGATACATTGACTGAACCACCGCATTCGCGAGCAAGCCCGCTCCCACATTTAATCAGCGTCGGCAGGGGAAGTGTATGAGCTCGACCAAAGACCCGTGCATCAGCATCTGCAAATTCAACGACGACATCTGCGTCGGCTGTGGCCGCAGCAAGCGTGAAATCCGTGCCTGGAAGAAACTCGACAAAGCCGACAAGCGCACGGTTCTGGCCGAAGCCGAGCTGCGCTTGCTGGCTTTGGGGGCCACCGGTCGGCGGAAAAGCAAATGAGCTGGGCGTTATCGGCTAGTCTGTGATGCGCAACACGCGCCATGCGCGTATGATTCGCGACCCCTTGCCGACCTATTCGGCCAAGGCCCCGCTTTCAATACCCTTCAGGCCATGCCTGAATCGACCCACCGGGAGGTGCTTACGATGAATGACCAAGACCAGAAAGACCAGGAAATCGGCCCAGCAGGCGAAAAACTGCAAAAGGTGCTGGCGCGTATCGGCGTGGGCTCGCGCCGCGACGTCGAAGCGTGGATTACCCAGAAGCGCATCAAGGTCAACGGCGTCGAGGCCACCCTCGGCCAGCGCGTCGACCTGCACGATGCAATCACCATTGATGGCAAGGTCATCAAGCGTGAAGAGGCCGCCGAATCGGTGCGCCGCGTGATCATGTACAACAAGCCCGACGGCGAGATCTGCACCCGTGACGACCCGGAAGGCCGTCCGACCGTGTTCGACAAGATGCCCAAGCCTAAAGAGGGCCGCTGGATCAACATCGGCCGCCTGGACATCAACACCACCGGCTTGCTGATGTTCACCACTGACGGTGAGTTGGCCAACCGCCTGATGCACCCGTCCTACGAGATGGACCGTGAATACGCCGTGCGTGTACGTGGTGAAGTCGATGACGAGATGATCGAACGCCTCAAGGCGGGCGTGGTGCTCGAAGACGGCCCGGCCAAGTTCACCGACATCAAGCAGGCGCCAGGTGGCGAAGGTTTCAACCACTGGTACCACTGCGTAGTGATGGAAGGCCGTAACCGTGAAGTGCGTCGCCTGTGGGAGTCTCAGGGCCTGGTGGTCAGCCGCCTCAAGCGCGTGCGTTTTGGCCCGGTGTTCCTGAACTCCGACCTGCCGATGGGCCGCTGGCGCGAAATGAGCCAGTACGAAGTCGATATCCTCAGCGCCGAAGTGGGCCTGACGCCGGTTGCCATGCCGCAGATGAACGCCAAGAGCAAAGACAAGCTTGAGCGTATGCAGCGTAAATCGTCGCGCCCGGTGCCACGTACCGAACGTGTTGCCCGCACCCTGCGCCCTGCGCTGGATGCACCGGCCACCGGCGGTCGTATCTCGCGTCAGCCGCACATTGAAGGCGAGCGCCGCCCCACCGCGCCAGCGCGTCAAGAAGGTGAGCGTGCGCCACGTACGCCGCGTCCTGCCCCGGCGGGTGGTCGCAGCAACCGTGGTGAATCGGATCGCCCGGCCGACAACGCCAGCACCAAGCGTCCAGCCAAGCCAGCGGCGAACAAGCGTCCTGGCCCGAAACTGGTCGCGGACGAGCCGTCGGGCAAGCGCCGTGGCGCCCCGGCCGGTTCCGGCCAGCGCCCTGGTTTTGGTCGCAAGAAGCCGCAGTGATGCGTTAAGCGCTGCACAAAAACGCCAACCCTAGGGTTGGCGTTTTTTTCGACCTGAATTTGAAATGCAACCCACTGTGGGAGCTGGCTTGCCTGCGATAGCGGTGGGTCAGTCACCTTTATGCTAACTGACCCACCGCTATCGCAGGCAAGCCAGCTCCCACAGGGATCTCTACACGTCTGACGGTCTTTTAAAAGGCAAAGGCGCCATCAAACACCGGCTTGTCATCCAGCGCCAACACCCCACTGGCGAAGATCAGGTCCAGGTGATGACTGCCTTTCTGCCCGCCACCCAAGCCCAGGTGCAACCCGCAATGGCGCTCTTCAAACCCGGCATTGCGCGCATACAGGTCCTTGACCCCTTCATTGGTACCAATCCCCAACTCCTCCACACGACGGTTGGACGGGTTGGCATTCAGGTACTTGTTGAAATCATCCGCCAGCCCCGGCACGTCGCTGGCCACGCTGCAAACGGTGGAGTTTTCGATCCATAACTCCAGCGGCGATTGCAGCACGCCGTATTTGCGCGCAAAGGGGATGGTGCTGAGGAAGGTGCCGACAAACCGCACCTGGCCGTTGATGGCTTCGCTGTGAGTGGCGATTTCGCCGGGGGCCAGGTCGTGGTTGCCGACGCCGTTGATATTGGTCCACTTCTTGATGCTGCTCATCGGCGCTTCCAGGCGCGAACCGTGTTTGTCGGTGAAGCTCAGCACGTTGGCCTGGGCCATGCGCCGGATCAGCGTGGCGTTGAGGTCGGCGATGCGTTGGGGCTCGACGCTGAAGGTGTCGTAGAAATAGTCGCCGTAATCCTTGAACAGCAGGGATTTTTTCCAGTGTTCGGCCATCACGCCTTGCAGGGCGCGGATAAGGTCCGGGCCTTCGGCGCGGGGGTTGGGCAGCGTGGAGGAGTCGTAGAGAAACAGGTACAGGTCGCAGGTTTGAATGGCTTGGGCCAGGGCATCGCTGGGCGCCAGGTCCAGGCGTTGCAGTTGGAAGTTGAAGCGGGCGGCGCTGCCGTGGGTGATCGCCTGGGCGATGGCGTCATAGCGCGCGGTATGGCCCAGCAACACGGTGGGGCGGCTCAGGCCGTTGAGGGCCGGGTGGTGCGCAAGGTAGTAGAGAAAGTGTTCGACGGCGCGGGCCTTGTCCATGACGGGTGTCCTTCTGTGCCTTGGGTAAGGGGGCAGGCGCCGTGCACAGCGCCTGCCGGATGCCTGCCGGGTATTAGAAAGGCCACATCGCGGTGCCAAAAGGCACAACGGCATCGGCTTGCATCATTTCAACGGCGGCCTCATGGGTCGGCGCTTCAAACCAATCGTCGAGTTGCAGTTCGGTTTCCAGGTCGTTTTCCAGTGCTTGCATGGTGTATCTCCTAGAGGACGTTGATTGAGAACGGCTCACCCACGGGCTTCGCGGGCAAGTGCAAAGAACCTAGAAGAGAGTGTTTCGAAATGCAAAAAATTTATTGACACGGTTTCATTTGGATTTTTTCTTCTGTTTTTTGGCGGATTTTTTTATTAAGGCAAAACAGTGCATTGGCTGAAGCGATTCTTCAGATGCTGCCTACCGACAGAATTCCGTTGAGGGCTGCCGAAGTCTGGCTGTAACGCAGGTTTTCCGGGGTGTAACGACAGCTTTACGCAAATGTCCTGGCTTTGTTGGGGGTTGCGCTGATGTAAGCATTAGCTGACAGAATCGCCTGTGCACTTTCCCGGTGCGTGCCGAAGCTGTCGAGCGGTGTACAATGCGCCGCGTTTTACTGTGACCCCCCTTGCGTACCCACGCAAAAGGCCAAGACCTCAGGGTTTGATCCCCCTGATCACTCCGCCTGGCCACGAGCCGGACGGGTTCGATTTCGTCACAGATAAAAACAAACAGGTGACGCATGACCATTAGAAAGACGCTGTACTCCTGGTGCCTGCGCTGGGGTTTGAGCGGCGCTGCTTGAGTCGGTAATTCAAGGCAGCAACCTGCATTCAACTCTTCAAACCTTGCGTGAGACCCTTTTCATGAGTGGACCCCATTCTTCTTCAGGCGAGCTGAAACGCGGCCTGAAAAACCGGCATATCCAGTTGATCGCCCTCGGTGGCGCCATCGGCACCGGCCTGTTCCTGGGCTCGGCCGGGGTGCTCAAATCCGCCGGCCCGTCGATGATCCTGGGCTATGCCATCTGCGGCTTTATCGCCTTCATGATCATGCGCCAGCTTGGCGAAATGATTGTCGAGGAGCCGGTTGCTGGCTCTTTCAGCCACTTTGCCCACAAGTACTGGGGCGGTTTCGCCGGCTTTTTGTCGGGCTGGAACTGCTGGATTCTGTACATTCTGGTGGGTATGTCGGAGCTGACGGCCGTCGGCAAATACGTGCACTACTGGTGGCCGGAGATCCCGACCTGGGTTTCGGCGGCGGCGTTTTTCGTGCTGATCAACGCGATCAACCTGGCCAACGTCAAAGTCTTCGGTGAAGCCGAGTTCTGGTTCGCCATCATCAAGGTGGTGGCGATCGTCGGCATGATTGCCCTGGGCAGCTACCTGCTGGTCAGCGGCAGCGGCGGCCCGCAAGCCTCGGTCAGCAACCTGTGGGAGCATGGTGGTTTCTTCCCCCATGGCGTCGGCGGTTTGGTGATGGCCATGGCGATCATCATGTTCTCCTTCGGCGGCCTGGAAATGCTCGGCTTTACCGCTGCCGAAGCCGACCAGCCACGTACCGTGATCCCCAAGGCGATCAATCAGGTGATCTACCGCATCCTGATTTTCTACATCGGTGCCCTGGTGGTACTGCTGTCGCTCACACCATGGGACAGCCTCTTGGCGACCCTCAACGCCTCCGGCGATGCCTACAGCGGTAGCCCGTTCGTGCAGGTGTTCTCGATGCTGGGCAGTAACACGGCCGCGCATATCCTCAACTTCGTGGTGCTGACGGCCGCGCTGTCGGTGTACAACAGCGGCACCTACTGCAACAGCCGCATGCTCTTGGGCATGGCCGAGCAGGGCGACGCGCCCAAAGCACTGGCGAAGATCGACAAGCGCGGCGTGCCGGTGCGTTCGATCCTGGCCTCGGCGGCGATCACCCTGGTGGCGGTGCTGATGAACTACCTGATGCCCCATGACGCGCTGGAACTGTTGATGTCGCTGGTGGTGGCCACGCTGGTGATCAACTGGGCGATGATCAGCTTCTCCCACTTCAAGTTCCGCCAGCACATGAACCGCACCGGCCAGGTGCCGCTGTTCAAGGCGCTGTGGTACCCGTATGGCAACATCATCTGTGTAGCGTTCGTGGTGTTTATCCTGGGCACCATGTTGATGATTCCAGGCATTGACCGCTCGGTGTACGCGATCCCGGTGTGGGTGGCGTTCATGGGCGTTTGTTACTGGGTCAAGAACAGGCGGGCGCAGCAGTCCGTCGCAGTCCAAGCCTTGACGGCGAAGTAAGGCCGTATACTGCGCTAAATGTGGGAGCGAGCAAGCCCGCTCCCACATTTTTGACCGCGCTCGGCTTGAGGGGGCGTATCTCTAACTCTCCTAACAAGGCTCGCGTTTTCCATGCTGGTGATTTCCAACAACGTACACTTGCCCGATGCCGAGATCGAGCTGACCGCCATTCGTGCCCAAGGTGCCGGTGGGCAGAACGTCAATAAAGTGTCGAGTGCGGTGCACCTGCGGTTTGATATTCCGGCCTCGTCGTTGCCAGAGTTCTACAAGGAGCGCCTGCTGGCGTTGCGCGACAGCCGGATCACCAGCGAAGGCGTGCTGGTGCTCAAGGCCCAGCAATATCGCACCCAGGAGCAGAACCGCGCCGATGCGCTGGAGCGCCTGGTGGAGTTGATCCAGAGCGCTACCAAGGTCGAGAAAAAACGCCGTCCGACCAAGCCTACCCTGGGCTCGAAGAAACGCCGCCTGGAGTCCAAGACCAAGCGCGGCAGCATCAAGGCCGGGCGCGGCAAGGTCGACTTCTAGGCGTCGCGTGTTTCCCGGGCCTTAGGCGCCTGGCGGTACAGGTAGACGCTCAGCAGCAAACCGGCGAAAGCGGCGAGGGCGGCGAACAGGAAGATCGAGGCAAAGCCAAAGCCTGCCGCCACGGCGCCCGCCAGTGGCCCGGTGATGCCCAGGGACAAATCAATAAACAGCGAATAGGCGCCCACCGCCGAGCCACGGCTGGAAGCCGGCACCAGGTTGACCGCCTCTACCCCCAACGCCGGGAACACCAGGGAAAAGCCGAAACCGCTCAACGCCGCACCCGCCAACGCCAGCTGGGCATCCGGCGCCAGCCACAGCAACAGCAGGCCCAGCACTTCCACCGACAGGCAAGCGATGGCGACGCGAAACCCGCCAATGCGGTTGATCAAATTGCCAAACAGCAAACGCGCGCCGATAAAACTGGCACCGAACAGGCTCAAGGCCCACACCGCGTTATCCCAGTGCTGGGTGCTGTAATACAGCGTGATAAAGGTGGCGATGGTGCCAAAGCCGATGGAGCCCAGCGCCAGCGCGCAACCATGGGGCAGCACGCGGCCCAGCACATTCATGAACGGCAAACGGACGCCGGGTACAATCGGCGCGGCTTGTTTTTTCCAGGCCAACAGCACGCCCAGCACGGCCAATAGAATGATGCTGACGCCCATGCTCCACAGCCCCAACTGGCTGACCAGCAGCACCCCCAACGGCGCGCCGACCGCCAGCGCGCCGTAGCTGGCGATGCCGTTCCAGGAAATAACCTTGGCCGTGTTCGCCGCGCCGACACGGCCGATACCCCAGCCAATCGCGCCCGAACCCACCAGGCTTTCAGCGCTGCCCAGCACCAGCCGCCCGATTAGCAGACAGCCGACGCTGAAGGCCGGCAGGCTGGAAAACCACGCCGCCAGCAACATGAATACGCCGCTCAAACCGCAGCCCACCAGGCCGATCAGCACGGCGCGCTTGCTGCCCAGGTTGTCGATGATCTTGCCGGCATAGGGGCGGCTCAGCAGGGTTGCCAGGTATTGCACGCTGATGACCAGCCCGGCGATAACGGCGCCATAGCCCAGTTGGCTATGCACATAACCGGGCAATACGGCCAGGGGAATGCCGATATTCAGGTAGCCGATGAAGGTAAACAGCACGATGGAAACGACTTGCAGCGTGACCGCCATGGGGCGCTGGGTATCTGGCATGGGAGAGATCCACTGTCGCAGCAGGTAAAGATAGGCTGCTAATGATACCGGCGCGCAGGCCGGGCAGGGCGGCAAAAATGTAAAACGTCGGATCTAAAGCCGATCAAGCTTGGGCGGGGGCCAGCAATTGGGTGGTCACCAGGGCCGCCAGGGCGTTTTCCTGAGTGCCAAAGCGCTTGAGCAGTGCCGCTTGCTTGTCGGCACTGAGGCGG
This sequence comes from Pseudomonas sp. FP215, assembly GCF_030687795.1. Classification (NCBI taxonomy): domain Bacteria; kingdom Pseudomonadati; phylum Pseudomonadota; class Gammaproteobacteria; order Pseudomonadales; family Pseudomonadaceae; genus Pseudomonas; species Pseudomonas sp. FP215. The sequence goes on from NZ_CP117447.1 coordinate 1,086,809, forward strand.
TTCCAGACCTCGACCATCTGCAAGGCAGCGTCGAGTACAGCGGCGTCCGGCGTGTCGGGAAGGGAAGTGGTCATAGGGAAGGTCTCGATGATTCAGGCAGTGTGGAAAGCGCTCAAAGGCGCGCTTTCCACACGGTCTGGTACGGCGTCAGTCCCGGCTTTCGCGCTCGACTGGTTTTGCTTCTTTGGCCTCAGGCTGCTTGTCGCTGGCCTGCTGCGGTGTTGGCTGCTCAGTTGGGTGCAGGCTTGGGAAGGGGAGATTAGGTATCTCGTGCATCGTGGTCGCTCCTCGCAAGGTCTGTTTTTTCAATCGCAGGTGATTCCGCGCTCTCAAAAAGCCTTGGCAGGATACAGCACCGTAAATGACAAAAAGACTTTTATCTCGACTGTCTCGTCCATTTTTCTCCTAAAAGACTGTAGGAGCGAGCTTGCTCGCGAAAAGCGTCAACGATAACGCAGTGCGTCAGGTAGCCAGCGGTGTCTGTGGGTGCTTCGCGAGCGAGCTCGCTCCTACAAGGGGCAAGTCTTAGAACGGCACCTTGCCCAGGATCATGTCGCGGTACATCACAAAATCCCCCAGCAAGCTGTAGAACGGGTGTTGAAAGGTGGCGGGGCGGTTCTTTTCGAAGAAGAAGTGGCCAATCCAGGCAAAGCTGTAGCCCGCGAGTGGCAAGGCCAGCAGCAGGACCAATGAGCCTCTGCCGATGGCATAGGCGAGAATGCCGATCACCAGGGTGGTGCCGATAAAGTGCAGGCGCCGACAGGTGCTGTTGCCATGCTCGGCCAGGTAGTACGGGTAGAACTCGGCAAAACTGTTGAATTTCTTGATGTTTTCCACGGTCACCGGCCCTCTGGTTGTTGTGCCGCCAACGGGTGCGCGGCGGGGAGCTTATTTGAGTCTAGAGTGAACAGTGCTAACAGCCAGTGACAATAGATGCCACTTTAGTATCCTTGGCTTCCTGGCTGCCGTTTGAGCCTGCTTTCAATAAGAAGACGCCATGAGCGAACGAACAACTTCTGCAAGCTGGGCGATGGGCATCGTCAAGGCGCTGGAAATGGATGGCCTGGATTGCAGGGCCTTGTTCAAGCAGTTGGGCCTGGATTATGCGTCCCTCACTGACCCCGATGCGCGCTTCCCGCAAGACGCCATGACCCGCCTGTGGCAGCGTGCGGTCGAGGTGTCGGGCAACCCGGCGATTGGCCTGAACATGGGCAAAGTGGTACGCCCTGCCTCGTTTCATGTTGCCGGTTATGCGTTGATGTCCAGCAACACCCTGGCCGAAGGTTTTATGCGCTTGGTGCGCTACCAGCGCATCATCGCCGAAAGCGCTGACTTGAGTTTCCGACTTTTACCCGAAGGCTATGCGTTGATTCTGACAGTGCATGGCGATCACCTGCCGCCCACCCGTCAAAGCGCCGAAGCCTCGCTGGCCAGCGCTTTGGCCCTGTGCGGCTGGCTTACCGGGCGCACCCTGCAACCGCGCAAAGTGCTGCTGCAAGGCGATCAGCCGGCGGACCTGGCGCCCTACCAGCACGCCTTCCACGCGCCTTTGCAATTCAATGCACCCTATGACGCGTTGATTTTCGAGCAGGCCGACATGGAGGCGCCGCTGCCCACGGCCAATGAAGCCATGGCGCTGCTGCATGATCGCTTTGCCGGAGAATACCTGGCGCGTTTTTCCGAAAGCCGCGTGACCCACAAGGCGCGTCAGGTGCTGTGCCGCCTGCTGCCCCAGGGCGAACCCAAGCGCGAAGCGGTGGCCCAGACGTTGCACCTGTCCCAGCGCACCTTGCAGCGGCGGCTGCAGGAGGAGGGCACCAGCTTCCAGGCCTTGCTCGATGACACCCGGCGCGAACTGGCCGAGCAGTACCTGGCACAACCCAACATGACCTTGCTGGAAATCGCCTACCTGCTGGGGTTTGCCGACCCGAGTAACTTTTTCCGCGCCTTTCGCCGCTGGTTCGATGCCACGCCCGGCGAATACCGGGCGCGGTTGCAGCAAATGTCGAGCGTCAGTGACGCCAGAACGCCGGAATGCACAACACAAACACGGTGATGATCTCCAGGCGTCCCAGCAACATGCCCAGGGACAGGATCCACTTGGCGGCATCCGGCAGGGTGGCGAAATTGCCGGCCGGGCCGATGGTTTCGCCCAGGCCTGGGCCCACGCCGGATACGGTACTGGCGGCGCCGGTCAACGCGGTCATCCAGTCCACGCCCAGCAGTGACAGGGCCAGGGCGATCATGCAGATGGTGATGGCGAAGAAAAACGAAAACGTCAGAATCGACCGCACGATTTCTTCATCGAGGCGATGGCCGTTGTACTTCTGCTTGATCACCGCGCGCGGATGAATCAACTGATTCAAGTTAGCCTTGAGCAGGATATAGGCCACCTGGAAACGGAAGATCTTGATACCGCCCGCGGTGGAGCCCGAGCAGCCGCCGATAAAGCCCAGGTAGAAGAACAGCATCAGTGAGAAGTTGCCCCACAGGCTGTAATCCCCCAGTGCAAAGCCGGTGGTGGTCACCACCGACGTCACGTTCAGCGCCACGTGGCGCAAGGCATCGAGCCAATGCAGGTTGGTGGTCCACCAGTACCAGGTGCCGAGTACCAGCCAGGTCACCAGCAACAGGCCGAGCAGGCCTTGCACTTGCTGGTCCTTGATCAGCGCCCGACGGTTGCCGCGCAAGGTGGCCACGTACAGGGCGAACGGCAAGCTGCCGAGGATCATCACCACCACCGCGACCCAGTGCACCGCCGGTTGTTTCCAATGGGCCAGGGACTCGTCCGAAGTGGAAAACCCACCGGTGGAGATCGCCGACATGGCATGGTTGATCGCATCGAACACGCCCATTCCGGCCCACCAGAAGGCCAGGCTGCCGAAGATGGTGATGCCCACATACGCCGCCACGATCAAGCGCGCCACCATATGCGAGCGAGGCATGACCTTTTCCGAGCGGTCCGAAGATTCGGTCTGGAACAGGCGCATGCCACCAATGCGCAGCAGCGGCAGGATCGCCACCGCCATGCCGATAAAGCCGATACCGCCGAGCCAGTGCAGCAGCGAACGCCACATCAAAATGCCTGGCGACATGCTGTCCAGGCCGCTCAACACGGTGGAGCCGGTGGCGGTGATGCCGGACATGCTTTCAAAGAACGAGTCGGTGTAGCTGATGTGCTGGGTCAGCAAAAAGGGCAGGGCGGCGAAGATGCACACCACTACCCAACTGCTGACCGTGAGCAGGTACATGTCCCTGGGGCGCAGGTGCACGTGCTCGGGGCGGCCAGGGATGACCAGCGCCAACCCGGCGATAAAGGTAATCAGGCTGGCCCACAGGAACGAGGGCAGGTCGCTGGTGCGTTCGAAGATCACCAGGGTCGCCATCGGGATCACCATGGCGACCGCAAGGGTGATCAGGAAGATGCCGATGATGAAACCGATGATACGCAGGGTCGGCAACGCCATGAAGTTCGCTCGGGTGATTGGGCAGAGGCGCCATTCTACCTGCGGTGCAGGTCTTGTAAACCAAGGGCTGCGGTGGCTTGGTGTCTACACAGCTTCGCAGCGACGCTGAAGTTGTGGCGAGGGAGCTTGCTCCCGTGACGACCTACCCACTGGCGCCTATCTACCTGACACATCACGATCCAAATGTGGGAGCTGGCTTGCCTGCGATGACGGCCAGCCAGCCGATGTTTATCTACCTGACACCCCCATGATCCAACTGTGGGAGCTGGCTTGCCTGCGATGGCGGCCTGCCAGCCGACACTTATCTACCTGACACCCCACGATCAAAACTGTGGGAGCGGGCTTGCTCGCGAAGGCGGCCTAGCAGTCAGCACAGTTGGATTGTGTACATATCCATTGCTGCGGTAACGGCCACTTAGGGTTCCGCTCTGACAGCGGGTCACTTTTGGAAAAGAGCCCCAAAAGTAACCAAAAGGGCTCTTGCCCCACCACTCGGCACCTCGCTTAGGCTCGGTGTGCCCGTAATCCGCCAGTGATTTAGGGGGCCGCCGCCACGCGCCATCCATGGCGCGGGGCGGCTAAACCGGCATCCCTGCCGGTTTACCCCCCAAATCCCTGTCGAATTCCGGCCAGCGTGGTTTGACGGGGCGCCTGAGATCAAAAGCAGATCAAGATCAAGAGCGGCTCGCTTCGCATCGTGGAGTGTGGGGCCGGGCGCGGTCAACTGTGGGAGCTGGCTTGCCTGCGAAGGTATCGACTCGGTGTGCCTGAATCACCGAGTTGTCCGGATCGCAGGCAAGCCAGCTCCCACAGAGATAGGTGCAGCAGTTATTGCGCGCATAAACAAGGCGACCCGCAGGTCGCCTCTTTCAACTGCGCTTGATCAGAACTCGTGATCAGCGCTGTCCGGGTTCAGGTCGCTGATGCCCAGCTTGCCGGCAGCGGCTTCGATCGAGCCGGTCTGCTTGACCAGGGCGGCGATCGAGTCACGCACGATCTGGTTGCCCTTTTCGTTGTCGGCGGCGATCAATTGGTCGTAGTGCTCGCCGTTGTTGGCGTGGTCAACCATTACCTGGATCTTCGCTTCGGTGGCCGCCAGGTCAGCCTTGAGGGCCGCGTCGGCTGCCGGGTCGGCCTTGGCCACCAGGGACGACAGGCTGGCGCCGGTCAGCTTGGTGCCGTCAACACGGGTGTATTCGCCCAGGTAGACGTTACGGATGCCCTTGGCGTCGTAGAAGTGCGAGTAATGGGTGTTGTCGCTGAAGCAGTCTTGCTCGTCTTCCGGCGAGTTGGCTTCCAGGGACACTTTCATGCGCTCCCCGGCGAGCTCGCCCAAGGACAGGCTGCCCATGCCGAACAGCATTTTACGCAGGCCGTCGGTGCCCGGTTCCGACTCCAGGGTGGCGCGGTAGTTGTCTTCGACGTTGGGCTTCCAGTTGTCGACCATTTCCTGCAGGTCGCTGACCAGCAGTTGGGTGACCGCACGCAGGTAAGTGCGGCGACGCTCGTTGTGGCCGCCGGTTGCACCGTCACCGGTCATGTAGTCCGACGCCGGACGGTTGCCCGCGCCTGGGCCGGTGCCGTTGAGGTCCTGGCCCCACAGCAGGAATTCGATGGCGTGGTAGCCGGTGGCGACGTTCGCTTCGGAACCGCCCAGCTCATTGAGGCTGGCGAGTTTTTCCGGGGTGATGTCCTTGACGTCAACCTTGTCTTCGCCCACCTGGATTTCGTTATTGGCGATGATGTTGGCGTTGGCGCCTGGGTTACCCAGTGCGTGCTCGTAAGACTTGTCGACGTAGTCGATCAGGCCTTCGTCCAGGGGCCAGGCGTTAACTTGGCCTTCCCAGTCGTCGATGATGGTGTTGCCGAAGCGGAATACTTCGCTCTGCAGGTAGGGTACGCGCGCGGCGATCCAGGCGGTACGGGCCGCTTTCAGGGTTTCGTCGTTCGGGTTGGCGAGGAAGGTGTCGATTGCGGTCTGCAGGGTTTTTGCGGTGGATTCGGCATCGCTGTACACCGCAAACACCATGTCTGCGTAGTGCGCGACCACGGCCTTGGCGGCCGCTTCGTCGACCTGGCCAGCCGGGGCAGCCGCCGGTGCGGTAGTGCTGGCGGCAGTGGGTGCCTGGGGCGCGGCGGCCTTGTCTTTACCTTCGCCGCAACCGGCGAGAGAAATGGCAATGGCCAGCAGACTGGCGGTGGCCAGGGGCATACGAATCATGGCGAACATCCTGCTTCGGTTGTTGAAAGGGCGCGCGGGGAGCGCAAACGCTGCGACATAATGCGAAAGATTTGCATTTTGTGTAAAGGCTTATACGCGGGAAATATTGAGTATCGAAGTGTAAATTCAAAGGCTCACGGCGTTATTGCGCTCGGCCTGCTTCAAATAAGCCGTCAACTCCCGGGCCTGCAGCGGTTTGCTGTAGTGATAACCCTGCCCCTCATGGCACCCCTCGGAGATGACGTAGGCCTCCTGTTCGGCAGTCTCCACCCCTTCGGCAATCACCTGCATGCCCAGGCTTTTGCCCAGTTGGATAATGGCGCGCACGATGGTTGCGTCATCGTCGTCGTCCTGCAGGTCCTGGACGAAGCTCTTGTCGATCTTGATCTTGTCCAGGGGCAGGCTCTTGAGGTAACTCAGGGATGAGTAGCCAGTGCCGAAGTCATCAATGGCGATCAGCGCCCCGGAGCGGCGCAGGCTCAACAGGTGCTGGGCGGCGGTGCTGATGTCTTCCATCAGGCCGGTCTCGGTCACTTCCAGCTCCAGGCTGCGCGGCGGCAGGCGATAGATCTGCATCAGGTTGTTGACCACCCGCGGCAACTCGGTGTGGTGCAGTTGCACGGTGGACAGGTTGACGGCCATGCGCAGCGCCGTGAAGCCCTGGTCATGCCATTCGCGCAATTGCCGGCACGCCTGGTCCAACACCCATTCGCCAATGGGAATGATGGTGCCGTTCTGTTCCGCCAGCGGGATAAACAAGTCCGGCGGTACCAGCCCGTGCTCAGGGTGCTGCCAGCGCAGCAGGGCTTCCACGCCCACCACCTGATGGTCGCGGTAGCTGATTTGCGGTTGGTACACCAGGTGCAACTGCTCACGGCTCAGGGCATCGCGCAGGTCTTTCTCCAGTTCACGGCGCCGGCGCATTTCGCTGTCGACGCTGGCGATATAAAACTGGTAGCGGTTGCGCGAGCGGCTCTTGGCCAGGGTCATGGTCTGCTCGGCTTTTTGCAGCAACTTCTCGGTGCTGTCGCCATCCTCCGGAAACAGCGTGATGCCGATGGTGGCGCGCAGGCGGATCAGGTCATGATCGAGCGCAAATTCAGCCTCCAGGTCATCGAGAATACTTTGCGCCAGTTCGGCAGCTTCGTAGGGCTGGTCGATATCGGCTTGCACCAGGGCGAACTGGTCGCCGCCCAAGCGCGCGAGCGTACCCAGGCGGCCGCTGTGGGCGCGCAGGCGGTCGGCCAGGGCCAGCAGCAGTTTGTCGCCGGCCTGGTAGGTGAACTGCTCGTTGACGCTCTTGAAGTCATCCAGGCCCACGCACAACACCGCGACACGGCGCTGCCGGCGGCCAGCGTCCGTGAGGATCTTGTCCAGTTGCGCCTGCAACTTCTGGCGGTTCGGCAGGCCGGTCAGGAAGTCGTATTGGGCCATGCGCAACAGGCTCGATTCGGCCTCGTGGCGCAGGTGGGTATTGCGCTCGATGGATTCGAGCAATTGGTTGGCGGTGTTTATCCACTGCCCCAGTTCGTTGCGTTCGTGGCCCTTGAGCTGAGGGATCTTGTGCTCGCTGGGGCGGTCCGGGTTGATCGAGGTCAGGTGCTCGATCATCCGCGACAGCGGCTTGGTCAGCATCCAGTGATACACCAGGTACAGCACCAGCCCCATGGCCAAGGCGCGCAATACGCCCGAGATAAAGATGATGACCGAGCTGACCAGGAAACTTCGGCCGTAGGTGGCGGTGTCGAGGGTGATACTCAGGTCGCCGTAATATTCGCTGTAGGGGCCCTTGCCCACCAACGCAGTGGTAAAGGAGCGTTCCTGGCCAAGAATCAGGTCGGTCAACCAGCGGCTGGGGGACTGCTGTAAAGGGCGGCTTTTTTCCGCCAGCATGGTCTCGTTGGGGTGGCCGATAGAGGCCATGCGCACAGCGTCGTCCTGGAACAGGCCTTCGATCACCTGCATGCCCATCTCGCGATCCAGGCTGTACACGGCCTGGGTCGAGGGGTCGCGAAACATGTCGAGGATGCGCTGGGCATCGCCCGCCACGGCCTGGCGCGTCTTGTAGGCATCAAAAACGATCTGCGCCACGCTCAGCGCCACACCCACGATCAAGGCCGACAGCAGCACAACCCGTAGCAACTTCACCGACAAGCTGTTCTTGAGTTCCAGCTTCAAAGGGGCATTCCTTGTCTCATGCGGGTGGCCGTCAATATGCCATGAGTATTGGCAATCTGGTGATGGCAGTCAAAGGGACATTGGGGCTTGGGATAAATTGAGGGTGTTGCTGATTAAAGGTGCCGCGGCGACAACTTATGGTGGGGCTTTCACAGGCGGGCAAAAGGGCACGACGTGCGCAGCAGGCTTGGCAGGGGAGAAGGCGGAGCAGATCCGCCTTCCGGTTCTACGACTCTCTTAATAATTGCACTTACCCTCTGACTGGTGTGCGTCCCCGGCGACCTTTGCGTCCTTGCCGACCGTGTCTACGAGCTTGTTCGCCAAGTCCAGAGCGCCTTTTGCCACATCCAGGCCCTTGTCGAGAAGGCCCGATACCATCGGGATTGCGCCTGCTGCCATCGAAATAGGATCCATCGTCATTCTCCACATTCATTCAGGAGGGTTATTCCTCCTGACGGTTGTGTGGTCAATTGTTACGGTTGAGTTCCGGTATCTCTGGGCTGTCTGCCTGGCGCGCATAAAAAAGCCCGGCGATTGCCGGGCTCTTTCTACTGCAAGCGTTACTTAGGCAGTGAAGGCCTTACCTTCGAACTGCTCAGCCACGAACTTCCAGTTGACCAGGTTCCAGAACGCTTCCACATACTTTGGACGCACGTTGCGGTAGTCGATGTAGTAGGCGTGTTCCCAGACGTCGCAGGTCAGCAGCGGGGTGTCGCCGTTGGTCAGCGGGTTGCCGGCGCCGATGGTGCTGGCCAGGGCCAGGGAACCGTCAGCCTTTTTCACCAACCAGCCCCAACCGGAACCGAAGGTGCCGACCGAAGTCTTGGTGAACTCTTCCTTGAACTTGTCGAACGAACCGAACGCAGCGTTGATGGCATCGCCAAGCGCGCCGGTGGGTTGGCCGCCGGCGTTTGGCGCCAGGCAGTTCCAGTAGAAGGTGTGGTTCCAGACTTGAGCGGCGTTGTTGAAGATGCCGCCCGAGGAAGACTTGACGATCTCTTCCAGGGTCTTGCCTTCGAACTCGGTGCCAGGCACCAGGTTGTTCAGGTTCACGACATAGGTGTTGTGGTGCTTGTCGTGGTGGTATTCCAAGGTTTCCTTGGAGATGTGCGGCTGCAGGGCATCGTGTGCGTAGGGCAGCGGCGGCAATTCGAAAGCCATGATGATTCTCCTAATCAGGTCAGTTGCGGTGAGCGCAAGGCCGATCACGGGCGGCCAAACATGCGCCGGGGAGTTTGTACTCTTTGCGGCGCAGGGGTCCGATCATAGCACCGGGGGTGCGGCATAACCACGCAACAACTGTGTGGGATAGAGGTTCCAGCGCGTTTTGGAATATTGCTCAGGCGCTGATCAGTTGATAGGCCACCGAGAACATCATCGCGGCCACCAGCAGGTCCAGCAGGCGCCAGGTGGCCGGGCGTGCCAGCCAGGGCGCCAGCCATGCCGCGCCCAGCGCCAGGGTGGCGAACCACAGAAACGAAGCACTGGCCGCACCGGCTACGTAGGCACCCGGTTCGGTTTGTTGCGCGCCCAGGGAGCCGATCAGCAGGACGGTGTCCAGGTAGACGTGGGGGTTGAGCAAGGTCACCGCCAGGGCGCTCAGCAATACGGCGCGCAATGAGCGCGTCTTGAGGCTGTCGCTTTGGTCCAGGCTCTGTTTCGAGCAGGCCCTGCGCAACGCGCATGCGCCGTACCACAGCAGGAACGCAGCGCCGCCCCAGCGTGCCACCGCCAGCAGTATCGGGCTTTGCGCCAGCACGGTGGCCAACCCGAATACCCCGGCGGCCACAAGCAGTGCGTCGCAGATCACACACAGCGCCGCCACGGGTAAGTGATGTTCGCGGCGCAGGCTTTGCGCGAGTACGAATGCATTTTGGCTGCCGATTGCCATGATCAACCCGAGGGCCACCAGCAAACCGTTCATATAGCTTTGCCACATAGAAGGAGATCCTTGTTGATGCTCAAACGATGCTGGCTATGGTGCGGGTCGGGGCTGTATAAGAAAAACCAATATTGCTGATCGCTCATTAGAGAAACTGATGTTCGACTATAAATTGCTTTCCGCCCTGGCGGCGGTGGTGGAACAAGCCGGCTTTGAGCGCGGTGCCCAGGTGTTGGGGCTGTCGCAGTCCGCCATCTCCCAACGCATCAAGCTATTGGAGGCGCGCATCGGCCAGCCGGTGTTGATACGCGCCTCGCCGCCAACGCCCACCGATATCGGCCGGCGCCTGCTCAACCATGTGCAGCAGGTGCGTTTGCTGGAGCGTGACCTGCAAAGCCAGGTGCCGGCCCTGGACGAGGAGGGCATGCCCGAGCGCCTGCGCATTGCCCTGAATGCCGACAGCCTCGCCACCTGGTGGGCCGAGGCGGTCAGCGACTTCTGCGCCGAACAGCATTTGCTGCTGGACCTGGTGGTCGAAGACCAGACCGTGGGCCTCAAACGCATGCGCGCTGGTGAAGTGGCGGCCTGCATTTGCGCCAGCGAGCGCCCCGTGGCCGGTGCCCGCAGCCTGTTGCTGGGCGCCATGCGTTATCGGGCGCTGGCCAGCCCGGCCTTTCTGGCGCGGCATTTTCCTGGGGGCGTGCGGGCCGACCAATTGGCGCGCACGCCTGCGCTGGTGTTCGGCCCGGATGATTTCCTGCAGCACCGCTACCTGGCATCCCTGGGAGTGGACGGTGGTTTCGAACATCATCTATGCCCGTCATCCGAAGGCTTTATCCGCCTGACGGAAGCCGGCCTGGGCTGGGGGCTGGTGCCTGAATTGCAGGTGCGCGACCAGTTGGAAACCGGCGTATTGGTCGAGTTATTGCCAGATAAGCCCATCGATGTGCCGCTGTACTGGCATCATTGGCGCAGTGGCGGACAACTGTTGGGCTTGTTGACCGACCATCTGGCCGATGTGTGTGGCCATTGGTTGGTGCCGTTGGAGTGATGGCGCGCGTCAAGGCAACAGCGATGAAAAACGAAAGAACACGGAGTACTACATGAAAATTCTGGTCACCGGCGCAAGCGGCTTCATCGGCGGGCGCTTTGCGCGCTTCGCCCTTGAACAGGGCCTGGACGTGCGGGTCAACGGGCGGCGCGCCGAGGGTGTGGAACACCTGGTACGGCGTGGTGCCGAGTTTATCCAGGGTGACTTGAATGACGCCGACCTGGTGCGTGACCTGTGCCGCGATGTCGAAGCCGTGGTGCATTGCGCCGGCGCCGTCGGGCTGTGGGGCAAGTATCAGGACTTCCACCAGAACAACGTGCTGGTCACCGAAAACGTCGTCGAAGCCTGCCTGAAACAGCGCGTCGGGCGCCTGGTGCACCTGTCGTCGCCGTCGATCTACTTTGACGGCAGGGACCACCTGGGGCTCACCGAAGAACAAGTGCCCAAGCGTTTCAAGCATCCCTATGCCGCCACCAAGTACCTGGCCGAGCAGAAGGTGTTCGGCGCCCAGGAATTCGGCCTGCAAGTGATAGCCCTGCGCCCGCGCTTCGTCACCGGGGCCGGCGATATGAGCATCTTCCCGCGCCTGCTGAAAATGCAGCGCAAGAACCGCCTGGCGATCGTCGGCGACGGCTTGAACAAAGTCGACTTCACCAGCGTGCATAACCTTAACGAGGCGTTGCTCAGCAGTTTACTCGCCACCGGCTCGGCCCTGGGCAAAGCCTACAACATCAGCAACGGCGCACCGGTGCCGATCTGGGATGTGGTGAACTACGTGATGCGGCAAATGGAATTGCCCCAGGTGACCCGTTACCGCTCCTACGGTGTGGCCTACAGCGTGGCAGCCTTGAATGAAGCCTTCTGCGCGATGTGGCCGGGGCGGCCTGAGCCGGCATTGTCGCGCCTGGGCATGCAGGTGATGAACAAAGATTTCACCCTCGACATCAGCCGCGCCAGGCATTATCTCGACTACGAGCCCAAGGTCAGCCTGTGGGCCGCGCTCGACGAGTTCTGCAGCTGGTGGAAAGCCCAGGACCCGGGCCGCCAATAAGCTCATAAGCAGCAACACTTCGGGAACCCAATTCCAGGTTCCGAGTCGATCCATGCGCCGGGAGTGCGGTTTATACTCCTGCCGCTCGGCTTTGCAGCCAGCCATCTCATTGATTCAGGGTAGATTCATGCGTAACGATGCTAAAGACGACTTCGACAACGTTCCCAGCCTGCGGGCCGATAGTGGGGATGACGATGATTTCGTGCCGACCGCCGCGACGTCGGTGCGTTCGCGAACGACGCCCGTAGTCAAGGTCAAGAGCGCCAGCACCGGCCCGTTGTGGGCACTGGTCGGCGCGCTGTTGATCGCCTTCGCGGGCCTGGCCTGGTGGAGCTTCCAGCAGATCTCCCTGATGGGCCAGCAGTTGGTCGCCACCCAGGAGAGTTTTGCCCGCATCAGCGAGGAAGCGGCGGGGCGCCTGCAGGCGATTTCCGGCAAGGTCGTGGCCAGCGAAGCCAATGTGAACAACGGCAGCGAAGCCTTGAAACTGCAGATCAAGCAGCTGGAAGCCCAGTTGCAGGAGCAGGGCAAACAACAGTTGGGCGTCGCGGGTCAAGCCACCGAACTGGACAGCCGCCTGGCGCAGATGAGTGCCAGCACCACCGAACTGACAGCGGCCAACACCAAGCTGCAAGGCCAGGTGCAGGCCCTCACTGACGCGGTCGCCACCCTTACGGCAGCGCAGGCCGAGGTCAAGGGCCTGGCCACCGATGTGGCGGCCTTGAAGAAGCAAGGCAACCCAAGCGCGGCCATCGCCCGTCTCGAGCAGGACCTGCTGGTGCTCAAGAGCGCCCAGGAAAACCAGCCGGCCAACGTCGACGCACCGACCAACAAGGAATTCGACGTGTTCCGCATCCAGACCACGCGCAATATCACCACCTTGCAGAGCCAGGTGCAGAACTTGAATCAGCGCCTCAATGCGCCAGCTACGGCCACCCCACTGGGCCAATGACCGCAAATCGCCTTGTGTAGGAGCGAGCTTGCTCGCGAAAAACGTTAACGATCACGCGGGTTTCCTGGATAAGCGCGGCGCTTGTTGGCTTTTCGCGAGCAAGCTCGCTCCTACATTAGGATTAGGGTGTTGATTGTCACCATTTGGTGACATTTGCCATCCCTTTCGTTACTTGCCCATCCCACGCCCTTGTTTAGACTCCGGTCATCCCAAAAAAACAATAAGGGCCACCCATGACCACCCATCCACTGCCTGCCAGCAGTTGGCTGAATGCACCTGCCCATCACGCCTGGCTCGCCGCCGAAGGCCAGCGCCTGCTGGCGTTCGCCAAGGCATCGCGCCTGCCGGACGGTTTCGGCAACCTTGACGATAAAGGCCAATTGCCGGCCAACGCCCGCTCTGAAACCATGAACACTGCGCGCATGACCCACAGCTTTGCCATGGCCCATGCCATGGGGTTGCCGGGTTATGCCGAGTTGGTGGCGCACGGTGTGGCGGCGCTCAGCGGCCCGCTGCGCGACAGCGAGCACGGTGGCTGGTTCGCGGCGCCCCACGCGGCTGATGGCAACACCGGCAAGGCCGCCTACCTGCACGCCTTCGTAGCCCTCGCGGCCAGCTCTGCCGTGGTGGCCGGCGCGCCGGATGCGCGCACATTAATGAACGACGCTATCCAAATCATCGACCAGTTCTTCTGGAGCGAAGAGGAGGGCGTCATGCTCGAATCTTTTGCCCAGGACTGGAGCGGCGTCGAAGCCTATCGTGGCGCCAACAGCAACATGCACGCCACCGAAGCCTTCCTGGCGCTGGCCGATGTCAGCGGTGATACACGCTGGCTGGACCGCGCGCTGCGCATTGTCGAGCGAGTGATCCACACCCATGCCGCCGGCAACCAGTTCATGGTCATCGAGCATTTCGACGCGCAGTGGAAGCCCTTGCTCGGTTACAACCAAGACAACCCCGCCGATGGCTTTCGCCCTTACGGCATTACACCCGGCCATGGTTTTGAATGGGCGCGGTTGCTGCTGCACCTGGAAGCTGCGCGCCTCAAGGCTAAGCTGGCCACGCCAGACTGGCTGGTGAGCGACGCCAAAGACCTGTTCGCCAGTGCCTGCGAGTACGCCTGGGCGGTGGATGGTGCGCCGGGCCTTGTCTACACTTTGGATTGGAACCAGCGCCCGGTGGTACGCGAGCGCCTGCACTGGACCCATGCTGAAGCCAGCGCCGCCGCTCAGGCGCTGCTCAAACGTACCGGCGAGTTGCATTACGAAACCTGGTACCGACGCTTCTGGGAATTTTGCGAAACCCACTTCATCGACCGGCTCCAGGGCAGTTGGCACCACGAGCTCAGCCCGCACAACCAACCCAGCAGTAAAATCTGGGGCGGCAAACCTGACCTGTACCATGCCTGGCAAGCGGTAGTGCTGCCTGCACTGCCCTTGGCACCCAGTTTGGCCAGCGCATTGGGCAGCGGATGCTATGTCACCAAGTGGTGACATTTGTGCGTCCCTTTGTTACCTGCGCCCTGAAAATCCATGTTTAAACTCCGTGCAGCGCAAGCTCTAGACTTGCATGCATAACAACAAGAAAAGGTACTCAGATGAACGCGATTAATCGCCTCGCCGTCGCTATTTCCATTGCCTCGTTGTTCCCCCTCAGTGCATTTGCCGCCGACTCCAAAGGTACGGTGGAAGTGGTGCATTGGTGGACCTCCGGCGGTGAAAAAGCGGCTGTGGATGTCCTGAAGGCCCAAGTTGAGAAAGACGGCTTCACCTGGAAAGACGGTGCTGTAGCAGGCGGCGGTGGCGCCACTGCCATGACCGTGCTCAAAAGCCGCGCGGTCGCTGGTAACCCGCCAGGCGTTGCCCAGATCAAAGGCCCTGACATCCAGGAATGGGCGTCTACTGGCCTGCTCGACACCGACGTGCTCAAAGACGTCGCCAAAGAAGAAAAGTGGGATTCGCTGCTCGACAAGAAAGTCTCCGACACCGTGAAATACGACGGTGACTACGTCGCCGTGCCGGTGAACATCCACCGCGTGAACTGGCTGTGGATCAACCCGGAAGTCTTCAAGAAAGCCGGCATCACCAAGAACCCAACCACCCTCGAAGAATTCTACGCAGCCGGCGACAAGCTCAAGGCCGCAGGCTTCATTGCGCTCGCCCACGGCGGCCAGCCTTGGCAGGACAGCACCGTGTTCGAAGCAGTGGTGCTCTCGGTCATGGGCGCTGATGGTTACAAGAAAGCCCTGGTCGACCTGGATAACGGCGCATTGACCGGCCCGGAAATGGTCAAGGCCCTCACCGAGCTGAAGAAAGTCGCGACCTACATGGACGTCGACGGCAAGGGCCAGGACTGGAACCTGGAAGCTGGCAAGGTCATCAACGGCAAGGCCGGCATGCAGATCATGGGTGACTGGGCCAAGTCCGAATGGACCGCCGCCAAGAAAGTCGCCGGCAAGGATTATGAGTGCGTAGCGTTCCCGGGCACCGACAAAGCCTTCACCTACAACATCGACTCCCTGGCGGTGTTCAAGCAGAAAGACAAAGGCACTGCTGCGGGCCAGCAGGACATCGCCAAAGTCGTGCTGGGTGAAAACTTCCAGAAGGTGTTCAGCATCAACAAGGGTTCTATCCCTGTGCGTAACGACATGCTGACCAAGATGGAATCCTACGGTTTTGACTCCTGCGCCCAGACCGCCGCCAAGGACTTTTTGGCCGACGCCAAGACCGGTGGCCTGCAGCCAAGCATGGCCCACAACATGGCCACGACCCTGGCAGTGCAGGGTGCGTTCTTTGATGTCGTGACCAACTTCATCAACGACCCGAAAGCCGACCCGGCCGACACCGCCAAGAAGCTTGGCGCGGCGATCAAGTCGGCCAAGTAACACAGCCACTGTAGGAGCGAGCTTGCTCGCGAAAAACTCAAGGTCACCGCGTTCATCCTGTATGCACGCGTTATCGTTGAAGTCCTTCGCGAGCAAGCTCGCTCCTACAGGGTTCGGTTCTGCTGCTAGTCCTTTTTCCCTGTACTGGATTTTCCCATGAGTTCTGTTGCTGTGTTCAGCAAGGCCTCGCCATTCGATGTGCTGCAGCGCTGGCTCCCTAAACTGGTGCTGGCGCCGAGCATGTTCATCGTGCTGGTGGGCTTTTATGGCTACATCCTGTGGACGTTCGTGCTGTCGTTCACCACCTCGACCTTCTTGCCCAGCTACAAATGGGCGGGCCTGGCGCAGTATCAGCGGCTGTTCGATAACGACCGCTGGTGGGTGGCGAGCAAGAACCTGGCCGTGTTCGGCGGCATGTTCATCGGCATCACCCTGGTGATCGGTGTGCTGCTGGCGATTTTCCTCGACCAGAAAATCCGCCGCGAAGGCTTTATCCGCACCATTTACCTGTACCCGATGGCGCTCTCCATGATCGTCACCGGTACCGCCTGGAAATGGCTGCTCAACCCGGGCATGGGCCTGGACAAACTCCTGCGGGACTGGGGCTGGGAAGGCTTCCGTCTCGACTGGCTGATCGACCCGGACCGTGTGGTCTACTGCCTGGTGATCGCTGCTGTGTGGCAAGCCTCGGGCTTTATCATGGCGATGTTCCTCGCTGGCCTGCGCGGCGTTGATCAGTCGATCATTCGTGCTGCGCAGATCGACGGCGCGAGCTTGCCGCGCATCTACTGGAGCGTGGTGCTGCCCAGCCTGCGTCCGGTGTTCTTCAGTGCGGTGATGATCCTGGCGCACATTGCGATCAAGAGCTTCGACCTGGTGGCGGCAATGACCGCAGGCGGCCCGGGCTACTCCTCCGACCTGCCGGCGATGTTCATGTACTCGTTCACCTTCAGTCGCGGCCAGATGGGCATGGGCTCGGCCAGTGCAATCCTGATGCTCGGTGCGATCCTCGCGATCATCGTGCCGTACCTGTATTCCGAGCTGAGGACCAAGCGCAATGACTAGTCTCGCCGCCAAACCTGCCATCAGCCTGAGCCGCATCGCGATCTACGCGGTGCTGGTCCTGGCGGTGCTGCTGTACCTGGTGCCGCTGGTGGTGATGTTGCTCACCAGCTTCAAGACCCCGGAAGACATCAGCACCGGTAACCTGCTGAGCTGGCCCACCGTGGTCAGCGGCATCGGCTGGGTCAAGGCCTGGGCCACTGTGGATGGCTACTTCTGGAACTCGATCAAGATCACCGTTCCCGCTGTGCTGATCTCTACCGCCATCGGCGCCTTGAACGGCTACGTGCTGTCGTTCTGGCGCTTTCGCGGTTCGCAGTTGTTCTTCGGCCTGCTGCTGTTCGGCTGCTTCCTGCCGTTCCAGACCGTGCTGCTGCCCGCGTCGTTCACCCTCGGCAAGATGGGCCTGGCCAGCACCACCACCGGCCTGGTGTTTATCCACGTGGTCTACGGCCTGGCGTTCACCACGCTGTTCTTCCGTAACTACTACGTGAGCATCCCGGATGCGCTGATCAAGGCCGCACGCCTGGACGGAGCGGGGTTCTTCACCATCTTCCGCCGGATCATCCTGCCGATGTCGACGCCGATCATCATGGTCTGCCTGATCTGGCAGTTCACCCAGATCTGGAACGACTTCCTGTTCGGTGTGGTGTTCTCCAGCGGCGACTCCCAGCCCATCACGGTGGCGCTGAACAACCTGGTCAACACCAGCACCGGGGCCAAGGAATATAACGTGGATATGGCGGCGGCGATGATCGCCGGGCTGCCGACCCTGCTGGTCTATGTGATCGCAGGCAAGTATTTCGTGCGCGGCCTCACGGCCGGCGCGGTCAAGGGGTAATCATGGCTACGCTTGAACTTCGCAATGTAAACAAGACCTATGGCGCCGGCCTGCCCGACACCTTGAAGAACATCGAACTGTCGATCAAGGAAGGCGAGTTCCTCATCCTGGTCGGCCCGTCGGGTTGTGGTAAATCCACGCTGATGAACTGCATCGCCGGCCTTGAGACCATCACTGGCGGCGCGATCATGATCGGTGATCAAGACGTGAGCGGCATGAGCCCCAAGGACCGTGACATCGCCATGGTGTTCCAGTCCTACGCGTTGTACCCAACCATGAGCGTGCGCGAGAACATCGAGTTCGGCCTCAAGATCCGCAAGATGCCCCAAGCCGACATCGACGCTGAAGTGGCGCGCGTGGCCAAGTTGCTGCAGATCGAACACCTGCTCAACCGCAAGCCGGGCCAGTTGTCCGGTGGCCAGCAACAGCGCGTGGCCATGGGCCGTGCCTTGGCGCGCCGGCCGAAGATCTACCTGTTCGACGAACCACTGTCCAACCTTGACGCCAAGCTGCGCGTCGAGATGCGTACCGAAATGAAGCTGATGCACCAGCGTCTTAAAACCACCACCGTCTACGTGACCCACGACCAGATCGAAGCGATGACCCTGGGCGACAAAGTGGCGGTGATGAAGGACGGAATCATCCAGCAATTCGGCACGCCGAAGGAAATTTACAACGACCCTGCCAACCTGTTTGTGGCAAGCTTTATCGGTTCACCACCGATGAACTTCGTTCCCATGCGCCTAAAACGCCAGAACGGTGATCTGGTGGCGGTGCTCGACAGCGGTCAAGCCCGTTGCGAGTTGGCGCTGGGCATGAATGACGCCGGGCTGGAAGACCGCGATGTGATCCTGGGCCTGCGCCCGGAGCAGATCGTACTGGCAGCGGGCGAGGGTAATGGCTCGTCGAGCATTCGTGCCGAAGTGCAGGTAACCGAGCCGACCGGCCCGGACACCTTGGTGTTTGTGCAGCTCAACGACACCAAGGTCTGCTGCCGTTTGGCGCCGGACGTGGCACCGCAAGTGGGTGAGACCCTGACCTTGCAGTTCGACCCGGCCAAGGTATTGCTGTTTGACGCCAAGACCGGTGAGCGATTGGGCACAGCGGCTTCATTGCCGGCACAGGGGCATGCCGACAATGTGACCCAGTTCAAGGGCCGTTAAGCAAGATAAGTGATTGTTTTAGTTAAAAAATGTAACCCGCGTTAGATAAAAACAGTTTAATAACAATAAAGACGAGGATGTAGGGATGAAAAAGCAACACAACAACACCCGGCTGATCTGCCAACTGTCAGCGGCAGCAGCCCTTGTATTGTCCGCCAATGCGATGGCGGCCGATGCATTCAGCGCCGATTCCAAGTGGATGACCGGCGATTGGGGCGGCGAGCGTACCAAGCTGATCGAGCAAGGTATCGACATCAAGGCCGACTACGTGGGCGAGATGGGCTACAACGCCCACGGCGGCTACAACGACGACAAGACCGGTCGTTACTCCGACCAGTTCGGTCTGGGCGTGGCACTGGACCTGCAAAAACTGTGGGGCTGGGATAACACCCAGGCCAAGATCCAGTTGACCAACCGGAATGGCCAGAACATCTCCAATGACCGCATTGGCGACCCGCGTGCCGGCACCTTGAGCTCCTCGCAAGAAGTGTATGGCCGTGGCCACATGGTGCGTCTGACCCAGTTCTGGATTCAGCACCAGATGTTCGACAACAAGTTGGACGTGAAGCTCGGTTACTTCGGTGAGGGCGAAGACTTCAACACCTTCCCTTGCGACTTCCAGAACCTGTCGTTCTGCGGCTCCCAGGTCGGTAACTACGTCAATACCTGGTACAACTGGCCGGTCGCCCAGGCCGCTATCCGCGTGAAGTACAACATCACGCCTGAGCTGTATGCGCAAATCGGTGCCTACAACCAGAACCCGTCGCAATTGGAGCATGGCAACGGCTTCAAACTCAGCGGCAGCGGTACCAAGGGCACCGTGATCCCGGTGGAATTGGTCTGGTCGCCGAAGGTTAATAACCTGCCGGGCGAATACCGTGTGGGCTTCTATAAAAGTGCGGCCGATGCTCCGGATGTACGTGAAGACGTCAACGGTAACGATGCGGTCCTCAGCGGCGCCGACTTCCGTACCCGCAGCAGCAAGAAAGGCTACTGGTTCGTTGCGCAACAGCAACTCACCACCCATAACGGCGACGCTTCCCGTGGCCTGAACATCGCAGCCAACGCGACCTTCCATGACAAGGAAACCAACCTGGTCGACAACTACCAGTCGTTGATGCTGGTGTACAAAGGCCCATTCGACGCGCGTCCAAAAGATGACGTCGGCATTGGCGTCGCTCGCCTGCATGTCAACAATGATGTGAAGAAGAACTCTGAGCTGCTCAACGACGCCAGGGGCGTGAGCGACTACGACAATCCGCTGTACACGCCGATTCGTGAGACTGAATACAACGTCGAACTCAACTACGGTTTCCACGTCACCAACTGGCTGACTGTGCGTCCGAACCTGCAGTACGTTGTTCAGCCTGGCGGCGTGGATAAAGTCGACAACGCGCTGGTAGCGGGCCTGAAAATTCAGTCTACGTTCTAACGCTGTTGCGATAAGCTCCTCTCTCTGTGCGCATTTGCGGGTAGCCATGGCTATCCGCTTTTTTTTGCGTGGCACTGTGATATTCGGGACCTGGGCACATGCACGAGCAACCGCTGCAACGCTTTTTCAAATCCCTGCGCGAGCGTCCGGTGTTCGCTTGGGAGCGCTTTCAGACGCGTGATGTGTTGGTAATCGACCATCCGCTGTGCCAGGCGGTGTTCAGTCGCCAGGGTGCGCAACTGTTGCATTTTCAGCCCACCGGCCAGAAGCCCTGGCTGTGGTGCGCAGCCAAGTGGCCGCAGGTCGGCGCCATTCGTGGCGGCGTGCCGGTGTGCTGGCCGTGGTATGGCCGCCACCCCAGCGAAAACGCCTGGCCTTCCCACGGTTGGGCCCGCTTGATCGACTGGAAACTGCTCGACAGCAGCACCGATGACGACGGCGTGCGCCTGCACTGGCAATTGCAACTGTGCGACTGGCAGGTGGACTTGCACGCGCACCTGGGCGACACCTTGGAGCTGCGCCTGAGCACCGAGCATCACGACGAGCTGCCGTGCCAGTTGAGCCATGCATTGCACGCTTACTGGCGTATTGGTCACGTTGATGAGGTAGCGCTGTCTGGACTCGAAGGAGCGCAAGGTTATGACCAGCTCAATCGCCAGGTTTGCCAGCAGGAAGGTGAACTGCGGGTCGATGGTGGATGCCAGCGGGTGTTCCAGCATGAGGGCGAATTACAGCTCAAGGACCACGCCTGGCAGCGTGAACTGTGCATCGACACGGGCGACACTGCCGACACCGTGGTGTGGCACCCGGGGAGCCGGCCGCTGTTGGGCGTGAGCTTTAACGAAGCGTCGGGGTTTGTGTGCGTGGAGGCGGCGATGGCGGCGGCGAGCCTGGCGCCGGGGGAGAGGGCGCATTTGAGTTTGCAGGCGCGGGCTGGAGCTTAGCCGTGTGGCTGATGGCGCTATCGCAGGCAAGCCAGCTCCCACAGGGGAATGCATTCCAAATGTGGGAGCTGGCTTGCCTGCGATAAGGCCGGTACTGCTGGCAGGGCTGCTTGCTAGTTGAACTCATCCCCCACCGGATACCGGCTGTCATTCAAGCTCTCTTTGATCTTGCGCAAATGCGGCTGGAAATCCACCCCGCGGCGCAAGGTCATGCCGGTTGCCAGCACGTCCAGCACCGTCAATTGGATAATCCGAGAAGTCATCGGCATGTAGATATCGGTGTCTTCCGGCAACGGGATGTTCAGGCTCACCGTACTGGCCTTGGCCAGCGGCGAGTTCTCGGCGGTCACGCCCAACACTGATGCACCGTTTTCCCGAGCGATACGCGCCACTTCCACCAGCTCGCGGGTACGGCCAGTGTAGGAAATGATCACGAACAACTCACCGGTGTGCGCCACCGAGGCGATCATGCGTTGCATCAGCACGTCGGCGTGGGCGGTCACTGCCAGGTTGAAGCGGAAGAACTTGTGCAGCGCATCCATGGCCACCGGGGCTGAAGCGCCCAGGCCAAAGAAGTGGATCTGCCGTGCCTGGATCAACAAGTCCACGGCCTTGCTGATCAGCGCCGGGTCCAGGGCCTGGCAGGCACTGTCCAGGGAGGCAATGGCGCTGCCAAAGATCTTCTGGGTGTAGGCCTCGGGGTTATCATCGGCTTCCACGGCGCGGCTGACATACGCGGCGCCACTGGCCAGGCTTTGCGCCAACTGCAATTTAAGTTCAGGGTAACCGCTGACACCGAACGAACGGCAGAAACGGTTGACCGTCGGTTCACTGACCGAGGCGGCCTGGGCGAGTGCGGCGATCGAGAAGCGTGTGGCCTGCTGCGGGTTGAGCAGGATCACTTCAGCGACTTTGCGCTCGGCCTTGTTCAATTCTTCGAGGCGGTTCCGGATCTGTTCCAGAAGATTTCGCACGCGGTCCATTCAGTCTTTCCTTCGGGCGACGATGCAAATAAAAAGGCGGTAACCAATCGATGAGTGGCTTTTCGCGGTGGCCTATCCTACTGAGGGTAGCCGAACACCACCACTCGCAATGCGTATTTGCGGAAAATGTTGTGGTTATTACTACATTTTTCCTTGAGTGATGCCTTGAAAAAAGGTATTTGTAGCTTAACTTGATAAAAGAACAAACATCATGCCTTCGATAACCGTGGAACCCTGCACCTTTGCCCTGTTTGGCGCCTTGGGTGATCTGGCGCTGCGCAAGTTATTTCCTGCCCTTTACCAACTCGATGGCGCCGGGTTGCTGCACGACGACACACGTATCCTGGCCCTGGCCCGTGAAGCCGGCTCCGAGCAGCAACACCTGGCCCATATCGAAAAAGAATTGCGTAAGTACGTCGGCAAGGAACTCGACGAAGCCGTGGCCCAGCGTTTCCTCGCGCGCCTGGCTTATGTGCATGTCGACTTCATGAAGGCCGACGACTACGTTGCCCTCGCCGAAAAGGTCGGCAGCGAGCAACGCCTGATTGCCTACTTCGCCACCCCCGCGGCGGTGTACGGCGCGATCTGCGAAAACCTGTCCAAGGTCGGCCTGGCGGAAAATACCCGCGTGGTGCTGGAAAAACCCATCGGTTCGGACTTGGAGTCGTCGCGCAAGGTCAACGACGCCGTGGCGCAGTTTTTCCCGGAAAACCGCACCTACCGCATCGACCACTACCTGGGCAAAGAGACGGTGCAGAACCTGATCGCCCTGCGTTTCGCCAACAGCCTGTTCGAAACCCAGTGGAACCAGAACTACATTTCCCACGTGGAAATCACCGTGGCCGAGCAGGTTGGCATCGAAGGCCGTTGGGGCTATTTCGACAAGGCCGGCCAGCTGCGCGACATGATCCAGAACCACCTGTTGCAACTGCTTTGCCTGATTGCCATGGACCCGCCGGCCGACCTGTCCGCCGACAGCATCCGCGACGAGAAGGTCAAGGTGCTCAAGGCCCTGGCGCCGATCAGCCCCGAGGGCCTCACCACTCAAGTAGTCCGTGGCCAGTACATCGCCGGCTACAGCGCCGGTAAAGCCGTGCCGGGTTACCTGGAAGAAGACAACTCCAACACCCAGAGCGACACCGAGACGTTCGTTGCCCTGCGTGCCGATATCCGTAACTGGCGCTGGGCCGGCGTGCCGTTCTACCTGCGTACTGGCAAGCGCATGCCGCAAAAGCTGTCGCAGATTGTCATCCACTTCAAGGAACCGTCCCACTACATCTTCGCCCCCGAGCAGCGCCTGCAAATCAGCAACAAGCTGATCATCCGCCTGCAGCCGGACGAAGGTATTTCCTTGCGCGTGATGACCAAGGAGCAGGGCCTGGACAAAGGCATGCAACTGCGCAGCGGGCCACTGCAACTGAATTTTTCCGATACCTATCGCAGCGCACGCATCCCCGATGCCTACGAGCGATTGTTGCTGGAAGTGATGCGCGGCAATCAGAACCTGTTTGTTCGCAAAGATGAAATCGAAGCCGCGTGGAAGTGGTGTGACCAGTTGATCGCCGGGTGGAAAAAATCCGGTGATGCGCCCAAGCCGTATGCGGCGGGGTCCTGGGGGCCGATGAGCTCCATTGCACTGATCACGCGGGATGGGAGGTCGTGGTATGGCGATATCTGAATTGAAACTGCCTCAGGGTGTCACTGCCCATGAGTACCGTACGCCTGCGCTGCTGGCCGATGGTCTGGCCAATGACGTGGCCGAGCAACTGCGCGGGGCCATCAGTGCCCGTGGCGAGGCGACGTTGGTGGTATCCGGTGGCCGCAGCCCCGTGGCGTTTTTCCAGAACCTGGCCAAGCAGGGCCTGGACTGGTCCAAGGTCACCATCACCCTGGCCGATGAACGCTGGGTGCCGGTCGAACACGCCGACAGCAATGCTGGCCTGTTGAAGCAACACTTGCTGCAAGGTCCGGCGGCCAAGGCGAAGTTCTTGAGCCTGTATAGCCCTGCCGCCAACCTAGAAGACGCTGCCGAGCAGGCCGATCGCCTGCTGGGCGAGTTGCCAGCCATTGATGTGCTGGTGCTGGGCATGGGCGATGACGGCCACACCGCATCGCTGTTCCCCAACAGCCCCAACCTGAGTGAAGCGCTGAAGGCCGACGGTACCCGCCGTTGCTGGCCGATGCTGGCGCCCACTGTGCCGCACCAGCGCCTGACCATGAGTCGTGCGTTGCTGGCCACGGCCGACTACACCGTGCTGTCGATTTTCGGCAGTTCGAAATTGACGACCTTGAGCGCCGCCTTGGCCAGCGACGATGTTGCTGCCATGCCGATTCGCGCGTTTTTGCAACCTACTCTAGAGATTTACTGGTGCCCATGAGCCAAGGATCAGCCGCTATGAAAAGCCCTCAACCGACCGTGTCCATGGCGGATAAAGTTGCCTTGATCGACAGCCTCTGCGCCAAGGCGCGGATCCTGCCGGTGATCACCATCGCCCGCGAGCAGGACATCCTGCCGTTGGCCGACGCCCTGGCCGCTGGCGGTTTGACCGCGCTGGAAGTGACCCTGCGTTCCGAGTTCGGCCTTAAAGCCATTCAGGTCTTGCGCGAACAACGTCCTGAGTTGTGCACCGGTGCCGGTACCGTGCTTGATCGTCACATGCTCGAAGCGGCAGAAGTGGCAGGCTCGCAATTTATCGTCACCCCCGGCATCACCCGTGACTTGCTGGAAGCCTCGGTGCACAGCCCGATCCCGCTGCTGCCGGGCATCAGCAACGCCTCCGGCATCATGGAAGGCTACGGCCTGGGTTATCGCCGCTTCAAGCTGTTCCCGGCTGAAGTCAGCGGTGGTGTTGCTGCCATCAAGGCTCTCGGCGGCCCGTTCGGCGAAGTCAAATTCTGCCCGACTGGCGGTGTTGGCCCGGCCAACATCAAGAGCTACATGGCGTTGAAAAACGTGATGTGCGTGGGCGGCAGCTGGATGCTGGATCCGGAGTGGGTCAAGAACGGCGACTGGGCGCGTATCCAGGAAGTCACTGCCCAGGCGCTGGCGCTGCTTGACTGATTTATCGAATCGTTGTTGCTGTGCTTAACGGCATTTTTGCGGCGCACTTGGTCGGTGTGCCGCTTTTTTTTGCCTGTAAAAACCTCAAACACATCGCCGTTCTGAAGGTGGGAGCTGGCTTGCCTGCGATAGCTATTTATCAGTTAGCCCATCTTTGGCTGATACACCGCTATCGCAGGCAAGCCAGCTCCCACAGTTTTAATCGGTGTTTAGTTGGGTAATTGCGTGGACCAGCGCGTTGATGTCCGCCGCCGACGTCACCAGCCCCGGCGTCACCCGAATGCAGGTACCAAACGCCGCCCCCGTGCGTGTAGTGGTGAACAGACCATGCTCCTTGAGCAACCGGTCCACCATCACCTGCTGATCCCGTCCGATGAACTTGAAGGCCGTAATGCCGCAGTACAGTCGCGGATCATCCGGAGTCAGCACTTCAATCCCCGCCAACGGCCGCACCTGGTTCACCCACAGGTTGCGCAGGTAATTGACGCGTGCGCCCTTAGCGGCGGCGCCACCCAATTGTCGATGCTCTTCAAACACCAGGGGTAAGGTCATCAGCGCGGGGAAGTTCGGCGTGCTGTAGGACGTACGCGCTCGCACATCCGTGGCCGGGTAGTGGAACTCACCCATGTCCGGGTCGATATCCGCCAGGCGCTCGGGTGCGATGTACAAAAAGCCCAGGGTCAGCGGTGCACCGATCCATTTGTGCAGGTTGAAGCCTGCGAACTGAATGCCCAGTTCGGCCAGGTTGAATTCGATCTGGCCCAAGGCGTGAGCGCCGTCGAGGATCACGTCGATTGCGCGTTCGCGCGCGGCCTTGGCAATGGCCGCAACCGGCATGACCAGGCCGGTGCGATGGGTTACATGGGTCAAGGCCATGAGCTTCAGGCGCGGGTACTGTGCGAAGGCGTCGTGGTAAGTCTGCACCAGGCTGTCGAAAGTGGCCGGGTGGGTGTGGGCCACCTCTATCACTTCCACGCCGCGATTCGCTGCCAACCAGCGCATGGCGCCTTTGACCGTGTCGTACTCCAGATCGCTGACCAGCACCTGGTCGCCCGGTTGCAGGCGGTTGTAGTTGCGGATCAGCGACTGCAAGGCTTCGGTGGCGTTACGGGTGAAAGCGACCGACTCCGGGTCGACATCAATCAACCCGGCCAACTGGCGGCGTATCTTGTTGTTTTCACCCTGCTCAAAGCGCTGGCGCACATGCACCGCGTTGCTGCGGTTGATAAAGCTGATGTGCTCAAGGTATTGGGCCTGCACCGCGCGGCTCATGCGCCCGAAGTAGCCGTTTTCCAGGTTGATCGGGCCGGGCTCACACTCATAGCGCTGAGCGATGGCCTGCCAGTGCGCTTCGTTATCGGCATTCCTTGGCATGGTGAATCTCTTTAGTGGCGGGGGGCGGGTTTACCGTGTTTGGCGCGCAGCGGTTCGAGCAATTCGGACAGGCCGTTGTGGTCGATTTCCTGCATCAAGGCCAGCAAACCGCCCAGTTCCCCGTGGGGGAAACCTTCACGGGCGAACCAATTAAGGTAGGGCCCAGGCAGGTCGGCAATGATCCGGCCTTTGTATTTGCCGAAAGGCATTTGGCGGGTGATCAGCAGTTCGAGTTTTTCGGGATTCATGAGCGTCGCAGGGTTGAGGCCAGGCTTTCGAAAATACAGGCATTCTGCATGAAGGCCAAATGACAGATCATGCAAATAACCAAGATACAGATGGTTCAATAATTCGTAACTTGTTGAAATTAAACATAAAAATAATTTTTGAAAACCTGGCACGGGCGCTGCAATAACCAACGCAACCTTCTAACCCGTACAAGGAATTGAAAAATGACTGATATCAACAAAGAATCGATCTCCGTACTCAACGACCTGATCGAGACCAGCATCGACGGCCAAAAGGGTTTCAAGGAATGCGCTGAAGACATCAAGCATCCAGAACTCAAGGCACTGTTTGCCAAGCGTGCCGTTGATTGCGGTACCGCTGCCGAAGAACTGAAAACTGCCGTGCGTGCCTTGGGTGGCGATCCTGAAGATTCCGGCAGCATGGCCGGCGCCCTGCACCGTGGCTGGGTCGACGTGAAGTCGATGGTCACTGGCAAGGACGAAGAGGCGGTATTGAACGAAGCCGAGCGCGGTGAAGACCACGCACTGAAGGCTTACAAGGAAGCGATCGAGAAGATCAACAAGCACAACCTGGTGGGCATTCGTGACTTGGTTGAGCGTCAGTACCACGGTGTACAGCGCAACCACGACCAGGTAAAAGCCCTGCGTAACCAGGCTCGCGCTCAGTCGTAAGCTCTACGCTGGACCTAATGTGGGAGCGGGCTTGCTCGCGAAAGCGGTGGATCAGTCACTGTTGTATTGACTGACACACCGCATTCGCGAGCAAGCCCGCTCCCACATTTGTTTAATGCACAGGCTGGAATTCAGATCAGCCGATGCTGATCGGCGGCAATTCGGTCAGGGTCACGACTTGCTGCTTACGTGGCGCCAGAATCTCTGCCTCGCCATCTACCACCAACTCATCGCGCTGGTTGAACACCCGAGTGGCAATGCGCACGCGAAACTTCGGCAGTTTCTCGAGGATTTCCAAGCGCACGGTCAGGGTGTCGCCGATCTTCACCGGCTTCTGAAAGGTCATCTGCTGGCCGATGTAAATCGTGCCCGGCCCAGGCAGCTCGCAGGCCACCGCCGCGCTGATCAGTGCACCGCTGAACATGCCGTGGGCAATCCGCTCCTTGAACATGGTCGCCTTGGCGTATTCGGCGTCCAGGTGCACCGGGTTGTGGTCACCCGACATGGCGGCGAACAGCTGGATATCGCGCTCTTCGACGGTTTTGCTGAAGCTGGCAGTCTGGCCCACTTCAAGCGCTTCGTACGGGGTGTTGGTTACCTGGGTCATCTCAAGGTGCATCCTGTGGCTTAACGGTAATTAATCGGCTGATTTTAAAGCAAAAACTATTCGCAGCGGGCGGGCCTGCGCAACGCCAGCGCCTGGTCGAGCCAGGCCAGCAGGTCGGCGGTGACTTCATCCCGGTTGGTTTCGTTGAACACTTCATGGCGCGCCTGCGGGTAGAGCGTCAATTGTACGTGCTGGCAGCCAGCTTCACGCAGGGCGTGGGCCAGGTTCTTGAGACGCTTGCCTTCACTCACCGGATCACAATCGCCGCCCATCACCAGGATCGGCAGGCCAGGATCGATCTGCGCCAGGTTGGAGACTTTGCTGATTTGCTGCAAGCCGCCCAGCAGGTCGATCCACAGTTGATTGGTGCAACGAAAGCCACAGAGTGGGTCGTTGATGTACTTGTCCACTTCAACCGGGTCGCGGCTGAGCCAGTCAAAGGCGGTGCGATTGGGTTTGAAGGCTTTGTTGAATGAGCCGAACGACAGGAAGTCGATCAACGCACTGCGCCCTCGCAGGCCTTGGCGCGCTCGCTCGATGCGCGCAATGATTTGCGCTGCACGGTAGAGGGCCACCGGTTGGAAATTCGAGCCGCTGAGTATTGCGCCATGCAAGCTGGCGCTGTGATGCAGCAAGTACGCCTGGGAGATATAGCTGCCCATGCTGTGGCCCAGCAGGATGATCCGCAGCCCGGGATGCTGTTGGCCAATGTGCTGATTGAGGCTGGCCAGGTCGCCCACTACTTTGTTCCAGCCATCCGACTCAGCATACAGCCCAACGGTGCCGGCCTCTGCGGTACGGCCATGCCCACGCTGGTCCAGTGCATACACACCCAGGCCTGCCGCACACAATGCTTGCGCCAGGCGTGCATAGCGGCCGCCGTGCTCGGCCATGCCATGGGAGAGCATCACCACGGCTCTGGGCGGGATGTCGGGTATCCATTGATTGACGTACAGACGGGTGTGGTCGTTCGCGGTCAGCCAGAAGGTGCTGTGGTTCATGGCGGCTTCCTTTGCTCAGGGTGGTTGCATTGTATAGCTCATCCGGCATGGGGCGGGGTATCTGCCTACGCCTTAGGTGCAAGATTCATACAATCAATGACACAGTTCAGCGTCTTGCCTGTTTGGCCATAGCTGCTAACTTCCCCAAAGCTCCGCTTCTTATTGCTGCACATCTGCATGGCAGCGGCCGGACACACTCAGGTATAGAGGACAAGAATAATGCAACCTGATTTCTGGAATGACAAACGCGCGGCGGGCGTCCCCAATGCCATCGACCTCAGCGCCTACAAGTCGGTGATCGAGGTCTTCGAGCGTTCCTGCAAGACCTTCGCCGACCGTCCGGCATTCAGCAGCATGGGCATTACCCTCACCTACGCCGAGCTTGAACGCCAGAGTGCGGCGTTTGCCGGTTACCTGCAGCAGCACACCGACCTCAAGCCCGGCGAGCGCATCGCGGTGCAGTTGCCCAACGTGCTGCATTACCCGGTGGCGGTGTTCGGCGCACTGCGCGCCGGGCTGATCGTGGTCAACACCAACCCGCTGTATACCCCGCGCGAGATGCGCCACCAGTTCAAGGACGCCGGTGTGCGCGCGCTGGTCTATCTCAACCTGTTCGGTTCGCGGGTGCAGGAGGTGTGCACCGATACCGAGATCGACTACCTGATCGAAGCCAGGATGGGCGATTTCATGCCCGCCGCCAAAGGCTGGCTGGTCAACACCGTGGTCGACAAGGTGAAGAAGATGGTTCCGGCCTACCACCTGCCGCGGGCAGTGTCGTTCAAGCGCGCCCTGCGCATGGGCGCGGGCCTTGGGGTGACGCGCCACCCGGTGACCCTGGACGATATCGCCGTGCTGCAATACACCGGCGGCACCACCGGCCTGGCCAAGGGCGCGATGCTCACCCACGGCAACCTGGTGGCGAATATGCAGCAGGTGCGGGCGTGCATGTCGCAACTGGGCGACGACGGCCATCCGCTGATCAAGGAAGGGCAGGAGGTGATGATTGCACCGCTGCCGCTGTACCACATCTATGCATTCACGGCCAATTGCATGTGCATGATGGTCTCCGGCAACCACAACGTGCTGATCACCAACCCACGGGACATCGGCGGGTTTATCAAGGAACTCAAGCAGTGGCAGTTCTCCGGCCTGTTGGGGCTGAACACACTGTTTGTGGCGCTGATGGACCACCCGGATTTCAAGACCCTGGATTTCTCCCACCTGAAAATCACCAACTCCGGCGGCACTGCCCTGGTCAAGGCCACGGCGGAACGCTGGAAGGCATTGACCGGCTGCGCCATCGGCGAAGGCTATGGCCTTACCGAAACCTCACCAGTGGCCAGCACCAACCCCTACGGCGGGCTGTCGCGACTGGGTACCGTGGGCATCCCGGTGCCGGGTACGGCGATGAAAGTCGTGGATGACCTGGGGCAAGAACTGCCGTTGGGCGAGCGTGGCGAGTTGTGCATCCAGGGCCCGCAAGTGATGAAGGGCTACTGGCAGCAACCGGCCGCCACCGCCGAAACCCTGGACGCCGATGGCTGGTTGAAGACCGGTGACATTGCGGTGATCGACACCGATGGCTACATCAGCATTGTGGATCGCAAGAAGGATTTGATCATCGTCTCGGGTTTCAACGTGTACCCCAACGAAATCGAAGACGTGATCATGGCCCACCCGGCCGTGGCCAACTGCGCCGTGATCGGCGTGCCGGACGAGCGCACAGGGGAGGCGGTGAAGCTGTTCGTGGTGGCACGGGCCCAGGGGGTGAGCCTTGAGGAACTGAAGGCGTACTGCAAGGCCAACTTCACCGGGTACAAGGTGCCCAAGCATATTGTGTTGAGGGAGTCGTTGCCGATGACACCGGTGGGGAAAATTCTGCGCCGGGAGCTGCGCGACATCGCTTGAATTGAAACCGGGTGCAAAAAATGTGGGAGCTGGCTTGCCTGCGAAGGCGGCCTAACAGTTAACACAGTTGGACCGGGTACATATCCGTTATTTAGGTAACGGCCACTTAGGGTTCCGCCCGGCGGGTCACTTTGGAAAAGCCGGAATGCCGGCCCAGCCCAAAGTAACCAAAGGGCTCTTGCCCCACCACTCGGCACCTCGTCTGGGCTCGGTGTGCCCGTAATCCGCCAGTGATTTGGGGGGCCGCCGCCACGCGCCATCCATGGCGCGGGCGGCTAAACCGGCATCCCTGCCGGTTTACCCCCCAAATCACTGTCGAATTCCGGCCAGCGTGGTTTGACGGGGCGCCTAAGATCACAAGCAGATCAAGATCAAGAGCGGCTCGCTTCGCATCGTGGTTACCGTTGGCTGCTCCAGCCTACAAAGTTATGTAGATACCTATGCTGCGATACCAGTGTTTCAGTCACGTGTTGAATTGACTGAGCCACCGCTATCGCAGGCAAGCCAGCTCCCACATTGTCATTCTGCACCCTTGAGAGCTTGTTCTAGAGCCATTTCTGGCGTTATAGAATTTTTGCTCTAAAAGTGACCATTGGATATTCTTGAGTCATGTTTATGACTGTAGGGGCCTCTTTTGGCTCTAGGCGGCCCTTGGCAAAGCTGCTACTCTCGGCGCGCTTTGTGACTTCTAGGCCTGCTTGAAAGCGCCAGACTCACCTAAAAACATACACCAATAATAATCGCATCAAATGCGATGATGAATTCGCGTCGCTGAGGAGTGGGCTTCCATGAATGAAGACTTTTGGAAGGATAAGTACCCCGCCGGGATTGCTGCACAGATCAATCCAGACGAGTATCCGAATATTCAGGCGGTACTGAAGCAGTCCTGCCAGCGCTTCGCCAACAAACCGGCTTTCAGCAACCTGGGCAAGACCATCACCTACGGTGAACTGTACGAATTGTCCGGCGCATTCGCCGCCTATCTGCAACAGCATACCGACTTGAAGCCTGGCGATCGAATCGCCGTGCAACTGCCCAACGTTCTGCAATACCCGGTCGCGGTATTCGGTGCGATCCGCGCCGGCCTGATCGTGGTCAACACCAACCCGCTGTACACCGCGCGGGAAATGGAACACCAATTCAATGATTCGGGGGCCAAGGCCCTGGTTTGCCTGGCCAACATGGCGCACCTGGCTGAAAAAGTCGTGCCCAAGACCGGCGTCAAGCATGTGATCGTCACCGAAGTTGCCGACCTGCTCTCACCGTTCAAGCGCGTGCTGATCAACAGCGTGATCAAGTACGTGAAGAAAATGGTCCCGGCCTATCACTTGCCCCAGGCCATCAAGTTCAACGACGTACTCGCCAAGGGCCATGGCCAGCCGGTCAACGATGCCAGCCCGGCCAGCGGCGATGTGGCCGTGTTGCAATACACCGGCGGTACCACCGGCGTGGCCAAGGGCGCGATGCTGACCCACCGCAACCTCGTCGCCAACATGCTGCA
Source organism: Pseudomonas sp. FP215 (assembly GCF_030687795.1). Taxonomy (NCBI): domain Bacteria; kingdom Pseudomonadati; phylum Pseudomonadota; class Gammaproteobacteria; order Pseudomonadales; family Pseudomonadaceae; genus Pseudomonas; species Pseudomonas sp. FP215. Next base: position 1,119,292 of record NZ_CP117447.1, read on the forward strand.
ATGCAAGGCGCTGATGGGCTCCAACCTCAACGAAGGCTGCGAGATCCTGATCACGCCGCTGCCGCTGTACCACATCTATGCCTTCACCTTTCATTGCATGGCGATGATGCTGATCGGCAACCACAACATCCTGATCAGCAACCCGCGCGACCTGCCGGCGATGGTCAAGGAACTGTCGAAGTGGAAGTTCAGCGGCTTCGTCGGCCTCAACACCCTGTTCGTGGCACTGTGCAACAACGAAGGTTTCCGCAAGCTGGACTTCTCTGCGCTGAAGGTCACCCTGTCGGGCGGCATGGCGTTGCAACTGGCGGCGGCGGAGCGTTGGAAGGCGGTGACCGGCTGCGCGATCTGCGAAGGCTACGGCATGACCGAAACCAGCCCGGTGGCCACGGTCAACCCGATCCAGCACATCCAGATCGGCACCATTGGCATTCCGGTGCCTTCCACCGCGTGTAAAGTCATCGCCGACGACGGCACCGAGCTTGCACTGGGTGAAACCGGCGAGCTGTGTGTGAAAGGTCCGCAAGTGATGAAGGGCTACTGGCAGCGCCAGGACGCCACCGACGAGATGCTCGACAGCGAAGGCTGGCTGAAGACCGGCGACATCGCGATCATCCAGCCAGACGGCTACATGCGTATCGTCGACCGCAAGAAGGACATGATTCTGGTCTCCGGCTTCAACGTCTACCCCAATGAACTGGAAGACGTGCTGGCGGGCCTGCCGGGCGTGCTCCAGTGTGCGGCCATCGGCGTACCGGATGAAAAATCCGGTGAGCACATCAAGCTGTTCATCGTGGTCAAGCCAGGGGCTACGCTCACCAAGGACCAGGTGATGGAACACATGCGCGCTAACGTCACCGGCTACAAGGTGCCCAAGGCCGTGGAGTTCCGTGATGCGTTGCCGACCACCAACGTGGGCAAGATCTTGCGGCGTGAATTGCGTGATGAAGAGCTTAAGAAGCTAGGCCTCAAAAAGTAACCCATAAAAAACCCCGCTGATGCGGGGTTTTTTATGTAGGAGCGAGCTTGCTCGCGAAAAACGTCAACGGTAACGCGTGCTTGCTGGATAAACGCGGTGCCTGTGAGTTTTTCGCGAGCAAGCTCGCTCCTACAAAGAGCCTGTCAGGGCAGCCCGCACGGTTTTTACAGGGCGAACTGCGCGAAGCTCACACCCGCACCGGCGGGGCGCACATCTTTCAAGAACGAGTCCTTATCCGCGCTTAGCTCCAGGGTAATCTCCGGCTTGCGCTTGCCCGCATTGCGCACCACCAGCCCTTCGAGTTTTTCACGCAGGAACACGGTCGGCACCTTCAGGTGCAGCAACTGGTCGGTGTCGGCGTTGTGCATCAACAGGTGGACCCACTCGTACTGGCCCACGGCAATGCGCCCCACCGGCAGGTCGAACCACCAGATGTTGCGTTTGCGGTCCAGGTCGGTGAAGTGGCAGTTGTTGACGCCGAGTACGGCACCGCCCAGTTCCTGGTTTCTGCGGGCAATGGCCTGTGCTTTATTGAGTTTCATAACCTTCCTACGGGATCTGTTATTCAGCGTTGCAGCCTGAATGTGCCGGGCATTCTCATGGGTTGGCTGCAAAACATAAAGCCAAACCTGCCGCATTCGATGAAATGCTTGCGCAAAAATAATTGAAACTCTGCCGTTGCGCTTCAGGTCAACCGCTACGTAGTGACCAAAAACCATTTGATTGTTATCAGGAGTAATACCATGAGCAGCACTTCCGATAAGGTAAAGGGCTTGGCGAACGAAGCTGTGGGTAACATCAAGCAAGGCGTCGGTAAAGTCACAGACAACGACAAACTGCGTGCTGAAGGCGTGATCCAAGAGAAAAAAGGCGAAGCGCAGCAAGCAGTGGGCAAGACCAAGGACGCAGTGAAAAAAGCCACTGAGTAACACGTCCTGGCGGGCAGCCCCCAGCAGCCCGACGGCCATCCACGGATGGCCGTTTTTGTATCTGAGCGTGCAACTAAACTTTCGAAATTGTTTCAAAGTCGCCAAATGGGCTACTTTGATGTAGAAAACGGCCCCTGAGTCGCCCACGAACTCAACCTCTTTGCGGCGAAAGGAGACGCTATGCTTTTTCCGGTACTCGATGGTCTCAAGCTGCACAAGGTGCTGGTACGCACCATCAAGGAATTCGTCGATGACGAGATGCCTACCTACGCCTCGGCACTGGCCTACCAGATGCTGTTCTCGTTGTTTCCGTTCCTGCTGTTCCTCATTGCCCTGATCGGCTTCCTGCACCTGCCGGACTTCTTCAGTTGGCTGCGCCTGCAATCGGAGCTGGTGTTGCCTCCCCAGGCGCTGGAACAGGTCAACCCGGTGATCGACCAGTTGCAGCAGTCCAAGGGTGGCTTGCTCTCGGTGGGTATCGTCATCGCGCTGTGGACGGCCTCTGCGGGCGTGCGCCTGATGATGAGCGCCATGAACGCCGCCTACGACGTGGTTGAAGGGCGGCCGATCTGGAAGCGTTTTCCGCTGTCGATCTTCTACACCGTGGGCATCGCCGGCATGCTGCTGGCCGCCGCCGCGCTGATGGTGCTGGGCCCGCAGGTGATGGAGTGGCTGGCCGGGCAGATCGGCATGCAGGAGTTCGTGGTCACGCTGTGGACCATCCTGCGCTGGCCGCTGATTGTGATCTTGTTGATGTTCGCCGTGGCCCTCATGTACTACGTGATGCCGGACGTGGAGCAGGAATTTCGCTTTATCACCCCAGGCTCCGTCTTGGCCGTGGTGGTATGGATCGTCGCCTCCCTGGGCTTTGGCTACTACGTCAAAACCTTCGCGGACTACAACGCCATGTATGGCAGCATCGGCGCGATCATTGTCTTGCTCCTGTATTTCTACATCTCTGCCGCCGTACTGTTGCTGGGCGCAGAGATGAACGCCGTGATCGAACACATGTCTGCCGAGGGCAAGGACCCTGGTGAGAAGGAAATAGGCGAGCCGGGCCACACCGATGAAAAACAACACGTCTCTGGCCTAGGCCGGGACCACTCCAAGCCCATGACCGAGCCTGAGCAATGATCCGTGAAATCCTGAAAATGGGCGACGAGCGCCTGCTGCGTATCGCCCCGCCGGTGCCGCCGGAAATGTTCGACAGCCCTGAGTTGTGGCAACTGATCGACGATATGTTCCAGACCATGGAGCACGTGGGCGGCGTTGGCCTGGCCGCGCCGCAGATTGGCGTGGACCTGCAACTGGTGATCTTCGGTTTCGAGGCCAGCGAACGCTACCCGGACGCGCCACCGGTGCCGCAGACCATCCTGATCAACCCGCTGATCACACCGCTCAGCCCGGTACTGGAAGAGGGCTATGAAGGTTGCCTGTCGGTGCCCGGCCTGCGCGGCGCCGTGAACCGTTACCAGCAGATCCGCTACGAAGGGTTCGACCCCAAAGGCGAGCCGATCGTACGCTTTGCCGACGGCTTCCATGCGCGGGTGGTGCAGCATGAGTGCGACCATTTGATCGGCCGGCTGTACCCGTCGCGGATCACCGACTTCAGCAAATTCGGGTTTATTGAAGTGATGTTCCCGGAGCTGGACCCAACGGCTGACGAATAACGTTACTGGCACACCTACAGTTCAACTGTGGGAGCTGGCTTGCCTGCGATGGCGGTGTATCAGCTACAAATAAGGTGGCTGGCCCACCGCTATCGCAGGCAAGCCAGCTCCCACATGGGTCAGCGTTTATCCAGGGCATTGAGCCCCATCGCAATCATCGGTTTATTACGCTTGTAGCGCACCAGCCGTTCACTCAGTGATTGCGGCAAAACCGTGTCTTGGCTGAACCCCATCCCCTGATACAACCCTTCCAGGTCCGGATGGCACAGCAACCAAACCGTCCCCTCACAACTCGCCACGGCCTCGCCAATCAATCGCGCTGCCAGCCCCTGGCCACGATAAGCCGGCGCTACAAACACCCCCGTAAGCCACTGGCCACCCACGACCGGGCTCATGCACGCACCGGCCACAATCTCGCTGTCGCGCGCCACCCACAATTGCCCGTCCTTGAGTGCCTTCATCGACGAGTCATGGCTGCGGTAAAACTTATTCAGTAAGGGCCATAGCGGCGGCGCCAGCCGTTCGATGTGCATGTCAAAACCACTCAGAGGGCGAGGCGCGCATTGTAGCCTCTGCGGGACTTGCATATGGTTATATAAAAATACGCTTTAAGTATTATTAAAGCATAAGCCGCCTTGTTAGGATCGCTTCACCGGAACACCGGACATACCCCGCAACCTATTAAGAAGGAGCCACTATGTCCGGCGCCGCTTGCACCGCCCCCTCAACTCCCGTGCTCACGCCGAAGACATCGCCTGTTACCGGCCCTGAAATCCATGCACCTCCCGCCCTGGCTGTGCCCACTCTGACCCTGTTGTGAATCGAACCACCAAGAGGCAACTTATGAAAGCAATCAAACACCTGCTGGGCAGCGCGCTGCTGGCATTGGCGATACTGGCGCAACCCACCTCGGCGGCCGAACCTTCCACGCTGCGCATCGGCTACCAGAAAAGCTCGGTCAGCATGGTGCTCGCCCGTGAGCACAAACTTTTTGAAGCGGCGCTGCCCGGCACCCAGGTGCAGTGGACCGAATTTCTCGGCGGCCCGCCACTGATCGAAGCGCTCAACGCCGGCAGCCTGGACATTGGCAACATTGGCGATATCCCGCCGATCTTCGCCCAGGCGGCCGGGATCGACTTGCAATACTTCGCCGTCGAGCCTAACGAGGGCAAGACCGAAGCGGTGCTGGTGCCCAAGGCCAGTAGCGTGCAGACCGTGGCTGAACTCAAGGGCAAGCGCGTGGCGTTGCTCAAGGGTTCCAGTGCACACAACTTGTTCCTCAAGAGCCTGCTGCGCGCCGGGTTGCAGTGGAAGGATGTGAACGTGGTGTACCTGTCGCCTTCCGACGGCCGAGCCGCATTCGAACAAGGCAAGGTGGATGCCTGGGTAGTGTGGGACCCGTACTACTCGGCCGCCGTGATCGACGGTTCGGCACGCGTGCTAGGGGATGGGCAAGGGTTGAACCCTGCGGGCAGTTTCTTCGTGGTCAACCACCCGTTTGCCAAGCAGCACCCCGAGGCCATCGCCACGATTATCCAGACACTAGGCAAGGCCCAGCGCCTATCGCTTGACCAGCCCGACGCGAGCATCGCGCTGATGGCCGGCACTTTGGGGCTGCAACCGGCGGTGGTCAAAAGCTACTTCGAACATCGCTCGCCTGAGCCGATCCGCCCTTTGGAGGCCATCGACATCGCCAACCAGCAACGCACCGCTGACCTGTTTTTTGCCAACGGCCTGATCCCGAAAAAAGTCGATGTGCAGCAGGCTGTCTTTAAGCCCCTTGGTCATCCCTGAGCAGCAATGCTGGCGGATTAGTGGCCTTGCAGAGTGCCAAGGCCTGTCTATGCTCACCCAGAACCGTTAACGACGCTTGGCCGATAAAGCGTTTCCAATGGTTATTTCCCCATGCAGGTGTACCAGAAATATCCAACGTATGAATGGAATGCGCCCTCCAGGCGCCGGGAATCTAGGGTGATCTGACCATGTTCAACCGCCAGCACAAATCCGACCTGCAAGAAATCCAGCGTTTTTCCTGTGCTCTCACCGAAGCCAACGCCAAGCTTGCCGCCATCAGCCGCTCCATGGCGATGATCGAGTTCGACCGCACGGGAGTGATCCTGAATGCCAACGAACGTTTTTGCCAAACCATGGGCTACGGCGTCGGGGAGATCCGTGGCAAACATCACCGTCTGTTTTGCGAGGAGGCGTATACCCACACCGATGCCTACCACCAGTTGTGGCGCGATCTGACGCGAGGCGAGGCGCTCAGCGGCACCTTCATGCGCCTTAACAAGCGCGGTGAGCAAGTGTGGCTGGAAGCCAGCTACTTGCCAGTGCTGGACAGCGACCATCAGGTACGCAGTGTGATCAAGGTGGCGGCGGATATTTCCGCACGGGTCCATCACGAACACGAAAACCAAAGTCTGATCGACGCCATCAGTCGTTCCATGGCGGTGATCGAATTCACGCCACAGGGCCAGATCCTCAATGCCAACGACAACTTCTTGCGCACGGTGCAGTACACGCGCGAAGAAATCATCGGCCAGCATCACAGCATGTTTTGCCACCGCAGCGAAGTGGAGTCCCCGGCGTATAAGGCGTTTTGGGCTTCACTCAATCGCGGTGAGTTTCACTCCCACCGCTTCGAACGTAAAAACAAATACGGCAAGACCCTGTTTCTGGAAGCCTCTTACAACCCCATCTTCGATACGCATGGGCGCTTGTACAAAGTGGTGAAGTTCGCCAGCGATATCACCGAGCAAGTCAGCACCCTGCGCACGGCCGCCGACTCGGCCCACGCCACTTCGGTACAGAACGATGCCTGCGCCCGCAAGGGCTCGCAGGTGGTGCAGCAAACGGTGCAGATCATTGAAGCCATGTCCCACGACCTTAACCAGGCGGCGCAGAGCATCGATGCGGTGAGCAAGCAGTCGGACATCATCGGTGCCATCGTGCAAACCATCCGCAGCATTGCCGAACAAACCAACATGCTGGCCCTGAATGCGGCAATTGAAGCCGCGCGCGCGGGCGAGCACGGGCGTGGGTTTGCGGTGGTGGCCGATGAAGTGCGCAGCCTCGCCGCACGCACCAGCCAGGCCACCGTTGAGATCGTGGACGTGGTACGCAAGAACCACGACCTGTCGTTGAGCGCAGTGTCGAGCATGCAGTCGAGTTTGAGCCGCACGGGCCTGGGCGTGGAGTTGGCGAACGAGGCGGGGCAGGTGATCCTCGAGATCCAGGAAGGGTCACGGCATGTGGTGGATGCGATCAGTCAGTTCAATTCGACGTTGCAATTGCAATAACTGAACACTGAGCTGATCCCATGTAAAAAAAGGTCCAAGTGTGGGAGCGGGCTTGCTCTGCTGTGTGGCTCAGATCGCGGCCAAGGTTTCCTTCACTGTTTGGGCTGGCGAAGCAGTGGCCTTCGCCGCTATCTGCTGCTGTTGCTGCTCCTTCAAGCGCTCGGCCACTTGTTTGGCGATGGCGTCTTGTTTTTCCTGGGGCAGCGCCTGCACTTGCTCTTCGGTCAGCCCTTGTTCCTTGAGCAACTGTTCACGAATACGTTCGGCCGGGGATTTGCTCATGTATTCGGTGAACTCGGCACGCGCCCCGTTAGTCGTGGCCTGTAACTGCACGCGAGTCTTGGCGAAAGCTTCGTCGATGCGATCGCTGGCTTTGTCCAATTCCTTCTGCGCAGCGGGCACCGTGACGCTGTGTTGCGCAGCCTGCAGGGCGCCGCTGTACAGCGCACTGGCGGCGGCGTTGGCGGGGTCCATGTCGGGTCGCGTGATCTGTTGCACGTTCGACGCCGCTTGAGAGTTGTTAACCAGCATGATCGGTCACCTATGAAAACAGACGGTGCGACAGCTGGAGCAAATACTGTGCCGGGTGCCGGACCCCAGTGTTTACTGGGGCGGGAGTCGTCGGCGCGGCAAGCCTTCTCCATGTGCGGCCAACCGTTGCCGTCAGTGAGCGATGTTCTCCAGCGCCAGGTTGCGCGTGCGTGGCCCGAACCAACTGATGGTAATCATCACGATCAACATGCTGCTGGCGATAAATGCCAACACACCCGGCGTGCCCAGGTGTTCGAGGATAAAACCGATCAACAAACTGCTGAACACCGTGGATAAACGGCTGAACGAATAACAGAACCCCACCGCCCGTGCACGGATATTGGTGGGGAACAATTCGCTCTGGTAGGAGTGATAACTGAAGCTCAGCCAGGCGTTGCAGAAGGTGATCATCACCCCGCAGAAAATCAGCCCTAACGCGGTGGTTTGCAGGGCAAACAGGCTGCCGAAGATCACTGCCCCCATGGCCGAGCCGACAATCTGCCATTTGTTTTCAAAGCGGTTGGCCACCTTGACGAACAACAGCGGGCCCAGCGGATAGGCGAGGGTGATGATGAAGGCATAGAGCAGGCTGTGGGTCACGCTGACGCCCTGGCCCGAGAGCAAGGCCGGCAGCCAGTTGCCAAAGCCGAAGAAGCCGATGGCCTGGAATACATGAAACACGATCAGCATCAAGGCGCGGCGACGGTAGGGCGGCTGCCAGATATCGGCGAAACGGCCACTGCCCTGCACGCTGATCGCTTCGGGCTCCGGCTCGTCCAGCGGCTTGCCGTGATCCTTTTGGCAGCGTGCCTCCAGGTTGTTCAGGATCGTGTCGGCCTCTTCGAAGCGGCCCTGTTGTGCAAGCCAGCGCGGTGACTCCGGCAGGCGCTTGCGCAGTTGCCAGATAAACAGCGCAAACACCGCACTTGAGAGCACCACCCAGCGCCAGCCCGCGATACCGAACGGCGCCTGTGGCACCAGCCACCACGACATCAAGGCCACGGCCGGCACCGACAGAAACTGTATAAAAAACGCAAAGGCAAACGCCGAACTGCGCATGCGCTTGGGCACCAGTTCCGAAAGGTAGGCGTCGATGGTCACCAGTTCGATACCCAGGCCAATGCCCACCAGAAAGCGCATGCAAATGATGCCCACGGCCGAGGTTTGAATGCCCATCAACACGGTGGCCACGGTGTACCAGACCAACGCAAAGGTGAAAATCGCGCGGCGCCCGAAGCGGTCGGCGATGGGGCTGAGCAGGCTGGCCCCGAAGAACAGGCCCAGGAATGTGGCCGAGGCGAAAGCGGCCTGGTCCGAGAAGCCGAACACACCTTCGCTGCCGGTATGAAAAATCCCGTCGCTGATCAGGCCAGGGCTGATATAGGCGGTTTGGAACAGGTCATACAGCTCGAAAAAACCGCCGATGGAGAGCAATGCCACCAAGCGCCAAATAGTGGCGACGGCGGGCAGGCGGTCGATGCGGGCGCTGATGTGGGCGGCTCGGTGGGGGGCGGCTCCGTCTGGGGGCGAGGCAGTCAGTGCGAACATGGGCAGCTTCCTGGAGGTGGTGACCTGGAAGCTTAGCGTGCTAACGGAAGTCAGTGATTGCGAACATTAAGGGGGTTGCCATCTGATTCGCTGATTTATTGCACAAATGCTTGGTTCCCGAGTCGATATGGCTGCGGTGTGGGGTAATACTCTAGGCTGATGATGCCTGCGGTGAAGCTGAAGGTGAGCGTCTCGTCAGGTGTTTTAATCTCGGTTTCGAAGTTGAACGTGGCGTATATCTGCTGGTTTGCGAGCTGGGTGACTGAGAGGATGCCGCTGTGCGCGTGGTGGGTGTATTCGCCCCAGGGTGCAGGCACAGAAAGGTCGACCTTGAGATGGGGAGGGTCACCGATCTCGTATGTGCGCAGTTGGAGATCGTCGGGTAGATGAAAATAAAGCAATAGGTATCGCTGGTTTGGGCCAAAACGCATTCCTGCCAGAATATCGGGCCCTAGACTGTGGGCATACTCGGAACTGAAATCGTTGGGGTAGCACGGGTTATGGGGGGCTACGGCGATTGTCGCGCACACTTTGCTGGTGAGGGACGAGCCTCGTTTGGTAGACATGATGCATGTCCTTTCAACAGGAAGATGCAGGCATCTAACGACGTGCCAGGGGTGTTGGCTACTGTCAACTCTGACAGGTGCGCTGCTCTATCCGACCGACGGGCACCTCAATGTTGCCTTGAGAAACGGCCTGCAGATTTATTCATGGGCTCCAGCGAGCGGTACGTGGAGCCCTTTCACGTTACCGTCTTTATGCTCAGTTGTGCCCGTCAAGGGCGAAAACCTTGAAGCCGGCATGCTGGCTGAGTCGCTGATAATAGGCAGCAATGGCGGGGTAGGGCGGACGCTCCATGGGGGTCACCTGCCAGCGGTGCACGGAGAGACCGATCAATATATCGGCGAGGGTGAACTCATCGCCGGCTACGTAAGCGCAGGTCTTGGACAACTGTTGTTCGAGAATGCCCATCTTGTTGTTCCACAGCTGCACAGCGGCGGCAATCTGCGTCGTGTCCAGGCCATCGGGATTGTTACGCACCAGCGCGGTGAAGGCGTCGCCCCAGGCACGGTTGAGTTCGACGGCTTGCCAGTCTATCCATTGCTCGACGCGAGCCCGTGGAGCCGGCTCGATGGGTAGAAGGTCATGGCGCTGATAGAGGCCGACTAGGTAGCGGCAAATGGTATTGGACTCCCACAGCACGCCATGGTCGTCGATCAGCACCGGTACCTGGGCGTTGGGGTTCAAGGCGAGGAAATCGGGGGATTGAGTGGGCTTGAAGCCTGTGCCCCAGTCTTCGCGCACATAATCGATGCCCAGTTCCTGGCAGGTCCACAGTACTTTGCGCACGTTGATGGAGGAGGTACGACCCAAGATTTTCAGTGAATGGCCCATGGTGCTTCCCTGGCATCTAAGAGAATGACCAATCTAGCAGGGGCCGGGCATGGCGGCGAGGGCGTGAAGCGGGCACGGTCGAAAATGTGGGAGCTGGCTTGCCTGGGATAGCGTTGTGTCAGTCAATGAGGGTGTTGCCTGATACACCGCTATCGCAGCATAGGTATCTACACAACTTTGGTGCGACGCTGGACCTGTGGCGAGGGAGCTTGCTCCCGTGACGACCGGATAGCCGACGCCTATCTATCTGACACCCCACGATCCAATTGTGGGAGCTGGCTTGCCTGCGAAGGCGGCCTAACAGTCAACACAGTTGGACCGGGTACATATCCATTATTTAGGCAACGGCCACTTAGGGTTCCGCCCTGACGGCGGCTCACTTTTGAAAAGCGCAAAAGTAAGCAAAACGCTCATGCCCCACCACTCGGCACCTCGCTTAGGCTCGGTGTGCCCGTAATTCGCCAGTGATTTGGGGGGCCGCCGCCACGCGCCATCCATGGCGCGGGGCGGCTAAACCGGCATCCCTGCCGGTTTACCCCCCAAATCCCTGTCGAATTCCGGCCAGCGTGGTTTAACGGGGCGCCTAAGATCAAAAGCAGATCAAGATCAAGAGCGGCTCGCTTCGCATCGTGGTTACCGTTGGCTGCTACAGCCCAAAAGTTGTGTAGATACCTATGGCTATCGCAGGCAAGCCAGCTCCCACAGGGATTCAGCAGCGTGGTGTGTGTTGGTCCATGGCCTTGCCCACCAGCAATACGCTCAGCTCGCTCAATTGATGAATGGCCAGGGCTACATCGCGGTGTTTGCCAGTGAGGTCATCGGATAGGTCGAGCAGGAGGGTGCTGACGGAGCAGACGGTTTCGTAGCTGTTGGTCAGTAAAGATTCGAGGGAAGTATCAGGGATGACGGTGAAAAGCGTATGCGTGGGATGGATGCTTTGCATTGTTGAAATACCTGTTTTGGGCTGACACCTCATCGCTACTAAACGAGGGGTGGCAGCTGTACGCAGGTTAGTAGACCGGTATCCCACACAAACCCGGCGCACCCGAAGGCGCCCTGCGCACAGCCACCATCAAGCATCGATAGGCTCATGCATCTTGTGTGAGGAAGCTCAGGCTACTAAACCCGATCACCGAGAAATTCAGCGACCGTCAAACCTTAGAGACCGCCACCGAGGCGCACAAGCCGGCGGATTCTGACGTAAGCGTAGGCAGCGGAGCAAGGCGCTTGCTGCAATGTCAGGCACTTCCTACAGGCGTCCCACAGCGCTCTGACTGCTCTTACACGATTACGTAGGAACTCTGAGTATCAGGTGGGCAGACGACAGGGGCAATTTACCAGACGTTTGGGAGCTGTAGCGAGGTTGGGCAGAGATCAGAAAAGGCAAGCACTTGCCTGACCAGGCGCAGTGCTGCCTTCAGGTGGATGGTTGTGTGACCGGTTATTCAGGAGCATTGAAATTATTGATGTAGTACACGCCACGTTCGACGGTAATAATATCGTTTGGGTCGTCGGCGTTGGCGGCTACGAAGGCAAATTTTGCATCAAGGATATTGTTTTCGTTGTTGACGATTTCAAATGTCCCCGAGGTGGCCGGATATTGATACGAACCCCCATTAGGATTAGGTACGTTATAAATAACTTGAACATTCCCCTCCTCTTCTGAGTAAGGAAGTTCATAGGTGCCTACTGCGAAGTTCTTATCTATTTCAAATGCAATAAAATGGCTGTCCTGTATGAACGCCAGTGTGGTGTTTTTTGTGCCAGGGAAGGTATTCAAGTGGAGAATGTTGTGAGAATCAAAGCTCTGGTTAGCCTCTTTTAGAAAGCCAGTGATTTTGTTGGGCGAATTCATGATGAGTCTCCTTGAGAATTAATGAGCATGCCGGGGGCTGCGCCTAATATTTAGGCCGCGTACACAGTTCGCGTCTACTGTCATTTATGACAGTTTTCTGCGTCGGCCGATGAGTGGTTGCGTACATTGACAACCGCCTGTTGAAAGGGAAATGGCGATTTCAGGTGGTTCAGTTAAAGATTGATTGACTGACCCACCGCCTTCGCGAGCAAGCCCGCTCCCACAGGGGATCTGTGCCAGGCGCTGATTCTGCGGGCACCACATTGATTGCGTTCGGCTCGACGCTCAGGTGCTCTCGCGCACCTGCAGCTCAAACCCCATATCCACCACCGGTTTGGCCACCTTGTTGCCCGCCATGATCGTCAGCAGATGCTCCGCCGCTCGGCGCCCGATGGCTTCCCGTGGCGTGCTGATGCTACTCAGGCGCGGCACCATGAATGACGAGGCGGGGAGGTCGTTGAAGCCCAGCACGGCTACACGTTCCGGCACCTTGATGCCGTGGCGCAGGGCTTCGAGCAGGGCGCCCTGGGCCAGGTCGTCGTTGCCGAAGAAGATCGCGTCCACATCCGGGTGGGCGGCCAGCAGTTGCAAAAACAGTTCGCCACCCAGGCCCACGGAAGACGGGCGTGGTGTCAGCAGCTCCAGCGCCGGGTCGTACATGCCTGCTTGCTGCAAGGCGCGGCGGAAGCCTTCGCCACGCAGCAAAGTACGTTGGTCCAGTTGTGCGCCGATATAGGCCAGGCGCTTGCGCCCCCGGGACAGCAAGTGCGCGGCCGCGGTCTCGCCGGCGGCCAGTTGCGAGAAGCCCACGCAGTTCACCCCAGCATTGGGGTCCAGATCCATCATGTACACGCAGGGCACGTTGCTGGCCTCGACCATTCGTCGCGCGCTTTCGGTGCGGTCAAAGCCGGTCAGCAACAACCCCCGTGGCTGGTAGGCCATGTAGTTGCGCAGCAGGTCTTCTTCTTCATCGCGCGAATAATGGGAGTTGCCGATCAGGACTTCAAAGCCCTTGGGCCGCAGTACCTGATGGATAGCTTCCAGGGTTTCGATAAACAGCAGGTTGGACAGTGACGGCACCAGCACCACCACCGAATGGCTCTGCGCCGAGGCCAGGGCGCGGGCGGCGGGGTTGACCACGTAGCTCAGTTCGGCGGCGGCCTGTTGCACTTTTTCCACCAGTTCGGTGGCCACCGTGCTGATGCCGCGCAGGGCGCGGGAGGCGGTGATCGGGCTGACGCCAGCAAGGCGCGCCACTTCATTGAGGGTAGGGCGGCCCGTTGTGCGGGTATTTTTATCGTTCTTGGAGGTCATCAGGCGGCTTGCCAAACAAAAATCGAGGCACTAAGGTAGCGCTGTCTCCAAAGGGCTGCAAATTATTGAACCTAGGGTTGCCTGATCCGGTTCGAATGATTGGAGCGGATGCACGCGTCACTCCATAAAAATGACAAGTCGGCGCGGGAAAAGCCTGTTTTTGCACTAGCCTTACGCTATGCAAAGGTAGCGCTATCTGCGTCCTGAGGTGTTTCATGAGTCAACCTGTTACCGCCCTGGTCATCATGGGTGTTTCCGGCTGTGGCAAGTCCAGCGTCAGCCAAGCCCTGTGCGCCCTCAACGGCGCCACTGCCATTGAAGGCGACAGCTTTCACCCTGCCGCGAACATCGAAAAGATGAGCGCCGGCCACCCCCTCAACGACGACGACCGCGCCGGCTGGCTCGACATCCTGTGCGATGAACTGCGCCGCGCGTTGAAAGCCGGCGAGCATCCCGTACTGACCTGTTCGGCCCTGAAGAAAAAATACCGTGACCACCTGCGCGAAGCCGCGCCGGGCCTGGGTTTTGTCTTCCTGGAGCTGACCCGCGAAGTCGCTGCCGACCGCGTGTCTCACCGCCCCGGCCATTTCATGCCGGCCAGCCTGATCGACAGCCAGTTCGCCACCCTTGAATCGCCCAAGGGCGAGCCGCTGACCCTGGCGCTCAACGCCAGTGAAGACAGCGTGAAGGAGCTGGCCGAGCAGACCAATATCTGGTGGCGCAAGCACGGCTTTGAACCTACTCATTAATTTTTTGCCGGAAAAGATAGCGCTATCCCCGGCAGGAAGTTCAACACCCGCTTTAATAACAACAACAAACAGGAGAGACCCCCCATGTTTGGCATGTCCCACGAGTCTTACCTGCTGCTAGATGCAGTAGTCACTATCATCGGGTTGATCGTACTGATCACCAAGTTCAAGGTGCACCCGTTCATTGCACTGATCATCGCGGCCGGTTTCCTCGGCCTGACCTCGGGCATGCCCGTGGACAAGATCATCAAGGCGTTCCAGGACGGTTTCGGCGGGGTGCTCGGCTTTGTCGGCATCATCCTCGCGCTGGGCACGATGCTCGGCAAGATGATGGCCGAGTCCGGCGGTGCCGATCAGATCGCCCAGACCCTGATCCGCGCCTTCGGCAAGGAAAAGGTCCAGTGGGCCATGATGTTCGCCGCGTTCCTGGTGGGCATCCCGCTGTTCTTCGAGATCGGCTTTGTGTTGCTGATCCCGCTGGTGTTTATCGTCGCCCGGCGTACCGGCGTGTCGCTGATCAAGATCGGCATTCCGCTGCTCGCTGGCCTCTCGGCGGTGCACGGCCTGGTGCCACCGCACCCGGGCCCGCTGCTGGCCATCGGCGTGTTCGGTGCCGATATCGGCAAGACCATCCTGTACGGCCTGATCGTCGCCCTGCCGACCGCCATCATCGCCGGCCCGATCTTCGGTACGTTCATCGCCAAGTACATCCCGGGTAACCCGTCCCAGGAACTGGTGGACCAACTGGCCCGCGAGACCGATAACAAGTCGCTGCCCAGCTTTAGCATCACCCTGGTCACCGTGCTGCTGCCGGTGTTCTTGATGCTGCTCAAAACCTTTGCCGATATCGCGTTTGCCGAAGGCAACGTGGTGCGCAACTGGATGGACATGATCGGCCACCCGATCACCGCACTGTTGCTGGCCTTGCTGTTGTCGCTGTACACCTTTGGCCATCGCCAGGGCATCCACTCCAAGCAGATCCTCAAGCTGCTCGACGCCAGCCTTGCGCCGACCGCCGCGATCATCCTGATCATCGGTGCCGGTGGCGGCTTCAAGCAGATGCTGGTGACCAGCGGCGTGGGGGACGTGATCGGCCATATGGCGGTGAACGCGCAGATCAACCCGATCCTGCTGGCGTGGCTGGTGGCGGCGGTGATTCGCGTGGCGACCGGTTCCGCCACGGTCGCGACCATTACTGGCGCAGGCATTGTGGTGCCGGTGGTGGGCATGATCCCTGGGGTTAACCGTGAGTTGCTGGTGCTGGCGACGGGCGCGGGTTCGTTGATCCTGTCTCACGTCAACGATGCGGGGTTCTGGCTGGTCAAGCAGTACTTCAACATGACCGTGGCCGAGACGTTCAAGACCTGGACGGCGATGGAGACCATTCTGTCGATCGTGGCGCTGATCTTCATCATGTTGCTGTCGTTGGTGGTGTAAGCCACACCCCAAAGCAAGAGTGGGAGCTGATCAAATGTGGGAGCTGGCTTGCCTGCGATAGCTGTAGTGAATCCAACACTGCCATCGCAGGCAAGCCAGCTCCCACATTGATTGGGTTTCTTCAGGTAAGGCAGGTCAGGCTTTGCTGACCAACCCATCCGCCCTGAACATCCCGCGAATCCCGCGCACGGCCTGGCGAATCCGGTCCTGGTTTTCGATCAGCGCAAAGCGCACATGATCGTCGCCATACTCACCAAAGCCGATCCCCGGCGACACACACACCTTCGCTTCCAATAGCAGTTTCTTGGCAAACTCCAGCGAGCCCATGGCCGCGTACTGCTCGGGAATCTTGGCCCAGACATACATCGACGCCTTCGGGTTCTCCACCATCCAGCCCAGCTCATGCAGGCCTTTGACCAGCACATTGCGGCGCTGGCGGTACTGCTCGGCGATGTCTTTGACGCACTGTTGGTCGCCTTCCAGCGCCGCAATTGCCGCCACTTGCAGCGGGGTGAAGGTGCCGTAGTCGTGGTAGCTCTTGATGCGCGCCAGGGCGTTGACCAGTTCCGGGTTGCCCACCATGAAGCCAATGCGCCAGCCAGCCATGTTGTAGCTCTTGGACAGGGTGAAAAACTCCACCGCAATGTCCTTGGCGCCGGGCACTTGCATGATCGAGGGGGCTTTCCAGCCGTCGTAGACGATGTCGGCGTAGGCCAGGTCGTGCACCACCAGTACGTCGTACTGCTTGGCCAGGGCGATCACCCGTTCGAAGAAGTCCAGTTCCACACACTGCGCGGTCGGGTTGGACGGGAAGCCGAGGATCATCATCTTCGGCTTGGGGATCGAGCCGCGAATCGCGCGCTCCAGCTCAGCGAAGAAATCCACGCCGGGTATCAGCGGCACCGAACGCACCTGGGCGCCGGCAATCACTGCGCCGTAGATATGAATCGGGTAGCTGGGGTTGGGCACCAGTACGGTATCGCCCTGGTCCAGGGTGGCCAGCATCAAGTGCGCCAGGCCTTCCTTGGAACCGATGGTCACGATGGCTTCGGACTCCGGGTCGATATCTACCGCGTAACGGTCCTTGTACCAGCGCGAAATCGCCCGGCGCAGGCGCGGAATACCTTTGGAGGTGGAGTAGCCGTGGGTGTCTTCACGCTGGGCGACGGTGACCATTTTCTCCACGATATGAGGAGGCGTGGCGCCGTCAGGGTTACCCATGCTCAAGTCGATGATGTCTTCGCCGCGCCGACGCGCAGCCATCTTCAGCTCGGCAGTGATATTGAAAACATACGGGGGGAGTCGATCTATGCGCGCAAAGCGGCGCGGCGAACCTTGGTCTGCCATTGTTGCCTCGAGGTACGTAAGCGCCCGGAACCGTCCGAGCGACGTCGGCCACTGCGGTGGCCTGCGGGGCAGACAATACGGGCGATGATGGCCAGTTGTCTAGATGCGTAGGAAATTTTTCTACATGGAGTGCAACGCAGATATGCCCCTATACTCGATGCGGGTTTGTTCCCTCATAAGAAGGAGACTGTTCGTATGGATCAGCAGACAAAAAAACCGTTGGAGTTACGCTTGGAAGCCGGCAAAGCCCTGGTGATCGCCGGGGTGCAAGGGCGATATTCGAAGGCCACCGTGGGCGATATCCCACGGCTGTGGGAGTTGTTCGATACCTGTATCAAATACCTCAAGAAGCGCGTCGGCGGTGTGACCTACGGGGTGTGCCATAACCCGCACCACGGCGAATTCGATTACCTGGCAGGGGTTGAAGTCCCGGCTAAAAAGGATGTGCCGAGCAATTTCGAGTACATCGAAATCCCGCCGCTCAACTATGCCGTGTTCCCCCACTACGGGCCGGTGCAGGCGCTTGAGCAAACCTACGAGCGCATCATGTTTGAATGGCTGCCGCATTCGGGCTACAAGGTCATGGGCGCAGATTTCGAGCGCTACAGCGCGGATTTCGATGCCAGGAAGGGCACGGGGACGGTGGAAATCTGGCTGCCGATCGGGGAGCGGGGCTGACACTGCACCGGATGTCACGTAAACAGAACATGTTTACGTGACATTGCCGCTATGGATCAAACCTGAAACTCAACCGGCGCTCATACCCCACGCGGCCCTTGTACGCCTCACCGCGATCCACCCATCCCGCCCCCAGGTACAACCCCATCGCCGCCAGGTTGTGGGTATCCACCGACAACTCCAACCCCTTGATCTGCGGCCACGCCTCACGCGCCACGGCGGGCAACGCCTGCAAACACACCTTGCCGTATCCACGCCCCTGCTGATGCCGGTCTACCTGTAGCGCGTGGAGCGTGGCGCTGTGTTCATCGGCCCAATGAGGCAGGCACGGTGGGCGCTTGAGCAGCAGGAACGCCACGGGAAGGTCATCGGCCAACAGCGCAAAGCCCTTGACCCCAGGGCTTGGCTTGGCGAGCAGAGTGTTGAGCGCGCAATACATATCACCGCAAAACGGCAGTTGCTCAGGGTGAACTTCGATGGCGCCGACGTGCTGTTGTTGCACAGCGTTCAGCGCCTCGTAGGCAACGAGGCGGGTTTGCATGGGGCTGTCCGAACGGCTGCAAGGGAAGTGGCAGTTTATCGGGTTTGGGCCACGGGAAATTATTTTTCAGGGGGATGTCGATTTCCCTTCGGGCCATTCGACTAAGGATGTCTTCCGTGATTTTCCACCCCAAGGAGTCATCGCCATGAGCACTGCAATCAAGAGCTTGATCGAGCAATGGAAACACGCCGTTGTCAGCCGCGATATCGACCAGATTGTCAGCTTTTACGCCGACGATATCGTCTCGTTCGACGCGGTAACCGCCTTGCAATTCAAGGGCAAGGCGGCCTACCGCGCGCACTGGGAAGCGTGTATGGAGCACTGCCCCGGCCCCGGCATCTTCGAGTTTCATGAACTGCATGTCGTCGAAGCGCCAGACAGCGCATTCGCCCATTGGCTGGCCCATTGCGGCGGTGCCGGGCCGGACGGTGAGGTGAAGGCCTGCTGGATGCGCGTCACCGCTGGCTACCAGCGCATCGATGGCCAATGGAAGGTGGTGCACGAGCACTGGTCGGCACCGTTTGATATGCAAAGCGGCACGGCGTTGTTCGACCTGAAACCTTGAGCACCGCGAACTATAGTCAGTAGTCCGAAAACGGAGAACGCCATGAAATACCTGTGCCTTATCTACAGCGACGAGCAGGTGTTGCACACCTCGCCCGACAGCCCCCATGACTCGGAATGCCTGGCCTACGCCGAGGCCATCCAGGCCAGCGGGCGCATGCTGGCCGCCGAGCCGCTGGAGTCGGTGACCACCGCCACTACCGTGCGCATGCGCAACGGCAAGCTGTCGATCACCGACGGGCCGTTTGCCGAAACCAAGGAGCAGCTCGCCGGGTTCTACCTGATCGACGCCAAGGACCTCAATGAAGCGCTCCAGGTGGCGGGCGGCATTCCGGCGGCCCGGGTCGGCAGTGTGGAAGTGCGCCCCGTGCGCCAATTGGATCTCTCAACACAATAATCAAAAGACGTGAGGAGGTTTCCCCGTGAACACTCAACCCGCTGAATGTGAACTGTCCAGCAAGCCCACGAGGCCATGGGGCTTTCATGACGGCTGGGGCCAGAGCCTGGACCGCCTGGTGAAGTGGGTGGCCGAGGGCATGGTCGATTGACCGCGCAGATCGACGCCATTTACCGCAGCGAATCACGCCGCGTGCTCGCGACGTTGATTCGCGTGCTGGGGGATTTCGACCTGGCCGAGGAGGCGCTGCACGAGGCGTTTTTTGTCGCCGTGCAGCGCTGGCCCGAGGATGGCGTGCCGGATAATCCTCGGGCGTGGCTGGTGTCCACCGGCCGCTTCAAGGCCATCGACCGCCTGCGGCGCCAGTCGCGGTTTACCCCGTTACTGGAGGAGCAGGCCGACGCGCTGGAAGCCGCGCCGTGGAGTGATGAAGACGTGGAAGACGACCGCCTGCGCCTGATGTTCACCTGCTGCCACCCGGCGTTGGCAGCCGACGCCCAGGTTGCGCTGACCTTACGCGAGATCTGCGACCTGAGCACCGAGGCCATCGCCCACGCTTTTCTTGCCACGCCCACCGCCATTGCCCAACGCATCGTGCGCGCCAAGGGCAAGATCCGTGAAGCGAAAATCCCCTATCAAGTGCCGTCCCGCGCCGAATTGCCCGAACGGTTGGACAGTGTGCTGCGGGTGATTTACTTGGTGTTCAACGAGGGCTATTCGGCCTCAGCGGGTGCCGACCTCACCCGTGAAGACCTGACCCTGGAGGCCATTCGCCTGGGCCGTTTGCTGCTGGAGTTGTTGCCCGAGCCGGAAGTCATGGGCTTGCTGGCGTTGATGCTGCTGCACGAGTCGCGCCGGCCCGCCCGCACTTCTGCCAGCGGCGAACTGGTGCTGTTGGACGCTCAGGATCGTACGCTTTGGGACAGCGCCTTGATTGCTGAAGGCTGTGCACTGGTGGAGCAGGCGCTCACCACGCGGCGCTTTGGACCGTATTGTCTGCAGGCGGCGATTGCCGCCGTACACGCCGAGGCGCCCAATGCGGGGCAAACCGATTGGCGGCAGATTGTCGGGCTCTACGATGTATTGCTCAGGGCTGTGCCGTCGCCGGTGATCGAGTTGAACCGTGCGGTCGCGGTGGCGATGGAGCAGGGGCCGTTGGCGGGGTTGGCGCTGGTAGACGACCTATTGCAGCGCGGTGAGCTGCAGGACTACCACTTGGCGCATTCGGCGCGTGGGGAGTTTTGCCGGCAGTTGGGGCGGTTTGACGAAGCCCGCAGCGCGTACGAAAAGGCCTTGGCCCTGACCCAACAGGCGCCAGAAAAACGCTTCATCACGGGACGCCTCGCCGAACTCAATTCCCCCAGACAGTGACGATCCAAATGTAGGAGCGAGCTTGCTCGCGAGAAACTCACCGACGCCGCGTTTCTTCAGGAAGCACGCGTTATCGTTGACGTTCTTCGCGAGCAAGCTCGCTCCTACAGGCTCATTCCAGCATCTTGCCCAGCAACCAACTCCCCGCAGGCCCCGGTGGCTGTTGCCGCGACCACAACGCATCCACCGCCACCGAGCGTGGCCAACTGCGCACCTTGAGTTCAACCAACTGGTTGCCGCCAAAGCGCTCCACCAGCCAGCGCGGAATCGGTGCCCAACCAAAACCCAATTGGGCCATTTCCATCAGCATCAGGTAACTCGGTGCCGACCATACGCGCTGGGTGCTGCGGTTTTCATTGGGGCTGATGATGCTCGCCAAGCGCAGCTCCCGGTGTTGTTGCAGGGTGTGCGGGGTAACCTTTTCCAGGCTCGCCAACGGGTGTTTGGGCGAGACGAACAGCGCGATCTCCGTGCGTTCCTCCACGGGGGAAAACGTCAAGTCCGGCGGGTAGACTTCCTGTTGCTCGATAAACGCGATCTGCGCCCGGCCACTTTGCACCAGCGCGATCAGGTCTTCGCATTCCGCGATCAGGCATTCCAGCTCAAGGTCCGGGTAGCGTTGTTCGAAGGCGGTGAGGGCGACCTCGAACCGATCGGATTGGTAAGTATCGGACATGGCGATACTCAGCTTCGGCTCCAGGCCTTGCGATAACTGACTGGCCGCCAGCTCCAGGCGGCTACTGGCTTCCAGCACTTGCTCAGCCCGTTGCAGCAAAACATGCCCCGCAGGCGTAAGGGTCGGTTTGCGGCTGCTGCGGTCAAACAGCACCACGTCCAAGTCGATCTCAAGGCTGGCCACCGCCGCGCTCACGGTGGACTGGCTCTTGCCCAGCTTGCGCGCCGCTGCAGAAAACGAGCCTTGGGTGGCCGCCTGGACAAACGCCTGGAGCACTTCATGGGAGGCCATGACTATCGCCTTGATCGATGGTTATTGGTTATGAAGTATCGAGACAAAGCCTGATCATGGCAACCATCGTCACTCACGGAGCCGGGTCATGACCCCTACCAAATCCCTTACTGAACGCGTTTTTCAAGCCCTTGGTTTCGAAGGGCTGGCCTTGTTGATCTGCACGCCACTGCTGGTGTGGATCACCGGCCGGCCGGCGCTGGAGATGGGCGCAGTGACCTTGGGCATCAGCCTGTTGGCACTGAGCTGGAACGTGGTATTCAACAGCCTGTTCGACCGCCTTAAAACCCGCCTGCAACTGGCCAACGGCAGTTGGACCCGTGTGCTGCATGCGCTGCTGTTTGAAGGTGGCCTGATCCTCTTGGCGGTGCCGTTGATTGCCGCCTTGATGAAGATCAGCCTGTTGGAAGCCTTCATCCTCGACATTGGTGTGTTGTTGTTCTTCCTGCCGTACACCTACGTGTACCACTGGGGTTACGACGTGTTGCGCGAGAAATTTGCCGGTAAAACCCCAGCCACCCTGTAGGAGCGAGCTTGCTCGCGAAGATCGCCAACGATAACGCGGAGCCTTTGGAAACACGCGGCGCTCTTGAGTTTTTCGCGAGCAAGCTCGCTCCTACAGAGGAGGCCGCCGTTTAGAGGAACATCCCGCCCGACGCCTCGATCCGCTGGCCGGTGATCCAGTGGCTGCCATCGGCCAGCAAAATCGAAATCGCCCCGCCAATATCGTCCGGCAAGCCAGCGCGGCCCAGGGCGGTGTTGTTGGCCACCATCGCATTCACGTCGGTGTTATCGCGTACCGCGCCGCCGCCGAAGTCGGTGGCAATCGCACCCGGTGCCAGGGTGTTCACGGTAATCCCCCGTGGGCCGAGCTCTTTAGCCTGGTAGCGCGACAACACTTCCACCGCGCCTTTCATGGACGCGTAGGCCGCATAACCCGGCAGGCTGAAGCGCGCCAGGCCGCTGGAGATATTGATGATGCGCCCGCCGTCGTTGATCAACGGCAGCAGTTTTTGCGTGAGAAAAAACGGCGCCTTCACGTGGATCGCCACCAACTGGTCAAACTGGGCTTCGGTGGTCTCGACAAAGCTTGCGTGGGTGCCGACTCCGGCGTTGTTGATCAGGAAATCGAAGCGATCCACGGCGAACACATCCTTGAGCAACTTACCGATCTGGCCAACGAATGCATCGAAGGTCGCGCTCTGGCTTACATCCAGTTGCAGCATGGCGGCGCGGCCACCCAAAGCCTCTACTTGGGCAACCACGGCTTGGGCTTCGGCCGCTGCGCTGTGGTAGGTACCGATGATGTCGATGCCTTGCGCAGCCAGGTGCAGAGCGGCGCTTTTGCCCAGGCCACGGCTGGCGCCGGTGATGAGTGCGATTTTACGGGTCATGGTGCAGTCCTCGAACGGGGTTAGTGGGACTGAGTGTATTTGTCCGCCCATTACGTGATAAACAGCGCTATAACGGAATCACTGGCCGGATAAGGCGAACAATCCATGAACAAGCTAGAGCTACTGCGTACCTTTGTGCGAGTGACGGAATTGTCGAGTTTCACGAAGGCCGGTGAAAGTCTCGGCCTGCCGCGCTCCACCGTGTCCGAGCATGTGCAGGCGCTGGAAGAACTGCTGGGCGCACGGCTGTTACAACGCACCACACGCAAGGTGCAGGCGACCCAGGATGGTCGTGTGCTGTACGAACGCAGCAAGGACCTGCTGGCGCACATGGAGGAACTGGAGGGCTTGTTTCGCCAGGATGAAACTCAACTGGCCGGGCGCATAAGGGTGGACATGCCCAATGTCATGGCGCGCAGCGTGATCTTGCCGAACCTGCCCACCTTCATGACGCGCCACCCACTGATCGACATGGAGATCAGTTGTTCGGACCGCCAGGTGGACCTGATCGCCGAAGGGTTCGACTGCGTGGTGCGCGTCGGCGCCCAGCCCGATCAAACCGTGGTAGCGCGGCGGGTGTGCAGCATGCCGATGGTCAACTGCGCGAGCGCGGCGTACCTGCAACGGTATGGCGTGCCCGAAACCCTGGCAGACCTGGCGCATCACCAGTTGGTGCATTACGTGCGGCCACTGGGCGCACGCTCGGCCGGGTTCGAATACCTGGTGGGCAACAAGGTGCAACGGTTACCGATGGCAGGCCGGGTGACGGTCAACAGCACCGACGCCTATCAGTCGGCGTGCCTGGGCGGGTTTGGCATCACCCAGGTGCCGCAGCTCGGCATACGCGACTTGTTGGCCAGCGGCGAGTTGGTGGCGGTGTTGCCCGACTACCAGGCGCCGCCCCTGGATGTGTCGTTGTTGTACGCCGGCCAGCGGCATTTGCCATTGCGAGTGCGGGTGTTCATGGACTGGTTGGCCGCCACCCTGCAAGCCCATCTCTAGCGGCGCGCCGACAACTGCTGCGGTGCCAGGAACGCGTCGTGGAAGTAGTCCCGGAACGCTTGCATCGCCGGGGTAAACGCGCGCTCGCGGTGCCAGGCCAGGCCGACGCTCATGGGCGTGACCGGGTCGGTGACGGTCAGGGTTTCGATGCGCTTGCCTTCCAGGGACCAGGGCCGGTGCACCAGGTCTGACAGGATCGCCACGCCGCTGCCGTTGGCAACCATGCTGCGCACCGCCTCCACGGAGCTGGTGCGCAGACGCACCTTGGGGGTTTGCCCGGCCTGTTCCCAGTAGCGCATGGCGCTGTGTTCGGCTTCATCGACGGTGAGCAAAATGTAGGGTTCTTGGGCCACGTCCGCCAGGCTCACGGCACCGCGTTCGCACAATGGGTGATGGCTGGGCAGCCACAGGCGGCGCTCGGAGTTGAATAGAATTTCCGAGACGATATCGGCGTGGGTGAGGTTGGCGGTGAGCACCACGGCCATGTCGAACTGGCCGTCGAGCAGGCCCTGTTCGATGGCCTGGCGTTCCTGTTCGAACACCTCGATGGTCACGTCCGGATGCCAATGCTCCATGCGCTGTAAATGGTGCGGCAGGAAATAACCCAGCACGGTGTAACTGGCCGCCACCCGCAGCACGCCGCTGGCGCGGTAGTCCGGCAACGGGCTGTTGAGGGCGTCGTCCACGCTGCGCACAATCACATAGGCACGGTTGAGAAAATGCCGCCCGGCATCGGTGAGGTTCATGCCCTGGGCCGAGCGCACAAACAGCTGCACGCCGAGCATGGCTTCCAGCTCCTTGATCGCCGTGGTCACCGCCGATTGGGAAATATTCAAGTGAATCGCCGCCTGGGAAATCTGGCCAATCTCGGCGGTGGCGACGAAGTAGCGAACCTGGCGCAAGGTGAGGGACATGAGCGATATCTGATTTTCAGAAGATGGGCCATCTGATAATAGATCTTCCCAAGGGGTCAAGCCCCAGCCTACTTTGCGGGCATCACCTTTGGCGGAGCGACCTCGATGCAGGCAGTGGATTTCAATTCAGACATGGGCGAAGGCTTTGGCCCCTGGACCATCGGCGACGGCGTTGACGCAGAGCTGATGGCCTACATCAGCTCGGCCAATATCGCTACCGGCTTTCACGCCGGCGACCCCGGCACCATGCGCCGCACTGTCGAGCGCGCCAAGCAACTGGGGGTGGCCATCGGCGCGCACCCAGGCTTTCGTGACCTGGTGGGTTTCGGTCGCCGACATATCAACGCACCGGCTCAGGAACTGGTGGACGACATGCTCTACCAGCTCGGTGCCTTGCGCGAAATAGCCCGCGCCCAAGGCATGGCCTTGCAACACATCAAGCCTCACGGCGCGCTGTACATGCACCTGGCCCGCGATGAAGAAGCTGCGCGGCTGTTGGTGCAAAACCTGCAGATCATCGAGCCCACGCTGTTGCTGTACTGCATGCCCAACTCGGTGATCTGGCGCATTGCCAAGGAACTGGGGCAGCCGGTGGTGCGCGAGTTCTATGCCGACCGTGAATACGACCTGAGCGGCTCCATCGTGTTTACTCGCAATGTGCGGGCGCTGGACCCCGCCACGGTTGCCGCGCGGGTCTTGCGCGCCTGCCAGACCGGCCTGGTGCGTACCGTCGAAGGCGAAGACCTGGCCATCGAGTTCGATTCCATCTGCCTGCACAGCGACACCCCTGGCGCCCTGGATCTGGTGGAGGCCACCCGTGCAGCCCTGGACCAGGCGGGTATCGACGTCAGAACACCCCAATAAGATCCACCCCTTACTTTTTTGCCTGCCTTTCTACAATGATTCCAAGAGGAACAGACATGGCTGAAACGTCCCCCATCCGCTATAGCTTCGGCGGTGATGAACACCTGTTTGCCGAGGTCAGCGACAGCATGTCCCTGGAGGCTTTTTTCAAGGGCATGGCGGTGACCCGCGCCGTGGAGCGCCTGGCGCTGGAAGGCGTACTGGATGTCTGCCTGGCCAATGCATCGTTCCAGATTCGCTTCGACCCCGACCGCATCGCCCCTCACGCGCTGCTCGACGCCGTGCAAAGCGCCGAAGCCCAGGCCGTGGCCGAACGCACCTTGCGCACGCGCATCATCGAAATCCCGGTGCTCTATAACGACCCCTGGACTCACGAAACCCTGATGCGCTTTCGTGACCGCCACCAAGACCCCAGCGGCACCGACCTGGAATACGCCGCACGCATCAATGGCCTGGCCGACGTAAACGCGTTCATTGCCGCCCACAGTGGCGCGCCGTGGTTTGTGTCGATGGTGGGGTTTGTCGCGGGCTTGCCGTTCATGTTCCAGATGGTCGAACGCGAGCGGCAATTGCAGGTGCCCAAGTACCTGCGACCACGCACCGACACACCGAAACTGACCCTGGGCCATGGCGGCTGCTTTGGCTGTATCTACTCAGTGCGAGGGGCGGGCGGTTACCAGATGTTCGGCGTCACCCCGGCACCGATCTACGACCCGGCGCAGCAGTTGGCGTACCTCAAGGCGCACATGGTGTTCTTCCGCCCCGGCGATATCGTGCAGTTCAAGCCGATAGACCGCGAGGCTTATGACCTGGCGGTCGCCGAGGTGGACGCGGGGCGTTTCGACTTGCGCATTCGCCCGGTGGAATTTTCCCTGGATGCCTTTCTCGCCGACCCCATCGGCTATCCGAAAACCCTGCAGGAGGCGCTGGCATGATCAAGGTCCTCAAACCTGGCCTCGCCACCTCCGTGCAGGACCTGGGCCGTGAAGGTTATTACCACTTGGGCATCCCACCGTCGGGGGCGCTGGACCAATACGCGTTGAGTGCGGCCAACCACCTGGTGGGCAACCCCATGGGCGCGGCGGGCCTGGAATGCACGCTGATCGGACCGGAGCTGGAGTTCCAGCAGGACGCGCTGGTGGCCTTGAGCGGCGCCTTGATGTCGCCGCGCCTGGACGGCGAAGTGGTGCACCAAGACACCGCTTTTGCCGTGCGCGCCGGGCAGGTGCTGCGGTTCGAATTTCCCAAGGCCGGCGCACGCACTTATCTTGCCGTCGCCGGCGGTATCGACGTGCCGTTGGTGCTCGGCAGCCGCTCCACCTACACCCTCGGTGCCCTCGGCGGGTTTAATGGCCGGCGCTTGCAGGAGGGCGATCAATTGCCGATCGGTACCGCCAGCGGTACCGGGCGTGCGGGCAATAGCTTGCCGATGGCGTTGCGGCGTTCGGTCGGCGGCGATGTGACCTTGCGGGTGGTGCCGGGGCTGTATTACGAGCGCTTGACTGACGAGGCCAAAAGCAGTTTTTTTGCCGAACCGTGGACGGTGGGCTCCGAGGCCGATCGCATCGGCTATCGCTTCAAGGGCGGCAGCGCGTTGAGCTTCCAGCCACGGGAACAGCCGTTTGGCGCGGGCTCCGATCCGTCCAACATCGTCGACAGTTGCTACCCGATTGGCTCGATTCAAGTACCGGCGGGGCTGGAGCCGATTGTGCTGCACCGCGATGCGGTGTCGGGCGGTGGCTACGCAATGATTGGCACGGTGATCAGCGCCGACCTGGACTTGATTGGGCAGATGCAGCCCAACCAGCGAGCGGGGTTTGTGGCGGTAAGCCTGGAGGAGGCCCTGGAGGCGCGGCGGGTATACAAGAAGCGGCTCAAAGCGATGGCTGGACTCTTCAATCACTGAACATACGCATAACCCCTGTGGGAGCAGGCAAGCCAGCTCCCACAGTTGGGGCTTATTTCAATTTGAGAATTTGCGAAAGGCCCAGCGCCCGGCGATCAAGGTGAAGGTGGCAACCAGTGCCACCAATATCCAGAAGCCTTCCGGGTCTTGAGACAGGGGCACCCCACCCACATTCATGCCAAAAAAGCCGGCAATGATATTGATCGGCAGCGCCAGCACCGTCACCACCGTGAGGGTAAACAATGTGCGGTTGCTCTGTTCATTGAGGTTGGCGGCGATCTCTTCCTGCAACAGCTTGATGCGCTCGCCCAGGGCGGTCAGGTCGTTGATGATCAGCGCAAACTCCTCGGTGGATTTGCGCAGCTCTTTCACGTCTTCCTTTTGCAGCCATTGCGGCGGGCGATTGAGCAGGCGCAGCAGCGAGCCCGGTTCCAGCGCCAGCAGGCGTTGCAGGCGCACCAGCACGCGGCGGGCGGCACCCAGTTCGGCGCGGTTGGTGGACAGGCGCGAAGACAACAGCTGATCTTCGATATGGTCGACGCTGATACTGGTCTTGCGCACGATCTGTGTCAGCACTTCGCCCTGGTCGCGCAGCAGGTGTACCAGCAGCTCCAACGGCGAGCGAAAGTGTTCGCCGGCCTTCACCGACGAGCGTAATTTATCCACCGAGTGCAACGGCTGCAGGCGTGCGCTCACCAGCAAGCGGCTGCGCGCGCACACCCACAGCGTGGAAATATCCGACGACACCATGCTGCTGAAGTTGAACACCACATCGTTGACCACCGCCAACAAGGCCGAGTCCACATGCTCGATGCGTGTGGAGCGCGAGCCCTCGTGCAGGGCTTCAAAAAACTCTTCCGGCAGCGACAAATGCGCCTGCATCCAGCGCTCGCAGGCGGCGTGGGCCAGGTTCAGGTGCAGCCACAGGAATTCTTCCGGGTCTGGCGGTTGCTGCAAGGCGGCGAGGGCTGTGGCGGAATCAATTTGTTGGCCTTTCTCGCCGGGGCGAAAACGAAAACCGTAAAGCAGGCCAAACAGATCGGAATCCTGGTGGGCGTGGTCGATGCTGTGGTTCATGGCGACTCGCAGAGAAAGGGCCTGTAGGACGTTTCACAGGTTCCCAGGCGAATCATTGCAAGGCGGTATGACGGTTATGTGACGGTTTGAGGCGCGCATAAAAAAACGCGCCACCCGAAGGTGGCGCGTTTTTTGGGGATACAACTCAGGTGTCTTGCTTGTTTTCCAGCACGGCACCGGTTTTGGCATCGAGCTTCACTTCAAAGCGCTTGCCGGTGGTATCGGTCAGGTCCACTTCGTAGACATACTGGTCGGCGACGCCGTGTTTGGTGTCCAGCTCAGTGTCAGTGATCGAAGCACCAGGGTGAGTTGCCACGGCTGCTGCGTTGAGCTTGTCGAAAGACATCACAGCGCCGGACTTGAGCAGGGCTTCGATATGATCCGGACGAACGTCAGCCTGGGCCAGGCCGGCGGTCAAAGTCAGGGCAGTAGCGGCGAACAGGGCAGTCAAGGTTTTCATAGTGTGTGTCCTTCTGGTTGAGCTGTTTAAGTGGCGCCAGATTAACCGGCGCAACTTAACTCATCCTTAATGGCTCACTGACACCAATGCTTTTAGTACTTATGGTCGTTGAGCAGGTCTTGCACGCTGGACGACGGCCAGCGCTTGTAGAACTTCAGCAGTTCGGCGGCGCGGTTGGTGAAGATGCCATCGACGCCGGCCTTCATGACTTTCTCGAAGTCCACCGGCTCATCCACGGTATACACATGCACCAGCAGGCCCTTGTCGTGGGTCAGCTTGTTCATTTCCGGCTTCACCAGGTCGGTGTAGCTCTGGTCGCCGTGGTCGGTCAATTCTGCCGACGGGCCGGTGCCGATGGCGCCAAGGCTTTTGGCTTCATCGACCCACTTTTCGAATTCAGCGGCGTCTTTGGGCTCTTGCTTGGCGTAGTAGGCGGCCTTGGTGGTTTCGCCAGACTCGGCGAAGGTCACTTTGGATTTGGGCTCGATACTGCCTTCACCCACCCACAACAGCAGGATTTTCGGGGTATTGGGCATTTCCTTCTGCAGCTCTTTGAGGCTGGCGGTTTCGAAGGTTTGCAGCACCACGCGGCCTTTGCCCTGGCCGACACCGGTGTTGCTCTTGCCCAGCTTGGAACCGGCGGAGCTCAGCCAGCCTTTGTCGAGCAGCTTGTTTTTCAGGTCGGCCTCTATACCCGGGAACTGCTTGGGCTCCTTGGTCTCGATGTACAGGCCGGGTTTGTGCGAGGGGTTGCCTTCGGCGATCTTGATGATGTCGTCCAGGCTCTGAATCTTCAGGCCGACGAAACCAGAGCGCGCGCGGTCCGGGTAGGCGGCGTTGAACCAGCTGCCGGCGTCGAGGGTTTGCAGTTCTTTCCAGGTGAACTCGTTGGCGGGCGCGTCTTTGCGCTCGGGGAATTTGGTGGCGACGTCGGTGGTGCGCTGCAGGTTGTTGTCGTGCAGGGCGAACAGCACGCCATCTTTGCTGCGTTGCAGGTCCAGTTCCAGGTAGTCGGCGCCCAGGTCGCGTGCAACCTTGTAGGCCGCGGCGGTGGATTCAGGCGCGTCGTAGGAAGCGCCACGGTGAGCGATCACGGCAGGGTAGGGGATGCCTTCGTTTGTCGCCAATTCGGCCGGGCTGACCGGCTCGGCAGCCTGTGCCTGGCCAAGGCCGAGCATCAGCGCCAGCAGCAAGGCGCTTTTGGAAAACGTGACAGGCATATGCGAAGTCCTTTCGTGGAGGTAACTTTGAGAAGGTGTCCTTTTTAACAATTGATTGCGAACGGCGCTATCACCAAACCGACATTAACGTGCGCACCGGCCAATTTTGTGGGCTTTTTTGCAGGGCGTTGCAGTATTCTTACGGGTAGCTGCCCCGTCAGAGGGTGGTATTTTCTGCCACGCGTGTAAACCATCTTTCCAGTCCCAGTGGGACTTTTCAGTGAGGTTTACCATGCGCATCACTTCCGAGCTTATCTGCCAGGCCGCCGACCAACTCCAGGGATTTGTCGGCCTCAACCGCAAGACCGGCCAGTACATCGTACGTTTCAGCGAAGACTCATTTGGCATGGACGTGGCTGATGACGGCATCATCCCTACAGCCGAGTTCGTCTGGCTGCCGGCCGCCGACCACACCATGACCCTGTGCCGAGCGCGCCTGCAGTTGTTGCTCGACCAGAATATCGACGACCGCATCAACATCACCGAGCCGCTACGCGTGTATATGCGCCGGGTAGAGATCCCGCAGATCAGCGCATTGCGTAGTTTGGTGAGTTAGTCGTCCGTCATTTTGCAAGCGATGACAAGCAAATGTGGGAGCTGGCTTGCCTGCGATGGCGGTCTGCCAGCCGACACTTATCTACCTGACACCCCGCGGTCAAAACTGTGGGAGCGGGCTTGCTCGCGAAGGCGGTCTGGCAGGCGACACAGTTGGATTGGGTACATATCCATTGCTGCGGTAACGGCCACTTAGGGTTCCGCTCTGACAGCGGGTCACTTTTGGAAAAGAGCCCCAAAAGTAACCAAAAGGGCTCTTGCCCCACCACTCGGCACCTCGCTTAGGCTCGGTGTGCCCGAACGCAGGCTTGAATCCGTGGGCCGCCGCCACGCGCCATCCATGGCGCGGGGCGGCTAACCCGGCGTCCTGCCGGGTTACCCACGAATTCAAGCCTGCGTTCGGCCAGCGTGGTTTAACGGGGCGCCTGAGATCAAGATCACAAGCAGATCAAGATCAAGAGCGGCTCGCTTCGCATCGTGGTTACCGTTGGCTGCTACAACCTACAAGATTGTGTAGATACCTATGGCCATCGCAGGCAAGCCAGCTCCCACAAGGGCAATATTTCAAGTGGGGAAGGTGTAGGCCCGCTCTACCTTGCACACCCGCGTGTGAAACGCTGCATACCAGGTGGCCCGCCCTTGCTCGCGCACCTGCCGATGCTCGGCCTGCTGTTTCCAGGCCAGGATCGCCGCCTCGCTGGTCCAATAGGACACGGTGATTCCCAGCCCATCCTCCCGCGCTGATTCCACTCCAAGAAACCCCGGTTGTTGCCTGGCCAGTTCCAGCATGCGTGTGGCGGCCTCGCCATAACCCAGGTCGGCGCCGGTACGCAGCGAGCTGAAAATCACCGCGTAATAAGGTGGGGCGGGTGTCTTGGCGATCATGCAGATACCTCCTGGCAGGCTTTGAGCAGCGCAATCGCCAGCGGCGGCGTGATGCCTTTGAGCGCGGCGCGTTCGGGCTGGAACAGGGTGGCGACGAAGAACGGGTGGTCGAGCAGTTCCACCGCGCGCAGGTCGCCCGCCGAATCGTGGCCGGTGGGAATCAGGTTGGCTTGCAGCAGGGCGTCGGCGAAGGTGGGGTTGATGCCGTAGCGGCAGCGGTATCCTTCGTGGATATCCAGGCTGCCGTAGGCCTGGGCAATGCGCGTATATGGGGCCAGGCGCACGGTGTCGCTCACTTCCACCAGGGAGCAGTCCAGCGGCGTGATGACGGCGCGCTCAGCATCCGGTACTAATTCGCCGTGCTGGGCATCGGCCCAACCGAGCACGTTGCGGGCATATTCCAGCACGGCATGTTGAAAACCGCCGCAGGTGCCGAGGAAAGGGCGACCTTGTTCGCGGGCAAAGCGGATCGCCCGCAGGGCGCCGTCGATATCGCGATAGGGGCTGCCGGGCACGCACCAGAAGCCGTCAAAATCGTACAAGGCAGAAGTGCAGGTGAGGGTGTCGGTGGCCAGCCATTGCACCTGGACGCTCAGGCCCAGGGCGTTGGCGGCCTGTTGCAGGGCCACGGGAATGGCCTGGT
Source organism: Pseudomonas sp. FP215 (assembly GCF_030687795.1). Classification (NCBI taxonomy): domain Bacteria; kingdom Pseudomonadati; phylum Pseudomonadota; class Gammaproteobacteria; order Pseudomonadales; family Pseudomonadaceae; genus Pseudomonas; species Pseudomonas sp. FP215. Next base: position 1,151,786 of record NZ_CP117447.1, read on the forward strand.
GGGCGGTCACATCGGGGTTGTAGTCACCGATCAGGGCAAGGTGCAGCGCGGGGGTTGGCATCGTGTACGTCCCATGGCTTGTGGTGGGTTGATACCCACTATAGATTGGCGCTCACGCAATCAATATTGGCGTTTGCCCACATGCTCAATGCAGCCACGCACTATCAAATCGACTACGCCGACCTGTCATTGATCCTGGCCCTGGTGCGCGGCGGCACTCTGGCGCGGGCGGCGGCGTTGCTGCGGGTGGATGTGTCCACGGTGTTCCGTGCGGTGCGGCGGCTGGAGGCGGCGCTGGGCCAGACCCTGTTTGAAAAAAGCCGTGCCGGTTATTTGCCCACCAGCCTGGCGAGCAACCTGGCACAACAGGCCGAGCGTGCCGAGCAGGCCCTGGAGGCGGCGCGCATTGGCGTGGAGCAGGGCGGTGAAGTGATCAGCGGCACCGTGCGCCTGACCTGCACCGACTCGGTGTTGCAAGGCTTGCTGTTGCCGGCCCTCGCGCAGTTCATGCCGGCCTACCCGGCGTTGACCCTGGAACTGAGCACCTCCAATGACTTCGCCAACCTCAGCCGCCGCGATGCGGATATCGCCCTGCGCCTGACGAAGGCACCGCCAGCGCATCTTGTCGGACGCTGCCTGGGGCCGGTGACCTATCAGGTGTGTGCCAGTGCCGACTATGCGCGCCAGCATGCAGGCCACGAGTGGGCCGACCTGGCCTGGATCGCGCCAGATGACTTTTTACCCGATCACCCCACCGTCATCTGGCGTCGTGAACATTTGCCGGGCGTGCGTCCCCGTTATCGGTGCAACAGCATGCAGTCGGTGACCGAATTGGTAAGGGCTGGATTGGGCGTGGCGGCACTGCCGGATTTTCTCATGGGCGATGGCCTGCAACCGCTGGGCCCTGCGCTGGCAGGGCACGATACGGCGCTGTGGTTGTTGACGCGGCCTGATTGCCGGGCGTTGCGCTCGGTGGTGACGCTGTTTGATGAGCTGGGGCGGCATGTGCGCTGGCTGCGAAGTTAACCTTCAGACAGCCAGCGCCAATGGGTCAGCGATTACCTCGCTCGTTTGCAAACGCGCTCACTGCCTGTACCGCCTCGCCGGTGCCTTCGCGAATTTGCAGGATCACCGTGCCGGCCTGGTTGGCCAGTTCCACACCTTGGGCGGCGCGGTCGCGGGTGGCGTCCATGCTGTCGATGGCTTGGCGGGTTTCGTCCTGGATCATGGCGATCATGCCGGAGATTTCGGCGGTGGAGCCGCTGGTGCGCGCCGCCAGTTGCCGCACTTCATCAGCCACCACGGCAAAGCCACGGCCCTGCTCGCCGGCGCGGGCCGCTTCAATAGCTGCGTTGAGGGCCAGCAGGTTGGTCTGGTCGGCAATGCCGCGAATGGTGTTGACGATGGCGGTGATCTGTTGCGAGCGCTCGCCCAGCTTGGCGATCAGTTGCGAAGAGGTGTCGATATCCACGGCAATTTCGCGCATGCCAGTGGCGGTTTTCTGAATCACCTCGGCGCCTTTTTCCGCCATCTCCTGGGTGTTCAACGACAGGTGATAAGCCTGTGCGGCGCTTTGTGCGTCGGCGGCATGCTGTAGCACGCGGGCGGTGACGTCCGAGGCGAACTTCACCACTTTGCACAGGCGCCCGCTGGCGTCGTACACCGGGTTGTAGTTGGCTTCCAGCCACACCACCTGGCCGTGTTTGTCCACCCGCTCGAACTGGCCATTGAACAGCTCGCCCTGGTTCAAGCGCTTCCAGAACTCGCTGTAGGCCGCACTGTTGGCCAGCTCCGGTGTGCAGAACAGGCGATGATGCTTGCCCTGGATCTGCGCCAGGCTGTAGCCCATGCGCTGCAGGAAATTGCCGTTGGCGGTGATGATGGTGCCGTCGAGGTTGAACTCGATCATCGCCATGGCGCGGTCGATGGCTTCGAGCTTGGCGTTGGCTTCACTTTCGGCCTGCAGGCGTGGGGTGACGTCCATGGCGTATTTCACCACTTTGATCACGTTCCCCGCTTCATCCCGTACCGGGTTATAGCTGGCTTCCAGCCACACCGAGGCACCGTTGGCGCCTACTCGTTCAAAGGTGCCCGACTGGAATTGGCCGTTGCGCAGGTGTGTCCACAGCTGGTTGTAATCCGCGCTGCGGGCGAACGCCGGGGTACAGAACATCCGGTGAGGCTGCCCCAGGATCTGTTCGGCGCGGTAACCCATGGTCTTGAAGAAGTTGTCATTGGCGCGCAGCACGGTGCCTTGCAGGTCGAATTCGATCACGGCCATGGAGCGCTCAATGGCGTCCAGCAGGCTGGTCTGTTGGGCAAGGCTGTGTTGCAGGGTACTGATGGTTTTCTTATGAGCGTGAAATAGCATGGTGGAGGGCTCGGGCATGCAAGCGTATGCGGGGTCCATGTATTTGCGCCTGACCCCGTAGGGCCCTTGGCCTTACGGTTGACTTGCTCATTGCCAGCTTCCTGATGCTGACAGAGGGGGGTGGAACAACGGTCTCAGAGTGATCAATCGGCCTGGAAGTTCGCCCATCAGGCAGGACTATTTTGACCAGGCGACCAATGGCGGCATTATGCTATTGCAGCAGGTGGGCGGAGCAAGATTCGGACGAGGTGTCATCAGACAACTCAGGCTGAATGAGCGGGCGTGCATTCGCTGACCTTGACGCGGTTGCGGCCGCTGTTTTTGGCGGTGTACAACGCGCGATCCGCCGCATCGAGCCACATGACCGCGTCCTTGAACGACGGGTGGAAATCCGCCAGGCCAATGCTCAGGCTGACGCGCAGGTCGGGGATCTGCGCATGACGATAGCCGCTGAAGGTTTCGCGTAGATGTTCCATCACCTGCGCAGCGGCGTGCAGGGGCATTTTCGGCAGAATCACACAGAACTCATCGCCGCCGTAGCGGCCGGCCAGGTCTTCTTCGCGCAAGTGTTCGCGCAGCGCCTGGCTCAACTGGCGCAGTACCGCGTCACCGACGGTGTGGCCATGCACATCATTGATGTGCTTGAAGTGGTCGATATCGATCAAGGCAATGGTCGCTTGGCCTTGTTGCTGCTGGCACTTGTGAAACTTGAGGTTGAGCAGGTCTTTCCACGAACCATGGTTGAGCAGGCCGGTAAGGCTGTCGACGCGGCTCAGGGCGCTGAGGGCGCGTTTGTGTTCCGACAGTTTGATCGCCAACTGGTAACAGACCATGCCGATGGCCATCGGGTAGAGCGTCAGCATCGGCAGGCAGGTGTAGACCTCGGTGAGGTTGACGCTGGGGTCGAACTTGACGCCGAACAGGCCCCAGGCCACCGCGATACCGGCCGCCTGTGCCAGCAACCCGCGCAGGAACAGGCGTTTGCCCCCGGCTGCGACGTTGTTCATGGCCATCATCGACAGAATGGTTACCGCTGTCAGTGGTGAAAACTGGGCGGCAGCGGCCCAGAAACCGCCCAGCACCGAGTCATACATCACGTTGCGTTGTTCGGCCTGGTAGGGAAACGGCGAGTGGGTGGAAACCAGGTACGCCACGTGCGGCCAGGCAATGCCGTTGAACAGCAGCAACGCCCAGACCCAACCGGGCATCGACAAGGGATACAAAGCCCCGATCACACTGATGCTGCCGATACCCAGGCCGATAATCCTTGGCGTGTAGATTCGCCTGGCAAATGAAAGCCCTTTGCCTCGTCTGTTTTCCATAGTGTCCTGGGTCAACTTTTTTTGCGGGTGCAACAGCACGCGTCAACGGGCAGAGCCGGTGGTCGGATAAGAAAGGTGAATTGTCGATTATTCCCGTAGGAATAATCAGTGTCCTTCCAGGCCATTTGCGCAAAACAGCGGGTAAATACGCCAAAAACGACCTTAAATGTCGCGCCTGCAACAGGGCTTACTGGGGCGGGCGCTGCGTGCTGGCTTCGTAACCGGCGAGAAACAGGTCGATGGCCGATTCGATGACGTGGGCCTGTGCGACAAGGTCGAGGGTGGGCTGGCCGAGGGTGATTTGCGGCCAAAATGCAAAGGCCTTGAGCAGGCTTTGGATCTGATGGGCAGCGAACGCCGGGTCGGTGCAGGTGAGGCGGCCGTCTTCCTGAGCGGCGCGTACCCATTGGGTAAAGCCTTCTTCCCGTGCGCTGAGGCGGTTGACCATGTCTTGCGCACGCTCCGGCGAATGGATGGTGGCAGCAATGGCTACGCGTGCCAGGTCGAGGAAGTTGGCGTCCGACATCATCTGCATTTTCGCTTCCAGCAACGTGCGCAGTTGGTCGCGCAGGGGGCGGTCGCTGGTGTAGATCACGTCCAGTTGGGCAACACTGCTGGCCCACAACTGGTGGAGGATCTCGGCGAACAGTTCTTCCTTGCTGGGGAAATGGTTGTACACCGTGCGCTTGGAAACGCCCGCAGTGGCGGCGATTTTGTCCATGCTGGTGACCTCGAAGCCGTTCTCGCGAAATTCGGCAATCGCCGCCGCCACGATGGCTTCGCGTTTACGCTCGGTGAGGCGTTTGGGGGCAGTCATGGAAGGTATTCGACTCAACAATGAAATTACACCGGGCAGTTTACTTGCTCCGGATTTTGTTGCAATCTAGAAACTACACTGTGCAGTGTAATACTTGAGCGGACCGCAGGAGTCACTTCGTCATGGCCACTATTTCAACCCGTCTCGACCCTGCGCCCTCGGCGCCCAAACCTGCCGAGCAGGGCCTGGGGCACTTCAGCAACGACGCCCCGGTGCAGCACGGTGGTTTGGGCAAGACCCTGCGTATTTTCTGGAACATGCTGTTCAACAAACCGCGCACCACTCGGCCGGTGGGGCAGATTCCGGTACAGCCACTGACTCGCGAGCAGTTATTGGCCGCCCCTGATCACAGCGTGTATCGCCTGGGCCATTCAACCGTGCTGCTGAAAATGCGCGGTAAATTCTGGGTCACCGACCCGGTGTTTGCCGAGCGCGCCTCGCCCTTCAGTTGGGCCGGCCCCAAGCGTTTTCATCAGCCGCCTATCAGCCTTGAAGAGCTGCCAGCGCTGGAAGCGGTGATCCTTTCCCACAATCATTACGACCATCTCGACCGCAAAGCAGTGGTCCAATTGGCCGAAAAGACCCGCTACTTCCTGGCGCCCCTGGGCGTGGGTGACACGCTGGTCAAATGGGGCGTAGACGCCAGCAAAGTGCGCCAACTGGAGTGGTGGCAGGGCACCGAAGTCGATGGCGTTCGTTTTGTCTGCACACCGGCCCAGCACTTTTCCGGGCGCGGCCTGTTTGATGGCAACCAGACCCTGTGGTGCTCCTGGGTGATGATCGACGACACGCGACGTATCTTTTTCAGTGGCGACACCGGCTATTTCGACGGTTTCAAACGCATCGGCGAGCAATACGGGCCGTTTGACCTGACCCTGATGGAAACCGGCGCTTACAATGTTGATTGGCCCCATGTGCACATGCAGCCTGAGCAGACACTGCAGGCGCATATCGATCTGAAAGGGCGCTGGCTGTTGCCGATTCACAATGGCACCTTCGACTTAGCCTTCCACGCCTGGCACGAACCGTTCGACCGCATCATGGCCCTGGCCTGGGAGCGCAATGTCTCGATCACTACCCCGGCAATGGGCCAGGCATTTCGCTTGAACCAGCCCGAGCGTGGGCATGCCTGGTGGTTGGAAGTCGAGCCTCAATCGGTTAACGAACACGCAGCAGGCTGAGCCGAAAACCCGCTTGGAAAAGAGTTTTTCAGCGGATTTCAGCTCTGCGACAAACGCCAAATGAGAGTGCGATGATCCCGCGGGAATTTTATCTCCGGGAGGACGTTTCGATGGACAGCCACTGTAAGAAGCTTTGGAGAATGGGGTTGCCTTGTGCCCCAGCCCAGCCGCTGCCCGCGCCAATAAACGCCGCCGACGTGCCCGCTTCGCCACCCCATGCAGTACCCAGTTCTATTGTCTTTGGCGCCGAACAGGCTGCGGGCGCCACGCTCGTCCCTGGGTATAACGCCCTGGCGCCCCATATACGACCAGTACGTGACCCGGCGCTATCACTTGTCGCCATCAGCGGCGTGGACCCTACCGAACCGGTAATGGTCGAAGTACCACTAGTATTGAATAACACCACCTTCACCGCCACGCGGGCGTTGACCGGGTATCGGATCGGCTATGCCGAGCACTATGTGCAGGGCAATCAGGTAGAGCCGGTTGAGCGCAGTGCGGCTTTGCAGCGGGTCTTCGACACCCTGCGTCACGCCGGTGTGCAATGGGTAGCGGTGGACATGCAGGGCAGTGGCGACAGCCAGCAGGCCTGTCGTGAAATCGATGAGCAGGTGGCAGGTCTTCGCCTGGATGCCCTGGTGTCCGAGGATCCCCAGGCCGCCTTTCATCATGCCATAAGAAGCGGATACCCCTTTGTGTGTGAAACCCTGGAGGATGGCTCCCGAGTCTGGTTTTACGGTGCGCGCTGGGCAGGTGATGGTTTGGCGGCACTGGTGCGCGCTTACCGCCAGCTTCGGCCATAGACGGTATAGATGCCTACACCGGGCTGGGAAGGGGAGGACGCGGTGGCAAGATTCGCCTGAAATAGTGGTGGGGTGCCGGCTCTTAGACTGGTGCGGTGTTATCGACCGATAGCGCTCACACTCAGTCAAACAGAGGGGCATTTGATGATCGGACCAGTTTCGGCAGGTGGATGGGCGACAGGCCTGCTTCAGGAGCTTTCAAACCCTGTGCAAGGCTTCAAAAGTGCCTGCCAGATGTCAGTGGAGATGGGCCAAGGAGGCGGCGTCACCTCAGAGTCACTGTTGAAGGACTCGCTCAAGCAAATTGCCAATATTGATCGCGGGCTACAGGGCGGCAATGCATTCTTGGAAACCAACCCGGATGCCCTCAGTGAGGCGAAGGCTCGCGATAAGGAGCGTGCCGATGGCCGTGTTCGCGGGCATTTGCATGGTGTGCCGATAGCGCTGAAGGATGTCTTTGAAACCAACGACCGCATGCAGACCAGCGCAGGCTCAAAGGCCTTGGTAGGCGCGCCGGCCACTAAAAATGCCAAGGTCGTCGACAATTTGCTGAAAGCCGGAGTGGTGATTGTAGGCAAAACCAATATGAGTGAGCTGTCCAACTTTCGCTCACTATCAGCTGTCGATGGCTGGAGTTCGCGAGGTGGCCAGACGTTGAACCCGCATCGACTTGGCGGGCCGGTGGCAGGCTCCAGTTCTGGCTCGGCAGTAGCTGTAGCGCAAGGGCATGTGCCGGTGGCGTTAGGGCTGGAAACCAACGGCTCGATCATCAGCCCGGCAGCCCACAACGGTGTGTTTGGCCTGAAAACCACGACGGGCCTGATCAGCACCGAAGGCGTCATGACCAGCACACGGATGGATGCAGTGGGGACTTTCACCCGCAATATCTGCGATGCGGCAGAAGCGCTTAATGCAATGACCGAGACCACTGTCTACACCAAAGGCCTGCGTTCCGACGCCTTGAAGGGTAAGCGAATTGGCTATACCCCTTTACCTGAGCTGTCTGCTGAGGAGGCCAAGGACCCAGCCAAGCGAGCAGACCGCAAGCACTATGAGCAGGCGCTGGAGGTATTGAAGGCCCAGGGTGCGATCCTGGTGCCAGTGGAGGCGCTGGAAGATAGCGTGTCAGATGAAGCTTTTGAAGAATATAACGAAGCGCTTTTCTCCGAGGTCAAGCAGCAACTGGACGACTATCTGGCCGGGCGGGAGGGCTTGCCGGTCAAATCACTTTCTGAGCTGATCGCTTTTATCAAACGCACGCACAAAGCGGGTGAGCCAGACCAGAAACTGTTGGAAATGATCAATGACCTGGAGACCACCCCGCAAAAACGCGAGGCGTTGTGGGAAGCGATCCTTCCTGTATTTCAGAAAACCGTTGATGACCCCATGAAGGAGCACAAGCTCGACGCCATGGTGTCGAACTTTCTGTCCCACAACTATTTTTACAGTGCTGCGGCCGGGTACCCCGGTATATCCGTTCCATCAGGCATGGATGATGAAGGCATGCCGACAGCACTTTATTTTTATGGCTCCGGCAATAGTGAAGCCACCTTGCTCTCTGTCGCCTATGGTTATGAACAAGCCTCGCAGGCCATCCGAGAACCGGCTTTTCTCCCAGGTATTCCTTTTACGCAAATACCAGCCAGTCCAGATAAAACAGTTGAGGCCACCAACGGCTGAAATTGCGTCAGCCTCTGCTGGTTGCCACTGTTGAACCCATCAATTGAGAAATGAGGCCTTGCACAGAAGGTTGCGCCGCCGGGGTATCAAACCGGCGCGCACTCATCCCCCACCCCGGTGCGAACCCCGGGAAAAACACCAGCCCTTCGGCCTCCAGGCGAAACGCCAGGACTAAACGGGTTTCATCGTCCACGTCGCCGTGGCCTTCCAATTGCTCAATTGCTTGCACCGCCACGCCAGCCTGGCGAGCCAGCTCTTCGCGGCTCCAGCCCAGCATGACGCGCGCCTGCGCGCAGTGTTTGGCGGTGAATTGATGCAGGACGATCTGTTGTTCTACGAAAGAACTCATTGCCAGAGAGGACATGGGGTTTTCTCCAGGTTCGACAGGGGAGGTGCAACTATACTGTGTTTTTGTACAGTTGTTTCTACCGCTCATCCACTGGCGATGCAACCCCTTATGATTCCAGCCCTGGCGCCTCACGAATAATCAGGTGGTCCAGGTTCTCGATTTTGGCGCTGAATACCCCGAACGTTTGCTCGGGGTTTTTCTTACTGGGCACCTGCATAAGCTGCGGTGTGACCCCATAGAAAAAGCAATACAGCGGCCGTTCACTGCTGGCCGCCGCCTTGATCTGCTCCAGGAATGCCGTGCGCTTGCGGTAGTTTTCGATGAGTTTTTTGCTCAGGTAGACGTTCACCGAATAAGGTTTTTTGTCGAGCCACACCTTCTTCTCGAAGTCGATGCGAAAGCTGCTGGTGTAGTCCTTGATAGCCTTGATCTTGCCCCAGTAAATCAACCCCTGGTTGTCTTGCAGGTATTCGATCTTCTTGAAGAATGCCCAGTAGGTCGCCGTGTGTTCACCGATCTTCAAGGGCATGGCCTTGAGCTTGTCCTTGTCATCGATGTTGGACACGTAGCACTCCACCGGGTGTGCGAACACGCTGGTTTTGTCCGGGGTTGTGTCATTACTGCCAGAGGATGTCGTAGCGCGGTTTGCAGGCGCTTTCGTCGGTGCCTGTAGGGCGCCTGCATCGGTGCTGACTACCGGTGTTTTAGGCGCGTACAGTCGCCGCGTCAGCACAAACTCCGATGGGAAATTTTCCTCACGCTCGTCATCACTTTCACCCGTCGCCGATTTATGGCTGCCGGCATAGCGGCAGCCATCGATATGCCGAGTGCCGGGTTTGTTCTTGAAGTGCGGCGTGCGCTGGTAGTTGACGTTCTTGGCGTTGAAAGTGCTCAACGCATTGGCGCTATCGAAGGCCGCGCGGCAGGCGTCGTTGGGGCACAGGAAGCTGTCCTTGTCGGAATCGAAGCCGGTGGTTTCGTCGAAATTCAGGTCTCGCACGTCGTAGATCGACAGCTTGTCGTCGAGACTCAGGCTGTAGGCCGTGTCGAATTTCATGGGGCTCGGGTCCGTCAGAGGTTTGGCTATTAATAGCCGTATCTTGGGTAAATATCAGCAAGAACCTGCCACGCGGCGCCCGCTCAAGAAACACAGCGTGCCGCCTATGGCAGTAAGTGCGGCCAGGGCAAAGAACATGCTGGTGGGTGCCGCGTTGATCAGCAGGTAGCCACAAATCACCGGACTCATGGCCCCGCCAAACGCGGCCAGGTTCTGGGCACCGTAGTAACTGCCCCGTAGCGCATCCGGCGCAATGGTGTCGATAAACAGAAATTCCGAGGGGTAGATGATCATCTCGCCCAAGGTGAACACGAACATCGCCAGGCACCAGCTCAGCAGACTGTTCGCCTGGCTGAAGCCGACCAACCCGGCAATAAACAATAAGGTACCCAGCACGATCCAATGGCGCAGTTGCTCGCGCTTGAGGAATCGACCGATTTGGTACTGCATCAAAATCACGGTGATTGCGTTACAGGCCAGCACCGCCGACAGAATTTTCAGTGCCTGGTCGGGTGTGTAGGCCACCAGCAGAAACTGCGACAGATACAGGGTGTAGCGCCCATGGACGATGGTGCTCAACAGGCTGCCGCTGGTGAACAGGATCAACGTGCGGTCGTTGCGCAAGGTGCGCAGGGTGCTGAGAAAACTCTGGGGTTTGTGACTGTCGTCCCGTTGGGTCGGCGCAATATCGATCATCAGGAACAGGCTGCCAAAGGCAATGGCACTGGCAATCAGGAACGGCGCCCACGGCAGTTGGCCGGCAATCAATACGCCCAACATCGGGCCCGTCGCATAGCCCACATTGGTCAGGGTGTAGCGCAGTGAAAACACTTTGGCGCGCTCACCCACCGGCAGGTTCTCGCTGATGATCGCCTTGGAGCCGATCAGGAACAACGCCGACGCGGCCTCAGTGATCACCAGGGTCAGGGTGGTGAGGTAGAGGTTGCTGGCAAAGGTCAGCAACAAAAAACCGATGGAGCTGGAGAGCATGGCCAGGATCAGCAGCTTGCGCTTTTCCAGGCGGTCGATGATGTAGCCGCCGTACAACCCCAGGAGCGTGGCGATGAACACGGCGATCCCCATCAGCAGGCCGATGTCCTGCTGGTTGAGGCCCAGGCGTGTGCTCAGCCAGAGGGCCAGCAACGGGCTGGTCATGGCGCGGCTGACCACGATGGTCACCGAGCAGATCATCAGGCGACGGATTACCAGGGAGTAGGTGGCCACGGTGGGGTGGGATCCTTGTTATACCTTCACGACAACACAACTTAAATGTGAACACAGAACCAGTGTGGGAGCTGGCTTGCCTGCGATAGCGGTGGGCCAGTTTGCATCGTCATTGGCTGAACCACCGCTATCGCAGGCAAGCCAGCTCCCACAGGGTTTTGCAGTGTTTACTGGCCTGCATTGATGCTGATCTTCTCGACCGCCCCCTGCTCCAGATCCCACTTCTTCAGGATCTTGCCGTACGTCCCATCATCAATCATGCCCTGCAACGCTTCACTGATCGCCGTGACCAACTCGGTATTGCTCTTCTCAATCCCAAGCCCGGTGAACTGCTTGGAAATCGCCAGGCCCACCGGCTTGTATTTACCCTTGTCCAGCGACATCAAATAAGGAATGGTCTCGCTGCCCTGCATCGCCGCATCCAGGCGGTTCTGCTGCAACTGCGCCCGGGCATCCGCCGAACCTTCGGTGCCGATCACCACGATTGCCGGCTTACCCGCCGCTTCGCAGTTTGCCTTGCTCCAGGCGGTAATTTCCGACGGCCAGGTGGTGCGGCGGCTGGTGCCGACTTTTTTACCGCACAAGTCGGTCAATTCCTTGATCTCTTCGCGCTTGGCCAGGGTGTACAACTGTGGGCCGCTGGTGAAGTAGTCGACGAAGGTCACGGCCTTCTGGCGCTCGGCGGTGTCGCTCATGCCCGACAGCACGATATCGACGCGCTTGGTGGTCAGGCCGCTGAGCATTTGTTCGAAGCCGGTTTCCTGCCATTTGATCTTCACGCCCAGGCGCTCGGCCAGGGCGTTGCCCAGGTCGAAGTCAAAACCAGTGAGCTTGTTGGTGGCCGGGTCCTTGAAGTCCATCGGCGGGTAGTTCGGCACGATGGCCGCGCTGATCTCACCCTTGTCCTTGATGGCTTGCGGCAAGGCCGCCAATACACACGAGGAGGCCATCAGGCCGGCAAGCAAGGAAGGGATAAACATCTTTTTCATGGGGGCGTTCTCGTTAGTTTTTTAGTTAAGTGCGAACGGCAGAAATAAAGCTTTGGGTACGTGGATTTTGTGGGCTTATTAGAATGTCTTCCGGGCTGCCGGCTTCCACAATCTGGCCGGCGTCCATAAACACCATGCGGTTGGACACTTCGCGAGCGAAGCCCAACTCATGGGTGACCACGATCATGGTCATGCCGGTGGTGGCCAAATCGCGCATCACCGACAGCACTTCGCCTACCAGCTCCGGGTCGAGGGCTGACGTGGGTTCGTCAAACAGCATCAACTTGGGGCGCATGGCCAAGGCACGGGCGATTGCCACGCGCTGTTGCTGGCCACCGGACAATTCCACTGGGTAGGCATTGCGCTTGTCTGCCAGGCCAACGCGGGCCAGCAGTTCCAATGCATCTTCGATGGCTTCCTTGGGCGAGCGCTTGAGCACTTGGCACGGGCCTTCGATGATGTTTTGCAACACGGTCATGTGCGGGAACAAATTGAATCGCTGGAACACCATGCCGGTGGCCAGGCGCTGGCGGGCGATCTGCGCTTCGTTCATCTCGTGCAGCTTGTTGCCGACCACCCGATAACCGACCAATTCGCCATCGACCCACAGGCCGCCCTTGTCGATTTTTTCCAGCTGGTTGACGCAACGCAGCAACGTACTTTTACCCGAGCCGGACGGGCCAATGATGCACATCACCTCGCCTTGCTCGACCTCGATATTGATGTCACGCAGGGCGTGATACTGGTCGTAATACTTGTTCAGGTTGACGGCCTTGACGATGCTTCTCATGGGGCAAATCTCCTCAACCCAGGCTTACGAACGCTTGCCGGCGCCGCGGGCAAAACGACGCTCGAGGCGGCTTTGACCAAATGAAAGAACAGTCACCACCGCCAGGTACCAGATGCCCGCCACAATCAGCAGCTCCATCACCCGGGCGTTGGCGTAGTAGATGTTTTGCGCGTTGTGCAGCAGCTCGGAGTACTGGATCACACTGGCCAGGCTGGTCATTTTCACCATGCTGATGAACTCGTTGCCCACGGGCGGGATGATCACGCGCATGGCCTGCGGCAGAATGATCCTACGCAGCGCTTGCAGGCTCGGCATGCCGATGGACTTGGCCGCCTCATATTGACCGGTGTCCACCGACAGCAAGCCGGCGCGCACCACCTCAGCGGTATAGGCGCCCTGGTTGATGCTCAAGCCGAGCAAGGCGGCCACAAAGGGCGTCATCAGGTCGACGGTGTCGATGCTGAACAGGCCCGGAATCGCGATCACCGGGAAGATCAACGCCAGGTTGAACCACAGCAGCAGTTGCAAAATCAGCGGTGTACCGCGAAACAACCAGGTGTAGGTGATGGCCACGTAACGCAGGATCGGGTTGGCCGACATGCGCATGATCGCGGTGATCACCCCGATCACCACGCCCAGCGCCATCGCCAGGATCGACATGACGATGGTGTTCACCAGGCCCCAGATGATGGCTTGCGACGTGAGGAACTGGCCAATGTAGGACCATTCGATCTGGCCATTGGCAAACGCGCGCAACAGCGCAGCCAACACAATCACGATCAACGTGGCAAAAAACATCCGCCCGTAATAGCGCCGCGGCACATGCTCGTACTGCGTGATATCGAACTGGTTCTCGGACAACTTGCGCTCGGCTTCCAAGCGCTCTGCCGGGGTTTGGTTCATGCTGCTACTCCAAAATTATTCTTGATGCATGATCGTTCCCACGCTCCGCGTGGGAACGCCGCCTCGGACGCTCCGCGTCCCGCCGTTGGCGCGTAACGTGACGACGCGGAGCGTCACGGGATGCATTCCCACGCAGAGCGTGGGAACGATCGTCACCGGCTTAAATTCGAAATCCTTGATAACTTTCAGCCCACTCCTGCTGAGCCGCCAACGCCACCGTCAACCGCCCAATCTGCTCCTTCACCCGCTCCGGCGCCGTACCACCCCAGCCACTGCGCGCCGCAATCGCCGCCTCCAGGGGTCAGGCAATCGCGCACGTCCGGGGTGAGCCGCCCATCCACCTCGGCCAACATCGCCGGTGAGGCTTGCCACAACTCAATCTCATGCTGTTCACAGGCCTGCACCAGCGCGCCGGTTATTTCATGGGCCTCCTTGAACGGCACACCACGGGTGGCCAACCAATCCGCCACCTCCGTCGCCAAGGTAAAACCCATCGGTGCCTGGCGCCGCAACTCCTCTACCTGCACCTTCATGGTCGCCACCATCCCGGCCATCGCCGGCAACACCAGCAGCAAGGTGTCCACGCTGTCCAACACGCTGTGCTTGTCTTCACTCAAATCGCGGTTGTACGACAGCGGCAACGACTTGAGCGTCGACATCAATCCGGTCAGGTTGCCAATCAAACGCCCGGCCTTGCCCCGCGCCAGTTCGGCAATGTCCGGGTTCTTTTTCTGCGGCATGATCGAACTGCCGGTGGCGTAGGCATCGTCCAACACCACCCAGCGAAACTGGCGCGACGACCACAGGCAAAACTCCTCCGACAGTCGCGAAATATTCACCCCGAGCATGCCCGCCACAAACAGGAACTCCGCCACATGGTCACGGCTGGCGACAGCGTCGATGGAGTTTTCGCAGGGCCCGGTGTAGCCCATTTCCTTGGCTGAGTGTTCTGGCTGACGCGCTATCGCGGAACCTGCCATGGCTGCCGCGCCTAATGGCGACAGCGCCGTACGCGCATCCCAATCCACCAGGCGCTGCACATCGCGCAGCATCGACTGTGCGTGAGCCAACAAGTGATGGGCGAACACAATGGGTTGCGCCTGCTGCAAATGGGTAAAGCCCGGGCAGATGCTCTCTACATGTTGCTCGGCCTGCTCGACCAACGCCTGCTGCAGGCCCAACACCTCGGTGGCGATGGTGCGGGCATGGTCACGCAGGAACAGGCGCAGATCGTTGGCCGTCTGGTCATTGCGCGAGCGCCCGGCGCGCAACTTGCCGCCAAGGGCGCCCAGGCGTTCGGTCAATACGCGTTCGATAAAGGTGTGCACGTCCTCGTCATCCAGGGTGGGATGCAAGCGGCCGGCGGCGAAATCCTCGCCGATACGGTCCAGGGCTTCGAGGGTGCGTAGGGTTTCTGACTCATCCAGCAAACCGGCGCGCTGCAACTCACGGGCATGGGCGCGGGAGCCGGCCAGGTCGTAGGGCGTCAGGCGAAAATAACGCTCAGGGCAGCGCGACAACGCGGCCAACGCCGCAGACGGACCGGTCTTGAAACGAGCGCCCCAAAGGCGGTCGGTGGGCTGGGACATGGGTATTCCTCACGCTTGTTTTTAGAAGAGTCGGAGGCAGTTTCAACAGAAGTTTATCGGTGTAGAACCGGCATCTGACGCGCCGTATTCAAGGTTGCCACGGGCGGATGTTTATGTTCATTATCGCCGCCTGGCTATGTTCAAGGATTGGGTTCAAGCCTGTTGAATATGGCACTCGAGGTCAACGCGCATTATGGAAACCCCACTTTCCACTTCTGGAAACCTGCCGCCAAAACCCGGCACCCGAGCACCGCTGCAACTGAGCGGGTTGGACTTCAAATTGCTGCGGGTATTTATGGCCGTGGTCGAAGCCGGCGGCTTCAGTGCTGCGCAAAACGAGTTGAACGTGGGCCTGGCCGCCATCAGCAAACAGATCTCCGACCTGGAGATTCGCATCGGCATGCGCCTGTGCACACGGGGCCGCGAAGGGTTCGGGCTGACCGAAGAAGGCAAGTTGGTGTATCAAGCGTCCATCGAGTTATTCACCTCGGTGGACAGTTTTCGCGACAAGCTTAGTTCGGCACAGAATGAACTCATCGGCGACCTGAGTGTGGGCGTTATCGATAACACCGTCTCCGACGTTAACTCGCCGCTGATTACCGCCCTGGGCAACTTACATCGCCAATCGCCAAAAATAAGATTGCGCCTACATGCCTCGCAATTGGACGAAGTTGAACGCGGCGTCGTGGAAGGGCGCCTGGTCGCCGGCATCGTCCCGGTGTACCAACGCCGTGAAGAATTCGATTACTTCCCGCTCTACGAAGAAAAGGCCCACGCCTACTGCGCCGTAGGGCATCCACTGTTCACCGCCAGCGACATCACCCCCGATGCCCTTCGCCAATATGAAGTGGTGAACCATCGGTATGCGATCCATCGCGACAAGGCCAACTTCGTCAACCACGACAGCCAGTCCGCCTCGGCCTCACAAGTGGAAGCCGTCGCCATCCTGATCCTCACCGGCCGCTTCCTGGGCTTTCTGCCAGAACACTACGCCACGCCACTGGTAAGGGAAGGATGCCTGCGCGCACTGTGCCCGGAGCAGGTACAACTGAGCACCGCGTTCAACCTGATCCTGCGCCACAACGCGCCGAGAAGCCCGATGGTGAAAGCCTTTGCAACAGCGCTGGGTGTAGACCTGAAGACGTCGGCCTAAGCCTCAACAAAGCTCAAATGTGGGAGCTGTCGAGCCCCAGCGAGGCTGCGATGGGGAGCACCTCGGTCGCCCGTCGATCTACAAACCCGTATCGCTAGCTTTTTCGAAGCGAGAAGTGGATTTGTTAACGAATTTCAATACTCATTACTATTTTTCGCGACCGCAGAGGATGATAGGTCTGTTTCATGAAGGCCGTGAGCGCCTTCATGCTTGGCTTGCCGAAGATCAACGTTCAACCAGTAACGGAATGTATATCCCATTGACATATCCATCTCGTAGTGTAGCGTTGCGTAATCACACGACCACTGGAGGTAGGCCAATATGGATCAAGGTTCTGTATTTCAAAGCAACCGCAGCCAAGCTGTACGTTTGCCAAAGGCAGCTGCGCTGCCGGATGACGTAAAACGTGTAGATGTCGTCTCAATCGGTAGGGCCCGAATCATCACCCCAGCCGGTGAGTCATGGGACAGCTGGTTCGATGGCGAGGGTGTCACGCCGGACTTCATGAACGACCGAGATCAGCCTGCTGACCAAGAGCGGGAATCTTTTTAATGCTCAAGTTCATGCTCGATACCAACATCTGTATCTTCACAATCAAAAACAGACCTCAGCAGGTGCGCGAAACCTTCAAAAAGCACTATGGCCAACTAGCTATCAGTACAGTAACCCTGATGGAGCTGATTTACGGCGCGGAAAAATCACCTAACCCAGAGCGAAACTTGGCTGATATCGAAGGCTTTGCAGCACGTCTGGAAGTTTTGAAATACGACCAGGATGCCGCTATGCACACAGGCCAACTTCGCGCTGAGCTAGCGAGAGCCGGTACTCCGATAGGTTCATACGACCAGATGATCGCTGGGCATGCCCGTTCGCAGGGCCTGATTATGGTCACTAACAACCGGCGCGAGTTCGACCGCGTGCCAGGTTTGCGGGTAGAAGATTGGGTTTAAGCGGCGAGGTAAACGCCGTACCGAATACGGTTTACGCACCACGCCGATCCAAATGTGGGAGGTGTCGAGCCCCAGCGAGGCTGCGATGGGATCGCCTCGGTTCGCCCGTTAACCCCGCCCACCCGCATCACCGCTGCACTTGAGCCCGCTTTTTCTTCTTCGTATGAAAATGCCGAAAATGCGCATCCTGCGCCGCCGCCAACAACTCTCGATCGCCGCGCGTATCGCCCCAGGCCCTGAGCCGATACTCCCCCAGGTCCCCATACACCGCCTCAAGGCGCAGCACCTTGTTCTCACAACGGCAATTATTCCCGGTGAGCTTGCCGGTCAGCACCCCATCCACCACCTCAAGCTCAGTGCCGATCAAACGAATGCCAAGCCGGTCGGCAAACGGCTGCAACACCAGCGCCGGCGACGCCGAACACAGCGTCACCACCGCCCCGGACTTCACCTCATCCGCCACCGACTGCAACCCACTCGGACGCATCAACTTGCTCCAGCGCGCCTGGCAATATTCCTGCGCTTGCTGCTCAACCCAAGCCTTCTCCACCCCGGTCATGAAGGTGCGAATCAACTGCGCCTTCAACTCATCCCGGCTGATCTGCCGCACCAAAAACCGCAGCCCCGGCACCGCCAGCTTGACCATCCGGCCATAAAACTCACCGGTGCCAAAGGCGAACTTGAGGAAGGGCACGAAACTGTCGTGGTGGGTGAGGGTGCCGTCGAAGTCAAAGACGGAAAGTACTTTGGCGTCTGCGGGGCCGGCTTCGAGCATGTCTGGGTTCACGGGTGGTCCTTATCAGGTAGGGCGGTTTCATAGCGTTGTGACTGGCGCTTGCCTGTCGGGGTTCAGGTTGACGGTTCAGCGGGTCAGCCTCTGCGCTCTTCTGTGTGCGTGCGACGGTCCATGCGTTTATGGCGATACGAGTTTACTACCCCTGCGCCAGGAGTGGGGCTTCTGAGGTTCCGGCATGCTCACTCGAAAGCGAGTGCAGGTAGTTCTTACAAGTGTTTTGGCTGACTGATCGGAGTGTGGGTTAAATTTCCTACATACCGTTCGTACCACTTAAAGCGAACTTTCCGATATTTCCTATTTGCAATTTTTCGTATGGTAAATGCCAAAAACAACAAGGCGTTAATCCCATGGCAAACCACGGCTACATGACCATCAACGGCAAATCCCAAAGTCTCATTTCTGCAAATTTTTCAACTCAGGACTACGATCAGATAAAGAGAGGGCTTACAAAAGAATGGGGATGTTTTTATTAGGTGTTGAGTTGTATATCGATATGAGACAGGGAAGCAGGTGTATAAGGTGGTGGTAGATTGATTGTACTTTATGCTTTTGTATTTGTGATTTTTGGCGTGGCCGGAGCGTATGCTCTAAGGGCTAGGCTTTCGGGTGAAGGTCTTAATACCCTAAAGTTATTTTTGTGTGTGATATTTAACGGCTTTTTTGTGGTGTCATATATTGAAGTGATTAAGTATGGCGAGTTTCCTTTTTTTGGGGTTAGAAGTGATTTTATTATTCAATATCCAATCATCGAGTGGATTGCCTTTTTCGGCATATTGGCTCACGGATTTGCACTTCCGGTGAAATGGAAGGTCAGGCGCTGGTTTTGAAAGAAAAAAGAGAAAGAGCGCAGGCTTGTCGGAGGCAGAGAGTAGTCAGCCCTTAGGGGCGGCTTCTAGCATGTCCGGGTTCGCAAGTTGGCCTCGGTCCTACTAATAGTGTTAAGCGTGCATCAATTGCGACAGCAGGAGGTTACTCCCGTGCCAATCTTCCGATTTTGGCGTAAAGCCCTTCGCTAAAAGCCTCCCGATCACTCGACCGGTGACAACGCTGATGGCAATTGGGGCACAAGGCTACAGCATTGGTGATGCGATCCGACCCCTTCTGGGCGAGGTGCTTGACGTGATGGACTTCAAGAAACGGAAAACCGTCGACCTCAAACGGCGCATTCGAACCGCAGCCTTCGCAGATGCCGTTGGCTTCCTTGAGCACCCAGGCGCGTACCTTTGGATCGCGAACGAAGGCAGTGCTGACACTGGCTACTTTCTGCGGTTGGGCGATGCCATCCGGTAGTTTCGGGAAGGTTTGCTGCTGCAGCTTGGAAGCGCGGCGAATAAGCGTTTGTTCATCGGCGGTTTGGGCCGCGTCCTCGGATTCGAACACGGCCTGTGCGGCGAGGGCTTGGCGGATACGTTGTTCTACGCCGGTGCCCACGTTCTTGGCAGGCTTGTAACCATCGATGCGGTCCCAGCCCATACGGACCAATACGGTGGAAATATTCTGCATGCGAAATTCGATGGAGCCTTTCGCACGGCCCGCCACCGGGCCTTCGCGCAGAAGGCGGTTTTCGAGGGCTTTATTGAAAGACTGGCCGGCCTTTTCCCAAGCCAACATTTTCAGATAAGCCTCAACCGCCGCTTCCAGCTCCGCGTCGCTCCAGTCCGTTTTGTCTTTCGTAATATCCATACAGCCGCCGAGGGTGGAAAACCCTCGGACGATACTGAGTGGTCGTTGTCGAGTCTACGAAATTTCCTACGGATTGGTGGGAGTTGGCGGACGTGCTCTTCAGCAAGTTCGCTGCTTGATTCGGAATGGTTGGATGAGCTTTCGCCACCACGGCGTTTTTGCTCGCTGTCTCCGTGACGTTCGATTTACCAACAGGTATGGCATGTCCCGTAGGCGTATCCAGCCCTCATCCTGCCAATGCAGCAGGTTTAACGACATCTCTGGCCAGTCCAGCATGCTCAAAGATGGTCGCTCCATGCTTCCAGGTTGGCGTTGGTCGCGTAAGGTCGGAACAACTTCATGAGTCAGCCAGCTTCGTAAAAGACGGTTTCCCGGCACATAGTGATAGACCAGCAATGCATAGGCACCGGATTCGCTGATCATCAGCATTTCTTCCGGTTGGCCGTGGAACAGCAATTTTACGATTCTTTTTTGATCTTTATCGAGCTTGCGAGTCGTTCGCTCGTCCAGATGCCATCCCATCAAGCGCCCAAGCTCGCGGGCGCAAAACCAGGGTTGGTTTTCCAAAAGAAGAGTATGTAAATGAAGGCTGTGGCGTGTGAACACTACCGCGATAAATGCTTCATGTACGGCGTTGCTGGCCGGAAAGATGGATACGTGTTGATTTGACATTCCCTATGACCTCTACGTGATTTGCTCAAGGGCGAGAACCCAGCGTAGAGAGTGCGGTTTAAGAAACGCCAACCGGCTAAGCCACATAACGACATCTAATTCGCATGACTGACGTCGAGCGAGGTTTAGCTGTGTGATTAAGGCTTGCTTCTACGTTGGGCGTTTCTTAGGCACCGGCGGATGAGCCTAGGTGGCACAGGAGTTTGAATCAACCGCTCTATGGATGATGATCCTGTAGGAAGCATCCTGTTCATTCCTGTGAGCATAAAAAAGCCCTGAACAAGTCAGGGCTCTTTAGTGTTACTTGATTTGGAAATCAATCCCAGCTCAACGCCCCACCCGTCTGATACTCAATCACCCGAGTCTCAAAGAAATTCTTCTCTTTCTTCAAGTCCATGATCTCGCTCATCCAAGGGAACGGGTTAGTCGTCCCCGGGTACTCTTCCTTCAAACCAATCTGCGTCAAACGACGGTTAGCGATGAATTTCAAATAATCTTCCATCATCGCCGCATTCATACCCAACACCCCACGAGGCATGGTGTCGCGAGCGTATTCGATCTCCAGCTGCGTACCCTGCAGGATCATCTGGGTCGCTTCTTCTTTCATCTCGGCATCCCACAGGTGTGGGTTTTCGATTTTGATCTGGTTGATCACGTCGATACCGAAGTTCAGGTGCATCGACTCATCGCGCAGGATGTACTGGAACTGCTCGGCCACGCCGGTCATTTTGTTGCGGCGGCCCATGGACAGAATCTGGGTGAAGCCACAGTAGAAGAAGATGCCTTCCAGCACGCAGTAGTAGGCGACCAGGTTGCGCAGCAGTTCTTTGTCGGTGTCGACGGTGCCGGTTTCGAACTTCGGATCGGAGATCGAGCGGGTGTATTTCAGGCCCCAGGCGGCTTTTTTAGCGACCGATGGAATCTCGTGGTACATGTTGAAGATCTCGCCTTCATCCATGGCCAGCGATTCGATGCAGTACTGGTAGGCGTGGGTGTGGATCGCCTCTTCGAAGGCCTGGCGCAGGATGTACTGGCGGCACTCCGGGTTGGTGATCAGGCGGTACACGGCCAGTACCAGGTTGTTGGCCACCAGGGAGTCGGCGGTGGAGAAGAAGCCCAGGTTGCGCATGACGATGCGACGTTCGTCGTCGGTCAGGCCTTCGGGGTTTTTCCACAGGGCGATGTCGGCGGTCATGTTGACCTCTTGCGGCATCCAGTGGTTGGCGCAGCCGTCGAGGTACTTCTGCCAGGCCCAGTCGTACTTGAACGGCACGAGTTGGTTGAGGTCGGCGCGGCAGTTGATCATGCGTTTTTCGTCAACGGCGACGCGGGCAGAGGCGCCTTCCAGCTCGGCGAGGCCTTCGGCGACGTCGAGTTTGTCCAGGGCAGCCTTGGCGCGCACGATGGCGGCGGAGTCGTTGGCGGTGACGGCGCGGGCTTCCACGGCGGCAGCGGCGCCGGCACCGTCGAGGCGGTCCATGTTGGCTTCGGTGGCGTGGCCGGCGTTGGCGCCTTTAGCGGCTACTTCGCCTTCTTCTTCTTTGTCGAATTCGTCCCAGCTCAGCATGACGTGTCGTCTCCTGCGTGAGGGCTCAAAGGTGCCCGTGTGAAACCGGATGGTTGGGTGTTCACACGACCCTTGGGCCGCGGTGGATCTTAAGGAATCGTTTGTTGCAACAGCTCGCGCAGGCAAATAAACGGAATCAGGTTACGGGTGCTGCATGAGGCTTGAGGGGCGCAGCGATGCGTGCTTGCCGCAGCGCAGGCTCAAGGTCTGGCTCTTTATCCCTGTGTAAAGGGATATTGCAGGCCCGATTTACCCGCGCATTATAGGGAAAAAATTGGGTTTGTGTTGCGGCGGATGGTCACTTGGGAGCGCCAAAATGACGTGGTTTTCGGCCAAAGCGAGTGTTTGCAAGGCTTTGCAGGGGGTGGGGTTTTTTGACGGGCGGGGATGTTTTTTTTGGGGCAGGGGAAGCGGGCGTAAAAAGAGTGGTCGTGGCTGAAATCGCCTTCGCAGGCAAGCCAGCTCCCACAATTGATGTGGGGTGTATTCACGGCGGGTTCTTGGCCGCAAGAACGATTTCTTGCGGCAATTAAGAATCCAACTTCAGAAGTTGTTAGCCGTTAGAGCAACCATTGCCCATCACTTGATAGTTAAGAATATGCCGCTGGCCTTGCGAATCTTCATATTCCATTTTTACCGGTACAACTTCGCAGACTTCTGGAATGCTGCTCATGGACAAGACTTTGGCCACATCCAAGTGCGTGCTGTAGGTGTAGTCCTCAACGATCGGAGCGTTCTGGCCGGCCAGTTCAGTCGGGGCTTCGTCAGCCAGGGCGGCAGTGGCGCACAGGCTGCTCAGGGCCATCACTAATAACGCTTTCATTGCTTCATTACCTTCTTCAGGGCGAAAGGGGGCACGGGGCCCTTGTGAGGCCGCGTGTGTCACTTAAAAGTTGGGAAGTTCGGATTAACGTTGCCTTCGTGGGGGCTGTTGCGTTGTTAATCAGAGTGCCTTGTTGGCGGAGTTGATTTTAGGCGCCTCGGTTATATTCATATACCCGTGGTTTTGATAAACACTTTTGGCGGTTTTTGTAACAATCCCTCAATCAAGATTTTTTCAGAAGCCTGCCAGGCGCCGCAGCACGCGGGCCAGAGGGGTAAAACGGCATAGCAGGGCAATTTGTAGGGTCTTGTTACTACCATCGTCGAATGGTTCTATAGGCCCACCCCGGCTACAACAGGGGCCATACAACAACAACTATGTCACCGAGGTAAGAAAGATGAGTGCGGCTTCCCTGTACCCCGTTCGCCCCGAAGTAGCAGCCAACACGCTGACCGACGAGGCGACCTACAAGGCCATGTACCAGCAGTCGGTGGTCAACCCCGACGGCTTCTGGCGTGAGCAAGCCAAGCGCCTTGACTGGGTCAAGCCTTTCACCGCGGTCAAGCAGACCTCTTTCGACGACCACCATGTCGACATCAAATGGTTCGCCGATGGCACCCTGAACGTTTCCTACAATTGCCTGGACCGTCACCTCGCCGAGCGTGGTGACCAGATCGCGATCATCTGGGAGGGCGATGACCCTGCCGAGAGCCGCAACATCACCTACCGCGAGCTGCACGAAGAAGTCTGCAAGTTCGCCAACGCCCTGCGCGGCCAGGACGTGCATCGCGGCGACGTGGTGACTATCTATATGCCGATGATCCCCGAAGCCGTGGTCGCCATGCTGGCCTGTACCCGCATTGGCGCGATTCATTCGATGGTGTTTGGCGGTTTCTCTCCGGAAGCCTTGGCTGGTCGCATCATCGACTGTAAGTCGAAAGTGGTGATTACCGCTGACGAAGGCATCCGTGCCGGTAAGAAGATTCCGCTGAAAGCTAACGTCGACGACGCACTGACCAACCCGGAAACCAGCAGCATCCAGAAGGTGATCGTGTGCAAGCGCACCAATGGCGCGATCAAGTGGAACCAGCATCGCGACATCTGGTACGAAGACCTGATGAAAGTAGCGGGCACCGTCTGCGCGCCAAAAGAGATGGGTGCCGAAGAAGCGCTGTTCATCCTCTATACCTCCGGTTCCACCGGCAAGCCTAAGGGTGTGCAGCACACCACCGGTGGCTACTTGCTCTATGCGGCCCTGACCCACGAGCGCGTATTCGACTACCGCCCGGGCGAAATCTACTGGTGCACCGCTGACGTTGGCTGGGTCACCGGCCACACCTACATCGTCTACGGCCCGCTGGCCAATGGCGCGACCACGCTGCTGTTCGAAGGCGTGCCGAACTACCCGGACATCACCCGCGTGGCGAAGATCGTCGACAAGCACAAGGTCAACATCCTCTACACCGCACCGACCGCCATCCGCGCCATGATGGCCTCCGGCACCGCTGCCTGCGAAGGCGCCGACGGCAGCAGCCTGCGCCTGCTCGGTTCGGTGGGCGAGCCGATCAACCCGGAAGCCTGGGACTGGTACTACAAGAACGTCGGCCAATCCCGTTGCCCGATCGTCGACACCTGGTGGCAGACCGAAACCGGCGCCACGCTGATGAGTCCGCTGCCGGGCGCCCATGCGCTGAAGCCGGGTTCGGCGGCGCGGCCGTTCTTCGGTGTGGTGCCGGCGCTGGTGGACAACCTGGGCAACATCATCGAAGGCGCCGCCGAGGGCAACCTGGTGATTCTGGATTCCTGGCCAGGCCAGGCGCGTACCCTGTACGGCGACCATGACCGTTTTGTCGACACCTACTTCAAGACCTTCCGCGGCATGTACTTCACCGGTGACGGCGCACGTCGCGATGAGGACGGTTACTGGTGGATCACCGGCCGTGTGGATGACGTGTTGAACGTGTCCGGCCACCGCATGGGCACCGCCGAGATCGAAAGCGCCATGGTTGCCCACCCCAAAGTCGCCGAGGCGGCAGTGGTGGGCGTGCCCCATGACATCAAGGGGCAGGGCATCTATGTGTACGTCACCCTGAAAAATGGCGAAGAGCCCAATGAAGCGCTGCGCCTGGAATTGAAGAACTGGGTGCGCAAGGAAATCGGGCCGATAGCCTCGCCGGATGTCATCCAGTGGGCGCCGGGGCTGCCGAAAACGCGCTCGGGGAAAATCATGCGGCGCATTTTGCGCAAGATCGCCACGGCTGAATACGATGGGTTGGGGGATATCTCTACCCTGGCAGATCCAAGCGTGGTGGCGCATTTGATTGAAACGCACAAGACCATGAACGTCGCGTAAGCGGGGTAGGTGGGACAGAGCCCCATTCGGTGCAAGCCGGGTGGGGCTTTTTTGTAGGCGTTCGAGCCGAGGCCAATTCCCTGTGGGAGCGGGCTTGCTCGCGAAAGCGGTGGGTCAGTTGGCTCATATTTAGCTGACCCACCGCTTTCGCGAGCAAGCCCGCTCCCACATTTGGGGTGCTTTCCATAGCAGGCAGTGGTGGCGGTCTGACACACCTGTATATCCACCAAACCAATAAATATCGGTTTTCATCGTAGGACGTTTCTGAATGTTACCGCCTCGCTCAAATGTGTAACCGCCCGCACAAACCTGAGGCAATGGACCACGCCCACGCCCCGAAAAACCGCGTTCTAGACACCCCAAAAAATAAGATTAAACGCCAGACTTGCCGTGCTAGAAGGGTTTGCGAATAATAGGCCCGCAATTTGCAGCATCATCAGGTTTAATATCTTTTGTCTCTGCATAAAATTCAGGGGCTGTCAATGAGCTGGAACCGCTTTCTCAGTGCTTCTGTAAATTGTTGTCGCATTGAGGAAATATCGGCTTCCGGCCTGTCGTTAGAATGCCGATCACTCGCTCGTCGTCGCAGGTGTCGCCCGCGCAGGACGCAGCACCGCTATTCGGTTACACCTTCGCCGCATCGTGGGCCCTGGCTCATACTGCTGTTTTTGCCCTATACCGATGGAGTCCCAAGATGAAGAAACTCGTGCTGTTGGGCGCCCTGGCGCTGTCCGTGCTGTCCATGCAGGCTTTCGCCGAAGGCAAGCCGCTGAAAATTGGTATCGAAGCGGCTTACCCTCCCTTTGCCTCGAAGGCGCCGGATGGCAGCATCGTCGGTTTTGACTACGACATTGGCAACGCCCTGTGCAAGCAGATGGACGTCAAGTGCACCTGGGTCGAGCAGGAATTCGATGGCCTGATCCCGGCACTCAAAGTGCGCAAGATCGACGCGATCCTGTCGTCCATGTCCATCACGGAAGACCGCAAGAAATCCGTGGACTTCACTAACCGCTATTACCTGTCCCCAGCGCGGCTGGTGATGAAGGAAGGCACCACCGTCAGCGACAGCCTGGATGAACTCAAAGGCAAGAAGATCGGTGTGCAGCGCGGTTCGATCCACGATCGTTTCGCCAAGGAAGTCCTGGCTCCTAAAGGTGCGGAAATCAAGGGTTACAGCACCCAGAACGAAATCTACCTGGACGTGGCTGCCGGTCGTCTCGACGGTACCGTGGCTGACGCCACCCTGCTGCAAGACGGTTTCCTGAAAACCGACGCCGGCAAAGGCTACGCGTTCGTAGGCCCATCGTTCACCGAAGCCAAATACTTCGGCGACGGTATCGGCATCGCAGTGCGCAAAGGCGACAAGGAAAACCTGGAGCGCATCAACGCGGCCATCGCTGCCATCCGTGCCAACGGCGAATACAAGAAAATCCAGGACAAGTACTTCGACTTCGATATTTACGGCGCTGACGCCAAGTAATTCATCGCAGCTGTCTGTCCGAAATGGCGCAAGCAACAGTCATCCTGAAGTTTGCGCCATTTTTTCATCCCCCTTTTCGAGGACCTGAATCATGTTGAAAGGCTACGGGGCCGTTATCCTCGATGGCGCTTGGTTGACGCTTCAGCTCGCCTTGTCGTCCATGGCCTTGGCCATTGTTCTGGGTCTGATCGGGGTCGCGCTACGCCTGTCGCCGGTACGCTGGCTGGCTTGGCTGGGCGACCTGTACTCCACGGTGATCCGCGGGATCCCCGACCTGGTGCTGATCCTGCTGATTTTCTACGGCGGTCAGGACTTGCTTAACCGCGTCGCGCCCTTGCTGGGCTTTGACGACTATATCGACTTGAACCCCTTGGCCGCCGGTATCGGCACCCTGGGTTTCATCTTTGGCGCCTACCTCTCGGAAACCTTCCGTGGCGCTTTCATGGCCATCCCCAAAGGCCAGGCCGAAGCCGGCCTGGCGTATGGCATGAGCAGTTTCCAGGTGTTTTTCCGGGTGATGGTGCCGCAGATGATTCGGCTGGCGATCCCTGGTTTTACCAACAACTGGCTGGTATTGACCAAGGCCACCGCGCTGATTTCGGTGGTAGGTCTGCAAGACATGATGTTCAAGGCCAAGCAGGCGGCAGACGCCACCCGCGAGCCTTTTACCTTCTTCCTCGCAGTGGCGGCGATGTACCTGGTGATCACCAGCGTGTCGTTGCTGGCCTTGCGTTACCTTGAGAAGCGCTACTCGGTAGGCGTAAGGGCGGCTGATCTATGATCTTCGACTACAACGTCATCTGGGAGGCCATGCCGCTGTACCTTGGCGGCTTGCTGACCACCCTGAAACTGCTCGCCATCTCGCTGTTCTTCGGCCTGCTCGCCGCCTTGCCCCTGGGCTTGATGCGGGTGTCCAAGCAGCCTGTCGTCAACGGCGTGGCCTGGCTCTATACCTATGTGATCCGCGGCACGCCGATGCTGGTGCAGTTGTTTTTGATCTACTACGGCCTGGCGCAGTTCGAAGTGGTGCGCGAGAGCTTCCTGTGGCCGCTGCTGTCCAGTGCCACGTTCTGTGCGTGCCTGGCGTTTGCCATCAACACCAGCGCCTACACCGCCGAGATCATCGCCGGCAGCCTCAAGGCCACGCCTAACGGTGAGATCGAAGCGGCCAAGGCCATGGGCATGTCGCGCTACAAGCTGTACCGCCGCATCCTGTTGCCGTCGGCCCTGCGCCGTGCGCTGCCGCAGTACAGCAACGAAGTGATCATGATGCTGCAGACCACCAGCCTGGCCTCCATCGTCACGCTGATCGACATCACCGGTGCCGCGCGCACGGTGAACGCCCAGTACTACCTGCCGTTCGAAGCCTATATCACCGCCGGCGTGTTCTACCTGTGCCTGACCTTCATGCTGGTGCGCCTGTTCAAGTTGGCCGAGCGCCGCTGGCTGAGCTACCTGGCTCCACGGAAGCACTGATATGGAACGTATCGACCATCTGCTGCCCTGGGGGCACCTGGGCTGCGAGCGCCAGCTGAGCGTGTTTCGTTTCGGCAGTGGCGAGCGCAAGGCCTATATCCAGGCCAGCCTGCACGCCGATGAATTGCCTGGCATGCGCGCCGCCTGGGAACTGAAAAAGCGCCTTGTGGCGCTGGAACAGCAAGGCGCCCTCAACGGCGTGATCGAGTTGGTGCCAGTCGCCAACCCGATGGGTCTCGGCCAGTTGTTGCAGGGCAGCCACCAAGGGCGTTTCGAAGTCGGCAGCGGCAAGAATTTCAACCGCGATTTTGTCGAACTGAGCGAGCCGGTGGCCGAGTTGCTGCAAGGCAAGCTGGGGGACGACCCGCACGCTAATGTGCGCCTGATCCGCCAGGCCATGAGCGATGCGCTCAATGCCTTGCCCGAACCGAGCAGCCAGCTGCAAGGCATGCAACGCATCCTGCTGAGCCACGCCTGCACCGCCGATGTGGTGCTTGACCTGCATTGCGACGCTGAAGCCGCGCTGCATATGTACGCGCTGCCCCAGCATTGGCCCCAGTGGCGTTCGTTGTCGGCGCATTTGAATGTGAAGGTCGGCCTGCTGGCGGAAGATTCCGGCGGCAGTTCATTCGACGAAGCGTGCTCGTTGCCATGGCTGCGGTTGTCGCGCATGTTCCCCGAGGCGCAGATTCCGCTGGCCTGTCTGGCGACGACCTTGGAACTGGGCGGCCAGGCTGATACCGGCCGTGATGAAGCGATCTTCCACGCCGAAGGCATCCTGGCCTTTCTCGCCGAGCAGGGCCTGATCAAAGGCCAATGGCCGGCGCCGCAGTTTGAACCGTGCGAAGGCGTGCCGTTCGAAGGCACCGAGTTGTTGTTCGCGCCCCACGCCGGGGTGATCAGTTACCTGCGTAAAGCTGGCGACTGGGTAGAAGCCGGCGACGAGATTTTTGAAGTGATTGACCCCCTCACCGACCGCGTAAGCACTATTTGCGCGGGCACCTCGGGGGTGTTGTTTGCCGTTGAACGGCTACGTTATGCCCAAGCGGGTTTCTGGCTGGCCAAGGTGGCGGGGCGCGAAGCGCTGCGCTGCGGGCGCTTGCTCAACGACTGACCACCTGTTTTTGTGAGAATCGACCGCATGTACAAGCTTGAAGTCCAAGACCTGCATAAACGCTATGGCAGTCATGAAGTGCTCAAAGGCGTATCCCTGGCCGCCGCCGCCGGCGATGTGATCAGCATCATCGGCTCTAGTGGTTCGGGCAAAAGTACCTTTTTGCGCTGCATCAACCTGCTCGAGCAACCCCACGCCGGCAAGATTCTGCTCAATAACGAAGAGCTCAAACTGGTCGCCAACAAAGACGGCGCCATGAAGGCTGCCGACCCCAAGCAGTTGCAGCGCATGCGTTCGCGCCTGTCCATGGTGTTCCAGCATTTCAACCTGTGGTCGCACATGACCGCGCTTGAAAACGTGATGGAAGCCCCGGTGCACGTGCTGGGCGTATCGAAGAAAGAAGCGCGTGAAAAGGCCGAGCACTACCTGGCCAAGGTCGGCGTGGGCCATCGTAAGGATGCGTTCCCCGGCCATATGTCCGGCGGTGAGCAGCAGCGCGTAGCGATTGCCCGCGCCCTGGCGATGGAGCCAGAGGTAATGTTGTTCGACGAACCGACCTCGGCACTCGACCCTGAGCTGGTAGGCGAAGTGCTCAAGGTGATGCAGGACCTGGCCCAGGAAGGCCGCACCATGGTGGTGGTGACCCACGAAATGGGCTTTGCCCGTGAAGTCTCGAACCAGTTGGTGTTTTTGCACAAAGGCGTTGTTGAAGAACGTGGCAACCCACGGGAAGTGCTGGTGAACCCGCAGTCGGAGCGTTTGCAGCAGTTCCTCTCTGGCAGCTTGAAATAATCAAGGCGGCCACCCACCCCCTGTAGGAGCGAGCTTGCTCGCGAAGATCGTCAACGATAACGCGGCAAGCCTGATACCCCGTGGCGTTCTCAGGTTTTTCGCGAGCAAGCTCGCTCCTACAGGGAAGCAGGTCTTCATTGTTTTTGAGATTTGTGTTGGTTTACGGGCTAGCATTGGCCCACAGCTTCTTTCACTGTTTTCGCTTTGGATAGCACTCCATGACCGCCCACAAAATTGGTTTCCTGATTTGGCCCAGCACAAAAGCCCTTACGCTTGCGCTGGCTGAGGAGGCCTTGCGCGTTGCCCAGCGGGTGCATCCGGATGTGATCTACGAGCTGTCGTTTTTGCTCGCCGAGCCCGCCGTCGAAGGTGCCTGGCAACTGCCGGGCGAGCCGTGGGCCGGTAAGCTGGAGGGCTTTCAGAAGCTGTTCCTGTTGGCCGACGAACCGCCGACGGTCATCGCTTCGCCACTGAGTTCCGCGCTCAAGCAGCTTGTTCGGGCAGGGTGTGTAATCGGCGGCTTGTCGGCGGGTGTGTACCCGCTGGCCCAACTGGGCCTGCTCGATGGCTACCGCGCCGCCGTGCACTGGCGCTGGCAGGACGATTTCGCCGAGCGGTTCCCCAAGGTCATTGCCACCAGCCATTTGTTCGACTGGGACCGTGATCGCCTCACTGCCTGCGGCGGCATGTCGGTACTCGACCTGCTGCTGGCGGTATTGGCCCGTGACCACGGTGCGGAGCTGGCCGGTGCGGTGTCCGAAGAGTTGGTAGTAGAACGCATCCGCGAAGGCGGCGAGCGCCAGCGTATTCCATTGCAAAATCGCCTGGGTTCCAGCCATCCGAAGCTGACCCAGGCGGTTTTGCTGATGGAGGCCAATATCGAAGAACCGCTGACCACCGATGAAATCGCCCAGCACGTGTGCGTCTCACGACGACAGCTTGAACGGATCTTCAAGCAATACCTCAACCGTGTTCCCAGCCAGTACTACCTGGAATTGCGCCTGAACAAGGCGCGCCAGATGTTGATGCAAACCAGCAAGTCGATCATCCAGATCGGCCTGTCGTGCGGCTTCTCCTCAGGGCCGCACTTCTCCAGCGCCTACCGCAATTTTTTCGGCGCCACCCCTCGCGAAGACCGTAACCAGCGCCGCAGCAGCAGCCCGTTCGAGTTATCGTCGGTGCCCTCCGAGCGCGGTTGAGCGGCGCTCAGGGTTCGTTGTCTGTTTCGGATGAAGTCGGGGAGCTTGAGCCAGAGTCATCTGGCGCCGGTTGCCTGGCTTGCGCGACGTCGAAATCCACCGCCGTGCGGTTGTAATAGCGACGCAGGATGGCAATCGCCTCGGGTGAGAAGGGGTTGTCGCTCAGATCAAAACCTGCAGCTGCGTCCGGGTCCACTTCAATCAGGTCGGTGGGCAACTCGGTGATACGGTTATCGCTCAGGTTCAGTTGGGTGAGCGATGTCAGGTTGAATGCGCCGCGCGGCACTTCAGTAAGCCCGGCGTTTTCCATCATCAAGGTCTCCAGGCCGGACATGTTGCTGACATCGGGGGGCAGCCCCAGTGGGTTATCGCTCAGGTCCAGGTAGTTCAGGTCGTGCAGGTCGCTCAACGCTGCGACACTTTCGGGGGTCAGCCGCAGTTGGCATTGCGTCAGGCTGAGTGTATTGAGCTTGGGCAGCTTGAACACGGCAGCGGGAATGTCTTTGAGGACATAGCGGTCAATCAGCAGGCTCTCCAGGTTGGAGAAGCGTTCCAGAAAGCCTTCGGGTATCGAGGTGGTTTCCTGCGCCCTCAGTTCCAGCTTGGAAACGTGCTTGAAATCCACATTCAGTTTCGGCAGGTCGCCCAACAGTGGCAACGTCAGGACCATTTGATGGGTTTGGGTCAGCGTGTCATGACTGAAGTCCAGGTCGCTCTCGCGTCGCCACACTTGCTCCAGCAAGCCTCTTATTTCCCCGCGCATGAGCTGCTGCTGTGCGCGAACCTGTTCATCCATGGGCACGTCCGTGAACGGGTAGCGCGCGGGCACATCCGCTACCCATTCTTGCAGGTCGGCCTGCAGGCGTTCGTAGTCGGCCTTGAGGCGCACCAGTGTCGCCATTGAATCGTCCAGCCCGCCTGGCAACCTGAAGATAAATTGATTGGCCTCGTAGGTGCTATAGGTCGGGTAAAGCGCTTGGGCCAGGCGCACCTCCGCTGGGTTGGCGTCGGCGCCAAAGTGTTCCCCGGTGTTCTGGCAGTAGGTTTTTATCCGTTCAAGCGTCGTGCGTGAGAGTGGGTTGCCGGAAAGGTCGAAGGCCCTGGCGGCGCCGGCGCGCAGGGAAAACAGGGCGTCGGGCAGTCTGCGCAGGAGGTTGTTGCTGAGGTTGGCGCTGACCAGCCGAGGTCGACTGAGCAGGCCGGAGGGGAAGACGGAAATCCCGCTGCGCGCAAGGTTGAGCGTACGCAGGTTGGCCATGTTTTCCAGATTGGGCGCCAGCGCCAGCGGGTTGTTGGACAGGTCCAGGGTGTGCAGCTCGGCCAGGTTGGCCAGGGCTGCACGGCTTGGGGTGGTGAGGTTGAGTTCGCAATTGCGCAGTACCAGTGCATTGAGGCGAGTTAATGCGCTGACCTCCTCGGGCAGTGTTCTGAGGGCGATGTCGCTGATAGCCAGCCGGCGTAGCCCGGGAAAGCGCCCCAAGAAGGCCGGCGTGCCACGGGTGGTCAGGTAGCCCAGCAACTCCAGGCTGGTGATGTGCCCGAAGCTGGCCTCCAGTGTCGGCAGTTCGCCGTAAATGGGTTGGTTGAGTTGCAACAGGTGCCCGTTATCAAACGCGGCGTCCCGGGGTGTGTCGTGGCGCCAGGCGCTGATCAGCCGTTGCGCCCAGAGCCGACGATTCTGCTGTTCAGAAGCAATTCGCCAGCGGCTCAGGGGTAGGTCAGTGCCCACAAGGGTTTGTGGCACGTTCTGCTGCCAGGCTCTGAGGCTGGCGTCCAACTGCGAGAACTCGTTCTTCAGGAATTGAAGGGTACCCAATGGCGTACCGGGGTCGTTGTGCATGGCAGCGAGTACGGCGGTCAGCTCGTTGGGGCTCAGTTGCGGGTACAACTCGTGCAGCCGCGCCTCAAGCGAGACAGCGCCGCTGCTGCTACCGGCAGTGGATGGGCTGGCATCGTAACCTTCCATGCCGCCGGGCAGGCGCATCAGGGTGGGGTCGTAGGAGGGTTTGAGCAGCGGCACTTCGGCCAGCAGAGGGCCAAGCTCGTCACGTGCCAGCGCATGTTGGCGCAGGGTTTCTCGCAGGTGCGGGCCCTGGCCGATCTGCATATTCAGCGCGTCGCGCTGCGCATCGGGCAGTGCCTGGAGCACGGCGGTGTAGAAGTCGGTTTCGCCAAGCAGGGTGCCCTTGCTGTCTTCGGGAATGTAGTCGCCTTCGATGGTGCGCACCAACAGGCGTCGGATGGGCGCCTGGGCAGGGCCGATGGCGTCGTGCAACTGGCCGTCGCGCTTGAAGTCGCGCACTTCCAGGCGAACCTGGGGCGACCAGCCCGGCAGTTTTTCCAGGGAGTGCAGGGAGAGTCGGTGGGTGTCGCCGCTCTCCAGCGCGCTCATGTACAAGCCTTCATACGCCCGGCTGATTCGAACCTGGTGGGCTGCCCAGCGTGCACGTTCGACCAGGTGCGAAGGCAGTGTGCCCTGGTCGATGTCGAGCAGATCCTGGCCGCTGGCACCGCGCAGCACTTCCTCGGCCGCGCTGACCGGCAGGCCTGGCGTGCTGTCGATGACCTTCTGAACGCGCGCATCGGTGGTCAGCTCCAGGCCTCGGTAGCGTGAGTCGAACATCGAAGCGCGTTTATCCGCGGCTCTGCGTGCCAGCTGTTTGCGCAGCTTGGCGGCGCGCACATGCAATTGGGTGGTGGGGGTGCCAAAGTCTTCTTCCAGCAACGTCTTGCGCTCTGGCTCGTCGAGGGTTTCCAGCAGGGTCTTGAGCAGGTCGCCGTTGTTCATCTGCGCTTCATGGATTTGCGCCACTGCCGCGTTTTCTCGGCCAGGATGTTCCCATACCGTTTCGCCTTTGGCGTTTAGAAAACGCAGGGTCTTGGTTTCGGGCCACAGGCCGGTCTGGCTGAGCAGCCAGAGTTGGGTCTGCGTGTCGGCTTTTCGATAAACCTGCGGGTCGTCGCTGTTCATCTGGTCGATGAAGTCTTGCAGGTGCTGGTCGATGTGAATGCGCTTGAGGCTGTCGGCCAGCAACGGCGGTGGCGGCTGGCGGTCCATGTAGAGTTTGCGCAGGGCGCCATCGTCGGTGCTGCTGATACGCTGTGCCTGTTCCAGGCCGGTTTCGCTGAGGCTCTCGGCGGGCGGGCCGAGGCGGCGCAGCAAGGTGCTGCGGTCCCAGGTCAGCGGGCGATCCAGTGGGGTCAACCAGGCACCCTTGCCATTACCGATAATGGGCGGTTGGTAGGCATGCATGTGGCTTGGGTGCACCAGTACGGTGTTGTCCGCTTGTTGCTTGACGGCGAAGTGTTGCCCATCGAGGGGCAGGATCTGTTTGTCCCCGTAGGTATGCAATCCATCGGCCTGGGGGCGTGAGGCGGCGGGCAACTGAAGGTCGTGGGTGTAGGGGCTCAGGTCCGGGTTCCACAGGCGCGTTTTGCCGTCGTGCGAGGTGACCGGGTGCAGGCGCTCGAAAAACGCCCAGACTTCCCGAGGCAGTGCCTGGCGTAGCAGCCCTTCGGCAATCGGTGCGCCGACCGCGAACATACCCAATTGCACCATTTGCTCCAGGATCGACATCAGGTGCCCGAACGCCTGGCGCTTGAGGCCTTCAGCCCAGTCGATGATGCCTTCGAACACGTCGTCGAGCAGTTGATAGGCGGTGTAGCCAAGCATCAGCAGGCCCAGGGGGGGAATGAACGGCGTGGCGATGAAGGCGACGATTTCGAGCAGGGTTTTGCCGATTTTTGCCACGACGTCCCAACGTTGCCAGCGTGCCTTGCTGTCGGCGTCTGCGGTGGACACGGCAATATTGCGCGCGTCATTGAGCAGCCTGTTGAGTTTGCTTTCGTAGAGGTGTTCGTACAGCTCGCCCGTGATTTTGGTCGCGTGCAATTGCAGCTTGGGGTTGGCCACCGGTTCAGCTCGCCAGGTCGGCCTGGGGTCGCCAGGGATGGGGGAGTGCCAGGTTATCTGGGACAAGCGGTTATTGAGGTTGGCAAAGAAGTAGGCGCGGTGTTCGTGGCTGATAAAGCGGCTGAAGAACGCTTGGTAATCGGCGTCGCGCAATTTGCGGGTCAGGTCTTGAATGAAGGCAATGCCGTCGCGGTAATACTTGAGCGGTGCCTGCGGATCGCCGGGGATGTACGCCACCACGGGCACTGCGCTGTGGTGCAGTTCCAGGTCGGCGGCGAACAGCACAATGCCGGCCAGCGGCGCGTCCATCAGGCTCAGGTCGTGGCTGAGCAGGGTCTTGCCTTCCAGTGTCAGGCTGCTGATGCCTTTGAGCTGGGCCTGGAGCGTGCGCAGTACGGCTTCGCTGCCGTCCTTTTTCAGGCGCGCCAGGTGCACGGCGGCTTGTGCCTCGGCCTTCAGGCTTTCGATGACGGTACTGCGCAGCGCGCTCTTGCGGGTGGCGTCCTGGAAACCGAAAAATGTCTTGAGGTAGGCCTGGTATTGCGTGCCGATGTCCAGTTCACGGCAGAGCCGGATGAAGGCCTGGATGCTGACTTTGCTGTTTACTGAGGGCAGGGTGTCGAATTGCCCGGTGGCAGAGGGTTGGGTGATGAAGCTTGAGTCTGCGGTGTAGGCAGCTTTCTTGCTTTCTGCTGCATCAAAGTTGTGCAGCGCGGCATCCACCAGCGACACGGTCCAGGCTTTGACGCCGCCGGTTTCTATGGGGAACAGTGGGATCGTCAGGGGCGCATACAGGCGCAGATGGGTGGTGCTGACATCGATGTCCACGCCCCAGCGGGTCTTGAGCGCCTGTTGCAAAAGCGGTGCGGTGAAGGCGTGCGGTGTCTTGAGGTCGGCCAGTGCCGCGTCTACTTTGCTTTGCGCGGTCCAACTCTGCTCCACCGCCTGCTTGAGGGGCGCGTGTTGCTGGCGGCTGGCGTCGGCCTGCCAGTCGGCGACATCCAGTGGCGCAGTTTTCAACGCTTGGCGCTTGTCATCCGAGGCGTTTGCCAGCCAGGCCGGCAGGCGTGTGTGAAACCCGGCAGGCACTTGGGTGGCGGCGACTGCGAGGCGTTGGCTGATTGTCGTGGGCACGGGGCTGATCCTTCAGTGGGGGTGAGTCACTGTCATCACAGCAAGCCTGATGGGTTCATGGGCAGCAGATAGTTAAGGCATTAGGCGAAAATCAGCGGGCCGTGCCTCTGCCTCTCACTGAACGCAGCGTTTACACTGCGCCATTGCGATGCAATATGTCGCATTGCCGTAAACCCGCGTAAAACCGGGGTTGGCGCTATAAGAAGTTGTCGCTTGGCGACAAGGTGGCGCTGAAAACTGTCCTTACAATCCCTGCATCGCCCGCCAGTTCCAGGCAGGCGTTCCTCTTCAGGAGACTCCGATGTCCGTTGAGCAAGCCCCGGTGCAACGTGCCGATTTCGACCAAGTGATGGTGCCCAACTACGCACCTGCTGCCTTCATCCCCGTACGTGGCGCAGGTTCGCGCGTGTGGGACCAGGCCGGTCGCGAGCTGATCGACTTTGCCGGCGGCATCGCGGTCAACGTATTGGGCCATGCGCACCCGGCGCTGGTCGGTGCACTGACCGAACAGGCCAACACGCTGTGGCATGTCTCCAACGTGTTCACCAACGAGCCGGCCTTGCGCCTGGCCCACAAGCTGATCGATGCCACCTTTGCCGAGCGCGTGTTCTTCTGCAACTCCGGCGCCGAAGCCAACGAGGCCGCCTTCAAGCTGGCCCGTCGCGTGGCGTTCGACCGTTTTGGCAGCGAGAAGTACGAGATCATCGCCGCGCTGAACAGCTTCCACGGCCGTACCCTGTTCACCGTCAACGTCGGTGGCCAGTCGAAGTACTCCGATGGTTTCGGGCCTAAAATCACCGGCATCACCCACGTTCCTTATAACGACCTGGCTGCGCTGAAAGCGGCGGTGACCGATAAGACCTGCGCCGTGGTGCTGGAACCGATCCAGGGCGAAGGCGGTGTACTGCCGGCCGAGCTGGCTTACCTGCAAGGCGCTCGCGAGCTGTGCGACGCTCACGACGCACTGCTGGTATTTGACGAAGTGCAAACCGGCATGGGCCGCACCGGCCACCTGTTTGCCTACCAGCATTACGGCGTGACGCCCGACATCCTCACCAGTGCCAAGAGCCTGGGCGGCGGTTTCCCGATTGCGGCGATGCTCACCCGTGAAGACTTGGCCAAGCACCTGGTGGTCGGCACCCACGGCACCACCTACGGCGGCAACCCGCTGGCGTGCGCGGTAGCGGAAGCGGTGATCGACGTGATCAACACCCCAGAAGTGCTGGCGGGTGTGAATGCCAAGCACGACCTGTTCAAGGCGCGCCTGGAGCAGATCGGCAAGCAGTACGGCATCTTTACCGAGGTGCGCGGCATGGGCTTGTTGATCGGTTGCGTGTTGAGCGATGCGTTCAAAGGCAAGGCCAAGGACGTGTTCAACGCGGCCGAAAAAGAAAACTTGATGATCCTGCAAGCCGGCCCCGACGTGGTGCGTTTTGCGCCGAGCCTGGTGGTGGAAGAGGCGGACATCAATGAAGGCCTGGATCGTTTTGAGCGTGCTGTGAAGACGTTGACGCAAGCCTGATGGACCGTTCGGTGCCTGGCGATCCCGGTACCGAATACAAATTTTGTATGCCGGACCGTTTAGTTGGGGCTGTGAAGATCAAATGTGGGAGCGGGCTTGCTCGCGAATGCAGTGTGTCATTCAACATTTCAGGTGACTGAACCACTGCTTTCGCGAGCAAGCCCGCTCCCACACTTGACCTCACTGTTTTCAACAGTGTGTTTGGCTTTTTTTTCTGTGAGTTTTCGAGTTAAGGAGTGACACCATGCTGGTGATGCGCCCCGCGCAAATGGCTGATCTGGGCGAGGTACAGCGTCTGGCTGCGGACAGCCCGATTGGTGTCACCTCCTTGCCGGATGATGTGGAACGCCTGAGCGACAAGATCGCGGCCAGCGAAGCGTCCTTCGCCGCCGAGGTGAGTTTCAACGGTGAAGAGAGCTATTTCTTCGTGCTGGAAGACACCGAGACCGGCAAGCTTGCCGGCTGCTCGGCCATCGTGGCCTCGGCCGGTTACTCCGAGCCGTTCTACAGCTTTCGTAACGAAACCTTCGTGCACGCCTCCCGCGAGCTGAAGATCCACAACAAGATCCACGTGCTTTCCCAGTGCCACGACCTTACCGGCAACAGCCTGCTCACCAGCTTCTATGTGGTGCCGGAGCTGGTCGGTTCGCCGTGGTCGGAACTCAACTCCCGTGGCCGTCTGCTGTTTGTTGCCAGCCATCCCGAGCGCTTTGCCGACTCGGTGGTGACCGAGATTGTCGGCTACAGCGACGAGAACGGTGACTCGCCGTTCTGGGATGCCATCGGCCGCAACTTCTTCGACCTCAACTACGCCGCCGCCGAGCGCCTGTGCGGGCTGAAAAGCCGCACCTTCCTCGCCGAGCTGATGCCGCATTACCCGATCTACGTACCGCTGCTGCCGGACGAAGCGCAAGAGGCCATGGGCCAGGTGCACCCACGTGCGCAAATCACCTTCGACATCCTGATGCGTGAAGGCTTTGAGACTGACCATTACATCGACATCTTCGACGGTGGCCCGACGTTGCACGCACGGGTCTCGGGCATTCGCTCGATCGCTCAGAGCCGCGTGGTGCCGGTGAAGATCGGCGAGATGGTCAAGGGTGTTGGCCGCCAGTACCTGGTGAGCAACGCGCAGTTGCAGGATTACCGTGCGGTGATGCTGGAACTGGACTACGCGCCCGGCAAACCGGTGACCCTGGACCTGGCGGCCGCCGAAGCGCTGGGTGTTGGCGAAGGCGCCAGCGTGCGCCTGGTTGCGGTTTAAAAAGAGAGTTTCGCGGGTGGCTGACAACAGCGGCCCGTTCGAGGAGATAGCATGATCGTTCGTCCCGTACGCAGCAGCGATTTACCGGCCCTGATTGATCTGGCGCGCAGCACTGGCACCGGCCTTACCACCTTGCCGGCCAACGAAGAGCGCCTGACCCACCGGGTGGGCTGGGCGGAAAAAACCTTTCGCGGCGAAGCCGGGCGCGGCGATGCCGACTACCTGTTCGTGCTGGAAAACGATGAAGGCCGCGTGGTGGGAATTTCCGCCATCGCTGGCGCCGTCGGCCTGCGCGAGCCGTGGTACAACTTCCGGGTGGGGCTGACCGTCAGCGCGTCCCAGGAGCTGAATATCTACCGTGAGATTCCGACGCTGTTCCTGGCTAACGACCTCACTGGTAATTCCGAATTGTGCTCGTTGTTTTTGCACGCCGATTACCGCAACGGCCTTAACGGCCGCATGCTGGCCAAGGCGCGCATGTTGTTTATTGCCGAGTTCCCGCAACTGTTTGGTAACAAGATCATTGCCGAGATGCGCGGTGTGTCCAACGACGCCGGGCGTTCGCCGTTCTGGGAAAGCCTGGGCCGGCACTTCTTCAAGATGGAGTTCAGCCAGGCCGACTACCTCACCGGCGTGGGCAACAAAGCGTTTATCGCTGAGCTGATGCCCAAGTTTCCGCTGTATAGCTGCTTTCTCTCCGAAGACGCA
Source organism: Pseudomonas sp. FP215 (assembly GCF_030687795.1). Classification (NCBI taxonomy): domain Bacteria; kingdom Pseudomonadati; phylum Pseudomonadota; class Gammaproteobacteria; order Pseudomonadales; family Pseudomonadaceae; genus Pseudomonas; species Pseudomonas sp. FP215. The sequence continues at coordinate 1,191,460 of NZ_CP117447.1, forward strand.
CGCAATGTGATCGGCAAGGTCCACCCGGACACCGAGCCGGCCCTGAGCATGCTCAAGAGCGAAGGCTTCAGCTACCAGGGCTATGTGGATATTTTCGACGCAGGCCCGGCGGTGGAATGTGAAACCAGCAAGATCCGTGCGGTGCGCGACAGCCAGTCACTGGTGTTGGCCATCGGCACACCGGGGGACGACGCCACGCCGTTCCTGATTCATAACCGCAAGCGCGAGGAGTGCCGTATCACCGCCGCTCCGGCCCGGCTGGCGGCAGGCACCCTGGTGGTCGATCCGCAGACCGCCAAGCGCCTGCAACTGGTGGTGGGTGATCAAGTGCGTGCTGTTGCGTTGTCTGCTGCTCGGGAGTCGAAATAATGAATTCGTTGTATATCGCAGGTAGCTGGCTGGCTGGCCAGGGTGAACTGTTTGAATCGCGCAACCCGGTGACCCAGCAAGTACTGTGGGCCGGCAATGGCGCCAGCGCCGAACAGGTCGAATCCGCCGTGCAGGCTGCGCGTCAGGCATTCCCGGCATGGGCCAAGCGCTCGCTCGAAGAACGCATCAGCGTGCTGGAAACCTTCGCCGCCACGCTTAAAAGCCGTGCCGACGAAATCGCCCGCTGCATTGGCGAAGAAACCGGCAAGCCGCTGTGGGAATCAGCCACCGAAGTCACCAGCATGGCCAACAAGATTGCGATCTCGGTGCAAAGCTACCGCGAGCGTACCGGCGAGAAGAGCGGCCCCCTGGGCGACGCCACCGCTGTGTTGCGCCACAAACCCCACGGTGTGGTAGCGGTGTTCGGCCCTTACAATTTTCCTGGGCACTTGCCGAATGGGCACATCGTCCCGGCGTTGCTGGCCGGTAATACCGTGCTGTTCAAGCCGAGCGAGCTGACCCCCAAGGTCGCCGAGCTGACCGTACAGTGCTGGATCGAAGCCGGTTTGCCGGCGGGCGTGCTGAACCTGCTGCAAGGCGCGCGGGAAACCGGCATCGCCCTGGCGGCCAACCCAGGCATCGACGGCCTGTTCTTCACCGGTTCCAGCCGCACCGGCAACCACTTGCACCAGCAGTTCTCCGGGCGCCCGGACAAGATCCTGGCCCTGGAAATGGGCGGTAATAACCCGCTGGTCGTGGACGAAGTCGCCGACGTGGATGCGGCGGTGTACACCATCATTCAGTCGGCGTTTATCTCGGCAGGCCAGCGTTGCACCTGTGCCCGCCGCTTGCTGGTGCCTGAAGGTGCCTGGGGCGATGCCTTGCTGGCGCGCCTGGTGGCGGTGAGTGCGAGCATTGAAGTCGGTGCTTTCGACCAGCAACCGGCGCCGTTCATGGGCTCGGTGATTTCACTTGCTGCGGCCAAAGCGCTGATGCAAGCCCAGGAACTGATGTTGGCCAATGGCGCCGTGGCGCTGCTGGAGATGACCCAACCTCAGGCTCAGGCCGCGTTGCTGACCCCTGGCATCATCGACGTGACCGCTGTGACGGAACGTGAAGACGAAGAGCTGTTTGGCCCGCTGCTGCAGGTGATCCGCTACGCGGATTTTGCCGGTGCCATCGCTGAGGCCAACAACACCCAATACGGCCTGGCCGCTGGCCTGTTGTCGGATTCCGAAGCGCGTTACCAGCAGTTCTGGCTGGAAAGCCGCGCCGGTATCGTCAACTGGAACAAACAGTTGACCGGCGCCGCCAGTACCGCGCCGTTCGGTGGTGTCGGGGCGTCGGGCAATCATCGCGCCAGCGCCTATTACGCGGCGGATTATTGCGCGTACCCGGTGGCGTCGCTGGAGACGCCGAGCCTGATAGTCCCGGCAACGCTCACGCCAGGTATAACGCTGATCTAAATGTGGGAGCGGGCTTGCTCGCGAAAGCGGTGGTTCAGTCACTTCAAATGTTGAATGACATACTGCATTCGCGAGCAAGCCCGCTCCCACAAGGGATCTGTGGTGTATTCAAGTGATTTGATGCCTATAAAAACAGATGTTCGTGGAGCCTCGCCGATGAAATCCTGTGAAGTCAATTTTGACGGTCTAGTGGGGCCGACCCATAACTACGGCGGTTTGTCCTTCGGCAACGTCGCGTCCCAAAGCAACAGCCAGCAGTCTTCCAACCCGAAGGAAGCGGCGTTGCAGGGCCTGCAGAAAATGAAAGCCCTGATGGACATGGGCTTTGTGCAAGGTGTGTTGGCGCCCCAGGAACGCCCGGATGTGGCCGCCTTGCGCAGCTTGGGTTTCAGCGGCACCGACGCCCAGGTGATTGAGCAGGCCGCCAAGCAGGCCATGCCTTTGCTGGTAGCGAGCTGCTCGGCTTCCAGCATGTGGGTAGCCAACGCCGCCACCGTCAGCCCAAGCGCAGACACCGTAGACGGCCGCGTGCATTTCACTGCCGCCAACCTCAATTGCAAATACCACCGCAGCATCGAACACCCCACCACCAGCCGCGTGCTGGGGGCGATGTTCGCCGATGGCAAGCACTTCGCCCACCACGCCGCCTTGCCGGCCGTGGCGCAGTTTGGCGATGAAGGCGCGGCCAACCACACGCGTTTCTGCCGTGAGTACGGTGAGGCGGGTGTCGAGTTTTTCGTCTTCGGCCGCAGTGCTTTCGACCCCCGTTACCCGGCCCCGCAGAAGTACCCGGCGCGCCAGACCCTGGAAGCCTCCCAGGCCGTTGCGCGCCTGCATGGCTTGAAGGATGGCGGCGTGGTTTACGCCCAGCAGAACCCGGCGGTGATCGACGCCGGTGTGTTCCACAACGATGTGATCGCAGTGGGCAACGGCGAAGTGCTGTTCTATCACGAGGATGCGTTCCTCAACACTGAACAGATGCTCGCCGAACTGCACGGCAAGTTGGGCAAGCTGGGCGGCAATTTCCAGTCGGTGTGTGTGCCTCGCGCGTTGGTCAGTGTCGAGGACGCGGTGCGTTCCTACCTGTTCAACAGCCAGTTGCTGACTCGGCCTGACGGCTCGATGCTGCTGATCGTGCCGGAAGAGTGCCGCGCCAATGAGCGCGTGTGGCAGTACCTGCAAGGCCTGACCGCTTCCGGCGGGCTGATTCGCGAGGTCAAGGTCTTCGACCTCAAGCAAAGCATGCAGAATGGCGGTGGGCCGGCGTGCCTGCGCCTGCGTGTGGCGTTGAACGAAACCGAGCTGGCGGCCGTGAACCCAGGGGTTATCATGACCGCGCCGTTGTACGAAACCCTGACCCAGTGGGTGGGCAAGCACTATCGCGACAGCCTGCGCGAAACCGACCTGGCTGACCCGCAGTTACTGCTTGAGTGCCGGACGGCACTGGATGAACTGACGCAAATCCTTAAACTGGGCTCGGTTTATCCTTTCCAGATCAATTAATGCCACACGGCTGAGATATTTTATTTATGACCGACACCCTGAAACTCATCCTTGAAGACACCGACGGCACCCAGCTGGAAACCTCCTGCACCCGCGTCGCCGTGGTCTGGCAGGGCAAGGAGATCTGGATCCAGCACGATGGCCGCGGCCAACTGCTGATTGGCGTGGACGTAGAAGAAGGCGACGCCGAGTACGCCAACCTGCTGATGCGCCCATTGGCCACCAACCTGATGAGCCTGCAACTGGAAATGGAACCGGCCGACGTTGAAGGTGACGACGACGATCACGTCCACGGCCCAGGCTGCAACCACTAAGGAAGCTGCTTATGCTCGCCCTCGGCAAACTGCTTGAACTGACCCTCGCCGGTCGTGAACCGGCGCAAAAAATTCAACTGACTGTCGACGGCGTGCAGATGCGCTGGCTCAGCGAAGGCGCGCTTGAAGTGCGTCCTCCTGAAGCTTTGGACAACGGCAGCGACCTGCTGCTGTCGTCCGGCATCCATGGCAACGAAACCGCGCCGATCGAACTGCTCGACCGCCTGTTGCATGGCATTGCCCGCGGGGAGATCAAACCCCGCACCCGTATTCTGTTCCTGTTCGGGAATACCGAGGCCATGCGCCGCGGTGAGCGTTACCTCGAACTGGACGTCAACCGGCTGTTCAACGGCCGTCATGAACAAAACATCGGCCCCGAAGCCATGCGCGCCGCCGAGCTTGAGCAATTGGCCCGCAGCTTTTTCAGCCTGCCTGGCCGCTCGCGCCTGCATTACGACCTGCATACCGCGATTCGTGGTTCGAAAATCGAGCAGTTCGCGTTGTACCCGTGGAAGGAAGACCGACAGCATTCGCGCCGTGAGCTGGAGCGCTTGAACGCTGCCGGCATGCAGGCGGTGCTGTTGCAGAATAAAACCTCGATTACCTTCACCGCGTTTACCTACGAGCAACTCGGCGCCGAGGCGTTCACCCTGGAGTTGGGCAAGGCGCGGCCGTTCGGGCAGAACGACGGAGTGGACGTGTCGCGCCTGGAAGCGCGTCTGAAGCAGATCATCGAGGGTAACGAGCCTGAGACCGGTAGCCTCGACGGCCTGCAACTCTTCGCCGTTGCGCGAGAAGTGATCAAGCACAGCGACGCCTTCCTGATGCACCTGCCCGCAGATGTGGAAAACTTTTCGGAATTGGAAAAGGGCTACCTGCTGGCCGAAGACGTGGCCAAGACCCGCTGGGTGATCGAGGAGGAGGGCGCCCGCATCATCTTCCCCAACCCAAAGGTGAAGAACGGCTTGCGCGCCGGGATATTGATCGTGCCAACCACGGATGCTGGCCTGGTGTAGATCTCAAGGCCTGACCCGATGTAAATGTGGTGCGATATGTAAATGTGGTGCGATAGCCATAGGTATCTACACAATTGTGGTGCTGAACCTGTGGCGAGGGAGCTTGCTCCCGTGACGGCCTAACAGCCGGCGTCGATCTCACTAACGCGCCGCGATTCAAATGTGGGAGCGGGCTTGCTCGCGAAGGCGGCCTGGCAGCCGACACAGTTGGATTGTGTACATATCCATTCCTGCGGTAACGGCCACCTAGGGTTCCGCCCTGACGGCGGCTCACTTTCGAAAAGCGCGAAAGTAAGCAAAGCGCTCTTGCCCCACCACTCGGCACCTCGCCTAGGCTCGGTGTACCCGTAATCCGCCAGTGATTTGGGGGGCCGCCGCCACGCGCCATCCATGGCGCGGGGCGGCTAAACCGGCATCCCTGCCGGTTTACCCCCCAAATCCCTGTCGAATTCCGGCCAGCGTGGTTTAACGGGGCGCCTGAGATCAAAAGCAGATCAAGATCAAGAGCGACTCGCTTCGCATCGTGGTTACCGTCTGCTGCTAAAGCCCACAGAGTTATGTAGATACCTATGCTGCGATAGCATCACCTGGGTATCACTGATACACCCAGGTGTCTGCATCGCAGGCAAGCCACACTGGGTTTAGACCGCTACCGCACGTGGCTCGCTACGACGGATCGCACGCACCTTGTGCAGCGTATCGGCGCAGGTGCGCGCCGCTTCCTGGCCCTTGTGCACGAAGTGCTCGTAGAAGAATGTGGTGTGCTCGCTGCCGGCATGGAAGTGGTGCGGCGTCAGGGACACCGAGAACACCGGCACTTCAGTTTCCAACTGCACCTGCATCAGGCCGCTGACCACCGATTGCGCGACGAATTCGTGGCGGTAGATGCCACCGTCCACCACCAGCGCGGCAGCGACGATGCCGGCGTAACGGCCGGTCTTGGCCAGTAGCTTGGCGTGCAGGGGCATTTCAAAGGCGCCGCCGACTTCGAAGAAGTCGATGTCCGATTCCTGATAACCCTGGGCGATCATTTCGGCGAGGAAGCCTTTGCGCGATTGGTCGACAATATCCTTGTGCCAGCAGGCCTGGATAAACGCGACGCGCTCGCCGTGATGGTTTTTGCTTTTGCTGTCGATTGCGGTGGGTTGCATGTTCTGACTCCTGTTTAAGAAAAAAACAGGGCGTTATGAATCGAATGGGATTTAAGGGTACGCGTGCGCAAGCAGGCGCGCGGCCCTTAGGTGCCAATCCCGTTCTCTCTTCATCCGGACTATGACCGTCGGCCCCGGGATCACACCGGGTCTGCTGACCTTGTCGCCGTCCTGCCTGAGCAGTTCAAGGCGCCAAGCGCTCGCGGGCTATGCACATTGCGTGCAATTACCGCCGGTGGGGAATTGCACCCCGCCCTGAGAACGTTGCCGCCAGAACCCTGGCGGCGCAGAGTTTTTAACATGGTTTTTCAAAAACTGCACGGTTGCCGTCTCGATAACTTATATCGGTTTGTTTGGTTGGTATTCGAATGAATGCAATCGGGGCTTGATATTCCGCGGCGTTGCCCGCAGTAATCACACACAAAAGGACTTATCCACTCCGTTAGAGGCCCCCTTGATGACCGTGATCGACCTGCGCAGCGACACCGTGACCCAACCCACCCCCGGCATGCTCGACGCGATGGCCAACGCCGTCAGTGGCGATGATGTTTACGGCGAAGACCCCAGCGTCAATCGCCTGGAGGCCGAACTGGCCCAGCGCCTGGGCTTTGCCGCAGCGCTGTTCGTGCCCACCGGCACCATGAGCAACCTGCTGGCGTTGATGGCTCACTGTGAGCGCGGCGAGGAATACATCGTCGGCCAGCAGGCCCACACCTACAAATACGAAGGCGGCGGCGCGGCGGTGCTGGGGTCGATCCAGCCGCAGCCCCTGGAAGTCCAAGCCGATGGCTCCCTTGATCTGAACCAGGTGCTTGAAGCCATCAAGCCCGACGACTTCCACTTCGCCCGCACACGCCTGCTGGCGCTGGAAAACACCATGCAGGGCAAAGTGCTGCCGCTGGATTACCTGGCCAAGGCCCGTGCATTTACCCACGAGCATGGCCTGGCCCTGCACCTGGATGGCGCACGCCTCTACAACGCGGCAGTCAAGCTGGGCGTGGATGCGCGAGAAATCGCCCAGCATTTCGATTCGGTGTCGGTGTGCCTGTCCAAGGGCCTCGGCGCGCCGGTTGGCTCGGTGCTGTGTGGGTCGACGGCGCTGATCGCCAAGGCTCGGCGCTTGCGCAAGATGGTCGGCGGCGGCATGCGCCAGGCCGGCTCCCTGGCGGCAGCGGGTCTGTACGCCCTGGACCACCAGGTACAGCGCCTGGCTGAGGACCATGCCAACGCCCAATGGCTGGGCGATGAGTTACGCAAGGCCGGCTACAGCGTCGAGCCGGTGCAGACCAATATGGTGTATGTGCAGGTAGGCGATCAGGCTCAGGCGCTGAAGGCTTTTGCTGCCGAGCGTGGGGTCAAGTTGAGTGCCGCGCCGCGCCTGCGCATGGTCACCCATCTGGATGTGAGCCGGGCGCAGATCGAGCAAGTGCTGCAGACATTCGTCGCGTTTTCGCAGAAATGACAGTGCAGGCCGTCTAATTGACTGTTTCTATCACATAAACACGCTGTACCACCGGCAAAGGGCCGATATAATGCGGCCCTTTGCCGTCGCTCCGTCTGATGATGTTGCGCACTGGCCTTTGGCCGCAGCCTCCGTGGAAGAACCTAATGAAAAGCGCAGAAATCCGTGAAGCCTTCCTTCGCTTCTTCGAAGAGCAAGGTCACACCCGTGTAGCCTCAAGCTCCTTGATCCCAGGCAATGACCCAACCCTGCTGTTCACTAACGCGGGGATGAACCAGTTCAAGGACTGCTTCCTGGGCCAGGAAAAGCGCGCCTACACCCGCGCCACCAGCAGCCAGAAGTGCGTACGCGCCGGCGGCAAGAACAGCGACCTGGAAAACGTCGGTTACACCGCACGCCACCACACGTTCTTCGAAATGCTGGGTAACTTCAGCTTCGGCGACTATTTCAAGAAAGACGCGATCACGTTCGCCTGGACCTTCCTCACCGGCGTGCTGAAGCTGCCCAAGGAAAAACTCTGGGTCACCGTGTACGCGACGGACGACGAAGCGTATGACATCTGGACCCAGCAAATCGGTGTACCTGCCGAGCGCATGATCCGTATCGGCGACAACAAAGGCGCGCCTTACGCGTCCGATAACTTCTGGACCATGGGCGATACCGGCCCGTGCGGCCCGTGCACCGAGATTTTCTACGATCACGGCGACGATATCTGGGGTGGCCCGCCAGGCTCGCCAGAAGAAGACGGCGACCGTTACATCGAGATCTGGAACAACGTGTTCATGCAGTTCAACCGCACCGCCGACGGCGTGTTGCATCCGCTGCCGGCACCGTCGGTGGACACCGGCATGGGCCTGGAGCGGATCAGTGCGGTGATGCAGCACGTTCACTCCAACTACGAGATCGACCTGTTCACCAACCTGCTGAGCGCCTCGGCGGCGGCCATTGGTTGCGCCAATGAAGGCCAGTCTTCGCTCAAGGTGGTGTCGGACCACATCCGCTCCTGCGGTTTCCTGATCGCCGATGGCGTGCTGCCGTCCAACGAAGGTCGTGGCTACGTGCTGCGTCGCATCATCCGTCGCGCGTGCCGTCACGGTAACAAGCTGGGCGCTACCGGCAGCTTCTTCTACAAGATCGTGGCCGCGCTGGTTGCCGAGATGGGCGATGCCTTCCCGGAACTCAAGCAACAGCAAAGCAACATCGAGCGGGTGCTCAAGGCTGAAGAAGAGCAGTTCTCCAAGACCCTGGAGCACGGCCTGAAGATTCTGGAACAGGACCTGGCTGAGCTCAAAGGCACCGTGGTGCCGGGTGATGTGGTGTTCAAGCTGTACGACACCTATGGTTTCCCGATGGACCTGACTGCCGACATCGCCCGCGAGCGCGAGCTGACCGTCGACGAAGCCGGTTTTGAGCGTGAAATGGAAGCCCAGCGCGTGCGTGCACGTTCTGCCAGCTCCTTTGGCCTGGACTACAACACCCTGGTCAAGGTCGACGTACCGACCGAGTTCACCGGCTACAAAGCCACTGCGGGCTCGGCCAAAATCGTCGCCATCTATAAAGACGGCAAGTCGGTCGACGTATTGAGCGAAGGTGAAGAGGCGGTTGTGGTGCTGGACCAAACGCCGTTCTATGCCGAGTCCGGTGGCCAGATTGGCGATTGCGGTTTCCTGAGCTCGACATCCGGTCGTTTTGACGTGCGCGACACCACCAAGACCGGCGGCGCGTTCCTGCATCACGGTGTGCTGGTGCTGGGCAACTTGACCGTGGGTGCGCCGGTAGACACCCAGGTCGATGCCGACGTGCGGCATGCCACTGCGTTGAATCACTCGGCTACTCACTTGCTGCATGCCGCACTGCGCCAGGTACTGGGCGAGCACGTGCAGCAAAAAGGTTCGTTGGTGGACAGCCAGCGCCTGCGCTTTGACTTCAGCCACTTTGAAGCGATCAAGCCTGAGCAGATCAAGGCCCTGGAAGACATCGTCAACGCCGAGATTCGCAAGAACACCCCGGTTGAAACCGAAGAAACCGATATCGAGACCGCCAGGAACAAAGGCGCCATGGCGCTGTTTGGCGAGAAGTACGGCGACGAAGTCCGCGTGCTGAGCATGGGCGGCAGCTTCTCGGTAGAGCTGTGTGGTGGTATCCACGCCAACCGCACCGGCGATATCGGCCTGCTGAAGATCATCAGCGAAGGCGGTGTGGCCTCGGGTGTGCGTCGTATTGAAGCGGTGACCGGTGCTGCGGCCCTGGCTTACCTCAATGCAGCCGAAGAACAACTCAAGGAAGCGGCCGGCCTGGTCAAGGGCAGCCGCGACAACCTGATCGACAAGCTGTCCGCCGTGCTGGAGCGCAACCGTGCGCTGGAAAAACAGCTGGAGCAGTTGCAGGCCAAGGCGGCCAGCGCTGCGGGTGATGACCTGTCGGCCGCGGCGGTTGACGTCAAGGATGTAAAAGTCCTGGCGGCGCGCCTGGACGGCCAGGATGGCAAGGCGCTGTTGGCCTTGGTCGATCAGTTGAAGAACAAGCTCGGCCGCGCAGTGATCCTACTCGGCAGTGTCCATGAGGATAAGGTCGTTCTGGTTGCTGGTGTAACCAAGGACCTGACTGGCCAACTCAAAGCCGGTGATTTGATGAAGCAAGCCGCTGCGACAGTGGGCGGCAAGGGCGGTGGTCGTCCGGACATGGCGCAAGGCGGTGGTGTCGATGCCGCAGCTCTGGACGCGGCGCTGGCCTTGACCGTGCCATTTGTCGAGGCAGGTATTTAAGGCACTGTTAACCGGCCCGTGGTCTAGTCACGGGCTTGTTCAGTGCAGGTGGATTGATATTAGGCGCCCCTTTACGGGCTGAGGCGGCTTGGAAATGGCTTTGATCGTACAGAAATTTGGAGGCACCTCGGTCGGTTCTGTCGAAAGAATCGAGCAGGTCGCCGACAAGGTTAAGAAGTTCCGCGATGCCGGTGATGACCTGGTAGTGGTGCTGTCGGCCATGAGTGGCGAGACCAATCGCCTGATCGATCTGGCCAAGGCCATCAGTGGTGATCAACAGCCGCTGCCGCGTGAGCTGGATGTGATCGTCTCCACGGGCGAGCAGGTGACCATTGCGCTGTTGGCCATGGCGCTGAACAAGCGTGGCGTGCCAGCGGTGTCCTACACTGGTAGCCAGGTGCGCATTCTTACAGACAGCGCGCATACCAAGGCGCGGATCCTGCAAATTGATGATCAGAAAATTCGTACTGATCTGAAAGCAGGGCGCGTGGTAGTTGTAGCGGGTTTCCAGGGCGTGGATGAACACGGCAACATCACCACGCTCGGTCGTGGCGGTTCGGACACCACCGGTGTGGCCCTGGCAGCAGCGCTGAAGGCTGACGAATGCCAGATCTATACCGATGTGGATGGCGTCTACACCACTGACCCACGCGTCGTGCCAGTGGCCCAGCGCCTGGACAAGATCACCTTTGAAGAAATGCTGGAAATGGCCAGCCTTGGTTCCAAGGTGTTGCAGATTCGCGCGGTGGAGTTCGCCGGCAAGTACAACGTTCCGCTGCGCGTATTGCACAGCTTCAAGGAGGGTCCGGGCACCCTCATTACTATTGATGAAGAGGAATCCATGGAACAGCCGATCATTTCCGGCATCGCTTTCAATCGCGATGAAGCCAAGCTGACGATCCGTGGCGTGCCAGACACCCCGGGCGTGGCTTTCAAGATTCTGGGCCCTGTCAGCGATGCGAATGTTGAAGTCGACATGATCGTGCAGAACGTTTCGCACGATAACACCACCGATTTCACCTTCACCGTGCACCGCAACGAATACGATGCGGCATTGAAAATCCTGCAGAACACGGCGAGCGAGATTGGCGCCCGTGAAGTGGTCGGCGATACCAAGATTGCCAAGGTGTCGATCGTAGGGGTGGGCATGCGTTCCCATGCTGGGGTTGCCAGCCGTATGTTTGGGGCCCTTGCCAAGGAAGGTATCAACATCCAGATGATTTCCACCTCGGAAATCAAAGTCTCGGTAGTGCTCGAAGAGAAGTACCTGGAACTGGCTGTACGCGCGCTGCATACCGCTTTTGAGCTGGATGCTCCGGCCCGACAGGGCGAGTAATGCGTTGCCAGGAAGGCGCGGTTTACCGCGCCTTTCATTTTTTTGTGGGGTACATGGTCTTTTGCATGGGCTCGACAATACTTAGCGAGTAGGGCTACGACCTTTTGGTTGTAGGTTGAATGCTTTTTTTTTGCAGACTGTTGTTCCTGAACTGAAATGCGTGAGGTGAAAGGTATGCTGATTCTGACTCGTCGTTGCGCAGAAAGCCTGATTATCGGTGATGGCGAAATCACCGTGACCGTGCTCGGCGTCAAAGGCAATCAAGTACGTATTGGGGTTAATGCTCCGAAAGAGGTGGCTGTCCACCGCGAGGAAATCTACCTGCGGATCAAGAAAGAGAAGGACGAAGAACCAAGCCTTTAATTTTTATCGTTTTTTATGTTTGCAAACGGGGAGGAACGTGGTTAATATACGCCCCGTGTTGCGGAGAGCTGGCCGAGTGGCCGAAGGCGCTCCCCTGCTAAGGGAGTACACCTCAAAAGGGTGTCGGGGGTTCGAATCCCCCGTTCTCCGCCATTATTTGCTTAGTACGTTGCAATCTGGTTTTTTCGGTAAGTTGTTGAAAATACTCGAAAAAATAGCTTTACATAGAGATTGAACGGCCTATAATGCGCGGCAACAAATGCACTCGTAGCTCAGCTGGATAGAGTACTCGGCTACGAACCGAGCGGTCACAGGTTCGAATCCTGTCGAGTGCACCATTTAAGAGTTAGTTGCAGCGATGCAGGTGGCTTGGCTTCAACCAGTTGTGATCTGGTCTAAAAACACAATCTGCACTCGTAGCTCAGCTGGATAGAGTACTCGGCTACGAACCGAGCGGTCACAGGTTCGAATCCTGTCGAGTGCACCATACAAACAAAAAGCCCGCCTAGTGCGGGCTTTTTGCCGTCTGGGGTTTGTGTAGGTTTTATCCGGCGTTCTCCTTTTTCTCCCTCCTCATGTGTTTTCCCCCGCGCCTGCGTCGTCGCAGTTCATAGATGCAGCCAATACTGAGCTTTGGCGTGCAAGCGCTTGTTCTTTCCAGTTTTTTAACGTTTAAAACGTCCGGGCGGTGTATCATGCGCCCGTCAGCCCCGCCGGGGCTTGTGGAATACCTCCATGGACTTACCCAGTAGTTACTCAGTACCCCGTTTTACCAATCATGAATTGACTGATTGATCCTTCCGGCGTGCCCCGCTGCTGGGAGTGGAGTTCGCCTATGACCGAAGTAGAAGTAAAGAAAACACAAGAAAGCCTGCAGGATCGTCTGGCTCAAGTTATCGAGCTGCTGCAGCGCCAGCGCGTGGTCGAAGACCTCACGCATCGCCAGGAAGGTCCGAACCACGACCGCGTCGAAAACCTGGTTCACCGGCAAAACCTCGTCGAGTTGCAACGCAAGCTCGATGACCTGCACTCCGCCGACGTCGCCTATATTCTTGAAGCCTTGCCGCTGGATGACCGACTGACCCTGTGGCAGTTGGTCAAGGCCGATCGCGACGGTGACATCCTTCTGGAAGTATCGGACTCGGTGCGTGAGACGCTCATCGCCGACATGGATGACCACGAGCTCCTGGCTGCCGCCAAGGAGATGGACGCGGATGAGCTGGCGGACCTGGCCCCTGAGCTGCCCCGTGATGTTGTCCATGAGTTGATGGAGGCGCTCGATACGCAGCAGCGTGAGCGTGTGCGTTCTGCGCTGTCGTACGACGAGGACCAGGTCGGCGCACTGATGGACTTCGAGATGGTCACCATCCGCGAAGACGTCAGCCTTGAAGTGGTGTTGCGTTACCTGCGCCGTCTCAAAGAATTGCCCGGCCACACCGACAAACTGTTTGTGGTCGACTATGAGGGGATCCTCAAGGGCGTTTTGCCGATCAAGCGCCTGCTGGTCAATGATCCGGAGAAGAAGGTTGCTGACCTGATGGCCAGCGATACCGTGAGTTTCCATCCGGACGAAGATGCCTACGACGCGGCCCAGGCATTCGAGCGTTACGACTTGATCTCGGCTCCGGTGGTGGATAAGAACGGCAAGTTGATCGGTCGTCTGACCATCGATGAAATCGTTGACTTGATCCGTGAAGAAAGTGAAACCGAAGTCCTCAACATGGCAGGTTTGCGTGAAGAGGAAGATATTTTCGCGTCGGTCTGGCGTTCACTGCATAACCGCTGGGCCTGGCTGGCTATCAATCTGATTACCGCGTTTATCGCTTCTCGCGTGATCGGGTTGTTTGAAGGCTCTATCGAGAAGCTGGTGGCGTTGGCGGCGTTGATGCCGATTGTGGCGGGCATTGGCGGTAACTCCGGGAACCAGACCATCACCATGATCGTACGCGCCATGGCGCTGGACCAGGTCAGTACCGCCAATTCCTCACGACTGCTGCGCAAGGAACTGGCGGTAGGCCTCATAAACGGGTTGGTGTGGGGCGGCGTGATTGGCGTGGTGGCCTACTTGCTCTACGGTAGTTGGTCCCTGGGCGTGGTCATGACTGCAGCCATGACCCTTAACCTGTTACTGGCGGCCTTGATGGGAGTGTTGATCCCTATGACCTTGGCGCGTCTAGGTCGCGATCCCGCCATGGGGGCCAGTGTGATGATCACGGCCATGACTGACAGTGGTGGCTTCTTCATCTTCTTGGGCCTGGCAACGATCTTCCTGCTCTGACCCTTCCAGCGGGGGCAAACCTGCCCTCGCTTTGCTTCTTATTTCCCAAATTCCAGGCAAAAAAAAGCCAGCACATGGCTGGCTTCGGCTTTCAGGTGTCAATCAATTGGCTTCTGCGGCCGCCTCCACGTCATGCGCGATAAGCGAGACGAGAGCATTTTGCTGGCGGTGGGAGAGCTGACGAAAACGCTGCAGCAGTTCGCGTTCGTGCAGTGACAGCTCGGGGCTGTCCAGGCGCATGCTCAACTCTTCACCCAAGGCACCTTCCTGAATAAGGCTTTGTTCCAGGCGTGCGATGATTTCGGAGTTCATGCTGCGGTGATGATTGCGAGCCACCTCGGCAATGCGTTCCCGCATTCCGTCTGGCAGACGTACGACGAATTTGTCAGCCGTACGGCTGGAATAAATTGCCTGTTTCAATGGGCGCATATATTTAACCGGTTAGTTCAGGGGAGCGGTTTCTGGAATTGGCCGCAAGATGAGTGTTAAGACAAGGCTCACGACCAAAGTTCAACCCGAATTGCAAAGAGGCCGCATCATGCCTCAGATTTGACATTTCATTGGCGTCAATTCTGTGACAAATATTGAACCGCCTACAGGCTTTATGCCAGTACTGATTTGCGTTTTTGCGGACTGGTTGGAAAAAATCCCGCGAGTGCAGCGAAGCTCGTCAATTTTCGCTCAAGCCTGCACCGCCTCTGGGTTGAAGGGCGCCCGTCCTATAGCGATATGGCCTTTTGCCCTCAAGCTTAAGGTTAGTAGCTGTTCGCCTATTTACGAGTGTCAGGCGACATAAGGTAGGGGAGGGAGGTGGGGAAGGGGGGTTAGCGCAGGAGCGGATCGAATTTGATTCGGCGACCCTTGATGAGTGTCAGTACCAGTAGGCTGCCCAGCACGGCGCTGGCGACGAAGGCTAGGGTTTGAGTTTGTTGTGATGTAGCTCCCAGGCCTAGCGCAACAGATAGGAGCGTCAGGCACAGAAACAACCAGGCAGATTTCGACATGAATAGTGTTCTCAGAAAACCCAATGCTCGGCCGCTGGCGCTGGTTGTGTATCTTGGGTCAGGCGGATGGGAGACTGGGGGGTTGCAGTCATCAGTGCCAACTGAGGGCGCTGTTGCAGATGGTGGGGAATGGCTTGGCTGATTTGCGCACTGTCTTCAGTATTGGTCGGCTGGAAATGAAACATCACCACCGTAGCCAGTGCCACAGCGTTCAGTGCTAGTAGAAGGGCGCTGTTCATCATCATAGTCTCCACGGTGCCTGGAACGATTGGTTTTGTGTTTATGACTTTGCAGATGTCGTGCCAATCTATTATTCCGATAAAAACAATGAGTTAAGTTTGTTTCTTGAGGGCGCTGGGTTGCAGTTTGCAATGATGGCATATTGGCGCAGTGCAATTTGCACTATAACGGTGAAGGTCTTGGCATGCTGGATGAGGCGATGAACGTACGCGCAAGGATTGGCCTACAGTCAAAATGCCAACGGACGACATGACAAAACCAGCCTCGGCCGTTAAGATGCACGCCGTCTGTCGCTAGCCCTTCAGGGTAAGCGTGGCATTTGTCCCAGTAGCTCAATTGGATAGAGCATCCCCCTCCTAAGGGGAAGGTTGGCCGTTCGAACCGGCCCTGGGACACCATATAAATCAGGCCTTTGAAGCTATTTCTCTGTCGGTATCATTTCTCCGTGACAGTAGGGTGGCAGCGGTAGGCCTGAAAAAGCCCCACTCAGAATCTATCTGGTGGGGCTTTTTTGTTGCCGAAAATGGATCAACTTTTTCCGGTCGTCGACCTGACATTGCTTAGGTGGGAGCCTTCTCGTCAGTTTCGGGTGCGCCTGCGGGCTCTATCCTAACTTTCAAGTGACCTTGCCCGGACAGAACGTCAGAAAGCCCTTCCTGCAACTTAAGCTGTGAATTTGTCATTTCCTCGCTGAAAGGGAAGCCGGTCACGTTCATGCTAATCGGTTGCTGCCCTGAAAGGACTTCAATTGCGTAGTGTCTGAGCTTTTGCTGGTCGAGCTCAAGATCTGTGTGGCCTTTTGGAATGTAGGCTCCGTTTCGTAGAAGGACCCGGTCATACCGAAGGTTTAGATCCGCGGCCATTGCACTCAACATTAGGATCAGAAGCTCCTGCTGCTTCTCTATCCACCTGTCCGCGTTACTCTCGTTTATCGTTGAGGTAAGGTGGTCCAGATAATCGCGCCAGGTATCCAAAACGTCTGTTTCTGACGCCTTTCGGCGGTTTGAGCGGCCTCCGTTGAAAGCAAGATCAATCATGTTCAATGCGCGAACATGATCAGGTGAGAGCCTTGCCCCCCGAGTCGCCATCAAGGTGCTGAAGATCCAGGTTTTTTGGTTTCTGGACTCGTTTATGCGCTCAAGATATTTTTGTGCTTGAACCGCAAGGATCGGCCCAAGCAGTGTGGCAACGATGGTACCGATGCCAAAAACCCAGTTTGCTTCCATTCTTTTTTCCGCAGGGTTGGGGAATAGAGCTCGACAGCACTGGCCGAGTAGAGCTCTGAGAATATGTGCATTTTCCTTGGCACGCCAAGCCAAACCAAAAAGCGTTTATTTTTGATTTCCACTTTGCCCTTTTCAGGCTAAAGCGATCTGGTCCCTGATCCTCAGCACGGTGGTGGTCGAGCAGTTGGCGTGCCGTGCCGTCGCGCGAATTCCCAGGCCGGCGCCGAGTAACTCGGTCACGCGCTTGTGCAGATCGGCATCCACTGGGCGCCCCTGGTACTTGCCGGCGGCCTTGGCCTTCTCGATGCCCTGGGCCTGCCGGTCGCGGCGCTGCTCGTAATCCTTGCGCGCGATCGCGGCCATCATTTCCACCAGCATTGAGTTGATGGCGCCCAGCATCCGCCCGGTAAACTCGTCGCCCTTGGTGTCCTGCATTCCCTGGTGGCTGGTCGGAAGGTCGAGCGCGACGATGCGCAGGCCCTTGGAGTCGATCGCGGACTTGAGCTTTTGCCAGTCCTCCACCGGCAGGCGGGAGAGACGGTCTATCGATTCCACCAGCAGAACGTCACCCTTTCGCGCATCTTTCAGCAGGCGCAGCAGCTCCGGCCGGTCGGCGGTGGCGCCGCTGGCGTTCTCCAGGTACACGCTGGCGATGACCTTGTTATGGTCGCTGGCGAACTGCTCGAGCGAGGCGCGGGCGCGGCCGGCGTCTTGCTCTTCGGTGGATGCTCGGAGGTATGCGCGAATGAACATGATGGGTGCCTGTATCAGTTAGGGCGTTCTACTAATACTGTTGCACTTTGGGTGTTACTTATCAAGCGGTAAGCCCGAAAAAGGCAAAATAAGCCTGTATCTGGATAGGCATACTTCGAGTAACATTTGCCCTTTAAGCGTAGTGTGGCGATCAAAGGACGTGGTATGGCGATTATCGATACGGGAAAGGATCGAGAGGAACAGCGTCAGCGGCTAGTGCTGCTTGCTGAGAGAGAAAAGGAACTCGACAAACTACGCCTAGAGTTATCCCAGCGTGAGTCGTTCCTCGAGACTCGAATGCAACATGAAAAGAAGCAGCTAGAGACGCGGGAGCAACAGGTTTTCGATTCGCTCGAGAAGCGTCAACAAGCTCTGTCACAGCATGAGATGGTCGCAAATCAGCGGCAAGAACTTATCGAACGCGAGCTTGCAGATCAAAGAGTACAGCTGTTGAAGGAGCGCGAAGAACTAACCTCTCAGAAGAAGACTGTTGACGATCTAAAGAGGGAGTTGACGCTCGAGAAGCAGAGTCTAACCGAAGAAAGTCAGAAAACATTGCAGGGTAACTCTAAGAAATTCGTCGGTTCTGCGCTTTCACTTTTAAATGCCAAAGAGACCCGATTCCACACTATTTCTAGTGTGTGGGCGATTTTGGGAGCATCGGCGCTGTTGGTAGGTGTAATTGTTGCGGTTCTCACAATGGTGAGTAGCGCGGATACTTTTCACAGCGCCTCAGGCGCGGGGTTGGCCTACTATTTTTTTCACTTATTTCGCGGCTTGGTGGTGGTCGGCCTCTGCGGGGTGCTGTCTAGATACGCATTTGTTTTTAGTAAATCATATATGCACGAATCCTTGAAGATTGGGGAGCGCGCTCATGCTATTCGTTTCGGTGAATTTTACTTGGATACCTATGGAGCTAATGCTCAGTGGTCTGAGGTAAAAGAGGCTTTTGCTCATTGGAATATAAGTGGACAAAGTGCTTTCTCCCAAGCTGAGTCTGATGATGTCGACCCTGCCGTAACCGGAGCTGCAAGCAAGTTAGTGGAAAAGGCTTTAGATGCTGCTGTAAGCCTAGGAAAGAAAAACTAACAGTGATAGAGATTATATTTTGTTCTCGGTGTGGATCGACGCCGAAATAATGCCGTCGCCCCACCGGCGTTCCCCGATACGGATCGGCTCGGGATTGCCGCCGGCCGAGTTGTTTTTGACGCCGCCGAAGGAGTAGGTAGTTTTGGCCTACATCTGGTCTTCGGCATAGATGGCGGCGCTGATGATTGCGCCGCCCACCCGCCGCTTGCCGTAGCAGAGCGGTACCGGGTTGCCGGAAGCCGTGGTGTTCTTGGCACTGCCGAAGGCGTAGCCGGGGGTGTTATCTGGTGCGGCGCTGGTCTTGAGTCCGCCGGCCTGGGGGCTGAGCATTTGGATCACGCCGCCGGCGACCATACCCACGCCAGATGCAAACAGGCCGGCTGATACTGGAGGTGCCCAGAAAGTGAAGAATGACGCTGCGATCAGCAGGGCACCGACGACGGTTTGAAGAACTCCCGAGCGTTTGCTACCTACGATCACAGGGGCAATGATGATGTCGCCTTTGCCTTCAAACCCAAGCTCACCCTCACCGATATTTTTCTTGCCTCGAAATACCGCGAACACGAGGCCGCGAGACTTCGCATTCGACAGAAACCGTTCAAACCCAGGGATCTGCACTGACAATGCTTTGATGGCCTCGGCCGGCGTTCGGACGGAGAACTGGTAGGACTTACCGAACTGCCGTAGCTGCCCGTACAGTTTGATTGTGGTGAGCGGAGCGTATTCGATTGCTGGAGCGGCCATGGGGCCTCCTATGGCTGGGTGGATGGGGCGGGCAGCCCAAGACGAATGGCGAGTACTGCACGCGACATATGCGCCTGGTCGATGGTCAGTTGCTCCTGGCGCGGGTCGTAGTTCCACACCCGGTTGTAGACCGCCTCGCTGGCCCGGGCGCCTCGGAATGTACCCCTCAGCAGGTCGGCCGAAACCCTGGCTTCTTCTTCAGTGAAGAAGGGGCCGCCGACTGTCACCTGTTGGCCACCACTGACGTGCTGGACCTCACACACCGTGTAGCCGGCGTCCGGCCCTTGGATCAGTTCGTAGGGTTTGAATTTCTGCGTTTTGCACGCCTCGGTAAAGCGCTCTTGAAACGTCATTTTTTCTTACTCAAAGAATCAGCCAGCTGATCGGCGCTACCAATACTTGCGTAGCGCACGGATCGTCAGTTAGGCCGCTTCGGATTGATCAGGGGTCGCTTGTGTAGAGGTGCGAGTGGGCATTTTCGCCAGCCACTCGCGAAGTGCTTCGGAGCCCTCACAGCCCGATCGCCACTTCTCAAATCGGCCGGTGTACCCATTCGAATTAGCAACCATGCCGCTCAGTGCGACACCGGCATTGGAGGCTGTGGCTAGCACGTCATCGTAGATCGCTAGCATCTGCTTGAGCCCTTCAATGTCTTCGGCGCGCGACGCGGCAATGCCTGCGCGCGAAAGGCTGTCAGCCGCCTCTGGCGATAATCCGGAGAGCATTGGGTTTGCCCTGAGCACCGCCTCTACAACGTCGGGGTGACTGCCTGCGCGCGCCTCAGCGACTAGTCGCTGGCGCTCTTCCGGCTTGAGGCTACGCACGATGGCTCGTAGCTCCTGATCGGCCAGGAAGCCAACAACGTCCGAGCTAGCGCGCGGCGTGACCGCGGCAAAGCCGCTGGCCACTGTTTGGGCCAACGTGAGCATATCTTTTGCCGCCTTTTCCATCGCAGGCATCAGGACGGGGATGATTCCATCAATCTGCTCCTTGCCCTTGCGCTCAATGGCTGCGGCGTTGAGGTCCTTGTTCTCGCGAATCGAGAGAATTTCCTCTCCGAGGTCCTTGAACGCCTCCAGCGACAAACCCTGCAAATGGCGAACAGACTTCAGCAAGCCACCTGCCTGCCAGGTTCCTTTGGTGCCATCTGGTCGCTGAATATTGAATGTTCTCGCCTCTACCTGGGAGTGTTCGTATTCGGAGTAATGGAGGTTGGCCAAGCCAACTTTGAGGACGGATCGTTTGCCGATTTTCATTGAGTTACCTTTTGATTGTCTGGCCGTGGGGCGGCCGGTTTTGGTCTGAGGCTTCGCTCAGGATCTCGAATAGGGACACGCTCTCTTGGGGGACGCCGCCGGCTGTTGCGGCGTGCAACTCGTTCATAAGTGCGCTGATCTCTCGCACGTCGCGATTGAACTGGGTGAGACCGGATTGCTGACGCAGCTTGGCCACCTGGTTACGGATGTTCATGGCGGGCCTCGATGATCAGTTGGTACTGTTCTGCGACGTGCTCTTTGATGTTTTGCCCATCAGCCGGTGGCGGGAAGATCCAGGCACCAGAGCTTGGGAATGGCCGCATATCCATCACACCTACCGGGGCGGGACGGCGGAGGCTTTCAATTGCGCGGACGTGGAGGATGAACGCCTCTGCTAGATTGGCCGCGTCATAGCTGTTCATGGTGCAGAGTGGGAAGTGCATCACCGTCTATACGCCCAGGACGGGATAGTTGAACGAATGGCCTATTGTCTTGGGGTAGTCCATCTCCTCCCCAACCGCGTCAGCCCTGCAGTCCACCACCGTCAACATAACGAGCACTGTCTCTTCGTCTTCGGTGCCAATCTTTTCTGCAATTCGCTTGAGCTCGGCCCGCATCCACTTAATGCTCATTGCCGCATTCCCTCCATCTGTTCGCGGAGTTCTTCGACGGCCTTTTGCAGCTCGGCGACTTCGATCACCCGGGCTACAGCGCCTAGTCCTTCGATCAATGCTTTACCTTGGTCGGGCGGTAGCTAGCCGGCGGCAACTGCGCGAAGGATTGATTTGGCTGCGCTGGGTAGGTCGGTGTCGTCGAGTTCGAAGCACACTGTTTCGGCAGTTGGCTTGATTGGCGGTACCAGTCGTTCAAGGATCAGCCGGCAAGCCTGCATATCGCCCTTCTTGGCCGCTGTCAGAACCTTCTTTGTCACGGCGTCTGCACCTTCCGCGAGTCGGGCGCGCAGCTCCTGCGTTTGGCCAGAACGACCACCGGGATTACCCGATTGCCCCGGCTTCCATTTGCCGGCTTTATCGCGATCAGTCATGCGGCCGGCGATTCCATGGCGATGACCGGTTTGTTTTCAGCGAGCGCTATCGGCAGGGCGGATGCTTGAACGCTTCCGTCTGCTGCGGCTTCGCGAAGGCGGCCCCAGGCAGCAGCAACTTCGGAGCGAGTTGGTTTGTGCTGACGTCCTCGGGCGGGCTTAGCTGTGTTCATAGGTGCTGCCTCGAATGGGTTTTGAGTGGCTCAAAAACTCACATTAGGCATGATCTGATCATTTATCCAGTGCTTTTTAGGTGCACTCTATGTGATACATATAACCGGATTAAACGGGACTGAAATAGTTGGTTTACAGCGAATCTAGAAGAGGTTTTTTGTTGCAGTAAGTCCCGGATAGGCAAAGTGATACGCAGCCGGGTTTTCGGCTCAGACCGATCTCAGATTGAGGATGGAGCGGGGAGGGCTGACCTATCGTTTCGGTATGTCAGGTTTCCGCGCCACGTTTTGCGAGATATGAAAACGTGGCGCGGAAGTATGATCCACCACTGGTGGAACACCCCTGATCGGTGGGATTTGCGAACCACAGAGAAATCCTCGGCAGTTGGCAGCTCAGGCGGGGTGAGAGAATGCCACTTCGGTCCGAATGGTTTAAAGGTGAGCCAGGTTCATCTCAAGGGGTTGCTGCCACAGCAACGCCTGTTCCGGCCTGCTGTCAGGTGTTCATGTGCTGCTAGAGCTATAAATCTGTCCAGTTCACGAGGATTTCGCTGTGGGAGCCTTAAAGGACTGCGTACGTAGGCCGAAACTATGTGTGAACACTTATGAGAAAAAACCATGCTTTCTTATCTTGGCCTTACTGGCGTCGCAATTGAGGCGCTTCTGAAAGTCGTATCGGCAAGTGGCACTAAAGCGGCTGCACCGGACGAGCTCAACCACGCGAAAATGCAGGCTGAAACAATGGCCAGTATCGTTTTAGCTCAAGCTAAGGTTCAACAGGAACAAGCCATTGCCCTTCGCATAGCCTGCGCTGAAGAGGTGCAGATCGAAGAGTTCTACGACGTTTCAGGAAGCGGCCAACTTGGGGTTTCTATGAAGGATGAGGGCGTTACCGCAGGGCTTACTGGTGATGGTCGCAGGGTGACCAAGCGGATTATCAAATTCACGGGTAACCCTTGTCCGGAAGAGATCTATCAAGACTTCTTGTTCGGGAAAAGCTCAAAAGCTATATCTCCTGAGGGGCAATAATCAGCATCAGTTTGGTCTGTGAGACAAAAACGTCTCACAGAGATCAAAGCGTCACACTTTCCCAGATCTCAATGGGGAGGGGAGAGCAGCACTTATGCCTCATGGAGGCAGAGCGACGTAGGTAGCTGACCTTGCCTGGTCTCCGTCGCAGATTTGAGGCAAGCAGACCTGATGATCCGAATCGGCTCCTTTGGTCTGTCTCGATGGGAAGGGAGGAGGCTCCATCGTGGGGCTTGCAGCAAAGGTATGGTGATGTTGACCACACCCTGTGTTGATTTTTACTATGTGTGTTGCTTTCCACACTCAGTGAGACCAAAACGTCTCAGTGAGACCGACCTTGGCATACAGGGGGCATTACTACCCGTCGCCGGTGTACTAAGCTCTTACGGCTCGGTTGTAAGGTGCTACGAGAACAACAGGTTTCCCGGCGTTTTAATCGGTTGAGGCAAGAGGAAATAAATCAGGTTTTGGTTGTTTGTTTTGTGGTGCTAGTCTTTCTACTTTGAATTTATGTCCGTAATGGCAGTGGTAGTCGATATTAACCTCTACTTCGGAAGAGTAGGCCAGCACTAATTCCTGAGCTTGAGCGGTGGAAATTCCCTTTCTAGAGAAATTTATCTGAATTAATATTTTCTCTTCTCCTTTGTCTATGGCGTCACCCTTCTGCGGAAAATATGCCAAGCAACGTGTTGCTCCTTCGGTGTTGAACCTAGTTCGAGCGTGCTTTTGGATGGTTTTTAATAAGGTGCCTCTAACTATTTCTCCGTCCTTACCAATAGAAATCGAGAAATCCTCAATCAAAGCTGGTCCGAGCCCAGAGTTTTTTACTATTAATGTAAAGGTGTAATAGCCTTCAAGCTGAATGCTTGAAATAGGTGATCTTATCACTAGGTGGGGTTTTACTAATAGCCTATTGTGTTTTCTGGTTGCATATGACTGATAGAGAGCGACCCCGAAACCCAATGTGGCAATAACCAATGTTAAAGAAGTTCCGAGTGGGAGGCCCCATCCAAAATTTACTGATAGCCCAACTAGTGTGCCAATTAAAAAAGATAGAAGCAGTGCCAAGACTATATTGGTTGTTGATAAGTGTCGCATTGAATATATCTACCTTAGTTCGCGCTTTTAGTGGCTTATGGCTATCATGATAGCCAGAGTCGAGGCTCTGCGCAAACCTCTTTCTGTTAGATGGCAGGCCGGGAATTCAGGTCTGCGTGTGATCTAGTTCAAGCGCTGGGCGTGCTCAGATTTGAGCACGCCGGCGATGGCCCTGTTTTTGATCATCCTGCTTCTGGATTTGAAATTCACCTATGACCAGAGAGTAGGCCTGGCCCGCAAAGTTCTAACTATGCCTTGTCGGATTTTTTAAACTATTTTTGTATGACTCTAAGTTTATACATTAGAGCTTCACCGTTTGGAGTTAACTTCCAAAGCTTTTCTCGTGAATGTTCGTTTAGAGTGCTAATCGTGACTAGTCCAAGAATTTTCATCTGTATAGTTACGGTCTGAAAGTCTTGGTCATTTAGAATATTTCTAAATGTTGAAATTCGGTTTTTTGCAACGATCCCGGCTCGCAGGGCTTCCTTTACCGTAGCCTCAGATGCGTTTTCGGTCAGATACGGTGATATGAAATAGAATATTTCCTTCCAGTTAGTATTTGAAGACCACTCATGTCTGGTTCCGCTTGCTGAATAGGTTCCATGTAATGTTATAGTTGAGTCTAAATCAGCAGGATTTAAGTCTTCAATTGCAGGAAGGGACTTCTGAGATTCATATTTGCTTTTCAGGGATTGGTTTTCTTTTCTTAAATCATTTATTTCGCGTAGTAAGTCTTCACTAGCCACGTTATTGCCCCGTATCCACCCAACTCTTGGGAAGCGGGATATGGTTTGAGCTATGCTTATTGCTACCTGGCCTGGTAAATCGCTTCCGCTACTCCAATATTTGACTAGGCGACCCGTGGACACCCGTGCACGAAAATTATCAAGTCTATCTCGCATCTCCGAAGCTATTTCGGATTTCGATACTGAAAGTAAACCTGGGCTTCCGTGAAGCAAGGCAATGACAGGAATAGATTGCTCCACCGCATATTCGTATTCTTTTTCTGTATAACTTATCCCGTCATCTGTAGTGGACCCGTAACGACCGCCGATAATTAGTAGGTAATAATCGCAATCATCTATCACCTTCTTAATAAATTCGAATTGCTCTTCATCTGTAGCGGGAAATAGCTCCATGCCAGCAGGAATACAATCCATTTGCATCAGTGTCTGTGTGACTAACGCCCGTTCTTCTTTTAGGTCTGTATAAGTCGAGCTAATAAATACCTGGTGTCTTTTCTGCATTTTCCTTCCTTGATCGATTCACTCTGTGATTGTTCAAGATAGCTATCGCGCGTGGATGAGTCGAGACCTCCTTGGGACGTGTTGCTCTGCTTTTTTGGTACAGCGACTACTAAATCGTGGCCGGCGTCGTTCAGGCTCATGAATTAGCCCGGAATCGGAGGTCGCACGTAGGGTAGAGCTATCTTTTTGCATTTGCTTGTTGCGTTACCGGTAATGAAGTAGCAGTATTGCTTGACGTTACCGGTAATGAGGAATGCAGATGGCAGACAAAACCGAAAGCCCGAACACCCTGCGCCAGCGAGCATTCAAGGAGCGGCAGAAAGCAGCCGGCTATAAGAACACCACGGTGTGGATTCACACAGAGACGGAGCAGGAGGGTAAGCAGGCAGCACGCGCCGGGGAGCCACTAGAGCCGATGGAGTCGAAAGCCCCCTTGAGCTGGGCGGCAGGCTGGATCAGCGAGAAGGGTAAGCAGTAGATGCGGGGAGATCCCGTATGTCGATCGGCTTAAGCCGTAGCCGATTGAATCGATGGTCCAGATTTAGGCCATCCCAGAAGAGGTGCCAAGCCGCTGCGTCAACAGCGGCCTGGCGATCACACGACGCGACTTGAAGGTATACGTCATGCAATTTAAACAGAATACCATCCAAATTCTGGATGCGCGCGGCCAGATCATCGCCACCATGGCGCTGCCGGCCAATATCAAGCTCACCGAGCTGGCCCCTTTGAAGATCCTGGGCGACGTCAGCTTCAAGGTTCTGCCAGGTGCCGACCCGTTCCGCGGTGTGTGCGTAGGAAGTGCTGTATGAGCGTCCAGGCCCGCACCATCCAAGAAGTTGCCCATGATGCGCTTGAGGACCTTGAAAGCGCTCAGATCGCCCTGCGCAAGGTTGAAGCAGTTCTCTACGCCGTACTGGCAGACAAGGGCACCAGTCAGCACGTCCGCAACCTGGTAGACGTCGCATGGAACCTGGCCGCTGACGGCGCCAACGCCGCCGACTGCGACCGCGAGCAAATCGCCGCCGCGCTGGCCGGGTGTGTTGCGCTGGGCGCCGGGGGTGACCAATGAGCCGCTCCTACAAGGCAATTGCCGAGACTGCCGTCCAGGATCTGTACGAAGTGACCAGTGCCTTCGATAGCGTGAGCGCAATATTCACGCTGATGCTTGAGATCTTCCCCGAAGACAGTACGCCTCACGCGTTCGCGCAATTGGGCACCCTCGGCCTCAAGGACTGGTACACCAAGGTTTATCAGTGGTGCGAGTGCATGGAAAACGAGATGGATGACGCGAACGTGGGGGCGCAAAAGGCACCGCCATTGCCTCATTACCTGCTGGACCAGCGCAGCAGCGATGTGGCCGAGGCGATTTCTGCCGAGCGAGCACACGCTACCCGGTGGTGGACGCACTTGAACGAGATGCGGCGCCGCAAGGAGTTGCCAGAGTGGGTAGCGGCGGGCATCGGCACGCATGATGAGCACGATCTGATGCTTGAGAGCCGGAAGACCGTCAATCAAGCCCTGTTCGGTTCCGACGACCTGGGCGGCGATCAGCAATACCGCGCGGTGGTGTTGGAGTAGGGCTGACAAGCAAAGAAACATTCGCAGCATCAAGGGCACTACCCCGAAATAGGGTGGTGCCCTTTTTCATTGGCGGGCGGGCGGTGCCAGCTCGACGAAGTGGATCAGGTCGAGCTGTATGCCTCCAACCACTCATCAACACTCTGATCCTGAGGACACTTAGTGATAGGTAAATTAGTTATGGAAGCTGTCTTGTATTCGTCCTTTCTTATTAACTTGTTTTCGTGGTTTGAAACGCACGTAGTTGGAATGGGCTGTAACCCGCGCATTGCATGGGCTGGAGCGTTTTCCATGTCCGGGGCTCTTGTCCGGAAGTTGTCCGGATATTGTCCGGAATTTGTCCGGCAAAATTGCCTTTCTGAATTGCTCGGAACTCAGACTGATAGGCGCCAAACTGCCGGCGTTAATTCGGTCGTCAGTCAGCAATCCGGTCAGCATGACGCTACGCAGTTTTCCCATGTAATCGTGCATAGCCGCCAGCCGCCGAGGAAAAGGCAGGCCGGTCCCCATCCAGAACTTGTAGAAGTGGCTGCGCTTGCCGATGCGGAATTGTCCCTTGGGAAGCAGCGCGCCAGCCTTAGCTGTGGCCGTGTTCCGCTGGCGGGTCAGGTCTGCATTGAAAACGGCGTATACCGACTGCCCATTTACTAGCGAGACGAACCTCAGCGTGATACCGGCGCTCCGGGTTTTGCCATAGTGCCCAGTTGAATAATCCGTGTACTCGAAAGCATCCAGGCCTAATGAGATAAGCGCTTTACGGCAAAGCCTGGCACGGTTGGTGTTGATCCAATCAGGCGGTACGGGCTTGCCGCTCGCCGGTTGAATGACGAGCTGCCCACACTCAATGCTCACCGCGTCACCGCGGCTAAGTAGTTTTGTGGCTAGGCATTCCACTGAATCGACCTCAGCGTAGTTCGGCTGGATAAGCAACGGGCCGAAGCCCGCCAGCAGCTCACAGGCAGGCACAAGCGACGCCGCAATTTCGCGGCGTCCCTTGCGGTCTCCGGATTACGACGCTTCGCGCATCAGGATGTACTTGGCCACGCGGTGTGGCGGTCGGCCTGGCTCAGTGGACTGATGCGTCCAGTAGGTGCGGATTTCGTGACCCTTCTTCCTGAGTCGGCGAATGGTGTTTGGTGGCTGGACGATATCCAGGTTCTTGGCGGCTTCGATGGTAGATACCGGCCCGTTTCGCAGGGCCTCCATCATCTTGCGGTCTTGCTCAGTTGAAGAATGGCGTGTCATAGTTTGCCCTTCACGTTGGTGCTATCCAGTGTGTTTTTGCCAAGGCGGTGCTCGAACACCGTCTTGGCAACCTCTCGCGCAGTCCTGCGCAATTCCTGCCCCTTGTTCTTTGTGCCCTTCACCGTGCGCCGGCCTGCGCTGCGCGCTCGATCCATGCCTTGAGCTCTGCCATCAAGATCAGGCGGCGCTTGCCGAGCTTGAATGCCTTAAGTTCGCCTTGAGCAATGACCTCATAGATTCCCGACCGAGAGTGCCCGACCAGGCGGGCGGCTTCTTCGACGCTGACCGAAAGAGGAGGAATGGTTGCAATTTGCGACATAGATTTTCTCCTCCTGGCATTAAGGAGTTTTGCCAGATGATGAAAGGCTACCTATGGAAATGCTGCACGTCAAATTATGTGCAGTAATATTCGGATTGAACAGGACCCATCAAGGCGTATACTTCGCGGGAAGGAGAATCTGATGACGATTAAAAAAACGCCGAAGAAGACCGATGCACTGACGTTGAGGCTCGACCCTCGCGTTAAGTTTCTTATCGAGCTTTTGTCTAGAGTCGGTCACCAGAGCATTACAGGTGTGATCGAATCTGCCGTGTCACGCCTTGCCCATGACCGCAGGGTCGTGATGGCTAGTTCTGAGCTGTCACTCGCCTATGCGTCCGAACGAATTTGGTCGCCGGTTGAAAGTGATCGGGTGGTTAATATGGCTATGTTCACCCCCACGCTGCTAAATCACGAAGAGGGTTGTATTCGTTCCGTGCTTGAGGGGGCCAGCCATATTTTCTTTACAATATATGAGGTCCGTAATAAAGCAGACGCTGATTATAGAAGCCACGCCTTCGAGCGCATGGGTGGGGCTTTCCAGCAGAACGAAAACGGTCAAATTGTTTTTGTAACCCCGAAGCGGAACACCATAAAACTTGCTTGGGGGCTGATCAAGGAGAGGGCGGCGGAGCTTGCTGACAAAGGATTTTGTGCTGACTTATCTGCGGAAGAGGTGGAATCTTACATAGGTAAGCCGCTCTCTTCTGTATCGCCAGATATCAAAATCCCAGGAGAGATATTCCGTGATGACGATGGGATTGGTTATATGGGCGCAGAGAGAGAGCCTGACGATTTGATTGAAAGCTTGGGTATAAAACGCTAAATCAACTCCACCGCCGCCGCCTTGGTCCCTGGCGCCAAGTGCGCGTAGCGAACGTCATCTTGATATCCGCGTGCCCCAGCAGGTCCCGCACTGTGTTGAGGGGCACGCCGGCCATCACCAGGCGTGACGCGAAGTCGTGACGCATATCGTGCCAGCGGAACGCCTCGATCTGCGCCCGCTCCAGCAGCTTGAGCCAGGCGCTTTTCACATCCTCAAAGCGTCCGCCGTCCTGTCCTGGGAACACATACTGGGAATCTCCGCCCTGCTTTCTCCACTCGTCCAGCACCGCGAACGCCTCCTTGTTCATCGGAATGTGCCGCGTGTCGCTCGTCTTCGTGGTGTCGCCGGCGACTGTAACCGTCCTAGTGTCGAAGTTCACGGCCGGCCATTTCAGATCAAACAGCTCGCCGCGCCTCATGCCGGTATTCAGCGATACCAGCACCATAGGCTTTAGGTGGTCGGTGAAGGGCAGCTGCAGCAAACTTTGCATCTGCTCTTTGCCCCGATCTGCGCGCCACTTGTTCGCCGTCTCACGTTCGACGCGAGTCTCATCCTGCCGGGCGTCCAGCGCCTCCCGCAGGCGCTTGGCCTCTTCAGTGCTCAGGTATCGGATCACCCCGTTGGAGTCGACCTTGAGCTGTTTAAGCTTGGCCAAGGGGTGATCCGCGATGTAGTCCCACTCTGCCGCCCGGCTGAATACACCGCTGATGGAGCCCATTTTGCGGTTCACCGTTGAGGGCTTGTTGCCGGCCTGCATCCAGCCGGTACGGATCTGCTCTAGGTCGCGACCGGTGATGTCGCCCAGGCGCCGAGGCATGATCGCGTCGAAGTTGTTGTTGAGCGTGTGCAGGGTCTTTTCATGGCCTTTGTGATGGGCCTTGAACCACGGCATATAGGTGTCGTCGATGAACTCACGCAGAGAGGGGAGGGCTATTCCCTTTCGGCCTTGGGCGACTGCCAGGGGCTCGCCGTGTGCGTGCGCGTCGGCCAGGTACTGGGCGGCCTCGGTCCGGGCCTGATCGAGCGTTAGGACCCCAACGCGCCCCAGGGTGGCGTTCTTGTTGCGCCCCCAGGTGACCATATAGGACTTGTGCCCTCTGGGCAGAACGCGGATGAAGAATCCAGGTTGCACGGTGTCATGCACGCGGTATGCTTTTGCCTCGGCGGCGAGACTGCCAATGAGTTTTTGGGTGATTTTGGTTTTCAAGGTTTCGACCGTGACAGCAGGATGGCAGCAAAAAACACTATGCCGGCGTGTTTGCACGGACTCAACCGGACGGAATGGCCCAGCAGTAGCGGGCTCTGCCTTGATCCTGTTGACCCTGAATTGACCCTCCTAAGGGGAAGGTTGGCCGTTCGAACCGGCCCTGGGACACCATCTCTGTAAAGCTTTCCCCTCCTGGTATTCGCCGGTCTCAACAACAGTCATCCTCGTTCCTCGCCTGTGCGGGATCCAACCGCGCTTCTTTCGGTTGAGATCCAGATGCATTTGTGTGGGTGGGGATAATGCACGTCCTTAGGTTGTGCGCTCCTTCTATATAGAAGAGGCGGCGGAGTACCCTGATTTTTATAGGCGAGTAAGTGTTTCGCTTTTTTTAAGATAAGGGGTTGACGTCCATGGCGATCCCTGTAGAATTCGCCTCCCGCTTACGAGAGATCGCAAGCGCAAGTGGTTGAAGTTGTTGAAGAAATCTTCGAAAACTTCTGAAAATAACCACTTGACAGCAAATGAGGCTGCTGTAGAATGCGCGCCTCGGTTGAGACGAAAGATCTTAACCAACCGCTCTTTAACAACTGAATCAAGCAATTCGTGTGGGTGCTTGTGGGGTCAGACTGATAGTCAACAAGATTATCAGCATCACAAGTTACTCCGCGAGAAATCAAAGATGTAACCAACGATTGCTGAGCCAAGTTTAGGGTTTCTTAAAAACCCAAAGATGTTTGAACTGAAGAGTTTGATCATGGCTCAGATTGAACGCTGGCGGCAGGCCTAACACATGCAAGTCGAGCGGTAGAGAGAAGCTTGCTTCTCTTGAGAGCGGCGGACGGGTGAGTAATGCCTAGGAATCTGCCTGGTAGTGGGGGATAACGTTCGGAAACGGACGCTAATACCGCATACGTCCTACGGGAGAAAGCAGGGGACCTTCGGGCCTTGCGCTATCAGATGAGCCTAGGTCGGATTAGCTAGTTGGTGAGGTAATGGCTCACCAAGGCGACGATCCGTAACTGGTCTGAGAGGATGATCAGTCACACTGGAACTGAGACACGGTCCAGACTCCTACGGGAGGCAGCAGTGGGGAATATTGGACAATGGGCGAAAGCCTGATCCAGCCATGCCGCGTGTGTGAAGAAGGTCTTCGGATTGTAAAGCACTTTAAGTTGGGAGGAAGGGTTGTAGATTAATACTCTGCAATTTTGACGTTACCGACAGAATAAGCACCGGCTAACTCTGTGCCAGCAGCCGCGGTAATACAGAGGGTGCAAGCGTTAATCGGAATTACTGGGCGTAAAGCGCGCGTAGGTGGTTTGTTAAGTTGGATGTGAAATCCCCGGGCTCAACCTGGGAACTGCATTCAAAACTGACTGACTAGAGTATGGTAGAGGGTGGTGGAATTTCCTGTGTAGCGGTGAAATGCGTAGATATAGGAAGGAACACCAGTGGCGAAGGCGACCACCTGGACTAATACTGACACTGAGGTGCGAAAGCGTGGGGAGCAAACAGGATTAGATACCCTGGTAGTCCACGCCGTAAACGATGTCAACTAGCCGTTGGAAGCCTTGAGCTTTTAGTGGCGCAGCTAACGCATTAAGTTGACCGCCTGGGGAGTACGGCCGCAAGGTTAAAACTCAAATGAATTGACGGGGGCCCGCACAAGCGGTGGAGCATGTGGTTTAATTCGAAGCAACGCGAAGAACCTTACCAGGCCTTGACATCCAATGAACTTTCTAGAGATAGATTGGTGCCTTCGGGAGCATTGAGACAGGTGCTGCATGGCTGTCGTCAGCTCGTGTCGTGAGATGTTGGGTTAAGTCCCGTAACGAGCGCAACCCTTGTCCTTAGTTACCAGCACGTTATGGTGGGCACTCTAAGGAGACTGCCGGTGACAAACCGGAGGAAGGTGGGGATGACGTCAAGTCATCATGGCCCTTACGGCCTGGGCTACACACGTGCTACAATGGTCGGTACAGAGGGTTGCCAAGCCGCGAGGTGGAGCTAATCCCATAAAACCGATCGTAGTCCGGATCGCAGTCTGCAACTCGACTGCGTGAAGTCGGTCGAATCGCTAGTAATCGCGAATCAGAATGTCGCGGTGAATACGTTCCCGGGCCTTGTACACACCGCCCGTCACACCATGGGAGTGGGTTGCACCAGAAGTAGCTAGTCTAACCTTCGGGAGGACGGTTACCACGGTGTGATTCATGACTGGGGTGAAGTCGTAACAAGGTAGCCGTAGGGGAACCTGCGGCTGGATCACCTCCTTAATCGACGACATCAGCTGCTCCATAAGTTCCCACACGAATTGC
This sequence comes from Pseudomonas sp. FP215, assembly GCF_030687795.1. Taxonomy (NCBI): domain Bacteria; kingdom Pseudomonadati; phylum Pseudomonadota; class Gammaproteobacteria; order Pseudomonadales; family Pseudomonadaceae; genus Pseudomonas; species Pseudomonas sp. FP215. The sequence continues at coordinate 1,223,880 of NZ_CP117447.1, forward strand.
TTGATTCATTGAAGAAGACGAAAAGAAGCAGCCCGAAATTGGGTCTGTAGCTCAGTTGGTTAGAGCGCACCCCTGATAAGGGTGAGGTCGGCAGTTCGAATCTGCCCAGACCCACCAATTTTGTGTGGGAAACGCCTGTAGAAATACGGGGCCATAGCTCAGCTGGGAGAGCGCCTGCCTTGCACGCAGGAGGTCAACGGTTCGATCCCGTTTGGCTCCACCACTACTGCTTCTGTTTGTATAAAGCTTAGAAATGAGCATTCCATCGTTGTGATGGTGAATGTTGATTTCTAGTCTTTGACTAGTTCGTTCTTTAAAAATTTGGGTATGTGATAGAAAGATAGACTGAACGTTACTTTCACTGGTAACGGATCAGGCTAAGGTAAAATTTGTGAGTTCTCTTAATTGAGAAATTCGAATTTTCGGCGAATGTCGTCTTCACAGTATAACCAGATTGCTTGGGGTTATATGGTCAAGTGAAGAAGCGCATACGGTGGATGCCTTGGCAGTCAGAGGCGATGAAAGACGTGGTAGCCTGCGAAAAGCTTCGGGGAGTCGGCAAACAGACTTTGATCCGGAGATGTCTGAATGGGGGAACCCAGCCATCATAAGATGGTTATCTTGTACTGAATACATAGGTGCAAGAAGCGAACCAGGGGAACTGAAACATCTAAGTACCCTGAGGAAAAGAAATCAACCGAGATTCCCTTAGTAGTGGCGAGCGAACGGGGACTAGCCCTTAAGTGGCTTTGAGATTAGCGGAACGCTCTGGAAAGTGCGGCCATAGTGGGTGATAGCCCTGTACGCGAAAATCTCTTAGTCATGAAATCGAGTAGGACGGAGCACGAGAAACTTTGTCTGAATATGGGGGGACCATCCTCCAAGGCTAAATACTACTGACTGACCGATAGTGAACTAGTACCGTGAGGGAAAGGCGAAAAGAACCCCGGAGAGGGGAGTGAAATAGATCCTGAAACCGTATGCGTACAAGCAGTGGGAGCCCACTTTGTTGGGTGACTGCGTACCTTTTGTATAATGGGTCAGCGACTTATTTTCAGTGGCGAGCTTAACCGAATAGGGGAGGCGTAGCGAAAGCGAGTCTTAATAGGGCGTCTAGTCGCTGGGAATAGACCCGAAACCGGGCGATCTATCCATGGGCAGGTTGAAGGTTGGGTAACACTAACTGGAGGACCGAACCGACTACCGTTGAAAAGTTAGCGGATGACCTGTGGATCGGAGTGAAAGGCTAATCAAGCTCGGAGATAGCTGGTTCTCCTCGAAAGCTATTTAGGTAGCGCCTCATGTATCACTGTAGGGGGTAGAGCACTGTTTCGGCTAGGGGGTCATCCCGACTTACCAAACCGATGCAAACTCCGAATACCTACAAGTGCCGAGCATGGGAGACACACGGCGGGTGCTAACGTCCGTCGTGAAAAGGGAAACAACCCAGACCGTCAGCTAAGGTCCCAAAGTTATGGTTAAGTGGGAAACGATGTGGGAAGGCTTAGACAGCTAGGAGGTTGGCTTAGAAGCAGCCACCCTTTAAAGAAAGCGTAATAGCTCACTAGTCGAGTCGGCCTGCGCGGAAGATGTAACGGGGCTCAAACCATACACCGAAGCTACGGGTATCACGTAAGTGATGCGGTAGAGGAGCGTTCTGTAAGCCTGTGAAGGTGAGTTGAGAAGCTTGCTGGAGGTATCAGAAGTGCGAATGCTGACATGAGTAACGATAATGGGTGTGAAAAACACCCACGCCGAAAGACCAAGGTTTCCTGCGCAACGTTAATCGACGCAGGGTTAGTCGGTCCCTAAGGCGAGGCTGAAAAGCGTAGTCGATGGAAAACAGGTTAATATTCCTGTACTTCTGGTTATTGCGATGGAGGGACGGAGAAGGCTAGGCCAGCTTGGCGTTGGTTGTCCAAGTTTAAGGTGGTAGGCTGGAATCTTAGTAAATCCGGGATTCTAAGGCCGAGAGCTGATGACGAGTTACTTTTAGTAACGAAGTGGTTGATGCCATGCTTCCAAGAAAAGCTTCTAAGCTTCAGGTAACCAGGAACCGTACCCCAAACCGACACAGGTGGTTGGGTAGAGAATACCAAGGCGCTTGAGAGAACTCGGGTGAAGGAACTAGGCAAAATGGCACCGTAACTTCGGGAGAAGGTGCGCCGGTGAGGGTGAAGGACTTGCTCCGTAAGCTCATGCCGGTCGAAGATACCAGGCCGCTGCGACTGTTTATTAAAAACACAGCACTCTGCAAACACGAAAGTGGACGTATAGGGTGTGACGCCTGCCCGGTGCCGGAAGGTTAATTGATGGGGTTAGCTAACGCGAAGCTCTTGATCGAAGCCCCGGTAAACGGCGGCCGTAACTATAACGGTCCTAAGGTAGCGAAATTCCTTGTCGGGTAAGTTCCGACCTGCACGAATGGCGTAACGATGGCGGCGCTGTCTCCACCCGAGACTCAGTGAAATTGAAATCGCTGTGAAGATGCAGTGTATCCGCGGCTAGACGGAAAGACCCCGTGAACCTTTACTATAGCTTTGCACTGGACTTTGAATTTGCTTGTGTAGGATAGGTGGGAGGCTTTGAAGCGTGGACGCCAGTCTGCGTGGAGCCATCCTTGAAATACCACCCTGGCAACTTTGAGGTTCTAACTCAGGTCCGTTATCCGGATCGAGGACAGTGTATGGTGGGTAGTTTGACTGGGGCGGTCTCCTCCTAAAGAGTAACGGAGGAGTACGAAGGTGCGCTCAGACCGGTCGGAAATCGGTCGTAGAGTATAAAGGCAAAAGCGCGCTTGACTGCGAGACAGACACGTCGAGCAGGTACGAAAGTAGGTCTTAGTGATCCGGTGGTTCTGTATGGAAGGGCCATCGCTCAACGGATAAAAGGTACTCCGGGGATAACAGGCTGATACCGCCCAAGAGTTCATATCGACGGCGGTGTTTGGCACCTCGATGTCGGCTCATCACATCCTGGGGCTGAAGCCGGTCCCAAGGGTATGGCTGTTCGCCATTTAAAGTGGTACGCGAGCTGGGTTTAGAACGTCGTGAGACAGTTCGGTCCCTATCTGCCGTGGACGTTTGAGATTTGAGAGGGGCTGCTCCTAGTACGAGAGGACCGGAGTGGACGAACCTCTGGTGTTCCGGTTGTCACGCCAGTGGCATTGCCGGGTAGCTATGTTCGGAATAGATAACCGCTGAAAGCATCTAAGCGGGAAACTAGCCTCAAGATGAGATCTCACTGGAACCTTGAGTTCCCTGAAGGGCCGTCGAAGACTACGACGTTGATAGGTTGGGTGTGTAAGCGCTGTGAGGCGTTGAGCTAACCAATACTAATTGCCCGTGAGGCTTGACCATATAACACCCAAGCAATTTGACTACTCTAACGAGCATCAGATTGCGGTGTGTGAAGACGAAGATGAACCGAAAGTTCGACGCTCACAAAACACCGAGATCTATCACGTACCCAATTTGCTGAAGCGAGGCCAGCTGGCCGCGACTCAGTACCCGAATTTCTTGACGACCATAGAGCATTGGAACCACCTGATCCCATCCCGAACTCAGCAGTGAAACGATGCATCGCCGATGGTAGTGTGGGGTTTCCCCATGTGAGAGTAGGTCATCGTCAAGATTAAATTCCGAAACCCCAATTGCGAAAGCAGTTGGGGTTTTGTTTTGGGCGCTCGAAAAGAACGCCAACTTCCAAAGCCTGCATAGCGTTCCATTGAAGCCTTTTGTACAGATACCCGAATACCAGTCGAACCTTGCGTGTGATCAAGGTTCACAGGTGGTGCGCCGTGTATTTATCTCCACGGTTATGTATCTCACAGACACTCACGTAGCGTCTGAGCTGTGAAACAAAATAATCCCCGTAAACAGGCCCTGCCGCCTGTCCGGATTCAACTGCCCCGGACTATCATGCTGATAGCCCTACCCCTTACCGCAAGGAGCCGCTCGGAACGCCGATGCGCCAGATCTGGAAATCTTTTCGAGCCCTTTATTTCGCCTCCTTGATGATGCTGATCGGCTCCGGCCTGCTTAGTACTTATCTGGCTTTGCGCCTGGCAGCAGACAATGTCGACAGCCTGTGGGTGGGTGCACTGATGGCTGCCAACTATTTTGGCTTGGTGCTGGGCGGCAAGCTCGGGCACCGCCTGATTGCCCGGGTGGGGCATATTCGTGCCTACGCCACCTGCGCGGGGATCGTCGGCGCAGCAGTGCTGGGTCACGGTTTGGTTGATTGGCTGCCAGCCTGGATTGTGCTGCGGATGATCGTGGGCCTGGGGATGATGTGCCAGTACATGGTTATCGAGAGTTGGCTCAATGAGCAGGCGGATGCCAAGCAGCGTGGCGTAGTGTTCAGCGGCTACATGATTGCGTCCTACCTTGGGCTGGTACTGGGCCAGTTGATCCTGGTCATGCATCCCCATCTGGGGCTTGAGCTGTTAATGCTCGTGGCGCTGTGCTTCGCGCTGTGCCTGGTCCCGGTGGCGATGACTCGACGCATTCACCCGGCCCCACTGCACCCGGCCCCGATGGAGCCGCGCTTCTTTATCAAGCGCGTGCCGCAGTCGCTCAGCACCGTGTTGGGCGCCGGGTTGATCGTCGGTTCGTTCTACGGCTTGGCACCGCTCTACGCCTCTCAGCAGGGCCTGACGACTGAGCAAGTCGGCCTGTTCATGGGTAGCTGCATTTTTGCTGGATTGGTCGTGCAGTGGCCGCTGGGCTGGTTGTCGGACCGCTATGACCGCGCACTGCTGATTCGCTGCTTTGCCTTGTGCCTGGCGATAACGGCTTTGCCGTTGGCAATCATGACGCAGGTACCGTTGGAAGTACTGTTCGTGGCAGGCTTCTTCTGTTCGCTGGTGCAGTTCTGTCTTTACCCTTTGGCTGTGGCCTTTTCCAACGACCATGTGGAAGGTGATCGTCGGGTATCACTGACGGCCATGTTGCTGGTGACCTACGGGATCGGCGCCAGCGTGGGGCCGCTGTTGGCCGGTGTGGTGATGAAGCTATTCGGCAGCCAGATGCTCTATGCGTTTTTCAGCCTGTGTGCGTTGATCCTGGTGTGGCGCATTCGACCCAAGGCTGTGACCAACCTGCATCAGGTCGACGACGCACCGCTGCATCACGTGGCGATGCCCGACAGCATGTCCAGTTCGCCCTTGGTGGCTGCCCTTGATCCGCGGGTGGATGAGCAGGTGGTACAGGAGCAGATGCAAGTCACTGTGCCTGATCCAGAGCCTGCCCCTGAAACCGAGGAGCCGACGAGCGAAGAACCGCACGAGCCACCCGACCCGGACGAACATCCCCATGATTTGAGCAGGGCGCGCCCCTGAACGGAAAACGGGCAGATCCCATCAGGATCTGCCCGTTTTTTATCTCAGCGTTTAATGCTTAAAGATCGTCGTCTTTATCGAAGCGCCGAGCTTCACGTTGTAATTGGTAGACAAAGCGCTCCACTTGGCGCTGTACCAAACCACTCATGTTGTGAAAGCGCACGCCGGCAAAGGTGGTGTTGATCTTGTCTTCAAAGTGCAGGTAGCGCAGTTCCACAGAGGTGGTCATGCTGCCGAAGGGCAGGGCAGCGATAAAGCGGTCATAGACCTGGCCCAACTGCAGACGCTCGGAGATATCGCCTTCAAAGCGCAATTTGCAGCCGGTTGCCGAGATATCCAGCAGCTTACCGCTGATAGGCGCCTTGAGCTTCTCGCCACCCAACTGAATGTCCACCAATTGCGCGAGTTTGAGAGCGGCGCGGAAGGCATTGCGTCGTTGATGGTAAACCACTTCGCCGGGCAGGCTGCCGCTGTAGATACGGTGGCCGCCTTTTTCGCTGATGGTCAAGGTGCCGTTGCTTTCCCAGGCGACCCGCACGCCCTCATGGAAACCTTCGATACGGAAAGCTTCGCCATTCTCAAGATAGCGTTCACCGTCACGGGGGATCATTTCGTCCAGTACCAGCGTCTTGCTGTCCCGGTCGATGTCCACCAGGTAGCTCTGGAAGCGCTGGCTGCGTTCGTGGAAAGTGATGATCAGCGGGTCATGACTTTCTTGCAGCATCCGCAACGTGCTGGCGATTTCCAGAGGCGTGGTGAGCACCTTGGGTGGCTGCGGTGCATCTTCCGCATTAAGGGCGTTGAACACGGTTCTTCCATCTCCAGGCAAAATACGACTACACGCAAGAACCGGCATTTTGCCAGTATGTAGCGCGCCTTGGATAGGTCACGCTGTAAACCGGCGTCAGGCTTGGCTGCGGGTGCTTGGCTTGACCAGGCGTGAGGTGGAGCCTTGGGCGTTGTAAAGGGCCGGAGGCTCTCCGCCATGCAGTATGCGCAGCTGATTGGCGGTCGTGGCTTGCTGAAGCTGGATCGACTGACCGTTGAGCAGGTTGGCTTCCTGGCACTGGGCGAGCAAATGATTGAGTTCTTTGCTTTGTGCCAGCAGTTGATCGCCAACTGAAGAGTGGCTGGCCAGTTGTGCCAGGCCGTCATGATCGGCAGGCAGACCCAGGCTGATCAGAATCTCGCTGCGCTTCTTGCCATGCTGTTCGAGCAAGACAATCAGCGATTGTTTGCGCGCCAGGATATCTTCCAGCAAGGGCATATCTCGGCCGTACAAGGCCAGAGATTCTTCCTTAAGCAACTCGAGCAATTGTTGCGTCGGTGCCAGATCATCAATGATCAGTTGGAGCAAATGTTCGTCGTGGTGCATGGCTGGCCTTGGGTTTTAAGCGTCCAAAAGCCTTGCGCAGGCCTTTGCCTAGCGCTCGGCTTCGAAGTTGAGCAGCTTGCTGGCTACACGGTTGCTGTCGACTTTATAGCTGCCATCGGCGATCGCCTGTTTCAACTCGGCCACGCGGGCTTTGTTGACGACGGGTTGATCGCGCAGCGAGTCAGTGACCTTCTGCAACTGTTGAGCCTCATTGCTCAGATGTACCGATTCCCCACTCTGGCTAGCGGCGGCCTGCTCTGCTTTGGCAGGCAAGGGCTGCGGCTTGGCTTCTACGCTGTCCTTGGCACCGCCGGTGCGCGTACTGCCGGGCAAGGCCGGGGCGTTATTCAAACGACTGAAATCAATGACCATGTTGAAAAACCTCTGGGTATTTGGACGCTTGCCATGTTTTCGGCCATACCCGGGCAAACTTTAGGCTCGATTGACAATAAACCTGTTCGGCTCAATATCCAGCACACAGTGTAGGAAAAGCTGGCATTTGATTCCAGTCATCTATAGCGCCACCTCGACCTGGCCCGGCGCCGTGACCCGTGCTTTGATCACGCGATTGGAGTTGAGGTTCTTGACGCGGATCTGTTCGCTCATGCCGCCGTTGGACAACGCCTCGCCCGGCATCCTGACGTTCAGACCGCCACTGCTGGCGGAAATCACCACCTGGTCACCCTTACGAATGACCTCGGCCTGTTCCAGATGAACCAGCGTGAGGACTTGGTCGGTGACCACCGGTCGCGTGAGTTTCTGCCCGACGGCCTGGTCCAGCGACGTCAGGTAGCCCTGGTTGATCAGGCTGATGTCCCGCTCGCGCAACGCCACATCGTCGTAGCCGATGATGCCGGTGCGCTTCAACGGTCGCGCCACCACCACTACATCGCGAAACAGCTTGACCTGAGCCGGTACGAAAACCGTCCAGGGCGAGGCGCCCTCACAGCGCACCTTTACGGTCACACGGCCGATGGGCTGGGCGGGGCTTTCCAGGGTGGCTGTCAATTCCTTGTCGCACAGTGGCATGCGCAAGCGTGGGTCCAACTGGTTGACCTGGATTTCATAACGCCCCGGCGTCTGGGTGGTCGCCAGATAATCTTCTACAGTGAACTCAAGAAAGCCTTGGGTGACGCCGATAAGTAGATCAGGCAGGGTAACGTTGTCGGCGCGGGCCGTGGCGCCCAGGCCCGAGACAAGCAGCGCCATCGCGGCGCAGAGCAGTCTGCGGTAGCGTGAGCGGCCAGGGTGTCGGGAAACTGTCGTTTTAATATCCATACTCAGTAAATAGCAAAGCTCGTGCCGTTTAGTGTTGGGTACGCGTCGTACCCCTAGGATTTAGGAGTCTGGGCATGGCAGGTGTAATGGATTCAGTAAACCAGCGCACACAGCTGGTAGGGCAGAATCGCCTGGAGTTGTTGCTTTTCCGCCTGGATGGCAATCAGTTGTATGGCATCAACGTGTTTAAAGTGCGTGAAGTGCTGCAATGTCCCAAATTGACGATCATGCCCAAGTCCAGTCCGGTAGTGTGTGGCGTGGCCAACATTCGTGGCGCGACCATTCCGATTCTTGACCTGGCAATGGCCACGGGGGCTGCGGGTTTGCAAGACCGTCAGAACCCTTTCGTGATCATCACCGAATACAACACCAAGACCCAGGGTTTCCTGGTGCGCTCGGTGGAGCGCATCGTCAATATGAACTGGGAAGAGATCCATCCGCCGCCCAAGGGCACCGGGCGCGATCACTACCTGACGGCGGTGACGCGGGTCGATAACCAGTTGGTGGAAATCATCGACGTGGAGAAGATCCTCGCCGAAGTGGCCCCTACCTCGGAAACTATTTCCGTCGGTGTGGTGGATGCCGAAACGGCACACAAGGCGGTTTCGCTGCGCGTGTTGACCGTGGACGACTCTTCCGTGGCGCGCAAGCAGGTCACACGTTGCCTGCAAACCGTCGGGGTGGAGGTGGTAGCCCTCAATGACGGGCGCCAAGCCCTGGATTACCTGCGCAAGCTGGCGGACGAAGGCAAGAAGCCCGAAGAAGAATTCTTGATGATGATCTCTGACATCGAGATGCCGGAAATGGATGGCTACACGCTCACGGCCGAGATACGTAACGATCCACGCATGCAAAAATTGCATATCATCCTGCATACTTCGTTGTCGGGGGTATTCAATCAGGCAATGGTCAAGAAGGTCGGTGCGGATGACTTTCTGGCCAAATTCCGTCCTGATGACCTCGCATCCCGGGTAGTCGACCGGATCAAGGCAGCAGATCACGGCTAGGGGATGTCCCCTGGCGGTCACACGATTTAAGAGGCGGCATCATTGTCTACGGGTAATTTGGATTTCGAACAGTTCCGGGTCTTCCTGGAAAAAGCCTGTGGCATATTGCTCGGTGAAAACAAGCAGTACCTGGTATCCAGCCGCCTCAACAAGCTGATGGAACAGCAGGGCATCAAATCCCTGGGTGAGTTGGTCCAGCGGATCCAGGGTCAGCCGCGCAGTGGGCTCAAGGAAATGGTGGTCGATGCCATGACCACCAACGAAACCTTATGGTTTCGCGATACCTATCCCTTTGAAGTGCTCAAGAACAAAGTGTTGCCGGAAGCCATCAAGGCCAGCCCGGGCCAGCGCCTGCGTATCTGGTCGGCGGCCTGTTCTTCGGGGCAGGAGCCGTACTCGATCTCGATGTCCATCGATGAGTTCGAGCGGACCAACATGGGCCAGTTGAAAGCCGGCGCGCAAATTGTGGCCACGGACTTGTCCGGCACCATGCTCACCAACTGCAAGACCGGTGAGTACGACAGCCTGGCGCTGGGCCGAGGGTTGTCCCAGGAACGGCTGCAACGCTACTTCGATCCCAAAGGGGCAGGGCGTTGGGCGATCAAGGCGCCGATCAAGAACCGCGTCGAATTTCGCTCGTTCAACCTGCTCGACAGCTACGCCAGCCTGGGCAAGTTCGACATGGTGTTCTGCCGCAACGTGCTGATCTATTTCTCGGCTGAAGTGAAGAAAGACATCCTGTTGCGCATCCACGGCACCCTCAAGCGCGGAGGGTATCTGTTCCTCGGTGCTTCCGAGGCGCTCAATGGGCTGCCGGATCACTTCCAGATGGTGCAATGCAGCCCTGGGATCATCTACCAGGCCAAGTAAGCCTGGGTGTAGGCAATAGAACTGTGGGAGCCGGGCTTGCCCGCGATGGCGGTGTGTTAGTCGATGAATAGGTCGGCAGGTACGCAGCCATCGCAGGCAAGCCAGCTCCCACATTTGTTTTCTCGGCAAGCTCGAGTAAAGCGGCAAGCCCCATTGCCGCTTTACTGGCACTACGCGGAAATCGCTTGCCGCTTTTCTGGCAGAGTCGCCGGCAACTCCCCTCGAAACCCTTGATATACGGGCTCCCGCAAGATTGGCATGCACCTTGCTATAACCCTGCTAACGAACAGCAGGTCAGCCTAAAGGTTTCCGCCATGAGCATCAGCTTCGATAAAGCGCTCGGTATCCACGAACAAGCCCTGGGCTTCCGCGCCCAGCGTGCCGAAGTCCTGGCCAACAACATTGCCAACGCCGACACCCCGAACTACAAGGCTCGGGACTTGGACTTCTCCGCTGTGCTCGCCGCACAACAGGACAAGACCAAGAACGGCACCTTCGCCTTGAATATGACCAACAGCCGTCATATTGAAGCGCAAGGCCTGAGCAAGGGTGACGAGTCGCTGCTGTATCGCACGCCGATGCAGCCGTCGATCGACCAGAACACCGTCGACGCCCAGCTGGAGCAATCGAACTACGCCGAAAACTCGGTGAACTTCCAGGCCAGCTTCACCCTGCTCAATAGCAAATTCAAAGGGCTGATGTCAGCCCTGCGTGGAGAGTAAGCCATGTCCCTGTCCAGTGTTTTCAATATTGCCGGCAGTGGCATGAGCGCGCAGACCACGCGTTTGAACACCGTCGCCAGTAACATCGCCAACGCCGAAACCGTCTCCTCGAGCATTGACCAGACCTATCGCGCCCGCCACCCGGTGTTCGCCACCATGTTCCAAGGGGGGCAGGCAAGCGGCAGCGATTCGTTGTTCCAGAACCAGGACGCCGCCGGCTCCGGTGTGCAGGTGTTGGGCGTGGTCGAAGACCAGAGCAACCTGGAGGCCCGTTACGAGCCCAACCACCCGGCCGCGAACGAAAAGGGCTACGTCTACTACCCCAACGTCAACGTGGTCGAGGAAATGGCTGACATGATCTCCGCCAGTCGCTCGTTCCAGACCAACGCGGAAATGATGAACACCGCCAAAACCATGATGCAGAAGGTTCTGACCCTGGGTCAGTGATAAGGGGCGCCAAATAATGGCCATCGTTGATACGTCAAACAACACGGCGGTTCAGGACCTTTTCAATTCCAAGGTCAAGACCGCGACGAACAACAGCAGCGTCAGCGACGCTTCCAAGACGGCGACGGGCAACCAGTCGCTGGGCAAGGATGCGTTCCTGCAACTGCTCGTCACCCAACTGAAAAACCAGAACCCGCTGTCGCCCCAGGACAACGGCGCGTTCGTCGCGCAGCTTGCACAGTTCAGCAGCCTGGAAGGCATCAACACCCTGAACGACTCGGTGAACAACATCTCCAGCAACTTCAGCTCGTCGCAGGCGCTGCAGGCTTCGTCGCTGGTGGGGCGCTCGATCATCATCCAGACCGACAAGGCCATGGTGGATACCAGCAAGAGCATGACCGGTTCGGTGGATGTGACCGCGGCGGTGGGCAATGTCTCTGTCAAGATCACCGACAAAGACGGCAATGTGGTGCGCACCGTTGACATGGGTGCCCAGAGTGCCGGCGCCCAGAGCTTTATCTGGGACGGCAAGAACGACAAGGGCGAGGTTGCCCCAGCAGGCACCTACACCTTCAATGCCACCACCAAGAACGACAAAGGCGACGCAGTGGCCTTGACCACTTCGCTGCCCGCCACGGTCACCAGCGTGACCCTGAGCAAGACCGGCGGCGAAATGCTGCTCAACCTTGCAGGCGGCATGGGCAGCGTCAAGCTGTCGCAAATTCAGACTATCGGTACATAGAGCCGGCTAAATACGGCAGAGGGAGAGAAACATGTCTTTTAATATCGGCCTTAGCGGCCTCTATGCGGCCAACAAACAACTGGACGTGACCGGCAACAACATCGCCAACGTCGCGACCACTGGCTTCAAGTCATCCCGTGCGGAATTCGCCGATATCTACGCGGCTTCCAAGCTGGGCACTGGCCAGAACAGCATCGGCAACGGTGTGAACCTGGCGGCGGTGTCCCAGCAGTTCACCCAGGGCGACGTCAACGGCAGCGGTGGCATCCTCGACATGGCGATCCAGGGCGGTGGCTTCTTCGTACAGAAGGGCAGCGACGGTTCGCTGGAGTACACCCGTAGCGGCGCTTTCCGTGCGGACAAGGACGGCTACATCACCAACAACACCGGCACTTCCCGCTTGCAAGGGTATGCCGCGGACGATAATGGCAAGATCAGCAAGGGTGGCTTGGTCGACCTGCAGCTGAACCTGGCGAACCTGCCACCCAAAGCGTCCACCAAGGTCGACTCCACCAGCAACCTGAACTCCTCGGAGCCGGTGATCGACCAGGCGGCCAAGCCGTTTGATCCAACCAAGACCGACACCTTCACTACCCAGTACAGCACCACCTTGTACGACTCCCAAGGTAACGCGCACCCGATGGTGCAGTATCTGGTGAAAACCGACGGCAACAAGTGGAATGCCTATACCCTGATCGACGGTCGTAACCCTGATGGTTCGGCACCGACCGGCACCCCTTCGACGCCACCTGTGCCGTCGACATTGACCTTTGACGGCGCTGGCAATCTGACTACCGTCGTCACCAATGGTGTGTCCGACAAGACCCTGACCGTTGCCGGCTGGGTTCCCGGCAAGGTAACCGACGGCGTATGGAAGGCTAACGGTGCAGATGCCAACCCGGGTGGTATCGCCATCAACATGGCCAACATTACCCAGTACAACTCGGCCACCTACCGTAACCCGCCGGTCACCGATGGCTATGCCACCGGCCAGATCACCGGCCTGAAGATCGACGGCAGCGGCGTCCTGTTCGCCACTTTCAGCAACCAGCAGAGCAAGGCTATCGGCCAGATCTCCCTGGCCAGCTTCAACAACGAGCAGGGCCTGCAGCCAGCCGGTGCGACCACCTGGAAAGAGACCTTCGCCTCGGGCCAGCCGGGTTATGACAACCCGCAGGCCGGTACCCTGGGTTCGATCGTGGCCAACTCCCTGGAGAACTCCAACGTCAACCTGACCAGCGAGCTGGTTGACCTGATCAAGGCCCAGAGCAACTACCAGGCGAACGCCAAGACCATCTCCACCCAAAGCACCATCATGCAGACCATCATTCAGATGACCTGATGCCACCGCGCTAATACCCGCACACAAAAAGGCCCCTCGATCGAGGGGCCTTTTTGTGTGCGCGCGTTAATGGTTTACCGCCTGTTTCATCTCGCCTTGCTGCTGGAACGCCCAGCGCCCATTGCGCCACGTACGGGGCACGGGCGCCTGTCGCCCATCGACCAGCGGGAGAGAGGCATGGCGATGTACAAGCAGTGGGAAGGGGCATCAGCAGGCAGCCATTGGTTTGTCCCGAGTGATTTCAGCGACGGTGTATACGGACGCAAAAGTCAGTCGGATGAACCCGGGGGAGGCAAGTCCTCTGATGCTGAGTCGGTCAGGCAACTGCTCGATCAACTGAGGGATGCCGAGAAAACATCCAAGAGCCAGACCGTCCAATACCTTCGTGACCAGTTGAACGCGAAGCGCGAAGAACTGGGTGACGAAAAATTCAAGGAGATCATGCAGGAGTTGATCGCGAAGGCGGACGTCTCGTGGCTGGAGATGCTGCGGCGTCTGATGAGGGAATGGTTTCCGGAAACCGACGATACATCACCCAAACCTTCGCCACCTTCTCCTGGCCCGTCGCCAGGTGGGGGAGGCGGTGGTGGCAGGCCAAGCCCCGGCAATCTCGGGCCCAGTGAGCCCATGAGTAATCTGCCGATTACCGAAGGCTCCAAGCATTTCAACTACAAGCCTGATCAAAGTAACCCAGGAAAAAAGCCGGACAACATCTGGAGCGGATTCAGCCAGGGCCCCGATGGCAATTGCGTCACGGTTTCAGCAATAAAGGGCGCAATGATGAAGTTTGGCCAGAAACCCACCGACGTTTTCAAGGAGGTAAAAGAGACGGCAGACGGTTACCACGTGAAGATGCGCGACGGCTTCGAACTTGATCTATCCAAGGATGAATTAAAGCAGGCGGCCAGGTATGCGCAGTTCAAGGGGGACAATCCGAGCATGCTGACCGATGCCAACTTCATGTTCGCAGCGAGCGCCAAGCGGGCACAGATGGAAGGGAATGGCCTGGACGACAACCCGAGTCAATCCAAAAGAAGCTTCGCCCATGCGATGCAAAGTTTGAACAACGGCGAAATGCCCCACGAAGCATTGGATCGCCTGGGTTTGAAAGGGCTTTACCGGCAGTCTTCAAGCGGTGAGCTGGCGAGCGGCAAGCTCGGTGTCGTGGCCTACGATCGCCATTCGATGGCGGTCATCGACGGGCGCGTGGAGTTGTGGGGGCGCCGAGGTGGCGCGCCCAAGCAGGGCATTGCGTACGCGTTTCTCTAGGAGTAAGCAAAAAGCCCGATAAACCCTATGCAGTCGGGGTCTATCGGGCTTTTTCAATCCAGGGGGACAATACCCCTGAACTGGCTCAGCTTATTGGCAAGCTTCGCAATCCGGCTCGTCAATCGCGCAGGCCTTTGGCACCGGTGCCGGGCCGGCTGGCGCTGCGAGTACCGAGTCATCACCGTGGTTGCCGCTGGACACTGCGTTCAGCTTGCCGGTGTTGATGGTCGACTTCTCGGTGCTGGTGGCGGCCAGGGCACGGAGGTAGTAAGTGGTTTTCAGGCCACGGTACCACGCCATGCGGTAGGTCACGTCCAGCTTCTTGCCCGAAGCGCCGGCGATGTACAGGTTCAGGGACTGGGCCTGGTCGATCCACTTCTGACGACGGCTGGCGGCGTCAACGATCCACTTGGTGTCCACTTCGAACGCGGTCGCGTAGAGCTCTTTGAGTTCTTGCGGGATGCGCTCGATCTGCTGCACGGAACCGTCGTAGTACTTCAGGTCGTTGATCATGACCGAGTCCCACAGGCCGCGGGCCTTGAGGTCGCGAACCAGGTACGGGTTGATCACGGTGAATTCGCCCGACAGGTTCGATTTCACATACAGGTTCTGGTAGGTCGGTTCGATCGACTGCGACACGCCAGTGATGTTGGCGATGGTGGCGGTCGGTGCGATGGCCATGATGTTGGAGTTACGAATACCTTTCTGCACACGGGCACGTACCGGCGCCCAGTCCAGGGTTTCGTTCAGGTCAACGTCGATGTACTTCTGGCCACGGGCTTCGATCAGGATCTGTTGCGAATCCAGCGGCAGGATGCCCTTGGACCACAGTGAACCCTGGAACGTCTCGTAGGCGCCACGCTCGTCGGCCAGGTCGCAGGAAGCCTGGATCGCGTAGTAGCTGACCGCTTCCATGGACTTGTCGGCGAACTCGACGGCTGCGTCCGAACCGTAAGGAATGTGCTGCAGGTACAAAGCGTCCTGGAAGCCCATGATGCCCAAGCCAACCGGACGGTGCTTGAAGTTGGAGTTCTGCGCCTGTGGCACCGAGTAGTAGTTGATGTCGATCACGTTATCGAGCATGCGTACAGCGGTGTTGACGGTGCGTTCCAGCTTGGCGGTGTCCAGCTTGCCGTTGACGATGTGGTTCGGCAGGTTGATCGAGCCCAGGTTGCAAACGGCGATCTCGTCCTTGTTGGTGTTCAAGGTGATCTCGGTGCACAGGTTCGAGCTGTGGACCACGCCCACGTGCTGCTGCGGGCTGCGCAGGTTGCATGGGTCCTTGAAGGTCAACCATGGGTGGCCGGTTTCGAACAGCATGGACAGCATTTTGCGCCACAGGTCTTTGGCCTGGATGGTCTTGAACAGCTTGACCTTGCCTGGGTACTCGGTGAGGGCTTCGTAGTACTCGTAGCGCTCTTCGAAGGCCTTGCCGGTCAGGTCGTGCAGGTCCGGTACTTCGGATGGCGAGAACAGGGTCCACTTGCCGTCATCGAAGACGCGCTTCATGAACAGGTCCGGGATCCAGTTGGCGGTGTTCATGTCGTGGGTACGACGACGGTCATCACCGGTGTTCTTGCGCAGCTCGATGAACTCTTCAATGTCCATGTGCCAGGTTTCCAGGTAGGCACACACAGCGCCTTTGCGCTTGCCACCCTGGTTCACGGCAACGGCGGTGTCGTTCACCACTTTCAGGAACGGTACGACACCCTGGGACTTGCCGTTGGTGCCCTTGATGTACGAACCCAGTGCGCGCACCGGTGTCCAGTCGTTACCCAGGCCGCCGGCGAATTTGGACAGCATGGCGTTGTCGTGGATCGCGTGGTAGATGCCCGACAGGTCATCCGGCACGGTGGTCAGGTAGCAGCTCGACAGCTGTGGACGCAGGGTACCGGCGTTGAACAGGGTCGGGGTCGACGACATGTAGTCGAAGGACGACAGCAGGTTGTAGAACTCGATAGCGCGGTCTTCTTTGTTCTTCTCTTCGATCGCCAGGCCCATGGCCACGCGCATGAAGAACACTTGCGGCAGTTCGAAGCGGATACCGTCCTTGTGGATGAAGTAACGGTCGTACAGGGTTTGCAGGCCCAGGTAGGTGAACTGCTGGTCGCGCTCGTGGTTGATCGCCTTGCCGAGTTTTTCCAGGTCGAAGGTGGCCAGGATCGGGTTCAGCAATTCGAATTCGATACCTTTGGCGATGTAGGCCGGCAGGGCCTTGGCGTACAGGTCGGCCATCTCGTGGTGAGTGGCGCTGTCGGCGACTTTCAGGAAGCCCAGGCCTTCGGCGCGCAGGGTGTCCATCAGCAGGCGCGCGGTCACGAACGAGTAGTTCGGCTCACGCTCGACCAGGGTACGGGCGGTCATCACCAGGGCGGTGTTGACGTCGGTCAGGGCCACGCCGTCGTACAGGTTCTTCAGGGTTTCGCGCTGGATCAGGTCACCGTCGACTTCTTCCAGGCCTTCGCAGGCCTCGGTGATGATGGTGTTCAGGCGGCCCAGGTCCAGCGGTGCGAAGCTGCCGTCGGCCAGGGTGATGCGGATCGACGGGTGCGCTTGAACGGCGGCTTCTTCGGCCGGGGAACGTACGGCACGTTCCTTGGCGCGCGAATCACGGTAGATCACGTAGTCGCGGGCCACTTTCTGCTCGCCGGCACGCATCAGGGCCAGTTCAACCTGGTCCTGGATTTCTTCGATGTGGATGGTGCCGCCCGATGGCATGCGACGCTTGAAGGTCGCGGTGACCTGTTCGGTCAGGCGGGCAACGGTATCGTGGATGCGCGACGAAGCGGCAGCGGTGCCGCCTTCAACTGCAAGAAACGCTTTGGTGATGGCGACGGTGATTTTGTCATCGGTATAAGGAACGACAGTGCCGTTACGCTTGATCACGCGCAGTTGGCCAGGTGCAGTGGCGGACAGATCCAGGTTCGAATCAGCGGCCTGCGGCACGGAGCCTTGCGGGTTCTCGCGAGTTGTGTCGGTTTGCATGAGGGGGTGTCTCCACATTCTATATTTATTTGGGCACCATCACGGTGCCCACCGTTCCGTCCTGAAGCACTTACAGCAGGCCTTGGCCTGGCATAACAACTTCGGGACAGGAGGAAGGGAGCTCATCGCGCCGCTTCCATGCCGAAGTCTTTGGTTCGGGGCCGGGGAGCCCTTCGCCGTATTCCTGGTGGGTGACAGTGGCCCCATTCAAGCCCTGCAACACCCGTACCGTTTTCTGCCAATCGGGCTGGAAAACGGTTGCCATCCGCGTGCGCGGTTTGGGCTTTCAAAAAATGCTTTGGTTCAACCAGACGCGAGCAAGAAAGCGCTTGAGTTTCTTGCCGGATATGTGTTTGGTCTTTTCGCTGAAAACCCTACATGTAGGGTTTTTTTAGCGCCGAGGTACAAGATAATGCGTTTTGGGGGGCTTAGCAACGCACTACCTGTGGATAACGCTGTGGGTAAAATGTGTATGAATCATGGAACACCCGTGTAGGCCGCATTACTACTGGATTACACCGTTTGTCACCGAATATTCCCGGGTAGAAACTGCCGGCGGGAATTTTGAGGGCGCGAACCCTACCATAAAAAACCGCCATGGCCGAATGGATTTCCCGGCTTGTGTTCAAGGGCCGGTGCATGGCTACAATCGGCCTTTGTTATGCCCTCAAAACATGACAAACAGGCTATGCCTGCTGAAGATCAATATGTGGGAGCTGGCTTGCCTGCGATGGCGGTGTATCAGCCACCCACAGGCTCGCTGACCCACCGCCATCGCAGGCAAGCCAGCTCCCACACCGACCGTATTTCACATTCGATTGTGTCGGCCAGAAGAAATTCTAATAACAACGAGGTAGCGCATGGAGCAAGAAGCCTGGCAGATACTGATCGTCGAGGACGACGAGCGACTCGCCGAGTTGACCCGTGAGTACCTGGAAAGCAACGGCCTGCGCGTGTCGGTGGAAGGCGATGGTGCCAAGGCCGTGGCGCGCATCATCGCCGAGCAGCCGGACCTGGTGATCCTCGACCTGATGCTGCCCGGCGAAGACGGCCTGAGCATCTGCCGCAAGGTGCGCGAGCGCTATGACGGCGTGATCCTGATGCTCACCGCGCGCACCGACGACATGGACCAGGTGCTGGGCCTGGACATGGGCGCCGACGACTATGTGTGCAAACCCGTGCGCCCGCGCTTGTTGCTGGCGCGTATCCAGGCGCTGCTGCGCCGCAGCGAACCGGTGTTGCCCGTTGCAGTGGAAACCCAGCGCCGCCTGCAGTTTGGCCCGCTGGTGGTGGACAATGCCTTGCGCGAAGCCTGGTTGCAGGAAGGCAGCATCGAACTGACTAGCGCTGAATTCGACCTGCTGTGGCTGCTGGTTGCGAACGCCGGGCGCATCCTGTCCCGCGAAGAAATCTTCATCGCCCTGCGCGGTATTGGTTATGACGGCCAGGATCGCTCTATTGACGTGCGTATCTCGCGCATTCGACCGAAGATCGGCGACGATCCGATCCATCCACGCCTGATCAAGACCATTCGCAGCAAAGGCTACCTGTTCGTCCCCGAAGCCGCTGCCGATATGCCGCTGTGAACTCGATCTTCCTGCGCATCTACGGCGGTATGTGTGCGGCGCTGATCCTGGTGGCGCTGCTCGGCGCCCTGGCGCTGCACCTGCTCAACGACGTGCGCAGCGGCCAGTACCGTGAGCGCCTGGCCCACGGCACCTTTGCGTTGATGGGCGATAACCTGCAACCCATGAGCGCCATTGAGCGCCAGCGCGCTTTGGCAGTGTGGGAGCGTTTGCTGGGCATACCGCTGGAGCTGCGCACGTTCACCGACGCCCAATTGGACCTGGGCCAGCGCAACCGCCTGCAACGCGGCCAGGTCCTGGTGGAACAGACCGGCCCCCACGCGGCGCGGGTGCTGCGGTTGGTCAGCGAGCAAGAGCAATTGGTGCTTACCGGCGAAGTGCAGCAGATCAGCGAGCAATTGGCCCGTGCGACTATTTACCTGCTGGCCGACGAACTGGTGCGTTTCCCGGTGGCCGAACAGCCCCAGCGCCTGGCCGACATTAAACACGCCAAGGGTTTTGGTTTTGAAATGCACCTGACGGCCCTTGACCAGGCCGACATGGACGATGACCAGCGTCGTCGTGTGGCGGAAGGCGATACGGTGATGGCGCTGGGCAAGGGCGGCGATTCGATTCGCGTGTTTGCCGGCATGGTCGGCACCCCGTGGGTTCTAGAGATCGGCCCGCTGTACCAGATGAACCCTTACCCGGCGCAGTGGCTGATCCTGATCACCTTGATTGGCCTGACCCTGATCGGCTTGATCGTCTATCTGCTGGTGCGTCAGCTTGAGCGCCGGCTCAAAGGCCTGGAAGCGGCGGCCACGCGTATCGCCAAGGGCAACCTGGAAGTGCGCGTACCCGCTCGCGGTGCCGACTCGGTTGGGCGCCTGGCGGCAGCTTTCAATGGCATGGCCGAGCACTTGCAGCAATTGCTGGCGATTCAGCGCGAGCTGGTGCGCGCGGTCTCCCACGAGCTGCGCACACCGGTCGCGCGCCTGCGCTTTGGCCTGGAGATGATCGGTGACGCTGCCACGCCCGAAGCCCGGCGCAAATACCTGGAAGGCATGGATGGCGATATCCAGGACCTCGATGGCCTGGTGGACGAGATGCTCACTTATGCCCGCTTGGAGCAGGGCGCGCCGGAGCTGAACTTCCAGCAAGTGGACCTTAATGCATTGCTCGACCAGGTGATTGGCGAATTATCGCCATTGCGCCCGCAGGTCACCGTCACCCGTGGCATTTGCCTGTCCTCGGCACATTGGGATGACGCCTGGGTCGATGCCGAACCGCGCTACCTGCACCGCGCCCTGCAAAACCTGGTGAGTAACGCCATGCGCCATGCCAAGGGCCAGGTGCTGATCAGTTATCAGGTAGGGCAGGTGCGTTGTCGCATCGACGTAGAAGACGACGGCCCGGGCGTGCCGGAAAGCGCCTGGGAGCGGATCTTCACGCCGTTTCTGCGCTTGGACGACAGCCGTACCCGCGCCTCGGGCGGGCATGGCCTGGGCTTGTCGATCGTGCGGCGGATTATCTATTGGCACGGCGGGCGGGCGTTGATCAGCAAGAGCAACAACCTGGGCGGGGCGTGCTTCAGCCTGAGCTGGCCCAGGGATCAAGATAAACCCTGAAACCCAACTGTAGGAGCGAGCTTGCTCGCGAAAAACCTCAACGATAACGCGTGCTGCCTGACTAAACGCGGCGCCTGTGAGTTTTTCGCGAGCAAGCTCGCTCCTACATTGCGACAGCCACCAGGCTCAACAACTGCTCCCCTTGCACCACAAACTGCCCTTCCAGCTCTTTGCCATGTTTCCATTCTTGCGAAAGATCGGTCAGCAGCCGCAACCGCACCCTCCCAGCCGCTGACCACTCCACCACCTCGGCATGCTCGAAATAAAAGCGCTTGTGCACGATCGGATAGAGCGCCTTGAACAGGCTTTCCTTCACCGAAAACGTCAGCGTCACCAGCAAGGCTTGTTGCTCACGGGGCAGGGCAGCCATGCGCTGCAGCTCATTGGCGGTCAAAATTTCCCCGGCCAGGCGTTCGGCCCGCTCCAGTGACAGCAGATGCTCCAGGTCCATGCCCAGCCCGCGCCATTGAGCCTTGTGCCCGACAATCGCCGCAGCGTGCCCGGTGCTGTGGGTGATGGAACCACTGATATGCCCTGGCCAGACCGGGGCGCGGTCTTCGCCGATGGCCGGGATGCAGTGCAGATGATCGAGTCGTTGCAGCGCTTCGCGCGCGCACAGGCGGCCGGCGAGAAATTCCGCCTGGCGCTTGGCGACCGAGCGCTGGATGCTCGCGGGCGGCGGCACATCGCAGCGCTGGAAATCGTCGGGGCTCAATAAAGCCGGGTCGAATCGCGTGCTCAAAAACACCGTGCCCGGCAAGGGAACCGGCAACGGCCAATGATCATCGAGTGGGGTGCAGCAAGCGGGTAGGGGCGTCATGCGCGGTATTTTGCCGAGTTGGCGGGCCAGTGAATAGCCCGGTGCGGTTCAGCTGCGGTTCAGAGCCTGTTCAGGGGGAGTTCAGGGGCGCCTGCGTAGTCTGGACCCCACAGCCCAAACGCGTATGAGGTAACCACCATGACTGCGATCAAAAAGCTGATGTTGGCCTTGACCATGCTCGGCGCCACTGCCGGCGTGCAGGCGTCCGATGGCGCCTTTGCGGCCTTTGGCAGCGAGAAAACCAAGAAATCCAGCAACCTGATCCATCGTGTCAGCTTCGAAGACGCCGGCACCCAGGCCGCGCCGTGGGGCCAGGCCCTGGGCGCTACCCCTGCGCAACCCGACTATCGCAGCGGCTACGCGCACCTGACCGGCCACTACAATGGCATAAAACTGCGCCCCCAAGAGCTGCAGGGCCGCTATGATATCCCCCTGTCGGCTAGTTGAATTGCAGTGGAGAACCTTATGAAATTGCTGGTGGTGGAAGATGAGGCGCTGCTGCGTCATCACCTGTTTACCCGCCTGACCGACAGCGGGCATGTGGTCGAAGCCGTGGCCAATGCCGAGGAAGCCCTGTACCAGACCGGCCAGTTCAACCATGACCTGGCGATCATCGACCTTGGCCTGCCCGGCATGGGCGGCCTGGACCTGATTCGCCAGTTGCGCACCCAGACCAAGACTTTCCCGATCCTGATCCTGACCGCCCGCGGCAACTGGCAGGACAAGGTTGAAGGCTTGGCGGCCGGGGCCGACGACTACGTGGTCAAGCCGTTCCAGTTCGAAGAGCTGGAGGCGCGCATGAACGCTTTGCTGCGCCGCTCCAGCGGTTTTACCCAGTCGACCATCGTTGCCGGGCCGCTGCTGCTGGACCTCAACCGCAAGCAAGCCTCCCTGGACGAGCAACCCCTGGCACTGACCGCCTATGAGTATCGGATCCTCGAATACTTGATGCGTCATCATCAGCAAGTGGTCGCCAAGGACCGCTTGATGGAGCAACTCTACCCGGATGACGACGAGCGCGACCCAAACGTGATCGAAGTGCTGGTCGGCCGTCTGCGCCGCAAGCTGGAAGGCCCGGCTGGGTTCAAGCCGATCGATACCGTGCGTGGCCTGGGCTACCTGTTCAATGAGCGCTGCCGTTGATTCGTTCGCTACGTGTGCGCCTGATGCTGGCGGCCGCCACCCTGGCCGTGCTGTTTATGCTCGGCTTGTTGCCGGCCATGCAAGGCGCGTTCAGCCTGGCGCTGCAGGATTCCATCGAACAGCGCCTGGCGTCGGATGTGACAACGCTGATTTCTGCGGCGCGGGTCGACAATAACCGCCTGCTGATGCCGGCACAGTTGCCCGATGAGCGTTTCAACCTCACCGACAGTCGGCTGTTGGGCTATATCTACGACCGTGAAGGCCATCTGGTATGGCGCTCGCGGGCGACCCAGGAAGAAAACATCAACTACAAACCGCGTTACGACGGGCGCGGCAACGAGTTTGCGCGGATTCGCGAGGCCAATGGCCAGGAATTCTTCGTGTATGACGTCGAGGTGCGGCTGCTGGGAGGCAAGAGCGCGGCGTTCAGCATTGTCGCCCTGCAGCCGGTACGCGAATACCAACTGACCCTCGAAGGCCTGCGCGAGAACCTCTACCTCGGGTTCGGCGCGGCCTTGCTGGTGCTGTTGACGCTGTTGTGGCTGGGCCTGACCTGGGGCCTGCAAGCCCTGCGACGGCTGAGCCATGAACTCGACCAGATCGAAGGCGGCACCCGCGAAAGCCTCAGCGAAGAACACCCCCGCGAACTGCTGCGCCTGACCGGCTCCCTCAACCGTTTGCTGCACAGCGAGCGCGAACAGCGTGCGCGCTACCGCGACTCCCTCGATGACTTGGCCCACAGCCTGAAAACGCCACTGGCGGTGTTGCAGGGCGTGAGTGAAGACATGGCCCAGCGCCCCGAAGAACGTAGCCAGGCGTGGGTGCTGCAATCGCAGATCGAACGCATGAGCCAGCAGATCGGTTACCAGTTGCAGCGTGCCAGCCTGCGAAAAAGTGGCCTGGTGCGTCACCAGGTACGCCTGGAACCGGTGGTGCAAAGCCTGTGCGATACATTGGAAAAGGTTTATCGCGACAAGCGGGTCACCGTGACGTTTGATCTGCCGCAGGCCTGCGAGGTGCCCATCGAAAAGGGCGCGTTGCTTGAAATGCTCGGCAACCTGCTGGAAAACGCCTACCGCCTGTGCCTCAAGCAAGTGCGTATCAGCCTGGTGGAAAACCTGGATGGCATTGAGCTGTGTATCGAAGACGACGGCCCTGGTGTGCCATCGGACCAGCGTGCACGGATCCTGCAGCGTGGCGAACGGCTCGACCGCCAGCACCCGGGGCAGGGGATCGGGCTGGCGGTGGTCAAGGACATCATCGAAAGCTATCACGCGCGGTTGACGTTGGGGGATTCAGCGTTGGGTGGGGCGGCGTTCAGGATTCACTTTCCGGCTTTGTGACCTGCACTGACCTCATCGCAGCATGGGTATCTACACAACTATCTAGGTTGTAGCCACCGACGGTAACCACGATGCGAAGCGAGCCGCTCTTGATCTTGCTCTTGACCTGCTTTTGATCTTAGGCGCCCCGTTAAACCACGCTGGCCGGAATTCGACAGGGATTTGGGGGGTAAACCGGCAGGGATGCCGGTTTAGCCGCCCCGCGCCATGGATGGCGCGTGGCGGCGGCCCCCCAAATCACTGGCGGATTACGGGCACACCGAGCCTAAGCGAGGTGCCGAGTGGTGGGGCAAGAGCGTTTTGCTTACTTTTGCGCTTTTCAAAAGTGAGCCGCTGTCAGAGCGGAACCCTAGGTGGCCGTTACCTAAATAATGGATATGTACGCGGTCAGACCTAACATCTTGAACGGCTGTCAGGCCGCCTTCGCGAGCAAGCCCGCTCCCACATTTGGATCGCCGGGCGTCAAGTAGATATGCACTGGCCGCCGGGGCCGTCACGGGAGCAAGCTCCCTCGCCACAGGTCCAGCGTCGCACCAGAGTTGTGTAGATACCTATGCTCATCGCAGGCAAGCCACACATTGGATGTATGCTTGCCGCCAGTGTGCTTTAGGCCTCGATGCCGAGCATATCCCGCGCCAGCGCCTCGGCGATCCGGATCCCGTCGACACCCGCCGATAGAATCCCACCGGCATAGCCTGCGCCTTCACCGGCCGGGAACAGGCCTTTGACATTCAGGCTCTGCATCGACTCGTTGCGGGTAATGCGCAAGGGGGACGAGGTGCGGGTCTCGATGCCGGTCAGCACCGCATCGTGCAGCGAGTAGCCTTTGATCTGCTTTTCGAATGCCGGCAAGGCTTCGCGGATGGCTTCGATGGCGAAGTCCGGCAAGGCCAGGGCCAGGTCGCCCAACGACACTCCGGGTTTGTAGGACGGCTCCACACTGCCTAGCGCGGTGGAGGGCTTGCCGGCGATGAAGTCGCCCACCAGTTGCGCGGGGGCCTCGTAGTTACTGCCGCCGAGGATGTAGGCGTGGGATTCCAGGCGCTCCTGCAACTCGATACCGGCCAACGGACCGCCCGGGTAATCCACCTCGGGGGTGATGCCTACCACGATGCCCGAGTTGGCATTACGCTCGTTACGCGAGTACTGGCTCATACCGTTGGTCACGACGCGATGGGGTTCCGAGGTCGCGGCCACGACGGTGCCGCCCGGGCACATGCAGAAGCTGTAGACCGAACGGCCATTCTTGGCGTGGTGCACCAGCTTGTAGTCCGCAGCGCCCAGCTTCGGGTGGCCAGCGTATTTGCCCAGGCGCGCGGCGTCGATCAGCGACTGCGGGTGCTCGATACGGAAACCCACCGAGAACGGCTTGGCTTCCATGTACACGCCGCGCTCGTGGAGCATGCGGAAGGTGTCACGGGCGCTGTGGCCCAATGCAAGAATCACATGCTTGGAGAGGATCTGCTCGCCGCCGTCGATGACCACGCCGTTCAACTGGCCGTCTTCGATCAGCACGTCGGTGACCCGCTGTTCGAAGCGCACTTCACCGCCCAGGGCGATGATCTGCTCGCGCATGTTTTCCACCACGCCGGTCAGGCGGAAGGTGCCAATGTGCGGCTTGCTGACGTAGAGGATTTCTTCCGGCGCGCCGGCCTTGACGAACTCGTGCAGCACTTTGCGACCGTGGAATTTCGGGTCCTTGATCTGGCTGTACAGCTTGCCGTCGGAAAAGGTACCGGCGCCGCCTTCACCAAATTGCACATTGGATTCGGGGTTGAGCACGCTTTTGCGCCACAGGCCCCAGGTGTCCTTGGTGCGTTGGCGTACTTCCTTGCCGCGCTCGAGGATGATCGGCTTGAAGCCCATCTGTGCCAGCAGCAGCCCGGCGAAAATCCCGCAGGGGCCAAAGCCCACCACGATTGGCCGCTCAGCCAGGCCTTCCGGCGCCTGGCCCACCACCTTGTAGCTGACGTCCGGTGCCGGGTTGACGTTGCGGTCGTCGGCAAACTTAAGCAGCAGGGCGGCTTCGCCCTTCACGTTCAGGTCAACGGTGTAGATGAAGCACAGCTCAGAGGTCTTTTTACGCGCATCGTAGCTGCGCTTGAACAGGGTGAAATCGAGCAGGTCATCACTGGCGATGCCCAGGCGCTGCACGATGGCAGTGCGCAGGTCTTCTTCGGGATGGTCGATGGGCAGCTTGAGTTCAGTGATTCGTAACATGACAGGATCCGGTAGGCGGCGGGCAAGGAGGCCGGCTGTTTTGCAAACCGGCGATTATAAGCCCCAATGGCGACTTTCCGTCAGGTTAATCGTCCCGCGAGCCGCCGAACGCCGCGCAACCACGCTGCACCTGGCCGTTCACACGCAACTCGGCGCTCATGTGTTGCAGGCTGCCGCTCACACTGTCGACGCAGCGCTGGGGCGCCACCCACAGTTCGATGTGCTGGTTATTGGCTTCGGTCATCAGGTTGAAACGGCCGTCGCCCAGTTGTTCCTCGACGTACGGCACTGCCAAAGGTGGCTGGCCTTCGCGTTCCAGCACCATGCCCTTGGCCGTGACATTCATTGCCCAGGCGGGTTTATGGCCATTGGCTCGCAGGATCATGCGCTTGAAGTCCGGGTCGGAGCACGCTGAGGTCGAGCGTTCGACGCGATACAGTTGTTGCAGGTCCACTGAACCCTGGGTGCCGCTGGCGACCCCGGAAAACTTGCCACGCAGGTCGGCAAACAGCATGCCCTGCTGGCCGGCCAGCGAGGCCGCTTCCTGCAGAACGCTGGTGCCGCCGGTGTCGTTGACCACGTAGCTACGCTGGTCGCCACACGGCTGGAACAGCAGTTTGCCGTCCACCGCCGTCAACTCACCCTGCATACGGGTCAGCCCGACAGTCGATGGCTTGGCCGGCTCGCTTTCAAACAATTGGCAGGCGGCGAACAGAGGAAGCAAGGCAAACAGGGCGAGGGTACGGGCGGCGCGCATTATCGGGTCTCCAGGCAAGTGCCGCCACGTTACGCAGGCTGGCCGTGCATCACAAGCCCGCTTGCCAGCTTCAGGCGTTTCTTACAGATATCACCTTCAACCTACGATAAAGGTCTGACCGGTTTGCAGGCCCTCGACGCTTTTCGCGTAAGCCAGCGCCACATCGGCGGCGGGGGCCGGTTTGTAGCCGCGGAAATAAGGGGCATAGCTGCCCATGGCTTCCAGCAACACCGTCGGGCTGACCGAGTTGATGCGCAGGCCGCGTGGCAACTCAATGGCCGCCGCTTTGACGAAGGCGTCCAATGCACCGTTGACCAAAGCAGCCGAAGCGCCGGTGCGGATCGGATCACGGTTCAGAATGCCGCTGGTGAATGTGAACGAAGCGCCATCGTTGGCGTACTCACGACCGATCAACAGCAGGTTGACCTGGCCCATCAGCTTGTCACGCAGGCCCAGTTCGAAATCGCTGTCGTTCATGTCTGCCAGGGGCACGAAGTTGACGTTGCCTGCCGCGCAGATCAGGGCGTCGAACTTGCCGGTCTGCTCGAACAGCCTGCGGATCGAGGCGCTATCGCTGATATCCACCTGAAAGTCGCCGCTGGTGCGGCCGATGCTGATCACTTCGTGGCGCTGGGCCAGTTCCGCCTTGACCGCTGAACCGATGGTGCCGCTGGCACCGATCAATAGGATTTTCATCGTGCTGTTCCTCTAGGCTGATTGCCTGTAGGAGCGAGCTTGCTGGCGAAGAACGTCAACGATCACGCGGTAAAAATGACTACACGGCGGCGATCTTGAGTTTTTCGCGAGCAAGCTCGCTCCTACAGGGGTATGGGTTCGCATTCAGTCTAGTGTGGCTTTTTAGCTGGATAAACGCGCTAATAGGCAACCTTTGGTTTTCAAATGGAAACAATCCATGAGCGAAATGGATGACCTGGCGGCGTTCGCCGTGCTGATCGAAGCCGGCAGTTTCACCGTGGCGGCTGCACAATTGGGCTGCAGCAAAGGGCAGTTGTCCAAGCGCATCAGCCAGTTGGAAGCGCAGTTCGCCGTGGTACTGCTGCACCGCACCACGCGCAAGCTGAGCCTCACCGCTGCCGGCGCGGCGTTGCTGCCCCAGGCACAAGCGTTGGTGGTGCAGGTAGAGCGCGCCCGCCAGGCCTTGGCGCGGCTCAAAGATGATTTGGCCGGCCCTGTGCGTATGACCGTCCCGGTGTCGTTGGGCGAAACCTTCTTCGATGGTTTGTTGCTGGAATTCTCCAAGCAATATCCCCAGGTGCAGATCGAACTGGAGCTCAATAACAGCTATCGAGACTTGGCACGCGATGGCTTTGACTTGGGCGTACGCTCCGGCGCCATCGAACATGAACGCCTGGTAGCCAAGCCTTTGCTGGCCTGGCATGAGATGACCTGCGCCAGCCCGGCTTATCTGGAACAGCATGGCGAGCCGCAGACCCCGGCAGACCTGGCGGCGCACAGCTGTTTGCTCAACAGCCATTACAGTGGCCGCGAGGAATGGTTGTACCACCAGCAACACGAATTGCTGCGGGTAAAGGTGAGCGGCACCTTCGCCTCCAACCACTACAACCTGCTGAAAAAAGCCGCGTTGGTCGGCGCCGGTATTGCCCGCCTGCCGTCCTACGTTCTACCCGCGGAACTGGCTGACGGCCGATTGCGCTGGCTGCTGCGCGACTATCAGACACGCAGCATGCCGATGTACCTGGTGCATCCCTATCAGGGCGGCCTGCCACGGCGTACCCAGGTGTTGGCCGACTACCTGGTGGACGGGTTCAAGCGCAGCGGCGAGGCACTGGACCGACTTCAGCGATAACGACGGGCAATCAGGTGGTCGATGGACAGCCAACCCGGCCCTTTGGCAAGCAACAGCAATAACAGTGCAAGCCAGGTGCCGTGAGTGGGATAGGCGTCCGGGTAGACGAACAGCTGGATGGTCAGGGTCATGCCGATCAAGGCCAGGGCCGAAAAGCGCGTGGCGAACCCCAGCAGGATCAATACCGGAAAAAAGTGCTCGGCAAAGGTTGCCAAGTGCGCTGCCACCTGCGGCGACAGCAGAGGCAACTGGTATTCGCTGCGAAACAAAAACAGGGTCGAGGCGGCAAGTTTGGGCTCGCCCCATTGGAAGGTGCCGCTGATCAGGTCGATGGCAAAGCCTTCGACCTTGGTCTGCCCGGACTTCCAGAACACCGCCGCAATGGAGAAGCGCGCGATAAAGGCGATCAGGCTGTAGGGGATTTTTTCAAACAGTGCGACGGTTCGCTTTACCAGGCAGGGAGCGGAAGTGTTCATGGCAATACCTCGGGTTGCAGGTGCAAATGGGTGATGGCGTCGTGGCTGATCAACAGCGTGAGACATTGGTGCAAATCGAATTCGGTGGAGGCTTGCAGGGCATCAGCTATGGCCATCTCCAACCCAGCGCCTTGGTTGAGGCGGTTGATAAAGGTCACTGATCCGCTGTCGACGGCGAATACCTTGACCGCCAACCCTTGGCGCAAGACCAGCGCGCCTTGGGCATGCCAGGGGTTCAAGTTGGCGACGGCCCCGTCGGTCTGGTGCGCCGCCCAAACCGATACCACCGCGTAGGACGATTCCAGCGTGGCGAGTGACGGATGCAGTCGTACACGCAGTTGCCCCAGTTGCGCGCAACCTTGCAGTTGCTCAAGTACGCTGTGCTGATCCAGGACCTGGCAATCCGCCGCGTGATAAGCGCGAACCCGTAAGCGTTCCAGCCGAGCGACATCGGCCAGGTAGGGCACGCTTGAGGCCGGTTCGAAAGCCTGGATAAAGTCAGCGAACGTGCCGCCGTACTCACTGATCAACGGGCTGATAGGCGGGTGGGCTTGGACATACAGGCCGGCCATGGCGCGGAAAAACTCATCGCCGACCAGTTGCCGTGCCACCGGGTAGGCGGCTGCCAAAGCATTGATCAACGCGCTATGCACATTGTTTCGATACACCGCAAAGCGGCTCGCCGGCTCGGCACCGTTGCTGCTGAACACGCCCTCGGGGCAGGTTGCTTGCGGGGCCAGTAAAGCCTGGGCAAATGCCTGCTGAATACTCATCGGGCCACCTGCGACAAATACCCTTCGGCCTGCCGGGCCTCTGCTTGCAACACGCTGAACGCGGGCACCTGGTTGTCCCGCTCGATCAGTGTTGCCACCGCTCCCGTCCGTGCCAATACCTGTGCGTACAACTGCCACACGGCGTTATCGATCGGCGCGCCGTGGTCATCGATCAGCAGGCGGTCGCCCAAGCTGTCGGTGTCTTCGGCAAAACCGGCCAGATGAATCTCGCCCACTGCGTGTAATGGCAAGGCATCGATGTAGGCCAGCGGGTCGCGCTGGTGATTGATGCAGGACACGTAGACGTTGTTGACGTCGAGCAGCAGGCCGCAACCCGTACGGCGGACGATCTCGCTGATGAAGTCGGTTTCGTCCAGGGTAGAGCGCTGGAACTGCAAATAGGTGGACGGGTTTTCCAGCAGCATCGGGCGCTTGAGCGTGCTTTGTACCTGGTCGACGTGTGCGCATACCCGCTCCAGGGTGCTGGCGTCATAGGCCAGAGGCAGCAGGTCGTTGAGAAACACCGGGCCGTGGCTGGACCAGGCCAGGTGTTCGGAAAAAGACTGGGGTTGGTAGCGTTCGATCAGCGTGGCCAGGCGTGCCAGGTGCTCGCGGTCCAGAGGGCCTTCGCCGCCGATGGACAGGCCGACGCCGTGCAGTGACAGGGGGTACTGCGCACGAATCAACCCCAGATAGTGGTGAAACGGGCCGCCGGCCACCATGTAGTTTTCGGCGTGTACTTCGAAAAAACCGATGTCGGGGCAGGTCTCGAGCACCTCGGTGAAGTGCTCGGTCTTGAGCCCCAGCCCGGCCCGATAGGGCAGGCCGGGCGCCTGAGCCGGTGAGACCGCGTGTTGGGCTGTAAGCGTCATCATCAATACTCAGGCTGCGCGGGGGTCAGGATTTGGCGGTGAAGGCCGCTTCCTGGCCAAAACCGGTCGGCGAGGTGGTGCTTGGGGTCTGGGTGCACGTGCCGGCAGGGACCAGTTTCCAGGCATTGGCCTGGTCTTTGGTTTTGGAGGTGCCAGCGCAGGAAGTACCGGCGCCTGCGGCGCAATCATTCTTGCCGGCTTCAGCCACGCCGAAGCATTTCTGCATGTCGTCGGCTGCGTGGGCGGTGGTGGTCAGGGCGGACAGGCTCAGGGCAGAACCAAGGGCCAGAACGAGGGTGGCAGCGGACAGTTTGGTGGTCATGGTGTGTCTCCAGCAGTGGTTGAATGCGCAGGCTTGATTGCCTGCATGCACCACTAGAGAGGGCTCGACGAATTGCGTTACACAGACTTCGGAAATAAATTAAATATTAGGGTTCACACCAAACAAATGTGGGAGCGGGCTTGCTCGCGAATGCAGTGTGTCAGCCAACAGTTTCCTGGCTGATTCACCGCATTCGCGAGCAAGCCCGCTCCCACATTTTTGATCCGGTTTCTATGGCAGCCTTTGTTTAGCCGCCCAGGTACGCCTCCCGCACCTTCGGATCGGTCAGCAATTGCTCACCGGTGCCCTGCATCACCACCCGGCCATTCTCCAGCACATAGGCGCGGTCAGCGATTTTCAGCGCCTGGTTGGCGTTCTGCTCTACCAAAAACACCGTCACACCGTCCTTGCGCAGCTGTTCGATGATGTCGAAGATCTGCTGGATGATGATCGGTGCCAGGCCCAGGGAAGGCTCGTCCAGCAGCAACAGCTTGGGCTTGCTCATCAGCGCCCGGCCGATGGCGAGCATTTGCTGCTCGCCGCCGGACATGGTGCCGCCGCGCTGGCTGAAGCGCTCCTTGAGGCGGGGGAACAGGTGCAGCACCTTGTCCATCTGCTCCTGGTAATCGCCCTTGTCGGTAAAGAACCCACCCATGGCCAGGTTCTCTTCGACGGTCAGGCGCGAGAACACCCGACGGCCTTCGGGCACCACCGCAATGCTCTTGCGCATGATCTCGGCGGAGTGCTTGCCCACCAGTTCTTCACCCATGTAGCGGATGCTGCCACTGTAGGCTTGCGGCGAACCGCACAAGGTCATCAGCAAGGTCGATTTGCCGGCACCGTTGGCGCCGATCAGGGTGACGATCTCACCCTGGCGCACTTCCACATTGACGCTGTGCAGGGCCTGGATCTTGCCGTAGAAAGTGGAAACGTTTTCGAATTGCAGCATTTTACGCTTCCCCCAAATAGGCTTTGATCACTTCAGGATTGTCGCGGATCTGCTCCGGCGTCCCGTTAGCCAGTGGCGTGCCCTGGTTGATCACCACGATGTGGTCGGAGATGCTCATGACCAGTTTCATGTCGTGTTCGATCAACAGCACGGTGGCGTTGTTTTCCTCACGCAGCACACTGATCAGCGCCTTGAGGTCTTCGGTTTCCTTGGGGTTCAGGCCGGCAGCGGGTTCGTCGAGCATCAGGATGCGCGGGCGAGTCATCATGCAACGGGCGATTTCCAGGCGACGTTGCTGGCCGTAGGCGAGGGTACCGGCCGGGCGGTTGGCGAACTCGGTCAGGTTGACCTTGTCCAGCCAATACGCCGCGTATTCCATGGCCTCGCGTTCGCTCTTGCGGAACGCCGGGGTCTTGAACAGGCCGGCGAAGAAGTTGGTGTTCAAGTGACGGTGCTGGGCGATCAACAGGTTCTCGACCGCCGTCATGTCCTTGAACAACCGCACGTTCTGGAAGGTCCGCACCACGCCTTTGCGCGCGATTTCGTGGCCGGCCAGGCCCTGGATCGGCTGGCCGTCCAGCAGGATGCTGCCACCGCTGGGCTTGTAGAAACCGGTGAGGCAGTTGAACACGGTGGTCTTGCCGGCGCCGTTGGGGCCGATCAGCGCTACCACTTGCTTCTCTTTGACGGTCAGGGCCACGCCATTGACCGCCAGCAAACCGCCGAAGCGCATGCTCAGGTTTTCGACTTTCAGGATCTCGCGGCTCATTTGCGCAGCTCCATGTGTGGACGTTGCATGGGCAGCAGGCCTTGAGGGCGCCAGATCATCATCAGCACCATCATGGCGCCGAACATCAACATGCGGTATTCGCTGAACTCACGCATCATTTCCGGCAGCAGGATCATCACGATGGCCGCCAGGATCACGCCCAGTTGCGAGCCCATGCCACCCAATACCACGATGGCGAGAATGATCGCCGACTCGATAAAGGTGAACGATTCCGGCGTCACCAGGCCTTGGCGAGCGGCGAAGAAGCTGCCGGCGAAACCTGCGAACGCAGCGCCCAGGGTGAATGCGGAAAGCTTGATGATGGTCGGGTTCAGGCCCAGGGCGCGGCAGGCGATTTCATCTTCGCGCAACGCTTCCCAGGCGCGCCCGATGGGCATGCGCAGCAGGCGGTTGATCACGAACAGGGCCGCCAATGCCAGCAACAGCGCGACCAGGTACAGGAACACCACTTTGCTCACCGGGTTGTAGGCAATCCCGAAGTACTCGTGGAAGGTCTGCATGCCTTCGGCGGCGCTGCGGTCGAACGACAGCCCGAAGAACGTCGGCTTGGGGATGCTGCTGATGCCGTTGGGCCCACCGGTGATGTCGGTAAGGTTACGCAGGAACAGGCGAATGATTTCGCCGAAGCCCAGGGTCACGATCGCCAGGTAGTCACCGCGCAGGCGCAGCACCGGGAAGCCCAGCAGGAAGCCGAACGTGGCCGCTGCCATACCGGCCAGTGGCAGGCAGATCCAGAAGCTCCAGCCCAGGTAATGCGAGAGCAGCGCGTAGGTGTAGGCACCCACGGCGTAGAAGCCCACATAACCCAGGTCGAGCAGGCCGGCCAGGCCCACCACGATGTTCAGGCCCAGGCCCAGCAACACGTAGATCAGGATCAGGGTGGCAATGTCGACCGCGCCGCGCGAGCCAAAGAACGGCCAGATCAGTGCTGCGATGATCAGCCCGATGATGATGTAGCGCTGGGTGCGCGGCAGGGTCAGAAATTGGCTGACCTTGGGCGACACCAACGGGCCACGGTTGCCCTTGAACAAGGCACCGACCTGCTGGGTGAACAGTACACGCAGGAACATCAGCACCGAACACAGCGCGATGACGGTCAGGGTGACGGGCCCGGTGCCATGCACTTCCAGGTTGATGCCGACAATGCTCAGCTTGAGACCGAGTACCGGAAAGGCCACGGCCCAGACCAGCAAGGCGCTGAAAAACGCCGATTTAAGATATCTGCTCATACTTTCTCAACCTCCGGACGGCCCAGGATGCCGGTCGGACGGAACAACAACACCAGAACCAACAGGCCGAACGCGACGACGTCCTTGTACTGGTCACCGAAGATATCGGCACCAAAGGCTTCGGCCACACCCAGCACCAGCCCGCCGAGCATGGCGCCCGGAATGCTGCCGATGCCCCCCAATACCGCTGCGGTAAAGGCCTTGAGGCCCACCAGGAATCCGGCGTTGGGGTTGATCACGCCGTATTGCATGCTCAGCAACACGGCCGCCACGGCCGCCAGCGCAGCACCAATGACGAAGGTCAGGGCGATGATGTTGTTGGTGTTGATGCCCAGCAGGTTGGCCATCTTGATGTCTTCGGCGCAGGCCCGGCAGGCGCGCCCCAGACGGGAGCGGGAGATGAACAGCGTCAGGCCCAGCATGGCCACCAGGGTGACCACGAAAACCAGAATCTGCATGTACGAAATCAGCACTTCTTGTGCGCCACCCGGGCCGAAGGAGATGCTCCCCGGAATCAGGTTGGGAATGGACTTGTCCTTGGAGTCCTGGGACAGCAATACGGTGTTCTGCAGGAAAATCGACATGCCGATGGCAGAAATCAGCGGGATCAAACGGTTGCTGCCCCGCAGGGGACGGTAGGCAACCCGCTCGATGCTGTAGCCATAGGCACTGGTTACGATGATCGACGCCAAAAACGCAGCGGTCATCAACAGCGGCAGGGAGTGGATCCCCATCATGGCCAGCCCGGCAAGGGCGATGAAGGCCACGTAGGAACCAATCATGTACACCTCGCCATGGGCGAAGTTGATCATTCCAATGATGCCGTAAACCATTGTGTAGCCAATGGCTATCAAGGCATAGGTGCTGCCAATGGTCAGGCCATTAACCAGCTGTTGGAAAAAATGATAGATCTCAGGCATTACAGCGCTCCTAAAAACCCGATACGCATTTCACTGGTGGAGTCATTTCCGGCTCGGTGCCCTGTTCTGTGACCAGGTTGCACAAAGCGTTTGCCAGCGAACCGCTGGTGACGGTTTTAAGATTTTCAGGTGAGCCAGCGCCCGGATCGCGGGTGACATGGCCCATAAACCTCGTAAAACAAAGCCCACTGCTTGCACAGTGGGCTTGTTGACCAGTAACGCCTGGCTTACTGAGGGGAAACTTCGGTTTTTGGTTTACCGAAGTGCCATTCGTAGACCACGAACTTGAAGTCCTTCAGGTCGCCCTTGGCGTCGAAGCTCAGGTCGCCCGTAGGGGTCTTGAAGGTACCGGCGTGGATGGCCTCGGCCACTTTGGCGGTGTCTTCGCTTTTGGCCGCAGCAATACCACCGGCAATCACTTCAACTGCCGAGTAGGCCGGGAACACGAACGGACCGGTTGGGTCCTGCTTGTTCTTGGCGAACTCTTCAACGATGGCTTTGTTGGCAGGGTCGGTGTCGAAGGATTTCGGCAAGGTCACCAGCAGGCCTTCGGAAGCGACCTGGGCGATTTGCGAGATGGAGTCGTTACCCACGCCTTCTGGGCCCATGAACTTGGCGTTCAGGCCTTTTTCCTTGGCTTGGCGCAGGATCAGGCCCAGCTCAGGGTGGTAGCCGCCGTAATAGACGAAGTCGACGTTGGCTTGCTTGAGTTTCTGGATGATCGAGGAGAAGTCTTTGTCGCCGGCGTTCAGGCCTTCGAAGACGGCAACCTTGGTGCCTTTCTTCTCGAGGGTCTGCTTGACGGCGGTAGCGATGCCTTCACCGTATTGCTGCTTGTCGTGCAGTACGGCAACGATTTTCGGCTTCACGTGGTCGGCGATGTAGTTGCCGGCCGCTGGGCCTTGTGCGCTGTCCAGACCAATGGTGCGGAAGATCAGCTTGTAGCCACGGGACGTGATTTCAGGGCTGGTGGCAGCCGGGGTAATCATGATGACGCCTTCGTCTTCATAAATATCCGACGCTGGCTGAGTGGAGCTGGAGCAGAGGTGGCCGACGACGAACTTGACGCCATCATTGACCACTTTGTTGGCAACGGCCACGGCTTGTTTTGGATCGCAAGCGTCGTCGTACTCCTTGGCTTCAAGCATCTTGCCGTCTACGCCGCCCTTGGCGTTGATGTCTTTGATGGCTTGCTTGGCACCCATGAATTGCATGTCGCCGTATTGCGTCACCGGACCGGTCTTGGGACCGGCGATGCCGATCTTGATGGTGTCGGCTGCGAACGAATGGCCGGCAACCCCAGCCAGGACCATAGCGGCAAACAGTTTGGAAATCTGCTTAGTAGCCTTATTCATAGTGCTCCACTCTTACTGTTGTATTTTTTATAGTTCTAGCGGCCTTGTGAGCTGCAGAACCGGATCAGATATCGCGGATATCCCCCCGGCATTGCCCTGGCAACTGTACCGGTACAGTGTAGAGCGCTGGCTGATGGCTTGAAAAGCTGGCAGCTGGGGGCAAAACCTGGGTATGTCGCTTAAATGAAAGAAAAAGACAGAATCGCGGCGGGATGCGAACAGCTTTCAAGGCATTCCTTGGCTTTCCTGGCACTTTCAATCGTTACTTCATTTGCTACTGGGTTTTTCTGCCTGAGCGACGGGGCTATGATTGCGCCGATTTTTTACTCAGGTGAATTCCCATGACGCAAGAACCAAGCACCCTCTATGCCAAGCTGCTCGGTGAAACCGCCGAAATTTCCTGGAAGGAGCTTGAGCCGTTCTTTGCCAAGGGTGCCCTATTGTGGGTCGATGCCAGCCTGGATTTGATCGAGGCAGCCGAGGGAATGGCCGAAGACAACCGGGACAAAGTCGCCGCCTGGCTAGCCGCCGGGAGCCTTGGCGAAGTGTCTGCGACGCGGGCATTGGACCTGGTTGAACGGGATCCGAGTTTATGGGCGGTGGTGGTCTCGCCCTGGATCCTGATCCAGGAAAGGGCACGACTCTGAGGCGCTGCACTTATTTGGCGCGAACTGAAGAAGGTTAAAGTGTGTAATCGAGTAGCGTGATGGCTCTTTGCCGTGAAGAAACGTCACACGCCAGGGTGACGTTAACGTCACGGGCACAGTTGTATGCCTTCTGCCACGCCGTTTTAATTGTTATAGGGTATGTCAGGATCTTCCCGGTAAGTATGTAACGCTGTTTCCAGCGACACATCCGTAATTCTCAGCCCTGAAATCATTGACTCAGGGCTCGACCATGCAACCGACTTACCGATTGTCCTCCACGCCTGCCGCAAGCCTTGCGGCGACGCAGGACAACGAATACAAGACCCATTACCGCGACCAACTCCAGGGCATCGACACCACACTGCAGTTCCTGCGGTCTCGCCCCACCTTCTCGGCTTTTATCAATGAACGGGTAAATGCGACGTTCACGTCCACCGCAAACCTGGACGCGTCTCGGGTATTTATCAAAAGCGATCCGAGCGACGTTGTGGTTGCGCAGGACGCCGTTCAGGCGACTCGGCTGCTTCCTAGCGTGATGGATGCTGTCATCAGACGAATCGTTGACCAGCAACCCGCGTCTTTTGCCAGCCGCAGCACTACTTTTACCTTTGACCGCGACGAGGAAGCCGACGAGCAGTTGCCCTCATCGCTGACACCGGCTGCATTTGACACGTTTCTCGATGAACTGTCGGCTTCGCTGCAGACGGCCTACCGGGCGTGCCTGGATACTTTCTGGAAACAGGCAGTCAGTACGACCGACCCGCGCTTGCCCCAGGATTCTGTGATCTCGGCACGTAGCAAACAGATCAGCGTGGAAGCTTCCTTGCTCAGGGCCGATGGGACGCTGAACACCAACGGCTTGCGCCTGGTCGAGACGTTCGTGGCATATCCCGATGCGGTCGCACGGCAAGCAAGGCCCAACAGGCCAGCGGCCTACGCAGTGGTGTTGAAGGGCGCAGGTACTGGCGCTGATATGCCTTTGCAGGGTGCGGTGATGCTGACCGCTAGGGATCCTTTCGATTCGTCCTCCAACAGGAGTAAGCCGCTTGCACCGCTCGTGGCTCGCCCGGTAACAACCAGCGTCAATGTGGGTATCGTCGTTTTGTTTACACCTAATCGCGGCCTCGAGGCGTTCCAGTCCTTGGCGCTTCTGGATCAGGAACTGCATCGGCGATTAAACACCGACTACGAGTTCGATGGCCTATTCTCCCTGCTTGCGGACAAACACTACGAGCCGGCGACGGCCCTGCGTGATAAGGCACAGACCACCGGTTGCTTTGACTACCAAGAAATCCTTGAATCAGTCTTCAGCGCCAGCGTGGCGGCGCAGTATGAAAAGCTGGTCGATGATTTTGCGTTCATGGTGAGTCGGTATCAGCGAAGGGGCACCGATGAAGACTTCAGCCAGCTGCCAGTCAGCCTGGATCGAACCATGGACATGCAAAAGTGCTTCGGCGTCAGCGAGGTGTTGCGCGCTCGTGAAACCAAACGCTCCAAGGCCGAACTCGAGCAGTTTTTAAGCGCGGCCTCAGAGGCCGATAAACAGGCCTGGGCAGCGGCCGCGCGTGACTACCTGGGCGAACTTGAACGTGCTTATACCGGGGAGGGGTTGCCCTCGGTTTTACAGTATGGTGACCAGCAGACGCTATTGGCCTACAGCAGTGAGCAACTGGCCCAGGCGCTGGAAAACCAGTACGGCATCGAGACGGACCCGTGCGATATTCAGGTCACTGTTCGTCGGCCCAACCCCGCGTCTGGTCTTTATTTTCCCGGCGCCAGGCCCAATCCGCAGAGTGGCCAGCCGCACTATTCCACTGACACTAAAAGCCTGGCGGCGCTGGCCCTGGAAAATGTCGACTATCTGGACGAGGTGTTTGTGGCCAAGTCCCAATTGAGCCTGTACGGGGAACCCTACACGGCGTTGACCACGCAACAGGTCAAGGACCTGGTACGTGACGTGGATATTGGCGGCTCCTACATTGAGTTTCTCAATAAACGTCTTCTGACATCGGCCGAAGCCAAGCAGCTCAAGCAGAGTTTCGTCGACGTCATGTGCAAGCAGCTCAGGGTCGATGGGATTGAAGCCAAGATTGCCAAGGACTTTACGAGCGACAGTTATGCACGGGTCAAAAGCGTGCTTGACCACCCCACTGAGACTGCGGAGCGGGCCAAGGTGGGGGGCTATGAAGTCAGCGTTTCGGCGCTTTATATACGTGATATTCACGTGCGCGGTGTCCTGGCGGTTACCTGCGCCAACCCGAAAAACAATGTGATCGCCTTGTATACCCCACGGTCCCCGGATGGGCGCGCCTTTCGCGAATACACCGGTATGACGCAACTGCTGGATCAATTCGTCAATAACAATGCGTGGCAGGATTATTTATTTGAGCGCATGGATGGTTCTGCGCTGCCACGACTGCGAACCACATTCAGAAGAGGGATTTTCCGAAGCGAGATCTCTCTGTGGGGGATCAAGGGCAATTTTCTGGAGCGGGCCTACGATTTCGAGGCCCGCGCTGCCATCGCTCAGGCTGACCGCAAGACCACCAGTACCCATGAGTCAAATGTGCGCAGCACCTGGACGGTAATCGAAGGGTTGGTTGAAGTGGCGTTAGCGATTTTCCCGGTCAAGGTGACGTTTGTCATTGGCTTGGTGCGCAGCGCAATGGCGTTGAGTGCCGCCCTGGATGCTTTGCAAAATGATGACAGCGTGGGGGCGACTCATGAGTTTGTCAGGGCATTCGGCTATATGGTGGGGGCGTTGATTGACGGTGCGGTGGGGTTCGCGCCTGTGCGCCTTCCTTCGGCGCGGCCAGGCTTGCCGCACCAGATGGCGCTCAACGCGGCGCCCAAGGACGTCACGCCATTGGCCGGCTGGGAAAGCCAAGGGTTTTATACCCGCGCGGGAAAAGGCTCGACGCCCGGACAGCATTTCCTCAAGGAAAAGGACCAGTGGTTCAAGGTCATCTATGACGAGACGACGTCAATCGGAACCTGGCGTTTGCAGAGCCCTCGTCGAGACGGTCGGCATCACTATCACCTGCCGCCTATTACTCGCAACACGGCTAACGAATGGATCATACGCTCGCCCGAGAGTGGCCTGAGGGGCGGTTATCACTCGCGTATGGCACGTGATGACCTGATGCGGCTCTACCCAGACCTGGGTGATGTGCAAGCGGCACGGGTCCTGGATTCGTTCGAGTTTCCCGCCGGGCGGGAACGGGCCATGGAGCTTCGTCTGGTGCGGCGTCTGGGGGATGGCCCGCTGGAATTGCAAGCCATTGGGCTGCGCGATATTCCTGTCGAATTTCGTCAATACCTCAATGCGACCACGACGCTCGATCAGGCCAGGCTGCGGCTACAGGGTATAGACCCAGGGCGTACCGCCCCTGTTGCCCTGCCGGCGGCGCGCGCGAGTGTCATCGTGACTCAGCAATGGAAGTCCTGGGGCACGAAGATTGATCCTGCCTTGCTGCAACGTAAGTCTGATATGTTCAGTATCTGGGAGTACAAACCGGTTTACAGCCAGCAATCGGGTTGGTCTCAGCTCGAAGGCAACTTTATTAAAATCGATGATCTTTACTATCGCACCCATGAGAATCCGCTGTGGTTTGCCGACAATGTAAGTATCTACAAGCCGGGTACCACCTATGACGACTTTGACAGCTTTGAACTGATGTTGCGCAACAACCCCACCGAACAACCGATGATCGCCACCTATGATCGGGCCGCCTACTTACGGGGAGCACAAAGCTGGGAGGTCATCGAAAGAAGACCGTTTGAGAAAACCATCACGGCCTATGTTCAAGAGGCGTTTCCAGACTTG
The DNA here is from genome assembly GCF_030687795.1 of Pseudomonas sp. FP215. Taxonomy (NCBI): domain Bacteria; kingdom Pseudomonadati; phylum Pseudomonadota; class Gammaproteobacteria; order Pseudomonadales; family Pseudomonadaceae; genus Pseudomonas; species Pseudomonas sp. FP215. The sequence continues at coordinate 1,264,721 of NZ_CP117447.1, forward strand.
ACTTCAGTGAGCCACACGCAGATCGCTCGGGCTGTATTCAATAAGTATCGCAAGGACTACAAGTATGTGGACATGCTGCGGGTATGGCGTACTGGGCAGACAGCCTTGGATACCCCTTTGTCACTGCTCGAACCGACGCGGCACACGATAGGATCGAACCCGAGGATTCCTCTGGGGCGCGCGCACGAAGGTACGCAGCCAGCAGCCTGGCGGCGTGTGGATTTTGCTTCGGATCGCTTTGAACCGCACTTCAATCACGCCGTCACGCGTCCGGGGCCGGTGACGCTGCGGGCATTGATGACCGAAGTAATGGCCAAGGTTGCCCATGGAGAGCTTCTGGAGGTGTCAGGCACCAAACTGCTGTTCAGGCGAGCAGGGGACGATAGGTTGTATTGTTTGCACCTGGTCGATACGTCGGGGGCGTTTATCGCTGACCGGGCGTTCCGAAGAACCTTACATCGATCCCTGGACTATCGGGGGGTGAATAGGGGGCAATTTGGGCTGCAGTACACCAGTTTCACAAATACGGACTTCGGTACGGCGCTGCATCACCAAAAGGTCATGAATCTGATTGGCGGACTCCAACACAACAGGCGTAGCGTCCAGCCCTCCCAGCTGTTCATTATCAGGTTGGATACCTAGCGCTTGGTTCTAGGTGTCTCCCCTGCACACGGCTTGTTTTGGGCAGCAGACGCTATCAGCGAATCGGCCTGACAATAGACTGCGAACCCATTCGTTCCGTAGCAGGATCCTTGGGGGCAGGGGTTTCGCTGTTGGTTTCCACGCTGAGCGGGTACAGCGGATTGCGCATGGCAATCCCCTGCATCACGCCGATGATGGCGTCGAAGGGCACCGCCGGGCTGAGCAGGTAGCCCTGGATGTAGTCACAGCCATGCTTGAGCAACAGCTCGAACTGCGCCTGGGTTTCCACGCCTTCGGTGACCACCTGCAAGTGCAGGGTGTGGGCCATGCCAATAATCGCCTGGACAATTTCACTGTCTGCGGTGGATTTGGGGATGTCCTGGATAAACGAGCGGTCGATCTTCAAGGTGTTGAGCGGCAAGCGCTTGAGGTAAGCCAGCGACGAATAGCCGGTGCCGAAGTCATCGATGGCCAGTGACACACCCAGGGCGCGAATCTGCCGCAACAGGGCCAGGGTGCTGCTGATATTGCCCATCAACGCGTTTTCAGTGACTTCCAGTTCCAGGCGGTTGGTGCCGATGCCGGCGAAGCGCAGGGCGTCTTCGATTTCATCGGCCAGTTCGTCACGCGCCAGGTTCAACGCCGAGCAGTTCACCGCCATGATCAACTCGGTGTAGCCTCGGTCAGACAACAGGCTCAGGTCGTGACAGGCCTGGCGCAATACCCAGTGGTCCAGTTCGGCGATCAGCCCGTTGTTCTCGGCAATGCCGATAAAGCGGTCCGGGGCCAGCAGCCCGTGTTGGGGGTGTTGCCAGCGCACCAGGGCTTCCAGGCGCGTGACCTTGCCCAGCTTCATGTCGAAGATGGGTTGATAAAACAGCACCAACTGGCTGCGCGTACGCAAGGCGGCGCGCAGTTCTTCTTCCAGTTGCAGCTCAAGAAACGCACGGGTTTTAAGGTTGGAACTGAAGAAGTTCAGACAATTGCGCCCGGCATCCTTGGATTGGTACAGCGCCAGGTCGGCGGTTTTAAGCAGTTCTTCGCAGGTGTGGCCGTCTTCGGGAAACAGGCTGATGCCGATGCTGGTGGTCATCACCATGCGCCGGCCGGCCAGTTCGATGGGCTCTTTCATCTTCTGCATGATGCGCTGGGCCATGTTTCGGGCTTCGTCGCGGTGATGAATATTGACCAGGATGCAGAACTCATCGCCGCCAAAGCGTGCCACCACATCTTCATGGCTGCGTATCGAACCCTTGATATGCCCGGCCAGCACCGTGAGCAGCTGGTCGCCCGCATCATGGCCCAGGCTGTCATTGATACGTTTGAAGTGATCTATATCGAGGAAGATCACCGCCATCATGCCCTGAGTGCGGGTTTTTTCCGCGACTTTCTCCGCGAAGATCTGATTGAAACCACGGCGGTTGAGCAGGCTGGTCAACGCGTCGAAATGGGCCACTTGCTGCAGCGAGGCGCGGGCCTGGTCGAGTTCGCTGAGCAGCGCGTTGACCCGGCGCAGGTCGCGCTCCTTGTGTTGCAGCTTCTTGTCGGCCAGGGCTGCGCTGACGCTGCTGCCGATCACCAGCAAGGTGATCATCGCGACTGAAAGGCCCAGTTGAATCGGGTTGTCATCGGCCCGCAACGACAGGTCCGTGCCGCTGGGCACCAGCATTTGCATGGCCGCCATGCCGGTGAAGTGCATGCTCAGGATCCCGGCACCCAGCACCAGGCTGGCGGCATATTTGAGCAGCTGGTGAAACACACCGGCCCCATTGCGCAGGTAACTGGACAGCAACAACGCCGCCAGGCTGGCGCCCATGGCAATCGCCACCGAGGCCAAAAACAGCCGTGTTTCGAAGTACACCTGGGCCTGGGAACGCATGGCTGACATGCCCACGTAGTGCATCAGCGCGATACCCAGCCCCATCCACACCGAAGCCACCAGGTACTGATGAAAACGCAGGTGGGTATGACTGAGGGTCTGCATGGCGAGCAACGAAGCGATCAGGGCGATCAGCAGCGAGGCGAAGGTCAAGATCAATTCGTAGTGAATGGCAATGGGGGCCTGGAAGGCCAACATGCTGATGAAGTGGGTCGACCAGATGCCACCTGCCAGGCATCCCGCACCCAGCCAGCGCCAATGGCGGCGGGCGGTGGGGTCTTCGACATGGCCGACACGTTCGGCCATGTCCAGCGTACCGAAACCCGCCGCGCAGGCGACCAGGTACGCCAGCAGCACCAGAAACGGGTTATGACTGCAATTGAGCAATAAATGCCCGCTGTCTGGAAGGTCGGTAAAAAAATGCTGCCCCAGCCATTCCATAGCTTATCCCGTCACAGAGCCCTGTCACTGCCAGCGGCGATGACCTATGAGCTCGAGTATAGGAGTCTCTCGAGCTTTGCCATCACTAATGGCGTTTTGATCTCAAATTATTTTGATATGCCTTCCATAGCGTTTGGTGCTAAGCGCTGATGGGCAGGTCGAGTTCGAAGTGCGGGGCCTCCAGCGGGGCCAGGCCAAATGCGGCACGGGCGGCGTCGCAATCGACATTTTGCACGCCCTGGCTCCAGGACGCCTCGAACTCACGGCAGACACTGGAGCGTTGTTCATAAATTGAGCAACTGGTGGCCTGTCCGACTTCACCTTCAAGGCTGGCGCACCGTGCCGGCTTGCGGTCGGTGCCGATCATCGCCACGCGGCTGGGGTTGATCTGCACCACCAGCTCATCGGGCACCGTGCCCCCGGACGAGGCGCACTCACCCCAAAAGAAAGACACGCGAAAGTGTGAACAGCAGGCACCGCAATTCAGACACGGACTGGCTTCGGACATGGGCGTCATCAATAAGAAAAGTAGGAGGAGGGTGCTGCGAAAGGCTCGCCATTCTATCCGTGCCATGGCCGTTGGGAAGAGGGGCACGCACTTATATTTTCGTGGGCAAAATCCCCGGTTGCCTGGGTGAAATCATGCCCTATCAGCTTTACGAATCATTACAGACAATCACCGCCAGCCTGACTATGTTGCAGTGACCTGAGCAGGATGCATCGGGCATCGCAGCTCTCATAACAATAAAAGAGACGGACCCATGCAGAACTCGACCCAAGCGGCGAATGCCTGGCGCATTCTGTTCCTGCTGTTCCTCGCCAACCTGTTCAATTTCTTTGACCGTACCATTCCCGCGATCATCATCGAGCCCATCCGCATGGAATGGCACTTGAGCGATTTTCAGCTCGGTATCATCGGCACCGCCTTTACCATCGTCTACGCCATTGCCGGGCTGCCGCTGGGGCGCCTGGCCGACACCGGCTCACGCAGCAAGTTGATGGGCTGGGGCTTGTTCGCCTGGAGCGGGCTGACGGCGGTCAATGGCATGGTCGGCAGTTTCTGGACCTTCCTGTTGGTGCGCATGGGCATTGGCATCGGCGAAGCCAGCTATGCACCGGCGGCCAATTCGCTGATTGGCGACCTGTTTCCCGCCCACCGCCGCGCCCGGGCCATGGGGATTTTCATGCTCGGCCTGCCGTTGGGCCTGTTGCTGGCGTTCTTCACCATCGGTGCGATGGTCAAGGCGTTCGACAGCTGGCGCGCGCCCTTCTTTATCGCGGCGGTGCCGGGGCTGATCCTGGCGGTGTTCATGTTCTACATAAAAGAACCCAAGCGGGGGGCAGCCGAAACCGTGCAAGTTTCCCAGGAGCGCGTTGACCGCCCGATCCGCCGCGTGCTGGCTGTGCCGACTTTTCTGTGGCTGGTGCTGGCCGGGTTGTGCTTTAACTTTGCTACCTATGCGTGCAACTCATTCCTGGTGCCGATGCTGCAACGCTATTTCCTCATGCCGTTGCAGGACGCGGCCGTCGCAACCGGCGTCATCGTCGGCCTGACCGGCCTGGTGGGATTGACGCTGGGTGGCTGGATTGCCGACAAGATTCATCAACGGGTCGCCAATGGTCGATTGTTGTTTGCTGCGTTCAGCTTGATCATCTCCACGGTCACCACCGCCTGGGCATTGCACGCCGGGCGTGTTGAGATCGGGGTGTTTGTTGCGCTGTTCAGTGTGGGCTGGTTGTTTGCCTACAACTTCTACACCTGCGTGTATACCGCGATCCAGGACGTGGTCGAGCCGCGTTTGCGCGCGACAGCGATGGCGCTGTTTTTTGCTGGGCTGTATTTGCTCGGCGGTGGCATGGGGCCGGTGGTGGTCGGGGCATTGTCCGATCACTTTGCTCATTCGGCGATGTATGCGGACGGGGCGCAGCAGATGACGGAGGCTTATAAAGCAGTGGGCTTGCATGACGCCATGTACCTGATTCCGGTGGCGCTGTTCTTGACCATGCTGTTTCTGTTCCAGGCCTCGCGCAGTTTTGTGCGCGATGCCAAGCGGATGAAGGAAGGGTTGAGTGCGGTTGAGGTGCCGGCGGCTGCGGCTACAGCTTGAGATCGAGGTGACCCTTTCGCAGGCAAGCCAGCTCCCACCTTTGACCGAGTTGACTGAACCTTGTGTGGTCAATTGTGGGCGCCGGGCTTGCACCCATCTACCTGGCACACCACGATCAACCTGTGGGAGCGGGCTTGCTCGCGAAGGCGGCCTAACAGTCAACACAGTTGGACCGGGTACATATCCGTTATTTAGGTAACGGCCACTTGGGGTTCCGCCCTGACGGCGGCTCACTTTTGAAAAGCGCAAAAGTAAGCAAAACGCTCTTGCCCCACCACTCGGCACCTCGCTTGGGCTCGGTGTGCCCGTAATCCGCCAGTGATTTGGGGGGCCGCCGCCACGCGCCATCCATGGCGCGGGGCGGCTAAACCGGCATCCCTGCCGGTTTACCCCCCAAATCACTGTCGAATTCCGGCCAGCGTGGTTTGACGGGGCGCTTAAGATCAAGATCAAAAGCAGATCAAAAGCGGCTCGCTTCGCATCGTGGTTACTGTCGATTGCTTCAGAGTTGTGTAGATACCTATGCAGCGAGGAGGCCTGCAAGGCCAATAAAAAGGCCCGCATTGCGCGGGCCTTTTATGTTCAGCGGATTATCAACCTGCCACCAACACTCGAATCGCTTCCAGTCGCAACGCGGCTTTATCGAGCATGGCCAGGCCTTGCTCGCGTTGGTTGCGCAGGGCAACCAGCTCGCTGTCGCGCACGGTCGGGTTGACCGCTTGCAACGCGGTCAGGCGTGCCAGCTCTTCGTCGGTGTCTGCCGCCAGGCGACGCTTGGCTTCGGCCACGCGCTCGGCGTGACGTGGGGCGATCTTCTCTTCACCGGCGTTGATGCGCGGTGTGAGTTGGTCGCGCTGGGCCTGTACGAATTTGTTCGCGCTGGCCCGTGGCACGCTTTCCAGCTGGTCATTCAAGGTCACGAACGACACGCGGCCCGACAGGTCATTGCCGTTGGCATCCAGCAGGCAGCGCAAGGCGGCCGGTGGTAGGTAGCGGCCCAGTTGCAGGGAGCGCGGGGCGACTACTTCGCTGACATACAGCAGCTCAAGCAATACGGTGCCTGGCTTGAGCGCCTTGTTCTTGATCAGCGCCACGGCGGTGTTGCCCATGGAGCCGGACAGCACCAGGTCCATGCCGCCTTGCACCATCGGGTGCTCCCAGGTGATGAACTGCATGTCTTCGCGCGACAGCGCCTGGTTACGGTCGTAGGTGATGGTTACACCTTCGTCGTCGCCCAGGGGGAAGCTGGCGTCGAGCATTTTTTCGCTGGGCTTGAGGATCAGCGCGTTTTCCGAATGGTCTTCGCTGTCGATGCCGAACGCGTCGAACAGGGTTTCCATATAGATCGGGAGGGCGAACTGGTCGTCTTGTTCGAGGATGTCCTCGACCAGCGCATCGCCTTCGCCGGCGCCGCCGGAATTAAGTTCCAGCAAACGGTCGCGACCGGTGTGCAGCTCCTGCTCCAGGCGCTCGCGCTCGGCACGCGCTTCGTCGATCAGGGCTTGCCACTCGCCGTCGTCGGCAGCTTCCAGCAAGGGCAGCAGGCGTGGGCCGAACTGATGCTGCAAGGCGTTGCCGGTTGGGCAGGTGTTGAGGAAGGCATTGAGCGCTTCGTGGTACCACTGGAACAGGCGCTCTTGCGGGCTGGTTTCCAGGTACGGCACGTGCAGTTCGATCACGTGTTTCTGGCCGATCCGGTCCAGACGCCCGATGCGTTGTTCCAGCAGGTCGGGGTGGGACGGCAGGTCGAACAGCACCAGGTGATGGGAAAACTGGAAGTTGCGGCCTTCACTGCCGATTTCCGAGCAGATCAGTACCTGGGCGCCGAACTCTTCATCGGCAAAATAAGCCGCCGCGCGGTCACGCTCCAGGATGTTCATGCCCTCGTGGAACACCGTGGCCGGAATGCCGGAGCGCACGCGCAGGGCGTCTTCCAGGTCCATGGCGGTTTCGGCGTGGGCGCAGATCACCAGGACCTTGGTGCGCTTGAGCATTTTCAACTGGTCGATCAGCCACTCGACCCGTGGGTCGAAGCGCCACCAGCGGTTCTCTTCCTCGATGTCCGGTTGCGCCTGGAAGCTGACTTCCGGGTACAGCTCGGCGTGTTCGCCCAGGGGCAGTTCGAGGTATTCGTCCGGGTTCGGCAGCGGGTAGGCGTGCAGCTTGCGCTCGGGGAAGCCTTGCACCGCAGCACGGGTGTTACGGAACAGCACGCGGCCGGTGCCGTGGCGGTCCAGCAGCTCACGGACCAGGCGGGCACTGGCTTCGGTGTCGCCATCGTTGACGGCGGTGAGCAGGGCTTCGCCTTCGTCGCCGAGGAAGCCTTGAATGGTCTTGTGTGCGGTCGGCGACAGGCGGCCCTTGTCCAGCAGCTCCTGCACAGCTTCGGCCACCGGGCGATAGTTTTCGCTCTCGGCGCGGAAGGCTTGCAGGTCGTGGAAGCGGTTCGGGTCCAGCAGGCGCAGGCGCGCAAAGTGGCTGTCCTGGCCCAGTTGCTCCGGGGTAGCGGTCAGCAACAGCACGCCGGGAATCACCTCGGCCAGTTGTTCGACCAGCGAGTATTCGGCGCTGGCCTTGTCTTCGTGCCACACCAGGTGGTGGGCTTCGTCGACCACCAGCAAGTCCCAACCGGCGGCGAACAGCGCATCCTGGGCCTTCTCGTCGTCCACCAGCCATTCCAGGGCAACGAGTGCAAGCTGGGTGTCTTCGAACGGGTTGGTGGCATCGCTTTCGATAAAGCGCTCTTCATCGAACAGCGCAACCTGCAGGTTGAAGCGGCGGCGCATTTCCACCAGCCATTGGTGCTGCAGGTTTTCCGGGACCAGGATCAGTACGCGGCTGGCACGGCCCGAGAGCAGTTGGCGATGGATCACCAGGCCCGCTTCGATGGTCTTGCCCAAGCCTACTTCGTCCGCCAGCAACACCCGTGGCGCGATACGGTCCGCGACTTCGCGGGCGATGTGCAGTTGGTGGGCAATCGGTTGGGCGCGTACGCCACCCAGGCCCCACAGCGAGGACTGCAACTGGCGGCTGGTGTGCTCCAGGGTGTGGTAGCGCAGCGAGAACCACGCCAGCGGGTCAATCTGCCCGGCGAACAGACGGTCACTGGCCAGGCGGAACTGGATGAAGTTGGACAGTTGGGTTTCGGGCAGGGTGACCTGCTCGTTCTGCCCATTGAGGCCGTGGTAGACCAGCAGGCCATCGACGTCGTCGACTTCCTGTACGGTCATTTTCCAGCCTTCGAAATGGGTGATGGTGTCACCCGGCGAAAACCTCACGCGAGTGAGGGGCGCATTCCGTAGCGCATACTGGCGCGTGTCGCCAGTGGCCGGATAGAGCACGGTCAACAAGCGGCCGTCCTGTGCCAGAACGGTGCCTAACCCCAGCTCTGCTTCGCTGTCACTAATCCAGCGTTGCCCCGGTTGATACTGCTGCGCCATGCTGCCTGACTCCCGCCGTGAAAAAGCCGACTATGTTAACGGAACACGGCCCGGCGCCCAAGAACTCTGACAAAAACTACGCTGTTTATACGGGCCGGCGGAAATTGAATCGACGGATGGCGGGCACTTGAGAGTGTCGACTGAGTCACAGCTTGGCACGCGAGTGCTCAAGTCACCCTGCTACCCGCCGACAGCCTGTTGATCAGGAGAATAATTATCATGCTGCCACCCATGCTGCCCGTCAGTGTTGTGCCGGTCACGTCGCAACTCGACCCGGCACGCCAGAAGCCGGATATTCCGCCGGTGGTGCCCGTTCAAGCGGGCTCCAACGAGAGCACGATCGACCTGAAAAAAGGCGATGCCGAGCAATCGACCTTTCTGTTGCGCGAAGAGCAGCGGCGCCAGCAGGAGCAACAGAAGCGTCGGCGCGAAGCTGACGACGACGAGCAGCAGCATTTGCCGATTCCCGGCGACTTGCTCAACGCTGACAACACCGTGCCCGTGGCGCCGCTGATCGAAGACGCGCCGCGCCAGGGCCTGTGGGTGGATATCGAGGTTTAACCCTTCAGTTCGCGCAAGGCCTTCACCAGCCACTCAATCTCGTCATCGGTGTTAAGCGGGCTGACGGAGATGCGCGCAACGCTGCTCAACCCACGCGCTTGCATGTCCAGCGGGGTGTAGGCCACGCCATTGGCGCCGATGTTGATGCGCTTTAACCCCAGGCGTTGCTTGAGTTCAAAACTATCCCAGCCGGCCAGGTTGAACGCGATCAAGCCTGAATGCGTGTTGCCCAAGTCGTGCAAGCTGATCCCCGGTATCTGACGCAGTGCTTCGCGGATTCGCGCGCTGGTCTGCAAGACTCTTTGCCATACCCGCTCAATCCCCAGTTGATTGATCTCGTGCAACGCATTGCCCAGGCCGGCCAGCAGGGCGAAGGACACTTCGCTGGTTTCAAAGCGTCGCGCGTCGTTGCGCAGGTCGAAGCCTTCGGCGGTCCAGGGCGCTGAAAACACGTCGCGTTGGGCCGGGTTCAGGTGCGGGAGAAACTCCGGTCGGATGTACAGCAGTGCGGTACCGCGAGGCCCGCGCAGGTGTTTGCGGCCGGCGGACTTGAGCACATCGCACTGCAACGCTTGCACATCCACCGGCAGCTGGCCGACGGCTTGGCCCGCGTCGATGAAATAGGGAATGGCATGCCGCCTGGCCACATCGCCGATGGCCTGGGCTGGGTTGATCAAACCACCGTTGGCCGGCAGCCAGGTGAGGTCGATCAGCTTCACCCTGGCATCGAGCATCGCCTCCAGTGCCACCGGGCAGGCGGCGCCGCTGGCATCGCACGGGATGACCTCCACCCGCGCCCCGGCTTGAACAGCCAGTTCCATGCTCGCCAGGTTGCCGCCCCATTCGTGGCGCCCCACCAGAATTCGATCGCCCGGCTGCCACGGCCCCAGCGCCTGGAAGGCCATGCTCCAGGCCGTGGAGCCACTGCTGGCGAAGGCAATCGCTGAGGCGGGCGCATTGAGCAGTTGCCCGGCGGCGCGGCGGGCCTTTTCCACTAAGACGGCACCTTGTTCTCCGGCCTCCATCGGGCCGTCGTGCGCTTCGCGTTGCAACTGTTCGATGATGGCGTCGAGCGTCGCCTGGCTGGGCAAGGACGCCCCGGCGTGGTTGAAGTGCACGATGCCCGACTGGCAACCGGGCGTGGCCTCTCGCAAGTGCTGCACTTGCAGCGGGCTCATGGCTGCAGCTCGAAAATGGCATCCACCTCCACGGCGACGCCAGCCGGCAAACTGCTGACCCCTACGGCGGTGCGCACGTGCCGGCCCTTGTCGCCGAGGGCGTTGACCAGCAGGTTCGAGGCGCCATTGGCGACCAGGCTTTGGCGCTGGAAATCGGCGCTGCTGGCAATGAACACACCCAGACGCAGGATACGCACCACCCGCGACAGGTCATCGCCCAGCGCATCGCTTAGTTGCCCCAGCAGGCCCAGCGCCGCCAGTTCTGCCGCTTGGGCGCCGTCTTCGTCGCTGAGGGAGTCACCCAGGCGGCCAAGGTAGGCGGGTTTGCCATCGAGCAGGGGAATTTGCCCGGAGATGAACAGTTGATGCTGGCTGCTCACATGATTGATGTAGTTGGCCGCGGGTTGGCTGGGCGTGGGCAGTGTCAGGCCAAGGGCGTGTACGCGCTGGCGGATGGAGTCGGTCATGGTGAAACCCTCTGGTGTCAGAAGGTTCCAGCATGTTGGCGGTGGCGAGGGGCGACAAACGGATAGATCTCACTCGACGTATCGAAAAAACTCACGCGTCGGCGCACGCTTGTTTTAGCCACTGGCTGAAGCATTCAGCCGCCTCACTGAGCGGGCCCTGGGGGGCGATCAGCCAATAGCCGATGTCGCTGTGATAGGGCGGCCAGTCAAAAGCCTCCACCAGGCTGCCGTCCTGGAGCCTGCGTTCGATCAGGCGATGGCGGCCCATGGCGATCCCCTGGCCGGCCACGGTCGCTTCGACCACGATGTTGTAGTCATGCAGCATCACGCGGGGGTGGCGCTCGAGGTTGACTTGGTAATGGGCCGACCAATCGGTCCACTCGAAAGGGCGGTGCGAAGTTGCCATCAACAGCGGGCCACTGGCGACCTGCCGGGCTTTGAACGCGGGGCTGCACACCGGTGACAGGGTTTCGGCCATCAGGCGCGTAGCGTGCACGTCGGGCCAGTCGCCCTTGCCGTAGCGGATGGCCAGGTCAACCTCGGCCGTGGCGACATTGGCCAATTGAATCGCGGGCAGCATCTCCACCTGGATATGCGGGTAGCGCTGTAGAAACTCGGCCAGGCGCGGCGCCAGCCACAGCGTGGCAAAGGACGCCAGCAAGCCGATACGCAACACATTGGCGCTGGGCGCACCCCGTTGGTTGCGCGTCGCAGCGGCGATGGCGTCGAGGGCAGGGCGGATCTGCTCGTAGTACGCTTGCCCGGCCAACGTCAGGTCAATCGCACGGGTTCGCCGGATAAACAGCGGCTTGCCCAAGTGGTGTTCGAGCTTATGCACCTGGTGGCTCAGCGCACTTTGGGTCACCGACAACTCGTTGGCCGCCTTGATAAAACTCAAGTGCCGCGCCACGGCTTCGAAGGCGCGCAGGGCCAACAGTGGCGGAAGGTCGTTGTGCAAGGCCACCTGGATGCGCCTCCTGGGCAGGGTAGAAAGTGCCGATTCTGGTCGATGGCCTGCATTTTGTCGCCCGCTTAATTGCCGTCGGGCGAGGCAGGCCGCATTATTGAGGCATTACCGCCACGACGTAAGCCAAGCCATGAGTGATGACGACAAGCTGATCGACCTGAACGCCGAACGCGCCAAGCGCGTGCACGACCTCAATGACAAACGCCTGAATGAAGTGCGCCAAGCCTTCGAACAAGCCATGCCCCTGGGCAAACCCAAGAAAAAGCCCAAGAACAAGCCGAAAAAGCGTTGAAACGCCCTGCATCCGTTGATGCAGGTCAGTTATTCCCCTTCTTTACGCCCCGTTGTGGGCGACATTGATCCTGGTCAATTTCCCACCGCGCCTTCTCCATTAACTTAGCCCTATCGCAACAGGGCAAGTGCAGGAGGCCGGTCATGTTTTTCGATAATGTGGTTTTTGCCGGAGTGCTGACTGTTAGCCTCATGGTGCTGTTTTTTGTAGGGTTTGGATTTTTTATCTGGAAAGACGCGAACAAGCGTAAAAAACCTTAAGTTTTTCCGGGTTACATGAGCACGCAAGGCATTTTGGGCGACTTCGGTCGCCCTTTTTTTTGGCTGTCAATTGATGGATCAATAGCTCCCTCGCCACAGGTCCAGCGTCGTAGCGACGTTGTGTAGATACCTATGCGCATCCCAGGCAAGCCCCACATTTGTCATGCGCTGCTCGAACTGGCGTAGAACCTGCATCTCACGCCCCATTCGCCGGTTTCCTGTCACCGGCCTCTGGAGGATTAGGATGCGTAGTCTGGTTTTGCTGCTGGCGTCATTGGCCTTGGGCGGTTGCATGACCGTCAGTGATATGGCCGAAGGCACCCGCTATCAGATGAGCGATGCCGGGCTGCTCGACCACAGCGATACTCGGCGTACTGCCTCGGTGCGCATACAGCCGGACTCCTTTGTGTTTATCGCCCAAGGCGCCTTCGTGCCGCCGGGCAGCGCTTACCCGCGGCCCAATGTGGTGGCCGAGGAAGCATTCAATGGCTTCGTCGAATATTTCCCCATGGTGCGTCGCGCCCGTCAGCCGGAAGGGCTGGAACAGGCCATGGCCGAAGCCCGCGACGCCGGTGCTCACTACCTGCTGTATTGCCGCTTTGCGGCAGCCGATGACCGTATCGGCAACGCCGACGAGTGGACCGACCAACAAGCTCTGGACCGCCTTGGCCTGGACAGCGGGGTGATCCAAGTCATGTTGATCGAGACCAGCACCCAGTATTTGATTGATACTGCACGTATTCGCAGTCGTGGCGGTTTACTGACGTTCCACGATACATCGCCACAAGATTTGATTGCCCGTCCCCTGGCGCAATATGCCCGCGGTTTGCTGGGTATGAGCAATCAGTAAACAGAGGAGCCCGTCATGACCGATTCCGCCAAGGCCAATGATTTATTGGCCCAACTGCCCAAGGGCAAGGGGCCGGCACCGGTGCATCTGTGGAACCCGGCTTTCTGCGGCAATATCGACATGCGCATCGCCCGCGACGGCACCTGGTTTTATCAGGGCACGCCCATCGGGCGAAAGCCGATGGTCAAGCTGTTCTCCAACATCATCCGACGCGATGGCGATGATTATTTCCTGGTGACACCCGTGGAGAAGGTCGGCATCCAGGTCGATGATGCGCCCTTTGTCGCCGTGACCCTGGACGTGCAAGGGCGGGGCGAAAGCCAGGTTTTGCGCTTTACCACCAACGTCGATGAACAGGTCGAGGCAGGCCTCGAACACCCGCTGCGGGTGGTGATCGACCCCGTCACCCAGGAACCCGCACCCTACGTGCGCGTTCGCACCAATCTTGAAGCCCTGGTGCATCGCAACGCTTTTTACCAGTTGGTGGAGCTGGCCGTGAGCCGTCCGATCAACGGTCAGAACTGGCTTGGCGTATGGAGCAGCGGGGAGTTTTTCCCCATCGGCCTGGAGCCCTGAGGCGGTTTTTGTCTTCAGCCTGAAATAATCCTCTTGCGGTAAACGCGCGCTTTCGGTTATCAATTTGTACATGATTAGACATGTTCGATTTGATAAGAAAAAACGCGTCGTCGACGAGCTCATCCGCCGTATCGAGGGTGGGGTCATGGCCGACGGCTTCCTGTTGCCGGGCGAGCATCAACTGGCCGAGGAGTTTGCGGTCAGTCGTGGCACGCTGCGTGAGGCGCTGGCCGAGCTCAAGCGTCGCAACTACATCGCCACGCAGAGCGGGGTCGGCTCGATTGTCACCTTTGACGGCATGGTGTTGGACCAACGCAGCGGTTGGGCCCAGGCCTTGGCCGATACGGGCGCCCAGGTAAGCACCGACATCCTGCGTTTCGAGGCCGTCACGCGCCCGGATCTGTTCAGCCGTTTCGGCACCGACCAGTTCATTACCCTCGACCGCCTCCGGCGCACGGCAGACGGCACAGCGGTGTCCCTGGAACGCTCGCTGATGCCGGCCGTTGGCGACCTGGAAAGCCTGCCGCGCATTGGCCTGATCGACAACTCCCTGACCATCACCCTGGCCGCCTACGGCTACGTCGGGGCCGACGGCGATCAGTGGATCGGTGCCGAACCCCTGAGTGATGAAGACGCCGAGTTACTCGGGCGCCCTAGCGGTACGGTATTTCTCAAGGCGTCACGCACCACCTACGATCGTCGCGAGCGTTTCATGGAACATGTCGAAAGCCTGCTCGACCCGCTGCACTTTCGCCTGCATCTGCAGTTTGGAGCGTCGAAATGACCCGCGAAAATCGCGCCCTTGGCGCCTTTTATGGCCTGGCCCTGGGCGATGCCCTGGGTATGCCCACCCAATCATTGAGCCGCGAGCAGGTACAAAAGCGCTTCGGTGCCATCACCGCCCTGGAAGACGCCGACGCCGACCAGCCTATCGCGCCGAATATGCCTGCCGGTTCCATCACCGATGACACCGAGCAAGCCATCCTGGTCGCCGAGTTACTGGTGCAAGGCCAGGGCCAGATCGAGCCCACCGTGCTTGCCCAACGCCTGATCGATTGGGAAGCGGAGATGCGCGCCAAGGGCTCCCAGGACTTGCTCGGGCCGTCCACCAAACGCGCGATCGACATGATTCTGGCCGGCCATACCCCGGAAGAATCCGGGCGCTACGGCACCACCAACGGTGCGGCCATGCGCATCACCCCGGTGGGCATCGCCGCCGATGTCAGTGACCCGATGCGGTTTATCCAGGCAGTGATCCAGGCGTGCCAGGTCACCCATAACACCAGCCTGGGCATTTCCAGCGCTGCGGCCGTGGCGGCAGTGGTCTCGGCCGGCATCAATGGCGTGGACCTGGGGGAAGCCCTGAATATCGGGACCCAGATTGCCCGACAGGCCGAAAGCCATGGTCACTGGATCGCGGGCGGGCGCATTTCTACCCGCATCAGTTGGGCTCGCACTCTAAGCGTCGGCAGCGGCGATAAAGCGTTGTTTGCCGACCTGCTTTACGAGTTGATTGGTACTTCGGTGGCTTCCCAGGAATCGGTAGTGGTCTCGTTTGCCCTGGCGCAGCAAGTGGCATCGGGCGACATGAACGCCTTCGAAGCCCTGTGCCTGGCAGCCAGTCTGGGCGGCGACACCGACACCATTGCCGCGATCCTCGGCGCCATGCTGGGGGCGTGCCTGGGCATGCAGTGCTGGCCTGAGGCGTTGGTTGAACAGGTCAAGCGGGTCAATGGCCTGGACTTGCAGCCGCTGGTCCAGGGGTTATTGGCCTTGCGATAAACACGGGACTAACTGTGGGGGCTTGCCTGCGATAGCGGTTTTCCAGTGGCTGCGGGGCTGGTTGACCCACCGCAATCGCAGGCAAGCCAGCTCCCACATTAAAGCGTTGGGTCAGGAAGACCGGATAAAGATTCGACTCGCTGCCACAACCACAACAATACAGGCACCAGGAGCACCCTTTCATGAGCAGCCCCTCTTCCGGCCAAAGCGCTGGGCAATTGGAAACACGCGGCATCGAGCCGGTCCCGGAAGGTGAGTGCAACGGCCATCCGCTGCAACTGTTCTGGGTATGGTTCGCCGCCAATATCAGCATCCTCGGTTTGCCCCTCGGCGCGACGCTGGTGGCGTTTCGTGGCCTGGCCATCTGGCAGGCGATCATCGTCGCGATCCTCGGCGCCGCGGGCTCCTTCGCCGTGGTGGGCATCATCTCCATCGCCGGCCGCCGTGGTCGAGCGCCCAGCCTGACCTTGTCTCGCGCCATCTTCGGTGTGCGCGGCAATATCGGCCCGACGTTGGTGTCGCTGATGTCCCGCCTGGGCTGGGAAACCGTTAACACCACCACTGCAGCCTTCGTGTTGTTGTCGTTAAGCTCCATCCTGTTCGGCTCGGCAGTGGAGGCCAAGAGCGCGCCGGTGCTCACCCTGATTTTCATCGCCATCTTCGTGCTGCTGACCCTGGCCGTATCGGGCCTGGGCCACGCCACGCTGCTGGTGATCCAGAAGTGGGCCACCTACGTCTTCGGCGGATTGAACATTCTGGTGGGCGGCTTTCTGTGCGCCACCATCGACTGGAGCGCGGTGTTCAACGCCACCCCGGCGCCGTTGAGCGCGATGATCATTGGCGTGGGCACCATGGCTGCCGGTACCGGTATCGGGTGGGCCAACGCCGGTGCAGACATGTCGCGTTACCAGCACCGCAGCGTCAAGGCCGTGCGCCTGGTGGCCTCTGCCGCGTTTGGCGCGGGCATCCCGCTGGTGCTGTTGATCACCCTCGGCGGCCTGTTGTCGGTGGGTAACAATGACCTGGCGTCGGCCACCGACCCCATCATCGCGATCCGCGACATGCTACCGACCTGGATGGCCGTGCCGTACCTGATCACCGCGTTCGGCGGGCTGTTGCTGTCGAACAACCTGTCGGTGTATTCGGCCGGCCTCACCACCTTGACCCTGGGCTTGAAGGTCAAGCGCGTGCATGCCGTGATTGTCGATATCGTGGCGATCTTTGCCGGCTCCATCTACTTCATGCTGATCGCCGACAGCTTCTATGGCCCGTTCATCACCTTCATTTCGCTGCTGGCGGTGCCGATCACGGCGTGGGTCGGGATCTTCGTGGTCGACTTGATTCACCGGCATTACTACAGCCCCACCGACCTGCTGGATGTCAGCCCCAGCAGTGCTTACTGGTATCGCGGCGGTGTGGAGTGGCGTGCATTTGGCGCCTGGGCCGTGGCCATCGTGCTGGGGTTCAGCTTCACCACCATCGGCACCACCGCCGAAAACATCTGGTTTGCCGGGCCGCTGTCCGATTCCTGGCTGGGCCATAACGGCCTGGGCTGGATCGTGACCTTCCTGGTGGCGGGCGGCATATATGCAGTATTGGGCGGGGCGTCTGACCGTCGTCCGGCTTTAGCAGAGAGCGCCAATGTCTAGATTGCTGCATACCGGCCAGGTCATTGTCGACCTGGTCATGGGCCTCGACACCCTGCCGGCA
The DNA here is from genome assembly GCF_030687795.1 of Pseudomonas sp. FP215. Classification (NCBI taxonomy): domain Bacteria; kingdom Pseudomonadati; phylum Pseudomonadota; class Gammaproteobacteria; order Pseudomonadales; family Pseudomonadaceae; genus Pseudomonas; species Pseudomonas sp. FP215. The sequence goes on from NZ_CP117447.1 coordinate 1,281,874, forward strand.
AGCGGCGGTGACGTGCTGGCCAACTCCGCCAGTTTTCAAGTGGGTGGCGGTTTCAATGTAATGGCTGCGGCGCGGCGCAATGGGTTGCCGGTGGTTTACCTGGGCCGCCATGGCGAGGGGCGCTTTGGCGAGCTGGCGCGTGCCGCGATGCAGGCCGAGGGTATTGAAATGGCCTTGGCGGCCAGCGCTGGCAAAGATACCGGCTTGTGCGTGTCGCTGACTGAAGCGAGCACCGAACGCACCTTCATCTCCCATCTTGGCGCCGAGGGTGAACTGAGCGCCGACGATTTGGCTCAGATCGTCCCGCGTGTCGATGACTACGTATACGTCAGTGGCTACAGCTTGCTGCTTGAAGGTAAGGCGCAGCCGTTGCTTGACTGGTTGCTGGCGCTGCCGCGAGAGATCGTGGTTGTGTTCGACCCAGGCCCGCTGGTCAAGGCGCCGGACTCGGCGTTGATGCGCGCGTTGTTACCGCGTATCGACATCTGGACCAGCAATGGCCCTGAAGCCCTGGCGTTTACCGGGGCGGCGGATATTAATCAGGCGCTGCCCATGCTCAATCAGCACATGCAGGCACTGCTGGTGGTGCGTGATGGGCCAAATGGCTGCTGGGTAGGGCGTGGGGCGCAGACCGAGCATGTACCAGGCTTCAAGGTTCACGCCGTGGACAGCAATGGCGCGGGGGATGCACATGCTGGCGTATTTATTGCTGGGTTGGCAAAGGGCTTGAACCCGGCTGAGGCAGCGCGTCGAGCGAACGCAGCGGCGGCATTGGCGGTAACCCGCTGGGGACCGGCTACTTCGCCTGGCACTGCTGAGGTCGATGCATTAGTGACTCAATAAACGAGGCCCAAAAAATGTGGGAGCGGGCTTGCTCGCGAATGCGGTGTGTCAGTCAACACATGCTTTAACTGACACACCGCCTTCGCGAGCAAGCCCGCTCCCACAATGGGTTCTGCGTTTAGCCTGCTTTTTTCAGGGCTTGGATCAACTCATCTTTGCGCATCGTCGAGCGTCCTGAAATATTCTTTTCCCGCGCCTCTTTCATCAAGCTTTCCTTGGTCTGCGTACCCAATGAAGCGCGACTGCTGCGCGGGTGGCCTTCACGGCTGGCAGCGGCGCGCTTGGCCGATTCCTGCCGGTCCTGGGCCTTCTTGGTCGGTGCTTTGCGCCTGCCTGATCCGCCGGTTTTCTCACCGCCGCCAGACTGTTTGTTCACGGTGGCCCAGGCACGAGCTTCGGCTTCGTCCTTGGGCAACCCTTTGTGCTCATAACTGTCTTCGATATGAGCGGCCTTGCGTTTCTGTTCGTCGGTGTATTTGGCTTTGCTTCCACGAGGCATCGCTAAAACTCCTTCTGGCCCCAGTCGCGGGGCCAGGCCAGAAATGGATTACTGAGTACTTTGGGCGTCGAGCTTGCGCGCTTCATCCACACCAGAAGCGGTGAGCTTGATTGGCAGGTTCAACGCGTATTCGCCGGCGTCGTCGGTGGTCACATGCCCATCCTTGATCAGCCCGCGGTCCTGCAGGAACGCCAAGACACTGGCGACCTCTTTTTCACCGCGGTAATTGTCCAGCACCTCCTTGCCCAAGCCTTGCGGGTGAGCGTGCAGCAGGCGGGTGAGGACTTCTTTTTCAAGGTTTCTATCGACGTTCATGCGTACCTCTTCACTGGGAAATGGTCGGGTGTTGGTCGTACCAAGGGGGCATCAAGGGGCGGGTTGTTTCTGTGCGCCGGGGATGTTCGAGTCGTCGCCCTTGTTGATCTTCGGCTCATTGTTGCTCGTGCCAGGGCCCATCTTGCCGTTGCCTACGGCAGGCGGTGCCTGGCGCTGGGTGTCGTTGCCTTTGGTGCGTGGGTCGGCGCTGTTGTCGATGATCGCACCACCGTTGGTATCCAGGCCCGTGCCCATGGATTTTTGCGACTCGGTGGTGGCGTCCGGCGTTGGATCGGTGGGGCCGGTGGTCGAGCTGGCCGCGAAGGCGCTCAGGGACGCGGCAGACAACAGGCCAGTGAGGGCGAGGGCAGCAAATTTGGAATTTTTCATCAGGGTGTCTCCATATGATTAATGTCCTTACCCTGTATTGGTCTGCCCGCGATTGTTGATCGTGCCGGGAGGGCGACGAACGGTATCAGCTCACCTGTATCACTTTGTGTGCCGATACTCGGCGCGCTATCAAGCGTGCCACTGTGATCGCCCAGTTGAGGGCCGCGATCACCAGTACGCTCAGCATCATTGTCGCAAGGCCGAAGTCGACGATGATCTTGCCTGCGAGCCAGGGAAACCCGAAGACGCCGATAAAGTACGCCAGGCTGAACAGCAACAACGCCTGGGAGGTGGTGCCGCTGGGCGCCTCGTTGGCCACCAGGCCGTTGATCACTGAATACGTCAGGCCATACCCGATCCCTAGCGTGGCGGCGGCGAGCACATAACTGAGGTTACCGCTGACACCAAACGCGAACAGCGCGATCGCGCCGAACATCACCCCCGATAACACACAGGCACCCTGGTACGCATCGCGTTTGACCACGAAGCCTGCGATCAGCAAGCGGCTGGAGATTGCTGCTGTCAGGAAGCCCGCGAAGAACAGTGAATAGTCCAGCTTATGAGCCACGGCATAGCTGGTCTGGAACGAAGACAGCCCCCCGAATACGCAGCCACCCAGGCCGACCATCAGGATGGCGAACGCCGCCTTGGAAGACAGTATGCGGCGGCTTGCGCGCCAGGAAATCCTGGCGGTTGGCATATTCGCGTGCTGTCGCAACCGGGAGCCCATGCGCCAGAACATCACCACCCCGGCGAGGCTGGCGAGCCCGGCGATATAGAACGCGGTGGTCAGGGGCAGGTCCAGCGCAGTGGCGGCGCGTCCCAGCAAAGGGCCGGAGCCTATGCCGCTCAACATACTGCCCGAGAGCAAGGCGAAATATTTGGCCCGCTGGCGCGGTTCCACTAGCAGCGTCACGATGATTGGGCCCAGGGTATAGAACACGCCCCAGCCCAAGCCAAGGGACAATCCAAACAGCATCAAGCCCTGGCCAAACCCCGGCGTCAGGGCAAACCCCAGGCAGGCCACCACCAACAATAGGCCGGTGCTCGCAATTGCTCGCGCTGCGCCCAGCGCATCAGCCAGGTGCCCGGAAAACACCACCGCCACAAAAGTGCTGAGCATCGCCGTGGCAATGACACTGCCCGCGTCGTGTTCATTACCGCCACGGGCATGGATCAGCAGTGACAACAAAAAGGTCGAGCCGTAAGACAGCGACAACAGGAAGCTGGCGAGGCAGAACAGCGCGAATGTCTTGGTGCCCACAGGTGGCGTGGCGTGCATGAGCAGGTCTCTGATCGTTGGATTTAGGCCCATTGTTTACCATGGGCGTGCGCAGGCTTTGTTCTGTGGTTGCCGATGCTTGCATCACCCCGCGCCGGAGTGAAACGCGCTCGTCGGCATCAATTGCACTGCAAACGGCAATCAAACCGTCTTAGTATGTGGCCTTTGAATTTGCTCAAGGCTTGCCCATGACCATCGAGATTCGCCCCGCCGTGCCCAGCGATGCTGCGCAGATCCTGACCTTTATCACTGAACTGGCCGAGTACGAGAAAGCCCGGCATGAAGTGATCGCCAGCGTGGTGGATATCGAACGCAGCCTGTTCAGCGAAGGCGCCACGGCCCATGGCCTGATCTGCTTGCGCGACGGCTTGCCGATTGGCTTTGCGGTGTTCTTTTTCAGCTACTCGACCTGGCTGGGCAGCAACTGCCTGTACCTGGAAGACCTGTACATCAACCCGGAACAACGCGGCGGCGGGGCGGGCAAGAAGTTGCTGCGTCACCTGGCCAAGATCGCCTGCGACAACGGTTGCGGGCGCTTTGAATGGAGCGTGCTGGACTGGAACGAGCCCGCGATTGCCTTCTACAAATCCATCGGCGCCCAGCCTCAGGAAGAGTGGGTGCGTTATCGCATGGAAGGCGATGCCCTGCGAGACTTCGCGCTGGGCTGAAGCCTCATTTCTATAGGCACCAAAGATCGAATGTGGGAGCGGGCTTGCTCGCGAATGCGGTGTATCAGTCAGCACATGCTTTAACTGACACACCGCATTCGCGAGCAAGCCCGCTCCCACATTTTTTTAAGCTTTGTCCATTATATGGGATGATAATTTATATATTGAGATATTTCAGGCGATGGGTTTATAGTCGCCAGCATCAGCACTCACTACTAAAAATAAAAAGGTGAAGCGATGCAGGCACAACCGTTGTCCCTACCCGCCGTGCCCGAGCCGACTTACGGCGAGCGGCTGAAGAACAAGGTGGTGATCATCACCGGCGCCGCCCAAGGCATTGGCGAAGCCATCGTTGCCTGTTTCCAGGCCCAGCAGGCGCGGTTGATCATTGCCGATATCCTGGGCGACAAAGTCGAGAAGGTCGCCGCTCATTGGCGCGAACGCGGCGCGCAGATTTACGCCCAACCGGTTGATATCACTTCCAAGGATCAATGGCAGACGCTGGTCAACCTGGCCATCGAGCGCTTTGGCCGCGTGGATGTGCTGGTCAACTGTGCCGGCGTCAATGTGTTCCGTGACCCGCTGCAAATGAGCGACGAGGACTGGCGTCGCTGTTTCGCCATCGACCTCGACGGCGCTTGGTACGGCTGCCGGTCGGTGTTGCCGCACATGATCGAGCAGGGCATCGGCAACATCATCAATATCGCGTCCACCCATTCCAGCCACATCATTCCCGGCTGCTTTCCTTACCCTGTCGCCAAGCACGGCCTGCTCGGCCTCACCCGTGCCTTGGGCATCGAGTACGCGCCCAAGGGCATCCGCGTGAATGCCATTGCCCCCGGCTATATCGAAACCCAGCTCAACGTCGATTACTGGAACGGTTTCCCAGACCCCCACGCCGAACGCCAGCGTGCGTTCGACCTGCACCCGCCCAAACGCATTGGCCAGCCCATCGAAGTGGCCATGACGGCTCTGTTCCTGGCGACCGATGAGGCGCCCTTTATCAACGCCACTTGCCTGATGATCGATGGCGGGCGGTCTGTGATGTACCACGACTAAAGCGTTTTTCAATAACAAGAAGGAGGTGGTCCATGTTCAAGCAAACACTCGGTGCCGTGGCACTGGCGATGGCGTTCAGCGGCTGGGTATCGGCTGAAGAAGTGAAGATCGGTTTCCTGGTCAAACAGGCCGAGGAACCCTGGTTTCAAACGGAGTGGGCATTCGCGGAGAAAGCCGGCAAGGAGCATGGTTTCACCGTGATCAAGATCGCCGTGCCCGATGGCGAAAAGACCTTGTCGGCCATCGACAGCCTGGCCGCCAACGGCGCCAAGGGTTTTGTGATCTGCCCGCCAGACGTGTCTCTGGGCCCGGCCATCGTCGCCAAGGCCAAGGTCAACGGCTTGAAAGTGATGGCCGTGGATGATCGCTTTGTCGATGCCAAGGGCAACTTCATGGAAGACGTGCCGTACCTGGGCATGGCCGCGTTTGAAGTCGGCCAGAAGCAGGGCGCCGCCATGGCCGCCGAAGCGAAAAAACGCGGTTGGGACTGGAAGGACACCTACGCGGTGATCAACACCTTCAACGAACTCGACACCGGCAAGAAGCGCACTGACGGCTCGATCAAATCCCTGGAGGAGGCCGGTATTCCCAAGGATCACATCCTCACCGCTGCACTGAAAACCCTCGACGTGCCCGGCAGTATGGACGCCACCAACTCGGCCTTGGTCAAGCTGCCGAGCGGGGCGAAGAACCTGATCATCGGCGGCATGAACGACAACACCGTGCTCGGCGGCGTGCGCGCCACTGAGAGCGCCGGCTTCAAGGCCGCCAACGTGATCGGCATCGGCATCAATGGCACTGACGCCATCGGCGAATTGAAGAAAGCCGACAGTGGCTTCTTCGGCTCCATGCTGCCCAGCCCGCATATCGAGGGCTATAACACCGCGCTGGCGATGTACGAGTGGGTCACCACCGGCAAGGAGCCGGCCAAATACACCGCCATGGACGAAGTGACCTTGATCACCCGCGCCAATTTCCAGGAAGAACTGACCAAGATCGGCCTGTGGAAATGAGCGGCGCGGCTCTGCGTTTCAATGGCATCGGCAAGGAGTTTCCCGGTGTGAAAGCCCTGGCGCAGATCAGCTTTGAAGCGCGGCCGCACTCGGTGCACGCGCTGATGGGCGAGAACGGCGCCGGCAAGTCGACCCTGCTGAAAATCCTCGGCGGCGCCTACATTCCGTCCAGCGGTACGGTGCAGATCGGCGCGCAAACCATGGCCTTCAAATGCGCCGCCGACAGCATCGCCAGCGGCGTGGCGGTGATTCACCAAGAGCTGCACCTGGTGCCGGAAATGAGCGTGGCCGAGAACCTGTTCCTCGGGCATTTGCCCACGCGCTTTGGCGTGGTCAACCGGGGCCTGCTGCGCAAGCAGGCCCTGGCCTGCCTCAAGGGCCTGGCCGATGAAATCGACCCTGACGAGAAGCTCGGGCGCCTGTCCCTGGGCCAGCGCCAACTGGTGGAAATCGCCAAAGCGCTGTCTCGCGGCGCCAACGTGATCGCCTTTGATGAACCCACCAGCAGTTTATCGGCGCGGGAAATCGACCGCTTGATGGCGATCATCGCGCGCCTGCGCGATGAGGGCAAAGTGGTGCTTTACGTGTCGCACCGTATGGAAGAGGTGTTCCGTATTTGCGATGCGGTGACGGTGTTCAAGGACGGTCGCTATGTGCGCACGTTCGAGGACATGAGCACATTGACCCACGACCAGTTGGTGACCTGCATGGTCGGTCGCGATATCCAGGATATCTACGATTACCGACCGCGTGAGCAGGGCGAAGTGGCGCTCAAGGTGGACGGTTTGCTCGGTCCGGGCCTGCGTGAGCCGATCAGCTTCCAGGTGCGCAAGGGCGAGATCCTGGGCCTGTTCGGGCTGGTGGGCGCGGGGCGTACCGAGCTGTTTCGCTTGCTCAGTGGGTTAGAGCGCGCCAGCGCCGGCAGCCTGGAACTGTGCGGGCAAGCGCTGCAACTGCGTTCACCTCGCGACGCCATCGCCGCCGGGGTATTGCTGTGTCCGGAGGACCGCAAGAAAGAGGGCATCATCCCGCTGGGCAGCGTCGCCGAAAACATCAACATCAGCGCCCGTGGCGCCCATTCCACCTTTGGCTGGCTGTTGTGCGAAAGTTGGGAGAAAGGTAACGCCGACCGACAGATCCAGGCGATGCGGGTCAAAACGCCGAACGCGGCGCAAAAGATCATGTACCTGTCCGGCGGCAATCAGCAGAAGGCCATTCTCGGCCGCTGGTTGTCGATGCCCATGAAGGTGCTGCTGCTCGACGAACCTACTCGCGGTATCGACATCGGCGCCAAGTCGGAGATCTACCAGATCATCCATAACCTGGCGGCCAGTGGCATTGCGGTGATTGTGGTGTCCAGCGACCTGATGGAGGTGATGGGCATCTCTGACCGCATCCTGGTGATGAGTGAAGGCGCCTTGACCGGTGAGTTGCCCCGCGCCCAAGCGGATGAAGCGCGTCTGCTGCAACGGGCGCTGCCACAGTCGCGGGCTTGAACAAGAATAAGAGGGTTTGGCTATGTCTGAGGTAAAAACTGCAAAGGGTTTCTGGCCGGGTTTCAACCAGCGCAAATTTCTCGATGACTGGGTGATGCTGTTGGCGGCGCTGGGCATCTTTGTGCTCAGCGCGGTGTTCATCGACAACTTCCTGTCGCCGCTGAACATGCGCGGTCTGGGCCTGGCGATTTCCACCGTGGGTATTGCGGCGTGCACCATGCTGTTCTGCCTGGCGTCGGGGCACTTCGACTTGTCGGTGGGTTCGGTGATCGCCTGTGCCGGGGTGGTGGCGGGCATTGTGATGCGCGACACCGACAGCGTACTACTCGGCGTGTCGGCGGCCTTGGCCATGGGCCTGGTGGTCGGGCTGATCAACGGCATCGTGATCGCCAAGCTGCGCATCAACGCGTTGATTGCCACCCTGGCGACCATGCAGATCGTGCGCGGCCTGGCCTACATCTTCTCCAATGGCAAGGCGGTGGGGGTGATGAATGAAGGGTTCTTCGTATTCGGCAACGGCCAACTGCTGGGCGTGCCGGTGCCGATTATCATCACCGTGTTGTGCTTTGTGTTCTTTGGCTGGCTGCTCAATTACACCACCTACGGGCGCAACACCATGGCCATTGGTGGCAACCAGGAAGCCGCGTTGCTCGCGGGGGTGAATGTTGATCGCACCAAGATCATCATCTTTGCCGTGCACGGTTTGATCGGCGCATTGGCCGGGGTGATCCTCGCCTCACGCATGACCTCGGGCCAGCCGATGATTGGCCAGGGGTTCGAGCTGACGGTGATTTCGGCGTGCGTGCTGGGCGGGGTGTCGTTAAGCGGCGGCATCGGCATGATCCGCCACGTGATCGCTGGGGTGTTGATTCTGGCGATCATCGAGAACGCGATGAACCTGAAGAACATCGATACCTTTTACCAATATGTGATTCGTGGCTCGATCCTCTTGCTGGCCGTCATCATCGATCGCATGAAGCAACGCTAATGTTCGCCCTATGAAGATCAAACTGTGGGAGCTGGCTTGCCTGCGATAGCGGTATGTCAGCCAACCTATCTTTAACTGACCCACCGCCATCGCAGGCAAGCCAGCTCCCACATTGGATCTCCTGTGTTCAGGAGGGCGGTATTTGCCATAATGCCCCCGCTTTCATACTTATAGGCCCGATATGCAGGAAAACGCCCTCACCCCCGTCAAAGACGCCGCCCCCACCGGCACCCAGACCCTGTTGCGCGGCCTGGGCGTGGTGCAAGCGGTGGCGGCCGGTGCACGGGATCTCAAGGAGATCGCCCGGCGCATCGGCACCACGCGCAGCACCACGCACCGCCTGGCCAGTTGCCTGGTGGACGAGCGTTACCTGCGCGTGGTGCCCCAGGTCGGTTACCTGCTGGGCCCCAAGCTGATCGAGTTGGGGTTCCAGGCCCGTGAAGAGTTGCCCTTGGTGAACCTGGCAGTGCCGTACCTGGACGAGTTGTCGGCGTTGACCGGCGACACCATTCACCTGGCGATTCGTGAATACGACGAGGTGCTCTACCTGCACAAGAACCCCGGCCGCAACGGCCCGGAAATGCGCTCGCGGGTCGGCCATCGTATGCCGCTGGCGCGCACCGGTATCGGCAAGGCGTTGATGCTGGATGATTCGCCGCAGGAGTGGCAGCGCTTGTACGAGGCGAGCTTGCCGGCGGCGGGCAAGAGCCTGCAATGGCCGCAGCACCCGGAGCAATCCTGGGCGCAGTTCGAACAGCGCATGCATGAGTATGTCGAGGGTGGCTACGCGTTTGACCTTGAAGACAACGAGCCTTCGATCCGCTGCGTAGCGGCACCGGTGCGCGATGCCAGCGGGCGCATTGTCGCCGGCATCAGCATCGCCAGTACGGTGCCCTACATGCCGCTGGAGAAAATGGCCGAGCTGATCCCTGTGATCAAACAGGTCGCAGCCCGGCTGTCAGCGGAGTTGGGCGCCAAAGCCTGATCAGGCTTTCAGGCTCGCCATGTCGATGACAAAGCGGTACTTCACGTCACCGGCAATCATGCGCGCGTAAGCTTCGTTGATCTGCCGGATGTCGAGCATCTCGATGTCGCAGGTAATGCCATGCTCGGCGCAGAAATCCAGGACTTCCTGGGTTTCGGCAATACCGCCGATCAGCGAACCGGCCAACACTTTACGGCCCAGCACCAGCTTGGCGGCGTTGACGGGCGGGTCCACCGGCTCGATCAGGCCGACCAGGATATGCACGCCGTCAAAGCGCAGCACATCGAGGTAGGGGTTCAGGTCGTGCTGCACCGGGATGGTGTCCAGCAAGAAGTCGAAGTGCCCGGCAGCAGCTTTCATCTGCTCGGCATCGGTGGACACGATCACATGGTCGGCGCCCTGGCGACGGCCTTCCTCAGCCTTGCTGGCCGAGCGGGTGAACAGCGTGACTTCGGCGCCCATGGCCTTGGCGAACTTGATGCCCATGTGGCCCAGGCCGCCCATGCCGAGGATCCCGACTTTATCGCCGGCCTTCACGCCGTAGTGCTTGAGGGGCGAGTAGGTGGTGATGCCTGCGCACAGGATCGGCGCAGCGCTGGCCAGGTCGAGCTTGGCCGGGATCTTCACCACAAAGTGCTCACTGACCACGATGCTGTCGGAGTAGCCGCCCATGGTGTTGCTGCCATCCACGCGGTCTGGCGTGGCGTAGGTCATGGTCGGGCCTTCGAGGCAATACTGCTCAAGGTCCGATTGGCAGGCTTCACAGTGGCGGCACGAGTCCACCATGCAGCCTACGCCCACCAAGTCGCCGACTTTATGCGCGGTGACGTTGGCGCCGACGGCGGTGACTTTGCCAACAATTTCGTGGCCTGGCATCAGCGGGTACACGGCGATGCCCCATTCGTTGCGCGCCTGGTGGATGTCGGAGTGGCACACGCCGCAGTAGAGAATCTCGATGGCCACGTCATCGACGCGCGGGCTGCGGCGTTCAAATGACATCGGGGCGAGGGGCGTGGTGGCCGACTGGGCGGCGTAACCGATGGCGGTGTACATAGTAAACCTCACAAAAGCTTGGACTGCAGAGGCGGCAAATTCTGCGCGCCGGCCTGGGGGCGCGAACATGGCAATTGCTCCGAGTCTCATGCCTATTCGTCCGGCAGTGCCTGAGGTTTGGATATATTGGCCGCCAGACCTGCGATGATGCTGTCATCCCTCATTCGCGAAGTTTTTTGCCATGCTGTTGACCCGCCATTTGGACGCCAATGCCACGCTGGTTGCCTTGATCGAAGGGCTCACGCCCCGCGATGGTTTTTCCCCGACTCACTTGCCCGGTGTGCAAGTGCTGCGCGCCAGTTGCGATGTGGCGCGTGGGCCGCAGATCTATGAGCCAAGCCTGATGTTCGTGGCCCAGGGCAGCAAGGTCGCCTACCTTGGCCCGCGCACACTGGAGTATGGCGCCGGGCATTACCTGATCCAGGCCATGCCGGTGCCGTTCGAATGCGAGACCTTTGCCATGGCCCCCGAGGCGCCGCTGTATGGCGTGACGGTGGGCATCGACCGCGTGGTGTTGGGCGAGTTGGTGATTGCCATGGGCATGCAGGCCGGGCCGCCGCCGACCGCGCAGACCTTGGAGTCGATGAGTTCGGTGGTGCTGGACGATGCGATGCGCGGCTGCGTCGAGCGGTTGTTGCAGTGCCTGCACGATCCGCTGGAAAGCCGGATCATGGGGCCTGCGCGGGTGCGCGAATTGTTGTTCACCGCCTTGCGTGGGCCTCAGGCGGATGTGTTGCGTGCGCTGGTGGAACAACAGGGGCAGTTTTCGCGCATCGCCACCTCATTGAATCACCTGCATGCCCATTACGCCGAGCCGCTGAATATCGAGACGTTGGCCGGATTTGCGCACATGAGTGCCTCGACCTTTCATGAGCATTTCAAACGCTGCACCTTGTTGTCACCGGTGCAGTACCTCAAGCGCTTGCGGTTATTGAAGGCCCAACAGTTGCTGCTGGTGGAGGGCATGAGCGTGGCGCAGGCGGCGCACAAGGTGGGATACCAGAGTACGTCGCAGTTCAGTCGGGAGTACAAACGCTACTTCCTGCGCAACCCAGGCGAAGAGCGGGCCGCCTGACACCCCACGGTCATTGTGGGAGCTGGCTTGCCTGCGATGACGGCCTGCCAGCCGCCCCCTATCTACCTGACACCCCAACGATCCAACTTGTGGGAGCGGGCTTGCTCGCGAAGGCGGCCTGTGAGTCAACACAGTTGGATTGTGTGCATATTCATTGCTGCGGTAACGGCCGCTTAGGGTTCCGCCTGACGGCGGGTCACTTTGGAAAAGAGCCGGAATGCCGGCCCAGCCCAAAGTAACCAAAGGGCTCTTGCCCCACCACTCGGCACCTCGCCTAGGCTCGGTGTGCCCGTAATCCGCCAGTGATTTGGGGGGCCGCCGCCACGCGCCATCCATGGCGCGGGGCGGCTAAACCGGCATCCCTGCCGGTTTACCCCCCAAATCACTGTCGAATTCCGGCCAGCGTGGTTTGACGGGGCGCCTAAGATCAAAAGCAGATCAAGATCAAGAGCGGCTCGCTTCGCATCGTGGTTACCGGTGGCTGCGGCGAACTACACAATTGTGTAGATACCTATGGCCATCGCAGGCAAGCCAGCTCCCACATTTTGATCGATATTGCCCACAAAAAAGGCCCCCGTCTCGGGAGCCTTTTTGGTTAAGCGAACGACTTACATATTCGGGTAAGTCGGCCCGCCCGCACCTTCCGGCGTTACCCAGGTGATGTTCTGCGAAGGGTCCTTGATGTCACAGGTCTTGCAGTGCACGCAGTTCTGGGCGTTGATCTGGAAGCGCTTCTCGCCGTCTTCCTTGGTCACCACTTCGTACACGCCAGCCGGGCAGTAGCGCTGCGCCGGTTCATCGTAGAGCGGCAGGTTGGTGCCGATCGGGATGCTTGGGTCCTTGAGCTTCAAGTGGCACGGCTGCTCTTCTTCGTGGTTGGTACCGGAGATGAACACCGAGCTCAGCTTGTCGAAACTCAACTTGCCGTCGGGTTTGGGGTAGTCGATCTTCTGACTGTCTTTGGCCAGCTTCAGGCAGGCGTAGTCCGGCTTGGTGTCGTGCAGGGTGAAAGGGATCTTGCCGCCGAAAATGTTCTGGTCGAGCCAGTTGAAACCGCCGCCGATGATTGCGCCGAACTTGTGCACGGCCGGGCCGAAATTACGGCTGGCGAACAGTTCTTCGTACAGCCAGCTGGCTTTGAAGCTGTCGACATAGGTGGTCAGTTCGTCGCCGCCTTCGGATTCGGCGAACAGGCGGCCGGCCACGGCGTCGGCGGCGAGCATGCCGGACTTCATCGCGGTGTGGCTGCCCTTGATCTTGGCGAAGTTGAGGGTACCCAGGTCGCAACCGATCAGCGCGCCGCCCTTGAAGACCATCTTCGGCAGCGAGTTCAGGCCACCTTTGCAGATCGCACGGGCGCCGTAGCTGATGCGCTTGCCGCCTTCCAGGTACTGGGCCAGCACCGGGTGATGCTTGAGGCGCTGGAATTCATCGAACGGCGACAGGAAGGTGTTGCTGTAGGACAGGTCGACGATCAGGCCGACCACCACCTGGTTGTTTTCCAGGTGATAGAGGAACGAGCCACCGGTGTTCTCGTTACCCATGATGTCCAGCGGCCAACCGGCGGTGTGCACCACCAGGCCCGGCTGGTGCTTGGCTGGGTCGATTTCCCAGATTTCCTTCAGGCCGATGCCGTAGTGCTGGGCGTCGGCGTCGCTGTCCAGGTTGAAGCGCTGGATCAGTTGCTTGCCGATGTGGCCGCGGCAACCTTCGGCGAACAGCGTGTACTTGCCACGCAGCTCCATGCCCGGGGTGTACAGGCCGTCTTTTGGCTTGCCTTCACGGTCAACGCCGAGGTCGCCAGTGATGATGCCGCGCACCACGCCGTTCTCGTCGAACAGCGCTTCCTGGGCGGCGAAGCCTGGGTAGATTTCCACGCCCAGGTTCTCGGCCTGTTGGGCCAGCCAGCGGCACAGGTTGCCCAGGGAAATGATGTAGTTGCCTTCGTTGTGCATGGTTTTGGGCACAAAGAAGTCGGGCACCTTGGTGGAGGCTTCCGGGCTGCGCAGCACATAGATGTCGTCGCGCACCACCGGTGTGTTGAGCGGGGCGCCGAGTGCTTTCCAGTCCGGGAACAGTTCATTCAGGGCACGTGGTTCAAACACGGCACCGGAGAGGATGTGGGCGCCGACTTCGGAGCCTTTCTCGACCACGCAGACGCTGATTTCCTTACCGGCTTCGGCGGCCTTCTGCTTCAGTCGGCAGGCGGCAGACAGGCCCGCCGGGCCAGCGCCGACGATGACCACGTCGAATTCCATGTATTCGCGTTCCACAGGCTATCTCCTACTCAAGGCTCAACAGGCTTTTTTTCTAATGGGTGGAGGTTCGGTGTGGTTCTGCGCGAAGGCAGCACCCACCTGTCTCTCTAGGTGGCGCATTATATATAGACCACTGACAGCGTCCAATACAAACGTTTGTTTGAATTGCCTGCAGCCTAGATAAATCAAAGCAACGGGGCTTATGACTGACCATTTTGCCGTATTGACCAGAATAGGCGTTCCGGTCAAGATACGGTCGGTTTTGCGCTTCCCGTAGGCAGACTGCAGGTTTCAAGAGCACGTCCAAAGACAGGCCGAAGGCAATAAAGGTGATGCGCACCCAAACGTTGGGGCGCAGTTTACACGCCGCGATAAAGAATGACCTCTCAGTCACCACTGACGAACGGTCGTCATTTCCCGTGTGCAAGGCCACTGCCGAGGTCTTTGGAGGTGCCCTTGTGTGCCGATGAGCATCAACCGCCAGGTTCGCCTAGGCGACTTTCTTTTCACCGGAGAGTAACGAGGAATCCATGAAGGTTCTTGTAGCTGTCAAACGCGTTGTCGATTACAACGTGAAAGTTCGCGTCAAGGCGGACAATTCCGGCGTCGACCTTGCTAACGTCAAGATGTCGATGAACCCTTTCTGCGAAATCGCTGTGGAAGAAGCCGTACGCCTGAAAGAGAAAGGCGTGGCGACGGAAATCGTCGTGGTGTCCATCGGCCCGACCACTGCCCAAGAGCAGTTGCGTACCGCTCTGGCCCTGGGCGCCGACCGCGCCATTCTGGTGGAGTCTGCTGAAGAGTTGACCTCCCTGGCCGTGGCCAAGCTGCTCAAGGCCGTTGTCGACAAGGAACAGCCACAACTGGTGATCCTTGGCAAACAAGCCATCGACAGCGACAACAACCAGACTGGCCAGATGCTGGCTGCACTGACCGGTTACGGCCAGGGCACCTTCGCTTCGAAAGTCGAAGTGAGCGGCGACAGCGTTGCGGTCACCCGTGAAATCGACGGCGGCGCGCAGACGGTTTCCCTGAAACTGCCGGCCATCGTCACCACCGACCTGCGTTTGAACGAGCCGCGTTATGCGTCCCTGCCAAACATCATGAAAGCCAAGAAGAAGCCCCTGGAGACGCTGACTCCGGATGCTTTGGGCGTTTCCACCGCTTCTACCAACAAGACCGTCAAAGTCGAAGCGCCGGCTGCGCGCAGCGCGGGCATCAAGGTCAAGTCGGTGGCTGAACTGGTCGAGAAACTGAAAAACGAAGCGAAGGTGATCTGATCATGACTATCCTCGTAATCGCCGAACACGATAACAAGGTGCTGGCCCCGGCCACCCTGAACACCGTGGCCGCTGCCGCTAAAATCGGTGGCGACATCCACGTCCTGGTAGCAGGGCAGGGCGCTGGCGCCGTGGTTGAAGCCGCTGCGAAAATCGCGGGCGTGAGCAAAGTCCTGAACGCTGACAATGCCGCTTACGCGCATCAGCTGCCGGAAAACGTTGCACCACTGGTCGCAGAGTTGGGCAAGAGCTACAGCCACATCCTGGCTGCCGCCACCTCCAACGGCAAAAACATCCTGCCACGCGTTGCCGCGCAGCTGGACGTTGACCAGATCTCCGAGATCATCTCGGTAGAAAGCGCCGACACTTTCAAGCGCCCGATCTACGCCGGTAACGCCATCGCTACCGTACAGTCCAATGCTGCGGTCAAGGTCATCACCGTGCGCGCCACCGGTTTCGACCCGGTTGCCGCCGAAGGTGGCTCGGCTGCCGTTGAAGCCGTCTCCGCTGCCCACGACGCTGGCACGTCCAGCTTTGTCGGCGAAGAGCTGGCCAAGTCGGACCGTCCTGAACTGACCGCTGCCAAGATCGTCGTTTCCGGCGGTCGTGGCATGCAAAACGGTGACAACTTCAAGCACCTGTACGCCCTGGCCGACAAGCTGGGCGCTGCGGTCGGCGCTTCCCGCGCAGCCGTTGACGCAGGTTTCGTACCCAACGACATGCAGGTCGGCCAGACCGGCAAGATCGTGGCGCCACAGCTGTACATTGCCGTCGGTATCTCCGGCGCGATCCAGCATTTGGCCGGTATGAAAGACTCCAAAGTGATCGTTGCGATCAACAAGGATGAAGAAGCGCCGATCTTCCAGGTTGCCGATTATGGCCTGGTGGCGGACTTGTTCGAAGCCGTACCGGAGTTGGAGAAGCTGGTCTAATCCAGCCGCTTCACTTATAAAGAGCCCGGTCTTATGACCGGGCTTTTTTATTCGATCCTGTAGGAGCGAGCTTGCTCGCGAAAAACCCACAGGCGCCGCATTTATTCAGAAAGCACGCGTTATCGTTGACGTTTTTCGCGAGCACTTTAGGAAGGAACATGCCATGGCGCTGCGCCCCTGGACTGTACTGCTGGGCCTTACGCTGCTGCCGAGCCTGGCGCTCGCCGCCGGCAAATGCGAGCGCCTGGTGATCACCGGCAGCCCGGACGCACCGCCTTTACTGTGGCGCGACCCCCAAGACCCCACGCACCTGATCGGCGCCACCGCTGATGTGCTGCAACAAGTGGGCAAGGACCTCGGGCTGAAAATCGACCTGCTCTACGGCGGCAAACGCTCCCTGGCCCTGGAGGAAGCGCGTAGCGGGCGCATGGACATCCTCGCCGACGCACCGCTGAACCTGGGCGAGCTGGATAACTTCGACTACATCCATCCGGCGCTGATGCAGACCGACTACCTGGTGTGGACGCGCAAGGATTCCGCATTGGTCTATTCCACCGCCGCCGATTTGCACGGCCACAAAGGCGCAGTCTCGGAACGTGCGCGCTTGAGCGCCGAGTTCGAGACCTTCGCCAGCCAGCAACTCAACCTGCAACGCCTGCCCAACTTGACGCCGGCCTTCCAGAAACTGCTGTTGGGTGAGGTGGACTACGTGCTGGCTGGGCGCTATTCCGGCATGGCCATGGCCCAGACGCTGGGCATGAGTAATGACCTCGTGGCCCATGCGGTGCCTGTCGATCAGCCCGGCCTGTACCTGGCGATTTCCCACAACTCGGCCTGCAATGATCCGTGGCTGCGCGGACAGCTGACGAAAAAGATGACAGAATTGTCCGCCTCCGGTGTCGCGCAAGCCGCGCTGCAGCGCAATCTGGAGCGCTGGAAGGCGCAATTGCAACAGCCTGTCGGCACCCCAACAAAGTAGGGATTTACAGTGATTTTTCGAGCTCTTTTCGCGGCCCTCGCCGTTGTCGCGCTGGCGGGATGCGCAACCGATCCTGCGCCGATCGAACAAATGCGCCTGACCCAGCAAGCCTTGGAACAAGCCACCGCGGTCGGGGCCAACACCGATGAATCCCCCGAATTGAAGCTGGCCGAAGAAAAATTCGCCCGGGCCAAGGGCAACATGGCCGACCAATCCTACAAGCGAGCGCGTATGCGCGCAGAGCAGGCTGAGCTGGACGCGCGTCTGGCCGAGGCCAAAGTGCTGACCGGCAAGAGCCAGGAACAATTGAACGTGCTCAATACCCGTATCACTCGCCTGCGTAAGCAGCTGCAGTTGGGAGAGGCACAATGAGTCCGATGATCCGTAGTTTGAGCTGTGTACTGCTGTTGGGCAGCGTGGCCTTGGGCGGTTGTGCCAGCCAACCCACCAGCGAGCAGGCGTTGCAGCAGGCCGGCGATGACTTTCAGAAGGTCAAGGAAGACGCCAACGTGCTGCGCTTTGCGCCCAAGGACGTGATCCGCGCCGGCGAGTCACTGGCACGCGCCGATCGCCTGTCCAGCTACTGGGGCAGCGGCGCCGACGTGGTGCATTACGCCTACCTGAGCCAGCGTTACAGCGCCATCGCCCGAGAACACACCCAGCAGGGCCTGAATGCCGAGCGCGGTACCCAACTGGAACTGGAGCGTCAGCGTCTGCAACTGGCCTTGCGCGAAAACAAGCTGGCCAGCGTGCAACAGCAGGGCAAGTGGGTTGAAGCGCAGATCGCCAGCCTCACCACCCAGACCGATCGTGGCCTGGTGATGACCCTGGGGGACGTACTGTTCGACACTGGCGAAGCTGAGCTGCAGAACTCGGCCAACCGCACAGTGCTCAAGATCGTGCAATTCCTGCAACTGAACCCCAAGCGTCGGGTGCGCGTCGAGGGCTACACCGACAACACCGGTGGCGAGCAGGAAAACCTGAAACTGTCCCGCGACCGTGCTCAATCGGTGGCCGATCTGTTGATGGACCTGGGTATCGATGACAAGCGCATCGAAGTCGAAGGTTATGGCGATCAATACCCGGTGGAAGCCAATGCCTCCGAGCGTGGTCGTGCGCAGAACCGCCGCGTGGAAATTGTATTCTCTGACGAGAAGGGCCAATTGGGCGCCGCCCGCTAACAGCCATCGCCTCTGAATTGGGCGCCTCCCGCTGACAGCCGTCGCCTCTGTAGGAGCGAGCTTGCTCGCGAAAAACGTCAACGATAACGCGTGCTTTCTGAGTGAACGCGGCGCCCGTGAGTTTTTCGCGAGCAAGCTCGCTCCTACACGGGGCAGGCCCCTGCAAGATTTTATTAGGCCTACACCCTTACAGTTTTTACTGTCACTCCCGCCCGCGCTCGACTATTGTGGCAACTGTCCCCGTACACTTCTAAACTGTGCCGGTATGTTTCACACAAAAATAAAATACCCGTGAAATCGAGTGCTGCGTCATGACCAATCTGTTGCTTTACCAACGTATTGCCCAGCAACTGGCTGAGGACATCCGGCGCGGTGTCTACCAACCGGGGGAGCGCGTGCCGTCGGTGCGTAAGATGAGTTCCCAGCTCAATGTGAGCCATGCCACGGTACTGCAGGCCTACGCCAACCTGGAAGACCAGGGGCTGATCCGGGCGCGGCCGCAGTCGGGCTATTACGTGCACCAGACGCCAGCACTCACGGCGCCTACGCCCGATATCGCACGGGTCGAGCGCCCAGGGTTGGTCACCCGTAGCAGCATCATCCAGCAGGTGCTGGTCGAGTCGCGCCGTGAAGGGGTGTTTCCCTTGGGTGCGGCGGTGCCGAGTGTCGACTACCTGCCGGTGCGGGCATTGCATCAGCAATTGGCCAAGGTCACGCGTTTCCAGAGCCCACGGGCGTTCAGCTACATGTTCAGCCCTGGCTTTGAACCCCTGCGCCGCCAGGTGGCGATCCGCATGCGCGATGCCGGGGTGGTCGTGGACCCTTCCGAAGTGGTGATTACCCACGGCTGTGTCGATGCATTGCAGATGTCGCTGCGCGTGCTGACGCGCCCTGGCGACCTGATCGCGGCTGAATCACCCACCTATTACGGCTTGCTGCAATTGGCTGACCTGCTGGGCCTCAAGGTGATCGAGATCCCCAGCGACCCGGCCACGGGCATGAGCCTGGAGGCTTTGCAACTGGCCGCCAACCAATGGTCGATCAAAGCGCTGGTGCTGACCACGCGCCTGAGTAACCCGCTGGGCGGCACCATGCCGGAGGAGCGGCAGAAACAGTTGCTACGCCTGGCGTCGGACTTCGATATCCAGATCGTCGAGGATGATATTTACGGCGAGTTGATGTTCGAACTTGGCCGCACCAAAGCCCTGAAGGCCTACGACCGCCTTGACCGGGTGATCTATTGCTCAAGCTTTTCCAAGACCTTGTCGCCGGGCGTGCGCATTGGCTGGATGATTGCCGGCAAATACCAGCAGGAAATCCAGCGCCTGCAGATGTTCAGCACCCATTCTGCTTGCAGCGTCACGCAAATGGGCGTCGCGGCCTATCTGGAAAACGGTGGCTACGACCGTCATTTGCGCTACATCCGCCAGGAATACCGCAAGAACCTCAGCGCCTTCCAATTGGCGGTGCAGCAGTATTTTCCCGAAGGCACCCAGATGACCCGCCCGACCGGCGGCTTTATCCTGTGGGTCAGTTTGCCGGGGCGGGTCAATACCCAGGAACTGCATGTGCGTGCCCTGCAACAAGGCATCAGCATTGCGCCAGGGCTGATCTTCAGTAATACCGAACAGTTCAACCACTGTATTCGCCTCAATTGCGGCACGCCGTGGAACCGCGAGGCAGAGCGGGCGTTGATGACCCTGGGAATGCTTGCCAGCCAGCTATGCCAAGAGGCCGCAGCGGGTTTTTGAGGTATGCAAAGGGGACAAGACTGATCTGTGCCCTTGTCATGCCGCGCACAACAAGCGAGCATATGGCCTTCTGCCGTTAATGCTGTTGGCGATATGACTTCTATTTTTCGCGTTACGTTGATGCTTGGTCTGCTGAGCCTGTGCAATGCCGGCAGCGTGCTGGCTGCAGCGCCGGTGGCTGATGGCAAGCCTGCTATGAGTGCCGAGCAGAAGACCTCAGCCAAGCAGCCAGCGCCTGCGAAAAAAGCCCCCGCGGCACAAAAGAAAGCCGCCTCGACCAAAAAGCGTGCACCCGTGGCGAGCAAGTCCAAGTCGGCCCGTGAAGTCGCCCAGACCAAACTGTCACCGGCACAGTTGGATCTGTCCCTGCCTTCGGACATGGTCAGGCACTTGCAGCCTATCGGCACCATGCCCAAGCCCAAGAGCGTGCCCTTGTTGCCGCCAATGTTTGGCGAAAAACCCACCGACAACAGCGCGTTCCAGATCAACGGCCGCTTGCTCAGCAATGAGATGAAGCTGCAACTGCGTAACGAAGAGCGCCGTGATGTTGAAGGCGCTGCTCTGGATTTCGAATTCAAGCAATAAACTTTCTGAGCTCAGGTGACCCGAGTCGCCGACCATCTGTCGCAGACTGGTCGGTCACTTTTGTTTTGTGCGAAAAACCCCTGTTGGGCCATTTTAAAACGGCTGTTTAAGGGCGTACTCTAGCCCGGCGATCCCTATTGAGTCGTCGAGGACCTGCTGGTCATGAAATGCCGTGAAGGCTGTGGCGCATGCTGCATTGCCCCCTCCATCAGTTCACCATTGCCGGGAATGCCCCTGGGCAAACCCGCTGGCGTTCGCTGCGTGCACCTGTCGGCGGAACAACTGTGCCAGTTGTTCGGTCAACCGCAGCGGCCCGCCGTGTGCAGTGATTTCAAGGCGGATATCGACGTCTGTGGCAACGACCAGGCCGATGCCATCCGGCTGATCGGCTGGTGGGAACAGATGACGGCGGCTTGATGGGCTTTACTATCGGAACTTCAACAATAAGGAATACAATGATGGGTTCGCTGAAACGAGTGGCTGTGCTGTGCGGTTTTACGCTGTTGTTTGCGGCCACTGCCCAGGCTGAAGATTGGCAAGTCGCCAAGGACGAAGACGGTATCAAGGTGTCCCTGAGCGAGATTGCCGGTTCCAAATACAAGGCGTATCGCGGTGTGACTCTGATCAAGGCGCCTTTGGCCAAAGTCCAGGCGCTGCAGGAAGATGTGGCCGGTGCTTGCGCATGGATCCACGAATGCAAATCCCAGAAACTCGTCGACAAGAAAGGCGACGAGGCCTGGACCTACACCCAGTTCAAGGCGCCGTTCCCCGTGACGGACCGCGACTCGTACATCCACGTCACCACCACCAAAGCCGCAGACGGCACCGTCACGCGCAAACTGGAAGGTGTGCCGACCTACAAGCCCGAAGCAAAAGGCTACGTGCGGGTCGCCCAGGTGGAGGGTTTCTGGAAACTGGTGCCAAAGGGCGATAACCAGACCGAAGTCACCTACCAGGTACACACCGAGCCAGGCGGCAGCGTACCTTCGTGGTTGGCCAACAAGTTCGTGGTGGACGCGCCGTTCAACACCTTGAAAGCCTTGAAAGAACACGCTGAAAAATAAGTGTTGATCCGGTGCCTCCGGGCTTGAGCGGAACGTTTTGCGCGCCGCCAAGGTCCAGATACTTGTAAGCCCACCTATGGGTTTTATCGAGGAGGCACCGATGCAAACGTGGCAAATTACCTTCGTTGATGATCACGGTGAAAAGTCCGTGCAGCAGTTCACCTGCGAACAAAAGCCCAGCCTCGAAGACGCTGCGCATATGATTCGTGCGAAGCTGGTGCCGATTGCTGCCGAACTCGATCTCAATGACCTGGAAGGCCGTAAACCCGAGCCGACGGTCAAGATTCTCAAAGATCAGAACAGTATCCAGATTCTCGATATTTCTCCCTCCGTCTAAACATTTTTCACACGCCACACGAGCACCTCTGGTGGAGGTGATAGCTTCGCGCTACTCTGCAATCGAGATCAGCGAATGAATCGCTAAGGTCTGGTCTTGTCAGCTACATGCTTGTTTTCCTGCGGCGTTGTTATGCCGTGGTGCCCGCGCCAGCAGGGCGCGGGGCTTCAGGAAGCACGGAAAGTCTATCCATCGGTTTGAGGAGGACGTTTCATGAGCACAGCCTATCAAGAAGACATCAGCACCAACGTACTGCGCCGCATGAAAGAAGGCGGCTTTGATTTCTCGCGTTTTCACCCCATCGAGTTCTACGCCATTTTCCCGGATGAGGAACGGGCGCGCAGGGCTGCGGGTCGATTTCGTGGGGAGTCCCTCAATGCCCAAGTCAGCGCGCGCGACGATGGCGCCTGGTACCTGGAACTGAGCAAAATCATGTTTGCAACCTACGACGGCATAGGAGACTTCGAGCAAGACTTTGAGGCAGTGGTGGAGCCCCTGGGTGGGATTATCGAGGGATGGGGCGTCAAGCAGGAGGTGCGTGGGTTACCCATGTAGTTGGTATTTATGAGCAGCACAGCGTATCGGCTGACCTTTGGGTCGGCCGATTTTGTTTGGGCGGCCATCGCAAAGGGAACTGCCGTTTTACGCGCAAAAAAAAGCCACCCGGATAGGGTGGCGGAAAGGGAAGACTGAGGAGTCATCAGTACACGAATTGACACGTTACTGAATGTGCAAAGGGTTTGGCTGTAGGACGTGTCCTGTTCAGCCGATGTGGGCGATTATCCGTATGTGCAGGCGGGCAGTGAAATCAACTCTGACTATGCTGTTGATAGCCAAAGATCGCATTGCAATGAAGCGCACGGTCTGCCCCAGGCAACTGCGCGCACCAGGACGGTGCGGTGCTTGCGCTGGGATTATTCAACTGATTGATTATTAAGTGTTTATGCCGCTGGCACGGGCCTTGCGAAGGTTCTTGCGTCCGGGTGACAAGGAGTACGGCATGATCCGCACTTATTACGATGAAATGTACGATGGGGCAGGGCAGGTTCGCCCCCATTACCGCGAGTTTGCCCGTTGGCTGGCCGATACCCCTGCCGAACTGCTGGCTCAGCGTCGGCGTGAAGCCGATTTGCTGTTCCACCGCGCCGGCATCACCTTCACCCTCTACGGGGACGAACAAGGCACCGAGCGCCTGATCCCCTTCGACACCATCCCCCGCAGCATTCCGGCGAGTGAATGGCGGATTGTCGAGCGCGGTTGCATCCAGCGGGTCAAGGCGCTGAACCTGTTCCTCGCCGACCTGTACCACGACCAACGCATCATCAAGGCCGGCATCATTCCTGCCGAACAGGTACTGGCCAACGAACAATACCAACTGGCAATGCAGGGCCTGGATTTGCACCGCGATATCTATTCGCACATCTCCGGGGTCGACCTCGTACGCGATGGCGACGGCACGTACTACGTGCTTGAAGACAACCTGCGCACGCCCAGCGGTGTCAGCTACATGCTCGAAGACCGCAAAATGATGATGCGTCTGTTCCCCGAGCTATTCGCGGCCCAGCGCATCGCACCCATCGACCATTACCCCAACTTGCTGCTCGATACCCTCAAAAGCGCCAGCCCTCTGGATAACCCCAGTGTGGTGGTGCTGACGCCCGGGCGTTTCAACAGCGCGTTTTTCGAACATGCCTTTCTGGCCCGGGAAATGGGCGTGGAGTTGGTGGAGGGCGCGGATTTGTTTGTGCGCGATGACCGTGTATTCATGCGCACCACCGACGGGCCCAAGGCTGTCGATGTGATCTACCGTCGCCTCGATGATGCATTTCTCGACCCCTTGGCATTCAACCCCGACTCCATGCTCGGTGTACCCGGCCTGCTCGCTGCTTACCGTTGCGGCAATGTGGTGCTGGCCAATGCCATTGGCACCGGAGTCGCGGACGATAAATCGGTTTACCCGTTCGTTACCGAGATGATCCGTTTCTACCTCGACGAAGAACCGATCCTGCAGAACGTTCCGACCTTCCAATGCCGTAAGCCTGACGAGTTGTCCCACGTACTGGCCAACCTGCCCGACCTGGTGGTCAAGGAAACCCAAGGCTCCGGTGGTTACGGCATGTTGGTCGGCCCGGCGTCTACAACCGCAGAAATCGAAGCGTTCCGGGCGCGTATCAAGGCCAAGCCACACGCTTATATCGCGCAGCCGACCCTGTGTTTATCCACGTGCCCGACCTTTGTCGAAAACGGCATCGCCCCGCGCCACATCGACCTGCGCCCCTTCGTGTTGTCCGGCAAGGAGACTCGCGTGGTACCGGGTGGCCTGACCCGCGTGGCGCTGCGCGAAGGCTCGCTGGTGGTCAACTCGTCCCAGGGCGGCGGAACCAAAGACACCTGGGTGGTCGAGGACTGATGCCATGTTGAGTAGAACTGCCTCGGATTTGTACTGGATGTCGCGCTACCTGGAACGCGCCGAAAACCTCGCGCGCATGCTCGATGTCAGCTATTCGCTGTCGCTGATGCCCCAGGACGGGCGCGGCGATGGCCTGCACGAATTGGCCATGCCGCTGTTGATCACCGGCACCCTGGAGGATTACCACACGCGCCATGGCCCATTGCACGCTGAACGCTTGCTGCACTTTTTTGCCCTGGACGCGGCCAACCCGGCCAGCATCTACAGCTGCCTGGGCGCGGCGCGGGCCAGCGCCCATGCAGTACGTGGGCGAATCACCGCCGACATGTGGGAAAACATCAATGCCACCTGGCTGGACATTCGCGATATCGCGCAGCAGGGGCTGAGCCACTACGGCATGAGCCGGTTTTGTGAGTGGGTCAAGGAGCGTTCACACCTGTTCCGTGGGGCCACTTACGGCACCATCATGCGCAACGATGCCTTCCGCTTTATTCGCCTTGGCACCTTCATTGAGCGCGCCGATAACACCCTGCGCCTGCTGGATGCCCGCTACGAAATAGCCGGCGAACAGGCTGAGGCGGTCAGCGATGGCACGGCTCACGCGTATTACCAATGGAGTGCGTTGCTGCGCGCCCTGTCGTCATTCGAGGCGTACACCGAGATTTATCGCGATGCACCGGGGGCTCGGCAAGTGGCCGAGCTGCTGCTGTTACGCGCCGATGTGCCGCGTTCGCTGCGTGCTTGCAGCGAAGAGATCGACCAGATCCTCGCCAGCCTGCCCGGCATCAACGGCCGCCCGGCCCAGCGCCTGGCCGCCGAGATGGATGCGCGCCTGCGCTTTACCGCCATCGACGAAATCCTCGAGGAAGGCCTGCATGCCTGGCTGACCGACTTTATCCCCTTGGTCCGCCAGTTGGGCGACGCCATCTACAGTTCCTACCTGGAGGCGGCATGAGACTCTCCATCAGCCACGACACCACCTACCACTACGAAGACCAGGTGCGCGCCAGCATCCAGTACCTGCGCCTGACACCCCATGACAGCGAGCGCCAGCACGTGCTGAGCTGGCAACTCGACCTGCCACGCCCGGTGCGGGCCCAGGTGGACCCCTTCGGCAACATTTTGCATGTGCTCACCCTGGACGAGCCCCATGACGCCATCATCATTGGCGCCCGGGGCGTGGTGGAGATCGATGAGTTGCGCGAGGCCGAACACGAAAGCCAGTCAGCCTTTCCGTTCCTGCGCGCCACGCGCCTCACCGAGCCCGACGACGCCCTGCGCGGCTTTGCCGAACAACACTGCCATCAGCGTCGCGACCGCACGGCGCTTATCGACCTGATGCAGGCGCTTAACCACACCATGGTCTACGCCCCTGGCGCGACCGACGTCGATACCTGCGCCGCCCAGGCCTTTGCAGGTGCCGCTGGGGTGTGCCAGGACCACACCCATGCGTTCCTGGCCTGCGCCCGCAGCCTGGGGATCCCCGCGCGGTATGTGTCGGGGTATCTGTACACCGAAGACAGCACGCACCTGGCCAGCCATGCCTGGGCCGAAGCCTGGCTGGATGACGCCTGGTACAGCTTTGACGTAACCAACCAACTGGCGCGGCCGGAGCGGCACTTGAAGCTGGCCGTGGGCCTGGACTACCTCGACGCCTGCCCGGTACGCGGCATGCGCCGTGGCGGTGGGCATGAGCAGATGCATGCCAAGGTATTCGTGGCGCCGCAGCAATGATCGCCCCCGCGCTCTGCGTTGCTTGATCGTTCCCACGCTCTGCGTAGGAATGCAGCCGAGGACGCTCCGCGTCCCAAAGCGTGACGCAGAGCGTCACAAGAGGCGTTCCCACGCGGAGCGTGGGAACGATCGATACAGCGCAGGCTCAAGGTTGCTGTTTGCGGCCTGCCATGTGCCGCAGGTACCCCACCAGCAAATCCAACTCAGTGTCCGGCAATACACTGGCTGTAAACGCCGGCATCTTCGCCTGTGGCCAATGCCTCAGGCTTTGCGGATCGCGGATATAACGCTTGAGGAAATCGCCGCTGAAATACTCGGTGGGGTTGTAGGGCACATTCAGGTCCGGGCCCATCTGGGCATCACCGCCGCCATTGAGGCGATGGCACGCCAGGCAGTTCTTCTGGAACAACGCAAAGCCCTGGTTGATCGGGTCGTTCGCCGCCAGCTTCGGGTCGGGCAATAACGCCGGGAAACGCTCGCCAACCGTCTGCAACTGCTTGAATTTCGATACCTGGAACGGCCACTGTTCGGGGCTGATATGCCCGGCTTCAGGGTGGGTCCAGACCAGATAGAACGGCCCGGCGCTGGGCTTGCCTTGCGCCAGCGGTGGCCATGGATGCGCCGGGTCTTCCACGGCCAGCCAGGCGCGGGCGCCGTTTTTTTCCAGTAACGGCGCGGCGGCAAGTTCGGCGGCAAAACCATCAAGGGCAACGGCTTGCAGGTGGTTCGCAGGCTTAAGGCCCGGTAAGAGCACCGCGAGGGGCACCGCGCGATAGGTCATAGTGCGCTTGTAGGACACATCATCGACGATCTGCACCGTCTGAGCGTCGGGGTGCTTGAGCAACTCGGCGGTCTGCCAGGTCTTTTGGCTGTGGTCCAGCTCGATGGTCAAGGGTGCCGCCGCCGCAGGCAGGCTGAGCAGCAGGGCAAAAAGGGCGAGGATCGGTTTCAAGGCACAGGCCCGTTGCAAGAGAGTAAGGGCGCACACGATAACGGAAAACGGCAGGTAAAAAGACAGCCCCTGCAACAGGCGCGCTAAGCGCAATATCCTGGCAGGTGCTGCCAAAAGCTGCTGGCCTGGTGCGGTGCGTTCACCACAGGTGGGAGCGCAATCGTCACCCAATAACCTTGGGTAAATTGGGCAAGATCAGAATCAGGGTGGTGGCGAACAGAATAAGTCCCGCCTGACGTACTTTCGATTGTTTGAACATGGCTGACTGCCTTTTCTTTTGTTGTTATTCCTGAGCGTCAAATGCGTGCCGTTGTATTCAGTATCGCGAGGTGACGTTGCACTTTTCTTACAGCCGCTCCAGCAAAACCCGGCAGCAGCGTCTTACAGGTTCAACCTTAGAGCGCCCGTTCTTTCTGGCTTAGACCCATTTCATATCAGCTAATAAGTATTTGCGCTAAAAACGGCATGAGGCTTATTGCCATCTTGGCGCCAACCCTAGGGCTAGACCGCTAAAACGATTAATCAGAGTTTTCCCATAGGCACCTACCGTTCGTCCGAGCGAGGGGGTCAAAAGCAATGAGCGCATCCGTCATTGAAACCGTGTCAATCGGGCCTAAGGTAGGGGCACACACCCACAGCGGTTCGAGGATGTCATGACCCAAGCTTTGATCTTTGATGCGATACGCACGCCCCGGGGTAAAGGCAAGGCCGACGGTGCCCTGCACAGCGTCAAACCGGTAAACCTGGTGGCTGGCCTGCTTACGGCGCTGGCGCAACGCAGCGACCTCGACACCCGCCAAGTGGATGACATCGTCCTGGGCTGCGTCACACCGGTGGGGGACCAAGGCGCCGATATCGCCAAGACCGCCGCGCTGGTGGCGGATTGGGACATCAGCGTGGCCGGTGTGCAGGTCAATCGCTTCTGCGCTTCAGGCCTGGAAGCGGTGAACCTGGGGGCAATGAAGGTGCGTTCCGGCTTCGAAGACCTGGTGGTCGTCGGCGGCGTCGAATCCATGTCCCGCGTGCCCATGGGCAGCGATGGCGGCGCCTGGGTGCTCGACCCGCAAACCAATATGCACAGCCACTTCACCCCCCAAGGCATTGGCGCCGACCTGATCGCCACCCTGGAAGGCTTCACGCGCCAGGATGTCGACAGCTTTGCCCTACAGTCCCAGCAGAAAGCCGCTAGGGCGCGGGCAGACGGTTCCTTCAATAAGTCGCTGATCGCGGTGCACGACCAGAACGGCATCGTGCTGCTGGACCATGACGAATTTATCCGTGGCGACTCAACCCTCGAGGGCTTGGGTAAGCTCAAGCCCAGCTTCGAAATGATGGGCCAGATGGGCTTCGATGCCACCGCGCTGCGGGTCTACAGCCACGTGGAGCGCATCCATCATGTGCATACACCGGGCAACAGCTCCGGGATCGTGGATGGCGCCGCGTTGATGTTGATCGGCTCCGAGGCCAAGGGCCGCCAGCTGGGCCTGCAACCACGGGCGCGCATTGTCGCCACGGCGGTGACCAGCACCGACCCGACCATCATGCTCACCGGCCCCGCGCCGGCCACTCGCAAGGCGCTGGCCAAGGCCGGCCTACGGGTTGAAGACATCGACCTGTTCGAAGTCAACGAAGCCTTTGCTTCGGTGGTGCTCAAGTTCATCAAGGACATGGGTATCGACCCCACACGGGTCAATGTCAACGGCGGCTCCATAGCCATGGGCCACCCCTTGGGCGCCACCGGCTGCGCGATCCTCGGCACCTTGCTCGACGAGCTGGAGGTGCGCCAGCAACGCTACGGCCTGGCCACCTTGTGTGTCGGCGGTGGCATGGGTATCGCCACCATTATCGAACGCCTCTGAGCCTAAGGAATTTGTCATGACCGATGCCATTCGTTACGAAAAAGGCCAGGACCAGATCGTGGTGCTGACCCTCGACATGCCCGGCCAGAGCGCCAACACCATGAACGCCGCCTACCGTGAAGCCATGGCGGCCACCCTCACGCGCCTGGAAGCGGAAAAGGACGAGATCGCCGGGGTGGTGATCACCTCGGCCAAGAAGACCTTTTTTGCCGGCGGCGACCTCAATGAGCTGATCAAGGTCGACAAAGCCCAGGCCAAGGCGTTCTACGACAGCGTGTTGGTGTTGAAAGCGCAATTGCGCCGCCTGGAAACCATCGGCAAACCGGTGGTGGCTGCGATCAATGGTGCGGCCCTGGGCGGTGGGTGGGAGATATGCCTGGCCTGCCACCACCGGGTCGCGCTGGACGACAAGTCCGTGCAACTGGGCTTGCCGGAAGTCACCCTTGGCCTGTTGCCAGGAGGCGGCGGCGTGGTGCGTATGGTGCGCATGCTCGGCCTGGAAAAAGCCTTGCCGTATCTGCTCGAAGGTAAAAAAGTCCGGCCTGCCCAGGCCCTGCAAGCAGGCTTGATTGACGAGTTGGCGGCGGATCGCGAGGCATTGCTGGCCCAGTCCCGCGCCTGGGTTCTGGCTAATCCCGAAGTCAGGCAACCCTGGGACAACAAGGGCTACGCGATTCCCGGCGGCACGCCGTCCCACCCTAAAGTCGCGCAGATGCTCGCCATTGCACCGTCGATTTTGCGCAGCAAGACCCAGGGCTGCTTCCCCGCGCCGGAGAAAATCCTCTGTGCCGCCGTCGAGGGCGCCCAAGTGGACTTCGACACCGCTCACCTGATCGAAACCCGCTACTTCACCGAGCTGGTGACCGGGCAAGTGGCAAAAAACATGATCGGCACCTTCTGGTTCCAGCTCAACCAAATCAATGCCGGCAGCTCACGCCCCCCGGGCTATGCGCCCTACGTCACGCGTAAGCTCGGTGTGCTCGGCGCCGGGATGATGGGCGCGGGCATCGCCTATGTCAGTGCCTGTGCGGGTATCGAGGTGGTGCTCAAAGACATCACCCTGGCCGCCGCCGAAAAAGGCAAAGCCCATTCAGCTGCATTGCTGGACAAGAAAGTCAGCCGTGGGCAACTGACCGCCGAACAGCGCGAAACCACCCTGGCGCGCATTCATCCTACCCAGGATGACGCCGACCTGGCCGGCTGCGACCTGATCATCGAGGCCGTATTCGAAGACCGCGCACTCAAGGCCAAGGTCTCGGCCGCAGCGCAAAGCGTGGTGGGGGCCAACGCTGTGATCGCCTCCAACACCTCCACCTTGCCCATCAGCGGCCTGGCCACGGCAGTGCCCGATCAAGCCAAGTTCATCGGCCTGCACTTCTTCAGCCCCGTGGACAAGATGCCCCTGGTGGAAATCATCAAGGGTGCGCGCACCAGCGACGAAACCCTGGCCCGAGGGTTTGACTTCGTACTGCAAATCAAGAAAACCCCGATTGTGGTCAACGACAGTCGCGGCTTTTTCACCTCGCGGGTATTCGGCACCTTTACCAACGAAGGCATCGCCATGCTCGGCGAAGGCGTGGCTGCGCCGATAATCGAGACCGAAGCGCGCAAGGCCGGGATGCCAGTGGGGCCGTTGGCGGTGTCCGATGAAGTGTCCCTGAGCCTGATGAGCCATATCCGACAGCAAACGGCCAAGGACCTGCAGGCCGAAGGCAAGGCCATGCCGAACCATCCGGCGACGGCGGTGATTGATCTGTTGGTGAACGAATACAAGCGCACGGGCAAGGCGGCGGGCGCTGGTTTTTACGACTATCCCGCTGGCGGCCAGAAGCACCTGTGGCCTGAGCTGAAAACCCGCTTTGAACAGCCTGGCAAGCAAATCTCACCCCAGGACGTGCGTGACCGCTTGCTGTTTATCCAAGCCATCGAAACCGTACGCTGCGTGGAGGAGGGCGTGTTGATGTCCACGGCGGACGCCAACGTTGGTTCAATCTTCGGCATCGGCTTTGCTGCATGGAGTGGCGGTGCGTTGCAGTTTATCAACCAGTACGGGCTGAACGACTTCATCGCCCGCGCCCGCTATCTCGCCGAGGAGTACGGGGAGCGCTTCTCGCCGCCGGCGTTATTACTGGAAAAAGCCGCAAAAGGCGCACTGTTTTAGACGTTTCACTGTAGGAGCGAGCTTGCTCGCGAAGAACGCACAGGCAACGCTTTAATCCAGGCTACCTGCATTATCGTTGACGTTTTTCGCGAGCAAGCTCGCTCCTACAGTGTGTGTGGGCGCCCATTGAGGGCTTGCTTTGGGGATGTATTTCAGGGCAGGCTCTGGGGTGTGCAATATTCCCATCGCCGTGTCAGGTATTTTTTATGTCGCTACGCGTCTGCATCCTGGAAACCGATATTCTGCGTCCCGCTTTGATCGATGAGTACCAAGGCTATGGGCAGATGTTCAAGCGCCTGTTCGCCAAGCAACCGATTGCCGCCGAGTTTGTCGTCTACAACGTGGTGCAGGGCGAGTACCCGCCGGATGACGAAGTGTTTGACGCGTACCTGATCACTGGCAGCAAGGCCGATTCGTTCGGGACCGACCCTTGGATCCAGACCCTCAAGACCTACCTGCTCACGCGCTATGAGCGTGGCGACAAGCTGCTGGGCGTGTGCTTCGGCCATCAATTGCTCGCGCTGCTGCTGGGCGGCAAGGCCGAACGGGCCAGCCAGGGCTGGGGCATGGGCACCCACGACTACAAGCTGGACGCCAAGGCCCCGTGGATGAGCCCAGAGGTGCCTGAACTGAGGATGTTGATCAGCCACCAGGACCAAGTCACTACATTGCCGGACAATGCCACGGTCATCGCCTCCAGCGAATTCTGCCCGTTTGCCGCGTACCACATCGGCGACCAGGTGCTGTGCTTCCAGGGCCATCCGGAGTTTGTTCACGACTATTCCCGCGAGTTGCTGGAAATCCTTCAGACAACCCTGGGTGAAAAGGTCTACAGCAACGGCGTGGCCAGCCTGGAACGCGACCACCACGGCGTCACCGTGGCGGAATGGATGATGCGCTTCGTTGCGCATCAGCCTGAAGCCAAGGCTTAAAGCCAGCCCGAACGCTTGAAGCTGGCCCATAAACCGGTACAGCCCAGGGTAATAAACCCGAGCACCGCAAAATAGCCGTAGTGCCATTGCAGCTCGGGCATGTTCTGGAAGTTCATCCCATAAATCCCCGCCACCGCCGTGGGGAACGCCAGGATCGCCGCCCACGCGGCGAACTTGCGCTGCACCACGCTCTGGCGCGAGGCCTCCAGCAGCACACCGATCTCGATGGTCTGGCTGGCTATATCGCGCAAGGTGGTGAGGTCTTCCATCTGCCGCGTAACGTGGATTTGCACGTCACGAAAATACGGGCGCATGTTCTTGTCGATAAACGGGAAGCTGAGCTTCTGCAATTCCTGGCTGATCTCCACCATCGGCGCCACGTGCCGCTTGAGCCGCAACACATCGCGGCGCAAGCCGTGGAGGTGTTGGATATCGCGCTCGTTGAGCGAACTGCACAGCACGTTACGCTCCAACTCATCGATCTCGGCGTGGATCGCCTCGCTCACCGGCTGATAGTTTTCGGTGACAAAATCCAGCAGCGCATAGAGTACGAAATCTTCCCCATGCTCCAGCAACAACGGGCGCGCCTCACAACGCTGGCGCACAAAACCGTAGGACGCCGAGTGGCCGTTGCGTGCGGTGATGATGTAGCCGTTGCCGGCAAAGATATGGGTTTCGATAAACTCCAGCTTGCCGTTCTCGCGCACCGGGGAGTAGGTGACGATAAACAGCGCGTCGCCGAAGGTTTCCAGCTTCGGGCGGCTGTGTTTTTCCATGGCATCTTCGATCGCCAGCTCGTGCAGGTTGAACTGGCGTTGCAGGTTGTTCAATTCCTGGGCACTGGGCTCTTCCAGGCCGATCCACACAAAGTGCCCAGGTTTGGCGGCCCAGGCCGCGCCTTCATCGAGAGTAATATCCGAGACTTTCTTACCGGCGCTGTAAACGGCAGCCGCAACAACTCTACCCATGGTGCTGATCACTTCTTATCAAGAGGACAGATGTTGGGCAGCTTAGCCTGAATGGCGTTCCGTTGTTGCTCACCGACATTGCCCACTTCCCTGTAGGAGCGAGCTTGCTCGCGAAAATCGTCACCGATAACGCAGCGCCATCAGTTGACCCGCATCGCTTATACGTTTTTCGCGAGCAAGCTCGCTCCTACAAGCTCACGGTCCATTTGTGCAATGCACTCATCCATCTGCGTCTGACACGTCTGCAGTAACTGAGGGATGTCATCCACCGTCAACCCACAGGTAGGAATCGGCGGCAACGAGCGTATCAGCACACTGCCGCTGGCCCAGCGATTGAGCTTCATCTGCGTCACGTAATTGCTGACACACACCTGCACGATAGGCACACCGGCCGCAATCGCCATATGGAACGCGCCTTTCTTGAACGGCAACAACCCTTTGCCCAGGTTGCGCGTGCCCTCCGGGAACACCCAGATCGACGTGTCCTCATGCTGCAAGGTATGCGTGGTGGTCAGCATCGCACGCCGCGCCTTGTGAGCATTGCCACGGTCGATCAGCACATTGCCCGCCAGCCAGAACAGCTGGCCGAACAGCGGTACCCATTTCAGGCTTTTCTTGGCGATGCAGACCGTGCGGTGCGGCACTACATTGCCGAGCACAAACAGATCGTAGTTGGACTGATGGTTGGCGATCACCACGCAGGTACCGGGCTTGTTGCGCAGCGAGTCGACGTCGGCCTTCACGTTCAAGCCCAGGATCCGCATGGCTGGCAACGCATAGAGGCGAGCACAAAGGCGACTGTTGTCCGGATTGAACGGCCGGCACACACCGACCAGCACACCCAGCACGCCAGCGATCATAAAATGCAGGCCCATCAACAACATACGCAACAGAAAAAGCATCGACACGGCCCATCGGGACAAAAGGTGGCGCAGTGTACGGATGTGCACTGTATTCGGCAATTGCCCCTACAGACGTAGGAGATAGCCGATGTTTAAGCGCATGTTTCCACATGGGCCGATAACGGCTAACTAGAGCGGCTACGGACGTTTCATATCTATAGGTAAGAAAAAGCCCGACTCAAGGTCGGGCTCAGGCACGAAAGGTGTAGGACTTAGCTCAGGCTATGGCCCTGATCCTGGATGATTGCATCGTCCAGCGCTTCGAGCAGTGCGCGGCGCACTTTCAACTTGGTGTGCTTGTGGGCGTTCATATTGATCTTCTTCAACTGCCGTGCCGCTTCCAGTGCAGCCGCGTGCAGTTCTTCCGGTGCCACCACCTTGTCGAGGAAACCGGCGTGCAGGGCGCCTTGTGGATCAAACATCTCGGCATTGATCACCGAACGCTGAAACGCCGACTTACGCAGGCGATCGCGCGCCAACTCGATACCGGCGTGGTGCATGGTCATGCCAATCGCCACTTCATTCAGGCCAATGCTGAACGGCCCTTCGACGCCAATCCGATAATCGGCCGCCAACAACAGGAACGCGCCCTTGGCCACCGCATGCCCAGGGCAGGCCACGATTACCGGGAACGGATGCGCCAACATCCGCCGCGCCAGGGTCGAGCCTGAGGTCACCAGGCTGATTGCCTCTTTAGGGCCGGCGGTCATTACCTTCAAGTCATAACCGCCCGACAAAATCCCCGGCGTGCCCGTGATGATCACCACCGCCCGATCCTTCTCGGCCTGATCCAGCGCCGCATTAAACTCACTGACCACCGCCGGAGAAATGGCATTCACCTTGCCGTTGCTCAGGGTCAGGGTCGCGATACCGTCTTCGAAGTGGTAGGCAATCAACTCACTCATGACGCGGTTCCTTGTAGGGCTTGTTATAGAGATAGATGCACAGACGTTACTCACCACGCCCGCGCGGGTAAAGCGCCGTGACTGACTACCCAGTCAGGCTTTTGCCTCATCCCCAAGGGTAGACACCCCGGAGCAGGGCGCAGCAAGCATTCCAGACGCGTGCCGCCACTGCCTGAGAATGGCACAATCACCACCCCCTGTCGGGCGGTGAATGGCATAACGGTCTAACCGCATGAAAATTCTGAAAAAAACCTTTGCCATCAGAAAGGCTTTCGACTACATTAGCGCGCCTCGACAGACTGAACTGGTTTGACGAGATACGGTGAAGTGTCCGAGTGGCTTAAGGAGCACGCCTGGAAAGTGTGTATACAAGAAATTGTATCGAGAGTTCGAATCTCTCCTTCACCGCCAAATTCGATGTAAACAAAACCCCTGGTTTCGAGAGAAACCAGGGGTTTTGTGATTTCTGGGGTTTGAAAAGTCCAGCTTTATCAGGTCACGCGCTTGGCATATCCATTCGCCTTCCTATGACGTCCAGCAAATCGCAGCCGTCGCGCAAAGGGATTGAACAAAGCAACGCAAAATCACTGAGTACAACCGCATCACTACCGATCTCACTGCGTAGTGCGAGGTTCTCGAGGACTTGTGTAACAGCACGAAGTCGATAGGTCGCAGCGTCGAGGAGTATTTCCAATGGCACGGTGGTATCGACAAAAAGGGCAGGTGTGGCGCTGTCGTTGCTGGTAAGTGCTATGTATTGGTTCATGCGTAAAGTCCGTTCGCTTGGAGGGGGAGAAGCCACCTATTAGTCGCCAAACAAAAGGTGGCAACTGTACGCAGGTTGGCGAACCGGCATAAGAACGGACAAAGACCGGCAGACCCGAGGGTCTCCCACGCACAGCTACCATTGAGCAGCTTATTGCGTGCAGGGGCATCCCGCAAATCAGCCGGGAGGCTTTTGCCATCTTATAGTCGAGTCGCCAAACCCGGTCGCCATATGGGCGACCAGAAGACTATAGGCATTGAGGTTTTAAAACGGCAGCCTGTCGCTTCTGAGTAATGTGTAGGACGTTGCCCAAAGCCACCAACCCCTGTGCGATTGAAGGCGCACATGTAGCTCGAACCTACTATGGCGACGGGTGGTGTGATCATGACCCGTTGCATTGACTCACAACCGTAGCCATTTCCTCGAGGCTCCCCGTTGATCCTGGCTCAAGAAGCTGAACAAATCGGGTATCTTTAGCCGACTCAGCCGCCAGTTTTCCTCAGGCTCAGCGCATGATCGATTGTTTAGGGAAGAATGGAATGACACTCAGGGTGTTGGTAGTCGGTGGCTACGGCAATTTCGGCAGCATCGTTTGCCGGCATCTGGTGGTGGCGCCGGGCATTGAACTGGTGATCTCGGGTCGCGATCCACATAAGCTGCAGCGCAAGGTGGATGAGCTGAAAAGCCAGTCGAACACCGCTTGCGAGGGTTGGTGTGGCGATGCCATGGGCGCCGGGTTCGCCTCCGTTTTGCGTTCGATGAACATCAAGTGGGTGATCCACACCGGCGGCCCGTTCCAGGGGCAGTCCTATGCTGTCGCCCAGAGTTGCATCGACGCTGGCGTGAACTACTGCGACTTGTCCGACTGCCGCACCTTCGTCAACGGCGTGAGCGTGCTGGATGCACAAGCACGGCAGGCAGGCGTGGCGATCCTTAGCGGGTGCAGCTCAGTGCCGACGCTGTCGTGCGCCATCATCGATCAGTATCGCTATCGCTTCACCCGTATCGACTCGATCGAGCACGGTATTTCCTCCTCGGCCAAGATGCCGGGCCTGTCCACCGTCGAAGGTGTGCTGGCTTACGCGGGCAAACCCATCAAGCAGCTCAGGCATGGCCAGGTGCATGAAGTGCTGGGCTGGCAGGACCTGACGCTGCGCAAAATGCCTGGGCTTGGCACGCGGGTGTTGGCCAATGTGGATGTGCCCGACATGGACATTTTTGCTGGCCGCTATGGTGCCCACACCCTGAGCTTCAAGGCTGGTGCGGGGCTCAAGCTTGGCGGTGTCGCCAACTATCTGCTGGCCCAGGCGCTGCGGTGGGGCGTCGTGCGTGACCATCTTGCCTGGGCTGCGCGGCTGCATCGGCTGGGTACTTGGTTCGAGCGCTTTGGCGATGGCAAAAGCGCGATGTACATCGACGTGAACGGCCTCGGTGCAGAAGGGCAACCGCTGTCCCTGGCGGTGCAACTGACGGCGCTGAATGACAAAGGCCCGGAAATCCCCAGCTGTGCCGCCGTTGCTCTGGCCCTCAAAGTCGCCCAAGGCTATGTGCCTGAACCCGGTGCGCGGCCGTGCGTTGGCGAAATCACTGTCGACGAATACATGGCCGCCATCAACGACCCGGCGAACCTTAGCCTGGCCGTGCATTTCTCTGACGGGCAGGGCTGACCATGCTCTATCTGAGCCTGAAATACATCCACATCATCGCGGCGATTTTCCTGTTTGGCTTCGGCATGGGCTCGTATCTGTATCTGATCGCCGCGAGCCGTACGGCCAACCCGCAAGTGATTGCCCATGTGGCGCGGATGGTGGTGCAGTTCGATACTTGGATCACTACGCCGGCGGGCGTCATTCAGATCATTACCGGCTTTGTGTTGATCAAGCTTGCCGGACTTGGGTTGACCACCGAATGGGTGCTGACTTCGCTGATCATCTTCCTGTGTGTGGGGGCTCTTTGGCTGCCGGTGCTGGTGCTGCAGAAGCGTTTGCAGCAAATGGCGCTCAGCGCGGTTGAGACGAGCAGGGCGCTTGGTGATGGATACCGCAGCGTCTATAGGCAATGGTTCTGGATGGGTGTTTTGGGTTTCTCTGGGATGTTTGTGATCGTGCTGATCATGGTTACTAAGATGACGCCATGGCAGTTGATTGGGCTGTTGCTGTATGGCTGACATCAGCGCTGGCCGTTGCACTTGAGGCGCTCGGGCTGAAATAAATGCCGTTCAGGGCTTGGTATTCCAAGCCACCGCACATAACGCCAAACCCGCCACATTCAGCGACACAGGATTAAACGCTTCCCTGAGCATCGACGGGCTGAACACCGCCACATCCACCAGCAGCCCCGCCAGCGCAGTCGCAGCCACTACAAGCGGCCAGACACTGCGTGGCCAAAGCAGTATCCATATCGCCAGGGCAATTTCCCCAACCCCCGCCAGCGTGGCGAACAACTGCACCTGCTCGATCCCGTGCGCCTGGATCATTGCCCGCTCACCCTGGCTTAGCCACAGCAGCTTCGGCACCAGCCCATGGTAGGCAAACATGAAAGCCAGGCCGCCCCGGGCGATCCAGTTGATGCGCAAAAGGGGATTCATGGCTGATCCTTTAAAAAGCGCTGTTCATGATCCGCGTTCGGCAACAGACAGGTATCGTATTTCCCGAACAGCCGATAGCGATTGCGCGCGATGCGGTCGTAAGCCCAATCCCGAAGAAAGCGCGGGATGCCACGCAGGAGCAGCATTGGGCGCCAGCGAGCAGGCAGTTGCGCAATGATTTCGAACACCGCCTCCGAACGCTCCCAACAGTGCCGATCGCGGATCACTGCGAGGGTGTCGAACTGCTCCAGCGGCAACCCCGCCCACGCCAACAGCGCCTGGCCCTCGGGTGACTGCACGGCGGCTAATCGCAAGCGCCGTTGGTGGTCGTGGCGGATCAGAAACCTTGCCCAACCGTTACACAGCTTGCACACCCCGTCGAACAACACCACGGTTTCACCGGGCTTGAGGAATGGCGCGGGGGTAGGGCGGGTGTCGGAGGCAGGCATGTGCGTAGGTCCAGTCTGGCCGGGTTAGCCTGAATCATACCTGCCTTCGCCTGCACTGTAGTGTTTGGGGTTAGCTACCCCCAATGGGCTTCAGGATTGGAGAATACCGAAGTCTCTTCACACCAAACGATCCTCAATGCCTATGCCGATGATGCACATCAGGAAAGTGCGCATGGCTGTGGGTCATCACCTTGTGAACATGCACATGACTGTGCGGCTGCGCCGGATCCCACTCAAACCCATGCTCATGTTGATGATGCTCATCATGCACATGCCAATGCCCATGCTCCGTCGCCTCATGCAGATGCTCATGAGCATGTCGCTCCGTCAGGTGCAGCCACACGCCCAAGGCCATCAGCGCCGAAGCAATCCAGAACGCCACGCTCACCGACTCGCCAAATGCCAGCAACGCCACTGCGGCACCGAGGAAAGGTGCGGTGGAGAAATAAGCCCCGGTGCGCGCACTGCCCAGCCCGCGTAGCGCCAGCACGAACATCACCAGGCTGATGCCATAGCCGAGGAACCCCACCACCAGGATCGGCGCCAATTGCGCCACGCCCGGAATCTGCGCCCCCAGATAAAGCCCCAGGCTGCAATTCACCAACCCCGCAATCAAACCCTTGGCGCCAGCGATAAAGAGCGCGTCAGACGCCGACACCTTGCGCGTCAGGTTGTTATCAATGCCCCAGCACAAACACGCCAGCGCGACGGCGAGCGGTCCGGTCCAGTCCTGGTGGCTGCTGTCAGCACCGGACCACGACAACACCACGCCGCCCAGCACAATGGCAAGCATGCCGAGGACGATGCGTCGGTCGGCGTTTTCGCGGAACACGACCCAGGCGATCACGGCGGACAGTACCGACTCAAGGTTGAGCATCAGGGAGGCGCTGGCGCTGGTGGTTCGGGTTAGGCCGAACATCAATGCAACGGGGCCGAAGATGCCGCCGAAGGCGATGGCGCCAAGTAGCCAGGGCCATTCCGATGGAGTTAGCCCGGTAGGTTTCCAGCCGCGATCACGGATCAAGCGCACACCGGCAAGGCCGATGCCGCTGCCGAGGTAGAGCAGGCCGGCGAGCAGTATGGGCGAAAGGCCCAGGCCAAGGCTTTTGGCGAGCGGGGTGCTGGCGCCGAACAGGGCGGCAGCCGCGAGGGCGTAAATGATGCTGAGGTTCATGGGCCATCCTCGAAAGTCAGGCCCATGATACGTCGCTTACCGGGGTCAGCGCCCTGGCAAATTCGTACTTTATTGCGCGGTTTTCAGCTTGATCACATCACCGGAGATCTTGGTGGTATAGCCGTTCAATACCCAGGCCCAGAACCACTTCTCTTGCACTTGAGTGTTGATCAGCGCGTCGCCGCCCTTGGCCTTGATGGCTGCATCTTGAGCGCGTACGAAGCGGTTGTTCTGGCCGATCGGGATGACGCCCAGCAGCATGATGCCGGTGGCGCTGGCTTCGCTGTGGCCGAGCACGGTGTACTGGCTGGCGTCGTATTGCTGGGTTTTCATGGCGGTGCCGGTGCAACCTGCCAGGGTGAAACCAAGTACGGCTGCTGCTACGACTTTACTGAGGTATTTCACTTATAACTCCATAGATTCAAGCTCGAGATTCAATTCTCGGGGGCGACACTCTAAGCGCTCAGCTGGCAGATTGAAATCGATCAGCGAGGCTGGGATGCAGATGGCTCAGTCTGGCGCGTGCTTTGCGGTGATCCCATCGCAGCCTCGCTGGGGCTCGACAGCTCCCACATTTGCGCTTCGGCGTGTCATAGATGCAACCACGACGGATTGAGGTGCGCTGATTCTTCACCAGCGCAACTGTCTCAAGCCTGTACGTAACGCCGGATAACCCGCCCATACACCGCGAGGTTGATCACCACCACCACGGCTCCCAGCAGCAATTGGATATTGGCAGTCAGCCCGGCGGGGTAGATCAGCGTGAGGATGTAGTGCTCGATAAACCCGCCGCCATAACCGTCCTGCCCGGCCAGTTGGCGAAACAGGTTTTCCCAACGGGTGAGTGGGCAGGGCAGGTGCAGCACCTCTACCGCGATGCCCCAGGCAACGGCGGGCAAGTGCAGCCACATTACCCTGGGCCACTTCAGGGTGAGCAGGCCGCCGAACAGCACGAACAGGATAAAGGCCAGGTGGAACAGCACGAGGCCGTCGGCGGCTAGGCGGTAGAGCATGTTTGAGCTCGATCTGAGTAAAGGAATACGTGAATTCTTGCCGGGTGAAGTTATAGCTCCAGTTGACTGGCATTGATACCGAACGCCTTGGCTATCTTTTCCCGCGTGGTGCGACGAGGTTTGCTGACCGCTTCCTGCTGGGCAAATGCCGATTGTGAAATACCCAGGCGTTGGGCGACTTCTTCCTGGGTCAAGCTCAGGTGCTCGCGCCACGCGCGGATAGGTGTTACGCCATCCACCAGGCGGCTGACTACCGCATGGGGGATCAGGTTTGGATCTTTTTGCTGCGCCACATAGTGTTCATAGGGAATCACCACATAGGCTGGCTTGCCCTGCGTATTGTGGATGATCTGTACGGCAGTAGGTTCGCTCGTCACGTTTTTTAACCTCTTGGATGCTGACGACCTGGATGCTGCCGTCCCAGTCGAAAAGGACCCGGTAATGACCTACCCGCAAGCGATAGCTGTGAGGATGGTTAACCAGCACCTTGACGTTGATTGCATCGGGCATGTGTTCAAGAGCGGACACGGCATCGCGTACCTGTTGCTGATGAAATGAATGCAACCGAAGCAATTGTTTGACGGCTTTTCGCGTCCAGTGGATTGAGTTCATGGAGGTTAATAAGTCTTTTATAAGGTTTGCAATCGGTATTTTCAGATCCGTGTCGACGGGTCATGGCGTTGTCCTCTCAAACCCTAGACGGCCGCCGTCAGCGCCGATGGTTAAAACTGTTGCTTGGTATGAATCAACGGTTGGTCCACGAAGGTTGCTTGCAGGCAACGAGGGCCGTTATTGTGCTGAATCCTTTTAGTCCTCGCCCCAAGGTTGTGTTGTGATGAATGCACCGCGTACCGCTGTCCCGATCAAGGCCGTGATTTTCGATATGGACGGGTTGTTGCTGGATACCGAAGGCATCTACACCGAAGTGACGCAGATCATTGCCGAACGCTATGGCCGTACCTACGACTGGGGCATCAAGCAGCACATCATCGGGCGGGGCGCGCAGGATTTGGCCGATTACGTGGTCAAGGCGCTGGACCTGCCGATCACGCCCGCCGAGTTTCTGGAAATACGCGAACCGCTGATGAGCGAGCGTTTTCCCAAGGCCCTGGGCATGCCCGGTGCAGAGGCGTTGGTGCGGCACTTGAAGGCGCACAATATTCCGATTGCGGTGGGCACCAGTTCATCGCGTAATTCGTTTGGCCACAAGACCACCCTGCACCGTGAATGGTTTGGCCTGTTCGACACCATCGTCACCGCCGACGACCCGGAAGTCGGCGCCGCCAAGCCCGCGCCAGATATCTTCCTCACCGCCGCGCTCCGGTTGGGTGTAGCGCCTGAGGATTGCCTGGTGTTCGAAGACTCGCCGTTCGGCGTGACGGCGGCGAAGGCTGCGCACATGACCGCCATTGCGGTGCCTGATGAGGCGATGGCTGACAGCAAGTACCAGCATGCTGACCTGATTATTCGCAAACTCGCCGACTTTGACCTGGCCGCCTACGGCTTGCCTCCCATGGCCTGACCCCGCGCGGTCAAAAATGTGGGAGCGGGCTTGCTCGCGAATGCAGGGTGTCAGTCAGTAGATTTATCAACTGACCCACCGCCTTCGCGAGCAAGCCCGCTCCCACATTTGGGTTGCGGTTCTGCAAAGAATCAGGCGCTGAAACCACCATCGATGGTCAGGCTGGCGCCCGTGATATAGCCCGCTTCCGGCCCAGCCAGATACGCCACAAAACTGGCGATCTCCTCCACATGCCCATACCGACCTACCGCCATCAACCCGATCAGGCTTTCGGCAAAATCACTGTTCGCCGGGTTCATATCGGTGTCCACCGGGCCAGGCTGCACGTTGTTGATGGTGATGCCCCGTGGCCCCAGGTCTCGTGCCAACCCCTTGGTCAACCCCACCAGCGCCGCTTTGCTCATGGCGTAGGGCCCGCCACCGCCAAAGGGCATGCGTTCGGCGTTGGTGCTGCCGATATTGATCACCCGGCCACCTTCGCCCATATGCTTGGCGGCTTCCTGGGTGGCGATAAATACGCTGCGTACGTTGATCGCCAAGGTCTGGTCGAAGTCTTCCAGCTTGAATTCGTCCAGCGGCGCGATGGCCAGCACGCCAGCGTTATTCACCAGGATATCCAGGCGTCCAAACGCCTCGACTGTAGCGTTGACCGCCGCGCGAATCGCCGTGGCATCGGCGCTGTCGGCCTGTATCGCCAGGGCTTTGCCGCCTTCGCTGATCACTTCGTTCTGCAACGCTTGGGCCTTGGCGGCCGAACTGACGTAGGTAAAGGCAACCGC
This sequence comes from Pseudomonas sp. FP215, assembly GCF_030687795.1. Taxonomy (NCBI): domain Bacteria; kingdom Pseudomonadati; phylum Pseudomonadota; class Gammaproteobacteria; order Pseudomonadales; family Pseudomonadaceae; genus Pseudomonas; species Pseudomonas sp. FP215. Next base: position 1,325,020 of record NZ_CP117447.1, read on the forward strand.
TGCGCCCTGGGCGGCGAGGCGCTTGACGATGGCGGCGCCGATGCCGCGGGAACCGCCTTGAATCAAGGCGACTTTGCCGGTGAGGTTGTGTGTGGTCATGTCGATCTCCGAGGTAGTTGATGGGGCGAGTATCGACCTCACCCGCCCAGCTCGGTAGCCCGTGGTTGCTATAGTCTGTGTAAACCAAAAGTTTAGAGTGGGGCGATATGGAAAGCTTTGGCAGTATCGAATGCTTTGTGCGCAGCGCCGAGGGTGGCAGCTTTGCCGAGGCTGCACGGCACCTGAGCCTCACGCCTGCTGCAGTGGGTAAAAGCGTTGCCAAGTTGGAGGCGCGCCTCGGTGTGCGGCTGTTCCAGCGCAGCACTCGGCGCTTGGCGCTGACCGAAGCCGGCAAGGTGTTCCTGGAGGAAGTCAGTGGCAGCCTCACCACCATTCAGAATGCGGTCGCCAACCTGGCCAGTGCCGAAGGGCGGCCGGTGGGTACGCTCAAGGTCAGCATGGGGCCGGTGTTCGGCAATCGGTATGTGGTGCCGTTGTTGGGCGAATTTATGCGGCGCTGTCCTGATATCAGCCCGGACTGGCACTTCGATAACCGCCAGGTCGACCTGATCGGCCAAGGCTTCGATGCGGCCATCGGCGGCGGGTTCGAGTTGCCCCAAGGTGTGGTAGCGCGCAAGTTGACGCCGGCGCACCGGGTGCTGGTGGCGTCGCCGGATTACCTGGCGCGACGCCTTCCGGTACTGGTGCCCGAGGACCTGTCGCACTGCCTCGGCATCTTGATCCGCTCGCCGCAGACTGGCCGGGTGCGTTCGTGGCAACTGACCAATCGTGAGCGCGAGCACAGCCCTTTAGTGCTGAAACCGGCGATGACCATGAGCGACTCCGAAGCCGCGTGCTGCGCCAGTGCCCAGGGCCTTGGCATCGCGCTGGTGAGCATGCCAATGGCCGTGCCGTTCCTGGACAGCGGGGCGCTGGTGCGGGTGTTACCCAACTGGTATGTGGACGACGGCAATATTTCCATCTACTACGCCGAGCATAAGTTGCTGCCGGGCAAGACGCGGGCGTTTGTGGATTTCATTATTGAGCAGTTTGCCGAGCAAAAACTGGCTCAACGGTTCAGTGCTATCTGAGCAGGGCGGTATATCGAGTTGTGGCCATCGCGGGCAAGCCCGGCTCCCACAGTGATCGCGATCCAATGTGGGAGCCGGGCTTGCCCGCGATGCAGGCGCATCGGTCTACCGCCCGAACTTACCCGGCCAGCCGATGACCTTCTTTGGTCGCGGCGTGGCGTACGTCCTGACCTTGGACGTCGACAACCCCAACCGCACCAACGACTCGGCCACCATCACCGCCGCCGTCACCCCGTCCACCACCGGCACCCCGGTGCGCTGGCGAATCTGCTCATCCAGTCCGGCCATGCCGCCGCAGCCCAGGCAGATCACCTCGGCCTTGTCGTCGCGAATGGCCAGTTCCGCCTGGCGCACGATAGCTTCCATGGCGCCCAGCGGGTCGTCTTCCAATTCCAGCACCGCCATGCCGCTGGCGCGCACCGAAGCGCAACGCTGGTAGAGGCCGGCGAGTTTCAGCCGGTCTTCAATCAGCGGCACAGTGCGGTCCAGGGTGGTCACCACCGAGTAGGCGTGCCCCAGGAACATCGCGGTACTGGCCGCCGCTTCGGTGATATCCACCACCGGTACATTGAGCAGTTCCTGCAGGCCTTCACGGCCATGCTCGCCATAGCCGGCCTGGATCACCGCATCAAAGGGCTGGTCGTAGGCCATCACCCGGTCCATCACGGCGATGGCCGCCAGGTAGCTTTCAAAATTGCCTTCCACCGATTCGGCGCCGAAGTACGGGGTGAGCCCGACAATCTCGGTGCCCGGTGACGCCACGGCCCGTGCTTGCTGGGCGATGGTCTCGGTGATGGATTCGGTGGTGTTGACGTTGACCACGAGGATACGCATGGAAAGTCCTTGTTTAGTGACTGACGTTATCGACGGCAATGCTTTCGCCGCTGACATCGGCGTAGTGCGGTTGACGCTTGGCAATCAGCAGGTACAGCAACCCCGCGATGCCTGCGCCAAACAACCAGGAAAACGGCGAGACGCTGGCAAACCCCGGCAACAGCGCCAGCAGGATGGCGATCACCGCCGCTGGAATAAACGCCGCCACCGCACGCATATTCACCCCTCGGCTGTAGTAATAAATGCCTTGGGGGTCTTCGCTATACAGTTGTGGCACGTCCACCTGGCTTTTACGGATCAGCCAGTAATCGACCATGATCACCCCGTACAACGGCCCCAGCAGCGCGCCCAGGCCAGAGAGGAAGTACACGATCACCAACGGGCTGTTGTAGAGGTTCCACGGCAGGATCAGCACGGCAACAAAAGCGCTGATCAACCCGGCGCGGCGGAAGTTCAGGTACTTGGGCGCCAGGTTGCTCAGTACAAAGGCCGGAGCGACGAAGTTGGCCATGATGTTCACCGCCACGGTGACGATCAGGAAGGCCAGGCAGCCGAGCACCAGAAAAAAGGTGTTGGGGATCGCCGCGATGATCTCGGTCGGGCTTTCGATCACCCGGCCATTGAGCTGGAACTGCCCGCCGCACAGCAGCACGGTGATGGCGGCGAACACCAGGATATTCACCGGCAGGCCCCAGAAGTTGCCGACCTGGATGGTCTTGCGGCAGGGTGAGGAACGGGCGAAGTCGCAGAAGTTGAGGATCAAGGTGCCGTAGATCGCCAGCCACAGCGCGCCGCCGGCAAAGATATTGCGCCACATCTCGCCGCCACTCAGGGGCTCGCGGATCGACCAGGCAATCTGCCCGTTCGCCTGGAAGTACATCCAGCCGGCCAGTGCGGCCACGGTCAGCAGAATCACCGGCCCGGCGAAGCCTTCATAGCGACGTACCATTTCCATGCCGTAGGCGAGGATCACCAACTGCACCAGCCAGATCGCCACAAAACACGCCCAACCCAGGGACGACAGGCCGAGAATCGAGTCGTGGTCATAATCGGCAAACCCTGGATGAATGGCCGTCAGCAACACGCGGAAAACCACCGAGGCCAGGTAGGTCTGGATCCCAAACCAGGCAATCGCAATTACCGCCCGAATCAATGCCGGAATTTGCGCCCCATGAATACCGAAACTGATGCGGCTGATAACAGGAAACGGCACACCGGTCTTCTGCCCCATGTAGCCCGACAAGTTCATGAAGAAGTACACCAGCGCCGCGCCGATCCCCAGGGACAGCAATATTTGCCAGCCGCCCAGGCCCAATGCATAGAGGCCGATGGCGAATGAATAATTGGCGATGTTGTGCACGTCATTGGTCCACAACGCAAAGATGCTATAGCGCCCCCAGCGTCGGCCTTCGACCTTGGTGGGCGCCAGGTCCTTGTTGTGCAGGCGCGGGCTGAGCACCAGCGGGCCGGGGCCTGTGGCTGCAGGGTTTAATGGGGAGGAGGGCAGATCCAGTGCGAGGGTGTTCGAGAGGCTTGTACGCATTCCGGCAGGCTCCAGCGCATCTGCAGCAAAGCGGCGGATGGCAAAGTGTATGTAGGTTTTGTATTGATTGTATACAAAGCGTACTTGTGCCTAAGCCATATGCGTGCCAATTCTCGATATATGAAAATCTTGGCTAATGTCGTTTTTATATAGGTTGAGAATAACTTACTGAATTACAAACGTTATAAATTGACCGTTTGAACAGGTATTTATTTTTTTGTTAATTGCAGGGCTATTTATAGACAGCGCCATGGGCGCAGAGAGATGTTACGTTTTGGTGCGTTGTACATTAAGTTGCACACAAAAATGGCACCTATGGTTACAAGGTTGTGTACAAGATTTTCCCGGCCACAAAGCAAATTTCGCTTTCTGTAGGAGCGAGCTTGCTCGCGAAAAACTTAACGACCCCGCGTTTATTCAGGAAGCCCGCGTTATCGTTGACGTTTTTCGCGAGCAAGCTCGCTCCTACAGAGGCGGTGGTGTCAGAGGCTCAAGCCTTGCTGATGATATTCCCCGCATGCAGCCCGCATTCCTTCTGCGTGGCTTCTTCCCACCACCAGCGGCCTTCACGTTCATGCTGGCGGGGCAATACCGGCCGGGTGCACGGTTCGCAGCCGATGCTGATGAAGCCGCGCTCATGCAGGCTGTTGTACGGCAGCTCCAGCATGCGGATGTAGCCCCAGACTTCTTCGCTGGTCATCTGCGCCAGCGGGTTGAACTTGTACAGGGTACGTTCCGGCGTGGAGAACGCCGTATCGATTTCCAGCGCCGCCACCTGGCTGCGAGTGCCGGGGCTCTGGTCGCGGCGCTGGCCGGTGGCCCAGGCACTCACACCTGCGAGTTTGCGGCGCAGCGGTTCGATCTTGCGGATGCCGCAGCATTCGCCATGGCCGTCCTTATAGAAACTGAACAGGCCTTTGTCTTTGACGAAGGGCTCCAGCTTGCTCGGGTCCGGCGAGATCAGTTCGATGTCGATCTTGTAGAACTCACGCACCTGCTCGATAAACCGGTAGGTCTCCGGGTGCAGGCGGCCAGTGTCGAGGCTGAACACCTTGACGTTCTTGTTCAGCTTCCAGGCCATGTCCACCAGCACCACATCCTCGGCACCGCTGAAGGAAATCCACAGGTCATCGCCGAACTGGCTGAACGCCAGCTTGAGAATGTCCTGGGCAGACTTGTTGGCATAAGTCGTGGCGAGTTCAACGACGTCGAAGGCTTGGTTCATCAGGACGGTTCCTACAGGTCAGTGGCGCTGAGCGCTCTCTAGGAGGGCGATGGTATCAAAATCTGTCCCGCGTTGCGGCGGCGGGCGTGAGTCGCTAGAGTTCGGCAGTCCTTTTGCTCGCTCAACTAACAACATCTAATAGGAGTGTCGTGTGGAAATTGCCTGCCTTGACCTGGAAGGGGTGCTGGTTCCGGAGATCTGGATCGCCTTCGCCGAGAAAACCGGCATTGAGTCCCTGCGGGCCACCACCCGTGACATCCCCGACTACGACGTGCTGATGCAGCAACGCCTGCGCATCCTCGACGAGCATGGGCTCAAGCTGGCCGATATCCAGGCCGTGATCGCCACACTCAAGCCGCTGGACGGCGCCATCGAGTTCGTCAACTGGCTGCGTGAGCGTTTCCAGGTGGTGATCCTGTCCGACACCTTCTACGAATTCTCCCAACCGCTGATGCGTCAGCTGGGTTTCCCGACCTTGCTTTGCCACCGCTTGATCACCGATGAAAACGACCGGGTGGTGAGCTACCAACTGCGCCAGAAAGACCCCAAGCGCCAATCGGTGCTGGCATTCAAGACCCTCTACTACCGCGTGATCGCTGCCGGTGATTCCTACAACGACACCAGCATGCTGGGTGAAGCTGACCGTGGGATTCTGTTCCATGCGCCGGAGAATGTGATTCGCGAATTCCCGCAGTTCCCGGCGGTGCATACGTTTGAAGACTTGAAGAAAGAGTTTATCAAGGCGTCGAATCGGCAGTTGAGCCTGTAAGTTATGTGGCGCGGCTGATTGCCCCATCGCAGCATAGGTATCTACACAATTTTGTAGGTTGTAGCAGCCAACGGTAACCACGATGCGAAGCGAGCCGCTCTTGATCTTGATCTGCTTGTGATCTTGATCTCAGGCGCCCCGTTAAACCACGCTGGCCGGAATTCGACAGGGATTTGGGGGGTAAACCGGCAGGGATGCCGGTTTAGCCGCCCCGCGCCATGGATGGCGCGTGGCGGCGGCCCCCCAAATCACTGGCGGATTACGGGCACACCGAGCCCAAGCGAGGTGCCGAGTGGTGGGGCAAGAGCGTTTTGCTTACTTTTGCGCTGTTCAAAAGTGAGCCGCCGTCAGGGCGGAACCCTAAGTAGCCGTTACCTAAATAACGGATATGTACTCAATCTAATCCCACATCCCGGTCGGCTGTCAGGCCGCTTTCGCGAGCAAGCCCGCTCCCACAGTTTGATCGCGGGGCGTCAGGTAGATAAGCATCGGCTATCCGGTCGTCACGGGAGCAAGCTCCCTCACCACAGGTTCAGCGTCGTAACGAAATTGTGTAGATGCCTATGCCCATCGCAGGCAAGCCAGCTCCCACCTTTGATCGCTGCGCGGTCGAAGGTGGGAGGGGGCTTGCCCCCGATAGGGCCGGTACAGGCCCTACAAACCTTCCAATGTCTGTAACAACACCCGCACCTTCGTCAGCGACTCCTGATACTCCGCCTGCCACTCTGAATCCGCCACAATCCCACCGCCACCCCAGCAACACACTTGCCCGTCCTTGACCAGCAAGCTGCGAATTGCGATGGAGCTGTCCATCTCGCCGCGCACGTCCAGGTACATCAGCGAGCCGCAATAGAGCCCGCGACGGGTGGGTTCAAGCTCGTCGATGATCTGCATCGCACGAATCTTCGGTGCGCCGGTGATGGAGCCGCCGGGGAAGCTGCCGGCGATCAGGTCGAGGGCGTCTTTGTCGTCGGCCAATATGCCGGTGACACTGCTCACCAGGTGGTGCACGTTGGGGTAGCTTTCCAGGCTGAACAGTTCCGGCACTTTCACTGAGCCTATACGGCAACTGCGGCCAAGGTCGTTGCGCAGCAGGTCAACGATCATCAGGTTTTCTGCGCGGTCCTTGGGGCTGGCGAGCAACTCAGCGGCGTTGGCGGCATCCTCTTCGGGTGTTAAACCGCGAGGGCGGGTGCCCTTGATCGGGCGGGTTTCCACTTGACGCTCGCTGATGCGCACAAAGCGTTCCGGCGACAGGCTCAGCACCGCGCCGTCATCGGGCAAACTCTGGAACCCGGAAAACGGCGTCGGGCAGGCTTCGCGCAGCGCGCAGTAGGCTGCCCACGGATCGCCGATGCACGGCGCACGAAAGCGTTGGGCAAAGTTGACCTGGTAGCAGTCGCCGGCCTGGATGTAATCCTGGATGCGAATGATGGCCTGGTGATAAGCCTCGGCGCTGAGGTCCGGGACCATGGGGCCGTGAAGCTTGAAGGTCGTCGGCGCATCGCTTTGTGCCTGACTGAACACGTTGATCAAGCGTTGCCGCTCGCTGTCGGCCAGCGCAGGGTGAAAGACCAACTGGCTGGTTTGCATCTGGTGATCGCTGACCAGCGCCCAGGCATAGAGCCCGAAACGCGCATCGGGCAGATGCAAATCGTCCACGGCCAGATGTGAAACCTGCTCCAGGTGCCGACCAAAGTCATAGCTCAGGTAACCGATCAACCCCCCGGCAAACGGTAATTCATAGCCGTCAGGCAATGTCGCTTGACCCAACTGCGTCAGGTTCTTGCGCAAGCGTTGCAGGAAATCACCGCCACTTTCGTCCGGCCCTACCGTCAGGGTCGCTTCGGGCCAGGCACTGAGCAGGTCATACCGGCCGCGAACAGCCATCGGGCGGCCGCTGTCGAGCAGCACCGCACCAGGGGCGTGGCGAATGACCGCAAAGAACTCGGTGGGATTGGCCCGGTAGGGCAACGGGTATACGGAACAGGTCGACATGCGGGGGTGGATCAGCCAGTGGCGCGGGGGAGGGATTGTAGTCCCCTGTAGGATTTGCTCCTAGAGGGGATGTCGGGGATAGACAGTTCGAAGACCGGATCAGCCTTCCACGGGCGGTATATGCCCGAACATTTCTTGCACGAACTTCACACGCTCTTCCGGCGTTTCTGTCACGCCGGCCGCCTTGAGTTCTTCCAGTCGTGCCTCCACCGCATGGGTGCGCAACGTCAGGCCGCAGTCGTTGGCAATCTGGATGTTCAGCCCAGGCCGTGCGTTCAGCTCAAGGATCAGCGGGCCTTTTTCCTGGTCCAGCACCATGTCCACGCCGATATAGCCCAGCCCGCACAGCTCATAGCAGCCAGCGGCGAGCTTCATGAAACCGTCCCAGTTGGGCAGTTGCACGCCATCCACGGCGTTGGTGGTGTCGGGGTGCTTGGTGATGATGTTGTTCAGCCAGGTGCCGCGCAGGGTCAGGCCGGTGGCCAGGTCCACACCCACGCCAATCGCGCCCTGGTGCAGGTTGGCCTTGCCGCCGGATTGGCGGGTGGGCAAGCGCAGCATCGCCATCACCGGGTAGCCCATCAGCACGATGATGCGGATGTCTGGCACGCCTTCATAGCTGATGCTCTTGAAGATCTGGTCGGGCACCACGCGGTACTCGATCAATGCGCGGTCGCGGTGGCCGCCGAGGGAATACAGGCCGGTGAGGATGCTGGAGATCTGGTGCTCGATCTCCTCATGGCTGATGATTTTGCCGGACACCGTGCGGTAGCGCCCCTCGAACCGGTCGGCCACCACCAAAATGCCGTCACCACCGGCGCCCTGGGCGGGCTTGATCACGAAGTCGCTGCGCCCACCGATAATCTCGTCGAGCTTGTCGATTTCTTTTTCGGTGGAGATCACCCCATACATTTCCGGCACGTGGATGCCGGCCGCCAGGGCCCGTTCCTTGGTGATGATCTTGTCATCCACGATGGGGTACAGGCTGCGCTTGTTGTACTTGAGCACGTAGTCGGCATTACGCCGGTTGATGCCCATGATCCCCCGCGCTTCCAGGGCCTTCCAGGTCTTCCAGAAGCCGAACATCAAGAATCAGCCTTCAGGAACGCCTTGAAACGCACCAGCTCGGTGAGGCGGTAGCCGCGATAGCGACCCATGGCCAGCATGAAGCCCACCAGAATCAACAGGATCGCCGGGAAGGTGAACACGAAGTACACCAGCTCCGGCACGCTCATGATCAGGTGCGCCAGGGACGCGGCGAACAGCGTGCCAATCGCCACTTTCAGCGCATGGTTGGCACCACGTTCCTCCCAGGTGATCGACAGGCGTTCGATGGTCATGGTCAGGATCACCATCGGGAACAGCGCCACCGACAAGCCCCGCTCCAGCCCCAGCTTGTGGCTGAACAGGCTGATGGCGGCAATCAGCACCACCACGAAGGTCAGCACCACCGACAGCCTCGGCAGCATTTGCAGTTTCAAGTGTTCCAGGTACGACCTGAGCGACAGGCCCAGCGCCGTGATAATCGTGAACAGTACAATCCCGAAGCCCAACTGGGTCTCGCGGAACGCCAGGGCGATCAGCACCGGCGTGAAGGTGCCCAGGGTCTGCAGGCCGATGAGGTTACGCAGGATCAAGATCACCAGCACGCCAATCGGGATCATCACCATGATCATGAAGGTCTGCTGGGTTTGCAGCGGCAGCCCGTACAACGAGTATTCGAGGAAGTTGGCGTCGGTGTTTTCGTCGGTCAGCTTGGCCAGGCGGATGGCGTTCATCTCGCTGTTGTTGAGGCTGAAGGTCACCATGGCTTTCTTGCCGCCATCGACGGTGATCAGGTTTTCATCGCCGGTCCACCACAGCAGGCGGTCAGCGGGCAGGCCCTGTTCGCCGGTCTCCGGGTTGAAGTACAGCCAGTCGTTGCCGTTGAAGCTGCGCAGCCACAGTTCCGGGGTTTGCGGCTGGTCGGCCACCAGGCGGATGGTGTGGACTTTCTCTACCGGCACATGGGCGATGGACAGCAGCAGCTCGACGATCTTGGCTTTGTGCGGCGTCGAGGGGTCGCCGGCCAGCAGCAACTTCACATTGTCGTCGTTGAGGTTGTTGGTGCGCTTGATGGCTTCACTGATGAAGGTCTCGACGTCGGCCGAGTGCTGGCGGATCGGCGCCAGCAGGGCTTCGGCGGCGATCTTCTCCGGGCCTTCCACGGCGATGCTGTCGCGGAAGGTCGGGCCTTTGATCTTGACCTTCTCGCCGCTGTAGCGCTTGGTCAGCACCAGGCGGTAATAGAGGGTCTGGTTGCCCTTGGCCCGGCGCGCCGACCAGGTAACCTTGCGGTTGCCGTCGATGCGGTTGACGCTCACCCCGTAGTTGTTCGAGATAAAGCTTTCATTGAGGCTGACGAAGTCGCGGCTCAGGGGCGGCACGAACATCTGGATCTTGACCGGGTCTTTCGGGTTGGCGACGAACTCGACCTTGGCGTCGATGTTCCACAAGTCGTCGGTGGCATCTTCGGTGACGGGAATCCCCAGCACGAAGATCTGATAGGCGGTGACCGAAATGCCCAGCACCACCAGCAAGGTGATCAGGATTTTCAGGTGCAGGGTCAGAGAGCGCATTCGGTTTACTCGGCGGTATTAAGCGTCGGCGGCGCAGGCGGGTTTGCCTGCTGCATATTTAAGACTAGGGTCGACCAGCGCATCAAAGCGTTTCAAGGCTTCGGAGCCAATCAGCAGCGGGTATTGGAATGCGCTGCGGTCAGTCAAGTTCACTTCGATGCTGCGTAAAGCACTGCCCATGCAGATATCCAGCGCAATCACTGGGCGGGCGGTGTAGTTCTTGTCCTCATCGGGGTCGTAGTCGCCGGCGCGGCGCTTGATCTTGCTGACACGCGCCAGGGGCAGTTCGATGGGGTGGGAATGGGCGGTGTCGATGGCCAGGTAGAAGCGTACCCAGGATTCGCCATTGCGCTTGAAGCGCTTGATATCGCGGGCACTCAACGAGGCGGTCTTGGCGCCGGTGTCGAGTTTGGCCGCCACTTCCAGGTCGATACCTGCAAGCTTGGCGTATTCATTCAGGCCGTACACGGTCTTCTCGGCGCCAGCGCCAAGGCTCGGTATGCACAGCAGGCACATCACTAGTAGGTAAGGCTTGAGTCTCATAAATCCTGAGGCAGGGCAGTGCACTGTTCATTTCAAGGCGACTGGCATTGCTGCGCAATCTCGGGTGCGCCCTTTCATCATCTGATGTCAGGCAAAAGCGGCGGGCATTCTAACATGATGCTTTTTTGGCGCCAGCGCTGGCAGGCGGCCATGCCTTGGCAAGCGAATGAGGGGGTTATTAGACGATTGTCGACAATGTGTATTTATTCTTTGACTATGCGGGGATAACTGACTAGTTTTTGCGGAATTGCTTTTAAAGGTGTCGACAATATGTTGGAGCAACTGGAAAACCCAGCCGTGGCACCAGACGATTCCCAGACCATGTCGGAGAACGTCTTCCGGCGTATCCAGGCCGCCATCGTCAAAGGCGAAATCGCCCCCGGCAGCAAGATTTCCGAGCCGGAGCTGGCGCGCACCTACGGCATCAGCCGCGGCCCGCTGCGCGAAGCGATCCATCGCCTGGAAGGCCAGCGCCTGCTGGTGCGGGTGCCTCACGTCGGCGCGCGCGTGGTGTCTTTGAGCCACGCCGAGTTGGTCGAACTGTATGAAATTCGCGAGTCGCTGGAAGGCATGGCCTGTCGCCTGGCCGCCGAGCGCATGACCGACGCGGAAATCGAAGAGCTGCGCCAGGTGTTGCACACCCACGAACGGGACGCGGCGTTCCAGGCGGGTGTCGGCTATTACCAGCAGGAGGGCGACTTCGATTTTCACTACCGCATCATTCAAGGTGCCGGTAATCGCACCCTCACCCAAATGCTTTGCGGCGAGCTGTACCAATTGGTGCGCATGTACCGCATCCAGTTCTCCGCCACCCCCAATCGTCCACGCCAGGCTTTTGCCGAGCATCACCGCATTCTGGACGCGATTGCCGATCGCGACGGTGAACTGGCCGAACTGTTGATGCGCCGGCACATCGGCGCCTCCAAACGCAACATTGCCCGTCACTTCCCGGACGGTGCGCCTTCATCACGAGGTGAGTCATGAGTTCCAACAACAACAGCACTCCCGGCCAACGTTTCCGTGACGCCGTCGCCAGCGAGCAGCCCTTGCAAGTGGTGGGCGCCATCAACGCCAACCATGCGCTCTTGGCCAAGCGCGCCGGCTTCAAGGCGATTTACCTGTCAGGCGGCGGTGTAGCCGCCGGCTCCCTCGGCGTGCCAGACCTGGGCATCACCGGCCTGGATGACGTGCTCACCGACGTGCGCCGCATTACCGACGTGTGCGACCTGCCGCTGCTGGTGGACGTGGACACCGGTTTCGGCTCCTCGGCGTTCAACGTGGCGCGTACCGTCAAGTCGATGATCAAGTTCGGCGCCGCTGCCATCCATATCGAAGACCAGGTCGGCGCCAAGCGCTGCGGTCATCGCCCGAACAAAGAAATCGTGTCCCAGCAGGAGATGGTCGACCGCATCAAGGCCGCCGTGGATGCGCGTACCGATGACAGCTTCGTGATCATGGCGCGCACCGACGCCCTGGCGGTCGAGGGCCTGGAGTCTGCGCTGGAACGTGCCGCGGCGTGCATCGAGGCCGGTGCCGACATGGTGTTCCCGGAAGCCATCACTGAACTGGAGATGTACAAGCTGTTCGCCTCCCGCGTGAAGGCGCCGATCCTGGCGAACATCACCGAATTCGGCGCCACACCGCTGTACACCACCGAACAGTTGAAATCTGCGGATGTTTCCATTGTGCTGTACCCGCTCTCGGCCTTCCGTGCCATGAACAAGGCCGCCGAGAATGTCTATACCGCGATTCGTCGCGACGGTACTCAGCAGAACGTGATCGACACCATGCAAACGCGCATGGAGCTTTACGATCGCATCGACTACCACACCTTCGAGCAGAAGCTCGACGCGCTGTTCGCCGCGAAAAAATAAACCCTGTGGTTCCCTGAACAACTACAAAATTGGAGAACGAACATGGCTGAAGCAAAAGTATTGAGTGGTGCTGGCCTGCGTGGCCAGGTTGCCGGGCAGACAGCACTGTCCACCGTGGGCCAGGCCGGCGCTGGCCTGACCTACCGTGGCTACGACGTACGCGAACTGGCCGCCGACGCCCAGTTTGAAGAAGTCGCCTACCTGCTGCTGTACGGTGAATTGCCAACCCAGGCAGAACTGGACGCCTACAGCAACAAGCTGAGCAAACTGCGTGACCTGCCCCAAGCCCTGAAAGAAGTGCTCGAACGCATCCCCGCCGACGCCCACCCGATGGACGTGATGCGCACCGGTTGCTCGTTCCTGGGCAATATCGAGCCCGAGAAAGATTTCAGCGTGCAGCGCGATGTCACCGACCGCCTGCTCGCCGCGTTCCCAGCGATCATGTGCTACTGGTATCGCTTCAGCCACGACGGCCAGCGCATCGACTGCGTGACCGACGAACCGAGCATCGGCGGCCACTTCCTGCACCTGCTGCACGGCAAGAAACCAAGCGAGCTGCACGTCAAAGTGATGAACGTGTCGCTGATCCTCTACGCCGAACACGAATTCAACGCTTCGACCTTCACCGCACGGGTGTGTGCATCGACCCTGTCCGACCTGTATTCCTGCGTCACCGCTGCCATCGGCTCCCTGCGCGGCCCGCTGCACGGCGGTGCCAACGAAGCGGCGATGGAAATGATCGAGCGTTTCTCCTCGGCCCAGGAAGCGGTTGAAGGCACCCTTGGCATGCTGGCGCGCAAAGACAAGATCATGGGCTTTGGCCACGCGATCTATAAAGACAGCGACCCGCGCAACGAGGTGATCAAAGGCTGGTCGAAAAAACTCGCTGACGAAGTGGGCGACACCGTGTTGTTCCCGGTCTCCGAAGCCATCGACAAGACCATGTGGGAACAGAAGAAGCTGTTTCCCAACGCCGACTTCTACCATGCCTCGGCGTACCACTTCATGGGCATCCCGACCAAGCTGTTCACGCCGATCTTCGTGTGCTCGCGCCTGACCGGCTGGGCCGCGCACGTGTTCGAGCAGCGCGCCAACAACCGCATCATCCGTCCAAGCGCCGAGTACACCGGCGTTGAGCAGCGCAAGTTCGTGCCAATCGAACGTCGCTGAATTGCAGGTGTAACCCTGCTCTCTGTAGGAGCGAGCTTGCTCGCGAAAAACGTCAAGGCACCGCGATCATTCAGCATGCCAGCGTTATCGTTGACGACCTTCGCGAGCAAGCTCGCTCCTACAGAAGGCGGCTTCGCGCAGTAACCTATTCCGTGACCGAGTCCTGACGATGAACACTGAATTTCGCAAACCGCTCCCCGGCAGCCGCCTGGATTTTTTCGACGCCCGTGCGGCTGTCGAGGCAATCACCCCCGGCGCCTATGCCACGTTGCCCTACACCTCGCGCGTGCTCGCCGAGAACCTGGTGCGCCGTTGCGACCCGGCTACCCTCGACGCGTCCCTGAGCCAACTGATCGAGCGCAAGCGCGACCTCGACTTCCCGTGGTTCCCGGCCCGCGTGGTGTGCCATGACATCCTCGGCCAGACCGCCCTGGTCGACCTCGCCGGCCTGCGTGATGCTATCGCCCAGCAAGGCGGCGACCCGGCGCAGGTCAACCCGGTGGTGCCCACCCAACTGATCGTCGACCACTCCCTGGCCGTCGAAGCCGGTGGCTTTGACCCGCAAGCCTTCGAAAAAAACCGTGCCATTGAAGACCGTCGCAACGAAGACCGTTTCCACTTTATCGAGTGGACCAAAAAGGCCTTCAAGAACGTTGATGTGATCCCGCCAGGCAACGGCATCATGCACCAGATCAACCTGGAGAAAATGTCCCCGGTGATTCAGGTGCGTGACGGCGTGGCCTTCCCGGATACCTGTGTCGGCACCGACAGCCACACGCCCCACGTGGATGCCCTGGGCGTGATCGCCATCGGCGTCGGTGGCCTGGAAGCCGAGAGCGTGATGCTCGGCCGCGCGTCGTGGATGCGCCTGCCGGAAAGCGTGGGCGTGGAACTGACCGGCAAGCTGCAACCGGGCATTACCGCCACCGATATGGTGCTGGCGCTCACCGAGTTCCTGCGTCAGCAGAAAGTTGTTGGCGCCTGGCTGGAGTTCTTCGGCGAAGGGGCTGCGGCACTCACTTTGGGTGACCGAGCGACCATCTCCAACATGGCCCCGGAGTACGGCGCCACCGCCGCGATGTTCTACATCGACGCGCAAACCATCGCTTACCTCAAACTCACCGGCCGCGAAGACGAACAGGTCGCCCTGGTCGAGCAATACGCCCGTCACACCGGCCTGTGGGCCGACGACCTGAAAGGCGCGCGGTACGAGCGCAGCCTGAGCTTCGACCTCTCCAGCGTCGTGCGCAACATGGCCGGCCCGAGCAACCCGCATGCCCGCCTGGCCACCCGCGACCTGGCGTCAAAAGGCATCGCTGGCCAATGGGATGACGTGCCGGGGCAAATGCCCGACGGCGCGGTGATCATCGCCGCCATCACCAGTTGCACCAACACCAGCAACCCGCGCAACGTGATCGCCGCTGGCCTGTTGGCACGCAACGCCAACAAGCTGGGGCTGACCCGCAAGCCGTGGGTCAAGTCTTCTTTGGCGCCAGGCTCGAAAACCGTGGCCATGTACCTGGAAGAAGCGGGACTTGGCCATGAGCTGGAAAAACTCGGGTTTGGCGTGGTGGCCTTTGCCTGCACCACCTGCAACGGCATGTCCGGCGCGCTCGACCCGGTGATCCAGCAAGAGATCATCGACCGCGACCTGTACGCCACCGCAGTGTTGTCGGGTAACCGCAACTTTGACGGGCGCATTCACCCTTACGCCAAGCAAGCCTTCCTGGCGTCGCCGCCGCTGGTGGTGGCCTATGCGATTGCCGGCACCATCCGTTTCGACATCGAGAAGGACGTGCTCGGCCTGGACGCCGACGGCAAGGAAATCCGCCTGCAAGACATCTGGCCGAGCGATGAAGAGATCGACGCGGTGGTCAAGGCTTCGGTAAAACCCGAGCAATTTCGTGCTGTGTATATCCCGATGTTCGCCATCCACGAAGACACCGGCCCCAAGGTCACGCCGCTGTACGACTGGCGCCCACAAAGCACCTATATCCGCCGCCCGCCGTACTGGGAAGGCGCGCTGGCCGGCGCACGGCCGCTCAAGGGCATGCGCCCGCTGGCGGTGCTGCCGGACAACATCACCACCGACCACTTGTCGCCGTCCAACGCGATCATGCTGGACAGCGCCGCCGGTGAATACCTGGCGAAAATGGGCTTGCCGGAAGTCGACTTCAACTCCTACGCCACCCACAGGGGTGACCATCTGACGGCGCAGCGCGCCACCTTCGCCAACCCGAAACTGTTCAACGAAATGGTGCAGGAAAACGGCAAGGTCAAGCAGGGCTCTCTTGCGCGTATCGAGCCGGAAGGCAAAGTCACGCGGATGTGGGAAGCGATTGAAACCTACATGGAGCGCAAGCAGCCGCTGATCATCATCGCGGGCGCCGACTATGGCCAGGGTTCGTCCCGCGACTGGGCGGCCAAGGGCGTACGCCTGGCCGGTGTGGAAGCGATTGCCGCCGAAGGCTTCGAGCGCATCCACCGCACCAACCTGGTGGGCATGGGCGTGTTGCCCCTGGAGTTTCTGCCAGGCACCGACCGCCACACCCTCAAGATCGACGGCAGTGAAACCTATGACGTGGTCGGCGAGCGCACCCCGCGTGCGCAACTGACCCTGGTGATCAACCGCAAGAATGGCGAACGTGTCGAGGTGCCGGTGACGTGCCGCCTGGACACCGCCGA
This sequence comes from Pseudomonas sp. FP215, assembly GCF_030687795.1. Lineage (NCBI taxonomy): Bacteria > Pseudomonadati > Pseudomonadota > Gammaproteobacteria > Pseudomonadales > Pseudomonadaceae > Pseudomonas > Pseudomonas sp. FP215. Next base: position 1,341,409 of record NZ_CP117447.1, read on the forward strand.
GGAAGTGTCGATCTACGAGGCGGGTGGCGTGTTGCAGCGTTTCGCCCAGGACTTCCTGGAATCAAAGGCGACCGCCTGAAGAGGATAACCATGGCACACGTAGCGCAAATCAAAATCCCCGCCACTTACATGCGTGGCGGCACCAGCAAGGGCGTGTTCTTCAGCCTACAGGACCTGCCCGCAGCGGCGCAGGTGCCAGGCCCTGCACGCGACGCCTTGTTGCTGCGGGTGATTGGCAGCCCCGACCCCTATGACAAGCAGATCGACGGCATGGGTGGGGCCACCTCGAGCACCAGCAAGACCGTGATCCTGGCCAAAAGCAGCCGCGCCGATCACGACGTGGATTACCTGTTTGGCCAGGTCTCCATCGACAAGCCATTTGTCGATTGGAGCGGCAACTGCGGCAACCTGTCGGCGGCGGTAGGCTCGTTCGCCATCAGCGCCGGCCTGGTCGATGCGGCCCGCGTGCCCCACAACGGCGTGGCCGTGGTGCGGGTGTGGCAGGCCAATATCGGCAAGACCATCATTGCCCACGTGCCGGTCACTGACGGCGCGGTGCAGGAAACCGGCGACTTTGAGCTGGACGGCGTGACCTTTCCGGCCGCCGAAGTGCAGTTGGAGTTCATGGACCCGGCGGCGGAAGAAGAGGGCGGTGGTGGTTCGATGTTCCCCACCGGCAACCTCGTCGACGACCTGGAGGTACCCGGCGTCGGTACCTTCAAGGCCACGTTGATCAACGCCGGTATCCCGACGATTTTCATCAATGCCCAAGACCTGGGCTACACCGGTACCGAGCTGCAAGGCGCGATCAACAGCGACCCCAAGGCCCTGGCGATGTTCGAGACCGTGCGGGCGTATGGCGCGTTGCGCATGGGCCTGATCAAACACCTGGACGAAGCCGCCCAGCGCCAGCACACGCCCAAGGTAGCATTCGTGGCCAAGCCTGCTGATTACGTGGCCTCCAGTGGCAAAGCGATCAAGGCCGGCGATGTGGATCTGCTGGTGCGCGCCTTGTCCATGGGCAAACTGCACCACGCGATGATGGGCACCGCGGCGGTGGCGATTGGCACCGCGGCGGCGATTTCCGGCACCTTGGTCAACCTGGCGGCGGGCGGCGTAGAGCGCAATGCCGTGCGCTTCGGTCACCCGTCCGGCACCTTGCGCGTCGGCGCCGAGGCCAGCCAGGTGGACGGTGAATGGGTGGTGAAGAAAGCCATCATGAGCCGCAGTGCGCGGGTATTAATGGAAGGCTACGTGCGCATCCCCGGCGACGCCTTCTAGCTTGATCGTTCCCGCGCTCCGCGTGGGAACGCCGCCTGGGACGCTCTGCGTCCCGCTGTGACGCGGAGCGTCACGGGATGCATTCCCACGCGGAGCGTGGGAACGATCGTAAACCCTGACCCTGAGGATGGAACAACCAACTTTTAGGAGAACTGCCATGAGCACCAACGTCGACCACAACAACCGCCCCGACTACGACCCGGTGTTGCAGGACATCGCCGACTACGTCCTCAACTACCGCATCGACTCCCAGGATGCTCTGGATACCGCCCGCAACTGCCTCATGGACACCCTCGGCTGTGGCCTGCTGGCCCTGCGCTTCCCCGAGTGCACCAAGCACCTGGGGCCGATGGTGGAGGGCACCGTAGTGCCGTTCGGCGCACGGGTGCCGGGCACTTCGTATCGCCTGGACCCGGTCAAGGCCGCCTGGGACATCGGTTGCATCGTGCGCTGGCTCGACTACAACGACACCTGGCTCGCCGCTGAATGGGGCCACCCTTCGGACAACCTTGGCGGCATCCTCGCCGTGGCCGATCACCTGTCGCAAAAACGCCTGGCCAATGGCGACGCGCCGCTCACTGTGCGTGCGGTGCTGGAAGCGATGATCATGGCCCACGAAATCCAAGGTGTGATTGCCCTGGAAAACTCCTTCAACCGGGTAGGCCTCGACCATGTGTTGCTGGTGAAAGTCGCCTCCACGGCGGTCACCGCCAAGCTGATGGGCGCCAACCGTGAACAACTGTTATCGGCGTTGTCCCATGCGTTTGTCGATGGCCAGGCGCTGCGCACCTATCGCCATGCGCCGAATGCCGGCTCGCGCAAATCCTGGGCTGCAGGCGATGCATCGAGCCGCGGCGTGCGCCTGGCAGACATCGCCTTGCGTGGCGAAATGGGCATCCCCGGCGTGCTGAGTGCGCCGCAATGGGGCTTCTACGACGTGCTGTTCAGCCACACCAACAAGGACCTGGCGCTCAAGCCCGAGGATAAGCGCGCCTTCAGCCTGCCCCAACCCTACGGCACCTACGTGATGGAAAACGTGCTGTTCAAGATCAGCTTCCCGGCCGAGTTCCACGCGCAAACCGCCTGTGAAGCGGCAGTCGCCCTGCACCCGCAGGTCAAGCATCGCCTGCATGAAATCGAGCGCATCGTGATCACCACCCACGAGTCGGCGATTCGCATTATTTCCAAGGTCGGCCCATTGGCCAACGCTGCCGACCGCGACCACTGCCTGCAATACATGACCGCCGTGCCCTTGGCGTTCGGCAACCTGGTGGCCGAGCAGTATGAAGATGATTTCCACGCGGCCCACCCGATCATCGATGAGCTGCGCGACAAGATGGTCATCGTCGAAGACCCGCGCTACAGCCGCGAATACCTGGAGGCTGACAAACGCTCGATTGCCAACGCGGTGCAGGTGTTTTTCACGGACGGCACCTGCACCGAGCAGGTGGCGGTGGAGTACCCGATTGGCCATCGCCGCCGTCGGGTGGACGGCATTCCACTGCTGGAAGACAAGTTCAAGGCCAACCTGGCCACGCGGTTTACTGCGCAACGCAGCGCTGAGATTTTTGCATTGTGCAAGGATCAGGCACGGCTTGAGGCGACGCCTGTGAACCGTTTCATGGACCTGCTCACGATCTGAAAAAACAACACGTTCACTGTTGGACCTGGTTTGCCCTAACCCCTGTAGGAGCGAGCTTGCTCGCGAAAAACCCATAGGCGCCGCGCTTATTCAGGAAGCACGCGTTGTCGTTGACGTTTTTCGCGAGCAAGCTCGCTCCTACAAAGGCAATGACGCAGGTTCAAACCGCAGTATCACCCGGCGATTGTGCTTGCTCTTCTTCTCGATCTTCTCGCAGAACACCCGGCCGATTTCCTCGGTGTTGAGCACGTGGGTACCGCCGCAGGGCTGGATATCGATGCCGGGGATTTCAATCACCCGTACCGAACCCGAGACCACCGGCGGCGCAACCGCCTGGGTGCGGGTGATCTGCAGCAGGGTCGCGTACTCCGTGGCGGGCATCGACAGAGTCTTGACCGCGTGGGCCTGCTCGATCAGGGCGTTGAGGTCGTGGGTGAGGCGGTCTTTGTCCAAGGTCATTTCCGGCAGGTCGAAATCCAGGCGGCCTTTATCTGCGCTGATGCTGCAACCGGTCACGGGCGCGTCGATCAGCGAACACAGCAAGTGCAGGCAGGTGTGCATCTTCATGTGCTGGTAGCGCCGCTCCCAATCCAGCCCGGCGTCGACCTGGACGCCAGCGGCCAACTGTTCGGGGCAGTGGTCCACCTGGTGCCAGATGATCGAGCGCAATACCGGGTCGCGCACGGTGCCGGTCACTTGCACCCGTGTGCCATCGGCCAGGGTGAGGTGGCCGGTATCGCCCGGTTGCCCGCCGCCGGTGGGGTAGAACAGGGTGTGCTCCAGGGCGATACCCTGTTCGCTGACGGCAATCACCCGGGCGCTGAAGGCGTTCTGGTAGGGCGCGCTGTCGAACAGCGCCAGGGTTTCCATGGTATGCACGGACATGTTCAACCTCCGACGATCAATGGGGTGGCTTGCAAGAGGTGGCGCACCAGTGCGCTCAAGCCAGGGGGAGAGAGCAGGGTGATTTCAAATTCCGGCCCGCATACCTTCAGGTTCAGCGGCAGGCGTGGCAGTTGTTCGTCGTTGTCGAGGCGACGCAGGCGAAACTGCAGGTGGTGCCGCTCTTTCACCGTGGGTTCGAGCATCAGCCCTTGCAGGGGATGAAAGTCGGCGTCCAGCACGGTGACCTTGTGGCCGACACTCACTTCGCCCACCACGTGCAAGCGCTCATCCAGGGCAAAAGCGCCGAGGTAGTTGCTGTGGTCCGATTCATCGTTTTTTTGCAGTTGGATCTGGTTGACCACCTTGACCTTGGTGCCTGCCGGCACGTCCTGGGTAATCACGCAGGAGGGGCTGATAAACACGTTGTCGCCGATCGAAACATAGCCCAGCACCCGGGCGCCGGCGCCGACTTCGACGTTATTGCCCAGGCGCGGGTGGCGCTTGCCGTCCGGGTTGTTGGCGATACCGCGCGCGCCCAGGGTCACGCCGCAGAGGATGTAGCAATCGTTGCCGATCACGCAGGTTTCGCCGATGACCGTGCCGTAGCCATGGTCCAGCACAAAGCGCCGGCCGATACGCGCTGCCGGGTGAATCTCGGCGCCGGAGAGGATTTTGCCCTGGTTGCTCAGCTTGAGGGCCATGCGCGAAAACTCGCCGTTGTCAGCGGCCTGGAAATGCCACACCAGGTGCGCAAGGCGGTAGAACAGCACGGCCTTGAACGAGGCGTAGGACTCCAGGATCAACTCACCGCGCCCACGGGACGCCGGGTCGCGATAGGCATAGGCGATCAGGTCCTCGGCCACTGCCTGGGCGGCGTTCTGGATCAACGGCGCCAGGTGCGGTTCCAGCTGCTTCATCTGCCCGGGCGTCAGGGTGGTGATGAGGTGGGTCAGCAACTCATCGTGCAGCTGTTGCATGTCGATAAAGCCCCCCATGGAGACACCCCCGTATGTTGAATGGTTAAAAGCCCGGTTATTCGAAGCTGGACAGGTAGCTGTCGGCATTGTCGTAGACCATGGTCAACACCACCGTTTCGGGCGGCAGTTCGGGGGCAAGTTGGGCGATGGCGACCATGTTGGCGGCCGAAGACAGCCCCAGGCTGATGGCATCGGTGCGCATGATGCGTTTGATCATGTCCAGGCAATCGGCGTGCGACACCTTGAGCATGCCGTCGATCACATCCAGGTTGAGGATGCTGGGGATCAGGCCAATCGACAGGCCCTGGATCGCGTGCGCGGCGTGCTGGTCTTTCAGCAAGTCGCATTCCTCCGGCTCTACGCCCATCACTCGCAGCGCCGGCCAGGCGGCCTTGAGGGTTTCGCCGATACCGGTGATGTGGCCCCCGGTGCCTATGCCGCTGACGAAGTAGTCCACGCGCTGTTCACCGAAGGCGCGCAGGATTTCCGGGGCGGTGGTGTCACGGTGGGTTTGGGGGTTGGCGCCATTGCGTTGCTGGTTGAGCATCACGTAGTTGGGGTTCTCCAACTGCAGCTCCATGCACTTTTCACCGTGGGAGTTATTGCCCAGGCGACTGTCGGACAGCACGACCCTGGCGCCGTACAGGCGCAGCAGCTTCTGTTTTTCCGGGCTGTAGTTGTCGGGGATCACCAGCACCACTTTGTAGCCCAGCACATTGCCGGCCATCACCAGGCCAATGCCGGTGTTGCCACCACTGGGTTCGATGATGGTCTGCCCGGAATCACGGATCAGCACACCGCGGCGCTCGGCATCCAGGATCATGCCCAAGGCGATGCGCGCCTTGTGGCTGCCGCCGGGGTTGAGGGACTCCAGCTTGGCGTAGACCTCGATGCCGAGGTCTTCGGAAAACTGGGCCAGACGCACGATCGGCGTTTGGCCGATCACGTCGAGGATGGAGTTATGCAGCATCAGTACGCCCCCACCCTTAGTACAACGGCATGTCAGGTTCGACGTCGCGAACCCAATGTTTCATGCCGCCCTGCAAGACTTTGGTGTTGGCAAAGCCGGCTGCCAACAGGGTGCTGGCGGCTTGCTCGGCGCGAGTGCCTGCGTAGCAGATCAGGTAGTGGGTGTTGTCGCGGCTCAGGCTGGCGAGCTGCCCATCCAGTTCTGCCAGCGGGATATGCACCACGCCGGGTAATTTGCAGACCTCCAGTTCGCTGGCGTCACGCACGTCCAGCAATACATCGGCGCTGCTGGGGTGTTCGAGCACTTGCTTTAGCACCTGGGGCTTGATGTAGCGTTCTGCGGCCAGGGAGGGCTGGCTCGGTACGGCATCGGCGCAGGTGGCCGGCGCGACGGTTTCGCTGTGGCGCAGGTCCGAACAGCAGGGGCAGTCGGCGCGGCGCTTGAAGCGGATCTCGCTGAACTTCATCGCCAGTGCGTCGAAGCGCATCAAGCGGCCGGACAAGGGTTCGCCAATGCCAATCAACAATTTGATCGCCTCGGTGGCCTGGATCATGCCGACCACGCCCGGCAACACGCCGATCACACCGCCCGCGCTGCAATTGGGCGCCAGCTCAGCGGGCGGGGCCTTGGGGAACAGGCAGCGATAGCACGGCCCACCTTTATAGTTGAGCACGCTGATCTGCCCGTCGAAACGGTAGATGGCGCCGTACACCAAAGGTTTGCCCAACTGCACACAGGCGTCGTTGACCAGGTAGCGGGTGTCGAAATTGTCGGTGCCGTCGATCACCAGGTCATAGGCGCCCACCAGTTCCAGGGCGTTGTCAGTGTCAAGCGCGGTGTTGTGCGCGTTGATCTGGATATAGGGGTTGAGGTCCAGCAGACGCTGCTTGGCGGACTCGACCTTGGGCATGCCCAGGGTGCTGTTGCCATGCACAATCTGGCGTTGCAGGTTGCTGCTTTCCACCACGTCAAAGTCCACCAGGCCCAGGGTGCCGATGCCGGCCGCCGCCAGGTACAGGCTGATGGGCGAGCCCAGGCCGCCGGTACCGATGACCAGCACCTTGGCTTTCTTCAGGTTCAATTGGCCCTCGCGGCCGACGCCCGGCAGGGTGATGTGGCGCACGTAGCGCTGCACTTCTTCGTTGCTCAGTGTGTCGATGTCCATGCCGCCGGAGGTGGCGAGCAATACTTCGATCCGGGCTTTTGCTGGCAGCGGTTCATCGGCGTCGATCAACTCCTCCTCGGCGGTAAACAGGAAGTGTTCCTTGAGCTGGTCGTTCTTTTCATGGAACAGGTGCTGACGCAATTGGGGGTGATGGGTGCAGAGATTTTCAATGACTTCGCGCAATGTCGATCCGGCGCCCTCAAGGGTCGATTCCGGCAGCTTGGCCACGCGAACCAGAATGTCGGGGAAAGAGACAGCGTTCATGGACAACTCCGTGTGCAGGTCGTTGAAAGGTTGAAGGGAGAAATGCTTGCCATCCCAGGCAAACAGCTTGGAGCCCAGGGCCTGGCCCTGACGAACATCCACCACCAGGTAACTGACGGGGAAGATCGGCTCGCCCAGGAACAGCGCCTTGTCCTGGTCTTCGTCACTGAAATAGGCGCCCACATCCGGGTGTGAGTGGTAGATCACCACCACCGGGTTGTCGCTGCGAAACGCCTTGTTCATCAGCAGGGTGTCGGCCACCGAAAAGGTGTAACCGTTGGCCGCGCTGCGTGGGTACATCTGGGGGTTCTTGCGGTGCAGCTCATTCTGGATATTGCTGCCCAGGTACACGCTGCCGTCGGCGAAGACAAAACCACAGCACTCCTCGGGGTAGCTGCTGCTGGCGTGGGCGTAGATCTGTTCCAGGGCGGTGGGGCGGAGGACGTCCATGTTTCTCTCGCGTTGGTTGAGGGTCACTTTTTCTTGGCCATGAGTTTTTCGATCGGCAATTTGGTAATCGCAAAGCCGGCCAGCAGGATGGCCGAGTACAGCATCAGGTCGCGGGAGATTTCCACGCCTTCGTACCAGGCACCGATGATGACCGCGAACACCGGGAAGATAATGAAGACGAACGACAGGATGATCGGGCTCAGGCGCTTGAGCAGCATGAAATACACAATGAACCCGCCCACCGAGGCCACCAGCCCGAGGTAGAACAGCGCGCTCCAGGAGCGCAGGGTGATGGCGTCGAACGTCGGCGTTTCAAACCACAGACCGGCCAGGAACAGCATCAGCCCGGCAATGCCGATGGGCAGGGTGTTGTAGGTGATGACGCTGATGGCGCTGCCTTTTTGCTTGGTAATGACATAGCACAAGGCGTGCATGATTGCGGCGCTCAGAATGGCCAGCACCCCCAGGAACTCGGCGTGGTCCAGGTGCAGGCCCTGGCTCTTGATAATCATGTAGAGGCTGCCGAAACCGATGCCGATGCCGACCACCTGGGAAAAATAGATGCGCTCGCGCAGGAACAGCGCGGAGAAGATCAGGATGAACACCGGCATGCAGCTGAACAGCAGGGCGGTGAGGCCCGACGACACATGCATTTCGCCATAGTTGAGCAAATAGTAGGGAACGCTGAAGTAAGACAGGGTCACGAATACGAAGAACCAGCGGCTTTCCCGGGGAAACAGGATCGGCTCACGGCGCACCATGGCAAAACACAGGAACAGCGGAAACGCGATGAGAAAGCGCAGGCCGGCGGATGTCAGCGGCGGCACGCTCTCCACGGCGATCTTGATGCCCAGCCAGGTGGTGCCCCAACTCAGGCACACGATCAGGAACATCACGCTGGTCACCAGCCCGGCGAGCCACTGTTTTTGCGTTTTTGTTTTTGCAGTGTTTTCGAGAACGGCGGACATTGGCATCGTTTATTGCTTCCCTGAGCCGGAATTGAACTCTATATTGAACTTGTAATGAGTTATGTTTATCGGCGATTGAACCCGTAAAAGCACACTATTAGGGCGAAAGATGGCTGTCAAAACAAATATTGACATGGTGTCAATTATGCGTGAGGGCCTGTCCAACGGGCAGGGCGTGAAGTACAAGCGCCTGTCCGATGTGATGGAACGGGGCATCCTAGAAGGCTTGATTGAACCGGGACGAAAACTGCCGCCCCATCGGGTGCTTTCCGACAATTTAGGCGTGACCATCGGCACCATCAGCCGGGCCTACGGTGAGCTGGAGCGCCTGGGCCTGGTGGTTGCACGAGTCGGTGACGGCACTTTCGTGCGCAAGCGTGGGATGGAGCGCCAGCGTGATGAAGGTTTTCGCAATTTCAGCGAGGAGCCGCGCCAGTACTTCGACATGAGCCGCAACATGCACATTCCTGGGCAAGAGACGGTGTTTCTCGCCCAGAGCTTCCAAACCCTGTCGACCAACGCCAAGTTCCTCCAGGACATCAGCGCCTACACCCCGGACGCCGGCCTGCCGCGCTACCGTGAAGCAGGCGCGCAATGGCTGGTGCAGCGCGAGTTTCATCCGATTCCCGAGCAGGTCATCTGCGTCAACGGCGGCCAGCACGGCTTGTTGTGCGCCATGATGGCGTTGCTGCGTGCTGGCGATACAGTGGTGACCGAGCAACTGACTTACCCAGGGCTGATTACCGCCGCGCGTATGCTGGGGGTGCGGCTGATCGGCCTGGAGATGGACGAGGAGGGTGTGCTGCCCACGGCGCTGGATGAGGTCTGTCGTAATCACCGGATTTCGGCGTTGTATTGCACGCCGACTATCCAGAATCCGACGACCGCCGTGTTGTCAGTTGCGCGCCGCGAAGCCTTGGCCAGGGTGTGTCGCGAACATAACCTACTGATTCTGGAGGACGAAGCCCACGGTGTGCTGGTGGAGGACCGTCCGCCGCCCCTCAGCTATTTCGCGCCTGAACGTACGATTTTGATCAGCAGCCTGAGCAAGGCGGTGTCAGCCGGTTTGCGGGTGGGCTACGTGCATGCGCCACCGGCGCTGGTCAGCCGCATCTCGGCGGCGATCCGTTCGACCTGCTGGATGGCCACACCTGTGACCTTGGAACTGGCGACCCAGTGGATCGAAAACGGCACGGCGGAATATTTGTTGCGTCAGCAGATCAATGAGATCAGTCGGCGCAAGACGCTGGTCGAAGATTTATTGACCGGCCTGGCCTATCGCACCCACCTTAACAGTCCGCATTTTTGGATCGAAGTCCCCGAGCCCTGGCGTGCGTCGGAAATCGAGGCAGAGCTCAAGCAGAACAATTACCTGATCGCCACCGCCGAGGCGTTTGCCGTGGGGCAGACGGCGGTGCCGCAGTTTATTCGGGCGAGTATCTGCAACACGTCGGGCGATGATCAGTTATTGCGCGAAGGGTTTGATGCGCTGGCGACGGCGTTGGGGCAGGGGGGCGGGCGGTTTCATCTGTGAGACCGCGCTCGTTCCCACGCTCTGCGTGGGAATGCATCTTGCGGCGCTCCGCGTCGCTATTGCGGGACGCTCCGCGTCCCAGGCGGCGTTCCCACGCAGAGCGTGGGAACGATCACAAGATCACTTAAAGCGCCGCTCAACCCCTTTCTCCACCAAAATCTTCGCCGAGATCTCTTCCACCGAAAAATGCGTGGAATTGATGTGCGCAATATTCTCGCGGCGGAACAGATTTTCTACTTCACGCACTTCAAATTCACACTGGGCATAGCTGGAATAGCGGCTGTTGGGCTTGCGTTCGTTGCGGATGGCGGTCAGCCGGTCCGGGTCGATGGTCAGGCCGAACAGCTTGTGTGAATGCGCGCGCAAGGCGGCGGGCAGGGTCAGGTGCTCCATGTCGTCTTCGGTCAGCGGATAGTTGGCCGCACGAATACCGAACTGCATGGCCATGTACAGGCAGGTCGGGGTCTTGCCGCAACGCGACACGCCCACCAGGATCAGGTCGGCCTTGTCGTAGTAGTGGGTGCGGGCGCCGTCGTCGTTGTCGAGGGCGAAGTTCACCGCCTCGATACGCTCCATATAGTTGGAGTTATGCCCAATGGAGTGGGACTTTCCGACGGAATAGGACGAATGTTCACTCAACTCCTGTTCCAGTGGCGCCAGGAAGGTAGAGAAAATATCGATCATGAAACCATTCGACGTTGCGAGAATCTCACGAATGTCTTGATTGACGATGGTGTCGAAAATGATCGGGCGAAAACCGTCTTTTTCAGCCGCCAGATTGATTTGTTGTACCATGGCCCGCGCTTTATCCACGCTGTCTATATAAGGCCGGGTGAATTTGGCGAAGGTAATGTTTTCGAACTGCGCGAGCAGGCTCTGACCCAATGTTTCGGCTGTAATGCCGGTGCCGTCGGAAATAAAGAAAGCAGATCGTTTCATTTGAGCCCTGGGCCTTAAGCTGATGGCGAATCTTGGATATGATAGGCGCGATTTTGCCGTCCCGCAGTGGGCCGCATTCTCACTTATTTTCCAGGTCCAGGCCACAAGCGCTGGCGTTAGCTCCTACTGAGCAACCCGCGTCCTGAGCTTTTCCAACACAGAAAGTGGAGAGATCACCTTGGTAGAGTACGTAGTTTCCCTCGATAAGCTCGGCGTCCATGATGTAGAGCATGTGGGGGGCAAGAACGCATCCCTCGGCGAGATGATCAGTAATCTTGCAGGCGCTGGTGTCTCGGTGCCCGGTGGTTTCGCCACCACGGCCCAGGCTTACCGCGACTTCCTCGAGCTGAGCGGCCTCAACGCCCAGATCCACGCCGCGCTGGACGCCCTGGACGTCGATGACGTCAACGCCCTGGCCAAGACCGGCGCCCAGATCCGCCAGTGGATCATGGAAGCCGAGTTCCCCGAGAAGCTCAACGAAGAAATTCGTACCGCCTTCGCCACCTTGTCTGCGGGTAACCCGGACATGGCCGTTGCTGTGCGCTCCTCGGCCACCGCCGAAGACTTGCCGGACGCCTCCTTTGCCGGCCAGCAGGAAACCTTCCTCAACATTCGCGGCGTCGAAAACGTGATCCGCGCGGCCAAGGAAGTGTTTGCCTCCCTCTTTAACGACCGTGCGATTTCCTACCGCGTACACCAGGGTTTCGACCACAAGCTGGTGGCCCTGTCTGCCGGCGTGCAGCGCATGGTGCGTTCGGAAACCGGCACGGCCGGCGTGATGTTCACCCTCGATACCGAATCCGGTTTCCGTGACGTGGTGTTTATCACCGGCGCCTACGGCCTGGGCGAAACCGTCGTACAAGGCGCGGTCAACCCGGACGAATTCTACGTACACAAGGGCACCCTCGAAGCGGGTCGCCCGGCCATCCTGCGCCGTAACCTGGGCAGCAAGGCCATCAAGATGATCTACGGCGACGAGGCCAAGGCCGGTCGTTCGGTCAAAACCGTTGACGTCGACAAGGCCGAGCGCGCGCGTTTCTGCCTCACCGACGCTGAAGTCAGCGAGTTGGCCAAACAAGCGATGATCATCGAAAAGCACTACAAGTGCCCGATGGACATCGAGTGGGCCAAGGACGGTGACGACGGCAAGCTCTACATCGTGCAGGCGCGCCCCGAAACCGTGAAGAGCCGCACTTCGGCCAACGTCATGGAGCGCTACCTGCTCAAGGAAACCGGCACCGTGCTGGTGGAAGGCCGTGCCATTGGCCAGCGCATTGGCGCAGGCAAGGTGCGGATCATCAAGGACGTGTCCGAGATGGACAAGGTCCAGCCGGGTGACGTACTGGTTTCCGACATGACCGACCCCGACTGGGAGCCGGTGATGAAGCGCGCCAGTGCCATTGTCACCAACCGTGGCGGGCGTACCTGCCACGCGGCGATCATCGCCCGTGAACTGGGGATTCCGGCAGTCGTGGGTTGCGGCAACGCCACTCAACTGCTCAAGGATGGCCAGGGTGTGACCGTGTCCTGCGCCGAAGGCGATACCGGCTTTATCTTCGAAGGTGAACTGGGCTTCGATATCAAGCAAAACTCCATCGACGCCATGCCCGACCTGCCGTTCAAGATCATGATGAACGTCGGCAACCCGGACCGCGCCTTCGATTTCGCGCAATTGCCGAATGCCGGTGTGGGCCTGGCCCGCCTGGAGTTCATCATCAACCGCATGATCGGTGTGCACCCCAAGGCACTGCTGAACTATGACGGCCTGCCACTGGACATCAAGGAAAGCGTCGACAAGCGCATCGCCGGCTACAACGACCCGGTAGGGTTCTACGTCGAGAAACTGGTCGAAGGCATCAGCACCCTGGCTGCGGCGTTCTACCCGAAAAAGGTCATCGTGCGCCTGTCGGACTTCAAGTCCAATGAATACGCCAACCTGATCGGCGGCAAGCTCTACGAGCCAGAAGAAGAAAACCCGATGCTGGGCTTCCGCGGTGCCTCGCGTTACATCAGCGAAGCCTTCCGTGACTGCTTCGAGCTCGAATGCCGTGCGCTCAAGCGTGTGCGCAACGAGATGGGCCTGACCAACGTCGAGATCATGGTGCCGTTCGTGCGCACCCTGGGCGAGGCGAGCCAAGTGGTGGACCTGCTGGCCGAAAACGGCCTGACCCGTGGCGAGAACGGCCTGCGCGTGATCATGATGTGCGAATTGCCGTCCAACGCCATCCTGGCTGAAGAGTTCCTGGAGTTCTTCGACGGTTTCTCCATCGGCTCCAACGACCTGACCCAGTTGACCCTGGGCCTGGACCGCGACTCGGGGATCATCGCCCACTTGTTCGACGAGCGTAACCCGGCGGTCAAGAAGCTGTTGGCCAACGCCATTCAGGCCTGTAACAAGGCTGGCAAGTACATCGGTATCTGCGGCCAAGGCCCTTCGGACCACCCTGACCTGGCCAAATGGCTGATGGAGCAGGGGATCGAGAGCGTTTCGTTGAACCCCGATTCCGTGCTGGAAACCTGGTTCTTCCTGGCTGAAGGCCAAGCGTCCGCCTAAGATCGCGTGGTCAAAAGTGCCGGTCACTCGTTGCGGGTGACCGGCATTCTTATCTGTACAGGGCGGGAATCCTTGCGGACGCCGCCCTTTTTTGTGCAAGAGCATTATGCAAAGCAGCAGCAATCTATTTCCTGTCGCCCTGATCAGCGCTGAACGTCGCGGCGATCTGAGTGAAGACGTCTATCGGCTCAAGCCCGGTAACAGTCCTGACGGCACCGTCGAGCTGGCGGTGACCCGTTTGGGCCTGGCCGATGTCCCGGAAAACCGGGGCACGCCAATTATTTTGTTGCATGGCAGTTTTTCCAACCGGCGCTTCTGGTATTCGCCCAAGGGCATCGGCTTGGGGGCTTACCTGGCGCGTCGCGGATTTGATGTGTGGATCCCGGAAATGCGCGGCCATGGTTTGTCCAAGCGCAATCACGACTACGCCAGAAACCGTGTCGCCGATTACGCACGCTACGATTTGCCGGCGGTGGGGGCGTTTGTGTCTGAGCAAAGCGGGCAGGTTCCGCACTGGATCGGGCATTCTCTCGGCGCCACCACCTTGGCTGCGGCCTTGGGCGGGCAGCACTTGGATGCATCTGCGGTGGCATCGGTGGCGTTGTTCGGCTGCCAGGTCAGTCGTAACCATTGGCCGTTGAAAATCCCACCGGTGCAGTGGGGTGGGCGCTTTATTCTCAAGCGCCTTGGCCACCTGTCCGGCCCGCGCTTCAAACGTGGGCCCGAGGACGAACCGGCTGGCGTGATGATCGAGGCGATGCGTTGGAACGGCCTGTTCGGCCGGTTTGGCGATGCCGAGCATGACTGGTGGAAAGGCTTGGCGCAGGTCGATGTGCCGCTGTTGGCGGTGAGCGCCGCGGGCGACCGGCAAGACCCGGACTGGGCCTGCCGCAAGCTCTTCGAGCAAGTGGGCAGCGAGCATCGCCAGTACCTGTGCCTGGGGCGTCAGCAAGGTTTCAGCGAAGATTTCGGCCATGTGCAGATGCTGGTCAGCAAAGCCGCCCAGGCCCAAGTGTGGCCATTGGTGGAGCGTTGGTTGAACGACCCGCTGACACCCGTATTCGGCACGCAGCCCGAGGTGGCTGCAACGGTTTGACGAAACGCCCTGCCAGGGGCGTTTCACTCTTGAAGGGTTGCGGCTAAGATATGACGCGCCAGGCGCTTCTGGTCATATTCAGTCGCGTAACGTGTATTGCGTTGCGCTGATCAGGGTTTGATCATGGCCGCCGCCAAGGCGCGGGCACTTAAAGAATGCCTGTCGCGGGGCGTTTTCTTGATGTACACCGTGGATGTTCGACCTCTTCTTTGATGACAGGAGTTTCTCGATGAACCATTACGTGACCCCCGACCTGTGTGACGCCTACCCGGAGCTGGTGCAGGTAGTGGAGCCGATGTTCAGCAACTTCGGTGGCCGAGACTCCTTTGGTGGCGAGATAGTCACCCTCAAATGCTTCGAGGATAACTCCCTGGTCAAGGCGCAAGCCGATATGCCGGGCGCTGGTAAAGTGCTGGTGGTCGACGGTGGCGGTTCCCTGCGCTGCGCGCTGTTGGGTGACATGATTGCCGAGAAAGCCGCGAAAAACGGTTGGGAAGGGCTGGTGATCTACGGGTGTATCCGTGACGTCGACGTCATCGCCCAGACCGACCTGGGCGTGCAGGCCCTGGCCTCGCACCCGAAAAAAACCGACAAGCGCGGCCTTGGCGACCTGAACGTGGCGGTGACATTCGGCGGCGTGACGTTCCGCCCCGGTGAGTACATTTACGCCGACAACAACGGGGTGATCGTGTCGCCCAGCCCACTGAAAATGCCTGAATAAGCTGCCGTAACCGATTGGGGTGAGGATGTTCGAAGAAGAAAACGCGCAATGGGGGCTGGTGCATGCCCTGGTGCTGGACGGTAAAGGCGGTGCGCGTTCGATTGCCCGGACTGAGCTCGACGATTTGCAGTTGCAGCCCCAGGAAAGCCTGTGGCTGCACTGGGATCGCAGCCATCCTCAAACCCAGACCTGGCTGCGTAAATCCAGCGGCCTGAGCGAGTTCGCCTGTGATCTGCTGCTGGAGGAGAACACTCGTCCACGCCTGTTGCCGCTGCCGGACGCCGAATTGCTGTTGTTTCTGCGCGGGATCAACCTCAACCCAGGCGCCGAGCCCGAAGACATGGTGTCGGTGCGCATCTTCGCCGCCGCCAACCGAGTGATTTCCCTGCGTTTGCGCCCCTTGCGTGCTACCGATGAGTTGCTGGTGCAACTGGCAGACGGCAAAGGCCCCAGGACGGCGTCTGAACTCATTCTTTATATGGCTCAGTACCTGACCAACAAAGTGCAGGATCTGGTCGCTGGTTTGTCTGAAATCGTCGATTCCGAGGAAGAAAAACTCGATGCCGACGAACGGTATACCCCGGAGCACGGCAGCGTTCTGCAGATCCGTCGAAGAGCCGCCGGACTCAAGCGCTTCCTGGCCCCCCAGCGGGATATTTTCGCCCAGCTGACACGAATCAAATTGGCGTGGTTCTGCGACGACGATGCGGACTATTGGAACGAACTGCACAACAGCCTGACCCGTTACCTGGAAGAGCTGGAATTGGCCAGAGAGCGCGTGGGGCTTGTGCTTGAGGCCGAAGATCGGCGCTTGAGCCTGCGTATGAACCGCACCATGTACCGCTTCGGGATCATCACCGGGATCTTCTTGCCGATGAGTTTTCTCACCGGTCTGCTCGGTATAAATGTGGGAGGCATCCCGTTCTCCGACAGCCCTTATGGATTCATGATTGCGTGCCTGTTGATGGTGTCTGTGGCACTGGGGCAATGGTGGTTATTTCGACGATTGCGCTGGGTTTGACCTGAATATGACCTGAACGTAAGAAAGGGCCGATGTGACCCGATGAATTTTACCCTCGTCTTTTAATTCACTTGCGAGAGGTCTCTATGCACGATCCGTTCGAACAGTCTTTGCGTGACATGCTCAATGCTTCGCCATCCAACCGTGATGACGATGCTTGCCTGGGCCGCGTACTGAAAACCGCCAACCGTCAGGTAGGGGCGGGTGACCTGTTCGGTCTGCTCGGGCGTTGGTTGCCGGCGTTGATGATGGCCCTGAACAACGGTTCAGCCCATGTGTCACCGGTTTCCCGTCGTAAACCTCTTGCTAGCACTGCTGATAAGGCTGATTGAATATGGAACTTGATCTCTGGACCCAGAGCCTGGTCACCGCGATGACCGCATTGTGGACCAAGGTGGCGAATTTCATTCCCAACCTGTTTGGTGCCCTGGTCCTGGTATTGCTGGGTTTTGTCGTCGCCAAGCTGCTCGATACCCTGCTGTCCAAATTGCTCGCCAAACTGGGCCTCGATCGCCTGATGGCCGGCACTGGCCTGACCAAATTGCTCGGCCGCGCTGGGTTGCAAGTCCCGATTTCGACCCTCATCGGCAAGATCGTCTATTGGTTCGTTCTACTTATTTTTCTGGTTTCTGCGGCACAGTCCCTTGGACTTGAGCGAGTTTCAGCTACGCTCGACATGCTGGCACTGTATTTGCCGAAAGTGTTCGGCGGCGCGCTGGTGCTGCTGGTGGGGGTTTTACTCGCGCAACTGGCCAACGGGCTGGTGCGCGGGGCCGCCGAAGGCGTGGGCTTGGACTACGCGGCGGGCCTGGGGCGAATCGCCCAGGGGCTGGTGATCATCATCAGTATTTCTGTCGCGATCAGCCAGTTGGAGGTCAAAACTGACCTGCTCAACCACGTGATTGTGATTGTTTTGATTACCGTTGGTCTGGCAGTTGCGCTGGCCATGGGGTTGGGAAGCCGGGAAATTGCCGGTCAGATTCTTGCGGGAATCTATGTGCGTGAGCTGTATCAAGTTGGGCAACAGGTGCGTGTGGGCGAGGTCGAAGGGCAAATCGAGGAGATCGGCACAGTCAAGACAACCGTGCTGACCGATGACGGGGAACTGGTGTCGCTGTCTAACCGGATTCTCCTGGAGCAGCAGGTCAGTAGCCGCTAATCCGGCAAATCCTGCTAATGTACGCCGCCGCAAACCCGGGTGACCGGGTTGCAGCGGACATTGACCTGACTGTCGGCACGACTTGTTTTGAATAAAGCCCAAACGCTGTCCACGCGCTATGACCCCCGTGAGCTCTCTGATGAGGAGTTGGTCGCGCGCTCGCACACGGAGCTGTTTCACGTAACACGCGCGTACGAAGAATTGATGCGCAGGTATCAACGCACTCTGTTCAACGTTTGTTCAAGGTATTTGGGGAACGATAGAGACGCGGATGATGTCTGTCAGGAAGTGATGCTCAAGGTGCTATACGGCCTGAAGAACTTCGAGGGCAAATCGAAGTTCAAGACCTGGCTGTACAGCATCACGTACAACGAGTGCATCACGCAGTATCGTAAGGAACGGCGAAAGCGTCGCTTGATGGACGCTTTGAGTCTGGACCCCCTTGAGGAGGCGTCTGAAGAGAAGGCGCCGGCACCCGAGGAGAAGGGCGGACTTGATCGCTGGTTGGTGCATGTGAACCCGATTGACCGGGAAATTCTGGTGCTTCGATTTGTCGCAGAGCTGGAATTTCAGGAAATCGCTGACATCATGCATATGGGCTTGAGTGCTACAAAAATGCGGTACAAACGTGCTCTTGATAAATTACGTGAGAAATTTGCGGGCGAGACTGAAACTTAGTGCGTAGCAAATATCTCTTACGTGTAGGCAAGTTCTGTTAGACTTGTCGCCGAGTTGTCCCCCGGTTTGTGGGACTGCTTTACAATCACCAGATGGGGATTTAACGGATGAAACTGAAAAACACCTTGGGCTTGGCCATTGGTTCTCTTATTGCCGCTACTTCTTTCGGCGTTCTGGCACAAGGCCAAGGCGCAGTTGAAGGCGAGCTGTTCTACAAGAAGCAGTACAACGATAGCGTTAAGCACATCGAAGACGGCTTCAACCCAGGCGCTCGCATTGGTTACTTCCTGACCGACGATCTGTCGTTGAATCTGTCGTACGACAAGACCAACCACACCCGTTCGAACGACGGCACTGGCAACCAGAAGATCAAAGGTGACACTGGCAGCCTCGTTGCTCAGTACCACTTCGGTCAGGCTGGCGTTGATAGCCTGCGTCCATACGTTGAAGGCGGTTTCGGCCACCAGAGCCGTACCAACGTTAAGGTTGACGGCCACAGCGGTCGCGACCAGACCACTTTCGCTACCATCGGTACCGGCGTGAAGTACTACTTCACCAACAACCTGTACGCTCGTGCTGGTGTTGAAGCTGACTACGGTCTGGACAACGGCAAGTGGGACTACTCCGCACTGGTTGGCCTGGGCGTGAACTTCGGCGGTAACGCTGGCGCAGCTGCTCCAGCTCCTACCCCAGCACCAGCTCCAGAGCCAGTTCCAGAGCCAGAAGCTCCGGTTGCTCAGGTTGTTCGTGTTGAGCTGGACGTTAAGTTCGACTTCGACAAGGCCGTTGTTAAGCCTAACAGCTACGGCGACGTTAAAAACCTGGCCGACTTCATGGCTCAGTACCCAGCTACCAACGTAGAAGTTGCTGGTCACACTGACTCCGTAGGTCCAGACGCTTACAACCAGAAGCTGTCCCAGCGTCGTGCTGACGCTGTTAAGCAAGTCCTGGTTAAAGACGGCGTTGCTCCTAACCGTGTAACTGCTGTTGGTTACGGCGAATCCCGCCCAGTTGCTGACAACGCAACTGAAGCTGGTCGCGCTGTTAACCGTCGCGTAGAAGCGTCGGTTGAAGCTCAAGCTCAGTAATTACTGAGTAAAGAAAAGCCCGGCTCAGGCCGGGCTTTTTTTCGCCTGCGATTTGCCTCAGGCGCTTGCCGCAGCGGCGATGCCATCCATCTGTGCGGCGCCGGCAACCTGGCCAATCACCAGGATGGCCGGGCTCTTGAGCGCAAAGGCTTTTGCAGCTTCATGCATGGCCGCAAGCGAGCTGCGGCATTCGCGTTGCTGGGGCAACGAAGCGTTTTCGATCATTGCCACCGGCATATCCGCAGCCATGCCACCGTTGAGTAACTGCTCGCGGATTTCTTCTAGCTTGGCCACGCCCATATACACCACCAGCGTGGTGCCTCCCTCCGCCAGCGCACGCCAGTTCAGGCTGCTGTCATCCTGGGTATGCGCGGTGACCAAGGTCACTCCACGGCTCACGCCACGCAAGGTCAACGGGATATCGCACTGGGTCGCTCCCGCCAGCCCCGAGGTGATGCCATTGACCAATTCCACCTCGACGCCACGCTCGCGCAGCCAGGTTGCCTCTTCGCCACCGCGGCCAAAAATACACGGGTCGCCACCTTTGAGGCGTACCACGCACTTGCCCTGGCGCGCATAACGCAGCATCAGGCGGTGAATAAACTCCTGCGGGGTGGAGCGACAGCCCCCACGCTTGCCAACGGTAATCACCCGGGCGCTGGCGCAGTGTTCCAGTACTGCCGGGTTGACCAAGTCATCAATCAGCACAATATCCGCTGCATGCAGAGCCCGGACCGCCTTGAGGGTCAGCAACTCCGGATCACCCGGCCCTGCGCCTACCAGCCATACTTTTGCGCTCATGTTGTTCCCCTTACACACTGATGGCGATTGGCTGCGGGTTGCTGGCCAAAAGACGTTTGATTTCCGGCACGCAGGAGCCGCATTGGGTGCCGCAGCCCAGTGCCTGTTTGAGGCCATCCAGGTCCAGGCCGCTGCCGATACCGGCACACACGGCGTTTTCGCTGACGTTCTTGCAGTTGCACACAATCTTGTTGCTGGCCGTGGTACCGCCCGGTGGCGCGCTCAAGGGCGCCAGCAACCAGCGCCGCAGTTGCTCGTCGGCGCGGCCTTCCAGCCACAGGCTTTGCAGCCAGTGACGGGCCAGGGTTTCGCCGGCCAGGCGCAGGGCGGTGATGCGGCCTTTCTCGATTTTTACGCGCTTGCCGATTGAGCGGCGGGGGTCGTCATAGGCCATTACCGGGCCGTCGTTGAGGCCCAGCAGGTGGTCGATACGGGTCAACAGTTGCAGGTCGGGCGCCTCGGTATGCGCGGCGCGCACCAGCAACGCGGGGCGTTCACGGCCAGCCAGGCTCAGGCTGACGTAGGCAAAGGTTTCACACAGTGGGCGCAAGGCTTCGAAGTGCTGCTGCACATCGCCTTCGATCAGCGCAAACAGCTGCCATGGCAGTTGCACTGCTTCCAGGCGCACGCCGCTGTGCTTGAGCTCCGGCTGCTTGGACAAAGGGTCGAACGCCGGTTGCGTGAGGGTATTAACGCCGCCCTTGAGAAAACGGTCACCCCAGTGCATGGGCAGGAACGCTTGGCCGGGGCGCACACTGTCATCGCTGCCGACGGCGACGATCACGCTGCCGCGACGGCTTTTCAGGCTGACCAGGTCACCCTCTTTGAAACGGTGACGGCGCAGCTCGTCCGGGTGCAGGCTCAGCAGCGCCTCACTGACGTGCCCGAACAGCTGGGCGGCGGTGCCGGTGCGGCTCATGCCGTGCCATTGATCACGCAGGCGACCAGTGATCAGGGTCAACGGGAATCGCGCATCGCGCTGTTCCTTGGCGGCGCGATAAGGCTCGGCGACAAACCGCGCCCGCCCACTGTCAGTGGGGAAAATACCGTCGGTGTACAAGCGCGACGTACCCGCCTGCGCACCCTCGGGAAACGGCCACTGCTGCGGGCCGAGCCGGTCGAGCAGGGCATGGCTGATGCCGGACATATCCAGGTCACGGCCTTGAGTCAGTGGCTTGAATTCATCAAACAGCTGGGCCGCTTGTTCAAAGGCGAACAGGCTCGGCAACCCTGGACGCAGACGGCGCTCCAGGCGCTGGGCGAAATCCACCGTGATCGCCCAATCCGCGCGTGCTTCACCCGGTGGGTTGATGGCGCGGCGCACGTGGGAAATGCGCCGCTCGGAGTTGGTCACCGTGCCGTCTTTTTCACCCCAACTGGCGGCGGGCAGTAGCAGGTCGGCATAGGCGGCGGTTTCGGTGGTATGAAATGCTTCCTGCAACACCACGAACGGACACGCGGCCAAGGCTGCGCGCACCGCGTTCTGGTCGGGCAGGGATTGGGCAGGGTTGGTACAGGCGATCCACAGCGCCTTGATCTTGCCAGCCTGCACCTGTTCAAACAGTTCGATGGCGGTAAGGCCGGTGGTCGCGGGCAGTTGTTCCACGCCCCAATAGGCCGCCACTTCAGCGCGGTGTTCAGGGTTGGCCGCGTCGCGGTGGCCCGGCAGCAAGTTGGACAGGCTGCCGGTTTCGCGCCCACCCATGGCGTTCGGTTGGCCGGTGAGGGAAAACGGCCCGCAGCCCGGGCGGCCAATGGTCCCCGTGGCTAAATGCAGGTTGATCAGTGCACTGTTTTTGGCGCTGCCAGCTGTGGACTGGTTAAGCCCCATGCACCACAGCGACAAAAAGCTGCTGGAGGTGCCGACCCACTGCGCGCACAGGCGCAACTGTTCGACGCTGATACCGCACAGCTGCGTGACCATCTGCGGCGTGTAGTCATGCACCAGGCGCTTGAGTTCGGCCAAGCCATCGGTGTGAGCCTGGATAAACGCGCGGTCGACCCAGTCTTCCCACAGCAACAGATGCAAAATCCCGTGGAACAACGCCACATCCGTGCCCGGCAAGATGGCTAAGTGCAGGTCGGCCAAGTCGCAGGTGTCGGTACGCCGAGGGTCAATCACCAGCACTTTCATCTGCGGGCGTTGCGCCTTGGCTTGCTCCAGGCGTCGGAACAATACCGGGTGGGCGTAGGCCATATTGCTGCCGACGATCATCACGCAGTCGCTGTTTTCCAGGTCTTCATAGCTGCACGGCGGCGCATCGGCGCCCAGGCTGCGCTTGTAGCCGACCACCGCCGAAGACATGCATAGCCTAGAATTGCTGTCGATATTGTTAGTGCCCACCAACGCCCGCGCCAACTTGTTGAAGCTGTAGTAGTCCTCGGTCAGCAGTTGCCCGGAGATATAGAACGCCACACTGTCGGGCCCGTGCTCGGCAATCGTATCGGCGAACACGTTGGCCGCATGCTCCAGGGCGGTGTCCCAGTCGGTGCGAGTGCGTGCCAGTGCTTTGCCCAAGCGTAATTGCGGGTACAGGGCGCGGGCGCTCACGTCGCCGGTCAAGTGCAGGCTGGCACCTTTGCTGCACAACTTGCCGAAGTTGGCCGGATGGCTGGGGTCGCCTTGCACCCCCAGGATCTGTTCGCCGTCATGCTCGATCAGCACGCCGCAGCCCACTCCGCAATAACAGCAGGTGGACGCGGTGGTCTGGCGGTTCATCAACCCGCGTCCCGCAGGGCCAGCATCACCCGGCCGTTTTCGACCCGTGCCTGGTGATGGTGGGCACAGCCGATATCCGGGGCCTGGGCTTGGCCGGATTCAAGGTCGATCTGCCAATTGTGCAATGGGCAGGCCACACGCTTGCCATAGATCAAGCCTTGGGACAGCGGCCCGCCCTTGTGCGGGCAGCGGTCGTCGAGGGCAAAGACTTCGTCGTCACTGGTGCGAAAAATCGCGATGTCACCTTTGGGCCCGCTGATGATGCGCGAGCCCAGGGCGTTGATTTCGTCGAGGGCGCAGATATCCAGCCAGTTCATAGCGAGACCTCCAGGTGTTTGACAGGGATCACGTCGAATTCCTTTTTCAGCAGCGGCTGTTCCAGGCGTTCCTTCCACGGGTCCTGCT
The DNA here is from genome assembly GCF_030687795.1 of Pseudomonas sp. FP215. NCBI lineage: Bacteria > Pseudomonadati > Pseudomonadota > Gammaproteobacteria > Pseudomonadales > Pseudomonadaceae > Pseudomonas > Pseudomonas sp. FP215. The sequence goes on from NZ_CP117447.1 coordinate 1,364,726, forward strand.
CGAATGACAACGAGAACTGCAAACGCTCATTGAGGGCCTGGCGGCGCGCCGGGTCTTCCAGCACGGCCTTTTTGATATGTTCCATGCCCACTCGCTGCAGGTAGTGCACGGTGCGTTCCAGGTAGAAGGCTTCTTCGCGGTACAACTGCAGGAACGCGCCGTTGTATTCACGTACTTCCTCGGCGGTTTTCACCTTGACGAAGAACTCCGCAACTTCTGTCTTGATCCCGCCGTTGCCGCCGATGTACATCTCCCAGCCCGAGTCGACACCGATAATGCCTACGTCCTTGATGCCCGCTTCCGAGCAGTTGCGTGGGCAACCGGAGACCGCCAACTTGACCTTGTGGGGCGACCACATATTGAACAAGTCATGCTCCAGCTCAATGCCCAGTTGCGTCGAGTTCTGCGTACCAAACCGGCAGAACTCGCTGCCCACACAGGTTTTGACGGTGCGGATGGATTTGCCATAGGCGTGCCCAGACGGCATATCCAGGTCCTTCCACACCCCTGGCAAGTCCTGCTTCTTGATACCGAGCAAGTCAATGCGCTGGCCGCCGGTGACCTTGACCATCGGCACGTTGTACTTGTCGGCCACATCGGCGATGCGGCGCAGCTCCGAAGGATTGGTCACGCCGCCCCACATCCGTGGCACCACAGAATAGGTGCCGTCTTTTTGAATATTGGCGTGGGCCCGTTCGTTGATCAGCCGCGATTGCGGGTCGTCCTTGGCTTCGCCGGGCCAGGTGGAGATCAGGTAATAGTTGAGCGCCGGGCGGCAGGTGGCGCAGCCATTGGGGGTGCGCCAGTTCAAGTAGCGCAGGGTGCTGTCGATGGTCAGCAGGTGCTGCTCGCGAATGGCCTGGCGGATCTGCCCGTGGTTGAGGTCGCTGCAGCCGCAGATGGCTTTTTCACTTTTGGGTTTGACGTCGGCGGCGCCGCCCACGGTGTTGATCAGGATCTGCTCGACCAACCCGGCACAGGAACCGCAGGAACTGGCGGCCTTGGTGTGTTTTTTCACCTCATCGACACTGAACAGCCCTTGTTCCTGGATCGCCTTGACGATGGTGCTCTTGCACACGCCATTGCAGCCGCAGACTTCGGCGCTGTCGGCCATGCTCATGGCTTTGTCCTGGCCTTGGTGGCCGACATCGCCGAGTGCATTTTCACCGAACATCAGGTGATCGCGGATTTCACCGATGGCGTGGTTCTCACGGATCTGGCGGAAATACCAGCCGCCATCGGCGGTATCGCCGTACAGGCAGGCGCCGACCAGGATGTCGTCCTTGATCACCAGCTTCTTGTACACGCCGCCAATCGGGTCGGAGAGGGTGATGGTCTCGGTGCCTTCGCCGCCCATGAAGTCGCCGGCGGAGAACAGGTCGATGCCGGTGACTTTCAGTTTTGTCGAGGTCACCGAGCCCTTGTAAGTGGCAAACCCCAGTTGGGCCAGGTGGTTGGCGCAGACCTTGGCCTGTTCGAACAACGGCGCCACCAGGCCGTAGGCGATCCCGCGATGGCTGGCGCATTCGCCGATCGCGTAGATGCGCGGGTCGTAGGTTTGCATCGTGTCATTGACCAGAATCCCACGGTTGCAGGGGATGCCGGACTTTTCCGCCAGTTCGGTGTTGGGGCGGATGCCGGCAGCCATCACCACCAGGTCGGCGGGGATGATGTCGCCATTTTTGAACTGCACCGAGCCGACGCGGCCGTTGCCGGCATCGTGCAGGGCCTGGGTTTGCTCGCACAGGCGGAACACCAGGCCGCGGCTTTCCAGTTCGGTTTGCAGTAGCTGGCCGCTGGTCTTGTCCAGTTGCCGCTCCAGCAGCCATTCACCGATGTGCACCACCGTCACGTGCATGCCGCGCAGCATCAGGCCGTTGGCCGCTTCCAGGCCGAGCAGGCCGCCGCCGATCACCACTGCATGCTTGTGGGTCTTGGCGGTGTCGATCATCGCCTGGGTGTCGGCGATGTCGCGGTAGCCAATCACGCCCTGCAGGGTATTGCCGGGAATCGGCAGGATAAACGGCGTGGAACCGGTGGCGATCAGCAGGCGGTCATACTCGGCCTCGGTGCCGTCTTCGGCGATGACTTTGCGCTTGACCCGATCGATCTGCACCACCTTGCGGTTGAGCAGCAACTTGACGTTGTTGTTCAGGTACCAATCCAGATCGTTGAGCACGATCTCTTCGAAGGTTTGCTCACCGGCCAGTACCGGCGACAGCAGGATGCGGTTGTAGTTGGTGTGAGGCTCGGCGCCGAACACGGTGATGTCGTACAGCTCGTTGCTCAGCTTGAGCAGTTCTTCCAGGGTGCGAACCCCGGCCATGCCGTTGCCGATCATCACCAGTTTGAGTTTTTTCATGTCGTTCTCCGCAATGGCTCGACAAATCGTGCGCAAACAAAAAAGGCGTCCCCGCTAGTCAGCTAGCGAGGACGCCTTTGTCCTGGTCCCGTTCTCTCGGGAAGCTCGGCCCTTCGTCGTTGAAGGAGCGGCTATATGTGGGGTGTTGGGAAAGCTAATGCAGCAGCTGTGCCAAGTCCCTATAGCCCCAGTTTTACTGAGCGTTTACACGCAGAACCGGCGGATTCTGCCCGTTAGTGGTGCAGCAGCCAGTACAGCAGCACCAGATTGAGCAGCATTGAAGCCACCGCCAGGGTTTGCCAGACCTTCAAGGGTTCGCGTTCGAGCAAGGGCCGTGGGCGTAGGCTCAATTCGCGGCGGTCGGCCTGCTCCAGCACCAACAGCCATTCTTCGGCGGTTTCATAACGTTGGGCCGGGGCAGCGGTCACCGCCCGTTCCAGGCTGTGTGGCAACCACTCCGGCAAGTCGGGGCGATAACGGCTGGCGCTGACGGGCTGGGAAAACCTGGGCCGTTGGAAGGCCTCGATTTCACCGTAGGGATAATGCCCGGTCAGCAGGTAATACAAGGTCACGCCGACGCTATACAAATCCTGTTGCGCCGTAGGCTGCTCGCCAGCGAACGCCTCGGGTGCGATAAAACTTGGGGTGCCGGGCAGCAGATGGGCACGGTCCTCGGAGAGCCCGGGGCAATAGGCCAGGCCGAAGTCCAGCACCCGCAGTTCGCCATCGTCTCCCAGCAGCAGGTTTTCCGGCTTGATGTCGCGGTGCAGGATCTGCCGGCGATGCAACAGGCCCACGGCACGCAGCAAGCGTTCGGCAATGGACTGCCACTGCGCCAACGGCAGCGGGCCCTGTTGTTGGAACAGTTGGGCCAGGGTTTGTCCGGCATATTCGCGCATCACGTAGTACAAATGCTGACGACCGCTGGCGGCATGCACTTCGGGAAAGGCGCGGCCGGCGACCCGGCGCAGAAACCATTCCTCCGATAACAAGGCCTGGGCCGCATCGGTATCCTCGCAACGCAACGGCAAGGTCTTGAGCAGCCAGGGTTGCCCCTGGGCGTCGTGCACGCGGTACAGCAACGACTGGCGACTCTGCGCCAGCACGCTTTGCACCTCCCAGCCTTCAAAGGTTTGCCCGACTTTCAGCGGTGGCGGCAGCGGCCATTGCTGCAACTGCACCAGGGCGTCGCCGAGGGTGGCGGCGCCGAGTTGATCGATGCGCACCAGCAAGGCGCTGGCGTTGTCTTGGCTACCTGCCAGGTGGGCGGCGTTGACCAGGGTGTTGACGGCCAGGTCGAGGTCGCTTTGCTCGCGCAGGATCGCGCCGATGTTGTGATCGCCCAGCGTGGCCCATACCCCGTCGCTGAGCAGCAGGAAACTTTCGCCCTCGCGCAGTTGGCCATCGAGGAAGTCCAGCACCAAGTGCTGATCCAGGCCGAGGGCGCGCTTGAGCACATGTTGCATGCCCGGCTGTTCCCACACATGGTCTTCGCTGATGCGTTGCAACTCGCCGTCAAGCCAACGATACGCCCGGCAATCACCGACATGGGCCAGGGTGAAACGTTGGCCGCGAAACACCAGGGCACTGAGGGTGGTGAGCAACGGCTGCCCGCCGCCGTTGGCTTGCAACCAGCGATTCTGCGCCAGTAACAGACGCTCCAGCGCCTGGGCCACGCTCCAGGTCTGTGGCGTGGCGTAGTAGTCCAGGGCCAGGGCCTGCAAGGTCGAGCGTGCGGCCAGGCCACCGTCGGCGCATTGGCTCACACCATCGGCCAGTGCGCACAGGTAGCCTTTGCTCGCGGCCAGTTCCTCCATGGGCGTGACCACCCGCAGCGCATCCTGGTTCTCGCTGCGCGGGCCGATGGCACTGGCCTGGGCGACGCTCAGTTGTAAGCTCATCAGACGCGGGCGGCGGTCACGGCGGCCGAACCCCAGGTGGTTCTCCAGCGCCGTTTCACCCCATGCAGGCCGAACCAGGCCAGCACACCGAGGCTGGCGAACAACCACAGGGCCAGTTGATAGCTGCCGGTGCTCTGCTTGATGGCGCCCATGCCCGCTGCTAGGGCGAAGCCGCCGATGCCACCGGCCATGCCGATCAGGCCGGTCATGACGCCGATCTCACTGCGAAAACGCTGCGGCACCAGTTGGAATACCGCGCCATTGCCGGCGCCCAGGCCGAGCATGGTGCAGACGAAAAGCGCCAGCGCCGCGTAGGAACTTGGCAGGTTGAACCCCACTGCCGCAATGCAGATCACCGCCACGCTGTACATGCCGAGCAGGGTCTTGATCCCGCCGAACCGGTCTGCCAGGGCGCCGCCCAATGGGCGCATCAGGCTGCCGCCGAACACACAGGCGGCGGTGTAGTAGCCGGCGGTCACCGGGCTCAGGCCGTACTGGTCGTTGAAGTAGCCGGGCAAGGCGCTGGCCAGGCCGATAAACCCGCCGAAGGTCACGCTGTAGAAGAACATGAACCACCAACTGTCACGGTCGCCCAAAGCCTTGAAGTAGTCGGCCATGGCTTTGGCTTTTGGCCGCTGAGGCGCATTGCGCGCCAGCCAGGCGAACACGATCAGGGTCAGCACCAGTGGGATCAGCGCAAAGCCGAACACGTTACTCCAACCAAACGCGGCCGCCAGCACGGGCGCCAGCAGCGCGGCAAACACGGTGCCGGAATTACCGGCGCCGGCGATGCCCATGGCCTTGCCTTGGTGCTCCGCCGGGTACCACTGGGACGCCAAGGGCAGGGCGACCGCGAAGGACGCACCGGCCATGCCCAGGAACATGCCCAGCAGCAGCGCTTGTTCGTAACTGTGGATCCCCAGTTTCCAGGCGCAGAACAGCGCTACGATCACAATCACCTGGCCAATCAGCCCGGCGGTCTTGGGCGACAGCTTGTCGGCCAGCATCCCCATCAAGAAGCGCAGCACCGCGCCCGCCAGGATCGGCGTGGCCACCACCAGGCCACGCTGTTGGGTGGTCAGGTGCAAGTCAGCGGCAATCTGCACCGCCAGGGGGCCCAACAGGTACCAGACCATGAAGCTCAGGTCGAAATACAGGAACGCGGCAAACAGGGTCGGGGTGTGCCCGGATTTCCAGAAGCTTGATTTCATCACGCACCTCAACGGTTGGGGGTCTAGAAACGAAAAAACGCCGCCACCGGGTTCGCGAGGGCAAACCGGGTGGGCGACGTCTTTGTCGTGGAGGGGGCAACCGCCGTTGGCTACCTGTGATAATTCTTTAGCAAGAGCTGAGCCACATCAGCCGAGCAACTCGCTCATGGCAATAATCTGCTCTGCCACCTGGATCAGTTTCTGTTGACGGCTCATGGCCTGGCGGCGCATCAGGGTGTAGGCCTCTTCTTCGTTACAGCTCTTCATCTTCATCAACAGGCCCTTGGCCAATTCGATGCGCTTGCGTTCGGCCAGTTGCTGGTCGCGGGCATGCAGCTGGGCGCGCAGGGCCTGGTCACTCTCGAAACGCGCCATGGCCACATCGAGGATCGGTTGCAGGCGCTGGGCCTGGATGCCTTCGACGATATAGGCACTGACGCCGGACTTGATGGCCTGGCGCATCACATTAGGGTCGTGCTCGTCGGTAAACATCACGATGGGCCGGGGCTGATCGCGGCTGACCAGCACCACTTGCTCCATCACATCGCGCCCGGGTGACTCGGTATCGATCAGGATCACATCCGGGCGCACTGTTTCGACGCGTGCGGGCAAGTCGATAGTCAAGCCGGACTCATCGATCACCTCAAAGCCGGCCTCGGTCAATGCGGCCTTGAGGCGCCCGACCTTACGGGGGGTGTCGTTGATCAACAGGATTCGCAGCATCTTCGGGCTCCTGTCAGCGCAGCGCTTGACGGTTAGTGTCATCGGCCAGGGCATGCAGCTGGAAGCTGCGCGCATAGCCAGCGGGGTCGCTGCCGTCCCAGGTCTTGCCGTCGAGCAACTGGCAGCGGCGCATGTCCGAGTTGCCTGCGGGAATGCCCAGCGTCTCGGCCGCCTGGCGGTACAGCGCCAGTTGCTGTACCTGCCGGGCGACGCCCAGGTAGTCCGGGTCTTCACGCAGCAAGCCCCAGCGCCGGAACTGGGTCATGAACCACATGCCATCGCTGAGGTAAGGCAGGTTCACCTCGCCGTTGGCGAAAAAGCGCAGTGCGTTGGGATCCTGCCACTGGTTGCCCAGGCCATCCTCATAGTGGCCCAGCAAGCGCGGTTCGATGCAGGCCACAGGCGCATCGAGGTATTCAGGGGCACTGAGCAACTGGGCGGTAGAGCGGCGGTTTTCACGGCTCTGCTCGATAAACCGGCTTGCCTCCAGGATCGCCATGACCAGCACGCGTGCGGTATTGGGGTAGGCGTCAACGAAGGCTTGGGTGCAGCCCAGGACTTTTTCCGGGTGGTCCGGCCAGATCGCCTGGCTGGTCGCCAGGGTAAAGCCCTGGTGCTGTTGCACTGCGCTGGCGCACCAGGGTTCGCCCACGCAAAGGCCGTCGATACGTCCGGCTTGCAGGTGCGCGACCATTTGTGGCGGCGGCACTACTACGCTGTTCACATCCTGCAAGGGATGAATGCCTTGGCTCGCCAGCCAGTAATACAACCACATGGCGTGGGTGCCGGTGGGAAACGTCTGGGCGAAGGTCAGTTTTGTCCGGCTTTGGTGCACGTGGCGTTTCAATGCTTCAGGAGTGATCACCCCTTGCTGTTGCAGGCCATGGGACAGGTTGATGCCCTGGCCATTCTGGTTCAGCCCCATCAGCACCGCCATGGGGCTGGGGGCCACGCCGCCGATGCCCAGGTGTACGGCGTAGATCAGCCCGTAGAGACTGTGGGCAGCGTCCAGTTCACCGCTGACCAGCTTGTCGCGCAGGTTGGCCCAGGACGCTTGGCGCTTGAGGTTGAGTGTGAGGCCGTAGGGTTGGGCGAAGCCCTGGGTGGCGGCGACCACCAGCGAGGCGCAATCGGTCAGGGCCATGAACCCCAGGTCCAGGCTGCTCTTTTCCGGGGCATCGCTGCCGTTTACCCAAGCCAGCGGATCGTTCATCAATACCTGCCTTTTTCTGAAAAAAAAAGCGCCGTTTCCCAGGTTGGCGTATAGGCCATTGCAGGGGAACGACGCCTTTGTCTGTAGGCCCGTGCCGCCGTTGGTGCGAGCCTGATCCAGAGTGCAAAGCAAGGCACATGCCATGGGCAGGAGGTCGCAGTTGGCCGTCAACTTTCCATCATGATTGATCCTCGTGCGCCTCGCAGTATGGCCGCTTCTTCAGGCCAGACCGCCAGGCATACCCACGGTGCACGCTGATTACCTCGCAACCCTCAATTGTCGCTGGCTGTTCAGCGCGCTGCTGTGCGCCGCGCTGTTGCTGGGCAGTCGCACGGCCTGTGGCGAGGTGTTGCAGCTCTACGCTTTCGACGACACGAGAAGCTCGGCGGTGGTGCTGCGGCATATTTCCGTCAGTAAGCTGCGCGGCATCATGCGCCGTGCGGGGCTGGAAGAGCCGCGTTACCCACTGCGTGAACACGGCGGGCGTACGTTCTATGTAACCGGCCCTTCCAGCTATGTCGACCAGGTGTTGCGTCTCGCCCAACGGATGGACCGACCCCCTCGCAAGGTGCCAGAGCGCGCCCCGGTATTTGGCGTGGTGAAAGTGATCAATGTCCTCGTGGACGATCACCTGCAGGGCGCGGGAGCCAACAAGGTCCAGGTACCGGGCATGGCCTCCATGCTCGAAGCTCGGCTATCCCCGGCGCAGAGGGACCAACTGGCCGATGGCCGCATTGTGTTGATGGCCTATCCGGATACCAACAGTCTGTTGATCAAGGGCCCTCCCGCCCAAGTGAAGGTTATCGAAAAACTGGTGGCCGAGTTGGATGTCGCCCAGCCGCTGGATGACGCCTCGCCAGGGCAGGCTGGCGTAGGTGGCGACGGACTGCCCTGGATTGGCCCACCTCAGTTGAGCCCCGCGCAACACGAGCGTGTGCGACGTGCGTTCCTGGGAGCGGACCCTGAGTTTTCCCCCTGAAAAAGGCGTTTGTCCATGCACCTGGAAATATTGCTGCAGGAGCAACTGATCAGCCGCAAGCGTTTGGCCGCATTCGCACCGGGGAAGGTGCTGCCCTTGGACCCAGGCGTCACCCGCTGTGTGGAGGTGCGGGTCAATGGACAACTGATGGCAGTGGGAGAGTTGGTGCAGTTGGAGGATCGGCTAGGGGTTGAATTGCAGGAGACGTTTCAGGAGTGGTTGCCGCGATAAGCATAGGTATCTACACAACTTTGTGGGTTGTAACAGCAGACGGTAACCACGATGCGAAGCGAGTCGCTCTTGATCTTGCTCTTGATCTGCTTTTGATCTTAGGCGCCCCGTTAAACCACGCTGGCGGATTACGGGCACACCGAGCCTAGGCGAGGTGCCGAGTGGTGGGGCAAGAGCGTTTTGCTTACTTTTGCGCTTTTCAAAAGTGAGCCGCCGTCAGGGCGGAACCCTAAGTGGCCGTTACCGCAGGAATGGATATGTACACAATCCAACTGTGTCGACTGTCAGGTCGCTATCGCAGGCAAGCCAGCTCCCACATTTGGATCGCGGGGCGTCAGTTAGAACAGCGTCGGCTATCCGGTCGTCACGGGAGCAAGCTCTCTCGCCGCAGGTCCAGCGTCGCACCAAAGTTGTGTAGATACCTATGCCGCGATAAGGGTGCGTTAGCGAATTGTCTGACCGGCAGTGGCCAAAAAAAGGCGAATGAATGGGTTTTTTCCTAACGCGGGTCTTCGAGCCGGTTTTTTATAGTCGTGCCCATGGCAGATGAGCTGGTCACACAATAAGGATTTGAATGTCAGTAGTCGACTACAGAGGTGCGTATGGCCGTCGTGACGGATGAAACGACGACGTCCCTGGTTTTCGCGCGTTGGACCTTGCATGGCGACGGCCGGTTGACGGGCGTGGAGGCGGATATTCAGTTGCCTCCCAAGGAGGGGCACGTGCTGCGGTTGCTGCTGGCCTCCGGTGGCGCGCTGATGACCAAGGACCGTTTGCTGGAACTGGCCTGGCCTCGGGGCGAAGTGGCCGAAGAGTCACTTACGCGGTGCATTTATTCCCTGCGCAAGCACTTGAAGGCCGACAAAGGCTTTATCAAGACGATTTATGGCAAGGGCTATCGCTTTACCTGCCCGGTGCGCACAGGTGATCAACCCAAGGCAGTGGCACACGTGTGCGCCATCTGTGGTCAGGCCAGCAATGTCCAGGGTTAAGGCATGGGGCAAAGGCCTGGTGCTCGGGGTATTGATGGGCAGCAGCCAGGCCTGGGCCTTTTGCTGGGAAGAGGCGGCCAGCCGCTACGACCTTGAGCCAGAGTTGCTGCAAGCTATCGCCTCGGTCGAATCGGGTTACCGGGCGCAAGCGATGAACTACACCAACCGCAATGGCACGCGGGATATCGGCTTGATGCAAATCAACAGCATCCACTTGCCGCGCTTGCTCAAGCAGGGCATTACCGAAGAACGGCTGTTGAGCGAGCCTTGCCTGTCGGTGGAAGTAGGCGCCTCGATTCTTGCCGAATTCATCCAGCGTTTTGGCTACAACTGGACGGCGGTGGGGGCTTACAACGTGGGGCCGGGGCCCGGGCCACAGCGTGAGGCATTGCGTCTGCGCTACGCCGAAAGGATCTGGGTGCGTTATGAGGCGTTGACGGCGCAACGTCAATGAGATCAGGTGGCACGCCTCGCATGCAGGCCGCCACCCTGGCTATAATCAGCGCCACCTTTTGTCGCCATCCGAGTCTAGCCCGCCCATGTATACCCTGGCCCGCCAGCTGTTGTTCAAACTCTCCCCGGAAACCTCCCACGATCTGTCCCTGGACCTGATCGGTGCTGGTGGCCGCCTGGGGCTCAATGGCCTGGTATGCAAGGCACCGACGAAAGTACCGGTGTCGGTGATGGGGCTGAACTTCCCCAACCCGGTCGGGCTGGCAGCCGGCCTGGACAAGAACGGCGCGGCCATCGACGGGTTTGCGCAGTTGGGTTTCGGCTTTGTCGAAATCGGTACCGTGACGTCGCGGCCGCAACCGGGCAACCCCAAGCCGCGTATTTTCCGCCTGCCGGAAGCGGAGGCAATCATCAATCGCATGGGCTTCAACAACCTCGGGGTCGACCATCTGCTGTCGCGGGTTCAGGCGGCGAAGTACACCGGCATCCTGGGTATCAACATCGGCAAGAACTTTGACACGCCGGTGGAGCGTGCGGTGGATGACTACCTGATTTGCCTGGACAAGGTCTACGCCCACGCCAGCTATGTCACCGTCAACGTCAGCTCGCCCAACACCCCGGGCCTGCGCAGCCTGCAATTTGGTGATTCCCTCAAGCAACTGCTCGAAGCCTTGCGCCAGCGCCAGGAAGACTTGGCCGTGCGTCATGGCAAGCGTGTGCCGCTGGCTATCAAGATCGCGCCGGACATGAGCGATGAAGAAACCGTACTGGTGGCCCAGGCCCTGGTGGATTCAGGGATGGATGCGGTGATTGCGACCAACACCACCCTCAGCCGCGTGGGCGTCGAAGGCCTGGCTCATGGTGACGAGGCGGGCGGCCTGTCGGGCGCGCCGGTGCGTGACAAGAGCACCCATATCGTCAAGGTGCTGGCGGCCGAGTTGGCCGGGCGTTTGCCGATCATCGCGGTGGGCGGTATCACCGAAGGCAAGCACGCGGCTGAGAAGATCGCAGCTGGCGCCAGCCTGGTGCAGTTGTACTCCGGTTTTATCTACAAAGGCCCGGCGCTGATTCGCCAGTCGGTGGATGCCATCGCTGCCTTACGCTGAGCAGGCAATAAAAAGGGCTCCATGAAGGAGCCCCTGGGCCGAAGCCCGCCGCCCGGATGGGGCGCGCGTGGTTAAGTCGTTACAGATTCAAAGATGTGTGTGTCGCAATTAAATCCCCTGATTAGCCGACGGCGTGAAGTTCGTTGAGTCTGTGGATGCCCGCAGTGCCAGTCATACCGTCCCAGTTGTCGCCGCGTCCTTCTCGCCAGCCGTTGATCCAGGCTTGGCGTACCGACGGTAGAGTAAATGGGCAAAGCTCACGGGATTTTCCATGAACGCCATATTGATATCCGCGTAAAAATGCTCTTTCCAACGGATCACGCTTAAGTCTTCTCATAGGGTGTTTCCCTCACTTGTTGACTGTCTAGATATCCTTCGGCCTTGTCCAAGGCCGGGCAGAGTTTTTCTGCCGTTGGTGGGCTCGCTGCCGGCGTGGCGAGCCAAGTGTTGGCACCGTTACGGCGCCAACCTGTGTTGAGTTCTAACCAATAGGTCACATGTATTCAATGATCGTTTTGTCATAAGCACGTAACGATAACGATGCTATAGCCATAAGCTGGGCTGGTTATTCGCCCCTTTTATAGGGCAAAGCCAGCTATGATGTGCCCTGCAAAGAGGAAAGGTTTAATTCCTTAGTGAGAATGCCCGCCTGTTGCAGTCGGTTATTATTCGACGAAGGGTCGGAATATTTCTTTTTGTTGCGCAACATTCTTCTTCTGCCTCGCCCATAAAGGCTCAAGAGCCCGCCAGACGGGGTGGAACGGCACATTCGTGCCACGCGAGCACTCTTCGAGAAAAGTGCTTGATTGAAAACCGAACCGGCGATGCGTCGCCTGTTCACTTATTGCTGAAAAGCCTGGAATGCCCCATGTCGGACCGTTTTGAACTCTTCCTCACCTGCCCCAAGGGCCTCGAAGGCCTGCTGATCGAGGAAGCCGTCGGGCTTGGCCTTGAGGAAGCCCGCGAGCACACCTCGGCCGTGCGCGGCATGGCCGACATGGAAACCGCCTACCGCTTGTGCCTCTGGTCGCGCCTGGCCAACCGCGTGTTGCTGGTGCTCAAGCGCTTCCCGATGAAAGACGCCGAGGATCTTTACCACGGCGTGCTGGACATCGAATGGGCTGACCACATGGTCCCCGACGGTACCCTCGCGGTGGAGTTCAGCGGCCATGGCTCGGGCATCGACAACACCCACTTCGGCGCGCTGAAGGTCAAGGATGCGATTGTCGACAAACTGCGCACCCCGACCGGCGAACGTCCGTCCATCGACAAGATCAACCCTGACCTGCGCATTCACCTGCGCCTGGACCGTGGCGAAGCCATCCTGTCCCTGGACCTCTCCGGCCACAGCCTGCACCAGCGCGGCTACCGCCTGCAGCAGGGCGCGGCACCGCTGAAGGAAAACCTGGCGGCGGCGATCCTGATCCGCGCCGGCTGGCCGCGTATTGCAGCCGAAGGCGGCGCACTCACCGACCCGATGTGCGGTGTGGGTACCTTCCTGGTCGAGGGCGCGATGATCGCCGCCGACATGGCCCCCAACCTCAACCGTGAACTCTGGGGGTTCACCACCTGGCTGGGCCACGTCCCGGCGCTGTGGAAAAAACTGCACGCAGAAGCCACTGAGCGTGCCGCCATCGGCATGAACAAGCCGCCGTTGTGGGTGCGTGGCTATGAAGCCGACCCACGCTTGATCCAGCCTGCTCGCAATAACATCGAGCGCGCCGGGCTGAGTCACTGGATCAAGGTGTACCAGGGCGAAGTCGGCACGTTCGAGCCGCGCCCGGACCAGAACCAGAAAGGCCTGGTCATCTGCAACCCGCCTTACGGCGAGCGCTTGGGTGATGAAGCCAGCCTGTTGTACCTCTACCAGAACCTCGGTGAGCGTCTGCGCCAGGCCTGCATGGGCTGGGAAGCGGCGGTGTTCACCGGCGCGCCAGACCTGGGCAAGCGCATGGGTATCCGTAGCCACAAACAGTATTCGTTCTGGAACGGCGCATTGCCGTGCAAGTTGCTGCTGATCAAGGTCAACCCGGATCAGTTTGTCACTGGCGAGCGCCGTACCCCGGAGCAGCGCCAGGCCGAACGTGAGCAAGCGGCTTACGACCAGGCCCCGAGCGAGCCGGCAGAGCGTCAGTACAACAAGAACGGCAACCCGATCAAACCCGCCCCGGCCCCTGTGGTGGAGCAGGCGCGCTTGAGCGAAGGCGGGCAGATGTTTGCCAACCGCCTGCAGAAGAACCTCAAGCTGTTGGGCAAATGGGCCAAGCGCGAAGGCGTGGATTGCTACCGTGTGTATGACGCCGACATGCCTGAGTACTCCATGGCGATCGACCTGTACCACGATTGGGTGCACGTGCAGGAATACGCCGCGCCAAAATCCATCGACCCGGAAAAAGCCTCGGCCCGCATGTTCGATGCCCTGGCGGCCATTCCCCAGGCACTGAACGTCGACAAGAGCCGTGTAGTGGTCAAGCGCCGTGAGCGTCAGAGCGGCACCAAGCAATACGAGCGTCAGAGTGCCCAAGGTAAATTCACCGAGGTCAGCGAAGGCGGCGTTAAGTTGCTGGTCAACCTCACCGATTACCTGGACACCGGCCTGTTCCTCGACCACCGCCCGATGCGCATGCGCATTCAGAAGGAAGCGGCGGGCAAGCGTTTCCTCAATTTGTATTGCTACACCGCCACCGCCAGTGTGCATGCTGCCAAGGGCGGCGCGCGCAGCACCACCAGCGTCGACCTGTCCAAGACCTACCTGGACTGGGCGCGTCGCAACTTCTCCCTCAACGGCTTTTCCGACAAGAACCGCCTGGAACAGGGTGACGTGATGGCGTGGCTGGACGCGAGCCGCGATGAATTCGACATGATCTTCATCGACCCGCCGACCTTCTCCAACTCCAAGCGCATGGAAGGCATCTTCGACGTGCAGCGTGACCATGTGCAGTTGCTCGACCTGGCCATGGCGCGCCTGGCGCCGGGTGGCGTGCTGTACTTCTCCAACAACTTCCGCAAGTTCCAGCTGGAAGACAACCTCAGCGAACGCTATGCGGTCGAGGAAATCAGCGACAAGACCATCGACCCGGATTTTGCGCGCAATGCCAAGATCCACCGCGCCTGGAAAATCACCGCACGCTGATTCTCCCCTGTAGGAGCGAGCTTGCTCGCGAAGATCGTCAACGATACCGCGGATATCCTGGATGAACGCGGTGCCTGTGAGTTTTTCGCGAGCAAGCTCGCTCCTACAGTAAGCCTCTGTGGCGAGGGAGCTTGCTCCCTCGCCCACAATAAGTCCGTGACGGTTTTACGCTGGTCAAACACCCTGCCGATGGCTATAACTTAAGCCCTAGCCAAAGTGACACCCCCGCACACTGGCGCTGTGAGTGTTGCCTATGCCGATGCAAGTCGTTCGCCCGAAAATCCTTGGTTTTATCAGTGAGCAGGCATCGGCTTGGCTGGTGGCATTGATGGTGTTGTTGATCGGTAGCGCGCTGACGGTGGTCGTCGCGTGGGCGGCATCCGACTTATATCAGCAACAGGTGCGCCAGCGGTTCCAGTTGCTGGTCAACGAGCGCTACACCCGCATCCAGGAACGTTTTGAAGACCAGGAGCAACGCCTGGGCAGCTTGCAGCGTTTCTTCGTCAATTCCGGCGAGGTGTCTCGCGCCGAGTTCGACGGTTTCGCCAAACCGCTGTTGTTGCATGCCCGTGCTTATGCCTGGGCTCCACGGATATTTCGCACGCAGCGCAGCCTGTTTGAGCAGGACATTTCTCGCCAGCGCGGCATTCCTTTCAGTATCCGCGAACTGAATACTGCAGGTGAGTTGGCGCCAGCGGCCGAACGCGATGAATACGTACCGGTGCTGTACAGCCAGACACAAAGTCTGCTGGGCTCGCCGCTGGGCTTTGATTTGCTGGCCCAACCCCTGCGTCGCTCAGCCCTGGAGCGTGCGCAACAAAGCGGCCAGTTGGCGGTGTCGCAACCCATGCAACTGGTGGGGGTGGAACCCGCTTATGCGGCAGGCGTGTTGTTGGTGGCGCCCGTGAGCAAGCTCGCAGGTGCCGAGCCCTACGGCTATGTGATGGCGGTGATCAGCATGCGTCAGCTGGTAGCCGAGGGGTTGCCCAGGCCCAACCGGGACAACCTGGTGATGCAGATCGTAGACACTTCCGACACCCAGCAACGGGTGTTGTATGCCTCCAGCAACGCCTTGGGCAGCAGTGGCTTGACGGCTGCGCGCCGCCTCACCCTAGGCGACCATGTCTATGCCCTGAGCCTGAGCGCCAGCGAAGTGTTCGACAGGGCCAACCATTCCTCGATGCACGCCATTCTGGCGATGGGCGTGTTGCTCAGCGCCTTGCTCAGTGCGCTGCTTTACATGCTGGTGAGCCAGCGCCAGCGCGCACTGAAACTGGTGGAGCAACGCACCGTGCAATTGCGTGCCCGTGAGCAGGAGTTGCGTGGCGCCCATGGGCAACTGCGCAGTGTGCTGAATGCGGCGACTCAAGTGGCGATCATTGCCACGGACCTGCGCGGCGTGATCAACACCTTCAATGCCGGTGCCGAGCAGATGCTGGGCTTTACGGCCGAGGAGGTGCTGGGGCATATGACCTTGGACCGTCTGCACGTAGCCATGGAACTCGACGCCCGCGCTGAGCCGTTGAGCAGGGCGCTGGGCAAGCGCATCCCCGCGAGCCAGGCGATGCTGGTGGAGAGCCCGGACAGTCAACATGAAGGCCGTGAGTGGACGCTGGTGCGCAAGGACGGCAGCCAACTGACGGTCAACATGTTGCCGACCGTGCTCTTGGATGACCATGGCCTGTGGGTCGGGCACCTGGCGATTTACCTGGATGTCACCGAGCAAAAGCGCGCCTATGAGGCCCTTGCCGTACGCGACCGCCTGCTGAAAAAACTCAGCGCCCATGTGCCGGGTGGGATCTTCCAGTTCACCCTGGAGCCCCAAGACACCTGGCGTTTCATCTATGCCAGCGAAGGCATGCGCGATATCTATGAAATCGAGCTGGGCGTGCTGCAGCAGGATGCGGGCAAGGTGCTGGAGCGCATTCATCCTTTGGACCTGGAGCGCGTACGTGCGTCGATACGCCTGTCTGCGTTGCAACTGAGCCATTGGCGCGAAGAATACCGCGTGCAATTACCCCAGCGAGGCCTGCGCTGGATTCGCGGGGAAGCGACGCCGGAAGAGTTACCTGGAGGCGGTACGCTTTGGCACGGTTATGTGTCGGATATTTCTGATCTCAAACGGGTCGAGGAAGAACTGCGTGCGCTGTCCATCACCGACTCCCTGACAGGGATCTATAACCGTCGCTATTTCCAGGATCGCCTCAAGGGCGAAATGCTCCGGCTCAACCGTATGTCTGGCGCGCTGTCGTTGATCATGCTCGATATCGACCACTTCAAGCGCATCAACGATCAGCACGGCCATGCCGTGGGCGACGGCGTGCTGCAGGAGTTGTGCAAGCGTATCGGCCAACGCTTGCGCCGCACCGATGTATTTTGCCGGATCGGCGGGGAAGAGTTTGTGGTGCTGTGCCCCAACACCGATGGCGCCCAGGCCTACAGCCTGGCGATGCAGTTGTGGCAGTCGCTGCGCGATGCGTCGATGGAGCCGGTGGGGGTGGTTACCGCCAGTTTTGGCGTGGCCAGTTGGCGGGTCGATGAAGGTATCGATGGCTTGCTGCTGCGCGCGGATTCGGCGGTGTATGTGGCCAAGCAGGCGGGCAGAGATCGGGTGCAGGTGTGTGGTCGCTGAGACGCGCTGATCGTTGATGATCGTTCCCACGCAGAGCGTGGGAACGATCAGAGGGAGGCTTTAGAGGATCGGCGCGGCGGCAACGGCCTTCGGCTGGCGATACAGGTCCAGCAGCACCTGATCCAGCACCGACGAGGCTCCCCACGGCTTGGAGTCGTTGAGAATCGCCACTACCGCCCAGGTATTGCCATTGTTGTCGCGGCTGTAGCCGGCGATGGCGCGTACGGTGTTCAAGGTGCCGGTCTTCACATGGGCTTCGCCGCGCAGGGCGGTGGTTTTCAGGCGTTTACGCATGGTGCCGTCGGTGCCGGCGATGGGCATCGAGCTGATGTACTCCGCCGCATAAGGACTTTTCCACGCCGCTTGCAGCATGGCCGCCATCTCGCGGGCGCTGACCCGTTCGGCGCGGGACAGGCCGGAGCCGTTTTCCATCACCAGGTGCGGCGCGGTGATGCCTTTCTTGGCCAGCCACTGGCGCACGACGCGTTGCGCGGCCTTGGCATCGTCGCCATCGGCATCGTTGCGAAACTGTGCACCCAGGCTCAGGAACAACTGCTGGGCCATGGTGTTGTTACTGTATTTGTTGATGTCGCGGATGATCTCCGCCAGGTCCGGTGAGAAGGCGCGAGCCAGGACTTTGGCATCCTTGGGCACCGGTGCCTGGATATCACGGCCCTGGATGGTGCCGCCCAACTCCTTCCAGATCGCCCGCACGGCGCCTGCGGTGTAGGTGGCGTGGTCGAGCAGCGACAGGTAGGTCTGCGAGCTGCAGCCATCACCCAGTTGGCCGCTGACGGTCACGGTCACGCTGCCATCGGCGGCGGTCACCGGGCTGTAGCGCACGTCACCGGTGCACTGTTTGGCGTTGGTGACTTTCACCTGGTTGTCGATGCGAATGCTGGCAATCGGCGGCTCGACCGACACGATCACCCGCCCTGAATCATTGCGGGTTACAAAGCGTAGGGCCTTGAGGTTGACCAGCAAGGCGTCGGGCTTGACCAGGAATGGCTTGTTCTCATCGTTGCCGTCGTCGTTGAACTCGGGCAATTGCGGCTGGTTGAAGAAGTTGCGGTCCAGCACCAGGTCGCCGGTGACTTGCTGCACACCATTGGCGCGCAGGTCGCGCATCAGCAGCCAGAGTTTTTCCATGTTCAGCTTGGGGTCGCCGCCGCCCTTGAGGTACAGGTTGCCGCGCAACACGCCGCCGCTGAGGGTGCCATCGGTGTAGAACTCGGTCTTCCACTGATGGTTGGGGCCGAGCATTTCCAGGGCCGCGTAAGTGGTGACCAGCTTCATGGTGGAGGCCGGGTTCACCGAGACGTCGGCGTTGAAAACCGTAGGGGTACCAGGGCCGTTCAGGGGCAGCATCACCAGGGATAGCGCGGTATTTTGCAGCTTGGCCTTCTGCAAGGCCTGGGCAACGCTGGGTGGCAGGGTGTTATTGACGGGCGCGGCGCAAACGGAAAAGGCCAGGGGCAAGACAACACTGGCAAGTAACACTGAACGCAAAGATTTGATCATAAGAAATAAAACCCTACTGCTGAGGAGGGTGAAAAAGGCGAGGGGTATGGAAGAAAATCCCTCAGTGGTCACGAAAGTGTCGGCATTATGCCCCAAGCTGGCGCCACGTGTAGCTGAACGATAGCTGCTAATCGTGGTTTTTTTGCGCGCATTTGCACGTCGGTCCCAGAGAGTCGGGCAATTGCCGCCTTAAACTGCTAAAGTGCCGCCCGTTAATACTTATGAGGATTGTTCCAATGGCGACTAACCGTTCCCAGCGTCTGCGCAAAAAACTGTGCGTTGATGAATTTCAAGAGCTGGGTTTCGAACTGAACCTGGACTTCAACGAAGGCCTGAGTGAAGAAGCTATCGACGCTTTCCTCGAAGCATTCATCAAAGAAGCCATGGAAGCCAACGGCCTGGGCTATGTGGGCGGCGATGACTACGGTCTGGTTTGCCTGCAGAAGCGTGGCTCGGTCTCCGAAGAGCAGCGTGCTGCGGTCGAAGCCTGGCTGAAAACCCGTTCCGAGCTGACCAAGGCTGAAGTCAGCCCGTTGCTGGACGTGTGGTATCCGGAAAAGCCGATCAACGCGGCTAAGTGATACTGAAAAAACGGCGACCTGAGGGTCGCCGTTTTTTTATGCCTTGCGCCAATTCAGAATCAGCAGCGTCAACACCCCCGCCACAATCCCCCAGAACGCCGACCCGATGGAAAACAACGTCAAGCCTGACGCGGTGACCATAAAGGTGATCAGCGCCGCTTCCCGTTCCTTCGGCTCATTCATGGCGATGCTCAAGCCATTGATGATCGAGCCAAACAACGCCAACGCCGCAATCGACAGCACCAACTCCTTGGGCAACGCCGCAAAGAGTGCCGCCAGCGTGGCGCCGAACACCCCGGCAATGCCGTAGAACACCCCGCACCACACCGCCGCGGTGTAGCGTTTGTTGCGGTCTTCATGGGCATGGGGCCCGGTGCAGATCGCGGCGCTGATCGCTGCCAGGTTGATGCCGTGGGAGCCGAACGGTGCCAGCACCAATGAAGCCAGACCAGTGGTGGTGATCAACGGTGAAGCCGGCACCGTGTAGCCGTCGGCCCGCAGCACCGCAACGCCTGGCATATTCTGCGAGGTCATGGCCACCACGAACAGCGGGATGCCGATGCTGATGGTCGCCGCCAGCGAGAAGTGCGGCGTGGTCCATACGGGCGTCGCCACTTCCAGATGAAAGCCGCTGAAGTCCAGCAGCCCCATCAGCCCTGACAAGGCGGTGCCGATGAGCAAGGCGGCCAGCACGGCATAGCGCGGCGACAGACGCTTGATGATCAGGTAGGTGAAGAACATCCCCAGCACCAGCCCGGTGCGGTGCTGGGCGGCGACGAAAATTTCGCTGCCGATCTTGAACAGAATCCCCGCCAGCAGCGCTGCCGCCAGTGACGCCGGAATCCGCTTGACCAGCTTCTCAAAGCTGCCGGTCAACCCGCAGAGCGTCACCAGTACCGCGCAAGTGATGTAGGCACCGATGGCCTCGCCATAGCTCACGCCGCCAAGGCTGGTGATCAGCAGCGCCGCGCCAGGGGTGGACCAGGCGATGGTGATGGGGGTGCGATAGCGCAGGGACAGGCCGATGCTGCACACCGCCATGCCGATGGAAATTGCCCAGATCCATGAAGATATCTGCGCGGTGGTCAAGCCGGCGGCCTGGCCGGCCTGGAACATCAGCACCAGGGAGCTGGTGTAGCCGGTCATCATGGCGATAAAGCCGGCGACGACGGCCGACGCAGAAGTGTCGGCCAGTGGGCGCAAGGGCGCTTGGGTGGCGTCGGTCATGGAGAGGTGTTCCTTTTACCTGACTCCGCACGCTGTAGGAGCGAGCTTGCTCGCGAAAATCGCCAACGATAACGCGGGCAATCAGATTAAACGCGGCGCCCTTGGGTTCTTCGCGAGCAAGCTCGCTCCTACAGTGGGATGTCGTTCATGGGAAATCGTGGAATCAAGCCTAAACTCAAACGTAACGAGTCATTGCAATACAGCCGAGCCCGCAAACAGCCGTACAGTGTGTTGGCGCAGTGGGTTGTGTACAATGTGCGCTGTTTTTAGGTGATACTTGCCAGCGACACGCTGTTGCCGTATTACCGTTAATTCGCCGTTCTCAAACCCGAGTGCCCATGAACGAACAGTTGCAACCTCTCAAGAAACAACCGCGAGCCGGCAAGGCCGGTCGCAGCGGAACCCAGGACGATATCGTCTATGCGCATATCTTCGAGGCGATCCTTGAACAACGCCTGGCGCCCGGAACCAAATTGAGTGAAGAGGCACTGGGCGAGATCTTCGGCGTGAGCCGCACCATCATTCGCCGCGCGCTGTCGCGCCTGGCCCATGAAAGCGTGGTACTGCTGCGGCCCAATCGCGGTGCGGTGGTTGCCAGCCCAAGCGTCGAAGAAGCGCGCCAGGTGTTCATGGCCCGGCGCCTGGTGGAGCGGGCGATCACGGAGTTGGCGGTGCAGCACGCCACGGCCGAGCAGTTGGCCGAGTTGCGCCAGATGGTCAACGACGAGCGCGACAGCTTCTCCCGTGGTGACCGTGGCGCCGGTATCCGCCTCTCCGGCGAATTCCACTTGAAGCTGGCCGAAGCCGCGAAGAACGCGCCGCTGATCAGCTTCCAGCGCAGCCTGGTGTCGCAGACGTCATTGATCATCGCCCAGTACGAAAGCGGCAACCGCTCGCACTGTTCCTACGATGAACACACCCAGTTGATCGATGCGATCGAAGCACGGGATGCGACGTTGGCGGTGAACTTGATGATGCATCACATGGATCACATCGACAGCAAGCTCAACCTCGATGAAGAGAGCGCGTCGGATGATTTGCATGCGGTGTTTTCGCATTTGTTGCAGACCAAGAAGCCAGGGCGTTCTTCAGTAAAACTCTAGTTTCCCTGGCTCACTGAGAACAAAATTGTGGGAGCGGGCTTGCTCGCGAATGCGGTGGATCAGTCAATATACCTAGAGACTGACACTGCGCATTCGCGAGCAAGCCCGCTCCCACATTTGTTTCGATGGTGTATCCGAAATCAGCGCTGGTGCACGAGCTGCCCGGCTGCATAGGTCTGTAGCACCGTCCGGTCATCCCCCAGCGTCATCAGTACAAACAACGTCTCGGCAATGTTATTGGCCTGTTTCAGGCGATAGCTCAGCAGCGGCGTGGCGTTGTAATCCAGTACCAAAAAGTCCGCATCGGTGCCCGGCTGCAAGGTGCCGATCTTGTCTTCCAGGCGCAACGCCCGGGCGCCGCCCAGGGTTGCCAGGTACAGCGACTTGAACGGGCTCAACCGCGCACCTTGCAGTTGCATGACCTTGTACGCTTCGTTCAGGGTTTGCAGCAGCGAGAAGCTGGTGCCGCCGCCCACGTCGGTGCCCAGGCCCACGTTTAGGTTGTGTTTTTCGGCCATCGGCAGGTTGAACAAGCCACTGCCGAGGAAGAGGTTCGAGGTCGGGCAGAACGCGACTGCCGAGCCGGTCTCTGCCAGCCGTGCGCATTCGTCGTCACACAGGTGTACGCCGTGGGCAAACACCGAGCGCTCGCCGAGCAGCTTGTAGTGGTCGTAGACATCCAGGTAGCCGTTGCGCTCCGGGAACAGCTCGTTTACCCACTCGATTTCCTGCTTGTTCTCGCTGATGTGGGTCTGCATGTACAGATCTGGGTATTCGCCTAGCAACTGCCCGGCCAGCGTCAGTTGTTCCGGCGTGCTCGTAGGCGCGAAGCGGGGCGTCACCGCGTAATGCAGGCGCCCCTTGCCGTGCCAGCGTTCGATCAGTGCCTTGCTTTCCTGGTAGCCGGATTCGGCGGTGTCGGTCAGGTAGTCCGGTGCGTTGCGGTCCATCATCACCTTGCCGGCAATCATGCGCAGGTCGAGTTTCTCGGCCGCTTCAAAGAATGCATTCACCGATTGCGGGTGCACGCTGCCGAACACCAGCGCGGTGGTGGTGCCGTTACGCAGCAGTTCCTTGATGAAGATATCCGCGACTTCTTCGGCGTGAGCCTGGTCGGCAAACTGGCTTTCACAGGGGAAGGTGTAGGTGTTGAGCCAGTCCAGCAACTGTTCGCCATAGGCGCCGACCATACCGGTCTGCGGCAAGTGGATATGGGTGTCGATCAAGCCAGGGGTGATCAGCGCGTCCTGGTAATGGGTGATGTCGATATCGGCGGGCAGGCTCGGCAGCAGGTCGCTGGCGTGGCCAAGGGCGCTGATCTGGCCGTTGTCGATCACCAGCAGGCCGTCCTCGAAATATTCATAGGAGGCTTCGATCCCAACAACGGCAGGGTCGGCGATGCTGTGCAGGATGGCGGCACGGTAGGCTTTGCGAGTCAAAGGCATGATCGTCTCGATTTAGATAGCGTGGCTGCGGCGCGAAGCCGGCAGCAGTTTGGCAATAGGTTCGGCGCCGGCAAGGTGCTGGCCGAAATTGGCGTTATAGGTGGCGATGATTTCGCCGGCGATGGAGATGGCGATTTCCACCGGAAGCTTGCCCTTGACCTCGGGGAGGCCCATGGGGCAGCGCATGCGCTGTAACTGCGTGGCATCAAAGCCACGGTCACGCAGGCGGTGTTCAAATTTGACCCGCTTGGTTTTCGAGCCGATCAGGCCGAAGTAGGCGAAGTCGTTGCGCTTGAGCAGGGCGGCGGTCAGTTCCAGGTCCAGTGCGTGGTTGTGGGTCATGACGATGCAGTAACTGCCTGCCGGCAAGTCGGCAATTTCGTCGACCGGCTCTTCGCTGACGATTTTACGCACGCCTTGGGGGATATGCTGCGGGAATTCCTGCTCGCGGGAATCGATCCAGCGCACCCGGCAGGGCAGGCTTGCCAGCAATGGCACCAACGCACGGCCGACATGGCCGGCGCCAAATACGGCGATGTGCGCCTGCGCCTGGCCCATGGGCTCGAACAGCAACACGGTGACGCCGCCGCAGCACTGGCCCAGGCTGGCACCGAGGCTGAAGCGCTCCAGATGGGTGTTTTGCTGGCCACGCACCAGCATGTCCCGGGCGATCTGCATCGCCTTGTATTCCAGGTGCCCGCCGCCGATGGTGTCGAAGGTTTGCGCGGCGCTGATGACCATTTTGGAACCGGCGTTGCGCGGGGTGGAGCCGAGTTCTTCGATGATGGTCACCAGTACGCAGGGTTCGCCCTGGTTTTGCAGGGTGGCGAGGGCGCTGATCCAGTTGTCCATGTCTACCTCAACATTTCTGCTGTTAGTTCGGCCGCTATCGCAGGCAAGCCAGCTCCCACATTTGATCGGGTTCGCACCTCAAAATGTGGGAGCCGGGCTTGCCCGCGATGGCAGCGCCTGGGTCTAGAGCGAAGCCAATTCAGTGTCAGCCTCGACAGCTTTCGCCACCTGCAACTGCCGCATCTGCTCACACCCCCACAACACCCGCTCCGGCGTCGCCGGCGCATCAATGTGGGGCTGATGGCGATAATCACCGAGGCTCGCTACCGCATCCTTGATCGCACACCACGACGCAATCCCGAGCATGAACGGCGGCTCGCCCACGGCCTTGGAGTGGAACACCGTGTCCTCCGGGTTCTTGCGGTTCTCCACCAGCTTCACTCGCAGGTCCAGCGGCATGTCGGCCACCGCCGGGATTTTGTAGCTGGCCGGGCCGTTGGTCATCAGCTTGCCCTTGTTGTTCCACACCAGCTCTTCCATGGTCAGCCAGCCCATGCCCTGAATGAAGCCGCCTTCGACCTGGCCGATGTCGATGGCCGGGTTCAGCGAGGCGCCCACATCGTGCAAGATGTCGGTGCGCAGCATTTTGTATTCGCCGGTCAGGGTGTCGACGATTACTTCGCAGCAAGCCGCGCCGAACGCGTAGTAGTAGAACGGCCGCCCGCGTGACTGGCTGCGGTCGTAGAAGATTTTCGGGGTCTTGTAGAAGCCTGTGCTGGAGAGCGACACCTGGGCGAAATACGCCTGCTGGATCAACGCTTCGAAGCTGAGGATCTGCTCGCGCACGCGCACATGGCCGTTGCGAAACTCCACGTCCGCCTCGCTCACGTCGTACTTGCGCGCCGCAAATTCCACCAGGCGCTGCTTGATGGTTTCGGCCGCATTCTGCGCGGCCTTGCCGTTCAGGTCGGCGCCGCTGGAGGCGGCCGTGGGCGAGGTGTTAGGCACCTTGTCGGTGTTGGTGGCGGTGATCTGGACGCGGTCGATGTCGACCTGGAATACCTCGGCTACGACTTGCGCCACCTTGGTATTCAAGCCCTGGCCCATCTCGGTGCCGCCGTGGTTCAGGTGGATGCTGCCGTCGGTGTAGATATGGATCAGTGCGCCCGCCTGGTTGAGGAAGCTGGCGGTGAACGAAATACCGAATTTCACCGGGGTCAGCGCCAAGCCCTTTTTCAGGATCGGGCTGTGGGCGTTGTACAGCCGGATCGCTTCGCGGCGCTCGGCATATTGGCTGCTGGCTTCCAGCTCGGCGGTCATTTCTTCGAGCATGTTGTGCTCGACGGTCTGGTAGTAGTGGGTGACGTTGCGCTCGGTCTTGCCGTAGTAGTTGGCCTTGCGCACCGCCAGCGGGTCTTGGCCCAGATGGCGCGCGATGGCGTCCATCACCTCTTCGATGGCGACCATGCCCTGGGGGCCGCCAAAGCCGCGATAGGCGGTGTTGGAGGCGGTGTTGGTCTTGCAGCGATGGCCGTTGACCGTGGCGTCGCCCAGGTAATACGAGTTGTCGGCGTGGAACATGGCGCGGTCGACAATCGAGTTGGACAGGTCCGGCGAACAGCCGCAGTTACCTGCCAGCTCCAGGTTGATGCCGTGCAGGCGGCCGGTGTCGTCAAAGCCCACGTCGTATTCGATATAGAAGGGGTGGCGCTTGCCGGTCATCAGCATGTCTTCGACCCGTGGCAGGCGCATCTTGGTCGGCTGGCCGGTGAGGCGCGCCACCACGGCGCACAGGCACGCCGGGCTGGCGGCCTGGGTTTCCTTGCCGCCAAAACCACCGCCCATGCGGCGCATGTCCACCACAATCTTGTTCATCGACACATCCAGCACTTCGGCCACCAGCTTTTGCACTTCGGTGGGGTTTTGCGTGGAGCAGTAGACGATCATGCCGCCGTCTTCGGTGGGCATCACCGAAGAGATCTGGGTTTCCAGATAAAAATGTTCCTGGCCACCGATATGCAAGGTGCCCTGGATGCGGTGCTTGGCGCTTGCCAGCGCAGTGGCCGAATCGCCGCGTTGGTGGGTGTGACTGTCGAGCACGAAATGCTTGTTGCGAAATGCCTCGACCACATCCAGCACCGGCTCCAGGTCTTCATATTCGATCACCGCTGCCATCGCCGCTTTGCGTGCGGTTTCCAGGTCGCGGGCGGCCACGGCCAGCACCACCTGGCCGACGAACTGCACGGTGTCGATGGCCAGCAGCGGGTCGCCGGGCATCAGCGGGCCGATGTCTTTCAGGCCCGGCACGTCTTCGTGGGTGATGACTATGCGTACGCCGTCGAAGGCATAGCAGGGCGCGGTGTCGATGCTGATGATGCGGGCGTGGGCGCGGTCGGACATGCGCGCATACAGGTGCAACTGGTTGGGGAATTCCAGGCGGTCGTCGATGTACTGCGCTTCACCGCTGACGTGCTTGGCGGCGCTGTCATGCTTGACGCTGCGACCGACCCCGGTGGTGAGGTCCTGGGCAAACAGTGCGGCAAGTTCGGCCTGGGTTTTTACCACGGCGTGATGGTTAGACATAAGCGGTCACCCGAGTCTCGATGTGCGGCGTTTGCAGTTCGATGAAGTATTTGCGCAGCAGGTTCTGCGCGCTGAGCAGGCGGTATTCCTTGCTGGCGCGAAAGTCCGACAGTGGGGTGAAGTCCTGTGCCAGGGCGGCGCAGGCTTTCTCGACCGTGGCCAAGTTCCAGATGGCGCCCACCAACGCGGCCTCGCAATTTTTTGCGCGTTTTGGTGTAGCGGCCATGCCTCCGAAGGCAACGCGAGCCGCGCTGACCACACCGTTGTCGATCTTCAGGTTGAACGCCGCGCACACGGCGGAAATATCGTCGTCCAGTCGCTTGGACACCTTGTAGGCCCGAAACAGCGTGTGGCCCTTGGGCACGATAATGGTCTCGATGAATTCGCTGTCCTGGCGCGCGGTGACGCGGTAATCGATGAAGTAGTCTTCCAGCGCCAGGGTACGGCGGGTGTTGCCCTTGCACAGTACGATCTGCGCGCCCAGAGCTATCAGCAACGGCGGCGAATCCCCAATGGGCGAAGCGTTGCCGATATTGCCGCCCAGGGTGCCCTGGTTGCGAATTTGCAGGGAGGCGAAGCGCTGCAGCAGTTCGCCGAAGTCCGGGTATTCGTGGTGCAGCGCGGCGTAGCAATCGGAGAGGGCGGTGGCCGCGCCGATTTCCAGGCGGTCGTCGAACTGCTCGATGCGCTTCATGGCTTCAATGTTGCCCACGTAGATCATCACCGGCAGGGTGCGGTGGAACTGGGTGACTTCCAGCGCCAGGTCAGTGCCACCGGCCAGCAGGCGGGCCTGCGGGTAGGCGTCGTAGAGGTCGGCCAGGTCGGCGACGGTCAGCGGCACCAGGCAGCGCTTGTCACCGCTGTTGAGTTCACCGGTCTGGGTCGGCGCGATGGCCTTGAGGCGGGCGATGGTTTCAGCCTGGCGGCTGTCGAATTGATCCTGGGGTTTGTTGCAGCAGGCCTGTTCGGCGGCGGCGAGGATCGGGCGATAACCGGTGCAGCGACATAGGTTGCCGGCCAGGGCTTCATGGGCTTTCTGACTGTCGGGGGCGTCGCTGTTTTTTTGCAGGGCAAACAGCGACATCACAAAGCCTGGGGTGCAAAAGCCGCACTGCGAACCGTGGCACTCGACCATGGCCTGTTGCACGCTGTGCAGTTGGCCCTGGTGCTTGAGGTCTTCGACGCTGATCAGTTGTTTGCCGTGCAGTGACGACACAAATGTCAGGCAGGAGTTGAGGCTGCGATAACGAATCTGCTCGGCGCCTTGCTCGTCGATGTGCAGCTCGCCGACCACCACGGTGCACGCGCCACAGTCGCCACTGGCGCAGCCTTCCTTGGTACCGGGTTTGCCCACGTGCTCGCGCAGATAGTTAAGCACGGTCAGGTTGGGGTCCAGGGCGTGCTCGCTACGGAGTTCCTGGTTAAGTAAAAACTGGATCACGGAAGGCCTCGCAGACTCATTATTGTTGTTAACCGCTTTGCGCCGAATCTAGTCATGTCTGACTTTTCGGTCAATGGTTTTCTGACCTAAGGGTCAAGAAAATGCGGTCGCAACACGTTCAATTATGGTCCAGTCTTCTGGAACCGGCGTTTTTGGCGGCTTGCAGGCTTTCAACGTTGCTTATTTCATGCCAAATTCGCCACGGTGGGCGTAGCGCCATCAGCGGGCCAATGCGCTACACTGCCGCGCTTGTACCGATAGCAGATTTTGAAGGGAAAACATGACGTTCAAGGCGCCGGACAGTCTCGCCGAGCAAATTGCTCACCACCTCGCCGAACGTATCATTCGCGGCGATCTCAAGCCTGGGGAGCGGATCCAGGAACAGAAGGTCACGCTGGCGCTCAACGTCAGCCGTGGTTCCGTGCGCGAAGCCTTGCTGATCCTTGAGCGCCGCCATCTGATTGCGATCCTGCCGCGCCGTGGCGCCCACGTCACCGAACTCACCGCGCACAAGGTGCAGAGCCTGTGTACGTTGATGGGCGAGATGTACATCCTGCTCGGCAATGCGGTTGCCGAAGGCTGGCAGACCCAGGCCGACATGGCGCCGTTCCTGCAGATCCAGCAACGCCTGCAACTGAGCCTGGAGCGCGAGGACATCCGCGCCTTCGTCGAAGAAAGCTTCAACGTGATGCGCGCCGCTTACCCCTTCGCCAACAACCCGTATTTGCAGGAAACCGTTGAAAACCTGCAGCCGGCGATGAACCGCGCTTATTACCTGGCCCTGGATCAGCGCAAGGCGTCCATGAGCGAGTTCCAGGCGCTGTTCGCGCAATTGCTCGCTGCGGTGCTTGCCCGTGACCTGGTGCAGATTCGCCTGGTGCTCACAGCCTATTGCCAGCGCAGCAGTTCGCTGGTCATCGCAGCCTTGGCGGACGTCTAAGCGTGCGGCTCAAGTGCATCAAGTTGGCGGGGTTCAAATCCTTCGTCGACCCCACCACCGTGAACTTCCCCAGCAACATGGCGGCGGTGGTGGGGCCCAATGGCTGCGGCAAGTCGAACATCATCGACGCCGTGCGCTGGGTGATGGGCGAGAGCTCGGCGAAAAACCTGCGCGGCGAGTCGATGACCGACGTCATCTTCAACGGCTCCACCAGCCGCAAGCCGGTGAGCCAGGCCAGTATCGAACTGGTATTCGATAATTCCGACGGCACCCTAATCGGCGAATACGCGGCCTACGCGGAAATCTCCATCCGTCGTAAAGTCACCCGCGACAGCCAGAACAGTTACTTCCTCAACGGCACCAAGTGTCGTCGTCGCGATATCACCGATATCTTCCTCGGCACCGGCCTCGGTCCGCGCAGCTACTCGATCATCGAGCAGGGCATGATCTCCAAGCTGATCGAGGCCAAGCCCGAAGACCTGCGTAACTTTATCGAAGAAGCGGCCGGTATCTCCAAGTACAAGGAGCGCCGCCGCGAGACTGAAAACCGTATCCGCCGCACCCACGAAAACCTCGCCCGCCTCACCGACCTGCGCGAAGAACTGGAGCGCCAGCTCGAACGCCTGCACCGCCAGGCCCAGGCCGCCGAGAAGTATCAGGAATACAAGGGCGAGGAGCGCCAGCTCAAGGCGCAACTGTCGGCCCTGCGCTGGCAGGCATTGAATGATCAGGTGGGCCAGCGCGAAGCGATTATTGGCACCCAGGAAGTCAGCTTTGAAGCACTGGTGGCCGAGCAGCGTAACGCCGACGCCAGCATTGAACGCCTGCGTGACGGCCACCATGAGTTGTCCGAGCGCTTCAATCTGGTGCAGGGCCGCTTCTATTCGGTGGGCGGTGACATTGCTCGGGTCGAGCAGAGCATCCAGCACGGCCAGCAACGTTTGCGCCAGTTGCAGGACGACTTGAAGGAAGCCGAACGCGCACGCCTGGAAACCGAATCGCACCTGGGCCATGACCGCACCTTGCTGCTGACCCTGGGTGAAGAGCTGGACATGCTCACCCCCGAGCAGGAAATCACCAGCGCCGCCGCCGAAGAAGCCGCCGCCGCCCTGGAAGAATCCGAAACCACCATGCACGGTTGGCAGGAACAGTGGGACGCCTTCAACCTGCGATCCGCCGAGCCACGCCGCCAGGCCGAGGTGCAGCAGTCGCGCATCCAGCAGCTGGAAACCAGCATGGAACGCCTGGCCGAGCGCCAGCGCCGGCTGCAGGAAGAGCGCGTACTGCTCGCCGCCGACCCGGAAGACGCGGCAATCATGCAGTTGAGCGAGCAACTGGCCGAAAGCGAAATGACCCTGGAAGAGCTGGAGGCCAGCGAAGAACAGCAAGTGGAGCGCCTGGAGCAACTGCGTCAGCAATTGCACACCGCGACCCAGGCGCAGCAGCAGGCCCAAGGCGATTTGCAGCGGCTCAATGGTCGGTTGGCTTCGCTGGAAGCCTTGCAGCAAGCCGCGCTCGACCCCGGTACCGGCACCGCTGAATGGCTGCGCGATCAGCATTTGGCCGAGCGCCCGCGTCTGGCCGAAGGCTTGAAAGTCGAAGCCGGCTGGGAACTGGCGGTGGAAACCGTGCTGGGCGCCGATCTGCAAGCGGTGCTGGTGGATGATTTCGGCGGCTTCGACCTGGCCGGGTTTGCCCAGGGCGATTTGCGCCTGCTCAGCCCGGCGGCCGACGGTACGCGGGTGCCGGGCAGTTTGCTGGACAAGGTTGAGGCGGCGATAGATCTGTCGCCCTGGCTGGGCCAGGTCAGGCCGGTGGAGTCCCTTGAGCAAGCCCTGGCCCAGCGCGGCCAGTTGGCGGCCGGCGAAAGCCTGATCAGCCGCGATGGCTATTGGGTCGGCCGCCACTTCCTGCGCGTGCGCCGCGCCAGTGAAGCGGAAAGTGGCGTATTGGCCCGTGGCCAGGAAATCGTCAACCTGAGCGCCGAGCGTGAAGAACGCGAAGCCACCCTGGAAAGCCTGGAAACTGAATTGCAAACCCTGCGCGCCACCCAGCGCCAGCAGGAAACCGGCCGCGAACACCTGCGCCGTCTGTTGCAGGACGAAGCGCGCCAGCAAGGCGAGTTGAAAGCCCAACTGTCGGCGAGCAGGGCCAAGGTCGAACAATTGACCCTGCGCCGCACCCGTCTTGACGAAGAAGTAGCAGAGATGGGCGAACAGCGCGCCCTGGAACACGAACAGATCGGTGAAGCGCGCCTGCACTTGCAGGAAGCCCTCGACAGCATGGCCCTGGACACCGAACAGCGCGAATTGCTGTTGGCCCAGCGCGACAGCCTGCGCGAGCGCCTTGACCGCGTGCGCCAGGAAGCCCGGCAGCACAAGGATCACGCCCATCAGTTGGCCGTACGCCTGGGCTCGTTGCGCGCCCAGCATGATTCCACGCGCCAGGCCCTTGAGCGCCTGGAGATGCAGTCCGAACGCCTGACCGAAAAGCGCGAGCAACTGAGCCTCAACCTGGAGGAGGGTGAGGCGCCGCTGGAAGAGCTGCGCCTCAAGCTTGAGGAATTACTCGACAAGCGCATGACCGTCGACGTCGAACTCAAGACTGCACAGATCGCCCTGGAAGACGCCGACCGCGAACTGCGCGACGCCGAAAAGCGCCGCACCATGGCCGAGCAGCAGTCCCAGTTGATCCGCGGCCAGCTCGAACAACAGCGCATGGAATGGCAAGCCCTCAGCGTGCGCCGCAAGACCTTGCAAGACCAATTGCTGGAAGACGGCTATGACCTGCACGGCGTACTCAACACCCTGACCGCCCAGGCCAACGAGAAAGACGCCGAAGAAGAACTTGAACGGATTGCCGCACGTATTCAGCGCTTGGGCGCGATCAACCTCGCCGCCATTGATGAGTACCAGCAGCAGTCCGAGCGTAAACGTTATCTGGATGCCCAGGACGCCGATCTGGTGGAAGCCCTGGACACGTTGGAAAACGTGATCCGCAAGATCGACAAGGAAACCCGCAACCGCTTCAAAGATACCTTTGATCAGATTAATGGCGGTTTACAGGCGTTATTCCCAAAAGTTTTCGGTGGTGGCAGCGCCTACTTGGAACTGACGGGCGAAGATCTACTCGATACAGGGGTAACGATCATGGCGCGGCCTCCGGGCAAGAAGAACAGCACCATCCATTTGTTGTCCGGCGGCGAGAAAGCCCTGACCGCATTGGCCCTGGTATTTGCCATCTTCAAGTTGAACCCGGCGCCGTTCTGCATGCTCGACGAAGTTGACGCACCGCTGGATGACGCTAACGTTGGACGCTACGCTCGGTTGGTTAAAGAGATGTCCCAGACCGTGCAGTTCATCTATATCACCCACAACAAGATCGCCATGGAAATGGCCGACCAGTTGATGGGCGTGACGATGCATGAGCCGGGATGTTCGCGATTGGTAGCAGTGGATGTGGAAGAGGCGATGGCGATGGTGGAATCCTGAGCCATGCCGGAGAGAGAATTTACCGCGCGGCGTAGGGCGATTTACCGGTCTGGGGAAAGTGGCAAATGGACATATTTGTTCAAGGCATTTTGACAGACGGTGTAAAGTTATCTTTGGTCGTGCTAGTTTAATGTCAATTTTTCGTGTGCGTGGGCAAAACGTCAGTCAGAACATAGAGTTGGCGCCACGTTTTAAAGCGGTTTGCACGGTGCTAAACCCCTTATTTTTCAGCATTTTTTATTAGAGGCACGGGATTACATGGAAATCGGTCTGCGCGAGTGGCTGATCGTCATCGGCATTATTGTCATTGCCGGTATTCTTTTTGATGGCTGGCGCCGCATGCGCGGTGGCAAGGGCAAGCTTAAGTTCCGTCTGGACCGAAACCTGTCCAACTTGCCTGACGACGACGGCGCCGCCGAGCTGCTGGGGCCGCCCCGTGTGCTGGATACCCATAAAGAGCCGCAACTGGACGAGCACGACCTGCCGTCGATGAGCGCGCCGCTGCGTGAAGCCCGTGAGCCATCGTCCAAACGCGGCAAGCGCGGGAGCGCGGCGGTTGCCGAGCCGCACCAGGGCGACCTGAACCTCGACGTCGATGATGGCCCGAGCTTCAGCAGCCGCGATGACGATTTCCCGGACGAGACGTCCAGCAAGAGCGCGGCACGCCAATCGGTGAACGATCAGCCGGCGGCCGAAGAAGTCTTGGTCATCAGCGTGATCTGCCGCGACGCCGGCGGTTTCAAAGGCCCGGCACTCTTGCAGAACATCCTCGAAAGCGGCCTGCGTTTCGGCGAGATGGATATCTTCCATCGTCACGAAAGCATGGCCGGTAACGGCGAAGTGCTGTTCTCCATGGCCAACGCGGTCAAGCCGGGCACCTTCGATCTGGACGATATCGACCTGTTCAGCACCCCGGCGGTGAGCTTCTTCCTTGGCCTGCCAGGCCCGCGCCACCCCAAACAAGCGTTCGACGTGATGGTGGCCGCCGCCCGCAAGCTGTCCCAGGAACTCAACGGCGAGCTCAAGGACGACCAACGCAGCGTGCTTACCGCTCAGACCATCGAACACTACCGTCAGCGCATCGTCGAGTTCGAGCGTCGCGCCCTGACACAGAAACGCTGAGGATCGATCTTAAGCGTTGTCTGTAGAATCCGTGCACTAACATATTGAGCAGCTTCGGCTGCTCTTTTGCTTTATGAGAGAACACCCATGACCGCCGCCCATACCCGCATTCTCGAACTGCGCGCTGAACTGGATCAGCACAACTACCGCTACCACGTCCTCGACGAGCCGAGCATCCCGGACGCCGAGTACGACCGCCTGTTCCACGAGCTCAAGGCCCTGGAGGCCGAGCACCCGGAACTGGTGACGCGTGATTCGCCGACGCAGCGGGTCGGCAGTGCGGCGCTGTCGGCGTTCACCCAGGTCAAGCACGAGATCCCGATGCTCAGCCTGGGCAACGCCTTCGATGAAACCACCATGCTGGAGTTTGATCGCCGGGTCACCGAGGGCCTTGATCTGCCGGTGGGCGATCTGTTTGGCGCTGGCGCGGCGGTGGAATACAGCTGCGAGCCGAAGCTGGACGGCCTGGCGGTCAGCCTGCTGTACCAGGATGGTGAACTGGTGCGCGGTGCCACCCGGGGTGACGGCACCACCGGCGAGGACATCAGCGTCAACGTGCGCACCGTGCGCAATATCCCTCTGAAACTGCACGGCACGGGCTGGCCGGCCACCCTGGAAGTGCGCGGTGAAGTGTTCATGTCCAAGGCCGGTTTCGAGCGATTGAACGCCTCGCAACTGGAAGTGGGCGGCAAGACCTTCGCCAACCCGCGCAACGCCGCAGCAGGCAGCCTGCGCCAACTGGACTCGAAGATCACCGCCAGTCGCCCGCTGGAATTCTGCTGCTATGGCATCGGCCAAGTGACCGCGGATATCAGCGACACCCATATCGGCAACCTCAAGCAGTTGCAGCAGTGGGGCATGCCGATCAGCCACGAATTGAAGCTGGCCAAGGGTATCCAGGAATGCCTGGACTACTACCGCGACATCGGCGAGCGCCGCAATGCGCTGGGCTACGAAATCGACGGCGTGGTGTTCAAGGTCAACAGCATTGCCTACCAGCGTGAACTGGGCTTCCGCGCCCGCGAGCCGCGCTGGGCGATCGCGCACAAATTCCCGGCCATGGAAGAACTCACCGAGCTGCTCGACGTGGAATTCCAGGTCGGCCGTACCGGTGCGGTGACGCCGGTGGCGCGCCTCAAACCGGTCAAGGTGGCCGGCGTGACCGTGTCCAATGCCACCCTGCACAACATGGACGAAGTGGCACGCCTGGGGCTGATGATCGGCGACACCGTGATCATCCGCCGCGCCGGTGATGTGATTCCGCAGGTGGTCTCGGTGGTCACCGAACGCCGCCCGGAAAACGCCCGCGCCGTGCAGATCCCGCAAAATTGCCCGGTGTGCGGTTCCCATGTGGAGCGCACGCAACTGGTCAAGCGCAGCAAGGGCAAGGAAACCATCAGCGAAGGTGCGGTGTACCGTTGCGTCGGGCGCCTGGCCTGCGGTGCACAGCTCAAGCAGGCGATCATTCATTTCGTCTCTCGCCGGGCCATGGACATCGACGGCCTGGGTGATAAGACCATCGAGCAACTGGTGGATGAACAGCTCATCGGTTCGCCGGCCGATCTTTACAAACTCAAATACGAACAGATCATCGACCTGGAAGGCTTTGCCGATATCTCCAGCAAGAAGCTGATCAGCGCTATCGAAAACAGCAAGACCCCAACCCTCGCGCGCTTTATCTACGCCCTGGGCATTCCCGATGTGGGCGAGGAAACGGCCAAGGTTCTGGCGCGCTCGCTGGCGTCCCTGGAGCGTGTACAAAAGGCATTGCCAGAGGTGCTGACGTACTTGCCGGATGTCGGGCTGGAAGTGGCCCATGAGATCCATAGCTTCTTTGAAGACGGCCACAACCAGCAGGTGATTGGCGCACTGTTGTCGCCGGACGAATGCGGCCTGCAATTGCAGGAGCAGGGCGAGCTCAGCGCCGAATTCGCCGCCAGCACCACCTTGGGCGGTTTGCTCGACAAGCTGCACGTACCTTCGGTGGGGCCGGGCGCGGCGCAGAAGCTCGCGGACAAGTTCGGTTCCCTGGAAGGCGTCATCAAGGCTGACTGGCTCGATATGCGCCAGGCGCTGCCCGAGAAGCAAGCCAAGGCTGTACGGGAGTTTTTCGACAATGCCGACAACGCCAACCATGCCCTGGCCATCGAGCAACAGCTCAAGGACTTCGGCATGCACTGGCAGAGCGAGAAAAAGCTCGTCGAAGGCTTGCCTGAAGCCGGGCACACCTGGGTACTCACCGGCTCCCTGGAGTTGATGAGTCGCGATGTGGCCAAGGACAAGCTCGAAAGCCTGGGGGCCAAGGTGGCCGGTTCCGTTTCGGCGAAAACCCACTGCGTGGTGGCCGGGCCGGGCGCCGGTTCGAAATTGGCCAAGGCCAATGAGCTGGGCCTGAAAGTACTGGACGAGGAGGCCTTCGTCGCCTTCCTGGCCAAGCACAACATCACCGTCTGATTGATCGTCCCCACGCTCCGCGTGGGAACGCATCCTATGACGCTCCGCGTCACGGCCTTCGCGCAGACGCAGAGCGTCCAAGGCGGCATTCCCACGCGGAGCGTGGGAACGAGCTCTCAACCTGTAGGAGCGAGCTTGCTCGCGAAGATCCGGAGGGCGCCGCTGTGAACCAGGCGCCCCGCGTTATCGTTGACGATCTTCGCGAGCAAGCTCGCTCCTACAGGGAGCAGTTGAACGATCCCGAGCGAGAAATGATCTAGTCTCTGTCACCCCAGGGAGAGATCGCCATGTTCCGCTACTTCGAGCAACTCAGCACGCGCATCGCCGCTCCGTTCATGGCCGAAACCTCGCGCAACAGCAAGGTGTGGCAATGCCGGTGTGGCCAGTCGCTGTTCTTTCGCAACAGCCAATGCCTGGCCTGCCAGGCGGCGTTGGGTTACCAGCCGCAGCAAAGCCGCCTGTCGTCCCTGCAACCTGGGCCGGTGGTCGGTACGTGGCTGGCCGACGACAATCTTGATGCCGGCGCTTTCCGGCGCTGCGCCAACCTCGACTCACCGGCCGCGTGCAACTGGCTGATACCTGCCCACAGCACCGCGCCGTTGTGCGTGGCCTGTAGCCTGAACCGCACCATCCCTGACCTATCGATTGCGGAAAACCCCGAACGCTGGCGCAAAGTCGAAACCGCCAAGCGCCGACTGGTGGCGCAATTGATCAGCCTGGGCCTGCAAGTGGTGCCCAAGAGCGTTGACGAAGAGACTGGCCTGGCCTTCGACTTCATCGGCATCGACCTGGAAGGCAATGCGCCCACCACCGGTCACGCCAATGGGCTGATCACCCTGGACATCAAGGAAGCCGACGACGCCCACCGCGAAAAAGTCCGCGTACAGATGCGCGAGCCCTACCGCACCTTGCTCGGCCATTTTCGCCATGAAGTCGGCCATTACTACTGGGACCGCCTGATCGCCAACAGCCACTGGCTCACACCTTTTCGCAACCTGTTCGGCGACGAACGCGCCAGTTATGCCGAGGCCCTCGACCAGCACTACCAGAACGGCCCGCGCCCGGACTGGCAACTCACCTGCGTGAGCGCCTACGCCACCATGCACCCCTGGGAAGACTGGGCCGAAACCTGGGCCCACTACCTGCACATGATGGATGCTGTGGACACGGCCCTGGGCTTTGGCATGAGCGCCCGCGAGATGGACCTGGATTATCAGCCATTCCCCCTGACCACGCTCTACGACCCCCAACACCCTGGCGGCCCGGCATTTCTCTGCTTCGTCAATGCCTGGATCGAACTGGCCGGCATGCTCAACGAACTGTCCCGTGCCATGGGCCAGCCGGATTTCTACCCCTTCGTGCTGCCGTCCGCGGTGATTGCCAAGCTGCACTTTATTCACCTGGTCATCCAGGAAGAAGGCGGCAGGGCCGATGGGGTTATGGCAAGTGCTTGAGCCTTCTCATTTTTTAATCCGGAACCAACGGTTGTAACTTCCGATGAGATGGGTACAATGGCGCGGCTTGCCGAGAGGCAGCGTCGTTATGGTGACCCCATCGGTCCCCCCGCAACGATTACCCGTGAACCTGGTCAGAGCCGGAAGGCAGCAGCCACAGCGGGAACATTGTGTGCCGGGGTGTGGCTGGTGGGGTTGCCTCCATAACGCTCCCTTCTGCAGTCCCTTCTAAAACCCAAGTTATTTTCAGCCAGTCATCTGTGATGCTTATTGCACAGTGCATGACGGTCATTTCGCATCTGGTGGCATACTCCCAAGCGTCTCTTCCCCCTGGCTACGAGGCTCTATGCACTCGGAACATTTCGACTTATCCAGCCCTGTTTTCTTGCCGATCACCGAGCACACCTGTGCGGGTTTGTTGGGCAACGAGGGTTTCGATGCGCTTGTAGCCCTGAGTGAGCCGCAATTGGCGGCGGTGCTGGTGATCCAGAACCTGGCGCAGGTGCCGGAAAGCGACCTGAGCGCCAGCGGTGCGGAAAAAGTGTTGGCCAAGCTGATTGACTGGGCAGTCGATGCCAGCCATTCGGCCAGTGTGTCCCTGCTCTCTGAAGCGCAGCGGCTGTTCGATCAGAGGAAGTTGTACTTCGGCCTCAATGTGGTCAAAAGCCTGAAGCTGCGCTTTCTGCTGGAGGAGGAAGTACAAGCGCGGGACTATCTGTTGCCCAGTGGCAAATGGGACGTCGAGTATAAAGTCCGCCACCTCAAGGCCAATGACCCGTTCAGCCAGCAGGTGATCACGCCCAGGCACCGCGAGCGCTGGTTGAGCGCCGAGCAGGACAAGCTGCTCAGAACCTTCCGCGCCAACCTGAACGAAGACTTGCATGTGCAAGGCTACGCCGGCATTGGCAAGAGTCACCTGCTGGTGGCCTTGCTGGAGCACCTGCGCCCGGAAAAGACCTTATTGCTGGCGCGTACCCCGGCAAAACTCGAAACCCTGCGTGCCCGCATGGTGGGTGTACGGGAGCGTAAGGCTGGGCATACCTTCCAGGGCTTTGCCCATGCCCTGTTGCATGGGCCGAGGCCACAGCCGTTGAATACACCGGCGAGGGTGCCGACCAAGCAGGCGCTCGCTCAAGAATTGAATATCTTTGGTTTTCGCCGCCTGGAAGGGCAGGCGGTGGTGGAGGTGTGCCTCAAGGTGCTTGAGGCCTACTGCCGCTCTTGGGAGTACAGCCTCTCAGCCCAGCATTTGCCGCATTTCAAGCAACCGCTCGCCGGCGTCGATGCCAGGGTGCTGCTCGAATATGCCAGCCGGTTATGGGGCTACCTAGAGGCGAACCCGGCCTGGGGCCGCCACACCGGGTTTGAAGCCTTGTTGATGATCAAACGCGCCAGCCTGGCAGGCTGCGTGGTGCCCGAGCGCTATACCCATGTGCTGATCGATGAGAGCCAGGATATCCCGGCGCCGCTGCTGCAAATCATCGAGCGCGGCCGCCAGGTGCTGATCACCTTGGGGGATGAATATCAGCAGGCCAGCGGCGGCGTGGTCAAGCGCGCCCGTGAGGTTCGCCATACCGACGTGTGCTACTCCGTGCGTTCCGGACGCAATGTCGAGCGCCTGGTCAACCCATTGATCAGCTTGCACTCGGAAAAAACCAAATCGCTTTTCGAAGGCGCCCGCGATGCCGACGTGGGTATTGAGTTTTACCCCCAGGGTTTTGTGCCCCCGCAAGGTTGCGTGGTGTTGACCGCCTCCCATTGGGACACCATGCAGTGGGCGATCCAACTGAGCCACGCCCGTTGTGCGTTCGGCCTGGCGAGCAAAGAGGCCCAGCAGTCGCTCAAGCACTTCATGGACACGGTCATCGCGTTGTTCAAACCCGATTTCTATAGCAATGAATTCAATGACCTCGGCCCCCATCCGTTTTTCAGCGACATGGCCGATTGGCAGCAGGTGCGCGAAGCCTGCCAGTTCGATGAGGCGTTTGTGTGGGTCGAGGCCGAGCTGGAAAAAGGCTTCAACGTGGCGGATGTCACGCGGTTGAACAGGCTGAGCGGCCATCCGGACGAGCGCGTTCTGCTGATGCTGGCGCAGGACGCGGGCGGCATGGAATTCGACCGAGTACTGCTCACCCCGGAACTGTTGACCAACGTGAAGTTCCAGGACGCCTACGCCTTCGATCAACGACTCTGCGCGGTGTATATCGCCATTTCACGGGCGAGGGTGCAGTTGTACCTGCCCTATGATGTGGTCGAGTGGCTCGACTACCACAAGTATCAAAAGACCCGTGAGTCCCACGGTTACTGACGGATTTAATCCGGCTGTTTCACAACTTTCATAAAGCCCTCTGGACAACCCGCAGACCGCCTTGTTAGCTTGCGCCGGCCACTTGTTTCAGAGTATGACAAGGGCGTGGATTTGATATTGAAGTGCTATCGCTTCTTTCACTCACAAGGATGTCTGTCATGAAAAGCCTGCAAGGGTTGCCTCGTCTTATCAGTGCTCCGGTAGGGACGCCCGGCAAAGCCCGCAACTTGCCCGCCGATGTTCAGTGCATCCAGTATTTATTCAATTTGATCATTCCCAAGATGGGCTTTGCCTTGCTCGAAAACGGCAAGTGCGACGGCCAGTTGGTGCAGTGCATCAGCCAGTACCAGTTTCGCCATCTCAAGTACGCCCATCCCGATGGCGTGATCGACCCCACCGGGCGCACGTTCAACAGTCTGATCGAAGAGGCACTGAAGGTGCCGGTGCGGGCTTTTCCCACTACGCGCATCCCGACATTTCTCAATATCTTGGGCAATAACAACGTCGATGCGGTGCAGGCCACGGTCAATGTGTACCTGGACCGCGTGCGCGCGGTGATCGAGGCCGAGCGGCGTAACCGGCAATTGATGATGCAGTCCACCTGCGACGGCGGGACAACCTTGAGCGATACGGATTTTCAGAATGCCGCCAAGCAATTGGGCAATGGTATTTCGATGAATGTGGTTAAGGCGTTCGCCACGGTGGAGTCGGGCGGGAAGGTGGGGTTTGGGCCCGCCAAGTTGCCGATCATCGCCTTTGAAGGGCACCACTTTCGCAAGTACACCAAGCACATCTACGACCAGTCGCAGCCGCTGCTGTCGTATGTCTACAAGAAAAAAGCCGGCCCGCAATGGCAGACGAACAACAAGGATCAGGTCAAGGCTTGGGAGACCATGGCCACCGCCTTTGCGCTGGACCAGGAAGCCGCCCTGATGTCGGCCTCCTGGGGCATGTTTCAGATCATGGGGTTCAATTTCGCCGCGTGCGGGTTCAAGACGGTGTTTGAGTTCGTGGCGTCATTGAAGATCAATGCCGGTAACCAACTCAAGGCCTATCTCAGCCTTTGCAGCCACAACTCGGCGTTGTTGAGCGCGATGAAAAACAAGGACTTTACCGCCATGGCCCGTAACTATAACGGCGATGATTACGGCAACTATGACGTCCTGATGAAACAAGCCTACGAAGCCTTTGAAGGGAAGAAATAAGATGATTCGTTATCTGGCGATGGGAGTGTTGTCGTGGTGCGCCGTGGCGCCCGCGTTGGCCGGCTCGGCGGCGTTGCATTCAGGTAAATATGAAGGGCTGATGCTGGCGGTGACGCCTGGGCATCAGGTCGAAGGTTTCTACCAGGAGTCGATGGGCGAGGGTGTGGCCCGTGGCTGCACGTTCTACCTCCAAGGCAAGCCAGAGGCGCTCACCACCTGGCGGGACGCTGCCTACCCAGGCAGTGTGGCAGCGGCGCCCGACGGGGTGACCCTGACGGTGGAGCAGGGCCGCCAGCACCCTGGCTGCATCAACGTGCTGATGCCGGAGATCGCCACCGGCCTGGAGCTGAGCCAGACCGCCAGCAAACAATGGATCGGCTTGGTGACGGTGTCTGCCGACAAGGCTTACCTGCTGAAAACGCCGGGCGCCAAAGCGGCAAAGCGGCCCTACATCGTCAAGCATGACGTGGTGGGCGTACTGGCATTCAAGGACGGCTGGGCGCAGGTGGAATTTATCAACGCTGACGACCGTTCGTTCACGGGCTGGATCAGCCAGGGCCAGTACGCACGGTTGGCCGCGCCCAAGCCCTGAATTGTAGGAGCGAGCTTGCTCGCGAAAAACCTCAACGATAACGCGTGCTTTCTGAATAGACGCGGCGCCTGTGAGTTTTTCGCGAGCAAGCTCGCTCCTACATCAGGGTTATTAGGGCGAGTCAGCCAAAGGTCTCGCGCAGTAGCCCGGCAAACGCATCTCGCGCCAGGTGCCGCTGGGTGTCCGTGTGCCAGAACAACAGATTGTCCACGGGCGCCAGCGCGTCAAAGCGATACGACGCCAGCTGATTGGCCTGCTCATAGCGCGCCAGGATCCCCTCGGGTGCCAACGCCACGCCAATCCCCGCGCTGACGCACCCGATAATCGTGCCCCAACTGGCATAGCTGGCAATCGCTGGCTTGACGTCATGGGGCTTGAGCCAGTTTTCCAGGGCGGCGCGATAAGGGCAGCCCGGCGGCCATACCAGCAATGTACGGCCGGCCAAGTCCTCGGCGCTGTTGATAGGCGCGCTGCACGCGCTGGCGATCAGCACCAGGCGTTCGCTGTAGACCACGCTCTGTTCCAGCTTCGTGCGTTTGCCGCCAGCGGCCACCAGCGCCACATCCAGGCGGTGGTGTTGCAGGTCGTCCAGCAGTTGCGCCCAGGCACCGGTGACCAGTTCCAGGCTGACATCGGGATAACGCCGGTGGTATTCCGCCAGCAGCGGCGGCAAGCGCCCGCTGGCACTGGATTCCACCGCACCGATGCGCAAGGTGCCACGGGGAATGGCGTTGGCATCCACCGCACGTTTGGATTCATCCACCAAGGCCAGGATACGTTCGCAGTAATCCAGGAAGATCTCTCCCGCGGCGCTGATCGCCAGCCCTCGGCCAGCACGGATAAACAACGGCGTGCCCAACTCGCTTTCCAACTGCTTGATGCGTGTGGTGATGTTGGACGGCACGCAGTGCAATTGCAGCGCAGCCTGGGCCACGCTGCCGGTTTGCGCCACGGCTCGCACCATTTTCAGTTGGGCCAGTTCCATTGCTCAGTTCCAATGATTTCAGAAGTCAGAAACGCTTAATTGTCCTATGCCTGGCCTGGGCCAAGACTGGCAGCATTCCTTTTGCGTGGATGCTGTCGATGAATACTCCGTCACCTCTAAAGCTTACGCTAGTCATTGCCAGCGTTATCCTCTGTTGGGCGTATTCGCCGATCGGCGTGCACATGGGGCTGCACAGTTATAGCCCCGGCCAATTGGCGCTGCTGCGGTTTCTGATCGCATCGGTATTCATGGGCGGCGTAGCCTGGGTGGTGGGCATTGGACGGCCACCGTTGCGCGACGTGCCGTGGCTGTTGGT
Source organism: Pseudomonas sp. FP215 (assembly GCF_030687795.1). Classification (NCBI taxonomy): domain Bacteria; kingdom Pseudomonadati; phylum Pseudomonadota; class Gammaproteobacteria; order Pseudomonadales; family Pseudomonadaceae; genus Pseudomonas; species Pseudomonas sp. FP215. The sequence goes on from NZ_CP117447.1 coordinate 1,407,222, forward strand.
GTTGGGTTTTTTCGGGGTGTTCCTGCACCACACCAGTCTCAATTATGGGCAGCAATGGGTGACGGCGGCGGCGTCGAGTGTGCTGGCACAGTCGGCGCCGCTGTTCAGTGTACTAATCGCGTTTTTCTGCTTGAAGGAGCGGGTCAGCGCCTGGCGTTGGGGCTGCGTGCTGCTGGGGTTGGCCGGCGTACTGGTGGTGATCTGGGGCGACCAGGGCATGGGCGATCTCAACCCGCGAGGTTTGCTGATCTTGCTGGCGGCCTGCTCATGGAGTGTGTACTTCGCCATCCAGCGGCATCATGCCCAGCGCTACAGCCCGTTGACGATGGCGTGCTACATGGTGTGGTCCGGCACCCTGATGCTGTGCGTGCACCTGCCGGGCCTGCCCGGCGCCATCGTGCAGGCGCCGATGGCGGAGAATCTCGCCGTGCTGGTGCTGGGCATTTTCCCCAGCGCCTTGGCCTATCTGGCCTGGGGTTACGTGTTGAAGCACGTCGAGGTCAGTCGCGCGTCGGTGGCGATGTACCTGATTCCACCGGTCGCGATGCTGATGGCCGCCACGCTGCTCGGCGAACACGTTGCCCTGCAGGTGATGCTGGGCGCGGTGATCGTGCTGGCCAGCGTCGCCGCTATCAGTCTGGAAGGGCGTTGGCGCTCCAAGGTGCCAGCAAAACGCCCGCAGGTGCCCTCTGGGAGGCCAATTGAACAGGCTTCGTCAGATTAGACGAGCGTGCCGGATGCAATTTCCCCCTTGCTCCGCTAGCATTACCGGCTTCCGCTTCCCAGTTGCGACGGTTTTCGATGAGTTATCAGGTTCTTGCACGTAAATGGCGCCCGCGCTCGTTCCGCGAAATGGTCGGCCAGACCCATGTGCTCAAGGCTCTGATCAATGCCTTGGACAGCCAACGGCTGCACCACGCCTACCTGTTCACCGGTACACGCGGGGTGGGCAAGACCACGATTGCGCGCATCATCGCCAAGTGCCTGAATTGTGAAACCGGTATCACCTCGACGCCTTGTGGCACCTGTTCGGTGTGCCGTGAGATCGACGAAGGGCGTTTCGTCGACCTGATCGAGATCGACGCCGCAAGCCGCACCAAGGTCGAAGATACCCGCGAACTGCTGGACAACGTGCAGTACGCGCCGAGCCGTGGCCGCTTCAAGGTCTACCTGATCGACGAAGTGCACATGCTGTCCAGCCACTCCTTCAACGCCTTGTTGAAAACCCTGGAAGAGCCACCGCCCTACGTCAAGTTCATCCTGGCTACCACCGACCCGCAGAAACTTCCGGCAACGATTTTGTCGCGGTGCTTGCAGTTCTCCCTGAAAAACATGACCCCCGAGCGTGTGGTCGAGCATTTGACCCATGTGCTGGGCGTCGAGAACGTACCGTTCGAAGACGACGCACTGTGGTTGCTGGGCCGCGCCGCCGATGGTTCGATGCGCGATGCCATGAGCCTCACCGACCAGGCCATCGCCTTCGGTGAAGGCAAGGTCATGGCCGCCGACGTGCGCGCCATGCTCGGTACCCTGGACCACGGCCAGGTGTTCGACGTTCTGCACGCGCTGATCGAGGGTGACGCCAAGGCGTTGCTCGAGGCCGTGCGCCACCTGTCGGAGCAAGGCCCGGACTGGAACGGTGTGCTCTCCGAAATTCTCAACGTACTGCACCGCGTCGCCATCGCCCAGGCCCTGCCGGAAGGCGTGGACAACGGCCACGGCGACCGCGATCGCGTATTGGCCCTGGCCCAGGCTTTACCGGCCGAGGACGTGCAGTTCTACTACCAGATGGGCCTGATCGGCCGCCGCGACCTGCCCCTGGCACCCGACCCGCGGGGTGGCTTTGAAATGGTGCTGCTGCGCATGCTGGCGTTCCGGCCAGCAGATTCGGCAGACGCGCCGAGACAGCCGCTAAAGCCAGTGGGGATCAGCCAGGCCACAGTTGATTCCGCCAAACCAGTGGCTGGCGCGGCCGTTGTTGCGCCAGTAGTTGCTGCGCCTGAGCCGGTTGCGCCGGCACCTGAGCCCGAACCTGCGCCGGTTGCCGTCGCACCGGTGGTCGAGCCCGAGCCGGTCATTGAGCCCGCGCCCGTGGTCGACCTGCCCTGGAATGACCCGGTCGAAGCACAAGTAGAGCCCGAGCAACAGCCCGCTGTAGAACCCGTGCTGGAAACCACCGGCGAGCAGCCCGAGCTGACGCCGATGCCTGCGCCGACTCCGGACAGCGTGGTGCCGGATGCCCCTGAGTGGGTATCGGCCCCGGTTCCTGAGCCGACGGTCGCCCAGGTTGATGCGGCTACCCCAGGCATTGACCTGGACGACGAACCGCCGCTGGACGAAGACTACATCGAGCCAGACATGGATTCGGCTTACAGCTACCTGGACGACTTGGCCAGCGAGCACACCGCCGAACCTGCGCCCGAGCCCGAGGCAGAACCTGCCGCGGCCCCGGCTACCGGCCTGGCCCTGCAATGGCTGGAATTGTTTCCGAAATTGCCGATCTCCGGCATGACCGGCAGTATCGCTGCCAACTGCACCCTGATTTCCATCGAAGGCGACCACTGGCTGCTGCACCTGGACCCGGCCCATAGCGCCTTGTTCAACGCCACCCAGCAGCGCCGGCTCAACGATGCGCTCAACCAGTACCATGGGCGCACGCTGACCATCGCCATCGAACTGATCAAGCCCGAGCAGGAAACCCCGGCCCAGGCCGCGACCCGTCGGCGCCTTAACCGCCAGCGCGAGGCTGAGGATTCGATCCACGCAGATCCGCTTATCCAACAAATGATGCAACAGTTCGGTGCGGTCGTCCGCCACGATACTATTGAACCTGTCGAAGCCCCGGTGTCCCAAGCGTCATGACTCCGGGCTACTCATTGATCCACGTACTTTTGAGGTGATTCCCATGATGAAAGGTGGCATGGCCGGCCTGATGAAGCAGGCGCAGCAGATGCAGGAAAAAATGGCCAAGATGCAGGAAGAACTGGCCAACGCCGAAGTCACCGGTAAAGCCGGTGGCGATATGGTCAGCGTGGTGATGACCGGTCGTCACGACATCAAGCGTGTCAGCATCGACCCAAGCGTATTGCCGGGCGTGGGTGAAGATGACCTGGAAATGCTCGAAGCGCTGTTCGCCGCAGCCGTCAACGACGCTGTGCGCAAGATCGAAGCCAACAGCCAGGACAAAATGTCCGGCGTGACCGCGGGCATGCAACTGCCACCGGGCATGAAACTGCCGTTCTGACACACGCTTTTAGCTAGACTCAAATGCCAGGCATCGCGCCTGGCATTTTTTTTGCGCGGTCGAAACATCGAACCCCAAGCCTTCACCGATGGTCTGCACCCTATACCGTTGAAACCATTCACCGATAAAGGAGCCCCGCTGATGCCTCAAGAAATGACGCTCAACCAACGCATCGTTCTGGTCTCACGCCCTCAGGGCGCACCCACGCCGGAAAACTTTCGCCTGGAACGTGTAAGCCTGCCGGACCTGGCAGACGGCCAGGTGCTGCTCAAGACCCTCTACCTGTCTTTGGACCCCTACATGCGTGGACGCATGAGTGACGCGCCGTCCTACGCAGCACCCGTGGAAATCGGTGAAGTGATGACCGGTGGGGCTGTCAGCCGTGTCGAGCAATCGCGCAACCCGAAGTTCGAAGTGGGCGACCTGGTGGTCGGCGCCACTGGCTGGCAAAGCCACTGCATTTGCGAAGGCCATAACCTGATCCCGCTGCCCAAGGGCCTGCCGAGCCCGTCGATGGCCTTGGGCGTACTGGGTATGCCGGGCATGACCGCCTATATGGGCCTGATGGATATCGGCCAGCCCAAGGCCGGGGAAACCCTGGTGGTGGCGGCTGCGTCTGGCGCGGTGGGGTCAGTGGTGGGCCAGGTGGCCAAGCTCAAGGGCTTGCGCGTGGTGGGCATTGCCGGTGGCGCCGACAAGTGCCGCTATGTGGTGGATGAGTTGGGCTTTGATGCCTGTATCGACCACAAGAGCGAAGATTTCGCCCATGAGCTGGCCCTGGCCTGCTTCAAAGGCGTGGACATCTACTTTGAAAACGTCGGCGGTAAAGTCTTCGATGCCGTGCTGCCTTTGCTCAACCCCAAGGCGCGCGTGCCGCTGTGCGGGTTGATCGCCGGCTATAACGCCCATGAAGCGCCCAGCGGCCCCGACCGTTTGCCGGCGCTGCAACGCACTTTGCTGACCAAGCGGGTGCGCATCCAGGGCTTTATCGTGTTCGATGACTATGGCGACCGCCAGCCGGAGTTCCTCAGCGCCATGGCGCCTTGGGTGCGCGAGGGCAAGATCAAGTTCCGCGAGGACGTGGTCGATGGCCTGGAGCAGGCGCCCGAAGCCTTTATCGGCCTGCTCGAAGGGCGCAACTTCGGCAAGTTGGTGGTGCGCGTCGCGCAGGATTGAGTATTTGACGCTAATCCGGGGCGCGGGTATAAACCGCGTCTCGTTGTTTTGTCGGACCCTTCGCTCATGAGCTTCAGCCCCCTGATTCGCCAACTGATCGACGCCTTGCGCACTTTGCCCGGTGTCGGCCAGAAAACTGCCCAGCGCATGGCGCTGCAACTGCTGGAGCGTGATCGCAGCGGCGGCACTCGCCTGGCCCAGGCCCTGAGCCAGGCCATGGAAGGCGTGGGCCACTGCCGCCAGTGCCGTACCCTCACCGAAGAAGAGCTCTGCCCGCAATGCGCCGACCCGCGTCGCGACGACACGTTGCTGTGCGTGGTGGAAGGGCCGATGGATGTATACGCCGTTGAGCAGACCGGTTATCGCGGGCGTTACTTTGTGCTCAAGGGCCACCTGTCGCCGCTCGATGGCTTGGGGCCGGAAGCCATCGGTATTCCACAGCTGGTGGGGCGGATCCAGGAGCAGGGCACCTTTACTGAAGTGATCCTGGCGACCAACCCGACGGTGGAAGGTGAAGCCACGGCGCACTACATCGCCCAACTGTTGACCAACAAAGGCTTGATCACTTCGCGGATTGCCCATGGCGTGCCGTTGGGGGGTGAGCTGGAATTGGTGGACGGCGGCACCTTGGCGCACTCGTTCGCAGGCCGCAAACCCATCGCCCTCTAAAACCCACTGCAATCTGGAACTTCCTAACCCTGTAGGAGCGCGCTTGCTCGCGAAAAACCAATAGACGCCGCGTTCACTCAGGAAGCACGCGTTATCGTTGACGTTTTTCGCGAGCAAGCTCGCTCCTACAGGGTTAGCGCAGACGCATGGCTTGATAACCAAGCAAGCGCTTGGTAAGTTCGCTCCATCCCGCCATGGAGCTTGCCGATGTCTGCCTATCAGGAATACTTCGATCCCAGCCACCAATTGGTCCGCGACAGCGTGCGCCGCTTCGTCGAGCGTGAGATGTTGCCCAGCATCGAGCAATGGGAGGAGGCAGAAAGCTTTCCTCGCGAGCTCTACCTCAAGGCGGGTGCGGCGGGCATTCTAGGCATTGGATACCCCGAGGCGCTGGGTGGCAGCCATGAAGGCGATCTGTTCGCCAAGGTTGCTGCCAGCGAAGAACTGATGCGCTGCGGCTCCGGTGGGGTTGTGGCGGGGCTCGGCTCCCTGGATATCGGCCTGCCGCCCATCGTCAAATGGGCCCGGCCCGACGTGCGTGAGCGCATAGCGCCCCTGGTGCTGGCTGGCGAGAAGATCATCGCCCTGGCGGTCACCGAGCCCAGCGGCGGCTCAGATGTAGCCAACCTGCAAACCCGTGCCGTACGTGAGGGCGAGCATTACCGCGTGAGCGGCGCCAAGACCTTTATCACCAGCGGTATTCGCGCTGACTTCTACACCGTGGCCGTGCGCACAGGCGGGCCGGGTTTTGGCGGTATCAGCCTGCTGCTGATCGAAAAAGACACCCCGGGTTTCACCGTCGGCCAGCCACTGAAGAAGATGGGCTGGTGGGCGTCGGACACCGCCGAGTTGTTCTTCGACGATTGCCGCGTGCCCGTGGGCAACCTTATCGGCGTCGAGAACATGGGCTTTGCCTGCATCATGGGTAACTTCCAGAGCGAGCGCCTGGCTTTGGCGCTGATGGCCAATATGACTGCACAGCTGGCCCTGGAGGAAAGCCTTCAGTGGGCCGCCCAGCGTGAAGCATTCGGCAAACCTATCGGCAAATTCCAGGTGCTCAAGCATCGCCTGGCGGAAATGGCTACCGCCGTGGAAGTTTCTCGCGAGTTCACCTACCGCCAGGCCGCGAAGATGGCCGCCGGCAAGAGCGTGATTAAAGAGATTTCCATGGCCAAGAACCTCGCCACCGATACCGCTGATCGGGTGACGTATGACGCGGTGCAGATCCTGGGTGGGCAGGGGTATATGCGTGGCAGCCTGGTGGAGCGGCTGTATCGTGATAACCGGATTCTGTCGATTGGTGGCGGGACGCGTGAAGTGATGAATGAAATCATCAGTAAGCAGATGGGGCTTTGACGTTCAGGGTGTTCTTTCGGGCCTCATCGCGGGCAAGCCCGGCTCCCACAGGGGAATGCAGTCCTAGGTGGGAGCCGGGCTTGCCCGCGATGGCGGCAGTATTGACGACCTTTATCTTTCAGTCAGCCCAAACTGCGTCAGGCAAAACGTCGGAATCCCCATGTCTGCCAACCGCTGCGAGCCACCCAGCTCCGGCAAATCGATAATCGCCGCCGCTTCAAAGATCTTTGCCCCCATGCGCCGTACCAGGTTCGCCGCCGCAATCAGGGTGCCGCCGGTGGCGATCAGGTCATCGAACATCAGTACGGAGTCGCCTTCGCACAGGCTGTCGGCGTGCACTTCCAGGAAGGCTTCGCCGTACTCGGTCTGGTAACCCTCGGCCAGCACGTCCGCCGGCAGCTTGCCTTGCTTGCGAAACAGGATCAGCGGCTTGTTGAGCTGGTAGGCGATGATCGAGCCGATCAGGAAGCCACGGGCATCCATCGCACCGATATGGGTGAAGTCGGCTTCGACGTAGCGTTGGGCAAAGCTGTCGGCCACCAGGCGCAGGGCGCGGGGCGATTGGAACAACGGCGTGATGTCACGGAAGATCACCCCAGGCTTGGGGAAGTCGATGACGGGGCGAATCAGGGATTTGATGTCGAACGAATCAAAGGTCATCGTCGAGGAGTCCAGAGCGGAAAACGGACTCGAAGTATACCTGCGGCCTCGCCGATTGGCGCGGCCGCAGTCTGGATCAGACCTCCAGGGAACCGCCAGCCAATGCACACAGCTGGATCGGGTCGAGGATATGCACCTCTTTACCTTCTGCAGCAATCAACTGGTTCTGCTGGAAGCGGGTAAACACGCGGGACACGGTCTCCACTGCCAGGCCCAGGTAATTGCCGATCTCATTGCGCGACATGCTCAGGCGGAACTGGTTGGCCGAGAACCCACGGGCACGGAAGCGCGCCGACAGGTTGACCAGGAACGTGGCGATGCGCTCATCGGCGGTTTTCTTCGACAGCAGCAGCATCATTTGCTGGTCGTCACGAATCTCGCGGCTCATCACGCGCATCAACTGGCGGCGCAATTGCGGCAGTTGCAGGGCCAACTCATCCAGACGCTCGAAAGGAATTTCGCACACCGACGTGGTTTCCAGGGCCTGGGCCGACACCGGGTGAATCTCGGTGTCCATCCCCGACAGGCCGACCAACTCGCTGGGCAGGTGGAAACCGGTGATTTGCTCTTCGCCGCCGTCGCTGAGGCTGAAGGTTTTCAGTGCGCCCGAACGTACTGCATAGACGGAATCAAACTTGTCGCCCTGGCGAAACAGAAACTCGCCCTTTTTCAGCGGGCGGCCGCGTTTGACGATGTCGTCCAGCGCATCCATGTCTTCCAGATTCAATGAAAGTGGCAGGCAGAGGGGGGCCAGGCTGCAATCCTTGCAATGGGCCTGGCTGTGAGCGCGCAGTTTGACTGGCTCGGACATTTCTTAAATCCTTGTGGGAAAACACACATAAGACGTAAGGGTAACGCACTGGGGGCCACGGAGGCCAGCCTGTACAAAAACCTGTCGCGAAGTAAAGATTTGCCCGAAACGGCCGATAGCACTGCCATCGAATACCAACACGGTGGCTCAGACCATGTTATCCCTCAGTACACAACTGGCTTCACGCACCCAGATCCAGGCACTGCCCGAAACCAAGAAGGCTGCCGCGACCGATGCTGCTGCGGTTGCGCCGACGGATGAAGCCAAGCCTGCGGTGTCAGTGACCATTTCCGGCGCTGCGATGAAAGCGGCGGCGGCTGAGAAGACCTCAAACAGTGATATCGACGACAGTGGCTTGGCGGACAACGTCAAGAACCTGCTGAAGATGATCCGTGAGATCAAAAAACAGATCGCCGAGAAACAGGCCGAGATGGCTGCGGTAATGGCTGACAGAAATCTCAGTCCTGAACAAGCCCGTGCCCGGCTCTCCGGGCTGCAGTCGGCCTTGAGCGCGTTGCAAGCCAGCTTGACCAGCGCCCAGGCGTCCCTGACCAAGGCGATGAAAGACATGAGTGCAGGTGATGCAGTCAAGGCCGCCAGCCTGGCCATGAAGTAAACGCTTTTAGATCACCCGCGAAAACCGCTGCCTGTTCTGGTGCTCCAGGTAAACATCGAACACCATGCACACGGAGCGCACCAGCAAGCGCCCGGCCGGCAGCACACGAATGCCCTGGGCGTCCAACTCGATCAGGCCGTCGGCGGCCATCGTTTCCAGCTGCGGCCATAACTCGGCAAAGTAGCCGCGAAAATCGATGTTGTACGTCTGTTCGATCCCCTCGAATGCCAAGTTGAAATTGCAGATCAATTGCTGGATCACATCCCGGCGCAACCGATCATCCGTGGTGCAGACCAGACCGCGACTGGTCGCCAACTGCGCGCCTGCCAAGGCGTTCTGGTACTGGTTCAGGTCACTGCTGTTCTGGCAATACAGGTCGCCGATCTGGCTGATCGCCGACACCCCCAGCCCAATCAGGTCGCAGTGCCCGTGGGTGGTGTAACCCTGGAAGTTGCGCTGCAGCTTGCCTTCTTCCTGGGCCACCGCCAATTCGTCGTCGGGCAGGGCAAAGTGGTCCATGCCGATGTAGCGGTAACCGGCCTGGGTCAGTTGTTCGATGGTGGTTTGCAGCATCAGCAGTTTTTCTGCCGGCGAGGGCAGCTCGTCAGTGTTGATCCGCCGCTGGGGCATGAAGCGTTCCGGCAGGTGCGCGTAGTTGAACACCGACAGGCGGTCTGGCTGCAAGCGGATGACTTCTTCCACGGTGCGCGCAAAGTTCAACGGCGACTGCTTGGGCAGGCCGTAGATCAGGTCGATATTGATCGAGCGAAATTGCAAGGTGCGCGCTGCATCGATCACGGCGCGGGTTTCTTCCAGGCTTTGCAGGCGATTGACCGCCCGTTGCACCTCGGGGTCGAGGTCTTGCAGGCCGATGCTCACGCGGTTGAAGCCCAGTTCGCGCAGCAGGCCCATGGTGGCCCAGTCGGCTTCGCGCGGGTCGATTTCGATGCCGTAGTCGCCCGAATCGTCATCCAGCAAATTGAAATGCTGGCGCAGGCATTTCATTACCTGGCGCAGTTCATCGTGGCTGAGAAAGGTTGGCGTACCGCCGCCGAAGTGCAACTGTTCCACGGGCTGCTGCGGGTCGAGGTGGCAGGCCACCAATTGGATTTCCTGCTCCAGGCGCTGCAGGTAGGCCTGGGCACGGCCACGGTCCTTGGTGATCACCTTGTTGCAGGCGCAGTAGTAGCAAATGTTGGCGCAGAACGGCACATGCACATACAGCGACAGTGGCCGCACGGCCTTGCGGCTGTCACGCAGGGCGTGGAGCAGGTCGAAGGTGCCGACCTGGCTGTCAAATTGTACGGCGGTGGGGTAGGACGTGTAGCGCGGCCCCGCCAAGTCGTAGCGGTGAATCAGATCTGTGTCCCAACGAATGGCGTCGAGCATGCGGGCGGTCCCCCGGATTGGCTAGTGGGCCGAGTCTAGGGGCAGGGAGGTGCAGGCATCTTGATTTGCATCAACGGGGAGCGGCGCTATGCCACAGGGCCTGTTAATGCCCCATTAGCCAGTGCTGATGGGGGCCGGGCAAGGTCCAGAGGCCGAAAATCATCACCAGCACGCCACCGGCCACCCGCACGCTGCGTTTGCGCAACAACGCCGTTACCCGTTCGGCGGCCAGCCCGGTGGCCAGCAAAACCGGCCAGGTGCCCAGCCCGAACGCCAGCATCAGCAAGGCACTGTCCAGCGCATTGCCCTGGCTCGCCGCCCAGAGCAGGGTGCTGTAGACGAGCCCGCACGGCAACCAGCCCCACAGCGCGCCCAGCAGCAAGGCTCGCGGCAGGCTGGACACCGGCAGCAAACGGTTGGCCACCGGCTGCAGATGCCGCCACAGGCCACGCCCCAGGCTCTCGATACGGGTGAGGCCGCTCCACCAGCCGGCCAGGTACAGGCCCATGCAGATCAGCAGCAACCCGGCCAGCACCCGCATAAACATCGCCGCCGCGCTGTTGGCCACCGCCCAGCCGGCCAGGCCGATCAATAGACCGGCGGTGGCATAGCTGAGGATGCGCCCCAGGTTGTACGCCAGCAGCAGGCGAAAGCGGCGGCTGCGTTGTTCCTTGGGGATCGCCAGGGTCAGCGCGCCCATCAGTCCGCCGCACATGCCCAGGCAATGACCGCCGCCGAGCAGGCCGAGGATCAGCGCCGAGACCAGCAAGGGCGCCAGCTCAAGCATGGGGGGGCTCTTTGGGCGGTTGCTCGGGGCTGTTGGCTTCGTCGATGGCGGCCAGGTGGTTCGGGTCCTGGTCGTCGAACAACACGCTGTGGGCCGGGCCATCGAGGTCTTCGTACTGGCCGCTGTCTACGGCCCAGAAGAAGATGTAGATGGCCACGCCCACTAACAGCAGTGCCGCCGGAATCATCACATAGAGAGCTGGCATCTGTACTCCATGCCCGCGCGGCTCAGGCCGGCAGCGGGCGGGTTACGGGGGCGGTGCCCGGGGCTTGCGCGCTCGGCAGGCGAGTCAGGCGCAACGCGTTGAGCACCACGGTCAACGAACTGAGGGACATGCCGATCGCCGCCCAGATCGGAGTGATCCAACCCAGGGCGGCAAACGGCAGCATAAGCCCATTGTACAACCCGGCCCACAACAGGTTCTCGATGATCACTCGGCGAGTACGCCGCGCCAGGCTGAAGGCCTGCACCAGCGCATCCAGGCGGTTGGACAACAGCACCGCATCGGCGCTGGTTTTCGCCAGGTCCGTGGCCGAGCCCATCGCCACGCTGATATCGGCGGCGGCCAGCACTGGCACATCATTGACCCCATCGCCCAGCATCAGCACTTTGCGACCTTCCTTGTGCAGGGTTTGCAGCACCTGCAGCTTATCGTCAGGGCGCAGGCTGCCGTGGGCTTCGTCGATACCCAGCTCAGAGGCGACACTGGCCACCATCGGCGAACTGTCGCCGGAGAGCAGCAGCGTGCGCCAGCCCCGCGCCTTGCAGGCGGCGAGCAAGGCAGGTGCATCGCTGCGCAGGCGGTCATCCAGTACGAACCAGGCCAGCGCCCCGCTGCGGTCGCCCAGCAGCAGCCATTGCCCGGCTTCATCCGGTGAGGCGGGAATCGCGCAGCCACTGAGTTCACAGACAAAACCCGGCTGGCCGATGCGCAACACACGTTCGCCCACACGACCTTCCAGGCCCAGGCCTGGGGTGCTCAGCACTTCATCGGCGGCCAGCGGCGCACGGCCGAAGGCACGGGCAATCGGGTGTTCGGAACGGTTCTCCAGGGCGGCGGCAAGGCCCAGGCATTGGTCGCTGTCCAGCGCACTCAAGGGCCGAATGGTGCGCAACGCCAGGCGCCCTTCGGTGAGGGTGCCGGTCTTGTCGAAAATCACCGTATCAATCTGGTTCAGGCCCTCAAGCACATGGCCGCGGGTCAGCAGTAAGCCGAGGCTGTGCAAGGTGCCAGTGGCGGCGGTGAGCGCGGTGGGCGTGGCCAGGGATAGCGCGCACGGGCAGGTCGCCACCAGCATTGCCAGTACAATCCAGAACGCCCGCGACGGGTCCAGCTCCCACCACAGCAGGCCGATCAGCGCGGCGGCGATCAGCGAGCACAACAAGAACCACTGCGCAGCGCGGTCGGCAATCTGTGCCAGGCGCGGCTTCTCGGCCTGGGCGCGCTCCAGTAGGCGCACGATGGCAGACAAGCGCGTGTCATGGCCCAATGCGCGCACTTGGACGGTCAGCGCGCCCTCGACATTCAGCGTGCCGGCCGTGACGTTGTCGCCCGTGCGCCGAGGTTGCGGCAGGTACTCGCCGGTCAGCAGGGATTCATCGATGCTGGATTGGCCGTCGAGAATCACCCCATCCGCCGGCAGCACCGCACCGGGATGCACCAGCACCCGATCACCCAGCGCCAATTCGCTAAGCAGGATGCGTTCGCTCTGGCCATCGTCCTTGAGGCGCAGGCAGGAGGCGGGCAACAGGTTGACCAGTTGGGCGGTGGCTGCGGCGGTGCGTTCCCGGGCGCGGCGCTCAAGGTAGCGCCCGGCCAGCAGGAACAGGGCAAACATGCCTACGGCATCGAAATACAGTTCGCCCACGCCGGTGATCGCGGTCCAGATGCCGGCCAGGTAAGCGCCGCCAATCGCCAGGGACACCGAGACGTCCATGGTCAGGTGGCGCGTGCGCAGGTCACGCAGGGCACCTTTGAAGAAGGGCGCGCAGCTGTAGAACACGATGGGCGTGGTCAGAAACATCGCCACCCAGCGCAGGATGATGTGCAGCTCCGGGCTCAGGTCGATATTGAATTCTGGCCAAGTGGCCATGGTTGCCATCATGGCCTGGAACCACAGCAAACCAGCGACCCCCAGCTGTCGCAGGGCCAGGCGATTCTCGCTGGCCAATTGTTCGGCGGCGCGGTCGGCCTGGTAAGGGTGGGCGGCGTAACCGATATGGCGCAGCTCGCTGAGCAGTTGGCTCAACGGCAATTGCCCATCGGCCCAGCGCACGTGCAGGCGATGGTTAGAGAGGTTCAGCCGCGCCTCGGCTACGGCGGGCAGGCTGCGCAGGTGTTTCTCGATCAACCAGCCGCAGGCGGCGCAACTGATGCCTTCCATCAGCAGGGTGGTTTCGGCCAGGTCGCCTTGATGGCGCACAAAGGGTTTTTGCACATCGGCGCGGTCGTACAGCGCCAGTTCGTCCACCAACTGCACGGGCAGCGCCTCGGGGTTGGCCGAGGCTTCGCTGCGGTGTTGGTAATAGCTTTCCAGCCCGCCGGCCACTATTGCCTCGGCCACGGCCTGGCAGCCCGGGCAGCAGAGTTCGCGGCGTTCGCCGAGGATCTGGGCGGTGAACCGGCTGCCGGAGGGGACGGGTAGGGCGCAGTGGTAGCAGGGGGTGGGTTGGGTCATTGCTCAGTTCCGTAGATCGTTCCCACGCTTTGCGTGGGAATGTTGCCCGTGACGCTCTGCGTCACAAAGCAGACGCAGAGCGTCCAGCAAGGCGTTACCACGCAGAGCGTGGGAACGATCATCGTCTACTTCTTCAGGTCTTCAGCGCCCTGCAACGGTTCGTCACCCAGCAGCAGGTCCTTGTCATGGCTGACCTCTTCTTCTTCGAACAGGCGCCAGGTGTTGCCGCCCTCCACGCCAAGCAGTTCCACGAAACGGCGACCTTCGACCTTGTCGGTGACCTGGCCGATGTAGCGGCCGGGCTCGCTGTCGCTGCGGGTGAGGTTGATCTTGCGATCCTTCTCTGGCTGGGTCGGGGAGATCAGGTTCAGCTCCAGGGTATTTGGATTGCTGTAGCCAGTCAGTTGCAGCTCGACCTCGCCGGTCAGTTCGTCCAGGTGCAGCTTGCCGCGCAGTTGCAGGGTCTGGGCCAGGCGTTCGCGGTCCAGGGAACGGTTGATGCCTTTGCCGGCCTCGTAGTAGTTGTCGTTGACCAAGTTGTCCGGGTTGTTCACTGCGATGGTTACCATGGACAAGGTCAGGGTCACCGAGCAGGCCAGGATCGCGATGATGATCCAGGGCCAGAGGTGCTTGTACCAAGGGCTGGCGGCAGTAGTTGCAGGCATGCGTGTGTTCCCTGTTAACGAACTTGTGGGCCAATGAATCGGCTCTTGGCTTCAATATGGACGCTGGTGTCATCGGCGTCCTTGAGGATGAAGGTCACCTCGTTGGTGCTCGACGGCAACTGCTCCGGCGCACTCGACAACTCCACTGGCATGCTGACGATATCGCCCGCGGCCACTTTGATTTCGCGTCGGCCTTGCAGCTTGAGGTCTGGCAGGCCAGCGGCGTCGAGCACGTAGGTGTGGTCGCGCTGGTCTTTGTTCATGATCTTCAGGCTGTAGACGTTTTCGATGCGCCCTTCGGCGTTTTCGCGGTACAGCACGCGGTCCTTGCTGACGTCGAAACCCACCAGCGAGCGCATGAAGAAGGCGGCCACCAACAGGCTGATCATCGCCAGCAACACTAGGGCGTAACCGATCAGGCGCGGGCGCAGCTTATGGGTTTTCTGCCCTGACAGGTTGTGTTCGGTGGTGTAGCTGATCAGGCCGCGCGGGTACTCCATCTTGTCCATGATGTTGTCGCACGCATCGATACAGGCGGCGCAGCCGATGCATTCGATTTGCAGCCCATCGCGGATATCGATACCGGTAGGGCACACCTGCACACACATCGTGCAATCGATGCAGTCGCCCAGGCCCTGGGCCTTGTAGTCGGTACCCTTTTTACGTGGCCCACGTACTTCGCCACGGCGCGGGTCGTAGGACACGATCAAGGTGTCCTTGTCGAACATCACGCTCTGGAAGCGCGCATAGGGGCACATGTAGATGCACACCTGCTCGCGCAGCCAGCCGGCGTTGCCATAGGTGGCGAGGGTGAAGAAACCCACCCAGAAATACGACCAGCCATCGGCCTGGCCCGTGAAGAAATCGAATACCAGTTCGCGGATCGGCGAGAAGTAGCCGACAAAGGTAATGCCGGTGGCAAAGCCGATCAGCAGCCACAGGCTGTGCTTGCTGAACTTGCGCAGGAACTTGTTGGCGCTCATCGGCGCCTTGTCGAGCTTGATGCGCTGGTTGCGGTCGCCTTCGGTGACCTTTTCACACCACATGAAGATCCACGTCCACACGCTTTGCGGGCAGGTATAGCCGCACCACACGCGCCCGGCGTACACGGTGATAAAGAACAGGCCAAATGCCGCGACAATGAGAATGCCCGACAGCAGGATGAAATCCTGGGGCCAGAACGTCGCACCAAAAATAAAGAACTTACGCTCCGACAGGTTCCACCACACCGCCTGATGACCGCCCCAGTTCAGCCACACGGTGCCGAAGTACAACAGGAACAGAGCGGCACCGCCGACCATGCGCAAGTTGCGGAACAAGCCAGTGAAGGCGCGGGTGTAGATCTTCTCTCTTGAAGCGTAGAGGTCGACGGTTTTGGCAGGCGGGGTAACGTCATGTACCGGTATCTGGTCGCTCATCATTGCATCCCACGGCGGTGGAGATTTGCCTCGGCCAGTACGTGCCAACCGGGGTCAAATTAAGGGTGTTGCAGTGGCCTAATGATACGCCCCCGATGGTGCGCAAAGGGTGCGACCTTTGGTCGCGTTGGGGGAAATCAATTGATGGTGTACGTGATCTGGATCAATTGACTTGGCAAGTATGGACGGTTTTTGCCGGTAAGCCGGTCATTCGTCCCATGGATTGAGCAGTGGCACGCCACTCGATTTGAAGTCGCTGACGTTGCGCGTGACTACGGTGAGTCCGTGAACCAGCGCGGTTGCGGCAATCAATGCATCGCTTTCGTTGGCCCGGTCGGGTACATGCAAGTGCGCGCAACGCAACGCGACTGCTGCATCGACGGGCAGGATTCTGGCATCGAAGGCGGGCATTACATGACGCTTGAGCCAGGTTCTCAACACCTTCCCCTGAACCGGGTCTCGCCGTTCAATTCGCAGGACTCCGGTTTCCAGTTCCTTCAGCGTGATCGCCGAAATAAACATGCGCGGCGCTACTACGCTTTTTGCCCAAGCCACGACATTTGCATCAGCCTGAGGTTTACGCAGTTCAGAGATCACATTTGTGTCGAGTAGATACATCAAGAAAAGTCCACGGGTCGATGAATGATCACGGCACGTTCGGTTTCGAAGTCGATATCGGCCGCTTCCGGCATCACCAACAGGTCGACAATGTCGGCGTTCAGACCTGTCAGCTTCTGGTACTCCTCAATGCTTAGCAGTACATGGGCAGGCTTGCCGCGATCAGTGATAAAAACCGGCCCTTTGCGGGCGGCTTTTTTGGCACCACTTGTGTCTTGATTGAATTCGCGGCTGGAAATGGTCGTGATGGTCATGGGGTAGGCCCCCTTTGCTGGACTGAATGTAGTTACGTTACTACTTGGCGAGTGCGCGCGGCAAGGTTGAGGTTACGAACGGTAGAGTTGGCTTTGCAAGGTTCGGCGCCAGAACAAAAAAGCCCCGCCAGCATTCGCTGCGCGGGGCTCCATTGTTTCAGAGGTCTTACTGCTCCTCAGCCTTCTTATCCCCATGAGACAAGCTATACACATACGCCGCAAGCAGGTGCACCTTGTCATTGCCTTGCAACTGCTCCTGCGCCGGCATCTGGCCCTGGCGGCCATAGCGGATGGTCTGCTGCAGTTGCGCGAAGCTTGAACCGTAGATGAACGCACCCGGATGCGTCAGGTCGGGCGCGCCCATCGCTGGGGTGCCTTTACCCGCCGGGCCGTGGCAGGCCACGCAGTTGGCGGCGAAGAGTTTCTCACCGTTGGCCACGTCGGCCTTGGCGCCTTCCGGCAGTTTGCGGCCGTCGAGGTTGGTCACCACAAAGCCCGCTACGTCAGCCACGCCCTGCTCGCCGATGACTTCGGCCCAGCCTGGCATCACCGCGTGGCGGCCCTTCATGATGGTTTCCTTGATGGTGTTGGGTTCGCCACCCCAGCGCCAGTCGGCGTCGGTCAGGTTGGGAAAGCCGTAGGCGCCCTTGGCGTCGGAGCCGTGGCACACCGAGCAGTTGGAGGCAAACAAGCGGCCGCCCATCTTCAAGGCTTGCGGGTCCTTGGCGACTTCTTCAATCGGCATCGACGCGAACTTGGCGAAGATCGGCCCGAACTTGGCTTCCGACCTGGCCATTTCTTTTTCCCATTCGTGTACGCCGGTCCAGCCGGTCTGGCCGTTGGCGAACGGGGTTTGCTTGTCGTTGTCGAGGTAGTTGTAGCCCGGCAGCAGGCCTTTCCAGTTACCCAGGCCAGGGTAGAGCACCAGGTAGCCAAGGGCGAAGACGATGGTGCCGACAAACAGCATGAACCACCACTTGGGCAGCGGGTTGTCGTACTCCTCGATGCCGTCGAACGAGTGGCCGACGGTCTCGTCCGTCTGCTCGGTGCGCTGGCCCTTGCGGGTCGACAGCAGCAGCCAGGTCAGGGCGAAGATGGTACCCAGACTGAGGACTGTGACGTACAGACTCCAGAACGTAGTCATTCTTTGTTACTCCTAGAAGCTTGCTCGACGTGCTTGATGGCTTCGGGGTCATCTGCGAAGGGCAGCATGGTCGCGTCGTCAAACTCCGACTTGCGCCGTGGGCTGAACACCCACAACGCCAGGCCGATAAAGGCCACCATCACCACAACGGTGCCCAGGCCACGAATCATCCCGATATCCATGAAGGTCACCGTTTGCTTTTGATGATGGTGCCAAGGCCTTGCAGGTAGGCCACCAATGCGTCCATTTCGGTCTTGCCCTTCACGGCGGCGGCCGCACCGGCGATGTCTTCGTCGGTGTAGGGCACGCCCAGGGTGCGCAAGACTTCCATCTTCTTGGCGGTGTCCTTGCCGTCGAGCTTGTTTTCCACGAGGAACGGGTACGCCGGCATTTTCGACTCAGGCACGACGTTGCGCGGGTTGTACAGGTGCGCACGCTGCCAGTCATCGGAGTAACGCCCACCCACACGGGCCAGGTCCGGGCCGGTACGCTTGGAACCCCACAGGAACGGGTGGTCCCACACGCTTTCACCGGCGACCGAGTAGTGGCCGTAGCGTTCGGTTTCGGCGCGGAAGGGGCGGATCATCTGCGAGTGGCAGCCCACGCAACCGTTGGCGATGTAGACGTCGCGGCCTTCCAGTTCAAGGGCGGTGCGCGGCTTCATGCCTTCGACCGGCTTGTTAGTCACGTCCTGGAAAAACAGCGGGACGATTTGGGTCAGGCCGCCGATGCTCACGGCGATGACCATGAAGAAGGCCAGCAGGCCGATGTTCTTCTCGACTACTTCATGCTTCATCAGTGAGCTCCCACAACGGCGATCTTGGTGGCGGCTTCGGCTTCAACAGGGTCGCTGGCACGCACGGTGCGCCACACGTTGTAGGCCATCAACAGCATGCCGCTGGCAAAGAACGCACCGCCCAGGGCACGTACGATAAAGCCCGGGTGGCTGGCTTGCAGCGCTTCGACGAAGGAGTAGGTGAGGGTGCCGTCATCGTTGATCGCACGCCACATCAGGCCCTGGGTGATGCCGTTGACCCACATCGAGGCGATGTAGAGCACAGTGCCGATAGTGGCCAGCCAGAAGTGCGCGTTGATCAGCCCGACGCTGTGCATCTGCGCGCGGCCGAACAGTTTGGGGATCATGTGGTACAGCGCGCCGATGGAGATCATCGCCACCCAACCCAGCGCGCCGGCGTGCACGTGGCCGATGGTCCAGTCGGTGTAGTGGGACAGCGAGTTGACGGTCTTGATCGCCATCATCGGCCCTTCGAAGGTCGACATGCCGTAGAACGCCAAGGACACCACCAAAAACCGTAGGATTGGGTCGGTGCGCAGCTTATGCCAGGCGCCCGACAGGGTCATCATGCCGTTGATCATGCCGCCCCAGCTTGGCGCCAGCAGGATGATCGACATCGCCATGCCCAGGGACTGTGCCCAATCCGGCAAGGCGGTGTAGTGCAAGTGGTGAGGGCCGG
Organism: Pseudomonas sp. FP215; assembly: GCF_030687795.1. NCBI lineage: Bacteria > Pseudomonadati > Pseudomonadota > Gammaproteobacteria > Pseudomonadales > Pseudomonadaceae > Pseudomonas > Pseudomonas sp. FP215. The sequence goes on from NZ_CP117447.1 coordinate 1,426,182, forward strand.
CCCAGATGTACAGGGTGATCAGCGCCCAGAAGTGCACGATGGACAGGCGATACGAGTAGATCGGACGCTCGGCCTGCTTGGGCACGAAGTAGTACATCATCCCCAGGAAACCGGTGGTGAGGAAGAAGCCTACGGCGTTGTGGCCGTACCACCACTGGATCATCGCGTCCGTTGCGCCGGAATAGGCCGAATAGGATTTGAACAGGTTCACCGGCAGGGAGGCGTGGTTGACGATGTGCAGCATCGCCGTGACCACGATAAAGGCGCCGTAGAACCAGTTGCCCACGTAGATGTGCTTGGTCTTGCGCTTGACGATGGTGCCGAAGAACACCAGGCCGTAGGTCACCCACACGATGGCAAGCAAAATGGCGATCGGCCATTCCAGCTCGGCGTATTCCTTGGTGGTGGTGTAGCCCAGGGGCAGGCTGATGATGGCGCCGACGATGACCGCCTGCCAGCCCCAGAAGGTGAAGGCGGCAAGGCCATCGGAGATCAGTCGCGTCTGGCAGGTGCGCTGCACGACATAGTAGGAGGTGGCAAACAGTGCACATCCGCCGAAGGCGAAGATCACCAGGTTGGTGTGCAGCGGGCGCAGGCGGCCGAAAGTCGTCCAGGGTAGGTCGAAATTCAATTGCGGCCAAACCAGTTGCGAGGCGATGAACACCCCGAGCCCCATGCCAAGGATCCCCCAGACCACCGTCATGATGGCGAACTGGCGGACTACCTTATAGTTATAAGCAGTCGGACTGATTGCTGTGCTCATTCTAAGGTTCCACGGTTTAGGTTTTTTTATAGGTAAAATCGGCCGCAAGTATGTAGAAAGCGAGGGGCCATTGCAACGCAATGGCTGACCTGGATCAATGCGTTCCACGCCAGATTCTGCGCCCTTTCCATGTTTGGCGTAGGGACAAAATCCAAAATAGAAAGCTGATCGAGTGGACAGGAAATTTCAGGGGCGCAACGGCTACCGTCGCGTAGGCCAGGAATGGTCCACTGTGGGAACAAGCGTAGACCCGAATAGGAGGTGGGGAAAGGTAGGCTTGGAAGAGGTGCGACACTTGGTCGCGCAAATGAAAACAACACCCGATCCCTGTAGGAGCGAGCTTGCTCGCGAAGAACCTGAGGGCACCACGCTTATCCAGCATAAACGCGGCGCTCTGAAGTTCTTCGCGAGCAAGCTCGCTCCTACAGTGAAACGGGTTGCCGCCCCGGGCCGGGGCAGCGGTTACTCGGTCGCGCTGTCTGGCGTTGCACCTTCAGCGTTGTGGGACAGGCTGTACACGTAAGCTGCCAGCAGGTGCACCTTGTCGTTGCCTTGCAGCACGTCCTGTGCCGGCATCTGGCCCTGGCGACCATGGCGGATAGTCTGTTGCAACTGCGCCAGGCTGGTGCCGTAGATAAAGCCTGCTGGCTCGGTCAGGTTCGGTGCGCCCATGGCTTCCACACCGTGGCCTTGCGGGCCGTGGCAGGCGACGCAGGTGGTGTTGAACGCGGCTTGCCCGGCTGCCAGGTCGGCGCTGTTGTCAGCAGGCAACGGCAGCTTGGCCAGGTCGTGGCGCACGTAAGCGGCGACGTTCTTCACCCCGTCTTCGCCCAGCACTTCACCCCAGGCCGGCATCGCCGCGTGGCGACCGTTCAGGATGGTGGCCTTGATAGCCTCAGCCGAGCCACCCCAGCGCCAGTTGTTGTCCGCCAGGTTGGGGAAGCCATAGGCGCCCTTGGCGTCCGAGCCGTGACACACCGCACAGTTGGAGGCGAACAGGCGACCGCCCATCTTCAGTGCTTGCGGGTCCTTGGCGACTTCTTCCACCGGCATGGCCGCGAACTTGGCGAAGATCGGCCCGAACCTGGCGTCGGCCTTGGCCATTTCCTTGTCCCATTCCTTGGTCTGGGTCCAGCCGTCTTCATAGCCCGGCAGCACGCCTTTCCAGTTGCCCAGGCCCGGGTAGAGGATCAGGTAGCCGACGGCAAACACCAGGGTGCCTGCGAACAACATGAACCACCACTGGGGCAGCGGGTTGTCGTATTCCTCGATACCGTCGAAGGCGTGGCCCATGGTCTGGTCGACGCTGCCCTTGGTCTCGCCCTTGCGGGTGCCGACCAACAGCCAGGTCAGGCCGATGAGGCTGCCCAGGGTCAATACGCAGATCCATGTACTCCAAAACGTAGTCATGGCCGAGTGCTCCTTGTGGCTGGCTCTGCTTGAGCGTCGGGTGGGGAAGGTTCATCGGCAAACGGCAGCAGGCGCGCCTGCTCGAATTCCGCATTGCGGCGGTTGTTGAATACCCACAGCGACAGGCCGATAAAGGCGATGGCAACCACCAGCGTGCCCAGGCCGCGGATGGTGCCCGCATCGAATTCAAATCCCATGGCTCACCTCTTGCTCTTGATGGCAGTGCCGAGCACTTGCAGGTAGGAAACCAGCGCGTCCATCTCGGTCTTGCCCTTGAGGCTGGCGACCGCGCCATTGATGTCGTCGTCGGTGTACGGCACGCCGAGGGTGCGCATCACTTTCAGCTTGGTCTCGGTGTGGCTGCTGTCGACGGCGGCGGTGACCAGCCAGGGGTAGGCCGGCATTTTCGACTCCGGCACCACGTTGCGCGGGTTGTACAAGTGCGCGCGGTGCCAGTCGTCCGAGTAGCGTGCGCCGACGCGGGCCAGGTCCGGGCCGGTACGTTTGGAGCCCCACAGGAACGGGTGGTCCCACACGCTTTCGCCAGCCACCGAATAGTGGCCGTAGCGCTCGGTCTCGGCGCGGAACGGGCGGATCATCTGCGAATGGCACTGTACGCAGCCTTCGCGGATGTAGATGTCGCGGCCTTCCAGTTGCAGCGCGGTGTAGGGCTTCATGCCTTCGACCGGCTTGTTGGTCACGTCCTGGAAGAACAGCGGGACGATCTGGGTCAGGCCACCGATGCTCACGGCGAGCACCATCAGCAGCATCAACAGGCCGACGTTCTTTTCAATCGTTTCGTGTTTCATCATCGACTCCTCAGGCCATCTGCGCGGCAGCGGTGACTTCGGCAGGTTGCGCCGAACGCACGGTGCGCCATGTGTTGTAAGCCATCAGGAACATGCCGCTGAGGAAGATCGCACCGCCCACCAGACGCACGATGAAGCCTGGGTGGCTGGCCACCAGGGTTTCGACGAAGGAGTAGGTGAGGGTGCCGTCTTCGTTGACCGCACGCCACATCAGGCCCTGGGCGATGCCGTTGACCCACATCGAGGCGATGTAGAGCACGGTGCCGATGGTGGCCAGCCAGAAGTGCGCGTTGATCAGGCCGAGGCTGTACATCTGCTCGCGACCGAAGATTTTCGGGATCATGTGGTACAGCGCGCCGATGGAGATCATCGCCACCCAACCCAGCGCGCCGGCGTGTACGTGGCCGATGGTCCAGTCGGTGTAGTGGGAGAGGGCGTTGACGGTCTTGATCGCCATCATCGGGCCTTCGAAGGTCGACATGCCATAGAACGCCAGGGAGACCACCAAAAAGCGCAGGATCGGGTCGCTGCGCAGCTTATGCCAGGCGCCCGAGAGGGTCATCATGCCGTTGATCATGCCGCCCCAGCTCGGTGCCAGCAGCACCAGCGACATCACCATGCCCAGGGACTGTGCCCAGTCCGGCAGGGCGGTGTAGTGCAAGTGGTGCGGGCCGGCCCAGATGTACAGGGTGATCAGCGCCCAGAAGTGCACGATGGACAAACGATACGAATACACCGGGCGTTCGGCCTGCTTGGGCACGAAGTAATACATCATGCCGAGGAAGCCCGCAGTGAGGAAAAAGCCTACGGCGTTATGCCCATACCACCACTGCACCATGGCATCCGTCGCACCGCCGTACAGCGAGTAGGACTTGGTCAGGCTGACCGGGATTTCCAGGTTATTGACGATATGCAAAATGGCCACGGTGATGATGAACGCGCCGAAGAACCAGTTGCCCACATAGATGTGCTTGGTCTTGCGTTTCATGATCGTGCCGAAGAACACGATGGCGTAGGCGACCCAGACAATGGTGATCAGGATGTCGATCGGCCATTCCAGTTCGGCGTATTCCTTGGAGCTGGTGTAGCCCAGTGGCAGGCTGATCGCGGCCAGCAGGATCACAAGCTGCCAGCCCCAGAAGCAGAACGCGGCGACTTTCGGCGCGAACAGCTGTGTCTGGCAGGTGCGTTGCACCGAGTAAAAGGAGCTGGCGAACAGCGCACAGCCACCGAACGCGAAGATCACCGCGTTGGTGTGCAAAGGGCGCAGGCGGCCGAAGCTGGTCCAAGGCAAATCGAAGTTGAGCGCAGGCCAAACCAATTGGGCAGCGAGAAAAACCCCGAGCCCCATGCCGACGATGCCCCACACCACCGTCATAATGGCGAATTGGCGGACCACCTTGTAGTTATAGGCGGTACTTAAAGTAGTGTTCATGGTTCCCCATCCACGGTTCAACCCAAGCAAGTGCGGCACTTGGGCTGGAGTTATAGGCAGACTAAAAAGCGAGGCAAGCATGGGCAAAGAGCACAAGGCCAGTATTGACGGGGATCAATGGGCGCAGTGTGTACGGGAACATGGCTGGTTGTGGGATGTCGCCACGGGCACGACGTCGGGTGAGCCGGTCACGCTGATCCTGGCCCATGGCGCCGGCGCACCGATGGACTCGGCGTTCATGAACGACATGGCTGCACGCCTTGCCGGGCATGGCGTGAGCGTGTTGCGCTTCGAGTTCCCGTACATGGCCCAGCGCCGTGTGGACGGCGGCAAACGCCCGCCGAATCCGGCGCCGAAACTGCTGGAGGCGTGGCGTGAGGTGTATGCCCAGGTGCGACGTCATGTCGCTGGGAAACTGGCGATTGGCGGCAAGTCGATGGGCGGGCGCATGGCCAGTTTGTTGGCCGATGAATTGGGCGCCGATGGGTTGGTGTGCCTGGGCTATCCGTTCTACGCGGTGGGCAAGCCAGAGAAACCCCGTGTGGAGCATTTGGCTGCGCTGAAGACGCCCACCTTGATAGTGCAGGGCGAGCGCGATGCCTTGGGCAATCGGGCGGCGGTGCAGGGTTATGAGTTGTCACAGAGTATCGAGGTGATGTGGCTGGTGGCGGGGGATCATGACTTGAAGCCGCTGAAGGCTTCTGGGTTCAGCCATGAGCAGCATCTGGAGGCGGCGGCGGTGCAGGTGGCTGAGTTTCTCAGGGCCTGTTAGGGCCCTATCGGGGCATAGGTATCTACACAACTTCGGTACGACGCTGACCCTGTGGCGAGGGAGCTTGCTCCCGTGACGGCCTGACTGCCAACGACTCTCTAAATGATACAACGCGATCCAAATGTGGGAGCGGGCTTGCTCGCGAAGACGGCCTAACAGTCAACACAGTTGGACCGTGTACATATCCATTCCTGCGGTAACGGCCACTTAGGGTTCCGCCCTGACGGCGGCTCACTTTTGAAAAGCGCAAAAGTAAGCAAAACGCTCTTGCCCCACCACTCGGCACCTCGCTTGGGCTCGGTGTGCCCGTAATCCGCCAGTGATTTGGGGGGTCGCCGCCACGCGCCATCCATGGCGCGGGGCGGCTAAACCGGCATCCTTGCCGGTTTACCCCCCAAATCCCTGTCGAATTCCGGCCAGCGTGGTTTAACGGGGCGCCTAAGATCAAAAGCAAGATCAAGAGCTACTCGCTTCGCATCGTGGTTACCGTTTGCGCCTACAGCTCACAGAGTTGTGTAGATACTTATGCCTATCGGGGGCAAGCCCCCTCCTACATTGGAAATGCCGTCCAATGTGGGAGCTGGCTTGCCTGCGATAGCGGTTTATCGGTTAAAACGCTCCACCAGCGAGTACTGAGTATTCGCCGTATGAGTCAGTTCTTCACTCAACTGCGCCGAGTTCATCGCCTGCTCCGAGGTCTGGTCCGCCAACAGCGCAATGGTGCTGATGTTACGGCTGATCTCCTCGGCCACCGCGCTTTGCTCTTCGGTAGCAGCGGCAATCTGGGTGGTCATGTCGGTGATATTGGCCACCGCCTCACTGATGCCCACCAAGGCCTGGTCCGCTTCCATCACCCGCGCTACACCTTCTTCAGCCTGGCGGTGCCCGGCGTCCATGGTTTGCACGGCCGCGCTGGCGGTTTGCTGCAGCTTGGCGATCAGGGTATGGATCTGCCCGGTGGATTCGGCCGTACGCTGTGCCAGTTGGCGCACTTCATCGGCGACCACCGCAAAACCACGGCCCATCTCACCGGCCCGCGCGGCTTCGATGGCGGCGTTAAGGGCCAGCAGGTTGGTCTGGTCGGCGATGCCTTTGATCACATCAACCACGCCGCCGATTTCATCGCTGTCCTTGGCCAGTTGCGTGACGGTCACACCGGTCTCCCCAACGGCTGCCGAAAGACGCTGAATCGCCTCGCGAGTTTCCCCGGCGATATCGCGGCCGCGCCCGGTCAGGCGATTGGCTTCCTGGGTGGCATCGGCGGTGCGCTGCACGTGGCTGGCCACTTCCTGGGTGGTCGCCGCCATCTGGTTCACCGCAGTGGCCACCTGTTCGGTTTCCACGCGCTGGCGTTCCAGGCCGCTGGAGCTGTTGTGTGCCAGGGTGTTGGACTGCGCCGCCTGATCGTTGAGGTGCTCGGCGGTGTCTTGCAGGCGGGTAAGGCAGGTCTTCAGACGCGCTTCCTGGCTGAGGATCGACATTTCCAGGCGCGCTTGTGCGCCACGGCTGTCGGTGTACATCTGCGCGATCAACGGGTCGGACGTGGTCTGTTCGGCCAGGCGCAGCAAACGCTTGAGGCCGCGCTGCTGCCAGCTCAGGCCCAGCAGGCCCAACGGCACCGACAGCGCCGCTGCCAGGGCAAAGCCCCATTGGGAGGTGAGGGTGGCGCCGATCATGAAGCTCAGTTGGCTGACCAGGATAAACGGCAGCCAGTCCTGCAACACCGGCAGCCACTTGTCCCGCTGGGGAACGGCCGACTTGCCCTGGTTGATGCGTTGATAGAGCGCTTCGGCCCGGCGGATCTGCTCGGCGGTGGGCTTGATGCGCACCGATTCGTAGCCGATCACCTGGTTACCGTCGAAGACCGGCGTCACATAGGCGTTCACCCAGTAGTGGTCACCGGTCTTGCAGCGATTCTTGACGATGCCCATCCATGGCAAGCCTTGTTTGAGCGTGGACCACATATGCGCGAACACGGCCGGCGGCACATCCGGGTGACGCACCAGGTTGTGTGGGGCGCGGATCAGTTCTTCACGGGTGAACCCACTGATTTCGACAAAGGCGTCGTTGCAGTAGGTAATCACACCCTTGGCATCCGTGGTGGAGATCAACCGTTGCTGAGCGGGGAAGGTACGTTCGCGCTGGGTAACGGGTTGGTTATTACGCATGATTGTTCAATCCGCAAGGCTTTCAGGGGGTATCGGCCATGGGGGGCATTTATTTAACTTATTTTTGCAACAATCCTGCGAACGGCGTTGCCCCTGTAGGAGCGAGCTTGCTCGCGAAGCACCCAAGGGCAACGCGTTCATTCAGGATGCCCGCGTCAGCGTTGAAGTGCTTCGCGAGCAAGCTCGCTCCTACAGAAGAAAGGTTTAGCCGGCGAGCATCGGGTAGGTGAACAGGCCGAAGTGCAGCAGATTCAAGCCAAAATGCGTGGCAATCGCCGCGCCGAGCCCGCCAAAGCGATACGCCAGGCCGTAACCCACGCCGGCAATACTCGCCAGCAGCATCCACTGCCAACCCGCAGCAAAATGCACCAGGCCGAATAACAGTGAGGCCAGCAGCAGCGCGAGGTTTTCGCCATAGGGCAGGTGTTTGAAGCGTCGGCTCAGGCCGCCCTGGATATACCCGCGAAACAGCGCTTCTTCGACCAGCGTCACCAGCAGCAGGTTATTCAACACCCACAGCCACGCCTCGTCCGGCCACTTGGGCGCCCAACTGATCATCCCCATCAGGGCCGCGCCACCCAAGGCGGCGATAGCGGCCAGGGTCAGGGCCACGGCCGTGACGCAGATCGACAGGCGCAATGAGCGCCGCGCCACAATCCACGGGCAGGCCAGCAACAGCCAGAAGCCGATCAGAGGTTTGTCCTGGTTCAGGTACATCGAGAAGGGCACTGAGTCCGGAGTGAAACGCTGGGGCGCAATACCGCGACCGTTATAGAACCCCGGCAACCAGTGCATCGCCAGGCCCAGGGCCAGGACGATAAACAAACCGTGGCCCAGGTAGCGCGCCCAAGGGTTGCGTTGCTGGCGTACGGCATACCCGGCCACCAGCAGCAGTGCGATGGAGACCGCCGCCAGTACGCCCAGTTGGCCGTAGATCAAGGCCACGACATAGCCAATGGAAAGTAGGGTGAGGTACAGCCAGGGCAAAGCAATCATGTGAAATCCTTCGAAAAATCCGGGCGGCATTATAGCGAGTGGCCAGGTTCTAGGGCATGAAAACGCCTCCACGTACAAGGCAAGGGGGAAAGGATTGCAAAATGTATTTGCGGCTGGTTATAGTCATCGCGTCTTTATCCCTTCAAAAAGATCAGCACATGCCAGCTTCCCAGCGCATAGCGGTAGTCGATTCAGCGGTCAACGCTGTGGTCGTGCCGTGCCGTGGCAAGCAGCCTGCGCAGATCAGTCACTACCCCCCACCTGTCAGTAGCACGCCGGTGTACGCAGTCGTATCACCGCCGGGTGTTGGCATTTCGGGCTGATCAGCAATCCGCTGTTGCCCCGTGCCTGCCTGAAAAAACCTACTGAAATTCAGTTTCTACTGAGTCGGCTTTTGGCCTGATAACAGGTGGTAACCATGTCTTTGCTTTCGAAACAATCCGTGGCCGCGGCGGCCTCGACGAGCGTGTTTGTCCTGCTGTGGAGCAGCGGGGCGATATTCTCCAAGTTGGGCCTGGCCCATGCTTCGCCCTTTGTCTTTCTGCTGATCCGCTTTGCCATCGCCCTGATGGGGTTGGTGGTGCTGGTACCGATCCTCAAGTTGAAGCTGCCACGTCCCGGCAAGCCCCTGCTGTATGCGGCGGCGACGGGCCTGGTATTGCTGGGGGCCTACCAGATTTTCTATCTGCTGGCCCTGGACCTCAACGTCACCCCTGGGGTGATGGCGACCATCATGGGCGTGCAGCCGATCCTTACAGTGGTGCTGATGGAGCGCCAACGCTCCTGGCGCCGGCTGTTTGGCCTGGGGTTGGGGTTGGCGGGCTTGATCATGGTGGTTTACCAAGGCATCGGGCTGGCGGGCATGTCCCTGGCGGGGATGCTGTTCGGGTTGCTGGCGCTGGCGAGCATGACGTTTGGCTCGATCATGCAAAAGCGCATCACCGACAACCCCTTGGGTACGTTGCCCCTGCAATACCTGGCCGGGTTGCTGCTATGCGCGGTGTTCGTGCCGTTCCAGCCGTTCCATTTTGAACACAGTGCACGTTTTTACCTGCCGGTGCTGTGGATGGGGCTGGTGGTGTCCGTGCTGGCGACGTTGTTGCTGTACCGCCTGATTGCCCGGGGCAACCTGGTGAATGTCACCAGTTTGTTTTATCTGGTGCCGGCGGTAACCGCGGTGATGGACTACCTGATCTTCGGCAATCGCCTGGCCTTGTTGAGCGTACTGGGAATGGCGTTGATCATCGTAGGCTTGGTCTTCGTGTTCCGTAAGCACTAAACCCACCCCTTGTAGGAGCGAGCTTGCTCGCGAAGAACGTCAACGATAACGAGGGCATCCTGAATGAACAGGGTGCTCTCGGGTTTTTCGCGAGCAAGAACTAGGCGTCCCCCTCGCTCCTACAATAGTGAAGTGGTCATTTGGTGCGGCGCAGCACCAACCACAACGCCCCGGCGATCAACACCCCGCCATACAGATGAGCCATGGACAATGGCTCATCCAACAACAACGCCCCCCACAACACGCCGAACGGCGGAATCATAAAGGTCACGGTCATCGACTTGACCGGGCCAATGGATGACAGCAGGCGGAAATACAGGATGTAGGCAAACGCCGTACACACCAGCCCCAATCCCAGTAGCGACGACCACACCTGCCAGCCGCCCCAACTCGCGGGTGGATGGCTGATGGCGCTGTAGGCAAAGAACGGCAACAGGAACAACGTCGCCCCCAACATGCTACCCAAGGCCGAGAGACGGCTGTCCAACCCGCCGCGCTGGTCCAGCCAACGCCGCGCCAGGAAACCGGCAAAGCCATAGCAGGTGGTTGCCAGCAGGCACGCCAACGCGCCCATCAATAATTCCAGATCAAAGGCCACCGGCCCCGCACGTGTGAGCACGGCAACGCCAAACAGCCCCAAGGCGACACCCGCGATTTTCGACAGCGTCAGGCGTTCGCTGAAAAACAATCCGCCAATCAATACACCCATCAGCGGTGTGGTGGCGTTGAAAATCGCCGAATAGCCCGCCGGCAGTACCTGCGCCGCCACCGAGTACATAGTCGCGGGAATCCCCGAGTTGATCACCCCCAGCAGCAAGACCGTCTTGAACTTGCCCTGGAAATCCCAGCTCACGCGCATCATCGCCAGGATCACCAATAAACCCGCGGCGGCAATCGACACGCGGAAAAACGCGGTGGGCACCGTGCCGATTTCCGGCGCGATCATGCGCATGAACAGGAAACTCGCGCCCCAGATGGCAGCCAGCCCCAGCAGATACAGGGTGTCAACAGGTCTCACGGAAAACTCCTACGCCAATCGGGCGCAGAAGTGTTGCCCAGCGGGCAGGTCGGCACAATGGCTAATTGCAGTCAGTTCGCCCCCGTGCAAAATCATTCTTCTCCTGCCTCGGTTCACTGGCTAAGCTCTGGGCTTCCAGATACCCGTTCGAGGTTCCCCGCATGTCGCAGTCTGCCCTCGCTATCGCCCGGATGATCCTCGACGGTTTCGACGATTACCGTGAGCACTTCCGCCAGATCACCGATGGTGCCCGTGAGCGCTTCGAGAAGGCCCAGTGGCAGCTGGGGCAGGCCGCGTCGGCGGCGCGCATCAACCTCTATGAGGAGAAAGTCGCTGAGGTGACGACCCGCCTGCGCGCCAGTTTTGACCCTGCGGCGTTGCAGGACATCGGCCAGTGGCCCTTGGTAAAAAACGCTTATATCGGCTTGATCGACCTGCGCTTTGACGATGAGCTGTCCGAGACCTGGTACAACTCGATCTTCTGCGGTTTGTTCAGCCATGACCTGATCAGCGACGGCTGCATGTTCATCCACACCACCCGGCCAAGCCTGCGCCGGGCGCGGGCGGCGCAAACCCGCATCTACACGCCGGCCGGTAAAATTTCGGACATGCTCGCGCAGGTGTTCTCTGACTACAGCTTCAGCGAGCCCTACGCCGACCTGCCCGCCGACCTGCGCCGCCTCGAAGCCCGGTTGCGGGAAAACCTGCCGGATTGGGTGTGCAAGGACCCAGACCTCAAGGTCGAGTTGTTTTCCTCGGTGCTGTACCGCAACAAAGGCGCCTACCTGGTGGGGCGCATCTACACCCGCGACGAACAATGGCCGCTGGTGATCCCGCTGCTGCACCGCGAAGGGCGTGGCATTCAGATCGATGCGTTGATCACCGACGAAGCCGACGTGTCGATCATCTTCTCGTTCACCCGTTCCTACTTCATGGTCGATGTACCGGTGCCCGCCGAGTTCATCGGCTTTCTCAAGCGCATCCTGCCGGGCAAGCACATTGCTGAGCTGTACACCTCCATCGGTTTCTACAAGCACGGCAAATCCGAGTTCTACCGCGCGCTGATCAACCACCTGGCTACCACCGACGACCAGTTCATCATGGCCCCCGGCGTGCGCGGCATGGTCATGAGCGTGTTCACGCTGCCGGGTTTCAATACGGTGTTCAAGATCATCAAGGACCGCTTCTCACCGTCAAAAAACGTCAACCGCGCCACGGTGATCGAAAAGTACCGCCTGGTGAAAAGCGTCGACCGGGTAGGGCGCATGGCCGATACCCAGGAGTTCGCCGACTTCCGCTTCCCCTTGAGCAAGTTCGAGCCCGAGTGCCTGGCCGAGTTGCTGGAAGTCGCCGCCGGTACTGTCGAAGTGGAGGGCGACACCGTGCTTATCCGCCACTGCTGGACCGAGCGACGCATGACCCCGCTCAACCTCTACCTCGACAACGCCAACCCCGCCCAGGTGCGCGAAGCATTGGAGGATTACGGCCTGGCGATCAAGCAATTGGCGGCGGCGAATATCTTCCCCGGCGACATGCTGCTGAAGAACTTTGGCGTCACCCGCCACGGCCGCGTGGTGTTCTACGACTACGACGAAATTTGCTTTCTCACCGAAGCCAACTTCCGCCATATCCCCGCGCCGCGTACCCCCGAGGATGAAATGGCCTCCGAGCCCTGGTACTCCATCGGCCCGCTGGACGTGTTCCCCGAAGAGTTCCCGCCGTTCCTGTTTGCCGACGCCGGGCAACGCCGGTTGTTCGATGAGCTGCATGGCGAGTTGTACAACGCTGATTACTGGAAGGGCCTGCAGGACGCGATTCGTGCCGGCAAGGTGATCGACGTCTTCCCCTACCGCCGCAAAGACCCGCTATAACCTATTCCCACATTTTGGTTCGGTTTACACCCGTTGAAGCTCAACCGCCTGCCAGATGGGCTGCTTTTCTGCCACACTTGCCGGCCGTGCATAAATAGATGACCGTCGAAATAGCTGATGACTGACCAAGCACCCACCCTCGACCAACTGCTCAAAACCCTCGATCACGCCATGCTCGCCGACCGCCACCGCTTGCGGCGCCAGTTGCTTGAGCTGCGCAAGAAGCCCGACGAGGACAAAATGGCGCAGTGGGTGGCGCGCATGCAGGCATCTTGCGCGCAGGTTACGGCGCGGCGCGCCAGCCTGCCGGTGATTCGCTACGACGACAGCCTGCCGATTGCCGCCAAGCGCGATGAGATCAAAGACGCGCTGAACAAGCACCAGGTGCTGATCATCGCCGGTGAGACCGGCTCGGGTAAAACCACGCAGTTGCCAAAAATCTGCCTGGAAATCGGCCGCGGCCAGTTCGGCCTGATCGGCCATACCCAGCCGCGTCGGATCGCCGCGCGCAGTGTCGCCAGCCGCGTCGCTGAAGAACTGGCCACACCACTGGGCGCGTTGGTTGGCTATCAAGTGCGCTTTGAAGACCAGAGCGATGCCAACACCCTGATCAAGCTGATGACCGACGGCATCCTGCTGGCCGAAACCCAGAACGACCGTTACCTGGAACGCTACGACACGATCATCGTCGACGAAGCCCACGAACGCAGCCTGAACATCGACTTCCTGCTCGGCTACCTCAAGACCCTGTTGCCGCGTCGCCCCGACCTGAAAGTCATCATCACCTCGGCCACCATCGATCTGGAGCGCTTTTCCAAGCATTTTGACGATGCGCCGATTGTCGAGGTGTCGGGCCGTACCTTCCCGGTGGACACCTGGTATCGCCCGCTCACCTTGGAACAGGACGAGGAGGGCAACCGCGTCGAGGACGACCTGACTGTCGACCAGGCGATCCTTGCTACCCTCGATGAAATCGCCGCCTATGAACGCAGCGAACGCCGCAGCCCTGGCGACGTACTGGTGTTTTTGCCCGGCGAGCGCGAGATTCGTGACGCGGCCGACATGCTGCGCAAGGCCCAGCTCAAGCACACCGAGATTTTGCCGTTGTACGCACGGCTGTCGCCGGCCGAGCAGCAGCGCATTTTCCAGTCCCACCCGGGCCGGCGGGTGGTACTGGCGACCAACGTCGCGGAAACCTCGCTGACCGTGCCGGGCATTCGCTACGTGATCGACAGCGGCACGGCGCGCATCAGCCGCTACAGCTACCGCGCCAAGGTGCAGCGTTTGCCAATCGAGGCGATTTCCCAGGCCAGCGCCAACCAGCGTAAAGGCCGTTGCGGCCGGGTTGAGCCGGGTATTTGCGTACGCCTGTACAGCGAAGAAGATTTTATCGGGCGCCCGGAATTTACCGACCCGGAGATCCTGCGTACCAACCTCGCGGCCGTGATCCTGCAGATGCTGCACCTGCGCCTGGGCGAGATCACCGATTTCCCGTTTATCGAACCGCCGGATGGCAAGGCCATCAGCGACGGTTTCAACCTGCTGCAAGAACTCTCGGCGGTCGACCGCAACAGCCAGCTCACACCCTTGGGTCGCCAGCTCGCCCGCTTGCCGGTGGACCCGCGCATGGGCCGCATGTTGCTGGAAGCGGCCAAGCTCGGCAGTTTGCAGGAAGTGTTGATCGTCGCCAGCGCCATGTCGATCCAGGACCCGCGCGAGCGGCCGCCAGAGCGTCAACAAGCGGCCGACCAGGCCCACGCCCAGTGGAAAGACCCGGATTCGGACTTCGCCGGGTTGGTCAACCTGTGGCGCGGTTTCGAGGAGCAGCGCCAGGAACTGACCGCCAGCCCGTTGCGCAACTGGTGCCGCAAGAACTTCCTCAACTACTTGCGTTTGCGCGAGTGGCGCGACTCCCATCGCCAATTGAGCCTGATCTGCCGCGACATGCAGCTGAGCCTCAACAAAGAGCCCGCCGACTATCCAAAGCTGCATAAAGCCGTGTTGTCCGGCCTGCTCAGCCAGATCGGCCAGAAGACCGAAGACGGCGACTACCTCGGGGCGCGGCAGCGACGTTTCTGGATTCACCCGTCTTCGGGCATCGGCAAGAAACGCCCGCAATGGCTGATGACCGCCGAACTGGTGGAAACCACCAAGCTCTATGCACGCATGGTGGCGAAAATCGACGCGGATTGGATCGAACCGCTGGCCGGGCACCTGATCAAGAAAAACCACTTCGAACCCCATTGGGAGAAGAAGCGCGGCCAGGTGGTGGCCTTTGAGCAGATCACCCTGTTCGGGCTGATCGTGGTCGGGCGCCGGCCGGTGCATTACGGGCCGATTGACCCGGCGGTGTCCCGCGAGTTGTTTATTCGTGAAGGCCTGGTGCGCGGCGAGATTCAGTCCCGGGCCAAATGCCTGACGGCCAACCAGAAACTGCTGGAGCAACTCGACGAGCTGGAAGCCAAGGCCCGCCGTCGCGACATCCTGGCCGACGAAGAAACCCTCTACGCCTTCTACGATGCGCGCCTGCCCGCAGAGATTCACCAGACCGCCACTTTTGACAGTTGGTACAAGGTCAACAGCCAGAAAGACCCACAACTGCTGATCATGCGCGAAGAAGACGTACTGGCCCGCGAGGCCAGTGAAGTCACCGCCGCGCATTACCCGGACACCTTGCACCTGGGCGACCTGGCCCTGGCGTTGAGTTACCACTTCGAACCCAACCATCCCCGTGACGGCGTGACCTTGCGGGTGCCGGCGCCGTTGTTACCGGCGTTGCCAGCCGAGCGCCTGGAGTGGCTGGTGCCGGGGTTGATCGAGGCCAAGTGCATCGCCCTGGTGCGCAACTTGCCCAAGGCGCTGCGCAAAAACTTTGTGCCGGTGCCGGACTTCGTCAAGGCCGCGCTGCAACGCATCGAATTCGGCCAGGGCTCGCTGCCCCAGGCGCTGGGGCGTGAATTGCTGCGCATGACCGGCGCGCGGGTCAGCGATGAGGCGTGGGCGGAGGCGGCGCAGCAGGTGGAAAACCACCTGAAGATGAACCTGGAAGTGGTCGACGGCCAGGGCAAGTTCCTCGGCGAAGGCCGCGACCTGGCCGAGCTGACCGCACGGTTCGCCGAAGCCAGCCAGGCCGCCTTGGCCGTGCCGCAAACCGCGAAAAGCCAGCAGCCGGTAGAGGCCAAGGTGTTTGCGGCGGTGGCGCAAAAAACCCAGCAGAACATCGCCGGTCTATCGATGACGGTGTACCCGGCCCTGGTGGAAGAGAACGGCACGGTCAAGGAGGGGCGTTTCTCTACCGCTGCCGAAGCCGAGTTCCAGCACCGTCGCGCCTTGCAGCGCCTGCTGATGCAGCAATTGGCGGAACCGGCGAAATTCCTGCGTGGCAAATTGCCAGGCTTGACCGAGTTGGGCTTGATGTACCGCGAACTGGGGCGCATTGACGCGCTGGTGGAAGACATCCTGCTGGCTAGCCTCGATACCTGCGTACTCGAAGGCGAAGACAGCCTGCCACGCGATGGCGCGGGTTTGGCGGCCTTGGCTGAGCGCAAGCGCGGCAGTTGGACTGAGCACGCCGAACGCCTGGCGCGCCTGACCCTGGAGGTGCTGAAACTCTGGCACGGCCTGCAAAAACGCTTTAAGGGCAAGATCGACCTGGCCCAGGCCGTGGCCTTGAACGATATCAAGCAGCAACTGAGCAACCTGGTGTACCCAGGCTTTGTGCGGGAAACCCCGGCCCAATGGTTCAAGGAACTGCCGCGTTTCCTCAAGGCCATCGAGCTGCGCCTGGAAAAACTGCCGAGCCAGGTGCAAAAGGACCGGGTGTGGAGCAGCGAATTGGGCGGCCTATGGGCGCAGTACCAGAACCGCTTGAACAAACACACCCAGGAAGGCAAGCGCGACCCGCAGTTGGAGCTGTACCGCTGGTGGCTGGAAGAATACCGGGTGTCGCTGTTTGCTCAACAACTGGGCACCAAAGTGCCGATTTCCGACAAGCGTTTGAGCAAGCAATGGAGCCAGGTAGAGCCCTGAACCCCTGTAGGAGCGAGCTTGCTCGCGAAAAACGTCAACGATAACGCGGGTATCCTGGATAAACGCGTTGCCTGTGGGTTCTTCGCGAGCAAGCTCGCTCCTACAGGCATCAGGGCAAGCCCCGCCCCAAATGGGATGTTTGTTTGGCCTATAGCGCCAAATCCCCGGGGTTGTGGCAAACTTCGCGGTTACAAGAGTGAATAAAAGCATTGCCAGTTTGATGCCCGCTGGATGACATCAAACCACTTTAAGTTTGGTACGACGGTACCAATATCTTCTGCCTGACAGATTTAGAGGAACGACCGTGCATAACGTCGTCATCAGCGGCACTGGCCTGTACACCCCGGCCAACAGCATTTCCAACGAAGAGCTGGTGCAGTCTTTCAATGCCTACGTACAACAGTTCAATGCCGACAACGCCGCCGCTATCGAACGTAGCGATGTGCAGGCGCTGACTGAGTCGAGCGCGGCATTCATCGAAAAAGCATCCGGCATCAAGAGCCGTTTTGTGATGGACAAGGACGGCATCCTCGATCCGCAGCGCATGGCCCCACGCCTGCCCGAGCGCAGCAACGACGAATGGTCGGTGCTTTGCCAGATGGCCATCGGTGCCGCCGAACAAGCCCTGCAGCGCGCCGGCAAGACCGCCGCCGACATCGACGGCGTGATCGTCGCCTGCTCCAACCTGCAACGCGCCTACCCGGCGATCGCCATCGAAGTCCAGGAAGCCTTGGGTATCCAAGGCTTCGGTTTCGACATGAACGTGGCGTGCTCCTCGGCCACCTTCGGCATCCAGAACGCGGCCAACAGCATCCAGTTGGGCCAGGCCCGGGCGATCCTGATGGTCAACCCAGAAGTCTGCACCGGCCACCTGAACTTCCGTGACCGTGACAGCCACTTCATCTTCGGCGATGCCGCCACGGCGGTGATCCTGGAGCGTGCTGACCTGGCGACATCCGAGCATCAGTTCGACGTGGTGAGCACCAAGCTGCTGACCAAGTTCTCCAACAACATTCGCAACAACTTCGGTTTTCTCAACCGCACGGCGGAAGAGGGTATCGGCGCCCCCGACAAGCTGTTCGTGCAGGAAGGCCGCAAGGTATTCCGTGATGTTTGCCCGATGGTGGCCGAATTGATCGGCGAACACTTGGCAGAAAACCAGCTGAGTGTCACCGATGTGAAGCGCTTCTGGCTGCACCAGGCCAACCTGAGCATGAACCACCTGATCGTGAAGAAGCTGCTGGGGCGCGACGCGTCGGTGGAAGAAGCGCCAGTGATCCTCGATACTTACGCCAATACCAGCTCGGCCGGCTCGGTGATTGCGTTCCACACTTATCAAGATGACCTGCCCAAGGGCGCGGTTGCGGTACTCAGCTCCTTTGGCGCCGGGTATTCGATTGGCAGTGTGATCCTGCGCAAACGCTGAGTGTGTGGCCGGGCGCGGTCAACTGTGGGAGCTGGCTTGCCTGCGAAGGCATCGGCTCGGTGTGCCTGATTCACCGAGTTGTCTGGATCGCAGGCAAGCCAGCTTCCACATTGACCGTATTTCCACGGCAAGATTGAGGTAAACGATGGCAGCAGCGGACGACACGCACCTGCTTCAACGCCTGCTCAAGGGTGAGCAGCGGGCTTATAAGGATTTGGTCAACACCTACCAGAGTGCAATGCGGGCAGTGGCCTATGCCATCGTCGGCCAGCGCCACGCCGACGAAGTCGTGCAAGACGCCTGGCTTTCCGTGGTGCGCAACCTGGCCAAGTTCGAAGGGCGATCAAGCCTCAAGACGTGGTTATTGACCATTACTGCCAACTCCGCAAAGAGTCGTTACAAACAAAATCGTCGGGAAGTGCTGCTCGATGATTTGCCCTCACCCCACGGCACTATCGGTGATGACCGCTTCAGCCCGGATGATGGCCATTGGGCTGTCGCCCCGTATGCCTGGCACCAGGACACCCCGGAAGCGCTGCTGACCGAAGATGAATTGCGCAAATGCCTGGAGCATACGATTCTGAGTTTGTCCGAATTGCAAAGCAGCGTGCTGGTGTTGCGTGAACGCCAGGGCCTGGAGCTGGAAGAGATCTGTAATCTTCTCACCCTTTCACTCTCCAACGTCCGTGTGCTGTTGCATCGAGCACGGCTTAAAGTCTTCGCCACGGTGGAGCATTTTGAGGAAACGGGCGAATGTTGACCTGTAAAGAGCAAGTAGCGCGTTCCAGTGACTATCTCGATGGGCAATTGACCTTTCGCGAGCGTCTGATGGTGCGTCATCACTTGATGTTTTGCCCGAACTGCCGGCGCTTTATCCGTCAGATGCGCCTGATGCAGGCGACGCTCAAGCGTATGCCGCAGGAGCCGGTGGAGGGTGTGGATGCGTTGGCTGAACAGCTGGCCGCCGAGCGCCGTAAAGACATCATGTAGGAGCGAGCTTGCTCGCGAAGAACCCACAGGCAACGCGATTATCCAGGATACCCGCGTTATCGTTGACGTTCTTCGCGAGCAAGCTCGCTCCTACATGTTAGGCATTAGAACTTGGCTTCAGCATCCAGCTGCAAGGTGTTGGTGTCGGCATCCCGCTGGGTCCGGCTGGCGAAGTCAGCCTTGGTCAGGAAGTAGGTGGCGCCGATGGCGAAGTTCTTGTCGATGTCGTAGCTGACTTTCATCTTGTGACCGCGCGAGCCGGTGGTGCCGTTGGCGAAGTCCGAATCGGTGAAGGCGCCTACGACGGCATTACGTTGAACGTCGCGGTAGTTGTAGTCCAGGTTCAAACCGAACACCTTGGACTTGGCACCCAGCAACCAGGCGGTGTCCTGATCGGTCACTGCATCGTTGTTTTTCACGTACTGACCGTAGAACGACAGCGGCACAGCCAGGCCACCGATGTCTGCTTGCGCAAAGCCTTCGTACAAGCGGAATTCATTGTTGGCCGAGTTGCCGTTGACCGCCAATGCGCAAGGCGTGGTGGTGGTTGTGCAGCGGCTGTCTTCGTCATTCTTGTAGGCGTAGATGCTGCCGCCCAAGGTCATTTTCAGGTTGTCGGTGACCGAGAAACGCGTACCCAACTGGCCGGACGTCAGGCGCAGGTCATGGCGAAATTGCACGCCGTCACCGTCCACGTTGTCCTTGAGGTTGTAGTTACCCAGGCTGCCGAACAGCTCAGCGCTGCTACCCAGCGGGTATTTGTAGGTGACGGCCAGGCCTTCAGGGTTGATGTCGCTATCCCAGATCACGTCGCCCATGTTCACCCACGGTTGCAGCATCTTGCCGCCGATCACGTGCAGGTTCTTGATCTGGTCCGGGTGGTAGTCGATGTAGCCGAGGTCCAGCCAGATCGACTTCTTATCGAAGTAGCCATCCTGGTCCTGGTTGGTGGAGCGTGCATCGTCGCCGCCGCCGGTGGCGATACGGATACCGGTGTCCACCTGCGGGTTGATTTCGGTGTAGGCACCCAGGCGTGCACGGATACGTTGACGGTCCTTGTCACGCCCACCGTTGTTGGGCTCGCCGTCGATCTTGATGGTTTCCTGGCGGAAGCGCACGTCACCCTTGAACTGGGTCTTGGCTGCCCAAGCCAATTTCTGGTCGAAGCTGCTCAGCTCGTTGGTTTTTTTCGCAGTGGCCGCGATCTGCTCGTTGGTCTCTTGCTGAGCCTGGCGAGCGATCTGCTGTTCTTTCTGATCCCTGGCCAGCTCCATTTGCAGTTCGGTGTACTGCGCCGCGGTGATCTGGCCGTTGGCCTTGAGCATGTCGAGCAATTTAGCGTCGACTGCAGCGCTGGCCGGAACGCTCAGTGCCAGCAACAGGCCGCCACACAGGACCGCCGCAGTTTTAGTGGAAGCAAGACGCATATCAATCTCCGAAAGTGAGGAGGGAGGGCAACACCCTCCAGGACACAACCGACCCATGACGGGCGGAAAAATGTCGCCCGGTAGACCCGGACGCTCTAAAAACTGGCGTCAGTATCGCGACCGTTTATGACGGAGTAGTGGCTAAGTGATTTCATCTAGATGACAAATCGTTTCGCTACGGAACTAAGGGTTTTGAGGTCTGTCCGCGTGTTTTGAGGATGTGCGCGCGGCTGTGATCAGCGATACTCGCCAGGTTTTCATGCCAAGAAACAATGAGGATGCCGATGCCGCTGCAACGCCTGGACAGCCTGTCCGATATCGCTGCGCACACGTGGGATGCCCTGATGCCAACGGCCCAGCCGTTTATGCAGCATGGGTTTCTGAGTGCGCTGGAAGACAGCGCCAGCGTCGGCCCGCATTCGGGCTGGCAGACGGAGCATTTGCTGCACTGGGAAGGCGACCGGCTGATGGCGGCATTGCCGGGTTATCGCAAATGGCATTCTTACGGCGAGTACGTGTTCGATCACGGCTGGGCCGACGCCTGCGAGCGCGCTGGCATCGACTACTATCCCAAGTTGCTGACGGCCGTGCCGTTCAGCCCGGTCGGTGGGCCGCGCGTGTTGGCTGCCAGTGCCGCAGACGCTTTTGAGTTGCTCAATAGCCTGCCGGGGTATCTGGAGATCGAGGGCTTGTCGAGCGCCCATATCAACTTTACCGATGCCCTCGCCGATGAAGCCATGGCCCAACACCCCGGCTGGTTGCAACGCCTGGGGTGTCAGTTTCATTGGCAGAACCGAGGCTACCGCGACTTCCAGGATTTCCTCGACGCCTTGAGTTCACGCAAGCGCAAACAGATGCGTAAAGAGCGTGAACAGGTGGCAGGGCAGGGTATCGAGTTCGAGTGGTTGCAAGGCCATGAGCTGAGCGAAGCCCAGTGGGATTTTGTCTACGCCTGCTACGCCAATACCTACGCGGTGCGCCGGCAATCACCCTACCTGACCCGCGCGTTTTTCAGCCTGCTGGCTGAGCGCATGCCCGCAGCCATCCGCGTAGTCTTGGCCAAACAAGGCACGCGGCCGGTGGCCATGGCCTTCAGCCTGCTTGGTGGCGACAGCTTCTATGGCCGCTACTGGGGTTGCCTGGCGGAATTCGACCGCCTGCATTTCGAAACCTGCTTCTACCAAGGCATGGACTACGCCATCGCCCACGGCCTGCAACGCTTCGATGCCGGTGCCCAGGGGGAGCACAAATTGATTCGCGGGTTTGAACCGGTGATTACGC
The DNA here is from genome assembly GCF_030687795.1 of Pseudomonas sp. FP215. Taxonomy (NCBI): domain Bacteria; kingdom Pseudomonadati; phylum Pseudomonadota; class Gammaproteobacteria; order Pseudomonadales; family Pseudomonadaceae; genus Pseudomonas; species Pseudomonas sp. FP215. The sequence continues at coordinate 1,447,856 of NZ_CP117447.1, forward strand.
GCTCATGGCACTATTTGCGCCACCCGGGGTTGAAGAACGCTGTGGAAGGTTTTCTTGAGCGAGAACGGGTGGGGGTTCTGGCGTATGCCGAAGAGGCGAGGGCGGCTTTGCCTTATCGGCAGGTCTGAATACTATGACGCAAACATCGAAAACTGATTGGGAGCGCCTGGCCAACATGAATGATAAAGAAATCGACACCAGCGATATTCCTGAGCTGGACGCCGAATTTTTCCGACGCGCCGAGTTACGTGTTCCGGTTAAGCAGGCGGTGACCATTCGACTGGATGCCGATGTTCTGGAGTGGTTCAAAGGTCAAGGCACCGGATATCAGACACGTATTAATCAATTGTTGCGTCAGTACATGCAAGCCCACCAGGGTTGAAGCGCATTCAATAGAGGTCAAGCCGTAAAACACCTTGTAGGAGCGAGCTTGCTCGCGAAGAACGTACAGGCGACGCGGGTTTACAGCTGTAAGCACTGCGTCATCGTTGGCGTTTTTCGCGAGCAAGCTCGCTCCTACAGGGATTGGGTCAAGCTGTTTTCTCTGCACCTAACCATCGGTAGGTGATGCCGCCGATCACCGCGCCGAGGATCGGCGCGAGCCAGAACAGCCACAACTGCTGCAGCGCCCAGCCGCCGACAATCAACGCAGGCCCTGTGCTGCGGGCCGGGTTGACCGAGGTGTTGGTCACCGGGATGGAGATCAGGTGGATCAGCGTCAATCCCAGGCCAATGGCGATGGGCGCGAAGCCTGCCGGGGCTCGACGGTCGGTGGCGCCAAGGATGATCAGCACGAACATCGCCGTCATTACCAGCTCACAGACAAAGCCTGCCGCCATGGAATAACCACCGGGTGAATGCTCGCCGTAACCATTGCTTGCCAGCCCGGAGGCCAGTTCGAACCCAGGCTTGCCGCTGGCGATGAAGTACAGCAGTGCGGCGGCGATGGCGCCACCGATCACTTGCGACACGATGTAGGCTGGCAACTCCTTGGCCGGGAACCTGCCGCCGACCACCAGCCCCACCGAGACGGCCGGGTTAAGGTGGCAGCCGCTGATATGCCCGATGGCAAACGCCATGGTCAGTACCGTGAGCCCGAAAGCCAGTGACACACCGAGCAGGCCGATGCCTACATTGGGGAACGCTGCGGCCAACACCGCACTCCCGCAGCCGCCCAACACCAGCCAAAACGTACCCAGTCCTTCCGTTACGGAACGTTTGAACAGTGACATGAACACTTCCTTAGATTGCTCTATCTGATTAACGGTCTGTGTGGCTTCCCTGCCGCCTTAAATCAGGGCCCTCCTGGGGCCTGATTGCAGTACAGCAGGATTGTGCCGCAAGACCAGTCAGATAGAGAAAGCTGTCAGAATTGTTCGGAATTGAGCAGGGCTTTACCCAGCAAAATCAGTCTATACCGACAAACCCTCCGGTCTGATGCTGCCATAACCGCGAATAAAGCCCGCCGTATGCCAGCAACTCGGAATGGCTGCCGCTTTCGGCGATCTGGCCTTTTTCCAGCACCACCAGGCGGTCCATGCGTGCGATGGTCGACAACCGGTGCGCAATCGCAATTACCGTCTTGCCCTGCATCAGGGTTTCCAGGCTCTCCTGGATCGCCGCTTCCACTTCCGAGTCCAGCGCAGAGGTGGCTTCGTCCATGATCAGGATCGGCGCGTCCTTGAGCAGCACGCGGGCGATAGCGATACGCTGGCGTTGCCCGCCGGAGAGTTTTACCCCGCGTTCACCCACATGGGCATCCAGCCCGGTGCGGCCCTCGGAGTCCGACAGCAGCGGGATGAACTCATCGGCGCGGGCCTTGTGCACCGCCGCCCACAGTTCCTCATCAGTCGCGTCGGGCTTGCCATACAACAGGTTGTCGCGGATCGAGCGGTGCAGCAACGAGGTGTCTTGGGTGATCATGCCGATCTGTGCGCGCAGGCTTTCCTGGGCCACTTCGGCGATGTCCTGGCCGTCGATGAGGATGCGCCCGCCCTGCAGGTCGTAAAGGCGCAGCAGCAGGTTGACCAGCGTCGATTTGCCTGCGCCGGATGGGCCGATCAAACCGATCTTTTCCCCGGCCTTGATCTCAAGGTTCAGGCCGCCAATGATTCCGCTCTTCTTGCCGTAGTGGAAGTCCACCTGCTCAAAGCGCACCTGGCCGTGGGGCACGGTCAGGCGCGGCGCGTTTTCACGGTCGACCACAGCCAGTGGCTGGGCGATGGTCTTCAGGCCGTCCTGCACGATACCGATGTTTTCGAAGATGCCGTTGACCACCCACATGATCCAGCCGGACATGTTGACGATGCGGATCACCAGGCCGGTGGCCAGGGCAATTGCGCCCACGGAAATCAGCGACTGCGTCCACAGCCACAAGGCCAGGCCAGTGGTGGTGACGATCAGCAGGCCGTTCAAAATACAGATCACGGTGTCCATGCTGGTGAGCACGCGGGCGGCCAGTTGGGTTTTTTCGGTCTGCTCGATGATCGCTTGCTTGGCGTATTCCTGTTCATTCTGCGTATGGGCGAACAGCTTCAAGGTGGTGATATTGGTATAGCCGTCGACAATTCGGCCCATCAACTTGGAGCGCGCCTCCGAGGAGACCACCGAGCGTTCTTTCACACGAGGTACGAAGTAACGCAGGGCCAGGCTGTAGCAAACGATCCAGGTGATCAGCGGGATCATCAGCCGCCAGTCGGCCTCGGCAAACAACACCAGGGCACTGATGGCGTAGATCGACACGTGCCAGATAGCCTCTGCGGTCGCCACCGCCGAGTCACGCAAGGAGTTGCCGGTTTGCATGATCCGCTGGGCGATGCGCCCGGCGAAATCGTTCTGGAAGAAATTCAGGCTCTGCTTGAGCACGTAGCTGTGGTTCTGCCAGCGAATCAGGCTGGTCATCCCAGGGTTGATGGTCTGGTGCACCAGCAAGTCATGCAGGCCGTTGAAGAGCGGGCGCAACAACAGGGCGACCACGGCCATCCAGATCAGCTCGGCGCTGTGGCTCTGGAAGAAGTTCGCCGGCGGCGTGCCCTGGGCCAGGTCGATGATGCGGCTCAAATAGCTGAACAGCGCGACTTCGATCAGGGCGCCGACCAGTCCCACTACCAAGAGCGCGGCGAAGCACGGCCACACCTGGCGTAGGTAATAGAGATAGAAGGGCAGGACTTTTTCGGGAGGGGCCGCGCTGGGGGCGTCGCGGAAAATATCGATCAGTTGTTCAAAACGACGATAGAGCATTAGGTTTGACGCCCGCCGGGCGGGCTCTCCTTTCAAAGGTGCACGGTGCCGTGTGGGCACCGCGCAAAGCTGCCTGCAGACCTCAGTCGATGCGCTTGGCCGACTTGATGATCACAGGATCGATAGGCACGTTCTGCATGCCTTGCTTGGTGGTGGTCTGGGAGTTGACGATGATGTCGACCACGTCCATGCCCTTGACCACTTTGGCGAACACGGCATAACCGGCATCGCGGCCCGGGTCGAGGAAGGCATTGTCAGCCACGTTGATGAAGAATTGACTGGTGGCCGAGTTCGGGTCATTGGTGCGAGCCATGGACAACGTGCCACGCACGTTATGCAGGCCATTGCTGGCTTCGTTCTTGATCGGGGCTTCGGTCGGCTTTTGCGACATTTGCTGGGTGAACCCGCCGCCCTGGACCATGAAGCCCGGGATCACGCGGTGAAAGATCGTGTTGGTGTAGAAGCCTTTGTCGACATAGGCCAGGAAGTTCTTGGTGCTGATCGGCGCCTTGACCGGGTCGAGTTCGATTTCAATTTGGCCGTTGGTGGTGTCGAGCAACACGTGTGGCGCCTTGGCCGGCTCAGCCGCCATCAGGTTGGCAGCGAACAAGGCGGAACCGGCAAAGAAGGCGATTTTTTTCAGCATGGGTCAGTGATCCTGGTAGTGGTTTCGACGGTCTTTAGAAAATCGAGCAAGGTCGCGTTAAAGACCTCGGGTTGATCCAAGGGCGTGGCATGGCGGGAATCTTCGATGACCACCAGTCGCGCATCGGGCAGCAGTTTTACATAGATTTCTTTCTGCGCCACGGGGGTGTAGTCATGGTCGGCGCTGATGACCAGGGTTGGACAGGCAATTCTCGACAGTTGTTCCTGCACGCCCCAGCCCACAATGGCGTCGAAGCTGGCGAGATAAGCACGTTTGTCGTTTCTTGCCCAGCGCTCGGCCATCTTGCGGCGCAGGTCGGCCTGCTCAGGTTTGGGGAACAGCCGATCGCCCAAGGCCTTGCCGATGGTGCCCAGGCTGAGCACGCGGGCCAGGGTCCAGCGTTTGGCCCACTGCCAATAGTCATCGGCACTGCGCACCTTGACCTCAGGCGCGCTGTTGACGATGCACAGGCTCTTGACCCGCAGGGGTTCATCCACCGCCAGTTGGAAGGCGATCATGCCGCCCATGGATAAACCCACCACGTGGGCCGCTGGCAGGTTGAGGTGTTCGATCAGGGCGATCAGGTCGAAGGTAAACCCCTTGATGCTGTAGCGCTCCCGGGGTTTGTCCGAGCGACCATGGCCGCGCACGTCAACCACGATCAGGCGGTAGTGCCGGGCGAGTACCGGCACTTGCAGTTCCCAATCCTGGCTGCTGGAGCCCAGGCCGTGGATCAGGATCAGCGGGTTGCCATGGCCATATTCTTCGTAATGCAGGCTGCAGCCTTCATGGTCGAACCAGGCCATGGGTGAACTCCGTTTCAGGCTTGTTGAGGGGCGGCAAAGGGCGCGTCCAAGGGAGCGGTGTCAAAGGTGCGCAGCAATTCCACGAGGATCTGCGTGGCGGGCCCCAGGGGCTTATCCTTGTTCGAGTACAGGTAAAAGGTCGGGTTGCGACTGCCGCCTTTTTCCAGGGGCAACTGCTTGAGCACGCCTTCCTTGAGTTCGCGCTCGATCATGTGCCGGGGCAGCCAGGCAAAGCCCAGGCCGCTGCCGACGAAGGTGGCGGCGGTCGCGAGGCTGCCGACGGTCCAGCGCTGTTCGGCGCCGAGCCAGCCGACGTCGCGCGGTTGCTGGCGGCCCGAGTCACGGATCACCACCTGCATCTGGCTTTCAAGGTCGTGAAAACTCAGCTCACGGTTGAGGCGATGCAGCGAGTGATCGGGGTGGGCCACGGCGACAAACTCCACATCGCTCATTTCCGTGCCCAGGTAGCCGGGGATGATAAACCCGCAAATGGCCAGGTCCGCCATGCCGTCGAGCAGCAACTCTTCGACGCCAGACAGCACTTCTTCGCGCAGGCGCACCCGGCAGCCACGACTTTGCGGCATAAAGGCGGTTAACGCGCGAACCAGACGGGCGCTGGGGTAGGCGGCATCCACCACCAGGCGCACTTCGGCTTCCCAGCCCTGTTCCATATGGTGGGCGAGGTCTTCCAACTGGCTGGCGTTTTTCACCAACTGGCGGGAGCGGCGCAGCAGCACCTCACCAGCCTCGGTCAGCACCGCCTTGCGCCCGTCAATGCGCAGCAGCGGGACGCCAAGTTGGTCCTGCATGCGCGCCACGGTGTAGCTCACCGAAGATTGCGAACGGTGCAGCGCTTCGGCGGCTTGGGCAAAGCCGCCATGGTCGACCACGGCTTGCAAGGTGCGCCATTGATCGAGGGTAACGCGGGGCGCTTTCAAGATGAGCTCCTCTTGTCCTAAGCTGGCGGTCCTTATTGGAGACTGCCGAATGAGAAAATTGTGTTGTGTGTTGCTGGCGCTGCTGCCGATGAGCGCGTTTGCCTATCCTATCGACGTGACGAAAAAGATCGATGGCGTCAGCATTGATTACACAGCGTCCGATGTGGACGCAGACATCAGTTCGATTCAGCTAAGCAACTACGGCACCCAGGATGCTGTGTGTTCGGTAACCTTCACCAACGGCCCGGAATCGCCACGCCGCCGCACCGTGACCGTGCCAGCCGGCAAAAGCACCAACACCACGGCCAAGTTCAACCGCTCCATCATCAAGATGCGTATTGCCCTGGACTGCGCGCCAAAATAAAGCAGCAGCGGAGCATGCCCACAGGAATACTCCGCATATAAACAAATTTCTAGATGGGTTGTAGCAGTTTTTTGCGCTTTTTTATCGAATGGGCCCTGGTTAACCTTCTCTCCATCGACTTACAGCAATTACCGATGGAGCCTACGAAGCCATGTCCAATGTCCTGATCATCGAAAGCAGTGCGCGCCAGCAGGATTCGATTTCCCGCCAGCTCACCCAACAGTTCATCAGCCAATGGCAAGTCGCCCATCCGGCAGACAGCATCACCGTGCGTGACGTCGCGCTCAATCCGGTACCCCACCTGGATGCCAACCTGCTGGGTGGCTGGATGAAGCCGGCGGAGCAGCGTAACGACGACGAACAGGTGTCCCTGGACCGCTCCAACGAGTTGACTGACGAACTGCTGGCCGCCGACGTATTGGTGATGGCCGCGCCGATGTACAACTTCGCCATCCCCAGCACCCTCAAAGCCTGGCTGGATCACGTGTTGCGGGCCGGTGTGACCTTCAAGTACACCGCTACCGGGCCCCAGGGTTTGTTGACCGGCAAGCGCGCCATTGTGCTCACCGCACGCGGTGGTATCCACACCGGCGCCACTTCGGATCATCAGGAACCGTACTTGCGCCAGGTCATGGCATTTATCGGCATTCATGACGTCACCTTCATTCACGCCGAAGGCGTCAACCTGGGCGGCGACTTCCAGGAGAAGGGCGTCAATCACGCCAAGGCACTGCTGGCCCAGGTGGCCTGAGGCGTTAATCGTCAGATAATCCCGTGCTGCTTATATAGCCCCACGCAAACCCTTCAAGTACGCGTATCGAACCTCCCTTTGCACTTTTTGCTCCTGAGTGCTCCTGCCCGACTGCCGCTTTAGCGAGGTCGGGTTTTTTTTGCGCCGAGTTTCTTCAAACCCCAAAAAGCTTTAATGTCGCGCCCATTCGAAACGAGGCGCGCATGGGCTATCTACTGGTTGTCACCCTGATTCAGGCATTTTCCTTCAGCTTGATCGGCGAATACCTCGCCGGTCACGTCGACAGCTACTTTGCCGTGCTGGTGCGTGTGGTGCTGGCCGGGCTGATCTTTATTCCGCTGACACGCTGGCGCTCGGTGGAGCCCGCGTTCATGCGCGGCATGTTGGTGATCGGTGCATTGCAGTTCGGCGTGACCTATGTGTGCCTGTACCTGAGCTTTCGCGTGCTCACGGTGCCGGAAGTGCTGCTGTTCACCATCCTCACACCGCTGCATGTGACCCTGATCGAGGACGCGCTTAATCGCCGCTTCAATCCCTGGGCACTGGTCGCGGCCCTGGTGGCGGTGGGGGGGGCGGCGGTGATTCGTTTCGATCAGATCACCCCGCACTTTTTGATGGGGTTCTTGCTCCTGCAACTGGCCAACTTCACCTACGCCGCCGGGCAAGTCATGTACAAGCACCTGGTGGCGCGTTATCCCAGTGACCAGCCGCACTTTCGACGTTTCGGTTATTTCTACCTGGGCGCCTTGTTGGTGGTGTTGCCGGCGTTCCTGCTGTTCGGCAAGGCTGACTTCCTGCCGCAAGCGCCGCTGCAATGGGGCGTGCTGGTGTTCCTCGGGTTGGTCAGCACCGCGCTGGGCATGTACTGGTGGAACAAGGGCGCCTGCCTGGTCAATGGCGGCACCCTGGCGGTGATGAACAACCTGCATGTGCCGGTGGGGTTGCTGCTGAACCTGCTGATCTGGAACCAGCACGAACCGCTGGGCCGTTTGGCCCTGGGCGGTCTGGTGATTCTGGGGGCCGTGTGGATCAGCCGGCTGGGTGTGCGTCGGGCGGTGCCGTCGCCATCGTGATCACCACCTTGCCTTTGGCGCGGCCTTGTTCCACATAGTCCAGGGCCGCAGCTGTGGATTCGAAAGGAAAGGTACGGTCGATGACCGGCCGGATAATCCCGGACTCAACCAACGCGGTGATTTCATCCAGTTGGGCGCCGCTGGCACGCATGAACACAAAGTCATAGCTCACGCCTTGCTTGCGTGCTTTCCTGCGGATACCGCTGCTCAACACACCCATGACCAGGCCCAATACCCAGGGCAGTTTCTGCGCGCGCGCGAAGGCAGGCGTCGGTGGGCCGGAGATGGAGATGAGTTGACCGCCGGGCTTGAGAATCTTCAGTGACTTGGCCAGCGCCTCCGCGCCCAGGCTGTTCAGCACCACATCGTAATCCCGCAGCACGGCCTCGAAGGCTTGCTGTTTGTAGTCGATCACCACATCCGCGCCCAACGCCTTGACCCACTCCACATTGGCGGTGCTGGTGGTGGTCGCGACAAAAGCGCCCAAATGCTTGGCCAGTTGGATGGCGATACTGCCCACCCCGCCTGAGCCGGCATGAATGAACACCTTCTGGCCTTTTTTCAGCTTCGCGGTTTCCACCAGCACCTGCCACGCCGTCAGCGCGACCAGGGGCAGGGACGCGGCTTGCTCCATGGTGATGTTGTCGGGTTTGCGCGCCAGTGCGTCTTCGCGCACGGCAATCAACTCGGCGAAGGTGCCGATACGCTGCTGGGGCGGGCGGGCGTAGACTTCGTCCCCCGGCTTGAAGCGTTGTACCGCCGTGCCGACGCTGAGCACCACGCCGGCCAGGTCATTGCCCAGTGTCAACGGCAACGCATACGGCAGGATCAGTTTGAATTCGCCTTTGGCGATCTTTGCATCCAGCACATTGACGCTGCTGGCCCGCACCTGAACCAGCACGTCGTGCTCGCCTACGATAGGCGCGGGGGCCTGGATGAGGCGGCCGGGCTGTTTGCCGTACCGTTCGATGGAAAATGCCTTCATGGTTCAACGCTCGTTGCTTGGCTGAGAAGGGCAGGCGCGGAGCACGCCTGCTACCGGTTAATCAGGCGTTGGCCAGGTAACGCTCGGCAACCTGGGACTGCTTGATCTGCGCCAGCAGGCCTTGTCGCGCAGCTTGCAACGCATCCCAGCGGGCACCGTCCTGCAACGGCGGAATGGTCACCGGCTCGCGGCGATCAAACCCCACCAGCGCTGCGTCCACCAGATCACCTACTTCCATCACGTCCGTGAGGGTGTTGATATCAATGCCCGCACGTTCCCAGATCTCGGTACGCGTGGCGGCGGGCAGCACGGCTTGCACGTACACGCCTTTGGGCGCCAGTTCCAGGCTCATGCCCTGGGACAGGAACAGTACGAACGCCTTGGTCGCGCCGTAGACCGTCATGCCGAATTCCGGGGCCAGGCCCACTACTGAGCCAATGTTGATGATAGCGCCGTTGCCCGCTGCCGCCAGGCGCGGGGTGATGGCACTGGCCAGGCGTACCAGCGCGGTGGTGTTGAGGGCGACCAACTGCGCGACGCTGTCGGTGGATTGTTCGATAAAACCGCCGGACTGCGCAGCGCCGGCATTGTTGACCAGGGTGCCAATGCTGGCGTCATCACGCAGGCGCGCTTCAACCACTGCCAGGTCCGCGCTCTGGGTCAGGTCGGCCGGGAGGATATCAATGCTGACGGCATGCTGTTCACGCAGTCGGGCGGCGAGCGCTTCCAGGCGCGTGACGTCACGGGCGACCAGTACGAGGTCGTGGCCGCGTGCGGCAAAGCGTTCGGCATAGGCGGCGCCAATGCCGGTCGAAGCGCCAGTGATCAGAACGGTGTTGGAAGTGCTCATGGTGTGATGCTCTGTGAGTGCGAGGAGGTTTTATGATGTCGATCATAATCAAAGCTGTCAACGGTTTTGATTATGATCGACATCATAGTAATATGCCTATCTCGCAAGCTGGCAGGACCACAGACATGAAGATCACCAAGGCGCAGTCACAGAACAATCGAGCCCATATCGTCGCGACAGCTTCCGAGCTGTTCCGCGAGCGGGGTTTTGATGGGGTGGGCGTGGCCGAGCTGATGGCCGCGGCCGGGTTTACCCAGGGCGGCTTTTACAAGCACTTCGGTTCCAAGGCGGACCTGATGGCGGAAGCCGCCGCCAACAGCCTGGCGCAGTCATTGGCCGACAGCGCAGAGATGGAGGTGGAGCAGTTTTTCGAGGTTTACCTGTCCAGACAGCACCGCGATCATCGCGGCGGCGGATGCACCTTGGCGGCGTTGTGTGCCGATGCTGCCCGTCAATCGGACACGCTGAAGGCGACCTTTGCCAACGGTTTGGAAAACACCCTGCAAGCCTTGGAAGCAAAGTACAACGCGGCTCATGAAACGCCACAAGAAGGCGTGCGCGCGAAAATGCTCGACAGCATGGCCCATGCCATCGGCGCAATCATGCTGTCGCGGGCGTGCCCGGATGATTCCGCCCTGGCCGATGAAGTGCTTGAAGTGTGCCGCAAGGAGATTACGGCATCACTGCCGTAATCCCGTTCGCATCACCTCATGCCGTTTCGGCGACGGGCACCGGCATGGCCCCAGCCAACGCCGGCAGCACGCCGGCGCGCAGGTCATTGCCGCTCGGCTGCTGATACAGGCTCAGCCCGAACTCCGGCAACACGGCCAATAGATAATCGAAGATATCGCCCTGAATCCGCTCGTAATCGCCCCACGCCGTGGTGCGGGTAAAGCAGTAGATCTCCAGCGGCACGCCCTGGGCGGTGGTTTGCATCTGGCGCACCATGCAGGTCATGTTCGGCTGAATCTCCGGGTGGCTTTGCAGGTACGCCAGCGCGTAGGCGCGGAAGGTGCCGAGGTTGGTCATGCGCCGACGGTTGGCCGACAGTTGCGCGCTGTGGCCCTGGGCCTCGTTCCAGGCCTTGAGTTCGGCCTGTTTGCGGCTGATGTAGCCGCTGAGCAGGTGCACCTGGGTCATGCGCACTTCTTCCTCATCGTTCAGGAAGCGCACGCCGCTGGCGTCGATGTACAGGCTGCGCTTGATACGGCGCCCACCGGAGGCCTGCATGCCACGCCAGTTTTTGAACGACTCGGACATCAAGCGCCAGGTGGGGATCGAGACGATGGTCTTGTCGAAGTTCTGCACCTTCACCGTGTGCAGGGTGATATCCACCACATCACCATCGGCGCCGACCTGGGGCATTTCGATCCAGTCACCGACGCGCAGCATGTCGTTGCTGGTCAATTGCACACTGGCGACGAACGACAGCAGGGTGTCCTTGTACACCAACAGAATCACCGCCGACATCGCACCCAGGCCCGACAGCAGCAACAGCGGCGAGCGGTCGATCAGGGTGGCGACGATGATGATCGCGCCGAACACGAACAGCACCATTTTCGCCAGTTGCACATAGCCCTTGATCGAGCGGGTGCGTGCGTGTTCGGTGCGTGCGTAGATATCCAGCAGCGCGTTGAGCAGGGCGCTAATCGCCAGCACCATGAACAGAATGCTGATCGCCAGGGCCACGTTGCCGATGAACAGGATGGCGGTCTTGCTCAGGTCTGGTACCAGGTACAGGCCGAACTGGACCACCAGCGACGGCGTCATTTGCGCCAGGCGATGGAAGACTTTGTTGTGCCGCAGGTCGTTCAGCCAGTGCAGCGCCGGTTGCCGGCCGAGCAATTTGACCGCGTGCAGGATGAGGTAACGGGCGACCCGTCCCACCACCAATGCCACCACCAGCAACACCAGCAAACCAAGGCTGGAATGCAGGACCGGGTGTTCATCGAGGGTGCCCCAAAGGTCTTTGACGTTGAGCCAGAGCTGTTTGATATCCATGAGTGAACCGATTCTTCTTTAAGACAACACGGGGCGATTAGAGCATTTAAGTGCAACAAAGTTGACGCTCTGGACAAAATCGCTGACAAAAAAGCAGCTGATTAGCCCCGTTCGCGTAAAGAAACTCGGTTTGGGCGCGCGAAACCGGTAACCTATACAGCTGATATTTTGTATTTCTTCGAGGTAGCACCCGTGTTTTCCCAATTCGCCCTGCACGAACGCCTGCTCAAAGCCGTGGCCGAGCTTAAATTTGTCGAGCCTACGCCTGTGCAAGCAGCGGCCATCCCGCTCGCGCTGCAAGGGCGTGACCTGCGGGTGACGGCGCAAACCGGCAGCGGCAAGACCGCCGCTTTCGTCCTGCCGGTGCTCAACCGCCTGATCGGCCCGGCCAAGGTGCGCGTCAGCATCAAGACCCTGATCCTGCTGCCGACCCGCGAGCTGGCCCAGCAGACCCTGAAGGAAGTCGAGCGTTTCTCGCAGTTCACCTTCATCAAGTCCGGCATCATTACCGGTGGCGAAGACTTCAAGGTCCAGGCCGCGATGCTGCGCAAGGTGCCGGATATTCTGATCGGCACCCCAGGGCGCATGATCGAGCAGCTCAACGCTGGCAACCTTGACCTCAAGGAAGTCGAAGTGCTGGTGCTCGACGAAGCCGACCGCATGCTCGACATGGGCTTTGCCGATGATGTGCAACGTCTGGTCGGCGAGTGCGTCAACCGCCAGCAGACCATGCTGTTCTCCGCCACCACCGGTGGTTCGACCCTGCGCGACATGGTCGCCAAGGTGCTGAACAACCCTGAGCACTTGCAGGTCAACAACGTCAGCGACCTGAACGCCACCACGCGTCAGCAGATCGTCACCGCTGACCATAACGTGCACAAAGAACAGATCCTGAACTGGTTGCTGGCCAACGAGACCTACCAGAAGGCCATCGTGTTCACCAACACCCGTGCCGCCGCCGACCGTATCTACGGGCGCCTGGTTGCGCAGGAGTACAAGGCGTTCGTGCTGCACGGCGAGAAAGACCAGAAGGACCGCAAGCTGGCCATCGACCGTCTCAAGGCGGGCGGTGTGAAGATCCTGGTGGCCACCGACGTTGCCGCACGCGGCCTCGACGTGGACGGCCTGGACCTGGTGATCAACTTCGACATGCCACGCAGCGGCGACGAATACGTGCACCGCATCGGCCGTACCGGCCGGGCCGGCAACGATGGCCTGGCCATCTCGCTGATCTGCCACGGCGACTGGAACCTGATGTCGAGCATCGAACGCTACCTGAAGCAGTCGTTCGAGCGCCGCACCATCAAGGAAGTCAAAGGCACGTACACCGGGCCGAAGAAGGTCAAGGCGTCGGGCAAGGCCGTTGGCGTGAAGAAGAAAAAGACCGACGCCAAGGGCGACAAGAAGAAAACCGGCGCCAAGTCGCCGACCAAGCGCAAGATCGCCAACCGGCCGAAGACCGACAACCTGTCGCTCGTCAGCAAGGACGGCATGGCCCCGCTCAAGCGCCGCAAGCCAGAAGCACCGGCTGCCGAATAAGCAGGCGGGCCTAAAAAAACCGGACGATGTCCGGTTTTTTTTCGCCATCAGCGTCCCGCTGTGCTCAACGCTTCCCCGCAGCTTCTCTGAGCTCCTTGAGCCGCGCATCGATCAACTGGCACTTGTCGGGAAACTCGGCGCTTTCGGTATCCAGGTCCATTTTCTGCAACTCGTCATTCATCTCCTTGGCCTTGGTCGGGTTCTGCTCTGTGAGCTTGGTCACTTCCTTGGCCAGTTCTTCGCGCTTGGCGGTGGCCTCCTCGGGGGTGCAGGCCCAGGCGGGCAGGGCGCTTAACAGCGTGGCGGCGAGGGTCAGCTTCAGCAAGGTTTTCATGGTCGGACTTCCTTGGCAGTGATGTGCAGTTGAGGTGGCGAACCTCTGGAAAGTTCAGAGAAATGACGCCCGTCCGTTCGGTTGAACGGCCAGTGCCAGGACGTGTCACTCCCTTAGACGGGCTAACTCCATCGGCCTGCAGGAGGAATCAGGATGAAGGCTTACAATTGGGATCTGATCGAACGTCTGCTGCATGAAGTGCAGAACGGCGAGGGCAGCTTTGCCCCGCGCAAATACGCCGAGCAGGAGGCTGCCGAGAAGGCGACGGCCGGCGAGGACACTGGCAACCTGGATGCGCTGAAGAAGACCGCTGCCGATTACGAGGCGCTGCTATTCAAGCGTGGCTTTATCGAGTCGCGGCCGGAGGAAGAGGGCGGCAATGGCGAGAACTTCATCCTCACGGGCCTGGGTGCGCAACTGCTGGCGCTGATCGACAGCTCGATTCCGGGCAATGATCATCCGCGCCAGGTGTTGGATGAGCAGGCTGACGCGCTTGATCCGGCAACGTTCGCTGAAGTGGCCTCCAAAGCCCAGATCGCCTGATCCTCTTATGCCCGGGCGCCCCCGAGGGTGCCGGGTGAACCTGTCGAATCGGTAATCTGCCGCTAAGGTTGCTGACAGCCGGCGACTTCTAATCTGCTGCCATTCAACTCACGGACTTGAATCGGCATGCACTCCACTACCTCCAGACGCACATTCGTTAAAGGCCTGGCCGCAGGCGGCCTGCTAGGCGGGCTCGGGCTTTGGCGCCCCCCTGTGTGGGCACTGACCAGCCCCGGCCAGCCCACGGTACTCGCCGGCAGCGAATTTGACCTGTTTATTGACCAGACCCCCGTCAACCTGACCGGCCGTGCGCGCACCGCGTTGACCGTCAACGGCAGCCTGCCCGGCCCGCTGTTGCGCTGGCGCGAAGGCGACACCGTGACCCTGCGCGTGAAAAACCGCCTCGGGGAGCCCACCTCGATCCACTGGCACGGCATCCTGCTGCCATCGACCATGGACGGCGTGCCCGGCCTGAGCTTCAAGGGCATCGAGCCGGGCGGTCTTTATGTCTACCAGTTCAAGGTCAAGCAGCACGGCACCTACTGGTATCACAGCCATTCCGGGCTTCAGGAGCAGCAGGGCGTGTACGGCCCGCTGGTCATCGACCCCAAGGAGCCCGAGCCTTATACCTACCAGCGTGACTACGTGGTGATGCTGTCGGACTGGACCGACGAAGACCCCGTCGCCCTGATGAAGACCCTCAAGAAGCAGTCCGATTACTACAACCTGCACAAACCCACCCTGGGCGATTTTATCCGGGATGTGGGCGAGCAGGGCTGGTCGGCCACGGCTGCCGACCGGCTGATGTGGGCGCAAATGAAGATGAACCCCACCGACCTTGCGGACGTCAGCGGCGAGACCTACACCTACTTGCTCAACGGCCAGCCGCCTGGGCAGAACTGGACCGGGGTGTTCAAACCGGGAGAAAAGATTCGCCTGCGCTTTATCAATGGCTCGGCGATGACCTATTTCGATGTGCGTATTCCCGGACTGAAGATGACCGTGATCGCCGCGGATGGGCAGCCAGTGAAGCCGGTGAGCGTCGATGAATTCCGTATCGCCGTGGCGGAAACCTACGATGTGCTGGTCGAGCCCGTGGCAGAGGCCTACACCCTGTTTGCCCAGTCCATGGACCGCACAGGGTTTGCCCGTGGCACCCTCGCCCGGCAGGTGGGAGCGACGGCCTTGGTACCGCCGCTTGATCCGCGCCCGTGGCTGACCATGGACGATATGGGCATGGGCGGCATGGACCACGGTGCCATGGCCGATATGCCGGGCATGGAAGGCATGGATCACAGCGCCATGGGCGCGATGGCGATGCAGAAACACCCCGCCAGCGAGCAGAACAACCCGCTGGTAGACATGCAGGCGATGAACCCGGTGCCCAAGCTGGACGACCCTGGAATCGGCCTGCGCAACAACGGCCGCCGGGTGCTCACCTATGCCGACCTGCGCAGTACCTTCGAAGACCCCGATGGCCGAGACCCCTCGCGCACGCTTGAATTGCACCTCACCGGGCATATGGAGAAGTTCGCCTGGTCGTTCAATGGCGTGAAGTTTTCCGATGCCGAGCCTCTGCAACTGACCTATGGCGAGCGCGTGCGGGTGGTGCTGGTCAACGACACCATGATGGCCCACCCGATTCACCTGCATGGCTTATGGAGCGACCTGGAGGACGAAAACGGCCAGTTCCAGGTGCGCAAACATACGATCGACATGCCACCGGGCTCCCGCCGCAGTTACCGCGTCACCGCCGATGCCCTGGGGCGCTGGGCCTATCACTGCCACCTGCTGTACCACATGGAAATGGGCATGTTCCGTGAGGTGCGCGTGCATGAATAAGGAAGCGAGCATGAACCGTTGCGTTCTACCCGTTTGTATCGCGTTCGCCGCGCTGGGGTTCGCCCCATGGGCGTTGGCGGCCGAGTATGAATTTCAGGGCATGAGCCCGGCGACGCCAGCGCTGACCGAAAGCCGTACGCCGATTCCGGCGCTGACCGACGCAGACCGTGCAGCGGTCTACAACGCGCCGGGAGGGCATCAGGTGCACGACCGCGGCGTCAACGCGATGCTGCTGATCAACCAGTTGGAATGGCAGGGCGGCGACGGCAACGCGCAGAGTTGGGACATCAAGGGTTGGGTCGGCGGTGATATCGACCGGCTGTGGCTACGCAGTGAAGGCGAACGCAGCGCCGGCCGCACTGAAAGCGCCGAAGCCCAAGCGTTATGGGGGCACGCTATCGGCCCGTGGTGGGACGTGGTCGGCGGCGTGCGCCAGGACTTCAAACCCGGTGACAGCCAGACCTGGGCAGCCTTTGGCCTACAAGGCATGGCGCTCTACAACTTCGAGGCCGAAGCCACGTTGTTTGTCGGCGAATCGGGGCATACCGCCGCACGCCTTGAGGGTGACTACGACATTCTGCTCACCAATCGCCTGATCTTGCAGCCCACCGCAGAACTCAATTTTTATGCGCAGAACGATCCGCAACGGGGTGTCGGGTCGGGCTTGGCTGAAAGTGAACTGGGTCTGCGCTTGCGCTACGAAATTCGCCGCGAGTTTGCGCCCTACGTTGGGGTCAGCTGGAACCGGGCTTATGGCCAGACCGCGCAATACGCACGGGACGACGATGAGGACGTTCACCAACTGCGCTGGGTGGTTGGCGTGCGCCTGTGGTTCTGATGGGAGGCACGCATCAAGACTGTGCGCTTTTCAGGCATTTGAGCGCCTGGAAGTCGCTGCGGACCTTGTTGATTTTCTGGGTGAGTTTCAGGCGCTGCGCTGGGGAGCTTTGGGCCATCACGTCGACGAGCAGGCTGCGCGCGGCGGCTTCGGTCTGTGCGTAGGCGGCGCGGTATTGTGCGGTCCACAGGCTTTCGCGATCAACCAGCAATTGCTGGATTTTCTGCGGGAAATCGGCACTGTGACGCTGTTGCAGCGCCTCGATAAATTGCGCCTGCCAATGGGCGCGGTTACCGATCCATGCCTGGTTTTGTGTGCCCAACTCGGCAGACCAGGCCGTCACGCGGTTTTGCTGGCCTGGGCTCAACGGGCCGATCCAGGCGTCCAGGCGCTTGCTCATGCGTTCGGCGCGTTCCTTGATTTGCTGGTCCAGCGGCGGTTTGAGGTATTCGTCCTGGCGTTTGCGCAGGTCCTTGGCCAGGGCATCGCTCATGTCCTTGACCTGCTGATCGTCCAGGCCTTGCAGCAATTGCACGGCTGAGGGCGTGATTTCCCGCGCGATCTCGGCAATTGCCTTTTTGGCTTCGACAGTACGGGTTTGCAATGCGGCGTCGGTGACCTGGTTACTGTCGACCATCTGTTGCAGGCGGTCGAGCCAGTCCAGGTAGCCAGGCAATTGCGTGGTGCAGTGCCAGGCCAGGTGTTCCTTGAGGGTGTCGTTGAACCAGCTCTTTTGCCCGGCATTCATGTCCAGGTAATCGTTGAGGGTCCAGGGGATGATCACGTCGAGGTTTCGGTAGGCCAGGCCTACGCGATTGCAGCCGGCGAGCACCAGGCTCAGGGTCAGCAGTACCACCAGGAATTTAAGCCGGCGCAACATGGGCAGGTCCTTGCATGGAGGGCGTTAATGCATGTGAACCTGCGCGGGGTGCGACAGTTCAGCCCATCAATAAAACGACCGTGCAGCCTTCAAGGTCAACAGCCCATCACATTGCGAATTGTGTCCGGAGTAGGCTGAGCAGTCACTGCCGCTGAGGCTGGAGCCGCTGTAGATGAGATCCAGGTCAATGCCTTTCCAGGCCCGGGAAAATTGCACCGACCAATCGCTGAAACTGCTGATGGCGCCGTTCTCTACCGAGACCGGCGTGCCCAGTTGATGGGTGGTGTACTTCATGCTGACGCCGATGCCGAAAGGCTGGGTGCCGCCGAGGTCGGCGAACAGGGTGCTGTCCTGGCGGTCGGGGTCATTGCTGAAAGACACGCCAAAGCGGTTGCCCAACAGGTTCAGCCCACCGTAGAACTCCTGGCTGTCGAGGGGGCTGACCTTGGGGTAGCTGTAGTGGATCAAGCCGACTTCGTAGCCCAGGGTCTGGTCGAACGGACGCTTGAAGCCCATGTAGGAGTCGACTTCAAGGTTATTGGCCGACGACAGGCCCATATTCGGGGAAAACTGGCCGAAATACAGGCCGCTGTCGTGGGTAAGGTCCAGGCCACCGTGGAACGAGTCGCTGCCAGGGGTGGTCGGCTTGACCAGGCCCTGGGCCATTGTACGGCTGGGGGTTGTACCTAACTTCAGGTCGAAGTCACCCAATTCGCGCTGGAAGATATGCGCTTGGGCCAAAGGACTGGCGACCAGGAAGCTGACCACGAAAATACAGCGTTTAAGCATGCTTCACTCCATGAAAAGCGAGGAGCAGTAACGGAAGGATTCAGGCGGATGCCCGTGCTAGACGTGTGCAAGGATACCGGCGAATGCCAGGCGTTGAGGCCCGTTCGTCGATTAGCTGCGTATTGAAGGTGTCAGGAGGGGGTTACAACTCTAGTCCTAGCGCCTTGAAGGCAAGACGCTTAGGGACCAGATGCAGTGCGCGGGTAAGACGATTACTTCTTGCCCAGGCTGATCTGCTTGGACGGGCCGAAAGTCTGGCCGCTCACGCCCTTGGCAATTTGCTGGATTTCGCCGCCGGACTTGAGGAACGCAGCAATCTGGCTGTTGATCGATTCGCTGGTTTCAACGGCGGGAGCTGGCTTTGCTTTGCTGTTGGATGCTTTTACACGCATGGCGGCCACTAACCTGTAGAAAATTAACTTGGCCAGGCATCGTACAGGAAATACTTGACAATTGCTTGGCAAATATCCCTCAGGAATAAGACGCAGCGCTGGAAATAGCCGAAGTTCAGCGTCGAAATAAAGCGCTAACTTACTGTTTTAGCTGGAAACCAAAGCCTGGGTCGCGCCCTGGTGGCCTGCTCAAAGTGAACCAAACGATCAGACGAGTGGGGCGCTGCCACTGGAATGCCATGCCAGCCCGCGATTTTTCAGGCGTGCGCGCGTGCAGGGCCCAACTCGGGTAGAATGCCGCCCACGCAATGAGGGTATTGGAAATGGCTTTAGTCGGGCGCTACAACAGCTTGCAAGTGGTCAAGCACACTAACTTTGGTTTGTACCTCGATGGTGCGCAAGACGGGGAAATCCTCTTGCCTAATCGGTATATCCCTAAAGATATTCCCAGTGAAGATGAAGACTGGCTCAACGTTTTCATTTATCTGGACAGCGATGACAAACTTATCGCCACCACCGAAAAGCCCAAAGTTCAAGTTGGTGAATTCGCCAGTTTGAAAGTTGTGGAAGTCAACAGCATTGGCGTATTCCTTGATTGGGGTTTGCCCAAGGATCTGCTGCTGCCGTACTCGGAAGAAAAACGCCAGCTGACCGCGGGTGAGTATTGCGTGGTGCACGTCTACCTCGACAAGCACACCAAGCGCATCACCGCCACCGCTCGCCTTGACCGTTACCTGGACAAGACGCCAGCCAACTACCAGGTGGGCCAGGAAGTCGACTTGCTGGTGGCCGAAGCCACCGACATGGGCTTCAAGGCGATCATCAACAACAAGCACTGGGGCCTGATCCACAAGAACGAAGTGTTCAAGTTCCTGCGCCCGGGCAAGGAAGAGAAGGGGTTCATCAAAGAGATCCGCGCCGATGGCAACATCAGCCTGAGCCTGCAACCGGTGGGCCAGGAAGCGGCCTCCAGCCTGAACTCGAAGATCCTCGCCAAGTTGCGCGACAACAACGGCACCCTGCCGGTCAGCGACAAAAGCGACCCGGCGGTGATCAGCAACTTGTTCGGCGTGAGCAAGGGCAACTTCAAGAAGGCCATTGGCGCGCTCTACAAGCAGGGCCAGATCGTGATTCATGCGGACCGCATTGAACTAAGCTGAGTACACGCTGCTCTCCTGTAGGAGCGAGCTTACTCGCGAAAATATTCCAGGCGCAGTGTGGCGTCGGATGTACGTTTTTCGCGAGCAAGCTCGCTCCTACAGGGTTGTGTCATGTCGAAAAGAACGGTTTTTGCCTACCTCGGCACCTTGCTCGCCTTCCTGGTCCTCGACGGCCTCTGGCTCGGCGTGCTCATGGGGCCTACCTACAAATCCCTGCTCGGCGCGCTGATGCTTGATCAGCCACGCCTGCTGCCTGCGGTATTGTTCTATCTCCTGTATGTCCTCGGTTGCGTAGTATTGGTGATCTTGCCCAGCGCCAGTTGGCAGCGCGCTGCGCGTTTGGGCGCCTTGCTTGGCCTGGTGGCCTACGGCACCTATGACCTGAGCAACTGGGCCACGCTTCAAGGCTGGTCTGCCGGGTTGGCACTGATGGATATGGCGTGGGGCACCTGCCTAACCGCCATTTGCTGCACCGTTGGCCACTTGTGTGCAAATCGGCTGCGCCGGTAGCGGCCGGTTGATCAGTACTGACCCGGCTAATAGCAACCCGGTACCGGCAACGACCAGCGCCGGTTGCAGGCCGCCACTGAGGTGGCTGCTGACCGACGCCAACAGGGGGCCGCTCAATTGGCCGACGGCGAAGCTGGCGGTCAGCAACCCCGTGCTGCGTTGGTAGCCATGGGGCGCGACTTCTCTGAGCCGCGCCATCACCAGTTGCATGCACGCCAGAAATGGCGCACCGCACAGCAACACGCCCAGCGCCAAGCCCCAGCCATTGCCAAGCAGGCAGGCGAACACCCCGGCCGCTTGCAGCCATAAAGTCGCCATCAACCAGCGACGGGTGGTATTCGGGTGCTTGCGGCGCAGGCTCGCCACCCCTACACCCAACGCGGCCGCCAAGCCAAAGCAGGGCCAGAACAGATCGGCCTGCCAGGCGCCTTGGAATTGTGCGCTGGCCATCTGCGACAGAAAGGTCGCCGGGATGATGTAGCCCAGGCCGTACAGGAAATAAATCCAGCACAGGTGCGCGATGCTGCCGTTGCTCCCCGCGCTGGCGACCTGGGTAACCGTGACGGCCGGTTTGGGTAAAAACGGCAGGATCGCCAGCAGCATCACCAGCGCCACCGTCCCGTAGAGCAACCACAGCGTGGCAGAACTTTGCCCCAACAGGTTGGAAACCAACGCCAGCAGCCCCGTCAGCACAATCCCCAACCCCGGCCCTGCAAACACCAACGCACCCAGGCGCGGGCGGCCAGCGGCAATCGCCAGTGGCTGGCTCAGGCTGGTAATCATCACTAGGGCCCAGGCACTGGCGACCCCAGTGCCGAAGCGCAGCAACACGTGCGGCCAGAACCCGTGGGCCCAGTAGGACGCCAGGGTCAGCAATACGCACAGCCACAACCCGCCGTAGAGGCGCCCGCGCACATGCTGATGGCTACGAGCAAAGATCGAGTCCACCGCGCCGACGAAATAACCCAGGTAGTTGGCGGCAGCGAGCAGGCCGGCGCCGGTCAGGTCGATCTGGCCTTCACTGAGCAAATGCGGCATTTGCGGGGTCAGGGCGAAGCGGCCAATGCCCATGGCCATCATCAGGGCGACGAAGCTGGCGAGTAAACGAATCAGCGGGGACATATTCAGGTTTCCTGCAAAGAAGCGAATGCCTTGCAGGCTAAGACGGATTGACTTTCTGTAAAATTGAATAATAGTGAGTAACTTGTTCAGTTTTGGAGAAAGTAATGGAGTTCAGTCAATTGCGCATTTTCCAGGCCGTGGCGGAAGAGGGCTCCATTACCCGCGCCGCCGAGCGCCTGCACCGCGTGCCGTCCAACCTGTCGACCCGGCTTAAACAAATGGAAGAGCAACTGGGCGTCGACCTGTTCGTGCGCGAGCGCCAGCGTTTGCAGCTTTCTCCGGCGGGCAAAGTACTGCTGGACTACAGCACCCGCCTGCTGGCGCTGCACGACGAAGCCCACGGCGCAGTACAAGGCGGGCAACCAGCCGGTGATTTCGTATTGGGCAGCATGTACAGCACGGCCGCTGTGCATTTGCCGAGGCTGCTGGCGCGCTATCACAAGACCTACCCCATGGTGAACCTGCAGGTGCAGTCGGCGCCCAGTGGGGAGTTGCTGGAAGGGCTGATTACCGGGCGCCTGGACGCAGCCTTCGTCGACGGCCCGCTGACCATCGCCACCCTGGATGGCGTACCGCTGTGCGAAGAGCGCCTGGTGCTGATTTGCGAGGCCGACCATCCGCCGGTGCGCGGCCCCCAGGATGTGGCAGGCCGTGCGGTGTTCACGTTCCGGCGCAGTTGCGCCTACCGCACGCGCCTGGAAACCTGGTTTTCCCACGAGCGTGTGGCGATGGGGCGAGCCATCGAGATCGAGTCTTACCAAGGCATGCTCGCCTGCGTGATCGCAGGTTCCGGCGTGGCGTTGATGTCTGAGTCCATGCTCGCAAGCCTGCCCGGCAAGGACAGCGTGTCCGTTCATCCGCTGACCGGGCCTTTTGCCACTGCGACCACCTGGCTGATGTGGCGAAAGGGTATGCTCGGCGCTAACCTCAATGCATGGATCGACCTGCAGCAAGACGGTAATCCGCGATGCGTGCAAGACACACGTGCCATTGCTTGAACGATCCGTCAGGATTCGGATCAATTCAGTAATAGTTCGTTGTGGTTTCCTTCAAGCATTACCTAGGACTTAGGGCTACTATCACTGTAGGAAACGGCGACAGAACTCACGCCGGCCAGCACTACCCTCAAAGGGGGCAATCATGAAAGAGAAAATCCAAAACTGGCTCCACGACCTTGGCGTTGCATTGGGCTTGATCGAGCCTCCGCTGCAACCGGTGCCGATTCGCACGGATGACGAGCAGCGTCGGCCACGTCGCCGCTAAAAAATGTGGGAGCGGGCTTGCTCGCGAAAGCGGTGTGTCAGGCAACGAAAAGGTTGAATGACACACCGCTTTCGCGAGCAAGTCGAATCGTCGCACCGCCGCTCCCACAATTATTTTGTACCCGGCGAAAAAAACGGGCGCGACCTCCGACGTCGCGCCCGCTGAAGAAAATATTCCTGTCCTTGTTATAGCTCAAACCACCGCAGCCGCCACTTTCTCGGGTCGACGTGACAGCAAGCTCACCAGCACAAAGCTCACCAGCGCCACCGCCAGGCTGTAGTAGATCGGCGTGTTTGCATCCAACCCATCTTTGAACATAAACACCAGCGCGGTCACAAAGCCCAGGCTCATGGACGTGATTGCGCCCGTGGTTGTCGCGCGCTTCCAGAAGATCGCGCCGATCAAGGGCACCAACATACCGCCGACCAACAGGTTATAGGCCAGGGTCAGGGCGCTGATCACATCGTTCACCACCAAGGCGATACCCAGCACGGCAATGCCAGTCAACAGGGTGAACAGGCGGTTGATACGCAGACTCGACGCCTTGCCGCCGCGCAGGCGGGGCAGCAGGTCTTCGGTCAACACGGTGGAGGCGGCGAGTAGGCCGGCGCTGGCGGTGGACATCATGGCGGCCAGCGCGGCGGCGATGACCAGGCCGCGAATGCCGTCCGGCAACGAGGCTTTGACGATCGCGGCGAAGGCATTGTTGACATTGTCCAGATCCGGGATCAGCACATGGGCAGCCATGCCGATCAGCGCACAGGCCAGGCCGTACAGGATGCAATAGAAACCGGCGAAAGTGCCTGCGTACTGGGCGACCTTTTCGTCACGGGCGGTGAACACCCGTTGCCAGATATCCTGGCCGATCAGGATGCCGAAGAAGTAGATCATGAAGTAGGTGATGATCGTGTCCCAGCCGATCGCGGTGAAGCTGAAGTTCGACGCTGGCAGCTTGGCCACCAGCTCATCCCAGCCACCGACGCGGTACAGGCAGATCGGCAGCAGGATGAACATCAGGCCGACGGTCTTGATCACAAATTGCACAATATCGGTGAGGGTCAGCGACCACATGCCACCGATGGTCGAATACACCACCACCACGCCACCGCCCACCAGTACCGACATCCAGAACGGCAGGTCGAACAGCACTTGCAGCACCGTGCCGATGGCCAGGATCGAGGTCACGCCGATCATCAGCGCATAGGCCAGCATGATCACCGCGCTGGCCTGGCGGGCCATGGG
Organism: Pseudomonas sp. FP215; assembly: GCF_030687795.1. Taxonomy (NCBI): domain Bacteria; kingdom Pseudomonadati; phylum Pseudomonadota; class Gammaproteobacteria; order Pseudomonadales; family Pseudomonadaceae; genus Pseudomonas; species Pseudomonas sp. FP215. The sequence goes on from NZ_CP117447.1 coordinate 1,471,964, forward strand.
GTTGTAGCGTTTTTCCAGGACCTGGGTGACGGTGAAGATTTTCAGCTTCAACAGAGGCTTGGCCAGGAACAGGTTCAGGGCAATGATGCCCGCGCCGAGCGCGGCGCACAGCCAGAAACCCGAAATACCATGCACATACCCCAGGCGCACGGTGCCGACGGTGGAGGCACCGCCCAGCACCGTCGCGGCCATGGTGCCCATGTACAGCGATGGGCCGAGGTTGCGGCCGGCGACCAGGTAGTCTTCGTGGGTCTTGGCGCGACGCATGCCGTAGTAGCCGAGCACCAGCATGCCGGCGGCGTAGATGAGTACGACGAATAAATCCAAAGCCATGACGGCGGTTCTCCGATTATATTTTTTATGGGCGATCAGGCGGCAGCTGGCTCGGTAAGCACGCGAGCGAAAGTCAGGTACATCGTTGTGGGGACCTGTTAGATCCCCTTGGTTGTTAATGTGAAGACGCTGTATCAGCGATGCGCGACGCCAGGCAGTACGCAGAGCATTTCGTACAGCAAGTTGGCGCCCAGCAGCGAGGTATTGCCGGTGGTGTCGTAAGGCGGCGACACTTCTACCAGGTCGCAACCAATCAGATCGAGGCCCTGGCAGCCACGGATGATTTCGATGGCCTGGATGGTGGTCAGCCCGCCGATTTCCGGGGTGCCGGTGCCGGGCGCCCAGGCGGGGTCGATGCCGTCGATGTCGAAGCTCAGGTACACCGGGCCGCCGCCGACTTTCTCCCGTACTTCGGCCATCAGCGGCGCGAGGGAGTGATGCCAGCATTCTTCGGCCTGGACCACGCGAAAGCCTTGCTTGCGGCTCCAGTTGAAGTCTTCGGCGGTATACCCCTGGGCCCGCAGGCCGATCTGCACCACGCGGTCGCAATCGAGCAAGCCTTCTTCCACGGCGCGGCGGAAGGTGGTGCCGTGGGCAATTTTCTCGCCGAACATATGGTCGTTGACGTCGGCGTGGGCATCGATGTGCACCAGCCCGACCTTGCCGTGTTTCTTGTGGATCGCCCGCAGGATCGGCAGGGTGATGGTGTGGTCGCCGCCCAAGGTCAGCGGGATGACGTCGTGCTCGAGGATCTCATCGTAGGCCTCTTCGATGATGCGCACCGCGTCGAGCAGGTTGAAGGTGTTGATCGCCACATCGCCGATATCGGCCACCGACAGTGAGTCGAACGGGGCGGCGCCAGTGGCCATGTTATAGGGGCGGATCATCACCGACTCGGCGCGGATTTCCCGAGGGCCGAAGCGCGTACCGGCGCGCAGCGAGGTACCGATATCCAGAGGCACGCCGATGAAGGCGGCGTCCAGGCCCTTGGCTGTTTGCAGGTGGGGAAGACGCATCATGGTGGCGATGCCGGCGAAGCGCGGCATTTCGTTGCCGCCCAGTGGTTGGTGGAGAATCTTGTCCACGGGATTGCCTCATCGTTGTTTTGTTTATTGATGGCCGATTCTGCGAAAAGCCTGGCGTATGAAGAATCGGCAGACGCAAATACTTAGTTCAGATTTTTCTAAACTAAAGCCTGGGTTAAACTCCCTGGATCCTGTAGGAGCGAGCTTGCTCGCTAAAAACGTCAACGATGATGCGCACGCCCAGAATGTGCGCGGCGTCCTCAGGTTTTTCGCGAGCAAGCTCGCTCCTACAGTTGATCGTTCCCACGCTCTGCGTGGGGATGCATCCTGTGATGCTCTGCGTCACGCTTCATTGGAGCCCCCATGGCCAACGCCTTGCCCGACCTGAAACTCCTGCGCATCTTCGTCAGCGTCGTGCGCCATCAAGGGTTCGCCAATGCCCAGCACGAACTCAACCTGTCGACGTCGGCCATCAGCACCTACATGAGCCAACTCGAATCTGCCTTGGGCCTGGTGCTGTGCCATCGAGGCCGAGGTGGCTTCAGCCTGACCAGCAAGGGCGAGCTGTTTCATCAGGAAACCCTGCGCCTGTTGGGCGAACTCGAAGGCTTCGAGCAATACGCCGCTGCGTTGAAAGGCGAATTGCGCGGCACCCTCAAACTCGGTGTGCTCGACTCCACCGTCAGCGACAAGGCCTTGCCGTTTGCCGAAGTGATTGGCGCCTACAGCCTGGAGCACCCGGCTGTGCATTTGCACCTGTCGGTGATGAGCCCCTACGAATTGCAACTGGGGGTACAGGACAACCGCCTGGACTTGGCCATCGGCGCGTTTTCCAACCGCATGAGCGGGCTGATCTACATGCCGCTGTACCGCGAACAGCACTGGTTGTATTGCAGCACCCGGCACCCGCTGTTCAACGAGCGGCGCATCCCGGAGCAAGTGATCACCCAGCAACGCATGGTCGGGCGAGGTTACTGGAGCCAGGCCGAGCTGGCGCGCCACGGCTTCAAGCACAGCGCTGCGACGGTGGAAAGTATGGAAGCGCAACTGATTCTGGTGCTGTCGGGCGCTTATATTGGCTACCTGCCGGAGCATTACGCCCAGGCCTGGGCAGACAAGGGCGACCTGCGTGTTTTGCTGCCGGCCACTTTTGGTTACCAGGCGCCGTTTTCGATGATCATGCGCCGTGGCCGCAGCCGCGAGCCACTGATCCAGACCTTCCGCGATTTGCTCAAGACCCAGCTCAACCAGGCCTGAAAACACCATGTCCCGACCCCACTGCCCGCGCTGCCTGCGCCCGACCTCGCACTGCCTCTGTGCGCTGATCCCCCACCTCGACAGCCGCACCCGCGTGTTGCTGCTGCAGCACCCGAGCGAGGTCGGCCATGCGCTCAATACGGCGCGGTTGGCGGCGTTGGGCCTGAACAACGCGCAGTTGGTGGTGGGGGAGGTGTTTGATGACCTGGCGACGCTATTGAACCCGCCTGGCTATCGGGCACGGCTGTTGTTCCCGGCGGATGACGCCGAGCCGCTGCACGCCTATGCCCCTGACGATCAGCCACTGCTGTTGGTGGTTCCCGATGGCACCTGGCGCAAGGCACGCAAGCTGTTGCACCTCAACCCTTTGCTGGCAGCGTTGCCCCGGGTGACATTGGCCGAAGGCGGCGTTTCCCGCTATCGCTTGCGCAAGGCGCCGGGGCCTGGCGCCTTGTCGACGGTCGAAGCGATCACGCAAGCCTTGCAGGTGCTGGAAGCGCCGACGTCGTTCGAGCCACTGCTCAAACCTTTTGAAGCGCTGATCGAAGGGCAGATTGCTGCGATGGGCGAGGAAGTCTTCCAGCGTAACCATGGCGACCCGACATAAACCCTGCTTATGCCTTTAAGCCATAAGCACCACACTTTGCGTGATATGGCCCGCCGGCCTTTCCCGGTATGATGTGCGCCCCGCAGTCTGGATTGCGAATACGCCATGACCTTGCAGTACCCCACAATCGCCGATTGCGTCGGCAACACGCCCCTGGTCCGCTTGCAACGCATGGCGGGTGAAACCAGCAATACCCTGTTGCTCAAACTCGAGGGCAACAACCCGGCCGGCTCGGTCAAAGACCGCCCGGCGCTGTCGATGATCGCCCGCGCCGAGTTGCGTGGGCAGATCAAGCCCGGCGACACCCTGATCGAAGCCACCTCCGGTAACACCGGGATCGCCCTGGCCATGGCCGCGGCGATCAAAGGCTACAAGATGGTGCTGATCATGCCCGACAACGGCAGTGCCGAGCGCAAGGCGGCGATGACCGCCTATGGCGCCCAGCTCATCCTGGTTACCCAGGAAGAAGGCATGGAAGGCGCTCGCGATCTTGCCGAGCGCATGGCCGCCGAAGGCCGTGGCGTGGTGCTCGATCAGTTCGCCAACGGCGACAACCCCGAGGCGCACTACACCAGCACCGGCCCGGAGATCTGGCGCCAGACCCAGGGCACCATCACCCACTTCGTCAGCTCCATGGGCACCACCGGTACCATCATGGGCAACTCGCGCTACCTCAAGGAGCAGAACCCGGCGATCCAGATCGTCGGCCTGCAACCGATGGAAGGCGCGGCCATCCCGGGTATTCGCCGCTGGCCCGAAGAGTATTTGCCGAAGATCTACAACGCCACGCGGGTAGACCGCATCATCGACATGGCCCAGCGCGAAGCCGAAGACACCACCCGCCGCCTGGCCCGTGAAGAAGGCATCTTCTGCGGCGTGTCCTCCGGTGGCGCCGTGGCCGGTATGTTGCGCTTGTCCAAAGAAGTGGAAAACGCGGTGATCGTCGCGATCATCTGTGACCGAGGCGACCGTTACCTGTCGACCGGCATTTTCGACGAACCCAACTGATGGCCAAGCACGAGAGAGGCCTGCGCTTCCAACCGACGGGCGGCAGCCGGGCCCCACAGATACCCGTGGGCAAGAAACAACGCCTGACCATCGAGCGCCTGGCCAATGACGGCCGGGGCATCGTGTTCTTTGAAGGCCGCACCTGGTTTGTGAATGGCGCGTTGGCCGGTGAAGAGGTGGAAGCACGGGTGTTGGGCGCCCATGGCAAAGTGGTCGAGGCGCGTACCGAACGGGTGTTTCAGGCCAGTGAGTTGCGTCGCCCGGCACCCTGCGCCCATGTTGGCCGCTGCGGCGGTTGCAGCGTGCAGCACCTGCCCCATGAAGAACAACTTGCCCTGAAACAGCGCATGCTTGCCGAGCAATTGTCCCGGGTGGCCGGTGTCGAGCCACAGGAGTGGGCAGCGCCGTTGAGCGGGCCGGAGTTCGGTTACCGGCGCCGCGCCCGCGTGGCCGTACGTTGGGACGCCAAGGCGAAGAAACTCGAAGTGGGTTTTCGCGCCGTGGCCAGCCAGGACATCGTCGCTATCGATGATTGCCCGGTGCTGGTACAGGCCTTGCAACCGATCATGCAGCGTTTGCCAACGATGCTGCGTCGCTTGAGCAAACCGCAGGCGTTGGGGCATGTCGAGTTGTTCAGCGGTTCGTCCATCGCCGTGTTGCTGCGGCATATGGCGCCGTTGTCCGAGGCTGACCTGCAGGTCCTCAAGGAATTCTGCGCCTTCCATGACGCCCAATTGTGGCTGCACGGGGAAGGGCAGCCGGAGCCCGTCGAACCGGGTCAGGCCCTGGGCTTCCGTCTGGATGCCTGGGACCTGGAGCTGGCGTACCGGCCGGGTGACTTTGTGCAGGTCAACGCCGGGGTCAACCAGGCGATGGTCGCCCAGGCCCTGCAATGGCTGGCGCCACAAGCCGACGAACGGGTACTGGACCTGTTTTGCGGCTTGGGCAACTTTGCCCTGCCACTGGCTCGCAATGTGCGCGAAGTGGTGGCGGTGGAGGGCGTACAGGCCATGGTGGAGCGTGCGGCGCTCAATGCCGTCAGCAACCATTTGCATAACGCGCAGTTTTTTCAGGCCGATTTGTCCCAGCCTTTGACCGACGCAGAATGGGCCAAACAGGGCTTTTCTGCGGTACTCTTGGACCCACCCCGCGATGGTGCCCTGGAGGTTGTGCGCAAACTTGCAGCCTTGGGGGCCAAGCGCCTGGTGTATGTGTCCTGCAACCCAGCCACGCTGGCGCGGGACACGGTTGAGTTGGTCAAGCAAGGCTACCGGCTAAAGCGTGCCGGGATCCTCGACATGTTTCCGCAGACCGCGCATGTCGAGGCCATGGCGTTATTTGAAGCGGGCTAGGATGCCCGTTTAATCCGACTGGCCTGCGTTCTCCAGGGCCTGAACACTGCCACGGAGCTCGCAGTAAAAGTCGGCGATGATTTTGGCGCATCGAAGGTGCGTCGTAGGGAAGGTAAGCAAGATGGTACAGGTGAGAGCACACCAGCCGATCAACACCGACGGCAGTATCAATCTCGAGGCATGGCTGGATCATGCCGTCAGTGTCGACCCGGCACTGGACCGTGAAGCCTTGAAAGCAGCCTGCGAGTTCGCTCGTGAGTCTGAACAGCAAGACAATGCGGCCAAGAACCTGTGGGCCGAAGGCACTTCAAGTTTTCGCACCGGCCTGGAAATCGCCGAGATCCTCGCCGATCTCAAGCTGGACCAGGATTCGCTGATCGCCGCCGTGCTCTATCGCGGCGTGCGCGAAGGGCACATTGCGTTGCCGCTGGTCAGCCAGCGTTTCGGCGCGGTGGTGGCCAAGCTGATCGATGGCGTGCTGCGCATGGCGGCCATCAGCGCCAGCCTCAGCCCGCGCCAGTCGATGGTGCTGGGCACCCAGGGGCAGGTAGAGAACCTGCGCAAAATGCTGGTGGCGATGGTCGACGACGTACGCGTCGCCCTGATCAAGCTGGCCGAACGCACCTGCGCGATCCGGGCGGTGAAGACCGCTGATGACGAAAAGCGCAACCGCGTGGCCCGCGAAGTCTTCGACATCTACGCGCCGCTGGCCCATCGCCTGGGCATCGGCCATATCAAGTGGGAGCTGGAGGATTTGTCCTTCCGCTACCTGGAACCCGACCAATACAAACAGATCGCTACGCTGCTGCATGAGCGGCGCCTGGACCGCGAGCGCTTTATCAGCGACGTGATGGGCCAGTTGCGTTCGGAGTTGCAGGCCACCGGCGTGGACGCCGACATCAGCGGCCGCGCCAAGCACATCTATTCCATCTGGCGCAAAATGCAGCGCAAGGGCCTGGCCTTCAGCCAGATCTACGATGTGCGTGCGGTGCGCGTGCTGGTGCCGGAAATGCGCGACTGCTACACCGCGCTGGGTATCGTCCACACGCTGTGGCGGCACATTCCCAAGGAATTCGACGACTACATCGCCAACCCCAAGGAAAACGGCTACCGCTCGCTGCACACGGCGGTAATCGGCCCTGAAGGCAAGGTGCTGGAAGTGCAGATCCGCACCCACGCCATGCACGAAGAGGCCGAGCTGGGGGTGTGCGCGCACTGGCGCTACAAGGGCACCGACGTCAAGGCCGGGTCCAACCAGTACGAAGAGAAAATTTCCTGGCTGCGCCAAGTGCTGGAATGGCACGAAGAGCTCGGCGACATCGGCGGCCTGGCCGAACAGCTGCGGGTGGATATCGAGCCGGACCGGGTCTATATCTTCACGCCCGACGGCCACGCCATCGACCTGCCCAAAGGCGCCACGCCGCTGGACTTCGCCTACCGCGTGCACACCGAAATCGGGCATAACTGCCGCGGCGCCAAGATCAACGGGCGCATCGTGCCGCTCAACTACAGCCTGCAAACCGGTGAACAGGTCGAGATCATCACCAGCAAGCACGGCACGCCGAGCCGCGACTGGCTGAACCCGAACCTGGGCTACATCACCACCTCGCGGGCGCGGGCGAAGATCGTCCACTGGTTCAAACTGCAGGCGCGTGACCAGAACGTCGCCGCCGGCAAGACCTTGCTTGAACGCGAACTGGCGCGCCTGGGCCTGCCTCAGGTGGACTTCGACAAGCTGGCCGAAAAGGCCAACATGAAGATCGCCGAAGACATGTTCGCCGCCCTCGGCGCGGGCGACCTGCGCCTGGCGCAACTGGTCAACCTGGCCCAGCAACTGGTCGAGCCGGAGCGCGGCAACGAACAGCTGGAGCTGATCCCGCGCAAAGCCACTGGCTACAAGCCGGGCAAGCGTGGCGATATCCAGATCCAGGGCGTGGGCAACCTGATGACGCAAATGGCCGGCTGCTGCCAGCCACTGCCGGGCGACGCCATTGTCGGCTACATCACCCAGGGCCGTGGCGTGAGCATTCACCGGCAGGATTGCGCCTCGGTGCTGCAGTTGGGCGGGCGCGAACCGGAGCGGATCATCCAGGTCAGCTGGGGCCCGGTGCCGGTGCTCACGTATCCTGTGGACATCATCATCCGTGCCTACGACCGTTCCGGCCTGTTGCGTGACGTCTCGCAAGTGCTGCTCAACGAGCGGATCAACGTGCTGGCGGTCAACACCCGCTCGAACAAGGAAGACAACACTGCGTTGATGTCGCTGACCATCGAGATTCCGGGGTTGGATGCACTGGGACGGTTGCTGGGGCGGATTTCCCAGTTGCCGAACATCATCGAAACCCGGCGCAACCGCACCCCATGAAAATCTGAATGAACGCGCAGTAACCTGTGGGAGCGGGCTTGCTCGCGAATGCGGTTTGTCAGTGCCGGATGTGTCGACTGGCCCACCGCTTTCGCGAGCAAGCCCGCTCCCACATTGGATTTTCAGTGTTTTCACTCCAGCGGAAAGAGACTGATGTATTCACTCGAAGACCTGCTGCACCTGATGAGCCGCCTGCGCGACCCGCAATACGGCTGCCCGTGGGACATCAAGCAAACCTACGCCACCATCGTCCCGCACACGCTGGAAGAAGCCTATGAAGTGGCCGACGCCATCGAGCGCGGCGATTTCGATCACCTACAAGGCGAGTTGGGCGACCTGCTGTTCCAAGTGGTGTATTACAGCCAGCTGGCCCGGGAAGAAGGGCGCTTCGAATTTGCCGGCGTGATCGACAGCATCACCCGTAAGTTGATTCGCCGGCATCCCCATGTGTTCCCAACCGGCGACCTGTACGCGCCGCTGGATATCCCGCAGTTGAGCGAAGAACAGGTCAAGCAGCGCTGGGAGCAGATCAAGGCTGAGGAACGCGCAGAAAAGTCCGACGCCCCCGAGCAACTCTCCCTGCTCGATGATGTGCCCACCGCCTTACCATCGTTGTCCCGCGCGGCCAAATTGCAAAAGCGCGCCAGCCAGGTCGGCTTCGACTGGCCGTCCGCATTGCCGGTGGTGGACAACGTGCGCGAAGAGTTGGACGAAGTGCTCGAAGCCATGGCCGATAACGACTCGGCAGCCATTGCCGATGAAGTCGGCGACCTGCTGTTTGCCGCGGTCAACCTGGCGCGTCACCTCAAGGTCGACCCGGAAATCGCCTTGCGCGGCGCCAATGCCAAGTTCGAACGACGTTTCCGATTTATCGAACAGGCATTGCGCGATACACACCAACCCATAGAAGATTGCACCCTCGAAGTGTTGGACGCCCTCTGGGGTGAAGCCAAACGTCAGGAAAAGAATGTGTCCAGCTGCGGTTGAGCAGTTGCCTAAGTGAGTAAGCACCATGAGCCTTTCCCTTCGCGACCAGTTGCTCAAAGCAGGTCTGGTCAACCAAAAGCAGGCCAAGCAGGTCGGCAAAGAGAAACAGAAACAGCAGCGCCTGGTCCACAAAGGCCAGGCCGAAGTCGATGACACCCAGGCGCGCCTGGCCGCCGAGGCCCAGGCCGAGAAGGTCAAGCGCGACCAGGAGCTGAACCGTCAGCAGCAGGAAAAAGCCGAGGCCAAGGCGCGTACCGCCCAGGTCAAGCAACTGATCGAGACCTCGCGCCTGCCCAAGCTGACCACCGAGGACTACTACAACTTTGTGGATGACAAGAAGGTCAAGCGCCTGTCGGTCAACACGCTGATGCGCAACAAGCTGAGCAACGGCTCCCTGGCGATCGTGCACCACGGTGGCGGCTACGAGGTGATCCCGCGCGAGGCGGCGCTCAAAATCCAGGAGCGCGCGCCGGAACGTATCGTGCAGCTCAACATCCTCACCGAAAGCCAGGTGCCGGATGAAGACGATCCGTACGCCGCTTACCAGATTCCTGATGATCTGATGTGGTAAGCATCTAGAAACGACAAACCCCGCCAAAAGGCGGGGTTTGTGTTTTAAGCGTGCAGCGTCAGCCTGTTACCAATCCACGGCGTAACTCAGGCTGAAGGTACGACCCTCGGCATTCGGGTACGGTGCGCGGGCGTTGGCCTGGGCGAACATGTTCTGGTAGTTGCGATTGGTGAGGTTGTACACCGCACCTTCCAGGCGGCCTACCGGTAGCCTTACCGAGCCCAGCAGGTCAACCAGGGTGTAGCCTTGGATATCTCGACCGTTGTTGTCCTTGGCCGCCGCGTCGTAATTGGCCAGGCGCATGCCCTGCAAGCGCAGGCTGTAGTCGTCACGCTCATAGCCGACAAAGGCTGTGGTCTTGGCGGGGGAGATGCGGGTGGCAGGCAGGTCGATCCACTTGCCGTTCTGCTGGGTCTCGCCTTTGGCGTACGCGTAAGTACCGCCGACGGACCATTGGTCGGTGATGTTATAGGTCAGGCCGGTTTCGACGCCACGCACGCGTTCTTTCTGATTGATCAGGCGCAGCACACGATCATTGGCATCATAGAACTGCGTGACATCCGAGGTGTTTTCATACGCGGTGACACTGGCCTGCCACTTGTCCCAGTCGCCGCGCCAGCCCAGCTCGTAGCTGTCGACTTTAAGGGCCTGGGCATTGAGGTCCTGGATATCGTATTTGCTGCTCACGTCACGCAGGAAGCGCTGGATATCCGGCAGGGAAAAGCCCTGGCTGAAGTTGACGAACACATCCTGGTTGTCGGTCAGGTGGTACACCGCACCGAGGTTATACAGCGTGTCATCGTATTTGAGCGTGCCACCGGGCAGTGTCGCGCGGTTGCCGGTCTGGACGATTTCGCCGTATGCGATGCTGTCGGAGACCTTGCTCTCAATCCACTCGCGACGTACGCCACCGCGCAAGGTCCAGTTGTCGATGTCGTAGGACAGCTGGCCAAAGATGGCTTTGGTGGTGGTCTCGATATCTGGGCCCAGTTCGAACGTGGTACCGGTTTTGGTGTAGGTCAGGCCATTGACCCGGTATTGGTCGCCACGCTGGCGTGAGGTTTCATGGTCGTAGTCCGCGCCCCATACCAGGTTGCCCGTTGCCGGGCCGATGTCTGGCATCTGGGTATCGATCGCCGCACGCAAACCGTAGACATCCTGCACGCTGTTGTTGTCTGACACGCCTGCCCGGCCTCGGGACAGGTCTGGGAAGAACAGTGCATCCGCCCGCCGCCAGTAACTTTCGACCTGCAAACCCTGGCCGTAAAAATCCTTGTCGGCGTAGTTGAGGTTGACCGCCTGGTTATGGGTGTAGGGTTGGTCGCCAAGGTCCAGGCCTTTTACGGCGACTGCGTCGCTGGTGATGCGTGGGTTCTTGGTGTAGCGGGTGTCTTGTTCGTCCTTGTAGTCTTGCAGCGACAGGCTGATCTTCTTGTCGTCATCAAGCTCATAGCCGAAGCGACCTTGCAGGTCGTAGGTATCGGTGTCCATGTTGCTGCCCTGGGACGTGTCCTGGGGAATGCGTTTGCCATTACCGTCGAACTGATCGTTGCGCTGCACGGTGTTGCCCGAGAGGTACCAGTCCACCGGGCCCTTGCGGCCCGTGGCGCTTTGGAACGCCTGGTAAGCGAAACCCTTGTGGCTGAAGTTGTTGCCGGCGGTCATGCCGATCTTGCTGCTGAACGCCAGGTCTTCACCTTGGTTGCGCTTGGTGATGATGTTGATGATGCCGCCCGATGCGCCTGCGCCGTAGACACTGCTGGCGCCGGAGATCACTTCGATACGCTCGATGCTTTCTGGTGCCACGCTGTTGAGCTGGCGGAAGTTATCGCGGGTGGCGTTTTGCGAAACCCCGTCGATCAGGATCAGGGTATTACGCCCGCGAAGCGTCTGGCCGAAGTTGCTCATGCCGCCGCTGGAAGGCGCAATGCCAGGCACCAGTTGGCCGAGGATATCGGCGACCCGACGTCCTGCACCCGTCTGCTGGCGGATTTGCTCTTGATTGATCACCTGCACCGAGCCTGGAATCTGCGCAATGCTGGTTTCACTGCGCGTGGCCGATACCACTGTCGCCTGCAGTTGCAGGCTGGTCGGCGTTGCCGGTGCCTGCTCGGTCTGATCGGCCCAGGCAGGGGCGCTTATCGACCCAAGAAGTGGCAGCAGTACTGCCCATTGCGATGTGTTCATGATCATGTCTCAGAGTTATTAGAAGTATTGACAGAAAAATCGGATGTCTCAGGCGCTCGCGCAAATGCACGGATGACTCGGATACTCGCGGCGGCCAGGGCATAGGTCAGTGCGACCAGCCAGAAGCTGTGCGCCAGGCCCACCCACCCCATGCCGATACCGCCCAACAAGGCGCCGCACAGCGCACCGGCTTTGGCGGCGCTGTTGCCCATGCCCAGGGCAAAACCCTGCTGGTTGTGCGCTACGGTAGTGGCGATCAGTGTGTAGGCCACGGGCAACAAAGCACCCTGCCACACGCCCCACAGCAGCCGGCTGGCGATGAACCCCACCCACTCACTGGCCAGCGCCGTGCAGGCCAGCGTGAAGGCGCAGGCCCACGTGACCCACTCGATGATGCGCAGCGTATGGGCTGGCTGATGCCGATCGAACAGGCGGCCCCACAACGGCGCGGACAGCGCCAGGGTCAAGGCGCTGGCGCCATAGCTGGCGCCGATCAGCCACGCGGGTGCGTGCAAAACCTCGGCGACATACAGGGCGTAAAACGGTTGCGGCATCATCCTGGCTGCCTGGATCAATACGATGATCCCCAGCATCGCGCCAATCCAGCCTTTGGGGAGTGCGGCAGGCTTGGACGTGCGGGCAGGTCTCGATCGTGGTGAGTCGCTGGGTAAGAACGCGCTGATTATCGCGCACAACAGGCAGACGCCGGTGGCGCTGTAGCACAGCAATGCGAAACCGGATATGTCCATCAGCCAGCCGCCCAACACCGGCCCGGCCAGGGAGCCTACGGCGGTGGCTGATTGCAGCCGGGCAAGAATGTGCCCCCGTCCGCCGTCGCCGCAGCAGGCCAGCGCGTAAGCTTGGGCAGCGGCGATGAAACCAGCCAATGCGCCTTGTACCACGCGGATGACCACCAGCCACCATGGATCAGGCGTAATCGCAGCCAGCGCCTGGCATACCGCCAATGCCAGTAACGCACGGATAATCATGAGCTTATGGCCGGTGCGGTCGCCGAGTCTTCCCCACATAGGCGTGAGGATCATCGCCGCCATCATTGGCCCTGCATACACCAGCGAAGACAGCAGGCCTGTGTACTGGGCATTGGCAACGCCCAGCAGCTTCTGGATTTGCAGCGGCCAGAACGGGCCGCTCATTTCCATCGCTCCCATCGACACCAACTGAATCACCACCAGCAGCCGCAGCGCTGTGTTGTTAGTCGGCATTGGCGGCCGCGCTCAACGGGTTAGGCAGGCGCCCGACGATATCGGCATGGCTCTCCAGCAGGCGCATGCGCATGAACGACTTGGCCGGCCACGCGTGCTCCAGCAGTGCTTCGCGCTCGGTGGTCCAGCGCTGTGGATCAACCTGCGTGCGCAGGTCGTCAAAACACTGGCTGACCTGAGCCGACAGTTCATCCCAGAGCAGCGCCTGGGGGATGTCGAAGTGGCGCGCGGCAAGCAGGATGAGCTCGCCCAGATGGCACATGAATACGGTGTGCAGGAGTTTGTCCCGTACGAAACCGGCGTCGTCGTACAGCGTCATCTTCGGGTCGTGCAGTTCAATGTCCAGGCCGTGGGCGTGCAAGGTCTTGCGGTCGATTCGGATATCGCCGAAGTCGCGCAACAGCAGGCGGCTCAATTGTCCGTCTGCGGCCATCACCATGAACGAGTTCTGTTGATGGGCCTCAAAAGCGATGCCATAACGCAGGTACATGCCCAGCAGTGCTGGCACGGTGATCGCTGCGTAGTCATGGAAGAACGCGAGCATGGCCGCGACGTCATCCTTGCCTTGGCTCAGGCGCACCCATTGGCGTAGCAGTGGCTGGCCGTGTTGATCAATGGCAAACAGGCTGCCCACTGGCACGGCCATTTCCCCAGGCTGGAGCTGGCTCTGGGGATTGTCGCGATAGAGCACTGCCAAGTGGCGGGAGTGCTCGTCATTGGCCGGTTGTGGCTGGAAATGCACACCGATCCGCTCGGGAACGATGTTCAGGCGTTGTTGAATCGCAGGCTCGCGCTCCAGGATGCTCAGCAGCAGATGGCTGATCCGTGGGCCCATGCGCGCTGAACGCGGCGATACGGTGCGCTGTACGCTGGTCAGTCGCAGTGACACGGGCAGCTTGACCATCGGCGCATCGCAACGGCCTTCAGGCAACACGGTCCTGAATGACATGGTGGGGTGGGCGGTAAACGCGACGATATCGGTCAGCACCAGCAGCTTGTCACCGATTTCGTTGGCGAACAGTTGGGGCAGCTCCTGGCGTGCCTGCCAAGGGTGGGCGGGCAATGGCAGATAATCGCTTGCCTGAAGGCCCTGTGCTTGCAGGACTGCGGTCAGTTGCTGTGCCGCTTGCGGGAAGTGCTCGCTCCACCACTGCCAGTAATCGGCGGTACCGGCCAACTTTTCGACATGGGCAAATTGGCGATGTAGCGCACACAGCAGCACTGGGAAGCGTGCTTCGAACTCTGGCGAATAGTCGATGACTTGCTCGGTATTCAGGCCCAGCTTGGTCTTGTAGTTGGGATGCCATGGGTGACCCAATGTTCCCCACTGTTCAAGCACGGAAGTCGGGTTGATAACGCTCGGGCTGTTTTTGAGATGACTCAGCAGGTTGTCTTGGTGCGCCGGGCCCATGGACGCCTGCAACTTGAGCGTCCATTGCTCATGGAAGGCCAGGCACAAGGTGTCGTTGATGAAGCTGTCGTCGATCTCAACGTTGAGGCGGTTGAGCACTTCCCGGTCGGCAGGCGAATCAAGGCTGGCGTTAAGCAACGTCAACAACTGTGAGGGGAACTGGATTTTCTGTTCGGGCTGGCCTTCGCGCAACAGGATGACTTCGCCGCGCAGGTCCCAGCTTGCCATGCGGCCAGGACGCAAATGTTCGAAACGCAGTCGGGCCTGGCAAGGCAGTGTCAGTGAGCAATGCCCGTGTTCGTCATAAATGAGGGTGCTGGGGTCCAGCAGGCTTTCACGAAACAAAGCTTGGATCAGGCGTTGGAAGCTACGTTCGGCGGCGGGTGCCAGCGTTTTGATCAGGGCTTGGAGGCTGATGTGGCTGGCCTGAAATTGCGCGGTGGCAAGTGCTTCGCTCCAGCGTTTCAGTAACGCGTTTTCCGGCTTGCTGCTGTTTCCATGCATCAAATTGATTCCCTGATTCGTGAGCCTGAATGAAAAGCGAACGAATGATATCGAGAATCATTATTTGTGTGTGTTTTTGTTACATTAATTTTTGGCGATTATTGACAAAAAAACCGCGCTCCAAAGGCGCGGTTTCTTGTAGACGGCCCGGCTGCGTGGGCCGGGCGTCAACATGATTTCAGAGCTTCAGGAGCTTTTTGCCTGGCGTTGCAGTTCGAGAGTTTCGAGCTCGTTTTTATAATTATTGGCGTCGCTCTCGTTGTGAAACATGCCGACCAATACGTCTTGCTGATGGACATCCCAGATGTGAATCCCGTGGCCTACGGCTTCATGGGACATATGTTCATCGTCGCGTTCAGTTACTTTTACAGTCATCTGCTTGCTCCAATCTCTGGTTGATCTGCGGCAAGTCGTCGCAGGCCTCTGTTATATGATTTGTTAGCTTGCTAAGTAAACTGATTTTGCGCGCAATAATTCATTGCAGGAAACGCAACAATGCTGCAGGCCGCGTAAACCAAGGCATTACGTCGCCACCACCGGGGCTTTATGACAAAAGTTTCATGTTCCGGGCGACCAGGTTGACCTCGGCACCGCCATCGCAGGCAAGCCAGCTCCCACCTTGAAATGCATTCCACTGTGGGAGCTGGCTTGCCTGCGATGGCTGTAGGTATCTACACAACTTTGTGGGCTATAGCAGCAGACGGTAACCACGATGCGAAGCGAGCCGCTCTTGATCTGCTTTTGATCTTAGGCGCCCCGTTAAACCACGCTGGCCGGAATTCGACAGGGATTTGGGGGGTAAACCGGCAGGGATGCCGGTTTAGCCGCCCCGCGCCATGGATGGCGCGTGGCGGCGGCCCCCCAAATTACTGGCGGATTACGGGCACACCGAGCCTAAGCGAGGTGCCGAGTGGTGGGGCAAGAGCGTTTTGCTTACTTTTGCGCTTTTCAAAAGTGAGCCGCCGTCAGGGCGGAATCCTAGGTGGCCGTTACCTAAATAACGGATATGTACCCGGTCCAGCTGTGTTGGCTGTCAGGCCGTCTTCGCGAGCAAGCCCGCTCCCACAGGTTGATCGCGGGGTGCCAGATAGATGGGCGTCGGCTGTCCGGTCGTCACGGGAGCAAGCTCCCTCGCCACAGGTGTAGCGTCGTACCGAAGTTGTGTAGATACCTATGCTGCGATAGCGGTAGTGGCCGCGCCTAAAATTGCAGGCAAAAAAAAGCCCCGCATTCAGCGAGGCTCTTTTCCGGTGCATCAGCAATCAGCTGCCTTTGACGGCCTTACCGTCAACGGTGCCATCCTGCAGCATGATGTTGTATTCCTTGCCATCGGTCTCAACCTGACGCAGGGCAACCAGGATGCCGCCCTGGTTCTTGGCAAACCACATCTGGGTGATGCGCTTGCTCTGCGACGGGTCGCGCACGCGCTCGACCTTGATCGCGTCGATCGAACCGACCTTGGTCTGGACCTTTTCCGAGCCGATCACGCGGAAATCGTAGGTATCGGTATCGGTACCCTCAACCACGCGGTAGCTCATGCTCTTTTTGCCCGCAGCCACATCACGCTGCAGGGCGAGTTGGTAGGTGGACTTGTCGAGCATGCCGCTTTCGAGCGTGACATTGACCGGGTCTTTGTTTTCAAAGCCGGTGACTTTCTTGGCGCTCTGGTCGAAGTCCAGGTTGATCTTCTTCGCCTTGCCCAGGCCGCCGCGTTCGAAGCTGTAGCTCTTGGGTTGCAGGGTGTCCTTGTCGAACAGGATCACGCTGGTTTCGGTCAAGCTGGCGATCATCATCGAGGCCTTGAAATTCAAGGTCCAGGTACCGTCGCCATTCTTGGCCAGGCTGCGTTCAGCCGAACCGCTCATGGGCAGTTGTTTCCAGTCGGCGGTGTAGCTGACGGAGAAGGGGTGAAGGTCTGCCGCTTGTACGGCAGGCAAAGCGAACAGCGCAAAAGCGAAAAGCAGGGCGCGACGCATAAAATCTCCTAGGTTCGAATCAAGTGGCCGCTGGCCGCGAGTAACTGGCCGTCCAATAATGCACCCTGGTCGCCAAGAATCAACCGTCCTTCGGCAAACCAGCGAACAGCCAGCGGGTAAATCCTGTGTTCCTGGGTATGAACCCGTTGCGCAAGCGTCTGCGCCGAGTCGCCTGACTCTACCGGAACCACTGCCTGTACGACCAGGGGCCCGCCATCGAGTTCCTCGGTCACAAAGTGCACGCTGCAGCCATGCTCACTGTCGCCGGCGTCGAGGGCGCGCTGGTGGGTGTGCATGCCTTTGTACTTTGGCAGCAGGGAAGGGTGGATATTGAGCAGGCGCCCTTCGTAGTGCCGGACGAAATCTGCGCTGAGAATGCGCATGAAGCCGGCAAGGACCACGAGTTTGGGCTTGAAGGCGTCGATCAGTTCGATCAAGGCGCTGTCGAAGGCCTCGCGACCGTCGAACGCCTTGTGATCCAGGGCGCGGGTGTCGATACCCGCGTCACGGGCGCGTTGCAGACCGTAGGCGTCGCTGCGGTTGGAAATCACCGCAGCGATGCGCACCGGGCTGTCGCCGGTGCGCGTGCTGTCGATCAGGGCCTGCAAGTTACTGCCGGTGCCGGAAAGCAGCACCACGACATCACAGGTCTGGGGCATCAGTGAGCCTTGAGGTTCTTCAGTTCAACCTGGGCTGCGCCTTCGGCGGCAGTGGCGATCTGGCCAATGACCCAAGGTTGCTCGCCGGCTTCACGCAGCACGTTCAGCGCGGTTTCAACGTGTTCCTGCGCAACGCAGATCACCATGCCCACGCCGCAGTTCAGCACGCGGTGCATTTCGGTTTCGTTGACGTTGCCTTTCTCTTGCAGCCAATCGAAGACTGCCGGGCGCTGCCAGCTGGCTACGTCGACAATCGCCTGGGCGCCTTTTGGCAGGACGCGCGGGATGTTGTCCAGCAGGCCGCCACCGGTGATGTGGGCCATGGCCTTGACGGCACCGGTGTCCTTGATCAGCTTGAGCAGTGGCTTGACGTAGATGCGGGTCGGCGCCATCAGCAGGTCGGTCAGTGGCTTGCCGTCGAGCTGGATGTTCTCGATGTCGGCGCCGGACACTTCGATGATCTTGCGGATCAACGAGTAGCCGTTGGAGTGCGGGCCGGACGATGGCAAGGCGAGCAGGGCGTCACCAGCAGCGACTTTGGAGCCGTCGATGATTTCGGCTTTTTCCACCACACCCACGCAGAAGCCGGCCAGGTCGTAGTCTTCGCCTTCGTACATGCCTGGCATTTCAGCGGTTTCACCGCCCACCAGGGAGCAACCCGACAGTTCGCAGCCAGCGCCGATGCCGGTCACGACCTGGGTCGCGGTCTCGACATTGAGCTTGCCGGTGGCGTAGTAGTCGAGGAAGAACAGCGGCTCGGCGCCGCACACCACCAGGTCGTTGACGCACATGGCGACCAGGTCGATGCCGATGCTGTCGTGCTTGTTCAGGTTCAGGGCCAGGCGCAGCTTGGTGCCCACGCCGTCGGTGCCGGACACCAGTACAGGCTGCTTGTAGCCGGCCGGGATTTCGCAGAGGGCGCCAAAACCGCCCAGGCCACCCATGACTTCAGGGCGCGCAGTGCGCTTGGCGACGCTCTTGATGCGTTCGACCAATGCTTCACCGGCGTCGATGTCTACACCGGCGTCCTTGTAGCTCAGGGAGGGTTGCTTGCTCATGATCCAGGCCTTTAGGGGGGATTTCTGGGTAACGACCGGGCGGGCGGGGGCTTTTGGAAAGGGCCCTGCCGTTGACGGTCTGCGAAGGCGCGCGATTTTATCAGGCTTGAGGGGCAGCGGCCATCCTCGGGCCGACGGGCAGGGCATATGAGCTCAAAAAAATGCAAATCGGGCCGGTAATCGTGCGTATTAAGGTATAGCCTTGAGCTCGCTAGCGTTATGACAGTATGAAAACTTACCGGGACCCTGTGAATGTTTTACCGGTCGCTGTGTCACAGCCTTGCCAAACCGAGATCACGCGGTCTGTTCCAACCGCTAAATTTGTCGTTCGGGAATCTTCCATGCGTCTGTGTAAATTCTTTTTTGTAGGCTGCTTGTCGTTGGTCAGCCTGGCGAGTCATGCCGAAACCCTCAATGGCCTCTATCAAGTACTTGAACCGGTCAGCAGCCAGTCGCCCCAAGAGCGTGACCAAGCCACCCAGCGTGCCGTGCAGACCCTGGTGATCCGCCTGACCGGCGACGCCAAGGCCGCCGAAGGCCCGGGCCTGGCGGCTATCCGCAAAGACCCGCAACAAATCATCAGCCAGTACGGCTACGACGCCGGCCCGCCGGAAAGCCTGCAAGTGGACTTCGACCCGGTCAGCACCGACCGCGCCTTGCGTGATGCGGGCCTGTCGATCTGGGGCAGCAACCGGCCGTCGATCCTGGGTTGGTGGCTCAACGATTCAACCGAAGGCAGCAGCCTGGTCGGCGATGGCCAGGCCGTTGCCCAGGCCCTGCGCCGGGCCGCGCAACACCGGGGTCTGCCGCTGCGCTTGCCGCTGGGAGACCTGGATGAACAGGTAGTTGCCACCGCGCCGAATCTTGAAAGCCCAGACGCCACGCCTTTGCGTGCAGCGTCCGAGCGCTACGGTGCCGATGCGTTGCTGGCGGTGCATGCGCGTCAGGAAGGCAGTCAATGGCAGGCCAAATGGCGCCTGTGGCTGGGCGACAAGGCTGAGGAGGGCACCGCCCAAGGCGCTGACACTGCCGCGCTCGCCGATGCGGTATTGCTGGCGGTCAGCCAAAAGCTGGCGCCACGCTTTGCGGTCAAGCCGGGCGTGAGCACTGAGCAACTGCTTGAAGTACAAGGCATGAACCTGGAGCGCTACGCTGCCCTGGGCCGCTTGCTGGAGCCCTTTGGCGGCCAGCCGCAGTTAGTGGATGGCAACCGGATCGTGTATCGCGTCAATGGCAGCGCTGAACAACTGCGCACCCAATTGAGCTTGGCCAAGCTGCAGGAAATTCCTGCTGGCGAAGCCCCGGCCCAGCCAGTCGTGGTCGATGGCACGCAACCGGCTGCTGCACCTGAGCCCCAGGCGCAACTGCGTTTTCGTTGGTAAACGGTGTTCCTCCTTCTATATAGAAGAAGGGCGTAGATAACAGATGGAGTGGTTTATGGCGGATACGCGTCGTTGGGTGTGGCTTGGCGGGATTGTCCTGCTGTGCGTTTTTGTGTTCTTGCTGCATTCGATCCTGACGCCGTTCCTGGTGGCGCTACTGCTCGCCTACCTGTTCGATCCGGTGGTGGATCGCCTGGAAAAAGTCGGCATGTCGCGCACCTGGGGCGTGATCACGGTGTTTGCGCTGTTCACGTTGATCATCACGGCGCTGGTGTTGATATTGGTGCCGATGTTGGCCAAGCAGCTGTTTCGCCTTTATGAACTGGCGCCGCAGATGCTCGACTGGTTGCAGCACACGGCAATGCCGTGGGCCCAGTCCAAGTTCGGGCTGGCAGATGGCTTCTGGAAGTTCGACAAGGTCAAGGCGGCCATCAGCGAACATATGGACAAGACCACCGACATCGTTACGGTGGTGCTCAGCCAGGCAACCGCGTCGAGCCTGGCGCTGATCGGCTGGTTGACCAACCTGGTGCTGATCCCGGTGGTGGCGTTCTACCTGCTGCGAGACTGGGACATCATGATGGCCAAGATCCGCAGCCTGCTGCCCCGTGACCGTGAAGAGCGCGTGGTTTCCCTGGCGGCGGAGTGTCATGAGGTGCTGGGTGCGTTCGTGCGCGGGCAGTTGCTGGTGATGCTCGCCCTGGGCGTGATTTACGCTGCCGGCCTGATGGCGATCGGCCTGGAGCTGGGGCTGTTGATCGGCTTGATTGCGGGCCTCGCGGCCATCGTGCCCTACATGGGCTTTGTGATCGGCATCGGTGCGGCGCTGGTGGCCGGGCTGTTCCAGTTCGGCGGCGACCTGTACCCGATGCTGGGGATTGTCGCAGTGTTCATGGTGGGCCAGGCCTTGGAAGGCATGGTGCTGACGCCACTGCTGGTGGGCGATCGAATCGGCCTGCACCCGGTGGCAGTAATCTTTGCGATCCTGGCGGGTGGCGAGCTGTTCGGCTTTACCGGCATCCTGTTGGCGCTGCCGGTGGCGGCGGTGATCATGGTGCTGGTGCGCCATGTGCACGACCTGTACAAGGATTCGGACGTTTACACAGGGGTGGATGAGCCCGAGTTGTAATCGCAATGTCACAAACCCGGCCTTGGCCGGGTTTGTTATTTCTGGCGCCGGGTGCGTCAAACAATTTGCGTAAACCTGCGAGTTAACGCAAACCTTTGATTTTGCTTGTGGTCTGCTGCATTGTGCGCCCGGCGTCACGGGTATAAACTTTGCAAACTTTACACAGAGGCCACTAACGGTTCGATGGGAGCCGTTCAGTCAGCATGAAACCGATTCAGCTGCCCCTAGGTGTGCGTCTGCGTGATGACGCTACCTTTATCAACTACTACCCAGGCGCCAATGCCGCTGCACTCGGCTATGTCGAGCGGCTCTGCGAAGCCGACGCCGGGTGGACTGAAAGCCTGATCTATCTGTGGGGCAAGCATGGCGTGGGGCGCACCCACCTGCTGCAGGCCGCGTGCCTGCGGTTCGAACAGATGGGCGAACCGGCGGTGTACCTGCCCCTGGCAGAGTTGATGGACCGCGGCATCGGCATCTTCGATAACCTTGAGCAGTACGAGCTGGTGTGTCTCGACGACTTGCAGGCAGTGGCCGGCAAGGCGGAGTGGGAAGAGGCGCTGTTTCATTTGTTCAACCGCCTGCGCGACAGCGGCCGACGCCTGCTGATTGCGGCGTCTACCTCGCCTCGCGAGCTGCCGGTGAAGCTGGCCGACCTCAAGTCGCGGCTGACCTTGGCGCTGATCTTCCAGATGCGCCCGTTGTCCGACGAGGACAAGCTGCGTGCGCTGCAACTGCGTGCTTCCCGCCGTGGCCTGCACCTGACCGACGAAGTCGGGCACTTTATTCTTACCCGTGGTACCCGCAGCATGAGTGCGCTGTTCGATTTGCTTGAACAGCTCGACCAGGCTTCTTTGCAGGCGCAAAGAAAATTGACGATCCCTTTTCTGAAAGAGACCTTGGGTTGGTAAGGCCTTGATTTTCCATATGTCGGCATTTTCAAGGCGTCAGAAAACCTGCGTTTGAGCCTTAAGGGCTACGCAACTGAAGCAAAAAATGGAATCACGGCTTAGATGTCATGGTCGAAACGGGAAGTCACATAGATCACGATTGAATTTGCAAATCGATGTGATAGAGGGCATAGTCTCGGCTTCTTTACACATCAGCCACGGTCGTGCCCATGCTAAATCGCTTCGCACCCCTCGTGCCTCTCGCACTCGTTACCCTGTTGTTTGGTTGCGCCTCCCACCCTCAGCAGGTGGCAGAACAGCAAAAACCACAGGTTCAAAATCAGGCAAAGTTCGTTGCTGCACAGTCTGCTTCTGTTTATGAAGAAGAGGTGGCAACCGAAAAAGAACTCGCCGAGTTCTCCGACAGCAAGCCTTACCAGCTGCCACTTCTGGCCGACAGCATCCTTGAGCGCGGCATGTCCTTGATCGGTACCCGTTACCGTTTTGGCGGCACCTCGGAAGCCGGTTTTGATTGCAGCGGGTTCATTGGCTACCTGTTTCGTGAAGAAGCCGGTATGAACCTGCCGCGCTCCACGCGCGAGATGATCAACGTGAATGCACCGTTGGTCGCACGAAACAACCTCAAGCCCGGTGATCTGCTTTTCTTTAGTACCAGTGGCCGCGGTCGTGTCAGCCACGCCGGTATCTACCTGGGCGATAACCAGTTTATTCACTCCAGCAGCCGCCGCAGTGGTGGTGTTCGGGTCGATAACCTGGGTGACAGTTACTGGAGCAAAACCTTCATCGAAGCCAAGCGCGCACTCGCCATGGCCCCGACGACGGTTACCGCTAGTAAGTAAAGTTAAAGTGATACTTGAAGTTTGACGTGTAAGCGCTAGAATCCCTGGACATTGTTGTCATCCGTTCGCGCGAGCTTTGCTTGCGCGTTCTGGTTTTCAACGTTCGGCAGCGAAAGCCGCATCCAGACCAGGATTGTTCTGCACATGTCGACCTCGGCCCGCCTGATGCTTATTGTTTGCGCCGCGCTGCTCAGCGCCTGCGCCAGTCGCACACCGCCGCCCGCGCCCGTCGCGGTCAAGCCTAAGCCGGTGTTCAACTATGCCACCCAGAATTTCTCGCCGGCTGCCGAAGACGTGCTCTTTCGTGCGCTAGGCCTGGTCGGCACGCCTTATCGCTGGGGCGGCAACACACCGGACTCGGGTTTTGATTGCAGCGGCCTGATCGGCTTTGTATTCCGCGACGCTGCCGGCATCTCATTGCCGCGCACCACCCGTGAATTGATCGTGATGCGTGCCCAGGACGTCAGCGAACAAAACCTGCAAACCGGCGACTTGCTGTTCTTCGCCACCGGTGGTGGTTCGCGGGTCAGCCATGCGGGCATTTATGTGGGGGAGGGGCGCTTCGTACACGCGCCGCAAACTGGCGGTACGGTGAAGCTGGATACGCTATCCAAAGCGTATTGGCAGAATGCCTACCTGAGCGCCAAGCGGGTACTGCCAGCGAATCTTGCGCGTAACCCCTGAGCCGAACACAGCACCCCATGTGGGAGCGGGCTTGCTCGCGAAGGCGGAGTGTCAGTCGATAAACTTTCTGACTGAACCACCGCTTTCGCGAGCAAGCCCGCTCCCACATTGTTTTTGTGGCGCTGTTCAAATGGATTATTTGGCCGCAGTAACCCGCCAAACCTTATTGCCCACATCATCGGCCACCAGCAAATCCCCCTGCTGATCAATCACCACGCCAACCGGCCGGCCCATGGCTTTCTCATCGCTATCAAGAAACCCCGTCAGCACATCCACCGGTTGCCCTTTCGGCTGGCCCCCTTCGAACGGCACGAAAATCACCTTGTAGCCACTGTGCGGCTTGCGGTTCCAGGAACCATGCTGGCCGATAAATGCGCCATGACTGAAGGGGGCGGGGAGTTTGCTGCCTTCGGCGAAGGTCAGCCCCAGCGACGCAGTATGAGGGCCTACCGCATAGTCGGGAGCGATGGCCTTGGCGACCATGTCCAGGTTCTGCGGGGTGACACGTACGTCCACATGCTGGCCGTAATAGCTGAACGGCCAGCCATAGAAGCCGCCATCCTTGACCGAGGTGATGTAGTCCGGCACCAGGTCACTGCCAATCTCATCGCGCTCGTTGACCGCCGTCCACAACTTGCCGCTCTGTGGCTCCCACGCCATGCCGTTGGGGTTGCGCAGGCCAGAAGCAAAAATGCGGTGCTGGCCGCTGGCGCGGTCGACTTCCCAAATGGCGGCGCGACCCTGTTCGGCTTCCAGGCCGTTTTCGCCGACGTTGCTGTTGGAGCCGACGCTCACGTACAGCTTGCTGCCGTCCTGGCTGGCCACTACGTTTTTGGTCCAGTGGTGGTTCAAAGGGCCACCGGGTAAATCCACCACCTTGGTGCCGGGGGAGGTGATCGCGGTTTCACCCGGCTGATAGGCGAAGCGCAGCAACTTATCCGAATCGGCCACATAGAGGTCGTTACCCACCAGGGTCATGCCAAACGGCGAATTGAGGTTTTCCAGGAACACCGTGCGAGTTTCTGCCACGCCATCATGGTCGGCATCGCGCAGCAAGGTAATGCGGTTCGGGCTCGGCACGCCGGCGCCAGCGCGGTCCATGACTTTTTCCATCACCCAGCCGCGTAGGCCTTTGGTATCGTCCGGCTTGGGCGGTGCATTGGTCTCGGCCACCAGTACATCGCCGTTGGGCAATACGTAGAGCCAGCGCGGGTGATCCAGGCCTTCGGCAAACGCGGCCACCTGGGTGCCGGCGGCGGCGACGGGCTTGGCGCCTTCGGGCCAGCTGATGGCCGGGGCGATATTGACAGTGGGGATCAGCGTCTTGTTCGGCTCCGGCAGCCGGGGCGAGGGCCCGGTGCCGTCGGCGACCTGCAGGGTCGAGCTTTCGCCGCACGCAGCGAGGCTGCCGGCGAACATGATCATTAGGGCGAGTCGGGTTTTAGGCATGGTTTTCTCCTTGATACCTGTAGGGGTAGAGAAGCACGAACGGCGGATGGTTCAAGTACAAGGCCAGCTTTAATTGACGCTCCACCCCCAACCCACTAACCTTCGCGGCTTGTTCCAGGTGCTCTGTGGCGTACGCGTCGACGGAGTGAAACAGGGAAGCCGGTGAGTGAGCGCACTTGTACACAGTGCTGCCGCGATTCCGGCGCTGCCCCCGCAACGGTAAATGAGTCAAGACGGTGCTGTTTGCCACTGTATCGCGTGCGATATGGGAAGGCGCACCCTCGGCTGCTTGCTATCAAAAGCGCCACTCATGAGCCCGGAGACCGGCCTGGATCATCCAACAGCATCACGGTGGGCGATGCTTGGCTGTCTGTTTTTTTCTTTTTCCTGCCCGCCGTTTTTGTCCAGCCCCAACGGAGAGCTGCCATGACTGATTCCCCCGAACGCGACGAACGCCACCTGGCGCGCATGCTGCGCAAAAAAGCCGTGATTGACGAGCGCATCGCCAATTCCCCCAACGAATGTGGCCTGCTGCTGGTGTTGACCGGCAATGGCAAAGGCAAGAGCAGTTCGGCGTTCGGCATGCTGGCCCGAGCCATGGGCCATGGCATGCAATGCGGTGTGGTGCAGTTCATCAAGGGGCGTAACAGCACCGGCGAAGAATTGTTCTTCCGCCGCTTCCCCGAGCAGGTGCGCTTTCATGTGATGGGCGAAGGCTTCACCTGGGAAACCCAGGACCGCCAGCGCGATATCGCCGCCGCCGAAGCGGCTTGGGCGGTATCTCGGGCCATGTTGAATGACCCCTCCATCGGCTTGGTGGTGCTGGACGAACTGAACATCGCCCTCAAGCACGGTTACCTCGACCTGGACCAGGTACTCAGCGACCTGCAAGCCCGCCCGCCCATGCAGCATGTGGTGGTCACTGGCCGTGGCGCCAAGCCTGAACTGATCGAAATGGGCGACACCGTCACCGAAATGGGCATGCTCAAGCACGCGTTCCAGGCCGGTATCAAGGCACAAAAAGGCGTCGAACTTTGAATCAGCCCCGTCATTGCCCGGCCGTATTGATCGCCGCTCCGGCGTCCGGCCAGGGCAAAACCACGGTCACCGCCGCGCTCGCCCGTTTGCACCGCAACCTGGGGCGCAAGGTGCGCGTGTTCAAATGCGGGCCGGACTTTCTCGACCCGATGATCCACGAGCGTGCCAGTGGAGCGCCGGTGTACCAGTTGGACATGTGGATGGTGGGCGAGCAGGAAAGTCGCCGTCTGCTCTGGGAGGCGGCGGGGGAGGCCGACCTGATTCTCATCGAAGGCGTGATGGGCCTGTTCGACGGCACGCCTTCCAGCGCTGACCTGGCGCGGCACTTCGGTGTACCGGTGCTGGGCGTGATCGATGGCACCGCCATGGCCCAGACGTTCGGCGCTTTGGCCCTGGGGCTGGCGCGCTATCAACCCGACCTGCCGTTCGCCGGCGTGCTGGCCAACCGCGTCGGCACGTTGCGCCATGCGCAATTGCTCGAAGGCAGCCTCACCGAGGGCTTGCGTTGGTACGGTGCATTGTCCCGCGAGACCGGCATCGAACTGCCCAGCCGTCATCTGGGCCTGGTGCAAGCCAGCGAATTGAACGACCTAGACGTGCGCCTGGACGCCGCCGCCCAGGCGTTGGGCAGCAGTTGCGAAGTGGCCCTGCCGCCGCCGGTGACCTTTGCCGCGCCCGAGGTGATCGAAGCCGAACCTTTGCTGGCCGGTGTGCGTATTGCCGTGGCCCGTGACGAAGCCTTTGCCTTTACCTACGGCGCCAGCCTGGATCTGTTGCGGGCAATGGGCGCCGAGCTGAAGTTCTTCTCACCGATCCATGATCGCCAACTGCCTGAAGCTGACAGCCTCTATCTGCCCGGTGGGTATCCAGAATTGCACCACCAGGCATTGTCGGCCAATACCGCGATGCTAGGCGCCATTCGTGCTCATCACAGCGCTGGCAAACCGCTGCTCGCCGAATGCGGTGGCATGCTCTATCTGCTCGACTCCTTGACCGATGTGGAGGGTACACGCGCCGAACTGGTTGGCTTGTTGCAAGGCGATGCAGTGATGCAGAAGAAACTCGCGGCCCTGGCGCTGCAAAGCGTTGAGCTGCCGGAGGGGACCTTGCGTGGGCATACCTATCATCATTCCCTGACCAGCACCGAATGGGCGCCGATTGCCCGTGGCCTGAGCCCTAACGGCGGGCGCGGGGCCGAAGCGGTCTATCGCCAAGGTCGATTGACCGCGTCCTACGTACACTTTTATTTTCCGTCGAATCCTGGCGCGGTGGCCGCGTTGTTTGCGCCCGCTCCCACAGGGGAATGCATTTCAAATGTGGGAGCGGGCTTGCTCGCGAAGAGGCCATGACTGACAACGCATTCCCCCAAGCCGACCGCGAAGCCGTCTACCGCGCCATCGCCGAACGCCGCGACATGCGCCACTTCAGCGGCGGCAGTGTCGCGCCTGAACTGCTGCAACGCCTGCTCCACGCCGCGCACCAGGCGCCCAGCGTCGGCCTGATGCAGCCGTGGCGTTTTATCCGCATCAGCGACCGCCCGTTGCGCAGCCAGATTCAACAGTTGGTGGAAGAAGAGCGCGTGCGCACTGCCGAAGCGTTGGGCGAGCGCTCCGATGCGTTCATGAAGCTCAAGGTCGAAGGCATCAACGACTGCGCCGAGGTATTGGTCGCCGCTTTGATGGACGACCGCGAGCGCCACATCTTCGGGCGCCGCACCTTGCCGGAAATGGACATGGCCTCGCTCTCTTGCGCGATCCAGAACCTGTGGCTGGCGGCGCGCGTGGAAGGGTTGGGCATGGGCTGGGTTTCGCTGTTCGACCCCCAGGCCCTGGCCGAGCTGCTGGGCTTGCCGCCCGGCGCAAAACCGCTGGCAGTGTTGTGCCTGGGGCCAGTGGCCGAGTTTTACCCGGCACCGATGTTGCAGCTAGAAGGCTGGGCCGAGCCGCGACCGCTAAGTGACATGCTGTATGAAAACACGTGGGGAGTGAGTCAATGAGTGTGGCCTTGCTGTGTGTGGCTGCGGTGGCGCTGGATGCGCTGCTGGGTGAGCCCAGGCGCTGGCATCCGCTGGTGGCGTTCGGCAATTTCGCCGGGCGCATCGAGCAACGTTTCAATAGCGGTGGGCGTGGCTGGCGCAGCCATGGCGTGACCGCGTGGTTTATCGCGGTGGTGCCGCTGACCCTGCTGGCCACCGCGTTGTCGTGGGCGCCCTATATCGGCTGGCTGCTGGAGATTATGGCGTTGTACTGCGCTCTGGGCATGCGCAGCCTGGGTGAGCACGTCACCCCAGTGGCACAGGCCCTGCGCCGTGATGACCTGGACGAAGCGCGCACGCGTGTGAGTTACCTGGTCAGCCGCCAGACCAGCGAACTGGACCGCACTGAAGTCGCCCGCGCGGCCACCGAATCGGTGCTGGAGAACGGCAGCGATGCGGTATTCGCTGCGTTGTTCTGGTTCGTGGTGGCCGGTGTGCCAGGCGTGGTCCTCTATCGCCTCAGCAACACCCTGGACGCCATGTGGGGCTATCGCAATGAGCGCTTTGAGCGTTTCGGCTGGGCAGCCGCCAGGATCGATGATGTGCTCAACTATATTCCTGCGCGTTTGGTGGCCTTAACCTACGCGCTACTGGGTAAAACCCGCCTGGCGCTCAAATGCTGGCGCACCCAGGGCCCGACCTGGGACAGCCCCAACGCCGGCCCGGTGATGGCGGCAGGGGCCGGAGCCTTGGGTGTGGAACTCGGCGGCGCGGCGATTTATCACGGCGAGGTGCATCAGCGCCCGCCATTGGGCGAAGGCCCGCCGGCCGACGCCGATTCCATTGATCGCGGCTGGCAACTGGTGCAGCGCGGCGTATGGTTGTGGCTGCTGGTCCTGTGCGTGGGGGCGCAAATCTATGCTTGAACATGGTGGTCGGCTGCGTAAGGCCGCGATTGAGTACGGCATTGCCGAAGCGGATTGGCTCGACCTGTCCAGCGGCCTGGCGCCCTGGCCGTGGCCGATTCCCGAGATTCCCTTGCGTGCCTGGGCGCGTTTGCCGGAAACCGATGACGGTTTGGAAAAGGCTGCCAGCGAGTATTACGGCGCCGGCCCATTGCTGCCAGTGCCGGGCTCCCAGGCGGCGATCCAACTGCTACCGCGCCTGCGTCGTTCCGGCAAGGTCGGCGTGCTGTCGCCCTGTTATGCCGAGCACGCCGAAGCCTGGCGCCGCGCCGGTTATGTGGTGCGCGAAGTGCAGGAGCAGGAAGTCGACTTCTTTCTCGACAGCCTCGACGTGCTGGTGGTGGTCAACCCCAACAACCCCACGGGCTTGAGCTTGAGCCCGCAGCGCCTGCTGGACTGGCATGCACGCCTGGCCCAACGCGGTGGCTGGCTGGTGGTGGACGAGGCGTTCATTGACGTAACCCCGGACTTGAGCCTGGCCAGGCATGCCGATCAAGTCGGCTTGATCGTGCTGCGCTCATTCGGCAAGTTCTTCGGCCTGGCCGGTGTGCGCCTGGGCTTCGTGCTGGCCGAGCGCAAGTTGCTCAAGCTGTTGGCCGAACAAGTCGGGCCCTGGGCCGTCAGCGGGCCGACGCGGGTGCTGGGCCAAGTGTGCCTGCGCGATACCGCCGGGCATGCGCGCCAGCGCAGTCGTTGCATCGAAGCCGGCCAGCGTCTGTTCGAGTTGCTTGAGCGCCGCGGCCTTCAACCCCACGGCGGCTGCGCATTGTTCCAGTGGTTGATTACCCCCCACGCTGAACGGCTGTACGAATTCATGGCCCAGCGCGGCATCCTGCTGCGCCTGTTTGTGCACAACAGCAGCGTGCGCTTCGGCCTGCCCGACACCGACGCCGACTGGCTGCGCCTTGACGAAGCCCTGGCCGCCTACAAGGACGCCACATGAGCACGTTGATGGTGCAGGGCACCACCTCTGACGCCGGCAAAAGCACCTTGGTGACCGCGCTGTGTCGCTGGCTGGTACGCCAGGGCATCGCAGTGGCACCGTTCAAACCGCAGAACATGGCGCTCAACAGCGCAGTGACCGCCGAAGGCGGCGAGATCGGCCGCGCCCAGGCGGTGCAGGCCCAGGCTGCCAACCTGGCGCCCCACACCGACATGAACCCGGTGTTGCTCAAACCCAACAGCGACACCGGTTCCCAGGTGATCATCCATGGCCGTGCCGTTACCAGCATGAATGCCGTGGCGTACCACGACTACAAAGCCATTGCGATGCAAGCTGTGCTGGCCTCCCACACGCGCTTGAGCCAGGCCTACCCGGTGGTAATGGTCGAAGGCGCGGGCTCCCCGGCCGAGATCAACCTGCGCGCCAATGACATCGCCAACATGGGCTTCGCCGAAGCGGTGGACTGCCCGGTGCTGTTGATCGCAGACATCAATCGCGGCGGCGTGTTCGCCCATCTGGTCGGCACCCTGGAACTGCTGTCACCCAGTGAGCAGGCGCGGGTCAAGGGCTTCATCATCAACCGTTTTCGCGGTGATATCGCGTTGCTGCAACCCGGGCTGGATTGGCTCGAAGCGCGCACCGGCAAACCGGTGATCGGCGTGCTGCCCTACGTGATGGACCTGCACCTGGAGGCGGAAGACGGCATCGACCAGCGCCAGATCGACAAGGCCGCCCAAGTGCTCAAGGTGGTGGTGCCGGTGCTGCCGCGCATCAGCAACCATACCGACTTCGACCCGCTGCGCTTGCATCCCCAGGTGGATTTGCAGTTCGTCGGGCCAGGCCAGTCGATACCGGCTGCTGACCTGATCATCCTGCCGGGCTCGAAAAGCGTGCGCAGTGACCTGGCCTACCTGCGTGCCAATGGCTGGGACACCGCCGTGGCGCGGCACCTGCGTTATGGCGGCAAGGTACTGGGGATCTGCGGCGGCTTGCAGATGCTCGGCGAGCAAGTCCATGACCCGCTGGGCCTGGAAGGGCTTGCGGGCTCCAGCGACGGCCTCGGGTTACTGGCGTTCAGCACCACCCTGGAACAAGAGAAGCAGTTGCGCAACGTGCGTGGGCGCCTTGTGTTGGAAGATGCCGACGTCAGCGGTTACGAGATCCATGCGGGGGTAACCTGCGGCGCTGCCTTGGCAAGCGCTGCCGTGCTGCTGGACGATGGCCGCAGCGATGGCGCGCAGAGCCCCGATGGGCAAATTCTAGGCACCTACCTGCACGGCTTATTCGAAACCCCGGCAGCGTGCAGCGCGTTGCTGCGTTGGGCCGGGTTGCAGGACGTGCAAGAGGTGGATTATCACGGCCTGCGCGAGCGCGATATCGAGCGCTTGGCGGACTTGGTGGAGCACCACCTGGACACCGAGTTGTTGCGCAAGCTATGTGGAATCTGAAGGTGTTCACACGACCCAATTGTGGCAGCTGGCACGCCTACGATAGCCATAGCTATCTACACACCTCTGCAGCGCTCAACGGTAACCACGATGCGAAGCGAGCCGCTCTTGATCTTGATCTGCTTTTGATCTCAGGCGCCCCGTTAAACCACGCTGGCCGGAATTCGCCAGTGATTTGGGGGGTAAACCGGCAGGGATGCCGGTTTAGCCGCCCCGCGCCATGGATGGCGCGTGGCGGCGGCCCCCCAAATCACTGGCGGATTACGGGCACACCGAGCCTAAGCGAGGTGCCGAGTGGTGGGGCAAGAGCGTTTTGCTTACTTTTGCGCTGTTCAAAAGTGAGCCGCCGTCAGGGCGGAACCCTAAGTAGCCGTTACCTACATAACGGATATGTACGCGGTCTAATCCAACATCCCGGTCGGCTGTCAGGCCGGCGCGGGAGCACGCTGGCTCGCGAATGCGGTGGGCCAGCCATAGATGCATTCACTGACACACCCTATTGGCGAGCAAACCCACTCCCACACTGTTCGCCAGAGACCTTTGCATGTATCAATTGATCCTCGGCGGCGCCCGTTCGGGCAAGAGCCGCCTGGCCGAAAAGCTTGCCGCACAGAGCGGGCTTGCCGTCATTTACATCGCCACCAGCCAACCCCTCGACGGTGAGATGAACGAGCGCGTCGCGCTGCACCGCCAGCGCCGCCCCGACCATTGGGGCCTGGTTGAAGAACCCATCGACCTTGCGCGCGTGCTGCGCGAAAACGCCGCCACTGATCGCTGCCTGCTGGTGGATTGCCTGACCTTATGGCTCACCAATCTTCTGATGCTCGAAGACCCGGCGCGCCTTGCATCCGAGCGTGATCACCTGCTGCAAACCCTGGCCTCGCTGCCGGGGGAAATCATTTTTGTCAGCAACGAAACCGGCCTGGGTGTCGTGCCGCTGGGCGAATTGACTCGCCGTTATGTGGATGAAGCCGGTTGGCTGCATCAAGCCTTGGCCGAGCACTGTCAGCGCGTTGTGCTGACAGTTGCCGGCCTGCCCCTGACTTTGAAAGGTACTGCGTTATGACCGATTCCTGGTGGCTCAACCCCTGCAGGACCATTGATGCCACGGCCCACGAGCAGGCGCTGGCACGCCAGCAGCAGTTGACCAAACCCGCCGGCTCCCTCGGCCAGTTGGAAGCGCTGGCGGTGCAGTTGGCGGGTTTGCAGGGCCAGGTCAAACCCTCGGTAGATCACCTGTGGATCGCGATTTTTGCCGGCGATCACGGTGTGGTCGCTGAAGGTGTGTCGGCGTTTCCCCAAGCGGTCACTGGCCAGATGCTGCAAAACTTCGTCACCGGTGGTGCGGCGATCAGCGTGTTGGCGCGGCAACTGCGAGCGCAATTGGAAGTGGTCGACCTCGGCACCGTCACGCCGTCCCTGGATCTGCCCGGCGTTCGTCATCTGAATATCGGCGCGGGCACGGCCAACTTTGTCCATGGCCCGGCGATGACCCAGGCCCAAGGGCAGTTGGCCTTGCAAGCTGGACGAGACAGCGCACGCCGCGCCCTGGAAGGCGGCGCGCAGCTGTTTATCGGCGGCGAGATGGGCATCGGCAACACCACTGCCGCCAGCGCCCTGGCCTGCGCATTGCTGGATTGCCAGGTCACTGACCTCACAGGCCCAGGCACCGGTTTGAATGCCGCAGGGGTCAGCCACAAGGTCGCGGTCATTGAACGCGCCTTGGCGTTGCACGCCGGCCAGCGCAGCGATGCGCTGCAAACCCTGTTCAATCTCGGCGGTTTTGAAATAGCCGCGCTGGTCGGCGCCTACCTGGCCTGCGCCCAGGAAGGCATGGTGGTGCTGGTGGATGGGTTCATCTGCAGCGTGGCCGCGCTGGTGGCGGTGCGCTTGAACCCGGCGTGCCGCGAATGGCTGGTGTTCGGCCATCGGGGCGCAGAGCCAGGCCATCGCCATGTGCTGCACAGCCTCGATGCTCAGCCGTTGCTGGAACTGGGCCTGCGCCTGGGCGAGGGCAGCGGTGCGGCGTTGGCGGTGCCCTTGTTGCGCCTGGCGTGTGCGCTGCACGGGCAGATGGCAACCTTCGCCGAAGCCGCCGTGGCGGACCGCCCCGCATGACCTTGCGCCTGGACCTGCTGCGCCACGGCGAAACCGAACTGGGCGGTGGCCTGCGTGGCAGCCTGGACGATGCGCTGACCGCCAACGGCTGGCAGCAGATGCGCGACGCAGTGGTGGGGCAGGGGCCATGGGATCGGCTGATCAGCTCACCACTGCAACGCTGCGCTCTGTTTGCCCAGGAGTTGGGGGCGCAGCTCGATGTGCCGGTGAGTCTGGAGCCTGACTTGCAGGAGCTTCACTTCGGCGCCTGGGAAGGGCAGAGTGCGGCCGCGTTGATGGACACCGATGCCCAAGGGCTGGGCTTGTTCTGGGCCAACCCCTATGCCTTCACGCCGCCGCAAGGCGAGCCGGTCATCCAGTTTTCCGCGCGCGTGCTTGGCGCTGTCACGCGGCTGCATCAGGCCTATGCTGGCCAGCGCGTGCTGTTGATCAGCCATGGCGGTGTAATGCGCCTGCTGCTGGCCCAGGCGCGAGGGTTGCCCCGTGAGCAACTGCTGAATGTCGAAGTGGGTCACGGTGCCCTGTTCGGCCTGCAGGTTGAGGCCGATGGCGTGTTGAAGGAAGGACGCTGATGATGCTGCCGTTCTGGATTGCTCTGCAATTTCTCAGCAGTCTGCCCATTCGCTTGCCGGGCATGCCGCAGCCTCAAGAGCTGGGCCGTTCGTTGCTGTTTTATCCGCTGGTAGGGTTGCTGTTCGGCGTGCTGTTATGGGGCCTCAACCAGGTGTTGCAGGGCGCCCCGTTGCTGTTGCACGCCGCGTTGCTGCTCACGGCCTGGGTATTGCTCAGCGGTGGCCTGCACCTGGACGGCCTGGCCGACAGCGCCGATGCCTGGCTGGGTGGCTTTGGCGACCGCGAGCGCACCCTCAGCATCATGAAAGACCCGCGCAGCGGCCCGATTGCGGTGGTCACCCTGTGCTTGGTGCTGCTGCTCAAGTTCAGCGCCTTGGTGGCGTTGATCGAACAACACAATGGCGCTGCCTTGATCCTGGCGCCCCTGATCGGACGCGCCTCGATGCTGGCGCTGTTTCTCACCACGCGCTATGTGCGGGCGGGCGGATTGGGCCAGGCACTGTCAGACCATCTGCCGCGAATTGTCGGCCAACAGGTGCTGATCCTCAGCGGGTTGGTCTGTATCCTGATCGGCGGTTTCAACGGCGGCATCGCGGTGTTGCTGGCGGCATTGTGTTTCGTGTGGCTGCGCCAGTTGATGGTCAAGCGTCTGGGTGGCACCACGGGCGACACCGCTGGCGCACTGCTGGAGCTGCTTGAAGTCGCGGTGTTGGTCGGGCTGGCGTTGTAACGCTTTCTTGCAATTGGTTAACTCCGGGTATATACACGCTCTATGCTTGCCTCCCAATGTTTATGCACTAACCTGCGACGCGCCGCCCGTGGCGTCAGCAGGCACTACGACGGCGCTCTCGACGGCTTCGGGATCAACGTTGCCCAGTATTCTTTGCTGTGCAACCTGCAGCGTCTCGACCAGCCGAGCATTTCCAGCCTGGCGGACGCCATGGGCCTGGATCGCAGCACCCTGGGGCGCAACCTGCGCGTCCTGGAAGGTGATGGGCTGGTGCAGTTGGTGGAGGGCGACGATTTGCGCAACCGCCTGGTGGTGTTGACTGACGCCGGCCATGAACGGCTGGCCGCTGCGTTGCCGGCGTGGGAAGCAGCGCAACAGAAACTGATTGATAAGCTTGGCGCCGAAAAGCGCGAAATGTTGTTGGCCTTGCTGGATGAACTCGCCTGAACGGCGGTTTGTTCGACTACAAGCGGGTATATACCCGCGAACGGAGAATAAGAAATGACCTCGATGTGGCGCACCAGTGGTTGGGTTCTTTTAGGGAGTGCGCTGATCCTGGCGTTGTCCTTGGGCGTACGGCATGGCTTTGGCCTGTTCCTGGCGCCGATGAGCAGCGAATTCGGTTGGGGGCGTGAAACCTTTGCCTTTGCCATCGCTTTGCAGAACCTGATCTGGGGCTTGGCGCAGCCATTTACCGGGGCCTTGGCCGACCGTTTCGGCGCGACCAAGGCGGTGTTTGTCGGCGGGGTGTTGTACGCCGTCGGCCTGGTGCTGATGGGCATGTCCGACTCCGCCTGGTCGCTGTCATTGAGCGCAGGCTTGCTGATTGGCATTGGCCTGTCCGGCACCTCGTTCTCGGTGATCCTCGGCGTGGTCGGCCGCGCCGTAGCGCCCGAAAAACGCAGCATGGCCATGGGCATTGCCAGTGCGGCCGGCTCGTTCGGCCAGTTCGCCATGGTGCCCGGCACCCTGGGCCTGATTGGCTGGCTCGGCTGGTCGGCCGCCTTGCTGGCGCTGGGCTTGATGGTGGCGCTGATCCTGCCGCTGGTCGCCATGCTCAAGGACCGGCCGCTGGCGGTCACGGTGGGCCAGCAAACCCTGGGTGAGGCGCTCAAAGAAGCCTGTTCTCACTCCGGCTTCTGGCTACTGTCCTTCGGCTTTTTTGTCTGCGGTTTCCAAGTGGTGTTCATCGGTGTGCACTTGCCGGCGTACCTGGTCGACCAGCACCTGCCGGCCACGGTGGGCACCACGGTGCTGGCGTTGATTGGCCTGTTCAACGTATTTGGCACCTACACGGCGGGTTGGCTCGGTGGGCGCATGTCCAAGCCGCGCCTGCTCACCGGCTTGTACCTGTTGCGGGCGGTGGTGATCGTGTTGTTCCTGTGGGCGCCGGTCACCGAAGTCACGGCGTATCTGTTTGGCATGGCGATGGGCTTTTTGTGGTTGTCCACCGTGCCGCTGACCAACGGCACCGTCGCGACCCTGTTTGGTGTGCGCAACCTCTCGATGCTGGGCGGGATTGTGTTCCTGTTCCACCAGCTTGGCTCGTTCCTCGGCGGGTGGTTGGGCGGGGTGGTCTATGATCGAACCGGCAGCTACGATTTGATCTGGCAGGTGGCAATTTTGCTCAGCCTGCTCGCCGCCGCGCTGAATTGGCCGGTGCGTGAACGGCCGGTGGCACGTATTCAGGCGCAGATGGAGGCAGCATGAGCATGACGGCGCGTCTTATGCTGTTGGCGGTGGGGATGGTGTTGTTGCTGCTGGCCTGGTGGGGCTGGCAGCGGGGCGGCCTGGCGTTGATGCAACTGGGCATGGCGATCTGTTAAGTTGTGGGTCTGAACCGACTCAAGGACTTTTGACATGCAGATGCGCTGGCTCGCTGTACCCGTCCTGATGGCTATTGGCAGCGTGGCGATGGCCGCCAGTTGCCCACCGTTGCTGGAGGGCCAGTTGCCCAAGCTGCGGGCCAAGGAATCCATCGACCTGTGCCAGCAATTTGCTGGCAAACCCTTGGTGATCGTTAATACGGCGAGTTTCTGCGGCTTCGCTCCGCAGTTCAAAGGCCTGGAAGCGTTATATCAGCGCTACAAGGGCGAAGGCCTGGAAGTGATTGGCGTGCCGTCCGATGATTTCAAGCAGGAAGCCAAGACGGGTGAAGAAACCGCCAAGGTCTGCTACGTGAATTATGGCGTGACCTTCACCATGACCGAGCCGCAGAAGGTCAAGGGGCCGGACGCGGTGCACCTGTTCAAGGTGCTTGCGCAGCAGGCTGACGCGGCGCCGAAGTGGAACTTCTACAAGTATGTGGTGGATCGCCAAGGCAATGTGGTTGCCAGTTTTTCCAGCCTGACCAAGCCGGACAGCCCGGAACTGATCAAGGCGGTGGAGCAGGCCATAGCGTCCAAACCCTGATGGGCGAGCACTGAAAAGCCCCGCCTCCTTCACAGGAGAGCGGGGCTTTTTTATACGGCTGCGGGTTAGAACTTGTAGGTCATGCCCAAGCCGAAACCGTTGGCGCTGTTTTCATACTTGGCGTTGTAGCTGGCCAATTGGTTGGAACGCGAAACCTTGACGTCCTCTTCCTTCAGGTAGGAGTAGGCCAGGTCGATGGTCATGTTATCCATGACCTGATAGCCCAGGCCCAGGCTGAAGATCGTACGGTCGCCGGTCGGGATACGCGGCGAGCGATCCGTGTTGTTGGTAGGCGACTGGTCGAACGTCAGGCCGGTACGCAGCACCACCTGCTTGGTGAGCTGGTACGAGGTACCCACGGCGTAGGCCCAGGTGTCGTGCCAGTTCTGGTCTTCCTTGATCGTGCTGACCAGGCCCGGGGCAAGCGCGCCGCCAGTAGCGCCGCTGACGCCTTCGTTCTTGACGGTGATGTCTTTCAGGCGGCTCCAGCGCGTCCAGGTTGCACCGGCGTAGAGTTTCCACGCGTCGGTCAGGTCTTGAGTGACGGACAGGTCGTAGGACTCAGGCGTGTCGATTTTCAGCGAGGCGTCGTAGCGGTTGCTGCGCAGGAACGGCGAGGTCGCGGTCGGTGCGGTGACTTCGGTATGGCCGTCCAGCTTGTAGCTGACCTTGGAGTGGTAGGTCAGGCCGACACGGGTGGTATCGGTGGCTTGAACCAGCACGCCGATATTGAAGCCCAGTGCGGTGTCGTCACCCTTGATCTTGATATTGGTGTCTGGCGCGCGAGGGTTCAGCGTCAGGTCCGATTCCAGGGTGCCGGCGATGCGGTTGATCGTCGGGCCGAAACCCACGGAAACGCGATCGTTGAAGGCGTAGCTGACGGTCGGTTGCAAGGTGATGACTTTCACTTCGCTCTTGCTGCCAAAGCCACGGCCCTGGAAGCCGCTTTCGTAGTCGGTCACCAGGCCGAACGGCGCATAGACGCCGAAGCCGACAGCCCACTGGTCGTTGAGTTTATTGGTGTAGAAACCGAAAGGCACGGCAGTAAAAGGCACCATGTCGCCTTTGTTGCTGCCAGCGGAACGGCCGCTGACATTGCTGATATCGGTGGAGGCATCAATGGCTGCAACGCCGCCGGTGACCTGCTGACCTTCCAGACGTGCCATACCAGCAGGGTTACCGAACACAGTGCTCGCATCATCGGCAGAAGAAGAGCGACCTGCGAAACCGGTACCCATCCCGCTCACGCTCTGTTCGTTGAGGGCAAAGCCGCTGGCGAACAGTTGGGAGGATGCCATGGCAACGGCGAGGCTAAGTGTGGTCTTGAGCATTACTTTTTTCATTATTAGAACTCCGTGTGATCACCGCTGCGGAAAGTATCAATAAATTTCAGATCGCGCTATAGGCTGTAATGCTGGAGATAGAGCTGTTTTGTAGGACAATCCGACCAAAATTGCTGTTTTTTGGCGAATCTTGCAATTTGCCCGGTCAGCAAGCTGCCTGTTTCATTGGGATTACACAGGTTTGCCAGGCGTGGGTGAAATCTCGCAGGCGGCCCTGGGGGTGGAATATTTCTTTCCAGATACGCGCCATGGCCAGTACATCGCCGGGTGCGGGCAGGGCGGGACGATGTTGTTCCACCAGCAACCAGGCGATCGCCGTGGCGTAGCGCAGGTTTACCGTCAACTCCAACTGGGGCGCGCTGAGGAACGCATGTTGGCTGGCCAGCCCGCGCACCAGGCTGGCACGTTCCGGGTCCAGCGCCAGGTAATCATCCCAGAGGGCGCGGTGGCGGGGTTCGGTGATGCTGTACAGGCCATGGCCGCGCCGGTCATGCAGCGCCGAGCCCAGTTCGGACTGGCTGGCGGCAATGCCCAGCAGCAGGGACTCGGCTGTTGGGCTGTGACGGCCGAGGTACATCAGCGTTGGCCGGATCACATAACGACACAATTCACTGGCGGCAATACCCATACGAGCCTCAGTCCATGCAAAGAGTGGACGAGCCTGAGAAGGGGAGCTTGGCAGCGGTGAATCGGATCTCAGGCCCGTCGTAAGCGGATCATGCCGCTTGAGTTGAAGTGTAGTGTCATATTCACGATGTAAAGGACTGTTTTTAAAACATCTTCTGCAACCGGTTATAACGTTTATATCGATTTGTACTTAGCACCAGGTGTTCAGTGCCAAATTCCAGGCAATAAAAAACCCTGTTATTCAAACAGGGTTTTTTGAGTTTCAGCGACGCGGGTCGATCAGGCAGTCAGTGCCTGACGGGTACGATCGATCACGGCCTGCAGCGGTTCTGCGCTGGAGTATTGATCGGGGTACAGGCGTTCGCTGTGACGAGCGATGCCGTGTTCGTTGACCAGGGTGAAGCTGAAGCAGCCTTTGCGAGCAGCCATGATCAGGCAGTTCATTGGGGCAAAAGCGTTGGTGAGGGTGCGAATGGCATCCTGAGTGTGGATTTGAGCGTTCATATTATTGGTGTTCCTACAAATGACACGGATAAGAACCGTGCAACGTTAAAACGTTCCAGTAACGCTGATCACCATTGATCAAACGAAGAACCCGACTGGAACAAAGCAGCCAGTTTGAAGCGCTATTAAATTAGGCGCGCTTGGGCTGGCAGGTAGGTACTTAGGAGGGCAGGCAACACAACAGGGGCAAAGGTTCTGGGCCCGGGGTGAAGATCCTGATCAATTTGCAGGTTGGTTCGGTCAGAGTATTGGAACTTCGCGCCACCCTTTGCTTGTTCAAAGGCAGTGTCGTCGCAAGGAATACCTGGAAACCATCGAGGTGGTCGATCCCATGTGGTTCAGGGGACGTATTCGACCAGAATTGACTTTCAGCTTGGTACTAACGCCGCGGATAGTAACGGATTGAAACAGGGAAGGGAAGGCCGATTGCAAAAAACTTCATCAGCCGCCGAGCAACTCGCGATAGACCAGCACGGTGATGGCCGCAGCCAGGGCGCATCCCAGCCCGTAGGCTGCGAGCGTCAGTCGCAAGGACTGCCCGGTCTCGATCATGCGGATCACATCGCCCATGTCGTTGATTCTGCCATCACTGAGTTCGATGCACAGGATCACAGCGGTAAAGGCGGCCGATAGCAGGATAGCAATAGCAAACAGTGCGCCGTCAGGGGAGGGGAGCGCGGCATTGATCCCAAGCGAGGTCGCGCAGATGGCCAGCAGCAGCCCGGCGAATAACAGAATTCCTTTCATCGGCCCTACTGGTTTGCATTGTCGGTGGCGCAGTGTGGCGAGCCGAGGCAGATTTGAAAAGCCCTCGAGTTTGCCTGCTCAGTAACATGTTTAACCGCTGTTGAATCAAAAAACGCCGACGATATAATCAGCCGATCGTGACTTGTGCACATTCGTGGCCAAGGGTGTAACCCTGCTGTCACGGGTGTGCAAGTGCGCCCATTTGCCTGTAATCAAAATTTAAGTCAATGAAAAATCTCGCTTTTTTTTATTGGTGAAAAAATCGTCAGTTTGACTGCGGCCCCCGTTCCATGGGGCTTTGCGCCTGTTCAAGGGGGGTTGTCCACTGAGTTATCCACAGCTTCTGTGGATTGTCCCGAGCGCTTGCTCTAGGACGGGCGTGCACGGTTTTTTCAGCTTTACCTGTACGAAAAAAAGAGTAGAGTGGCGCGCCTTCCGTTCTGCCCCACAGTGCTTTATGAAGTTTCGCTCAGTATCACCTTCTGTTACCGACACGCCCCAAACTGTTACCGCGCCCAAGCGTTTTTCCTTGAAGGTTGCTTTGTGGCTGCTCGACAGCCCGCGCCTGGGGCAGAGTACCAATATCAAGCATATCGCCGGCCGCTTGCTCAAGCAGCCTGCCCGCGAAGGCGTGGTGGCCGCTCAGAGCCGTCTCGGCCAACTGATGTGTCGCGAGTGTGGAAACGCCCGTGACCGGCGCATCGGCCACGATTTGT
Source organism: Pseudomonas sp. FP215 (assembly GCF_030687795.1). Classification (NCBI taxonomy): domain Bacteria; kingdom Pseudomonadati; phylum Pseudomonadota; class Gammaproteobacteria; order Pseudomonadales; family Pseudomonadaceae; genus Pseudomonas; species Pseudomonas sp. FP215. Next base: position 1,513,017 of record NZ_CP117447.1, read on the forward strand.
TGCGTTCGGCTGCTCGCGCCGGCGACCGTTGCGCCCAGCGCGAACTGGGCCAGGTCGAAGACTGAGCTGTCCTGCGGCCTTAGGCTTGGTTACCCTTGATCTTTTTCGGTGATGGCAGAAATGGCTATGGTGTTTGACTGGACCAGTATCGCCTTGGGGCTTGTAGGCGCAGCCGTGCCGCTACTGGCGCTGTGCTGGCAACTCCAGCGGCGCCTGACCGCACGCACCACCGGCTGGGAACTGCTGGAGGAACGCCTGGCGACCGCCCAACTGGCCCAGGAAGGGCTCGCCGCCCAACTGGACGCCAGCCGCGATGAGATCAGTGACCTGAGCCAGGCTAATGCCGCCAAGCAAGCCGACCTGGCGGCGCTGCGCCGTGAAGTCGAGCTGTTGCAGATCGACCGCGATAACGCCCGCGACGCCGCGCACGCCTGGAACCTCGACCGCAGCGCCAAGGAAACCGAACTGCGTCGCCTCGACGCCTTGGCCGCGGCCCTGAGCGCCGAATTGCGCGAGCAGCAAGAGAGTCATCAGCAGCGCCTCACCGACCTGCAAGGCTCACGAGACGAGCTGCGTGCGCAATTTGCCGAACTGGCCGGCAAGATCTTCGACGAGCGTGAGCAACGTTTTGCCGAAACCAGCCAGGAACGCCTCGGTCAACTGCTGGACCCGCTCAAGGAACGTATCCAGTCCTTCGAGAAACGTGTCGAAGAAAGCTATCAGAACGAAGCCCGTGAGCGCTTTTCCCTGGCCAAAGAGCTTGAGCGCCTGCAGCAATTGAACCTGCGCCTGTCGGACGAAGCCACCAACCTGACCCGGGCCCTCAAGGGCCAGAAAACCCAGGGCAACTGGGGCGAGCTGATTCTCGAGCGGGTGCTGGAGCACGCGGGCCTGGAGAAGGGCCGTGAATACCAGACCCAGGTCAGCCTCAAAGGCCCGGATGGCGAGCGTTTCCAGCCTGACGTGCTGATCATGTTGCCGGGCGACAAGCAGGTGGTGGTCGACTCCAAAGTCAGCTTGACCGCCTATCAACAGTACGTCGCGGCGGATGACGAGGTGATTGGCCAGGCCGCCTTGAAGCAGCACGTGCTGTCCCTGCGCAATCATGTCAAAGGCTTGGCCGGCAAGGACTACAAGCGTCTGGAGGGTTTGCACAGCCTGGATTTCGTGCTGCTGTTCGTACCGATCGAGGCCGCCTTTTCTGCCGCATTGCAGGCCGAGCCCAACCTGTTCCAGGAAGCCTTCGACCGCCATATCGTGATCGTCAGCCCCACCACCTTGCTCGCCACCCTGCGCGTGATCGACAGCCTCTGGAAGCAGGAACGCCAGAGCCAGAACGCCCGGGAAATTGCCGAGCGTGCCGGTTGGCTGTATGACAAGTTCGTGCTGTTTATCCAGGATCTGGACGAAGTGGGCAACCGACTGCAACAGTTGGACAAGGCCTACAGCGCGGCGCGCAACAAGCTGACGGATGGGCGTGGGAACCTGGTCAGCCGTACCGAGCAACTAAGGTTGCTCGGCGCCCGCGCCAGTAAGAGCTTGCCGGCAGATCTGCTGGAACGGGCAATGACCGATTCGGACGGCGTGGCACATCTCCCGGAATAAACACGGACCTAAATTGTGGGAGCGGGCTTGCTCGCGAAGGCGTAATGTCAGTCAGCACATCTAACACTGAAACACCGCTTTCGCGAGCAAGCCCGCTCCCACACATAGATCGAGTTCGACCCCGTCATAGGCACAACTCTGTAGCGCTCAAAGGTAACCACGATGCGAAGCGAGCCGCTCTTGATCTTGATCTGCTTGTGATCTTGATCTTAGGCGCCCCGTTAAACCACGCTGGCCGGAATTCGACAGGGATTTGGGGGGTAAACCGGCAGGGATGCCGGTTTAGCCGCCCCGCGCCATGGATGGCGCGTGGCGGCGGCCCCCCAAATCACTGGCGGATTACGGGCACACCGAGCCTAGGCGAGGTGCCGAGTGGTGGGGCAAGAGCGTTTTGCTTACTTTGCCGCTTTTGCAAAGTGAGCCGCCGTCAGGGCGGAACCCTAAGTGGCCGTTACCTAAATAACGGATATGTACCCGGTCCAACTGTGTTGACTGTGAGGCCGTCTTCGCAGGCAAGCCAGCTCCCACATTTGGATCGTGGTGTGTCAGTTAGATCAGCGCCGGCTGTCAGGCCGTCGCGGGAGCAAGCTCCCTCGCCACAGGCTCGGCGTCATACCTATGCCGTTACAGGGGCAAATGCCTGCTCAACAGCGCCCGCAACGCCGCCGGCTTCACCGGTTTGGCCAAGTAATCCAACCCCGCCCCATGCACCTCGGCCACCATCTCCGGTCGCCCATCGGCACTGATCACCACACCGGGAATCGGCTCGGCCAGTTGCGCACGCAGCCAGCCCATCAACTCGGTGCCGGTTTCGCCGTGGTCCAGGTGGTAATCCACCAACGCCAGTTGCGGGCGGATACCCTCGGCCAGCAACGCCGCGCATTCGGCCTGGTTAGCGGCTGTCCAGACTTCACAGCCCCAGCGCGTGAGCAGGCTGCGCATGCCGATCAGAATGCTGTCTTCGTTATCCACGCACAGCACCCGTGCGCCACTCAAGGGTAGGCCGGTTTCTGCCGGCGCCTTGGGTTGCACGCTGGCCTGGTTGCGGGCCAGCGGCACGCACACGCTGAAGACGCTGCCTTTGCCCGGCCAGGAGCGCACGCTCAGGCGATGGCCCAGTACGCGGCACAGGCCGTCGGCAATCGCCAGGCCCAGGCCCAGGCCCTTTTCGGCACGGGTCTGGTGGCTGTCCAGGCGCTTGAACTCTTCGAAGATGACCTTCTGTTTATCCGGCGCAATGCCAGGGCCGCGATCCCAGACTTCCAGGCACAGTTCGCCCTTGCGACGACGCACGCCCAGCAGCACCGGGCCGTCGGCATAACGGAAGGCATTGGTCAGAAAATTCTGCAAAATCCGCCGCAGCAGCTTGATGTCGCTGTCGACCCGTAAACGGCTGCCGCGCCAGCGGAAGCGCAAGTGTTGCTCCTGAGCCAGCGCCTTGAATTCTGCGCCCAGGGTGTCGAACAACTCGTTGAGGACAAAGGGCTGGCGTTGCGGATTGATCTTGCCGTTTTCCAGGCGCGAAATATCCAGCAAATCACTGATCAGGTCTTCAGCTGAGCGCAGTGAACTGTCCAGATGCTGCACCAATTGCCGTGCCTCGCTGGACAGGCCATCGGTCTGGTGGGAGAGGGCGGCGGAAAACAGCCGCGCAGCGTTCAGCGGTTGCATCAGGTCATGGCTCACGGCCGCCAGGAACCGCGTCTTCGACTGGCTGGCGGATTCGGCCACGCCTTTGGCGTCGGTGAGGGCCACGTTCAGTTGCGACAGTTCATGGGTGCGCTCGGTCACCCGCTGCTCCAGGCCTTCGTTGGCCTCGGTCAGCGCTTGTTCGGCTTCGCGGAACGCGGTGATGTCGGTGAAGCTCATGACAAACCCGCCGCCGGGCATCGGGTTGCCGATCAACTCGATCACCCGGCCATTGGGGAACAGGCGCTCGGAGGTGTGCGCACGCCCCTGGCGCATCCAGTGCAGGCGACGCGCCACGTGCACTTGCGCTTCACCGGGGCCACACAGGCCGCGCTCGGCGTTGTAGCGAATGATGTCTGCAATCGGCCGGCCAACGCTGATCAAGCCGTCCGGGTAGTTGAACAGTTCCAGGTAACGCCGGTTCCAGGCCACCAGCTTGAGCGACTGGTCCACCACGCTGATGCCCTGGGTGATGTTCTCGATGGCGCCTTGCAGCAGCGCGCGGTTGAACTGCAGTACTTCCGAGGCTTCGTCGGCGATACGGACCACGTCCTCCAGTTGCATTTCCCGCCCTTCAATCGCCGCTTTCACCACCGCCCGCGTCGAGGAGGCGCCGAGTACTCCAGCCAGCAAGCGTTCGGTGTGGGCGATCCAGTCGTTATCGGCATTCTGGTTGGGGTTGAAGCCTTTGCCCTGGCGATAGGCGAAACGAATAAAGCTCTGCTGGGCCCGTTCTTCCCCGACGAAGCGTGCCGCCAGGCTGAGCAGGTCGCTGATCTGTACCGACAGCATGGAACGCGCACTCGCGCGCTGGCTGATTTCCTGGCCGATAAAACGGCCTGCCTGCCAGTGCTCGGAAACCCGTGTGCGCGACAGCATCGACACCCACACGAAGAGGGTGAAGTTACCGGCCAGGGAGAACACAGTGCCCAGGGTCAGCGACGTCACCGACAGCCCGAACGGGTGGGAGTGAATCCAGGTCAGGCCGGGGAAAAGGTTGAGTGACCAGCCCAGACTTTTCGCCGTCACCGGCAGCACCAAGGTGTAGAACCACAAGAAGGTACCGGCGGCCAAACCGGCAAACACGCCACGCCGGTTGGCCTGCTTCCAATACAGCGCACCGAGCATCGCCGGGGCCAGCTGGGTCACGGCGGCAAAGGCGATCTGGCCGATGGTCGCCAGGCTGGCGGTGGAGCCCAGCAAGCGGTAGCTCACGTAAGCCAGCAGCAGGATGATCACAATGCTCACCCGGCGTACCGACAGCATCCAGTGGCGGAAGACTTCGAATGGCCGTTCGGCGCTGGAGCGCCGCAACAGCCAGGGCAGCAGCATGTCGTTGGAGACCATGGTCGACAAGGCGATGCTCGCCACGATCACCATGCCGGTGGCCGCCGATGCACCGCCGATGAATGCCAGCACCGCGAGCGCCGGGTGGGCCTCGGCCATTGGCAGGCTGATCACATAGGAGTCCGGCAGCACTGAGCTTGGCAACAGCATCTTGCCGCCCAGGGCGATGGGCACCACAAACAGTGCTGCTAGGATCAAATAGGCCGGGAATACCCACTTGGCCAGGCGCAAATCCTGGGGGTCGATGTTCTCCACCACCGTCACATGAAATTGTCGTGGCAGGCAGATGATCGCCATCATGGCGACGCCGGTCTGTACCACCATCGATGGCCAGTTGATGGTCTCTTTCCAGTACTCCTCCAGGCGCGGGGCGAGCATGGCCTGGCTGAACAGGTCGCCGAAACCGTCGTACAAGCCGTAGGTGACAAACGCACCGACGGCCAGAAAAGCGAACAACTTGACCAGCGACTCAAAGGCAATCGCCAGCACCATGCCGCGGTGGTGTTCGGTGGCGTCGAGGTTGCGGGTGCCGAACACGATGGTAAACAGCGCCAATACCAGCGACACAATCAAGGCCGTGTCCTGGGCGCGGGTGCCGGTGGTGTCGGGGCCGGCGCCGATCAGCAGGTTCACGCCCAGCACGATGCCTTTGAGCTGCAGCGCGATATAGGGCAGCACGCCGACCAGGCAAATAAGTGCCACCACCACCGCCAAGGACTGGGACTTGCCGTAACGGGCGGCGATAAAGTCGGCGATGGAGGTGATGTTTTCCTGCTTGCTGATCAGGATCATCTTCTGCAGCACCCAGGGGGCCAGCACCAGCAACAGCACGGGCCCCAGATAGATCGGCAAGAATGCCCACAGTTGTTCCGCGGCCTGGCCTACGGCGCCAAAGAAGGTCCAACTGGTGCAGTACACCGCCAGCGACAGGCTATACACCCACGCACGCACGCGCGGTGGCAGTGGCGCATGGCGGCGGTCACCGTAAAAGGCGATGGCAAACATAGTGGCCATATAGGCCAGGGCAACGGCGGCGATCAGCCCGCTGGACAGCGTCATGGTAACTCCGAGCATAAGAACACCCGGGCATTCCAGGCCCGGCTGGACAGTCTCGCATGATGCCTGATGTTAGTCAGTGTCGACCAAGGTCGTGTGGGATCGAATGTCGCAGGCGGCGCTCAGCGGGGTGGCAGGGTTTTCTGGCGCAGGATGTAGATCGTCACCAGCACCGCACTGGTCAGCATAAAGCCCCTTGCCCACGGCAGCGGCACCAGGTAGCAGGAAATCGAGATGCTCAACCACATCAAGCCAATGGCGTAGACCTTGCCTTTGAGCGGGATGCCATTGCCGTCCAGGTAGTCGCGCACCCAAGGCCCCAGGTGCGGGTGTTCCACCAGCCAGTGGTAGAAGCGCGGGGAGCTGCGAGCGAAGCAGGCGGCGGCGAGTAGCAGGAAGGGTGTGGTCGGCAACACCGGCAGGAAAATACCGATGACGCCTAGCGCTACGCTTAGCCAGCCAATGGCCAGCAGCGCGTAGCGCAGGAGCAGTGGACGGTTGCCCATGGGTGCCACGGGCAAGCGACTCAGTGGTGACGTGGCTTGAGGATCGCCGGTTTTTCGTCAGGCGCGTTGCACAGCAGGTACAGCGCGGTGAGGGCTTCCGGGATCTGCACGATCATGTCGTCCATCAGGTTGGCGTCGGCGGCGATGTCGGAGAACTCTGCTTCCTCTTCGAACAGGCCCGAACCGACCATGATCGGCAGCAGCATTTCACTGACTTCTTCTTCGGCGGTTTCGAACCAGGCGGCTTCGCGCAGGAACACGCCTTCCATGAAGCCGATGCACCAGCCGCGCAGGTCGGAGTCATCCGGATCGTCGCCCAGGTCCAGCTCGCACGGCAGCTCGAACTCTTCGTCGGAGGCCAGTTGGCGGGCGATGTGGGCTTTGAGGGCGAGCAGGGTGGCTTCGATTTCTGTGCGCTGGGCGTCGTCGCTGTAGTGAGGCTCTTCAGCAAACAGCGCGTCGATCCATTCACGGTCCGGGACGGGGTCGGAGCAGATCGACAGGGCGGTCAGGTAGCCGTGGGCGGCCACGTAGTCCAGCGCCTCGTCATGCAGCTCATCGGCGTCGAGGAAGGCTTGCAGGCGGGTTAGTTGCTCAGCGAAGGACATTGAAGGGCTACCTTGGGAATAAACGATGCTGAATTCTAGGCTTTCTTGAGCGCCCAGGCCAGCCGCACGGCATATTTGCCCGGTTTTAGCCTGGTGCGTCTATTCGTCAGTCGCGCCCTTTGGGGGATAACGCTCGGGTATACTGCCGCGTTTTGTGATGCCCCTGCAGGCCCAGCGCCAATCCGGGAAAACTTCGCTTACGGATTTTTTTTCGTGAACGCGGATTTTTTCGGCCAGCCTGTATAGAGGGATTTCGGCACCATTTTGGAGTTTTACATGCTCGAGCAGGCTCAACGCGTCCTCAAGGACATCTTCGGCTACGACAGTTTTCGTGGCCGCCAGGGTGCGATCATTGAGCGCGTGGCCAGTGGCGGCGATGCCCTGGTACTGATGCCTACCGGTGGCGGCAAGTCGCTGTGCTTCCAGGTGCCGGCGCTGTTGCGCAATGGCCTGGCCGTGGTGGTGTCGCCGCTGATTGCGCTGATGGACGATCAGGTCGCCACCCTTGAAGAACTCGGAGTCGCTGCCGCGTCGTTGAACTCCACCCTCAGCGCCGAGCAGCAGCGCGACCTGGCTGCCCGTATCAAGCGTGGCGAGGTGAAGATGCTTTACCTGGCGCCGGAGCGCCTGGTGCAGCCACGCATGCTGGCCTTTTTGCAGAGCCTTGAGATCGCCCTGTTCGCCATCGACGAAGCCCACTGCGTTTCGCAATGGGGTCACGATTTCCGTCGCGAATACCTGCAGCTTGGCCAATTGGCCGAACTGTTTCCCGATGTGCCGCGCATTGCGCTGACCGCCACCGCCGACAAGCGGACCCGCGAAGAGATCGTCGAGCGCCTGCATTTGCAGAACGCCGAGCGCTTCCTGTCGAGTTTTGACCGGCCCAATATTTTCTACCGCATCGTGCCCAAAGAGCAGCCGCGCAAGCAGTTGCTGGCGTTTCTGTCCGAACGGCGCAGTGATGCGGGCATCGTGTACTGCCTGTCGCGCAAGAAAGTCGACGAGGTCGCGGCGTTCCTCTGTGAGCAAGGCTACCCGGCGCTGCCTTACCACGCCGGCTTGCCCAATGACACGCGGTCTGCGCACCAAAAACGCTTCCTCAACGAGGAAGGCCTGATCATGGTGGCGACCATTGCCTTTGGCATGGGCATCGACAAATCCAACGTGCGTTTCGTGGCGCACATGGACCTGCCCAAGTCCCTTGAGGCTTATTACCAGGAAACCGGGCGTGCCGGCCGCGATGGCCTGCCGGCGGATGCCTGGATGGTCTACGGCCTGCAAGACGTGGTGATGCTCAAGCAGATGCTGCAGAACTCCGAAGGCGACGAGCGCCACAAGCGCCTGGAGCAGCACAAGCTCGACGCCATGCTCTCGTTGTGCGAAGAGACCCGCTGCCGCCGCCAGACCCTGCTGGCGTATTTCGACGAAGACATGCCTGAACCCTGCGGCCACTGCGATAACTGCATCGACGGCGTGCAAACCTGGGACGCCACCGAGCCGGCGCGCCAGGCGTTGTCGACGATCTATCGCACCGGCCAGCGCTATGGTGTGGGCCATCTGGTGGATGTTCTGCTGGGCAAGGACAACGAAAAAATCCGCAGCTTCGGCCACGAAAAACTCTCGGTGTACGGTGTCGGTAAAGCCCGCGCCGAAGGTGAGTGGCGTTCGCTGTTTCGCCAGATGGTGGCCCGTGGTCTGGTCGACATCGATATCGAGGGCTACGGCGGGCTGCGCCTGAATGACAGTTGCCGGCCGTTGCTCAAGGGCGAAGTAAGCCTGGAACTGCGCCGCGACCTCAAGCCGCAGACCACCGCCAAAAGCAGCAGTACCAGCCAGGCCAGCCAGCTGGTGCGGGGCGAGGAGCGTGAACAATGGGAAGCCTTGCGCACCCTGCGGCGCAAATTGGCGCAGGAGCACAGCGTGCCACCCTACGTTATCTTCCCCGACTCCACCTTGCTGGAGATGCTGCGCGAGCAGCCCACCACCATGGCCGAGATGGCCCGAGTCAGCGGCGTGGGCGCGCGCAAACTGGAGCGCTACGGCCAGGCCTTCCTGGAAGTGCTCGGCGGCCAGGCCGAAGCGCCGAAGGAAATCGCTGATATTCGCCACGAACTGATCAGCCTGGCCCGCGCCGGCATGACCCCGGTCCAGATCGCTGGCCAGCTGCAATGCTCGGAAAAAAACGTGTACACCTTGCTCGCCGAAGCCATCGGCAAGCAGCAATTGTCCCTGGAGCAGGCCCTTGATTTGCCAGAGGATTTGCTCGGTGAAATCCAGGACGCCTTTCTCGATGGAGAAGGCGAATTGCCAGCTGTGACGGAGATTGCGCCGTTGTTTACCGGGCGTGTTCCGGAAGGCGTTTTGTACTGCGTGCGTGCCGCTTTGCAGTCGGAATTCGAAATTTAGTGTGGCAATTACCACAATGTAACGAATCAGTACATAGCGGGCCTTGCCTACGGGCAGGGCTCATGCTTAGCTGACTAATAATTAGCCATACTTTATTTTCAGTCTTAAACACGAGTTTTTTATGCCTTTAACCGATCAACACCGTTTTGGCATGCAGTTGGCGCAAATGTCGCGAGGTTGGCGCGCCGAACTGGACCGCCGCCTGGCGGGGCTGGGCTTGTCCCAGGCGCGCTGGTTGGTGCTGCTGCACTTGGCCCGTTTTGTCGAAGCACCCACCCAGCGTGAATTGGCCCAAAGTGTCGGCGTGGAAGGGCCAACCCTGGCGCGTCTGCTCGACAGCCTGGAAGGCCAGGGCCTGGTACAACGCCAAGCCGTGGTGGAAGACCGTCGTGCCAAACGCATCCTGCTGTGCGATACCGCCCAACCGCTGATCGACCAGATCGAAACCATCGCCACGGCATTGCGCCATGAGTTGTTCGTGGGTGTGAATGAGGAAGACCTGCGGGTGTGCATGCGGGTGCATGAGCACATCCTGGCGAACCTGGAAAAGTCCTGATCTTCAATTACATTTGATCGTCCCTACGCTCCAGCGTGGGGACGATCAAAGCCTTCTGTAGGAGCGAGCTTGCTCGCGAAAAACGTCAACGATAACGCGGGTTTCCTGAATAAACGCGGCGTCTGTGGGTTTTTCGCGAGCAAGCTCGCTCCTACAAAAAAACCTTGGCAATCCACTCCCGCATGTGGGTTTGGCTTTCCTAGAACGTCTGGCCCAGGTTCAAGTACACCGCCTTCTGATTATCATCGTTGAACCCATAGCTGAAATTCAGCGGCCCCAATGGCGTATCAAACCCCAGGAAAATACTCGCGGCGTTGATATAGCCGCTGTCGAACTCGTTATCGTTGTTCCACGCCCGGCCCCGTTCCAGGGATGCACCCAGGTACAACGGGAAGTCCAGCGGCAGGTAAGAACGCGGAGTGAGCCTGCGGAAGTACACCGCGCGCATCAGGCTGATGTTCTGCCCCGAAATCGCATCCTGGCGAAAGCCCGACAATTGCCGTGCGCCCCCCAGCAGGAAGCTGGAAATCACCACATCCGAATCATCCAGGGTGCGCCCATAGCGGCCGCCCAGTATCAGGGTGTCCGGGCCGTGGCTCATGGCCTTGTCCAGCTTGAACTCCCATTGGCGGTAGCGCTGGTCCGAGCCCAGGCCGGGTTCGAACTCGCGAAAGGCCAGGCCGATGTCTTCGCCGCTGTGGGGGAAGTACACGTTGTCCAGGGAATCGAAGGAGTATTTGAGCTCATAGAAGCCTTCGCTGAAGCTCACACTCGGTAGATCGCGGTCGCCAATGCGCACGTCCGCCTTGCCCCAGGCTTCGCCCACGCCAAAGCGGATCTCGCCGCTGTTGCCGATCTGCCGGCCCACGTTCAAACCGAAGCCATAGCGTTCCAGGCGGTATTCGGAGATGGGGTCGTTATCCAGGATCAGCTCGACGTTCTGTGCCTCGGCCCTGATGTAGGGGGCCACAAAGTAGCGTGAGCCGGTGTCCATGGGTTGGTAGAACTCGCTGTACAGCTCCTGCCGATCACCGATCTGCACCCGCGTGAGCCATTCCGCGCCGAGTCGGTTGATGCCGTTGACGCGGTAACTGGCGCCGAGGTTGAAGGCGCTGTCGCCGCGCATGTCGTCCGAGAGGTTCAAGCCCAGGCGCAGGTAGTCGGTGCCGCTGCGCTTGCCGCGTGCACTGATTACCAGGGTGTTGTCCTGGCCTTTTTTCACCACGCGGTATTGCACCTGCTCGAAGTAATCCAGGCCGTACAGGGTGCCCATGTCCGATTGCAGGCGGCCCAGGTTCAGCGGTTCTCCCAGGTCCTGGCGGATGTAGTAGCGGATAACGTCGTCGCTGACCTTGGAGTCGTTCTCCACCTGGATTGCGGTGATCACCGGGGTGCGTTCGCCTGGCGTGCGCGCAGCTATCAGGTCGGCGTCGATGGGTTCGGCAGGGCGCAGGTGTGCCAGGCGTACGTCGAGGGCACGGGTGGCGCGGTAACCGGCTTCGATCATGTCCTTGGCGCGGCCGAAATCGGTGACGCCATAAGCGGCCAGCGGCGGTTGGATCAACACGTCCTTGGGGTACAGGGCCTTGAGTTGCTCCTCGGAGTTGCGCCGGGTCATCAGGGTGATGGACTGGTTGAGCACGTCCACCACGGTGGCCAGTTGTTTGCGCGAACGCAGCGGGGTGCCGATGTCGACCACAATCGCGATGTCGACGCCCATCTCCCGCGCCACGTCCAACGGGATGTTGTCAGTCATGCCGCCGTCCACCAGCAGGCGGCCATCCAGCTCCACCGGGGCGAACACCGCAGGGATCGACATGCTGGCGCGGATCACCTGGGGCAGGTGGCCTTTGCTGAAGACTACTTTTTCGCCGGTGGTGATGTCGGTAGCCACGGCGCGGAAAGGGATCGGCAGCTTGTCGAAGTTACGCGTGTTGCTGCTGTGGGCGAACATGCTCTCCAGCAACAGTGCAAGGTTCTGACCCTGGATCACGCCCAGCGGCAGGCCGAGGCTGCCATCGTCGCGGAAACTGAGTTTTTGTTTGACCAGGAAATCCCGGTCATCCTGCTTGCGCCGAAACGGTACGTCTTCACGCGGTGGCGCGTCGGACAGGGCCTGCTGCCAGTCGATCCCCAGCGCCAATTTCTCCAGCTCGTCGATCTTGTAGCCCGACGCGTACAACCCGCCAATCACCGCGCCCATGCTGGTGCCGGCAATCGCATCGATATGAATACCTTGCTCCTCAAGCGCCTTGAGCACGCCGATGTGCGCCAGGCCACGGGCGGCACCGCCAGACAGCACCAGGCCGATTTTCGGGCGGGGGGCTTCTACAGCGTCGGCAAGTAGGGGGACAAGGCACAGGAACAGGCAAGACAACAGGCGGCGCATCATCAATCTCGTGGCTGGGCGACAAAGGCCGCTATTATAGCCACCCGATTCGCTGAGCCTGTTACGCCAGGAGCCGCTTAATGATGTCTGCATGCAAACCCGAGATCGTCATCACCTATTGCACCCAGTGCCAGTGGTTGCTGCGCGCCGCGTGGCTGGCCCAGGAGTTGCTCAGCACCTTTGCCGATGATTTGGGGCGCGTGGCGCTGGAACCGGCCACTGGCGGCGCGTTTCGCATCACCTGTGATGGCGTGCAGATTTGGGAGCGCAAGGCCGATGGCGGTTTTCCCGAGGCCAAGGTGCTCAAGCAGCGAGTGCGCGACCAGATCGACCCGCAGCGCGACCTCGGGCATAACGACCGTAGCGTCTGAAATCAGGCCGGCGCCGGTTGTTTGGCCTGGCTGGCGCTGCCCATCAGGCCGGAGAGCACGATGGCGACGATGATCAACGCGCCGCCCAGCAGCATGCGCAAGGTCGGGGTTTCGGCGAACAACAGCCAGGCCACGGTAATGCCGTAGACCGGCTCCATGGCAAACACCACCGACGCGGTGCGCGCCTTGATCACCGCGAGGCTGGCGACAAACAGGCTATGGGCCAGGCCTGTACAGAACACCCCCAGCAGCCCGATCCACAACCAATCTATCCCACGCACATCCGCCAGCCCCGGCGCGGCCACGGGCAGCAGGAGCGCGGCGACCACGACGTTCTGGCACAGCGCGGCCTGGACCGCAGGAATGCGCCCGGAACTGGCGCGATTGTTCAGCGACAACAACGAGAACAGCAAGCCCGAGGCGATGCCCCACAGCAGCCCGCCCGTAGCCTCGCTGGCGAGATTGAAATCCGGGGTCACAAGCACCAGGCCAACGGTAACCAGCACCACCAGCAGCACTTCGTTGGCCCGAATACGCTCGCGGAAAATCAGCCCCTCAAGGATCACCGTAAAGGCCGGAAAGGCGGTGAAGCCCAGGGTCGCGACAGCCACGCCGGCGACCTTGACGGCAATAAAGAACGTCACCCAATGGGCGGCCAACAACACACCGCTGACCAGCAGCCGGCGCCAGTCACGCATCTCCAGCCTCTTCCACGGAGCATTGCTGGCAAAGCGCGCAAACACCGCCAGCGCCAGCACGGCAAACGCCGCCCGGCCAAATACGATGATGGCAGGGGAGGCAGCCGCCAGCTTGCCGAATACACCGGTGAGGCCAAACATCAATGCGCCGATATGCAGGGCGCCAAGGGCTGAGCGGGGAGTCATTGCGATCCTTGATCCAACAGGGGGTGACAGCCTCGCAGTCTAGAGGGTTGGCGGGTGGGCGTCTGTCGCGGACGGGGTGATTTTTAGCGCAAGACTCTTGCTAGCCCGCCCGACGCAACGCCCCGGGCGAGGCGCCAAAGGCCCGTAGCATGGCCGCGCAAAATGCGCTTTGTGAGGCGTAGCCGACGCGCTCGGCAATCTCGCCGATGGGCAGGGAGGTTTCGCGTAACAGCCTGAGCGCCATGTGCAGGCGGCGACTGCGTAGATAGTCCATCGGCGTCTGCCCGCACTCCGCCATAAACCGTGCATGCAGGCGCGGCACGGACAAATCGGCAATCCGCGCCAGGTCGGCCACCTGCAGCGGGCGCGCCGCATGGCGCTCGATATGAGCATTGAACGCCGCGTAAGGCAGGCGCCGGCCAGGCAGCGGTTGGGCCTGAGGATGGTTGAGGCTGGCCAGTAACAGCACAGCGCCTTGCTGGACGATCAGCGGGTCGTGCACCGGGCTTTGTGCCAGCCACTGCACCAGTTGGTGTTGCCGGGCATCCAGCGCCAGGCGCGCGGGTTGGTCGAGCAAGCGGCGGCTGGCATCGGCATGTTCGCCCAAGGATTGCACCATCCAGTTTTCAGTCGGCACATCCAGCACCAGGCAGCGGCTGCCATCGCGGCTGATGCAGGCATGATGGGTGGAGAAGGGCAGCACCATCACGCTGCTTTCGCGCACCTGGCTGCCACGGCCATCCACTTCCAGGTCCAGGTGTCCGGACAGGCCGAACACCAACTGCGCATGGTCATGGCTGTGGGCAATGGGCGCTTCGAGGTAGTGGCGTAGCGTGAGGGTCGGGCTCATCGCGGTCTCCAGGGCGGCAAGCTGTCAGTCTACAACGCTTGGCGAGCGACGAGCGCTGTCATCAGACTGACGCACGCTTGTCATGGGCTATTAATCGCCAAGGCGCAAGCTCGCCAAAACAGCGTCGAGGGATGCCCATGACCCGTGCCGAGTTCACCAAGCCCAGCCGCAAGCAACGGGTGCGAACCCTATGGATTTCCGACGTGCACCTGGGCACCCGGGATTGCCAGGCCGAACACCTGTCGCACTTTCTCAAGGGCTATCACGCCGACAAGGTCTACCTGGTCGGTGACATCATCGACGGTTGGAAAATGCGCGGCGGCATGTATTGGCCTCAAGCCCATACCAACGTGATCCGGCGGCTGCTGACCATGGCCAAGCGTGGCACCGAGGTCATCTACGTCACCGGCAACCATGACGAGTTCCTGCGCCGCTATTCCAAGCTGATCCTGGGCAATATCCAGTTGGTGGATGAAGCCGTGCACGTCACCGCCGATGGCCGCCACTTGCTGGTGATTCATGGCGACCAGTTTGATGTGATCACGCGCTATCACCGCTGGCTCGCCTTCCTCGGCGATTCGGCCTACGAATTCACCCTGACGCTGAACCGCTGGTTGAATCACTGGCGCGCGCGGTACGGCTACGGTTACTGGTCGCTGTCGGCGTACCTGAAGCACAAGGTCAAGACAGCGGTGAGTTTTATCAGCGATTTCGAAGAGGCGATCGCCCACGAAGTAACCAAGCGCGAATTGCACGGCGTGGTGTGCGGGCATATTCACCATGCCGAGATTCGCAAGGTGGGCGAGGTGGATTACCTCAACTGCGGGGATTGGGTGGAGTCGTGCACGGCCTTGATCGAGCACTGGGATGGGCATATCGAGTTGTATCGGTTGGCGGATGCGCAGGCTAAAGAGGCACTGCTGAAGGCTGAAATGGTTGCTGGCTGAAGGTGGAAGCTGGCTTGCCTGCGATTGCTTTAGGTCTACACAACTTTGTAGGTCGTAGCAGCCAACGGTAACCACGATGCGAAGCGAGCCGCTCTTGATCTTGCTCTTGATCTGCTTTTGATCTCAGGCGCCCCGTTAAACCACGCTGGCCGGAATTCGACAGGGATTTGGGGGGTAAACCGGCAGGGATGCCGGTTTAGCCGCCCCGCGCCATGGATGGCGCGTGGCGGCGGCCCCCCAAATCACTGGCGGATTACGGGCACACCGAGCCTAGGCGAGGTGCCGAGTGGTGGGGCAAGAGCGTTTTGCTTACTTTTGCGCTGTTCAAAAGTGAGCCGCCGTCAGGGCGGAACCCTAGGTGGCCGTTACCTAAATAACGGATATGTACCCGGTCCAACTGTGTTGACTGCTAGGCCGCCTTCGCGAGCAAGCCCGCTCCCACACCTAATCCCATTTCTTCAGTTAGAGACGTCAGCAATGGCTTGAGCCAGCAACGTCAACCGCGTCGCATCAACCCCAGCCACGTTAGCCCGCCCCGAACTGACCATATACACACTGTGCTTCTCGCGCAGTTGCTTGACCTGCTCGGCACTCAAGCCGGTATAGGAAAACATCCCCCGCTGCGCGCCGATATGCGCAAAGCGCTCGGCCAGCCCATGGGGCGCAAGTGCTTCCACCAACCCGGAACGCAACTGGGCGATCCGTGAACGCATGGCCTCGACTTCCTCGCTCCACTGCTTTTTCAACTGCGCATCACCGAGGATGGTCGCCACCACGGCGGCACCATGATCCGGCGGCGTCGACCACAGGTTGCGCGCGATATTCGCCAGTTGGCTGCGTACATCGGTGAGCTTTTCGGCATCCGCCGCACACACAATCAATGCACCCACGCGGTCGCGATACAGGCCGAAGTTCTTCGAGCAGGAACTGGTAATCAGCACTTCCGGCAGCTCGGCGGCAAACAGGCGCACCGCCCAGGCGTCTTGCTCCAGGCCGTCGCCAAAGCCCTGGTAGGCAAAGTCGATCAGCGGCAGCAACTGGCGTTCCCGCACGATCTGCAACACCTGGCGCCAGTCGTCCTGGGACAGGTCAAAGCCGGTCGGGTTATGGCAGCACGCGTGCAGCAATACCACGTCACCCTTCGGCACGCTGGACAGGGTTGCCAGCATCGCCTTCACGTCCAGGCGGTTGTCACTGCCCACGTAAGGGTAATGACTGACCTTGAGCCCGGCCTTGGCAAAAATGGTTTCGTGGATCGGCCAGGTCGGGTTGCTCAGCCACACGCCACGGCCCGGCAGGCTGTGGGCGATAAAGTCGGCACTCAGGCGCAGGGCGCCGGTGCCGCCGGGGGTTTGCGTGGCGCCAGCGCGGCGGTCACGCAGCAAGGCCGAGTCGGCGCCGAGCACCAGTTCGCTGATCAGGCTGCCGAAGGCCGCATCGCCATGGCCACCGATATAGGTCTTGGTCACTTGGGTGTCGACCAGGCGCTGTTCCGCCAGCTTCACCGAGTGGGGAATCGGCGTCAGGCCCTGGTCGTCTTTATAGACACCTACGCCCAGGTCGAACTTGTTCGGGTTGGCGTCCTGGGCATACAGGTCCATCAGCCCGAGGATCGGGTCGCCGGGCACGAGGTCGATGGCATCGAAATGCATTACTTGCGGCCCTCGGCAGTCTTGGCCACGTCGTCGGTGCGCGCGGCCATGATGAAGTCGTTGCGGTGCAGGCCCTTGATGGAGTGGCTCCACCAGGTCACGGTGACTTTGCCCCACTCGGTGAGCAGGCCAGGGTGATGGCCTTCGGCTTCGGAGATTTCACCCATCGCGTTGGTGAAAGCCAGGGCGAATTTGAAGTTCTTGAACAGGAAAACCTTTTCCAACTGCATCACGCCGTCGCGCACTTCGATGTTCCAGTCAGGGATCTGCTTGATCAGCACCGGCAGTTCTTCATCGCTGACTTGCGGGGCATCGGCGCGGCAGGCTTCGCAGTGGGCTTGGTTCAAGGTGGTCATGGAAGGTGTCCTGAATTCGAATGATTGAAGGTCAGTGGCGTTACCCTAAAGCAACGCGGGGCCAGGGAACAGACTCACCTGGCCTTAAAACGTGAGGTTCACGCGGCTTTGGGCTTGGGTGGAAATTTCGGCGTGTGCAGACCTAGCTCCATACCGCGCTCGACCATGCCCATGATGTCTTCCTGCGCCACGTCGAACAGGCGCTTGAGCTCGGGCAAGACGAAGTACAACGGTTGCAGGATGTCGATGCGATAGGGGGTGCGCATCGCTTCCAGCGGGTCGAAGGCCTGGTGCTCGGGCTCGTCCGACAGGCAATACACACTTTCTTTAGGCGACGACAGAATGCCGCCACCGTAGATGCGCCGCCCTTGGGGCGTGTCCACCAGGCCGAACTCGATGGTCATCCAGTACAGGCGCGCCAGGTACACCCGTTGCTCCTTGGTGGCCGCCAGGCCGAGCTTGCCGTAGGTGTGGGTGAATTCAGCGAACCAGGGGTTGGTCAGCAGCGGGCAGTGGCCAAAGATCTCATGAAAAATATCCGGCTCTTGCAGGTAGTCCAGTTCTTCACGGGTACGAATAAAGGTCGCCACCGGAAACTGCTTGCTGGCCAGCAATTCAAAAAAAGTCTGGAAGGGAATCAGCGCCGGCACGCGGGCGACTTGCCAGCCGGTGGTGTCGGCCAGCACCTTGTTGATTTCGCCCAGTTGGGGAATGCGGTCCAGGGGCAGGCCGAGCTTGTCGATGCCGTCCAGGTATTCCTGGCAGGCGCGGCCCTCGATCACTTTCAACTGGCGAGTGATCAGGGTATTCCACACCGCGTGTTCTTCGGGCGGGTAGTGGATAAAACCTTGCGCATCGGGCTCGCGGGCCACGTAGTGCGTCTGCTTCATACGGCTCTCCTGCTAGGCATTCGTTCTTGTTATGTCCTGGGATACCTCTATTGATAACCGGATAGGCGCAGGATTCCATCCGCCTTTAGAGGATGCGTGTAGGAAAAATTACCGTTAATCGTAAAGTATTCGTTACGATAGGCCCGCCTGTCGCAGCTATGGGCTGGGAATAGCGGCCGTACTGTCACATAATCTTGACGACTATCTGCGCCCAGCGACAAAAAGACGCGGCGCCTACTCCCTTTTCGAGTTTTTCCATGCGTATCAAAGTGCACTGCCAGAACCGCATCGGCATCCTGCGGGACATCCTCAACCTGCTGGTGGAGTACGGCGTCAACGTCGCCAAGGGCGAAGTCGGCGGTGAGCATGGCAATGCCATTTACCTGTTCTGCCCCAACCTGGTGAATATGCAATTTCAGGCGTTGCGCCCGCAGTTCGAGGCGATTGCCGGGGTGTTTGGCGTCAAGCGGGTAGGGCTGATGCCTAGCGAGCGTCGGCATATGGAACTCAATGCATTGCTCGGCGCCCTGGAATTTCCGGTGCTGTCCATTGATATGGGCGGCTCCATCGTGGCCGCCAACCGTGCGGCGGCGCAGTTGCTGGGCGTACGGGTGGATGAAGTGCCGGGGATTCCCCTGTCGCGTTACGCCGAGGATTTCGACCTGCCGGAACTGGTGCGCGCCAGCAAATCGCGAATCAATGGCCTGCGGGTCAAGGTCAAGGGCGACGTATTTCTGGCGGACATCGCGCCCCTGCAATCTTCCGAGCACGATGACAGCGAAGCCATGGCCGGCGCCGTGCTCACCCTGCACCGCGCCGACCGTGTCGGTGAGCGTATCTATAACGTGCGCAAGCAAGAGCTGCGCGGTTTCGACAGCATCTTCCAGAGCTCCAAGGTCATGGCCGCTGTGGTGCGGGAAGCGCGGCGCATGGCGCCGCTGGATGCACCGCTATTAATAGAAGGCGAAACCGGCACCGGCAAGGAACTGTTGGCCCGGGCCTGCCACTTGGCCAGCCCGCGCGGGCAATCGCCATTGATGGCGCTCAACTGTGCGGGGTTGCCCGAGTCGATGGCCGAGACCGAACTGTTTGGCTACGGCCCCGGTGCATTTGAAGGGGCGCGGGCCGAAGGCAAGTTGGGCCTGCTTGAGCTGACGGCGGGCGGTACCTTATTTCTGGATGGCGTGGGGGAAATGAGCGCGCGCTTGCAGGTCAAGCTGCTGCGCTTTCTGCAGGACGGTTGTTTCCGTCGGGTGGGCAGTGATGAAGAGGTGTACCTGGATGTGCGGGTGATCTGTGCGACCCAGGTGGATTTGTCGGAGCTCTGCGCTCGGGGTGAGTTTCGCCAGGACCTTTATCATCGGCTGAATGTGCTGTCGTTGCATATCCCGCCATTGCGCGAATGCCTGGATGGCCTTGCGCCGTTGGTCGAGCACTTTCTCGATCAGGCCAGCCGGCAGATCGGTTGCCCACTGCCCAAGCTGGCACCTGCGGCCATGGACAAACTCAGCCACTACCACTGGCCGGGCAATGTGCGGCAGCTGGAAAACGTGCTGTTCCAGGCGGTGTCATTGTGTGAAGGCGGTACGGTCAAGGTTGAGCATATTCGCTTGCCGGACTATGGCGTGCGCCAGCCGCTGGGTGATTTTTCCCTGGAGGGCAGCCTGGAGGATATCGTCGGGCGCTTTGAGAAGGCGGTGTTGGAAAGTCTGTATGCCGAACACCCGAGCAGTCGCCAGTTGGGCAAGCGCCTGGGGGTGTCGCACACCACCATTGCCAACAAGCTGCGGGATTACGAAGTGCTCAAGGCTGATCGCAGTTAAAACGGTGGGAGCTGGCTCCGTGACGGACTGACAGCCGGCGCTGATCTAACTGACACACCGCGATCCAAATGTGGGAGCTGGCTTGCCTGCGAAGACGGCCTAACAGTCAACACAGTTGGAACGGGTACATATCCGTTATTTAGGTAACGGCCACTTAGGGTTCCGCCCTGACGGCGGCTCACTTTCGAAAAGCGCGAAAGTAAGCAAAGCGCTCTTGCCCCACCACTCGGCACCTCGCTTGGGCTCGGTGTGCCCGAACACAGGCTTGAATCCGTGGGCCGCCGCCACGCGCCATCCATGGCGCGGGGCGGCTAACCCGGCGTCCTGCCGGGTTACCCACGAATTCAAGCCTGCGTTCGGCCAGCGTGGTTTAACGGGGCGCCTGAGATCAAGATCACAAGCAGATCAAGAGCGGCTCGCTTCGCATCGTGGTTACCGTCTGCTGCTATAGCCCATAAAGTTATGTAGATACCTATGCTGCGATAGCGGACTGTCAGTTGGCATATCAGTGCCTGTTCCACCGCTATCGCAGGCAAGCCAGCTCCCACATTGGTTGGGTATTGCCCACAGAGTCAGCGCCCTGCATCAATCCCCTGTGGGAGCGGGCTTGCTCGCGAATGCGGTAGGTCATTCAACATATCAGTGACTGAGCCACCGCATTCGCGAGCAAGCCCGCTCCCACATTTGAGCTCTGTCGTTTTTCAGGCCGGTGTTTGCCGCAGGCGGCAGTAGTCCGCCGTTTTTTCGACTGTTTCTTTCCCGCGCTATTTCAGCTACCTCCACCAAACCCCCGCCACGCCTGGACTTTGGCCTCTTTTAAAAAGTTGGTTCGCAAATTGCTTAAGCCTCCTCAGTACAGCGGTGGGCGGCAAGCGTCCGTCAGAAAGAGGATAGAGCGTGGACAAGTACCTTTATGTGGCAATGACCGGCGCCAGCCAGAATGCACTGGCGCAGAAGGCCCATGCCAACAATCTGGCGAACATTTCCACCAACGGTTTCCAGCGCGACCTGGAGCAGGCGCGTTCGATGCCGGTGTTCGGTGACAGCTTTCCGGCGCGGGCGTTTGCCATGACCGAGCGGCCGGCCACTGACTTTTCTCCGGGCGCGATGATCGAAACCGGCCGTGACCTGGACGTAGCCGTCAGCGGCGACGGCTGGATGGCGGTGCAAACCCCGGATGGCGGCGAAGCCTACGTGCGCAGCGCCAGTATGAACGTGGATGCCTTGGGCGTGCTGCGGGCTGGCAACGGTATGCCGATCATGGGCAACGGTGGCCCGATTGCCGTGCCGCCCCAGCAGAAAATCGAAGTGGGTTCGGACGGCACCATCAGCATCCGTGCCATGGGCGAAGGCCCGCGGGTGATGGCGGAAGTGGACCGTATCAAGATGGTCCAGCCAGACCTCAAGAACATGACCAAGGGCCTGGACGGCACCATCCATACCAAGGATGGCCAGCCGGCCCAGGCCGACGCGAACGTGCGGCTGACCTCGGGTTTCCTGCAGGCGAGCAACGTCAATGCCGTGGAAGAAATGACCGCGGTGCTGGCGCTGGCCAAGCAGTTCGAGCTGCACATCAAGATGATGAACAGCGCTAAAGAAGACGACCAGGCCATGACGCGCGTCATGCAGATGAGCTGATTCAAGCCCACTAACTAATTTGCAACGCAGCGCCAACCATCCGGCGCACGAAGGAGAACAGCATGCTTCCGGCTCTATGGGTTGCCAAGACAGGCCTGTCCGCCCAGGACACCAACCTGACGACCATTTCCAACAACCTGGCGAACGTGTCGACCACGGGCTTCAAACGTGACCGCGCCGAGTTCCAGGACTTGCTCTATCAGATCAAGAAGCAACCGGGCGCCCAATCGACCCAGGACAGCGAACTGCCGTCGGGCCTGCAACTGGGTACCGGTGTGCAGATCGTCGGCACCCAGAAAAACTTCAGCGCCGGTAACCTGCAGCAAACCGGCCAGCCGCTGGACATGGCGATCAATGGCCGCGGCTTTTTCCAGGTGCTGCAACCGGATGGCACCACCTCTTACACCCGTGACGGCACCTTCCACCTGGACTCCAACGGCCAGATCGTGACCGCCAACGGTTTCGCCCTGGAGCCTGCTGTCGTCGTGCCGCCAGACGCCAAGACCTTCACCGTCGGCAACGACGGCACCGTGTCCATCACCGTGGCTGGCAACCCGGCCTCCCAAGTGATCGGCAACCTGCAAACCGCCGACTTCATCAACCCGGCCGGCCTGCAGGCGATGGGCAACAACCTGTTCCTGGAAACCGCCTCCAGTGGCGCGCCGCAAATCGGCACCCCTGGCTTGAACGGCTTCGGCACCACGCTGCAAAGCACCCTGGAAACCTCCAACGTCAGCACCGTTGAGGAGATGGTCAACATGATCACCACCCAGCGCGCCTACGAGATGAACTCCAAGGTGATTTCCACCGCCGACCAGATGCTTTCGTTCGTTACGCAGAATCTGTAATCAGTCTATGGGGCGCCCTTCAGGGTGCCTGCAACACCGTGAGGTTAGGGTCATGAATCGCTATGTTTGTGTGTTGGCATTGAGTGGGATCGCCGTGCTTGCGGGCTGTGTCGCCCCCTCGCCAAAGCCTAATGACCCGTACTACGCGCCGGTGTTGCCACGCACGCCGCTGCCGGCGGCGGCCAACAATGGCTCGATCTACCAGGCCGGGTTCGAGCAGAACCTGTACAGCGACCGCAAGGCGTTCCGGGTCGGTGACATCATCACCATCACCCTGAACGAGAAAACCCAGGCCAGCAAGAACGCCAACTCGCAGATCGGCAAGAACAGCAAGACCAGCATCGGCCTGACCTCGCTGTTCGGCGGCGGCCTGAACACCAATAACCCGCTGGGCAGCGGTGACCTGAGCCTGGACGCCGGCTACAGCGGCGACCGTGCCACCAACGGCAAGAGCGCGGCAGGGCAGGGCAACAGCCTGACCGGTTCGATCACCGTGACCGTCGCCGATGTATTACCCAACGGCATCATTGCCGTGCGCGGTGAAAAGTGGATGACCCTCAACACCGGCGACGAGCTGGTGCGCATCGCCGGCATGGTCCGCGCCGATGACATCTCCACCGACAACACCGTGCCGTCGACGCGCATTGCCGATGCACGCATTACCTACTCGGGCACCGGTTCGTTTGCCGATGCGAGCCAGCCGGGCTGGTTCGACCGCTTCTTCCTCAGCCCGCTGTTCCCTTTCTAGGTGGCCATTTTGAAGTTCAAACAGCTGATGGCGATGGCGCTCTTGTTGGCCTTGAGCGCTGTGGCCCAGGCCGAGCGCCTGAAGGACATCGCCAGTATTTCCGGCGTGCGCTCCAACCAGTTGATCGGCTATGGCCTGGTGGTGGGGCTCAACGGTACGGGTGACCAGACCACCCAGACGCCGTTCACCCTGCAAACCTTCAATAACATGCTCTCCCAGTTCGGTATCAAGGTACCGCCTGGCTCGGGCAACGTGCAGTTGAAGAACGTCGCGGCAGTGTCGATCAGCGCCGATCTGCCTGCGTTCGCCAAGCCGGGGCAGGTGGTGGACATCACCGTGTCGTCCATGGGTAACTCCAAGAGCCTGCGCGGCGGTACCTTGCTGATGACGCCGCTCAAAGGTATCGACGGCAACGTCTACGCCATCGCCCAGGGCAACCTGGTGGTGGGCGGTTTTGACGCCGAAGGCCGCGACGGTTCGAAGATCACCGTCAACGTGCCGTCAGCCGGGCGTATCCCCGGTGGCGCCACGGTTGAACGCACCGTGCCGAGTGGTTTCAACCAGGGCAACAGCCTGACCCTGAACCTCAACCGCTCCGACTTCACCACCGCCAAGCGCGTGGTCGACAAGATCAATGACATGCTCGGCCCTGGCGTGGCCCAGGCCATCGATGGCGGCTCGATTCGTGTCACTGCGCCGCTGGACCCAAGCCAGCGCGTGGACTACCTGTCGATCCTGGAAAACCTTGAGGTGGACCCCGGCCAGGCCGTGGCCAAAGTCATCATCAACTCGCGCACCGGTACCATCGTGATCGGCCAGAACGTCAAGGTTTCGCCAGCGGCGGTGACCCACGGCAGCCTGACGGTGACCATCACCGAAGACCCGATCGTCAGCCAGCCGGGGCCTTTGTCTGGTGGCCAGACTGCCGTGGTCCCGCGTTCGCGCGTCAATGCCCAGCAAGAAGCCAAGCCGATGTTCAAGTTCGGCCCCGGCACCACCCTGGACGAGATTGTCCGTGCGGTGAACCAGGTGGGCGCTGCGCCCGGCGACTTGATGGCGATCCTCGAAGCTTTGAAGCAGGCCGGCGCGTTGCAAGCCGACCTGATTGTGATCTGAGGCCATGGCCATGGATATGCGCAAGAGCGGTATCAGCAGCACGGCGGACTCGGGGTCTTACTCCGACCTCAACCGGCTTAACCAGCTCAAGGTGGGCGACGACAAAAACAGCGAAGGCAACCTGCGCAAAGTGGCGCAGGAATTCGAGTCGCTGTTTTTGAACGAGATGCTCAAGTCCATGCGTTCGGCCACCGAGGCCCTGGGCAAGGACAACCCGCTGAACACCCCGGCCGCCAAGCAGTACCAGGAAATGTACGACCAGCAACTGGCGGTGTCGATGTCCCGCGAAGGCGGCGGTATCGGCCTGGCCGATGTGCTGATGCGCCAGATGCAGAAGAACAAACCGGTGGAGGCCCAGGCCGCCACCTTGCAAGGCCCGGCGGCGGATGCGGCGGTGAAGAAAGTCGATGTGCCGACCGAGATTGCCGCCGGTACCCAGGCTGAAGGCCCGTTGGGCCGCTCCAATGGCCAGCGGCCTTTATGGGCATATCGCGTGGCTGTGCCTGAGGGGGCCAGTACCCATGCCAACGACATGGAGCTGATGAACCAGCGCCGTATCGCCTTGCCCAGCAAGTTGGCCGACCGCCTGCTGGCGGGCATCGTGCCGAACGCCCCGGTCGAAGCCAAAGCCGCGCCCCTGCGTAACAGCGCTGCCGACGATACGGTCATCAACAGCAGCGCGCGTAGCTTTGCCGTGCCGAGCGGGCGCATGCAAGTGTATGGCCGCGCCATTGCCCAGCCACCGCTGGCGCCAGCGAAGAAAGCCTTCAGCTCCCAGGATGAGTTTGTCGCCACCATGCTGCCGATGGCCAAGGCCGCCGCCGCACGTATCGGTATCGACCCCAAGTACCTGGTGGCCCAGGCCGCACTGGAAACCGGCTGGGGCAAATCGGTGATGCGCGCCGAGGACGGCAGCAGCAGCCACAACCTGTTCGGCATCAAGGCCGGCCAGAGCTGGCAGGGCGGTCAGGCCCGGGCGATCACCAGCGAGTTTCGCGATGGCGCGATGGTCAAGGAAACGGCGCAGTTCCGTTCCTACAGCTCCTACCAGGACAGCTTCCACGACCTCGTGACCCTGCTGCAAAGCCATGATCGCTATAAAGAAGTTGTGAAATCAGCCGACAACCCGGAACAGTTTGTACGCGAGTTGCAAAAAGCCGGTTATGCAACCGACCCGGATTACGCCAGCAAGATTTCGCAGATCGCAAAAAACATGAACAGTTACCAGAACTACGCTGCCGCTGGCGCAACCACACATTTATAAGGTCTGAACCATGAGTTTGCTCAGTATCGGGATGTCAGGGCTCAATGCCGCTCAAGGATCGTTGTCGGTCTTGAGTAATAACATCGCCAACGTGAATACCCCGGGGTACTCGCGTCAGCAGACCACGCAAAATACCAACGCGTCGAACCCGTTCGGCGGCGTGTACATCGGCAGCGGCACCACCCTGGCCGATGTGCGCCGGGTGTACAACGAGTACCTGGACACCGCTTACCAGAACAGCACGGCGCTCAATAACGATGCCAAGGCATACCTGGACCAGGTCGGTGCCGTCGACAAAGTACTGTCGGACAAAACCACCGGCTTGTCCTCGGTGCTCAGTTCGTTCTTTGCCACCCTGCAAACCGCCGCGTCCAACCCCAGCGACCTGTCGGCCCGCCAATTGCTGGTGACCAACGCCCAGACCCTGAGCAGCCGTTTCAACGCGATCTCCACGCAGTTGACCCAGCAGAAAGAGACGATCAACAACCAACTGAGCAGCATGAGTGACCAGGTCAACCAATTGACCGCCTCGATTGCCTCCCTTAACCAGCAGATCTCCCAGGCCCAAGGCAGCTCCAACAGCGCCCCGGCCAACCTGCTGGACTCGCGTAACGAGGCAGTACGCTCGCTCAATGAGTTGATTGGCGTGACGGCCACCGAGAAAAACGGCCAGTTCAGCGTGA
Source organism: Pseudomonas sp. FP215 (assembly GCF_030687795.1). Lineage (NCBI taxonomy): Bacteria > Pseudomonadati > Pseudomonadota > Gammaproteobacteria > Pseudomonadales > Pseudomonadaceae > Pseudomonas > Pseudomonas sp. FP215. The sequence goes on from NZ_CP117447.1 coordinate 1,539,249, forward strand.
CCACTGGCAGCGGCCAGTCCCTGGTAGAGGGCGGGATCTCCAACAAGATTTCCGCCGCGCCAAGCAAAACCGATAACAGCCAATACACCATCCAGCTGGACATGAACGGCACCACCCTGGACCTGGGCTCGGTGATCAGCGGCGGCAGCATCGGCGGCCTGTTGCGCTATCGCAGCGATGCCCTGATGCCGGCCATCAATGAACTGGGCCGTATCGCCATCGCCACGGCAGACACGCTCAACAACCAACTGGGCCAGGGTCTGGACCTCAACGGTGACTTTGGTGTTTCGCTGTTCAAAGACATCAACAGCGCCGCCGCCATTGCCTCGCGCAGCCAGGGTGCCTCGGGCAACAGTGCCGGGGCGGGCAACCTGAATGTGACGATCAAGGACAGCAGTCAGTTGTCCACGTTTGACTACACCGTGACCTTCAGCGACAAGACCGATCCTAACAAGATCACGGTGCTACGTTCGGACGGCAAGGCCATGGGCACCTTCGACATGAGCTCAACACCGCCGCCGACCCTGGATGGTTTCACCCTGGCGCTGGACGGCAAGGGCACCATGGCGTTTGGTGACAGCTTCAAGGTCAGCCCCACCGCCACGGGCGCCAGCGGTATTGGCGTGGCGCTCACCGATGCAAACAAACTGGCGTTCGCCGGCCCGTTGGCAGGTACCAGCAGCACGACCAACAGCGGCACGGGCACCTTTACCCAGCCGGCCTTGACGGTGCCGCTGGATATCCATGGCGGCACCGACACCGCCCAGTTGCGCGCCGGTATTGAAAACTCGATGCCGGTGAAAATGGTGTTCGGCAAGCCCGCCGCCGACGGTACGCAGTCCTATACCATCAACGATTCCAAGGGCAATCCGATTGGCACTGGCTCAATCATTCCTGGGCAGGGCAACAAGATCACCGTGGACGTGCCGATGCGCGACGCCAGCGGTGCCGCCATTCCCGGCAAGAGCTTCAAGTTCGACACCACCGTCAACGGCTCGCCGGCAGACGGCGACAGCACCACCTTTGCCTTCAACAGTGGCGGTAAGTCCGACGGCCGCAACGCCCAGGAACTGCTGAACCTGCAAACCAAGGCCACCGTCGGCATGGGCGACGGCAACGGGGGCACCAGCCTGGTGGGCGCCAATAGCAAGCTGGTCTCGACCGTAGGTGCCAAGGCCAGCCAGGCCGGGGTCGACACCGCCGCCACCGGCGCGTTGCTCAGCGCCAACAAGGAAGCACGCAACTCGGTATCCGGGGTCAACCTGGATGATGAAGCGGGCGACATGATCAAGTTCCAGCAGTACTACACCGCGTCGTCGCAGATCATCAAGGCTGCGCAGGAAACCTTCACCACACTGATGAATGCTCTTTAAGGGAGGCTGGGACGATGCGTATTTCTACACAGCAGTATTTTGAGACCAGCTCTGCCAAGTACCAGAGCAACTATTCCAGCGTGGTCAAGGCCCAGGACCAGGCCAGCTCCGGCGTGCGCGTGCAAACCGCCGCGGATGATCCGGTGGCGGCGGCGCGGTTGTTGATGCTGCAGCAGCAGAAAGACATGCTGGCGCAGTTCAATGGCAACATCGACACCCTGAAGAACTCGCTGACCACCCAGGACGGCGTGCTGGAAAATATCAATATCGCGATTCAACGAGCCAGTGAGTTGGCGCTCAAGGCGGGTAACGTCGGCATCAGCGACGCTGACCGCAAGTCGACGGCCGCCGAGATTGGCGCCATTGAAGACCAGGTTTTGGGTTTGCTCAATACCAAGGACGCCAGCGGCAATTACTTGTTCTCCGGCAGCAAGACCGACACGCCGCCCTACGCCCGCAACAATGACGGCACCTACAGCTACCAGGGCGATGACACGCCGCTGAGCCTGAAGATCGCAGAGAACCTGTCGGTTGCCATGGGCAATACCGCCAAGAGCATGCTTGAAAGCTCGGCGAATACGGGCCGTACGCAAACCGCGCCAATCCTCGTGCCGCCAGCGGTCGATGATGGCAAGGTCACCGTCTCTGCCGGGTTGATCGCGGCCAACAGCAGCTATAACAGCAGTTTTTCCGATGGTCAGCCGTATAAGCTGACCTTCACCAGCAGCACCCAATACGTCGTCACGGACAATGCCGGCAAGGACATCACCTCGGAGATTCCGGGCAACGGCGCTTTCGACGCCACCAAGGAAGGCGGTTCGACTGTCAGCCTGCGCGGGGTCAAGTTCGACATTGGCTTGAACCTGGGCAAAGACGCACTGGGCAAAGACATACTGCCAGGCGCGCCGTCGGACGCCATCGTCAAGGACCGCGAGTTCAGCCTGTCGGTCAAACCAGACACCTTCAGCGTTTCGCGCACCCCGAGCAATCCGTCCACCGCGCAACTGAGCGGCGGCACGGTGAGCGATCCGGCGGCCTACGCCAGCACCTTTCCCAATTCGGGCGTGATCGTGAAGTTCGGTGCCGCTGGCGCCTATGACCTGTATGCGCAGCCGTATACCGCAGACAGCAAATCCATCGCCAGTGGCACCCTGGCGGCCGGCGCAACCACCATCACGGCGGCAGGGGTGACCTTTGATGTCACCACCGCACCGGCGCCGGCAGCCGGCGATCAGTTTGCGATCAGTGCCACCAGCAACAAAAACGAGAACGTTCTCGATACCCTGAGCCATCTGCGCAAAATTCTGGAAACGCCGTCAGACGGCAACCCAGCGGCGCAGAAGGAGCTCAAGGATGTGGTGGCCAAGTCGATTGGCAACTTGACCAATGCCTACGGGCAGATCGACCAGGCGCGTGGCTCCCTGGGCGCGCGCCTCAATGGCCTGGACATTCAGTCCAAGGAAAACGTCAGCCTGGACCTGGCCAATACCACCACCATGAATGCCCTGGGCAACGTCGACTTCGCCGAAGCCGCCGTCAACCTGAGCTTGCAGCAAACCATGTTGCAGGCTTCGCAACTGGCCTTCGTGAAAATCTCGCAGTTGAGCCTGTTCAACAAGATGTAAACGGCGTTCAGTCAAGCGGCCCGCTCTGGAAACAGGGCGGGCCGTTGTCGTTTCTGGGGGTTAATTGTTGAAACGTTTTGCATAAACCACGCAAAATTGAGTGACCTGTGAGTCATAAAGCGCATCTTCACTGTATCGTGTGAAAAGGATAAGTCGTCACAGGGCCTTCATCGGGCGGCTTTCAGCGAGTTTTTCATGGGGTTATCCCCTTTATTGTCAGCACTCCCGGCGTAGCCCGAGGGGTGTTCTCCAGCTATTTAGTATTGGGAAGCCACAATGATTGGCATAAAAAGCATCGCCAGTTACGTGCCGGCAGACGGGATCGATAACTACGCCCAGGGTGCCAAATTCGCCAAGGATGAAGAGTTCATCATCGGCAAGATCGGTTCGGCGTTTCTGCCGCGCAAGGAAGCTGCACAGGAGACGTCCGACCTGTGCGTCGAAGCCGTCAACGCATTGTTCGCCAATAACCCGGATTTAAAGCGCGAGTCCATCGACGCGCTGATCGTCGTCACCCAGAACGGCGATGAAGAGGGCTTGCCTCACACTGCCGCCATCGTGCAGGACAAACTGGGCCTGCCAACTCACGTGGCCGCCTTCGACATTTCCTTGGGCTGCTCCGGCTACGTCTACGGCATCTACGCGATGAAGGGCTTCATGGAAGCCGCCGGCCTGAAAAACGGCCTGCTGATCACCGCCGACCCGTACTCCAAGATCGTCGACCCGGAAGACCGCAACACCACCATGCTGTTCGGCGATGCCGCCACCGCTACATGGATGGGCGAAGACGCACCATGGCTGCTGGGCAAATCCAAGTTCGGCACCGACGGCTCCGGCGCACCGCACCTGAAGGTCAGCGACGGTGTGTTCTTCATGAACGGCCGCCAGGTGTTCAACTTCGCCTTGCTCAAAGTGCCGGCGCACTTGCACGAGCTGCTCAATGAGTCGGACCTCAAGGCTGATGATATCGACGCGTTCTGCATTCACCAGGGCAGCGCCGCCATCGTCGACGCCGTGGCGCGTCGCTTTGAAGAAGCGCCGGTGGACAAGTTCATCAAGGACATGGTCGAGACCGGCAACACCGTGTCGTCGAGCATTCCGCTGCTGCTGGAAAAGCATGTGATGGACGCCACTTGGAAGCGCGTGGCAATCAGCGGCTTTGGTGTGGGCCTTTCGTGGGGCTCGGCGATTCTCTATCGTCCATGATGCTTTAGCCGCTGCACAAAAAAACGCCGATGATCCCACGATCATCGGCGTTTTTTTTGCGCCCCCTCCCTGTAGGAGCGAGCTTGCTCGCGAAGAACCTGAGAACGCCGCGTGCATCCTGAATACCCGCGTCATCGTTAACGTTCTTCGCGAGCAAGCTCGCTCCTACAAGGGCGGAGTTTTGGCGCCAGTAACCCGTGATTACGGGCGTTTCACGCCTTTATAAGGCCTTGAAATACAAGGGCTGGCATAGGGCTACTAAAAAAAATCAAAAAAATCCTCAAGCAACCGGCTACCACGACGATAACTATTACGTAGGTTCTCTAGGCCACACCCGGCGGTCGCCAGGGCCGGAAGCCGCAGTATCCAAACCACGAGGATTTCGTCATGGCATTATCAGTAAACACCAACATCACCTCCCTGGGTGTCCAGAAGAACCTGAACAAAGCTTCCGACGCTCTGAGCCAGTCGATGAACCGTCTGTCCTCCGGCCTGAAAATCAACAGCGCCAAAGACGACGCTGCCGGCATGCAGATCGCTAACCGTCTGAACAACCAGGTCAAAGGCCTGAACGTTGCCATCGCCAACGCCAACAACGGCGTGTCGATTGCCCAGACCGCTGAAGGCGCGATGCAAGAATCCACCAACACCCTGCAGCGTCTGCGTGAACTCGCCCTGCAAGCGGCCAACGGTGATAAAAGCGACGCTGACCGTGTTTCCCTGCAGCAAGAATTCACCGCTAAAGTGGGCGAGCTGAACCGTATCGCCAGCACCACCACCTTCGGTGGTCGTAACCTGCTGGACGGCTCGTTCAGCAACGTAGCGTTCCAGATCGGCGCCAACGCCAACGAGACTATCTCGTTCGGTATGACCGACATCAGCTCGACTGCGCTGAAAGGTAACTACAAAGAAGCGGCTGTAAATGGGCAAGCGATGGCTGGCCTGAGCGCTACAGCCGTGGGCTCCAATATTGGTGATGTTAAAGCTACTTCAACTGGCACTGCTGCATCTGGTGCGACTCTAGCGACCGACGGTTTCCGGATTAACGGTGTAGAGATATCTCTGGCCGCCGCTGGCGCTGGCAAGCCTGCCGCTGATGCCGCAGTGACCGCGATCAACGCTAAAACCGCAGCTACGGGTGTAACTGCCTCTACCGATGCTGACGGTTTGCTCACACTTTCGTCGAAAGGTGATATTAAGCTTGAAGCCTCGGCTATCACTACACCTGCGGCACCTACCGATGGTCTTGCAAGTCTTAAGCTGGCTGTGGGTACCAAGACTGCTGCGGCGTTCGGTGAAGCCTCAGATATGGGGGCCAAGGGTGGTATCAGCGTAAATGGTACTGCTGTTGATTGGGTTGCCACTGATAAACTGTCGGTTGTATTGGGTAAGATCGCAGCTCAAGCAGGTGCTGGCGCTACTGCTAAAATGGAAGACGGTCGCATCAGTGTTAAATCGGGTGAAGGGAAAGATATTAAACTTTCCAATACTGTAAGCGGTTCGCTGTCGCAGTTGGGCTTGTCGGCAGGTACGTCTCAGGCGAAGCTGAAAGATGATACCTCCATCGACGTGAACGGCGTTGAAGTCAAGTTCAAGAAGGGCGACACCGCTGACGCGATCGTTTCCTCGATCAACAGCGCCAGCACCGGTGTTCAAGCCAGCAAAAATGCTGACGGCACCTTGAATCTGTTCGCTGACAAAGACATCACTATCAAAGACGGCAGCGCCGGTACTGGCCTGGCTGCTTTGGGTCTGACTACCGTTGCTAACAACGGCACCAAAACCGCCGTCACCATGGAAACCAGCGTTTCCGACTTGAGCATTCTGACTGCCGCTTCTTCGCAGCAGGCTGTTCAAGCTCTGGACGACGCCATGCAGCAGATCGACAGCCAGCGTTCGCAGCTGGGTGCCGTACAAAACCGCTTCGCCAGCACCGTGGCCAACCTGCAGAGCATTTCGCAGAACTCCTCCGCTGCCAAAGGCCGCGTAGAAGACGCTGACTTCGCTTCTGAAGCCGCTGAGCTGACCAAGCAACAAACCCTGCAACAGGCTTCCACTGCGATCCTGTCCCAGGCCAACCAACTGCCATCGTCTGTTCTGAAGCTGCTTCAGTAATAGCGCTAGCGGTTAAATAACGGGAGGGTGCGTTTAACAACGTGCCCTTCCGTTTTCTCAGTTTGGAGGTGGTGACATGGACATGAGCATCAAGCTGACCTCGTCTTACCCCGCAGCCACGGCCCCGGCCAACCTTGGCGCAGTGGTGACCCAGGCCAAGCCTGTGGCCAGCAATGAGCCGATCAAAAGTGAAGAGCCTCAGCGCGTTGCGCTGGAAAAGGCTGTGACCGATATGCGTGAGTTTGTGCAGGCTTCACAGCGCAACCTGGATTTTTCCATCGATGACTCTACCGGCAAGGTAGTGGTCAAGGTGATCGCCACTGACAGTGGTGAAGTGATTCGACAGATTCCATCGGAGACCGCGCTGAAATTGGCGCAGAACCTGAGCGATGCCGGCAGCCTGTTGTTTGATAGCAAGGCTTGAGTTGGCACGAAACATGTTTCTGATTGCGGTCTAGGCGTATAAGCGCCAAAAAACGGCCGCTGCAGGACAAGGAGAATGGCAAATGGCTAGTTCAACGATTTCCGGCCCAGGTTCGGGCTACGACACCCAAGCAATCGTCAAGGCGCTGGTCGGTGCCGAGCAGGCGCCCAAGCAGGCTCAGATCACCAACGAGCAGAAGAAAGCCACCGTGCAGTTGTCTGCCGTGGGCTCGGTCAAGACGGCGTTGGAAGCCTACCAGGCGGCGATCACCAAGTTGAACAATGCCTCGGCCTTCAACGGGCTGGCGGCGTCTTCTTCGGAAGAAAAAAACGCCAAGGTTACCTTGGGTGACGGCGCATCCAGCGGCAAGTACGTATTGAAGGTCACTAACCTGGCGACGGCTTCGAAAGTCACCACGGCGGTGAATGTCGATGGCGCATCAGGCAAGGCCAACAGCACGGACGAAGACCAGACGCTGACCATCAACCAGTCGGGCAAGAGCTACGACGTGATCATTCCCGGTGGCGCGACGTTGCAGCAGGTGCGCGAATCCATCAACACCCAGCTCTCGTCCCAGGGCATCAGTGCTAACGTGCTGAGCGACTCCAATGGCGCGCGGCTGGTACTGACTTCGACCACCATGGGCGAGGGCACCGACATCACCCTCAGCGGTGATTCGCAGCTGGCTACCGGGTACGACAAAGGCAAGCCGCCGACCAACGCCAAATACTCCATTGATGACATTGAAATGTCATCCAATAGCAACAAGATCACCTCCGCGATCAGCGGCGTGACCTTGGACTTGCTGGACACGGTAGACATCACCAAACCGACCACCATCACCGTGGCCAGCAACACCGACACCTTAAAAACCTCGGTGCAGTCCTTCGTCAGTGCGTACAACACGCTAATGACGGCGATTAACACCCAAACCAAGGTCACCGCCACCGGTGATGCCTCCACCACCACCGCAGGTGCGTTGACCGGCGATGCGTCGATGCGTCAATTGGTGAACAGCCTGCGTTCCGAGTTGGTCAACGGCTCCGGCGCGGGCACGATGACCAGCCTGGCGCAGATGGGCATCACCACCGACCAGAAAACCGGCCTGCTGAGCCTGGATGACAAAACCTGGGACAAGGCCGTGGTCAAGGGCGCTGGTGATATCGCCAAGCTGTTCACCGGCGACTCGGGCTTGATCACCCGCATGAACAAGGCGACCAGCAGCTACGTCGGCACCACCGGCACCCTGGCGACCCGGGCCACCGATCTCAATAACAAGTTGACCGACTTGAACAAAGAGACCGACGACCTGACGCGGCGCATGGATGCCTTGCAGAAGTCCCTGACCGCCAAGTACACGGCGATGGACACCATGATCGCGCAGATCAACGCCAGCAGCTCCAGCATCCTGACCACCCTCAACTCGCTGAACAATCCTAAGTCGAACTGATGAGCGGTGCGCGCCAGAGCCCTGTCCAGGGGCTCTCGCGCAGGGTGCTGGATTAAAGTTTTTATCGCTGTGGTCGAAAAACTGGTTAAGCAAACCTATTCGATTGTCGCCAGTAACGAGGTAGCAACATGAACCCGATGAGAGCCCTTCGCCAGTACCAGAAGGTCAATGCCCACGCTCAGGTCTCTGAAGCCAGCCCGCACCGCCTGGTGCAGATGCTGATGGAAGGTGGCCTGGACCGCATGGCGCAGGCCAAGGGTGCGTTGAGTCGCGGGGACATCGCGCAAAAAGGCCTGATGCTGGGCAAGGCGATCGAAATCATTTCGGGCCTGCGCGATGGCCTGGAGCCGGAGAAAGCCGAAGATCCAGCCGCGATCCAGCGTCTGGATGCCTTGTATAACTACATGGGCAATCGCCTGGTCGAGGCCAACCGAGTCAATGATGTCGAGATGATCGACGAAGTCGCCCGTCTGCTGATCACCGTCAAGACCGGCTGGGATGCCATCGCTCCACAATAAGGCCGATTGCCTTGAGGTACACATCATGAGCCACGCACTGCAACGCATCGACGAAACCCGCGAAGCCCTGATCGGCGCGCTGGCTGAGCGCAACTGGGAAGCTGTCGGCGAGTTGGACCTGGGGTGCCGGGCGGTGATTGATGAGGTGCTCAGCGAGGCGCCGGTAGATGAGGATGCATTGCGCGAAAAGCTGGAAAGCCTGCTGGTGGTGTATCGGCAGTTGCTGGAGGTGACGACCGGCGAGCGCCAGGCGATTTTCGAAGAGATGTCGCAGATCAACCAAGCGAAAAATGCGTCAAAGGTTTACCATCTGTTCGGTTGAACGGGCGCAGTTAATCCGAACGGCGCGTCATATATTTGACTGTGCCAACATTTTTGACTTAACTAGTGCTGTTTTCAGATTTCAGACGTCTAGAAGGTAAGAAATCTTACAGACGTCTAGATTGCCCTCATTCCGGGGCAGGAAGTTTTACTAGGGAAGTTGCTATTGCATGTGGCGTGAAACCAAAATTCTGCTGATCGATGACGATAGCGTCCGCCGCCGCGATTTAGCGGTGATTTTAAATTTTCTCGGTGAAGAAAATTTACCCTGCGGCAGCCACGATTGGCAGCAGGCGGTCAGCTCGTTGTCGTCGAGCCGTGAAGTCATTTGCGTATTGATCGGGACGGTAAACGCTCCTGGCGCAGTTCTGGGCCTGTTAAAGACACTGTCTACCTGGGATGAGTTCCTTCCGGTGTTGCTAATGGGCGATATTTCTTCCGTGGACCTGCCGGAAGACCAGCGCCGCCGCGTGCTGTCCAACCTGGAAATGCCGCCCAGCTACAGCAAATTGCTCGATTCCCTGCACCGCGCCCAGGTCTATCGCGAGATGTACGACCAGGCCCGCGAGCGCGGCCGTCATCGTGAGCCCAACCTGTTTCGCAGCCTCGTCGGCACCAGCCGTGCCATCCAGCACGTACGCCAGATGATGCAGCAAGTGGCCGACACCGACGCCAGCGTGCTGATCCTCGGCGAGTCGGGCACCGGCAAGGAAGTGGTCGCGCGTAACCTGCACTATCACTCCAAGCGCCGCGACGGGCCCTTCGTACCGGTCAACTGCGGGGCGATCCCGGCAGAGCTGCTGGAAAGCGAATTGTTCGGCCACGAGAAGGGCGCCTTTACCGGGGCGATCACCAGCCGTGCCGGGCGCTTTGAGCTGGCCAATGGCGGCACCCTGTTCCTCGACGAAATCGGCGACATGCCGTTGCCGATGCAGGTCAAGTTGCTGCGCGTGTTGCAAGAGCGCACCTTCGAGCGCGTGGGCAGCAACAAGACCCAGAGCGTGGACGTGCGCATCATTGCCGCCACCCACAAGAACCTCGAAAGCATGATCGAGGTCGGCAGCTTCCGCGAAGACCTGTACTACCGTCTCAACGTATTCCCTATCGAGATGGCCCCGCTGCGTGAGCGCGTGGAAGACATCCCGTTGCTGATGAACGAACTGATCTCGCGCATGGAGCACGAAAAGCGCGGCTCCATTCGCTTCAACTCCGCGGCAATCATGTCCCTGTGCCGCCACGGCTGGCCGGGCAACGTCCGCGAGCTGGCCAACCTGGTGGAGCGCATGGCGATCATGCACCCGTACGGGGTGATCGGCGTGGTCGAGTTGCCGAAGAAATTCCGTTACGTCGACGACGAAGACGAGCAGATGGACAGCCTGCGCAGTGACATGGAAGAGCGCGTGGCGATCAACGGTCATACCCCGGACTTCGGCGCCACCGCGATGTTGCCGCCCGAAGGCCTTGATCTGAAGGACTACCTCGGCAGCCTGGAACAAGGGTTGATCCAGCAGGCCCTGGACGATGCCCATGGCATCGTGGCCCGCGCCGCCGAGCGCCTGCGCATCCGTCGCACCACCCTGGTGGAGAAGATGCGCAAGTACGGTATGAGCCGCAAAGAAGGTGATGAACAGGCGGATGATTGACGCCTGTTTTTCAACTACCTGATTTATAGGTAGATTTTTTTCGGCACGGGTATTGCTACAACCCTCGCAACGTTCCGTTTAACTGACGGTCAGCCAAGCGAGAGAGCATCATGCCCCACGCCGCCCAACTATCTTCGGCCCCTGCCATCCAGGGGCTGGTTTCGCCTGTAGAACCGCCGACCCGCCAGGGCCTGGAGCACGCGTTCTCGCAGTTCAACCAGATGTCGAGCCAGCTGACCGACTCCTACAGCCTGCTTGAGGCGCGGGTTTCCGAGCTTAAAGGCGAACTGGCGGTGGTCAGCGCCCAGCGCATGCAAGAGCTGGCCGAGAAAGAACGCCTGGCCAACCGCCTGCAAAACCTGCTGGACCTGTTACCCGGTGGCGTAATCGTTATCGACGACCAGGGCCGTGTGCGCGAAGCCAACCCGGCAGCCTGCGACCTGCTCGGCCTGCCGCTGGAAGGCGAGCTGTGGCGTGAAGTCATCACCCGCTGTTTTGCCCCCCGTGAAGACGACGGCCACGAAGTCTCCCTCAAGGACGGGCGCCGGCTGTCCATCGCGACCCGTTCCTTGGACGCTGAGCCTGGCCAGCTTGTGCTGCTCAATGACCTGACAGAAACCCGGCACCTGCAAGATCAACTGGCCCGCCATGAGCGGCTGTCGTCCCTGGGGCGGATGGTCGCTTCCTTGGCCCATCAGATTCGTACGCCATTGTCGGCGGCATTGATCTACGCCAGTCATTTGACTGACGAGCAATTACCGGCGGCCACCCACCAACGCTTTGCCGGACGCCTCAAGGAGCGCTTGCATGAGTTGGAGCACCAAGTGCGCGACATGCTGGTGTTTGCCCGCGGCGAACTGCCGCTGACCGATCGCGTTACCCCTGCCGGCTTGATGCAGTCCCTGCAAGCGGCAGCGGCGACTCATGTGCAGGAGGCCAATCTGCGCTGGCAGTGCGACAGCCACCAGGGCGAATTGCTGTGCAACCGCGACACCCTGGTGGGCGCGCTGCTCAACCTGATCGAAAACGCCACCCAGGCCAGTGGCCCCGGTGCGCGCCTTAAAGTGCACCTGTACACCCGCGAGCAAACTCTGCGCCTGTGCGTCAGCGACAGCGGCAGCGGTATCGCCCCGCAAGTGCTGCAACGCCTGGGCGAACCCTTTTTTACCACCAAGACCAACGGCACTGGCCTGGGCCTGACCGTGGTCAAGGCAGTGGCCCGTGCCCATCAGGGACAATTGCAGCTGCGTTCCCGCCTGGGGCGTGGCACCTGTGCATTGATGACCTTGCCGCTGTTTTCCAGCGCGGCAAGCGCGGAGTAAGAGGATGATGGCTATCAAGGTTTTATTGGTGGAAGACGATCGCGCCCTGCGTGAAGCATTGGCAGACACGCTGCTGTTGGCGGGCCATGACTACCGTGCGGTCGGCTCTGCCGAGGAGGCCTTGGAGGCGGTCGAGCAGGAAACCTTCAGCCTGGTGGTCAGCGACGTCAATATGCCCGGCATGGACGGCCACCAGTTGCTCGGCGTGCTGCGCGTGCGCCAGCCGCAACTGCCAGTGCTGCTGATGACCGCCCATGGCGCGGTGGAGCGGGCGGTGGATGCCATGCGTCAAGGCGCGGCGGATTACCTGGTCAAGCCGTTCGAACCCAAGGCGTTGATCGAGCTGGTGGCCCGGCATGCCCTGGGCGTGATGCCCGCAGCCGACGGCGATGGCCCGATTGCCTTTGAGCCGGCCAGCGCGCAATTGCTGGAACTGGCAGCGCGGGTAGCGCGCAGTGATTCCACTGTGCTGATTTCCGGCGAGTCCGGCACCGGTAAAGAAGTGCTGGCGCGGTATATCCACCAGCAATCGGGCCGTGCCAAGCAGCCGTTCATTGCGATCAACTGCGCGGCGATCCCCGACAACATGCTCGAAGCCACCTTGTTCGGCCATGAAAAGGGCTCGTTCACCGGCGCCATCGCGGCCCAGGCCGGCAAGTTCGAACAGGCCGACGGCGGCACCATCCTGCTCGACGAAATCTCGGAAATGCCCCTGGGCCTGCAAGCCAAGTTGCTGCGCGTACTGCAGGAGCGGGAAGTGGAGCGCGTGGGCGCACGCAAGCCGATCCAGCTGGATATCCGCGTGGTCGCCACCACCAACCGCGACCTGGCGGGCGAAGTGGCGGCGGGGCGCTTTCGTGAAGACCTGTTCTACCGGCTGTCGGTGTTCCCCCTGGCCTGGCGCCCACTGCGCGAGCGCCCGGCGGATATCATCCCCTTGGCCGAGCGCCTGCTGAACAACCACGTCAAAAAAATGAAGCATGCCCAGGCGCGCTTATCGCCCGAGGCCCAGGCCTGCCTGGTCAGTTACCCATGGCCGGGCAACGTGCGCGAGCTGGACAACGCGATACAGCGTGCGTTGATTTTGCAGCAGGGCGGTTTGATCCAGCCGCAAGACTTTTGCCTGGCCATGGGCAATGGGGCTGCGCCGCTGCCGAGCCTGGCCCCGGCTCCCGTGGTCGCCGAGGCGGAATCGGCCGGCGCCCTGGGCGATGACCTGCGCCGCCGCGAATTCCAGATGATCATCGACACCCTGCGCGCCGAACGCGGCCGCCGCAAAGAAGCGGCCGAGCGCCTGGGCATCAGCCCGCGCACCTTGCGCTACAAGCTGGCGCAGATGCGCGACGCCGGGATGGACGTGGAAGCCTATCTTTTCGCCACCTGACCTCGCGCCAATCCCGTGTGTAGGAGCGAGCTTGCTCGCGAAGAACCCATAGGCGCCGCGGGCATCCTGGAAGCACGCGTTATCGTTGACGTTTTTCGCGAGCAAGCTCGCTCCTACAGAAAAACGTGCGGTAAGAAGGGCCAAAAAATCTGCGGTAACAAGTTTGACAAGCTTTGTCGCCTTTTCTTACGAGTTGCTCCAGAGCTGGCACCCTTGTTGCTACCACCCCTGGTAACCGCTGCGTAGTGTCAAAAAATTGCAGGTCGTCGGAGAGAGAAGGTCATGAGCCAGGGTATTGAGTTCAATCGGTTGATGTTGGATATGCGCGCCATGCAAATGGATGCCATGGCTCAACCGAAATCCGTCGCGCCAGCGCCGGAATTGGGCCAAAGCAATTTTGCCGACATGCTCGGTCAGGCAATCAATAAAGTCAGTGATACCCAGCAGGCGTCCAGCCAGTTGGCGACGGCTTTCGAGATCGGTAAAAGCGGCGTGGACCTCACCGATGTGATGGTCGCCTCGCAAAAGGCCAGCGTGTCCTTCCAGGCCTTGACCCAAGTGCGTAACAAGCTGGTTCAGGCGTATCAAGACATCATGCAGATGCCGGTTTAAGGACGAGATTTAAGTCATGGCTGAAGCACTCTCCGACAACCTCCCCGCCAAGGCCGACGGCAAACCGCCGTTGTTTGGCCTGTCGTTCCTGGAAAACCTCTCGGAAATGACCATGCTGCGTCAGGTGGGTCTGATGGTGGGCCTGGCAGCCAGCGTGGCGATTGGTTTTGCCGTGGTGCTGTGGTCGCAGCAACCCGATTACCGCCCCCTGTACGGCAGCCTGTCGGGCATGGATTCCAAGCAGATCATGGAAACCCTCGCCGCCGCCGACATCGCCTACACCGTGGAGCCCAACTCCGGCGCCTTGCTGGTCAAGGCCGATGACGTGGCCCGCGCACGGATGAAACTGGCCGCTGCTGGCGTGGCGCCGTCCGACAGCAATATCGGTTTTGAAATCCTCGACAAAGACCAGGGCCTGGGCACCAGCCAGTTCATGGAAGCCACCCGCTACCGTCGTGGCCTGGAAGGCGAACTGGCGCGCACCATCTCCAGCCTGAATAACGTCAAGGCTGCCCGTGTGCACCTGGCGATTCCGAAAAGCTCGGTGTTCGTGCGTGACGAACGCAAGCCCAGCGCCTCGGTGTTGGTCGAACTGTTTGCCGGCCGCTCCCTGGAGCCTGGCCAGGTACTGGCGATCGTCAACCTGGTGGCAACCAGTGTTCCCGAATTGAGCAAGTCGCAAATCACCGTGGTGGACCAGAAGGGCAACCTGCTGTCCGACATGGCCGAAAACTCTGCGCTGACCCAGGCCGGCAAGCAGTTCGACTACAGCCGCCGCATGGAGAGCATGCTCACCCAGCGCGTGCATAACATTCTGCAGCCGGTATTGGGCAACGACCGCTACAAGGCTGAAGTGTCGGCCGACGTGGATTTCAGCGCCGTCGAATCCACCTCCGAGCAGTTCAACCCCGACCAACCGGCCCTGCGCAGCGAGCAGTCCACCAGCGAACAACGCACCGCCAGCAATGGCCCCCAAGGTGTGCCGGGCGCCCTGAGCAACCAGCCGCCTGCGCCGGCCTCGGCACCGCAGACCACCGGTGGCGCCGCCGCTACCGCTGGTGCGATCCAGCCTGGCCAGCCGCTGCTGGACGCCAACGGCCAGCAGATCATGGACCCGGCCACCGGCCAGCCGATGCTTGCGCCGTACCCTGCGGACAAGCGTAACCAGTCCACCAAGAACTTCGAGCTCGACCGTTCCATCAGCCACACCAAGCAGCAACAGGGCAAGATCAATCGCCTGTCGGTGTCGGTGGTGGTCGATGACCAAGTCAAGGTCAACCCAGCAGACGGCGCGGTGACCCGTGCGCCGTGGACGGCTGACGAGCTGGCGCGTTTCACCCGCCTGGTGCAGGACGCCGTTGGCTTCGATGCCAGTCGTGGTGACAGCGTCAGCGTGATCAACATGCCGTTCTCCGCCGAGCGCGGTGAAGTCATCGCTGACCCTGCGTTCTACACCCAGCCGTGGTTCTGGGACATCGTCAAGCAAGTGCTCGGGGTGTTGTTCATCCTGGTGCTGGTGTTTGGCGTATTGCGCCCGGTGCTCAACAACATCACCGGCGGCAGCAAGAAGCAACTGGCACTGGCCGGTGGCGACGTCGAGTTGGGTGGCATGGGCGGCCTGGACGGCGAACTGGCCAACGACCGCGTCAGCCTCGGCGGCCCGCAAAGCATTCTGTTGCCAAGCCCGAGCGAAGGCTATGACGCTCAGTTGAACGCAATCAAGAGTCTGGTGGCAGAAGACCCGGGCCGTGTGGCTCAGGTCGTGAAAGAGTGGATTAACGCAGATGAATGATCGAGCCGCTGTGGCCAAGCTGTCCCGGGTCGACAAAGCCGCCGTGCTGCTGCTGTCCCTGGGTGAAACCGACGCTGCCCAAGTGCTGCGCCACATGGGCCCTAAAGAGGTCCAGCGAGTGGGCGTGGCCATGGCGCAGATGCGCAATGTGCACCGCGAGCAAGTCGAGCAGGTGATGAGTGAGTTCGTCGAGATCGTCGGCGACCAGACCAGCCTGGGCGTCGGCTCCGACAGCTACATTCGCAAGATGCTCACCTCGGCCCTGGGCGAAGACAAGGCCAACGGCCTGATCGACCGCATCCTGCTAGGTGGCAACACCAGCGGCCTGGACAGCCTCAAGTGGATGGAACCGCGCGCAGTGGCCGACGTGATCCGCTACGAGCACCCGCAGATCCAGGCGATCGTGGTGGCCTACCTCGACCCGGACCAGGCCGGTGAAGTGCTCGGCCACTTCGACCATAAAGTGCGCCTGGACATCATCCTGCGCGTGTCGTCGCTCAACACCGTGCAGCCGGCGGCGCTCAAAGAACTCAACACCATTCTGGAGAAGCAGTTCTCCGGCAATTCCAACGCCTCGCGCACCACCCTGGGTGGCATCAAGCGCGCGGCCGACATCATGAACTTCCTCGACAGCTCGGTGGAAGGCCAGTTGATGGACTCGATCCGCGAGATCGACGACACCCTGTCCGGCCAGATCGAAGACCTGATGTTCGTGTTCAACAACCTGGCCGATGTCGACGACCGTGGCATCCAGGCGCTGCTGCGCGAAGTGTCCTCGGACGTGCTGGTGCTGGCGCTCAAGGGCTCGGACGAAAACGTCAAAGAAAAGATTTTCAAGAACATGTCCAAGCGCGCCTCGGAGCTGTTGCGCGACGACCTGGAAGCCAAGGGCCCGGTACGCGTCAGCGACGTGGAAACCGCCCAGAAGGAAATCCTCACCATTGCCCGCCGTATGGCCGAAGCCGGAGAAATCGTTCTCGGCGGGAAGGGCGGCGAAGAAATGATCTAAGGCGCCTTGCATGTCGAATAAAGATGAGGCGCCCAGCGATCTGATTCGCGCGCGGGATGTCGGCGGTTTCGACATCTGGTCGCTGCCCAGCTTCGACCCCCATGTGCCGGAGCCCGAGCCTGAACCGGTGGAGGAACCTCCAGCGGAAATGGAAGAAGTGCCGCTGGATGAAGTCCAGCCACTGACCCTCGAAGAGTTGGAAACCATCCGCCAGGAGGCCTACAACGAAGGTTTTGCCGCGGGGGAAAAAGACGGTTTTCGCAGCACCACCCTCAAGGTTCGCCAGGAAGCCGAGGCGGCGCTGGCCTCCAAGTTGGGCAGCCTGGAGCGCCTGATGGGCAACCTGTTCGACCCTATCGCCGAACAGGACTCACAGCTGGAAAAATCCATGGTCGGCCTGGTGCAGCACATCGCGCGCCAGGTGATCCAGCGCGAACTGGTGCTTGATTCCAGCCAGATCGAAGCGGTGATGCGTGAAGCCCTCAAGCTGCTGCCCCTGGGCGTCGGCAATGTGCGGCTGTACATCAACCCCCAGGATTTCGAACAGGTCAAAGCCCTGCGCGAGCGCCATGAAGAAACCTGGCGCATCGTCGAAGATGCTTCGTTGCAGCCCGGCGGTTGCCGCGTCGAGACCGAACACAGCCGCATCGATGCAACGGTGGAAACCCGCATCAGCCAGATAATGGCCAAGCTGTTCGATCAACTGCATGAACAGGCCCTGCACCCCGCTGAGCCGGACCTGAGCGTTGACCTGGACGCCACCGATGCGTCTTGACCGCACCAGCTTCGCCAAGCGCCTGGGCAGCTACGCCGAGGTCACCGAGTTGCCCGGCCAGCCGATCCTCGAAGGGCGCCTGTTGCGTATGGTCGGCCTGACCCTCGAAGCCGAGGGCCTGCGCGCCGCCATGGGCAGCCGCTGCCTGGTGATCAACGACAACAGTTACCACCCGGTGCAAGTCGAAGCCGAGGTGATGGGCTTTTCGGGCAGCAAGATTTTCCTGATGCCGGTCGGCAGCCTCGCCGGCATTGCCCCCGGCGCCCGCGTGGTGCCACTGGCCGACACTGGCCGCCTGCCCATGGGCATGAGCATGCTGGGCCGCGTACTCGATGGCGCCGGCCGTGCGCTGGACGGCAAGGGCGGCATGAAGGCCGAAGACTGGGTGCCGATGGACGGCCCCACCATCAACCCGCTCAAGCGCAACCCCATCAGCGTGCCACTGGATGTGGGTATTCGCAGCATCAACGGTTTATTGACGGTCGGTCGCGGCCAGCGCCTGGGCCTGTTCGCCGGTACCGGCGTGGGTAAGTCGGTGTTGCTGGGCATGATGACGCGCTTTACCGAGGCCGACATCATCGTGGTGGGGCTGATCGGCGAGCGGGGCCGCGAAGTGAAGGAGTTCATCGAGCACAGCCTCGGTGAAGAAGGGCTCAAGCGTTCTGTTGTCGTCGCTTCTCCGGCAGACGATGCACCGCTGATGCGCTTGCGTGCGGCGATGTACTGCACACGCATCGCCGAATATTTTCGCGACAAGGGCAAGAACGTCCTGTTGCTGATGGACTCGCTCACGCGTTTCGCCCAGGCCCAGCGCGAGATCGCCCTGGCCATCGGCGAGCCGCCCGCGACCAAGGGTTACCCGCCATCGGTATTTGCCAAGCTGCCCAAGCTGGTGGAGCGTGCCGGTAATGCCGAAGCCGGCGGCGGCTCGATCACCGCGTTCTACACGGTGTTGTCCGAAGGCGACGACCAACAGGACCCGATTGCCGACTCGGCGCGGGGCGTGCTCGACGGCCACATCGTGCTGTCGCGGCGTTTGGCCGAAGAGGGGCATTACCCGGCCATCGACATCGAAGCGTCCATCAGCCGGGTGATGCCGGCGGTGGTCACGCCGGAGCATATGGCCCGTGCGCAGCAGTTCAAGCAGTTGTGGTCGCGCTACCAGCAAAGCCGTGACCTGATCAGCGTCGGTGCCTATGTGGCCGGTGGCGACCGCGACACCGACCTGGCCATCGCCTTGCAGCCGCAACTGGTGACCTACCTGCGCCAAGGCCTCAACGACAAGATCACCATGGGCGAAAGCCAGTCGCACTTGCAGTCCATCTTCGCCCCGGCGCCGGGCGGCTAAGCCATGGCCAACAGCCGCGCCGCACGCTTGGCCCCGGTGGTGGACATGGCCGAAAAGGCCGAGAAAGCCGCCGTACAGCGCCTTGGCTACTTCCAGGGCCAGGTGCGTTTGGCCCAAAGCAAGCTGGGCGACCTGGAGCGTTTTCGTGGCGAGTACCAGCAACAGTGGATCGAGCGCGGCAGCCAGGGCGTGTCCGGCCAGTGGCTGATGGGGTACCAGGGCTTTCTCAACCAGCTTGAAACCGCCGTCGGCCAACAACGCCAAAGCCTGGCCTGGCACGAGGCCAACCTCGACAAAGCCCGCGAGGCCTGGCAAGCGGCGTTTGCCCGGGTTGAGGGGTTGCGCAAACTGGTGCAGCGCTACATCGACGAAGCGCGAGCCATCGAAGACAAGCGCGAGCAAAAACTGCTCGATGAACTCTCCCAGCGCCTTCCCCGCCCAGAACAGTTCTAAGTGTGGGAGCTGGCTTGCCTGCGATGGGCATAGGTATCTACACGACTCCGTAGCGCTCACCGGTAACCACGATGCGAAGCGAGCCGCTCTTGATCTGCTTTTGATCTTGATCTTAGGCGCCCCATCAAACCACGCTGGCCGTAATTCGACAGTGATTTGGGGGGTAAACCGGCAGGGATGCCGGTTTAGCCGCCCCGCGCCATGGATGGCGCGTGGCGGCGGCCCCCCAAATCACTGGCGGATTACGGGCACACCGAGCCCAAGCGAGGTGCCGAGTGGTGGGGCAAGAGCCTTTTGCTTACTTTTGGGCTCTTTTCAAAAGTGAGCCGCTGTCAGAGCGGAACCCTAAGTGGCCGTTACCTAAATAACGGATATGTACCCGGTCCAACTGTGTTGACTGTTAGGCCGCCTTCGCGAGCAAGCCCGCTCCCACAGTTGATCCACTGTGTTGCTCAGATGCTCTTCAGCTGCTACGCCTTGTGTCTAGTGCAATGACAAGGAAGCAGTCACATGTCAGTCGAGTCAGAAGTATCCCTGGATGGGAAGAAGTTGACGATCGCAATCAGGGGCCGGTTCGATTTCGGCAGCCACCAGGCGTTTCGGGATGCGTACGAGCGTTTCTACAAGGTCCCCGAGACCTATATCGTCGACCTCAAGGATGCCACCTACATGGACAGTTCAGCCCTCGGCATGCTGCTGTTGCTACGGGATCATGCCGGCGGTGATGACGCCGAGGTCCGCGTGACGAACAGCAACTCCGACGTGCGCAAGATCCTCGCCATCTCCAACTTCGACAAGCTGTTCGACATCAGTTGAGCGCCTTGGCCCCTGTTCTTGAAGCGCTGACCATCCTGATCGCCGAAGACAGCGCCGCCGACCGCCTGTTGCTGGCGAGCATCATCCGTCGCCAGGGCCACCAGGTGCTGACGGTGAGCAATGGTGCCGAAGCGATTGAGGTGTTTGCCCGCGAGCGCCCGCAGTTGGTGTTGATGGACGCGCTGATGCCGGTGATGGACGGCTTTGAGGCCGCACGGCAGATCAAACAACTGGCGGGCGAGGCGCTGGTGCCGATCATCTTCCTCACCTCGCTGCGCGAAAGCGAAGCCCTGGCCCAGTGCCTGGACGCCGGCGGCGATGACTTTCTGCCCAAACCCTATAACCCCTTGATCCTGGCGGCGAAGATCAACGCCATGGACCGCCTGCGCCGCCTGCAGGCCACGGTTTTGCAGCAGCGTGACCTGATCGCCAAACACCACGAACACCTGATGCATGAACAGCGGGCGGCCAAGGCGGTGTTCGATAAGGTCGCCCATTCCGGTTGTATCAACGCCGCGCCGAATATTCGCTACCTGCAATCGCCTTATGCGTTGTTCAACGGTGACTTGTTGCTGGCGGCCTACACGCCGTCCGGCGATATGCACGTGCTGCTCGGTGATTTCACCGGCCATGGCTTGCCGGCCGCCATCGGCGCCATGCCCCTGGCCGAAGTGTTCTACGGCATGACCGCCAAGGGCTACGGCCTCACGCAGACCCTGCGGGAAATGAACGCCAAGCTCAAGCGCATCCTGCCGGTGGACATGTTCTGCTGCGCCACCTTGCTGTGCCTGAGCGCCCAGCGGCGGGCGGTGGAAGTGTGGAACGGCGGCATGCCCGAAGGCTATGTGCATGAAGTCGCCACCGGCAGGCGCACGCCGTTGATGTCGCGGCACCTGCCCCTGGGGGTGTTGTCGGCAGAGGCGTTCGATGACAGCACCGAGGTCTGGCCCATGGCGTTGGGCGACCGGGTGTTTTTGCTCTCCGACGGCGTGCTGGACACCGCTGACGCCAACGATCAACTGTTCGGCGCCGAGCGCTTGCAGCAGGTGTTCGCCGCCAACCGCGAGCCTGACCGCCTGTTCGAGGACATCGAGCAGGCTCTGGCGGCCTTTCGCGGCCAGGCGCGCGATGACGTCAGCATGGTCGAGATCACCTTGCAGGCGGGCCAGCCCTTGCGGGCGGCCGAACCGATGTATGCCGACAGCGGCCAGTCGTGCCCACTGGATTGGTCGGTGAGTTTCGAATTTCGCGCCCAGACCCTTAGAGCCTACAACCCGCTGCCGTACCTGCTGCAACTGCTATTGGAGATCCACGGCCTGCGTGAGCAGAGCGGGGCGCTTTACAGCGTGATGGCCGAGTTGTATTCCAACGCGCTGGAGCATGGCGTGCTGGGCTTGGACTCACGGCTCAAGCGCGATGCCCAGGGGTTTGCGCAGTATTATCACCAGCGCCATGAGCGGCTGGCACAGTTGGACAGCGGTTATGTGCGCGTGCATGTGCAGGTGGTACCCACCGACAAGGGCGGCAAACTGACCTTGCGTCTGGAAGACAGCGGGCAGGGTTTTGATGTGGAGCAGGAGCTGGCACGCCCCGTGGACATCGACCGTCTGTCTGGTCGGGGTCTTAGCCTGGTGCGTCAACTGAGCAGCGCTGTAGGCTGGTCCGATGGCGGGCGCAGTGTCTGCGTGGAGTTTTGTTGGGAGGCTCTGGCATAATCCGCCGATTCTTGATCAAGGAGCGAGCAAGTGGCTGAGATTCATTTGGACCCCGAGGTGTTGTCGGACTTGCAGGAAGTGATGGAGAGCGAGTACCCGACGTTGCTCGACACCTTTATCGAGGACTCGCAAAAGCGCGTCGCAGCACTGCGCAAGGCTGGGGGCGACGCGAAAACGTTGGGACGGATTGCCCACAGTTTCAAAGGCAGCAGCGGCAATCTTGGGGCGGTGCGTTTGGCCCGATTGTGTGAGCTGCTGGAGACCGAGGCCGTCGAGGCGGCCTCTGATCTAGGTGCTCTGGTTGATCAGATTGATCATGAGTTCGCGCTGGTCAAGCCACTGTATGAATGTAGGAGCGAGCTTGCTCGCGAAAAACGTCAACGATAACGCGTGCTTCCTGGATGAATGCGGCGCCTGTGAGCTTTTCGCGAGCAAGCTCGCTCCTACATTGAATCGGATATGTCCAGGCATTTTGTAAACCTGGCCCGACTCTTGCTATACCTCCACAGACTGCATTTCCGACCCCATGCAGTGGAGACCCTTACTTATGCCAGTCGCCCCCAATTCGCTCCTTCAGGCTGCCACCGCAGCCAAGCCTCAAGCGCCGGCCGCCACGCCTGCGGTAGCGCCTGCGGCCCCGCGGGAAAAGGGCCCTGGCTTCGCTCAAGTGTTTGCCAAGCAAGCTGCCAAGCCGCAGGCCAAGAGCGACGACGCGCCAGCCAAACCCGTGCGCGACAAAGCGCCTGACGCCAGCGATAAACCTGCCGCCAGCGCGCCAGCGGTTGCCGATAGCGGCAATCCCTTGCCTGCCAAGCCGGCCAAGAGCGATGACAGCGCAGACAGTGAAGGCGAGCCACCGGCCGACCCGTCCCTGGCGCAGCAACCAGTGGCCGACCCGGCGCTGGTTGCAGCCGTGACGCCGGTGGCGGTCCCTGTGCCCGTACAAGCGCCTGCCGTCGCTGCCGAAGATGACCAGGCCCTGCCGCTCATCGCGGTGACCGAGGAGCCCAAGCAGCCGGCCTTCGACCCCGAGGCCGACCCGCTGGATTCGATGCCGGCCGTGCGCCTGGCGATGGAGCAGGGCGGTCACGTCTCGGCCAGCAGCCAGGCGCCGCAGAAAGCCGCGCCCACCACTCAGGACCAACCGACCGCCGCGCAGAACTTTGCCGCTGGCCTGGCCAGCATGGTTGACCAGCAAGCCACCAAGGACAGTACCGACCAAGGCGGTGACAAGGCCTTCGGCGCGCTGATCGATGACGGCCTCAAGGACCTCAAGAACGCCAGCAGCGACACCCGCGTAGATGACTTCGCCAACCGCCTGGCCGCGCTGACCCAGGCGGCCACGCCGAAAACCGCGAATGCCTTGCCGCCCGTCACCAATGCGCCCCTGGCCATGCACCAGAGCGGCTGGACCGAAGAGGTGGTCAACCGCGTGATGTACCTGTCCAGCGCCAACCTCAAGTCGGCCGAGATTCAGTTGCAGCCCGCTGAGCTGGGGCGTTTGGATATCAAGGTCAACATGACGGCGGACCAGCAAGCCCAGGTCAACTTCATCAGCGGCCATGCGGTGGTGCGTGAAGCGCTGGAGAGCCAGTCGGGGCGCTTGCGGGAGATGTTTGCCCAGCAGGGCATGGGGCAGGTGGATGTGAATGTCTCCGACCAATCGCGGGGGCAGGACCAGCAGCAACAGCAGAGCCAGGCGCGGGGCATCAGTGGCAGCGGCAGGCGTGCTGACAACGGCGACGCCGGTGGCCCTGTGGATGTGGCCGAAGTGGCAGCGCCCGTGAGCCAGAGCGTGATCGGCTCCAGCGCGGTCGACTACTACGCCTGACTTGAGGGCTGTACAGGCCTGAATGTGGGAGCGGGCTTGCTCGCGAATGCAGAGTGTCAGTCAGTATATGTGTGACTGATACACCGCATTCGCGAGCAAGCCCGCTCCCACATTTGTTTTGTGGTGTTCGCTCTTCCCTCATTACCAGCCAACTCTGGCATAACACTTGCTCTTGCCTTGCCATAGATCTACGAATCCCCGAATAGTGACGGATTATTGGCATGGCGAAGAGCGACGACGCAGCAACTCCCCCCGCAGGTAAAGGCAAGCTCAAGCTGATCCTGTTGATTGTGCTGGGCCTGCTCCTGGCCATCGGTGCCTCGGTGGGCGGCACCTGGTACATCATGCACAGCAGTGCGAGCAAACCGGCGCCCGCTGCCGAAACCGCCACTAACGTCAAGCAACCGGCAATCTTCGAGCAGATGCTTCCGGCCTTTGTCGCCAACTACAACCAGAATGGTCGCCAACGCTACCTGCAGGTGAGCATCACCTTGCTGGCGCGCAACCAGGCGGACCTCGATGCCCTCAAGGTGCATATGCCGGTGATCCGCAACAACCTGGTGATGCTGTTCTCCGGGCAGAGCTTCGACAGCCTGGCCACTCCGGTCGGCCAGGAAATGCTGCGCCAGAAGGTCACTGCCAGCGTGCAGGAAGTGGCCCAGAAAGAACTCGGCAAAGTCGTGGTCGAGCAGGCGCTCTTCACTAACTTCGTATTGCAGTAGGATCACGACATGGCCGTGCAAGACCTGCTGTCCCAGGATGAAATCGACGCGCTGTTGCATGGCGTGGACGATGGTCTGGTACAGACCGAAATGGCTGCCGAACCCGGCAGCGTCAAAAGTTACGACCTGACCAGCCAGGATCGCATCGTGCGGGGACGCATGCCGACCCTGGAGATGATCAACGAACGTTTTGCCCGCTACACCCGCATCAGCATGTTCAACATGCTGCGCCGCTCGGCGGACGTGGCCGTGGGCGGTGTGCAGGTGATGAAGTTCGGTGAATACGTACACTCGCTGTACGTGCCCACCAGCCTCAACCTGGTCAAGATCAAGCCGTTGCGCGGCACCGCGCTGTTCATCCTCGACGCCAAACTGGTGTTCAAGCTGGTGGACAACTTCTTCGGTGGCGACGGCCGTCACGCCAAGATCGAAGGGCGTGAATTCACCCCCACCGAACTGCGCGTGGTGCGCATGGTGCTGGAGCAGGCCTTCATCGACTTGAAGGAAGCCTGGCAGGCGATCATGGAAGTCAATTTCGAGTACATCAACTCGGAAGTGAACCCGGCCATGGCCAACATCGTCGGCCCCAGCGAAGCCATTGTGGTGTCGACCTTCCACATCGAACTCGATGGCGGTGGCGGCGACCTGCACGTGACCATGCCGTATTCGATGATCGAGCCGGTGCGCGAGATGCTCGATGCCGGTTTCCAGTCCGACCTCGACGACCAGGACGAACGCTGGGTCAAGGCCCTGCGCGAAGACCTGCTGGACGTCGACGTGCCGCTGAGCGCCACCGTGGCCCGCCGCCAGTTGCGCCTGCGGGACATTTTGCACATGGCGCCTGGGGACATCATCCCCGTCGACTTGCCGGAAGAGTTGATCATGCGCGCCAACGGCGTGCCGTCATTCAAGGTCAAGCTCGGTTCCCACAAGGGCAACCTGGCGCTGCAAGTGGTTGAGCCGATCAACCGCCGCTGATTCAACCCTAATTCATGATTGTTTGCTGCGCCGAGGACATGTAATGGCTACCGAACACGAAAACACTTCCGCCGAAGACCAGGCCCTGGCTGACGAGTGGGCTGCGGCCCTGGAAGAAACCGGCGATGTCGGCCAGGACGACATCGACGCGCTGCTGGCCGCCGACGCCGCCACCGCGCCGGCCGGCAACCGCCTGGCCATGGAAGAATTCGGCAGTGTGCCGAAGAACAACGATCCGGTGAGCCTTGATGGCCCGAACCTGGATGTGATCCTCGACATCCCGGTGTCGATTTCCATGGAAGTGGGCAGCACCGAAATCAACATCCGCAACCTCTTGCAGCTTAACCAGGGCTCGGTGATCGAACTGGACCGCCTGGCCGGCGAGCCGTTGGACGTGCTGGTCAACGGCACCCTGATTGCCCATGGCGAGGTGGTGGTGGTCAACGAGAAGTTCGGCATCCGCCTGACTGACGTGATCAGCCCGAGCGAACGCATCAAGAAGTTGCGCTGAGATGAAGTACGCGATGGCGGGACTGTTGCTGGCGCTGCCATTGAGCGCCCTGGCGGCTGAACCGGTGGCGCAGGCAGTCACGGCACCTGCGGTCGGCAGCGTCGGCGGGCAGTTGACGCAACTGGTGCTGGGCCTGTTGCTGGTGATCGGCCTGATCTTTGTGCTGGCCTGGCTGATGCGCCGCGTACAGCGCATCGGCCCGGGCAACGGCCAGGTGATCGAGCTGGTGGGCTCGCGCGCTCTCGGCCCGCGTGATCGGTTGGTGCTGGTGCAGGTGGGCGAGGAGCAGATCCTGCTTGGCATCACCCCTGGCCGTATCACCCCGCTGCATGTACTCAAGACCCCGGTGGATGCGGTCAAGACCGAAGCCGCCACGCCAGAATTCGCCCAGCGCCTGATGGAATTGCTGGGCAAGGATCAGAAGGATAAGAAGTAATGCGCGTTTTGTTGACGCTCATGCTGTTGTTGGCCGCGCCGATGGCCCTGGGCGCCGACCCGTTGTCGATCCCGGCGATTACCCTGGGCACCAACGCGGCGGGCGCGCAGGAATATTCGGTCAGCCTGCAGATCCTGCTGATCATGACGGCGCTGAGTTTTATCCCGGCGTTCGTCATGCTGATGACCAGCTTTACGCGGATCATCATCGTCTTCTCGATCCTGCGTCAGGCCCTGGGGCTGCAGCAGACGCCGTCGAACCAGATCCTCACCGGCATGGCGTTGTTTTTGACGCTGTTCATCATGGCACCGGTGTTCGACAAGGTGAACCAGCAAGCCCTGCAACCTTACCTGGCGGAAAAGCTCACGGCCCAGGATGCGATCGACAAGGCCCAGGGCCCGATCAAGGACTTCATGCTGTCGCAAACCCGCTCCAGCGACCTTGAGCTGTTCATGCGCCTGTCCAAGCGCACCGACATCGCTACCCCAGACCAGGCACCGCTGACCATCCTGGTACCGGCGTTTGTCACTTCTGAATTGAAGACCGCGTTCCAGATCGGCTTCATGATCTTCATCCCGTTCCTGATCATCGACCTGGTGGTGGCGAGCGTGCTGATGGCCATGGGTATGATGATGCTGTCGCCGTTGATCATCTCGTTGCCGTTCAAGATCATGCTGTTTGTGCTGGTGGACGGCTGGGCGCTGATTATCGGCACCCTGGCCGGCAGTTTCGGAGGGGTATAGCGCCATGACCCCAGAAGTCGCCGTCGACCTGTTCCGTGAAGCGCTGTGGCTGACCACCCTGATGGTCGCCGTGCTGGTGGTGCCGAGCCTGTTGGTCGGCCTGCTGGTGGCGATGTTCCAGGCCGCCACTCAGATCAACGAACAGACCTTGAGCTTCCTGCCGCGCCTGCTGGTGATGCTGGTGACCCTGATTGTCGCCGGCCCGTGGCTGGTGCAAACCTTCATGGAATACATCCTGCAGTTGTACGGCAGTATTCCGCAGTTGATCGGCTGAGCCGATGCAATCCTTGCTGGCCTTGACCGACACCCAGATCAGTACCTGGGTGGCCTCGTTCATCCTGCCGCTGTTTCGCGTCACGGCCATGCTGATGGCCATGCCGGTGTTCGGCACCACCCTGGTACCGCGTCGCGTGCGCCTGTATTTTGCCGTGGCGATCACCGTGGTGATCGTGCCTGGCCTGCCGCCGATGCCGCCGGTGAACGCCCTCGACCTGAGCGCCTTGCTGCTGATTGCCGAACAGATCCTGATCGGCGCCATGCTGGGGTTTTCCCTCACGTTGTTCTTCCAGGCGTTTGTGATCGCCGGGCAAATCATTTCGATCCAGATGGGCATGGGCTTCGCGTCCATGGTCGACCCCACCAACGGGGTGTCGGCGGCGGTGATCGGGCAGTTTCTGACCATGCTGGTGACCTTGCTGTTTCTGGCCATGAACGGTCACCTGGTGGCGTTCGAAGTCTTGACCGAAAGCTTCGCCACCTTGCCGGTGGGCTCGGGGTTGGTGGTCAACCATTTCTGGGAGCTGGTGGGGCGCCTGGGTTGGGTGTTGGGTGCAGCGCTGTTGCTGGTGCTGCCGGCGATCACCGCGCTGCTGGTGGTCAATATCGCGTTTGGCGTGATGACCCGTGCGGCGCCGCAACTGAACATCTTCTCGATTGGTTTTCCCTTGACCCTGGTGTTGGGCATGGGGATTTTCTGGGTCGGCCTGGCTGACATTCTCAATCAGTATCAACCGCTGGCGAGCGAAGCCTTGCAGTTCTTACGTGATCTGGCACGGGCGCGCTGAGCCATGGCCGAGAGCGAGAGTGGTCAGGACAAAACAGAAGACCCCACGGAGAAACGTAAAAAGGACTCCAGGGAAAAGGGCGAGATCGCCCGCTCCAAAGAGCTCAACACCTTCGCCACCATGATCGCCGGCGCAGGCGCCTTGCTGATCTACGGCGGTGGTCTGGCGCTGGACCTGCTGGAGATGATGAAACACAACTTCAGCCTGCCGCGCGACGTGTTGCTCAACCCCGACGCCATGGCCCAATACCTGCTGCACTCGGGCAAAATCGCGCTGCTGGCGGTGCAGCCGATCCTGATCACCTTGCTGCTGGCCGCGCTGATCGGCCCGGTGGCCCTGGGCGGCTGGCTGTTTGCTGCGGGCAGCATGGCGCCCAAGTTCAGCCGCATGAACCCCGGGGCGGGGCTCAAGCGCATGTTTTCGGTCAAGGCCCTGGTGGAATTGCTCAAGGCCCTGGCCAAGTTTTTCCTGATTCTGTTCGTGGCCTTGGCGGTGTTGTCGTCCGACATCGACGATTTGCTGCGCATCGCCCATGAGCCGCTGGAGTCCGCGATCATCCACAGCGTGCAGGTAGTGGGCTGGAGTGCGTTGTGGATGGCGGCCGGGCTGATCCTGATCGCCGCCGTGGATGCGCCGATTCAACTGTGGGAAAGCCACAAGAAACTGCTGATGACCAAGCAGGAAGTGCGCGACGAGCACAAGGACCAGGAAGGCCGCCCCGAGGTCAAGCAACGCATCCGCCAGCTGCAGCGGGAAATGTCCCAGCGCAAGATGATGGCCTCGGTGCCCGACGCCGATGTGATCATCACCAACCCGACCCACTACGCCGTGGCCCTCAAGTACGACCCCGAGAAGGGTGGTGCGCCGATGTTGCTGGCCAAGGGCAGCGACTTTACCGCGTTGAAAATCCGCGAAATCGCCGTGGCCAACGACATTCTGCTGCTGGAGTCGCCAGCATTGGCGCGCTCGATTTTCTACTCTACCGACCTGGACCAGGAAATTCCGGCCGGCTTGTACCTGGCCGTTGCCCAGGTGTTGGCCTACGTTTACCAGATTCGCCAATACCGCGCCGGCAAGGGCAAGCGGCCTGATCCGCTCAAAGACCTGCCGATCCCGCCGGACCTGCGCCGCGATTCCTAGTAGGAGCGAGCTTGCTCGCGAAAAACTCACCGTCGCCGCGTTCATCCTGACTCCCCGCGTTATCTTTACCACCTTCGCGAGCAAGCTCGCTCCTACAACCTGTCAACTTTGACAGTAGCCAATACGCCGCCTTCACTGTTTGATACAGCGATGAGACGTGCAGCCCTGCACGACTCGGGAGGCGGTGATGGATAGGGGTACGGTCAGGTGGTTTGATGCGGTCAAAGGCATCGGCTTTATTGCCCGGGATCGTGATGGCAACCCGGTTGCCGTCCAATCGGCAGGCACGCAATGCAGTGACCTGCCACCCAATCCTCCCAAGCTGCGAAAACCCCGCAAACGCAAGAAATCATCGGATGCATGAATCGCTTGCTGTTCCACCGCTACCACCCATCGGCAGCTCGCGTCTACCTGTCAACTCTGACAGTAGCCAAAGCTCGTTTCCCCGTTGTTTTATGGATGAACCAAACACTGCGCGTATGTAGTCAACGAGATGCAGGGAGAGCGGGATTGAGCGAGGTCAAAGGGACTGTCAAATCCTACGACTGGATCAGGGGCGATTGGCTGGTCGAATTGGATGAGGGGACAGAAGAGGTATTTATCAATCGCAAGGATTGGCGCTGCACCGCGCTGTCGGTGGGTAAGCGTCTGAGGTTTAAAATGGTCCATCGGCCCAAGGGCATCTATGCGGTGCCCGTCAGGGGGCATGATCGAGGTGGATTGGGTTCTGAGTAAGGGTAAGGAGAGCGGCAATGGCAACGGGTACTGTGAAGTGGTTTAGCACGGAGAAGGGGTTTGGTTTTATTACCCCGGAGGATGGAGGGGCGGACGTGTTCGCCCATCACTCGGCAATTGCGTCGAGTGGGTTTCGATCTTTGGAAGAGAACCAAAAAGTAGAGTATGACCTCACACAAGGTCCAAAAGGCCCACAGGCTGAAAATATACGGCCAGTTTAGAAACGGAATAACCGCTTGATCGTTCCCACGCGGAGCGTGGGAACGATCGAGGGGACCGCGTTATCCGCTGTTTGCGGTGTCCGTCATTCCGCTGCCAAGGTGCAGGCGATCAGCCAATAACTGCGCCAGTTCGATCAACTGCGCAACGCCGAGCAATTCCTCTCGTTTCGAACCTTCCAGGTCAAAGGCCAGGTCGCAGCTCAAGGCGTTGGCCGAAGCGAGTGTTTCACTGAGGTTGACCAACAGGTCTTCGCTGCTGATGCCGTCGGCTACGGTAAACAGCCGGATGGGGGGATTTGGGGTGGGTTTGATCATTGTGACGCCTCGGTAAAGGTGGAGCTGCCACTGATCGCCGCGACGCGATGGAGGGTGGCAGCTGTACGCGGGTTCGCGGACCGGTTACCAAGGAACCCGGCATACCCGAAGGTATCCCGCGTACAGCCGCCATAGCGCCGCACAGTAGACGATAAAAAACCGCTTACTGAAAGGGAGATGGTGCTTTTGTTCGGTGGTAAACCGGGCCGCGACGCCCGTCCGCTGCATTTGCAGCGGTGTACGGAGACTAGAGATCAGATTTCCTAGGGGCAACCCCAAATCCTTGTCAGAAATATCCTCAGCGGTACCGACGGCACACAGATCCAAATGTGGGAGTTGGCTTGCCTGCGATTGCGGTGTGTCAGTCACCGGGATATTGGCTGTGAGTCAGCTATCGCAGGCAAGCCAGCTCCCACACTCGAATCGGTTACCACCCGACGATCACTCCAAAAGCAAAGTTGGAAGGCTTCTTGCAACCCCGCCTCCAAGTCGCCCTCCAGCGTCAAAACTTTGCTTCAAGGACCCGAGGAATACCGGTGGTAGATCGCTCTCAAATGCTCAACACGGCCCGTGGCACCCTGACTGATCTGTCGCGGGGCAATCTGGGTGTGCCGTTGTTGTTGCTGGTGATGCTGGCAATGATGATGTTGCCGATGCCGCCGTTCCTGCTCGACGTGTTCTTTACCTTCAACATTGCCCTGTCCGTCGTCGTGTTGCTGGTGTGCGTGTACGCCTTGCGACCACTGGATTTTGCGGTATTCCCCACCATTCTGTTGGTGGCGACCCTGCTGCGCCTGGCCTTGAACGTTGCTTCCACGCGGGTGGTGATGCTCCACGGCCAGGACGGCCACGCCGCCGCCGGTAAGGTGATCCAGGCGTTCGGTGAGGTGGTGATCGGCGGTAACTACGTGGTTGGTATCGTGGTGTTCGCGATCCTGATGATCATCAACTTCGTCGTGGTGACCAAGGGCGCCGGGCGGATTTCCGAGGTGAGTGCGCGGTTTACCCTGGATGCCATGCCTGGCAAACAAATGGCCATCGACGCCGACCTTAACGCTGGCCTGATCGACCAGAACCAGGCCAAGTCGCGCCGGGCCGAAGTTGCTCAGGAAGCCGAGTTCTATGGCTCCATGGACGGCGCCAGCAAGTTCGTGCGCGGTGACGCCATCGCCGGTCTGTTGATTCTGTTCATCAACCTGATCGGCGGTGTGGCCGTCGGTATGTTCCAGCACGGCATGACGTTCGGCGATGCTGGCAAGGTGTACGCCTTGCTGACCATCGGTGACGGTTTAGTGGCGCAATTGCCATCACTGTTGTTATCCACAGCGGCGGCCATCATGGTTACCCGTGCTTCGGGCTCCGAAGACATGGGCAAGCAGATCAGCCGGCAGATGTTCGCTTCGCCCAAGGCCCTGGCCGTGGCGGCGGGCATCATGGCGATCATGGGTATCGTGCCGGGCATGCCGCACTTCTCGTTCCTGAGCATGGCGGCCCTGGCGGGGGGGGCGGCGTACCTGTTCTGGAAGAAGCAGAACCAGGTCAAGGTCCAGGCCGAGCAGGAAATCGCCCGTCAACAGGAGCTGCTGCCATCTCCGGCCCGTGCCCAGGAAACCAAGGAGCTGGGCTGGGACGACGTCACGCCCATCGACATGATTGGCCTGGAAGTCGGCTACCGCCTGATCCCACTGGTCGACCGCAACCAGGGTGGGCAACTGCTGGCGCGGATCAAGGGCGTGCGCAAGAAGCTGTCCCAGGACTTGGGCTTCCTGATGCCCACCGTGCATATCCGCGACAACCTCGACCTGGCCCCCAGCGCCTATCGCCTGACGCTGATGGGAGTGATTTTGGCCGAAGCCGAGATCTACCCGGACCGCGAACTGGCGATCAACCCGGGCCAAGTGTTCGGTACGCTCAACGGCATCACCGCCAAAGATCCGGCTTTCGGCCTGGAAGCGGTGTGGATCGAAGTGAGCCAGCGCAGCCAGGCGCAGTCCCTGGGTTACACCGTGGTGGATGCCAGTACCGTGGTCGCCACGCACCTCAACCAGATTCTCTACAAGCACTCCCACGAGTTGATCGGCCACGAGGAAGTCCAGCAATTGATGGGCTTGCTGGCCAAATCGTCGCCAAAACTGGCCGAAGAACTGGTGCCGGGCGTGCTGTCGCTGTCGCAGTTGCTCAAGGTGCTGCAAGCGCTGTTGGCCGAACAGGTGCCCGTGCGCGACATTCGCAGCATTGCCGAGGCCATCGCCAACAATGCCGCCAAGAGTCAAGATACTGCCGCTCTGGTGGCGGCGGTGCGTGTCGGCGTGTCCCGCGCAATCGTGCAAAGCATTGTAGGGACTGAGTCTGAGCTGCCTGTGATCACCCTGGAACCCAGGTTGGAACAAATATTGCTCAATAGTATTCAGAAGGCAGGGCAAGGCCAGGAAGAGGGCGTTTTACTGGAGCCAAGCATGGCTGAAAAGCTGCAGCGTTCGTTGATCGACGCCGCACAGCGCCAGGAAATGCAAGGCAACCCGGTGATCCTGCTGGTGGCCGGCCCGGTTCGCGCGATGTTGTCGCGGTTTGGACGCCTGGCTGTACCGAATTTGCACGTGTTGGCTTACCAGGAA
The DNA here is from genome assembly GCF_030687795.1 of Pseudomonas sp. FP215. Classification (NCBI taxonomy): domain Bacteria; kingdom Pseudomonadati; phylum Pseudomonadota; class Gammaproteobacteria; order Pseudomonadales; family Pseudomonadaceae; genus Pseudomonas; species Pseudomonas sp. FP215. The sequence continues at coordinate 1,572,461 of NZ_CP117447.1, forward strand.
ATTCCTGACAATAAGCAAGTGACTATCGTCGCGACAGTTGGGCCCAATGGCTGAGGTAGTGGGTTATGCAAGTTAAGCGTTTTTTCGCCGCCGATATGCGTCAGGCCATGAAATTGGTCCGTGATGAGCTGGGCGCCGATGCCGCGATTATCGGTAACCGTCGGATTGCCGGCGGTGTCGAGCTGACGGCTGCCCTGGATTACACACCCCAGGCGCTGGCCCCGCGCGTGCCGAACATGGAACTCGAAGACGAGCTGCGCAAGACCGCCTCGCGTATTGTGTCGGCCCAGGCTGAGCTGAGCATGCGTGGCGACAGCGATGCCAGCACCAATCGCCAATTGTTCGCCGGCCTGCCGTTGACCGCCGCCGAGCCGCTGGTTGAGCCCACGTTCGTCGAACCGCCGCGTCCTGCAGCGCCTGCCCCGGCTGCCGCAGTTGACCAGCGCGTGATCGACTCGATGCGTTTTGAACTCAACGGCCTGCGTGAATTGCTCGAAGTGCAGCTCGGCTCGCTGGCCTGGACCCAACTGCAAGGCAGCAAGCCGCAGCAAGCCAACCTGTGGCGTCGTCTGCAACGCATCGGCCTGTCGGGCCCGTTGTCCCGCGACCTGCTGGCCTTGACCGCTGAGGTCGAAGAGCCCCGCCAGGCCTGGCGCATGTTGCTGGCGCACTTGGCGCGCATGATCGCCACGCCGGAAATCGAACCTCTGGAAGAGGGCGGTGTGATCGCCATGGTCGGCCCCGCCGGCATGGGCAAGACCACCACCCTGGCCAAGCTGGCCGCCCGTTATGTGCTCAAGTACGGCGCGCAGAATATCGCGCTGGTGAGCATGGACAGTTACCGCATCGGCGCCCAGGAGCAGCTCAAGACCCTGGGCCGCATCCTCAATGTGCCGGTGACCCATGTCGACCCGGGCCAGTCCCTGGCCAATGCCCTCGAGCCGTTGCTGCGCAAGCGCGTGGTGCTGATCGACACCGCAGGCCTACAGGCCAGCGACCCGGCGCTGCGCATGCAGCTCGAAAGCCTGGCCGGGCGTGGCATCAAGTCGAAAAATTACCTGGTGCTTGCAACCACCAGCCAGAAACAGGTTCTTACCGCTGCCTATCACAGCTACAAGCGTTGCGGCCTGGCCGGCTGCATTCTCACCAAGCTCGACGAAACCGCGAGCCTGGGCGAGGTATTGAGCCTGGCCATCAGCCATGAATTACCGGTTGCCTACCTCACCGACGGGCCGCGGATCCCGGATGATCTGCATCTGCCGCGCCGTCATCAGTTGGTCAGCCGTGCCGTGAGTGTGCAAATGCAAGACGAGCCTAGCGAGGAAGCGATGGCTGATATGTTCGCCGACCTTTACCACCACCCGGCTAAACGGGTGGGTTGAGGCAGGATGAACACCGTGAAATGTACCTACATCGATGGTCTGCAAGCGATTCACGCGGCCAAGCCATGTAGCCTGCGTCTAAGCAAGACAAGGTAAAGAAATAAAATGGGCAGCATGCATCCCGTACAGGTGATCGCGGTGACCGGCGGCAAAGGTGGCGTCGGGAAAACTAACGTGTCAGTGAATTTGTCCCTGGCGCTGGCAGAGCTTGGCCGTCGCGTCATGCTGCTGGATGCTGACCTGGGCTTGGCGAACGTGGACGTTCTGCTGGGGCTGACACCCAAACATACCCTGGCCGATGTGATCGAGGGCCGCTGTGAGCTGCGCGATGTGCTGCTCCAGGGCCCCGGTGGCATTCGCATTGTGCCGGCGGCCTCGGGCACCCAGAGCATGGTGCACCTGAGCCCCGCGCAGCATGCCGGGTTGATCCAGGCGTTCAGCGACATCGGCGACAACCTCGACGTGCTGGTGATCGACACCGCCGCCGGCATCGGCGAATCCGTGGTCAGCTTTGTGCGCGCCGCGCAAGAAGTGCTGCTGGTGGTGTGCGACGAACCCACCTCGATCACCGATGCCTACGCACTGATCAAACTGCTTAACCGTGATTACGGCATGAACCGCTTTCGCGTGCTGGCCAACATGGCCCAGAGCCCGCAGGAAGGGCGCAACCTGTTCGCCAAGTTGACCAAGGTCACGGATCGCTTCCTCGATGTGGCTTTACAATACGTCGGCGCAGTTCCCTATGACGAGTGTGTGCGCAAGGCCGTGCAAAAGCAGCGTGCGGTCTATGAAGCGTTCCCTCGTTCGAAATGCGCACTGGCGTTCAAGGCCATTGCCCAGAAGGTCGATACCTGGCCGTTGCCCGCCAACCCGCGGGGGCATCTGGAGTTTTTCGTCGAGCGTTTGGTGCATCAGACGAGCGCAGGACCGGTGCTATGACATCCAGCGGCTACAACCTTTACAAAAAGTCGGCACGTGACAGCCAGGGCGAATTGATCGAGCGCTATGCGCCACTGGTCAAGCGCATTGCCTATCACCTGTTGGCGCGCCTGCCCGCGAGTGTGCAGGTTGAAGACTTGATCCAGGCCGGCATGATCGGCCTGCTCGAAGTCTCGACCAAATACGACGCCAGCAAGGGCGCCAGTTTCGAAACGTATGCGGGTATCCGCATCCGTGGCGCGATGCTCGATGAAGTGCGTAAAGGCGATTGGGCGCCGCGTTCGGTACACCGCAATACGCGCATGGTCAGTGATGCAATTCGTGCAATTGAAGCAAAAACCGGTCGTGACGCTAAAGATCATGAAGTTGCGGCCGAACTCCAATTGAGTCTCGACGATTACTACGGGATTTTGAACGATACCTTGGGCAGCCGCCTGTTCAGTTTCGACGACCTTTTACAGGACGGCGAACACGAAGGGCTGCACGAGGACGGCGCGAGCGCGCATACGGAGCCGTCGCGCGACCTGGAAGACGAACGTTTCCAGGGCGCGTTGGCCGATGCAATCGCCAACTTGCCGGAGCGTGAGCGGCTGGTGCTGGCGCTGTACTACGACGAAGAGCTGAACCTCAAGGAAATCGGTGAGGTCCTGGGGGTCAGCGAATCGCGTGTCAGCCAGTTGCATAGCCAGTGCGCAGCCCGCTTGCGGGGGCGATTGGCCGAGTGGCGCGCGCGCTGACAGGCAGTGTGGGGACACTGCAGACGCTACCGTGAAACCGCAGGGTTTTGCGGGTGAGTACCGTGGTGCCCTGGGCAGTCCTTTTTGTGTAACGCCTGTTGATTGAAATGGCGCGTCCAGGTGCTGGGCGCGTTTAAGACTGCTTGGAGGTCGAATTGGACAAGAACATGAAAATCCTCATCGTTGATGACTTCTCAACGATGCGGCGGATCATTAAAAACCTGTTGCGTGACCTTGGGTTCACCAACACGGTCGAGGCGGATGACGGCCTGACGGCCATTCCGATTCTCAACAGCGGGAGCATCGACTTTCTGGTGACCGACTGGAACATGCCGGGCATGACTGGTATCGACCTGCTGCGCCACGTGCGCGCCGATGAAAAACTGCGCAGCCTGCCTGTGCTGATGGTGACCGCCGAAGCCAAGCGTGAACAGATCATCGAAGCCGCCCAAGCCGGGGTCAACGGTTACGTGGTCAAGCCATTCACGGCACTGGCCTTGAAAGAGAAGATCGAGAAAATCTTCGAACGCATCCACGGCTAATGCCATCGCGGGGGAGCTATGGAGCATAACGAAACGTCACAGGGCGACTTTGAGTCGACCCTGAAAAAACATGCTCACCAGTTGGTCGACAGCCTGGAAAAAGGCCAGTTCGCCGATGCGGTGCAGTTGATCCATGAGCTTAACCAGACCCGTGACCGCGGCCTGTACCAGGAAGTGGGCAAGCTCACACGCGAGCTGCACAGCGCAATCGTCAATTTCCAGATTGACCCGCGCATGCCCCAGGCCGAAGAAATTTCCCAGATCACCGATGCCACCGAGCGCCTGTCCTATGTGGTCAGGCTGACTGAGGCTGCGGCCAACCGCACCATGGACCTGGTGGAAAACGCCACGCCTCTGGTCAATGGCATGGCCACCGAAGCCCAGGCCTTGAGCCAGGACTGGGGCCGCTTCATGCGCCGCGAAGTCGGTGCTGAAGAGTTTCGTGAATTGGCGCGTCGCGTCGACGGGTTCTTGTCGCGCAGCGAACAGGAAAACCGCACGGTGGCCAGCAACCTCAACGACATCCTGCTGGCCCAGGATTACCAGGACCTTACCGGCCAGGTGATCAAGCGCGTGACCCAGTTGGTCACCGAAGTGGAAAGCAACTTGCTCAAATTGGTGCTGATGGCCGGCCAGGTCGATCGTTTTGCCGGCATCGAACATGACCGCGAAGCGATCCTCTCGGAAAAAGATCCACAAAAACATCTCGCCAAGGGTGAAGGTCCGCAGATTCATGCCGATAAACGTGAAGACGTTGTGTCAGGTCAGGATGACGTAGATGACCTGTTATCCAGTTTAGGCTTCTAAGGAGCACCCACATGAGCTTCGGCGCCGATGAAGAAATCCTTCAGGATTTCCTTGTAGAGGCCGGCGAAATTCTAGAGCAACTGTCCGAACAACTGGTCGAGCTGGAAAGCCGACCGGATGATGCGAACCTGCTCAATGCAATTTTTCGCGGTTTTCACACTGTAAAAGGGGGCGCCGGCTTCCTCCAGCTCCATGAGCTGGTGGAGTGCTGTCACATCGCCGAGAACGTTTTCGACATCCTTCGCAAGGGTGAGCGTCACGTCGACTCGGAACTGATGGACGTAATTCTCGAAGCACTGGATGCGGTCAACGGCATGTTCAGCCAGGTGCGTGAACGTGCGCCGATCACTGCCGCCACGCCGGAACTGCTGGCCGCCCTGGCGCGCCTGGCAGAACCTGCCGACACCGCGGCTGCGCCGGTGGTCGAGGCCGCGCCGGAGCCGGTGGCGCAAGCCGAGCCGGACGTGACCGACAGCGAGTTCGAACAACTGCTCAACTCTCTCAGCGCGGTCAAGGCCCAAGCGGAATCGCCGGTGCAGCCTGCCGCGACGCCGAGCAGTGAAGACATTACCGACGCTGAGTTCGAGTCGTTGCTCGACCAGTTGCACGGCAAAGGCCAGTTCGCGGCGGATGCCGTGGCACCGCCTGCCGCAGCGCCAGAAGCACCCGCTGCCAACGCCAGCACCGATATTACCGACGACGAGTTCGAGGCACTGCTCGACCAACTGCATGGCAAAGGCACCTTTGTGGCCGAAGCCCTGCCCGAGGTTGCAGCGACTGCTGCCGCCGCTGCGCCAGCGGCCAGTGCCGCACCGGCCGGCGACGGGCTGATCTCCGATCACGAATTCGAAGCCCTGCTCGACGAGTTGCACGGCAAAGGCAAGTTCAGCGAAGTGGCCCCGGCCGCTGTCGCCCAGGTTGCAGCGCCAGCCGCTGCCACTGCGGCACCGGTTGCTGCCAAACCTGCGCCGGCTGCCAAGCCAGCACCTGCCGCCGCCCCGGCCCCTGCGCGTGCAGCGGCGCCGGCAGCAGCGGAAAAGCCCGCCAGCGAAGCCGAGACCACCGTGCGCGTGGATACCGCGCGCCTGGACGACATCATGAACATGGTGGGCGAACTGGTGCTGGTGCGTAACCGCCTGGTGCGCCTGGGCCTGAACAGCGGCGACGAAGCCATGCAGAAGGCCGTGTCGAACCTCGACGTGGTCACCGCCGACCTGCAAACCGCAGTGATGAAAACGCGGATGCAGCCGATCAAGAAAGTCTTCGGCCGTTTCCCGCGCCTGGTTCGTGACCTGGCGCGCCAGCTCAAGAAAGAAATCAACCTGGAACTGGTGGGCGAAGAAACCGACCTCGACAAAAACCTTGTCGAGGCCCTGGCCGACCCGCTGGTCCACTTGGTGCGCAACGCGGTCGACCACGGCGTAGAAACCCCGGAAGAACGCGAAGCCGCCGGCAAGTCCCGCAACGGCAAAGTGATTTTGGCGGCGGAGCAAGAGGGCGACCACATCCTGCTGTCGATCACCGATGACGGCAAGGGCATGGACCCGACCATCTTGCGCAATATCGCGGTCAAGCGCGGCGTGATGGACAAGGACGCCGCCGACCGCCTGACCGACACCGAGTGCTACAACCTGATCTTCGCCCCGGGCTTTTCGACCAAGACCGAGATCTCCGACGTGTCCGGGCGTGGCGTGGGCATGGACGTGGTGAAGACCAAGATCAGCCAGCTCAACGGCTCGATCAATATCTACTCGACCAAGGGCCAAGGCTCCAAGATCGTCATCAAGGTGCCTTTGACCCTGGCGATCATGCCTACCCTGATGGTGATGCTGGGCAACCAGGCGTTCGCCTTCCCGCTGGTCAACGTCAACGAGATCTTCCACCTCGACCTGTCGCGCACCAACGTGGTGGACGGCCAGGAAGTGGTGATCGTGCGCGACAAAGCGTTGCCGCTGTTCTACCTCAAGCGTTGGCTGGTGGCCTCGGCTGCCCATGAAGAACAGCGCGAGGGCCATGTGGTGATTCTGTCCGTGGGCACCCAGCGCATCGGCTTTGTGGTCGACCAATTGGTGGGCCAGGAAGAAGTGGTGATCAAACCTTTGGGCAAGATGCTGCAGGGCACCCCGGGTATGTCGGGCGCAACCATTACCGGTGACGGTCGCATCGCACTGATTCTCGATGTTCCAAGCATGCTCAAGCGTTACGCCGCACGGCGTATTTGATTCTGGTGGGGCAGGGCGGTCATGCCCGCCCCGCCTAACGGAGTGTTTATGGCAGTCAAGGTCCTGGTGGTGGACGATTCGGGTTTCTTCCGCCGCCGCGTCTCGGAAATTCTTTCCGCTGATCCAACGATCCAGGTGGTCGGTACGGCCACTAACGGCAAAGAGGCGATCGATCAAGCCATTGCCTTGAAGCCAGACGTGATCACCATGGACTACGAGATGCCGATGATGGATGGCATCACGGCCGTGCGCCACATCATGCAACGCTGCCCCACACCGGTATTGATGTTTTCCTCGCTGACTCACGAAGGCGCGCGGGTGACCCTCGACGCCTTGGATGCCGGCGCGGTGGATTTTTTGCCGAAGAATTTTGAAGACATCTCGCGCAACCCCGACAAGGTCAAGCAGATGCTGTGCGAGAAGGTGCACAGCATTTCCCGCAGTAACCGTCGCAGCCTGTTCAGCACACCCGCGCCAGCCCCCACGCCTGCGCCCGCAGCAGCGGCGCCGACGTCGTCGTTTGCGCGCCCGGCGCCTGCGCCTGTGGCCCGGCCTGCGGTAGCGCCGGTACGTGCTGCCGCGCCGAGTGCCCATTCGCCGGCGCCCAAGCGCAAGGCTTACAAGCTGGTCGCCATCGGCACCTCCACCGGCGGCCCGGTGGCCTTGCAGCGGGTGTTGACCCAACTGCCGGCCAACTTCCCGGCGCCGATTGTGCTGGTGCAGCACATGCCGGCGGCGTTCACCAAAGCCTTCGCCGAGCGCCTGGACAAGCTGTGCCGCATCACCGTCAAGGAAGCCGAGGATGGCGACATCCTGCGTCCTGGCCTGGCCCTGCTGGCGCCGGGCGGCAAGCAAATGATGGTGGACGGGCGTGGCGCGATCAAAATCCTGCCGGGCGATGAACGCCTGAACTACAAGCCGTGTGTGGACATCACCTTCGGTTCTGCAGCCAAGTCCTATGGCGACAAAGTTCTGGCGGTGGTGCTCACCGGCATGGGCGCCGATGGCCGTGAAGGCGCGCGCCTGCTCAAGCAGGGCGGCAGCGCCATCTGGGCCCAGGATGAAGCCAGTTGCGTGATCTATGGCATGCCCATGGCCATCGTCAAGGCTGACCTGGCCGATGCGGTCTACAGCCTGGACGACATCGGCAAGCATCTGGTGGAGGCCTGCCTCTGATGGATGTGTTGAGCCTGATCGGCATCACCATGGCGTTTGTCGCCATCATTGGTGGCAACTACCTGGAAGGCGGCCACCTCGGCGCCTTGGCCAACGGCCCGGCAGCGCTGATCGTGATCGGTGGCACCGTGGGCGCGGCGTTGTTGCAGTCGCCCCTGAGCTCGTTCAAGCGTGCCATGCAGATTCTGGTGTGGATCATTTTTCCGCCACGGGTTGACCTGGCAGGCGGCATCGACCGCGTGGTCAATTGGAGCCTCACCGCTCGCAAGGAAGGCCTGCTGGGCCTGGAAGGCGTGGCCGATGCCGAGCCCGACAGCTATGCGCGCAAGGGCCTGCAACTGCTGGTCGATGGCGCCGAACCGGAAGCGATCCGCAGCATCCTCGAAGTGGATTTCTACACCCAGGAAAGCCGTGACATCAACGCGGCCAAAGTCTTTGAAAGCATGGGCGGCTACGCGCCGACCATCGGCATCATTGGCGCGGTGATGGGCCTGATCCACGTGATGGGCAACCTGGCCGACCCCTCGCAACTGGGCAGCGGCATTGCCGTGGCGTTTGTCGCCACCATCTACGGCGTGGCCAGTGCCAACCTGGTGTTGCTGCCGGTGGCCAGCAAGCTCAAGTCGATTGCCATGCGCCAGTCGCGTTATCGCGAAATGCTGCTCGAAGGCATCCTGTCGATCGCCGAAGGCGAAAACCCGCGCTCCATCGAATTGAAGCTTCAGGGCTTCATGGATTGATGCACATGAACATCCGTCCCCCCGTAGGAGCGAGCTTGCTCGCGAAGAACCCGAGAGCGCCGCGTGCATTCAGGATGTCCGCGTTTTCGTTAACGATCTTCGCGAGCAAGCTCGCTCCTACAGTGGGGTGGGTGTGTGGAGGGGAGTGCCTGTGAGCCGTCGCCGTCGCGAGCCTGAAGAACACGTCAATCATGAGCGCTGGCTGGTGTCCTACGCGGATTTCATCACCTTGCTGTTCGCGTTTTTCGTGGTGATGTACTCGATCTCGTCGATCAACGAAGGTAAGTACAAGATCATTTCCCAGGCGCTGGTGGGTGTATTCAACGATGCCGAGCGGTCGCTCAAGCCCATTCCTATCGGCGAAGAGCGGCCCAAGACCGTGACCCCGGCCAAGCCTCTGGTCAATGACAGTGATGAAACCGCCGCCGGCATCCAAGGCACCAGCGACCCGCTCAAAAGCATCGCCGACGATATCAGTGCCGCCTTTGGCGACCTGATCAGTTCCAACCAGATGACCGTGCGTGGCAATGAGCTGTGGGTGGAGATCGAACTGAACTCCAGCCTGCTGTTCGCCAGTGCCGATGCGTTGCCCAGTGACCAGGCATTCACCATCATCGACAAGGTCGCGGCGATCCTCAAACCGTTTGAAAACCCGATCCACGTGGAAGGCTTCACCGACAATTTCCCCATCAGCACCGCGCAGTACCCGACCAACTGGGAACTGTCCTCGGCCCGCGCGTCGAGCATCGTGCGCATGTTGGCGATGCAGGGTGTGAACCCCCAGCGCCTGGCGTCGGTGGGCTATGGTGAGTTCCAGCCGGTGGCCAATAACGCCACGGTCGAAGGCCGCGCCCGTAACCGCCGGGTGGTGCTGGTGGTCTCGCGCAACCTGGATGTGCGTCGCAGCCTGACCGGTACCGGCACCGCCAATGCCACCCCGGATGCGGCGTTGAAGCGTGCTGGCACACAAACTGCACCGCCCGTTGTCAAGCCGCCGGTCCGACCGAGTAACGTCAATTCTCCGTCGCCGGCTCAATAACCGTATGCAATGTCTCGGACGCGCCTGTGCCCGCCGGGAGGAACCAACCGAATGAGAGTCTGGGCAGTTGCCAATCAAAAGGGTGGAGTCGGCAAGACCACCACTTCCATCGCCTTGGCCGGCTTGCTGGCCGAAGCGGGCAAGCGTGTGGTCGTGGTGGACCTGGACCCCCACGGTTCCATGACCAGCTATTTCGGCTACGACCCGGATGCGCTGGAACACAGCTGCTATGACCTGTTTTTGCACAAGGGCAGCGTGCCGGCGGATCTGCCTGGGCAACTGCTGTTGCCCACCAGCAACGAGAGTATTTCGCTGTTGCCGTCGAGCACCGCCCTGGCCACCCTGGAACGTCAGTCGCCGGGCCAGAGCGGCCTGGGCCTGGTGATCGCCAAGACCCTGGCGCAACTGTGGCAGGACTTCGACTACGCGATCATCGACAGCCCGCCGTTGCTCGGCGTGCTGATGGTCAACGCGTTGGCGGCCAGCCAGCAATTGGTGATCCCGGTGCAGACCGAGCACCTGGCGGTCAAGGGCCTGGAGCGCATGGTCAGCACCCTGGCGATGATCAACCGCTCGCGCAAGCAGGCGCTGCCGTTCAGCATCGTGCCGACCTTGTTCGACCGTCGCACCCAGGCGTCCCTCGGCACCTTGCGCGTGTTGCGCGATGCCTACCCGGACACCATCTGGAACGGTTACATCCCGGTGGACACGCGCCTGCGTGACGCCAGCCGTGCCGGGCTCACACCGTCGCAGTTCGACGGCAAGAGCCGTGGCGTGCTGGCCTACCGTGCGTTGCTCAAGCACCTGCTGTCGCAACAGCTTGTGGCGCAGGTGGCGTGATGAACCGTCCTGTCCAATTCAAGACCCGCCCGCAACTGGCACTGGAATCCTACCTGGATGCCTTGCTGCAGGATGCGACGGCCGAAGAAATGCCCGAACCGATTCTGGTACTCGAGCCTGCTGTCGAGCCCGACCGCCCGTTGGATGAATTCCAGCAGGCGGTGATGGAGGAGCAGGCGCGTGACGCGCAGGTGGTGGAGGCGCCCGTCGTGGTGCCGAGCGCCCCGGCAGTGGCGGCGCCGCCGGTGGTCGAACCGCTGGTGGACGTGCACCTGCCGCCCAGCATCACGCCGCCACCGGTGACGGGCGACGGTCGCCCTTCGTGGGCTGCCGAGCCGTTCGAGTGCCTGCTGTTCGACGTTGCCGGGTTAACCCTGGCGGTGCCGTTGGTGTGCCTGGGATCGATCTATTCCCTGGAAGGCCAGGAGCTGACGCCGCTGTTCGGGCAGCCGGAGTGGTTCCTCGGCATCCTGCCCAGCCAGGCCGGCAACCTCAAGGTGCTGGACACGGCGCGCTGGGTGATGCCCGACCGCTACCGCGATGATTTTCGCCAGGGCCTGCAATACGTGATCTCGGTGCAGGGCTACGAGTGGGGGCTGGCGGTGCATCAAGTCAGCCGCTCGTTGCGCCTGGACCCCAATGAAATCAAATGGCGCAGCCACCGTGGCCAGCGGCCGTGGTTGGCGGGCACTGTGATCGAACACATGTGCGCGTTGCTGGATGTCGCCGAACTGGCCGAGTTGATCGCCAGCGGTGCGGTGAAGGCAATGCCACAGAACAAACGCAGTTGATTGAACAATAAGGGCCGTGCGGTTGCGCGGTCCACTTGCACACACGCCGTCGATAGCGGCATTTGAAGGGGTCAGATGAATGAACAAGTCAGCGTCCGCACAAGGTTTGGATGATCCGATCCTGCAATGGGTGACCTTCAAGCTGGACAACGAAACCTACGGCATTAACGTGATGCGCGTGCAGGAAGTGCTGCGCTACACCGAGATCGCCCCGGTGCCAGGTGCGCCAAGCTACGTGCTGGGCATCATCAACCTGCGCGGCAACGTGGTGACGGTGATCGACACCCGTCAGCGGTTCGGCCTGGACACGGTTGAAGTCAGCGACAACACCCGTATCGTGATCATCGAAGCCGACAAGCAAGTGGTCGGCATCCTGGTCGACAGCGTGGCCGAGGTGGTTTACCTGCGCCAATCGGAAGTGGAAACCGCACCGAACGTGGGTAACGAAGAGTCGGCCAAGTTCATCCAGGGCGTGTGCAACAAGAACGGCGAACTGCTGATTCTGGTTGAGCTGGACAAGATGATGAGCGAAGAAGAGTGGTCGGAACTGGAGAGCATCTGATTGTTCCTTGAGGCAGCGGTGATTGTCCTGGCCCTGTTGTGGGCCGGGACCTTGGCGTTTGTGCTGCGCTATCTGCGCCAGCAGCGGGAGTTGGCCTTGCAACAGGCCGAGCGCGATGCGGTGCGTGACCGGCGCATTCTGGAGCTGGTCAAGCGCGTTGATCATTTCCAGCAAAGTGCGGTGCGGGTGGGGGATGAGGTGCATGAATTGCGTGCGATTCTTGCGCCGTTGCCGGACAGGTTGGTGCAGTTGGAGCAGCGTGATCCGTCGAATCTGTCGTTTGCCCAGGCGGCCAAGCTGGTGGGCATGGGGGCGACGGTGGATGAGTTGACTCAGTCGTGTGGGTTGACTCAGGCTGAGGCACAGTTGATGAGCAAGTTGCACAAGAGCTGATTGGGGCTGGGCTTGCTTGGTTCATGTGGGAGCTGGCTTGCCTGCGATGACGGCCCGCCAGCCGCCCCTTCTCTACCTGACACCCCACCCTCCAGCTGTGGGAGCTGGCTTGCCTGCGATGACGGCCCGCCAGCCGCCCCTTCTCTACCTGACACCCCACCCTCCAGCTGTGGGAGCTGGCTTGCCTGCGATGACGGCCCGCCAGCCGCCCCTTCTCTACCTGACACCCCACCCTCCAACTGTGGGAGCTGGCTTGCCTGCGATGACGGCCTACCAGCCGCCCCTTCTCTACCTGACACCCCACCCTCCAATTGTGGGAGCGGGCTTGCTCGCGAAGGCGGCCTGACAGGCGACATTGTTATAGCGAGTACATATCCATTGCTGCGGTAACGGCCACTTAGGGTTCCGCCTGACGGCGGGTCACTTTGGAAAAGAGCCCCAAAGTAACCAAAGGGCTCTTGCCCCACCACTCGGCACCTCGCTTGGGCTCGGTGTGCCCGTAATCCGCCAGTGATTTGGGGGGCCGCCGCCACGCGCCATCCATGGCGCGGGGCGGCTAAACCGGCATCCCTGCCGGTTTACCCCCCAAATCCCTGTCGAATTCCGGCCAGCGTGGTTTAACGGGGCGCCTAAGATCAAAAGCAGAGCAAAAGCAGATCAAGAGCGGCTCGCTTCGCATCGTGGTTACCGTTGGGTGGCAGGGTTGAGATGTTTGTCGATTGAACCGCCGCCATCGCAGGCAAGCCAGCTCCCACAGGTTGATTTGTGTCCTTCAATCAATTTTCTTCAGCCCACAGACTTTTCCGGTGCCCCAAGGGTCAACATCCTTCATGCACCTTTGACCCAGGAGATTCCCTCAAATGACCGCCCCCAAAGCCCTGTTGATCCTCCATGGCAAACAAGCCCTCAACGAGGATGTGCGTGCTGCCGTGCTGGCGCGGCGGGAGCAGGGTGGGGAGTTGGCCGTGCGGGTGACGTGGGAGGGCGGTGATGCTCAGCGCCTGGTCAATGAAGCCTTGGCCGCGGGCTACACCCACATCATTGCAGGCGGTGGCGACGGCACCCTGCGCGATGTGGCTGAAGCCATGGCCCATGCCAACACCGACGCCAGCCTGGTGCTGATGCCCCTGGGCACCGCCAATGATTTCGCCAAGGCGGCCGGCGTGCCGTTGGAGCCGGCGGGTGCCCTGGCCTTGCTGGACGTGCAGCCCAGGGCCATCGACCTTGGCCAGGTGGGTGGGCAAATTTTCCTGAATATGGCCACCGGTGGGTTTGGTAGCCAGGTCACGGCTAACACCTCTGAAGATTTGAAGAAGGTTCTGGGCGGTGCCGCCTACCTGTTTACCGGTTTAACCCGCTTCAGTGAATTGAAAGCCGCCTACGGTGAATTGGAAGGCCCGGATTTCCACTGGAAAGGCGAGTTGCTCGCGCTGGGCATCGGCAACGGTCGCCAGGCCGGTGGCGGGCATGTGTTGTGCCCCGGTGCATTGGCTGATGACGGGCTGCTGGATGTCAGCATCCTGCCGGCGCCGCAGGAAGTGGTGGGCACGCTGCGTGAGTTGATGAACAACGGCTGGGGCCTGGACACCATGTTTGTGCGCGCACGCCTGCCGTGGGTGAAGATCAAGGTGGCGCAAGGCTTGTACATCAACCTCGACGGTGAGCCGCTGGAAGGCGACGACCTGCATTTCGAGGCGCTGCCCAAGGCCCTGCGCGTGCACTTGCCGCTGGGGTCGCCGTTAGTCGTCCAGGCTGATGATCTGCTCACGCACGGCAAATAACACCAGGCCCGCCACGTCAAAAATCTGCAAGCGCTTCATGATCTGCGAGCGGTGGGCTTCGACGGTCTTGATGCTCAGGCCCAGGCCGTGGGCAATTTCCCGGGTGGATTTGCCGCGCACGATCAAGCGCAGGATCTCCAGTTGCCGCGCCGTCAGGTTGTGGCTGTGGGCAACAGGCGTGCTCGGGCCCTGGCTGCGAACCAGCGCCTGATTGATCACCGTGTGGGCAATGGCGGGGCTCAGGTAGCGTTCATTGTGACGCAGCGCCTGCAGGGCGTGTTCCAGCTCGTTGGCGGTGGTGTCCTTGAGCAGGTAGCCGTGGGCGCCAGACTCCAGGGCGCGCATGATCATCTCGGGGTCGGTGTGCATCGACAGGATCAGCACCTTGCACTTGGGGTAGGCGCGCTTGAGTTGCTGCAAGGCATCCAGGCCGCCGGTGTGTTTCATCGACAGGTCCAGTAGCACAATGTCGGGCTGCAGGGCGCTGAATGCCTCAAGCAGTTGTGCGCCATCGCTGGCCTCGCCCACCACGGCGTACCCGGGGATATCCAGGATCAGTGCGCGCACGCCGGCGCGGATCAAGGCATGGTCATCGACCAGGAGCAAATTGCAGGTCACTGCAGAACCTTATGGGCACTGGCCCGTTCGAGGGCGCGGGGTGCCCAGGGGAAAAGTGCGTGGATGCGTGTGCCGTTGCCCGGCTGGCTGCTGACGGACAAGGTGCCGCCCAATTGGTGCGCCCGTTCGCACATGCCGGCCATGCCCCGTTGGCCTACCTTGGCGGGGTCGGCGGCAGGTTCGAAGCCTTGGCCGTCATCGCAGATCATCAGCGACAGCCCTTCAGGCAAGCGTTGCAGGCGCACCAGCAGGTTGTGCGCGTTGGCATGTCGCAGCATGTTGGTGACCGCTTCCTGGGTGATGCGAAAGGCCGCCACGGCCATTTCTTCGGGAATGCCGGTGAGCCGTTGCTGGCACTCCAGGCTCCAGCACACCTGGGTATTTTCCAGGGTCTTGAGCAGGTGCGCGCGCAGGCTCGCTTCCAGCCCCAGGCTTGCCAGTTGGCGCGGGTTGAGGATGGCGGACACGTCGCGCACCTTGGCCAGGGTTTCATTGAGGGTGTTGCACAGCACCGAGCAATGGCTTTGCAGGTCGTGGGGCAGGCGACGCTGCAGCCATTCGCTTTGCAGCTTGGCGGCGGTCAGCAATTGGCCGATGTCATCGTGCAATTCGCGGCTGAGGCGGTGGCGTTCGTTTTCCTGGACTTGCAGCAGGCGGTCGGCCAGTTCCTGGGGCTGGAACTTGATGGCGTTGCGCGAGCGCCACTGGTGCAGGGCTACCACCGCCAACGTGACCAGGTTGAGCAGCACAATCAGTAACGGCAACGGCGCGCCTTGCAGGTAAACCCATAGGCTGACCAGCAATGAACACAGGCACAGGGCAAGGATGAGGCTGCGCGCATGGCAGTGGGACACGAACCTTGCGATGAGTGACTTGAGGCTGGCGTACATAGCGGATGGAGCCAATGAGGGTTCACTGCGCGAAGAC
This sequence comes from Pseudomonas sp. FP215, assembly GCF_030687795.1. Classification (NCBI taxonomy): domain Bacteria; kingdom Pseudomonadati; phylum Pseudomonadota; class Gammaproteobacteria; order Pseudomonadales; family Pseudomonadaceae; genus Pseudomonas; species Pseudomonas sp. FP215. The sequence goes on from NZ_CP117447.1 coordinate 1,587,957, forward strand.
CGGTCACGGCGGTTGACTGGGCTCTGTCGAGCGTGCGGTGCCGGATCGTGGTTATCCATAATGAAGTTGCTTCATTTCGAGCGGGGCATGGTACCACCCCTGTTACCGTTGGTCGCCTGGCATATTCCTTGGTCGATATATTAACCACGGAAATGCCCTGGCAGCCCGGCCAGCGCTATTGAGTTGTATTAGTTAGCCTGTTTTGTACAATTTTTAAGGTGCTGGCTAATTGATATTTCTTCAAGCTCTGAAAGCGCTTTCATAGTTGACGTAAAGGGTCGTTTTTAGATAACTCTGATATTAAATACGACCTTTTTGCTTTAAGACCTCTGCTGTAAACGCGGCTGATGGCCGTAGTCTTTTTGCGGAATCTGCGAAGTCACCGTGGCAATCAGCGAAGTTTGCTCACTCTCATCCAGGCCCAGTTCCCCGGTACGGATGTCAATCAGTTCCAGTTGCCAGGCCAGCAACGTCAGGCAGTCGTGCAACGCATCCAGGGCTTGGTCATGCAGTTGCACCGGGCTCACGGCATTGGCAATCAGGTATTGAATATGCCGGGAGAATTCGCTGATCGCCTGCAGGGCCAGGCCGTCGGCCTTTTCAGCCAGTTTGGCCAGGCTGGTTTTCATGCAGTCGATGGCGTCGCTGTCATTGCGGATCAAATGCAGGTGGTTCAGGCATTCCTCGGACTTGGCCAGCAGCATTTCGGCTTCCAGCAAAAACTCGGGAAGTGCGGTTTGCCATTCGTTCGCGCTATTCATCATGCAAGTCTCCACAACTTAAGGTCGGGTGATGAGATGTCGCACCGGGTGAATGGCTTAAAACTAGCGCTGAAATACGACTGGGGCGTGTAGGCTGCTTCCGATAATCCAGTAGGACGTTTATTGAATCGCTCACGAATGCCGCCTTTAGCCGCTGTTATGCGAGATGACGCAACTTCAGTTGCCGATACGTGAGTGCCTGAAAGGCCCGTAGACCAAGGGCTTGGGTTGGCAAACAAAAGCCTGACTCCATTCATGCAATGAGAATGGCGTCACATTAATGGCTATTAGATATCGCGAATATCAGGTTGGGCCCGATTGCGCATAGGGGAATCCCTTACAAGGCGGAACCGCGCGCCGATTCGAGTGTCGTGCGGGGTCGTTGCAAGCGTTCTGAGGGGTGAATGCAGTAAAGCATGATGTCAGTGTGACATCAATGTGTTTGCGTGGCATTTTAACAGGGTCAAGGTTTGGCGTTTGCCGCCGATAACCGCCTATACGAACCGCACACCCCTTCAGCGCACACCTGCGTGTACACCAGGAGCTTTCAATGGCCGGCATTCTCGACACGGTAGATCAACGCACGCAATTGGTGGGTGAGAATCGCCTGGAAATTCTCATGTTCCGCCTCTTCGGACGGCAGTTGTTCGCGATCAACGTGTTCAAGGTGCAGGAAGTGCTGCAACTGCCCAAACTGACCCTGATGCCCCAGCGCCATCCCTTTGTGTGCGGCGTGGTCAACCTGCGTGGCCAGACCCTGCCGGTGATCGACCTGTCCCAGGCCATCGGCATGCGGCCTTTGGTGCCGGGCCCCAACAGCACCATTATCGTCACCGAGTACAACCGCTCGGTGCAGGCGTTCCTGGTGGGCGGCGTGGACCGCATCGTCAACATGAACTGGGAAGCCATCCTGCCGCCGCCGACCAGCGCCGGTCGCCAGCACTACCTCACGGCCATCAGCAAGGTCGATGAGCAACTGGTGGAAATCATCGACGTGGAAAAAGTCCTCGCCGAGATCGTGCCCTACAACGCCAAGGTCTCCCGGGACAAACTTGAAGACCCGGTGCTGGAGCGTGCCCGTGGCCGTGAAGTGCTGCTGGTGGATGATTCCAACGTGGCCTTGTCGCAGTTGCGTGACACCCTGGGCCAGTTGGGCGTGAAGATGCACATTGCCAGCGACGGCCTCAAGGCACTGAACATGCTCAAGGCCTGGGCCGACAGCGGCCAGGTGATGACCGACAAACTGCTGATGATCTTCACCGACGCCGAAATGCCCGAAATGGATGGCTACCGTCTCACCACCGAGATCCGCAATGACCCGCGCCTGCGCGGCCTCTACGTGGTGATGCACACCTCGTTGTCGGGCAGCTTCAACGACTCGATGGTCAAGAAGGTCGGCTGCGACAATTTCCTCTCCAAATTCCAGCCGGACAAGCTGGTGGATGTGGTGCGTCAGCGTCTGATGTTGGACGAAATGCCCGCCTGACTTTAGGATGACACTTTGTTTCCTAGGAAGGCAGGCCCATGCTGCGTCTCAGCGCGTTGTACCGTTACCCCTTGAAGTCCGGCAAGGCCGAAGCCTTGCAGCAGATTGGCCTGGATAAACTCGGGTTGGACGGGGATCGACGCTGGATGCTGGTGGATGAAGCCAGCGGGCGGTTCTTGACGCAACGGGCGGTGGCGAAGATGAGCCAGCTCATCGCGTTGTGGAACAGCAGCGGGGGCTTGACCCTGAGTTCGCCGGGCTACGCGCCGCTGGATGTGGCATTGCCGGACAGCGCCAGCGAACTGCGCGGTGTGACCATCTGGCGTGACACCTTGCGCGTGCCGGATGCTGGCGATGAGGCTGCGGCCTGGGTCAGCGAGTTCCTCGGCAAGCCGACGCGCCTGGTGCAACTGCCCCTGGAACGAGCGCGCACCACTGAAGCCGGGTATGGCAAGGATGACGACAAGGTCGGCTTCGCTGACGGCTACCCCTTGCTGTTGATCGGCCAGGGCTCCCTCGACGACTTGTGTGAAAAGATCGGCCGCCCGATGCAGATGCTGCGTTTTCGTCCCAACCTCGTCATCGAAGGCGCCGAGGCCTTCGCCGAAGATGGCTGGAAGCGCGTGCGCATCGGCGAGGTGGAGTTTCGGGTGGTCAAGCCGTGCTCGCGGTGCATCCTCACCACCATCGACCCCCAGACCGGCGAACGCAGCCCCGACCGCGAGCCCTTCGCCACGCTGGAAACCTACCGCAAGACCGAAAAGGGCGCGATGTTCGGCCAGAACCTGGTCAACGATGGCGTCGGGCGCCTGGAAGTCGGCATGCCGGTAACGGTGCTGGAATAAAAAAAGCCCGTCTCGTGGGAGACGGGCTTTTTTGTGGGGCGGGTACTGCTTAGCCGCGGTATTCACACAGGTAGGCGGTGTCCACCGCGACCTTCAACTGGAACTTGCTGTTGGCCGGGACGTGGAACTGGCTGCCGGCGGCGAAGGTTTCCCAGTCGCTGCTCTCAGGTAGCTTCACGGTCAGGGCGCCGGACACCACGTGCATGATTTCGCGTTGGGCGGTGCCGAATTCGTATTCACCCGGAGCCATCACGCCGATGGTCGCCGGCCCTTCTGCGGTGCCGAAAGCGATCGACTTGACGGTGCCGTCGAAGTACTCGTTGACTTTGAACATGGGTGAATCCTCGGAAAAAGGTCAAGGCTTACGCCAACCACTGTAGGAGCGAGATTGCTCGCGAAAAACCTGAGAACACCGCGTTAAAGCTGAGGCGCTGCGTTATCGTTGGCGATTTTCGCGAGCAAGCTCGCTCCTACAGGGCAGCAGGAAAATGGTTGGCCAGTATGCCCAAGGCTGCAAGCGCTGCCTAGACCGGCAATATCAGCGGCAGCAGGCGCGCGGTATTGCGTGCATCCTCCAGGGCGCGATGCTGCTGGCCATTGAACTGCATCCCGGCCAATTGCAGCGCCCCATTGAGCCCCAGCGGTTTTTCCAGGCGCCGAGCCTTGGCAAAGCGTTGCTTGAGGTTCACATGCGGGGTGTCGCCCAGGGCGCTGGCGAGGCCATGGCGCTGCCACTCCAGCTCAAGCTGCACGCGGTCATAATCTCCCCAGCTGGCCCAGCCTTCCAGGCGTGGCTGATGTTGGCCCAGCCAGCGTTCGAATAGCGGCCACACCTCGGTGATCGGCGCGGCCATGTCGATATTGGCCTGGGTGATATGGGTGAGTTTGCGGCAAAAGGGCGTCAGCAATGGCCGCCGCAAGGGCCGCACAAAGCGCTGGAAGTGATCCAGTTCGCGGCCTTGGCGGTTGACCAGGCTGGCGCCGATCTCGATGACTTCCATCTCCGTCACGGGCCAGCCGCCGTCATCCGTTGTGGCTTCAAGGTCAATAATCAGCCAATGAGGCATGGTGCAGGTTCCCGTACTCGTCCCTTCCTGATGGGGATAGAGCGTAGCCCGGCCCTGTAGTTCCGCCTAGGGGCGTTATTCGATCTCCAGCAAAACCTGGCGGTTGCGCACCTGATCGCCCGTCACGACGCGCAGTTCCTTGACCGTGCCATCGATACCGGCCTTCAACGGGTGCTCCATTTTCATCGCTTCGAGCACCAGCAAAAGCTGGCCTTTGCTGACGCTTTCACCGACGCACACCCGTATATCGACGATGGCGCCGTCCATGGGCGCCTGGACCGTGCCACTGCTGGCATCGGCCGGGCGGCTGGCGACTTGCTGGGTGCGGTCGGTGACGGTCAGCCCTGGCAGCCACAGCCGGTTGCCGTTCAGGTGATAGGCGATGCGGCGGCGAACCCCCTTGATGACAAAGGTGGCGTGGCGACCGTCGGTGGTGAGTGGCAGGTCGTCAACGCTGACGCTGTGGACTTGGCCGTTGACCTCCAGGCGGTATGTCACCGGGGCACTCGCCGTGTTGCGCCAGCGTGCGAGGGGGTGTGAGTGCTGGTTGGCGCTGTGTTGATAAAACAGCGCGGCGGCCAGCGAGAGCTGTTCAGCGCTCGCCGTGTGCTGTGGGATGACGCTGAAATGTTCGGCGATCAAGCCCGTGCTGAAGTCGCCGGCGATAAAGTCTGGGTGCTTGAGCAGGTCGACGAGCAAGTGCTGATTGGACGCCACGCCGAGTAACACCGTGTCTTCCACGGCGCGCAGCAATTTTCGCCGGGCTTCTTCGCGGCTGGCGCCGTGGGCGATGATCTTGCCCAGCATCGGGTCGTAGAACGGGCTGATGGTTTGGCCTTCACGCAACCCATGGTCGATGCGCACGCCGGGGGCGGGTTCCCAACGCAACACGTCACCGGTTTGCGGCAGGAAGCCCTGGGCCGGGTCTTCGGCGTACAGGCGCACTTCCATGGCGTGGCCGGTCAGGGTCACCTGTGATTGGGTGAGTGGCAGCGCTTGACCGGCGGCGATCTGCAACTGCCAGTCCACCAGGTCGAGGCCGGTGATCATCTCGGTGACGGGGTGCTCCACTTGCAGGCGCGTGTTCATTTCCAGGAAATAGAACTGGCCGTTACGGTCGAGCAGAAACTCCACGGTGCCGGCACCCACATAGTTCACCGCCCGCCCGGCCTTGAGCGCGGCTTCGCCCATGGCCTGGCGCAGTTCGGGCGTCATCACGGGGCAGGGCGCTTCTTCGATGACTTTCTGATGGCGACGCTGGATCGAGCAGTCGCGCTCGCCGAGGTAGATGAGGTTGCCATGGCGGTCGCCGAACAGTTGCACTTCCACGTGGCGCGGGTCGATCAGCGCCTGTTCGAGGATCAGCTCGTCGCTGCCGAACGCATTCATGGCTTCCGAGCGTGCGGTGCGCAGTTGCTCCAGCAACTGTTCGCGCTGGTGCACCAGGCGCATGCCACGCCCGCCGCCACCGGCGCTGGCCTTGATCATCAGTGGGAAGCCGATGCGCTCGGCTTCCTGTTGCAAGGTGGCATCGTCCTGGGCACTGCCCTGGTAGCCGGCGATGCAGGGCACGCCGGCGTCGAGCATGGCGAGTTTGGACAGGCGTTTGCTGCCCATCAGTTCGATCGCCTCGACGCTGGGGCCGATGAAGGTGAGAGTGGCCTGCTGGCAGGCGCGGGCGAAGTCGGGGTTTTCCGAGAGGAAGCCGTAACCGGGGTGAATGGCGTCGGCGCCGGTCAATTCGGCGGCGGCGAGGATGGCCGGTGTGTTCAGGTAGGACTGGTGGACGGGCGCCGGGCCGATGTGTACGGCTTCGTCGGCCATCTGCACGTGCAGGGCATCGCTATCCGCGTCGCTGTAGACGGCCACGGTGCGGTAGCCCAGGGCCTGGGCGGTGCGCTGGATGCGGCAGGCGATTTCGCCGCGGTTGGCGATCAGGATCTTGGTGAATGCGGGCATTGGGTTATCCCTTGATGAATGCGGCGTGTGTTGGGGCCTCTTCGCAGGCAAGCCAGCTCCCACATTTGAAATGTGTTCCCCTGTGGGAGCTGGCTTGCCTGCGATGGCGTCATCCAGACCAACTCGGCTTTCGCTTCTGCACAAACGCCTGCGTCCCCTCAACCCCTTCCTCACTCCTCACCGCCTCGGCAAACCACTGCGCCCCGCGATCCAGCACGGTCTCAAGCGGCTCATCCGCACTGGCCAACAACAAGGCCTTGGTCCGCGCATTCGCCCCCGGCGCGCACTGCAACACCTGCCCCAACACCTCATCCACACGCTGCGCCAATGCCTGCGGGTCGTGCTCGACAAAATGCACCACGCCCAGCCGCCCAGCCTCCACCCCATCGAACCGCGCCGCCGTCAGCGCCAGGCGCCGTGTGTGGGTAAGGCCAATACGCTTGACCACAAAGGGCGCAATCTGCGCCGGCAACAAGCCCAGGCGGGTCTCCGGCAAGCCGAACTGTGCCTTGTGGTCGGCGATCGCAATATCACTCACGCACGCCAGCCCGAACCCACCACCCAGCACCGCGCCTTGCAGTACCACGATCACCACCTGCGCCAGCGCCTCCACCGCTTGCAGCAAGGAGCCAAAAGCGCGGTTCAATGCTTGCAGTTGATCTCCCGCGCCGACCAGATCCTTCACATCGGCCCCCGCGCAAAAATGCCCGCCCGCGCCGCTGATCACCACGGCACGCACCTGGCTGTCCAACTGCGCCAGTACCGCACGCAGTTCATTGACCATTTCAAGGCTCATCGCATTGCGGCATTCGGGGCGGTTGAGGGTGATGTGCAGCACGCCGTTATGGGCTTCGAGCAGCAAGGTATTCATGGCTTTTTACCGGGCAGGGTGCCCATCAGTTTGCAGATGATGCCCAGCATGATTTCGTCGGCACCGCCGCCAATCGACACCAGGCGCACGTCGCGATAGGCGCGGGCCACCGGGTTGTCCCACATGAAACCCATGCCGCCCCAATATTGCAGGCAACTGTCGCTGACCTCACGGCCCAGCCGCCCGGCCTTGAGCTTGGCCATGGAGGCCAGCCGCGTGACGTCCTGGCCCTTGATGTACTGCTCGGTGGCCTGGTAGACCAAGGCGCGCAGGCATTCGATTTCGGTGGCCAGTTCCGCCAGGCGAAAGTGGATCACCTGGTTGTCGATCAGCGCCTTGCCGAAGGTCTGGCGCTCTTTGCAGTACTCGATGGTGCTGTCGATGCAGTGCTCCAGGCCCTTGATCATATTCGCCGCGCCAAACAGGCGTTCTTCCTGGAATTGCAACATCTGCATCATGAAGCCCGCGCCTTCGTGGCCGATGCGGTTGCGTTGCGGCACGCGCACGCCGTCGAAAAACACCTGGGCGGTCTCGGAGCTGTGCATGCCGAGTTTTTCCAGGGGCGGGCTGACGCTGATGCCGGGACTGTTCATCGGCACCATGATCAGCGACTTGTTGATATGCGGCTTGTCATCGGACGTGTTGGCCAGCAGGCAGATAAAGTCGGCGCTGGGCGAATTGGTGATCCACATCTTGCTGCCGTTGATCACATAGTCGTCGCCATCCTTGCGCGCATGGGTCTTGAGCCCGGCCACGTCGGAGCCGGCACCGGTTTCCGAGACGCCGATGCAGCCGACCTGTTCACCGCTGATGGCTGGGCGCAGGAACTCCTCGCGCAGTTCATCGGAGCCGAAGCGCGCCAGGGCCGGGGTGCACATGTCGGTCTGTACGCCGATGGACATGGGGATGCCGCCGCAACGGATGCTGCCGAACTCTTCGGCGGCGACGATGGAATAGCTGTAGTCCAGGCCCATGCCGCCGAATTTTTCTGGTTTGGAAATGCCCAGCAGGCCGAGGTCGCCGGCTTTGCGGAAGATCTCGTGAATGGGAAAACGCCCGGCTTTTTCCCATTCATCCACGTGCGGGTTGATCTCGCGGTCGACGAAGGCGCGCACGGTGCGGCGCAGTTCCTGGTGTTCCTGGGTGAAGATCATTTTTATTGTTCTCCCGGTTGGGACGCGCAGCGTCCTGGTTGGCGTTACCACGCGGAGCGTGGGAACGATCAGCGCGCTACGCCGAAGGTGTTGGGTTGCAGTTGCCGCCGTTCGGCTTCGTGACAGATATCCAGCAAAAACCCGAGCAAGGTGCGGGTGTCCCGTGGATCAATCAGCCCGTCGTCCCACAGGTTGGCGCTGCCGTAAAGGGCGGTGGACTGGCTATCGAGCTTCTGCGCGGTGACCTGTTCGAGCATGTCGAGCACCTTGGGGTCGGGCACCAGGCCGTCCTTGAGTTGCTTGGCCTCGGTGACAATGCGCAGCACTTTGCCGGCCTGTGCACCGCCCATCACCGCAGTACGGCTGTTGGGCCAGGCGAAGATAAAGCGCGGGTCCAGGCCGCGGCCGCACATCGCGTAGTTGCCCGCACCGTAGGAGCCACCGACGACGATGGTGAGTTTAGGCACTCGGGCGTTGGCCACTGCCTGGATCATCTTCGCGCCGTGCTTGATCACCCCTTGCTGCTCCGACTCGGTGCCCACCATGAAACCGGTGGTGTTGTGCAAAAACAGCAGCGGCGTGCGGCTTTGGTCGCACAGCTGGATAAACTGCGCGGCCTTGCTCGCGCCCTTTGGGGTGATGGGGCCGTTATTACCGATCACTCCCACGGCGCGCCCCTGGATATGCAGATGGGCGCAGACGGTGTGGGAGTCGAACTCGCCCTTGAACTCCAGCAGGTTGGAACCGTCGGCCAGGCGCGCCAGGATCTCGCGCACGTCGTAGGGTTTTTTCGGGTCATCGGGGATCAGCCCCAACAGCTCTTCAATCGGGTACAGCGGTTCGCGATAGGCGCCCTGGGGCTCGTGCGGCAAGCGGTCATTCCAGGGCAGCAGGCCCACTATCTCACGCACGATGCGCACGCCATCGGCATCGTCCTGGGCCAGGTACTCAGCGGTGCCGGCGGTTTGCGCGTGCATCTGCGCGCCACCCAGTTCTTCATCGGTGGCGATTTCGCCGGTGGCGGCCTTGAGCAACGGTGGCCCGGCGAGGAACAGCTTGGCCTTGCCGCGCACCACCACCACGTAGTCCGACAAGCCCGGCTGATACGCCCCGCCCGCCGTGGCCGAGCCGTGTACCACGGTGATCTGCGGCAAGCCCATGGCCGACATGCGCGCCTGGTTGGCAAAGCTGCGCGCGCCTTCGACGAAAATTTCGGCGGCGTAGTTGAGGTTGGCGCCGCCGCTTTCGGCGAGGGTTACCACCGGCAATTTGTTCTCCATGGCGATCTGTTGCAGGCGCAGGGATTTCTTCAGCCCGGAGGGGGAAATGGTGCCGCCCTTGATCGCGCTGTTATTGGCGACCACCAGCATGCGCACGCCGCTGACATAGCCGATACCGGCGATCAGCCCGCCGCCGGCGGCACTGCCGTCTTTGTCGTCGTGGAGCTTGTAGCCCGCCAGGCTGGCCAGCTCCAGGAACGGCGCGCCGGGGTCCAGCAGCAGGTTGAGGCGCTCGCGGGGCAGCAATTGGCCGCGCTTGTCGAACTTGGGCTTGGCTTCCTGGGCTTTGGCCAGCAGGGTGTGTTCCAGCTGGCGCAACTGGGCGATGGACGCCAGCATGGCTTCGTGGTTTTGCGCGAACGCTGGGCTATTGGGGTCGATCAGGGTTTCAATGACTGGCATGGCGTTATTGCTCCGCCTTGAGCACATCCGGCAGGTAGGCGCGGTGGAACCCATTGAACGGCTCGCTCGGCGCCTGCGCCTTGTGCAGCGGCCATGCGCGGTTGCCCAGGCTGGCGGCGCCGTCGATGCGCAGGGTGCTGCCGCTGATAAAGGCCGCAGCCGGGCTGAGCAGGAAGACGATGGCCGCGCTGACTTCCGACTCGGTGCCGATGCGCTTGAGCGGTACATGCTCACGCAGGGTGGGAATCACCGCCTTGAAGGCGCCTTCGTAGGTGTCCATGCCGCTGGAGGCGATCCAGCCAGGCGCCACGGCGTTGACGCGCACCCCGGCATAGCCCCACTCAAACGCGGCGGTCTTGGTGAAGTTGTCCATGCCGGAGCGCGCCGCGCCGGAGTGGCCCATGCCGGGCATGCCGCCCCACATGTCGGCGAGCATGTTGACGATTGCGCCGCCGTGCTTGCTCATCGACTGGTTGAACACTTCCCGGGCCATCAGGAAACCGCCCACCAGGTTGGTGCGCAGTACGGTTTCAAAGCCCTTCTGATTGATTGCGGCCAGTGGCGAAGGGTATTGGCCGCCGGCGTTATTGACTAGGCCATGAACGGGGCCGTGGTCGTGCAGAACTTGTGTGACCAGTGCCTTCACCGCCTCTTCATCGCGGATATCACAGGCCTGCCAATGGGCGAGGCCACCGTCTTCGGCAATTTCCTGGGCTACCTGCTGCAACTTGTCCGGCTTGCGCCCCACCAGGATCACGCGGGCGCCCAGGGCCGCCAGTTCATGGGCGGTGCAGCGGCCAATGCCGCTGCCGCCACCGGTGACGATCAGGGTGTGCCCCTGGAACAGGTCGGCTTTGAAGATCGAATCGAAGGCCACGGCAACGGTCCTTTAGCTGAGTTGATCGGCAATGTGTTTCGGTACGGCGATGGGGATTTCCAGCAGTTGCTGGGCGAAGGCCTTGCCTTGGGGATCGATGCGCAAACTGGCGATACCGCCGCCGCCCAGGGCATTTTCCAGCAGGAAGTTGAGGCTGTGGCTGCCGGGCAAGTACCAGCGCTCGACGCGGCCATGGATCGGGTCGAGCACGTGGTCCATCCAGTCGACGATCACCTCCGGGGTCAGGGCTTCGGCGATCCACGGCAGGTAGTCGGGGTGGCGGGCGATCACCCCGATATTGCTGTGGTTGCCCTTGTCACCGGAGCGCGCCACGGCGAGTTTGACCAGCGGCACGCTGGCGTCGGCACGGCCCTGGGGCTTGTCCGGCTCGATGGGCGCGGCCGGCGTGAGCAGAGGCGCGCAGGCGGGCAGCTCAACGGCATGACGTTGGCCCTGGTAATCGATGGCGACGGAGCAGGACGATTTGTCGACCAGGAACGAAAACAGCCGGATCAGCGGATACACCGTCGGCCGCCCGCCAACAATGCCGGTCAGCCCCGGGGCCATGCCGGTGGCCGCCTGGGCGATCTCGCGGGCGAACAGCACCAGCGCCTGCTTGCTCGGGTGCCGCACTGCCAGCTTCACCACCACTTCACGGCAATCCGCACGCCGGGCATGGGCGCCGTAGGTGGCTTCGCTGCCCAGCAGTTCGATGTTGACGTCGGTGTAGGGCGCCCAGCCGCGCTGGCTGAACAGCTCCGAGGTCTTGTTGATGAGCGCCTGGCTGACCCGCTCGGCCTTGGCCACCGCGTCGATGCCGGCGATCAGGCAGCTGGCGGTACAGCGAAAACCATCGGGGTAGGTGGCGCTGACCTTGTACTGATCGGTGGGTGGCAGGCCCTTGGCGCCGTGCAGGCGCACCGCATGTTTGCCTTGTTGCTGCAGTTTGACCTGGCTGAAATCGCAGATCACGTCCGGCAGCACATAGGCGCGCGGGTCACCGATTTCATACAGCAGTTGTTCGGCCACGCTGAGTTCGCTGATCAGGCCGCCGCTGCCTTCGACCTTGTTGACGGTGAACTGGCCGTCGGCGCTGACTTCGACGATAGGGAAACCGATGTGTTCGTAGTCGGGCACGTCACGCCAGTCGGTGAAGTTACCGCCGGTGCACTGCGCGCCGCACTCGATGATATGCCCGGCCAGGGCGGCCTGGGCCAGGTGATCGTAGTCCTGCCACGACCAGTTGAATTCATGCACCAGTGCCGCGCTGACCACTGCGCTGTCGACCACCCGGCCGGTGATGACAATGTCGGCGCCGAGCTCCAACGCCTGGGCAATGCCCGGTGCGCCGAGGTAGGCATTGGCGGACACGCACAGCGGCGGCAGTGGGGCGCCGTTGAACATGTCGGTGACAGGCGGCAGCTGTTTGAGTTGAGGGTGCAGGTCATCGCCGAGCAACACGGCGATTTTCAGCGGGATGTGCGCGTTATCGCAGGCTGCTTGCAGGGCAGCGGCGCAGGCCTGCGGGTTGATGCCGCCAGCGTTGCTGATCACCCGAATGCCCTGGCGCTGGATATCCGCCAGCAGGGGTGTCAGTACCTCGACAAAATCCGTGGCGTAACCGGCCTTGGGGTCTTTCAGGCGGGCACCGGCTAGGATCGACATGGTGACTTCCGCCAGGTAATCGAACACCAGGTAATCCAGGGCGCCGCCCTGCACCAATTGGGCGGCGGCGGTGCAGGTGTCGCCCCAGAAGGCGCTGGCGCAGCCGATACGTACCGTCTTGCTCATGAGAAATCCTTCCTCCAAGGGCTGGCGTCGAGACTACCAAGCAAGCGCTTGGTTTGTAAACTCCAGTCACAAGTTTTACCCAAGCGCTTGCTTGGGTGGCAGTCACGGCCTAAATTGCCGGCCAAGACCACAGTAGACGTGAAGGAGAGCAACATGGATGAGCACAAAGCCCTGGGGGTGATGCGCACCATGGTCGATGGTGGCCAATTGACCGACCCCGAGAGCGCCCGCGGCAAGTTGCTGCAAACCGCGGCTCATCTGTTTCGCAACAAGGGGTTCGAGCGCACCACCGTGCGAGATCTGGCCAGCGCCGTGGGCATTCAGTCCGGCAGCATTTTTCATCACTTCAAGAGCAAGGATGAGATCTTGCGTGCGGTGATGGAGGAAACCATCCACTACAACACCGCGATGATGCGCGCTTCACTGGAGGAGGCGAACACGGTGCGCGAGCGCGTGCTGGCGCTGATCCGCTGCGAGTTGCAGTCGATCATGGGCGGCAGTGGCGAGGCCATGGCGGTGCTGGTCTACGAATGGCGCTCGCTGTCGGCTGAAGGCCAGGCGCACGTGCTGGCCCTGCGTGACGTGTATGAGCAGATCTGGTTGCAGGTGCTGGGCGAGGCCAAGGCCGCTGGCTACATCCGGGGCGATGTGTTTATCACTCGGCGCTTCCTCACCGGCGCTTTGTCCTGGACCACCACCTGGTTTCGCGCCCAAGGCAGCCTGACCCTTGAAGAGTTGGCCGAAGAGGCCTTGTTGATGGTGCTGAAGGCGGACTGAGGCGCAAGCCATTAATTTGCTGGCGAAAGTTGTCTCCCCCGGTAAAAACGCCTAGCTTATCGGCATTGAACTCTTCAACGGTGTGTGCCTCGATGTTTTCGCCATGGCGGCTGGCTGCAGGACTTACTTTATGGGCACTGGGCACCGCCGCGTGGACGCAGGCCGGTGCCGCGCAGTTGGTGAGAATCGGCGCTGCGCATTTTCCGCCCTACACCGTGCGCCCCGAGCAAGGGGCCGACACCGGGTTGTTGCCGCAATTGGTCGAAGCGTTGAACGCTGCGCAAACCGATTACCAGTTTGTGGTGGTGCCTACCTCGATCCCCCGGCGTTTTCGCGACTTCGAGCAAGGCCGGGTCGACATGGCGATCTTCGAAAACCCGGCCTGGGGTTGGCAGAATATTGCCCATACCAGTGTTGATATGGGGCTCGAAGATGCGGAGATTTTTGTCGCTCAGCGTCAGCCCGGGCGCGACCAGGGGTATTTTGCCGACCTCACCGGCAAACGTCTGGCGGTGTTCAGTGGGTATCACTATGCCTTTGCTGACTTCAATCCTGATCCCAAGAACATGGCCGAGCGTTTCAATGCGACGTTGACCTATTCCCATGACAGTAATCTGCTGATGGTTGCTCGTGGGCGTGCGGATATTGCGTTGGTTACCCGTTCGTACCTGAGTGATTTCATGGTGCGCAACGCGGACATGGCGGGGCAGTTTTTGGTGTCGGAGCGTATTGACCAGGTGTATCACCACTATGCGTTGCTGCGGCCAAAGGCGCCGATCACGGGCGAGGCGTTTTCGGCGTTGCTCAAGGGGCTGCGCAGCAGTGGGCAGATGCTGAGGATTTTTGAGCCGTATCGTATTGATGTGACGCCGTTGCCCTAGATCGCAGTAAATAAAATTCTTCGGGCTCAGTGGTATCAACTGTGGGAGCTGGCTTGCCTGCGATGACGGCCTGAAAGCCGACACCTATCTACCTGACACCCCACGATCCAACTGTGGGAGCGGGCTTGCTCGCGAAGGCGGCCAGACAGTCAACACAGTTGGACGGGGTACATATCCGTTATTTAGGTAACGGCCACTTAGGGTTCCGCTCTGACAGCGGCTCACTTTTGAAAAGCGCAAAAGTAAGCAAAACGCTCTTGCCCCACCACTCGGCACCTCGCTTAGGCTCGGTGTGCCCGAACGCAGGCTTGAATCCGTGGGCCGCCGCCACGCGCCATCCATGGCGCGGGGCGGCTAACCCGGCGTCCTGCCGGGTTACCCACGAATTCAAGCCTGCGTTCGGCCAGCGTGGTTTAACGGGGCGCCTAAGATCAAGATCAAAAGCAGATCAAAAGCAGATCAAAAGCGGCTCGCTTCGCATCGTGGTTACCGTTGGAAGCTGCCGCCCATACATTCTGCGCTTCTCTCAAACCCGCCGCGCAAACGTATCGCTATGGCTACCCGACACCTTGCGGCAATGCACTAGCGCGTCGCGAATCATGAAGTTCACCAGCGTCGGCGACACCCCAAGCTCCTTGGCGATGTCTTTTTGCGGCACGCCATGCAGGCGGTACATCTCGAACGCGTAGCGGGTGCGCTGTGGCAACTCCGTCAGGGCGTCGGCGATGTTTTCCAGGGTGTTGAAATTGATGTGCGAGGTTTCCGGTGAAGCGCCGTGAATAACCACATTCAAGCCTTCCTCTTCGGTCCCGGAGTATTTGAGCTCCAGGGCCTGCTTGCGGTAGTGATCGATCGCCAGGTTGCGCACGATCTGGAACAGATAACTCAGTTGGGCCTTGAACGATGAGGTGATGGTCGGTGCCGACTGCAGCCGAAAATAGGCGTCTTGCACCACGTCTTCGGCGCGGGAGCGGCACCCGGTGATGCGGGCCGCGATCTTCACCAGGATCAGCCGATTGTCGACGAACGCCTGAAGAAGGGGTGAATCGCACCTGCCTGTGGATACTTGTTCCGTCATGGAAATCACCTTGTTGCTAATAGGTTAGGGGAGGGCTTCCCTGCTGAGGCCTCCTACACATCGGGCAACAAATTATGCTTAATGATAATGATTGTCAAATGAGAAGGCGAACTAATCTTATGCCTTGGGCAAAGGTGTGAACCACGTCTCGCTCGCCCCCGGCGACTAATTATTTGAAGGCTCCGTCCGTTCTCATGGGTGACAGGTTCGTTAGTACAACGGCCAAGGATCAGCACCCGCAGGAGGACCAGATGGGTTTTTATCGTGCATTCAGCGTGTTTCAGTTTGGAGTACTCGCCGGATGAGTACGCCCCTGCGGCTACGCCTGTTTTGCCTGCCCCACTCAGGCGCCAGCGCCTCGGTCTATGCGCGCTGGCGCCGGGTGCTGCCGGACTGGCTGCAAGTGTGCCCGCTGGAATTGCCGGGGCGCGGCATGCGCATGGACGAGCCGTTGCAGCGCGATATCAAGGCCCTGGCCGCGCAGCTTGCTGAAGAGATCAGCCGTGATCTGGATGGCCCTTATGCCTTGTTCGGTCACAGCCTTGGCGGGCTGTTGGCGTTTGAATTGGCCCACGCTTTAAACGCACGCAGTCTGCCTGCGCCGCTGGCGTTGTTCGCGTCTGGCACGGCGGGCCCGGCGCGTCGTGATGTGAGCGAGTACGCCGTCGAAAAGACCGATGCCCAACTTGTAGCCCGCCTGCGCGAATTGCAGGGCACCGCCGAAGAAGCCCTGGCCAACCCTGAGTTGATGCAACTGATGTTGCCGATCCTGCGCGCCGATTTCCTGCTGTGCGGCAGTTTCACCTATGGCGAGCGCCAGCCCCTGGCGCTGCCGATCCATGTGTTCGGTGGCAAGCAGGACAGCGTGCGTGCCGACCAGTTGCTCGACTGGCAACTCGACGCTGCCAGTGGGTTTTCCCTGGACATGTTTGACGGCCACCACTTCTTCCTCGTGCAGCACGAAAGCGCGGTGCTGCGCTGTGTGCGTCGCTATGCCGACGAGCACCTGACTCGCTGGCGCATTGGCGCGGCGCGGCAGCTCGCCGCCGGCTGAACCCCACCGTTTCCCGAATTTCCCGTAAGCCGATTTCAGGCAGGAACCCCATGATGGACGCCTTCGAACTCCCCCGCACCCTGGTCCAGTCCCTTAAACAGCGTGCTGCGCAGACGCCGGACCAGGTGGCGTTGCGCTTCCTCGCCGAGAGCGCCGAGCACAGTGTGGTGCTCAGTTATCGCGACCTCGACCAACGCGCCCGCACCATCGCCGCTGCCTTGCAAGCCAATGCTGGCTTGGGCGAGCGCGCGGTGTTGCTGTTCCCCAGTGGCCCGGACTATGTGGCGGCGTTCTTTGGTTGTCTGTACGCCGGGGTGATCGCGGTGCCGGCGTATCCGCCCGAATCCACGCGCCGTCATCACCAGGAGCGTCTGCTGTCGATCATCAGCGATGCCGAGCCGCGGCTGCTGTTGACTATTGCCAGCCTCAGCGAAGGCCTGGCGCAGATTGAAAATGCGCCCACGGTGTTGAGCGTCGACACCCTGGAGGCGCAGCAGGCCGACCAGTGGGTCGAGCCCGACCTCAAGGCCGACGACATCGCTTTTCTGCAATACACCTCCGGCTCCACCGCCTTGCCCAAGGGCGTGCAAGTCAGCCACGGCAACCTGGTCGCCAACGAGCTACTGATTCGTCGCGGCTTCGGGATCGACCTCAACCCTGATGACGTGATCGTCAGCTGGTTGCCGCTTTACCACGACATGGGCCTGATCGGCGGCCTGCTGCAACCGATTTTCAGCGGCGTGCCCTGCGTGTTGATGTCGCCGGCCTACTTCCTCGGCCGGCCCTTGCGCTGGCTGGAGGCGATCAGCGAATACGGCGGCACCATCAGCGGTGGCCCGGATTTCGCCTACCGTCTGTGCAGCGAGCGGGTCAGTGAGTCGGCCCTGGAGCGCCTCGACTTGAGCCGCTGGCGCGTGGCTTATTCGGGTTCCGAACCGATCCGTCTCGACACCCTGGAACGCTTCGCGGAAAAATTCGCCGCCTGTGGTTTCACGCCGAGTAATTTCTTCGCCTCCTACGGCCTGGCCGAAGCCACCCTGTTTGTCGCTGGCGGCAGCCGTGGCCGTGGTATTCCCGCTCTGCGCGTGGACGAACAGGCGCTGGCCGCCAACCGTGCCGAACCGGGGCAGGGCCCTGCGATCATGAGTTGCGGCACCAGCCAGCCGGACCACGCCGTGCTGATCGCCGACCCGCACACCCTCACCGAGCTGCCCGACCAGCGCGTCGGCGAACTCTGGGCCACGGGCCCGAGCGTCGCCCACGGCTACTGGCGCAACCCCGAAGCCAGCGCCAAGACCTTCGTCCAGCACGCCGGCCGCACCTGGTTGCGCACCGGTGACCTGGGCTTTATCCGCGACGGCGAGGTGTATATCACCGGGCGCCTGAAAGACCTGCTGATCGTGCGCGGCCACAACCTCTACCCCCAGGACATCGAACAGACCATCGAGCGCGAAGTGGAAGTGGTGCGCAAGGGCCGGGTCGCCGCATTTGCGGTCGATGACCAGGGTCTGGAAGGCATCGGCATTGCCGCAGAAATCAGCCGCAGCGTGCAGAAAATCCTGCCGCCCGAAGCGCTGATCAAGGCGATTCGCCAAGCCGTGGCCGAGGCCTGCCAGCAAGCCCCGAGCGTTGTGGTACTGCTCAACCCCGGCGCGTTGCCGAAGACCTCCAGCGGCAAAGTGCAGCGTGCGGCCTGTGCGCTTCGGTATGCCGATGGCAGCCTCGACAGCTACGCGCAATTCCCCGGGCTGCAGGGGCCGGCGAGCGAAGTGGCGCTGGAATCGGACCTGCAACAGCAGATCGCGGCGATCTGGTGCGAACAACTGCAACTGGCCCAGGTGGCGGGCGACGATCACTTTTTCTTGCTGGGTGGCAACTCCATCACCGCGACCCAAGTGGTCGCCCGCCTGCGCGAAACCCTCGGCCTGGAGCTGAACCTGCGCCTGCTGTTCGAGGCACCGACACTCGCCGCCTTTGCTGCGGCCGTGGCGCAACTGCAACAGGACGGCGGCGTGGCCCAAGGCGCAATCCACGCGCTGTCGCGTCAAGAAGACCTGCCCCAATCCCTGGCACAGAACAGACTGTGGATCACCTGGCAACTGGACCCCAACAGCAGCGCCTACACCATTCCCGGCGCGTTGCACCTGCGCGGCGAGCTGGATGAAGACGCACTGCGCCACAGCTTCCAGCAACTGATCCAGCGCCACGAAGCCCTGCGCACGCGTTTCTACGAACGCGACGGCCAGGCGTTCCAGCGTGTCGAGGCTTCGGCGGATTTCGAACTGCCGATCATCGACCTCAGCGACCTGCCCCACGCCGAGCGCGAAGCCCGTGCGCAACAGGTTCGCGAAGACCAGGCGCGCAGCCCGTTCGACCTGGAAAAAGGCCCATTGCTGCGGGTGACCCTGGTGCGTCTGGACGATGAAGAGCACCAATTGCTGGTGACCATGCACCACATTATTGCCGACGGTTGGTCGCTGAATATCCTGATCGACGAGTTCTCGCGCCTGTACGCCGCTGCCGCCCAAGGCCAACCCCTGGAGCTGCCGCCGTTGGCCTTGCAATACGCCGACTACGGCAGCTGGCAGCGCCAATGGCTGGCCGAAGGCGAGGGCCAACGACAGCTGGCGTACTGGAAAGCGCAGTTGGGTGACGAGCATCCGGCCCTGAACCTGGCTACCGATCACCCGCGCGCCGCCCAGCATCGGCACAGCGCCGCGCGCCATAGCGTACGCCTGGATGCGCGCCTCAGTGCGGCGATACGCCAGACCGCCCAGGCCCATGACTCGACGCCGTTCATGCTGCTGCTGGCGACGTTCCAGACCTTGCTCTATCGCTACAGTGGCCAGCGCGATATCCGTATCGGCGTGCCCAATGCCAACCGTCCGCGCCAGGAAACCCAGGGCCTGATCGGCTTCTTTATCAACACCCTGGTACTGCGCGCCGAGCTGGACGGGCGCCTGCCGTTCAACCAGCTGTTGGCCGCCACTCGCGAGACCACACTGGCCGCCCAGGCCCATCAGGACCTGCCCTTCGAGCAATTGCTGGAAGCCTTCCCCCAGGCCCGCGAACAGGGCCTGTTCCAGGTCATGTTCAACCACCAGCAACGTGACCTCAGTGCCTTGCGCCGCTTGCCGGGCCTGCTGGCCGATGAGTTGCCCTGGCATAGCCGCGAAGCCAAGTTCGACCTGCAACTGCACAGCGAAGAAGACCGCAATGGGCGCTTGAGCCTGTCGTTCGACTACGCCGATGAGCTGTTCGAACCTGCGACCATCCAGCGCCTGGCCGAGCACTTTATCCATCTACTTCGCGCTGTGTGCGCGCAACCACAACACGCCATCGGCGACCTGCCATTGATGCAGGCCGACGAACAGCAATCCTGGAGCGAAGCCTCTTGCGAGCCGGCCCGGCACTGGCTGCCCGAGCTGCTCAGCCAACAGACGTCGGACGCCACCGCGCTGGTCTGGCAGGACGGCAGCCTGACCTTCGCCCAACTGCACACCCAGGCCAACCGCCTGGCCCATTACCTGCGCGACAAGGGCGTGGGCCCGGACGTGTGCGTGGCCATCGCCGCCGAGCGTTCGCCGCAACTGCTGATCGGCCTGCTCGCCATCATCAAGGCCGGTGGCGCCTACGTGCCGCTGGACCCGGATTACCCCGCCGAGCGCCTGGCCTACATGCTCAAGGACAGCGGCGTACAACTGCTGCTCACCCAGACCGCCTTGCTGCCCCAACTGCCCAGCGCCGAAGGCGTGTGCGTGATCGCCATGGACAGCCTGCACCTCGACAGCTGGCCGACCCAGGCGCCAGGCTTGCACCTGCACGGCGATAACCTCGCCTACGTGATCTACACCTCCGGTTCCACCGGCCAACCCAAAGGCGTGGGCAACACCCACGGCGCCCTGGCCGAGCGGTTGCAGTGGATGCAGGCCACCTATCAACTGAACGACACCGATGTGCTGATGCAAAAGGCGCCGATCAGTTTCGACGTGTCGGTGTGGGAGTGCTTCTGGCCATTGATTACCGGCTGCCGCCTGGTACTGGCCGGGCCGGGCGAACATCGCGACCCGCACCGTATCGCGCAGCTGGTGCAGGAACATGGGGTGACCACGCTGCACTTCGTACCGCCGCTGTTGCAGCTGTTTATCGACGAGCCGCTGGTGGCCGAATGCACCAGTCTGCGTCGCCTGTTCTCCGGTGGCGAAGCCTTGCCCGCCGAGTTGCGTAACCGCGTATTGGCGCGCTTGCCAGCGGTGCAATTGCATAACCGCTATGGCCCGACCGAGACCGCGATCAACGTCACCCACTGGCAATGCGCCGCCTCGGATGGCGAGCGCTCGCCGATTGGCCGGCCACTGGGCAATGTGATCTGTCGCGTGCTGGACGAGCAGCTCAACCCGCTACCGGCCGGTGTGCCGGGCGAACTGTGCATCGGCGGCATCGGCCTGGCGCGGGGTTACCTGGGCCGTGCCGGGCTGACGGCCGAACGTTTTGTCGCCGACCCGTTGGGCGCAGCGGGCACCCGCCTGTATCGCACCGGTGACCGTGCGCGCTGGAACGCCGATGGCGTCCTCGAATACCTCGGGCGCCTCGATCAGCAGGTCAAGCTGCGCGGTTTCCGGGTGGAACCGGAAGAAATCGAAGCGCGCCTGCTGGCCCTCGCAGGCATCGCCCAAGCCGTGGTGCTGGTGCGTGATGCCCAGTTGATCGGCTACTACACCGCCCACGCCGAACTGGATGAGCAAACGGTCAAAATCGCCCTGGCGGCCGAGTTGCCAGAGTACATGGTGCCCGCGCTGCTGATGCGCCTGGACGCCATGCCCCTGAGCCCCAGCGGCAAGCTCGACCGGCGTGCCTTGCCAGAGCCAGTATGGCAAACCCGCGAACACGTCGAACCGCACACCCCCTTGCAACTGCAAATCGCCGCGATCTGGCGCAAGGTGCTGGGCCTGCCACGCATCGGCCTGCGCGATGACTTTTTCGCACTGGGCGGGCACTCGTTGCTGGCCACGCAAATCATCTCCCGCACCCGCCAGGCCTGTGACGTCGAACTGCCGCTGCGCACCCTGTTCGAAGCCAGCGAGCTGGGCGATTTTGCCGAGCAGGTCGGGCTGATCCAGGCGGCGGGCCAGCGCAACCAACAGACTACCATCGCCAGAGTCGACCGCAGCCAGCCGGTCCCCTTGTCCTATTCCCAGCAGCGCATGTGGTTCCTCTGGCAGATGGAACCGGACAGCCCGGCCTACAACGTCGGTGGCATGGCGCGCCTGCGCGGGGTACTGGATGTGGGGCGTTTCGAGGCGGCCTTGCAAGCCTTGATCATGCGTCACGAAACCCTGCGCACCACCTTCCCCAGTGTTGACGGCGTGGCCTGCCAGAAGGTCTCGGCGCAAACCACTGTGCGCATGGGCTGGCAGGATTTCTCCGTGCTGAATGAGCCGCAGCGCCAGCAGCGTTTGCAGCAACTGGCCGATGTCGAGGCGCACACGCCGTTCAACCTGGAAACCGGGCCACTGTTGCGGGCCTGCCTGGTCAAGGCCGGCGAGCAAGAGCATTACCTGGTGCTGACCCTGCACCATATTGTCACCGAAGGCTGGGCCATGGACATCTTTGCCCGTGAACTCAGCGCCCTGTATGAAGCCTTTATCGACGAGCGCGACTCGCCGCTGCCAGCGTTGCCGGTGCAGTACCTCGACTACAGCGTGTGGCAACGCCAGTGGATGGAAGCCGGTGAGCGCCAGCGCCAGCTGGACTACTGGACCGCCCAACTGGGCAACGAACACCCTTTGCTGGAACTGCCCGGCGACCGTCCACGGCCACCCGTGCAAAGCCACCGGGGCGAGCTGTACCGTTTTGATTTAAGCGATGAACTGGCCGCCCGCGTGCGTGCCTTCAACGCGCAACACGGCCTCACGCTGTTCATGACCATGACCGCGACCCTGGCGGTGTTGCTCTACCGCTACAGCGGCCAGACCGACCTGCGCATCGGCGCGCCAGTGGCCAACCGAATCCGCCCGGAAAGCGAAGGCTTGATTGGCGCGTTCCTCAATACCCAGGTGCTGCGTTGCCAGCTCACTGGGCAGATGCAGGTCAGCGAGTTGTTCGAGCAGGTGCGTCACACCGTGATCGAGGGTCAGTCCCATCAGGACCTGCCGTTCGACCACCTGGTGGAAGCTCTGCAACCACCGCGCAGCGCGGCGTACAACCCGTTGTTCCAGGTGATGTGCAACGTGCAGCGCTGGGAATTCCAGCAAAGCCGCCAACTCGCCGGCATGACCGTGGAGTACCTGGCCAACGATGCGCGGGCGACCAAGTTCGACCTCAACCTGGAAGTCACCGACCTCGACCATCGCCTGGGTTGCTGCCTGACCTACAGCACCGACCTGTTCGATGAGCCGCGCATTGCACGCATGGCCGCGCATTGGTGCAACCTGCTCGAAGCGCTGATCGCCGATCCCGGCCAGCGCCTCAGCGAATTGCCGTTGCTGAGCGCCGATGAGCAACGCGCCTTGCAAGACAGCCTGGGGGTGGAGAAGGGCGAGCATCGCCTCGACCAGTGTATCCATCAACTGTTCAGCCAGCAGGCCAGCCAGCGGCCGGATGCCCCGGCGCTGACCTTTGCCGGTGTGACCCTTTCGTATGCGCAACTGGATGAGCGCGCCAACCGCCTGGCCTGGATGCTGCGCGAGCGTGGCGTGGGCCCGCAGGTGCGCGTGGGCCTGGCGCTGCCGCGTTCGCTGGAAATGGTCATCGGTTTGCTGGCGATCCTCAAGGCCGGCGGCGCCTACGTGCCGCTGGACCCGGAATACCCGCTGGACCGCTTGCATTACATGATCGAAGACAGTGGCATCGGCCTGCTGCTCAGTGATGCGGCCCTGTTCGAAGCCCTGGGTGAGTTGCCGGCGACGGTGGCGTGCTGGTGCCTGGAGGATGACTCGCCGGTGCTGGCCAATTACCCCGCCGAGGCGCTGCCGTTCGTGAGTCTGGCCCAACACCAGGCGTACCTCATCTACACCTCGGGTTCCACGGGCAAGCCCAAAGGCGTGGTGGTGTCCCATGGTGAGATCGCCATGCACTGCCAAGCGGTGATCGAGCGCTTTGACATGCGCCCGGATGACTGCGAGCTGCATTTCTACTCCATCAACTTTGACGCTGCCACCGAGCGTTTGCTGGTGCCGCTACTGTGCGGGGCGCGGGTGGTATTGCGCGCCCAGGGCCAGTGGGATGCCGAAGAAATCTGCGCGCTGATCCGTACCCATCGCATCAATGTGCTCGGTTTTACCCCCAGCTACGGCAGCCAGCTGGCGCAGTGGCTGGCGACCCAACAACAGACGCTGCCGGTGCGTATGTGCATCACCGGTGGCGAAGCCTTGACCGGCGAACACCTGCAACGCATCCGTGCGGCGTTCACGCCCCAGCTGTTCTTCAACGCCTACGGCCCCACCGAAACCGTGGTGATGCCCTTGGCCAGCCTGGCGCCCGAGCAGTTAGAGGAGGGCGCCGGCAGCGTGCCGATTGGCAGCATCGTCGGCGAGCGCGTGGCCTATATTCTAGACGCCGACTTGGCGCTGGTGCCCCGGGGCGCCAGCGGTGAGCTGTACATCGGTGGCGCCGGCCTGGCCCAGGGTTATCATCAGCGGCCAGGGATGACGGCGGAGCGCTTTGTCGCAGACCCGTTTGCCGCCAAGGGCGGGCGCCTGTACCGCACCGGCGACCTGGTGCGCCAGCGTGCCGATGGCCTGGTGGAGTACCTGGGGCGCATCGACCATCAGGTGAAGATCCGCGGTTTCCGCATCGAACTGGGCGAAATCGAAACGCGTTTGCTCGAACATGAGGCTGTGCGTGAAGCGGTGGTGCTGGCTCTGGATGCGCCGAGCGGCAAACAGCTGGTGGCGTACCTGGTCAGCGATGCCGAGCACGTCGCCTTGCGCGACGCGTTGAAGGCGCACCTCAAGGCGCAGCTGCCGGACTACATGGTGCCCGCGCATCTGATCGTGCTGCAAAGCATGCCGCTGACCGCCAACGGCAAGCTCGACCGCCGCGCCTTGCCGGAGCCGGACCCAGAGGCCAATCGCCAAGCCTACGTGGCGCCCCGCAGTGAGCTGGAACACAGCCTGGCCGCCATCTGGTGCGCGGTGCTGAACGTGGAGCAAGTCGGCCTCGACGATAACTTCTTTGAACTGGGCGGCGACTCGATCCTGTCGATCCAGGTGGTCAGCCGTGCGCGCCAGGCCGGGATTCATTTCAGCCCCCGTGACCTGTTCCAGCACCAGACGGTACAGAGCCTGGCTGCCGTGGCGACCCGCTCGGAGCGCGTCATCGCCGAGCAAGGATTGCTGACCGGCCCCTCGGGCCTCACGCCGATCCAGCACTGGTTTTTCGACACCGATATCCCGGCGCGCCAGCACTGGAACCAGGCCTTGGTGCTCAAGCCGCTGCAACTGCTCGATGCCCACCGCCTGGAGCAAGCGCTGCTGGCGGTGCTGGAACACCACGACGCGCTGCGCTTGAGCTTTACCCCGCGCGATGCGCAATGGCATGCCGAACACCTGGGCGTGCCGGAAGGCGGCGTGCTGCTGCAGGCGCAGGTGCGCGACATGCAGGCATGCACGGCGTTGTTCACCGACACCCAGCGCAGCCTCGAGCTGGCACAGGGGCCGCTGCTGCGCGCCTTGCTGGTGGATGGGCCGCAAGGCCAGCAACGCTTGCTGATCGCCATCCATCACCTGGTGGTGGACGGCGTGTCGTGGCGCGTCTTGCTGGAAGACCTGCAAAACGTTTATCGCCAACTGAGTGAAGGCCAGTCCGTCAGCCTGCCGGCCAAAACCAGCGCGCTGCGCGATTGGGCCGCGCGCTTGCACGCCTATGCCCACAGTGAATCCTTGCGCGAAGAGCTGAGCCTGTGGCAAGCGCAATTGGCTGGCCCGGCCGTGGCCTTGCCGGTGCAGCGCCCACAAGGAACAGTGCGAAACTGTGATGCCGAGACGGTCAGCGTGCGCCTGGATGCCGAGCGCACCCGGCAGTTGCTGCAACAGGCGCCGAGTGCCTATCGCACCCAGGTCAACGACCTGTTGCTGACCGCCCTGGCCCGCGTGCTATGCCGCTGGAGCGGGCACGCCTCGGCGCTGATTCAACTGGAAGGCCATGGCCGCGAAACCTTGTTCGATGACATCGACCTGACCCGCAGCGTGGGCTGGTTCACCAGTGCCTATCCGCTGCGTCTGACGCCCCAGGCCGAGCAG
Organism: Pseudomonas sp. FP215; assembly: GCF_030687795.1. NCBI lineage: Bacteria > Pseudomonadati > Pseudomonadota > Gammaproteobacteria > Pseudomonadales > Pseudomonadaceae > Pseudomonas > Pseudomonas sp. FP215. Next base: position 1,613,482 of record NZ_CP117447.1, read on the forward strand.
GGCGACTCGATCAAGGCGATCAAGGAACAACTGCGCGGTGTGCCCCATAAAGGCTTGGGCTATGGCGTGCTGCGTTACCTGGCCGATGACCTGTGCAAGCAGAGCATGGCCGCGTTGCCGAGCGCGCAGATCACCTTCAACTACCTGGGCCAGTTCGACCAGAGCTTTGGCACTGAGGCGCTGTTCCATCCACTGGAGGAATCCGCCGGCTTGGCCCATGACCCGGATGCGCCGTTGCCCAATGAACTGAGCATCGACAGCCAGGTCTACGGCGGCGAGCTGGTGCTGCGCTGGACCTTCAGCCGCGAGCGTCATGATCAACAGGTGATTCGCGATCTGGCCGAGGCTTACCTGGGCGAATTGCACAGCCTGATCGCCCATTGCCTACAGGACGATGCCGGTGGACTCACACCGTCCGACTTCCCCCTGGCGCACCTGACCCAGGTGCAACTGGACGCCTTGCCGGTTCCGGCCAGCGCCATCGAAGACGTCTACCCGCTGACCCCGATGCAGGAGGGCCTGCTGCTGCATACCCTGCTGGAGCCCGGCACCGGCCTGTATTACATGCAGGACCGCTACCGCATCAACAGCGCCCTGGACCCGGAGCGTTTTGCCCAGGCCTGGCAAGCGGTGATCGCCCGCCACGAAGCCTTGCGTGCCTCGTTCTGCTGGAACGTCGGCGAAGACATGCTGCAAGTGATCCACAAGCCCGGCAGCACGCCGATTGACTACCTGGACTGGAGCGCCGACCCACAGGATGAGCAGGAGCCGCGCCTGCAAGCCTTGCTCAAGGCCGAACGCGAAGCCGGTTTTGACTTGCTCAACCAGGCGCCTTTCCACTTGCGCCTGATTCGCGTGGGCGAGGCGCGCTACTGGTTCATGATGAGCAACCACCACATCCTGATCGATGCCTGGTGCCGTTCGCTGCTGATGAATGATTTCTTCGATATCTACACAGCCCTGGGCGAAGGCCGCGACGCGCAACTGGCGACGCCGCCGCGCTACCGCGACTACATCGCCTGGCTGCAACGCCAGGACCTCAACGAAGCGCGCCAGTGGTGGCAGCAAAACTTGCAAGGCTTCGAGCGCGCCACGCCGATCCCGAGCGACCGCCCGTTCCTGCGCGAACACGCCGGTGGCAGCGGCGGCATGGTGGTGGGCGACTGCTACACCCGCCTGGATGCCCGCGACGGTGCGCAACTGCGCGAACTGGCCCAGGCGCATCAGCTCACCGTCAACACCTTCGCGCAAGCGGCGTGGGCCCTGGTGCTGCGGCGTTTGAGTGGCGATCGCGACGTGCTGTTCGGCGTCACCGTGGCCGGGCGCCCGGTGGACATGCCCGAGATGCAACGCACCGTCGGCCTGTTTATCAACAGCATCGCGTTGCGGGTAAAACTGCCCGAGGACGGCCAGACGTGCAGCGTGCGCCAGTGGTTGAGCGCCTTGCTCGACAGCAATATGCAACTGCGCGAGTACGAATACCTGCCCTTGGTGACGATCCAGGAACACAGCGAATTGCCCAAGGGCCAGCCGCTGTTCGACAGCCTGCTTGTGTTTGAGAACGCGCCGGTGGAAGTCTCGGTGCTGGACCGAGCGCAAAGCCTGAACGCTACCTCGGATTCTGGCCGCACCCACACCAACTTCCCGCTGACGGCGGTGTGTTATCCGGGCGATGACCTCGGTTTGCACCTGTCCTACGACCAGCGTTATTTCGACGAAAGCACCGTGCAAGGCATGCTCGCTGAGTTCAAGCGCCTGTTGCTGGCGCTGGTGCAGGGCTTCCATGGCGACATGGCCGAGCTGCCATTGATTGGCGAGCACGAGCGTGAATTCCTTGTGGAAGGCTGTAACCAGAGCGCACATGCCTACCCGCTGGAACGCAGCTACATCGAGTTGTTCGAGGAGCAGGTCGCGCAGCATCCGCAGCGCATCGCCGCCAGTTGCCTCGACCAGCAATGGAACTACGACGAGCTGAACCGCCGCAGTAACGGCCTCGGCCACGCGTTGATTGCGGCCGGTGTGGGCCTGGACCAACCGGTGGCGTTGCTGGCTGAACGTGGGTTGGACTTGCTCGGCATGATCATCGGCAGCTTCAAGGCCGGTGCCGGTTATCTGCCGCTGGATCCTGGGCTGCCTGGGCCGCGCCTGAGTCGTATCATCGGCATGAGCCGCACGCCGTTGCTGGTGTGCACCGAAGCATGCCGGGAACAGACGATCGAACTGCTTGAAGGCTTCGACTGCCAGTTGCTGGTGTGGGAGGAAATCCCCGCCCGTGGCGAAAACCCAGGCGTCTACAGTGCCCCGGACAACCTTGCCTACGTGATCTACACCTCAGGCTCCACCGGCTTGCCCAAGGGCGTGATGGTCGAACAGCGCGGCATGCTCAACAACCAGTTGAGCAAGGTGCCGTACCTGAACCTGAGCGATGCCGATGTGATCGCCCAGACCGCATCGCAAAGCTTCGATATTTCCGTCTGGCAGTTCCTCGCCGCGCCGCTGTTTGGTGCGCGGGTGGACATCGTGCCGCCTGCCATTGCCCATGATCCGCAAGGGCTTTTGGCCCACGTTCAAACACAGGGCATCACCGTGCTGGAGAGTGTGCCATCGCTGATCCAGGGCATGCTGGCCCAGGAGCGTATCAGCCTCGACGGCCTGCGCTGGATGTTGCCGACCGGGGAGGCCATGCCGCCGGAGTTGGCCCATCAGTGGCTGCTGCGTTATCCGCAGATCGGCCTGGTGAACGCCTACGGCCCGGCGGAATGCTCCGATGATGTGGCGTTCTTCCGCGTCGATCTGGCCTCCACCCGTGGTACTTACCTGCCGATTGGCACGCCGACCGACAACAACCGTTTGTACCTGCTCGATGGCGCCTTGGAGTTGGTGCCCCAAGGGGCGGTGGGCGAGTTGTGCGTCGCCGGCACCGGTGTCGGTCGCGGCTACGTCAGCGATCCGCTGCGCACTGCCCAGGTGTTTGTACCCAACCCCTTTGGCGCGCCTGGCGAGCGGCTCTACCGTACCGGCGACCTGGCACGGCGCCGCAGCGATGGCGTGCTGGAGTATGTCGGGCGTATCGACCACCAGGTGAAGATTCGCGGCTACCGCATCGAACTGGGTGAAATCGAAGCGCGCCTGCATGAACAACCCCATGTGCGTGACGCGGCGGTGGGTGTGCAAGAGGGGGTTAACGGCAAGCATCTGGTCGGCTACCTGGTGGCTACCGACGCCACGCTGGACCCGAGCGAACACCTGGAGCGCATCAAGCAACGCCTGCGTGCCGAACTGCCCGAATACATGGTGCCGCTGCATTGGCTCTGGCTAGACCGCCTGCCCCTGAATGCCAACGGCAAACTCGACCGCAAGGCCCTGCCGGCCCTGGAGATTGGCCAGTTACACAGCCAGGACTATGTGGCGCCACGCACTGAACTGGAAATCACCTTGGCGGCTATCTGGGCCGAGGTGCTGAAGGTGGAGCGGGTCGGGGTGCAGGACAACTTCTTCGAACTGGGCGGGCACTCGCTGCTGGCTACGCAGATTGCTTCGCGGGTGCAGAAGACGTTGCAGCGCGATGTGCCGCTGCGGGCGATGTTCGAGTGCAGCACGGTGGCGGAGTTGGCCGGGTATATCGAGGGGTTGGCGGGCAATGAGATCAGTGCCGAGAAGGTGGATCGGTTGAGTGATTTGATGGCGGAGTTGGAGGGGCTTTAAGGCCTGAATGGGCGCTACCCGCTGGTCGGGTAGCGCCGTTTTCTTCGTCAGAACTGTCAATTCTGACAGTAGGCGGGAGAAGAAAAATAGGACTCACTTAGGGGCGCTCCTTGGCCGGGTTGGGCTGGTCGAGGATACCTACCTCTCTTGAACACGGAGTTCTGAAAATGGCCAAGCAACCTCCCGTTCCCGCTTCTAATACCTCACCGAGTGTTGAAAACGCGCCAAAGCCACAGAGGCCTAAACCGAGAACGGCTACGCCAAATGCACTTGAAGTCAATGCGCCGTTGATTTCCAGCGAGGTCCACTCAAGCGTCGTTCCCTCTGCAATGAAAGGCTCATATCTGACTGTTGATCCACGCATGGACAGTTCAGACATTACCGTCAAGTTCGGTGCAAAGGAGGCACCTGAACTACTACTTGAGGATTTGGTGGATTCAAGCGGTGAGTCAGGAGCCAGAGATATCGATATTCCATTGGACTACTTGACGACGCTCATGGGGTTCACGGCTCTTATTTCCTATACAGGACGCTCGCAAGGGCAGGTAGCGGCTTCGCTGGTCAAGGAGGTGCGCATATCGTTCTACCCGGAAAGTGAAAGTGAAGAACTTGCCCCCCGACAGCTGCACGAAAAGCTCCTTCACAACACGCCTACCTATGACATGAATGACCACCCCGGGAACGAAACGGTCCTCGTGCCGCTCCATCCTCTTGCGAAGGCAGGTGATAAGGTTTACTGCACGGCAGTCACCAAGCAAGACGCTCCGCCGCACACGTTCTACACCGTTATTTACGATCATCTGCTGACTGAAGAGGACGTCGCCAGCGGTACTCCACTGCGGCCTGAAATAGCGCGGGGCTGGCTGGCACGGCGTAAACCATGGAGATCCATCACGCTCCAATCTGCCTGGATTACCAGCGGCTTGCCGGCCAAACCTTATGCCGACGTCGACCCGCATCTCGAAACTCGCCTGCCTAGAAATGCACTCGAAGTTCAGCGTCGCCGCACGGCTGCTTTGATAGTGGCGCCTGAGTTAGACCTGCCACCTCCGCGTCTGAAGGAGTCTGTGGAATATAACGGTGAATGGTGGCTCAACCCTGAACTTACCAGGGAGGGCGGGCATGTAGAGGCTTTGAACCTGGATACCTATGCAGGCGACCGTGTCTGTTTCTATGTAAACGGGCCGGGTTATGGACGAAAACTGCTTGATTGCGTGACCATTGAGCATGACGGCGATCTTCCGGCTGTCACTCTGTCGCCCTGTATCGTCGCGTGTTTCTTCGACAAATCAATGACGCTGACCTACACCCTTGCGTTCAACGATAATGAACAGCAATCCCCTGGACAGGTGGTCAGTGTTTCAGCGCCCCAATTTCCCCACCCGGATATTGAAGAGGCAACCAGAGGGACGCTGGACCTCCGCACATTCAGCGAGAATGCGATGGCCAAGGTGCCCGTATGGGCCTATGCCGAGTGCTCAAACCAGTGTTGGATGTGGGCTACTGGTGAGCATGAAGACGGTAGCGCCTATAGGTTCGATATTTTAGCGGGTGTCGCAGTTATTGATGATTGGAAGGCGCATGGGGTCGATGCACCTATCCGCAGGAGTGATCTGCAAAAACTGGCCGATTGCAGCACATTTACGTTGCACTTTGCGGTGGCTTTTTGCGATGCCTCTACGCTTGCGAACGCGCAGGTGTTCCCTTCGCAAGTTTTCAACATCGAGCAGGAGCCGCTTGTCCTGCCTGAGCCTTCAGTGACCGAAGCAGTGGGCTCCGATTTGACCGCTTGGAATGGTCGTGGTGGTGTGCATGTGGAAGTGAATTACGTTGGCAACAACCCCAAACACAGCATCAGTGTTTGCTGGCGCAAGCAAGACGATACCTGCTGGCCCCTGATTTCCAAACCCGGCAGTACGGTAGGGCCTGTCATCTTCGCTCTGCCGCCGGAAGCGGTCATTGAGGGCATGGGAAAAACCATACCTATCACTTACACCGTGGCCACTGCGTGCAAGCTCCAGACTTCACTGCCTCTGAATCTGAATATCAGTCTGCCTACGCGGCTGGAAACGCCGAACGTACTGGAGGCGACGCCGCCAAATACCCAGAATGCCATCTTGGACACTAGAATATTTGCCGGGAATGCCAACTCCCACGAAGACCCTATGTGGTTTTTGCGGGCAGGGCAGAAGTGCCGGCTGCGGGCAACGGGAACTGATAAAAACGACACCCCTTATACGTTCGATATATATGCTGACAGGACCATTACACCTCAGGAGGTGACAGAAGGGGTGACATATCCAGTCCTGCGAACGGACTTGGATAAGTTAAAAGACAACACCAATTTGACCCTGACATTCAGCGTGGCAACGGACGCTAGCTTGAATGAGAATGTGGTGTGTCCATCGCGGACACTGATCGTGCGCGTGATAACGTTAGTCACCGAGGACTTTACGACTACGCTGCCGGGTTACTTTCCGGCGGGCTCTCCAGCACAGACGCCGACAATGACCATTACAGCCAGGTCCGGTATCGTCGGTATCCATGCGGCTTCACCAGCTGTTCCTGGAATGACCTCAGGCAATGCCATCGCATTGAGTTGTTCCACTGGTACTGAGGGGCCGACGCCCTCTCAATCAGTTGACCTGTTTCTGAAACGTGAGTATCTGCGTGTCAGGTTTGCTTTTACGCGCAATGCCTATTATGGGGTGTGCTACTTCTATGGCCGCAACGGCGAACTCCTTGGGACGCGTTCGGGATTGTCAATCAATAGCTGGGTAGACTTCAGCGCCCCGGATGGAAAGTTAATCAACAAGATCAGCGTTGTTAGTCAGCAGCACTCGTACTTGGATAGCTTCCAGTTCTACTACTGACTAAGTGGGCCGGCTTGTCGGCCTAAGTGCTTTTTTAAAATGCTCCCGGTAACCCAGGAGCATTTCCCCCCCTCTTGTCATCCAGATAGAAAATCGCCGACCACTCCATCGATTTCATATTGGCCTCTAGCCTGGCCGCGACATCCGTTGTGCGCAGGTGTCTTTCTGAGAGCGTTTTAAGGTGTAGTGGGCATTGTCCAATGGTCGGATAGTGCTTTTTTTGGAAGAGAACTGTGAATTCTGACAGTAGGAAAAGCAGTGTTTTTTCGATGTGATGAAACAGTGCCGATTAGGACTAACACCTGCTTCTCGGCGCTACCTGTCCACTGAAAGGAATTCTCCCCATGCCCAATTTATTGCCGGATGCCCTTGATCTGCCCAAGCCAACGCTGGTTGAGGCTGACGAAAATGGCCGTGTCGATTCACTCACGCTGCTAGACGGAGGCAATGTCAGCGTCTGCTACGACGACATGCAGGCAACTGACCGTATCACTCTGAATTGGCCACTGGCGGGCAGCCCCTATCCGCCGATACCACCCCAAAATGGCAACGACGCAGGGTGTATCAACATTTATATCCCTCCCGAATACATAGCACTATGGTTGGACAATTACGTGTTGTTCACCTACACCGTTACTCGAAACGGTGAGGATCAAATGTCTTTGCAAGGTCAAGTATGGATCAGCCTGCCTTCCAACCTGCCTCAGGAACAGATTCTCGAAGCGATCGATGGCAAGCTGGATCTTTCTCTATTGTGCGGTAAAGATCCGATTATTTACATTCCACCCTGGGCATTTATCGGCACAATCCAAACGATCAACTGCTATATAGGCGGCGTCTATCCCGATGGCTCCAAGGCCAGGCTTTATCCGTTCAAGGATGAACTGGTTACAGAAGAAGACGTACGCGTTGGGTGGCGCCGGGCTATCCCTCGAGAGTTGCTTCAACAGCTTAAACATGACAGCGAACTGTTTGTTTCAGCGTCCGTGCGTTTCAGTCTGGCTAACCCCTATAGAACGTTCCCCTCGCTAGTGTTGACGTTGCTCACCGAGCCTCACCTGGAACTCTCGTCACCTGAGCTCAAAGAAGCGGTACACACCGAGTTCGACGGCTGGGTGGTCAACCCCATAAACACGGTTAACGGCGCGCATATTGTTGTGGCGTATGAGGGCATGTGCAGCGGCGACACGGTGTGCCCGAAACTTTCCGGGATGCCGGGGCCAGGAACGCCGGTACTGGAGTGTCGCCAGGTGATTGAGGGTGAAACCAGCCTGGTGTTTGCGGTAGCGCCTTCAGCGATTCGCGCCAACTTTGACCAAACCATTACCTTGACGTACGGCGTCACGCGCTGCGATGGCAGCCAGTGGTCTTCACCCGAGCGTAAGATGAAAGTGCTGGGTATCACGGGGTTGCCGAAGTCGGATATTGAACAGTCCACGGGCAATAGGCTGGACCTCAATACCTTTCGTGGCGATGCAACAGGCTTGGTGCCCATTTGGAGCTATGCCCTTGAGCCGGACTGCTGCTGGATGTGGGTAACCGGTACGCTTGAGGATGGCAGCGACTATCATTTTTATGTGTTGGAGGGTGAGCCGCTTGACGCTCCCTGGTTACACGATGGGGTCGATACGCCGATAGACAGGACCAAACTGCAAAAGTTGGCGGATTGCAGCGAATTTGAACTGCATTTTGCGGCGAACTTCGATGGCCAGTGTGTACTGGGGACTGCTATTGAGTTCCCTGTTCGGACCTTCATCATAGAGCAGGAGGCTTTGACACTACCCCCTCCCAAGGTGCGCCAAGCGGTGGAGGACCAACTGACTATCTGGAATGGCCGTGACGGTGTGATTGTCCGGGTTCAATATGAACGGATCGGCCCCAAACAAATGATCGACCTCAAGTGGGTCAAGCCTGACGGTACGAGCCTGCCGTTGGAATCAAAACCGGGCAACAGCGATCCTGGCTATGTCGATTTCGCGGTCCCGCGTAAAGCGGTGATCCAGGGTGCGGGTAAAACAATCCTGATCAATTACATAGTGACCAGTACTTGTAAGCTGGCGCCGTCGAAGACGCTTGCGTTGAAGATCAGTGTGCCGACCCGGTTGCCGACACCCGTTGTGCCAGAGGCTACGCCACCTGCTACTCAAGGCGGGATTTTAGATCTTCAGACTTTTACCGGTGATGCGCATATCACCGTGTATGACGCAAACTTCGACAAAGCGTGGTGGTTTGCTTTTGAAGGCCAAAATGCTTTTCTGCGTGTTGTTGGGACTCTCGAAAACGGTGCTTCTCATACGATCAACGTGCGTATAGACCCACGCGTAATTTCAGAGGAAGTCGATAACGGGTTGTCGGCAGTACTGCTGCGATCTGAATTGGAAAAATTGAAAGATCACAGCCCGTTGACTGTTTTTTGCGAGGTCACGACTGACGGCAGTTCAAGTGCAACGGACGCAGTGCGGTTTCCATCTTTGGAATTGACAGTTATTGTTCCCCCCAAAATTCGCTATGAGAACTTTACGGGTCAGTCAGACCGTTTTATCTCGGCGGGGCAGCGTTTTAGTGTCCCTACCATGGATATAACCTTCGTTTCGGGTCCTGAGCAGGCGGGTATTCATAGTTATGAAGCGTCACCGTTCAGTTCCGGTCCAGCCATCTTGATGTCCTATCTCGTTAACGGTCTGCCGCGACCACAGGTTTTACGTTTGGATTTAAAGTTTACATGCAAAAAAGTTCAGTTCGGTATTGCCGCGCTTAATCAGACCTTTCATGCGGACTTTTTTGATAGCACTGGTGGTTGGCTAGGACGCACTACTCGGCACTATGCATCTGGAGGGCTTAATCAATGGGTGGAATTCTCGGGAGGCGGTAGGGAGATAGCAAGGATAGATCTCATCGCTAGCGATTGGATCTATGTAGATAACTTTACATTTTGGTTGTAAATGAGCCAGAGCGATGTAAACGCCCTCGCATGAGGCGAGGGCGTTTTATAACGGTTGTACTTTTATAACTTTACTTAGGCCCAAGAATCTTCACCAACTTATCCGGCGACGGCGCCCCTTGCTGCTGCTGCAACCCCCCCTTGTCATCCAGATAGAAAATCGCCGGCGTCGCCGACAACTCCAGTTCATCCATCAGCTTCATATTCGCATCAAGCTTGGCCTCGACCTCGGCCGGGATCTTTTCCAAGGCCTTGAGCTTGCTGCCCTTGCCGGCCGCTTCGTGCTCTTGCAGGGCTTTTTGCGGGTCTTTGGCGGCGAGCAGGGCGGCGGATTTGCCTGGGCTGTCTTCGCGAATGATGCCGACCATGATGTGGCGCAACTGCACCTTGCCGGCCTTGACCCACGGGCGGGCCTGTTCCCAGAACATGTTGCAGTACGGGCAGTTGGGGTCGCTGAACAGGTAGACGGTGCGCGGGGCGTTTTTGTCGCCGTCCTGGATCCAGCTGCTGTTTTCCATCTTGGCCCAGACTTCCTTGGCCATCGGCGCATACACCAGTTTTTCCAGGGGCGCGGTGCTCAGGTCATTGCCCTGGGCGTCGTACAGGTTGCCGGCGATGACGTTTTTGCCGTCGGCGGTCAAGTACAGGGCCATGCCACGGTTCTGGTACTGGGCGGCGTAGCCGGTGAGGCCGCTGGGCGCATCGAATTTGCCGATGATCTTGGCGCCCTTGGCTTCGATCTGTTTGATCGGGGCCGGCAGGTCTTCGGCCTGGGCCAGCGCAGCGGCTAGGGTCAAAGGCAGCAGGGTCAGCAGGTGGCGGAGGCGAGGCATGTCGGTTTCCTTATCGTGGCGTTGTCGAAGGGTTCCATGGCGCGGGCCAGGCTGGCTTCGGAGAGTTCGCCCAGGTGGCTGTTGATCAGGCGCCCATCGGCTTGGTAGAACAGCGTAGTCGGCAGGGCCATGGAACCCACGGCCTGGCCAAGGCGGCCGCTGGCGTCGAACAGCACGTTGTCGAGGTTCAGGCCCTGGGTGGCCAGGTAGGTGCTGACGCTTTGCATGCTTTCGGCCTGGTTGACGAACAGGAAGGTCACGTCGGGGCGCATGCGCTGGGCGTTTTCCAGCACCGGCATTTCGCGTCGGCACGGCGGGCACCAGGTGGCCCACAGGTTGATCACCAACGGGCCGCCCTGATAATCCGCCAGTTGCACCACGTCGCCATTGGCATTGCGCAGGGTGATGTCCGGCAGGCGCGTGCCTTTTTCATACAGGCTCAGGGACAGGCTGGTCATGCCCCAGAACAACAGGCCGGTGATCACCCCGGCGCTGAGGGGCTTGCGCAGGGCTGGGCGACGCCAGCCGTACGCCAGCGCGCCAAGGATCAGCGCGATGATCCCGGGCCAGGCGAGAAAGCCGCCGTCACGCAGGTCGACCATCTCCACCCAGTCGTTGCTGTAATAACTCCAGTACATCAGCACAAAGCTGACGCGGGCGGCGAGCAGGCCCAGCAGGAACAGGCTGAACAGCACCGACTCCGGGTTCTCGCCGCCGCGCTTGGCCACGCGCCAGCCCACCAGGGTGGCGAGAATCAGCGCGCTGATCAGCAGCAGGTGATTCAGGGCGATGGCGAAGGTGCCGATGGTGAGGGTCAGCATCAGAGAGCGTCCCGCGTCTGGGTCCAGCGTTGTAGGAACGCGGCGGCGTCTACTTCGCCGGTGATGCGTTGGGCGCGGCGTTCTTCACCGTCCGGGCCGATCCACACGAAGCTCGGTGGCCCTGGCACTTTGTAGCGGCCCAGCAGCTCGCGGCTGGCGGCGTTGTCAGCGGTGACGTCCAGGCGTAACAGGCGCACGTCTTTGAGCGCGTCCATCACCTCGGGTTTGCCGAACACCTGTTTCTCCATGATCTTGCACGACACGCACCAGTCGGCGTAATAGTCCAACAGCACCCACTGGCCCTGGGCTTTGGCGCTGTCGAGCTGGCTTTGCAATACCGCCGGGTCGCTTACGGTGGTGAAGGCATCGTGAGCGCTGGGTGCAGCGGCGAGCCGCGAGCCGCTGTAGACCTTCAACGGCTGCCACAGCTCATCGCTGCCACCGGCCGCACCCACCACCAGCACCGCGCCCCACAGGCCCAGCACCAGGGAACCGGCGCCGAATACCTTGGCCGCCAGGCCGGACTCACGGGCCAGTGCCCAGCCACAGTACGCCATCACCAGCGCCAAGGCGCCCCACAGGCCGATCCACAGGCTGTCGCCGACCACTGGGCGAATCATCAGCACCGCGGTGCCCAGGAACAGGAAACCGAAGACGCCCTTGAGCACGTTCATCCAGGTGCCCGGCTTGGGCAGGAAGCGATTGCCCACGGTGACCAGCAGCAACAAGGGAATGCCGATACCGATGCCCATGGCAAACAGGATCAGGCCACCGTGCAGCGCGTTGCCGCTCTGGGCGATGTACAGCAGGGCGCCAGCCAGGGGCGCGGTCATGCATGGGCCCACCAGTAGGCCGGACAACGCGCCGAGCACACCGGCACCCACCAGGCTGCCACCGCTTTGCTGGCGGCTGACGTTATCGAGGCGGTCGCGCAGGAAGGCGGGCAGTTGCAGTTCAAAGAAGCCGAACATCGGCAGGGCGAGCAGCACGAACAACGCCGCAAAGCTGCCGAGGATCCACGGCGTTTGCAAAAGCGCGGCGAGGTTGGCGCCGAGCAACGCGGCCATCACCCCCAGGGCGGCATACACCAGCGCCATGCACACCACGTAGCTGCCGGCCAGGGCAAAGCCACGGCGCGGGCTGGCGCCACTGCCCACCACCAGGCCGGCGAGGATCGGCAGCATCGGCAACGAGCAGGGCGCAAACGCCAAGAGCAGGCCCAGGCCGAAGAAGACCAGCAGGCTCCACCCCAGGCTGCGCTGCTGCAGGCCGCTGGCCAGGCTTTGATCCTGGGCCTGCGCGGTGGCGGCGACGGCCGGGTTGCCGCCCAGGTCCACGGTGATCGACTGCGGCGGATAGCACAGGCCCGCATCGGCGCAGCCCTGCCAGCCGAGCTTGACCTGGCCGGTGGTGCCGGCGGGGATCTTCACTTCCAGGCCCTGGCGATACACTTGCTGCTCGCCAAAGAACTCGTCGCTATGGGCTTCACCCTCGGGCAGCACGGGTTTTTCGGCCAGGCCGTCGAACTTCATGCGCTGCTGGTACAGGTAATAACCGTCGGCAATCTGCCAGAACAGCTGGGTTTCGCCGCTTTCAAGACGTTCGGAGGTAAAGGCGAAGGCTTTGCCCACCGGTAGGAAATCGGGTTTGGTTTCGAAGGGGCTGCCCGGCGCTGCCTGGGCGAATCCCGCGAACAACACCAGCAGAAAGGTAAACAGATGCCGCATGGTCAAGCCTTAGTTCGATGCAAGTGAGGCACACAATGTGTGGCGTTGATTAACCGATGATTAACCGCCGCTATTCTAGAGTGTAGGGATTATCCGGTGTTGCCAACTTTAACGGCATAATGCGCGCTTAATCCGTGGCTTTTCTAATCGCGCCATCATTCATGAAGGGTTAACCATGCACGTACTGGTCTGTGAAGACGACGAACTGATCGCCAGTGGCATCGTGGCCGGCCTGACCGCCCAGGGCTTTACCGTGGAACGCGTGGCCACGGCCTCGGCTGCGCGGGCGATGCTCAAGGCCGCCGCCTTCGACATCATGGTGCTCGACCTTGGCTTGCCCGACGAGGACGGCCTCAAGCTGCTGCAACAACAGCGCAGCCAGGGGCTGGAGATTCCGGTGCTGATCCTCACCGCGCGGGACTCGGTGACCAACCGCGTCGACGGCCTGCAAGCCGGCGCCGACGACTACCTGCTCAAGCCCTTCGACCTGCGCGAACTCGCCGCGCGCCTGCAAACCCTGCTGCGCCGGGTGGCGGGGCGCAGCGTCAACCTGATCGAACATGGCCGCCTGGCCTATGACCCCAGCAGCCGCGAGACCTTCCTCGGCGGCCAGCCGGTAGATTTGTCCCGGCGTGAACAGGCGTTGTTGCAGGCGCTGTTGCACAACAAGGGCCGCGTACTGTCCAGCGAACAGCTCAAAGACAGCGTCTACGGCTTCAGCGACGAACTGGAAAGCAACGCCCTCAACGTGCATATCCACCACCTGCGGCGCAAGTTGGGCAACGGCATTGTCGAAACCGTCAGGGGGCTGGGCTATCGCCTGGGCACGGCTGATGGGGGAGAAAACACCCCGTGATGAGCTTGCGTCTGCGCCTGACGTTCAAGCTGGGCGCCGCTTTTGTACTGATCTGGGTGCTGGCGGCTGCCTGGATGCTCAACGATTTGCGCAACCAGATGATGTTTTCCCTCGACCAGCGCCTGGTGGCTTCGGCGCGCATGGTGGCCGGGCTCACCGAGCAGATGCCGGGCCTGGCCAGTGTCAGCGGTGGCGCGCATTTGCGCACCGAACAACTGAATGTGCCGGGCGGCATGGCCTGCCAGGTCAGTTCGTTGCGCGGCGAGATCCTGGCGCGCAGCCATACCACGCCTGAGGAAGGGCTGGAGTCGCGCCGCAGCGGCTTTCGCGACCAGATCATCGACGGCGTGGGCTGGCGCAGTTTTACCCTGTCCCGTGGCGACTTGCTGATCACCACCGCCGACCGCCAGGTGGAGCGCGAGGCCCTGAACCTGTCGATCCTGCTGGCGGCGTCGGTGCCGGTCGGCGTGGCGTTGCTGGGCTGCCTGTGCCTGCTGTGGCTGGGCATCGGCCAGAGCCTGGTGCCGCTCAACCGGATGCGTGACGCGCTGATGCGGCGCAGTGCCGATTCCCTCGAACCCTTGCAGATTCATCCGCTGCCCAGCGAACTCAAACCGTTGCTCGACACCCAGAACCAATTGCTGCAACGCATCGCCAAGACCATCGAGCGCGAACGTCGCCTGACCGGTGACGCCGCCCATGAACTGCGCAGCCCGTTGACCGCGATCAAGACCCACCTGCAAGTCGCACGCATGACCGAGGGGGCGGCCCGCGACCAGTCCCTGGCGCACGCCGAGGAGGGCGCCGACCGCTTGCATCGCACCCTGGAGCAACTGCTGTTGCTGGCGCGAGTGGAGGGCAGCCTGTCGTTTGATGATGGCCTGCAATCGAGTGCCGAGGAAGTCGCCAGGTTGGCGATCCAGGATGCCAACGCCGGTGACAATTCACGCATCGATCTGATCCTGGCGCCGGATCTTTCCCCTGTTCCAGTGGCAATGCCCGTGGGCCTGGCCGTCGCGGCCTTGCGTAACCTGCTGGACAACGCCTTGCGCCATACCCCGGCCGATACCCGCGTGGAACTGCAGGTGTTTTCCACCCCGGATAACGTGGTGTTCCGCGTGCGTGACCATGGCCAGCAGATCTCCAGCGAAGACCTGCAATACCTCACCCAACGTTTCTGGCGCAATGGCAGCAGCGAAGGCTGTGGCCTGGGCCTGGCGATTGTCCAAGCGATCGTGCAGCGCTGCTCTTGCTCGTTGCATTTTGACAGCCAGCCCGATGGTATGCGGGTCGACCTGGGTATGCCATTGCGGCGCTGAACTGACTTTTCACGTGGCAAATAATTACCGCCCGCCTGAAGCTCAAGCCTTCAGGATGGCGGTAATTTTTTTGCGCTTGAACGGGCCGAATGAGTCGGCCTGAATTGAAAAGGACCGTTCTTATGTTGGTGATCGACACCAGTTACCCTGCCAGGGATTTCAACGACCGCCGCGGCGAAACCGTGCAACAGGTGGTTTTGCACTACACCGCTTCGCCCTTTGCTTGCTCGCTGCGCACCCTCACCCAAGATGGCGTCAGCGCCCACTATCTGCTGCCCGACCCCGATGAACCCAGCTACCGCGCTGCCGGTTATGAAGAGCTGCGTGTGTTTCGCCTGGTGGACGAGGGGCAGCGCGCCTGGCACGCAGGCGTGAGCTATTGGGCGGGGAAGGCCGATCTCAACAGCCGCTCGATGGGCATTGAAATCGTCAACCTGGCGCGCGATGACGCGGGCGTCTTTACCTTTCCTGAATATGCACCGGCGCAGGTTGATGTATTGATTGAATTGCTTCGCGACCTGCTGGAACGCTATCCGCAGGTCGGCCCTACGGACTGGCTCGGGCATTCGGATGTGGCCTACTGGCGCAAGAGCGACCCAGGGCCTCGGTTGCCCTGGCGTGTGCTGCATGAAGCCGGCATCGGGGCCTGGTTTGATGAGTCGACCCGGGCGATGTACCAGCGCCGCTTTTGTGTTGGCTTGCCGCCGGAGGTGGAAGTGGAGCGGGCGTTTCAGCGGTATGGCTACAAGCCCGCGCAGAATCGTCGGGCCTTTGAGCAGCGTACCCGAGCGTTTCAGATGCACTTTCGGCCACGGGATTATTGTGGGTTCCTGGATGCAGAGACTTGCGCGATCTTGTATGCACTGAACGAAAAGTACCGGGGGATTTGATGCCGAGTACTGTTCAAATATGGGGCCCCATGTGGGAGAGGGCTTGCCCCCGTGTCGGCCTGACAGCCGACGTCGATCTAACTGTGGGGCTTGCCTGCGATGACGGCCTGCCAGCCGACGCCTATCTCTCTGACACCCCGCAATCAAACTGTGGGAGCGGGCTTGCTCGCGAAGGCGGCTGACAGTCAACACAGTTGAATTGTGTACATATCCATTGCTGCGGTAACGGCCGCTTAGGGTTCCGCCCTGACGGCGGCTCACTTTCGAAAAGCGCGAAAGTAAGCAAAGCGCTCTTGCCCCACCACTCGGCACCTCGCTTGGGCTCGGTGTGCCCGAACACAGGCTTGAATCCGTGGGCCGCCGCCACGCGCCATCCATGGCGCGGGGCGGCTAACCCGGCGTCCTGCCGGGTTACCCACGAATTCAAGCCTGTGTTCGGCCAGCGTGGTTTAACGGGGCGCTTCAGATCAAAAGCAGATCAAGAGCGGCTCGCTTCGCATCGTGGTTAGCGGTGGCTGTGGCGAACTGCACAGCCGGTAAATATCCGACCAACCTCCTAAATCCCCGTGCATCTGAAGCGTCTCCACAACAGGAAATCCGTGCGCATGCCCTTGGGCCAGACGCCAACGGATCGGCAGTTTGGTCACGATCATCAGCGTATTGAGGGATCCAGAGATGTCAGTCGCTACCAGCCGTATCGAAGACGCCCCGGTGCAGGCCGCGGAAACGCTCTATCAGTTTGACGAAAGCCCGCTGCTGGCCCGTCAGCGCCAGCAGGAATCCAACGCCCGCAGTTACCCACGGCGCATCCCCCTGGCGCTCAAGCGCGCCAAGGGCATTTATGTGGAAGACGTTGAGGGACGCCGGTTCATCGATTGCCTGGCCGGTGCCGGCACCCTGGCGCTGGGGCATAACCACCCGGTGGTGATCCAGGCCATCCAGCAAGTGTTGAGCGACGAACTGCCCCTGCACACCCTGGACCTGACTACGCCGGTCAAGGATCAATTCGTGCAGGACCTGTTCGGTTTGCTGCCTTCGGAGCTGGCGCGGGAAGCGAAAATCCAGTTCTGCGGCCCCACCGGCACCGATGCGGTGGAAGCCGCGTTGAAGCTGGTGCGCACCGCCACCGGGCGCAGCACTGTGCTGTCGTTCCAGGGCGGCTATCACGGCATGAGCCAGGGCGCGCTGAGTTTGATGGGCAGCCTGGGGCCGAAGAAACCCTTGGGCGCCTTGCTCGGCAATGGCGTGCAATTCCTGCCATTCCCGTACGACTACCGTTGCCCGTTCGGGCTGGGTGGCGCCGAGGGTGTGCGGGTCAACCTGCATTATCTGGAAAACCTGCTCAACGATCCGGAAGCCGGCGTGTTGCTGCCAGCGGCGGTGATTGTCGAAGTGGTCCAGGGTGAGGGCGGTGTGATCCCGGCGGACCTCGACTGGCTGCGTGGCCTGCGCCGTATCACCGCGCAAGCGGGGGTGGCGTTGATCGTCGATGAAATCCAGAGTGGTTTTGGGCGTACCGGCAAAATGTTTGCCTTCGAACATGCCGGCATCATCCCGGATGTGGTGGTCATGTCCAAAGCCATTGGCGGCAGCCTGCCGCTGGCGGTGGTGGTGTACCGCGACTGGCTCGACACCTGGCTGCCGGGCGCCCATGCCGGGACCTTCCGTGGCAACCAGATGGCGATGGCGGCGGGCTCGGCGGTGATGCGCTACCTCAAGGATCACGACCTGGCAGGCCATGCGGCGGCCATGGGCGAGCGCCTCGGTGAACACCTGCGCCTCCTGCAGCGCGACTTCCCGCACCTGGGGGATATCCGCGGGCGTGGGCTGATGCTGGGGGTGGAGCTGGTCGACCCAGCTGGCACGCCTGATAGTCAGGGCCACCCACCGGTGCATCGCCAGTTGGCGCCGCTGGTGCAGCGCGAATGCCTCAAGCGCGGGCTGATCCTGGAACTGGGCGGGCGCCATGGCAGTGTGGTGCGCTTTTTGCCACCGCTGGTGATCACCGCTGGCGAAGTCGACCAGGTGGCCGAGATTTTCGGGCGCGCCTTGGCGGCGGCCGTAGCCAGCGTCTAATTTTCCAGGCCCTTGGTACGTTTCTACAGATATCAGTGCTGCGCGTGGTGCGCAGCCAGCCTTTGAGCGACGGAGAACAGCAATGACCTCAGTATTTGACCGCGACGACATCCTCTTTCAGGTAGTGGTCAACCACGAAGAACAGTATTCGATCTGGCCCGACTACAAGGCCGTGCCAGAAGGCTGGCGCACCGTGGGCAAGAGCGGCATGAAGAAAGAATGCCTGGCCTACATCGAGGAAGTGTGGACCGACATGCGCCCGCTGAGCCTGCGCCAGAAAATGGATGGCGCGGCCCTCGCCAACTGATTCACCCCAATACCCCCTGTAGGAGCGAGCTTGCTCGCGAGGAACGCAAGAACGCCGCGTTTACCCTGAATAAACGCGGCGTTCTGAAGTTTTTCGCGAGCAAGCTCGCTCCTACAAGGGGGTGTGGGTGTAGAGGTAATCCGTCGCCAACGACGCCAGTGTCCTCACGCCCACCACCAGCGCCGACTCATCCACAAAGAACCCTGGGTTGTGATTCGGCGCCGCCTTGCTCATGTCCTGGTCCCTTGGGGTCACCCCCAGGAACACAAACAGCCCCGGCGCCTCCTTGGCATAGAACGAGAAGTCTTCGGCGCCACCCACCAACGGGCCTTGCACCACATCATCCTGAGCCGCCCAGCGCAGGCTCGGCAGCATCTTCTCGGTCAGCGCCGGGTTGTTGATGGTGGGGTCGTACTTCTCGATGATCGTCACTTCGGCCTTGGCGCCACCGCTTTCGGCGATTTTCTCTACGGTTTGACGCACGTCTGCATGCAGCTTCTGGCGAATGCCGTAGTCGTAGGAGCGAATGGTGCCGCTCATGTCCACCGACTCGGGGATGATGTTGTAGCGGGTGCCGCCGTTGATGGTGCCGATGCTCACCACAGAGGGGAATGACGAAATATCGGTACGGCGGCTGACCACAGTCTGCAGGCCGACAATGGTTTGCGCGCCGACGGTGATCGGGTCGATACCGTCCCAGGGGCGGCCGGCGTGGGTTTGTTTGCCGAGGATTTTGATGCGCAGGTCATCGGAGCTGGCCAGGGTCGGGCCCGGGCGGTAGGCGATTTGCCCGGCAGGTACACCGGCCCACACATGCAGGCCGAACACCGCGTCGGGCTTAGGCGCTTTCATCACGCCTTCCTGCACCATCATCTTCGCGCCCCAGGTGTTTTTGCCGTCGGGGATAAAGTCGCTGGGGCCTTCTTCCGCCGGTTGGAAATAAAACACCACGGTGCCGGGCAGGCGTTCGCGCATCCCGGTAAGAATCTTCGCAGTGCTCAGCAAGATAGCGGTATGGGCGTCGTGGCCGCAGGCATGCATCACGTCGACTTCCTTGCCCAGGTAGGTGCCCTTGGCTTTGGAGGCGAAGGGCAGGTCGGCGACTTCCTTGACCGGCAGCGCATCCATGTCGGCGCGCAGGGCCACGGTCGGGCCGGGCAGGGCGCCTTTCAAGATGGCGACGACGCCGGTGCGGGCCACCCCGGTCTTCACTTCAAGGCCGAGTTCGCGCAACTGTTTGGCGACCAGCTCGGCGGTGCGGGTTTCGGTATTGCCCAGTTCGGGGTGGGCGTGGATATCGCGGCGGGTTTCCAACAGGCTGGGTTCGAGGATTTTCGCCTGGGCGGCAATTTCCTCCCGGGCACTGTCCTGGCCGCTGTTGGCGGCGATCACTGCGCTGCTTGCGACCGCGCCGAGCAACCCCAAAACCCATTGGTGTGTCAGACCGTTCATACGCATACCAACCTCTCCTTGCCTATTGTTGTGGATCTTTCTCCTGCACGCTGCCGGCGGTCAGCACCTGCACGCTCAAGCGCGGCGTCGCCAGGTCAAGCCCGGCTTCATCCAGGTGCCGCTTGAGCGACAGGTTGAATGCCCGCGACACTTCCCACTGCTTGATCGGCGCGGTCTTGAAGCGTGCGCGCAGGATCGCGCTGCCGGACTCGAAACTTTCCACGCCCTGGATCTCCAGCGGCGACCAGATATTGCGGCGTTGCAGCGGGTCGTTGCGCATGGCATGGCCGACCTCGCGCATCAGTTTGATCGCGTCGTCGATTTCCATGTTGTAGGGGATCGCCACGCGGAAGATCGCGTAGCCGAACTCACGGGAGTAGTTCTTGATGCTCTTGATTTCGCTGAACGGGATGGTGTGCACGATGCCGTCGATATCGCGCAGGCGCACGGTACGGATAGTCAGGCCTTCCACCGTGCCGAGGTGGCCGCCCACATCCACGTAGTCGTCGATGGCCAGGGAGTCTTCGATGATGATGAACAGGCCGGTGATCAAGTCCGCCACCAGCGACTGCGCACCAAAACCGATGGCGATACCGATCACACCCGCACCGGCCAGCAGGGGCGTGACGTTCATACCCATATTGGCCAGGGCGACGATGGCGGCGATGATGAAAATGGTCACGAACAGCACGTTGCGGATCAACGGCATCATGGTCTGCGCACGGGCGTTGGCCAAGCCTTTGCGCGAACGCGTCAGGGCGTGGTGAATCGCCGTGTCGCTGAGGATCCAGATCAGCCAGGCGAACAACAAGGTCCCACCGAGGCCGAACAGCTTCACGGCTATTTCATGGCCTTCACCTTCGGTAAAGCGAATCATCGACAGGCCCCAGACCCGCAGCCCCAGTTCGATAAATACCAGCCACACCACCAGGTGCACCAGGGTGTAGACAAAGCCTTTGAGGCGTTCGGAGTACAGCGCGTGGCGTTTGTGCCCGCGTTGCGGCTTGAGAGCGTGGCGGCGCACCAGGCCGTTGATCACCATGCACAACACCAGCAGCACCGTGCACAGTAACGACTGGCGCAGGGCGGTGCTGGTGTCGCCGGCCGACAGGAAGGTGGCGAACAGTGAGATGCCCACCAGCAGAAGAGCCGGGATGTACCAGAAGGTGCCGATGATCGACAGAGTATCGGTGAGGGCGCGGCGGGTCAGTCGGCGCGACAGCGGCTGGTTGCGGATCAGGTGCGCAATGGGTCGGCGGAAACGCAGGATAAACACCCCGGTGGACAACGCCGCCATTACATTGGCCACGGTCGCGGCGGTGTGGGCCAGATGCTGGCCGAGCGCGGCAACCAGGCGCGGGTCGCTCAAGGCTTCACCGAAGGCGGCAAAACTGCCGATCCACCACAGCGGGCGGAACGCCTGGTGGCGCAGGATATACAAGGCGCGGTGGCGGTGCGGGCCGTCGAGTACGGAGAAGGCAATCACGCAGATTGCCGAGAAACAGGTGCCGACTACCAAGGCATAGGCCAGCACCATGGCCAAGGATTTACCCAGGGATGAGGGCAGGGCGTAGCTCAGGTAAACCGTGATCACCAGGGCGATCAGCCAGGGGCCCAGCTTGCGCAGGGCGAAGCGCAGCATGTCCCAGGTGCGCGGATGCTGCGGCAGCTCTTCGGGCAGGCCGAAGCGCTCGCGCACCCGGTGGCTGAGCCAGATCAGCGCGGCGGCCAGCAGGCTCCAAACGGCCAGAATCACAGCAAAGCCGAAGATGATCGGCAGCCATTCGCTGGCCGGCAACATCAGCGCGGCGAGTTCATCCTTGGCCAGGTCGACTTCATTGGACCAGCGCCCCAGCGGGCTGTCGGCGCCGGAAAACTGCTGCTCAAAGCCCGACAACGTACTGCCGATCAACCCGAGTACCCCGAGTTCGGCGGCGGGCTGGGCCTTTTGCGTGGCGGCGCGCAGCTTCTTCAGGTCGCTGAGCAACTGGGTGCGTTGCTGGTCGTTTTCGAGGGTCTTGATCACTTCGTCCAGCGACTGCCCCAGGGGCACTTCGGCCTGGGGTTGGGTCTTGCTGGAACCGCCCAGCATCCCCGGCAAGCCTACGGCTTGGGCGGACGTTAGCGGCAGCAGCGTGAGCAGGGCGATCAGCAGGTAGCAGGGCAGGGCAAACAGACGGGAGAACACGAGGCGGTCAACCTTGAAAACGACGAATTGACCGAGTGTACGAGGCCGCTATGCCCAATGCGAGCGCATTTGTCACTGCGCCAGTTTGGCGAGGATCTTGTAGACCACAGTGCCGAGGATCAACAGCATGCCAATCCACATGCCGAACACGCCCAGGGGCTTGTCACGAAAGTTGAAGCCGACCGCGAGCATGATCATGCCGATCATGATAGGGATCAGCATGGCGTGGAAGGAGGACATGGAGATCATGGCGGGGGCGGCCTTGTCGGACTGGAAGTTCTGACAAGTCTAGGCCGGATTGGCAGAAGTGCAGTTGATGTGAGTCAGATAGCTTTATGTCTGTTTGGAAACCCATCGCGGGCAAGCCCGCTCCCACATTTGATCTGTGAATGCATTCAAGTGTGGGAGCGGGCTTGCCCGCGATGGGCGCGCCTCGGTCTCAGGGCAAGTCGCGGCTGGCGTAAAACGCCCCCAGCACCTTGACCAGATGCGCCAGGTCATGGCTGCCGCACAGCTCGCGGATCGAGTGCATGGCAAAGGTCGGCAAGCCGATGTCCACCGTACGCACGCCCAGGTGGCTGGCGGTAATGGGGCCGATGGTCGAGCCGCAGCCCATGTCACTGCGCACCACGAAGCTTTGCACCGGCACTTCCTGGGCCATGCACAGGTGGCGGAAGAACCCGGCGGTTTCGCTGTTGGTGGCGTAGCGCTGGTTGCTGTTGACCTTGATCACCGGGCCGGCGTTGAGTTTCGGGCCGTGGTTGGCGTCGTGTTTCTCGGCGTAGTTGGGGTGCACGCCGTGGGCGTTGTCTGCCGACACCAGCAGGGATTTCTGAATGGTGCGTACGAATTCTTCACCTTCGGGCAACAGGCGACGCAGGGTCTGTTCCAGCATCGGGCCATCGGCACCGCAGGCCGAGCAGGAACCGACTTCTTCGTGGTCGTTGCACACCAGCACGCAGGTTTCATCGGTGTCGCTGGTGAGCAAAGCCTGCAAACCGGCGTAGCACGACAGCAGGTTGTCCAGGCGCGCGCCGGCGATGAAGTCGCCATTGAGGCCGATCACGGCAGCATTCTGGGTATCGTAGAAACTCAGCTCGTAGTCGAGCACCACATCGGCATTCAACCCATGCTCGCGGGCCAACTGTTCGGTGAGCACGGCGCGAAAGTCCACGCGCTCGTCACCGGCAAACTGCGCGAGGATCGGCGGCAGCTCGGTCTGGGCATTGATCGCCCAGCCTTGGTTGGCTTCACGGTTGAGGTGAATGGCCAGGTTGGGAATGATGGCGATCGGCAGCTTGAAGTCGATCAGTTGGCTCTCGACCTTGCCATCGCGGCGGAAGGTGACACGCCCGGCCAGGGACAGGTCGCGGTCGAACCAGGGCGCCAGCAGCGCGCCGCCGTAGACTTCCACGCCCAGTTGCCAGAAGCCCTGGCGTTGCAGCTCCGGCTGGGGCTTGACCCGCAGGCACGGGCTGTCGGTGTGGGCGCCGACCATGCGGATACCGTCTTGCAGCGGCGATTGGCGGCCGAGCTTGAAGGCGATGATCGAGGAGTCGTTGCGGGTCACGTAGTAGCGACCGTTGGCCTCGGTGGCCCAGGTGTCGCGCTCGTCGAGACGCTGGTAACCGGCCGCTTCCAGGCGCTGGGCCAGGGCGGCAGTGGCATGAAAAGGAGTAGGGGAGGCCTTGAGGAAGTCGATCAGGCCTTGATTCAACGCTTCGCGCATAAATAGCTCCAGACAGCAATGCGCGGAGTTTACCGTATTGGCCCCGCCGATTCATTGTAGGAGCGAGCTTGCTCGCGAAAAACTCAATGGCACCGCAGTCATTCGGGTTGTACGCGGTGTTCTTAGGTTCTTCGCGAGCAAGCTCGCTCCTACAGGTAAGCGTCTGTGCCTTCAAAAAGGGGCTGGGCACTCGAAGCGCAGGCGCTCGCCGCTTTGCGGATGGGTGAAGCTGAGCATGCTTGCATGCAGGCACAGGCGCGGCCAGGCGGCCAGGGCTTGTTCATGGGCGTACAAACCATCACCCAGCAACGGATGCCCGATGGACAACATATGCACGCGCAACTGGTGCGAGCGCCCGGTGATGGGCGTCAGTTCCACGCGGCACCAGTCGCCGCAACGCTCCAGCACTTTCCAGAAGGTCAGTGCATGTTTGCCGAACTCATGGTCGACCACATGGCGGGGCTTGGTCGGCGGGTCGTAGCGCAGGGGCAGGTCGATGCTGCCGCTGTCCAGTGCCGGTTGGCCCCAGGCCAGGGCGGTGTAGGCCTTTTCTGTTTCGCGGTCGTGAAACTGGCGGGACAGTTCGCGGTGGGTATCCGCGTCCCGGGCCAACAGGATGATCCCTGAGGTTTCCCAGTCCAGGCGATGGACGATACGGGCTTCGGGGTAGCCGTTTTCCTGCAGGCGGGTGATCAGGCAGTCCTTGTTGTCGTCGGCGCGGCCAGGCACCGAGAGCAGCAGGGTGGGCTTGTTCACCACCAGGACAGCGTCGTCCTGATGCAGGATATGGATATTGGACAGCGGCATTAAACAGCCTCGTAACAAACGCCAACGGCGGCTCCACTGACTGCCCCCTCACCCTGTAGGAGCGAGCTTGCTCGCGAAGAACCTCAGAGCACCGCGTTTCACCTGAATGAACGCGGTGCCGTTGAGTTCTTCGCGAGCAAGCTCGCTCCTACAACAGCAGTACAGGGGCCAGGTAGCAGAGCCGCCGTGGCGACCGCCCGTTCGATCAACGATCGGGCAGGGTGATATTGAGTTCCAGAATCGAGCAGCTGCCGTCATTTTCCAGGGCGACATGCACGTCATCGTTGCCGATATTGACGTACTTGCGGATCACCTCGACCAGTTCCTTCTGCAAGGCTGGCAGGTAGTCCGGGGTGCTGCGTTGGCCGCGTTCGTGCGCCACGATGATCTGTAGACGCTCTTTCGCGACCGATGCGGTACTGGGTTTTTTGTTGGCGCGAAAGAAGTCGAGAAATTTCATTGTTTAGTTGCCTCCAAAGATACGCTCGAAGAATCCCTTCTTCTTGACATCGAGGAAGCGGTGTTCCACGGTCTTGCCCAGCAAGCGATCCACGGCATCGCTGTACGCCTGGCCGGCGTCGCTCTGGTCGTCGAGAATCACCGGTACGCCCTGGTTGGATGCCTTGAGCACGGCCTGGGATTCTGGAATCACGCCCAGCAGGGTCACGGCGAGAATTTCCTTCACGTCTTCAACACCGAGCATTTCGCCGTTGTTGACGCGCTCCGGGTTGTAGCGGGTGAGCAGCAGGTGCTCCTTGATCGGGTCCTGGCCTTCTTCGGCGCGCTTGGACTTGCTGGCCAACAGGCCCAGCATGCGGTCCGAGTCACGTACCGAGGACACTTCCGGGTTGGTGACCACGATGGCTTCGTCGGCGAAGTACATCGCCAGGTGAGCACCGGTTTCGATACCGGCCGGCGAATCGCATACTACGTATTCGAAGGTTTCTTTCAGCTCGGCCAGGACTTTGCCCACGCCTTCTTTGGTCAGCGCGTCTTTGTCACGGGTCTGGCTGGCGGCCAGCACGTACAGGTTCTCAAGGCGCTTGTCCTTGATCAGGGCCTGTTGCAGGTTGGCTTCGCCGTTCACCACGTTGACGAAGTCATACACCACGCGGCGCTCGCAGCCCATGATCAGGTCAAGGTTACGCAGGCCGACGTCGAAGTCGACGATGACTGTCTTGTGGCCGCGCAGAGCGAGGCCGGTACCGATAGCGGCGCTGGTGGTGGTCTTACCCACACCACCCTTGCCGGATGTAACCACGAGAATCTTGGCCAAGGTGTTTCACCCCTAAGGAAAAAGGACTTTCGGTCCCTGAAAAACATCTCTTGAAACTCGCCGCAGGCGGACAGCCTTTGCAGGAAAAAGCCGGGGTTTCCATGGGAAAACACCAACTTCAAAAAAGTCCTACACAAGTCTTGCCGGTTTCGCTTTGCTATCAGAGTCTAGAGATGCTTGGAAAATGCGGCAGTATCCGTTAAAGACGGATGATGTTCAACACATCGCCCGACAGGTTGACCTGTACCGAAGCGCCCCACAGTGGATCGCGGCGCAAATCTTCGGAAACCTTGTACTGACCCGCGATGGAAACCAGCTCAGCGGTCAACTGCTGGCAAAAAATACGCGCCTTGGTATCACCCTTGATGCCGGCCAGGGCGCGTCCGCGCATCGGGCCGTATACATGGATGTTGCCATCGGCAAGAAGTTCCGCCCCCGGGCTGACCGAGGAGACCACCACAAGGTCGCCGCCCTGGGCGTAAATCTGCTGCCCGCCGCGCACCGGCGAGGTGATGATCTTGGTAGGCCTGATCGTAGGCTCGGGCGGTTTTTCCGGTTTTTTCTTTTCTTCGCCGACCGATGGTTCCAGCGCACGCTCGCGAGCGCCGGACGGTGGCAGTACTGGCAGTTCAATGGCGATGGCGGCGGCAATGTCTTCGATGCGGCTGGCGCGGATGGCCAGTGTACGCAGGCCATGGGAGCGGCATACGCGCATCAGCCCGGGCAAATCAATCACGCCCTGGCCGGCCGGCAGCTTGTCCAGCGCTAGCACCAGCGGGGCGTTGTTGAAGAAGTTCGGCGCCAGGGCGACCTTGGCGGCCAGTTGGCGGTCCAGGGCGTCGAGGTCATTGCGGGCCAGTTCCAGCACGGTAATGGCGAGCATGCTGCCTTTTAGCTGGAACACGGGATCTTGGTCTAGCGGTTCGGTTTGGCTCATGGTCGGCGAAAGCGGCTTGTCACGAAAAGTGTCGAGACTTATAACGAGAACACTCACCCGCCGCAAGCCGAGTCGAACCGTTGTAGAATGCGCGGCCCTTGTCTTTACCGGAATCTGTAATGGATCGCCCGCGTTTTCGAGCTGTATTTCTTCACCCGCGTTTTTGGCTGCTATGGCTGGGGCTCGGCCTGCTGTGGCTGGTCACTCAATTGCCGTATCGGGCGCTGTTGACCATTGGTCGCCTGCTGGGCGCGGGCATGTACCGCGTGGCCGGTGATCGTCGCCGTATCGCGGCGCGCAACCTCGAGCTGTGCTTCCCGGAAAAATCTGCCAAGGAACGCAAACGTCTGCTCAAGGAAAACTTCGCTTCCACCGGCATCGCCTTCTTTGAAATGGCCATGAGCTGGTGGTGGCCCAAGCCGCGCCTGGCGCGCCTGGCCCATGTCGAAGGGCTGCAGCACCTCACGCAGGCGCAGTTGGAAGGCAAGGGCGTAATCCTCATGGCGCTGCACTTCACCACCCTGGAAATCGGCGCGGCGCTGCTGGGGCAAAAGCACACCATTGACGGCATGTACCGCGAACACGGCAACCCGTTGTTCGACTTTATCCAGCGCCGTGGCCGCGAACGCCACAACCTCGATTCCCTGGCCGTGGAGCGTGACGACGTGCGCGGCATGCTCAAGCTGCTGCGCGCCGGCCGGGCCATCTGGTACGCGCCAGACCAGGACTACGGCGCCAAGCAAAGTATCTTCGTGCCGCTGTTCGGCATCCAGGCCGCCACCGTCACCGCCACCAGCAAGTTCGCCCGCCTGGGCAAGGCGCTGGTGGTGCCGTTTACCCAGGAGCGCCTGGCTGACGGCAGCGGTTACCGCCTGGTGATCCATGCGCCGCTGACCGACTTCCCGGGTGAAACCGACGAGGTCGACTGCCTGCGCATCAACCAGTGGGTGGAAGCCTCGGTGCGCGAATGCCCCGAGCAATACCTGTGGACGCACCGCCGGTTCAAGAGCCGGCCACCGGGTGAGCCCAAGTTGTACGAAAAGCGCCGTCGATAACCCCAACCCCTTCTCACATGGAGTGACGCAATGCGCCCAGCGGAACCGGTCACAGGTTTGATTCTTTCCGGCGGCGGAGCGCGCGCGGCGTATCAGGTGGGGGTGTTGGCGGCGATTGCCGAGTTGCTGCCCGTGGGTGCACCGAATCCTTTTCCGGTGATCGTCGGCACCTCCGCTGGTGCGATCAATGCGGTGAGCATGGCCAGTGGCGCCAGCGATTTTTCCGCGGCCATCCAACGGCTGACGGCCTTCTGGCAGGGCTTTCGTAGTCATCAGGTGCTGCGCAGCGACTGGCCGGGGGTGATGCGCCAGGCCAGTCGTTTCCTGATCCATAGCCTGTTGGGCCTGGGTAGCCAGGTGCCAGTGGCATTGCTCAACAGCTCACCGCTGCGCGAGCTGTTGCAGGAGCGCTTGAACCTGGACGGCATCGACGAAGCGATCCGTCGCCAGCATTTGCAGGCGGTGGCGGTGACCGCGTTTGGCTATGAGTCCGGGCAAGCGGTGACCTTCTATCAGGGCGGCGGCACCATCGATGCCTGGTTGCGCCATCGGCGTATCGGCGTGCCCACCCAATTGACCGTGGAGCACCTGCTGGCCAGTTCGGCGATTCCGCTGCTGTTTGCCCCGGTCAAGCTTGGCCAGGAGTACTTCGGCGATGGCGCGGTGCGCCAGTCCGCCCCCATCAGCCCGGCCTTGCACCTGGGTGCCAGTCGCGTGTTGGTGGTGGGGGTGAGTGGCAACCCACGGGGCAATGAACCGTCGGTGCAACGCACCTACACCGGCCAGCAACCGACCCTGGCGCAAATTGGCGGGCACATGCTCAACAGCACGTTCATTGACAGCCTGGAAAGCGATATCGAGCTGCTGGAGCGCTTGAACCAGTTCAGCCGCGTCGTGCCTGCGGATGCGGCGGTACAGGGCCTGGCGCCGGTAGAGGTGCTGGTGATTGCCCCCAGCCAGCCCATCGATGAAATCGCCGCGCGACATCGCCAGGAGTTGCCGGCGGCACTGCGTGTGTTTTTGCGAGGGCCTGGGGCGACCAAGACCAGTGGGGCGGGGGTGTTGAGTTATCTGCTGTTCGAGGCGGGGTATTGCAGCGAGTTGATCGAGCTGGGGCGCAAGGATGCGCTGGCCAAGCGCGAAGAAATCACCCGGTTCCTCGGCCTGACGTGAACCTCTGTAGGAGCGAGCTTGCTCGCGAAGAACCTGAGAACGCCGCGTTTATTCAGCATGAGCGCGGTGATCTTGAGTTTTTCGCGAGCAAGCTCGCTCCTACACAGGGCCGTCAGAAGTGGTACTTGACCAGGAAGCTTGCTGTGTCCTGAGTCGTCTTGAAGGCGCCGCTGTCTTCAATCCCGTATTTGTTCTTCCAGTAGTCGTACTCAAAACCCACATACAACTGCTTATCGCCCCAATGCAGCGCCTTGCCCAAGTCGTATTTGACCTGTGGGTTGAAGTGCAGGTTGGCGTGGTAAGTGCCACGGGCGTTCTTGTCGTTGTCCACTACCCAGTCCATGAAACCGTCGATCAACACGTCGGAGTTGCCCACCGGAATCGTGTAAGACCACACCGGGGTGATCTGCCATACGCCGTCACCTGGGCGATTGCCTTCGGTCTGGCGCTGGTAGAAGTTCAACTGGAAGTAGTCGAAACCGGGGATGTTCAAATCGAATGCCGGGCCCAGCAAGTAGGACTCGTTATCGCCTTCGCCGAACTCGTAGGTGAAGGCCAGCAACACATCCTTGATTGGGCCGAATGACAGGTCCTTGTCCAGGATCTTGCCGAAGGACAAGCGCGGGCTGAACTCGCCGTAGTAAGTGTTGGGCCCGACGTTGCCGTCTTCCTTGCCGTTGTAAAAGATACGGTCGAGGAAGAAGAAGTTGTCGCCATACTTCCACGCGTCGGCATGTTCGAAGGTGACGGTTTGCTGGATCTGCGGGTTGACGGTAAAGCTCTTGCCCCACAGGTAAGTCAGGCTGTTGTTTTGCCACTGCAACAAGTCACCAGCCACCGCTTGGCCACCGGCCAACAGCGACCCTGCCAGCATCAGGCCTTTGAACATAGGTTTCATTCGGTTGCTCCCGAGTTAAAGTTTTATGGTTTTTCTTCTACGCAGGCGCTCTGGTGTGGCGCCTTTTGGTTCGCTGCAAAAATCGTCTGTTCGGTCAGCTTTGATGCTTTTAGCAAGAGCTGCGCCAAGGTGTTCAAAAAGCCAAAAAATCCCCGTCGGCTGCAGCGAATGCAGTCGAATTCAGGGGGCTTTTGCGCACTTTGGCAGCAAACATCAGGCCGGGATAAGTTGGCCTTGAGGTCAGCTTTTACATTCGCTGTTTTTTTTTGAGTCGATTCGAGCGGGCGCGGAGAATACTGGCTCCCAGGCCTGGGCTCAAGTGCGCTGTAACAGAGCGCGAGGGGCAAGAATGGGGCGCGGCGTGTGGCCGGCCCCATGTCAAGGTTGTGCATGTGGGTGTTCCCTGTTTGTTGTTATTTTTGTACTAACAAAGGAATCAATGCGTATGGGCGACTTCGGGGCGCTCAGCGCCACCAAGGATGTTGAACAGAATGTTCAGCGACAACGCGCTGAGGGTCGCCATGGCGATGCCGCTGTGGGTAATCGGGCTCATCCACAACGGCAGCTGTGCGAAGAACTCCGGGCGCACCACGGGGATCAGGCCCATGCCGATGCTCACCGCCACCAGCAACTGGTTACGCCGATCAGCGATGTCGGCTTCCTGCAGGATCTTGATCCCGGTCGCCGCCACCATCCCGAACATCGCAATCGCCGCGCCGCCGAGCACTGCGGGCGGAATCGACGCAACCAGATAGGCCGCCTTGGGCAACAGGCTCAGCACGATCAAGAACGCGCCGGCCATCAGCGTGACGGAGCGGCAGCGCACGCCAGTCATCTGCACCAGGCCGATATTCTGGGCGAAGGAGGAGTGGGTAAAGGTGTTGAAGAAGCCGGCAAAGAACGACGCGCCGGCATCGCACAGCAGGCCGCGCCGCAGCATCTTCGGCGTGACCTCCTGGCCAGTGATCTTGCCCAGAGCGAGGAACATGCCGGTGGACTCGACAAAAATGATCACCACCACCAGGCACATCGACAGGATCGGCGCCAACTCGAACTTGGGCATGCCAAAGTGCAACGGCGTCACCACCTGCACCCACGGCGCCTGGGCCAGGCCGCTGAGGTCGACCATGCCGATCACACCACACAGCGCGTAACCCAGGCCCATGCCGATCAGCACCGAGATGTTCACCCAGAAGCCGCGCATGAAGCGGTTGATCAGCAAGATAGTGGCCAGTACCAGGGCGGCAATCGCCAGGTAGACCGGCGAGCCAAACGTGGCGGCGGCGCTGCCTCCGCCGGCCCAGTTCACGGCCACGGGAAACAGCGAAAGGCCGATGGCCGTGATCACCGTACCGGTCACCAGCGGTGGGAAAAAGCGCACCACCTTGGACATGAACGGCGCGATCAGCATGCCGAAGAACCCGGCGGCGATGGTCGCGCCGAAGATGCCCTGCAAACCGATACCGGGCATGCCGGCCATGGCGACCATGCTGCCCACGGCGGCAAAACTGGCGCCCATCATCACCGGCATGCGGATCCCCATCGGGCCGATACCGAACGACTGCACCATGGTGGCAATACCGGCTACGAGTAGGTCGGCGTTGATCAGAAAGGCGATTTCTTCACGGCTCAGGCCGGCGGCCTGGCCAATGATCAGAGGCACGGCGACGGCACCGCCGTACATCAGCAAGACGTGTTGCAGGCCTACCAGAATCAATTGCAAGAGGGGCAGCCGCACCATGGCGGGCGCGGCAGGAGTCTGCGTTTCTAACTGGGACATGCAACACCTCGAATCTTTTTATTTTTGTGTTGTTTGGCATTCAATTGCCGGATGAAACTTAATCTTCAAGCCATCACTGATCTCGCTTGTGGGAGCTGGCTTGCCTGCGATGGCGGTGTGTCAGTCACCGAAAGCGTTGGTGATCTGCCGCTATCGCAGGCAAGCCAGCTCCCACATGGGAACGGTGTGAAACAGTCAGTTGGTGCGCGCCCCCTGGTTGATCCAGGTGCCAATCAAATCCCGCTCCTGCTGGGTCATCTGGGTAATGTTGCCCAGTGGCATGATCTGGCTGGCCACGGCCTGCGCTTGAATGCGCGCGGCTTGCTGCTGGATCTGCGCCGGTGTGTCGAACATCACCCCAGCCGGAGCGGTGCTGAATAGCGGGCTGGTGGGCTTGGCCGAGTGGCACACGGTGCAGCGTTGCTCGATCACGTGGTGCACCTGGCCGAAGTCCGTGGTGGCCTGGGCCGGTGCCGGTTCAGCGGCGGGTGCGGCAGGCGCGGCCGGTTTCAAGCCACCGCCCAAGGCGGTTTCCGGCAGGGGTTGGTACTCGATGGCAGCCGGTGCCTTGGCAATCGGCTCAGCGGGCTTGGGCCCGGTCACGTAGGCCAGGCTGATCATCGCCAAGGCGCCCACGGGCAAGGTCCACGCATACTTCTGGCTGTCATGCCGGGTGTTGAAGTAGTGGCGCACCAACACCGCCGCCACCGCGATCCCGGCCAGGATCAGCCAGTTGTATTGGCTGCCATAGGTGCTCGGGAAGTGGTTGCTGATCATGATGAACAGCACTGGCAAGGTGAAGTAGTTGTTGTGGCGTGAACGCAGCAGGCCCTTGGCCGGCAGCGCCGGGTCGGGCGTGCGGTTCTCGGCGATGGCCGCCACCAGCGCACGTTGGGCCGGCATGATGATGCGGAACACGTTACCGACCATGATCGTGCCGATCACCGCACCCACGTGCAGATACGCACCGCGGCCGCTGAACACCTTGCTGAAGCCGTAGGCCGCTGCAATCAACAGCACGAACAGGATCAAGCCGAGCAGGGCAGGGCGTTTGCCCAGGGCCGAGTCGCACAGGAAGGAGTAGATGAACCAGCCGGCGAACAGTGAGCCGATGCCCAGCAATACGCCTTCGGTGCCGCTGAGGCTGCTGCCGGGGGCGAGCAGGTACAGCGTCGGGTTGAGGTAAAACACCACGCACAGCAGCGCCACGCCCGACATCCAGGTGAAATAGGCTTCCCATTTGAACCAGTGCAGGTTGTCCGGCATGGTCGGCGGGGCCAGTTTGTATTTTTCCAGGTGGTAGATACCGCCACCGTGGATCGCCCACAAGTCGCCGGCCAGGCCGTTCTTGGGGTTGACGCGATTAAGGTTGTTTTCCAGCCAGACGAAGTAGAAAGAAGCGCCGATCCAGGCGACGCCAGTGATCATGTGAACCCAGCGCACGCTCAGGTTCAGCCATTCCAACAGATGTGCTTCCACAGTCTTTACCTCTCGCCTGTCACCCTTGTTGTCGGGTGATCAGACCTTCTCTTATTGGTGGGGGGCGAGGATCAACCGCTCATCCTCTTTGAAAAAATGCTCATCGCAGTTATTGCCTGTGCCACTGCGATCAACCACCAGGAAGTCATCCCGCTTTTCGATCGTCAGCACCGGGTGGTGCCAGACGCCGCGATGGTAATTAATGCCCTGCCTGCCGTTGGTGACGAAGGCACGGACCAAGCCCGATACAGGTTCATCGCCAAGTGGCGCGACCACGATCAGAAAGGGGTTGCCGAGCAGCGGGATGAAAGCCTGGCTGCCCAGCGGGTGTCTCTCCAGCATGCACACAGTCAGCGGCATGTCCTGCGCGTCGGCGCGGAAGATGCTGATGATGGCGTGGTCTTCCGGCTTCGCGGTTTCGACCGTGGCCAGTTTGTGAAAGCGCATGGTCGACCCGTTGTTGATCATGAAGTGGTCGCTGCCGTCGGTTTCGATAACGTCTCCGAAGGGGGCGAAGGCTTCTTTGGTCAAAGGTTCGATCATCAGTGTGCGCATGGCTGTCTTCTTGTCTTGTCTATAGATCGTTCCCACGCTCTGCGTGGGAACGCTGCCCTGGACGCTCTGCGTCCGCTGTGTGACGCGGAGCGTCACGGGGTGCATCCCCACGCAGAGCGTGGGGACGATCGGGTGTTATTTCGACACTTTGCCCAGGACACGCAGGCGACTCACACCACCATCCGGGAACACGTTCAAGCGGATGTGGGTAATCGGCCCCAGCGCCTTGATCTGCTCGGCGAAGGTGTGTTCGGCGTGCATTTCCAGCTTCTGTGCCGGCAGCAGTTCGCGCCAGAACAGCGATTGGGTTTCGATCTGGCTGTCGGTGCCGCCTTTCACAAAGGCGCCCTGGATCGAGCAGGTGTCCGGGTAGTTGCCCTTGAAGTGCAGGGTGTCGACCACGATTTTCTCGATCTCGCCCGGGTGGCCCAGAGCTACGATCACCCAGTCATTGCCAGGCGTACGACGACGCGCGGTTTCCCAGCCGTCGCCCATGTTGATGCCACGGCCCGGGTTGAGGATGTTGCTCATGCGGCCGAAGTGTTCGTCGGAGCAGGCCAGGGCACGGCCCCCATTGAGCGCGGCGGCCAGGTCGACCTGTTCGTTGTCGCCCACCGAAGACCAGTCGCGGAACGGCACACCGTACACCCGCAGACGCGCTACGCCGCCATCCGGGTAGATGTTGAAGCGCAGGTGGCTGAACGCCTGGTCATTGTTGATCTCGTGGTAGTGATGGCTGTTGCCTTGCAGCTCGACGGCCGACAGCACTTCCACCCACTGGGTGTTGGCATCCGGCTCGCCCGAGGCCAGGAAGCAGGCTTCCAGGGAGGCCGACGGCGGGAAGTTGCCGGTGAAGAATGAAGTGTCGATGTCCACGCCTTTGATCGAGCCCGGTACGCCCAGGCGAATCACCGCGCTGTCGTAGCCTTCGAAGCGCTTGCGGCGTGATTCCCAGCCGTCCATCCACTTGCCGTTGTCATCGAAAACGCCCTCCTTCCACACGGCCGGGGTCGGCTGGAACAGGCGGTTGGCGTCAGCGAACCAGTCATCGGTCACCGAGATGATCTTGGTGCCCAGGCGGGCGTCGGCCAGGTTGACGAACTTTTCGAAAGGTACGGCGTAAGCTTTCATTCTTCTTGTCTGCCTTAGATAGAGTGGCTGGGGATGGACTGCTAGAGGGTCAGTAAACGGAACAACGCGATCTTGTTGATCTCGTCCAGCGCGCACTTGAACTCAGCGTCTGCCGAGTTGTGGATGCGCGTTTCGAACGCGGCGAGGATCTGGTGCCGGTTGCTGCCTTTTACCGCCATGATGAAGGGAAACTTGAACTTGGCTTTGTAGGCCTCATTCAGCTCGGTGAAGCGAGAAAACTCTTCGGCCGTGCATTGGTGAATACCCGCGCCCGCTTGTTCATCGGTGCTGGCTTGGGTCAGTTGGCCCTGGACGGCCGCACGGCCTGCCAGGTCCGGGTGAGCATTGATCAGCGCCAGTTGCGAGGCGTGATCAGCGCTCAACAGGATATCGCTCATGCGCTGGTGCAGGGTTTCGATCTGGTCGATCGATGCGTCCTGGCCCAGGTCGAAGGCCTCTTCGGCCACCCATGGCGAGTGTTCGTAGATATCGGCGAAGGCCTGGACGAAGGCGTCGCGGCTCAAGGTCGAAGGTTTCAGGGTTTGGAACGCAGTCATTTCGCCGCTCCCGGGAAAGGGTGGGTTTGGTGCCAGTGACGGGCGATGTCCACGCGGCGGGTGAACCACACCTGGTCATGGCCTTTGACGTATTCAATGAAGCGCTTGAGCGAGGCCAGGCGTGCCGGGCGGCCGATCAGGCGGCAATGCAAGCCGATGGACAGCATCTTCGGCGCTTCGGCACCTTCGGCATACAGCACGTCGAAGGCGTCCTTGAGGTATTCGAAAAAGTCGTCGCCCTTGTTGAAACCCTGCACCTGGGTGAAGCGCATGTCGTTGGTGTCCAGGGTGTAGGGGATCACCAAATGCGGCTTGCCGTTGGGGGTTTTGGGTTCCCAGTAGGGCAGGTCGTCGTCGTAGGTGTCGCAGTCGTACAGGAAGCCACCTTCCTCCATCACCAAACGGCGGGTGTTGGGGCCGGTGCGGCCGGTGTACCAGCCCAGCGGGCGTTCGCCGGTGAGTTCGGTGAGGATGCGAATGGCTTCGAGCATGTGCTCGCGCTCCTGGGCCTCGTCCATGTACTGGTAGTCGATCCAGCGGTAGCCGTGGCTGCAGATCTCATGGCCGGCCTCGACCATGGCGCGGATCACATCCGGATGACGCTGGGCGGCCATGGCCACGGCGAAGATGGTCAGCGGGATGTCGAATTCTTTGAACAGCTTGAGGATGCGCCACACGCCGGCACGGCTGCCGTACTCGTACAGCGACTCCATGCTCATGTTGCGCTCGCCTTGCAGCGGCTGGGCCGAGACCATTTCCGAGAGGAAGGCTTCTGACTCTTTGTCACCGTGCAGAATGTTGCGCTCGCCGCCTTCTTCGTAGTTGAGTACGAACGACAACGCAATGCGTGCCTTGCCCGGCCAGTGGGGGTGAGGAGGGTTACTGCCGTAACCGATCAGGTCGCGTGGGTAGTCAGCGCTCACTGCAGTCTTCCTTCTTGTTCGTGGTAGCAAATGTGTGGCGGCCGGGCAGTGGAATGACTGAGTGGCGTCACAGCGATAAGTGATTGTATACAACTTATCGCGAACTTTGTAAGCCTGCATTTCTGCATTTTTTCTGAACGGGCTCTCTACGGGTCTCTGCAAGAAACTTGCCTAAGTGGTCAGGTTAAGATCAAAAAGCCCACTGTAGGAGCGAGCTTGCTCGCGAATAACCTGAGGGCGCCACTTTTCATCCTGAGAGCCCGCGTTATCGTTGGCGTTTTTCGCGAGCAAGCTCGCTCCTACGGGGGGTTGAAGCGCTGTGAAATTTATTGTGTACAATTTTCTTTGAAAATGTCTTAATCAGCCATCGCCGGCTTTTTCACTGCCCTGAAAGAGTGCGGGTTTTTCTATGACTGACTTCGGGAGGCGCATAAAAGCCATGGGACGTTTGACCACACACGTTTTGGACGCCGCGCACGGCTGCCCCGGCAGCGCCATCAAGGTTGAGCTGTACCGCGTCGAAGGCGCGCAGCTGGAACTGGTTGCCACCGCCACCACCAACAGCGATGGCCGTTGCGACGCGCCGCTGCTGCAAGGCGACGACTACCGCAGCGGCGTGTACCAACTGCAGTTCAGCGCCGGTGATTACTACCGTGCCCGTGGCGTGCAATTGCCCGAGCCGGCTTTTCTGGACGTGGTGGTACTGCGCTTTGGCATCAGTGCCGAACAGGACCATTACCATGTGCCTTTGCTGATTTCGCCTTACAGCTACTCCACTTATCGCGGTAGCTGAGTCGTCACCTCGCTTCATACCCCCAAATGCTCTTCGTTGGTTTCGCCCGCGCACACTGCGGGCTTTTTTTTGCCCGTGGCTTGTGAATTGGCCGCTCAAGTATGTAACGCACCCTGGGCGGCAGCGGTGCCTAGTCTCGGCTTTTCTGAACGGAATAGTCGCTATGAGCACCGACACCACGGCCTGGGCCGACAAGCTTGATTTCGCTGACCCACACACCTCTTCCCTGGAGCGTGACGAGGCCATTCGCGTGTTGCTGACCCGTCGGCTCAATGCGGTCGCGCACCCCAGCCATGAAATCAACCAGATCCACCAGGCTCAGGTCAGGGGACGCGAATCGGCCAAAGCCCTCAGCGGCCTGATTGGACGCGCACCGAGGATACTGGGGGTCATTCGTGGCGCATTGCGCGAAGCCTTCGGCCTCGACCCTGACACCTTACTGTTCACCGAACCTCTGCCGCCGGCTCCCGCGCGCAAGGTCAACAGCTTGACCGAGCGGGCCCTGGCGTTGCTGATCCAGCCCAATGTACCGCTCAATATCAACCAGTTCACCTCATTGAGCCTCAAGGATGATCCGACCAAGCGTCTAACGTTTACCGCCAGGGAAGCATTGGTTCGGGTCAAGGACTTGGCGCTGCTCGCTCGGTTCGAGCGCGCGGTAGCCGAGTATTGGCAGCAGTTGGCCCACGGTTCCTGGCTGACACGTCGAGAGCGCTGGGTGCAATTGCGCACATCGTTGTTCGCCGAAAATGCGTTTTTGGCCCATCGCACGTCTCAACTGACGGACAGTGGCTATGACATGCTAAGCAAACTGCTGCAAATACCTGACGCCGGCTTGCGTCAGAAGGCCGGCGGCGAATGGGCTGCGATTCAGGTGAGCCACATCATGTGGCCTGGGACTAATCGGGCCATGGTGGCCATCCCAGGGGCTCTGCATATTTATCGTGATGGCGTCGTCGGGGGGACGCCCCAGGTTATTTATCTGCCCGGTCTGTTCCGCGAATTCTATGAGTTCGACTCTTTTAACCAGATGCAGTGTGATTTGCCGCTATTGGTCAACGGCCCCTTGAGCAGTGCTTTATGGCAATGCCTGCCGCTGCGTCGTAGGCATGAGGCGTGTAACACCATAGGCGCAACGCCCATGACATTCGTCCGGCAACATGGGGACGCGTTGCAAAACAGTGCGCGCGAATTGCTGGACGGGCAATGGGATAATGAGCTGGCGTGTGCGTTATCGATCAATCATGGGGTGATGGGCATTCAGGACGCGGGACAGCCAGCTATCGCCGGTATCCAACGCTTTCTCAGGTTTATCCAAAAAGGGCGCCAGCGTGTGGTGGCGTTCACTCGGTTGGGCCGCACCCTGGATGCCTTGTTGGAGTGGGATTACAAGCGCCGCAGTGACGAAATTGTACTTGGGCGCCTGACGCCGGACCTCGCGTTCAAAACCCAGCAAGCACAGCTCAAGCGTTACGAAAAAAAACTGATGGGCTTGCTGGACGCCGCGGATGTGGGCAGCCCCAGCGCGGACTACCAGGAATTTTTGCGCCTTGAACGCCAATGGCAGGACCAGGTTGCGGTGGCGCGCAAGTGGGCGCAAAGCCCGCTTGAACGCGTGTTTCAGAGTGATTACTGGCTGGAGAAACCCGAAGGCTCACGCACACGTGGTTCGTTGGTAATGCAAGCACAGCGTGACGCCTTGCTTGGGGAGGCACAGATGCAACACCGCTTGGGCCTGATGAGTCGCGCCCATCTGGAGTGTCTGGATGCTGTGTTGAATGAAGCATGGGTACCCGGGGCCAAGTCCACGGACAGCTGTGTACTGCAAGTATCCGTGGGTGGCAAGGCAACCAAATTGTACCCATTGCTGGGCGCAGTAGTGGTAACCACCCAAGCGGCTCGGACTCAGCCGGGGGCCCTGTATCCCGTAGTGTTATATGTGATGGGCCAGCACGGCGGGCTGGTGACGTTCGATAGCTTGAACGCCTTTGTCGCGGGCCTGCAAGCCAGCCTGAAAAGCCGCGATGGCTCGGTGTTATGGCGCTGCATCGAGCGTCACCGGCGCGAGGCGGTGCGCACGTCGATCGGTTTGCTGCCGCAGACGGCTGCACTGGTGGTGAGCTACACCGCGATCGAGCGTTACATGTTCAAAGACCTGTTCATGAAACTGACGGTACACCATATCGCGCTGAACAAGCGTATTGACAAGGGTAAGAGACTGTTCAGCGAAGTGAGTGATCCGCAGCTTAGCCGGATGTTGCTGGCTCGGGAGCTGTTCGAGTGTCTGCAAGTACCTGACAATGATGCTCGAACACTGGCCTTGGCCAACATCGACTTGTTGCAGACGGCAGCCACTCAGGCCAAAAAACTCCCTTCTTGGCTCGGCATCGCATCGCCCGCTGAGCGCAAACACTATAAGCGTTTGTTACGCCGCTATCTGGTCAGCATTTTTGCACTGGAAACCAAGCTCTGGCAGGACTTGCCTGACTTGGAGCCCTTTGCTCGCAAAGCCCTGATTGCCAAATTGACCGAGGACGGTTTCTACCCGCAATTGGATATCGATACCCCCCTGCTCGACATGCCCGATGATGTCAGCACTCACTACGAGGGCTGGACGAGCCAGGGGGCGGTGGGTGATCGTCAGATTAAAACGGTGGTCAGTAAGGAACGTACCACCTTCAGCATGCTGCAATTGGCGTTGCACAACCTCGACCCTGAGGCGCCCTGGACCCGCTGGCGCTTGAACCGTGCGCGCTGGCTGGACCCGACCTGGAAAGAACGCTTGAGTGTGAGCTACCTGATCAAAACGATCGCATCCCTGAATGTGGGGGGCGAATACGACAAGCATATACGTAGGGCTTTTTATCCGAGCACTGGCTCGTCCTTCGGGTTGTCTCAGGCGCTGATTGATCGAGGCTTTAAACAGCGCGCCGAGATGCAGTTGTACTCGGCGGTACGACAAGGCTTGAAGGATTGGGGCCAGCGCCTGTTTACCTTCGCCATGGCCGCGCGCAAGGCGGGCGATTTGAAAAACGACGAGTTTGACGTGCAACTGGCTGTCCTGCGCCTGGTGGGCGTTACCCTGGAATATGATCGCCACATCGCCGGGGTACTGGTGATTCATGACAAGCCCACGGGGAAATGCGTGGTGTACTGGCCCACGGCAGTGGCAAGTCGGGTGCTGGTCGGGTACCCCAGTTTGGCCGAGGCCGAGCAAGCCCTGAATCGGTTGGGCGCATTACCTGCCAACCTGAAAGAGTTGGCGCGCCTGGTGGCTCCCGGCTGGGAGCATCAGGCGGTGCAAGATTATCCCGGCGAAAGCCTCCAGGTAGAGCCCAGGCTGCCTGACTCGGCCCAGCATCGTCTCACCGGCGGGGTCGACCTGATCGCTGTTCTCGTTGAGTTTTTCCTGCTCAAGCATAAAGACCCGGCTGCCGGGCTTGAAGCTGTCGAAGCGCAAATCGAGGAGCAGATTGCGCTGCAACCAGAAAGTTGGTTGGAGGTTGTGACCACCTCCCATTCCAATCCCACGGCGCTGCTGGCCCATGCGCGGGTGTTCGAGCTGCAACGACGTACGCAGGCTCGGTCCAATTCCTCCCAGGCACTGGGGGAGTACCGTGAGCGACGCCTGAGAGAACAGTTCGAGGCCACGATTCGTGGGTTACTGGCATTTATTCCAGTGCTAGGGGTGGGCATCAGCTTGTATGAGATGCTGCTGGCGGCGCGGCGCTATCATTTGAGCGGTTCTGGTCATGACGCGGTAGATGTGGTGGCTTTGACGCTCTTTGCATTTATTGATGTGCTGTCTACCTTTGCCCCAGGCCCCAAGGGTGCTCGCGTCGCACGGGGCGCTCTGCCTCGCTATAAAGGCAACACACTCGCTCTCACAGGCCTGAAGGCGCCGTCGACCAAGCCGACTCATCTGCTTGCGCGCTTCAAATCAACCGACGTATTGGAAGGCGCCGTTGAGTTGAAGGGGCCAGCAAGCAAGACTCAGTACGTGAAGAATGGCCAGCAGTTGCTTGCCGAGGGGGGCGAGCTCTACACGGTGTATCAGCGCAAGGCCGAATCAGTCGTGCGCTTTAAAGAATCGCAAAATGAACTGGTATTGAATATCCATCAGCCCCCAGAGTGGTTACTGGGGGCCGATACGCCTCAACCGGTGGCGGGAAGCAGTTCGGCGGCCCGTCAGCCGTGGCCTGCGGCCGTGCCGACCTGGCGGCCATCCACTGCACGCGGGGTGACTGAAAGCGCCATTCTTCAGTCGTCTGCAATGGGGGACCATTGGTTCAGTTGGCGTATTTCACCTGGGTTGGATGCCGATTTTGCTTCTGCCGCTCCTGGGGTGTTTTACATCGGGAAGGATGCCCGCAGGGGGCCGCACCACGTTCTCAGGGTGGCTCCTGTTTATACCAACATAAGGGACCCTTCGAACGTTTATTACAGGTTGCTGCCCCAAGGTGATCAGGCGCCGTTGACGGGTATCGTGTTTATCACCAGGGACTGGACGCCGGTTTCAGCCGCACGGGTTGATATTGGGCGTTGGACAGCCACTGAACTCGCGGAACAACCCCTTCCGGCGTCATATAACACCCTGACGAACCAATGGCGGTTCCATGCGCGCTTGTTTGACAGGCCGCTGCAGCAGTATATCGGTACGGCATTCCCTACCATGACCGTCAATAGCCAAAGGTTCACCGCCGAAAGGCTGATTGAGTTGTCAGGCTCTACGCGCCAGGTAACGGCCACTCACTTACTTAATGTGCGTTCGACGCTCGATACGTGGTTAACCCCGACCCAGGGGAACATTGGCCAGACAGATGATTTATTGCGAATGTTGCGGCCCACTGATAAGCCGTACACCAGGGTACACATCGGTTACGAAGACCAGGCGCCTGGTTTCACCCGCGTTGACTTTAACGTGGCGGGATTAGACCCATCGCTTTTATTCGGTGGCCGGTCTGTCGCGGTTGAGCGAAGCACTGCCCAACGCGCGGCGATCAAGAGCGTATTGGAGCAGCAGGGTTTCAATGTCCGTGAAGTAAAAGTGAAGCACGGCAGGGCAATGGATGATCTGATCGCGACTCACCCCAACTCGAACCAGCTGTACTACGTGTCACCCAGCTGGGTGGAGGAGGGCAGTATTCAGCTAAATACCCGACTCTCGGATCTTTGGTTTAGCGACGCACTCAGCAAACACTCCAATGCGCTTCCATTGCAGGGCGTCAAGCTCGCGCTGGACGAAGGGCGCCTGGTTCGGATCGTGGCAGGCATTCAATGGCCGACCAAGAGGACGCTTTCTCCCACCGTCTATTTCGTCAAAGTGAGCCCCTCGCCCCGATAAGCGACACCGCGCCGGCGCCGCCGAACAGCGCGGCGCTGACCCGGTTGAACCAGCTCTGGCCAGCGCCAGAACGCAAGTACCGCGCCGCGCCATGGGCGCCGAGGCCGTAAGCCAGCTTGCACAGCAGGTCGAGCACCGTCCAGGTGGCGATCATGATCAGCAACTGCGGTAAAAAGGCCTGCTGGGCATTGAGAAATTGCGGCAGGAAGGCGGCGAAAAACAGAATGTCCTTGGGGTTGCTGGCGCCCAGTACAAAGGCACGGCCAAACAAGGCGCGAAAGCGCGGCACGGCTGGCGTCTGCGGTACTTGCGCTCCTTGGCTGGGCTGGCGCGACTGTTGCCAGCTCTGCCAGGCGAGGTAGAACAGGTACAGCGCGCCGACGATTTTCAGCGCGCTGAACAATTGCTCGGAGGCCAGCAACAGCGCGCCCAGGCCCAGCGCCGAGGCGCTCAACAGGCAGATCGAGGCGAACACGCCGCCGAGAAACGCCGGGTACGAGCGGCGCAGGCCGTAGTTGAGGCTGTTGCTGATCATCAACAGCGACAGCGGGCCAGGTATCAGGATTACCACCAGCGCAGCACCACTGAACAGCAGCCAGGTTTCCAAGGTCATTTACAGTCCTCCCTTCATGCAAAAGCCCCACCCGAAGGTGAGGCGGTTTTTCAGCCGTTCCCGAACTACAGGAAGATGAACTTGGCGATAAAGATCGCGCACAGCACCCACAGGCTGATGGAAATCTCGCGGTACTTGCCGGTGCCCGCCTTCAACGCCACATACGTGATAAAGCCCAGGGCGATGCCGTCGGCGACCGAAAACGTCAGCGGCATCATGATCGCGGTGACGATCGCCGGAATGCTGTCGGTGGCCTCATCCCAATTGATATGGGCCATGCTCGCCATCATCAGCATCGCTACATAAATCAGCGCGCCTGCCGTTGCGTAGGCAGGGATCATGCCGGCCAGCGGCGCGAAAAACATCGCCGCCACGAACAGCACACCCACGGTCACTGCAGTCAAACCCGTACGGCCGCCGGCAGCCACACCCGCGGCACTTTCCACATAACTGGTCACCGGCGGCACACCGACCATGGCGCCGAACACGCTGGACGCACTGTCAGCCTTCAATGCGCGCGACAGGTTGTCGATCTTGCCATCGGCATTCACCAGGCCTGCGCGTTGCGCAACGCCCATCAGTGTACCGGCAGTGTCGAACATGTGTACAAAAAGAAAGGCAAATACCACGCTGATCATGCTCACATTGAACACACCCATCACGTCCATTGCCATCCAGGTCGGTGCCAGGCTCGGTGGGGTGGCGAGAATGCCGTTGTAGTGCACCAGGCCCAGGCCCCAGCCGGCCAGGGTTACGGCGATGATGCTGATCAGGATGGCGCCGAAGACGCGGTGATAACTGAGGATGGCGATCAGCAGGAAACACACGGCCGCCAGCAGCGGTGCCGGCTCGTGCAGGGAACCGAGCTTGATCAGCGTGGCGGGGCTGTCGACGATGATGCCGGCGGTTTTCAGGCCGATCACCCCCAGGAACAAGCCCACGCCGGCGCCCATGGCATGGC
This sequence comes from Pseudomonas sp. FP215, assembly GCF_030687795.1. NCBI lineage: Bacteria > Pseudomonadati > Pseudomonadota > Gammaproteobacteria > Pseudomonadales > Pseudomonadaceae > Pseudomonas > Pseudomonas sp. FP215. Next base: position 1,657,481 of record NZ_CP117447.1, read on the forward strand.
GCAGGCTGACCGGAATGCTGTTGAGCAGCCACTCGCGGATGCGCGACAGCGTCAGGATCATGAACAGCACGCCGGAAATAAACACCGCGCCGAGGGCGGTCTCCCAGGTGTAGCCCATGGTGCCGACCACGGTGTAGGTGAAAAACGCGTTCAAGCCCATGCCCGGCGCCAGGCCCACGGGCCAGTTGGCGTACAGGCCCATCAGCAGGCAACCCAGCGCCGCCGCTATGCAGGTGGCGACGAAGGCCGCGCCGTGATCGATACCGGCATCGGCCATGATATTGGGGTTGACGAAGATGATGTAGGCCATGGTGATAAAGGTGGTGAGGCCGGCGATCAGCTCGGTCTTCACTGTGGTGCCATGCAAGCGCAGTTTGAACAGGCGTTCCAGCCAACCGCCTCGGGGCGCGGCCAGGTCCAACGTAGGGGCTTCGGTTTTGCGGCTATCCACAGCGAGTACTCCTCAATCGTTTTATTGTTATTTCCAGCGCCGGTTACATGAGTGGGCAACGGCGCTTTGAGGTACTGGCGGGTTTGTTGACCAAAAGGTCAGGAACTCGCACGAAGCGAATTATGCTTTTGTATACAAATAAAGCAAATAATGTTTTCGATTATCTGGGCGAAAAGGGATGAAAGGCCCACGCCAGGGGATTTATTCTGCGGCACGCCTTGAAACAAGCTCTCGATACCCGCACCTTGTGGGCGCAAGCATTCGGTCAGCGCGGCGAAAAGGGGAGCCCCATGTACAAGGTTTATGGCGATTACAAGTCGGGCAATTGCTACAAGGTCAAATTGATGCTCACTCTGTTGGGCATCCCGTATGAATGGATCGATATCGATATCCTCAAGGGCGATACCCAGACCCCTGAGTTCCTGGCCAAGAACCCCAATGGCAAGGTCCCGGTATTGGAGCTTGAAGACGGCACCTGCCTGTGGGAGTCCAACGCGATCCTCAACTTCCTCGCCGATGGCAGCGAATTCCTGCCCACCGAACCGCGCCTGCGTACCCAGGTATTGCAGTGGCAGTTTTTCGAGCAGTACAGCCATGAGCCTTACATTGCGGTGGCGCGGTTTATTCAGTTCTACCTGGGGCTGCCGGAAGATCGCCTGGAGGAATACAAGAAACTGCACAAAGGCGGCTACAAGGCCCTTAAGGTGATGGAGCGCCAACTGCAGTTGACCCCGTATCTGGTAGGCGACCAATTCTCCATCGCCGATGTGGCGTTGTATGCCTATACCCATGTGGCCCAAGAGGGCGGCTTTGATCTGGATGCTTATCCGGGTGTACAGGCATGGTTGCAGCGGGTGGCCAGCCATCCCAAGTACGTGGCGATGCTCGACTGAGTTAACGCCGTCAAACTGTGGGAGCGGGCTTGCTCGCGAATGCGGTGGGTCAGTCTCAGTATTCAGTGACTGACACTGCGCATTCGCGAGCAAGCCCGCTCCCACATTTAGCTCAATGGTGAGTCAGATAATTCTCTATTTAGCAGTTCAAAGCAGCGCTGCGCCGCCGGGCTCAAACCCATGCCGCTGCGACTGATCAAGCCGATCTCCCGATTCACCCCGGGATGATCGATGCTGATCCGCTGCAAACCCTCCAGGCTATCCGCCGCCGATTCCGGCAGCACACTGATGCCCAACCCCTGGCGCACCAGGGCCAATACGGTCGACATGTAGTTGGCTTCCATGCCGGCGTTCAACGTCAGCCGTGTCTCATCGAACAACGTATCCACTTGCTCGCGCACACTGCTGTCGCGCCCGGTCAGGATGATCGGCTGGTCTGCCAGTTGCTCCAGGGTCAATTGGCGGTGATGGGCGAGCGCATGACCCGACGGCACAAACGCGCACAGCCGATCATTGAGCACCGGCACGAAGTCCAGGCCGTGGCTCAGGCGGGCGCGCACGCCGATGCCGAAATCCACTTCGCCGTTGCGAACCTTTGCGTGAATGCGTTGGGCCACCAGGTCATGCAGGCGCACTTCGATGCCGGCGAAGCGTTCGCGGAACAGGCGCAAGGCCGGGGGCAGAGCGCCGGCGCAAACTGAGGGCAGGGCGGCGATGGTCACCACGCCACGGCGCAAGGCGGCCAGGTCGCGGGAGCCGGTGACGATGTTGTCCAGGTCCAGCAGCAGTTTTTCCATGGGCCCCCGCGCATCCTGGCCCGCAGCGGTAATGCTCACATGCCGCGGGCTGCGGTCGAGCAGGGCGACGCCGAGCCAGTCTTCCAGTTGCTGCACCTGCACGGTGAGGGCCGACGGCGACAGATGCAGTTCGTTGGCCGCCTTGGTGAAGCTGCCTGTGCGGGCAACCGCAAGGAAGGCTTGAATGTGCTGGATGCTGTTTTTCATAAGCGTCGCTTCATTTTGTTTTTCCGAACGCTGGTGACTGAATATTGCAATTTACAAAGCCTAGCGCGATTCCAATACTCCAGGGAAAACAATAACCGGCCAACCAGGCCGCCCTGGAGTAACCCATGCTCGCAACCCTGGGTGTCATCACCATCCTGTGCCTGCTCGCTGCCGTCATGAGCAAACGCCTCTCGCCGCTGGTGGCCCTGATCGCCTTGCCGATCATCGCTGCACTGCTCGGTGGCTTCGGCCTGCAGACCAGCGCCTTCATCATTACCGGTATCAAGAACGTCGCCCCCGTGGTGGGCATGTTTGTGTTCGCCATCCTGTTTTTCGGGATCATGACCGATGCGGGCATGCTCGACCCCATCATTGATCGCATCCTGCGCACGGTCGGGACCCGTCCTACACGGATTGTCGTCGGTACTGCGACCTTGGCGTTGCTGGTACACCTGGACGGCTCTGGCGCGGTGACCTTTCTGGTGACAGTGCCGGCGATGCTGCCGCTGTATACGCGCCTGGGCATAGATAAACGCATCCTCGCCTGCGTGTGTGCGATGGCCGCCGGGGTCAACTTCCTGCCCTGGACCGGCCCGGTGCTGCGTTCATCGGCGGCGCTGCATGTGCCGGTGGCCGACCTGTTCCAGCCATTGATCCCGGTGCAGATCGTCGGGCTGATCTTTGTCTTCGCCTGCGCCTGGTGGCTGGGCCATCGTGAAGAAAAACGCTTGGGCCTGGGCGCGGGTTCCAGCGTGGAGGCGGTACCGCAACGAGTGCTCAGCGATGACGACATCAAGCTGCGTCGTCCACGGCTGTTCTGGGTCAACCTGATCCTCACTGTGCTGGTGATGGTGGTAATGATCGCCGGCTGGGTCGACCCGGTGGTGATGTTCATGCTCGGCACGGTGGTTGCGTTGTGCATCAACTACCCCAACGTCGACGCCCAGCGTGCGCGCATCGATGCCCATGCGAAAACCGCGCTGACCATGGCCAGTATCCTGCTCGCCGCCGGGGTATTTACCGGCATCATGCAAGGCACCGGCATGCTCAAGGCCATCGCCGAAGTGGCGGTGGCGCAGATCCCGGCGGGCCACGGCAAATTGATCCCGGCCGTCGTGGGTTTTTTGTCCATGCCCCTGAGCATGTTGTTTGACCCCGATTCCTACTATTTCGGTGTGATGCCGGTGATCGCCGAGGTCGGCAAGGCCCTGGGCGTCGACCCGCTGCAAGTGGCCCAGGCTTCGCTGCTGGGTGTGCACACCACCGGTTTTCCGGTCAGCCCGCTGACGCCTGCGACCTTCCTGCTGGTGGGCCTGTGCAAGATCGAACTGGCCGATCACCAGCGCTTCACCATTCCTTTCCTGTTTGCCGCTTCGGTGTTGATGACCCTGACGGCGTTGCTCCTGGGAGTGATTTGAGATGAACACCTTGCGCATCGGCTCCGGCGCCGGCTACTCCGGCGACCGTATAGAACCTGCCGTGGAACTGGCCGAACACGGCGACCTGGATTACCTGGTCTTCGAATGCCTGGCCGAACGTACCATCGCCCTGGCGCAACAGGCGCGTATCAGCGACCCGCAGGGCGGTTATGACCCGCTGCTGGCTGAGCGCATGCGCCGTGTCTTGCCCTTTGTGGGGCAGCGGGTGGGACGTCGACGCCTGCGGGTGATCACCAACATGGGCGCGGCCAACCCGCTGGCGGCGGCCAGGGAAGTACGGCGTATTGCGGGCGAGCTGGGCCTGGGCCTCAAGGTTGTGGCCGTGGTCGGCGATGACGTGCTGCACGCCTTGCCTACCGAGCAGATGCTGGATAACGGCCAGACCGTGGGTGCGCTGGGCGAGCGGCTGATTTCCGCGAATGCTTACCTGGGCGTGGAGGGCATTGTTGAGGCGCTACGCGCCGACGCCGATGTGGTGATCACCGGGCGCGTGGCCGACCCTTCGCTGTTCCTGGCGCCGCAGATGTTTGAATTCGGCTGGGCCTTCGATGATTGGCAGCGGTTGGGCCGGGGCACGTTGGTGGGGCATTTGCTGGAGTGCGCGGGGCAGGTCAGTGGGGGTTACTTCGCCGATCCCGGCTTCAAGGATGTGGAGGATCTGGCACGCCTGGGCTTTCCCCTGGCCGAGGTCGACGCCGACGGCAATGCAGTGATCACCAAGGTGGCAGGCTCCGGTGGGCGGGTCAGCCGCGCGACCTGCGCCGAACAACTGATTTACGAAGTTCACGACCCGGCAGCCTATTTGACCCCGGATGTGACGGCTGATTTTTCCGGGGTGGGGTTTGTCGAGGAGGGCGTGGACCGGGTGCGCGCCCAGGGAGCCAGTGGGCGTGCCCGGCCTGATCTACTGAAGGTCAGCGTCGGTTATCTGGACGGTTGGATCGGTGAGGGGCAGATGTCCTACGGCGGTCCCGGTGCTGTCGCACGGGCCGAGTTGGCGCGGGAAGTGGTGCTCAAGCGCCTGGCGTTGATCGGCGTAAAGATGCAGGACCTGCGCGCCGAGTTGATCGGCATGGACTCACTGCACGGCCCACGCAGCAGCGTCGAGCCTTGGGAGGTGCGCCTGCGGGTCGCCGCCCGGTGTGACGAGCGCGGCGATGCCGTACGGGTTGGCAATGAAGTAGAGACCCTCTACACCAACGGCCCGGCCGGCGGCGGTGGGGCGAGCAAGAGCGTGCGCCAGGTGGTGGCGGTGGCGTCGTTGCTGTTGCCCCGTGAAGCGGTCAAACCGAGGATTGAAGAATGAAACTGCATACGCTGGCCCATTCCCGCACCGGGGATAAGGGCGATACGTCGAACATCTCGATCATTGCCTATCGCGTGCAAGACTATCCGTTGCTGTGCGAACAGCTGACGGCCGAGCGCGTGGCAGCGTTCTTCGCGGATTTACTGGAACCCGGCGCTGAGCCGGTTCGGCGTTATGAATTGCCGAACGTGCAGGCGCTTAACTTCGTGTTGCCGGGCATCCTGCGTGGCGGCGTGACCCGCTCGCTGGCGCTGGATGCCCACGGCAAGTGCCTGGGCTCGGCACTGCTGGATCTAGACCTGGCAATACCGACTTAAGAACACCGCAGAGCAAATGTGGTGGCTTGCCTGCGAAGACGGCCTGAAAGCCAACGCTTATCTACCCGATACCCCACGGTCCAACTGTGGGAGCGGGCTTGCTCGCGAAGGCGGCCTGGCAGGCGACGCAGTTGGATTGTGTACATATCCATTGCTGCGGTAACGGCTACTTAGGGTTCCGCCCTGACGGCGGCTCACTTTTGAAAGGAGCCCAAAAGTAAGCAAAAGGCTCTTGCCCCACCACTCGGCACCTCGCTTAGGCTCGGTGTGCCCGTAATCCGCCAGTGATTTGGGGGGCCGCCGCCACGCGCCATCCATGGCGCGGGGCGGCTAAACCGGCATCCCTGCCGGTTTACCCCCCAAATCCCTGTCGAATTCCGGCCAGCGTGGTTTAACGGGGCGCCTAAGATCAAAAGCAGATCAAGAGCGACTCGCTTCGCATCGTGGAGTGTGTGGCCGGGCGCGGTCAACTGTGGGAGCTGGCTTGCCTGCGAAGGTATCGACTCGGTGTACCTGAATCACCGAGTTGACTGGATCGTAGGCAAGCCAGCCCACATTTGATCGCCGTGTGCTTCAGATCGCAGCGAAGCGCTTGTCCAGATACTCGATGATCACCTTGGAGTCATACATCCAGGTGGTCTGGCCGTTCTCTTCGATGCGCAGGCACGGCACTTTGATCTTGCCGCCTTGCTCCAGCAGGGTCTGGCGGTCCTGTTCGTTGTTCTTCGCGTCCTTCAAGGCCACCGGCACATTCAGGCGGTGCAGGGTGCGGCGGGTCTTCACGCAGAACGGGCAGGCGTGGAACTGATACAGGGTCAGGTCCTTGGCCGCAGCATTGACCTTGGCCTGTTGTTCGGCAGGGCGTTGTTTTTTGCGTGGGCGGGTAAGAAAGTCGCCCGCGATGATGACGTGGCCGAGGCCCACTCGAAGTGCTTTGACGAACATGGCTGAAACCTCTTGCCCATGACTGAGGGGGCGCAGCTTACCTGATTTCTGCAGGCGAAAAAAAACCGGCGATGAACGCCGGTTTTTTCCTGCCTGGCCGGTTATTTGATCAGGCTGAGAAATTCGCTGCGGGTGGCCGCGTTTTCGCGGAACTCACCCAGCATCACCGAGGTGATCATCGACGAATTCTGTTTCTCGACACCGCGCATCATCATGCACATGTGCTTGGCCTCGATCACCACGGCGACGCCCAGGGCGCCTGTCACTTCCAACACGGCGTCAGCGATCTGGCGGCTGAGGTTTTCCTGGATCTGCAGGCGGCGTGCATACATGTCGACAATGCGCGCGACCTTCGACAGGCCCAGCACTTTGCCGCTCGGGATATACGCCACGTGGGCCTTGCCGATAAACGGCAATAGGTGGTGTTCGCACAACGAGTACAGCTCGATGTCCTTGACCAGCACCATTTCGCTGTTGTCAGAGCTGAACAAGGCACCGTTGGTGACTTCTTCGAGTGTCTGTTCATAGCCGCGGCAGAGGTACTGCATTGCCTTGGCGGCACGCTTTGGCGTGTCGAGCAGGCCCTCGCGGGACACGTCCTCGCCGAGTTGGCCGAGAATCTCTGTGTAATTCTGTTCCAGGGACATGAAACTACCTGTGGGATTTTCGCAAAGCGCAAGGTTACGGTGGCGGACACATCGCTGCAAGCCTGACGATGGCACTTGTTACTCGTCGCGCCCTTCCATCATGGTGCGCTTGAGCATCACATACACCGCGCCGGCACCGCCGTGACGGGCCTGGCAGGAGGTAAAGCCGAGCACCTGGGCATGCTGGCGCAGCCAGGTGTTGACGTGGCTCTTGATCATCGGCCGCTTGCCGTCCAGCCGCACAGCCTTGCCATGGGTGACGCGCACGCAGCGAATTTCGAATTTGGTCGCTTCGGCCAGGAAGGCCCAGAGGGTTTCCCGGGCTTTTTCTACGGTCATGCCGTGCAGGTCGAGGCTGCCTTCAAAGGGGATCTGGCCGGCCTTGAGCTTGCGCATCTGGCTTTCCTGCACGCCGTCGCGGGCCCACATCAGTTCATCTTCAGGGCCGACGTCGATCACAAACTGGTCTGACAGGCCGTCCACGGTAGTGGCATCGGTGCGCACGGTCGCGGCCTGGCGCAGCTTGGCGATCTGCGCCCGGTCAGTCTTGGGTTTGCCGGTGTCGGCGCGGTCGTGCTTGATCGGCTTGACGCCGCGCAGCTCGTTTTTGAACAGGGAAAAATCGTCGTCTTGCATGTCAGCCTCCGCGAAGGGCGGGCAGTTTACCTAAATCGCGGCGGCCAGGGCGCAGGAAACGCTATCCAAGCGCCATCAGTCGTGCTTTTTCATCAGGTGAGAGGCGATATTCAACGACAGCGGTTGGCGCATTTTCCGACGGCTGCGACGCCACAGCCACACACCCAACCACAGCACCAGCAAGCCGACACCCAGCAGGAGCGCCGAGCCGCCCGGGCTGGCATTCAGTTCGCCGAGTGCCGGCGAACGTCCAAACAGGCCGGCGCCACCAGCGCCCGCTAACAACAAGCCTACTATCGCCAGCAACGCGGCAATGCACGCTACCAGGCGCAGACGCCAATTGCTCGGGCCCTTGGGGCGCAAGCGACGAGCATCAAAACCATCGGATATCTTCATTCCGACCTTTCCTCCAGGGTATCGGCCCTTCGACCGGAAGATACACAGGTTGTTCCGGGGGGAGGGGTAAATGCGCCAAATGAAAGGGCTTTGCGGATGAGCGGAGCAATAAACACGCCGCTCACCGCCAACGGGATCAGATCAGATCTTTGGCCAGCGCCAGGGTGGCGAAGTTGTCGGCCATGATGGCCATTTCAGTTTGCTGCACGTGCTCGGCGCTCAGGATGCCGCCTTTGTACGGCAGGTCGCGGGTAGCGCAGGCGTCTTCCACCAGGGTGCAGCGAAAGCCCAGGTTCTTGGCCGCACGCACGGTGGTGCTGACGCTGGAGTGGCTCATGAAACCGCAGACGATCAGGTCCAGTGAGCCCAGGTCTTGCAGGTGTTTTTCCAGGCCGGTGCCATGGAAGGCGCTGGGCAGCAGTTTGCCGATGATGGTTTCGTCACCTTCAGGCTCAAGGCCCGGAATGAATTCGCCGCGCTCGCCCTGGGGGTCAAACAGGCCGCCCACGGTGCCCAGGTGGCGCACGTGCACAATCGGGCGCCCGGCACTGCGCGCTGCGGTCACCAGTTGCTTGATGTTCTGCACCGCTGCGTCCATGCCCGAGAGGGCGAGCGGGCCGCTGAGGTATTCTTTCTGGGCGTCGATGATCACCAGGGTCGCATGATTGAGGTTGGCTGCTGCGTAACCGCGACCGCTGAGTTGAAACATCGTCTTTGGAACGGACATTCTGGGGCTCCTGTGAGTGGGGCTTTTGCGACATTGTCCACTGGCTGAGCGCTTCTGTGAATCGCTACTATCGTAAGGTACGCCGTTGCTGGCGTGCAGCCATGTCAAGAGGCAGGCCTGTTTAACACAATGCGGGCAAATTGGATGAAATCCGACGTACGGTGCCAGGTGTTTCGTACATCGTCGGTACAGGTGAAGGCTGTTAGAATCGCCAGTCGTTTTTTCCAGGAGCTTGCCCCGTGATCACTTCCCGCCTGCGCACCTTGCGCGACCATATTCGTTGGGCTGTCAGCCGTTTCCATGGGGAAGACCTGTTTTTTGGCCATGGCACCGACAATGCCTGGGACGAAGCCCGGCAATTGGTGCTGGGCGCCTTGCACCTGCCGTGGGAAATCGCCGACAGCTATTTGGACTGCAACCTGGAAGAAGAGGAAATCTCCCACGTGCAGCGTTTGCTGCATCGGCGTATCCATGAGCGAGTGCCTACCGCATACCTGTTGAACGAAGCCTGGTTTTGCGGCATGTCGTTTATCGTCGATGAGCGCGTACTGATTCCGCGTTCACCGATAGGCGAGCTGATTGAAGACCGTTTTGAACCCTGGCTGGCCCAGCCGCCGGCACGCATCCTCGACCTGTGCACCGGCTCCGGCTGCATCGGCATCGCCTGTGCCTACGAATTCCCGGAGGCCGAAGTGGTGCTGGGAGACCTGTCCTTCGAAGCCCTGGAAGTGGCGAACCAGAACATCGAGCGCCATGGCGTCGACGAGCGCGTCTACACCGTGCAGGGCGATGGTTTTGACGGTTTGCCTGGCCAGCGTTTCGACCTCATTGTGTCGAACCCGCCCTACGTGGATGCCGAAGATTTCGCCGACATGCCCGACGAATACCAGCACGAACCGGAACTGGGCCTGGCCTGCGGTGACGACGGCCTGAACCTGGTACGTCGGATGCTGGCTGAAGCGGCGGACCATCTGACCGAGAAGGGCTTGCTGATTGTCGAAGTGGGTAACAGCCAGGTGCATGTCGAGGCGCTGTACCCGGAAGTGGACTTTGCCTGGCTGGACTTCAAGCGCGGTGGGCATGGGGTGTTTATGCTCACGGCTGAACAGTGCCGTGCGCACCAGGCAGTATTTGCCGCGCGGGTATAACTGCACAAACGCGGTCAATGTGGGAGCTGGCTTGCCTGCGATAGCGGCCTGTCAGCCGACATCTATCTACCTGACACCCCACAATCCAACTGTGTGAGCGGGCTTGCTCGCGAAGGCGGCCTGGCAGTCAACACAGTTGGACCGGGTACATATCCGTTATTTAGGTAACGGCCGCTTAGGGTTCCGCCCTGACGGCGGCTCACTTTGCAAAAGCGGCAAAGTAAGCAAAACGCTCTTGCCCCACCACTCGGCACCTCGCTTAGGCTCGGTGTGCCCGTAATCCGCCAGTGATTTGGGGGGCCGCCGCCACGCGCCATCCATGGCGCGGGGCGGCTAAACCGGCATCCCTGCCGGTTTACCCCCCAAATCCCTGTCGAATTCCGGCCAGCGTGGTTTAACGGGGCGCTTCAGATCAAAAGCAGATCAAAAGCAAGATCAAGAGCGGCTCGCTTCGCATCGTGGAGTGTGTGGCCGGGCGCGGTTAACTGTGGGAGCAGGCAAGCCAGCTCCCACATTGGATCGTATTTCAGTCTGTTAACGGTGCGTGGCAATCCAGATCAACAACCCCGCTTGGAACACCGTAAACGCCACCAGGCAGGTGATGGTAAAGCGCAGCCCGCTGTCTTCTCGCTTGAACTTGGTGACTTTCTCCTCTTCCTTGCGCAGCTTCACTTCCTGCTCCGCCAGGTTCTGCTCGGCCTGTTGCAGCATTTGCGCGGCTTCCAGGATCTCCACGAACTGCACTTTCTCGGTGTTCCAACTGTCCAGCACGTCGCTGACCTTGCCCGGTTGCACATTGCCTTTGAGGTGCTGCACATCGGCGTAGGCCACATCGAAACCTTGGATGCGCAGGAAGTGATCGCGGCGCAGGCGCGTGGCTTCGTTGAGGGCGTCTTTGTTGGCCAGGTCCACGCCGTCGACGCGGTAGTGGGACCACTTCTTCTTCGCCCAGGCAGCGCCTTGGGCCACGAGGAAGCGCCCGATACCGCGGTTGGCCGGCTCGATTTCCAGGCTGTTGCCGGGGCCGAAGTGCACGCGGTGTTTATCGTGATCGACCCAGATATCCAGGTGGTTCTGCTCGCGCCGTACGCGCTGGCCCGGTAACTGGATGACCATGCGCAACAGGCTGTGGTGTTTGTCATGGCGTTCGGCATAGCCGAACTGCACAAAGCGCAATGGCCGTGCGCCGGTGGCGCGGTCGGTGGCCAGTGGGGCCAGGCGCAGCATCTTGAAATGTTCGGCGTGAACGTCGGCCCACGGCAGTGCCGCTGCTGCGCTAGCCTCGGTTGCGGCCGGGGTCTCGGCGGTCGATTCGGGTGTTGTTTCGGTGGTTGTCATGCGGCGCGATCCTGTCCAAGCCCTGCGAGCCGACAGTCTTTTTACTGTCGACTCTGGACTTATCGGCCGTTTTTTCCAGGACTGGAGGCCAATTGCCGCTTAACGGGGTTGAAGTCCTTCGATAAAGCTGACGATACGTTGGCCCAGCTCCGCAGCCAGCGGTAGTTTCGGGTCGTTGTAGGAGGCCAGTTGCTGCTTCACGTTATTGGGCACGATGCGCATCACGTGGTTCATGCCTTCGATCACCGTCAACTGAGCGTCGGGCTTGGCCTGCTTCAGTTGCTGGGCATCGCTTACGCCAACCTGAATATCGTTGGTGCCCTGGATAATCAGCGCCGGCATGTCCAGGCGGGCAAAAGCGGCCGACGGATCGGCGCGGAACAGGCTGATCAGATACGGCTGCACGCTGGGTCGGAAAATGCCTTCCAGCGGGCGCGGCACATCGGCGTCCACCTGGCCGGCCTTGAGGTGATCGAGGATTTCATTGCTGCGCAGCAACAGGGCAGGGGGCAAGTGATCGGCCAGTTGCTGACGGATCACCTGGTCCACCGGGCGGGCGCTGCCAGACAAGGAAATGACCCCGGCCGGTTCCAACTGCGGCGCGGCGTGGGCGGCGACCAGCGCGCCCTCACTGTGGCCCAGCACAATCAGCGGGCCCATGCGCTTGTCGGCCTTGAGCAACTTGCCCCAGGCCACGGCGTCGGCCACATAGGCCTCCAGGGTCAGGTTGCGCTCGTCCGGCGTGGCCGCCAGGCTCGCGGCCACGCCGCGCTTGTCGTAGCGCACGCTGGCGATGTTATGCCTGGCCAGCACCCAGGCCAGGCGCTTGAGGCTGTCATTGCGCGCGCCGTCGGCGCTGTTGCCGTTGCGGTCGGTGGGGCCGGAGCCGGCGATGATCAGCACCACCGGCACCGGTTTATCCGATTGCGGCAACAGCAACGAGCCAAAGAGTTGGCCGCTGCCGGTGTCCAGGCTGATCGGGCGTTGCAGCACCACAGGGGAGGCGGCCTGGGCCACGGCGGTAAACAGGGTGAGGGTGAACAGCAGAACTCGCAGCATCATAGCGCCATCATTGGAGAGGTGCCGGTTGGACCAACGTCTACCGGTAAGGTTTCGAGGATGAACTAGTCGGTTAGCCTGCGTATACTGGCCGCCTTAAGTTATTACGGTTGACTTGATTCAACTGATTTCACGGAGCGCCCTGCATGTCCGGCAATACCTTCGGCAAGCTGTTCACTGTCACCACCGCGGGCGAAAGCCATGGCCCGGCGTTGGTCGCCATTGTCGACGGCTGCCCGCCAGGCCTCGAGCTGAGCCTGGACGACCTGCAGCGCGACCTCGACCGCCGCAAGCCCGGCACCAGCCGCCACACCACCCAGCGCCAGGAACCGGATGAAGTCGAAATCCTCTCCGGAGTGTTCGAAGGCCGCACCACGGGCTGTGCCATTGGCCTGCTGATTCGCAACACCGACCAGAAGTCCAAGGACTACTCGGCGATCAAGGACCTGTTCCGCCCGGCCCATGCCGACTACACCTACCATCACAAATACGGCGAACGCGACTATCGTGGCGGTGGCCGCAGCTCGGCGCGTGAAACCGCCATGCGCGTGGCCGCCGGCGCCATCGCCAAGAAATACCTGGCCACCCAGGGCATCGTCATCCGTGGCTACATGAGCCAATTGGGCCCGATTGAAATCCCGTTCAAGACCTGGGACAGCGTCGAAGACAACGCCTTCTTCTGCCCCGACCCGGACAAGGTGCCGGAACTGGAAGCCTACATGGACCAGTTGCGCCGCGACCAGGACTCGGTCGGCGCGAAGATCACCGTCGTGGCCGAAGGGGTGAAGCCGGGCCTGGGCGAGCCGATCTTTGATCGCCTCGACGCCGAACTGGCCCATGCGCTGATGAGCATCAACGCAGTGAAAGGCGTGGAAATCGGCGCTGGTTTCGCCTGCGTCTCCCAGCGCGGTACCGAGCATCGCGATGAGATGACCCCTGAAGGTTTCCTCAGCAACAACGCGGGCGGCATCCTTGGCGGTATTTCTTCCGGCCAGCCGATCGTGGCGCACCTGGCGCTCAAGGCCACGTCGAGCATCACCACACCAGGCCGTTCGATCGATGTGCACGGCAACCCGGTGGACGTGATCACCAAGGGCCGCCACGACCCGTGCGTCGGCATCCGCGCCACACCGATTGCCGAAGCCATGATGGCCATCGTGCTGATGGACCACCTCTTGCGTAACCGTGGGCAAAATGCCGATGTGCGCGTGAGTACCCCGATACTGGGCCAGCTGTGATCGCCTGGGGCAATGAGCGCGCTTGCTGTGGCGAGCGAGCTTGCTCGCGCTGGGCTGCGAAGCAGCCCCAATAGCATGCCCCAACCACTGCCATACTGGCGCCTCTCCAGCTTCTACCTCTTTTACTTCGCCCTGCTGGGGGCGACCGCGCCGTTCCTGGCGCTGTACTTCGATCACCTGGGTTTTTCCAGCGCACGCATCGGTGAACTGGTGGCCATCCCCATGCTGATGCGCTGCGTGGCCCCCAACCTGTGGGGCTGGATCGGCGATTACACCGGCCGGCGCCTGGCCATCGTGCGGTTCGGCGCGGTGTGCACCCTGGCCAGCTTCTGCCTGATTTTCGTCAGCAAGACCTACGCCTGGCTGGCGCTGGTGATGGCCCTGCACGCGTTCTTCTGGCACGCAGTGCTGCCGCAGTTCGAAGTCATCACCCTGGCCCACCTGCACACGCAAACCTCACGCTACAGCCAGATCCGTCTGTGGGGCTCCATTGGTTTTATCCTCACCGTGGTGGTCATGGGGCGGCTGTTCGATTGGCTGAGCCTGGATATTTACCCGGTGGCGGTCGTGGTGATCATGGCCGGCATCATCGGCGCCAGCCTTTGGGTACCGAACGCGCAGCCTGTCAGCCACGGCAACCGCTTGGCCGGTGAGGGTTTCCTCAAGCAATTGCGCAGCCCAGGCGTGCTGGCGTTTTATGCCTGCGTGGCGCTGATGCAAATGAGCCATGGCCCGTATTACACCTTCCTCACCTTGCACCTGGAGCACTTGGGCTACAGCCGTGGCGTGATTGGCCTGCTGTGGGCGCTGGGGGTGGTGGCGGAAGTGCTGATGTTCCTGGCCATGAGCCGTATCCTTGCGCGCTTTTCGGTGCGCCGGGTGCTGCTCGCCAGTTTCCTGCTGGCCGCGCTGCGCTGGTGGCTGCTGGGTTCATTTGCCGAGGTTTTCTGGCTGCTGCTGGTGGCGCAACTGATGCACGCCGCCACGTTTGGCAGCTTCCATGCAGCGGCGATTGCCTTTGTGCAACGCAGCTTCGGCGACCGCCAGCAAGGCCAGGGCCAGGCCCTTTATGCCGCACTGGCCGGCACCGGCGGCGCGCTCGGCGCCCTGTATTCCGGCTACAGCTGGAACCTGCTGGGGCCAACCCTCACGTTCAGTATCGCCAGCCTCGCGGCCCTGGCCGCCGCCATTATCATTGGCCTTCGATTGCAAGAGCCGAACCAAGGAACCGTGCAATGAGCTATGTAGCCGTCTACTCCATCGCCACCCCGGACACCCCAAACAAAGTGTTGACCCATGCCGACGACATCCAGTCGACCCTGGCCGACCACGGTGTGCGGTTCGAACGCTGGCAGCCCAGCCCACTAGAAAAGGGCGCCACGGATGCTCAAATGATTGCCGCCTACCAGGCTCAGATCAAAGCCCTCGGCTACGCCGCTGTGGAAGTGGTGCGCGTGACCCAAGACCATCCACAGAAGGACGAGTTACGTGCGCAGTTCCTGGGCGAACGTACCTACACTGAAGACGAGGTGCGTTTCTTCATCGCAGGCCAGGGGCTGTTTACGCTGCACATAGGCGACTATGTGTACAGCCTGCGCTGTGAGAAGAATGACCTGCTGATCATCCCGGCCGGTGTACCGCACTGGTTCGACATGGGCGAGAACCCGCACTGTGTGACACTGCGCTTGTTCAACACAGCCCAAGGCAGCGTGCCCTCATTGACGGGCAATGAGATTGCCACACGCTTTCCAGGACTCGATGACTAAGCACAGATAACTGAATGTTCAACCCTGGCAAGTTGGAAGTTGCTGTGGGAAGAAACTTAATTATTTGTAGGGCAAAGCTGTTTGTTCTGTGCTGTGCGCTTTGATTCCACTGATTATGTAACTCTCTGCTTAACGTCAATGTTTATGCCATCTGTCAATAGGAGGAATCCGAAAGGTGGCAGCGCATCAGCAGACATAAAGGAGAGAACAATGAGTGGCCCCGAGGAGACGTATCGCCCGTTGGTTATTGTGCCGACGGCTATCAGAAAACGCCTGAGCTTGTGCGGCAAGCCCCTGACTGCCACAGAGCTGGAAATCCTGCGATGGGCCTCCGAGGGCAAGACGGTCTGGGAAATCAGCCAGATTCGCGCCACCTCTGAAGCCACGGTGAAATTTCATCTGCGCAACATCTACGGCAAGTTGGATGTCACCAACCGTGTACAGGCAAAGAATGAGGCCGCCCGCCAGGGCTTATGTTAACGACATGAAAAAGGGCCGCGACGCTGAGTAGCGTCGCGGCCCTTCTTCAGATGTGTAGCTTAGGCCGAGTGATAAGTCGGCAGCGCAAAGCGGTTCTGGCTTTGCAGCATCGAAATCTGCGGCAGTTCGCTGGCCTGTTCGGCCAAGTCACGACGAATGGCGCTGATCACCCAAGTCAGTTGGTCGGCAGTGTGCAGCTGCTGATAAGAGATCGAGCGCTTGACCTGCTTACCTTCGCTGTTGCGCAGGGTCAACAGGATGCCGCCGTCCGGACGTGGCTGGGTGGTGACGTCGTAGTTGGAGAATACCGAAGCGAATTTATCTTGGATCAGGCTCATGTCTATCAGCTCCATTGGCTCAAGTTGGCAAGCATGGAGTGATAGGTGCAGTGATTGTGCCAGTATTGGATTTTCTAAAAAATCCTTATAAATCAGCATCTTATAAATTTATAGGATTTTCATTTTCGTGCAATTTGCATGAAGGGCCATCGTGCATCCTGCATTTTGCGCTATCTGCCCGGCGATTTTCCGCAAGGAGCGGGAGGGCTGTAATCATACTGACCGCCTTTTGCTCGGAAAAATCCATCTACACGTTATTGGTGGTATCCGCCCAAGCTAACCACGATGCGAAGCGAGCCGCTCTTGATCTGCTCTTGATCTTAGGCGCCCCGTCAAACCACGCTGGCCGGAATTCGACAGGGATTTGGGGGGTAAACCGGCAGGGATGCCGGTTTAGCCGCCCCGCGCCATGGATGGCGCGTGGCGGCGGCCCCCCAAATCACTGGCGGATTACGGGCACACCGAGCCCAAGCGAGGTGCCGAGTGGTGGGGCAAGAGCGTTTTGCTTACTTTTGCGCTGTTCAAAAGTGAGCCGCCGTCAGGGCGGAACCCTAAGTGGCCGTTACCGCAGCAATGGATATGTACACAATCCAACTGTGTCGCCTGTCAGGCCGCCTTCGCGAGCAAGCCCGCTCCCACAATTGGATCGTGGGATGTCAGGTAGAGAAGTGTCGGCTGGTAGGTCGTCATCGCAGGCAAGCCAGCTCCCACAGTTGGATGGCGGGGTGTCCGGGAGATAAGCATCGGCCAGCCGCCACGGGATACAAAACTTTTCAAATCCCGCATGTACAGCCAAAGAACCGCTGACGTACTTTCCGCTACACCAGTCGATGTACCTGGACCCGACCAAGAATAAGAAAAGGGACGTCCCGCCATGACTCACCAGCAAAACGACATGATCACCTGGCGCATGATGCTGCGTAAGGTGCCTGCCATCGTTCGAGCCCTCCCACGCGTGGTGCGCGGCATGCGCGCGGCCAACGTCACCGACCCCAGGCAACCCTGCGGCCTGGGCTGGCATTTCGAACAAGCCACCTTGCGCAACCCGGACGGTGCTGCACTGCTTTATGGGGACAGCGTGATCAGCTACCGCGACGCCAATCAGCGCGCCAACCGTCTTGCCCACCACCTGCAAGCCCAAGGCATCGGCAAGGGTGACGTGGTGGCGCTGTTTATCGAAAATCGCCCCGAGTTGCTGCTCAACGTACTGGCCGTGGCCAAGCTGGGCGGCATCTGCGCCATGCTCAACACGGCGCAAACTCAAGGGGCACTGGTACACAGCCTGACCCTGGTCAACCCGGTTGCCATCGTGGTCGGTGCCGAATTGCTGAGCCCTTACGCAGCAGTGCGTGAACAAGTGCAGATCCCGGCCGAGCGCACCTGGTTCGTGGCCGATCAGCCTGGCAGTGCAGTGCCCGATGGCTATATCGACCTGATGGCCGCCAGTGCTGAAAGCCCGGTGGACAACCCGGTGAGTTCCGCGCAGGTGTTCTTCAATGATCCCTGCTTCTATATCTATACCTCCGGCACCACCGGCTTGCCCAAGGCCGGCATCATGAAGCACGGGCGCTGGACCAAAACCGCCGTGAGCTTCGGCAGTATCGCCCTGGACATGGGCCCGCAGGACGTCCTCTATTGCACCTTGCCGCTGTACCACGCCACCGGCCTGTGCGTGTGCTGGGGGGCGGCGATTATCGGTGCATCGGGCTTTGCCATTCGACGCAAATTCAGCGCCAGCCAGTTCTGGGATGACGCCCGCAAGTTCAAGGCGACCACCCTGGGTTATGTCGGTGAGCTTTGCCGCTATCTGCTCGACCAGCCTGCCAGTGCGCAGGATCGCGATAACCACGTGACCAAGATGGTCGGCAACGGCTTGCGCCCCGGTGTGTGGGCGCAGTTCAAGCAGCGCTATGGTGTGGCGCATATCTGCGAGCTGTATGCCGCCAGCGACGGCAATATCGGCTTTACCAACGTGCTGAACTTTGACAACACCATCGGCTTTTGCCTGCAGCATTGGGCGCTGGTGGATTACGCCCATGACACTGGCGAACCCCTGCGCGGCAGCAATGGGTTGATGGTCAAGGTGCCCACCGGCGGGCAGGGCCTGTTACTGGCACGCATTGATGAAAAGTCGCCCTTCGACGGTTACACCGACCCGGAAAAGAACCGCAAGGTGGTACTAACGGACGTGTTCGAAAAAGGCGACCGCTATTTCAACACCGGCGACCTGGTGCGCAGTATCGGTTTCGGCCATGCGCAATTTGTCGATCGCCTGGGGGATACCTATCGCTGGAAGGGCGAAAACGTCTCGACCACCGAGGTGGAAAACGTTTTGCTGCAACACCCGCAGATTGCTGAAGTGGTGGCCTATGGCGTCGAGATCGACAACACCAACGGCCGCGCCGGCATGGTCGCCATCACCCCCAGCGAATCCCTGGCCAGCCTGGACATGCGCGAACTGCTGCAATTCGCCCACGGCCAGTTGCCCCCTTATGCGGTGCCGTTGTTTTTGCGGATCAAGGTGAAGATGGAAACCACCGGCACGTTCAAGTACCAGAAAGTGACGCTCAAGGAGCAAGGGTTCGACCCGGACAAGGCCGGCAATGATCCGGTTTATGCCTGGTTGCCGGGTTCGGACAGCTATGTGCCGGTGACCGGGCAATTGCTGGCGCAGATCCAGGGCGGCCACTTCCGTTATTGATTCTGGCTATGGCGGCTTTTGACAAAAAAGCCATGACACCGGGGAACTCCCTCGCGACACTGGGCGCCTTAAACAGTTATATCAGTCGCCTCAGCAAGGAGCCCCCATGTCACAACAGCCTAAACAAATGACCGAAGACGAAGCCGCCGAATTTGCCGAGCAAGTCTTTGACGTGGCCCGTCGCGGCGACGCCGCCATGCTTGCCGCACTGTTGGCCAAAGGCCTGCCGGCCAACTTTCGTAATCACAATGGTGACACCTTGTTGATGCTCGCGGCTTACCACGGCCATGCCGAGGCGGTCAAAGTGCTGCTGGAGTTCAAGGCCGATCCCCTGATCGCCAACGACAAGAACCAATTGCCGATTGCCGGTGCGGCGTTCAAAGGCAACCTGCCGGTGGTCCAGGCGTTGATCGAAGGTGGCACGCCGGTTGAGGCGGCCTCCTCGGATGGGCGTACGGCGTTGATGATGGCGGCGATGTTCAACCGCGTTGAGATGGTTGATTACCTGCTCGGTAAAGGCGCAAACCCCAAGGCCACTGATGCACAGGGCGCGACGGCGCTGGCTGCGGCGCAGACCATGGGTGCGGTGGATACGGCGGCGAAGTTGCAGAAACTGGTGTAGGCTACGCGCCCTTCAAAACTTGCCCGTTACAGGATCGCCCCATGAAAACCGCCCTCGTCGAACTCATCAGCAAAATCAGCGCCGGCGTCATGGGTGAGGACGAAGTAGCGCGTATCGCCGACGAAGCGGCCCAGGCCTATGCGGACCCGGCAGCGTTCCTGGCGGCCAACCCGGATATCAACTACGACGACAGTTTCCCGATCCCGCTAGGGGAGTGGGTGGTGGTGGGTAGCTTGCCGGACACGGTGTTGTTCCAGGCTGATACCTATGGCGACCTGTTTGCCCAGATCGTCGCGTCGTTCGGTCCGGGTGTGGCGTTCAACCTCAAGCCCAAGCAACTGGCCAAGACCGAAGACCTGACCGCGCTCAACCGCATCCAGATCCAGATGAGCGCCCTGAGCCCGGAAGACGGCGGTTATGTGCTGGTGAACTTCAGCCAGTTGCTGGACGACGAGATCCAGGCGGTGCTGGTGTTCGGCAACGACCTGCCACGAGTGCTGGAACTGTGTGCCGAAGTCGGCATCAAGGCCGAGCCCTCGCTTGAAGCCTTGAAGATTGCCGTACACGTCTGAAATAAAACGGAACCCCCGCCAAGGCTGACTATCCTACAAGGGCATGCCCTCACTTTAGGAGCGACACCATGGGTTCCACGTTTAATAGCCTGATTGGCCTGATCATCCTCGCGCTGGACATCTGGGCGATCATCAACGTGTTCAAAAGCGGCGCCAGCACCGGTGCCAAAGTGCTGTGGATTCTGTTGATCCTGCTGTTGCCAGTGCTGGGCCTGATCATCTGGGCTATCGCCGGGCCGCGCGGTAACGTGCGGATCTGACGACCTGCTCGATTTGCGGTGGGCACCGTCAATGTGGGAGCTGGCTTGCCTGCGATTGCGGTGTGTCAACCAAGACAATGCAAGCTGACCCACCGCTATCGCAGGCAAGCCAGCTCCCACACGGGTTTCACGGCATTAAGTAGATTTGTGTGTCGAAACTATTCGCCGCACGAAATTTTCACATCCCATCCAAGACAATTCGCCGGCTTTAACCGGCTGCCAGGGCTCTATCTCCAGTGCCCTTAAAGGCATGGCCGTGCCTTACGTTCAGTAATTAATAGCCTTGCCGGCCTTGATCGGGCACCATTTGTGCCACCGCGTTAACCGCCTACCCCAGCCAGCCTGGGCGAGGGACGGACGCCACTGCATTATTTCGCAACTTAAACTTCCAATGGGTCCTAAAACGACATGGCAAACCCGGACGCCCTGAATCAGCAGCGAGCTTCAAATCGCCTGCTGCAACCGACCGTCAAATCCCATCTGGCGTACACGCTGCTCTGCGCACTGGTCATGATGGTGATGTTTTCCCTGCTGCGCCTGGCGTTGCTGGTCTACAACCGCGAGATGATCCTGGACACGCCGGCCTCGACGTTCCTTGAAGCGTTCGCCAACGGCCTGCGCCTGGACATTCGCCTGGTAATGTACCTGCTGATTCCGCTGCTGCTGGCGCTGTTCAGCGTGCGGGCCATGGCGGCGCGTGGGTTCTTCCGTTTGTGGCTGACCGTCGCGTCCAGCATCGCCTTGTTCCTGGGCCTGATGGAGATGGACTTCTATCGCGAGTTCCACCAGCGCCTCAATGGCCTGGTCTTCCAGTATGTGAAGGAAGACCCGAAAACCGTGATGAGCATGCTCTGGTACGGTTTCCCGGTGGTGCGCTACCTGCTGGCCTGGGCCGTGGGCACGCTGATCCTGAGCATGGCCTTCAAGGGCGCTGACCGCGCAACGCGCCCACGCGGCCCCTTCAGCGGCGGCACGATCAGCACGCGCCAGGTGGCGCCGTGGTACAGCCGCATCGCGGTGTTCATGGTCTGCCTGCTGGTTGCCGTGGTCGCCATCCGTGGCACCCTGCGCCAGGGGCCACCGCTGCGTTGGGGTGACGTCTACACCACCGATTCGAACTTCGCCAACCAGTTGGGCCTCAATGGCACCTTGTCGCTGATCGCGGCGGCCAAGGCGCGCTTTGGTGAAGACCGCGCCAATATCTGGAAGGCCACGCTGGAACAACCGCTGGCCACCCAGACCGTGCGCGACATGCTGGTGCTGCCGCAAGAGAAGCTGGTAGACACCGACACCGCTGCCGTGCGCCGTGACTTCACGCCACCGGCCGAGAAAACCCTGCCGATCAAGAACGTCGTGGTCATCCTGATGGAAAGCTTCGCCGGTCACTCGGTGGGCGCATTGGGACGTCCGGGCAATATCACCCCGTACTTCGACAAGCTGACCCAAGAGGGCCTGCTGTTCGACCGCTTCTTCTCCAACGGCACCCACACCCACCAGGGTATGTTCGCCACCATGGCCTGCTTCCCGAACCTGCCGGGTTTCGAATACCTGATGCAGACCCCGGAAGGCAGCCACAAGCTGTCGGGCCTGCCGCAGTTGCTCAGCGCGCGTGATTTCGACGATGTGTATGTCTACAACGGCGATTTCGCCTGGGACAACCAGTCGGGCTTCTTCAGCAACCAGGGCATGACCAACTTCATCGGCCGTAATGACTTCGTCAACCCGGTGTTCTCCGACCCGACGTGGGGCGTGTCCGACCAGGACATGTTCAACCGTGGCCTGGAAGAACTGAAGGCACGCGAAGGCGGCAAGCCGTTCTACGCACTGCTGCAAACCCTGTCCAACCACACGCCGTACGCGTTGCCGACCCCATTGCCGGTTGAGAAAGTCACCGACCGTGGCAGCCTCAACGAGCATTTGACGGCCATGCGCTACTCCGACTGGGCCCTGGGCCAGTTCTTTGAAAAGGCCCGCAAGGAACCGTACTTCAAGGAAACCCTGTTCGTGATCGTCGGTGACCACGGCTTCGGCAACGAGCAGCAGATTACCGAGATGGACCTGGGCCGCTTCAACGTGCCGATGCTGATGATCGCACCGGGCATGCGCGAGAAGTTCGGTGAGCGTGACCACACTGTGGGCACCCAGATCGACATCGTGCCCACCATCATGGGCCGCCTGGGCGGCGACACCTTGCACCAGTGCTGGGGCCGTGACCTGCTGAACCTGCCGGAAGGTGATAAAGGTTTCGGCGTGATCAAGCCATCGGGCAGCGACCAGACCGTGGCCTTGCTCACCGGCGACCGCGTACTGGTATTGCCCAAGGAAATGCCACCCAAGTTGTGGGAATACACACTGGGCGCCGAGCCGACTGGCAAGGTGATTCCTGAGTCGCCGGACGAAGCCGCACTCAAGCAGAAACTTGAGTCGTTCCTGCAAACCGCGACCAAGAGCCTGCTGGATAACACCGCAGGTGTGGTGGACGGTAAGCCGGACTAACTGACCGGCAATAAAAAAGAGGCCTTCTAGAAGGCCTCTTTTTTTTGCTTCTCAATTGTAGGAGCGAGCTTGCTCGCGAAGAACCTCAACGCTAACGCGCGCGTCCTGAATAAACGCGGCGCCTGTGAGTGTTTCGCGAGCAAGCTCGCTCCTACAAAACCGCGGCGTTATATCTTGCCGAGCAACAACAGCACCAGCAGAACAACCAGTACCACACCCAGGATACCCGACGGTCCATAACCCCAGTTACGCGAGTGCGGGAACACCGGCAGGCCACCGACCAGCAGGAGGATCAGGATAATAATCAGAATGAGGCTCATGGTTTTATTCCTTATAGGTTCTTTGCAAAAACCGGCTGTTTAACCGTTGGTTCGTCCATGTACAGTGGGACGCCTTACCCCTTCCGACTCTGCCGCTTCGCAGAAAATTCATTGTTTTTATAAAACATTTTGATGCGTTGCTTATTTCTTTTAACGCGTACGCAACTTGAACTAATTAGTTGAAAAAAATTGAACTTAGTCTATGCGCGCAGCTGTGACCGAGCCCGCGGTTTGCCTGGGGCATTCATCACCCTGATGGTGCGTGGGTGGAGCAAAAACCTTCGCTACACTGCCGGTCACTTCTTCGTGAACCACAAGGCTACCTCCTATGCAAAACCGCATGATGATCACTGGCGCCGGGTCTGGCCTGGGTCGCGAAATCGCTCTGCGCTGGGCCCGTGAAGGCTGGCAGTTGGCGTTGTCCGATGTCAGCGAGCCCGGTTTGCAGGAAACCCTCAAGCAGGTTCGCGAGGTGGGCGGTGATGGTTTTACCCAGCGTTGTGACGTGCGTGACTACAGCCAGCTCACAGCCTTTGCCCAGGCCTGTGAGGTGAAACTCGGCGGCATCGATGTGATCGTCAACAACGCCGGCGTGGCCTCGGGTGGGTTCTTCGCTGAATTGTCCCTGGAGGATTGGGACTGGCAGATCGCAATCAACCTGATGGGCGTCGTCAAAGGCTGCAAGGCGTTCCTGCCGCTGCTGGAAAAGAGCAAGGGGCGCATTATCAACATCGCCTCAATGGCCGCGCTGATGCAGGGCCCGGCCATGAGCAACTACAACGTGGCCAAGGCAGGCGTGGTGGCGTTGTCCGAGAGCCTGCTGGTGGAGCTCAAGCAACAGGAAGTGGGCGTGCATGTGGTGTGCCCGTCGTTTTTCCAGACCAACCTGCTCGACTCCTTCCGTGGGCCAACCCCGGCCATGAAGGCCCAGGTGGGCAAGCTGCTGGAGAGTTCGCCCATCTCGGCGGCGGATATCGCCGACTACATTTACCAGCGCGTGGCCGCAGGCGAATTCATG
Organism: Pseudomonas sp. FP215; assembly: GCF_030687795.1. NCBI lineage: Bacteria > Pseudomonadati > Pseudomonadota > Gammaproteobacteria > Pseudomonadales > Pseudomonadaceae > Pseudomonas > Pseudomonas sp. FP215. The sequence goes on from NZ_CP117447.1 coordinate 1,681,598, forward strand.
ATCCTGCCCCATGAGCAAGGCCGCATGGCTTGGGCGTTGAAACAGAAAAATCCGCAACTGCTGTATGACGAAATGACCCTGATGGCCGACAAGATGCGCGCCAAGGCGCAGGCTGTGAAGGGCTGATTCGGCTGGGGTCTGTCAGACAAATTACCTACCTGCGTAGGCAGTGCCTGATTTTCCCGCAAGCCATTGCCGGCCCAGCGCCAAGGGGGCATGGTCAAGGTCCTGCTACTGGAAAAGGACAACCGCCATGCTGGTCTTAAGCCGTGCCACAGGCGAAGCAATCGCCATTGGCGATGACATCACCGTGCATATCCTGGAAGTGAACGGTACTCATGTGAAATTCGGCATCGAGGCGCCCGTGGGCGTCAACGTGCACCGCGCCGAGGTGTACCGCAAGATACTCAAAGGCGAGGGCCAGGCTACCCATCCCGTGCCGGCGCCCAACCCTTAGGCGCCGCTGTTCAGTCGAACAGGTGCTTGGGCACATCGTGCTTGAGCATCAACTGGCATTGCTCGCTCTCGGGGTCGAAGACGATCAGCGCCTGGCCTTTGGTCAGCGCCTGGCGCACGCGCAGCACGCGGGTCTCCAGGGGCGTGTCGTCGCCATTGTCGGTGCCGTCGCGGGTGACGAAGTCTTCGATGAGGCGGGTGAGGGTGTCGACTTCAAGTGCATCGTAGGGAATCAGCATACAAGCCTCAGGTGTCAGGTCCCGGCGATGCTACTGCGCCGGGACCTTTGTTGCCAGTATCAACTCACCGCGTCAGGACTTCTGGCCGACCAGGCTGTCCACCGACGGCACACGGGTGTCGCTCTCCATTTGCGTTTCATGCTCGATCTGATGACTGAACCGGTCCAGTGAACCCTGGGCCGGTTGCGCATCGCTGGCAAACACCGGCGGGCTGAGGATGTAAGCGCCCAACAAGCGGCTCAGGGCGGCCAGGCTGTCGATATGGGTACGCTCGTAGCCATGGGTGGCGTCACAACCGAAGGCCAGCAGCGCGGTGCGAATATCATGGCCGGCGGTGACCGCCGAGTGGGCATCGCTGAAGTAATAGCGGAACAGATCGCGGCGCACCGGTAGGTCGTTGTCCGAGGCCAGGCGCAGCAAGTGGCGGGACAGGTGATAGTCATAAGGGCCGCCGGAATCCTGCATGGCCACGCTCACTGCATGTTCGCTGGACTGCTGGCCGGGGGCGACCGGGGCGATATCGATGCCGACAAACTCACTCACATCCCAGGGCAGGGCGGCCGCTGCGCCACTGCCGGTTTCTTCGGTGATGGTGAACAGCGGGTGGCAGTCGATCAGCAGGGGCTGGCCACTGTCGACGATGGCCTTGAGCGCAGCGAGCAGGGCGGCGACGCCGGCCTTGTCGTCCAAGTGGCGGGCGCTGATATGCCCGCTTTCGGTGAACTCGGGCAGTGGGTCGAAGGCCACATAGTCGCCGACGCTGATTCCCAGGGAGTCGCAGTCAGCACGTGTGGCGCAGTAGGCGTCCAGGCGCAGTTCCACATGGTCCCAGCTCACCGGCATTTCATCCACGGCGGTGTTGAATGCGTGCCCGGAGGCCATCAACGGCAATACGCTGCCGCGAATCACACCGTTGTCGGTGAACAGGCTGACGCGGCTGCCTTCGGCAAAGCGGCTCGACCAGCAGCCCACCGGTGCCAGGGTCAGACGCCCGTTGTCCTTGATCGCACGCACGGCGGCGCCGATGGTGTCCAGGTGCGCGGAGACGGCGCGGTCAGGGCTGTTTTTCTGGCCCTTGAGGGTGGCGCGAATGGTGCCGCGCCGGGTCATTTCAAACGGAATGCCGAGTTCTTCCAGGCGTTCTGCGACGTAGCGCACGATGGTGTCGGTAAAGCCGGTGGGACTGGGAATGGCGAGCATTTCCAGCAGCACTTTTTGCAGGTACGCCAGATCAGGTTCGGGAATGGTTCGGGTCATGGAAACTCCTGATGAGTTGAGGGCGATCGTTCCCACGCTCTGCGTGGGAACGCCTCAGGGACGCTCTGCGTCCGCTGTGGTGACGCAGAGCGTCACAGGCTGCATTCCCACGCGGAGCGTGGGAATGATCGGTAGTCAGGTAGTCGGCTGACTGTGTGGAAACAACAAATCCACAAACTTCTCAGCCGTAGGTTGCGGTTCATGGTTGGCCAGGCCGGCCCGTTCGTTGGCTTCGATAAACACATACTCCGGCTGGTCGGCCGCAGGCACCATCAGGTCCAGGCCGACCATAGGGATATCCAGGGCACGGGCCGCACGTACGGCGGCGTCCACCAGCGTGGGGTGCAGGATCGCCGTGACATCTTCCAGGCAACCCCCGGTGTGCAGGTTGGCGGTGCGTCGCACGGCCAGTTGCACGCCACGGGGCAGGATGCTGCTGTAGTCGTAACCTGCGGCTTTGAGGGTGCGCTCGGTTTCTGCATCCAGCGGGATTTTGCTCTCGCCATCGGTGGCTGCCTGGCGACGACGGCTCTGGGCTTCGATCAACGCGCGAATCGAATGTTGACCGTCGCCGATCACTTCGGCAGGGCGGCGAATCGCAGCCGCGACCACTTCAAAACCGATCACCAGAATGCGCAGGTCCAGGCCTTCGTGGAAGCTTTCCAGCAACACGCGGCTGTCGAACTGGCGCGCCGCTTCAATCGCCTGCTGCACCTCTTCGATGCTCTGCAAATCCACGGCGACGCCATGGCCTTGCTCGCCGTCCAGCGGCTTGACCACGATGCGCTGGTGTTCGTCGAGAAACTCCAGGTTGTCGTCGGCACTACCCGCCAACTGTTGCACCGGCACCTGCAGGCCAGCAGCCTTGAGCACCTTGTGGGTCAGGCTCTTGTCCTGGCACAGGGTCATGCTGATGGCGCTGGTCAGGTCGCTCAGGGACTCACGGCAACGCACGCGACGCCCGCCGTGGCTAAGGGTGAACAGGCCCGCATCGGCATCGTCGACCTGCACATCAATGCCGCGCCGATGGGCTTCTTCGACAATGATGCGCGCGTAAGGGTTGAACTCCGCCTGCGGCCCCGGGCCTAGAAACAGCGGTTGATTGATGCCGTTCTTGCGCTTGATTGCAAAGGTGGTCAACGCCCGAAAACCGAGCTTGGCGTAAAGGCTCTTGGCCTGGCGGTTGTCGTGCAGCACCGACAAGTCCAGGTAGCTCAAGCCTCGGCTCATGAAGTGTTCCACCAAGTGGCGCACCAACACTTCACCGACCCCAGGGCGTGTGCATTGAGGGTCGACGGCCAGGCACCAGAGGCTGCAACCGTTCTCCGGGTCGTGGAAGGCCTTGTGATGGTTGAGGCCCATCACGCTGCCAATCACCGCGCCGCTGTCTTCATCTTCGGCCAGCCAGTACACCGGGCCGCCTTGATGACGTGGGGTGAGGCGTTCCGGGTCAACCGGCAGCATTCCGCGCCCCTGGTACAGGTGGTTGACCGCTTGCCAGTCGGCCTCGCTCTGCACCCGGCGAATACGAAAGCCGCGAAACACGCGGGTGGCCGGGCGGTAGTCGGAGAACCACAGGCGCAGGGTGTCGGACGGGTCGAGGAACAGTTGCTGCGGGTCAATGCCAAGGATCTGCTGGGGTGCGGCCACGTACAGCGCGATATCGCGCTCGCCGGGCTGCTCGTTGAGCAGTTCCTGGGCCAGGCTTGCCGGGTCGGGAAAGGTGTGGCCGATCAACAACCGGCCCCAGCCGCAATGCACGGCAATCGGGTCGGCGGCCAGTGCGCTGCCATCCTCGGCCAGGCGCGCTTGCAGGCGCTCGTAGGTCGGCGCCTGGCCTTTGAGTAAGCGTTGGCTGTAAGCCGCGGCATTCGGTTTCATGGATCAGATTCCTTGTTCGCTCAGCCACAGGTTCAGCGCCGCCAGCTGCCACAGCTTGGAGCCGCGCAGCGGGGTCAGTTGGCCTTGCGGGTCGGTGAGCAAGCGGTCGAGCATGGCCGGGTTGAACAACCCACGGTCCTGGCTCGGGTCCAGCAGCAACTCGCGCACCCAGTTCAAGGTATCGCCCTGCAGATGCTTGAGGCCGGGCACGGGGAAGTAGCCTTTCTTGCGGTCGATGACTTCGCTGGGGATCACCCGACGCGCCGCTTCCTTGAGCACCTGTTTGCCACCGTCGGGCAGCTTGAACTGGGCCGGCACACGGGCCGAGAGTTCCACCAGGCGGTAGTCGAGGAACGGTGTGCGCGCCTCCAGGCCCCAGGCCATGGTCATGTTGTCCACGCGTTTGACCGGGTCGTCTACCAGCATCACCGTGCTGTCCAGGCGCAGGGCCTTGTCCACGGCCGCGTCGGCGCCGGGCATCGCGAAATGCTCGCGCACGAAGTCGCCGGCAGCGTCGTTGGCGGTCAGCCATTTGGGCGCGACGGTCGCCGCGTAGTCGTCGTAGCTGCGGTCGAAAAACGCCTCGCGATAGGCCGCATACGGGTCGCTGGCGCCATCCACTTGCGGGTACCAGTGGTAACCGGCGAACAATTCATCGGCGCCCTGGCCGCTTTGCACCACTTTGCAATGCTTGGCCACTTCCCGCGACAGCAGGTAGAAGGCGATGCAGTCATGGCTGACCATCGGCTCGCTCATGGCGCGGAAGGCTGCCGGCAGTTGCTCGATGATCTCGCTTTCGGCAATGCGCAGTTGGTGGTGATGGGTGCCGTAGTGCTTGGCGATCAGGTCTGAGTACTGGAACTCATCGCCACGCTCACCGCCAGCGTCTTCAAAACCGATGGAGAAGGTCGACAAATCCTCCACGCCCACTTCGCGCAACAGGCCGACGAGCATGCTCGAGTCGACGCCGCCAGAGAGAAGCACGCCCACATCCACCGCCGCACGTTGGCGAATGGCCACGGCTTCGCGGGTGCTGTCGAGCACGCGGTCGGTCCAGTCTTCCAGGGTCAGGTGTTTTTCGTCCTCATGGGGGCCGTAGGGCAGGGTCCACCAGGTTTTCTGTTCAGTCTTGCCGCTGGCGTCGATGCGCATCCAGCTGGCAGGCGGCAGTTTTTCGATGCCGGCCAACAGCGTGCGCGGTGCGGGCACCACGGCGTGGAAATTCAGATAGTGGTTGAGGGCGACCGGATCGAGGATCGGGTTGATGTCACCACCCTTGAGCAACGCGGGCAACGCCGAGGCAAAGCGCAGGCGTTGGCCGGTGCGCGACAGGTACAGAGGTTTGACCCCCAGACGGTCGCGGGCGATGAACAGGCGCTGGGCATCACGCTCCCAAATGGCAAAGGCGAACATGCCGTTGAGCTTGGGCAGCAACGCTTCGCCCCAGGCGTGATAACCCTTGAGCAATACTTCGGTGTCGCCACCGGAATAGAAGGCGTAACCCAGGGCTTCCAGCTCTTGGCGCAGCTCCGGGAAGTTATAGATGGCGCCATTGAACGCCAGGGACAGCCCCAGATGGGCGTCGACCATCGGCTGGGCGGAGCCGTCCGACAGGTCCATGATTTTCAGGCGGCGGTGGCCCAGGGCAATCGGCCCTTGGGCATGAAAACCCCAGGCGTCGGGGCCTCGGGGGGCGAGGTGATGGGTGATGCGTTCTACGGCTGCCAGGTCGGCAGGTTGATGATCAAAGCGTAACTCGCCAGCTAATCCACACATAAATTCCTTACCGGTTTTTCCGTTGGGGAGGGGTCAACACTCAATACGCCCAAAAGGGCGCGTACCCAGAAACTGACCCAGTGCTATGCGTGGAGTTTTAGACCGATAAGTTATAAGGCAGCTAATCACTTTGCCATCAATCGGTCTCTTTGCGAGGCGCGGCTTGGCCTCGAACCAGAGCCCGCAGGGCAAAGCGGTTGGGGTGGCAAGCCTCGGCTACGCTGGTTGGCACTGGCAGGGGCTCATCACTCAGCCACGCAGCCAGCAGTTCGCCGCACAACGGCGCAGTGATCAATCCACGCGAGCCATGGCCGCTATTGAGAAACAGACCCGGCAGCCACGGGCATGGCGTTTGCGGCACTTGCCGGGCGTCTTTGCCCAGTACCGCATAAGCCTGCTCAAACGCCGCATGGTCAGCCAGTGGCCCAACGATGGGCAAGTAGTCAGGGCTGGTACAACGAAACGCGGCACGGCCCTCCAGCTGTTCGGGCGCCAAGCGATCAGCACCCAGGCGCTGCAGCAGGTCGGTAGAAATCTCACCCAGCATCTGCAGGTTGCCGTGGTGTTCGGCCGGCGTGGGCGTGAGGTCCTGATTGGTGAAGTCAAAACTGGCGCCCAGGGTGTGTTCGCCAAGCCGAGCCGGTGCGACGTATCCCTCGGCACAGACGACAGTGGCCAGGGCCTTACTTGCCGGGGTTTGCGCCAGCCGCGTGATCTGCCCACGGATGCGCTTGAGCGGCATGTCAGCACTGAAGGGGAAACGCTTGATCTCCGCAGCCCCGGCGAGCACCACGACACTGGCGCTGGCCAGCACGCGGTCACCGGCGCGGGCTTGCCACTGGTCGTCGAGCCGGTGCAGTTCCAGTGCCTCGTGGTGGGTGAGCACTTCAATCAGGGGATGCGCTGCCTGCCACTGGCACAGCGCGGGTGGATGCACCCAACCGCCCTGTGGGAAAAACAACCCGCCGTGGGCCAGTTCGATTCCCGCCTTGTGCTGCGCCTGCTCGCGGTCCAGCAGGTGCAGCAGGTCTGGAGCGAAGGCGTGTGCCAATTGAGCCTGACGCTGGCTCTCCTTGGCGTCAAACGCCAGCTGCAACACGCCACAGCCGTCCCAATCGACGCCTCGGTGCAAGTGTTCCAGCAGACGCCGGGTGTGGCCAAAACCGCTGAGTATCAGTTGGGACAAGGCCGTACCATGGGCCGAAAGCTTGAGGTACAACACACCCTGTGGGTTGCCCGAAGCTTCCTGTGCCAGGCCGGCATGGCGCTCCAGCAGGCTGACACGCCAGCCACGGGCGGCGAGGCTGGCGGCGGTCGCACAGCCGGCCAAGCCGCCGCCGATGACCAGGGCGCGACGTTCACCCTCGATGGCGGGAGGCCGGGCGAACCAGGGTTTACGTGGGGCCGGCGTGGGAGCGTCCTCGGGCCAGCCGAGAAACTCCCCACGCAGGATCTCCCATTTATGCCCGATGCCCGGCGTGCGTTTCATCTTGAACCCGGCGGCATTGATCAACCGCCTTACCCAGCCGGTGCTGGTGAAGGTGCTGATGGTCGAGCCTGGAGCCGCCAGGCGTGCCAGTTGGGCGAACAGCTCGGCGGTCCACATGTCGGGGTTTTTCGCCGGGGCGAACCCGTCGAGAAACCACGCATCGATTTGGGCGTCCAGGTGCGGCAATTGTTCCAGCGCATCGCCGATCAGCAGGGTCAGGGTCACGCGGCCGTTGTCCAGTACCAGGCGCTGGAAGCCCTGGTGAATGGCAATGTAGTGCGCCAGCAGTTGCTCGGCCAACGGTTGCAGTTCGGGCCAGAGGGCGAGGGCGCGTTGCAAGTCTGTATGGCTGAGGGGGTATTTTTCCACGCTGACAAAGTGCAGTCGCGCACCGGAAACCGCGTGCTGCTCGAACAACTGCCAGGCGCAGAGGAAATTCAAACCGGTGCCGAAGCCGGTCTCACCAATCACCAGGCGCCCACCTGCCGGCAAGGCGGCGAAGCGTTCCTGCAAGCGGTTCTGCTCCAGGAACACGTAGCGGGTTTCTTCCAGGCCCGACTGGTCGGAGAAATACACATCGTCGAACACCCGCGAATGCGGGCGGCCTTGATCATCCCAGTCGAGCTGGGCGTGGGTGATGGGGTTCATGGCGACTCATAAAATGAAAGCGGGCAAAGACAAGGCGGCCATTCTAGCCGATCAACAGGCATTGAATTGATCCATGGCAAGGCTGGGTTGTATTTCCTTGCGCGTGTCGGGGCCCAATCCGCTAGTCTTGAGCCATCTTGAAACGGAGCTGCCCATGTTCGAATCCGCCGAAATCGGTCACGCCATCGACAAAGACACCTACGACGCCGAAGTGCCGGCCCTGCGGGAAGCCTTGCTGGAGGTTCAATACGAGCTGCAACAGCAGAAGCGCTTCCCGGTGATCATCCTGATCAACGGCATCGAGGGCGCGGGCAAGGGTGAAACCGTCAAGCTGCTCAATGAATGGATGGACCCGCGCCTGATCGAAGTGCGCACCTTCGACCAGCAGACCGACGAAGAACTGGCGCGCCCGCCGGCCTGGCGCTACTGGCGGCAACTGCCGGCCAAGGGCCGCATGGGTATTTTCTTCGGCAACTGGTACAGCCAGATGCTGCAAGGCCGTGTGCATGGGCAGATCAAGGATGCGCGCCTGGACCAGGCCATCGCCGGCGCCGAGCGCCTGGAAAAGATGCTCTGCGATGAAGGCGCACTGATCTTCAAGTTCTGGTTCCACCTGTCCAAAAAACAGATGAAGGCGCGCCTCAAGGCCCTGGCCGACGACCCGCTGCACAGCTGGCGCATCAGCCCGCTGGACTGGCAGCAGTCCAAGACCTACGACAAGTTCGTGCATTTCGGTGAGCGGGTGCTGCGCCGCACCAGCCGCGATTACGCGCCGTGGCATGTGATCGAAGGCGTCGACCCCCATTACCGTGGGCTGACCGTGGGCAAGATCCTGCTCGATGGGCTGCAAAGTGCGCTGAAGCAGGCCAAGGTCAAGGCCAGCGGCATGAACCCGGCGCCGTTGCTGGCCTCGGTGGACCGCAAGAGCCTGCTCGACAGCCTCGACATGACCCTGCGCCTGGACAAGGACGATTACGAAGAACAACTGATTACCGAACAGGCACGCTTCTCTGGCCTGATGCGCGACAAACGCATGCGCAAGCACGCCCTGGTAAGCGTGTTCGAGGGCAACGACGCGGCGGGCAAGGGCGGGGCGATCCGTCGTGTGGCGGCGGCACTGGACCCGCGCCAGTACCACATCGTACCGATTGCCGCGCCCAGCGAAGACGAACGGGCCCAGCCGTATCTATGGCGGTTCTGGCAGAAAATCCCGGCGCGCGGCATGTTCACCGTGTTTGACCGCTCCTGGTACGGCCGCGTGCTGGTGGAGCGTATCGAAGGCTTTTGCACCCCGGCGGACTGGATGCGCGCCTATGGCGAGATCAATGACTTTGAAGAGCAACTGCGCGATGCGGGCGTGATCGTGGTCAAGTTCTGGCTGGCCATCGACAAGGAGACGCAGCTGGAGCGCTTCCAGGCCCGTGAAGAAATTCCCTTCAAGCGCTTCAAGATCACCGAAGACGACTGGCGCAACCGCGACAAGTGGGACGACTACCGTGCGGCGGTGGGCGACATGGTTGACCGCACCAGCACCGAGGTGGCGCCCTGGACCCTGGTAGAAGCCAATGACAAGCGCTGGGCGCGGGTCAAGGTGCTGCGCACCATCAACCGTGCGCTGGAAGAAGCGTTTGATAAAAGCGACAAGCACGACAAGAAGAAAAAGAAATAGCCTGTAGGAGCGAGCTTGCTCGCGAAAAACGTCAACGATAACGCGTGCTTCCTGAGTGAACGCGGCGCCTATTAGTTTTTCGCGAGCAAGCTCGCTCCTACAGAGGCTCCATGCTTTTGCATCCACGCAGTGAATGATCATCGCTGTCGGCCCGGCCAGGCTCTATCCTCGATCCACAACCCCAAGATCGAGGTAGCCCATGCGTGAAGTAGTGATCGTCGACAGCGTGCGAACCGGCCTGGCCAAATCCTTTCGCGGCAAGTTCAACCAGACCCGTCCCGATGACATGGCGGCCCATTGTGTCAATGCGCTGCTGGCCCGCAACGGCGTCGACCCGGCGACGGTGGAAGACTGCATCGTCGGTGCCGGCTCCAACGAAGGCGCCCAGGGCTATAACATCGGGCGTAACGTGGCGGTACTCTCGCAACTGGGCACCGGTACGGCGGGCATGACCCTCAATCGTTTCTGTTCCTCGGGCTTGCAGGCGATTGCCATTGCCGCCAATCAGATCGCTTCGGGCTGCAGCGACATCATTGTTGCCGGTGGCGTGGAGTCCATCAGCCTGACCATGAAGAGCGTCAACACCGATAACCTGATCAACCCGCTGCTTAAAGAACAGGTGCCGGGCATTTACTTCCCCATGGGGCAGACCGCCGAAATCGTTGCGCGGCGCTATCACGTCAGCCGCGAAGACCAGGACCTTTATGCGCTGCAAAGCCAGCAGCGCACCGCAAAGGCCCAGGCTGATGGCTTGTTCAACGATGAAATCGTGCCGATGGCGGTCAAGTACAAGGTCGAGGACAAGAACACTGGCGCGGTACAGATCCTGGACGGCGTGGTCGACCGGGATGACTGCAACCGCCCGGACACCACCCTGGCCAGCCTCAGCGGCTTGAAGCCGGTATTTGCCGAGGATGGCTCGGTGACGGCAGGTAACTCCTCGCAGCTTTCCGACGGTGCGTCGATGACCCTGGTGATGAGCCTGGAAAAAGCCTTGGAGCTGGGGCTCAAGCCTAAGGCGTTCTTCCGTGGTTTTACCGTGGCTGGTTGCGAGCCGGATGAAATGGGCATTGGCCCGGTGTTCTCGGTGCCCAAGTTGCTCAAGGCCAAGGGCTTGCAGGTAGCGGACATCGACCTGTGGGAACTCAATGAGGCTTTTGCTTCCCAGTGCCTCTACGCGCGTAATCGTCTGGAGATTGATAACGCCAAGTACAACGTCAACGGGGGTTCGATTTCCATTGGGCATCCGTTTGGCATGACCGGTTCGCGGCAGGTGGGGCATCTGGTGCGGGAGTTGCAACGGCGCAATCTGCGGTATGGGATTGTCACCATGTGCGTGGGGGGCGGGATGGGGGCCACCGGGCTTTTCGAAGCCGTGCGCTGACTCAGGTTGGAATAGCACCATTGTGGGAGGGCTAATGTGGGAGCTGGCTTGCCTGCGATAACGGCCTGCCAGCCGACACTTCTCTCCCTGACACCCCACAATCCAACTGTGGGAGCGGGCTTGCTCGCGAAGGCGGCCTGGCAGTCAACACAGTTGGATTGTGTACATATCCATTCCTGCGGTAACGGCCACTTAGGGTTCCGCCCTGACGGCGGCTCACTTTTGAAAAGCGCAAAAGTAAGCAAAACGCTCTTGCCCCACCACTCGGCACCTCGCTTGGGCTCGGTGTGCCCGAACACAGGCTTGAATCCGTGGGCCGCCGCCACGCGCCATCCATGGCGCGGGGCGGCTAACCCGGCGTCCTGCCGGGTTACCCACGAATTCAAGCCTGCGTTCGGCCAGCGTGGTTTAATGGGGCGCCTGAGATCAAGATCACAAGCAGATCAAGATCAAGAGCGGCTCGCTTCGCATCGTGGTTACCGTTGATCGCGACAGCGTTGTACCTATGGCCATCGCAGGCAAGTCAGCTCCCACATTCAAAACTGTGACGTATCCCAATTCAGTGACTTGCCCCTAGAATGCCTGCTCCACTTCCTCTGGCATCTGGGGCTCTCATGCACATTTCTTCCGGCCGCTGGGTCTACGGTTTTTTCCTGACCCTGCTGACCGCGTTTCTGTGGGGCATTCTTCCGATCAAGCTCAAGCAAGTGTTGCAGGTGATGGACCCGATCACCGTGACTTGGTTTCGCCTCATGGTAGCGGGCACTTGCCTGTTCGTTTACCTGGCCGCTACCAAACGCCTGCCCAGCCGCAAAGTGCTTGGCCCCAAGGGTGGTTGGCTGGTGGGCATGGCGGTGTGTGGCCTGGTGGGCAACTACGTGTTGTACCTGGTGGGCCTGAAAATGCTCAGCCCAGGCACGGCGCAGTTGGTGGTGCAGATGGGGCCGATCTTTTTGATGGTTGCCAGTGTGTTTGTGTTCAAGGAGCGCTTTAGCCTGGGGCAAGTTATCGGGCTGGTGGTGTTGATCGCAGGCTTTGGCTTGTTCTTCAACCAACGCCTGGTGGAACTACTGACCTCCATGGGTACCTACACCGCCGGTGTGCTGACGATCCTGCTCGCTACCACCATCTGGGTGTTCTATGCACTGGGGCAGAAGCAGTTGCTGACGGTGTGGAATTCATTGCAGGTGATGATGGTGATTTACCTGTCGTGTGCGCTGTTGCTCACGCCCTGGGCACATCCGCTGGAGGCGTTGCAGTTGAGCCCATTGCAAGGCTGGCTGTTGTTGGCGTGCTGCATGAATACCCTGGTGGCCTACGGGGCATTTGCCGAAGCCCTGGCGCATTGGGAAGCCTCGCGGGTCAGTGCAACCCTGGCGTTGACGCCTTTGGTGACCTTTGTGGCCGTGGCCGTGGCGGCGTGGTTGTGGCCGGACTATGTGCAGGCTGAGCAGATCAATGCCCTGGGGTATTTCGGCGCCTTGGTGGTGGTGCTGGGTTCGGCGACCGTGGCGCTGGCACCTTCGCTGCTCGCCGGGCTCAAGGCCCGGCGGCTGCGTACGGCGGTGTAGTCAGCTACCCAGCATGTTTTCCGGGCGTACCCACTGGTCGAACTCGGCATCGGTGAGGTAGCCCAGCTCCAGCGCGGCCTCGCGCAGTGTCAGGCCCTCGGCGTAAGCCTTCTTGGCGATCTCGGCCGACTTGTCGTAGCCGATATGCGGGTTCAGCGCGGTAACCAGCATCAGCCCGCGTTCCAGGTGTTGGGCCATTTGCTCGGCGTCGGGTTCGAGGCCGGCAATGCAATGTTCCTGGAAGTTGTTGCAGCCATCGGCCAGCAGGCGGATGGACTCCAGCAGGTTGTGGATGATCACCGGTTTGTACACGTTCAACTGCAAGTGCCCCTGGCTGGCGGCCATGCCGATGGTCACGTCGTTGCCCAGCACCTGGCAGGCCAGCATCGACAGCGCTTCGCATTGGGTGGGGTTGACCTTGCCCGGCATGATCGAACTGCCCGGTTCGTTGGCCGGCAACTTGACTTCGGCCAGCCCGGCGCGAGGGCCGGAACCCAGCAGGCGCAGGTCATTGGCGATCTTCATCAGCGCCACGGCCAGGGTTTTCAGCGCGCCGTGCAGGGTCACCAGCGGCTCATGGCCGGAGAGGGCGGCGAATTTGTTCGGCGCGGTTACAAAAGGCAAGCCTGACAATGCGGCCAGTTCGGAGGCAATCGCCTCGCCAAAGCCATGGGGTGCGTTGAGGCCGGTGCCGACGGCGGTGCCGCCCTGGGCCAGCTCGCACACCGCGGGCAGGGCGCTGCGGATCGCCCGCTCGGCGTAATCGAGTTGGGCGATAAACGCCGACAGCTCCTGGCCGAAGGTGATTGGCGTAGCGTCCATCATGTGGGTACGGCCGGTCTTGACCAGCTTCATATGCCGCGCGGCCAATTCCGCCAGGCCGCCGGACAAGGTGGCGATCGCCGGCAGCAGTTGCTTGTTCACCGCTTGCACCGCAGCAATGCTCATGGCGGTGGGGAAGCAGTCGTTGGAACTCTGGGAGCGGTTGACGTGATCGTTAGGGTGTACCGGGCTCTTGCCGCCTCGGTTGTTGCCGGCCAACTCGTTGGCGCGGCCGGCGATCACTTCGTTGGCGTTCATGTTGCTCTGGGTACCACTGCCGGTCTGCCAGACCACCAGCGGGAACTGGTCGTCATGCTGGCCGTCCAGGACCTCGTCGGCAGCCTGTTCGATCAGGCGGGCGATGTCGGCGGGCAGGTCGCCGTTACGGTCGTTGACCCGTGCCGCAGCCTTCTTGATCAAGGCCAGGGCATGCAATACCGCCAGCGGCATGCGCTGCTCGCCAATCGCGAAATTGACCAGCGAACGTTGGGTTTGCGCGCCCCAATAGGCGTCATCAGGGACCTGTACTTCCCCCAGGCTGTCGGTTTCGATACGGCTCATCGGTCACCCTCCTTATGCTGTCGTGATTGGTCAGTTTAGGCCCTGGCGGCCAGCGTGGGTTCCCTAAAAGCGCTTTTGTGTCACCGCGCCCCGTGAAACCGGGGCTTGCGATGGGGTGGGGTTGAGCCGCGAGGTTTTTTAGGCGCAGAATGGTCGCCCTTGGGGTCTTACCTCGCCTGCTAGAAAAGGAAACTCGATGACTCGTCTTCGTGCCATCTGTACCGCGGTTGCTCTGGTTTGCGCCAGCGGCCAGGTTCTTGCCGATACCGCCAGCCACAACGCCAGTGCCGAAGCCTTCCTTACCCTGGCCCATGCTGACAAGCTGGGGACCCCGGTGTACATGCAAGTGCAGCAAATGTTCGCCCAGCGTTTCGAACAGACCAAGGCGCCTGCCGCCAAGCAGTCCGTACTGGACAGCTACCAGGCCAAGGCCAACGCCGCTCTGGACCAGGCCATCGGCTGGCCGAAGCTCAAGCCAGACATGGTCAAGCTCTACACCACCAACTTCAGCGAATCCGAACTCAAGGACCTGGTAGCGTTCTACCAGTCGCCACTGGGTAAGAAAGTCCTGGAAAAAATGCCCCAGCTGACCCAGCAATCGGCCCAGATGACCCAGGCCAAACTGGAAAGCGCCGTACCGGTGGTGAACAAGCTGTTGGAAGACATGACCAACGAGCTGGCGCCCAAAGCCGCCGCACCGGCCAAGAAGAAGTAAGCAGGAATGACCATGCAACAGCGTATCGAAACGGCCCTTGCCGCCCTGGAGCCGGAACATTTGAGCGTGCTGGATGAAAGCCACATGCACAGCCGTGGGTTGCAGACCCACTTCAAGGCCGTGCTGGTCAGTAAGCAGTTCGCGGGGCTCAACCGCGTCAAGCGCCACCAGAAGGTCTACGCCACCCTGGGTAGCCTGATGAGCGAGTTCCATGCGCTGGCGCTGCATACCTACACGCCTGAAGAATGGGCGACAATCGACGCAGCCCCGGCCTCGCCGACCTGCGCCGGCGGGCACTGAAAACCTTTGAGACCGGCGGTGCCAGCCTGCTGGTCTCGATAGGTGCTATCAGGATCTGGTTACAAAAGGCCGTCTTCAATACCCCCTTCGCAATGCCGAGACCTCTAGGATTTTTTGACCTTAGTGCAAACAGGTCATGAATTCATGTCTAACGCTCTTCATCGAAATACACCTACCTTGACGGCCATTGACCCTCGCGGGTTAGCCGTGCGCACTGTGCAGTATCACCGCGCAACGCTTGCGCACTCCCCACAGCCGCGCGTCAATCGCCAAGTGTTTGGGGCCAGTGGTTTCTTACTGGAACAGTGGGACCCACGTCAGTTCGCCCTCGGCTCGACCGGGGTGGCGGCGCAATCGAACCTTTATAGCCTCTCCGGCGAGGCCGTGCGTACCCTGAGTGCGGATGCCGGCTGGCGCCTGGTCTTGCACGGCGCAGCGCGGCAGCGCCTGTATAGCTGGGACTCGCGTGGCGCCCATCAAGCGTTTCACTATGACCGTTCGCTGCGCCCTGTGGCGGTGTTCGAACAATCGGCAGAGGACCCGTCACCCCGTTGTGTCGAGCGTATGACGTACGCGCCCGCAGTCCCTGCCGAGGCCGTCGGTAATCGCTGCGCACGGCTGATTCGGCATTCGGACCCGGCAGGCGTTCTGCTGATGGAGGCGTACGGGATCGATCAACGCGTCATCAAGCAAACCAGGCGGTTTCGCGCCGACACCGCGCTGGTCGACTGGCCACAAAGCGATGAGGCCCAAGATGAGCTAGTGGAACGCCAGGCCTATACCACTACTTGGCGTTACGATGCATTGGGTGCGCTGCTTGAGCAGACCGACGCCAAGGACAACCGCCAACAGTGGCGCTATGGGCAACAGGGCTGGCCGGCGGAAGTGGCGCTGACGTTGAAGGATGGCGAGCGCCAGGTGTTAATGGATCAGCGCGCTTATAATGCCGGCGGCCAGATCGTGTCCGAGCGGGCGGGTAATGATGTCACTAAAGTCGCCCGTTATTGCGAGCAAGATGGCCGGTTGCTGGAACTTAAGGTCTATCGTAAAGGGCAGGCCGCCGCGCCGTTGCAGCAGCTTGTTTATGAATACGACCCAGTGGGCAACATTCTCAGTCTTAGCGATCTGGTCCAGCCGACGCAATGGCACAGCAACGCCCGGATCGACGCAATCAGTCGATACCAGTACGACACGCTTTATCAGTTGATCCAGGCCAGCGGCCGGGAAAACAGCGCCAACACTGGCGGCCAGAAGTTCCCGACCGCGGTGCAGTTCGGGGCGACGGATCGGGGGCTCTGGCGCAATTACACCCAGCATTATGCCTATGATGCGGCGGGCAATCTGACGCGCCTTCGACACGTGCCCTCCCGCGGCACAGGCTATACCCGCGAAATGCAGGTGGCTGCGTTCAGCAACCGCGCCGTGCCTGCGGTGCAAGGGCGGCAGGTTCAATGGGATGAAGCGTTCGATGCCAATGGCAATCAGTTGTCGCTCGACGGCGTACAGCAGGCCGTCTGGGATGTGCGCAACCAATTGACCTACACCACCCAGGTACAGCGTGAGAACGGTGACCCGGATGTGGAGAGTTACCTGTATGACAGTCAAGGCCTGCGCGCACTCAAGGTGCGCAGCCGCGAAGCGCGTACAAAACCCTACACCCAGGGAACCTATTACCTGCTAGGCCTGCAGGTCCACAAGCAAAGCACACAGCGCTTCAATGTGCTGGACATCGATACGGGCGGTGGGCGAGTCACCGTGGTGCAATGGGAGTCGGGTAAGCCCCGCGAGATGAGCGCCCATCAGTTGCGATTCAGCGTTCTGGATCACCTCAAGAGCTGTGCGCTGGAACTGGACGAACAGGCTCGGTTGTTGAGCCAGGAGCATTACTATCCTTATGGCGCAACGGCGTGGTGGGCAACCAGCAATAATGTTCGGGGGGACCACAAGGTTCGTCGTTACTCAGACACGGAGCGCGATGCCACGGGCTTGTATTACTACGGCGCCCGTTATTACGCGCCGTGGTTGCAGCGTTGGATCAGCCCGGACCCGATGGACGATGTGGACGGCTTGAACCTGTATGCGATGGTCCGGGGCAATCCCGTGGGGTTCAGGGATGCCGGTGGCACGCAAACGACGTTTGGCGAGCAATTCCAGCCCAGTCGAGGGGATATCATTTTCGGCCTGGCCGCCACAATTACTGCCTACAGGAGTTTCTGGTCGAAGCTGAGTGCGCGAGGGGATGCGATGGTGGCCTATTTTTCAGGCGCGGAACTGCAGCGCTGGACTGCCGGGCTGGCGTCTCCCGTTCGCGCCTTCTCTGCTTTTCGCAACGCGAATGCGGACCTCTTCAGAGACTTGACGCAAAACCCAGACGATCCAGCGAAAGCTAACGAACTCAAGGCTGAGCTCATTGAGCAGCTTTCGGTCGGCGTCCGGCCGTTTTACGAGGGCATTGTTTTGAAGTACTCAGGGTGTACGTCAACTGCCTGCAACCAGCAATTCGCCAGGAAGTTTGTCAGTGATCTTGGCGCAGGCAAATATTCACTTGTAGCGACGGCTCACCAATACATTGGCACAGACCTTTTGACCATCCAGCAAAAGATCGTCACTCGAAGCAGCAAATCCGCTTTGGAAACCTTGACCAGCTTGCACAGTGCGGCGGTGGTCCATTTCGCTCTCGACAATTTGGACATAGGAGCCGTCATCAGCAAGCAGGGGGTATCTGCTACGGCTTCCGAGCTGCGCTGGCTCTATCGGCACAGGACGCAACTGGCAGGCCGCGTGAGGTTCTATCAAAACCAACAACGGGTCGACGCGCCTTGGGAGTCAAACGCGTCTGCTTGGCGTCGCTACACCCCGCGGCGTCCCGGGGTATCAGGGCGGGCGGCACGCTGACCAAACGCCTCGGCCTGTGAGCACATACCCTATGGGAGCGGGCCCCTGCCACATTTGATCTTCAAGAACGCCGCCTCGACCCGCGTGAGCGGGGCGGGGCGATGCCAGTACCCGGACACACAAAAGCATCCTCCTGCACCACCTTTCTCGCCCCCCCGTCCCTAGGCTTTCAGGACTACTTATTCAGCAATAAGGTCTTGAGATCATGTCTGATTCCATCCATCGAAACACACCGTCCCTGGTCGCAGTCGACCCACGTGGGTTAATTGTTCGTAACGTCAATTACCACCGCTCAAGCGCGGAGGATGAACCGCAGGTGCGCATTCATCGCCAGGTCTTTGGCAGTACAGGCTTGATGATTGAACAATGGGACCCACGTCTGTTGCAGTTGTCACGCTCACAACCCGACACCGCGCCTAATCAACGCACGGTCTATAGCCTTGGTGGACAAGCGTTGCGCACCCACAGCGTGGATGCCGGCTGGCGACTGACGCTGATGGGGGAAGCCGGGCATTTACTCGAAGAATGGGATGGGCGGGGTGCTCACCAGGCTCATCACTATGATCAATATCTGCGGCCGATCGCCGTCTTCGAGCAGGCGGCCAGTGACGAGCAAGCGTTGTGCGTCGAGCGTCTTGCCTATGCCGTGTCCTCGGATGAGGAGGCTGCGCGCAACCGCTGTGGCCGGGTGGTTCGCCATGATGACGGCGGCGGCTCGTTGTTCCACGAGCGGTATGGGCTGCACGCAGAAGTTGCTCAGCAGACCCGACGCTTTCGGCAGGCGGATGCCGCGCTGGATTGGCCGCAGCCCGCTGCACAACGCGAGGTGCGCCTGGAGCCCGAGAGGTTCCAGACATCCATTGGGTTTAACGCGCTGGGTGAGCGCCTGCATCACACGGACGCCAAGGGCAATCGCTTTGACTACGCCTACGGCATTGACGGCCAACCGGCGAGTATTGTTGTGACGCCCAAGGGCGGCGTGCGTACGCAGGTGCTGGGCCAGCGGGACTACAACGCAGCGGGTCAGGTGCTCAGCGAACGCGCCGGCAACGGCGTGGTGCGTGCCATGCAATACCGTGAGTTTGACGGTCGCTTGCTGCAAATGACTGCCCATCTACCCGCACAACCGGGCGCAGCGTTGCAAGACCTGCGCTACGACTATGACGGCGTTGGCAACATCGTGCGGATCGACGACCTTGCCCAGCCGACGCAATGGTCCAGCAACACCCGAATCAGTTCGGCCAGCCTCTATGAGTACGACTCGTTATCGCAACTGACCAAAGCCACTGGCCGCGAAACCGCCGGTAACACGGGAGGCCCGGCGTTGCCGGCGAATGTGACGTTTGGCTCGACTGACGACAGCGTATGGCGTCGCTACACCCAGCGATTTTACTATGACGCCGCCGGCAATTTGCTCAAGTTGCAACATGTGCCCAGCAGCGGCGCCGGCTTCACGCGGCAGATGAGCGTGGCCGCGGGCAGCAATCATTTTTTGCCGCAGGCTGATGGCAAGACCGCGCCGGGGTTGGGCCAGGGCTTTGACCGCAACGGCAATCTGCAAGCGTTGGCAGGTGATCACAAGATGAGCTGGGATGTGCGCAATCAACTGGTGCGCCTCACGCAGGTGCGACGCGAGGGCGGCAATGACGATGAAGAACGCTACGCCTACGATGCCACGGGCCAGCGCATCCTCAAACGCAGGGTCTCCCAGGCCAGGGGCGTGGTGCATACGGCCCAGGTGCGCTACTTGCCGGGGCTGGAAATTCGGCATGACAGCGCAACGGGTGAGCAACTGAATGTACTCAACCTTGATGCCGGTACGACCACGGTGCGCATCCTGCTTTGGGATCGCCACCCTTCGGGAGGGCGCCAAGAGGCGCAGATCCGTTACGGCTTGTCGGACCACTTGGGCAGCAGCAGCCTGGAGTTGGGCGAGCAGGCGCAACTGCTCAGCCAGGAAAGTTATTACCCTTACGGCGGGACCGCGTGGTGGGCGGCGAAAAGCTCCAGCGAGGCGAGTTACAGGTTCATCCGTTATTCGGGCAAGGAGCGCGATGCCAGTGGGCTGTCTTACTACGGCTTCAGGTATTACGCGCCGTGGTTATGCCGCTGGATCAGCCCGGACCCGACCGGCGATGCCGATGGCTTGAATCTGTACGCCATGGTTGGCGGTAACCCAGTCACCCAGGTCGATGTGCAAGGGCTGGCCGCCACACCGGCTTTGGAGGAGCCGCAGGACAAACAAATACGCAGGCTTTCCGTCAGTCGCAGGCTCGCGAATGTAGGGCGGGTTATGCGCCCCAGGATACAAGCAGCCTCGTCGGCCGCGATTCGCGATGGATTATCCACCTATATCGCCAATGCCATCGCGACGGGCGTCGATCTGGCGATCTTCAGCAACCTGCAGCCCACGGCGCAACGCAACCAGATTTTGCGCATTAGCGTTGCGGTGCTTGATGCCGTGTCCTCGGCACATATGAGCACCGGTATCGTCGCTAACTGGACGCACTATGCGCCACAGATCGGTGCTGTTTTTGCAGGTGCCGCAGGTATGGGTTATGCCATGTATGGCGACTCGATAGGTGATCAAGCCGAGCACAGCTGGGACCCGGTGGCGGTTCAGCGTTTGGGCGGGCATGTTCGCGCGCTCTCCAGGGAACTGGTGCAGCAAGTCTTGCGTGGGCACGGTACTGGCATCTCCTGGGGCAGCACGCCCCTGAGCGGCAGGGTCACGCGTACCGCCGGAACGACGGCGGCCTATGCCCTCGCTACCGTGGCCAATGCTGTTTATGGCGGGCAAGTGCCTGCGCTGATGCAACCCAATGTCTCACCTGCAATAGAAGCCTACGACGGGGCGGTGGGAACGATGATTCGCGGCGGTCACCTGACCGCTGCCCACGACCCCCATGGCCAGACCCTGCAACTGCCGGACCCGGCCGCGACGATACACGGTGGGTTGAGCCGAATGTTCAATCAGGTGTGGACGCATTGGGCCGCGTCCGGTGTCGAGGCATTGGCCGTTGCGCTGACGGGCCTGCCCCAGGCCGCACAAAGCCGGACCACTCGAACGATTGTCATGGCGGCCCGCGGCGTGATTGCATCACTGACCGAATGGCGCGGCTTTTTCGTAACGTTTGCCCGGCGCGGGTATACAACTTTGGCCTCGCGCTGGGGCGCAGCCCGGCGATCCTGAGGAGAAGATGAATGGGCCGGCGCCGCGGCCCATGGTTCTTCAGTCAGTAGTTTGGCTTGCGTTCAGCTCTTCATGGGTGTCGTTTTCGTCCTCATTGACGGT
This sequence comes from Pseudomonas sp. FP215, assembly GCF_030687795.1. Classification (NCBI taxonomy): domain Bacteria; kingdom Pseudomonadati; phylum Pseudomonadota; class Gammaproteobacteria; order Pseudomonadales; family Pseudomonadaceae; genus Pseudomonas; species Pseudomonas sp. FP215. Next base: position 1,702,556 of record NZ_CP117447.1, read on the forward strand.
GTACCAGGCCCAATAGGCGGTACGCCGCATGAATCCCCCGGCAGTGAACGTCTGCGTCGGGCGTCCGAGGGGGTCATACAATTGCCGGTCGCTGTGGCCCAGCTCACGCATGGAGTGATCATTGACGTAGGTGTGGCTATTGGCGAAATAGGGGCGATAGGCACGTATGACCAAGCCCTTGTTGTTGTATTCGACACGCTCGCTGACGCGCCAGCGGGGGGCGGCATCCACTTGGCGCAGCTGTTTGCTCAAGGTGCCGGATGCATCCGCCACCTCGTCGACCAGCAGGTTGCCCTTGTCGTCCACTGCATAGGCCTTGCCTGGTTCGGTCTTTTGCTTGGTCTGTAACGAGCGGCCGAAGCCGTCCCAGCAGGTCAGGGTCATGCGAACCTGTTGGTCGGCATCGCCGGGGTAGCGGTCGGCTTGCGACATGAGCCCGTGTACCGGCACGCGGCTGGCCTTATCGATCAACGCCTTGAGTTGTTTTTCGCTGTCGCCGAGGGGCTGGCGACCACCACTCAGACGCGCCCGCGCGCTCATGCGGATATGCCCGCTGGGGAGCAGATAGTTCTTGGTGACCCACTCAGGCTTGACCACGGCCAAGTCGATGCTGCCCATCCAACTGAACGGGGCGTAGCAGTGCGCGCTGGCCATGTCTTGCAACACGCTTTGCGCCTGTTCGATGGCTAATTCGGGCGTCACATTGTTGAGCGTGCGGTAGCTTTCCAGGGCAGCGAAACCCACTCTGAGGCCTTGTTCACTGCCGTAAAACGTGCTGGCGAGCAACTGCCCAAAACCGTCATAAAGCGCTTCTTGAACAGTGCCATTGGGGTCGACGACTTTTATCGGCAGCATCACTTGATAGTCGTATTCGGCCGTGGTCACACAACCGTCGGGCATTTTTACGCGCACGGTTTGCAACGTATAGGGGTCATAGTTGAGCGTTGTTTCGCCATGGGCCTCGGTGGCCCGCAGCGCCCTTATCCGATAAAACTGGGTGGCCTTGCCATAGCGGGGAAAATGCCGGCGAATCGACCACAGGCGGTTTTCCTTGAGCGGTGCCTCGCCGTCGAAGAGAAAAAACAGCTCCATGGTGTGATAGCCGCTGTCGGTGAGCTTTTGCACCAGGTCCACCTTGGGTTGGTTGGGCATGGCCGGGATGTCGTTGTAGGCGCTCAGGGCCTGGTCATCCAGCTCGGCGGTTTCCAGGTAGTCAGTCAATGCCTGGGCAGTGGCGACGCCTGGTGCCAGGGTTTTACCCAGGCCACCGGCCTGACGGTAGTGCTGCACCGACAAGCCGCTCAGTGTGCGCCTGGCCCCAGCGGCCAGTGGCCCGTCGTGGGTGTCGATGAACACCTCATAGGTGATACGCGCAGGGTCCAGCCCGCCAGGCGCCGGTGCCTTGCCGAGCACCAGGGCGTTGTCTCGTTGGCGGTAGGGCAAGCCCAGGCACCACTGCTGTGCGTCGTCCAGATGAATAGGCTGCGCCAGCGTTTCGCTCAGGTAATAGAACTGTTGCGCGTTGTCATGGGTATCGCGCCACCAGCGCTGCTGGTGCTCATCCACCAGCACGGCGGGCGGTGGGCTCTCGGCGGTGCTACGGCGGGCATAATGCAGGGACACGCCATGCACCAGGTAACCATAGGCATCCCAGCGCAGATTGATCTGGTGCTGGCAGAGGGGATCGTCTTTCACGCCTTCATATTGATAGCTGATCGACTCCAGGGCTAATGGCAGCAACCGGGCGTAAGGGGTATGGGCACTGGCCGGCGCGAGTTCGCGGACCAGATACCGCTGGTGGTGAACTGAGTAGGGCACGACGCCTTGCGCCGGCTCCGCCGCCATCAGCTCGACCCGCAGCACCCTGCCACTGAGTGCACGGGCCACCTCGCGTGCCAGCGCCGGTGCGGGGTCGCTGATCAAGTCGTCATGATGCTCCAGCGGCTCTGCCTGAACCGTCCCCCTGTAGCGGCTGACCAGCGTGCGGCCGAGAGCCTTGGCGTGCGGGTCATGAGTGCTCTGGTCGAGGGTGGGCATGTCAAGGGATCGCCCGGTATGAAACCAGGTTTTGCTGAGCAAGGGTGCGCTGGAACCCTGCGTATGGGGGGCGTCCTTGCGGCTGTCGGTGTCGGTTTGCAGCAACAGCCCAAAGCCACGAAACTCACGGTCCACGCGGTCGTAATAAGCCTGGCGATAACTCACGCGCTGGGTCAACTGGTTGCCGGTAATCTCGTCCCGTTGGGCTTGTTGGCTGACCAGCAGCAGCGCAAAGGGTAACTGGCTGATCGCAGGCTGGCCCTTGGCATGCAGCTCGCGTTTTTCGTCCAGCCACTCCTGGGCACTGCTGCGATATTTGATCGAAGCCTGAGCGCCCATGTTGTTGTCGGTGCGTATGAGCAGCCAGGGCTTCTGGCTGTAAAAGTCGTAGCGCCAATGGATGGGGGTCTGGTGGGCGGCGGTCAGGATCAGGCTCGGACAGCCCAGGCCGAGCACGTCGATAATGCTGACCTGGCAGTGGTCGTCGTACTGCACGCCTTCTGGCCACGGCACGTTGATCGCCTTTGTCTCGAAGCCGTTGCCGCCTTTGTTGAGGAAAATACTCAGATGAGTGGTGCTCAAATACAGCAAGTCTGCGGCACCGCCGCCATTGAGGTCGACGAGCAGTACATGCGCCGCGTTGAACGTTTGATAACGCAACGGCAATGTGGCCAATACAAACCCCTGGGCAAAACGGCCGCGACCCAGGTTCGGCCAACATTTCACTTCGTTATGCCGGATACGCACCAGATGCTGTTGGCCTGTGGCGAGTACATCGCTGAACGCCACCAGTTCGTTGGGCGAGGCGGAAATGATCGGCAAGCCATCGTCGGGCGTGTGCGGTACCTCGATGGCGGGGGCGAAGCCGGATGCTCGGCGATTTTCATACAGGCGCACGCTACGCGGGCCGATCATCGTAAAGTCATGACGACCTGCCCCCATCAAGTCAGCAAGCATGCCCTGGGGGTGGAAGAACTCCGAGGGGAATGCATCGAACGGTGTATAGGCTGACCAGTTGCGCTGTTCGTCCAGGCTGAAAAATCCGTTCATCCCGGGCCCGGCCACCTGCCATTCCAAACGCCCGTCGCCATCCACATCGGCCAGCGCCTGATGGAGGGGGCGAGTGCTGTCGGCGACCGGCACCCGCGTTAATTCCACGGCCTCGCCGTAGCTCACCTGGTCGCGGGTTTGCGGGTTTTGCGGCCGCTGCGGTTCGCGGTAATACCAGCTTTTATCTGCGCGATACAACACACCGGGCAAGCCTTCGCCATACAGATCCACCAGTTGATAACGAGCGCCGTCATGCAGCTTGGGAAATGCACCAAATGCCTGGTAGCGGCTCGGGTCGACGTTGAGTTGGCTCGACTGATAAAGGCACTCCAGCGGCGGGCGGCTCACGCTATTGCCCGCGCTGTCGAAGGCTTGCTCATGCACCCCGCTCAACAGGCTGACATGGCTGGATGTGTGGTATTGCAGTAGCAGGCGCTTGGACAGCACGGGGTCGAGGCCCATTTTTGTTTCTTTAGGGAAGTGGTGAAACATCAGAATCTGGCTGCAGCGGCGCAGGGTGCGTAACTCGAAGCCAAAGGCAAAATCCGAGCAGGGATCGGGTCGCACAGGCCATTGCTGAGTTTTCTGATACGTGGGCCGCTGTTCCAGATCAAGGGAGCGTTCGCCATAATCAAAAAGCAATTGGAAGTGCCAGCCTACGTCCGGTTTATCCTCGGTCTGCCACAGATACAGCTGCTCTTGCTCCCTGGCGGTGAAGTTGCCGTAGCAGACACTTTCCAGGTAATGCCGGGCGCGACAATCCCTGGGATAGCGCGCGTTGTCGGTTTCTTTTGTGTAGTGATAATAAATGTGCTCGCCGTGGGCATTCAGGCTTTCCTGCAACAACCACTGCGCCACATGGTGCGTCTGGTCCGGGTCGGCAATCCGGGCCAGCGAGGTTTTTCCGTAAAAGTGCTGGCTGCCATCGGCACTCTGTATCAACCAGAAACCCGCCGTGTCGGATGCCGTTTGCCAGTGTTCGATACGGTCGAAGTGGCTCTGGACCCTGGGGAAATACCGGGTGGCCGTGTAGGCAATGGTCAGTGGCAAACCATTGAAAGAGGTCGTGGAACGGCTGACGGTCGCCCCTTCAGCGTCGCGCTCGGGTAGCCATATTTGCGCGTCGGGGCCCACCAGTACGTCGTGCTCCGTGTAGGCCGGCACGCCATGGGAGGTACGCCGGCTGACGGCCGGCAGGGCAACCTCCCAACCCAATCCGAAGGGGCCGTTACCGGCGCCGCTTCGGTAGGTCAGTGACATGGCGGGTGCGTAGCCGCGCGCGGGAGAGATCGGCAAGGGAATCTCAAAGCTTGCCGTACCACTGGAGCCGATATCGCCCCAGCCCTTACCCGTGCCTTGAATGGCACCGCCGCCTTTTGGCAGGGCCGGGGTATTGACCTGGAGGTTGAGCGTATCGTCGTTCATGCCTTGCCCCCGCTGACCGTCGGCACCCTAGCGGTGTAACGCAGGTGGATGACGATATCGTTGATCGATTCGAGTACGGCTTTTTGCAGGTTGTGATTGGGGAACTCCAAGGTCCAGTTGGAGATGGCCCCGGTGTATTCGAAAGGCAAGTAGCGATCGTTGCTCTCGAAGTTGAGGGTGAACAGGCCGTTGTCATCCAGTCCGGTGGACAGTGCGATTTGCTGATGGGCACGCATGTCGCGGCGCCGCTCGCCTGTGGGCAATACGATTTCGTTGTGGGTCTGGGTCAGTATCGCCTTAATGTCCTCATAGGGGCCTAGCGTCGCGGGCAACGACACGCTGATGCCTTTTATTCGCCGCAGGATGTGGTTGGGGTAATCCTCTTCAAACAGAACCTCGGACAACATGAAGCACAGCGTGCCGGTATCGACCAGTTGTCGTTTATGCTCGGCCCATTTGTTTTGCGTACTCGATGATTGAGTGCCGGTTGTGCCTGTTGTGGGCGTGGTGACTTTGCAATCGATCATGCGATGACGCAGGGAGATGGTCTTGACGATCTCCAGGTCCCGGACGTTATGGTTCAAATAGGCCGCATTCATCTTCAACAGCGACAGCTTCAGCGCCTCACCCGCCAAGTAACCGCGGTAGTTGTTGTTCCAGGCACCGGGCTGGATAAACGTGCTCGCATAGTCTGCGACTTCGTACTGCCAGCACGCTTGTGCGGTGCTGCACAGGGAAAGGCTCAGGTCATAAACCTGATAGTAGAACTTGCTCAGTTGTGCGTTGAGCCAGTCATACAGCTGGGCCCTGGTAAAACGCTTGGCCAGCAATTGGTAGTTCGACCAGGCCTGGGCCAGGGAGGTCTCGGCCAGGCGTAATTGCAGGCGCGTGGCGTTTTCCTGCTCGGCATAGGCTTGTAACTGGGCGTCGACCTGGGCCAGTTCGAGTCGGGCCTGATCCTGGGCATGCGCCCATTCTTGCTCCCGGCGGTTGAATTGCTGGGAGCGGTCCAGGTCTGCGGCAGTGCCGCGCAACGCCGTCGCGACGCCTTGGGCCAAGGCCTGGGCTGCATAGAACGGGCCTTCCCAGCGCGACCCGCCGGTACTTGTACCGAAGATGTTCGGCGCTATCATCGCGATGCCGGCCCCTGCAGCGGCGGCGGAACCTGCGGTCTCGAATCCGCTACTGATCAGATAGAGTTGGCCTGCATGCGCTTCTGCGGGGCTGATGCCTTCGGTGAGCAGGTGTTCGTAGTGGCGCATCCGCGATTCGATCATGCTCCGACTGGCGCCGAGTGCCTGGCGGTTTTTCTCGTCGAGCAACAATGCCTGGTGTTGCTGGGTTACGACGATATTGGCCAAGTCCCAGGCTTGTTGTTGCTGCAACTCCAGGTATTCAGTCTGTTCCTTGCGCTCAATCAGGCTCAGCATCGTGTTGCCGAATTGAATCACCGCCTCGGTTGCCGTGAGTGCGTGGCCGTGCATGATCTGGAAGCGATAATGGCCGACTTGCGCGTCAGTGAACGGCGCCGCGCCGCCTGCGCCGAAGGCACCGCTGTTGCGGCTGGCCAACAGTTTGAGCGGTGAAAGTGGAGTTGCGTACAGCGACAGGCGCAAGGGTTTGCCGGTGATGTCGAGATTGTACCGTAGGTTATGCAGGCGACTTTCGAGCTTGTCCCAGCGCGCTACCAGCTCGGTATTGAAGGGTAGGCACAGATTATCGGTGTCCGTGAGCGAAGCCAGTGCGGCGCCTTCGGTCGCAGGGGTGACATTGATGGGTGGGTTTTCCTGCTCCAGTTTTTCCAGGGCTTTAGAGCGCTTCGACGCCAAACTTTCGAGGGTGATCTCATCCCACGGTTCAGTGGTGGTGACGCGGGGGCGTGGCCCCAGAAAGTGATTGGCTCGCGTGTACCAGAGTTTGGCTTGGGTCAGGCTGTCGGGGGTGAGCTGCCGATAGGCGGCATCGCCACGATTAAGCAGTATATCGAGATAAAACAGGTAGATTGCTTTGCGAAAATGCACCGGTGAGCGAATCGCTAGTTTGTGTGGGTCGTGGCTGACGTAACCTTCGAGCGGAGCTGTACGAACGAGCTCGTTGAACCCCCAGAATGCAGGGCGTTCGCTGGCCTTATCGGCCAACCGCCTTGGGTCGAAGATGTATTTGAGCCAGGCTTGGGCTTCGACATACTGCTGCTCCTGATTCAGGCGGTGGGCAACCAGCCAGGGCACGTACAGGAACAGCTCCCAGAAGTACTTGCCGTGAGCCCCGTTAAAGTCAATGTCGTCTGCCGCGCCACTTGGCGTGAGTGGAGGTTCTTGCCACGTTTTGGGCGTTAACGAAAACAAATGCTCAAGGCTGACATTGGCCTCCTTGACCAGCTTGCCGGCAAAACAGGTATTCATGCGAATGCGCAGCGGAGTGTCGGCAGGCGGGGTAGAGGTGTTCGTTGGGAAATCAATAAATTCGGCGGTGCCGAGTGTTTCCGATGTCAGCCTTTTGATCATCGGCGCCAGTTGTTGAGTGAGCGGTGTGCCAGAGGTGGAATCGGCCAACTTCAAGGTGGTCGCTTTCAGGCTATACCCGAGAATTGTGGAGTCGCCTTCTTTGGTAGGCTCAAGCGTCATCACTCCGTGTATCAAGGTGATGCCCGACGTTATTTCCTTCGTGGTTACTGGAATACGCGCCGTGACCCGATGCCCGGTGGGTAATTCGGGAGTTGATCCGGTGAGGCTTTCGTGGACAGCGTCCTGATAGTTGGTGATTTTATGTGAGTTGGCATTGATTTTTTCGGTGAATGGATAGTCTTTAAAGTTGGCTCTCATAATAATGTGCTTGTAGGCACGCAAATCAGAGGTGCTCACTTTGGGCCTTTTGATAGTCAACGTACTTTGTGAGTGCAGTGACGTCTTTTTGTCTGCGTCTGCGTCTGCATCTGTGTATTTACTGTAACGGTCAATGGCGATCTGGATGGAATTTTCTGTACTTGTATATAAGCTGATGAACGCATTCTTATCGATGTAATGATCTTCTAGCGAGCTAGTGTCTGTGTCTGTGTCTTTGGGTTGAGCGACGATGAGTAACCCGCTCGCGGTATGGACAGCGTTGGGGAACTCATCATGCGTGGCCGTGTTTTTAAAATAAAGAGCGTAAAAATCAGTTTTTAACGTGTCAGTTGGGCCGGTAATTTGAGAGCCGCTGGTCAGTTTAAGCTGAGTGGCTGTCGGATCATCGAGTGCGTCGTCTACTATCAGTACGATGCGGATATTTTTAGGCGCTGCTTTTGTTAGTGTCACACTGTACGATTGCCGAAAATTGCCATTGAGGGTGGAAGTAAATACGAGTTCATTGGTGTTTGAATCAAAAGAGACGTCACTGGCGTCAGGGGTTTTTATTTTTTCTCGATTTTTTTCAAAGTTCCAATGGTTGTTGTTTTCGGTAATTGTTTCCTCTGTGGGGGAAATCGAGTGTTTGTTTGGGGACATTACCTTGAACTGCAAGTTGTCTTGGTTTTTATGAGCAAAGAACGTGAGGTATTGCCGAGCGGTGTCAGGCAGCAATTCGCTGTAGTATCCACTCACGCTTTGATCTTCGCCTTGAACCACAGCCTGCACTTTTTTCTTCTGCGACGGATCGAAGTGTTCCAGGAGCCGGTTTATCTCCTCCTCCACCTGTGAGCCGGGCAGCACGCTGTAGCGCTCGGGGCTGCCGCCATCGGCGATGGTGGTGATATTGAAGGACTGATCGATGTGGACAGCCTGGAAAAATTTGCCAATAAAATTCTCCTGCTGTTTGGGGTCTTTACGGCTGGTGGCCAGGACACTTAAAAATAGGACAGGGGGGCCGTTACTGTCGACGATAGCCACTGTCTGTGTAATGGTTTTCAGGAAGGCAGAGGTCAATGCGTTGACGTCTTCGGTGGCACAGTGCTCCTCAATACACGCTTTGGGTGCGCTCCAACTGCCATCGTGCTTTTTATAAGAAAAATTGAGGCGAAACTTGACGTAGCGGCTGTTGATCCATTCGGCCAGCTGTTTTTTTTCCTCTGAATTTGTTTGCGCCGGTGGGACGGAACTGGTGGGGGCGGGTTTGATGCATTCGGCCCAGATGAAAAATAGCCGGTTATTGAAATACACCGGCCGGATACTTTGCTCGGCGGTGGCGTCAGACACCGACAAGTTGATGTTCTCCCAGTCTGACCAGGCGTCCTGGAAAAGTACCGAGCCAGCGCGCTTGGACAGGTCGAGGGAGCGCCAGTAGTAGGTGTTTGCCGAGCTCGATTTACCGACGAAGTAATAGATGCCGCTATACAGGTTGCCCACATCGGCGTCGATATAACCGTTGATCGTGCGTATGTTGGCGGTTTCCTCGAACCTGGCCAGGTAATTCTGAACCGCCGTGGTGACGGTATCCGCTTGGATTCGATACTGGCTCAGGTCGTTTTCCAACTGCTCAAAGCTGTCGGTTTTGTCACGCCGTAATGTCGGGTCCAAGTAGTTGGCGGGGTGATAGTGCAACTGCTGGTTGGCGTTCCAGAGTGCGTAGGTGTGTAACTGTTCGCGCCATAATTTGTCTTGTGGTGCGGTCATGCCCTGCTTTTCATAGCCAGGTTCCAGGCCGAGCTGGATGCGCGTGATGTACTGCTGCAGGCTGGAGATGGCACAGGCTACCGGACTGGTCGGTACGGCTTGGCTGACTTGTACGTCGAGCAGCCAGTATTCGTAAAGGTCGTCGGCAAGGGTGATCTTTTCCTTTAAGTCGGTAGGTACCTTGTAGGTCAGGTAGTACGCGAGCATGGCGTCGCGCAGGCTTTCATTGAGCTGTTGATTAAGCGAGTGAGACATGATCAATCCTTGAACAGGTCGAATGTGAGTAGTGTGTGAATGGGTTATGGATACGCACTGGTGATCGCCTCACCGACGCTCTTCCAGTCAGCAAACGCAGAGTCGGCTTTCAGTTCGCTGGCTTTGATCAGCATGTTGGCAGGCAGGCCTGTGTCGATGCTGGCTCGGCGGCAGCGCAGCACCCAGTCCAGGCGGTTCATTGAGGTAATGCGTGGAGGTTTGAGTTGGTTGCTGAACACATCGATTTCACTGGCACTCCAACCTAAAAGTTGAGCGAGATGCTCGTTCGTGTCTTCGCTGGTGTTTTGCGCAGTGCTGTTGGGCAGGGCATTGGCGTGTTCGAAGTAGTTCAGAAGCTGCTCTTCCGTCAGGCCGCAGTGGTGGATGCAATGTTTGAACTGCTGCATGAGGTAGAGGTTGTACGGGGTCAGTTCAAGCAGCGAGGGCATCTTGTACTTGCGCGCGAGCCAGTGCGGATTGACCAGGAACTGGTGAAGTGCTTGTGAGCTGAGGGGAAGTTGCAGAATATCGGCGGCGTGAGGTAACAGCAGTATCAGATAACTGAGGGTTTGCAGCGGCGCAGCAGCGGGGGCATATAAACGCAGGAAATGCTGGTCATTGTCGTATTTCTGATAGCCGTTGGCATCGCTTGGGGCTTGTGGGACGGCTTGGATGATTGCTTTAAGGCGTAGATATAAAGACCACAACTCATCACGCACCGTGCTCAGCAATGTGTGGAGCTTGGACTTAGCTTGGTTGATCAACTGTGTCGTACGGGCAGGCGCCGTGCTGATTTGAACGGAAGAGAGCACCTGATCGAGCGCTGTCTCGATGTTGTTACTGGGACGCATCTGTTGCAGCGCCGTATAGGCCAAGGCTTCCCAGTCAACGGCGGGTAAACGGTCTTTTTCGTCAATGGGTTGCTGAGGAAGATCAAGCGGTTGCAACGCTTTGGAAAGGGACGCTTGGTCATAGAGGGCGAACTCCTTCAATAGCTGATTGATGACCGGGTCCTGGACCTGGCGATCCAGCAATAGTTGGCATCTGAGCAACGCCAGGCTGCTGCCGTTTTCTTTAAACCAACGGCTGGCCCATTCCAGTTGCATGAGCACATCGAGAAAGTCAGTCATGCCCTTCGGTTTGTTGCGTAACGTTGGGTTGCGCAACTGCATGAGAAGGTTCGCATTCCCGAGCATTTGCACCAGTTGTCGGCATTCCACGACCGATACCCCAAACAGGCGAGCGATTCTTGCTTGCCGATAGATCTCGCTGACTGTCTCGATCGTACGGGTTGCAGGCTTGTTGGGGTTGATCAGTAGTTGAAGCGAATCCTGGGTGTCTTGCAGGCCCAACCCAGCGCAGAGCTGTTGCCGGGTGGTATCGTCGAACCTGGCACTGTCCAGATACAGGGGCGGCAGGGCAGACCCGGTGCGATTAAATACCTGGTCGAACAATGACACGCGGTCGCCTGAGGCATGAACGGGTAATTGATGAAGCCAGGCAGCAAACTCTTCGGCTTGCAATGTGTAGCGTTTGCTCAAATAGCAAAAGACCCCCAGCGCTCGGAGGGTGTTATGGGTGATCAGCAGCGTGTTGTTGCGATTGCCTTCGCAGCGCATGGCGCTGACTATCAGGGTGTCCAATTGCGCGAAAGGCAGGCCGAGCCAGCGCTGTAGACGAATCATGCGTTGCAGCCTGTCGAAGCGCTCAAGGCTGATGTTGGTCAGCTTGGCGTTGTCCAGGCTGATAGCGGGGGTGGTCGTGCCGTTGATGTAGCACGCACCGTAGCTGAGGCTGGTTTTTTGCTTGCAGTTAGGCGATTGGCGTGGTGACTGAGTCTGTAGTGCAAGCAGTGCCTGAAGCTGGTCGGCATCCAGTTGTGTGTGGCTCAGAAAGTCAGTGAGTTTTGCCGGTCCGATCAGATCAGACTTCCAGTTGTAATAGTTGTGATAGAACGCTTTCGCGCCCGTTTCGGCTACCCAGCTACTTTTCAGCAGTGTCTGTTGTTGAGGGCTCAACCCCGATAACTGACATTGGACCTCGTTGTTCTGTTCGCCGACCTGCCCGTAACTGCTGGTTTCTTCCGCCAGCGGCAACTGGCGACTGATGCGATAGTTCAACTCACCCAGCGCCGGCTTGTCGCCCGACAAGCCCTGTTGGCATTGCTGATGGTGGAAGTGATAGGGCAGAGAAAACGGGTACCAGGTTTCACTCAGCACCTTATAGGTATCTTCTTCTTTGGCCTGCGCGATATTTTTGAGCAGGATCTGGTTGACGATCGACAACATGGGAACCTGGCCCGAAACGCTATGTTGGTTGAGTACCAGGTCTTTGAGTTCCGGGCGTCGCTGCGACAGCTTGAGTGCGCGGGTGTCCTTGGTGTTTTCTTCCAGCTGCAGGGCGAATAAATAGAGCGCCCGCAGGTAGGCAATCGGTGAATCGAGCGCTGCAATAGACGAACTGGAGCAGAACTGGTCCCACTTTTCCTGGAACAAGGCCTGGTAGATTGCGCTGGTCTCGGGGGGGATACTGCGTTTATTGCGCGGTGAAGAAGCGGGAGGCGAGACTTGCTGTTCGCGAAATAAGGTTTCCAGTTGCGTGGCAGCGTTCTGGGCCTTGAGATACACCGTGTGGGCATCGTCATCGTTGTACTTTTTCAGTTGCTCGGTAAAGGCCTCTTCGGACAAACGTACGATGTCCAATATCGAGTGAATGTTGAGGCGCCGCAGGGCGGTCTTGAAATCGTCCCGACCGGGAGCGGGCGGGCGTGAGTGATCAATCAGTTGAGCGAGCAACGGGCTGTTGTCGGTTTGCATATTCATACGTTCCTTCACGCCCGCCGATGGGGCCGGCGGGCAATGAAAAACGCTATCACGCAGGTTAATGGCGTCAGGTATAGGTATTTACAGGCAGCGTCGGCGCCCGCCGGTTGAGGTGCCCGTACACCGATACCACCTCGCTGCAAGACATGAGTCCTAGGCTTTCTGACCATTGTGCAACTCAGGTCATGTGATCATGTCTACTTCACTTCATCGAAACACACCCTCGCTTGTGGCATTTGACCCCCGTGGGTTGGCGGTCCGTAGTGTCGCTTATCTGCGCGCTACCCCTCAGGCTGCTCCGACGGCCCGTATCAGGCGTCAAGTCTATGGGGCCAGCGGCCTGATGCTTGAGCAGTGGGACCCTCGTCTGCATACCCTTAAATCCCGCGAACCATTGACCGAGGCGAATCAGGTGTCGGTGTACAGCCTGTCCGGTACGCTGATTCGCCGCAACGATGTGGATGCAGGCATGCGGCTGATGCTGTCGGCGCCCTCCGGGCAACTGTTGCATGCCTGGGACGGGCGGGGTGCTTATCAGCGCCACGACTACGATGCTTTGCAGCGTCCGGTGGCGGTGTTCGAACAAGCTGGCGACCACGCGCGCCCCCGATGTGTCGAACGCCTGGTGTATGCCACGCCAACACCCGAGCACCGCGCACTTAACCGCAGCGGCCGTTTGGTACACCATGCCGACCCGGCGGGCACGCAGGTGTACGACCAGTATGGGATCACTGGACAAGTGCTTGGGCAAACGCGGCGGTTTCGCGAGGCGCCTGGCGATGTTGACTGGCCGCTTGCCCAGGCCGATCAGAACCCGCAGTTGGAAAGCGCGCATTACGCTACACGCTGGGTGTTTGACGTCCTTGGCGGCACCTTGGAACAGGTCGACGCCAAGGGTAATGTTCGGCACTTTGCCTATGGTCTGGACGGACAGGTGAAACATATTCACCTGACCTTGAAAAGTGGCGCGCGCAAGACCGTGATAGAGCGCTACGTCTACAATGCAGCCGGTCAGGTGGAGGAGGCCCTGTTGGGCAATGGCGTGAGCAGCCTGGCCACTTATCGGGCCGAGGATGGTCGTATGCGCCGACTGGTGGCCCATCGCAAAAATGAGCGGGCAGCGCCGTTACAGGATTTGAGCTACGACTATGATCCGGTGGGCAATATTTCAAACCTGCAGGATCAGGCACAACCGACGAAATGGAGCCACAACACGCAAGTGGAGGCTTCATATCACTACGAATATGACTCGCTGTACCAATTGACCCAGGCGGCGGGCCGGGAAAGTGTCGCCGCCGCCATTGGGCCGGCGCTCCCCTCGCGTATTTCGTTCGGTTCAACCGATACCGGTCTATGGCGCACCTACGCCCAGTACTATGCCTATGACGAGGGGGGCAACCTGACTCGGCTGCGCCACGTGCCCTCCAGTGGTGTCGGCTACACCCGCGACATGCAAGTCGCAACGGGCAGTAATCGCGCGTTGTCGAGCGAGCATCCGGTTGGCGAGTTAGCGCAGGGTTTTGATGCCAATGGCAACCAGAAACAGCTTGGGCGTGGTTTGCCGATGGCGTGGAATGTGCGTAATCAGTTGTCCAGGGTCACGACAATTCAGCGCGAGAAAGAGGACTCGGATGAGGAGGCTTATGTGTATGCAAGCGACGGCCAGCGTGCGCTCAAGCTGACTCGCCAGAAGGTTGCTGGCAGTCTGCAAACGGCTCGTGTGTATTACCTGCCAGGCCTGGAACTGCGCCATCGGCCGTTGCGTAAGCTCAATGTAGTGCGTCTTGAAGTGGCATGTTGCACGGTGGAGGTCTTGCAATGGGAGGTGGGACTCGATAAGGCGGCAGCCGATGAGACCCTGCGCTTTTGCCTGAAGGATCAGCAGTCAAGTCATGGGTTGGAGGTGGGCGAACAGGCTGAGTTACTGAGCCAGGAGAGTTATTTTCCGTATGGGGGGACGGCGTGGTGGGCATCGCGCAACGCGGTGGAGGGCAGCTACAAAACCCGCCGATACTCCGGCAAGGAGCGTGATGGCAGCGGTTTGTATTACTACGGTTTGCGCTACTACGCCCCATGGTTGCAGCGCTGGATAAACCCCGACCCCGCAGGGGGAGGCGCGCAGCTCAATCCTTATCTCATGGCGTTTAACAACCCGGTCACGTTCGTTGATTCAATGGGGTTGCAGCCTGCCGCCATGGAAAATATCAAGTTACAGGACGAAATCGTGATGATCCTGGTGCTGGTCTTGCTGGGCCTGGGGGCGGGAGCGCTGCTGGGCAATGGGGGGGCGGGGGCTGCCGTGGGGGCTCTGGTGGGAGGCTTACTGTTTGGTGCCAGCCGCTTCAGTGCCTATCAAAGCAGGCAACCGCAGGCCATGGCCAGTGCAGCGCAACAACAGGAAGAACAGTTCGCCAGGAATATTTCGGAGGCGGCGATCGCGGCGGCGCAGGAGAGTGGGCTGAGTCACGAAGAAACGGAGCGGTTGGTGAATTTTGTCTATGCGCGCCGTCACGCTGAAGAAGGCATTACCTTTTACGTCAGTCAGCGTCAGGGGACCCTGCGTGGCTACGTGGGGCCTGTGGACCTGTCCAGAGACGTCGCTCGCATACTAAGGGAGAGTCGTAACCCGATGCCTGAGTTGAAACGCATGGGCTATAGCGCGATAGTGCTGCGAAGCCCAGAGCGTGAGTCCGCTGCCGCGAGCAGTCGGCAGGCGGGGTCAAGGGCGTTCGAGGTTGGGGTGACGACACCGGTGGCTGGTTCAAGTCGCGCACGTGGTGGTCGGCAAGCACAGGCGCAGGTGCCGTGGGTAGCGCCGGCAGCAGCGAGAGCCGCTGCCCCGCAGATGGAGTTCGACACCGCGAGGCTTGTAGATACCCAACTATCGGGCCGCGAGCGTCGCAGTATTGCCCTTACCCTCAGCCACTTGCGTGAAGGGCGGTTCGGCGCGGTTCATTGGCATGCTCACAGAGACCAACTATGGTCCGCTGATTTGCATGGCTACGCCTCTTCTCGCGGGCGTGGTGCCTATCGATTGATGTTCAGCCATCTCGGTGGCCCGCGGTACCGCGTGGAGGGGGTACGTAACCCACACCGTTGAGGGCATTTCAGCGGCTGCATGCCGATGCGGTGGCGGCGTGGTTTTGCTAGAATGCGCGCCGCGTCGCCTGAGCGACGCCTTTTTGCATCCGGTTCACCCCTTACGAGGGTAGCCACCTGGAGAGAACACCCATGACTCAACCGATTGTCGTGGCGGCACTGTATAAGTTCGTCACCCTCGAAGATTACGTCGCCCTGCGCGAGCCCCTGTTGCAGGCGATGGTCGATAACGGCATCAAAGGCACCTTGCTGATCGCCGAAGAAGGCATCAACGGCACCGTTTCCGGCAGCCGCGAAGGCATTGACGGCCTGATGGCCTGGCTGAAAAAAGACCCGCGCATGGTCGACATCGACCACAAGGAATCCTACTGCGACGACCAGCCGTTCTATCGCACCAAGGTCAAGCTCAAGAAAGAGATCGTGACCCTGGGCGTTGAAGGCGTCGACCCGAACAAAAAGGTCGGTACCTACGTCGACCCGCAGGATTGGAACGCGCTGATCAGCGACCCGGAAGTATTGTTGATCGACACCCGTAACGACTACGAGGTGTCGATTGGCACGTTCGAAGGCGCAATCGACCCGAAAACCACCAGTTTTCGCGAATTTCCCGACTACATCAAAGCCAACTTCGACCCGGCCAAGCACAAGAAGGTCGCCATGTTCTGCACCGGCGGCATTCGCTGTGAGAAGGCGTCGAGCTACATGCTCAGCGAAGGCTTCGATGAGGTCTACCACCTCAAGGGCGGTATCCTGAAGTACCTCGAAGAGGTGCCCCAGGAAGAAACCAAATGGCAGGGCGACTGCTTTGTGTTCGACAATCGCGTGACCGTGCGCCACGACTTGAGCGAAGGCGACTACGATCAATGTCATGCCTGCCGCACACCCGTGAGCGTAGAAGACCGCACCTCTGAGCATTATGTGGCCGGCATCAGTTGCCCCCATTGCTGGGATAAGCTGCCGGAGAAGACCCGTCGCAGTGCGATCGACCGCCAGAAGCAGATCGAACTGGCCAAGGCCCGCAACATGCCGCACCCGATTGGTTACAACTACAAGCAAACCCCTTCCGAGGCCTGAGCCATGTCTGCGCGCCTGCTCTATGTAATGGACCCGATGTGTTCCTGGTGCTGGGGCTTTGCCCCGGTGGCACAAGCGCTGGTAGAGCAGGCCCAGGCGGCCGGCGTGGACGTGCACCTGGTGGTGGGCGGCTTGCGCACCGGCAGCGGCGCGGCGCTGGAGCCGACTACCCGGCGCTACATCCTTGAACACTGGCAGGCCGTCACCGACGCCACCGGCCAGCCGTTCAAGCGAGAAGGCGCGTTGCCCGACGGGTTTGTCTACGACACGGAGCCTGCGTGCCGCGCGATCGTCACCGCACGCAGCCTGGCGCCGGATTGTGCCTGGAAGCTGCTGGGGCTGATCCAGCGCGCGTTCTATGTCGAAGGTCGGGACGTGACCCTGGCCCCTGTGCTGGTGGAACTGGCCGAGCAGGCCGGTATTCCACGCATCGAGTTTGCCGGCGAGTTCGACCGTGCCGATCAGCACGCGGCCACGGCGGCTGATTTTACCTGGGTGCAGGACCTGGGCATTGCCGGGTTCCCGACCCTGCTGGCCGAGCGCAACGGCCAGTTGGCCTTGCTGACCAATGGTTACCAGCCGCTGTCCGAGCTGTCGCCGCTACTGGGTCGATGGCTGGAGCGAGCTGCCTGTGTATGAACAGCCTCCACGCACCGACCGCCTGACCTGGGCGGAAATTCGCCGCCTGGCCCTGCGTCACAAGAAATCCCTGTGGGTCGCCAACGGCGTCGCCGTGCTCGCCACCCTGTGCAGCGTGCCTATCCCGCTGTTGTTGCCGTTGCTGGTGGACGAAGTGCTGCTGGGCCATGGCGATGCGGCCCTCAAGGTGATGAACCACGCGCTGCCCCTGGGTTGGCAAAAAGCTGCTGGCTATATCGGCCTGATGCTCTTGGTCACCCTGGCCCTGCGCTGCGGCGCGCTGGTGTTCAACGTGGTGCAGGCGCGGCTGTTTGCGCGCTTGGCCAAGGACATCGTGTACCGCATCCGCGTGCGCCTGATCGAACGTCTCAAGCGTATCTCACTGGGTGAGTACGAAAGCCTGGGCAGCGGTACGGTCACCACCCACCTGGTGACCGACCTGGACACCCTGGACAAATTCGTCGGCGAAACCCTCAGCCGCTTCCTGGTGGCGATGCTGACCCTGGTCGGCACCTCGGCGATCCTGGTGTGGATGCATTGGCAACTGGCGTTGTTGATCCTGTTGTTCAACCCGTTGGTGATCTACGCCACGGTGCAGTTGGGCAAGCGCGTCAAGCATCTCAAGAAGCTGGAAAACGACAGTACTTCACGCTTTACCCAGGCGCTGACCGAAACCCTGGATGCCATCCAGGAAGTGCGCGCCGGCAACCGCCAGGGCTTTTTCCTCGGGCGCCTGGGCCAACGTGCCCAGGAAGTGCGTGACTACGCCATTCATTCCCAGTGGAAAACCGACGCGTCGAGCCGCGCCAGTGGCTTGCTGTTCCAGTTCGGCATCGACATCTTCCGCGCCGCGGCCATGCTCACCGTGCTGTTTTCCGACCTGTCCATCGGCCAGATGCTCGCGGTATTCAGTTACCTGTGGTTCATGATCGGCCCGGTGGAACAACTGCTGAACCTGCAATACGCCTATTACGCGGCGGGCGGCGCGCTGTCGCGGATCAACGAGCTGCTGGCGCGTGCCGATGAACCGCAATACCCAGGCGGCGCAGACCCGTTCAGCGGGCGCGAGACGGTCGGCATCGAAGTGCGTGGCCTCGACTTTGGCTACGGCGAAGACCTGGTGCTCAACCAGTTGAACCTGGCCATCGCACCGGGTGAAAAGGTGGCAATTGTCGGCGCCAGCGGCGGCGGCAAAAGCACCCTGGTGCAACTGTTGCTGGGGCTCTATACGCCCCAGGCCGGCAGTATTCGTTTTGGCGCTGCCACCCAGCAGGAGATCGGCCTGGAGACCATCCGCGAGAACGTCGCGGTGGTGCTGCAACACCCGGCGCTGTTCAACGACACCGTGCGCGCCAATCTGACCATGGGCCGTACCCGCACCGATCAAGCCTGCTGGCAGGCGTTGGAAATCGCCCAACTGGATGCTACTGTCAAAGCACTGCCTTTGGGCCTGGACAGCGTGGTCGGGCGCTCGGGCGTGCGTTTTTCCGGGGGCCAGCGCCAACGCCTGGCCATTGCCCGCATGGTGCTTGCCGAGCCTAAAGTGGTGATTCTGGATGAGGCCACGTCTGCATTGGACGCGGCCACCGAGTACAACCTGCACCAGGCACTGGCGCGGTTTCTCAGTGGGCGTACTACACTGATCATCGCCCACCGGCTGTCTGCGGTGAAGCAGGCTGACCGAGTGTTGGTGTTCGATGGCGGGCACATTGCCGAGGACGGCGACCATCAGCAGTTGATTGCCGATGGCGGGTTGTACGCCAAACTGTACGGACACTTGCAACAAGTACGTTGATTTAGCTTAGGCTGTGCTATCGGGAGCGGATTTTCGCGTGCGTATCAAGCTGTGCATGTGCAAGGGACTTCATGAAGCAAAAGCGGACTCTCGGAACGCCACGCCTGTTGGGTATTGTCTGGCCCTTTATCGCCGTCGTGTTGTTCCAGGCATTGTTAGGCTGCGTCAGTCTCTACGTGCTGTCGGCAGTGCGGGGCTATGTGGCGGGCGAAAGCCTATGGTCCAAGGGCCAGAAAGATGCCATTTACTACCTGACCCTCTACGCCGATAACCGCAACGACGCCACCTACCTCAAATACCAGCAGGCCATTGCCGTGCCCCAGGGTGGGCATGAATTGCGCATTGCCCTGGACCGTCCCAATCCCGACATGGAGGCCGCGCGCCTGGGTATTCTCAAGGGCGGCAACCATCCGGACGACGTTTCCAGCCTGATCTGGCTGTACCTCAACTTCCGTCATTTCAGCTACCTGGAAAAAGCCATTGAGCTGTGGACGGTGGGCGACGGCTACCTGGTGCAGTTGGATGAGCTGGCCCAGGAGATGCACGGCGCCATTACCTCCGGCTACGTCAGCGATGACGATGTCCATAGTTGGAAGGCGCGTATCACGGCCATCAATGAAGGAGTGACGCCCGCCGCCAAGGCGTTCAGCGATGCCCTGGGCGAAGGTTCGCGGATGATCCTGCGCCTGTTGTTGATCACCAACCTGGCGACCGCCCTGGGCCTGATCGTGTTGGCGTTGCTGCGCACCCACAAGTTGCTGGCCCAGCGTCATGCCTTTGCCGATGCGCTGCAAGCGGAGAAGGAGCGGGCGCAGATCACGTTGGAGTCGATTGGCGACGGGGTGATTACCACCGATGTCGACGGGGCCATTGCTTACATGAACCCTGCAGCCGAAGCTTTGACCCACTGGCGCTCGGAGCAGGCCCAGGGCCTACCGCTGGCGGCGCTGTTCAAGCTGTTGGATGAAAACGCCGAGCCCGACGGCTTCACCCTGATTGAACACATCGTCAAGGGCCAGTTCAGCGGCGGCAGCGAGCATTCCAAGCTGATCCAGCGCCTGGACGGCAGCACCGTCTCGGTGACCCTGGTGGGCGCGCCGATCCGCAGCGCCGGCAAGATCAGCGGTGCGGTGCTGGTGCTGCACGACATGACCCAGGAACGCCAGTACATCGCCAACCTTTCCTGGCAGGCCACCCACGACGCCTTGACCGGCCTGGCCAACCGTCGCGAGTTCGAGTTCCGGCTTGAACAGGTGCTGCAACAGGTAGCGCGCCAGCAAAGTGGGCGCCATGCCTTGATGTTCCTCGACCTCGACCAATTCAAGTTGGTCAATGACACCTGTGGCCACGCGACGGGCGATGAATTGCTGCGCCACATCTGCGCGCTGCTGCAGTCGGACCTGCGCGAGGGCGATACCCTGGCTCGGTTGGGCGGCGACGAGTTTGGCATCCTGCTGGAAAACTGCCCGGCGCCGGTGGCGGAAAAAATCGCCGAGAGCCTGCGCCATACCGTGCAGAGCTTGCACTTCGTGTGGAAGGGCCGGCCCTTCATGACCACTGTCAGCATCGGCCTGGTGCATATCTCGCAAACCCCGACCACCCTGGAAACCTCCCTGCGCGCCGCCGACATGGCGTGCTACATGGCCAAGGAAAAAGGGCGCAACCGCGTGCAGGTCTACCACGTCGATGACTCGGAATTGTCTCTGCGGTTTGGCGAGATGGCCTGGGTACAGCGGCTGCATATTGCTCTTGAGGAAGACCGCTTTTGCCTCTACGCCCAGGAAATTGCGCCGTTGGGCACTACCGACGCCGGCAATGGGCACATTGAAATTCTCTTGCGCCTGCATGACGAAGCGGGGCGGATCATTTTGCCCAACAGTTTTATTCCGGCGGCCGAGCGTTACGGCTTGATGACGTCCCTGGACCGTTGGGTAGTGGAAAACGTATTCAAGATTATCGCCCGCTGCATGCATGAGCGTCCGGGCCGACCCATGGCCATGTGTGCGATTAATCTGTCAGGAATAACTATTGGCGACGATGACTTTTTAGGATTTTTACGTCAGAAATTCGATACTTACAACATTCCACCGGAAATGATTTGTTTTGAAATAACTGAAACCAGCGCTATCGCCAATTTGGGCAGCGCGATTCGATTTATTAATGAACTCAAAGCGTTAGGCTGCCATTTTTCCCTCGATGACTTTTGCGCCGGAATGTCCTCATTCGCATATTTGAAACATTTACCTGTAGACTTCCTGAAGATCGATGGAAGTTTCGTAAAGGATATGCTGGACGACCCGATTAACCGCGCCATGGTCGAAGTGATCAACCACATCGGCCACGTCATGGGTAAGCGCACAATTGCCGAGTTTGTTGAAACACCGCAGATCGAACAGGCTTTACTTGAGATAGGTGTGGATTACGCTCAGGGCTACCTGATTGAACGCCCGCAATTGTTTACCTTTGATAGCCTGCAGTGCCGCCCTGAGCGGCCGCAGCCACTGTTATTCAAGGCGCCCGGCACTTTCCGCTGAAACATTTGCTGGTCTGTACAATCACACTTGAAAAGGAGCCCCACAGTGATCGACACCTTCAACAGAACCGGCCCGCTTATGGAAGCCTCGAGTTACCCTGCCTGGGCGCAACAGCTGATCCAGGACTGTAGCGAGAGCAAGCGCCGGGTTGTCGAGCACGAACTGTATCAGCGCATGCGTGACAACGCCCTCAGCGCCAAGACCCTGCGTCACTACCTCATTGGTGGTTGGCCGGTGGTGGAACAGTTTGCCTTGTACATGGCGCAGAACCTGACCAAGACCAAGTTTGCCCGTCATCCTGGGGAGGACATGGCGCGCCGTTGGCTGATGCGCAACATTCGTGTGGAGCTCAACCATGCCGACTACTGGGTCAATTGGGCACGGGCTCACGGCGTCAGCCTTGAAGAGCTGCAAGCGCAGGAGGTGCCGCCCGAGTTGCACGCCCTGAGCCATTGGTGCTGGCACACCAGCTCGGCGGATGCGTTGATCGTCGCGATTGCCGCCACCAACTACGCGATCGAGGGGGCGACGGGGGAGTGGTCCGCCGTGGTCTGCTCTACCGGTGTGTATGCTGCCGCTTTCCCGGAGGAAGATCGCAAGCGGGCGATGAAGTGGCTGAAGATGCATGCCCAGTACGACGATGCCCACCCTTGGGAAGCCCTGGAAATCATCTGCACCCTGGCCGGGACCAACCCGAGCAAGGCCTTGCAGGAAGAGTTGCGCCAGGCGGTGTGCAAGAGCTACGACTACATGCACTTGTTCCTGGAAAGCTGCATGCGTCTAGAGAATGCGGAGAAAGACAAGGCGCCAGCCGTGCGCGAGCGTCCTGTGCGCATCGCCAGCGAGGCGTAGTGGTAACAGTGGAGAGGGAGCAAGCTCCCTCTCCACAACTGACCTTACCCCGCCATAGCCAGGCGGTTACGACCTTCGCGCTTGGCCACATATAACGCATTGTCGGCCCGACGCAGCAGGCTTTCAGCCGATTCTGCCGCCAGCAACGTCGAGCAACCGAGGCTCACGGTCAGTTCGATTCGCGTGCCCTCCACCCAGTAGTCCTGGGCTTGTGCCGCCTGGCGCAGGCGCTCTCCCACCATCCTCGCAGCATCGCGACCGGTGTTGGACAGCAGGATCAAAAACTCTTCCCCGCCAAACCGGAACACCATGTCCACGTTACGCAACTGGCGTTTGATCGCCCCGGCTACGGCGCGCAGGACGTTGTCGCCCGCGGCATGCCCATGGGTGTCGTTGATTTTCTTGAAGTGGTCGATGTCCAGCATCAACAACGACAGCGGGTGCAGGTGCCGGCGTGCCATGTCGATTTCTCGCTGCAGCGTCTGGTCCATGGCCACACGGTTGCCGGTTTCGGTCAACGGGTCACGCAGGGCGCTGCGGGTGGCGGCGCGGTAGAGCAGGGCGTTGCGCATCGGATAAAGCAAGGTCACCAGCAGCAGTTCAAGCTGGCTCAGTTCCTCTTCAAGCAACCGCTGGTTGCGACGAAAGACCAGTTCCCCCAGGTGTTCGCCTTCATGGCTCAGGGTGTAGCTGACGGAGTGATGACCCCGGTGGCCAAACTCCAGGCGCAGGTCGCTGGCGGCGTGACGGTATTGCAAGGCGTCCAGCGGCACCAGGCGCTGAACCTCACGAAAGAACAGGCCCAGGATGCGCTCCGGCTCCAGGCTGGTTTGCAACTGCTGGTTCAGTTGCTGGCGAAGTTCGGCGAGGGTGGCGGGGCGGCGTGGGCGTAAGGATGGCTGGCCAAATCCCAGGCGTTGCAATTTGGCACTGTCAAAGTCAATTGCGTTGGTCTGGGTGGGGGTTTTCATAAGCGGGTGGCCTCTAAGCACTGGGCTGTCTTACAGGCGGGATGAGAGTGGCGAGTGCCAAGCGTCTTACTGATCCGTCAGTTCCGTAAAACATCGGAAACAGTTTAAACCGCTTTTCGTTGGGTTATAACCCCGGGGCACTGCCGCACGTCTTGTCATCGCCGAACCTGCTTGAACAGTACTAGAGCGAGATTCATGCCAAGTGTATTTAGTTGGAAAAATTCTTTATAAATCAATTAACTAATTTTTAAGTAAGAAAAGTCCGTTAAAGCATGGCGCCAGTTATTTGGCTGATTTGGGCCAGCGTTGCTGCCGGCCCGGTTAACGTAACTGTTTCGGTGGGGCGAGTTGCTTGTCGCAAATAAACAACGCTTCGGTTATTCGTGAACAAAGTACACCGCACCCATCACCACTAGACCAGGGTGGTACGGTCGATTTGCGCGATGGAGGTGACCCCGGTCAGGGTCATGGCCACGCGCATTTCCTTGGCAAAGATGTCCAAAAGGTTCTCCACCCCATGCTGGCCCTCGGCGGCCAGCGCATAAGCGGTGGCGCGCCCCAGCAGGCACGCCTTGGCACCCAGGGCGAGCATGCGCACCACGTCGAGCCCGGAGCGAATGCCCGAATCCACCAGCACGGTCAGGTCATCGCCCACCGCTTCGGCAATCGGCGGCAACGCCTTGGCCGTGGAGAGCACCCCGTCGAGCTGGCGGCCGCCATGGTTGGAGACCACGATGCCGTCGGCACCGAAACTCACCGCGTCCTTGGCATCCTGCGGGTCGAGGATGCCCTTGATGATCATCGGGCCTTTCCAGAAATCGCGGATCCACTCCAGGTCTTTCCAGCTGATCGACGGGTCGAAGTTGTTGGCCAGCCAACCAATGTAGTCTTCCAGGTGGGTGGGTTTGCCCAGGTATTTGGAGATATTGCCCAGGTCGTGAGGGCGGCCCATCAAGCCCACATCGAAGGCCCATTGCGGCTTGGTCACCGCCTGCAACATGCGCCGCTGCGCCGCATAGGGGCCGGACATGCCCGAGTGGGCGTCGCGGTAGCGTGCGCCCGGTGTCGGCATGTCGACGGTGAACACCAGGGTGGTCACGCCGGCCGCCTGCGCCCGCTCCAGGGCGTTGCGCATGAAGCCGCAATCCTTGAGCACATACAGCTGGAACCAGATCGACTGCGGGCTCTGCGACGCCACTTCCTCAATCGAACACACCGACACCGTCGACAGGCAAAAGGGGATGTGTTTGTTGGCCGCCGCCTTGGCCGCTTGCACTTCACCGCGGCGCGCGTACATGCCGGTCAGGCCGACCGGGCTGAGGATCACCGGCATCGCCAGTTCGGTGCCGAACAGCTGGGTGGTAAGGCTCAGGTCGTCGACATTGCGCAGGATGCGTTGGCGCAGGCTGATCTCGGCCAGGTCCGAACTGTTGGCGCGCAGCGTGTGCTCGGCGTAGGCGCCGCCGTCGATGTAATCGAACAGAAAGCGCGGCAACTTGCGCTTGGCCGCAGCGCGGTAGTCGGAAGCGGACGAGATGATCATCGACGGTGTCTCCACAGGGCAAAGTGCTACACCCTAAGCAAAGTTATGCCATGATGAAAACAACTTTTATCACTGCTATCCAGTCGCCAAAGGAATACTGATGAACCTGCGAACCTTGCGTGCGTTTGTCGAAGTGGTGCGCCAGGGCGGGTTCTCCCAGGCAGCCGAAGTGGTTGCCCTGACCCAGTCCACCGTCAGCAAAGCGGTCAAGACCCTTGAGGACGAGTTGGGCATGCCACTGCTCAATCGTCTCGGCCACAAGAACGAACTCACCGCCGCCGGCGAAATTGCCTACCGCCGCGCCTTGGTAATGCTCGCCGAACGCACCGACCTGATGGCTGAAATCAACGACCTGCGCGGCCTCAAGCGCGGCGTGCTGCGCATCGGCCTGCCGCCGGTAGGGTGCGGCGTGCTGTTCGCGGCCATGTTTGCCACTTATCGCAGCCGCTACCCGGGCATCGACATCGAACTGACCGAATACGGCAGTAAAAGGCTGCGCGAATGCCTGGAAGCGGGGGAGGTGGACCTCGCCGCCTTGCTGCTACCGGTTGATGAAGGTTTTGACTACCAACCGGTGCGCAACGAGCCATTGATCGCCGTGTTGCCCATGGGCCACCCACTGGCCCGGCGCGAGCGCATCGACTTCACCGACCTGGCCGACTCGCCGTTCATCCTGTTCGAAGCCGGCTTTGCCCTCAACGCCAAGATCCTCAGCGCCTGTGAACGCAAAGGCGTGACCCCCAAAGTTACCGCTCGCAGTGGGCAAATAGACTTCATTGTCGATCTGGTCACAGCCGGGCTGGGCGTCGCCTTCCTGCCGCGGATGCTGGCGTACAAACACCAACACCCCGGCATCGCCTTGATCCCTCTGGACGAACCCCACACCGATTGGCACATCGCCCTGGCCTGGCGCGCCAGCGCTCATCTGCCACCGGCAGCGCGAGCCTGGTTGGAGCTGGCCAAGGAACCGTCGTATTCAAGCGAGCAGGGGGGCGATTTACGGAAAGTGTCAGAGGATGCTTGACTTCTTCTTTTTAATCAGTAACATACGGCGCATTCCGCGATAGCTCAGTTGGTAGAGCAAATGACTGTTAATCATTGGGTCCCTGGTTCGAGTCCAGGTCGTGGAGCCAGATAGAGAAAAGCCTGCAGAGATGCAGGCTTTTTTTTGCTTGGGATTTGACCCAGCAATCCAAACGCTTACAGGTCATTTCCAAGACCTGCATCCCTAATCTCTCACTGATCCATTCCAATGATCCGTTAAATCAGCTTGGACGTTTGTTGCTTCATGCTGCTGATGGACGCTTTCGCCTCAAGAATTTGATACCGGCGTTCGCTCAGGATTTCAATTTGATCCTTGCCGATACCGGGGGGAAGAGGCATGTATAGGCATCTTCGAGGGTGTCGCCTAAGCGGCTGCCCAAGTCGCCGAAGCTCGCAGGTTGCTCTAGGTAGACAGCTTCATACCCAGCGCACTCTGTGAAGACGACGGGCAGTTTTAACCGTTGAGTTTGCAGCGAGGTGAGCTTTTCGAGTTTCATGTGTCTCTCCGAAAAAAGCCCAAAACGGAGAGACACGTCGCCCATACGGCGAGTGTTCCCCGCATGGCTGAATAGCTACAAATCAGGACACGGACAAGGCCGGCGTCTTAAAGCTAATAGGCCACCGGTTGGTTACTGATGGCTGAGGGTGTCGCGATGGATCAAGAAGTGACGACTTTCCCGTAAACCTCGTAAAGGCTCTTTAAAATGGGGAAGCCAAAACAGAGAACCAGGAGCCAGAATTGCCAACGAAGCACCGTTATGTTTGATTCTAGTTTTGACACTGAGCTTTGAAATTGACTGGCTTGGCGTTCGACCAGTGTTCGCAAATCCGCGCCTTGCTCCTTAATCAAGGCGGTGAGGTCAGTACGTAATGCAGTGATCGAACCCTGAAGGTGCGACTCGGTACGCTCTAAGTCGGATATTGAAGCGAAATCTTTCACATCGTCCTCCCATGCATCTACAACAGCTTTAGCTTTGTTATTTGGCACACTGATGGATGTCAGCGCGTCATATAAGGCAAGCGATATTTTCATCATGTCTCCTGCGATTGGCAAGTGACGTAGAGACCCCACCTGACGGCAGGCTCCCGTCACAGTGAGGGTTGGTGCATTCGGTCGGCGAGAATGTCGACGACTGTCCGAGCTACCGAATGCTTTGCGAACTACAGCTGATCAACGCGGATAGCGTGGTGACCTTCAAGATCCATGTCACCCAGGCAGGTGCTGTCTACGACAGCGAACCAGTCCAGATAATCGACTTAAACGTTATGGCGATCCAGTCAGACGTTTCTTGGAATCATGTAGGAAACGTGCGGCATCTAGTGAGCGGCGCGTTCTGGACCCGTTTGGGGGGAGCTAATGACAGCCAAATTGATCCGATTTGCCTGTGGCTCCGCCTTAGATTTATGACTGCTGTTCTGCAAGTCTATCGCTATGATTTGCACTAGGCACTAATATGATGGGCTGGGCATGCGAAGAAATAGTAAAGAACTTTATACCTCAAGAATATCGAGTCTGAATGCTAAGTTCGATATTAGGGGCGCTGTAGTGGCGACCATGGAGTGAATGGAGGGTTTGACGTTATATTAAATAATGGTTTGAGTTTGCACTCTGTGCTGTCGTGCCCTCGGTATCACTAGTGACCCTAAAAATCTTCTTGGACAAGGCATTCAGCGTCCAGTGAGTATTCTCCGACTTTGCACACTGGACCTTGCATCAGAACGTGGTAGTCATTATCAAGTTCGATATTAATCACACCTCCGGGCATTCGCACGGCGACCTGAGCATCGACCAAACCAAGTTTTCGAGAAACAGCCGCCGCCGCACAACTGCTGGTGCCTGAAGACAGTGTATAGCCTACGCCTCGTTCCCAGATCTGTACCTCGAGATTTTTTCTGTCGATAACTCTTACAAACTGGACATTGGTACGATCGGGGAAAATAGAGAGATTCTCAATGATTGGCCCCAGATTTCTAGCCAATATCTCCGTCGGTTGCGCAACAAATATCACGCAATGAGGATTGCCCATGGACACGGGATTCAATAGAAGCTCTGTTCCATCGATGAGACAGGTCGACTCGGTAGTTTCTATAAAGCGGGCCGTACCCATGGCAATCGATATACGCTTGCCTACATCCAGTACTTGACAGCTAACCACGCCTCCCTTTGTGGAGACCTTAAAGTGTGAGCTCTCAACAATGTCTTGATCCCACAAATAGCGACAAAATATTCGCAAGCCATTTCCACTTTTTTCTGCCTGCGAACCATCAGTGTTGTAGATGTCTACCGATAGCATCTCACCGGAATTGATCAACGGAACCAATATTCCATCACTGCCCAATCCATGGTGGCGGTCACAAATTCTAGATATTTCCTGCTCGGTAAAGCAGAAGGGGGCTGATGCTGTATAAACTAAGTAATCATTACCCGCAGCGTGATATTTGGAAAACTGCATAAATCAGACGCCAGAACAAGTCAAAAGTAAAATAGTGTTTGACTATAGCATAGGCGCGGCTAGGGTCCACTGGACTTAGGGAGACACACCCGCAGACTTGGTCGCATAGCGCATAAGAAACCACCAAGCAGTATGCAGAAGGCCAGCGAAAAAGCGCGGCTGCGAACGCCATGAAAATAAGCAAGATCCCGACTAAGAGCACCAATTGAGCGAAAGGCAGAACGCCAACCGCTACCGCCAGAATCGTTGTCAAAGTCAATAGGACTCCCGATTGCCAACTGCTCATACCGAACTGCGGGGGTGAGTATAAGCACTATCAGAGGGCTAGGGATGGTCTGAAGTAGCCATGTATTTCCCCGGCATACCACCTAGCGCAACTTTTAAACTCGCCAAATGATCAAAAAACAATCAATTCGACGAGTATTTCTTACGTTTTCGCCACCCGGACCCCACTCCGGTGGCCATTTCCCGCATTACAGGCGCACCTCTCCTGCATTCGTCAGTAAATGTCGGCGCGCCATCCACAGGTTCGACAGAGCGAACAGTGTCACCAGTTGCGCCGTGTTTTTGGCCAAGCCGCGAAAGCGCACCTTGGTGTAACCGAACTGGCGCTTGATTACCCGGAACGGATGCTCGACCTTGGCGCGCACCTGAGCCTTGGCCTTTTCAATCTTGCGCTTGGCTTTGTACAGCACGCTGCGCTTATCGAGTTTTTTGTAGGTGCTGCGGCGTGCCGCCACCTGCCAGATAACTTCACGTCCTTCATGCTCGGGCCGCTTTTCGACACCGGTGTAGCCTGCATCGGCGCAGACCACGTTTTCGTCGCCATGCAGCAATTTGTCCACCTGGGTGACATCCGCCACATTGGCCGCCGTGCCCACTACGCTGTGCACCAGACCCGATTCGTCATCGGCGCCGATGTGGGCCTTCATGCCAAAATAATACTGGTTTCCCTTCTTGGTCTGGTGCATTTCCGGGTCGCGCTTGCCGTCCTTGTTCTTGGTCGAACTGGGCGCATTGATCAGCGTTGCATCGACGATGGTGCCCTGGCGCAGCGACAGGCCGCGGTCGCCCAGATAGCCATTGATGACAGCGAGGATGCCGGCCGCCAGCTCGTGTTTCTCCAGCAAGCGGCGGAAGTTGAGAATGGTGGTTTCGTCGGGGATGCGCTCCAGGTTCAGCCCGGCAAACTGGCGCAGGATCGTGGTTTCGTACAGCGCTTCCTCCATCGCTGGATCGCTGTAGCCGAACCAGTTCTGCAGCAGATGCACACGCAGCATCGCCATCAACGGGTAGGCCGGACGGCCACCTTCACCTTTCGGATAATGTGGCTCGATCAAAGCAATCAAGCCCTTCCACGGCACCACCCGATCCATCTCGATCAGGAACAACTCCTTGCGGGTTTGCTTGCGCTTGCCAGCGTACTCGGCGTCGGCGAAGGTCATCTGCTTCATCGGGAAACTCGGTGGGTGGGGTCGCGGTATTTTGCCAAATCAGAAAGTCTTTTTCAGAGTTTCCCTAGCAATCCCCTTGCATAGGTCGTAAAGCAACGACTAGCTAGCACGCCTATGCTCAAGATCGCTTACTCATTCCTCACTAAGAGTTGCCATGAGGAACCTACGCATTGTCGACAAGGTTTGGATAGTCATCTATACCCATGTGCAAGATCTAGCATTCTCTACCCCTCGATTGCGCGGATCACTGCACCGCAGTCGTCGTTTCCAGGTTCCATGGCGAGAGAAGTTTTCGCGGTGCCGTGCAGTCGCCTGCGAAGTATTCTCGTCGACCCCGTTCTTACTGGATCGCGACACCTATGACTATGAGAATGAGTTGGGCGATCAAGCGTTTACTGACTGCTAATGCTGTTTTGCTGGCTGGGTGTTTCGGCGACGGCTCACCTCGGCTTCTGGAGCCTGCGGAAAAGCAGTTAGGGACTGGGGGGCCGATCACCATGCACTATCATTCGGCAGTTTATTACCCAGATGAAATTGCGCTTCGAGGGGGTGGGTATATCGTCGGGATAGAGAAAGGCGACCCCGGTGATATTCTAACGTCGGAGAAGGATTTGACGTTCGAGCAGCCTAACAGTGCAGACAAAATCGTCAGGAGTCAGCAGGACGCCGTTCACGAAGGCAAGATTATGTTTGTGTCGCACATCATTCGTAACCAGCCTCCATCGAGCACCAAAAGAAACTGCACCTTGTACGATGTCTACTACCGGCCGACCGTAGCAGCTGCACCTGTTCGTGGCTGTGATGAGACCCTTTCAGAGATTGCTGCAAAACATGCGTATCGCTCCGGCTGGCAAGGAATGGGCGCACTGCAGACTGCCTTGAGTGTCGATATAAAGTCTCCTTCATATACACACATCGTCGTAGTGGTTATGGGATGGAACACCGTACAGGAGGAAGCAGTTCGCAATATCAACTCCATCATCAGAGGGATCAAGCATGCCAGTGAAGAAAGCCCTGGAGCCTTCAAACCACTCGTCATAGGTGTGACATGGCCAAGCCAGTGGAACAGTCCATGGCTCGATCCCCTCTATAAGCTGACGAGCTTTGGAACGAAGGCAAAAGACGCCGATGAAGTGGGTCTCACCTGGCTGGGAATCCTTCTAGCAAACACTATTCCTCAGGCCAGCGCACAGGCACAGCGCAAGCTGCCAGTCATCGTGATAGGGCATAGCTTTGGGGCGCGAGCGGCGACCACGGCTGTTTGTGACGGACCAGTAATAGCTAATCCCTTGGGTATTCGGTCCTCGAAGCAAGCGGTAGATTTGCTCATAAACTATCAAGGGGCTTTCTTGACGGATAGATTGGTGGAGAGGGACGCGCACGGCGCGCTGCTAGACAAATGCCCTAGAGGCAATAGCATCGCTTTGACCTCTTCCAAGCATGATACTGCGGTCAAAAGCGCTCTCTGGGGTATCTATGCAGGTAGCGAAAAAAGCTTTCTAAAATACTGCTCCGAGCCATCAAAACTCATAAATTGCCTGAAAGCAGATGCCGCAGGAAAAACCACGCCGCCACCAACGTTGGGTAAAAAGCTGATGTACATCAATTCGGACGATTTGATCAACTACAACGCCTTTTACACCGGTGGTGGCGCCCACAGCGATATATATAGAGACGAGCAAGGCGCTCTTTCATGGTCTCTGATCAAGACGCTCAGTGGAAAAGGTAGCTAATAGCTTTAAGGCTACGCCACATCGTGGTGGTTCTCCCAAAGTGCGATTAGCGTCCAGCGGCTCGCACGGTCACTCACTAAGTGATGGATGCCCACTTCAGATCATTGCCATTGCGGCATTCCCCTCGTGACAATCGGCGTGACAAATACCGAAGTCACCCGCAACGGCCATACAGATAATGGTGCTGCAGCCAACGCAAGAGTGCACCTGACTGACAGTCAGGCATGCCCCAGTCATCGCTTCACTGCCTTCACCCGACTCAGAATTTCGCGGCGCCGGTTTCGTCAGCCAGTACAGTCTCCACCCGCCCACTTCTGCGCAAGTGAGCCACCGGCATGCGGCTGCGCGAGGCCATTTTTTGGCCGGCTTAACGCGCTTAAAACGTGAGGCCGAGCACTACGGCAAGATCAACATCCAAGATGGCACTTACAGGCTCAGGCACTGCTGTTACGGAAACTGCCCGGTGTAATGCCGACTACTTTTTTGAAGGCCCGGGTCATGTGGCTTTGATCGAAGAAGCCGCAAGTGAATGACGCTTCTGCGAGACTGGACCCGGTGCGCAGCAGTTTTTGGACCTGGGCGATTCTTTTCTGGATTTGATAGCTGTGGGGGGAGATGCCAACGCTTTTTTTGAACACCCGGATCAGGTAAAGAGGGTCGAGGTTCACCAGTTGCGCCAGCTCTTCCAGCGACAGATGTTTGTCGAACTCGTCTTCGAGCTTCTTCTTGATCTTTTGCACGGCGTGCTGCTCAGCCGCACTGACTGGTTCGATGGGCGCTCCGCTGCGCTCGAAAAGCTCTGTCACCAGATCCAGAAGGATAGTTTCCCGCTCAAGGCTGGGTGGGGATTTTTCAATGAGTTGATGCTGATGCAAAAAGATGCGGGCGAAGTCGGGGGCCTGGCTCAGAGCTGTTTGAAAAAGATGAATATGATCCTCTGAAAAGCGCCCTTGAAACACCGCACGATTGACCCACTCGGGGTCGATATAGAGCATTCGATACATCCAGCCCTCATCGTGGCCTGGCAAGCCGTCGTGGATCTCCCCAGGGGTAATGGTGACCACACTGCCAGCGACACCCATGTAGTAACTGCCGCGATAAAATAGCTTTGTATGCGTCCGGCCAACACACCTTCCTGACCCCGACGCCAAAGGCGATGGTGTCCACCTAATTTAAGTGGACACCATTTCTAGCCTTTTAAGCGGGTCTTTCCATGCAGCCACAACGCCGTTCCTACTCCAAATCCTTCAAGGCCCAGCTCATTCAAGAGTGTGCCCAGCCCGGCGCTTCGATTGCCAGCGTCGCACTCAGCCACAGCCTTAACGCGAACCTCGTCCACAAATGGATTCGAGTGCAAACGCAGAAAGCCATGGCGCTGCAACCTGCTTTCGTTCCGCTACCCTTGCAGCTAGCCGGAGGAAATTCGCAAGCTGCATCATCGAACATCTGCGTTGAAATCCAGCACCCGCGTGGCACCGTCAAAGTGAACTGGCCGACCGAAAGTGCTGCCGCCTGCGCCACCTTTCTGCGAGACCTGTTGCGATGATCCGCATCGACACCATCTGGCTCGCCACCGAGCCCATGGACATGCGCGCCGGCACCGACACTGCGATGGCTCGGGTGGTAGCAGTGTTCGGTGCGGCGCAGCCGCACTGTGCTTATCTGTTTGCCAACCGCCGTGCCAATCGCATGAAAGTGCTGGTGCACGGGGCTGGGCATCTGGCTGGCGGCGCGCAGGCTGCATCAGGGCAAGTTCTTCTGGCCGGGTTCCCGGCACGGTTCGCAGATAGAATTGGGCTCCGAGCAACTGCATGCTCTGGTGCTAGGTTTGCCTTGGCAAAGGGTCGGGCCAGGCAACGCGATTTCCATCGTATAACTTCTGCCATGCCCCATCTGGCTGTGCAATTGTCCGATCAGCCTATCGTTGGTTTTGACCTGTTCTGGCAAAATCGGCGGCATGACTTCGCTCCCTGATCTCAATCACCTGACCCCTGAACAACTGCGCGCTCTGGCAGCGCAGTTGATGCAGCGTGTCGAGACGCTGGACCAACAAGTCGAAACAATGGGCAAGACCGTCGAGACCATGGGTAAGAGGATCCATCATGGTCAAACGGTGATCGAAAAGTTGAGCCACGAGATCGCGCAGCTCAAGCGCTTCAAATTTGCCAAGCGTAGCGAGCAGTTGAGTCCGGAGCAGGCCAGCTTGCTCGATGACTTGATCGATACCGATATCGCGGCGATTGAGGCTGAGCTTCAGGCCTTGCAAACAGCTCCAACTCCAACCGAGGCAAAGCAAAAGCCCAAGCGCGCTGCGTTGCCGCCGGAGTTTCCACGCACCCTGATCCATCACGAACCGGACAACACTCACTGCCCATGCGGCTGCGCCCTCAAGCGTATCGGTGAAGACGTCAGCGAGAAACTGGACTACACGCCCGGCGTGTTTACCGTGGAGCGTCACATTCGCGGCAAGTGGGTTTGTGATGACTGCGAAACGCTGATCCAGGCGCCGGTTCCGGCGCAGGTCATCGACAAGGGCATCCCCACCGCCGGGCTGCTAGCCCATGTGATGATCGCCAAGTTCGCCGACCATTTGCCGCTCTATCGCCAGGAGTCGATTTTTGGTCGAGCCGGTTTGGCCATCCCACGCTCAACCTTGGCCCAATGGGTTGGCGTTACTGGCGTGCAGTTACAGCCTCTGGTGGATGCGCTGCGCGATGTAGTGCTCGGGCAGCAGGTCATTCACGCCGATGAAACACCCGTGCAGATGCTAATGCCGGGCTCGAAAAAAACTCATCGTTCCTATGTCTGGGCCTACGCCACCAGCCAACTCTGCGAAACAGCGGCTGTCGTCTACGACTTCAGCCCCAGCCGCGCCGGTGAGCATGCTCGTAACTTTCTGCAAGACTGGAAGGGCAAGCTGGTCTGTGATGATTTCGGTGGCTACAAGGCCAGCTTTGAACTCGGCGTAACCGAAATCGGTTGCATGGCCCATGCAAGACGCAAGTTCTTCGAGCTACACGCCACCAACAAGAGCCAGCTCGCCGAGCAGGCCTTGCGCTACATCCAGTTACTTTACGAAATCGAAAGTGAGATCCGCGACCTTGAACCGGATTTTCGCCACCGAATACGGCAGGAAAAAGCTGTGCCGGTGATGGGTGCACTGCATGCCTGGATGATCGCCCAGCGCCTACTTGTGCACGATGGCTCGGCTATCAGCAAAGCACTGGATTACAGCCTGAAACGCTGGACGGCGCTGTCGCGCTATCTCGATGACGGGGCCGTACCCATCGACAATAACTGGTGCGAGAACCAGATCCGGCCATGGGCGTTGGGTCGCAAGAACTGGCTCTTTGCAGGTTCACTGCGCAGCGGCAAACGGGCTGCGGCGATCATGAGCTTGATCCAGTCGGCGCGGCTCAATGGGCATGATCCGTATGCTTATTTGAAGGACGTCCTCACGCGCCTGCCGACGCAGCGGGCGAGTGAGATTGCGGAGCTGCTGCCGCATAGATGGCAACCGGTTTAGTTGCGCAAGGCGGGATGCCCGGACGCATACATAGCTTTTCAACACCGCTACTTATAACGCCGATAGCGTATCTGTCATGTGAATGTCGGCCGAAAGATTGGGTGCTATAACGCGCAGATAGCAACTCGCAGTCGCCTTCGGGTATACGCCAGAATTGAACAAAATCCTTATCTTTTTGAGGGGCTTTTTCACTGCGAATCCCGTCCATCCATTGTCCAGTTTTGTGCAATACGTATGAAAAAAAGGTCGCTAAATTTAGCATCTATTTCATAAAACAAGCTAGGGGATGCGATGTCTACAAA
Organism: Pseudomonas sp. FP215; assembly: GCF_030687795.1. NCBI lineage: Bacteria > Pseudomonadati > Pseudomonadota > Gammaproteobacteria > Pseudomonadales > Pseudomonadaceae > Pseudomonas > Pseudomonas sp. FP215. The sequence continues at coordinate 1,737,750 of NZ_CP117447.1, forward strand.
ACTGGTAATTGGGGATTTTAATAAGTCGTCATGGTCATTTCGTGCGTGGCTGGTTCTTGTGACAGCCGACGTTTCGTTTGAAACCCTTCAGCTGAAACTGGAACAGAGCGACACCCGCCAGCAAATCCTCGAACACTCGCCTTCTGGCCGAGTCCCGGCACTGTTACTCAATGGCATAGTGATCAACGACAGCCTGGCCATCAGCGAATACGTTGCCGACGCCTATCCTGGCGCCAACCTCTGGCCCCAGGACCCGCAGGTCAAAGCACTCGCGCGCGCCGCAGCGGCGGAGATGCACTCCGGCTTCACGCACCTGCGCACACAGATGTCGTTCGGCCTGAACACCGGTGATACCCCTGAAACGCTTACCGCCCAGACGCGTGAAGAAGTCATGCGCGTGTTCGATATCTGGAACAACCTGCGCGCGCTGAGCGGTTCGAAGCAGTTCCTCTGCGGCGACTTCGGCATTGTCGATGCCATGTTTGTTCCGGTGGTATTTCGTTTCCGACGTTATGGCATTGCCATACCGGCACAAGTGCAGGGATATGTCGACAACATCCTGGCGTATGCACCGGTACAACAATGGTTGAAGCTGGCGGCACAAGAAGTTTAAAGAACAGCACTACCGATATCGATTAAAGATAACGACAAACAACTTTTGTTGACCGCATGCAGGAAAGACCTCAGGGGCTTTTCTGCTTTGCTGAGTCTGACTTTTGTAATAAATGGGGATAAAGCTGTGAGCGTTCATAACGTTAATACCAGTGATTCAGGGCGTGACGGGCAAGTCTACGATGTCATCGGTATAGGTTTTGGGCCCGCGAACATCGCCTTGGCCATTGCCTTGGAAGAATTAGGCTTTGCCGGAACACGCCTGTTCCTGGAGCGCCAGGGCAGTACGAAATGGCAACCGCAGATGATGCTGTCGGGCAGCGATATCCAGAATCATCCGAGCCGCGATCTGGTGACGCCACGCAACCCGCGCAGCCGCTACACCTTCACCAACTTCCTGTTCGAAAATGATCGGCTTTTCGAGCACCTCAATCTTGGTTTGGAGTTTCCGCTGCGCAGCGAATTCGCCGAGTACGTGCGCTGGGTCGCGGGTTTCTTTGCCAAAGACGTGGTTTACAACCAGGCCGTGACATCGATTCAGGCAGACCCTGTCAGCAACCTGTATTGCGTGACTACGCAAACCGGGAGCAAGTTTTTTGCCCGCTCGCTGGTCGTCGCACCCGGGCGGACACCCGTGATCCCGCAGGCATTCACCGACTGCGCCGCCGACCAGGTTTTCCATTTGACCCAGTACCTCGGGCGGTTGGCGCAACTAGCGCAACAGCGCGAGTTGAAGCGGGTCGCGGTAGTAGGCGGCAGCCAGAGTGCGATCGAGATCATGCTGCACCTGCGCCATAGCTACCCACACCTCGAGATCATCAACATCCAGCGCGGCTACGGTTTCCGCCTCAAGGACACCAGCCAGTTCAGCGAGCATGTGTACTTCCCGTCCTTTGTTGACCAGTACTACAACAGTTCCGCCGAAGCGAAGAAGAACATCAACCGCCACTTGCATTACACCAACTACTCCGCTGCCGACGCCGACGTGATCTCGGAGTTGTATGTAGGCATGTATGAAGACAAGTTGCAGGGTAAAAACAGAACCACCATCAAGAGTTTCAGTGACATCCAGGCTTGCACAGCCACCGGCCACAGCTACTCGCTGACGCTACTCGACACCCAGGCCGGGACCACCGAACAACTGCCTGAGTTGGACGCTGTCGTGCTGGCTACCGGATTCCGCAACCTGGGCACCGGCGCCCAAGACGAACGTTTCCCCTCCATTCTGCGCGACCTGGCCGAAAGCCTGGACTGTGATGCCCAGGGCGTGATTCGCATCGGACGTGATTATCGCCTGTCCGCGCGCGCAGGCTGCAACTTACCGGCGCTTTACCTCAACGGTTTGTGCGAGTCGTCCCACGGCTACGGCGATGCAGGCTCCTTCAGCCTGTTGTCGCTGCGGGCCCGGGAAATTTTCACGTCGTTGAGCGAACAACTGGGGCTGGAAGACGCCGCAGAAAAAATCGCCTGAGTCGCCTTTGATCGCACGCACCTCGACCCCTTATATGAGTAGGCCGTAAATGGAAATTTCAGGAATGGATGAGTTGGGTATATTTGCCGAGGTCGAGTCCCAGGCGCGAAGTTATTGCCGCAGTTTCCCCGTGGTCTTCGACCAGGCTCAGGGCAGCTATCTGTACGACCTCAAGGGGCAGGCCTACATCGACTTTCTAAGTTGCGCCGGCTCGGTCAACTATGGTCACAACCCTAAACCGGTCAAGGCAGCGGTAATCGACTACTTGCAACGTGACGGGATCCAGGCGGCGCTGGACATGCACAGCCGGGCCAAGCAGGAGTTTCTCTTCAACTTGCGCAAGATCATTCTTGAGCCACGGGCGCTGTCTTACAAAATGCAGTTCACCTCGCCCACTGGCACCAGCGTGGTGGAGTCGGCCATCAAACTGGCGCGCAAGGTCACCGGGCGGCAGCACATCGTCGCGTTCACCAATGGCTTTCACGGGATGTCGAACACCTCGCTGGGGCTGACCGGAAACCGCGATAATCGCCAACCTGGCGTCGATCCCTATGTGTTCCGCATGCCCTACGACGGATACCTAAAAGGTCTGGATTCCGTCGAGTATTTCGAACGTTTGCTGAACGACAACAGCTCTGGCATGGATCTTCCGGCGGCGGTGATTCTGGAAACCATTCAGGGCGAAGGCGGAATCAACGTAGCGTCTTCCGACTGGCTGGTGCGTTTGCGCAAACTGACGGCTGAGCACGACATCCTGCTGATCATCGATGATATCCAGGCCGGTTGCGGCCGCACCGGGACCTTCTTCAGTTTCGAGCCGTCCGGTATCACCCCGGACATGGTCTGCCTGTCGAAATCCCTCAGTGGTTACGGACTGCCGTTCGCCCTGCTGCTGCATCGTCCAGAGCTGGATCAATGGTCGCCCGGCGAAGACAACGGCACCTTCCGTGGCAACACCCTGGCCTTCGTCGCCGCGACCAAAACCTTGCAGGAATTCTGGAGCGACGACCGTCTGGTCAAGCACATCCAGGCCAATGAAACGCTCCTGAAGTCCTGGTTCGCCAAGGTCACCGAGCGCTTCGCTGTGCATATCAAGCAGGTGCGTGGTCGCGGGCTGTTTTATGGCATCGAGTTCCACGATGCGTCCTTGACCGCCGCGGTCACGCGCGCGTGCTTTACGCGCCGATTGATCATCGAGCGCTGCGGCCCGCAAGATCAGGTGCTCAAGTTGATGCCGGCCCTGACCATCGACGCAGAAACCCTGCAGAGCGGACTGGCGAGCATTTTTGAGGCCATGCAGCAGGTACTGGAATACCCCTCGTCCAGCGAATCGGACACGGATACAGATACGTTGCGCTTTACCAATGAGGTCTCCCATGTCGACTAATAACAACCGGGCAATCATCGAGCTGACCATCGGCGGGCTGATGCTCAGCCTGTCAGCACTGGCGGTGGCTTTCGCCCATATCGGCGCCGGTGGTGCCGGATTCTATCGGATGCTGATCGCCTCGATCCTGTTCTTCCTGCTCCTCAAGGTGCGCAAGACGCCGGTGCGACTCAAAATCGCCAAGGCCCAGCTCTACACTGCACTGGCCGGAGTATTTCTGGCGATCGACCTGGTGCTGTGGCATCAGAGCATCTACATCGTTGGCCCGGGCATCGGATCGATCCTGACCAACTGCCAGGTGTTCTTCATGACCTTGCTGGGGCTGTACCTGTTGAAGGAAAAGCCCTCGATCTACTTCCTGATTTCCATCTCGCTGGCCTTCGTCGGGCTGTACCTGTTGCTGTTGCCAGAAATGACCAGCGGAGTCGGGATCAAAGGCGTGGTGTATGGGGTGCTGTCGGGGCTGGCGTATGCCATTTGCGTGTACTTCCTGAAGCTCAATACTCAGCTGCCTGATGGTGGCGGTGACAAGATTGCGCAGATGCTCAACTTGAGTCTGTGGGCAGCCCTGGTATTGCTGGTATACGCGCTGGCGACCGGGGAAAGCCTGGCCATTGTGGACGGACAAACCTTGGTGATGCTGGTGATTTACGGGGTACTGGTGCAATTCGTCGGTTGGTTGCTGGTCAATCGTTCGATCGGCGCCCTCAGCCTGGGGCTGGCCGGACTGATCCTGCTGCTCGAACCGGTGATCACTTACTTCATCGACGTCGCTTTTCTCGGCAAGGCAAGCTCCTCGCTACAGATCGCCGGCGCGCTACTGACTATCTTCGCGGTGTACATCGGCTCAATCAAGCCGCCGGAAAAGGCTCAGAACTTACCTGAGGCTATCTGACGGATGAGGGGGGGGCACGGCATCTGTGAACCTGGTTGCGTGCCCCCAATCGATAAGCTACGTGCAGGCCTACAAGGTTTGCGCGTAGTCGTTTATATCCGTTGCGGCCAACTTCTCGGACCGGGCAGATCGTGCCAGCTCACAAATAAGGACGAGAAAAAGCTGCTGAATCTGCGGCTAATCGTTCTTTCGGGATCTTCGCTTCCTCGCGCATCTCAACGACTAGTGTTTCCGGGATCATTTGAGCCGTGTACTGGGCGTGTTTGGTTAGATCGATGTAACGCTATGCGCAGTGATAGCGCCTGAGGCGCGTGATGGTGCTTGTTATTGCTGACACCGGACGGTAAAGACGGGATTTCAGATGCCGAACAAATGCCGCGGAAAACCATCTTCAGAAGGAAGCCCGAGGGACCCGAACGGGCACCCAGGAAGGTTAGGTTTGGAATCTATGACATACGCAACATGTCGGATCCAGTCTGAGCTTGGTCCGATACGTTGTACCAGGAACCAGATGATAGCGATCTGTCCGTAAAGACGGGTGAGTGCACTGTGATCCAACTTCAACGTTTGGAAGTAAGGCTCTGCAGGAAGATCAGGAAGCGCATTCGCTGATACCTGATTCCAAATACGACTGTGATGTGCGCAGCGATTTCTAAGAGTGTTAATTTCTTGCAGCCAAAGCTTGAGTGTCCTGGTGTTCGAGACGCCCAGGCGCTGTGCGATACGGTTTTGGTGGTTGCCCTTGAGTATCTCGTAGTACTTGGAGAGCGTACCGAAGTCCCAGGCCTCAATGGCTACCCAGAAAGGAATCGCCTTGCGATTTCGTTTGTGCCACTCAATGCAGTCCTCTTGGCTGCGGGCAACTAGACCGTTTTGTCTTTCAAGCCACTCTAGCCAAGTGTTGCGTTGCCTTTTGCTTCTATCCGTCCAGTTTTGGGTCTGCTTTGGGACGATGAAACTGGGATCCGTATAGGCCAACGCCCCGTAATACCCGACTTCATGGGCAGTGACAGTTCGAACGTGGATCTCGATTCGCTCGATGGCATCAAGCATTAATTGGCGCAACTTTTTGTCGAAAAGGTAAAGGCTAAACGCGTCGTCGAATGTGGTATCGGGAAGGAAGGAGTTTTGTCGAAGGGGCTTTTGGGTCACATCGCAGAGCACAACATTCTGCAAGTGGTCTCGTACAAAATCCCGCGCCGGGAACCAGTAACCACTCAGACGGTAGTAGCCTACCTGAGCAAGTTTGCGTTCCGAACGGGCTGGGTTGGCAATGCCCATACCGCGTTCAATCAGTAACGCAACGAGGTCTGGGTAAGTCCGAAAGGGCTTCGGTGGCGAGAGCTGTTGCAACTGCCATGTTCCATAAACAAGAAGGCCCGAACATAGAGCTGGACGAGCCAGCCCCAGAGGATCGGGCGCTATTGGGTCCAATTTTCGGCTATCAGCGTCTCAGTGTCAATCGACTGGCAGCGTGCGTGAGTAGGCTGAGTGTATAGGACTATCAGCGCCTGAGAGCTTTGGAGAATTTATGAATTTGTCACTTTTGATTAATCTTGAGTGGGCTGGAGAAGGGCGGAGGGCATGATCCGTATGCTTATTTGAAGGCCGTGCTCACGCGCCTGCCGTCGCAGCGGGCGAGGGAAATTGAAGCGGCCCGGTCCTACGCGATTTTGATTACTACCTTACCAAAGGCGCCTCTTGCCAAATGTTCGTACGCTTCGCGTGCTTGATCGAATGGATACACGTGGTCGATTACCGGGCGAATCTTGTGCTCATTCAAGAATTCGTTCATTCGGTCAAATGACGAGCGTGGAGCAACGGCTATGCCGCGGATCGTTGTTTGCCGGAAAATCATAGGCATCAGGTTCAAGGCAGAGGTCTGGCCTGTCAGAAAGCCGATCTGTGCGATACGTCCACCTGCCTTTGTTGCAGCAATCGATTGATTGATGCCGTCACCGCCTGCCACATCCAGCAGGAGATCCACTCCCTTGCCGTCAGTGAGCTTCAAAACTTCCTCTGCCCAATCAGGGGTGGTGCGATAGTTCACGCCCGCAACCGCGCCCAGTTTTTTACAGCTTCCAGATTGTCATCACGGCTGGAGGTGACGATAACCTTGGCTCCCAAAGCCGTAGCAATTTGTGCTGCAAACACAGAAACACCTCCAGATCCCTGAACCAAGACGGTTTGGCCGGCCTCGATCTGGCCATAATCGACGAGCGCATACCACGCCGTCAGAGCCGCAATGGGAAGGGTCGCTGCTTCCTCATCTGACATGTTGTCGGGGGCACGTACTGCGCTGTCTTCATGGATGATCATGTATTGCGCCAGACCACCAGGCAATGGCGAGCCGAAGCAGTAGTTGGGTTCATCTGGCCCAGGCATGCCGTCCAACCAACGTGAGTAGAGGTGTGAGTTGACCCGATCTCCGATAGCAAAGCGGCTGACACCTTCACCTACTGCCACGACAGTCCCCGCCGCATCGCTGATGGGGATCAGCGGCTTGGGCACCATGTGCGGTTCATAGATGCCGTCAACGATGGCCTTGTCCCGGAAATTGAGTGATACGGCGCCTACTTTTACCAGCAGCTCACCCGCTTGGGGCGCGGGGGTTTCCGTTTCGCCCTGCACCAGATTATCCAAGCCGAAATCTTTCAGAAGCCACGCTTTCATTTTCTGTCTCCAACAATTTTGAATGTGCAGGGGAGGAACGCTCCTCCTTTACGCTGAGGACATTGTTGAGGTTTCGCGGCTCTAGATAAATGTGCAGAAACCAACAGGATTGTTATCCTGATCAGCAACAATCATCCCGTTAACACGCTTCACGAGAAGAGACTTATGGAGCTTCTACAGTCGATGCAAGTATTCGCCAAGCTAGCGGAGTTGGGGAGCTTCACCAAAGTCGCTGAGGCAATGCAGGCCGGGCGCCCTCACGTCACACGCACCATTCAGGATTTGGAAGCCTCGCTGGGTGTTCGTCTGTTCCAGCGCACTACGCGTAAAGTAAAACTGACTGCTGAGGGCGAGCGGTTTTACGAACGCGTCAAAGAGATTTTGGCAACCATCGCAGAAACCACTTCCATGTTCGACCGTAGTGGGTCGACGTTGCGTGGGCGGCTTCGAATTGACATCCCCACTGCATTTTCCCAGCACAGTTTCATGGAAAGCCTCAGGAGATTTACCGAGGCATTTCCCGACATCGAGCTTGCGCTAGGCGTGACCGACCGTACGGTAGATCTCGTAGCCGAGGGCATCGACTGTGTATTGCGCATTGGTGACCTCCCGGATTCAAGCATGGTGGCTAGAGAAATTGGCACCGCCACCATGGTGACCTGTGCGTCTGCAGGTTATCTCCAAGCCTGCGGTGCACCCATAACCCTACAAGATCTAGTAGACCACCAATGTGTCAGCTTCCTTTCCGGTCAAAATAACAGACCGCTGCCTTGGCACTTCTCGGTAGACGGCGAAGATCGTCCACATACGCCTCGGGGTGGAATCACCGTGAATGAGTCGAATGCCTACGTTCAATGCGGTGTTGCAGGCTTCGGCATTGTTCAAGCGCCTGGAATTGCCGTTGAGACATTCCTCGCAAGCGGAGAACTGGTTGAGGTGCTCAAGGCATTTCGTCCAAAGCCTCGTCTGGTTTCCGTGCTTTATCCAAGCAGAACGCATCTTGCGCCTCAGGTCGAGGCATTTGTGGATTGGCTGAGGGAGCATTTTCCGGTGCTACACCCCAACTGGTTCACCGCGCACTAACCATTGTTTTGTAGTGGGACTAGTCGTAACTGGCCAATGTTGATTTTGTCCGAGTCTGGCCCCCTAGCTTCCTGAGGGCGGCAAAGCGTCAGTTCTCCATAGGCGTAGGAACACCCATTCACCTGGTGCTAGCGAATGTGGCCGCGGGAATATCAACGGCCTTTAATAATTCACTATTATGAGAACTATGATCAGTGCATAGGTGTAGACGCTAACTCAAAACCACCATTGATAACGAACTGAACGCCCATACAAACCAGTAGAAAACCAACGACTCGGGAAATTGCATCGATTCCTGACTCACCAAGCACTTTCATGATTCGCCCCGAACATCGTAAAGCTATCCAGAAAATAAGCGCAGTAATGATGAATACGGTTGCGGCTGCAAGGTGAATGACGAGTGGCAGGGTCTGGTAGGTCGACTGCAGGGTAGAGGCGGAGCTGATAAGCAACGCTATCGTGCCGGGGCCTGCTGCACCAGGAAGAGCTAAAGGTACAAATGACAGATCGCGGAAATGTGGGGTTGATTTCTCTTTCTCTGAAAGGAAATCTTTCTGAACCTCTGTTTCGTCAGGTGTCGTTGCTGGAAAAAGCATGGCGAAACCGATGTAGGTAACGATCAGGCCTCCGGCTATTCTCAAGCCGGGGACAGATATTCCGAATACCTGCATTACCAGGCTGCCTCCGTAGAAGCTGACAAACATAATCAGAGCTACATATAAGCTTGCCTTCAGGATTTGCCGGTTACGCTCTACTGTAGGCAGCTTTCCTCCAAGGCCTAGTAAAAGGGAGATGCTAGTTAGAGGATTGGCCATAGGAAGCAGGGCCAATAGTCCAATAAGAACATGATGAAAGTAATTGCCCATAGTGTTTTTACTCGGTTATGCAACGAATAGGAGGCTATAAGATTATTAAGGTCGTACGTCATCTGCCCTAACGAACCGATATCAAGTCAGGACTCAATCGGGAAAGTATTTTTTTGCCTCTTCCGTGGTATAGCGCAGAAAGATCTGCACCGCCTGCGGAATCAAGCGTCGTGACAGTAGAAAAGCATACAGCGACATGTTCTGGAGGGTATAGCCAGGTAAAATACGTACCAGTTTTTTTCCGCTCTCAACGGCCTCATTGGCGCTGGGCAAATTGAACTGCGCGATGCCAAGTCCGCGCAGAGTAAGATCCATGCGCGCATCGTTCGGTGTGGCAAGCAGGATGGCTTGCACCGGCATCAGGTGTTTATGTCCTTGGGGGTCGATGAGCTCCCACTCGGGTTCTCCCTGACGCCCAAGGCAGGGCCATTGCAGGAGATCGTCCGGTACACGGGGAGGTTTCCTGCCGGCCAGTAACAGGGGAGAAGCGAATAACCCTTGTGGCATTGAACAGATTGGCCGAGCAACCAGCGACTTGTTAATCACTTCGGCGCGGCGATGACTGAAGTAGACATCCACTGGCTCTTCAATGGGGTTTGGCACGCGTGTGCTGGCCTCCACTTCAAAATGAATTTCGTGCTGTTCTTCCAGCATTCGAGCGATAGCCGGGTTGATAAACCAGTGCACAACCTCGGGCGATCCGACGACCCGGATACGTCCTCTAATTTTTCCATCATCCGACTTGATCGCGCTTTCAACCTCCTGAAGGCCTTCGAACAAGGGCGCGATTTCGCTATAGAGCCGCTCGCCCGGGTCCGTCAATCGCATAGAGGGCATCCGATTGAACAAGCGCAGACCCAGGTGCTCCTCCAGCCGGGTCACGGCGCGACTGATGCTTGAAGTGTTCTGCCCAAGCCGTTCAGCCGCACGGCTGAAGTTCAATGTTTGCGCGGCAACGAGGAAGGTGTGGTATTCGCTCCACATGGCGTTGCTTTTATGCAATGTATAGTTGCTCCATATGGCATGGCTAAAATTAATAGACTAACACTATCATAACCAAGTCTGAGAGCCATTTAGCGTATAGGAGTTCAACTGTGACCTCGATAAATCGTATTTTTGCCAGCCTAGTTGCCTTGATGGGGCTGGGGCTATTGTTAGGTGGAGCTTACCTCTTAACCCTTGGCGGATCGTTTTATTACGTGCTGGCCGGATGGGCCTATCTGAGCGCTGGCGTCATGCTTTGGCGTAGGCAAGTTTGTGGAGTATGGCTGCTGGTAGCGGTTGCCGTGCTGAGTGTTCCATGGGCGCTCTGGGAGTCAGGCACGTTCTATTGGGCGCTGTTTCCACGCCTGCTCGTACCGGCAGCGTTGGCGAGCATCGGCTTGCTCCTGTTATCCACTTGGTCGCCTGCGGACTCCCGGCGTCGGATACGCGGCCTGGGTGTACTAGCGCTATTAGGGACGGCTGTGTTCTTTGGGTTTGCCTTTACTCCACATGGTGTCGTCTCGCCTGTCTCGGGCACACCTTTTACTGCAGCAGCCACAAACACCACGCCTTCAAATTGGTCCGCATATGGCCGAACCACTGCGGGTACGCGCTACGCGCCCTTTACGCAGATCAACCGTGACAACGTTCAGGACCTGAAAGTGGCCTGGACCTATCGTACCGGCGCGAAGATCCAGTTGGACAAGGGCGCCGTGGATTCGAACACCCCATTGCAAATTGAAGATACGTTGTTCACTTGCACACCCGATGATCGCATTGCTGCCATCGATGCAGATACGGGGGTAGAACGTTGGAAATTCGATACCCATAGTGCATCTCCTATCTGGAACCGTTGCCGCGGCCTGGGTTACTACAAGCTCAAGGAGGCGCCGGCTGATGGCGTCTGTGCGGAACGAATCGTCAATTCCACCATCGATGCGCGCCTGATCGAACTAGATGCCAAGACCGGCAAGCAGTGCCCAGGTTTTGGCAGCGACGGCGTCGTCGACCTGAAGCAGGGCATGGGCGACGTTAAGCCTGGGTTCTACTTTCAGACTTCCGCGCCGCTGGTGGCGCGCGACTACATTATTATCAGTGGCTGGGTAGTTGATAACTACAGTCGCGGTGAGCCGTCAGGCGTGATCCGCGCCTTTGATGCCCGCACCGGCGCACTGGCATGGGCGTGGGACCTGGGCAACCTGGACATAACCGGCTTGCCACCGGCGGGGCAGACCTACACGCCCGGCACGCCCAATATGTGGACCGCCGCTGCCTATGACGACCAGTTGGGTCTTATCTATGCGCCGCTGGGAAATGCCACGCCGGACTTTTTCGGCATGGAGCGACCACCGCACTCGGATGAATACAACTCTTCCCTTGTCGCCCTCGATATCATGACGGGCCGCCCGAAATGGAAATTCCAGACCGTCCATCACGACATCTGGGACTACGACTTGCCTTCTCAACCCGCGCTGGTCGATTTGCCTGACGGCCAAGGCGGAACCGTCCCCGGGGTATTGCAAACCACCAAGCGTGGCCAGCTTTTTCTGCTAAATCGCGCCACCGGAGAGCCGATTGCGGACGTCGTCGAAAAGCCCGTGCCTACGGCCGGTGCGGTACCTGAAGAAAAGCTTTCGCCTACACAGCCTTATTCGGTAGGGATGCCGACTATCGGTGCCGAACACCTCACCGAGAAGAAGATGTGGGGGGCAACCATGTTCGACCAACTCATGTGCCGCATCATGTTCAAGCAACTGCGCTACGAGGGCGACTTCACGCCGATCGGTCTGACCAAGGCGCTGGATCAGCCCGGCAATATCGGAGGATTCAACTGGGGTAGCGTCTCCTACGACCCCGTTAATCATCTGGCTTATATGAACGATATCCGGGTGCCGAACATCTTTTGGCTGATGCCTCGTGATGAATTCAATACTTGGACAAAAACCCACCAGATCGAGGTGAGCGGACATGGGCCGTCACCGCAGTTGAAAACACCTTACGGTCAAGCCATTTATATCTGGATGTCATCCCTAGGGGTTCCGTGCAACCAGCCGCCCTATGGGACCGTCACGGCGGTCGATCTGAATACGCACAAGGTGGCCTGGCAAGTGCCGGCTGGCACCACAGAGCAATTGGGGCCACTGGGTATCGCATCACACCTGCCCATGCCCATGGGCATGCCAACTTATGCAGGAACGATGACCACGGCAGGCGGCCTCGTATTCTTTGCCGGTTATCAGGACTACTACATCCGGGCATACGACGGGCAAAGTGGCAAACTCGTCTGGGAACATGAATTACCGGTCGGCGCCAGCGCCACGCCGATCTCCTACGTCTCGCCGACGACGGGCAAACAGTACGTTGTCATTTCCGTAGGCGGGGCAGCGCATTCTCCCGACACCGGTGACTATGTAATGGCCTTCAGCCTTCCGACATCCCAACCGTGAAGCGTCTGCAGCGACAGCAAAAGAAGGCGTTACCTGTACATGGTCGCTTGCCTGACGTTGTCGCCCATATGCCGCAGGCCAATGAGTTACCCTGCTTTGCCAAGCTAACCGAGCGCGACTGACTTTCATGGCATGATGCGCTCGCGCTACATAGCGTTTCTATGTCTCCACCACGTTTCGTGGCACCGGTGTGACTAACAGGTAGCAAATGACTGTTAATCATTGGGTCGCTGATTCGAGTCCAGGTCGTGGAGCCAGATAGAAAAAAGCCTGCAGAGATGCAGGCTTTTTTTGCCTGGGATTTGGCCCGTCAACCCAAAGCGGGTTGGAAGAAATCAAAAACCTGGACATGCATCAGTCAGCAGCCTTCTCATGGGCAGCAAGCTCCCGACGCGGCAACCGACCATTAAGCACGACGTACGCCACCAACCCAATCAGCAGCCCCCAAAACGCCCCGCCAATCCCGAACAACGTGATGTTGGCGGCCGCTGCCAGAAAGGTAATCAGCGAGGCTTCACGGGAGCTGGCATCAGCCATGGCGCCGGCCAGGCTGCCGCCGATAGTGCCGAGCAGGGCGAGCCCGGCCAGGGTGGTGATGAAGGTGGCCGGAAAGGCCATGAACAGCGCGGCGAGGGTCACGCCGAAGACCCCGACGAGGATGTAAAAGATGCCTGCGGCAATCCCGGCGATCCAACGCTTGGAGGGCTCTTCGTGGGCTTGCTTGCCGGTGCAGATGGCGGCGGTGATCGCCGCGATATTGAACGCGTGCGAACCAAAGGGCGCCATAAGCAAGGAGCCCAGCCCGGTGATGGTCACGATCGGGTTGGCACTGGTGGTGAACCCATCGTTGCGCAGCACCAGCATGCCGGGCATGTACTGGCCGGTCAGGGTGATCAAAAACAGCGGCAGCGCGACGCTGAGCAAGGCATTGAGCGAGAACTCAGGCCGAGTGAACACGGGCGCCGCCAGTTGCAGTTCCACGCCCGACAAGTCGACCCGCCCCTGAGCCAGCAAGAAGGCCAGCCCCAACGCCAGAATACCCACAACCGCGTAGCGTGCGGTCAGGCGTTTGAGCACCAGGTAGGCAACAATCAGCAAGCCGACCAGCACCGGGTCGAGGCTCATGCCGCCGAAAGCACCGATGCCGAACTGCAACAGAATACCGGCGAGCAACCCGGCGGCCACGCCTGGCGGGATCAGCCGGATGACTTTTTCGAAATAGCCGGATAAGCCCAGCAGCACGAAGGCTGCGGCCGAGATCATGTAGGCGCCCACCGCCTCGGCATAGGGGGTAGTGGACAGGGCCACCACCAGAAAGGCTGCCGCCGGTGTCGACCAAGCGGTGATGATGGGGGTGCGGGAAACCCAACTGAGCAACAGCCCGGTAACCCCCACGCCGATGGACACCGACCACACCCAGGACGCCGTCAACTCAGGGCTCAGCCCGGCGACCTTGGCGGCCTGGAACACCAGAATGAAGGTACCGCCGTAATTGACGATGACCGAGATCAGGCCGGCCACAATCGGCGGGATGAGGTCGCTGAGGCGAACAGATGAGTGGGATGTTGACGTAGGCATGGCGTTACGGTGCTCCTTGCAAATGGCGATGCGCAGAGTCTACGGATAAACTGGCCTGCTCTTTCCGGCCAATTTATTCAGATAGAGCAGACCGCATGGCGCACACCTTCGAGCTCGAAACACTGAAAATCCGGCTCAACGATGCCGAGTTTCAGCGGCTGGATCTGCATCAGCGGATCCAGCGTGCCCTGCGTGCATTGATTTTGGAGGGTGCCCTCGATGCAGGCCTGAAGCTGCCGGCGTCCCGGGTGCTGGCCAAGACGCTCGGCGTTGCCCGCGACACGGTCGAGAACGCCTACGTGCATTTGCACCGGGATGGCTTCATTGTGCGGCGCGAGGGCTCGGGCAGCTATGTATCGGAAGCTGTGGGCACAGAGTTACGCGGAGCTGCGCGCCGGCACCTGAAAATGCAAGACACCCAGCGCAGCGATGCAGCACCAGGGGCGGGCTTGAGCCGGCGCGGCCGGATGATGTTCGATACGGGTGGCGTGACCGATCAGCAGGCGGTCAAGGCCTTTGCCACCGGGCTGCCGGAAACCCGTACCTTTCCTGTCGATGTATGGGAACGTCTGCAACGCCAGGCCATGAAGGACTACCGGGGTAACGTCCTGCTGCATGGCGACCCGCAAGGCGCCGAACCTTTGCGCAAGGCGATCGCCACCTTCTTGAACCTCGAACGCGGTGCCAAATGCTCACCCAGTCAGGTTCTGGTATTGAGCAGCACTCGCCAGGCCCTGTACCTGTGTGCCCAATTATTAGTGGATGCCGGCAAGCCCATCCTCCTGGAAAACCCCGGTTACTACGGTGCCAAGAAGGCTTTTGAAGCGGCCCAGACCCAGGTGGTGCCTATTGATGTCGATGCACTGGGTATCCGCACCGACCTGCTGCGGGCGGACCGCAGCGGTGCCAATTGCGTCTATGTGACGCCTTCGCATCAATACCCCACCGGCGCCACGTTAGCGCTGGAGCGCCGGTTGGAGCTGATCAACTGGGCGGCCGAGCAGGGCAAGTGGATCCTCGAGGACGACTATGACAGCGAGTTCCACTACGACGGGCCGCCGATTGCCTGCGTTCAGGGCCTGGACCCGTACCAGCGCACGATCTACCTCGGCACCTTCAGCAAAACCCTCTATCCCGGATTGCGGATGGGCTACATGGTGCTGCCAGCCGAGCTGGTCAACACCTTCACCTATGCACGAAGCATCATGGACGGTCACACGCCACAGATCCTCCAACTGACGCTGGCGCGCTTCATGGAGGGCGGCCACTACCACGCCCATGTCCGGGCCATGCGCAAACTTTACGCGGCGCGCCGTGCCGTCATGCTCACCGCCATCGGCAAACACCTGAAGGGGGTTGTCACAGCCTTGTGTCCCCATGGCGGGCTGCAGATGCCCTGTCTGCTGGCCGATGGCTGGTCGGAGGAAAACACCATCCGCCAAGCTGCCAGCGCAGGTGTGCAGTTGCCCGGCCTCAGTCGGTTGTACGCAGGCGAGGAGAAGAAACAAGGTTGGCTGTTGGGGTATTCATCCTTGACCGCCCATGAAATCGAAACAGCTATGCGGCGGCTGGCCAGAGCAATAGGCTCGTAGGAGCGAGCTTGCTCGCGAAAAACTCATAGGCGCCGCGTTCATTCAGGAAGCACGCGTTATCGTTGACGTTTTTCGCGAGCAAGCTCGCTCCTACAGAGGTATCTAAAGCCTGCTCGGCGATTCAACCGCAGGCAGGAGGTAGTCGAACCATTGCGCCAGGTTCGAGCCTGATAGCCGCTGCGCCTCATCGACCTCCATCGATTCATCCTCACCGGCGGTGTAGCACTGGTCACCGCTGCGTCTGTCATCGGGATAGACCATAAAACCACCGCGGCCGTCAGGGCAGTCGGGCAGATACACCGAGGACAGGTCGCGTTGCTCATCGAGGTGCGCATTCAAGCGCGCGATATAGATACCCATCGAAACCGCCACACCAATAACCAGCACCACGCAGGCGACCAACTGGCCGGTATAGCTGGCGCCAATCTCATCACGACGCACGGGCGACATCACACGACCCTGTCTGCTCAACGTTCTGGCCAACCAGAAACCAGCCATTGCCTCCCATGCGTACCAACTGCGTTTGCTGTGGAAGGATGCCCACCATCAGCGCGAGGAAAATCACGGCTAACAGCACCCCTTTGATCATCGAATACAGGTTCATGACGGTGACGAGCTCTGGATAAGAAGATCCTTAGCCTAAGCAGCACGGGGTTAACGTCAGGTAAACATCACGGGAAACCTGCCGACTTCCGCTATCCTTCACACCGCTGCGCACTGCCTGCCCGAGGGGTTTTTTCCGTGCATATTCATCTGCTGCTGGTCGAGGACAACCTGGACCTGGCCACCACCGTTATCGAGTACCTGGAGATCAGCGGCATCGTCTGCGATCACGCCAGCCATGGCCAGGCCGGGCTCAACCTGGCGCTCAACCAGCATTACGACGTCATTCTGCTGGACATCATGCTGCCGCGACTGGACGGCCAGCAGGTGTGCGCAGGGTTGCGCCAGCAAGGCATCCAGACCCCCATCCTGATGCTGACCTCGCTGGATGCGTTGCCCGACAAGCTCGCCAGTTTTGCCGCGGGCGCCGACGACTATCTGGTCAAGCCGTTCGAGCTTGCCGAGTTGGTGGCGCGGATTCGCGCCTTGAGCCTGCGGCGCAGCGGCCAGACCAGCCGCCTGCAAGTGGACGACCTGGTCATGGAACTGACCACCCGCAAAGTCAGCCGGGCAGGGCAGGAGTTGCATCTGTCACCCATCTGCTGGGCCTTGCTCGAGCACTTGATGCGCGCCAGTCCCGAGCCTGTTCCCAGGGAGCGGTTGGAAAGCAAAATCTGGGGCGATGAGCCGCCCGACAGCAATACCCTCAAAGTGCATATGCACCGGCTGCGCAAGGCGGTAGACAAACCGTTTGGCCGGCCATTGATCCATACCCTGGCGGGTGTCGGCATTCAGGTAAAACCCCATGCGTAACGGCCTGAGCTTGAAGTGGGTGATCAGTGGCAGTTTCCTGTGTTTGATTGCGGTGGTGCTGGTGATCTACAGCAAGCTGCTGCCTGAATTCACGGTGCGCGGCCTGTTCTACACCGCCAGCGCGATGATGGAGGAGGAAGCCCAGTATTTTCTCCGGCACTACAAACAGGACCCGACCACGCCGACGCCGCACAATTACTTCTATACCAGCGTCATCGGCAAGGAGGCGTTGCCGCAGGACGTGCGCGAGTTGCTCACGACATCGCCGAGCCTGTCCTTCGGCGCGGTGAATATCTTCGGCGATCTCTATTCCGATGACGACGACGAGCCGTTCCAGATCATCCTCGAACAGCCCCTGGGTGACGGCAAAACCCTCTACATGTACGACATCGACCACGATAAGGAAGCAGGCGGGGAGGTGGAGACGCCGTTGTCTGACGCCTATTTCGATCAGGTCATAGAGAGTGTCAAGTTCATCAGCCTGGCGGTATTCGTGCCGGCGCTGATCATCATTGCCTTGCTGGTCTGGTGGCTGGTTCGGCCGCTGGGGCGCCTGGTGCAATGGTCCGGCACACTCAAAGACCCTGAGGCACTGACTGGCTCACGGCCGGGTTTCAGCTTCAAGGAGTTCAATATGCTGGCCGATGCCCTGGCCAAAAGTGTTGAGCAGGTGCAGGCCGCCAGCGAACGAGAAGGCCGCTTGTTGCGTTACACCAGCCATGAACTGCGCACGCCCCTGGCGGTGCTCAAGGCCACCATCGAATTGTTGGCCCTGCAATCGGGCGGTGCGCTGCCACCCTCCTTGCAGCGCATAGAACGTTCGGTGATGAACATGCAACTGATCGCCGAGACATTGCTGTGGATGAGCCGCGAGCGTCCCGAGCCGCTGCCGGAAGAAGACGTTGACCTGAGCGAGCTGGTGGGCGAGCTGATTGAAAAACACCGCTACCTGATCGGTAACCGGGATATTGAGCTGAGCATCGACATCCACGACGGCCCTTGCCGATTGCCTCCTACCGCCTGCCGCATTGTGATCGGCAACTTCCTGCGCAATGCGCTGCAATACGCCGAAGAAGGCACCGTGGAAATCCGCTTCAAATACCCCCGGCTGATGATCGCCAATCACATCAGGGAGACGGGGCCACAGCAGGAGTCCGATGATTTTGGCTATGGGCTGGGGTTGCAGTTGATGCGCGAGTTATGCGCAAAGCTGGGCTGGCAGATTGAGGTGATTCGTGAGCAGCAGCGGTTTACGGTCATGCTTGATGTGGTGAAGCTGCGGGCTGTGGAGTCGGTAGGGTAAAGGCAGGCTGCGCATTTCACCGGGTGAGTGAGATGGCCTGCCTGCGCGGTGGTGGGGCACTGAACGAGCGGGTGCCTAAGCGAGTTTCACATTCATGGTGATGTGGGCGGTGAGTACCTTGGTGCCGTCCGCATCGAACACCTCCACCGGCACGATCTTGTCGCCGGCGGTTTGCCAGTCGATCGCGCTGCCATCGGCCACGGCGCGGATATCGGTTTTCGCCTTGGCCAGGTATTCCACAGTCATGCCCTTGGGTATCCAGCGTGCGCCTGCGGGGATCGACGCGTCGGTCATCATGCCACCGGCCAGTTCGGCGGCGTTGCACAGCGCGATGGCGTGCACGGAGGCCAGGTGATTGGTGATTTCCTTGCGAAACGGCACAGTGACCACCGCATGGTTGGGTTTGAGCTCCGCGATCTGAGGCGTGATGGTGCTGAAGTAGGGGGCCATCTGGCAGGCCAGGTTACTGAATGCGGCGGGGCCTACGCTATTGAACATGCTCAGGGCTTGGCTCATCGAAGTATCCTCAGGGGTCAGTTGCAGAATAATATTCTGTAACTGAACAATATTCTGTAAATTCGATGCCTGTCAACCTGAGCTTTCTCTGCCGGGCGCTCAGCCTATAAACTGTTTTGATTTGGCCCTCTTCCATGCACTCCACCGATCTTATCGAGCGCACCTTCCCCGGCAGGCGCAGCGACCTCAAGCGCATCATCCTGCGCGAAGCACTGGCGTGTTTTAACGAGGTGGGCATCGAGGCGACCTCTATCGAAACCATTCGCGCGCGCTGCGACACCAGCGTGGGCGCTATCTATCACCACTTCGGCAATAAAGAAGGGCTGGTCGCTGCGCTGTTCTTTGCGGCGCTGGAGGACCAGGCCAGCCTGCGTGACCACTATCTGCAAGCGGCGGACACCGCCCACGCGGGCGTCGTCGGGCTGGTGTACAGCTATGTTGAATGGGTGACTGAACAGCCGGATTGGGCGCGGTTTGTGTTCCAAAGCCGCTTTGCCGTGTCCAGCGGCCCGTTCAAGGACGAGCTGCTTGCACGCAACAAACAGCGCAACCAGCAGTTGAAGGAATGGATGAGCGGGGAAGGGCGCAAGGAGCATTTCAGCCACTTGCCGGCAGAACTGATTCCCTCGTTGATTATCGGCGCGGCGGAAAGTTACTCGCGTGCGTGGTTGTCGGCGAAGGTCAAGAAGAGTCCATTTGAATACCGCGAACTGCTGGCTGAAGCGGCGTGGAAGTCGATCAGCCTGGGTTAGTCAGGCCTGCTCATCTCCTGTGGGAGCTGTCGAGCTTTAGCGAGGCTGCGAAAGCGGTGGTTCAGGCGATGAAAGTGTTGCCTGTGCCGCCGCCATCGCAGCCTCGCTGGGGCTCGACAGCTCCCACATTTTGAGCGGTGTTGTTGTCGGGAGTTGTGTTTGGCGCGGTGGCCCTGCAAAGCGTGATTCCACATACACCGCCGATCCCCTGTGGGAGCTGTCGAGCTTTAGCGAGGCTGCGAAAGCGGTGGGTCAAATAATGAGCCTTTGGGCAATGCCCACACCTGATCAAATTCCCTCTGAGGCTATACTTGCCTCCTTCCAACCAATCGAGATCCCCATGAGCACCTCTCTTTCCCTGTCGCCAGTGCGCAAGCCCGTCGCGCCACTGATCGCTTTTGTCATCCTGGTGGCGGGCGCTCTGTTCCTGCAAAACACGGTGGGCGCGCGCCAGGTGTTGTTGCTGGTGGTCGGCGCCGCGCTCGGCCTGACCTTGTATCACGCTGCCTTCGGTTTTACTTCAGCCTGGCGTGTGTTTATCAATGATCAGCGCGGCGCCGGCTTGCGTGCGCAGATGGTGATGCTGGCGGTGGCGGTGGTGCTGTTTTTCCCGGCGCTGGGCGCGGGCACTTTGTTTGGCCAGCCGGTGACCGGGCTGGTAGCGCCGGCGGGTGTGTCGGTGGTGTTCGGGGCGTTTATCTTCGGGATCGGCATGCAGTTGGGCGGCGGGTGTGCGTCGGGTACCTTGTTCACCGTGGGCGGCGGTAACGCGCGGATGTTGGTGACGCTGCTGTTCTTTATCTGTGGCTCGCTGATCGCCACCCATCACGTCGACTGGTGGTTTGCACTGCCATCGTTCCCGGCGGTTTCCATCGTCAAGAGTTTCGGTGTGCTGCCGGCCTTGGTCCTGAGCCTGGCGGTATTCGCGCTGATTGCAATGGTCACCGTGCGCCTGGAAAAACGCCGCCACGGCCAGCTTGAACAAGGCGTACAAAGCGAGCACCCAGGGCTGCGCCGCTTCCTGCGCGGCCCATGGCCGTTGGTATGGGGCGCGATCGGCCTGGCGCTGCTCAACTACGCCACCCTGGCTCTGGCCGGGCGGCCGTGGGGCATTACTTCCGCGTTCGCATTGTGGGGCGCCAAGGTGGCGAGCGGGCTGGGCGTGGACGTCGCTAGCTGGGCATTCTGGCAGATGCCGGGCAATGCCAAGGCCCTGGCTGCACCGGTGTGGGAAGACATCACCAGCGTCATGGACATCGGCATTGTTCTCGGTGCGTTGTTGGCCGCAGGCCTGGCCGGGCGTTTCGCCCCCAGCCTGAACATCCCGCTGCGCTCGTTGATCGCGGCTGTGATCGGCGGCCTGATGCTCGGCTACGGTTCGCGCCTGGCCTATGGCTGCAATATCGGCGCCTACTTCAGCGGCATCGCCTCGGGCAGCCTGCATGGCTGGGTGTGGCTGGTGGCGGCTTTTATCGGTAATGGCGTGGGTGTGCGCTTGCGGCCCTTCTTCTTCGCGGGTGAGCGGCCCAAGGTGGCCTTGAGTGGCTGCTGAGCCGTGCGCTCACATTCGCCTGGCGCGAGCGCAGGATGCCGGGTTATTACCCGCCATCGAGCATTGCGCTGCCCAGGCATTCCGGGCCATTGAAGGCCTGGGTTGGCTTGCGGATGCTGCGTCGATCAGTGTCGAGTGCCATCGCCAGTGGATCGCGCTATCGACCTGCTGGGTGGTGGTCGACACCCATGACCAGCTCCAAGGCTTCCTCAGCGCAGAACGTTTTGGCGACGACCTGCATATCCATGAAGTCTCGGTTGCCCAACCGCTGCAGGGCCAGGGCTGGGGACGCAGGCTGGTGGAAACGGCGATCCACCACGCACGCGCCCAGCAACTGCGTGCGGTGACCTTGACCACCTTCAAGCATGTGCCCTGGAATGCGCCGTTCTATCGGCGCGTGGGCTTTGAACCCCATGCCCATCAGCGCCTGGAAAATACCCTGGCGGATGAATACGCCCAAGGTTTCGCCCCTGGCAGCCGCTGTGCCATGGCGTACAAAGTGGTATGTCCGAATCCGTCCTGAAGTGGTCCGCCTTGCGCCTGTCGGTCTCTCGGCGTTGTTCTTACGATGGCTCTATCGTCTCCCCATAGACACAAGCCAAAAGGACAACCCATGAGCCATAAAGCCCTGATCGTGATCGACGCCCAACATTCCTTCCGCCATTCAACCTACTGGTCCGAAAATGACCTGCCCGATTATCTGGAAAAACAGCAGGCCCTCATCGACGGCTGTGTTCAACGCGGCATCCCGGTGATACAAGTCTTCCATGTTGAAGACCAAGGGCATTTCTCCATGCAATCGGGCAACGTCAGGGCCTTGAGCGAGCTGTCGATCAATCCACAGTTGGTGATCCATAAGCGCTACCACAGCGCCTTCGCCGGTACGCCTCTGGCCGCTCGCCTTACGGAGATGGGCGTCACCACGCTGATCATCAGCGGCATCCGGACCGAGCAATGCTGCGAGACCACCACGCGGCAGGCGTCGGACAGCGGCTTCAAGGTGGACTTTGTCAGTGAAGCCACACTGACATTTCCCATGACCCACCTGCGTAGTGGCCGGGAGTACACCCCGGCGCAGATTCGCGAACGCACGGAGCTGGTGCTGGAAGAGCGTTTTGCGCGCATCGTCACGGTCGCCCAGGCGCTGGAAGGATGAACCCGTGAGCGTGCCGGTGCTGTTCGTGCTGCTGCCCAATGTGCTGATGCTCGACCTGGCGGGGCCTGCTGAAGTGTTGCGCCTGGCCGCGCAAGCCGAGGACCCGGCGGCGGTGGATTTCGACCTGCAGTACGTCAGCCCGGTGGAGTCGCTACACACCTCCATTGGCTTGCCACTCACCGGGCTGGCGCCCCTGCCGCAGACTCTGGAACCCGGCACGCTGGTGGTGCTGGTGGGCTCCACGATGAACGTATCAAAGGCCCACCAAAAGGCTTTCGAATCGGCCAGCCATCAGCTCACCCATTGGTTGCAAAACGTGTTCGCGCCCTCGGCCGAACGCCTGGTGTGCGTGTGCGCCGGCGCGTTGAGCGCCGCCAGGGCCGGGCTGCTCGATGGGCGCCAATGCACCACGCACCATTCGCTGTGCGCCACCTTGCAGGCCATCGCCCCCAAGGCCCGGGTTTTGGAAAACCGCCTGTACGTCACCGATGGCCCGGTCAGTTGCAGCGCCGGTATCACGGCGGGTATCGACCTGATGCTGCACCTGGTTGCCGAACTGGCCGGGCCACGCTTGGCGTGCGCCGTGGCGCGGGACATGGTGGTGTACCTGCGCCGCAGCGGCAGCGACCCGCAGCTATCGCCTTGGGTGAGCGGGCGCAATCACCTGCACCCGGCGGTCCATCGCGTGCAAGACGCCATCGCCGCCGCCCCCTGCGAGGCCTGGACACTCACCCGCATGGCAAGCCTGGCCTGCACCAGCAGCCGACACCTGGCGCGCCTATTCCAGGAGCATGTCGGCATCAGCCCGTTGGATTACCTGCACCGCCTGCGCCTGGCCGTGGCCCGTGAACTGCTGGCCGAGTCGGCCCTGGACATAGAAACCATCGCCGAGCGCGCAGGCTTTGGCTCGGCGCGGCATCTACGGCGTATCTGGGGTAAATATGAAGCGGCCACCCCTTCAGCCATGCGCTTTACTCAGCAAGCGTCTCGACAGCCGTGACCGGCTCTTGGCCGGCTTCGGTCGCCAGCTTCAAGCGATCCGCCTTGCTGATGTATTTGTCTTTGCTTTTTGGCGCCAGCTTGGCGCTGGCCTTTTTCGCTTTGGCTTTGAAGAGCTGCTGAAGTTTTTTCTGGCGGTTCATGTTCCGTTGCCTGAAGGGGAAAGGCGCGGATGATACTACCGGTTCAGCTTGCCAGGAACTCGCTGATCAGTGTGATCACCTGCTGCTGGATCACGGGCCGTGGCCGCGCGCCTTTGCCGTCCTGGCAAATGATGCTGTCGCCGGGCACATCAGCGTCAAGCACCGCTGCCGCGCCCGGTTTGCACTGAGACATAAAACTGAAGTGGTTGGCGTCCTGGATCTCCACGTACTGAGTCGACGTTTTTGGCAGCCGCTTGGCCATGTCGGCCGATTCCATCTGCGCCGGCAAATCCGCTGACGGCACACCGGCGGCGATCACCAGGGCCGGCACTGGCAACGCCGCCAGGCTCGCATCGGTAAAACCGCGCGACAGGCCCAGGTCCAGGGACACCACAGCGCTCACGCGTTTGTCGCTCAAGTCCGCGGCCACTTGAGCCTTCCCGCTCGGCGTACCTTCAGGGTTCATCTCACGGTAAGCCGTGCACGCCACCAACGTCGGATGAGCCTCGCAATCCCGGGCAAACAACGCCGGGTCGAAACGCGCCCCCGCGCTCTCCATGACCGTCCAGCCCCCCAGGGAATGGCCTATCACCGCGATCCGGCCACTATCCACCGCGCCAAATGGCGTGGGCTGCGCCAGCAGCGCATCAATGGCCCGGCTCAAATCCCTGGGCCGTTGCCACAACTGCGCGGCGGCTTGCGCGCTGCGATCCTGGCTGGTGGTGCCAGGGTGGTTGACCGCCGCCACGATATAACCCCGCCGGGCCAGCGCACTGGCCAGCCACGCCTGTTTACCCCAATTGCCACCGTAGCCGTGGGAGAGCACCACCACCGGATGTTTGCCGGGCGTCGGTGCGGCATCAGGTACCGCAAGCACACCGATGAACACCAGGTTGTCAGCGATCAGCTTGGGTTGGGCGGTGGTGGCGGCGGGGTACCACACGGCCATCTCCAATGGGCGAATGTTGTGAGTGTCGGGGAGGGTGGTGGTTTGGAAACCGATGGAGTTGTCGTTGGCGACTGCAGGCGCGGTGAGGCTTATCAGGAAGAGGGCGGCGAGGATGGCTTTCACTGTTTTTATCGTCCTTGAAATGAGGTGCGCAGCATGAACTGAAATAGGCGGTTTAGGTAGGGGGCAGGCGGGACTAGGAGGTGGCCTACGAATTCCTACTTTCGGGTATTACAGATGGGGACTTCATGTTTTTAGGAAGTGGCCGGCTTACTTGGCGCTATGAATCGTGCACTGTCGGAGCGTGAGTCCTACTGCCGTATCGATGATGATCTGAGTTGTGTGCTTTTTAACTTAAGTTGCGAGCCTCGCGTGAGGTCCGTATGCAGGGCTTACTTGCCGATCAGGAAACATTCTTAGTCGATGGCGGGTGTAATCATAATGAACGTCAGTGTTTATACATCGTTAACTAATAACCACTTGGGCAGTGCTGTTCCCACCCGCCCTAGCCCGGTTGCTGTGTCGTCTATTCAAGACAATACCGGCTCCTCCAGCGATAACGTTCAAGCCAGTACCTTCAGTACCGTTTCGATCCTGGCGGGGCAATTAAGTGATGCTGCTAGCCGTGAAGTCCGCCTTCGCCAGCTGGACCCAAGGCATAACGCCCTCAGTCCGCTCGATGGGATAAGTGACGAACAATATTTCGCCAACAAGGCTCAGCATGATGCTGAGGTCCCCGATACACCGTTCTTGGAATTGCATGAGCGCGCCAAGCAAGCCACCGCCTTCGCCAACGGTTCTGTCAGTAACCCATTCACAGGCCTTACGGTCGATCAATTGACTCTGATTGCCCGCGACGACAGCGGTGCGTTCACCGTCAACGAACGGCGGGCTGCCTGGCAAGAGGCTCGCTTGAATGAGCAGAGGGCCAGCGCTTTTTCAGGTTCTGTCATTGGTCGTGAACTGATGATTTCTCGCCTCTTTCTGGGACATGAGCCTGCGGTGGCCGAAGGCACCCTGAACCGCAGCAACATGGCCCAAAGCAATTACGACTTTCTCACTCGCGAGGATCGCACTCTGCTGTCTGATATGTACGCTTATGCGCAGGAACACGGTGCCGACTTGGCGTATGTCGATATGTTGGCTTACGACCTCGGCAACTATCGTAATCATGATAACGGTCGCCAACTGTTGAGTGGCAATGAAGGCTACGACCAAGAGGGGCGCCGGGTGACATTCAATTTCAAGGCGCACGATGTAGCGACAGCCTCACGCATTCTGAGCGGTTCGGCGATTAGCTCAACCCGGCTCGATCAGGGTTTTTTGCGGCATGTCCTGAACCCGGACTTCGGCGCATTGAGCAACATGGGGAGCATTGCCTTCCTTGAACAGATGGTGCTGAGATTTTCCAGCGAGGGCGCCGCGCAAGCTTCGTTGGGCCGCGAGTTCACCACTTACGTGCCGACAAGTATCAAGGACAACATGGTAGTCACAGTGGCCGAAGAGGTGACGCTTATATTCGATGACCCCGTGCTTATCAACACGGATGGCCTATGGACGATTACCGAAAAAGGCAAGGCTGCTGGCTACACGATGGACCCGGCGACCGGCAAGCCGCGTCGGGCGGTTGCGCCGACGGTCGACGAACGACAGGCGCACAGTGGCGTTGCGGGTGCTGTAGCAGACGCCCTGACGACGCGCTCTCTTGTAGACACCCTTGCAGTCAACCAAGACCAGTCCAGTGCGCAATGGCTCTGGCCTGGGCATTTACTCAAATGGATGAAGAATCTAAAACCCTGAAGAAGGGGCGGTTACCCGCCCCCAATCAATCAGCTCCTTATAAACGCCAGCAAATCCGCATTAATCGTATCGGCGTGGGTGGTAGGCATGCCGTGCGGGAAGCCTGGGTAGATTTTCAGCGTGCTGTTTTTCAGCAGTTTGGCGGATAGCACCCCGGCATTCTCATGAGGGACGATCTGATCATCGTCGCCGTGCATGACCAGAACGGGGATCTGGATGCGTTTCAAGTCTTCGGTGAAATCGGTCTGGGAAAACGCCACGATCCCGTCATAGTGCGCCTTGGCACAGCCCATCATGCCTTGGCGCCACCAGTTCAGGATGATGCCCTCGCACGGCTTGGCGCCTGGGCGGTTATAGCCGTAGAAAGGTCCAGCGGGAATGTCTTGGTAGAACTGTGCCCGGTTGGCTTTCAGTTGCGCCTGCAAGTCGTCGAACACTGACTTGGGCAGGCCGCCGGGGTTGTTCGGGGTCTGGACCATCAAAGGGGGAACGGCGCTGATGATGGCGG
Source organism: Pseudomonas sp. FP215 (assembly GCF_030687795.1). NCBI lineage: Bacteria > Pseudomonadati > Pseudomonadota > Gammaproteobacteria > Pseudomonadales > Pseudomonadaceae > Pseudomonas > Pseudomonas sp. FP215. Next base: position 1,764,432 of record NZ_CP117447.1, read on the forward strand.
CCTTCGAGACGCGGTCTTCGCCGTGGCGGGCGATGTAATGAACCACTTCACCGCCGCCGGTGGAGTGACCGACATGCACCGCAGTTTGTATACCCAGGTGCTCGACCACCGCCGCAACGTCGTCGGCATAGTGGTCCATATCGTGCCCGTCCCAGACCTGGCTGGAACGCCCGTGGCCACGCCGGTCGTGGGCAACGACCCGGTAACCTTCGCCCAGGAAAAACAGCATTTGCGCGTCCCAATCATCTGCGCTCAGTGGCCAGCCATGATGGAGGAAAATGACCTGGGCATCGCGTGGGCCCCAGTCCTTGTAGAAAATTTCAACACCGTCTCGCGTGGTGACGTAGCCCATGTTCGCCTCTCCCAAATGAAATGATGGCCTGATCGAATCGCGATCATGGCGCTGGATTGACCCACTGCGGCCCATGCGTGTCTGGCAAGCGCGCCGCCTACCAATTGCCGCCTTGGCCGCCCAATGACTTTAGGTTTAAAGTCAACTTTAAGGTCAATGGTTTTTTGTGGGTGGTACATGAGAATAGGCGAGTTGGCAAAAATCAGCGGGTTGGCGGCCTCACGCATCCGCTTCTACGAGGCGAGCGGTCTGATCCAATCGGTTGAGCGTAAATCCAACGGCTATCGGGACTATACGCCCGGCACCGAGGCGGTGTTGGAGATCATCAAGGGTGCCCAGGCAGCCGGTTTCTCTCTGGAAGAAATCCGGCAGTTAATGCCCCGCAGTGCCGGTGGTTGGCAGCATGACGAGCTGCTCAGCGGGCTCAAGCACAAGGTCGAGGAAATCGAGGTTCTGCAACAACGGCTGGCCCAGAACAAGGCGCAGTTGCTGAACGTCATCAAGGGCATCGAAGGCAAGCCCGAGGGCATGGCCTGTGCCGAGAATGCGCAGATGTTGATTAACCGTCTGCGCGAGGAAGGGGGCGCTCCAGCCTCATCCACAAAAAAAAGCGCCCGCCGGGCCCCGAGGGCCTGACCGGCGCACGAGGTTCAGCGTTCACCAATCAGGTTGACGAGCGGCTCTGGCGCATAGAGTGCACTCTGGAACTCGGGTACGTATTCGTACTTCAGCATTTTCCCCAGCTTGAGGGCGCGCAGGTAATCGGACAGGCTGCCATCGCCCAGCGTGAGGGTGGCTGAGTCTGCGTCACGGCTGGAGCCATGGCTGAGCTGGCGGGAAACCGCATAGCCGTAGGCCAGTTGGCCGTGGTGATCGAGGTTGGTGAAACTGCTGGTGACCAGGTCCACATCACGGGACAGCTTCTCAAGCTTTTTAGCCTTGAACGACACGTCCAGTTTGCCGGTCTTGCTATCGGTAATGTCATACACCACTGAGTACCCATCCTCTTTGCGATCGATGCCGGTGAGCCATTTCGGCAGGTTGTAACCGACCACCCCGCGCACCCGCGCCAGCTCGGTATTCACCGGCAGCTTGAGCACATAGCCCCAAAAGTCCTGCGACATCGACTGGCCCACCAGCGTAAAGGGGCCCAGGTTGGCTTTGCCAGGTTTGTTAGTGATGATCGACACGGCGACTTCGTTATAGGCGTCGTTATCGCAATGCTCATAGGTATACGCAGTAAACGCGATCAGTCCGCGACCCGGCCAGACTTGCAAGGGCTGCACGGCGGCCAGTACCTGCGGTGGCATCAACGCCCGAAGCTTATCGATGTCAGCCGTATAGACCGCTGTTACCCGACTGTTCTGGTAGTAAAAATTGGGTGAGTAGGATTCAAAACCGATGTCGACCTTGTGCTTTTGCAACCCTTTGAACCAGCTTAAATCAATCCCAGGCACTTCGGTCGCAATCACCGACAACGGCGGGTTGGAGCGAAAGCGGTCGTACAAGCCGCCTTTGACGACGGGCACCTGTTGGCCGGCGATATCGATGTGGGTTGTGTCGTTCGGGCTGGGCATCTCGGGTGTTCCCGCCAACGCAAGGTTGGCAAAAGGGGTGAGCAGCAATGCGGTTAAAACGGCGCTTGGGATGTTCAATCGGTTTTCTCCAGGGAGGGGCTAGGCGCTATCGTTCGTGGGACAGCTCGGTTATCACGGCGAGTGCGACGGCCTTGGGCGATTGCGGGTTCTGGCCCGTGATCAGGCGGCCATCGGTGATGACAAATGAGGTGAACGGCACCCAGCCCTTGCGGTAACGCGCCCCTTGGCTCAGCAGCCGGTCTTCAAGCAAGAACGGCACCTCACGCTTCATGCCCGACAGCAGCTCTTCGCGATTGGAGAAGCCGGTGATGTTTTTGCCCTTGATGATCGCGTTGCCCTGTTCATCCTTCAGATCCAGCAGGCCCGCCACACCGTGGCACACAGCCGAGACGATGCCGCCCTGGTTGTAAATGGTTTGGGCGACACGTTGCAGGTCGAGGTTGCCTGGGAAGTCCCACATGACACCGTGGCCGCCGGTGAAGTAGATCGCGCGAAATTGCGCCGGATCGACATCGGCAATGGGCAGCGTGTGTTGCAGCCGGGCGCGAAAGGCTGGGGACTGCAGCTGTTCACGCGCCGCCTTGTCCATGTACAGCCAGCCGAGGCTGCGCTCATCCAGAGGCACAGCACCCCCTTTGGGGCTGGCAAACACCGTCGTGTAGCCAGCCGCTTCCACGACCTCGGTGAAATGCGTCAGCTCGGTCAGCCACAGGCCCGTGGTATCGGTCCTTGAGGGGTAGCTGGCGTGGTTGGTCATGATCACCAGGATCTGGCGATTGTTCGCAGCGGCCGTGGAAGGGCCGGGTTCAGCCTGTGCAAATGTCATAAGCGCGCCACCTATCACGACCAACGCAAAAGAAATAAGGGTTTTGAGCATGATCCAGAGTCCAGTAATCCTGCCGGTTCGTGCATGCTCACCTTAAACCTCGCTTTAAGGTCAACCCCTGCTTTGGCAAAAAAACCGAGTCGTCTTGGGGCGCGACGGCTCGGCTTTTTTTGGGCGTGTTGAACGTTTAGCCAGCCGCTACAGCAGCCTCGCGTTCCATCAACTTATCGACCAACAGCATTCCCAATTCACTTAGCTGATGAATTGCCAACGCGACGTCGCGCTGTTTGCCCGTCAGTTCATCCGACAGGTCAAGCAGCAGGGCGGTTACTGAGGAAAAGGTTTCATAGCTGTTGGCGATGAGCATTTCATTGCTGGCGTCGTCGGCAACACTGAACAGCGGTGTCGAGGATGGAGGAGGGGGCTCGGCGTTGGGGGTGAGGGCGTGATCGATCGCACGACGGGCTGCCTGATCAAGCTTCAGGTTTGGATCGTTTGGAGGGTTGGGCGTGACTTTGTACATATGCGTAATTCCTGAATGGGGCCGACACCGTTTCGCTACTAAACGAAAGGGTGGCAGCTGTACGCAGGTTAGTAGACCGGGGAATTACACAAAGCCGGCGCGCCCGAAGGCGCCCTACGCACAGCCACCATCAGGCACAGACAGGAACGTCTGATAGATGAAGCTCATGCACTAAGTGTAATTGACCCTCGGGCTACTAAACCCGATCACTGAGTTGTCAGCGACCGAGCCACCTTAGAGACGCCCATCCAAGCGCACAAGCCGGCAGATTCTGACGCAACTGTAGGCAATGGAGCAAGGTGGTGCAGCTTGCTGTAGGACGGGTCTACATCAACGCCGGCCCACTCCCTCCCTGTAGGAGCGAGCTTGCTCGCGAAAAACCATAGGCGCCGCGTTCATTCTGGATGAACACATTATCTTTACGTTCTTCGCGAGCAAGCTCGCTCCTACAGAGAGGATGCCTCAGTCGCGACGCAACGTTTCGGTCTTGAGGACACAAGCGCTAATAGTATTGCTCGGCTGCCTGCGCGGCGGCTGGACTAGGATTTTTTCTTGCGGTGCACACCAACATTAAAAATTCACTGGCATCTACAAGGAGTAGCCAGTAGGCTACATGTGACTCTGTGATCAATACGATTGGCAGGACGCCCGAGTTCGATACATGGCTCGACGGTATGAGGGATGTGTGGGGAAAAACGGCTGTGCTGATCCGCCTGGATCGAGCCGAAGAAAACAATTTTGGCGATTGCCAGCCTGTAGGCGATGGCATGAGTGAAATGCGTGTGTTTGTCGGGCCCGGCTACAGGATTTACTTTGTGCGCACGGGCATCACCGCTTACCTGATGCTGTGGGGAAGCGATAAAACCGACCAGAAACGAGGAATCAAGCGGGCAAAAGAGATTCTCGATGCCTTGAGAGGTCAATGACATGAGTAAGTCGATATTCAAACCCGAGGACATGCCGATCCTCGAGCTGGATACATCCGGCACCAGTGCCTATGAGGCTTCACGCTTCCTTGATAGCCCGCAAACCATCAGTGCCTATCTTGCGCAAAGCATGGCGTGCCATGACCCGCAAGTCCTTATGAAGGCGCTGGCCGAGGTTGCCAAGGCCCAGGGTGTGAACAAGGTTGCCGAAGCGGCGGGGGTGAATCGGGAGAGCCTGTATAAAACCCTGAAAGGCGGCTCAAAGACGCGTTATGAGACGGTCCAGAAGCTGATGCTGGCATTGGGGGTGGAACTGACGGTGCGACCGATTACTGCGACCCCCCCTAAAAAAACGGCTGCCATCGGTACAGAGAAGCTGTATTGAAATGCGCATGGTCTTGTAGGAAATCGACCTCTGGAAGCGTAAGGGTTTCCCTATAATACTGTTTATATATCCAGTATTTGCAGGTCTGCGCGCTCATGAACCGAAAATGAGTGAAAAATGGGCCTGTGGCAAAAAAAAGCCACTCCGTTAGGTTGAGGTCCTCTCCTTCAAGAAAGGAGAGTTCTTAATCAAACCAATGGAGTTACAAAATGAACAAACCACAAACCCAGACACCTCTTCGCCATGGTCGTGTCACATCCCCTTCCAGCCGTGGCGCAGTCGCCGTGGATCTCGGCCTGCTGGAGACCTGGCAGGTCAATGAAATGGAAGGCGGCAAGAACTTCCCGGCACTGACGGCCGGTCCGTTCCCGGCGCCTTATCAAACCGACAGTGACAGCGTCACCCCTCCCGCCGACGGCTTTATCCTCAGCGGTGGCAAGACCGATGCCCGTGACTGCGTCAACTTCACCCACGAGGAAATGGCCAAGAAACTCGGCCGCGCCTTCACCTGGCCGTTGCTCAATGTCGAGCCGGGCCAGACCTTCAAGGTCACCTGGGCATACACCGCGCCGCATACCACCCGTGGCTATCGCTGGCTGATCACCAAGGATGGTTGGGACCCGAAACAGCGCATCACCCGCGCACAACTGGAAACCCAGCCGTTCGCTGAAGACTTCTATGCCCAGGTGCCTTACTACAGCCATGCAGGCGAGCTGAAGGCCAAGGTCAATCATGAAGTGAAACTGCCGGCCAACAAAAAGGGCCAGCATGTGATTGTGTTGATGTGGATCGTCGCCAACACCGGCAACGCCTTCTATCAAGCCTTCGATGTGGACTTCAAATAAGCCCGCACCGTTAAACCCACGCGTTCTGAAGGATTAGAACATGTCAAAGATTGACTTTACCTCACTGCAATCGCCGCTCAACGATGCCGCTTCGCTGATGCCGAGCATTGCCGGCAAAAAGATCCGCATGGGCTTCTGGCACAACTGGCCTGCCGGCCCGAGCGATGGCTACCAGCGTGGCCAATTCGCCAATATCAGCCTGGCGGATGTACCCAAGGATTACAACGTGGTGGCCGTGGCCTTCATGAAGGGCAACGGTATCCCAACCTTCAAGCCGTACAACCTGTCCGACGCCGAGTTTCGTCGCCAGGTAGGCGTGCTGAACAGCCAGGGCAGGGCGGTACTGATTTCCCTTGGCGGCGCCGATGCACACATCGAACTGCATAAAGGCAACGAACAGCCACTGGCCAACGAGATTATCCGCCTGGTGGAAACCTATGGCTTTGATGGCCTGGATATCGATCTTGAACAGAGCGCGATTGATTTCGCCGACAACAAGACTGTCCTGCACGCCGCCTTGAAACTGGTCAAGGACCACTACGCAGGTCAAGGCAAACACTTCATCATCAGCATGGCGCCGGAGTTTCCGTACCTCACCACTGCCGGCAAATACGTCGGTTACATCCAGGCGCTGGAAGGCTATTACGACTTCATTGCCCCGCAGTATTACAACCAGGGTGGCGACGGCATCTGGGTGCAGGAGGTCAACAAGGGCAACGGCGCCTGGATTGCCCAGAACAACGACGCGATGAAAGAGGACTTCCTGTTTTACCTGACCGAAAGCCTGGTGAGCGGAACGCGCGGGTTTACCAAAATCCCGGCAGACAAGTTCGTCATTGGCCTGCCGGCGAACGTCGACGCGGCTGCCACCGGTTATGTGATCAACCCAACAGCCGTGACCAATACCTTCAAGCGTTTGCACGACAAAAGATTGTCGATCAAGGGCCTGATGACCTGGTCGGTGAATTGGGACAACGGCATCAACAAAGACCACGTGCCCTACAACTGGGAATTCAGCCGCCGTTATGGGCCGCTGATCAATGGCACTGCTCTCTCTGGCCTGGAAGAGGATGCGGCGGATCTGGCGGTCGCCAATCGGCAGTAGCGCAAAGAGACCTCTGGCAGACGTGCCAGAGGTCAAACCGCTAAGCTTCTGATCTGACTAAAATCCGATGCCTGTTTGGGCATCGGATTTTTTGCGTCACGCTCAAATGGCGCTGAGCATTCCTAAAGCCGATTTACCGCACCAAACAAGGCCGCTTGTTATCAAAGCCCCAACCCGGAATCAAGAATTGCATCGCCACACTGTCATCCCGCGCTCCAAGGCCCATGCCTTTGTACAGTTCATGAGCCTTGGCCACCGCGTCCATATCGATGTCCACACCTAGGCCCGGCTTGGCCGGCACCTTTACGTAGCCCCCTTCGATCTTCAACGGCTCCCGGGTCAGGCGCTGGCCGTCCTGCCAGATCCAGTGGGTGTCGATGGCGGTGATCTCGCCGGGCGCGGCCGCCGCCACCTGGGTAAACATCGCCAGGGAGATATCGAAGTGGTTGTTGGAATGCGAGCCCCAGGTCAGGCCCCAGTCGTTGCACATTTGCGCGACGCGCACCGAGCCTTGCATCGTCCAGAAGTGCGGGTCGGCGAGGGGAATGTCCACCGATTGCAACTGGATGGCGTGGCCCATTTCGCGCCAGTCGGTGGCGATCATATTGGTGGCGGTTTTAAGGCCCGTGGCGCGGCGGAATTCGGCCATGACTTCGCGGCCCGAGTAGCCGTTTTCTGCGCCGCAGGGGTCTTCGGCGTAGGCCAGCACATGATGCTGGTCGCGGCACAGGCGGATGGCTTCCTTCAGCGACCATGCGCCGTTGGGGTCAAGGGTGATGCGCGCATCAGGAAAGCGCTCGGCCAGCGCGGTGACGGCTTCGATTTCTGCGTCGCCACTCAATACGCCGCCCTTGAGCTTAAAGTCGTTGAAACCGTATTTGGCCTTGGCCGCTTCGGCCAGGCGCACCACCGCGTCGGCGCTCAGGGCTGTTTCATGGCGCAGGCGGAACCAGTCGTCATCGGCGTCGGCCTCGTTGCGGTAGGCCAGGTCGGTGGCGTTACGATCTCCCACATAGAAGAGGTAGCCGAGCATTTTTACCGCATCGCGCTGTTGTCCTTCACCGAGCAGGGCCGCCACCGGCACCTCAAGAAATTGGCCCAGCAAGTCGAGCAGGGCGGCCTCCATGGCGGTGACGGCGTGGATGGTGATGCGCAGGTCGAAGGTTTGCAGGCCGCGACCGCCAGCGTCCCGCGAGGCAAAGGTGCTGCGCATCTGGTTGAGCACGCGCTGGTATTGGCCAATCGGCTGACCGATCACCAGGCTGCGAGCATCTTCCAGGGTTTGGCGAATGCGCTCGCCGCCGGGCACTTCGCCCACGCCGGTGTTGCCGCTGCTGTCCTTGAGGATGACGATATTGCGCGTGAAGAAAGGGCCATGGGCGCCGCTGAGGTTGAGCAGCATGCTGTCGTGGCCGGCGACGGGAATGACTTGGAAGTGGGTGACTACAGGGGTATTCATGGCGCGTTCCTGGCTGAGTTCAAAGAGGTTTGCTGATGGCGGCGCTGCTGGCCACGGCCGTTACGGCAGAGGGTGAGGTCTTGGCAAAGAACACCAGGATGGCCGCGAGCACCGAGGTGCCGGCCAGGCCATACAGCCCGCCCTGGATTGACCCGGTGGTTTGTTCCAGAAAGCCAAAGGTGGTCGGCGCGACAAAGCCGCCCAGGTTGCCGATGGAGTTGATCAGCGCGATCACGGCGGCGGCGATGCGTACATCCAGGTAGCCCTGGGGGATCGGCCAGAACAGCGAAGACGCGGATTTGAAACCGATGGCCGCAAAGCAAATCGCAACGAAGGCGAAGATCGGCCCGCCCGTGGTGGACATGAACATCCCCACCGCGGCGATCAACAGCGCCGCCGCGACCCAGGCCTGCTGGAACTTGAACTTGCCCGACAACGAGGCGAAGGCGTACATGGCAATGATCGAGATCAGCCACGGGATCGAGTTGAAGAACCCCACCTGTACATCACTCAGGTCGCCCATCTTTTTGATGATGCTGGGCAGCCAGAAAGTGGCGGCGTAGATCGTCAATTGGATGCAGAAGTACAGAGCGCAGAACAGCAGGATCTGGCGATCCTTGAGCAGCTTGCCGATAGTGGGTTTTACCGTAGTCAGGGCTTCGCGATCACGTTGTTCCTGATCGATGGCGCCCACCAGCGCATCCTGTTCTTCGCGGCTCAACCATTTGGCGTCGTGGGGCTTGGAATCGAGCCAGAACCATACGAAGAAACCCAGAGCCACGGAAGCCAGGCCCTCAATGCCGAACATCCATTGCCAGCCATGTAAACCAAAGCCTTCGATCTGCAACAACGCGCCCGACAACGGCCCGGAGATCAATGACGCCACCGCCGAGCCACTGAGGAAGATCGCGATGGCCTTGCCACGCTCCACGCCGGGCAACCAGCGGGTGAAGTAATAGATCACGCCGGGGAAGAACCCTGCCTCTGCCACGCCCAGCAGGAAACGCAGGATGTAGAAGTGGGTTTCGTTCTGGATAAACGCCATCAGCGTGGCAACGATGCCCCAGGTGAACATGATGCGGGTCAGCCAGATACGCGCGCCGACTTTTTGCAGCAGCATGTTGGACGGCACTTCGAACAGCGCATAGCCAATGAAGAACAGCCCGGCGCCGAAGCCGTAGGCGGCTGCGCCGATGCCCAGGTCATGCTCCATGTGCGTGCGCACGAAGCCGATATTGACCCGGTCGATGTAGTTGAGGATGAACATGACCACGAACAGTGGGAGCACATGGCCCTTCACTTTGCTCACGGCGCGGGTGAGCGCTGAATCATTTTCGGGTGCGGCTGACGCTGGGCTTGAATGCTTCACGAATGAAAACTCCCCCTGATTATTTTTATGCGGGTTTGGTGTTTTGTTGCCAGACATCATACAAGTTGTTTTTTGAAAGCCGCAATCCTGTGAGGGGTGATTTTGTTCTTATAAGCCGGTGCTGAGGTTGGCTATTTTGGTTATTTGCCAGATTTCATTGGGTTTACCCCCGTTGTTGACGGCTAGGCGTATGCGCTTCTCTCAAAGCGAAGACATGGTAGGGTGAGGTGGGATGAGTATGTTGTCATACAAGTTAGGTGTTTTTCGCCGCCACCCGTCGCCCCGTGCGCTCAGGGTGATAAGCTCCCCCCAGCCCAACCCCGTGGACCCGTCTCGATGCCGATTAAAAGCACACCGCCTGTGCGTAAACGTTCCGCCAACCTGGCCCAGCGTGTGGTCGAGGCGCTGACCCAGCGCATCCAGCTGGGGCAACTCAAGCCGGGTGAAAAACTGCCGTCCGAATCCACCATCGTGCTTGAGCATGGGGTGAGCCGTACCGTGGTGCGTGAAGCCTTGTCCAAGCTGCAGGCGTCGGGGCTGGTGGAGACGCGTCACGGCATCGGCACCTTTGTGCTGGCGCAGCACACCCAGCCAGGCTTGCGCTTGCACGTGGACACAGTCGCCAGCGTGCGCAACATGCTCGAACTGCGCCTGGGCCTGGAAGTGCAAGCGGTGGCCTTGGCCGCGCTGCGCAGGAGCGAAGTGCAACTGGCCCACATGCGCCAGGCGCTGGACGACTACCAAGCCTCCCTGGCCAACAACGACAGCTGCGTGGAGGAGGACAAGCGCTTTCACCAACTGATCGCCGAGGCCACCGGCAATACGTTTTTCACCGACATCATGCAGCACCTGGGCACGGCGATGATTCCGCGTACCCAGGTGAATGCCGTCGAGCGCGGCGGCGCGGACTTTGCTCAACTGGGGCAGTTGGCGAACCTGGAACACGAGGCCATCTACAACGCTATCAAGCGCCAGGACCCGGACGCCGCACGGGCGGCCATGGTGCTGCACTTGACCAACAGCCGGGATCGATTTTCCGGGCAATCCTAAGGAACCACCGTTGAACGAACACACCTTGTCCCAGCGCCTGGAGCGCGTGGCCGCACATGTGCCGGCCGGTGCCCGCCTGGCCGATATCGGCTCGGACCACGCCTACTTGCCTGTGGCGTTGATGCGCCGTGGCGCTATTGCGGCAGCCGTGGCGGGGGAAGTGGCCGCTACACCGTTTCAGGCGGCCAACCGTACCGTGGCCGACAACGGCTTGGCGCAGCACATCACGGTGCGCCTGGCCGATGGTTTGGCAGCCATCGAGTCGGCCGACGACATCACCGCCATCAGCCTGTGCGGCATGGGTGGCGAGACCATCCGCGACATTCTCGACAGCGGCAAGGTGCGGTTGAACGGGCGGGAACGCTTGATCCTGCAACCCAACGGCGGTGAGCAGCCGCTGCGACGATGGTTGATGGAGAACGGCTACCAGATCCTCCATGAAGAGTTGCTGCGGGAAAACCGCTTCTACTACGAAATCATCGTCGCCGAACGCAACGAGGCGATGACCTATACCGCTGAGCAGCTGTACTTCGGTCCGTTGCAAATGCAGACGCGTAGCCCGGAATTCCTTGCGAAGTGGCAACGTATAGTGCGCGAGAAACGCAAGACATTGGCCAGCCTCGAACAAGCGCGGCAGGTGGTGCCCGAGCAGAAAGTGCAGGAGATCGCGCAACAGGTGAAGTGGATCGATCAGTTGCTCGCCTGAGCGACATTCGCGGCACTTCACCGCTACGCTGTAGTCTTCTCTTAAATCCCCCAAGGTGTTGCCTCGATGATCACTGTTCACCACCTCAACAATTCCCGCTCGCAACGTATCCTATGGGCGCTTGAAGAACTGGGCCTGCCCTACGACATCAAGCGCTACCAGCGCGACGCCAAGACCAACCTGGCGCCGCCTGAACTCAAGGCCATCCACCCGCTGGGTAAGTCCCCGGTGATCGAAGACGGTTCCCGCGTGCTGATCGAATCTGCTGCAATCATCGACTACCTCATCCGTCGCCACGGCAACGGCCAACTGCAACCCGACCCGGCCACCGACGCCTACGACAGCTATGTGCAATGGCTGCATTTTGCTGAAGGCTCGGCCATGCTGCCATTGATGCTCAACCTCTACGTGGGGCGCCTGGGTGAAGCGGGCGCACCGCTGCATCCGCGGATTGAATCGGAGCTGGCCAACTACCTCGGCTACCTGAATGACGTGCTGGGGCACACGCCTTATCTGGTGGGGGACGCACTCAGCGGGGCGGATATCCAGATGAGCTTTATTGGTGAAATCGCCCAGGCCCAGGGCAAATTACAGGCCTATCCAAACCTGGCGGCCTGGGTACAAAAACTCCAGGCACGCCCGGCTTATCGCAAGGCGGTGGAGCGGGGCGGGGAATACGCGTTCGCCAAATAGCGGGCCCACCGACACACCACCTCCTGTAGGAGCGAGCTTGCTCGCGAAAAACCCAAAGGCGCCGCGTTCATCCAGGAAGCACGCGTTATCGTTGACGTTTTTCGCGAGCAAGCTCGCTCCTACAGAAGGCTAGCAGGGTTCCCTCTTTCCCGGTTTTACAACCCGCTTCGCCAGGTGAACCTTCGAGTCTCCCGGTGCTCACTTAAAAGGTGGCACTGGCTTTTCCCGAAAGGAATCTGCATGCACTCCACCTCCTCAAGCGTCCCCGTAGAGCGCGAACTAAGCCTGCGGGCGGTCATCACCGGGATCGTGCTGGGTATCCTGCTCACCCCTTCCAACGTGTACGCGGGCTTGAAGATCGGCTGGTCGTTCAATATGTCGATCATCGCCTTGCTGATCGGCTATGGCATCTGGCAAGGCCTGGCCCGGCGCTCCGCTGAACACCTGCCGTGGACCCTCCACGAAAGCAATATCAACCAGACCGTGGCCTCGGCCGCGGCGTCGATCATTTCCGGCGGGCTGGTCGCGCCCATCCCGGCCTATACCTTGCTCACGGGCAACCAGCTGGCGGCGCTGCCAATGATCGCCTGGGTGTTTTCGGTGAGTTTTCTGGGGATCTGGATCGCCTGGTACCTGCGGCCTTCATTGCTCAATGACAAGGCGCTGAAGTTTCCCGAAGGCATGGCCACCCTGGAAACCCTGCTGCACATCTACAACCATGGCCGTGAAGCGGCGACGCGCTTGAAAGTGCTGCTCGGCGCGGCGCTGTTGTCCGGCTTGGTCAAGTGGGTGGATACCTTCATGTGGGCCTTCCCGCGCTGGTCGCCGAACGCCCAATTGGAGCGCCTGACCTTCACCGCAGACCCTTCGCTGCTGTTGCTGGGGTTCGGCGGCATCATCGGCATTCGCGTAGGCCTGACCCTGTTACTCGGCGCCTTGCTGGCCTGGGGCGGCCTGGGGCCGTGGCTGTTGACCAGCGGCCTGGTGAGCCTGCCCGCCGGCAGCAGCGGCCCGCAATTTGCCGCGCTGGTGGAATGGCTGCTGTGGCCGGGGGTGAGCCTGATGGTGTGTTCCACCCTGGCGTCCCTGGCAATTCGTTTGTGGGCTTTGCATCGCTCAACCCGAGCGGCTGGCGGCACGCCTTGGACGGTTCCCAAGCCCGGGCCTGCCGTGGGGTTCGCCCTGGCGATTGCGTTGGTGGTGAGCCTGCAAGCGCTGTTGTTCGGTATCAACCTCGGGATGGCGCTGCTGACCATTCCCCTGGCGATCTGCCTGGCCGCCGTGGCGGCGCGGGTGGTGGGCGCCACCGGTATTCCACCGATTGGCGCCATCGGGCAACTGTCCCAACTGAGTTTCGGCATCGTTGCGCCGGGCCAGGTGCCGATCAACCTGATGAGCGCCAACACGGCCGGCGGTTCGGCGGGGCAATGCACGGATTTGATGAACGACTTCAAGGTGGGCAAGGCGATTGGCGCCACGCCTCATAAGCAGGTCATCGCGCAAATCCTGGGGATTTTCGTCGGCAGTATTGTCGGTGTATTCGCCTACCTGGCGTTGATTCCCGACCCTCAAACCATGCTGCTCACCGAACAATGGCCAGCCCCGGCCGTCGCCACCTGGAAAGCCGTGGCCCAAACCCTGACCCACGGTTTGGATTCACTGTCCCCAAGCATCCGCTGGGCCATCGGCATTGCAAGCTTGTTCGGCGTGCTGCTGGGCATACTCGACAGCACATTACCCACCCATCGCGCCCGCTACCTGCCGAGTGCGGCAGCCTTGGGACTGGCGTTTGTTTTGCCAGCGTCGGTGTCGCTGATGATGGCCCTTGGCGCGATCATGACCTGGGCGGTGAGCTGTCGCTGGCCGAGCGTGACGCAGCGCTTTGCGATCACGGCAGCGGCGGGGCTGATCGCCGGTGAGAGCATTACCGGAGTAGGCGCGTCGTTATGGCAGATGCTGGGAAGTGGATGAATGGCCCACGTGGATTTACAACTCTTCACGAATTCAAAAGGCTCATCGTTATAGGCTTGGCGCTGCGACCACTGGATCAAACCCATTCAACTGACCGTTGAGCCTGCCCCCATGAAACTGCCCGCCCTCGCTGCCACGTTTCTCGCCGTTGCGACGCTGCACCCTTTACCCGTACACGGCGCAGGCCCCATCACCCATGTCGCCATCTACCGAGGCCCGGCAGGTTGCCGGGATTGCTCGGAAAACGTGAAAACCGCCCTGCAGCGTCTCAACCCCAACTACCAGATCGACTTCGTCGGCGCCGACGAACCCATCGACATCACTCCACAAAACCTGGCGCGCTATGACCTCTACGTGCAGCCCGGTGGCGGCCAGGACATCCCGGCCGCGCTCGACAGCCTGGGCGAGGCGCGTGCCGAGGCCATCCGCGGCTACGTCGCCAAGGGCGGCCGCTACCTGGGCCTGTGCATGGGCGCCTACCTGGCCGACGACAACAACCTCGGCCTGATCCCCCAGGCGCTGGACACCGAAGCCGGCCGCCCCGGTTTTGAAGTGGCCGGCATTGACGACGCCGCCGTGCAGGTGACGTGGGACGGGCAGCCTGACTCTGTGTTCTATCAGGACGGCCCGTACTTTCCCAAAGCCAACGCCGCGGCGCCCTACAAGATCATCGCCACCTACCACAATGGCGACGTGGCGGCGGCGCGATACACCTACGAACGTGGCGTGGTGGTGCTGAGCGGGCCGCACCCGGAAGCCGGGCGGGAGTGGTTTGAAAATGCCGATATCGAGCTGAGCAAGATGCCGCGTGGCGAGCTGTTCGGGTCGTTGATACGCAGCGCGCAAGAGTAGGGCGCGCCGCGCGTTACCTCAGAGTGCCACCATTCCCCATGTCGATATCAGACACGATGGTGGCGTAACCAGGCTACTTGTGCCTGGCCTCGGGCACTTAAGGTGAAGGTCATTGGCCGCCCGAGAACAACAAAAACAATGACTAGCCTCAACTGCAACAATTCCAACGGTCAGCTGGCGCAGGGCTTCAAGCCGCGCCATGTGACCATGTTGTCCATCGCTGGCATTATCGGCGCGGGGTTGTTTGTCGGCTCCGGTCATGCGATTGCCGCCGCCGGGCCTGCAGTGTTGTTGGCCTATCTGTTCTCCGGCCTGCTGGTGGTACTGGTCATGCGCATGCTGGGGGAAATGGCGGTGGCGCGCCCGGACACTGGGTCGTTTTCCACCTACGCCGACCAGGCCATCGGCCCTTGGGCGGGGTTCACCATTGGCTGGTTGTATTGGTGGTTCTGGGTGCTGGTCATTCCCATCGAGGCATTGGCTGCCGGGCATGTGCTCAACCAGTGGTTTCCTCAGGTGGATGCGTGGCTGTTTGCGTTGATCTCAATCGTTTTGCTGGTGATCACCAATCTGTTCAGCGTGGCCAAGTACGGCGAATTCGAATTCTGGTTCGCCATGGCCAAGGTGATTGCCATCGTCGGTTTTATCGGCCTGGGCTTCAGCGTACTCATGGGCTGGATCCCGGATCGTGAAGCCAGCGGCTTGAGCCGCTTGATGGAGGAACACGGCGGCTTTGCCCCCAACGGCCTGTCGGCGGTGGTGGGCGCGTTTATCACCATCATGTTCAGCTTCATCGGCACTGAGGCGGTGACCATCGCCGCAGCGGAATCAAGCAACCCCGCGCAGAACATCGCCAAGGCCACCCGCTCGGTGATCTGGCGCATTGGCGTGTTCTACCTGCTGTCGATCTCCGTCGTGATTTCCGTGGTGCCCTGGAACGACCCACTGTTGGCCTCTGTGGGTTCCTATCAGCGCGCACTGGAAATTATGAACATCCCCAACGCCAAGTTCATGGTCGATGTGGTGGTGTTGATTGCGGTGGCCAGTTGCATGAACTCTTCAATCTACATTTCCTCGCGCATGTTGTTCTCCCTCGGCAAGCGCGGCGATGCGCCAGCGGCGCTTAAAATCACCTCGAAGGCGGGCGTGCCCCGGGCGGCGGTGATCGCCAGCACCATCATCGGCGCGGGCGTTACGTTGTTGAGCTATTTCATGCCTGCCGGGTTGTTCCAGTTCCTGCTCGCCAGCTCCGGGGCGATTGCGTTGTTGGTGTACCTGGTGATCGCTATCTCGCAACTGCGCATGCGTCGGTTGCTGGTGCGGCAAAAGGTTGAGCTGACCTTTCGCATGTGGCTGTTTCCCTGGCTGACTTACCTGGTGATCGTGTTCATCTGCCTGGCCCTGGGGGTGATGATGGTGACGCCCGAGCACCGCACCGAAGTGTCCTCGACCATTGGCCTAGCGTTGGTGATTTCCTTTATCGGCCTGGTCACGGCGCGTCAGCACAACCGGGCACCCAAGCCGGTGGCGCTGGAACATTCCTGATCACGCCTGTGGGGTAGCGGTGATGGAAACCGAGGCACCTGTTTGCCAGACCATCGGCTTTTTGCTGTTGGACCAGTTCACCCTGATATCGCTGTCGTGTGCGGTCGAGCCGCTGCGCATGGCCAATCAATTGGCGGGCGAAGAACTCTACCGTTGGCAAACACTCAGCCTGGACGGCCAGCCGGTGTGGGCCAGCGATGGCGTGTCGGTGACCCCGGACGCGTGCGCGCAGGACCAGCGCGGCTTCGATGCGGTGATCGTGTGCGGCGGCGTGGGCATTCAACAGGCTATCAGCCCTGCGCTCATCGCCTGGTTGCGCAGCCAGGCGCGCCTGTACTGTAAACGTCTCGGCGCGGTGTGCACCGGCAGTTGGGCACTGGCCCAGGCGGGGTTGCTCGATGGCTTCCAGTGCAGCGTGCATTGGGAGCTGATGGCGTCGATGCAGGAGGCGTTTACCCGCGTCAAAGTCAGCTCCAGCGTATTCACGCTCGATGGCAACCGCTTTACCAGCTCTGGCGGCACTGCGCCGCTGGACATGATGCTGCACCTGATCGGCCGCGATCACGGGCACACGCTGTCGGCGGCGATTTCCCAGATGTTCGTGTACGAGCGCATTCGCAACGAGCGCGACCACCAACGCGTGCCGCTCAAACACCTGCTCGGCACGCAACAGCCCAAGCTGCAAGAAGTGGTGGCCCTGATGGAAGCCAACCTGGAAGAACCCATCGACCTCGACGAACTGGCCGCCTACGTGCACGTGTCCCGACGCCAGTTGGAGCGCATGTTCCAGAAGCACCTGTACTGCACGCCATCGCGCTATTACCTCAAACTGCGCCTGACCCGTGCCCGCCAGTTGCTGATGCAGACGCCCATTTCTATTGTCGAATTGGCGGTGATTTGCGGCTTTGTGTCCACGCCGCATTTTTCCAAGTGCTATCGGGATTTCTTCGGCGTCGCGCCCAGCGATGAGCGCTCGGACATGCGCCTGCATCCGCCGCCTGCGTTACGGCCAGAGGGGCAATCCCGGGCCCCGCAACAGCCCAGGAATGCACTGGAGCAGGCGCGTGATGAGCCGACGTTTGCCACGGTGCAGATTCAGAGGCGATAGGGCTTGCCCTCTTGCCCCCTGTAGGAGCGAGCTTGCTCGCGAAAAATTCACAGGCGCCGCGTTCATTCAGGCAGCACGCGTTATCGTTGACGTTTTTCGCGAGCAAGCTCGCTCCTACAGGGGCCAGCGGCCTACTCAAATCCACTGGTCATTCAACGCGGTACGCTCACCGCCTTCATGCCCGGTATTCAGAATGTCCCTTGGCTCGATCATCATCAGCTTGGCTTCGCCCTCGGCCGCCGTCCTGTGCTCAATGCCACGCGGCACCACATACAACTCACCCGGCTTCACATACACCGGGCCATCCGGCAGGTCGATACGCAACGTGCCTTCAAGCACCAGGAACGCTTCATCGGTTTCGGGGTGCGAATGCCAAATGAATTCACCCTCGATACGCACGACCTTGAACTGGTAGTCGTTCATTTCGGCGACCACTCTTGGGCTCCATTGCTGGTCGATGAGCGAGGCTTTTTGAGCAAGGTTTACAGGCTGTGCTTGAGTCATGCGGGATCTTCCTGTCGATGAGAAGGCCAGACTATCCAAGCAAGCGGTCAGCAGGCTTGTACGATCCTGCAACCTCTCCACTCGTACGCTCCCGCATTCCCCACGGGAATGCAGCACATAAAATTAATGCATTTTTCTTACTGCCACGGTTAACGTAATTTGCGTCAAGGCCACGGAGAACCGCCTTGAACTCATCCTCATCCAATCCTGCTGACAAATTCGATACCTCAAGAGCCAACGAGTACGCACGACAAAGCCGTATCGCGTTGGCGGGCTATGACGCGTGCCAGGACCTGGCAGCCTGCATGCTCGCGGCAAGCCTTGGTGATGCCCCTTCGGCCAAGGTACTTGTGGTCGGCGCCGGCGGTACGGCGCAGGAGATCATCGCCATGGCCAGCCTTGAACCGGAATGGCGCTTCATGGCGGTTGATCCCTCCCAGCCGATGCTCGACGCGGCAAGGCAGCAGTTGGAAGCCAACCACTTGCTTGATAGAACCACCCTGCATCTCGGGACGCTTGAAGACCTGGCAGCAGACGCATCATACGACGCCGCCACCTTGATCGGTGTGCTCCACCATCTGGAGGGGGATGACGCCAAGGATCGGATGCTGAGATCGATTCGGGCGCACTTGAAACCGGGGGCACCGCTGATTGTCGCGGGCAATCACTATGCGTATGCCAGCCAGCCGTTGCTGCTGGCGGCATGGGGCCAACGCTGGCGTCAGCATGGCGCGAGCTCGGACGAAGTGAAGGCCAAGCTCGGCAAAATTCTTCAAGGCGCCGACCCTCCACATTCCGAGGCTGCGGTTCAGAAGCTGTTGCACGACGCTGGCTTTGGCGACGCGACCCGTTTCTTCAGCAGCCTTTTCTGGGGGGCTTGGTTGACGTGCAAGGTGGGGTAGCAAGGTCTCGCCTTGCTCAGTGAGCCGAGAGAGTAGCCAGCCGCCGACGCCAATCGCCGCCATGCCGAAGGTGGCATTCCTCTTCAGAGTCGAAACTGACGCAGCGGGCGATGTTCGGGACGTGCACGTCAGCGTCATCCAGCGCGGCGGTAGTCAGCTCGCGCATACGGGCGTCCGCGCCGGTCGCGAGGGCGTGAGCCTTGCTCGCGACACTGTCGAACACCCAGATCACCCGCAGGCTTTGGGGGAAGGCGCGGTAGTCGACGGTGTGCGTCAGCCATTCGAAGCCCGGGATTTCAGCTTTTGCGATCTCGCAGGCGTCGGTCAGGGCTGCGATGAGATGGCGTTCGATACGGGCGTGGTCGCGTGAGGCAGGCGGCATAAAGGAGTCCTGGGAGTGGGTTGGGGCGCTGATCAGAGCATAGCTATCTACACAACTTCGGCACGACGCTAAATCTGTGGCGAGGGAGCTTGCTCCCGTGACGGCCTGACAGTCGGCGCATATCCATCTGACGCTCCGAAATCCAACTGTGGGAGCTGGCTTGCCTGCGATGACGGCCTACCAGCCGACGCCAATCTACCTGACACCTCACAATCCAACTGTGGGAGCTGGCTTGCCTGCGATGGCGGCCTGCCAGCCGCCACTTTTCTACCTGACACCCCACAATCCAACTGTGGGAGCGGGCTTGCTCGCGAAGGCGACCTTGCAGTAAACACAGTTGGACCTAGTACATATCCATTTCAGCGGTAACGGCCACCTAGGGTTCCGCCCTGACGGCGGCTCACTTTTGAAAAGCGCAAAAGTAAGCAAAACGCTCTTGCCCCACCACTCGGCACCTCGCCTAGGCTCGGTGTGCCCGAACACAGTCTTGAATCCGTGGGCCGCCGCCACGCGCCAT
Organism: Pseudomonas sp. FP215; assembly: GCF_030687795.1. Taxonomy (NCBI): domain Bacteria; kingdom Pseudomonadati; phylum Pseudomonadota; class Gammaproteobacteria; order Pseudomonadales; family Pseudomonadaceae; genus Pseudomonas; species Pseudomonas sp. FP215. Next base: position 1,784,050 of record NZ_CP117447.1, read on the forward strand.
CCATGGCGCGGGGCGGCTAACCCGGCGTCCTGCCGGGTTACCCACGAATTCAAGCCTGCGTTCGGCCAGCGTGGTTTAACGGGGCGCCTGAGATCAAAAGCAGATCAAGAGCAAGATCAAGAGCGGCTCGCTTCGCATCGTGGTGACCGTTGAACGCTACAGAGTCGAGTAGATACCTATGCTGATCAGAGCGGGCGCTATTGAAGCGACGGACGCAACCGTTGCCACTCATTCCAGCAATCCTCGGCAACGATATCCGGGTAACCCCGCTCTTGTTCCATCGCCAGCGCAGTTGAGAAGGTTACCGCAATGCAAGTAGCTTGGTCGCGGATATCGCACACTTCGACTTCGCTGAGAGGGGCGCCTTTTTTCGATTCGGCGGCTGTCAGCAAGGCTGCCAGGGAGGGTACGAAAACCAGGCAGAGGGGCTCGGTAGACATCAGCTTATTCCTGAGTGGAGTGGGTGGTGCGCTTATTGTTCAGGGTTAATCAACGACCTCAACGTATGGTCCTCCCAAACGCCAGCAATTTTCAGATAGGCTCGCGCATGTCCTTCCTTCTCAAACCCCAGCGACTCCAGAAGGCGTTCACTTCGCACATTGCGAGGCAAATGATTGGCCATGATCCGATGAAGACCCAACTGCTCAAAGCAGTGTTGATTAGTGACCTGAAGCGTTCTTTTCATCAGGCCGCGACCCTGGGCAGATTCCGCCAGCGAGAAGCCAAGATGACAGGCCTGAAAAACGCCCCTCACAATGTTCGTGTAGTTACACCGCGCTAGAACTTCTCCGCTTTCGGATTCAAGCAAGAGGAAACATAGCGCGTTGCCAGCTTGCATATTGTTGACCTGCTGCTCCACCCTGGCCTTGGCGTTGCCAATGGTGAAATATTCCTCATCCCTGAGCGGCTCCCAAGGTTGCAGATGCCTGCGGTTGACCCGTTCGTAACGGCTGACTCTCTCGAAATCGTCGCAGGACAATAGCCGAAGGCAGTAGCCCTCAACGCAATACTCCATTAACCCCTCCAGATTTACCAATGGCCCCATATGACTGCGTAGCCGCAAAGAATAGCGCCGCTATGCGTAAAGCGACCCCTTTCAAGGCAAACAGGTCTACCATGCCAGCCCCGGCAGTGGTTTCACTCGCTCCCGAACTCCATTTTTCAAGGTAGCGATAATGTCCATCGACCAGATCTCCCTCCCCAAAGGCGTCGGCCCCCACGCCGCCAAGCTGCTTGACGCTATTACTGGCGCCTCCACCCATGAAGAACTCAACCGAGCCGGCGGTAAAGCCGAGGGTTTTGTGCTGGGGTTGGAGGCCACCAAGGCGATCAAAAGCCAAATTGCAGAGTCGTTGTATGTGGCGTATGACGACGCGGCGAGCAATCGGGCTAGTGAACTGAAGGGCTAGTGCACGTCAGCCCATGGTTCCGGAATGAGCGCTAATCGCCGGAACAGGCTGACGAACATAATAATTGTCGAATTCACTGCTTTCGATGAACTGAAAGCCATGGCGGGTATAAAAGCGATTCGAAGCGCTTTCTTTGAGAGCCCCCACTTTAATAGGCAGCGCAGCCGCATCCGCCTCTTTGAAAATCTGCGTAAGAACAGCAGACCCCACCCCTGACCCTTGTGCGCTCGGCCTTACATACAAATGGTCGAGCAAGAGTTCATTGGGGTGATGTTTGACCACTACGAAACCCACCCGCTCTCCAGATGCCTCGATATAGCGTGTGTCGCGAGCTTCAAAGCCGCCAACAAACCGCTCCCGCGCCCGGGCTGGATCAAATCGCCCAACACGCTCCAGGCTTTCGCGCATGGCCTCGATTCGAATGGCTACCAGATTATCCAAGTCGCTTTGTTGAACCGGGACCAAAATGATCGGGGAATTTTGATTGGGTGCGACGGGCATATTGGGTGCTCCAACTACCATCTTTGGGGCTCAGTATAGAGAGCCTGATACTGATGAAGCGACCCGCATGATATGTTCACGGCATACATGGAGTAACGGACCCAGGAAGGAAATGGCCATGCCAGTGGACACCCACCCAATCCGCATTCTCTCGCAACGCCTGAGCATCGAGCCCTTCTGCGAGCAGGACGCTGTTGAGTCTTTCGCTTGTATCACACCGTCTTTGACTCGCTACATGTCCTGGGAACCGCCTGCCTCGCTGGAAGAGTACGCGCAAGTCTGGGGGCGGTGGCTGCCTGCGATAGCGGATCGCAGCGACATTGTGTTTACGGTCAGGGAGCGGGTAGGTGCTCGTTTTATCGGCTTGGTCGGGCTGCACCATACCGGCAGTGAAACGCCGGAGTTGGGGATCTGGATCCGTGAAGATAAACACGGGCTGGGGTTTGGTGGTGAAGCGGTGCAGGCGGTTGTTCAGTGGGCTAGCCAGTGGGTGGTGGCAAAGCACTTCATTTACCCTGTTGCGACGCAGAACCGTGCGAGTCGACGTATTGCTGAAGCTCTGGGGGGAGTCGTCATCGAAAGGCGGACGGCGGAAAAATATGATTCGGTTGTGTATCAGATACCGGGGGGTTAGCTCTAGGCATCGGGTTTGCGATTGCTGGCCTGCACGAACGGCAGAAATCGGCCATTAGCGGACGTTGAACTACGTCCGCTGAACCCCAAACCTGAATATCGGCTTGGCTCAGATTCAAATTCAGATTGAGCAAATCCGCCTCTCACCCAACCGCTCTACCAACCTGATGGATCGTGGCGAGCATCATGATGCAAGGGCGGGAATTATAGTGACGCGGTGATGGCTGCTATTGGTCGAAGAGATTCATGCACGCAGCTCACCTTTAGGCCGGTGGGCATCGATCAGACACGCTCGGGTGAGCTGCGATCGAAGCGCGTCAGGTCATAAAACATTTTTGGGGTGAACCTGCCAGCGGTTCGAATACGCATATACTGTGCGTATTGCGAATGGTAGCAGTTTGATATTGCCGGCTAAAGGTTGTGTAACTTCGATGAACAAGACTGATCTGCTTGAGTATTTGAAAGAGACCAGTTCGGAAATGACCCGAGACAATATAGATGAAGCTGTTCTGCTGCATTTCGATTTGGTCATGGAAAGCTATCGAGAAAAGCCTTCATTTTATAAAAATTTGTTGAAATATGACCGATTCATGGTTGCCCTGTCTTTATTGAGCTTCAGCTACAAAGACGAGAAAGTTCCTTTATCCAGAGTAAAGGCATTCTGCTACGAACGTGGCTATATGTCTCGAAATAGCCTGGATTCTTATTGTTCATTTTTGTCCATTGCCGGATATCTGGATGTTCGGTTACATGTGCAGGACGGGCGTCAACGTAGTTTCCGACCTACGGAAAAAGCGCTAAGCAATACCGTGCAGCTAATCAAATCTTATTTGCTGCCTTCGCAGATGATCTCTCCATACGACAGTGGGTTATCGGTTGTGGGGAAGAATGTTGATCTATTGCGCGTATTTTTTCGAGGGTTTGCCAAGATACTTGAAGGGGACTTCCTGCTCGACAAGCTGTTGCCTGAAGCGAAATGGATTCTCAATCGGGACGGCGGTCATCTGCCGATGCTCGCACTCTATGCCGATGCCCTGCGCACCGGCTCGTTAGAGACCGGCTACAACGTATCCTCTTACGTGGAGCTTTCAACGCGTCTGGGCGTGTCCAAAACACACATGCAGCGCATGATCAAAGAAGGCCAGTTACAGGGCTATTTCAAATGCGACAAACGTTTGGTGGGGTTGAGTCCGGCCTTTCTCGAATTGATGCGGCGGGCCATGTCAATCTACTTTGCAATTGCCCGTGTCAGCATGGAGTTGGGAGTTGATGAGAGCGAAGTAGGAAACGAGCCTGGCGGTATTCGCTGTGTGTGTGAGCGTTAGCGCGAGTTCGCTTGTTATTTTGGGGAGCGATTTAATCACTAAGCAATGTCCTTTTTGTTGTAATTTTTATGCCGGAGTTCAGCGTGTTTAATCGCCAGTTGAAGAATGCTCTTTTTACCTGCCAAGAGCAATTGTGCCTGGCGCTCGGGACAGTCGCCGACGTCGAAGCAATGTTTCTTTCAGTACGTGTCGATGGAGCTGGCCGGATTATCTCGGCCAACCAGCGGTTTGCGCAAACGCTGGGATACTCGCTGGAACAGCTTTCAAAAATGGTAATGAGTAACATCAACGCGCAACCGCAGAATGATTTTGCACCCAACCTGTGCGCCATCGAACGGCAACGCTATCGTGCCTCCGACGGCCGTGCTGTGACACTCAATATAGGCTGGATCGCTGCAGCGAACCGGACGTTTCAAGGCTACGGCATGGTTGCACCTGCGCTGGCGCGGGACGAACAGGAGATTATCGAAATGTTCAGCGCACTGAACCGCTCGATGGCGATGATCCAGTTCAGTCTCGCGGGTGAGGTCGTCTACGCCAACGAATCGTTCGTCCAAGCGATGGGTTACAGCCTTGCGGAGATACAGGGCAAGCATCACCGTCTGTTCTGCCTGGCGGAGGACGTGGCGTCGGCGCATTACGACGAATTCTGGAGGAGTCTGAACAAGGGCGTGTTTAACGCTGGTCGCTTTCGCCGGGTAGATAAAAGCGGAAAAGTGGTTTGGCTGGAGGCCACTTACAATCCCATCAGAGACGCTTCCGGTCGGGTTTATAAAATTGCCAAATTCGCCAGCGTAGTGACCGAGCAAGTTGAAAAAGCCGACGGAATCAAACAAGCAGCGACCATGGCTTACGACGTGTCGCTAGATACCGATGTGAAAGCTAACCGAGGGATGGAACTGGTCGCCGACTCCGTGCTCGGCACACAGAATATTTCCCAACAGATGGCCTTGGTGACCGACAGCATGACCGCGCTTGAATCGCAGTCGCAGTTGATCGCTTCAATCGTCGACACGATCGGCGCCATTGCCACCCAGACAAATCTCTTGGCGCTTAACGCCGCTATCGAAGCTGCACGCGCTGGAGTGCATGGACGAGGATTCGCTGTCGTGGCGGATGAAGTGCGCAAGCTCGCCGGCCGTACCAGTGCGGCCACCCAGGAGATTAACGGTGTGGTCAGGCAAAATCGAGAATTGGCCGGCGAAGCCGCGTTGCATGTCCAGTGCAGCAGAGACCAAGCCAACGTTTTATTGGAACTGTCCGAACAGGCAGGTATGGCGATGGCAGCTATCCAGTCAGGCGCAAAGCAAGTAGTGAAAGCCATTGGTAGAGTCACCAGCGATCTGCATTGAACGCTTTATCTGCGTCGCGGTAACGCCTCCTCCTTTGGTGAAAGCAATATGGAAGTTTTTGCGTACGGTTTTTCCGATTGATAACAGGAATTTGGATGCCAAAGCACACTTAATTCATTGATTAGGTATTGCCCAGACGTTGACATCACATTCAGGCCGTTTCGGAAAAGGAGTTTAGGGATGCCGGCGACTTTCAAAATCAGACCAAGAATGCGAACACTGCTATCACCAGCGGTAACCAAGATTGAAATGGCGGGAATTGTTTCCTGGCTTTGTGTGTTGCTGATTGAGCCTGCGACAACGTTAAATCTGTTAAATATGTTGGTTACAGCATCGTTGTTGGTTATTTGGTACGTTCATCGCGTAGTTGCTGATTTTCGCATATGGAGAATGCTCGGTGGCGTGTATATATTGATTTTGTCACTCGGCTTTGCGCATGTGATTGACACCAATGTGCAGCTGCGCGTCTTTACGCTGCCCCTAGCTGTGATCATCGTGGTAAGCAGTGCTATCTTATTCGTCACGGTTCAGGACTATCTTCTCTCTACATTGCTGGTCTGGATACTGATGTGGCCCAATTTGGACGTTGGCTTTTACCGGGAACTGGAAGTTTATCTGGTCATTTTTTGCGTTGCTTCCATGTCCATAGGGTTTACTCTCAGCTTTACCTATCTAAGAAACATGCGCTCAGTGTTGTTGGTCGAAAGTGAATTCAGGACATTGGCGGAGACAGATTTTCTCACCTCCTTACTTAATCGACGGGCCTTTATGGGGTTCTTCCAAAATGCATTGGCAGAAGGCCGCAGCGGCTACTTTATAATGTTGGACATTGACGAATTTAAATTAAAAAACGATCAGTACGGTCACGATGTCGGTGACAAGATTTTGTGTGCCATGGCCGCGTGCCTGAAATCCACCCCTGGCAGCCACAGTGTCGGGCGGATTGGAGGTGAGGAATTCGGTGTCTTGTTGTTGGGCGAAGATGATGCGGTTGCTCATGAGTACGCATTGCGCCTGCTGGGCAACATCCGTTGCAGTGTATTGCCTCCGCATCAGTTCACTTGCAGCGCGGGCGTCGCGCAGTTCCGAGCGACATCGGACATGTCCGCAGTGCTCAAATGCGCCGACAGCAATATGTATAAAGCGAAGCATGATGGTAAGGATCGGGTGTTTCAGGATGGAAAGCAGGTCAAACCGCTACGTCCTGTAACTACGTAATTAAGGTTTGACTGGAGGACGTCTGTGAAAATCGTTTTCGAAGAAATCGAATCTCCCCCTTGCTGCTTGCTTACTCTGGGCACCTTCACTTTAATGTTCCAGAACCGCTCAGAGGCTGAAAGCTTTCTCAAGCTCCTGATGGGGGCGCAGACATCGTTTAGCCCCAATCGCTGAACGTCTGCTTCTGGCCGATTGCTGCCCTTCGTGGAGGGCAGGTTAGCGTCGGATGCTCTCCTTTGCCACGTAGCATTCGATCACCGCCCAACCCAGTATGTGACGGTGATCGTCGCAATCGTTATTCCTTCTCCAGCTCTGCAATACCTCTCACCGGATAGATCACTTCATGGGTGTCCAGATTTCGAATCTCGGATTCGATAGTAATGGTCGAGACCTGACGCCCCGGGGGCCCATTGATGTCGTCGCGGGTGGTGAAGTCCACGACATATCGCTGGCCTGCGCGGAATTCCACATCGCGAGCAACGAAGCCGCACTTGGCGCCACCGGTACCCAAGGCATTCATCGATACCCAACACCAGCTCAAGGAGTGTTTGCCTGGGGTCAAGCGCAGTGCCTGCTTGCCGGAAACGTCAAGGATTGAGCGCCGCCCGGAACCCTCTAGTAGTTGGTCGTCCACATGCGTGGCCAGCAGCAATCGATGGAATTTTACTCCCAATCCGCGAAAACGGGTGGTGGCGAAATACACCACTGGCGCATTGGCCGCGTTATTGGACAGGTCATATGGCGTCATCAACTCCGGTGCCCAATCGCCTTGGTAATCCTTGTAGTGGTAGTTGGAACAAGCGGTTGTGAGACCGGCAATCAGCAGAACAGCTGGGAGTTTGAGATACGACAGAAATGACGACGAGCGCATTATTCTTCCTTGTTTAACGAGTTGGTTAGGATACCGCATCGCGAAGCCAGCTAGTACTTGAGCGGATTAGCACACTCATCGCCCATCAGTTTCGAGCCAGCGAAAGTACAAGCGCACTTTTAAAGCAGTCGTCGCTCTCGTCATCGCAGAGGGCTTTGTGCTGAGGCTGAATCCACCAAAGCCATCAAGCGCCAAATCGTCGAGTCGTTGTATGTGGCTTACAACGACGCGACGAGATCATCGATCTAATGAATTGAAGAGCTGATCATCAGCCAGGGCAGGGCGCTTCGCGGTCCAGGAGTCTGGCGGTGAGGAGTACGCCCAGTTCGCTCAGTTGGTGGATGGCCAGGGCGATGTCGCGGTGTTTGCCGTTGAGGTCTTCGGACAGGTCGAGCAGCAGGGTGCTGACGCTGGTGAAGGTTTCGTAGTTGTTGGTGATGAGGGTTTCGTTGCTGGCGTTGGGGGCGACGGTGAAGAGGGTGGTTGAATCTGCTTTTAACATGAGTAGACATCCTGAGTGATGCCAGCACCTCGCTGCTACTAAACAGTGGGTGGCAGCTGTACGCAGGTTAGTAGACCGGTGGATATCTAAAGCCGGCGCGCCCGAAGACGCCCTACGCACAGCCACCATCGAGCACAGACGCACTGTCTGATTGGTGACGCTCATGCACTTATAGATACCCAAATTCAGGCTACTAAACCCGAATCACTGAACAATTCAGCGACTGAGCCACCTTAGAGACGGCCACCTCAGCGCACAAGCCGGCGGATTCTGACGCAGGCGTAGGCAATGGAGCAAGGTGCGGCAGGGGAATCGGATTTTGCCTTCAGGCACTGCGTGATCGTTTGGGGTTTTCGTGAGCAAGCTCGCTCCTACAGGAGTGTTCATCACCTCAAACGAGATTGTTAGCATTGAACGCGTTTCATATTGGAGGCAGGGATGGAATGAAACGATATGAGGTTCAACCAATCACATACCTTCCGCGCCAGATACAGGCGCTGGAAAAGGAAGCCGTTGGGGAGGGTTTCAGGTTTCTCACTCGTCTGATTAACGAATGGCACTCTGGAGCAAACCGCTTTGATGCACCCGGCGAGTGTCTGATGGCGGCCTATTTGAATCAGCAACTGATCGGCATTGGCGGTCTTTCAGTTGATCCCTATGCTGACAATAATGTGGCCAGACTGCGGCGGGTGTATGTCGCAGCTTCCTCAAGGGGGCAACACGTCGGGCAGGCGCTGGTAAAGGCGCTTGTTGAACGTGCCGCTCTCAGGTTTCAGGTCGTGCGTCTTTTCACGGATACGGCTCAAGGAAGCGCCTTTTATGAGCGCTGTGGCTTCAAGCGAACAGATGATGCCCAGGCGACTCATATCATGCAGCTTGGCGGTTTCTGAGGCGGGTAGCTGCACCAGTGGACTGCGGAGTCGAGATGAACGTGTTTTTGCTTTTCAGCTATGAAGGGCGTATCGAGCGTGCCCAGCGCTATCGACACCCAGTCGGCAAATTCCCCTTGAGACCGTGACCAGAACAATGTCGAGCCGCAGTGCGTGCAAAATTCGCGCAACACTGCCTCTGAGGATGCATAGGTTTTGATGCTGTTGGCGCCGGAAAGTAGGCGTAGTGCGTTACGGGGAACACTGCCGTAAGACGCGAATGCGGCCCCGTGACTTTTGCGGCACTGGCGGCAATGGCAATGGCTCACTGATTTGGGCGTGGCGGATAGCTCGTAAGTGACGGCTGCGCATAAGCAGCTTCCTAGGTACACCTCTTTCATACGCTTTCCAGTCATGCGAAAAGCGTTAGCCTAACCGTCCCACGCTAGCCAGTCGACTGACAACTTCTGGTCGAAAGCAATCACCGCTCTCGTTAGCCGGCTATTGGCTTTAAGGGCAAACTGAATATTCAACTGATTTCAACAGGCTCGGCGGATTGTTAGCTAGTGTTCTCCCGTTTGTGCGCGCGGTGCATGACTTCTCTTAGTGCATCCAATAGAGCCGATGCAGCAGGTGATAATGTAGCGTCTCTTAATCGTGAAACACCGATTTGCTCAAGAATGAGAGGTTCGAAAGCGGGGAGGCGAACTAGCTCATTACTGTGCGCGGGGTCAGAAATAATTGATTGAGGTAATATGCCAAGAAGATCGGTTTGTTTTAATAACCAAAGTATATTGAAGAATGAGGCTGTTTCTATCGTTGCATGGGGTGGTTCAATTCCCTTTTGATGAAAGACACTATCGAACTGCTTGCGTAAAGTCGTTTCTATTGGCGGCAGAATCCATGCTTGGCGCGCGAGCTCTTCCAGTTTAACCCCAGGTTGCTGAGCAAGAGCGTGGTCGCGGCGCGCAACGATGATGGCGTTTTCGCTGAAGAGCGCCTCCTGAGTAACAACGACGCTTGAGCTGACATCAGAAAGTCTTCCAATCAAGAAGTCCAACTCGCCTGAGATAAGCCGAGGTACCAGTTCTGCGCTCACACCCTCGACAATTTTGATGCGGATGCTTGGTCGGCTTGCCTGGAGTCGCGCGATGGCGGCAGGCACAAGATAACTTGACCCCGTTAACACGCTTCCTATGGCAACACGCCCGGCATGCCCTTTTCCCAGCGCGTCGATCGCTTGGGATACATGATCCAGCTGGGCAAGGATCATCCGGCTGCGCTGCACAAAGTCCCGGCCAAGCTCTGTAGGTGTGACCCCCCTGCGATTGCGAGTGTAGAGCTGAGCCTCTACCGCCTCCTCCAGATCTTGTAGCAGTTTGCTCGCTGTAGGTTGTGAGAGGTGCAGCGAGCGTGCGGCGTGCAAAATGCTGCCATATTCAAACAATGCAATCGCCAAGCGGAAGTGCCTCACTGTCGCCCACTTTTCCAACCGTTCCAGACTCATGTGGTATTCCTATCGCCGATATCACATGCACTATATTATAGATTTACGAATATCAGAACCTCTTTTAGACTGTGCTTGACCGCTGGGTTGTTCCCATTAAACACATGTGAAGTGTGCGAGAGAGTCCTGTCCGTATTGATGGGTTTTCACAGGATATGACTTCTTTTAAGTGGGGCAGTCTTTTATAAGGTGGTTGTAATGGTTGCATATTATCAATGCAAGAGGAGTAAGTTGCGTATGAACTTAAAAAATCTAGAGACGGTAAAAAATTATTTTAAGCACTGTGTGGATGGTAAGGATGTTGAGCGGGTTTCTGAGTATTTCGATGTCGATGTAGTCGTGCATCGGCCGGACTGCGATGCCCCGATAGGTGGGTTGGAAAATTTCAAGCGAGCCTTGAGCGCAAATGTAGTTGAGCGATATGAGACAATTAAAACTTCCTTCAGCAAGGAAGTTGTTACAGATGACGTTGTTGTCGTTGCGTTGACACACTGTGCAACGGGCTCCAATACATGGCACGGTTTTAACGTAGAAGGCAAGAGCTTGACGTGGACGGCCTTGACATATTTTCGGTTCAACAAGGAGGGTAAGGTGATCGAGGAGATCGTTGAACGGAACGAACTGTTTATGGCAAAACAACTTGGAATCATCAGCTACGGGTAACAATCAGGTAATTCTCACCTAGGCTCTCTAAAAGCCAACTCGCCGAGGCGTTATACGTGGTTTATGACGACGCGGTGAGTTATCGAAATATTGAATGAAGGGCTGATCATCAGCCAGGGCAGGGCGCTTCGCGGTCCAGGAGCCTGGCGGTGAGGAAGGGGAATCGGATTTTGCCTTCAGGCGCTGCGTGATCGTTTGAGTTTTTCGCGAGCAAGCTCGCTCCTACAGGAGTGGGTCAAGAGTGGGTTGTTATCAAGGGGCGGGTAGCTGGACAATAGATGCCGACGAGCCAGCAACGAAGCATCAGATGTGCGAACTTTTGGTTCGCTTGGCTGGGCTCTACGAACTGCAAGATTACTGATCGGAAAAAAGACCAATGCTAGGGAAAGTCAGCAGTAAACATCTCGTCTGGGCCGCGATCGCACTTTGCGCGACGCTTCTGTCCGGGTGCGCTACGTCACGCTACGACGGCAAGCACGCACCGGACCCAAGTAAGGCGATCATCGTGGGTTCGGTTGGTGAGAGCTTTCCGATGATGCAGCCCCATGGGCTGGTGGTTGAGATCAAGCAACAGGGAGCCCCCGGCACCGCATTACGGCTGACCACGCTGGGCAACGAAGACGATCAGCCATCCCCCTCTGTGCTGGGCCATTACTTCATGTATGAAGTGCCGCCGGGTGAGTATGAGTACACGCAGTGGCATTACGTGTATTACGCGGGCAAGTCGATGCCGCGCCCGGTGCCTGCGGTTTTCTCGGTGAAGGCCGGGGAAACTCTCTATATCGGTGATCTGCGCGTCGATGCCCTGCGCTTTTGCCTGTCCAACGTGAACAATGCCGAGGACACGGTGCAGGCGCTCAAGCGCAAGTACCCGATGCTCAAGGACCGGAACATCGTGAATCTGACGCCGAAGAGCGGTTTTGCGCCTTGGCCGAGTTCTGATGCCACTGACTTCGGTAAAGGGTTGTGCACGATCTGAAGCCGGTACCGGTGACAGTCATCAAACCCGACGCCCATTGATCCACGTTCAAGGAATTCATGCATGAAGCGCTCTACGCTACTCTGGGCCAGCCTGTTCGCAGGCCTGGTCTCACTGACCGGTTGCATCAGCGGTCCGGACCTCAAAGGCCAACCGTTCTTCACGTCACCGGCTGAACCTCGTGCGGATGAGGCCACGGTTTACTTTTATCGCACGGCGGCGAGCATCGGTAGCGGGGTCGCCCCGACTATTCAGGTCGATGGCCGTACTGTCGGCAGCTTGCCTTCCGGTAGTTTTTTCAAGGCCGGCATTCCCGCCGGCAAACACAGCGTCGCCTCCACGTCGCCACCGATCATCAGCGGCATGGTTAACCAGCGTTTCGATATCACCGTCGAGAATGGGAAGGTGTATTACATCGCCGACCAACTCAGCACCTCTGACTACAAGGATGGGCAGACCTTGGGTGAAGTCGACGGCCGTCGTTTCAGCGGGACAATGTTTTACTCGCGCTACGCGCTTGTGCCTGCCGAGGAAGCGCTGCGTTCTATCAAGTGGTGCCAGGAGTTGCCGGCAACCGCACGGTAACCACGCGTCCAACTTCATCAAAAGCCAACTTGCCGACAGAAAACAACCCCACAATACCGCGGCATTGTGGGGTTGCTACGCCAGCGCCTACACCGCCCCGAAACGCACCTCCACTGACAGGCTGCCCTGGTTATCGCTCAGGCCAGCCCCGTAACGCCCGGCCAGGTCGTCATTGATGCACAACTGCAACTCCCCCTGCTGGCCACGCGGCAATTGCGCCTGGTTGCCCACCAGGAACGGCGCGCCGCTGGTGCCGATACGCCCGATCAACGCGCCTTCCGGTTGACCGGGCAGGGTATAGCCGGGCTTGGCGGTCAGGCCTGGGTGGCCTGCCGCGCCGACCATCCCGGTGCCCGGGTTGGCCGTCCACTGCCCACCGGTGCACACCGCCAGTTGCCAGCTCTGTCCGTTGACCTGCACGCCTGTGCCCTGCCAGGGGTCTCTGGCCTGCACCTGCACGGTACGCTTGAGCAGGTCGCTGGCGACCACGTCGGCGGCCTGAAAAGTCAGCGCGGTGATGGTCAAGGTCGGGTTGGCGGTGCCGGTGGAGGGGAACACGCCGTCGCCGACCAGGAACAGGTTGGGGTGGTCCCAGCTGCGCTGGTCTTTGTCCACCACCGACTTGTTGCGGTCCGAGCCCATGCGGTAGGTGCCCATCAGGTGGCCAGCGCCGTAGAAGGCGTAGTTCTGGTGATCGTAGTTGAACACCGTTTGCGAGCCGAGCGTGGGGTCGAGCGTGGGGTTCAGGTTGGTCAGCTCGGTGGCACCCATCAGTTTGGTGATGATATGAGTGGCGGCCAGGCGCGCCTGCTTGAAGCCCTCCTTGGTGTAGTCGGACAGTTCGTAGGCGATCTGTGGCCGAGGCAGGCCCAAGCCGTCGGTGAAATGCTTGCTACTCTCCACCCGGCACAGCGCTTCGTCGGGCTCTTTCTCCACCTGCTCAATCAAGAAGCCCAGGCGGAATTGGCGGGTCAGCACGCTGTTGAGCTGCTGCACCAGCGCCACGCCGGACAACGCCTTTTTACCAGGGTTGGCGCCGCCTTCGTTGGTGCCGTCGATGAAGTCGCATACGGCAGCGTACGGATCATTCGCCGACCAATTCCAGCCCTCGTTGCCGATCTCGATACGCCAGGCGGCACGCGTGCTGCGGAACGCACCATCGCGCATGTCCTCGATCCCCGAGGTGGACAATGGCCCACGGAACGGGAACACCGGCTTGCCTTCAGGCATCAGGCCCCAGGCCAGGTACACCGGATGGTCGGCCAGCGACTTGCCGACCTGGCCGCTGCTATTGGCCACGCCGTTGGGGCTGTGCGGGCCGATGGAGTTAAGCAGCAGCTTCGGCGTTTCGATCGCGTGGGCGGCGATCACGTAGCGCTTACCCTGAGCCGTGCCGTTCTGGCGGGTGCCATCGTTCTGGTACTGGATGAAATCGATCCCCGCGACCCCATTGGCATCGACCTGCACCTGGCTCGCCACACATTGATAGAGGATACGCACGTTGCCGGTATCCAGCGCCTTGGCCATGGTCACGGTGGCGTCATACTTGGCCTGGATCGGGCAGATCGGCGTGCAGCTGGTGTTGCCGGCGCATACCCGGCGGCCGTTGTCGTTCTGCGAGTTACGCCCGGCTGGCGTTTGCCGCACGTTGAGGGTGAAGCCCTGGTACTGCTTGTCATTGATGGCCTTGCCCACGCCCTGGTCGACCAACGATGGAGGAATGCCGTGCATGCTGTATTGGTAGCCCTGGGGGAAGGTCACGCCCAGGTAAGTCTGCGACGCCACATCGGCGGAAACGCACATCTCTTCCTCGGCGCGGCAGTAGGCGCTCTGCAGGTCGTCGTAGCTGATCGGCCAGTCGACCCCAACCTTGTACACACTCTGCATACGAAAATCGTTGGGCAACAGGCGCAGGGCCGTGCCCATCCAGTGCCACATGGTACCGCCGCCTACCCGCTCGTAGGTGCTGGCGAACAGTTGCGGCCCGTTCTGTACCAGATAGCTCTTCTGCACCTTGTCCTTGTCGTGGCTGCCGGCGGTGATCAAGTCCTGGATAGTCGCTCGCGGTGCGAACTGTTTGGCCGGGGTCTGCTCACTCTGCTCCGGTGGGTAGGGCGACTCGGGCGCCTTGAGCACGGCCGTGTAGAAACGCTCCAGGTACTCGCTGCGGTTAGGCGGTATCGCCGGGCCCGACTCGAGCACCAGCACTTTCAAGCCGGCCAGGCCCAACTGATAGGCCATGACGCTACCAGCCATGCCGGCGCCCACGACGATTACATCGGCGGTTTCAATGTTCTGGGTGTTTAGAGTGCTCATGGCTGCTGCCCTTCCTTGGCGTCGACACCGGTGAATTGCTTGAGGGTCGGTGGTTGCTCGGCCCAGTAGCCGAAGTGGTACTCGCTGTAGCCCATGGGGTGGGATTGGGCGATCTTCCACGCCCAGCTTTCCTTGTAAGCCTGGTCGGAGACCACACGGATGTCACCCTTGTGGGCGGTGCCCTGGTCATAAGGTTGGTACCAGCTGCCCAGCAGCCACAGCTTCATGATCGAGCGGGCGCCCTGGGCGATTTGCGGGTCTGAGTTGCCGAGCACGGTGCTGGCGATTTGCTCAGGCGGTTGGCTCTTGATGCTGGCGTACAGCCCCAGCAGGTTGTTCAACGCTGCGGTACCCATGCCTTGCTGGGCTGTGGCCAAGAACAGCGGCGGCAGTTTGATCGGGTCGAGGGAGGGCGCCAGCAGTTTGGCTGACAGGCCAGTGAGCACGGCGGACAGGTCGACGAAGTCTTGCAGGTTCGGGTCGCTCATGGCATCACTCCTTGGCACCGGTGGATTGGGCACGTTCAAGCAGAAAGGTGAAATCGGCGAAGCTGGTGCGCGGTGACTGGGTCACCCGGGTGGTCGCGTTGTTGTGGCACTCCATGCAACTGGATGAAGCCTGCGGCGTAGTGCCCTGGTTGTAGGTTTCCAGCGTGGCGTTGGCCAGAAAGTTCGGCGCAGGCGTACCCAGCGGGTTGGTTGGCGACGGTGCCTGGCAGTCATCGGCGGGGGCGGTTGGCCATTGGGTACTGATCAACTGGTAGTTGGCCCACACCGTGCCCTTGAGCGCGCCTTGCCATTGCGCATTGAGCTGGTGGGTCGCGGCGGTGAGCGGTATTTCTCGCACGATCTGCGAAGGTGTGGCTTTCTTCGACGGGTCCCACGGTTGCGCGGGCGGCTCGTTCACCGGGAGGTTGCTGGCCTGGGCGTCGTAGAACAGGTAGGGCCCCTTGCGTTCGTTCATCGGCGTGGTCTTTTCCGGCACGTTGCGCACGTGCTCGAAGCTGGACCACACCCACTGCGGCGCATTTTTGGTCTTGTGCACGATATGCAGGCCGACCAACCCGACCTTCTGCGCGCTGCACGACTCGGGGATCACCGCGCCTGTGTTCGGGTCGGTATTGCCAGGGGTGTAGACCAGGGCGTCGACGGCGTGGAATTCCTGCGGGTTGTCGTTGCCGCCGAGTACCTTCCAGGCCGACTTGACCATGATCGCGCCGACCTGCTTGTCCTTCACGCCGCAGGAGAAGGCGATGCGGTTGTCGGCCTTGCTCAGGAACGCTTGCTGGCCTTCCTTGCTATAGAGGCCATTGTTGACGATGTTGTCGAACATTGGCTGGTTGACCATGATCGCGTTGCGCGTGTAAGTGCCGCTCTGATCCACCAGTGGGCCGGTCTTGAACGGCTGGATGGTCTCGTCGAGCACACCGGCGACCTTGCCCATCTGCTGCAGCACGGGCAGGTCTCCCTTGCCTTGGCAGGCCGGGGGCAGCGGCGCCTTCTGGTTCCAGGCGACAGGCTTCTGGCCTTGGGGCAGGAAAATCTCGTAGCTCTCCTTCCACGACTCCCAAACCGTCTGCCCCGGCGCGCCGATCTGCGCCGAGGTGTTGGCGCTGCCGTCGGCGTTGGCGGGCCAGTTCAGGGCGACGAAGGTCTGCCACGACAGCACGTCGAAATCGTGTTGCAGGCTATCCAGGGTGATGGGGGAGTTGGCGGTGACGTCGAAGGGGATCGCAGGTGACAGTACCGGCGGGCTGGCCGTATCGGCCATGGCGAGCGCGCTGGTGAAGCTTGCACCCAGGCACGCCAACCGTTTCAAGGTTATTTTCATTATCGTCTCCTCAGCAGATAAAGCGTCGGGACGACGAGGCGTACTGGCCCTTCATGGACCGATAGTTCAGCGTTATCCCTTACGCTAGGCTGAAGGCTAGCCGTTGCGCTAAAACCCTCAGCAATATCCGACTAAAGGTAGGGATAAGCAGTATCGGCGCCCGGCGGCAGATGCACGTGTAGGCAATGGAACAAGGTGCGGCAGGGGAATCGGATTTTGCCTTCAGGCGCTGCGTGATCGTTTGGGTTTTTCGCGAGCAAGCTCGCTCCTACAGAAGTGCCATATTCCGGTGTTATGGTTGGCGCTGACGATGGAGGATTGAACATGACATTGACTGTCGACACCCTGCTTGAATTGGCGATGGCCAATCCGATCAATGCGCAAATCACCGCGCGTCTGCCGGATCTTGGTGTGCAGCAATGCATGCTTACGGCAGGCTGCCTGTTCCAGGCGGTGTGGAATCATCAGGCGAATCTGCCGGCTGATCAGGGCGTGAAGGACTACGACGTTTTTTACTTTGACGAGGACCTGTCTTACGAGGCGGAAGACGCGGTAATTCGTGCGGCGCAGGTGCTATTCCAAGACCTGGGCGTGAACGTGGAGGTCAGGAATCAGGCGCGGGTTCACCTTTGGTACGGCCAGCGGTTTGGCCGGCCCTATCCGCAGTTGCATTCGGCCCGGCAGGGGGTTGATCGGTACCTGGTGGCGGGTACTTGCATTGCGCTGGAGATTGCCTCGGGCGAGGTGTATGCACCTTATGGCTTGGAGGATGTGGAGCAGGGGGTGTTGCGTATCAACCCTTTGCATCCGGAGCCGGAGCTGTTTTTGCACAAGGCCAGGAGTTATCAGGCGCGCTGGCCATGGCTCAAGATTGTAGCCCCAATGCTGTAGGAGCGAGCTTGCTCGCGAAAAACGTCAACGATAACGCGTGCCTTCAGATTAACGCGGCGCCTGTAAGTTTTTCGCGAGCAAGCTCGCTCCTACAAGTTCGGTAACGTGCCGAGTAGGCCGCCACTTATCACTACCAACCAGGGCGGCAGTTTCCACACCATCAACGCCACCAGTGCCAGCAACGCCAGTGCGAGGTCGTAGCCGTTGAAGATCGCGCTGGTCCAGACCGGCCGATACAGCGCTGCCAACAGCAGGCCGACCACCGCCGCATTGACACCGGCCAGCGCCGCCTGGGTACGCGGACTTTTGCGCAGGCTGGCCCAGAAAGGCAGCGCGCCAAAGATCAGCAGAAACGACGGTGCGAAGATCGCCAGCAGGGCGATTGCCCCTCCAAGCCAACCACTCGGGGCGTGGCTCATGGAGGCGCCAAGGAACGCGGCGAAGGTGAACAGCGGGCCCGGCACGGCTTGGGTGGCGCCGTAGCCGGCCAGGAACACGTCGTTGCTCACCCATTGGCTGGGCACCACTTCGGCTTGCAGCAAGGGCAACACCACGTGGCCGCCGCCGAACACCAGTGAGCCGGTGCGGTAGAAGGCGTCTACCAGTGCCAGCGTGGGGTTGGACACCCAGCCGGCGAGGATCGGCAAGCCCATCAGCAACAGCACAAACAGCATCAACCACAAGGCCCCGGCACGGCGGCTGATGGCGATGGGCAGTGCGTCGGGCTCGGCACGGGTCTGGGGCTTGAACAACAGCAGGCCAGCCATGCCAGCGGCGATCATGACCCCGACTTGAGCCCAGGCGGAGGGTGTCAGCAGCACCACGCCTGCGGCAATCAACATCAACGCCATCCGCAAGGCGCCTCGGCACAGGGTACGCGCCATGCCCCACACGGCTTGGGCCACCACGGCTACGGCGACAACTTTGAGGCCATGCAGCGCGCCATTGGGCAGGGCGCCACCGTAATGGGTCAGCCCCACGGCAAACAGAATCAGAGCGATGGCCGACGGCAAGGTGAACCCGGCCCAGGCCGCCACTGCGCCGCTGTAGCCCGCGCGTGACAGGCCCAGGGCGATGCCGACTTGGCTGCTGGCCGGGCCGGGCAGGAATTGGCACAGGGCAACCAGTTCGGCGTAGCTGCGCTCGCTCAGCCACTGGCGCCGAATGACGAAGGCTTCGCGAAAATAGCCCAGGTGCGCGATCGGGCCGCCAAAGGAGGTGAGGCCCAGGCGCAGGAAGATCAGAAATACTGACCAGGGGCTGCTACGGTGATCGGCGATAGGGGGCAAGGGTTGCCTCGGGGCGAGCTGTTCAATCCAGCGCAGATCGATAGGTTTCAGAACCTTAACCATTTTTTATGACGCGTAGAAGAGGCCGCCCGCATGTCATTTTTGCGCCCCACATTGAATTTATGCGCGCTGATTTGAGTCACTGAAAGCAGAGCGTTGTTTTCCACCCACTCGACCTCAAGGACCGACCATGACTTTCTTCATCTTCCTGCTTGCCTGCGCCGCTGCCGCCAGTACCGGGGTGATCTTCAAACCGGGCGCCTGGTACGAATCCCTGGTCAAGCCCAGCTTCACCCCGCCCAATTGGCTGTTCCCGGTGGCCTGGACGATCATCTACCTGCTGCTGGCCTGGGCCGGCTACCGCCTGACCCTGATCCCCGGCAGCGAAATGGTATTGGCCCTGTGGGCGGCGCAGATTGCGTTGAACACGCTGTGGACGCCGGTGTTCTTCGGTGCCCATCGGTTGCTCGCAGGGATGGTGATTATCGTGCTGCTGTGGCTGACCGTGGCAGCGATGGTGCTGCTGGCTGTGCGCCTGGACCTGATTACCGGGCTGATCCTGTTCCCATACCTGGTGTGGCTGTGCGTGGCCGCGGCGTTGAACTTCTCGATCCTGCGTAATAACCGCTGATGGCCTACCAGCACTGGCCCGCCAGCGAGCCCGAACTGGCGCAGATGCGCCGCTTCAATCAGAAACTGGCGTGGACGCCGCGGTTCAAGATCCGCAACCGCGTCACGCCGCGCCTGATCCAGGCACTGCTGCGCGCCAGCCAGACGTTCAAGAAGGCGCCTGTGGTGGAGCTGAAAAAGCTGGGCACGGTGCCCGTGCGCATCCTGCGCCCCAGCGGCAAGCCCAAAGGCGTGGTGCTGGATATCCACGGCGGTGGCTGGGTGATCGGCAATGCGCAAATGGATGACGACTTGAACCTGGGCATGGTGAATGCCTGCGACGTCGCGGTGGTGTCGGTGGATTACCGGCTGGCGGTCGATACGCCGATTGAAGGGCTGCTGGACGACTGCCTGGTGGCGGCGCGTTGGCTGTTGGCCGACTGCCCGGAGTTTGCCGGCCTGCCGGTGATTTTTGTCGGTGAGTCGGCCGGTGGGCACTTGGCGGCGGCCACCTTGTTGGCGCTCAAGCCATGGCCCGAGTTGCTGCAACGGGTGAGCGGGGCGGTGCTGTACTACGGCGTTTACGATTTGACCGGCACACCGAGCGTGCGCACGGCCGGGCCGGACACCTTGTTGCTGGACGGGCCGGGCATGGTCGACGCGCTGCGCCTGCTGACCCCGGGGCTCAGCGACGAAGCGCGCCAGCAGCCGCCGTTGTCGCCCTTGTATGGGGATTTTGAAGGGTTGCCGCCTGCGTTGATGTTTGTGGGCGAGTTGGACCCGCTCAAGGATGACACCCTGCTGATTGCCGAGAGATGGGCAGGGGTTGAGGCGCACCTGCTGCCGGAGGCGGCTCATGGGTTTATTCATTTTCCGGTGGCGATGGCCGACAGGGTGTTGGCGTACAGCCGCCAGTGGATAACAGGTCGAATCCTTGGCAATGGGCGTTAGCATTCAGGCGGTAAAAGCCGCTGACATTCCCGAGGTGCTGAGCTTCGCTTTGCAGGCTCGCGATGAGCTGTTTCCAACGCTCAGCACAACCGGAATGCCCCATGATCTGGCGCAGTTCGAAGCCGTTTACCTTCAGGGTGGCGGGCAGTTTTTGATTGCCCGCGCCGACGGCCAAATCGTGGCTGCGGTGGGCTATCGGCCTTATGACGGTCGTTTTCCCCAGTTGGACTACCGGGGCTGCAAGACAGTGGAAGTGGTGCGCCTGTATGTGCGCCCGGCGTTCCGTCGCTTGGGCCTGGCGGGCCGGTTATACCGCTCATTGGAGGCGCTGGCGCGGGAGGCGGGTGTGAAAGTGGTTTACCTGCACACCCATCCGTTTCTGCCGGGGGCGATTGATTTCTGGCGGCGGCAGGGGTTCGAGGTGGTAGATGTCGAGGCAGACCCGATCTGGCAGACCACCCATATGCACCGACTTCTGTAGGAGCGAGCTTGCTCGCGAAAAACGTCAACGATAACGCGTATTTCCTGGATGAACGCGGCGCCTGTGGGTTTTTCGCGAGCAAGCTCGCTCCTACAGGTTCAGTTTCAGTTGGAGCGCAGGCGCAGGATTTTTGCGCCGTCGAACGGGTCCGTCAGGTAATGCCCCTGCACTCCGAATGTCTCTTGTAAACGCTGTGGCGTCAGCACTTCCAGTGGCGTACCCAGCGCCACCAGACGCCCACGATCCAGCACGGCCAGGCGATCACAGGTCAGTGCCTGGTTCAGGTCGTGCAGCGCAATCAAAGTGGTCACCGGCAAGCCTTGCACGCCTTTGAGGATCGCCAGTTGATGCTGGATATCCAGGTGATTGGTCGGCTCATCCAGCAACAAAATCTGCGGGCGCTGCGCCAGGGCGCGGGCGATGTGCACGCGTTGGCGTTCGCCGCCAGAGAGGCTGCGCCAGGCGCGTTGGCTCAGGTGGGTAGCGTCTACGTCGTGCAGCGCCTGGTGCACGATGGCGTCGTCTTCACGCGACCACGGGCTCAACGCCGACAGCCATGGCGTGCGACCCAGGGCCACGGCGTCGAACACACGGATGGCGTCATCGGTGTCGGCCTGTTGCTCCACCACCGCCAGCTGTTGCGCGATGGTGCGGCGCGACAACTCACCCAGCCGCTTGCCACCCAGGCGCACTTCGCCGCTGGCCGGCGGGCGCAAACCGGCGAGCAGTTTGAGCAGGGTGGACTTGCCCGAGCCGTTCGGCCCGACGATGCCCAGGGTTTCGCCCGCCTGCACGTCCAGGTCGATACCGTGCAGCAACTGGGCCTCACGCACCTTGAAACCCAAGCCGCTGCAACTGAGCACGCTCATCGGGCGTTCCTCCGGCCAATCAAAATCAACGCAAATACCGGCGCGCCTACCAGCGCCGTGACCACCCCAACGGGAATCACTTGGCCCTTGATCAGGGTGCGTGAGAGCACATCGGCGGCGATCAGAAACAGCGCGCCGCCCAAGGCACTGGCCGGCAGTAACCGCGAATGCCCGGTGCCGAGCAACAGGCGCGCGGCGTGGGGAATCACCAGCCCGACAAAACCAATGGAGCCGACGATAGACACCATCACCGCCGTGACCAACGCGGCGCAGGCCACCAGCACAAATTGCACGCGGCGCACCGGAATGCCCAGGGAGGCCGCCGAGTCGCTGCCAAAGGTAAACGCATCCAGTGCGCGACGATGCCACAGGCACACCGCCAGCCCTAGCGCCGCCACCGGCACCGCCAGCCACACCGACGGCCAGCGCACGCCGCTGAGGTTACCCAGCAGCCAGAACATAATGCCGCGGGCTTGTTCGGAACTGGCCGACTTGGTGATGAGGAACGCGGTCAGGGCATTGAACAATTGCGAACCGGCGATGCCCGCGAGGATGATCTGCCCGGTGCCGCTGGACGATCCGCTGGCGCGGGCGAGCAGAATCACCAGCGCAAACGCGGCCATGGCGCCGACAAACGCCCCTGCCGACAGCGACACCAGCCCGCCGCCCACACCGATCAGCACGACCAGCACGGCCCCGGTGGAGGCGCCGGCGCTGATACCCAACAGGTACGGGTCTGCCAGCGGGTTACGCAGCAACGATTGCAAGATCACCCCGCAGGTCGCCAGCCCGGCACCGCAGGCTGCGGCCACCAGCGTACGGGTCAGGCGGTAGTTCCACACCACGCCTTCATCGATCGGGTCCAGCGCGTAGCCCGCGGCCCAGAGCTTATTGGCGAGCACCTGCAGCACCACCTGCGGTTTGATGGCGGTTTCGCCGATGGCCACGCCAGCGAGCAGGGCGAGCAACAGCAGGGCGAGGGCAATGACGGTGCGCATCATTGGCCCAGGTCGTAGCCGTCGATGGCCGTAGCGAGTTGTTCAAGGCCGTCGAACGTGCGCAGGCTGGCCTGCAGTGCCAGGGCGTCGAGGATGATGATGCGGTTGTGTTTCACCGCGTCCATGTTGCGGGTGACGGGGTCGCTGCGCAGGAAGGCGAGTTTTTTCTCGTGGTCGTCGGCGGGGTAGCGGCGACGGTCCATGCGTGCAATCACCAGGAAGGTGGGGTTGGCCTTGGCGATGGTTTCCCAGCCGACGGCGGGCCATTCTTCATCGGACTGCACCACGTTGTGCAGGCCCAGGGTTTGCAGCATGAATTGCGGCACGCCTTTATGGCCGGCCACATAAGGGTCGCTGGCCATTTCGGCGCTGGAGAACCACACCAGTGCGCTGGCCTGCTTCAAACCTTTGCCCTGGGCGGTGGCGATGGATGTGGCCAGGCGCGCCTTGAGCTCATCGTTCAACTGTTGGCCGCGCGCCTGCACGTCGAAAATCTGCGCAAGCTGCTGGATGCTCTGGTAAATCGTCTCGATGCGAAACGGTTGCAACCGCGTGCCGTCGGCGCCGACCAGGTTGTCCTTGGCCTCGCAGTCGGACGGCAGCACGTAGGTGGGGATCTTCAGCTCATGGAATTGCTCACGGGTGCCGACCACGCCTTGCGGGCCCACCACCCATTCCAGTTCGGCGGCCACCAGTTGCGGGCGCTTGGCGATCACCGCTTCAAAGCTTGGCTCGTTGTTGGCCAGGCGCTCGATGCGGTCGTTCTGCGCTTTGTACTGTGGCAACACGTTGTTGAACCACAGCGAGGTGCCTACCACTTTATCGCCCACGCCCAAGGCATAAAGCATCTCGGTGGCGGCCTGGCCGATGCTCACGCTGCGAGCGGGTGCTTGCTGGAAGGTCAGGCTGCTGCCGCAGTTTTCCACGGTCAGCGGGTAGTGGCTTGGCGTGGCGTGGGCCAGGGCGCAGGCACTCAAGCCTGCGAGCAGGGCGGTAACACGTGGCAGCATGGGGCGATCTCCGAGTGAGCCAGGGGTGCAGCTGGGGAGTTACGGCTCGGAAATACGCCCTGGGACGCTACAGGTGCGCAGGGCCAGGATGTCCTTCCCGGACACCCCGCCGGTTAGTGATGTTGCTGGGCCGGCAGGTCTCCTGACTGATGCGTCATCGCCACGCCCCCGCCTTCCCGGACAAGGTCCAGTGGCATTCAGGGGCAGGCTCAGCACCTACAGTTGCGGGGGCAGTTTCGATTGACGCCTGGGCGGCGTTTCGAATTCCCTATTAGTCCCACGTGGGAACCGGCGCCGGTATGGTAAGCGATCACGCCCTGTAGGAGCGAGCTTGCTCGCGAAGAACTTGAGAACATCGCGGGCCATCAGGCGCCCCTGCGTTATCGTTGACGGTCTTCGCGAGCAAGCTCGCTCCTACAGGGGGAGTGGTTAGAGCCGAATGTCTTGGGGGCCGCGGATCAGGGCTTCGATGCGCGTGCCGGTAGCGCGCTCTTCGTTGCTGAAGCCGTCGTAGTCAGCCAATTGGCCGAAGCGAATGCCGGTCAATTGTTCGATCGCAATCACACTGCGTTGGTAGGTCCTGAGCTGGCCGAACACCAGGTCCAATTGGTCCAGCTCGCGGCGCTGGTCAATCATGTAAGCGCTGGCGGACGGTTTGCCGTCGTCGCTGAGGTAGGCCACCACTTTCCAGAACGCCTGGGGGATTTTTACCCCGCGATACACGCGGTCGTTGTCGCTGAACACCGGGCCGCTGAACACCGTGGCCCGGGCTTTCCAGCGCTGGGTGTTGTCGAGGATATAGTCCTCGAGCTCCAGCCAGGTCTTCTGGTTGAAGCCGCTCATCTGTGGCGAGCAGTTGGTGAAGTGGAAGGTGTCGAGGTTGGCCGTGGTCGCCTCGTCGCCCCAGTTGGGGTCCTGGCGGCGCACCAGGTGGCCGCGGTCCAGGCCGTTGCCGGCGTACAGGTCTTCACCGACCTGCGCGTCGGTGGGCAGGCGGCCATCGTAGGCCCAGGAGTCGTTGCTGCGCACAATGTCCACATGCTTGGCGCCGTCGATATTTACCCCCACGTACAGCGCCAGTCGTCGAGAGCGCGACATGGTGATGGAGAAATGCGTGTAGTCCAGGCGCTTGGGTTGCACGTCGCCCGCCAGTGGCTCGCCAACCGTGGGCCATGGCACCACGAAGTCACTGAGGAAATCGTCGACGTAGCCAACGCGGTTTTTGAGGTCCTTGGCCGCTGTGACACGCGGCGTCGCGGCTCTGGCTTCCAGCAGGGTGGGGCTGGGCGCGATCAACGGTCGCAGATCGGCGAGCCTGGGGCGGTGCGACAGGTCGATTTTGACTGTGCGGGCGGGCATGGGCATGTTCCTTATGGGCCTCGGATAAACACCACTGCAACACAAACTCATGACAATTTGGCCCGGGTGGCGATCCCAGGGCTATCCTGAAAAACGTTACCCGGACGTTCATCACACGCCAAAAAGGAGCCAGCTCATGTGTGTTCGCCAACCGCGCAATCCGATTTTCTGCCTGATTCCGCCGTACATGCTCGATCAGATCGCTCGCCACGGCGACAAAGCCCAACGGGAGGTCGCGTTACGCACGCGTGCCAAGGACAGCACGTTCCGCTCGTTGCGCATGGTCGCCGAACCCGCCAAAAGCCCCGCGCGGATGGCATTGGCGGCGGGCAGTGAAAAACAGCGCTCGATCTACAGCGCCAACAACACCGACAGCCTGCCCGGCAAGCTGATCCGTGGCGAAGGGCAGCCCGCCAGTGGCGATGCTGCGGTGGATGAAGCCTATGACGGCCTGGGCGCAACCTTCGACTTTTTCGACCAAGTGTTCGACCGCAATTCCATCGACGACGCGGGCATGGCCCTGGACGCGACCGTGCACTTCGGCCAGGACTACAACAATGCGTTCTGGAATTCGACCCAGATGGTGTTTGGCGATGGCGACCAGCAGTTATTCAACCGCTTCACCGTGGCACTCGATGTCATCGGCCATGAGTTGGCCCATGGCGTGACCGAGGATGAGGCCAAGCTCATGTACTTCAACCAGTCTGGCGCGCTGAACGAGTCGTTATCGGACGTGTTCGGCTCGTTGATCAAGCAATACGCGTTAAAGCAAAAGGCCGAGGACGCCGACTGGTTGATCGGCAAGGGGCTGTTTACCAAAAAGATCAAAGGCACCGCCCTGCGCTCGATGAAAGCGCCAGGCACCGCCTTTGATGACAAGCTGCTGGGCAAAGACCCGCAGCCGGGGCACATGGATGATTTTGTACAGACTTACGAGGACAATGGTGGGGTGCATATCAATTCCGGCATTCCCAACCATGCGTTCTATCAGGTGGCGATCAATATAGGCGGGTTCGCCTGGGAGCGTGCCGGGCGTATATGGTACGACGCACTGCGCGATTCGCGGCTGCGGCCCAACTCCGGGTTTTTGCGTTTTGCGCGCATCACCCACGACGTTGCCGGCCAGCTTTATGGCGTGAACAAGGATGAACAGAAGGCGGTCAAGGCCGGCTGGAAAGCGGTGGGCATAAACGTTTGACGAAGCCGCCTGGGCGGCGAGGAACAGCCATGCGAATTTCAATCAAGGAAAGCGGCGGGGCGGCGTATTTTCCGGGGCTGGCCAAGCCGCGTACGGTGGAACTGGACTCGCTGCCCGAACCCGACCAGCTGGAGTTACGGCAACTGATCGAAGCGGCCGATTTTTTCAAGTTGCCGCAAAGTACCGATCCCGAGCCTGGCAACCCAGGCCGGGTGCATTACACCCTGACAGTCGCGGAGGGCAAGCGTGAGCACACGGTTTGTGTGCTCGCGCCGGTGAATCCCCCGGCACTGGACGGGTTGGTGCAGTGCGTGCGGCGGCACATAAATTGTTGAAGCGCGCCAAGGCTGATTTGTGGCTCTTGGCAAGCTACTTACGATCCAGCCACACCGTCTGCGCATTGCAAAACTCGCGCACGCCGAAGTGCGACAACTCGCGACCGAACCCACTCTTCTTCACGCCGCCAAACGCCACCCGAGGGTCTGACACGCTGAACGAATTGACGAAGACCCCACCGGTTTCCAACTGATCGGCGATACCCCGCGCCTTTGCCGCGTCGCTGGTGAAGATGCTCGCAGTCAGGCCAAACTCGCTGTCGTTGGCCAGGGCGACGGCATGCTCGGCATCGCGGGCGGTGATGATCGACGCCACAGGGCCGAACAGTTCCTGTTTGAACGAGGTCATCTGGTCGGTGACGTTCGCTAACACGGTCGGCTCGTAGTAATTGCCAGCGCCAACGACTTTGTTGCCGCCCAGCAACAGGGTAGCGCCTTCTTCCAGCGTGGCCTGTACCTGGCCATGCAGCTCGTCGCGCAGGTCGAAGCGAGCCATCGGGCCCACATAGGTGTTGGCTGACACTGGGTCGCCCATCACCAGGGCGCGGGTGGCCTCAACGAATTTGGCGGTGAAGGCGTCCACCACACCGGCCTCAATGATCAGGCGCTTGGCGGCGGCGCAGACTTGGCCGCTGTTCTGGAAACGGCCGATCACGGCGGCTTGCACAGCGGCGTCGAGGTCGGCGTCGTTGAGCACGATAAACGGGTCGGAGCCGCCCAGTTCCAGTACACACTTCTTCAGGGCGGCGCCGGCCTGGGAGCCGATGGCGATACCGGCGCGCACGCTGCCGGTGAGCGTCACGGCGGCGATGCGTGGGTCGGCGATGGCGGTGGACACGCCGTCCTGGGTGACGTTGATTACTTCAAATACGCCTTCAGCAAAACCAGCTTTGCGCAGCGCCTGCTGGATCAGGTAGGCGCTGCCCATCACGTTGGGCGCATGCTTGAGCACATAGGTGTTGCCGGCAAGCAGGGTCGGCACCGCGCCGCGCAGCACTTGCCACACCGGGAAATTCCACGGCATCACCGCGAGGATCGGGCCCAGTGGGCGGTATTCGATCTGCGCGCTGCCGTTGTCCACCAGGGTGGGCTCCGGGGCGAGCATCGCCGGGCCATGGGCGGCGTACCACTCGCTCAGTTGGGCACATTTTTCGATCTCGGCGCGGGCCTGGGCGATGGGTTTGCCCATTTCCAGGGTGATCATTTGCGCCATGTCTTCAGCCTGTTCACGCAGGGCAGCGGCCAGGGCCAGCAGGTATTCGGCGCGCTGGCTTACCGAAGTGCGGCGCCAGGTGCGGAAGGCCTGGGTCGCGCGGGTGAGGGCGGCATCCAGTTGTTCTGCGCTTTCGTAGGGGTAGCTGCCGACTGTCTCGCCGCTGGCGGGGTTGATCGACAGGGCGTGGGTCTGGTGGGAAATAGGGTTGTTCATGGCACCGTCCAGCTGAATGAGTGGAATGGGGCCAGCGTACGGGGCTGTATGTTTTCTGGAAACTGAATAATATTAAGCAATACATTCATGAATGGAGAATGATTTGGATCTGGTGCAGCTGGAAATCTTCAAGGCCGTTGCCGAGCAAGGCAGCATCAGCGCCGCCGCGCAGTTGATTCATCGCGTGCCATCGAACCTCACCACGCGCATCAAACAACTGGAGCAGGACCTGGGCGTGGAGTTGTTCATCCGCGAGAAAAGCCGCCTGCGCCTGTCGCCGGCCGGGTGGAATTTCCTCGGCTATACACGGCGCATTCTTGATCTGGTGCAAGAAGCCCGTGCGACGGTGGCGGGGGAGGAGCCCCAGGGCGCCTTTGCCCTGGGCTCGCTGGAGAGCACGGCGGCGGTGCGTATCCCGGCGTTACTGGCGGCGTATAACCAGCAATACACCAAGGTCGAGCTGGACCTGAGCACCGGCCCCTCGGGCACCATGATCGAAGGGGTGCTGTCGGGCCGGCTAACGGCGGCCTTTGTCGATGGGCCAGTGCTGCATTCCACGCTGGAAGGCGTGGCGGTGTTCGAGGAGGAGATGGTGGTGATTGCGCCACTGCATCACGCGCCGATCACCCGGGGGCAGGAGGTAAATGGCGAGAACATCTATACGTTTCGCTCCAACTGCTCGTACCGGCATCACTTCGAACGCTGGTTCTCACAGGATGGCGCGGTGCCGGGCAGGATCTTCGAGATCGAGTCGTACCACGGCATGTTGGCGTGTGTCAGCGCCGGGGCAGGGCTGGCGCTGATGCCACGCAGCATGCTGGAGAGTATGCCGGGGTGTGCGGCGGTGAGTGTGTGGCCGTTGACGGACAGCTTCCGCCTGCTCAATACCTGGCTGATCTGGCGCCGGGGCACGGTGTCGCAGAGCTTGAACAGTTTCGTAAAGCTGCTGGAAGAACGCGATCTGGTGGCAACCTAAATCCAATGTGAAAGGGGCAAGCCCTGATACCTGTAGGAGCGAGCTTGCTCGCGAAAAACGTCAACGATTACGCGTGCTTCATGAATAAACGCGGCGTCTGTGAGTTTTTCGCGAGCAAGCTCGCTCCTACAGTTATAGGGGGCTTGAACTTCATCAGCCACCAAATTGCAGGGTGCCCATGGCCAGCTTGGCCATGATCGCCGTTGCACCCAACTGCACCAGCCACAAGGCCAGCCCACCCAGAAATACCCCCAGCGCCACTTGCAGCACCAGGCTCTTCTGGCGCTTGGCTTGCGGTGCGCGTGGGGCGTAGTCGTGCAGTTCGTCGCGGTCGGCGCGCAGGTCCAGGTCGTCGTTTCTCATAAAGCTCTCACAGCAAGGGGGCAGTCGGTGTTCAGTCTAGTGTGTTCGCCAATAAAAAGGGGGAAGCCCATGGCTTCCCCCTTCGTATAACGCTTGCCGGCTTACAGCACCTGGACAATCGCCTTGGTCACCGCACCAATGTTCGACTGATTCAGCGCCGCTACACAGATGCGACCCGTATCCAGCGCATAGATGCCGAACTCGGTACGCAGGCGGGTGACTTGCTCAACGCTCAAACCGGAGTAGGAGAACATCCCGCGCTGACGGCCGACAAAGCTGAAGTCATGGCCTGGAGCAGCCTTGGCCAGTTCGGCGACCATCTGCTCGCGCATACCGCGGATGCGCAGGCGCATCTCGGCGAGCTCGGCTTCCCACTGGGCGCGCAGCTCAGGGTTGTTCAACACGGCGGCAACGATGGCTGCGCCGTGGGTGGGCGGGTTGGAGTAGTTGGTGCGGATCACACGCTTGACCTGGGACAGGATGCGCGCGCTTTCTTCCTTGGACTCGCTGACGATCGACAGCGCGCCAACACGTTCGCCGTACAGGGAGAACGACTTGGAGAACGAGCTGGACACAAAGAAGGTCAGGCCCGATTCCGCGAACAGGCGCACCGCGGCGGCGTCTTCGTGGATGCCGTCGCCGAAGCCCTGGTAGGCCATGTCGAGGAATGGCACCAGGTTCTTGGCCTTGACCACGTCCAGCACGTTTTGCCAGTCGGCCGGGCTGAGGTCGACGCCGGTCGGGTTATGGCAGCAGGCGTGCAGCACCACGATGGACTGCGGCGGCAGGGCGTTTAGGTCTTCGAGCAGGCCGGCACGGTTTACGTCGTGGGTGGCGGCGTCGTAGTAGCGGTAGGTCTGCACCGGGAAACCGGCTTTTTCAAACAGCGCCTGGTGGTTTTCCCAGCTCGGGTCGCTGATGGCGACGACGGCGTTGGGCAGCAGTTGCTTGAGGAAGTCGGCGCCGATTTTCAGCGCGCCCGTGCCGCCCACGGCCTGGGCGGTAATCACACGGCCTTCGCTCAACAGCGGCGACTCAGCGCCAAACAGCAGTTTTTGCACGGCCTGGTCGTACGCCACGATGCCGTCGATCGGCAAGTAGCCACGGGCGGCGTGTTGCGCCACACGAATGGCTTCCGCTTCGGCAACGGCACGCAAGAGTGGAATCTTCCCCTCCTCGTTGCAGTAAACGCCCACGCCAAGGTTCACCTTGGTGGTTCGTGTATCGGCGTTGAATGCTTCGTTGAGGCCCAGGATTGGATCGCGTGGTGCCATTTCGACAGCGGAGAACAGGCTCATTTTTGCGGCAGCTCTATGGGGGGTAGGAGGGACGTGTCGCGCTCCAGCCGAATGCACTAGAGCGGTGCACAAACGGGGAGCTAGTATAGAGGCCATCACGGCTGAGAGCGACAACGGAAACGGCTTTTCGGCCATGTTTTTCGGTTTATTTGCTGACCGTTAGTCTTATTGCAACATTGAGGAGAAAGGTCGTGTAGGACGACGGCCTTGAAACCCGTCACATTCGACACCACTTCTACAGCTATCATGGTTTTTTCCTGCAACCTGCGATGATTATTCGCGGGTTGCTGAGCTATTTCGTCCCTGGCGGTGTCGAGTCTGGGGTGACTTCACGAGGTACGTTATGTCGGATTTCCAGCTCGTTACCCGTTTTGAACCCGCCGGCGATCAACCGGAAGCCATTCGTCAGATGGTCGAAGGCATCGAAGCCGGCCTCGCGCACCAGACGCTGCTTGGGGTGACCGGTTCCGGCAAGACCTTCAGCATCGCCAATGTGATCGCCCAGACCAACCGCCCAACCCTGGTGCTGGCGCCGAACAAAACCCTGGCGGCGCAGCTCTATGGCGAGTTCAAGGCGTTCTTCCCGAACAACGCGGTGGAGTATTTCGTTTCCTACTACGACTACTACCAGCCCGAAGCCTATGTGCCGTCCTCCGATACCTTTATCGAGAAGGATGCATCGATCAACGACCACATCGAGCAGATGCGCCTCTCGGCCACCAAGGCGTTGCTTGAGCGCAAGGACGCGATCATCGTCACCACGGTGTCGTGCATCTACGGCTTGGGCAGCCCGGAAACCTATCTGAAGATGGTGCTGCACGTTGACCGGGGCGACAAACTCGACCAGCGCGAACTGTTGCGCCGCCTGGCGAGCCTGCAGTACACCCGTAACGACATGGATTTTGCCCGCGCCACCTTCCGGGTGCGCGGCGATGTGATCGACATCTACCCGGCCGAATCCGACCTGGAAGCCATCCGCATCGAACTGTTCGATGATGAAGTCGAAAGCCTGTCAGCCTTCGACCCGTTGACCGGTGAAGTGATCCGCAAGCTGCCACGCTTCACCTTCTACCCCAAAAGCCACTACGTGACCCCGCGCGAAACCCTGATGGGCGCCATCGAGGGCATCAAGGTCGAGCTGGCCGAGCGCCTGGAATACCTGCGCTCCAACAATAAGCTGGTGGAAGCCCAGCGCCTGGAGCAGCGCACCCGCTTCGACCTGGAGATGATCCTGGAGCTGGGCTACTGCAACGGCATCGAAAACTACTCGCGCTACCTGTCGGGCCGCGACTCCGGGGCGCCGCCACCGACGCTCTATGACTACCTGCCACCGGACGCCTTGCTGGTGATCGACGAATCCCACGTCAGCGTGCCGCAGGTGGGCGCCATGTATAAGGGCGACCGCTCACGTAAGGAAACCCTGGTGGAGTACGGTTTCCGCCTGCCGTCGGCGCTGGACAATCGGCCGATGCGCTTTGACGAGTGGGAAGCCATCAGCCCGCAGACGATCTTCGTCTCCGCCACGCCCGGCAACTATGAAGCCGAGCACGCGGGCCGCGTTATCGAGCAACTAGTGCGACCCACAGGCCTGGTGGACCCGGAAATCGAAATCCGCCCGGCGCTGACCCAGGTCGATGACTTGCTCTCGGAGATCAACAAACGCGTGGCCCTGGAAGAGCGGGTGCTGGTCACCACCCTGACCAAGCGCATGTCCGAAGACTTGACCGACTACCTGGCCGACCACGGCGTGCGCGTGCGTTACCTGCACTCGGACATCGACACCGTGGAACGCGTGGAGATCATCCGCGACCTGCGCCTGGGCACCTTCGATGTGCTGGTGGGGATCAACCTGCTGCGCGAAGGCCTGGACATGCCGGAAGTGTCGCTGGTGGCGATCCTGGATGCGGACAAGGAGGGCTTCCTGCGCTCCGAACGCTCGTTGATCCAGACTATCGGCCGAGCGGCGCGTAACCTCAATGGCCGTGCGATTCTCTATGCCGACCGCATCACCGGCTCCATGGAGCGGGCGATTGGCGAGACTCAGCGCCGTCGCGACAAGCAGATCGCGTTCAACCTCGAACACGGCATTACCCCCAAAGGTGTGTTCAAGGACGTTGCCGACATCATGGAAGGCGCCACCGTGCCCGGCTCGCGCAGCAAGAAGCGCAAGGGCATGGCCAAGGCCGCCGAGGAGAGCGCCAAGTACGAGAACGAACTGCGCTCACCGAGTGAGATCACCAAGCGGATTCGACAACTGGAAGAGAAGATGTACCAGTTGGCGCGGGATCTGGAGTTTGAGGCAGCGGCGCAGACGCGCGATGAGATTGGCAAGTTGCGTGAGCGGCTGTTGGCTGTTTGATTTGCGTTGATTGGGCTGGCCTCATCGCGGCATAGGTATCTACACAAGACTGTAACGCTCAACGGTAACCACGATGCGAAGCGAGCCGCTCTTGATCTTGATCTGCTTTTGATCTTAGGCGCCCCGTCAAACCACGCTGGCCGGAATTCGACAGGGATTTGGAGGGTAAACCGGCAGGGATGCCGGTTTAGCCGCCCCGCGCCATGGATGGCGCGTGGCGGCGGCCCCCCAAATCACTGGCGGATTACGGGTACACCGAGCCTAAGCGAGGTGCCGAGTGGTGGGGCAAGAGCGCTTTGCTTACTTTCGCGCTTTTCGAAAGTGAGCCGCCGTCAGGGCGGAACCCTAAGTGGCCGTTACCGCAGGAATGGATATGCACCCGGTCCAACGGTGTTGACTGTCAGGCCGTCTTCGCAGGCAAGCCAGCTCCCACATTTGGACTGCGGCGCGTCAGGTAGATAAGCGTCGGCTGTCAGGCCGCGACGGGAGCAAGCTCCCTCGCCACAGGTTCGGCGTCATCCCCAAAGTTGTGTAGATACCTATGCTCATCGCGGGCAACCGGCTCCCACATTGATCTGTGAATGCGTTCAAAATGTGGGAGCTGGCTTGCCTGCGATGGCCGCGCCTCGGTTTTCCAGATATCCCCCAGGCTGTTACCATTCGCCCCTTGTTTGAATTTTCAGTTATATCGCCCATTCGAGACCTGCCATGACCACCGTCCGCACGCGCATTGCGCCATCGCCCACTGGGGATCCCCACGTCGGTACTGCTTACATCGCCCTGTTCAACTACTGCTTTGCCAAGCAGCATGGCGGTGAGTTCATCCTGCGGATCGAAGACACCGATCAACTGCGCTCCACCCGTGAGTCCGAACAGCAGATTTTCGATGCCCTGCGCTGGTTGGGCATTACCTGGGCTGAAGGCCCGGACGTGGGCGGCCCTCACGGCCCGTATCGCCAGAGCGAGCGCAGCGACATCTACAAGCAGTACACCCAGCAACTGGTCGATATGGGCCATGCCTTCCCGTGCTTCTGCACCGCCGAAGAGCTGGACCAGATGCGCGCCGAGCAACAGGCCCGTGGCGAAACCCCGCGCTACGATGGCCGTGCGTTGCTGTTGTCCAAGGAAGAAGTGGCTGCGCGCCTGGCGGCCGGTGAGCCTCACGTCATCCGTATGAAGGTGCCAAGCGAAGGCGTGTGCGTGGTACCGGACATGCTGCGCGGTGACGTCGAGATCCCGTGGGACCGCATGGACATGCAGGTGCTGATGAAGACCGACGGCTTGCCGACGTACTTCCTGGCCAACGTGGTCGATGACCACCTGATGGGCATCACCCACGTGCTGCGCGGCGAAGAGTGGCTGCCATCGGCACCGAAACTCATTCTGCTGTACGAATACTTTGGCTGGGAGCAACCGCAGCTGTGCTACATGCCGCTGCTGCGTAACCCGGACAAGAGCAAGCTGTCCAAGCGCAAGAACCCTACGTCGGTGACGTTCTACGAGCGCATGGGCTTTATGCCCGAGGCGATGCTCAACTACCTGGGCCGCATGGGCTGGTCGATGCCGGACGAGCGCGAGAAGTTCTCGCTGCAGGAAATGGTCGACAACTTCGACCTGTCCCGCGTCTCCCTCGGCGGGCCGATCTTCGATATCGAGAAACTGTCGTGGCTCAACGGCCAGTGGCTGCGTGACCTGCCGGTGCAAGAGTTCGCCAGCCGCGTGCAGCAGTGGGCGTTGAACCCCGAGTACATGATGAAGATCGCGCCGCTGGTGCAGGGCAGGGTAGAGACCTTCAGCCAGGTCGCCCCCTTGGCCAGTTTCTTCTTTGCTGGTGGCGTGAATCCCGATCCCAAGCTGTTCGAGTCCAAGAAGCTTTCCGGTGACCAGGTTCGCCAGCTGATGCAGTTGATCCTGTGGAAGCTTGAAAGCCTGCGTCAGTGGGAGAAGGATGCAATCACGGCGACCATCCAGGCGGTAGTGGAATCCCTTGAGCTGAAACTGCGCGATGCCATGCCGCTGATGTTTGCCGCAATCACCGGGCAGGCCAGTTCGGTGTCGGTGCTCGATGCGATGGAAATCCTCGGCCCGGACCTGACCCGTTTCCGCCTGCGCCAAGCCCTTGATTTGCTTGGTGGTGTGTCGAAGAAAGAAAACAAGGAATGGGAAAAGCTGCTGGGCGCTATCGCTTAAGCAGGCCGCTTGCGGCACGAAACCCCGGTTTTCCGGGGTTTCGTCGGTAAGTGATTGTTATCCCGGCAAAAAATTTTGGAAATTGTTGAAAATAAATTTGACACGTTTCCAAACCGCCATTAAGATTCGCCCCGTCCTCACCGATGAGGGGCTATAGCTCAGCTGGGAGAGCGCTTGCATGGCATGCAAGAGGTCAACGGTTCGATCCCGTTTAGCTCCACCAATTTACAGGTTCAAGGTTCCGGCCACACCGTCCTTGAATTGATCAGGTCTCAGCTCTGATCAGATGTGCAGAAGGTTTTGTCCCCTTCGTCTAGTGGCCTAGGACACCGCCCTTTCACGGCGGTAACAGGGGTTCGAGTCCCCTAGGGGACGCCAGTTTCAACAAGCAGCTCGAAAGGTCTGCTGCGTCGCGAGACGAAAAATCCGGGGCTATAGCTCAGCTGGGAGAGCGCTTGCATGGCATGCAAGAGGTCAACGGTTCGATCCCGTTTAGCTCCACCAATTTTACAGGTTCAAGGTTCCGGCCACACCGTCCTTGAATCGATCAGTTCTCAGCGCTGATCAGTTGTATAGAAGGTTTGTGTCCCCTTCGTCTAGTGGCCTAGGACACCGCCCTTTCACGGCGGTAACAGGGGTTCGAGTCCCCTAGGGGACGCCACGATTACCCGCTCTGCGGGATTTTTAAGGGTCATTCAATTATTGAATGGCCCTTTTGTTTGTCTGGCGTTTGGCCAATTCCCTCCTTATTACTCATTTTTCTGTTCTGACGGGCGGTCGTGCTTGTCGCTTGCCAAATATTATTATGGTAATAATATTCAACCCATGAGAGACGGAGGCTTCGATGAGCGATAAAAAAGCGCAAACCCGCGAACGTATTTTGCAGGCTGCCAGCGCGGCGTTGATCCAGCGTGGCCCGGCTGAGCCTAGTGTGGGCGAAGTGATGGGGGCGGCGGGGCTGACGGTCGGAGGCTTCTACGCGCACTTTGAAAGCAAAGACGCCTTGATGTTGGAAGCGTTCAACCAGCTACTGGCGCAGCGCCGCGCCTCCATCGATGACTTGGACGAGCAACTGACCGGCGAAGAGCGCCGCACCTTGGTCGCCGCATTTTATCTGTCACGCAAGCACCGCGACTCCACGACCCAGGCCTGCCCGTTGCCCGCGACAGTGGGGGAGATGGGGCGCTTGCCGGACGCTTTTCGCGAGGTCTTGAACGAACACGTCGAGTTGATGGCCGCGCAATTGGCCGGCAGCCCCGAAGAGATCGACAAGGCCCTGGCGGACATGGCCTTGATGGTGGGTGGGCTGACCCTGGCGCGGGCGCTGGGGCCGGGCGAGTTATCGGATCGCGTGATACGTGCGGCCAAGTCGGCGGTACGCTGAAAAAGGGGACGCAAGATGGGCGCATTGACCTGGGTTCGTGGTTTCAATGGCACGGTGGGGCGCCTTGCGCCGCATGCGGTCGCCAGCAAGATGCGTCGCACCTTCATGACCCCGCGCGATCTGCCGCCGCGTGACTGGGAGCTGCCGTTGTTGGCGCAATCGGAGCGCATTACCCTGCGTTTCGGCCTGTCGGCGTTGCGATGGGGGCAAGGCCCGGCGGTGCTGCTGATGCATGGCTGGGAAGGCCGGCCCACTCAATTCGCCAGCTTGATTACGGCATTGGTCGACAACGGCTATTCAGTGATTGCCTTGGACGGTCCCGCCCACGGCCGTTCACCAGGGCGTGAAGCCCATGTGCTGCTGTTTGCCCGCGCCATGCTTGAGGCGGCGGCCGAGCTGCCGCCGCTGTATGCGGTGGTCGGCCATTCCATGGGCGGCGCCAGTGCGATGCTGGCGGTGCAGTTGGGGTTGCGTACACAGGCATTGGTCAGCATTGCCGCGCCGTCGCGCTTTCTGGATGTGTTGCGTGGGTTCACCCGCATGGTCGGCTTGCCGCCACGGGCGCGCTCAGCCTTTATCCAGGAAGTGGAGTTGAGCATGGGCATGCCGCTCAAGCACCTGGACGTGGCCCACTACCAAATGAACATTCCCGGCCTGATCGTCCACGCCGAAGACGACACCTTCGTTCCGGTCAGGGCGGCTCAAGCCATTCACGAAGCCTGGTTCGACAGCCGCCTGCTGCGCCTGGAGCAGGGCGGCCACCAGAAAGTGCTCGCCGACCCGCAGGTGATCGACGCTGTACTCGCCCTATTGGCCGGCTGCCGTCTACAGGAGCGCCAGAGCGCCTGATACACTGCCCCGCCGACATCAATCGACTGGAGCAAGGCATGGGCTGGGATTTGGCAACGCCGTTCATCATCGATCTGCAGGTTGCGGCTGAGGACATCGACGGCCTGGGGCACGCCAATAATGCGGTGTATGTCTCGTGGCTGGAGCGTTGCGCCTGGCGCCATTCCCAGCGCCTGGGGCTGGACCTCACCGAGTATCGCCGCCTGGATCGCGCCATGGCTGTGGTGCGCCATGAGATCGACTACCTGGCGGCAGGCTATGAGGGCGACGAATTACAACTGGCCACCTGGATCGTCGATTGGGACCAACGCCTGAAAATGACCCGTCGTTTCCAGCTGGTACGCCCCCGTGATGGTGCGACCCTGCTGCGTGCGCAAACCACCTTCGTGTGCATTGAATTGTCCAGCGGCAAGCCCAAGCGCATGCCCGCCGAGTTTATCGACGGTTACGGCCCCGCCCTGACAGGGGGTTAACGGTTGTCGCTGGAAACCCAGTAAACTGCGCCACGATTTTTGTTGAGTGTTTTCCATGCAAATTGCTTTGGCGCCCATGGAGGGGTTGGTCGACAACATCCTGCGGGACGTGTTGACCCACGTGGGCGGTATCGACTGGTGCGTGACCGAATTTATCCGGGTCAACGACCGCCTGCTCACGCCTGCCTATTTCCACAAGTTCGCGCCTGAACTGCTGCACGGTGCCCACACGGCGGCCGGTGTGCCGTTGCGGGTGCAGTTGCTCGGCTCCGATCCAGTGTGCCTGGCGGAAAATGCCGCCCTGGCCTGTGAGTTGGGCTCTGAGGTGATCGACCTGAATTTCGGTTGCCCGGCCAAGACCGTGAATAAATCCCGGGGTGGCGCGGTGCTGCTCAAGGAGCCGGAGCTGCTCAACCAGATCGTCGAGCACGTGCGCCGCGCCGTACCCGCGCATATTCCCGTGACCGCCAAGATGCGCCTGGGCTTCGACAGCCCGGATGGCGCGCTGGTGTGCGCCACGGCCTTGGCCGAGGGCGGCGCGGCGCATATCGTGGTGCATGCGCGCACCAAGGCTGATGGCTACAAGCCGCCAGCCCATTGGGAGTGGATCCCGCGGGTGCAGGACGTGGTCAAGGTACCGGTATTTGCCAATGGCGATATCTGGAGCGTCGAAGACTGGAAGCGTTGCCGCGAAATCAGCGGCGCCGAAGACATCATGCTGGGCCGTGGCCTGGTAGCGCGGCCCGATCTGGCACGGCAGATTGTTGCCGCCAAAGCCGGCGAAGACGTGGTCGAGATGACTTGGGCGCAGATG
Organism: Pseudomonas sp. FP215; assembly: GCF_030687795.1. NCBI lineage: Bacteria > Pseudomonadati > Pseudomonadota > Gammaproteobacteria > Pseudomonadales > Pseudomonadaceae > Pseudomonas > Pseudomonas sp. FP215. The sequence continues at coordinate 1,822,735 of NZ_CP117447.1, forward strand.
CAGCCCATGCTTCAGGAGTTCTGGCGCCAGTCGGTGGCGCAACTCACGGAAAAGCAGGCGCCCGGCCGCTTGAAGCAATGGCTGGCGATGCTCACGCGTAACTACCCGGAGGCAGTGGAGTTGTTCACGGCCCTGCGCCGCGAGACGGACTTGAACCAAGTCAGCCGCCTGCTGGGTATGCCTCATCCAGCAGCCGCCTGAACCCCTCGATTGGCAGCGGTCGGCTGTGCAAATACCCCTGGAATAAGTGGCAGCCGAGCTTTTGCAGGAACGCCAGCTGCTCCAGGGTTTCCACCCCCTCGGCGATGACTTCCAGGTTCAAGCTGCGGGCCATGGCCACAATGGCGCGGATGATTTCCGCATCATTGGGGTCGTGGGTCGCATCGCGCACGAACGATTGATCAATCTTCAGCGCGTCCACCGGCAGGCGCTTGAGGTAGGTCAAGGATGAGTAGCCGGTGCCGAAATCATCCATCGCAAAGCTCACGCCGAGCTTTTTCAGGCGACGCATCTTCACCACGGTATCGTCGAGGTTCTGGATCACGATGCCTTCGGTGATTTCCAGTTTCAGCAGGCTGAACGGCAAGCCGTGTTGCTTGAGGCTGTGCTCCACCCGTTCCACAAAGTCGTTCTGGCGAAACTGCCGGGGGCTGATGTTCACGCACAGGCTGAAGTTGAGCGGGTCCACCAGGCCGTCGGCAATCAACTGGGCAAAGGCGCCGCAGGCTTCATCGAGAATCCAGGTACCCACCTCCAGGATCAGGCCGCTGTCTTCCAATACCTTGATAAATTCCGTCGGCGACTGCGCGCCCAACTGAGGATGCTGCCAGCGCACCAGAGCCTCGGCGCCGATTATCCTGTTGCCGCGCGCATCCACCTGGGGCTGGTAGTGCACGCTGAATTCGCCGCGGGACAAGGCCAGGCGCAAGTCGGTTTCCATGCGCAGGCGCTCGCTGGCGGTTTTTTGCATGCTGTTGTGGAACATCTGCGTGGTGTTGCGCCCGGAGTCCTTGGCGCGGTACAGGGCGATGTCGGCGCGCTTGAGCAAATCGGCAGGGGTGGTGCCGTGGTCGGGGATCAACGCCACGCCGATGCTGGGCGTGACCTGCAGCCGATGGCCGTCGAGAAACATCGGCTCCGAGAGCAATTCGCGCAGGGTATCGGCCAGCGCTTGCACCTGGCTGCTGACCGTCTGGCGGGTGCCCTCCAGGCCGCTGAGCAATACCACAAACTCATCGCCGCCCAGGCGCGCCACGGTGTCCTCCATGCGCACGCTGGCTTCCAGGCGGGCGGTGACGATTTTCAGCACGGTGTCGCCAACGGGGTGGCCGAGGGAGTCGTTGATGTGCTTGAAGTGGTCCAGGTCCAGAAACAGCAGGGCGCCGCGCAGGTTGTGGCGCTTGAGCAGGGCGATCTGCTGGCTCAGGCGGTCCATCAGCAGTGCCCGGTTTGGCAGGTTGGTCAGCGGGTCGTGATAGGCCAGGTGACGGATCTGCGCCTGGGCATTCTTCAATAGGCTCACATCCCGTGCGGTCAGCAGCAGGCAGGGGGTTTCATTCAGGGTGATCGGTTCCACCGACACCTCTACCGCCAGCACCTCGCCACGCTTGTTGCGCCAGAGCATTTCCAGGTGGTGAATACGCCCCTTGATCTGCAACTCGGCCAACAGTGCGGCGCGCTGGTTCTCGTCGGCCCAGATGCCGATCTGGTACAGGGTCAGGCCGATGGCCTCTTCGGTGCGGTAACCGGTCAGGCGGCAAAAGCCGTCGTTGACCTCTACATAGCGGCCGGTGTCGCGCTCGGTGATGGAAATCGCGTCGGGGCTGGAGTGGAACGCCTTGGCGAACTTCTCTTCGCTGGCCTTGAGTGCGGCTTCCGAGCGTTGCTGTTGGGTGATATCGCGCAGCGTGGTGACGATGCATGGCTGGTCGCTGACCTTGATCAAGCGGCTGGAAATCATGCAGGTCAGGCTTTGGCCATCCTTGTGATGCACCACGATGGCCACATTGCTCAGGGCCTGTTCGCGTATCACCTGCTCGATGCGCTGCAGGCGCTTGCTGGAGTCGTCCCACAGGCCGATTTGTTCGGCGCTTTTGTCGAGCACTTCGGCGGCTGTAAAGCCAAACGTCTGGGTAAACGCCGGGTTGATCTCGATAAAGGCGCCGCTCTCCAGGCAGGTGACGCAGATCGGGTCGGGGCTGGCCTGGAACAGGCTGGCGAACTTCTCTTCCGAGGCGGTCAGCCGTTGCTCGCGCTCGACCTGGTCGGTGATGTCCAGCAAGGTACCGGCCATGCGCAGGGGCTTGCCTGATTCGTCACGATACAGGCGTGCGCGACTCTCCAGGTAGCGCGGGCTGCCGTCTTCCATTTGCACGCGATAGGTCAGCTGATAGTTGCCGCCCGGGCCTTCGCGCAAACTGCGGTACGCATGGCGCATGCCCTCGCGGTCCTCATCGGACATGCCTTCAAAAAACGCCTCGAAAGACTCATGGAACGGCGCTGGCTCCAGCCCATGCAGCTGGGCGGCACGCGCTGAGCCGTAAAGCATGCCGCTGGGGATGTGCCAGTCCCAGGTGCCCAGTTGCGCGGAGTCCAGGGCCAGGTCCAGGCGCTCCTGGCTGTCCTTGAGTGCTTGCTCGGCGTTTTTGCGTTCGGTGGTGTCCAGGAACGTGCTGATCAGGTACGCCTCGCCGTCCAGTTCGACCTTTTGCGCGCTAAGGGTGCCGTCATGGATCTGGCCGTTGCTGGCGCAGAACTGCACTTCCATGGTGATGGGTTCACCCTTGCGCTGCGTGGCCTTGACCAGCAGCGCACGCTGTTCCGGGTGGCGCCACAAGCCCAGTTCCAGGGTGGTGCGGCCGATGGCATCGGCCACTGGCCAACCGAACAGCATCTCGAAATACTGGTTGGCTTCGCTGATCAAACCGTCAGCCTGGCGCGTCAGCAACACCATGTTCGGGCACAGGTGGAACAGGGTGGCGAAGCGTTTTTCCGAATGGCTGAGGGCGTGTTCACGGTCGCGTTGGTGGGTGATCTCGCGGATCACCCCGATCATGCGCCGCCGTCCGGCTTTGTCGGGAACCAGGCTGCCGCTGATTTCCAGCCAGTGCTGGCTGCCATCGGGCCATTGGATGCGGTGGTGCATGGCGCGGTCGAGCGGCTCTCCGGCGAGCACCGCATGAAAGCCGCGCACCACCCGCGCACTGTCTTGCGGGGCCAGCAGGTCGAGGTAGTCGAGGTCCTTGGGCAGAGGCTGGCGCGGGTCAAAGCCGAATAACGCTTGGGTACCCCGCGACCAGCTGATTCTTCCCGTGTCGATTTCCCAGGACCAGGCACCCAGCCGCGCGGCATTGAGGGCCGTCAGCAGTTGCGGGGCGCTGTCCCAGCTTTGTTCCGCCGCTTGAGGGTCCAGGGCGTAGATGCGGGGCAGGGGTGGAACCGGGTCAACGGGGTTGCGCATTATCAAAGGGCCTTGGCTCATTGAGAAAATCGCGCGGTTTGACCTAAACCCCTGGCCCACACAGTGTCATGCCGGTAACCCTGGCAGATCGACCTGTGCATCCAACAGGCTCATGAAAGCCCGCGCAGCGTTCGACAGCGTCCTTTCGGTGTGCACGATATAGCCTAGCTGGCGACTGAGCTGTATGCCCGGCAAAGCGATACTTGCCACCTGATCGTCGAGCATGGTGCGCGGTAGCACGCTCCAGGCCAGGCCGATGGAGACCATCATCTTGATGGTTTCCAGGTAGTTAGTGCTCATCGCGATATTGGGCGTGAGGCCCTGGGCCTCGAACAGGCGGCTGACAATATGGTGGGTAAAGGTGTTACCACCGGGAAATACCGCCGGATGCCCGGCGATATCGGCCAGGCTGACGGAGCCGTTGCTGATCAGGCTGTGTTCTGGCGCCACTACAAAATCCAGGGGGTCGTCCCACACGCGGGTAGCGCGTACCAGGTTGTGGGGCTCTGGCGCCAGGGTGATCACCGCGACTTCCGCACGGCCGTGGAGGATTTCTTCGTAGGCCACTTCTGAATCCAGAAACTGAATATCCAGCGCCACATTCGGATATTGCCGCGTGAAAGTGCGCAGGACCGGTGGCAGGCGGTGCAGGCCGATATGGTGGCTGGTGGCCAGGGTCAGGCGCCCGCTGACCTCGCCGGTGAGGTTGGTGAGGGCGCGGCGGGTGTCGTCCAGCACGTTGAGGATTTGATAGGCGCGGGGCAGCAAGGCCCGTCCGGCCTCGGTCAAACCGACTTCGCGGCCCAGGCGGTCGAACAACCGTACCTTCAATTGTTGCTCCAGGCCGGCGATGCGCTTGCTGATGGCCGGCTGGGTCAGGTGCAAGCGTTCGCCGGCACCGGAGAAGCTGCCGGTCTCGGCGATGGAGATAAAGGCGTTGAGGTTGGCCAGGTCCATGGTGCTATTCCAGTTGGTAATCCAAAGCATAAAAAATATGAATTTGAGTTATTTAATGTAGCGCCATACCATCAGCCTCACAAGCCAAAGGGTTATTGAAAAGCCCGGCGTATAGAAGCACCGCTGATGAGGACCGACTGATGGCCGGCAAAACGCTTTACGACAAGCTTTGGGATTCCCATGAAGTGAAACGTCGCGATGATGGATCGTCGCTGATCTATATCGACCGTCACATCATCCATGAAGTGACCTCGCCCCAAGCGTTCGAAGGCCTGCGACTGGCCGGGCGCAAGCCTTGGCGCGTCGACTCCATCATCGCCACACCGGACCACAACGTGCCCACCACGCCTGAGCGCAAAGGCGGGATCGAAGCCATTGCCGACCAGGTCTCGCGGTTGCAGGTGCAGACCCTCGACGACTATTGCGACGAGTACGGCATCACCGAATTCAAGATGAACGACGTGCGCCAAGGCATCGTCCATGTCATCGGCCCGGAGCAGGGTGCAACCTTGCCGGGCATGACCGTGGTCTGCGGTGACTCCCATACCTCCACCCATGGTGCGTTCGGCGCTCTGGCCCATGGCATCGGCACTTCCGAGGTGGAACATGTGTTCGCCACCCAGTGTCTGGTGGCCAAGAAAATGAAGAACATGCTGGTGCGTGTCGAAGGCCAATTGCCGTTTGGCGTGACCGCCAAAGACATCGTGCTCGCCGTGATCGGCAAGATCGGCACCGCCGGCGGTAACGGCCATGCCATCGAGTTCGCCGGCAGCGCGATTCGCGACCTGTCCATCGAAGGCCGCATGACTATCTGCAACATGTCCATCGAAGCCGGTGCCCGCGTGGGCATGGTGGCGGCGGACGAAAAGACCGTCGAATACGTCAAGGGTCGCCCGTTCGCGCCGCAAGGCGCCGATTGGGACGCCGCTGTCGAAGCCTGGAAAGACCTGGTCTCCGACGCCGACGCGGTGTTCGACACCGTGGTCGAACTCGACGCTGCGCAGATCAAGCCGCAAGTCAGCTGGGGCACTTCGCCGGAAATGGTCTTGGCCGTTGACCAGAACGTGCCGGACCCGGCCAAAGAGGCCGACCTGGTCAAGCGCGGCTCCATCGAGCGCGCCTTGAAATACATGGGGTTGACTGCTAATCAGGCGATCACCGACATCCAGTTGGACCGCGTATTTATCGGCTCCTGCACCAACTCGCGGATCGAAGACCTGCGCGCCGCGGCGGTGATCGCCAAGGGCCGCAAGGTGGCCTCGACCATCAAGCAAGCCATTGTGGTACCAGGTTCCGGGCTGGTTAAAGCCCAGGCGGAAGCCGAAGGCCTGGACAAGATCTTCCTCGAAGCCGGTTTTGAATGGCGTGAGCCGGGCTGCTCGATGTGCCTGGCGATGAACCCGGACCGCCTGGAGTCGGGCGAGCATTGCGCCTCGACCTCCAACCGTAACTTCGAAGGGCGCCAAGGCGCGGGTGGGCGTACCCACTTGGTGAGCCCGGCCATGGCTGCCGCCGCTGCCGTCAACGGTCGTTTCATCGACGTTCGCGAATTGATCTGAGGAAAACCCGATGAGAGCTTTTACCCAACACACAGGCCTTGTAGCGCCGTTGGACCGTGCCAACGTAGACACCGACCAGATCATCCCCAAGCAATTCTTGAAGTCGATCAAGCGCACCGGTTTCGGCCCTAACCTGTTCGACGAGTGGCGCTACCTGGACGTGGGCTACGCCTACCAGGACAACTCCAAGCGCCCGCTGAACAAGGACTTTGTACTCAACGCCGAGCGCTACCAGGGCGCCAGCGTGTTGCTGGCCCGGGAAAACTTCGGCTGCGGCTCCAGCCGCGAGCACGCCCCGTGGGCTCTGGAAGAATACGGCTTTCGCAGCATCATCGCGCCGAGCTACGCCGATATCTTCTTCAATAACAGCTTCAAGAACGGCTTGTTGCCGATCATCTTGAGCGACGCTGAAGTGGACGAGTTGTTCCAGCAAGTGGAAGCCAATGTCGGCTACCAGTTGACGGTCGACCTGGCCGCACAAACCGTGACCCGCCCGGATGGCAAGGTGTATCACTTTGAAGTGGATGCCTTCCGCAAGCACTGCCTGATCAACGGTCTGGACGACATCGGCCTGACCTTGCAGGACGGCGATGCGATTGCTGCGTTTGAAGCCAAGCATCGGGCGAGCCAGCCCTGGTTGTTTCGCGATGCCTGATTTGCGGTAAACCGTGCGGGCCTCATCGCGGGCAAGCCCGACTCCCACATTGGAGTGCATTCCAACTGTGGGAGCTGGCTTGCCTGCGATAGCGCCAGTGCAACCACCACAAACCCAAGGAAAGCCACCATGACCACCCCCGCCCACACCCAAGTCGTGCAAAAACAATTCGGCGAGCAAGCCTCGGCCTACCTGAGCAGTGCCGTGCACGCCCAAGGCACCGAATTCGCCGTGCTGCAAGCCGAACTGGCCGGGCAGGGCGCTGCGCGCCTGCTGGACTTGGGCTGCGGTGCCGGTCATGTCAGCTTCCACGTGGCGCCTCTGGTCAAAGAGGTGGTGGCCTACGACCTGTCCCAGCCTATGCTCGACGTGGTGGCCGCTGCCGCCAAAGACCGCAACCTGACCAACATCCGCACCGTGCACGGCGCCGCTGAGCGCCTGCCCTTCGCTGACGGTGAATTCGACTTCGTGTTCAGCCGTTACTCGGCCCATCACTGGAGCGACCTCGGCCTGGCCCTGCGTGAAGTGCGCCGGGTGCTCAAGCCGGGCGGCGTGGCGGCATTTGTGGATGTCTTGTCACCGGGCAGCCCGCTGTTGGACACTTACCTGCAAACCGTCGAAGTGCTGCGCGACACCAGCCACGTGCGTGATTACTCCGGTGCCGAGTGGATGCGCCAGTTGAGTGAGGCCGGCCTGCACGTACGCAACAGCAGCCGCCAGCGCTTGCGCCTGGAATACACCTCGTGGGTCGAGCGCATGCGCACGCCAGAGGTACTGCGTGCAGCAATCCTTGAGCTGCAAAAGGCGATGGGCCAGGAAGTACGCGATTATTACGACATTCAAGCCGACGGCACCTTCAGCACCGATGTGCTGGTGGTCTTCGCCGAACGCTGATTGATTTTTCCCGACCTGCCCACGGGCGGGTCGCTTGATGAAATGAGGAACGCATGAGCAAGCAGATTCTGATTCTCCCTGGCGACGGTATTGGTCCGGAAATCATGGCCGAAGCGGTCAAGGTCCTTGAGCTTGCCAACAGCAAGTACAGCCTGGGCTTCGAGCTGAGCCACGACGTGATCGGCGGCGCGGCCATCGACAAGCACGGCGTGCCCCTGGCCGACGAGACCCTCGACCGCGCCCGCGCCGCCGATGCCGTGCTGCTCGGCGCCGTGGGTGGGCCGAAATGGGACAAGATCGAGCGTGACATTCGCCCTGAACGCGGTCTGCTGAAAATTCGTGCGCAACTGGGCCTGTTCGGCAACCTGCGCCCGGCCATTCTCTATCCGCAACTGGCCGACGCATCGAGCCTCAAGCCGGAAGTGGTAGCGGGCCTGGATATCCTCATCGTGCGCGAGCTGACCGGCGGTATCTACTTCGGCTCGCCACGGGGCGTGCGCGAGTTGGACAATGGCGAACGCCAGGCCTACGACACGCTGCCGTACAGCGAGAGCGAAATCCGCCGTATCGCCCGTGTCGGTTTCGACATGGCGCGCGTGCGCGGCAAAAAAGTCTGCTCGGTGGATAAAGCCAACGTGCTGGCCTCCAGCCAACTGTGGCGTGAAATCGTCGAAGAAGTCGCCAAGGACTACCCGGACGTCGAACTGAGCCACATGTACGTCGACAACGCCGCCATGCAACTGGTGCGCGCACCCAAGCAGTTCGACGTGATCGTCACCGACAACCTGTTCGGCGACATCCTGTCCGACCAGGCGTCGATGCTCACCGGTTCCATCGGCATGCTGCCGTCGGCATCCCTGGATACCAACAACAAAGGCATGTACGAGCCGTGCCACGGTTCGGCGCCAGACATCGCGGGGCAGGGCATTGCCAACCCGTTGGCGACCATTTTGTCGGTGTCGATGATGCTGCGTTACAGCTTCAACCTGAGCGATGCCGCGGACGCCATCGAGAAGGCCGTCAGCCTGGTGCTGGATCAGGGCCTGCGTACCGGCGATATCTGGTCCCAGGGTTGCACCAAGGTCGGGACGCAAGAAATGGGCGACGCAGTAGTCGCCGCGCTGCGGAATCTGTAATCTCTCGGGCCCGCTTGCAGTTGTTGCTGCAAGACGGCCCACTTTTTAACAAGGTGTAGTTGCGATGAAACGTGTAGGTCTGATCGGTTGGCGCGGTATGGTCGGTTCCGTGCTCATGCAGCGGATGCTGGAAGAGCAGGATTTCGATCTTATTGAGCCGGTGTTTTTCACCACTTCGAACGTAGGTGGCCAAGGGCCGTCCGTGGGCAAGGACATTGCCCCGCTCAAGGATGCCTACAGCATTGAAGAGTTGAAGAGCCTCGACGTGATCCTGACCTGCCAGGGTGGCGACTACACCAGCGAAGTCTTCCCCAAGCTGCGCGAAGCCGGCTGGCAGGGTTACTGGATCGACGCCGCCTCGAGCCTGCGCATGCAGGACGACGCAGTGATCATCCTCGACCCGGTCAACCGCAAGGTCATCGACCAGCAACTGGACGCCGGCACCAAGAACTACGTAGGCGGCAACTGCACCGTCAGCCTGATGCTGATGGGCCTGGGCGGCCTGTTCGAAGCCGGCCTGGTGGAGTGGATGAGCGCCATGACCTATCAGGCGGCCTCCGGCGCCGGCGCGCAGAACATGCGCGAGCTGATCAAGCAGATGGGCGCGACCCACGCCGCTGTCGCCGATCAACTGGCTGACCCGGCCAGCGCGATCCTCGACATCGACCGCCGTGTGGCCGAGGCCATGCGCAGCGACGCTTACCCGACCGAGAACTTTGGCGTGCCATTGGCCGGTAGCTTGATCCCGTGGATCGACAAGGAACTGCCTAACGGCCAGAGCCGCGAAGAGTGGAAGGCCCAGGCCGAAACCAACAAGATCCTGGGTCGCTTCAAGAACCCGATCCCGGTGGATGGTATCTGCGTGCGCATTGGCGCCATGCGTTGCCACAGCCAGGCGCTGACTATCAAGCTGAACAAAGACGTGCCGATCGCCGATATCGAAGGGCTGATCAGCCAGCACAACCCTTGGGTCAAGCTGGTGCCGAACAACCGTGATATCAGCATGCAGGAGCTGAGCCCGACCAAGGTCACCGGCACCTTGAATGTACCGGTGGGCCGCCTGCGCAAGCTGAACATGGGCAGCCAGTTCCTCGGCGCGTTCACCGTCGGCGACCAACTGCTGTGGGGCGCGGCTGAGCCGTTGCGTCGCATGTTGCGGATTTTGCTGGAGCGTTGATCGCTTGAGGCAATAACAGAAACCCGCGTTCTGGTGACAGGCGCGGGTTTTTTTGTTGCCCTTGAAGCCCTTATCGCAGGCAAGCCAGCTCCCACACTTGAATACATTCACAGGTCAAAATGTGGGAGCTGGCTTGCCTGCGATGAGGCCCTCAACCACACCGCAAAAAGCAGCCCAATTGCCTCACTTGCCACCACCCGGTAAAGTGCCGCTCCCCCGTAATGCCCGAGGCAATCCCATGACCCAGACCTTTGAAATCGCCGTGATCGGCGCCACCGGTACCGTTGGCGAAACCCTGGTGCAGATTCTCGAAGAGCTGGAGTTCCCGGTGGGCACCTTGTACCTGCTGGCGGGTAGCAACTCGGCGGGAGCTTCGGTGCCGTTTCGGGGCAAGAACGTGCGGGTCAAAGAAGTCGACACGTTTGACTTCAGCAAGGTGCAGTTGGCGTTCTTCGCCGCAGGCCCAGCGGTGACCCTGAGCTTCGCCCCGCGTGCCACCGCCGCTGGCTGCGCGGTGATCGATTTGTCTGGCGCATTGCCCGCCGAGCAGGCGCCGCAAGTGGTGCCGCAGGCCAACGCCCATGTGCTGAAAGCGTTGAAGAAACCTTTTCAGCTCGGCAGCCCGAGCCCTTGTGCCACTTACCTTGCGGTGGTGCTGGCGCCGTTGCGTGGTGTGGTGGACATCCAGCGCGTCAGCGTCACCGCCAACCTGGCGATTTCTGCCCAGGGCCGCGAGGCCGTCAGCGAGTTGGCGCGCCAGACCGCCGAACTGTTGAACGTGCGCCCCTTGGAGCCGGCGTTCTTCGATCGGCAAGTGGCGTTCAACCTGCTGGCGCAAGTCGGCACGCCGGATGCCCAAGGTCATACCGCCCTGGAGAAACGTCTCGTACACGAACTGCGTGCCGTGCTGGAAACACCTTTACTAAAGATTTCCGCCACCTGCGTTCAAGCCCCGGTGTTTTTCGGCGATAGCCTGACTGTGTCGCTGCAACTGGCCGCGCCGGTCGACCTGGCCGCAGTGAACCGCGCCCTCGAGGCTGCGCCGGGTATCGAGCTGGTGGAGGAGGGTGATTACCCCACGGCCGTAGGCGATGCCGTTGGCCAAGACGTAGTGTACGTAGGGCGAGTTCGTGCCGGTATCGACGACCCGGCGGAACTAAATCTTTGGCTGACGTCAGATAACGTACGCAAAGGCTCGGCCCTGAACGCCGTGGAGCTGGCGCAGTTGTTGATAAAAGGCCTTGTGTAAAAGATACTTGGCGGCAATTTGTAGATTGATTCTAACCAGGCGCTATGCTTGGTCCCAAGTGAAACACAAGCGCGTCGGTGACCTATCGGCTCGCCATGCCTAATGGCAGCGGTTACCAACCTTCTCGCAGGGCGGGAAGCGTTCAAACAAAGGATGAGGCTATGGTTCAAGTTCGCAAACTGGTGTTAGCAATAGCGGCCGCCTCGGCGCTGTCCTCCGGTATGGCGCAGGCGCTGCAGCTTGGGGAGATGACCCTCAAGTCGAAGTTGAACCAGCCGCTGTCGGTGGAAATCGAATTGCGCGATGTGGGCGGGCTCACGGCGTCCGAGATCACGCCCAGCCTGGCGTCGGCCCAGGCCTTCGTGGACGCGGGTGTCGATCGCCAGGCGTTCCTCGATGACTTGACGTTCACCCCGGTGATCAATCCCGAAGGTCGCAGCGTGGTGCGCGTGACCTCCAGCAAGCCGCTGCCCGATTCCTATGTGCGCTTCCTCATGCAGGTGCAATGGCCCAATGGCCGTTTGATGCGTGACTACAGCGTGCTGCTCGACCCGGCCAAGTTCGACCAGCCGGCCCCGACGGCGAGTGCGCCGGCCAGCACCGCGCCGGCCAGCACCGCGCCGGCCAGTACTGCACCTGCCGCCAGCACGCCTGCCCAGCACACCACCACATCCCGCGACACCTTGTGGGAAATTGCCGCCAAGAACCGCAATGGCGCCTCGGTCCAGCAAACGATGCTGGCCATTCAGGCGCTTAACCCGGATGCCTTTCTTGACGGCAACATCAACCGCCTGAAAACCGGCCAGGTCCTGCGCCTGCCGGACGCTACGCAAAGCACCGCCCTGGCGCAGCCGCAAGCGATTGCCGAAGTGAGCGCGCAGAACGCCGCCTGGCGCCAGGGCCGCCGTGGCCCTCAGAGCCAAGTGGCCGGCAAGCCACAGTTGGACGCGACCAAGCGCACCCAGGCCGGCAATGCGCCGTCGAGCACCCAGGCCAAGGACAACTTGAGTCTGGTGTCGGCAGAGGCCGCCAAGAAAGGCGCAAAGGGCACCGTCGGTGACAGCCGCGCCCTGAGCGACAAGCTGGCGATGACCCAGGAAGAGCTCGACACCACGCGGCGCGACAACGAAGAACTGAAAAGCCGCGCCGCCGACTTGCAAAGCCAGTTGGACAAGCTGCAAAAGCTGATCCAGTTGAAGAATGACCAGTTGGCTCGTTTGCAGGCGCAAACGGGTGAACCGCAGACAGCCGCGATACCCGCGCAGTTGCCGGGTGAACCTGCAGCCGAGCCTGCGGCTCCCGCCGCAACACCCGCGCCAGCGCCTGAACCGGTCAAGCCGGCTGCCGCGCCGGCCAGCACTGAAGGCAAGTTCAACGACCTGCTGACCAACCCGATTGTGCTCGGCATCCTTGGCGGTGCGGCCCTGCTGGTGGTGCTGCTGCTTCTGCTGCTGTGGGCCCGCCATCGCAATGCTCGTCGCGAAGAAGAAAAACACCTGCGCATGGCGCGGGCGTTGGCCGAAGAGCCTGGGTTCGTTTCCAATATCGATCAAGACCTGCCGCCTGACAGCTTCGAGGGCCTTGAAGTGCCGCCGCCGAGCGTCAAGCTCGACACCGCAACGCCGCCAGCACCTGCGCCGGTGGCTGAGCCGGCTGTAGTGCCGACGGTCGCTTCCGTGCTGGCGCCGTTGGCGGTTGCCGTGGCTCAGGAAAATTCCAGCGACGCCCTGGCCCAGGCCCAGTCCCATATCGACCGTGGCCACCTGAACCAGGCGGCGGATGTGCTTGAACAAGCCATCAAGCGCGAGCCCAAGCGCAGCGACCTGCGTTTGAAGCTGATGGAAGTCTATGGCCTGCAGAACAACAAGGACGGGTTCGTCACCCAGGAGCGCCAGTTGGTGGCCAACGGTGAGAACCATGCCCAGGTCGAGCAGCTCAAGGCGCGCTTCCCGGCCATGGCCGTGTTGGCGGCGGGTGTCAGTGCCGCAGTGGCTGCTGCGGCCCTGGATGCGCAATACGTCAAGGACCTGCTCGACGACAAGCCGGCCCCCGCCCCGCAGGCAGATACCTTCGACACCGATTTCGACCTGAGCCTGGATGACCTGGAAGCCGCCTCACCGGCCGAGATCGCGCAAGACCAGCAAACCTTTGAATCGCTGCTCAAACAACAGACCGAGCCCAAGGCCGATGCGCCGGACCTGTCGGACTTTGACCTGGATCTGCAGTTGGACCCGCCCGCGTCGCAATCTGATGACGACTTCCTGTCAGGCCTTGAAGGGCAGATCAAGGATGTGCCGCCGGTAGAGCCGCCGACCCTGACGCCGGCTGCGCTGGACGAATTCGACCTGCCGGAAGATTTTGATCTGTCGCTGGCGGACGAGCCGAGCGCGCCTGCGGCCAAGCCCGATGCCTTCGCTTCGGAGCTGGACGACGTCAACGCTGAGCTGGATCGCTTGTCCCAGAGCCTGGAACATCCGCCGATCGGGCCTTCCTTCACGGCTGAAGATGCCGCGCTGGGTGCTGAGGATGAGCCGGATTTCGACTTCCTCTCGGGCACCAATGAAGTGGCCACCAAGCTTGACCTGGCCCAGGCCTACATCGACATGGGCGATCCTGACGGCGCGCGTGACATCCTGTCCGAAGTGCTGACCGAAGGCGACGAGGGTCAGCGTAGCGAAGCCAAGGAAATGCTCGGCCGAATCTAACGGCCGACGCAGAAAAATGTGCAAGCCCGCTTCCACATTTAAAGTCCACTCATGCACCCTGACGCCCTATAATGCCCGCCTTTGCGCAACTCATCAGGCTCACAGTTCTTGGCAAATATAGATAACGCGGCTGCCGAAATGGCGGCCGCAGGCTTTTACCGCATCGCCCTGGGCGTGGAATACAAAGGCTCGCGCTATCGCGGCTGGCAGCGTCAGGCCTCCGGGGTGCTGACGGTGCAGGAAACTCTGGAAAACGCCCTGTCCAAAGTCGCCAACTCGCCGGTGTCGCTGATGTGTGCCGGGCGTACCGACGCTGGTGTACACGCGTGTGGCCAAGTGGTGCACTTCGACACCCAGGCCGAGCGTTCGATGAAGGCGTGGGTGATGGGCGCTAATATCAATTTGCCCCATGACGTCAGCGTCAGCTGGGCCAAGGTCATGCCGGCGCATTTCCACGCGCGTTTCAAGGCCATCGCCCGGCGTTACCGCTACGTGATCTACAACGATCAGATCCGCCCGGCGCACCTCAATGAAGAAATCACCTGGAACCACCGCCCGCTGGATGCCGAGCGTATGGCCGAAGCCGCGCAGCATCTGGTGGGGGTGCATGACTTCAGCGCCTTCCGTGCCGGCCAGTGCCAGGCCAAGTCGCCGATCAAGGAAGTCCACCACCTGCGGGTGACGCGCCACGGCAAGATGATTGTGCTGGATATCCGTGCCGGGGCCTTCCTGCATCACATGGTGCGCAACATCGCTGGCGTGCTGATGACCATCGGCACCGGTGAGCGCCCGGTGGAGTGGGCCAAGGAAGTGCTGGAAAGCCGCGTCCGTCGTACAGGCGGGGTTACGGCACATCCGTTCGGTCTTTACCTGGTGGATGTGGAGTACCGCGATGAGTTCGAACTGCCGGAACGCTTTATCGGGCCGCACTTCCTCACCGGTTTCAGCGAACTTGGCGGCTGACGCCCGGAAAAGCTTTTGTTACCATCCGGGACTTTCTCGGTCCAATCCTGAGGTTCCTACGACATGTCAGCCGTTCGCAGCAAGATTTGCGGGATTACCCGCATAGAAGACGCGCGGGCGGCAGTCGAAGCGGGGGCGGATGCCATTGGCCTGGTGTTTTATGCCAAGAGCCCACGGGCGGTGAATGTGCTGCAGGCGCGGGCGATTATCGCTGCGTTGCCGCCCTTCGTGACCACCGTAGGGTTGTTCGTCAACGCCAGCCGCTGTGAGCTCAACGAAACCCTGGATGCGGTGCCGCTGGATATGCTGCAGTTTCACGGCGACGAGTCGCCTGAGGAATGCGAAAGCTATCAGCGCCCGTACATCAAGGCGTTGCGGGTCAAGGCCGGGGACGATATTGCCGCAGCCTGCGCCGCCTATACCGGCGCTCGCGGGATTCTGCTGGACACCTACGTCGAAGGTGTACCCGGTGGTACGGGCGAGGCGTTCGACTGGTCGCTGATTCCCGAGGGTTTGAGCAAGCCGGTTATTCTCGCGGGTGGGCTCACCCCGGGGAATGTCCAGGCGGCCATCGAACAGGTCCGGCCGTATGCCGTGGACGTCAGCGGTGGGGTGGAGCAGGGCAAGGGGGTCAAGGACCCGAGCAAGATTCGCGCGTTCATGCAGGCCGTGCGCGACAGCAGGGGTGGGATGTGACGGCTGGCAGTCTGCCGCCGTCCATAACTACCACTGTGTAAAACAGCCCGGCGCCGCCTGTGGGTGGCCCGGAAACGAAGTGGCAACCCTGCGCTGGCAGGTTGTCTGGAAGGCTGAGGATACGAGCGGGAAATGGCAGGTCCAACGTCTGACCCCGTCCCGCCTGTGTCATCGCCACATATGAATTTAGCTCAAGGGCATACGCGGGGCTGTGTTCAAGCCACCGGTACTGGAGAAAAGAAAGCATGAGCAACTGGTTAGTAGACAAACTGATCCCTTCGATCATGCGTTCCGAGGTGAAGAAAAGCTCGGTTCCTGAAGGTCTGTGGCACAAATGCCCATCCTGCGACGCGGTGCTGTATCGCCCGGAGCTGGAAAAGACCCTGGACGTTTGCCCCAAGTGCAACCACCACATGCGTATTGGCGCACGCGCCCGTATCGACATCTTCCTGGATGCCGACGGCCGTAATGAGCTGGGCGCCGACCTGGAGCCGGTTGACCGTCTCAAGTTCCGCGACAGCAA
The DNA here is from genome assembly GCF_030687795.1 of Pseudomonas sp. FP215. Taxonomy (NCBI): domain Bacteria; kingdom Pseudomonadati; phylum Pseudomonadota; class Gammaproteobacteria; order Pseudomonadales; family Pseudomonadaceae; genus Pseudomonas; species Pseudomonas sp. FP215. The sequence goes on from NZ_CP117447.1 coordinate 1,838,709, forward strand.
GAAGTACAAGGACCGTCTGGTCGGTGCGCAGAAGCAGACTGGCGAGAAAGACGCGCTGATTTCGGTCAGCGGCAAGCTGCTGGGCATGCCAGTGGTGGTCTCGGCCTTCGAATTCTCCTTCATGGGCGGTTCCATGGGCGCCATCGTCGGTGAGCGCTTTGTTCGCGCTGCCAACTATGCCCTGGAAAACCGTTGCCCGATGATCTGCTTCGCCGCCTCCGGTGGTGCGCGTATGCAGGAAGCCCTGATTTCCCTGATGCAAATGGCCAAGACCTCGGCGGTACTGGCGCGTCTGCGTGAAGAAGGCATCCCGTTTATCTCCGTACTGACCGACCCGGTCTACGGCGGCGTATCCGCCAGCCTGGCAATGTTGGGCGATGTGATCGTTGGCGAGCCAAAAGCGCTGATCGGCTTTGCTGGCCCACGTGTGATCGAGCAGACCGTGCGGGAAAAACTGCCGGAAGGCTTCCAGCGCAGCGAGTTCCTGCTGGAGCACGGTGCGATCGACCTGATCATCCCGCGTGGCGAACTGCGCCCGCGCCTGGGCAGCCTGCTTGCGCAAATGATGGGCCTGCCGACGCCTGTGTACATTGCGCCTAAGGTCGAGCCGATCGTCGTGCCGCCGGTGCCTGCAAACCTATGACCCAACGAACCCTGGGCGAATGGCTCGCCTACCTTGAGCAGTTGCATCCGTCCGCCATCGACATGGGCCTGGAGCGCTCGCAACAGGTAGCGGCCCGCCTCGGGTTGGGCCGGCCGGCACCGCGTGTGATCACGGTCACCGGCACCAACGGCAAAGGCTCCACCTGTGCCTTTGTCGCCGCGCTGTTGCAGGCCCAGGGCCTCAAAGTCGGCGTGTACAGCTCGCCGCACCTGCTGCGCTACAACGAGCGGGTGCAACTCAATGGCGTAGAAGCCACTGATGCCCAACTGTGCGAAGCCTTTGCTGCGCTGGAGGCCGGGCGTGGCGACACTTCCCTGACCTATTTCGAGATGGGCACCCTGGCGGCGTTCTGGCTGTTCGAGCGTGCGCAACTGGATGTGGTCGTGCTGGAAGTCGGCCTCGGCGGGCGCCTGGATACGGTCAACGTGGTGGATGCCGACCTGGCCCTGGTGACCAGCATTGGTGTCGATCACGCTGACTACCTGGGCAATACCCGCGAATCGGTGTCTTTTGAAAAGGCCGGGATTTTCCGCCAGGGCCGTCCGGCGCTGTGTGGTGACCTGGACCCGCCGCAACCCTTGCTCGACAAGGCGCGTGAACTCGATTGCCCGTTCTACCTGCGCGGTCGCGAATTCACTCTGGATATCGGCGAGACCCATTGGCAATGGCGTGGGCAGGATGCACGTGGCCAACGGGTAGAGCTGCTTGATTTGCCGTTGCTGAACCTGCCGATGGAAAACGCCGCGCTCGCGCTGCAAGCCTATCTGTTGCTGGACCTGCCGTGGGATGTCGCGCAGATTGCCGCGACCTTGCTGGCAACCAAAGTGGTGGGCCGCCTGGATCGCCGAACCTTCGACTGGCAAGGCAAGCGCCTGAGCCTGATGTTGGACGTAGGCCATAACCCCCATGCTGCGCAGTACCTGGCGCAGCGTCTGGCGCGTACCCCACTGGCGGGCAATCGCCTGGCGGTGTTCGGGTTATTGGTCGACAAGGACCTGGACGGCGTGGTTGCGCCACTGCTGGCCAATGTCCAGTCGTGGGCCGTTGCGCCGCTGGATACGCCGCGCAGCCGTCCTGCGGTTGAGTTGGAAACGGCCTTGCAGAACCTTGGCGCGCCGGTGACGTCGTATGCAAGCGTCACTGCCGCCCTGGAGGCGCAGTGCGCAGTAGCGACGGCCGAGGACGAAATCCTGTTGTTCGGATCATTTTATTGTGTTGCCGAGGCGCTTGAATGGCTGGCCCGGCGCTCCACGGAGGAAGCTGCACATGGCATTACTGGATAGCGCATACAAGCAGCGAATGGTCGGGGCCCTGGTGCTGGTGGCGTTGGCGGTAATCTTTCTGCCGATGCTGTTTTCCCGCCAGGACGAACAGCGCCAAGTGGTGGTTGAAGCCCCCGCCGCGCCCCAGGCGCCGGTGGTGCCGCAGGTTCAGATCGAGCCGGTGGTTGTGCCTGAGCCCCAGGCGTTGCCGCAAGAGCCTGTGCCCACCGATGAGGAGGTGGCCGCGCAAGAGGCGCCTTCGATGCCGGTGCAGCCAAGTGTCCCGGTAGTTAAACCGACCCCGGCACCGGCCGTTGCTGCCAAGCCGGCCGCACCTGCGCCTGCGCCCAAGCCGGTAGCGCCGCAGCCTGCGGCACCGGGCAAGCCGGATGTGGGCCAGAGCCGCATCGACCCTAATGGCTTGCCGGTCAGTTGGTCGATCCAGCTGGCCAGCCTGGCCAATCGCGAAAGTGCCGACGCCTTGCAGAAAAAGCTGCGTGCCCAAGGCTATAACGCTTATATCCGCAGCGCCGACGGCAAGAACCGTGTGTTTGTCGGGCCGCTGATCGAGCGTGCCGAGGCAGATCGCCTGCGCGACTTGTTGGGTCGCCAGCAGAACCTCAACGGTTTTGTGGTGCGTTTCCAGCCCGAGCGCGGCTGAACCACTGCCGGCTTTGGCTGCAATACGGCCTGAATGTGGGAGCTGGCCTGCCTGCGATCCAGTCAACTCGGTGATTCAGGTACACCGAGTCGATACCTTCGCAGGCAAGCCAGCTCCCACAGTCGACCGCGCCCGGCCACACACTCCACGATGCGAAGCGAGCCGCTCTTGCTCTTGATCTGCTTTTGATCTTGATCTCAGGCGCCCCGTTAAACCACGCTGGCCGAACGCAGGCTTGAATTCGTGGGTAACCCGGCAGGACGCCGGGTTAGCCGCCCCGCGCCATGGATGGCGCGTGGCGGCGGCCCACGGATTCAAGCCGGAGTGAGGGCACACCGAGCCTAAGCGAGGTGCCGAGTGGTGGGGCAAGAGCCCTTTTGGTTACTTTTGGGGCTCTTTTCCAAAAGTGACCCGCTGTCAGAGCGGAACCCTAAGTGGCCGTTACCGCAGCAATGGATATGTACTCATTCCAACCCAACTAACTGGTCGACTAGAAGGCCGCCTTCGCGAGCAAGCCCGCTCCCACAGTTGGATCGTGGGGTGTCAGGTGGATAGGTGTCGGCTGTCAGGCCGCCATCGCAGGCAAGCCAGCTCCCACATTTTGATCGGGGTGCGTCAGCTAGATCAGCGTCAGCTGTCAGTTCGTCACGGGAGCAAGCTCCCTCGCCACAGCTTCAGCGTCGGCCCTAAGCTATGTAGATACCGCTCCCACATTGGTTTGTGCCGGGGTTGAAATCCGATCGCCCCGTCACAATCTATTGATTTGCAAAGCACCCGCAATCACCGCTTACCGATAGCCCGGCGCTCTGCTAAAATGCGCCGCCTTATCCGTACGTAGGCTGCACTGTGCCATTTACCTGGGTTGATTGGGCGATCGTTGCAATCGTCGCCATCTCCGCTTTGATCAGTCTGAGCCGCGGCTTCGTAAAAGAAGCACTGTCGTTGCTGACCTGGATCATCGCAGGAGTCGTAGCCTGGATGTTCGGTGGTTCACTGTCGGTCTACCTGGCCGGGTACATAGAGACACCTTCGGCTCGCGTCATCGCGGGCTGCGCCATCATGTTCATCGCCACGCTGCTGGTGGGGGCAATGGTCAATTATCTTATTGGCGAGTTGATACGTGTCACCGGCCTCTCCGGGACCGATCGATTTCTCGGCATGGCCTTCGGGGCTGCGCGTGGCGCGCTGCTGGTGGTCGTGGCGGTCGGGTTGTTGAGCCTGGGGCCGGTACAGCAGGATTCGTGGTGGCAGGAGTCGGTACTCGTGCCAAAATTTCTATTGGTTGCAGACTGGTCCAAGAACCTCATATTGGGGTGGAGCAGTCAGTGGCTGGCCAGCGGAATCAGCGTACCCGCTGATCTTCCGTTCAAGGAACACCTCTTGCCGGCCAAAACGCCTCAGTAAGTTGTGTTCAGTCAAGATTCATTAAGTAGGGGTTGCGTCGCATGTGTGGCATCGTCGGTATCGTCGGTAAGTCGAACGTCAATCAGGCGCTGTATGACGCGCTAACCGTCCTCCAGCACCGCGGCCAGGACGCTGCCGGTATTGTGACCAGCCACGACGGCCGGTTATTCCTGCGCAAGGACAATGGCCTGGTGCGTGACGTGTTCCATCAGCGTCACATGCAGCGCCTCGTCGGGCACATGGGCATTGGCCATGTGCGTTACCCGACCGCTGGTAGCTCGACCTCGGCCGAAGCTCAACCGTTCTACGTCAACTCGCCTTACGGCATTACCTTGGCGCACAACGGTAACCTGACCAACGTTGAACAACTGGCCAAGGAGATCTACGAATCTGACCTGCGCCACGTCAACACCAGCTCCGATTCGGAAGTGCTGCTCAACGTGTTCGCTCACGAGCTGGCCCAGCGCGGCAAGCTGCAGCCGACCGAAGAAGACGTGTTCGCTGCCGTGATCGACGTGCACAACCGTTGCGTCGGTGGTTATGCGGTGGTGGCGATGATCACCGGTTACGGCATCGTCGGTTTCCGCGACCCCCACGGCATTCGCCCGATCGTGTTCGGCCAGCGTCACACCGACGAAGGCGTCGAGTACATGATCGCTTCCGAAAGCGTGTCCCTGGACGTGCTGGGCTTCACCCTGATCCGCGACCTGGCGCCGGGCGAGGCTGTCTACATCACTGAAGACGGCAAGCTGCACACCCGTCAGTGCGCCGTAGCGCCGAAACTCACTCCATGCATCTTCGAACACGTCTACCTGGCGCGTCCGGATTCGATCATCGACGGCGTCTCGGTCTACAAGGCGCGCCTGCGCATGGGCGAGAAGCTGGCCGAGAAGATCCTGCGCGAGCGTCCCGAGCACGACATCGACGTGGTCATCCCGATCCCGGACACCAGCCGTACCGCTGCGCTGGAGCTGGCCAACCATCTGGGCGTCAAGTTCCGCGAAGGCTTCGTGAAGAACCGCTACATCGGCCGTACCTTCATCATGCCCGGCCAGGCGGCGCGCAAGAAGTCGGTACGCCAGAAGCTCAACGCCATTGAGCTTGAGTTCCGCGGCAAGAACGTGATGCTGGTGGATGACTCCATCGTGCGCGGCACCACCTGCAAGCAGATCATCCAGATGGCCCGCGAAGCCGGGGCGAAGAACGTGTACTTCTGTTCCGCCGCGCCTGCAGTGCGTTATCCGAACGTGTACGGTATCGACATGCCGAGCGCCCATGAGCTGATCGCGCATAACCGTTCGACCCAGGACGTGGCCGACCTGATCGGCGCCGACTGGCTGATCTACCAGGACCTGCCGGACCTGATCGAAGCGGTTGGCGGTGGCAAGATCAAGATCGAGCAGTTCGACTGCGCCGTGTTCGACGGCAAGTACGTGACTGGCGATGTGGACGAGGCCTACCTGAACAAGATCGAACAGGCGCGCAACGACTCGTCGAAGATCAAGACCCAGGCGGTCAGCGCGATCATCGATCTGTATAACAACTGAGTAAACACCGGCCCTGAGGGGCCGGTTTTGTATCTTAAATAAAGAATTGAATAAGGAGTCGCAGCATGAGTCAGGAATGGGATGCCGGTCGGTTGGACAGCGACCTCGACGGCGTAGCTTTCGATACCCTGGCTGTGCGCGCCGGCCAGCACCGTACCCCGGAAGGTGAGCACGGCGACCCGATGTTCTTCACTTCCAGCTACGTATTCCGTACTGCCGCCGACGCCGCTGCGCGGTTTGCTGGCGAAGTGCCGGGCAACGTATATTCGCGCTACACCAACCCGACCGTGCGCGCGTTCGAAGAGCGCATTGCGGCCCTGGAAGGTGCCGAGCAGGCCGTGGCGACCGCCACCGGCATGGCGGCCATCCTGGCCGTGGTGATGAGCCTGTGCAGCGCCGGCGACCATGTGCTGGTATCGCGCAGCGTGTTTGGCTCGACCATCAGCCTGTTCGAGAAGTACTTCAAGCGTTTCGGTATTGAAGTGGACTACGTGCCCCTGGCGGACCTGTCCGGCTGGGAAGCGGCCATCAAGGCCAATACCAAGCTGTTGTTCGTCGAATCGCCGTCCAACCCGCTGGCTGAGCTGGTGGATATCGCCGCGCTGTCGGAAGTCGCGCATGCCAAGGGCGCGATGCTGGTGGTGGACAACTGCTTCTGCACCCCGGCCTTGCAGCAACCGCTGAAGCTGGGTGCGGACATCGTGGTGCACTCGGCAACCAAGTTCATCGACGGCCAGGGCCGTTGCATGGGCGGCGTGGTGGCCGGTCGCAGCGAGCAGATGAAGGAAGTGGTGGGCTTTTTGCGCACCGCCGGCCCGACCCTGAGCCCGTTCAACGCCTGGATCTTCCTCAAAGGCCTGGAAACCCTCAGCCTGCGCATGAAAGCCCATTGCGCCAACGCCCAGGCCCTGGCCGAGTGGCTGGAGCAGCAGGACGGTATCGAGAAGGTGCATTACGCCGGCCTCAAGAGCCACCCGCAACACGCCTTGGCTCAGCGCCAGCAGCGTGGTTTCGGTGCGGTGGTGAGCTTTGAAGTGAAGGGCGGCAAAGACGGCGCCTGGCGCTTTATCGACGCGACGCGCTTGATCTCCATCACCGCCAACCTGGGTGACAGCAAAACCACCATCACCCACCCGAGCACCACCTCCCACGGCCGCCTGGCGCCGCAGGAGCGGGAAGCGGCCGGCATCCGTGACAGCCTGATCCGCATTGCGGTGGGCCTGGAAGACGTTGCTGACTTGCAGGCAGACCTGGCCCGCGGGCTGGCGGCCTTGTGATCGAGTGGTCCATGGAGGCCGCGGGGGCCAGTAACGGGCGCGTGGCGTTGGTGACGGGCGCGGCGCGAGGCATTGGCCTCGGGATTGCCGCGTGGCTGATCAGTGAAGGCTGGCAGGTGGTGCTGACCGACCTGGACCGCGAGCGCGGTGCCAAGGTGTCCAAGGTGCTGGGCGACAATGCCTGGTTTATCACCATGGACGTGGCCGACGAGAAACAAGTGGCCCAGGGTGTTGCCGAGGTGCTGGGGCAGTTCGGGCGCCTGGATGCGTTGGTGTGCAATGCGGCGGTGGCCGACCCGCGCAACATCACCCTGGAAAGCCTCGACCTGGCGTACTGGAATCGCGTGCTGGCGGTCAACCTCAGTGGGCCGATGCTGTTGGCCAAGCACTGCGCGCCTTACCTGCGTGCCCATGGCGGTGCCATCGTCAACCTGGCCTCGACCCGGGCGCGTCAATCCGAGCCCGACACCGAAGCCTATGCGGCCAGCAAAGGCGGATTGTTGGCCCTGACCCACGCCTTGGCCATGAGCCTGGGGCCTGAAGTGCGGGTCAATGCAGTCAGCCCTGGCTGGATCGACGCACGTGACCCGGCGGCGCGGCGTGCAGAGCCGCTCACCGACGCCGACCATGCCCAGCATCCGGCGGGCAGGGTGGGGACGGTGGAGGACGTGGCGGCGATGGTGGCCTGGTTGCTGTCACGCCAGGCCGGGTTCGTCACCGGGCAAGAGTTCGTGGTGGACGGTGGCATGAGCAAGAAGATGATTTACAGCGAGTAGAGCCGGTGGCCGTCTTGAAGTCATTTTGTCTTTTTCAGAAAAACTTCAAGCAGGCTATTGACTTAGGTCCGCTACCTGCGTAAATTTCGCGGCCTCAACGAAGCAAAGGGTGATTAGCTCAGCTGGGAGAGCATCTGCCTTACAAGCAGAGGGTCGGCGGTTCGATCCCGTCATCACCCACCACTTCTTGAGAGTTTTGCCTTAGGGCAAGACGCAACGTTAAAGGTTGCACCGACGCGCAGCGGTAGTTCAGTCGGTTAGAATACCGGCCTGTCACGCCGGGGGTCGCGGGTTCGAGTCCCGTCCGCTGCGCCATATTTTCCAGGTCCGATCCGTCGGGCTTGAGATTGAACAGCCAAGGCTGATCGGTCAGATGTTTAAAGGTGGTTGAGGGTTCATGCTCAATCAGCCAAGCGATACGCAGCGGTAGTTCAGTCGGTTAGAATACCGGCCTGTCACGCCGGGGGTCGCGGGTTCGAGTCCCGTCCGCTGCGCCATATCTGCCTCAAGGCCCACTGAACGCCTTGAAGCACAAGGAAAGCCACTGGCTCACCTTGATCCGATAGCAAAGACCCTGGTCGAAAGACCGGGGTTTTTTGTGTCTGGGGTTTGAAAAAAACCTCATCTTCTTCGCTACCACCAGCGCTCATTATCGGCAAACGGCCGACAGATCTTTCGATTCTGTCGGCCGTTTTGCGTTCTTGTGTCAAAAAATTTCAATGTGGTTATTTGCCGCAGGCGCAGAAACCTTTAAAGTTAACCCTTCGGTCAACTTTGCACTGTCATCATGGCCTTTTGATTCGTCGAGAAAGGCTTCTGCAAGTCTCCAGATTCGGTGTACTTAACCATAAGGGCGGATTTATAACCGCTCAGAGGATGATCCATGTCCAACCGTGAAATAACCCGGCGCTCGTTCCTCCAGGGCGGGCTGGTGGCGGGTGTGAGTGTCACGCTTACGCCGCTCAGCACCCAGGCGCTGGCTGCCTTGATGGAAAACAGCGTGACCGTGCCGTCTGAAAAGTGGCTCGGCCATAACGGCAAGGCGCGCCAGCGTAACGATGCCTTGTCGAAAGTCTGCGGCAGCAAGGTGTTTGCCCGCGACATTCGTTCCAAGGACATGCCGGGCTGGCCCCAGCAGCAAGGTCACGCCATGTTGCTCAAAACCATCAAGGCCGACCACATCTACGCGGGCTACGACCTGTCGTGGCTTGGCGCCGAGCTGCAGCCGGATCGTATCGTCACCGCTGCCGACTTGGACAAGGACGGTATCGTCTTCCCGGAAGAACATGCGCCGGACCCGTTGCTGCCCGAGGGCAAAGTGCCGATGTTCATCGGTCACCCGGTGGCGATCTTGATCTGGAACGACTTCGAGCGTTTCCGCCAGGCCAAGAACAAGCTCAAGTTCAATGACAAGGCGATTCGTTACGGCGCCAAAGTGCCGTATTACGAAGGCGACCCCTACGGCAGCTTCCGCTATGTGCGGGTGGGAGGCCCGACCTCGGCCGACGAAGACGAATTCGCCAGCCTCAAGGATTCGATCCTGTTCCCGATGCTGAAAAACCGTCGCCCGGTGTGGAATTCCCAGCCGAACCTGCACGGCAACCTGACTGAGCGCGGATTGTTCTACGCCGAGCGCATGAAGAGCCAGATCAGCACGCCGCCGGACAACTGGCTGGTGTTTGACGAGCGCTACAAAACCCCATCGATCGAACCGGCCGCCATGGAGCCGGACAACGGCAACGGTTGGTACGATCCGGCGACCAAGACCCTGCACTTTGTGGTGGCCACCCAGTGCCCATTGGAAGTGGCGACCGAGACCGCCAAGATGATCTCGCCGTCGCGCTTCGGCCTGGCCCATCTGAACATGCACCCGGGTTACACCGTGGGTTACGGTTCCAAAGACCACAATATTTTCGTCTACTACGCCGCCCTCGCTGCGTTGTATGGCGCTGGTGTGCCGGTGCGTCTGGCCAATGACCGTTACGAGCAATTCCAGAGCGGCATCAAGCGCCACGCGTTCGATATCCGCTATCAGTTGGCGGTCGACAAAAACGACCACAGCTTCAAAATCTTCCTCGCCGACATGAGCGTCGACGGCGGTGGCCGGGTCAACTACAGCCCCTCGGTGGCTGCGGTCGGCGCCACGGCGGCGCAGTCGATCTACTACATGCCGCAGAACGACCTGCAAGTCACCGCGTACCACTCCCGTGGCGTTGAAGCCGGTTCGATGCGTGGCTACGGCACCCTGCAAAGCATGGCGGCGACCGAAATGATGGTCGACGAAATCGCCGGTCGCCTCGGTGTGGATGCCATTGAATTGCGGCGCAAGAACGCACTGCGTTCGGGCATGAAAAACACTCAGGGCGCCATTCCTGCCGGTGCGTTGCGGCTGCACGAAATTCTCGACAAGGCCGCTGCGCACGACGTATGGAAAAACCGCGACGCGATCAAGCAACAACGCGAAGCCGCCGACCCGGATAACTGGTATGGCGTTGGTTTCGCCATCTGCCAGAAAGACTTCGGCACCGGTTCCGAAGCGCCGATGGCCAGTGTTGAATTCAACGCTGACGGTCGCATCAGCCTGCGTCATATCGGTATCGAAATCGGCACCGGCATGTCCACTTCGCAATCGCTGGTGGTCGCCGATTTTCTCGGCAGCCCGGCCCACGAAGTGAAGACTGGCGAAACAGAGTGGCAGGAAATGCAGCTGGTCACCGGCGGCAACCCTTACACCATGAGCCAGGCCGAGCAGGACACCCTGCTGCGCAACCCGCGTTGGGTGGGCAAGCTCGCGTCGGCGTCTTCGGCGACCAACTCGGCGTACTACTTCAGCCATGCCACCCGTGAAGCGGCGCGTGTGCTGTTCAACCACGGCCTGTGGCCAGCAGCGCTGGAGATCTGGCGCCAGGGCCCGTTCGGCGGCCAGGCCAACCCCTATGTGGTACGCCGCGAAGACGCACATTGGGTGGACGGCAAGCTCACCGCCAACGGTATGCAGCCGTTGAGCTTTGAAGAACTGGCCAAGCGCGCGCACGAGCGCGGCCTGGTCACCGCTGCCACGGTCCACGGGTTCAACCGCTGGAGCTGGGCCGAAGCCGAATACAGCATCGACGGCGTGCGCGAGCGCCTGCCGCTCGACGGTCTGGCGGTGAAGTACGGCGACGGCGCACCGAAAGCCAAGCAGGCGCTGATGAGCACGGCCGGTTTCCACCTGCTCGATCGCCAGAACATCAGCTATCCCGCCACCCAGTTGAACAACGCTGCGGTGACGTACTACAGCCCCGTCGCCACGTTGGTGGAGTTGAAGGTCAACAAGGGTTCGGCGCAGGTCGAAGTGCTCAATCACCATTCGTGGATCGAGTGCGGGCGGGTGCTGGTTGAAGAGTTGGTCAAGGGCCAGCTCGAAGGTGGTGTGGCCATGGGCATCGGTCACGCCTTGATGGAAGAAATGCCGCTGTACGAGGGCGGGCCGGGGGAGGGTGACTGGAACTTCAACCGCTACCGCCTGCCAATGGCGCGTCACGTTGCCGTGTGGAAACAGACCTCGGAGATTCTGCCGGCGCTGTCGCCAAGCGACCCGTCCAAAGGTATCGCTGAAGTGGTGATGATCCCGATTGTCGGGGCCATTGGTAATGCGGTGGCGCACGCCATCGGTAAACGTGTTCGCGACCTGCCAATCACGGCTGCCCGCATCAAGGAGGCCCTCAATGGCTAACCGTCCGCTTCAACTGACCCTCAATGGTCAATCCGTCGGCCCGGTGGACATCCCTGATGACCTGCCGATGATCGACTACCTGCACGAATACAAAAACCTCACTGGCTCGCGGCTGGGCTGCGGCCAAGGCATTTGCCACGCCTGCGTGGTGATCGTCGACAACCCGGACGGCACCAGCGAAGAAGTGCGCACCTGCATCACCGGCGCGCATTACTTTGAAGGCAAAAAAGTGCGCACTATCGAAGGCCACGCCAAGCGCGATGAGTCGGGCCAGGTCACTGAGCTCAACCCGATCCAGCAGCGCTTCGTGGATGAGTTCGCCTTTCAGTGCAGTTACTGCGCGCCGGGCTTCGTCAATGCGGCCACCGTGTTGGTGGAGAAACTGCAACGCCAGCCGACCGTGCACAGCAAGCTGGAACAAGTCATCGAGGACAGCCTCGGTCATCATGTCTGCCGTTGTACCGGGTACGTGCGTTATTACAACGCCACCCGCAACGTGCTGACCGATCTCGGCCTGGTCAAGGAGGGTTAAGCATGAAGCTTTTTCTGACCCGCCTGGCCTTGGCGGTCGGCCTGGCTGCGCCGGTATTGTTTGCCCACGCTGATGATCAAGCCAAGCGCGGCGAATACCTCGCCCGCGCCGCTGACTGCATGGCCTGCCACACGGCACCGGGCGGCGCGCCGTTTGCGGGCGGCCTGCCGATTGTCTCGCCGTTCGGCACCATCTACGGCACCAACATCACGCCAAGCAAAGAGCACGGCATCGGCTTGTACAACGATGACGAATTCTTCGCCGCGTTGACTGAAGGCAAGCGTCGCGACGGCGCGTACTTGTATCCGGCGATGCCCTACACCTCGTACCACCTGATGCCGCGTGAAGACTCGGACGCGATTCATGCGTACCTCAAGACCATCGAGCCGATCGAGCGCGCAGCGCCGGTGACGAGCCTGAGCTTTCCGTTCAACGTGCGCCTGGGCCTGATGGGCTGGAACGTGCTGTACGGCAAAGCGCTGAAATTGGAACCGGCCCAAGGCAAGAGCGAAGCCTGGAAGCGCGGCCAATACATGGTCGAAGTGCTCGGCCACTGCGGCGAATGCCACACGCCACGCGGCCTGCCCGGTGCGATGGAGCTGGACAAGCGCCTGACCGGCGGCATCCTCAATGGCTATCTGGCGCCCAGCCTGCTCGCCACGGACCTGGCCGCACGCGGCTGGAATGAGCAGGACCTGAGCACCTTCCTCAAGCACGGCATGAGCGCCCAAGGCACGATGTTCAACGAGATGTTCCCGGTGTTCCACAACAGCACCCAGGGCCTGAGCGATGCGGACCTGGCTGCGATGGCGACCTTCCTGCTCGGCGATAAACCGCCGGCAGCCAAGGCGTTGGTCGAAGTGCCGGTGGACAAGCTTGGCCCGAGCGCCCAGCGCGGTCGTCAGGAATACTTGAACGTCTGTGCCGGTTGCCATGCGGTAGGTGGCGAAGGCAAGCCGCATATCGCGGTGGCGATGCGCGGCAACACCACGCTGCGTCTGGAAGACCCGCGCAACCTGGTGCGGGTGATCGAGGACGGGATCGGCGAGCAGAAGTTCTCCGGGTTCGAGCACATGCAACCGATGCCGGGCTTCGCTGGAAAACTCAGCTCGGAGCAACTCACCGACCTGGTCAATTACCTGCGCCAAGGTTGGGGCGGGCAATCGGCGGAGCTGGCGGTGAGCGATGTGCAGAAGCTGCAGGCCGAGGCGCCGTCCATCGAGCACAAGGCGCACTGACATGCAGCATCTGGATCTGCAAGTGGTGCGACGGGCGCTGGAGTGGTCGGTGGCCGGGCAGCGCATCTGGCTCTGTACGGTGCTGGCCACCTACGGCTCGGCGCCGCGTGCGCCGGGTTCGCTGCTGGCGGTGAACGCCGCTGGGCAGTGGATTGGCTCGTTGTCGGGTGGTTGCGTCGAGGAAGACTTTCTCGAGCGCGTCGCCGACGGTGCGTTTCTCGATGCGGTCAACGTGGTGCGCTATGGCGCAGGGGACGATCCGCGCTCGCGGGTCAGCTTGCCCTGTGGCGGCATTCTTGATGTCTTGGTTGAGAAGCTCGAGCCTGACTGCGAGGTACAGGCGCACGTGCGTGAAATGGAGTCGGCGCTGCTCGGGCAGCGCCGCTTGATTCGCGAGGTGGGCCTGGCCAGCGAGGCGCGCAGCCTGTTTGCTGACGGCGAGCAGGGCGCGCGCATCGAGCGTGACAGTGAGCGGGTGCGCATCCGTGTTGGTGCGGCTCAGCGTCTGTTGCTGGCCGGGTACTCCAGTGTGGCACAGGCATGTGCCGAGTTTGCGGTGGGCCTCGGTTTTGAGGTGATCCTCTGCGATCCGCGCGATGAAGTGCTGGAAGGTGTGGTGCTCAATGGCGTGGAGATTCGTCGCCAGTTGCCGTCGGTGTTTATTGCCGACGGCGGCTGTCACCGTGATACGGCGGTGGTGGCGCTGACCCATGACCCGCGTATCGACGATCTGGCGATGATGGAAGCGGTGCGTACCGACGCGTTCTACATTGGCGTGATGGGGTCGTTGCAGACCTCGCAGAAACGCTTTGAGCGACTGCGCCGCATCGGTGGGTTAGGGGAGGCTGAATTGGCGCGGATACACGCACCCATCGGGCTTAACCTGGGCAGCAGGACGCCATCGGAAATCGCGCTGGCAGTATTGGCCGATATCGTACGGATTCGTAGCGGGATTGCTCGCGACCAGCTCTGAAGCGCAGCCCTGTAGGTGTAGGAGCGAGCTTGCTCGCGAAAAACTTCAACGATAACGCGTTTATTCTGAATGAATGCGGCGGCTGTGAGTTTTTCGCGAGCAAGCTCGCTCCTACAATGGTTACATCCCGAATTTATCCCGCAGCCCGTAGTACCAAGCCCCCAGCGCCGCAAACGGCGTGCGCAACATCTGCCCACCCGGGAATGGGTAATGCGGCAAGCCCGCAAACGCATCAAAACGCTCAGCCTGACCCCGCAAGGCCTCCGCCAGTACTTTGCCCGCCAGGTGCGTGTAGGTCACGCCATGGCCGCTACAGCCCTGGGAGTAATAAATGTTGTCACCCAGGCGGCCAACCTGCGGCAGACGCGACAGGGTCAGCAGGAAATTACCGGTCCAGGCGTAGTCGATCTTCACGTCCTTGAGCTGTGGAAATGCCTTGAGCATTTTCGGCCGGATGATCGCTTCGATATTCGCCGGGTCCCGTGCGCCATACACCACGCCGCCGCCGAAGATCAGGCGTTTGTCGCTGGTGAGACGGTAATAGTCGAGCAGGTAGTTGCAGTCCTCGACACAGTAATCCTGAGGCAACAGCGTCTTGGCCACTTCATCGCCCAGTGGCGCTGTGGTGATCACTTGGGTACCGCATGGCATCGACTTGGCCGCCAGCTCCGGCACTAGGTTGCCCAGGTAGGCATTGCCCGCGACGATAATGAACTTGGCTCTGACCCTGCCTTCGGCGGTGTGTACCACCGGATTGGCGCCGCGCTCGATGCGCACTGCTGCCGATTGCTCATAGATCGTACCGCCCAAGGATTCCACGGCCGCGGCTTCACCGAGCGCCAGGTTGAGCGGGTGGATATGGCCGCCGCTCATGTCCAGCAGGCCGCCCACATAGTTGTCACAGGCCACCACTTCGCGGATGCGACGCTCGTCCAACAACTCCAGTTGCGTATGGCCGTAGCGCTCCCACAGGCGCTTCTGTGATTCCAGGTGGCCCATGTGCTTGCTGTTGAGGGCGGCGAACACGCCGCCGTCCTTCAAGTCGCACTGGATCTGATACTTGGCCACGCGCTCACGGATGATCCTGCCGCCTTCAAACGCCATCTGCCCCAACAACTGCGCCTGCTGAGGCCCGACACTGCGCTCGATCACGTCGATATCGCGGCTGTAACTGTTGACGATCTGCCCACCGTTGCGGCCTGAAGCACCAAAACCCACCTTGGCGGCTTCCAGCACCGTGACGCGAAAGCCGTTCTCCAGCAAAAACAGCGCACTGGAAAGCCCGGTATAGCCAGCCCCGATCACGCACACATCGGTCTCGACTTCACCTTGCAACACAGGACGGGGCGCAACTGCATTCGCAGAAGCTGCGTAATACGACTGGGGGTAGGGGGTGTTCGCCATCCTGGAACCTCTGTTTTATATTTTTTACGAGTGCGCCGATCCTACCTGAGTTGAAAATTGCCTGCCAGCCACCCGTAAATCACGGGTGGACCCGTCGCAAATAAAAAATTCGCATATTCATAGGGTTAGCTGCAAAAAAGATGTTGACACCCCTTCGGAATTCCGTAGAATGCCGCCTCACAGCAGGCACGTAGCTCAGTTGGTTAGAGCACCACCTTGACATGGTGGGGGTCGTTGGTTCGAGTCCAATCGCGCCTACCAAACAAAATCCGCTCTGCTGGGCGGTCTAGAGGGGTCATCGTAAACGGTGACCCCTTTTTGCTTTCTGCGATTTGCAAAACTTTTGCAAAACTTTTGCAAAACCCCCACCTCAAAACGCCAATTCGGCGCCCACCTCGACATACTCGATCTTCTTTTCGTCGTGCCCCTCCTGGTAGTGCTTCGTCATCTTCTCGTCCGCGTGACCCATGAGCGCCTGGATGTACTCCTGTGGGAATTTCTGCTGCTCGTACAGCCACGCGCCCAATGCGCGGATCTCGTGAAAAGTGGGGCGCTCACCAGCCGGCACATGGTCGTAGGCGTGCGCGGCGTCCCTAGCCTTGCTGAACTCTTTGGTCAAGTAGTCCGGCGTCACGGATGTCCAGTGATCCTTGGCGTCTATCTGTTCCCGCCGGCGGGCCTTGGGCTTGTAGTGGATCAGGTAGGGCGAGGCGAGCGGCGACCGCAGGCACTCCCCAACCACCTCCCGCAGCGCAGCGCCCATGGTGATTTTTAGGTGCACAGGGTTTTCATAACCCTGGGTCTTTCCGGGGGAGACGGTCAGCGTGTTCTTTTCCATGTCGGCTGCTGATTTTAGCCAAGTGACGATGTCGTCCCGGCGCTGAAGACTGGCCAAAGCCAGGCGGATTGCGCGCTTCAGCCATGGCGGCGTTGTCGCGGCATCGATGATCAGCTTCAATCCGTCGAGCGTGTGGCGCTGGCGCTTCTTCTCGGCCTCCTTCTTGACCAGGGTCAGCTCTGCGTTGTTGCGCTCGGCCAGGCCCTTGGCCACCGCAAAGGCGAAGATCTGCACCCATAGCCCGCGGTGCTTCGTGTAGGCGTTGTTGCTGAAGTTGTCGAGATACTCGGCCATCGCCAGCACGTCCAGTTGACCTATCAGTCGGTCGCCCAGGTCCTGCCGGTACCGCTCAAGCTTGAACTTGATTTCCTCCAGTGTGCGGGCAGCGTATGACCGATCAGGTAGCCATTCCTCTTCGAAGCGCGTCAGCAGGTTGCTCACCATGGGAAGCCGGTCTCCGGTCAGCACGGCCAGCAGCGAGCCGTCATCGACTACCAACTCGGCGAACTTGAGGTTGGCCGCCCGGGCCAGCTTAATTGCTTCCTCCAGTGGGCGGTTGATGCTGGTCATCACGCCGGTGACCGGGTTGCGGTACCGCCAATACTTACCGTTCGGGTAAAGGTTTGGGGGCAGCTTTCTGTTTTGCAGCGTGCGGGGGCGGGCAGCCATCACCCAATCTCCAGCATCTTGGCCAGCAGCGGGTCACTTGATCCCATGACCGCCGCCTGCACGTCGACGAAATACATCCCGCCCTTTACCTCTCCAATCACTTCGCCTTCCTCAATCCATTTCTTCAACTGCTGCAGGCTCGGCTTTCCACCGACGTACCGCAACTTCCTGTATTCCCCGGCCTCCATGAGGCGCGGCAGCTTGACCGTAATTTGCGCCAGGACTTTTGCCATAGCTACCTCCCGCCCACCGTGGGCCGCGCTGTCTTGATGATATGGATTGCCAGGCCAAAGCTGATCAGCAGCCAGGCGCATGTGCCGGCGAAGACGTAGAGCAGTGCCTCGGTGGTGCCGGTGTCCAGCAGGTCGATAGCGAACCAGCCGAACCAGGCGAGTGTTCCTACCAGGTACAGAAAAGCGCCCAGCAGTATCATGGTGAGTTTCATAGCGAACATGGGGTGTCCTTGCCGCGCTGGGCGGCAGAAGGTTGGTTAGGTGGTGGATTTGGCGATGGTTGCTTCGAATCGCAGTGCCAGGGCGGCATTGACCTCGGCCTTTGTCATACTGTCGGCAGTGCCTTTCGCACGGTGCGCCTGCTCGTATCGACGCAGGGTAGAGGCAGCCTTCTGCAGGTCGGCCAGCAATTCGTCACGCTCGGCAGTCAGCTTGATCGCGTGTTGGCGCAGGTTGTCGGCATCATCCATCCATTCCTGAGCCATGATCTCGAAGTGCTCGGCTGGCTCCCAGGGTGACGGGACCACGTTCGTTATCCAGTCGCTCCACATCTCGACACTTTCACCGCGCGCAATACGCTCGGCTTTCATCTGTTCACCGCAGTCACGAATTTCCTTTGCGCGCCGCTCTGCATCTTCCCTGTCCATGCAGGGGTATTCCTCTCCCGGGCCTGGGCTGTGGATAGCCCATAGCTGCAAGGCAGGCTCGGCAAGGATGCCGCGCAGTTCTAGGATGCTACTGGCGCTGGCACCCGATTCTTCAAGCGCTGCCAGGCTTTGCTCCGCCAAGACGCGCGGCATCGTGACAACCTCGATTGCAGGCGCGGACGGCGCGGTGAGAATGGCAATTTGTTCTTCAATTGTGGACATAGGAATACCTCGCCCGCCGCTCACCGGCAGGCATGTAGGGGGATTGGGGTTAGGCTGTTGCTTTGAAGGGGATGCCGAGCTCAGTAAGTGCATTGCGTACATCAATCACCGGCACCAGCCCGATTGCACAATCAGCCGTGTCGTCTTTCTCGCGGTCCAGGCGCCCGTCGTTGTCCCAGGCCTCGACGGCTGGAAGCTCCACCACCAGCGTCTCGCTGGATGCGCTCCAGCCAATCCAGCACATGCCTACGTACAGATTGATGTACTCACCATTTGTCCGTTTCGACAGACTTGCTCCCGGAAACCGGGTCAAATGCCACGCTTCGAACTTTTCCTGCGCTGTCTGCGTCATGGCTTATTCACCTTGTAGATGAAGACGTAGGCGAACCAGAGGGGGTGATCATGGCGTCACCGCCAAATCGCCATAGCGCTCCAGCAATTCCTGTTCGAGCTGGGCGGCGAGCGTGTCGTAATTATCGAGCCGCATGGTGCGCATACACTGATTGTCCGCATCCCATCCGCTCGGCACACCGCGGGCTCCCCACCAGATACGTGCGAACCGGAACACGTCCATGGCTGCTTCAGTCCGGAACTCGTAGACATGCCCTGGCGACCCTTGCCATTGAAGGTTCTCCCCGCCGATCAGCGCCTTTAAGCGCCGAGCGAGCTGGCCCTTGCCAAGCGCAATGCCCAGGTTCCCTCGACCGATCATGTACTGGTATTGGGCGTAGTGGCGGTCCTGCTCGCTATCGTGCTTCAGGCCCTTGGTACCGCCGATGTAGTTGTCGATCACACCCCGGGCTGTTTTTTTGACCTGCGCGCGCCAGATGGCCTGCAAGATTTCTGCGTCGGTAACTTTCATTGGGCGAGTTCGTCCTTGCCGCTATAGCGGCTGACTTTGAAGGGGGGGGGTTACAGGTTTTGCGGGTGGAGTACGGATGTACTCCTATGCGGCTGGCGCTGAATTTTGCTCATGCTCCAGCTCAGAGGTTATCGATTCAATCTCGGCGAACAGCTTCTGCTGCTTCAGGTTTCGTTCTTGGTGGATCGCCTTCAAGTTGCGACTCAAGGCCGCCAGCGCCGATGCGCGTGAGATGTAAACCTGGCTTGCGTGGAGCATGTACGTCCGGCCTGGTCCTTGGTAGCACTTCGGCCCATTCAGCCGCGCCAGGTTCGCCCGGGCATGCAGCTCAATTTCCTCAACTCGTCGCATCCGGATGTTGATCATCCATAATCCGCTCACGATTCCCGCTCGCTCTCTGGTTGATCCTCGTCCACCACCAGAGCCATCCCGCAGGAGTGGCAGAAGTGCATGCCGTTTTCAGCCGGCAACCCGCCATCGGTGAACTGCCATTCTTTGCCGCAGCCGGTGTGCCAGGAGAATCCGCCTTCAGTCCAGGTGCAGGTTGGTGGCTTGGTGCGCTTTAGTGCTTCAAAAACTCTTCCGCGCATCGCATCAATCGACGAAGACGGCACCGCACCCGGGTCACCCTGGATCGCATAGAGCAGTTCGTTTGTCTGGAGCAACAAGCCACCAAGCACATCCGCCCGCTCATCCGATACGGTCAGGCGCTGTTGCAGTGCGTCACGCTCCAGCTTCAGGATCTCCGCGCGCTTGAAGTGCTCGCCGTGGAGCGCCGTCCACTTCTCGATCTGGTCCTTTAGGTAGTCTTCCCGATCCTGCGCCTGCGACATCTTCTGATTGAAGTCGCCGGCGTGAACCCAAAAGCCCGCTCGGTCAGACGCCCCAACACCCTGCCGGGTGAATCGATCTACTTCGTTCATACAGCCTCCCTCGTTACCAGATCATGGGCATCCACAACGGTCATGCCGAGCTTCTCGGCGATCAGCACTTCCAGCTTTGCGCCCTTTGAATTCTCCCAGCCGGGCAGGGTAGCCACGGTGTCGCAGTCCATCAGGGCGGCAATGTCGCGGCGCATACAGTCGGTCCAGGTGCCGCCTTCTGGGTTTATCTCGGCGGGGTTGGTGACAGTGTGGCCGATGGCGCGGAGGCTGGCGGTCATGCTGTGGAAGGTTGGGAAGTTCAGCCCGGGCAAGCCGCTCATGGGGCCGCTGAGGTAGATGCGCTTCATGCGACCTCCTTGTCATGGCCTGGGCAGCCGCCGCCGGTGAAATCAAAGCCTTCACACGGCGGGCCAAAGGGAAGCACCTCTTTGCCCTGGGCCAGCGCTTCGAGCAGATGATCCTTAGCCTCATCGGCGGTGCACTCACGCCCATCCACTCGGAACATGCCCTTGAGCTGGCGCTTGCTGAAGTCGCGGATTGCGCCGCGCACGCTCAGGTGAATGTGAAAGGTACGGCCGTGCGGTCCGAATGGATCAGCCGGTTTGTTTTCTGTAGGCATGGGGAGTCCTTGCCGGGCCATGCCCGGGCGGTGGAGTGGGGGAGTTACTTTTTCTGAAAGGTCTTGGTCAGCGCGGCGTTGACGCTATTGCCGCGCTTCAGCACGACGCGGGCGAGTGCTGCCCGGTCCATATGGCTGTGGCTGGCCTGGCTGAGCAGGCCGAAGTAGCTGTTGGCCGTCTCGCGCAGATCCTCGGCCGGCGCCGCGGCGGTGCGCTTCAGTGCCTGGGCCAGTGATCGCTTGCGGGTGGTACGCCGCCAGGGCTTGATGACGTGGCCCACGAAGTCGACACCGCGATCCACTGGCTGCAGGATCGTCTTGGTGGGGTTCAGCTTGGCGCCGAGCCTGGGCAGGAACGCTTCGACCTCGGCCAGCCACCGGTTGAGCTGTTGCGGCGACTCATGCAGGAACACGAAGTCATCGACGTACCGGATGTAGTGCTTGGCCCGCATATGGTGCTTGGCGAACTGGTCCAGCGCGTCGAGGTAGACGTTTGCGAAGAACTGCGACGACAGGTTGCCTATCGGCAAGCCGAGGCGCGCGGGCTGCGCAACCAAGCGCTTATGCTGCGGTACCCGGTTGAACAGGTGGGCCGGGCTGCGCGTCTCGTAATCCTCTCGCGGGTCGTGCATGAGGATCTGCGTAGCCAGGGCCAGCCACCAGGGTTCGGTGATCCTGGCTTCCAGTTGCTTGCTGAGCACGGCCTTGTCGATGGCGACAAAGAAGTTGGCAAGGTCGCACTTGAGGTAGAAGATCGGCTTCGACCAGTTCTCGCTGGCGCTGCGGATCTTCGATTCAAGCCGGGTGGCGGCGTACAGCGTTCCGCGCCCTGGAATGCATGCGCAACTGTCCGCTATGAATCTGGCGTAGAAGCGCGGGGCCACATGGTTGTACATCAGGTGGTGGACGACGCGGTCCCGAAAGGCTGCTGCCCAAACTTCGCGAGCTTTCGGCCTGGTGACCACGAAACAAATGGATCGGCCTGGCCGGTAAGTGCCGGCAATCAGGTCGTCGTACAGTTCCAGCAAGTTGATCTCCATGTCCTTCTCGAATTGTCGGGCACTCGCGGAGTTCCGCTTGTTGCGTCGGCAGTCGTAGTAAGCCTGGACGAGATCCTCGAACTGGAAGGGAGCAACACTTAAATCTGCGGACAGGGCGCGCGAGCCGCTCGTTGTTCTTGTCGTTGTTGTTGAGCCAGCCATCTTCAAAGTCCATGTTGTAGGCGTTGTTGGCGGAGCGCTGCGACCTGTCGAGCTATCTACATCGCCAAACCGAAGGCATTGCCGATCAGCTTGGAAACTGCGCGAGACCTACGCGGACGCTTTAGACCGGCGGTATCTGTTGTGCGCATGGCGGTGACCCGGAGGTCAGCGGCTCGACCAGATTTGGCGCACAGGCAAGAGGGCCTTAACCCTCAAGCAGCGGGCGCGGTTGCGGACTTCTTCCAGGCGTTTGCCTGGCGGCCCACTGAGGCCGTCATCATCATTGCCTTGGCGTGCTGCCCCTTACTGATCAACCCTCGATTGGTTAGGGCGCGCAGCAAATAGTTGAGCATCCAGATGCTTTCCAGCAGCAGGTTGATCTGGGGCAGTTTGTCCCGGGTCATGTTGGCCCGGCCGATCAGTACCAGGACCTGCAAGCACTCGTCTCGGATCTTTGCCCCGACAGCCTGTTTCAGGTCACGCGGGATATTGCGCACCAGGTCAAGCGAAAGCCCGAGCAACTCCTCGGCCACCTTGTGGATTTCCAAATCCGTATGCAGCGCCATCCCTGGCCTCCTGAAAAGCGAGGGTGCTATCGCACCCATGAATGAAGAATTGAATGATCAAATAAACTTTCTGCGGACAGGGCGCGCGAGCCGCTCGTTGAACTTGTCGTCGTAGTTGAGCCAGCCATCTTCAAAGTCCAAGCTGTAGGCGCCGTAGGCGGAGCGCTGCGAGCTGGTCCAGTGGTAAGCCTGGGTGAATACCTGTGGCACCGTGATTTCGAGGAAGGACGCCTCACGACGCGCCATCAGGTAGAAGTCCTTGTGCCCGTCGCGCTCGAATGCGGCGCAAAACTGGGCGGCAGGGTGGTCGTGCTCCCGATTGCTGCTTGCCAGGTGAGCGGTGTTTGCCTGTCCATCCCATGGGGATTTGGCGCCGTCGAGCTCCTGCCCGTAGCCGCCCCACTCATGGGTCGCCTCAGCGTCGCTGCCAGTCGGCACAATCAAGTAGTAGGGCTTGTCGCCGCCAGGGAACAGTCCGCCGTTAACACCTCCCTCGCCAGGCCAGTATTCGCCGATGGCTGGGATGCTGCTTGCCGCAATGGTCGGCGCGGCGGCTATGGCCAGGGTTGCGAGTTTCAGCACCACCCCTTCGTCCGGGCTGCTGATAGTCAGATCGCCGCGGGTGTAGGTAGTCAGTTCATTTGAACGCATGGGATGCTCCTATGAGCGAGATAAGGGTGCAGGTAGCCGGCGCTTCCCGACGAGCTTCTGGTCTGAGCGCCGTCCTGGCGCTCCCGGGAATCACCTGCGAAAACGAATGAAGAAATGAATTACTGAATAGGAAGGCTGCGGACAGGGCGCGCGAGCCGCTCGTCGTCCTTGGCGTTGCCGGAGAGCCAGCCACCTACAAAGACCATGTCGTAGGCGTCGTAGGCGGAGCGCTGCGAGCTCAGCCAATGCCAGCGGTCTTCGCGAAGCTCCACCAAGCCATCGGCCTTGGCCGCCATCAGCAGCTGGCCTTCCAGGCAAGACGGGATGAAGCCATCCAGCTCCAAGGCCTTCACGGCGATCACGCTTCCAGACTCGGCCATGGCCCGGGTGTTGGCTTCTCCGTCGCTGTAACTGCCTGCGCCTTTAATCTCGACGCCGTACTCGCCCCATTGGCCGCTGAGTTCGTCAGGCAGCAGGATCAGGGCACGCTCTACGCCGTTGAGCCAGTAGCGGGTGACGAACACACCGCCGGCCAGAGGTTGGCCGCGCTCGGGGAGTTCGGCGGCGAGTACTGTTTGCTGTGCTTGCTTGGTCATGAGGTTGCTCCGGGTAAGCGCCGCCCTCCGGTTAACGGATGCAGCGAGTAGGGTGGGTTATGCTGGTGTTTCGATTTCGTCGTCAGGCTCGGGTGGGTCGTCGGCGAGCGACTTCAGGCCGGCCGCCCTGATGATCTGCGACACCTTTTCAGTAACAACAAAAGGTGTCGTGACACACTTGAGCATCTGCGCCGCAGTTTCGAAGTCGGCGGCGATCACGTTGCGCAGAAGGGTCTGGTGCACCTCCTGCTGGTTGTTGAAGCCGTGCTGCTTCATCAGGCGTTTGAGGTCTGCCTTGAAGATGCCGGCCACCTCAATTGTAAATTTCTCGACGCCCAATACAGCATCCTTCGCTGCCGCTTTCTCGCGCTTGCGGCGTTGCTTCAAGGCTTCCGCCGTCGGCTGCTGCTCTTCCTCGGCCATTGCCTGATTCCTCTATTCCACTTGCCGGCAACGCCAGCCAGGTCGGTCTGCGCAGCGCGGCGGCTATCTTGCTGATGCGTCTCATGGGGTGTCGGCGAACTTGAAGCCGTTCTCCTGGGCGATCAGCGTCACGCGCTTGATGTGCATGCCCAGGTTCTTTGCTGCGACGCTGGCCACGACGCCCTTGGCTGCTTCAGCGCGTACGGACGGTGCGAGCTTGTCGCGCTCTTTGCGCAGGCGCTCATGGTGAGCCGTGGTGCCGTTGAAAGGGCCATCGACGCCAACACCGTTCGGGATGACCTGGGCTTTCTTGCCAGAGCCGAAGAACGCTTCCAGCTGCTGGTTCAGGTTGTCGATAATCGAGTGCCGTGGATCCGGCATTGGCTCGCCGATCATTGCGCACCACCCGACAGCGTCACCTTCACGCCGTCTGCACGAGATTCCAGGGCCTGGGCGAAGTTGCTGGCATCCTTCCAGGTCCAGCGGAAGCCCTTCACCTTTTCAGTTGCCAGCTCCACGATGTGGTAAGCCTTGCCGGCGTTGCGGATCTGAAAGCGAATCTTCTGCGCCGGCGGCTCTTTGCCGATTATGGCGTAGAGCTCGGCGGTGGCCAGGCGAGAGCGCATGTGCAGGGCCGCAACCCCGTCTACGCGCTGTTGAATTGATGCGTGCATGGTGGATACCTCAGTGGGTTGCGTTTATTCGTCAGCACCCTGACCGCCTGGTATGTGCCGGTGGGCCCAGGGGAGGGTGCTGACGGGTAAAGGCGCGCGCAAAAGAAAGGCCCGTTGGACGTTCGGGCCATTCTCGGATGCAGTAGTTTGAGTTTTGGGCGGGACCGTTAGCGCCAGAACGCCGCGACCCCGGTGGTACATCGCCAGGCCTCGCGGTGGAAGCGCACTTGATCGCCAGGCACGCTTGCAAGCACTTGAGGTTCTGGCCTCTCGAAACTCAGCGTGGCACCGATCAGGATCAGTAGGAGCATGGTGTTCTCCAGTTGGTGGTTGATGCAGGTGGCCGCATAGCGGTATTGGTCGTCCGCATCGGGGTGTGATCTGTCGTCCGGTCTGGGCTGCCCGGCTTACTGGCTTTCGCCTCCCATATTCCTCCGCTCCGGCTTCCCATTACTGGGCCCACCCATTGCGTGGCAAACAGATCACATCCCGATGCGGCCTGGTGCTGGGGAGTACCAGGTGCTCGGGCAGTTTGCGTCAGGCTGACGTGGCGCTGGTTGTTCCTGCTGCGAGCTTCAGCGCCTTCTTCAGCGCACGCTCGAAGCTCTCGAAGTAATAGGTCTTATCCGGCTTGAAAACGCTGCCGATGATGATCATGGTGGCCGCCGGGTCGTCTGGCCCCCGGCCCCCTACGAAAGCACGCGGGCGGGTATCGACCAGCAAGATCCCACCCTTGGGCATTTTCTCGGCGAAGCCCAGTACGGATACTCCTGCTGCTTTACAAACCTCCTGCCGCTCAGGCTTGAGAGCAAGGAGGCCATCCTTTCGTGTGAAGAGGTTCATGGTTTGTCCTCGGTTGTCATCCCGCTGCACCCTGTCGCCAAGGTGCACAAGTGATGTTTATTCGGCTCGTAGCGCTTCGATTGCCTGGCGGTAGTCGGCAGCGTTGGAGCGGTTGGTGGCGGCACTTTCGTGTTCGCCTTCGCGCTCCTGGATGGCTGCGTTGTTTTCGCAGTTGGATGCGTGGGTTTCGAGCTGGGAGATTGCTGTTGCGTGCTTCATGGTGGATGCCTCTGGTGGATGAATTAGGCGAGCAACACGGGTTGTTCGGCCCGGCGCACCAACCGCACCTGGGCCGTACGGCGTTCCGGTACTCGGCGATCACGACGCATTGAGTCGTCACCGATCATTGCGTGCATGGCGATCAGGCTGGCCAGCACAAAGCACATCGGCGAGATGATCTGCCGGCGCATGGCCTCGGCAACTGCGGCCGTCTGGCGGGTCACGCCGAGCTTGAACATGGCGCAGGAAAGGCGCTTGGCCACGGTGCACGCCGCCACGTCGAATTGGCGTGCGATCTCTTTTGCTGTCTTGCCCTGGGCGGTGCCCAGCAGGTACTGAACTTCCTTTGGCGCAAGGCCGCGTCCGAGATGACCCTTCCATGCGCCGCTGATGATTTCGTCCATCGTTGTGACTCCCGGTTGGTTTCCCGTCAGGCCCTGCTGCCAAGGTCTATCGGTGAAACCCCCGGTCACGCTGCTGGCGTCAGACCGGGGTGCCGCGTCAACAATGTTTGTCGCGCTACGCCGCCGACGGCTTCACGCTGCGCTTGTTCGGCCTTGAGCTTCCCTGTTCACGTTGCCTATATCGGCTTCGGCTCCGTGGTCGTAGGGTTAGGTTTCGCTACACGACTGCCAACTGCAGCTCGGCGGCCTATTGGGTAGGGCAGTTCGTCGTGGGTTGCCGGTCCGGATTCCGGCTGGTCTTACTGGTGCATTGGCTGTTTCCTCCTATTGGTGTTTGTTCTCCACCACGCGCATCGCCCGATTCATATCTCTGGCCAGGTCACACATTTCGTGGGCGGTGTTCTTCCCGGCTGGCGTGCGTGGTTTCGCGTACTCACATGTGGGAGTACGGCAGCTATCCAGAGGCTGCATGGACGACGGTTTAGCTTTCTCACCACCGGGGTTGCCGGTACGTCGTTGGGTCACGTCAGCGTTTTAAAGAGCGGCGGGCCGTGAGGCTCTTGCGAGTCCCTGTTGGGTGACTCGATGGATGTAGTTAACCATCGGTATATTTTATCGTCAATACCGATGGTTAATTTATTTTTCGTGGGCGTGCGTTATGCTCTGACTTAAACTGGATGGATATACAGTTAAGGAGTGGAGAAATGAGTAAAACGCAGAAGGTTAAGCCAGCTTTACGAGTTGAGATGTCCGGGGTAGAGCGCTTGGGGTTGCGCGTATCGTCAATGATCAATTCGCCAAGGGCGCAGGATCGGTGCTCAGCCGTAATTCACCGCTTGGATACGGATAAGGACGCAGAGTGGGATGAGGTAATGGGGAGAATTGCTGAAATTGACGGCGTCAATATGGTCTTTCAGGACGACGGGGGGGTGCTGCTTGAGTGGGAGGCGCCAAGCGAAGAGGATAGGGTGCTGGAGGTAGGCGAGGTGGAAGCTGTCGAAGAGGAAGCCGCGCCATTCTGATCTTCAAGTTAGGCCCGGCGCATAGCCGGGCTTAAGCTCAAGCCTTTCGCGCGTTCCAGATCATCAGCACTTTGGCGTGAATGGTTACATCCTCCATCCTGGCTTCCTGGTCTTTATGTTTTGGATTGTCGGATATGAGCAAGAAGCGCTCCGCGTCCAAAAACTGAATCCGCTTGATGTACAGATGCTCAAGCCAGGTCAGAACGTATATCCCATCACCAGCAAACTCGTTCACACCCTTGTCCACAATCAGCGGATCTTTGTCGTTGATCGTGCCTTCCATGCTCTGGCCCCAGCCGGTGATCATGGCCAGTGCGTGAGGGGAGGTGTATGACACACCCTTCTCGCGGAGCACGTCTTCACGAATAATCAGATTCCTGATTACCTCGTTGTAGTCATTCGGTACTTGGCCATGCCCCATTGAGGCGCGTACATCGTACTGGCGAATCACAAGCTCATCCGACCTCGCTTTCAACCCAGAAAAGTCTGCCTGTATCACCTTTCCCTGGGCCTCGCTGGCAGCTGTGAGCGCCGCCGCGGCAATCTTCTCTTGAGCATCGGCATCGAGGCTCTTGCCTGCATGCTTTCGGATCATCTCCATCACCTTTTCGGCAGCGCTTACTCCAGGTATTGCAGTCGCCTTAGCCGGGCCGGTGGTCAGTAATGATATTTCCTCAGCCAGACGCGGACTGAAAGCCGATACAGGCTCATCAAGCATGCGCGCAAGCACAGCGGCGAACTTAGTGTTCAGCGGGTTGATGCCCTTGAAGTAAAGATTCACGGCAGCCGGTGTCATGCCCGCCGCATCGGCGATTTTCTTCTGGCTGAGCTTTAGTTCGTTCTTCTTTGAGAGGAACAAATTATGCGCAGCTGCGCACTCGGCAAGCAGCTCGGGCGGGAGTATTCGTTTCTTGGTCATCGCGCGAATGTATACCAATGGTTAAAAATAAGAAGAAACCATCGGTATTGATTAAAAATTAACAGATGGTTAATATCGGCCTCATCTACAACCGAGGCTCAAATCATGAGCGAGACCCCTCTCGACGAGTTTGTTGCGAAAAAGGGCCAGTCCGAGGCAGCCCGGCTTCTTCGCGTCACGGCTCCTGCAATTCACAAGGCGCTAACAGCTAAGCGGGACATTCGGGTGCTTGAGCTTCCTGACGGCAGCTTCCAGGCGAAAGAGCAGCGCCCGTTTCCATCGCAGCGGTTAGCACTCTGATCGCTTGATGAGGCCATCTTCCGTCAAAGCGGGGAGGGCAGATAGAGATTCTGGATCAGCTGTTAATTCATACAGTGCATAGGAAGGGAATAGAGATGGGATCAAAGCGCGGCGGCACGCACAAAAAGGAATTGCTCCGATCCGACGAAGAAAGCCGCCAGGCCTTTTACAGGGAAGCGCTCAATTCTGGTTTGGCTCCAGTCGAATCGCGTTCCACATCTGGACGTAGTTTTCGAGGCCGGAAATGACCTCTTCCGGTACGGGCGAGTACGCCAACGTGGATCGCGCTACAGCGACCTCTGTGTCGAACTCATCCAGCAGCACCTGTAACTGTGTTTGCGGTAGCGAGCGAGCAATAGCAGCCAGCATTGCATGCACCCCGATCAGCTCCCCTTTCTGGGAGTTCATGGTCGCGATGATTTTATCAGTCAGCTCAGTCATGTCCGGTCTCCGTGACCTTTTCGTGTGGAAGCAAAAAGCTACCACGGATGCACCGGACACCCATAACGCCTGAATCGCAGGCATAAAAAAACCGCCTGGCAGGGCGGCTTAGTACAGCTTTATTTCGAGGTGAATAATGATCAATAAAACCCCCGCAGTCAACAGTTCGAGGGATGTCGCGACACTTTCCGACACCTCTAAAAACGTGTCACGACACCTCACAACAAATCAATCCGCCGCGATGGATGCCGCGCTGATGATCAGCGGCCAGTACTCGCACGCATCTAAATCCAAATTTCGCCGGGAATGCCTCAGTCACCTGAAGGCGTCCCTGGCACCTGCCCAGGATGTTTCCGCATGAGCACCATCATCATGAGCCTGTGCTGGCCGTTGCAAGGCATGAGCGGCCCACAAAAGGCTGTCCTGATATCGCTGGCTGATAACGCAAACGACGAGGGTGTTTGCTGGCCTTCTATTGCTCGTATCGCTGAGCGCACCTGCCTGGGTGAGCGCACGGTTCAGTCGGCAATTAAGTGGCTGGGGGCAACTGGGATTCTGTCATTTCGCGAGCGTATGGGACGATCGACTATGTACACCCTGACCCCCGCAGCATACGCACCCCCGCAGGAGGTGCACCCCGCAGCAGATGCACCACCACCCCCGCAGGAGAAGCACACCCCCCCCGCAGCAGCCGCACCCAGAACCGTAATAGAACCATCAAGTGAACCATCACCTTCTCGAGTTGATGCAAATCCGTCGAAAGCCTCCAAGCCGAAATGCCCAACTCAGGCCATCGTCGATCTGTTCAACGAAACCCTTCCTGGGCTTCCTCGGGTAGTGATGATCACCAAGAGCCGTGTAGCCACGCTCAACGCCCGGTGGAATGAGAGTGTGGTTCATCAGGATCTCGATTTCTGGTCGGACTTTTTCAAGTTGGTCGCCGCTAGCCCCTTCCTGATGGGCCAGACAGAAGGGCGAGCCGGCAAACCGTTCCGCGCAGTGTTCGATTGGCTCATTGCGCCGACCAACTTCGTGAAGGTCATCGAGGGTAATTTCAATGCGTGACCCATACAGCCTTGAGGCCGAGCACGGTGTGCTGGGGGCCATGTTCCTGCGCCCTGAGTTGATCGACTTGCTCAGTGCTGACCTGTCGGTCGAGGATTTCTACTACGCGGATAACGCCGCCATCTATCGCGGCATCTTGGACTTACATGGCGCAGGCCAGCCGGTGGATATCGTGACTATCGGCGCTCGTGTCGGGGACCTGCCTTGCGGTTCACCCGCCTTCGCGTACGCCGCCGATATCGCCCGGAACACTCCAAGCGTTGCAAACGCTGCCTCGTACGCCGGAACCGTTCGTGAGCGCAGCCTGGATAGATCACTGATCGCATTGAGCGTTCGGATCAACGATATCGCTTACGGCGACCAGACCACCGTGGACAAGGTGGCAGCGGTGCAGGCCGAGGCCCAGGCGGTCGACAGCCAGTCGGCCACGTCCGAGGTGATCAAGGCTGAGGACATCCTGGATGACTACATCGAAGTGCTTCAGGCCCGTGCCGACCGGGGTGACGAGATTGACGGGCTATCCACCGGCATTCCCGATCTGGACGAGAAGCTGCAGGGCTTGAAGCCTGGCCAACTGATCATCATTGCGGGCCGCCCGGCCATGGGTAAAACCACCCTGGCCATGAACATCGCATCCAATGCCGCTATCCGTGAGGGTAAGAGCGTGATGGCGTTCAGTCTCGAAATGGATAACACCAACCTGATGGACCGTTTCATGGCGTCCGAAGGGCGTATCCCCCTGCACTTGATCAAGAACGGAAAGGCTCCCCACAGCCACGGCGCGGAGCTGATGAGTGCGGCCGGCAAGCTCAAGCACTCCAGCCTGTACCTGTCGGACCGTGCGTCAATGTCGATGAACCGTATGCGGGCTGCCGCACGCCGTCACAAGCGCCGGTACGGGCTGGATCTGATGGTGATCGATTACCTGCAATTGATCGAATCAGATTCGCGCACCTTCAGTCGTGAACAGGAAGTCAGCCATATGACGCGGACGGCGAAGCTGATGGCCCGTGAGCTTGGCATTCCAGTCATCTTGCTCAGCCAGCTTTCCCGCGAGTGTGAGAAGCGTCCAAACAAACGCCCGATGTGTTCTGACCTGCGCGAATCCGGCGCTATTGAGCAGGACGCGGACATCATCCTTTTTGTATATCGCGACGAGGTTTATCACGAGCACAGCGAAGCCAAAGGTATTGCCGAGATCATCATTGGCAAGGGCCGAGACATTGCAGGCGGCACCGTCCGCGCCGCGTTCCTGGGCCAGTACAGCCGATTCGAACAATTGGCCTCGGGCTGGGTTGAGCCGCAGAAGCCACAAAAGGTCACCAGCATGGCCAGCCGTTACAGCAAGGAAAAATTTTGATGAGCGCACTCGAAAAGCAGATATCAGGCGACCACTACAAGTCTTTGAAGATCCAGCCCATCGAATACATCCACGCAAACGGTATCCCTTTCGCCGAGGGCAGTGTCATCAAGTACGTGACGCGCTGGCGTGACAAGGGTGGCCTGGCCGACCTGGAGAAGGCGAAGCACTTCCTTGAGCTGCTGATCGAACTGGAGCGGAAAACCGCCAGGGAGCAAGAATGAGAGTTGAGTCCAAGAAGCTTCGCGATTCCGCGCGGGGTCAGGCCTGCACCTTACGTTTGGCTGGTTGCGGCCATGATGACGACACCATCGTTCTGGCACACATCCCCTGCGGACAGAAGGGCATGGGCATGAAGGGGCCTGACGTGATTGCCTGCTTTGCGTGCGATAGCTGTCATTCGATCATCGACGGCCGCAAACGTGGTGAGTTTGAAGTGGCTGACCTGCTACGCGCCCTGGCCGAGACCCAACTTCATTGGATCGGCAAGGGCCTGCTCAAGGTCCAAGGGGTGGCCGCATGAACACCCAGATCAAAACCCTGACGGTGAAGCTGTCGGATGCTGAGATTGCCCGCAATGCCAAGCTTGAGCATGTGCGCGACCTGCGGGACGCCGGCCACCCGGCGCTGCATTTCCGTTTCGCCAAGAATCGCACGCGCGGCTCCTGGTATCTGCTCAACAAGCGCAAATGGCATCGCATCGGTGGCTTCCCCGACCTGAGTGCCAAGCAGGTGATCGCGGCACTACCGGCAGTACGCCTGCGGGTTGCTGCCGACAGCGCGGCCAGTGTTTCGGGCTGGGTGACCGTGGGTGAACTGCTCGATTGGTTCGGTGATCGCATGGCCAAGTCGCGCGCGTTGTCCGACAAGCGTCGGGCTGCTGGCAAGTCGGCTATCAGTTGCCAGCTCAAGCCTCGCTTGGACGATCTGCTGCTGCGCGACGTTAGCGCCCAGACCCTCGACAAACTGCTGATGTGGCCGGCCCAGGCCGAGCTGTCGCTGTCCTACGTGCAGCAGCTTTACCGCCTGCTCGCGGTGGCCTTTCGTCAGGCCCGCAAGCTGGACCTGATCCCGGTCAACCCCATGGCGGAAATGAAGTTCGTCAACTTCACCACGGCGCGGGTCCTGCCTAAGCCGGCGCGGCTGCGTGACGTGCAGCTGCAGGACTTGGTGAGCCTGTTGGCCGAACGGTTCGACAGCGCGCCGGGTGACGCCATGCTGGCCTTGATGATGTTGTGCCACGGAACCCGGATTGGCGAAACCCGCCAGTCCCGCTGGGCTGACATTACGTTCACTCCGCGTGAGTGGTTTTTGCCCGCCGAACACACCAAGACCAAAACCGAACTGCGCGTGCCACTGACTGACCAGGTATGTGCACTGCTGCGCCGCTACCGTGATCGCCAGATTGCCCAGGGATACGAGGGTGCTTTCCTATTCCCGTCTCGCCGTGGCAAGGCACTCAGCGACCACCAGGCGAGCGCGGTATTCACACGGCTAGGGCGGGGCGCCTGGACCAGTCACGACCTGCGCAAGGTGGCACGTACCGCCTGGACTGACCTCGGCGTCGACGGCCACATCGGCGAGATGCTGCTCAACCACTCGCTGGGCAAGATCGCCTCCACCTACATCAACACCCAGGCCAAAGAGCAGCGGCGCCTGGCCTTGGTGAAGTGGCACAACTGGTTAGATGAACGTGGCTTCAAGGCGATCCACGCGCAGACAGGCGTTAGATATGAAGATTCGCAAAACCTCGTAGACGCCTTGAACGGCGGGGCCTGCGAGCCAGAACCACAATTTGTTAAGGGCGAGGTTTAAAAATGATGAAAAAGAGCTGTGGCCCCGCCTTTGTGCGCTGCCTGATACCCATGACCGAGTGCCCCTCATGCCATGGAGCCGGTCTGATACGCGGCGTGTTCCATCAGCTCGAATGCATTGGCTGCCACTCTTCGGGATTCGTCCACGCCGAAACGCTTGAGGCTCTTCTGATGCAGGACCTGGTGATCCAGTTGGGGCTGAAACTGCGGAGCGTGCGGGCCGTGGTGAAGTCTTTGGAGCGCGGGTCTAGTCATCAAGGTGAGTCCGCCCAGTACAACGAGAACAACCGCCGTGGCCCAGGTGCCACCAACTTCACAGGGGATTGAGCCATGGCCTTCACACCGAGCTTTAGAGAGCGCACTGCTGAGGATCTGCTGGAGCATTGGGGCCGCTGGGTTGTACTGGGCTCCGGCGTGTCGTGCTGCTCTTCCCGCGAGAACACCGTCCTGTCGCCAATGATCACCGACGACGATGCCCTGATGATTGATGGCTTGATGGGGCGACTGCTCAAGCGCTACCCCGAATGCGGCCAGGTGCTGATGAAGTACTACACCAGGCTCGACAGCTCCTTAATGGAGGTTGGCAAGAAGATGGGCTTCGGAGAAGAGAAGACGCGGCAGCTCTGGAAGGCGGGTGTCGCGTGGATTGATGGAGCTTTAGATATTCGTCGTCAGGCTGCTTGACAGGCCCGGGGACGATATATAGATTTAAGTTACTTTGCGGTTTTTCCGCGAGCAAAGCCCGACCCTAGAGTTGGGCTTTTTGCTTTCTGGAGATGATCAAAGCCCGGCGGCAACGTGCAGGGGTAACAGTCAGCGTGGGGACTGGAGGGAAACGCCACGACAGAGGCCTGACAGGGTCTCCATCTCCACCCACATCGAGCCTCGGCATTTGCCGGGGCTTTTTCGTTTTCGGCTCCACCACACCCATCGCGCTGAGCTGGGAGTGCTGTTGGAGCCGATCTATTCACTCCCCTAAAGGGAGGAACCTGAGATGCCGAACATGCCCGATAAGCCAGACACCTGGGTTCTTGTACTCGCGTGGCTGAGCCAGCACGCCCCGGCCTTTTATGCCGCAGGCTTTGCAATATCGATCTCTGCGCTGCGGATCATCTATGGCGGTGGCACACGCAAGGCTGCGTTCTTTGAAAGCCTGCTGTGTGGCTGCATCACATTGTCGATGCTGTCCGGCCTCGAGCTGATTGGCATCCCGCCGTCAGCTGCCGGCTTGCTTGGTGGCATGGTCGGGCTGCTTGGTGTGGATAAGGTCCGCGCCTTTGCTGATCGGGTCACCGGTTTCAAGTTGCCTGGTCGGAATGCTGATTGATGGCACGTCTCCAGACCTTGGGCAGCAGAGTCGCGACGCAGGGCAATAGGTTGGCAACGGCCGCGCCAGGCTCATGGAGAACGGGCAAGACAACTTCAAGCCAGCGAGGCTACAACTACGAGTGGCAGAAGGCTCGGCTCGTCCACCTCAATGACAACCCGCTGTGTGTGTACTGCGAGCGCGAGGGAGTGGTGAGGGCGGCCAACACGGTTGACCACGTCACCCCTCATCGAGGCGACATGACGCTGTTCTGGGACCGGACCAACTGGATGAGCCTGTGCGGCACCTGCCACTCCTCGAAGAAGCAGCGCGAGGAAGCGCAGGGCGCCTGAGTCGATCTGTAGCACGTCACTCGCACGTTGCGGCACGCCAACTCCCCGCGAAGAGACCAGGGGGTGGTCAAAATATGGGGATCGAGTTTTCTCCAGACCACTCCCCCTCTCACGCGCAGATTATTTCCCCCTTTTGAAAAAGGAATTCAGCAAATGGCAGGCGTCAAAGGCAAGAGCGGGGGCGCTCGCCCCAACTCTGGCGGCGCTCGGCCGGGTGCTGGCCGGAAAAAGAAGGTTGAGCCGGAATCAGCAAACTCATCTGCGGTCTCCGTCGAGTTCGAGGCGCAGCCACACGGCGGTGCACTGAAGCGAGAAAGGGCAGTACCGGTCCCAGCTCCAGAGATGGACATGCTTTCCTTGTTGACCAAGATCGCCCTGGGCGAGCTGGATGCCAGCCCAATACAGGTTCGGGCAGCCATTGCCGCCGTTCAATACACCCATGTCAAAAAGGCAGATGGTGGAAAGAAGGACGAGCAGCAGAAAGCAGCCGAGCAGGCCGCTGGGAAATTCTCCCGGCAGGCACCACCCAAATTAGTCGCAACGAACGGTAAGCAGGTTTAACTATGGAGTGGTCGACAGCGTGCCCCGACTGGGAGCGGCGGTTGGTCGCCCGCGAATCGATTATCCCGCCGCCGATCTTCGTGGAGGAGGCCGAGCGCGCCCTGCAGATCTTCAAGGAACTACGCGTCCCTGATCTGCCAGGTAAGCCACGGATGGCGGATTGCTGTGATGAGTGGGTGTTCAATTTCGTTCGCTGCATCTTCGGGGCCTACGATGCTGAGACTGGCAAGCAGCTGATACGAGAGTTCGGCCTGCTGATCAGCAAGAAGAACACGAAGAGCACCATCGCCGCAGGCATCATGCTCACCGCACTGATCCTGTGCTGGCGGGAGGAAGAAGAACATCTGATCCTGGCTCCAACCCGCGAGGTTGCTGACAACGCATTCAAGCCGGCGGCGGCCATGGTCAGGGCTGACGCAGAGCTGTCAGCAATGTTCCACATCCAGGATCACATCAGGACCATCACGGACCGCACCACGCGAAACTCGTTGAAGGTCGTTGCGGCTGATACCGATACCGTGTCAGGCAAGAAGTCGGGCAAGGTTTTGGTCGATGAGCTTTGGGTCTTCGGCAAGCGCTCCAATGCTGAATCCATGTTTATGGAAGCGCTCGGCGGTCAGATCTCCCGCGAAGAAGGGTGGGTCATCTTTCTGACCACCCAAAGCGACGACCCTCCCGCTGGTGTGTTTAAGGAAAAGCTGAGCTACTGGCGGAATGTGCGAGACGGCAAAATCCTCGATCGCAAAACACTGGGAATCTTGTACGAATTCCCCTTGCAGATGATTGAGGACAAGGCGTACCTGAGGTCAGAAAACTTCTACATCACCAACCCCAACATAGCCCGTTCGGTTAGCGCTGAGTGGTTGGGTGACGAGCTCAAAAAGAAACAGGGCGCCTCCGATGGCACCCTTCAACAATTTCTGGCTAAGCATCTCAACATCGAGATAGGGCTGAACCTACGCTCGGATCGATGGGCCGGCGCTGAGTTCTGGGAGGCTCAGGCGGCACCGGAAGGCCTGACCTTCGAGCAACTTATTGACCGTTCTGAGGTTGTCGACGTTGGCATCGATGGCGGTGGCCTGGATGACTTGCTCGGATTCGCCGCAGCTGGCCGCGACAAGCTCACACGGCAATGGTTGGTGTGGACGCACGCCTGGGCTCACCCGTCGGTGCTGGAACGGCGCAAAAGCGAGGCACCGCGCTTTCGAGACTTCGCCGGCAACGGTGACCTGACCTTGGTCGAGACCATCGGTGACGACGTGCAGGACGTCGCTGAACTGGTGGCCAGAGTCGAGGCTGCCGGCTTGCTCGACAAGGTCGGAGTCGACCCCTCCGGTATCGGCGCAATTCTTGACGCCCTCGCCGAGGCCGGTATTCCGGAAGAGAAGATCATCGGTATCAGCCAAGGCTGGAAGCTGAACGGTGCAATCAAGACCACTGAGCGAAAGCTCGCCGAGGGCGGCCTGGTCCATGGCGGCCAACCAATGATGGCCTGGTGCTGCGGCAATGCGCGGGTGGTACCAGCCGGAAACGCCATTTTGATCACCAAGCAGGCGTCGGGCCTGGCGAAGATCGACCCGTTGATGGCGGCCTTCAATGCCATCTCGCTGCTGTCGCTCAATCCTCAAGCCCAAAGCGGGCTCGACAATTACCTGGCTGATGGGTTCTTCGGACTCATCGGCTCGAACTCATAGGCTGAATATGGCATCTCGTTGGTACAACCCGCTGTCATGGCGCATGTTCGGCTACACCGACCCGAAGACCGGCGAATACACCGAGGTCGAAATGGTGGCTGGGGGTAAACGCACGAAGGCGGGCGTCACTATCACGTCCAAGGCTGCGATAACTATCCCCATCGTCTGGGCGTGCGTGAAGATCCTGAGCGAATCTGCCGCTGGGCTGCCGCTCAAGATCTTTGAAGATACGCCGTCGGGTCGAGTGCTGGCCGACACCAAGTCGCGGCAAGCCAGGGTGCTGAGAAAGCCTAACCCGTACATGACCAAACTCAACTTTCTAAAGTGCGCCGTGGTGAACATGGCGCTACGGGGCAATGCGTACAGCATCATTGAGCGCGCCGACAACGGTGACTGGATCGGCTTCATCCCGGTAAGTGCTGACAACGTCGAGATCGATACGTCTGATGACTTGATCTACTGGGTCACTATCGGCGGGGATCGTTCCCCGGTATCGCCAGAGAACATGCTGCATTTCAAGCTGTTCAGCATGGATGGAATCAACGGACTGTCGCCTGTTGAGTACCAGGCCGAAACGATGGGTCTCGCCAAGACCGCGCAGAACTGGTCGGCGATGTTCATGCGCAAGGGCGGCTTTACTGGTGGCTATGTCATCTATGACCAGTTCCTGACAAAGGTTCAGCAGGAACAAATCATGGCGAAATTCCCCGACGTCCGGAAGGGCGACGTCAATGACATCGGGTCAATGGGGATTTTGCAGGGAGGGCCTAAGATCGTACCCGCCGGCCTGAGCCAGAAGGACAGCCAGTTCATTGAGTCACAGCAGTTCCAGGAAGAGGCAATTGCCGGTTGCTACGGCGTACCACTGTACCTGGCCAACCGCGCAGGCAAGACCTCAATCATGGGTTCGAACCTGGAGCAGCAAACCAGCGGTTACGTGACATTCGGGCTCAAGCCCTACCTCGACGCGATCGAGGATGAAATCAACGACAAGCTCTTCCGCGATAAGCCCCAGTTTGTGGAGTTCATTGTGGAGGGGTTGCTGCGTGCGGATAGCGCGGGCCGGGCGGCCTATTACAAGGCTGCGCTTGGCGGTTCTGGTGGCTCTGGCTGGTTAAGTATCAACGCCGTCCGCGAGAAAGAAAACGAGCCCCGCCTGGCTGGCGAAGAATACGACCGGGTCACCCGGTGGGAGATGCAGACCAATGCTAAGCAAGATTGAGGTTCCCTTTGAGGTGAAGGCCAGCGATGAGCTCGGCAACTTCGAGGGCTACGCCGCGGTGTTCAACAACATCGACCTGGGCGATGACGTGATCCTTCCCGGTGCATTCACCAAAGTGAAGACCACGCGAGCGGGCCGTTTGAAGCTGGCCCTGTTCCATGACTTGACGCGGCTTGTTGGCTCTGCCGAATTCACCCAGGACGACCACGGCCTCTACATCAAGGGCAAGGTCAACTTAGCGGTGAGTTACGCCCGTGACGCCTATGAGCTGATGAAGGAAGGCACGCTCGACAGCATGTCTATTGGCTTTAACACGATCTTGGCGGCCTACGAAGAACGCGAAGGTCGAAGCGTGCGAATCATCAAACAGGCGGAGCTCTGGGAGGCATCCCTGGTGCCGTTCGGAATGAACCCGGCTGCACAAGTAACCGACGTGAAGTCGGATATCAGAATTTTTGAGAAGGCCCTGCGCGACCGCATGGGGCTCTCCCAAAAGGAGGCGGCAGCGGTCGCCTCGCTCGGCTACTCCGCAGTTCACCGCGATGGTGAGACTGAGGCCACGGCGACCGTGGAAGAGCTGAAAAAACTCTCACACACATTTGACCAATTTTTTAAGGTGTCGCCATGACCGATCCAATCCAAGAAGTAAAAAGCTCGCTCGAAAACCAGCTGAAAGAAGGTTTCGGCGGCTTGCAGAAGAAGTACGACGCTGTTGCCGATGAGCTGCAGAAGGGCAACACCGTCACCGCCGAGATGAAGTCTCAGATCGAAAACCAAAAAGGTGAGATCGAGCGTGTCATCGAGCAGGTGCAGAAGCTCGAAGAAAAGGGCATCAAGCTGCGCAACCAGAACCAGGAAAAGAAAAGCTTCATCGACTTTGTTAAGGGTAACGATAACTACCAAGCCCTGACCAAAAAGACTCAGAGCTCGGCCGAAATTGAGATCACCAAGTCCGATATGGCCAGCATGGCCGAAGTTAAGGTCACCAGCGCCGGCCTGGTTGCCCCTCAGTACGATCCTGTCATCCAGGGCGCTCCGCGCCAGAACCTGCTGATTCGCGACTTGATCCCGACCACGCCGGTAACCGGCCAGGCGTTTGCCTACTACCGTGAACTGCTGCACACCCTGGGCGCGGGCATGGTGCCAGAAGGTGGCGCCAAGCCAACCAGCAACGTGACCTTCGAGCAGGTCACCGACACCATCAAGAAGATTGCTGTATGGATGCCGGTGACCGACGAAGCGCTCGACGATGTTCCGCAGCTCTACAGCTACATTCAGGAATTGCTGCGCTTCGACCTGGAGCTGAAGCGCGAAGGTCAGTTGCTGAAGGGGGATGGCACCGGTAATAACCTGAACGGCATCATGACCCAGGCGACCGTTTTCGACCCAGCGCTGAGCAAGGCCACTGACACGGCCATCGACACCGTGCGCCGTGCGATCTACCAGGCGCGCAAGCAGTCTAAGCTGCCGGCCGATGCCGTGGTCATGTCCGATCTGGACTGGATGAACATCGAGCTGCAGAAGGACGGCGAGAACCGCTACCTGTTCGCCAACCTGCAAGGCCTTGTTACCCCGGTCCTGTGGGGCCGCCCAATCGTTGCCTCGGACAGCATGGACGAGGGTGACGGCGAAACGACCGGCGGCGAGTTCCTGACTGGCTCGTTCCAACAAGGCGCGCGGATCTACGATCGCATGGGCTTCACCATCAAGGTCGGCATGATCAATGACGACTTCATCAAGAACCAGCGCGCCATCCTGGTGGAAGAGCGTCTCGGCCTGGCCGTGCGTAAGAAGTACGCCTTCGTCAAAGGCCGCTTCAAGCACGTCGCCTAACTCAACCCAGCATCAGGGGCCTAACGGCCCCGAACAAAACTCAGGTGAATATCATGGAAATTAAAGTTCTGTGGGGCTTCGAGGGCGATCCCGAAAAGCTCAAGGTTCCAAATGGCCGAGTATCGGCCGGCACCACCCTCGACGTTGAGGACGAAGAGTTGGCGCACGCGCTGATTGGTAAAGGCCTCGCAGAAAAGGCGAAACCGGCGGCGAATAAGTCGGCCAAGCCCAACGAGACCAAGTAAATGATCGACCTGGCGCGAGTGAAGAGTCACCTCAAGGTCGATGACGATGAAGAGGATGCTCTGATCGCCGGCTACTTTGAGGCGGCCAAGTCCCACGTAGCGATGCACTGCGACAGGGAACTGGTCGAGGCGGCGCCGGTAGAACCTGATCAGATGGGAATTACCCCAGACGTTGAGCAGGCCATCCTGTTGCTGGTTGGCCATTGGTTCGCAAACCGCGAAGGCGTGGCGATGGGCACCATATCAACCACCGTACCGCTGGCTGTTGAGCAGTTGCTCATGTACAGGAAGCGTTACTGATGAGAGCCGGCCCAATGCGTCACTGCTGCATGCGCCGTGGCTACATCGACGGCAAGGATGCCCTCGGCCAGCCCTCGAAGGTTTGGGGTGACCTGGGCAAGCTCTGGGCGGAGATCAACATTCCCTCCGGTCGCATGTACGAGGCCGCGTCACAGATGCAGGTCACGGTCACCGCCGAGATCAACATCCGCTACCGCAAGGACGTGGTGGCGGGCCAGCACCTGGTGCACGACGGCACCACTTACGAAATCATCGCGCCGCTGGCCACCAACCAGCGCGACATGCTGAAACTCATGTGCAAAACGGTGAAGCCAAAATGAGCAACGGATCGCTGACAGTTCTGGGGCTTGGTGAGCTGCAGGCCGATTTCGAACGCCTGGCCAAGTCCGTGGGCAACAAGATTGCCAGGGATGCAGTTATGGCTGGTGCCAGGGTGGCCAGGGACAAGGCCCGAAGTACTGCACCAGTTCGCACGGGAAAATTGAAGAAAAACATTATTGCGGTCAGCGTGAAACAGGCTGACACGCCTGGCGGCGCTACTGCCGGTATTCGCGTAAAAAATCCAACGGGCAAACAATCCAAGGCGCTCAAGCGTCCCGGCAAAAAAGGGCGCACCTCGAAAACGGATTACGAATCACCGTTCTACTGGAAGTTCCTGGAACTGGGCAC
Source organism: Pseudomonas sp. FP215 (assembly GCF_030687795.1). Taxonomy (NCBI): domain Bacteria; kingdom Pseudomonadati; phylum Pseudomonadota; class Gammaproteobacteria; order Pseudomonadales; family Pseudomonadaceae; genus Pseudomonas; species Pseudomonas sp. FP215. The sequence continues at coordinate 1,879,818 of NZ_CP117447.1, forward strand.
ATCGAAGATGCAGGCCCATCCATTCATTCGACCATCTTGGGACGGCAGCCTGCCTCAGATCGAAAAGGCCGTTGCTGACAAGCTGGCCGAAGGCATCGACAACGCCATCACCCGGTAACCCCAATGATTGAGAAATCCCTCATCGACAGGCTTTCGCCTCTGGTCGACGGGCGAGTGTACTTCGGCGTTGCGCCGGTGGACGCCGCCCAGCCACGCCTGGTGATTCAAACGGTAGGCACCACCACCGGTTTCACGCTCGCCGGCTGGGACGGATCCAGCGACCTCGCTATTCAGCTCGACGCATGGGGGGAGAGCTTCCTCGAGGCGCTCACGCTTGCTGGCCTGGCCTTTACCGCGATGACCACGGATGGCGCCGACTTCACCACCGGCAGCGCAGACCGCCTGGCGGATGTGTTCGAGAACGACACCAAACTTTTCAGCGTGAGCTGGGAATACACCCTGCAACCATAGGAGGCCACATGGCCGTTCAAACTCCAACGAAAGCGAAGTTCGTCAAAACGCAGGGCACGGCTCTCAGCGTTTCTAAAACCACCACACTCGACCCCAAGGCCGTCGGCATTGAATGGGCCGATCTGTCCGTAACGATCAAACAGCCGCAGTTCCAGGGCGGGCAGTCGGATGAGATCGAAGTAACGGTGCTCGCCAGTGAGGCGAAAGAGTTCACCGTAGGCCTGGCCGACAACGGCACCTTCAGCATGTCCGGCAACTGGAAGGCCGACGACGAAGCACAGACCGTGCTGCGTACTGCTCGTGATGATGGCGAGCCGCGCGCCTTCAAGTCGCTGTTCAAGGACGGCTCGTCTTCAAGCTTCCTCGGTCTAGTGACCCAGTTCACCTGGGACGCTGCGCCGAACGGTACCGTCAACGGCACTTTCAACGTGCGCATCACCGGCGCCGTATCCTTCGACCTGCCTCCGGTGACTCCATAATGGCGCGCACGAAGATCGGCGCCGTGGCGGATCTGCGCTCCATGGCACTGGACCCGATGCGCAACTTCAAGCATGAGCGCCTCACCATCGACGAGTGGGAGGGCGCCCAGGTGGTGGTCAGGGCGTTGAGCGCTGGCGACTGGGTTGAGTATCGCCGCCGCGCTGCTTTGGCGGTTGCTGAAGCCCGTCAGGATGCTGGGCTTCCGGCCCAGCCTCCAGCAACTGAAGGTGTCGAGGAGGCGCCGCTTGAGCCGCGGGTGGAGATTCATTCCTCGCCGCTCTATGCATTCGTCCTGGTGCGGGCCTTGCTCGATGAGAACAATGCTCGAGTGTTCCAGGACGAGGACGTGTCTTCCGTAGCTGATGCTTTCAGCCCAGTGCATGACCGGCTCGTCGGCAAGGTTTTCGAGCTGAGTGGCGTAGCGGCCGGCGCTGGCGCGCAAGACCCGGTGGAGGCCGCGGGAAACGACTGACGGAGGAGCCGGAGTTGGCGTTTATGCTGACTCTTGCCCTCCGACTTGGCATGACGCTCCAGGACCTGCGCTCACGGATGAGCGCGGAGGAGTTGTTCCTGTGGATGGCCTATAACCAGGAGTCACCGCTAAGCGACACCCGCGGCGATATCCAGGCCTCGATCATTGCTGCTTCGGTGTTCCAGGCTCAAGGCGCGAAAGTTTCGGCTGTGGACCTGATGCCAAAGTGGAAGGATGAGGCGGCTGCGGTGGTTGATGAGGCGGCCCAGGCTGAGGAGGGGGTAGAAATGTTCAAGGCTTTCCTGATGGTCAAGGCCGAGGAGACCTAGGTCGCAGGATGAGGCTCGTTTTTCTCCGCTGTGCGGTGATAGAGTCGCTCGCTCAACAAAGGAGGTGGCGAGTGACTTTTATTTTATGGATTGTGACAGCGTTGATAGTTTTTTTTGCAATCGGCCTTTGCCGTGAGTTTGCGAAAACTACCGGGTCTGAGCGGTTATTGCGCTGGACGCTTGGCATTGGCGCCGCAATTATCGGCGGGATGTGGTGGGCGTATCTATCTTGGGCTGGCAGTCCAAATAGGGAGGTTGAGCGCGCACAGAAAGATTGTGATGACACGACAATGGCTTATGTCATGTCTCAGAACTTCGTAAAGCAACGCCTTAAGGCTCCCGGGTCAGCTGAATTCCCATATCTGAATGGCAGGGACGTTGTTTCCGTATCTGATCATAAATGCACGTTTTTTGTGTCTGCGTATGTGGACTCTCAGAATGGGTTCGGGGCGAGTATACGGACCTACTACAAAGCCACGATGACCTATGACAGGAACGAAAAGTTATGGCTAGCCCCCGAGCTAGTCATTGAGTAATCATGAAAACCCGCCTCGGCGGGTTTTTTAATGTCTGGAGAAAAGCATGGCAGGGCAAACACTTCGCTCTTTGATCGTAAGCGTTTCCGCTGAAACAAGTGCGTATCAACGCGAAATGGCCCGCGCTAGTCGCATGGGGCAGAGCTATCTCAGGACCATCACTTCTGGGAATAGGGATGCAACCAGTTCGTGGCGCTCGCAGGAAGCAGCCGTTCGCGCCCAGGGTGCGGCTATGCAATCCCTTACATCCACAGTGGGAAGCTACGCAGCGGCGATGGCTGGGGCGCTGGCGGTTGGCAATGTGGTTCAACAAGCCGACGCCTGGAACCAAGTAAACGCCCGACTGAAGCAGGCCACGACCGGCACGGAAGACTTTGCAGTTAGCCAGAAATCGCTTTTTGAGCTCAGCCAGAGGACTGGCACGTCATTTGCGGACAACGCTGGTTTGTTCAGTCGCTCAGCATCATCGATGCGTGAGTTCGGATATTCCACCTCAGACGTTCTGGGAGTGACTGAGGCCCTTTCAGTGGGGTTGCAGGTTTCTGGCGCAAGCTCTACGGAGGCATCCTCAGCTATCACGCAATTCGCTCAAGCACTGGCCCAAGGGGTACTCAGGGGAGAGGAGTTCAACTCCATCGCCGACAGTGGTGATCGGGTTCTGAGAGCGCTTGCTGCGGGGATGGGCGTTGCCAGGAGCGAGCTCAAGGCCATGGCCGACAAGGGCCTTATAACGATAGATAAGCTTGTACCGGCGCTGGTTGGGCAGCTTGGCGTTTTGAATGCTGAGTTCAAGGCAATGCCCCCTTCCGTAAGCAGGTCGACTACAGCTCTCACAAATGCTTTTCAGGCTTGGATTGGAGGAGCTGACACTGCAACCGGCAGCACAGCGGTGCTTTCTGGCGCGATTGATCTTGTCGCCAAGAATATGGATGTCCTGGCTGCGTCGGCCCTAACAGCGGGCGCTGCGTACGTCGGCTTGAAGTCAGGTGAGCTAATCAAAGGACTGCGCGACCAGGTTAGCGCCTTGCGCGAGGCCCGATCCGCCGAAATAGGCCGGACTACTGCTCAGCTTGATGCGGCTACTGCTGCCGCGCGCCGTACTGCCGCTGAGTTGGTAGCTGCGGAATCCCAGGTAGCGGCGACGAGGTTTACTGACGCCCATACAGCCGCGCTTAGCCGCCTTCGTCTCGCCAGGCTGGCGGATACCCAAGCGACAGCAGCGCAAACAGCCGCACAAGCCGCTCAAACTGCCGCTACCTCGCTGGCTGGCCGTGCAGGGTCAGCGCTTCTTGGAGTCATGGGTGGCCCTGTCGGTCTGGCGGTCACAGCTGGCGCAGTGGCTGCAAGCTATCTGCTTTTCCGCGATAACAGCGACAAGGCCCGCCAGGCTTCCGTCGACCTCAAGCGGCCCGTAGAGGAGTTGCGCAAGGAATTTGCAGCGCTGGGCAAAGAGCAGGCCAGGTACAAGCTTGATGGAGTGATTCAGCAGCAAGCCGACGCCCAAGTGGCGGCGCAGAAAGCACTGCGCGAGATCCGCGCTGCCGCTCAAGCCAATGACAAATGGGGCGATACCTACTCCGCCAACCCATTTCAGCGCGACCGGGCGGTAACGGACTTCAATCGCCGCATTGCCGGCGGCCAGGGTATTGACTCGGCAAGCCAGCAACTGGTCGCAGCAATCGGCTCAAACGAGGAGATGACCAAGGCTATTAATGCTTCTGCATCCGCGTACGGCGAAGCGATCAAAGCCTCTGGCGATTACGGCGACGTCGCCAATATGCTCTCCGCCCGCCTGAACGATGTGGCCACCGCTGCCGGCCAAGCTGGCGCCGGGCTGAAAAAGATTGCGGGGCCCGACAAGAAGACTATTGAGGGCTGGAACACCTACACAAAAACGCTCGTTGAGCGCTTGAACTCCGTCAGGGATGGGGGCGACCTGGTTGGCGAGGTGAACCGGAGGATTGAACGGGAGGGCGTTGACCCCGGTACTGCCGAGGGCTGGCGCATCCTAGCCGGCGCGATCAAGGGTTCTGAAACGGCGGCCAAGGCTTCTGAGGAGGCCCAACAAAAAGCCAAGAAAGCCTCGGAGGATATCCAGCGGCAAGCTGAGCAGCTCAACAATGCATACAAGCAAACCCTGGACAACCTTACCCAGCAGGTCGCGCTTTACGGTGAGACAACCGAGATAGGGCGTCTCCGCTACGAGCTCTCCACGGGCGAGCTGTCGAAGCTGTCGGAGAAAAACAAGGTCATGCTTCAGGGCAAGGCGATTGAGCTTGATGCGCTAAATGCCAGAAAGGCCTATGACGGCCTGATGTCTAGCCTTCAAACCAAAGAGCAAGCCCTGCTCGCAACGACGAAAGAGCGGATGCAGGTGCTTGAAACGGCCAACCGTGCCGGCAAGCTATCGTCGGACGACTATCGCGCTGGCGCTGATGCCATCTCGAAAGCCACGGTTACCGAGGCGCCGGAGTTCGGCGGCATCGACTCCTCGGTAGGTGGACCCTCCGGGGAGCTTGTAAAGATCGCCGAGGCTGAAGCAGCGCTCAAAAAGTGGCACGACAAGCAGCTGTCCATGCAGGCAGATCTGCGCGATCAGATCCTGGCCGACCAGCAAAGCACCAACGAGCAGAAGCTCGCCGCCGAGCAGCAGTACCTGGACCGAGTCGTCGAGATCAATCAGACGAACCAGGCGCGGCTTTCTGACATTCAGGGTGCCTACAAAGTAGCTGTGATCGGCACCTTCAGCGAACTGTCGGGCCAGGCCGCCGACATGGTTGGCAAGATCGCTGGCGAGCAGTCCGGCGCGTACAAGGCATTGTTTGTAGCGCAAAAGGCGTTCGCGGTGGCGTCGATCATCATGAACGCGCAGATCGCTGCAGCGAAGGCACCGGCGGAACTGACCATCCTGGGCGGTATCCCGGTGGGCGCGGCGCTGCTTGCTGCGGGCTATGCCAATGCGGGCATGGTCGCCGGCATGGCGCTGGCCGGCTTCTCTGAGGGTGGCTATACCGGCCCCGGTGGCAAGTTTGAGCCGAAGGGTGTGGTTCACGGCGGCGAGGTCGTCATCCGCAAGGAAGTGGTCGATCAGCCTGGGATGAAGGATTACCTCATCGGCCTGAACCGTAGCGGTAAGCCGGGCTACGCAACCGGCGGATTCGTCGGAAGCCCGGGCATCTCGCCGACCTTCACCGCTCCATCTGTCGCAGCAACCGCCGGCTCAGGATCGGCGCCGGAGATCCACTTGCACATCAATGGCGACGGCTCGGGCGGAGCTGTCAATGCTCCCGAAGGATACGAGCAGATGGGCATAGCGTTGTTGGCCACCGCCCGTTCCGAAATGCCGAAGATCGCCCGGCAGGTGATTCAGCAGGAAAAAGGCCAGAACGGCCTACTTGATCCAAACAATCGGAGAAACAGCTGATGGCAGAAGTATTCAACTGGTCGCCCCGGGTTGGCTCATCCGGTGACGACCAGCCTGACGTGCTTGAGTCGAAGTTCGGCAACGGCTACAGCCAGCGGTTATCGGTCGGAATAAATAATGTCGCTGGCGCCTACACCGTTTCCTTCACGGGCGGTGAGGCTTACATCAAGCCGATCCGGGAGTTCTTCAAGCGGCACAAGGGGGCAAATCACTTTCTGTGGACCCCGCCGCTTGAGGTTCAGGGGGCGTTCATCACCACCGGAGGCTGGCAGCTGCAAACCCACGGCAACAAGAAGTACACCCTGAGCACCACCTTCCAGCAGGTATTCAATCCATGATCACGTTGGACGACCAGAAGCTAGAGCCCGGCGCGATCATCCAGTTGATCGAGCTGGACGGTGAAGCGCGCGGTATGGGCATTTTGCGGTACCACGCACACCAGCAGTCCACCCCGATCATCTGGAAGGGCGACGTTTACATGCCCCGACCTTACGAAACAGGTGGGTTCGGGCGAAGCGTCGAGGGCAACAACTCCACGCCCATGCTGAAGATCAGCAACATCGACGGCACGATCACCGCACTCTGTCGGCGCTTCCAGGGGATGAGCGGGGTAAAGCTGACGGTTCGACAGACGTACGCGAAATACCTGGATGCAGCGAACTTTCCAGAGGGCAACCCTACGGCCAGCACCATGGAGAGGCTCGACATCTCCTATATCAACCAGGTCACCAGCTTGTTGCGCGAGGAGGTGGTGTTCTCGCTGGCCCCTCCGACTGCTGTTAAAGGTCAGAGGTTGCCGGGCGGCCTGATCATGAACCGGTGCGAATGGTGCCTTTGGGGCGAGTACCGCGGCCCGGACTGCAACTACACCGGGATCAAGATGTTCGACCTCGACGGCAACCCGGTGGACGACCCGGCGCTGGATCGCTGCGGCGGCCGGCCGAGTGATTGCGAATTACGTTTTGGCAAGGGCAACCCCTTGTCGTTCGGTGGCGCACCAGGCGCCGCGCTGATCGGATAAGCAAACCATGAACAAGACGATGCTGAAACAAATTCAGGCCCACGCTGAGGCGGAGTTTCCGAAGGAAAGCTGCGGCGTGGTGATTCGAGAGGCCGGGCGGCTGAAGTACGTTCCCTGCCGCAACGATGCCAAGACGCCGAGCGAGCACTTCATCATCAACCCTGAGGATAAGTGTGACGCTGAGGACCGTGGCGAGGTGACGATGATCATTCACTCTCATCCCGACGTTCCACCCATGCCGAGCATGACCGATCGTGTCAGCTGCGAATTGCATGAAAAGCCGTGGGGTATTGTGAGCTGGCCGTCTGGCGAGTACTTCGAGTTCAAGCCTGATGGTTACCAGGCCCCGCTGGTTGGCCGCGAGTTCGGCCATGGTCTGCTGGACTGCTATGCCCTGTGCCGCGATTACTATGAGCGCGAGCATGGGATTGAATTGCCGAACTACCCACGCCGGGACGGCTGGTGGAACGATGGTGAGAGCCTCTACGAGAAATACTACAAGGAGGCCGGTTTCTATCCGGTTTCGATGCCGCGCAAGGGCGACATGATCGTCATGCAGATCAACGCCGCTGCACCGAACCACGCAGGAATCTATCTGGGTGACGGTTTGCTGACCAGCGCCCCGGAACTACACCCGGCCCCGGGCACCTTTCTGCATCACCGCTACAACAAGAAATCCACCCGAGACGTGTACGGCGGCATGTGGGCTGATTACACCGTGCTGATTCTTCGGCACCAACGAATGCCGGAGGTTGACTGATGGCAATGAAAACAACGGTTAACCCGCAACCCCTAGTGGTGCTGGTGATGCTTTATGGTGTGCTGGGCGCACGATTTGGCCGGGTACACCACCTGGCCGTGACGTCATGCGCTGAGGCGATTCATGCGTTGTGCGTGAAGATCCCCGGCTTCAGACGGTTCTTGCGCTTTTCGGAAGAGCGCGGTCTGACCTACGCAGTGTTCCGGGGGAAGAAGAACCTGAGCGATACCGAGATTGAGATGCGTCAGGACACCGTTGAGCCGATCCGCATCGCGCCAATGGTGATCGGCAGCAAGGGAGGCGGCTTGTTCGCCACGATTGCCGGTCTTGCCCTGGTGGTGATCGGCGCGATCACCCAGCAGTACTACTTGGTAGCGGCTGGCGCGGGCCTGATGATTGGCGGCATCGCCATGAGTATGTCCCCGTCACCGGTTGGCGTGCTGGACAAGGAGGGCGACGGCAACAGGCCTTCCTATGCGTTCGGTGGCGCTGTCACCACCACGGCCCAGGGCCGCTGTAAGCCACTTCTGTATGGCGAGCGCGATATCGGCGGCGCCCTCATTTCGGCCGGGGTCTTCTCGGAAGATCAGCAGTAAGGAAAAACCATGTCCAAAATCGCAACAGCGCCTGCTGTAAAGCATCGGCGCCGGCCTACTGCTGCCCGCGTTTTGGGCGCCAAGGGCGGCGAGCAGAAGCCGTACACGCCCTACAAAGCACCCGACACCGCGCTTTCTGTCGCGACCGTGAAACTGCTCTATGCCTTGAGTGAGGGGCCAATTATTGGCCTGGTCGATGATAGACGGTCGGTAAAACTCAACGGCACGCCGCTGGTCTCGCCTGACGGTAGCGAGAACTTCCCCGGCACCATTTGGGACTTCCGCCCGGGCACTGTGGACCAAGAACACATCCCAGGCTTTCCGGCCATTGAAAACGAGGCGTCCCAGGGGTTGCCGGTTGAGCTGAAGTCGGACAACGCCTGGACGCGCGCTATCACTGATCAGCAGTTGTCGGCGGTACGCATCCGCTTGTCGTGGCCGCAAATTTGGCAGGTGAAGACGAATGGCGACCAGATCGGCTACCGCATCGACTACGCCATTGATCTTTCCGTAGATGGTGGAAGCTATCAAACGGTTTTGTCAGCGACCCTGGACGACAAGGGGACGACTGAATACGAGCGCACCCATCGAATCGATCTCCCTGAAGGCTTTACCAGCGCATTGGTGCGCGTGCGTCGGCTCACACCTAACCGCAACGACTCCAACTTTGCAGACCTGATGCGTATCAAGGGGCTGACAGAGGTAATCGACAAGAAGCTGCGCTATCCCAACCTTGCGCTGGGCGGCCTGCAGTTCGATGCGAAGCAGTTCCAGGACACGCCGAAGGCCAGCTTCCTGATGCGCGGCCGCATTGTGCAGGTGCCAACCAACTACAACCCGGAGACTCGAACCTATACAGGTGACTGGAACGGCACTTTTAAGCTTGCCTACACCAACAACCCTGTCTGGGTATGGCGCGACCTGCTGTTACACCGTCGCTATGGCCTGGGCCGTCGCATCACCGCCGACATGGTGGACCATTGGACGCTGTACGAGATCGGCCGCTATTGCGATGTAATGGTTCCAGATGGGAAGGGCGGCATGCAGCCGCGCATGACAACCAACGTCTACATTCAGGATTCAGTTGAGGGCTACGCACTCCTTTCGGACTTGGCCAGCGTGTTCCGTGGGAGCAGTTGCTGGAACGGTTCCCAGGTCACCATGGTGGCGGACATTCCCGGCAACGAGGACGGCTACGTCTTCACGCGCTCGAACATCATCGGTGAATTTGAGTACGTCTCTGCGGCGCTTCCTGATCGCCATACACGGGCGAAGGTGGCCTGGGACAATCCTGAAAATGAGTTCAAGACACAGCCGGCCCCAGTTACCAATGAAGAGTTGATCGGCGAGCTTGGGCACCGGATGCTGGATATCTCACGCTTCGGCTGCACCGTGGAAGGGGAAGCAATCCGCCACGGCATTTGGGCGCTTAAGTCGGAGCAGTATGAGGAGTGGTCGGTAAGCTTCACCGCCGGCATGGAGGGCCGCAACGTCGAGCCCGGCCAGATTATCTGCGTAGCTGATGAGATGTTCTCTGGCCGTGCAAATGGTGGGCGCATCAGTGCCGCGACCAGGCGCGTGATCACGCTCGACATCGACGCCGAAGTGCACGAAGAGGATCGGCTGATCCTCAACCTGCCCAGCGGCAAGTCCGAAGGGCGCATTGTGAAGTCGGTCTCCGGCCGCCTGGTCACCGTCATGGCGGACTATTCGGAACTCCCAGAGCCGGAGTGCAGCTGGTCCGTGGAAAGCGCTGACCTGGCCGTGATGCGCTTTCGTGTACAGACCATCGAGCCGCAAGGGCTGCACCAGTTCAAGATAGCGGCCACTCAACATGAGCCGCTGAAGTACCAGGCAATCGACACGGGTGCACGGATTGACCCGCAGCCGACGAGCATCATTCCCCCCGGGGTGATGTCTCCGCCGCAGAACATCGGCATTGAGGCGCGCAGCGTCGTGTCGCAGGGCATTGCTGTAACCAGCATGCGTATTACTTGGGATTCGGTGCCGGGGGCTATTGCGTATAACGTGGAATGGCGCAAGGACAGCGGCAACTGGATACGCCTGCCGCGCACGGGGAGCCTCGGTGCGGATGTTGAGGGGATCTACAGTGGTCGATATGTGGCCCGTGTCAGTTCGGTTAACGCAATGGACGTGGCGTCTATCTGGGGCACCAGTTCCGAGGTGGTGCTGACAGGCAAGGTAGGCCTTCCGCCTGCGGTGTCGTTCCTGACCACCACCAGCGAGCTGTTCGGCATCGGCATCAAATGGGGCTTCCCTGCTGGCGCCGAGGATACCCAGCGCACCGAGCTTTGGTACGGTCCGGCGAATAACCTGCCGGCCGCGACGAAGCTGGCCGACCTGGCATATCCGCAGGCCGACTACCGGATGCAGTCTCTGCTGGCGGGCGCCACGCTGTTCTTCTGGGCGCGCCTGGTGGACCGTACCGGCAACATCGGTCCGTTCTATCCGGTGGTGAATGGGGTGATGGGCCAGGCCAGCTCGGATGCTGGGCCGATCCTTGAGCAGATCAAAGGGCAAATCGACGAGACGTCCCTGGGGCAACTGCTCAACGAACGCATCAACCTTATCGACGGCAACGGCCCTGGCTCGGTCAACGGTCGCATTGAAGCAGCCAAGGATGAGCTGGAAGGGCTGATTGACCAGATCGTCGACGCGCTTGAGTACGTCCCTGCGAAGGAATACGCGCTTAACGATATCGTGCGCATGGGTCAGCACCTGTATCAGGCCAACGGCCCGGTACCGGCAAACAGCCCGCCACCGAACGCCACCTACTGGACCGACATCGGCACGGTAACGCAGACGGTGAATGCCCTGGTAACCCAGGTTCAGCAGAACTCGGCGACGATCAACCAGCATGGCCAGGACATCATCGCCCAGGCGCAACAGCTCAATGCGGTGAAGGTTACGGTCAACGACCCAGTAACCGGCGTGAACGCGACGGCCAGCGGGTTAAGCACCCTCATGGCCACGGTTACCACGCTCGACGGCAAGGTCACCACCACGGCGCAGCGGGTTGACGGCATTTACTTGCAGGTCAACCCACCGCTTCAGGGGGATGACACGGCGCTGATCGGCTCGGACGAGAGCTATGTCGGCGTCTGGTCTGTTCAGTCCGCCCTGATCGAGGGCGACCTGGTGCAGGGGCAGCGAACCGACACAGTGGAAGTGAAGGTGGCCAACAATGCCGCCGCAGTCGTAGCCGAGCAAACCGCCCGTATCAATGCCGACGGCGCGTTGTCGTCCAGCATTGAGACGGTCAAGAACTCGGTTAACGGCAACACCCTGGCTATCCAGACCAACACCACGGCAATTCAAACGGTCGACGGCAAGGTCACGGCGAACTGGTCGGTGCGGATGCAGTACGAAACCGCCACCGGCCTCTACAAGTACGCTGGTATCGGGCTCGGGTTAGAGAACGGGCCTGGCGGGTTGCAGTCGCAGTTCATCATCGACGCCGACAGGTTCGCCATCGGCCAAGCTGGTTCGGTGCCGTTTGCCGTCCAGGGAGGGCAAACGTTCATTAATGCTGCATTCATCCAGGACGGTACGATCACCAACGCCAAGATCGGTAACTACATCCAGTCGAACAACTATGACCCAGGCAAGACGGGTTGGAAGTTATTCTTCGACGGGACATTTGAAATGAACGGCGTTGTTCCTGGTCAGGGCAGAGCAACGATGACTAATCGCTCGTTGCGCTTCTGGGACAACGGTAATATCAAACGCGTCCAAATTGGAGACTTGAGCGAATGAGTTTCGGTCTGAGGATATGGTCTTCATCTGGTATGCTGGAATTCGATACGGGCACTTCAACTTATAGGGTTGTTTTGTCCGTACTTGTTTCATATGCGGGCGAGGGTAGATCCACAAAAACGTTTTCCGTGCCTGGATGCAGTCCTAGCAATTCAGTATGTTTCATGCTGCCGATCAACAATAATAATGATGACAGCTTGGCAACTAATAGGCAGTTGGAGTGCGAGATGGGGAATGGAGTAGTCTCTGTAAGAAACTTTCTAGGTCAGAGGCCGAATGACTCTATTTCCCTGGCGACGATGCGTTTAATAGTTATGAGGTGGGCTTGATGAGTTATGGTCTAGAGGTGGTTAATGACGCTGGATCCGTCTCTCTTGATTCCGAATATGCGAGGCTGTGTGTTTTTCACAAAGGCACGTATACAGCGGGCGCTTCCATTGTGTTTGCTTCAGCTATTGACACGCCGGAGCCTCCTCTTATTTTTATTCGGCCTCAAAGTAACGGGTCGTTCATTCAGCTAGGGGTTCTGCTGGCTGGATCACCCGGCGCATGGACAGGGTGTAGTATCACATCGGGGCAGGCTCACTCAGGCGCTATTTTTGTTGCGGCCTTTTCATCGAAGCCAACCGCATCTTATGGGTTGAGACTGTGGGCAACTGATGGCAAGCAAATATTCGATTCTGGTACTCAGGCGGCAGTTTTTACCAGAGTTGTGCAGAACTGGACATATACCCACTCGACTACCAGCGGTCAAGGTATCGGGACGAATTGGTATTCGGTGCCGCTGAGCTATGAACTAGGCGATTACCTGATGATAAATAATGCAAGAATGCCAATGATGGGAGGGAATAATGAAAGTCGGACAACTGGGCTACGATTTGACTTCGCGGCGTCGGTTTTAAGATTCAGTGTTACAGGCGTAACTAATCCTTTTTACTTTCTGCTTCCGGCTGTATTTGGAAAGCTCTCTGCTTGAAAATTTGGAGTTTAGATAGATGGCAAGACAGGAAATCAATATCGGCACAGCCCCAACGGGCGCTGGGGGCGATACAACTCGCAGTGGCGCGGTAAAGATTAACGCGATGACGCAGGAGCTCTATTCGCGAAACGCCCAGCTTGGCACCGCATCTAACGCCAACATAGGAACCGGCCCTGGAAATGTTATGGCTGTTGGCTCATATGGACTTGGTCCTAGAGTAGTATCGGACTCCAGAATTTACGATTCCATGAACGTTTGGGAAACGGGATTCGGCGTAATCACCGAGACAACTCAGTTCAAGCCTTCGAATTTCGCTTACGGCACTTTGCTAAATATCGCGTTCCCCGGAACAGGCTATCTTGGAGCTCAACTTTGGATGAGCACTCTGGGCAGCGGTGTCATTGGGTTCAGATCCGGTGATTACAGCACTACCTCATTCAACACGATCTACCACACCGGCAATACCACTCGGGGCTCAGGCGGCGTGCTTTCTGCTGCCTCGCCAATCATGCGGATTGCCTGTGTGGCCACCAGCGAGCGCCGCGACCTTCAGGAAGAAACCTTCGTGCCTGCTGGTGAATGGGGAGTGGTGAACGGCGAAGCTCGGGGCGTCACCGTGGAGCGCATTGGTGTGGGTGAGTACAAGGTAATTGGGAGCCTTGGCTTAGCGCTTGAAGGGTGGCGAACCCAGGATCCATGCTCGCCAGATGGGGGGCGCACGCTCGGCGTTACAGAAAGCGAACAATCCGAAGATGGCACTGTGATCATCCGCCTTTTCAAGCAGCGCTGGACGCTATCCGACGATGGCGAAATGTTCCCTGGCAGAGGTGCACCGATGGATGTCCCGCTGAATAGCTGGATTGACGTGCGGCTCGAAATGCCCAAGATCGAAACACCGCCACCACCGACTATCACTGAAGAGTAATTGCCCGCCAACTGAGCGGGCTTTTTTTCGCCTGGAGAAAAGCATGAACGCAACCGAGAGAGACCGAGACATCCTGGCGCGCACGCTGTACGGCGAAGCCCGCGGGGAAGGGCTGGACGGGCAGATCGCCGTGGCCTGGACCATCCGCAACCGTGTGTTCGACGGCAAGGCAAAGTCTTGGTGGGGGGAGGGCTACGCCGGTGTCTGCCTGAAGCCGTGGCAGTTCAGCTGCTGGAACCAGAACGACCCAAACTACGCCTACCTGAGTGGTGCCAAGCAGATCCCGGCAGCGCAGTTCGCCCAGGCGCAGCGTGCAGCTGACCAGGTGATGTCGGGGGCGGTACCAGATCCAACCGGCGGCGCCACGCACTACTACGCAACAACAATGCCCAAGGCCCCGGCCTGGGCGGCGAAGGCCAAGCAGACGCTGCGTCTTGGTCACCACATCTTCTTCAAGGATGTGCCGTGATGACGCCGGTACAGAAGCTGATCGGTCTGTGGCTGGCGATCCTGCTGGCGCTGGCCATCGGCTTTGCCGGTGCGTGGCAGGTTCAGGACTGGCGGCTGGGCAAGAAGATGGCTGAGCGTATCGCGGAGCAGGGCGACCTCCACCAGAAGGAACTGGATGCAATCACTGGCGAGGCCTGGAGTCAGCAGTCGGCCGAACTGGATAAGCGCCTGGCCACCGAGCAACAGCTCGCGCTCCAGGACCAACAACACACCAAGGAATTGTCCGATGCCCAACGTAACCAGGCTCGCCTGCGTGATCAGCTTGCTACTGCTGATGTCCGGCTGTCAGTCCTCATCGAGGATTCAACCAGTAGCTGCAACGTGCCTGCCGCCCCCGGCGCCGTCGGCGTGGTTCATGCAGCCCGTCGAGCCCAACTTGACCCAGCGCATGCGCAACGAATTGTCCGCATCACCGACGACGGGGATAACGCCATAATCGCGTTGCGTGCGTGCCAGGCGTTCGTCAGGGCTGTGGCGCCCGGAGCGAGGTGAGCTCGAGCAGCAGTCGCTGGTTTTCCCTGCGCAGGTGTTCGTTCTGGCTTGAGATCATCTTCAAGCTCATGATCTCCTTGCCTCTTTCCGAGTATTCGACATTTACGCGACTGAGTTCATCCTCAGCATTACGGAGCTTTTCTTCTGCCTCAGCCTTTCCCGTCATCAGTAGGTCATTCATCTGCACCAGCCCGGCGATATTCGCCCGCGCTCGATGCAGCATGCGCTCGGTCTCGACCAACTCGTCTACGAGAAGTGCACACTGGTGCTGGTACATCTCAAGTGGGGTAGGGCAGCCGAGCCAGTCATCAGTGTCCATGTCTACGTTCATAGCGTGAATCTCAAATACTGTATGTGCGCACAGTAATCTGAATGAAACGATGCTAGGACTGAAGACCGACGAAATGCAGGCTCACCCGACGATCAGTCGGGAGCGCTTAGGACGGCCAAGGTCAGCTTGACGAACTCCTCGTTATCGTCGATGGCTTGTAGAGCGCCGCGAACATTTTCTGCTACCTTGGCTGAGCCACGCTGCTCCACCCAGTTGGACAATTCCAGGATGGACGCTTCGAGGGCGAGCTGGTTTTCGTAGAGCTTAGAAAGCAGGGAAGGGAGTAGATCTGAATTCGGCATCGTTGTTCCTCCGGAGAGCGAACAGAGTAGTAGCGGATGTTTTTTTTGGGTAGTTGTGTTCGTTTGGCAGGACGCCGGGGAGGGTGACTACTGTAGGAATATACAACGCTAAGTTATTGATTCTTATAGGGTGAAACGCTGGTTTTAGCACCTCCTTAAATTGGTGTGTTTGCTTTATACATCAATAGGTTACGAGTGTTCCGGGGTCACCTTGACATGGTGGGGGTCGTTGGTTCGAGTCCAATCGCGCCTACCAAACAAAATCCGCTCTGCTGGGCGGTCTAGAAGGGCTCACCGAAAGGTGGGCCCTTTTTTGTTGCCTGAAATTTGGGCACAGCAAAGCCAAGACGCCTGGCGGCGTCCTTACAGGGCTACAAAGTCCAATCAGGCGAACAGCGTCGCCACCGCCAGCAGGCAAATTACCTGGGCGAACAGTTGGCAGCGTATTTCGCCAAGCGTGGTCGCCATATTGCTCATTTGTCCGGCATACATAGCGGGAACCCCTCATTGTCGGCATGACGCCGTGAATGAACTGCAAGTACACACAGCTGCATCGTGGAGTATAGGTGCTGATCAGGAATTTTCACTTCCGACGCCATAGCGAGCTCACCCACGCGATTTGTCCAAAAAAAACTGGGCTCAATTCCTTCCAGGCACCGTACCGCACAGTGTCATCCCCCCACAAAAATTATTGGTTTGCAGCAACAATTTTTCTTGTTGGACACCCCAAGGCCCCAGGCAGCAAAGTTGCCGCCACTGACGCTCGACCTTCCAGGTCAACAATAAAAAACCGAGCCGACTGCACGCCACTTTCACGCTGTGAGCCCTTTGCCCACATCCTGCTGTAATGGCGCCGCAGCGCGCACTAAAGGACCTCCCCGCCATGCAAACTGTTGTGAACTTATGGCCGTTGATCGGCGTACTTGTCATCGTGGTCGGCTTTGTATTGCGCTTCAATCCGCTGTTGGTGGTCACCGCGGCCGCCATAGCCACCGGGCTTGCCGCCCAGTTCCCGCTGGAAAAAATTCTCGCCACCATGGGTGATGGCTTCCTTCAGACCCGTGCCCTGCAACTGATTCTGTTATTGCCGCTGGCGGTGATTGGCCTGTTGGAGCGCCATGGCCTGCGCCTGCATGCGCAGAACTGGATCGCCCGCTTCGAACGCGCCACGGTCGGGCGCTTGTTGATCATCTATTTGTTTGTGCGTGAGTCCACAGCGGCCATGGGGTTGACCAGCCTGGGTGGGCATCCGCAGATGGTGCGGCCGCTGCTGGCGCCGATGGCCGAGGGTGCAGCGGAAAAACGCTATGGCAAGCTGCCGGACAAGCTGCGTCACAAGGTACTGGCCATGTGCGCTGCTACCGACAATGTCGGGTTGTTTTTTGGTGAGGACATCTTCGTGGCCTTTGGTGCGATTGCGTTGATGCACACCTTCCTGCTCGGCTCGGGGATTGATGTGGAACCGCTGCACATTGCGGTGTGGGGCATCCCGACGGCGATCTGTGCTTTTATCATTCACGCTATCCGGTTGCATCGTTTCGACCGGCGCCTGACCCGCGAAATGAGTTCGGCCACCACCCCGGTGGAGGTCGCTCAATGATTATTTCCATTCAATACCTGTACTGGCTGGCGGGCGTGCTGTTGCTGATCACCGCCGGCATGATCCTGCTCGACCGTACCCACCCCAAGCGTTGGTCTAGTGCGCTGTTCTGGTTGTTGTTTGCGGTGCCGTTCCTTATAGGTGAGCGCCTGCCTTCGGTGGTCATCGGGGTGGGTGTGGTGGTGATGGCATTGATTGCGGGCTTGGGCGGCGTAGGTCGTGGCCAGCACGCCGAGTTGCACGACAAGGCGTCCCGCGCCAGTGCCGGGCGCCTGGGCCACAAATTGTTCATCCCGGCGTTGGCGATTCCGCTGACCACGGTGATTGGTTCGGTGTTGCTCAAACACACCGAAATCGGCGGTGTACCGCTGCTGGACCCGAAGAACACCACCTTTGTCTCCCTCGGCATCGGTTGCCTGATCGCCCTTGGCCTGGCCTGCTGGCTGACCCGTGATACGCCGGTGCAAGCGTTGCGCGAATCCCGGCGCCTGACCGAAGCCCTGGGGTGGGCCATGGTGCTCCCGCAAATGCTGGCGATGCTCGGGCTGTTGTTTAATGAGGCCGGGGTGGGTACGGCGGTCGCTCATGTCACCACCACTTACATCAACCTGGACTACAAGTTGGTGGCGGTGATGGTTTATGTGCTGGGCATGGCCTTGTTTACCGTGATCATGGGCAATGGTTTTGCGGCCTTTCCAGTGATGACCGGTGGCGTCGGCGTGCCGGTGCTGGTGGGAATTTACGGTGGCAACCCTGCGGTGATGGCGGCCATTGGTATGTTCTCGGGCTATTGCGGTACGTTGATGACGCCGATGGCGGCCAACTTCAATATCGTACCGGCGGCGCTGCTGGAACTGCCGGACAAAAACGCGGTGATCAAGGCCCAGATACCCACGGCGCTGATGATGCTGGTGGTCAATATCGTGCTGCTTTACCTGTTGATGTGAGGTCATTGTGCAAAACGTATTGCTGACGGGCTTCGAGCCCTTTGATAAGGCGGCGGTAAACCCCTCTTGGGAGGCCGTGCGCCAGTTGGACGGTGTGTCGTTGAGCGAGGGCGTGACGATGGTTGCGCATTGCTTGCCCTGCGCATTTGCCACCGCTGCCGAGACCTTGCTGCAGTTGATCAACGAACTGCAGCCAGCAATGGTCATCGCCACGGGCCTGGGGCCTGGGCGCAGTGATATTTCCATCGAGCGCGTTGCGATCAACGTTAACGATGCGCGTATTCCCGACAACCTGGGCGCGCAGCCGATTGATACCGCGGTGGTGGAGGGCGGCCCGGCGGCGTACTTCTCGACGTTGCCGATCAAGGGCATGGTCAAGGCGGTGCGTGAGGCCGGTATTGCGGCCGCTGTGTCGCAGACGGCGGGGACGTTTGTGTGTAATCAGGTGTTTTACCGCTTGCAGCATGCGTTGGCGGGGACTGGGGTGCGCAGTGGGTTTATTCATGTGCCTGGCTTGCCTGAGTCGGGCGAGCCTTCGATGGCGTTATCGACGACCGTGGAGGGGTTGCGGGTTGCGGCGTTGGCCGCCTGGCAAACCCAGGCGGATGTCGTCCTTGCCGGTGGCCAGATCAGCTGAGGCTGTACGCGGTGTTGCGATTTCAACTACAGTTCAAGTACACCCTTGCCTTGGAAAGTCGCCATGTTAAAGCGTACGAAGTTCGTGTCGGTTGCGTTGTCGCTTGCACTGTCCGTGACCAGTGGCCTTGCCCTTGCCGATCCAGGCAATGGCAAAGGCCAGGGTAACAATAAAGGTGATGTCTACGGAGGGCAGGGCAAAGGCCAAGGCAATAACAAGGGTGATGCCTATGGTGGGCAGGACAAGGGTAAAGGCCAGGGTAATAACAAGGGCAATGCCCAGGGTGGGCAAGGTAAGGGCAAGGACAATGGCGGGCCCTCCAGGAATGACTTCAGCGTTGATCGCGGTCTTGTACTGAACGTGCTGGGCGGTCACCGCGATTATTGGCGCCCTGGCCCGGCCTTGCCGCCTGGCATTCAGAAAAACCTGGCACGCGGCAAGCCACTGCCGCCGGGTATTGCCAAGAAACTCGACAGCCGCTTGCTGGGGCAGTTGCCTCGCTACGACGGTTACGAGTGGCAGCAAGCGGGAACCGATTTGATATTGGTGACCATTGCGACCGGCATCATCTACGAAGTCCTTAACGGCGCGTTTGATTGAGTTGCAGCATCCTCAGGCTTCACGCCCAGGGAAAAACAACTCAAAACAGGTCACGCCATCTTCACTGCTGACGCGGTACCGCCCGTTATGCAGCTGCATGATGGTCGCCACGATCGAGAGCCCCAGGCCGTTGGACTGGGACGACCGCTCGCGGGACTCATCCACCCGGTAAAACCGTTCGAATAGCCGTGGCAGGTGCTCGGCCGGGATCGTCTGGCCGTGGTTACTGACCCTCAGGTTGATACCCGCGCCATCCGGCACTGCCTGGATACTCAGCTCCGAGCCCGGCGCCCCATACTTGATGGCATTGGCACACAGGTTGGCCAAGGCGCGGCGCAGCAGCATCGGTTCAGCCCAGATCACCCCTTCACCCAGGGCGGTGATGTGCATGTCCACATCACCGGCCAGCCCTTCGAAGTAATCCGCGATGCGTTCCACTTCATCCGCCGCGTCCAGCGCCTGGCGTTGGCGCAGTGCGCTGGCGGGGTCGGTGCGGGCCAGGAACAGCATGTTGTCGAGCATCCGCGCCAGGCGTTCCAGCTCTTCGACATTGGAGGCCAGCAGTTGCTGGTAGCTCTCGATGCTGCGCTGCTGTTGCAGGGCCACCTGGGTTTCGCCGAGCAGGTTGTTGATCGGGGTGCGCAGTTCATGGGCCATGTCGGTGGACACTTGGCCCAGTTGTACAAAGCCTTTGGCCAGGCGTTCAAGCATGGTGTTGAACGAGTCGATCATGGGCAGCAATTCTTTCGGTGCGCCGTGGCTGTCGAGCCGTTCGGCCAGATTGCTGACGCCGATCCCATGGGCATGCCGGGCCAGGCGGCGCAAGGGCAGCAAGCCGCGATGGACCAGTAGGTAACCGACCAGCGCCAGGATGATCGCGGCGATACTCGCCAGGATGTATACGCTGAGTCGGTAACTGGCGAGCACCGCGGTGCGCTCGGTCATCAGGCGGCCGCTGGTGATTTGCAGGCTGCCCAGGTCGCCGGAGTCGATAGCCACGGCCACCATCGAGAAGGGAATACCGTTCAGGCCGGGTAAATGTTGTACGTCGTTCAACATGAGCTTGTGATCCTTGGGCAGCGGCTGGATCGACGGCAGCGCAATGTTCCCCGGGTTCACCAGCAGCAGCGGCTGCTGGCCGGGTGCGGCGATGCTCAGCACCGATTCGCGGTTGCCCAACATGTTCTGGAACAGCTCTGGCTTGGTCTTGATCAGGTCCAGCGTATTGCTGTCGTTGAGCAAGTTGCGTAGCTGATCCACTCGGGATATCAGCGCGGCGTCATCGCGGCGGATCAGTTCGCGCTCCAGTTCCCGGTACAGCGCCACGCCCAAGGTTGCCAATAGGGCGAAGGCGAGCAGGGCGAAGATCAACGCCAAGCGCAGGGTCAGGGAGTAAGGGGGCTGACGGTTCATGGTTGGGTATCGAAGCGGTAGCCAATGCCGCGCACGCTGTGAATCAGCTTGAGCTGGAACGGGTCGTCGATTTTCAGGCGCAGGCGGCGTACGGCGACATCCACCACGTTGGTGTCGCTGTCGAAGTTCATGTCCCACACCCGCGAAGCAATCAGTGAACGGGACAGCACCTGGTCCTGGTGCGTCGCAAACAAATGCAGCAGGGCGAATTCTTTGTTGGTCAGGGTGATGCGCGTGCCGGCGCGGGTCACTCGGCGTTTGAGTACGTCAATGTGCAGGTCGGCGATTTGCAGTTGTTCTTCATCCCGGCTCGGGCCGCGACGGTTGAGGGTGCGCAGGCGCGCAACCAGCTCGGCGAACGAAAAGGGCTTGATCAGGTAGTCGTCAGCCCCCAGCTCAAGGCCTTTGATGCGGTCGGCGATGTCATCGCGGGCGGTGAGGAACAACACCGGAGTATCGGCTTCTTTGCGCAGGCGGCGCAGCACTTCCCAGCCATCCATTTTCGGCATCATCACGTCCAGTACGATCACGTCGAACGGCGTCTCCAGGGCCTGGTGCAAACCATCCACGCCATCGCGGGCCAGGCTCACGCAATGCCCCAGTTCCTGCAGGCCATTGAGCAGATAATTGCCGGCCTTGGGTTCGTCTTCGACTACAAGGATGTTCATGGGAAGTGCTCTGCTTCAATAAGTTGCGCCAGTGTAGCCCGATCAATTGTCATTGGCGCAACCGGTGCCCTGGACTTGGTAATCCAGCACATGTTCGCGGTCTTGGTGGTCCAGGTAGCGCAGTTGCGCCGGCACAACCCCGCATTGGCCGTAGGTGTCGGTGCTCGAGAGCACCTTGGCGACATCCAGATGGACGAAGAAGCCGGTTTTGTCATGGATCACGTTGGCAGCAGGGGCGGCGTCGGCAGCGAATACCGAGCCAGTGACGAGCAAAGCGGCGAAGCCTAAGGCGAACAGTTTCATGGTGGTGTCTCACGTTCCGGGTTGGTAGTGAGTTCACGGTAACCAGGCGACCCCAACAGCCAACCAACAGGATGATGACAAGTTCGTCATTTTTGCCTTGGCGCTGACGGGCCAGGTCTCGGCGTTTACAAGCGGCGAGGTGATCCGTAGATTGCAGGGGCCCAGCCCATGAGGAAGCCGCGCAGTGTCCAGTCCAAATCCAAGTGTATTTAGCCGCCGTTACCGCGCCTTCCTGTTTGATATGGACGGGACTCTGCTCAACTCCATTGCCGCTGCGGAGCGTGTCTGGGGTATCTGGGCTGCTCGGCATGGCTTGGATATGGAAGCGTTTCTGCACACCATTCATGGTGCCCGCGCGATTGATACGATCACCCGCCAGGCATTGCCGGGTGTCGATCCACAGATAGAAGCCCAATGGATCACCGAGGCTGAACTGCGCGATGTCGAAGGCATCGTGGCGATTCCCGGCGCGGTGGCGTTTTTGGCCAGCCTGCCCGCCGATCAATGGGCGTTGGTCACTTCTGCGCCAAAAGCGTTGGCCGTGCGCCGGCTGCAAGCGGCGGGTATCCCCGTGCCGGCGGTACTGGTGACAGCCGAAGATGTGAAGACGGGTAAGCCCGATCCGGCCTGTTACGTGCTGGGTGCCAAGCGCCTGGGCGTGCCGGTGCAAGACTGCCTGGTGTTCGAGGACGCCACAGTGGGCATTCAGGCTGGGGAAGCGGCGGGGGCGGATATCCTGGTGGTGACCTCGACACACTTGGCGCCGATGGTGACGGCCCATGCTTGTATCGAGGAATACGGTGCGTTGAAAGCCCTGCGTGGGGCTGATGGCTTGCTGTCCCTGAGTCGGTTAGCGCCGTGACACGTGGAAGGCCGAGCCTGTTATCGGTCTCGGCCTTCCAGGCAGTCGATGGGATCGGACAACGCCTGCAGCCGGCTGTTTTTCATACCCTGACGCGACAACACCATTTCCCTGAGGATCTCGGTGGCGAGCCGGTTGATGGCTTCTGTACCGTGATAGTGCGCACGCACGATGCCGGTAATCGCGAAGTGATCGGTCCCTGGGCCGCTGAGAACGGCTGATAGCGTACCGTCGGCATGCAGTGTGCACTCAACGGTATAGCTGGGCAGGCGCGCTGCCAGTGCCGATTCGATTTGGGTTTTGCTGAGGGTGTCCATCTGTCTCTGCCCCTTTGACTGACTGCGCAAGCCCAATGATAGGTGGTGTGGCGGCGCTGTAAATACCGGTGATCCGATAACAGGCAGCAGCGCTCAGCGTGCGGCGTTCCCGCGGGCGCGATGGGCGGCGCGCTGGCGCAACTTGCGCAAGATCACCTTCTGGATGGGCTTGAGGCAGAACACAAGCAGGTAGCCGCAGAGCAGAAGCGCCAGATCCACCCAGGAATGAGTGTCGGGATCGGCCCCTTCAACTTCCATTCTCAACCCACACCCGAGTGCCACAAAGACCAGCCCTATCAGCAGGGCAATCATCCAGGATCTTGAAACAAGGGGTTGCGACGCGGCTGGCCTCATCGACGTGTTCCTGAAATGCACTCGGATGGCAGGATAAAGTGTCAGAAATTGGGCTGCCAATAGCGCGACAAGTTCCGGATGCCCTGACAGTTTCATCTTGCAACGAAGGGAAGGTTCAAGGCGCGCTGGTCACGCGGGGGGACGCGAACAGGCCAATGGGGTTTTCGCCAGCCGTTACAGTGAACGAAAAGGCTGGCTACTGGAGGCGTTTCAAGGCGTCTGGTTTTTGTCGGGTGCAGTCAGGCCGGCCTGGATACGTTGGTAAATCTCTTCGCGATGCACGGCAACATCCTTAGGGGCGTTGATGCCGATTCGTACTTGCTGGCCGCTAACGCCCAGGATGGTGATCGTAATGTCATCACCGATGTTTATGCTTTCACCGACTTTGCGGGTGAGTATAAGCATGGACTTCTCCTTGAATTACTTTTAAGGACACATGTTTCAGACAGGGCAGGTGTCGGATGTGTGTAGCTTACTGCGAAGCGCTTCCCTGTGACTGCCTCTTTTAGGACGCGTAGAGGCGACATTAATTCCCATGGCGGTATCATACAGGTCGCGATACATGATTCGCATTGTTTAAGCCAACGTTTATGACGGCCAGAATAGACAGTGAATGGTAAAGTTGCCTCTTTGATCCTCAAAGGAGCAGGGCAGTGCGTAAAGTAGCGATGGCAATTGTGGTGTTGGCGTTGGCCGGATGCGGTGAAGGTCAATCGGTCGATGCCCCCAAGGCCAAGCCTGCCGTGACCGAAAGCCTGCCGCAAGCCGGTGCGATTGCCGCTCAGGAATGGGATATACGGGTCGGCCCGCCGGACCATAAGCTGCAGGCGATCACCGACCTGACCGCCTGGTTGCTGGAGCATGGCTTCAATTTCTATATCGTGAAAGTCGACGGCAAGGATGAGGTGCTGTTGGGGCCGTTCGCGACCAAAGCCGAGGCCGAGGCCAAGCAGGCGCTGCTAAACGAAAAAATGGCGCGGGCCAAGAAAAACGACACCGTGTCGGAGATTATCGAACACAAGGCTGCGCAGTAGCAGGTCAGGTGGGCGGGCACCCCCGCCCACGTTCAGCCGCAGGCCTTGAGGTTGACCGGGCCGACGAACTCATTACCACGCCCCATCACGCAAGCCACGGTCTGGTTGCGCTGGCGTTCCCAGGTTTGCACCGGGTAGGTCTTGTTCCAGGCTTCATACAATTGCCGGTCCTGCTTCGACAGGCGCAGGCCGTATTGCTTGCTCATATAAAAATACGTGCGCGCGATCATTCCGCGAATGGACGGGCGCGGCATGACCTTCTTCGCCTTGAAGTCCACCTGGGTCAGGCATGAGCCGTACTGCCCGCTTTGCACCGGCAGCCAGCCAAAGCTGAAGTTGTTACGGTCGCCATTCACTTCACCGATGCTCGGCACCAGGTTGTGCAGGTCGGCCTCGGCGCGCTTGAACACCTCATCATGGCGCGTGCAGTTTTTTCGCCCCCCATTTTGCCAGCATTGACGCAGATGCCCGATTTGCCAGGCCGGCACGATGTGTTCCCACTCGATGCGCGCGGCGCGGTTGGCGTTTTTGCGCGGGATGTAACCGCAGGCTTTCAAATTCACGCGGTTACCGGTGTATTTGCAGCCGCAATAGAATTCCGTGGATTGCGGCGCGTAGAGCTTCCAGGCGACTTTCTTGGCTTCGCTGAAGGTTCGAGGGGCCTGGGCGTTGGCGGTGACGGTAAAAAACAGACAGCACACAGCAATAAAACGGGCACTCATTGAGTCAATCTTCCTTCGGCACAACCCAGAAAATCTGCACGCCACCGTCATCTCGATAGGCGAGGGTGACGTTGTCGTTTTCCGCAATCTCTTCCAGTAAACGTTGCCAATCGTTCTCCGGCTCATCAGGTAAACGGAAGATCAGCGCTGCCTTGGCTTTCTGCGCGTTGGTCGAATTGATGATTTTTTGCACGCGAATGGCCAGACGCTGATAGGCGTCAGGCGCTGCAGGTGCTGCGGAAGAGGGCTTTGCCACAGAGCATTCCTTAATTGGCTGTACGCACATACAGTATTTAACTGTAGGCAATTTCGCAACTGCTTAAATTTCAAGAAGTTCGTCTGACAGCGAATCAGGAAGTTTGTTGAGAAGGGCGGGCAGCAATTGTAGGAGCGAGCTTGCTCGCGAAGAACGTTAACGATAACGCGTAAAGCCTGACTTAACGCGGCGCTATCAAGTTTTTCGCGAGCAAGCTCGCTCCTACAGGTAGATCAGCAGGGATCAGTACTCCCAGAAGATCCGTTGCAGTTCCTTGCTGTCCTGGGTCTTGGTCAGGGCGACCATCGCCAGGATGCGGGCTTTCTGCGGGTTCAGGTCAAGGGCGGCGACCCAGTCGTATTTGTCGTCTGGCTGTTCGGCGTTACGCAGAACCATGCCACCGGCGTTGACGTGGGAAGAGCGAATGATCTGCACGCCTTGTTTACGCAGTTCCACCAACGCTGGAACCACCTTGGACGATACCGACCCGTTGCCAGTGCCGGCGTGAATGATCGCTTTGGCGCCCGCTTGGGCCAGTGCCTTGTAGGCGGTGTCGCTCACGTTGCCGTAGCCGTAGGCAATTTCAACGTCAGGCAGGCTTTTGATGGTTTTGATGTCGAACTCAGAATCCATGGTGTGACGCTTGGCCGGCAGGCGGAACCAGTAGGATTTTCCTTCAACGACCATGCCCATTGGGCCCCATGGGCTCTTGAAGGCTTCGGTTTTGATGTTGATCATCTTGCTGACGTCGCGACCCGATTGGATCTCGTCGTTCATGGTCACCAGCACGCCTTTGCCGCGGGCTTCCTTGCTACCTGCGACTGCAACCGCGTTGTACAGGTTGAGCATGCCGTCTGCCGACATCGCGGTGCCTGGGCGCATGGAGCCGACCACCACGATAGGCTTGTCGGTTTTTTCTACCAGGTTCAGGAAGTAGGCGGTTTCTTCAAGGGTATCGGTACCGTGGGTGATCACGATGCCATCCACGTCCTTGTTGTCGGCCAGTTCGGCGACACGGCGACCCAGTTGCAGCAGGTTTTCGTTGTTGATGCTTTCCGACGCAATTTGCATCACTTGTTCGCCGCGAACATTGGCGATCTGGCTAAGCTCAGGAACGCCGGCGATCAGTTGTTCGATGCCGACTTTGGCCGCCTGGTAAGTGGCACTGTTGGCCGCACTGGCGCCAGCGCCAGCGATGGTACCGCCGGTGGCGAGGATGACTACGTTGGACAGTTTGGTCTTGCTTTCAACTTCCTTTGCCTGGGCGGCAACGGGGAACAGCAGCAGAAGGGCCAGGGCGCCCGGAATAACGTTCTTCAATGCAGATTTCATTATTTTTCTCTCTGGTTTTTGATGAGTGCTGTAGCAGGTTCATCTAGAACACCCGGGCGGTTCTGAACGCCGCGAGGTGCTGAGAAAGAGCAGGATTTGTACCAGGCTGAGCATGTTGATTTTTTTAAATTAACTTATTGATTTAAAACAACTTAAAGTGAGGTTTCGGTTTGGTGGGCCTGGGCGCTGTCCGGCTTTCCGAACGAGAAGGGCTGTGGTGTTCGGTTGTCCGAAAGCCTTCACGATTTGTCCGGGCACCCTGTGTGATCATTCGCCGCACAGCCTGTCGTTTCAGAGAACGGTCAGGCAGGGCGAATTTGCTTAAACGTATCAGCGGTCAGTAGCTAAAGGGTGAGCTTGGAGGGCGCCCATGAAAGGCTTGCTGCTACCGTTGACAAATCTCGACAAGGTTCTCATAGTTTGCTCAACGCAAACGTTTGCGAGATGTTTCACTGCGCCCTTGGCACATCGTCACAACTCGTATCAGCCGCCCAAGTGGGAGGGCTGCCGAAGGGCTCTTCGGTGCAAGCGTTGCTCACAATAATCATAAGATCGGAGTGAACCCATGAAGCTGCCATTTGCTGGACGTCTTCTTGCTGTTGCTGTGCTTGCTGCCGCATCCGCCGCTTTGCCTCTCTCCTCTGCATTTGCTGATGACGCCGCTGCCAAACCCAAGGTTGGCCTGGTGATGAAGTCGCTCGCCAATGAGTTCTTCGTGACCATGCAGGACGGCGCCAAACAGTACCAGAAAGACCACGCCGCCGACTTTGACATGATCACCAACGGTATCAAGAACGAAACCGATACCGCTGCGCAGATCGATATCGTCAATCAGATGATTCTGTCCAAGGTCAATGCCATTGTCATTGCGCCCGCCGACTCCAAGGCCCTGGTCACGGTGTTGAAGAAGGCCTCCGATGCCGGTATCAAAGTCGTCAACATCGACAACCGCCTGGACCCGGATGTCCTCAAAAGCAAAAAACTCGATATCCCGTTCGTAGGCCCGGATAACCGCAAAGGCTCCAAGCTGGTGGGCGACTACCTGGCCAAGCAACTGGCCGCCGGTGACAAGGTCGGCATCATCGAGGGCGTACCCACTACCACCAACGCCCAGCAGCGCACCGCAGGCTTCAAGGATGCGATGGACGCGGCGGGCATGAAGATTGTTTCCACCCAATCCGGTAACTGGGAGATCGACCAAGGCAACAAGATCGCCGCAGCGATGCTGAGCGAAACGCCAGATATCAAGGCGCTGTTGGCCGGTAACGACAACATGGCCCTGGGCGCTGTCTCCGCCGTGCGTGCGGCAGGCAAGGCCGGCAAGGTGTTGGTGGTGGGTTACGACAACATTGATGCGATCAAACCAATGCTCAAGGACGGCCGCGTGTTGGCCACCGCTGACCAGGCCGCTGCCCAGCAAGCCGTGTTCGGTATCCAGAATGCGCTGAAGCTGGTCAAGGGTGAGAAAGTCGATGCCAAAGATGGCGTGATCGAAACCCCGGTCGAACTCGTCATCAAGCAGTAATCCTGGCAGTACCCAACAGCGCCCGCTCGTCCTGGGCGGGCGCCTGGAGATTTTCCTATGTCATCTTCCGCCCCGAACGCTGTCCTCTCGGTCAGCGGTATCGGTAAGACCTATGCCCAACCGGTTCTGTCCGACATCACCCTGACGCTCAATCGCGGGGAAGTGCTGGCGCTGACCGGTGAAAACGGCGCAGGCAAAAGTACCTTGTCGAAGATCATCGGCGGCCTGGTCACGCCCACCACCGGGCACATGCAATTCAACGGTCAGGATTACGCCCCCGCCAGCCGCACCCAGGCCGAAGCCTTGGGCGTGCGCATGGTCATGCAGGAACTCAACCTGCTGCCGACGCTGACTGTGGCTGAAAACCTGTTCCTGGATAACCTGCCAAGCCGCTGTGGCTGGATCAGCCGCAAACAACTGCGCAAGGCCGCAATCGAAGCCATGGCCCAAGTCGGCCTGGACGCGATCGACCCGGACACGCTGGTGGGCAGCCTGGGCATTGGTCACCAGCAGATGGTCGAGATCGCCCGTAACCTGATCGGCGACTGCCATGTACTGATCCTCGATGAGCCCACGGCGATGCTCACCGCCCGTGAAGTCGAGATGCTGTTTGAGCAAATCACGCGCTTGCAGGCCCGAGGCGTGGCGATCATTTATATTTCGCACCGGCTCGAAGAGCTGGCCCGTGTCGCCCAGCGCATTGCGGTATTGCGCGATGGCAAGCTGGTCTGCGTCGAGCCAATGGCCAATTACAACAGTGAGCAGTTGGTGACCTTGATGGTCGGTCGCGAACTGGGCGAACACATTGACCTGGGCCCGCGCACCATCGGTGGCCCGGCCTTGACGGTGACGGGCCTGACCCGTTCGGACAAGGTTCGCGATGTGTCCTTTGAAGTGCGCGCCGGTGAAATCTATGGCATTTCCGGCCTGATCGGCGCCGGCCGCACCGAATTGCTGCGCCTGATCTTCGGCGCCGACCCGGCCGACAGCGGTACCGTGGCCCTGGGTTCGCCGGCCAAGGTGGTGAGCATTCGCTCGCCGGTGGACGCGGTCGGTCATGGTATTGCCCTGATCACCGAAGACCGCAAGGGCGAGGGCCTGCTGCTGACCCAGTCCATCAGCGCCAACATCGCCCTGGGCAACATGCCGGAAATTTCCGGCGGTGGCGTCGTCAACAGCCGCAACGAAACCGCTCTGGCCAAGCGCCAGATCGACGCCATGCGTATCCGCAGTTCCAGCCCCACGCAACTGGTGTCCGAGCTGTCGGGCGGTAACCAGCAAAAGGTGGTGATTGGCCGCTGGCTGGAGCGCGATTGCGCGGTGATGCTGTTCGATGAGCCCACCCGCGGCATCGACGTCGGTGCCAAGTTCGACATCTATGCCTTGCTCGGTGAACTGACCCGCCAGGGCAAAGCGCTGGTGGTGGTGTCCAGTGACCTGCGTGAGCTGATGCTGATCTGTGACCGCATTGGTGTGTTGTCTGCCGGGCGCCTGATCGAGACCTTTGAGCGTGACAGCTGGACCCAGGACGAATTGCTCGCCGCCGCCTTTGCCGGCTATCAGAAACGTGATGCGCTGCTCAACGAAGCAGCGCCTAGGAATACCCCATGAAAACAAGCATTTCCCCCGGTAAAACTGGCGGCAACTTCTATGGCCTGGGTACCTACCTGGGGCTGGCGGGTGCGTTGCTGGCGATGATTGCGCTGTTCTCGGTGCTCAGCGATCACTTCCTGTCCTATGACACCTTCAGCACCCTGGCCAACCAGATTCCAGACCTGATGGTGCTGGCGGTGGGCATGACCTTCATCCTGATCATTGGCGGCATCGACCTCTCCGTGGGCTCGGTACTGGCATTGGCGGCCTCGGCAGTCAGCGTAGCGATCCTGGGCTGGGGCTGGAGCGTGTTGCCCGCTGCTCTGCTGGGCATGGGTTGCGCGGCGTTGGCCGGCACTATCACCGGCTCCATCACGGTGGCCTGGCGCATTCCGTCATTTATCGTATCCCTCGGCGTGCTGGAGATGGCCCGTGGCGTGGCCTACCAGATGACGGGCTCGCGCACCGCTTATATCGGTGACTCGTTTGCCTGGCTGTCCAACCCGATTGCCTTCGGTATTTCCCCGTCGTTTATCATCGCGCTGCTGGTGATCATCGCGGCCCAATTGGTACTGACCCGTACGGTCTTCGGCCGTTATCTGATCGGCATCGGCACCAACGAAGAAGCGGTGCGCCTGGCGGGCATCAATCCCAAGCCTTACAAGATCCTGGTGTTCAGCCTGATGGGGCTGTTGGCCGGTGTGGCGGCGCTGTTTCAGATTTCGCGCCTGGAAGCGGCGGACCCGAATGCCGGTTCGGGCCTGGAGCTGCAAGTGATCGCTGCCGTGGTGATCGGTGGCACCAGCCTGATGGGCGGGCGTGGCTCGGTCATCAGCACGTTCTTCGGCGTGTTGATCATTTCGGTCTTGGCGGCCGGGCTGGCGCAGATCGGTGCGACGGAGCCGACTAAACGCATCATTACCGGTGCTGTGATCGTGATTGCCGTGGTCCTCGACACTTACCGCAGCCAGCGCGCCAGTCGGCGGGGCTGAACCATGGCAACGATCAAGGATGTGGCAGCGCTTGCAGGTATTTCCTACACCACCGTGTCCCATGTGGTGAACAAGACGCGCCCAGTGAGCGAGCCGGTACGCATCAAGGTCGAGGCGGCGATCAAGCAGTTGGACTACGTGCCCAGTGCCGTCGCACGCTCGCTCAAGGCCAAGACCACGGCGACCATCGGCCTGCTGGTGCCCAACAGCCTCAACCCGTATTTTGCCGAACTGGCCCGGGGTATCGAGGATTACTGCGAGCGTAATGGCTATTGCGTGATCCTTTGCAACTCGGATGACGACGCAGAGAAACAGCGCAGTTACTTGCGCGTGTTGTTGGAAAAGCGCGTCGACGGCTTGATCGTGACC
The DNA here is from genome assembly GCF_030687795.1 of Pseudomonas sp. FP215. Classification (NCBI taxonomy): domain Bacteria; kingdom Pseudomonadati; phylum Pseudomonadota; class Gammaproteobacteria; order Pseudomonadales; family Pseudomonadaceae; genus Pseudomonas; species Pseudomonas sp. FP215. The sequence continues at coordinate 1,910,747 of NZ_CP117447.1, forward strand.
TCCGTGGGCGGCGATGACAGTGGCCTTGCCGCAGGCTTGAGTGCCGTGCGCACGCCCATGGTGATTGTCGACCGGGCGCTGGATGGGATTGATGTGGACCTGGTGCGCATCGATCACGAGGAGGGCGCTTACCTGGCGACCCGGCACTTGTTGGAATTGGGCCACCGGGACATCGCCTGTATCGGCGGCCCGGGGCATACCCGCGTGGCGCAGATGCGCCTGGCGGGTTACCAGCGTGCATTGCGCGAGGCGGGTATCGAGGTGTTGGCCAGTCGTACCCTGGAAAGCGATTTCACCAGCACGGGCGGGTATGCCGCAGCCGTACAGTTATTATCGCAACACCCACCCAGCGCGATTTTCGCCAGCAACGATATGATTGGGTTTGGCGTGCTGCGCGCCGCCGCCGAGCGCAATGTGCGGGTGCCGGGCGAGCTGTCGGTCATCGGTTTCGATGACATTCAGATGGGGCGCTACGTCTACCCGGCGCTGACAACGGTCGGCCAGTCGATCCTGCAATTGGGTGAGACGGCCGCCGAATTATTACTGCAACGAATAGCAACACCCCAACTGCCGATCGATCAACGTATCGTGACGCCCAGTATTGTTTTGCGTGAGTCGACCGCGCCATTGGCTGATGTGTTCGCCCAATACCGCTGAACCGAATTGATGAGTACTGATGTATGCCAGCAAAAGTAGTGGTAATAGGCAGCTTGAACATGGACCTGGTCACCCGCGCCAGTCGCCTGCCGCGTGCCGGTGAAACCCTGATCGGCCAGACGTTCTCCACTGTGCCCGGTGGTAAGGGCGCCAACCAGGCCGTCGCCTCGGCACGCCTGGGCGCCAGTGTCGCAATGGTGGGGTGCATCGGTACCGACGCCTACGGCAGCCAATTGCGCGATGCGCTGCTGGTCGAAGGCATCGATTGCCAGGCAGTCAGCACGGTGGAGGGCTCCAGCGGTGTGGCGTTGATCGTGGTCGATGACAGCAGCCAGAACGCCATTGTCATTGTGGCCGGCAGCAACGGTGAGTTGACGCCTGCGTCGCTGCGAACGTGCGACGCTGTGCTGCAGACGGCAGACGTGATCATCTGCCAGCTTGAGGTGCCAATGGAGACCGTTGGGTATGCGCTCAAGCGGGCGCGCGAGCTGGGCAAGACCGTCATCCTCAATCCGGCCCCGGCAAGCGGACCGTTGCCCGCTGACTGGTATGCCTCGATCGATTATCTGATCCCCAATGAAAGCGAGGCCAGCGCCCTGAGCGGCGTGACGGTCGACTGCCTCGACAGCGCCAAGGTCGCCGCGACCGCGCTGATCCGGGCAGGCGCTGGTAAGGTCATCATCACCCTGGGCGCCCAGGGCGCGCTGTTTGCCGACGGCAAGGGCTTTGAGCACCTGGTGGCGCCGAAGGTCAAAGCTGTGGATACCACCGCTGCTGGCGATACCTTTGTCGGTGGCTTTGCCGCCGCGCTGGCCGCGGGCCAGAGCGAAGCTGAGGCGATCCGTTTTGGCCAGGTGGCGGCGGCGTTGTCAGTGACCCGCGCCGGCGCTCAGCCTTCCATTCCTACGCTGCACGACGTACAAGGTTTTGTGCCCGCATGAAAAAGACACCTTTGCTCAACATCGCCCTGTCGCGCGTGATCGCGTCCCTGGGCCACGGTGACATCCTGGTCATCGGCGATGCCGGCCTGCCGGTACCTCCTGGCGTCGAATTGATCGACCTGGCACTGACCCAGGGCATCCCGGACTTCATCAGCACCTTGCGCATCGTGCTTAGCGAAATGCAGGTGGAAAGCCATGTGCTGGCAGAAGAGATCCTGCTGAAGCAACCGCCCGCGCTGACCGCGCTAAATGCGCTCACAGAGCAGGCTGCACTGGGTGAGCGCCGCCTGCTCAGCCATGACCAATTCAAGCAATTGAGCCGCAATGCCCGCGCCGTGGTGCGCACTGGCGAGTGCCAGCCGTACTGCAATATCGCGCTGGTGTCCGGCGTAACGTTCTAGCGTCCCCCCTATGACAAGGAGTGCTTTATGCAACGTGGTCTACCTACCCTGAAAAACCTGTTCCGGAGTGTTCTGCTTTTGTCCGCGCTCACTGCTGCAAGCGCCCAAGCGGCGGAAAAAATCGACCTGATCATCGACACCGACCCGGGTGCCGACGATGTGGTGGCCTTGCTGTTCGCCATGGCTTCGCCGCAGGAGTTGAGCATTCGTGCGCTGACCACCGTCGCTGGCAATGTGCGCCTGGACAAGACCTCGCGCAACGCGCGCCTGGCACGTGAGTGGGCAGGGCGCGAGGACATCCCGGTGTACGCCGGTGCGCCAGCGCCGCTGCTGCGCAAACCGATCTACGCCGAGAATATCCATGGCAAGGAAGGCATCTCGGGCGTCACGGTGCATGAGCCGAAAAAAGGCCTGGCCGAAGGCAATGCGGTCGACTACCTGATCAAGACCCTGAGCAGCGCCAAGCCGCACAGCATCACCATCGCCATGCTCGGCCCGCAGACCAACCTGGCACTGGCCCTGACCCAAGCGCCCGAAATCACCCAGGGCATCAAGGAAGTGGTCGTGATGGGCGGCGCGCACTTCAATGGTGGCAATATCACCCCTGTGGCTGAGTTCAACCTGTTCGCCGATCCGGTGGCGGCGGAGATCGTGCTCAAAAGCGGTGTGAAATTGACTTACCTGCCGTTGGACGTGACCCATAAAGTCCTCACCAGCGACGCCCGCCTGAAGAAGATTGCCGACCTGAACAACAACGCGAGCAAGGTGGTCAGCAGTATTCTGAATGAGTACGTCAAAGGCGATATGGAGCACTACGGCATTCCCGGTGGCCCGGTCCACGACGCTACCGTGGTGGCGTACCTGCTCAAGCCTTCGCTGTTCAGCGGCCGTGAGGCCAATGTGGTGGTCGACAGCCGCGAAGGCCCGACCTTCGGCCAGACCATCGTCGATTGGTACGACGGCCTCAAGCAGCCCAAAAATGTGTTCTGGGTTGAGAATGGCGACGCCCAGGGCTTCTTCGATCTGCTGACCGAGCGCCTGGCGCGTCTGAAGTAAGGTGTTTTGCCGGGCGGCGCTCGTCGTCCGGTTCTTATTCGCGCCCTTGGGCGCCCCCGTAGTCGGCCGGGTATTTCTCGAATATCTGGCCGATGAACGCTTGCGCCGCCTGGGTGCCCAGCTCCTTGACCAGCAGGTCGATACCAATGATCGCCAGTTCTTCCGGGCTTCCGGGGCTGTAGGAACTTTGCCCTTGGGGCCACTTGGCTTTGATGTCGGCTTGAAGCGTTACGGTGGTCATGGAAATCTCACGGGCTGAAAATGCGGGGCAGTGCACTGGAACGCTGTTCCAGAGGGGCGCAGTTAAGCATTTTGTACGGCATTTGGCACTGCTACTTAGGCATGACGTAGCGGCTGTGCGACACTGTCGGCCTGTTAAATGGCCGGGAAACACCGCGTGCAAATCGATTTGAGCAAGCCCGAAAACCTGACGCTGGACGCCGTGCGCCAACTGCTTGGCAGCGCCAGTGACGACGAACATACCCAACTGCGGGTGACCAAAAAAGGCGTCGCCTACATTTCTTCCGGCGTAGTCGGGGGTGCCGATATCGATGGCCTGCTGTTTCGCCTGGAGACCTGGGCCAAAGGTTCCGGCTATGTCGGCAGGGTGGCAGCCAGCGATGAAGTCTGGGTTATGCAGATTTTCAACGCACTGAAGCAGAATTGGCCTACGCCTTCGTCGGACTACATCGACATCTACTGAATACGTTCATATCTAGTCACGATTCACCGAGCGATTGCAGGCCGGGACTCAGGCAGACTTGCCTACAGGCGGTTAACGTCTTGAAACCAATCGCTTTGACTGCTGTCGCACGATCTCTGTCCACTTTTTATCATAGGAGGCTTCATGCCTTGGAAGCTCGCATCATTCGGTACTTTGTTGGCTGCGCTCGCGTTGGCGGGTTGCAGTACCCCGGGTGCCTCTGAGCCAGGCAAAGCTGCCACTGCGACCGATGCCGGTCATAGCCGCTGTGAGTCGAAGGCTGCAGAGTTCGCCATCGGCCAGAAAGCCTCGCCTCAATTGCTGGAGCAAGCCCGCACGCGTGCCGGCGCGCAGAATGCGCGCATTCTCAAGCCTAACGACATGATCACGCTGGAGTATCGCTCCGACCGCTTGAACCTGAACACCGACAACAATCTGGTGATCAACCGGGTCAACTGCGGCTGATGCGGCTTTTGCATCACCCATAAAAAACCCCGTCACATGGACGGGGTTTTTTTAGCTCAGCGGAGAATTACTCGCCGCGAACCTGTGCAGCTTGCATACCCTTTTGGCCTTTCTCAGCCACGAAGGAAACGGTTTGGCCTTCTTTCAGGCTTTTGAAACCGTCGCTTTCGATAGCTTTGAAGTGTACGAACAGGTCGTCACCGCCACCTTGAGGAGTGATGAAGCCGAAGCCTTTTTCATCGTTGAACCATTTAACGGTGCCGGTTTGGCGATTAGACATGGTGTATCTCCAAGAAACATATATTTTCAGTAGTGCTGTGCTGCTCAGGCCAACTGGGCACACAGGGCTATCATAGTCGAAATGTTCGGCTTGGGAGCCCCCCCAAGGCACTGTTTGCTAATCAATCGCTTTGCGTTTGATCGGTCTTCAGGCTGAAAGCCCCGATTTACGGGGCTTTGCGACGAAATATCAGCTGTTAAAAAAAGCCGTAAAACCTGCATAATTTGTGCGAAATGGCAGTTTTCAGGCTGTTTTTTCAGCGAAATGGCCGTCGAATCGTCAGCCAATCTTACTTTTTCTTCACCACTTTGCAGGACGAAATAGCCGCGACCGCTTTGTTTTTAAGCTCCGGGCTGGCGTTCTGGTTGGTCATCAATTCCTTGATCTCGGCAGTGCTCAATTCGGCATTGATCTTGTCAGCGCCACATTCACAGTGGGCTTTGGCAGTTTTGACGTCCACGTTCTGGCTGGCGGCGGCACTGCAGTCGTTGACGAAGGCGTCACGGGCGCCGGCTGGCCAGTTGGAAGGGGCTGCAGCCTGCGCGCCGAGGGAAAGGAGGCTCAGGGTAGCGGCGACAGCGAGGGTAGAGGTAAAACGCATCATGGGATGCTCCTTTGGGTCGAGGACGAACGGCGATTCTCAGTGGCTTTGAGGCCTCACGTACAGCTCAAGTTCACTTTCGCAGCTATAAAGCCATGAATTGCTCTTTACCCAACGCTTGGCCGACGCGATGACCGTTCATCTGTGCTAGCATCCTCGCCTGGCTATTTCCCGGCGCGCCATTTGCCGCCTTGCCAGGTTCTTTTTGTTCACTCCAGTCACTCTGGTTCGATTATCGGTTGGCCGAAAGGCTCCTGCCGCTGTAAGGCAGGCGTTCATCATTGAACGGCCTGGTGTTGGATCTTGTACTGGCTCATCCCAACCCACGTGACCTTTGGTAGGGGTCACCACTAGGAGAGGAGGCGCCATGCCAACTATTACTCTTCCCGACGGCAGTCAACGTTCATTCGATCATCCGGTTTCCGTAGCCGAGGTCGCCGCATCCATTGGTGCAGGCCTGGCCAAGGCCACCGTGGCCGGCAAGGTCGACGGCAAGCTGGTTGACGCCAGCGACCTGATCACCAGCGACGTCAGCCTGCAAATCATCACGCCCAAGGATCAAGAGGGGCTGGAGATCATTCGCCACTCTTGCGCGCACTTGATTGGCCATGCGGTCAAGCAACTGTACCCAACCGCCAAGATGGTGATCGGCCCGGTCATTGAAGAAGGCTTCTATTACGACATCGCCTATGAGCGTCCTTTTACTCCGGACGACCTGGCGGCCATCGAGCAGCGTATGCACGCGCTGATCGAAAAAGATTACGACGTCATCAAGAAAGTCACCCCGCGTGCCGAAGTGATCGATGTGTTTACCGCGCGTGGCGAAGACTACAAGCTGCGCCTGGTGGAAGACATGCCGGACGAGCAGGCCATGGGCCTGTACTACCACGAAGAATACGTCGACATGTGCCGTGGCCCGCACGTGCCGAACACGCGCTTTCTCAAGTCGTTCAAGCTGACCAAGCTGTCCGGTGCCTACTGGCGCGGTGATGCGAAGAACGAACAACTGCAACGGATCTACGGCACGGCCTGGGCTGACAAGAAGCAGCTGGCCGCCTATATCCAGCGCATCGAAGAAGCCGAAAAACGCGACCACCGCAAGATCGGCAAGCGCCTGAACCTGTTCCACCTTCAGGAAGAAGCGCCGGGCATGGTGTTCTGGCACCCGAATGGCTGGACCCTGTACCAGGTGCTTGAGCAGTACATGCGCAAGGTTCAGCGCGAAAACGGCTACCTGGAGATCAAGACTCCACAGGTGGTTGATCGCAGCCTGTGGGAGAAATCCGGGCACTGGGCCAACTATGCCGACAACATGTTCACCACCCAGTCGGAAAACCGCGACTACGCCATCAAGCCGATGAACTGCCCGTGCCACGTGCAGGTCTTCAACCAGGGCCTGAAGAGCTACCGCGAGTTGCCGATGCGCCTGGCCGAGTTCGGTGCCTGCCACCGTAACGAGCCATCCGGTGCGCTGCACGGCATCATGCGCGTGCGTGGCTTCACCCAGGACGACGCCCACATCTTTTGCACCGAAGAGCAGATGCAGGCCGAGTCCGCAGCGTTCATCAAGCTGACCATGGATGTTTATCGCGATTTCGGCTTTACCGAAGTCGAAATGAAGCTGTCCACTCGTCCGGAAAAACGCGTTGGTTCCGACGAACTGTGGGACCGCGCCGAAGCGGCACTGGCGGCAGCACTCGACAGTGCGGGCCTTGCATACGATCTGCAGCCGGGTGAGGGCGCCTTCTACGGTCCCAAGATCGAGTTCTCGCTCAAAGATTGCCTTGGCCGTGTCTGGCAGTGTGGTACCCTGCAGCTCGATTTTAACCTGCCGATCCGTCTGGGAGCCGAATACGTCTCCGAAGACAACAGCCGTAAACACCCGGTTATGCTGCACCGGGCGATCCTCGGCTCGTTCGAACGGTTCGTCGGTATCCTGATCGAGCACTACGAGGGCGCGTTCCCTGCGTGGCTGGCTCCGACCCAGGCAGTGATCATGAATATCACTGATAAACAGGCAGATTTTGCCGCTGAAGTTGAAAAAACTCTCAACGAAAGCGGGTTTCGTGCCAAGTCCGACTTGAGAAATGAAAAGATCGGCTTTAAAATCCGCGAGCATACCTTGCTCAAGGTTCCCTATCTCTTGGTTATCGGAGATCGGGAAGTCGAGATGCAGACTGTCGCTGTGCGTACTCGTGAAGGTGCTGACCTGGGCTCGATGCCCGTCGCCCAGTTCGCTGAGTTCCTCGCGCAAGCGGTTTCCCGGCGTGGTCGCCCAGATTCGGAGTAATTATTATTAAGCGTGAAATGAGACAAGATAAACGAGCTGCACCGAAAGCCCCGATCAACGAGAATATCTCGGCACGCGAGGTTCGGTTAATTGGCGCTGATGGCGAGCAGATTGGCATCGTCTCGATTGATGAAGCGCTTCGTATTGCAGAAGAGTCCAAGCTGGACCTGGTGGAAATCTCCGCCGATGCAATCCCACCTGTTTGTCGGGTGATGGACTACGGCAAATCGATCTTCGAAAAGAAGAAGCAGGTTGCCGCAGCGAAGAAGAACCAGAAGCAGATTCAAGTAAAAGAAATCAAGTTTCGTCCAGGGACGGAGGAAGGGGATTACCAGGTAAAACTGCGCAACCTGGTACGTTTCCTGAGTGATGGGGACAGGGCCAAGGTATCCTTGCGATTCCGCGGCCGTGAGATGGCCCACCAGGAGCTGGGGATGGAACTCCTCAAGCGGGTTGAAGCTGACCTGCTCGAGTACGGTTCGGTCGAACAGCATCCTAAGATGGAAGGACGCCAGCTTATTATGGTCATCGCCCCGAAAAAGAAGAAGTAATCAACAGGGCACGGCAGGCCTTCTGATTATGTTTATCAACTGAATGCGGAGTACCGAACATGCCAAAGATGAAAACTAAAAGTGGTGCTGCTAAGCGGTTTCTGAAAACTGCTAACGGCATCAAGCACAAGCACGCTTTCAAGAGCCACATCCTGACCAAAATGTCGACCAAGCGTAAGCGTCAACTGCGCGGTAGCAGCTTGCTGCATCCGTCTGACGTGGCAAAAGTCGAGCGCATGCTGCGCCTTCGTTAATTTTGGTTCAAGAATAGAGGAAGTAACTCATGGCTCGTGTAAAGCGTGGCGTCATGGCCCGTAAGCGTCACAAAAAAATTCTGAAACTTGCTAAAGGCTACTACGGCGCGCGTTCACGCGTATTCCGTGTTGCCAAGCAAGCGGTAATCAAGGCAGGCCAATACGCCTACCGCGACCGTCGTCAGAAAAAACGTCAGTTCCGCGCTCTGTGGATCGCTCGTATCAACGCTGGTGCACGTGTTAACGGTCTGTCCTACAGCCGTTTCATCGCTGGCCTGAAAAAAGCGTCCATCGAAATCGACCGTAAGGTTCTGGCTGAACTGGCCGTGAACGAAAAAGCGGTGTTTGCTGCGATTGTCGAGAAAGCTAAAGCCTCCTTGGCTTAAGTACCCCCGACAGTCACCCTGGGCTACTCCTGTGGCCCAAGGTGGTAAACGTCATAAATAGGGGAAGAGCCTTCAAGCTCTTCCCCTATTTTGTATCTGGAGTCTGTACATGGAAAACCTGGACGCGCTCGTCGCCCAAGCCCTTGAGGCTGTGCAAAGCGCTGAAGATGTAAATGCCCTGGAGCAAATCCGGGTTCACTACCTTGGCAAGAAAGGTGAATTGACTCAGGTGATGAAGACCCTGGGAAATCTGCCCGCTGAAGAGCGTCCGCAAGTCGGTGCGCTGATCAACGTCGCCAAGGAGCGTGTCACAGAGGTTCTCAATGCGCGCAAGGCGTCGCTCGAGGAGGCCGATCTTGCGGCCAAGCTCGCCGCCGAGTCCATTGACGTGACCTTGCCTGGTCGTGGCCAGGCCTCGGGCGGTCTGCATCCGATCACCCGGACTCTGGAACGTATCGAACAGTTCTTTACCCACATCGGCTACGGCATTGCCGAAGGCCCTGAGGTCGAAGACGACTACCACAACTTCGAGGCGCTCAACATCCCAGGCCATCACCCGGCCCGGTCGATGCACGACACCTTCTATTTCAACGCCAACATGCTGCTGCGCACCCATACCTCGCCGGTACAGGTCCGCACCATGGAAGCGAACAAGCCGCCGATCCGCATTGTCTGCCCAGGCCGTGTGTACCGTAGCGACTCGGATATCACCCATTCGCCGATGTTCCACCAGGTCGAAGGCCTGCTGGTTGATCGCGATATCAATTTCGCCGACCTCAAAGGCACCATCGAAGAGTTCCTGCGGGTGTTCTTCGAAAAAGAGTTGGCGGTACGTTTCCGTCCTTCGTTCTTCCCGTTCACCGAGCCATCGGCAGAAGTCGACATGGAATGCGTGATGTGCAGCGGTAAAGGCTGCCGCGTGTGCAAGCAGACCGGCTGGCTGGAAGTGATGGGCTGCGGCATGGTTCACCCCAACGTGCTGCGCATGTCCGGGATCGACCCGGAAGAGTTCTCGGGCTTTGCCTTCGGCATGGGCGTTGAGCGTCTGGCCATGCTGCGTTACGGCGTGAACGACTTGCGTCTGTTCTTCGACAACGACTTGCGGTTCCTCGCGCAATTTCGCTAGTCGTAACGAATCTTTAGGAGAGCAGGATGAAATTCAGTGAACAATGGCTGCGTGGCTGGGTAAGCCCGCAGGTAGATCGCGACGAGCTGGTTGCTCGTCTGTCGATGGCCGGTCTTGAGGTCGATAGCGTTACGCCGGCCGCCGGTGTTTTCAGTGGCGTGGTGGTGGGCGAGGTGTTGAGCACCGAGCAGCACCCGGATGCCGACAAATTGCGTGTGTGCCAGGTCAGCAACGGCTCGGAAACCTTTCAGGTCGTGTGCGGAGCGCCTAACGTGCGCCCGGGCCTGAAAATCCCGTTCGCCATGATCGGCGCCCAGTTGCCGGGCGACTTCAAGATCAAGAAGGCCAAGCTACGTGGCGTTGAATCCAACGGCATGCTGTGCTCCCAGGCCGAGCTGCAAGTAGGTGAGGGCAATGATGGCCTGATGGAGCTGCCGGCCGACGCGCCAGTGGGCCAGGACATTCGTGCTTACCTGGAGCTGGAAGACGCCAGCATCGAGGTCGACCTGACCCCCAACCGCGGTGACTGCCTGTCCCTGGCTGGCCTGGCCCGTGAAGTGGGTGCGCTGTACAACGCGCCTGTCACTCGTCCAGTGGTGGCTGCCGTGCCGGCGGTACACGACGAAGTCCGCTCGATTGAAGTATTGGCCCCCAACGCTTGCCCGCGTTACCTGGGGCGTGTGATCCGTAACGTCGACCTGTCCAAGCCAACCCCGCTGTGGATGGTCGAGCGCCTGCGTCGTGCCGACGTGCGCAGCATCGACGCCGCCGTCGACATCACCAACTACGTGATGCTGGAGCTCGGCCAGCCGTTGCACGCGTTTGATCTCGCCGAAATCAACGGCGGCATCCGCGTGCGTATGGCCGAAGAGGGCGAAAAGCTGGTGTTGCTCGATGGCCAGGAAGTCAGCCTGCGTGCCGATACTCTGGTCATCGCCGACCACGCTCGCGCCCTGGCAATCGCCGGCGTGATGGGGGGCGAGCACAGCGGTGTATCCGCGACCACCCGTGACGTGTTCCTTGAAAGCGCGTTCTTCGACCAGATCGCGATCGCAGGCAAGGCCCGTTCCTACGGCCTGCACACCGATGCGTCGCACCGCTACGAGCGTGGCGTGGACTGGAAACTCGCCCGTGAAGCCATGGAGCGCGCCACCGGCCTGCTGCTGGAAATCACCGGTGGCGAAGCCGGCCCGATCACCGAGACCGTCAACGAACAGTACCTGCCGTCGATTGCGCCGATCACCTTGCGTGCCAAAAGCGTTGAGCAGATGCTCGGCCTGGTCATTGAGCCGGCTGAAATCGAGCAACTGCTGTCCGCGCTCGGCCTGGGTATTTCTGCGGGCGGGGAAGGGCAGTGGCAGGTTGCAGTACCTAGCCATCGCTTCGACATCAGCCTGGAAGTCGACCTGATCGAAGAGCTGGCGCGCCTGTACGGCTACAACCGCCTGCCGGTTCGCTATCCGCAAGCACGCCTGGCACCGCAACCCAAGGCCGAAGCGCGTGCGCACCTGCCTGAACTGCGTCGCTTGCTGGTTGCCCGTGGTTACCAGGAAGCCGTGACGTATAGCTTCATCGATCCAAAACAGTTCGAACTGTTCAACCCTGGCGTTGAGCCGTTGCTGCTGGCCAACCCGATCTCCAACGACATGGCCGCCATGCGTTCGTCGTTGTGGCCGGGCCTGGTGAAGGCACTTTCCCACAATCTGAACCGCCAGCAAGACCGCGTGCGCCTGTTCGAAAGCGGCTTGCGTTTCGTCGGCCAGCTCGATGGCTTGAAGCAAGAGCCAATGCTGGCGGGTGTTGTCTGCGGCAGCCGTCTGCCGGAAGGCTGGGCGCAAGGCCGTGAGGTCGTGGACTTCTTCGACGTCAAGGCTGACGTGGAAGCGGTGCTGGGCTTTGCCGGTGCGCTGGACGCCTTTACGTTCGTACCGGGCAGCCACCCAGCCTTGCATCCAGGCCAGACTGCACGTATCGAGCGCGAAGGTCGCCTGGTGGGCTTCGTCGGCGCCATTCACCCAGAACTGTCGAAAACCTTGGGTCTGGACCGTCCAGTCTTCGTGTTTGAGCTAGTCTTGGCTGAAGTTGCGTCGGGCAAAATGCCTAAATTCAGCGAGTTGTCGCGCTTCCCTGAAGTGCGTCGCGACCTGGCCCTGATTGCCGACCGTGAAGTCGCCGCCACTGCAGTTCTGGATGTAATCCGTGAAAATGCAGGGGAATGGCTGACAGACCTCAGGCTATTTGACGTCTATCAGGGTAAAGGCATTGATCCGCATAGAAAAAGCCTTGCAGTTGGCTTGACCTGGCAGCATCCATCGCGCACTCTTAATGACGATGAGGTGAATACCACGACGCAAAATATCCTCACCTCGCTCGAACAAAGGTTGAACGCCACGTTAAGGAAGTGACGTATGGGGGCTTTGACGAAAGCTGAGATGGCGGAACGTCTGTACGAAGAGTTGGGTCTGAACAAGCGCGAGGCCAAGGAATTGGTCGAGCTGTTTTTTGAAGAGATCAGACACGCTCTGGAAGACAACGAACAGGTCAAATTGTCCGGTTTCGGCAATTTTGACCTGCGAGACAAACGCCAGCGGCCTGGCCGCAATCCCAAAACGGGAGAAGAAATCCCGATCACGGCTCGCCGTGTGGTCACCTTTCGTCCAGGGCAGAAGTTGAAGGCCCGAGTTGAGGCTTATGCTGGAACCAAGTCATAACGACGAGCTACCCGTCATCCCAGGCAAACGCTACTTCACCATTGGTGAAGTCAGCGAGCTGTGTGCGGTAAAACCGCACGTGCTGCGCTATTGGGAGCAGGAGTTTCCTCAACTCAACCCCGTCAAACGCACCGGGAACCGTCGGTATTATCAGCGCCAGGACGTGCTGATGATCCGACAGATCCGCGCGTTGCTGTACGACCAGGGGTTCACCATCAGCGGCGCACGCCAGCGTATGTCCGGTGATGAAGCCAAAGACGACACCACCCAATACAAGCAACTGATCCGCCAGATGATCTCCGAATTGGAAGATGTACTGGTGGTGCTGAAAAAATGATTCAAGCTTTAAAAATACTTCCACATTTCAAAAGCTTGCGGTATATTCCGGTTCGCTTCGTTAAGAAGCAAACCCAGTAACACGCCTAGTCGGGGCGTAGCGCAGTCCGGTAGCGCACTAGCATGGGGTGCTAGGGGTCGAGTGTTCGAATCACTCCGTCCCGACCATATTTTTCAATGACTTAGCCCAATCTTCACAGGTTGGGCTTTTTCATGTCTGAAAAAATACTCCCACATTTACTCCCACGGATATTCTAGATCTAGGTAGCTTTGGTATCTCAAGGGCTGTGAGCTAGCGACAGCTTTGGCATAAGCAGCAACGTGGGCGTTAGTTGAAATCAGGAACTTCGGGTCCTTTTTCGGTGCGCCCAGCATGGGCGCAATCTTGTGGGAGAAGATCCCGCCGTAATGCAAAGCCAAGCAGCAGGCGAAAGATGTGATTCATCTCTGTCGTGGAGACGCAAAGCAAGCGGCCGAGATCTATAGCCCAAGAGAGGTGGTCGCTGAACCTATGACTGCCTGGAAGCCAGGCTACGTGTACGATCCGGGGGCCTTCGACACCAACTAGTGGTCTTGATCCTAGCTCTAGCATGTGATGGGCATACTGATAGCCATTTACCATCGGCATGGTGGTCGTTATCCTGAAGACACGAGAACAACCGGTTGTTATTTCAGGGAAAGGATATGAAGGACGTCATTGGCTTTTTTGCTTACGCGTCAACGCCTGCCGAGATAGGGCAAACCATTGAGAGTGCTGTTGCTACCAGCTCAAGAACCAATACGAAAACGGTTGTGTCTACCTGGAGGGCCTTGGACATCGTCGGTCACTTCATCTCTGACGAAGTGCTGGCAAGTATTGATGCAGCCGATTTCCTGGTTGCTGACATCAGTGAGCTAAATTTCAACGTCACGTATGAAATTGGCTACGCCCTTGGTAAATCAAAGCGCGTTCTGCTTGTCAAAAACAAAAGCCTCCAGTCGCAGGGGTTGAAAATTTCCGATGTCGGTATTTTTGACACCCTTGGGTTTCAGGAATACCAGAACTCGCCTGAGCTGAGCGGTTTCTTGAACAACGCGTCAGCCTGGAAATCGATTGACGTGTCTGCTGCGCTCAATCTCAAGGCACCGGTTTATTTGTTGGATACACCGCACAAAACCGACTGGTCGACCCGCATCATCTCGAGAATCAAAAAGGGCGGCTTCATCTTCCGTAACTTTGATCCAAACGAAACTCCCAGGCTTTCGGCCTATGACGCGATCAATCAGGTCGCACAATCCTATGGAGTTGTGGTTCCGTTGCTATCTACTGGGGCGACAGGAGCGGCCATCCACAACATGCGAGCCGCCTTCATTGCTGGTTTGGCCGATGGCATGGGCAAGGCGATGTGCATTCTTCAGTCAGGCGATGAGCCGGTCCCAGTGGATTATCGAGACTTTGTCCAGGTTACCTACCATCCGAATGATGTTAACCGCGCCATTGAGGTGTTTGCGTCCGATGTGACCCAAGCGTTTCAGCAGCTTGAGGCTTCTGGCGCGAAACCCGAGCGGTCATTTATCAAAAAACTCAACCTCGGCGCGACATCTGCCGAGAACGAAATGCGGGATCTCGAACGTTATTATCTGGAGACCGATCAGTTTCTGAAATCGTTGCGTGGCGAGGCGCATTTGGTCGTCGGTCGTAAGGGTTCTGGAAAATCAGCCATCTTTCTTCAAATCAGGGATGCCGAGCGCGACAAAAACCGTAACAAGAATATCGTTTTGGATTTGAAGCCAGACGGCTACAAACTCATCAAATTCAAAGAACGCATCCTTCAGTTTCTTTCCGAAGGCACCTACCAGCACACAATCACGGCGTTTTGGGAGTACGTGCTACTGCTGGAAATTTGCTACAAGATTTTGGAAAAAGACAAACAGCGTCACATCCATGATCATAGGCTGTATGAAGGCTATCGCGAGCTCGCCGAGCTGTATCGGGGAGAAGATTACGATTCAGAAGGCGATTTTTCTGAGCGCATGTCGATGCTCATGGAGAAAATCTACTCCGAATACCAATCCAAGTACGGTTCAACCAAAAGCGTCAATCTGAGCTCATTCGAAGTGACCGAACTCCTGTACAAGCATGACGTAAAGCAACTCAAACAAAAGCTGGGACGTTACCTTGAGAACAAGCAGGTGCTATGGCTTCTCTTCGACAATATTGATAATGGCTGGCCAACGTCCGGACTGAAGCATGAAGACCTGCTTATGGTCAGAGCTTTGATCGACGCTACGCGAAAAATTGAACGTCAGTTCAGCAGCGACAACATCAAGGTGCGCTCGGTAGTGTTCCTACGCAACGACGTCTACGAGCTGCTGGTCAAGGAGACGTCTGACCGCGGCAAGGAAGCCAGTGTGGTGCTGGATTGGACGGATTCTGACTTGTTACGCGAGCTCGTTCGTTTGCGAATCGTGTCCAACGGTCTTGAAGAAGACCTGGACTTCAAGTCGGCCTGGCTGCGGCTTTTTGTAAGCCATTACAAGGGCGAGGAAACGTCTCAGTTTCTGATAGAGCGTTCCTTGATGAGACCACGCTTTCTCTTGAATCTGATCAATCATTGCAAGAGCTTTGCCATCAACCTCAACCACGAGATTATCGAAGGCAGCGACATTGAGAAAGGCATCGCGGCCTATTCAGCGGATCTGCTGCGCGATATTGGCTACGAGCTTCAGGACGTGTCCGATGAGACTGAAGGCCTTCTCTACGCTTTCGTCGCATCATCCGCCGACCTTTCTGAGCAGCAGGTGATGGATACTCTCCTTAAGTCTGGGCTTGATCAGCAGAAGGCGAGTCGCGCGGTAGATCTGCTGCTTTGGTATGGATTCCTGGGCATTCGAATCAACTCGGACGATCCTAAGTTTATTTATGATTTTAGCTACAACAAAGCGCTCATGGACGGGGTTAAGAAGAACTCGAACCAAGCGGTCAGTCTTGTAATTAACCAGGCGTTTTGGCCAGCATTGATGATCAACCAATAATCTAAAAATCATCCGCCAGATGGTAGGGATAGCCCCGTTGTCTGCCTTAGCCGCCGTTGGCCTGACAGACCTCAAAACAATGCTCTATGTGCGTCGCACGATTCAGATTTGCCCTTTTGCCGGAGATCGAATTCGTGGTTGCTTCATATCTTTCGAGGGCTCATCAATGAGCCTTGCATGGGCTTAGCTTGTGCTCGAACAGGATCGATAGACAGCCGCGATTTTGATCAAACATTTTTGCGAGTAAGAGATCGCTGTGATGAAGTTATGCTTTGTCGTGATGGGGTATGGCAAGAAAACCGAGTATGAGTCTGGTCGCACGCTCGACCTGAATGCAACGTACGAAACGATTATCGAGCCCGCTGTCACCAGCCGCGGCTTACGCTGCGTTCGGGCTGACGAGATCATGCAGTCGGGACTTATCGACGTAAAAATGTACGACCTGCTGCTCAGGGCTGATCTGGTCATCGCCGATATTTCCACGGGAAACGTAAACGCCGTCTACGAACTGGGAGTACGTCACGCGCTGAGACCGAATTCGACCATCGTCATGAGCGAGGACAAGGGCAAGCTGTACTTTGACCTCAATCACATCAGCACTTTCCAGTATTCGCATTTTGGTGAGGACATTCTTGCACGTGAGGCGCGGCGCGCCACGGAGGCCCTGGGTAACCTGATTGAGGCCGTGATGGCCGCCCAGGCTATCGACAGTCCAGTTTATACGTTCCTGCCCAGGTTGCGCTCGCCGAGTATGTCGGATGAAGAGTTTGAAGAGTTGGTCGATGAAGCAGAAGCCGCTCAACAACGACTTTTTCATCACATGCGCGAAGGTGAAAAGTTGATGCGGCAGAGTCAACATCATGCTGCCAGCGTAGAGTTTGCTGCTGCAAGGGATATGAAGCCTGGTGAGCCTGATATTTTGCAAAAGCTTGCACTGAGCACCTATAAGTCAAAGATTCCTAATGAGCTCGCCGCGCTGCGAGCTGCCATGGAAGTGCTTAGCCCCCTCAATCCTGAAAGCTCGAATGACCCCGAGACTGTTGGCATTGCGGGAGCGATCGTCAAGCGAATCTGGCTGCTTGAGGGTGATAGAGCTTCACTTGACTCCGCCATTGCTTTTTATCGCCGAGGCTTTGAGGTCAAGCGTGACTATTACAACGGCGAAAACCTTGCGCTGTGCTTCGAGTTTCGAGCGCAAATACAAACAGAAGACGCGGAGAGAATGTTCGACTTCATGTGCGCGCAGAAAATCCGTGAAGCGATTTTGAGGATTCTGTTGCCTGTGCTGGAGTCTCCCGATTTCATTGAACGCAGCGACAGACGCTGGGTGTATGCGACTTTGGCCAACTGCTATTTTGCGGTCGGAGACGCCACGCAAGCCGAGACGTTCGAGAATCATTTTATGGGAGCCTTCATTGCTCAATGGGAGGTTGATACTTATCAGGCGGGCAAAAGTCACGTGTTAGCAACCCGAGAGAAACGGCTCGCAGCGGTGGCCCCGTCTCAGCACTGACCGTTTGAGGTTATCGACAATGCTCAACCAACGACTTCAAGAAAGGAACAGCGAAATGGGGTTGCCCAGAACATTCGTCGGCTTCAGCAGCACAGACCGACACATGTATGAACTGATGGGGGCGTGGAAGAAAAACACTCGGATCGATTTTGATTTCGCCGACTGCCAGTTGAACATGGCGTTGAACTCGGAAGACGAGGATTACATCAAGCGCAAATGCCGGGAAAGGATTGATATGGCCGGCACCTTCGCACTGCTGATTGGCAGGGACACGCGTTCGAAACACAAATACGTGCGTTGGGAGATACAGGTAGCGATAGAGAAGGGGTGCAAGCTCATCGGCATCAACCTGGACGGAGCCCGCCAGGTGAATGCTGATCTTTGCCCTCCCATCCTGCAGGACGTTGGGGCAGTGTTCGTCCCGTATTCCCCTGCCATTATTGCTCATGCCCTGGCGAACCCCACGGCAAGTGAGCGTGGCAACTATTTCTATCCGCCAGCCGTGTATCAAAAACTCGGCTATGAGGTTCCTTGATGCAGATTTCTGATTTCCCTGGTCTCTATCAGGCCGCCGATGAGCTGTCGGGTTCCGCTCAGAAGCATTTTCTTGCCGCGCTGCTCACTAACCTGGCGCTGTTGGTGGTGGCCGCAGTCGTCTCGGTTATCAATTATCCTCACTGGGGTGCAGCGGCCCTGCAGGCGGCTCTTTTAGCCGGCGCATTAGCCAGCTCTGTGTATTTGGCGACACAGCGGCCTGAGCGGCTTTGGTATTCGGGGCGTGCCGTCGCCGAATCAATCAAAACCATGGTGTGGCGCTACGTGTCCCGCGCAGAGCCTTTTCATGAAAGCGACGAGGCGGCCAAGAAGCATTTGCTGGCAAAGCTTACGCAAGTGGTTGAGCAAAACCCAGGCGTGTCGAACAAGCTGCTCACGCATCTGCCGGCCCAGCAAATTACGTACAAGATGAAGCTGATGAGGGCCGGTGATTTCGAAACCCGGCGCGATACGTACATCGAATCCCGGATCAACGACCAACTGGGATGGTATTCACGTAAAGCTAACTTCAACGCCCAGGCCGCCAAGTATTTCTTCATTACATTGATCGCCGTTAACGCCATCGCTTTTGGATGTGCGCTGATCAAGATCGCCAACGTGGAATACCAATACTTTCCGACTGACGTGCTGATCGCTGTTGCAGCAAGTATTCTGACGTGGATGCAGGCAAAACGCTTCACTGAGCTATCGGCGTCTTACGCACTGACTGCGCATGAGATTACGCTTATACGTGAACAGGCCGATGAGCTGAAAAAAGATGAGCATTTGTCGACATTTGTAGGTGACGCTGAGAACGCATTTTCTCGTGAGCACACTCAGTGGGAGGCAAGGAAGGACAACTGACAGCGCCTCGCGTGCGAACGACTACTGGCAGGAGTAGGGCGCTAGTTTCAGAAGCTAAACACCTTCCTGCCGGCAGCTTATTTAAGCTCGTCGGAGAGCTTCGACCAGGGTACGGTTTTGATCTTGTGTTCCGATACCCATTTAGGCTCAGCTGCGCCGAACTGCTTACCGGAATGCACAGCTACAACCTTCTTGCCAAGCTCTAGGCTCTTTTCTACCTCCCATTTCACCCACTTGCTCTGGGCAGTGTCCTTGGAAATGAAGACCACAGTGATAGATGAGCGGTTGATGCGCTCGGCGATCTTGCGCTTGATGTACTCCGCCTGCTCACTGTCGTAGGGTTCGCGGACTGAATGATCATTGAACTCGATGTCATTGTTATCGTTTTTTGCCTGTCCCCTGAGCAGATTGACCTCAGCCATGTCCTCAGTGGCAAAACTGATGAACACGTTGCGCTTGCCCTCATTTAGAGCAGCCTTGGCTTTTTGCTCCAGTGACCTGACATCACCGAGTCGGCTCCATCCACCTGTGCTGCTACCGCCCATCATTGGCACCCTCAAATTTGAATTCGTTGCAGGCGATACAGTTGCCGCACGGCTGTTCTTCACCCAGGTGGCACGAGTAGGTCTGAGAGATGCCTTTCTCGGCTGCCAGCGTCACGACGTCAGGTTTGGTGAACGATGAGAGCGGTGCAAGCACCTTGATATTCCGGCCCATGCATAGAGTTATCATGCGCTCAGCCTCCTCGAGGAATCCGGAGGTCTGATCAGGAAAAAGGCTGGTGCTTTCGTGAAGCAATCCGATGGAGATCGCATCGGCGTTTTTCTGATGGGCGTAAGCGGCGGCGGTCAACAGAAAAAGCATGTTCCGGCCGGGAGTGAAGGCGTCGTCAATGATGTGCAAGGTCGGGTCGGTGAGTCCCGAGCGAATCAACCTGCCAAATCCCGACAGACCGGCAATTTCGGGCTCAGGAAGTCCAAGCTTCTGCATGGCCAGCTTGCAGGCTGCGAGCTCTCGGTCGCGGGCGCGTTGACCATAATCTACAAAGAGTGGAAATATCTGCAGGCCTTGCTCCTGTGCCAACTTGGCGACGAGCGTAGAGTCTAGGCCTCCGGAAACCAGTGTCACGATACTCATACTAAAACAGCCTCCTGCTTGCGATTTGCAACGCGCATAACGATCCATATGGCCCAATCCAAAAGACCAACCGGGCAATCCATTTCCCGGGCATGGTCACGAAGCCTGTCTTCATGCCTGCCATACTGATTCAATCCGGATATGGATACCTGAGTGCCTGAATATATCCCCTGAGCAGACATGTAATTGAGCACGTGCCGATCAAGGATTGCCAAGTCATAAGTAACCCCGCAATTGCGCAAAAACATACTGGCTTGCTTGGGCCCCATACCGGATGCATGGGCCACTAGCCACGCGCGTACATCACTGACGTCACCACTGATCAGCGCCTTGAGTGAGCCGCCAATGCTTGCTACGGCCGCCCACGTGGACGCTAAGTGACCGGCTTTTGCCCTGGGAAACCTGTAAGTGCGCATTTTGCCGTCGACAACGAGAGGGGTTCTGAGCACTTCAAACAATTTCTCGGCAAGGTGCTCGCTGTGTTGTTTGTTGTGATAAAGATAGCCACGTTCATCGATGGCATCGGCGGCTGCCATAGCGAGCGGGTAGGGGACCTGGCTACTGAGAATGCAGCAAGAAAGCTCCCACCATAGATGACGCTCGTCAGACACTGCGCCGGCTTCGATGCGTGTGCGAATATCTGGACAGACCGCAGCGACAGCTCTGCAGAGCGCTTCAGCGCTATAAGTGGTCATAGAAAAATTCCTGGGAATAGCGATCGAAGCTCGGCGCTTTTCATGCCGGTAACTCCCATGGCGAACGGTTCTTCGCGGCCTTTCGAATACATGTCACGCATGATTCGGCCAAACTCCGCATAATACTCTAGATTGTGGAACGCAACCTTGCCTGCGTAGCCTATGTTGTTGTTTGCCATCACCCTATCCATAAATTCACTTCGGATCCTTTTCGTTTTGAAAAAGTCGAAGTGTTGGAAGTGGTGAAGCCGCTCAAGCTCAGGATCTACCGCAAACCGACACCACTCAAGACCGTCGAACGTGTCCGCGCCAGCGGCCGCCAGTAGTGCAATGCTCCACGGGTTTCCAGTGCCCAGTAGATGAATGGGTTGATAATAGGGCAGCTTGTCCAGTTCATCCCTGATATGTCTGACAGTCAATGCACGCTGCGCAAGGCCCGCACCCAGTTCCCTTTCCGGAATGGCGATGATAGGCGGTTGCAGGTGCTCGGATATCGCCCTGACGATCCGAGGAAGTCTTTCGAGCCCCTTAGGGGTCTGCTTGACGTGAATGATGGGTAGCACCGGAGCAGAGGTGTGCTTGGCGTCGCGCTCCACTGCTTTTATGACCTGCCTGACCGCCACTTCGAATTTGTCACTGGGGGTCATGTTGTCAAAACAGAACGCCCAATCGTGTGGCGTATCGGTTAGCGCGCGCTTCAGGTTCGATGGCTTCCACTGTTTGTCATTCAGGCGGTAAGCCTCATAATTGCCCGAGTCGATGAGAACAAAACCGCCTAGGTCTCGATAGGTCGTTATTTCAGCAATCATCTTGTGTCGCGATTCAGAATTAACCAGGTCATAGGCAGAAACAAGAATCGAGCGCGTCGGATACACCGTTAATGCTTCCAACGCTTCTACGGGATCGAACTGTGTCTCGTGTGACGAAACAGACATGAAGACATTAGGAAGGGCAAGCGCACCGTCAGCTATCGTGGCTAACCGGACGGGCTTACCCTGAGGAGGTACAACGAGCCCGATTTTCTTCTGCAGCAACTGAAAGCATGAGTGATCTGCTTCGCCCTGCCATGACCGGAAATCAACACTGCTGAAGTGACCATATGGGTACGGCGGATCACTGTCATCCAAAATGAGAGGGACGACCTTCTTTTGATATTTTTCTGCCAAGCTCAACTCGCCAGTGATGGTGTGCTTGTGAGCAAATGAGGAATATAGAGCAACGACGCATTTCGCTTCTTTGAGATTTTCTGTAATCGCGACACTGAAGTCGCCAACTATCAAATCGTCTAGCCACACGCTCCAGGACGCGGAGAGGAGATCGCGAACCTTCAGCGCTGTCTTGCTATTTTCTTTGGCATATATGATATAGACGTCCGCCATGGATCGATCTGGCCTCAGCTGGTTACATTCCGTTGCATGACCCTGCGGGCGATGCCGATTATTGTTTTATCTTTCAGTGAGTGGCAGCGGCTTCGCCAGCAGCCCAGACTGCGAGGTACATTGCTGTCGTGAAGTCATCCGTTGTCTCTGTTGCAACGGTTAATACACTCGCGGCAGTAGTGCGCTCGTGGAGTGTGATGATCGGAATTGATCGGGCTCGGTCTTCTGCAATTCGTGCCAGGGACTCCACCGACAACTCATCATTTATTACCAAGGTCGCATCCGTATTCCAGCCAGCGTTTGCCACTTCAATCTGTGGACATGTCACATCAACACCCAGTTCGCGCAATGCAAACCGGGCTTCTTCCATCGTGTATCGCTGTCCTAGTGAATCAACACCACCTTCAAGACGAACCCTGCCACCTCTCCAAGATGAGATAGGCTGACGTTGCTTGAGGATGGATTCATCAAACTCGAACGCACGGGTATCGCAATAGACAGATACCGACCGTGACGCCAGATCTGCAGCTTGGTGAGGCGGCAGTTCGCCTTGCGCCCAATGAACCGCAAATACGGCAGTAAATATGTCACCTGTTCCGATTTTAAAAACACTGCTGGAACGATAAGCCGGTATGTGTGAAATCTTGCCTACACCCTCGTAAACTGAGGCGCCACGTGCACCTTGTTTGATCACGACAACCTGTGCGCGTTGTTTTTTCAGCAGGTGTTGCGCCGCTAAGTGCAACTCATCGATTCCAGTTATCTGGCGCACTTCCAGTTCATTCATTACTAGGGCCAATTCTCTGGCCGTCGACCCATTGGCTCCAAACGATGGCGGGTTATGCCAGGTTTGCGGGTCGTATACGGCCCGATTCGCCGTGACCACCGCATCTCCCTCAAGAAAGCCGAAGCGCAAAACGGCGTTCCCAGTCACCGATATCGAGTTTTCGCGGTTGATGGACGCGCGGGGTGGCTCAATATGGGGCGAAGAAAGGGGGTGGAAATACGCAAAGACTATTGGCGATGGCCTGGTAGCGGCATGCGTGATGATTCCCTGCGACTCCAGCGAAACCAATGCGGAGCGATCAGCGGGGGAGGCATAAGTGGAAAACTCGACACCCGAAGCCAGTGCGTTGGCGGCCAAGGCAGCGCGACCTCCAGAGCCCAGCGTAGAGTCCCAGAACGGTACATCACATAACTCGCGATATAGACCACCAACGATGTGCATTCCGTGCCCTCGGTCAGTCTTACGTCGGATCGGCAGCCAATGCATCGCTTCAGAGACTGAAGTTCAGATGATTTGCTCTTTAACGCATATCGCATCATGCCCTACAAAAAAAGCCTGAAAACCAGCAGCCACATAGTCGCTGCGCGGCGAACGACAACGATCGTCGATTGACACTTCGGTCGATCAAGCTCACGTCCTCGAGGCCCGATGATGCTGCACGAGTATAGGTGTCATGATGATATTATCGTCAAGCAGGGCGCCCCAAAAAACTTTGAGACTAAGCCAATCAACCATCGAACTCTATGAGCTCCTGGAGAGCGGCAACGGAACGGTTCAGTAATGAGCGCTGCCCCGAGTTGATTGTGCATGTCGAGCACCCAATGGGATGCTACGGAGATTTAAGCTTTTTCGAGCTTAAGAAAGGGATTATCGGTAGGTACGGCCGCAGCTTTGAACAATAGTGCTGGTTCTTCTAGCAAATAGCCTTTGAGTTTTGCCTTCTTACGGGGACCTTCGACCTGACAAGCCCAGATATTTAGACCGTCGTCACGCTTCCTGTGGACCTTCAATTTTTCGAATTGCTTCTGCACCCAACGCCATTCTTCAGTCTCTTGATTGGCACCCTGAGAGATACCAGGGAACTCCTGCGCATAGCGTTGGAAGAGACCAGGCGTGACCAGAAATACGCTGCCACTCACCGTGTGGATTTTGGCCTTGCTGTCATTGATGACCAGTTTGTGGCTCAGGATGCTTTCCTTGACCCAATTCAAGAATGCCTGGCCAGGGTTATTCGAAGGAGGATTTGAGATTTCGAGAGCGTTTGCTGACGGTGCATCACGTGCCTCGGGTTCTGCCATTTCGAACATATCCAGCAACGCTCCTAAGTAGTCGGCATCTTCCGTGGCTACGGGATCTGGCTGTGATGGGCTTTGATCTGATCCTCTACTGACAACCTTGGGTGCTAGTGGCGATGCCGGAGCGTCAGTTGAGTGGTCATCGACTGCGAAGCTTACCGTTCCGCTGAAAGCTTCAGGTCGGTCTTCGTTCGCCCAAATCAACGCCGGTTGAAGGCGCAGAAAGGTAAAGCTCTGCTGCCAGTTTCCCTGCGTGACAAGCGCAGTCCAGATGGCTTTGCCTTCCGGCGTGGACTCAACCAATCCATGCGATTGCAGTTCGTCGAACACAGCAATGTTGGACGACGGAATGCCTTCTATCGCTTGTGAAAGCAAATAAGCTCGGAGTTTGTCCGTGACTGCCTTACTAACCAACCACAGGGAGTCCTGGGTCAGCCATCCCGCGGCCCCTGGCTGGTTGAGTTTCAGCTCGTGCTGAACGAGATGACGCAGTCCGCTGATCAAGTGATGTTGCAGCGTATGAATCGGCGCTTGCAACGCCTTGCTTGGGTTGCCACCGATGTTCTGTGCGGTGGAGACCCGGTCGGCTTGAATCACCAACTCGCCCAGCACGCCGGCGCGTTCATACTGGCCGGCTAGGACATACAGCAGACTCGCCCACAGCGGCGGAAAGCCACTCAGCCAATCGAGGATCGGTCGGTTGAGAATCTGGGTGTAGAGCAAGCCTGCGGCGGCGCCGTGCAGGTGATAATCGCGACCTTTGAGGTAGCGAAAGCGGTAGGGCTGATCCAGGGGACCCTGCCAAGGATGCCAAACACGGCCATCCTGGCGTTCGACTAGCAGGTCCACGGCGATCTTGCCGATGTCATGCAGAAGGGCACCATAAGCAATACCCGCCGACCAGGCATCGGTCTGGGCGGCTTGGTCTTCGGGCGCAGCGCCGGTTGGCAGCAGATACGACTGACGCAGTTTCAAACTGCAAGCGACCAGTTCCAGTCCATGGTCGAGCATGCCGCCAAGGTAAGCATGGTGGTGCGTCTCGCTGGCAGGCAGTTGCTGGACCTGTTCGGCGTAGCGATGGATCGGATTTATATAGAGCTGGGTGAACTGCGCGTGGGAGAGGGCGGTGTACTGCCAGATGCGGTCGAGCAACTGGCGGCGGTGTTCCGCGGCTAACAAACTGTGAGCCGACTCGATGGGCAGGTAACCTTCGGCGACGTTGACGGTCGGTGGCGGAGGGGGCTTCTGCCTTTTGCGGCGAAACAGGCTGAGCATCGTGATCTCCGGGAAGTGGCTGGGTCATTGGCCTTTTAGCCTTTTCGGATAGCGCTCTTACCCTTGAGTGCCCATTCCCTTCCAACCCTTACCCGTCCTTTTGGCTCGTGTCCCTTTGTGAGGCAATCGGAATATGGATACTGCTAGGCATCATTTTTTTGGGGGCTAGTACGGAAAAGAAAAGAGTCGGTACACTGCGGTGCCTATTTTTTGGGTCTTGCCATGAACCTTACTGACGCCACGCTCGTGCTGCTGCTCGCGGCACGTATCCATGGGACCGACGAAGCCGTCAGGGCCTCGGCGAAGAGCGTGGTCAAGAAGTTACCGCGCAGTAAACGCGATCTGATCTACAAGGTGATCGACAGCCGGAGTCCGCTCGAGCTGGTGGATTTTCTGGCGCAGAACCTGGATACATAACGGCATGCTGCGGGTGTGCGCCCCTCTCTTTTTCTTTGCGTGAGGGGCCCGCCGTCTGTTTTCTGGAAACAGAAAAAAGGGCTCAACTCGCGTTGGGCCCTGTGAAGCGTTTGCAGCGGTGAGGTAACGATCAAGCTCCATCGTTCATGCATAGTGAGTCATCCAAGACCGCTTGCTTCAGTTGCTGCTCCAGGTTGAGTACATACTCCGAGGCGCTTCGGGCCTGGCCACTGGCGCGGAAGATCGCGCGTTTGTCAGCCTTGAGCAGGCCGAGCCAGGAGTCAATGTAGCCCTCGTGCCTAAGTTCTCCCTGTATACCGGTGTAGGCACATAAAAACGCAGCGCCCATCTCGGCGATCAACTCCTCAAACGCGTAGCCTGGCGAGCCGAACGGACAGGCTGACGTCATGCCTTCGCGCTGCAACCGAGAGTGATGCCCGGTCCAGTGCGTCAGCTCATGAAGTGCCGTGGCGTAGTACCCGCCTTCATCGTGAAATTGTGCTTTTGTCGGCAGTTGGATGAGATCCCTGATCGGGTGGTAAAAGGCTTCGTCGGCAGGCCGATGAACGATGCGTGCACCTGAACTTAATAGCAGATTTTCCGCGGCGCTGTTGGGCTGGAAGGGATCACTCTGTTCCGTCTCGAGCAGGGTTTCATTGAGCATTTCGAGCCCCTCCGTTTGCTCGATGTTGAACAGAAAATGTGTCCTGAGAATGCCGAAGTGAGCGACCTTGGGTTGACCGTTTTCATCGAGTACGGGTTGGCCTGACTCGGTCTGTTCCTCGCGCTCCATCGGCTTGTAGAGCACCGCCAGAGTGCTGTGCTCACCCTTACGAATGTGCCCACCGGTCTTTTTGGCTTGGTTGAAGGTCAGCCAACGATCTTGAGTGAACCCCTGCAACCTGGCCTCGGCCCAGAGCAGCGGTAAATTGATGCCCGAATACGGACGTCGTGTGATGGCGTTGACGGGGTAGGGTTGATGACCGATGTAAGCGGAGCCACTTGAGGACCAGGGTTTGATCCAGGGAGCAACGCCTTGGTCTAACGCGGTAACGATCTTGTCAGTTACGTCTTGGTAGATATCGCGCATGGCAATTTCCTCGAGAGAAAACGGAGGAACGCCTTGCCCGTCGGGGGAGGGTTCCCCGGTTGGGTGATGGGTTGGATTGATGCAGGTCTTGCATGCCGCCCGAATGTGGAGGTGGGCGCCGCCCATTGCGCTTAGCGCTGGTGTTCTCCTGCAAGCGCTATCAGCAAGGCGGCAGGCTGACCCGGTTCTTGGAGTAGGCTCAGACTCAATTGCAGCAACGGGTCGTGGTGTAAGTGATCGGTTGGTTCAATGTGGATTACCTCGAACAGCACGTAGGGCTTGTGTGGATAGGCCAGGTGGGCTTCGAAGGCTGCGCGCAATACGTGGCTCAACCGATCGACCTGCAGCTTCTCAGCGTGATCGGATTGCTCGAGCAGTACTGCGCGTTGCCACGCGCCAGGGGTGAACACGATGGGCAACCGAAGGGTGTTCAGTGTTTGCGGTGTAAGTGAGTCGGGCATGGTATGTCTCCGTTGAATACGCGAAGAAACCTGCCCTGTGCGGGGAAAGATTTCCCCGCAGTGGGTTGAAGAAAATCAAGAGGGCTTATCTCACGAGCAGCGCTCGAAAGGCGCTCAGGAGAGCAGTAGGCGTTCATCATCGTAGCAACGGTCACCGTGCGAGCCACCGAACGCTAATCGCACTTGGGGAGAACCATCATCGAAGTGACGGAGCCTTGAAGGTTCTGGCTACCTGGGAAAGTGCTGTCGATAACAGCGATCCGTACCTTGTATTTAGCTGGACGATTTATCTGGGTCAATCACTGTAGATAGGCTTTTTCACGGGGCTTGTCTTCTGTCTTCCAGTGAAGATTTTTTCGGCTGGGCAAACTGATAAACGGTCAGGCACGGACAGTTTTCAGTAGTAGGCTGTTACTCCTGTCTCAACCATGAAAACGCTCAGAAGAGTGCGAGAGCATGCCGACTCAGCAACCTGTTCAGAATTCACGTGGCCACAGCTGGGCGTACGCATGTGGCACGTCGGTAAAGCGTGGTTATCGCAAATTGCAAGCGTTTGAGTCCCGCCTGGCTGAGCGTGCGGTGACGGCAGGTATGCCCGCAGGTAAATTACTTGTTCGCGGGAGCTTTCTGATTGCCAAACTGGCATTGATCGGAGGATTGCTCTTTGTCAGTGTTTGGCTGGTTACTTTTTTTGTGATGATGCTGGCTGTCATCACTTTGCTATGGTTCAGGGCTTTTGTTGGTTCCGATCATCAAGAGGAAAGTCCAGGGCCAGACTACCTAGGTGCTGATCTCTACATCGGTGACTTCGATGACAATGGGCATTATATAGGCGACAGCAAGTCATCTAATTGAACGTTTTGCAGCACCCAATATTTGATCCGTACCTTTGCTCGCTGAATCACTTGCGGCTTTGCTACCGTTCGCCAACATGCCTTGAATCCCGTTGCCGACTGAATATCCTGCCCAGCTCATGGCCCCTAGAAACAGCATTGGTAGCACGATGAACATCGCCCCCATCACATACTCGATCACCTGTGCCGTGACGGTTCCATCCATGAAGCCGGATGTGGGCAGCGATAACAGCACTTGATTGGAAGCCGAAACCTGGTTGTACAGCGTATCGAGCATGCTGGAGTCGATCCAGCGAGCGAGTTCCCACCAGAAGCTCAGCATGTGTAAGGTGAACAGCGCGAACGTCACGGTCATGACAGTTTTCAACTGGTAGGTACTGACCAGCAGGATCAGCGGCAAGCTGATGATGACGCCCATGATCAGGAACGCCTGCACCATCGGCAAGGCGGCGCGTAGTGCATTCATTGCCGGGAAGTTGCTGAAGGAACCGAGGGCCAGCCCGGTATTGGTGGCTAGGTTATTGAGCCCCTGATTGATCGAGCCGCCACGAGCGCTGGAACCATAGTCCTGGTACACCTGTCCGGGCGACATGGACATCGATTGCTGGCGCGGACTGACCAGTTCGCGCAGGGTGGCATCCTCGATGTCGTTGCTCGAGCGGCCAGTCAGCCAATTTTTCAGCTGAGTCAGCAGAGAGGGATCAACCTGCTGGATCAACTGCTCGCGCAAGCCAACACCGCTGTCGCTCCACCACTGCTTGCAAGTGGGGTAGCCCGCGGCACTCTCCAGCCGCGGCAAGGAAACATCGCGGCTTTCGTCATACGGCCAACTGATTCGCGGTGTGCGTGAACGATCCGTGTCGTAGTAGCCGGGCGTGTCGAGAAGATAGCTTGAGCCGATCCAGGACGCGTCGTGACTTTGTGCCTTGTCCAGTTGCGGGCGATTGGTAAACAACCGAGAACGGGAATAGCCATAACAGTCGCGGGTGAAGTCGGCGACTTCCTGCAGCAGTACCTGGCTGTTGATACGCGAGCTGTCGATCTCCATGCGCATCTGCCGAATATCCGGTGCGCAGGGAATGGAGGCGGTGGCTGCGGCGGTTACTCCTTTGCTCAAGGCATGCACTAGAAACCACCAGATCGGTACGTTGGCGGAGCGTTCGCCGATGGTATTGAAGGTTGTCCCCCAGGCGGTTTCCGCTGGCTTGGCCACATTTACGCCGCAGCGCTGACTTGCCGCATCATCGAACGTCATTGACGAGAGGCTCAACGGAAAGACCGGCGCGCAGCCGAACAATACGACGATGTAGGCCAGCCACAACCGGTTCTCGATCCGTGGCACCGAGAGCAATCCCTTGTTTCCCTCATCCGCGCCTTGCTGACGGGCTGACAGCCATTCCTGGAGGATGATCGCGCCAAAGGGCGCGGCGAACAGTCCGGTGTCGGACAGGACGCTCCAGAGTCCGTTGTTGATGATCCAGGCCAGCAGGGAGAGGTAAAACTCCAAGTAGCTGTTGGTGCTCATGAGCATGGTGGTGACCTCACAGTCGGGTGAGTTCGACGAAGGTAAAGAGCACGAGCCCTAATGCCCCGATGCGTTTCACGCGCAGTCGATCCTGTGGTCGATGTCGGTAGCGCCGAAGCAGATCCACCCACAGCGCGAAGAGGGCGCCGTAGAGCAGGGCACGCCACCACTGCAGATAGGGCCTTACGGATTCGAATGCCTGCTGCCAGACCTCGAAGCTGCCCAGCGCAGCGTGGCCGATCCATGCGACCAGTGCGGCGGTCAGGATCATCACTGCGGCAATCCCCAGACTCGAAAGCAAAGTGAATAGCGGTGAGCGTTTCATGGCTCACTTGCGCCTGGCGTCAGCGTCATTGAGTCGGCCCGGCTCAGGGTCGCCTTGCTCGACGGTGCGCGAAGCATCAGCACCGCCGGCATGCCGATCGAGCACTAGGCTGGCGGTATTGGTGGCCAGCATCTGCCGGACCTGCAGTTCGGTCTGCAGCAGGCGGATTTCGCGCTCCAGAGCGTCGATGTTTTTCGTCAAGGCGGTTTGGGCCGGCTCGGCGGAGGCGATGTTCGGTTCGTGACTGCCCGCCAACAGGGTGCGCAGTAGCAGCAACGCTTTGTCGAGCACACTGGACAAGGCCGTCTCACTGGCCAGGCGCCGTGCCAACAGATCCTGGTCGGGATCGTCGCGCAGGGCTTCGACCACGCCACGGGTTACCGGCAGCATTGGGCTGGAGGCTTTAGCCAGATTGTCAGGGGTAGGCGGCAGTGAGCCAGACAGCAGCCCTTGCAGGGCCTTGAGGCGTTCGCTGTAGGCCTCCTGGATCAGCGGCGTCAGTCCGCTGCCAGCGGTCGCACGCAGGGTTTCGCAGGTATCGCAGGTCGTGACTTCAGTTTCGCCCAGCACGCGAACGGCCCATTCGGATTCCTCCTGGGGCGAAGCCCAGGTCTGGCAAATGGCCCCACCCAGGCAATCGCTATTACTAATCGAGGCATTGTCATCCATCGACCGGTTATGCAGCAGGTTGTAGCCCGCGCGCACTACGTCGGCGGTCACCCGAATGGGCGTCTGCCCATCACCGCCAGCCTTCGAGCCGCCGACCCAGGACACCCCCTTGTTGCCGTTATGGGCCTCGGTGTTTTTCACCGCGGCCACCGCATCACCGCCGGTTTGCTCCAGATTGCCCTGCATCTCCTGGTTCTTGGCCAGCGCGCCCCAGCCGGCTTGACCGACCTTGTCCGCCATCTTCTCGGCCATGGCCTGGCAGGTCAGCTTCGAGCGGTCGAAGTCGATACGCCCCTGCATCACCCCGTTGCTCAACAACTCATAGAGGCCGGGGTTGGCGCGTTGGATGATCAACGCCGGCAGCGACATCACGGCTTGGGTCGCGTTCTGCACGATGCTGCCCATGATCTGCTGGAAACCTTCGGTGACGCCGTTCAGCTGGTTTTGCAGGGTGTTGGTGAGGCTCATGTTTCCGCACATCATGTTCGCCCGCCATGACCCGCCGACACCGAGACCACTGGGTCGGTAGAGCGAGCTCGGTGAGCCGACTGCCGAGCCGCCACCAATGGTGTACATCACTCGGTCGTCGAGTACTTCACCTTGAGTACCCAGACGGTAATCGCCCTCGGCGGCGTAGGCATGTGTGGCAATGGCGAGCAGTCCACAGAGCAACAGACTCATCGTGCCCAACCAGGGCCGCGCGAGAAGCCGACTCATGAAGCACCTCCTTCGAAGTCGATGCTGAACAGGAAGGTCTGTCCCTCACGTTTGCAGCAGCTATAGGGACGCCACAGCGACCAGGCGTAGCCGCCATCCGCGCTCTGTACCGGATCGCTGGGGAAGATGGCGCACGTGGGCTGCACCTGGGGGTAGAGCAATTGCCATTTGTGGGTCGAAGCGTCGTTTTCAACGATCGGGCCAGGCGGCCAGTAGCCGTCGCGTTTGGCGGGCGTGAGTGGTAAGTACACATGCGGCTGCCAGTTGTGGGTAATCACATCGCCGGCGCGTTGCGCCATGACTGCGGCCGCCTTGAAATCGTCGGGCTGTACCAGAAAGCCCTGCCGGGGATAAACGTTGCCCCACATGTTTCCCGAGACCTGACGACCAATTTCACGGATCCCCGGCATGAGCGATTCGGGGTAGAAACTTTCTGGGATGCCATGGCGCCAGGCCAGTGAGTCCAGGGTACTCAGGTAGTAAGGCATTAATGCAGTTGCACCGCTGGCGCAGGCATAGCCGGATTGCGAAGCCAATTGCGTTGCGACCCAGCCACCGGGGTGGCCGATGCCATCAACGTTCTTGAATCGAGGCAGGTTGTCGCGGCGGGCGTTCGGCGTGATCAGGTTGCCGCCACCTTCTGCACCGCTGATGGGAGCGGAGAGGGTGGTCATCTCGGTCCAGGGGTTATTGCCGGTGGTGGCGTAGCTCGAGACGACCAGTTCAGGAATGAAATGACGAACCTTGGTCGAGGTTTTGACTGTGCAGCCGAAGGGCGTGCAGAGTAGCCAGAAACAAATGCCGACGACCCTGTATTCGAGACAGTTTGGCGAAAGCACGGAGGAGGTGATGCTGACGGTGTCCAGCGCCATGCTTGGGCCGCACGCCAGCAGAATGCTTAGCGCCAAGGGCCTTAGTTTTGTGGGCGGAAGTGACGAGCAGGCAACAGGCATTATCCAGGCTCTCGGTGTATGGCCTGGGCAGGTTCGGTTAGGGACTGAAGACTGTCAGTGGGAATTATGAAGGCGGATCTATCGGATTTGTGAGGCGTGGGTCTATTATTTGACGTGAAGGGAGCTGCGCAGGGTATCGGCGTCTACAAGTAGTTGATCTGTGGTGATTTCGAAAATATTGGCGAGTTTGCACAGGACCAACAGCGAGGGGTTGCCCGCGCATCGTTCGATTTGGCTGACGTAGGTGCGATCCACCTCGGCCATGAGCGCCAGCTGCTCCTGGGTAAGGTTCTTTACGCGCCGCATCCAGCGGATGTTCTCCGCCAGTTGCAGACGAAGTTGTTCGTAGTCTTGAGTCATGCGCGCAAATTGCGCCTTGAGGGACTCTCAATCCACGGGATATAGTCTACATTGGCATTCAACTAGGCCATTTGGTGTTCATGCCTGGTATCGAGCGTTCATTTGGTGTCGTTACGCTTTTCGAAGCTGCGCCCAGCATCTAACAATAAATCAGAAATTTAGGGTGTGTATGGACCAAAACTACATTTCAATTCCTGCGGCGGATGGTTGCCCAAGTCTTCTGACACCTTGGGGCAGCGAATTTTCGCCGATGATCGAGCGTGGTGTGCAATGTGCCCAGGCTTGGCTTGAGGCAACGACCGATATTCCTTTGTGGTGGGAACTGGCGCAAACGCGCAAGACCTTTCCTGTCGGTGACTGCCAAGATGCCTTCGAAGCCGGTTTTCTGTTGAGAATTCAGCAACGGCTTCGGAGCGTGTCACAGTAACCCTGTTGCTTATGGGCGATTGCATCGTCTTGATCGCCCGTTTGCACTCAACCTGGCTGCATCGACACAGACCATGCAGTTTAAGAACGATTGCCGCTTCGCTGGCGCGTTTTTTCCACCGGCTGAACAACTCGGTGGGGGATTGTGCTTCCCTTATTTGGGCGCTGCACCAAGGGCGGCACTTGCTTCAAATGCCACCGGTCATGCATCGAACGTGAAAATCTCTTGAAAGGTATGGTTCCAGACGCCATTCCTCTAGAATGAAGGCTGACAGAAGTAGCTTTCGCCCTGTTACAAACAGGTTTACGTAGCTAAGATTCTGATTAAGTGCAGATTCTGCACGCTCTGAGAACGTGGAGCGCGATATGAAAGCCAAACGAGTGTTGAGTGACGATCTGGTGAGCCGACTGGAGGATAAGATCCCGGTCATGGCTGAAGGCGCCATCAATACCGCCTATATCAACGCCCTGGCTGCCGGCCGCAGTGTGATGGAAGTCATGAACGGCATGCTTGTTGAAACGACTGCTGACGGTAAGCACAAAGTCATTCGGGTGGCCAAGCCCAAGCACAAAGTGACTCTGGGTGGCGTCATTAAGGTGCGCCGTTGCTCATGACTGTCCCTCGGTTGAGGGTCTTTGCTGGACCCAACGGCTCCGGCAAGAGCACGATGAAGAGTGCCATCCCTTCCCACCTGATCGGTATCTACATTAACCCGGATGAAATCGAGAAGGCTGCCAAAGACAGCGGTCGTCTGGAGTTCAGTGATTTTCAACTGGAAGTTGAGGGTGATGAGGTCCTCGGTTTCATTAGGGAGCATCGGCTGGTCAGGTCTGCCCGGCTCGATGAGGAGGCGACCAACATAGGCTTTAGCAGCAACGGCCTGAATTTCCAGACGGTCGCGATGAACTCCTATTTTGCCTCCGTGCTCTCTGACTTCATCCGGAACAAGCTCCTCGAAGACCAGCTGTCTTTCACCTTCGAAACGGTGATGTCTAGCGACGACAAAATCGCTTTTATGCTCAAGGCAAGAGAGTCTGGATACCGAACCTACCTGTACTTTGTGGCAACTGAAGACCCTGACATCAATATCAACAGGGTCAGGAACCGTGTCGCGGCAGGTGGGCACCCAGTTCCCACAGAAAAAATTGTACAGCGCTACGGCCGTTGCCTGAGCCTGCTGCCTGTGGCTATTGCTGCTTCGGACCGGGCCTACATCTTCGATAACTCCGGTGCCGATCTGGTGCTGCTGGCCGAAGTTACGGATGGGACGGACCTTGAGTTCAAGGTTGATGAGGTCCCTGACTGGTTCATGGATGCCTACGTTGAAAAGGTGTCCAACGGCTAGCTGCCGGATTGGCCAAGCTGGGAGCGCCACACCTCCCTTATATGGGCTCTATTCCTCGTGCGCTATCGATCCGTTCAGCTACCCGGTAAGCCGCTTCCAACTCCGAACAGCCATTCTCCTGCATCAGTGTCCAGCGTTCGGCTTTTTCCTCGGGCTCTGTCATGGCCAAAGCGAGGTAAAGACTGGGTGGCACGGCTCGAAACAGCGTCTCGAGCTTTTTCGACAGCACCACTCCCTCGGTGTATTTCCCCGGCTCTTTGCTGGCGGAGAGCAACAGGGCTTTCTGCGCAGGTGAAAGCTTCTTGAACCGTGCGATTTCTTCGATTTCCGCGGGCGGCATATTCAAACAAATCCACCATTCGATCATGTTGAGCATGGTCTGCGCAGCCGTGGGAAAATCAGCAAGGTTCTGCGTCGCCAGCCAGAACCAAGCGCCGAGCTTGCGCCACATCTTCGTCCCCTTGACCACGAACGGCGCCAGCAACGGGTTCTTGGTGATGATATGACCCTCGTCGGTGACCATGATGATCGGTCGGCCCAGGTACTGGTCGCGCTCGGCGAGGTTGTTCACGGTGTTCATCAAGCTGATGTAGCTGATGGACATCTGTGCCTCGTAGCCTTCGCGCGCGTAAGTGGCAAGGTCGACAATGGTCACATCGCTCTCGGGCCAAGGCGTGCCTTCGCGATCGAACAGTTCACCCTCGAAACCCTGGCAAAATAGGTCGATGGACTCGCCCATTTCCTGGGCACGCTCGCGACGTTTCTCCGGCAAGTGCGGGTCGGCGGCGATGCCCAGCAAGGCGTCGCGTACGTCGCGGGTCAGTACCTGGCGACCCGCCGCGACGCAGGTCTGCGCCGCATCGAGAATGCACTCGCGGATCAAGCTGCGATCGGCTCGACTCATGCGCGCCTCTTCTTTGGCCTCGCCGCCGGTGATCATCAGGCGGGCAGTGATTTCCAGTTCGCCGAGAACATCGCGCTGGTCTTCGTGACTGGTTACCACCTCATCGTCCAGCTCATCGATCGACAGACTCGCCACCTGATCCGGCTGCTCGACCAGGCGCCAAGCATCGGCGAACGGGGCGAGACAGACCGAGGCGCCAGGTTTCAATTGGACCTTGTTGACCGACAGGCCCTGTGTCGCGAAGTAGTCTCCCTGCAAGCCGAATGAGTTGCCGGCCTCTACGATAAACAGGCGAGGGCGGTACACGGCCATGACCTGCATCAGTAGGGTGACCAAGGTCGCCGACTTCCCGGCACCGGTGGGGCCGAACAACAGCAGATGACCGTTCATGGCCCGATCCAGGCGTGACAATGGGTCGAAGCTCAATGGCGAGCCGCCGCGGTTGAACAGGGTGATGCCCGGGTGGCCGGTGCCGGTGCTGCGGCCCCAGACCGGAACCAGGTTCGCTAGGTGCTGGGCGAACATCAGGCGGGTGTACCAGTTACGCGTGTCGCGGGCCGGGTTGTAAGCCATCGGTAACCAACGCAGGTAGCTGTTGCAGGCGGCGACCTCATCGCCTTCACTTACCGGTTGCAGCCCCGCGCCCAACAGCGCGTTGGCCAGGCTGACCGAGCGCTGGTGCAATTGCTGTTCATCGTGACCGCGTACGTAGAACGCCAGGGTTCCTCGGTACAGCTTGTGCTGGCGGCCGATGATCGCGCGAGCCTCTTCGACATCCTGACGAGTCTGGGTCGAGGCCAGGTTTTCACCGATGGCTTTGCGAGCTAGGCGGTTCAACTGATCCTCGAGTACATCCTGTGGTTTGACCATTAAGGTCAGACTCGTCACCGTACCTTCGGGTAACTGGTCGAACAGCGCATTCACCGCGTCACCCTTGCGGGTTTCGCCGGTGAGTTGACCAATCGATGGTGCCCGCCGCAGTTTGTCCACCACTATCACCCGGTGGGGTTGATCGTCGAAAAACCAGAGTCCGTGCTGCACATCCGAACGCGGTTCGTTGAAGAACAGCCGCTCGGCAAAGTCATGATCGAAGGGCAGATCCAGCGACTCACCGTCACCCGACTCCGGATAGGCCACGCGGCGGTAGAAATTTTCGGGCGCTTCATCAGTGAGCCTGGGGGCCGGATTGAACCAGGGCAATAACCAGGCATACAGACCTCGGCCATCGACTCGCGTTGAGTGCACCCCGCACGCCTGCAACGAAGCACGGATACGTTCGCAAGCCTGTTGCAGGGATTGCACCGGGGTGAGTCCCGTCTCCTCAGCGTCAGATTCAAGCCAGCGATAGACCACCAGACGCACCCGTCGGTTATTGCCGCGCCAGGGCAGGCGCGTCACCACCTGATCCTCAAACAGACCACCGGGCTTGGCGATGGCCTTCAGATGACGGCGGCTGAGCTGCAAATACGCCTCGGTGAAGACCGTACCTCGCGCGCTGTTCTGAATATAATCGGTGAGCTGGGTCAGGTAGGGTGTGAAGTCGTTGTCGTCTTGACAGAAAAACTGCGCCACCCAAGGCGCTTGATCCAGCTCGTCAAAGCTATCTTGCAGGGCGTCTTCGAGGGCGTCGCGGACCGCCATCAGCCAATCGGGTTCGCGCCCTTCGGTGCCGATGGGCAGCAACTCGAACACCGCACCCACCGAGCGATTGTCATCCAGTAGAAAACACTGCTGAGTGTCGAGGTATTCGACCCAAGGCAGGTAATCGGTGAAGCTGGGGTTGTGCGCATAGAGTGCGGCCTCATCGGCCAAGGTCGCGCGAGGGCGCAATGGATTGCGCCAGCCTTTCCACGTGGGAGTGCGATTGCCCGAATCGCCGCTACGCACTACAGGTCTTCCTGACGTTCACCAGGTAATGCGTACTGCACACGTTGGTAGAACGGAAAGACGGTCGAGTAACCTGGGATCGGTGCCTGCTCGGTACCACTCAGATGCGGATACACGTATAGCACCAGATCGGGATTGGGCAAGCGAGGGAACAGGTTGCGGATCTCGTTCGCCGCTGTGCGAGTGTACGGTTCCTGGAGAGAAAAGGAGAAATCTGCTTGAGCCAACGGGCGGCGTAACTGCTGCCGAGCATCCAGCAGTTGCTGCTGAGTGCCTTGCGAACCGGCGCCGTTCCAGATGTCCAGCATGGTTTGCTCTCCATGGGGCAGAAGCGTCTCCTTGTCGGTGGAGCACCCCGCCAGGACCCAGCAGAACACGCTAATCCAGGTCAGGCAGGGAGGCATGGTCTTTTTCATGGCGAACGCTCCGGCCCTTGGGCTCGTAGTCGATGGTGATCTCATGGTCGAGGTGCAGCGCGACTTGTGCTGCCGGTGGCACGTACACGGCAGCAAAGGCTTCGCCATACAGCTTGTTGACCCACTCGCGGATGTCGCTGACCCCGCCGCTGAGAATTGAATTCAGCGCGCTGTTGCCACTGCTACTGGTGACCCCGAGGGTACTGCCGCCTGAACTGATTACGCTGCTGTTGTTCCGCTCATCCCCGAGCAGGGCGGCGACACCGGCGCCGGCGGCAGTGATCAGGCTCTGGCTGCCGAGGTATTGCTGAGCGTTCGAGCGGCGCTCGCCAGCGATGCAAGGAATGCCATACGGATCGGACAGGTAACCGAGTCCGCCGCGGATCTTGTCGGTGTTTGAGCTCTGGGTGGTGGAGGCAGTGCGGCTGGCTACTGCTTTCGGCTGAGGTACCGTGCGGATGGTGCCATCGGTAAACACAAAGGTGATTGACTCGACCTGTCCACGTACGCAAGACAGGGTCCAGTCACCGGACGCGGTGCCGCTCATTACGGCACCCGCGACGTCTGGCAGGTCGATGCCGTTGGCGGTCAGGTTCTCAGGGCCGACCAGCACTTTGAAGGGATAGGGATCATTCACAGTGCCGTCCACCGGGACGCGGCCGATCAGCGCGGTCATGGCGACTGAGCCCATCAATGTCGCGTTTTCGGGGATGGTGTAGACCGGCTTCGCCCCTTCGGTTCGGTCAACGGATCGCGTCAGGTCACGCTCACCCTTGGTGACTGCACGTAGCTGTTTCTGGCTGCGATCAATAGGATTGTCTTTCAAGCCTTCCAGTGAGTTGAAGGCGGTAGGCAGACTCAATGCGAGGGAGGAGGTCTTGGTTTTGCCTCGGGTGTCGGTGCCCGAAGCATCCGAGGGTTCAATCCACTGCAGCGCATCATTGGCAGGATGCTGTCCGTCAAACTGAGCACCGTCGCCAGGCTCGAGCCCCAATCCGATTGGCATATCCTTGCCTTTGCCGGTCAGCCCCGACAACTGATCCTGCAATTGCGTGAGCAGGCCGCGAGCCTGACGACTGTCTTGTTCCGCTTTGAGTCGGGCCTCGTTGGCTTGGCGGCGGCCTTCGTCGACCTGCTGGGTCACACTGCCAAGCGCGGTCTGGATACGCGAATCGACACTGTTTTCCCGCTCGCGTAGGCGGTTGTTTTCCGTCTGCAGTGAGTCATTGTGTTTCTTCAAACCGAGCATGTCGCTGCGCATGGCCTTCACCTGGCCGACCAGGGTGGCGACCGTGTCGCGTGGGGTATCGCCCGCAATGCCGAGCGACTTGGCTTGCTCGGCGGATAATTGAATATTGCCCTGATCAACTGGGTGCTCTGGAGAAGGTGTGCTGCCACCCGGGACCCAGGTTTTCAGGATGATCAGTACCACGCCCAGCAGCGCAGCCGGTACCAGCCATTTGAGCAAGGCGTTAGCTTTCATCGTCAGCACCTCGCGCAACGGGCGGTAGCAGCACGGCTTGCTCGAGGCCGGCACCGCGGGTGACAAGGTAGGCGATCGTGGTGTCTTCAGCGCTGCCGACAGGCCCGAGGAAAGCATGCTGGAAGGCCGCGGCGAACAGCTTGGCCTGAAGTCGACGTGGATCGAGTTGCACCGTCTCTGAACCACGATTGCGCAATTTCACCGCCGTCACCCAGTAATCACCGAGTCGCCAGACGGCGATGGGTGTGCTGGACACGTTTTCGGTCGGCAGCAGGGTCGGCAGTTCGGTACGCAGCTTGAGCGGGACGCGGCGTACACCGGGCAGGGACTCCACGGTGCGCAGCGGCGCGTACAGGCTTTGCGCGGCGTAGCGCGTCAAAGCGACCGGGATCGGTGTGCGTTCTGGAACAGGGACGGTGCTAGATTCAGCCTCGGTAGCTTGCCCCTGAGCATTCTTGAGAATACGTACGGGCTCCAGCGGTTGATCGCCGGGAGTGGCCGCGATATCCAGGAGGATGATCTCGCCCGTCGTGACCGATTGCAGCTGCAGTCGGGTCGGTGCAATGGCTTCCGACGCTCGCAGGTACAGCGTGCCGCCGGTTGATTGCACACGCAGCTTGCCGGTCAGGGTTGAGGGCACACCGACGCGAACAGCCTCATCGATAAAGACCACTCGTTCCTGATTGATCACCAGCGGGACCGCGAGGGGGAGGCGTTCCCAGTGCATCAGCTCGACGGCCTGCGCTACAGCTCCCCATAGCATCAGTGCAACGGTGAGTCCCAGGGTAGAAATCCGCTTCATGGCTCACCTCCAGGCAGGGAGATTTTTTGCGGAGTGCCCTGATAACAATCCAGTGCCAGCCCCCACTTATTGCGTTCGGGGTCCAGATCAAAACGCACCACGCGCAATGGATACCGCACCACCACCCGTTTCACCGGTTCGGCGGCGTAATATTCATCGGCATTGAGATCGAGCTTGACCAGCCAGCTGTCGCGGTCGAGTTGCTTGACCCTGAGTTCCGGATCTTCGCTGTAGCCTCGGCCCAGAATTTCGTAGACGCCACGCACCCGCTGGCGCAGCTCGCCGGCGGCCTTGCGGTACTCATAATCACCGTCGAGGAAGGCCTTGCAGGCGGGTGTCAGGTAGGACTGCAAGCCATAGATGGCGCGGCGATAATCCTGCTCGCCATCCGAAGGCCAGCGGTTGAGTTGGCCAAAGATGTACAGGGCAAAGGCATAGACATTCTCTGGGGGGACATCCCACCACTTGCGAGTGCTGCCCGAGCGCAGATCCGGGGGGACATGCACCGTCAGATCGGTCGGTGCCGAGCGCCAGCCATACCAAAGTCCGGCACAGACCAGGGCCAGAATCACTACCGCCAGACGCAGGCTGAAGATGTGGGCGTGTTGGGCATCCACCTTGTTCCGAAAACGATTCATGGTTGCCACCGGAACAGGGCAGGGCGCAGTCGACGCGAACGGCGAATCGTCCAGGCGCCGGAGTGGAGAATCAAACTTCCGCGCCCCAGGCGCCAACGGCTGGCGAGTATCCATTCGAGCTTGCGGTACAACCAGGTCTCGGGGCGAGCCCGTTTGGCCCGACGCAAAAGCGTACCACCGGCAAATAACACCAGCGCCATGCTTGCGATCATGCTGGTCGGCGCAACGGCAATAGACGAGGTGACGATCCCTAGAGGAACGCCCAGCAGCAGGCCAATGGCGGCGCCAGTGCCGAGAGCTACCCACATCTCATCATTGGTCAAACCGCGCAGTACGGCAGGATCGCGGTTGAGTCGCTCCGGCAGAAAGACCAAGGTGCCGTCGGCAAGGCGTTCGATAGTGTCGTTCATGTCGACCTCACAGAATCGCGGCGGCCTTGGTCAGGAACCAGATGATGATCACCACCAACAGGGCGCCGATGCCGACCACCGCGCCGAGGTCCTTCCAGGTCTTGCGCTGGTTCTGCACGTCGGCATAGACAGTTAGGGAATGCCAAGCCACCCCGAGAAAAGCGAGCAGGGCGATCAACAAACCGAGCAGGATGCCGCCGTCATAGGCGTAGTTTTTGATCGTCTCGATCAACCCGGAACCTTCACCACGCGAAGGAGCCTCCATGGTGGGAAGCTCGGCAAAAGCCAGGCTTGGGCCGAGCACCAACAGCAGGCCGATCAAGCGCTGGCTGGCACGATCACGCAGGTTGTTTTTTAGAGGGGTAAAGCACTTGAGCATGGCAGTGATCTCCTGGATTAGGACAGCGTGAAGAACATCAGGACTAGTAGGGCGAGCAAAACACGTGCGGCGCTGCCGCCAAACGCGCCGAAGCGCACACTGCCGGTGGCCCAGCCCCGGTAAGCCGTCCACATCACCCAGGTGCACCAGAGCAAAGCCAGGACGAGAACCAGGGACAACCAGAGTGTCGAACTGCTCTGTGCCGAGAAACCGGAGGCGTTTTGGAACGCTGCGGTCTGAGCGTCGGTCATGCTCATGGCGACGGTTCCACGGACGGGATGTCGAGGCGGTAATCGCCGACCAGCTCACCAGCGTCGTGAGGTTGAGCACGGGAGGGCGACAGATAGTTCTGCATTCCTTGGCGAATGCGTTGGATGTCCTGAGACAGGCGGGGATAGTCGAAGCGATAGCGTTCGTTTGGTTCGGAGGTCCTGGCTACCTTAGCTTGCGCCGCAAGGCGCTCAATAGTGTCGACCTGCTGCTGAACTAGGCTGAGCTGCTCGCGCTCATGAGCAGATGCGGCATAGCCGCCGCTATGGAACGTCATCAATATGAGCAGTAGGCAGATTCGGAAAAATGTAGTCGGCATGTGGATAGCCCATTTGGAGATGGGGCCAGCATTCAACTAACGTCCAGGACTCAGCAGTAAGAAACACGAAACACGCTGCGTCATTTTATTTCGATACAGTCTCTGATCGTGGAGCGAGTTCGAACACCGTATCGAGAGCTACGAAACGCGGAAAAATGACACGATTGGACCGCAAGTACAGCATTGGTTACTCATGAAAAACGATTAGTAGCCGTTAACTTTTGATTCCGCTAACAGCATTGTTAGCGGGGCGCAGATAAGCGCGGACGAAATCAGTTAACGAAGAGTGATAGCAGAGAGTGAACATCCAACAAGCAATTCGGCGGTACCGTATTCGACAGGCCGTGGGCTTCTCCTTGATGGTCTTCGGGGGGCTATTTTATTTGGTTTCATCGTTGATTTTTCTGCACCATCAAGCAGAGACTCTCGCGAGCACAAAATTTTTTGGGCATTTGGGAGGGGTTGTGCAAAATTTAGTAGCCGATGTTTACCAGGTCACATCACCCTACATCGGTTTTGTATGGGAGCACGCGCCTACCCTCAGCCAGGAAAACCCGCTCAGCTATGGAAATTTGCTGTTTTTCGGTTTGCTGGGTGTGATGATTATTGGAAAGCAAATTCTCCTTTCCGCTAGCCAACTCAAGAGGCGTGTTCAGGTTCAATTCGAACGTCTTGAGGAAGCTCAGTGGCGCAACTCGATGCAAAATGGAGCAGCCACCCAAGTCAACGCAAATCAGATCGGGCAGATCAATTTTTATCAGCAGTCTATGCCGCCGTCCCCTAGCGGTGATTGGTGGCAGCGGCCGTTGGGTATTGTTGGTTTGTCTATTATTGGCGGTTATGTCGTCGCGATTTTGGCTAAATTCACCGGAATGGTTTAACACGTCAGCGTTACATTTTATTAAATGTATTTTTTAAACGTCGCCGCGGTGATGGCTGTCGTTATTCCGAGCATCATCGCGCAAGGCAAAAAGACGGCCATAGGATTGAGCGAAAAGGGCAGGGACAGATACATGATCCAGGGTACGAGCAGCAGGGGTATCACTGCTCGTTTAGCTCGGTGATAGACAAAACTGCTTTCTCGCCCGGCTCCAAACTTGCGCAGGTCGCGGCGCATCAAACCATCGACAAAACCGGTGAACGAGGCCAACAAAAATAGCGGTGTGGCCAGAGCCAAGATGGTTAGGCGCACTACGAAGGTA
Source organism: Pseudomonas sp. FP215 (assembly GCF_030687795.1). NCBI lineage: Bacteria > Pseudomonadati > Pseudomonadota > Gammaproteobacteria > Pseudomonadales > Pseudomonadaceae > Pseudomonas > Pseudomonas sp. FP215. Next base: position 1,953,852 of record NZ_CP117447.1, read on the forward strand.
AAGGTCACATACACCGCCGCCAGTACGAAATCCTCAATGCTCACGTAGAGCTGATTCGCCCAGCTCCAGAAGCCATTGCCCTGGCCCGAAACCCGCGCCTGCCGGGCAAAATCCTCAAAGCCAGTCTTGACCAGCAGCCACTGATTGAGGAGCTCCAGCCACTGGACAATTGTTTTCCCAGGCTGTTGGATGAGAAGTGAAGCTTTGAAGTGCTCGCTGAGCCAGCCCAACTCACTGGTTAGCATAGCCTGACTATGCCGCCAGCCCTGATCACCCCAGAACAGTAGCAGCCCGGCGAACTCGATGAGGATCGAGAACAGCAACGAGGCAATCAGCAAACCGATGATGCGCAGGACTAGGCTGATCGTCGAGATGATCAATCCCGGACGCTGGATCGGTTGTGGCGGCGTGTTCTGGGTGGAAGTCGCCATAGTTCACCCCATTGCGCGCTGCAGAGTTGATGTGGGCAATACGTCTCCTGGATCGTTTTCTGCTGAATCGAAACCTGTTGTGGGGTAGGGCTACCCCACCTGATCCAGATCGAAGTTGGTAGTTGGGCCGCCACCGCTTGCGCTCCACCATTGCCCCGCCTGCGCGTTATAGGCCGCCCGCATCCGTTGAGTGAGTTCCTGTAGGTCCTTGGGCATGGCGTCGACGTTGGAGGGTTTTGGCAACGGCATGCGGACTTTCCAGAGCTGCCCACCGGCCTGGAAGGAGAACATTTGCCCCTTGGGCAAACTGACGATATGAGCAGGCTCGATCAGCGGCACACTGGTGCTGCTGACACGGTCCTGGGAGGACGAGGTGAAGTCCGTGTTGGCGTCCGGATCGGATGTGTCCGTCGCACCCGACATCAGGGTCTTGGTCAGCACGTTAACCTTGGGTAACTGCTGGGTGAGCAGTTCAGCGGTGGCGGTTTCGCGCACGCGGAGCATCTGCAGGGTGTTGAAGTTGCCAATCACCTGGCCAGCTTTGGCGCGGTTGCCGATACGTGCTTCGATATCGCTGAGGGTCTGGGTGTAGGCGGTTACCTGGATACCGGCGCCGCCACCCTTGTTGATCAGGGGGATGAACTCATCGCCCATCAATTCGTTGAACTCATCAGCGTGCAGGTTTATCGGCAGCTTGTCACTGCTGCTGCCTGATGGGGGCAGGCCGTGGTCAATGCCATGTTTGTAGATGTGGCCCGCGACCGAGACCAAATCAGCGAACATGGAGTTGCCCACAGCGGCTGCGACTTCGGCGTCGGTCAGCGCATCCAGGCCGACGTAAACGATGCCGCGTTTGCGAATGATCTGCATCCAGTCGAAGATTGGTCGCGGGTCATCTAGGTCGGTGTAGTTGGGGGCCAGCAGTTGGGCGGTCTTGCCGGTGGTGAGTTTCTCCAGCAGCGGCAGCAGCGAAGCAACGATTTTGTCGAAGTAGGTGCGGTCGTAACGTACTGCCGAGCGCAGTCCATCCAGCACCGGATCGAATACCCGTTTCACCGCCAGGTACTGTTCGATGGCCACCACACGCTTTTCGCGTCCCACCATATGCCGGGGAATGTTCTTCTCAGTGAGTTTGCCTTCCAGTTGGACGATCACTTCCCAGGCTTTCGGATCGGTCTTGGCGAAAAACTGCTGAGCGTATTCGATGAACAGCGCGTCTATATTGACCACATGTCGCTGGATCTGCAGGTAGTCTGGGCGCCGGCCCAACTCGATCAAAGCCCGGGCAATGATGTTGACAAAGCGCCAGGCGAACTCGCGAAAGGCTGCGGAGTTGCCTTCGCCACTGAGTTGCCCAGCGATGCGCGATGCTACCTCCGAGATGCGCCCGAAACGTCCCACCGCGTTGTAACGCGCGGAGATCTCTGGCCAGCCTAGATGGAAAACATAGAATTCCTTTTCCCGACCGGCCCGTTTGGCTTCGACGTACATGCGTTTGAGCAGGTCGGCATCGCCCTTCGGATCGAAGACGATGACCACCTCATGTTCGACGCGGTGAATGTCCTGGGTGATGTACACCTCGGCGAGTCGCGTCTTGCCGACACGGGTAGTGCCCAGCACCAGGGTGTGTCCGACCCGTTCGCCCAGCGGCAGACTGACTTCCGTTTCGTTGGGCTCGACCCCATGCAACAGAGGCGAGCCACCGACTGGGGGTAAAGGGCGCAACGGATTGAAGGCACTGTCCCAGGCGGTGACACGGGCCAGTATCGAGAGCGGAAACGGTGCATGCTCCAGGCGCCGTTCGAGTTCACGGGCCAGCCGGTAGTGGGTCGGTTGGTCGACATAATGGGCGACCGCCGGATCCTGGGCCTCGACCAAGCGCTGGGTGTGCAGGCGGGTCCAGCGAAAGCCGCGACCCATGAACAAACGCTTACGACTGACCGGAATCTGCCGGCTGGTCAGCTCGTAGCGGGGCAGCCGGCGGATATTGCGCCGATAGCGCAACACCTCCCAGGCTTGTCGCAGGCGGATCAGGCCGAACAGGGTATAGGCCAGCGCCGCAACCTGCCCGATCTCGGGTGACAGGGCCACGGCCCAGGGCGAGTACACGCACAACACCGCGGCGGCGATGCAGATTGTTACGGTGTACAACTCGACCGCTGGCCGGAGCTTGGACTCCATCGCATGCTCGGCCATGACCTGACTCACTGTCCCAATGAGGTGGCGGTGATCAAGACGGGGTAGTGCAAAATCTGCAGGCGGGTGGCGATGTCGTTGCCGTTGACCGGCAGGATGGTGATGTCTGGAGCGGCTGCGCGAATTCGGGCCAGGGCTTCAGTGTCGGCTACTTCGACGGCGAGGCCAGCCGCGCCCATTTCCTGCAGTTCAGCAGCGCGCTGACGCAGCCAAGTCAGCGACAGGGGATCGTCACCGACCAGAAAAAATGGCCGCAAGCCCGGCATGTTCAGGGCGCGATACGTGATCTGGCCGGGGCTCAAGTGGGGGCTACGGATGGGCAGTATCCAGGCTTCATCGGCAAACGTGGACAGGTCCGCATGCATGGCCCGATCAGGCTGGATCTTGTTGTTTATTAGCGGCCTGGCAACTTGAAAATGGTGTCGGGTGAAGTCGCTAGGCTGATCCCCGGCTACGGTCAGTTCCGGCTGGGCGAAAGATACCAAAAGCAGGATGAAATAACAGGCGATGGGGATTCGCTTCATGGTGGTGTGCCCTGTTTGAAAGAAACCAGCAACCGTTCGAGTTGCCGGGAAAAGCCGGCGCGGTAACGCGCGGCCGGCGTTCCTCCTGCCGGGCGGTGATATCGGCCGGCAGCTGATACCCAATCACCGGTGGTGGCGTGATGCTCCTGCAACAGCGCGGCGGTCACGGCGAGATTTCGGTAAGGGTCAAGGGCTTCGCAGGGGCTGGAATAACGTTGCCCGTGGTAACCCAGGTTGGTTTGTCCAAGACCGACATCGACCCGCTTGGCGTCATGTCGCGCGAGCGCCTGAAGTAAGGCGTGACAGGCGGCCTGGCGAGTGGCGAAGCGGTAGGGTATTCCGGCGATGTTCAGGGTCCAGGGCCAGGGCAGCAATCGACCACGGACGTGGATACCACTCTCCTGCAGGGCAATTGCGAATAGCACCATAGAAGGGATGTCGGCGTCATGCGCCGCCAATTGATAGGCCGGAGGCGGAAGTTGGTCGGCCTGGACGGCGAGCACCGTCAGCACCAGCGCAAGACCACTCAGTCGAGGCGTTGCCATTGTCCATTCACCTGTTGAAATGTGGCAGGCATTGGCCCCGGGGCACCCAGGCTGAACCAGCGACCACGGTCATGGTTCAGGGTGATCTGCCGGCGTTGAACCTTGACGGGATCGATGCCCGCTTGCCGAGCCCAGCTACGGACGCGTTCATCCTCGCCTTGGCTGCCCACCAGGTAGATATCGAACGCCGTGTCGCTGCTTTGCAGACGCTGGGCTTCGGCGGTACACGCTGAGCAGTGGTCCTCCACAAATAGAGCCTGGCGCGGCGCGGCCGCTGAGCTGATAGGGGGCGGGGATGCCATGCCCTGGATCGGTAGCAGCCCGGGAAACAGCTTGGTCCAGGCCGCGGCGTAAGCGTTTTGGTAGGCCAACTCGCGCTCGGCGCGTTTGGCTTCCAGCGCTACCTGTAATTCGGCATAGCGCTGGCGCTCTTGGTCGGTCTGGGCCTCAACCCCGAGCGCGGTCAACGGATCGAGGTTCGGGCTCCAGAAACCGCGTGGGCCGGATTGGATCTGTTCGAAGCGCGTCCACTCCTGCCCCGTCAGGCCCCAGCTCGCTGCCTGTTCAGAGTCAGAGCGCCCCAGCGGAGCAGACTGCGTGTCCTGGGTCTGTGACTGTGTCGTGACGGGGTTGCCCATCGCAGCGTCCATGGCCAGTAGCGAAGCGAGACAGACGACGGTGGGCAGTAGCGCTCTGTTCATGATCGCTTCTCAAGGGAGGTGCACGGTCTGGTCTGGCTGAGCGGCCACCGCGAAGATGGCTGAGTTCGGCTCCAGCACTTTCAGGTACCAGGCTCCGAGCTGCTCGCCGCTATGCAGCAGCCGAACATCTATGAGAGAGCGACTGTCATGAGGTGCGACTGCCAAGAAGCGCTCACCACCACGGGATTCGACCCCCAACACCGAGAACGGTGGCGAGAGCGGGACGGGCTTGGGGCGAGCGGTCTTTTTCGGTTTAGTCGCGGAAGGCGACGGCGGTGGGGGTGATGGCTGGGTCTTGTGCTCCTGGAACTGCTGCTCGACCTGTTCAAGGTGTGCGCGCAGCGCTGTCAGTTCTGCCACGGTGGCGCGGGCTGCCAGACCATCGCGCAGCTCCTGTATTTCTTGCGCCCACTGATCCAGCATCGGATCGAGGGTATTGGCCTGTTGCTCACTAGTATCGACCATCTGCTTCAGGTCTTTCAGCGCGTACTGCAGCTTCTCTTGTGCATCCTTGAGGGCGCTTGAATCATGTTGCAGGGTGTCCAAAGTTTGTCGGTATTGCGTGTCCGTGCTCTGCAGTTTTGCCATGCGTTGATACTGGTTATACAAACCACCGCTCAGCCCGGCGACCGCCAGGCAAAGGAGCCCGATGATGAGGGTTTGAAACGTTGAGGCTTTCATGACCGCGCCTCCGATTGATGGGGCAAGACGGGTGTAATCAGCGCGACACCGGCATCCGTTTTCTGCTGTTCGAAGCAGACCGAACGGCTGACTTCATCGGTCGTGAGTTGCCAGGCGGGGCCAGCCAGCACTTGTAGCGCGCGGCGCAAAGGGATTGGACCAAGCCGGTAATGGGCTGCAGGCAGAGGCCGGGTAAACAGCAACTTCACCGACGCAGTAACGGGGCAGAGCGAATAGCCCGAGCGCTGCAATACGTACTGCAACGCATCCTGCACTGAGGGGTTTAGGCTGGACGGGATGTTCACTTCAATGATTTGAGCGAGAAGATAGCGTTGTTCCGTGGTGGGCTCGGTGCTGACCAGCGTATAGCGGCCATAGCGGAGTTCTGTCGGATGGTTTCCTTCCGCTGTGTCCCTCGAAAGCTGGGCCCGATTGGAGCCACTGTCGATCTCTGGATGGGTTGGCAATGTATTGGGGATTTGCGCGGTGCAGGCGCTCAACAAACCCAGCAGGCAGACAGGCGTGAAAAAACGCTCCATGGAAAAAACCTCATGACAGATTCAGTGCAAAACCTGACATGAGGTGAAGGAGCAACTCAGTGAGAAAGTTGATTCAAGGCGGGTCGTGTTAACGCTGAACGCGTTGCTATTCATCAAAAATAGCGAGCCCATTCAAGACGGCAGCGTCGGGGTCGAAGATCAACAATCTCGCATCCGCCAATGCCGCCAGGTACAGTACGTTGACTAGGACTTCCGGTGTGCCTGCGTCGAGTTGCTCTTGTCTCAAGCTTGAATAACGTTTGCCCTCAATGTTCAGCAAGTTTTCGTCCGTCCATGGCGTGCCAATCAGCTTGCAACTGATGCCGCAGCAATCCGGCAACTCGAAAAGCTCGAACAAAAGGCCGGTTTGCCTCGGAGCGGAGTTACTTGCCCATCCTTCCAGATAGAACATCGCTTCTTCAGGAAGGTGTGCGGTACTGATCTCCCAGGCTCGACTGTAGTGCCCCGTTTCGAAGCTCAAGCGATGGACCATGGCTTGGGCTTCTTCCAGGGAGTACAGATCGCCGAGGTGATGCCGCTCGTTGAGCATGTCGCCCATCACGGCGTAGATCACTTGGCGCACCAACCCGGTGGACTGGCAGCGTTCATCTAATTCATCCAATTCATCCGGAATGGATTGGCCTTCGCTGATCAAGGCGAAATCGTCATTGAACAGGCAGGTGAACAGTTGCAGCTCATTGTCGGGCAGATGTGCTTGTGAGTCGTGCACTGGTCGAACGCAGGGAGGGCAGTCGTTTTCGTAGGTGATCAGTAGCAGCCGTTCGATATGAAGGTTGTCGTAGCCGCGAGCAAATGGGGTTGAGGCCATCAGCAGAGCTGGGGCTTGGTGTGCGGGGTTCATGAGGGTTCTCCAGAATGAAAATGAACAAGGCGCCCGAAGGCGCCTGTGAGGGTTAAAGCCAGCCGTATTCGGCAAGGGAGAGAGGACGACCTTCACCCACGATGAAGTGATCCAATACACGCACTTCGATCAAGGCCAAGGCCTCCTTCAGCCGTGCGGTCAAGACGCGATCCGCCTGGCTGGGTTCTGTACAACCCGAGGGATGGTTGTGAACCAAAATGGCGGCCGCAGCGTTATGCGCTAGGGAACGCTTAACGACTTGGCGGGGGTAAACGCTGGCGCCATCAATGCTGCCGTGAAAGAGGACTTCGAATGCCAGCACCCGGTGCCTGGCATCGAGAAAGATCACACCGAAGACTTCATGCTCTTGTTGCGCAAGCTGCAGTTTTAGGTAGGAGGCAACAGTGTCAGGCGACGTCAGGATAGGGCCGCGGGCGAACAGCCGACGATCCAGAATATGCTGCGCTTCGTCGATCAGCTGGTTTTCTTGGACAATGCGATCAGCCTCGAAATCCGAGGTCTCAATCAGTGTAAGTTGGGTGCTCATGGCGGTACCTCCGAAGGGAACAATCAGGGGTACACGCCCGAGGGGAGTGGTATCCCCCAAGGTGGGTGTGGAGTCTTGGGCGTTAGCAGATGGCGCGCTGTTTACAGCCGAGTGAATCGGTGGCGTTGACCGTGTAGATGTGAACCACAGCCGTCGCAAGGCGATGGAGAAAAGGTTCTTATTCCCCAGCCGGCTTCGGGATCGAAGTCGGCACTGATGGGCATCAACCGAACTAGCTCACGATGTATCGCGGCGATGCGTTGTTCGACCTCATCCTGCGAGTAATACAGCGATAAGGTGCTGTAGTCCTCGTAAGCTGTAGCGAACAGGCAGTCGTCGCAAAGCCAGAAGGATTCCATAATGGTCCCCTGTGCTGATTGAAGAAAAGGCGCTCGACGGAGCGCCTTGATGAGGAACATCGTGGACTGTTCAGGCGGACTGAACGGTACGGGTGGCATCACGGCGGGCCGTGCGCGGAGCGGGTGGAGATTCAGGTTCCACCCGAGCCTCTATTGGGTTTTCGGTATCCTCAACTTCGGCATCAGCCGACGGTGGGGATGGTTCACTGTTTGGCGCTTGCTCAGCAGGTGCTGTTGCTTCCTGCCTGGCGGGTGCTTTGTATTCGAACGTGCCGTTGATCTTGATCCAGTCGATGAACAGCAAACGACCTTTCAGGCTGGCGCCCGGTTGGCCTTGTTTCTCGCCTTTCTCATAGAGAAACGGATCGATCCACAGGTCGCCGATACGGAACGACAGCAAGACCTTTTTCTCGGCGTTGACGGCGTCCATATAGAGACGAATCAAGCGTTCAGCTTCACCCCCAGCGACTTTGCAGTCGAAGCGGGTGTACTCCACCGCATCGGTGGCACCGTGCAGGGCTGCGATATCGCAGGCAATGAATGGTTGGCCGCGGCGGACTTGGACTTCACGAACACGGTTGAGGTAGCCGATACCGACGGTGTGCAGGTTGAAGTAAGTGGTCGCTTCTTTGGATTGGTTGGCGTGGGCCATGGTGGTTCTCCTGTTTCAAGGGGAAACGGCGACGCACAGTCCCTGATGGGGAAGTGAGCCCCCGTCAGGGTGGGTAAGGTGAAGAAGAGCGATGAACGACTCACCACCGGCAAGCCGATGACGATCAGAACGATGCGTCTGGCGGAATAACGGTGCAGCTGAGGAACGTCTGCGGTAGTGGTTAGCAGACATGGGGTAGTGGGCATTCATCACCGCTGAGGCGGTAACCGTGCGAGCTTCCGAACGCTGATCGCACTTGGGTAAACCACCACGAACGTGGCGTAGCCTTGAAGGTTCAAGCTACCTGGGCTGGGCTGTCAACGACAGCAAACCACGCCCTTTGTATAAGCCTGTCACAGGGGAGCGTCAAGACGCTGCAACCCGATTTTTTATAGCCGGAATACAGTGGCAGTCACTGGACTGAAGAAAGTGAAGAGTGGGCCTGACGGGATGCCAGGCGAGGAAGAAAAAAACCACCTTTGACGGTCTTACGCAGTCGACCAGCGCCTCGCAACACTTGGTTGAACTGCGCCATGATTCGCCAACCGACCCTTGTCGTGGCCTGGGTCGGAACATGCTGGCACGCATCCGCGCACAAAAGGTGCCCAGTGTTTCCCCGGCGGGCTCCGGGACTGAATACGATCGCCGAAGCGGATGACCGCTGTTGCCGGGTAGAGGCAACAGTGGTCATCCGCCACCACGATCAGGTCAAGCACAAAACGGGAATGAAATCCCGCAGAAGAGAAGGCTCCGAACTCGACGAGTTCGACCGAGCTACCCGGAGCAAATCGGTCTTGGGTCGCCATTGGCGATGATCCTGAGGCACTACAGCAGAGAGGGTGGGACGACGTCAAGGCAGAGAACGCACCGTTCTCATAATGATCGTCCCATGGAACATCATGAGCGACGCGTATCTTTACTGATCGACACAGTGCCCTTGCAATCTGGGTAGTGGGAGCATGACCAGAACTGCCCTGATTTTCCTTTACGTCTACGCATCGAGGCATTGCAAATGGGGCAGGCCGGGCCGGCTTCGACAGGTACCGCCAAGGTGAGTGCGCCACAGTGTTCGACCAATTGTGCAATCCAGTTCGCCTGCTTGGCGACGAACGCATCAAGGGTCAGGCGTCCCGTTTCGATTTCGTCCAGGGCCTGTTCCCATATCGCGGTCATGCCCGGATCTGCGATTGCGGCGGGTACCGCCTCAATCAGGGTATGGGCCGCTGCGGAGGCCATTAAGGCGCGTTTTTTCTTCAGCAAGTAACCGCGATCAATCAACCCCTTGATGATGCCGGCTCGCGTGGCTTCGGTACCGATACCGGTAGTGTCCCGAAGTTTCTGTTTCAGGCGTGGGTCGTTGACCAGCTTGGCGACGTTTTTCATCGCCTTGATCAGATCGCCCTCGGTGAGTGGTTTGGGGGCGGCGGTGCGCATGGACTTGAGTTCGACGTCGTCCACTGCGCACTGCGTGCCCTGTTGCAAGACGGGTAAGACTTGGGACTTGTGACTGGGTTCGTCCTCCTCGGTGTTTTCGGAGAGCAAGCCTTTCCAGCCCTGGACCAGGATCTGTTTGCCAACAGCGGTCAATCGTTTTTCGCCACATTCCAGTTCGACCTGGGTTCGATCAAACTCATGAGACGGAAGAAATTGCGCGAGGTAGTGGCTACGAATCAGTTCGTAGACTTGGCGTTCTTGTTCGGACATCCGCGCAAGGTTCGCCGGCTCGGTGGTGGGAATGATGCCGTGGTGCGCGGTGACCTTGGCATCGTTCCACACGCGGGAGTGCAGTGATCGATCGAGTCTTCCGAATGCGGGCCGCAGGGTGGGATCGGTTTTGAGCAGGGCATCGAATACCCCAGATACCTCGTCGAACATACTCTCTGGCAAATAGCGGCAATCACTGCGCGGGTAGGTGGTGGCTTTGTAGGTTTCATACAGAGCCTGGGCGATATTCAGGACTTCCTGAACGCCGAGTCCCAACTTGCGCGAGCAGACTTCTTGCAGCGTGCTCAAGTCGAAGGGCAGGGGCGCCGCTTCGCGGAAATGCTCAGTCTGCAGCGAGAGTACTGTGGCGGTCTTGCTGCAAGAGATCGCTTGGACCGTTTGACTGGCAAGCGCCTGTTGCAGGCAACGACCCGCTTCGTCCTGTCCTGAGCTTGGCGGTAACCACGATGCGATGAATCGCTGACCCCTCGACGATAAGTGCACTTCAACGTTCCAGTAGGGCACCGGAACGAAACTGGCAATCGCACGATCCCGATCGACCACTAGGCGTAAAGTGGGTGTCTGTACGCGTCCAACCGACAGCACGCCGTCGTAGCCTGCCCGCCGACCGAGGAGGGTAAACAAACGACTGAGGTTCATGCCGATCAGCCAGTCAGCACGGCTGCGGGCGAGGGCTGAGTGATAGAGCGGGAAGGTCTCCTGACCAGACTTCAGCGAGGACAATGCTTTGCGAATCGACGCCTCGTTGAGTGCCGACAACCAGAGGCGCTGAACGGGGCCTCGATACTTGCAGAGTTCCAGTAACTCGCGGGCAATCATTTCACCTTCGCGGTCGGCGTCGGTCGCGATGACGACGGTGGTGGCTTTACTGAGCAGGCGCTTGATGACTTTGAACTGTGCCGCAGTCTTGGGTTTGACCTCGACCTGCCACTGCGCGGGAATGATCGGTAGATGATCTAACGACCAACTCTTGAAGTGTTCACCATAAGCTTCAGGCGGTGCTGTCTCCAGCAGGTGACCGATACACCAGGTGACGGTTGTCTCGGGTGCGATTAGGCAGCCATCGCTGCGCCGGCTGGCTCCGAGAACTTTGGCGATGTCACGACCTTGGGAAGGTTTCTCGCAGAGGAAGAGGCGCATAAGACTGCTCCGGATGGGGTCCGGAGCAGAGTTGTTGGAAACAGCAGCTACGAGATATGAGAAACCTGACTCGCAGGTACCTCATATTAGTCGGTGAGGACTGCCTTGACGATCCGATGCTGTTACCCCGTTTTAGCGTGGACGACAGTGTGGGTCTTCACGAGCAGCGAGTAGTAATACGCCAGCAACTTCGCGCAAAGGCGCAATTTTTATGCCTAATGCTCGTCATTCCGGAGGTGGCGGCCCTGTGCGCTTTTTTGGCTTCGACGCAGGTGAGCTGGCTTGCTCTGTATTTTGCCCGACGTGTTTCGCAGATGCTGCCGGTTCATTGGATCGCTCCCGCATGACCACGCTGTGCACTCGATGAGGCAGGATGCCGACTCGACGGGCCTCGATCTTGAAGGTCACCCGCGCGTTGTCTTCGCTGTCCTCCCACTCATCTCGTATCGTGCGGCCCTCGACCAGCACACGCATACCTTTCTGGTACAGCGTGCTCCAGTGTTCAGCCTCGCGGTGCCAGAGCTCAACCGGCGCCCAATAGCCGCCTCGATCTTCGTAGCCGCCCTCGCGTGGCACGGGGTTGTCGAAGTACACATTCAGCCGTAGCAAACGCCGTGGCTCGTCATTGCCTGAGGCGAATTCCTGGAACTCTGGCGCACTGCCGATGTTGCCTTCGCCGACGAAAAAAGTACTCATCGTGATATCTCCGCTGCGGTTGTGAACTGGCGCAGCAGCCGTTCGGCACTGGCCATTTTGATCGCGCAGGTCGAGGCCTGGCGGTAAAGCGAATGCACCACGCTCATCTGCAGGTTCAGTGCAATACGGTTGCATTCGAAACGGTGCAACCCCTCGCGTACGGCCTGCGGTTGGGTCTTGTTGCGGACCTGGCGTTCCCAGACCGCAACCCCCATGCGGGCGAAGTCACGGGTTCGCCAACGCAAAAAGGTGCTGCCCGCGCTGGTGTTCTGCAGCACCAATCGAATATCCAGCAGTGAGTACGGGGGCTGTCCGGCTTGCTGCACAACAGCTTCCATCAGGTGACATAACTGCGCCTCGATTTCCCTCGCCACCTGCGCCAGGTGGTCCAACTCCCCCTTACCCTTAAAAGGTTTTAAAAGGCCTTTTAGGGAGGCAGCGTGTTCGAGCTGTCGATAGGCATCCGGTGTTAACGCTTCGAAGGGCATTGGTTGAGCCGGGATCATGAGATTCATGCTTCGTCCTCCGGCTCATCCACCGTCGCAGATGGCTCTCTCGCTTCCTCTGCCAATGCGTCCGCGTCATCCACTGCCACAGCACCACGACGAATGATCGGTGGCGCGAACTGGGAGCGGCGATGACCCTCAAGAATGTCCATGGGGGGCAAACCCATCTTCTCGATGGCCGCCAGAGCACGGGCATTGTTCGCTGCCATGTCATCACGGGTGACGCCAGAATGCCGATAGCGCTGCGCCTGGCCGAACAGGCTGCGCAGCAGATGGGCGCCGTCATCGATCCAGGCTTCCATGTCGACGCGGCCGATCAAGGCTGTGTGATGGGCCAATAGGGTACGACGCACCAGGGTGTCGTAGTCGGTCAGCAGGTAGACCGCCAGAAAACCCAGCTGGCTGCCGATGTACAACGGCAAGGTGACGGGGTGGATGTTGAGGTTGTCGCCCATGTCGATCTGTGTCGGCAGGTCCTGTCTGATCCGATCCAGCTGTTGGGTCAGTTCCAGCATCCCAGCCTTGGCCTGCATCAGTTTTTCTTCGAGTTGTACGATGGCCCAGTCGGCATAGGGATCGTCCTGAGCCGCGGTTTGTTTGATCAGGTTGGTGACACTGATGTAGCCGGCCATGCCCATGATCGAGTGAACGCCTTCGCGTGCGGTCCGCCCTTGCCAGATACGGGCGGCGTGGTGAGTGTGCAGGGTCAGGGTGATGCTGCTGCGCAATGAACCCAGGTTGAGTTGGTAATGATCGGCCACGGCGTTGTCCTCGCATTCGCTTGGACGGAAACGTTGCGGCAGATGAGGGTCAAGGACAGCCAAAAAACTGAATGCGGTCTGTTCGGTTTGGTTTAAGAGGGCTAATTATGGAGACGTCAGTAGATTTGATGCCACCGGCATCAAATCTACTGACGTCTACGTTCATCGAAAGAGATGTCCCGGCTTTTCCCTAAGAGTTTCATAGTTTGATCCGATGTGTTCGTAGAGTGGAACACCATGGATTTGATGCCACTGGCATCAAATCTACTGAGGTCCACCGCGTTTGCCACGCAGTTGGCGCAGCTCATTCAGGCACGCTTGTGCGAGGGCAGACGCGGGTTCGCCCTGTTGTCGAGATGGCCGCGAGGGAGCGGGTGGAGGTGATTCTGCAATGGGTGAAGGTTCGGCCTGACCTGCCCAAGGACGAAAGTCACCTTTCAGTGCGCGCTGGATCAGGCCCATCAGATACGCCGCTGGCTTGCGGATTCCACCGGCCGCACAACGTGCTCCCGCTTCGTTGAGCACCGCCTGCCGATCCGCTGGTTTGAGTTTGTTCAGCGCCACGGCGACGGCCTGACGCTCGCTTGGGCTCAGGTGCAGCGCAGCGGGCCAGTGCAGGTTATCCACCGCTGCGGTCGCGCGCGGTACTGTACAAATACTTTCTTTTAATACAGTACAGGCGGCGTTCGGATTCCGAACGGTGTCTGAAACATTGACGTTCAGGCCCGGTTCGGAATCCGAACGAGGGCCTGCACGATTCCGAACGCGGTGATCTTCCTCCCGTTCGGAATCGTGGAAGGCATCAACGGCTGGCTGATCCAATCCTTGCTGCGTCCAGTGTTCGCCCCAGCTGTCGAGCCGCGTCGGTAACCGATCACGATCGATATTCGTGTCCTGGCGGACTTCCTCCACAACGTGCTGAGCGACAATACGCACCGCCTTCGTCGCATGACCGAGGGCATGCCCGACCAGCGCCAGGTAATCCTGATCCAGTTCCATGGTTTCGGCGGGGGTTAACGGCTCATCGTGCAGAACATACAGAAAACCTTGAAGACGTCCGCTGAGCTGATCGCGTCCGCGACTCACCAAACTGAGCCAGCGCGTCAACCTGAGCATCGTCAACACCCGAGCAATGGTTTCACGGGAGGCTGACGCACCGTAGGGCACGCTCGACAGGTAAGGCTGCAAATCCTCATAGCGCGGCGTGACCACGCCCTGGCCTTGCAGCATGAGTCGAAACACCTGCCAGGCATTGCGTTCCAACGGCGTCAACCGACTATCCAACAGCAGCCGACGTGGCACGACTTCGTGAGATTGGCCACTGAATAGAAAGCCAGCTTGCAGGGCCTGGTTGGAGGGTTGTTCAGTGGTAGGGCGTACGGGCCAGCGTTCACTCAGATGCTGGGTGCATTGCTGCAGGACACGCTGCCAACGACTGGAAGGGGCTGTGTTCATGTGCCGTTGCTGTACTGGTCGATTTGTTGCCAGACGATGGTCAAGCTGACTTGTTGCTCCTCCGCCAGCATCATCATGGCGTCGAGCTGGTCCTCGGTACTGTCCTGAGCGCGTAGTTGGCACCAACGCTGCCAGAGCGCATGCTCCTGCGCCTCGCTCAAATTCTGAGGGCGACCTTTTCGGGTTTCTATCTTGAGCAGACGTCGACGCAGGGCGGTTTCCGAATGCGCCAAGCCAAAGCATTGGTACATGATGGTGCTGCTGGCGCCGAGCTTGAGCGCGCGGTTGATCAAGCGCTCGTTCTGCTCGTCACGTTCGGCTTGCTCGATCAACCGATGCAGCACCGGCGAGTCAATCTTGATCTCAACCCAGGGGATGGTTGCATGGGCCAGGCGCGACAACGTAGTGGGCGGTAAGGATTGCAACAGGTAGATGTCGTCCTCACCCAGTCCGAGTGCCTTGCAGCGCTGCAGGTTACCCTGGCGCAGCTCATGCAGTATCTGGGTCAGCATGGCCTGGTTGAGCACATTGAAGGACAGGTTCATGGCAGCTCCTTCGGTGAGCTATCTTCAGGGGGAATCGTTAAGTCGATCAGACGCCGGGCCAGGCGGATCAGGCGATACAGTTTGATTAACAGCCTGTCGGGCAGCCGCTCCAGTCCCACGTCCACGGCGGGACGATTTGTGAGCGGGAGTTGATAGATCCCCAGCAACAATTGGCCGAACAGCGCTGACGGCAGTTGCTTACGATCTTCCCAGTTGACGTCGTCTTGAGCGCGCAGCAGGGCCATGAGCAGTAGGTGAACGCCGGTTGCGTGAGGCGCTGCAAGATCAACTCGCTCGATGTTCAGGGCGAAGCCCAAGCCAAGCGGCTGACCGATGATGCTCTCGGGGTATCCGGCATAGGCCGCCATTTCTCGCGCCAGTCCGGCAATGGCTAAACGCAGTTGTTCGGGTGTATCCAGCGTTGGTGTGATCGTCCAGAGGTCGTCGATTGGGCAGGTTTCGACTGGAGACGTCGCTTTGGTGGCTATCTCGCGATCGATTTGCTCACGAATCTGTTGAACGCGTGATCGAGGATTGACCGCTGGTGAAACATTTGTTTCGGGTTCTGCGAGCAGTTCTTCTGAAACTGACTCTATCCTGCTCTCGACCTGGGTTGATTGTGATTCAGTGTCGGAGGAGGGCGGTTCTGCCGCGGCTTCATGTTCGCTTGGCGAATAGATGTTCTCTGAGGGCCTGGTAGTGACAGCCCCAGGCGTGGATACGACCCGTTGGGTATCGCTCAGCTCCAGGGCCAGCATACGGTAGGACTGTCCGAGCAAGCGGCTCATGCGTTCGAGTAATTCATCCTGGATCTTCTCAAGATCAAAGGATTCAGGATCGCAATCGAAGTAACCCATGGATTCCAGCCAGAACTCTGCAAATGCAACTGTGGCAGTTGGATAACGGTTCCAGATTCGCTCAGCCTGACTACGTAGACCGATCAGACGCTCTATCTGAGGCTTACCCAACCCGGCATACAGAGTTTGTGGAATGGCGGGTAATAAGTGTTCGAGGGTGTCCAGCATCCGGCTGATGTGCGACTGTGAAATCGGATAGCCCCCAGCGGCAAGACGTCGAGCCAGCTCCCGTTGTGAGAGCTGTGGGCCATCCGATTCAAGCATGGTTTTGAGTTTGGCTACCGCCAGAGCCCGTTCGATGAACGTGAGTTGGCCGTGCAGATCGCTTTCCGCCAAATGGCCGAGTAGGGCGTTGGTTTCATTGCTCCAAGGTCGGAACAGGCAGTGAATCCGAAAGAAACGCTCGTCGCGAGTTTCCTGCCACAGCTCGCCGAGAATCGCCAAGCGCGTATTACCGCCGTTGCGGATGATGAAATAGGTTTCTCCCGGGCGACGGGTAATCGGCGGTGGTTGATCCAGCCCGCGTTCACGGATCGAAGCCTTGATATCGTCATACAGCGGATTACGAATGAATCGAGGGTTGTGTTCGTAGGGCCGCAACTGCTCCAGAGTGACCAGCATAGGCGTGTCAGTAAGTGGATCGGATAGCCGCTCCAGTTCTGGACCTCGAGGGAAGTGGTCCTGGTGCAGCTTGTCGGTGATCTGCGCCTGACTGAGCTTCTTCATCGGAACAACCTCAGTTAACGCCGGTTACGCAAATGGTCACCGACCTCGAACTTGACGATCTTGGCAGTCCCCGAACCTTCGAAATGTCTGGAAAGCTCTGCGAGGAGCCAACCCATGGCCGAGCGTCCACCCTGCAGGCGAAAGACGACAGTGCAGTATTCATCGCCAGATGGGTGGTGTGGTCGAGTGAATGGTGGAGCGATGATGGGAAGTTGATCCAACATCAGAAGACTCCTTGCCAAACGCTGTTGGCTATAAGGTCGAGCAAACACAATGATTGGGCGAGAAGTGCCGGCATGGTGAATGGTGTCATTTAACCTCCGTGCACCTGCCCACCCTAGAAATCGCTTCGCGCCATTCCGGAAACAACTCGATGGCCAGCGCTTGCATGGTTTCCATCGCGGATGGCGAGCGTCGTTCCCGTGACTGGCGTGTCTCGACTCGGTGGACCGGTAGGCCAAGGGAGGCGGCGTTGAGGTACGCCACTCGCTCCGGAATTGCGGTGTCTAGAACCGAGATGTTGTTAGCCCCTGCGAAGGTCTCGCGCAGGCCACGGATGATCATCCGGGTGTCCACTCGAATGGCATTCACCTGGTTCAGGAGCAGTCGTAAGGGTGGGGGTGGAATGCCCAGGTGGCGGAAAGGTTCGAGTTCGCTGAGTAGCTTCAAGGTGCCACGCTGCAGTTCGCGGGCGGCGAGCATTTCCGGGGTGATGGGAGAGAGGGCAAGGTCGGAGGCCAGGATGGCCATCTCCAGCAGCACGCTACGCGCACCTTGGGTGTCGATCAAAAGCAGGTCGTAACGGGCGCGGAAGTTGTCGAGCAGATTGCGTAGGCGTAATCGCCCGTCAGGGGCGTGCAGCAGCAAGGTACTCAGTCGACCTTGATCGTCGTTGGAGACGATCAGATCGAGCCCTGCAATCACTGTCCTGGAAATAATCTGGGCAGGCATAGCTAGGTTGAGTGCGATGAACTCGTACGCACCGACATCAGCCTTCTGGCTCAAGGCGTA
Source organism: Pseudomonas sp. FP215 (assembly GCF_030687795.1). Taxonomy (NCBI): domain Bacteria; kingdom Pseudomonadati; phylum Pseudomonadota; class Gammaproteobacteria; order Pseudomonadales; family Pseudomonadaceae; genus Pseudomonas; species Pseudomonas sp. FP215. Next base: position 1,971,311 of record NZ_CP117447.1, read on the forward strand.
ATAGCTGGAGAGGGTGGGTTGGCTATCCAGATCCAGTAGCAGGACGCGTAGGCCTGCGTCAGCCAGTAGGCCGCCGAGATTGGCGGCTACTGTGGTTTTGCCCACCCCGCCTTTGGTGGAAACCACCGATACCACACGCATGGCATCAGGCCTGTTTGCCTAAGCGTTCAACGACCCACTGCTCGATTTCTAGCGAGTCCCAACCGACTGCCCGCAATCCAATGCGTTTAGCCTGAGGGAATTTACCTTCCTTCATCAGGTTGTAGATGTGCGCGCGTTTGAAGCCGGTTTTTCGCTCCACCTCGTCACGTCGCATGATGTGGCGTTCTACCTGCAGTTGAGGTGCTTCAACGATGGGTAAGGATTGGCTGGACATGCTGGTCACTCCTGGCGCCGATTGGCGCGTGGTGGGAAGTGACCTGAATTGAATAGCAGAAGTGGGGGAGAGTCATTGCACTGCAATCAGAGGTATTGCAGTGCAATTGCTCCACTCAGATACCTTTTTTGAGTATGCGATTGGCTGCGGCGAACTTTGCATCCAGCGTGCGTTTGCTCAGGCCAGGATCGTCTTTGCGATGAGCTGAGATGGAATTGACGATGGAGGATTGACTATCAAATACTGAGTGCGGTTTACCTGATGGCGAGTGTCCTAAGATTAGTTCAAGCAACGCCCCTATGACTTTCAGGTAGCCGATTTCACTGCGGTCACTGAGTTTACTGTTGGACTTTAGTAACTGATGGATATTTTCTCTTTCCAACCCCATTGCCTCAAGCTCATCGAGTAGTTGTTGATAAGACGCTTCTATATTTTTTATCCGCAATTGCATTGCATCTCGGTCGGCTTGTAAGGCCAGATAGGTGCCAGGGCTGATAGCTCCTTGTTGGTTGAAGGACTGTTCGAAAAGAAAGCTTGGTCTTTGGTCAGGGTAGTAGCGCGCCATCCAAACTCTGAGGTCAGTATGGCGGATAGTTATCTGACTGCAATCGATGGGCGTGCCAATCGTGACCGACACGCCGAAGCAGCCATAGGCCAGGTCGCCATGGCGAATGGCATCTATAATTTTTTCGGTATTTGCCTGTAGGCACGGCCATTGGGGGAAGTATTTTGACAGGAGCGCAGGACAGTCCCAAGCCGATTCTAGTATTTGGGTTTCATGAGCCATGAGATTGCACCAGCGTATAGCTGCGTCAATGGGCCGATAAAAAATTTTTGCAAAAACGTTGTAGCTGTCGGGTTCATACATAGGAGCAGCCTCATATTCGAGGGAGCAGATCCGCTAACTACGTTTTTATGGCCTTTACTAGCTGGGCTTCCGTGCGGCAACTGTCCCTTGATTCGGTTTTATTTGTTGGTAAATCGATATCCTTTTTTTCGTGAGAGATCCGAGCATTAAGCACCTAGGGATGGTCTGAAGTAGCCATGTATTTCCCCGGCATACCACCTAGCGCAACTTTTAAACTCGCCAAATGATCAAAAAACAATCAATTCGACGAGTATTTCTTACGTTTTCGCCACCCGGACCCCACTCCGGTGGCCATTTCCCGCATTACAGGCGCACCTCTCCTGCATTCGTCAGTAAATGTCGGCGCGCCATCCACAGGTTCGACAGAGCGAACAGTGTCACCAGTTGCGCCGTGTTTTTGGCCAAGCCGCGAAAGCGCACCTTGGTGTAACCGAACTGGCGCTTGATTACCCGGAACGGATGCTCGACCTTGGCGCGCACCTGAGCCTTGGCCTTTTCAATCTTGCGCTTGGCTTTGTACAGCACGCTGCGCTTATCGAGTTTTTTGTAGGTGCTGCGGCGTGCCGCCACCTGCCAGATAACTTCACGTCCTTCATGCTCGGGCCGCTTTTCGACACCGGTGTAGCCTGCATCGGCGCAGACCACGTTTTCGTCGCCATGCAGCAATTTGTCCACCTGGGTGACATCCGCCACATTGGCCGCCGTGCCCACTACGCTGTGCACCAGACCCGATTCGTCATCGGCGCCGATGTGGGCCTTCATGCCAAAATAATACTGGTTTCCCTTCTTGGTCTGGTGCATTTCCGGGTCGCGCTTGCCGTCCTTGTTCTTGGTCGAACTGGGCGCATTGATCAGCGTTGCATCGACGATGGTGCCCTGGCGCAGCGACAGGCCGCGGTCGCCCAGATAGCCATTGATGACAGCGAGGATGCCGGCCGCCAGCTCGTGTTTCTCCAGCAAGCGGCGGAAGTTGAGAATGGTGGTTTCGTCGGGGATGCGCTCCAGGTTCAGCCCGGCAAACTGGCGCAGGATCGTGGTTTCGTACAGCGCTTCCTCCATCGCTGGATCGCTGTAGCCGAACCAGTTCTGCAGCAGATGCACACGCAGCATCGCCATCAACGGGTAGGCCGGACGGCCACCTTCACCTTTCGGATAATGTGGCTCGATCAAAGCAATCAAGCCCTTCCACGGCACCACCCGATCCATCTCGATCAGGAACAACTCCTTGCGGGTTTGCTTGCGCTTGCCAGCGTACTCGGCGTCGGCGAAGGTCATCTGCTTCATCGGGAAACTCGGTGGGTGGGGTCGCGGTATTTTGCCAAATCAGAAAGTCTTTTTCAGAGTTTCCCTAGGCTGACAAGCCAAGCGCTGGATCGCAACCATCCATCACCTTATCCAGCTAGATCTGCCTCCTCCAATAAGTGCCGCACAAATCCCGGCGGGTGCAGATTTCCGGGAGGTTTGCGCCAGATCAGTTGGAGACGCTTTTCAAGCCCCGGGATGGGAAGAGCTACCAGCGCGCCACTGCGAACTTCGTCTTGTACTGCGGAAGCCATCACCAACGACACGCCGAGTCCCGCCCTCACTGCTTGTTTGACTGCCTCGGTGCTGCCTAGCTGCATACCGCTGCGAGGCACGCCCAGTTCGCCAAAGTATTCGGTCAGAAGCCGTCCGGTACCGCTACCCGGTTCACCTCCCAGCATCGGCAGGTCCACCAGACGATCACGTTCTATGCACCCTGCTTCAGCCAGCGCATGGTCGGGGCTGACGATAAGCACCAGCGGCTCGACCCGCCAGAGGCGGTGTTCGAAGTCGGGGTGAGGTAGCCACCATTCCATGATCGCGGCGTCGAGCTGGCCCGCCAGTAGCTGGTCGGCCACATCCGGGTTGGCGGCGATGCGCAGATCCACCTCGCCCCTCTCATTTGCGGTCGTCAGATAGTTGCGCACGAATGGCTGGAGAAGGTAGGTGCCGATGTTGGAGCTGGCCCCGACGCGCTCACGATTGCCATGCAGGGCTTCTAGCGCCCGGGCGTGCATGTCGAGCAAGGCGGTCGCATGCGGCATGAAGGCCAGCGCCCGTGTGGTAGGCTGGCAGCCGCTACGACTGCGCTGCACCAGCGTTACGCCGACCTGCTCTTCAAGCTTCTGCAAGTGCTGCGACACCGTCGGCTGGGCCAGCCCCAACGCCCTCGCCGCGCTCTGAAAACTGCCTGTTTGAACGATCGCTACCAGGCTCTTCAGCCAGACCGGATTCAACATGCGGCAGGCTCGGCCTTGGGCAGACGGTTCGCAGCGTTGATTGGGCGCGCACCTGCCAATACCTGGATGATGTTCTGCGCTGCACAACGTTCAATCTCCAGGCGCACCGCGCGCACTGCCGACCCTATGTGCGGAGTGAACAGCGTATTCGGATGCGCGAGCAGCGCAGGATCGATCAGCCGCGGCCGGTCCGCGCGAGCCCAGTCTTCCATTTCGAATACATCCGCCGCATACCCGCCGAGCTGGCCTCGCTCAAGCGCCGCGAGCACGGCGGCTTCATCCACTACCGAACCACGACAGGGGTTTACAAGCAGAGCGCCCGGCCGTACGAGGGCAAGCAGCTCGGCGTTGACCAGATGCTGGGTATCGGCATTCAAGGGAAGCGCCAGCAGGATGAAGTCCGAGCTGGCGAAGAGTTCGCTGCACGCCACCTGGCGCAGGCCGAGCCGTTGCTCGGTTTGTGTATCCAGAGCCTTCGCCTCGTGGTACTGCAGGGTCGCGCCCCATCCCTGCAAGCGATCAGCCATGGCCAGTCCGATGGCGCCCATGCCAAGGATGCCGACCGTAGCGTTATCCAGCCCCGTGCCGTAGAACTGTGGTTGCCAGCCCTGGAACTCGCCAGAGCGGACGAACGCATCTGCTGCCCGCAGATGCCGCCCCAGCCCCACCGCCAGTCCGATCGCCAGCTCGGCAGTCGGGACCGTCAACAGATCAGGCACGAAGGTCAGCCAGACCCCGCGGGCAGTACAGGCGTCCACATCGAAATTGTCGAAGCCCTTGAGCGCGCAGCCGACTACACGCAGCTCAGGGCAGGCTTGAAGAAAGTCTGCATCGACCCGATCGGGCATGAACGCCATCATCGCCTGAGCATCGCGGCAGCGGCGCAGAATTTCCTCGCGCGTCAGCGTGCTGTCGGTCTGGTTGGTCATCAGCTCGCAATGTGGCGCCAGCAGTTGCAGGATCTCATCGTGTACTCGGTGAGTTATAACGAGTTTCGGCAGCATGGTTTGTCCTATTTGAAACGTTTGCGCAGCACGCCACTGAAGGCGTCTACTAGCGTGACCATGGCCAGGATGACCAGCAGGATTGCTGCAACCTCCTGGTACTGCATGATGCGCAGCGAGCCCATGAGTTCGAAGCCGATACCGCCGGCGCCAACCATGCCCATCACGGTGGAGGCGCGAAAGTTGTATTCCCAGCGGTAGATCGCCACGTCGGCGAACTGCGGCGTCACCTGTGGCAAAACCGCGTGCAGCAGCACTTGCATCGGCGTAGCCCCCGCCGCCCGAGCGGCTTCCACCGGCGCTTCGTCGACGTGCTCGATGGCCTCGGCGAAGAACTTGCCGACCATGCCGACCGAATGCAGACCCAGGGCAAGCACGCCCGGCAAGGCGCCGAACCCTACGGCTGCAACGAAGATGATGCCCATGATCAGCTCCGGCACCGACCGCAGGGCATTGAGCAGCACCCGGGCAACACCGAACACAAGGGGGTGCGGCGCCGTATTGCGCGCTGCAACGAAGGCCACCACCAGCGAGAACACCACTGCGATGGCCGTACCGGCGATGCTCATCGCCAAGGTGTCGATCAAGGGGCGAATCCAGCTTCGATAGCCCGAAAAGTCTGGCGGCATGGCCTCGCCTGCCAGGGTCGCGATGGAGGGCAGCCCGTTCAGCAGCGTGGTGGCATCGAGCAGCCCCACGTACCAGCAGGCCAACAGCACCACTCCGAATACAATCGCCACCTGCCCCAGCTGGCGCCACCAACCGAGGCCGAAGCCTCGAAGGATGTGCTCGCGTTGCTCTGCAGGCAGCGCCTGCACGTCGTAATGAGTAGACATATCGGTGCTCACATCGTGGCGAAGTCGAGGCCGAGCAGCGATCCCATGTTGCGGATCACATCGTAGTCGGCGTCGGTGATTGGCGCGAAGGCCTCGGCCTTGAAGTTGCGCAGCACTTCGGGATCGTCGATACCGACGAATACATCCCGCACCTTGGTTTTCAGCTCGGGGCTCAGGTTCGAGCGCATCGCCCAGGGGTACTGGGGGTATTCGCCGCTGTAACCAAGTACTTTCACCTTGCTCGGATCGATTAGGCCACGTTCGGCTACGTGATTGAAAATTACCTCCGACAGCCCACCCGCATCGGCGTTGCCGTTCGCCACGTTGACGGCAACGGCGTCATGCGTGCCCACAAAATGTTGTTCGTAGTCCTGCCCACCCGTCAAATCGGCCGTCTCAAGAAGCACGGTTTTGGGAATCAAATGGCTGGACGTCGATGCCCGGTCACCATAGGCCATCTTCTTGCCCTTAAGGTCGGCATACTCATTCACGCCTGACGCCACATTGGCGATAATCACCGAGCGATAGGTCGGCTTGCCGTCGATGACCATGGCAGCGAAGGGCTCGATGTCGCTTTTGCTTTTGGCCATGACGTAGGACAGCGGACCGAAATACGCCAGGTCGATACGGCCAAAGCGCATCGCCTCAATCATCGAGGAATAGTCGGTGGTTACGATCAGCTGCACCTTCTTGTCCAGATGCTCTTCCAGATAATCCTTCAGCGGCTGGTTACGCTTGATCAGCTCGGAGGCGTTTTCGTCCGGCAGCAGGGCAACCTTTAGCACATCCGGATCGGCATCGGCCGCTAGGGCGGACAAACTTGAAACAGCGGACAGCAAGCAAGTCAATAAGAGCGCGGATAAGCGTTTCATCGGGACATCTCCAGTGAAGGTTCGAGCATGACAGGTGGTTCAGCCGGAGCATTCGCTGGCTGAGTCGTAGAGCGGCCTGCATAGATGCGCTCAAGCTGCGCATCGGTGAGTTCCGAGGGCGCGGCATCGAAAACAATCTGAGAATCGGCCAGCCCGACGACGCGATCGGCGAAGCGGCGGGCATATTCGAGTTGATGCAGCGAAACGATGGCGGTGATGCCGTCTTCCTTGCAGATGTCGCGCAGCAATCCGAGAACACGGACCGAAGTGGCCGGGTCGAGACTGGCTACCGGCTCATCGGCCAGAATGATCGCCGGCTGTTGCGCTAGCGCACGCGCGATGCCTACCCGCTGCTGCTGGCCACCGGACAGTTTGTCCACCCGGCTTAGCGCCTTGTCTGCCAGACCGACCCGAGCGAGGCAACTGAGCGCAATCTCCTGATCGGCACGCGGCAGAGGAAACAGCGAGCGGAGCGTGTTGTGAAAGGCCAGCCGACCGGTAAGCACATTAGCCAGTGCGCTTTGACGTTCGATTAGCTGGTGGTGCTGAAAGATCATGGCGGTACGCCGACGATGCTGACGCAAGGCCGAGCCGCTGCCGAGTTCACCGAGTTCGCTGGTGACACTGCCGCCAGTGGGCGTGACGAGTCGATTGAGACTACGGAGCAAGGTCGACTTGCCTGCGCCCGAGAGACCAAGCAGCACGGTGAACTCACCACGCCGAAATGCAATCGAGGTATCGCGTAGGGCTGTCACGCCGCCTGGATAGACGACGCTCAACCGGTCGACCCGCAGCACGGCGTCCTGTATCGGATGGGGCGTCATTTGATCACCTTTCGCAATATTGCTGGCCGCACAATTGCGGTTCGCGATGCAAAGGGTAGAAATTCCTTGTTACCGCACTGCTTCTAAAGGATGACATTTCGATGAATACTTCGAATCTGCCGTAGCGGGGCGGCAAGCGAAGCCGTGGAAGAACGGGCGCAACGTAGCGTCTTTCTTCACGCGGGATACAGGAGGCTTTGATTGATACTGCTGCGGATTCGCTACAGTAACGTTGGGCCAGAACGTAATGCCATCCAAGCAAGAGAGCGCACACTAGCGGACTATAGGAGACATTCTATTCTTGCCCGTCGATTGACCTAGGCCGTTATGTGGCTGGTCGAAACCTTCAGGTGCCGCCCAACTAGACGTCTGTTGTCGCGCCCAGCTTAATGCTAGGGAAACTCTGAAGAAGACTTCCAGATTTTGGCAAAATACCCGGATTCCACCCACCGAGTTTCCCGATGAAGCAGATGACCTTCGCCGACGCCGAGTACGCCGGTAAGCGCAAACAAACCCGCAAAGAGTTGTTCCTGATCGAGATGGATCGGGTGGTGCCGTGGAAGGGTTTGATTGCCTTGATCGAGCCGCATTATCCCAAGGGTGAAGGCGGTCGTCCGGCCTATCCGCTGATGGCGATGCTGCGCGTGCACCTGATGCAAAACTGGTTCGGTTACAGCGATCCAGCGATGGAAGAGGCGCTGTACGAGACCACCATCCTGCGCCAGTTCGCGGGGCTGAGCTTGGAGCGTATCCCCGATGAAACCACCATCCTCAACTTCCGTCGTTTGCTGGAGAAGCACGAACTAGCCGCCGGCATCTTGGCTGTCATCAATGGCTATCTGGGCGACCGAGGGCTGTCGCTGCGCCAAGGCACGATCGTCGATGCCACGCTGATCAATGCGCCGAGTTCGACCAAGAACAAGGACGGTAAGCGCGACCCGGAAATGCATCAGACCAAGAAGGGTAACCAGTACTGTGTGTCACGAACACAGGTCAGATGACCTGTGCTGCTGTGCCGAAGATGGAAGTAGGCCTTCCGAAGTCGGCTTGCAGGAGCGGACTTCAAACCACCCGGTGCTGCGGCATCCAAAAGGTGTGGTGGTGAGCGACCGAGGAAAAGTCATCCCTGAGGATGGCAGGTGAGTATGGAGAAGATGAGCGAAAGCAAACCGTCCGATGACGCATCGTTATGCCCAAGGTGCTGCCGAAACTGAGGTGGAGTACTGGCTTCAGGACAAGTCGGGGCGTTACCTGCTTACGGACCCGATGGCAGCCGGTGTATAGGCGGCATGATCTTCATACAGGCTTTGGTACGGAACGTGAGAACCTTGTTCCAGATGCGAAGGAAAATGACAAATGGCCAACACCATGAGGAAGAATACCGATGCTGGAACGAGGGGCGGAGCCTCCCGTAGTAGCGATGAAGCCTCTGTAATGGAGGTGGAGCGAAGGGGCGGCGTTATCCGGCCGACGAGCGTTGCCAACCTCCGGGGATGAGTGGCGTGAGCTCGGCGAAACCTTATGACATAGCGAAACGCACGGTATGGGACGCCTACCAGCAGGTCAGGGCCAACCGCGGTGCTGCCGGCATCGACGATGAAACCATCGCCGATTTCGAGCGGGATCTGTCTAAGAATCTCTACAAGCTGTGGAATCGGATGTCGTCGGGGTCGTACTTCCCGCCTCCGGTCAAGCAAGTAGAAATTCCCAAGGCATCGGGAGGCACGCGCAAGCTGGGAGTGCCCACGGTTGGTGATCGTGTCGCGCAAACCGTGGTCAAGCTTCTCATCGAGCCGGAGCTGGACTCGATCTTCCACTCGGACTCCTATGGGTACCGGCCGGGACGATCAGCGAAGCAGGCGGTGGCGATCACGCGTGAGCGCTGCTGGCGATACGACTGGGTGGTGGAGTTTGATATCAAGGCAGCCTTCGATCAGATCAATCATGGGTTGCTGATGAAGGCGGTGCGCCTGCACATCAAGGAGGACTGGATACTTCTGTACATCGAGCGGTGGCTGGTTGCGCCGTTCGAAACGGATCACGGTATGCGCGTCCGACGCGAACGCGGCACCCCGCAAGGTGGAGTGATCAGTCCCCTCCTGATGAATCTGTTCATGCACTATGCCTTCGACACCTGGATGCAACGTACCAGCCCCAACTGCCCGTTTGCCCGCTACGCCGATGATGCGGTGGTGCACTGCCGCAGTCGAAAGCAAGCGGAGTACGTGATGCGCTCCATTGCTTCACGGCTGGCTGCCTGTGGCTTGACGATGCACCCCGAGAAATCGAAGGTCGTGTACTGCAAGGACAGTAACCGTCGCGCAGGTTATCCGCATGTGAGCTTTACCTTCCTCGGCTTCACCTTTAGGCCGAGGAAGGCGCTCAGCAAACAAGACCAGCTCTTCACGAGCTTCCTTCCGGGAGCGAGTGCGGATGCCTTAAAGCGGATGCGGCAAGCGGTACGCAGGTGGCGACTCAATCGCCAAACCCACGTGACGCTGGTCGACGTGGCTCGGCTCTACAATCCAGTGATACAGGGGTGGTCGCAATACTATGGCTCGTTCTATCGGACAGCCATGCTTGGCATCTTCCAGCACATTGACCGCGCGCTTGAACGCTGGGCCCGACGAAAATACAAGGCTCTTCATAGGCGCAAGCGGCGCATTAGCCAATGGCTGGACAAGATGCGGACTGTGGTACCCCGGCTGTTTCATCACTGGCGAGTGACCGGGCAGCAAGGTTGGATAACGGGAGCCGTATGACGCGAGAGTGTCACGTACGGTTCTGCGAGCGGCTGCGGGGGCAGTTCCCGCGGCCGACTCACCACTTCGGCATGAAGGCGCACATCGGTGTCGATGATGAGTCGGGCTTGGTGCACAGCGTGGTGGGCACGGCGGCCAACGTGGCCGATGTCACCCAGGTCGATAAGCTGCTGCACGGCGATGAGAACATGGTCGGTGCCGACGCGGGTTACACCGGCGTCGAGAAACGCCCTGAACATGAAGGCCGGGGGGTCATCTGGCAGATCGCCGCCCGCCGTAGTACTTACAAGAAGCTTGATAAGCGCAGTGCTTTGTACAAAGCCAAGCGCAAGATTGAGAAGGCCAAGGCTCAGGTACGAGCCAAGGTCGAGCATCCGTTCCGGGTGATCAAGCGCCAGTTCGGTTATGTGAAGGTGCGCTTCCGTGGTCTGGCGAAGAACACGGCGCAACTGATGACGCTGTTCGCGCTGTCGAACCTGTGGATGGCGCGCCGACATTTACTGGCGAATGCAGGAGAGGTGCGCCTGTAATGTGGAAAATGGCTGCCGCGAGGTGCTCGCGGCGGCTAAAAACACAGAAATAAGCGGGTGATCTGAGCGTTTTTGATCGATTTGCCGCTTTTAAAATCGGCAGGGGCTGAAGTCAGCCAGAAATACACAACTACTTCAGACCATCCCTAAGCGGTACGTTGGCACAGTATGATGCTGTTGAAGATGGTGATCACCTAATCGGGAAGGTCGATAACCGCGCTCTGTATGGCACACTCGGGGTGGCAAGGTCCGGGCATGCTGTGACCGTAGGGTACCAAAGAATGTACGGTGACACCGCGTTCCCCCGGGTGTTCGCCAATATTGCGCCCTTGGCCAATGAACTGCCCACTTATGACTTTTCATCACAAGACGAGGTGTCTTATCAGGTGCGTTACGACTATGACTTTGCGGCGGTGGGGGTACCGGGCCTGCTGTTTTCGACTAGATACGTCGTGGGGAACAACGTTGAGACAGGGCGCGGCTATGAAGGTAAAGACAGCGAACGCGATATCGATATGTCTTATGTTTTCCAGAGCGGGCCTGTCAAGGGATTCGGCATCAGGCTTCGCGACGCGGTAGCGCGGTCTAATTACAGAACTGATATTGACGAGTATCGCGTCGTCCTCAGTTATACCTGGAAGCTCCTATAGCGTTGCGTTCGCCCCAGCCCTGCGTGCCAACATCAGGCTTAACCCCAGGACCCGTGCGCGGTCACTGTGGGTCTTCTGCTCAGCCCCCCCCCCTCGCGGCTGCACCCCACTACTTAGTGGGGGGAAGGTTTTGCAGGAGCTTGACCTTGCTTGTTAGCACGGTCAGTACAGTCGATATCCACGCGCGATCCTGGGACACCCAAGGAAACTGTGAGCACTGTCTGGATGTGTTATCCCACAAAGTTTTGACTGGCTCTGGTACGAGTTCCGGGGGAAACACGACCCAAGAATGGCAGTCGTGGATTTCACGCTAGATGTCCGCTTCTCGCGGATTTCTATAGCTAGATAGGCCGTCCGTCCGTCGATTGATCTTGAACTGATGATCTGCATGCTGGACGTGGGCTATTGCTACGGCATTCGCTCAGAGCCGCGATTGTGCGAAGGCCCATTGAATATGGCGTATCGCTGGTTCTGCCGGTTGAGCCTTGAAGATGAAATACCCAATCATTCGACGTTTTAAAAATCCACACGGCCGTTTTCGCGACAGCGATCTCTTTCGCTGGTTGTTTAATGAAGTGCTGGGTCGCTGCATGGACGTAATCTACGAATCTATGAGAACTCAGCACTAATGATGCCGGCTTATGAAAGTGGTAGTGATCCAGTGGCGGCGTACGCTGGAAAAGACATCATTGATTCGGTCGGTTGATGATCGTAAGTGGAGGACAAAACTGCACTGGGTCGATCACCCAGCAGGTTCCAAGCGCGCTTCTTTTCTTCGGCGTAATCATGATACAGGTAGTGACGTCTCACCCGAGATCCGGCCAGTACATGGTTTTGGCACCGATCGATAACATCCAGATCTGACTGCTTGCAGGCCCTGGCAGGAATTGGCACAGTGCCAACAAGTCTGCATAACTGCGTTCGGACAACCAGCGCCGTCGTGTGACGAACTCGTCACGGAAATAGCCTAAGTGCACGATGGGGCCGCCGAAGGAGCTCAGTCCAAGGCGCAGAAAGATGAGAAAGACAGACCACGGGCTGTGGTGGTCAGTGTGGGTGTTTGTCATGCGTTTGCCTTCGTGCATGAAAGTAGCCGAAGGTTTGCCAGGTACCCGGCCGTCCGAGTGAGGCAAACCTGCTGGGCTGAATAGCTGGCGCTCTTGCGCCCAGGAGCAGTGCCAACGACACACCGAGCATGACCGTCAAAGAGCCTTCATTGGCCAGATTGACGCCATCAAGGCTTACGCCGGCATTGGCGAGCGCAAATAACGGCATGATTACATAGGCGACCCAGATGACCGGCGAAGAGCGAACCACGCCGTGGCGCACTTAGCGGATGGCAGCATTTTTTTCGACAGGGAGAGTTCATAGGCAGCGTAGATAGGGGGAGCAGGGACGGGCATAAAATTATTAAAATTACATATTTACAAATCTATATATGGCGAATAGCATTTGCATGTCCGTGAAGTAGCCACGCACCGGACACACAGACCGAAGCGACGTTGTAACGCGCGGGGCGGCTAACCTGCGCCAGCCAAGGGCTGGCTCGCTGCTCCCATCCCTCAATAGAAGGAGACCCAAAATGACCCGTGTTGTCCGTTTTCATCAGATCGGCGGCCCCGAAGTCTTGCAGATCGAAGAGCTCGAAGTTGGCGCTCCGGGCTCCGGCGAGCTGCGCATCCGCGTCGAGGCGATCGGCCTGAATCGCGCGGAAGCCATGTTCCGCTCGGGTGTGTACCTGGAGCCGACGCATCTGCCGGCCCGGCTCGGCTACGAAGCTTCCGGCATCGTCGAGGCGCTGGGCAGCGGCGTTCACGGCTTCGAGGTTGGCGAAGCGGTCAGCGTGATTCCGGCTTTTTCCATGAACAAGTTTGGCGTCTATGCCGAGCAGGCGATCGTGCCGGCCACGGGGGTTCTGAAGCGGCCGGCGGGCGTCGGCGCGGTGAAGGGGGCGGCGATCTGGATGCAGTATCTGACCGCCTATGGCGCACTGATCGAGATTGCCCAACTCAAGCGCGGTGATGCGGTGATCATCACGGCGGCTTCGAGCAGCGTCGGCTTGGCCGCGATCCAGATCGCCAACAGCGTCGGCGCCATTCCGATCGCGACGACCCGGACGCGCGCGAAGGAGGCGGCGCTACGCGAGGCGGGGGCGGCGCATGTGATCGCCACCGAGGAGCAGGACCTGGTCGCGGAGGTAATGCGGATCACCGACGGCCGCGGCGCGCGCATCGCCTTCGACCCGGTCGCGGGGCCGCAAGTCGAAACACTGGCGCAAGCGATGAGTCAGCAGGGCCTGCTTTTCATCTATGGCAATCTCAGCGGTCAGGAGACGCCGTTCCCGGCCTTGGTAGCGATGAACAAGGCCCTGAGCGTGCGCGGCTACACGCTGTTCGAACTGACCGGTGATCCGCAACGCTTGGCGCCTGCGCAAGCCTTTATCACGCGCGGCCTCGAGGCCGGACAGCTGAAGCCGATCATTGCCAAGACCTTCCCCTTCGAGCAGATCGTCGAAGCGCACCGTTACATGGAATCGAACCAGCAGTTCGGCAAGATCGTCGTCACGGTATCTCGGTAGAGGCAGTTCGTGAAAGACCAGGAGAGGGCAGAGTCGCCTTTCCCGCGACTGCGGAAATGACTCGACGCTGCCCCTTCATCCCCGCCACGCTGGAGCTGGGCGGCAAATCGGCGAATATCGCGTTGGGCTTACTGGAATACGTCACGCATGGTGATGTCGTCGTAACAACAGGAGGTACGTCATGGTCAAAGTAGCGTTGTTCGTTCGTCTGGAAGCAAAGCCTGGGAAAGAGAAAGAGGTAGAGAACTTTCTCTTGGATGGCCTTCCAATAGTGGAGGAAGAGCCAGCCACTACGGCGTGGTTCGGAATCCGCTTGGGGCCGTCCACCTTTGGCATCTTTGACGCCTTCCCGGATGAAGCAGGTCGGCAGGCTCATCTTTCGGGCAAGGTCGCAGCGGCGCTTATGGCAAAGGCTGCCGAGCTGTTTGCCAAACCGCCGTCAATCGAGAAGGTTGACGTCCTGGCGGCCAAGCTACCCGGCTAAGCAAACCCAACAAGGCGCTCCAGTCGCGTCCCTGCCGCTTTGCGGCGGCAGGGACGCGACTGGGCTTGGACGTCCACCGGCCTGTTCTAAACGGAGCGCTCGAGAGGTGCCTGTCCAGGCACTAGCATCTATTTATCTACAAACGCAAATATATAGGTAGTTACACATGAAAGATTCCATTCTTTTCGAAAGCACCACGCTGGGCCCCTACAGCCTGAAAAACCGCATCGTCCTGCCGCCGCTGACCCGTTCGCGTAGCTCGCAGCCAGGCAACATTCCCAATGACCTGATGGCGACCTACTACCGCCAGCGTACCGGTGCCGGCTTCATGGTCACCGAGGGCACCCAGATCGAGCCGCGCGGCCAGGGCTACGCCTGGACCCCGGGCATCCACAGTGCCGAACAGATCCTCGGCTGGCGCAAAGTGACCGATGCGGTACACGCCGAGGGCGGCACCATCTTCGCTCAGCTCTGGCATGTCGGCCGGGTCTCGCACACCTCGTTGCAACCCAATGGCGAAGCCCCGGTGGCGCCATCGGCGATCCCGGCCGAGGGCGTCAGCGTATTCATCGAGACAGGTCCCGGCACCGGCGCCCTGGCGCCGCCTTCGATGCCACGTGCACTGACCACCGCCGAGGTCAAGGAGCTGGTACAGCTCTATGCACAGGCCGCTCGCAACGCCCTCGACGCCGGTTTCGACGGCGTGGAAATCCACTCCGCCAACGGTTATCTGATCAACCAGTTCATTTCCGCGCACAGCAATCAGCGCGACGACGAGTACGGCAGCTCGTTGCAAAATCGCCTGCGCTTCCTCCGTGAGGTGACCCAGGCGGTGGCCGCGGTGGTCGGTAAAGACCGGCTCGGCGTGCGTTTCGCCCCGTTGTTCGCCAGCACCGACGAGGCCCGCGTATATCTCGGCCTGGTCGAAGAAAACCCACACGAGACCTATGTCGAAGCGGTCAAGGTGCTGGAAGAAGTCGGCATCGCTTACCTGTCGCTGGCCGAGGCGGATTGGGAAAACGCACCGGAGCTGCCGGAAAGCTTCCGCAGCGCGGTGCGCGAGGTCTTCAGCGGGCGCATCCTCTATGCCGGCAAATACACCGCCGAGCGAGGCAAGCGTGTGCTCGAGGCGGGCTGGGGCGATCTGGTCGCCTTCGGCCGTCCGTTCATCGCCAACCCGGACCTGCCCAAGCGGATTGCCAATGGCTGGCCGCTGAACCCGGTCGATCCGGCCAGCATGTACGGCGGAACCGCTGTCGGCTACACCGACTATCCGACCTATGGCGGATAGTCCGCTCGAGGTGCCGGCCCCCGAGCGATACGGTTCGGGGGCCGGCGCATTGTCGGTTGAGCGGGCATATCGTAATATAGCAAAAAATAGTTATCGTGCGTGACCTATGAGTATCGACGTAAGCGAAGCGCTGAAGGCGCTAGACAACCCAACACGCCTGAACATCCTCAGTTGGCTGAAGGATCCGCGTCATCATTTCCCCGAGCAGGAGGTGGATCCTGAGCAGGTCGGTGTCTGCGTGAGCATCATCCAGGATCGGGTAGGCCTGTCGCAGTCGACCGTCTCGCTGTATCTCGCTGCCTTGCAGCGGGCGCAACTGGTGACCTCACAACGCATCGGTCCCTGGACTTATTACAAACGCCATGAGCAGAACATCGCGGCGTTCCAGGTGGCCTTGAAAGCGCTGATTTGATGCCTGCTCGCAGGCGTTTTTTCAGCCCTTCAAAATCTATATTTTGAAATATGTAGGAGAGAAGATGT
Source organism: Pseudomonas sp. FP215 (assembly GCF_030687795.1). NCBI lineage: Bacteria > Pseudomonadati > Pseudomonadota > Gammaproteobacteria > Pseudomonadales > Pseudomonadaceae > Pseudomonas > Pseudomonas sp. FP215. The sequence goes on from NZ_CP117447.1 coordinate 1,987,127, forward strand.
TAACTCCGAATTCCATTCCCTATCAGCAACAACCTGGCTTTCAGCACACCTACCGCCAAGGCCGCCTGAGCCTAGGTCTTTTCTTCCCCCTCGAAGCCTTTACCGGCGATACGCCGAGTATGCTCGACCAAGTGAACCTGGCCCAACGCGCCGAGAAGCTGGGTTTCTCTGCCCTCTGGTTTCGCGACGTGCCGTTACGCGACCCCAGCTTCGGTGATTCGGGCCAGGTCTTCGATCCCTGGGTCTACCTGGGTTTTATGGCGGCACACACTCGCTCGATTGCGCTGGGCACCGCGTCGGTCATCCTGCCAATCCGCAATCCCCTACACACCGCCAAGGCCGCAACTAGTGTCGATCAGCTCAGCGGTGGCCGCCTGTTACTCGGCGTGGCTTCCGGTGACCGTCCAGTAGAGTTTCCGGCATTCGGTGTCGACCCGGAGCAACGCGACAGCCTGTTCCGCGAATACCTCAAGGTATTTCGCGAGGTTCAGCGCAGCAGTTTCGTGCCTTTGACCTGGTCCGGCGGCACGCTTGAGGGGGCCGATCTGATTCCCAAGCCGACGACGGCGGAAATTCCTTTCTTCGTCACCGGCCATAGCCGCCAGACGCTGGAGTGGATCGCCCGCTGCAGTCATGGCTGGATCAGCTATCCGCGTGCACCGAAGACTCAGCAGCTGATTGTCGAGGACTGGCGCAAGGCGGTTCGTGCCGAATGTGGTGAACTGTTCAAACCCTTCACCCAGTCGCTATACATCGACCTGACAGATAACCCGCAGACACCACCTCGGCCGATCCACCTGGGCTATCAACTGGGGCGACATCACCTGATCCCGCTGCTGCACAGCTTGCAGGAGATCGGCGTTAACCATGTGATCATCAATTTGAAATACGGCCAACGCCCCGCAGGTGAGGTCATTGAGGAACTCGGTCAGTTCGTTCTACCTGACTTCGTCATGTCAGCATAAGCCGGCGTGGTGAGGCATCAAATCATTATCCGTGGGGATTGCTCATGAGTTTCAAGGCAGTATTGCTTAACAAGGACCAGCAGGGGTTCTCTGCTCGTGTGACTGAGCTTGGTTGATACCACGGCCGCTGGCGATTCGTTCAACGCGGGTTATCTCGCCAGCAGGCTGGACGGCGGCACTCCACAACATGCAGCTGCCGAAGGCCATAGGCTGGCCGGGCGGGTGATTCAGTATCCGGGGGCATTGATTGCAAGGGAGGTGATGCCGGATTGACAACATGTAGCCGTTTGACTCCGGCCGGAATGGCTCAGGTAACGTCGCGGTGAAGCTGGTAGGCGATGCTACGCAACGGCACTGATAATCAACCGGATCGGGCAACTGCCTGACCCATTCATCCCGAAAGAAGCACCCTCATACCGCGATTGCGAAGCAACCCGAACAATAGTAAACCGGTCGAACCGGCGTCGGCAAAACCCTCGAATGACCAGGTGCGTAAAGTACGTAATAGCAATTGGGAACCGACGCGCGAATAGCCCATCATGGCTCTGCTGGTGCAGATGTCACTCGTCTATCAGAGGTCGGTGACCAACCCTCCGCAGCCCACGTGACCTATCAAAGGGTCAGCGAAGTACCATCAAATAGACACCGCAGGCGAGTGCCATTAGCCCAGCCGGGATGGCCAGCAAGGAGATCCGGTCGATCAGCTTGGACTGATAAATGACATCGGCGAGGTCGTCTGTCTCTGCGGATGCACGTCGCTTCAGTACGGGCACAAGGCACAGTGCATTGCCGAGAACAGCGATGCCTCCTGCCACAACTTTTAGGGCATAAATGCCGTCGAAGCGCGCAGGCTCGATGAGCAGCAATCCGGTCACCAGCACCACGCTGAAGGCGGGCATCTCGAAGAACAGATCGATCTGGCTGTGCAGCCTGGCGACTGTGAAGCCCTGACTCCGACTCTGTGCTCGGGTGCGTTCAAGCAGGTACTCGACCGCTACGACGCCCAGCCAGAAGGCCACGGCGAAAAGATGTAGTTGAAGCAAAAGGTTAAATCGCATGGTGTTCTCCTCAGTCCCTGATCAAACCTGGCGTCTTAGTTGGTGCATCGGAGCGTCTGTCGGGATGATCGCGCTCAAGAAAGCGACGCAGCCCCTCGCGGGTCTCGGGTTGATGGATGGAACGGTTGAAGCACTCCGCCTCGATGCGCAAGCCCTCAGCCAGGGGTTGACCATAGCCGCGGATCGCGGCCTCCTTGTCCGCGCACATGGCGGGTTGAGGGAGGGCACAGAGGAATTTGGCCAGCTCCATCGCACGCTCCAGTGAGCGCCCTTTGGGGACCACTTCATTGGCCAAGCCAATGGAGAGGGCTTCAGAGGCCGAGATGACCTTGCCTGTCAGGATCAGCTCCATTGCCCTGCCCAACCCCACGATGCGCGGCAGGCGTTGGCTGCCGCCATCGGCCAGGCCAATGTTCCAGCGGCGACAGGTCACACCGAAGGAGGCGTGCTCCTCGGCGATGCGCATGTCTGCGAAGCAGGCCCATTCCAGGCCGCCGGCGTAGGCAGCGCCATTCACAGCAGCGATCACGGGCTTGTAGATGTCCGTCCAACGGCTGGGTCCGAGAATACCCGGGCGCTCGCCGCGGTCGTGCGCAGCAATCTCGTCCGCGGTGGAAGGCACCAGGTCAAATCCTGCCTCAAGGTCTCCACCGGTACAGAAAGCTTTGTCGCCGGCACCAGTGATGATCGCAACCAGAGCACTCTGGTCATCCCGGAAACGTGTCCAGGCCTCCACCAGCTCCAAGTGGGTGGTTGGCCCAATGCAGTTGCGCTTGTCTGGGCGATTGAAACGGATGACCCTGATAGGGCCGTGTGTCTCATAGTCGATTTGGGTAAAAGCCATAGCAGCTAGCCCTCTTGTTATTGTTCTGTGCGGATGATCAATGCCACGCCACGCGCTGATTGAGCGGGAAGCGCAACCGTGGGTTGTAGACCGCGCGTTCTCCCGGCATCCCGACCGCCAGCAGCATGACTGGGATTGCGCCTTTCGGAACGGGCAGCACCTGCTTCAGACGCTTCTCATCGAAGCCCTCCATGGGGCAGGTGCTGTAGCCGTGGCTCTGGAACGCCAGCATCAGGTTCTGCGCCGCCAGCGCTGTCGACTTCACGGCCCAGAGTCGCATCTGTTCCAGGCTATTGGGCGTGCGCATGACGGGGCGCCTGAAGCCCATCAGCCTGACCATCTGTCGTTTGAGCAAACCGCGCCAACCCAACCAGCCCTGGTTGTACTGGAATGGGGCGCTGTTCTTGTAGAAATGCTCAATCGCCTTGGGCACAGCGGGTTCTGGCCAAAGCCTGAGTACATCGGCACATGCCTGTTCCCAGGTGTTCGAATGTGCGAACACGGCAATGATCAGCGGTGCTTTCGCAGCGCTCTGGCCCAAACACACAGGCTGCAGTTGTTGCAGGAGATCGGGATTGCGTACGACATGAAAAGACCAAGGCTGCAGATTGCATGAGCTAGGTGCCAGCATTGCCAGCTCCAGGCACTCCTGGATAACCGCCTTGGGCACCGCTTCGGCCGTGAAACGTCGCACTGCGCGCCGACTTTCGACCAGTGAGCGGAATACCTTGGCGGATGCAGAAAACTCTGTGCGTGGCGCGGTGGTGCTCATCAGCGGCATCCCGTGCCAGCGCGACTTTGCGTCGTTGTACTGTTGCTCTGCGCCGCAAACCAGTTGAGCACCTCGTCCCAGGCATCCGTAGCTGAAGCCCGGAAATACCCCATGTGACCGATGGGGTGCTTTTTCGTCTCGGGATGGAGATCACGCGTCAGCAACGGAGCATTGCGATAACCCTTGAGGAAGGCGTCTCGCGAGGCAGGAGGCGCCCATGGGTCATCCACCGCATTGGCGAAGACGCAGGGCATGCGGACTTCTGCATAAAGGCTGGCGACCGGAGCCATTGAGGGATCGTCGAAGAAGTAATGGGGGTGGGCACACCAGCGCCGCCAGTCTTTGTAGACACCCAGCGGCAGGTCATCGCCCATCCCCAGCATGCTCCAGGCCATGTAGCCCTTGTACGCGACGATCAGCGGCAGAACACAAGACCACAGCAGGCGAACCTTGAAGGCTTCAAGCCTGGGCATCCACCCGGCCCATCCGGCGCCAGTACCGAAGCAATAGGCAGAAGTGATCTTGTGATGATTGGGCAGCAAGCCCAGAGCATGCCCACCAAAGGAGTGGCCGACCCAGAACAGCGGAGTCCTGCCATCGTCCATGTGCTCAACGGCTGCTGCCAGATCGCGAAAGCCCCAGTCCAGGTAGGACATCTCGAAACCTTTCAGGGATGTGGGCCTGGACTCTCCGATACCTCGGTAATCGACAGTCAGGACGTTGAAGCCTTGTTTACTGGCATGCTCGGCGAAGCGGCGGTAGAAACGCTGTTGCACACCGGTCGCACCGGCCATGATCAGGTTGCCCTTCAGATTGCCCTGTGCTGAATAGCGGGTGGCGGCGAGGCGGTAGCCGTCGTCGGCCACTAGCGTCAGTTGATCAATCACCGAGAAGGTGGCGGCTGAATTAGGCAGAGTCATTCAGAGCACTCCTGCTGTTCTGCGCCAACCAGTTCTTTTCGGAGAATCTTGCCCACATTGCTCTTGGGCAAGTCGTCTCGGAAGATGATGCGGCGGGGACGCTTGTAGCTGACTAGATACTTTTCGCAGTGTGCGATCACGTGGGCCTCATCCAGATAGGGTTGGCGACGAACGACGTAGGCGATGGGTATTTCTCCGGCCTTCTCGTCAGGAGCCGGCACGACCGCCGACTCCATCACCCCGGGGTGAGCATTCAGAACTCGCTCGATCTCCGAAGGGAAGACTTTGAATCCCGAGGAAATGATCATTTCCTTTTTGCGGTCGACCAGGCGCAGATAGCCGTCCGGGTCGAAGAGACCGATGTCCCCCGTGCGGAAGAAGCCATCGCTGGTGAATGCAGACGCGTTTTCTTCGGGCCGTCGCCAGTAACCGGCCATGATGGCGGGGCTGCGCACACATATCTCGCCGGCACCGACGGTGACCTCGTCGTCATTCTCGCTTCGTAGGGAAATTTCAATTCCCGCTACTGGCAAACCTACCGAGCCGGGGCGGGAGCGTCCGGCCGGGTTGCAGGAAATCAGTCCGGTTTCAGTCATACCGTAGGCTTCGGTGATATGGCAGCCAGTGATCCGGTGCCAGAACTTGGCCGTGGACTCGCTGACCGGCATGCCCGCACCGAGGCAGAGAGCGAGGTCCGTGAAGTCCTGCGAGTGAAATTCTTCGTTCTCCAGGAGCGAGTTGTAGAGGGTGTTGACGCCGGGGAAACTGCTTATGCGGTGCCGGGACCACTCTTTGACAAACGCCGTGGTATCGCGTGGATTCATCACCAATACCGCTTTACCGCCTTTGGTCAGGGTGAAGAGCAGATTGCCCAGGCCGAGAATGTGGTAGAGCGGCACCGCGAGCAGCAACACGTAATCCGGCTCGGCCCTGCCTAAAAGATGCGGACGCAGAGCCGAATGCTGTTGGCCAACGTTGAACAGCAAAGCCCGATGACTGATGGGCACTCCTTTGGGCTGCCCTGTAGTGCCACCGCTATAGATTATGAAGGCCGTCTGCTCGGCTGTAATGGGCGCGCGTTGACTTAGTTTGGTCGCACGAGTCGCTACGACCTTGCGCCAGTCGACGGCTCCTTCTATGCGGGTGAACTTACTACCCAAGCGTCGATGAGCTACCCAATTAACCAATGTCCGTCGCCAGCCTAGTTGATCACCTGGGGCGACTTGCACAGCAATACTTACACCGGCCTTGAGCATGGCCTGCTGGACACCCTGGCCCATGGGTTCGAAGAGAAATACAGCTTTGACTTCACTGTCCTTGAAAACCTGCGCCAGCTCCTGCGGCGTATACAAAGGGTTCACACAGACGGCGATCAAACCCGCCCGGATTATTCCCAGGCACGCCACCGGATGGGCGAGCATGTTCGGCAAAGCGACTGCAACCCGAGCTCCCGGTTGCAGCCCCTGGTTGATCAACCAGGTCGCTACCGCAGCACTCAGATTCTGTAATCGCTCGTAGCTTATGTTGGCACCCATTGCCGACACGGCCGGGGCTTTAGGCGTTTTCATAGCGCTACGCTGCAGCAGCTCTTCTATGGTGCAAACCCCAAGGTCAGCAAGCTCGCTGCCACTCTGCCGGGTACTGACTAACTTCAGTTTCTCATTATCTTTTTTATTTGAACGATTCATCTGTGGTCCGCCCTAGCAGAGTTGGATCTGTTCGAGCAGCCCAAGACGCGATGCATTGCGCTTCAGCTTTTCGATAAGTGAAGGAACACGTACTTCGGCTTCGGAAAAATACAGACGGGCCAGGGCAGGTTTGCTTCTGAGGAATTTTTCATCAGAAGTTGACGGCGCGGCGGCATCCGCGATCCATGCCCACAAATAGCCAAAAACAACGGTACCCAGCAGTTCAAGGAAGTCCGGCGCAACCAAACCCACAACGTCCCGGTTGAAAACCGTATCGACCGATAGTTGCTGAACCAATGGTTCGAACTCGGCCCCCCATGACGCCAAGGTCGTGACGACCCCTTCCAGTCCTGGACGCTGGCGCAGACGCTCGGCTAGCGCGGGGATGTGGCTGAGGAAGATCCCCAAGCGCTGTCCCTGATCGCTCAGGGTCTTGCGCCCCAGCAAGTCCAGAGACTGGATGTAGTTTGTGCCTTCATAGATCGGACAGATGGCCGCATCGCGCAGCAGCTGCTCCATGCCGGTTTCGACGATGTAACCGTGCCCACCGAACAGCTGGAGAGCGGACGAGATATGTGTACCCGCGTGCTGAGACAGGTAGCCCTTGACGATGGGGGTCAACAACTCTGCCAGCTGTGAGGCCTGCTTACGTCGCGCGTCATCCGGGTGGCAACGCGCTTCATCAAGCAGGGTGCCGACCCAGGCGCAGAGCAAGCGTGCTGGCTCAATAAACAGCCGCTGCTGAACAAGGCTCGACTTGACGCCAATATGACTTAACAGAGGGTCAGCGGGTTGATCGGGGTGCGTGGCACCATTCAGCGCGCGGCCTTGCAAGCGCTCCTGGGTGTAGCGCAGCGCGTTCTGGTAAGCGACCTCGGTCAAACCTACGGTTTGGACACCGACGGCGAGCCGTGCGCTGTTCATCAGCAGGAACATGCAGGCAAGGCCACGGTTCAATTCGCCGACGCGGTAGCCCCTGGCATTCTCGAATGCCAGGGCGCATGTGGCGTTGGCACGAATGCCATGCTTGTGCTCAAGCGCGATGACCGACACCCCGTTGGCTGAGGCAGGAACCTCCAATTGGTATTTCGGCACGACGAATAGGCTGAGGCCGCCAGTACCTGCCGGGGCCCCTTCCGTTCTGGCGAGCACCAGGTGAACGATGTTCTCGGTCAGGTCGTGATCGCCGTTCGAGATGAATATCTTGGTTCCACTCAGGAGGTAGGAGCCGTCCGACTGTGTGACTGCAGTCGTGCGAATCAAACCAAGATCGCTGCCAGCCTGAGGCTCGGTAAGGCACATGGTGCCAAGCCATTCGCCACTGGCTAGCTTGTCGGAAAACAGGGATCGAACCCGCTCATCGCCGAATCGGTCGACACAACGGAGAACACCTTCGCGCACGTTGGCGAAAATGCTGAAAGACAGGTTGGTGGAGGCGAGCATCTCGTCAAAAAAGACACCTGCCGTTCCTGGGAAACCTTGCCCCCCAATGGACAGTGGGACCGTCAGAGCAGGCCAGCCGTTCTCCTGAAACAGGCGGTAAGCTGACTTGAAGCCCTGTGGGGTTTTGACCCCACCCTGTTCAAGCCTGCAACCCTCGGCATCGCCGCTGCCGTTCAAGGGCAGCAGTTGCTCTTGGGTGAGCTCGGCACCGACCTCCAGAGTGGCCCTGAACAGGTCGGCGTCGATATGGTGGTGCTCTGGCAGCAGAGGCAACAGCTCTGAAAGTCGAAGAACCTTGTGAGCGAGGAAGTTGAACTCCTCCAGTGGTGCTTGGTACTGCAGCATCTCTTGCCCCTGCCTTATTGGTTAACGACCTTTGAACACCGGTTCGCGCTTCTGCATCATCGCCATGACGCCTTCACGCACGTCTTCGCTCTTGATCAGCGTGAACAGCAGTTCGTTGAGCTTGGAGAGCGCAGCATCGTCACCCTCGTCGCGCGCCTGGAAGGCAGACTGCAGGGTGGCCTTGATGGCCAGCGGTGCGGCTTTGGCGATGCGCTCGGCGTACTCGATGGCGCGCACCAGCTCTTGGCCGGACTCAACGACCTCTGTCAGCAGACGCATACGCAGAGCATCGTCAGCACCGAACTCTTCACCGGTCAGCATGTAGCGCATGGCATCGGTCCAGCCGGCAGCTTGGGTAAAGCGCACGGTGGAACCGCCAGATGGCGGAATGCCGCGCAGTACTTCCAGGTGAGCGAAGCGGGTGTTGCTGGCGGCGATTGCGATGTCGGCGTTGAGCACCAGCTCGATGCCCGCGGTCCAGCAGGTGCCTTGCACGGCGAGGACCACTGGTTTGGTGCGGCGCGGCTTCGAGACACCCCACGGGTCGATACCCTCGTCCGGGTACTTGAAGCCGCCCGAAGCCAGCTTCGGCGTCAGCTCCATTAGATCAAGGCCTGCCGTGAAATGGTCGCCGTGGGCGAACACGACGGCGCAGCGCATTTCATCGTTGCGCTCGAATTCACCCATGGCCAGGGCCAAGTCATTGAGCATGGCGCTGTCGAAAGCATTGCGTTTGCCGGCCCGGTCGAGGCCGATAAGGAACAGATGACCACGCTGCTCTCGAGTGACGCGACCCGGACCGCTGTTTGCTTCGCTCATGAGAGCTTCTCCTGACTTTATGAGGGGCTGCCTGGTTTTTTCCAAGCTGAAGATACTTACCGAATGTTCGGTTAGCTGAAACTAAACAAACATTCGGTAACCGTCAAATTGTTGCAGCAAGGCTTATGACGTAGAATCAGCGAGGATTATCGAGAGCAGGTTTACCCCGTGCGCCCATTGAAAGTATCCCGCGATGAACTGCTGCAGCGCTGCGCCAACACTTTTAAGCGTCTCGGCTACCACGGCACCACCATGGATGCCTTGTCGGTTGCTTGCGGGCTGACCAAGGCGTCCTTCTACCATCACTATCCCAACAAGGAGTCGCTTCTGAGGGATGTGCTGGAGTGGACCCATGGGCGCTTGAAGCAATCGCTGTTCTCCATCGCTTTCGATGAAAGCCTGACTCCTCAGGAGCGACTCACAAGCATGGGGCGCAAGGCAAAGAAACTCTTCCAGGACGACTCGATTGGATGCTTGATGGGTGTTGTGGCAGTCGATGCCGCTTATGGGAAGGTCGATCTCATGAAGCCGATTCGGCACTTCATGGATGACTGGGCCGCCGCATTCTTCAAGCTCTACAGCGTCGGGCACAGCCAGGAGGACGCGCAGAATCTGGCGCGACAGCTGGTGGCTGATTTCGAAGGGGCTATTCTGCTGGCTCGTATCTATGGCGATCCGAGATACATAGATGCGGTCACTGAGCGTGGACTGCGGCAGCTGGAGCCCGCGGGTGCTGGTGGCTAGGCCAGTTCCCGTGCAAAACTCCGTTTCACTTCCTGCCAGATAAGGTCGAGCGGTGCCGCGCTGCGCGCGGCTCGGCACAGGGCAACAGAGCCCTCGATAGAGGCAATGGCCAGCAGCGCCAGGCTGCGTGAGCGAACGTCGGTCACTCCGGCCTCCTGCAGCGACCGGCCGACAATCTCCTGCCACTCACCAAAGATAGCGTTGGCTTGATCCAGTAACTGCAGCTGGATCTGAGCTTCGAGCTCCGGTTCAGGCTCGCCGCGCTGGTCGGAAGAGTACTGCTCAACCGCCACGGCCAGCACTGCACAGCCGGCTTGGAAGGCTGTCTCTTCAAGCGTTTTTCGCCACAAGGCAACGAAGAGCTCCATGCCTTTCACAGGGCCATGTTTGCTCAGCAGCTGTGCCAGCGGCTCGCTGACTTCCCGGCCGGCGTGCTCCACGGCTGCTTCGAGCAGTTGGCGCTTACCGCCAGGGAAGTGGTGGGTGATGGAGCCGCGTGGCGTGTTCGAGTGGCGCACGACCTCGCGCATGCTGGTTGCAGTCATCCCCTTGCGGCGCAGTAGATCCGCAGCGCCGACGATCATTCGGTCACGAGTGGAAGTAGTCATCTTAATAAATTATGCCATCTGTCATATTATGGTGTAGCCTCAGGCTCGACTATGCCACTTGTCATAGTCGTACATCCACCTATTCCGCTACGAGGCACCGAAAAGATGACTGCTCGTCCTAAGCTCCCCAATCCGATCGATTCTGTAGTTCTGGCATCGTTGGACACTCCCGATGGATGGCTTGAGTACCCGCTGGGCAATGATGTGATCGAGGGCAATCCGGACACTCGGATGAAGCTCTTGCGAACCGTTGGCGTGAAAACCCCGCACAAGTCCGTGGCGTTCTTCACCTCTCGTCCTGCGAAGTTTCATTGGCGCTTCGAAAACGATGAGGCTTTTGTGCTGATCGAAGGTCGTATCGCAATCACTATGGACACTGGTGAGAGGTTCGAAATGGTTGCGGGGGATGCCGTATCGATTCCGGCTGGGCACACGGGGGTCTGCGAGGTCTTCGAGTTCAGCCGGAAATTCACCGTGGTTACCAGTGGAATCGCTGATTAACGGTAGACCTATGAAGGTGACCATGTCTCTGTAGCCGCGTACGCTGGAAAAGACATCATCGACTCGGTCGGTGGGTGTTCGTAGGTTGAGGACAACACGGCACCGAGTCGATCACCCAACAGATTCCAGGCGCGTTTCTTCTCTTCGGCATAATCGTGATGCAGATAGTGTCGCCTCACCCGGGAGCCGGCAAGCACATGGTTCTGACATCGATCAATGACGTCCAGGCTGACCCCCAAGGCCTGCATCATGGTCGCGCCTGTGCGGCGTAGGTCATGCGGTGTCCAGTCGCCATTCTGGCCGTCGGCAAGCACCAGTGTATCGTCATGGCGACGTCTGGAGAGGGCTTTGCGGTTTTTGAATCGGGCCTGGCGGTCACCCACCTGCTTACTCACCACTTTCACGTCCACATGCCCATCATCCTGCTTGTTCGGAAAGCACCATTGAGTATCGCCCGTCATGGTCTTGAGTTCCTGAAAGAAGTGCAGGGCAAAGGGTGAGAGGAAAACATAATGGTCTTGTTTTTTGCGCCGGCTGCCTTTGACGTTCCCGCTCGGGATGAACCAGGTATGGTTCTCCAGATCGACATTCTTCCATTCGGCCTGAAGCAGTTCACCGATCCGGCATAACGTTCCCAAACAGATCCAAAGCGCAAGTTGGGACTCTGGTTTCAGGGGGCGAATTCCACCGTACTTCTCGCCGGCAGGTAGCGCTGCATAGTCGGTAGTCATTTTCTGAAAGCGTTGGTGTAATTCTTGAAGTTCGGTGGAGGAGAGGGTCCGAGTACGTTCCTCTTGGTAGTCACTGGGTACAAGCTTATCGATTTCGACCAAGTCTGCTGGATTTCCGTCGATCAGCAGTGTTCGCCATGGCTGTCGTTTCTGGGCCCATCCAAACATCTGAACGATATCCGAAAAAAGACTAATGGCTTGGCGAGTAGCGCCGCGAGCCATGACGGAACGCACCAGACCCCGCAGGTCATGCTCACTGACTGTACTGATGACTTTTGAGCCAACGGCGGGGTAAAGATCTTTCGCGAATTTTCTCCGTAGCTCGGCATTACCATCCTTTCGTGCCACACCATCGCGAAGCCATTCTCCCGCTAGGTCTAGCAGCGTTAGCTCCATAGATTTTTGCTGATCGGCTTCTGCGAGTTGTGCAGCCAGCTCCGCTTTCAGTCTGACCTTCCCTGCGCGCTTGTTCTCATTAGGATTGATCCCTTTTGCTACAAGGTCTCGTGCTTCGTTGCGCTCCTTGCGGATTTCGGTCAACGACTTGTTTGGCCAGGTACCACACGAGAAGCGGGTGTAAATCCTTTCCCAGCGAAACTGGAAGTAAAAGGGGATGGCGATACCTTTTTTGCGGAGTGAAACCCTGCCCGCGAGGCTGCCTTCGTCGCGTATGATGATGCCGACATCCTGCTCGGTCAGTGCTTCCAATTCCTTGGCAGTGAGCTTGGCCATAATCAACCTCCTGATAAGTTTACTCCCACATTTACTCCCACTAATTCGTCAGCTAAGGGTAGATCAGGATAGAGGTCGTTGGAAGAGTGAAGCGCTCAAAGGCCTTGTTTTACTGGGTTTGAGGATTCTATAGGGGCGCAGCGCGAACCAGGGATGCATAATGCATAACTGAATGGGGTGCTAGGGGTCGAGTGTTCGAATCACTCCGTCCCGACCATATAATTCAAAGGGTTGCGAGATTTTATCTCGCGACCCTTTTTATTTTTCCGCGTTTTTACCCCCACAAAACGGTCAGCTCTGAGTGGATTTTTCGCATGTGTTACCAATATCGAATTTTGCTCTAGGAGCTTTTATCAGGCGGCTCGCTTCGGTCTAGGTAGCGGCCATTCGATGATGGGACGAGAAATCAGTAACGATAAAGGGACATTGCGGCTCTCACTAGAAGAGCTTTCATCCTGCTATCAGCTCAAGAGTGTCCTCTTGGCTGACCAATTCCGGCACTCCATTGGGCATAACGACAAAGGATGGGCGCGCATGGACGACATCGCTCAATCCCTCACGCTCCAAGAAGAAGCCCAGCCCAAAGAGGTAAAAACCTTGCCACCTTGGTGGCGAATTGCAGCTGGTAAATTTCCAGAGTGTCATACCTGTGATAGGCGAATTTCGCATCTCGAACGAGAAGATTGGTCATTTCGTTAATCGACTCTTGCACGTAGCTCTGCTTCCAAGGCATTCAAGATTCAAAATCTGGCGGATTGCATAAGCACTGATTGGAGCCGCCTCCATCGTGGTGGAGAGTGCGTGTAGCCTACCGCATCAGCCTGATGCTAAATCGAAGTAAATAGGATCACGTGGGTGCCTACTAACGGATAGATGTTAAATGGCCACTTTTTAAGTATAAAGGCATTTGATTTGATATCTGGTAGCGATAGTCCTTGATCGTGATGAGGGCCTTCGTTAGCAAAAGGATTTGTTGGAGCCCTGGGATGGTTGCGGTAAAGCATAAGGTTTTGGTCAGTTGGATCGGCGCTAACGATTTAAAAGCGGTGACCGGCGAGGAGGCGGGGCCTGTCCGGTCGGCCCTCGCTGCTGTCGATTTCGATAGCGTCGAACTCTTGTGTGCGTACCCTGCGGAGCAGGTTGAGCGTTATCTTCGCTGGCTCCGCGAGCAAGTCGATATTCCCGTCACTGCCTATGTCGAGCCGTTATCCTCCCCAGTGCATTTCGGCGAGATTTATCACGCGGCCAATCGGCATCTGCAGCGGTTGGTGGGAGAAGGGGTACATCTTTCCATCTTGCTGAGCCCCGGAACACCTGCGATGCAGGCGGTGTGGATCCTGTTGGGCAAGACCCGTTACCCCGCAGTGTTCTATCAATCTTCGTTGGAACAAGGTGTCCAGCAGGTTGATATCCCCTTCGAAATCGCTGCCGAGTATGTTCCAGCGGCCAGCGCAATCAGCGGCAGCCAGTTGACCAAACTGGCTGAGCAGCAAGTGCCGGTGGATGCCGCGTTTGACAGCATTGTCGCGGAAAGTGGTCGCATGCTGGCCATCAAGGCACAGGCCCACGTTCTTGCTGAGAAAGGCGTGCCGGTCCTTATCTATGGAGAGACGGGTACCGGCAAAGAGTTGTTTGCCCGAGCCATCCACAACGCAGGAACGCGCGCTAGCCGGCCGTTCGTCACTGTCAACTGCGGTGCAATTCCCTCTGAACTTGTTGATTCCGTGCTCTTCGGCCACAAAAAAGGTGCGTTTACCGGCGCGATTGAAGATCGGCTTGGGGTGTTCGAACAGGCTCATGGCGGGACGCTATTTCTTGATGAGTTCGGTGAGCTGACCTTGGCCGTGCAGGTGCGGCTATTGCGTGTACTGCAAGAGGGCACCTTCACGCCGGTCGGTGCCAGTCGTGAAGTGCAGGTGAATGTGCGCCTGATCACCGCCACTCACCGCAATCTGATGGCAGACGTCGCACAGGGCAGTTTCCGTGAGGACCTGTTTTATCGCATCGCTGTAGGTGTCCTGCATCTGCCGGCGCTGCGCGAGCGCGAGGGTGACCTGCAGCTCTTGACCGATGCGCTTCTGGACGGTATCGGCAGCCAAGATTCCAGCCTGAAGGACAAAAAGGTTTCGCTGGAGGCCAGGGAACTCATCCAACGGCACCCGTGGCGCGGCAACGTTAGGGAGTTACATGCCACCTTGCTGCGCGCTGCGCTCTGGTGTCAGGACTCGCTGATTACCCGGGGCGATATTGACCAGGCGTTGTTCAAACTGCCGGCGCAGGACAACGACCTGATGGCGATGGATGTGTCCCAAGGGGTGGACATCAACCACATCATTTCCAAAGTCGTGAGCCACTACGTGCGTGGCGCATTGGCCGCCACGGGCCAGAACAAAACCCGAGCCGCCTTGCTCCTGGGGCTCAAGAGCCAGCAGACCCTGAGCAAGTGGATCGAAAAGCACTGTGTCGAATAACAAGCGAGCGTAAGAAAAATTACTTTGAAGTAATAAATGTTATTTTTTTCGGGCGTTATTGATCCTTGTATTTCGTAAATTATTGTTCTTAAACAAATAAATTATTCTGGCACGAAGCTCGCTATAACCAGGACGTCACTTACTGATTACCAAGGAACCGTTGAAATGTCAGAGCTAAAGAAATTCCAGATCCAAGCTGCCCGTCCTTTGCCTGTGATTGTGCTGGCGGACACCAGTGGCAGCATGTCGGAGGGCGGCAAGATCGAGGCGTTGAACAGCGCGCTCCAGGACATGATCGCCACCTTTGCCCATGAAAGCCGCCTGCGCGCTGAAATCCAGGTGAGCGTGATCACCTTTGGCGGCAGCAGCGCAGAGTTGAACCTGCCCTTGACCCCGGCCCATCAAATCCAAAGTTTCAGCCAACTCACGGCGGATGGCGCCACGCCCTTGGGCGGCGCATTGCGCCTGGCCAGCCAACTGATCGAAGACAAAGACATCGTGCCGTCCCGCGCCTACAAACCGGTGATTGTGTTGGTCTCCGATGGTTACCCCAATGACGAGTGGGAGACGCCTTTTGCGCAATTGCAAAATGGTGAGCGCTCCTCCAAGGCCACGCGCTTCGCCATGGGCATCGGTGCCGATGCAGATGTGAGCATGCTGGCCGACTTCGCCAATGATCAGGAAGCGCCGCTGTTTCAAGCCTCTGAGGCACGGGATATTCATCGCTTCTTCCGTGCCGTGACCATGAGCGTCAGCGCCCGTAGCCAGTCGTCGACCCCCAATCAAACGCTCCCGTTGGAGCTGCCGTCTGCCGATGATCAAGACTGGGAATTCTGATGCGCCTGGCAGCGTCTGGTGCCAAGGTCATCGGGCCGGGGCACCTGCAGGACGGCGTGGTCAACCAGGATGCCATGGGGGTCTATGGCGTGCGTCAGGGGTGGTGCATCGCGGTCTGCGACGGCCTGGGCAGCCGGCGCCTGAGCCACATCGGCTCCAGCAAGGCGGTACACCTGGTCAAGCAACATGCCAGGCAGGCCTTCGCCGTTTCTGCACAAACACTGGGCCAGGCCATTCGCTTGTCCTGGCTTGAGCATTTCGGCACCCGCTATCGCGATTACGAAACCACCTGCCTGTGGGCCCGGGTCGATGCCCGCGGCCGTGGGCAGGCCGGGCAGATAGGGGATGGGCTGCTGCTGCTCAAGAGCCGAGGTGCCTTCCGGGTGATCAGCGCGGCGCGCCAGGGGTTCGGCAACCAGACCGACACCCTGGCCCAGGCAGGCGAGGGGCTGTGGCAGACCTGCGAATTCGAATTGGTACTGCCCGGCGATGGCGTGCTGCTGATGACGGACGGCATCAGTGACGATCTGATCCCCGAGCAGTTGGAACCCTTTTTCGATGTGATTTACCGCCGCCTTGCCCGCAGCAACAGACGCCGCATGCGCACCTGGCTGGAGCGAGAAATGCACGCCTGGTCCACGCCACTTCACGGTGATGACAAGAGCATCGCCGGTATCTTTCGAACGGATCACAAACAATGACCGCTACCCAGCGCAGTACCAAGCATGTCCTGGATGAAAAGGGCACTCGCTACGACTTGTTGAGCGAGATGAGCCGTGGCGGGCAAGGTGTGGTGTATCGCACACAATTGCCCACTGTCCTGGTCAAGGGCTTTATCCATACTGACCTCGATGCCAAGCAACGCTGGCATCGTCATATGGCATGGTTGATCCGCCAGGACCTCAGCGACCTGAAACTGGCGCGACCGCTGGCACTGCTCAAGCCGCCGCGCTTTGGCTATGTCATGGAGCTGATGGACGGGCTGGTTCCATTGCAAAGCCTGTTGGACAGTTTTGTCGCCGCCGAGGACGATGCCGCCAGTGATTACCTGGCCCAGGGCGGCCTGCGTCGGCGGGTGCGTATTCTGTGCCAGTTGGCCAGGACCTTGAACCAGCTGCATGGGCGCGGCATGCTCTACGGCGACCTGTCCCCGGCCAATATTTTTGTGTCGGATGATCCCGGGTTTGCCGAAACCTGGCTGATCGACTGCGACAACATCAGCCTGCAGGCCCACAGCGGCCTGACCCTTCACACCCCCGACTATGGCGCGCCGGAAGTGGTGCGCGGCGAGGCCATGCTGTCGAGCCTGACGGACTGCTGGAGCTTTGCCGTCATCGCCTATCGCGTGTTGACCCACAACCATCCCTTTAAGGGCGAACTGGTCGAACTGGGTGAGCCGGAGGAAGAGGACGCGGCACTGCGAGGGGAGCATCCATGGATCAATGATTCGGATGACCCCGACAATGCCTGCTTTGCCAACCTGCCGTTGCAATTGGCCGAACACAGCCGCTTGCCCGCGCTGTTCAGTCGCTGCTTCGAGCAGGGCAAGCAAGATGCAATCGCCCGCCCGGGTATCGCCGAATGGTTGGAAGCCCTGGTGGAGATCGACGAACGCATGGTTGAGTGCGCCGAATGCACCTCCACCTCGTTGATGCCGGGCACTGGCGTTGACCCTGCGCACATGGCCTGCTTTTTTTGCGATGCACCGGTCGACGCCAACCTGGTGGTGTTCGAGGAGTTCATCTGCCTGGCGCCGGAAGAAAGGGACGCCGAACTGCCTGACCACCGCATCGCCACCGGTCGCCGTGTGTACCTGCAACCGGGGGCAAACCAAGAGCTCAAGCGGTTGTTACCCTCGTTCAGTTATGACCGTTGGCCCACCGACCATGTACGCCTCGAATACACCGGCAAGGGCCTGGGGATCCACCAGTTGCCAGACGGCGAGCTGTACCTGCAAGGCGAGGGCGATCCCAAGCAACTCGGGGAATTCCAGGGGCTCAAGGCGGCACGTCGTGGCCAGTATGACCAGCCGTACCAGTTGCATATCGGCCCTCCCGGGGAAACCCATGTCGTCTGGCAATTCCGGTGGTGATGAACGATGAACCTTCAAGAATTCCCATTGTTTTGCGCGGATGTGTTGAGCCTCTCGACGACTGAGGAAACCCAGTCCTTGCGCGTGAACGAAGCGATCACCGTTCAGCGCTACCAGGATGATTGGCTGGTGGTGCAGGGCGACGAACGTATCGTGGTGACCTGCAATCCGTCGCAAAGCACCCTGTTCGGCCCTTTGGCGTCACGGGACCAGGTGCGCTGGATGCTGGCAGCGTGCAAAAAAAACCAATTGCAGGTGCAGTACTGCGCACCTGCCGATGTATCGGCCATGAACCTGGAGTTCAGGGTCGACGGGCTGATTGCCGACAGCCTGTATACCCATCAGGAAATCGGCCAGAACGATGTCGAACAGGCCTGCCAGTGGATGCAGGAGCAGTTTGTGGTCAAAGGTGCGCTCGAAGGTGATTGGCTGGCCCTTTCGCGCTTCAACAACACCGCAGCCAAGGGCAGCTTCCAGGTGTTGGGCATGGGGTGGCGCGCCGATATCGAGCGCACCGCCGACGGTGCGCTGCTGGTAAAACGCGTGGCTCGCCATGTGCGGCGCAGCGATTCGTTTTCGTTACTGGTGGGTGACTTTGCCTTTCGGGACGCGTCGGTCGCGGCGCAGCTCAATAGCCCTGCCCAGCAAGTGTTGCTCAACGCTATGCTGCGCGACAATGCGGGCTACCTGGAATTGTGGAACCTGTACAACGACAAGGAGTGGCAACGCGCGCTGCAACAGGCCCAGACCCTCAAGGCGTTGCGGTTTGTGCGCTATGAAAGTTTCCAGAACGGGCGAGAAAACGCCTGGCGCTTGTGGCCCAAGTCCCCAGAGGCTTACCAACTATTCTGCGAGCGTCACAAGGGCCTGGACTTGTCCCGCGATACCCAGTTCGACCTGGGGGACGCGCCGCCGGACTGGTCGGAAGAATTGAGCAATGAAGCGCCGTCCGCCTCGTTTGCCCCGACACCCCGTGGGCGGATCCGCTTTGAAGCACAGTGTCTGGTGTTCACGCCGGTGTCGACCCATAACGACGTTAAACCCAAGAGCCCCGAGGGCTGGCTGTACCTGTCCGTTGCCGGTAACCGCACCGTTGGCAAGCGACGCCTTATCGCCAAGCAGTCCATTGATTCCGGCAGGCGCTTGCCGTCACTCAGGTGGTTGCTCGAAGGTTTGGCCATACCGGCGGAGCGGCGCCGCACGCTCAAGGGCCTGACAGCCTACGCTAACGAGTCGTTTAAAGGTGGCCAACCCACAGACAAACAGATCGATGCGTTGGACAAGGCACTCAATACGCCGGAACTGGCGATCATCATCGGCCCTCCCGGTACCGGCAAGACCCAGGTGATCGCAGCCTTGCAGCGCAGGCTGGCGGAAGAAACGCGCGAGCAGAACATTGCCGGGCAGGTTCTGATCAGCAGCTTTCAGCATGATGCCGTGGATAACGCCCTGGAGCGCAGCGACGTGTTCAAGTTGCCGGCCACACGCATCGGCGGCAAGCGTCGAGATGTTGAAGAAGACAATCGCATCGATCCCTGGCTTGAACGCCAAGTCGAGCATGTCCAGGGCAAAATTGCCCAGGAGTACGAACGCTATCCGGAATTGGAGCCCGTCAGCCGCCTGTCACAGGCCTTGTTGATGACCCGTGTCTCAAACCTTTCACCAGCAGAACGGGCCGATGCATTCAAGGACATGTTGGCGACGGCCCGTTCACTGGTGCAACACGGCCTGCTCCTGCCGGCGCGCTTGGAACAGGCGTTGCAGGACTATATCGATCAGATCAACCCTCTGCCTCGCGGACGCGGCGCCGACGCAGTCGACAGCGCAACCCTGCGCCGCATTCGCGCCCTGCGGGTTAAGCCTGGCGCCTTCAGTGATGACGGTGCCGACCGTGCGTGGGACTTGCTCAGTTGGTTGAAGCGCCACGATGTAGCGCTCGGTGAGGGAATGCGCGAGCTGCTGGAGCAAGCCGCCGATTGCCGGCAGGCCTCGCAGGATTTATTGCAGCGCCTGGCCGAGGGCAAGAACCGCTTGTTGGATCGCTTCCTGCCGGATTACCGACCTGCGCAACTCAAGCACCAACTCGATGCCCTGGGCGTCAGCTTGATCGACCAATTGGAACAGCATCTGCAAGACAAGATTTCCCAGCGCAAGCTGGGGGTGGCCTGGGTACTGGAGCAACTGGCTGGCAGTTTGGAAATGGACCGTGCCGCCGCCGTGGCGGCGGCCCAGGAATACTCCATGGTGGTGGGCGCCACCTGCCAGCAGGCGGCCGGACGCCAGATGGCCAGCCTCAAGGCCGTGTCAGACCTGGACAGCATGGACATCGAGTTCGACACCGTCATCGTTGATGAGGCCGCGCGTGCCAACCCGCTGGACCTGTTCGTGCCCATGGCCATGGCCAAGCGGCGCATCGTGCTGGTCGGCGATGACCGCCAGTTGCCGCACATGCTGGAGCCAGAAGTCGAGAGCCAGTTGCAGGAGGAGCATGCACTCACAGCGTTGCAGCTGGAGGCCTTGCGCTCGAGTCTTTTCCAGAGGATGCGCCTGATGTTGCAGGACCTGGAGAAAAAAGACGGCATTCGCCGCGTGGTGATGCTCGACACACAGTTTCGCATGCACCGCGTGCTGGGGGATTTTGTCAGTGCACAGTTTTATGAAAAAGTCGGGTTAGAGGCGGTCAAGACCACGCGCAAGGATGATGATTTTGCGTTTGCGCCGGACTTTATCCGGGCCTTGGGCAACGACGGTGGGCATTACGAAAACAAGGTCTGCCAGTGGATCGATGTGCCGGCCAGCGCGGGCCTTGCGCAACGTCTGGGAGGGACTAGCCCCATGCGCGAGACCGAAGCCGAGCGGGTCGTGGAAGAGGTTAAGCGTTTGATGATCGCGGGCGGTGAAGCCCTCTCCGTGGGGGTGATCACGTTTTATGCCGCACAGCGTGACCTGATCATGGAAAAACTGACCCAGGTGCAGATCGATGGTGTGCCCTTGATGGAACGCAAGAGCACCGGCATCGAGCCCCATGAGCAATTCAAGTGGGCGAAAAAAGTCCGCAGTGATGGGTCTGAGTACTCAGAAGAGCGGCTGCGGGTTGGTTCGGTGGATGCCTTCCAGGGCAAGGAGTTTGATGTGGTGCTGTTGTCCTGTGTACGCACCGGCCCGCAAGGTCGGCGCGGGCCGGCCGGGCGTGCCGAAGATAGCCCGGAGAAGTCCCGGGAGACCCTGCTCAATGAGCAATACGGCTTCCTGCGGTTACCCAACCGGATGAACGTGGCCATGAGTCGCCAGCGCCAGATGCTGATCTGCGTCGGTGATGCGGCACTGGCGACCCATGTCGATGCAGAGGAGGCCGTGCCTGCCCTGGTGGCGCTGCACCAACTCTGTGGAGGTGCGCATGGCAGCCTTCGGTGAATCCGGAACCTACCTCAAGTTCGGCGAAAGGCCCCACGGCAGCGCTCGTGCCGTGTTGTGGCCGGTATGGGTGCATCGGGTGCTGTACCCCGAAGTCACGCGTGCACGGTTGAACCTGTTCCAACGTGCCGTATTGGGCCTGATCAGGGCCCAAGTGGTGCGGGCAGAGGCGATTGCCGAGCTGACCAACCTGCATGAAGACCTGGTCAAGCTGATCCTCGCCCAAGCCGTCAGCAATGGCTGGCTGGTGACCCGTGCGGATGCCGTTACCCCTAAGGGCTTGCGCATGCTGCTGGACGAGGAGGAGGCCAGTGCCAATCTCAAATCCGGGTACCTCTTCCAGGACGCGCTCGGAGGTGAACTGTGGCCGCGCTTCGAGGCACAGCTCAAGGACATCGTCCCGACCGAAACACGTGGACAGTTCCCGGTCTTTGCCCTGAACAGGAAAACCGGTCAAACGACTGCACCTTTTCTGCTTCTGCCCAACCAGCGTGTGCAGCCGGCCTGCAGCACGCCAGCGTTGATGAAAGCCTATCGGGATTATCGCGAGGACTACCGGGCAACGCTGCAGCTGTATGGCAAGGCCGACCTGCCCGAGCAGATCAAGCTGCAAGGGGTGGAGCGCCAGGACGCCCAGGCCCGACTCGCTCATGTACTGGTGTGGATTACGCCAGACCCGGATGGTGGGCAGTTGTGGGCAATCAGGGACCCGTTCGACCTGCGTGACCAGGCCTGGTGGATGGACAGCCGCTTGTTACCGTTGGTGAAGGCAAACCAGGGGCTGCTCAAGTACCTGTCCAGCCTGGTGGAGGCACCTCGCGGCGACGAGCAGAGCGTCGAACAGTGGCTGGCCGATCTGCAAAAGCAGGCGGATCTTCGGGTGTTAACCGAGTTTCCCTGGGTCGAGCGCCAGACGGATATCAAGCGTTACCTGGCAGCGCTGCTGTCCCGCCAGGAAAAACTGGCCCAGGGCGATACCGCCGAGAATGAGCTTGAAGCAGCCATGACCGAGTGCCAGAAACTGTTGGAGGTGGTGATGCAATGGCTGATCGGCACGTTCCCGGTCGATCCTGCCCTGATGCCCAGGGGAGAGCAGCGTGCTGACTATCGCGTCACTCGCCAAATCCTGACGTCGTTTCGGTTGCCCGCGTTCAACGCCGAGGTCGTTGGGCAATTGGCCCGGCAAAAATTGGATCAGGTCATCTCGGCGTGCTCCAGCCCCAGCAGCTCCCTAAAGGCACTGCTCTTTGCCGCCGGTTGGGGCGCCAGCAGCCATGCCGGGCATCCCTTCAAGACGCTGACCGAAGAGCAGCTGCAACTCGAACAGCTCCTGGCGCTGGCCACCCTGCGTAACCAGGGCAGCCACGCCCACAGCAAATTTACCGGCAAGAAAGTCACCCCCGTGACCGTGCCGATGGCGCAACAACATATTCAATACGCCCTGGGCTTTACCGAACGTTTCAAGGAATGGATGTAATGGCCAAAAATAATCGTAACGCCCCTTACAGCGCCCCGATAGGTGGCGCATCCGCACCTGCCAAGACTGCCAATCGCGTGCAATTGGAGAAGCAGGTGCCAATGTGGAGCGCCTCCTTCGGGAATGCCTCCAAGCTGTATTCCGGTGTGTCCCTGGCCCCTGATTTTTCGGTGGATGAAGCCTTCTTGAGCAAGCTGGTCGCCCACATCAGCGATGACGACAGCAAGGCGTTTTCGACCTGGATCGAGCGCTTCGCCCAGTTCTGTAAGGACCTGGGCAAGCGCGCAGATACACTGCTCGAAGAGTATGAGGAGCGCTGGGAACTGACCAACCAGGCTGGCCGGGAATGTGATGCGCGGATGCAACAGCTGGATGAACGCCAGGCCGTCCTTGATGTACAGCATGAGGCCCAGGCTCTTCGCCAGGCCGAGTTTGAACGCGTGCGGCAGCGACAGGCGCAAGCCGATGGCGAATTGGCGCAGCGCGAGCGTGAGGTCAAGTTGCGTGAGGTCAACGCCGAGGCCGGGTTTGCCGAGCAGAACCGCCTGGCGCTGGTGGTCCTCGAAGAGCGCCAGCGCATGTTGGGCGAACAGCATGACAGCGAAATTGGGCTGCTTCAGGAAGAAAAACAGGCCCTGAACCAGGAATTGCGCCAGCTCGCCAGGCAGCTCGCCGATGTGAAATTCCGTTGCACTGAAGCCGAGGCTGCCCGTGCCGATGTGTTGGATACCCGTGAAGATGCGCTTGCACAACGCGAGCAGCAGGTGGAGGACCGCACGCGCCGCCTGGACCGGGAGTGGGCCGCCGTCAAGGAGGCCAAGGCGACCCAGCAGGATCAGGTTGCGCGCGAGATGGAGCAGGAGCGCAACGGCTTCGCGCGCGATGTGGAACGCGTGGAAACGCGCGAGCGCAAGGCCTGGGCAATGGTGGATAAGAGTGCAAACGAGCTGTCCGAGTTGCAGTTGTTGAAAGCTCAGTTGGGGGATCAGTCGGCGACGGTCCTGCTTGACGAACTGAGTGCACTGCGTGAAGACAACAGGGCGCTGCTTACCCGGCTGGAACAATCCGATGCCGCAGAGCTGCAGGGCGAAAACGATAAACTTCGCCAGCATGTGGCGGACCTGGGCATGCAGATTGCCGACATCATGCCCAAATACGAGAAGGCCAATCGCGAAGTTGGCATGACGCGTGTCGCGGCCACTGACCTTGAATGGAGCGAGCGAAAAAGACGCGTGCTGGAGACTCATGCAACCGTCCTGGACGCCAGGATAAATGACCTGGCCACCACCGTTGAGCAACTGACCAACGCACAGAAAACCCAGACGCCATTCCCGGCCATGTCCTTGATGGACACCCACAAGGACTACCGTGCTGGCGCTGAGTTGGAGGGGGTGCAGGACCTCGGGCCGTTCGCGGTTGAATTGCAGCACCGCATCGCCACTGCAGAAGCCTCGGTCAAACTGTTCTATCCCATTGAAGACATCCGGGTGTTGTTGGGCGGCTTGGCCATGAGCCAGCTTCATGTGTTCCAGGGCATTAGCGGCACAGGCAAGACTAGCTTGGCCAAGGCGTTCGCCAAGGCCATGGGCGGCTTCTGCACGGATATCGCCGTACAAGCGGGTTGGCGTGACCGGGATGACCTGCTGGGCCATTACAACGCCTTTGAGCGGCGTTTCTATGAGAAGGATTGTCTGCAAGCCTTGTACAAGGCGCAGACCCCTCGCTGGGACGACGCCTGCAACGTGGTGCTGTTGGACGAGATGAACCTGTCCAGGCCCGAGCAGTATTTCTCCGAGTTCCTTTCGGCGCTGGAGAAGAATGATCCAAGGGAGCGCCTGATCAGTCTGTCGGAAGTCGCGCTGTCGGGTGCGCCGCTCAACCTCAAGAACGGCCGGGAAATACTGGTGCCGAATAACGTCTGGTTTATCGGTACCGCCAACCATGATGAATCCACCAGCGAGTTGGCCGACAAGACCTACGACCGTGCCCACGTGATGACCCTGCCCAAGCAGGATGCGGGGTTTGTCATCCAGCCTTACGAGAAGAAGCGGTACTCATTCTTTTCGTTGCAAAAAGCCTTCAATCGGGCGTGCTTGCTCCATGAGATGCCTGTAAAGGACCTGCTCGGTAGGCTGACCCGCGATGAATTTACCCAGCAACTGGCCAGCCATTTTGACCTAGGTTGGGGCAACCGCTTTGAGAAACAGGCACTGCGGTTTATTCCGGTCATGCTGGAGACCGGAGCGAGTGAGGGGCAGGCCCTCGACCATCTGCTGTCCACCCGTGTGATGCGCAAGGGCAAGGTGACTGGGCGCTATGACGTTGGCACCACAGATGTAACGGAGTTGATGAGCGCGCTTGAAAGCTTCTGGATCAAGGCGAACCTCAAGGGCGACCCGGTCAAATCCCTGGACCTGCTGACGGCGGACATCAAACGCCGGGAAGGGCATCGTTGAACTGGTTTGACCGACTGCTGGGCGAGCCCGTGGCCACGCTGCCCGGGCTGGTCGAGCCCGGGCGCTTCTGCTGGGCCGGCAAATCCGGCGTGACGATCAACGGCCACACCCTACTGCGGCAAGACATCCTGGTGCCCGATGGCAGCGACCGCTGCCTGCTGGACGAAGCGCTGCATGGGTTCGTGCCGTCGAACGCCCTGCTGTCTCCTCAGGCCGAGCTGTTTGCCAGTGCGCTTGAGTCCCTAGATGCAGAGTTTTCGCGGCAGGCAACCTTGAGGTCGCCGTTGATGCCGGCCGAGGTGATCAATGAGCAAAGCCATCTGTTGCCGTTCGAGGTGTCGCTGCTGGACGTGATCAGCAAGGGCCACTTGCACCAGGTATCACTGCGCCCGCGCCTGGATCTTCACTACGAAGATGAGGTCACGGATGTAGCCCGAGCCAAGCGCATGGCCAAAGGCGCGCTGGTGCACCTGGCGTCTCACTCGGAGTGCTGGCAGCGGCAGACCTTGAGCGGTGTCATCCCAAGGAAAGTGTTGGCGCGTTTCAGCGAGGACGACTACAACACTTACGAAAACCGTGTTTATGCGCGCCTGCTGGACCGTATCGAGCGGCATCTGTGGCGACGCATCGCGACCTTGGAGCAGATCCAGGGCACCCTGAGCAAGGCGCTGGAATTCTATGGGGCCGATGGCCTTGATCATCGCCTGGCCATTGCCATTTGCGCACTCTGGGGGCAAACCTTCAGTAACCAGGAAATGACCAGCGAAGCTTCACATTTACTGGGTGAAACCCTGCGGCAATTGAAGGCGGCCTCCAAGGCGATAGCCGGGTTGAAACAGACTGGGTTGTATCCGCTGGTGCCTCGGTCGGCGCAAGCCAGCGGTGGCCTGCACTTGACCAATATCCTCAGTCACGACGCGCACTATCGTCATGTGGCGGTCTTGTGGGAGGAACTACGCAAGGTACAGGGGCGTGCAGGCAAGCCCCCCCAGGAGCGCCTTCAGCAAAATCGCCAGTTGGCGAGTGCTTACTCACGCTATGCGGGGCTAATGTTGCGCCACGCCCTGGCCCCTTACCTGGATGGCAAGGATGAGGCGCAATGGGCGGGACGAACCCTGAGCCTTCGCAGTTCAGGCCTGGAGTGGGAACTGGTGAGTTCCATCCTGGGTACGGACGCCAAGGTGTTGCTGACGGTGGTGCCCTGGTTCAGCTTTACCGAGCGCCCGGACCATACTCCTGGCCTGCCCCAGAGGGTCATTGCCTGGCCCGCATTGGGGCAGGTGAACAACGAGGCGGCGCTGGAGGCGGGTTGGATAGCGCTTTCGCCCTTTGATCTCTACGGCGTGGAGCGCTTTGGCCATCTGGTTGATGCGATTCTCTGGCAGCCGCTGCTGCAGGCCTATGGCACGCCGATTACCAAGGTGCCGGGCACCGTGATGCGCGGGGCGGGGGGGGCGATGAGCGCCATCAGCCTGGAGATGGGATCGGCCCAGATGGTGCTTCGCGAGGTCTTGTCGGAAAAACACCTGGCCCAGTTGCAACAGGCACTGACCGCTGCGAACGCCGGTCAGCAGGCCGAGGCCCTGGGGCTGCGTCAGCAGGAACTCGTGGCGCTGCAGGCCTGCCCGGTCTGCGGGTCGTCCGTGCGGCTGGTATTCCAGCAGCCGGCCGGCTTCAAGGCCAACTGTGGCGACTGTGCAACCGAGCGCTACCTGCGCCACCAGGCAAGCCAGTGGGTGTATGAGCAGAAACTCAACGCAGAGATAGATTTCCGCAAGGTCGGGCGCCGGGCGACACACATCCAGGGGCCACGGCGCCCTTGACTTCATTTTGCTCTTCGTACGTATAAGGCAATTCAGGCATGGATCTGCAAGGTCATCTCCTTTACATCGACATCACCCAGATATGCGGAATCGGCTGTGCATTCTGCATGTATGCCGACAAGCACAAGACCGGCATCGGCATGGAGCTTTCGACGCTCGCCCGGGAGAACCTAGCGGCCCTAATCAATGCCCCGCAGGTCAAGCGCATCTCTATCAGCGGGGAAGGCGAGCCGCTCAATAACATCAAGGTATTCCACGAAATCCTGCACCTTTCTAATGGTGGGAAGGCGTTCGAGTTCATCACCAGCGGGTTCTTTCCCCATGACAAAATGCTCGATTTTTATGACACCACCGACCAGATCGTGTTGAGCCACGGCGACACCTGCAACATCCGCTTGAGCGCCGACAGTCACCACATCGAGAAAGTCAAATGGCGCGCCCATGGGCTGAGTCTGGATTACCTGCGCACGCGGCGTCCGGGGGGCTTGAGCTTTTCGTTTCGCTCCATCGACACGGACCGGGTATTCACCCGTGACTTTCTGGTCGCCGAATTGGCGCGCTGGGGTATTCACGCAACCATTGAACCCTGCAATGCGCTGGAGGATGTGTTGAAGGTGGACGGCGAATTATTCGGCATCGACTACAAAAACCTCGTCCATCCCGCGCCAGGCACACCCGAAGGCTATCTGGATCTGCTCGACTACATCCAGGCCATCGAGATCAAGGTCAAAAAGCGCTTTACCTTTGGCAGCCTTAACAAACCGCCGCTTGCCAATGGCATGGACCTGACGGTAAAGCCCAACGGTGATTTATATCTCTACGGTATCGAGAATCAGCGTCTGGGCAACATCCATTTTGATCACGTACGCTGGGAGCACCTGGCCAGCCATATCAGTGAAACCCCTTTGGCCCGGGCGCTGTATACCCAGCCGCTGACCGACCTGCTGGCACGGTTTGATGACCGCGAGTTGGTGCAGGCGATTATGGCGAAAGCGAACAACCCTTACTGGCTGGTCAAGGAGTTGGCGAACCATGATGGCCTGCTTGAACAGATGGTGTGCCCATGATCGACTCCCACAGCCATACCTTCTATTCCAAACATGCCATTGGCACGGTCGACGAACTTGTCCGGGCTTCAATCAAAGCCGGTGTGAGGGTATTGACCATCACCGACCACGCACCTTTTCCGGTGGACTCCGATAACCGTCTGCTGGAGTCCGAACTCGACAGTTACTTTGCCGATATCCAGCGGGCGCAGGCGGCGTACCGGGGTGAAATCAAGATCTTGCGTGGCCTTGAGTTCGACTATATGCCGGGCTCCGATATCTATAACCGGGCCTTGCTGGCGCGCCACGAACTGGACTTTGTGATTGGCTCCATTCACTACGTCGAAGTGCCCGGCGAACCAATGGTAAAGGTGTGGGAGCTGCCGCGCCTGGCTGCCCAAAACTTCCTGGATCGTTATTTCGCGGACCTGGAAGCACTGCTGAGGAGCGGCCTGTTTGATGCCGTGGGGCATGCGGACACCCTGTTGCGCGGTGTCGACGAAGAGGTCGTACTGCGCCATTTCGAGCCTTTACTGCCGCTGTTTGCGCGCAACGGCGTGGCGTATGAGCTAAACGCTTCGGGCATCCGCAAATCGAGCCTGGACAACGCATCGGGGCGTGAGGTGCATGGGCGCTGGTCCTATCCGTCGCGCGCCCTGTTGCCTCACCTGATCGAGCACCAGGCGGCGTTCACCGTCGGCTCTGATACCCATGACCCGCGAGATGCCGGTGCTGGCATCCGTGAACTACTCCAGAGCCTGCAACCGCTTGGCTTACAGAGCATTTGCTACTACGAGAGCCGCCGCCGAGTCGATGTCCCCCTGGGAACCTTGACTGCGACCGTGGCTATTTCCGATGGATTGATTCAACCGTGAACATGATGACCGAAGCACCGCTCCCGACCTGCTGGCGTGAGATCGCCAGCGCTCCCGTAGAAACCCAGTTGGATCAGTTTGAACAGGCGCTGGCATCGACCCGCTTCGAGGATGCGAAACGAGGTTTTCGCGCTTTCGCTGCCGACCTGCTGGCCCGCGGGCTGATCAGCATGCCCCGCTATGTCTCGGTACTTGGCGGTCATGCTTTGCACTGCCTGACGCAGGATGGCGCGGGCTCGTTCCGCGACATGACGACCGGGGCGGATGCCTCGGCGCTGGTGGCGATCTACAGCCGCGCCAAGTATGGAAGCATTGAGGATATTCGCCACCTGGCCTGGTTGGTCATTGACTACTGGTGCACGCAATTGGCCGACCCCTACTCCCATTGGGCCCGGCTGTTTCTCAGCGCCAAGGCCAGTGGTGACAACGTGGTGTTGATGACCACCGGCTGGCGCAACGTGCCGTCCACGGCGAACGTGCTCTATGAGATCGTGGTCAGCGAGATCAATGTCAAACTGGCTCATATGCATTTGCCCACGATCATCAACGTCAAGCTTCCACGGATCGCGCCGCCTTGTGAGAACTACGCCAGCTTGAGCACCGAAGAACGTGAACGCGTCAACCTGGTCCAGGACCATGTCATCCCCGCAGAGAACTTCTACCGCTGGAGTGGGGTGCATGTGATCTTTGGCGACGATGTATTGGTAACCGGTTCGACGGCGGACAAGGTGCTCTACGAGTCCATGCTCAGTGGCGCGAAGTCGTTTCAGTCGATTTACCCGGTGGCAATTGACCCACGGGTGGCGCTCGCGGACGCCAAGGTCGAGGAGCGGCTGAATAAAGTCGTGATTACCCACCTGCTCGACGACACCCTCGCTGCGCTGCTTTCCGCGCCGGATTACCAGCCGATCCTGCGTACGCTGCGTCTGGTGTTTTCCAGCGATAATTTCGCTGGTTTGGCCGCATTCTTGCCAAGGGTGCCTGCCCGCAATTGGCTGCGCCTGTACACGTCCGCGCTGGGCAATGAGTTTCTCGCACAGCCCGAGTGCATGCCGTCGTTGCTCATACTCAAACGCTATCTTGTCGACGCCGGGCTATTGAGGCCCGATGGTATGGCGGTCTGGGGTTGAGCGGCAGCGAGGTGGAGGACGTCCGTTATGTGAGCTATTGGGAGACTGCACCGGGGCATTCAATGCCACCTTACACCGCGTTGACGCTGGTTTCGATCCAGAGGGCCCTGGAAGAGAAATTCCTGCTGCTGACGGGCAATTGCTATTCACGCATGACAGTGAAACGGACACCCTGCTGATGACTTTCCCGGAATAGCCGACTTGCACCTAGGGAGTATGGATTAGGCAGCTCATAAACTGCGACGTTAGGACCTCGTACGTTCGCGACATAGAGAATACGCCAGCGGTTGGTTCCGTCATGGCGCATCGTTACCGCCGCAGTTACCTGAGAGCGCTCTAAGTCGATGTGTCCTGGATCTGCGACATGCGCCTTAACCTCGTAATGAATGAAGCCTTTCGCGTCCGATACTTTGAAGTCGAATCCTTGATCACTTTCTGGCGGAAGCCCTAGATACCTGCGGCCCATCGAAGATACCCAGTATTCGGGCCGCATATTTCGATGTTTATTGCGTAAATATTGGTAGGCGGCGAGCTCCCCGGCGAAACCGATGAGGTCGCGTTGTTCTTGACTCAAATACTGTGGATCATCACCTCGATTGCTTGTGCCGCGCTTAGTCGGTCTAGGGGCAGTTCGAGGGCCAAAGACTTGCAATGCCGCAGGACCGGACCGCGTTTTGAATCCTCCACTCGCAAGCGTCTGTTGCATGGCTTGCGCAACTGCATCATGCCAACCCTGAGCACCACCATCGATTTCTAATTCCCCAAACTGCAGACTACGACGTTCTTTCTGTCTGCGCGTTTCGCGTTCACGCTCCTCTGATGCTTCGAATGCCAGATCACTATCGGAAAGACCAAGCGCAACAGTGTCCAGGCTTTCCGGCATTTGATTTGGCCAGAGGCTCGCTCGGTGAAGTGCGGAGGGGACGTATCTCTCGTTGAGGGACTCGAAGTCAAGCGTACCGGATGACAGTGCAGCTCGAATCAGGCGTTCAGGTCCTTGCAACCAGAGTTCATCAAGTGGCGTCGAATTGCACTTCGCCCAAGCTCTTACCAAACGTTGCAAATGTTCCGCAATCCGCGTGAGTAGTTGGCGGTTGTGCTGGCGGACGCCGTCGATGGGACTGCCATTGGGAAAAGGGCCTGCACCAAGGCGGAGTGTTACCTGCCTATCGATTTCCTCATCTACCTGCTGTGTATCAATATCATCGAATCGTTCCACCCAATCATCTGGCAGGTGGAGCCATTTCAAAGCGACTGCTTCGCGATAGGCCTGAAGGGCTCCGTCTGCTTCAATGGTTTGGGTGTACGCATCCCGTACGGCTCGCTCAACTTCAGCACGCCGATGCTCAACGCGGGAGGAGAAACGCTCCGTTAACCTTTTCTTGAACTCCAGCGGAGACCGACCCAGCGCAACTAGGCTCGCGTTCAGTACGTTGAACTCAAGCCCTAGCTCATGCCGTAGGCCGCTAAGTGTGTCGGCGTCTCGGCAGGCGCTGACGATTCTTTCGGCTTGGTCGGAGGGTATACCGTAACCAGAAATAACGGCCATCACGTCGGAATCATCTCTGAATTCGTCGGTCCGCTCGATCAATATTGCAGCCAGGTCGGTATGCCCCATGGCGTGGACGGACGGGATCAAATACTCCAATAAACGCGGCGTGGTCGCACGAAGCGATCGCCTCAGCTCGGTGATCCGAGAGACGGGTCGTCCAAGTGCTCGAGCGAGTTGCAAATCCGAGGGTGCTTTCAGCTCGTGACCGTCCCGCGACATCTCGTTTCCAAACGCAGAAAATGTCAGGCGAAAAGCGTCCGTTAATCCCGGTCTGCCTATCGCCGCGGGCACGGCCGACGCGATCATGGACAGGGTAGACCAATTCAAAAACTGCCCCTCACATAGGACTGTTGGATATTCTTCATTGGCAACCGGAAGTATGCCGTCAAGCTCCTCTGGCAGAGTGCTTGAGCTTCCATCTATCGAGACCGTGATTTCTCGGACAAAACGCAGCCGTACTCGACGGATAGCCCCTCCCAGCGCCTGCCGAGCTCGAAGGGTGTTCTGGTTGCTTAGATTTGAGCTCACTTCCAGCACCAGTACAGCGAGGTCGGCGATCCATTCACAATCTTTGCTTACGAGCAGCTCATCCGCTGCACTCGGAAAGAAAGGAACGCCGTCTGTGGTGACGGATATCGAGTCCTCATGAATTGGCTGGGCCTTACAACCCAGATACGTTGCTAGCGCTCTGATACAGCTT
Source organism: Pseudomonas sp. FP215 (assembly GCF_030687795.1). Lineage (NCBI taxonomy): Bacteria > Pseudomonadati > Pseudomonadota > Gammaproteobacteria > Pseudomonadales > Pseudomonadaceae > Pseudomonas > Pseudomonas sp. FP215. The sequence continues at coordinate 2,019,170 of NZ_CP117447.1, forward strand.
GCAGTCGCTGTACCGCCCACATCAATGGTGATGCGACCAAAAGAAGCCAGAATTTGTTGAAAAGTGGGCCGCGAACCATCGTCAATGTAGATCGTTTCAACGAGTGGAGCGCTTTTGTGAAGCGTCACGGCCGTCAAACCATCAATAGTGTCTTTAGGGATTACGAGTGTCGGTGGCAGAGCCGGGCGCAAGTCGAGCTGAGCGTACTCTGTCCATGCTTCGCGATAGGCTTTTCGAAAGTCATCAAGAAAGGCCTCTGATATACCGCGCTCCAGTAGCTCGCCAAGTGCGGCAATGCGTCGGGGTGCACTTTTTGGGTCCGACCAAGCGGGTACATTCAATTTGCCGGACAACATCTCTTGAAGGTAGCGGTTGCTTTCTATCAGCTCTCGTACCATGCGCTCCGGCCGCGGTACGAAACGAGGTATGTCACTCCTGCCGCCTAACCAGCATTGATCTAAAGTTAACCCTTCGAAATCGTCGCCCGCCGACGCAGGAATCCAAGCAGTCGACTTCAGAAATGCGGCGATGGCGCTAGGCCAGTGAATGTGGTCGTAACGGGCACCGCTGCGGGAGAGTGTTGTCACCATAGCTTCGGCGGAAATCTTTGTGAGCGCGTGGATAACTAGCCGCCCGTAAGCTAAGCGGGCCGCGCCGTTCATTGTGTCGTAGCTCGCTTGGCCGTATAGGTAGGGAACGCCATTTAGAACGTAGATACCGCTTTGATAGCCGAGGTCGCGTGAAAAACCAACGGCTTTGCGCCAGCAAATTCCCAGCTCCAGCTCGAAATTCTGTGTTGGTAAATACCCATATCTCAAGCTTCGCCAGTCTGGTGAGTACATGCGTACAACGGCGCCTCGGTTCCAAGGAAGGCCGTCCCGTACGCCGGCAATTTTCAGAAAGTCCCGCCAGTCTTGAGCGCTTTCCCCCGGACCGGTTTTCCATTCGTTCCAATCAGGAAGCATCATCTTCGCGATTCCGGCAATCTGCTTGTCGTGGCTCGCCTCTTTACAGAGGTCAGTGAGCAAATTACCGAGCGTGTCGCGCCATCCCGCTGAGAAATAAGCAAGGCTCGCTTTGCCAATTCCGCCGCTGGCCAAGGGAACCCAGAGTCCCGCGGTCTGAAGGGCCTCGTCGAAGTCCGGGGTGCGATTTTGCTTCCATGTTCTGAAGGCCCAGGTAAGGACTGACAAAGCGTCGCGTGTGCGAGGGCGAGTTCCGAGGAGTGTTCCCAATCTTGAAACCAAGTTGATGAGGCGAAACTCGGAAGCAAGTCCTGCGTTAACAAACGCCGTGACCACATCCGCAGACCAGGCAAGCGTCGGGTCGGCGAACTCGAGCCCCTTGGTTATGCAGCTTGGAGGAAAAACACCGGCGTCATCCAGGCGTTTTTTCTTCTTGGTGACACGCCCAGGGTCGGCATTGATGAAAAACTGAACCGGTTCGCCCGCTACGGATTTAGCGCCTTCGGCTCGCACGAGTTTGCGAGCTTCGTTTCTAAAAATGAGTTTGCCTCGAAGCTGCTCAAGGATGTCCTTGCGTACGCTCAGGTCGGTATAGAAATCCTCCCAATTCGCGGCTGTAGCTTTGCGTTGGCGTTCAAGGTCGGCAGCGAGCAACGGTACCCACTTTGCGAGGCGGTCGTTCTCCGGCTCCAGCGGAAGCCCCACATCATCAGCAAGGCTGCGTAAGGCGATAACTCGCCTGGCTCCCAGCTTGCGTCGCAGCAGAAATGCGCCTGTAACCTTCGCAATCCAAGTCGCACGCAGTGATTTGTATTGGTCGTCTTGCCAGTCAAAAACATGGTCAAGGGTTGCCCATCTTGCATCACTGCCAGGTGGACTCATCGTTGGAAGTGGGAGAGTTTTGTACGCCAGCCCTTTAGCCCGAAATGCAGCCAAGACATGGTCTGCGGGGCCCCATGTGATGGCATCCACAGCGGCGTGCACGTATGAGACTAGATTGATATTGGCAGCAGCTACACCATATATAAGGTCAATGCACATCTCTGCTGCAACCTTGACCAATTCTTGATTAAGGGCGTTGTCCAGACTTAAGCCCTTGCGATCTGGATCTGGGAAAAACGGAGCATCCAAATGACCGTTAAAAGGACAGGGGGTTTCCATTGGCAAAAAAGCATAGTAGCGACCTTCCGGAACCTCGAACCCTAGGGGGATCGCGATGCTGACCGTGGGCGCGCCTGCCCAATTTCGCCACCTCTCTACCTTATGACGTTGTTCGACAGCAGCGTCCACTGCTCTCAAAAACCGCGGCGGATCAACGACGCGGCTGATGAACAAGTACGAGCGATCGTCGACAACGATTTCTTCTATCTCAAGATTGTCAATTTTCAGAGGGCGATTCAGAGGGTACCGACGACGCGTTAACACACGACGCGAAGTAGTGCCGTCCGCATCAATTTTTTCAAATACGAGCTTGGTGAGCTTAGGTAGAAAGAGATTAAGCGGGGCACGCTCATCAAAAAGTGACTGCCATTCCTTTTCCATGCGAGAGGCGGCCATACGGTCGGTCAACGGCAGTCTTATCACTGTCGCAAACCCATACGATGCATAGTGTGTAATTGCATTCACTTGACCACCTGTTTGCATCGCTGTTGACCACCTATTTGCATTCCATTTGACCAGGCGTTTGCATCCGACCTGACCACGAGTAGCTGAACGGATCTGCCAACCGTGGATGAGCGGACTGGCACAGGAATTTGTCTCGGCGTAATCTGAGATCAGTGGGCATATCTGAGGATCGCGCAATGACCGATGGGGAATCGAACTCGTTCGGTGGGGGAGTTCATGAAAGCCGCTAGAGTAAGCTGGGGTTGTATTGGGCGCCATTACGTTGGCTGAAGAACGCAGGCTGGCATCAACTGAAAAAGCCAACGCAGAGACCTTCAAATCGATCTTCCTGACCATGGCCGATGAAGGATAATTTATCGTGGGCATCGACCAGACGAAAAGATTGATCAGCACCCGTAGCGAGGAAAACGCCAATCGATTGCTGAGGGCAGGATGGACCCTGTTGCTTGTGGCGGATCGCCGCGAGGGAGCCATACCAATGGCTGATCTACCAACTTGCATGGCAACGCGATGGTGAACCATTCGAGATTACGTTTACAGGTGTGGAGCCGGGGCCTGATCCATTCTGATAGTTCCCTCTCGGGTTTGCGAACTGAAGTACTAGAGATCGGTGAAGATTCGATCCCAGTCATGGGTCAGCAATTCTCGGCACGCTGAAGGTGATCCACCGAAGCAGCGTTGCGAAACAGCCGACAGTCCCCATTTTCGCTTCTGTCACGTAGCGTATGGCGTCTCCATTTTCATCTAATAAAACACCTCCTGCCCCTCTCAATAGAGCATGTCCGGCCACAACGTCATGAGCCGAAACCGCGTAAAGAGAAATGCCGAAAATTCCGTCTCCCGCAGCAACTTTTGCCAACCGGTAGGCGATGGAGGGCATTGCATGGAAGCGTCCTGGAGCACACAGCTCTCGATTGAGTTCCGGCTTGTCCACAGCTGCGGTGCTGACCATTACAGTGCTCTCGCTCGATAGCTCTTCATCTGCGAGATACGCGTACGCAGAACGACCATTGCGAATCAGATAGGGCATGCCCTCTGCCCAACCAACGGAATCAGGATTGCCCTCGGGAGTCACGGGTGCATAGACGACCCCCAGCACAGGGACGGTGTTATGCAGAAGTCCAACCGAGATGGCTGATCCCTTCAGGCCCTTCAGGAAATCACTTGTGCCATCGTTAGGGTCTACAACCCAGCACCATGCATGTCCTGTGAGGGTATACCCCGTCTCTTCACCCCAGAAATCGCAGGCGAGCAGACTGAGTAGTTCGTGCCGCAAAATGCGTTCGATTTCGATATCAATGCCTGCTTTGTCCCCGTGACCACGCGGCCCACCCGGACGACTCCACTTTGCCGAGAGTAGAAGTCCTCCGCGCCCAACGAGATCAGTAACTTGAGCGAGCAGCTCGGAAACCCGTCTCGGCGGAGCTGGTGGAATCAGTGCTGTCGCGTCAACTGGATGATCTGGAACCGACCCTGACGCGCCACGGTTACCGCATCAAGGATCTGGTAGATCAGTTCGACGCCAGACCCAATGAGATCAAGGCGCTGTTTAGCAACGCGCTCGATCCGGCGCGCGCCGCTGAGCTGCGGGACAAGATGCTGGCTGCGGGGTTGCCGATCTGGGTCTGGGGGCTGAGGAGCAACGGAACAGAAAGTGCACTTAAGCCCTGCCATCTCCTCTCAGCGCAATAGTACAGGTACTCCAACTCTATCCTCTGCTTGATTCCGTACTTAACTACGGAGATAGAGTCGACTCGTGGATAGAAAACCCGAGAGGAGGCTGTTATGAAATACCTAAGACTGCTACTGATAGTGGGTTCGACTCTGCTGTCATCCACCCTATGGGCCGAGAACGGGAGCGACCGTTCAATCGAGCGAATCGCCGCTATGCACGACAAGGCTGAGGCGGCCTTGGTGGCGGAAACCGCCAAGAAAATTGAGCAACTGGGGGCCACGGCGGCTGGCCGTGTCGAAGAGCAGCCCGCCTGTCCACCTGTAAGGTAGGACATGAGCGACCGCTACACGCTCCGCGCGACCAGACTCAGCGTGAGTCTGTCCTGATAAGGCGAGAGCGTAAATGTCAGATTACCCATCTGTGGCCTCTGCAAGTGCTCCTTTGGCCATTCAGCGGCACTCATTGAGCGCCGCTTTTTTTTAAGCTACAGCCGACAAACAGGGGCGCCTTACGGAACTGCTGATCGTAGGTCAGCGCGGCTCTTTGTTCCTATGCAGCGAAACGATCAGCGGACAGGAAACAGTCCCGTGGCTCGCACAACAGTCGTGAACCAGTTGCTCCAAAACTGACTCGATACGTCGCAGATCTGCGAGTTTGCCGCGCACGTCCTCGAGCTTCTGCTCGGCGAGCACACGCGCTTCATCACAGTGAGCGCCGTCATCCAGCCTCAATAACCCGGCCACTTCTTCGAGGCTAAAGCCCAACCTTTGCGCGGATTTTACAAATTTCACCCGCGAGACATCCGCCTCGCCGTAGCGGCGAATGCTGCCGTAGGGCTTGTCCGGTTCGGGCAACAGCTCCTTGCGTTGATAGAACCGGATGGTTTCCACGTTGACCCCGGCTGCCTTGGCGAAAGCGCCGATGGTCAGGCTTTTCAAATTGTTTTTCATACCGCTTGATTCCGTACATGACTACGGGATTAACCTTAAATCATCGATCAAATGCTCGAAAGGAGAAATGCATGTCTGAGCCATCAAACGGGCGCGCCCCTCTTGTCGCTGGGGTGCTTGCAGCGATTCTCGCCTCGACTTGCTGTCTTGGGCCGTTGGTATTGATCGCACTGGGATTTAGCGGGGCCTGGATCGGCAATCTGACCGTGCTGGAACCTTACCGCCCGATCTTTATCGGGGGGGCGTTGATCGCGCTGTTTTTTGCCTACCGGCGCATTTTTCGACCGCAACAAGTTTGTAAGCCGGGCGAGGCCTGCGCCATCCCTCAGGTACGCACCACCTACAAGCTGCTGTTCTGGCTGGTAGCGGCCTTGGTACTGGTCGCGCTCGGCTTCCCCTACATCCTTCCCTTGTTCTACTGATCAGGAGTTCGCCATGAAAAAACTGCTCGCATCCATCGCCCTTGCCACCCTCGTCGCTACGCCCGTCTGGGCAGCCATGCAGACTGTCACTCTGGCGGTGCCGGGCATGACCTGCGCCGCTTGCCCGATCACGGTGAAGAAGGCACTAACCAAGGTCGAGGGCGTGACCAAGGCCGAAGTGAGTTATGAAGACCGCGAGGCCATCGTCACCTTCGACGACGCCAAGACCAATGTCCCGGCGCTGACCAAGGCGACCGAGGACGCCGGCTACCCGTCCAGCGTCAAGCAGTAGGCGGGCATTCCAATGGCAAATCCTTTCAATCTATTCACACGGATCGCTGACAAAGCCGGGTCCGTCGGCGTGCTGATTTCTGCAATAGGCTGCGCCATGTGCTTTCCCGCCCTCGCTAGCCTGGGGGCCGCGATCGGTCTGGGCTTTTTGAGCCAGTGGGAAGGCCTATTCATCACCACGCTGCTGCCCCTGTTTGCTGGACTGGCTCTGCTCGTTAATGCCCTTGGCTGGCTCAATCATCGGCAGTGGCGACGGACTGCGCTCGGCCTGATCGGTCCTACCCTGGTGCTGGCAGCGGTATTTTTTATGCGGGCTTACGGCTGGCGGAGCGGCTGGCTGCTCTATATCGGCCTGGCCCTCATGTTTGGGGTGTCGATATGGGATCTGGTGTCGCCCGCTCAGCGCCGTTGCGGGCCTGATTCCTGTCCGACTCCGCAGAAACAGTGATACCGAAAAGTGATCCATTTGAAGGAGTAACGCTATGACCGAATTGCAAATCGTTGGCATGACCTGCGCATCCTGTGTCGTGCATGTGAAAGAGGCCTTGGAGAAGATCCCCGGCGTGCACCAGGCGGATGTTTCCTACGCCACCGGGAAGGCCGAATTGAAGGTCGACGAGGGTGTAAGCCGTGAAAAAATGCAGGCCGCCGTCGAGGCTCTGGGGTATCGAGCGGCGTTCGACGACTCCACGATACAACCCCGTCCTGGCCTGCTCGACAAGGCGCGGGGCTGGTTGAGCGGTAGCATTGGCGCCGGGAAAGAGGGAGACAAGCTCCACGTAGCGGTCATCGGCAGCGGTGGCGCCGCCATGGCAGCGGCGCTCAAAGCGGTGGAAGGCGGTGCCCGCGTCACCCTAATCGAGCGCGGCATCATCGGCGGCACCTGCGTCAACGTTGGCTGCGTGCCCTCCAAGATCATGATTCGCGCCGCGCATGTGGCACATCTGCGCCGCGAGAGCCCGTTCGACGCCGGACTGTCCACCACGACCCTGACCGTCCTGCGCGAGCGGTTGCTCGCCCAGCAACAGGGTCGTGTCGAGGAACTGCGCCACGCCAAATACGAAAGCATCCTAGAGAGCATGCCGGCCATCAGCGTGCTGCGCGGCACCGCCCGTTTCCAGGACGGCCACACGCTCAGCGTGGAACTGGCCGAGGGTGGCGAGCGCATCGTAGCCTTCGACCGCTGCCTGATTGCCACCGGCGCAAGCGCGGCCGTTCCGCCGATTCCAGGGCTGAAAGACACGCCGTACTGGACCTCAGACGAGGCGCTGGCGAGCGACACAATCCCTAAGCGGCTCGCCGTGATCGGCGCCTCCGTAGTGGCGGTGGAACTGGCGCAGGCCTTCGCCCGGCTGGGTAGCGAGGTCACGATCCTGGCACGCAGTGCGATGTTCTTGCGCGAAGACCCGGCCATCGGTGCGGCGGTGACGGAGGCCTTCCGTATGGAGGGCATCGAAGTGCTGGAGCAAACGCAGGCTAGCCAGGTGTCCCACGCCAACGGCGAGTTCGTACTCACCACCAACCATGGTGAGTTACGTGCCGACCAACTGCTGATTGCCACCGGGCGCTTGCCGAACACCCAGGGCATGAATCTGGACGGCGCCGGCGTGAAGCTGGACGAGCGCGGTGGCATCCAGATCGACCAGGGCATGCGCACCAGCGCAGCGGATATCTATGCGGCCGGCGACTGCACCGACCAGCCGCAGTTCGTCTATGTGGCGGCGGCTGCTGGCACCCGCGCGGCAATCAACATGACCGGCGGCGAGGCAACGCTCAATCTCGACGTCATGCCGGCCGTGGTGTTCACCGATCCGCAGGTCGCTACCGTGGGCTACAGCGAAGCGGAGGCGCACCACGCCGGCATCGAGACCGACAGCCGCACCTTGACCCTGGACAACGTGCCGCGCGCGTTGGCCAACTTCGACACGCGGGGTTTCATCAAACTGGTCGCCGAAGCGGGTTCCGGCCGATTGCTCGGCGTGCAGGCGGTGACTGCCGAAGCGGGTGAACTGATCCAGACCGCGGTGCTCGCCATCCGCAACCGTATGACCGTGCAGGAACTGGCTGAGCAGTTGTTCCCCTACCTGACGATGGTCGAGGGGCTGAAACTCGCCGCACAGACCTTTAACAAGGACGTCAAACAATTGTCCTGCTGCGCAGGGTAATGAGAGAGCGAGGTTGAAGCATGAGCAACACGGCAGGCGAACTCGGTAGGTGCGACAGCCTACGCAAGACATGGCAGGTGGTCAGCTTCTGGGGGCTGCCTGCCGTCGTGGCGACGATAGCGATTGTTCTGGCGGATCGACGCCCCGCGTTGTTCCTGGCAGCGAGCGCCGCGCTGGCTGTGATGGGCGGCGCCTGCCTGGTCAACGCCGCGCGCTGTCGCCGACTTCACTGCTACATCACGGGGCCTTACTTCCTGTTGCTCGCGGTTGGTGCGCTGCTGGTTTATGTGTTTGACCAAAACGGCGAGCATCTCTCCAGGCTGTGGCTGCTACTGGCTCTGGGTGCTGCACCGTTGCTCATCTGGCTACCTGAGCGCCTAGCCGGAAGGAAATATCTGAGCGCCCCAGTTTGCGGTGAAGATCGGGAATGTCGGCGATGAATGCCTACTCCATATCCAGATTGGCCGAGGACGCGGGCGTCAGTGTCCATATAGCCCGAGATTATGTGCTGCGCGGCTTGCTGCACCCTGTGCGGCGCACGGAAAGCGGTTACGGCATTTTCGATGAGGGGTCCCTGGCGCGGCTGTGCTTCGTGCGTGCCGCCTTCGAGTCCGGTATCGGGCTCGACGAATTGGCGCGGCTCTGTCGAGCGCTCGATGCGGACGATAGTACCGATGTGATCGGGTGTATCGAGCGTTTGCTCCGGCAAATCGCGACACGGCAGGCGGCTTTAGCCGCAGTGAAAACGGAGTTGGCTGGGCTGACCCATCACGCCATCGAAGGTCACACCCATGCGTAACACCAACCAATCCGAATCAATCAAGGTGCCCCGCTGGCGCGCCTACACGTGGGGTGTGCTCGCCGCGCTCACTTGCCCCTGCCATTTGCCGGTGCTTGCATTGCTGCTATCGGGGACTGCGGCCGGGGCCTTCGTCAGCGAACATTGGAAACTCGCAGCGCTCGTGCTGGCGGTTCTCTTCATCCTCTTCCTGAGAGCGGCACTATGCGCCTTTCGAGTGCGGCAGTGACCATCTCAGACACTGCGCGGTCTCCGCTGCCGAGTTGCGGCAGGCTTGGGAGCGTTGGCATTTTTTGCTGCACCACCAGCCGCAGGTCGATCTGCGCACAGGTTCGATCACAGGTGCGGAAGGGGTACTAGGTTTTCTTGGACGATGGAGGAACCCCATCATGAACGCAAACGACACCCCCACCATCAGCTGCTGCGAATGTTGCAAGGAAATTTCCCTTGACGCCGCGCTTTCGCCGGAAGGTACCAAGTAGGTCGTGCACTTCTGTGGCCTGGAGTGCTATCAACGCTTTATGTCTCGCGCGGATAAGAGGGCGGCATTCGAGCCTGATAGCCCCTGCACACAAAAGGTCAGTACCCGTCACGACGACTAATTCGCTTTGCCTCTGGAAAGTGGCTCTGTTTAATTGCAGAAAGCGTGAGCCCACGATGATGGAATGCAAGCCGACGCAGCTGAATGCAAGCTCACTCGCAGTTAATGTGAGCCCGGCTGCTCCGTCAGTTGCAGTTAATCTGAGCCAGGAATCGCATTGATTGCGAGCGCGGCCGATTTCAAACGCGAGCCGTTACAGTTAGGCATAGCGATACTCGGTGCTGGTAGATGTCGCTTCCGGACGGTCTCCAGGAGGGCGGTAACGCACTATAAGGCCCAAACTCAGGGTGTCAATTCTGGCGGGTTGCCTCAATAATCGCAATTAATCTCGGTAAAACAACCGGTTGCATAGTATCTGACCAGGCGTTTGCACTCGACTTGACCAGTTGCATTGCCTTTGACCACCCAGCCACTCGCGGTCATGCCTCCTATCTAGCCGTCACCGGTATCAGGAATATCACCGCTTACGACTTTTGACCTTTCGCATCGACTCGCCCTTAAGTTGAATGACGTGAGATTTGTGGACGATACGGTCAAGAATCGCGTCCGCTATCGTTGGGTCAGCGAACAAGTCGTACCACTTCTCCTTTGGATACTGGCTGGTAATGAGCAAGGAGCCGTTTTGTGACTGCTGATCAATGACATCGAGGAGAAAGGGGCCGAGCTGTGCATCGATCCCGCCGATTCCAAGGTCATCAATGATCAAAAGTTCAGCTCGGATCAGCTGCCGGCGCAGTTTCGGGAGCGTGTGGTCCGCGTACGACAAGGATATCTCCTCGAACAGCTTCGTTGCCGTGCGATAAACCGTGTGTGATCCGAGCCGGCAGGCCTGGTTTCCAAAGGCACATGCAAGCCAGGTCTTCCCGGTACCGGTCGCACCGGTGATGATGATGTTCTGTCGCCGTCTCAACCACTCGCATTCACCTAACGTCATGACCGTACTGCGATCAAGGCCACGCGTGGCTTTGAACTCGATATTCTCCAGGGTGGCTTCCGACTCGCGAAACTTGGCCGCCTTAAGCAGTCGTTCGACCTTTCTGGTCTCGCGTTGACATGTCTCTGCTTCCATCATCAAACCGAGTCTCATATCGAAAGGCTGCTTGAGAAGAGTAGGCTCCTCGAGTTGGCGCTCATACGCTGTAGCCATTCCGGTCAATCCAAGCGTCAGCAGCCCCTGGGCAGTGTTCAAAACGGGTTTCATACCGGCTCCTCTCCTTGCGTGGCGTAATACTGAGCACCGCGGATATTTGAATGCTCAATGAGCGGCGTAGATATCTTTAGAGGGGGGCGGAGGTCAGAATCATTCCGCAAAATGGAACGTAGCCGCTCCGAACTCAAAATGTTGAGTGAGTTGGCGTAAGTACAAGCTGACTCCAATCGAGAGGGCGAAATCTGTCCTTTACGTACATCGCGTCTCAATGCAACAACAGCCCGAAGTCCGGTGGCGAAATCCCGTCGTTCTTCAAGATTCCTTCTGACGTAAAACAAAGTTGCCAGACCAATACCTTCAGCCCAAGACAACAACATCTCCGGCTGTGAGTCCTGAAACTGGCCGTGATGGGGAGCCAGATGTTCGCGCAGTGTACTGACACCTCGATTTGTATCGACTCTATGAGTGCTGATTATCTGTCGCTGATAGCTGACCTCAAGCCACTCATCGTTTACGCGCAGATCTACCATTTGGTTGGCATAGTGATACGGAACGGAATAGCTGCGCCCATTGAATCCAACATGATAATCGCCGCCAACTCGGACTTGGTAAATCCATTGGCTATAGTTGTAGCTCCGCTCTGGAAGTGGTTGCAGCGCAGGCGCATCAATTTCAAGAAAACGGAACCGTCTGCTTTTAGGATAGGTCCGCGTGACCCTGTCATTCAGAACGCTAATCCAATGAGATATCTGATCATTGAGTTCTTCAAGGGAGAAAAACGTACGTGCTCTCAGTCTTGCAAGAACAAACCGTTGCACGATCTGAACACCTATCTCCCCCAGGGATTTATCTTTTGGCTTTCGAGGTCTTGCTGGGGTAATGGTGAGCCCGTAATGCTCCGAAAGCTCGGAATAGGCGCGGTTCAGAACAATTTGGTCCCGTGTGGTCTTGAGCACCGCAGCCTTTAAATTGTCTGGAACTACAAACCGTGGCACCCCCTCGAAAAACTCCAAGGCACGCACGTGACACCGCAGCCAGTCTTGAGTTGTTTGACTTGCTACCGCTGTCGCGAACAAATACCCCGAGGCCCCTAAAGTGGCTACAAAGATCTGGGAGTCGGTGACGGCACCCGTAGCGGAGTCTGTTACTGGCATCGTCCGCCCACAGAAGTCGACGAACATTTTGTCACCCGGCAGGTGCACCTGCCTCATGCTGACTTTTTGCGTGTTGAGCCAGCCGCGGTAAAGACGCGTGAATTGAGCGTATGAGACCCCGCCAGGTTCTTTTCCCCTGAACTCCTGCCACAAAAGCTCCAGCGTCATGTCGGGCAATCGTAGCTGCTCGTGGACCTCCAGCCACTGCGGGCACACCTTCCTGTTGATCGGCCCGCGTGGGTCGCTGTTTAGGCGGGCGGCAAACGTCTTGTTGTCGAGGGACCTGAGGTCTTCCCAGGTTTCACCGCTCTGGCTCAACTGATCGCGAATGGTGCGAACCGTGTTGTGAGATACCTTCGCTAACCGGCCAATGGCTCGGTTGGACAGCTTGGCATCGGCCGCGAGACGTAAGACCTCGCGTTGTGTTTCTATGGATAGCCTCATCTTCTCTCCCCCGCGACAGGCGTGAGAACGCCTCACAAATCGCGCCGTGTGAAATTTGTAGATGAACGGGGTTTGGCCGGCTTGACGCCGAACGCGGGGGAACACAGAATGGCGATGTCTTGGATTCGAAACCTGACATAACCGAAAAAAGCCTGGGGCGCCAACCCCGGGCTTTTTTGTGCTCCTGAACCACCGAATTTCGGTTCAGTCACGTCTCATATCGCTACCTCTCTTTCTCAGTGCTGACGGTATCGAGCATGTCATCGTGCTTCTTTTTGCATGCCTTCAGGCAGCTGTAAAAGTGCAGCGCAGCGCTGCCTGGCAATCCAAGTTGCAACCTCTTTGGATAACGCAAAGGACCCGCGCCGGTTTGGCACGTCGAAAAGAGGGACTTCAATCCGCCCGCGCTGCTTCGCCTTGCGAAAAGCCTCATGCGACGTGTAACCCAGTTCCCGCCACAGTGCAGTGCTTCCAAGCATCAGCCCATAGCGATCTACAAGGTCGTCCTCCAATTCGGAGGCGAGAGACTCTAGCTCGATGTGTTCATGCATGACGCGGCTTGTCCTGTGTAGTCACACTTCATGGTAATAAATGGGCGCCTTGCGTTCCAGCCGTAAGACTTCTACATTTTTTACGGTACGGACTTATGTGGGGGCCGTCGTAAATGTCTAATTTTGATAGGATCTTTAATATTTACTCGGCTTTTTCACATGAAATGCGGAACGATTTTTGCGAAAAAAACGTCTCCGGACGCGACTTGATTAAAATGCTTCGCGTGCGCTATTGGTATGAAGGACTAAGGCAACGTACAAAACTCATTTCTGCGTACGCACTGGAGCGTCACTTCGAGGCAGAGTCATTTCAGAAAAACAGCAACGGTACGATCCGTCATTATCGAAGCAAGTGGTCTGGGTACCATAAAAATATAAACACTCCCAAGTCGAAAACCCTAAAACGGGTCGAGTTGCTTGCACCGGGTTCAACACGTGAACTCGAACATCCGCTCTGGGAAATTATGCTGCATACTGATCAGAAACATATCGATACCGACCGCTATATGAGGAAACTTAGCGTCGATGTACAGGCGGTGATATTTTCCTCAGGGTTTTCGGGATTATCTGCTTATTCAAATCGGGAAGCTATTACACAACGGTTGCTGGACAAGCTTGAACGACGCGCGAGCCTCGATTGTCTGGCCTGCCTGATTTGTTTGGTACTTGAAGTGACCGAACAGAAACGTAACCTTACAGCGGTTAAAGTAGCGCACACCCTACACAACGTACTTTTGATGGTTGGGATTGAACTTCAGGCTCGCAAAGTTGCACTTCCGCTCTTGGACTGGGTCATTGAGCACATTTTATCACTTGGCGTCATGCCACATTTGAGAGTTTGGATGACTGGTAGCGACTATGTTCATGCGTCAGCCTATTTAAATTTAATGGTCTATCAGAATGAGAAGAGAAGAGGAAAATGTTTGGAATGGTCCCAGCGGGTCAAAGTAATGCAAAGACTGATTCACGGGCACATGGGTATGGACGTTGAGTATGCAATGACGCCTCAGTTTGAGTTGAGATCTGATCTTGACGATATACCGGCCGAACTTGTCAAAGATTTCAATCGTGCTTCGGCTCTCAGGATCTGGGGATGGGATTGTATTCTTGAAGGAAGATCCGAGCATTTCCCACCGGTGGAGTTGTTCTTGTAGCCCGAACCAGCTTGAAAAAACGGTTGGTCACCGCATTTACCGATCATCTCCTTAGGCTGTGTGTCCGGCTCAGTCTAGTCATGCGCTACTGATGGGTAGAGCGACCCATGACACAAAAATGGTCCCATTGAGACCAGCCTCAATCCTCTTTTCGCGGCCCCATCCAGTAATCACGTTACTGCTTGACCTTGCCGCAGTGGCAAGGTCCAACCTCATAGCAGAGAGGTCCCTCAGGAGGTGGGTGATGGCCAGCCTATTCCCCCATACCACTACCGCCACATCCAATACTGTCCAGCAATGGACGCTCGGCGTAGTGGGAATGACCTGTGCTTCTTGTGTAGCACGTGTCGAAAAAGCATTGACCCGAGTGCCGGGCGTTTCTGCCGCCAGTGTCAACTTGGTCAGCGAAACGGCAACCGTCGAAGTTGATGTCAATACAGCGTTGACGCCGCTGCTCCAGGCCGTAGCAGACGCGGGCTACCGCGTGAAAGAAGACGAACTGGTCCTGGCCATCGACGGCATGACTTGTGCCTCGTGCGTCGGGCGCGTCGAAAAAGCCCTGCTGAAAGTGCCGGGCGTACGCTCGGCCGCGGTGAATCTGGCCAGTGAGGTCGCCCGGGTTCGGACCGTGTCCGGCGTAGTGTCGCTGTCGGTGTTGATGCAAGCGGCAGCAGCTGCCGGCTACGAGGCCAGCATTCCGGCTGCCAAGGTGTCCACGGGTACGCCGCGTCGCCGTGACGGGTGGCCGGTGGCTGTGGCCGCCGTGCTGTCCTTACCGTTGGTGATACAGATGCTCGCCGCCTTGCTGGGCGCACGGTGGAGCCTGCCAGGCTGGGTGCAGCTGCTATTGGTCACGCCTGTTCAGTTCTGGCTGGGTGCGCGTTTCTATCGGGCGGGCTGGAGAGCATTGCGCGTAGGCAGCGGCAATATGGACTTGTTGGTGGCGCTCGGCACCAGTGCGAGCTACGGATTGTCGGTCTATCTTCTGGCGATGCATTCCGGCGTTGGCGTCCCGCACCTCTATTTCGAGGCTTCCGCAGTAGTAATTACCCTGGTCTTGCTCGGCAAGTGGCTGGAAGCGCGCGCCAAGCATCACACTGCGGACGCTATCCGTGCGCTACAGGCGCTACGACCGGACATCGCCCGCGTGCGACGTGACGGGATGGAGTATGAGGTTCCAGCCAGCTCACTGATCGTCGGAGACCTGGTGGTAGTGCGGCCGGGCGAGCAGGTACCGGCGGACGGCGTGGTGCATGAAGGGCAAAGCCATCTCGACGAATCGCTGCTGACTGGCGAGAGTCTGCCAGTGGCGAAAGGTGAAGGCGACCCGGTGACCGGTGGCGCAATCAATGGCGAGGGTCTGCTACTGATCACGACCTCGGCGGTCGGCGCGGAAAGCACCCTGTCCCGGATCATTCGACTGGTCGAAAACGCCCAGGCGACCAAGGCGCCGATTCAGCGCCTGGTCGATCGGATCAGCGCCGTCTTCGTACCGGTGGTGTTGGTGGTCGCGGCGATGACCTTGCTGATCGGCTGGTGGCTGACCGGCGAGGTGGCCGGCCCGCTGATTAACGCGGTGGCGGTATTGGTTATCGCATGCCCCTGTGCGTTGGGCCTCGCCACACCGACCGTGATCATGGCCGGTACCGGGGTCGGCGCGCGCCACGGCATTCTGATCAAAGATGCGCAAGCCTTGGAAATTGCGCATCGGGTGAGCGTGGTGGTCTTTGACAAGACCGGCACTCTGACACTGGGCAAACCCCAGGTAACGGCGCTGGAAGCGAAGGATGGCAACGGTGTGTACTTGCTGCAACTAGCGGCGTCAGCTCAGACCGGCAGTGAGCACCCACTGGCCCAAGCACTACTGGACAGAGCCCAGCAAGAAGGCTTGACGTTATTACCGGCATCCGGGGTCACGGCCTTGCCAGGACGAGGTTTGACGGCTTCAGTGGCGGGCCGCGATCTGCGTCTGGGTAGCTCACAGCTGATGCGGGAGATTGGTGTGGACCTGTCACCGCTCGCAGTTCGCGCAGCGGCGTTGGCCGAGGCCGGCAACACCGTGTCCTGGCTTGCCGAGCTATCCGGGCAGCCACAGTTGTTGGGCCTGATTGCCTTTGGTGATGTGCTAAAGCCCTCCGCACGGTTAGCCGTGGCCCGGTTGAAAGTGCTGGGTATCCGTACCGTGATGATTAGCGGCGACAACCTGGGAGCCGCCACCGGCGTGGCCAGGCTGCTCGGCCTCGACGAGGTGCGCGCCGAGGTGCTACCTGGCGATAAAGCGGCGGCGGTGCTGGCATTGAAAGTCGACGGCGCAGTTGTGGCGATGGTTGGCGACGGCATCAACGACGCGCCGGCACTGGCAGCGGCCGATGTCGGTATCGCTATGTCGACCGGTACCGACGTGGCGATGCACACCGCGGGTATCACCCTGATGCGCGGCGACCCGGCGCTGGTGGCGGATGCCTTGATGCTGTCCCGTCACACCTATGGGCGGATTTTGAAGAGTCTGTTCTGGGCCTTCATCTACAACCTGATCGGTATTCCACTGGCGGCGATGGGTCTGTTGAGTCCGGTGGTGGCTGGCGCAGCAATGGCGTTGTCCAGTGTCTCCGTGGTGACTTACGCCTTGCTGCTGAAGCGTTGGCAGCCGGCACAACGATAAGGAAGCTGATTCGGCGGTTCAGCGAACGGGAGGATCCAATGAACATTGGTGAGGTGGCAAGTGTAAGCGGCTTGTCCACTCGAATGATTCGCTACTACGAGCGCATTGACCTGATCCCGCAGTCACAGCGCACATTGTCTGGTTATCGTGTTTACTGCGAACGCGATGTACACATTTTACGTTTCATCCACCATGCACGAGATCTGGGATTACCGATCGAGCGGGTTCGTGCCTTGTTGGCGCTATGGCGGGACCGCAATCGTCCTGACGACGAGGTTCAGGCCATTGCCCTGAGCAACATCAACGCGCTGAATGCGCGTATCACCACGCTTCAGGTCATGCGCGAGGCCCTGTCGTATCTGGCCGAGCATTGCGATGACGCTGAGCAACCACCTGGGCCGGTTCTGGATGTTCTCCTCCAGGACTTGCCCGAAAGGAGAGCATCATGACTCGTAATAAACCCTCAATGGTCCAGTTGGGTGTCGGTGCTGCCATTATCCTGGCGACTGCCTATCTCTTGTTTCCCACTTTTCAAGCCTGGATCGTGGCGAACGCGCTGATCTTTCTGGTGCTGCTGTGTCCGCTCGCGATGGTGTTTTGTATGCGCAACATGCACAAGGATGCGCCAACTAACGATGACACACAGGAGGTCAAGCCGACCAAGCGTGATCCAGACGATAGGCCGTAAGCGGTAAGCACTTCCCATGCTCAGCGAGTTGGGCTTGGTTGTTCAGCGCGTCCTTGTTACCCGAGGAGGTGCCTCTTGACCCTCAAACGCTAGCCAATAGCTGACGCGGGAGAGCAAGTCTGCTGAGCCTTATCTTTCCTTTGGGGAGGGGGCTAACGCTTTCACCGTCCATGTCACTGACTAAAGACACTACCATTGATCATCAGAGTGTTGACGCCCGGATGCTCCAGGCACGCAATTACCGCACCAGAATGATTGCCTGGGGCATTCTAGATGGCAAAGATCATCGTTCTTGCCGGAGACTTTCCTCAGGGTAACGGGGAATATCACCTTGGCACTATCACGCTCAAGACGCCCCTTAAACCACGGTTCGGGAAAAACTTCCTCGTCTCTGAGTTCAAAGACTTGACCGTCGAGAACGTCAACTCCAGCAAAAACATGAAAAGCGCCATCGGGCTGGGCATCGCCGGCGCTCTGCTGCTGGGACCCGTGGGTGCGGTCGCTGGATTCCTGCTAGCTGGTAACGACACCGAGGTGACATTCATGGTCACACTCAAGGGTGGGCAAAAGCTCCTCGCCGCCACCGACGATGAAACCTACCAGGACATCTCAAGGCGTTTCCAACACTAGCCTTTTCTTGTTTGAATGGAGCCTCCGTTAAAAAAGCCCGGCAGTGTCGCAATACCGGGCTTTGGTCTCAGGTCCGCATTCAGAATCGGTAGTTAGTGCTCAATTCCAGAGTCCGTGGTGCGCCGGGTGTGATCAGATCCACGGAGCCATGCGCCGAGGCGTAATAGTCCTTGTCGAAGACGTTACGCAAACGCAGGGCCATGTCCCATTTCGGCAGGTTATAGAGTAAGGCTGCGTCCACCGTGGTGTAGGCCGGCATGACCACTTGGTTATCCAGGGCGGTGTAACGGTCATCGACATAGTTCGCCCCCATGCCTACACGCCACTCCTGTGTCAAAGAACGTACCAACCACAAATTGGCACTGTGGCGCGGGGTCAGGGTCGGAGTCTGACCTTCGTTGGCGACACCGTTGGTACGGCTGTTGGATTTGGTGATCTCGGCATCCAGATAGGCGTAACCGGCATAGACCTGCCATTTGTCGCTCAACTGTCCGCTGGCGGTCAGTTCGAGACCATCAGTACGCTGCTCACCCGCAAGTACCAGTTTGCTCGGGTTCGCCGGATCGGTGGTTTTCATATTGGTGCGTTCCAGGCGGAACAGCGCCGCCGTCAACGCCAGGCGATTGTCGAGCAGGTCCCACTTGCCGCCGATCTCGAAGTTGGTGGTCTCTTCTGGTTCCAGGTCCTGGTTCGTCGTACTCAGGGCGAACATTTCAGCAGAAGGTTGGTAGGAACGACTCACCGAGACGTAATAGGACTGAACCTGATCAGGCTGATAAACCAGGCCGACTCGCGGGCTCCAGGTGGTATCGGTTCGGGACAGGGTGCTGTGCGTCAAGTCGTCGGAATATTCCTGGTCGAACACGTCATAACGCACGCCCAGCAGCGCCTTCCACTGTGGCGCCAACTCGATAAGATCCTGGACGTAGAAACCGGCCGTGTCCTGGGTATTGGTGCCCTTGGCGGTTTGCCGGTTGGCCTGGAACGGCACGTCGACCAAGCCATCGCGGTACACTGGTACCCGTGCTACGTTGGTCTGGCTGAACACGGACTGATCCTTGACTTGGCGCCCAAGTTCCACTCCATAGAGCAGGTTGTGGTTCATCCCGGCGAGCGTAGCCTGTTGCTTCAGCTCGGTCTGGTTGAACCAGCCATCCTCCTTGCGCTGCACATTGCCGCGGTTGAGCTTCACCAACAGTTCGCCGTTGGCGGCGGTGACGAAGCGTGTCGGGCTGGAATCGGCGAGTGTATTGTTGCGATCCAGGTCGTAGTGGTAGTAACGGCTGGTGTTGCTCAAGGTGAAGTCGTCGTTGATCCGGTAGTCGACACCGGCCGTGAACGAAAACACCTCGCTGCGGGTGTAGTCGTCATCCGGGTCGGCAGAACCGAAGCGTTTGTCGCGGTCCACATCGACCGGACGATCGCCTCGCGCCGGGATGCCGAAGTCGATCAAGCGCTTGTCATACAGATAGGTAGCACCCAGGTTCAATTCCAGATCGTCGGAAAGCTTGAAGTAGGCCGAAGGTGCAATGGCCTTGCGGTCGATATAGCCGTCATCGCGGAAGGTATCGCTGTTTTCCAGCGCACCGGTCACCCGGAATGCCTTGTCGTTCTGCTGCTGATCGGCCCAGCCAGCGTCGAACTGCGTGCGCTTTTTACCCTCGCTGTCGAAGCTGACACCCACTTCCTGTTTGGGGGCGAAGTTGGGCTTTTTGCTGATACTGTTGATCAGGCCACCGGATGAGCCGCGGCCATAGAGCACCGCTGCGGGCCCCTTGATCACTTCCACGCGCTCGACATTGGACAGATCGCGGAAGTACAGCGCGTCGTCACGGACGCCGTCAACGTACATGTCGCCGATGGCACTGAAGCCGCGAATGGTGACCTGGTCGCGCTGGCCATCGCCATTGGAAAGACCGATCCCCGGGACGTTCTTCAGCACGTCTTCCATCGACTGTGCGCCCCGATCCTTGATCACGCTCTGGGGGATCACGTTCACCGTTTGCGGAATGTCACGTAGCGGGGCATCGATCTTCAGCGCACTCCTGTTCTCGGTCGGCCTGTAGCTCTGCTCGTTGTACTCACTGTTCACAGCGGTTGTCGGTAGGGTTAGAGCAGACTCCGTTTCTGCCTGTAAATCAGGTACAACCAGAACGCCCAGCAACGACAGAGAGGCTGGGTAAATGCGCGATAGAGCCACCATGGACACCTTTTGTATGAATTATCGCGCAGATGATAACGATTATCTTTTGTAAGTAAATACATATCATTCCGATTCAAATCATTGACACTACTCGGAACAATCGTCTCAATTTAATGGGTGGCCTATCTGTCTCCGTCACGCGCTTGCTAGTCCTCCACCGAAGGAGCTTAGAAGGAGCTTAAAAGGTGGATTGTAAGAGCCATTTTCACCGGCTACACTCCGGCCCATGAAACGCTATCTGCGGTTTTGCCTCATTTTCCTGATTAGCCTGGCGCTTCCCCTCAGCGGGATGGCGGGGATTCAGGCGCCGACTGAACCATGCCCCATGAAAACCATGGGCATGGCGATGATGGGAGATATGGGCCAGGACTGCTGCAACGATATGAAAAGCCCCTCCGAACACGGCAAACCCTGCAAGCCAGGCCAGGAATGCAAGACCGGCGGCATGCTGCAAGTCTCGATCATCAAGCCTCCTGTTACCTTATCCAGCCCCGTAGTGCTTTCCCTCTCCAGCGATTTCCTGCCAGCACAGACCCCGTCCGGGGTATGGCGACCGCCCCGCGCCTGATTCCTGTACCACACTGAGTCTCATCCTGCCTTGGCGGGATGGCATTTCTGCGTGCATGTCTAAAAGGCGCGCAGTGGAACATCACAGGAATCGTGAGCATGAACTTCCTACGTTATTGCGCAGGCTGGCCCGTCGTGGCTGCCTTGGCGGCAAGCGTACTGGCATTGCCGAGCGTCGCCGCCCCGCTGACCCTCGATGAAGCCTTGCGGCTGGCCGAAAACAACGCCCCATCACTGATTGCCCAAGCGGCCAAACTGCAAGCCGCCAGCAGCTCCGCCATTCCCGCTGGCGAGCTACCCGATCCGAAGTTACTGCTGGGGGTGCAGAACTATCCCGTTGGTGGCCCGGATCGCTGGAGCATTGACCAGGACTTCATGACCATGCAGATGGTTGGGGTCATGCAGGAAGTGCCCAACCGCGACAAGCGCCGGGCGCGTATCGAGGTCGCCGAAGCGGCCGTTGATCGAGCCGCGGCTGAAAGTCGAGTCGAGCGTCTGAATGTCCGTCAGGCCACCGCACTAGCCTGGATCAGCAGCTATTCGGTCGAGCGTAAAGAGGCGCTGTTCCAGGACTTTTACAAAGAAAATCGTCTGTTGACCGATACCGTGCGCGCACAGATCGCCGGTGGTCGTGCCCAGCCTGCCGATGCGGTCACACCGAAACAGGAGGCAGCTCAGTTGGCGGAGCAACAGGACGACCTGATCCGCCTGCGGGCGCAGACCCGAGCCTCGCTCAAACGCTGGATTGGCCCGGCCGCCAACGACGAGCCAACCGGCGGCTTGCCGCAATGGCCCGTCGATACGTCAGGGTATGCCCATAAGTTGCAACATCATCCCGCGCTGTCGGCTTTCACGCCGATGACCCGCGAAGCCGAAGCCAAGGTGCGTGAAGCCGAGGCGGAAAAGCAGTCCGACTGGAGCTGGGAACTCGATTACCAGCGCCGCGGGCGGGAGTTCGGCGACATGGTCAGCGTGCAATTCACCTTTGACCTGCCGCTGTTTCCCGCCTCGCGACAAAACCCGAAGATCGCCGCCAAACACGCCGAGCTGAATCAACTGGAAGCCGAGCGCGAAGCCCTTACACGCGAGCATACCGAGCAACTGGAGGCGGATCTGGCCGACTACGAGCGTCTGAACCGTGCCGTACACCGCAGTCAGGAAAGCCTGCTGCCGCTGGCCAAGGAAAAGGTCGGACTGACCATGGCCAGCTACCGCGCAGGGAAAGGCGACCTCGCGGCTGTCGTCGCGGCGCGTCGAGAACTCATCGAGGCCCGCCTCAAGCAAGTTGACGTCGAAGAGCAGCGAGCGCTGACCAACGCGCGCTTGTATTTCAACTATGGGGAAACCAGCCAATGAGCACTCGAATCTTGAAAACGGCTGTGTTGACCGGTTTGTCGGTCGCCCTAGGGGTTGTCGGCGGTTACTGGTTCGCTCAGCAACGCCTAAACACAATGCCTGATGCGCTCGCCGAGCAGAGTCCCAAGACGCAAGACGAACGCAAGGTGCTGTATTGGTACGACCCGATGGTCCCGCAGCAGAAGTTCGATAAACCGGGCAAATCGCCCTTTATGGATATGCAGTTGGTACCGCAATACGCGGATGGCGCAACCACCGGTGCCGCCATCAGCATCGACCCGGGCCTGACTCAGAATCTGGGACTGCGCCTGGCCACCGTTACCCGTGGCGTCCTCGCTTCCAGTCTGGACGTGGTCGGCGTGCTGGCGTTCAACGAGCGGGACGTCGCCGTGATCCAGGCGCGCACCGCCGGTTTTGTCGAGCGGGTGTATGCCCGTGCGCCCGGCGATGTACTCAAGGTCAATGCGCCATTGGCCGATATCCTGGTACCGGAGTGGGCCGCTGCCCAGGAAGAATTCCTCGCACTGAAACGTAATGGCGATACCGACTTGCTGGCAGCGGCCCGCCAACGGCTGCGCCTGACCGGGATGCCGGCAGCGCTGATTACCCAGGTAGAACGCAGCGGCAAGATTCAGCCGAACCTGACCCTCACCAGCCCTATTGGTGGTGTGCTGCAAGAGCTGGATGTCCGTACGGGCATGACCGTGGCCGCCGGCGAGACGCTGGCACGCGTCAATGGCTTGAGCAGCGTCTGGCTAGCGGTGGCCGTTCCAGAGTCGGAGACTGGATCGATCGTCGTCGGGCAAACGGTAGAAGCACGCCTGCCGGCCTTCCCAGGGACAGTGCTCAACGGCACGGTCAGCGCGATTCTGCCCGAAACCAATATGGACAGCCGCACCGTTCGCGTACGCGTCGAGTTACCCAACCCTGACGGGCGTCTCAGACCTGGATTGACGGCGCAGGTGCGCCTGAACCATACAACCGACCAAAGTACGTTGTGGGTGCCGAGTGAGGCGGTCATCCGCACCGGTCGGCGCACGCTGGTGATGCTCGCTGAAGACGCGGGTCGCTACCGTCCGGTAGAGGTGCAACTCGGGCAGGAAAACGACGGCAAGACGGCGGTATTGAAAGGCTTGCAAGAAGGGCAGCAAGTGGTCAGCTCCGGCCAGTTCCTGCTCGACTCCGAGGCCAGCCTCAAGGGCATCGTCGCCAGCACGCTGGAAATGCCAGCACCTCCCACCGCAGCCCCGGCCCTTCATGAGTCGGAGGGACAAGTCCTGCAGATCAATAGCCAAGACGTGACGCTTGCCCACGGTCCCTTCAAGACATTGGGTATGCCCGGCATGACCATGACCTTTCCGTTAGCCGACCCTGCGCTCATGCAGGGGCTCAAATCGGGCGACAAGGTTCGTGTATCAGTCAGTCAAACCGATGATGGTTTGCGTGTTGAGCGCCTGGAAAAACTAGGGGGCCAGCCATGATCGCGGCCCTTATCCGCTGGTCAGTCGCTAACCGCTTCCTGGTGCTATTGGCCACGCTGTTCGTCACGGCCTGGGGCGTTTGGTCGGTGCAGAGCACCCCCATCGATGCGCTGCCGGACCTCTCCGATGTGCAGGTGATCATTCGCACTCCTTATCCGGGCCAGGCACCGCAGATCGTCGAGAACCAGGTGACCTATCCGTTGGCGACCACCATGCTCTCGGTGCCGGGCGCCAAAACCGTGCGCGGTTATTCCTTTTTCGGCGACAGCTTCGTGTACGTGCTGTTCGAAGACGGTACCGATATGTATTGGGCTCGCTCGCGGGTGCTGGAGTATCTGAGCCAGATACAAAGTCGCCTGCCCGCCAGTGCCAAACCGGCGTTGGGGCCAGATGCCACCGGGGTGGGCTGGATCTATCAGTACGCCCTGGTGGATCGCACCGGTGGACATGATCTGGCGCAACTACGGGCGCTGCAGGACTGGTTTCTCAAGTTCGAACTGAAGACCCTGCCCAATGTGGCGGAAGTGGCCACCGTGGGCGGTATGGTCAAGCAGTACCAGGTCCAGCTTGATCCGCTCAAACTCGCCAGTCAGGGAATCACCCAGGCGCAGGTGACCGAGGCGATTGGCAAGGCCAACCAGGAAACCGGTGGTGCGGTGCTGGAGATGGCCGAGACCGAGTTCATGGTCCGCGCCTCCGGTTACCTGAAGACCCTGAATGACTTTCGCGCTATACCGCTGAAGCTCGGTGCCGGTGGTGTACCGGTCACCCTTGGCGATGTGGCCACGATCCAGCTGGGGCCGGAAATGCGTCGCGGCATCACCGAGCTCGATGGCGAGGGCGAGACCGTCGGCGGGGTGGTGATCCTGCGCAGCGGCAAGAACGCCCGCGAGACCATCGCAGCAGTCAAGACCAAGCTCGACGAGTTAAAGAAAAGCCTGCCGGCCGGGGTGGAAATCGTCACCACCTATGATCGCAGCAAGCTGATCGACCGCGCCGTGGAAAACCTCAGCCACAAACTGCTCGAAGAGTTCATCGTCGTCGCGCTGGTCTGCGGGATCTTCCTCTGGCACCTGCGCTCATCCCTGGTGGCCATTATCTCGCTGCCGGTCGGGGTGCTGATGGCCTTTATCGTCATGCGCTACCAGGGAATCAACGCCAATATCATGTCCCTGGGCGGGATCGCCATTGCCATCGGTGCCATGGTCGACGCCGCGGTGGTCATGATCGAGAACGCTCACAAGAAGATCGAGGCCTGGCACGCAGCCCATCCAGGGGAAGAGCTCAAGGGCGAACATCACTGGCACGTGATGACCGAAGCGGCGGCCGAGGTCGGGCCGGCGTTGTTCTTCTGCCTGTTGATCATCACCTTGTCGTTCATCCCGGTGTTCACGCTGGAAGCTCAGGAAGGACGTCTGTTCGGCCCGCTGGCGTTCACCAAGACCTACGCCATGGCGGCCGCGGCCGGACTGTCGGTGACCCTGGTGCCGGTGTTGATGGGTTACTGGATTCGTGGGCGGATTCCCAATGAGGAACAGAACCCGCTGAACCGCTGGTTGATCAGGCTCTACCAGCCAGCCCTGGACGCGGTGCTGCGTCGACCCAAAGTCACCCTGCTGGTCGCACTGCTGGTGTTCCTCAGCACGCTATGGCCGGTGTCCCGGTTGGGGGGCGAGTTCCTGCCGCCGCTGGACGAGGGCGACCTGCTCTACATGCCATCCGCTCTGCCGGGGCTGTCGGCGCAGAAAGCGGCGCAGCTGCTGCAACAGACTGACCGCCTGATCAAGACAGTGCCCGAGGTCGAACACGTCTTCGGTAAGGCGGGTCGCGCCGAAACCGCTACCGATCCGGCCCCGCTGGAGATGTTCGAAACCACCATCCAGTTCAAACCACGCGAGCAATGGCGAGCCGGATTGACCCAGGAGAAATTGGTGGACGAACTGGATCGAGTGGTACGGGTCCCTGGGTTGACCAATATTTGGATACCGCCAATTCGCAACCGCATCGACATGCTCGCCACCGGGATCAAGAGCCCGATCGGGGTGAAAATTGCCGGCACTAACCTGACGGACATCGATGCGGCCACTCAAGCGGTCGAGCGTGTGGCCAAGGACGTACCTGGGGTCAGTTCGGCCCTGGCCGAACGCCTGACTGGCGGTCGCTATATCGACGTGGATATCGACCGCAAAGCTGCCGCCCGCTACGGACTGAACATCGCTGATGTGCAGTCGATCGTGGCCGGTGCCATCGGCGGTGAAAACATCGGGGAGACCATTGAAGGGCTCGCCCGCTTCCCGATCAATGTGCGATATCCGCGTGAGTGGCGTGATTCGCTCGGCGCCCTGGAGCAACTACCGATCTACACCCCACTGGGGAGCCAGATCACTCTCGGCACGGTGGCAAAGGTCAAGGTCAGCGACGGTCCGCCGATGCTCAAGAGCGAGAACGCACGGCCTTCCGGCTGGGTGTACATCGACGTGCGGGGCCGGGACATTGCCTCGGTGGTCGCCGACCTGCGTCGGGTCGTCAGTGAGCAGGTCAAGTTGCAACCAGGCATGAGTTTGAGCTACTCGGGGCAGTTCGAATTTCTCGAGCGAGCCAACGCACGGCTCAAGCTGGTAGTGCCGGCCACGCTACTGATCATTTTCGTACTGCTCTACCTGACGTTCGCCCGCTTCGACGAGGCCTTGTTGATCATGGCCACCCTGCCGTTCGCTCTCACCGGCGGGGCATGGTTCCTCTATCTGTTGGGGTTCAACTTGTCGGTGGCCACCGGTGTCGGCTTTATCGCCCTGGCCGGTGTATCGGCTGAATTTGGCGTGATCATGCTGCTCTACCTGAAGAACGCCTGGACCGAACGAGAAGACCTCGGTGACAACACCGAGCGTGGGCTGGTCGCCGCGATTCGCGAAGGTGCAGTGCAGCGGGTTCGACCCAAGGCCATGACCGTGGCCGTGATCATCGCCGGCCTGTTGCCGATCCTCTGGGGCAGCGGCACCGGCAGCGAAGTCATGAGTCGCATCGCCGCGCCAATGGTCGGTGGCATGGTCACTGCCCCCTTGTTATCCCTGTTCGTTATTCCGGCGGCCTACCGCTTGATGCGCCGCCGGCACCTCCCTGTTGCACCCACCAACCCTCAAGGAAAAGTTGTATGAAACTGCCCCTGATCGCCGTCACAAGCACCGTTATCGCACTGTCTCTTTCCGCCCAGGCAGAGGACATGCCGGGTATGAAGATGGACGCTACGCCCATGGAAGGCATGCAGATGAAGCAGGAGACCAAGCAGGCTCCAGTGGCCAAAGCCGAGGGCACGATCAAGGCCGTCGATACCACGAAACATACGGTGACTATTGCTCATGGCGCTGTGCCGGCCGTGCAGTGGCCAGCCATGACCATGGCATTCAACGCCACCGCCAAACAACTGGCAGATCTGAAGGCTGGGGATCGAGTAGCGTTTGAGTTTCGTGCCGAGGGAATGGTGGCCACCATCGTGTCGATCAAGCCCCTGAAGTAACAATGGCATGGATGGCTGGTTCGACCGTCACCAGCTGATACCGGACCAGCTATCCGCCATTCATAGGCGCACAGGTCAGTGAAAGACTGGCAGCCCTACGGGGCAATGAAGAGTTGATTGCTCCACCATCCTCCTGTTTGGCTCCTTTGGTTTGGAGGATGGTTTCAGGCGCCTGAGTTAGGCGCCTTTTTTTCGGTCAACAAGTAGTCAGTGTGACCCGTTTGCAATGACGTGTTCGTCACGCAGGCTCAGAGGACACTAGGCTATTGCTGATAAGCAAAGAGCAGTGAATGGATGAACTCCCGCCAATTCCGCAAGCGTGGGAACAACATGGGCACCCGCTGCCGATAGGTCTGATACTCCTCGCCAAAACGTTCGGTCAAGGCCGACTCCTCCCGCTTCGCTAGACGGACA
The DNA here is from genome assembly GCF_030687795.1 of Pseudomonas sp. FP215. Lineage (NCBI taxonomy): Bacteria > Pseudomonadati > Pseudomonadota > Gammaproteobacteria > Pseudomonadales > Pseudomonadaceae > Pseudomonas > Pseudomonas sp. FP215. The sequence continues at coordinate 2,046,632 of NZ_CP117447.1, forward strand.
TAAGCCCAGACGATCAGGGGAAACAACAATAACGTGATCACCGTCGGCCAGTGAATCACCTGTCCAAAGACCGCTAGCATGATCCCGGTGTATTGCGGGTGGCGGACCACACCGTAGACACCCTGTGTCGCCAGCTGCCCCTCCAGACTTGTGCGGTAAACCTGAACCCAGCCCCGGATCAACAGAGCCAGGCCAACCACGATAAACACGCCGCCCAACATCATTTCCAGCATGGCCCCGGTAGCACCGTAGCCCAGCATTGTTGCCCAGAGATGGCCCGAGAATCCGGTCAGCGGGAGATCGATTCCCAGGAAACCCGTCAGCAGGTAGATAGTCAGTGGAAAGCCGTACATCTCGGCATATAACGCGATGATGAACGCTTGCACTAAACCTGCGCCCATCCAGTCACGCCAACTGCGTGGAGCGACGAAATGGTAGAGGACCCAGGATGCAATGAGCACCATGATCAGTACCCACCCCCAGTGCCCATAGTGCATGGTGAAGCCACTCATGGCCGGACGCCTCCTTTGACTGCCGCAGTGAAACGGCATATCACGCTTAAAGGCTGGGAATCGTGGTGGCGACCTTACAAACAGCGCCGCCACCCAGGGAGCAATAGCTCATGTCGCCCGAGGCGAGGGACAGAGACGGCCGACGTGGGCCAGACCGCTATTGTGCCTTGCTATCACCCTTCGGGGACTCCATGCCCATGTGTTGGTTCATGTTCTCCATCATGGCATTGCAGTTTTTCATCATCTTGGACATCTCCTGCATGTCCATCATCGGCATATGGTTGCCGTCCATCATGTGCATGTCCTCACCCTTTTTTGTCTCGGAACTGCCTTGGGCGGGGTTTTTGGCCTGTTCGGCAAAACCCGTGGCAACAGTTCCAAGGGCTATGAAGGTAGCAAGGGCGGTGTAGGTAATGGCGTTACGCATGACGGCTCTCCTCATCTACGACCTTGGTTTCTGGCAGGCCCCGGCAAGAGACTGCTGATTTGCCAGAAGGTAAGGACCGGCGACAGCTGTAGAGGGGCGTACTTTGGTTACTATTAACCCCTGGCCGTCCCTTTTATAATTCTGGACCTTGCCGCAGGGGTAAGGTCAAGCGTCGTTTTTGCTCATCCCCAGCTCAATAGCAATGAGCTCATTTAGCTGAAGCGCCGAACAGAACTTGCTACTTTTTCAGTGTTCAACAGAGTCGCCGGAAGCGGGCGTTCGAGCAGAATCGCTAGGCTGCTCATGAGTGAATGAACGGTTGCCGCTCGACCTCGAAAATCTCTTTAGACAGCAACTCCGGCTGTTTTTTATCGGCTAGCTCGGCCTTACGTCTTGGAACGCATTGGATGCCTAAGCTGTGCCAGGCAATTTTCGGGTAGTCTCTCTCGTGCAACCCAACCTCGGCCTCGCCCAATTCTCCGGAACTATCGTAGAAAGTGCCGAACAACCGATCCCAAACCATCAGGAACTCACCGAAGTTGACTTGAGCATCTTCAAAGTCGCGCTTGTGGTGCCAGCGATGAATCTCCGCGACTCCTAGGAAATGCCGCAACCAGCCTACGCGATAATCCAGGTTCGAATGCTGAAAGGCCAAGTGGACAGTCAGGATGCCGAACCCAGTGGCGACGATGGCCGAAGGAGCGCCCGAGGCAAGCAGTACCACCAGGCCCGGCCCCCCATCAGTGCGGCATGCAGGGGATGACCGCGCTCCCCGTTCATCCAGTACAAGCGCTCGGCACTGTGGTGAACCATATGGAAACGCCATAGCCAGCCGCATGGGTAGTGAGTGTTGTCCGGTTCGTGATGGATCAGCGTACGTGGAAACTCCGGCGGCAAGGCAGTGCGTTTAGGCTTTTGCTTTGTCTCGGTCGGATTTGGAGCCGGTTGCAATGCCTGAAGCTCGGCTTCAATCGCAGCGATATCGGTATCGATCAGATCGTCCAGCAAGCTGGCCTGCGCCGGACTTAACTGTTCGCCACGCTTGGCAAACTTCAAGCGCTTGAGCTGCGCGATCTCGTGGGTCAATTTCTCGATGTATGCGTCCGGGCATCCCGCCTTGCGCAACTAAACCGGTTGCCATCTATGCGGCAGCAGCTCCGCAATCTCACTCGCCCGCTGCGTCGGCAGGCGCGTGAGGACGTCCTTCAAATAAGCATACGGATCATGCCCATTGAGCCGCGCCGACTGGATCAAGCTCATGATCGCCGCAGCCCGTTTGCCGCTGCGCAGTGAACCTGCAAAGAGCCAGTTCTTGCGACCCAACGCCCATGGCCGGATCTGGTTCTCGCACCAGTTATTGTCGATGGGTACGGCCCCGTCATCGAGATAGCGCGACAGCGCCGTCCAGCGTTTCAGGCTGTAATCCAGTGCTTTGCTGATAGCCGAGCCATCGTGCACAAGTAGGCGCTGGGCGATCATCCAGGCATGCAGTGCACCCATCACCGGCACAGCTTTTTCCTGCCGTATTCGGTGGCGAAAATCCGGTTCAAGGTCGCGGATCTCACTTTCGATTTCGTAAAGTAACTGGATGTAGCGCAAGGCCTGCTCGGCGAGCTGGCTCTTGTTGGTGGCGTGTAGCTCGAAGAACTTGCGTCTTGCATGGGCCATGCAACCGATTTCGGTTACGCCGAGTTCAAAGCTGGCCTTGTAGCCACCGAAATCATCACAGACCAGCTTGCCCTTCCAGTCTTGCAGAAAGTTACGAGCATGCTCACCGGCGCGGCTGGGGCTGAAGTCGTAGACGACAGCCGCTGTTTCGCAGAGTTGGCTGGTGGCGTAGGCCCAGACATAGGAACGATGAGTTTTTTTCGAGCCCGGCATTAGCATCTGCACGGGTGTTTCATCGGCGTGAATGACCTGCTGCCCGAGCACTACATCGCGCAGCGCATCCACCAGAGGCTGTAACTGCACGCCAGTAACGCCAACCCATTGGGCCAAGGTTGAGCGTGGGATGGCCAAACCGGCTCGACCAAAAATCGACTCCTGGCGATAGAGCGGCAAATGGTCGGCGAACTTGGCGATCATCACATGGGCTAGCAGCCCGGCGGTGGGGATGCCCTTGTCGATGACCTGCGCCGGAACCGGCGCCTGGATCAGCGTTTCGCAGTCATCACAAACCCACTTGCCGCGAATGTGACGCTCCACGGTAAACACGCCGGGCGTGTAGTCCAGTTTCTCGCTGACGTCTTCACCGATACGCTTGAGGGCGCAGCCGCATGGGCAGTGAGTGTTGTCCGGTTCGTGATGGATCAGGGTGCGTGGAAACTCCGGCGGCAACGCAGCGCGCTTGGGCTTTTGCTTTGCCTCGGTTGGAGTTGGAGCTGTTTGCAAGGCCTGAAGCTCAGCCTCAATCGCCGCGATATCGGTATCGATCAAGTCATCGAGCAAGCTGGCCTGCTCCGGACTCAACTGCTCGCTACGCTTGGCAAATTTGAAGCGCTTGAGCTGCGCGATCTCGTGGCTCAACTTTTCGATCACCGTTTGACCATGATGGATCCTCTTACCCATGGTCTCGACGGTCTTGCCCATTGTTTCGACTTGTTGGTCCAGCGTCTCGACACGCTGCATCAACTGCGCTGCCAGAGCGCGCAGTTGTTCAGGGGTCAGGTGATTGAGATCAGGGAGCGAAGTCATGCCGCCGATTTTGCCAGAACAGGTCAAAACCAACGATAGGCTGATCGGACAATTGCACAGCCAGATGGGGCATGGCAGAAGTTATACGATGGAAATCGCGTTGCCTGGCCCGACCCTTTGCCAAGGCAAACCTAGCACCAGAGCATGCAGTTGCTCGGAGCCCAATTCTATCTGCGAACCGTGCCGGGAACCCGGCCAGAAGAACTTGCCCTGATGCAGCCTGCGCGCCGCCAGCCAGATGCCCAGCCCGTCGTGCACCAGCACTTTCATGCGATTGGCACGGCGGTTGGCAAACAGATAAGCACAGTGCGGCTGCGCCGCACCGAACACTGCTACCACCCGAGCCATCGCAGTGTCGGTGCCGGCGCGCATGTCCATGGGCTCGGTGGCGAGCCAGATGGTGTCGATGCGGATCATCGCAACAGGTCTCGCAGAAAGGTGGCGCAGGCGGCAGCACTTTCGGTCGGCCAGTTCACTTTGACGGTGCCACGCGGGTGCTGGATTTCAACGCAGATGTTCGATGATGCAGCTTGCGAATTTCCTCCGGCTAGCTGCAAGGGTAGCGGAACGAAAGCAGGTTGCAGCGCCATGGCTTTCTGCGTTTGCACTCGAATCCATTTGTGGACGAGGTTCGCGTTAAGGCTGTGGCTGAGTGCGACGCTGGCAATCGAAGCGCCGGGCTGGGCACACTCTTGAATGAGCTGGGCCTTGAAGGATTTGGAGTAGGAACGGCGTTGTGGCTGCATGGAAAGACCCGCTTAAAAGGCTAGAAATGGTGTCCACTTAAATTAGGTGGACACCATCGCCTTTGGCGTCGGGGTCAGGAAGGTGTGTTGGCCGGACGCATACTTCTCGATAACCGTTTGGTGACGCCTACATTCTTGAATTGCTTGATCGCATAGGCGAATTGGAGCGGACGCTTCCGAGCCCTACCGTTGTGCCACTTGGGAAGAGGAAGAAAAATCAGTGGTAAGCACTCAACTGCCTAGGGGGCCATCGATGCAATCTGCGACTTTTTGCGCCAAACAAGAGCCGGTATTGCGCGGATGTAAATCAGCTCACCAACTAACTCGACCAACGTCTGGGTGATCACCGCAGCGGCAGCAAGCCCTCGAATTTCTTCAGGTAAAGCCAGAGCCAGCGGTAGAACCACCAAAGAGTTACGTGTCGATGAGCTGAAGGTGACCGCTCTGGCTGTTGTCGACGGCAACTTGAACACTTTCGAAGCCAAAGCACCTATCAGAGGTGCCAGCAGAATGAAGCCAATGTACACGGGGATGACCGGTGCTAGCTGGTCGATGTCGCGAACCACCGAGGAGATTTGAGATCCGACGACAGTGATCAGTACCGCTGCCATTGCGGGGACAGGCAGCCAAGCCCAAGCGGCATTCCAACCACCGACAATGCTCCACCGCTTGGACAGAGCTGATGTAACCACCGCCAACAACAATGGCGCGACGATCAATACGAGGAAGGCTTCAACGAACGGGCCGATGGAGATCACGACTTCAGACCGTCCACCCAGCATGAACGCCAGATACAGAGGCAGCAGTACAAGCTGAAGCAGCAGCAGAATCGGGGTCGCCGCAAGGATTCCGCGAGAGTCGCCTTTGCCAATGTGTGTAAAGACCACCACGTAGTCGATGCAGGGCGTCAGTAAAACCAGGAGGGCGCCGACGAGGATCGCCGGATGATCCGTAAGACCTCTGGTAAGCCCCCACACCAACAGCGGAATCAGTACGGAGTTGGCGATGAGCAGAGCCGACATGAAGCGTTTGTTGCTCAGGCCCTCGCGCAGATCAAGAAAGGGGATTTGCAGGAACATCGCGTACATCAGTACGACGATAGTCGGGGTCACCAACGCATTCAGGCCATGCGCTGCTAAAGGAACCATCAACCCACCCATTGCAGCGGCTATGACCGCGACGAAATAGATCGGTATCTGGTTCTGTTCAAGTATATCCCTATCCATAGTGCTCCCCGCAGGTATCAAAAAGGCGGTCAGCCTAAGCAACCGCAGCTCGTCCGTCGAGTGATCGCGTATTTCTAACGTCGTGCTAAGACCATCACCGATAATTGATGGAACACCCACCATCCCCCTAAGCTTTTGGGATCAGCAAGGTGTATTGGCCCGACTGACGAAGAGTTGCTCAATTAACTGCGACTCGACAGCGACTCAATGATGCGACATTGCTCAATCACGCCTCCCTGACAGCAAACAGTCAGACGCTCCAACTCTACCTTCAGACCTTCCAGATCTCGAATACGCATACGCACCTGCTCTAACTGCTCTTTGACTTTCGCATCTACACCAGAGCAAGAGGCGTCGCGTCGATCAGCAAGGCCCAGCAATTCACGAATGTCATCCAGGCTGAAACCCAGTGCGCGGCTGCGGCGAATGAACAATAGCCGATTGCGCTCCTCATCCGTGTAGAAGCGATAGCCCGATGGTGATCTTCCGGCAGAGGGCAGCAGCCCTGACTGCTCGTAATAGCGGATGGTTACCGCTTTGGTATCGGTCGCCTTCGCCAAGGCGCCGACCGTGTAAGTGCTCGTAGTCATTTCGCTTGACCTTATAGTCGCTAGAACCTTCATTCTACTCACTTCAGGCGACAAGCAAATCCGTGCGCGCCCTTGCCACCCTACATAAAGGGCTTTGATCTGATGGAAACCACACACCAACCACGTCAATCCGGAGTATGGCCGCTTCTGCTCTGCGCCTGGCTGCTTGCCCTTATATCAACACTTGCGGTGTTGTTTGTTGGCGAAGTCATGGGGCAAGTGCCCTGCGTACTTTGCTGGTTTCAACGCGCATTCATGTTTCCGCTCGTCCTGGTGCTGGGTGTAGCTTGCTGCATGTCGGACGCGGGTGTCTGGCGTTATGCGTTGCCTTTAGCCGTTATGGGCTGGTTGATCGCGCTGTATCACAACCTGCTTTATTTCGGACTGATCCCCGAAAGTATCAAGCCCTGTGGTGCCGGCCCGTCCTGCTCTGGCGCTGAAATGACAATCCTCAGTGGTATTCCGCTGCCATTGTTATCGCTGGGCGTATTCAGCCTCCTGATCATTCTTCTTGTTCTCATTCGTCGGAGATATACCGTATGAGCAGACGCACCGTCGTCCTCGCCATCAGCGCCCTTGCCATCGTCGGCTTCGCCGTCGCCGCCTTTTTTTATAATCGCGCCGCCACGGTTCCCCAAGCCACAGCACCCGTGCCGCAAACCAGCTCGCTGGTGCGCTTTAATTCACCAAGTTTCGGCCCAGCCAACGCCCCGGTGACCATTGTCGAGTTCTTTGACCCGTCGTGTGAAAGCTGCCGTGCCTTTTACCCCATCGTCAAAAAGATGATGTCCCAGCACCCAGCCGATACTCGTCTAGTGCTGCGCTATGTGAAGCTTCACCCAGGGTCTGAAGAATCCATCCGGCTTCTTGAGGCCGCGCGCAAACAGGGCGTATTTGCTCCGGTGCTTGAAGCTGTCCTGGCTGCCCAACCGCAGTGGCATGATGATGCACAAGCTACAGCAGCATGGGACGCAGCGGCTCAGGCAGGTTTGGACGTGACCAAGGCTCGTGAGGACATGATGTCGCCGGATATCACCGCCACGATAGAAAGAGATGCCGCCGATGCGAAAACCGTAGGCGTAAGCGGAACACCGACATTTTTCGTCAACGGTAAGCCGCTGACCAACTTCGGTGCCCAGCAGCTCTACGATCTGATTTGGAGCGAAATCAACCAGTCGCGGTAAGCACTAAAGGTCGCGCTGAAATGCTCGGCGGTCTCGATAATCCGCTTGACCTTATAGTGGCTATAAGGTGTTCACTCTTCACCATAACTTGTGGAGAGTGTCCTTATGAAAAGCTGTTGCGGTGATAAGCAAACACCTGAAAGTCAGGCCGACGTTGAGGTTTTTGATCCGACAGCGCATACGAGTTGCTGTGCACCTGCCGCAACATCTTGCGATATGAACACCGTTCAAAACCAGAAGAGCAGTTACTGTTCACCAAAAAAACCAGACGTAAGTCCGGCGCTATCCAAGGCAGAAGGTGCCGGTTGTTGCCCTTCTGCTGTGGACGGCGGCAAATCAAGCTGCGCTGCCATAACACCGACATCCACCTTGTATGCCCTTGCCGAACCGAGCAAACCTATCGCCTCGGTTGATAACGATCTCTTTGCCGACACGTGCTGTCCGCCCTCTGGCGCGGATGCCTCAAGCGCTTGTGCAGCAAAAGTGTCAGCAGCCGATGCCGGCGACACGACTCGCTTCAGTAGTTTTCGGATCGGACAAATGTGCTGTCCTACCGAGCAGACGATGATCGAGGGCAAGCTCGCTCGAATGAGTGGGATTCAAAAGCTCGAGTTCAACATGATGAACCGTACTCTGGGCGTCTGGCACGAACTGCCGGACACCTTGGGTATTGAAGCGGCGGTGTCATCGCTTGGCATGCACGCTGAACCGTTGACTGCTGACGGCAAGGCAGCTAACGCCGATACGCCGCAAGCCCAGTCTGAAGCTGCATCACCGCGTAAAAGCAGTTGGTGGCCACTAGCGCTGTCTGGTGTTGCAGCGATAGGCGCGGAAGTCTTGCACTTCACCCAGTCAGCCCCGGAATGGGTGATTGCTGCCGTCGCCTTATTCGCCATCACACTCTGTGGGCCCACGACTTACAAGAAAGGCTGGATCTCGCTTAAAAACCTTAACCTGAACATCAATGCCTTGATGAGCATTGCGGTGACGGGAGCAGTGCTGATCGGACAGTGGCCAGAAGCGGCGATGGTCATGTTTTTGTTTACCGTTGCCGAAATGGTCGAGGCCAAGTCGCTGGATCGTGCGCGCAATGCGATCAAGGGGCTGATGGACTTGACCCCGGAGCGAGCAACCGTGCGCCAGTCAGACGGCAGCTGGCTGGAAGTCGATGTGAAAACCGTCGAGATCGGTTCCTTGGTTCGAGTACGCCCCGGCGAACGTATCGGCCTGGATGGCGATGTCGCTTCCGGCAGCTCTACCGTCAACCAGGCACCTATCACGGGGGAGAGCCTGCCCATCGAGAAAACTGTCGATGATCCTGTGTACGCCGGCTCCATCAATGAGTTCGGATCCTTCGAGTACCGCGTGACGGCTGAGGCCAGTAATACGACGCTGGCTCGAATCATTCATGCGGTTGAAGAAGCCCAAAGTTCGCGGGCGCCGATCCAACGGGTCGTCGATAAGTTCGCCAAGGTTTATACGCCGGCAGTATTCTTCTTCGCCGTCGCTATTGCGGTATTGCCGCCACTGCTTATGGGCGGATTATGGACTGACTGGATCTATCGGGCGCTGGTGCTCCTGGTAGTGGCCTGTCCTTGCGCTCTGGTGATCTCGACCCCGGTCACCATCGTAAGCGGTCTCGCTGCGGCGGCCCGAAAAGGCATCCTGATCAAGGGTGGTGTGTACTTGGAAAGCGGTCGCAAGATCACTCATCTGGCCTTGGACAAAACTGGGACCATTACCCACGGCAAGCCCGTACAAACCGATTTCCTGCCCCTGGCTGACGGAATACCTGGAGATTATCGCACTGCCGCCGCGAGCCTTGCCCACCGTTCGGATCATCCGGTTTCGCAGGCCATCGCCAAACAAGCGGCCGAGCAATCGCTGCGTATGCTGGATGTGGAGAACTTTGAAGCTCTACTTGGTCGCGGCGTCCGTGGCACGATCGAGGGGAAGCGCTACCAATTGGGCAACCACCGTTTGCTGAAAGAGCTGGGTTTCTGCTCGCCGGACATCGAAGTGGCGCTGGACCACCTTGAGCGGCAGGGCAAAACTGTGGTCATTCTGTCCGATGAAACCCAGGCGCTGGCATTGTTTGCAGTAGCCGATACGGTAAAGGACACCAGCCGGGTCGCAATCGAGGAACTCCATGCACTAGGTGTGAAGACCTTGATGTTGACGGGCGATAACCCGCACACCGCGCAGGCGATCGCCGCCCAGGTGGGCATCGACGAGGCCAAGGGCAGCCTGCTGCCGATCGACAAGCTCAATGCCATCGAAGCCCTGATCAATAACCAAGGCACCGTGGGTATGGTGGGTGATGGCATCAACGACGCTCCGGCGCTTGCTCGGGCCAACGTGGGCTTCGCGATGGGTGCTGCCGGCACCGATACTGCGATTGAGACCGCCGATGTTGCCATCATGGATGATGATCTGCGCAAAATTCCGGCCTTCATTCGTCTATCCCGCCAGACCGGAGCAGTGCTTACGCAGAATATCGCGCTCGCTCTGGGCATTAAAGTCATCTTCCTGGTCGTCACGCTAACCGGCCATGCCACGATGTGGATGGCGGTGTTCGCCGATATGGGGGTGAGCCTGTTGGTCGTCTTGAATGGTCTGCGCTTGCTGCGTAAGTGAGGCTGACATGCACAACGACTTGCGCGCAGCTATTGACGAATCCTTCCTGAACGCCAGGCAGGCCCTAGGGGCGAAATCCCCTCAGCGGGCCTATCCCTGGTTGGAAAGGGCCCACATCCTTACCCAACGAATGCCTCTGCTCCATGCTTACAGCCATTGGCTGATGTTTCTGGCTGGCTGGGAGGAGCGGGACTACCGAGAGATGCTTGGCCAGGCGGCGCGCATTCCGGCTGCTTTGCTGTTCTCCAAGATATGGGTGCCTCTGGGCAGTACCGGACGAGCAAGAGTCAGCGCCTTTCAACCGATGCCAGTATCAGATGAGCTGAAACAGCTACTACGGGACAGTCAATGAACACTTACCAAGAGGCTACACACGCCCCAATGCCTGGGTTGTGGTGGGGCATCGCGGCCGCCCTGACATTGTTCGACCAAGGCCTCAAGTTCGCCATCGAGCACCTGTATGAGCTGGGCTCGTCATTTGCCGTAAGCCCCTTCTTCAACGTGGTGCATGCCCGTAATACCGGCGCGGCGTTTAGCTTCCTTGCTGACGTCGGCGGCTGGCAGCGTTACCTCTTCGTTGTCATTGCTCTGGCCGTTGCATTGACGCTCATCCTGATCCTTCGCCGAGAACGTCGCTGGAGCGAAGCCCTGGGTTACAGCCTCGTTCTGGGTGGGGCGGTGGGTAATCTCATCGACCGGGTTGTCCGGGGTTTTGTTGTGGACTATCTGGACTTCCACTACCAAGGCTGGCACTGGCCGGCGTTCAACCTCGCTGATATCGCAATTGTTGGCGGTGTTCTGCTCTTGTTAGTGGGTAGCCTGGTAAGCCCTGCGATGTTAGGAAAACACTGGCGATGAAGCGCGACCTTACTGTCGGCCCGCTCAGGTGGTCCGGTTGCGCTTGGCTAGCGCCTGGGCTGGCGGTCTTTGCTGGCCGTGCCGGCCATCAGGATTGGCATCACCATCAGGCTCATCAAATAGCCATCGGCCTTGATGTGCCTGTGACCGTGGAATGCCTGCAAAGTCAGCACACCGGGTTTTCGGTGTTCATTCCGGCGGGAGTCCGCCATCGAATCAGCGGAGCCCTCATCGTTTCGATTTACTTGGATGTGCTGGCAGAAGAGGCCCAGGTTTTGCCACAGAGCATTACGCCGACGCCAATTAAGATCGCACCATCTGACGCCCAAAGAATCGCTGACTCCCTGAACGAAGGCGCGGGAGACCCTCGGTCTGCGGTGCGAAAGGCTCTACAGGTACTCGACGTCCTACCAGCCCCAGATCCGCGCGTGGCGATAGTCAGCACAGCGATTCATGAGGGCAAGGTACGACGCGAAGAGTTGGCAGCACTGATCCATCTGTCCCCAACTCGGTTCTCGCATTGGTTCGTGGAACAAACTGGTTTGCCACTGCGCAGCTACGCCAAGTGGCTACGCCTGACCCAGGCTGTTCGATACTTGGCCTGCGGACGACCTATGACGATTGCTGCGCACGAGTCAGGCTTCTCCGACTCTGCTCATTTCTCCAGAACCTTTCGATCGCTACTGGGTATCGATCCCTCATCGGCGCTCGCCGAGGTTTACCTGCACGAAGCAAGTGCCTCGCGAGCTGTGCGACCCTAGGGTATTAAGGCCATCTGCCGATCCGATTGGTTAGGCCTTCAACGCCAGAATTCGGCGCGCACCGTTCAGGACGATGAGGCCCACGACAGTACCAATCACCAAGTCTGGGTAGGGAGATCCTGTCCATGCGACCAATGCCCCCGCAGCGATTACGCCAATGTTCGCGATCACATCGTTGGCTGAGAAAATCCAACTCGCTTTCATGTGCGCGCCACCTTCGCGGTGTCCATAGATCAGCCACAGACAACTGACGTTTGCCACCAGCGCGACGGTGCCAATCCCCATCATCAGCATCGATTCAGGTTCACTGCCGTAGAGAAAGCGTCGAGCCACTTCAAAAAGCACACCCAAAGCCAATACGATCTGGAACAGACCCGCCAAATGGGCTGCACGTACTTGCATCCGCGCGCTGCGGCCGACCGCATAGAGAGCTAGCCCGTAGACGGCAGCATCAGCAAACATGTCCAACGAGTCAGCAATCAAACCAGTCGACTGAGCGATTAAACCAGCACCCATCTCTATGACAAACATTGCGGCATTGATGCCGAGCAAGATTTTCAGCGTGCCGGCTTCTTTTGAAGCATTCAGCTCTTCGTTAGCGCTGTTGGCCGACGCGGACTCCCGGCTGGCTGGTTGTGTGCCTAGCAGCGTTGCTCCAAGGCCAAGTGACTCCAGTTTGATAGCAATCTGATCTACCGCTCCTTCGTGAAATACGCTTACCTGTCTGCTCGATAGATCAAAGGACAATGAGTCAATTTCGGGTAAGCCATTCAGCGCGAGCCGGATCATTCGTTCTTCGGAAGGGCAGTCCATTTTCGGCACCGAAAAATTGCTGACCCAGGTGCCTTCAGCTGAAGGTGTAGCAGCTACTTTCGGGCCCGCCGAAGCGGGGCCACAGCCACAGGATTTATCACAGGAGCTCATGGGGCGATTCTCCAATTGGACATAGTCTTATCGATTACAAACCTTCTAGCAGCTATAAGGTCAAGCATAGAGTTATTGGCTGGCGTGAGGATAGATCACGTGCTTGGCCAACATTCAGCGCTAACAGCGATGTTTAGCTTATGCAAAGCGTTGCGTCTCTCGCACCTTGCAGCATGTGGTCGAAGGTACATGGCCTGACCACTGCGGTTCATGCAGCGAGTTTTGTCGGATTCTATTCCCGGGCTTTCCGACTGTTGCAAAGCCCTGACCCCACTTTCCACTAAAGCATTTTCAAGATCGTAGCTCTTTCGTTCAATTCGAACGTTAGCCTCTCTATGTATTGTCATGGCTCCCTATACAGGAGTTGAGCGATGCCTCTTTCCCTTCGATGTGCCATACGCTGGATGAGCTATCCGCTGGTATTTGGTAGCAGTACCGCCTTCATGATTTGGGCCCTATATACCGGCGTACCGTCGTGGCCCATCATGCCCCTGGTCGCCGCGGTGGGGCTGTTAGTCATCGCTGGTTTAGAGAGACTCCAGCCTTTTCGCGAAGCTTGGCTCGAAGATCATCACGACACCACCACAGACCTGTTGCACATGCTGATCAACCTTTCCGTCATTCAGTTCACTGCTGAAATTCTGGCCAAGCTTGGCGATGCTGTGCCGGCTTCGGTTCGCCTCTTTCCGATCGAGAGTCCTCTGTGGCTGCAACTGGTTCTGGTCGCCTTCGTGCTCGATCTGAGCCTGTATGCCATGCACCGCATCAGCCACCGGGTGCATTGGTTGTGGCGTTTTCACATGATTCATCACAGCGCAGAGCGACTCTATTGGATGAACGGGGAGCGTAGACACCCTCTGCATGCCGCGCTGATGGCCGGACCAGGGTTAGTAGTTCTACTCGCATCAGGGGCGCCGTCCGCTGTAATTGCAACTTGGTTCAGTATCCTGACCGTCCACTTGGCCTTTCAGCACTCGAACCTGGACTACTCGCTGGGTTGGCTACGCAGCGTGATTGGAGTCGCGGAGACACACCGTTGGCACCACAAGCGAGAGTTCGAAGATGCCCAGGTTAACTTCGGCGAGTTCTTGCTCCTGTGGGATCATCTATTCGGAACCTTCTATCACGGGGCAGACAAGCTCGGCGATGCGCAGGTAGGGCTGCAAGAGCGCGACTACCCAACTGGGTATTGCGCCCAGTTAGTCGCGCCGTTCTCCGTTCACGCAGAGGACATGCCGGGAATGAAAATTGGACGGGATGGAAGGAATGCAGATGAAGCAGGATACGAAGCCGGCTCCGGTATTAAAAGCCGAGGGTACGATTAGAGCGATCGACACTGCGAAGCATACTGTGACCATACGCTTGGCCAGCTCAGCCTTGAGGACATCCGGCTGCTGCACCGAGCAGCATGTGTGCTGCGGTAAAACCTTGTTCGTACTTGCCCAGTGGAGGGCCACTTCTGGCTGTTATCTGCCGATGCACACGGCTGAATGCGCTGGTCACATCGAATGCAAATGGGTGGTCACATGGAATGCAAACGCCTGGTCAAATGGAATGCAAATAGGTGGTCAACAGCGATGCAAACAGGTGGTCAAGTGAGGTGCAATTTCGCACATAGTCCTGTATGTCATCGGGGAAGCTATTTATCACGAGCGGCAGTTGCAAGCTGTGAGTCTTGCCGACCGCCCTTTCCGCAAGGTCGGGTTCAGCTAGATGCAGAAGTCGCTCGCGTTGGGCCTGCTCATCAGCAAATCGAAAGCAGAACCCGTCGAATTGCGCTGCCTTATTTTCAGCTTGAGATGAGTAGATCTGAGGATCATGGCTGATCAACGTAACACTGCGAAATCCAAGTCCTTTGTGGCCAATGGAGTTTCCGGGCTGCTTTCTACTTCTTGCCGGATTCACGATTGAGTCGACATCGGCCCGGGAGAATCCATTGCCAGTGTTACAGACGTCCAGCATCGCGTGCGGGGCAGAGGCAAGATCCAGCTTCACCAGGATATGGGCATCGACATCTTCACCAGCGCCGTCGTACGCATTCTGTATAAGCTCGCGCAGAATGCGGCCATCGTAAAGCGTTGCTGCGGTGTCAGTGAGTTGACGCATGGAGTCATCTCGCTCGGACCCCAGCTCGATGCCGTGGAGCGTGAGCTTGAGCTCTCGATCAAGTATCTGCTCTAGGTAACCGGAGGGTGACATCTCAATCGTGCGCGTGTCGCTTTCTGAGAAAACCCTCGGCGCTGGTGCAGTTATGTCGATGCTCATAGTCTAGCTTCCCTGGCTTTCATGGCGTTGTGATGTCCATACATTCATAAGTGTATAGCGTATCTACGCCACACCACACCACACCAGAACAGACGTGGTTGTTAAGGACTTCGTCCCCACAGGTCTCAGGCGTAATGATTGATGCACCAACCACTATGGCCTGATCAAGAAACGGGGGAGTAATCCCCCCTTCAGGATGAAGACTCCTAGTCGGCGATGAAGCCCCGCGTTCTCCATGTAGCCCGGACATAGTCCGGAAACTTGTAACCTTCGCCTAGGGTCAGTCTATCTGCATGATCCGAGACGATGATTTGCGGAGTTACGCCTGTCTTCTTGCCAGTTTCATCACAGAACTTGGCCAACTGAGTGAACATGTTGGTCACAGCACTCATGTCTGCGTCGACTGCGTCTTCACGCTTGGCCTGTTTTGAAAGCTCTTGAGCATCGAAATCCTCTGCGTCATCCAGTGAGGCAGGGAAGTACACCTGGGTGGGCTGATCAAGGAAAAGGATTGGTGGGATCTTGCACCCTTTGTTCGACAGCGCCGCGAACTGGTAGTGCAGGGACATGAACAAGGCGAGGTGAGAGTACAACCAGTTCGCACCGCTGCCCATCGAGCGTAGGTAAACCCGAGTGTTCTGATTCTGCTGATACCAAAGGTCGAACGTTTCAACGTCAAAGCGCAGCTTCGAAGGCTTGTACGTTTCCTCGAAATCGAAGTGGTTGCCAAGCTCACACATCTTGGCGTCGATCTCATTGCTTAACGTTTTCAACCTGTCCTTGATGTCGTATTTCTCAAGTAGACCGGCCAGGCGATCAACCTCAGTGCGCAGATTTTTTTCTTCAGTCGCCAGCTCCGACTCAGGTTTGTCCAACTGATCTTGAATGGCGATTTCAAGCCGAAGCTTGGCCTTGGTGGCCTGCTCATCGATCGATTTGGATGTCTTGAGCTTGGCAATTTCTTCATCGAGTGGCTGGATGTCGGTCTGGATACGACGCAGCTCTGCGTTAGCCTTATCGAGCGCGTCCTGAATGTTTCGGCGCTCTGCAGCGAAACTCTCCCGGGCATAGGCGGACAGCTTGAGCTCGTCATTCAACCACTCGATAGCACCTACGAGCTTGTTGGCTTCCATAGCGGGGGTGCTGGTGTGAGCCTCGCAAAGCGGGCAATGAGCTTCGGACAGCTCAATGGAATCGGGCAATGTCTCAGCGGTCATGCTCAAGCTGAATTGTGTTGCAGAAGTCAGAGACTCATTGACCAGCCTCATCTGTCCCTGCAGCTTGCGCTTTTCGATGAGCGCAGCGATTCGTTGAGAGTGAAGTTCAGCCCGACGCATTTCAACCTGATCTGAGAGCACGTCGATTTTGACGGAACGCCCGGAAATCATCTTCAGCATCGTCGCGGGTTTGCTGTAGATGTCCTCAGCCGTGGCATCGACTAGAGGAAGACCTGCCAAGGACTTGAACTCGATTAGGTAACGGTTGTAACGAGCGATCGCAGCTTCTTTGCGCTGAGCTTGCTTGGGAATCTGCGCCTGGATTTTTTTGAGTTCGTGCTTGGCAACCTCATGATCCCGGTACAGATCGAAATAAGCTTCGTCCACAAGACCCATCAGAATCTTGAAGTGATTGATCGCCTGGTCACGTTTTTCCTTCTCATCGAAGCGGTAGAAAATCGCGTGCTTGTTGGCCACTAGGTTTTGATGCTGGAGCATGAAGGAGGAAAAACTGCGTACCGATGGAGTGGCTGATTTGTTGCGGCCGGCCGCTTTCAGGTACGGGTCTTCGTCGATGTTTTCCAGCGTGATCGCAAAATAGCGCCCAAGGCTTTTCTTGAAGTCTGCCAGTGGCATGTAGTGCTTGGGATCGAAGAAGGCCTTGGGTTGCTCGATTAGTTGGAGCAATTGATCTGGGTCGGAGCCTTGTACCTCAAGCAAAAAGCAGCGGTCGGATTTTTTCTTGCGTGCGGCCACGATGAAGTAGCTGGGAAATTGCAACGCAATGAAAAAGGTCTCGGCGCGCTCAGTGATCGTGCCCACCGGAATTGTGTCTTCGGTGCTGCCGAGGCAATAGTCGAATATTTCCAGGATCGCACTTTTTCCAGTGGATGACTTGCCAGTGATGACGTTGAGCCCAGGCTCCAGTCGCACTTTGTGAATTTTTTCTTGAGTGTCGACTACGCCGATGTACCGCAGAAAGCATTTCATAGAGACTTGAATCCTAACGTCCTGTAGATGGAAACGACATCTGCCTCTGCGCAGACCATGGAAAGACGGCGGGCGGCTTCGAGTTGTTTGGGGTTGGCATTGGAGGCCCTGACGTCCCCGACCGACGTCACAGTTAGGTCGTCGGTGATCTCGATGCTTTGCTCTGCTTGAAGGACAAGTAGAGCGGCGTTGGTGAGGGATTTGAACTGCTGGGTGTTGTGGGTGAGCCCTACCAGCCGCGACTGCTCTTTGCAGAGCGTGCGCAGGTTGCTGGTCTTCCTCACGGCCAGCAGGTACGTTTGCATGGCCGGGTACAGCACCATGGGCAGCACCAGATAGCTCAACAGCAGGTCTCGTTCCCTAGGTTCGGAATGGGCGAAGAAGTTGTGGATCACCGGTGCCAGTGCGATGGGGGAACGCTGAAGCGTGAAAAGGTGTTCAATGGGTTTTGCACTCATTTCCAGAGCCTCCAGTGAAACTCCTTCGCTGAGCTTGCGAGCACTGAATCTGCGAGCATGTGGTAGATGCCATTGCGGAACTCAACGGGCGTGTCTTCGTAGTTTCGAAAGCCCACGACATCCAATTCACAGCGCGCGTAGTAGAACTTGAGGGATTCCTGCTTCAGTTTCGAAATCGACCAGGTTTCGTCGCAACCGATCATCAGTTTTGCCCTGCTGGCACTATGAGTGCGCATATGGTTCTTGCTGTAGCTTTCCACGTCGCTCTGTGACGTGGTGCAGTCCTTGATCAGCTCGGCAATGTATTCGTGGGCATGAAGCAGATCGGCAGTTGCCTCAAGAATAAGCTCCTCCTCGCCGCCGATCTCATCTAGCTTTTGGGCGTAAATGCGGTCACGCACATTCATCTCAGCAGCTTCCCGCTCGATCTCCTCAGTGTTGACACGGGGAAACTTCACCGAGCCAATCAGGTAGCGGGCGGTGAGCTCTGTGAATTTGCTGTCGAATTCCGCGGTGGTGAACCGCCATCCTTCTGTGACCTTAACGGCGCTGGTCATGAAGCCAAAGAGGTCATTCAAGAAGTCGTCCATGCGATGCTCATGGATGCTTTTAAGATGAGCCCTCTTGTACCTGGCGATCAAGCCAAGCAGGTCAGGTTGCTCGGTGATGATCTTGACCTTGGGCAGAGCCTCCATCAGCGACTCACGCATGGCTTTTGCCATCACCTTGCGCTGCAGGGTCAGCGCCTTAGAAGGCCCTGGAGTTTTTCCTCCTGTACCACCTTCCTCGCTTTGGTCAGCAGTTGCCTCTTTCTCCTGCTTGGCCTTTTCGAAGCGAGCCTCCGCATCCTGGAGGATACTTTCCAGCGCAGCCAGACGCTGATCAGTATTCCACTGATACCAATCTTTGATAGCTGCTCGCTCACCATAGGCCTGAGTCGTCAGCAGGATCAGGTTGGCGTATTGCTGATGATTGAAATCAGGCTTTAGCCAGTTATTGAGGGTGTTCCAGAGGTTTTCATGGCTGTCGGTCAGGCTGTCGCTGTACTCCTTAACCTCAACCTGATCACGGCCTTCGACGGTGACATCGCCAAACACCTCGATCCAAAGGACATCGTCCTTATCAAGGGTATGGCAGTAGTCGATCGCTACGTGGATTTGGTACTTCAGGGCTTCGTAGAGCTTTGATGCGTCAAAATCGAGCTTCGCGTTCACAGCAACTCCAATCTTGGAAAACAAGATTGGCCAGTGAGTAGCTAACTTCGCCATCCTGGCCAGGAAAATCCACGATACTGTATTGATATACAGGTTAAATGTATTCAGAGCGCAATCTTATCAACCCAAACTGGCTAAACGCCATCTGATTGAGTCATACCGTTATTTTTTTAGTCGAAAAGGTTAGAAAGGCTCCTCGATCAATATGCCTCTGCGACCGTCAACTAACTTTTCCGTCGCCATAGCAGGTCAAGGGATGCAGAGCGGAGAACGTCTTTTCAGATCCCGTGTGCTCGCTTCGCAGCATATTGCGTCACGCCATTGAGCGACCACTGGTGGCGTACCTAGCGAGCTAGATTGTCATTATCAGATTGGTGTGGTTTCGGCGCGTCGGGCTCAATTGAAAGGGGGGCAATCGTACGCCGGGTTATTGGTGAGTTCGAATCAGTGCCAGTCTTGCCGGGCGGGGTGTAACGGTCGAGAACCTGGAACGTGAGTAGGCTCGGGTTTGGGTTGTCGCTGCTTTTTCGATCTTAACCAGTGGCCACGGCGAGGGAGAGCGATGCCGGCTTTGCGGCAAGCTTTGGTGGCGGCGACGTCGGAAACACCAATGTCGTGGGCCAATTTGACCATGGGCGTTTGCCATACTTTGTCGAACAGTTCCGCAACGGTGAAGCTCACGAATATGTACATGCAGTCTGTCACTTTTGCTCACCGCGAATTTTGGGTCACAACACGCGGACGTTAAACTCCGGTGAACGCAGGGTGCAACAGCCCTATGAGGGTGCCAGCGTCTCTGTCGCCGTGTACGCTGGAAAAGACAACATCGACTCGTTTGGCGTGTGCTCGTAGGTCGAAGACAGCACCGCACTGAGTCGATCGCCCAACAGATTCCAGGCGTTTTTCTTCTCGTCGGCATAGTCGTGATGCAGGTAATGGCGCCTCACCCGAGAGCCGACCAGTACATGATTTTGGCAGCGATCAATGACGTCCAGGCTAACGCCTAAGGCTTGCATCATGGTCGCCCCCGTACGGCGCAGGTCATGCGGCGTCCAGTCGCCATTTTGGCCTTCGGCCAGGACCAGGGTATCGTCATGGCACCGTCTGGAGAGGGCCTTGCGGTTTTTGAACCGGGCCTGGCGATCGCCCACCTGTTTGCTCACCACTTTCACATCCACATGCCCATCATCCAGCTTGTTCGGAAAGCACCATTGCGAGTCGCCCGTCAGGATTTTAAGTTCCTCAAAGAAATGCAGGGCGAAGGGGGAGAGGAAGACATGGTGGTCTTGTTTTTTGCCACGGGTGCCTTTGACATTTTCGCTGGGGAGGAACCAGGTCTGCTGGTCTAGATCGACATTTTTCCATTCGGCCTGCAGCAACTCGCCAATCCGGCATAGCGTGCCCAGGCTGATCCAGAGCGCAAGCTGTGTTTCCTTCTTTAGCGGTCGAATGCCGTCGTATTTTTGGCCCGCGGGGAGGGCGTCGTAATCGGCAGTCATGTGCTGGAAGCGGGTGTGCAGTTCCAACAGCTCAGCCGGGGAAAGGATCCGGCTTCTTTCCGCTTCGTAGTCGGCAGGGATCAGGGGGGAGATGTCGACCAGCTCAGTCGGATCACCCTCAACCAGTAACGCCCGCCAAGGTTGGCGCTTTCTAGCCCAGCTGAACATCTGGGTGAGGTCGGCGAAGAAGCTGATGGCTTGCCGGTGAGCACCGCGGCTGACCACGGTGCGGATCAGCGCCCGAACATCGTGTTCGGAAACATTGTTCACCGCGGTCTTGCCGAGTGCCGGAAAAAGGTCCTTGTTAAAGCGTCGTTGCAATTCAGCATTGCCATCTTTGCGCGCCACGCCATCCAACAGCCACGCCTTGGCCAGATCCTGGACGGTCAGCGTTTTCACCTTTGTCGTTTTTACTGGTTCAGCCTTTACGTTAGCAGCGGCGTATGCCTGTGCCTTGGCGGTTTTCTTGTGCTCGTTGGGATTGATTTGCTCATCAATGAGCGCCCGGGCCTGATTGCGGGCCTTGCGGATGTCCGTCAGGGATTTGCGTGGCCAAGACCCGCAGGCGTATTCTTTGTTCTGGTCGCCCCACCGATAGCGATAGAAAAAACTGACCGACACGCCGTCCTTACGCAGGGAAATTCGACCCGCGAGATTGCCATCTTCCCGGAGGATTCGGCCTGCATCGTTGGCGGTCAGCGACTCGAGTTCTTTGATGGTGATTTTAGCCATAAAATGGGTTCCCCCTACTTTTACCCCCACAAAAACGTCGGCTCTTGATGGACGTTACTGGACTCTCGTAGAGCAGAACACCGCTGGAGCTCAAGTAAATACTAGCTTAGAAAAATCCAGAGTGAAATTTCGGAGTCTTTCAAGAAGTATGAAAAAGGAGATGGGGTGCTAGGGGTCGAGTGTTCGAATCACTCCGTCCCGACCATATTTCCTGAGTAAAATCAGACACTTAAGCCGATCAGCTAGATCGGCTTTTTTGTGCCTGCGCAAAACCCGCGCAAAACTGGCGCAAAACACAATGAAGAATTGGCTCCTCAAAGGTGAATTCATGGTCAACCTAGAGTTCAGCAAGAAGCACGATCAGCGTTTCGAAAAGCACTTCACCGCCCAGATGGATGACATAACCCTCATCTTGAAATGCCATCTAATGCTCGAAGAAATGCTTCGCGATTTTTGCTCGGAGATGGTGCCTCAGCCCCAGTTTTTGAAAGATTCTCGATTTACGTTCGCTCAGATTTTGGACCTGTCCAGAGCTTTATATCCGGATGACATAAAGCTTGGGGGTATGGTTGAGCTGTGGTCGTTGTGCGAGAAACTTAACCGTATTCGCAACATGATGGCTCACGCGTTAGATCCGGACGCTTCAAAATTAGATAGGCACAAAGCCGCAATAATTGAAGCTGTCCGGTCACGGGGGCAGGGAAATACCAATTCGCTGGAGTTTGCGGGGTGCCTTACGTACATACTGGGGGCGTTCAGCTTAATACTTCAGGCTGGGGTGACCTACCATAGAGGTGAGGACTTTCGGGATATTCCTAGGAAGTAGTCACATCCCGGATATCTCGCTGATATCTAGATCAGGAATCGCCTCGGACCAAATGATTTCCTCGTGGTCCCGCTGGTAGTTCTTGGTCATCTTCTCGCTGGCATGGCCTGCGATCTTCTGCCCGTCCTTTCCGGCTTTCTGGTACAGGTGAAGCGATAGCGCTCGCACCTCATGGAAGCCCGGCATCTCTTCCTCCTTCCATCCCTTGTAACAACCTGCCGCCTCCCGGGCCTCCTTAAAAGCCCGCGTCAAATATCTCTCTTCGACCTGGGTCCAGTGATCCTTCGTCTGCGCTTGCTTTTGTTTCAGGCGATCTGGGCGACGGTGCACCAGGTAAGGCGAGGCGATATCATCCCGGCATCGGCTGATTACCGCCTGCAGCTCTTCAGTCACCGTGAACCTGATCCATGCTGCATCGCTGGCCTTGGCTGTCTTTTGCTGCACCACATACAGGTACCCCTCCCGAACACCGTCAAACCGCATGTTGAGGACATCGGTACGGCGCTGGGCGGTGATCAAGGCCAAGTCGATTGCGTTTTGCAGCCACACTGGCGACTTCTCTCGGATGGCTTTCAAACCTTCAATCGTGTGGCGCTTGCGCTGCTTCTTCTCGATCCGGTTGATGGTGCTGACCGCCGGGTTGTCTGGGCACAACCCTTTAGCGGCGGCATGGTTGAAGATGTCGACCAGCAAGGTACGACACTGGTTTGCCGTACGTGGGGTTAGTGCGTCGAGCATCTCGGCGATCATGCGGATCGTGATCTGATCGATAGCTTTCCCTTCGAACTGCTTGCGGAAGCGTCGAAAATGCACTGCATAGAGCCCCAGGGTCCCCTTGGCCAGCTCGCGTGGCGGCAAGACATCGCGCTCGTAAGCATCTAGGAAGCCGGCGAAAGACTCGGATGAGTTCCCTATCACTGCGCCAATCAGGTCAGCACCACGCATGAACTCCAGGTTCAGTTGCTTAGCAGCGTCTATGGCTTTCAGGCGATCAGCGCCGAACGGGAAAAACTTCCCGTCGGTAGGGCGCCGGTAGCGATATGTCCCGCGCCGCGCGTCGTAGTACAGGTTCTGCGGAAGGCTCTTATTCGCAGTGTTGCGCGGCCGTGGGGACATCATGCAGCTCCTTTCATTACCATTGCGACAAGGTCGTTGCCGCTGGACGCGTTGAACGCCGCCCAGTCAACGTACCAGAGTTTCCCGATTTGCTCGCCCGGCACCCGGCCGTTGCGGATGTGGTTTCGAATAGCTTGTGGGCACTGCGGTGTGCCGTTTTCTCCCCAGCGTCGGCGCTGAAATTCGCTGATCTTGATGAGTTCCTTTCTCATAGCTACCTCCCGCCGCCCGCTGTAGGCCGCGCTGTCTTGATGATGTGGATGATGAAACCGAAGGTGAGCAACATCCACCAACCTCGACGGCAAGGTCACGTCTCAAGCGTCCAGCAATGAGGCGCTGCGGGCTTCGGTGCGCGGCGATGATGGTTCCGGTGATCTTGCAGGCGCTATCAAGGCCTGGGAGTCGACAGCCAGCTTTGAGGTCGAGAAGAAGGTGCAGGCTACTGCGACTGAGGTGCTGGCCAAGAGGACAGAAACCCTGCAGTCGAGCATCGGCCAGACCAGTGCATCTGTGCAGGCCGTCAGCGAGACCGTGGTCCAGCTCGACGGCAAGGTTTCTGCCCAGACCACCATGAAGGCTCAAACCATTGTGGATGGTCGGAAGGTTGTGACTGGGCTGGCGTTTGGTTCGGATGGTGAGCAGTCGGAGTTTCTGATCTTCGCGCAGCGCTTTGCAGTCGTGAACGAGATCGACGGCACAGTTATCCCGATGTTTGTGGTCCAGAACAATCAGGTTGTGTTCAACACCGCGATCATCAGCAAGGCGCTTATCCAGGAAATCATCCTAGGGATGAACATTCGGTCTCCAGCGGTTGACTCGCAAGGGCGGCCACTACTTGAGATCAACGTTCCGGCAGGGAAACTCGTCTTCCGTAGTGAGGATGAAGATGGATCTATCCTGCTCAACAGCGATGGCCTTGCAGTGTATGACGGCAACTACAAGCGCAGAACAATGAACGGCAGGCTCACACCGCCAAGCTAATTACTTTGGGAGGTATTACCGTGGAGTATGGCTTCTGGGTTTTCGATAAAAACGAAGTTCAAACTCTGGGGATGGAAGATTTCACTCTGCAAAAGTTAGCGGTGATGATAGTTCCTGCCGCGACTGGAGGGGGGAGGGGGTCTAACTATGAGTACATCCTTATGGATGTTCCAGGCTATGACCCCGCGACCTGCTTTGTCACGATCACCCCTAAAGTTTATGCACCATATGACCAGATTGGCCGCCCTGATACTTGGGATGGACTACCCACCTATACCGATTTGGGAGGGACGAGAATTGCGATTTATACCCAGATCAATTACCGCGAGCCGGATGGTGGTGGCGGTGGCAAAAACCGGGAGATGTGGACGCGCAATGTCGTAGAGAGTGTTGTGGAAGTGGTCAAGGTGAATTGATATGGACGACTATGGCTTCGTTGCCGAAAACGATTACGGCTCAGTCAGTATCAGCAGCGTGTACAAAGTTTTGGTGTTCTCGGAAAGGGGGCAGTTCAGGATTCAATCACGGTTCACGGATAAGCCCGGCAAAGGGCAGTTTAACTTTGCCAAACCCATCCTAACGGTCGAGCCGCCCCAGATTTTTTTGCGGACGATATCGGCGTCACACGACAACCTCGGTCTGTATATCTCAATCGAAGGATCGTCAGGAAACTGGACCGGGTTTCATGTCACGTCAGCAGTTCGGGGCGGCAGTGTATTGCAGGATTACTTAACGGGATTTGTGTCATGCAAATACTCTGATCAGCAAAGTGATGCCGAGTTTGGGATGGAGGTAAGAGATGGTCAGGAGCAAATAGTCTACGTTTCAAGTGATCGAGTTGTTCGCTTTGGTAAGTTCGCAAAAAAATGGACTGTCGCTAGAGGTACTTTCATAGATACTTACTACAGCGATGTAGTGATTGATACAAGTGACTTCATATGCGTTTCAAGTATGGATCGCGGCATCATGTGGTTTGCAAATAACTCGCAGTATGCAGGTATCACCATTTTGGATGGTGGAGTTCCGGTGTTGCAGATATTCAACCAGAAACAATACCTCGACCGGTTTTATTGGCAGGGCTCAGATGGCTTTTTTCTGGGCGTACCTGTCTGCAAGTTTCCGATAGAGCGTTACTACAACTAATTTCAAGTGCCGATGTGGGCACTCAACTGGAGAAACCTATGGCTTCTTGGTTTTCAGAAGGGACTGTGAGCGTGCAGAACGGGAGCCCGACAGTAACGGGCGTCGGCACCAAGTTCTCGAACTGCCGTGCCGGGGATATGTTTGTCGGCCCTGACCAGGGCATCTATCAAGTGATCAACCCAGCCAGCGATACGTCGCTTGCCATTTCGCCACCGTACCGTGGGCCGGCCATTGGCGGCGCCGGGTACGGGATTGTGCCTGTCAACGGATACCCCAAAGCCCTGGCCGATGCTGTGAACCAAATGGTTCAGCAGTGGGGCGCCACGCTCGCGGGCCTGGGTGATGTGTCTACTCAGGATGTCGTGCCGGTGGCCATGGGCGGTACTGGTGGCAGAAGCCAGGCCGAGGGGCGCTCAGGCCTGGGGCTGGGCACTGCGGCGACAGCGGCCGTGACCGTGGGCAACGCCGATACCACACCAGGGCGAGTGTTAAAAAATGGAGACCTTGGCCTTGGTGCCGACTGTGTAGGGATTTCAGATTGGACTGCCGCCTACGATGAACTTGGCGGCGCGCTTATCGCCGGTAATGCGATCTTTCCCGGCGGCACCGGGGAGTCGATCAACGCAACAGGTATCACCTTGAGGCGTTCTGGCCGCGTTGGCGCTCAGATCATGATTTACAACGGTGACAACCAATTCCTCTTTCGCTCGGCATTCAATGGGTTCCTTCCGTGGGTGCGGATGTACCACACCGGCAACACCACCCGCATGGCCGACAACACACTGAGGGCGATCTGATCATGGCAAGAGCAGCAATTAACGTTACTGGCGCGGGTGAAAAGTTCGATTTCGTCTCGCTCGGTGGGGCGGATGTGACCTGTTATCGCAAGGACGTGGGCGTCTACTGCGTCACCGGCACCCAGGGCCTGGTCCCATTCCCGCCGTTCGACCAGGGCTGGGGCTACGGGCTTCACCCGGCGGACAATCCCGCCGAGGTGAGCATCTCGTTTGAGGACGGTCTGCTCACGGTCACCGTTACGAAAGAGGGCGAGCCCTATGATTTGACGGTGATGATCACTCTGCACATCCTGGTGCCCGACCTTCCCCCGCAGGAAGAACTGCCGCCGCCGGCAATTGATTCAGTGGAGGCTGTACAGAACCAGATCGCGCACCTGCGAGCCGGGGCTGATTACGCAATAGCGCCACTTCAAGATGCAGTCGATATCGACGAAGCGACCGAGGCAGAGTTGGTCACCCTCAAGGCTTGGAAGAAATACCGCGTGGCCTTGAACCGCGTGCCTGAGCAGGACGGGTACCCACTCGCCATTGATTGGCCCGCCGCGCCGTAACACCGCACCGCCGTCCATCCCCACCCGCCATCGAGCGGGTTTATTTTTGCCAAAAATACCTGGAGCACACCGTGCCTTACATCGTCATCAATTCCAGCAACGCCTTTGATCCCCTCAACCTTATGGAATTCGCCACGGCGGATGAGGCGGATGCGAAGGCTCGCGAGCTCCTGGCCTCGCAGCCCCAGGCCGTTGTCCGTACAGCGCAGCTGCTGAACACCTACAGCGCCAAGGTAACGGTGAAGGTTGAGTCTGTCCCTGAGATCGTCCCAGCCGCCGAGTAGCTACATACCGATCGGCCTGACACCCGCCCTGTGCGGGTTTATTTTTGCCTGGAGAAAAGCATGACCACTTCCGATAAAGACCGGGACATCCTGGCGCGCACGCTCTGGGGTGAAGCCCGTGGCGAGGGGCTGGCCGGCCAGATCGCCGTGGCCTGGACCATCCGCAACCGCGTGTTCGACCGCAAGGCCAAGTCCTGGTGGGGCGAGGGCTACGCCGGCGTGTGCCTGAAACCCTGGCAGTTCAGCTGCTGGAACCAGAACGACCCGAACTACGCCTACCTGAGCGGTGCGAAGCCGATCCCGGCCGCGCAGTTCGCCCAGGCCCAGCGCGCTGCTGACCAGGTGATGGCCGGCGCGGTACCGGATCCAACCGGCGGGGCCACGCACTACTACGCCACCACGATGCCCAAGGCACCGGCCTGGGCGGCGAAGGCCAAACAGACGTTGCTCCTGGGGCATCACGTCTTTTTCAAGGATGTGCCGTGATGACGCCCGTACAGAAGCTGGCTGGGCTGGTGGTGCTGATCCTGGTGCTGATGACCAGCGCCGCCGGCGTCACCTGGCAGGTGCAGGATTGGCGGATGGGCAAGAGGCTGGCCGAGCAGGCCGGCCAGCACCAGGGACAACTTGCCGAAGTCAGCGCGGCGGCTGCCAAGCAGGTGAGCGCCGAGCAGGGTAAGCGCCTGACCCTGGAGCAAAAGCTGTCCGCCTCCGATCAACAACACACCCGAGAACTTTCCGATGCTCAACGTGACCAGGTCCTGCTGCGCGACCGCCTTGCTACTGCTGATGTGCGGCTGTCAGTCCTTCTCGACGCCACGGATTCAGCCAGTGGCTGCAACGTGCCTGCCACCTCCGGCGCCGTCGGCGTGGTTCATGCAGCCCGCCGAGCCCAACTTGACCCAGCG
The DNA here is from genome assembly GCF_030687795.1 of Pseudomonas sp. FP215. NCBI lineage: Bacteria > Pseudomonadati > Pseudomonadota > Gammaproteobacteria > Pseudomonadales > Pseudomonadaceae > Pseudomonas > Pseudomonas sp. FP215. The sequence continues at coordinate 2,074,172 of NZ_CP117447.1, forward strand.
CATGCTCAACGAATTGTCGCCATCACCGATGACGGTGACCAAGGATTGATCGCGTTGCGGGCGTGCCAAGCGTATGCGCACGCGATCAATCGTTGAGGTCTAATCGTCGTCGGCTGGCCTAGTTACTTCAAGCAGCACCATTAGCTTGTGCCCTATCACTCCACCGATGTCCCAGAATATGTGGTCTATATCTTTTATTCTGAATACATCGTGACCACGCGGAGCCATATTCCAGGATACTTCGCTTAGGCCGCGACTACTGAAACGATCTCCAATATGCAAGGCTGGGAATGGGGACTGGGATTGAACGCTCCATACTGGATCATTGATAAACGAGTCGTCGTATACCTCTAGGTAGTACTCAATTGGCTGTCCACTCATAACTGTTCCTTGTCTCGTGTGATTGGAACTCCAGCATACAAGGAAATTGAGAAACACGTTTTGCCTTACTTTAGTACTGGCTTGATCAATTCCGGCCTTCTGTTCCGCACGTTGCCCACGGCTGCATCAACCTTGAACCACTCGAAAGCCTCGGCCGGTTCCCCCTGGTGCAACACCATCTGCTCGGCACGCTCCTTGGGCGTGGCCGGGTCCAACCATTCCCGGGCCAGCTCCGGCGTCAGCACCACGGGCCGCCGGTCATGAATGTCCACCATACCGCCGGCGCTCTCGGCGGTCATGGTCACGAAGTGGTCACGCGCGCCTGGGGCCAATACCACTGGCATACTATCCCGCCGGTAGACCAGATAGTCGAAGAGCGTTTTACCGGTTGGGTGCTTCAACTGGCTGAAGATGCCTGAGAATATGGGTATGGGTTTTGTATCCATCCTTCAAACACATCGACCTCCATCGGCCTAGCACACAGAAAGCCCTGACCAATGCGCGCGCCCATCTCACAAAGGTGATCGTGCTGAGCTACGGTTTCAATACCCTCGACCACCAGTTGCATGCCTAGGTCTGTGGCCAGCGCCAGAGTATTGCGAATGACTACACGGTAGTGGCTGGGCCCGCCAATAAAACGGGTGAACTCTGCGGCAAGTTTGATTTCGCTAAACGGCACCTGGCATAGACGTAAGAGTGACGAATAGCCTGTGCCGAAGTCATCAATCGATAGGCACATGCCCAACAGGCGCAGACGATTTAGCTGCTCCACACTGATGGCGCAGACAACGCCAGGACCGTCCTCGGTGATTTCCAAGGTGAGCGACGAAAGTGGCAGAGGGTGCTGGTGCAGGCGAGTCTCCAATCGATCAATGAGTGTATCGTTCATTAATTGACTAAGGGACAGATTGAATGCCATCCCTATGAGTCTGCCTTGGTCGTGAAGTTTGATCTGATAGGTGAGACTCTGTTCCAAAAGTTCGAAAAATAGCTTGTCGAGCCATTTTTCACGCGCCATCACCGAGATGAAGGTTGCTGGGCTCAGCACACCGTAAAGCGGGTGATGCCAGCGAGCTAACACCTCAGTCGAGTTGACTTGGCCAGTGCGTAAATCGAATTTGGGTTGCACGTACGCAACGAACTCTCGTCGCCGTAGTCCCAATTGCACATCGTCGGCATTGGGTAGTTTGGCTGGCGTCTTCGATACACTTAAATTGTTCGACTGCCCTAGCTGAGCTTGCTGTCGTTGGTATATGGCGCTCGATATGAGAGCGAGCGGTGAGCTTTTGGGCATTGGAGTGGCCTGAATTTAGATGCCCCAAAGCCTACGTGAACTCACCCTGCTGACCTGAGAGGCTAGCCTGGGTTTAGGCTGAGATTTGTCTGGAGTGGCGTGCAGATATTCCTTGCTCGGCGTTCGAGTAATTAATTCGGGCGCAGTGACTCGTTGATTATCTCCAGTGACTGAATCAGATCTGCGACGCTTTCACCTATATCGGCGGACATAATTCCCTCTGCGCACAATTCTTCTACCTCGACGCATTGCTCCAGCAAGCCTGAGTGGTTCAACAGGTATGCGGTCCCTTTGAGCTTGTGCGCTACGCGCTCCATTTCATTGAGGTCTTCTTTCACCAGTGACTGTTGCAAGATTATGCGTTCGCTATCATTGCTTTCGATCACTTGTTCGACCATGGAAGCGTGGATAGAACTCATTAACGATGGAGAATCATTGAGTTGCTGCTGATCTGCCTCAAGCTTGGGAATCCAGCGGTTAAGGTCGGGCAGTGTGATCGGCTTGGTCAACGCATAGTCCATGCCGGAGGCCAGGCCGCGATCAAGCGCTTCGCGTTGGGCATCGGCAGTTAATCCAATGATGATGCAGGGGCGACAGCCTCGGGATTGCTCCAACCGTCGGATGCTTTGGGTCATTTCGAGACCAGTCATCTGCGGCATGTTGGCGTCGGTGAGCACAATGTCGATTTCATTCTCTTGCCACATCGCCAAGCCTTCCAGGCCATTGCTAGCGGTAAGCACGCTATGACCCAGGTAGGATAGTTGCTGGTACAAAAGGTATTGGCTCGGTAGGTGGTCTTCGACAATCAACACAGTTAACGCCGCATCTCCGCACTTATCTGTAGTCGATCCAGAAACATCGGGCGCTATGTGGCTCTCAGCTTTGACGCAATCAAGGGTTATGCTGAATGTCATCCGAGTGCCGGAATTCATATCGCTCTCGGCTTCCAGATGCCCCCCCATAAAGTTGCTCAGCTCCTTACAAATCGCCAGGCCCAGGCCGGCGCCAGCGTTGGGGTCACTGATCGCATCGGTCGTGATGAAGAAGGGTTTAAATATCTGATCAATCTGAGTCAAGGGAATCCCTACGCCGGTGTCGCTGACGCAGATGATAACGTTTAGAGAGGTGCCGTTCGCGGGCTTCACCTCGCAACGAATATTGATGCCGCCCTGTTCAGTGAACTTGATCGCATTGCTCATTAAGTTGGAGATGATTTGTTTAACCTTTAGCGCGTCAACCCAAACCAGTTCGGTGGCCAATGGGTCTATATCTAGATGCAGTTGCAATCGCTTTTGCCGAGCCAAACCGGAAAATACATTGGTTGTCGTCTCCAGTAGCTCCTTGATACGGGTGGGCTCAGGAGACAGGTTCAGCTTTCCTGACTCTATGCGCGATATGTCCAGAATTTCGCCGATCAGCGCCAGCAAGTGGGTCGATGATTCGTAAGCGATGTGCAGGGACTGAGTGTTGAGCTCGGCGTTATCCTTGCGGATGAGCACCAGTTCCAGCATGCCGATGATGGCATTGAGAGGGGTGCGGATTTCGTGGCTCATGGTGGCAAGGAACACAGATTTGCTGCGGCTGGCCTTATCGGCAGACTCCTTGGCTATCTGCAGTTCATCCAGCAGTAATTGCCGTTGTTCTAGGTCCCGGCGTTTAGCCGCTATGCGGCGGCGTTGAACAACTATCAGCAGGCTGGTTACCAGAAGCAGGGCGCCCAAAACCTCGAAGGATCGCCAGATATAGGAGGCGATACCCTCCCAGTATTTGTCATCGGTTGCAGAGTTGGCACGCCAGCGACCGATGATTTGTAGATTCTTGCGCGGAGGGATTTCAATCATTGCCTTGTTGAAGATCGATATCAGCTCCGATTGGTTTCCAGGGGCGGCGAACACGATCTTCGCATCCTCAACATTGAGGATGCCACCAATTTTCAGGCTGGATTCGTATTTGTAGGAGAGGTAGTAGCGCGCCACGTTGGCCGGCGCTAGAACAAAGTCGGCTGTACCCTCACGGACAAGTTTGAATGCCTCGCCCATGGTTTCGGTGTTCTCGATCCGCACATGGGGATATTGCCGGGCAAGCATCTCCCTCTGCATATAGCCTTTTGCAACGGCGACGGAGGCAGTGCTATGTGGCTCCAGGGGCAACTGATTGTTTTGCCGCATAACGAAAAGGTAGGGGGCGACGGCCATAGACCGGGTAAGCAGATAAGGCACTGAAGAGTTACTGGCGGCTGTGAGGATACCAATGTCTGCTTTGCCGTTGTCCAGCAGCGCACTGACTTCGCTCAGCGATCGGACGCGGATAATGTTGAGGTGGATGTCCGTCTTGCGCCGAATAATGCCCAGCAGATCTGAGGCAATACCATTCAAGCGACCAGTGCTGTTGAAAAAAGCGTAAGGAGCAAGATCCTCACTGATCGCGAGGTTGACTACCCCGGTGTTGTTTATCCAGGTGCGTTCGGCGTTGGTGAGGTGGACGCGAAAATCACCATAGTCACCGCTCTCAAAATCACCCCAAAAATACTGGGCGTCGGTCATTTGGCGGGGCGTGATGCTACCCAATCCGCGCTCGAGAAGACCGGCCAGTAAAGGGTTGTTTGCGGCAATCGCAAAAGCAATGTTGACCCTTGGCAGGCGTGTACTTTGGTTGATTTCAAACTGGACACTGAATAGCTGACTGGATAGATAGTAGGTGGAGAGGGTGTCGCCCAGGTAAGCGTCATTACCGCCAGTTAACACCGAGGCCATCGCGGCAAGCGGCGTCGCATACATACTGAAAGTCCCTTGGCTGCCGTTGGCCTTGTACAACGAGAGAGCAGCCCTGCTGGCTACGGCGATGCGCAAATGGGGATCATTGATGCTGTATTCATGGAGATCTCCCGCGTCAGCGAAGAGGGCAAGCTCCGACTGTCCGTAAGGTGGCGTCAGTTGTATACCGAAATCGCCGGCCTCTTGTGGGGTGGCGTTGGCTACCAGATCTATCTGCCGTTGGCGCAGGGCCTCAAAGGCGGCGGCGGACGTAGCAAACGGGCGCACCTTAATCGCGATCGCAAGTTCTTGCTGCAAAGCTGCCAAGTAGTCCGCTGTGAGTCCTTCAAAGCTCCCATGCTCACTGAAGATTCGGTACGGTGGTAAGGAATCGCTTGTCACGCCGACTATCAGCGTTCGTTTTTGCCCAAGCCAGGCCTGCTCGACATCGTTGGGCTGGACCTTCACGCTATCGAGTTGTTGTCGCGCGATGGGCTGCAGATCGCTCATCTCGGCCCCAGCCACCAGGCAACAAAATACCGTGAGGTAGGCAAGGACGCTGAGTCGGGAGATGGTTGATTTCAAGTCAATCTCAAATGAGGCTGCGCTGCTTGGCAATATCGGCCAGTTCGACCACTGAAGTCACGCTGAGCTTGGTCATAAGGTTGACCTTGTGGCCACTGACCGTTTTGCTGCTGAGGCTGAGTTTAGTTGCGATATCACGGTTGGAGTAACCTTCAGCCAGCAACTTTAGAACCTGTATCTCGCGATCCGTAAGATTCTGCAAGTCACCTACTGCCCCACCTTGAACAGCGCCAGAGAAGATCGGCATGGCGCTCTTAGGAAATAACACGTACCCATCAGCGATGGCTTTGATCGCCTTGATCAGTTGGGTAATGGGTTCGAGCTTACTCACAAAGCCACTCGCCCCAGCGTGAAAGCAACGTGTGGCATAGGTGTCCTTCGTCTGAGACGTGAATACGAGCACCCGGGTATCGAGCTTTTCACGGGAGATTCGCTGCAATACCGTAAGCCCGTCCATTTTTTCAAGGCCTATATCCAGAATCACAATGTCTGGCTGGAGGGACTTGATCATTTGTAAGGCATCAACACCATCGGCAGTCTCGCCTACAGTCTCGTAACCGATTCCGTCGAGAGCGCTGCGGATGGCCGAGCAGATCAACGGATGATCATCGACGATCAGTACTTTTTTGCTCATTAGTCTTGGCTCGCATTTAGGCATGGGTCTGGAAGACAGTTATAGCCACAGCCCTAAGGCCGCAGCCTGAACAAGGCTGGGCTGAGGTTTTGGTTTTTCTGGGCGGCCGTCCCGGGCCTCTCTCTGTCTTAGCCGTTATTATTGCAGGAGGCAGACCTGCTGGAACCAAGATCCATGCTGGCTGCAAGCGAGAATATTCTCGCATGCCAGCAAGGTTTTTCTCTCAAGAGAGTGTCTGGCTTTTCGTAAAAATCAAGACCAATCCACAGAAGAATGAGAAAGATCTCGTATAAAGATTAAACAATGAGCGCTAATTTCCTGGCTTTTTGCTGGGAGCAGGGCGTGCGTAAGGGTAGAAGCCACATGGTGGTGCTGAGCAAAAATTCCGGTTCGCTATTTGGCTATGCGGGAACGCTCAATGAACTGGGGTATTACTCAGTCAGCTTGTGCGTCTGCGTCCAGGAGGTGGCTGACCTGCTGGGGGCAGGCGGGCGTATCGAGTATCTGGTCTACGACGGGTTCGACCTCGGAAAAGATGCCGACCGTCTACAAATGCTTATAAAGCACAATGCGATAAATTCAATCATCGCAGTTGCTGATGTGAACTCCCGGCAGCGTAAGAAAATAATGTTATGGGCGAGAGCTTATCGCGTACCGTTGCGGGGCGTCTTGCAGGCGCCACTTCGTCCAGGCGAGCTGCATGAGTTAATAGAGTTGAGCTCCGTCAATATAGAGCGCTCTAGTTTCGCTTCGGGGCGTTAATGGCTAACAGGGCATGATAGTGCCCTTCGCACCAAACAAGAAAATTCTTGCCTGTCTTCAAGAGGCGTCCTGGATACCTCTCTATTCTTCGTCCCTATACTCATTCCAGCTCAACGATATACCTATATCGGAGCTCGACCGCTTACCAATAATCGGCCCTCTCGGGGAGTTAGCATCTGTTTGTGTGTTTTTAAATAGGTGCATGGTAGCAATTTTTATTTGAGTGCAGTTAAGGATAAGAGTTCACATGAAGTTTAATAAAATCGCTTTGACGGCCGCAGTGATGCTCGCAACTATCTCTGGTGTGCAGGCCGCAGATCAGGGTAATGGTGTGGTTAAGTTCGCCGGCTCTATTGTTGATGCGCCATGCGCTATTAGTAACGATTCTAGTGATCAAACAATTGAGTTGGGTACCATCGCCAATGTGGCGCTTGCTGACGGTGGTAACTCCGCTCCTAAGCCTTTTGAGATTCGTCTCGAAAAATGCAGTCTGGACACCGCAAAAACTGTAAAGACGACCTTTAATGGCGCGGCAGGTGTGGGTGGATTGCTCGCTATTACCGGTGACACTGCCAAGGGTGCGGGTGTTGCGCTAACTGATGGTGACGGTAATTCGATCCAGTTGGGCACTGCAACGACAGGTAAGATTATCAATCCTGGCGATTCCGAAGTTACTCTAGCCTTCAATGCCTCCCTAAAGGGTAACGGTGGTAATGTAAGCACCATCGTTCCGGGCGAATTTACCAGCGTGGCTAACTTCATGTTGAGCTACAACTGATCGGGCTGTAAGTCCGAGGTTGTCATGCATGTGGGTGCATCCCACATGCATTTTTTATGAATAATAATTTGACTAGCTATAGAGGTTGGCAGAGGGCGGCGTTTTCTCGGTAGTCAGCAGAAAGTGCGAGCAGAGGCATTCAGTTAAGCCCTGTGCGGTCGCATGGATGGTGAGCGGGTGAGTGTTGCATCACGCTAGTGGCTAGCATGTTTTGCAGTGTGAATATAAGTGATATGGACTTCTCAAGCGTGACTGTGCCGAAATGGGCACTTGTACCTTTTCGTCCACGCGTATTGGGCGTTTCCATATCTTGTGCACTCAGTGGCGCGGGGTATCAAGCCAGTGCGCAGGAAGTAGAATTCAACATTGATGTTATAGATATTAAAGATCGCGAGAACATTGATTTGGGCCAGTTTTCCCGTGGCGCATACATCATGCCGGGCGATTACACGATGCTCGTGCGAATTAACAGGCAGGAGCTGCCTGAGCAGTCAGTGGTTTTTTACCCCTCAGAGCAGGATGCCAAAGAAAGTGTGGCCTGTCTCAGTCCGACACTGGTTGATCAATTCGGTTTAAAGCCGGATGTCATAAAAAAACTAACGTGGTGGCACCAGGGGCAATGCCTGTTACTGGACGGTCTGCCGGGTGCAAAAGCGCGCGCGGAACTCAGCACTTCCAGCCTGATGGTCAGCGTGCCGCAGGCCTATCTGGAATATGCCTCAGACACGTGGGATCCGCCGGCGCGTTGGGAGGAAGGAATTCCCGGGGTGTTCGTCGACTATTACATGAACGGCCAAAGCCAACGTCAGGAGCATGGCGGTGGAACCTCTTACAACCTGAGCGGCAACGGCACAGTGGGGGGCAACATGGGCGCCTGGCGGCTGCGCGCTGACTGGCAAACGCGGCTGGAACATCGGGGCAATGGTCAGAGAGCAGGCAATAGCTGGGATTGGAGCCGTTACTACGCCTACAGGGCTATTCCTAGCCTTGGGGCGCAATTTTCGCTGGGTGAGAACTTCCTGTATTCCGACATCTTTGACAGCTTTCGCTTTACCGGCGTCAGCCTCGTCACCGATGACAGCATGTTGCCGCCTAACCTTCGGGGTTATGCCCCGGAAGTGGCAGGTGTAGCGCGCACTAATGCCAAAGTGGTGATCAGCCAACAGGGCAGGGTGCTATATGAAACCCAGGTCGCCTCGGGTCCTTTCCGCATTCAAGACATCAATGATGCAGTTTCCGGGCAATTGGATGTGCGGGTAGAGGAGCAAGATGGCGGCGTGCAGTCGTTCACTGTCGAAACCGCCAGCGTTCCCTACCTGACCAGGCCTGGGTCTGTACGTTACAAGGTCAGCAGCGGTCGTCCTTCGGACTTCAGCCATAGCACCGAAGGGCCAATGTTCGTCACCGGTGAGGCTTCATGGGGGGTGAGCAACGGCTGGTCGCTTTATGGCGGCGCTGTTGAAGGCGGTGATTACAAAGCCCTTGCCCTTGGGGTAGGGCGTGACCTGATGACGTTTGGGGCATTGTCATTCGACATTACTCAGTCGCGGGCCCGCCTGCCTCAAATGCAGAAAAACACGCTGAGCGGTAACTCTTACCGACTGCGCTATTCGAAAAACTTTGACGCTTACGACAGCCAGGTGACCTTTGCCGGGTATCGCTTCTCGGAGAAGGACTACATGTCGATGAGCGATTATCTGGATGCTCGTAACTTCGGCACGCGTAACGAAAATAGCAAAGAGTTATACAACGTAAGTTTCAGGCAGAACTTCAGTGACAGCGGGTTCAGTACCTACCTCAACTACGACCACCAGACTTACTGGGACACCAAAGCCAGCGACCGGTACACCTTTACCTTATCCAAGAGCTTCAATATCGGTCAGTTCAGGGCAGTAAGCCTGTCGGCTACGGCGTACCGCAATAAGTACAACGGTTCCAATGACGACGGCATGTACGTCTCGCTCTCAATGCCACTGGGTGGCGGTAGCAGTTCTGTCAGCTACAGCGGCAGCTACGATCGTGATGCAAACAGTCACCAGGTCGGCTACTACGATCGCCTCGAAAATGGCGACAGTTATCAGCTCAACGGCGGCAAAAACAGCGGCGGTTCCACTGCCAGTGCTTTCTACACCCATGACGGAACCCTTGCCCGCGTCAATGCAAACACCAGCTATCAGGAGGGAAGTTATTCCTCGGTCGGTATGTCGCTGCAGGGCGGGGCGACCGCCACCATGAAGGGAGGGGCGATACACCGCTCGAACATGATCGGAGGCACTCGAGTGCTGATCGATACGGACGGGGTCGCGGACATCCCCATCTCGGGATATGGCACACCCATCCGCACTAACCGATTTGGCAAGGCAGTGGTCACCGACGTGAACAGTTATCACCGAAACCGGTTGAGCATTGACGTTAACAAGTTGCCGGAAAATGCCGATGTAGGGCGTTCGGTGACGCAGGCCACGCTGACCGAAGGGGCTATTGGCTATCGGCGGTTTGAAGTGGTTGCCGGAGAGAAAGCAATGGTGGTGATCCGGCTAGTCGATGGTTCAGCCGTACCCTTTGGTGCCACGGTGAAAAACCCAAAGAGTCAGGATGTGGGCATTGTCGGCGACGAAGGCAGCGCCTACCTCAGCGGTATCAACCCCGGCGGGGAAATGAGCGTGCATTGGAATGGTCGGGCGCAGTGTTCGCTGGAGATGCCAGCGCAGATATCCGAGGGCGACATGGCAGAGATGGTGTTGCCATGCAAGCGGTTGCCCAGCAACGACTCTCCACAAAAAGCCTCGGGTTGACCTCTTGTGGCAATACACCTGTACCCCATGTAGCAGGCCAGTGTGACGTTCTCTTCAGCAGCCTGCCTTTGAAGTTTTACAGAATCACAAACAGTGAGTAACAAAGATGAGCACTCAGAGTAATCCTTTTTTTCGCGTCGCTTGCGGCCTGCTGTTAAGCATACTGGGCCTGCAACAGGGGCAGGCGGCCGTAGCGCTGGACCGTACCCGGGCAGTATTTAACGGGGGCGAAAAGTCCATCAGCCTCAGTATCAGCAATGAAAACAAAACCTCGCCTTACCTGGCGCAGGGCTGGGTGGAAGATGAGAAGGGCAATAAGATTACCAGCCCTCTGACTGTTCTCCCTCCCTTGCAGCGTCTGGAACCCGGGGCCAAAAGTCAGATCAAGATACAGGCCCTGCCGGCTGCCAATTTATTAGTACAGGACCGCGAGACGCTGTTCTATTTCAACATGCGTGAAATCCCTCCAAAGAGCGATAAACCCAACACCTTGCAGTTGGCATTGCAGACACGCATCAAGCTGTTTTATCGGCCCAAAGCGCTTGGCGCAACGATAGGGATGGTGCCTTGGGAGGAACAACTGACGCTAAGCAAGCAGGGCGACAAATACCAAGTGAATAACCCGACGCCGTATTACGTGACGATAGTCGACGCTGGCAGTAAACCCGGCAGCGCCGGCGCCGAGGGGTTTGAGCCAATTATGGTGGCGCCCAAGAGTAAAGAAGCGCTGAACCTAGACATATCCGTTTTGGGCCCGACGCCCGTGCTGACCTATGTCAATGACTACGGAGGCCGCCCGCAACTGCAGTTCACGTGCAGCGGTGATAGCTGCAAGGCCAAGCCCGTCAAGCCAAACTGACCACCGTTGCAATGGTGTCATGACTTATATAGGAGCCAAAATACTATGAGTACCGGGAACAGTTTGGCTACCGGAACGTCACGCCGATATGCGCGACATGCCATGTGTGTTGCTCTAGTCGTACTGGGAGCTACCACTCAACCGGTTACGGCGACTTCATCGAGTACCATCAATGTGACGGTGATCCTCACTGCTGAGCCGTGCAAGGTAAATAACAATAATATGATTGAAGTTAACTTCGGCAACGACGTGCAGACCAAACTCGTAGACGGCAGCTACAAAAAAATGCAGGTGCCTTACACGGTGCAGTGCCCTGCAGGTTCTCCCGGTGCGATGAGTATCCGGATAGAAGGCATGGGGGCGTCGTTTGACAGCGATGTATTGACGACCAGTATCAGCAATTTCGGCATTGCTCTATTAGCTGATGGGGCCCGGTTGCCGATCAACAGCTCCAAGGATTTCACCTATCCGAATTGGCCACGGATTTACGCAGTGCCGGTCAAACGTTCCGGCGCCACACTTAATGGCGGAGCCTTCACCGCCGGGGGGATCATGAAGGTGGAGTACCGATGAACAAGTACAGAGTGATGAAGCTTTATGCAAGCTTGGTACTGTTACTGGTAAGTGGCATCGAGAACGCCTCGGGCTGGGAGTCAAATAACCTGATACTCCGCGGCACCCTGATTGAGCCACCGCCTTGTACTATCAACGACGGCGGCCAGGTGGATGTGAATTTTGGTAACCGGGTGGGTGTAAAAAAGGTGGATGGTGTGAACTATCAGCAAGTGATGAATTATCAAATCACCTGCGACCCAACTGCCAATACCTGGGACATGACGCTGGAAATTATTGGTACCCCTGCGGATTACGACACCGCTGCTGTGACCAGTGACGTTGCTGACTTGGCGATCCAGATCAAGCAAAACGGCGTACCTTTTGAATTGAATAAGCCGATCCCCATCCGGCTCACAACCCCGCCTATTCTGTCGGCTGTGCCGGTCAAACGAGCGGGCGCAACGCTTATGGAGGGTCCGTTTGAAGCGACTGCTACTCTGCGGGCGGTGTACCAATGAGCTCGCGCAATAGGTATCTGTTTGCGCTGCTACTGGCGTTGATGCTGAACGAGACGGCACAGGCTGAGAATGTTCGGCTACACGGTGCCCTAGTCGCAGAACCTTGCGTGATTGCGCCAGGGGCCGAGAGCGTGACACTGGACTTTGGCACGCTGACAGACAAAGACCTGTATACGCACCAGCGCACCCGCGGCCAGCCGTTTGATATTCGCCTGATGGAGTGCGATGCGGGCCTGGGTAAAACGGTCAAGGTGACCTTCAGCGGCATTGAAAACCCGCGTCTGACCGGTTTTCTGGCGATTGATGGTGGCGCTCAGACGAAGGGTATTGCTCTAGGCATGGAAACCCTGGGCGGCCAGAAACTGCCACTGAATAAGCCAGGTGAAGGCGTCCGGTTGGTTAACGGAAGCAACACCCTGACGATGCTGGCATTTGTACAGGGCGAACCGGCGGCAATAGCCAACAAGACCATTGAACGCGGGCCATTCAGCGCCATCGCAACCTTTAGTCTGGAATATGAGTAAGGCTGAAAGTGATTGGTTGGCGGCGTATATCTGGCTGGGCAAACGACGCCGACATGCACCTCCAAATGCGGACGTGTGGCACTTGCGCTTTCATTGGCTGCAGCAAGGTGAGGCCTTGTATCGACAGGTGTGTCGCGGTAACTATCGCCTGCAGCCGATGCAGGTACATCAACGCAGCGATCGTCGCTGGGTACAGTGGTGCGCTCAAGACGCCCTGGTGCTGAAATGGGTTGCACTGCAGGTGGAAAACCGGTTGCCGATGCATGAGCGCTGCGCTCATATCAAAGGGCGGGGTGGGGGAAAACAGTCGGTGAGTGAGGTTTGGAGAGCACTAGCTTCGAGGCGATTTCCGTTCGTCTATCGCACGGATATTCGGGGTTATTACCGCCATATCCGTAAAGAGCAATTGCTCAGTCTTGCGCGACAGCACATTGAGGACCCAGTACTCAACGACCTTGTCGAGCAGTACGTGTATTACTGCGTCGAGGACGGCGGGGATATCTTCACGCCTACTCATGGGATATGTCGGGGTTGTGCGCTCAGTCCGTTGATGGGGGCCGCGCTGCTGTACCACGTGGATTGCCATTTTGCTCTTCTTGAGGGCATCTTTTATGCACGTTACATGGACGATTTTGTGCTGCTCACACGCACGCGTTGGCAACTGCGACGCTGCGTAAAACAACTGCATGAGTTTTTTAACCTGGGTGGCTTTGAAGCGCATCCGGACAAAACTCAACTGGGGAGGATTGAGCATGGTTTCGACTGGCTGGGCGTATGGTTCACGCCCGCAGGGACCTCCATTGCGCCTCGCGCGTTAGAAAACCATTGTGCACAACGGTTGCGGCTTTACGAGCAAGCCCGACGAAGGGGACTGTCAGCGACAGAAACCGCCGTGCGGGTGCAAGCGTATGAGGCACGGTGGAACATTTGGGCAATGCAGATGCTGGGATGATTTATCCGCCCGCGTTGGCGTAAGTTCCATACGGCCCTCAAAGGAAGGGATGACGACCCAAACCGCACCGATCGGGATGTGTATACGTACCGCCGGAAAAAAATGAAAAAAAAGGACTCACCATGAATGTAAAACTACGATCCTACGCCGCCACACTAGTACTCGTACTCTCGGTAGGCGCCATACAGACCGGGGTGGGGGCGACACTGTACGTGTCCGAACGGACCGAAGGGGGGGTTCGCTACGCGATCATCACGGACCTGATCGTAACACCACAAGAATTCCGGAGAGCGGACTTTGGTTCATCGTCACCCGCCTACTCCGCCATCGACATGGGGTCCGGGCAACAATGGGCAACTTGCTGGGCCGACGGGTACTCCCCACGCCCCCTGTGCGGCGCCCCCCTAAACCCACCGTGCTCTACGGCGTACGAAGCCGCCGCTACCGCGAGGGGGTTCATAGGGAAAACGATCGACCTCACCCCGCTTCTAGGGCTGCCAATGAGAGTATGGGGGACCAAATGCAAAACTAACGGGAGCGTGCTCTTTTCGTTCGCGTCTTCTAATATCGTAAGCGTGCCTCTACCCGTATCTTGCACAAGTACCACCACTGAAATACGGATGCAGGGGCAGGTAGGGACAAAATTGAAGGACTCAGCTGACGTGTCCATCCACTGCGATTCAGAGGCCTCTCTCAAGCTAACAATCCCCAGCGGCGGGTTGGTGAAGGTAGGTGGAGTGGGCGAGGTCCAACTGAAGTTCCAAGCAAGCGGGAAGGACGTGCTCAACGTAACCGGGACCGACCCACGTGTACGCATTGATGGCGAACTAACCAAGTCGCCAACCATCGCTGGGACATACAAGGGATCTACGGTGTTACTCCTCGACGTATTGTGAATGCCTCGATCGAGGACGTAAAGAATGCTGCTTCCGGTCACACCCAAAGTTTTATTTCAATGAAAATATTAGTGATGTTCTAGTCCATAAATACGGTGTGTTTTACGAATCGTGAGCAATTTGGGGTTTGTGATGGGTGGAGGTGATGGAGGGGAGCGCTGCCTCGATCTTACGTGCGCAAAACCACCGCTGCGAGCCACGTATTTCCGTTTGCATAAGCACAAAAAAGAGCGTGTTTTGCGGAGTCTTAAATGGTGTATATTCTATTTAAATCAATGCTTTACGAAACTTGTGTCCCCTGCATGGGGTGCTAGGGGTCGAGTGTTCGAATCACTCCGTCCCGACCATATTTTTCAATGACTTAGCCGAACTCTAACCCGTTCGGCTTTTTCATGCGTAGGGACTTTTGCGGGGAATCATCCCGACTTCCTCCTCAAGAGGGTCAGCGGTGGCCCGCGAGAGTCAGATGCTGACACTTTGTTCGCAGCCTCAATCAGATGCTGCAGCTCCGGCGTAGAATAGTGGCTGGTGATGCTGCCGTTCTTGTGGCCCAAAAAAGCCTTGCGGTTCTCCTCGGTTGTCCGCCGCTCTCATTCACACCTTCTTTACTAGCTCAAAAAAGGCAAAATTTTGAAGGTGAAACTGCGCAGGGTTCAATCCTTGGCCGGTGAGCAGTTCAAGGCCGAGTACACCGTCATTAAGATCCTTGAGCACCGAAAGGCGATAGATCGGTTACCAATAAGTTTCCAGCGCAACCTGGCTTGAAGACAAAGCCCGCTAGCGAGCCGTCCTCCTCGCATGTATCTACCGTTTCGCTGCCTGCTCGTAGACTGAGCTGCGTTCGCGTTTTCCGACGGCCAGAACCAAGATGACAATCCGCTCATCCTCAACGCGGTATACAAGCCGATAGCCGGCGCCACGCAATTTGATCTTGTAACAATCTTTCATACCGTGAAGCGCATCACTTGGCACTCGCGGTCCGGCCTGCCGCTCCTGAAGCTTTTTCAGAAACTGGAGACGTAGCGTGCCGTCGAGTTTTCGCAGTTCTTTGAGCGCCTTCGGATCCCATTCAACCTCGTAATCAGCGCCCATTGGCTATATCTGCCTCCGCCTCGCCAATCAGATCGTCGAGAGATACTCGAACGGGTGTTTCGTTGGCGTCGAGCCGAGCCTTGACCAAGTGAATCAGTTCCAGCTCGTCCAAGCGCTCTACCATCGCTTCGTAGACATTTGCCGGAACCATGTAGCCCATAACGCGGTTGTGGTTCAGTACCGCCACGGGCTGGCCATTGGCGCCGCTCAAGACGGATGATGGGTTTTTCTTGAGTTCGGAAACGCTCACCGCCACGTCAGCCAGAATATTTTGCATAGATAGGACTCCTATATAGGTCTTAATTCTGGTCTTTTTTGTTATGGGGTGGCAAGTGTTCCCCTAAAGTTCAGAGCATGCTCGCATTTACAGAGCTTGATCGCTGAACTATCGAGGCCGGTGCAAACTGGCATATGATTGCCAGCAGCTCATTGAGCTACTGGCTGAGGCAGATCGTCATGCGTAAAACCAACATCGAAGACTCCAGCCTACTGGCGGATTTCTTCAATAAAGCCTCATATGACACCAAGCGTGAGGTTTTCCGGGAGGTGCTTCACAAGGCAAGCGCTTCCCAGCGTGAGGTGGTTGCGCGCGCGGCAAAAATCAAAGGCTCACTCTCCGGTGGTGACTCTGTCAGGAATCAAACGTCTGACGCCAAGTTTTGAGTAACCCTTAAAAGCCCGGCCGAACGCCGGGCTTTGTGCATCTGGCGCTAGGCTTTTAGCGTTAGCCTTCTCCAGCAGGAAGCTATGCCCTCACGCAGAACCAGGTCCGACTCGCCAACGAGCTGAATCACACATTTCCTGAGTAAAATGCGCCAAGGAAATTTCCCACATCCAACGTCGGTACCCCGTTGTTACGCTCCGACTCTTTGACCTTACTTCAAGGAGTTCCCTCATGACAAAACGTCTAGCCGCCGAGTTCTTCGGCACATTCTGGCTGGTCCTGGGTGGTTGCGGCAGTGCTGTTCTGGCTGCCGCCTTCCCTGAGCTGGGCATCGGCTTTGTAGGCGTGGCCTTGGCATTTGGCTTAACCGTATTAACCATCGCCTACGCCGTCGGCCACATTTCCGGCGGTCATTTCAATCCGGCGGTCACTCTGGGTTTGCTCGCCGCGGGGCGTATTGATGGCAAGGACGTGGTGCCCTACATCCTCACTCAGGTTCTGGGTGCGATTGCAGCGGCCGGGGTGTTGTACCTGATCGCCAGCGGCAAGGCCGGGTTTGATGTGTCGGCGGGTTTTGCCACCAATGGTTATGGCGAGCACTCTCCGGGTGGCTTCTCGTTTCTGTCAGTGGTGGTCACCGAGTTTGTACTCACGGCGTTTTTCCTGCTGATCATCCTGGGTGTTACCGATAAAAAGGCGCCGGCCGGTTTTGCGCCGCTGGCCATCGGGTTTGCGCTGGTCTTGATTCACCTGATCAGTATTCCGGTGAGCAATACATCGGTTAACCCGGCGCGCAGTACGGGCGTGGCACTGTTTCAAGGCGATTGGGCGATGGCCCAGTTGTGGGTGTTCTGGGTGGTGCCTTTGCTCGGTGGCGTGTTTGGTGGGCTCGTGCACCGGTTCGTGTTGGCGACAAAACAGTAATCGCTCAGGCCACCTTTGCTCGGCGCGCGGACCATGTTCTTCATAATTGAGCCGTCTTGTAACGGCTGACCGGGCGCGCCAACCCGAGGTTTTCACGCAGTGTAGTGCCGGTGTATTCGTTGCGAAACAGGCCGCGCCGCTGCAGTTCGGGAACCACCCAGCGGGCAAAATCCTCCAGCCCTCCCGGCAGGTGCGGTACCAATATATTGAAGCCATCCGCCGCACCTTCTTCAAACCAGCGCTGCAGCTCATCGGCGATCTGCAGCGGCGTGCCGATCACACTGTAATGACCGCGTCCACCGGCAATGCGTCTGCCCAGTTGCGCCAGCGTCAGTTGTTCGCGTTGGGCCAGTTCACTCAGCAGTTGCTGGCGGCTGCGCTGTCCGCTGTCGGTCAAGGGCAGCTCGGGCAGCGGCCCGTCCAGCGGGTAGCCGGACAGGTCGAAATTACCCAGCATGCGCCCCAGCAACGCCACACCCACCTCGGGTTCGACCAACGCCTGGAACGCTTCGAATTTGGCCTGGGCCAAGGCTTCGGTTTGCCCCACCACCACAAACACGCCCGGCATGATTTTCAGCGCGTCGGCCTCGCGCCCGTATTGGCCCAGGCGAGCTTTGAGGTCACTGTAGAAGGCCTGCGCGTCGGCCAATGAGGTCTGCGCGGTAAACACCACTTCGGCGGTCTGCGCGGCCAGTTCACGGCCGGTTTCCGAGGAGCCGGCCTGCACGATCACCGGCTGGCCCTGGGGCGAGCGCGCCACGTTCAGGGGGCCTTTGACCTGGAAGTGTTCGCCCACATGGTCCAGTACATGGCGTTTACTTGGCTCGTAATAGCGCCCGCTGGCCTTGTCGCGTACGAAGGCGTCGTCGTCCCAGCTGTCCCACAGCCCCGTCACTACCTGATGAAATTCCCGTGCGCGGCTGTAGCGTTCGGCATGCCCCAGGTGTTCGTCGCGACCGAAATTCAGCGCCTCGGCCGCGTTGTCCGAGGTCACCAGGTTCCAGCCTGCGCGGCCGCCGGAGAGGTGATCCAGGGAGGCGAATTTGCGCGCCACGTGGTACGGCTCGTTATAGCTGGTGGTGGCGGTGGCGATCAGGCCGATATGCTCGGTCACGGCACTGAGGGCCGAGAGCAGGGTGAGCGGCTCGAAATGATCCGAGCGCGCCATGTGGCTGGCGACCTCGCCGGTGGCGGCGGCAATGCTGTCGGCCACGAACAGGGCGTCGAACTTCGCCGCTTCCGCCATCTGTGCCAAATGCTTGTAGTGGGCGAAGTCCAGGCCAGCGTTCGCCGGTACGTCGGGGTGGCGCCAGGCGGCCACGTGGTGCCCGGTAGCCATTAGGAAGGCGCCGAGTTTGAGTTGACGGCTCATGCTAGAAATCCTTGCGCAGTTGCACGCCGAAGTAACGCTCATCGTCACGAGGCACGGCGCGGTAGATGTAATTGCCGCCGCTGGCCAGCAGGGGGGAGTAGGATTTGTCGGCGAGGTTCTTCGCCAATAGCGCCACGCGCCAGCCGTTGGTGTAGTCAGCCAGGGCCACGCTGGCGTTCCAGATGCCGTAGGCGCCTTGTTTGGTGTCCAGGTTCTGGCTGATGTCGTACTGCACTTCGCTCTGCCAGCTGTAGTCAGTGCCCAGTTCGATATCCAGGCCGTTATCCAAGGGGATGCTGTAGTCGGCGCGCACGTAGCTTTTCCAGTCCGGGCTGAAGGGCAGTGGCTTGCCATTGACGTTGCAGGTCGCCGCCGCGCCCGGCGGGCACGCGAACTGATCGATGCGCGCCCGGGTGTAGGCCAGGGCACCGGAAAGCTTGAGTTGCTGGGTGGCTTGCAGGGCGTAATCGAGCTCGACGCCTTCGGTGCTGACGGTGCCGGCGTTAATCAGGCGCGTCACGACTTGGCCGGCGACGGTGTCGAAAAAGTTGGCCTGGTAGTTGTCGTAGTCACTGTGGAACACCGCCAGGTTGGTGGTCAGGCGGTTGTTCCAGGCCGTGGCCTTGATTCCGGCTTCCCAGGTATTGGAGGTCTCTGGCTTGAGCGCGTCGGTGTCGCGCGGCTGCATGTTGAAGAACACGTTATAGGCCGGGCCTTTGTAGCCACGCGAGTAGGTGAGGTAGCTGGTCACGGTGTCGCTGATGTCGTACTGCACACCCAGGCGACCGGACCAACCATCCTCGTCTACCGAACCAGAACTCGACGTCGCCGGTTGAATGCCGCTGACGGTAGTGGCAGAGCTGGACACGCGGCGATGGTCGTACTTCAAGTCGTCATGGGTGTAACGCAACCCGGCGATGCCGCGAAAGCGCGAGGTGAAGTTGAGCGTGGTCTCGCCGAACGCCGCGTAGCTGTCGCTGGTGGTGCTGTAGTCGGCAATGCCTCGATCGACCCGCGTCGTGGTGGTGAGGGTGCGCTGATAGGTTTCTTCATCCTTGCCATGCATGTAGAACAGGCCGCCGACGTACTCCAGAAACTCACCTTTGGGCGATGCCAGGCGCAGCTCCTGGGAGTACTGGTCGAACGCCAGGTCGCCTTTGTCGGCGGTACCGGGGAACGCCGCGGTGACCGTGCCCAGGCGGTCGCCATCCTGATATTGAGTGTTGTCCCAGCCACGCCAGGCGGTGATCGAGGTCAACGTATAGTCGCCCAGGTTCCAGTCCAACTGCGCCGACAAACCCTTGTTGGTATCTTCCACATGGCTGCGGGTATCGGTGTTGATATCGCGGTTGTCACTTGAGGCGCGCACCGGCCTCAAGGCATTGCTGAACGCCGGGCTCAGGGATTTGCTGACCACGCCATTGGGCGCGTCATCGTGGGATTGCATGTAGTCGGCGATCAGGGTCAGTGTCACGTCATCGTTGGGTGTGAATTCCAGCTTGCCGCGAATGCCCTTGTGGTTGTAGCCGTTGACCTCTTGACCGTTGTGGCGGTTGTCGACGTTACCGTCGTAGCTGCCGAACAAGGTGCTGACCGAACCCTTGAGCACCTCCGGCACCAGGCTGCCGCCGATGCCGAAGCGCGTGCGGCTTTCATTACCGCTGTAGAACGACTGGTCGATAAAGCCGTGGGTCTGGGCGGTCGGCGCCTTACTGGTGATATTCAGCACACCGGCCGACGCGTTCTTGCCAAACAGCGTGCCTTGCGGGCCACGCAGCACTTCGATGCGCTCCAAATCCAACAGGTCGAGTGTGGCCTGGCCGGGGCGTGCATAGACCACGCCATCGATCACCGTAGCCACCGTTGGCTCAACGCCCGGCGAGGTTGAAATGGTGCCCACGCCGCGCACGAACAATGAGGTGTCCTTGTTCGAAGCGCCGGTGCGAAAGTTCAGCGATGGCACCTGCTGCGCGATGCTCGCCACCCCGTTGCGATTGTCACGCTCCAGTTGCTCGCCATCGAGCACCGAGACGGCCACCGGGACTTTTTGCAGCGATTCTTTGCGGCGGGTGGCGGTGACTGTCACGGATTGAAGCGTGGGTTCCTGTTGGTCAGCCGCAACAGCGCCGCAGACGGGCAGGGCGCAGAGGCCAGCCAGAAGCAACAATTGGGTGTGCCGTGGAAAGTTATGCATGCTGTGCCCGCTCGAAAAAATACCCTGGTCCGCTGCGGTTCTGCGACCGTCAGCGCCTATGAAAATGTCTTGGGCATTCGCTCGAGCGAGTAGCAGACAGTGCGCTTTGTTAGCGCTAACATCTGGATTATTGAAGGCGACCGTTTAGAGCGTCAAATACTAAAAAATTAGTTTTATATTCCTTTTTGAGGATTGTGCCGTGGACGAACACAAACCGCGCAAGCGCCGGGGCGCCGGCCGCGTCACCCTCAACACCGTGGCGCGCCAGGCCGGGGTGTCGGCCATTACCGTGTCGCGTTACTTCAACCAACCTGAACAGGTTTCGCCCGAGCGCCGTGAACGTATCGCCGAGGTAGTTGCGCAGTTGGGGTATGTGCCGAATCTGGTGGCCGGTGGATTGGCCTCCGCGCGAGGCAAAATCGTTGCGATGGTGATTCCGAATATCTCGGGGCCGATTTTTGCCAATACGCTGCAGGGCTTCAGCGACACTCTCAGTCGTCACGGCTACCAGCTGTTGCTGGCCTCCAGCTATTTCAGCGTCGAGCAGGAAGAAAGCGCGGTGCGTGCCTTTCTCGGTTGGTCGCCGGCAGCGCTGGTGCTGACCAGCCGCTTTCACAGCCCTGGCACCGAGAAGATGATCGCCGAGGCAGATATACCGATCGTCGAAACCTGGGACTACGTGCCGGAACGCGCGCCGTTGCAAGTGGGTTTTTCCCATTATGAAGTGGGCGTCAGCGCCGCGCGCTACTTGCACGGCAAGGGCTATCGGCGCATCGCCTTCGTACAGAACAGCGCAGTAGGCGACTTCAGCGCGTTGGAGCGCCGCGATGGGTTTACCGCGACCCTCGCCGAGCTGGGTGTGCAGCCCTGGGTCTTTGTGCCGGACGCCGACCGCGCCCCCTTCGACGCCGGCAAGCAGGCCATGGAAGCGCTGATGGGGCAGGCGGTCTCGCCCGACGCAATTTTCTTCGCCAATGACAACCTCGCCGCCGGCGGTTTGCTGGCCGCTCAACGCGCCGGGCTTAGCATCCCCCAGGACTGCGCCATATTGGGATTTGGCGACTACCCGTTTGCCCCCATGTTGCTGCCCAGCCTCAGCACTCTACAGCCACCCGCGTTGAAGATCGGGGTACTCGCTGCCACACGCGTCCTGCAAAGTCTGGGCGTATTAGCCACCGATGAGGAAGTTAAGCGCTTGAATCTTTTGCACTGTCAGTTAATTGAAAGAGAGAGCACCTGAACAGCCCTTCGTTATGGCTAAGTGCAACTAGTGGCTATTGGCTGCTAACGCTCTAAATCAGTGCATTTGGCAATGTTTTGTATTTAATTACCCCCTCATCCGGAACTAGGGCTATAACTTCCAGTCGATACACCCGGCTAACGCCTGCCTGGGCTATGGCGAACTAATGGCATTGTTCGGTAGTTCTAAATAGCCATACTTTTCGCAACGTTAGATATTCCTCAATGATGTCGTCAGCGCCCATCGATGCTTGCAAAATGCAGATCCCGCACACCGACCAAGTGTGCGCGTGGTTGATGCAGCACGCCGGGCTCAAAACCGCTGATCTGGAACGCGCCCAGCGTTTATCCACTGAGCCTGGCGACCTGCTCGGTTTACTCACGCGCCTGGGCTTGGTGTCCGAAGTCGAGTTGGCTCGCGCCTGGGCCGATTTGCTGGACGCCCCCTTGCTGTTGGCCGACGCCGCGCCGCCGTTGCTTGACCCGCTTCCCGTGCTCACCGAGCGCTTCATGCGTCACTACCAGGTTGTGCCCATGGGGTGGCATCAGGGCGGGTTGCGCGTAATGGCCGCCAACCCCGCGCAGTTATACCCGTTCCAGACCCTGGCGTATGCCTGTGAGGTGCCGGTGTGGCTGGCCATCGGTTCGCGGACTGAAGTCGACACACTCATCGAGCGCTATTACGGCCAGGGCCGTTCCGCCATGGGCAGCCTGATCGAAAACCTTGATGAGCAGGGCGGCGCCCTGGAGGACATCGAACACCTCAAGGACATGGCCTCCGAAGCGCCAGTGATTCGCCTGGTCAACCTGATCTTGCAGCGCGCGGTGGAACAGCGCGCTTCGGATATCCATATCGAACCCTTCGAAAACCAACTCAAGGTGCGCTACCGCATCGACGGCGTGCTGCACGACGCTGAAGCGCCGCCTGCCAGTTCGTCGGCGGCGGTGATCTCGCGGGTGAAGATCATGGCGCGCCTGGACATTGCCGAACGGCGCCTGCCCCAGGACGGGCGCATCATGCTGCGCATCCAGGGCAAGGCGCTGGATCTGCGGGTGTCCACGGTGCCCACCAGCTTTGGCGAGTCGGTGGTGATGCGCCTGTTGGACCGGCAAACCGTGCAGTTCGACTTCCCCAGCCTGGGCTTCGATGGCCCACGCCTGGCGGCCTTTCTGGACCTGTTGGCGCGGCCCCACGGCATCCTGTTGGTCACCGGGCCTACGGGCTCGGGCAAAACCACCACGCTCTATACCGCGTTGTCGCAGCTCAACACCGCCGAGCGCAAGATCATCACCGTGGAAGACCCGGTGGAATACCAGCTTGAAGGCATCAACCAGATCCAGGTCAAGCCGGCCATCGGCCTGGACTTTGCCGGAGCGCTGCGCGCCATCGTGCGCCAGGACCCGGACGTGATCATGATCGGCGAAATCCGCGACCTGGAAACCTGCCGTATCGCCGTGCAGTCCTCCCTCACGGGTCACTTGGTGCTCTCGACCCTGCACACCAACAGCGCCGCAGCGAGCATCACGCGCTTGCTGGACATGGGCGTGGAAAGCTACCTGATTGCCTCCACGGTCAGCGGTATCCTCGCCCAGCGCCTGGTGCGGCGCCTGGACCCTGCCACGCGCGTGGCCTTCCAGGCCCCGCCGGAATTGATCCAGGAGCACGGCCTGGATCGCCTGACCGAGCAGCGCCCGATCCTGCTTTACCGCGGCGATTATCACGGTCGCAGCGCCCTCACTGAATTGTTGGTAATGAACGATGAGTTGCGGGGCCTGCTGATGGGCCGCGCCGACGCCGCCAGCCTCGAACACGCCGCCCGCCGTGCCGGTTTGCGCACCTTGTATGAAGACGGTTTGCGCCAGGCCCTGGCCGGTGTCACGTCCCTGGAAGAAGTGTTGCGCGTCACCCGTGGAGATGAGGTGTGAGCCTATTCAAGTTCCGTGCGTTGGACAGCCAGGGCGTGGCCCAGAGCGGCACGCTGCAAGCCATTGACCAGGCGGCCGCTGTCGCCGTCTTGCATCAGCGTGGCTGGTTGCTGCTGCACATCGAAACGGCCAGCAGCCCCTTGTTGCGCCAGGCACGCGGGCAGTTGAAGGGCGCAGCGCTGGTGAGTTTCACCCAGCAATTGGCCACGTTATTGGGCGCCGGCCAGCCCCTCGAACGCGCTTTAAACCTGTTGCTCAAGCAAGCCCGCCATCCTCAGGTGCGGGCCTTGATCGAGCGCATCCGCGATCTGGTCAAGGCCGGCAAACCGCTGTCGGCGGCGCTGGAGGAGGAGGGCGGCACGTTTTCCCCGCTGTACCTGAGCATGGTGCGCGCCGGTGAAGCCGGCGGAGCGTTGGAGGGCACCCTGCGCCAGCTCAGCGACTACCTGGAGCGCAGCCAGTTACTGCGCGGCGAGGTGATCAATGCGCTGATCTACCCGGCGTTCCTGGTGGTGGGTGTACTGGGTTCCCTGGCGTTGTTACTGGCTTATGTGGTGCCGCAATTCGTGCCGATTTTCCAGGACCTGGGCGTACCGATTCCATTGATCACCCAGGTGATCCTGGCGCTCGGCGAGTTCCTCGGCGCCTATGGCCTGGTGGTGCTGGCCGGGTTGTCGATCAGTGGATGGGTCCTGGCGGCGCGCCTGCGCGACCCCCTGCGTCGTGAGCGTTACGACCGTCACCTGCTGGGCATCCGCGTGATCGGCCCGCTGTTGCAACGGGTGCAAGCCGCCCGCCTGGCCCGCACCCTCGGCACGTTGCTCAGCAATGGCGTGGCGCTGCTGCCCGCGCTGGTGATCGCCCGGCAGGTTTGCAGCAACCGTGCGCTCCAGGCGCAAGTGGCGCTGGCGGCGCAACGGGTCAAGGGCGGCGGCACCCTGGCCGATGCGTTCGGTCGCCAGCCGCTGCTACCTGAGTTGGCACTGCACATGATCGAAGTCGGTGAACAGGCCGGTGAACTGGACAGCATGCTGCTCAAGGTCGCCGACATCTTCGACGTCGAGGCCAAGCGCGCCATCGAACGCTTGCTCGCGGCAATGGTGCCGACCCTCACCGTGGTCATGGCGGTACTGGTGGCAGTGATCATGCTCGCGATCATGCTGCCGCTGATGAGCCTCACCAGCCATATATGAACTTTCAAGGAGCAGAACCGATGAAAACCCGACACCGCCAAGGCGGCTTCACCCTCTTGGAAATGCTGGCGGTGATCGTGCTGCTGGGCATTGTCGCGACCATTGTGGTGCGCCAGGTCGGTGGCAATGTGGACAAGGGCAAGTACGGCGCGGGCAAGGCGCAACTGGCCAGTTTGAGCATGAAGATCGACAGCTACGCCCTGGACGTGGGCGCGCCGCCCATCAACCTGCAACAGCTGCTCGACAAGCCAGCCAGTGCATCCAACTGGGCCGGCCCCTACGCCAAACCTTCGGAGTTGAAAGACCCGTTCGGCCATGGGTTCGGCTATCGCTTCCCCGGTGAGCACGGCGCCTTCGACCTGATCTTCTACGGCCAGGACGGCCAACCCGGCGGCGAGGGCTACAGTGCCGACCTGGGCAACTGGGAATAACCCGCCCATGGCCCAGCGAGGCTTTACCCTGCTGGAGATGCTGGTGGTCATTCTATTGATCGGCATTGCGGCGGGGGTGTTGGGGCTGGGTGTACGACAAGGGTTGCAGGTGGCCAAGGAGCGGCGGGTGGTCGCGCAGATGGTCGAGGCCCTGCGCGCTACGCGCGCGAGCGCGATCGTCAGCGGCCAGGCGGCGCACACTCAATTTGACCTCCAGGGCCGCACGTTCCAGGCGCCAGGGCGTGCGTCACAGCAGTGGCCGGCGCAGGTGCAGGTGACCTTGCACAGTGCCGAGCAGGCCGGGGCCGCCGTGGTGTTCTATCCCGACGGCAGTTCCACCGGCGGTAACCTGCTGCTGGCCAACGGTAGCCGGCGTTGGCGCATCGACATCGGCTGGCTCACCGGCAGTGTGCAATCCAAGGCGCTGCCATGAAGCACCAGGCCGGTTTCACCTTGCTGGAAATGCTCGCCGCCCTGACGTTGATGGCGGTGTGCAGCAGCGTGTTGCTGGTTGCCTTCGGCCAGAGCGCGCGTTCGTTGTCCCAGGTGGCCCACAGCGACCGCCTCACCCATGCCGCGCTTACGCTGCTGGACCAGGAAGCTGCCGGCCCGCTGATTGAAGGAACCCGCCAAGGCCAACTCGACGGCATCCATTGGCAACTGACCAGCACCCGCCAACAGCCGCACCTGTTTCGTGTGGACCTGAACGTGCGTGAAGGCGTGCATCAGGCGCACTTCAGCACCTTGAAGGCGCGCCTGTGAAGCGCCGTGAGCAGGGCTTCACGTTGCTGGAAGTGCTCGTGGTGCTCAGCTTGCTGTCGGTGTTGTTGCTGCTGGTGAGCGCAGCGTTGCTGGGGGCCAATCGAGCGGTGGCCAAGGCCCAGGCCTACACCGCCAGCCTGGATGAAATGCGCGCCGCCCAACAGTTTTTGCGCACCTCGATCAGCGAGGCGCTGCCGTTAAAGCTCACTGACGACGACAGCCAGGCCGAGGGTTTCTTGATCGGCACGCCGGAGCGGCTGCAGTTTGTGGCGACCTTGCCCGGTGTGCTGGGCGGCGGTATCCAGCGCTTTACCCTGCAACGGGTCGGGCAGGACCTGCAGGTGGCTTTTTCACAGAGGGCCTCCCACGCCAACGCGCAACGCGATGAGCCGCAGGTGCTTTTGCATAATGTCGAGGCGCTGAAATTCAGTTATCGCGGTGTCTCGCCACTGGGCCAGCCCACCGACTGGTTGAGCCCGTGGCCCTGGCTCCGGCGCCTGCCCACCGCGGTGCGTATCGATGCCACCGTCGACGGGCCGGTGCCGTGGGTTACCCAGGTGGTTGCGCTGCGCCTGAACCTGTCCAGCGCGAGCAGCGAAGAATGAAGCGCCAACGCGGCGCGGCCCTGTTGCTGGTGCTGTGGGTGCTGGCCTTGCTCAGCGTATTGCTGGGTGGCCTGGCCGGGTGGGTGCAACTGCAAAGTCGCCAGGCGCTGTGGCTGCGCCAGCACACCCAGACACTGTTGGCCGCCCAGGCCGGCATCGCTCAGGTCATGGCGCAAGGGCAGTGGGTGGCGGACGGGCGTTCTATTGCGCTGACCTTCGACGATGCGCGCTTGCAGGTCAGTGTGCGCAGTGAGCGCGGCAAGCTGTACCTGGTCAACGCCGCTTTCCAAGACCTCACGCGCCTGGCCCTGGCCTGCGGCGCTACAGCGGCCCAGGCCCAGCAGTTGGCCAAGGCCCTTGAGACTCGCCGCCATCAGGGCCTGGCGCCGTTTCGGGTGCTGGAGGAGGTGCGTCAACTCCCCGGTATGACCCAGGCGCTCTACAGCCAATTGCTGCCAGAAATCACCTTGTGGAGCGACCTCGACCGGCCTGCTCCGGCATTCGCAAGTCCCCTGATGCGCAAGGCGTTGAACCTGCCACGCCAGGACGCCGAGGGCGTCGACCCCGGCCAGGTGGTGGAAATCGACAGCCGCGCCGAGCGCCCCGGCGGCTATCAGGCACGCCTGCGACTGACCCTTTTATTGAGCCCTGCGGAGGACAGCGCACAGCCCTACCGGGTAGTGCGGTGGCAAGAATGATTCAACTCGAACCGATTGCCCGCTATTGGCGCGGCAGCCTGCTGCAACAAGGCTGGCGCCTGTGGCTTACGGAGTTACGCGGCTGTGTGCCGAAGTGGCTGGCGTTCCAGGAACCGCCTGAGCACATTCATCACTGGCCGCTGACGGCGCCGGTGGTGCCAGGCAATGTGCGCCAGGTGCTGATGCTTGCCACCGACGCCGTGTTGCAGCAAAGCGTGCAACTGCCTCTGGCCGCTGCACGCAACCTCATGGAGGTGGTTGGCTATGAACTGGACCGCTACACCCCGTTTGACGC
Organism: Pseudomonas sp. FP215; assembly: GCF_030687795.1. Taxonomy (NCBI): domain Bacteria; kingdom Pseudomonadati; phylum Pseudomonadota; class Gammaproteobacteria; order Pseudomonadales; family Pseudomonadaceae; genus Pseudomonas; species Pseudomonas sp. FP215. The sequence continues at coordinate 2,101,853 of NZ_CP117447.1, forward strand.
CGAGCAGCTCTACTTCGTCGCCCGTCAGGAGCGGCGCACGCCTAGCCATCTTGAGGTGAGGGTGGTGGCGATCCTGCGCGAGCGCCTGGACCAAATCCTCACCGACTGCGCCGCCCTCGGCCTGTACCCGCACCGCGTGGATGTAGCGGGCCTGGGCATTGATCTGCTGCCCGCGCCGTTGCGCTCGCGCTCGCGTTCTGCCGGCAAGCAATTGCAGCGCAGCCTGCCGTGGTTGTGTGGCGCGTTGCTGATCGCGGCGATGCTGCTGTGGCTCAACGACCGCCAGCGCGTACTCGACAACATGCACGCCACTGTCCAACAGCAAAAAGCCGAGGTCGCCCAGGTGCACGCCCTGCGCCAGCAACTGCTCAACACCCGTGGTGCGGCGCAGTACCTGTCCCAGCGTAAACGGGCGCAACCGCCCCTGGCCGCGCTGCTGAATGACTTGACCCGTTGCCTGCCCGCCGATACCTGGCTCGACCAATTGGACGTCAAGGACGGCGAGGTGAGTTTCTCCGGCCAGAGCGCCAAGGCCAGTGGCCTGATCAGCCGCATCAAAGGCTGCCAGCGCTTGGACAACGCACAGTTCGAGGGGGTGATCCAACCCGACGCACGCACCGGCAAAGACCAGTTTGCCTTGCGTGCCCACTTACGCCAGGAGGCCGCCGATGCGCCGACCCCTCACACCCCGTGAACGCCGCGGCGCCGCCTTGTTGACCCTGGCTTTGGTGCTCGGCGCGGCCTATTGGCTGTTGATCGACAGCTGGTTCGCCGGGCCACTGCGGGCCATGGGCGAACAGGCCGAACAGTTGCGTGAACAGCAGCAGCGCTATGCCAGCGTCATACGCCAGGGCGATGCCTTGCGCGAACAGCTGGCGCAAGCACAGCAAGACCCGGCCAGCAGCGCCAGCCTGTTGCCGGGGGACGACCCGGACGTGGTCGCCGCCGACCTGATGCAGCGTCTTGCCGACCTGATCAACAGCCACGGCAACCTCGGCGGCGGCTGCAACCTCACCCAGCGCAAGCCGATCACGCCCGAACAGGACGACAGCGAGCCCTATCGTCAGGTCAAGGTCAGCCTCACGCTCAATTGCGCCATCGAACCGCTGACCGCAATCCTGCATGGGCTGGAATATCAGCCGCCTTTTTTGTTCGTCGATGAGTTGCATATTCGTCGCGACAAACAGGCGCCGGCCAATGGCGGGGCAGGCAAGCTGGCGGTGCAACTGCTGGTGCGCGGCTACCTGCAACCGGCGCGGGTGGCACCATGATCGGCCCCTTGCGTCCTCTTGAATGGGGCTGGCTCGGCGTGGCCGGGCTCTTGGGGCTGTTGATGGCGATGATCCTCAGCAGCATCGGCGATGCCCCGCGGTGGTTACCCGATGCGCCGGTGCACGCGCCACCCTCGTTCCAGCTGCAGGCCGCTCCCACGCCGGCGTTGCAAGACCTTGCCGGCATCTGGCAAGAGCCGCTGTTCAGCCCGGATCGCCGCCCAGACCGGGAGGTGGGTAAAACCCAGGTGGCAAGCCTGGCCAACCTGACCCTCAGCGGCATCATGATCACCGGCAACCTGCAAATGGCCATGCTCAAGCAAGCCGGTGGCCCGACGCTCACGGTGCGCTTGGGCCAGGCGTTGCCCAACGGCTGGCGCCTGGAACACCTGACCCCGCAATACGCCCGTTTTGCCTTGGGCGGGCGCACCCAAACCCTGAGCCTCTACGGTAAGCGGCTACCCCTGATCTCACATCCCCGCGAGTCTCTCCCTTGATCGATATGCGCACTTCGCTGTTTTGCCTGGCTACCGCCGTCTCCCTAGGCGGCTGTGGCTCTTTGCCCGACACCCTCGACCCGGACGACGACCTGCTGCACGAGGCCCTGCAGGGCACCGGCGCACAACGCCCGCCGCTTCAGTCGCCTGTGGTCGAAAGCCCCCCACCTGCCACCCAGGCCCCGCCGCAGCGCCAGTTGATTCGCGGCAATCAAGCGTTCGTGCGGCAGCCCAAGGCGCCTGTAAACGTGCCGGAGCAGGGCGGCGACATCGTGTTCAACTTCGCCGGCCAGCCCATCGAGGCCGTGATCAACAGCGTGATGGGCGACCTGCTGCACGAGAACTACAGCATCGCCGAGGGCGTGAAAGGTACTGTCAGCTTCTCCACTTCCAAACCCGTGGACAAACAGCAGGCGCTGTCGATTCTCGAAACCCTGCTGTCCTGGACCGACAACGCCATGATCAAACAGGGCAACCGCTATGTGATCCTGCCGGCCAACCAGGCAGTGGCGGGCAAGTTGGTGCCGCAGATGCGCGTGGAGCAACCGGCCAGCGGCCTCTCGGCACGTCTGTTTTCACTGCGCTATATCTCGGCCACCGAGATGCAGAAACTGCTCAAACCCTTCGCCCGTGAAAACGCTTTTTTGTTGGTGGACCCGGCACGCAATGTCCTGAGCCTGGCCGGCACGCCTGAAGAACTGGCCAACTACCAGGACACCATCGACACCTTCGATGTGGACTGGCTCAAGGGCATGTCGGTGGCGGTGTTCGGCCTGCAACGCGCCTCGGTGGCCGAGCTGATGCCCGAGCTGCAAGCCATGTTCGGCGCGGACAGTGGCACACCCCTGGCCGGCATGCTGCGGTTCTTGCCGGTGGAGCGCACCAACTCGGTGGTGGCGATTTCTTCCCAGCCCCAGTACCTCAGCGAAGTGGGCGACTGGATCCGCACCATCGACGAGGGCGGCGGCAACGAGCCGCAGATGTATGTGTACGACGTGCGCAATATGAAGGCCGCTGATCTGGCCAAGTACCTGCGGCAGATCTACGGTAATGGCGCGATCAAGGATGACGCCCCGGCGAAGGTCGCGCCGGGCTTGCGTACCACCACCTTGTCCTCGTCCACCAGTGCCGGTTTGCAGGCCAACGCGCCCGTGCCCGCAGCCGAAGAGCCTGAAGCCGAGCCTGCCGAAAACACCCCGGCATCGCCCACGAGCGACCTCGAAGCCGGCACGCGCATCACCGCGCAAAAGAGCAGCAACCAACTGCTGGTGCGCACCCGCCCGGCGCAATGGAAAGAGATCGAAGCGGCGATCAAACGCCTCGACAACCCACCGCTGCAAGTGCAGATCGAAACTCGCATCCTGGAGGTCAAGCTCACCGGCGAACTGGACCTGGGCGTGCAGTGGTACCTGGGCCGCCTGGCCGGTAATTCCACCAGCACCACGGTGGCCAACGCCTCCGGCAGCCAAGGCGCCCTGGGCGGTGGCGGGGCAGGGCTGGGCGCGGCAGACTCCTTGTTCTATTCCTTCGTCAGTTCCAACCTGCAAGTGGCCCTGCACGCCCTGGAAACCAACGGGCGCACCCAGGTGCTGTCGGCGCCATCGCTGGTGGTGATGAACAACCAGCCGGCGCAGATCCAGGTGGGGGACAACATTCCCATCAGCCAGACCACCGTCAATACCGGCGACGCCGACACCACCTTGAGCAGCGTCGAATATGTGCAGACGGGGGTGATTCTGGATGTGGTGCCGCGCATCAATCCGGGCGGGCTGGTGTACATGGATATCCAGCAACAGGTCAGTGATGCCCAGAACCCGACGGGGAGCAGTGAGACGCCGGTGAACCCACGCATCTCCACGCGTTCGGTGTCGACCCAGGTGGCGGTGCAGAGTGGGCAGACAGTGTTGCTCGGTGGGTTGATCAAGCAGGACAACACTGAGAGTGTCAGCGCCGTGCCGTACCTGGGGATGATTCCGGGGTTGCGCTGGTTGTTTGGCAATACCGGCAAGTCCAAGGACCGCACGGAGCTGATTGTGCTGATTACGCCGAGGGTGATTACCAGTAGCAGTCAGGCGCGGCAGGTGACGGATGATTATCGCCAGCAGATGCAGCTGTTGCGACCGGCTCAGTGATCCGGGCTGTACCGAGTACCAATGTGGGAGGGGTCTCGCTCCCGATGGTGGCCTGATACCCCGCAATCAAAAATGTGGGAGCTGGCTTGCCTGCGATGGCGGCCTACTAGCCGACGCCTATCAACCTGACACCCCGCAATCAAACTGTGGGAGCTGGCTTGCCTGCGATGACGGCGTGCCAGCCGGCACTTCCCTACCTGACCCCCCACAATCCAATTGTGGGAGCTGGCTTGCCTGCGATGACGGCGTGCCAGCCGGCACTTCCCTACCTGACCCCCCACAATCCAATTGTGGGAGCTGGCTTGCCTGCGATGGCGGCCTATCAGCCGACACTTCTCTACCTGACACCCCACAATCCATTGCTGCGGTAACGGCCACTTGGGGTTCCGCCCTGACGGCGGCTCACTTTTGAGAAGCGCAAAAGTAAGCAAAACGCTCTTGCCCCACCACTCGGCACCTCGCTTAGGCTCGGTGTGCCCGAACACAGTCTTGAATCCGTGGGCCGCCGCCACGCGCCATCCATGGCGCGGGGCGGCTAACCCGGCGTCCTGCCGGGTTAGCCACGAATTCAAGCCTGCGTTCGGCCAGCGTGGTTTAACGGGGCGCCTGAGATCAAGATCAAGAGCAGATCAAGAGCGGCTCGCTTCGCATCGTAGTTACCGTTGCGGGGGGGGGCGTGTCAGTAAATGCATTTTGGCTGGTCCACTGTCATCGGTAGTACGCCCCCTCCTACATTTTGAGCGTTTTGCGCGCTCATATGAAAAATCATTTTTATGAATAATTATTTTTAAAAATAATGAAAGTAGAGAATATTAGCTTATGCCCAAATAGCATTATATTTTTAAAATCCATTCCGTTATGTTTGATCCCAACAGCCTACCCCTGACCTCGGATGGTACCCAGCGTGATTCAGATTCTGCGCGCCTGACCGGGTAATCCTCCCGCCGCCGCAGAGTCGTTGGACGGGAGCTCAACGTATGTTGCCACTTCAAACCCCTCGCTTACCCCACACCTAGCCCACGCCGTATCGCCCCTTTGAACATCGGCTCCGCCGCGCCCGGCGCGTGCCTGCTCGACTTTGCGATTTGGAAAAAGCTGGGAATGGATATGAAGCACATTCTGCAACCTACTGCTGCCCTGACCCTGTCGCTGTTCGCCGCAGCTTCACAGGCCCAGGAAGACAGCACTTTGTCTACGGTCGTTGTGACCGGCAACCGTGGCGCCGAGCAGCGCACGGTCACCAGCAGCCCGGTGCCGATTGACGTGGTCAGCGCCCGGCAATTGCAAAACACCGGCAAGCCCGGGTTGATGGAGGCGTTGAGCGCGGTGATCCCGTCGCTGACCCTGCCGGAAAAAACCGGTTGGGACGCCAGCGGCATTGCCCGGGCACCGAACCTGCGGGGCTTGAGCGCCGCCGAAGTGTTGGTGCTGGTCAACGGCAAGCGCCGCCACACCAGTGCCACCTTGAATATCAACGGCATCAACACCGGCGCGGCGCCGGCTGACCTGGACCTGATACCCATCAGCGCCATCGACCATGTCGAAGTGCTGCGCGATGGCGCGGCTGCCCAATATGGGTCCGACGCCATCGCCGGGGTGATCAACGTGATCCTCAAGGCCGACACCCGCGGTACCTCGGTGACCAACGCCGGCCTTGGCTACGACGGCAAGAAACAGACCGTGCAGCAAAGCCTCAACAAGGGCTTCGAAATCGGCAACGGCGGCATCGTGCAACTGGCCCTGGATGCGCGCAGCCAGAACGATGACAACAAGGCCAGCGCCAACGGCTACACCTATGAGCAAGCCTATGGCCTGGCGGGCAAGTCCACCTATGGCGGCTACGGCACACCCAAGACCAACCTGCTGACCCTGGGCTACAACGCCGAGTTGCCGATCGACGACAGCCTCAGCCTCTACTCCTTCACCACCTACTCGCGACGCAAGGCCGAGCAGGGGCAGAACTTCCGCCTGCCGACCATCACCAACACCATCACTAGCGGGCCCAACGGTTACCCGGCCGGGTACACCCCCATCTGGTACATCGACGAGGACGACTTCCAGGCGGCGTTCGGTGGCAAGGGCACTGTGGGTGAGTGGGACTGGGACTTGTCTACCACCTACGGGCGCAACGAAGCGGAGCAGGGCACCACCCACAACCAGAACCCTTCCCTGGGCCAAGCCACGCCGAACAGCTTCACCTCCGGCACCTGGATTTCCACCGAGCTGACCACCAACCTGGACTTCAAGCGTGGCTTCGACATCGGACTGCAAAAACCCTTGGACCTGTCCTACGGCTTCGAACATCGGCGCGACACCTACGAGGTGCAAGCCGGCGATTACGCGTCCTATGCCAATGGCGGTTACTGCGTGGCGCCAGGTAACTGCGCATCGTCCGGGGCGCAGGTCACCAATGGTATTTCACCGGACGAAGAAAGCAGCGCCTCGCGCAACAGCCTGGCCGGTTATGTGGACGTGGGGTTCAACCCCTTGCCTAACTGGTACGTCGGCACAGCGGTGCGTTATGAGCATTACAACGAGGGCGTGGGTGCCACCCGCAGCGGCAAGCTGACCACCCGCTACGACTTCACCCCGCAGTTCGCGGTGCGCGCCACGGTGAGCAATGGCTTTCGTGCGCCGTCCCTGGCCAACAGTCTGTTCAGTGCGCGCTCCACCACCTATGGCGTCGTCGATGGGGTGTATCAGTCGATCAACTATGGCGTGCTGCCGGTGGGTTCGGCGGCGGCCCAGGCACTAGGCGCGCAGGAGCTCAAGCCCGAGCGCTCTACCAACTTCAGCCTCGGTTTCACGCTCACACCTACCGACCGCCTGAGCTTCACCGCCGATGCCTACGTGATCAACCTGCGTGACCGCATCACCCTTACCGGCACCTTGCTGGGCCCGCAAGTCACCCAGGTCTTGCAGAACAACGGTATCAACTCCACCTCTGGGGGCCAGTACTTTATCAACGGCGCCGACACTCGCACCAAAGGCCTGGATCTGGTCAGCAGCTACAACCAGGACCTGGGCGCGTTCGGCGCGCTGAAGTGGACCGCCGCGTTCAACTGGAACCAGACCAAAATCCTCAACTACAGGGCATCCACCGACATCCTCGGCACCTCCTACGACCTGATGGACCGCCAGGCACGCAACCTGATCACCGGCGTGCAACCCAACACCAAGCTGATCCTGGGCGGTGACTGGCGCATCGAACGCTTCAATCTCAACCTGGCCCTGACCCGCTACGGCTCGTACAAGGAAGTGAACTCATCGGCCAATCGTGACCTGGACCGGGTCTACAACGCCCGCTGGATCACCGACCTCGACCTTGGTTACAGCCTTACCAAAGACCTGAACATCGCCATCGGCGCCAAGAACCTGTTCGACCTCTATCCCAAGAAACAAGGGGTGCCGAGCAGCACCATGGTCGCCAGCTACGGCACCTATTCGCCCTACGGTTTTACCGGCGGGTATTACTACACCCGGCTGACTTACGCCTTCTGAGGCCTGCGAGGAAAAGAACATGCCCATTGTTGCCAAACCCTATGACCTGCTGGATGAAGTCAGCGCCCAACCGCTGCGCAAGCGCCGTGCCGCCACGCCGATCAAGGCGTTGCGCGTGGTGCCGGCCCGGCACCCCTGGCGCTGGGCCGGGTCGATTTTCGCCGCGCTGGTATTACTCGGCATTGTGCACTCCCTGGCCACCAACCCGCGCTGGGAATGGGGGGTGTTCGGCCAGTGGTTTTTTTCGCCCTCGGTGCTGCGCGGGCTGGGCCAGACGTTGCTGCTGACGCTGCTGAGCACAGTGTTCAGCATCCTGCTGGGCACCGCGCTGGCCCTGGCGCGGCTGTCGGGTTCGCCGTTGCTGGCGGCGTTGGCCTGGGGCTATATCTGGTTCTTCCGCTCGATGCCGGCCCTGCTGGTGCTGATCATCCTCTACAACTTTGCCTACCTGTACGACCACATCGTGCTAGGCGTGCCGTTCACCGACCTGGTGTTCGTCGAGTGGTCGACGGTGGATGTGCTCAGCCAATTTACCGTGGCCGTCCTGGGCTTGAGCCTGATGCAGGCGGCCTACGCGGCGGAGATCATTCGCGGTGGGCTGATCGGCGTGGATGCCGGCCAGCATGAAGCCGCGGCGGCCTTGGGGTTGCCGGCCTCTCGACGCATCTTCCGGATCATTTTGCCCCAGGCGCTGCGCTCGATCTTGCCGTCGGGGTTCAACGAAATCATCGGCCTGGTCAAGGGCACCTCGATTGTCTACGTGCTGGCCTTGCCCGAGCTGTTCTACACCGTGCAGGTCATCTACAACCGCACCCAGGCGGTGATCCCGTTGCTCATCGTCGCCACGGTCTGGTACCTGATCATCACCACCGCGCTCACCAGCGCCCAGTACTACGTCGAGCGCCACTTCGCCCGGGGCACCGCGCGGGTGCTGCCACCCACGCCGCTGCAGCGCGTGCGCCGCTGGTTCAAGGAGAAGGCCCATGCCTGAAGCACGCGCCGGGCGCATTCAAATCCAGGGCGTGGGCAAGCGCTTTGGCAACCAGCAGGTACTCGATCACATCGACCTGAGCATTGACCCTGGCAAGGTCACGGTGATCCTCGGGCCGTCCGGCTCGGGCAAGTCCACCTTGCTGCGCACCATCAACCACTTGGAGAAGATCGACAGCGGGCATATCACCATCGACGGTGAATACGTCGGTTATCGGCGCAAAGGCGACCTGCTGTTTGAACTCACCGAACGCGAGATCCTCAAGCGCCGCATCGACGTGGGCTTCGTGTTCCAGAACTTCAACCTGTTTCCCCACCTCACCGCCTGGGAAAACATCGCCGAAGCGCCCCTGGCGCACAAGCGCTGGGGCCGGGCGGAGGCCCGTGACAAGTCCGATGAATTACTCGCCAAGGTCGGCCTGGCGGATAAGGCCGACGCCTACCCGCGCCAGCTCTCCGGTGGCCAACAGCAACGCGTCGCCATCGCCCGGGCCTTGGCGCTCGACCCCAAAGTGCTGCTGTTCGACGAGCCCACCTCAGCCCTCGACCCGGAACTGGTGGGCGAGGTGCTGGACGTGATCAAGGGCTTGACCCAACTGGGCGTGACCCTGGTGATCGTCACCCATGAGATCGGCTTTGCCCGCGAAGTGGCCGACCACGTGGTGTTCCTCTGCGACGGTCAACTGATCGAAGAAGGCCCGCCTGAACAGGTTTTTCGCCAACCCCGACATCCCCGCACCCAGGCCTTTCTCGGCAAAGTGCTTTAGTTCAAGGAGTGACTGCCCATGTTTATCACTACTGCCCGTGTCGCCCTGTTGGCAATTGCCGGGGCCACGGCCCACAGCGCATTCGCCGTGCAACCGGTGGACCTCAGCCCCGACCGCCCGCGCATCCATGCGCCACGCAATGAAGCCGCCATCGCGCAGATCCCGCCGGGCTTCAAGTTCGCCCAGCCGGGCAAGTTCACCGTGGCCGTGTCAGGCGTAGCCGGGCCACCGCTGGCGCTGCTGGCCAGTGACGACAAGACCACCATCGGCAGCGAGGCCGACACCGCCCAATTGGTGGCCGACAGCCTTGGCCTGCAACTCAATGTGGTTCAGACCAGCTGGGAAGACTGGCCCCTGGGCGTCAGCTCGGGCAAATACGACGCGGTGATCAGCAACGTCACCGTGACCGAGGCGCGCAAAAAGCGTTTCGACTTCGCCACCTACCGCCAGGATGTGCTCGGGTTTTACGTCAAGAGCACCAGCACGATCACTGAGATCAAGCAGGCGGCGGACATTGCCGGGCTGAAAATCATTGTCGGCTCTGGCACCAATCAGGAAAAAGTCCTGCTGGCCTGGAACGAGGCCAATGAGAAAGCCGGCCTCAAACCTGCGCTGTTGCAGTACTTCGACGACCAGGCTGCGGCGCAACTGGCGGTGCAATCGGGACGCAGTGACGCACTGTTCGGGCCGAACTCGGTGTATGCCTATTCGGCGGCGATCACTGGGGGCATCAAACGCGTCGGCACCGTCAACGGTGGCTGGCCGCTGCAGGCGGATATCGCGGTGACCACGCGCAAGGACAACGGCCTGGTCAAACCGATTCACACCGCCCTGCAAGGCGCGATTGCCGGGGGGCAATACGCACAGGTGCTGCAACGTTGGGGCCTGGATGTGGAACGGGTCGACCAGTCGCTGATCAACCCGCCCGGGCTGCCGGATTAAGGAGGCACAGACATGGGACTGACACGACGTGAAGCGCTGTCGAGTATCGCAGCGGTGGGCGGTGAGAAAGCGGTCAAGGATGCACTGGCGGTGTTGGGGCTGGGCCCATCGTCACACCGCCGACCGCAACCGCTGAAACTCAAGGACGGCCTGGGGCAGGGTACCCGTGTACTGGTGCTGGGCGCCGGGATTGCCGGGTTGGTCACTGCGCTGGAGTTGACGCGCGCGGGCTTCAGCGTGCAGGTGCTGGAGGCCCGTGAGCGCGTGGGTGGCCGCACCTGGACCCTGCGTAACGGCGACCGCCTGGACTATAAGGACGGTCGCTCGCAGACGGTGGGGTTTGACCCAGGCCAGTATTTCAACGCCGGGCCGGCACGCATTCCCAGCCAGCACCGCACGATCCTCGACTATTGCAGTGAGCTTGGCGTGCCGTTGGAAGTGCTGGTCAACAGCAGTCATGGTGCCCAGGTGCGACCGGACCTGAGCCAGGCGGCGTTCAGTGTCGGCCAGGCGCTCAACGATACGCGTGGGCATTTATCCGGCTTGTTGGCCAAGGCGGTGCAACGCGATGCTCTTGACGATGTACTGAGTGGCGAAGAGCGCACGCGCCTGCTGGCTTTTTTGCAGGTCTATGGTGACCTGTCCCAGGAGCTGGCCTTTGAGGGCACCCTGCGTTCGGGGCACCTTGAATCCGCCGCTCACCCTGGCGCCTTGCCCGCCCGCCGCAGCCCGTTGACGTTGGAGCGCTTGCTGAACCCGGAACTGTGGGGGGCTTTACTGCACACCGAGTTCCCGGAATTTTCGGCCACCATGTTCCAGCCGGTGGGCGGCATGGACCGTATCACCGAGGCCTTCTACCGACGCGTGCAAGAGCAGGTGCAACTGGGCGCCCAGGTGCGGCAGATCCGCCAGTTGGAGGACGGCGTGGCGGTGACCTACCACGACCAGCGCAGTGGCCGTGATCAGGTGGTGCGTGGCGACTTTTTGGTCTCCACCGTGCCGCTGCCCCTGCTGGCCAAGCTCGATACCGACTTCAGCGCGCCGGTCAAGGCGGCCTTGCTCAGCACCCGCAGCGACCAGGCGACCAAGGTGGCCTGGCAATCCCCGCGCTTTTGGGAGACCGACTACCGTACCTACGGCGGCTTGTCGTGGATCGAGCATCCGGCGCGCCTGCTGTGGTACCCCAGCAACGACCTCAACACCCGCGAAGGCGTGCTGGTGGCCGGTTACGTGACCGGCGAAGGTGCCGACGTGTTTGGCGCCCAACCCCTCGATCAGCAGTACGCTGCTTCCCGGCAAGCCGTGGAGCTGTTGCATCCAGGTTATGCCAGGCATTTGCGCCATCCACTGGCGGTTTCCTGGGAGCAGATCCCCTACAGCGAAGGCCCGTGGTTGCAACGCGAACACTTCCCCGCCCAGGCCCACGCCTTGCTTGAACAGCCCCATGGCCGGGTGTACTTCGCCGGCGACGGCCTGGTGCAAAGCGGCGTAGGCATCTGGCAGGAATCGGCAGCCAACTCGGCGCGCCATGTGGTCGCACAACTGGCCGAGCGCATCACCCAACAACACCAACTCGCGGCGTTGGCCGCATCCTGAGGAGCCTCACCATGAGCGACAGCATCCAACGCACCAGCGTCGGCGAATTCCCCATCTCGCAAACCGTCACCGTGCCGGCCTCGGCCAGCCTGGTGTTTGTCAGCGGCACGCTACCGGACCCCGCCGACCCGAAGGTACCTGGGGTGTATGGCGACACTGAAGTGCAGAGCGTTTCAGTGTTCAACAAACTGCGTCAGATCCTGCGTCAACAAGACCTGGACCTGGGCGACATCGTGCAGTTACGGGTGTTTTTGGTCGGCGCCGAAGAGACCGATGGCAAACTGGATTTTGCCGGGTTGCAGCGCGGTTATACCCAGTTCTTTGGCACGCCCGAACAGCCGAACAAACCGGCGCGCACCGCGTTGCAAGTAGTGGCGCTGCCGTTGCCGGGGGCGTTGGTGGAGGTGGAGGCGATTGCGGCCAGGGCGGTGTGAGTACGCTCTGCGTGGGAACGATCATCATGGCAGGGCTTCACCCTATTCCTGCAACAGCAACGCCCCCTGCTTGAGCCTGCGTTTGTGCGCAAACGGCAAGCTCTCATCGTCACCATACGGCGCGCTATACCAGTTGCCGTAGCTCGGGTTGGGCAGCAGAAACCAACGCTGGCCTAGCCAGTTCACATAGGGTTCGACGGCCTTGCGCTGCGCATCCAGGGTGTTGTGTTCGGCTTGCACGAAATCTCCCAGCGAGTCTCCGGCCATCAACAGCACGCGGGCATGGCTGGCGACCCACTGGCGGCGGCACTGCTTGCCGTAGCCCGCGCTTTCGCAGTGGCCGGTGGGGGTGCTGGCCGCCAGGATCTGTGCGTCGCTCTCAATCGGAAAGCCGCGCAAACGCAGGTTTTCAGCGGTGGCCGCGACCTGGCTGTGTTCACGGTTGGTGAGGTAATACACCTTGATCCCTTTTTGCCTGGCCGCTTGCAGGAACGCCACGGAACCCGGCAGCGCCTGAGCCTTGGCCTGCTCGACCCAGGTATTCCAGCGATCGTAGGAATAGACCTGATTGTTGATGATGTCGCGAGCGTTGAGCGGCACGTTGTCCAACAGGGTCTCGTCGATATCCACGATCACCCCCGGCGGCAGACCGGTCAGCTTGCGCGCAGGCAAAGGCAGTGCGTCCCAGTTGGGGTCGGCCAGCGCTATATCGAGTTGGCGGGTAGCGTTGGCGAAGAGCTGGCGGTAGATCAGCTCGTGTTCGATGGACGTCTGGGTCCAGAGCACTGCATCGAGTTGGTCGTTGGCCGGGGGTGTTTGCTGGCAGCCTGCCAGGGCGGTGGTCAACAGGCAGGCACTGGCAAGGAATAGGTTACGCATGGGCAAATCTCGCAGAGGGTAGGCGCGTGGCCAGCACAGTAGCGCAATCACCCGCACAATCAAGGCGTACACACCAGTGCCTGGCGCTCGTAGTTCAGCGCCTTGTTCTGCGGTGGCAATGTATAGGCGGCACGACAATGCTGCTCACCCCACTTGATGATCAGCGTGCCCTGATCCTCTTCCACCAGCGCCAGGGCATTACCATTGGGATCTGCAATCGCCAACTGCTTGCCATTGGCGTCTTCCAGTGAGGCACCAAACGACAGCGGTTGATGCTGTGCATCAAACAACTCAAACAACACCCGCCGTCCGGTAGTGCCACTGTAATGCGCCACCACGATGGCGCCGCGGCGCGGCACCAGTTGCTGGGTGGCGTTGGTGATTTCCACGTCGCCACCCAGATCGCGAGTGTCCAGGCTGATCCAGTTGACCCGGTAGGGTTGCGCAGTGGGCACCACCGCATAGCCGTTGTAACCGGTTTCCACCCCGCTGTAGCTGCTGATCTTGGCCCCAGAGACGCCTGGTATTTCGGCCAGGGCGAAGGTCTCGCTGACCGTCTGCCCCAGGTTGACGCCACCCGCATGAGCCACCACGGAGCCTGCGAGGTTGAAGTTTTGTGAGTTGTAGCCCTGGCCCTGGCTGTAACCGAGGCTGACGTCTGCCACGGCGGTGCGACTGTTGATGTTCACCGAGCCTGAGTCGCCGCTGGTGTCACTGTGGCCGGCCTGCACCGAATAGAAAGTGTCGCTGGTGTCGGCCACGTAGCCATTGATGCCCGCTTGGGTGGTGGTGTCACCGCGTTGGTGGCTGGTGGTGACAAACGCCCGTGGCGCGCGGGCCTGACTGCCCAGCGGGAAAGACACCGACAGGTTCACCTGCGTGTCGCTGCTCGGCTCGCCCCAGGTGACGATCTGCTTGGTGCGCGTCACGCCAAGGTTGTAGCTCAGATCGCCCCAGTTGCCGGTGTAGCCCGCGGAAAAGCTCTGGGAACCGCCGCGATTCCAGTAGCGTTGGTCGCTGGCGTTCACATACAGGCTGCCAAATTCGCTGTTGCGCCCGAGGCTCTGGTTGATGGTCAGGTCGGTGCGGGTTTTCGAGTGACCGGTGCGTACGCGCAGGTCTTCGCTGCTGTCTTCCACATGGTCGGTGAGGGTGCGATAGCCCTCGGTAGAGTAACGGTAGGCGGCCAGGGTGAAGTTGGTATCGGTGCCGGCAAAGGTCTTGGCGTACAAGGCGCGCACGCTGCTGCCCTGGGACGTACGCCCCTGAGCCTTGCTGGACGAGTGGGTGGTATCCAGGGAGAACGCACCGAAGGCAGTGTTCCTGCCGGCGCCGATCGACAGCGCGCTGTAGTCCTCACTGGCTTGCACACCGACAATCCCACTGAGGTTGCTGGTCAAGCCATAGGCCAGCGTACCGCTGAGAAAGCGCGGGGAGGCCAGGCCATCGGCATTGCTTTTGAACGTGCCCGCCGAGACGCTGTATTTCACCTGGCCTTCGCGCACCATGATCGGCAGGCTGGAGAAAGCCTGCATCGTCACCCGCCGCGTACCGTCGGCTTCGATCACGGTGATTTGCAGGTCACCGTTGGAGCCGCTGGGGTAGATATCGTTGATCTCGAATGGCCCCGGCGCGACGTTGGCGGTATAGAGGATGTAGTCGTTCTGGCGGATTTCCACCGTCGCGTTGGTCTGCGCCACTCCACGGATTACGGGTGCATAGCCGCGCTCGCTGTCGGCGCGCATGCCATCATCCGAGGCGAGCTTGACCCCGCGATAGCGCACGCTGTCGAACAGGTCGGTGTCGGAGAAAATCTCACCGGCGCTGAACTGGCCCTTGATCGCGGTGACGTCATGCTGCAAGTAAGTGCGGTTGCTGGTAAAGGTGTTCGAGCGATCGGTGCCGCCGCTCAGGTTCGACTCGTTGCGCAGGCGCCAGGCCCCCAGGTTGATGCCGTTGCGCAGGCCCAGGTTATTGGCGATGCGGGTCTTGTAGTCGCCGGCGGTGCGGCTGCTGTTGAGCTGGTAGTTGATGAAGGCGGCGGACACACCGTCGTCCCACAACTGTGGGTCGACATACCCGCGCAGGCCGCGCTGCATCGCTACCTGCGGAATACTCGCGAGCAGGCGCAGACGGCTGCTGTCGTAGCGCACGCTGGCGTCTTCGATCATGTCGGCAAGGGCGTAGCAGTCCTGCGGCTGCTGCGGGTCAAGTTTGCCCTCGGCCTGCAATCGGTGCAGGTCGATACCCAGTTGCTTGAGCAGGTCGAGGGTCAGGCAGGCTTCGACGCGGCCGTTTTTAGGGTTGCGCTTGAAGTCGATATCACGCCGGCCCACCAGCACTTCGTTGCTGTACAAATCGACGCGGTAATTGCCCGGCAGCACGCTGTTGGCCGAGAGCAATTGCTGCAGGTCCACCGGCGACTGCGAGCCTTGCAGGAAGGTGGTGTTGAAGGTTTGCGCAGCGTCATCGGCCATGGCCAGGCTGGGCAAGCTGGCAGTAATCGCCAGCGACAGCGTCTTCAACTTCAGTACGCCACGTGCGGGCCTGTTGCTGGAAAGAAAAGACATGCGAAGACCTATGACATCCCTGATTGACGGACAGCCGGGCACGCAAACACGCACGCGAAGTGAGCCTGTGGGTTAGCGAAAGTGCTTAGGGGTTGAGGCGCGATTCAGTCGCATGCGCCGGTAGCGCAGTGCCGCTGGTCAGTGGCGTGCTGTAGTGATTCTGCGCGCCGTAGTCATTGATGCTGGAAAACGACAACTGCACCGGCCCACTGGCAACTGGAGCACTGAGCGCAAACTGTTTTTGCTCGCCGGGCGCAATCATGGTGGAGTCGCTGGCCAAGACCGCCTGCACTTTGATGTCGGCCATGGACACGTGGTACAACGTCGGGTTTTTCACCTGCAACAGGGTTTGGCTGCCGTGTTTGGCCAGCGTCCATTCAAGCTGCGCAGGGGCTTGCAGCGCGCTGCCGGTAAGACCGGCAGGGCGGTAGAAAATCTTGATGCGTTGGCGGATGGCCAACTGCAAGGTGTTCTCGGCCTCGCTGGCCTTGGGGATTTCCTGCACATTGAGCCACACCACCGACTCGCGGTCCGTGGGCATGCCGGTGCCTTCATACAGAATGCGCAGCAGTTGTTGTTCCTTGGCGAATACCCGTGCCAGTGGCGGGGTGACGGCAAACGGCGCGCGGCTGGCGCTGGCGTCGTTCATGTCGACCCAGGATTGAATCAATACATCCTGGTTACCATTACGCACGGTAATGTTGGCTTCCTTGTGGTCACCGTCAAACACGATACGGGTGGCATTCAATGAAATGCTGGCGGCGGCCTGGGTAGCCATGAGCAAGCCCAGCAGCCCCAGACATGCGGCGATAGAACGAGGCGGCATGACGGTTATCCGGTGTAATCAGAAGACAATGGCGAGGCCGCAAGGCCTCGCGCGTTCGGTGCCCGGGGCGCCGAATTATTCGTATTGCAGGATGAACGGCAGGGTGGCGTCACCGCGACCGGCGGTCGACGAACCCGCCGCTGCGGTAGTGACGTAGGCGGCCGCGAAGCTCAGGGTGGCGTCGCCGCCTTCAGTGCCAGCACCGTGCATGGTGCTTTCAATACGTGCGGTGCTTGGCGAGCTGAGGTCAATCAGACCGCCCTTGCTGTCGAGCAGGGCAATACCGACGTTTTGTGCAGTGGCCGAACCCGGGTTCAGGGCCAGTACTTTTTTGCCGGTGACCAGGCCCGAACCGCCGTTGTTGGCGTCAAAGATCATGGCGACCTTGGTGCCCTGATTGCAGTTGACGTTCAGGTTGAAGTCTTTGGCGGTCACACGACCTGCGGTTGGGTTTTCCGCGGTGCCCATGTCCTTGATCGAAACGTTGCCCATGTCCACCGAAATGGTGCGGTCGGAGTTGGCGCCGTCCACCGAGCACGCGTCGTTGTTGATCACGCCGGTGAAGGTGATTTTGCCGCTGCCGCCCAGGGTTGGCGTAGGAGCAGGATCCACGGCAAATGCACTGCCGGAAGCGGCGATAATGGCCGAGGCGATCACAGCCAGGGAAAACTTCTTCATGATGATGTCCGTAAGTGTTAGTTGAAAAGTTTGCTGTTGTTGAACTGCGAGCAAAGAGTAGGCGACGAGGCGGCGGGAGCGAATAAGACGATTCTTATAAGCGCTGGGGTGGGCAGGTTATTTGTGCTGTTGCAGCGGTGAAAGGCTTGAAAATAAAGGGCAAAGCCATTGTCCAGGAATGGCTTGCAAGTTATGCGTTAGTTGAAGATGTTACGTTCCAGGCAATAAGCAAGTAGGTCCTGGTCGCTGCTGACTTCAAGTTTGCGCATGGCCGATATCTTTTGTGCGCTGATGGTCTTTGAACTTCGGTTCTGGCGGCGCGCAATGTCACTCACGCTCATGCCGGAAATAAACAGGCGCAGGATCTCGAACTCTTTGGGCGACAAACTGGTAAAGCGCTCGTCAATTGCCGTGAGGGTCTCTATTACCGAGGTCTTTGGCGGCTCCAGGCTGCGATAGTCGCTGTCCTGGGCGATCGCCTTGAGTGCCAGTTGAATCTCGGTATGCAACTGGCTTTTCTGGATGATGCCGACCACGCCCAGCTCTTGCAGGCGGGTGAGGATCAGGTGGTTGGAGATCATGGTCAGGATCAGGATCTGTACCTGCGGGAAGTGTCGTTTCAGGTACTCCACCAGCTTCAGGCCATCGCCATAAGGCGAGTCGCCTGGCATGTTGTAGTCAGTAATCACGATGTCAGCGCCTTGATGCTGCAACAGCTCGATCAGGCCGGCCGAACACACGGCCTCGCCGACGACTTGAAAACGTATGTCACGCTCTACCAGTTCGCGAACGCCAAGCAACACGATCGGGTGATCGTCTGCGATTACCACGTTGAATTTTTTCATAAAGGGCCGTCCGTAGTGCCAGTTCAAGTGAGTGAAGAGTGCCCGGGCTGGAGAGTCTCCAGAACGGCCGACAGACGCTGCATCACAGTCTTCACCTTGAGCTCAAGCGTTGTGTCGAGGCTGCCCCGGTTAAGTGCGCTTTCCAGTTCGATGCAGGCCTGGGCCAGGCTGAGCGCCTGCACTGCGCCCAGGGCCCCAGCGATCGAGTGCAGCAATTGGCCGAGGCCGCGGGCATCACGCTGGACCAGTGCCACGCCGATGCGCTGCACATCCTGCTGCACGCTGCTGATGAACAGCGGGCGCATCTTGTCCGACAGTTGCACGCGGTCGTCGAATACCTGGGCGTCAGGCTCAACCGGCGACTTGATCTTGCACAGTTTGATCAACTGGTCGCGCAGGGTCTGCAGGCTCAAGGGCTTGACGATCCAGGCGTTCATGCCCACTGCCAGGCAACGTACGCCTTCCTCGCGCATTGCATTGGCGGTCACGCCGACAATCGGCAACTGTGGATCATGCTCACGCAAGGTCCTGGCCAGTTCATAGCCATTCATCAACGGCATATTCACGTCGGTCAGCACCAGGTCGAAGGCCTCCGGTTGCCATAACTGCAACGCCTGTTCACCGTTGGCAGCCAGGCTCACCGAGCAACCGAGCGCCTCCAGTTGCTCCTTGATGATCGCCTGGTTGACCGGGTTGTCCTCGGCCACCAGGATGCGCAGCTCCAGCCGCCCGGCGCTTTGTGGCCGGGTCGCCGTGGGTTGCTCGTGCCTGCCGTGCTGCGCCAGTGATACGGTGGCGGCGATGGTGCGTATGTCGTGCATATCCACCACCCAGCCTTGCGCCGTGTGCAGCGGCGGACTGTGCGCACCGGGCAGGCAGAGCACACGTTGGCCGGCCCATGGCTTGGGGGGCTCGCCAGGTAACAGATCTACCAGTACCGCGTGGTGACTGTCTTTGTCCTGGGGGGGCGCGGCCCGGGCGGCGGTGATGCCCAAGCGGTTGAGCCAGTCACTCATTGCCTGCGCCAGTTCGCGTACCGGTGCCTGCACGTACACCGGCGTCGGGCTGGGTTCGATCAGCGGCAGGTTGGTCAGTGCGCCACAACACAGTGGCAAGCGCATTTTCAGGGTAAAGCTGCTGCCCAGTCCGGGCTCGCTGACCACGCGGATTTCGCCGTCCATCATCTGCGCCAGCCATCGGCAGATCGGCAGGCCCAGCCCGGTGCCGCCTTCGCTGGCGGTGTCCGGTGCCTGGTAGAACAGATCGAAGAGCTTGGCCTGCTGCGCCTCGGCAATGCCCACGCCGGAATCGGTGACTTGCCATTCCAGGTCGACATTATTGGCGTCGCTGCCCACCACCCTGGCACGAATCACCACGCACCCAAAGTCGGTGAACTTGATGGCGTTGCTCACCAGGTTATTGAGGACCTGGCGGATGCGCATCGGGTCGCCCATCAGGCAGTTCGGCAACTGCGGGTCGATGCAACTGTAAAGCTGCAACCCCTTGCGCCGGGCGAAGGCGGCGTAGGTGTGCAAGGTATCTTCGAGCATGTCCAGCGGACAGAAATCCACGGCTTCTATCGCCATTTGCCCGGACTCGATCTTCGAGACATCCAACACATCACTGATCAGTTGGAACAGTGTGGCGGACGAACGCTGGATGGTGTGCAGGTAGGTTTTTTGGTGCGGGTCGAGGTCGGTCAGGCCGAGCAATTCGAGGGTGCCGAGCACGCCATACAGCGGCGTGCGGATCTCATGGCTCATGGTTGCCAGGAACAGCGTCTTGGCCTCGCTGGCCGCATCGGCGGCATGACGTGCCTCTTCCAGGGCCTGGGCGTCTTCGATGTGCCGGGTGATATCGTTGAATGCATACAGGCGTACGTCTTGAGCCTGATAACGGGTCGACACAAAGCCGATCTGCAGGTGCCGGCCCTCGATCTCCAAGTGCGTCTCACCGCTCTCGGCGCCATCGTGCTTACCGGCCATGGCCTGCACCAGGCGTGAGGTGCCCGGCCATTGCTGGGCGCGCTGGTTTTCGATCAATACCTTGCCATCGCTGCGTCGCACCACGCATAACCCAGTAGGTGCGGTGTCGATGATCACGCGGCTGAACGCCACGCTTTCGGCGATGCGTTCGTGGGCCAGTTGTGCTGGGGTGATCACCTGGCGTCGATACCATCGGCTGCCAGCCCAACCCAGTGTAATCAGGCTGAACAGCAGCAACGCCATGGTGCTCAACGGCCACAATGCGGAGTGAAAGAAGTGCGAGTAGTTCAGGCCATAGACCGCGCTCCAGGGCTGGTCGCCGGCCTCGGTGACCTTGAATTCAAAGCCGTCGGCCGTGAAATGCACACCATCGCTGAGCTGCGCTTGGTTGGTTGGCCCAATCAACCGGTTGCCGTCAGGGCCAATCAGGGTAAAGCGATCAAACGCCGAGTGATTCAGCGCGCGCTGTACATCGTCGACCTGCGACACGTCGAGCAGGGTGCCGATCACAGCCTGGCCCTGGGCGTCGAGTGGCAGGCCGATGTAGGCCAGTAAATGCTCGGGTTCGGGGCCGGCCTGCCAATACACCCGATTCTGCTCCAGTGGCTGCGGCGCCTGTGCAAGGATTTGCTGCACGGCGTTGACCCGGGCCACCGGGTTGTCGGTATCCTCGGGGTTTTCCCGGTGCTGATAGCCCACGGACGGAATGGTGATGGCGTAGTCGGCCTGGCGATTGAGCACAAAGGTTTGCGGCGCCTCGTACGGCGACGAGGACCAGAAGGCGCTGTAGTAGCTGGTCAAGTGCGCACCCAGGGCAAAAATCGGCGGCCTGGCGGCGGTGCTGATCTGCTGTTCATCGAACTTGACGCTGAATGGCACCGAAAACGAATACTTCTGGCCTTCGTACAGTGTGCGGCGGTTGTCGACCATGCGGCTTTTGAGGCTGACCTGCACGTGGGTGGCGCGCAGCAGTTCGGCCTGGATGCCGGGGTGTGTCAGGCTCTTGAGGTAGGTTTGCTGTTCTGCGAGGTTTTCCATCAGCCGCGCAAAGTGAAAGCGCATTGCGCTGTAGCGCACTTCGACGCCTCGGTGCAGAGACCAGTAATTGGTCAGCATCAGCAGCAACGCGACTCCCATCAACACCATCAAGCCTTTGTTCAGACGCAATGAGCTGCGGGTAAAGGCTTCGAGAATCGCGTTATTGTGCTTCATCAGGGGTTTCCGCAGGCGCAGGATAAATCGGCACTGGATGGAGCTTACTCCTTATGATCGTGGCCGCCAGCTAGTGAGATGTCGCGGGGCCATCATTGTTCAGTAGTTGCTGAAATTGGTCCGAAGACACTGCGTGAGAGATCAGGAAACCCTGCACCTGATTGCAGTCGATTTTGCGCAGCAGCGCCAATTGCTGCGGGGTCTCCACGCCCTCGGCAACCACCGTCAGACCCAACTTGCGGCCCAGCGCGATAATGCTCGCCAATGCCTGGGCGATGCCTTCGTTGTCGTGGCTGCCCTGCACCAGTGCCTGGTCGATCTTCAGTTCGGTAAATGGCGTGGACACCAGATTGAGGTAGGAGCTGTAGCCCTTGCCGAAATCATCCTGGGACAAACCGAACCCCTTGATCCGCAATCGGCAGGCGCCGGCGTAGAAATTGCTGATGTCCTGCGGCACCGAACATTCCATCAACTCGAAGCAGATCATTCCCGGGATACCATCGTGGTGCAGCACGAACTCCAGCAAACGGTCGGCCAGGTCATGGCTGTTGAGCAAGTGGGTCGGCAGGTTGATCGACACCGGAATTTCA
The DNA here is from genome assembly GCF_030687795.1 of Pseudomonas sp. FP215. Classification (NCBI taxonomy): domain Bacteria; kingdom Pseudomonadati; phylum Pseudomonadota; class Gammaproteobacteria; order Pseudomonadales; family Pseudomonadaceae; genus Pseudomonas; species Pseudomonas sp. FP215. Next base: position 2,123,568 of record NZ_CP117447.1, read on the forward strand.
TAGCCGCGCTGGCGCCAGTGTTCTTGGGCGTGGATCGTTTGCTTGAGCACCAGCCACAACAGCCGCTCCTCCAGTTCGAACGCCTTGATTGCCGGCAGGAACGCGGCAGGCAGCATCACGCCTTGTTCGGGGTGCATCCAGCGCACCAGGGCTTCGGCGGCGACGATACGGCCGTTGGCCAGGGATTTTTTCGGCTGGAACCAGGCCTGGAACTGGCCGCTGCTCATGGCCTGCACCAGCGTGTGACGGTCGATGTCCATGTGCTCGGGCAGTTCGGGGGTAGGCGTGCGCACCCTGTTCCTGAGTTGGTTGACCAGGGTGCGTAAGGCTTCGGCGTTCACGGGCTTGGAAATCAGGCCAAGCACTTCCACATCGAGGTTTTTCGCCACCAGGCTGGCCGCCATCAGCATGCGCCTCGACGCCGCACTCATGATTGCCAGCGCCGGCTTGCAGCGCAGGCTGGCCAGGCACTGGATAAACTGCACGCCGTCCATGCCGGGCATCAGCAGGTCGGTCAGTACCAGGTCGAAGTCCCGCTGGCGCAGGCGCTCCAGCGCTTCTTTGCCATCCTCGGCGGTTTCGAGCAGGAAGTCTCCCAACTCGCTGAGCAAGTTCTGCAGGTAGATATGCTGCAGGGGATGGTCCTCGACAATCAGAATACTAAGGGGCTTCATGGGTGATCCGTGCATAAGGCGCCAGGGAGTTGAATAGAGCCCGCAACGCAAAGGGTTTGACCAGGCAATGGTTCATGCCGGCGGCCAGGCACAGGTCGGCCTCGCCGCGCATGGCGTTGGCGGTGGCCCCGATAATCGGCAACGTGCAGCCCTGGCGCCGCAGTTCACGCGCCAGTTCATAGCCGTTGATATGGGGCATGTTCACATCCGTCAACACCACGTCGAAGTTGCCGGCGGTGTGGAGCTGCAACGCTTGCTGACCGTCGGCCGCCAGCTCCACGGTGCAGCCGAGTTCTTCCAGTTGATCACGCAAAATCAGCTGGTTGATGATGTTGTCCTCGGCCACCAGCAGGTGCAGGTTGAGTTTGTTCAGATCCCGCCGGTGCGTTTGCTCATCGGCACGGGCCACCCATAGCCCTTGCGCCTGGCTCACGGCCTGATGAATAGCCCCCAGGTGGTTGAGGTTGACGTGCCAGGCGCCGGCGTCGGCTTCTACGCCGGGGCAGGCGTTGCTGCTCACGTGAATCACCGGCCCGGGCCACTCGGGCACCAGCAACGGGTCGACGCTGCCGGGGTGCACTTGCAACAGCAGATGCGTGTCCGCCAGCGTCGGCAAGCCGGCCTGGGCCCTTGCGCCCCAGCGGCGCAACCAGCCGGCGATCGCGTTTGCCAGTTCCGGGATCGGCGAGGCCACGTAAATGGTCTCAGCCAGCAACGGTGTCATCGGTGGAACAGATGCTTCTTCCAACGGTAGGATCAGGCTGAAACTGCTGCCCAGGCCGAGTTCGCTGACCATGCGGATATTGCCGTTCATCAACTCCGTCAGGCGCTGGCAGATAGGCAGGCCCAGGCCGGTGCCGGCGACCACATTGGTATTGCCTTCACTCTGGTAAAACGGCTCGAAGATCATCGCCTGGTCTTCCTGGGCGATACCTTTGCCGGTGTCCGAGACTTGCCACAACAGACTGGAGCGTTCCCCGTCGCGGCCCAGCACTTTGACCCGCATTACCACGCGCCCATAGTCGGTAAATTTCACCGCGTTATTGAGCAGGTTATTGAGAATCTGGCGGATGCGCGTTACGTCGCCGATCAGGCGTTCCGGCAGCTTGGGATCGAAGCAGGCATACAGCTGCAGGCCCTTGGCGTGGGCGGCTGCGGCGTAGCCCTGGATGATTTCATGCACAAGGTCCAGCGGCGAGAACTCGCCCATCTCCAGTGCCAACTGCCCGGCCTCGATCTTCGATACGTCCAGCACATCGCAGATCAGTTGCAGCAAGGTCGACGATGAGCCTTCGATCGCCTGCAGGTAGTCCTTTTGTTGTGCATCCAGTTGCGTGCGCGCCAGCAGTTCCAGGGTGCCGAGCACGCCATACAGCGGTGTACGGATTTCATGGCTCATGGTCGCCAGGAACAGGGTTTTTGCCGCGTTGGCTGCGTCCGCCGATTGCCGCGCCTCTTCCAGCGCCGCCTCGACCTGCTTGCGCGCACTGATGTCACTGAAGGCGCAAAACAGCACGTCTTCGCCTTTGTAGCGGGTCGGTGCACTGCTCAGGTACAGGTGACGGCCGTCGATGGTTTCAAAGTAGTCACTGCGCTCGGAAGGTCCGTTGGCAAAGGCTTGTTCGATCCAGCCGGCGCGCAGCGCCTCGCGCTCCGGCCCGTTACCCAGCCATTGCTGGGCCAGGGTGTTTTCCAGTACCACCCGGCCGTCGGTGCGGCGCAGCACGCAAAGGGCCACTGGCGCGGTCTGGATCACATCGCGGCCGAAGGCTTCGCTTTCGATCAACGCCTGGATGCGATGGATCGACGGAATGATGAAACGCTGATCGACGCGGCGCATCACCAGCCAGATCAGTGTCAGGCTGAACAGGCAGAACAGCAGCGAACCGAGCAGCTGTTTCCACAGGCCGGTGACCACCGCACGCAGGTCGATGGAGTACATCAACTGCCATTCAGAGGACTTCAGGTGTTTGCGAATCACCAGGTGGTCGGGCAGCCAGCCGCTGCCGACAAAACCGAAAAAACTGTCTTCGCCGGGCCTCAGGTGTTGCTGGCTCAACTGTGTATCGGTGCTGTTGGTGAACACCAGCATGCCCTGGGAATTGAGCATCATGAACTCACCGGCGCTCTGGTCGCTGAGTGTCGATGAGACTTCACGGCTATCCATCTCCAGGCCGAGCCAGCCGGAGCCGCGATCACGCTCGTCCAGGCGGATGAAGATATACAGGTGCGAGTGCTGTTCAGTCCTGTCGCTCAGCCAAAGTTCGTTAAGCGTGGCCGGGTCGGTGTGCTGCAGAGCCTTGAGGCGGTTGAGCATACATTTGGAAATCGGCAATACCTGCGCGGTGGCGTCGTAAAGGCGCATCACTTGCGGGTTGGGGCCGGCGTTTACATAGAGTAGGTTCAGCTGTGTGGCCTTGAGGTAGTCGCGCATGCGTGCGGTCAGCCAGATGCTCCACTGGTTGCCCGATGTGTCGCCCAATTCCAGGTGTTGTTCTTCGGCCGAGGACGGATAGACCCTGGACTGCTTGCGCACTGCCGACAGGCTCAGGCTTTCGAGCAGGGCTTGGCGGTTGGTGAAAAAGGTATGGGCTTCGGCAATGGCGCTGCTCATGTAGCCGCGGCGCTGGGAGATGTCGTTGTTGAAGGTCGACAGCAAAAAGGTATAGACCCCGCTGAGGATGCCTACCAGCAGCACGCTCGCAAAAATACGAAGCAGCCTTCTGGCTGCTTCGGGTCGGGAGAGGACGGGGTTGATCTGGAGCAGATAACTTTTCAATCGCATCGGAAGACTTTACGTCTGGGCCTCTGCCGGTGGCATAAGACGATCCTTAAAAATCACCTACTTGTAGTACATATCCACCACTACGGCAGCGTCGAACGCTCCGGGAATCGGTAGGGTGCGCCACTTGAGGTCGGCGCGGAATTCATCGTGGCTCTGGCCCAGGCCCATCAGCTCCTGCAGCGTGAACCAGTTATTGAAGGGCAGTTGCTGCTGGCTCTCGGCGCGAGACAGCGAGATGCCGACTGAGCTGTTGTTGTCCGGCACCAGCAGGCCATTGTTCACACTGCCGCCGCCCGGCGTGGTGGCGAAGCGTGCGCTGACGGTATAGGGCGTGTCGCAGCCCTTGCGCAGGTTCAGGCTGAAGTTCGCGCTGCTGGCGACTTCACCGATCGAGGCTTTGCGCGAAGGTGTGGGGAAGTTGACCACGCTGGGGCTGATGGTCAGTTCGGGAGTGCAAGGCACGAAGCGGATATCGTTCATGCCAGTGACCACATAATTGAAGTTGCTGTTGGGTCGTGAGTTGAGCCCGCGCACGCCGTCCAGTTGGAACACGCGGTAAGAGGTCAGGGTGCTGGCCTGGCCGCTCGGTGGCGTGGGGTCGTACTTCTCGATGAACACGCTGAAATTGAGGGTGAAGCGCGCCTTGTCCCAGCCCACGCAGTTGGACAAATTGCAGCCTCGGTCGGAGAAGAAACCGGTACCGACCTTACCGGTGCTTTGGGTAATCGGTTGGTTGTTATAGCGAATGCCCACGCGGATCCCGGTGCCGATACTCACGCTGGCCGGGTTGACATAGAAATACACTTCCTCACGGCCGTGGAGGTAGTCGTCCTTGCAGATGACATTGGTCGAGCGCGGGCCGGATTCCCAAATGATGGTGCCGTTGGGTGCGTCGGCGGCGACTGCCAGCGCCGTGCCCAGCGCTTCCTGGGTGATGATCGAGTTGGTGCCGTCCTCGCGGCAGGCCAGTGCGTGGCTGGTGGCGGGCAGGACCGCGCAGGCCCATATCAGTAGGGGTAAACAGCGTTTGGTCAGTGACATTGGTATAAATACCCCGTGATTTATCAGTTGAGCGCCGTGCTATGACGGGCTTGCAAACCGATATCGGTGATTTCGGTGAAGTTGAGAATGGCGCCCTTGGGCACAGCGTCGAGCGCGGTCAGGGTTTTGCGTTCATGGGGCTTGAGCAGCAGGTAATCGCTGAGCGTCTGGCTGTCGATTCGCAGGTTGACCAGCGACAGGTGGAAGGCGCTGGGGTTGTTGACCGTCACCGTGCGCCCGTCGCTGCTCCATACCAATTGCTGCACCGCCTCGGCCGAGCCGCCCTGGAGTGCGGGGGGCCGATAGAACAGCTTGAGCCGCTGGCGGATCGCGAACTGCACGCTGTTGGGGTCTTCAGGCTTGAGCGGGATCTCCATGATATTGAGCCAGAACAGCGATTCCCGATCGCTGGGCAAGCCCTCACCGGCATACAGGATGCGCAGCTTGTGATGCTCCCCGGCGCCCAGTTGTACCAATGGCTCGGTGGCGGCAAAGGGCACGGTGCGGTCGGCTGATTCGTCCTCGCCGGTGATCCAGGTTTGCACCACCACTTCCCGCGAGGCCTGGTTGACCACGCTGATACCGGCGGCCTTGTCCTGGCCGAAATAGATCAGGCGGGTGCCTTCGATCTTCAGCGCCGCATCGGCAGGCGGGGGCGCAAGCACCAGCAACCCGCAGGCCAGCAGCACCATTCTGAGTAGAAACATGAACACGGTAATTCCATGGTCGGGTAAGGGAACGCAGCCCATGGTAGGTAGCGAGTGGCGCGAAGGCTTTGAGGCGATTCTTAAAAGTACGGTGTGCCCCGGATTGCCGTTTCAGAATCGCCTTAAAGTCAGGGTTCACCCCTGACGGTTACTTTGCTCAGCGTTGAATGATCGACGCGGATGCCCAACTGTCAGGTTTACCCTATGTCCAATAAAGCGTTACGCCTTCTGATTGCCGATGCAGAGCTTTTGCAACGGATCAAGATCGAGAAAATGCTCAACCAGCTGGGCTATTACCGCATCGCCCCGTTGAGTTCGTTCGACGAGTTGCAGGCACTGACACGCTCGGGCGTTGTGGCGTTTGACCTGCTGATCATCAACACTGCGCTGGTGCACTCGCGGCAGGTCAACCTGCTCAAGTACTGCCATGACAACCCGTTGATCCGCCACACGCTGATCTATGACGGGCAATGTGCGCAGCGCTCGGTAGTGTCGGTCTCGGTCAGCCAGACCCTGCACCTGTCGTTGTCACAGTCGCCAGACTTCACCTCTCTGCGTCGCTGCATGGAAATTGTCGATCCGGCACACAGTTCTCCGACCGCTGAGTGGCCCATGCTGCGCGCCGTGGACGGCCGAGCGCCCCAGCCTTCGATGAGCCCGCGGGCGGTCTACCAGGGCGACCCGACTGTGGTGGCATGTGCCGTGGGGTTGTTTCCCAAGCGCTGATCGTATCGCGCAGCATCAGTCACGCCAGACGGGCAGATCATCAAGGCCCAGTGCCCAATGAGGTTGCCGTGGCCGCAGGCACACACCACCGACCCAGCGCTCATGGCTGGCGTGCTCCAGCCAGCAGGCATTGCCGTCCAGTACCTGATGCGCCAGTGGCGTCAACGCCAATACGCGGCGCGGCCACTCCACGTCCGTTTCGGCCTCGATCAGCAGCGGCGCCGTCCCATCAATCAATGGGCGCAGCAGCGCGTGAAACATCATATCGCCCAGGAAAGGCAGTGGCTCGCGCTTGGCCATCAACTCGGCAAACACCCGACCGAAAGGCACAGGCCCGGCCTCAGCGATATACCTCAGGGACAAACGTTCAGTCAGTGACAAACCGTCCTCGATACCCGGCAACTCCTGTAGCTGGCGCCGTAACGCCGGTGCCAGAAAAGGCAGGGCAGGGTGATTGCCATGGGCCAGTTCCGCGAGGTTGAGCGGTGAGCTGTCGCAGTAAGCCGACCAGACCCGTTTGGCCAACTGCACTGCGTCGTCGTCGATCAAGCGCCGCTGCGGCCAGAGCCAGGCCAGCACATCGGGGGCCAATTGGCCTATGCCGATAAATCGCTCGACTCCGGGAATTCGGTCTGCCTCAATCAGCTCCAGCTTGCGCGGCGCCTGCTCAAGGCCAGCCAGGGCGCGGACCAGGAACAATTGATCGTAGGCGTCCGCCTCGCACCACAGCACACTGGGATCGGCGTTGTTCAAGGCTTGTAGTTGGTTGTATTCATCGTTGATGCGATGCGCAACTTCAGTGGAGTCAATGGCAAAGGCCTGACTGATAAAGGTACTGCGCATCGCTTGGAACGCTTCGCTGGGTAGTTCACGCACTGGCCCCATGCACAGCGGGTCAGTGAGCATCCGGAACTGTCCCTTGAACCCGGCCAGTTGCAGGCTGTGGGCAATATCATTACCACACCGCCAATGGGTGGTGCGGGATTCATCGCTGGCATCGAAACCAGGGTGGCGGGCGGCAAAGTCGAGGGCGTCGACGTGGGCCTTGAGCTTGGGCCAACTGGCGAAGCCCAGCTGTTTGGCTACCTGCCATTGAGCCTGGGACAAGGTTGCGCTGGGGTCTAGGCTTTTCAGCTGCGACAACAGTTCCTTGGCGCGCTTGCGCTGCTGCTCAAGGTTGAGGCGGCCATTGGTAGTGGAGGCTAAAGGGCGTTGCGACATACGAGCTCCTTGCACAAACCTTTTCCGCTTCAAGGTTGGGAGTCGTAGAAATGGGTGGAGCTGGGATGTCTTGGGCGCAGCCCTTTCCGCGGAAGGTGGCGTAGAGAGCGCCAGGCGGAAATATAGGCAGCATTGCCATCGGGTGGCAACCCCAAAAATGTAGGAGCGAGCTTGCTCGCGAAAAACGTCAACGATAACGCGTGCTTCCTGAATAAACGCGGTGCCTGTGGTTTTTTCGCGAGCAAGCTCGCTCCTACAGAAAAGCCTGCTCCAAGGGGGGGGTTATTTGTCCTGGCGGGCATCCAGGGTTTTTTGATGCTCGGCCAGGAACGGTTGCTCTGCGGGGTCAAAACGATCAATCCCGGCGGTGAAGCGGTGCCAGTAGGGGTACAACGGCTGACGGCGAGTGACAGCTTCGATGCGCGCCGACTGCGCTTCGGTGAGTTTCAGTTCAGTGGCCGCCAGGTTGTCGCGCAGGTGTGCTTCGGTACGGGCGCCGACAATCAGCGAGGTGATCCCGGGGCGATCCTTGAGCCAGGCCAGGCAGGTGCGGGCGACCGAGACGCCGTGTTCATCACCGACGGCGGCGAGGGTCTCGATAATGTCCAGCGCACGTTCCTGATCGTGGACATAGGGTTCCGGCCAACCGCTGCCCTGGCGGGTATTGGCCGGCGGCTTGTGCCCGCGTCGGGTCGTGCCGGTCAGCAGGCCTTCGCCCATCGGCCCCCACACCAGCGTGCCGATCTGCTGGTCCAGGGCCAACGGCAGCAACTCGTACTCGGCCTCTCGGGATTCCGGGGTGTAGTAGATCTGTTGGGTAATTGGCTTGAGCATGCCGTGCAGTTCAGCCTTGCCCAGGGTTTTCATCATTTGCCAGGCGGTGAAGTTGCTGGTGCCGAAGTAGCGGATCTTGCCCGAACCCACCAACAGGCGCAGGGCTTCCAGGGTCTCTTCGATCGGCGTCATACCGTCCCAGTTGTGCAGTTGGTACAAGTCGATGTGGTCGGTGCCCAGGCGCTTGAGGCTGGCTTCGCACGCGCGGATCAAGTGGTAGCGCGATGAGCCGGAGTTGTTGGGGTTGTCGTCCACCGGGCTGCGGCCCTTGGTGGCCAGCAGAATGTCGTTGCGCTTGCCGCCCAGCGCCTTGCCCACCACTTCTTCGGCCAGGCCGTGGGAATAGAGATCGGCGGTGTCGACCATGTTCACCCCGGCGTCGAACGCCATATCGAACATGCGCTTGGCCAGGGGCACGTCCACCGCACCGCATTTTTCAAATTCTGCGCGACCGCCAAAGGGCACGGTGCCCAGGATGATTTCCGATACCAGCAGGCCGGAATGACCCAGTTGTCGGTACTGCATGTTGCCTCCTACTTAACGTTGCACGTGAAGGTGTGAACGATGGGGAGGGCGATAGTTTGAATTTTTTTATGAAACGCTCGCGCCCGGCTTGGCTGCCACGCCAACGATGTATTGTTTCGCTGGATGAAATGCTGGATTGTGAATCCTGGTCATTCCGCCAAATAAGACAGCGGTAGAACATCCCTGGCGTCGATACCCACTCATTTGGAGCCTGTCATGACCCAGCCTGCGATCAAACTCTATGGTTTTCCCCTGTCCGGCCACTCCCACCGGGTCGAGCTGATGCTGTCCCTGCTGGGGCTGACGAGCGAATTTATCCTGGTGGATCTCAAGCAAGGTGCGCATAAAACGCCTGAGTTTCTCACCCGCCTGAACAGCTTCGGCCAGGTGCCGGTGATTGATGACGGCGGCACGGTACTGGCCGACTCCAATGCCATCCTGCTTTACCTGGCCAGCACCTATGGCAACGGCCAATGGCTGCCGAGCGACCCGACTGGCCACGCGCGAGTACAACGCTGGCTCTCGGCCGCCGCCGGCCCACTGCATGCCGGGCCTGCCACGGCGCGCTTGGCCACGGTGTTTGGCGCCGAGGTGGACACTGTCAGCGCAATCAATCGTGCCCATGCCTTGCTGAGCGTGATGGAGCAGCAACTGAACCACAGCCGTTTCCTCGCCAGTGAGCAGCCCAGCATTGCCGATATCGCCTTCTACACCTACGTGGCCCATGCGCCGGAAGGCAATGTGTCCCTGGCCGACTACCCTAAGGTACGCGCCTGGCTGGCCAGCATCGAAGCACTGCCGGGTTTCGTTGGCATGCCGCGCACGGCGGTGGGGCTGCAATCGCAATAACAACTGAGGGGCGCCGATGGACCGATTTCATGAAATGCAGGTGTTCCTGGCCGTGGCCGAGGAGGAGGGCTTCGCGGCTGCCGCGCGCCGCCTGAACACCTCGCCGCCCAGCGTGACTCGGGCCATTGCCGCCATGGAACAACGCATCGGCACTCAGTTGCTGGCGCGCACCACCCGCAGCCTGCACTTGACCGAAGCCGGCCAGCGTTACCTGCAAGATTGCCGACGCATCCTTGCCGAGCTGGATGAGGCCGAGGAAGCGGCGGCGGGCAGTTACTCCATTCCGGGCGGTCAGTTGACGGTGACCGCACCGGTACTGTTTGGCGAGCTGTATGTGGCGCCGGTTCTAGGGGATTATCTGGACCGTTTTCCGTTGGTGAGTATCAACGCCTTGCTGGTCGACAGGGTGGTCAATATGACCGACGAAGGTGTGGATGTAGCGGTGCGTATCGGCCACCTGCACCAATCCGGACAGCAAGCGATCAAGGTCGGCGAAGTACGCCGGGTGGTGTGCGCATCGCCGGCTTATCTTGACCAACACGGGCGGCCCCAGCGCCCCGAGCAGTTGCGTGAGGCCAAGCTCGTCACGTCATCGTCCAGCCAACTGGTCAGTGAGTGGACATTTATCGACGCCGGCCAGCCGCTGAAGGTACCGATCGATCCACGCCTGGTGGTCACCGCCAACAATGCCGCGATCAACCTGGCCCGCCTGGGCTGGGGGATGACGCGGGTACTGTCTTATCAAGTCGCGGCAGCGGTGGCGGCGGGTGAGCTGGAGCTGGTGCTGGAGGATTTCGAACCGGCGCCGCTGCCGATCCACGTGGTGTTCCAGCAAAACGGCCGCGTGCCGGCCAAGGTCAATACGTTTGTGGATTTCCTCAGCCAGCGCCTCGGGCAGGACCCGGCCCTGAACGCGGCGACCAAGCGGCGCGCCTGATGGAGCGTTTTCGCGATATGCAGCTGTTTACCGCGCTGGCCGGGCAACCCAGCCTGGCGTCGGCGGCACGCCATGCACAGGTTTCAGGTCCCACGCTGGTAAGAGCGGTTGCACGCCTTGAGGCACGCCTGCGCGTGGTGTTGCTGCAACGCAGCACCCGCGGCGTCAGCTTGAGCGACGCAGGCCAGGCTTACCTTGCCGACTGCGTGCGCCTGCTGGCAGCGGTGGACGCGGCCGAGGCTTCGGCCAACGGTTTGCATGTGCAGGCCCAGGGCGACCTGCGGATATTCCTGCCGTTACTGTTCAGCCGCTATGTCATGGCGCCGCTGTTGGCCGGCTATGCGGATCGCTACCCGGCGGTGCGTGTGATCGCGCATTACCACGACTATTACCCGAACCTGCACGTAGAAGGGCTGGACGTGGCGGTGCTGGTCGGCGAATTGCCCAGCTCGTCGCTGATTGCGCGGCAGGTCGGGCAGGTGGGCACTGTCCTTTGCGCCAGCCCCGCTTACCTGGCGACCCGGGGCGAACCCCGGCATCCGGCTGAACTCAAGCAGCATCATCTGATTGCCAGCGCCGACCCGGTGCACTGGGATTTCCTGCATTACACCCTCAAGGCTCGCGCCCGGCTGAGTTGCGCCACTGTCCAAGGCGCGATCAATGCGGCGGTGCAGGGGGCGGGCGTGATTCGAACCTTGAGTTACCCGCTGCACGAACACCTGGCGAGCGGCCAGTTGCAGCGCCTGTTGCCTGCCTTCGAGTTGCCGCCGCAGCCGGTGCATGTGGTCTACCGCGAAGGCCGCCATGCGTCGATGCGCGTGCGCAGTTTTGTTGACTACTGCGTCAGCGCGTTGCGCGAGCATCCGGCGTTTCAGTTGGCGTAATAGTGGATTGCCCAGGGTGGGCATTCTCTCCATCGCGACGTGGGCGCAGCATCTGCAGTCTCTAACCGGAGGTGAGCGCCATGCACTCGATTGAAGCAACCCCTTGGCATGTCGGCGAACGGCACATGCAGGAAAGTGCCGGCGTTTCTGAACGCATGGCCATGATCGGGCCCAAGGTCATTCGTGATCATTTGCCTGAGCAGCACCGCGATTTTTACCCGCTACTGCCGTACCTGATCGCGGGTGTGGTGGACGAACAGGGCATCCCCTGGGCGACGATGCTGGAGGGCGCACCAGGCTTCGCGCACTCACCAGATCCGCACACGCTGCAGATCGACAGCCTGCCTTCCAAAACTGATCCCGCCTGGGCTGGAATAACGGATGGCTCGGCCATTGGCCTGCTGGGCATCGACCTCAACACCCGCCGCCGCAACCGCATGAATGGTCGCATCGGAACGCTTGAGGATGAGGGCTTCGCGGTCGAGGTGGTACACACCTTCGGCAACTGCCCCAAGTACATCCAACTGCGCCCCGTCGCCGGCATTGCGCGCAAACCCGGCAACCTGGCCGAGCGCAGCAACCGCCTGGATGACGCGGCTCAAGCACTGATCCGCCACGCCGACACCTTCTTCGTCGCCAGCTACGTCGACCTGCACGGCGAACGCTCGGTGGACGTCTCCCATCGAGGCGGCAATACGGGATTTGTGCGGGTGCAAGGCAACGTGCTGACCATCCCGGATTTCGCCGGCAACCTGTTCTTCAACACCCTCGGCAACCTGCACGCCAACCCGGTGGCGGGGTTGTTGTTTGTTGATTTTGAGACCGGCGACGTGCTGCAAGTGGCCGGGCGTACTTCGTTGATCCTCAGTGGGCCACAAGTGGCTGAGTTCGAAGGCGCGCAGCGCTTGTGGACGGTGACGGTGGAACATGTGGTCCGCCGCCCTGCAGCGTTGGCCTTGCGTTGGCAGTTCGCTGAGTTTTCACCGCACAGCCTGGCGATGGGCACCTGGTAGCCTGGCACGATAATGCCCTGTAGGAGCGAGCTTGCTCGCGAAAAACGTCAACAATAACGCGGGCTTCCTGAGTAAGCGCGGCGCCTGTGGATTTTTCGCGAGCAAGCTCGCTCCTACAGGGAATGTCATTGCCTGTTGGGTTTGTGCGTTTTCATCAGGCCACCGGGCACTCACGGTTCAGCGCTTGATCTACCAGCAACTGCGCAATCTCGATCATCTGCACCACCGCCAGCACCTGCTTGCGGGCGTGACCGTCAAGCTGTTCGGCACAGTCGTAGGCGCAGACGGTCGCGGACTCCAGCATTTCGCTGGCATTGCTCAAGGCGGCTTCAGTGCTGAGTCCGGGGCGGACGGTGAAGATGACATCGGGGGATAGTTGCGGGTTGTCATCCGAGGGGGATGGTGGGGGATTGGGTGTGACTTTTTTCATGGCGAAGCTCCTATGAATGAGCACCTCCATTTCGCTACCACACGAAGTAAGGAGGCGACTGTACACGGGGTGGTAGACCGGTCATAGAAACCCGGCAGGCCGAAGCCTCCCATGCACAGCCGCCACAAAGCAGCCCGCATAAAAAAACGCCCTTGAGCGTTTTTGGGGTCTATGAAAGAACTGGGCTACCACACCCATTCGCTGATTTTGCAGCGACCCGCGAAGGTTAGCGGCGAGGTTCATCGGACGCAACCCGAAAGTTGTGTAAGAGCGGTCCGACAACCGCGCCATTGCGGGTACGCTGAATAACCCATGTAGGAGCGAGCTTGCTCGCGAAAAACGTCAACGATAACGCGCGCTTCCTGAGTAAGCGCGGCGCCTGTGGGGTTTTCGCGAGCAAGCTCGCTCCTACAGGGGGGATGTGATTGCCTGGTGGGTTTGCGCGTTTTCATCAGGCCACCGGGCACTCAAGGTTCAGCGCTTGACCCACGAACATGTTGCTGGATGTTGAACCATCATCCTGAGCGGTTTCTTTGGGTTAGCCTTGTTTTCCTACTGACAACAAGGATTGGTCATGCAACGAAAGGTTATTAATCCCACGACGGTATTCAACTCCCTGCAATACGGTTTCAGCCAGGCCATGGAAGTGCCAGAGGGCCGGCGAATCATGCTGTCGGGGCAGGTGGGCGTGGATGCTCAAGAGCGTACGGTGGGCCCAGGGGTTGCCGAACAAACGGCCACGGCGTTGGACAATGTCGAAAAGGTGCTAGCCGCGGTGGGCGGTGATCTGTCTCATGTGATCATGCTGCGCTTGTATATTGTCGAATCTGCCCGAGAGCAGCAGGAGCCGATTGCCGAGGCTCTGCGCCAGCGCTTCGCGCACAACCCGCCACCGTCTTCGTGGATTATCGTCAGCGGGTTATCGTTGCCGCAGTGGTTGATTGAGATTGAGGCGGAGGCGGTGGTTCCGTTCAGTTAGGGTTTTTGTAGGAGCGAGCTTGCTCGCGAAAAAACCATAGCCGCCGTCTTTATTCAGGATGCACGCGTTATCGTTGACGTTTTTCGCGAGCAAGCTCGCTCCTACAGCTATTCAATACCGAATCATCACCGACTTAAGCTCGGTGTAATCCTCAATAAACGCACTGCCAAACTCCCGCCCCAGCCCCGAAGACCGGCTGCCACCAAACGGCACTGCCGGGTCGAGCAAGGTGTGCATGTTCACCCACACGGTGCCAGCCTTGACGGCCGGGATCATGCGCAGGGCCTTGCCCAGGTCATTGGTCCACAGGCTGGCGCTCAAGCCGTAGGGCCCGTGGTTCATCATCGCCAGCAGTTCGTCTTCATCGTCGTAGGGCAGGAAGGTGGCGATGGGGCCGAAGGTCTCTTCGTTGAGCAGGGTGTCGTGCAGGTGGTTGGCGAGGATTACGGTGGGTTCGACGTAGCAGCCGGGGCGGTCGATGAGGTGGCCGCCGTGGATGATCGTGTTGTTTTCGGCGCGGGCCTGGTTGAAGTAGCCGAGCAGTTTGTGTTGGTGTTGCTGGTGGGTCACTGGGCCGAATTCGGTGTGTTCGTCCAGGGGCGAGCCGATGGTCAGGCGGCTGAGACGTGCCTTGAGTTTTTCCAGCACGGCGTCGATCTGCGAGCGGTGCACGAAGAAACGCTCGGCCGCCGCGCAGATTTGCCCAGAATGCAAGAAGCCCGCTTCGATGATGCCATCCACCGCTTTGTCTACATCCATGTCGCGCAGGAAACCGGCGGCGTTCTTGCCGCCCAGTTCCAGGGTCGCGCGGGTCAGCCCGGCGCCCATGGCACTGCGGCCCACCGCAATACCGGTGGGCACTGAGCCGGTGAACGACACCTTGTGGGTGCCGGGGTGTTCCACCAGCCCCTTGCCGACATGGCCGCCGCCGGTCAGCACGTTGAGTACGCCCGCCGGCAACCCGGCGTCGATGGCCAGTTCGGCGATGCGCAGCAGGGTCAGCGGCGTGAATTCGCTGGGCTTGATGATGATGCTGCAGCCGGTTACCAGCGCCGAGGCGAGCTTCCAGATGGCGATCATGGTCGAGAAATTCCACGGCACAATGCCTACCACCACGCCCACCGGTTCGCGCAAAGTGAAGGCGGTGTAGCGCTCGCCATTGAACGAAGGCAGCGACGGCGTGAGCGTCTGGCCGCTGAGCTTGGTGGCCCAACCTGCGTAGTAACGCAGGAAATGCGCGGCCTGGTCGACCTCAAAGGCGCGGGAAATCTGGATGATCTTGCCCGACTGGCAGGTTTCGATCTGCGCCAGTTCTTCGCGGTGGTGCTCCAGCAGGTCGGCCAGTTTCAGCAGCACGTTGCCACGAATGGCCGGTGCGGTCTGCGACCACAACTGGAAACCCCGGTTGGCGCAAGCGACCGCAGCGTCGATATCCGCCAGGTCTGCGTCGGCCACATCGGCGATCACCTGGCCGGTGGCGGGGTTGGTCACGCTCAGGCGTGCATCGGCGTGGCTGCGCACACTGGCGCCGTCGATGAATAGCCCATGACGGCGACGCAAAAAGGCTTCGACGTGAGGCAGCAGCGGGATATCGCTCATGGCAGGTTCCTGGCAGTTCACAAAAGAAAACTCGAGGTTAACCAACGCGCAGGTACGCGGCTTGACTGTGCCTGCCAGGTTTTATGCCTGTGCCTGCCGTGCCTGTGAAAAGTACAACCTTGCCTGCCGAACGTGCATGTTGTGCCGGCGCAAGCCGGTCGATACTGGCCCTGCATCCCGCGCCGTTCCACGATTTGGAGCGCCTGCCGGACTTCCAATAATAAGCAGGGCCGTCCATGAAAAAGCCAAACCCGCTCCTCGAAGACCTCAAGCCTCTTCTGCCTGCCATTGCCGCCAACGCCAGCCGTGCCGAACAGCTGCGCCAAGTGCCGGATGAGAATATCGCGCTGCTCAAAAGCATCGGCCTGCACCGCGCCTTCCAGCCCAAGGCATTCGGCGGCCTGGAACTGTCGCTGCCCGAATTCGCCGATTGCATCGCCTTGCTCGCCGGCAGTTGCGCCAGCACCGCCTGGGCCATGAGTTTGTTGTGCACCCACAGCCATCAACTGGCGCTGTTCTCGGCGCAGTTGCAGGAGGAGATCTGGGGCGCCAACCCGGATGCCACGGCCAGCAGCAGTATTGCGCCGTTCGGCCGGGTGACCGAGGGCGAGGGCGGCGTGTACTTCAGTGGCGAGATGGGCTGGAGCAGCGGCTGTGACCATGGCGAATGGGCGATTGTTGGCTGCCGTCGCCAGAATGCCGAAGGCACCCAGGACTACTGCTTTGCCGTGCTGCCGCGCAGTGACTATCAGATCCGCGATGACTGGTTTGCAGCCGGCATGAAAGGCAGCGGCACCAAGACCCTGATCATCGACAACGCCTGGGTGCCCGAGCACCGTATCCAGAAGGCCAAGGACATGATGGAAGGCAAGTCCGCAGGCTTTGGTCTGTACCCAGACAGTCAGATTTTCTACGCGCCGTATCGGCCGTATTTCGCCAGTGGCTTTTCCACCGTCAGCCTCGGCGTGGCCGAGCGCATGCTGGAGGTGTTCCGCGAAAAAACCAAAAACCGTGTGCGCGCCTACACCGGTGCTGCCGTTGGCGCAGCGACCCCGGCGCTGATGCGCTTGGCCGAGTCCACCCACCAGGTGGCCGCCGCTCGGGCGTTTTTGGAGAAAACCTGGCAAGACCACGCCGAACACAGCGCTGCCCACCGCTACCCCGCGCGAGAAACCCTGGCGTTCTGGCGCACCAACCAGGCCTACGCCACCAAGATGTGCATCGAAGCGGTAGACCGCCTGTTCGCCGCCGCCGGTGGCAATGCCTGGTTCGAACACAACGAAATGCAGCGCCTGTTCCGCGATGCCCACATGACCGGCGCCCATGCCTACACCGACTATGACGTGTGCGCGCAGATCCTCGGCCGTGAGCTGATGGGCCTGGAACCCGACCCGAGCATGGTGTAGCCGCGTTTTCCCTACAACAATCAGGGCGGCCCATAGAGGCCACCCAGGAGTCTTGCATGTCTGACGTATTCGACCCACGAGCCTTTCGTCGCGCCTTGGGCAACTTTGCCACTGGCGTGACCGTGGTCACCGCCGCCACCGCTTCCGGGCGCAAGGTGGGCGTGACGGCCAACAGTTTCAACTCGGTGTCCCTTGACCCGCCGCTGGTGCTGTGGAGCATCGACAAACGCTCCAACAGCCATGCGGTGTTCGAGGAGGCCAGCCACTTTGCCGTGAATGTGTTGGCGGCGGACCAGGTGCATCTATCCAACAATTTCGCGCGCCCCCGTGAAGACCGCTTCGCCCTGATCGAATACGAGCCGGGGGAGGGTGGCTCGCCGGTGTTCGCCGATTGCTCGGCGCGTTTTCATTGTGAGAAATACCAGCAGGTGGACGGCGGCGACCATTGGATCATGATCGGCAAGGTGGTGGCCTTTGATGACTTTGGCCGTGCGCCGCTGCTCTATCATCAGGGCGCGTATGCCGAGGTCCGGGCGCTGCCTCCTTGCGCGCCCGAGGCGGTTTAGAACGGCACGGCGACCACCAGTTGGCTGTAGACATTGGTGCCGTTGCCGCCGACCTGGTTGCCGCCGTTGTCGGCTGATTTATTCGGTTTGTACAGGCCGAGCAGCGGCGTGATGATCAGGTGCTCGTTGACGGCCCATTCGGCATACAGGTCCAATTCGCGGCCATCCAGATTGGGCTGGTCACGGGTACTCACGGTGTTGTAGTCGAAGAACAGCGCCCCAAGGGTGACGTTCTCCAAGGGCTTGACCTTGAGCGCCACGTGCTGCACGGCGGTATTGCTGTTGAAGGGGCCGGAATAGTTGCCCGCCACTTCGCCCTGCACCCAGGTGCCGTAGCCACGGTTGAAGCCTGAGAACATGCCGTCCCAGTTCTTTGAATAGCGTGCATAACGATAGGTCAGGTCCGGTGACCACGGCAGGTTGGCAAAGGTGTAGCCGGCTTCGGCGTAGCCGGCATTTTCCTGGCCGTCGCGACGGCTTTGGCGCGCCAGTTCGAAGGCGAAGTGCGCGTTGTCGATACCGGCACTGCCGGCGCCGCGCAGGCTGTAGAGGTTCATGCCTTTGCGCTGGCGCTGCAGGTCGGTGGCGAAGCGCTCATCCACGTCGATGCCGTGAATGTAGGTCAGCCCCAGGGTGCCCGGCGCGGCAGTGTATTCCAGGGTGCCGGCGGCCATTTCGGTGAGGGCCTGGGCGCGGTTGTCGGACTTGATCCACATCAGGCTGCCGTGCACACCGTCCTTGCCGCCCAGGCGAATCACCGCCGTTTTATCGAAGGCATGGCGCGCGGCGATGTAGTAGGCGCCGCCGCGATTGAACTCGCCGTCGCCCACGCCATTGCCCAGGTTGGGGCCGTCGTCGTTAAGGATAAAACCGTCGCCGAGCATGATGATCTGGCGACCGAACGACAGGTCCAGGCCATCCTTGCCCAGCGCCGGTAACAACTCGCCAGACCGCCAGCCCGCAAAGGCCTCGTCAAACTTGGTGGTGCGCTCGGTGCCGTTGGTGAGCCCTGCCGCATCGCCATCGCCCCAGGTACCGGAACTCACCAGGTTGGCCGTGCCATACACGCCGCCCAGGTGGCCCAGGCTTTGTTCGACGCTCAAGCCGTACTTGATGAACGCCTCGCGCCAGGTGGAGCCGCCGCTGCGCCCATCGTAGTTCTTCGGGCTGTTGAACATACCGTACACGGCGAGGAAGTTGCCGGTGACCTGGGTGTCGGCGTCGGCATATAACTCGATGGCCTGCGCCTGGCCCACCAGCAGTGCCACGCCCAGGCAGACCGCCTGGCGCAGGCGGCGGTTTTTCAGTGTGTGCTCCATTGTTATTGCCCCCATCTTGGTTAAGAGTGAGGGCGCATTAGGGCGAGCGGTATGAGGCCAAGTCTTTTCCCTGCGTGCCAGGCAATTGACTCTGGCCGCCAGGCCACACGCCCTGGCAGGCAGCAACAAAACCGGCGGCAGACAGGGGCAAGACGATCAACGGGAGTGGGGCGCAGAGTGCCGACACATTAAAAAAAACCGCTTCGAGGACCCCTCCATGTCGATCAACGACCGACTCACCGCACACCTCAACCGGGGCACGGTAGGTTTTCCCACTGCGTTGGCCAGCACCATCGGCCTGATCATGGCCAGCCCGGTAATTCTCACCGCCACCATGGGTTTTGGCATCGGTGGCAGCGCGTTTGCCCTGGCGATGCTGATCGCCGTGGTGATGATGCTGGCCCAGGCCACC
This sequence comes from Pseudomonas sp. FP215, assembly GCF_030687795.1. NCBI lineage: Bacteria > Pseudomonadati > Pseudomonadota > Gammaproteobacteria > Pseudomonadales > Pseudomonadaceae > Pseudomonas > Pseudomonas sp. FP215. The sequence goes on from NZ_CP117447.1 coordinate 2,142,475, forward strand.
ACCTTTGCCGAGGCTGCCTCGATACTGCCCACCACCGGTTCGGTGTACGACTACATCAACTGCGGTATGGGCCGGTTCTTTGCGATCACCGGGACCTTGTCGGCCTATCTGATCGTGCATGTGTTCGCCGGCACGGCCGAAACCATCCTCGCCGGGGTCATGGCCTTGGTGAACTTCGAACACCTCAATACTCTAGCAGAGTCGGCCGGCGGCTCATGGCTGCTGGGCGTCGGTTTCGTACTGGTGTTCGGCGTGCTGAATGCCTTTGGCGTCAGCGCATTTGGCCGCGCGGAGATCATCCTGACCTTCGGCATGTGGACCACCCTGATGGTGTTTGGTGTACTGGGCCTGATCGCCGCGCCGGCGGTGCAGTTGGATGGCTGGTTCGGTGAGTCGCTGGTGGGCACCGACCTGGTCACCGTCCTGTCGCTGGTGGGCATGGCGATGTTCATGTTCGTGGGCTGCGAGTTCGTCACCCCGCTGGCGCCGGACCTGCGCCAATCGGCCAAGGTGATGCCACGGGCGATGATGCTCGGGCTGATGGGCGTGGCCACGTGCATGTTCATCTATGGCGCGGCGATGAAGCGCCAGGTGGAAAACGTGGTGCTCGATGCGGCTTCCGGTGTGCACTTGCTGGACACGCCCATGGCCATCCCCCGGTTCGCCGAACAGGTGATGGGGCAGATCGGCCCGTTGTGGCTGGGCATCGGCTTTCTGTTCGCTGGCGCTGCGACCATCAATACCTTGATGGCCGGCGTGCCGCGCATTCTCTACGGCATGGCGGTGGATGGCGCCTTGCCCAAGCTGTTCACCTACCTGCACCCGCGTTTCAAGACGCCGCTGTTGTGCATCCTGGTGGCCATGTTGATTCCGTGCCTGCACGCGCTGTACCTGGGCGGCAACACTGACAACATCATGCACCTGGTGCTGGCGGCGGTGTGCGCCTGGAGTTTTGCCTACCTGTTGGTGACGCTGTCGGTGGTGATCCTGCGCATTCGGCGTCCGGACTTGCCTCGGGCCTATCGCTCGCCGTGGTTCCCGCTGCCGCAGATCGTCTCCAGCATCGGCATCCTGTTGGGCATGTGGTTTATCACCCCGCCCGGCATGAACCCGGCGGACATCTACGTGCCGTTTGGCGTGATGCTCGGTGTGACGGCCACCTACGCGCTGTTCTGGACCCTGGTGGTGCAGAAGGTCAACCCCTTCAAGCCCGCCTGCGTGGAAGAGGTGTTGGCCAGGGAATTCAATCATGAACCGGGGCACGCCCATGCCAGTTATAGCGACCTTGCGGCAAAAACTGTTTGAGCTGTTTCGTGCCGACCGCGCACCCAGCGGGTACCGGCCGGGGGTGACCCTGGCGCATCTGCGGCGTGATCTGGGCCTGGCCACCCTTGAAGTGGATGGTGTGGCCTTCGAGATTGTCGAGCGCACCGAGTCGCAGCTGTTGATGCACCTGGTGCTGACCGAATGTGTCCTGCGCGTTCCTGCTGCAGCGGGTGGCACCGCTCGCTTTGAGGTGCACCATGGCGGCGCGATCCGTCGCAGTGGCATTCATGTGCGGCGCCGCGCTGGCAACCAGGCACTGGGCCGTGAATTGCAGGCGCGTTTACAGGCTGACAGCGTGTTGTTCCAGGCGTTGATGCCGCTGGATTTCAAGCGCCTGCGCATCGAGCTGCACGACCAGCAATGGTGCGTGCGCCTGGAGCATATGGGTGGCAGCGAGGTGGTCAACCGCATGCCGGCGTTTCGGCGCTACATTGCGGTGAGCGCCGAGCAACGCGGGTACCTCTTGGCAACCCTGGCCGGGTTGCGGCGGGTACTGTCGGGTCTCTGATTGGCACCATTAGTGCTTCTGCAAAGGGCAAACAGGTTTGTTGTTGCGTGCATATAGATAACATGTTAACTATTGCACCAGAACAACAAGAATAACGCCACTGCGGAGACACCCCATGAGCATCCCACAGCATGCACCCGACGGGCTCGACAGCTGGAACCGCGAACTGCGCGCCGCGTGCGGCCACTTCGATACCGAACTGGCTTTCAACCGTTCGCTGTTTATCGGCGAGATCCACAACCTGTCGCGTGGCCTGGCCATCCTGCGCACCAATGCCGGGCTGATCAAGCGCCCGACGCACCACGCCGACCATGACAACGACCAGGAATGTTTCCTGGTCAGCCAGCGCAGCGGCTATTCGCAAATCACCCAGAACGACCAGACCGTGCAACTGGCCCCCGGCGAATTGCTGTTGATGGACTCGGTGGGCTCCATCGAAATCACCCCCTTTGGCCTGATCGAACACGCCTCGCTGTCCCTGTCGCGCACGGCGGTGTGCAAGCACCTGGGCGGTCAGGCACGGGCCTTCGGCAAGGTCTCCTCGACCAAGGCCTGTGGGCGCATGCTGCATGTGCTGATGGACCAACTGTGCAAGGACGATATCGACGAAGACGCCACGCAAGTGGAAGCGCTGCAAGCGGCGTTCGTGTCGCTGCTGGGTTCGGCGTTGGAGCAGGGCGATGAGTGCCGCGAAGGTGTGGCCGCGTTGCAGGGCAATAACCTGCGCAGTTATGTGCAAAAGGTTATTGATGAGTCGCTGAGCCAGCCGGGCCTGAGCCCGATTGGCCTGGCCAACCGCCTGAATATTTCGGTGCGACACCTGTACCGTTTGTTTGAAGAACAGGACGACAGCGTCTGCCGCTATATCCAGCGCGCGCGGCTCAAGCGCAGTGCGGATGACTTGACCAACCCGTTTCTGCGCAGTGAGTCGATTACTTCGATTGCCTACAAATGGGGCTTTACCGACTCGGCGCATTTCAGCCGCTCGTTCAAGAAGCAGTTCGAGGTGTCGCCCAAGGATTTTCGTTCGAGCCGGTTGCAGGCGGTGGGGGTGTAAACAGGTTCTTCAATGTGCATGAGATCTAATGTTGGAGCTGGCTTGCCTGCGAAGACGGCCTGTCAGCCGACACTTTTCTACCTGACACCCCACAATCCAACTGTGGGAGCGGGCTTGCTCGCGAAGGCGGTCTGGCAGTCAACACAGTTGGATTGGGTACATATCCATTGCTGCGGTAACGGCCGCTTAGGGTTCCGCCCTGACGGCGGCTCACTTTTGAAAAGCGCAAAAGTAAGCAAAACGCTCTTGCCCACCACTCGGCACCTCGCTTAGGCTCGGTGTGCCCGTAATCCGCCAGTGATTTGGGGGGCCGCCGCCACGCGCCATCCATGGCGCGGGGCGGCTAAACCGGCATCCCTGCCGGTTTACCCCCCAAATCCCTGTCGAATTCCGGCCAGCGTGGTTTGATGGGGCGCTTAAGATCAAGATCACAAGCAGATCAAGAGCAAGATCAAGAGCGGCTCGCTTCGCATCGTGGTTAGCGTTGAGCGCTACAGAGTTGTGTAGATACCTATGCTGCGATGGCGGTGTAGCAGTTACAGATTAGTTGACTGACTCACCGCCATCGCAGGAAAGCCAGCTCCCACAGGGGATTGCGCTTAACTGACTGGCATTGTGACAAGCCCCACAGTTAGTTCGGGTTTCAGGTTTCGGGTAGGGTAGACCCACCATCCACCACCAGCGTCTGCCCGGTGATATAGCCCGCCAGGTCGGAAGCCAGAAACACCATCGCCCCGGCAATATCCGCCGCTGCGCCCGGGCGTCCCAGCGGCACACGGCGGGCGATGCTGTCATTCACGGCCGCATCGCCCAGGTTATCCATCGCCGGGGTGGCGATCATGCCGGGCTCCACGCCGTTGACCCGCACATTCAACGGCGCCAGCTCCAGCGCCGCATTGCGGATAAACCCATTCGCCCCGGCCTTGGACGCCGCATAGTGGCTCAGCCCCGGATAACCGACACGGTTGCCGGTAACCGAAGACGTCACCAGCACGCAGCCCCGGCCTTGGGCGCGAAACCTCGGCAACGCCGCCTGGGTCAGCCAGAACAGCGCCGACAGGTTCACCGCCAAAGTACGCTCCAGGATCGCTGGGGTGATGTCGGCAAAGGCGGTCAGCGGAAAGTACCCGGCGTTGTGCACCAGCACATCCAGTTGCGCCAAGCCTTGGACGCAAGCAAACACCGCTTCGGCATCCGCCAGGTCAACGCCAACGGCTTCCACTTGATAGCCCTGCGCGCGCAATTCGGCAGCCACGGCTTCAGCCTGTTCAAGCAGACGGTCGGCAATCACCACCCGCGCACCACGTTGGGCAAAGGCCTGGACGATGCCCAGGCCAATGCCCTGGGCGCCGCCGGTGACCAGCACGAGCTGGCCGCTGAAATCCAGGTCATTCGTCATGGGCAGGCTCCAGGCGCGTAAACGCCAGCGTCGGCACGTCGACGATGCTGGAGCCACCGTCCGCCACCAAGGTGGCCCCGGTAATGATCGAGGCGTCGTCGCTGGCCAGGAAGCGGCACACCTTGGCGATCTCGTCGGCACGGGCGGCGCGCCGCAGCGGTACATCGGCACACACACGCGCATAGGCCTGCTGCAAGGTCTCGCCGTACGCCTCCATCAACGGCTGCATCTCGGCGTCGGCCATCGGCGTGTGCACCCAGCCTGGGCACACCGCGTTCACCCGCACGCCATGGGGCCCATAGTCACGGGCCAGCGAGCGATTGAGCCCGAGCAGCGCATGCTTGGCGGTGGTGTAGCCACACACCTCAGGGCCTGCTGCCAATGAGGCGATGGAGCCAATCAGCACCATGTTCCCGGCGCTTTCCTGCAACAGCGGCAGGCAGGCGCGAGCGCTGTAGAACGCACTGTCGAGGTTGCTGCGCAGCGCGCCTTCCCAGGTGGCTGGGCTGGTCTGGGTCGCGCTGCCCAGGCCATGGCCACCGGCACAGGCCAGCAGCACATCGAGGCGCCCGAAGTGGGTGCGGATTTGTTGGATGAAACCGTCCCAGGTGTCCGGGCAGGCGGCATCGCCCACCAGGATCAGCCCGCCGGTGTCCTGCGCCACCTGTTCCAGCGGCTCGCGACGCCGACCGATCAGCACCAGCCGTGCGCCTTCCTGTGCGTACAACCGTGCGCAGGCGGCGCCGATGCCGGTGCCGGCCCCGGTGATCACCACCGTGCGCGGCTCAGTCACGGGGGTACTCCGTGTGGTTGAGCACCTGGCAATAGGAACTGATCGGGAAGTTCGACAGCGCGTCGAAAGACGCCCCGGCATAGCCGAAGATCTTGCCGTCGCTGCGGTGCTGTTGCAGGTCGATCAGCACCAGGCCGAGGGTCGGCACGATCTTCTCTTGCCAGACGAACAGGTACAGCTGTTCGGCGATCTTGTAGTAATGGCAGCGGTCGGTGTCGCACAGGCCTTTCTCCACGCCCTCAAGGCATTGCCAGGCGTAGAACCGCGGGTTGAGGTAGATGTGTTCGTAGACCTCGCTGGGGCTGTAGCGATACTGGTTGCGCAGGCCGACCAACTCGTCGGTGGGGGCGTGCAGGCAGAGGCCGTCCTGCCACGGCCGGTCGAGGCTGCCGTGGAGGAAGTCGACCTGTACCGAGGTCAGCGGTTTGCCGGCCAGGGCACGGTGGTACAGGCCTTCGTGGGTCTCTGCCGGTTCTGGCATACGGCCAATCACGGCGGTAAAGGAGGCAGTTGGTGTGTCCAGCACCAGGCTGATCGACCAGCTTTGCCCGGCCTCGTGCTTGATAAAGTCCACCAGGTACAGGCCTGGGCGAATCGAGCTGGCGCGGTAGGCGGCGCTGCCGCTGGAGTGGCCATCGGCGGCGTGCCAGGCCAGGCGCTCCTGTTCGAAGCGGTGTTCGATCTGCCAGCCATTGGCAAAGTGCAGGGTGAAGGTCTGGCCGGCCAGGTCGGCCAGGTTCGGCAGAATGAACGCTTCAGGCGCAAACCCCTCAGCCAGGGCGCCTACGGTGATCCAGTCAGATGAATTCGACATGGCAACGCCTCCCTTACACGACGGCGAAGTAGTGTTTGACGAAACTCTCGCTGACCACTTCCCACAGCACAGGCGTGCCCTTGGTCACGAACCAGCTGTCACCGGCCTTGTAGCGGGTGGACTGGCCGGTGGATTCATCGGTGAGTACCACTTCGCCGGTGACTATCGTGGCCTGTTCGGCAAACGGGTAAACCATGCGGAACTTGCCCTGGGTGGTGCCGAAGTACGCACTGCTGACCGCATCGGTGGGCGCGCCGAAGGTCATCTTGCCGAAGGCGCGTACTTCGCCTTCGAGGATTTGCGAGCCGAGGTCGGCCACGGTGCCCCAGGCGTCGAGTTCCGACAGCTGGACGTTGTGTTTGATAGCGGTAAGGGTCATGGCAGATGCTCCTGATAAATACGAGATTTTTGTAGGAGCGAGCTTGCTCGCGAAGAACGTCCTGACACCGCGATTCACCAATATGCCCGCGTTATCGTTGACGTTTTTCGCGGGCAAGCCCGCTCCTACAGGGGTTAGCGGCGACCGTTCCAGTAACCGGAAAGTTGGTGCCAGGATTTGCCCGCCGTCAGCAGCAGGGGGCGAATCGCGTCCTTGCCGATGATGGTGGGGCGGGGGATCGAGCTGACCAGGTCATAGCGCGCCGAGCCCTCGCTCATGCCTTCGGCCAGCACCTTGCAGATGACGTGGCTGGGGGTGACGCCAAAGCCGGAATAGCCCTGCACGAAAAACGCATTGCTGCGCCCCGGCAAGGTGCCCACCTGCGGGAACAGGTTCGGGCTGCACGCCATCGGGCCGCCCCAGGCCAGGTCGATTTTCACGTCCTTGAGGTAGGGGAAAATCTTCAGCATCAGCTGGCGGTTCCAGGCTTTCAGATCGCCGGGAATGTGCTCCACCAACGGCGTGGCGGCGCCGAACAGCAGGCGGTTTTCATTGGTCACGCGGTAGTAGTCGATCACCGGGCGGATATCGCTGTAGGCCCCACGGATCGGGCTGATACGCTGGATCAACTCCTCGGACAACGGCTCGGTCATCATCTGGAACGCGTAGGTGTTGATGGTCGAGCGGTGCAGTTCCGGCTCCAGCTTGTTGAGGAAGCTGTCACAGGCCCACAACAACTTGCTGGCGCGTACCGAACCGCGACCGGTGCGCACGGTGATGCGCTCGCCATAGCTGACTTCCAGGGCCGGGCTGTTTTCGAAGATCTTCACACCATGGCTGACCAGCGCGGTGGCTTCGCCCAGCAGCAGGTTCAGTGAATGCACATGCCCGCCGCCCATGTGCAGCAGGGCGCTGGTGTAGGCGGTGGAGCCGATGATCTGCTGCACGTCGGAGCCGCCGAGAAAGCGGATTTCGTGCTGGCTGTTGATCGACTTGAAGTCCTTCTCCCAGGCACGCAGGGTTTTTTCCTGGCGGGCGTTGAAGCCCATGTAGCCGTAGCCGTGGCAAAAGTCGGCGTCGATGTTGTACTTGGCGATGCGGTTCTTGATGATGTCGGCGCCCAGGTCGCTGATCTCGAACACCTGGCGCAGGCCGTCTTCGCCCACGTCCTTCTTGATCTTCTCCAGGTCATGGCCGATGCCCGCCATGATCTGCCCGCCGTTGCGGCCCGTGCCGCCAAAGCCCAGGTAGCGCGCTTCGAGCACCACAATGTTGGTGATGCCTTTTTCCGCCAGCTCAAGGGCCGTGTTGATCCCGGAAAAGCCGCCGCCGATGACCACGACGTCTGCGTCGATATCCTGTTCCAGGGTGGGGAAGCTGAGGTTGTATTTCTTGGTGGCGGTGTAGTACGTGGGGGTTTCGATGTTGATCATGGCGCAGCCTGAAAATGTGAAGGAAGGCGCTAAAGCGGATGCCTCCATTAGGGCCCTTGGCGGGCTGGAAGTCTTGATCCTGCGTGCCCGGTTTTTTGATTCAGCGCGCCACGGGCGAGGGCACCTATAAGTTATAGCGCGCTCGCCGGCCGGGAATGTTAGAGTTTCGTTAAACTATTAACTAAATACTTCGTGACCCTGAGCCCTATGTCCACACCTCGACAATCCCTGACCCTGGCCTTGCTGCAAGCGCGCGAGGCCGCGATGAGTTTTTTCCGTCCTTCCCTGAATGAACACGGCCTGACCGAACAGCAATGGCGCATCATCCGCATCCTTGAACAGCATGGTGAGTTGGAGATCTACCAACTGGCGGAACTGGCCTGCATCCTTAAGCCGAGCATGACCGGCGTGTTGGTGCGCATGGAAGCGGCTGGCATGGTGCACCGGCGCAAGGCCGAACAGGACCAGCGCCGCGTGCTGATTACCCTGGCGGACAAGGGCAAGGCGAGTTTCGAGTCCATGAGCCAGTGCATGGAGGCCAACTACCAGCGTTTGCAGGATCAGTTTGGTGAAGAGAAATTCCAGATGCTGTTAGGGTTGCTGGATGACTTGAAGAACATCAAGCGATAAACCAACAGCTGAATCACCACAGATCAAAATGTGGGAGCGGGCTTGCTCGCGAATGCGGAGTGTCAGTCAGCAGATTCATTGACGGATATACCGCATTCGCGAGCAAGCCCGCTCCCACAGGGGATCTCAATACACTGCGCCAGTGGTGGTGGCCTGTGGAATATCTTTGAACTTCCCGGCCAGGCTTTGCAGCCCCCGCATCAACACCGTGGTGTCCACCCCCACCGCCACGAACGTTGCGCCCAACGCGATATAGCGCCGTGCGAGATTTTCATCCGCACTGAGAATCCCTGCCGCCTTACCCGCCTTGACGATACGCACGATGGCGTCCTCTATCGCGGTTTGTACCTCGGGATGCCCCTGATTGCCACGGTGGCCCATGGACGCGCTCAAATCTGCCGGGCCGATAAACACCCCGTCCACACCTTCGACGGCGGCAATAGCGTCCAGATTGGCCAGGCCCTCGGCGTTCTCAATCTGCACCAGCAGGCACATCTGCGCATCGGCCTGGTCGAGGTAATCAGCGATGCTGTTCCAGCGCGAGGCGCGGGCCAGGGCGCTGCCGACCCCGCGAATACCCTGGGGTGGGTAGCGCAGGGCGCGCACCAGTTCCCGGGCCTGTTCGGCGCTTTCCACCATCGGCACCAACAGCGTCTGCGCGCCGATATCCAGCAGCTGCTTGATCAGCGCCGTGTCGCCGATCACCGGGCGAATCAACGCCTGGCTGGGGTAGGGCGCGATGGCCTGTAATTGCGCGAGCATGTCTCCCAGTTGATTGGGCGCATGTTCGCCGTCGATCAGCAGCCAGTCGAAACCGGCGTTGGCGGCCAGTTCCGCGCAGTAGGCGTTGGCAAGACCGAGCCACAGGCCGATCTGTACCTCGCCGTGGTGCAGGCGTTGCTTGAAGCGGTTGACAGGCATGTCCATGACAGCACTCCTGGGTTCAGACGAAGCGGCAGGCAATCGAGCCGAGCAGGTCGTAGTCGACGTGGAAGGTATCGCCAGGGCGGGCCGCGACCGGGCGGGTAAACGAGCCGCCGAGAATCACCTGGCCGGGCATCAGGGTGACGTCATAGGGTGCCAGCTTGTTGGCCAGCCACGCCACGCCTTTGGCCGGGTGGTTGAGCACCGCCGCCGACACCCCGGACTCCTCGATCACGCCATTGCGATACAGCACCGCCGGCACCTTGCGCAGGTCGATCTCGGTGGGGCGCACGGCGCGGCCGCCGAGCACCACACCGGCATTGGCGGCGTTGTCGGAGATGGTGTCGAACACCTTGCGGGTCGCGTTGGTGTGGGGGTCGACCTGCTGGATGCGGGCGTCGATGATTTCCAGCGCCGGGATCACCCATTCAGTGGCGTCGAGTACATCGAACACCGTGCAGTTGGGGCCCTTGAGCGGCTTGCCGAGGATGAAGGCCAGTTCCACTTCCACCCGGGGCACGATGAAACGCTCGAAGGGGATGTCGCTGCCTTCTTCGAAAAACATGTCGTCGAGCAAGGCGCCGTAATCGGGTTCGGTGATATTCGACGACACCTGCATGGCCCGTGAGGTCAGGCCGATCTTGTGGCCCTTGAGCGTGCGCCCGGCCTTGATCTTTTGCGCGACCCATTCACGCTGGATGGCGTAGGCATCCTCGATCGTCATGCCGGGGTAGTCGAGGGAAAACTGGCGTACCTGTTCGCGGCTGCGTTCGGCACGGTCCAGGTTTGCGGCGGCCGCGAGGATTTGCTGGGAGTCGAGCATGGCAACGGTCTCTAGTGTGGGTTGACGATGGCGGCCTGGGTGCGCAGCACCAGCAAGCCACCCAGGGCGATAAACAGGGCAAGTACGTACAGGGCCAGGCTGGCGCTCTGGGTGGCGTCGCGCATCCAGCCGATCAGGTACGGCGCGAGGAACGCCGCGATGCTGCCGAACGAGCTGATCATGGCGATGCCCGCCGCCTGGGTGGTGTGGGAGAGAAACGCCGGCGGCAGTTGCCAGAACATCGGCAGCGCGGCACTGGCGCCCATGCCGGCAACCACCAGCCCGCTCATCACCAGCAGCGCATTGCCGGGCGCCAGGCCCGCCACGGCGATACCGAGCGCCGCCATCAGCAACGGCACGCACAGGTGCCAGCGGCGCTCGCGGTGACGGTCGGACGAACGCCCGCAGCCGAGCATGAAGAAACAGCCGGCCAGGTACGGCACGGCGCTGAGCAAGCCGACCTGGCTGTCACGGCCGATGCCGGCGCCGTGGATCAGGGTGGGCATCCAGAACGCCAGGGTGTTGACCGCCAGCATCACCGCAAAGTACACGGCCACCAGCAGCCACACCTGCGGGTCTCGCAGGATGCCGCCGAACGAGGTGATGGTCTTGCGCTGTTCCTCGTTGCTCAATTGGGTGCGCAGTTGCTGTTTTTGCTCGGCAGTCAGCCAGTGTACCGACTCGAAACTGTCCGGCAGCCACTTGAGCACCACCAGTCCCAGCAGCACCACGGGCGCACCTTCGATCAGGAACATCCACTGCCAGCCGCGCAGGCTGCCGACGTCGTGGAAGTTCTCCAGGATCGCCCCGGAAATCGGCCCGCCCAACACCCCGGCCATGGGCACCGCAATGGCAAACAAGGCGGTGACCTGGGCGCGACGGCGTGCCGGGTACCAACGGTTGAGGAATACCAGGATCCCCGGGAAAAACCCGGCCTCGGCCACCCCCAGCAAAAAGCGCAGCACGTAGAACCCGCGCGCGCTCTCCACCCACAGCATGCCGGTGGAGAGCAGGCCCCACACCACCATCAGGCAGGCGATCCAGCGCCGTGGCCCGACGCGGTCCAGGGCGATGTTGCTGGGCACGCCGAACAGCGCGTAGGCGATGAAGAACAGGCCGGCGCCGAAGCCATACACGGTGTCGCTGAAGTGCAGGTCGCTGCTCATCTGCATCTTGGCAAAGCCGATGTTGATGCGGTCCAGATGGGCGAACAGGTAACACACCAGCAACAAGGGCATCAGGCGCCAAGTCACCAAACGATGGGTGCGGTCGTGCTCGGCAAGCTGCAGGCTTGCAGTGGAATGGGCTGTGCTCATGGTGGTGTTCTTTTTGTTGTTGTAGGAGCGAGCTTGCTCGCGAAAAACGTTAACGAAAACGCAGCGCGCTTGGATCCGCGGGGCCTGGAGGTTTTTCGCGAGCAAGCTCGCTCCTACAGGGGAGAGGCGGGGCCGTTTCAGCTTGCCGGGTTGTTCAGGAACGCGTGCACATTGTTCTGCTTGAAGTTGAGCTGCGGGTGCAGCTCGATCATCTCGAACGACAGCGCCAACAGCCGCTGCGCTTGCAGATCGGCGAAGTGCTCGGTAATCACCGCGAACACTGCTTGGGCGACGGCCTCGCGGGTTGCCAGGTCGCGGCCGTGGCCAACCTTGAGGGTCATGTGCACAAAGGCATAGTCGTGCTTGCCGTCGGCCATGCGCCAAGTGTCCAGGCGCACGCCTCGACTGCGAATGCCGCCCAACGGAAACACGCCGCTGTCGCCCAGCACGCGGTGGACTTTTTCAAACAGGCCGGGCAAATCGGCCTGCTGTTCGAGGTTGTCGGTGTACTCAGCGATAAAGTGCGGCATGGGGCTCTCCCAGGGTTAAAGCGGGAAAATCGCGTTGATCTGGCCGGTGCCCGAACTGCCGAACGGCGGCGTGATGATCTCAGCCGGCTTGGCATAGTCCGGCCCACCCAGCAGGCCCAGGAGCATGGCGGTGTCGTGCATCTTGCCTTCGCCAAAACAGTGTTCGGCGTAGTCGGGCAGCATGGCGCAGAACTCTTTGAAGCGACCTTGCTTCCACATTTCCACGACATGCAGGTCCACCTGCTTGTCGAATTCGCGGGTCCAGTTGTGGATATTCGCCTCAGCCTCGCGGTCGTCCGAGAACCGATGGGACAGCGAGCCGGAAGCGAGCACCAGCACCTTGCGGTCGCTCTTTTCGATCGCCCGGCGCACGGCGGCGCCGAAGGCGAAGCTGTCCTCCAGGCGATGCCAGGCGCACCAGGCGGCGATGGAAATCACCTTGAATTTCTCTGCGTCGGGTACGCCCATGTGCATGTAGCGCATGGGCACCAGGGTGCCGTATTCCAGCTCCAGGCTCGGGATGTTATGGGCCATGCTGCGCACGCCGGCCAGGTTGGCTTCGGCGGCGATCAGCTCGCCCAGTTCGGGGCAGCCGGGGTAGGCGTAGTCCATGTTCTTGATGAAGTGCGGCAGCTCGTTGCTGGTGTAGGTGCCCTGGAACTGTTCACCGCAATTGACGTGATAACCGCTGTTGACCAGCCAGTGCACGTCGAACACCACCGCAGTGTCGGCCCCCAGTTCGCGGGCACGCCGGCCGATTTCCTTGTGCCCGGCAATCGCCGCTTCGCGACAGCCGTGATGCTTGCCGGGCAGTTCCGACAGGTACATCGACGGTACGTGGCAGATCTTCGCTGCCAGAACCACTTCGCCCATGATGACTCTCCTGAATATTATTCTTTTGTAGGAGCGAGCTCGCTCGCGAACAACGTCAACGATAACGCAGCGCTTCAATTAGCCAGCGGTGCCTGTGGGTGCTTCGCGAGCAAGCTCGCTCCTACAGGCAATGCGGGCTTCAGACGCCCCAGCGCGGAATATGATGACTGCCCATGGAAATACACACGTTCTTGATCTCAGCAAACACTTCAAAGCTGTACTGGCCACCTTCACGCCCGGTGCCCGAGCCTTTGACCCCGCCGAACGGCTGGCGCAAATCCCGCACGTTCTGGCTGTTGATAAATACCATGCCCGCTTCGATACCGCGCGCCAGGCGGTGGGCCTTGCCGATGTCCTGGGTCCAGATGTAGGAGGCCAGCCCGTATTCGGTGTCGTTGGCCAGTTGCAGGGCCTCGGCTTCATCCTTGAACGGAATCAGGCACACCACCGGCCCGAAGATTTCTTCCTGGGCGATGCGCATCCCGTTGTTCACGTCGGCAAACACCGTCGGCTGGATAAACTGGCCGCGGCTCAAGTGCGCAGGCAAGTTCGCCGGGCGCTCCAGGCCACCGGCCAGCAGCGTGGCGCCTTCCTCCAGGCCGATCTTGATATAGCCGGTGACCTTGTCGTAATGGGCCTGGGTGATCATCGAGCCGACCTGGGTCTTGGGATCCTGAGGGTCGCCCACGATCAGGCGCTTGGCCCGCGCCGCGAACTCGGCGACAAACTGCGGGTAGACGCTTTCCTGGATAAAGATCCGACTGCCAGCGGTGCAACGCTCGCCGTTGAGGGAAAAGATCGTGAACAACGCAGCGTCGAGCGCGCGTTCCAGGTCGGCGTCTTCGAAAATCAGCACCGGCGACTTGCCGCCCAGTTCCATGGAGTACTTTTTCAGGCCGGCGGTCTGCATGATTTTCTTGCCGGTGGCGGTGCCGCCGGTAAAGGAAATCGCCCGCACGTCGGGGTGGCGCACCAGTGCATCGCCAGCGGTGGCGCCGTAGCCCTGGATCACATTGAGCACGCCGTTGGGGATTCCGGCTTCCACCGCCAGGCGTCCCAGTTCATTGGCGGTCAGCGGCGACAGCTCCGACATCTTCAACACCGCCGTATTGCCCAGCGCCAGGCACGGCGCGGTCTTCCAGGTGGCGGTCATGAACGGCACGTTCCACGGCGACACAAGCGCGCACACGCCTACCGGCTGGTACAGGGTGTAGTTGAGCATCTGGTCGTCCACCGGGTAGGTGTGGCCGTCCATGCGCGTGCAGACTTCCGCGAAGAAATCGAAGTTGTGCGAGGCACGCGGGATCAACACGTTCTTGGTCTGGTGGATCGGCAGGCCGGTGTCCAGGGTTTCCAGCTCGGCCAGGTGGGGCACGTTCTGTTCGATCAACTCGCCCAGTTTGCGCATCAAGCGTGCGCGCTCCTTGGCTGGCGTATTGGCCCACTTGGGAAACGCCGCCTTGGCCGCCGCCACGGCTTGCGCGACTTCTTCGGCGCCGCCGCTGGCCACTTCGCCGATGGCCTCGCCGGTGGCCGGGTTGTAGTTGATAAAGGTGTCTTTGCTTTCGACCTCCCGGCCGTTGATCCAGTGTTTGATCATGGTGCTCAAGCCTCTTTGCGCGCGGAGAAAAACTCCGTCTCACTGACAATACGGTTGACCAGGCGGCCCACGCCTTCGACTTCCACCACCACTTCATCCCCCGGCACCACATCGGCCAGGCCCTCGGGCGTGCCGGTGGCGATCATGTCGCCCGGTTGCAGAGTCATGAAGCTGGACAGGTATTCGATGAGGTAGGGGATATCGAAAATCATGTCTTTCGTGCTGCCTTCCTGGCGCAGTTCGCCGTTGATCCAGGTGCGCAGCTTAAGGTTGCCTGGGTCGGGCACATCGGCCACGTCGACGATCCATGGGCCGACCGGGGTGGTGGCGTCGCGGTTTTTCACGCGAAGGTTGGGGCGGTAGTAATTCTCGAGGTAGTCGCGGATCGCATAGTCGTTGCACACCGTGTAACCGGCCAGGTAGTCCAGGGCGTCGGCGCGCTTGACGTTGCGCGCGGTCTTGCCGATCACCGCCACCAGCTCGCACTCGTAGTGCATGTAGGCGACGTTGTCTGGGCGCCAGGTGACCTGGCGGTGGCCGGTGTAGGTGCCCACCGATTTTATAAAAGCCAGCGGTTCGGTCGGTGGTGTAAAGGCCAGTTCGGCGGCGTGGTCGGCGTAGTTCAAACCCAGGGCGAACATGTTGCCGGTGGCGGGTGGCAGCCATTGCACCTGGTCTTCGGCCAGCAACCGCCCATCCTCCAGGCGTACGCTGCAGTCGGCTTGCACCAGCACGTTGTGGGTTGCACCTTCAAAACGGATACGTGCGCGTTTCATGCTGATGCCTCTGCTGCAATGGTGTTGCTCAGGCGGCCAATGCCGGTGATGTCGACCTCGACCTGATCGCCTGGCTGTACATCCACGCGGCCGTCCGGGGTGCCGGTGATCAGCACGTCGCCGGGGTACAGGGTCATGAACTCGCTGATCTCGGCGATCAAGTGCGGGATGTCCCGTACCCAGTCAGCGGTGGAGCTTTCTTGTCGCAGCTCGCCATTGACGAACAGCTTGAGGCTCAGTTGGTTGGGGTTGGCGACTTGATCCCGCGCAATCACCTGCGGGCCCAGGGCGCAAAACCCATCGCGGCATTTGGCTTTGACGGCGGGGCGGTAGTAGCTGTCTTCCGGCAGGCTGAATTCATTCACCACCACATACCCGGCCACATGGGCCATGGCGTTCTCCAGGCTGACACGGCTGGCGCGCTGGCCGATCACCACGCCCAACGCCGGGCCCGGTTGCAGGCGCTCGCCCGCAGGCTGCAGCACGACGCCGCCATGGGCATTGCGGGTGTTGGGCGTCTTGATAAACAACACCGGCTTGGTCGGCGGCTTCTGGTAGGGCGCCTGTTGGAAGGCGGCGAGATGCTGGTCCAGCAGGCCCTGGTAGTTCAGCGCAACGCCGAACAGGGTGCCGCTGGCAACATCATGCAGGGTACGGCTCATGCGTTTCTCCTGGCGGTGACGACGGCTGCGTAGGCAGTTCGTTAAGTTGTTAACGTTATAATTAATATGTTAACTACCGTCAAGCGTGGCACACTGCGCTGGCCTCACAACAACAAGAAGAGAGCCCCGTGAAGCCGATCCCCAACATCAACATCGGGCAGGTCTACGACCAGCGCTACAGCGATGCCGAGGTGCATTACGACAAGCTCGGCAACCTGGCGGGTTTTTTCGGGCGCAACATGGCGGTGCATCGCCATGACCGGTTTTTCCAGGTGCATTACGTCAAGAGTGGCGCGGTGCGGGTGTATCTGGATGACCGCCAGTACGTTGAATCCGGGCCGATGTTTTTTCTCACGCCGCCTACGGTGGCTCACGCTTTTGTCACCGAAGCGGATGCCGATGGGCATGTGTTGACGGTGCGCCAGCAGCTGGTATGGAGTTTGATCGACGCCGATCCCAGCCTTGCCTCCGGTGCGGCCTGCGTGGCCTTGACCGGGGATGCCGAGGGGCTGGAGCAACTCTTCGAGGCGCTGTGCAGTGAGATCAACGCTGAACGGGCAGGGCGCGCCGCCGCCCTCGACAGCCTCACAAGGCTGATCATGATCCGCCTGCTGCGCCTGTGCGCCCACGCCCAGCCGGCACGCCCCACAGCCCATGAAGACCTGCGCATCTTCCATCGTTTCAATGAGCTGATCGAAGCCCACTACCTGGAACATTGGCCGTTGGCGCGTTATGCCGAAAGTATTGGCGTGACCCAGGCGCGGCTCAATGAAGTGTGCCGGCGCATTGCCGACCTGCCCTCCAAGCGCCTGATCCTTGAGCGGCTGATGCAGGAGGCCAAGCGCCTGCTGTTGTTTACCGGCAGTTCGGCAAATGAAATCTGCTACCAACTGGGGTTCAAGGACCCGGCGTATTTCAGCCGGTTTTTCTTGCGGTATGCGCAGATGACGCCGGGGGAGTATCGGGTACGGCAGGCGGGGATGCGCTGATAAGGGATCGGACAAAAAATGCAACGTTGAGGAATTGGCTGATAGTGGTCCGTTGAACGAGAAGGATGGTGTTACCTGTCGAGCCGGAACCTTTCCCCCCGGCTGGCCACGCAAGAGGACTTGTTCAGTGCCGGGTTCGGTAGTGGCAGTGGGCAAGTAGTGCTAGACAGTTCGCGATTATCCTCCTTCGATCAAATGAGACGCCCTACCATGCTCACGCACACTCAGCCTGCTTATTCGCCCGCGCACTCAACGTTTACATCGCCGGATAAAACCCTTGATCAGGCAGTGACAGATCGACCCAATCACTTTGGTAAATTACCGGCACATTCTCCGATTGGCCCACGTGTTAACTCAAATCGGGACGCAGAGCTGGGGGAGCTGTTGAAGCTGTTGGGTACATTAGTCGTGTCACTTAAAACCTGGATGAGCAGGGAGGATGAGGCGCCGAAACCACAGCCACCCGTTACGGCTTACCCAACCTCACTTGTGAGTTCACCGCACAGGCTGCTGGTTAATACCGTGCCTGCACCGGACACCGTTCCAACCATCAGACGTGAGTGGAGAGAACAATTGGCACCGTTCATGAACCGGTCGAACCTGGCCAGTACCCGCAACGCGTTTGATACCGAACTTATTGAGATGTTCTCAGATAAAAACCATGAGCCAATCACTGCGTTTATGTCTGAAAAACCCAAAGGTCAAAAGCCTGACGATCTGCGCAATGGATTGCGTGCCACGTATGAGAACTTCCCTTACTTGGGCACCCGGGGCCGAGAGGAGCACATAGCCGCGATCAAGGTTGCCATGGCCACGTTCGGGCAAAGCCCGGCCGGGATTTTCAAGTACGTCGCCAAACATGGTGACCACTATGACGTGAGGATGCGAGACGGCTTCAAGCTGACAATCACCGTTGAAGAACTTGAACTGGCGGCCAAGGCGGCAAAGTTCAGTGGCGGCGATGAGGGCATGGTCAAGGATGCGCAATTTCTGTTTGCTGTGATGAGCAAGCGTCAATACCTGGAGCTTGAGCGCGACAGCGCAACGGACCCCTTCATGAGCCTGTACGGCAAAGACAGTGCGTACCACGCCCATCGCACTTATCCCGGTGTGCTGTCGTGGGCCGGAGGCGGCATCGACGGTGATACGGCGCTGTCCTGTCTGGGGCTTAAAGAACATTTGCAGGTCATCGATGCCAGTGTATTGGGCACGCAGGTCGGCGTGCCGTTGGACAAGGGCGCAAGAAACAAGAACGGCGTGATTATTGAGGGCGTGATGGAGGGGCAGTTATATAACACGCCGGTTTCACCGTCATTGAAGGTGGTCACGCTTCGCGGGTGATTTAAAGTGTTTAGTGAATAATAGGGGTTATTCAACATGTTAGTGTCTTCTGTTAACACTGCTGCTTTTGGTCATGCCAGGGCAAACGATGCCGTCATTTCTCCACATGTTTTGCCCTCCGCCAACGCATCTGCCCCAACTGGAACTTCTGAACAACTCAGTCGCCTGGTCGGCGAATTGGAGCGCTTGTTGGCGCTGTTATCTGCGCGGTTAAAGCCCGACGTCGATTCAACAACTGTGCCTGCGCAGGTGCCCGATAACCGCACCATCAGACGTGACGAGTTCTTGAAAGGTACGCCTGCAAATACGGGCATCAAGCCCGGTGATATTTTCAAAGACTTTTACCAATTGGCCGAAGGTAATTGCGTGACGATATCCGCGATTAAAGCCGCGATGATGAGGTTCGGCCATAACCCTTATGGTATTTACAAAACCATTGAAGACACCGATAGCGGCTATCGCATTGTCATGCGCGATGGGTTCAAGCTGCACATCACCCATGACGAACTGAAGCAGGCCAAGGCCGGCGCCAACTTCGGCACCGACCGGCCCAACGATGTTCTGGTCAATGCGCATTTCCTATATGCCGTCAGTGCCAAACGCGCCTACCTCGAAAATAACGACGGGGAGGCCAACAAGAGTTTTGCCGCCGCCATACGCAGCCTCAATGATGGCGAGTATCCGGGGCAGGCGTTGCGTCGCCTGGGCTTGAAAGACTTCGTGGCGCCCGCAACCCTCCAGGACTTCCTCAACGGCGCCATCGGCACGGTCAACAGCGGGTTTCATTCGATGGCCGCTGTGGGCGGCTTCGTGGACAGTTATGGGCACAAACAGCCGCTGGATAACCGCGACGCGAACCGTTACGCCGCGGTTGGGCTGAAGTTGCTTTAACGCGCAGCCGCCAGGCTCGGCCACTCACTCCACGCACCACCCAGCGCCGTATACAGATTCACCTCGGCGACCAACTGCGCCAGCCGGTCCACGATCAGTGCCTGTTTGCTGAGGCTGCGCACGCGGCCGAACAAATCCAGTTCCTAGGCGCTCAGCCCCAAGGTGGCGGAATAGTTGGAGGTGATCGCTGGGAACAAATCTGCGCGCTGGATACGGTACTGCGCCTGGAACGCCTGGACATTCAGGGCTGCTACCCGCAGGTCGCGGTTGTTGAGCAGCGCATCATTAATCAGCTGTTGCAGCGTCGGGTCGTGGAACAGCTGCTGCCAGTCCCGGTTCTGCGCCAAGTTGCCAGCCTGCACCAGGCGGTAGACGCCGCCTTGGGGGAACTGCGCCGGCGTCGGTGCCGCTGGCCGCTGGTACTCGGGGATCAGCGAGCAACCGCCGAGCATCCAGGCCATGCCGAGGGTGCACAGCGTCTGTTTGTTCATCAGGCGCCCACCATCCATTTGGCCAGGCCATGCCGGCCGCTCACGCCCAGCTTGGCGGCGGCGCGCTTGAGGTAGGTCTCGATCGAGCTGTTTTTGACACTGAGTTTCTGTGCGATTTGCGGCACGGTGCCGCCAGTCAGCAGGCCAAGGCACACCTCCTGTTCCCGCGCCGAAAGGGTGATGTCGCTCAAAGACAAGCGCTTGTAGAACTCACGCTGCAACTGCGATTGTTCCAGCAGGGTATGGGCCGGCTCAGTCTCGGGGTGTGGCGCCTGGCGCAGACACTGGGCGTGCCGCTCCATCAACGGCAACAGCGTGTCCGACAGGCACTTGAGAAACGACAGCTCAGCCAGGGAAAACCCCTGCTGGGTCGGCGGGCGGTAGAACGAAATCACACAGCGTCGATTGCCTTGGCGTGATACCAGGTTGCACTGGTGCGAGGTGCCGCGCGGGTGCGCGCTGTTGGCCTTGGCGTTCATCTGGATCAGCAGCGGGTCTTGCATGTGCAGCATCTGCCGCAACAACGGGTGGTCGTTCAGCGCATGCAGGGTCTGGGGCACAGACAAATCCTTCTTCACCCCGGCGCTGCCCAGTAACTTGATGTCCAGCACGCGGTCGCGCAGTTCATCCAGGGTCCATTCGCTGAGGTCCACCAAGTGAATCGGTACCCACTTGCCCACCAACTGCAACATCGTGGCGGCGAAATGTTCGTCGCCGCTGTTTGAAATCAACTCGCCCATTTCGGCGTAAAAATGCGGGCCGCAGGTGCCGCCAATACTTGGGGTCAGACTCATAGCCATCTCATCCTTGATGTCGAAAACCGTCAACGGTTGCCCAGAGCCTGTGCAGGGCGCTCCGTACTGCTTGAACGTAACTCGGCGTTCGAGATTTTATTTAGCCACAGGGATTTGTCCTACGTATGTAGCGGAAACGAGGGACACAAGCTGCCATAAAAACTGCGCCATTAAACCGACGTTTCTCATGATAAAAGTCGGCTACGTACAGGCGTAAGTTATTTTTATCCTTGGTTAACTTATTGATATAAATGAGGAATTTATAAAATAAAGAGGTTGCCCAGAGGCTCGGGATGGATCCGATGTAGCCAATCTCCTACAACGCTTTAATCGTTTCAGTCATGAACCTTCAGCCCAGGCCTATCCGTCCATTTGAATGTCCGGGTTTCGGGTGTCAGACAAAAGTAAGCAAAACGCTCATGCCACCACTCGGCACCTCGCTTAGGCTCGATGTGCCCGTAATCCGCCAGTGATTTGGGGGGGGCCTAAGATCAAAAGCAGATCAAGAGCGGCTCGCTTCGCATCGTGGTTACCGTCCGTTGTTACAGCCCACAAAGTTGTGTAGATACCTATGCTGCGATGGCATCGACTCGGTTCGCCTGAACTACCAAGGTATTTGCATCAATACCACTGTAGGAGCGAGCTTGCTCGCGAAAAACCTCAACGATAACGCGCGCCTCCTGAATAAACGCAGCGCCTGTGAGTCTTTCGCGAGCAAGCTCGCTCCTACAGAGAGCGATCTACCGTCGTCTTGGCAATCTCCAACAAATGCCACACCGCCAGAATCTTCGCCCGCCCTGGGTTATCCAGCAGCTCGCCACAATCGAGCGCCGTTGCCGAAGCGCTGTCGAGCAAGCTGGCGGTGTAGAGCAAAGCATCTTCAAAACTCAGGTCGTCGTTGACGTTGTGGAAACCCTGGCTTGGCAGGTAATGGTCGATGGCGCGGTTAAAGGCGGCACGGTCTTTTGCAGGATCGAGGGGTGGATCGGGTAGGACTTTATTCATGGTGTAGCTCCGCGTTGGATTAGGAGACGACACCCGTCGCGACTAAACGAGGGTGGCGGCTGTACGCAGGTTAGTCGACCGGCCCAACACGAAACATCCGGCGCACCCGAAGGTGCCCTACGCACAGCCACCATAAAACTCATGGAGACCATGCCGTGTTGGAAGATACGAGCGACTAAACCCGATCACTGATGAGCAGTGACAGACCGCAGACTAGCCACCGATTCCAACCGGCACAAGGCGGCGGGGATTGTCTCGGAAACGTCCTGCAATTTAAAGGGACACGGCTTGCTGGCCCTTTACAAACCATGACAAAAGGCCAGCAAACACAGTGCCTCAGCGTATCCCCGGAACAAACGCCACACTCCCACCCTCACGCGCCTTGAACAACCGCTCCCCATTATCCGGCTGGGTCGTCACCACCTGATGATCCACCCCCAGAAACGCCAACGGTGTCGGCTCGTCCTTGGAATACTGCGCGACGATGATCGTGCGTTGCGGATCAAAGCCCTGGCCGCTGGTTTTTTCCAGCCAGGCCATGAACGCGGCGCTGTTGCCCTGGCGCGGGAAGTCCTGGGTTTCGCTGACGTAGTAGAAGGGCGTGCCGTGGTTTTGCAGGTACATGGGCAGTTTGTTGTCGACCTCCACCAGCACCAGTTGCCATTGGTTCCAGGGCGCGCTTTTTTCTGCCTGGGCTTGCAGGTCGGTGGCGAAGCGGGTGACACCGCCGTTGCCGTTGGTCCAGGGGTAGATCACGCCCAGCACCAGCAAGAGCAGGCCGGCGCTGAGGCCAAAGCCTGTTTGCCAGCGTGGCCAGCTCGAAGGTTTTTTGTGCAGGCGCTCACTCAGCCACCAGGCGCCGAGCAGTTGGGCAAAGGGCACCAGCGGCAACACGTAGTAGCTGCGGCGGCTGCCGCTGGCGGTGAAGAATACAAACAACAGGCCCAGGCCCCACACCAGCCAGCGTACGTTGGGCGGCGCCCTGCGCCAGTTGCGCACGGCCAGCCACAGGCCGAGTAACCAGCAGGGTGCCCAGGGCAGGGTGTAGGCCGGCAGGTAGATCAGGTAGGTGTAGATCGGCCCCATATGGTCGAAGGGGTCGAAGAAGCGCACCACGTTTTCGCGGAACACCAGCTCCAGGCCGCTCTCTCCATAAGTGGGGGCGCCGTAGCGATGGGACAGCACAAAGGGGATCGCGTACACGATGCCTGCGATGAGCAGGGCCAGCACCAGGCGCAGGTTGAGGTGGCGTTTGTAGCGGTGTTCGCTGAGCAGGTGTGGCAACAGCACCAGGCCTGGCAGCACCACACCGATCAAACCCTTGAACAGCGAGGTGGCGGCCAGCAACAGGAAAAACACCGTGTAGCGCCCCAGCCGTGTGTCATCCGGCCCGCGCCAATACCACCACACCGCGGCCAGCACGCCGCACACGGTGAGTACATCGGCGGTGGCCACGCGGGCCCAGAACAGGAAGTAGAAGGTGGTGGCGAGCATCCACCCGGCGATCAGCCCGGTGCCTTTGCGAAACAGGCGTTCACCGATCAGGTACACCAGCCAGATGCTCAACCACGCGGCAATCACCGATGACAGGCGCAGCGACCACGGGCCGAGGCCGCCCAGCAGGTGGGAAAACCCGGTGATCAGCCAGTAGGAGGGCAGGGGCTTGTCGTAATACGGCGTGCCTTTGAGGTACGGGTCGAAATAGTCACCGCTTTGCAGCATCTGCAAGGCGATATTCGCCCAGCGCGTTTCCGGCCCCCACAGGTCGCGGCTGCCCAGTCCCAGCAAAAGCAGCAAGGCCGAGACGCCCAGCAGTAAAGCCAGGGCGCCGCGTTCGGTTTTCCAGAAACTCATGGGATGTTCCCTGTGGCAGGCGCTGCATTCAAGGGTGTTGGGGGTAAATCGTCAGCACCAGGTCGCCCTTGCGATAACGTTTTCCACCGGGGGGTAATTGCCCTTCTTCGCGGTGTTCGCTGGTGCTCTTGACCTGCATCAGCACGCCGACCGAACCCTGCTGGCGTGCCTCGGCCAGCCAGGCCTGGACGCTGTCCAGCGTGACTTTGCGCTGTGCCGCGTCTTGGTAGTTCAAGCCGTAGCGCAGCTCGCCCTGGGTGTTATAAAACGCCACGTCGGGCCGGCGCAGGCGCCAGGTCAAGGCCGATGCCAGCCCCAGGTCATTGCTCAGCAAAGCACGGGTAGGTTGCAGTTCGTCCAGATGCTCCTGCACGAATTGGTCGGGCATTTCGTTATCTTCGATCAGGGCCGGCATGCCCGCCGGTAGCAGTGCCACCAGCAAGCCAATGCCGAGGGCGGGCATCGCCCATAACGTCAGCGGGCGCACCGCTTGCAGCAAGTTGGCGAGGATCCAGCCCAGCAGCACGATAAACGTCAGCGACAGGTTGAACATCTCTGCGTGGCTATTGGCGTACAGCGGGCGGGTGATTTGCAGGTAAATCAGCGCCACCATGGCCGTCATGCCAAGCACGAAATTGAGCGCGCCGTTGATGACCAGCGGGCGCGGCTTGCCTTGCTTGATCAGGTCGATCAAGCCGTGGCCCATCAACAGCGCCAGGGGCAACAGGCACGGCATGATGTAGGTCGGCAACTTGCCTTTGCTCAGGCTGAAAAAGCCCAGGGGCAGCAGCAGCCACAGGGCGAGAAAGGCAATCGCCGGCTGGCGCCTTTCCTGCCAGGTCTTGAGCAGGGTGCCAGGTAACAAGGCAGCCCACGGCAGGCACGCCACCACCATGATCGGCAGGAAGAACCACACCGGCCGTGCATGCTGTGCATCGTCGGCGGCAAAGCGGCGGATGTGCTCATGCCAGAAAAAGAAATGCCAGTAATCCGGTTCGCGCAGGTGGATCGCCAGGGCCCATGGCAGGCATACCAGCACGGCAACCAGCACCGCCAACGGCCCGTAGCGCATCAACTCACCGACGCGACGCTGCCAGATGAGGTAGGGCACGGCGATCAAGACCGGCAGCAGCCAGGCCAGGAAGCCCTTGGTCATGAACCCCATGGCGCAGGCCACGCCCAACACTGCCCAGGCACCCAGGCGTTCCCGTGGCGTGCGGCAGTCCAGGGCAAACCACAACGCCACCAGGCTCAGGTTCACCCACAGCGTGAATTGCGGGTCGAGGTTGGCATACCCGGCTTGCCCGGCTACCAGGCCAAAACTCAGGTAGAGCAGGGCGCAGGCAAAGCTCTTGCGCGGGTCGTTCCACACGCGCCGGGCGAGCAGGTAGGCCAGCACTACACTCAGGCACGTACTCAGCACTGAGGCGATGCGCACACCGAAGAGGTTTTCACCGAACACCGCCTGGCCGAGGGCGATGAGCCAATAGCCGGCGGCGGGCTTCTCGAAATAACGCACGCCCATGAAGTGCGGCGCCACCCAGTTGCCGCTCATCAGCATTTCCTGGCTGACCTGGGCGTAGCGGGTTTCGTCTGGCGTCCATAAACCGTGAAAGCCCAGGGGCAACAAGATGAACACGGCAACGCCCAGCAATAGCCAGGCCAAAGGGTTTACGCGGGGCATGCGCACATCGCTCCATAACGTTCAAGTACGGGCAATGGCGGTATTAACTTAATAGGGTGAAGCATCGTAAGGGTCACTAAGTAGTTGTAGGAAAACATAACTAACAGGCGCGACTAAACATGCCAGAACAGGGCTGTCGTTTTGCTGAACACGTTGTGGCTTAATATGTAAACAAGTGTAATTAAAGTTGTTTGAGTGCGGCGCTCCACTCTTCGCTATTCATGGTGCCCATGGCCTTGAAGGTGCCGTTGGGCAGCACCTTGACGAACAGTGCGCTGCCGTACTCGGCGGCGGCCGCATGGGGGAAGCCCAGGCTGGTCTGGAAGTCGTTCATGCAGGCGCTGTGGGTGATCAGCATCAGGTTGCGTCCCGGTTGTTTGTGGCCGAGGATTTCATCGCCCATGGCGTCGCCGCAGATGGCCAGCGGGCCGGGGGACAGCTCGGTCTTGCCGAACATGAACAGTGACGTCTGGGCGGTTCGCGTGGTCGGGCTGCTGAGCACGTCGGTCAGGGCCATGCCCAGTGAGTCAAAGGCTTTGCCCAGTTCGACGGCGCGTTGAGTGCCGTTGATGGTCAGGCCATCGGCGGGGCCGAAGCAGGGGTTGGCCGAGCGGTCGCAGCGCTCTTCATGGCGCACCAGCACCACCAGTTCGCCCTCGCGCCAGCTGGTGAGCACCCCGGAGGTCAGCAGGCGATTGCCCACGCCCAGGTCCAGCGGCGAGCTGGGCCAGAATAAAAAGCCCACGAACAACAAGGCGGTAACGCAGATGCCAAGCAGGTGCAGGCGGTATTTTCTCAGGCGTTTTAACCTAGACCTTTTAGGTTGGCGGTTGGCCAGGATCATGTCTGCCACGCGGTTCACCCTCGGCATTGTTTATTGTGTTTATAAAAAGGTTGCATGACGGGGCAGTTGCCCTTAGTGAGGCAGGAGACTGTCACAGCACTGCTGTCTTTTTGCTGAACACTTGCATGGTGAGAGTGTCACTGAATTAACTAAGAAGTTGTCGGTTACCACGAGTTGGCGGGCACTTTAAAGTACGGTGGATGGGCAGGCGGTGAAATCCATGTGAAAAATTTGCGTGGGCAGGAGCGTCAGCCGTTATTCTCATTGCGGTTCCTTCAGATGAGCGTTCTTATGTTGCAGGTGCAAGGTGTTGTAAAAAACTACGCGACCCCGCAAGGCCCGCTGGCCGTCCTGGCCGGCGTCGACCTGCACCTGGGCGAGCGCAGCAGCCTGGCGCTGATGGGTGAATCGGGCAGCGGCAAAAGCACCTTGCTGCACCTGGTGGCCGGGCTGGATCGAGTGGACGGCGGCAGCATCCGCATCGGCGAGCAGCGCCTCGACCAACTCAACGAAGGGCAACTGGCCCATTGGCGCCGTACGCAAATCGGCTTGGTCTTCCAACAGTTCAACCTGATCGGCAGCTTGCGCGTGGAAGACAACCTGGCGTTCCAGGCGCGGCTGGCGGGGCGTTTTGATCCGCACTGGCAAGCGCAATTGGTGGAGCGCCTGGGGCTGGGCGATTTGCTGCGGCGTTACCCCGAACAACTCTCCGGTGGCCAGCAGCAACGGGTTGCTGTGGGGCGGGCGCTGGCCTCGCGGCCGGGTTTGTTACTGGCCGACGAGCCCACCGGCAACCTCGACGAAGCCACCAGCGATGAAGTGCTGCAACTGCTGTTGGACCTGCTGCGAGACAGCCCCACCAGCCTGCTGATGGTCACCCATAGCCCACGCCTGGCCGCACGGCTTGACCGGCAAGTGGTGCTGCACCGTGGCCGTGTCGTGCCGATGGACGCTCGCTGAGATGGCGCTGTTTTACTGGACGCTGCGCGCATTGCTGAGCCACTGGCGGCGCCATCCGGTGCAATTTTTCAGCGTGCTCACCGGCTTGTGGCTGGCCACCGCGCTTCTCACCGGCGTACAGGCCCTCAACAGCCAGGCGCGGGACAGCTACGCACGCGCCAGCCAACTGATCGGTGGCGAACCCCAAGCCAGCCTGGTTGCGCCGGACGCCGCCAGTTTCCCCCAAGCACTGTTTGCCGAGCTGCGCCGCGCCGGTTGGCCGGTCTCCCCGGTGGTGCAGGGGCGAGTGGTGCTCCAGGGGCGTGAGCAACAGCGCCTGCAATTGATGGGCATCGAGCCGGTGTCGTTGCCCGGCAGCGGCAGCGTAGCGGGGCAGCGCTTGAGCCAGGCGCAGATGCTGGCGTTTTTCGAGCCGCCGGGGCGTACCTGGGTCGCTGCGCAAACGTTAGAGGCGCTGGGGTTGCAGGCGGGCGAGCAGCCGCTGACGTCCACCGGGCAGCGCCTGCCACCGTTGCAGGTACAGGCCGATATGGCGCCCGGTCTGCTGCTGACCGATATCAGTTTTGCCCAACCTCTGCTCAACATGCCTGGGCGCCTGTCGCGCTTACTGGTGGACAACACTTTCGCCGCCCGCCATCCCACGCCACCCGCTGCGTTGCAACTCAAGCAGGGCGAAGACAATAACCTGTCACGTCTCACCGAAAGCTTTCACCTGAACCTGGATGCGGTGGGCTTTTTATCCTTTGTGGTGGGGCTGTTTATCGTGCATGCGGCCATCGGCTTGGCGCTGGAGCAGCGCCGCAGCCTGCTGCGAACCTTGCGCGCCTGTGGGGTCAGTGCACGCATGCTGATCCTGAGCCTGGGTGTTGAATTGGGGTGTTTGGCGCTGTTGAGCGGTGTGTTCGGTATCGCCAGCGGTTACTTGCTGGCCAGCCTGTTGCTGCCGGATGTCGCCGCCAGTTTGCGCGGCCTGTACGGCGCCGAAGTCGCCGGTCAATTGAACTTGAGCCCCTGGTGGTGGCTGGCCGGCCTGGGCGTGAGCCTGCTGGGCGCGTTGCTTGCCGGGGCCAGCAGCCTGTGGCGCGCGGCGCGTTTGCCGTTACTGGCGCTGGCCAACGCCCAGGCCTGGCATCAAGCCCATGGGCGCTGGCTGCGGCGCCAGGGCTGGGTGGCATCCGCCGCCTTGCTGATCGCGTTGCTGGCACTGTGGCTGGGCGATAGCCTGGCTGCCGGGTTTGTGCTGATGGCGACCTTGCTGTTGGGTGCGGCGTTGGCGTTACCGGTGCTGCTCAACGGGTTATTGAAAGCAGTGCTGGGGCGTAGCCGCTCGGTGCTGGGCCAGTGGTTTCTGGCCGATTGCCGCCAACAACTGCCGGCCTTGAGCCTGGCGCTGATGGCGTTGCTGTTGGCCCTGGCGGCGAATATCGGTGCCGGTTCCATGACCTCGGGCTTTCGCCAGACCTTCACCCATTGGCTGGAGCAGCGTCTCACCGCCGAGCTGTACCTCAACCCGCAAAATCCGCAGCAGGCCGAGCAACTCAAAGCATGGTTGACCCGCCAGCCCCTGGTGCAGGCCGTATTGCCCGCCTGGCAGGTATCGGTGCAACTGCAAGGCTGGCCTGCGGAGGTGTTCGGTGTGGTCGACAACCCCACTTATCGTCAACACTGGCCGCTGCTGGAGGCGGCGGACGCGCCTTGGGATCGCTTGCTGCAAGACGACAGCCTGATGCTCAGCGAACAACTGGCGCGACGCCTGAAGGTGCAACTGGGCGACACGGTTTCCATCCCCACTCCACAGGGCACCTGGGCGCCGAAGATCGTCGGCATCTACGCCGACTACGGCAACCCCAAGGGCCATCTGCTGGTCAATGCCCAGCACCTGTTGGCGCATTGGCCGACGCTCTCACCGGCACGCTTCAACCTGCGGGTGGCGCCCGCCGACGTGCCGCCGCTGATCCGTGAAGTGCAGCGTGAATTCGCCCTGGAAGACAGCCGCATCGTCGATCAACAGCAACTCAAGGGTTGGTCCAGCCAGGTCTTCGAACGCACCTTCGCCGCCACCGCCGCGTTGAACAGCCTGACCCTTGGCGTCGCCGGCGTGGCGTTGTTCATCAGCCTGCTGACCCAGAGCCAAAGCCGCCTCGGCCAACTCGCGCCGTTGTGGGCGCTGGGCGTGACGCGCCGACAATTGATGCTGCTCAACCTCAGCCAGACCTGGCTGCTGGCGGTACTCACGTTGATCCTGGCGTTGCCGCTCGGGCTGTTGCTGGCGTGGTGCCTGGATGCGGTGATCAACGTGCAGGCCTTCGGCTGGCGCCTGCCGCTGCAGGTATTCCCCGGCCAGCTTGCGCAATTGCTGGGGCTGGCGATGCTCGCCACCTTGCTCGCGTCGGCCTGGCCGTTATGGCAGTTGTACCGCAGCCGCCCGGCGGATTTGTTGAGGACGTTCGCCCATGAAGATTAAGGCACTGGTGTGCATCGCCTGGTTACTGCTGAGCGGGTGCGACCAGGCGCCCGCACCCGAGGACAGTTTCGCCGGGCTGGGCAGCGATGCGGCGGACTTTGCCCAGGTGGTAACCGGCAAAGTCTTCAGCTTCCCCGAGGATCACGGGCCCCATGACGGCTTTCGTATCGAATGGTGGTACGTCACCGCCAACCTCAAGGATGCCCAAGGCAATGTCTTCGGCGTGCAATGGACGCTATTTCGCAATGCGTTGAAGGCCGGCCCTGTTGAACCGGGCTGGCGCGATTCAACCGTGTGGCTCGGCCACGCCGCCGTCACCTCGGCCACCCGCCACTACGCCGCCGAACGCCTGGCCCGAGGTGGCGTCGGCCAGGCCGGGGCCCAGGCGCTGCCGTTCAACGCCTGGATCGACGACTGGACCTTCGCCACCCGCCCCGGCGCTTCCAGCCCCCTGGCCGACATGCAACTCAAGGCCAGCGGCGCGCAATTTGCCTACGACCTGCACCTCACCTCCAGCCGTCCATTGGTACTGCAAGGCGATGGCGGTTACAGTCGCAAATCCGACCAGGGCCAGGCGTCGTACTACTACAGCCAACCGTTTTTCACCGCCAGTGGCAGCGTCAGCCTCGACGGCCACACCTACCAAGTCAGCGGCCCGGCCTGGCTCGACCGCGAATGGAGCAGCCAACCCCTGGCCGCCAGCCAGAACGGCTGGGATTGGTTCTCCCTGCACCTGGACCGCGGCGCGCAATTGATGCTGTTTCGCGTGCGGGAGAAAGACAGCGACGGTTACCTCACCGGCACCTGGATCGACGCCCAGGGCCACACCGAGACCTTGCACAACAGCGATATCCAACTCACACCGCTGACCACCACGACCATCGACGGGCGCAACATTCCCACACGCTGGTCGCTGAAAATTCCCGGCAAACAGCTGGATATCACCACCGAGGCCGTCAACCCGAAGGCGTGGATGGACCTGGGTATTCCGTATTGGGAAGGGCCGGTGCGGTTTGAGGGTGGGGTGGGGTATTTGGAGATGACGGGGTATTAGGGTGCTACAGCTAAGTTAGTTTTGCCCTACGACTGGACGAGAAACACTCTTACTGATTTTTCAAAAAACACTGTACATGCATACAGTTTTTGTCTTAAATTCCATCCCAGGTGACCGGATGTCACCGGTTACCTGAGCTTCAATTTTTTAACTATGGATGGATAAAAAAATGAAATCGAAAAAAGCCTTTATGCTAGGCGCGGCCATGATGGCCTGCTGCTTTGTTTCGGCCTTTGCCCTGGCTGATCAAGCGCCTGCGAAACTCAGTGCCGAAGCGGTCAAGCAGGCCGTGAACAAAGCGCTCAAGTCCGGCGGCAAGCTGGACGCCTCGAAGGTTTCGGCCGAACTCAAGAAAAAACTGCTGGTGGCCAAATCCGGTCAATCCAAAGCGGTGACCAAAGCCCTCAAGGCCGAGCCGTTCGACAGCGTGGTGAGTGAGTTGAAAAAGCCGGCGCAAGGCGCATTGAAAGGTGCGGCTATCGCGGCGTTTGAACCGCTGTTTCCAACCTTGGATATCAATACGCTTTACACCGTCGATGCGGTGCAGGCTGGTAACGAGTTTGCCTACCACTTCAACCTGCTGCAGAACGCGCGAGTGCAGGTGCAACTGGTCAACCAGAGCGCAGGCGCGGATATGTCCCTGACCCTGTTTCAGGATGACGGCCAGGGCAACCTGAGTGTGGTGGGTACGTCGGATGCTGCAGGCAATGCCGATGAATACCTCAACGGTGTGCTGCCGGCCGGCGACTACTACTGGTACATGGTGGCTAAGGCTGCCAATAACGCGCAGTTCAGTTTCGGCGTGGCGGTGGAAAGCAACATCGACGCGTTCGAGCCCAACGACAGCGCGCAAACCGCGTTCGTATTGCCCGATTCGATGAACAAGGTCAGCGGCAATCTCGACAGCGCCAACGATGTCGATTACTTCGACTTCGCGGCGGTACGTGGCCAAAGCGTGAGCATGTACCTGGCGGGCGACGAGAACGGCAGCCGAAACCAGTGGATCTTCGACCGTTTTGATGGCGCCAACTGGGTCACCGTGCCGGCCGGTTCTACCTCGACCTACCCGAGCGTCGCGCCGGGCACCACGGTGAAGGTGCGTGTGCGGGCCAACCCGGCGGTGGCACAGGACCCGAGCAAGTATTACCAACTGAGCCTGGGTTCCACACCGCGCTTGAACACCAGCAGTGTCAAAGGTGACAACATCGTGCGGGTGACGGAAGTGTGGCTGGCCACGCAAACCGCTCGGGTGTTGAACTGGTCGACGCAGTGGTCGGACTCCACCGGTGCCCCGCTGCTGGGGGTCACGCCGGTATTGCGCGTCGATAACCACTTCGTCGACCTGAACTACCGTTGGGTTGACTACAAAGCAACCACCAACAGCGCGGGTGTATCCGAGGCCACGGCTAATATCGGTACTTGCTTTGGTGATTACACAACGGTGATCAACGACAGCAGCACGGGTGTGCCGTACAAGTGGAGAACCACCTACAACGAGGGGGGCTGGCGCATTGAGCTGGCTGAGTTCCCTGGCGTGGGCGTCGGCGGTGAGAATGTGCAATACGTCAGCCTGGGGCATATCTGCACCCAGGACATCATCCACTGACAGGGTGATGTGAAGTAGAAGGGGCAGCCTCCAGGGCTGCCCCTTTTTTTATTTCGTTTTCCTGATCATTTCTGACGGTCGTGAGGACGCGGCTCCCAATACAAGGTGCCAAACAGATAGTCCATCAACGGCAGCACGATATTGAAATTGCGCCCCTGCATCAGCTCACGACGGTGGTGCAAGGCGTGCAGGCGATGCATCTGGCGAATCCATGGCAGGCGCGCCACCGGGTGTTCGGCAGGCAGGTGTTCGCAGGCATGGAACACTTCGTAGAGCAGGTAGCCAAGGATCATGCAGCCTGCAAACAGGCCGGCAACGTTGGGGCTCAGTTGGCTGAGCAGCCACCAGGCGGGGAGGGTGATGGCCAGGCTGTGCAGCACGATCAGCCAAGCCGGAAACAGAATGACGCGCCAATCGCGGGGGCTGTCGTAGGTCATGTGATCAGGGGTGAAGAAACTATGGTGATCGCCAGTGTGGCGTGCGTAGAACAGCCGGGCGAATGCATGTTTGTGATGGCCCAGGTGGCGGTGCACGAGGTAGATGCACAGGTTGAAGAACAGTAGGGTCAGGGGCACGGTCAGCCACTGCAGGGCGGTGATATCGGCGGTGGACGACCAGGCCAGCGTGATGCAGGCGATGCCGTAGACAAGCACGAATGCGGCGTGCAGCCAGGGGTTGTAACGCGGGTTGACGCTTGCGCGGTAACGGGCGCGAAAGGTCTCGGTGGGATGGGGCATGGCTGGCTGCTCGCTGTGTTTTTATTTGAGGCTGAGCTTAGTTGCCATGGGCGGATGTGCGAGTTTTTACTGGCAACTCTTGCCCCCTGTAGGAGCGAGCTTGCTCGCGAAAAATGTCAACGATAACGCGGGCTTCCTGAATAAACGCGGCGCCTGTGAGTTTTTCGCGAGCAAGCTCGCTCCTACGTTTTTGCCCGAGACCGACCAGTGGAGGCTTGCACAGGTCTGATTTACTTGTTAGTTTCTGACAAAATGTTAACGATAACATTTGCTCTAAAAATAAAAACAAAACAGAGACCCACGCCATGAAAATGCTCCCCAAAACCCTGTGTTTACTGGCTGCCAGCATCACCCTGGGCAGCGCGAGCCCCGCGTTCGCCGACGCTGCCAAGCCCATCCGCATCGGCGCCTCGTTCCAGGAAATCAACAACCCTTATTTCGTCACCATGAAAAACGCCCTGGAAGAGGCCGGCGCGACCATCGGTGCCAAGCTGATCATCACCGACGCCCGCCACGACGTGTCCAAGCAGGTCAGTGATGTCGAAGACATGCTGCAAAAGGGCATCGACATCCTGCTGATCAACCCTACTGATTCGGTCGGCGTGCAATCGGCCGTCAAGTCGGCCCATGCTGCCGGCGTCGTAGTGGTGGCGGTGGATGCCCAGGCAGATGGCCCGTTGGATTCGTTCGTCGGCTCGAAGAACTTCGACGCCGGTTTCCAGGCCTGTGAATACCTGGCTAAAACCATCGGTGACAAAGGCAATATCGCCATCCTCGACGGCATCGCCGTGGTGCCGATCCTCGAACGTGTGCGCGGCTGCAAAGAGGCCGTGGCCAAGCACCCGGATATCAAGATTGTCAGCATCCAGAACGGCAAACAGGAGCGTGACCAGGCCCTGACCGTCACCGAAAACATGTTGCAGGCCCAGCCCACCCTCAAGGGCATTTTCAGCGTGAATGACAATGGCTCCCTCGGCGCACTCTCGGCCATCGAAGCCAGCGGCATGGACGTGAAGCTGGTCAGCGTCGACGGCGCGCCGGAAGCGATCAAGGCGATCCAGAAACCCGGCAGCCATTTCATCGCCACCTCGGCCCAATACCCCCGCGACCAGATCCGCCTCGCCCTGGGCATTGCCCTGGCCAAGAAGTGGGGCGCCCAGATACCGGCCAGCGTGCCGGTGGACATCACCCTGATCGACCAGGCCAAGGCCAAGGACTTCAGCTGGTAAATCCCCCAGGCCCCACGCAATGCGTGGGGCCCAGGTCTTCCTTCTGAGTGCGAGGTCGGCGGTATGAGCAGTCTTCTGAAGCTGGAAAACATCTGTAAGCGTTACCCGGGGGTACAGGCCCTCAAGGCCATCAACCTGCAAGTGGAGCGCGGCGAAATCCACGCGTTGCTCGGGGAAAATGGCGCGGGCAAATCCACCCTGATGAAGATTCTGGGCGGTGTCGAGCATCAGGACGAAGGGCAGATCCTTATCGACGGGCAGGCCCGGAAATTTGCGACTTATCGGGATGCGATTGCCGCCGGGATTGGCATCGTGTTCCAGGAGTTCAGCCTGATTCCCTACCTCACGGCGGTAGAAAATATCTTCCTCGGCCATGAGCTGAGCAACCGCTTCGGCCTGCTGCGCAAGCGCGAAATGGCCGAGGCCGCGCAGGCGTTGTTCGAGCGCCTCGGGGTCAGCATCGACCTGCACTGCGCGGTCAAGCACCTGAGCGTGGCCGAGCAGCAGTTTGTCGAAATCGCCAAGGCCCTGGCCCTGGACGCACGCCTGCTGGTGCTCGATGAGCCGACCGCGACGCTGACCCCCAGTGAGGCCGAGTTGCTGTTCGGGATCATGCGCGAACTCAAGCGCCAGGGCGTGGCGGTGATTTTTATCTCGCATCACCTGGAAGAGATTTTCCAGGTCTGCGACCGCATCAGCGTACTGCGCGACGGCGGCAATGCAGGCGTCACCGAGGTGGTCGACAGCGATATCGATCACCTGGTCGAGATGATGGTTGGCCGCCGCCTGGAATGCAGTTTTCCACCTAAGCCCAGCAGCGAACGCGGCCCGTTGTTGCTGGAGGTCAAGGACATCCAGCTGGTGCGCAATGGCCCCCGCAACCGTTTCAATTTGCACAAGGGCGAGATTCTCGGCTTCGCCGGCCTGGTGGGTTCGGGCCGCACCGAGCTGGCCCTGGGCATGATGGGCGCGCTGCCCACTGTGAGCAAAGACGTGTGGCTGCGCGGGGAAAAAGTCAGCCTCGATGACCCGGCCCAAGCCCTGGCCCACGGCATTGGCCTGCTGCCGGAAAGCCGTAAGAGCGAAGGGCTGATCACCGCCTTCAGCATTCGCGAAAATATCTCGCTGAACAATTTGCCCAAATATCAGAACGCCTCGGGCCTGATCGACAAGGCCAAGGAATGCGCCAGCGTCGACGCGCTGATGCGCCAGCTGTCGATCAAGGCGCCCAGTGGTGAAAGCCTTGTGGTGAACCTCAGCGGCGGCAACCAGCAAAAAGTCGTGATCGCCCGCTGGATCAACCATCACTGCGACGTGCTGGTGTTCGACGAACCCACGCGCGGCATCGACGTCGGTGCCAAGGCGCAGATCTACGCGTTGATGCGCAGCCTCACCGAACAGGGCTACGCGATCATCATGATTTCCTCCGAGCTGCCCGAAGTCATCGGCATGTGCGACCGCGTCGCCGTGTTCCACAAGGGCGCGATCGTCAAGGTACTGGAAGCGTCCGCCGTCAATCCTCAAGAGGTCATGCGCCATGCAACAGGGGGCTCAAGTGAATACGTCCATTAACACCGCCAGCACCGGCCGGTGGCGCCTGAACCTGGCACGGCTGCTGCGTTCGCCCGCGTTTTATCCCTTTGTCGGGCTGGTGGTGGTGACCCTGGTGATGATCCTCGCCAGCGACACCTTCCTTACCGCCAGCAACCTCTCCAACATTGCCCGCCAGGTGTCGATCAACGCAATCATCGCGGTGGGCATGACCTGCGTGATTCTCACTGGCGGCATCGACTTGTCGGTGGGGCCGGTGATGGCGTTGTCCGGCACCTTGACCGCTGGGCTGATGGTCGCCGGGTTACCGCCGGGCCTGGCGATTGGCGTCGGGCTGCTGGTGGGCGTGGCCTTCGGCATCGGCAACGGGCTGTTCGTGGCGTACCTGCACATGCCGCCGATCATCGTCACCCTGGCGACCATGGGTATCGCCCGCGGGTTCGGGCTGATGTACACCGACGGCTACCCGATTTCCGGGTTGCCGGAGTGGTTCGCGTTCTTCGGTCGCGCCAGTGTGTTTGGCCTGCAGGTGCCGATCCTGATCATGTTGCTCACTTACCTGGCGGCCTATGTGCTGCTGCAGCACACGCGTATCGGTCGCTACATCTACGCCATCGGCGGCAATGAAGAAGCGGTGCGCTTGTCCGGGGTGCGTGCGGCGCGCTTCAAGCTGCTGGTGTATGGCATCAGCGGCTTCACCGCCGCGATTGCCGGGCTGGTGCTCACCTCGCGCTTGATGAGCGGCCAGCCGAATGCCGGCGTGTCGTTCGAACTCGATGCGATTGCCGCCGTGGTACTGGGCGGCGCGTCGATTGCCGGCGGGCGCGGGGTGATCATCGGCACCTTGCTCGGCGCCATGCTGCTGGGCGTCTTGAACAACGGTTTGAACATGCTTGGCGTGTCGCCCTACGTGCAGAGCGTGATCAAGGGCGGGATCATTTTGCTGGCGATTTTCATCAGCCGTCAGCGCCATCGTTAATACCTCACCACACAGGACCGAACACCATGGACAAGCACACTCACATGCAAGCCGTCGTCTGCCACGGCCCGAAAGACTACCGCCTGGAGCGCATCGGCAAACCCCAGGCGCGTGCCAATGAACTGGTGATCCGCATCGCCGCCTGCGGCATCTGCGCCAGTGACTGCAAGTGCCACTCGGGCGCGGCGATGTTCTGGGGCGGCGACAACCCCTGGGTCAAGGCGCCGGTGGTACCGGGCCACGAATTTTTCGGCTACGTGGTCGAAGCCGGCGAGGGCGCCGAGGAGCACTTTGAGGTCAAGGTGGGTGACAAGGTCATCGCCGAACAGATCGTGCCGTGTGGCAAGTGCCGCTTCTGCAAATCGGGCAAATACTGGATGTGCGAAGTGCACAACATCTTCGGCTTCCAGCGCGAAGTGGCCGAAGGCGGCATGGCCCAGTACATGCGCATTCCCAAGACCGCCATCGTGCACAAGATTCCCGAGTCGGTGTCCCTGGAAGACTCGGCGCTGGTGGAGCCAATGGCCTGTTCGATCCATACCGTCAACCGTGGCGATATCCAGCTCGACGACGTGGTGGTGATTGCCGGCGCGGGCACCCTGGGCCTGTGCATGGTTCAGGTAGCGGCGCTGAAGACCCCGAAAAAACTGGTGGTGATCGACATGGTCGACGAGCGCCTGGAGCTGGCGAAGAAATTCGGCGCCGATGTGGTGATCAACCCCGCCCGTGACAACGCCCGCGAGATCATCAACGGCCTTACGGAGAATTACGGCTGCGACGTCTATATCGAAACCACCGGCGTACCGGCCGGCGTCACCCAGGGCCTGGACCTGATCCGCAAGCTCGGGCGCTTTGTCGAGTTCAGCGTGTTTGGTGCCGAGACCAGCGTGGACTGGTCGATCATTGGCGACCGCAAGGAACTCGACGTGCGCGGTGCGCACCTGGGCCCGTATTGCTACCCGATCGCCATCGACCTGTTTGAGCGCGGCCTGGTCACCTCCCAAGGCATCGTCACCCATGACTTCCCGCTGGACGACTGGGCCGAGGCGTTTGAACTGGCCAATTCGACCAAGTCGATCAAGGTGCTGTTGAAGCCGGTGCTCTGAGATGGACTACGTCATCGGTGTAGACATTGGCACCCAAAGCACCAAAGCGCTGCTGGTGGATGCCCAGGGCACGATCATCGCCCAGCACAGCCACGGCTACCGGGTAGACACCCCGAAAGTGCGCTGGGCCGAGCAGTGGCCGCAGGTGTGGCTGGATGCCGTCGAGACCTGCGTGGCCCAGTGCATGGCCAAGGCCGGGGTGCCGGCGCCGCAGGTCAAGGCGCTGTGCATCAGCACTTTGTACGGTGGTTCGGGCATTGCCGTGGATGCACAGATGACGCCGCTGCACCCGTGCCTGATCTGGATGGACCGCCGCGCCGGCGAGCAGGTGGCCTGGGTACGCGAGCATGTGGACCTGGAGCGCTTGTTCGCCATCACCGGCAACTCGGTGGACAGCTACTACGGCTTCACCAAGATGCTCTGGCTCAAGCAGCACCAGCCCCAGGTGTGGGCGAATACCCGTTACCTGCTGCCGCCCAACAGCTACATCAACTGGTGCCTGACCGGCGAGTTGGCGGTGGACCACAGCAGCGCCGGGAATATCGGCGGTGTCTACGACGTGGCGGCGCGCAACTGGTCAGGCGAGATGCTGGAGGCGCTGGGTATCGCGCAGTCGATGATGCCCGAGCGGTTGCTGTATTCCGGCGAGGTGGTGGGTGGTTTGCTTGCAGACTGGGCCGCACGCCTGGGCCTGCAGGCGGGCACGCCGATCCTCGCTGGGGGCGTGGACGCGGCCATGGCGACCCTGGCGGCGGGTGTCACCCAGCCGGGCAATCATGTGGCGATGATCGGCACCAGCATGTGCTGGGGCTACCTGAACCAGCAGGTGGATGCGCGCCATGGTTTGGTGAGCATGCCCCATGTCTACAACGGCCACCGCGACCTGTACATCTTCGGCGGTGCGATCACCGCCGGAGCCTCGGTCAGCTGGTTTCGCGAGCAGTTCTGCCAGGCCGAAGAACAGCAGGCCCAGGCCACGGGGCAAGACAGCCTGGCGCTGCTGGAGCAGAGCGCGATGAAGATTCCGGCCGGCAGCGAAGGCGTGGTGTTTTTGCCTTACCTGATGGGCGAACGCAGCCCGCTGTGGGATGACCGCGCCAGCGGCAGTTTTGTCGGGCTCAACCTGTACCACAGCCGCTTTCACCTGTACCGCGCGGTGCTGGAGGGCGTGAGTTTTGCCCTGCGCCACAATATCGAAGCGGGCACCCAAGGCGCGCATTCCCTGGACCCACGCCTGATTGTGGTGGGCGGGGCGAGCCATTCGGACCTGTGGATGCAGATCATCGCCGATGTCACACGCTACCCTGTGTACACCATCGTGCAGGAGGTAGAAGCGGCCCTGGGCGCGGCGTTGCTGGCGGCGCATACGGTGGGGCTGGTGAGTGATGGGCAGATGGACACCGGCTGGGTGCAGTTGCAATTGCGGGCACAGCCCAAGCGGGAGAATGTCATGACCTATGACCGGGCGTTTGCCGAGTACCTGAAGCTGTACCCGGCCCTGAAACCGGTCATGCACAACCTGCAAGCCACCTGATTCAACACGATCCAGAAATGTGGGAGCTGGCTTGCCTGCGATAGCGGTGTATCAGCACCCGATAAGGAGACTGACACTCCGCTATCGCAGGCAAGCCAGCTCCCACAGTGGGTCTTCATTGGTTTTGAGATCTTTATTTATGTCTACAACCTTCGACTTTTCGCACCAGCGCATCCTCGTCACCGGTGCCAGCAGCGGCATTGGTCGCGAAATCGCCCAGCAACTGATCGCCAGCGGCGCCGAAGTCTTCGCCCTCGGTCGCGACGCCCAAGCCTTGGCGGCATTGGGTTGCCACACCTTGTGCGTGGACATCGCTGACAGCATCGCCCTCGACAAAGCCCTGCACGACCTGCCGCCCCTGCACGGCCTGGTCAATTGCGCCGGGATTTCACGCCTGGAACCCGCCGCTGCCATCAGCGCCGACGCCTTCGATCAGGTGATGGGCGTTAACGCCCGCGCCGCTGCGCAAGTGGCCAGCCGAGTCGCGGCGAAGATGATCGAGGCGGACATTGCCGGCAGCATCGTCAACGTCTCCAGCCAGGCATCGTTGGTGGCGCTGGATGATCACCTGAGCTATTGCGCCTCCAAGGCTGCACTGGATGCAATCACCCGTGTGCAATGCGCCGAATGGGGCCGTTTTGGCATACGCGTCAATAGCGTCAACCCCACCGTGACCTTGACGCCGATGGCGGCCATGGCCTGGTCCGACCCGGCCAAGCGCGACCCGGCACTGGCCGCGATTCCGTTGGGGCGTTTTGCGCAACCGGCGGAAGTCGCGCTGCCGGTGCTGTTCCTGCTCAGTGACGCGGCGAGCATGATCAGTGGCGTCAGCCTGCCGGTAGACGGCGGCTACACCAGCCGCTAGCCGTTTTCCAACTGCCCGGCGATCACCACTTTGTCCCGTGGCTTGTGCGGGTCTTGCAGGCGGTCGAGCAGCAGGCGCACCGCACTGCTGCCGGCCAGGGACGCGTCATGGGCCACGCAGGCGATGGGCACGCCAAAGATATCGGCGAAGGGCAGGCGGTCGATGCCGCAGATGGTCAGGCTGTCATGGGCGATGTTGTGCATGCGCAACGCGCGCAGGGCCCCCAGGGTGATCAACTGGTTGAAACCCATGATCGCGTCCGGCGCCGAGTGTGCGGCCAGGTAGTCGAGGGTATGCAGGTAAGCCGGCATCAGCGTGTAGTCGCCCGCCTGAACCTCGACCTGAATGTCGGGGTGTTCGGCCAGCACTTCCCGCAGGCCTTTGAGGCGCTCCACGCTGATGCGCGAATGTTCGGGGCCGGTCAGCACCAGCAGGCGCTTGAGGTTGGGCGTTTGGCGTAACAGGTAGTGCGCGGCTTGCAGGCCGCTGTGGTAGTTGTCGAGCACCACGCGGCTGAACGGGCTGTCGTGGATCGTGCGATCGAGCAGCACCACCGGGGTTTTGCCGTTGCTCAGGCGCTCCAGGTAGTCGGGTTGGTAGCTCGGTTCATCGGAGACCGGCGAGAGGATGATCCCCGCCACGCGATACCCCAGCAGGGTATCCACCGCCTTGCTTTCGAGTTCCTCCAGCTCATCGGTGTCCACCAGCATGATGGTGTAGCCGTGCTGTTTGGCCTCGCGGGAAATCGCCTTGATCATCTCGCTGTAGAACGGGTTGTCCACCGAAGCGGTGATGACCCCGATGATCAGGCTTTCACTGCGCTTGAGCCCACGGGCGAAGGCGTTGGGCACGTAGTCCAGCTCGCGGGCCACTTCCAGAATGCGCGCCAGGGTGGCGGGTTTGACCAGGTCGGGTTTGCTCAAGGCCCGGGACACCGTAATGGTGGTCATGCCGACCCGTTTGGCAATGTCGCTGATGGTGACGGACTTTTTCTTGTTCATCGGTAAGGCTGCGAGGGGGAACACCAGCAGGCTAGCATGTGCGCAGGCGTAGAGTGATTCAAATCAGCGGGTCCCAGCGTTGCGACCAGTCGCCTTCGGCTTTCACCACTGTGCGTAGCAGCTCCAAAGCCTGTTGCAACACCGCCGAATCCCGCGCCCGCGAATACACCAGGTAGGTCGGGAAGCTGAATTCCGGCGCCTTGGGCACGCGCTGCATCACGCCGCTGTCCAGGTAGCTCTGCACCACCCGTGTGCGGAAGTAGCCAGCACCGCCGTTTTCCAGAATGTACTGCAACGCCAGCGGCCCCAGGTTGAAACTCACCGCAGCACGCGCGCGGTCGGGCAGGGCGGCGTCGTGCTGCTGGCGAAAACCCTGGCCCCAGTCGATATACACGTAAGGCTCGGGTTTGCTCGCGAGTTGCACCAGAATCAGTTTTTCTTCCAGCACCTGTTCCACCTGCAAGCCCGGCCAGTATTGCGGCTGGAACACCAAGGCGGCGTCGAGCACACCCAGCTCCAGTTGGCGTAGCAGGTACTCGCCTTCACGCACTTCGGTGCGCAGCGCATGGCCTGGTATGTGCTCGCGCAACGCCTTGGCCCAGCCGAGCATCAACGGGTTGCACAGGCTGACTTCACCGCCGATATGCAGCACGTTGCGATAGCCGTCTGGCAATGGCAGGTCACGGCGCGCCGCTTCCCAGGTTTGCAGCAACTGGTTGGCGTACACCACGAAGGCCTCGCCGTCGGCGGTCAGCCGTGCACCGGCACGGTTGCGCACGAACAGTGTGCAGCCCAGCTGGCTTTCCAGGTTCTTCACCCGGGCGGTGATGGCGGTCTGGGTGACGTGCAGTTTCTCGGCCGCTGCGGCCAGGCTGCCGCAGCGGGTGATTTCGAGGAAGGTGCGTGCCAGTTCGATGTCCATGGATGTCAGCCGCCGAGGAAAGTGGCGGTTATTGTAGAGTCATCGGCGCCTGGACTTGCACTCATTCGTGCAGCAAAAACGCCGGGTCCTGTGGTTCGGTCGTTGTGCTGATGGTCACCGATTTTGGCGCTGGCGGATATTCGGTCCAGTACAGACTATTGTTGGGTTGACGGGTAAGGCTTTTACCCACTTCCTGTTTGTCTGCACGCAGTAGTCGGTAGGTGTAGCTGATCAGGTACACTGCCACGGCTTTATAGGCGCCCAACGTGCACCAGACGGTAGAGCTTTTTGTGGTGGTCCAACCTTGGGTGATGGCATTGCTTTGACTGATGCTGGAGCCGACTTTGACGCTGGTCTTGAAGTAGCCGGCAAAGGTGGCTTCTGCTAACGCTTCTGCGGTCTTGATATCTGTCTCGGTTTGCGTGGTGCTGGTGGACGTGCTGGACTGGAACATCAAACTGTAGCGTTGAATGTCACCTGTGTTGTTATACGCATGGCGTACCAGCTTATAGGTTTCGGTGGTCTCTAACTTATATTGGGGCGATTGAAGGAACTGTTGATCCTGCGTCAAATCAGGGTCAGAGATGACAAACCAGGGCAGCAAGGTTGTATACGTCGCAGTGTCGGAGGTGAGTGCCGTGGGATGCGCATAATTGTGCAGTACGGGGGCGTGCGATGGCTCGGTGGGAGGCTCAATGGAGAGGTGAGTGCGAAGGGCGTAGGTGGGCGTTACCGGTGAAGGCGCTTGGTAGTGGTCGTGACCGATGAAGGTGCCGGTGCTGAAAAACACTTCTGCTGGCATGGGAGACGGCGGCGAAATGCTCCAGGCCGAGAAGTTCGTGCCTGCGTGTGTACCCCTGTCGTTCCAGACCTCCTGATTGATCCTGGCTTCAGTGACCAGGTCTGCGCGGATGCATTTGACCGTTCCGATGTCCGGTGCGCGCAGTGAGTTGCTGCAGACCAGGCCCATGCACACGTACCCGGGCGG
This sequence comes from Pseudomonas sp. FP215, assembly GCF_030687795.1. Classification (NCBI taxonomy): domain Bacteria; kingdom Pseudomonadati; phylum Pseudomonadota; class Gammaproteobacteria; order Pseudomonadales; family Pseudomonadaceae; genus Pseudomonas; species Pseudomonas sp. FP215. The sequence goes on from NZ_CP117447.1 coordinate 2,185,207, forward strand.
TGGCTGCGGGCGCCAGATGGACAGGGTGAGCTCGGCTCTTTGTATCTCCCATACCCAGGTAAAGCCGGTCGGTGGTTTGAGCGCTGTACCTGTCGAGCCCTGTGCATCCGCCACGATCGGCACCACTTTCAGGCCATGGATATCGGTAAAGTTGGGCTCCAGTACATCGCCGAGTATCGAATATTCGGCAAGTGCCGGCGTGACTCGGGGGCGATAGAGCGTGAAGGCGGCGTCACCGAAGTGCCCGGATTCGCCGGTACGGTTGTTGCCGTAATAGGTGAAGTTAGAGGTGAAGTTAATAAGCAGGTCTTTGTATCGGATCGATTCCACGGTGGGAACTCCTTCAAGGTTGAGGCGCTGAAATACCCTGAAGATTTGATCGCTGAAACGACCTGGTAGAGCGGTACATAGCTGTCCCAGGCCATTTATCTGAACGCTGGTCAGCTCGAGTGTTTCGGTGCTTTCAGAAGCGGCATCGGGAACGCCTTGGCATACCTTCAACACCTGCTCATCGGCCACACCCGCGCCGCGTTGAAGAGGCAGGATTGGAATGCGATCAATGTGGGAGCTGGCTTGCGATAGCCATAGGTATCTACACAACTTTGGTGCGACGCCGGACCTGTGGCGAGGGAGCTTGCTCCCGTGACGGCCCTGCAGCCGACGCTGATCTAACTGACGCGCCGCGATCCAAATGTGGGAGCTGGCTTGCCTGCGAAGACGGCCTGACAGCCGACACAGTTGGATTGTGTACATATCCATTCCTGCGGTAACGGCCACTTAAGGTTCCGCCCTGACGGCGGCTCACTTTTGAAAAGCGCAAAAGTAAGCAAAACGCTCTTGCCCCACCACTCGGCACCTCGCTTAGGCTCGGTGTGCCCGTAATCCGCCAGTGATTTGGGGGGCCGCCGCCACGCGCCATCCATGGCGCGGGGCGGCTAAACCGGCATCCCTGCCGGTTTACCCCCCAAATCCCTGTCGAATTCCGGCCAGCGTGGTTTAACGGGGCGCCTGAGATCAAGATCAAAAGCAGATCAAGAGCAAGAGCGGCTCGCTTCGCATCGTGGTTACCGTTGGCTGCTATAACCTACAAAATTGTGTAGAAGCTGCGACGGCGGTGTGTCAGAGGCCAATGGGCTGACTGAACCTGTGCTATCGCAGGCAAGCCACAGTAGAGTCGTATGTCAGGTCGGGCTTTTCGGTGTGTGCAAGTGTTCTGTGGGGAATGCTTTGGCATACGCGTGACACACCCTCAACACCTGCTCATCGGCAAACCGCGCACCCACCACATGCAAGCCCACCGGTAGGCCATTCGCTGCCAACCCGCACGGCACTGACGCCGCTGGTTGTTGGGTGAGGTTGAAGGGGTAGGTGAACGGCGTCCATTGCATCCACTCAGTCATCCCTGAGCCCGGCGGTACGTTGTGCCCGGCTTCGAATGCGGTGATCGGCATCATCGGCGACACCAGCACATCGTAATGCTCATGGAACGCGGCCATCCGTGCAACCAGCGCCGCTCGGGCTTCCAGGGCTGCGTTGAAATCATCCAGGCTCAAGCGTTCGCCTCGCTGTGCAATGCGCAGCAACCCGGGGTCGAGCTGTTGCTTTTGCGCCTCGCTCATTGTGCCGGTCAGGCGTGCTGCGCCGGCAGCCCATAGGGTGCTGAACACCTCCAGTGGGTCGCTGAAGCCAGGGTCGATTTGTTCGACCTGGGCGCCCAGTTGCACCAGGCCCTGCACAGCCTGATCCACCACCTTGGCGACCTGCGGGTCGACCTTCGCATAGCCGAACGTGGGGCTGTAGGCGACACGCAATCCCTTCAGGTCCGCTCCTGGAACGAGCCAGGGCGTGGTTCGCGGCGCGCCGATCAGGCCGTCCCGCGCATCCGGCTGCGCCACGGCTTGCAGCATCAGCACGCTGTCTGCCACGGTGCGCGTCATCGGTCCCAGGTGCGACAGGATGGTCATGGAGCTGGCCGGCCATTGCGGCACGTAGCCGAAGGTTGGCTTGATCCCGAAGGTGCCGGTAAACGCACAGGGAATGCGGATCGAGCCGCCGGCGTCGCTGCCCTGGTGCAGCACGCCGAGGTTCAACGCCGCTGCCGCAGCGGCGCCTCCGGAGGAACCGCCGGCGGTGGTGCGCGTGTCCCACGGGTTGCGGGTGATGCCGTACAGCGGGTTGTCGGTCACGCCTTTCCAGCCGAATTCCGGGGTGGTGGTTTTGCCCAGCAGCACCGCGCCGGCCTTGCGCATGAAGGCCGCGAAGGGCGCGTCCACGTCCCACGGGCCTTCGGCATTGGAGGTGCGCGAACCTTTGCGCGTGGGCATGCCGACGGTCAGCGTCAGGTCTTTGATCGACGCCGGCACGCCATCCAGCGCGCCGCAAGGTTCACCTTTCAACCAGCGTTGTTCCGACGCTCGCGCAGCCTCCAGCGCGCCTTGCGGGTCGACATGGCAGTAGGCATTCACCACCGGGTTATAGCGCTCGATGCGCAGCAAAGCATCTTCAGTAACCTCCACGGGGGACAAGCTTTTGTCGCGAAAATGCTGCAATAGCTGCACCGCCGTCAGTTGGCCAATCTCACTCATGCCAGATCCCCCTGGGCCGCGTTCACCATGGCGCGCAACAACACCGCGCAGCCTGCGGCCAGATCATCCGGCGCGGCGTTTTCGATTTCGTTATGGCTGATGCCGCCTTCGCACGGCACAAAGATCATCCCGGCCGGGCCCAGTTCGGCGACGAAGATCGCGTCATGCCCGGCGCCGCTGACGATGTCCATATGGCTCAGGCCCAATGCCTTGGCACCTTCACGCACGGCGTTGACGCAGGTCGGGTGGAAGTCCAGTGGCGGGAAGTCGGCGGTGGGCGTTAGTTCAAACGTCAAGCCGTGGCGGGCGGCCGAGTCTTCGATCACTGCGCGCACTTCATCGACCATGGCTTGCAGCTTGTCGGCGTGCAGGTGGCGCAGGTCTATGGTCATGTGCACCTGGCCGGGGATCACGTTACGCGAGCCAGGGTGCAGGTTCAGGCAGCCGACGGTGCCACAGGCGTGAGGCTGGTGCTGATGGGCGATACGGTTGACCGCACTGACCACCTCGGCAGCGCCCACCAGGGCGTCCTTGCGCAGGTGCATGGGCGTAGGGCCCGCATGTGCCTCTACGCCAGTGAGGGTCAGGTCGAACCACTTCTGGCCCAGGCAGCCCATCACCACGCCCAGGGTAATCGCCTGGTCTTCCAGCACCGGGCCTTGCTCGATATGCGCTTCGAAATACGCCCCCACTGGGTGGCCCAGTACCGCACGGGCACCGGCATAGCCGATGCGCTGCAATTCAGCGCCCACCGACAGGCCCTGGTCGTCGCACTTGTCGAGGGTGTCCTGCAAGTCGAACTTCCCGGCAAATACCCCGGAGCCCATCATGCACGGCGGGAAGCGTGAGCCTTCTTCGTTGGTCCACACCACCACTTCGATGGGCGCCTGGGTTTGGATCTGCAAGTCATTGAGCGTGCGGATCACTTCCAGCCCGGCCATGACCCCGTAGCAACCGTCGAACTTGCCGCCTGTGGGCTGGGTGTCGATATGGCTGCCGGTCATCACCGGGGGCAGGGCGGGGTTACGCCCAGGGCGCCGCGCGAAAATATTGCCGATGGCATCCACACTGACGCTGCACCCGGCGGCTTCGCACCACTGCACGAACAGGTCGCGGGCCTGGCGGTCCAGGTCGGTGAGCGCCAGGCGACACACGCCGCCCTTGGCCGTGGCGCCGAGCTGGGCCAGGTCCATCAGCGACTGCCACAAGCGGTCGCGGTTGATCAATGGGGCATTGCTCTGGAGCGGTTGCGCAAGACTGTTCATCAGGAATCTCCACTCAGGCACTCAAGGCCAGGTAACGGTTTTTGATCGTCGGGTCGGCGCGGAAGTCAGCGGCGCTGCCTTCGTACACCACGCGGCCCTGTTCGAGCACGTAATGGCGGTCGGCGAGCTTGTCGCAGACCATCAGGTTCTGCTCCACCAGCAATACCGGCAGGCCCTCGTCCTTGACCTTGCGCAGGATCTTCACCAGCTCGTCGACGATCACCGGGGCCAGGCCTTCAGTGGGCTCGTCGAGGATCAGCAGCTTGGGGTCGTTCAGCAGGGCACGGGCGATGGCGAGCATCTGCTGTTCGCCGCCGGACAACGCATGGCCGGCGTTTTTGCGCCGCTCCTTGAGGCGCGGGAACATGGCGTACACGTCCTCCAGTTGCCAGCGACTGTGCTTGCGGGCGGCGATGCGCAGGTTTTCCTCCACCGTCAACAGGCGGAAAATCCCACGGTTTTCCGGCACCAGCGCCAAGCCCTGGCGCGCAATTTCAAAGATCTTTTGCCCCACCAGCGCCTGGCCGTTGAAATGAATCTGGCCCTGGCGCGGGCAGATGATGCCGAGGATGCTGCGCAGGGTGGTGGTCTTGCCGGCACCGTTACGGCCCAGCAGGGTCACCAGTTCGCCGGGGTTGACGCTCAGCGACACACCCTCCAGCACATGGCTTTTGTCGTAGTAGGAATGGATATTCTCGACGATCAGCATCAGGCAGCCTCCCCAAGATAGGCAGTGCGCACACGTTCATCGGCGCGCACGAATTCCGGCGTGCCTTCCACCAGGATCTGCCCGTGGCTCATCACCGTGATGCGTTGGCTGATGGACATGACGATGCTCATGTTGTGTTCGATCAACAGCACCGTATGGTCGCGGCCAAGGTCGCTGATCAGTTGGGTCATGATCGGGATATCGTCGATGCCCATGCCCGAGGTGGGCTCGTCGAGCATCAACAGTTTGGGTTTGGAGCAGATCGACATGCCCACCTCCAGCACCCGTTGCTGGCCGTGGGACAACTCACCGGCCAGGGTGTCGGCGCGGGCGGTGAGTTGCAGGCGCTCCAGCACTTGGTCGGCCATCTCCAGATGCTCGCGCTTGCTGTCGACCCGGCGCCAGAAATTCAAGGCGCGCACGCCGTCGCGGCCTTGGGCGGCCAGGCGCAGGTTCTCGCGCACGCTGAGGTTCTGGAACAGGCTGGTGAGCTGGAACGAGCGCGCCATGCCCAGGCCGACGCGGCCGTGGGCCGGCTTGCGCATCAGGTTCATGCCATCGAAATGGATCGCCCCGGTGGTGGCCTGGCGCTCACCCGTCAGGCAATGGAACAGGCTGGTCTTGCCGGCGCCGTTGGGGCCGATGATGGTGTGGATGGTGCCGGCTTCAACCTTGAGGTTGACGCCATTGACCGCATGGAACGCGCCGTAGGCCAGCTCAAGGTTTGTGGTTTCCAGCAAGATACTCATAGCCCGTCCTCCTTGGCGACGACCACGGGTTTGCGCGTGCCGCGTAGCTTTTCGAACAGCGACGCCAAGCCGCCCCACAACCCGCCGCGCATGAAGATCACCACCAGGATCAGGATCACCCCCAGCAGCATCAGCCAGCGCGGCCACAGGTCGGAGAGAAAGTCCCCCAACAGCACAATGGAGCCGGCGCCCAGCAGTGAGCCGAACAGCGAGCCGGTGCCGCCGACGATGGTCATGATCAGGATGTTCTCGGACATCGCCAGGTCGATATTCGACAGCGGCACAAAGTGCAGCAGCATGGCGTACAGCGCCCCGGCAATCCCGGTGACCGCGCCGGACAGCACGAACACCAGGATCTTGAAGTGGCGCGTGTCGTAGCCGATGGCCGAGGCGCGGGTTTCATTCTCGCGGATCGCCATCAGCGTGCTGCCAAACGGTGAGGCGATCACCCGGCGTGCGCCGATGAAGATCAGCAGGAACAGCACCGCGACAAAACCGTAGAACGCGCGGGCATCGGCCAGGGACAGCAGCACGGTGTCACCCACACGGATTTCCGGGCGCGGCACGCTGAGCAGGCCGTTGTCGCCGCCGGTCCAGTCGCTCAAGGTGTAGGCGACAAAGTAAGCCATCTGGCTGAAAGCCAACGTGAGCATCACGAAGTAAATGCCCGTGCGCCGAATCGCCAGGGCGCCCACCAGCAAGGCCAGGAAGCCACCGGCCAACGCCGCGCCCAGCAACGCGGTGAACAGGCCCAGTTGCAGGTGGATCATCAACAGCGCCGCACAATAAGCGCCGGCACCAAAGAAGATGCCTTGGCCGAAGGACAGCAGCCCGGTGTAGCCCAGCAGCAGGTTGCAGGCCAGGGCGGCCATGGCAAAGATCAGGATTTCGGTGGCCAGGGTCGCCGAGGGCAGCACCAACGGCAGGCCGATCAGCACGGCCAGCACCCACAGCAACATGGCTTTGGATTGGGTCTTGGCGAACGGCAGGGGGTTTTTCTCGCTCATGTCAGGCTCTCCCGAACAGGCCGTAAGGGCGCACCAGAATCACCACGGCCATGGCGCCGTAGATCATCAGGCTCGCACCCTGGGGCCAGAGTGTGGTCATCAGGCTTTGCACCACGCCCACCAGTAAACCGCCGACCAGCGCACCGCTGAACGAGCCCATGCCGCCGATCACCACCACCACGAAGGCGATGCCCAGAATCTCCGGGCCGACGAAGGGCTGGGCGCCGCGCAAGGGCGCGAACAACACCCCGGCGACACCGGCCAGAGCGACGCCGAGGGCGAAGGTCATGGAGAACAGGCGGAAAATATTGGTGCCCAGCAGCGACACGGTTTCGGTGCTTTCACTGCCGGCGCGCACCAGGGCACCGAAGCGCGTGCGTTCCAGCAGCAACCACAGGCCCAGGCCCACCAGCCCGGAAAACACGATGAGGAACAGGCGGTAGTAGGGGTAGACGAAATCCCCCACCACCAGCACGCCGCGCAACAGTTCCGGCACGGCGACGCTTTTGCCCACCGGCCCCCAGATCATCACGCTGGCTTCCTGGATGATCAGGGCGATGCCCAAGGTCACCAGAATCTGGAACATGTGTGGCAAGTGGTAGATGCGCTGGATCAGCAAGCGCTCGATTACCCAGGCCAGCGCGGCCACCACCAGCGGCGCGATCAGCAGCGCCAGCCAGAAGCTGCCGGTAAGGCTCACCGCGGTGTAGCAGATGTAGGCGCCGAGCAGGAAGAACGCGCCGTGGGCGAAGTTGACGAAGTTGAGCAGGCCGAAAATGATCGTCAGCCCCACCGCGATCAGGAAGTAGATCATCCCCAACCCGAGGCCGTTGAGGATCTGGAACAGGTACAGATTAAGCATGCAGGCACCCTCCGCAGACGGCCGCTTGCACGGCCCTGCGCGACAAAGTTAAACGGTCAGCCGAGCGTGCAGCCCGTCGCCTCGACCGCAGGGAACGACTGGCCAGCGCTGAGCACTTTGGCCAGGTCGTCCTTGTCGGCCATGTCGCCGCTGGCCTTGCCGATCAGCAGGTAGTAATCCTTGATCACCTGGTGGTCGCCGGCGCGGATCGACTCCTTGCCGGTTGGGCCTTCGTAGCTCAAGCCCTGCATGGCCTTGGCTACGGTCGGGCCGTCGAAGCTGCCGGTGGCAATGATGGTGTCGAGCATGACTTTGGTGCTGATGTAATCGGCGGCCAGCGGGTAGGTGGGGTTGATGCCGTAGGTGGCCTGGGTGAGCTTGACCAGTTCGCGGTTGAGCGGGGTGTCGACCTGGTGCCAGTACTGCGCGCCGAGGTACACGCCCTCGAGCACATCGCTGCCCAGTTCCTGGAACTGATCCAGGCCGGCAGACCACACCAGCAAGACCTTCATGCGCTCCTTGATGCCGAAGTTCACGGCCTGGCGCAAGGTGTTGGACGACTGGCTGCCAAAGTTGAGCAGTACCAGCACATCGGGTTTGGTAGAAATGGCGTTGGTCAGGTAACCGGAGAATTCCTGTTCCTGCAGCGAGTGGTAGCTGTTGCCCACGTGTTCCAGGCCATGTTCCTTGAGCACGTTTTTGGCGCCTTCGAGCAAGGCTTCGCCGAATACATATTGCGGGGTGATGGTGTACCAGCGCTTGGCGTCCGGCAGCAGCTTGATCAGCGGCACCATGGTTTCGCGGATCGCGCCGTAGGTGGGCACCGACCAGCGGAAGGTCGCCTTGTTGCAGTCCTTGCCTGTGACTTCATCGGCGCCCACCGGGGTCATGAACACACCGCTGGCCTTGTCCACTTCCTTGGCCACTGCCAGGGCGGAAGACGACAGCGTGCAGCCCTGGAAGAACCGTGCGCCGTCCTGCGCGATGGCCTCCTGCACCTTGCGCACCGCCTTGCCGGCATTGCCTTCGGTGTCGATGACCTTGTAGTTCAGCGGGCGGCCGAGCAACTGGGCGTGTTGTTGCACCGCCAGGCGCGAACCCATGTCGGCAAATTTGCCATAGCTGGCAAAGGCGCCAGACATGGACTTGAGGCCGTAAAAGGTAAAAGGCTCGGCGGCGAATGCCGAACGCACGCTCAGCGGAAGGCTGAGGGCGGCGGCCGCGGTGAGGCTGGCTTTCAATAACGTACGACGCTGCATGGGGTGACTCCCTGGTTTAGTTATTGGCAGGAGCGGCAAGGGCGATACGGTGGAGCAAGGGCCTGTGGGCAGGCTTGTTATTGGTTAACTCGACTCAACAGATGAACGCGGTCAAATGTGGGAGCTGGCTTGCCTGCGATGCAGGCGCCTCGGTATTACAGGGAGGGCCGAGTCGATGCCATCGCAGGCAAGCCAGCTCCCACACTGTTCGGGTTCCCAGATTGGATTTTTGGTGTGCTTATGAGTGGTCGAACTCCAGTAGGAAGTGCGGGCTTACCTGGCCTTCCAGCGCGGTCATATGGTGTTCGGCATCGCACATGTGTTCATGCATCAAGCTGCGCACCGCGCTTTCATCCCCGGCGCGAAAGGCGATCAGCAGTTGCTTGTGATAGTCCAGGTTGGCCGCGTCGAATTGCTTGCGCTTGGGCTTGTAGGCTTTTTTCAGCACCACCAGGTCGCGCAGCAAGTCGTTGAGAAACTGCGCCATGAAGCTCAGCAGCGGGTTGGGGCAGGCCTGGGCCAGCAGGTTGTGGAACTCCAGTTCTGCCAGGCGCTGTTCGCGCTGGCCGGCTTCGCTGTCTTCGGGGGCGCTGCAAAAATCCACGTTGGCTTGCAGGGCGATGTAATCGTCTTCGCTCAAACGCCCGAGCACCGACACCGCCAGTTCCACTTCGATGACCTTGCGCAGTTGGTAGACCTGCTCGCCGTCCAGGTGCTGGAAGTGCAGGTAATTGCGCAAGGCGCGGCTGGCCGGTTCAGTGCCGGCCTGGTTCAAGTACGCCCCGCCGCTGGGGCCGGTGCGTGTGCTCACCAGGCCTTCGACCTCCAGCGCCTTGAGCGCTTCGCGCGCCGAGCCTTTGGAGCACTGGAAACTTTCCATCAGCTCGCGTTCGGTGGGCAGGCGGTCGCCGGGCTTCAAGGCGTCGGTGACGATCGAGCGCTTGACCGACTCGACAATCACATCGGACAGCTTCTGGCGTTTGCGGCGTAGCGGTCGACTCAGCATGGCGGTGATTTATCGTATTAATGCGGATAAATAGCACTTAATAACGATTGGGCAGGTGCGTCAACGCAAGGGGTCGTTTTCGGTGAATAGGGGTCGTAAATGCGCAGGTTATTCCCAGGCGCCCAAGTCCAGGCAGCGTGCGGACGCCGGCGGCTGCTTGCCATAGACCAAAAAATCCCCCAGCCAGCGGCTCACACAGCCGTCAGCGCCTGCGCGTGGCGACTCCTTGAGCAAGAGCTGTTCCACACCGGTGGCGAGTGGTTCGCCAGGCTCGGTATTGATCAGCACCATGCGCCCGACGCGTTCGGGAAACAACGTGCCATAGCGGCTGCCCAGGCGGGTGGCCGTGGCGTTGCCCAGGTAGTTGAGGCGCGCCTCGCCCAGTTGCCCGCGCACGAATTCCATATCCTGCGCGGCCTGTTCCACGCCATTGCCTTGGCGCAGGTCGCGGGTGCTCAACTCGATTACGTCATAACGGTCGACCAGGGTGCGATAGGCCTGGGTGGCAAGCGACTCCCAGCGACTGGCCAGGTGAAGGACGAACGGTGCGCCTTTGGCCTGTTGGGGGTCGCCGGCCTGGATGAACACCACACCTTCACGGTTGAGCGGCTGCCGTGCGCCTACCCGTGTCACGCTCAGGCGTATGCGGCCGCGCTGGGGGGCGGCATGGTCGCGGGGCACGCTGACCAGGCCGCATTGGGTGCGGCCAACCACTTCCGGGTCCAGGCGCGCGGTTGCAGTGAGGGGGCAGTCCAGCAGCCAGTCGATCGCGGTGGGCGCGATCAAGGGCTCGGCCAGCGCCAGGTGTGTGATCAGCCAGCCGCCAACGCAGGCCAGACCTTTTACAACAACGCTGGGTTTCATCATGAGGTCCCGGGCATCCGTGTGATAACGGCTTTTTTACCAAGGACCTTGGGGTGGAAAATGTAAGGTGAAGAAACAACTCATGTATGAAATATGAGTTTCGTTTATCAGATACCGGTGCTCCAGCCACCGCCTAACGCCTTGTACAGGGCGATGCTGGCTTGCAGGCGCGACAGGCGCAGCAGCACGTTCTGGTCCTGGGCGTCGTACAGGGTGCGTTGGGTTTCCAGTACCGTGAGCAGGTCTTCGGCGCCGGCCTCATAGCGGCTTTGGGCAATCTGGAAGGCGGTCTGCGCCTGTTGCAGCTCCTCGGTTTGCCACTGGCGTTGCTGGTCCAGGCGGGTGATGCTGCTGAGGGCTTTTTCTACATCGGCAAAGCCGTTGATGATAGCCCCGCGATAGGTTTGCAGCAGTTCATCCTGGCGCGCCCGAGCCTTGTCGCGCTCGGCGCTCAGCCGGCCATTGTTGAAGATCGGCGCCATCAGGCCCGAGGTCAGGGTGTAGAAGGGGCTGCGCAGGATCTCTTCGGCTTTGGACGCGCCCGAGCCAAGCGTTGCGCCCAACGTCACCGTCGGCAGCATGGCCGCACGGGCCACCGTGACGTCGGCACTGGCCGCCGCCAACTGGGCCTCGGCCTGGGCGAGGTCGGGGCGCCGGCTCAATAACTGGCTGGGCACGCCGGGCCCGATACTCGGCCAGCTCAGTGCCTGGAAGGGTTCTGTGCCCAGTTCCAGGGCCTGCACGGGCTGGCCGAGCAAGGCGGCGAGGGTGATTTGCGATTCTTCCGCCGATTGCTGGATCAGTGGCAGTTGCCGTTGCTGACCGGCCACCAGGCTTTTCTGTTGCGCCAGTTCCAGGGCCGTGGCAGAGCCGGCATCGAAACGGGTCTGCACCAGGTTCAGTACATTGCGCGCATTCGCCAGGTTGAGCTCGGCAATCTGCAAGCGCTGGCGTGCGGCCAGGGTTTGCGCGTAGCGGTCGGCCACGTTGCTGAGCAGGGTCAGCTCCACGTTGGCCTGATCGAACTCACTGGCCTGCAGGCTGTGCACGGCGCTGTCGCGGGCAGCGGCGCGGCCACCCCAGAAGTCGATTTCGTAGCTGGCCGTGAGGTTGGCGTCATAGTTGGTGACGGTCCTGTTGCTCTCGGTGGCGTCCAGCTCGGAGTTGCCGCTGCCGCGCAACAGCCGTTGGCGGCTGGCGCCGAGGTTGAACTTCAGCTCCGGCAACAACGGTGCACCGGCGATCACCGCGGCGGCCTGGGCCTGGCGGACACGCGCCATGGCGGCCGCTACGTCGAAGCTGTCACGGCGGGCCTGGTCGATCAGGCGGTTCAACGCCGGGCTGCCAAACTGAGTCCACCAGCGTTGATTGGCGGCTTGGTTTGCCTCGCGCCCGGCATAGTGCCAGGCGGCGGGCGCAGCGATGCCGCTGTCGATGGCGGGCGGGTTAGCGCCACAGGCCGTGAGCAACAGGCACACACTGAGCGCTGACAGTCGTGGAGTGAGAGATCGTTTATTCACTGGTCAACGCCTTAACCGGATCGAGCCGGGCAGCTTTACGGGCCGGCATAAAGCCGAATACGACACCGGTGACCAGCGCACAGCCAAACGCACCGAGCACCGCCACCAGGGAAAACTGCACCGCCACTTCAGCCAGTACCAACACGCCGCCCACCAGCAAGGCCAGGGCAATACCGAACAGGCCACCGACCACCGAGAGCATCACCGCCTCGGTGAGGAACTGGCGCAGGATGTCGCGCTGGCGTGCCCCGGTGGCCATGCGGATGCCGATTTCACGGGTGCGTTCGCGCACGGTCATCAACATGATATTCATCACGCCGATGCCGCCCACTAACAGCGAAATCGCCGCAATCGAGCCGAGCATCAGCGACAGGGTGTTCTGGGTACGCGCTTCGGCCTGGATCATTGCGGCGTTGTTGGTCAGCTCGTAGTCGCGCTTGCCGTTGTGCAACTTCAACATCAACTGGTCGATGGCGCGTTCGGCTTCATGCACCTTGCGCGCATCGGTGGTGGCAATCGCCACGTATTCGGGGTTGTAGCTGCCGAACAGGCGGACACTGGCGGCGCTGTAGGGAATGGCGACACGGTCGTCACTGTCCTTGTTGCCCGAGCTGGAACCTTTTTCCGCGAGCACGCCGACCACCTGGAAGGGTACGTTCTCGATCAGGATGTACTGGCCGATGGGGTTGGCCACGTCCTTGAACAACTTTTGGCGGATGCGCGCGCCGATCACGGCGACGGTGGCGGCGGCGCGTTCGTCGGCCTCGGTGAAATAGCTGCCCTCGACCACCGGCCAGTTGAAAATCTCCGGGAAGTTGGTGTCGTTGCCCCCCACGTAGGCCATGTAGTCGACGTTGCCGAAGCGCACACCCGCGTCGGTGCCGTTGACCGGCATGATGCGCTTGACCTGAGGCAGCGTCGCCAGGGCGGCGACGTCGTTGAGGGACACAATCCCCAGCGGCGTACGCGGGTTGGGCGAAGAACCGCTGAGGTAGATGATATTGGAACCGAACGCGCCCATCTGCGCCATGACCTGGCGCTTGCTGCCTTCGCCCACCGCCAGCATTACCACCACCGACGCGACGCCGATGATAATGCCCAGCAGCGTCAGCGCCGTGCGAAAACGGTTGATCCACATCACCCGCCAGGCGGCCTGCACCGCGTCCACCAATTCGGCTTTCCAGGCACCATTGTGCTCGGCGCCGTCGGCCAGGCGTTGGCGCAGGTCTACGGCGTGCAGGGCTCCCGACGCCACGCTGGGGGTGGCCGCGCGGGTGTCTGCCGAGTCGCTGATGATCTGGCCGTCGCGAATCTCGATGATGCGGTTGGCTCGCGCCGCCACTTCACGGTCGTGGGTAATCAGGATGACCACATGGCCCTGGCTCGCCAGTTCGTCGAGCAAGGCCATGACCTCGGCCCCGCTGTGGCTGTCGAGGGCGCCGGTGGGTTCGTCGGCGAGGATGATATGGCCGCCGTTCATCAGTGCGCGGGCGATGGACACCCGTTGCTGTTGCCCACCGGACAGTTGGTGCGGCCGATTGCCGGTGCGCTCGGCCAGGCCCAGGCGGGTGAGCAGGGCGCTGGCGCGAGCATGGCGCTCGGCGGCGCTGATGCCGGCATAGATCGCCGGCATCTCGACATTTTCCTGGGCAGAGCCTGAGGGAATCAAATGGTAGCCCTGGAACACAAAACCGAAGGCTTCGCGGCGCAGCCAGGCCAGTTCGTCGCTGCCCAGGTGGGCGACGTTTTCCCCGGCGAACAGGTAGTCACCCTCGGTGGGGCGGTCGAGGCAGCCGAGAATGTTCATCAGCGTCGATTTACCCGAGCCCGACGCGCCGACAATGGCGACGAACTCGCCGGCATGGATCGACAGGTCGATGCCGCGCAACACATCGACCTGTGGGCTGTCGCCGCCGCCGTAGGATTTGCGCAGGCCTTTGAGTTCAATCAGGGGCGTGGTCAATTCAGCCCCCATGGCTGTCAGCCGGGCCGATCAACAGGTGGTCGCCCTCGTTCAGCCCGCCGAGCACTTCGACGCGCAGGCGGTCGCTGATGCCCAGGCGCACTTCGCGGTCTTCGATGGCACCGTTCTTGGCCACCACTCGGGCGATTTGCGCCTCTGAACCTGGCGTGCCTTGCAAGGCGGCGACCGGCACGGTGAGGGCATTCTTGACTTGGCTGGCGACGAAAAAGACTTGGGTGGTCATCTCGGCCATCAGCGCGTTGTCGGCGTTGTCTACGTCGAGCAGCACCGTGTACAGCACCACTCGGCCAGTGCCGCTCTTGCTGGTGCTGCTCGGGCTGCCGTTGCTCTGGGTTTCGTTCAAGGGCTTGGGCGGGATCGGCAGGATCTGGCGCACGGTGCTGGTCCAGCGCCGGCTGCCACCGCTCAGGGTGGTGAAGTACGCGCTCATGCCGGGTTTTACATGGCCGATGTCGGCTTCGGAGACTTCCGCCCACACCGTCATGGGCGACAGCTTGGCGATGCGCAGGATCAGCGGGGTTTGCTGTTGCGCGTTGAGAGTCTGGCCGACGCGCGCGTCCACGGCCACCACGGTGCCGGTCATTGGCGCGTAGATGCGCGTGTAGCCCAACTCGGCCTCGTCACTGCGCAGGCTGGCCTGGGCCTGACGGATCTGTGCCTGGAACATCTCGACCCGTGCCTGGGTCGCGTTGAGTTCAGCCTTGGCGGTCTGCACGTCTTCTTCGCGGGTGGCGTTGCCGGCACTCAGGCGCTGCTGGCGCTGGTACTTCTGGCGGGCCAGTTGATGCTGGGCTTTCTGCTCCTGCAACTGGGCCTGCAGGTTTTCGATGGCATAGCGGCTGGCGTCGAGCTTGGCTTTTTGCGTGGCGGGGTCGATCTCCACCAGCAATTGGCCTTCCTGGACCTGGTCGCCGGCCTCGACGTGGATCTTGCGGATCTGCCCGGAGGCCTGGGCGCCGACGTCTACGTAACGTCGCGGTTGCAGGGTGCCTAGGGCGGTGACGCTGTTTTCGATGTCGGCGCGGGTGACGGTGACGGTGGCCAGGGCGTCGCGGCCTGGCGTCAGGCCCTGCCAAGTGGCAAACGCAACGATGGGAATCAGGCACGCCACCACAAGCAGGGCGCGTCGGGCAGGTCGAGGGCGTTTCATCGGTAGCTTCCAGCCAGGAAAGTTCGGGGCGCAGTCGCGCAGAGCTGACAGGTAAACGAGGAAAATGCCCGGGAATTTAGGCTGTTACATAAGTAGTTACAGCTCAGTGGGAGAAAAAATTCGACCGCTGACGAGAGAGTTCTTTAAAAGTAGATGAGAATTACTATAAATTGCACACGCTCAAACTGCCATCACCGGTGATGGCAACACCGCCATTGGTTGCGGGTGCATTCAGGTAAGGGGATGTGCTCTCGGGTTTTTCGCGAGCAAGCTCGCTCCTACAGGGTGGGCGTCGTTGGTATTAAGGCCGTGGGGTCAGGAGTCATGGTGGAAAACTACTATCGCGAGCTGGTGTGTTTCCTCAACGCCAAGCTGGGCAACCGTCAGGTGGCCGAAGATGTGGTGCATGACGCTTATGTGCGGGTGCTGGAGCGCGTAAGCGACACCCCGATCGAACAACCCCGCGCCTTCCTGTACCGCACCGCCTTGAACCTGGTGATCGACGGTCATCGGCGCAACGCCTTGCGCCAGGCCGAGCCCCTGGAGGTGCTGGACAGCGAAGAACGCTTCGCCGCCTGTTCGCCCCAGGCCAGCCACGACCAGGGCCAGCGCCTGGAGATGCTCGAGCGCGCCCTGGCCGAGTTGCCGGCGGCCTGTCGCGACAGTTTCCTGTTGCGCAAACTCGAAGGCCTGTCCCACCTGCAAATCGCCGAACGCCTGGGCATTTCCCGCAGCCTGGTGGAAAAACACATCGTCAATGCGATGAAGCACTGCCGGGTGCGTATGCGTGAGTGGGAAGCGCACTGATCGCCAGTTAGTTAAATTTTATTTCACTGTCCTCGTTTCCTATCAACACACGGCCTGTTGTTCAGGCCATGAAGGTATTCCCGCCCCACCGCCATGGGGCTTATCCAGAGGACACTGGAATGACACAGGCAATTGCTTCGCCCGCGGTTCATGACCTGATCGGGATCGGTTTCGGCCCTTCGAACCTTGCGCTGGCCATCGCCCTGCAGGAGCGTGAAAAGGCCCAGGGCAAGCTGGACGTGCTGTTTCTCGACAAACAAGCCGACTACCGCTGGCACGGCAATACCCTGGTCACCCAGAGTGAACTGCAGATTTCCTTCCTCAAGGACCTGGTGACCCTGCGCAACCCCACCAGCCCGTACTCCTTCGTCAACTACCTCAAGGCCCACGACCGCCTGGTGGACTTCATCAACCTGGGCACCTTTTACCCCTGCCGCATGGAGTACAACGACTACCTGCGCTGGGTGGCGGGGCAG
Organism: Pseudomonas sp. FP215; assembly: GCF_030687795.1. Lineage (NCBI taxonomy): Bacteria > Pseudomonadati > Pseudomonadota > Gammaproteobacteria > Pseudomonadales > Pseudomonadaceae > Pseudomonas > Pseudomonas sp. FP215. Next base: position 2,201,450 of record NZ_CP117447.1, read on the forward strand.
TTCCAGGCCCAGGCCAACTACGGTGAAGAAGTGCTGGCCATCGAGCCGATCCTGCATCAGCAGCAGGTCGAGGCGTTGCGCGTGATCTCCCGCGATGCCCACGGCGAGCAGCATGTGCGCACCACTCGTTCGGTGGTGGTCAGCGCCGGTGGCACGCCGCGCGTCCCCGATGCGTTCAAGGCGCTCAAGGGCGACAGCCGGGTGTTCCACCATTCCCAGTACCTGGAGCGCATGGCCAACCAGCCGTGCGTAGACGGCAAGCCGATGCGCATCGCCGTGATCGGCGGTGGCCAGAGCGCGGCCGAAGCCTTTATCGACCTCAATGACAGCTTCCCGTCGGTGCAGGTCGACATGATCCTGCGCGGCTCGGCGCTCAAGCCTGCCGACGACAGCCCGTTCGTCAACGAAGTGTTCTCGCCGGCCTTTACGGACCTGGTATTCCAGCAAGTCGGTGCCGAGCGTGAGCGTTTGGTCGCCGAGTACCAGAACACCAACTACTCGGTGGTGGACCTGGACCTGATCGAGCGCATCTACGGGATTTTCTACCGCCAGAAAGTCTCCGGCATCGCCCGCCAGGCGTTCCGTACCCTCACCGTGGTAGAGAAAGCCACCCCGGGCCCGCTGGGCATCGAACTGGCCCTGCGCAATACCGCCACTGGCGAAACCAGCGTCAACCATTACGATGCGGTGATCCTCGCCACCGGCTACGAGCGCCAGATGCACCGTGAACTGCTGGCGCCGCTGGAGGCCTACATGGGCGACTTCGAAGTGGCCCGCGACTACCGCATCGTCACCGACGAGCGCTGCAAGGCGGGCATCTACATCCAGGGCTTCAGCCAGGCCAGTCATGGCTTGAGCGATACCTTGCTGTCGGTGCTGCCGATTCGCGCGGATGAGATTGCGGCGTCGTTGTATGAGCACGATCGGAACCGCGACAAGGGCCGATCGGTGCAGGACTTGCTCCTCGCAACCGCCAGCTGACCGATCCCCTGTAGGAGCGAGCTTGCTCGCGAAGCACGTCAACGCTAACGCGCCTCTTCTGAATGAACGCGGCGCTCTCGCGTTCTTCGCGAGCAAGCTCGCTCCTACAGACGGCACTTGTGACAAGGTGTGGCTATTGGTACTGTACAAAAAACCAGTATCGGTAGCCCTCCATGCAGTTGATCGAAAAACTCAGCATCCTCGCCGACGCCGCCAAGTACGACGCGTCCTGCGCCAGCAGTGGCGCGCCCAAGCGCAGTTCCGAGGGCAAGGCGGGGCTGGGTTCCACCAATGGCATGGGCATCTGCCACAGTTACACGCCCGATGGCCGTTGCGTGTCGTTGCTCAAGGTGCTGCTCACCAACTTCTGCCTCTACGACTGCCAATACTGCGTCAACCGCCGCTCCAGCGACGTGCCCCGTGCGCGCTTCAGCCCGGAGGAGGTGGTCACCCTGACCCTGGATTTCTACAAGCGCAATTGCGTCAGCGGGCTGTTCCTCAGTTCCGGCATCATCCGTTCGTCGGACTACACCATGGAGCAATTGGTGCGGGTCGCCAAGCTGCTGCGCGAAGAGCATGACTTTCGCGGCTATATCCACCTCAAGACCATCCCCGATGCCGACCCGGCCCTGATCGCCGAGGCTGGCCGTTATGCCGATCGCCTCAGCGTGAATATCGAACTGCCCACCGACGCCAGCCTGCAAACCCTGGCGCCCGAGAAGCAGATCGGCTCGATCAAGCAGGCCATGCAGACCATCTACACTGGCGAGCAGACGGTGCTCAACGAACCCCGCGCGCCACGTTTCGCCCCGGCCGGGCAAAGCACGCAGATGATTGTCGGCGCCGACGACACCGACGACAGCACCATCTTGCACGGTGCCGAGGCGTTGTACGGTAATTTCAAGTTGCGCCGAGTGTATTACTCAGCGTTCAGCCCCATCCCCAACAGCCCGAAAAGCGTACCCCTGGCCGCGCCGCCCTTGATGCGCGAGCACCGCTTGTACCAGGCGGACTTCCTGCTGCGCAGTTACGGTTTCCGCGCCAATGAGCTGTTCGCTGGCCCCGGTGACCTGGCACTGGATATCGACCCCAAACTGGCCTGGGCCCTGGAGCATCGCGAGGTGTTCCCCCTTGACCTGAACCGCGCCGAGCCCACCCTGATCGCACGTATCCCCGGCATCGGCTTGCGCACCACCCAGCGCCTGGTCGACCTGCGCCGTGAACGCAAGATCCGCTTCGAAGACCTGGCGCGCATGCGCTGCGTGTTGGCCAAGGCCAAGCCGTTTTTCATCACCAGCGACTACCACCCGCAACAGGCCGACAGCACCAGTGTGTTGCTGCGTGAACAACTGCGTGATCGACCGCAGCCGCAACAGATGGGGCTATGGGGATGATCAGCCTGGAATGCGACAACCTGTTCAGCACCTGGCGCGAACAGGCACGCTGGTTGCTCAGCCATCAGGTCGACCCTAGCCAGGTCAGCTGGGGCCAGATGCAGGCGGCGGACCTGTTCGCCACCGATGAACCGATCCCGCCAGGGTTGGGGCCGTTTCAGGCACGCATACCCAAGGCGCTGTTGCAATTACTGGAGTCCGCCGCCTGTTATCACGGTGATCAACGCTGGAGCCTGTTGTATGAAGTGCTGTGGCGGGTCAGCCAGGGTGATCGCACGGCCATGCTCGCGGGTGACAAGCTTGGCAGCGAATTGCAGCGGCGCATCAAGCAAGTCAGCCGCGAAGCCCACCACTTGCATGCGTTTGTGCGCTTCATCGCACTGCCGGCCGAGGCTGGCCCGGAACTGCCGGAGTACGTGGCCTGGCATGAGCCGGCCCATGACATTCTCAAGAGCGCCAGCGAGCATTTCATCGGGCGCATGGGCCGCCATCGCTGGATGATCGCCACGCCCCTTGACGGGGTGTATTACGACGGCGAACAACTGATTCACCAGCGCCAGTGCCCCGAGGCCTGGCAGCAACTGGCACAGAATGTCGAAGACCCCCACAGCGCCATGTGGCTGACCTACTACAGCCACATCTTCAACCCGGCGCGGCTGAATCCCAAAGTGATGGAAGGGCATTTGCCCAGCCGCTTCTGGAAGAACTTGCCGGAGGGCAAGTTGATCCCGGGGCTGATCAGCGAAGCGCGTACGGGCAAGCAGAAGGATGGGCAGGCGAAGCTGGTGGGGGCCAAGCCAGGCAAAAGAATTGCAAACCCGGTCAATGTGGGAGCTGGCTTGCCTGCGATGGCGGTCGAGCAGCCAGATGTGGGGTGACTGATGCACCGCTATCGCAGCATGGGTATCTACACAACTTGGTGGGCTGTAGCAGCAGACGGTAACCACGATGCGAAGCGAGCCGCTCTTGATCTTGCTCTTGATCTGCTTTTGATCTTAAGCGCCCCGTTAAACCACGCTGGCCGGAATTCGACAGGGATTTGGGGGGTAAACCGGCAGGGATGCCGGTTTAGCCGCCCCGCGCCATGGATGGCGCGTGGCGGCGGCCCCCCAAATCACTGGCGGATTACGGGCACACCGAGCCAAAGCGAGGTGCCGAGTGGTGGGGCAAGAGCGTTTTGCTTACTTTTGCGCTTTTCAAAAGTAAGACGCCGTCAGGGCGGAACCCTAAGTGGCCGTTACCTAAATAACGGATATGTACCCGGTCCAACTGTGTTGACCGCCAGGCCGCCTTCGCGAGCAAGCCCGCTCCCACAGTTTGATTGCGGGGTGTCAGGTAGAGAAGTGTCGGCTGGGAGGCCGCCATCGCAGGCAAGCCAGCTCCCACACAAACCAACTGGATCAGGCCAGTTCGGTCGCAGTGTTCTTGACCACCGCCAACTCCGGATGCGCCACCAACTTATCAATGTGCAACTCATCATTGTTCAACCAGGTCTCGGTCAGCACCCGGTAATGCTCCATGTCGCGGCAACGCATGCGCAGGCTGTAATCGAACGGCCCGCTGATCAACTGGCATTCGAACACCTGCGGGCAGGCTTTCACGCAAGCTTCGAAGGCCTTTTGCGCCGAGCGCCCGCTTTGGTTGGACAAGGCCACCAGCACCAGCAGCGACAGCCCCGGTGAGACCATCTGCACATCGATGATCGCCCCATACCCACGGATCACCCCGCGTCGCTCCAGCTTGCGCACCCGTTCCAGACAGGGCCTGGGGGTGAGGTGCACCAGCGACGAAAGCTTTTCGTAGGTGATACGCCCCTGATGCCTGAGTACGTCGATGATCGCTTCGTCGATGCGATCCAGCGTAGGGGAAGAATGGGGTCCGTTGGCCTTGGTATCCATGAGTTCACTTCAAACGGTTGGAAAGAAATTGCTGCAAGCGTTCGCTGGTGGGATGGTCGAGGATCTCGGCGCCGCCGTGTTCCTCGACTCGGCCCTGGTGCAGGAACAGCACTTGGCTGGACACCTGGCGGGCAAAGCCCATTTCGTGGGTGACCATCAGCATGGTACGACCTTCCTCGGCCAACGTCTGTATGACTTTTAGCACTTCTCCTACAAGCTCCGGGTCCAGGGCCGAGGTGGGTTCATCAAACAGGATAATCTCCGGTTCCATCGCCAGTGCCCGCGCAATCGCCACACGCTGCTGCTGGCCGCCGGACAGGAACGCCGGGTATTGGTCCGCCACGCGGCTGGGCAGGCCGACCTTGTCCAGGTACAGCCGCGCACGTTTCTCGGCTTCGGCAGCGCTCACGTTCAGCACCCGGCGCGGGGCCATGGTGATGTTTTCCAGCACAGTCATGTGGCTCCACAGGTTGAAGTGCTGGAACACCATGGCCAGGCGCGTGCGCAGGTTTTGCAGTTGCGCCTGGTGCGGCGCGCGGGTGCCGGCGCGGCCTGGTTGCATTTCGATGCTGATGCCGTCCAGGGTAATCACCCCGGCGTCAGGCTGTTCCAGAAAGTTGATGCACCGCAGCATCGTGCTTTTGCCCGAGCCGCTGGCGCCGATCAGGCTGATCACATCGCCCTGGCGGGCATTGAGGGACACGCCCTTGAGCACTTCGTGCTCGCCGTAGCGTTTATGGATACCTTCGACTTGCAGCTTGATGGCCGCCGTGGCGGTTTTGCCGACGGGTACATCCAGCGGATAAGCGGCCAGGGCCTGCGCGGACTGATTCATGGGTTAGCCTCGGGTAGGAACAAGAAAACGCATCCAGCGACGTTCGGCCAGCCTGAACAGGCCCACCAGTGCAAAGGACAGCAGCATGTAGAGCAGGGCGGCGATGCCGAACGCCTGGAAGGTCAGGAACGTCTCGGCATTCGCATCGCGGGCGACCTTGAGGATGTCGGCGACGGTGGCGGTGAACGCCAGGGACGTGGCGTGCAGCATCAGGATCATTTCATTGCTGTAGGCCGGCAGGGCGCGACGCAAGGCGGCGGGCACGATCACAAACAGGTTCAACCGCCAGCCGTGCAAGCCATAGGCGCGTGCCGCTTCGAGCTCGCCATGGGGGATGTTGCGGATCGCCCCGGCGAAGATTTCCACGGTGTAGGCGCAGGTGTTGAGCACAAACGCCAACAGCGTGCAGTTCAGTGCATTGCGGAAAAACTGGTTAAGCAGGGCGTTGTCTTGCACCACCTCCAGGCTGTACAGCCCGGTGTAGCAAATCAGCAGTTGGATATACAGCGGCGTGCCACGGAACAGGTAGGTGTAGACCTCCACCGGCCAGCGCAGCCAGAAGTGCTCTGACACGCGTGCCAGCGCCAGGGGGATCGACAGGCCAAAGCCCAGCACCACCGAGATAATGAACAGCCACAAGGTCATGGCGACACCGGACAGGCCGCTGCCATCGCTGAACAGGTAGGCCAGGCCGTATTGCTGGAACAGTTCGATCATCGCGCCATCCCCTTGATGCCCAGGTTATAGCGCCGTTCCAGGCGCTTGAAGATGCGGTTGGAGAGTGTGGTAATCACCAGGTACACCAGGCCGGCGAGGATCAGGAAGTACAGCGGCTCGCTGGTGGACTTGCCGGCGTTCTGCGCGGCCTTGACCAGATCTGACAGGCCGATGATCGACACCAGCGCCGTGGACTTGAGCAGCACCAGCCAGTTATTGCCCAGGCCCGGCAGGGCAAAGCGCATCAGTTGCGGGAACAGCACCAGCTGAAAGCGCTGCCAGCGGCTCAGGCCGTAGGCGGTGGCGGCTTCCAGTTGGCCGGCCGGCACACTGAGGATCGCGCCCCGGAAGTTCTCGGTGAAATATGCGCCGTAGATAAAGCCCAGGGTGATCACCCCGGCGGTAAACGGGTCGATTTCAACGTAGTTCCAGCCGAACGCTTCGGTCAGGTCGTTGAGCCACAGTTGCAGGCTGTAGAAGATCAGCAGGATCAGCACCAGGTCCGGCACGCTGCGGATCAACGTGGTGTAGAGCGTGGCCGGCACACGCAGCCATTTGGCGCTGGAGAGCTTGGCACCTGCGGCGACCAGGCCCAGGGTAAGGCTCAGGGCCAGGGCGAGGAGCGCCAGCTTGAGCGTCATCCAGGCACCCTGGGCCAGCATGGGGCCGTAGCCTTGCAGGTTGAGGAGGTCGTTCATGGAAAGGAGATCTCTTTTTATGTAGGAGCGAGCTTGCTCGCGAAAAACTCAAGGGCGGCGCGTTCATGCTGGTTTAACGCGTTATCGTTGACGATTTTCGCGAGCAAGCTCGCTCCTACAGGGGGTTTTGCTAGCGCGGGTATTACTCGTTGTAGATGTCCTGATCGCCAAAGTATTTCTTCTGGATCTGGGCGTAGGTGCCATCGGCCTGGACGGCGGCGATGCCCTTGTTGATCAGCTCACGCAATGCCTGGTCGTTCTTGCGCAGGCCCATGGCGATGTCCAGGGGCAGGGTCGGGTCCTTGAAGGCCGGGCCGGTCTTGAAGTCGGCGCCTTCGGGCTTGGACAGGAAGTTGAGCTGGGCTTCGAGCTTGTCCGTGAGGGTGGCGTCGAGGCGGCCGTTTTGCAGGTCGGCGTAGTTCTGTTCCTGGGACTGGTACGCCTTGATCTGTGCACCGAGTTTGGCCAGGTGCGCGCGGGCATAGGCTTCCTGCAACGAGCCTTGCAGCACGCCAACCTGCTTGCCGTTCAGCGACTCGGGGGTATCACCGAAGGTGGCGTTTTTGCGGGCGATCACCGAGGTGGGGCTGAGGAACAGGCGGTCGGTGAAGTCGATGACTTTCTCGCGGGCCGGGGTCACGGCCATGGAGGACATGATCGCGTCGAACTTGCGCGCACGCAGGGCCGGGATCATGCCGTCGAATTCGTTGTGCACCCAGGTGCATTTCACTTCGAGCTTGGCGCAGATAGCGTTGCCCAATTCGATATCGAAGCCTTGCAGGCTGCCATCGGCGGCGACGGATTCGAAGGGCGGGTATTCGGGGAACACGCCAAACCGGATTTCTTTCCAGTCCTGGGCGTGGGCAGCAGTGGCGCACAGTGGCAACAGCAACGCAGCGAAGAGTGATCGCAGAGGAGTCATGTGTCGGTCCCTATATTTTGTAATTGATGTCAGGGGCAGTGAATAACTGGGAGCAGAGAATGCTTCATGATGGTGCGTTTTTTGTGTCGTTTCCCCCCTGCGCAAAGCGCAAATTGCGCTGTTAAAACAAGCAATGCAGCGGAATCGGCTGCGGCACCGGCAAAATCGGCTTTAAGCCCATCAAAATCTGGCCTGCCCTGGGCGCAAAGCGGCAGGCCAGAGCGGTTTCAGGCGCGCTTTTTGTGCTGTACAACCGGTTGCTGGGCCAGGCGTGCAAACAGGTCTTTCGGGTCGGCCAGGTCTGGCACCAGTTCCAGCTCACTGCCCACATCCAGCGCCTTGGCCACGTCCAGTACGTAGCGCAGGGCCGAGTAGTCTTCGATGGCAAAACCCACCGAGTCGAACAGGGTGATTTGGCGGTCATTCTCGCGGCCGGGCTGTTGGCCATTGATCACTTGCCACAGCTCGGTGACCGGCGAATCTTCGGGCATGTGCTGGATTTCGCCTTCGATGCGGCTTTGCGGTTCGTACTCGACGATCACCCGGGCGCGCTCGACGATGCGGCGGTCCAGCTCGGTCTTGCCTGGGCAGTCACCGCCCACGGCATTGAGGTGCATGCCCGGCTCGATCATCTCGTCAGTCAGGATGGTGGCGTAGGCCTTGTCCGCAGTCACAGTGGTAACAATGTCCGCGCCTTTGACCGCCTCGGCGACGCTGGCGGCCAGGATCACCTTGATCGCCGGGAACGCCTTGAGGTTGGCGGCGAGCTTGGCGGTGGCCTGGGGGTCGATGTCGAACAGGCGGATTTCAGTAATGCCGAGCATGGCGTGGAAGGCCAGGGCCTGGAATTCGCTTTGGCAGCCGTTGCCGATCAGCGCCATGCTGCGGCTGTTGGCGCGGGCCAGGTAGCGGGCGACCAGGGCCGAGGTGGCAGCGGTGCGGATCGCGGTGGTGAGGGTCATTTCCGCCAGCAGCACCGGTTTGCCGGTGTCGACGTCGCCCAAGGCACCGAACGCCATCACGGTGAGCATGCCGGCCAGGGTGTTCTTCGGGTGGCCATTGACGTACTTGAAGGCGTAAAGCGAGGCATCGGACACCGGCATCAGCTCGATCACGCCATCCGGTGAATGGTTGGCCAGGCGCGCGCATTTTTCGAAATCCTGCCAACGCAGGTAGTCGGCGCGAATGTAGTCGGCCATCTCGGTGATGCAGGTTTGCAGGCCTTTTTGCGAAACCAGGTAGCTGAGGTCGTTGACGTCGATATAACGGGTCATGGCAAGACTCCTTATTGAAATGAGGGACGGGCCGGCAGATGCACTTCGGCCAGCATGCAGCGGGCACTGCCGCCGCCGATGCGTTCGATGTTGTCGATATTCACCACCACCGGCCGCGTATGACGCTCCACGTGCTGGCGCTGCGCCGGATGCAGGGCGCCCCAGGCACTGGCGGACATCACCAGCAACGGCTGGCCGTCCCGGTCGTGGACCTCCAGCATGTTGCCGGCGAAGGCTTCCAACTGGTCGAAGTCCAGGCTGAGGATGTCCTTGCCGGTGTCACGCAGGGAGCGTTCCAGGGCCAGGCGCTCGCTGTCGTCGGGCAGGGCTTGCAGGCACACCACCGCGAGGTCGCGGCCAACGCTCATCATCACGTTGCTGTGGTAGATGGGGGCCTGGTGGCGGTCCAGGGCGTGGAACACGCAGAGTTGGTAGTCGAGGCGTTCAGCAAACTGGCGCAGCGCCGCGTGGTGGGTGCGCCCCGAATGGCAGGCGTAACTGATGCGGTGCTGGCGGTCGAGCACCATGCTGCCGGTGCCTTCCAGGAAGATGTTCTGTTGTTCCAGGTGGCTGAGGTCGATGGTGGTGTTGATCGCAAAGCGTTGCTCCAAGACTTGCAGCACGCCCTTGTTGCGCTCCAGTCGGCGGTTCTGGCCCTCCATGGGGTAGAGCACCAGGCTGCCGTCGGCATGGCTGCTCCACCAGTTGTTAGGGAAGATCGAGTCGGGCGTGTGGGGCGCCGGCGTGTCCTGCACCACCAGTACCTCCACGCCGTGCTGGCGCAGGGTGTCGACATAACCGTCGAACTCCTCCAGCGCTTTGTGCTGTGCACTGAGCGGGTCCAGCGGCGGGCGTTGGAAGCGGTTGTTGACCGCGGTATCCGGGTTGAAGGCAAAGCGCGCCGGGCGGATCATCAGGACGGTGTTGGTGGTTTGCATGGGGGCACGGGTCCGTTGGGGATCTTGTGCCGCTATTTTGTCCGTTGTGGGGAAAGGATCCCGGCTGAAACAGCGGGGTGGCTCAGCCAAGAAAGCTGAAAACGGGAGTGGCGCAGCCGAATCGGCTGCCGGCTTGAAATGCGATCAAAGGGTGGGAGCTGGCTTGCCTGCGATAGCGGTGTGTCAGCCCCATTTATCTGGCTGACACACCGCTATCGCAGGCAAGCCAGCTCCCACATTGGTATTGTGGTGTTTGTTATCGCTGTCAGCCAGGAGGAACCATGTATACCGCTGTTCGCCTTGCCCAACCTTCAGATGCCGAGGGCATTAGCCAGGTCATCCTGGCCGCCTTGCACAGCAGCAATGCGCAGGACTACCCGGCGGATGTGATTGCTCGAGTGGCACGTAACTTTACACCCGACGCCGTGCTGGAACTGCTCAAGCGCCGTGTGGTGTTAGTGGCAACTCAGGCTCAACTGATCGTCGCTACGGCCGCACTGGATGGCAATGTGGTGCGCTCGGTGTTCGTCAACCCAGCGCTGCAAGGGCAGGGCATCGGCCGGTTATTGATGATCGAGATCGAACTGCGCGCCCGTGAAGCCGGCGTGACGGTCTTGAGCGTGCCGTCCTCGCTGACGGCGCAAGCCTTCTACGCCAAGTTGGGTTTTCACAACGTGCGCGACGTGTACCACGGCAACGAGCGCACGTTGGTGATGGAAAAGGCGCTGTTGTCCCGCCACCCCATCGGGCCGTATCGCGACCGTCAACACCGTGCCCAGGTGATCGAGTTATGGCAGCAGGCGTTTGGCTATGACACGGCCCATAACCTGCCGAGCCTGGCGATTGATAAGAAACTGGCGGTCAATGACGGGTTGTTCTTTGTTGCCACCGACAACAAAGCTGTGATCGGTACCATCCTCGCCGGCTATGACGGCCATCGTGGCTGGCTGTATTCGGTGGCGGTACATGCCGACTATCGGCGCCATGGCCTGGGATCGTCGCTGGTGCGCTATGCCGAACAGGCGTTGACGGCGCTGGGTTGCATGAAGATCAACCTGCAGATCACCGGCGGCAATGACGCGGTGGTGGGGTTTTATGAGGCGCTGGGGTATGGGGTGGAGCCGAGGATCAGTATGGGTAAGAAGATTGCCGAGAATATTGCGCCACGCTCTTGAAGGCGCAGAAACCAGTGTGGGAGCTGGCTTGCCTGCGATAGCGGTGTGTCTGTAGCCAATATGCTGGCTGACAGATCGCTATCGCAGGCAAGCCAGCTCCCACAGGGTTTTGTGGTGCAGCTGGCTTTTGTGGCTATCAGACCTTGACGATCCAACCCGCTGGCGCTTCCACGTCACCGGTCTGTACACCGGTCAGCTCTTTGTAGAGCTTCTGGGTGATCGGGCCCACTTCGGTCTCGCTGTGGAACACGTGCAGCTTGCCGTTGTACTGGATGCCACCGATAGGCGAGATCACGGCAGCGGTACCGCAGGCGCCGGCTTCCTTGAATTGGTCCAGCTTGTCGATGAACACTTCGCCTTCTACCACTTCCAGGCCCAGGCGGGTCTGGGCCAGTTCGATCAGCGACAGGCGGGTGATGCCTGGCAGTACCGAAGGCGACTTCGGCGTGATGAACTGGTTGTCGTGGGTGATCCCGAAGAAGTTGGCCGAGCCGACTTCTTCGATTTTCGAATGGGTCATCGGGTCCAGGTAGATCGCGTCGGCGAAGCCGGATTTCTTCGCTTCTGAACCTGGCATCAGGCTGGCGGCGTAGTTGCCACCGACCTTGGCGGCACCGGTGCCTTGCGGCGCGGCGCGGTCGTAGCCGGAGATCTGGAAGTTGTGCGGCACCAGGCCGCCCTTGAAGTAGGCACCGACCGGGATGCAGAACACCGAGAAGATGAATTCCGGCGCGGTACGCACGCCGATGTTGTCACCGGTGCCGATCACGAACGGGCGCAGGTACAGCGCGCCGCCACTGCCGTACGGCGGGATGAAGCGCTCGTTGGCCTTGACCACTTGTTTGCACGCGTCGATGAACGCGTCGGTCGGCACTTGTGGCATCAGCAGGCGGCCACAGCTGCGCTGCATGCGGGCGGCGTTCTGGTCCGGGCGGAACAGGTTGATCGAACCGTCCTTGCAACGGTAGGCCTTCAGGCCCTCGAAGCATTGCTGGCCATAATGCAGGGCAGTGGAGCCCTCGCTGATGTGCAGCACATTGTCGTCGGTCAGGGTGCCTGCTTGCCATTCGCCGTTTTTCCAGACCTGGAGAAACCGCTTGTCGGTCTTGATGTAGTCAAAACCCAGCTTGTCCCAATTGATGCTCTCGTTACCCATGACACCCTCTATCTCTGGTCAAGTCGGATTTTTTTCTGGATGGGCGCAACAATACTGCATTCTTGGCCGGTGTGGGAGGAGGGCGGTGGACCATTCAACATCTGCATTGGCTGATCCACCGCTATCGCGGGCAAGCCCGGCTCCCACATTGGAATGCATTCCAAGTGTGGGAGCTGGCTTGCCTGCGATGGCCGCGCCGCGGTTTTAAAGGTGCAACGCGTGGCCCAACGCCCGCAGCGCGGCTTCCTGCACCGCTTCACCCAGGGTCGGGTGGGCATGGATGGTGCCGGCCACGTCTTCCAGGCGCGCGCCCATTTCCAGGCTCAGGCCGAACGCGGTCGACAGCTCGGATACACCAGCCCCCACGGCTTGCCAGCCCACAATCAGGTGATTGTCACGCCGCGCCACCACCCGCACGAACCCGGCTTTGGACTCCAGCGTCATGGCCCGGCCATTGGCGGCGAACGGGAAGCTCGACACGATGCAGTCCAGGCCGGCCGCCTTGGCCTCGTCCGGGGTCTGGCCGACCACCACCAGTTCCGGGTCGGTAAAGCACACCGCGGGTATCGCCGCCGGGTTGAATTCGCGGGTTTTGCCGCTGATCAGTTCGGCAACCATTTCGCCCAGGGCCATGGCCCGGTGCGCCAGCATCGGCTCGCCACTGAGGTCACCGATGGCGTACACGTTGCGCATGCTGGTCTGGCAGCGGCTGTCGATCTTGATCGCCGCGCCGTTCATGTCCAGGTTCAACGCTTCGAGGTTCCAGCCTTGGGTGTTGGGTTTGCGCCCCACGGCTACCAGCACCTGGTCGGTGTCCAGCGCCAGGGTGTCGCCGTTGGGCGCACGCACTTGCAGTTTGCCGTCGGTAAAACCGGTGACGCTGTGTTCCAGGTACAGCTTCACGCCGAGTTTCTTCAGGGATTCAGCCACCGGCAGGGTCAGCTCGGCGTCGTAGGCCGGCAGGATGTGCGCTTGGGCCTCGACCACACTGACCTCGGCACCGAGCTTGCGGTAGGCGATACCCAGCTCCAGGCCGATATAGCCACCGCCCACCACGATCAGGCGCTTGGGCACGCGGGTCGGTGCCAGGGCTTCGGTGGAGGAGATGATCGGCCCGCCAATCGGCAGCATCGGCAGGTTGACGCTTTTCGAGCCGGTGGCCAACAGCAGGTGTTCGCACTGGATGCGCTGCTCGCCTACCTCGACGGTCTTGCCGTCGATGACCTTGGCCCAGCCATGGATCACCTGCACTTTGTGCTTTTTCAGCAGCGCGGCGACGCCGGTGGTGAGGCGGTCGACGATGCCGTCTTTCCATTCCACGCTCTTGCGGATGTCCAGGGTCGGCACATCCACTTCAATGCCCAGCTGCGAGCCCTGGCTATGGTGCACGGTTTGCTGGAACTGCTCGGCCACATGAATCAGCGCCTTGGAGGGAATGCAGCCGATGTTCAGGCAGGTGCCGCCCAGTGCCTGGCCTTCCACCAGGATGGTCGGGATGCCCAACTGGCCTGCGCGAATCGCCGCCACATAACCGCCAGGGCCGCCGCCGATAATCAGCAGCGTGGTATGCAATGTCTGAGTCATGCCCTTACTCCAGGAACAGGCTGGCGGGTTGTTCGAGCAGGCCGCGAATGGCCTGGATGAATTGCGCCGCGTCCATGCCGTCGACCACGCGGTGATCGAAGGAGCTGGAGAGGTTCATCATCTTGCGCACCACGATCTGGCCCTTGATCACCATCGGCCGCTCAACGATGCGGTTGACGCCGACGATGGCCACTTCCGGCAGGTTCAGCACCGGCGTGCTGACGATGCCGCCCAGAGCGCCAAGGCTGGTCAGGGTGATGCTCGAACCGGACAGCTCTTCACGGCTGGCCTTGCCTGTACGTGCGGCATTGGCCAAACGTGCGATTTCTTCGGCAGTGCCCCACAGGCTGCGAGCTTCGGCGTGGCGCACCACCGGCACCATCAGGCCCACGTCGCTCTGGGTGGCGACGCCCACGTGCACGGCGCCGAGGCGCGTGATGACTTGGGCTTCGTCGTCGTAACGGGCGTTGATCTGCGGGAAGTCGCGCAAGGCCACAACCATGGCCCGCACGATAAACGGCAGCAGGGTCAGCTTGCCGCGTGTCGCACCGTGCTTCTCGTTGAGGTGCACGCGCAACTCGTCGAGGGCGGTGACGTCGATCTCTTCCACGTAGCTGAAATGCGCGGCGCGGCGGGTGGCGTCCTGCATGCGCTGGGCGATCTTGCGGCGCATGCCGATCACCGGGATCTGGTGTTCGTCAGTACGCTCGGCATACGGGTTGGCGGCGCTGGCGCCCGTTGCCGGGCCCTGGCGCAAGTAAGCCTCCAGGTCTTCGTGCAGAATCCGCCCCGCAGGCCCTGTGCCCTGGACCAGGCGCAGTTGAATCCCGGCATCCAACGCGTGTTTGCGCACGGCAGGCGAGGCCAATGGGCGTTCGCTGGCTTCGCGGGCCACGGGGGCTTGCGGTGCTTTCACTACAGGAGCGGGCTTGCTTTCTACCGGCGCTTGTATCGGTTTGGCTCCGGCCACGGGAGGCGCGGCTTTCGCAGGTTCGGCAACCACCGGCACATCCTTGGTATTGCCTGCGCCTTCCACTTCAATGCTGATCAAAATACTGCCCACTGCCATGACCTCACCCGGCTCACCGCCCAGAGAAATCACCTTGCCATGGACCGGCGACGGAATATCCACCATCGCCTTGTCGGTCATTACGTCCGCCAGCACCTGGTCTTCAACCACCAGGTCGCCGACCTTTACATGCCATACCGACAATTCAACTTCCGCGATGCCTTCGCCAATGTCCGGCATCTTGATAACGTGCGTGCCCATTCAGACCTCCATGACCCGTTTCAACGCCGCGCCCACTCGGGACGGCCCTGGGAAATACGCCCACTCCTGCGCGTGCGGGTAGGGGGTGTCCCAACCGGTGACGCGTTCGATCGGCGCTTCCAGGTGGTGGAAGCAATGCTCTTGCACCAGCGACACCAACTCGGCACCAAAGCCGCAGGTGCGCGTGGCTTCATGCACCACCACGCAACGGCCGGTCTTTTTCACCGACTTGACGATGGTCTCCAGGTCCAGCGGCCACAGGCTGCGCAGGTCGATGACCTCGGCGTCGATGCCGGTTTCTTCGGCGGCAACTTGCGACACATACACGGTGGTGCCATAGGTCAACACGGTCACAGCCGAGCCTGGGCGCACGATGGCGGCCACGTCCAGGGGCACGGTGTAGTAGCCGTCCGGCACCTGGGCTTGGGGGTGTTTGGACCACGGCGTTACCGGGCGGTCGTGGTGGCCATCGAACGGGCCGTTATACAGGCGCTTGGGTTCGAGGAAGATCACCGGGTCATCGTTTTCGATGGAGGCAATCAGCAGGCCCTTGGCGTCATAGGGGTTGGACGGCATCACCGTGCGCAGGCCGCAGACCTGGGTGAACACCGCTTCGATACTCTGGCTGTGGGTCTGGCCGCCATAGATGCCGCCGCCGCAGGGCATGCGCATGGTCAGTGGTGCGGTGAATTGGCCGGCCGAGCGATAACGCAGGCGCGCCGCCTCGGAAATGATCTGGTCGGTGGCGGGGTAGACGTAGTCGGCGAACTGGATTTCGGCCACCGGGCGCAAACCATAGGCGCCCATGCCCACGGCCACACCGACGATGCCGCTTTCCGAGATGGGCGCGTCAAACACCCGCGAGCTGCCGTACTTGGTCTGCAAGCCTTCGGTGCAACGGAACACGCCGCCGAAGTAGCCGACGTCCTGGCCGAACACCACCACGTTGTCGTCACGTTCAAGCATCACATCCATGGCCGAGCGCAGGGCCTGGATCATGGTCATGGTGGTGGTGGTCATGGCGGTTTCCAGTTCGATACTGTTGTTGTGGTCGTTCATGTCACACCCCCAGCTCTTGACGCTGGCGCTTCAAGTGCTCCGGCATCTCTTTATAGACATCCTCGAACATGGTCGCGGCGCTTGGAATCTGGCCACCGGCCAGGGTGCCGTACTGTTCGGCTTCCTTCTGCGCCTTGACCACTTCGGCTTCAAGCTCGGCACTGACCGCCGCGTGTTCCTCTTCGGACCACTGGCCAATCTTGATCAGGTGCTGCTTGAGGCGGGCAATCGGGTCGCCCAGGGGGAAGTGGCTCCAGTCGTCGGCGGGACGGTATTTGGACGGGTCATCGGAGGTGGAGTGTGGGCCGGCGCGGTAGGTGACCCACTCGATCAGGGTGGGTCCCAGGTTGCGGCGCGCACGCTCGGCAGCCCAGGCCGAGGCGGCGTACACGGCGATAAAGTCGTTGCCGTCCACGCGCAGGGAAGCGATGCCGCACCCCACGCCGCGTCCGGCGAAGGTGGTGGCTTCACCGCCAGCGATGGCCTGGAAGGTGGAAATTGCCCACTGGTTGTTGACCACATTGAGGATCACCGGCGCGCGGTACACGTGGGCGAAGGTGAGGGCGGTGTGGAAGTCCGATTCCGCGGTGGCGCCGTCACCGATCCAGGCCGAGGCGATCTTGGTATCGCCCTTGATGGCGGAGGCCATGCCCCAGCCCACGCCCTGGACGAATTGGGTGGCAAGGTTGCCGGAAATGGTGAAGAAACCCGCCTCCTTGACCGAATACATGATTGGCAACTGGCGGCCTTTGAGCGGGTCACGCTCGTTGGACAGCAGTTGGCAGATCAGGTCTACCAGCGGCACCTCGCGGGCCATCAGGATGCTTTGCTGGCGATAGGTGGGGAAGCACATGTCGTCGATATTCAAGGCCAGGGCCTGGGCGCTGCCGATGGCTTCTTCGCCAAGGCTTTGCATGTAGAACGACATTTTTTTCTGACGCTGGGCGACCACCATGCGGTTGTCGAAGATGCGCGTCTTGAGCATGGCGCGCATGCCGCGGCGCATGATCTCGGTGGAGACACCCTCGGCCCACGGGCCCAGGGCCTGGCCTTGGTCGTCGAGCACGCGGATCAGGCCCTTGGCCAGGTCGGCGGTGTCGGCCGGTTCTACGTCGATGGCGGGTTTGCGTACCAGGCCGGCGTCGGTCAAACGCAGGTAGGTGAAGTCGGTCTTGCAGCCTGGGCGGCCCGAGGGTTCGGGAACGTGCAGGCGCAGCGGTGCATACGGCTGGGTCATGGCTTTCTACGCTCTATCTTGTGAATTTCTTGTAGTGGGCGCGCTAGCTGACAGTCAGTCTTCGGGTAGAAGAAATCTTGTCCTACAACAATCATAGGCGTGGCGTAGAAGAATATTTATCTGTGTTTCATTGCGTCGCCGGCCATTTGCGGATAAAAAAACTGCATAAACATAATAAACAGGTGATTTTGTCTCATGCGCAAACTGGACCGTACCGATATCGGCATTCTCAACGCCTTGCAGGAGAATGCGCGGATCACCAATGCCGACCTGGCCCGCTCGGTCAACCTGTCGCCCACGCCGTGTTTCAACCGGGTCAAGGCGATGGAAGAACTGGGGCTGATTCGTGAGCAGGTCACGCTGCTGGATGCTGATTTGCTGGGACTGCACGTGAATGTGTTTATCCATGTAAGCCTGGAGAAACAGAACGAGCTGGCGCTGCAGCAATTTGAAGGGGCGATTTCGGACCGGCCGGAGGTGATGGAGTGTTACCTGATGGCGGGTGATCCGGACTATTTGATCCGCGTGTTGGTGCCTACGATTCAGTCGCTGGAGCGTTTCATGATGGATTTTTTGACCAAGGTGCCGGGGGTGGCGAACATTCGCTCCAGCTTTGCCTTGAAGCAGGTGCGCTACAAAACCGCATTGCCATTGCCAGCCAACGGCATCAGTCTGGGTTCCTGATTCAATACGGGGCAAAATGTGGGGCTTGTCTGCGTGCCAGCCGACGTCAATCTACCTGACACTCCACGATCCAACTGTGGGAGCTGGCTTGCCTGCGATGACGGCCTGCCAGCCGACACCTATGTACCTGACACCCCACAATCCAACTGTGGGAGCTGGCTTGCCTGCGATGGCGGCCTGCCAGCTGACACCTATCTACCTGACACCCCCGCAATCCAACTGTGGGAGCGGGCTTGCTCGCGAAGGCGGCCTAACAGTCAACACAGTTGGATTGTTTACATATCCATTGCTGCGGTAACGGCCACCTAGGGTTCCGCCCTGACGGCGGCTCACTTTTGAAAAGCGCAAAAGTAAGCAAAACGCTCATGCCCCACCACTCGGCACCTCGCTTGGGCTCGGTGTGCCCGCAATCCGCCAGTGATTTGGGGGGCCGCCGCCACGCGCCATCCATGGCGCGGGGCGGCTAAACCGGCATCCCTGCCGGTTTACCCCCCAAATCCCTGTCGAATTCCGGCCAGCGTGGTTTGACGGGGCGCCTAAGATCAAGATCAAAAGCAGAGCAAGAGCAACTCGCTTCGCATCGTGGTTACCGTTGATCGCTACAACGCTGTGCTTCTAGAGTTGGTTGAGGGGGATTTTCAGGTAGGTCACGCCGTTCTCTTCTGCCGGCGGCATATTTCCCGCTCGCACATTCACCTGTATCGCCGGCAGCAACAACGTTGGCATGCCCAATCCAGCATCGCGTTGGGTGCGCATCTCTACAAACGCCGCTTCATCCACGCCGTCATGCACATGGATATTGCCCGCCCGTTGTTCCGCCACGGTGGTCTGGCACTTCGCCTCTCGACCTTCGGGTGGGTAGTCATGACATACGTACAGCTTGGTGTCTGAAGGGAACGCCAGCAGCTTGCGCATCGACGCGTACAACTGCCGTGCGTCACCACCAGGGAAATCGCAACGGGCGGTGCCGACGTCTGGCATGAACAGGGTGTCGCCCACCAGGATCAAGCGGCCGTCGATCAGATAGGCCATGTCGGCGGGGGTGTGTCCAGGTACGTGCAGTGCCTGGGCCTTCAAGTTGCCGATGTGAAAGATTTCATCCGGCGCAAACAGGTGATCGAACTGCGAGCCGTCCACGCGAAATTCCGGCTCCAGGTTGAACAGGTTCTTGAACACCCCCTGTACCTTGCTGATGGATTCGCCGATCGCGATCTTGCCGCCCAAGGTGCGACGCAGGTAGGGCGCGGCGGACAGGTGGTCAGCATGGGCGTGGGTTTCCAGCAGCCACTGCACGTGCAGGCCATGCTCTCGCACAAAGGCAATCACCTTGTCGGCTTGCGCCGTGTCGGTGCGGCCGGACGCCGGGTCGTAATTGAGCACCGAGTCGACAATGGCGCAAGGGCCGCCATCGGCTTCATAGACGATGTAGGTGTAGGTCGACGATGCGTCATCCAGAAAGGCTTGAATCAACGCTGGCATGGCGGCCGCCTCTGTTAGGAAAAAGTGCTGAAGAAAAAAGTGGTTACAATCAGTTTACGTTTACACATAATGTTTTGAGCTTAAGTGACATAAAGGACCCGAGGCAAATGGAATCTACGTTGAGTGAGGGCGAGGTCGCCCAGTTGCGTGCGTCGGCGTCCAAGGCCTGTGCCTTGCTCAAGGCCCTGGCCAATGAAGACCGCTTGTTGATCCTGTGCCAGTTGACCCAAGGCGAGCGCAACGTCGGCGAGCTGGAAGCCTTGACCGGCGTACGCCAGCCCACCCTGTCACAACAGTTGGGCATCTTGCGCGATGAAGGGTTGGTCGCCACCCGTCGGGAAGGCAAATACATTTTTTACGGGCTGGCCAGCCACGAAGTGATTCAAGTGATGAAGACCCTGTCCGGGCTGTATTGCGGCGCGGTCATAAAAAGCTGGGCGTGACGCCATCCGGCAGCGACCCTTGTGTGCATTGACTCAAAAAGGCAGTAGACAATGACCGAACAACACTGGGGACCCACCATCAGTGGCGATATCGTAGTCATCGGCGGCGGCTCGGCAGGCATCGGCCTGCTGGCCAGCCTGCTCAAGCGCGACCCGCACCTGAACATCACCCTCATCGAACCTAGCGACTACCACTGCTACCAGCCGGCCTGGACTCTCGTCGGCGGCGGCGCCTACGACCTGCACAAGACCCGCCGGCCCCTGGCCGATGTGCTACCCAATGGCGTCAGCTGGGTGCAGGCCGCCGTCAGCGAAGTGCTGCCCGATGAAAACACCCTGGTGCTCGACAGCGGCCAGCGCGTCACCTGGAAGAACCTCATCGTCTGCCCCGGCCTGCGCCTGGCCTGGGAAAAAATCGAAGGCCTGCAAGACACCCTCGGCCAACACGGTGTCACCTCCAACTACAGCTATGAACACGCCGCGTATACCTGGCAGTTGGTGCAGCAGCTCAAGGGCGGCAAGGCGTTGTTCACCCAGCCGGCGATGCCGATCAAATGCGCCGGCGCGCCGCAAAAAGCCATGTACTTGTCCTGCGACCACTGGCTCAAGCAGGGCAACCTCAAACACATCGACGTCGAATTCAACCTGGCCGGTGCTGCGTTGTTTGGTGTGCCGACCTTTGTGCCGCCCTTGATGAAGTACGTGGAAAAATACAACGCGCGCCTGGCGTTCAATTCCAACCTGGTGAAAGTCGATGGCCCGGCGCGCAAAGCCTGGTTTGAAGTCAAGGACACCGAAGGCAACGCGACGGTCGAAGAGAAAACCTTCGACATGCTCCACGTCGTACCGCCGCAGGTCGCCCCGGATTTTATCCGCGAGAGCCTGCTCGCCGACGCCGCCGGCTGGTGCGAAGTGAACCCCCACAGCCTGCAGCACCTGCGCTACCCGCACATCTTTGGCTTGGGCGATGTGTGCGGCACCAGCAACGCCAAGACGGCGGCAGCGGTGCGCAAGCAAATCGTGGTGGTGGCCGAAAACCTGTTGGCCCTGCGCAAGCAGGCGCCATTGCCGCTCAAGTACGACGGCTACGGTTCCTGCCCACTGACGGTGGAGAAGGGCAAGGTGGTGCTGGCCGAGTTTGGCTATGGCGGCAAGTTGCTGCCGACCTTTCCTCTCGACCCGACGCAGGCACGCCGTTCGATGTGGTTCCTCAAGGCCACACTGCTGCCGTGGTTCTACTGGAACGGCATGCTCAAGGGCCGCGAGTGGCTGACCCGCCTGAGCAAGGTGGACTGAATGCTGCTCGCCAGTCTGTTAGGGGTATTGATGGGCCTGGTCATGGGCCTGACCGGCGCGGGCGGCGGCATCCTCGGGGTGCCGGCGCTGGTGCTGGGGCTGGGCTTGACCATGACCCAGGCCGCGCCGGTGTCACTGCTCGCGGTGGGTGCGGCGGCAGCGGTCGGGGCCATCGATGGTTTACGCCATGGCCTGGTGCGTTACCGCGCGGCGTTACTCATCGCGTTGCTCGGCGCACTGTTTTCGCCGTTGGGCGTGTTCGTCGCCCACCAACTCTCGGAACCGGTGCTGATGGGCCTGTTCAGCGCGCTGATGGTGCTGGTGGCCTGGCGCATGCTGCAACGGGAAAAGCGCGAAGCCGGGCCGAGTGACCATGGCGCGGCGTCATGGGGCCAGAAGAATTGCATGCTCAACCAGCAGACCGGGCGCCTGGCCTGGACCGCCAAATGCAGCGCCACTCTGGCGGCGTTGGGTGCGGTGACCGGCGCCGTGTCGGGGTTGCTGGGCGTGGGTGGCGGCTTCCTGATTGTACCGGCGTTCAAGCAACTGACCGACGTACAGATGCGTGGGATCGTCGCCACTTCCTTGATGGTGGTCAGCCTGCTGTCGCTGATCGGCGTGGCCGGTGCGTTTCATGCGGGGGTGAGTATCGAGCCGGTGGGCTGGGTGTTTATCGGTGCGAGTGTCGTCGGCATGTTAGCGGGACGGCGGTTGTGTTCGGTGATCCCCGCTCGGGCCTTGCAAGTGGGGTTTGCTAGCCTGTGTGTGGTGGTGGCAGTCGGTATGTTGCTTAAAGCCTCTCTCTAAGAACGGCATGGATTGAGTGCGGGCTTGCTCGCGAAGGCGTCGTGTCAGTCAATGCATCAGCAACTGATCTACCGCATTCGCGAGCAAGCCCGCTCCCACATTTAGCTGTGTCTGCCTGGGGATCAATTGCGTCCTCAAGATGGCAACATGAACGCCTCTCAGGTTACTGTTCCTCTGTGTAACGGATTCACCGGCCTTGCACCCCGGCTTACCAAGGTCACCGAATGGATAAATACACCCCCCACACCTGGAAACCCCACGAGCGGCCGAGCCTGCCTGGCTCGCCGTCGACGCCGCTGCACCCTACGCGTAAGCGCTGGCTCTTCGCGATGGTCGGCGTGTTGGTGGCAATTACCGGCGGCCTGGGTAACGCCCTGGTTATCGCCAACCTGCAATACCTGCAAGGGGCCCTGGGCGCGACCACCGCGGAAATGGCCTGGCTGCCCGCCGCCTATGTGATGACCAACGTGTGCATGAACCTGCTGCTGGTGAAGTTTCGCCAGCAGTTCGGCCTGCGCGCGTTTACCGAGGTGTTCCTGGTGCTCTACGCGCTGGTGACCTTCGGGCACTTGTTCGTCAATGACCTCAGTTCGGCGATTGCGGTACGGGCCGCCCACGGCATGGTGGGCGCGGCGCTGAGTTCGTTGGGCTTGTACTACATGATCCAGGCATTCCCGGCCAAGTGGCGGTTGAAAGCTTTGGTGTTGGGGCTGGGCACCGCGCAATTGGCGCTGCCCCTGGCGCGGCTGTTTTCCGAAGACTTGCTGCAAATCGCTGAATGGCGCGGGCTGTATTTGTTCGAACTGGGCCTGGCACTGATCTGCCTGGGTTGTGTGTTCCTGCTCAAGCTGCCGCCGGGCGACCGCTTCAAGACCTTTGAAAAACTCGATTTTCTCACCTTCGCCATCCTCGCCAGCGGCGTGGCCTTGCTCTGCGCGGTGCTGTCTTTGGGGCGCATTGACTGGTGGCTGGAAGCGCCGTGGATCGGCGTAGCCTCGGCCTGCTCCCTGGTGCTGATCATGGCGGGGCTGGCCATCGAGCATAACCGTAGCAACCCCATGCTGATGACGCGCTGGCTGGGCAGCGGCGTGATGATCCGCCTGGCGTTGGCGGTGGTGCTGATTCGCATGGTGCTGTCCGAGCAGTCTACCGGTGCGGTGGGGTTCATGCAGATGCTGAACATGAGCTACCAGCAGATGCATACCCTGTACGTGGTGATGTTGGCCGGCGCGATTGCCGGGCTGGTGGTCAGCGCGCTGACGATCAACCCGGCGCACTTGCTGATGCCGTTGATCATCTCCCTGGCGCTGATGGCGACCGGTTCCGTGATGGACAGTTTTTCCAGCAACCTGACCCGTCCACAGAACCTCTATATCAGCCAGTTCCTGCTAGGCTTCGGCGGTACGTTCTTCCTGGGGCCGACCATGGTGCTGGGCACCAAGAATGTGCTGACCAACCCGCGCAACCTGGTGAGCTTCTCGGTGATGTTCGGGATCTGCCAGAACCTCGGCGGCCTGATCGGCGCGGCGTTGCTGGGCACCTTCCAGATCGTGCGCGAGAAGTACCATTCGAGCATGATTGTCGAGCACCTGACCCTGATCGACCCGCTTGTGGCGGCGCGGGTGCAGAGTGGTGGGGCGGCCTATGGCAAGATCGCCGCCGACCCGGAACTGCGCAACCTCATGGGCATCCGCAGCCTGGCCACGGCGGCCACCCGTGAGGCGAACGTCATGGCTTACAACGATGTCTTCATGCTGATCGCGATTATTGCGATCCTGACCATGCTGTGGATCTTCACCCGCAGCCTGTGGCTGATGAGCACCACCAAGGCAACTCCTCCTGTTCAACCCAGCGGCGCGACTTCATGACCGAACCTTCAACCACCACCACGACCGCCATTGCCGCCACGCCGGAAGGCAGCACGCCACCTGGCGCGGTGCCGACCCAATTGCGGCCTTTGCGCGTGCGTATCATCTCGTCCCTGGGCTTTGCCGCCATCGCTATCATCGGTGTGCTGATCGTGCTGTACGCCTGGCAACTGCCGCCGTTCAGCAGCGCGGTGGAAACCACCGAGAACGCCTTGGTGCGGGGGCAGGTGACGATTATCGGCCCGCAGCTCAGCGGTTATGTATTCGAAGTGCCGGTGCAGGACTTCCAGTACGTCAAGACCGGCGATCTGCTGGTGCGCCTGGACGACCGCATCTACAAGCAGCGCCTCGACCAAGCCCTGGCGCAACTGGCGGTGCAAAAGGCCTCGTTGGCCAATGTGGTGCAGCAACGCAACAGCGCCGAAGCGACCATCAAGCTGCGCCAGGCCGCGCTGGTCGACAGCCAGGCCCAGGCACGCAAGAGCACTGCGGACTTGCGCCGCAATGAAGAGCTGATCAGCGATGGTTCGGTGTCCAAGCGCGAACTGGACGTGACCCGTGCGGCCAATGCCCAGACCATCGCCGCCGTGGCCCAGGCCCAGGCCAGCCTGGAAATCGCCCGCCAGGATCTGCAGACGGTGATCGTCAATCGTGGCTCCCTGGAGGCTGCCGTCGCGAGTGCCGAGGCGGCGGTGGAACTGGCGCGCATCGACCTGTCCAATACCCGCATCACGGCGCCACGGGATGGCCAGCTCGGGCAGATCGGCGTGCGCCTGGGCGCGTACGTCAATTCCGGCGCGCAACTGATGGCGCTGGTGCCCAAGCAGTTGTGGGTGATTGCCAATATGAAAGAAACCCAGATGGACAACGTGCAAGTCGGCCAGCCAGTGACCTTCACCGTGGACGCGCTGAACCACCGCAAATTCCATGGCACGGTGCAGCATATTTCCCCGGCCACCGGTTCCGAGTTCAGCCTGTTGCAGGCGGACAACGCCACCGGCAACTTCGTCAAGATCGCCCAGCGGGTGCCCGTGCGCATCACCGTAGACCCGGACCAGGCCGAGAGCGAGCGCTTGCGGCCGGGGTTGTCGGTGGTGGTGAGTATCGACACGGCGGGGCGCCTGAAAAACAGCCCACCCTGACACTGACGCATGTCCCAACTGTAGGAGCGAGCTTGCTCGCGAAGAACGTCAACGATAACGCGTGTTTTCTGAATGAACGCGGCGCCTGTGAGTTTTTCGCGAGCAAGCTCGCTCCTACAGTTCAGGCATTTGGAGTGTATTTCAGGTGGAGTGCCAGGTGGGTTGACTGGCCTTGCTCCAGCAGTTTCAGGCCAGGCCTGCCTGGCAGGTGATGGGCGTTCACCGGATGGCTCACCGGCTCGATGCAAAAAAAATCCAACCCCGGCGGGCAGTACAACAGGAAGTAATCGGCGCCGCTGGCCTGGCATTCAAGGCTATAGCCAAGCTCCGATTGTTCGATCAGGCAGTGCCCATCCCAGCCGCAAAAGCCGTTATCCACCAGCCCCTGGGGCAGTTCCTTCAGTTGCCGGAAATCCCAATCCTCGGGAACTGGTGCCAACCCTGTGGGCAGCTTGGCTGCATCACTCATCCACACCTGCCCAGCCCTGGCCTGCAGCCGCGTACCCGGCCGGCGCGGCAAGTAGGGATGCAAGCCCAACCCATGCCACGCTGGTTGCTCGGCCAGGTGAGTCACGCACAAGTCGATATTCAACTCACCGTTGTTCAAGCGCACCCGCTGGCGGGCGTGATAGGCGAAGGGTGTGTCGCATTCCAATTCCAGCACCACTTCCTGCGTGGTATGGCTCACCACCTGCCATGCCTGCTGCCAGGCCGAGCCGTGAATCGGTAAAGGATCAGTGAGGCTATTAGCTGCCAGTGCCAGCCAGCCACCGGGGTTGTCAAACCCACCGTGGGCGATGCGGTTGGACCAGGGCGCTAATGGATAACAGCCCAGCTTGCCCGGCAGCCCGGTATTGATCGCCTGTGCATCGCTGTGCCGCAACAGCGGTTGCCCGGTGGCGCGTACCGTCCAGTTGACAAGGCTGCCGCCGATGGTCGGGGCGAGCACCAGATGGGTGAATTGATCCGAAAGCTCAATCACGATTGACCTGCCTCATGAAGTCAAAACAAACACTGAGGATCCAAATGTGGGAGCAGGCAAGCCAGCTCCCACAGTTGCTCACCTTTGTTTCTGAAAGAAGGTTTACAGCACCAAGTGGGGCAACCACAGCGACAACGCCGGGATGTAGGTCACTGCAATCAGCACCAAGAACAACACCGCATAAAACGGCAGCAGGGCCTTCACGGTTTTCTCGATACTGGTCTTGCCCACCGCCGCCCCGACGAACAGCACCGCGCCCACCGGCGGGGTAATCAGGCCGATGCCCAGGTTCACCAGCATGATCATGCCGAAGTGCACCGGGTCGACGCCGATGCCCAGGATCACCGGCATCAGGATAGGTGTGAGGATCAGAATCAGCGGCGCCATGTCCATCACCGTGCCGAGCAACAACAGCATGACGTTGATGCACATCAGGATCACGTAGCGGTTGTCCGACAGGGTCAGGAACAGCGTGGTGATCTTCGCCGGGATCTGCATCAGGGTCATGATGTAGCCGAAGCTGGCGGCGAAGGCGATCAGGATCATCACGATGGAAATGGTGCGCACCGTGCGATGCATCAACTTGGGCAGTTCGCGCCATTTGTAGTCGCGGTAGATGAACATGGTCACGAAGAACGCCCACAACACCGCAATCGCCGCCGACTCGGTGGCGGTGAAGATGCCCGAGAGGATGCCGCCCAGGATGATCACCATGGCCATCAAGCCCCAGAGCGCATCGGCGGCGATTTTCAGCGCCTGCTTCAAGGGGATGACTTCGCCTTTGGGGTAGTTGCGCTTTTTCGCAAAGATCAGGCACAGCACCATCAGGCACGCGCTCATCATCAGGCCCGGCACCACGCCGGCCATAAACAGTGAGGCGATGGAAACCGTGCCGCCCGCTGCCAGGGAGTACAGCACCGAGTTATGGCTGGGCGGCGTCAATAGCGCCTGCACCGAACCGCTGACGGTCACTGCGGTGGCGAATTCGCGTGGGTAACCACGGCGTTCCATTTCCGGAATCAGCACCGAGCCGACCGAGGCGGTATCGGCCACGGACGAACCGGAAATCGCGCCGAAAAACGTCGAAGCCATGATATTGACCAGCGACAAGCCACCGCGCACAAAACCCACCAACACCCCGGCAAAGGCCACCAGGCGCCGCGACATGCCGCCCTCGGCCATGATCGCCCCGGCCAGTACGAAGAACGGAATCGCCATCAGCGAAAATTTGTTCACCCCACCGGCAATCTGAATCATCAGGGCCTGGAACGGAATGTCGATCCACCACGCGCCAATCAACGCCGACAGCCCCAACGCATAGGCCACCGGCATGCCGATCAGGATCAACGCAACAAAGCTGCCCAACAGAATCAATGCGTCCATATCAGGCGGCCCCTTCGTTTTCTTCAACCAGGTCGAAACGCACCACCTTGCGGTTGCTCTGGTCACCGAACAGCAGCTTTTCGACCACGAACACCAGGGTCAGCACGCCGCCAATCGGGATCGGCATATAGGTAATGCCCACGCGCAGGGTCGGGATGGCGCTCATGAACTGGTTCCAGGTGGACAGGCACAGCTTGGCGCCCCAAATCGTCATGAATACGCAGATGGTGCCCATCAGCAGTTGCGAGAGGATGCCGACGAAACGGCGTTGGGCGGGCGGCAAGCGGTCAGTGATCATCGCCACCGACATGTGCGCACCGGCACGGTAACTGGCAGCGGCGCCGATAAAGGTGAACACCAGCATCAGCAGGATAGCGGTGGGCTCCGGCCAGCTGGAACCGGTGCCGAGGGCGTAGCGGGTGAAGATACCCCAGGGAATGATCAAGGCGACCCCCAATACCGACAGGCCGGCGACCCAGATGCAGGTCATGTAGAGGCGGTCATTGAAGCGCAGCAGTAAAGTCTTCATGGCGTTCACCGTGACCGGGCGCGTCGATACCGACCGCGCCGGGCCTTATGCAGGGGCAGGGGAGGTTATTGAACCGCGTCGATGCGCTTGATCATGTCCGCGTATGGCTTGCCGTACTTGGCACGCACCTCGGCGGTGGCCTCATAGAAGGGCTTTTTATCGACCGTGATGAACTCCACGCCGGCCTTCTTGAGTTTCTCTTCACTGCTGGCGGACTTGGCGTCCCAGAGCACGCGCTCATCGGCCTGGGCGGCTTTGGCGGCGGCCTTGACCATGTCCTGTTGGGCGGGATTGAGCTTGTTCCAGGTGATTTTCGACATCACGATAGGTTCAGGCAGGATCAGGTGTTCGGTGAGGGTGTAGTACTTGGCGTTCTGGAAATGGTTGTGTTCCAGCAAGGTCGGCGGGTTGTTTTCCGCGCCGTCGATGACCCCGGTCTGCAGGGCGCTGAAGATCTCGCCGGTGTCCATGGCAATGCCGTTGGCGCCCATGGCGTTGAAGGCTTCGATGAAAATCGGGTTGCCTTGCACGCGGATCTTCATGCCCTTGAGGTCTTCGATCTTGCGCACCGGTTTCTTGGTGTAGAGGTTGCGCGTGCCGCCATCCATCCAGGCCAGGGCCACCAGGCCGAACTCGGAGTTGGTGATCTTGGCGAGGATCTCGTCGCCGATCTCGCCGTCGATGACCTTGCGCATATGCGCCTGATCGCGGAACACGAACGGCAGGTTGAACACGTTCACGTCCGGCACCACCGGGCCGACGATACCGAGGCTGACGCGGGTCATCTGCACGGCGCCGACCTGGGCCTGTTCGACCACTTCCTTCTCGGAGCCCAGCACACCGCCGGGGAAGTACTTGAAGGTCAGCTCGCCGTTGCTCGCCTTGGTCAGGGCCTTGCCCATGTTCTCTTCGGCGACCACGGTGGGGTAGCCGGCGGGGTGGATGTCGGCGAACTTGATTTCCAGCGCGTGGGCGGCGCTGCTGAGGGTGAAGATTGCAGCGGCGAGCAAGGTGCGTTTGAAGTCCATGGAAGTCACTCCTGTCTTGTTATTGTTGTATTCAAGGCGCAGCGATTAAACGATGAAGCGGGGTTCGGGCAGCCCTTGGACGCCGGGGTTGAGGGCGAACACGCCACCGGACAGCGACTGTTCACTCGGATCGTCACGGATAGACGTGACGTACAAAGTGTCCAGGCGACTGCCACCGAAGGCGCACATGGTGGGTTTTTTCACCGGTACGCTCAGGGAGCGGTCCAGGCGACCGTCGGGGGTGAAACGGTGAATCAGCCCGGCGTCGTTGGCGCAGATCCAGTAGCCGCCCTCGGCGTCCACGGCCGCACCGTCGGGACGTCCGGGGAAGTTATTCATATCAATGAATACGCGGCGATTGGACGGTGTGCCGGTCTCGATGTCGTAGTCGAACGCCCAGACCTGTTGCACCTTCGGGTGCGAATCGGAGGCGTACATCGTGCGGCCATCGGGGCTGAAGGCCAGGCCGTTGAGGGTGATGAACCCGTCCAGTTGCGCGTGGGGCGCAGCCCCGGACGCATAGCGATAAAGGACGCCCTCGGCGGCGTTCAAGCCCATGTCCAGCACCATGCTGCCGGCCCAGAAACGGCCTTGGCGATCGCAGCGGCCGTCGTTCAAACGCATGTCCGGGCGTGAATGCTCGATGCTGGCCAGCGGCGTGGTGTCGAGGCTGCCGTCGTTGTGGGGCGTGAGCTGGAAGAAGCCAGTTTCCATGCCGGCCACCCAGTTACCCGTGTTGGTGCGGGCAATACAGGCGAGCATTTGCGGGGCTTTCCACGCCGCCAGATGGCCGGTGGCGGCGCTCCAGCGTTGCAGGCCGCCGTTGGGGATATCCACCCAATACAGCGCGTTTTCTTCCACTACCCATACCGGGCATTCGCCCACGGCGTTACGGGCGTCGACAATCAATTCAGCACGCATGGTCATTCCCTTGGGTTGCTGGGCACTCAGTCACCGAACGGCCCCGCCGCGCAGAACGCGCCGCCCTGGTAGACCTTGGCCGGGTCATCGGCGGCCACGGGCGGTTGGGCTTCAACCTCGGCGCGGAACACTTCGGAGCTGTCCTTGGGCGCAAAGCCCAGGTGCGCGGCGTAGCGGTTGTCCCACCAGGTATCGAGGTTGGCCGACATGCCGTACACCACGGTGTGGCCGACGTTGGGCGTGTACAGCGCGCGTTCGAGCAGTTGAGTCAGGTCGTCGAAGCTCAGCCAGGTGTGCATCATCCGGCGGTTCTGCGGTTGCGGGAACGAGGAGCCGATACGGATGCTCACGGTCTCGATGCCGTAGCGGTCGAAGTAGAAGCTGGCCATGTCTTCGCCGTAGGATTTGGACAGGCCGTAGTAACTGTCCGGACGGCGAGGGGAGTGGGCGTCGAGTTGTTCACCCTGTTTGTAGAAACCGATCACGTGGTTGGAACTGGCGAAGATCACCCGCTTGACCCCGTGGCGGCGGGCGGCTTCGTAGATATGGAAAATGCCACTGATGTTCGCGCCCAGCACCTCTTCGAACGAGCGTTCCACTGACACGCCGCCAAAGTGCAGGATGGCGTCGACACCTTCTACCAACTGATGCACGGCGTGTTTGTCGGCCAGGTCGCAGGTTTGCACTTCTTCGCGCGCATCGGTGGCGGGGGCCATTTCAGCGATATCCGAAAGGCGCAGCACGTTGGCATAAGGACGCATGCGTTCACGCAGGACTTTGCCGAGGCCGCCGGCGGCACCGGTGAGTAGCAGGCGGTTGAAGGGAGCGGGGGTGGTGGTGGTCATGGGCCTTCCAGATTTTTGTTGTAGGTTGTCGTATGACTATAGGGAAATAGTGTTAGGGATTCCTGGTGTTGTCAACTTCCTTCCAGGCGCATGAGATCAAATGTGGGAGCTGGCTTGCCTGCGATAGCGGTGAGTCAGAAAAGAATGTGGTAACTGACCCGCCGCTATCGCAGGCAAGCCAGCTCCCACATCGATATGTGGCACCTTTGAGATCGGATTTGCCTTTGGAGCTACAGCAACGAAATCGGATAGCTGATAAAAATCCGGTTCTCATCGAACTCGTTATTGCTGAAGTCCCGGCGCATGGTCGAGTTGCGCCACTTCACATTGAGGTTCTTCAGCGCACCGCTCTGCACGGTGTAGGCCAGTTCCGACTCCCGCCCCCACTCTTTGCCGTCGGTGATCGCCCCGGTGTGTACGTTGCTGCCGCTGATATAGCGGTTCATCAGGGTCAGCCCCGGAACGCCGAGCACCACAAAGTTAAAGTCATGGCGCACCTGCCAGGACTTTTCCTTGGCGTTGTCGTAGCTGGCGTTGTAGCTGTCGTTGGCCAGGGTGCCGCCGCTGGTGCCGTTGATGCGCATCCAGGCGCTGTCGCCGCTGAGTTTTTGCAGGCCAACGTAGAAGGTGTGGCCGTTGTATTTGGCTGAGAGCAGGGCGAACAGGGTTTTGTTATCGAGGTCGCCGGCCAGGGCGCTGCCGTCTTCCTTGCCATTGAAGAAGCCGAGGTTGGCCCCCAAGGTCCAGTCGCCCACCGGCTGGCTGTGGGTGAGGTTGAGGTACTGCTGCTGGTAGATATCAGTCAGTTCGGCGTACCACAGGCCGACCTGGGTACGCTTATCGTTGAAGGTGTATTCGCCGCCGCCGAAGTTGAAGCGGTCCGAAGTGAACGCAGCTTTGCCGTTCATGAACATGTCTTCCATGCTCGCGTCGTTGCGTGGGCTGTTACCGCGAAACTGACCGCCATAGAGGGTTAGCCCGGCAATCTCATTGGAGGTGATTTGTCCGCCACGAAAGGTCTGGGGCAGGGAACGGCCATCATCGGAACGCAGGATCGGCAGCACCGGCATCCATTCGCCAACCTTCAACTCGGTTTTCGACAGCCTGGTTTTCAGCGCGACACCCAGGCGCCCGAAATTGTCAGCGGGGCGGCCATCGTCATGTACCGGTAGCAGTTGCGTGCCGGCGGTGCCTTTGCCGCCATCGAGCTTTTGCGAATACAGGCCCAACACGTCTATCCCGAAGCCGACCGTGCCCTGAGTAAAGCCGGACTTGGCATCGAGGATAAAATTCTGCGTCCACTCTTCGGCCTTGCCCTGGGGGTTGGTGGGGTTGGTGAAGTTGCGGTTGAAGTAGGCATTACGCAGATTGAGCGTGGCCTTGGCGTCGTCGATAAAGCCTTCGGCATGGGCACCCAGCGGCAGGGTGACAGCCAGGCTGCCGAGACCGAGAAGGCCCAGGCGCGTGCAGGAATGGCGGGCGGATTGACTCACAGTGAGGCTCCCTTTGTTTTGTTGTTTTTATTATTTGTTATACGTCGTCGTACAACATTGAGCGCGATATTTGCGAGGTTTTCAGGGCGTGTCAAGCAGAAGTTATACGATGACTTCGGTGAAACGATTCAACGCAGCGGCACGGTCGCCCCCTGTAGGAGCGAGCTTGCTCGCGAAAAACGTCAACGATAACGCGTTCTTCCTGAATGAACGCGGCGCCTGTGAGTTTTTCGCGAGCAAGCTCGCTCCTACATGGATTGCATTGCAACGCAGGTTCAGCCAGCCATGACCATCGGCGGCAGGGTGCCAAGCAGGGAAACCGCCGCCACGGCTGCAAGGCCCAGCAGCCACTCCATCATCACGCTGGCTCTCAAACTGCCCAGGCGTTGCTCGCAGCGCTTGATACGCAACCGGTTCAGCAGAGCCAACCCGAGCATGCCCAGCACCAGCCCCACCTTGATCAGCAAAATCAAGGCAAACCCTTGGAACAGCGGCGTGGGCCACAGTTGCCCAGTGAGCACGCGCACGTTGATCAAACCGGTTACCAGCAGGCCGACGACCAGGCCATATCCCACACCACTGAAGCGGCGCAAAATCGGCTCCAAGCGATGGTCTTGCGCATGCTTGAGGATCAGCACCAACACCAGCAACCCATCGAGCCAGGCCCCAACGCACAGCAGGTGCACCACCTGGTTAAGGATCAGCAACTGCCCATTCAGCCCATCGAGCATGGCGCCGTGACCTACGGGTGCCAGGGTTGCCAGCAGCAGGGCGAGCAGCGGTAAGCGTAAGGCCGGCCAGGGCTTGATCAGCACGATCACCAGCAGCAGGTTCAGCAGCAGATGCCAGGCCCATACCTGGCCAAAAAAGGTCTTGCCCAGCACCAACTGAAGGGTGGCCGGTTGCAGCGCCGAGTCCCAACTGCCGGCCATGCTGGCGGTGATCAACAGCAACCA
The DNA here is from genome assembly GCF_030687795.1 of Pseudomonas sp. FP215. Taxonomy (NCBI): domain Bacteria; kingdom Pseudomonadati; phylum Pseudomonadota; class Gammaproteobacteria; order Pseudomonadales; family Pseudomonadaceae; genus Pseudomonas; species Pseudomonas sp. FP215. Next base: position 2,234,444 of record NZ_CP117447.1, read on the forward strand.
CGCAACCCCGGTGACAAGCCCCAAGCCGGCCAGGCCACGGGTGATGCGCAGCAGTTGCCGGTCCAGTGTCGGTTGCACATGAGCGCCGAGCAGCCAGGGCCTGAACACCCAGGCCCCGAACATCAACAGCACGACGATGAAATGCAGGAAGCGGCACAGCACCAGCAGGGTTGCCATGGGTTATTGGCCGACCTTGAAGCTGTATTCACCGCTGCTCTTGTGGGTGTCGACCGACACCGCGTTCCACACCACTTTGTAATTGCCAGCCGCGAGCGGTGCAGCGGGTGTCACCACCAGGACTTTCTTGTCGGCGTCCGGGGTTTCCAGGCCCTTGATCGCAATTTCGGTACCGTCCTTGCTCAGGGACACCTTGGTGAAGGTGGCTTCGACGCCTTCGCTGAAGGTCAGGCGCAGGTCTTTCGGCGCGGCGACATTGCTGTCAGCCGCAGGCTCCGCGCTCTTGAGGTGGGCGTGGGCAAACGCCGCCGAGGCGCCCAGCAGGGCAGTGAACAGGACAGCAGCGGTCAGGGACTTCTTGAGCAACATTGTTCAATACCGATCAGAGGATAGGAGCCGGCAGTGTACGAAGTTTCGGCTTGGCCTGTCGCCCCGATCTAGAGCCGGTGGTAGTCTTTAGGCCGTGTTGTTGTCAGGGAGCCCTTATGGGCAATCACAAGATCGGAATTCGTCGGGTCAACGTCGAGAAAATCCTGCTGGCGGCGGAGAAGGTCTTCGCCAACAAGGGCTATGGCAGCACCGCCATGGCCGACATCGCCGAAGAAGCGCAACTGCCGCGCTCCAACCTGCATTACTACTTCACCACCAAAAGCGAGCTCTACAGCGCGGTGCTGTTCGACCTGCTGGAATTGTGGAAGCAGGACGCCCTGAGCTTTGAAACCTTCGACGACCCCCGTGTGGTGCTCAGCAGCTACATCCGCGCCAAGATGCAGCGCTCGCGCACGCGTCCCTATGGCTCCAAGGTCTGGGCCAATGAAATCATCCACGGCGCCCCCACACTCGGCGAGGCCCTGGATGAAAGCCTGTACGACTGGGCCAAGATGAAGGAAGCGAAGATTCGCCAATGGGTGCAAGACAAACGCATCCTGCCGGTGGAACCGTCGAGCCTGCTGTACATGATCTGGGCCTCGACCCAGCACTATGCCGACTTCGATCACCAGGTGAAGATTTTGAATGATCACCAGCCGTTGTCGGACAGGCAGTTCGAGAAGGCCATTCAGACCGTGACCGGTGTGATTCTGCGCGGGATTGGCTTGGAACCCTGAGCTGATCGTTCCCACGCTCTGCGTGATCGTTCCCACGCTCTGCGTGGGAATGCCACCCTGGACGCTCCGCGTCCGCTCTTGCCAGTGTGACGCGGAGCGTCACAGGATGCGTTCCCACGCGGAGCGTGGGAACGAGGGGCAAGGGTTACACCGCCTCCCGGTAAGGATTGCGCGGGTCCTGCGTCCAGTTCAAAAACGGCTTGCCGGTATCGATCGGCACCATCTCGATGCAGTCGGCCACCGGGCAGGTGATCTGGCACAGGTTGCAGCCCACGCACTCATCGTCGATCACCTCATACAGATGCGTGCCATCAGGCTGCTTCAAGCTGGCAATGGCCTGATGCGAGGTGTCCTCGCAGGCAATATGGCAACGCCCACAGCCAATGCACGCCTCTTGGTCTATCTTGGCGATAACCTGGTAGTTGATGTCCAGGTACTTCCAGTCCGTGGTATTGCCCACCGCACGCCCCGAAAACGCTTGCAGGTTGGCGTGGCCCTGGCTGTCCATCCAGCGCGACAAGCCATCCTTCATTTCTTCAACGATGCGAAACCCATGCAGCATCGCCGCCGTGCAAACCTGCACCGCGCCGCAGCCCAGGGCAACAAACTCCGCCGCATCCCGCCAGGTACCGATACCGCCGATGCCGCAGATCGGCAGGCCGTGGGTCTGTGGGTCGCGGGCAATTTCGGCGACCATATTCAACGCAATCGGTTTGACCGCCGAGCCGCAGTAACCGCCATGGGTGCTCTGGGTGCCGACCACCGGCAGCGCGACCAGACGCTCCAGGTCTACGCTGGTGATGGAGTTGATGGTGTTGATCAGCGACACCGCATCGGCGCCGCCGCGATAGGCCGCCCGTGCCGCCACGCGGATGTCGGTGATGTTCGGCGTGAGCTTGACGATCACCGGCAGTGAGCAATACGTCTTGCACCAGCGTGTCACTTGCTCCACGTACTCCGGTACTTGGCCGACGGCGGCGCCCATGCCCCGTTCGGGCATGCCGTGGGGGCAGCCGAAGTTAAGCTCGATGCCGTCGCAGCCGGTCGCCTCCACCAAGGGCAGGATATTTTTCCAGGATTCTTCGACACAGGGCACCATCAGCGAGACGATCAGCGCGCGGTCCGGCCAGTCCTTTTTCACCTGGGTGATTTCCCGTAGGTTGATCTCCAGGGACCGGTCGGTGATCAGTTCGATATTGTTGATGCCCAGCACTTCGCGGTTGGCGCCGTAGTGCGCGGAGTAGCGCGATGACACATTCACTGCCGCCGGGTCTTCCCCCAGGGTTTTCCACACGACGCCACCCCAGCCGGCCTCGAAGGCGCGCACCACGTTGTAGGCTTTGTCGGTGGGCGGCGCGGAGGCCAGCCAGAACGGATTGGGCGCTTTGATACCGGCGAATACAATCGAGAGATCGGCCATTACGCAGCCTCCACAGTCAGCATGAGTTGGGCGTGCATGGCTTCGGCAGCCCGCTTGCCATGTTGTACCGCCTGCACGGTGAGGTCCTGGCCGAGGCTGACGCAGTCGCCGCCGGCATACACCCCTGGAATGTTGGTGCGCAGTTGCTCATCGACGAAGATGCGCTCGCCGACGCGGTGCAGTTGCTGGGCCAGCGGATCGTGCAGGGCGTCGTTGTCGAAGCCTTGCCCGATCGCCTTGAAGATCGCATCGGCGGCCAGTTCGAAGGTTTCCCCGGTCGGCAGCAGGCGACCGTTTTCCAGGCGGGTGCGGGCAAAGCGCATGCCGCGCACGCGGCCTTGGTCGTCGAGTAACACCTCGTCGGGTTGGGCCCAGGTCAACAGCCGGACTTGATTGGCTTTGGCGATGTCCTGTTCGTGGTGGGTCGCGCCCATGTCGGCCAGGCCACGTCGGTACACCAGGTTGACATCGCGGGCACCGAGGCGGGCCATTTGCACGGCCATGTCGATGGCGGTGTTGCCGGCGCCGAGTACGATGCAACGGTCGGCCAGGGGCAGTTGGGTGAGGTCGTCGGCCTGGCGCAGTTCGCGGATATAGTCGGTGGCGGCGAGCAGGCCGGGGGCGTCCTCAAAGGGCAGGCCCAGCCGTTTGCTGGCAGCAAGACCCAGGCCGAGGAATACCGAATCGAATTGCTGGTGCAGCTCGCTCAAGGTCAGGTTGCCGCCCAGGCGCTGGCCGTGGCGAACCTCGATGCCGCCAATCTGCAGGAGAAAATCCAGTTCCTTCTGGGCGAAGTCGTCCACCAGTTTGTATTTGGCGATTCCGTATTCATTCAGGCCGCCGGCTTTTTCCCGGGCTTCGAATATCACCACGTCATGGCCGTGCAAGGCGGCGCGGTGAGCGCAGGCCAAACCGGCGGGCCCGGCGCCGACCACGGCGATGCGCTTGCCGGTGGGCGCGGCGCGTTGGAACGGGTGTTCGCTGAAGTGCGCGTTGTCGATGGCGTAGCGTTGCAACAGGCCGATCAACACGGGGGCGCATTCTTCGGCGTTATTGCGTACGCAGGCTTGCTGGCAGAGGATTTCCGTCGGGCACACCCGTGCGCAACTGCCACCGAGGATGTTGGCCGAGAGGATTTTTTGCGCGGCGCCTTGTACGTTTTCGGTGTGGATATTGCGGATGAACGACGGAATGTCGATCTCGCTGGGGCACGCATTCACACAGGGTGCGTCGTAGCAGTACAGGCAGCGCGAGGCTTCCAGCTGGGCCTGGCGCGCGTTGAGCGGCGGTGCCAGGTCGGTGAACTGGCTGGCGAGGGTGGCCCCGTCTTCGCGGGGATGGGGGAGGTGGGTCAGGGTCTGTATCACGGTGTTGGCCTCACGGTTATTGAGGTGGGCGATCGTTCCCACGCTCTGCGTGGGAATGCCTCACTGGACGCTCCGCGTCCGCTTTTTTTTGGATTCAGCGGTTTACGGCCACCGGCTTGGAAAGCGCTGCCCGCTTGCTCAACTGCTCGAACACCGACGGATACGCCGGCCGCTCTACATACCGTCCGGCCCCTCGCTCGGCGCGCAGGTCACCATCGGCCCACACCAGCTTGCCCTGGCTGATGGTGTGGCTGGGCACGCCGCGCACGGTCTTGCCTTCGAAGATGTTGAAGTCCACCTGCTGGTGGTGGGTCTTGGCGGAAATGGTCCGCGTGCCCTCGGGGTCCCATAGCACCAGGTCTGCATCGGCGCCTACGCGTATCGCGCCTTTGCGTGGGTAGAGGTTGAAGATTTTTGCGGTGTTGGTGGAGGTCAGCGCGACAAACTCCTGCATCGACAAACGCCCGGTATTGACGCCTTCGTGCCACAGCAGCGCCATACGGTCTTCAATGCCGGCGGTACCGTTGGGGATCTTGCTGAAGTCATCACGCCCGGCGGCTTTTTGCTCGGCGCAGAAACAGCAGTGGTCGGTGGCGGTGGTGTGCAGGTTGCCCGCTTGCAGGCCATGCCACAGTGCCTCCTGGTGCCCGCGCGGGCGGAACGGCGGGCTCATCACATAGCCAGCGGCGGTCTGCCAGTCGGGGTGTTGGTACACACTGTCATCGAGCAACAGGTGGCCGGCGAGCACTTCGCCGTACACCGCCTGGCCCTTGCCTCGGGCGTAGGTGATTTCATCCAGGGCTTCCTTCGTCGACACATGCACCAGGTACAGCGGCGTGCCGATGGTCTCGGCAATCCGGATGGCACTGCTGGCCGCCTCGCCTTCCACCTGGGAGGGGCGCGACAGCGGATGGGCTTCCGGCCCGGTGATGCCCTGGGCCATCAGCTTGCGTTGCAGGTGATACACCAGCTCGCCATTTTCGGCATGCACGGTGGGCACCGCGCCGAGTTCCAGGCAGCGTTCGAAACTGGCAACCAAGGTGTCGTCGGCGGCCATGATCGCGTTCTTGTAGGCCATGAAATGCTTGAAGCTGTTGATGCCGTGGTGGCTGACCAACTCGGCCATTTCCTCGCGTACCTGCTCGCTCCACCAGGTGATCGCGACATGAAACCCGTAGTCGGCGGCAGACTTTTCGGCCCAGCCGCGCCACTGGTGGAAAGCTTCCATCAGCGATTGCTGCGGGTTGGGAATCACGAAGTCGATGATCGACGTGGTGCCACCGGCCAAGCCTGCCGCCGTACCGCTGAAAAAGTCTTCACTGGCCACGGTGCCCATGAAGGGCAGTTGCATATGGGTATGGGGGTCGATGCCCCCCGGCATCAAGTATTGGCCACTGCCATCGAGTATTTCGCAGCCTGCGGGAATATCCAGATTCGTGCCAATGGCGCGAATTAGACCCTCTGCGCATAACACGTCGGCGCGGTAACTTTCATCATGGGTAATAACGGTGGCGCCACGGATCAACAGCGACATGTCGAGTTCCTCACAGGCTTGACCGGCTTGTGCCAGTTCTAAGTGTTGTAATACTGCGTATCGATGACGGGTTAATTCCTGTCATCGGTGACAGGAATAGAAACTAGCCCGAGTTTTTCGAATGAGCAAGAAGATTTTTCGCAAGCCTTTATGGTTTTTATCTTATTGATATACATAAGAAAAATACTGGTTTCACCAAAATGAAGCACGCTCACCCTGTTTTGACGCACTTGACAGGTTCTTGATCTGATCAATATTTCTTATTGCAAATCAGGCGCTTGAGATATGCCGCTTGACGGCGTCGAGAAATAAAAATAATTGTGATGCACCAGATTGAGACCTGAGGGTTCGAGCAACTTGCGTATTGTTTAGCCTGACGCATACGGCAAGTACCGCAGGTTCAATTGGAAAGCTGATAAACATCAGTACGTTATATAAGCGGTGCGGGTTCAGAGGCGGTTGTCGGCACGGTTATTGAGTGCACGGGCAGTTGGCCGGAACCCTGGAAGTCATGTTGTTGATGCGGTACTCCGGCCACCTGAACCTAGCGTGCAGGTGAGCAACAATAATTTTAAAAAAACCGTGGAGCGGCCATGCAACAGAACAGATCGCAAGTCATCGAGCGCAACGGCCTGTACGAACTCGACGCCGGCCCCGACGTCCTCGACAGCCCTCGCTACAACCACGACATGGCACCTACCAAAGTGCACGAGCGCACCTGGAACAAATGGCACATCACGGCGCTATGGGTCGGTATGTCGATCTGCGTGCCCACCTACACCCTGGGCGGGGTGCTCACAGCGTATTTCGGGCTGTCGGTGGGGGAGGCGCTGGTAGCGATCCTGCTGGCCAATATCGTGGTGTTGATCCCGCTGACCCTCAACGCGTTTCCCGGCACCAAGTACGGCATTCCGTTTCCGGTGCTGCTGCGCTCGTCCTTTGGCATCCTTGGTTCCAACGTGCCGTGCCTGATCCGCGCGCTGGTGGCCTGCGGCTGGTTTGGTATCCAGACCATGTTCGGCGGGCTGGCGATCCACCTGTTTCTGGGCTCGATTTTCGATGGCTGGAAAGCCCTCGGCGGTACCGGCGAGGTGATCGGTTTCATGCTGTTCTGGTGCCTGAACCTGTGGGTGGTGCTGCGCGGCGCCGAGTCGATCAAGCGCCTGGAAACCTTGTCGGCGCCGCTGCTGGTGGCGGTGGGCGTTGGGCTGTTGGTATGGGCGATGCCGAATGTGTCCCTCAGCGAGTTGATGGCGATCCCACCCAAGCGCCCCGAAGGCGCCAGCCTCACCGGTTACTTCATGGCGGGGCTTACGGCGATGGTGGGTTTCTGGGCCACGTTATCGCTGAATATTCCCGACTTCAGCCGCTACGCCAACAGCCAGAAAGACCAGATTCTGGGGCAGATCTTCGGCTTGCCGCTGACCATGTTCCTGTTCGCCGCCCTCGGCGTGGTCATGACCGCCGCCTCGGTGAAACTGGTGGGGGTCAGCGTCTCCGACCCGGTGAGCCTGATCGGTCATATCCAGAGCCCGGTGTGGGTGGCCATCGCCATGGCGCTGATCATCGTCGCGACCTTGTCCACCAACACCGCTGCGAACATCGTCTCGCCCACCAACGACTTCCAGAACATCGCGCCCAAGCTGATCAACCGCACCACGGCGGTGATCCTCACCGGCCTGGTAGGGCTGGCACTGATGGCCCATGAACTACTGAAAAAACTCGGGCTGATCGTCTCGGACGTGAGTCTTGAAACCGTGTATTCCAATTGGCTGCTGGGTTATTCGAGCCTGCTGGGGCCGATTGCCGGGATCATGGTGGTGGACTACTTCATTACTCGAAAACAGCAGCTGGACCTGGCCGGCCTGTACCGCGACGACGTATATCCGGCCTGGAACTGGAACGGCTTTGTCGCCTTTGGCGTACCGGTGGTGCTGACGCTGCTTTCGTTGGGCAGCGATGCGTTCAGCTGGTTCTACAGCTATGGCTGGTTTACCGGCTCGGCGTTGGGCGGGGTGTTGTATTACGGGCTCAATGCCAAGCGCGCTAGCACTCCACTCACCGTCAAATCCCCGTTGTAAACACGGTCCAGGTGGGAGCTGGCTTGCCTGCGATAGCGGATTATCAGTTAAAGCCGTGTCGACTGACACACCGCCATCGCAGGCAAGCCAGCTCCCACACTTGACCGCGTCAATTCATAAGAAACTCAGCCTGAGGAGACCCCCATGAACGCTGCCCTCGACGTTCTTCAATCGACCCATCAGCACATCAACCGCGACCGCCTGTGGCAGTCGCTGATGGACCTGGCCAAACTCGGCGCCACCCCCAAAGGCGGAGTGTGTCGCCTAGCCCTTACCGACCTCGACCGCAAGGCTCGCGATCTCTTCGTGCAGTGGTGTGAAGCGGCGGGTTGCACCGTGACCATCGACGGCATCGGCAATATCTTTGCGCGTCGCCCCGGCCGCAATCCCGACCTGCCACCGGTGATGACCGGCAGCCATATCGACACCCAGCCCACCGGCGGCAAGTTCGACGGTTGCTTCGGCGTGCTGGCCGGTGTGGAAGTGCTGCGCACCCTTAACGACCTGAATGTGGAAACCGAGGCGCCGCTGGAAGTGGTGGTATGGACCAACGAAGAAGGCTCGCGTTTCCCGCCGTGCATGATGGGCTCAGGAGTGTTTGCCGAGAAGTTCAGCCTGGCCGATACCCTGGCCAAGGTCGATGCGGATGGGGTCAGCGTGGGTGAGGCGCTGAATGCGATTGGTTATGCGGGAACACGGCCAGTCAGCGGGCATAAGGTCGGCGCGTATTTCGAGGCGCATATCGAACAAGGGCCGATTCTGGAGGATGAACACAAAACCATCGGCGTGGTGCTCGGCGCCCTTGGGCAAAAATGGTTCGACCTGAAGCTGCGCGGTGTTGAAGCCCACGCAGGCCCTACACCCATGCACTTGCGCAAGGACGCCTTGGTAGGTGCGGCGGCGGTGGTGGCCGCCGTGAACGCGGCGGCGTTGGCGCACCAGCCCCATGCATGCGGCACGGTGGGTTGCCTGCAAGCGTATCCGGGATCGCGCAACGTGATTCCCGGTGAAGTGCGCATGACCCTGGATTTTCGTCACCTGGAACCGGCACGGCTGGACTCGATGATTGCCCAGGTGCGCCAGGTGATCGAGGACACCTGCGCCAAACATGGTTTGAGTTTCGACCTGCAGCCCACGGCGGACTTCCCGCCGCTGTACTTTGACAAAGGCTGTGTGGAGGCGGTGCGCGATGCGGCGAATGGCTTGGGCTTGTCGAACCTGGATATCGTCAGCGGGGCAGGGCACGACGCGATCTTCGTGGCTGAGCTGGGCCCGGCGGGGATGATCTTTGTGCCGTGTGAAGGCGGCATCAGCCACAACGAAATCGAAAATGCCGCGCCGGATGACCTGGCGGCAGGGTGTGCGGTGTTGTTGCGCGCCATGCTGGCCGCTTCAGCGGCCATCGCCAGCGGCAAACTCGCGGCCTGATCGTTCCCACGCTCCGCGTGGGAATGCACCCTGTGACGCTCCGCGTCACGATTTTAAGGGCAGACGCAGAGCGTCCTGAGCGGCGTTCCCACGCAGAGCGTGGGAACGATCAGTGGGTATTAGCCCGGCTGCCAGCCGCCGCCGAGTGCGGTCAACAGTCCCACGCTTGCTTGCAACTGCCGGGTCTGCACCGCCTGCAACGTTCGCTGTGCCTGCAACGCGGCGGTTTGGGCGGTGACCACATCCAGGTAACTCACCGCCCCGGCCTGATAGCTGTTCATCGCCAAGGCCTGGGTATGTTGCGCTGCCTCTGCCGCCGCTTGCTCGTCCTCGGCTTGCTGCTGCAAATCCCGCAGTTGCGCGAGGTTATCTTCCACCTCGCGCACGGCTTTCAATACGTGGCTACGGTACTGTGCCGAAGCCTCCTCGAACTCGGCCTTGGCCTGGCGCTCATTGGCGCTCAAGCGCCCGCCGTCGAAGATCGGCAGGTTCATCAGTGGCCCCAGCGCCCAATACCGGTTGCCGGCGGACAGCAGGTTGCCGACGCCTTGGGTCTGCCCGCCCAGCACACCGGTCAAACTGAAATCCGGAAACCATGCCGCCTTGGCCACGCCGATAGTCGCGTTGGCTGCAAACACGCGACGTTCAGCGGCGGCAATGTCCGGGCGACGCTGCAACAGGTGGCTGGGCAACTGTGCTGGAATGCCGGGCAACGCCATTAACTGCGAGCTGGGCGGCAGTGAAAAAACACTGGCGGTCACGCCCACCAATTCGCCGATGGCATGCTCGGCGAGGTTGCGCTGGCCACGCACTTCGTCCAGCTGTGCCTTGGCTTCGGCCAGTTGGTTTTGTGCGCGGGTCAGGTCCAGTTCCGACGCAATCTGGCCTTCATAACGGCTGCGGGTCAGTTGCAGCGCTTTGCTGAAGTCCTGCAACGACGTGTTGAGGATTCGGCGCTGTGCATCCAGCCCATTGAGCTGCACATACAGGCTCGCCAACTGCTGTTGCAGGCTCAAGCGCACCACCGCCAGATCATCAAAGGACGCTTGTGCCTGGGCATCGCCCGCAACGACCTGGTTGCGGATTCTGCCCCACAGGTCGAGGTCGTAACCCAGGGAGAACCCAGCGGTATTGCTGTTGTACACCGACGGTTGTGTAGTGCCACGCAACGGTCGTGAATCCGATTGACGCTGACGCAGCGGTTGCGCGCTGGCGGTGATTTGCGGGAAGAGGCCCGCGTGCAGTTGACTGGCATAGGCCTGGGACGCATCGAAGTGCGCCAGCGCCGCGGCCAGGTTCGGGTTGGCCTTGAGCAGTTGCTGCTGCAGCGCGTTCAGGCGCGAATCGTGGTAAAGCTGCCACCACTGGGGCGCCAGTTGGTCCGACGGTTGCGCGCTGTGCCAGGGGCCATCGCTGGTTTGTTCACGGTAGTTCGCGGGCAGGTCAACCGACGGCACTGTATAGGTGGGTGCCATCGAGCAACCCTGCAACGCCAGCAGTATCAACGCCGCCAGCGGCTTAAGCCTTGGGCGCATGGGCACCTCCCGAGGCGTCAGCCAGTTGCACCGGGTCGCCTTCACGCAGGGCGTCGGGCGGGTTGTCGATGATACGGTCAGCAGGCTTCAGTCCTTGGTCAATCACCAGGCGCTCGCCGAGGTCCAGGCCTATATGAATGTCTTGCAGGTGCACATGGTTGCGCCCGTCCAGCACCGCAACCTGGGTGCCCTGGGCGCGGAAGATCAAGGCGCTGGCCGGGATGCTTACGCCATGGGTGTCAGCCGGAATCGGCAGGGTGACTTCGGCGTAATCGCCCGGCAGCAGTTCGCCGTTGGGGTTGTCGGCGACGAACTGGGCGAGCAGGGTGCCGGAGCGGCGGTCGATGGCGGTGGAGTCACCGATCAGGCGCGCCTTGAAGTGCTCGCCGGGGTGCTCGGGGACGGTCAGTTCGGCCTCAAGGCCCGTATGGATGACCGCTGCATAGTTTTGCGGCACCGGCACATACAAACGCAGTTGGTGGGTGTCGGCAATGTTGAACAGTTCCGGATCGCTGGCGTTATCGGCCTTGATCAACTGGCCGATGTCGGTGTTGCGGGCGGTGATGGTGCCGGCGAACGGCGCGCGAAGGGTCTTGTAGCTTTCCAGGGCGCACAGTCGCGCATAGTCTGCTGCGGCGGCTTCGGTGTTGGCCTTGGCGGCTGCGGCGTTGGAGCTTTTCTCATCGGCGTCCTGACGCGATACCGAATGGCTGGCCAGCAGGTTTTGCCAGCGGGTCGCCGTGGTGGCTGCCAGGCGTGCATTGGCTTGTTGCTGGATCAGACGCGCATGGGCCTGGGCCAGTTGTTGGTCGAGGTCGGGGCTGTCGATTTCGGCGAGGATTTGCCCGGCCTTGACCTGGGCACCGATGTCGACTTTCCAGTTCTTCAAGTAGCCGCTGACCCGCGCATGGATCGCCGCCTGGCTCCACGCCTCCAGGTGGGCGGGCAGGCGCAGGGTGTCACCGCCGGCGTTTGGCTTGGGTTGGAACACCATTACCTGGGGGACAGCGGCGGCTTCGGTCCAGGCAGTGACCGATTGCTCGTGCAGCGTGCGCGCGTGCAGGCCGCTGGCGACCAACAGGGCAGCCAACGTCAGGCCACCGACACCCAGGAGCATCAGGCGCTTGCGCGAGGGTTTTTGATCAGGCGACATGGGGCGTTTCTCCAGCAGTTGCGCGAGTAGGATGACGGCCGTGGACCAGGCTGAAGACCACGGGAACAAACAACAAAGTGGCGATGGTGGCGAAGATCAAGCCGCCGATGACTGCCCGACCGAGCGGGGCGTTCTGCTCCTCGGAAATCGCCAGGGGCAACATGCCGATGATCATTGCCAGGGCGGTCATGCACACCGGGCGAAAGCGCGTATAGCCGGCTTCCAGCGCGGCTTTCAACGCATCACCATGTTCGGCCAGGCGCTCTCGGCAGAAGCTCACCACCAGGATCGAGTTGGCGGTGGCCACGCCCATGCACAAGATGGCGCCGGTGAGTGCCGGTACCGACAGCGAGGTGCCGCTGAGAAACAGCATCCACACGATGCCCGCCAATGCTGCCGGCAACGCCGTGATGATCACAAAGGGGTCGGCCCACGACTGGAAGTTGACGACGATCAGCAGATAGATCAGCACCACCGCGCCGAGCAGCCCGAAGCTCAAACCACTGAACGCCTCATGCAGCGCATCGATCTGCCCGTGCAGGCTGATGGTCGCGCCTTTGGGGCGCATGGACGCCGTGTCATCCAGCACTTTTTGCACATCGCGGGCGACGCCGCCGAGGTCGCGGCCTTGCACGTTGGCGTACAGGTCCAGGGTCGGCTCGATGTTGTAGTGGGTCACCACGGCCGGGCTTTGTACCCGGGAGATGGTCGCCACGCCGCCGAGGATTTGCGCCTGGCCATTGGCACCGGTCACCGGCAGTGCTTCCAGGGACGGCAGGCTGTCGAGACGGTATTGCGGGGTGGCGGCGACGATGGAGTAAGACACGCCGTTGGCCGGGTTGAGCCAGAAGGTCGGCGCGGTTTGTGAGCTGCCGGCGAGGGAGGCGACCATGCTGTTGGTGACGTCACGCTCGGTGATGCCCAGGCCATTGGCGCGCATACGGTCCACGTTTACTTGCAGCGAGGGGTAGCCGGTGGACTGCTGGATACGCAGGTCGGCAATCCCCGGTACATGCTGCAAGCGCCGTTCAAGCTCGACGGCATAGGCGCGGTTTTCTGCGTCACTGCGCCCGGAGATTTTGACGTCCAGCGGGGCGGGGGCGCCGAAGTTGAGGATCTGGCTGCTGATGTCGGCTGGCAGGAACGCAAAGTGGCTGCCGGGGAAACTTTGCGGCAGGGCTTCGCGCAGTTTTTTCACATAGTCGGCGGTGGGTGCGTGGTGCGTTTTCAAGCTGACTTGAATATCGCCATCCTGCGGGCCGATGGTGCCGCTGCTGCTGTAGGCCATGTCGATGCCGCTGAGCGGAATGCCGATATTGTCGACAATGGTGTCCAGTTCTTCGGCGGGGATGACCTCGCGGATCCGCGCTTCGATGCGGTCGAACGCCGCGGCGCTTTCCTCGATGCGTGTGCCCAGGGGCAAGCGCACATGCAGCGCCAAGGCACCCGCATCGGTGGCCGGGAAAAAGTCCTGGCCCAGGCTCGGCAACAGCAGGAACGACGCCAATACGCACGCCAGGAACCCGACAATGAAGCGCTTGCGTGCGCCCAGTGCCAGCGTCAGCAGGCCATGGTAGGTGTCACGGATATTGGAAAAGTGCCGCTCGAATCCCTGTTGAAAGTTCAGCACCGATTGCAGCAGCGCATTGCGCGGTTTCAGGTGCTGTTCACCCTCGTGGTGGTTGATGAATGCATCTTCCGGATGATGCCCCGCGCCTGGCTCGGGCCTATGTGGTTTGAGCAAAAACATCGCCAGCGTCGGTACCAGGGTACGCGAGAGAATGAACGAACTGGCCATGGCGAAGATCACCGCCAGCGCCATGGGCCGGAACAGGTAACCGGCGATGCCTTGCAGCAAAAACATTGGCACGAACACGATGCAGATGCACAGCAGTGAGACGAACGCCGGGCCGACGATTTGCGCGGCGCCGTCGAGAATCGCGGTCTTCACCGCCTTGCCTTGTTCCAGGTGCCAGTTGATGTTTTCGATGGTCACCGTGGCGTCATCCACCAGGATGCCCACGGCCAACGCCAGCCCGCCCAACGTCATCACGTTGAGGGTTTGCCCACTGACGGCCAACAGCGCGATGGCCGAAAGCACCGCCAGGGGAATCGAGGCGGCGATGATCAAGGTCGAGCGCCAACTACCAAGAAACAGCAGGATCATCGCACTGGTGAGCAATGCGGCAATGATGCCTTCCTGGGCCACGCTGCCCACCGACTGTTTGACAAATACCGAGGCATCGCCCAGCAGCGAGGTTTTCAATGACGGCGGCAGGGTTTCGTTGATGCGCGGCAGCATCTGGCGGATACCGTCGATGATCGACAGGGTGGAGATGCTGCCGTTTTTCAGCGCCGGCATCAGCACGGCGCGATGGCCGTCGACCCGAACGATGTTGGTTTGCGGCGGTGAACCGTCGCGCACATGGGCCACTTGGCCGATGGTGATCAGCGCACCGTCGACGGTCTTGATCGGCAAGTCGTTGAGCTCATCGATGGCCTTGGGGCTGTTGTTGAGCAGGATCGTGTATTCGTTGGGCCCCAGCTTGGCGGTGCCCACCGGGATGATCTGGTTCTGCAACGCCAAGGCATTGCCCACATCCTGGGCCGACAAGCCTTTGGCGGCCAGGGCTTGGGGGTCGAGGTCCAGCGTAATCTGCCGTTGCTTGCCGCCCATCGGTGTAGGCATGGCCAGGCCGGGCAGGGCGCTCAAGGGCAGGCGGATATTGTTTTGCACCAGGTCGCGAATTCTGGCTTCCGAAAGGCTGGGGCTGGAGAACGCCATTTGCAGGATCGGCACCGTGGAGGCGCTGTAGTTGAGGATCAGCGGCGGCGTGATGCCCGGTGGCATTTGCTTGAGCACGGTTTGTGACACCGCCGTGACCTGGGCATTGGCGGTACGGATATCCACGCCAGGTTGGAAGAAGATTTTGACGATGCCCATGCCGGGCAACGATTGCGACTCGATATGTTCGATGTCGTTGACGGTGGTGCTCAGGGAGCGTTCGTAGGTGTAGATCACCCGGCCGGCCATGGCGTCCGGGGACAGGCCGTTGTACTGCCAAACCACGGCGACCACGGGAATGCCGATATCGGGAAAAACATCCGTGGGCGTGCGCAGGGCCGCCATCGGCCCGATGATGCAGATGAATATAGCCAGCACGATGAAGGTGTACGGCTTGTGCAGTGCGGTCTTTACCAGCCCGAGCATGCGTGAGTCTCCGAGAAGAGCAGGATTGCAAACCCCGGCAGTCTTGCCCGACCCACCTAACACGCACCTTTCAGTCAGGTGAAGGAAGTTTTAGTTAATGGCTGAAGATCCTTTCATAGGGATTCATTTGTTCCAGGAAGGGCGGCTGATCAAGCTTGTCAGCCATCGGATACGACCTTTTCATTCATGCCCTTTGGAGTCCTGTCATGTCACTTAAACCACTGTTGTTAGTTCCCGTTCTTGGCTTTGTCTGCTTACTGTCGGCATGCGCTGGCCCGATCCCCAAGGCGGACCCCAGCCAAGCCTGGATCGGCTTGCAGGAAGAAGCGCCGAATGACCTGATGGCCGAGCGTGTCGATGGCAAGCGCGTGGACGATGGGCGCTATTTTGAAGTGACCCCGGGGGACCATCGCCTGGACGTGACCTTATTTGAAGACGAACCGGGTGACGACAACCAGCAGGACTGCCAGGGCCGCATCGAGTACAAGCATTTCAAAGCGGGTGAGCACTACACCCTGGTGGAGTCGAGCCTGGGCACCACGGTGCGCGCGTCCCTTGAGGACGGCCACGGCAAGGAAATTGCCGCAACCCAGGACTTCAATTGCATGCCTGGCTAGGCGTGATGCGCCGTCGCCTTGCGCGGCTCGGCGGGTTCAGCAGGTTTGACGTGGGGGTGATGATGCCGGCGCGTCACGCGCATGACCCCCCACAGCATGGCGGCGGCAACGGCCAGCCAACCACAGATCAACAGGAAAATCGTTGTCGCAAGGCTCATTCGGGCCTCCTTTCGCCCACTTGGGGCACACACAGTCTTCTCAATGGACAGTCTAGTCAGCTGACGGTTGCCTGCTATTGACCAATGGTCGAGTCCGTCCAACTTGTTTGCTCTATCGTCACCGCTTTATTGCACGCGTCGGCTATAGATATCTTGCGCCCCCCAATGTAGGAGCGAGCTTGCTCGCGAAAAACGTCAACGATGACGCGGGCTTCCTGAATAAACGCGGCGCCCCCAAGTTTTTCGCGAGCAAGCTCGCTCCTACGGGATAGAGAAAGCGCGATTGGGCTATGATCGGGGCCTTTACTGGCAGTTGATCAAGAGAGTGAAAAAATTGCGCTTACGGTCGAACCTTAAAACTTCCTTGCTACTGGCCGTTGCCCTCGGGTTGGCGGCCTGTTCCAGCAACACACCGTCGAAACTGCCAGGCTTGCCGGAGCGCGTTGAACTCAATGGCGTGCCGACCTTTCGCAGCGAGGCGTATCAGAGCGGTCCTACAGCACTTGCCAGCATGCTGTCGCAACAAGGCATTGTCATGACACCGGGTTTGCTTGATAAGCCGCTGCGCCTGCCCGGTGCCGAGGCCGACCTTGAGCGCAATATGCAGGTGCTGGCGCGCGAGTACGGGCTGATGGTGTACCCATTGGACGCCAAGCTGACCGCCGTGCTGGCCCAGGTAGCGGCGGGTTACCCGGTGATGGCGCGGATCAACGCCAGCTATTGGTCCGGAGCGCGTTATGTCGTGGTGGTGGGGTTCAACCAGCAGAAGAGTACGGTGCTGTTGCGCTCAGGCAATGAGCGCCGCCTGAGCATGAGCTTCAGCGACTTTGAGTCGGCGTGGAAGGGCGCGGGCCATTGGGCCATCCTGACCCAGCGCCCGAGCCAGTTGCCCGCCAATGTGGACGCGCAACGCTGGCGCGATGCGGCCAATGCCACGGCGCAGGCGGGGCAGGAGCAGGCAGCAGCCCAAGCGCTCAAGGTGTTGGCAGAGAAGAAGTGAAGCTCAAATAATGCGGGCTTGCTCGCGAAGGCGCAGTGTCAGTCGCTGAATGCATAGGCTGACCCACCGCATTCGCGAGCAAGCCCGCTCCCACACTAAATCACATCACTGTTTATCGACGTACTTCCGTAGCGGTCGCTCGATTCTTGAGGTTTTTATCAGCTTTGTAACGCAGCGCCACATCCGGCACTGCGCCGCCTTTGCCAGTTTCGACCCAACTACGAATACGGCTGGCATCGGCAAAATGGGTGAACTTGCCAAAGGCATCCAGAATCACCAGCGACACCGGGCGGTTGCCCATGCTCGTCACCAGCACCAGGCAATGGCCGGCCTGGTTGGTGAAGCCGGTCTTGGTCAGCTTGATATCCCAGTTGGCGCGGTTGATCAGGTGGTCGGTGTTGGAGAAGCCCAGGGTGTAGTTGGGCTTGCGGAACGACACGGTCTTTTCCTTGGTGGTGCTCAACTGGCTGAGCATCGGGAATTTGCGCGCATAGGCCAGCAGCTTGCTCAGGTCGCGGGCGGTCGAGACGTTATGGATCGACAGGCCGGTGGGCTCCACGTAGTGGGTGCTGGTCATGCCCAGGGATTTGGCCTTGGCGTTCATCGCCGCAATAAAGGCCGCGTAACCGCCAGGATAATGGTGGGCCAGGCTCGCAGCGGCGCGGTTTTCCGAGGACATCAGCGCGATCAGCAGCATTTCCTTGCGCGGCATCTGGCTGCCGATCTTCACCCGGGAGAACACGCCTTTCATCTCGGGCGTGTCGGTGATGTTGATGTCGATGTATTCGTCCATATTCTGCTTGGCTTCGAGGACGATCAGGCCGGTCATCAGCTTGCTCACCGAGGCGATGGGTACCACCACGTCGGGGTTGCTGGAATAGATAACCTTATTGGTCTGCAAATCCACCAACATGGCGCTGCCGGAGGCAATCTGCAGCTTAGAGGCGTCACGCGGGGCCAGGGTGGTTTCGGCGGCGTGGGCGAAGGTACCTGCCAAAGCAAAAAACAGGCTGACAATAGAAAGACGAATTTTCACGCGGATGAACTCGCTAAAAAGTAAGGAAATGCCGTTGTAGAACGGATCTTGTGACAAATGGCGTTACATTCTAGGAGTATGGATGAAGAACTGTCGAATGTTCTTCTAGAACCAGACGAAAGTGCTTAAAAACTAAGAAAAAACGGTTTTTTTTCGTGCAATAAAAAGCCCTGCGCTAAGGCAGGGCTTTTTCATTACGCCTGGTTATTAACCGTGCAGGGTTTCCGCTGCATATAAGGTGTTTTCCAGCAGGCACGCCCGGGTCATCGGCCCGACACCGCCTGGGACCGGCGTGATCCAGCCAGCACGGGGCAGGGCGGTTTCATACACCACGTCACCCACCAACTTGCCGTCTTCCTGGCGGTTGATGCCCACGTCGATGACGATGGCGCCTTCCTTGATCCATTCACCTTTGACCAACCCCGGCTTGCCAGCAGCGACCACCACCAGGTCGGCGCGGCCAACGTGGCCAGCCAGGTCCTTGGTGAAGCGGTGGGTGACGGTCACGGTACAGCCGGCCAGCAGCAGCTCCATGGCCATCGGGCGACCGACGATGTTCGATGCGCCCACCACGACAGCGTCCAGACCATAGAGATCGACACCGGTGCTTTCCAGCAGCGTCATGATGCCTTTGGGTGTGCATGGGCGCAGCAGGGGAATGCGTTGGGCCAGGCGGCCGACGTTATAAGGGTGGAAACCGTCGACGTCTTTGTCCGGGCGGATGCGTTCCAGCAGCTTGGAGGCGTCCAGGTGCTCAGGCAGCGGCAATTGCAGGAGGATGCCGTCCATGCCCGGGTCATCGTTGAGGCTGTCAATCAGGTCGGTCAGGGCCTGTTGAGTGGTGTCCGAAGGCAAGTCGTAGGCCTTGGAAATAAAGCCGACCTCTTCACAGTCTTTACGCTTGTGCGAGACATAAACCTGAGAGGCAGGATCGCTGCCGACCAGGATCACCGCGAGGCCAGGCGTGCGCAGGCCTTGCTGGCTGCGCTCGGTGACTCGTTTGGCGATCTGCTGGCGCAGGCTGGCGGCGATTGATTTGCCGTCGATAAGTTGTGCAGTCATTACGCGTGATTAACCATCGAGAGGGGGAAGAAAAGTGCGCGCATTCTCGCATGCCAAGGCGCGAGGGCAAAGGCGCTTGGTCTGCAAATTGCCCTAACCCCTTAAATAAAATCAGTTTTTTTCAAAAAAGATTTGACGGGTTTCCGGGGCATCTATACTATTCGTCGCACTTGTCGGGCACAGCCTAGCACTGGTTAAGAAGGTCGAGCAGAATAGTTGTACTGCAAGGCTGGAAGCACTTAGTTTGTAATCGTTAAAGAGTACAGATTAATAAGGCGCCCGTAGCTCAGCTGGATAGAGCATCCGCCTTCTAAGCGGATGGTCGCAGGTTCGAGTCCTGCCGGGTGCGCCATTAGGCAGCTTTGGCACAAGTAGCGCTATATGGTGGGCGTAGCTCAGTTGGTAGAGCACGGGATTGTGACTCCCGTTGTCGAGGGTTCGATCCCCTTCGTCCACCCCATATTCTGAAAGGCGCCAGATTTTACAGTCTGGCGCCTTTGCTTTAAGAGCTTCAAGCGCGGATGTGGTGGAATTGGTAGACACACTGGATTTAGGTTCCAGCGCCGCGAGGCGTAAGAGTTCGAGTCTCTTCATCCGCACCAATTAAAGCTTTTCCCGGTCGTCAGGCAGGGCAGGGCTCAACAAAGAAGTGGTTTGGTTTCTTTGTTAACGCAATATGGTGGGCGTAGCTCAGTTGGTAGAGCACGGGATTGTGACTCCCGTTGTCGAGGGTTCGATCCCCTTCGTCCACCCCATATTCGAAAGGCGCCAGATTTAACAGTCTGGCGCCTTTTTTGGTTTTGGCGGTTTGAGATTGGGTGGTCGCAGGTGCTGGGCTGCCCCGGCAGGGCGTGTCGTCGTATTTGTGTATCTCGATGATGCCGCGCTGCTTGCCTGTTCTGTTCGCAGGGCGGGCCGTCAGGGAGATGAATGGTTGTTCCTTCTATATATAGAGAGGGGCGGCGCAGAGCCCTGGCGCAATTTGGCTGTATTTGTCACCGGGGCGAGGTACTTCAGTGCTTTCGTACCGATAAATTGCCGGCTGTTTTCCGCTGTGTTTTCAGTAGGGTGACTTCTTGAGTTTGACCCACTAGAATGCATGCCCTTGGTGCGACACGCGTGGCGTGTCTCCTAAACTTCGAGGTGTAGAGTCATCTTGAAGGGTTTTCGAAAGAGAGCCGAGAGCTTGGGTACCCAACCCCAAGAAACAAAACCCTCCCAGAAGTCCAATGCCTTCAAGGACTTGCCGCAGCGGCGGTGGCAAACTCAAGGTCGATTAGCGCTCGGTGGCTCGACCGCAGTACTGGATTTCCGGTATTGGAGTGCCTACTACACATCAGCCCTATTCAGGGCTAAACCCATGCGGGAGAGAATCCCCGCTGGGGTTCCCTCCTGCTTTTGAAACAGGAGGTAACAATTCTTTGAGCATGCTGCCTCGGCAGTCCCTGTTCACATCAAACCGGAGACATGAGCGAAAGCTCTGTCTGTCATTGTCCAACCATTGCCTGTTTGGAGTGGCAGCGGACTCGTTGTGCGACCAACGATAGCCTAGGAAGACATGCGTCACTGGTAACGGTGGGGTGTGAAGCTCTTCCAACAATGTAGCCCCCGTATGGGTGCGTCTTCGCCGTGAGGCGGAGCGCAGATGCTCGGAGCAGTACCGGGTTGAGGCGCTAGGCTGGCTGGTATGGGTAACACAAGTGAACTGCTAATAAACGTCGTCAGCATTACGGTGCCTAATCTGCTGATAGGCATTAACCAAAAAGGTGATGCGACCGGTTGTTCTGGTCAAGGGTCGGAACACGTCGTCACATAAGGTCGCCGGCGAATAGGCAGACTCTAACCCAGTCGTGTGACAGGCAGGGAACGTGGTAAGCCCGTATAGCTGCCTTCGGGCAGGTGAACCGCAAGGTGATCCGTTGGCTGTGCGGGTATGGGATCGCAGAGAAAGCGAAAGCCGGGCTGTAATGGCCTGGATAGGGGCTGGAACATTGCTCCACGGGAAACCGGGCAGACTTCTGCGTGGTCTTTCGTCGCATGAACTCTGAGTGAACCTGTCTCAATAAACCTAGAGATCCAGCTGTAACGGATCTTCTATTAATCCAGCCCTGGCGGGAGCGTCCATTCCCGTCAGGGGATGTGTGCGTCTTTCGCTTGGGGCAACTTGAGAGGAAGGCAGCATGTTAGAACATAGCCAATTGGCCGTGTCTGCGCCTTCCGGCGCTCCGCAACAATGGCATGACATCGATTGGTGGCGTGTTCAGCGGAATGTCCGGGCGATGCAGATACGGATTGCGAAGGCTTGTCGGGAAGGCAACTGGCGCAGGGTGAAAGCCTTGCAGCGGATGCTGACCCGCTCACGCTCGGCCAGATACTTGGCCGTACGGCGAGTCACTGAAAACCAGGGTAAGCGCACGGCGGGAGTCGACCGCGTGCTCTGGGATACACCCGATGCCAAATGGAAGGCGGCAAATGGGTTGAGGCGCCACGGTTATAAGCCACGGCCTTTACGGCGTGTGTTTATTCCGAAGTCAAATGGAAAGGAGCGCCCTCTGGGCATTCCGACCATGACGGACAGGGCAATGCAGGCGTTGTATTTGCTTGCTCTGGCACCCATTGCAGAAACCACCGGCGATCCAAACAGCTACGGCTTTAGGATCGAGCGATCTACGGCGGATGCAATGGGGCAGTTGTTCGTATGCCTATCCAAGAAGGTTTCGGCCCAATGGGTTTTGGAGGCGGACATCAAAGGCTGCTTTGACCATATCAATCATGACTGGCTTATCACCAACGTCCCAACGGATAAGGTGGTTCTCCGAAAATGGTTGAAAGCTGGCGTGATTCATAAAGGCCAGCTACAGGCAACGGATGCCGGTACGCCACAGGGCGGGATTGTCTCGCCCAGCTTGGCGAATCTGGTGCTGGATGGGCTGGAGTCACAACTTAAGCAACATCTGGGTGTGACCAAGGCCAAGAAGCTGAAAATCAATGTGGTGCGTTACGCGGATGACTTTGTGATAACCGGAACCTCGCGAGAGGTGCTGGAAACTGAAGTCAGACCTTGGGTAGAGCAGTTCCTAGCAGTGCGGGGGCTGCAGTTGTCACTCGAGAAGACGCGTGTCGTCCATATAAAGGAAGGCTTTGACTTTCTAGGTTGGAATTTCCGCAAGTACGATGGGAAGCTTCTGATCAAGCCAAGCAAGAAAAACGTGAAAGCGTTCTATAGCAAGGTAAGGGAGGTCATCAGTACCAGCAAAACGGTAAGGCAGGAGGATCTGATCCGACAGCTGAATCCGATACTGCGTGGCTGGGCGTTCTATCACCAGCCTGTGGTAGCCAAGAAAGCGTATAGCCGCATGGATTACATGATCTTTCTGGCTCTATGGCGTTGGGCAAAACGGCGACACCCTAAGAAAACACTCCAGTGGATCGGAGCGAAATACTTTAAACCCATGAAGGGGCGGAAAGGGGTGTTTGCTACCGCGACGATGAATGACAAGGGAGAGATGCGAACGATCGAGTTGTACTCGCTAGCGAGCACTCCGATCGAACGACACAAGAAGGTGAGTGGGGAGTACAACCCCTTCGATCCTTCTATGGAGGAAATGGGTGAGAAAAGGCGTATGGAACAGATGCTCAAAAGGCTGGCGTACCGTAAGCAAATCTTGAGCCTTTTCCAGAGTCAGAAAGGATTGTGTCCAATATGTAAGTTACCGATTACGAAGGAGACGGGGTGGCATGATCACCACATTCTGTACCGCACAAAAGGCGGTGGAGACTCCCTAAATAACCGGGTACTATTGCACCCCCTTTGTCACCAGCGGCTACACGCTCGCGGATTGACAGTGAACAAACCGGCTCCCCTTACCGGGGGTTTTGATTAGGCCCGAGCCGTATGCGGGGAAACTCGCACGTACGGTTCTTAGGGGGAGATGGGCCAGTAATGGCCCATCTCTACCCGACATTGGGGTCGGAAATGGCCGGCTAATGTCTGTGCAACGAGGAATATCCATGCAAGTTTCTGTTGAAAATACTACTGCTCTCGAGCGCCGCCTGAGCATCACCGTGCCGGCAGAGCGTATCGAGACTGCGGTCAACAAGCGTCTGCAGCAGACTGCCCAAAAGGCCAAGATCGCTGGTTTCCGTCCAGGCAAAGTGCCGATGAGCGAAATCAAGCGTCGTTTTGGTGCCGATGCGCGCCAGGAAGCTGTAGGTGACGTGATCCAGGCTTCTTTCTACGAGGCCGTTGTCGAGCAAAAGCTGAACCCGGCTGGCTCGCCTTCGATCGAGCCCAAGTCCCTGGAAGCGGGCAAGGACCTGGAATACGTTGCCGTATTCGAAGTGTTCCCGGAATTTGAAGTGGCCGGTTTCGACGGTATCGAAATCGAGCGTCTGAGCGCCGAAGTGGCTGATTCGGACCTGGACAACATGCTGGAAATCCTGCGCAAGCAGAACACTCGTTTCGAAGTGGCCGACCGTGCCGCCCAGAACGAAGACCAACTGAACATCGATTTCGTTGGCAAGGTTGACGGCGAAGTCTTCGCTGGCGGCTCCGCCAAGGGCACTCAGCTGGTGCTGGGTTCCAACCGCATGATCCCTGGTTTCGAAGACGGCCTGGTTGGCGCCAAAGCCGGCGAAGAGCGCGTTCTGAACCTGACGTTCCCTGCTGACTACCAGAACCTGGACCTGGCTGGCAAAGCCGCCGAGTTCACCGTTACTGTCAACAGCGTTTCCGAGCCTAAGCTGCCAGAGCTGAACGAAGAGTTCTTCGCCCAGTTCGGCATCAAGGAAACCGGCATCGAAGGCTTCCGCACCGAAGTTCGCAAGAACATGGAGCGTGAGCTGCGCCAGGCCATCAAGTCCAAGGTCAAGAACCAGGTCATGGACGGTCTGCTGGCCGCCAACCCGATCGAAGTGCCTAAGGCCCTGCTGTCCAACGAAGTGGATCGCCTGCGCGTTCAAGCGGTTCAGCAGTTTGGTGGCAACATCAAGCCTGACCAGCTGCCGGCCGAGCTGTTCGAAGAGCAAGCCAAGCGCCGCGTTGTGCTGGGCCTGATCGTGGCTGAAGTGGTCAAGCAGTTCGACCTCAAGCCAGACGAAGACCGCGTTCGCGAAATGATCCAGGAAATGGCTTCGGCCTACCAGGAGCCTGAGCAGGTCGTGGCTTGGTACTACAAGAATGAGCAGCAGATGAACGAAGTACGTTCGGTTGTGCTGGAAGAACAAGTTGTGGATACTGTTCTGCAGAAGGCTAAGGTGACCGATAAAGCGGTCTCTTACGAAGAAGCAGTCAAGCCGGCGGAAGCAGCACAAGCCGACTGATTGTCCAACTCGTTGGAAATTCAACCATAAGCCAGCCTCGCGCTGGCTTATGCGTTTTCAAGACATGACTATTTGGGAGTAACTGCAGAGCATGTTCCGTAATTCCTATATTCAGCAGAACTCTGATATCCAGGCCGCAGGCGGCCTGGTCCCGATGGTTGTCGAGCAGTCCGCTCGTGGCGAACGCGCCTACGACATCTACTCGCGCCTGCTCAAGGAGCGAGTGATCTTTCTGGTTGGCCCGGTAGAGGACTACATGGCCAACCTGATCTGTGCGCAGCTGCTGTTCCTTGAAGCGGAAAACCCGGACAAGGACATCCATCTCTACATCAACTCGCCGGGTGGTTCGGTGACTGCGGGCATGTCGATCTACGACACAATGCAGTTCATCAAGCCAAACGTGTCGACCACCTGTATTGGCCAGGCGTGCAGCATGGGCGCCTTCCTGCTGACCGCGGGTGCCGAAGGCAAGCGTTTCTGCCTGCCGAACTCGCGCGTGATGATTCACCAGCCACTGGGCGGTTTCCAGGGCCAGGCGTCGGACATCGAAATCCACGCCAAGGAAATCCTCTTCATTCGTGAGCGTCTCAACACGCTGATGGCCAAGCACAGCGGGCGCACCCTGGAAGAAATCGAGCGCGATACCAACCGTGACAATTTCATGAGCGCTGAAGCCGCCAAGGAATACGGGTTGATCGACGCAGTGATCGACAAGCGCCCCGCATAATATAAGCCGCTCAAAATAGGGCTGGTCGGCATGTCCGACCACTGGCGGGCTTGAAAAAGCCCGCATAAGCCTTCATCTTGTGTTGCAAGCCTATCGGATTTGGATCGAACGAATGACTGACACCCGCAACGGCGAGGACAACGGCAAGCTGCTCTATTGCTCCTTCTGTGGCAAAAGCCAGCATGAAGTACGCAAATTGATTGCCGGCCCCTCGGTGTTTATCTGCGACGAATGCGTCGACCTGTGCAATGACATCATCCGTGAGGAGGTGCAGGAAGCCCAGGCCGAGAGCAGTGCGCATAAATTACCTTCGCCTAAAGAAATCAGCGGCATCCTTGACCAGTACGTCATTGGTCAAGAGCGTGCAAAAAAGGTTCTGGCCGTAGCGGTGTACAACCACTACAAGCGCCTGAACCAGCGTGACAAGAAAGGTGACGAGGTTGAGCTGGGCAAGAGCAACATCTTGCTGATCGGTCCTACAGGCTCGGGTAAAACCCTGCTTGCAGAAACCCTCGCTCGCCTGCTGAACGTTCCGTTCACCATCGCCGACGCCACCACCCTCACCGAGGCTGGCTACGTGGGTGAAGATGTCGAGAACATCATTCAGAAACTGCTGCAGAAGTGCGACTACGACGTAGAGAAAGCCCAGATGGGTATTGTCTACATCGATGAGATCGACAAGATCTCGCGTAAGTCGGACAACCCGTCGATCACCCGGGACGTTTCCGGTGAAGGCGTGCAGCAGGCCCTGTTGAAACTGATCGAAGGCACGGTTGCGTCCGTACCGCCGCAAGGTGGTCGCAAGCACCCGCAGCAGGAATTCCTTCAGGTTGATACGCGCAACATCCTGTTCATTTGTGGCGGTGCGTTCTCGGGTCTCGAGAAGGTGATTCAGCAGCGTTCCACCCGTGGCGGCATTGGTTTCAGTGCGGAAGTGCGTAGCAAGGAAGAAGGCAAGAAGGTGGGCGAGTCCCTGCGTGAAGTCGAGCCTGACGATTTGGTCAAGTTCGGTCTGATCCCGGAATTCGTTGGCCGTCTGCCGGTCCTGGCCACGTTGGACGAGTTGGATGAGGCGGCTTTGATCCAGATCCTCACCGAGCCGAAAAACGCCCTGACCAAGCAATACGGCAAATTGTTCGAGATGGAAGGTGTAGACCTGGAGTTCCGTACCGACGCGCTGAAATCGGTGGCCAAGCGGGCACTGGAGCGCAAGACCGGTGCACGTGGCCTGCGTTCTATCCTCGAAGGCGTGTTGCTCGACACCATGTACGAAATCCCCTCGCAGTCCGAGGTGAGTAAAGTGGTGATCGACGAAAGCGTTATCGAAGGCAAGTCCAAGCCACTGTATATCTATGAAAACAGTGAGCCGGCTGCCAAGGCTGCACCCGACGCGTAAGCGTTCAGCAGTTGCGGTACAAGCAAGGGGCCTCTAGGGGCCCCTTGTTTTTTGGGGCGTTTTTTCGAGACGGTGGTTAAATTCGCGTGTATTCATGCGTTTAACTGCTGGCATTGAGCTTGTTTTTTTTGCATGCAACCCCCATCTTGGTTTCAAGCTTATTTTTGAACTGTCATAGAGGCGAAATCATGAAGACAACCATCGAATTGCCTCTCCTGCCGTTGCGTGATGTCGTCGTCTATCCGCACATGGTTATCCCGCTGTTCGTGGGGCGCGAGAAGTCTATCGAAGCCCTCGAGGCCGCGATGACGGGCGACAAGCAAATCCTGCTGTTGGCCCAGAAGAATCCTGCTGATGATGATCCGGGCGAAGACGCCCTGTATCGCGTCGGCACCATTGCCACTGTCCTGCAATTGCTCAAGCTGCCCGATGGCACCGTCAAGGTGTTGGTCGAAGGCGAGCAGCGCGGTGCCGTAGAGCGCTTCATGGAGGTGGACGGCCACCTGCGCGCGGAAGTGGCGCTGATCGAAGAAGTCGAAGCCCCGGAGCGTGAATCCGAGGTGTTCGTACGCAGCCTGCTGTCGCAGTTCGAGCAGTATGTGCAGTTGGGCAAGAAAGTCCCGGCTGAAGTCCTGTCGTCCCTCAACAGCATTGATGAGCCAAGCCGCCTGGTCGACACCATGGCCGCACACATGGCGCTGAAGATCGAGCAGAAGCAAGACATCCTCGAAATCATCGACCTGTCGGCCCGTGTCGAACACGTATTGGCGATGCTGGATGGCGAAATCGACCTGTTGCAGGTTGAAAAACGCATCCGTGGCCGCGTGAAGAAGCAGATGGAGCGTAGCCAGCGCGAGTACTACCTGAATGAGCAGATGAAGGCCATTCAGAAGGAACTCGGCGACGGCGAGGAAGGCCACAACGAAATCGAAGAGCTGAAAAAGCGCATCGATGCTGCTGGCCTGCCCAAAGACGCCCTGACCAAGGCCACCGCCGAGCTGAACAAGCTCAAGCAGATGTCGCCGATGTCGGCTGAAGCCACCGTGGTGCGCTCGTACATCGACTGGTTGGTGCAAGTCCCGTGGAAGGCCCAGACCAAGGTGCGCCTGGACCTGACCCGTGCTGAAGAGATCCTTGACGCTGACCATTACGGCCTGGAAGAGGTCAAGGAGCGCATCCTTGAGTACCTCGCTGTACAAAAACGCGTGAAGAAAATCCGCGGTCCGGTGTTGTGCCTGGTTGGGCCTCCGGGTGTGGGTAAAACCTCCCTGGCGGAATCGATCGCCAGCGCGACCAACCGCAAATTCGTGCGCATGGCCTTGGGTGGCGTGCGTGATGAAGCGGAAATTCGCGGTCATCGCCGTACCTACATCGGTTCGATGCCGGGAAGATTGATTCAAAAGATGACAAAGGTGGGTGTGCGCAACCCGCTGTTCCTGCTCGATGAAATCGACAAGATGGGCAGCGACATGCGTGGCGACCCGGCGTCGGCGTTGCTCGAAGTGCTGGACCCTGAGCAGAACCATAATTTCAACGACCATTACCTGGAAGTCGACTACGACTTGTCTGACGTAATGTTCCTGTGCACCTCCAACTCCATGAACATTCCGCCAGCCTTGCTGGACCGGATGGAGGTGATTCGTCTGCCGGGTTACACCGAAGACGAGAAGATCAACATCGCGGTCAAGTACCTGGCGCCCAAGCAGATTTCGGCCAACGGCCTGAAGAAGGGCGAGATCGAATTCGAGGTCGAGGCGATCCGCGACATCGTGCGTTACTACACCCGCGAGGCCGGTGTACGGGGCCTTGAGCGCCAGATCGCGAAGATCTGCCGCAAAGCGGTGAAGGAACACGCGTTGGAAAAACGTTTCTCGGTGAAAGTGGTTGCCGACTCCCTGGAGCACTTCCTGGGCGTGAAGAAATTCCGCTATGGCTTGGCCGAGCAACAGGACCAGGTCGGCCAGGTGACTGGCCTGGCGTGGACCCAGGTGGGTGGCGAATTGCTCACCATCGAAGCTGCGGTGATTCCGGGCAAAGGCCAGTTGATCAAGACCGGCTCCCTGGGTGACGTGATGGTCGAATCCATTACCGCCGCGCAGACCGTGGTACGCAGCCGCGCCCGCAGCCTGGGCATCCCGCTGGACTTCCACGAGAAGCACGACACCCATATCCACATGCCGGAAGGGGCGACTCCCAAAGACGGCCCTAGCGCTGGCGTAGGCATGTGCACGGCCCTGGTATCGGCATTGACCGGCATTCCCGTGCGCGCCGATGTGGCGATGACCGGGGAAATCACCCTGCGTGGCCAGGTATTGGCGATCGGTGGTCTCAAAGAGAAATTGCTCGCCGCGCACCGGGGTGGAATCAAGACCGTGATCATTCCTGAAGAGAATGTTCGCGACTTGAAGGAAATTCCTGACAACATCAAGCAGGATCTTCAGATTAAACCGGTTAAATGGATTGACGAGGTCCTGCAAATTGCGCTGCAATACGCGCCGGAGCCCTTGCCGGATGTGGCCCCGGAGATTGTCGCGAAGGACGAAAAACGCGAGTCCGATTCCAAGGAAAGAATTAGCACGCATTAATGTGTTGGAGCCTGGGGGCTTCCTTGACAGCTTTTTAGAGCCCTTGTTATAAAGCGGCTCTTAAGTGTCTGTAGGCCATTCAGCACTGGTTTTGCTTTTTACCAAAAAACTTAGAATCATACTCAATAGATATATAAGGGGACTTAGAGTGAACAAGTCGGAACTGATTGATGCTATCGCTGCATCCGCTGATATCCCGAAAGCTGCTGCTGGCCGTGCGCTGGACGCAGTAATCGAATCCGTCACTGGCGCTCTGAAGGCCGGCGACTCCGTGGTACTGGTAGGCTTCGGTACTTTTTCTGTGACTGACCGCCCAGCTCGCACTGGCCGTAACCCACAGACCGGCAAAGCACTGCAAATCGCTGCTGCCAAGAAACCAGGTTTCAAAGCCGGTAAAGCCCTGAAAGAAGCTGTTAACTAAGCTTCGTTCAAGCCTTTGCTTACCCGGGTCGGACGCAGGTCTGGCCTGGCAGCGGAGCGGTAGCTGACCCACGTATCGGGTCGCCACGCCGGGGGTGCAGATTCGAACCCCCGTCCGCTCCGCCAGTTACGAGAAGGCGCATCCTCGGATGCGCCTTTCTTCTATCCGGACTCTACCCACGCTCCACGGTTGCCTAATTTTTGAAGTTCAACCGTTTCTGGGGGACGCATGCTGCAAAATATCAGGGACAATTCACAAGGCTGGATTGCCAAGACCATCATCGGGATCATCGTCGCATTGATGGCGTTCACCGGTATCGAAGCCATTTTCCAGGCTTCGGGTAATAACAAGCAGGACGTGGCCAAGGTCAACGGTGAAGAAATCACCCAGACCGAGCTGAGCCAGGGTGTCGACATGCAACGGCGCCAGCTGATGCAACAGCTGGGCAAGGATTTCGACGCTTCCCTGCTGGACGAAAAGCTGCTGCGCGACGCTGCCCTCAAGGGCCTGATCGACCGTAAGCTGCTGCTGCAAGGCGCTGCTGATTCCAAGTTCGGCTTCTCGGAAGCTGCGCTGGACCAGGTGATCCTGCAGACGCCGGAATTCCAGGTAGACGGCAAGTTCAACGCCGAACGCTTTGACCAGGTGGTCCGTCAGTTGGGCTACAGCCGCATGCAATTCCGTCAGATGCTGACCCAGGAAATGCTGATCGGCCAGGTTCGTGCAGGCATCGCCGGCAGTGGTTTCGTGACCGACGCCGAGGTGCTGGCATTCGCCCGCCTGGAAAAACAGACCCGCGATTTCGCCACCGTCAACATCAAGGCTGACCCTGCGGCGGTGAAACTCACCGACGACGAGGTCAAGGCCTACTACGACCAGCACGCCAAAGAGTTCATGACCCCGGACCAGGTGGTCATCGACTATCTGGAATTGAAGAAGTCGTCCTTCTTCGACCAGGTTACTGTCAAGGACGATGAGCTGCAGGCTGCCTACGAGAAGGAAACCGCCAACCTCGCTGAACAGCGTCGTGCCGCGCACATCCTGATTGAAGTCAACGACAAGGTCACCGAGGCGCAAGCCAAGGCCAAGATCGAAGACATCCAGGCGCGCCTGGCCAAGGGTGAGAAGTTCGAAGCCCTGGCCAAGGAGTTCTCCCAGGATCCAGGTTCGGCCAACAATGGCGGCGACCTCGGTTTTGCCGGCCCTGGTGTTTACGACCCGGACTTCGAAACCGCGCTATACGGTTTGAAGCAAGACCAGGTGTCGGTGCCAGTGCGCACCACGTTCGGTTGGCACTTGATCAAGTTGCTGGGCGTTGAAGCGCCTGAGGTGCCATCGTTCGCCAGCCTGAAAGACAAGCTGACCCGCGAACTCAAGGCCCAGCAGGTTGAGCAGCGTTTTGTCGAAGCGACCAAGCAATTGGAGGATGCGGCATTCGAAGCCTCTGACCTGGCCCAGCCGGCGTCTGACCTGAAGCTGACCGTCCATACCTCCGCGCCGTTTGGCCGTGAAGGTGGCGAAGGTGTTGCGGCCAACCGTGCCGTGGTCACTGCAGCCTTCAGCCCGGAAGTGCTGGATGAAGGCGCCAACAGCAGCGCTATCGAGCTGGACCCGGAAACCATCATCGTGCTGCGTGCCAAAGAGCATCTCAAGCCGGCCCAATTGCCGCTGGAGAACGTCGCTGCGGCCATTCGCACCCAGATGACCAAGGAGCGCGCGAGCGCTGCCGCCAAAGCCCGTGCCGACGAGTTGATCGCCAGCCTGCGTGATGGCAAGACCGCGCTGGACCAGCCGGTTGACGGCCAGGCCTGGAAGGTGACTGAGGCGGCTACCCGTGGTCAGGAGTCTATCGACCCGGCCGTGCTGCAAGCCTTGTTCCGCATGCCCAAGCCTGCGGCCAAGGACAAGCCGACCTTCACCACCGTGACCCTGCGCGATGGCAGCCTGATGATCGTGCGCTTGAACGGCGTGAACGAAGCGGCGGCCCCTACGGACGAAGAAAAGGCGCAATACCGCCGCTTCCTCGCTTCCCGTATTGGCCAGCAGGACTTCGCGGCCTACCGCAAGCAGCTGGAAACCCAGGCAGACATCAAGAAGTACTGATGCCGGCCTGAATAAAAAGACCCCGACCTGAAAAGGCCGGGGTCTTTTTTTGCCTTTGATAAAGTGAGTGCTGAATGCGCTTTAGGCGTTCTTGGCTGCAAACTTGAGCTTGCCCCACGTCAACCCGATCACCGCCGCCAGGGTTGAAGCCGCCAACACGCTCAGCTTGGCAGCCGACAGCAGGGCCGGGTCGGAGAATGCCAGGGACGAGATAAAGATCGACATGGTAAAACCGATCCCCGCCAACAGGCCGACCAGGCCAACGCCCGTCCAGGTCACACCGTCCGGCAGCTTGCAGATGTTGAGCTTGACCAGCGCCAGGCTCGCCAGCATCACGCCCAGAGGCTTGCCGAGCACCAGGGCGAAGATGACGCCCATGAACACACCGTGGGCCAGCGGGTCATCCAGATTGAAGCCGTCCAGGCTTACACCGGCGTTGGCCAAGGCAAACAGCGGCATCACGCCGAAGGCTACCCAGGGGTGCAGCGCTGATTGAACCCGCTGCACCGGCGGCAGTATCTCCCGCTGGGCTTCGCGCAATTGCTTGAGGGGCGCGGCGACTTGCTGGGCCCCTTCGGCTTGCTGCGAGAACCGGTCCATCAGCTCGTTGAAGGTACGTTCGATGGTTTCCAGCGGGCGTTCCCGGGTGGGCTTGGAATTGACCGGGGTCATCAAGCCAAGGATTACCCCGGCGAGCGTTGGGTGCACGCCGGTCTTGAGCAGGCCAAACCACACAATAGCGCCCGGCAGCAGGTAGATCGCCGCCTTGCTGATACCCATGCGTTGGAACACCAGCACCAGGGCCAGCCCGCCTGCGGCAATCACCAAGCCCATATAGTCGAGGCTGGCGGTGAAGAAGATCGCGATGATCAGGATCGCCACGATGTCGTCGATGATCGCCAAGGCCAGCAGCAGGATACGCACGCCACTGGGGATCGACTTGCCCAGCAGCGCGAGCACGCCCACGGCAAAGGCGATGTCGGTCGCGGTGGGCACCGCCCAGCCACTTGCGGCGGCAGTGCCGTGGTTGAGCAGGGTGTAGATGAGTGCCGGCATCAGTACGCCGCCCAACGCCGCGCCTAACGGCAGCGTGGCCAGTTTCAGGTTGGCGAGGGCGCCGTCTTTGATTTCCTGGCGGATCTCGGCACCGACCACCAGGAAGAAGATGGTCATCAGCCCGTCATTGACCAGAAAATGCAGGGAGCGCGACACGCTGTAGTCGCCCAGCCCGAGGGTGATGGGCGTGTTCCAGAAATGCTCGTAGGTCGCGGCGGCGGGGCTGTTGGCCCACACCAGCGCAACGATGGCGGCCAGCAACAGCACGATACCGCTGACGGCTTCAATATGTGAAAAGCGCTCAAGGGCGGACAGCGCGCCCTCAGTCAAACGCTGGGGGCGAGGGATGGCGGGGTGTTTATCAGGCACGACAAATCTCCATTGGCGGCCCGACCAATGCTTGGCTTTTAACCTGCGCCGTACTTTATGCAGCAACGCACCCAGGGACGATGATAGAAAGGTGAGGAATAAGTTGTAAACAAACTTGTCATAGAACCGCGCACATTACGGATCTTTATCGATCCTATGTGCCCCAGGCTTTTTCCTACTGACGCTGCTGTCTAAGCCTGAGATGTTTTACCGACAGGAATCGCGCTTCAATGTCGTGTTCTGTTGCACAATACCGTCCGGACCGTTTTCTTCAGGATTTTCAATGTCGACATCATTTCACTTGCGCACTCTCGGGTTGGCGCTGGTGCTGGCGGGCGCTGCGGGCTGCTCGTCACCCAAGACCGCTATCTATGAACATGAGAATTTCGACGACTCCGGTACGTTTTCCCGCGATTACCCGGTCAGCGATGTGGCGGCCTGTGAAGCTGCGCGCCGTGCGCTGCTGAGTCAGGGCTACATCATTACCAGTAGCGACCCGAAGTTGGTGGCCGGCAACAAGAGCTTCCAGCAGACCGGCGAGACTCACCTGCAGATCAGTTTCAATGTGGTGTGCGCCGCTGATGGCAAGGGCAGCAATCACTCGACGATGTTTGCCAACGCCTTGCAGGACCGCTATGCGCTGAAGAAGGTCAACAACTCCGCGAGCCTCGGCGTGGGCGTGCTGGGCTCGGTGTCGATGCCGATTGGCTCCACCGACGACTCGATGGTGAAAGTGGCCAGCGAGACCGTCTCGGCACCCAAGTTCTACGAGCGATACTTCGCGTTGGTGGACGTGTTCCTGCCACAGGAAGTAAAGCAGGCCGAGCATATTCCCGAGCAGCCCAAGGCCGACCTGGGCGTGCCCGAGCCCAAGGCCGCGCCGGCAGCCGAGAAAGTCGAGGCACCGAAGGAGGTGCCTGTAGCGCCCGCCGCTGCAGAGCCGCTTGCGCCGCCACCTGAGGCTGCACCGATTGCACCGGTGACAGAGCCCGCTCCAGTGGCGCCGGCGCCGACTGATCCTGCCTTGCCGGCGCCGACAGAAGCGATTCCACCGCTGCCGATGCCTGCGCAATAACGCAATGCTCGAATGTGTAGGGTGTCAGGTAGAGAAGCGTCGGCTGACAGGCCGCCTTCGCAGCATAGGTATCTACACAACTTCGGTACGAGGCTGACCCTGTGGCGAGGGAGCTTGCTCCCGTGACGGCCTGACAACCGATGCAAATCTACCCTGACACCCCGCGATCAACCTGTGGGAGCGGGCTTGCTCGCGAAGGCAGCCTGACAGTCAACACAGTTGGATTGTGGACATATCCATTCCTGCGGTAACGGCTACTTAGGGTTCCGCCCTGACGGCGGCTCACTTTTGAAAAGCGCAAAAGTAAGCAAAACGCTCTTGCCCCACCACTCGGCACCTCGCTTAGGCTCGGTGTGCCCGTAATCCGCCAGTGATTTGGGGGGTCGCCGCCACGCGCCATCCATGGCGCGGGGCGGCTAAACCGGCATCCCTGCCGGTTTACCCCCCAAATCCCTGTCGAATTCCGGCCAGCGTGGTTTAACGGGGCGCCTAAGATCAAAAGCAGATCAAGAGCGGCTCGCTTCGCATCGTGGTTACCGTCTGCTGCTACAGCCCAAAAGTTGTGTAGATACCTATGGCCATCGCAGGCAAGCCCACATGTTGTCCGAGGCTGCGGTTAACTTAAATCCAGTGATCGCCGTTACGTTTAATCCTGAAGAGCAGGAATGTCACGACGTCGACATTTTTTCGTCATGACGGCACTTTAGGCTGGGTTCGCAGGTCATTAATCTGCAACCGCTTTCAACATGAAGAAGGAGTCCACCATGGACGATTACCAGGAAGAACTGCTGGAGTACCAGGCATTCGAGCTAGACCCACTGGACCCAGCCGACGATGCCACCGAGCTGTAACACCGACTTCAGGCGGAGTGGCGCTGACTGCGGCGAAATTCCCCTGGGGTCTGGTTGTTCCAGCGCCTGAAGGCCCTTTGGAAGGCTTGGGCTGAAGCAAAACCGAGCAAGTAAGCGATCTCGCCGAACGCCAGTTCCGTATCGCGAATGTAGGTCATGGCCAGGTCGCGACGGGTGTCATTGAGAATCGCGCGAAACTGCGTGCCTTCCTCGGCCAGTTTGCGCCGCAATGTCCAGGTTGGCAGCTTCAAGCGTGCCGCCACTTCTTCCAGGTCGGGTTCCCGGCCGCCATTGAGCATCGGCCCGAGCAAGCGGGTAATGCGCTCGCGCAGGCTGCGGGTGCGAGTCAGTTGCTCTAACTCCCTTTCACACAGCTGTAGCAACAGGTGCCAGGTGCTTGGGCAATGCTGTGGGTTGCGAAGCGCCAGGGTGGGTTGGCTGAGGCGCAGTTGATTGACCTCGGCGCCGAAGTGCACCACACCCTCTCCCAGCACCCTGTAGTGGTCGTGGTAGTCCGGCGCGTCGAATTCGATTTCAATCCGCTGGGCCTGTACCGGCTGTTGCGCCAGGCCGGACAGTTGTTGCAGCCAGCCGGCGATGATCGAGTCCACTACAAAGCGGTTATAGGCGTTATAAGGGCTGATGGAATAAAACCGCAGCCACGCGCCTTCGGCGTCTTCATGAAAGCTTGATTGCCCGCGATAGTTGGAACCGTACAGCGCTTCAAAGCGTGTGAGCGTCCGTGCGGCTTCGCGCACAGTGGGCGCTTGGGCGGCGGTGACGCCGGCAAGGCCGGCTTGGCTCAAGCGGCTGAGCTGGCCCATGCGCAAGCCGAGGCCGGGGTTGCCGGTCAGTTGGATGGCCGCGTGGCCCAGGCGCATATAGCGCGGGATCGACAAGCGTGCGCCGGCTTCAGCCAAGCGCGCCGGGTCTAGGCCGTATTGCAGCAGCAGGGGTTGCGGGTCCAGGCCGTGGCTGTGGATGGCGTCGGCCAGGGTGTGCACGAAGCCCACCGACAGGTCCCCCAGGCGCACCGGCTTCAAGGCGCTACAGCCAGATATTCAGCAGGCGCGCACCACGGGCGTCGCCATCGGCGAAGACTTGCCCATTGCGGCTGAGAAAGCTCTGGCCGGCGCTGCCCAGGTCCCAGAACTGCCCGCGCAGAAAGACACTCATGCCTGCGGTAGCTTGGCTGACGGGTGGCTGGCTGATCAGGGTCAGGCGACGCCAGGCTGCGCCCTCGCTGGTTTCTTCAGGCTTGAGGCTCACTTCAGAGGGCGTGGATACGCTCTTGAAGCCACGCCACGGACGCTCCCAGGTGTCGCGGCCGGTGACAAAGGCCGGCACCGCGATCAATTGCGCGCCTAGCTCGTTGAGCTTGCGGTAGTTGTCCGGGTACCAGCTGTCGCTGCCCACCAGGATACCCAGGCGCCCGGCGGGGGTGTCGACAACGTTGACGACATGCTCATCGCCCGGCTCGATAAAGCCCCGCTCATCGTAGATCGGGTAAAGCTGGCGCTGCGGTTGGCCCAGCGGCAGGCCGTCTGCAGCAAACACCACGCTGGCGTTGTACAGCGCGCCGTGGCCGATCTCCAGTTGCCCCTGGATCACGCTCGGGTTGGGCAGGGCGATGGAACCGGCCACCAGGGTCACGCCAAATTCTTTGGCGAGGCCGCCAAACAACACTTGATAGTCGCGGGCCATGGCCGGGGCTTTCATGCGCAGGTAGGCATCATCCATACGGTTGTCGCCGGTGGCGCTGATCCAGGCTTTGGCAAATTGCAGCGGGTTGCTGATCGACAGCCAGTTCATGGCGTCCTTGAGGTGAGCGGCCTGGTACAGCTCATTCTTTTCGCCGCCGAGCATCAGCCAGGTGCCGATATGCTCCGGCAGCACCACCACGGTCTTGGCATTGATCAGCCCCAGGTCCCGAGCGTTTTGCAGGTAGGCCGACAGCTTCAGGTGCAGGCGTTCCAGGCTCTGGTAATCGGCAGGGAACAGCTCCGGCTGGATGCCCAGCAGGTTGCCCCGGTCGGCCGGTTCGCCCTCATTGACGGCGAGAGTGATGCGCAGGTCGGACAGGTAATGCGCCACGGGGCGCTCCTGGGTCCAGACCAGATACGCGGCGAGGGAGGCAACCAGGGCCATGATGACGGTGAACGCTAGAAGTTTACGCATGGGGCAACAGACAACAGACCAGGTGCAGGGTTCGCGACTAGGGTAGGGCCCATGGCGCGGCTTGCCAAGGGGCGCTGTGCATTTGGATCAATAACTTGTCAGTTTCAGTCATTGAGCCGTGGTCCACCGCCTCTTAGTCTGTGGGACATAAACCGATGGCACGCCGTTCGAGTGCGCCACGTCCCGTGATGATCCGTTGTGGAGCTGTACCATGACCGCTGCTGCCTACCCGCACCTGCTGGCCCCGTTGGACCTGGGTTTTACCACCTTGCGCAACCGTACCCTGATGGGCTCGATGCACACAGGCCTTGAAGAAAAGCCCGGCGGTTTCGAGCGCATGGCCGCTTACTTTGCCGAGCGCGCCCGTGGCGGCGTGGGCCTGATGGTCACCGGCGGTATTGGCCCCAATGATGAAGGCGGCGTGTATGCCGGTGCGGCCAAGCTGACCACCGAAGACGAGGCGCGCAAGCACAAGATCGTCACCCAGGCCGTGCACGACGCGGGTGGCAAGATCTGCATGCAGATCCTCCACGCCGGGCGTTACGCCTACAGCCCCAAGCAGGTGGCGCCGAGCGCGATCCAGGCACCGATCAACCCGTTCAAGCCCAAGGAATTGGATGAAGAGGGCATCGAAAAGCAGATCCAGGATTTTGTCACCTGCTCGCTGCTGGCCCAGGTCGCCGAGTATGACGGCGTCGAAATCATGGGTTCCGAAGGCTACTTCATTAACCAGTTCCTCGCTGCCCACACCAACCATCGCACCGACCGTTGGGGCGGCAGCTTTGAAAATCGCATGCGCCTGGCGGTGGAAATCGTGCGCCGTGTACGCGAAGCCGTAGGCCCGAACTTCATTATCATCTTCCGCCTGTCGATGCTCGACCTGGTGGAAGGCGGCAGCGTCTGGGAAGAAATCGTGCAGTTGGCCAAGGCCATCGAACAGGCCGGCGCGACGATCATCAACACCGGTATCGGCTGGCACGAAGCACGTATCCCGACCATCGCCACCAAAGTGCCCCGTGGTGCGTTCAGTAAAGTCACGGCCAAATTGCGCGGTTCGGTACAGATTCCGCTGATCACCACCAACCGCATCAACACCCCGGAAATCGCCGAGCAGATCCTGGCTGAAGGCGACGCCGATATGGTCTCGATGGCGCGGCCGTTTCTCGCCGACCCCGAGTTCGTCAACAAGGCCGCCGCCGGGCGTGCCGATGAGATCAATACCTGCATCGGCTGCAACCAGGCCTGCCTGGACCACACCTTTGGCGGCAAGCTCACCACCTGCCTGGTCAACCCGCGAGCGTGCTACGAAACCGAACTCAATTACCTGCCGGTCAAGCAGATCAAAAAGGTCGCGGTGGTCGGCGCCGGCCCCGCGGGTCTGGCCGCTGCCACCGTGGCCGCCGAGCGCGGGCATCAGGTGACGTTGTTCGACTCCGCCAGCGAGATCGGCGGCCAGTTCAATATTGCCAAGCGCGTGCCGGGCAAGGAAGAGTTCTTCGAGACCCTGCGTTATTTCAAGCGCAAATTGCAGACCACCCACGTCGAGCTGTGCCTCAACACCCGTGTGGACGTTGCGCAATTGGTAGCGGGCGGTTATGACGAGGTGATCCTGGCCACCGGCATCGCACCGCGTACCCCGGCGATTCCCGGTGTCGACAACGCCAAGGTCCTGAGTTACCTGGACGTGATCCTCGAACGCAAGCCGGTGGGCAAGCGCGTGGCGGTGATTGGCGCCGGAGGCATCGGCTTTGACGTGTCTGAATTCCTCGTGCACCAAGGCGTCTCCACCAGCCTGGATCGCGAGGCGTTCTGGAAAGAGTGGGGCATCGACACTCAGCTGCAAGCCCGTGGTGGCGTGGCCGGGATCAAACCCGAGCGCCATGCGCCGGCCCGTGAAGTGTTCCTGCTGCAACGCAAGGCTTCCAAGGTGGGCGATGGCCTGGGCAAGACCACGGGCTGGATCCACCGCACCGGCTTGAAGAACAAGCAGGTGCAGATGCTCAACAGTGTCGAGTACCTGAAGATCGACGATGAAGGCTTGCATATCCGCATCGGCGCCGAGGGCGAGCCGCAGGTCCTGGCGGTGGACAATATCGTCATCTGCGCCGGCCAGGACCCGCTGCGCGCATTGCACGACGGCCTGGTGGCTGCCGGCCAGAACGTGCACCTGATCGGCGGCGCCGATGTGGCGGCCGAACTGGACGCCAAGCGCGCCATTAACCAGGGCTCGCGCCTGGCGGCAGAGCTGTAAGGCAACAAGCGGGGCGGTGTTAGACTACCGCCCCTTTTTCATTTCGATACCTGCCGATGGGCCCTTTCGACTGGCTTCCTCACGCGCCCCTTGAACTCTTGCAGCTGGACTGGCTGAACGGGGTCGAGTTGGCCGTGCTGCGCCTGGACTGTATCGACCCGCTGATCAGCGGCAACAAGTGGTTCAAACTCACTGAGCACCTGGCCCAGGCGCGACACGCTGGGGCCACGGGGGTGATCAGTCTCGGCGGCGCTTACTCCAACCATCTGCATGCACTGGCGGCGGCGGGCAAGCGCTTTGGTTTTCCCACGGTCGGCCTGCTGCGCGGCCATCCTCAAGACACCCCCACGGTTCTCGACCTTAAAGCCTTCGGCATGCAGCTGCATTGGCTGGGTTATGGCGGTTATCGGGCGCGGCATGAACCGGGTTTCTGGTTGCCTTGGCGCGAGCAGTATCCCGACTTTCATCCGATACCCGAAGGCGGCGGTGGGCTGGCCGGGGCGCGGGGTTGTGGCGTGTTGGTCGAGCAGGCGCGGGCACAGTTGGGCAAGCTCGGTTGGAGCGATTACGACGCCTGGTGGTTGGCGGCGGGTACCGGCACGACGGTGGCCGGGCTGGCGCTGGCGGAGGCGGGCGCGCACACGGTGTATGGCGCCATGGCGGTGCCGGATGACCACGGTGTGGCGCAGAACGTGAGTGCTATCGTGCGGG
The DNA here is from genome assembly GCF_030687795.1 of Pseudomonas sp. FP215. Classification (NCBI taxonomy): domain Bacteria; kingdom Pseudomonadati; phylum Pseudomonadota; class Gammaproteobacteria; order Pseudomonadales; family Pseudomonadaceae; genus Pseudomonas; species Pseudomonas sp. FP215. The sequence goes on from NZ_CP117447.1 coordinate 2,274,374, forward strand.
ACGGTTATACCGTGCTGGACGCCTGTCGCGGTGGCTTTGCCAAGGTCGATCCGCTGTTGCTGGACTTCATTGAGCGCACCGAACAAGCGTGCGGCCTACCGCTGGAACCGCTCTACACCGGCAAGGCGCTGTTGGCGTTGAAACAGCAGATCGAGGCCGGACGCTTCACCCCCGGCACGCGCCTGATCTTCATCCACACCGGCGGCCTGCAAGGCCGCCGAGGCTTCCTGTAGGAGCGAGCTTGCTCGCGAAGAACCTGAACGATAACGCGTGCATTCTGGATGATCGCGTTGCCTGGGAGTTCTTCGCGAGCAAGCTCGCTCCTACAGGGTAGCGGTTATCAGATGATGCGTTTTTGCCTACCTGGCATCATGCGCAGCGCGGTGTTATCGCGCATCACGTAATGATGAAAGATCCCCGCCAGCGCGTGCAGCCCGATCAGCCAGTAACCGACCTGGGCGAACAGCACATGCCAGCCTTCAATTTCCTCGGCCAGCGCCTTGTTTTCCGCGATCAGCGGCGGCAATTCCATTCCATAGAACATCACCGAATGCCCTTTGGCACTGACGATCAACCAACCGGCAATCGGCAAGCCGATCATCAACGCATACAGCGCCCAGTGCATCAGCTTCGCCAGCAGGCTCTGCCATTGCGGCGGTGCCGGCACGATCTTCGGCGCCACCCCCAGGCTGCGGGCAAACAGGCGCAGCCATACCAGCACAAACACGGTCAGGCCGAGCATAAAGTGCATTTCAACAATCAAGGTGCGCGCACCGCTGCCTTTAGGGAATTGGCCGCGCAGTTCAATGCAGGCGTAAACCACCGCCAGCAGCACCACCATCAACCAGTGCAACGCAATCGACATGGTGCTGTAGCGCGTATCGGAATTTTTCCACGGCATCGCTGTGTTCCTCACTCATCAGGGCATACCTCCATTCTTTAGTGATGGAGTGCATTAACTTTATGCCTGTTTCGAGCGCTGCGCTTGTTGCCAATGCCGTTGTCTTGACCTCGGTCAGTAGGCCTGCGGCATTTCCCCGCGGGCCAAGCGCTGGTTGATGTCGCTGATGACCCGTGGCAGGTCGGTAATGGTGTCGATCAGATAATGCGGGCGCGACCCTTCGAACATCGCTTCGATGCGCTGGCGCTCGCTGGCCAGGGTGCTGCTGTCCAGGGCGCGGAACTGTTCGTAGGTCAGGCCCAGCGCGTTGCCCGAGCAGGTCAGGGCCACGGTCCACATGCCGGCACGTCGGCCTTCGAGAATGCCCGGCACGGTGTCGTCGACCTTCACGCAGGCCGCCACATCATCGATGCCCAAAGCGATCACGTTGGCCAGCGCCTGGGCCGGCCATGGTCGGCCGTTGGGTACTTCGTCAGTGGCCACGACATGGTCGGCGACGTAGCCATTGGTGGCGGCCAGGGCCACGACCTTGTCCATTACTTGCTTGGGGTAGCCGGAGCAGGAGCCGATCTTGATGCCTTGGCCGCGCAGGGCGGCGAGGGTGTCGAGGGCGCCGGGGATCAGGGCCGAGTGTTCGGCGATTTTCTCGATCTGTAGCGGCATGAAGCGCTGGTAGATGGCGGTCACGTCGTCGTCGGTGGGCGTGCGGCCGAACGCCTGGCGGTAGCGTTCGGCAACCTGTGGCTGGTCGCAGAGGGTGCGGATATGGTCCCACTTGCCCATACCCATCGGGCCACGGGCCTCCTCGATAGACACCTGCACGTCGAACTCGGCAAAGGCCTCGACAAAAATCTGCGTAGGGGCGAAGGAGCCGAAATCGACCACGGTGCCGGCCCAGTCGAGGATAACGGCCTGGAGAGTATTGGGGTTTTGATAGTTCATGGTTCAGATCCTGTGGGGTAATAACATTCATCTATGTAGGAGCGAGCTTGCTCGCGAAAAACATCCAGGCACCGCGTTAACTCAGGACGCCCGCGTTATCGTTAACACTCTTCGCGAGCAAGCTCGCTCCTACACATTTCGTGCAGCACCTCGGCGATGGCCTTGACCGCTGCGCGCATGCCATCGGCGTCGACATGGCCGATGCAGCCCACGCGAAAGGTTTCCACCTGGGTCAATTTGCCCGGGTACAGAATGAAACCCTTGGCCTTGACCCGTTCGTAGAACGCTTTGAACTGGTAGCGCGGGTCGTCGGGGGCGTGGAAGGTGGCGATGATCGGCGCCTGGATCGCCGCCGGGAGAAAGCTGCGCAGGCCCAGTTCGGCCATGCCGTCCAGCAATGCCTGGCAGTTGTTCGCATAGCGCCGGTGACGGGCGGGCAAGCCGCCTTCCTCGGCGTATTGCAACAGTGCTTCATGCAGGGCGGCGACCACGTGGGTGGGCGGAGTGAAGCGCCACTGGCCGGTCTTGACCATGTAGCTGTGCTGGTCGAACAGGTCCATCGCCAGGGAATGGCAGTTGCCTTGGGCGGCGGCCAGCGCGGCTTTTTCGGCAAAGACAAAGCCCATCCCCGGTACGCCTTCCAGGCATTTGCCAGAGGCGGCGATCAGCGCATCGAAGGGGACTTCGCGGGCATCAATCGGCAGTGCACCGAAGGAACTCATGGCGTCGATGATCAGGCGCTTGCCGTGGCGTTTGACCACCTCGGCAATCTGCGCCAACGGGTTGAGAATGCCGGTGCTGGTTTCGCAATGAATCAGCGCGACGTGGGTGATGGCGCTGTCGGCGTGTAACAGGCGATCCACATCGGCGGCAGTGGTGGGCTCGTCTTCGGCGGTTTCAAAGGTGCTGAATTCGCGGCCAAGCACCTCGCAGATTTTCGCCAGGCGCTTGCCGTAGGCGCCGTTGATCAACACCAGCACCTTGCCATTACGGGGGACCAAGGTGCCGATCGCCGCTTCGACGGCGAAGGTGCCGCTGCCTTGCAATGGCACGCAGTGGTGGCTTTCGGCGCCGTTGAGGATTGCCAGCAACTGCGTGCACACACTGGCGGTGAGCTGGTTGAAGCGGTCGTCCCATGAGCCCCAGTCCACCATCATCGCCTGGCGGGTACGGTTCGATGTGGTCAGGGGGCCGGGGGTCAACAGGATCGGCGCGGCAGGGGTCATGTCAAATCCTCGCAAGGTGTCGGGGGTCAAGCTACGGCGCCTAAATTGCAGTTTGGCTTGTTATCAATCAAATTGTTTGTTGTTATGCGAGCTATCAGTGAGGCCGATAGCTATGAACCTGTTTCAACTGCGTGCATTCGATGCCGTGGCCCGTGAGGGCAGTTTTACCCGTGCGGCGGCTCGGCTGTTTATCAGCCAGCCGGCGGTGACCGGGCATATCAAGGCGCTTGAGGAGCACTACCAGATCCCGCTGTTGCGTCGCACCGCACGCCGGGTGGAGCTGACCGAGGAGGGCGCGCGCCTGGCGGCTATCACCCGGGCGATCTTCGGTTTGGTCGACGAGGCGCAAACCATGTTGGAGGCCAACCGCCAGTTGCTCACCGGGCGCCTGGAAGTGGCGGCGGATGGGCCCCACTTGGTCATGCCGATGATCGCCAGCCTGCGCGCGCGCTACCCCGGCATTACCGTGAACCTGCGTTTGGGCAATGCCCAGGAAACCCTGGCGGCGCTGCTGTCCGAACATGCCGATGTGGCGGTGCTCACCGAGGTGGAACCGCGCAATGGCCTGCACTTGCAACCCTTGGATCAGTCACGGATTTGCGCTTTGGTGCCGGCCGCGCACCCATGGGCCAAGCAGCCCGACGGTATTGAGCTGGCGCAGTTGCATGAGGTGATCATGGTGCTGCGCGAGCCCAGTTCCATCACCCGACGCACCTTTGATGACGCCTGCCTGGCGGCGAATGTGCAACCCAAAGTGCTGTTGGAACTCGACAGTCGTGAAGCCGTGACCGAAGCGGTGGCGGCAGAGTTGGGCGTGGGCGTGGTGTCGTCGATGGAGGTCAGCCCGGACCCGCGTGTACAGGCAGTACCGATCCTCGGCGATGGCCTGCTGAACCGGCATATGCTCGGCTGCATGGAGCGCCGCCGCTCGTTGCGCTTGATTCAGGCGTTTTTCGAGTTGGCGTGAAGGCTTTCACGTACGATCTCCAGGAAGGTCGCGACCACGCGGCGTGAACTCTGTTCTTTCAGGCACACCAGGGTTTCTTTCATGCGTTGGGTGCAATCGCGGATGGGCATGGCGTACACCCGCGCGTCGGCGCCGAACTCTGCCGCCGACACCACGCCGACGCCAATCCCGACCACCACAGCTTCGCGGGCGGCCTCGCGGCCTTCGACCTGGATGGCCGGGCGAATGCGCAGGCCGGCCTGGCGCATTTCCTGCTCCAGGGTCTGGCGGGTGACCGAGCCGGTTTCCCGCAGTACCAGCGGGGTGTCATCCAGGTCGGCCAGGCAGATTGATTCGCGCCCGGCCCAGGCATGATCCCGTGCGACAAAAGCCAACAGTTGGTCGTCGGGCAGCGGCACTGACAACAGGCGCGCATCATCGACATCGCGCCCCAACAGCGCCAGGTCGGCCTGATAGTTGTAAAGACGCGACAGCGACTCGTCGGTATTGCCGGTTTCGATTTTCACGCTGATCCCAGGGTAGCGTTGGCAGAAGCGCGCAATCTGCGGCAATACGTGCACGGGCGCATCCACCGCCAGGGTGAGAGTTCCGGTGAGCAGGGCCCGCGAATCCTGCAGCAATTCTTCGGCTTCGGCCTCGATCACAAACAGGCGTTGGGTAATGGCCAGCAGGCGTTCACCCAGATCGGTCAGGCGCACCGAACGCTTGTTGCGGTGAAACAGCAATACGCCGAAGCGCTCTTCCAGTTTGCGCACCTGGTCGGAAATCGCAGGTTGGGTCAGGAACAGGCGTTCGGCGGCCCCGGTAAAACTGCCGTGAATGGCCACCGCATGGAAGGCTTTGAGCTGGGCATGGGAAACCGACATAGCACATCCTCTGAAAAGCTGAACTTATATTTGAAATACGATAAATCGATTTTACCTATGAGTCAGCCATTGCTTTGATGCTCCTCAGTCGCCGTAGGTTGAGTCCTACAACCACGGCGATCATGGGCGCAGGCACACCGCACCCATCTGACCAATGCCGCGCTATTCAAGGCCCGGTATTGCAGTGCTCAACCATAAAAACAACAGGCGTTTTCTTTCGATTCTGCCGGCACACTCACACCTGAGGTCAGAACCACCATGAATATCCCTATGGGTAGCATCAAGCGTTGGCGCGTGCAGATTTTCGCGATTACCTGGCTGGCGTACGCCGCTTTCTATTTCACCCGCAAAGCCTTTTCGGTGGCAAAGCTGGGGATTGGCGACGACCCGAGTTTTACCCTCGACAAAATGACGATGGCCAACCTGGATGGCCTCTACCTCGCCGCGTATGCCGTGGGCCAGTTCACCTGGGGCATGCTTGCCGACCGCTTCGGGCCACGGGTGGTGGTGCTCGGTGGCTTGCTGATTTCTGCGGCTGCGGCGCTGGTGATGGGCACCTTTGCCACATTGCCGATCTTTGTCACCTGCATGTTGATACAGGGCTTGGCCCAGTCCACTGGCTGGTCGGGGTTGTGCAAGAACCTCGGCAGTTTCTTCCCGGCCCAGCAGCGGGGACGGGTGCTGGGGCTGTGGAGTTCGTGTTATGCGTTTGGCGGGTTGGTCGCGTCACCGTTTGCCGGTTGGTGGGCTTATACGCTGATCGGCAGCTGGCATGCGGCATTTATTTCCAGTGCCGCAGTGGTGGCAGTGGTGGCCGTGCTGTTCTTTATGTTCCAGCGCAATACTCCACAGGATGTGGGTTTGCCGGCAGTCGAACCCGAGCCGGTGTTGAGTGCCGAGCAGTTGGCCGCCGAGCAGCGCGTCAGCGTACTCGAACCCCTGCGCGCGATCCTGCGCAATCGCACGGTATTGACCCTGGGACTGGCGTACTTCCTGCTCAAGCCGGCGCGCTATGCGATTCTGTTGTGGGGCCCGGTGATCGTCTACGAGCAGATGCCGTCGGTGGGCAAGGTCGGGGCCGCCATCGTGCCCACCGCGTTTGAGCTGGCCGGTTTACTGGGGCCGGTGTTGATCGGCCTGGCCTCCGACAAGTTGTTCGGTGCTCGGCGCATGCCCGCCTGCGTGCTGAGCCTGTTGGCGCTGACGGTTGCCCTGGCGTTGTTCATGGGCGCGCTGCACACCGGCAGTGTGGTGCTGGTGATGACGTTGCTGTTTGTCATGGGCCTGACGCTGTATGGGCCGGACTCGATGATCAGTAGCACGGCGGCCATCGACTTTGGCACCGCCAAGGCCGGCGCTACCGCAGCGGGCTTTGTCAACGGCTGCGGTTCGGTGGGCGCGATCCTGGGTGGTTTGCTGCCAGGCTATTTCGATACCGTCACGGTATTTATCGTGTTTGCCGGCGCGGCGCTGTTTTCTTCGCTGGTGCTGATGCCCTACTGGAATGCCAGGCCCGCCGTACTGGCCCAGGCCGGGGATTTTGTGCCGGACCGCAATGCAGTGATTAAACCCTTGCGCACCTGAGGGTCTTGGCCGGTTTTTTGGTGGAACGAAGCGTTCTCGCGCTATAAACTCTGCCCCCAAAGCGCCGGCCAGTAGACGTTTGGGCGCGATGGAAATAAGAGAGTGAGTCATGGGCGCACAGTGGAAAGTCAAACATAAAGAAGCGGCAGCCAATGCCAAGGGCAAGATTTTCGGCAAGCTGGTGAAAGAAATCACCATTGCCGCCCGCAACGGCGCCGATACCGCGACCAACGCGCACCTGCGCCTGGTGGTGGAGCAGGCCAAAAAGGCCTCGATGCCCAAGGAAACCCTGGACCGCGCGATCAAGAAGGGCGCCGGTCTGCTCGGTGAAACCGTGCAATACCACCGCGTGACCTACGAAGGTTTCGCGCCGCACCAGGTGCCTCTGATCGTTGAGTGCGTGACCGACAACATCAACCGCACCGTGGCGGAGATCCGCGTGGCGTTCCGCAAGGGCCAACTGGGCGCTTCCGGTTCGGTGGCTTGGGATTTCAACCATGTGGGCCTGATCGAAGCATCGCCGGACACCCCGGACGCCGATCCGGAAATGGCCGCCATTGAAGCAGGCGCCCAGGACTTTGAAGAGGGTGAAGAAGGCGCCACCTTGTTCATCACCGAAACCACCGACCTGGATGCCGTGCAGAAGGCCTTGCCGGAGCAGGGCTTCACCGTGTTGTCGGCCAAGCTGGGTTATATCTCCAAGAACCCGGTCAGTGGTTTGACCGATGAGCAGATGGCTGAAGTCGAGGCGTTCCTGGAAGGCCTGGACAACCATGATGATGTGCAGGATATGTTTGTCGGCCTGGCGGGCTGATTTCTATCTGAGTACAAGCGGTCAAATTGCCTTGTAGGAGCGAGCTTGCTCGCGAAAAACTCACCGGCGCTGCGTTTATTCAGGACGCACGCGTTATCGTTGACGTTTTTCGTGAGCAAGCTCGCTCCTACAATTAGATAGCCTGCAGCAAGGCTTCGATCTCTTCGAAGCCCGGCCGCGCCAGCACATCCGGCTGGCAGCAGCGTTGTTGCAGTGCCTGCAAGCTTTCGTCACGGGCCTCAACCCGCTCCAACAATTCCCCCAGCAACACCCCGAACGCGCGCACTTCAATACGCTGCAGCGCACGGGTTTGCAGCGTGTCCGCCGTGGCATGGAAGGACGCCGCGCCAAAGTCTCCCAGCAAGCAATCACCCTCTGCGTTCCACAAAATATTGTGGCCATACAGGTCACCATGGGTAATGCCTTGGCGATGCAGGTGCGCCGCCACCGAAGCGATGCCCCGTGCCATGCGCAGTGCCACGTCCAGGCTGAAACGGGTGGCCGGTGCGTAGATATCCCGCGTGCAGGACGCCAGGCTCGGCAGGGCCGCGAGGTTGCGGTAACTCGGGTCGATCAGGTCCATCACCAGCGCGGCCTGGTTGTCGGGGTGGCCGATGACGCGTCCTTCAACCTTGATCAGGTTGGGATGCAGCCCGGCGGCGATGCAGGCTTGCATTTCATGCAGCGGTGAACCGTCGCTGGTGATGGTGCCCTTGTACAGCTTGACCGCAACCGGCAACGCCCGGGGTTTCCAAAGCGCCTTGCGAATGATCCCCGAAGCGCCTTCGCCCAGGACTTCACCCATTTCCAGTTCCTGCCAGGCAATGTTCGGCGTCGCCTCATCACTGCTTACCTGCACAGCCATTTCCACCGGGTTGCCGGCGTAGGCCAGCCAGGTCAGGCTTGGCAGGGTCAGCAGCCACTGTGGCAGGTGGGTGAGCCGGTTGGAGGCGATGCGGATCAACTCCAGGTTTTGGCACTGGGCCAGGCTTGGCGGCAGGTCGATCAACTGGTTGCCGGCCAACATCAACTTTTGCAGCAACGGGCGTTGGCCAAGTTCATCGGGCAACTGGCTGATGCAGTTATCGGTGAGGATCAGCCAGCGCAACAGCGGGGGCAGGGCGGCGGCGGGCACTTGGCTGATCTGGTTGGCCTTGAAGCCGATCATGCTCAGTTGGGCACACTGGCCCAGGCATTGCGGCAGTTCGGTAAAGGCGTTGTCCGAACAGAACAGTACGCGCAGGTGCGTCAGGCGGTGCAGGTCGTCGGGCAGGCTGCTCAGGGCGTTGCCGGTGAGGTTGAGGATTTCCAGCGAGTCGGCCAGATCGAAAATTTCCTGGGGGAACTGGGTCAGCCCGCAGGCCAGGTCCAGGCGCGTAGCGCCGGCCAATTGGCCAGCCTTGAGTTGGGCGAGGGTATTCATGCAGGGCGCGGTGCTCGGAAGAGGGCGTAAAAGGCGCTCATGATAGCGGCTCGGGCGCGGTTTGCGGGCACAGCGTGTGCAATTGGCGCAGGCGACTGGCGGTGCGGGCGAGGTCGATGGCCTGGCCTTCCAGGCATGTATCCAGGGGCTGGTGGCCGATCAGCGTCAGTTGCTTGTCCTGGTCGTAGAGCACGTCCACCAGGTTGATAAAGCGCTGTTGCACGGCGATGGGGCATTCGGCCAGCTGCGGCAGGCCGTCGATGATCCAGTGGTCGAAGTCCTGGCACAACAACAGGTAGTCCATGACCGCCGTGAGTTGTTCGCACAGGTCGTTGAAGGTGAACGCGATGGTTCGTGCCTGATGGCTTCGGCACTTTAACTGCCGAGTGCCGACCTTCAGGGTTTGCGCCGGGCAATCTGTAGCAGGCAGGCCCAGGCTTTCACGCTGGCCAGCCGTACCTGGCCAGACGTACTGGCCGCCCGTGAAGCGCTGTTGCGCGTGGGCCTGGGCCAGGCTGCGAAAGTCCTGGGGCGCACTGACTTCCAGCACGTCCATGCGCGCGGCGATCAGTTCTATCACCGGTTTGAAGCGCTCGTGGTACAGCGGGTTGGGCAGCAATCCTTCCGGCGGGTAGTTGGAAGTCACCAGCACCAGCACGCCGCGCTGGAACAGGGCCTTGAACAAACGGCTGATGAGCATCGCATCGCCGATATCGTGCACATGGAATTCGTCGAAACACAGCACTCGGCAGCCGACCAGCAGCTCGTCCAGCGTGACGCCCAGGGCATCGTCATGCCCGCGGTGCAGGAACATGCCCTGGTGCAGCCTGGCGAAGAAGGTGTGGAAATGCACGCGCTGCTTCTCGGCGAGGGGCAGCGCCTGGAAAAATCCGTCCAACAGCCAGCTTTTGCCGCGCCCCACCGGGCCGTGCAGGTACAGGCTGCGCGTGGCCTGGCCGTTGAGCAGGTGCTGGGCCTCGCGATTCAGGGCGCTAATCGCCCGGATTTGCCCATCACTGAGGGTATAGCCCTGTTGTTCGGCTTTTTTCTGAAAATACGTCGGAATAAGTGAGGCGTCCGAGGCGTCGGTTTTTTTACCCAGCAGGCGCTGGAGCAGGGCAAGCACGGCCAAGAATAAACACTCTGTATTACGGTGGTCGCTCACTGTAAGACGCTCGAAACCATTTGACCAATAGCGAAGGACCCCGAGCCTTGCAAACTGGCACTTTCGGGTTAACTGGCTAACCTCATACACAGTTGTTACCCCTGTATAAGGAATTGGGGCTGTGAAGGGACCGGCGGTATTGGCAGTCATGGGCACGATGCTCTGCAACACGGCTTTTGCTGCGCAACTCCAAGTAGAGGTGCGTATCGACGTGCAGCGGGGTTGCCAGTTGGTGGGCACCACCCGCAGTGCGGGCATCGAGCAACTTGGCGTATTGGATTTCGGCAGCGGCCCGCGTCTGGATGACCCGGCCGGCCCCCTGAGTGCGGCCCTGATCAGCCAGCGCCAGCCGCGCCTGGAATGTAACCCCGACACGCCTTATCAGGTGCGCGTTGACGGTGGCCTGCATGGCGGCGTCGGCGAAGTGCGTTATCTCGCCAATCCGGCACCCTCCAGCCGGCCCATTCCCTATCGAATCTATGCCGACGCCGCGCGGCTGATCCCCTTGCCGGTGGACGTGCCCGTCAGTGGCCGCGTGCCAGACACCGGCTCTGTAGACCTGCCGCTGTATGGGCGCATCGAACCGCTCAAGGACATCCCCGCCGTCGGCCGTTATTCCGACCTGCTCAAGGTCACGGTCTCATGGTAAGCCGCTACCTGGCCGTGACGGCCCTGGGCGGCCTGCTGTTGCTGGCGGATGACGCGCAGGCGGCGGTGGTCAACGGCCAGGTCTACGCACGGTTGGTGATCACCGCCAGTTGCGAAGTGAGCAAGGGCGTGGAAACCGCGCCGGTCACCCCCGAAGGCGGCACCGCGTTGTTGGACTTTGGCAGCCAAGGGCCGACCTGGAACGAGACCTTGGACGCGGCGATTTCCGATGGCGACAAGGCGCCGCTGTCGGTGTCCTGCAACCCCTCGGTGGTTAGCAGTTTCACGGTGACCATCGACGGCGGCGCCAACGGCGACGGCACCACACGGCGCCTGAGCAATGGCCGCCAGACCATTCCCTATCGACTCTCGGCCGACCCCCAGGGGCGCAGTGCCTACAGCATCGGCCAGCAACGCAATTTCGTCGTGACCCAGGGCACCCAGGTACCGATCCCGGTATTCGGCTCCGTGGTGGCGAATACCAGGGCCCTACCGGCCGGCATCTACACAGACACCCTGACGGTGACTCTGGATTGGTAAACCATGAGGATGGATATCATGCATGTACTTGTATCGCGAATCGGCCTCTGTGCCCTGGGCCTGGGGCTGGCGTCCAGCCTGAACGCGGCGACCACGGTGACCGGGCAGATCAGTTCCAGCCTGACCTTGATCGCCAGTTGCCAGGTCAACGGCTCCGGCGCGGCCACCGGGCTGAATTTTGGTAGCTTGAATTTCGGCACCACCAACAGCCTGTTTACCAATGCCGACGCCCAGTTGCTCGGCGGCACCGGTACCGGCGGCGCGTTGTCGATCCTGTGTTCGGCTGGCACCGCGCCAACGATCAAGGTGCGTGCCGGCGCCCACGATGGTGCTTCCCCCGGTGGCACCCGAGCGTTGGCCGATGGCGTGGGTAACTTCGTGCCCTACGATTTTTACACCGACAGTGGGCGTTCAGCGCTGTTGGCGATTGACGGCGTGGTGACACTTGCCACCAGTACCGGCGTGGCACAGACCGTCAACCTTTACGGCCGGGCGGTGGGCAAAGCGGGGCTGCCAGCGGGCACCTACACCGACACGGTGGCCGTGGAACTGACGTTCTAACGATGTGGCCCAGGGTGTTGCTCGCCGTCGGCCTGGCGATGCCGTTGCCGCTGTCGGCGGTGGTCAACCAGAGCTTCCAGGTGAGCGCGACCATCACGCCAGGTTGCCTGATCGTGGGCGGCGGCTCCAACTACGGCACGTTGGCCTACGGCAGCTATTCGGCCCTGGCCACCAGCACGGTGACGGCTGCCCTCACTGGCGGTGTAACCCTGCAATGCACGCCGGGCGTGGCCTTGAGCATGAGCGTCGATGGCGGCCTGCACAGCAGCACCGGGCGCAACTTGCAGCTCAACAGTGGCAGCGCGCGAGTGGCATACCAGTTGTTTCGCGATGCGGCGTTCAGCCAGAGCCTGGGTATCAGCCAGAGCGTGAGTGTGACCTACAGCGATGCGAGCAACATCAGCCTACCCATTTACGGGCGGGTGGTTTTACCGGGCAATCAGCCTGGGGGGACGTACAGCGACACGCTGCAGGTGCAGCTGACGTGGTAGGGCTAACGGTTTTAAGGAGGGGTGTTATGGGGTGTGCTTTGCGACGGTTATGGACCGCGGGTTTCGCCTTGGGGGCGTTGTGTACGGCGGGGTTTGGACAGGCGGCCAGTTCGGTGCTGATCTGGCCCATCGACCCGGTGCTGGAGGCCGACCAACAGGCCAGCGCACTGTGGCTGGAGAACCGTGGCACCGAAACCGCCAACCTGCAGATCCGCGTGTTTGCCTGGAGTCAGAATGGCTTTGACGAGCAGTACCAGAACCAGCGCGATGTGATCGGCAGCCCGCCGGTGGCCAAGATCGAGCCGGGCCAGAAACAACTGGTGCGCCTGACCCGCACCCGGGAAGTACCGCCGGGGCAGGAGCTGGCCTATCGCATCATCATTGACGAAATCCCCTCGGCGCTGCAGGTGCCCACGCCGCCGGAGGGCAAGAACACGGCGGCGGCGATTCGCTTCCAGATGCGCTATTCGGTGCCGTTGTTTGCCTACGGTGCCGGCTTGTGGAGCAAGGACGACGCTACCCGCCAGCGCGACCCCAAGGGCGCGGGCAAGCCGCAGTTGAGCTGGCAGAAGGTCAACGTGGCAGGGCGCAACTACATCGAGGTGCGCAACCAGGGCGCGGTGCATGCGCGGCTCACCGATGCGTCATTCAAACAGGGCGGGCAGACGCGGCCGTTGGTGGACGGTTTGCTCGGCTATGTGCTGCCGGGCGCGAGCATGCGTTGGCCGGTGCCGGACGCCGTATCGGCCGACCAGCCGTTGCAGGTACGCGTCAACGGCGCGCCGCAACTGGAGAGCCTGGCGCCCAAGCGATAGCCGTTATGTAGCGCAACGGGCACGCGCCCGGGTTTTAACAGGATGGAGATGTCCATTGAAGGACACAACGCCATGGTGAGTCGTGGTTGGGCTCGGGTTTTATGGCCGTCGGTGGCAGTAGCAAGCGGGCTGTGGGGCGCAGCGATGGCAGGCGACTTGCCGCCGCCGCCCGGCAGCATGGAGGCAGTTGCCGATGCACAGCTGTTTCTGGAACTGGTGGTCAACCAGATGGACACCGGCCGCGTCATTGCGGTCGAGCAGCGCGCCGGCCAGCTGTTTGTGCCGGCCAGTGCGTTGCAGGACGTGGGCATGAAACTGCCGGGTGAACCCGTCGGCAGCGTAGCTCTGGACCAAGTGCCGGGCCTGCACAGCGACTACGACAGCAACGGCCAGCGCCTGTTGCTGGATGTGCCGCCCTCGTGGTTGCAGGAACAGTTCATCGGCAACCGCAATACCTATCCGCGTACCCAGGCCATGAGCAGCTTTGGCGCCTTGCTCAACTATGACGTGTATTTCAATGACACCGACGACGGCGGCAGTTACCTCGCGGCCTGGAACGAAGTGCGGCTGTTCGACACCTGGGGCACCTTGTCCACCACCGGGCAACTGCGCCAGACACTCTCCGATGGAGTCAGCGGCGGCACCCTCAACAATGGTTATCGGCGTTACGACACCACCTGGCGTTTTTCCGACGATGATCGCCTGCTCACCTACGAGGCCGGCGACGTGATCAGCGGCGCGCTGCCCTGGAGTAGCTCGGTGCGCCTGGGCGGGGTGCAACTGTCGCGCGATTTTGCCGTGCGCCCCGACCTGGTCACGTACCCCTTGCCGCAGTTTGCCGGTGAGGCGGCGGTGCCGTCGTCGGTGGACCTGTTTATCAACGGCTACAAATCCGACACCGCGCAACTGCAACCCGGCCCCTACACCCTGACCAATATCCCGTTTATCAACGGCGCCGGCGAGGCCGTGGTGGTCACCACCGATGCCCTGGGTCGCCAGGTGTCGACCACGGTACCGTTCTACGTCACCAGCACCTTGCTGCAACAAGGCTTGACGGATTTTTCGCTGGCAGCCGGTACCTTGCGCCGTGACTACACCCTGCGGGATTTCGGCTACGGCCCAGGCGTGGCCAGTGGCACGTTCCGCTATGGATATTCCGATAACCTCACCCTGGAGAGCCACGCCGAAGCCTCCAGCGACCTGACCCTCGGCGGGCTCGGCGGTAACCTGCGCCTGGGCAACTTCGGCGTGCTCAATACCGCCCTCAGCCAGAGCCAGTTCGACAGCCGCACGGGCCAGCAACTGAGCCTCGGTTATCAGTACAACAGCACGCGCTACAGCTTTATGTACCAACGGGTGGAGCGCCGCGACGACTATGCCGACCTGACCCTGGTCGACACCCCTTACGCCAGCCTCAGCAAGCGCAGCGAGCAGGTGACCCTGAGCCTCAACCTTCAACGTTTCGGCAGCCTGGGCCTGGGCTATTTCGACGTGCAGGCCGCGGACGACTCGCGCACGCGCCTGCTCAACCTGAGCTGGAGCAAACCGCTGTGGCGCAACACCAGCTTTTATCTGTCAGCCAACCGCGAAATCGGCGACAGCAACTGGGCCATGCAGGCGCAACTGGTCATCCCGTTCGACCTCAACGGCAGCCTGGCCTTGAGCGCCGAGCGCAGCAAGGACGGCGCCAGTCGCCAGCGCATCAACTACAGCCGCGCGGTGCCCAGCGAAGGCGGGGTGGGCTACAACCTCGGCTATGCCCAGGGCGATGCCCCCAGCTATCGGCAGGCCGACCTGACCTGGCGCTTGCAGTCGGTGCAGTTGCAGGCTGGTGTGTACGGCAGCAGCGAGGCCATGACGCGTTGGGCGGACGCCAGCGGCTCGCTGGTATGGATGGGCGGCGAAACCTTTGCCGCAAACCGCATCAATGACGCGTTTGTGGTAGTGAGCACCCAGGGTTTCGCCGGGATTCCGGTGCGTTACGAAAACCAACTGGTGGGCCAGACTGACCGCAACGGCCATTTGCTGGTGCCGTGGAGCAGTGCCTACTACCGCGGTAAATATGAGATCGACCCGTTGAACCTGCCGGCGAATGTGCAGAGCCCCAATGTGGAACAGCGCGTGTCGGTACGCCGAGGCAGTGGTTACCTGCTGGAATTCCCGTTGCGCCGTGTGCTCGCCGCAAGCATCACCCTGGTGGACCGACAGCACCAGGAATTGCCGCTGGGCAGCCTGGTAGTGCACGAGCAAAGCAACACTCAGGCGGTGGTCGGCTGGGATGGCCTGGTGTATCTGGAAAACCTCAGCGCCCATAACACCTTGCAGGTCACTTTGGGAGAGGGCCGCACTTGCCAGGTAACCTTCGATATTGATGAGCAGCAACAGGACGTGCCCTTGATCGGGCCATTAGTGTGCCAATGAGGGATTGAACAGGGAGTGTTCAGGTGAGGGGCAGCGTAGGGTTGTATGGCGTAGGTTTGTTGCTTTGCGGGCAGGCCATGGCGGCGTGTTCGGTGGTGTCCACCGTGCCGGCCAGTTTTGGCTCGATCAGTTCGATGACGGTGCGTACCGCCGCGCAAACCAGCTCTACGACAAACTCGGGCTTGAGTTGCACCCCGGCATTGATTTCGTTGCTGGTACCCACTGACCACTTTTACGCCACGATCACCTCCACCCAAAGCGGCATGGTCGGGCCGACCGGTGATGTGATCGGCTACACGATTTACGGCAACAACAGCACCAGTTATCCCATCACCCGTGGTGCGCAGTTCGATTTCGGCGGCGCTGGCGGCATCGCCCAGAGCATTGGCCTGGTCACTGGGCCCGGCGCGAAAACCGTGCCGCTGTACCTGAGCAGCATCACCGGCAGCAACGTCGCTGCCGGGGTGTACACCGAGACATTGAGCATCGCGTGGAACTGGAACTATTGCTCGGGAGTCGGCATTGGCGGCGCCTGCCTGGGACGTGACACTGGCAGCGGCACGGCGTCCCTGACCGTCAGCATGACCGTGACCAACGACTGCCAGATCACTGCGCCGAATATCAGCTTTGGCAGCGCGCCGGTGGTCAGTGGGTTTACTGCGGTCACCGGGCAGACCATCAACATCGCCTGCACCAAGGGCAGCGCCTATACCGTGGGCTTGAGCGATGGCCAAAACCCGGTGAGTGTCGGCGGCCGGCGGCGCATGATTTCCGGTAGCAACTACCTGGCCTATGACATTTTCCAAAGCGCCGGCACCACGCGTTGGGGCAGTGTCGGCGCGGCGCGGCGGGCCAGTTCCACGGCCGAGGTCAACCCTGGCAACGGCTTGGGCGTCGGTAGCCAGGTGTTCAACTACAACGCCAAGGTCTACACCGACCAGCCCACGCCACCGGCCGGCACCTATCTGGACAATGTGGTGCTGGATGTTGGTTTCTAGAACTGCGTCTGCAGCGCGGCGGCCTGATCCACCGGGCTGACCATCGCATAGTTGTAGCCCCCGCCCGACCAGTAGTCGGCCTGCAAGCCATCGGCACTGCGGCTGCCGCGAGGCAGGAAACCGTTGTTCGGGCCAGGCGGGCGGATATAGAAGCTGATGCGTCGACCTTGGGCGTCCTGGTACAGCACCATGGCCGCCGCGCCTTGGTCGGTGGTGAGCAGGCGCCCGCTGACCGGCTTGAAACCGGCTTGGCTTAGGTCGGGCAGGCGATGGGCCTGGTTGAAATAGCGGTCGAGCCAGGCCTGCATGGTGCTGCGGTCCTGGGCCTTGTAGTCGGCGGGCATGATGCCGTCCTGGGCAAACAGGCGGTAGGCCTGCATGGCGTCGGTCATCGGCAACAGCGGCGGCTGGGTGGCTTCGCGGGCGTGCCAACCGCCAAACCCGCCGAGGCTCACCGCGATCAGCAGCACTGCCGCCGTGGCCAAGTGCCGACGGGACTGTTTCTTGATGCGCTGGCGAATCAGCGCCGGATCCAATGCCGGGTTGTACGGCTGCTGGAGGGCGCCGCTCAACGACGCACGCAGCAACTGTGCATCCTGTTGCCAGGCCTGTACCTGGGCCGCCACTTCGGGGTGGCTGGCCAGCCAGGTTTCAAGCACACGGCGATCGCTGTCCAGCAGTTGATGATCGACGTAGGCATGTAAATCGCGCTCGCTGGGGGGCAGGCTGATCATTTGAGTCTCCGCAGGGAAGGGCCGGTCATTTCGCCATCGCTGAGTTGACGCAACGCTTGGCGGGCGCGGGACAGGCGTGACATCACGGTACCGATCGGCACCTTGAGGATCTCGGCCACTTCCTTGTAGCTCAAGCCCTCGACGGACACCCACAGCAGCAGGGCGCGCTGTTCGGTGTTCAGTTGGTCGAAGGCTTGCAGGGTGGATTGGGCCAGCACAGTGCGTTCCACCGAAGGTTGCACATCATCGCGGCCGGTGAAAAATTCGAGCATGCGCGCATAGCGGCGGTTGCGGCGGTGGGCGTCGAGGAACTGGCGGTAGAGGATTGAAAACAGCCACGCACGCAGGTCGCCCTCGATACGTTTATCGGCCCAGGCGACGATGGCGCGCTCCAGGGTCGATTGCACCAGGTCATCGGCGCTGCTGCTATTGCGCGTCAGGGACACGGCAAAACGCCGCAACCTGGGGATGAGTTCACGTAACTGTTCGTCGAGTTCATGCATGGGATGAGTCTACTCACTTGTGTTGAGGTAGACGTCGGTCTGTGTAGGTTATTCCATGACCTGTGCAAGGAAACTTCCCCAGGTATGAGTGGGAAGCTTCTGCATAGCTTGAGAGTCTGTAATCTCGTGCGGCGTCCTCTATCCACCCTTGTATCTGTCGGTATTCAGCCGGCAGGCCAACAGAGAGAGGGTGCTCATGACGTATTCACCGAGCGTTAAACAGTTTTTTTCCAACGCCTCGCTGGCTCATTTGCCTGCCGCGCAGCGAGTTCTATTTGAGCAATGGGGATGCGGCCCTTCAGCGCTGACCGCCTACGCCAACGTACACCACGCCATCGAAGCACAAGCGAAGTTGGCGCCCCACGCCACAGCGGCGGTGTGCGCGGGCCAACGAATCAGCTATGAACAGCTCAACCGACAAGCCAACCGTTTGGCTGTGCACCTGCTTGCAAAGGGTGTGAAGCCGGGTGACACGGTGGGGTTGTTCGTCGAACGTTCGATCCCCATGCTGGTCGGGCTTCTGGCGGTGTTGAAGGTGGGTGCCGCGTATGTGCCACAGGACGCCAGAATCGTGCCTACCCTGCAGTTGGGTATGGTTCTGGAGTCGTTGTCCAGTCCGGTCATTCTGACGTTGTCGAACTTGCTGGAGCACATTCCGGCAGACGCGGCCTCCCGCTGCTTGTGTCTGGACACGTTCATTGCGCAAACCCCTTGGGTGGCTGAGAACAATGATGGCGTGTCCGCCGAGGTCAATCCCGATGGCCTGTGTTTTGTGCTGTTCACTTCCGGAACCACTGGGCGTCCCAACGGCGTGTGTGTCAGCCATCGCAACGTGTGCAACATTCTGTTGACCCAACCTGGGCAGATGGGAATGGCGCCGGGTCGCACTGTTGGGCAGATTCTCAATATCGGTTTTGATATGGCTGCCTGGGAAATACTCGGTTGCCTGGCGCATGGCGCGACCTTGCTGATTCGCGGCAAAGATATCGCGCAGACAGCGGCCCAGTGCAACGTGTTGATCGCAACGCCATCGATACTGGCCACCCTGGACCCTTTGCAATGTCCCGACCTCAAGTACGTTGCGGTGGCCGGAGAGGCCTGTTCCCAAGCGCTTGCAGACCGTTGGGCCGAACACTGTACGTTCTACAACGGGTGCGGGCCCACCGAAACCACCATCGTTAACACCTTGCACCTGCACGTACCAGGCGCACCATTGACTATCGGCAGGCCAACACCGAACAACACCGTCTATGTGCTCGATTACCAGGGGCGTGCCTGCGCGATAGGCGAGATGGGTGAGATGTGGGCCGGTGGTACGGGGGTAACGGCGGGCTATCTGAACAACAAGGCATTGACGTTGGACCGGTACCGACCGGATCCCTTTCGCGGCGGCGATGCGGTGATGTTTCGTACGCGAGACCTTGGGCGCTGGGTAGCTGACGGCCGACTCGAACATTTAGGTCGTGTGGATGACCAGGTGAAGGTTCGCGGTTTTCGCGTAGAGCTGGACGCGGTGTCGGCCGCTTTGGAGGCCGGTGCGCACTGCATGCGCGCGGTCACGTTGAAGCTGGACAATCGTACGTTGGTGGCCTTTGTCTCCCCAGCCAGCGCTGACATAGAGGCTTGCCGGTTGGCCTGTCAACAGCGCCTGGCCTACTACTGCGTGCCGCAGTTCATCTACGCGGTGGAGGATTTTCCCCTGACCGCCAGGGGCAAGATCGACAAGGCACTGTTGCTGCAAGTGGCCCGAGAGTCGCAGGTGGCGGCGCAAGCGGTTTTGACCCAGGAGCCTGGTCATGATTGATGCGCTGACCCGTACCGTTGTGCCGCCCAAGCCAGCGCTTTGGCGACGCTGGGCTTCACTGCCGATGTTTTCTTATTACAACCGCTTGGCTTCAGGGGTTTTGATTGGCAACGCTGTGTTTGTGCTGTTGGCTCTGGACCTGCAAGCCATTGCAGTGCAGACGCTGTCAGACATGGTGCTGATTAACCTGTCGATCGCCATCCTGATTCGCCAGCAATACCTGATCAATGGCCTGTTTTGGCTGGCGACGCGGATACCGCGTACATGGCCGCTCGGTGTTCGGCGAAGCGCAGCCAAGGTGTACCACTTCGGCGGGCTGCACAGCGGCGCAGCCTTGGCGGCCACGGGATGGTTTGCGGGCTTGGTCGGTGTGCAGGTCACGCAGTATCTGCAGCAACCGGACAGTGCTTCGGCAGGTTCGCTCGGGGTCAGCGTTTTGCTGCTCAGCGTGTTGCTGTTCATGGTGGTTATGGCTCAACCACGTATTCGAAGCCGCTTTCACAACGGGTTTGAACGGGTTCATCGGTTTGCCGGTTGGAGCGCGTTGCTGTTGTTCTGGTGGCAAACGTTATCGACCACATCGAACCTGTTGCACAGCCTTTCGTTCTGGATGCTGGTGCTGCTGACCCTGAGCATCCTGCTGCCCTGGTTGCGGCTGCGCAAGGTTGCCGTTGAGCACACGCGGCCTTCCACACATGCCGTGATTACGCGCTTGAGCCACACCTCGCCATTCGCCGGTTCATCCAGCGCAATCAGCCGCAGCCCGCTGTTGGAATGGCACTCCTTTGCCAATATTTGCGCGCCAGGCGAGGCGGGGTTTCGCCTGATCATTTCCCGCGCAGGCGATTGGACCGGGGAGTTTATCGAGGACTTGCCCCGCTATGTATGGGTCAAGAGCATTACCACCGCCGGCGTTGCCAATGTAGAAACCCTGTTCAGGTCTGTGGTGTACATCGCCACAGGCAGCGGGATTGGGCCTGTCATGCCGCATTTGCTCGCAGCGAAGGTACCTATTCAATTGATCTGGTCCACGCGTAGCCCGAGGAAGACCTACGGCGATGAACTGGTGGAGGAGATTCTGCGGGCCCAGCCACATGCAGTGATCTGGGACACCGATGAGCGCGGTAAGCCTGACCTGGTGCAGTTGGCCTATGGCGCGGTGCAAGCGTGCGGTGCCGAAGCGGTGATTTGTATTGCCAACCAGGCGTTGACTCAACGCGTGGTGCAAGAGTTGGAAGCGCGCGGAATACCCGCCCAGGGTGCCATCTGGGATTCCTGAGACAGCCTGAAGTGTGAGCGATATCAATCAAATCGTTGGAGATGCCTATGAATGTTTTAATGGAACGTCATGACCGCGTGGTCCTTATCAAGCTCAACCGCCCTGAAGCCAAGAATGCGCTGAGTTCGGCGATGATGAAGGAGTTGATCGGCCATTTGGCTGCAGTGGACCAAGACCTTGGGGTCGGGTGTGTGGTGATTACGGGAACCCGCGAGTTTTTTGCGGCAGGGGCCGATATCAAAGAAATGAGCGGCAAATCCTATCTGGACATGCTCAATGAAGACTACTTCGCCGGCTGGGAAGGTTTCACCCGTTTACGCACCCCCACGATTGCCGCAGTGACAGGCTATGCGTATGGCGGCGGCTGCGAACTGGCGATGATGTGCGACATGATATTCGCCGCTGATACCGCCACTTTTGCCCAACCAGAAATCAAGCTGGGGGTTATTCCGGGGATGGGGGCGACCCAACGTTTGACAGGGTTGATTGGCAAGGCCAAGACGATGGACCTGGTATTGACGGGGCGGCCAATGACCGCCCAGGAAGCCGAGCAGGCGGGGTTGGTGTCTCGCGTTTACCCGGCCGCGAACTTACTGGATGAAGTACTGGCAGTGGCGGCACAAATTGCCTCCTTTTCTCGAACGGCCACCCGCGCAGCACGACAGGCGGTGGAGCAATCCCTGGAGGTCGGCTTGCACGAAGGTGTGCGTCAGGAGCGTAGGTTGTTTCATGGCCTGTTCGCCACGCCTGATCAGCAAGAGGGCATGCAGGCGTTTCTTCGCAAACGACAGCCATTGTTTAACCAGCGCTAGAACGGAGTGGATCTACCAGCGCGCCTAGTACAAAAAAACTACAGTGAACGGGGAATAAGCCTACGTGAGATTCGTCTCATAACACTTTTCCCCTGCGGCCACTGGCCCTGGAGTTTTTTATGGTTGATCACTCTTTACCGCCGCGTCCGCCTCTTAGTACCGCCAGCCTGCTGGTCAGGCTGGCGTGTATTGGGGGCGTAGTGGCGGTGGTGGTAGGGGCATTTGCCTACGTCAATGGCACGCTCGACCCACAACGTCTGCGGCCAAAGACCTTGGTCAATGCCCTGGAAACCAATAACGGCGTGCATCCGGGCTTTCGCCGTAACCATGCCAAGGGCGTGTGCGTGGCGGGGTATTTCCAGAGCAGTACCGAGGCCCGTGCGTATTCCAGTGCGCAGGTGTTCAGCGAGGCCAAGACCCCGATCATTGGCCGCTTTGCCTTGCCCAGCGGCAACCCCTATGCGCCGGACAGCAGTGTGCCGATTCGCAGCTTTGCCGTGCAATTCAGCCAGGCCAACGGCCAGCAATGGCGTACAGGGATGAACAGCATGCCGGTGTTCCCGGTGGGCACGCCCGAGGCGTTCTACCAGTTGCTCAAGGCCGGCGCGCCAGATCCGGCCACGGGCAAGCCGAACCCCTCGAGCATGCCGGCGTTTTTTGCCGCACACCCCGAGACCGCGCCGTTCCTGGCCTGGGTCAAGACCGCCAAACCATCGGCCAGTTACGCGACTGAAACCTATAACGGCATCAACGCGTTTTACCTGGTGGCTGCCGATGGTACGCGCCAGGCCGTGCGTTGGGAGGTGGTGCCCCAGAGCCAGGACGCGGCGGGTGATACCGCACCTGCGGGCAGTGACTTTCTGGAGCAGGATTTGGTACGACGCCTGGCTGCCGGGCCGTTGCGTTGGCAGTTGAACATGACCCTGGCCAACCCAGGCGACCCATTGGATGACGCGAGCAAAACCTGGAGCGGCGCACACAAGGTGCTCAACGCTGGCACCCTTGTGCTGCAAAGCAGCCAGCCCCAGGCAGACGGCGATTGCCGCGATATCAACTTTGACCCGCTGATTCTGCCCAGTGGTATCCAAGCCTCCAACGACCCCTTGCTGGCCGCACGTTCGGCCGCGTATGCCAGTTCGTACCTGCGCCGGGCCGGTGAAGTCAGCCCGTTGCACAGCGCCCCTCAGGAGTCGAAGCCATGAATGCTCAACCACGGTTTTTTGCGCCCCTGGCGCGCGTGCTGCACTGGCTGATGGCGTTGATGATCATCGCCATGCTGTTTATCGGTGCGGGCTTGGCGGCGTCAGTGTCGGAGCGTCATGAGTGGCTGATCCACCTGCACAAGCCGCTGGGCATTGCGATTCTGGCGCTGGTGATCGTGCGCCTGGCGGTACGTTTTTCGACGCGCCAGCCGCCGTTGCCAGCGGATTTGCCGGTGTGGCAGAGGCTGGCAGCCAAGGCTTCCCATGTGCTGTTGTACGCGTTGATGCTGGTGTTGCCGCTGCTGGGGTGGGCGATGATTTCAGCGGCCGGTGACCCTGTGATGCTCAGCAGTAACCTGCAACTGCCCGCGCTGGTGGAGGCGAATGCGCCGTTGTTTGCGTTGTTGCGCAAGGCTCACGGTTATTTGGCCTATCTGCTGTTTCTCACTGTGCTGGTGCATCTGGCGGCCGCGTTGTTCCACGGTTTGATCCGCCGCGATGGTGTCTTGCAAAGCATGACCGGCAGCAAGGATTGACCGCTCTTTGTGGCGAGCGAGCTTGCTCGCTTGCCACAAAGAGCTTGTCACAGGGGTTAGCGCAAACGTCCGACGATATCAGCGACGCTGCTCAACACGTCCTTGCCCAACTGTTTCGAACGATCGCCTGACCAGCCAGTTCGCAGGTTGGGTGCGTCGTCGTTGTCCTTGAAGGGCATTTCCAGGGTCAGGGACAGGCAGTCGTACTTTTCGCCCACCGCGTTGCAGGCCAGGGTCATGTTGGCTTGGCCGGGCAGGTCGCGGGTGTAGCCGTGGGTGGTCTGGAAGTCTCGGGTCAGGTGGCTCAAATGGCTGCGGAAGTGTTTTTCCAGGGCTTCGATGCGCGGCGTGTAGCCGGGGTTGCCTTCGCAGCCGGCGGTGAATACGTAGGGGATTTCTTCATCGCCGTGGATGTCGAGGAACATATCCACGCCGTATTTTTCCATCTGTTGCTGGACGAACAGGACTTCGGGGCTGAGTTCCTGGCTGGCGCTTTGCCAGGCGCGGTTGAGGTCCTGGCCCATGGCGTTGGTGCGCAGGTGGCCATGGAAGGCGCCGTCCGGGTTCATGTTCGGAACCAGGTACAAGTCGGCGACCGACAGCAGTTTTTTCAGTTCGTCGTCGCCGTCCTTTTGCAGGCGCTCAATCACGCCCTCCATAAACCATTCGGCCATGTGTTCGCCGGGGTGCTGCTGGGCGATGATCCACACCTTGCGCCGGCCTTCGATCCCTTTGCCACGGCGCAGCAGTTGGATATCGCGGCCTTCAGCGCTCTTGCCGGTGGCCAGCAGGGTGACCCCGGCGTACTTCAGGGCTTGCTCGATCAACCAGTCATGACGTTCACGGCTGTAGGGTTCGAAGTAGGCAAACCAGACGTGCTTTTGCCGGGTCTGGAGGGTGATGTGCAGGATCTCGCCATCAAAGCGCGTCGGTACCCGGAACCAGTTGATATGGTCGTAGGACGCCACGGCGTTGTAACCGCTCCAGGCATTTTTGTAAGACGAGCGCCCGGCGTTGCTCAAGCGAAAGGTATGGGTGTGCCCCACGTGCATGCCTTCGGCCTTGAAGTGGAACCATTGGTAGTGATCGCTGCGGGTGTCGGGTTTGATTGCCAGCAACAACTGATAGGCGTCACTGGCATCCAGGACCTGGATGTTGCCGCTGTCGAAGTCGGTGCTGATCTTGATGGAGGTCAAGGCCACGGTCATAGTCTGGTTGCCTGAATATGAGTGATGTGGCGGCTATCTTACACAGGGGTTCGGTAAAACCTGGATGCAAAAATTGTTGCAGGGGGAGGGGGCGTCATCCGTGACGCTGCGCAAGCTTAGGGTCTATGAGATTGATTCTCAAGCGCTAATTCGCAGAGATAGGGGCTAGAGCACTCGCGCGACTTTCTTTGAGCGATAGTCTTTTGCTACCATGCGCGCCATCAAGCAACACACAGTCTTCATTAGCCTGAAGCCACGCCAGGGAAACTGGCAAAAAAAAGACCCGGCCAAAGAGCCGGGTCAAAAACCGTGATTAGCCTGATGAGGAGATATTCCAAGAGTCCGACCTAAGGTCTCTTGGTCTATCGACTGATCTCGCGATCAGCTGAGCCCAATAATAATCATTATCATTTGCAAGTCAAATGTTTTTATCCCTGGGATAGAAATATTTTTCTTTCGTGCCTGCTACGCGTTTGCCGCCGCCCCTGGCGCCTGCAACGACCGCTCCACCATCGCCTTCGCCATATCGATCAAATACACCACCGAAAACGCCAGGTCACGCTGGTTGCCCTGATGGCTGCACGCCGATTCGTAGGCGGTAGCCGCTGCACTGCGCAACAGGTCCGAGGCGTGTATCAGGGCTTCCTCCTGGCTCACTTCGGGTTTGATCGCGAACATGGCCCCGTCCGAGGCCGGCGTCGACCGATTTTCTTTCAAGTAATAGTCCAATGCGCGCTGTGCAGCGCTACTGGTGCACATGTCGTTTACTTCAGTCAGTTCGGATGTTTCGGGCGTTGGGTGCGTGCGGGTCGTCATAAGCGGCAGTACTCCGGTGGGTGTCGAAATCCTTGGGCTTGATGATAGTACGTATCGTATTCCTGTCGTTTTATGGATTACTACAAACTGTTTATTGCCCGCAAAAATGGGCGCCGTATTGTGATGCGCCATGGATAACTGGATAGCGTTGGTCAAAGCCAACATGAAAGACCGCAAGGTCACACAGGATGAACTGGCGCAGCGCCTGGGCATGTCCCAGGGCGGTATCGGCCATTGGCTCAATAAACGCCGCGTGCCGAGCCTGGCGGACATGAACCGCGTACTGGCCGAACTGGGGTTGGGGTATTTGGAGGTGGCGCTGGAGATTCGTGAACGGGCCACGCAAGCGCCTGAACTGCAAGCGCACTACAACCCGTATTTCCGCTACCCGGTCAGCGACTGGAAGCAGGCCTGCGAGCTGCGTGAAGAGCGGGCACCTTATAGAACCGAGCGCTACGAATTGACCGATTACCACGCGCGAGGCGAGGCGTTCTGGCTGCCGGTGACGGGAGACGCCATGACTGCGCCCACGGGCATGAGCATTGCGGCTGGCATGATGATCCTGGTTGACCCGGCCATACCGCCCGAGCCCGGCAAACTGGTGGTGGCCCAATGGGCAGGTAACCCCCACGCCACCTTTCGCCAATTGCAGGAAGAGAGCGGCCAGCACTACCTGGTGCCGCTCAATCCCACTTACCCCAAGGTGTTGCTTACCGAGGGCTGTCGCCTCCTGGGTGTGGTGGTGCAGGCCACGGCGAAGTTCTAGTCGGCCGTTTCAAGCTCCACCAACGCGCTGCCTTCGGCCACCATTTCACCTTCCTGGCAGAACAGCGCCTTGACCACCCCGGCGTGGGGCGCACGGATGCTGTGCTCCATCTTCATGGCTTCGAGCACCACCAGTTGAGTACCAGCCTCAACGGTTTGACCCACTTCTACGAGCACCCGCACGATGCTGCCGTTCATGGGGGCAGTGAGGCCGCCCTGATGAGATTGATTAGCCTCGACCGCCGCAATCGGGTCGAACAGGCTGACGGCATGCATCTCACCGTCCCAACGCAGGTACAGGCTGCCTTCATTGTGCACCGCCAGATGGGCACGGCGCACGCCCTGGTGTTCAGTCAGCAACTGTTCGCCGCATAACTGCGCTGAGTGGCCGGCCAGTGTCACCAGCCGATCCTGTCCATTGCAGCTCAGGTGCAGCGACACCTCGGCAGGCAAGCCCGCACGAAAGCCCTGATTGTTTGCCCAAGGCCCATCACCCACCGGCAAGCTCTGCATAAACGCCGCGCCCGCCGCCTGCCAGAACTCATCGCTCAAGGCCCCTGGCGTCGGCAACAGCTCATCCTGATAGCGCGGGATAAACCCGGTGTCCAACTCGGCCGCGGCAAACGCAGGGTGCCCGATGATGCGCCGCAAAAAGCCCAGGTTGGTCTTGAGCCCGCCGACCGCAAACTCATCCAGCATGCTCAATAAGCGCAGGCGTGCCTGTTCGCGGTCTTCGCCCCAGGCAATCAACTTGCCGAGCATCGGGTCGTAGAAGGGCGACACGCTGTCGCCTTGCTCGACGCCGCTGTCGACCCGGCGCCCAGCGCCAGGGCGGCACTCGCGGTACAGCGCCAGGTGCCCGGTGGCCGGCAGAAAGTCATTGGCCGGGTCTTCGGCATACAGCCGCACTTCAATCGCATGACCGTTCAACGCGACCTGCTCTTGCGTGATGGGCAGCGCCTCGCCCTGGGCTACCCGGATCTGCCAGGCCACCAGGTCGAGGCCGGTAATCGCTTCGGTCACCGGGTGCTCGACTTGCAGCCGCGTGTTCATCTCCATGAAGAAAAACTCGCCACGGGCATCCAGCAAAAACTCCACGGTACCTGCGCCCACATACCCGATGGCCTGGGCGGCGCGCACGGCTGCTTCGCCCATGGCCTTGCGCTGCTCCACACTCAAGCCGGGCGCCGGGGCTTCTTCCACGACCTTTTGATGGCGCCGCTGGATCGAGCAGTCGCGTTCATTGAGGTACAGGCAATGGCCATGCTGGTCGGCAAACACCTGGATCTCCACATGCCGCGGCTTGAGCAGGTATTTCTCCACCAGCATCTGCCCGTTGCCGAAGGACGACAACGCCTCACGCTGGGCGGAAGCCAGGGCTTCGGCCAATTGGCTGATATCCTCGACCACCTTCATGCCCTTGCCACCGCCGCCCGCCGTGGCCTTGAGCAGCACCGGGTAGCCGATACGTTCACAGGCGGCGCGGAAGGTCTCCAGGTCCTGGGCCTCGCCGTGATAACCCGGCACAAGGGGTACGCCAGCCGTTTCCATCAGGGCCTTGGCCGCGGATTTGCTGCCCATGGCGTCGATGGCCGAGGCGGGCGGGCCGAGGAAGATCAGGCCTGCCGCCTCGATGGCCCGGGCAAAGCCGGCGTTTTCTGAAAGGAAGCCGTAGCCAGGGTGAATCGCCTGGGCGCCGCTGGCGTGGGCGGCTGCAATCAGTTTGTCGATTTGCAGGTAACTGTCGGTGGCTTTGCTGCCGCCCAGGTCGACGCGGATATCGGCTTCACGGCTATGGCGGGCATCGCGGTCGATGGCGCTGTGCACAGCCACGGTGGTCAACCCCATGGCCTTGGCGGTGCGCATGACCCGGCAGGCGATCTCGCCACGGTTGGCCACCAGAATGGTGGTGAGTGTGCTCATGAACGCGGCTCCTGGTCTTGCCAACTTGGCGCACGCTTTTGCAGAAACGCGCGCAAACCTTCCTGGCCCTCGGCACTCACCCGAATGCGCGCAATGGCGTTTTCGCAATAGCGGCGCAGCGCGGGGGTGAGGGCACCGTTGCCCACTTCACGCAATAAATCCTTACTGGCACGCATGGCCGCCGGGCTATTTTGCAGCAGGTTGGCGACCCACTGGTCCACCTGTTGATCCAGGCTCTCGGCGGGATAACTTTCCGCCAGCAAGCCGATCTCCCGTGCGCGCTGGCCGCCGAACCGCTCGGCCGTCAGTGCATAGCGACGGGCAGCGCGTTCGCCGATGGCCTGCACCACGAACGGGCTGATCACCGCCGGTGCCAGGCCGATACGCACTTCCGACAGGCAGAACTGCGCATCGTCGGCGCCAATGGCCATGTCACAGCAACTGATCAGGCCCAGCGCGCCACCGTAGGCGGCGCCTTGCACCACCGCCAGCGTGGGGATTTTCAGCTTGGACAGGTTGTACATCAACTCCGCCAGTTCGCGGGCGTCGTCCAGGTTGGTGTGGTAGTCCAACTCGGCCGATTGCTGCATCCAGGCCAGGTCGGCACCGGCGCTGAAGTGCTTGCCACGCCCGCGCAGCACCAGGAAACGCAGGGACGGGTCGCCTTGTACGCGGTCAAGGGCCAGGATCAGCTCGCGGATCATCTGGGCGTTGAACGCGTTGTTCTTGGCTTCACGGCTGAGCCACAGCGTGGCAAAGCCACGGCGGTCGGTGATCAGTTCGAGGGTGTTGAAGTCGCTCATGCAAGGAGCTCCATGATAATGAGAGGCCTCCTGTAGGAGCGAGCTTGCTCGCGAAAATCGTCAACGATAACGCGGGGCTTCAGAATGACCGCGTTGCCCTGAGGTTCTTCGCGAGCAAGCTCGCTCCTACAGGTTACATGCGGAACACGCCAAAGCGGCTCGGCTCGATGGGGGCGTTCAGTGCGGCGGACAAGGCCAGGGCCAGCACGTCGCGGGTCTGCAGCGGGTCGATCACGCCGTCATCCCACAAGCGCGCACTGGAGTAGTACGGGTGGCCTTGGGTTTCATACTGGTCGAGGATCGGCTGCTTGATCGCGGCTTCCTCCTCGGCACTGAAACCGTTGCCGGCGCGCTCAGCCTGTTCGCGCTTGACCTGCACCAGTACCCCGGCGGCCTGTTCGGCCCCCATCACGCCAATGCGTGCGTTGGGCCACATCCACAAAAAACGCGGGTCGTAGGCGCGGCCACACATCCCATAGTTCCCCGCGCCAAAGCTGCCACCGATGATCACAGTGAATTTCGGCACTTTGGCGCACGCCACAGCGGTCACCAGCTTGGCGCCATGCTTGGCAATACCGCCGGCTTCGTACTTCTGGCCGACCATAAAGCCAGTAATGTTTTGCAGGAACAGCAGGGGAATTCCGCGTTGGCAGGCCAGTTCGATAAAGTGCGCGCCTTTTTGCGCGGCTTCGGCGAACAGGATGCCGTTGTTGGCCAGGATCGCAATCGGGTAGCCATGCAAATGTGCAAAGCCGCACACCAGGGTCGTGCCGAACAAGGCCTTGAATTCATCGAACACCGAGCCATCCACCAGCCGTGCGATGACTTCGCGCACATCAAAGGGTTGCTTGGCATCCGCCGGGATCACGCCGTACAGCTCGTCGCTGCTGTACAACGGCGCCACCGGTGGGCGTTGCAGCAGCTCACCTTGCTTGCGCCAATTGAGGTTGGCCACGCTGCGCCGCGCCAGGGCCAGGGCGTGTTCATCGCTGTCGGCATAGTGGTCGGCCACGCCCGAGATTTTGCAATGCACATCGGCACCGCCCAGGTCTTCGGCGCTCACCACTTCACCGGTGGCGGCCTTCACCAGCGGCGGGCCGGCAAGGAAGATGGTGGCTTGCTGGCGCACCATGATCGCTTCGTCGGCCATGGCCGGCACGTAGGCGCCGCCGGCGGTGCACGAGCCCATCACCACGGCGATTTGTGGAATGCCCTGGGCGCTCATATTGGCCTGGTTGAAGAAGATCCGCCCGAAGTGCTCGCGGTCAGGGAACACCTCGTCCTGGCGTGGCAGGTTGGCGCCGCCGGAGTCCACCAGGTAGATACACGGCAGGCGGTTCTGCTCGGCGATGGTCTGGGCGCGCAGGTGTTTTTTAACGGTCAGCGGGTAATAGGAGCCGCCTTTGACCGTGGCATCGTTGGCCACGATCATGCATTCGACGCCTTCCACCCGGCCGATGCCGGCAATCACCCCGGCCGCCGGGACGTCTTCGCCATACACCTGGTGGGCGGCCAGTTGGCTCAGCTCCAGAAACGGCGAGCCCGGGTCGAGCAGACGGTTGATGCGCTCGCGGGGCAACAGCTTGCCGCGAGAGGTGTGGCGCTCCTGGGCCTTGGCGCCGCCACCTTGGTGGACGTGGACGAGCAGGCTGTGCAGGGCGTCGACCTGTTCAAGCATCGCCGCGCGGTTAGCGGCGAACTCCGCCGAGCGCGGGTTGAGCTGGGTGTGCAGGGTGGCCATGATGCGCTCCTTCAGCGGGTTTCGTTGAACAGTTCGCGACCGATCAACATCCGCCGAATCTCACTGGTGCCCGCACCAATTTCGTAGAGCTTGGCGTCACGCAGCAGGCGCCCGGCGGGGAATTCATTGATATAGCCATTGCCGCCCAGAATCTGGATCGCATCCAGGGCCATTTGCGTGGCGCGCTCGGCGCTGTAAAGGATCACGCCCGCAGCGTCCTTGCGCGTGGTCTCGCCGCGCTCGCATGCCTGGGCCACCGCGTAGAGGTAGGCGCGGCTGGCGTTGAGTTGGGTGTACATGTCGGCGACCTTGCCCTGGATCAGCTGGAACTCGCCGATGCTCTGGCCGAACTGCTTGCGGTCGTGGATGTAGGGCACGATCAAGTCCATGCATGCCTGCATGATCCCGGTAGGGCCACCGGAGAGCACCACGCGTTCGTAATCCAGGCCGCTCATCAACACTTTCACGCCGCCATTGAGCACGCCGAGGATGTTTTCTTCGGGTACCTCGACATCGTCAAAAAACAGCTCGCAGGTGTTGGAGCCGCGCATGCCCAGCTTGTCGAATTTGTTGCTGCGGCTGAAGCCTTTCCAGTCGCGTTCGACGATGAAGGCGGTGATGCCGTGGGGGCCTTTTTCCAGGTCGGTCTTGGCGTAGATCACGTAGGTATTGGCGTCCGGGCCGTTGGTGATCCAGGTCTTGCTGCCATTGAGTACGTAATGGTCGCCGCGCTTGTCGGCGCGCAGTTTCATCGAGACCACGTCAGAACCGGCATTCGGCTCGCTCATGGCCAGGGCGCCGATGTGTTCGCCGCTGATCAGCTTGGGCAGGTACTTGAGTTTTTGTGCATGGTTGCCGTTGCGGTTGATCTGGTTGACGCACAGGTTGGAGTGCGCGCCGTAGGACAGCGCCACCGAAGCCGAGCCGCGGCTGATTTCTTCCATGCTCACCACATGGGCCAGGTAACCCAGGCCGGCACCGCCGTACTCCTCGGGCACGGTGATGCCCAGCAGGCCCATGTCGCCGAACTTGCGCCACAGGTCGGCGGGGAACAGGTTGTCGATGTCGATCTGGGCCGCGCGCGGTGCGATCTCCTTGGCCACGAAGGACTGCACCTGGTCGCGCAGCATGTCGATGGTCTCGCCGAGGGCGAAGTTCAGGGACGGGTAACTCATGGACAGGCACCTTAATGTGAGCTTTGTTGTTGTGTGGGCGGGGCGCGGGAGGAGGGCGCTCACCTTTACGTTAACGTAAGCTTGCGTTACGGCGCTGTCAATCGTAGTTTACGTATACGTCAACCTACAAAAAAGATAACAGGGGTCGTTATGGATCAACCGCACCCGAGCTACAGCCGTGGCTCCCAGGATAAGACCTTGCTGGCCATGACCATTGGCCAGGCATTCGATCACACCGTCGCGCAGTTTCCACAGGGCGAAGCCTTGGTGGTGCTCCACCAGCAGCGGCGCTACACCTGGCGACAGCTGGCCGAGACGGTTGAGCTACACGCCCGCGCGTTCCTCGCCCTGGGCATGCAAACCGGCGACCGCCTGGGTATCTGGGCGCCTAACTGTGCCGAGTGGTTGATCTGCCAGGTGGCGAGCGCCAAGCTCGGGGTGATCCTGGTCAATATCAACCCGGCGTATCGCAGCAGCGAGTTGGATTACGTGCTCAAGCAGTCCGGCTGCCAATGGCTGGTATGCGCCGGTTCGTTCAAGAGCTCCGATTACCACGCCATGCTCCAGGCGCTGAAGCCAGAGCTGCGCGGCCTCAT
Source organism: Pseudomonas sp. FP215 (assembly GCF_030687795.1). Classification (NCBI taxonomy): domain Bacteria; kingdom Pseudomonadati; phylum Pseudomonadota; class Gammaproteobacteria; order Pseudomonadales; family Pseudomonadaceae; genus Pseudomonas; species Pseudomonas sp. FP215. The sequence goes on from NZ_CP117447.1 coordinate 2,306,633, forward strand.
CAGCCTCGACCCCAGCCCGCCGCCGGGATTTATGCCCTGGTCGCAGTTGGCGGCCCTTGGTGCAGGCGTGTCGCCCGAGCAACTGCACAGCCGCCAGGCCAGCCTGCATTTCGATCAACCTGTGAATATCCAGTACACCTCCGGCACCACCGGCTTCCCCAAGGGCGCCACCCTCAGTCATCACAACATCCTCAATAACGGTTACATGGTCGGTGAAAGCCTGGGCCTGACGGCAGGGGACCGCCTGGTGATCCCGGTGCCGCTGTATCACTGCTTCGGCATGGTCATGGGCAACCTCGGTTGCATCACCCATGGCACTACCATGATCTACCCCAATGACGGTTTCGACCCGCTGCTGACGCTAAGCGCCGTCGCCGACGAAAAAGCCACCGGCTTATACGGCGTGCCGACCATGTTCATCGCGCTACTCGATCACCCTCGCCGGGCCGAGTTCGACCTGTCCAGCCTGCGCACCGGCATCATGGCTGGGGCGACGTGCCCGATCGAGGTGATGCGTCGGGTCATTCATGAGCTGCACATGGGTGAAGTGCAGATCGCCTACGGCATGACCGAAACCAGCCCGGTGTCGCTGCAGACCGGCGCGGATGACGATATAGAACGGCGTGTCACCACCGTGGGCCGCACCCAACCGCAACTGGAAACCAAGATTGTCGACGAGGTTGGTAACACCGTGGCGCGCGGCATGATCGGTGAGCTGTGCACCCGGGGTTACAGTGTGATGCTCGGTTACTGGAACAACCCTGAGGGCACCCGTGAAGCCATCGACGACGCCGGCTGGATGCATACTGGTGATCTGGCGACCATGGATGATCAGGGTTATGTGTGCATTGCCGGGCGTAACAAAGACATGATCATTCGCGGGGGCGAGAACGTTTACCCGCGTGAGCTGGAGGAGTTTTTCTTTACCCATCCGGCCGTAGCGGACGTGCAGATCATCGGTGTTCCAGATGAGCGTTACGGCGAAGAGATTGTTGCCTGGATTAAGTTCCATCCCGGGCAGGTGGCCAACGAGCTGGAGTTGTTGAGTTGGTGCAAGGACCGTATCGCCCATTTCAAGACTCCCAGGCATTTCAAGTTCGTGGATGAGTTTCCGATGACGGTGACGGGCAAGATTCAGAAATTTCGGATGCGTGAGATTTCCATCCAGGAGCTGCAAGCGCGGTGACAACTTCAGACCCCTGGGGGACCTCTGCATGTCTACCTGACCCCGCGAGATCCAACGGTGGGAGCGGGCTTGCTCGCGAAGGCGGCCTGGCAGTCAACACATTATGTGCATATCCATTCCTGCGGTAACGGCCACCTAGGGTTCCGCTCTGACAGCGGGTCACTTTCGAAAAGCGCGAAAGTAACCAAAGCGCTCTTGCCCCACCACTCGGCACCTCGCTTAGGCTCGGTGTGCCCGAACACAGGCTTGAATCCGTGGGCCGCCGCCACGCGCCATCCATGGCGCGGGGCGGCTAACCCGGCGTCCTGCCGGGTTACCCACGAATTCAAGCCTGCGTTCGGCCAGCGTGGTTTGACGGGGCGCCTGAGATCAAGATCAAAAGCAGATCAAGAGCGGCTCGCTTCGCATCGTGGTTACCGTTGAGAGCTGCAGAGTTGTGTAGATACCTATGGCAAGCTCCCACACTGAGCTGCGCTGTGCCACCCAAATTGTGAAACCCAGAAAGCACAAAGGGGACCCGAAGGTCCCCTTTAATTTGTCGTTGCGTGCTCTTTTCTTATTATTGAGGGGCGGCCTGTTGTTGTTTTTGGTAGCCGTGGCCCGTACCGCTTTTTTGGCGACCCCCATCCGGGGTCAAGAGCAAACGTATTTTTTTGAACGCTGACCTGCTTCTTCGTAAACGATCCAACCAGTGGGTAGCTACCTTAAGTAGTTTTATTTTTCTCTATCCGGTTGCGGGTTGCGGCATGCCGTACCCTGGGAAGCACATCTTCTCCAAAAAAATCTGTTAGCTGCGTCTCTGCCGTGTTGTTTTTGTTATGTCAGAGTCGTTTCGTCTTATTTTTATTAGGTTTGGCGCTTTTTATTCTTGTTATGCCATAGAGATAGCAGAAGGCGTGCCAACTTTTTAAAAGCCTTTGAAATCAATGGTTTGGTTTTTTGGTCGGCATTTTCGTTCAGTCGGTGCGGCCGATTTTGTTCCCGCGTTACCCGTTATGCCGGGGCGCGGTAACACATTGTCACAGCTGTGCTACTCACCCGGCGTTACGCACCTTCGCCACGCGGGACCCGGTTGGCCGTCCCAGCACCTGGCTGATCTGTTGGCCGGCGCCAATCAGGCGTTCCAGGTCGATACCCGTGTCGATACCCAGGCCGTTGAGCAGGTACAGCACGTCCTCGGTGGCGACGTTACCGCTGGCGCCTTTGGCGTAAGGGCAGCCGCCCAGGCCGGCGATAGAGCTGTCGAACACCGTGATGCCCTCCAGCAGGCTGGCATAGATGTTGGCGATGGCCTGCCCGTAGGTGTCGTGGAAATGCCCGGCCAGCTTGTCCCGTGGCACATGCGCGCCGACCACTTCGAACAGGCGCCGGGTAGCGCCCGCCGTGCCGGTACCGATAGTGTCGCCCAGGGACACTTCATAGCAGCCCATGGCATACAACTCGCGGGCGACCGCCGCTACTTGCTCCGGGGCGATCTCGCCTTCATAGGGGCAACCCAGCACACAGGACACGTAACCGCGTACGCTCACGCCGTGCTGCTTGGCCGAGGCCATGATCGGTGCGAAGCGCTCCAGGCTTTCGCTGATCGAGCAATTGATATTGCGCTGGGAAAACGCCTCGGAGGCCGCCGCAAACACCGCGACTTCCTTGACCCCGGCCGCCAGCGCATCCTCGAAGCCGCGCAGGTTCGGCGCCAGCGCGCCATAGGTCACACCGGGCTTGCGCTGGATCTGTGCAAAGACCTCGGCGGAGCCGGCCATTTGCGGCACCCATTTGGGTGAGACAAAACTGCCGACTTCGATGTAGCTCAAACCGGCGGCGCTCAAGGCATCTACCAGTTGGACCTTATCCGCCACGCTGATGGGCTGGGCTTCGTTCTGCAAACCGTCGCGCGGGCCGACTTCAACCAGGCGTACGTGGGAGGGGAGAGACATGGCAGTTACCTTCTGATCAATGGCCGGCTTGGCTGATGGTCTGCGCCAGGGCCTGGGTGCAACGCTCTTCAGCGGTGTCCAGTTCCAGCTTCATCTGTTCGATATCCAGCAGTTGCTGTTCCAACTGTTCACGGCGTTCGGCGATCTTGGCCAGCATGCTGTTGAGTTGGATCTGGTTACCACCGGTGGGGTCGTAGAGTTCGATCAACTCGCGGCATTCGGCCAGGGAGAAGCCGATGCGCTTGCCACGCAGGATCAGCTTGAGGCTGACCTTGTCGCGCCCCGAGTAAATGCGCTCCTGGCCCCGACGCTCCGGGGCCAGCAGGCCTTGTTCTTCATAGAACCGAATGGCGCGGGTAGTGATGTCGAGCTCGCGGGCGAGGTCGGAGATGCTGTAGGTGGTACTCATGGCAGTGCTCAAGAAAGTCTTGGCGCTAAGCTAATTGCAGGTTGACGTAAACGTCAAGGGCCGCTGCGCAGCCATCGGCAGCAAGCCTTCTCCCACAGACATAGGTATCCACACAACTTTTGGGCTGTAGCAGCACACGGTAACCACGATGCGAAGCGAGCCGCTCTTGATCTTGCTCTTGATCTGCTTTTGATCTTAAGCGCCCCCCCCGGTGTCAGGGTAGTTGTCGTGTCCCCCGCTTTTTGAAAAGCATTCCGGGGGCGGCAAGAGTATGGTCATGCCTTTCTATTCAGAAGAACGTAAAGCTGCGCTGCTGAAAATGATGCTTCCGCCCCTGAGCCTCTCGGCGGCGGAGGTCGCTCGGCGCGAAGGTTGTAGCGATATGTCTCTCCATTATTGGCGCAAACAAGCTGCCGCCAGAGGAACGCAATTGTCCGATGCCAAGCAACCGGCCGAAAATTGGTCAGCCGAATCCAAGCTGGCGATCATCATAGAAACAGGTTCGCTATCGGAACTGGAAATCGGTGAGTACTGCCGACGAAAAGGTATTTTTCCCGAGCAAATAACCGATTGGCGCAACGCTTTTATTGCCGGCAGCACGAAACAGTCAACCGCGAAAACTGCAAGCTCCGGACAGTCACGAGATGATAAAAATCGTATCCGTGAACTTGAACGTGAGTTGCGCCGCAAAGATGCAGCCCTGGCTGAAACAGCGGCTTTACTGGTACTACGAAAAAAGCTCAATGCCTACTGGGGGAGCGACGACGAGGCCACCTGACCTTGTTGCCAGAACGGTATTTACTCGTTGATTGGCTTAATGAAGCCATTCTGGCGGGCGCCCGCAGGGCGCCTGCTTGTCAGGAGGTAGGCATTTCACTGAGGACGCTGCAACGTTGGAGCTTGCCGCAAGAACTCTTGGCAGATGGACGCACGACGACGCTCAGGCCGATACCGAACAACGCGCTCAGTGAGCTTGAGCGACAAGGCATCGTGACGCTGTGCAACAGCAAAGCTTACGCGCACCTCCCGCCAAGCCAGATCGTGCCGCAATTGGCCGATGAAGGAAGATATGTAGCCTCGGAGGCGACTTTTTATCGTGTGCTGCATGCGGCAGGTCAGCAGCATCACCGATCCAGAGCCAAGCGACCGCATCGCCATGAGGCACCGACCACTTACGCAGCGACTTCAGCTAATCAGGTGTGGTCATGGGACATCACCTACCTGCCGTCCCCGGTTCGCGGGAAATTTTACTATCTCTATCTGATCGAAGACATCTACAGCCGAAAAGCCGTGGGCTGGGAAGTTTATGAAGCCGAGAGCGGGGAAAAGGCGGCAGCGTTGCTGCAACGAAGCGTGACTCAGGAGAAGTGTTGGCGCCAGCCGCTGGTGCTTCACTCGGACAATGGTGCACCAATGAAATCGGTGACGTTACTGACCAAGATGTATGACCTGGGCATCACGCCGTCTCGCGGTCGACCACGGGTTAGCAACGACAACCCGTACTCGGAATCACTGTTCAGGACACTGAAATACTGCCCGCAGTGGCCACAGGCAGGGTTTACCAGCCTGGATGATGCGCGTATCTGGGTGAGGAATTTTATGACCTGGTACAACACCGTGCACCGTCATAGCCGGATCCGCTTCGTAACACCGGCTCAACGTCATGAAGGAAAAGACCGAGAAATCTTGGCTCGTCGAGATGCGATATACCGGCAGGCCAGAGAGAAAAGACCGGAACGATGGTCAGGAGAGACACGCAACTGGAACCCTATCGGGACGGTGTATCTGAACCCCGAAAGGGAGCTGACCGTGGTAATAAAAATCGCGTAGCGCGACGGTGGACGCGACAACTACCTTGAAAAACGCCGGCCCCGTTAAACCACGCTGGCCGGAATTCGACAGGGATTTGGGGGGTAAACCGGCAGGGATGCCGGTTTAGCCGCCCCGCGCCATGGATGGCGCGTGGCGGCGGCCCCCCAAATCACTGGCGGATTACGGGCACACCGAGCCTAGGCGAGGTGCCGAGTGGTGGGGCAAGAGCGTTTTGCTTACTTTTGCGCTGTTCAAAAGTGAGCCGCCGTCAGGGCGGAACCCTAGGTGGCCGTTACCGCAGCAATGGATATGTACACGGTCCAACGGTGTTGACTGTCAGGCCGTCTTCGCAGGCAAGCCAGCTCCCACATTTGGACTGCGGCGCGTCAGGTAGATAGGCGTCGGCTGGGAGGCCGTCTTCGCAGGCAAGCCAGCTCCCACATTTGGACTGCGGCGCGTCAGGTAGATAGGCGTCGGCTGGGAGGCCGTCTTCGCAGGCAAGCCAGCTCCCACATTTGGACTGCGGCGCGTCAGGTAGATAGGCGTCGGCTGGCAGGCCGTCATCGCAGGCAAGCCAGCTCCCACATTTGGATCACGGTGCGTCAGTTAGATCAGCGTCGGCTATCAGGCCGTCACGGGAGCAAGCTCCCTCGCCACAGGTTCGGCGTCCTACCGAAGTTGTGTAGATACCTATGCGCTCACAGGGGTAGCCCTTCAACTTCAAGCCTGTTGTTTATCCAACTTCTTTTCCTGGGCCGTCACCTGCTGGCACAACTCGATCATCTGTTCACGCATCCAGCGGTTCGCCGGGTCCTGGTCGGTGCTCTCGTGCCAGTACAAATGGGTTTCCACCGGCGGCACGTTGTTGACCGGCAGATGGAACCAGTGCAGTTCATGGCGGCGGGCGAAACGCTCGGGCACGGTCATCACCATGTCGGTCTGTTGCAGCACCTGGGAGGCCATCAGGTAATGCTGGGAACGCAGGGCGATCTTGCGCTGGATGCCCATCTTGCCCAGGGCCAGGTCCACATAACCCAAACCGTTGCGACGGCTGGAGATATGAATGTGGGTCAGTGACAGGTAATCATCCAGCGTGAATTTGTCCTTGCCCGCCATCGGGTGGCCCTTGCGCATGGCACACACGTAGCGGTCTTCCATCAGCTTGACGTGGCGCACCTGCGGGTCGGTGTTGAGCGGCGCATCCACGGCAAAATCCAGGCGCCCGGCCGCGAGTTCCTTGGTGGTTTCGCGGCGTTTGGACAGGAAGCTCTCGATCACCACCGTCGGCGCCAGCCGACGCAGGCGCTGGAACAGCAGCGGCAGGATCACCGCTTCGGTCAGGTCGGTCATGCTGATGCGGTAGGTCTTGGCCGCCTGCTGTGGGTTGAAGATGCGGCTTTCCTGCACCGACACGCGCAGCAACGACAACGCATTGCGCACCGGGCCGATGATGTTCTGTGCCATGGGCGTGGGCACCATGCCTTGGGCGGTGCGCACGAACAGCGGGTCGTTGAAGGTCTCGCGCAACCGTGCCAGGGCGTTGGACACCGCCGGCTGGGTGATACCGACGATCTGCCCGGCGCGGGTCAGGTTGGCTTCGGTGTAGATCGCATCAAAGACGATGAAGAGGTTGAGATCGACCTTGCTCAGATTCATTTCGTTGCGCTCTTATTGTGAGGTGCCCATGCGCCGATCATATATCGGTGATGAATGTTAATACACGCCGAGAATAGGCTAGGTAAATTATCAGCGCTGTTCTAGCATCGAATGCATGACCTAAACAACCTCTCAGAGAAGGGAGCTGCTCATGGATTTCGCCTATTCGCCCAAGGTTCAGGAACTGCGTGAACGCGTCACTGCGTTCATGGACGCTTATGTCTACCCGGCCGAACCGGTATTTGAACGCCAAGTCAGCGAAGGTGATCGCTGGCAGCCCACGGCAATCATGGAAGAACTCAAGGCCAAGGCGAAGGCCGAGGGCTTGTGGAACCTGTTCCTGCCGGAATCCGAACTGGGCGCCGGCCTGAGCAACCTTGAATACGCACCCTTGGCGGAAATCATGGGCCGCTCGTTGCTGGGCCCGGAGCCGTTCAACTGCTCCGCCCCGGACACCGGCAATATGGAAGTGCTGGTGCGCTACGCCAACGAAGAACAGAAGCAGCGCTGGCTCGAACCCCTGCTGCGCGGCGAGATTCGCTCGGCCTTTGCCATGACCGAACCGGATGTGGCGTCCTCGGACGCCACCAACATGGCGGCCCGCGCCGAACGCCAGGGCGACGAGTGGGTGATCAACGGCAAGAAATGGTGGACGTCCGGTGCTTGCGACCCGCGCTGCAAGATCCTGATCTTCATGGGCCTGAGCAACCCCGATGCTCCACGCCATCAGCAGCACTCGATGATCCTGGTGCCGGTCGATACCCCAGGCGTGAAAATCCTGCGGCCGCTGCCGGTATTCGGCTACGACGATGCGCCTCACGGCCATGCCGAAGTGCTGTTCGATAATGTGCGTGTGCCGTATGAAAACGTGTTGTTGGGCGAAGGCCGTGGCTTCGAGATCGCCCAGGGCCGCCTTGGCCCAGGCCGTATCCACCACTGCATGCGTTCGATCGGCATGGCCGAGCGCGCACTGGAATTGATGTGCAAACGCTCGGTCAGCCGTACCGCGTTCGGCAAGCCCTTGGCACGGTTGGGCGGCAATATCGACAAGATCGCCGACTCACGCATGGAAATTGACATGGCTCGCCTGTTGACCTTGAAGGCGGCGTACATGATGGACACCGTGGGCAACAAAGTGGCGAAAAGCGAAATCGCCCAGATCAAGGTGGTGGCGCCGAATGTGGCCTTGAAGGTCATCGATCGCGCGATCCAGATGCACGGCGGCGCCGGGGTTTCCAACGATTTCCCGCTGGCCTATATGTACGCCATGCAACGTACCTTGCGCCTGGCCGACGGCCCGGACGAAGTGCACCGCGCGGCGATTGGCAAGTTTGAGATTGGCAAATATGTGCCGCGGGAATTGATGCGCGGTGGGCAGTAACACTGATGATCGTTCCCACGCTCTGCGTGGGAACGCCTCCCGTGACGCTCTGCGTCACCCTTTCAAGAACGGACGCGGAGCGTCCAGAGCGGCATTCCCACTCGGAGCGTGGGAACGATCTTCACTCAAGCCTCAGTACACCCACACCTCCACCCGCCGATTCTTGATCCGCCCCTCATCCGCCGTATTGGCCGCCACCGGCATCTGCGCGCCAAACCCGCGAATATCCTTGAGCACCACGCCGCTCTTAGCCAGCTCCCGGCGCACTGCCATCGCCCGCAATTTCGACAACAAGGCTGCACGTTGTGGGTCATTCTTGGTGTCGCCAAACCCCACCAGCGTCACCTGTTTATCCAGCTTGCCGTGGCTTCTGATATAGGCCACCACCCGCTGCACATCCTGGCGCGCCTTGTTGTCGAGGCTGGCGCTGCCCTCGTCGAAGCGAAAATTCACTGTCAGTCGCTGAGCGTCACGGGCGATGGCCTGGTAGTCGTCGGGCATCGACGGGCGCGGCGCCACGCCAATCGCTTGCACCTGCTGGGCGATAAAGCCATTGGCGGCCACCATCGCCTGGCCCTGGCTGCCTTGGGTAAAGTCCACCAACGCCTTGGCCCACGGGTTGGGGGAAGAGGGCGGCAAGTAGAAGAACAGCCGGCGTGACAGCGGGTAATCTTCGGTGGCGATCAGGCTGGTCAGCGGCAACATGGGTTGCGAGTCGCCATCGGCAATCGCCACCGCCTTGGCCTGGCGCACAGAGGGCAGGCCGATAAAGCCGATGCCTTGCGGGTCCTGGCTCACCGCATCGGACAGCTGTTCGCTGGATTCAAAGCGCTTGGCCGACGGCGCGAGCGGTTGGCCGCGGCGGCTCAGCACCAATTCCCGGAAGGTGTCGAAGGTGCCGGATTGATCATCCCGTGCATATAAATGAATGGCCCCGCCTGTACCGCCCAGTGCCTCCCAGGTGCTGACTTCGCCGTTGAAGATCTGCGCCAATTGCTCGGTGTTCAGGGTACTGAGCGGGTTACGCGGGTTGACGATGATTGCCAGGCCATCGATGGCGATCACATGCTCAGCGCCTGGGCTTTTCAAGTCACCTAAGGGGGCGAGGTCCATCAGTTCGCTGTCTTTGATCGGGCGGGAGGCTGCGGCGAGGTCGGCGCGGTTGTTTTTCAGCGCCGTAAAGCCGGTGCTGGAGCCGTGGGCCGCCACCTCGATGGTGACTGTCTGGCCTTGGCGTGTCTTGCCAACCACGCGCTGTTCATTGGCCCCGGCACCCGCTTCAGCGTGTACGTCCTGCAAGCCCTGATGCTCCATCAAACCCTTGGCCAGCGCCGGGCCGAGTGCTGCGCCGATGGTGTTGGAGCCCTGGATGCGCAGGGCCGGGCCTTGGTCGGGAATGGGCAGAGGGGCCGCCACGGCGGGGAGGGCGATTGCAAAATACAGGAACAGAACGCGCAGCATCATGCCGGCACCTTCTCAAGCCAAAGGGAGTGCCGCAAGATTAAGTCAGTTGGATTGCAGCCATATGACCGACACAACACGGTTCAAGCTGTGGGAGCTGGCTTGCCTGCGATGGCGGCCTGGCAGTCAACACGGTTGGATGGTGTATATATCCATTGCTGCGGTAACGGCCGCTTAGGGTTCCGCCTGACGGCGGGTCACTTTGGAAGAGCCCCAAAGTAACCAAAGGGCTCTTGCCCCACCACTCGGCACCTCGCTTGGGCTCGGTGTGCCCGAACACAGGCTTGAATCCGTGGGCCGCCGCCACGCGCCATCCATGGCGCGGGGCGGCTAACCCGGCGTCCTGCCGGGTTACCCACGAATTCAAGCCTGCGTTCGGCCAGCGTGGTTTAACGGGGCGCCTGAGATCAAGATCAAAAGCAGATCAAGATCAAGAGCGGCTCGCTTCGTATCGTGGTTACCGTTGAGCGCTACAGAGCTGTGTAGATACCTATGGCAATCGCAGGCAAGCCAGCTCCCACATTGGGCCGTAGGGTCAGCTCAGCTCCAGCCAGATCGGCGCATGGTCTGACGGTTTCTCCAACCCGCGCAAATCGTAATCCACCCCGGCATCCTTGACCCGTGGCACCAAACCAGTGGAGGCCATGATCACGTCGATGCGCAGCCCGCGCTTGGGCTCGTCCTCAAAGCCACGGCTGCGGTAATCGAACCAGCTGAAGCGGTCGGTCACGTCCGGGTTGAGGTGGCGGAAGCTGTCCACCAGGCCCCAGCTCTTCAGGCGCTCCATCCACTCGCGTTCTTCCGGCAGGAAGCTGCACTTGCCGGTTTTCAGCCAGCGCTTGGCGTTGTCGGCGCCGATGCCGATGTCGCAGTCTTGTGGGGAAATGTTCACGTCGCCCATCACCACCAAAGCCTGGTCGTTGCTGAACTGGGTTTCCAGCAGGTGCTGCAAGTCTGCGTAGAAGCGCTGCTTGGCCGGGAACTTGGTCGGGTGGTCGCGGCTTTCGCCCTGGGGGAAGTAGCCGTTCATGATGGTCACCGGCTGGCCGTTTTCATCGGCGAAGGTGCCCCAGATAAACCGGCGCTGGGCGTCTTCTTCATCGCTGGCAAAGCCTTTGTGCACGCTCAACGCTTCTTTGCGCGAAAGCAGCGCCACGCCGTAGTGGCCTTTCTGCCCGTGGTAATACACGTGATAACCCAGGGCCTGCACTTCGGCCAGCGGGAACTGATCATCGTGGACCTTGGTTTCCTGCAGGCCGATCACGTCCGGTTGATGCTTTTCAATCAGCGCCGCCAACTGATGAGGGCGAGCACGCAGCCCGTTGATATTGAAGGAGACGATTTTCATGGTCGGCAGTCCAGTCTGGCAAAAGGGCGATGCTAGCCGACAAGTCGGACGGGGGCCAGCGTGGCGGTAGGGTGAATGCGCTGCTAATGTGGGAACGACTGGTGCTGTGTAGGTTCGTACCCATAAGAACGCCATCTTTTTCAGTGGCGCCCAGGGAGATTGACTGTATGCCTGAGACTTCGACTGCCGAAATCCGCCTGCTCAATAGCGGCTACTCCCGTGAAGCGCGATCCCTGCTGTACCAGGCGTATCGCCATGAGCCGACCTTCGCCTACATCTTCGAAGCCGAGCGGCCGGGCTATGAACAGCGAGTACGTGCCACGGTGCGCGAACTGGTCAAGCAGCATTTCTTCCAGAAACTTCCGGCCATCGGCCTGTTCGTCAACGACCGGCTGATCGGTATCGCCTTGATTGCACCGCCCCAGCGGCGCCTGGGCATCACCGAAAGCTGGGCCTGGCAAATCCGTATGTGGCTGAGCACCGGCGTGCGGGGTACGCGGCGTTACCTGGAATACCATCATGCCGTCATGGCGTGCCTGCCCACCGCGTCTGTGCATGTGCTGCCGCTGCTGGGCATTCATCCGCAGTTCCAGGGCAAGCACCATGGTGAGCAGTTGCTGGAAGCGGTACACAATTGGTGTGCCGACGACCCGCATTCATCCGGCGTGGTGCTCGACACTGGCAATTCCCGCTATCTGGATTTCTACAAGCGCCAGGGCTATGAGGAAATCGGCGAAGTCGCCGTAGGGCCGGTGCGCGAGCATGTGTTTTTCCATCCCAATCCCCAGGCGTTACATCCTGCAACGGCTTAGAACAGAATTATTCAGACTAATCCGGGTTCAAAGTTCCTCCCTCGCTCGTGTAGCATCCGCGCCTATGAAGTTTCCAGGAAGATTTACCAGCGGCTTGATTCTGCTGTTCACAAGCTGCGGCGCCTTGGCGCAAAGCGAACTGGACGTGCGGATCAAACCCTCAAACGACGCGCTGAAAGCCAACATCGAAGGCTATATCGGCGGGGTGGGCGATCGTGATGAAGAAGCCTTGCTGCGGTTCAGCCGTGGCGCCGAGGAGCAGGCGCGTAAAGCCGCGCAGGCCCTGGGCTACTATCAGCCACAGATCGCCAGCGATGTGAAGGGCGGCAAGAACCCGCGCCTGACCCTCACCATCGACCCCGGCGAACCGGTGCATTTGCGCAACGTGACCCTGCGAGTCGATGGCCCGGCTGCGAACCTCAAGGCCTTTCGCGTGCCCGCCAGCGACGACCTCAAGCCCGGCGCCGTGCTCAACCACGGCCATTACGAAGACGCCAAGCGCCTGATCCAGAACCAGGCCTCGCGCTACGGCTTTTTCAGTGGGCGCTTCACCAGCCAGAAACTTGCCGTGGACCCTCAAGCGGGCGTGGCCGACATCGAACTTATTTATGACAGCGGCCCGCGCTACAGCATGGGCAAGGTCAGCTTCACCGGCGACACGCCCTTTGATGAAGAGCTGTTGCAGCGCATGGTGCCGTTCAAGCCCGGCACGCCCTATGACTCTGAACTGGTCGCCGAACTCAACCAGAACCTGCAAGCCAGCGGCTTTTTTGAAGGCGTGCGCGTGGATGCCAGCCCCACCGCCGCCACCGATGACGTGATCCCGGTGGCGGTGCAACTGGACACCCGCAAGCCGCGCACCATGGGCCTGGGCCTGGGTTACTCCACCGACGTCGGCCCACGGGGCAAAGCCAACTGGACGCGCCATTGGGTTAACCCCCAGGGCCACAGTTATGGCTGGGAAGCCGAACTGTCGGCGCCGCGGCAGAACGTCGGGCTGTGGTACGACATCCCGCTCGACCCGCCGCTCACCGACAAACTGCGCTTTGCCGGCGGCTACCAGAATGAAGAGATCGCCAACACCGATACCTTGAGCAAGCTGCTCACCATCGGCCCCGAATGGCACAGCAAGCTGCCCAGTGGCTGGACGCGGGTGATCTCCCTCAAGTACCAGCGCGAAGAATATCGCCTGGGCAATGACTCGGGCCTGAGTAACCTGCTGATGCCCGGCGTGAGTTATTCCTACCTGCGCAGTGACAACCGCATCGACCCGCACCATGGCTACCGCCTGATGTTCGACACCAAGGTCGCCAAAGAGGGCTTGGGGTCCGACACCAACCTGCTTTACGGCACGGCGACCATCAAGGGCCTGACCACTTTGTGGGATAACCACCGCTTCCTGGGCCGTGCGCAGTTTGGTGGCAGTGCCACCAATGGCTACAAATCCGTGCCGCCTTCCTTGCGCTTCTTTGCCGGTGGCGACCAGAGCGTGCGCGGCTACGAGTACCAGACGCTGTCGCCCGAGAACGATCGCGGCGACCGTATCGGTGGCCGCTACATGGTGGCATTGAGCGCTGAGTATCAATATTCCATCACCGATAAATGGCGTATCGCGACCTTCATCGACCAGGGCAACTCGTTCAACAACCTGGACTTGCCCAGCCTGAAAACCGGTGTGGGCGTCGGCGTGCGCTGGGTGTCGCCGGTGGGGCCGATTCGCCTCGACCTGGCCCATGCCCTCGAAGAACCGGGCGGCGTTCGCTTGCACTTTTCCATGGGGCCTGAGCTGTGATGCGTGGTTTGAAAATAGCGGGGCTGGCGCTGGTCGCCATCCTCGCCTTGCTGTTAGTGGCGCTGTGGTCGGTGCTCTGCACCCAGGCGGGCAGTCGCTGGGCCCTGGGCCAGGTGCCAGGTTTGAGCGTGGAAAATTTCCAGGGGCGTCTGGGCGGGCAATGGAGCGCCGATCATCTGCTGTGGCAGCAGGATGGCAGCCGCGTCGAGCTGAATGCACCGACGTTTGACTGGTCGCCCGGCTGCCTGCTGCGCATGACCCTGTGCATCAACCGACTGGAGGTGGAACAGGTCAGCCTGGCATTCGCCCCCAGTGCCGAAGAGAGCGACAGCGGGCCGATTCAACTGCCCGACCTGAAGCTGCCGGTTGCCCTGCAGTTGGGCGATGTGCGCATCGGCAGCCTGTTGTTCAACGGCAGCGAAGAACTCAAGGGCCTGCAATTGGCCGCACACTGGACCGCCGCCGGCTTGCAGATCGACTCGGTGCACCTGCAGCGCGACGATCTGGTGCTGGACCTCGCGGGCCTGCTGCAACCTACCGGCGACTGGCCGCTGAATGCTACCGGCAACCTGAGCTTGCCCTACGCCCCAGGCGGCGCCCCCTGGACGGTCGCGCTCAAGCTCGACGGCGACCTGCTCAAAACCCTCAAGCTCGACGCCGACAGCAGTGGCTACCTGCCGGCCAAGCTCACTGGCGAGCTGCAACCCCTGGTGGAACACCTGCCGGCGCAGTTGCACATCACCTCCGAATCTTTCAAACCCAGCGCGGACCTGCCCGATACCTTGCAACTCAACCAACTGGACCTGAGTGCCAAAGGCGACCTGAACAGTGGCTACCAGTTGCTGGGCAAGGCCGTGCTCCCGGCCGAAAAAGGCCCGGTGGATTTACTGCTCAAGGGCAAGGTTGACGCCAAGGGCGCGCAGATCGCTAGCCTCGACCTGACGGCTGGCGACAAGCAAAGCCTCAAGCTCAGTGCCAACCTGGACTGGCAGCAAGGCTTCAGTGCTGACGCCAAGATCGACTGGCTGGACTTCCCCTGGCATCGCCTCTATCCGGTCATCGACGAACCACAAGTGGCCTTGCACACCTTCAACGGTGAAGTCTCCTATAAGGACGGCAACTACCTGGGCAATCTCAAGGCCGACCTCGACGGCCCGGCAGGCAAGTTCAATGTGGTCACCCCCTTTAGTGGCGACCTCAAGCAAGTCTTCCTGCCTGAGCTGAAGCTGAGCGCCGGCCAGGGCAAGGCCGAAGGCCACCTGAACCTGCAATTTGCCGACGGCATTGCCTGGGACACCGCGCTGGATCTGTCGGCGCTGAACCCGGCCTACTGGGTCGCCGAGTTGCCCGGCACCCTGGCCGGACCGCTGCGCAGCAAAGGCGAGTTCAAAAATGAACAGCTCAAGCTCAACGCCGACCTGGACCTCAAGGGCCGCCTGCGTGGCCAAACCGCCGTGCTCGCGGCCAAGGCCGAAGGCGCCGGCGAACAATGGACCCTCGCCAACCTGGACATCCGCCTGGGCGATAACCGCATCAACGGCAGCGGCAGCCTGCAACAGCGCCTGGCCGGGCAGATCGACATCAAGCTGGCACGCTTGGCCCAGCTCTGGCCGCAACTGCGCGGGCAAGTCAACGGGCGTGTCGAGGTGGCCGGCACCTTGAAAGCCCCTCAAGGCAAGCTCGACCTCAAGGGCCAGCAACTGGCCTTTGCCGACAACCGCCTGCAAAGCCTCAACCTGGACGCCAACCTCGATAGCGCCCAACGCGCCAAGCTCGACCTCAAGGCCAACGGCATTCAAAGCGGCGAGACGCAAGTTGGCAACCTCACCGCCAGCGCCCAGGGCGATATCAAGAACCAGAAGGTCCAACTGGCCCTGACCGGCCCGCTGGTCAAACTGGCCCTGGCCCTGGACGGCAACCTCGACAAAGGCAACTGGCGCGGGCGCCTGGCCAGTGGCGACGTGCAAGCCGGTGGCCAGGACTGGCGGCTGCAAGCCCCTGCGAAGATCGAACGCCTGGCCGATGGCAAGCTGACCTTTGGCGCACATTGTTGGGTCTCCGGCGGCGCCAGCCTGTGTGGCGAAGACCAGCGCCTGATGCCCGAGCCGAAGCTGCGCTACCACCTCAAGCAATTCCCCCTCGACAGCCTCGCGGCGTTCTTGCCCAAAGACTTCGCCTGGCAGGGCAGGCTCAACGCCGATGTGCAACTCGACCTACCGCAAAGCGGCCCTAAAGGCGTGGTCGCGGTGGACGCCAGTGGCGGCACCCTGCGCGTGCGCGACAAAGGCCAGTGGCTGGATTTCCCCTACGACACCCTGAAACTGGAAACCACCCTTAACCCCAAGCGCATCGACACTCAGCTGAATTTCCGTGGCGGCAAGCTTGGCGAACTATTGTTGCAGGCGCAGATCAACCCGCTGCCGAACAACAAACCGATCACTGGCACCTTCAGCCTCGCCGGCCTGGACCTCTCCGTCGCGCGGCCCTTTGTGCCGATGGTGGAAAAACTTACCGGCAAGCTCAACGGCAATGGCCGCATCTCCGGCGGCTTGCTTGCGCCTTTGGTCAACGGCAACCTGAACCTGGTGGGCGGCGAAGTCTCCGGGCCGGAGTTGCCCATCAGCCTCGAGGGCCTGAACCTGCAGGCGCAGATCGCCGGCGAAAGCGTGCAGCTCAACGGCGGCTGGCACAGCGGCAAGGCCGGGCAGGGCAGCCTCACGGGGCAGATCGACTGGGGCCGCGCCCTGGTGGTTGACCTCAGCCTCAAAGGCTCGCAACTGCCGGTCACCGTGGAACCCTACGCCAAGCTGGAAGTGGCGCCGGACCTGAAGATCAGCCTCAAGGACGACAAACTGGCGATTGCCGGCAAAGTCCACATCC
Organism: Pseudomonas sp. FP215; assembly: GCF_030687795.1. NCBI lineage: Bacteria > Pseudomonadati > Pseudomonadota > Gammaproteobacteria > Pseudomonadales > Pseudomonadaceae > Pseudomonas > Pseudomonas sp. FP215. Next base: position 2,323,304 of record NZ_CP117447.1, read on the forward strand.
CTCGTGGCGACATCACCGTGCGCGAACTGCCGCCTTCGACGGTCAAGGTCTCCGACGACACCGTGATCATCGGCAGCCAGACCGAAGAGGGCAAACCGCCGATGGCCATGGCCATGGATATCGACGTGGAGGTAGGCGAAGACCAGCTCAACTTCGCCGGCTTCGGCCTCACCGCCAAGGTCCAGGGCCATGTGCACATCGGCGACAACATGGACACCCGCGGCGAGCTGTGGCTCAACGACGGCCGCTACCGCGCCTACGGTCAGCGCCTCAACGTGCGGCGTGCACGGCTGCTGTTTGCCGGGCCGCTGGACCAACCCTTCCTGGACATCGAAGCCGTGCGCGTGGTGGTCGAACCGTCCCGCACCGTGACCGCCGGTATACGCCTGAGCGGCAGCGCCGAACAGCCCACCACGCAGATCTTCTCCGAGCCGACCATGGCCCAGGAAGATGCGCTGTCATACCTGGTACTGGGCCGTTCGCGCACCAACACCGGCGAAGACAACAACATGCTCGCCGAAGCCGCCCTGGGCCTGGGCTTGATGGGCAGCGCCGGGGTGACCACGGATATCGCCAATAAGCTGGGGATTCAGGATTTTGATCTGGACACCCAGGGTACGGGTAACAGCACCGCCGTGGTGGCCAGCGGCAAGATCAACGAGAAGCTCAGCTTGCGTTATGGGGTAGGGGTGTTCGAACCGGCTAACACCATTGCCTTGCGCTACCTGCTGAGCAAGAAGGTGTACTTGGAAGTGGCCACGGGCGTAGCGAGTTCCCTGGATATCTTCTACAAGCGCGATTTCTAAACCTTGCCCGATCAAAAAATGTAGGAGCGAGCTTGCTCGCGAAAAACGTCAACGATAACGCGTGCATCCTGAATGCACGCGGTGCCCGTGAGTTTTTTCGCGAGCAAGCTCGCTCCTACAAAAAGCCTTAACTGGACTCTCGCTGATTTGATTGCTGTCCAAGGCTCTAAGTTACTCAACTACCAAGCAACCTAATTATTCCATTTGACATTCGCTGCCTAAGCAGTAACATCTCGTCACACATTCACTGCCTAGGCAGTAATAAGGTGACTTTCGATGCCTCACTTCACCCCTGACAACTTCCACAACTGCCACCTCGGCCTCTTGCTGGGCCGCGCCGCGATTCTCAAGGACCGCATCATCGACACCCATATGGAACCCCACGGCATCACCGCCGCGCAGTTCAAGGTGTTGATCATCATGGCCCAGTTCGGCGTCGACACCCCGGCGGAGCTGTGCCGCAACCTGTCCCTGGACAGCGGTTCGATGACGCGGATGCTCGACCGGCTGGAGCAAAAAGACCTGCTCAGCCGCAAGCGTTCCGAGCTGGACCGGCGCCAGGTGCAGTTGGTGCTGACCGCCGAGGGCCAGCGCCTGGCGGACATGCTGCCGCACATTGGCGCCAAGGCCCTCAACCAGTTGGCCGGCGTGCTTGAGCCGGGCGAGCTGGAAACCCTGGAGCGGATCCTGAAGAAAATGCTGATCGCTGCGGGTGACCCCATCACGATCCAGCGGGTAGGTCGATCATGAACACACGCGCATTCAGCCTGGTGCTGGCGGCGATGACGTTGGCCGGTTGCGCCAATTACAGCGGCCTCGACACCCAGGGCCAGCGCCTCGACGCCAATACTCTGCACACCGGCAAATCCCTCAGCGGCGTGACGCTGTCGAGCGCCGCCTGGCCGGCCGCTGACTGGTGGAAAAGCCTGGGCGACCCACAGCTTGACGGCCTGATCCAGGAAGCTCTGCAGAACAGCCCCGACATGCAAGTCGCCGATGCCCGCGCCCACCAAGCCGAAGCCGCCGCCTATGCCGCCAACGCGGCGCGCATGCCGACCCTGGATGCCAGCGCCGGCGTGAGCCGTTCGCGCCTGGCCAAGGACCAGGACCCACGCGGGCAGGGCGATGCCTATTCGACGGTGCGCAACATCGGAGCCAGCTTCAATTACAACTTCGACCTCTGGGGCGGCCAGCGCGCCGCCTGGGAAGCCGCGTTGGGCGAGGCCCGTGCTGCCGAAGTCGATCAGCAGGCTGCGCGCCTGACCCTGGCCGCCAACGTGGCCAAGGCCTACAGCGACCTGGGCCAGGCCCATATCGTGCGCGACCTGGCCGTCGATGACCTCAAGCGCACCCGCCAGATGCTCGACCTGAGCAAGCGTCGCCTGAGTTCCGGTATCGACAGCGAATACCAGTTCCAGCAGACCGAGAGTCTGGAAGCCAGTTCTCAGTCGCAACTGATTGACGCGGAAAAACAACTGCAAAGCGCCAAGATCGCCCTCGCGGTATTGCTGGGTAAAGGCCCGGACCGCGGTGACGAGTTGGCTCGCCCAGCGGTGCTCAAACCCAGCGCCGTGGCCGTGCCGGCGGTGTTGCCTGCCGAGCTGCTCGGCCGTCGCCCGGACCTGGTCGCCGCACGCTGGCGCGTAGAGGCCGCGAGCAAGAACATCGATGCCAGCAAGACCCGCTTCTACCCCAACCTCAACCTGAGCGCGAGCGCAGGTGCCGAGTCGTTGCTGGGCGATGCGATGTTCGGTTCGGCCAGCCGCTTCTTCAACATTGCGCCGACGATCTCGCTGCCGATCTTTGACGGCGGCCGTCTGCGCGCCGACCTTGATGCCCGCGACGCCGACTACGACCTGGCCGTGGCCCAGTACAACAAAACCCTGGTGCAAGCCTTGGGTGATATCGGCTCCACCCTCTCGCAACTGCGCGACACCGGGCGGCAGATCCAGGCCCAGCAACACGCCGCCGATATCGCGCAGCAGTCCTACGACACCGGGGTGCAACGCTACAGCTCAGGCATCGGTAACTACCTGGATGTGCTCAGCATCGAGCAGCAATTGCTGCAGGCCCAGCGTCAGCTGGCCACCCTGAATGCGGCGCAGATCGACCTGTCGATTCAATTGATGCAGGCCCTGGGTGGCGGGTATCACGCCAACAGCGTGGCCGCGACCACCCCAGCTACACGCACGGAATAATTTGAGGTATTTGTCATGGCCACTGCCGACAGCAACAACGCAACCGAACAACCCAACGACACCAACCCGCGCAAACGCAAAGTGATGCTGATCGGCCTGGCGCTGATCGTCATCCTGAGTGTGGTGGGCGTATGGGCCTGGTATGAATTCTACGGGCGCTTCAATGAAAGCACCGATGACGCCTATGTGAACGGCAACGTGGTGGAGATCACCCCGCTGGTCACCGGCACCGTGGTCAGCATTGGCGCTGACGATGGCGACCTGGTGCACGAAGGCCAGGTGCTGATCAACTTCGACCCCAACGACGCCGCCGTCGGCCTGCAAAGTGCCCAGGCCAACCTGGCCCGCACCGTACGCCAAGTGCGCGGTTTGTACAGCAACGTCGATGGTATGAAAGCCCAGGTCAATGCGCAGAAAGCCGATGTGCAGACCGCCCAGGACAACTACAACCGCCGTAAGACCCTGGCCCAGGGTGGCGCGATTTCCCAGGAAGAACTGTCTCACGCTCGCGACAGCCTGACCGCCGCCAAGAACGCCTTGACCAACCTTGAGCAACAACTGAAAACCACCAATGCCCTGGTGGATGACACGGTGATTTCGTCCCACCCCGATGTGCAAGCCGCCGCCGCGCAACTGCGCCAGGCGTACCTGACCAATGCGCGCAGCACCTTGATCGCGCCGGTCACCGGCTATGTGGCCAAGCGCACCGTGCAACTGGGCCAGCGCGTCCAGCCGGGCACCGCGTTGATGGCGGTGATCCCGCTGGACCAGCTGTGGATCGATGCCAACTTCAAGGAAACCCAACTGCGGGATATGCGCATCGGCCAGCCGGTGGATATCGAGTCGGACATCTACGGTAGCGACGTGAAGTACAGCGGCACCGTCGACAGCCTCGGCGCCGGCACCGGCAGCGCGTTCGCCTTGCTGCCTGCACAGAACGCCACCGGCAACTGGATCAAGATCGTGCAGCGGGTGCCGGTGCGCATCCATATCAACGCTGAAGAGTTGGCCAAGCACCCGCTGCGCGTGGGCTTGAGCACCGTGGTCAACGTCGACCTGCACGACCAGAGCGGCCCGGTGCTGGCGCAACAGGCGCCGCAAAAAGCCTCGTTCACCACCAACGTGTATGACCGCCAATTGGCCGAAGCCGATGCCATGATCAACCAGTTGATCCATGACAACAGCGTCGCCGCTCCCAAGGCTGCGCAACGCTGATGAGCAATAACGCCTCGTTCACGCCACCCAGCCTGTTGATGGCCACCATTGGCCTGTCGCTGGCGACCTTTATGCAGGTGCTCGACACCACCATCGCCAACGTGGCGTTGCCGACTATCTCCGGCAACCTGGGGGTGAGTTCGGAGCAGGGCACCTGGGTGATCACTTCGTTTGCGGTGAGCAACGCCATCGCCTTGCCGCTCACCGGTTGGTTGAGCCGGCGCTTTGGCGAGGTGAAGCTGTTTTTGTGGGCGACCCTGCTGTTTGTGCTGGCGTCGTTCTTGTGCGGTATTTCCACCTCGATGCCTGAGTTGATCGGCTTTCGCGTACTGCAAGGCTTGGTCGCCGGGCCGTTGTACCCGATGACGCAGACGCTGTTGATTGCGGTCTATCCACCCGCCAAGCGCGGCATGGCCTTGGCGTTATTGGCGATGGTCACGGTGGTAGCGCCGATTGCAGGTCCCATCCTCGGTGGTTGGATCACCGATAGCTACAGCTGGCCGTGGATCTTTTTCATCAACGTGCCCATCGGGATCTTCGCGGTGATGGTGGTGCGTGCGCAGCTGAAAAAACGCCCGGTGGTCACCAGCTACCAGCCGATGGACTACGTAGGGCTGCTGAGCCTGATCGTCGGGGTTGGCGCCTTGCAGATCATCCTCGACAAGGGCAATGACCTGGACTGGTTCGAGTCCAACTTCATCATCATTGGTGCGGCCATTTCGGTGATCGCCCTGGCGGTGTTCGTGATCTGGGAGATGACCGACAAGCACCCGGTGGTCAACCTGCGGCTGTTCGCGCACCGTAACTTCCGGATCGGCACCATTGTGTTGATCCTCGGTTACGCGGGCTTTTTCGGCATCAACCTGATCCTGCCGCAGTGGCTGCAAACCCAGATGGGCTACACCGCCACTTGGGCCGGGCTGGCGGTGGCGCCCATCGGCATTTTGCCGGTGCTGATGTCGCCGTTCGTGGGCAAGTACGCGCACAAGTTCGACCTGCGCCTGCTAGCGGGCCTGGCGTTTCTGGCGATTGGCTTGAGCTGCTTTATGCGCGCCGGTTTCACCAACGAAGTGGACTTTACCCACATCGCCATGGTGCAACTGTTCATGGGCATCGGCGTGGCGCTGTTCTTCATGCCGACCTTGAGCATCCTGATGTCCGACCTGCCGCCGCACCAGATTGCTGACGGCGCTGGGCTGGCGACCTTCCTGCGTACCTTGGGCGGCAGCTTTGCGGCCTCGCTGACCACCTGGATCTGGATCCGCCGGGCCGACCAGCACCATGCCTACATGAGCGAGAACATGACCGTCTACGACTCGACCACCCGCGATGCGTTGCAGGCGCTGGGTGGGGCAGGGCAGAAGGCCTATACCCAACTGGACCAGATTCTCACCAGCCAGGCGTACATGATGTCCACCGTGGATTACTTCACGTTGCTGGGGTGGATGTTCATGGGCTTGATGTTGCTGGTGTGGCTGGCCAAACCGCCGTTTACGGCAAAGGCCGGGCCGGCGGCGTCGGGGCACTGACTTGAGGGTGTACTCAGTCAAAAGTGTGGGAGCGGGCTTGCTCGCGAATGCGGTGTATCAGTCACAGCCATATCGACTGACACTCAGCATTCGCGAGCAAGCCCGCTCCCACAGTTGGATCTCTGTTCACATTGACCGGTGTTGTGCTTGATCAGGCGCCAGGCAGCGCCAACTGCGGGTTGACGAAGTCAAACGCCGCCAGCTGAAACCCTTGCTCATCCACCTGCAACGCCCAGCCTTGCTTGTCCCAGTCCCCCAGCACAATGCGCTTGGCCGCCTGGTCGCCGATCTGCAACTTATGGATGGCGGGGCGGTGGGTATGGCCGTGGACCAGGGTGCGCACGCCAAACTGCTGCATCACCCGGGGCACTTCTTCAGGCGTGACATCGACAATGTCATTGGCCTTCATGCGCACCTGGGCGCTGCTCTCACTGCGCAACTTGCGCGCCAGTTTGTGGCGGGTGCCCAAAGGCAGGTGGCGCAGGATAAACAGCACAATCGGGTTGCGCAGGATGCGCCGCAGCTTCATATAGCCGAGGTCGCGGGTGCAGAGGCTGTCGCCGTGCATCAACAGCACAGGCTCGCCATACAACTGCACGACCGTCGGGTCCTTGAGCAAGGTGGCGCCTGCCGCTTTGCAGAACGCCTTGCCGATCAGGAAATCGCGGTTGCCGTGCATGATAAAAATCGGGGTGCCGCTGTCGCTCAGCTCGCGTAGAGCCGCGCAGATGGAACGCTGGAAGGGGGTCATGCCATCGTCGCCAATCCAGGCTTCGAAGAAGTCCCCCAGAATGTACAACGCCTGGGCGCCACGGGCGCGGCCGTGGAGCAGATCCAGAAACGCCCGGGTGATGTCCGGGCGCTCCTCTTCCAGATGCAAGTCTGAAATCAGCAATATCACGCTTCGATGATCTCGGCTTTCTCGACGATCACGTCTTCGGCTGGAACGTCCTGGTGACCGGCCTTGGAAGTGGTCGATACGCCTTTGATCTTGTCGACAACGTCGGTGCCTGCGGTGACTTTACCGAACACTGCGTAGCCCCAACCCTGCACGTTCTTGCCGCTGTGGTTCAGGAAGGCGTTGTCGGCGACGTTGATGAAGAACTGCGCGGAGGCCGAATGCGGCTCCATGGTACGGGCCATGGCGACGGTGTACTTGTCGTTGGAAAGGCCGTTGTCTGCTTCGTTCTGGATGCTTGGACGCTTGTCTTTCTTTTCTTTCATGCCAGGCTCGAAACCGCCGCCCTGGATCATGAAGTTGCCGATGACACGGTGGAAAACGGTGTTTTCGTAGTGGCCGGCTTTGACGTATTCGATGAAGTTGGCGACGGTGATCGGCGCTTTCTCGGCGTTCAGCTCGATGACGATGTCACCGTGGTTGGTGGTCAGTTTGACTTGAGTCATGTTCGCTACTCTTTTCAGGGAATTCGTGGGTGTGGGCGCCTGGGCACCTTACCTGTCTGGCTAAACGACGGCCAAGGCGCGCAGTTTAGCCTGCCCTGCGGGAATTTCGAGGTGGTTTTTTACCGCCCGGGCAATTAATTGGCCGCGCTCTGTATGTGTCTTGACTGCTTCGGCTATTATGAGCCCTTTGTTTTATCTGGCCCCACCTGGCCACGCACCTGTCTGTTCAAGGATCCTATGAGCAAGCCCACTGTCGACCCTACCTCGAATACCAAGGCCGGACCTGCCGTCCCGGTCAATTTCCTGCGCCCGATCATCCAGGCGGACCTGGATTCGGGCAAGCACACGCAGATCGTCACCCGTTTCCCACCTGAGCCCAACGGCTACCTGCACATCGGCCACGCCAAGTCGATCTGTGTGAACTTCGGCCTGGCCCAGGAGTTCGGTGGCGTCACGCACCTGCGTTTCGACGACACCAACCCGGCCAAGGAAGACCAGGAATACATCGACGCCATCGAAAGCGACATCAAGTGGCTGGGCTTTGAATGGTCCGGTGAAGTGCGCTATGCCTCCAAGTATTTCGACCAGTTGTTCGACTGGGCTGTCGAGCTGATCAAGGCCGGCAAGGCCTATGTGGACGACCTGACCCCGGAGCAGGCCAAGGAGTACCGTGGCACCCTGACCGAGCCGGGCAAGAACAGCCCGTTCCGCGACCGTTCGGTGGAGGAGAACCTGGACTGGTTCAACCGTATGCGTGCCGGCGAATTCCCGGACGGCGCCCGCGTGCTGCGCGCCAAGATCGACATGGCCTCGCCGAACATGAACCTGCGCGACCCGATCATGTACCGCATCCGCCATGCCCACCACCACCAGACCGGTGACAAGTGGTGCATCTACCCCAACTACGACTTTACCCACGGTCAGTCGGACGCCATCGAAGGCATCACCCACTCCATCTGCACCCTGGAGTTCGAGAGCCATCGCCCGCTGTACGAGTGGTTCCTGGACAGCCTGCCGGTGCCGGCGCACCCGCGTCAGTACGAGTTCAGCCGCCTGAACCTGAACTACACCATCACCAGCAAGCGCAAGCTCAAGCAACTGGTGGATGAAAAGCACGTGCATGGCTGGGACGACCCGCGCATGTCCACGCTGTCGGGCTTCCGCCGCCGTGGCTACACCCCGGCGTCGATCCGCAACTTCTGCGATATGGTTGGCACCAACCGTTCCGACGGTGTGGTCGATTTCGGCATGCTGGAATTCAGCATCCGCCAGGACCTGGATGCCAACGCGCCGCGCGCCATGTGCGTGCTGCGTCCGTTGAAGGTCGTGATCACCAACTATCCGGAAGGCCAGGTCGAGAACCTCGAACTGCCGCGTCACCCGCAGAAAGAAGAGCTGGGCGTGCGCAAATTGCCGTTCGCCCGCGAAATCTACATCGACCGTGACGACTTCATGGAAGAGCCGCCAAAAGGCTACAAGCGCCTGGAGCCGAACGGCGAAGTGCGCCTGCGCGGCAGCTACGTGATCCGTGCGGACGAAGCGATCAAGGACGCCGATGGCAACATCGTCGAGCTGCGTTGCTCGTACGACCCGGACACCCTGGGCAAGAACCCTGAAGGCCGCAAGGTCAAGGGCGTGGTCCACTGGGTACCGGCCGCTGCCAGCATCGAGTGCGAAGTGCGCCTGTACGATCGTCTGTTCCGCTCGCCGAACCCTGAGAAGGCAGAAGACAGCGCCAGTTTCCTCGACAACATCAACCCTGACTCTCTGCAAGTACTCACTGGTTGTCGTGCCGAGCCATCGCTTGGCGACGCACAGCCGGAAGACCGTTTCCAGTTCGAGCGCGAAGGCTACTTCTGCGCGGATATCAAGGACTCGAAACCTGGTGCTCCGGTATTCAACCGTACCGTGACCTTGCGAGATTCGTGGGGCCAGTGATTTAAGGGAAACATCGTGCTAACGATTTACAACACGCTCAGCAAGACCAAAGAAGTCTTCAAGCCGCTGGATGGCAACAAGGTGCGCATGTACGTGTGCGGTATGACCGTGTACGACTACTGCCACATCGGCCACGGCCGCAGCATGGTTGCCTTCGACCTGGTGACCCGCTGGTTGCGTTTCAGCGGCTATGACTTGACGTACGTGCGCAACATCACCGACATCGACGACAAGATCATCAACCGTGCCAACGAGAACGGCGAGTCGTTTGACGCGCTGACCGAGCGCATGATCGCCGCCATGCACGAGGACGAGGCGCGCCTCAACATCCTCAAGCCGGACATGGAACCGCGTGCTACTGACCACATCCCGGGCATGCACGCGATGATCCAGACCTTGATCGACAAGGGCTACGCCTACGCCCCAGGCAATGGCGATGTGTACTACCGCGTCGCCAAATTCATGGGCTACGGCAAGCTGTCGCGCAAGAAGATCGAAGACCTGCGCATCGGCGCGCGTATCGAAGTTGACGAAGCCAAGCAGGATCCGCTCGACTTCGTGCTGTGGAAAGCCACCAAGCCGGGCGAGCCGAGCTGGGAGTCGCCCTGGGGCGCCGGGCGTCCGGGCTGGCACATCGAATGCTCGGTGATGTCCACCTGCTGCCTGGGCGAGACCTTCGACATTCATGGCGGCGGCAGCGACCTGGAGTTCCCGCACCACGAAAACGAAATCGCCCAGAGCGAAGCTGCCACCGGCAAGACCTACGCCAACGCCTGGATGCACTGCGGCATGATCCGCATCAATGGCGAGAAGATGTCCAAGTCCTTGAACAACTTCTTCACCATCCGCGACGTGCTGGAGAAGTACCACCCGGAAGTGGTGCGCTACCTGCTGGTGTCCAGCCACTACCGCAGCGCCATCAACTACTCCGAAGACAACCTCAAGGACGCCAAGGGTGCCCTGGAGCGTTTCTACCACGCGTTGAAAGGCCTGCCCGCGGTTGCACCGGCTGGCGGCGAAGCCTTCGTGGCACGCTTCACCGAAGTGATGAATGACGACTTCGGCACCCCGGAAGCCTGCGCCGTACTGTTTGAAATGGTGCGCGAGATCAACCGCTTGCGCGAGACCGATATCGACGCAGCGGCGGGCCTGGCGGCGCGCCTGAAAGAGCTGGCCAGCGTGTTGGGCGTGTTGCAGATGGAGGCCGATGACTTCCTGCAAGCGGGCGCTGAAGGGCGTGTGGATGCCGCGCAAGTGGATGCGTTGATCCAGGCGCGTTTGGCTGCTCGGGCTAACAAGGACTGGGCGGAATCCGACCGTATCCGCGACCAACTGACCGCGATGGGTGTGGTGTTGGAAGACGGCAAGGGTGGGACGACGTGGCGGTTGGCTGACTGATCGTTGAAAGCTGCACGCTGAATGAAAAACGCCCCGACTGGTTCGGGGCGTTTTTTTGCACACTGTTTAACGTTTCATTCGATCCACTGTGGGAGCTGGCTTGCCCGCGATGACGGAGTGTCAGTTACCGAAAATGTTGGCTGACCCGCTGCAATCGCAGGCAAGCCAGCTCCCACATTTTTTACCGTGCCCACTTTGCGAACTCTTCGGTTTCAGATTTATGTGTGGGTTGGATGGTCTTTGAGGCTTAGTGTTTTATCCACCATTAACTGGATCCCCTCCAGCATCCGACAAATCCCCAGGGCGACGCTGCGAGGATTGCCGTCGATCTCAAAAGCCAAGTGGCTTGCCAGTGCATGAACCGACGCTAGATCCTCAGATGCGTTGACCAGCAGCGTCTCGACGTCTAGTCCTTCTCGCACGGTAAACAAGCCATGGCCCTCAGCAGGCGGCTCTGGTTTCTCAGACGGGTTCAGATAGTGGTTGATTGCTCGATGAGCAGCAGTGTGAAGCGTGATTGAATCTGAAGGCGGATTAGGACTGTCTTTAATCATGGCGAAGCTCCTAGAGTATTGGAGTCACCACCCCTCGCTGCGAAACGATATTGGGGTGGCAGCTGTACGCAGGTTCGCAGACCGGGACTCTAGGCTCCCGGCATACCCGAAGGTATCCCGCGCACAGCCGCCATAACATCAGGCATAAAAAAGCGCCCGCTATCTTGAGGTGGACGCTGTGCGTCTAGAGTTTAACCGAGCTGCGAAACCCGGTCGCTGAATTTGCAGCGACCCCCGAAGATTAGGCAGGCATCTTCCGAGGGGCAACCCTAAAACGCTGTCGGAAATTTCTGGCTGGACCTCAATGCCTGGATGGATCGGGTGCCAGCTGAGGTAATGGTTACCACCAAGAACCGTTTTACTGATCGAGCGGTCGCTTCCCTGTGTGGCGCGGGCCGATGATGCTGAGCTGGCGCAATGGGCGGCGCGTATCCGCTCGATTGCCTGGCGCCAAACCAAATGTGGGAGCTGGCTTGCCTGCGATGGCCATAGGTATCTACACAACTCTGTGGGTTGCAACAGCAAACGGTAACCACGATGCGAAGCGAGCCGCTCTTGATCTTGATCTGCTTTTGATCTCAGGCGCCCCGTTAAACCACGCTGGCCGGAATTCGACAGGGATTTGGGGGGTAAACCGGCAGGGATGCCGGTTTAGCCGCCCCGCGCCATGGATGGCGCGTGGCGGCGGCCCCCCAAATCACTGGCGGATTACGGGCACACCGAGCCTAGGCGAGGTGCCGAGTGGTGGGGCAAGAGCGTTTTGCTTACTTTTGCGCTTTTCAAAAGTGAGCCGCTGTCAGAGCGGAACCCTAGGTGGCCGTTACCTACATAACGGATATGTACTCAGTCTGATCCTAAATCCCGGTAGGCTGTCAGGCCGTCTTCGCGAGCAAGCCCGCACACAGGTTGATCGCGGGGTGCCAGGTAGATGGGCGCCGGCTGTCAGGCCGTCACGGAAGCAAGCTCCCCCGCCACAGGTCCGGCGTCGCACCAAAGTTGTGTAGATACCTATGGCTATCGCAAGCCAGCTCCCACATTTTTACTGCGTTCGCCTGATGAATCAGCGGCGGCTGCTGACTTCGGCGGGGACGTCATCGCCGGCCATGCGTTTGCGGAACAGGGCGGTTCGCGCCAACAGCAGTGTGGTGACCGGCACGGTGATCGCGAGCAAAATCGGAATCAACCAGCCGTGCAACACCGGCCCGGATTTGAGCGTTGAAAAGTAGATGATCGACGCCAACGCCACGCTCCACGCCCCCAGCGTCGAGGCGAGTGCCGGCGGGTGCATGCGTTGGAAAAATTCTTTCATCCGCAGCAAGCCAATCGCGCCAATCAAGGCAAACAGGCTGCTGAGCAGCAGCAACGCCGCCACGATAATTTCAACCCATAACGGCATCATTCAATCACCTCGCCACGCAGCAGGAATTTGGCCAGGGCGAACGAGCCGACGAAGCCGAACAGCGCGATCAATAGCGCCGCTTCAAAGTAAGTGTCACTGGCATAGCGGATACCCAGGGTGAGCATCATCAGCATCGCCAGGATGTACAGGTAGTCCAGCGCCAGTACCCGGTCCTGGGCCGAGGGGCCTTTGAACAGGCGCACCAGGGTCAGCACCATGGCCAGGGAGAACAGGAACAGGCTGAACAGGATCGCATTGGCGAGCAGGGCGCTCATTCGAAGATCTCCATCAGGGGCCGTTCGTAGGCGTGCTTGAATTGCTGGATAAACGAGGCCTCGTCATCCAGGTCGAAGACGTGCAGCAGCAGGATGCTACGGTCCAGGGCCAGTTCCGACCACACGGTGCCGGGGGTCACGCTGGTGATCATCGCCAGCACGGCCAGGCCGTTGGCGTCGCGCAGGTCCAGGGGGATCTTGATAAAGCGCGAGCGCGGTGGGCGTGAGCCGCAGGTGAGTACGCCCCAGGCCACGTGAAGGTTGGAGATGATCACGTCGAGGCCGACCCGGAAAAACAGACGGATGATCACCCCAGGGCGGCGGATGCGGATCGGCAGCGGGCGCAACGGCGCCATCATCAGCGGCGCAAGAAAGCCCAGCAGTGCGCCCAGCAGCAGGTTGCCGGGGCTGATCGACAGGTTCAGCACCAGCCACAACACCCACAACGCCAACGACAACCAGGGAGCCGGGAACAGACGCTTCATGGTTGCACCTCCAGGGCGGCGGCCTTGGCTTCAGGGCTGGGCACTGGCCGGGTCGCGAGCACTGCCATCACGTAGTGTTCCGGGTTGTTCAGGCTGTCGGCGGTGGCCTGGGTGTAGCGCATCAGCGCCTCGGCCTTGAAGGTCAGCGCGATGCTCAACCCCAGCAGCAGAAAGATCGGCACACATTCGTAGCGGCGCAGCAGCGGTGATGGGCGTTCTTCCGGGGTCCAGAAGCGCTGGATGCCGAGGCGGGCGAAAGCGATGAGCGAGGCCAGGCCAGAGAGAATCAGCAGCGCCACCAGGCCCCAGGCCGCTGGGCGGATTGACTCATCCACGGCGTTGCCCAGGCCCAGTGGATTGATCAGCGCGCTCAACAGGCTGAGCTTGCCGATAAACCCGGACAGCGGCGGCATGCCGATAATCAGCAGCGCACAGGCGATAAAGCTCAAGCCGAGAAAGGCCATGGTCCAGGGGATGACCTGGCCGATCACCGCTTTCTGCTCATCGTCCAGGTTCACGCCGGGACGCGGGTGCAGGGATTCCATGGCTTTGGGCAGCGCATCGATCTCCTCATCCAGTGGCAGGTCGTTGGCCGAGCGCGAGCGTTCGATCAATTCAGCCAGCAGGAACAGCGCACTCAGTGCCAGGGTGGAGCTGACCAGATAGAACAACGCTCCTGCGGTCAGACTCGGCTGGGCAAACCCGACCGCCGACAGCAGGATCCCGGCCGACACGAGGATGCTCAGGCTGGCCATGCGCTCCAGGCGCTGCGCCGCCACCATCGCCAGTGCCGCGCAAATGATGGTCGCCATGCCGCCGTACACCAGCCAGTCGCCGCCAAACAGCGCCGAGGCGCCGGCCTGGCCGGAGAACAGCAGGGTCCACAGGCGCAGCACGGTGTACACGCCGACCTTGGTCATGATCGCGAACATCGCCGCCACCGGCGCGCTGGCCGAGGAGTAGGCGGGCGCCAGCCAGAAGTTCAGCGGCCACATGCCGGCCTTGGCCAGGAACGCCGTCGCCAGGATCGCCGCACCGGCATGCAACAGGCCGCGATCGGCCTCCGGCACCAGCGGGATCTTCAACGCCAGGTCGGCGAAATTCAGCGTACCGGTGACGCCGTAGATCATCGCCGCGCCAATCAGGAACAGCGACGACGCCAGCAGGTTGATCGCAATGTAATGCAGCCCCGACGACACCCGCGCGCGGCCGGAACCGTGCAGCATCAAACCGTAAGAGGCCGCCAGCAGCACCTCGAAGAACACGAACAGGTTGAACAGGTCCGCGGTGAGGAAGGCGCCATACAGCCCCATCAGTTGGATCTGGAACAGGGCATGGAAGCTGGTGCCCGCACGGTCCCAGCGCGCCATGGCGAACAGCAGCGCGCTGACGCCGATCACCCCGGTAAGCACCAGCATCATCGCCGACAGTTGGTCCACCACCAGCACGATGCCGAACGGCACCTGCCAGTTGCCCGGCAAGTACACGCCAATGGAGCCGGGGCCGCCCTGTTGCGTCCAGTACAACAGCAGCACGGCAACGCCCAGGCCGACGATGCTGGAGCACAGATTGATCTGGGCTTTGAGCGGGCGGCGTTTCTCGCCCAGCATCAGCATCAGCCCGGCGGTGAGCAGCGGCAGCAGGATCGGCGCGACGATCAGTTGATTCATCCACGTCATTCCTTGGGCTCCCGGCCGTCCACATGGTCAGTGCCGGTCAGGCCCCGGGATGCCAGCAGCACCACCAGGAACAATGCGGTCATGGCGAAGCTGATGACGATGGCCGTGAGCACCAGGGCCTGGGGCAGTGGGTCGGTGTAGTTGAGCAGGTCTTGGGGCACGCCGTCCTTGATGATCGGCTCCTTGCCGATAAACAGGCTGCCCATGCTGAAGATGAACAGGTTGACGCCGTAAGACAGCAGGCACAAACCCATGACCACCTGGAACGTCCGAGGCCGCAGGATCAACCAGACGCCGGAGGCCGCCAGGACCCCAATGGCTATTGCGATGACTTCTTCCATCAGGCGGCTCCTTCGGTTGCAGCAACCACTTTGGGCTGGTTGCTCGGTTTATGCGCGCGCACCGACTGGTGGCCGAGGGCGGTAAGCATCAACAGGGTCGAGCCCACGACCATGGCGTACACGCCGACGTCAAAGAACAGCGCACTGGCGATATGGATGTCCCCCAGTAGCGGCAGGCTGAAATGCCAGGTATGTGTGGTGAGGAACGGGTAACCGGCGAACAGCGCACCCAGCCCGGTCAAGGTCGCCGACAGCAGGCCGAAGCCCATCCAGCGCATCGGCCGCAGGCTCATCTGCGCCTCGACCCACTGCGTACCGGCGACCATGTATTGCAGGATAAACGCCACCGACATCACGAGCCCGGCGACGAAACCACCACCCGGTTGATTGTGGCCACGCATGAACAGGTAGAACGACACCACCAGCGCAATCGGCAGCAGCAGGCGCACCAGCACCGCCGGCACCATCATAAAGCCCAGGGCGGTGTCGCTGGCCTGGCGTGGGTTGACCAGATCGGTCGCCACGTCCGGCGCCAGTTGGCGCTGTTGGGGCGGCAACTCCATGCTTTCCTTGGACGGGCGGAAGCGGCGCAGCAGGGCGTAAACCGTCAACGCCACGGCGCCGAGTACAGTGATTTCGCCCAGGGTGTCGAAGCCCCGGAAGTCCACCAGCATCACATTCACCACATTGCTGCCGCCGCCTTCGGGCAGGGCACGGCTTAAGTAGAACGAGGAGATATCGTTGGGCGTCTGGCGGGTCAGCATCGCGTAGGACAACAGCGCCATGCCGCCGCCGACTGCGGTGGACAGCAGCAAGTCACGCAGGCGGCGGATACGCGCCTTGCGCAGCGAACTGGGCAGTGGCGAGACTTCTTCGATCCGCCGTGGCAGCCAGCGCAGGCCCAGCAGGATCAGCACGGTGGTGACCACTTCCACCACCAGTTGGGTGAGGGCCAGGTCGGGTGCCGAGAACCATACGAAGGTGACGCAGGTCATCAGGCCGCACACGCTGACCATGGTCAGGGCCGCCAGCCGGTGGTACTTGGCTTGCCAGGCGGCACCCAGTGCGCAGGCAATCGCCAGCAGCCACAGGGTGACGAAGACGATGGATCCCGGGATTTTCGGGCGGTCGCCCCAGCTGAGGCCACTGTTGATCATCGGGATCATTGCGCCGATCACTGCCAGCAGCACCAACAGGAACAACTGGGTTTGCAGGCGCTTGGTGCTGATGCGTTTCTCGATGCGGCGCACGCCGCGCATCATCACCACCAGGCAGCGCTCGAAACCGCGCTTGCCGTTGAAGTAGCCGATCAGCGGTGGGTATTCGAAGCGGCCACGCTTGAGTTGCTTGCGCAGCAGCAGGTACAGCACCACGCCGCCGGTCATCGCCACCAGGCTCATGATCATCGGCGCATTCCAGCCGTGCCAGATCGCCAGGCTATATTCGGGCAAGGTACCGCCCACCACCGGCAGGGCGGCCGCGGCAAGGATCGAGCCGACCACCTGGGCCGGGAAAATCCCCACCAGCAGGCAGGTGAACACCAACAGCTCAACCGGTGCGCGCATCCAGCGCGGCGGCTCGTGGGGCGTGTGCGGCAAGTCGGTGGCGGGCGGGCCGAAGAACACATCGACGGTAAAGCGCAGGGCATAGGCCACGCTGAATGTGCCGGCAATGGTCGCGATCAGCGGCAGGGCGATTTCCACCCATTGGGTCGAC
Organism: Pseudomonas sp. FP215; assembly: GCF_030687795.1. Taxonomy (NCBI): domain Bacteria; kingdom Pseudomonadati; phylum Pseudomonadota; class Gammaproteobacteria; order Pseudomonadales; family Pseudomonadaceae; genus Pseudomonas; species Pseudomonas sp. FP215. The sequence goes on from NZ_CP117447.1 coordinate 2,340,241, forward strand.
GAGATAAACACGGTTTCGGCAAAGAACATCTCTTTGGACAGGAAGCCATTGAGCAACGGCACCCCGGCCATGGACGCACTGGCGACCATCGCCAGGGTCGCGGTAAACGGGATCAGGCGCACCAGGCCACTGAGCTTGCGGATATCCCGCGTGCCGCTTTCGTGGTCGATGATGCCCGCGGCCATGAACAGCGAAGCCTTGAAGGTGGCGTGGTTGAGAATATGGAAGACGGCGGCAACAGCGGCCAGTGGGCTGTTAAGACCCAGCAGCAGGGTGATCAGCCCGAGGTGGCTGATGGTGGAATAGGCCAGCAGGCCCTTGAGATCGTTTTGAAACATGGCGCAGTAAGCGCCGAGGAGGAGAGTGAGGGCGCCGGCACCGCCGACGATCCAGAACCATTCTTCGCTGCCGGACAGCGATGGCCACAGGCGGGCCAGCAGGAACACGCCGGCCTTCACCATCGTCGCCGAGTGCAGGTAGGCCGAAACCGGTGTCGGTGCCGCCATGGCGTGGGGCAGCCAGAAATGAAAGGGGAATTGCGCGCTTTTGCTCAAGGCGCCGATCAGCACCAGGGCGAGCATGACCGGGTACAGCGAATGCGCGCGAATCTGATCGCCCGCCGCCAGCACCTGGTCCAGGTCATAGCTGCCGACGATATGCCCCAGCAGCATCACCCCCGCCAACAGGCACAAGCCACCTGCGCCGGTGACCATCAGCGCCATGTACGCACCACGGCGCGCATCGGCACGGTGGTGCCAATAGCCGATCAGCAGGAACGAGAACAGGCTGGTCAGTTCCCAGAAGAATACGATCTGGATCAGGTTGCCGGAGATCACCAGGCCCAGCATGGCGCCCATGAACGCCAAGAAAAAAGCAAAGAAACGCGGCACCGGGTCGTCCGGTGACATGTAGTAGCGCGCATACAGGGACACCAGCGTGCCGATGCCCAGCACCAGCATCGAGAACAGCCAGGCGAACCCATCCATGCGCAACACGAAGTTCAGCCCAAGGCTGGGCAACCACATGAATTCTTCGCGGATCACGCCACCGTGGGCGATCTGGGGGTAGAGCAGGGCGACTTGAATAGTACCGACCAGTGCCACAAGGCCGGCCAACAGGGATTCGGTGTTACGTGCGTTATGCGGCAGCAAGGCCGCCAGACAGCTGCCGATAAAAGGCAGAAGCAGTAGAACTATCAGGGACATAGGCTTCTAATCTGCGGGAGTTTGGGATGCATCATACGTGCCGCTTTCACGATCACCAAACGCCAAGATGTGGCAGGATCCTACAAGGTAGGCTGAAACTTCCCATTTGGCACTGTTTGGACCTGCCCTTGAATTGAAATGCTGACCTCTGTGGGCGCCGTTATCTGCAGCGAGGCCGTACCTGTGGCGAGGGAGCTTGCTCCCGTGACGGCCTGCCAACCGCCACCCATCTCCCTGACACCCCACAATCCAACTGTGGGAGCTGGCTTGCCTGCGATGGCGGCCTGACAGCCGACACCCATCTCCCTGGCACCCCGCGGTCAAACTGTGGGAGCGGGCTTGCTCGCGAAGGCGGCCTAACAGTCAACACAGTTGGACCGGGTACATATCCGTTATTTAGGTAACAGCCACTTAGGGTTCCGCCCTGACGGCGGCTCACTTTTGAACAGCGCAAAAGTAAGCAAAACGCTCTTGCCCCACCACTCGGCACCTCGCTTAGGCTCGGTGTGCCCGTAATCCGCCAGTGATTTGGGGGGCCGCCGCCACGCGCCATCCATGGCGCGGGGCGGCTAAACCGGCATCCCTGCCGGTTTACCCCCCAAATCCCTGTCGAATTCCGGCCAGCGTGGTTTGACGGGGCGCCTGAGATCAAAAGCAGATCAAGAGCAAGAGCGGCTCGCTTCGCATCGTGGTTACTGTTGATCGCAAACTATCCCTGCCGCTCCTCCTCCAACGCCTCTGCCAACTCAACGGCCTTCTGCCCCTTGGTCTTCAACTCGCTCACAATCACCGCCACCACAATCAGCACCGCCCCCAACATCGCAATCGGTGGGAACCGCTCCCCGGCGATTCGCCCCACAACGCCTGCCCACACGGGCTCACCGGCATAAATCAACGTTGCCCGGGTTGGCGACACACTTTGCTGGGCCCAGTTCATCGCCACCTGGATCACCGCACTGGTCAAGCCCAGGCCCACGGCACTGAACAGCAGCAGCCAGGAAAAGCCCGGCAACGCCTCGCCCATGGGCACCACCATCATGAACGACAGCACCGAGGCGGTGGCCAGTTGCACCACGGTCACCCGACGAATATCCACCTGGCCGGCAAATGCGCTGATCAGGATGATCTCGGCCGCTATTGCCACTGCACCGATCAGCGTGGCGATTTCACCTGGGCTGAAGTTCAGCGAAGCCCCCGCCGGGCCGGTCAACAGCATCAACCCGGCAAACGCCAGCATGATGCCGATGCTGGGCATCAACCCGGGGCGACGGCCCAATACCAGCCACTGCAACAGCGGCACGAAGGGTACATACAAGGCGGTAATAAACGCCGACTGGCTGCTCAAGATGGTTTGCAGGCCGATGGTCTGCAAACCATAGCCGAACATGATTGCCACACCGATAAACACCCCTGCCTTTAGTTCGAACAGGGTCAGGTCGCGCAGGGTGCGCAAGGAAAAGAGCCCCACCACAATCGTCGCCGCCGCGAAGCGCAGGCCGACAAAGAACATTGGCCCGCTGACGGCCATGGCGTGCTGCACCAGCAAAAAGGTGCCGCCCCAGATCATGGTGATCACCACCAGGATGCATTCGGCTTTACTGAAACGGTTGAAACGCGAAGGGGAGTTCGGGGCGGTCATGGCGGCTCGGTCTTGCAAGGGGAAAGCACGGACCGCACAATGCGCCGCACGCTGGGCAGTATACTGCGCACACCTACCTATTGAGCAATATAGTGCACAAAGAAAATCCGCAACGGGCCTCGGTCCTGCAGCACGTCAGCCAGAACGTTCGTCGCCTGCGCCATGCCGCCGACTTGAGCCAGACCGCGCTCTCGGAAAAATCCGGTGTCAGCCGGCGCATGTTGGTGGCGATTGAAGCGGGGGAGAAGAACGTCAGCTTGTCGACCCTGGACCGTGTCGCCGAAGCGTTGGACGTGGCGTTCAGTGACCTGATCCAGGCGCCGGATGTGCGCGATCATAGCCGTATCAACGAGTTGGCATGGGCGGGCGAGATTGTCGGCAGTAAGGCGGTGTTGCTGGCCAAGGCCACGGCACGGCGTGAGGTCGAATTATGGGAGTGGCGGCTTGAGCCCGGTGATCGCTATTGCCCAGACCCTGACCTGGAAGGCTGGAGCGAACAGCTGTTTGTGTTCGAGGGCAGCCTGACGCTGGTGATAGGTGATCAGGAAAATGTTATCGAAGCAGGAGAGTTCTTTATGTTCGCCAGCCACCAGCCCCATGCTTATCGCAATGCTGGGGACGCGGCGGTGCGATTTGTTCGAAATGTGGTGATTTGAACAACACTCAGGGGTGAACCGGCATGAGTCAATCAACCCGCAATGCTGATGTACTGATCATCGGTGGCGGCCTGAGCGGTACGATGCTGGCCGTGCAACTGCTGCGCCTACCGGGCACGCGGAGCATCCTGATAGTCGAACCTCGCGCTGAACTGGGGCGTGGCGAAGCCTACAGCGCAGTCGAATTGGGCCATACGCTGAACGGCAATGCCGCACGCATGAGCGTTGACCCAGACAATGCCGACGACCTCACTCAGTGGCTCACCGACTACCTCAGCGCCGGGGGATGGCCCGAGTCGTATCAACAGCATGTGCTCATCAGCGAACTGTTCCCGCCGCGGGGGATTTTTGGCCTGTACGCCCAGCAGCGCTTGGCGCAAGCCAAGGCGCGGTCCACATCGATCGTCGAGCACATCCGCGCCGAAGCGGTGGACCTTCAAGTCGATGCAACCTCAGCGTTATTGACTCTCAATACTGGCGAGCAACTGCGCGGCGCCTGTGCGGTATTGGCCACCGGCATGTTCCCGGCGGCACGCACCCCGCAAACCGAATCCACAGGTTTGAACGCCGCTGCGCTGGATCCTTGGGATGTACGCGCAATGACCCAATTGGCCCCCCAATCGACGGTGCTGATCATCGGCTCGGGCCTGACCATGGTCGATGCCGTGGTCTCCCTGGAACAGGCCGGGCATCGCGGGCCTGTCGAGGTTTTTTCGCGCCACGGCTTGTTGCCCCATGTACGCCGGCAACCGCCGAGCTGGAACGACTTCCTCGCCGCTGACCACCGCCTGAGCAGCCCCCGACAATTGCTGCGTGAGGTGCGACGCCAGTGCCAGCTCGCGCTGGAGCAAGGCATCGACTGGCAGGCACCGCTGGACACGGTGCGTGTGCACATAGCACGCCTGTGGAGCCAGGCCACTGAGGCTCAGAAACGCCAGTTTGTGCGGCATGTGCGTCCCTGGTGGGAAAGCCACCATCACCGTTCGCCGCCAATGAGTGCGCAATTGGTGGAGCGCTTGCAGGGGGAAGGGCGGCTGCGGATTCATGCGGCGTCGTTCAAGGGCTTGGTGCCGTCGCAAGAGGGGGTTGCCATTGCGCTGCGCTACCGGGGTGAAGAGATGATCAATCAGGTTGTGGGCGCTGCGCTGATCAATTCCAGCGGCATCGAATACGACTGGCGGCGGGTGGCCCGGCCTTTGCCGCAGCAATTGCTCAAGCGCGGGTTGGTCCAGCCTGGGCCATTGGCGCTGGGGATCGCGGCGGATGCAACGGGGGCGGTGCTGGATGCCCATGGGCAGGTCAGCCCGCGACTGTTCGCCATGGGGCCGCCGTTGCGGGGGATGTGGTGGGAAAGTACGGCGGTGACCGATGTGGCGCTGCAGGCCAAGGCACTGGCCGCCAGGCTGACAAAGCCCTGAATGTGAGAGCTGGCTTGCCTGCGAAAGCGGTCGTGCAGTAACAGATGCAGTGACTGACACACCGCCTTCGCGAGCAAGCCCGCTCCCACATTTTGATCTGCTTTTATCTTGATATTTTCACAAAGCCGGATTTCAGCCCAAACACCTCAACCCCCTGCGGCGTCGATTGCCCGGTGGTGACCTTCACTCGCTCTACCGGTTTATCCATCGCCGCCCGATACGCCACGGTCATGTCCGCCTGGATCGCCTGGCTGGGAATCACGATCGCCTGGTCATTGTTGTAGGTGACGATAGTCAAGCGCGCACTCATGCCCAGGCGCACCCGCTGCAACTGTTGCGGTGTCAGCTTGGGGATCGACAAGGTCACCGGAAACTGCGCGCTGCCCTGGCTGTCGCTGGCGATGGCCAAGCCGCTGACCACGCTGACCGAACCCGTCAGCCGCTCGCCGTCAAAGCCATCGCCCATCACTTCTACGGCCTGGCCCTGACGTAACTGGTTGATATCCATCTCTGAGACCTTGGCGACGATTTTCAACTGTTCGATATTGGCCAGGCCGAACAGCACCTGGCCCTGGCTGACCTTGCTGCCGGCCTGCACCGGCGCGTTGTTGTTGCCGCCACCTTGAGCCGTGTTGGTGCTGCCGGGGGCCGGTACCACGATGCCGGAGAAGGGCGCCTTGACCTCCTTGCCTTCGAGCAGTGTTTGCAAGGCTTCGTACTTCACTGTGGCATTGGTCAGCTCCATCTCTGCGATCTGCCGGTATTCGCCCTGGCCTTGATTCAGGGCTTGTTGCAGCTCACTGCGCGCCGCCGCCAGGTCCAGTTGCTGCTGCTGAGTCTGCTGCTTGAGGTCATCCAGTTCGTTGCGCGGGATGATGCCGCGCTTGAACAGGTTTTCGCTCTCGGTGAGTTTGCGCTGGGTGTTGCCCGCGGTCATTTCCGCGGTGCGTAAACTGCGACGGGCACGGCTGACGGTGGGGCTGCTGCCCCAGTCCTGCATTTCCTGCACGGTGCGCCGGGCCTTGAGTTGCGCGGAGAGGGCGTCGCGCAGTTGCACTTCAAGCGTCGCTGGGTCCATGCGTAACAGGACCTGGCCGGCTTCGACGCGCTGGCCTTGTTCGACCAGGTTAGCCAGCACATTGCCGTCGAACGGTGCCGTCAGGGTGACGGTGGTCTGCGGCTCGATCTTGCCCACCAGGCCGATCTGGTGCACCAGCGGGTCGGGCTTGACGGCCAGCCACTGCTCGGCCGTGCTCGCTGGCTCGGCGCCGCCGCGTTGGCTGAGCAGGCTGACTGCCGCGCCGGCCAGCAACAGGATCAAGGCAACGGCCATCAGCAATTTTTTATTAGTAGTCATTGAGGGCGATTTCCCAACTTTCCAGCGTCATGCCCAGGGTCAGATCGAGCTGGGTCTGGGCGTTCAAATAAGCGATCAGCGCATTGAGCTGGGCATTTTCGGCGTTGCGCAGGTCGGTCTCGAAGCTCAGCACCTGGAAGTTGGTGGAGCGCCCGGCGCTGAGTTTTTCCCGCTCGATCTCGATCTTGCGCCGCGACAACTCCACGGCACGCTTGGATATTTCATATTGGCGCCAGCGGGTGCCGAGGTCACGCACCACATTGTTGACGTTGCGCTCCAGTTCCTGGCGGGCGTCGGTGATGCGGATTTCCTGATCCTCCACATTTACCCGCGCGCGCACTTCGGCCTGGCGCGTGCTGATATCGCCAATGGGGATCTGCACTTGCACCCCGGCGTAACTGTCCCAGGTGCGGTTATTGTTATGGCCGTCGTCGTTATCGGTGGCGGCGCGTATCTGGTTGGCGCCGGCCACCAGGTCCACCTGCCAGCGCCCGGAATCCTTGGCGATCACCAGGTTTAGGTCGGCCTGCTGGCTGCCGAGTAGCGCGGCGAGGTATTCCGGTTGCTGGTTTTGCGCGAGGTTGAAGGCCTGGCGTTTGTCGATCTCCATGGGGCTGGCTTCCAGGGCCTCGGTGGCGCGCACCGGTGTCGACAGGTCCAGGGCCAGCAGGCGCAGCAACGCCAGGCGGCTGGTGTCGAGTTGGTTGCGGGCTTCTTCCACGCCCAATTGCTGGGTGGCGATATCGGCCTCGGTCTGCACGATCTCGAACTCGGCCATGCGCCCGGCGCTGATCAGCGCCTTGTTCACCTCCAGCAAGGTCGTGGAGCGCTTGAGGGCTTCCTGCACGATCACCAGTTGTTCCTGGGCGCGCAGCAACTCGCGGTAGGTGGCGATGATCTGGCTGATGGTCTGCGCCACGGTAGCCTTGAGGTTCAGGCGGTTGGCCTGCTCGGCCAGGCGCGACAGGCGCAGCGGTGCGGTGGTGGCATCCCAGCCGGCGCCGCGCATCAGCGGTTGGATGATCGCCAGGTCCAGGCCGTCGCTGCGGTAGCGGCCGGCGCGGTTGGCGTTGTTCAACTGCTGTGTCCAGGCCATGCTCAAGCGTGTGCCGTATTCACCCAGCAGGCTGCTGGTGGGCGCGACGTTGGCGTTGCGCGCGTTGTCCTGGGAGCCGCGGGTGCTGCGGTAGTAGCTGTTGAGGGTGAGCTTGGGGTTGAACACGTCTTCGGCCACGCGCAGGTCGAACTTCTGCGCCACCCGTTGCAGGTAGGCGCTGCGGATCGCCGGGTTATTGCGCAGGCCCAGGTACACCGCGTCGCCCAGGGTCATGGTGGTGGCCTGGGCATTCAGCGAGACGCTACGCTCGTAGCCGCTTCGGGTGGTGCTCGGTGCCTGGGGGTTGATGACCACGTCGGCGGCCATGCCCGGCAGGCTGATCAGCATCAGCAGTAGCAGGTACTTATTCATCGCGCAGGGCCTCGACCGGCTGCAAGCGTGAGGCCGACACCGCCGGGTAAATGCCAAAAAACAAACCCACCAGCAACGTACTGCCAACGCCCAGGGGCAGGGCAGCCACTGCCAAGGCAAAGGCCCAGCCCGACAGCCACGCATACAGCCAGGCAGCGGTCATGCCCAGCACCGCGCCGCACAGCGCACCCACGGCGGTGAGGGTGACCGCTTCGAGCAAAAACAGGTTGCGGATGTCGCGCTGGCGCGCGCCCAGGGCCATGCGGATGCCGATCTCACGGCGGCGTTCCGAGACGTTCATCAGCATCACGTTCATCACCCCCACACCGCCGCCCACCAGGGAGATCGCGCCGAGGGCCAGCAGCAGGTAGGCGAAGGTGCGGCTTTGGCGGGTCATGCCATCGATCATTTGCTGGGGTACCGTGATGTCGACGTCATGATCAGTGAGCTGGGGTTGCAACGCGGCGACGGTGTCCCTGGCGATGCGTTCCATGTCTTGCCCAGGCGTTGCGCGGATGATCAGGTTGTTGATCTGCGGGGTGGCGTAGATGCGGCGCATGCCTTCGGCGGGAATAAACAGCGATTCGTTGGCCTGCACCGGCATCAGCATGGCCCGGGGTTGGTTGTGCAGGATGCCCACCACCAGAAACAGGTAATCGTTGATACGCACACGGTCGCCCAGTTGCAGCGGGTCGCCCGGCGTGCCGAGGGCCTGGGCGAGTTGGTCGCCGATCACCCCGTAGGTTTCGTTGGCATCGAAGGGTGACAGGAAGCGCCCCTCACGCAGCGCCAGGCGCATGGCGTCCTGGATCCCCGCAGTACTGCCGACAAAGCTCGCATTGGTAGTGCGCCCATGAAAAACGATGGGCCCGCTGAACAGGCTGAGCGCGCCGATATGGGCAATGCCTGGCACTGCGTGGCGCACCGCGTCGAGGTCCAGCTGTGTGCGCATCGGCACGTTGCTGCTGCCCTTGGGCGGGAACTGGGCGATGAGGGTGTCGGTGCCCATGTCCTTGAAAATCATCGCCGCATCTACCGCCGCGTTGTGGCCGATATTGATCAACGCCACCACGGAGGAGCTGCCGATGACGATCCCCAGGAGCGCCAGGATCGAACGCTTGCCCAGGGTGCGCAGGCTGATAAAGGCTTCGTGCAGCAACTGGCTGAGGCTCTGCTCGACCCGCAGGCTCATGGGCGCCCGGCCTCATGCACCACGCCGTTGCGCACCAGGATCTTGCGCTCCAGGCGCTCGGCAATGTGGGGGTCGTGGGTGACGATGATCAGCGTCACCTGCTGCTCACGGTTGAGGTTCAACAGCAGGTCCATGATCTCCTGGGCAGTGGCGCTGTCGAGGTTGCCGGTGGGTTCGTCGGCCAAAATCACCGAGGGGTTGCCGACCAGGGCGCGGGCAATGGCCACGCGCTGGCGCTGGCCGCCGGAGAGGTCGGCAGGGCGGTGGTGGGCGCGTTCGGCGAGGCCGACCTGTGCGAGCATGCGCTGGGCGTGTTCCACCGATTCATGCCGTGACACGCCGCGATAACTCAAGGGCAGCGCGACGTTGTCCAGGGCACTCAGGCGGGGCAGCAGGTTGAAGCTCTGGAACACGAAGCCGATCTGCTGGTTGCGGATCGCCGCCAGTTCATCGGGGGTGGCGTTGAAAATATCGTGGCCGGCAAAGTGGTACTGGCCGCAGTTGGGCAGGTCCAGCAGGCCGAGGATGTTGAGCAAGGTGCTTTTGCCGGAACCAGAGGCCCCGAGAATGCCGCAGCTGTCACCGCGGGCGATGGACAGGCACACGTCATTGAGAATGCTCAATTCTTGCCCGGCGAGCTGATAGCGCTTGCCGATGCCTTGCAGGGAAATCAAGCCGGGTTGCGCGGGGGTCTGTGTCATCATGACTACGCCTGCAGTCTCGACGGTGCCGCCTTGCTCCCGGAAATCCCTTGTAACAAGTTCGGAAGCTGCCTGTACGCGCCACGGACTGGTTTTATTTCTTGTTTTTAAAATATTGTTTGAATAGTAACTGCCTTCCTGACGCTTCGCCAGCCATGGAGGTAGAGCGGTTTTACCGGTTGAAACGATTTTCTCGCTGGATGTGAGGGGCAGTTAAAAAACCTAGGATTTGCCTCAAAAGCCCGAATATACGGGCTTTGCAAGATATGGCGGAGTGTCACTACTTGCTTTCGACGGGCGGCCCCGGTATAAAAAATCAAATTATTTTTTAAAACAATATTTCCGCCGTGGAACCCATATGGTCGCGAAGAAACTCAGCGCTCCAAACGTTACCAAGACTCGACTGCTGGATGCGACAGAGGCTCTCTTCATCAAGTACGGCTATGACGCCGTGTTGTTACGGCAGATCACCGAACGTGCCCAGGTCAACCTGGCGGCGGTGAACTACCACTTCGGGGACAAGGACTCCCTGATGAAAACCCTGCTGATGCAACGCCTGGAGCCGCTCAACGAGCAGCGCCTGGAACTGCTGGCGCGCTGTGAAGCCGAATCCGACGGCCCGCTGGATTGCGACACGCTTCTGGGCGTGCTGTTTGCTCCGGCCATGGGGCTGGAGCGCAGCGACCCGGCCAGCGGGGAAGGGCGCTCGTTCATCCGCTTCCTGGGCCGGGTCTACAGCGACACCTCGCCGTTCATCCAGGAATACCTCAAGGTGCATTATCAGCCGGTGTTCCAGCGTTTCTTTGAAGCCTTCGCCCTGGCCTTGCCGGATTTGCCGCGCAATGAACTGGGGGTGCGCCTGCAATTTGCCCTCAAGGCCATTTCCGGGGTCATGGCCGGCACCGAACTGCGCCTGCTGATGAACTCCATGAGCCTGGGCCGCCCGGCCACGGATGCCGAGGTGATGGCCAAGCTGATCACGCTGGTGTCGGCAGCGATTCGGGTGCCGCAGCAGAGTGCCGAGGCTGAAACGGCGTTGGCGAAGGTGCTGGAAACCCAGCGCGCCATTCGCGAACAGGCCACACGCTGAAACCCATCCCCAACCCCCTGTAGGAGCGAGCTTGCTCGCGAAAAACGCAATGACGCCGCGGTTAACCAGAATGCCCGCGTTATCGTTGATGTTCTTCGCGAGCAAGCTCGCTCCTACAGGGTGAGGCCGTTTCCTGACCAAAACCCAGGCAAAAAAAAGCCCGCTGGGGCGGCGGGCTTGATATGCAACGTTTGTAACGGATGAGGCTTCACACTACGGCTTGGCTTGTGAATAAAACGTGAAAAATATGTAAGAAGACGTGTGAATTTGCTTTACGGCTTACATGCATGTGAACGAGCAGGGTTATTACCGCTGGTCAGAACTGTCAATTCTCACAGGTGACGGGTTGTAGTTGAGGGGGCTTTTATTCCCACAGCGATCCCCGCTCAGGAGAAAAAAGATGCCGACCAAGCCTGCGAGTAAAAAAAATAGCATTGCAGCCAGCCCCAGCCCCAAGAAAAAATCTGCCGGCACGCATAAAACGACGGCCGCAGAACAGCCGTCGGTTTCCGTCCTTCCTGTAGCGAATAAAAAAAAGACCCCGCCGAAAAAAAAAGCATCGCTGCCTAAAGGCCCGGCACAACCCACAGTCGTTCAAGATCTCGACTCCCCCTACCCTGTGCCCAACCAAGTCATTCCGGTTCTGGGAGCGGCCTACGGGATTGGTTATCGTCATATCAAAGATGGTTTGACCTATGTCTTTGAGCGTTGGTCCAACTGTAAAGAGGGCGATACATATCATATATGGATGAACGGGATACACATGCAAGAGGGTAAAGTTAATTCCGTCAATAAAGATGATCCACGTTTTTTTCTGGTAATTCCCAGAACGACCCTGCTGCACTATTTTGTCAATAATGTATATGGAGAAGTCATCCGGGGCGGCCCGGGAACACCAAGTACTTCAGTACCGCAACGTATTCTGATACTGCACACGTTGCCCGGTGGGGATGGCAATTGCGACGGTTCCTACCACCGTGGATTGACGTTTACGCTCTCCGATGTCTATGTCGACTCCGTGGTTGCGGCTCTAGGTGTGACATGCACCATCCACAAGTGGGTGAACATGCGGGTCAATGACCTGGTTATGTTCTACTGGGGAGAGCACCGCTATGAGTTACCCCCTTTGCGTAATGATCAAGTCGGTTCCGACCTTACGTTCGCTATCGATCCTACTTTTTTAAATGAAGCGGGCAGCGGCCATTTTGTCGTGCAGTTCTATTTGTACGACGAGGTCTTGGATGTGTCTGGACCTTGCCACCGATGGAGCAAGCCGATTCCTGTCGACGTTGACCTTAACCTGACGTTGCTGGATGAGCCTGAGATTGTCGAGGCGGATGCGGCAACACTGCTCTTGGAAGCTGATGAGTTACATGGTCAACCTGCCACAGGTTCAGTACTGATTCGCAGAAATGATCCGAACTTTATCAGGGGGGATTTCCTTATTTGGAAGGTGGAAGGCAACACGGTGGATGGCGAGAATGTTTCCTATGGGTTTCGCTTGGAAGTTGAACTGGCGAATTACAACGACATTGCAATTCCCAACGCGTTTATCCGTTCTCTGATCCAAAGCACCTTGAAGATCTCCTATGTTCGTGAACGAGGCATGCTGGCATCCAGATCAACCATCTATGCGGTCGCTGGAGTCCTTTATACCTTGCCTCAGCCAGAGGTCGTCCAGGCGCATGGTCCATTTGTGGAGCCGGACTTGCCATACATCACTGCGGCAATGCCTGACTACACCCCACCCGGTAATGCAGGGGATAGCCTGCGAGTCAATATTATGGGGGATAACAAGGATGGCAGTGTCGAGCACGAATTCAGCGATCGCGCCGCCGGAACTCATCCCCGTTTCCGGGACTTCCTGAACGCCGTCTATGCACGATTCGAAGGATTGCTTCGTACCCGCGTCTATTATGGTGTCACGGGGCCAGTAAACATACGCGAGTCCGAACGTCGATATATCCAGATCGGGCGTCCGGCGCGCAGTTTAATCGCGCCACTTATTCAGGAGGCAGACGCCACCAACAATGTTAATCCGGACAGCATCGGCAGCGTCGCGACGTTTGAGGCCCGTGCAGAGTTCAGGGCCGGCGATGAAGTTATTATCAAATTCGTGGGATCGGTAACGGGAACAATCTCATCCTCTTATGTACTGGCTGTGAATTCCAACCCTTTTCTTGCTGATATTCCTAAACAGCTGATAGACGGCAATAAAAATGGCACGCTCACTATCAGTTATGTGCGCAGGCGGTTTGCCGTGGATGAGTTGTCCGAAGAGGCGACCTATACCATTGGCAGGGCATTGGGCTTGCTGTCCCTGCCCGAGGTCCTTGAGGCGACAACAGGGCCGGATGAACTCGACCCGTGGCTGGTAGTAAATACCGGAGCCACAGTACGTTGCCGCTATGATGAACCCAAGGACGGCGATACCGTCGAAGTCTGTTGGCTAGGGCTGGTCGGCGGCGGCGTACACTTTGAAGTCAAGGATGCGCAAAGCGGAGATGCTTATGTCGATGTGATCGTTCCGCCGGAAGCGATTGGCTTCAGTATTCATCCGTCTGGGCGTGATATCGACGTATCGTTTAAGGTGGTGCGTAATGGTTTTCCCACAGACTCACCAACCCTCACCTTGAACTTGCTGACCTTGAGCCATGTGCCTGGCGCAACGATTGATAGCATCGGCGAAAGCGCCGTTCTCGAAATACCCAAGTTACAAGACCTTGACCAGACCCGTGTGCTTCCCTGGCCATACATTGCACTTAAACAGAAGATGTATAAACGCTACATCGGAACCTTTAACAATGGTGACGCCTATTACGAGGAGACATTTGCAGGTCGTGATGTCTCATTCAACGATGTGAACGATGGACCCGCGTCTTACACGCCTGTTGGCAGATTGCGCAATCTGCAAGAGTGGACGCCCTTAGCCATTGAATTTGGTGTGACGTTTAATCACAGTAGCAACGCTGGTGACATTGTATGGTTCGAGACTCGCCATTATATGGTTCAGACCGAGTCCAATGTCTTCCCTCATCCGCAAATCAGGTATTCTTCTCCTCCGGACGGGCCTGAAGTTATTATCAGTCCCATCACCGTTGAAAATAAATGTCAGGTGTTGGTGACCTACCCGAACATGAACCAAGGGGGAGAGGATCTGATTACGCTGTATTTGATCGACTCACAGGGAACATCGATTGAAGTGGGTACGCTGCCTGGGCTTGACGGCGGCACGGTGACGTTCAATATCAGCAATGAGCTGGTTGGGGCGGCAATTAATACTACAATCCAGTTTCAGTATGAGGTGATATTGGGGCGTGGTGGTCAAGGCTCTTCGGAAGTTCAGATAGTGCATGTCCAGGCGATCCCTCTGGGCAGTCTGCCAAGAGCCTTTATCAATAATATTGGCAATGGAGGCAGCATAAATCCTGCCAGTCTGACTGGTAATGCTGTGTTGAGGATGGGCAAGTGGCCGTATAGTCAGGAAGGCCATATTGCCTGGTTAATAGTGTCTGCCCCAGGAGCGAGCACGCAGGAATTGCTGGTAGCGCACAGCGTTACCGCTAGTGAGGCTGCCAATGGCTTTATAAACCTCACGGTGTTGCGCAGTTGGCTGATGTCTGTGCCAAATAATGGAACCGTTACTATAACGCCGCATGTGAACTTCAATAAGCAGAATGATAAGCCAAAAGCGGTGGCCTTCCCGCAGACGCAGTACCGAATCATGCATACTACAGCATTGGTGTTCAATCAGGTGACGGTGTATTTGAACAGGAAAACGTACCTAATAGACGGATATCCAAATGTTTTGCCAGCTTTTGGTGCGGGTAATCAGGTCCAATATATGGCATCCGGCGGAACTCCTCCGTATATCTATTCTACCTCCAATGCCAATGTCGCCAATGTCACTAGCAATTCAGGATTAGTCACCGTGCGAGGTAATGGCACTGCATATATCAGCGTGCGTGACTCGTCATTCCCCGCACAGACGCGAAGTTACGCCGTTGTTGTCAGTAATGTGGTTCGCTGCCTTGATTTGGGTAATGGTACTGTTCCCACAAATCGGTCGGTCGCTGCCAACGCTGGCAGGCGCCTGCCCAGCCTGACAGAGGCTCGAGAAATTCATGCGGCGTATGGCGCTCGTTGGCCGATAGGGGGCGGCTACTTTGATTGCACGTCGACGTTCTCCCATTCTGAATGGTTTAGTAATTACTACTATGTAATCAACGTCAAAAACGGTGATACAGGGACAGCCAAGGATCACTTTCTTGGTGGTTACAGCAATGCTATCGGGCTGCTCTGAACAGGACTTGTTGTCATGAAATAGTAACGGGAGGGCTCACGATGAAGCTCTCCCGTACTTATTCACTGAGTTGCGTTAGCTTCAGATGCGCCAGCCTGCTGAGGTCGTCGCAAGCCGCTCGCGCATTCCCTCCACATTCTGCGCCAACTGCACTGTCAATAATCGATACCCATCCAGAGCGCTGTAAACCGGTTCACCCAGCGTGGACTCACGGGCAGTGGTGTGTCCGCTACGCTCCAACCGCTCCGTCACCCCCGACTTCAACGCCCGAGCCATCCCCACCAACTGCACCCGAATCTGCCGATGCTCGGCCTTCAACATGACTTGCATCCGCGCCGTAGCCTGCTCATCGCGTGGGTCCGGTCGGGTATTGCCCAGAATCTCCAACGTGCTGATGCACAGGCGCAGGTGCCGCTGGATCGCGTCCAGTTCAGTCATGGAAATCCGCACTTCCTTGGACACCGAAGGCATCAGCGAACGCAGCTGCACCATTGCCCCGTTCAAGCGGTTGAGCAGCTTGAGGTGTTCATCGTCGGTTACCGATTGGCCATTGATGATCCGGCTATAAATCTGCGCGCAGTCACGCAGGGCGCTGGCCAGGTTGTAGCGCCACGAATACACGGCGTACAACGGCAAGGCAAAGGAAAACGCCAGGGCCAGCACGATGCCGATCAGGATGTCGACGGTGCGCCACAAGCCATCGGAGATCGGGTTGTCGCCGTGGCCGGCGACGATAAATACGGTGATCGCCGACAGCAGCGCGATGTAACCGCCCTTGCCGATGGCGTGATAGGAAAAGAACCCACATACCACTGACATCAACAGGTAGGTGAGCAACGGCAGGCCGAAGTACGCCTGTTGCACCACCAGCAGCAAGCCGACGCTGGCGCCGATCAAGGTGCCGTAGGCGCGCTCGACGGCTTTCTTGCCGATATTGCCGTGGTGCTGCAGCCCGCCGATGACGATCAGCATGGTCACCGAGGCCCATTCACCGTGGGGCAGGTTGAGGCCGGTGGTCAGCAGGATGGTGGCCAGCAAACCCACTGATACGCGCGCGGCGTGGATCAGCTTGGCATGGCGAAAGCGGCGGTAGGGGTCGAGCAAGGGGCGCAGCAGGCGCCGGGCAAAGAAGGGCAGGTTCATCAGCAGTAAAGTGGCCTCGATTATCTGAGTGCGCGCGGTCAAATGTGGGAGCTGGCTTGCCTGCGATTGCATCAACGCGACCTGACTGAAAGACCGAGGTGCCGGCATCGCAGGCAAGCCAGCTCCCACACTGACCTGTCTGCACATTGGAACGGGATTGATTTTAGAAGATGTAGTCGGTAGTCAGGAAACTCGAATCGCGATTGCGCAAAATGTCGCTGACCAACGCCTTGTTACTGTCCTGGAACTTGGTCGCCACCAAGGTGCGGATCGAGAACACGCGCAAGGCGTCATGTACCGACAACGTGCCCTCGGCCGAGTTCTTGCGCCCATTGAACGGGAAGGTATCCGGCCCACGCTGGCATTGGGCATTGATGTTGATGCGGCCCACCTGGTTGGCGAAGGTGTCTACCAGGCGCCCGACTTCCACGGGATCGGTGCCAAAGAGGCTCAACTGCTGGCCGAAATCCGAGTCCAGCACGTAGTCGATCACGGTGTCCAGGTCACGGTAGGGCACGATCGGCACCACCGGGCCGAATTGCTCCTCGTGGTAGACGCGCATCTGCGGGTTCACCGGGTACAGCACCGCCGGGTAGAAGAACGAACCACGGCTGCTGCCACCCTCGGCATTCATCACCTTGGCACCATGGCGCGCCGCGTCGGCCACCAGCTCGTTGAGGTAATCGACCTTGCCCACTTCCGGCAGTGGGGTCAGCGCTACGCCGTCTTCCCAGGGCATGCCGGGCTTGAGCGTCGCCAGCTTGGTGTTGAATTTCTCGATAAAGCGTTCCACCACGTCTTCATGCACGAACAGGATTTTCAACGCGGTGCAACGCTGGCCATTGAACGACAGCGAACCGGTGACGGCTTCGTTCACCGCGTTGTCCAGGTCCACTTCGGGCAGCACGATGCCAGGGTTTTTGGCATCCAGCCCCAGCGCAGCGCGCAAACGGTGCGGCTTGGGGTGCAGCTTTTTCAAATCACTGGCGGCCTTGTTGGTGCCGATGAACGCAAAGATGTCGATCTTGCCGCTCGCCATCAGTGCGCTCACGGTCTCGCGGCCGCTGCCGTAGATCACGTTGATCACCCCGGCCGGGAAGCTGTCGCGGAAGGCTTCCAGCAAGGGGCGGATCAACAGCACACCCAGCTTGGCCGGCTTGAACACCACGGTATTGCCCATGATCAGCGCCGGGATCAGCGTGGTGAAGGTCTCGTTCAACGGGTAGTTGTAAGGCCCCATGCACAACGCCACGCCCAGGGGCACGCGGCGGATCTGGCCGAGGGTGTCCTGCTCCAGTTCAAAGCGGCTGCTGCGGCGGTCGAGTTCCTTGAGGGCATTGATGGTGTCGGTGATGTAGTCGCAGGTGCGGTCGAATTCTTTCTGCGAGTCTTTGAGGTTTTTGCCGATCTCCCACATCAGCAGCTTGACCACCGCATCGCGCTGTTCGCGCATGCGCCGCAGGAACGCCTCGACGTGCTGGATACGCTCTACCACGCGCATCGTCGGCCATGCACCTTGGCCACGGTCGTAGGCGCGCACGGCAGCATCCAAAGCGGTGAGGGCGGTGTCGGCATCCAGCAGCGGCGTGCTGCCGATGTGCACGCGCTCCTCACCTAGTTGCACCGGGCTTTGCACGCGGGCAAGCGGGCCGTTCCACACCTGTAACTGGCCATCGACCAGGTATTCACGTTGCTCAATGGGCGCCGCCAGGCGAAATTGCTCGGGAATCTGCGCGGTGGAGGTGGGAAACAGCTGGGCGAGCAGGTTGCTGGTGGTCATGTCGCTACCCCTGGAATAGTTGCAAAACATGACTAGAGAGTCACCCAACAAGCGGCTCTAACGCAAGGCTTGCGCGCATTCTTGTTCGCAGCGCGGTGTGCGCCGGGTAAACTGCGCGGCTTTTCAGAAGGAGTTCACATGAGTCAGTACCAGCCGGGCATTCTTGCCGCACCGGTGCCTTTGCAGGCCCGCCATCTGTTTTTTGCCCTCGACTCGCTGCAAGCCCTGCCCGCTGCGCTGGACGCACTGGTGCAGTTGACGGATGCGGCGGCTGTGGTGGGGTTCGGTGAGCCGCTGGTCAAGGCACTGGGCGCCGAGATCCCAGGGCTGCGCTCATTCCCGGCCGTCAGCGGCCGTGGCGCTCACAACCCGTCGACTCAACAGGCGCTGTGGGTATGGCTGCATGGGGTGGATCGCGGTGAGTTGCTGCTGCGCAGCCGGGCCGTGGAAAAAGCCCTGGCCCCGGCGTTTCGCCTGGTGCAGTCGACTGAAGGCTTCCGCTACAAGACCGGTTTTGACCTGACCGACTACGAAGACGGCACCGAAAACCCCCACGACGATGCCGCCGTGGAAGCCGCGCTGACCGACAGCGGCGCCAGCTTCGCGGCGATCCAGCAATGGCAGCACGACCTTGACGGGTTCGCCGCGTTGCCTGCCCAGGAGCGTGATCACATCATTGGCCGCCGCCATGGCGATAACGAAGAGCTCGACGATGCCCCCGAGTCGGCCCATACCAAGCGCACCGCCCAGGAAAGCTTCACGCCGGAAGCCTTCGTAGTGCGCCGCTCCATGCCCTGGGCCGAAAATGGCCAGGCGGGGTTGATGTTCCTCGCGTTTGGTCATTCATTCGATGCGTTCGAAGCGCAGTTGCGACGCATGAGTGGGTTGGAAGATGGGATTGTCGATGGCTTGTATCGCATCAGCAAGCCGTTGACGGGGGGCTATTACTGGTGCCCGCCGCTGAAGGACGGGCGCCTGGACCTGGACGTGGTTTTTGAGACGCGCCGCTTGCCTTGAGCGATCATTGCCCCCTGTAGGAGCGAGCTTGCTCGCGAAAAGCGTCAACGATAACGTGCGCCGCCAGAATCAACGCGGCGCCTTCGCGTTTTTCGCGAGCAAGCTCGCTCCTACAGAAAGCTTAACCGAGCATTTTCACCTTGCCGCTGTGCAGCTTGTACACGCCGCCCACTATCAGCAGTTTTCCCGCCGCGACCGCATCGGCCAACAAGCTTGATTCAGCCATGAGCCGCGCCATGGTGTCGGTGACATTTTGTGCAATGGCGTTTTCAAGCAGGTCGCCTGGCGCTTTCAATACCTTGTTCACCGAGGGTTTGAAAGTATCGGCCAAGCCCTGGATCTTGCCCGGGAAGCGGGCGTTATCCTTGACGGCCTTGACCCCCGCCGCGACGGCGCCACACATGTCGTGCCCCAATACCATGATCAGCGGCGTGCCCAATACCGCTACCGCGTATTCGAGGCTGGCAAGCCCGTTATCGGTGACGAAATTGCCCGCGACCCGTACCGCGAAGAGGTCGCCAAGGGCAGTGTCGAACGTGTACTCAGGGGCGATCCGCGAATCGGCGCAGCTCAATACCGCGACGAACGGATTTTGCCCGTTCACCAACACTTTGCGTTCGCGCATGAAGTCGTGACGGCTGGTTACGCCGTTGGTATAGCGTTGGTTGCCCTCCATCAACCGCTGCAAGGCAAGCTGTGGGCTGAGGTCGTTGGCGGGCTTGGGGCGCTCTGTCGGCGCTGGTGTTGCGTACGCGAGTGAGGGCAGCGCCCCGGCCAGTAGCGTTGCGCCTGTACTGACGGCAGCCAGGCGCAGGAAGTTTCGACGGTCTTTAAGGTGAGTTGGGCGGTCGCACATGGGCAAGGTTCTCAGGCGGGTTTGAGAGCACTAGGGTGCGAACCACGTACCGAAAGAGATGTAAGGAATATCCGTTTTTTTGGCTTGCCCGGTGGACGCAGAGCCCGATCAACACAAGACTCAGTCCTTGTAAAACAGGCCTGGGGAAGGCTAGTGTGGCGGCCTGAATATTTCTGAATGTTTCAGTTTTATGTCCAGCCTTGCCCAACGCACCGCCAATACCACCTCGCGCCGCGCGGCACTGACCCTCGGGTTTTGCCTGCCCAGTGATGTGTTGCTGTACCTGCTGCTGCCAATGGAGTCCGAGGCGTTCGGCATCACGCTGGCCCAGGCCGGCGTATTGTTGGCGGCTAACCGTCTGGTACGCATCTTCGGTTACCGGCATGTACTGAATTTTTATGCACGCAACGGCGACCGCCTGACCTGCACGCTCGCCGCCGGCGCGGCGGCGCTGTGCGCACTGGGTAACTCGGTGCTGTCGGGCTTCGCTGCGCTGTTGGGTTTGCGGCTGGTGTGGGGCCTGTGCTTTGCCGCGTTGAACCTGTCGACCCAAGTACTGGCGACGTCTGAACCTGAAGGGGCGGCGCGAAGGGCGGGGCGCTCACGGGCATTGATCGCCTTCGGGCCGATGCTGGCCCTGCCTCTGGGCGGGTTGCTGACGTTATGGGCCGGGCCGCGCCCGATCTTCCTGATTCTCGCCGCCTGCTGTCTGGTGGGGGTATGGATCGCCCGGGGCTTACCCACCGCCGGTCATGACTTGCACAGCACGCCGGGGCGCCGCTTCAAGTGGCCGGACAGTGTGGCACTGTGGTCGTTTATCGAAGGTGTCGCCCTGGATGGCTTGTTCATCTTTGGCCTGTCGATCCAGGCGCAGAAGATCATGGGCGGGGATGCGGTGCTGATCGCCGGGGGCTTGATGGGCCTGCGCTACCTGTCGGAATTGCTCCTGAGCCCCTTGGGCGGGCGTGCGGCCCAGCGTTTTGGCGCCACGTCGATGCTGTTGTGGTTTTCGTTCCTGAGCGCCGTGGCCCTGGCTGCGTTCGGCAGCCATTGGGTGATCGTCGGCGCGGCAGCGGTGTTGGTGCTGCGTGCCCTGCAATTGCCCTTGGTGACCACCCTGGTGGCCGAGCGCAACCCCGGCACCTTGCGCGTGTCTGCCTTGGCGTCCAACGCCGTATGGCGCGATATCGGCGCCGGCCTCGGGCCGCTGCTGGCGGGCCTGTTGCTGCCTGTGGCCTCGGCGCCCTGGGTGTTTGGCCTGGCGGGTGCGGCGATTGCCGTGAGCGCAGTGTTTTGCTGGCGGGCCAAATTGCCCACTGACGTGTCCCTGAGGCGTTAAGCGCTCTTCAGGCTGTCCAGCCAGGCCGGGTCCAGCCGGGTTTGCGCAATATCGATGCCCAGCGCCTGCATCTTTGCCTTGTGGGCCTCGATCTCGCCCACCAGTTGCGCCTGGGCGCTGGAGTTGGCGTCCAGTTCGTGCATCTGTGTCAGTCCCAGATGATAGAAACGCAACAGCTTGATGGCTGACGGGTCGTTGGCCCGTACCCGCTCGCTAACCTTGTGCATCACATTGGTCACGCTCATCAGGCTGCGCTTGAGCTGCCAGCCATACACCGCCGACGCCAGCCAGGGTTGGGTCCAGAACGGGCCACGTACCAGCGCGACGGTGATCAACACGCCGGCAAAGACGCCGCCGACGTTGAAGCGAAAATTATCACCGCCAGGCTCACCGAACAGCATCACTGCCAGGCTCGATAACAGCATGGCCAAGGCCAGGAACAGCACGGCAATGACCAGTGTGCTGCGACGGGTCTGTTGGCGATAGGTGGCGGGGTCGCAGGGTTTGAGCTCGAACATCTGGGGCAGGTCTCCAGAAAGGGCGCTCATCTTCTCATGCTTGCAGCAATGAAGTTGAACGATGGCCGCGGGCGATTTCTCTAAAACGGTGAACCCTTCATGAGGTCAGCCATCATGCCCGACTATAAACAGCCACCGCCTGGCACACCCGACCCGCACCGTACCCCCGGGGAAGAGGAGCGCGACAACGATGCGTTGCGCCCCAATGATCCGAAAGAACGAGGCCCGGACGACGATGTGCAGCGCGTCGAAGAAGACCTGGAAAACCTCCACGACAAAGCCCGCCCGCTTTAACAGGAGAACCTGATGAACAAGCGTACCGATGGCCCCCATTCCAACGAACATGCCAGTGGCAAGGATGAACTGGGCTTCGACCCGGACTCGCCGGACGTCGCCGACCCGCAGGTCGATCCGATCGGCCCGGCCATTGCGCCGCTGGACAAAAAGGACGACGAGACCGCGAAAAAAAAGCCGCCCTACGATCCGTTGGGCGACTTGAAGCAGTGAACCGAGCCCCGCCTATGTGCGGGGCTTTGTTTATCTGGGCGGGGACCAGCTGACGTCGCTGATGCCGTATTTTTCCGCCCAGGGCCGGGTGGTCTTTTTCACCTGCTCGTGACCCACGCGGCCGATGCGGCTGACATGGGCAATGTCGGCATCGACGGCCGCCCAATGCCAGGCCTCGGCGTTGTTCATCACTTCGGCGCGCACCACGAAAGACTTGGGTTTACCGTGTAGCTGATAGTGGACGGTGTAGATTTTTGCGGTACTCATGTTGCCTCCCAATCTTGTTATAGATGGATAGGCTGGCGCTCCAAAAGGTTCATTCAAAATGACAACGCACACAGAGGCGCGGCATAGTGACGCTCTCGCCCTGCGCCCAAGGATCGCGCCATGTACACACTCGCCAATAGCCGCCTGTACCTGCAACGCCTGGGCTATGCCTCGCCACCGCCGCCCACCCTGCAAACCCTGCGGGACCTGCAACTGCGCCATGTGTGCACCTTCGCCTTTGAAAGCCTGTCGACCCTGATGCATGCACCGGTGCCGATCGACCTGCCCAGCGTCGAGCGTAAGGTGCTGCATGAGGGGCGTGGCGGCTATTGCTACGAGTTGAACCAGCTGTTCCTGGCCCTGTTGTTGGAACTGGGCTTTGATGCCCGTGGCATCACCGGGCGCGTTGTGATCGGCGGCCCACCGGACGCCCACACCGGGCGAACCCATCGCTTGAGCCTGGTGACCCTCGGTGGCGTGCGCTATATCACCGATGTCGGTTTTGGCGGCATGGTGCCCAGCAGTCCGTTGCAACTGGACACCGAAGCGCCCCAGGCCACCGCTCATGAGCCTTATCGACTGACGCTCAATCAAGGCAGCTACACGCTATGGGCCCAGGTGGGCGAGGAGTGGCGCGGCCTGTACGTGTTCGACCTGCAAACCCAGGCCGACATCGACTATGAAATCGGCAACTGGTACGTCTCCACGCACCCTGGCTCACCGTTCGTAGGGCAGTTGAAAGCCGCGCTGCTTGCGCCCGGTAAACGTCATACCTTGGCCAACGCCCGCTATGCCCTTCATTATCTGGATCGACCCAGCGAAAAGCGCACGCTGGAGAGTGTCGATGAGTTACTGGAACTGTTGCGCGACACCTTCGGCATTCGGCTGCCGGAGCAGCCTCAACTTCACGAAGCCGTTGAACACCTGATTCGCATGGATCCTGAAGAGTCTTGAGATAGAGCCTTCGCTGAATCGTTTTTCCTCCATTTTGGTACAAATCCGTTCGAACTTTTTGCAAACGCCAAGGTTCGAACCGATTCCTGAATACTTTGCCCACCTTAAAATGGAGATGTAAAACGATGTCCAAACTATTCGGAAAATTCCTCAAGAACACCTCGTTGCTGGCCCTGGTGGCTGCGCCTGGCGTGGTGTTCGCAGCACCTTCCACTGACCCGATTTCCACGTTCGGGATCATGGGCAGCTACAACGACTTCAAACTTGAAGGCGGTAGCGAAAGCGACAAAGACCACATGCCCGAAGCCGGCCTGTTCTACAACTTCGGCAACAAGCTCACTGCCGAGTCGGGCTTTATCTACCAGGCCGGTATCGAAGCCAAGTACGGCGAAAAAAGCGATAACAAACTCAAGGAAGGCCAGGCCGACCTCGACCTCGGCTGGCGTGCCGCGCTGGATGCGCGCAATTTTGTCGACGTGATCGTGGGTGGCGGCTACAGCTGGACCCGCTACGAGCCGGACACCAATGGCTACGACATGAAGCTCACCAACAAGTCGCCGTTTGCCAAGGCCGCTTTGGGCTACAACCACCAGTTCGATGACATGACCCTGCGCGTTGAAGCCGGCGCCCGTCACACCATCGACGGCCGCGCCAAGCTCAAGGTAGACGGTGTTGGCAGCGACACCGTCGACCTCAAGGACCGCACCAACCCTTACGCCGAAGTCAGCCTGCTGATGAACCAGAAGGGCGACCTGCCAGTGATGGCGGGCCTGTACTACACCCGCACCGAGTACAAGCTCGATAACGATTCCTATGTGGCCGACAACACCAAGCTCAAGCGTGATGAGTATGGTTTCAAGGTGGGTATCGCGTTCTAACGCTGTTTACGCTGTAAAAACGCCCCGAATGCTCGGGGCGTTTTTTTTGCGGCTATTGCCGGTCAGCCCAATGCGGCAAGTTGCGCCACGGTTTCCGGAAAGCGCGCCACCAGTCGTATCAACGTCACAGCCTGCGCATTCGGCTTGGCCCGGCCTTGCTCCCAGTTCTCCAAGGTGCGGGTGTTGGTGCGCAGGTACATAGCGAATACCGAGCGGGACAGGTTGAGTTGCTGGCGTACGGCGATTACCTCCTCAGCGCGCAGTGGCGCCAGCTTGTTGAGGTGCGCTTTGTGGGTGCGCAGGGTGATTTTGCCCTGGCGTTCATCGGCCAGGGCGTCGAAGCCTTCGACCAGTTCGGAAAAGATTTCACGTTTCATGGTGTGTTCTCGCTTTGATTTCCCTGTCTAGCATGTGTTTAAGGGCTTTCTTGTGTTGGGGTGTCAGGTCGTTCTGTTCGTGTTTGCCGTACAAAGTGAATAACCAGAATTGCGTACCGCCTGACCACCAGTAGTAAATGACCCGCAGGCCACCGCGCTTGCCTTTGTTTCGTCGCTCATCGACGAAGCGAACTTTCTCAACCCGCCCGTTCCTTCGATCACGTCTCCCGCTTCTGGGTTTTTCATCAACTCCTGCTGAAAACCGTGAAAAAGCTCATCGCTCAGATAGTCCCTGCGATGCCGTTCGAATGCCGGCAGTTCGATAAATAGAGCATCCATGTTCTGTACGTAGCCTGCGTATAGTTTGGTGGCCCACTCGCTATGGGTCAAGCGCCCAAGCTGTGGGAACTTTCTTAAAACGCAAACACCTTAAGGCCGCATCCAGCGGGGAAGATGCCGGATGAGGAGGCAGATTGAAGAGGAAATTTCAGCGAGTAGGGAAGGGAAAAAGCCAGGCTATTGAAACGCAAAACGGCGCCCAAAGGCGCCGTTCTGTTTACTGCATCAACCTAAGCGATCAAACGCCCAGCACCGCGTGCTGCACCAGGGTGAGCAACGGTTGTGGGTACACGCCCAGGAAGAAGGCGAGCAGGGCGATCGCCAGCAGCATCACGCCACCGGCTTTCTGTTCCCAGTGCAGCTCGGCATCCACACGGCGCAGGTTTGGCTCGATCAGGTACAGGGTCACCATCACGCGCAGGTAGTAGAACACGCCGATGGCGCTGCCCAGTACCAACGAGGCTACCAGCCACCATTCGTGGGCTTCGACACCGGTCGCGACGATGTAGAACTTGCCGATAAAGCCCGCGGTCAGCGGAATACCGGCCAGGGACAGCATCATCACGGTGAGTACGGCGGTCAGGTACGGACGGCGCCAGAACAGGCCGCGGTATTCGTACAGGGCGTCGGCGTCCCGGCCTTTGTACGGCGACGACATCAAGGTGATGACGCCGAACGCACCCAGGCTGGTGATCACGTAGGTGACCAGGTACACGCCGATGGCTTCCACGGCCAGGCCTTTGCTCGCCACCAGGGCGATCAGCAGGTAGCCGAAGTGGGCGATGGACGAATAACCCAGCAGACGCTTGAGGTTGTTCTGGGTCAGGGCCAGCAGGTTACCGAACAGGATCGACGCGATGGCGATCACGGTCAGTACGTTGCTCAGCACGCCGGTGTTGGCGGCGGGGGAGATTTGGAACAGACGCACCATCACCGCAAACACGGCCACCTTGGACGCCGTGGCCAGGAACGCGGCCACCGGCGCTGGAGCGCCTTCGTACACGTCCGGAGTCCACAGGTGGAACGGCACCAGCGACAGCTTGAACGCCAGGCCGATCAGCATCATCGCCAGGCCCAGTTGGGCAATCGGCGCTGGGCTGTTGGTGGCGGCCAGGGCGTGGCCGATACCGGTGAAGCTCAGGCTGCCGGCTTCGGCGTAGAGCAGGGCCATACCAAACAACAGGAACGCGGAACCGGCGGCCGACAGCACCATGTACTTGATGCCGGCTTCCAGGGAGCGCTTGTTGAAGAAGGCGTAGGCCACCAGGCCGTAGGTCGGGATCGACAGCAGTTCCAGGCCGATGAACAGGCCCGCCAGGTGCTGCGCGCTGACCAGCACGATACCGCCGGCCGCAGCCAGCAGGATCAGCAGGTACAGCTCTTCCTTGTTGCCCGGGTAGCCGGTGCCGCCTTCGCCGAGGTAGGCGTGGGCGAGGGTGACGCAGGCCAGGGTCGCCACCAGGATCAGGGCGATGTACAGCAACGCGAAGTCATCGACCATCATCAATGGCGTGACCGCCAGTGGCGCGACCTTGAGGGCCGGGATGATCGACAGCAGGGCCAGGTTCAACCCGGCGCAGGACAGCAGGAACGTTTGCGAGTGATTGCGGCGCCAGGCGATTGCCAGCATCACCACCACGATGGTGAGGCTGGTAATCAGCAGCGGCGCAAGCGCGATAAAGTGTTGGATCGTGAATTCCATAGCGCTCTTACCGGGCCGAAGCGAGTTGGGAGAAGGCGGTGCCGAACCACTGCTGCACGCCATGCATCGTTGCGGCAGAAGTGTCCAGGAACGGTTGCGGGTACACGCCGATGAAGATCAGCAATACCGCAAGGCCGAGCACCATGATCAGTTCGCGCGCATCCATCCCTTGCAGGACGGTGTCGGACTTGGCCGGGCCGAAATAGGCACGGTGGATCATGATCAGCGAGTAGACCGAACCGAACACCAGGCCGGACGTGGCGATGGCGCTGATCCACGGCGTCTGCACAAAGGCACCCATCAGGATCAGGAACTCGCCGATGAAGTTACCGGTACCCGGCAAGCCCAGCGACGCGGCGGCAAAGAACAGGCTGATCGCCGGCAGGTAAGCGATGCGCGACCACACGCCACCCATTTCACGCATGTCACGGGTATGCAGACGCTCGTACAGCTGACCACTCAGGATAAAGAGGGCAGCGGCCGAAACACCGTGGGCCAACATCTGGATCACTGCGCCCTGCAGCGCCAGTTGGCTGCCGGAGTAGATGCCGATCAGTACGAAACCCATGTGGGAAACGGACGAGAAGGCAATCAGACGCTTGATGTCGGTTTGCGCGAAGGCCAGGAACGCACCGTAGAAGATCCCGATCAGACCCAGGGTCATGGCGATCGGCGCGAACTCGGCCGAAGCATTCGGGAACAGCGGCAGGGCGAAACGCAGCAGGCCGTAGGCAGCGGTCTTCAACAGGATACCGGCCAGGTCCACGGAGCCGGCAGTCGGCGCCTGGGCGTGGGCGTCAGGCAACCAGGAGTGGAACGGCACCACCGGCAGCTTCACCGCGAAGGCGATGAAGAAGCCCAGCATCAGCACGTACTCGGTGGTCAGCGACATCTTGGTTTTCAACAGGTCGGCGTAGTTGAAGGTAATCACGCCGGTGTTGTTGAAGTTGACCAGTACAAGGCCCAGGATCGCCACCAACATGATCAGGCCGGAAGCCTGGGTGAAGATGAAGAACTTGGTCGCCGCGTAGATCCGGGTTTTCTTGCCGTCCGAAGAACTGTGACCCCAGAGCGCGATGAGGAAGTACATCGGCACCAGCATCATTTCCCAGAAGAAGAAGAACATGAACAGGTCAAGGGCGAGGAACACGCCGACAACACCGCCCAGGATCCACATCAGGTTCAGGTGGAAGAAGCCCACGTGACGCTGGATCTCTTTCCAGGAGCAAAGTACCGAGAGGATACCCAGCAGGCCGGTCAGCAGGATCATCAACAGTGACAGGCCGTCGAGGGCCAGGTGCACGTTGATGCCGAAGCGCTGGATCCACACGTGCTTGAATTCAAGCGCGAAGGTGGGGTCGACACCCGGTGCCGGAGCGAATGAATAGTCACCATGGGCCCACAGCCAGAGGCCGAGCGCGAGTTCCAGGGACATGGTCAGCAACGCAATCCAGCGGGGGAGGGTGGCGCCGAAGCGTTCACCCATCCAGCAGAGCAGGCCGCCGATAAAGGGGATCAGGATTAGCCAGGGCAGAATCATGACGGGCTCGTTTCCTTTCGCAAGTTCGCAAAGTACGCAGTGCACTTAAACATAGTCAGACCGCTACCACGACGATGGCGCCGATCACCAGAACGGCACCCGCCGCCATGGACGCTGCATACCAACGCAATTGGCCGGTCTCGCTGCGGCTCAGGGCGGTGTGACCGGCCTTGGCGGCACGCGGGATCAAACCGATGGTCTGGTCGAGCGGGTCTTTGCGCAGCACGTGGCTGATCGCAAGGTAAGGTTTGACGAACAGTTTGTCGTAGATCCAATCGAAGCCCCAGGCAGCGAACCACCAGGCCGACAGGAAGCGACCAATGCCACTGTTGGCCACGGCGGTCACGAAGCGACGCTTGCCGAGGAACAGCAGGGCCGCCAGCAGGATACCGGCGATGGCGATGGCGCCCGAGGCGATTTCCAGGCTGTGCTGGGCTTCGCCGCCGGCATGGCCGACGCTTTGTGGCAACACACCGTGCAGCGGCGGGGTGATCATCGCGCCGACGAAGGTCGACAGTACGATCAGCACCGACAGTGGCAACCAGTGGGAGATGCCGTGGCCTGCGTGCGCTTCGGTCTTGGCTTCACCGTGGAAGGTGATGAAGATCAGGCGGAAGGTGTACAGCGAGGTCATGAACGCACCCACCAGGCCTGCGTACAGCAGGTTCTGGTTACCGCTGG
Source organism: Pseudomonas sp. FP215 (assembly GCF_030687795.1). Taxonomy (NCBI): domain Bacteria; kingdom Pseudomonadati; phylum Pseudomonadota; class Gammaproteobacteria; order Pseudomonadales; family Pseudomonadaceae; genus Pseudomonas; species Pseudomonas sp. FP215. The sequence goes on from NZ_CP117447.1 coordinate 2,369,168, forward strand.
CGAAAGCTTCCCAGAGGATCTCGTCCTTGGAGTAGAAACCGGCGGTCACCAACGGCAGGGCGGCCAGGGCGGCACCACCGACGATGAAGCTGGCGTAGGCCAGTGGCAGTTTCTTCCACAGGCCGCCCATCTTGAAGATGTTCTGCTCGTGGTGGCAGGCCACGATCACCGCACCGGAGGCGAGGAACAGCAGGGCCTTGAAGAACGCGTGGGTCATCAGGTGGAAGATCGCCGCGTCCCAGGCGCCGACGCCCAGGGCCAGGAACATGTAGCCGATCTGGCTCATGGTCGAGTAGGCGAGGATACGCTTGATGTCGGTCTGCACCAGCGCGGCGAAGCCGGCCAGTACCAGGGTCACGCCGCCGACGATGCCCACCAGGTGCAGGATGTCCGGCGCCAGGGTGAACAGGCCGTGGGTACGGGCGATCAGGTAGACACCGGCGGTTACCATGGTGGCGGCGTGGATCAGTGCCGATACCGGGGTAGGGCCGGCCATCGCATCCGCGAGCCAGGTTTGCAGCGGCAGTTGCGCAGATTTACCCACGGCGCCGCCCAGCAGCATCAGGGTCGCCAGGGTGATCCAGAAGTCGCCGACCTGGAATTTCTGCGGAGCCAGCACCAGCAGTTCCTGGATGTTCAGCGTGCCCACCTGTTGGAACAGGATGAACAGGCCGATGGCCATGAACACGTCGCCGATGCGGGTGACGATAAACGCCTTGAGTGCCGCGTTACCGTTGTTGCGGTTGCTGTAGTAGAAACCGATCAACAGGTACGAGCACAGGCCCACGCCTTCCCAGCCGAAGTACAGGAACAACAGGTTATCGCCCAGCACCAGGAACAGCATGCTGGCGATAAACAGGTTGGTGTACGAGAAGAAGCGCGAGTAGCCCGCTTCACCGCGCATGTACCAGGACGCGAACAGGTGGATCAGGAAGCCCACACCCACCACCACGCCAAGCATGGTGATCGACAGGCCATCGATGTAGAGGGCGAAGTTGGGCTTGAAGCCCTCAACCGCCATCCACTGCCACAGCACCAGGGTGTAGTGACCGCCTTCAGGCGGTGCCACGTTGAATTGCCAGATGACGTAGGCGGCCACGATGGCCGACAGGCCGATGGAGCCCACGCCGATCAAGGCCGAGAGGTTTTCTGACCAGCGCCCGCGAGAGAACGACAGCAGCAGGAAACCGATCAGGGGGAATACGAAAGTCAGAAAGATCATGTTCATCCGCGCATCTCACTGGCAGCGTCGATATCAAGCGTGTGGAAGCGACGGTACAGCTGCAGCAGGATCGCCAGGCCAATACTGGCTTCGGCGGCTGCCAGGCTGATCACCAGGATGAACATCACTTGCCCATCCGGCTGGCCCCAACGTGCGCCTGCCACGATGAACGCCAATGCTGCGGCGTTCATCATGATTTCCAGGCTCATCAACACGAACAGAATGTTACGGCGAACCATCAGGCCGACCAGGCCAAGGCAGAACAGGATGCCGGCGACCGCCAGACCATGCTCCAAAGGGATAGCAGGCATCGTCATTGCTCCTTGGCTTCGTTGCGGCCCAAGTGGAAGGCCGTGATGGCTGCGGCGAGCAGCAGCATCGAAGCCAGTTCGACCACCAGCAGGTACGGGCCGAACAGGCTGATGCCCACGGCTTTCGCGTCTACGGTGGTGTGGCCGATGGCCTGGCCGCTCTGGTGAGCGAACAGCACATACAGCAGTTCACCCAGCAGCAAGGCTGCGAGCACAACCGGGCCGAGCCAGATGCCGGGCTTGAGCCAGACGCGTTCCTGGGCGACCGAAGCCGGCCCCAGGTTGAGCATCATCACCACAAACACGAACAGCACCATGATGGCGCCGGCGTAGGCGATCACTTCCAGCACACCGGCGAACGGTGCGCCGAGGCTGAAAAAGGTCATGGCCACGGCGATCAGCGAAATGATCAGGTAGAGCAGGGCGTGCACGGGGTTAGTGTTGGTGATCACGCGAAGCGTGGACACCACTGCAATACCCGATGCGAAATAGAAAGCGAATTCCATCTTTCTTCCTTAAGGCAGCAAGCTCTTCACGTTGATCGGCTCGGCTTCGTTTTGTGCGGCGCCTTTTGGCTTACCGGCAACGGCCATACCTGCAACACGATAGAAGTTGTAATCAGGGTTTTTACCGGGACCAGAGATCAGCAGATCTTCTTTCTCGTACACCAGGTCCTGACGTTTGAACTCGGCCATCTCGAAATCCGGGGTGAGCTGGATCGCGGTGGTCGGGCAAGCTTCCTCGCAGAGGCCGCAGAAAATGCAGCGCGAGAAGTTGATGCGGAAGAAGTCCGGGTACCAGCGACCGTCTTCGGTTTCAGCTTTCTGCAGGGAAATGCAACCCACCGGGCACGCCACGGCGCACAGGTTGCAGGCTACGCAACGCTCTTCGCCGTCGGGGTCGCGGGTCAGTACGATGCGGCCGCGATAGCGCGGCGGCAGGTACACCGCTTCTTCGGGGTATTGCAGGGTGTCGCGTTTGCGAAAGCCGTGACCGAACACCATCACCAGGCTTCGCAACTGGGTACCGGTACCCTTAACGATGTCGCCAATATATTTGAACATGGGTCAAATCCTCACTGAACCGCGGCCGCGGGCGTGTTCAACAACACGACGGCAGCCGTCACCAGCAAATTGATCAGGGTCAGCGGCAGGCAGAATCTCCAGCTGAAATCCATCACCTGGTCATAGCGTGGGCGCGGAATCGAGGCGCGCAGCAGGATGAACAGCATGATGAAGAACGCGGTCTTCAGGAAGAACCAGAAGAAGGCCAACTGCGGCAGGATGCCGAACGGACCGTGCCAGCCGCCGAAGAACAGCGTGACCAGCAGGGCCGAGATCAAGATGATGCCGATGTACTCACCGACGAAGAACATGCCCCACTTCATGCCGGCATATTCAATGTGGTAACCGTCGGCCAGTTCCTGTTCCGCTTCCGGCTGGTCGAAGGGGTGACGGTGAGTCACGGCCACGCCAGCGATGAAGAAGGTGCAGAAGCCGAAGAACTGCGGAATGATGAACCACAGGTTCTGTGCCTGGTACTCGACGATGTCGCGCATGTTGAACGAGCCAACCTGCACCACGATGCCCATCAGTGCCAACCCCATGAACACTTCATAGGATACGGTTTGCGCCGAGGCACGCAAGCTGCCCAGCAGGGCGAACTTGTTGTTGCTCGACCAACCGGCGAACAGCACCGCGTACACCGACAAACCGGCCATGGCGAAGAAGAACAGCAAGCCGATGTTCAGGTCCGCCACGCCCCAGGTCGGGGTGATCGGGATGATCGCAAAGGCAATCAGCAAGGCGCTCATGGCCACCACCGGTGCCAGGGTGAAGATCACCTTGTCGGCAAACGGCGGGGTCCAGTCTTCCTTGAAGAACATTTTCAGCATGTCGGCAGCGATCTGGAACATGCCGAACGGGCCAACGCGGTTCGGACCGTAACGGTCCTGCCACCAGCCCAGCAGGCGACGTTCGACGAAGCTGAGCAGGGCGCCCGCGACGACCACGGCCAACAGGATCACGATGGCCTTGACCACCGAGATGATCACGTCAATTACTTCCGGCGTGAACCAAGTCATTGCGCTGCCTCCTGCAGACCGTCAACGGTTGTGCCGAAAATGGCAGGCGGAATACCGGCGATGCCTTTAGGCAGTGCAACCAGGCCGGCACCCAGCTCGTCATTGATACGCAGCGGCAGACGCAGGGTCTGGCCGGCCACGTTGAGGCTGAGCAGGGCACCGTCGTTGACGCCCAGGCGGTCGGCTTCGGACTTGGCCACGGACACGTAAGCGGCAGGAATGCGCTCTTGCACCGGCGCGGCCTTGGAAGAGGTTTCTTCGCTGCCGAACAGGTGGAAGAACGGCACGACCTGCCAGGTGCCCGGCGCCGGGTTGAACGGACGCGGTACCGCAGCGAACCAGTTCAGCGAGTCACCGCTGGCTTCGATCAGGCGGGTGCCCGGGTCGCCAGCGCGGATGTGACCACCGACTTCGTCCTGGAACTTGTTCCAGGCCTGCGGCGAGTTCCAGCCCGGCGACCAGGCAAACGGCACCTGCTGACGCGGTTCGGCCGAACCCGAGTAACCTTCCATGGAGAAGGCGAACGCGGTGTCGTTGTCTTGCGGGGTACGCGGCTCGTGCACGCTGATGTCGGCGCGCATGGCGGTACGACCGGAGTAGCGCAGCGGCTCACGCGCCAGTTTCAGGCCCTTGATGCGGAACGCGGCAGATGGCGCGGCATCGACGATACGAGCAAGCTGCGGCGCGCTGGCGGCGGTGGCAGCGGTGACGTGGTCGAGCTGGGTCCAGTCGATCGGCTGGTTCAGCAGGGTGGCGCGCAGGGCATGCAGCCAGCGCCAGCCTTCGTGCACCAGGATGCTGGCGTCCATGTACTTCGGATCGAACACCTGGAAGAAGCGCTGGGCGCGGCCTTCCTGGCTGACCAGGGTACCGTCGCCTTCAGCGAAGGTGGCGGCTGGCAGCACCAGGTCGGCGCGGTCGCTGGTGGCGGTCCTCTGGTGGTCGGCGACGATCAGCACCTTGGCGGCGTTGAGCGCAGCGTCAACCTTGGCGGCAGCGGTGCGGGTGTACAGGTCGTTTTCCAGTACCACGATGGCGTCGGCGTTGCCGTCGATCACCGCTTGCAGCGCTGCGTCCACGGACTCGCCACCGAGCATGGCCAGGCCCAGGCTGTTGGCTTCCGGTACTACCAGGCTGATGGAACCGTTTTTGTCGCGCAGCTTCAGGGCCTTGGCGATGTTGGCAGCGGCTTCGATCAGCGCTTTGGAACCCAACGAGGTACCGGCAATGATCAACGGGCGCTTGGCCGCCAGCAGGGCGTCGGCAATGCGCTGGGCCAACTCGACGGCTTCAGCGTCCAGGCCTTCAACGGCAGGCGCGCTGGCGTCGAGGGCGTGGGCCACGGCGAAACCGAGGCGGGCCAGGTCGTCCGGCGCAGCGTGCACGCATTCTTCAGCGATGTCGTCGAGCTTGGTTTCAGCCAGGGACGCGATAAACAGCGGGTTCAGCGCGTGCTGGCCGATGTTCTTCACGGCGGCGTCGAGCCAAGGCTGCACGCGCATGGCGTCGGCCATTTCTTCGGCTTTGCCTTTGACCGATTGACGCAGAGACAGGGCGATACGCGCGGCGGTCTGGGTCAGGTCTTCACCGAGCACGAAGATCGCATCGTGGTCTTCGATGTCGCGCATGTTCGGCACGGGCAGCGGGCTGTCGTTCAGCACTTGCAGGACCAGGCGAATACGCTCCAGCTCGCCGGCTTCGATACCGCAGTAGAAGTGCTCGGCACCTACCAGCTCGCGCAAGGCGAAGTTGCTTTCGAGGCTGGCGCGTGGCGAACCGATACCCACGATAGTGCGGCCGCGCAACAGGTCGGCGGCTTTATCCAGCGCGGCGTCCAGGCTCAGCTTGGCGCCATCGGCCAGCAGGGGCTGGCGTGGGCGGTCTTCGCGGTTGACGTAGCCATAGCCGAAACGGCCACGGTCGCACAGGAAGTACTGGTTGACCGAACCGTTGAAGCGGTTTTCGATACGACGCAGCTCACCGTAGCGCTCGCCCGGAGAGATGTTGCAACCGCTGGAGCAGCCATGGCAGATGCTTGGCGCAAATTGCATGTCCCACTTACGGTTGTAGCGCTCGGAGTGGGTCTTGTCGGTGAACACCCCGGTGGGGCAGACCTCGGTGAGGTTGCCGGAGAACTCGCTTTCGAGCACGCCGTCTTCAACGCGACCGAAGTACACGTTGTCGTGGGCGCCAAACACGCCCAGGTCGGTGCCGCCGGCGTAGTCTTTATAGAAGCGCACGCAGCGGTAGCAGGCGATGCAGCGGTTCATTTCGTGGGAAATGAACGGGCCGAGGTCCTGGTTCTGGTGGGTGCGCTTGGTGAAGCGATAACGGCGCTCGTTGTGGCCGGTCATCACCGTCATGTCTTGCAGGTGGCAGTGACCGCCTTCCTCACAGACCGGGCAGTCGTGGGGGTGGTTGGTCATCAGCCACTCGACAACGCTGGCGCGGAACGCCTTGGATTCTTCATCGTCGATGGAGATCCAGGTGTTGTCGGTGGCTGGGGTCATGCAGGACATGACGATACGACCACGGGTGTCGTTCTCGTCGGTGTATTGCTTGACCGCACACTGGCGGCAGGCACCGACGCTACCAAGCGCGGGGTGCCAGCAGAAATACGGGATGTCGAGGCCGAGTGACAGACACGCCTGTAACAGGTTGTCTGCCCCATCGACTTCGAGCGCTTTGCCGTCTACGTGGATAGTGGCCATGGTTCAAAGTTCTTCGTTGGCCCGTTGTCAGCGGGCGTGGCTAATGGAATCTTGTTATTCATGTGCATCTACACAGCCTTGAAGGCGTCAGCACATGAGCAGGCGAAGGGCACGGACCCTTCGCCTGTTTAAGCGTTACGCGCCGACTACGATCGGCTTTGCCAGAGGCGGGACGGCGGCGCTGGTGGGCGCGATGCCGGCTTCGAACTCCGAGCGGAAGTATTTGATTGCGCTGCCCAATGGCTCCACGGCGCCCGGTGCGTGAGCACAGAAGGTCTTGCCTGGGCCGAGGAAACCGACCAGGCCCAGCAGGGTTTCGATATCACCCTCGCGGCCTTCGCCGTTTTCCAGGGCCATCAGCAGCTTGACGCTCCACGGCAGGCCGTCGCGGCATGGGGTGCAGAAGCCGCAGGATTCACGGGCAAAGAACTGCTCCATGTTGCGCAGCAACGAGACCATGTTCACCGTGTTGTCCACTGCCATCGCCAGGCCAGTACCCATCCGGGTACCCACCTTGCCAATGCCGCCGGCATACATCTGTGCATCGAGGTGCTCAGGGAGCAGGAAACCGGTGCCGGCGCCGCCTGGCTGCCAGGCTTTCAAGGTGTAGCCGTCGCGCATGCCGCCGGCGTAGTCCTCGAACAGCTCGCGCGCGGTCACGCCGAACGGCAGCTCCCACAGGCCAGGGTTCTTGACCTTGCCGGAGAAGCCCATGAGCTTGGTGCCCATGTCTTCGCTGCCTTCGCGCGCCAGGGATTTGTACCAGTCCACGCCGTCGGCGATGATCGCCGGCACGTTGCACAGGGTCTCGACGTTGTTCACGCAGGTCGGCTTGCCCCACACGCCCACGGCGGCAGGGAAGGGCGGCTTGGAGCGCGGGTTGGCGCGGCGGCCTTCGAGGGAGTTGATCAGTGCGGTTTCTTCACCGCAGATATAACGCCCGGCGCCGGTGTGCACGAACAGTTCGAAGTCGAAACCGGAACCGAGGATGTTCTTGCCCAGCAAGCCGGCGGCTTTGGCTTCTTCCACGGCACGGTTCAGGTGCTTGGCGGCGGTGGTGTACTCGCCACGCAGGAAGATGTAGCCGCGGTAGGTTTTCAGCGCACGGGCACTGATCAGCATGCCTTCGATCAGCAGATGGGGCAGTTGCTCCATCAGCATGCGGTCTTTCCAGGTGTTGGGCTCCATTTCATCCGCGTTGCACAGCAGGTAACGGATGTTGATGGATTCGTCTTTGGGCATCAGGCCCCACTTCACGCCGGTGGGGAAACCCGCGCCGCCGCGACCCTTGAGGCCGGCGTCCTTCACGGTCTGGACGATATCGTCCTGGGCCATGTCGGCGAAGGCTTTGCGCGCTGCCGCGTAACCGTTCTTGGCCTGGTACTCGTCGAGCCATACCGGCTCGCCATCGTCACGCAGGCGCCAGGTGAGGGGGTGAGTCTCGGCCGAACGCTTGATCAGGTTGGCCGGGCCGAAGGAAGTCAGGGTCATGGGTAGCCCTCGAGCAATTGGGTGACGCCAGCGGGCTGTACGTCACCGAATGTGTCGTCGTCGATCATCAACGCCGGCGCCTTGTCGCAGTTGCCCAGGCAGCACACCGGCAGCAGCGTGAAGCGGCCGTCCGGGGTGGTCTGGCCGAGGCCGATGCCCAGCTTGTTCTGGATCTCGCTGACCACGGACTCATGGCCGCCGATGTAGCAGACCATGCTGTCGCACACGCGAATGATGTGGCGACCGACCGGCTGACGGAAGATCTGGCTGTAGAACGTGGCCACGCCTTCAACGTCGCTGGCAGGGATGCCGAGGATCTCGCCGATGGCGTAGAGCGCGCCGTCCGGCACCCAGCCACGTTCCTTCTGGACGATCTTCAGGGCTTCGATCGACGCCGCGCGCGGGTCTTCGTAGTGATGCAGCTCGTGCTCGATGGCCGAGCGCTCGGTTTCACTCAGGGTGAAACGGTCTGTCTGGATAAGCGTGCTGTTCATGCTTAGCGGTCCACGTCGGCCATAACGAAATCGATACTACCCAGGTACGCAATCAAGTCCGCGACCATCTCGCCTTTGATCACCGAAGGGATCTGCTGCAAGTGGGCAAAGCTTGGGGTACGAATCCGGGTGCGGTAGCTCATGGTGCCGCCATCGCTCGTCAGGTAATAACTGTTGATACCCTTGGTCGCTTCGATCATCTGGAAGGATTCGTTGGCCGGCATGACCGGGCCCCACGAAACCTGCAGGAAGTGCGTGATCAGGGTTTCGATGTGCTGCAGCGTGCGTTCTTTTGGCGGCGGCGTGGTCAGCGGGTGATCCGCCTTGTACGGGCCGGCCGGCATGTTGCGCATGCACTGCTCGATGATCTTCAGGCTCTGGCGCATTTCTTCGACGCGCACGATGCAACGGTCGTAGGCATCGCCATTGGCCGCCAGCGGTACTTCGAACTCGAAGTTCTCGTAGCCGGAGTACGGGCGCGCTTTACGCAGGTCGAAGTCGCAACCGGTGGAGCGCAGGCCGGCACCGGTGACGCCCCATTCCAGGGCCTCTTTGGTGTTGTACTGCGCAACGCCGATGGTGCGGCCTTTGAGGATGCTGTTGTCCAGGGCGGCTTTCTGGTATTCGTCCAGACGCTTGGGCATCCAGTCGATGAATTCCTTGACCAGGCGCTCCCAGCCGTTCGGCAGGTCGTGGGCTACGCCGCCGATGCGGTACCAGGCCGGGTGCAGGCGGAAACCGGTGATGGCTTCGATAACCTTGTAGGCGCGCTGACGGTCGGTGAAGGTGAAGAACACCGGGGTCATGGCGCCGACGTCCTGGATATAGGTGCCCAGGAACAGCAGGTGGCTGGTGATGCGGAAGAACTCGGCCATCATGATGCGGATGGTGTCGACGCGGTCTGGCACCTTGATACCGGCCAGCTTCTCGACCGAGAGCACGTACGGCAGGTTGTTCATCACGCCGCCGAGGTAGTCGATACGGTCGGTGTACGGGATGAAGCTGTGCCAGGACTGACGCTCGGCCATCTTCTCGGCGCCACGGTGGTGGTAGCCGATGTCCGGGACGCAGTCGACGATCTCTTCGCCGTCCAGTTGCAGGATGATCCGGAAGGCACCGTGAGCCGAAGGGTGGTTCGGGCCCAGGTTGAGGAACATGTAGTCCTCGTTGGTGCCCGAACGTTTCATGCCCCAGTCTTCGGGACGGAAGCGCGCGGCTTCTTCTTCCAGCTGCTGCTTGGCCAGGTTGAGGCTGAACGGGTCGAATTCGGTGGCGCGTGCAGGGAAGTCCTTGCGCAGCGGGTGACCTTCCCAAGTCGGCGGCATCATGATGCGCGTCAGGTGCGGGTGGCCCGGGAAGTCGATACCGAACATGTCCCAGACTTCACGCTCGTACCAGCTGGCGTTCGGCCAGATACCGGTCACGGTCGGGATGCTCAGGTCGCTCTCGCTCAGCGCAACCTTGATCATCACGTCGCTGTTACGTTCCAGCGACATCAGGTGGTAGAACACGGTGAAATCGGCGCCGCTCGGCAGCCCCTGGCGCTTGGTCCGCAGACGCTCGTCCACGCCATGCAGGTCATAGAGCATAACGTACGGCTTGGGCAGGTTGCGCAGGAAGGTCAGGACTTCGACGAGCCTGGCACGCGCCACCCACAGCACCGGCATACCGGTGCGTGTGGCCTGGGCGGTGAAGGCGTCAGGGCCAAAACGGTTATTGAGTTCGACAACCACATCCTGGTCGTCTGCCTTATAAGGCGGGATGTACAGAGCACTGCCTGTAGTCATGGTTTTTTATCGCTTTCGGTCAACGTAAAGAATGAAGCCAGGTTTTCGTTCTATAAAAGAAGCGGTGCTGGATCAGACTTCGTCGGGGCTGCGCAGGTTGGTGACTGCGATTCGCTGTTCGCGGCGCTGTTCCTTTTGAGACGGCATCTCGGCGCGATAAACGCCTTGATCACCGACCACCCAGGACAGTGGGCGACGCTCCTTGCCAATCGATTCCTGCAACAGCATCAAGCCTTGCAGGAACGCTTCGGGACGGGGCGGGCAGCCAGGCACGTAGACGTCCACGGGCAGGAACTTGTCCACCCCTTGAACGACCGAGTAGATGTCGTACATGCCACCGGAGTTGGCGCACGAACCCATGGAGATAACCCATTTTGGTTCGAGCATTTGCTCATAGAGACGCTGGATGATCGGCGCCATCTTGATGAAGCAGGTACCGGCGATAACCATGAAATCCGCCTGGCGCGGCGAGGCCCGGATCACTTCGGCGCCAAAGCGCGCGATGTCGTGGGGCGCCGTGAAGGCGGTGGTCATTTCCACGTAGCAGCACGAAAGGCCGAAGTTGTACGGCCACAGGGAGTTTTTACGCCCCCAGTTGACCGCGCCACTCAGCACGTCTTCCAGCTTGCCCATGTAGATGTTTTTGTGGACTTGGTCTTCTAACGGGTCGGAAACGGTTTCCCGCTCGCCGATGGGGTACTGCTCGTTAGGAGCATCCGGGTCGATCCTGGTGAGATTGTATTGCATTGCCAAAGCCTCATTGTTTCAGCTTCGCCTGCCGCTTGCGACGAGCTTCCGGAGCCCAGTCAAGGGCGCCCACTCGGAACAGGTAGACAAGACCTGCCAACAGAATTGCTATGAAAACGAGAGCTTCGACGAATCCGGTCCAGCCGCTTTCGCGGACGGACACAGACCATGCAAAGAGAAAGAGGGCTTCGATATCGAAGATCACGAACAACATCGCGACCAGATAGAATTTGGCTGAGAGCCGCAAGCGGGCGCCACCTGTAGGCAGCATGCCGGATTCGAACGGTTCGTTTTTGCTGCGGCCCCAGGCTTTTGACCCGAGGAGGCTGGACACGCCGAGCATGAAGGCGCAGAGGCCTACAACACCGAGAAGGAAAATGGCAAAGCCCCAGTTGTGGGCCATGAGTCCTGTCGCGTCGGTCATGCTGGAAATCCTTAACAGAGAGCAAAGGTCTCTGAGCTCGAAAAAGTAACGATGCAGTGACGATATGTCGCACTGCAATCAATCGCGGTGATTTTATGGCTAAACACCGGGCAAGTAAAATTCCCAGGGCGAAATTATTCGGTGGAATAAGCACATAGTGCACCTTCTTGGGGCTGTAGCCCTTGTGGTGTGGGCATTAGCGGGCTTTTCATCAAATATGTTTTGTTTAAGCTGTAACGAAGTTTTCAAGCGCCAAATGATAATGACTATTGTTTGCGCAGGGTTTAAGCGAGTGTTTCTCATGTGGCGCGGGAAGTTAGCGTTACTTGCTTGAGTGTCGCTTAGTTGTCGCAACGGCTCTTTTACCCGATTGGGCTTGTGCGGATACCGCTCTGGATCAATGTTTTGCGCAAAATTTTCAGGCTGCAATGCGTTCCACTGTGGGAGCGGGCTTGCTCGCGAAAGCGGTCTGTCAGATAAAAAGTTGCCAACTGACCACCGCATTCGCGAGCAAGCCCGCTCCCACATTTTGATCTGCTGTGTGCCAGTAAGATTTTCTTCCGGGCAAAAAAAAACGCCCCGAACCAGTCGGGGCGTGATTGTTGCGCGGCACTGCGGTTAGGTCTTCCGTGGGGCCGCAGTGGCCGTGTACGCGGTACTTAGTGGAACTGTTCTTCTTCGGTCGAACCGGTCAGCGCGGTCACGGACGAGGTGCCGCCCTGGATCACGGTGGTCATGTCGTCGAAGTAGCCGGTGCCCACTTCCTGCTGGTGCGCCACGAAGGTGTAGCCTTTGGCGGCGTCAGCGAATTCCTGCTCCTGCAGCTTCACGTAGGCCGTCATGTCGTTGCGAGCGTAGTCGTGCGCCAGGTTGAACATGCTGTGCCACATGTTGTGGATGCCCGCCAGGGTGATGAACTGGTGCTTGTAGCCCATGGCCGACAGTTCGCGCTGGAACTTGGCGATGGTCGCGTCGTCCAGGTTCTTCTTCCAGTTGAAGGAAGGCGAGCAGTTGTAGGACAGCAGTTGGTCCGGGTATTCCTTCTTGATCGCTTCGGCAAAGCGGCGTGCTTCGTCCAGGTCCGGCTTGGCGGTTTCGCACCAGATCAGGTCGGCGTAAGGAGCGTACGCCAGGCCACGGGCGATGGCCTGGTCGAGACCGGCGCGCACTTTATAGAAGCCTTCCTGGGTGCGTTCGCCGGTGACGAACGGCTGGTCGTACGGGTCGCAGTCCGAGGTCAGCAGGTCCGCTGCGTTGGCGTCAGTACGGGCCAGGATGATGGTTGGTGTACCGGCCACGTCAGCAGCCAGGCGAGCAGCGGTCAGCTTCTGTACGGCTTCCTGGGTCGGTACCAGTACCTTGCCGCCCATGTGGCCGCATTTCTTCACCGAAGCCAGTTGGTCTTCGAAGTGCACGCCGGCAGCGCCTGCCTCGATCATGCTCTTCATCAGTTCGTAGGCGTTGAGTACGCCACCGAAACCGGCTTCGGCGTCGGCCACGATTGGCGCGAAGTAGTCGATGTAGCCTTCATCGCCCGGGTTCTTGCCGGCTTTCCACTGGATCTGGTCGGCACGACGGAACGAGTTGTTGATGCGCTTGACCACGGTTGGCACCGAGTCCACCGGGTACAGCGATTGGTCGGGGTACATGGATTCAGCGGAGTTGTTGTCCGCTGCCACTTGCCAGCCGGACAGGTAGATCGCCTGGATACCGGCTTTTACCTGCTGGACTGCCTGGCCGCCAGTGAGGGCGCCCATGCAGTTGACGAAATCTTTGTCGGGACGGAAAGAAGGCTTGGCACCTTGGGTGACCAGGTTCCACAGCTTCTCGGCGCCGAGTTTTGCAAAGGTGTGCTCAGGTTGAACCGAGCCGCGCAGGCGGACGACGTCAGCAGCGGAATAAGCGCGGGTTACGCCTTTCCAGCGTGGGTTTTCAGCCCAGTCTTTTTCAAGGGCTGCAATTTGCTGTTCGCGTGTCAGTGCCATGGGGAAAAACCTCGTCGCGTCTTGTTTGAAGTATCCGTTTGCCAGCCCGGCATTCGTTGCCTGGGTAGGGTTGCTCGCTGACCAGAAGCTTTGGTGTTCAAGTCAAATCTGACGGAGGGAGGCGACGGGATGAACGATGGGGCTCAAAGGGGGAGTTGAGCAGGTAAGGGCAAACTGCGAACGGTCTTCGGGCGTCGTGGGCCTTTGTACGATCCATCAGTGTGTAGCCGGGTTACCTGGTTAGCTTCCGTCCCTCGGGACAACTTCGTTCCAGTCGCAACCAACGTCAAACACACCTTGTGGGCGGTACAGACACGAATCGGCTCAGGTGGGTAGCTTAGAGCAGCGATCCGAAGGCCCTTGCCAGGGCCCCTGATTAGCGGGAGCGAGGCCATCATGCCCATGCTTTTTTGGCTCGTCAAATGTTTTGTAGTGCTTTTTTTCAAGCACTACATCTTTAGTCTAATGCGACTTGCCAGTCAGTTTTCGGTGCCTCAGTTCAGGGTGTCGACCTTGACCCTTAAAGTCAGGTCATCGCGGCCCTGAGTAGAGTAGCTGCGGGTTGTAGAGGATTTGTCCGCCTGGGTTTCACGATTGATGCCGGCCAGGGGAATCCACTCGCCCAAGCGGCCGCTGACTGTTGTGTCGGTGCTTTGCACGTTCACTACATCGGGACGTTCCTGGCTCATCCGGTCACGGTTGGTACTGATGGCCAGGTGCACGGTTTCGCCAGTGACGCTGGCGGTCACGTAAAACCCCTGGGTGACGTTGCGATACTGGGTCTGGTTTTGCAGACGGCCATAGCTGTCCTGCTGCGTGGAGGTCAGCGGCACGCTCTGGCCAACCTGGATCAGCGCGGGCACGCCTTCGCTGGCCTGGATCTGCTGGATGCCGCCATCGCGGCTGGCGGTACCATAGCTGATGATGCGGGTCTGGCTGTCACCGCTGTTCTGCTGGTTGTTCTCGTTGGTATCGACGGTGATCAGCAAGCGTTTGGCTGGGGTGTCCAATTGGCCGAGCAGTGCGCGCAAGCCCTCGATCTTGGCGGGCTCGGCGTTAACGATAAGCTGGTTGCCGTAGGCGCTGACGGTGCCGTCCTTGCCGATGAAGTTTTGCGCGACCGGCAACAGGTCGGCGCTGGTGCGGTTGTTCAGGTTGACGACTTCAGTGGCGGCCATGGCGCAAGCGCTGACGGTCATCAGGAGGGCGGTGAGCAGGGTGCGTAGGGACATGTCCGTTATCTCTGCGAGTCATTTGCTTGATAGTGCCAGTTTGTCGGCCTGGCAGGGCGCAAGTTGAATCGTAGACGGCAAAATGCCCTGGCAGGCAGGGCATTTGGGGTGTTGCTGAAATAGCTATCGCAGGCAAGCCAGCTCCCACACTTGGAATGCATTCACATGTGGGAGCTGGCTTGCCTGCGATAAAGGCGACGCGGTCTCAAATCAGCCCTCGCGCACCATATCCACATGCGGAATCCCGACTTCAAGAAACTCATCGCTGACAATCTTGAAACCCAGCCGCTCATAGAACGGCGCCGCATACACCTGCGCACTCAGGAACTGCCGGGTCTGGCCACGTTGCTCGGCCACGCCAATCACGGCTTCCATCAGCTTGTCGCCGACTTTCAGCCCGCGCCAGTCCTTGAGCACCGATACACGGCCAATCTCGCCGCTGGGCAGCAGTCGAGCGGTGCCAATCGGGAAATCGCCTTCGAATGCCAGAAAATGCACCGCATCGGCATCGTCGGCGTCCCACTCCAGTTCAGGCGGAACCGATTGTTCGGCGATAAATACCGCTTCACGAATGCGCCGAATCTCGTCGATATCCTTTCGCCAGTCCGCGACACTTACGTGAATTTTATTCATCCGCAAACCCCAGGCTGCCTTGCTTGACCAGTTCGCACAGCAGGTCGCGACCGTCTTCGTCGGCCAGCCACTCGCCCAGGTTTTCGCTGTGCAGTGCATCGGCCGAGCACACCAGCTTCAACAGTTCACGCAGTTTGCCCGGCAGGTAACGGCTCTGGCCGCTGGCGAACAGCAGCACGTCGTCGTCCACTTCGGACCAGGCCAGGCGCGCGCTTGGGTTGCGCACCAGAATCGCGCCGTCTTGCAGGCTGTTGATGAAGTCTTCTTCGCCCAACTCTTCGCCGGCTACCAGTTCCGGGTAGCGTGGTTCGGTCATGAACTGGCCGAACCAGGTCAGCAGCATGCGCTCATCGCTCATGTGCTCGGCGAGCAGGCCCTTGAGGCGGTCCAGTGCGTCGCCCTGAATCTGGTGCGGGTCGCTGACCGGCTGGGCGTCTGCGTCGGTGTAGCGTTCTTCGTCGGTCAGGTACTGGCTGAGGAAGTCGGTGAAGTGGGTCAGCACTTCAGCGGCGCTCGGTGCACGGAAACCTACGGAATAGGTCATGCAGTCGTCTTCAGCAATACCGAAATGGGCCAGGCGCGGCGGCAGGTAGAGCATGTCGCCCGGCTCCAGCACCCATTCGGCGCTTTCTTCGAATTCGGCGAGGATGCGCAGGTCGGCGTGTTGCAGCAACGGGCTTTCGGAATTGCACATCTGGCCGATCTTCCAGTTGCGCTTGCCTTGGGCTTGCAGCAGGAACACATCGTAGTTATCGAAATGCGGACCGACGCTGCCACCCGGCGCGGCGAAGCTGATCATCACATCATCGATACGCCAGCTCGGCAGGAAGCGGAAGTGCTCCAGCAGCTCGGCCACTTCCGGCACGAACTGGTCGACCGCTTGCACCAGCAGGGTCCACTCACGCTCGGGCAGGGTGCTGAAAGCGTCTTCGGCGAACGGGCCGCGACGCAGTTCCCACGGGCGCTCGCCGTGTTCGATCACCAGGCGCGACTCGACTTCTTCTTCCAGGGCCAGGCCTGCCAGTTCGTCGGCGTCGATCGGGCTTTCGAAGTCAGGGATGGCCTGGCGGATCAGCAGGGGTTTTTTCTGCCAGTAGTCGCGCAGGAATTCCCGTGCCGTGATGCCGCCCAGAAGTTGAAGAGGGATATCAGGATTCATGTGTAACCTATTGAAAAAAAGCACTTTTAAGACAGGAATAAAAACGCCCGGCGCGGCCGGGCGTCTCAAAGGAGCTTGCTTGGATCAGATGCGCTTGGCTTGCTCTACAGCGTTGCCGATGTAGTTGGCCGGGGTGAGCAGTTTCAGCTCGGCCTTGGCCGCGGCTGGCATGTCCAGGCCGTCGATGAAAGTTTGCAGCGCTTCGGGGCTGATGCCCTTGCCGCGCGTCAATTCTTTCAGCTTCTCGTAGGGGTTTTCGATGTTGTAGCGGCGCATCACAGTCTGGATCGGCTCGGCCAGTACTTCCCAGCACGCGTCCAGGTCAGCGGCAATCTTCTGCTCGTTGAGCTCCAGCTTGCTGATGCCTTTGAGGCTGGCTTCGTACGCGATCACGCTGTGGGCAAAGCCCACGCCGAGGTTGCGCAGTACGGTGGAGTCGGTCAGGTCGCGCTGCCAGCGGGAGATCGGCAACTTGCTGGCCAGGTGCTGGAACAGGGCGTTGGCGATGCCCAGGTTGCCTTCGGAGTTTTCGAAGTCGATCGGGTTGACCTTGTGCGGCATGGTCGAAGAACCGATTTCGCCGGCAATGGTGCGCTGCTTGAAGTAGCCCAGGGAGATGTAGCCCCAGATATCGCGATCGAAATCGATCAGGATGGTGTTGAAGCGTGCAATCGCGTCGAACAGTTCGGCGATGTAGTCGTGCGGTTCGATCTGCGTGGTGTAGGGGTTGAAGCCCAGGCCCAGCTCGTCTTCGATGAAGGCGCGGGCGTTGGCTTCCCAGTCGATCTCAGGGTAGGCAGACAGGTGGGCGTTGTAGTTGCCTACGGCGCCGTTGATCTTGCCCAGCAATGGCACGGCGGCGACTTGGGCGATCTGGCGCTCCAGGCGGTACACCACGTTGGCCAGTTCTTTGCCCAGAGTTGTCGGCGAGGCCGGCTGGCCGTGGGTGCGCGACAGCATCGGCACGGCAGCGAAACGGATCGCCAGCTCGCGGATGGCTTCGGCGGTCTGGCGCATCAGCGGCAGCATCACGTCATCACGGCCTTCACGCAGCATCAGGGCGTGGGACAGGTTGTTGATGTCCTCGCTGGTGCAGGCAAAGTGGATGAATTCGCTGACCTGGGCCAGTTCCGGCAGTTGGGCCGCTTGCTCTTTGAGCAGGTATTCGATGGCTTTGACGTCGTGGTTGGTGGTGCGCTCGATCTCTTTCACACGCTCGGCGTGCTCCAGGGAGAAGTTTTCCGCCAGGGTGTTCAATACAGCGTTGGCCTCGGCGGAAAACGCCGGCACTTCGCTGATGGCGGAGTGAGCGGCCAGGCGCTGGAGCCAGCGCACTTCAACCAGGACACGGGCACGGATCAGGCCGTACTCGCTGAAAATAGGGCGCAGGGCCTGGGTTTTGCCGGCGTAGCGGCCGTCAACAGGGGAAACCGCAGTGAGCGAAGAGAGCTGCATGGGGTGTTCTCGGACAGTCAGGCAACGAAATGGGGCGCGTATCATACATGAAAAAATCCGCCGGTCCGTCGCCAACTGACCGGCGTATTACGCGTAATGGCTTGAAAACAGCCTGTTGGTGCGACTTATTCGTTGCGCATCAACGGGTAAAGCTCTTTGAGCAATTTGCGCCGGCTGATCACCAACTGCCAGCGATGACCGCCCAACTGGCGCCATAGGCGTGCCGAACGAATACCGGCCAGGAGCAGGGCGCGGATTTTCGACGCGTTGTTGGGTTGCTGCAGGTTGCGCATGTCGCCGTGCACCTGGATACGCTGGCGCAGGGTGCTCAAGGTGTCCTGGTACAGCGCACCACAGGCGGCGATCACGTTTTCGTGGGCCGGGCCGAAGTGTTCTACCTGGGACTGGATCTGCGGCAAGCGCTTGCCGATGGTGTCCAGCAGGTCGTCGCGCTTGGCCAACTGGCGCTCAAGGCCAAGCATCGACAGGGCGTAGCGCAACGGTTCGCGCTGCAAGGTGCTGGGGTCGCGCTCCAGGGCGCCGATCAGGGCGCGATAGCCTTCACGCAGGGCCAGGTCGTCGCCGCCGTAAACCTCAAGGGTGTCCTTGGGGTCGCGGATCAGCAGGCTGCCGAGCATGCAGGTCAGGCCGGCTTCCGTGACCTGGCCGGTCTTGGCGATCTTGTCCACCAATACCGCAGCGAGAAACACACCGCCAAGGGCCGTCAATTGCTCCTGGGTCGGGCTCATGCCGGGTTGCTCCAGGCTTGCGCGACTTCAATCACGCCGCCGCCCAGGCAGATTTCACCGTCATAGAACACCACGGACTGGCCAGGGGTGACCGCGCGTTGCGGGTCATCGAAGGTGGCGCGGTAACCGGTGGCGGTCTTTTCCAGGGTGCAGGGCTGGTCGCTCTGGCGATAACGCACTTTGGCGGTCAGGCGGCGCGGGGTGCTCAAGTCGACAGGGTTGACCCAGTAGATCTCGGAAGCGAGCAGGGCGCCGGAGAACAGCAGCGGGTGCTCATTGCCTTGGCCGACCACCAACACGTTGTTTTCCAGGTCTTTGACCAGCACGTACCACGGCTCTTCACCTGCGTCCTTCAGGCCGCCAATGCCCAGGCCCTGGCGCTGGCCGATGGTGTGGTACATCAGGCCATGGTGGCGGCCGATCACTTCACCGTCGGTGGTCTTGATCTCGCCCGGTTGCGCGGGCAGGTATTGCTTGAGGAAGTCGCTGAAGCGACGCTCGCCGATAAAGCAGATGCCGGTGGAATCTTTCTTCTTGGCGGTGGCCAGGCCATGTTTCTCGGCGATCTTGCGCACTTCGGGCTTTTCCAGCTCGCCGACCGGGAACAGGGTCTTGGCGATCTGTTCACCGCCCACGGCGTGCAGGAAGTAGCTCTGGTCCTTGTTCGGGTCCAGGCCCTTGAGCAATTCGGTGCGGCCATCGATATCGCGACGGCGCACGTAGTGGCCGGTGGCTATCAGGTCGGCGCCGAGCATCATGGCGTAGTCGAGGAACGCCTTGAACTTGATTTCGCGGTTGCACAGGATGTCCGGGTTCGGCGTGCGGCCTGCCTTGTACTCGGCCAGGAAGTGCTCGAACACGTTGTCCCAGTATTCGGCGGCGAAGTTGGCGGTGTGCAGCTTGATACCGATCTTGTCGCACACGGCCTGGGCGTCCGCGAGGTCGTCCATGGCGGTGCAGTATTCCGTTCCATCGTCTTCTTCCCAGTTCTTCATGAACAGGCCTTCCACCTCATAACCCTGCTCCATGAGCAGAACGGCGGAAACGGAAGAGTCCACGCCGCCGGACATGCCGACGATGACGCGCTTCTTTTGTGTGTCAGAAGGGGCTGTATCACGCATAGGGTTTCAACGGGTGTCTTGAAAAAGGACGCGATTCTAGCAGGCCTGGGCCCGCAAGGCTAAAGAGAAGGGCGGATCAATTCGAGACTGTGGCGCTGGCCGGCCAGGTAATCATCGATGCAGCGGATAATCAGCTCGCTGCGCCAGTCGTCGCGCACCGCCATCAGCTCGTCACGGGTCAACCAGCGGGCGCGCAGGATGCCTTCGTCGAGCTGATACTCCGGGTGGTGTCTCAGGGCCTTGGCGATAAAGCAGACCCGTTGATAGGTCACGCCATTGCTGGGTGCGGTGTACAGGTAGATGCCGACGATGCCGGTGGCTTCCACGTCCCAGCCGGTTTCTTCCAGGGTTTCGCGCACGGCGGCTTCGGTCAGGGTTTCGTTCGGGTCCAGATGGCCGGCGGGCTGGTTGAGCACGGCGCGGCCGCCCTTGAGTTCTTCGACCATCAGGAACTTGCCGTTGTCTTCGACGATGGTGGCGACGGTGATGTGGGGGAGCCAGGTCATTGCTAGCCTCGGTATCTGGAAGGTGGCATGTTCAATGTGGGAGCTGGCTTGCCTTAATGCCAGTCAATTAAGGCTTTTTTGTAGGAGCGAGCTTGCTCGCGAAAAACGTCAACGATAACGCGTGCTTGCTGAATGAACGCGGCGCCTTTGAGTTTTTCGCGAGCAAGCTCGCTCCTACAGACTGCAATCGCAGGCAAGCCAGCTCCCACATTTGATGGAGTTTGTTCAATGAAGTCCCGATAAACAGAAACCCCGGCACTTGGCCGGGGCTTCTTTGCATCCTTACAACCTTACTTCAACTTGGCAATCGCCGCATTGAGGGTGTTGCTTGGGCGCATGGCTTTGCTGGTCAGCTCCGGGTTCGGCGCGTAGTAGCCGCCAATGTCCACTGGCTTGCCCTGTACGGCGTTGAGTTCGGCAACGATGGTTGCTTCGTTCTCGGCCAGGGTTTTGGCCAGTTCGCCAAATTGCGCTTGCAGTGCAGTGTCTTCGGTCTGGGCGGCCAGGGCTTGTGCCCAGTACAGCGCCAGGTAGAAGTGGCTGCCGCGGTTGTCGATGTTGCCGACTTTGCGCGATGGCGACTTGTTGTTGTCCAGGAACTGGCCGGTGGCCTGGTCCAGGGTCTTGGACAGCACCAGGGCTTTGGGGTTGTTGTATGTCACACCCAAATGCTCAAGAGACGCCGCCAGGGCCAGGAACTCGCCCAAAGAATCCCAACGCAGGAAGTTTTCTTCCAGCAGTTGCTGCACGTGCTTTGGCGCCGAGCCGCCAGCGCCGGTTTCGAACAGGCCGCCACCGTTCATCAGCGGCACGATCGACAGCATCTTGGCGCTGGTGCCCAGTTCCATGATCGGGAACAGGTCGGTCAGGTAGTCGCGCAGTACGTTGCCGGTCACCGAGATGGTGTCCAGGCCCTTGCGGGTGCGCTCCAGGGTGAACTTCATCGCATCGACCGGGGCCATGATGCGGATGTCCAGGCCTTCGGTGTTGTGGTCTTTCAGGTAAGCCTGAACTTTCTCGACCACTACACCATCGTGGGCGCGCTTGGGGTCCAGCCAGAAGATGGCCGGGGTGTTGCTGGCGCGAGCACGGTTGACGGCGAGCTTGACCCAGTCCTGGATCGGCGCGTCTTTGGTCTGGCACATGCGGAAGATGTCGCCAGCTTCGACGGTCTGTTCCATCAGCAGGTTGCCCTGGCTGTCGGTGACGCGGACAACGCCGTCAGCCTTGATCTGGAAGGTCTTGTCGTGGGAGCCGTACTCTTCGGCTTTCTTGGCCATCAGGCCAACGTTTGGCACGCTGCCCATGGTGGTTGGGTCGAAGGCGCCATTGGCCTTGCAGTCTTCGATGACCGCCTGGTAGATGGTGGCGTAGCAGCGATCCGGGATCACAGCCTTGGTGTCGTGCAGTTGGCCGTCGGTGCCCCACATTTTGCCGGAGTCACGGATCATCGCTGGCATCGAGGCGTCGACGATCACGTCGCTCGGCACGTGCAGGTTGGTGATGCCTTTGTCGGAGTTGACCATCGCCAGGGCAGGGCGAGCGGCGTAGACCGCCTGGATGTCGGCTTCGATCTGCGCTTGCTGGTCGGCCGGCAGGGCCTTGATGCGGGCGTACAGGTCGCCGATGCCGTTATTCAGGTTGAAGCCGATCTGTTCCAGCACGGGGGCGTGCTTGGCCAGGGCGTCTTTATAGAACTCGGCAACGATCTGGCCGAACATGATCGGGTCGGAGACCTTCATCATGGTGGCTTTCAAGTGAACCGACAGCAGCACGCCTTGCTTCTTGGCGTCTTCGATTTCAGCGGCGATGAAGCTGCGCAGGGCTTTCTTGCTCAGCACGGCGGTGTCGATGATTTCGCCGGCCTGTACGTTGGTCTTTTCCTTCAGGACGGTGGTGGTGCCGTCCTTTGCAACCAGCGCAATTTTGACAGCGTCAGCGGCTTCGATCTGCACGGCTTTTTCGCTGCCGTAGAAGTCGCCGTTGTTCATGTGGGCAATGTGCGACTTGGAGTCGGCGGCCCAGGCGCCCATCTTGTGCGGGTGCTTGCGTGCGTAGTTCTTGACCGACAGCGGTGCGCGACGGTCGGAGTTGCCTTCGCGCAGGACCGGGTTCACGGCGCTGCCCTTGACCTTGTCGTAACGTGCACGGGTTTCTTTTTCCGCGTCGGTGGTTACGGTTTCAGGGTAGTCCGGCAGGGCATAGCCCTGGGCCTGCAGTTCCTTGATCGCGGCTTGCAGCTGCGGGGTCGAGGCGCTGATGTTGGGAAGCTTGATGATGTTGGCTTCAGGCGTAACGGCCAGGTCGCCCAGTTCGGCGAGGTGGTCCGGGATGGCCTTGGTGCCCAGTTGCTCGGGGAAGCTTGCGAGGATGCGCCCGGCGAGGGAAATGTCGCGGGTTTCCACGGCAATATCAGCGGAAGCGGTGAAGGCCTCTACGATAGGCAGCAGTGAATAGGTGGCGAGGGCTGGGGCTTCGTCGGTGAAGGTGTAGATGATCTTCGAGCGGGTGGGCATATTCGGATTAACTCTCTTCTTTGCTGAAAGCGTGCGCAGAAACTCGAGATGCGCCGGGTAGAGCGCGTTCGTTCAAAGTCATCCATGAGCGAAATGTCGAGGTTTCTTCGCGGTGATGTTGGTTTGCATCAGTCGAGCGTCAAGCGGGTGGGCTATGGTAATAGTCCGGCTTTCTGGCGAAAGGCTACGTTCTAGAGCGGTCCGCCGTCGTGACTCTTTGGTCAGCGGCGGCATTATACATAGGTCGCTATGCTTACGCTGAGCCTTCATGAAAAAGGAGGCTCGTCCATTGGTCTAAAGGTCGCAGGCGCACAGGGTGGTGGGATGTGCTCAAGATTGGCGCTTTTCCCTTTGCTTTCAGGCTTGTAGGCCACCCAATATGCTGTTTTCGATGCAAATGAGCATGGCGTGAGGTTTCAGTCGCCATTTATCTGGAGTAGGCTCGAACGCAGCCAGATGTTCAATCCATAGATGGAGTTCAGCATGGGATACAAGAAGATTCAGGTTCCGGCAGTCGGCGACAAAATCACCGTCAATGCAGACCATTCTCTCAATGTTCCTGACCAACCGATCATCCCCTACATCGAAGGTGACGGTATTGGCGTCGACATCAGCCCGGTGATGATCAAGGTGGTCGACGCCGCTGTTGAAAAGGCTTACGGCGGCAAGCGCAAAATCTCCTGGATGGAGGTGTACGCTGGCGAAAAGGCCACGCAAGTTTACGACCAGGATACCTGGCTGCCCCAGGAAACCCTGGATGCGGTCAAGGATTACGTGGTGTCCATCAAGGGCCCCCTCACCACGCCGGTCGGTGGCGGCATCCGCTCGCTGAACGTGGCGCTGCGCCAGCAACTCGACCTGTACGTGTGTCTGCGCCCGGTGCGCTGGTTCGAAGGCGTGCCCAGCCCGGTGAAAAAGCCTGGCGACGTGGACATGACCATCTTCCGTGAGAACTCCGAGGATATTTACGCGGGCATCGAGTGGAAGGCCGGTTCGCCGGAAGCGATCAAGGTGATCAAGTTTCTCAAGGAAGAAATGGGCGTTACCAAGATCCGTTTCGACCAGGATTGCGGGATTGGCGTCAAGCCGGTCTCCAAAGAGGGCACCAAGCGCCTAGCGCGCAAGGCCTTGCAGTATGTGGTGGATAACGACCGCGATTCGCTGACCATCGTGCACAAAGGCAACATCATGAAGTTCACCGAAGGGGCCTTCAAGGAGTGGGCCTACGAGGTGGCGGCTGAAGAGTTCGGCGCGACCCTGCTCGACGGCGGGCCGTGGATGCAGTTCAAGAACCCCAAGACCGGCAAGAATGTGGTGGTCAAGGATGCCATTGCCGACGCCATGCTCCAGCAGATCCTGCTGCGCCCGGCTGAATATGACGTGATCGCCACGCTCAACCTCAATGGTGATTACCTGTCCGACGCCCTAGCGGCGGAGGTGGGCGGTATTGGTATTGCGCCGGGGGCCAACCTGTCGGACACCGTGGCAATGTTCGAAGCTACCCACGGTACTGCGCCTAAATACGCGGGCAAGGATCAGGTCAACCCTGGGTCATTGATCCTGTCGGCGGAAATGATGCTGCGGCATATGGGCTGGGTCGAGGCGGCGGATCTGATCATCAAGGGCACCAACGGCGCGATTTCGGCCAAGACCGTGACCTATGATTTCGAGCGTCTGATGGATGGCGCTACGCTGGTGTCGTCGTCGGGCTTTGGTGATGCGTTGATCAAGCATATGTAAACAGGCAGAGAAAACCGGCCGCCCTGATGAATCGGGGTGGCCGGTTTGCTTTGAGTGCTTAATTTCAGTGGCTGGTCAGGCCTGTTGCTTCTCTGATTTTTCTACCTTTGTTTCTTTCACGCCTGTAGTGGCAGGCGCATCTACAATATTTACGGCATGCGTGCCTTTTGGCCCTTGAATGATTTCAAAGTTGACACGCTGTCCCGCTTTCAGTGTTTTGTAGCCATCCATCTTGATCGCTGAGAAATGCGCAAAAAGGTCTTCATCCTTGCCGTCTTCATTGACGAAGCCGTAACCCTTGGCATTGTTGAACCACTTGACCTTACCACTTAGCATCGCCATATCCCTCTGCACCAGACTCCATCACTGGAGTATCATCCTGTCTATCCGTCCTAACCCGAATAAATAAGGTTGACTGCGCGGACCTTTTTTACCCACTGTGGGCTCTATTCGTTGTAACACCGTTTCGCCGATAGTCAAGGTGACCAAAGGGTCAGAGTTGAAATTCTGACAGGTCGCCCCCACCACTGTAATTGAACCACTGACGAACCTTTCTTTCCCATGCATGCAAACAGCCAGATTCGACTAACATTCAATCAGGATCGCCCGGATCAGGAACATGACGACGACGGTTCTGCAGGCATTGCTGTTCAGGAGGCGAAGCCTGCTTTACAGGCGCCGCCGATGTACAAGGTGGTTTTGTTTAATGATGACTACACACCGATGGATTTCGTCGTCGAAGTGCTCGAGGTGTTTTTCAACCTGAACCGCGAGTTGGCGACCAAGGTAATGCTGGCCGTTCACACAGAAGGACGGGCAGTATGTGGAGTGTTTACCCGCGACATCGCCGAGACAAAGGCCATGCAGGTCAACCAGTACGCCAGGGAAAGCCAGCATCCGCTACTCTGTGAAATCGAGAAGGACGGTTAACGCCGACCACTTGGGTATGAGGTGAAGCTATGTTAAACCGCGAGCTCGAAGTCACCCTCAATCTTGCCTTCAAGGAGGCTCGTTCGAAGCGTCATGAATTCATGACCGTCGAACACCTTTTGCTGGCACTTTTGGATAACGAAGCTGCCGCCACCGTTCTACGTGCGTGCGGCGCCAACCTTGACAAGCTCAAGCATGACCTGCAGGAGTTTATCGACTCCACTACGCCACTGATCCCCGTGCATGACGAGGACCGCGAAACCCAGCCAACCCTGGGCTTCCAGCGGGTATTGCAGCGTGCTGTGTTCCACGTACAGAGCTCCGGTAAGCGTGAGGTCACAGGCGCGAACGTGCTGGTGGCGATTTTCAGCGAACAGGAAAGCCAGGCCGTGTTCCTGCTCAAGCAGCAGAGCGTTGCCCGTATTGATGTGGTCAACTACATCGCCCACGGTATCTCCAAGGTGCCTGGGCACGGCGATCATTCCGAGGGTGAGCAGGACATGCAGGACGAGGAGGGCGGTGAGTCTTCTTCTTCAAGCAACCCGCTGGATGCCTATGCCAGCAACCTCAATGAAATGGCGCGCCAGGGGCGGATCGATCCGCTGGTGGGGCGTGAGCATGAGGTTGAGCGTGTAGCGCAGATCCTGGCGCGTCGTCGCAAGAACAACCCATTGCTGGTGGGCGAGGCGGGCGTGGGTAAAACAGCGATTGCCGAAGGCCTGGCCAAGCGCATTGTCGACAACCAGGTGCCAGACCTGCTGGCCAGTAGTGTCGTCTACTCCCTTGACCTGGGCGCGTTGCTCGCCGGGACCAAGTACCGTGGCGATTTCGAGAAGCGCTTCAAGGCGTTGCTCGGCGAGCTGAAAAAACGCCCGCAGGCCATCCTGTTCATCGACGAGATCCATACCATCATTGGCGCCGGTGCGGCTTCCGGTGGGGTGATGGACGCTTCCAACCTGCTCAAGCCGCTGCTGTCCTCGGGTGATATCCGCTGCATTGGTTCGACCACGTTCCAGGAATTTCGCGGCATCTTCGAAAAAGACCGTGCCCTGGCGCGTCGCTTCCAGAAAGTCGACGTGTCCGAGCCGTCGGTTGAAGACACCATCGGCATCCTGCGCGGGCTCAAGGGGCGTTTTGAAGCGCACCATGGCATCGAGTACACCGATGAGGCCTTGCGTGCGGCGGCTGAGCTGGCGTCGCGCTACATCAACGACCGGCACATGCCAGACAAAGCCATCGATGTGATCGACGAGGCGGGTGCCTACCAGCGCCTGCAGCCAGTCGAGAAGCGCGTGAAGCGCATCGACGTGCCTCAGGTCGAGGATATCGTGGCCAAGATCGCGCGGATTCCGCCAAAACACGTCACCAGTTCCGACAAAGAGCTGCTGCGTAACCTGGAGCGCGACCTCAAGCTCACCGTGTTTGGCCAGGATGCGGCCATCGACTCGTTGTCCACGGCGATCAAGTTGTCCCGTGCGGGCCTCAAGTCGCCGGACAAGCCAGTCGGTTCGTTCCTGTTCGCAGGGCCGACCGGCGTCGGCAAGACCGAGGCGGCTCGCCAGTTGGCCAAGGCAATGGGTATCGAGCTGGTGCGGTTTGACATGTCCGAGTACATGGAGCGCCACACGGTGTCGCGCTTGATCGGTGCGCCTCCGGGCTATGTCGGTTTCGACCAGGGCGGCCTGTTGACCGAGGCGATCACCAAGCAGCCACACTGCGTATTGTTGCTCGATGAAATCGAAAAGGCTCACCCGGAAGTCTTCAACCTGCTGTTGCAGGTCATGGACCACGGCACCCTGACCGACAACAACGGGCGCAAGGCGGATTTCCGCAACGTCATCGTGATCATGACCACCAACGCCGGTGCTGAAACCGCGGCGCGTGCTTCGATTGGCTTTACGCATCAGGATCACTCGTCTGATGCCATGGAAGTGATCAAGAAGAGCTTCACGCCGGAGTTCCGCAACCGCCTGGACACCATTATCCAGTTTGGTCGCCTCAGTCATGAGGTCATCAAAAGCGTGGTGGACAAGTTCCTAACCGAGCTTCAAGCGCAGTTGGAAGACAAGCGCGTGCAGCTGGATGTGACGGAAGCGGCCCGCAGTTGGATCGCAGAGGGCGGCTACGATGCGGCAATGGGCGCACGCCCAATGGCGCGTCTGATCCAGGACAAGATCAAACGGCCATTGGCCGAAGAGATTCTGTTCGGCGAACTCTCCGACCATGGCGGCGTGGTGCATATCGACCTGAAGGACGGCGAGCTGACCTTCGAGTTTGAAACCACGGCGGAAATGGCCTGATCGTTAGCTGCAACATTGCAAAAGGCGCCGAAAGGCGCCTTTTTGCTGCCTGAAATACGATTTATGAGCTGGCTTGCCTGCGATGGCGGTCCTTCAGTAGCACATGGTTAGCTGGCCCCCCGCTATCGCAGTATCGGTATCTACACAACTTTGTAGGTTGTGGCCGTCAACGGTAACCACGATGCGAAGCGAGCCGCTCTTGCTCTTGATCTGCTTTTGATCTTAAGCGCCCCGTCAAACCACGCTGGCCGGAATTCGACAGGGATTTGGGGGGTAAACCGGCAGGGATGCCGGTTTAGCCGCCCCGCGCCATGGATGGCGCGTGGCGGCGGCCCCCCAAATCACTGGCGGATTACGGGCACACCGAGCCTAGGCGAGGTGCCGAGTGGTGGGGCAAGAGCGTTTTGCTTACTTTTGCGCTTTTCAAAAGTGAGCCGCCGTCGGGCGGAACCCTAAGCGGCCGTTACCGCAGCAATGGATATGTACACAATCCAACTGTGTTGACTGCCAGGCCGCCTTCGCGAGCAAGCCCGCTCCCACAGTTGGATTGTGGGGTGTCAGGTAGAGAGATGTCGGCTGGCAGGCCGCCATCGCAGGCAAGCCAGCTCCCACAGGGGCAAGTGGTGACTGTTAAATCCTGCGCACACAAAAACGCCCGGCATAACCGGGCGTTTTGTATTGACTTGCTTAGCGAGCGCGGTAAGTGATGCGCCCTTTGCTCAAGTCATAGGGCGTCAGCTCGACGCGCACTTTGTCACCGGTAAGAATACGAATGTAGTTCTTGCGCATCTTGCCGGAGATATGCGCGGTTACGACGTGCCCATTTTCCAACTCCACACGAAACATGGTGTTGGGCAGGGTGTCGACGACAGTGCCTTCCATTTCGAAGCTGTCTTCTTTCGACATGCAGTAAAGCCCTCGGTATCCAGTGAATGGCCCGGTGCAACTGCGCCAGGCAAAAGCGGCGTGCATTGTGCCCGAAAAAGGGTGTTCACGCCAAGGGGTTCTAGTTAAGCGTGACCCATCTTTGATTAATCAGCAGCTCAATGGGCCGATATTGGGTCTTGTAGTTCATCTTTTTGCAGTTCTTGATCCAGTATCCGAGGTACACCGCTTCCAGTTCCAGGCGCAGCGCTTCGCCTATTTGCCAGAGGATGGCGAAGCGCCCGAGGCTGCGGCGCTCTTCGGTCGGTTCATAGAAGGTGTACACCGCCGAGAGGCCATTGGGCAGCAGGTCGGTGACCGCCACGGCCAGCAGGCGGCCGTCGAGGCGGAACTCGTAGAAGCGCGAAAAGGGCAGGTCACGCACCAGGAACGTGGAAAACTGGTCGCGGCTGGGCGGAAACATATCGCCGTCGGCATGACGCTGCTCGATATAGCGTTGGTAGAGATCGAAATACTCTTCGCTATATTGGGGGTTAGTGGCGTGTACGGTCAGGTCGGCGTTGCGCTTGAGAATGCGTTTCTGGTTACGGTCGGGCGAAAACTGCGCCACCGGGATACGCGCAGGCACGCAGGCATTACAGTTCTGGCAATGGGGGCGGTACAGGTGATCGCCGCTGCGCCGGAAGCCCATCTCGGACAGGTCGGCATACACATGCACGTCCATGGGCTGGCTGGGATCGAGGAACAGTGTGGTGGCCTGCTCGTCGGGCAAATAGCTGCATGAGTGGGCTTGAGTGGCATAGAACTTCAAGCGCGCCAGCTCGGTCATGATCAACCCTCGGGATAAGCTTTGAAATAAGTGTAAGCCACGTGCGCGAAAGTCGCCTAGGAAACCCACGGCCCAGCGTTGGGTTGGTCCAGATGTTTGTGCAGGAAGTCAGCGAAGACGCTGCGCGGTATGCCACGGGCACCCAGGCTGTGCAGGTGATCGTTGGGCATCTGGCAGTCGATCAGCACAAACCCCCAGGCTTGCAGTTGCCGGGTCAACGTGGCGAAACCGAATTTGGAGGCGTTGTCGGCGCGGCTGAACATGGACTCGCCAAAAAACAACTGGCCCATCGCCAGGCCGTACAGGCCGCCCACCAGTTCGCCCTGGTCCCAGACCTCGACGGAATGCGCATAGCCGCGTTGGTGCAGCTCCAGGTAGGCCTGCTGGATGCCTTCGGTGATCCAGGTGCCATCGGCGTAGGCGCGGGGCGCGGCGCAGGCTTGGATGACGGCGGCGAAGTCCTGGTCGAAGGTCACGGTATAGCGCTGCTGGCGCAATAATTTGCCCAGGCTGCGGGAAACATGCAGCTCGTCGGGGAATATCACTGTGCGCGGGTCGGGTGACCACCAGAGGATAGGCTGGCCTTCGGAGAACCAGGGGAAGCAGCCATGGCGGTAGGCCTGGATCAGTCGTTCAGCCGACAGGTCGCCACCGGCGGCGAGCAGGCCGTTGGGTTCGCGCATGGCCTTGGCCAAGGGTGGGAATGTCAGGGTGTCGCGTTGCAACCAGGTCAGCATGGCATCCAGGCTTACGGTAGGGGAGGGGAGTGGCAGGTCATTCACCTGCGCCGCAAGCGTTGATTATTGACGACCCGGCGCCACGGGGCCAGCCCGAATAGGCTATTGACGTGGATTAGCATGAGCGGGTGTTTCTGCAACTCTGCACACCGGGTGTGGTCGTAATCGGGTCTGGCGCATGCCGGCCCTTTGCCAAGCTTGCCTGGATTGCTAAATACAGCTCATAAGCCTTTGTCAGCAAAGGCAATGCATGCTCAAATTGTGCGTGCAGTCAGGTGAGCGGCAAGTGTGTGGCATCGCGCACGCAAACCCGTACAATGCGGCCATTGTGGCGTTATCGCCATTTCACCTATCCGTCACCGGGTGTTAAAAGTAGATTCAGCAACATTCGTTCATTTTTCAGCTGCTCCGGATAGAGCAGTCGTGTGTAGTCATTCAACAGATGGACGCGCTAAAGGCGCAGGAATAGACCCGTTTTGAAGAAATCCGCCGCAGCACCTAAAGCAGCAGTCGTACCGGCCTGGCGCCAGCACCTGCATTACCGACTCAAGGAAGGCGCACTGATTGCCATCGGTGCGCTGTGCCTGTTCCTGATGATGGCCTTGCTCACCTATGGCAAGGACGATCCGGGCTGGAGCCATAACAGCAAGATCGATGACGTGCAGAATTTCGGCGGCCCGGTAGGTTCCTACAGCGCCGATATCCTCTTCATGATCCTTGGTTACTTCGCCTACATTTTCCCTCTATTGCTGGCGATCAAGACCTGGCAGATCTTCCGCCAGCGTCACGAGCCGTGGCAGTGGAGCGGCTGGCTGTTTTCCTGGCGCCTGATCGGCCTGGTGTTCCTGGTGCTGTCGGGCGCTGCGCTGGCGCATATCCACTTCCATGCACCGACCGGCCTGCCGGCGGGTGCGGGCGGGGCCCTGGGCGAAAGCCTTGGCGACCTGGCGCGCAGGACCCTGAATATCCAGGGCAGCACCCTGATGTTCATCGCGCTGTTCCTGTTCGGACTCACGGTATTCACCGACCTGTCGTGGTTCAAGGTGATGGACGTGACCGGCAAGATCACCCTCGACCTGTTCGAATTGTTCCAGGGCGCCGCCAACCGCTGGTGGGCCGCCCGTGTCGAGCGCAAGCAAATGGTGGCGCAGCTGCGTGAAGTGGACACCCGCGTCAACGAGGTGGTGGCCCCAAGCACGCCGGATCGACGCGAGCAAGCCAAGGTCAAGGAGCGCTTGATCGAGCGCGAGCAGGCCCTGAGCAAGCACATGTCGGACCGTGAAAAGCAGGTGCCGCCGGTGATCGCCCCGGCACCGCCCAAGGCGCCGGAGCCCAGCCATCGCGTGCAAAAAGAGAAACAGGCACCGCTGTTTATCGACAGCGCCGTCGAAGGCACCTTGCCGCCGATCTCGATTCTGGACCCGGCCGAAAAGAAACAACTCAACTATTCCCCGGAATCCCTGGCGGCCGTCGGCCACCTGCTGGAAATCAAGCTCAAGGAATTCGGCGTCGAAGTGTCGGTGGACTCGATCCATCCGGGCCCGGTGATTACCCGTTACGAAATCCAACCGGCCGCCGGAGTAAAAGTCAGCCGCATTTCCAACCTGGCCAAAGACTTGGCGCGTTCCCTGGCCGTGACCAGCGTGCGCGTGGTGGAAGTGATCCCGGGCAAGACCACCGTGGGCATCGAGATCCCCAACGAAGACCGGCAGATCGTGCGCTTCTCCGAAGTGCTGTCGACCCCGGAATACGACAACTTCAAATCGCCGGTCACCCTGGCGCTCGGCCATGACATCGGCGGCAAGCCGGTGATCACCGACCTGGCGAAAATGCCGCACCTGCTGGTGGCCGGTACCACCGGTTCCGGTAAGTCGGTGGGTGTGAACGCCATGATCCTGTCGATCCTGTTCAAGTCCGGGCCGGATGACGCCAAGCTGATCATGATCGACCCGAAGATGTTGGAACTGTCGATCTACGAAGGCATCCCGCACCTGCTGTGCCCGGTGGTCACCGACATGAAGGACGCCGCCAACGCCCTGCGCTGGAGCGTTGCCGAGATGGAGCGCCGCTACAAGCTGATGGCGAAGATGGGCGTGCGTAACCTGTCGGGCTTCAATGCCAAGGTCAAGGAAGCCCAGGACGCCGGCACACCGCTGACCGACCCGCTGTACAAGCGCGAAAGCATTCACGATGAAGCACCGCTGCTGACCAAGCTGCCGACCATCGTGGTGGTGGTCGATGAGTTTGCCGACATGATGATGATCGTCGGCAAGAAGGTTGAAGAGCTGATCGCCCGTATCGCCCAGAAGGCGCGGGCGGCGGGTATCCACTTGATCCTCGCGACCCAGCGGCCGTCGGTGGACGTGATCACCGGTCTGATCAAGGCCAACATCCCGACGCGCATGGCGTTCCAGGTCTCCAGCAAGATCGATTCGCGCACCATCATCGACCAGGGTGGCGCCGAGCAACTGCTGGGCCACGGTGACATGCTCTACATGCCGCCGGGCACCAGCCTGCCGATTCGCGTTCACGGTGCCTTTGTTTCCGATGACGAAGTGCACCGTGTGGTCGAAGCCTGGAAACTGCGCGGCGCGCCCGAGTACAACGATGACATCCTCAACGGCGTCGAAGAAGCCGGCAGCGGCTTTGAAAATGGCGGCGGTGGCGGTGATGACGATGCCGAGACCGATGCCTTGTATGACGAAGCCGTGGCCTTCGTACTGGAAAGCCGCCGGGCCTCGATTTCGGCGGTGCAGCGCAAGCTGAAAATCGGCTACAACCGTGCCGCCCGCATGATCGAAGCCATGGAAATGGCCGGCGTCGTGACCGCAATGAACACCAATGGCTCGCGTGAAGTCATCGCCCCCGGGCAGATGCGCGACTGATTCCGCGTCGCGTGGCAACACGCGGCGTGCCCTGACTACTCAATGAGGACTCCCATGCGCTTTATCCGCATGCTGTTGTTGCCGGCCCTGGCCCTGACCGCTGTTTCGGCTCACGCTGACCCGGCTTCTGTCGCCAGCCTGAAGAACCTGTTGGACAAATCCCAGACCCTCACCGCGCGCTTCTCCCAGCTGACCCTGGATGCTGGCGGCACCCAGTTGCAGGAAACCGCTGGTGAAATGGCCGTGCAGCGCCCAGGGCTGTTCTACTGGCATACCGAAGGCAAGGCGGAGCAGACCATCGTTTCCGACGGTAAGAAAGTCACGCTGTGGGACCCGGACCTGGAGCAGGCCACCATCAAGAAGCTCGATCCGCGCCTGAATCAGACCCCAGCGTTGCTGCTGTCGGGCGATGTGTCGAAAATCAATGACAGCTTCGACATCACCTCCAAGCAGACCAGCAACGTCATCGAGTTCACCCTCAAGCCAAAATCCAAGGACACGTTGTTTGACACGCTGTCCCTGTCGTTCGGCAACGGCGTGATCAACAACATGCGCCTGGTCGACAGCGTCGGCCAGCGCACCGATATCCTGTTCTCCGGGGTCAAGGCCAACCAGCCGGTGCCCGCGTCCAAGTTCAAGTTCGACATCCCCAAGGGTGCCGACGTGATCCAGGAATAAACTGCCCAGAGGTTTCAAACGCTGCCCATGGATCTGTTTCGAAGTGACCCGATTGCCCAGCCATTGGCCGCGCGCTTGCGTTCGACCAACCTGGATGAGTACGTCGGTCAGGAACACCTGCTCGCTCGCGGCAAGCCCTTGCGCGAAGCCCTGGAGCAGGGTGCGCTGCATTCGATGATTTTTTGGGGCCCGCCGGGCGTGGGCAAGACCACCCTGGCGCGGTTGCTGGCGAAAGTCTCGGATGCGCACTTTGAAACGGTCTCGGCGGTGCTTGCCGGGGTCAAGGAGATTCGCCAGGCGGTGGAAGTCGCCAAGCAGCAGGCCGGGCAATACGGCAAGCGCACTATCCTGTTCGTCGACGAAGTGCATCGCTTCAACAAGTCGCAGCAGGATGCGTTCCTGCCTTATGTCGAGGACGGTACGCTGATCTTTATCGGCGCCACCACCGAAAACCCTTCCTTTGAATTGAACAACGCCTTGTTGTCACGGGCGCGGGTCTATGTGCTCAAGAGCCTGGATGAAGCGGCGATGCGTAAGCTGCTGCACCGTGCCTTGAGCGAAGACAAGGGCCTGGGCAAGCGTCAGTTGAGCCTCAGCGACGAAGGCTTCAAGATTTTACTGACCGCCGCCGATGGCGACGGGCGCCGCTTTCTCAACCTGCTGGAGAACGCCTCCGACCTGGCCGAAGACAGCGGCGAGATTGGCGTCGACCTGTTGCAAAGCCTGCTGGGTGACACGCGCCGGCGTTTCGACAAGGGCGGCGAAGCCTTCTACGACCAGATTTCGGCGCTGCACAAATCCGTACGCGGTTCCAACCCTGACGGCGCGCTGTATTGGTTTGCGCGCATGATCGACGGCGGTTGCGACCCGCTGTACCTGGCACGCCGCGTGGTGCGCATGGCCAGCGAAGACATCGGCAATGCCGACCCACGTGCCCTGAGCCTGTGCCTGGCCGCCTGGGAAGTGCAGGAGCGCCTCGGCAGCCCGGAAGGCGAGTTGGCGGTGGCCCAGGCCATCACTTACCTGGCCTGCGCGCCCAAAAGCAACGCGGTGTACATGGGCTTCAAGTCAGCCCTGCGTGCGGCCGCCGAGCATGGTTCCCTCGAAGTGCCGCTGCACCTGCGCAACGCGCCGACCAAGCTGATGAAACAGCTGGGGTATGGCGACGAATACCGTTATGCCCACGATGAGCCGGACGCCTACGCGGCCGGCGAAGACTACTTCCCGGATGAGCTGGAGCCGCAGCCGTTCTACCAGCCAGTGCCCCGTGGCCTGGAGCTGAAGATCGGTGAGAAGCTCAATCATCTGGCCACTCTCGACCGTCTGAGCCCTCGGCAGCGGAGAAAATCATGATTCCTTTAGTGGTCGCGGTTTCGGCGGGAGGTATCGCCGGTACACTGCTGCGCTTTGCTACCGGCAATTGGATCAACGCCAATTGGCCGAAACACTTCTATACGGCGACGCTCGCCGTTAATATCGTGGGCTGCCTGTTGATCGGCGTGTTATACGGCCTGTTTTTGTTACGCCCGGAAGTGCCTGTCGAGGTACGTGCCGGCCTGATGGTTGGCTTTCTTGGCGGCCTGACGACTTTTTCATCCTTTTCACTGGATACCGTGCGCCTGCTGGAAAGCGGGCAAGTGCCGCTGGCGATTGGCTATGCGGCCATCAGCGTATTCGGCGGGCTGCTCGCCACCTGGGCTGGCCTGTCCTTGACCAAACTTTGATAACGAGAGACCGACATGCTCGATTCCAAACTGTTACGTAGCAACCTTCAGGACGTAGCGGACCGCCTGGCATCCCGTGGCTTTGCCTTGGATGTTGCGCGCATCGAAGCGCTGGAAGAACAGCGCAAGACCGTCCAGACCCGCACCGAAGCACTGCAGGCTGAACGTAATGCGCGCTCCAAGTCCATCGGCCAGGCCAAGCAGCGCGGCGAAGACATCGCGCCGTTGATGGCGGATGTCGAGCGCATGGGCACTGAGCTGTCCGACGGCAAAATCGAGCTGGAAGGCATTCAGACCCAGTTGGATTCGATCCTGCTGGGCATTCCGAACCTGCCCCACGAATCCGTGCCGGTCGGCGAAGACGAAGACGGCAACGTCGAAGTGCGCCGCTGGGGCACGCCCAAAGCTTTCGATTTCGAGATCAAGGACCACGTCGCCCTGGGCGAATTGACCGGTGGCCTGGATTTTGAAACCGCAGCAAAAATGTCCGGTGCACGCTTTGCCTTGCTGCGCGGCCCGATTGCGCGCATGCACCGTGCCCTGGCGCAGTTCATGATCAACCTGCACACCGGCGAACACGGTTACGAAGAAGCCTACACCCCGTACCTGGTTCAGGCGCCGGCGTTGATGGGCACCAGCCAACTGCCCAAATTCGAAGAAGACCTGTTCAAGATCAGCCGCGACGGCGAAGCCGACCTGTATCTGATCCCGACGGCCGAAGTGTCGCTGACCAATATCGTCGCCGGCGAAATCCTCGACGCCAAGCAACTGCCGTTGAAGCTGGTGGCCCACAGCCCGTGCTTCCGTAGCGAAGCCGGCGCGTCGGGTCGAGACACCCGTGGCATGATCCGCCAGCATCAGTTCGACAAGGTTGAGATGGTGCAGGTGGTCGAGCCGTCGACCTCCATGGAGGCCCTGGAAGGCCTGACTGCCAACGCCGAGCGCGTGTTGCAGTTGCTGGAACTGCCTTACCGCGTACTGGCCCTGTGCACCGGCGACATGGGCTTCAGCGCCGTGAAGACCTACGACCTGGAAGTGTGGGTGCCGAGCCAGGACAAATACCGCGAGATTTCGTCGTGCTCCAACTGCGGTGACTTCCAGGCCCGTCGCATGCAGGCGCGTTTCCGCAACCCGGAAACCGGCAAGCCGGAGCTGGTGCATACCCTCAACGGTTCGGGCCTGGCCGTAGGCCGTACCCTGGTGGCCGTGCTGGAAAACTACCAGCAGGCCGACGGTTCGATCCGTGTACCTGAGGTGCTCAAGCCGTACATGGCGGGCGTTGAGGTCATCCGCTAAATGGAATTTCTGCCGCTGTTTCATAACCTGCGCGGCAGTCGTGTGTTGGTCGTCGGTGGCGGGGAGATTGCCTTGCGCAAATCCCGGCTGCTGGCCGACGCCGGCGCGGTGTTGCGGGTGGTTGCTCCCCAGATCGAAAGCCAGCTGCGTGAGCTGGTGCTGGGCAGTGGCGGGGAACTGATGTTGCGCGGTTATCAGGAGGCCGACCTGGACGGTTGCACCCTGATTATCGCGGCCACCGACGATGAGCCACTGAATGCGCAAGTATCCAGTGATGCCAAGCGTCGCTGCGTGCCGGTCAATGTGGTGGACGCGCCAGCGCTGTGCAGCGTGATCTTCCCGGCGATTGTCGACCGTTCACCCTTGGTGATTGCCGTCTCCAGCGGCGGTGACGCGCCGGTACTGGCACGCCTGATCC
Source organism: Pseudomonas sp. FP215 (assembly GCF_030687795.1). NCBI lineage: Bacteria > Pseudomonadati > Pseudomonadota > Gammaproteobacteria > Pseudomonadales > Pseudomonadaceae > Pseudomonas > Pseudomonas sp. FP215. The sequence continues at coordinate 2,406,216 of NZ_CP117447.1, forward strand.
GCGCCAAGCTGGAAACCTGGATTCCCTCCACCTACGGTCAACTGGCTGGGCTGGCCGCGCGTTTTCGCGCTCAGGTCAAAGGTTTGTACCCGGATGTGCAGCAACGCCGGGCGTTCTGGGAAGAAGTGTTCCAGGGCCCGATTGCCGACCGCCAGTTGGCCGGGCAGGGCGATGAGGCTGAGCGCCTGTTGATCGAAAAGGTCAATGGCGCGCCGCCTTATGCGCCCGGCGAGGTGTACTTGGTGGGCGCGGGCCCAGGCGACCCGGATTTGCTGACCTTTCGTGCATTGCGCCTGATGCAGCAAGCCGACGTGGTGCTGTACGACCGTTTGGTGGCGCCGGCGATTTTGGAACTGTGCCGTCGGGATGCCGAGCGCGTGTACGTCGGCAAGCGTCGCGCCGATCACGCGGTGCCCCAGGACCAGATCAACCAGCAACTGGTCGACCTGGCCAAGCAAGGCAAGCGCGTGCTGCGCCTTAAAGGTGGCGACCCGTTCATCTTTGGCCGTGGTGGCGAAGAGATCGAGGAATTGGCGGCCCACGGCATCCCGTTCCAGGTGGTACCGGGCATCACCGCAGCCAGTGGTTGCGCGGCTTATGCCGGGATTCCGCTGACGCATCGCGACTATGCCCAATCGGTGCGCTTCATCACCGGCCACCTGAAGAACAATACCTCTGATCTGCCCTGGCAGGACCTGGTCGGGCCGTCGCAGACCCTGGTGTTCTACATGGGCCTGATTGGCTTGCCGCTTATTTGCGAGCAGTTGATCAAACACGGGCGCGCGTCGGATACCCCAGCAGCGCTGATCCAGCAGGGGACCACATCCAACCAGCGCGTGTTCACCGGCACCCTGGCCGACCTGCCACGCATGGTGGCGGAGCATGAAGTGCATGCGCCGACATTGGTGATCGTGGGTGAGGTGGTGGTACTGCGTGAGAAGCTCAAGTGGTTCGAGGGTGCCCAGTCCCAAGTCTGAACGACTGACCCACTGTAGGAGCGAGCTTGCTCGCGAAAAACTCAAGGACGCCGAGGGCTACCTGGTAGCGCTGCGTTATCGTTGGCGTTCTTCGCGAGCAAGCTCGCTCCTACAGGCGGTTTACGTCAGCTCCACACACCTTTGCCTTGCAATGCATGGCGATCATGCTCGGTATCAAACCCCTGCAACGGCCCCTTCGGCACAATCCCCGTCGGGTTGATCGTGCGATGGCTGGCATAGTAATGCCCCTTGATATGCTCGAAATCCACCGTCTCGGCCACGCCTGGCCACTGATACATCTCCCTTAGCCAGTTCGACAAATTCCCATAGTCGGCAATCCGCCGCAGGTTGCATTTGAAGTGGCTGTAATACACCGCATCAAAACGAATCAGCGTGGTGAACAGCCGCACATCGGCTTCGGTCAGGTACTCGCCGGCCAGATAGCGATGGCTGCCCAGGTGCTGTTCCAGATGATCCAGCTCGGCAAACACATCATCAAACGCGCTTTCATACGCCTGTTGTGAGGTGGCGAAGCCTGCGCGGTACACGCCGTTGTTCACGGCGGGGTAGATGCGTTCGTTGAGGGCGTCGATGGTCGGGCGCAGGGCTTGGGGGTAAAAATCCAGGGTATTGCCGGTCAGCTCATTGAACGCGCTGTTGAACATGCGGATGATCTCCGCCGATTCATTGCTGACGATGCGCTTGAGCTTTTTGTCCCACAGCACCGGCACGGTGACGCGCCCGGTGTAGTCGGCGGTATCGGCGGTGTAGCGCTGGTGCATGAAGTTGAAACCGTCGAGGCTATCGCCGCTGGAGCCGTGGGCCTTGTCGAAGGTCCAGCCGTTTTCCAGCATCAGCCAGCTGACCACCGAGACGTCGATCAGGCTTTCCAAGCCCTTGAGCTTGCGCAGGATCAAAGTGCGGTGCGCCCACGGGCAGGCAAGGGACACATAGAGGTGATAGCGACCGGCCTCGGCCTTGAAGCCGCCTTCGCCACTCGGGCCTGGCGCGCCATCGGCGGTCACCCAGTTGCGGCGTTGTGCCTGTTCCCGTTGGAAAGCGCCATCAGCGCTACTTTCGTACCACTGGTCTTTCCACTGTCCTTCGATCAATAAACCCATGACTGGCTCCTTGGCTGATAAGCGTTGGAGCCCAGTCTAAAGGGATGAGTTCGAACTAAAAGCGCAAAGAACCGGCGTGAATGATCGATTAAATCGATTTATCCCGTGCGTCCCAGTACTGCTGGGCCAATTCGAACGCCTGTTGCCGCGGGTGGCCAAGGCCGCGCAGGGCCAACGCCATGGTGGCGATCAACGCCAGTTGCGGGTAGCTGTCTTCAACGTCGCCGCGCCACAGCGCTTTGAGGTGCTCGGGCTCAAGCGTGGCTGGCTTGACGTGGCGCTGGTCGGAGAGGGCGGGCCACTCTTCGTCCCAGCTCTGGCCGTCGGTGCTGCCATACAAGTGACTGAGGGTGTCGGGGTTGACCTCGATCTCACCGCCGTCGCCTTTGACCACAATCACGTTGTCACCCAGCAGGCCGCTGGCATCACGATGCACGCCCTGGTAACCGGGGTGGAAAATGCTTTGCAGGCCACAGCGCGCATTCAGCGGGTTGAGCAGGCGCGCCAGGGAATGGATAGGCGAGCGCAGGCCGAGGGTGTTGCGCAGGTCGATCATGCGTTGTAACTGTGGCGCCCAATCACCCAGCGGGATAAACGCCAGGTTGCCGTGGGCAAAGGCGCTTTCGACCTGTTGCCAATCGCGGCACAGCGGGATCTGCAAGCTGTCCAGCAATTGCTCGGTGTACAAGCGCCCCGCGGTGTGGGCGCCGCCGCCGTGCATCAGGATGCGCACGCCGTTCTGTGCCAGGCATTTGGCTGCCAGCAGGAACCACGGCAGGTGGCGCTTTTTACCGGCGTAGGTCGGCCAGTCGATATCCACGTTCAATGCTGGCGCGTGCAGGCGCTCACGGACGGCTTCGGTGAAGCCGGCGAGTTCTTCCGGGCTTTCTTCCTTGTGGCGCAACAGCATCAGGAAGGCGCCGAGCTGGGTGTCCTCGACCTTTTCGTCGAGCAGCATGCCCATGGCTTCCCGCGCTTCCTCACGGGTGAGGTTGCGCGCGCCGCGCTTGCCTTTGCCAAGGATGCGCACGAACTGCGCAAAGGGATGCTCTTGGGGCGTTACGAGAGTCAGGGGGGCAAAGTCGGTCATAAGCAATTCGTCGGCCTGGGCAGGCCCGCCAGCTTGGCGGCGAGTTTGGCGGGAGTGCCGTTGAACAGTTTGTTGAGGTGCAGGCTGTTGCCCTTATCCGGGCCCAGCTTCAAGGCGGTGTACTTGATCAGCGGTCGCGTGGCGGGGGACAGCTGGAATTCGGTGTAGAACTGGCGCAGCAGGGTGAGGATTTCCCAGTGATCCGGGGTCAGCTCCAAGGCTTCGGCAGCGGCCAGGGCATTCGCCACTTCATCGGACCAATCGTTGAGGTCGACAAGGTAGCCGTCTTTGTCCAGTTCCAGGGTGCGTGCGCCGACGGTCAGGGTGTTCATAGCCAGGTGTTGACCTTGTCGTAGTCGATGGACAGTTGCACGAAGCCTGGGTAATCGACGCTGTCAGCCCAGTCGGGCAGCGGCAGGTTGCGCGCCTGCATGTCTTCGGCCAATACAAACACCTTGACGCCTTTGGTTTGCAGGGCGGGCGTGTGCAGGCCGTAGGCACCGTCACCACACAGCAGGATGGCGTCCTCGGCGCCACAGAGGCGCAGGCAGCTGTCGAGGCGGCTGTCGGTAAACGGGGAATGAGACACCACATGTAGAGTCGACATCAGAGGGTAATCACCTGGTCGTAACGGTCAATCAGTTGGGAAATGGCTTGGCTGTCTAGCGACTGCGCGTTGGCGGGTGGCGGCAGCCCGCGTGCGGACAGGCTATGGCTGCACGCGAACACGTCGTCAATGCCGAACAAGCCCAGGGCCTGCAGGTTGGCACTCAGGTCTTTCTGTTGCACGGCTTTCGCGGCTTGGTTCGGCGCCAGTTGGAACACGCCGTCATCCAGGAACAGCAGGCCAATGGGCAGATCGAACGCGCCACCGGCCAGCACGATATCCAGTGCTTCCCGCGCACTCGGCCCGGACCACGGCGCCTGACGGCTGATCACCAACAAGGATTTGGACATGTCACGGCCCTCCAAAACAGATCAGGCGGTCGGCGTCCTGGATCGCGTCATGCAATTGGCCCAGGCCCGACAACGCCCAGGGAGCCTCCAGGTTGACTGCGCTGCGTTGATAGCGCGCAGCTTCCTCGGCATTCAGCACACCCCGGCGCAGGGCGGCGGCGATGCACACCACGCCGTCGAGTTGGTGCTGGCTGACAAACTCGCGCCATTGGCGCGCAATGTCTTGCTCATCCTGGGGCGCGACGATGTTATTGGACGCGCTGTACACGCCGTCCTGGTAGAAAAACAGCCGCACAATCTCATGCCCGCCGGCCAGCGCCGCCTGGGCGAACAACAGGGCGCGGCGCGAGGAGGGCGCGTGGGCGGCGCTATACAGTGCAATCGCGAACTTCATGGAAGACTCTGCCAACAAACGTCGGCCAATGATAAAGCCGCCGCCGCGAAAAAGCCCGCCGTGATCAAAACGGTCACTGTGGTTGATCGTTCTGACGATTGCCGACAGGTGCCCGGCTGCCTAGTCTGTGGGTATTCGCAACCCAACTGGAGTCCCTATGTCAGGTCCCTTGGCGTCCCTTAAAGTGTTGGATTTTTCCACCTTGCTGCCCGGCCCGTTTGCCTCCTTGATGCTGGCGGACATGGGCGCCGAAGTGCTGCGTATCGAATCGCCCACGCGCATGGACCTGTTGCGGGTATTGCCGCCCCATGATCGTGGCACGTCGGCCAGCCACGCCTACCTCAACCGCAACAAGCGCAGCCTGGCCCTGGACCTTAAGCAGGCCGAGGCGATCGAGATCGTGCGTGAGTTGGTCAAGGGCTATGACATCCTGCTCGAACAGTTCCGCCCCGGCGTCATGGAGCGACTGGGGCTGGGCTATGAGGCGCTGAAGGCGATCAACCCGCGGTTGATCTATGTGTCGATCACCGGCTACGGCCAGACCGGCCCCTATAAGGACCGCGCCGGGCACGATATCAACTACCTGGCGTTGGCCGGCGTGGCCAGCCATACCGGGCGCCAGGACACGGGCCCGTTGCCCCTGGGCGTACAACTGGCGGATGTGGCGGGCGGTTCGCTGCATGCCGTGGTGGGCTTGCTGGCGGCGGTAATTGCCAGGCAGCAAAGCGGGGTGGGGCAATACCTGGATGTGAGCATGACTGATTGCTCGTTCAGCCTGAACGCCATGGCTGGGGCCGGTTACCTGGCTTGCGGGGTCGAGCCTGGGTGGGAGAACCATGTGCTCAATGGCGGGAGTTTCTATGACTATTACCGCACACGCGATGGGCGCTGGATGTCGGTGGGCAGTTTGGAGCCGGGGTTTATGCAGCAGCTGTGCGCGGCCTTGGGGCGCCCGGAACTGGCGGCACACAGTGTGACGCCCGAACGCCAGGCCGTGCTCAAGCAGGCGTTGCAGGTGGAGTTCGAGAAGCGCAGTTTTGACCAGTTGTGTGAGTTGTTTGCCGGGGTGGATGCGTGTGTGGAGCCGGTGTTGAGTCTGAGTGAGGCGGTGGAGCATCCACAGTTGAAGGCGCGGGAGTTGGTCAGCCAGGTGCCCCGGGGGGATGGCTCGACACAAGCGCAATTGGCCTGCCCGCTGAAGTTCTCCGAGGGGTTGCCGGCGCCCAGGCATATTGGGGTGGCGGTGGGGGCGCACAGTGATGAGGTGTTGGTGGCGTTGGGGTTCGGTGTTGAGCGGATAGAGCAATTGCGCCAGGCCAAGGTTGTGGGTTGACTGAAAGGGCGCTATCGCAGGCAAGCCAGCTCCCACATTTTGATTGCGTTCACAGATCCAAATGTGGGAGCTGGCTTGCCTGCGATGAGCATAGGTATCTACACAACTGTGTAGTTCGCAGCAGCCTCCTGTAACCACGATGCGAAGCGAGTCGCTCTTGATCTTGATCTGCTTTTGATCTTAGGCGCCCCGTTAAACCACGCTGGCCGGAATTCGACAGGGATTTGGGGGGTAAACCGGCAGGGATGCCGGTTTAGCCGCCCCGCGCCATGGATGGCGCGTGGCGGCGGCCCCCCAAATCACTGGCGGATTACGGGCACACCGAGCCTAAGCGAGGTGCCGAGTGGTGGGGCAAGAGCGCTTTGCTTACTTTCGCGCTTTTCGAAAGTGAGCCGCCGTCAGGGCGGAACCCTAGGCGGCCGTTACCGCAGCAATGGATATGCACTCGGTATAACGGTGTCGACTGTCAGGCCGCCTTCGCGAGCAAGCCCGCAGTTGGGTCGTGGGGCGTCAGGTAAATAGGCGTCGGCTATCCGGCCGTCACGGGAGCAAGCTCCCTCGCCACAGGTTTAGCGTCGTACCGAAGTTGTGTAGATACCTATGCTGCGAAGAGGCCCTCATTCCACCCGAGTTTCTCCAGTGAACACCAGAGTCTGCCGACACCGCCGACACAAATACCGCCGCCCCTGGCCCACCAGCCCATGGCGCTGCGGTGAAAACGGAAAATCACTGTCCGCACACGGGCAGCGGTAAATATAGCGAGTCACCTGCCGGCGCTTGACCTCGTAGGTGTGGCAACGGTCGGGCGGCAGTTCGTAAACCCCGCGCATGATCAACTGCCATTCCTCGCCATGGGGCTGGATACGCTCGCCAAACAATTGGTGGGCAATCAGGTGCGCCACTTCGTGGGCTACGGTCTGCTTGAGAAAGTGTTGGCTGTTTTCACGGTACAACTGAGGGTTGAAGCGCAGCAGGTTCTCGTGCAAATGCGCGACACCGGCCTTCTGGCCCCGCAGCTTGAGGCTGACCTGGGGGCGTTTGAAGCTTCGTTTGAAAAAGGATTCGGCTTGCAGGAAACAATCTTCGACGCGGGTATTGAGTTGCTCGGGCATGCTGTACATATCTCCAGAGACGCCCAGTATGCCGCAAAGCTGGGTGTTTCCGAATCTGTCAGGCGCCGAATGGTCATGCATAACGCACAAAGCCACCTTGCGGTGGCCTTGCCTGCGGGGTTTTTCGGTCAACTGGTGTAGATCGGCCCGACGCCCAGGCCCCAGACGATCACGGTAAAGGCCATGATCGCCACCAGCACCACCAGGCCCACGGCCAATACCGAACTGGAAAACAGGAAGCCTTCATCCGGGTCGATACTCATGAAGGTCGGCAGCCCTACATACAACAGGTACACCGTGTAGCAGATCGCCGCCGTGCCCACCACCATGCCCAGCCACATATGCGGGTAGAGCGCCGCCAGCCCGCCGATAAACAAGGGCGTGGCGGTGTAGGTGGCAAACGCCACGCAGCGGGCCATGCTTGGGCTGGCGTCGTAGGTGCGAGCCATCCAGTGAATGAACGCGCCCATCACCGCCACGCCGCACAGCATGGCCGCGTAAGACATGAGAGTCATCCACAGCGCGCTTTCCTGGGTCAGCATCACCGGGGCGCGGTTGCCGATGACCCAGCCGACCTGAGTGGTGCCGATAAAGGCGGAAATGGCGGGGATCGCCGCGAGAATCAAGGTATGAGTGAGGTACATGTGGCCGATGCTTTCTTCTTTATCGCCACGGATTTCCCGCCATTCCTGGTCGGGATGGGTAAACAGCCCCACGACGTGATGGATCATGCCAGTCACTCCTGTCGTTATTACCATCGCCCCCCATCGGAGCGCCCACGGGCCAAATGGCCTGAAAGGTCTGGATAGATGTGCGACCTCAAGTCGCAGTATAGGAAGGGATGACCGGAATAACCGTAGGGCCTTTAGAGCAAATTGCGCTGTAAACACGGGCGCTAATCGCGGTGCGGTCTGTCAGGATTCATGGCATCCAGCTCCCACATTGGAACTGGGCCAGTCTTGCCGGTAAAATGCTGCGCTTTTCGTCACACACCTTTGCGGATCCAAGCGCCATGGGCACTCTTACAGTCAACCAGAACAAACTGCAAAAACGCCTGCGTCGCCTGGCCGGTGAAGCAGTCGCCGATTTCAACATGATCGAGGACGGCGACAAGGTCATGGTCTGCCTCTCCGGCGGCAAAGACAGCTACACCATGCTCGACGTGTTACTGCACCTGCAAAAGGTCGCGCCGATCAAGTTCGAGATCGTGGCGGTCAACATGGACCAGAAGCAACCCGGTTTCCCCGAGCATGTGCTGCCGGCCTACCTGAAAGAACTGGGCGTCGAGTACCACATCGTCGAGAAAGACACCTACTCGGTGGTCAAGGAACTGATCCCGGAAGGCAAGACCACCTGCTCGCTGTGCTCGCGCCTGCGCCGTGGCACGCTCTACACCTTTGCCGATGAGATCGGCGCGACCAAGATGGCCCTGGGTCATCACCGCGATGACATCGTCGAAACCTTCTTCCTCAACATGTTCTTCAACGGCTCGCTCAAGGCCATGCCGCCCAAGCTGCGTGCCGATGACGGGCGCAACGTAGTGATCCGCCCGATGGCGTATTGCAACGAGAAGGACATCCAGGCTTACTCCGACTTCAAGCAATTCCCGATCATCCCGTGCAACCTGTGCGGCTCCCAGGAAAACCTGCAGCGCCAGGTGGTCAAGGAGATGCTGGTGGACTGGGAGCGCAAGACCCCAGGGCGTACCGAAAGTATCTTCCGCAGCCTGCAAAACGTGATCCCGTCGCAATTGGCCGACCGCAACCTGTTCGACTTCACCAGCCTGAAAATCGATGAGACCGCCGCATCGCGTTTCGTCAATGTAGTGAACCTCTGAGTCTTCCCAAGGCTCTAGTACACGGCGCTTGCGGGCGCCGTTTTCAATTCGACTGACAGGAGAGGGCATGCGTGATTACAAGTGGCTGCACGAATATTGTCTGAACCGCTTCGGTTCGGCGGCCAAGCTGGAAGCCCATCTGCCGGTGCCCAAGACCCCGGCGCAATTGCGCAAGATCACCGATGACCGTTACCTGTCGACCTTGGCGCTGCGGGTGTTCCGCGCCGGTTTGAAGCACAGCGTGGTGGATGCTAAATGGCCGGCGTTCGAGCAGGTGTTCTTCGGCTTCGATCCGGAAAAAGTCGTGCTGATGGGCGCCGAGCACCTGGAACGGCTGATGCAAGACACGCGCATCATCCGTCACCTGGGCAAGCTCAAGAGTGTGCCGCGCAATGCGCAGATGATCCTGGATATCGAACAGGAAAAAGGCAGCTTCGGCGCGTTTATCGCCGATTGGCCGGTGACTGATATCGTCGGGCTGTGGAAGTACCTGAGCAAGCATGGCCACCAGCTGGGTGGGCTGTCGGCGCCGCGCTTTTTGCGCATGGTCGGCAAGGACACTTTTGTGCCGAGCGATGACGTGGTGGCGGCGCTGAATGCGCAGAAGATCGTCGACAAGGCCCCGACCAGCCTGCGCGATTTGGCGACGGTGCAGGGTGCCTTCAACCAGTGGCATGCCGAGAGTGGGCGGCCGATGTGTCAGTTGTCGATGATGTTGGCCTACACCGTCAACCATTGAGACCGCGGTGATGCCTTCGCGAGCAAGCCCGCTCCCACAGGGGAACGCATTCCACCTGTGGGAGCGGGCTTGCTCGCGAAGGCTGGCGTTCAGACGCCCGGGGCTTCGGCCAGTCGCCGGTTCAGTTGATGCCGCCAACGCACATACAGCAACGCCGTGCAAAACACCGCCAGGCTCGCGAGCATTTCCAGCACACCAAACCACTGGCGGTTCGGGTCATACGCGGCCAGCGCGCCCTTGATGAAATACAGGTTCACCACAAAGCACATCCACGAATGCCCGCGTGCGCTGCCCATCAGCATGCCTGGCGCAAGTATCAGCAGCGGCACCAGCTCGATCAGCAGGATGACCCACGGGCGCGCCCCATGCAGGTCGGCGACAAACAGGTAATACGCGCACAACAAGCCCACCAGGCCTAAAAACGCCAGCAGGCTCAGCGCGCGTGCCACCTTGACCCGCGGCTCCAGCCACTCCCGTGGCGGCAGGACCTTAGGCTTCCTGGCCACGGCCGTTCTCCAGCAGCGTGGCGGTCTTGGCCAGGCGCAGGCCCAGGGCCCGGCACAGGGTGATTTCATGTTGGTCGAGCATGCGCTTGCCGTCTGGCCCGGAATGGTGGCTGGCGCCATAAGGCGTGCCGCCGCCCTGGGTGTCGAGCAGGGCCTGTTCGCTGTAGGGCAGGCCGGTGATCAGCATGCCGTGGTGCAGCAGCGGCAGCAGCATCGACATCAGCGTGGTTTCCTGGCCGCCATGCAGGCTGGCGGTGGAGGTGAACACGCCGGCTGGCTTGCCCACCAACGCGCCGGTAAGCCACAGGTTGCTGGTGCCATCGAGGAAGTACTTGAGCGGCGCGGCCATGTTACCGAACCGGGTCGGACTGCCCAGGGCCAGGCCCGAGCAGTGCTTCAGGTCATCCAGGCTGGCATACAGCGCGCCTTCGTCGGGAATGCTCGGCGCCACCGCTTCGCACTCGGTGGAAATCGCCGGCACCGTGCGCAACCGCGCTTCCATGCCGCCTTGCTCGATACCGCGGGCGATCTGCCGGGCCATCTCGCTCACCGAGCCGTTGCGGCTGTAATACAACACCAGCACATAGGGCGTACTCACGGCAGAATCTCCAGCACGTTCTCGGGCGGGCGGCCAATGATGGCTTTATCGGCGGTTTCCAGGATCGGGCGTTCCATCAGCTTGGGATGGGCGGCGATGGCGGCGATCAACTGTGCTTCGTTCACGCTGGCATCGGCCAGGTTCAGGGTTTTGTATTCGTCTTCGCCGGTGCGCAGCAGTTGGCGTGCGCTGATGCCCAGCTTTTTCAGCAGGGCCTTGATTTGCGCGGCATTCAGCGGGGTTTCCAGGTAGCGCACCACGGTCGGGGTGAGGCCGCGGGCTTCCAGCAGTTCCAGCGCACCGCGCGATTTCGAGCAGCGCGGGTTGTGATAAAGCGTCAGATCGGTCATGTGCGGGTCGCATCTTGCGTAAGGTGGCGGGTATTCTACCTGCGCTGGCGCCTGTCCTTAAACCGTAAGAGGCGATAGGCCGCAGCCAACGTTCATTTTTGCGAAGGAATACCCCATGACAAGGCGACTGATCGGTGCATTGGCGATCATCACAACCCTGCTGCTCAGCGGCTGCGGTAACGATTACGGCGTTGACCAATATGGCCAGAAAGTGGCGGCCGAACGCTTGGACAAACAGTGGCTGGTGGTCAACTACTGGGCCGAATGGTGTGGCCCGTGCCGCACGGAAATCCCCGAGCTCAATGCCCTGGCAGAACAGCTGAAAGGCCAGAATGTCGGGGTGTTCGGCGTCAACTTCGACAATGTGCAGGGTGAAGAGCTCAAGGCCGCCAGCGACAAGCTGGGGATCAAGTTCACGGTACTGGCCCAGAACCCGGACGGGATTTTCGAGATTCCGCGCAGCGAGGCTTTGCCGGTGACCTACATCATCGACGACAAGGGCAAGGTGCGTGAGCAGTTGATGGGGGAGCAGACGGCGGAAGGGGTGTTGGCCAAGCTCAAGGCCCTCAAAGGCTAGAACTGTGGGAGCTGGCTTGCCTGCGATGGCCATAGGTATCTACACAACTTTGTGAGTTGTAACAGCAGACGGTAACCACGATGCGAAGCGAGTCGCTCTTGATCTGCTTTTGATCTTAGGCGCCCCGTTAAACCACGCTGGCCGGAATTCGACAGGGATTTGGGGGGTAAACCGGCAGGGATGCCGGTTTAGCCGCCCCGCGCCATGGATGGCGCGTGGCGGCGGCCCCCCAAATCACTGGCGGATTACGGGCACACCGAGCCTAAGCGAGGTGCCGAGTGGTGGGGCAAGAGCGTTTTGCTTACTTTTGCGCTGTTCAAAAGTGAGCCGCCGTCAGGGCGGAACCCTAAGTGGCCGTTACCGCAGGAATGGATATGTACACAACACAACTGTGTTGACTGCCAGGCCGCCTTCGCGAGCAAGCCCGCTCCCACAGGTTGATCGCGGGGTGTCAGGGTAGATTGGCATCGGCTGTCAGGCCGTCACGGGAGCAAGCTCCCTCGCCACAGGTCCAGCGTCGCCTCGAAGTTGTGTAGATACCTATGCTGCGATGGCATCGCTGCGGTGTACCTGATACACCGCGTCGTCCGCATCGCAGGCAAGCCAGCTCCCACAGAACCAGAGGACACCGCGTTAATACAGGAGCGTGCGCCTAGATTAGCCTTCTTCGAGCCATAAGCGGATTGGCTTGCCTTCGGCCGGCCAGAACCGCGTCTGCTCGATCGGCGAGATGTCCCAGCGCTGCACGCTTTGCAGGGCCTGGAAGAAGCGATGCTCTTGCTCCATCAGGGCTTCGGCGCACATTTTTCGGGTGCTGCCGACCGGGCCGAAGCTGAGCTTGTTGCCTTCGACGGTGTACGGTGCAAACCAGTGGTTGCAGCCGCCATTGCCATAGGCCCGGCCATCGGCACCCAGGGTGACGGTCAGGTGCGCGTAGTCCATCAACGGCCGCTCACCGATCCATTCCACTACGTAGCTGTGGTCGCGCTCGAGCTTGGCGCCATCGGCGGCGCAGCCTGCCAGGCTCATGCCGATTGCGGCGAGCAGCAGCCGGCCTTTCATTGCGCGGCCTGCTGGCATTTCGGGCAACGGTGCTTATCGCCTTCGCTGGCCCAACCCAGTTCTTTGATACGCGCGTTGGCAGCCGGTTGCAGGGGTGCCTTGGTCAGCTTGGTTTCTACCGCGAATTCAAACTCCAGCACGGCGTCGCAGCTGTCGCAGTTGACCTTCCAGGTGTGAATTTCCAGTTCGCCGAACTTCGGCCCTTGGGCCATGGCGACCCACTGGCCCGCCGGGCGGATGGAGTAGCGTGCGTCACCTTCGACGGTCAGTCGCATCGACAGGGTTTTACTGCCGCGCAGGCTGACGATCAGGACGTCGCCATGTTTGATCGAACCACCGTTGCCGGTGACCTGGTAACGGCCCGGCACCAGGGCGCGGCATTCGATCAGGGTGTGTTGCGGGCTCAGCAAGCTGAAGCGGAAATCGTGTTCGGCCATGGATCCTCCAAATAGGCGCGGCATCCTATCACGGGTGCCGGCCTATCATGAGCCTGGTATGTGACCACTGATCATCCCTCGACCAGGTTCTGCGCCCGGCCATCGGCCCACGCGGCAATGTTGGCCAATGTGGTGCCGGCAATCGCCGCCAGGGCCTCACGGGTGAGGAAGGCCTGGTGCGCGGTGATGATCACGTTGGGGAAGGTCAGCAGGCGGGCGAGCACATCATCCTGCAGGGGCAGGTCCGAGCGGTCCTCGAAAAACAATTGAGCTTCTTCTTCGTAGACGTCCAGCCCCAGGTAGCCCAACTGGCCAACCTTGAGTGCTTCGATCAGTGCCGGCGTATCGACCAGGCCACCGCGCCCGGTGTTGATCAGCATCGCGCCGGGTTGCATCTGCGCGAGCGAGCGGGCATTGATCAGGTGTTTGCTGTCGGCGGTCAACGGGCAATGCAGGCTGATGATCTGCGCCTCGGCCAATAGTTCAGGCAGGCTCACGTAGCGGGCGCCAAGGTCTTGCACCTGCGGGTTGGGGAAGGGGTCGTAGGCCAGCAACTGGCAGCCGAACCCGGCCATGATCTTGGCGAAGGTCGCGCCGATCTGCCCGGTGCCGACCACGCCGACTGTTTTGCCGACCAGATCGAAACCGGTGAGCCCGTGCAGGCTGAAATCACCGTCGCGGGTGCGGTTGTAGGCACGGTGCAGACGGCGGTTGAGGGCCAGAATCAGCGCGACTGCGTGCTCGGCCACCGCATGGGGCGAATAGGCGGGCACGCGCACGATACTCAGGCCCAGGCGCTGGGCGGCGGGCAAGTCGACATGGTTGTAGCCCGCCGAGCGCAGGGCAATCAGGCGCGTGCCGCCCTTGGCAAGTTGCTCCAGCACGGGGGCGCTGAGGTCGTCGTTGATAAAGGCGCAGACCACCTCGTGGTGTTCGGCCAGGGCCACGGTATCGAGGTTCAGGCGTGCCGGTTGGAATTGCAGTTCCAGGCCGGCCGGCAGCGGTTCGCCGAGGAAACTCTCGCGGTCGTAGGTTTGGCTGCTGAAGAGAATGACGCGCATTAAAAAGGCTCCCTGCAATGACAAAATAGATGCGTACCCGTAGGAGCGAGCTTGCTCGCGAAAAACGTCAACGATAACGCGTTCATTCTGGTTTAACGCGGTGTTCTCTGGTTTTTCGCGAGCAAGCTCGCTCCTACAGTAGTCAGGCGCTGACTCTGGCTTCACTGGCCAACCGTGCAATCGCCATGTCCAGTTCATCCAGCGCAGCCATGGCCTTGGCGTCATCCTGCTTGAGCAGGGTTTCGGCGCGTTGGCAGGCTGCCCGTAATTGCGGCACGCCACAGTAGCGGGTGGCGCCGTGCAGGCGGTGAACGCGTTCGATCAAGGCGTGGTTGTCATTGGCTTCACGGGCGACGGTAATCGCCAGGCGATCAGCCTCCAGGGAGGCCAGCAGCATGGCGAGCATATCGGCGGCCAGGTCGGCCTTGTTGGCGGCCAGGCGCAGGCCTTCTTCGTGGTCGAGTACCAACAGTTGCACGCCCTGGGCCGCACCTTCGTGGGTGCGCTCTGGGCCTTGGTTACGCAGTGCCAGGCCGGTCCATTTCAATACCACCTGGGCCAATTGCCGCTCGCTGATGGGTTTGGTCAGGTAGTCATCCATGCCGCTTTGCAGCAGGGCGCGTTTTTCGTTGGCCATGGCGTGAGCCGTGAGGGCCACCACCGGCAGCGGCGTGCCGTGGCGCTCGCTTTCCCACTGGCGGATCGCCTCGGTGCTCTGGCGGCCATCCATGCCGGGCATTTGCACGTCCATCAACACTAAATCGAAAGTTTCCTGCTTCACGGCGTCGACCGCCGCGTAACCGCTTTCCACCGCCTGCACCTTGGCGCCCATGTCTTCCAACAGGGTTTGCACCAGCAGCAGGTTGGCCGGGTTGTCGTCCACGCACAGCACCCGTGGCGCACGGCTGGACAACGGCTCACCAGGTTCGCTGCGCGAAGGGCGCGGGCTGATCAGGTCGGCCAGGGAGCGGCGCAGCTTGCGGGTACAGGCGGGCTTGGCCTGCAATTGGCTGTTGGGGTTGGGCACCGATTGGTTGAACAGCATCTGCTCGGTGGTCGGGCACAGCACCAACACCTTGCAGCCCAGGTGTTCAAGGTCCCACAGGTGTTGGTTGAGGCGCTCGGGCGGAATGTCATTGGCCGTGACGCCGAGCACCGCCAGGCTGATGGCCTGTTCGGTCTGGTGCGCGCTGGTGATGCCGTTGGTCAGGCTTTCCAGGGTATTGAAAGGGGTGACTTCCAGGCCGCAGTCTTCCAACTGATGTTGCAGTGCCTGGCGCGCCAGTTCGTGGTTTTCCAGCACGGCCACACGCCGCCCCAGCAGCGGCGCGGCGGGCAAATCTTCGATGTCGTCGCGGGTTTTGGGCAGATTCAGGCTGATCCAGAATTCGGAGCCTTCCCCCGGCGTGCTGTCGACGCCAATTTCGCCGCCCATCTGCTCGATCAACCGCTTGGAAATCACCAGGCCCAAACCGGTGCCGCCGGGCTGGCGCGACAGTGAGTTGTCGGCCTGGCTGAATGCCTGGAACAGGGCGCGCACATCCTGGTTGGACAGGCCGATGCCGGTGTCTTGCACGCTGATGCGCAATTGCACGCTGTCTTCTTGTTCATCCTCAATCATCGCTCGGGCCACAATGGTGCCTTCGCGGGTGAACTTGATCGCATTGCTGATCAGGTTGGTCAGAATCTGCTTGAGCCGCAGCGGGTCGCCCACCAACGCCAGCGGCGTGTCGCGGTACACCAGGCTCACCAGTTCGAGCTGCTTGGCATGGGCGGCGGGAGCGAGGATGGTCAAGGTGTCTTGCAGCAAGTCGCGCAGGTTGAAAGGCACGCTGTCGAGCACCAGTTTGCCGGCTTCAATCTTCGAGAAATCGAGGATTTCGTTGATGATGCCCAGCAGGTTATCCGCAGACTTTTCGATAGTGCCCAGGTAGTCCAACTGACGCGGCGACAGCTCGCTTTTTTGCAGCAAGTGAGTAAAACCGAGGATGCCGTTGAGCGGCGTGCGGATTTCATGGCTCATGTTGGCCAGGAACTCCGACTTGATACGGCTGGCTTCCAGGGCTTCCTTGCGTGCCAGGTCCAGCTCGATGTTCTGGATCTCGATGGTTTCCAGGTTCTGGCGCACGTCTTCGGTGGCCTGGTCGATGCTGTGTTGCAGCTCTTCCTGGGCATTTTGCAGGGTTTCGGCCATGCGGTTGATGCCCGACGCGAGTTGGTCCAGCTCCTGGCTGCCCAAGGGTGGCAAGCGTGTCTCCAGGTTACCGTCCTTGAGCTGGGCCACTGCTTGCTTGATCTGGCCGATCGGCGAATTGATGGTACGGCTGATACGCAGGGCGAGGGCGGCGGTGCACATCAGGCCGATGGCGATCAGCAGCAGGCTGGCGAACAGGCTGCGATAGCCACGCAGCAACATGCCATTGTGAGACAGCTCCACTTCGACCCAACCCAGCAGGCGGTCGGCCTCATCCGGAATCAGCTCGCCCGCCAGGTTGCGATGGCGGCCAAACACCGGCAATAGATAGCGAGTGGCATCGTTGCCGGTGCGCTGCAACAGGTGCGAGCTGTTGCCGGTGGGTGGCTGGTTGAGCATGGTCGGGCCGGCGTGGGCCAGGGAGGAGCGGTCTGGCGCCAGGAACGACACGGCGCGCACATCCGGCTGCTCCAGGGACTGGGTCGCGATGCGCTCCAGCAGGTCGGTGTTGTTGTGGCCCAGGGCAGGTGCCACCAAGGGGGCCAATTGCTCGGCGATCATTTCGCCGCGTTGCAGCAACTGGGTCTGCAACTCCGAGAGCTGCATCCAGGTGAAATAGCCGCCCAACAACAGCGCCATCAGGCTGGTCGGTAATAAGGTCAGCAACAGTACGCGGCCTTTTATCCCCATTCTTCTAAGCACGCCACTCTCCTGCTACCACGTTATTATCAATCATCCACGCCGGCATCCGGCCCGCGCCACCTGCGCAGTGTAGCCATTTGCGCGGCCTGGAATCTTGCAAATTAATGACATGCGGCAATCTTCGGGCCATTCGGCGCCGGGTGGCGATTGCCTGTGAACGTTTAATCTTGAATAATCAGTGATTGAGAATGACTTGCAGACGCTAATGACTCCCGTAGCAGTTGGCCTACCCAGTATCCTGACCATCGAAGACGACCCGGTGTTGGGCGCCTATGTGCACGAGCAGCTTGGCCGCAGTGGCTTCCAGGTGACCTGGTGCCGGAACGGTCAGCAGGGCCTGCAACTGGCCCGCGCCCAGGCCTTCGACCTGGTGCTGATGGACATTCTGCTGCCGGGGCTGGACGGTTTGTCGATCCTCACCCATTTGCGCCAGAGCCACGCCATACCGGTGATCCTGATGTCGGCCCTGGGCGCTGAAGCCGATCGTATCAGCGGTTTTCGCCTGGGCGCGGACGACTATCTGCCCAAACCGTTCAGCATGGTTGAACTGTGCGTGCGTATTGAAGCGATTCTGCGCCGCGTTGCCCTGGACCGCCGACCCGAGCCGCCGCGTGCCCCGGCCCCCGAAGATACCCGGGTGCTGCACTTTGATGATGAGCGCTGCGATGTGTGCTGCCAGGCCCAGTGGGCCGGGCTCACGCGCAGCGAATACCGCCTGCTGGAAACCCTGCACCGCAATACCGAAGAAGTCCTCAGCAAAGCTTTCCTGTATCAGCAGGTGTTGCAGCGCGGTTATGCGCCCCATGACCGCAGCCTCGACATGCACGTCAGCCAGATCCGCCGCAAGCTCAAGGCCATCGGTTACATCGAGCGTGAAGTGCGCACCGTGTGGGGCAAGGGCTACGTGCTGAGCGGTCACGATGAAGGGCTTTGAGCGACTGCCAGGCAAACACTCGTTGTTCTGGAAGCTGGCCTGCCTGTTGATCGCCTTCTGTTTGCTGATGATTTGGCTCAGTTGGTCGTGGGGGCGCTACATGGAGCAGCAGAGCGCGTACCTGTCCGACAAGTCGCGGGAGATTCTCACTGGTTATGCCGCGGGCGCCGAACTGGCGTGGAGCACACAAGGCAGCGCGGGCGTAGATGCCTGGCTGCAGCGGATGGCCGAACGTGAAAGCACTTGGGTCGGGGTGATCGGTAATGACCTGCAGTCCCTGGGCAGCACGCCCTTGAGTGACAAGGAAAGCCAGCGCCTGACGTTCTTGCGCGGATTGGATTGGCCGGTCAGCCGGCATGTCATCGGTTTGCCCTGGATGAAGGTGCCTTTTCCGGTCGACCCTGGCGCGGGGTCGCTGGTGATCGAATTGCCGCAGCGCTTTATGCCAGGGCGCTATCAACTGTTCTGGCGAGTGGTCACCAATGGTGTGATTCCCGGTCTGTTTACCCTGTTGCTGTGCATCGGCCTCTATCGGCTGCTGATCATGCCCCTCAATCAATTGCGCGAGCAGGCCAACGCCTGGCGTGCCGACCAACTCAACACGCGGATGTCCCGTGACGCCACCAGCCGTCAGGATGAACTGGGCGAGCTGGGCCGGGCTTTTGACCATATGTCCGAACGCTTGCAGGGCACGGTGCGTTTGCAGCAGCAGTTGCTGCGCGATATGTCCCATGAACTGCGCACACCCTTGAGCCGCCTGCGGGTGGCCTGCGACAGCGAGCAAGACCTGGCCAAACTGCGCGAACGCCTGGGTCGGGAAATCGACGCGATGCAGCGCCTGGTGGAAGACAGCCTGCAACTGGCCTGGCTCGACAGCGAAACCACGCCGCTGCCCCAGGAAGATATTCAGCTCCAGGCGTTATGGGACATATTGCGTGAGAACGCGTGTTTTGAAAGCGGTTGGCCGGCCTCGCGCTTGCCGTGCCTGCTACCGGCAGACAGCTGGGTGCGCGGCAACCTGAATGCACTGGCCCAGGCCCTGGAAAATATCCTGCGCAACGCCATACGCCACTCGCCCACGGGCGGCTGCGTGCAACTCGACGGCTGTCGTGAAGGAGACTATTGGCATATCTGGCTGCAGGATCAGGGCCCGGGGATTGCCGAGGGTGACCTGGAGCGCATCTTCGCGCCCTTTACCCGCCTGGACGGCTCGCGGCCCGGCGATGGAGGTTTCGGCCTGGGCCTGAGCATTGCCCGCAACGCCGTGCAGCGCCAGGGCGGTCGCTTATGGGCAGAAAACACCGGGCAGGGGCTGCGGGTGCATTTGCACTTGCTGGCCCGTTAGCGCTCAGCGCCTGCGCAGTTTGCGTTTTTTCCACTGGTGCGCCACCCACCAGCGCCAGTACGCCATGGTCAGGCAATAGGCCAGGGCGCCCAAAACTACCCCTAATACCACCGAACCCAGCAAGAATGGCTGCCACAGTGTGCTCAACTGGCCGCTGATCCATTCCCACGTCAGGTTATCGGGCAAGCTGCGTGGCGGTACATTCATCAGCCAGGCGCCGGTCATATAGGTGCAGATGAACACCACCGGCATGGTGATGGGGTTGGTCAACCACACCAGGCTGATGGCGATAGGCATATTGCCGCGCACCGAGATCGCGAGCACTGCGGCGAGCAACATCTGCAACGGAATCGGGATAAACGCCGCAAACAGACCCACCGCCATGGCGCGCGCCACGGAGTGCCGGTTCAGGTGCCAGAGGTTAGGGTCATGCAGCAGCGTGCCAAGAAACTGTAATGACTTGTGTTCCCTGATACTGCTGGGATCGGGCATGTACCGTTTGAATAAGCGCCGGGGCATAAGGGGTCCAGGTCAATTCGAGGGGCAAGTATGCCCGGATTCTATAAACAGAAAATTCAGACTTTGTGACAAAACATCATAGGCGCTGTCGTTCAGCCGGCTAAGACTGAGTGGATCACGGGAAAAGGATGATCCATGAAGACAGGGATGTTGGCGTTGGCGCTGGGGTTGCTGACGTTGCGTTGGTTGCCGGCCCTGCCGCCCGGCGCCGTGCTATTGGCCATGCTGGTGCTGGCCTTGATGCTGTTGCCTTTTCGGTCCTATCCCTTGGCCTTCTTCCTGGTGGGGTTGAGCTGGGCTTGCTTCAGCGCGCAGCGGGCGTTGGATGATCGACTGCAGCCGGCCCTGGACGGGCAGACTCGCTGGGTGGAGGGGCGTGTGGTCGGCTTGCCCCAGCAGACGGGTACGGGCGTGCGCTTTGAACTGGCCGACGGCCGGTTGCGCAAGGGGCGGCTGCCCAAACGTATTCGCGTGTCCTGGCACGGCGGGCCAGTGGTCAACAGTGGCGAACGCTGGCGCCTGGCGTTGTCGCTCAAGCGGCCTGCGGGCCTGCTCAATTTCCATGGGGTTGACCATGAAGCCTGGCTGCTGGCCCAGCGTATCGGTGCCACTGCAACGGTAAAAGACGGTGAACGCCTCGCACCGGCCCGCAATGCCTGGCGCGATGCTGTTCGCCAGCGCCTGATGGCGGTGGATGCCCAAGGCCGCGAGGCAGGCTTGGCGGCGCTGGTATTGGGCGACGGTTCCGGCCTGGCGCCTGAGGATTGGCAGGTGTTGCAGGACACGGGCACGGTGCATCTGCTGGTGATTTCCGGGCAGCATATCGGCTTGTTGGCGGGCTTGATCTACGGCTTGGTCGCGGTTTTGGCGCGCTATGGTTGCTGGCCCCGAACCTGGCCGTGGCTGCCGTGGGCGTGCGGCCTGGCATTTGGCGCAGCGTTGGGTTATGGCCTGCTGGCAGGGTTTGGTGTGCCGGTGCAGCGGGCCTGTGTGATGGTCGGCCTGGTGCTGCTGTGGCGTTTGCGTTTTCGCCATTTGGGGCTGTGGTGGCCGTTGTTGCTGGCGCTGAACGGCGTGCTGGTGCTGGAGCCCCTGGCCAGCCTGCAGGTGGGGTTCTGGCTGTCGTTTGCAGCGGTCGCGGTGTTGCTGCTGGCGTTCGGCGGGCGCTTGGGGCCGTGGAGCGTCTGGCAGGCGTGGACCCGGCCCCAGTGGTTGATTGCCATTGGCTTGTTTCCGGTGTTGCTGGTGCTGGGTCTGCCCATCAGCCTCAGCGCACCGGTGGCCAATCTGTTTGCCGTGCCGTGGATCAGCCTGGTGGTGCTGCCCCTGGCGCTGCTGGGCACGGCGTTGTTGTGGGTGCCGCTGGCGGGGGAAGCTGTGCTGTGGCTGGCCGGCGGCGCGCTGGACGGATTGTTCAAGGGCCTGGCGTTGCTGGCCGGGCAATTGCCGGCCTGGGTGCCGCCCGAGGTGCCGCTGGGGTATTGGCTGGTCAGCCTGATGGGCGCGGTGGTGTTACTGCTGCCCAAAGGGGTGCCGTTCCGGGTGTTGGGCTGGCCCATGCTGTTGATGGCCGTTTTTCCGCCCCGGGAGTGGGTGCCCCACGGACAGGTCGAGGTGCTGCAACTGGATGTCGGCCAGGGGCAAGCACTGATCCTGCGTACCCGCCACCACACCTTGCTCTACGATGCCGGGCCGCGCTCGGGGCCTGTCGACCTCGGCGCGCGCGTCGTGTTGCCGTCGTTGAAAAAACTCGGGGTAGGGCAGTTGGACATGATGCTGCTCAGCCATGCCGACGCCGATCACGCCGGTGGTGCGGCAGCAGTGGCTCGGGGGCTGCCCGTCAAACGCGTGGTGGGCGGCGAAACCGAGGGTTTGCCAGCCTTTCTCGCCACCCAGCCCTGTAGCAGCGGCGAGCGATGGGAATGGGACGGGGTGTGGTTTGAACTGTGGCAGTGGGCGGGTGGGCTTGAGGGCAATCCGAGGTCGTGCGTGCTGCAAGTCGAGGCCAATGGCGAGCGCCTGCTGCTCACCGGCGACATTGATCGCGCCGCTGAGCAGGCATTTCTGGCTTCCCCGCTGGCCGTTCCGACCGACTGGCTACAAGCCCCGCACCATGGCAGCCGCAGTTCTTCGTCCTGGCCTTTCGTGCAGCGGTTGGCGCCCACCTCGGTGTTGATTTCCCGCGGGCGCAGCAATACGTTCGGCCATCCTCATCCGCAGGTCCTGGAACGCTACCAAGCGCTGGGCAGCCGGGTGTATGACAGTGCAGAACAGGGGGCCGTGCGCCTGCGCCTGGGGGCGTTTGTGCCGGCGACGGTTGCGCGCAGCCAACGTCGTTTCTGGCGCGAACCGTTACCGTAATCAGGCGTTGCCAAGGTCTCGAACCGCGACAGACGGACCTGTAGCCGGTGAACCCCTCTGTTGACCCTATATGGTAAAGTGGCGCACTTTTTCGAGGGGACATTCACTGTGTGGGAATTGGTCAAATCCGGCGGCTGGATGATGTTGCC
Source organism: Pseudomonas sp. FP215 (assembly GCF_030687795.1). Lineage (NCBI taxonomy): Bacteria > Pseudomonadati > Pseudomonadota > Gammaproteobacteria > Pseudomonadales > Pseudomonadaceae > Pseudomonas > Pseudomonas sp. FP215. Next base: position 2,428,571 of record NZ_CP117447.1, read on the forward strand.
GATCATTCTGAGCTCCATCGTCGCACTCGGCATCGTCGCCGAACGCCTGTGGACCCTGCGCGCCAGTCGCGTCACCCCCGAGCACTTGCTGGGGCAAGTCTGGGGCTGGATCAAGAACAAGCAGCTCGACAAGCAAAAACTCAAGGAGCTGCGTGCCAATTCGCCACTGGGTGAAATCCTCGCCGCCGGCCTGGCCAATTCCAAGCATGGTCGCGAGATCATGAAAGAGTGCATTGAAGAAGCGGCCGCCCGGGTTATCCATGAACTGGAGCGCTACATCAACGCCCTTGGCACTATCGCTGCCATGGCGCCGTTGCTGGGTTTGCTCGGCACGGTACTGGGCATGATCGATATCTTCAGTGCGTTCACGGGCTCGGGTATGACCACCAACGCGTCGGTGCTGGCCGGGGGCATTTCCAAGGCTTTGATCACCACCGCAGCGGGCTTGATGGTGGGGATCCCTTCGGTGTTCTTCCACCGTTTCCTGCAGCGGCGCATTGATGAGCTGGTGGTCGGCATGGAACAGGAAGCCATCAAGCTGGTAGAGGTGGTGCAGGGCGACCGTGATGTAGACCTGGTCGAGGGCAAAGCGTGAAATTTCGCCGCAAGCAACGGGAAAATGTCGATATCAACCTCGCGTCGTTGATCGACGTGGTGTTTATCCTGCTGCTGTTTTTTGTCGTGACCACCACCTTCACCCGCGAGACCCAGCTGCGTGTCGACTTGCCTGAAGCGGTAAGCGGCTCGCCTGCCGAAGACCAGCAGGTCAAGCAACTGGACATCGCCATCAGCGCCGAAGGGGTGTTTTCGGTGAATAACCAGTTGCTGGAGAAAAACGACCTTGCCAGCCTGATGGAGGCCTTGCAGAAGGAGTCCGGCGGCGACACCCAGTTGCCGCTGTCCATCAGCGCCGATGGCAAGACCCCGCATCAAGCGGTGATCACCGCCATGGACGCTGCCGGCAAGCTCGGTTTCAGCCATTTGCGCATGACCACCGTCGAGGCGGCGAGCCCGCCCTGATGGCCATGTCCGAGCGCTTACTCAAGGCCTGGTACGAGGGCCACCCGGCACTGGCATTGTTGCGGCCGCTGGAATCGCTGTATCGCCGCGTGGTGCAACGTAAGCGTGCGCGTTTTGTGGCAGGCGAGGGCGAGATTTATCAAGCGCCGGTGCCGGTGGTCGTGGTGGGCAATATCACGGTAGGCGGCACCGGCAAGACGCCGTTGATCCTGTGGTTGATCGAGCACTGCCGCCGCAGCGGTTTACGCGTGGGCGTGGTCAGTCGAGGCTACGGTGCCAAGCCGCCGCAGTTGCCGTGGCGGGTCGAGGCCGACCACAGTGCCGAGGTGGCCGGTGATGAACCCTTGCTGATCGTGCAGCGCAGTGGCGTCCCTTTGATGATCGACCCCGATCGCAGTCGCGCGGTAAAGGCCCTGCTGGCCAGTGAGCCCCTGGACCTGATCCTCTCGGATGACGGCCTGCAGCATTACCGCCTGGCACGCGACCTTGAACTGGTGCTGATCGATGCCGCCCGTGGCCTCGGCAACCGCCGCTGCCTGCCTGCCGGGCCGTTGCGCGAACCAGTGGAGCGCCTGCACAGTGTGGATGCGGTGCTCTATAACGGTGCCGCCTCGGACCGTGAAGAGGGTTTTGCCTTCCGCCTGCAGCCCACAGCGCTGGTCAACCTGCACAGCGGCGAGCGCCAGCCGGTCACCTATTTCCCGCAGGGCCAGCAGGTGCATGCGGTGGCCGGCATAGGCAACCCGCAACGTTTCTTCAATACCCTTGAAACGCTACACTGGCAGCCGCTGCCCCATGCTTTTGCCGACCACGCGCCCTACAGCGCCGAGGTCTTGAGTTTTACCCCGTCATTGCCGCTGGTCATGACCGAAAAGGACGCGGTGAAGTGCCGCGCCTTTGCCCAGCCCGACTGGTGGTACCTTGCGGTGGATGCGGTACCGTCGCCGGCGTTCGTCGCCTGGTTCGACACGCAGCTGATGCGTCTGCTGCCCAACCGTCTCTTGCCTTAAAACGCTTCTTTCCAGGAAACACTCATGGACACCAAACTGCTCGATATCCTCGCTTGCCCGATCTGCAAAGGCCCGCTCAAGCTCAGCGCCGACAAAACCGAGCTGATCAGCAAAGGTGCCGGCCTGGCTTACCCTATCCGTGATGGCATCCCGGTCATGCTCGAAAGCGAAGCCCGCACCCTGACCACCGATGAGCGCCTGGATAAATGACCACCGCCTTTACCGTTGTGATTCCCTCGCGCTATGCCTCGACGCGCCTGCCGGGCAAACCGTTGCAAATGATCGGCGATAAGCCGATGGTCCAGCTGGTGTGGGAGCAGGCGTGCAAAAGCAGCGCCGAGCGCGTGGTGGTAGCCACCGATGACCCACGTATTATCGAGGCGTGCAAAGGTTTTGGCGCCGAAGCGGTACTGACCCGCGAAGACCATAATTCCGGCACTGACCGCCTGGCCGAAGTGGCGACCAAGCTTGGCCTGGCACCCGACGCCATCGTGGTGAACGTGCAGGGTGACGAGCCGTTGATCCCGCCGAGCATCATTGACCAGGTCGCGGCCAACCTGGCTGCCGACGCCGAAGCGCGCATGGCGACCCTGGCTGAGCCGATCGAAGACCTTGAGACGCTGTTCAACCCGAGCGTGGTGAAGGTGGTCAGCGATATCAACGGCCTGGCCTTGACGTTCAGTCGCTCAGTGCTGCCCTGGGCACGGGATGCCTTCGCCAAGCACCCTGACGTGTTGCCGGAAGGTGTGCCGTATCGCCGCCACATCGGCATTTACGCCTACCGCGCCGGTTTCCTGCATGACTTCGTCAGCTGGGGCCCGTGCTGGCTGGAGAACACCGAGTCCCTGGAGCAACTGCGTGCGCTCTGGCACGGCGTGCGTATCCACGTGGGCGATGCCTTGGAAGCACCGCCAGCCGGTGTCGACACCCAGGAAGACCTCGAACGCGTCCGTCGCCTGCTGGGCGCCTGATGGAAGTTCTGTTTGTATGCCTGGGCAATATCTGCCGCTCGCCAACCGCTGAAGGCATCTTGCGCCATAAATTGCGCGAAGCCGGCTTGGCGGGCCAGGTTGAGGTGGCGTCTGCTGGTACCGGCGAATGGCATGTCGGCAACCCACCGGACCAGCGCAGCCAACGTGCGGCGCTGGCGCGAGGTTATGATTTGTCGAGCCAGCGTGCCCAGCAGGTTTCCCGCGCGGACTTTGCCCGCTATGACCTGATCCTGGCCATGGACAACAGCAACCTGCGCAATCTCAAGGCCATGCAGCCGGGGCAGGGCAAGGCAGAGCTGGATTTATTCCTGCGTCGCTTTGATGGCGAAGTGGACGAGGTGCCAGACCCTTACTATGAAGGTGAGCAAGGTTTCGAACGGGTCCTGGACCTGATTGAACGCGCCTGTGATTTATTGGTGATCGAATTGAAGGGGCGGCTATGACCTTGCAAGTGCTTGCGCAGGTATCGCTCAAGCCATTCAACAGCTTTGGCATCGATGTGAACGCGCAATTGTTCGCCGAGGCTTACAGTGATGCTGACGTGCGCGAGGCCCTCGCCTATGCCGCCGCGCACGCGGTGCCGTTGCTGGTGATCGGTGGCGGCAGCAATTTACTGTTGACCCAGGATATTCCGGCGCTGGTGTTGCGTATGGCGACCCAGGGCATTCGCGTGCTGAGCGACGATGGCACGCACGTGGTGGTCGAAGCCGAAGCGGGCGAAGCCTGGCATCCGTTTGTACTGTGGACCCTTGAACACGGCTTCTGCGGCCTGGAAAACCTCAGCCTCATCCCCGGCACGGTCGGTGCGGCGCCGATGCAGAACATCGGTGCCTATGGCGTAGAGATCAAGGATGTCTTCGTCGGCCTCACCGCCCTGGATCGCCAGACGGGCGAACTGCGGGATTTCAGCCTGGACGAATGCAACTTTGCCTACCGTGACAGCCTGTTCAAGCACGAAGTCGGGCGTTGGCTGATCCTGCGGGTGCGCTTTGCCCTAAGCCGTACCACTCACCTGAAACTCGACTACGGCCCGGTGCAACAGCGCCTGACCGTGCAGGGCATCACCCACGCCACCCCCAGTGATGTGAGCCGCGCGATCTGCAGCATTCGCCGCGAGAAACTGCCAGACCCGGCAGAACTGGGCAATGCGGGCAGCTTCTTCAAGAATCCGCTGGTACCTCAAGCCCTGGCTGTAGAGCTGCGAAGCCAGTACCCGGACCTGGTGGCCTACCCTCAGGCCGACGGCCAAATGAAACTCGCCGCCGGCTGGCTGATCGACAAGGCCGGTTGGAAGGGCTTCCGGGAGGGCGATGCGGGCGTGCACAAGCTGCAAGCGCTGGTGCTGGTCAATTACGGCACTGCCACCGGGCAGGAGATTGCCCAGCTGGCGCTACGCATCCAGCAAGATATCTTCAAGCGCTTCAAGGTCGAGTTGGAGATGGAACCCAATCAGTACTGAGCTTTATCGGGCCTGAAAATGAAAATGCCCCGTATCTCGCGATACGGGGCATTTTTTATGGCGCTGGCTGATCAGTCATCGCGGCTCATGATGCCGAAGATCTGCAACAGGCTGATGAACAGGTTGTAGATCGACACATACAGGCTAATGGTCGCCATGATGTAGTTACGCTCACCGCCGTGGATGATGGCGCTGGTCTGGAACAGGATGCACACCGAGGAAAACAGCACAAAACCCGCGCTGATCGCCAGTTGCAGGCCGCTGATCTGGAAGAACATGCTGGCCACCACGGCCGCCAGCAACACGAAGAAACCTGCGGTGATGAAGCCACCCAGGAAGCTCATGTCTTTACGGCTGATCAGCACGTAGGCTGACAGACCACCAAACACCAAGGCGGTCATGGCAAATGCCGAGCTGACCACTTCCGCACCGCCGGCCATGCCCAGGTAACGGTTAAGGATCGGGCCGAGGATAAAGCCCATGAAACCGGTCAAGGCAAACGCCGACACCAGGCCCCAGGCCGAGTCACGCAGCTTGTTGGTCAGGAAGAACAGACCGTAGAAGCCGATCAACACGACAAAGATATTCGGGTAACCGACGCGCATCTGCTGGGCCACGTAAGCCATCACGCCGCTGAATGCGAGGGTAAGGGCGAGCAAGCCGTAGGTGTTGCGCAACACGCGGCTGACTTCAAGCTGCTCAGCCTGCGCGTTGCCATTCACTGCGTAATTCTGTTCGCGCATGGCGACACTCCTTCAGTTTTGAAACGTTCAGTCGCAAAGATCATAACAGACGCCCTGTAACAAGCGATGCAGAGAGTTTGACAGTGTGTTTCATTCGGGTATTATGGCGCCCGCTGACACGGGATGGGCTACTATAATCCTGTGATGCACAAGGGAAATTGGCAGAGTGGTTGAATGCACCGGTCTTGAAAACCGGCGGACGTTAATAGCGTCTCCAGGGTTCGAATCCCTGGTTTCCCGCCAAGATTTACACGAAAGCCTCGCGAAAGCGGGGCTTTTGCGTTTCTGGGGTCTGGGTGTGCTGATAATCAAACAAATGCTGTTTGTCGCATTCATACCTTTCAAAGACGAACCGCCATTCGTCTAACATCCGGCACTCTTCATCCGTTGCTACCTCTCAATCTTAAGCACGGATATCCCGAGCGATAAACGGAGAGAGCCAGCATGGAAATCAACGAAAAAGCCCCAGGCAACATTTCCCAGCAAGCGGTTACCCGGGGCACCGATAACGAGACAGGGCATGACCCTCGGCGCGATGAGGACAATGTCCCGCTGCCGCCGGACGACGAGGCACCGCTTGAGGAAGACATGTCGGATGTAGACGCGGCCGATTCCGTAGCAAGTGAACATCCCGACACCTGAAGGCGTTCAGGCAAACGAGCCCGGCCCTGTGCCGTAATGCGGTTGTAGGAGCGAGCTTGCTCGCGAAAAACGTCAACGATAACGCGTGTTTCTTGATTGAACGCGGCGCCTGTGAGTTTTTCGCGAGCAAGCTCGCTCCTACAGAGTGGGCGCTTGATGGCTCGGGTAGCGTGGTCTCGTTCACCTCGTTGCTGTAGTCCTATGCTGATCCGACCCGCACCGCTGCACTTTTTTGCATTTTGCTGATCTACCCCTGTCCCAGCCACCCGACTCCTGCGCGTGGCCCACAGATCAGACACGGTGCCGATGGATCGAACGTCAACTGTTTCCACCTCCCGATGGCCGCTGCTGCTTGCTGCGGTTTTTGCGCTCTGCGCAACAGGTTGCAGCCAACAACAGGGCCGCGATATCGCCAGGCAGTTCAGCGATGGCAAGCCCGATGAGTTCTTCCAGACCAGCGTCGACCGCATGGCCACCCTGGGCATGCGTGACAACCTGCAAAGCCTCTACTTGCTGATGAGCAAGCTCTACCTGCGCAACCCAAACCAGTGGCGTCAATCGGGCTATCCGGATGCGGTGACCGCCGCCCGGCAAATCCGCCAGGCCATCGAAAATCGCCAACCCTTGCCCGCACTGGGTGACCGGCGTGATCTGGCGGCCCTGAGTTATTCCTTGAGCCCTGACTTTCGCGGCGACCGCGTCGGCGCATTCATCTATGCGATTGGCAGCATGCTCGTGACCGCCCACGGTGGGCGCACGCAGTTTTATGTGACTGACTCGATCAACCCGCAGTTTGTCAGCAACGCCGCGCGCAATATCGAAAAGGCCACCTGGCTGCTCAGCCAGCGTCAGGATGCCAATGGCGTGTTGCTGTTGTTTTCCAATGAAATATCGGAGGAGGGCAGTAACCTCAGTTTCGCCGTTGAGTTCGGCAAGATCGTCGCGCGGTTGGACCTGCTGACCCAAATCCTCGATGAGCGCTACCGGCGCATTGGCCTCAATTACGCACAAAGTCTGTTGCTGATGAATTTCCTGCCGGTGCAGTAAGGCCTATCGCATCGACCCATCGGTGCGGTGTTTCTCTTTCCGCTGTAGGAAGCGGCCTATCTTGCCTCTCGCGGCTTGAAACGCTTGCCTGCGGGCAATAGCCTCGGATTTTTCTTAAACACGAGGCCCTACCTTGGGTAAACGAAAAACGGTTTGGCCCACGGATCGCGAAATACGCTTGCGGTTTATCCTCTATGCGGTGATCGACGCCGCGACGGCCCAGGGCGTGTCTGCCGAGTTATTGCTGCCGGCGCATAAGTTATTGCGTGACTCGCCCACGGAAGCCCAGTTGCGCGACACCTTGGGGGAGATTCTCGCCACTGACGAAATGTATGGCTTTCGCTTTGCGCCGGGGTCGGATGCAGATGATCTGCTACGGGCATTGTCGGCACCCGATGGCTGAACCTGCCACCGGGTTCGCCACTTTTTTAAATCGTCCTTGTCCGTCATTAAGGAGTGACCTGAGGGGCGTGCCTGCCTTCCCATCACTGTTCGCGTGATGGGAAGGCCCGGCACGTTCCCGAATTCCAAGGATCTACCCCCAATGCTGCTGCGCCACCCCCCGTTTATTTTTGCCGCCTTGATCCTCAGTTCGCTGGTACAAGCCGAAGGCCTGCAATTGGCACCGGTCGAGGTCACCACGGCTGAGGCCAGCGCCGCAGAAATCGCCCAGGCGCAGCTCAAAAGCGTGCCCGGCGGCACCAACTACATCGATATGGACAGCGTGCAACAGGGGCGGGTCAGCAGTAACGAAGACGTTTTCAAATATCAGGCCGGTGTGTACGCCAAGGCGGCCAATAACGAAGGGGTGAAGGTGTCCATTCGTGGCTCGGGCCTCAACCGCGCCCCCGGTGCCCACGCCTCCGGCCTGTATGAAATGTTCGACGGTCTGCCGCTTACCGGCCCAGGTGGTACGCCTTATGAGCTGAAGGACCCGCTGTGGCAAAGCCGGGTAGAGGTGCTGCGTGGCGCCAACGGGTTCGATCAGGGTGCATTGGCCTTGGGCGGTGCGGTCAATTACGTCACCCGCACCGGCTTGGACGCACCCAAGCTGCAAGTGCGCTATGAGGTCGGCAGTCGCGGCTATGCCCAGCGTGAAGTCAGTTCGGGGCAAGTGCTGGGGGACGCCGACTATTACATCAGCCTCACCGATTCGGAGTCCGACGGTTATCAGCACCAAAGCGCTGGTACCGGCAAGGGCATCGCTGCCAATTTCGGCTACCGCTTTAACCCGGACCTGGAAACGCGCTTCTATTTGCGTTATCGCGAAACCACCAACGATTCTCCCGGCAGGCTCACGCGTGACCAGATCAGCCATGATCCGCGTGCCGCCAACAGCCTCAATGCCGCCCGCGACTCAAAACGCCTGCAACCGGGCTCCACCTGGATCGCCAACAAAACCACCTTGCGCTTGGACGATAATTCACGGGTCGAGGTCGGGCTGGCCTATCACGATTACCCCATGGACCTGCGCGAAGGCACCAACCGCCTCAAAGTCGCCTACACCGATATCAGCGGCACCCTGAATTACATCCGCCAGGACAGCCTGTTCGGCCATGCCAGCACCACCACCGTGGGCCTGCGTACCACCCAGGCGATGCCGAACAATGGCGCGTCGGAATACGTCCGCATCCCTGCGGGCAACACCGCCATTTATGCCCCGGGCACCAAGACCCGCGACTACAGCTATCTGGGCTCCGATACCGTGCTGCATGTAGGCAATGAGCTGGAACTGGTGGAGGATCTGTGGCTGACCACCGGCCTCGCCGCCATCTACACGCGCCGCGAAACCCAGGTCACGTATCCCGACGGCCAGGCGCCGATCAGTCAGCATGATTGGGATTACGCGCCGCGCATTGGCCTGCGTTACGACTTCACCCCGCAGCTGCAGATTTACGGCAACCTGAGCCGCTCGGTAGAGCCACCGCACGCATGGTCGATGATCTGGGGGTCGAACAAATATTTCGGCAAGGGCAGTGGGGCAGCCACGGGGTTACAGCGCGAAGGCGTGAAGCTGCGTAATCAGACCGCCACCACTCTGGAAATCGGCGGGCGCGGTGAAGCATGGCTCGGCCAGTGGGACCTGGCCCTCTACCGCTCCGAAGTGCGTCACGAATTGCTCTCCGTGGAAACCCAGGCCCAAACCGCCAACAGTAGCGCCATCATCGCCGAATCCAACGCCAGCCCCACCGTGCACCAGGGTGTGGAGCTGAGCCTGCTCAGCCCGCTGTGGGACGGCGGCCGCAGCGGTAAGCTCGACCTGCGCCAGGCCTACACCTTCAGCGACTTCCATTACCGCGACGACGACCGTTTCGGCGACAACACCTTGCCCGGCATTCCCAAGCACTACTACCAGGCGCAATTGCGCTACAGCCACCCGACGGGTTTCTACACCAGCCTCAACACCGAGCACGCCTCACGGGTAGCGGTGGACTACGCCAATTCCTATTACGCGGCGGCCTACACCACCCTCGGCGCCACCTTCGGCTACGACGCGCCCAAGCAGGACTGGCAAGCCTGGGTCGACCTGCGCAACCTCACCAACCGCCGCTACGCCAACACCGTCACGCCGGGCTACGACGACAAAGGCATGGATGCGGCGCGCTACACCCCTGCGGATGGGCGGGGCATCTACACCGGCGTTTCCTGGAGTTGGCGTTAAATCAGCCTTCGTGCTGGCGCAGGCGCTTGTACAGGGTGTTGCGACTCACCCCCAGCTCCCGCGCCAGGTGGGAAATATTTCCGCCCACGGCTTCCAGGCGCTGGTTCAGGTCAAGGCGTTCATCCAGGTGTTCGGGTTTGGACTGCGGCACCGTCGCCTGCAAATCCACGAAAAAATCATCGGGCAGGTGCTCTGCGCGGATCGGCTGCTCTTCGGCCATCGCCAACGCCACCTGCAACACGCTGCTCACCTGGCGTAAATTCCCTGGCCACGGGTGTTGCTCGAATAACTTCAGCACCTCGGCACTCAGCCCGGCCCATTGAGTCGGTTCGCGGTGTTGCTGCCACAGTTGCTGGAACAGCGCCTGCTTGTCGGTACGCTCGCGCAACGGCGGCAATTCCAGGGTCAGGCCGCCGATGCGGTAGTACAGGTCTTCGCGAAAGCGTCCGGCCTGCACCAGCTCGCGCAAGGCGCGGTTGGTCGCCGAGATGATGCGCAAATCCACCGGGAACACTTCGCTGCTGCCCACCGGTTGCACACAGCGTTCTTGCAGCACCCGTAACAGGCGGGCCTGGGTCGGCAGCGGCATATCGCCGATCTCGTCGAGAAACAGCGTGCCCTTGTCCGCCTTGCGGATCAGGCCGATGCTGCCTTTCTGGTTGGCGCCGGTGAAGGCGCCTTTTTCGTAGCCGAACAGTTCCGATTCCACCAGCTCTGCGGGAATCGCCGCACAGTTCACTGCGATTAACGCCTGCCGGCTGCGGGAACTGGCCTGGTGCAGGGCTTTGACGAACACCTCTTTGCCCACGCCGGTCTCGCCGTGAATCAACAACGGAATGTCTTTTTCCAGCAGGCGCTCGGCCTGGCGCACGGCTTTTTCCACGCGCACATCGCCAAAATGCAGGGTCTGGAGGTTGATCGAGGTCGGTGCTGGCGGCGGCGGTTGGCTGAACACCCGCGCCTGCACCGGCATCTGCTTGGGCCGCTTCAGCAGGCACTGGAACCGATTGCGTCCCGCCGCCTGCAAGGCGAAGGGCAGCCCTTCCGGCTGGTTGAGCAGCTCCAGCAGCGACACTTTGAACAGGCTGTCGATCATCACCCGCGAGAGGCTGATGCCCAGCAGGTTATCTGCACGCCGGTTGGCCGACAGCACCTGGCCGCTTTCATCAAAGATCAGCAGGCCGGCCCATTGGCTGTCGAGGTTGCTCAAGCCGGTGTTGAAGGTCAGTTGGAAGTGTTCGCCGCGAAACAGGTTGAGGATCAGCCGGTTTTCCACGGTCTGGCTCATCATCTTGACCATGCCCAGAGTGTGGGAGGGTGGCAGGTAACTGTCGCTGGACACATCCAGCACGGCGATGATTTCGCGCTGGGCGTCGAAAATCGGCGCTGCGGAGCCGGTCATGAAGCGGTTGGCCTTGAGGAAGTGTTCATCGTGCTCAATATGCACGGCCTGGGCACAGGCCAGCGCGGTGCCGATGGCATTGGTGCCGCTGGCGCGTTCCATCCAACTGGCGCCGGGGCTGAAGCCACGGGCCAGCGTGGGTTCGATAAACCGCTGGGTACCCCACGAGGTCAGCACCTGGCCCTGGTTGTCGGCCAGCATGATCAGGCAATTGGAATTGCTGAGGATGTTTTCGTAGTAGGGCAATACTTCCTGGTGGGTGGTCTGTACCAGTGAGTGTTGGCTTTCCAGCAGTTGGCGAATGCCCTCGGCGGGCAGTTGGTCAAAGCTGGGGGCGCTCTGGTGGTCCAGGCCATAGGCGCGGCAACGGCGCCAGGATTCCTGGATAAGGGTGTCGTGGGTCAAGGGTTCGGCCATCGTGCGACCTTCATTTTTATTGTTATTGTTTTTGCATATCTAACTGAAGAAACCGATTCAAACTGTGGGAGCGGGCTTGCTCGCGAATGCGGTGTATCAGTCGACCGATGATTGACTGACCCACTGCATTCGCGAGCAAGCCCGCTCCCACATTTACCCCGTGTTGGTTATGAGAGTGTTGTTCACAACTGTTCATTGTCAACCCCGGCAGTGTTCAGTTGTTCAGCCGGATTGTTCACTCCTGAACATCATGGTTCACCCATTTCCTTACACATCAAGCGCTTGCGGTTTTGGCACGAAACTCGCTCTGACAACGGACCAGATTCATTCCAATAATAAAAAAGGTCGTGTCATGTCATTGACCCTGGAACATGTCTCCCGCGTTGTCGACGGCCAAACCTGGATCGACGACGCCAACCTGCGGTTCGAAGCCGGTTCTTTCAACGTCCTGCTCGGTCGCACCCTGTCCGGCAAGACCAGCCTGATGCGCCTGATGGCCGGACTGGACAAGCCCGACAGCGGCCGCATCCTGATGAACGGCGTGGATGTCACGCAAAAGCCGGTACGCCTGCGCAATGTGTCGATGGTCTACCAGCAGTTCATCAACTACCCGACCATGACCGTGTTCGAGAACATCGCCTCGCCGTTGCGCCAGGCCGGTGTGTCCAATGAGGTGATCCAGAGCAAGGTGCTGGAAACCGCCAAGATGCTGCGCATCGAGAAATTCCTGCAGCGCCACCCCCTGGAATTGTCCGGTGGTCAGCAGCAACGCACCGCCATGGCCCGCGCCCTGGTGAAAGATGCCGAACTGATCCTGTTCGATGAACCGCTGGTCAACCTGGACTACAAACTGCGCGAAGAGCTGCGCCAGGAAATGCGCGAACTGTTCAAGGCGCGCCACACCATCGCCATCTATGCCACCACCGAGCCCAACGAAGCCCTGGCCTTGGGTGGCACCACCACCATTCTTCACGAGGGGCGAGTGATACAGAGCGGCAAGGCCGCCGAGGTCTACCACCAGCCGCAAACCGTGCTCGCCGCTGAGCTGTTCTCCGAGCCGCCGATCAACCTGATGCCAGGGCGCATCAGCGGTAACGAAGTGAGCTTCGCCAATTTCGTGCATTTCCCACTCAATGTTGACCTGCGGCCCATCGGCGAAGGCGATTTCCGCTTTGGCGTGCGCCCCAGCCATATCAGCCTGGTGCCCAGCAACGATGATGACCTGGAGCTGGCGGTGACCGTGGAAGTCGCCGAAATCAGCGGCTCGGAAACCTTCCTGCATGTGCGCAGTGAGCACTTCTTGCTGGTGCTGCACCTGCCGGGGGTGCATGAGTACGATGTCGACGCGCCGATCCGCGTGTATATCCCCACCCATAAACTGTTTGTGTTCGATGGTCAGGGCCGCTTGGTCCAGGCCCCCGGGCGCCGTGTCGCGAGGGTTGCCTGATGGCCGAGATCCATTTACGCAACCTGGCCCATAGCTACAGCCCTACGCCCACAGGGCCAGAAGACTACGCCATTCGGGAAATGAACCATGTGTGGGAGCAGGGCGGTGCCTACGCCTTGCTCGGGCCGTCAGGCTGCGGCAAGTCCACGCTGCTCAATATCATTTCCGGGCTGCTCAGCCCGTCCGAAGGCCAGGTGCTGTTCGATACCCAAGTGGTCAACGAGCTCACCCCGGAGAAACGCAATATCGCCCAGGTGTTCCAGTTTCCGGTGGTGTACGACACCATGACGGTGTTCGACAACCTGGCGTTCCCGCTGCGCAACCAGGGCATGGCCGAAGCGAAAATCCACAGCAAGGTGCAGGAGATCGCCGAAGTCCTCGACCTGCAAAACCTGCTGAGCAAAAAAGCCCGCAACCTCACCGCCGACGAAAAACAGAAAGTCTCCATGGGCCGTGGCCTGGTGCGCGATGACGTGTCGGCCATTCTGTTCGATGAGCCGCTGACGGTGATCGACCCGCACCTGAAGTGGAAACTGCGGCGCAAGCTCAAGCAGATCCATGAGCAGTTCAATATCACCATGGTCTATGTCACCCACGATCAACTGGAAGCCTCCACCTTCGCCGACAAGATCGCGGTGATGTATGGCGGGCAGATCGTGCAGTTCGGTACGCCGCGTGAATTGTTCGAGCGGCCCAGCCACACCTTTGTCGGTTATTTCATCGGTAGCCCTGGGATGAATCTGATCGAGGTGCAGGCCAAGGCTGGCGGTGTAGGGTTCGCCAATACGCTGTTGCCACTGTCCGAAGCGTTGCAGCAACGTCTCAACGCCACCGACTACAAAAAGCTCCAGGTTGGTATCCGCCCGGAGTTTATCCACGTGTGGGACGAGTACAACCCTGACGCCCTGCAAGCCGACGTCGTCCATGTGGAAGATCTTGGCACCTACAAGATCATGACCCTCAACCTCGACGGCGCCACACTCAAGGTGCGTTTGGCCGAGGACAAACCGGTGCCGGAAGGCAAGGCTTCCATCAGCTTCCCCGCGCAATGGCTGATGCTCTACGCCGACGATTACCTGCTGGAGGTGACGCCATGAACAAGGTGCAGAACAACAAGGCCTGGTGGCTGGTATTGCCGGTGTTCCTGCTGGTGGCGTTCAGTGCGGTGATCCCGATGATGACCGTGGTCAACTATTCGGTGCAGGACATTTTCGACCAGTCCAGCCGCTATTTTGTCGGGGCCGACTGGTACAAGCAGGTGCTGCTCGACCCGCGCCTGCACGATTCGTTGCTGCGCCAGTTCATCTACTCGGCCTGCGTGCTATTGATCGAGATCCCGTTGGGCATCGCCATCGCCCTGACCATGCCCACCAAGGGCCGCTGGTCCTCGCTGGTGCTGATCATCCTCGCCATTCCGTTGCTGATTCCGTGGAACGTGGTCGGCACCATCTGGCAGATTTTTGGCCGTGCCGACATCGGCCTGCTGGGCTCGACCCTCAACGCCATGGGCATCAGCTACAACTACGCTGCCAACACCATGGACGCCTGGGTCACCGTGCTGGTCATGGATGTGTGGCACTGGACCTCATTGGTGGCGCTGCTGTGCTACTCCGGCTTGCGCGCGATTCCGGACGTGTACTACCAGGCTGCGCGGATTGATCGTGCATCGGCCTGGGCGGTGTTCCGACATATCCAGTTGCCGAAGATGAAAAGCGTGCTGCTGATCGCGGTGATGCTGCGCTTCATGGACAGCTTCATGATCTACACCGAACCCTTCGTGCTGACTGGCGGCGGACCGGGTAACGCCACCACCTTCCTGAGTCAGACGCTTACCCAGATGGCCGTCGGCCAATTCGACCTGGGCCCGGCGGCGGCGTTTTCCCTGGTGTACTTCCTGATCATCCTGTTGGTGTCCTGGCTGTTCTACACCGCCATGACCCATTCCGACGCCAACCGCTGAGGCCGCCAACATGAGCAAGCGCAAGCTGATTCCGTTACTGATCTACATCCTATTCCTGCTGGTGCCGATTTACTGGCTGCTGAACATGTCCTTCAAGAGCAACACCGAAATCCTCGGCGGCCTGACCCTGTTTCCGCAGGATTTCACCCTGGCCAACTACAAGGTGATCTTCACCGACCCGAGCTGGTACACCGGCTACCTCAACTCGCTGTACTACGTGAGCCTGAATACGGTGATTTCGCTCAGCGTGGCGCTACCGGCAGCCTATGCGTTCTCGCGCTATCGTTTTCTGGGTGACAAGCACCTGTTCTTCTGGCTGCTCACCAACCGTATGGCGCCGCCGGCAGTGTTCCTGCTGCCGTTTTTCCAGCTGTATTCATCCATTGGCCTGTTCGATACGCACATCGCCGTGGCCTTGGCCCATTGCCTGTTCAACGTGCCGTTGGCGGTATGGATCCTGGAAGGCTTCATGTCCGGTGTACCCAAGGAAATCGACGAAACCGCCTACATCGACGGCTATAGTTTTCCTAAGTTTTTCGTGAAGATTTTTATCCCGCTGATTGGCTCCGGTATCGGCGTTACGGCGTTTTTCTGCTTTATGTTTTCCTGGGTCGAGCTGCTGCTGGCGCGCACGCTCACCTCGGTCAACGCCAAGCCCATCGCAGCGGTGATGACCCGCACGGTGTCGGCCTCCGGCATTGATTGGGGCGTGCTGGCAGCGGCGGGGGTGTTGACCATCCTGCCGGGCATGCTGGTGATCTGGTTTGTTCGCAACCACGTGGCCAAGGGCTTTGCCCTGGGCCGGGTCTAGAGGAGTCGATGATGGAATGGATGGCCTGGACCACCCCCACAGCGCTGTTCTTTGGCGGTATTGCCCTGATTCTGGCGGGCATGACCACTTGGGAATTGCGTTCGCCGAGTATCCCCCGGCGCGGGTTGCTGCCGATCAGCACCACCCGTGGCGATCGCTTGTTTATCGGTCTGCTCGGCAGCGCCTACCTGCATTTGCTGGTCATTGGCGTTACCGACTGGAGCATCTGGGTGGCGTCCGCGCTCTCCCTGGTATGGCTGTTGAGTGTGATGCGTTGGGGCTAGCTGTGCACACCTCTGTAGGAGCGAGCTTGCTCGCGAAAATCGTCAACGATAACGCAGTGCTCCTGGTAGCCCGCGGTGTCTTTGCGTTCTTCGCGAGCAAGCTCGCTCCTACAAGGGAGGTGGTTGCCGATAGCCCCGTTTGAAATTAACCTGGAGGTCTCTATGTTGAATAAAAACAATAAGCTGCGACATAGCATTTCATTGGCTGCCGTACTGGCCCTCAGTGGTTTGAGCGCTTCGGCCTGGGCCGATGCGTATGAAGATGCCGCAAAAAAATGGATCGGCAGCGAGTTCAAACCCTCGACCCTTACCGAAGCCCAACAGCTGGAGGAGTTGAAGTGGTTTATCAAGGCGTCGGAGCCGTTCCGTGGGATGAAGATCAACGTGGTGTCGGAAACCCTCACCACCCACGAGTACGAGTCCAAGGTGCTGGCCAAGGCCTTCAGTGAAATCACCGGCATCAAGCTGACCCACGACCTGCTGCAGGAAGGCGACGTGGTGGAGAAGCTGCAAACCCAGATGCAGTCCGACAAGAACATCTATGACGGCTGGGTCAACGATTCCGACTTGATCGGTACGCACTTTCGCTACGGCAAGACCGAATCCATCACCGACCTGATGGCCAACGAAGGCAAGGATTTCACCTCGCCCACCCTGGACCTCAAAGACTTTATCGGCCTGTCGTTCACCACCGCGCCGGACGGCAAGATCTACCAGTTGCCCGACCAGCAGTTCGCCAACCTCTACTGGTTCCGCGCCGACTGGTTCGAGCGGCCGGAGCTGAAGGCCAAGTTCAAGGAGAAATACGGCTACGACCTGGGTGTGCCGGTGAATTGGTCCGCGTATGAAGACATCGCCAAGTTCTTCAGCGAAGACGTCAAGGAAATCGACGGCAAGCGCATTTATGGGCACATGGACTACGGCAAGAAAGACCCGTCCCTGGGCTGGCGTTTCACCGATGCCTGGTTCTCCATGGCCGGCGGCGGCGACAAGGGCTTGCCCAACGGCTTGCCGGTGGACGAGTGGGGCATTCGTGTGGAGGACTGCCACCCGGTGGGCTCCAGCGTCACCCGTGGCGGCGACACCAACGGCCCGGCAGCCGTATTCGCCACGCAGAAATACGTGGACTGGATGAAAGCCTACGCGCCACCGGAAGCGGCGGGCATGACTTTCTCCGAATCCGGCCCGGTGCCGTCCCAGGGCAACATTGCTCAGCAGATCTTCTGGTACACCGCGTTTACCGCCGACATGGTCAAGCCGGGCTTACCGGTGGTGAATGCCGACGGTACGCCGAAATGGCGCATGGCGCCGTCCCCAGTCGGACCGTATTGGGAAAAAGGCATGAAGAAGGGCTATCAGGACGTAGGCTCCTGGACCTTCCTCAAGTCCACACCCGAGAAGCAGAAACTCGCAGCCTGGCTCTACGCGCAGTTCGTGACCTCCAAAACCGTATCGCTGAAAAAGACCATCGTTGGCCTGACTCCGATTCGTGAGTCCGATATCAACTCCCAGGCCATGACCGACATGGCGCCCAAACTTGGGGGGCTGGTGGAGTTCTACCGCAGCCCGGCGCGCACTGAGTGGTCCCCGACGGGCACCAACGTGCCGGACTACCCACGCCTGGCGCAACTGTGGTGGAGCAATATCGCCGCAGCGGCCAGCGGCGAGAAGACCCCGCAACAGGCGCTGGACAACCTGGCCAAGGAGCAGGACGCGATCATGACGCGCCTGGAACGCTCCAAGGTGCAACCGGTGTGCGGCCCGAAAATGAACCCCGAGCGTGACGCACAATACTGGTTCGACCAGCCGGGCGCGCCGAAGCCGAAACTGGCCAACGAGAAGCCCAAGGGCGAAACCGTGAACTACAACGACCTGCTCAAGCAGTGGGAGGCTGCACGTAAGTAATAGCGCCATTTCCACCTCTGTAGGAGCGAGCTTGCTCGCGAAAAACGTCAACGATAACGCGTGTTTCCTGAATAAACGCGGCGTCTGTGAGTTCTTCGCGAGCAAGCTCGCTCCTACAGATATTTTGGTTTTGTGAGCCCTTACAAACGACCGCTTATCCCTCCCCACCCAACCCCGTTTGAATTTTCTGCACCCCCCGAGGTTCTGCATTTTAGAAGCGCGCGATTGTGAGCGCTCTTGCGGGGCCACCTTGTGGGAGGCCCGTTGTAACGGACTTTGCGGAAACTGCCATCATGACACTCCTTACAGCGCTGTCAGGCCAGCCGGCCTCTCTCACCGACTCGGCCCAGGGCCGCCATCAACGGGTGTACCAACAACTGCACGGCGAAACCCAAGACGCCGCTGAATTGGCGCGTGAATACCTGCAGGATCAATTGGCCCTGGTAGACGCCACCGATTGCGACTTGCCAGAGGCGCCCGAACAGCTGCTGGCCTGGGTCGAGCAGCGCTGCGCCGAGGTGGCCCAGGCCTATGCCGACTATCTGGAACAGCGCCGAAACGGTGGGCCGCGGCGGTATTTCCAGAACAAGGCCCATGCGTTGTATTTCCTGCAGTGCGTGGCGCCGACCAAACAGGTCGACGGTGCCTGGCTCTACGGCTTGCTGCGCTATTGGCAAGACCAGCGCTTTGACGGCCTGCTCACCACTTACCTGGAAGAATTGGGCGACGGTGAAGCCGCGCAGAACCATGTGGTGATCTACCGCAAGTTGCTCAGCGAACACGATGCCGACAGCGAAGCCGGCCTTGAGGATGACCATTACCTGCAAGGCGCGCTGCAACTGGCGCTGGGCATGTGCGCTGACGAGTTCCTGCCGGAAGTCATTGGCTTCAACCTGGGTTACGAACAGCTGCCACTGCACCTATTGATCAGCGCCTATGAACTCAGTGAGTTGGGCATCGATCCTTATTACTTCACGCTGCATGTCACCATCGACAACGCCAGCAGTGGCCATGCCTGCAAGGCCGCACAGTCGGTGCTGAACCTGTTGCCGCTGGGTGAGGGCAGGGCAGACTTCTATCGCCGGGTGGCCGCAGGCTACCGTCTGAATGATCTGGGCCTGGGTACCACGTCTATCATCAAACACTTCAACTTGCAGGACGAGGTGGTGGCGATGCTTGAGCGCAAGCGCGCCTTCGGCCAGCACATGCATTCGGACTATTGCCGCTTCGAAGGCCAGACCGTCAACCAATGGCTGGCCCAGCCTGGGCAGATCGGCGCGTTTCTCAAGGCCCTCGAAGACAAGGGCTGGATCCAGCACAACCAGGACCCTGCCAATAGCCGCTTCTGGCAATTGATCGAGGGCGCTGGCGCTGCGATGTTCGGGGTGTTCAGCGGTTATGAAAAACAACTGATCCATGACTGGATTGCGGGTGAATGGGTGGCCAGCGAACGTGTGCCGCCGGTGCGGCCGGGACGCGGCAGCCGGTTTTCCCGTGAGCAGCATCGACCAGCGGACCCGGATACCCAGGCCCTGGCGGAGTCGTTGTGCAACTTGCCCGATGTGCAACAGCTCAATGCGCTGATCCCATGGCTGTCGGCACGCCGTCATTGCACGCCTGCCGGGCTGTATGCCACTCGCCGTTTTATCCAACTGCGTGCGCGCCTGCGCTAAGGAATGTGCCTATGTCTGCGCAACAACTGGCTGATCGTGCCTTGTTGAATTTGGGCCGCGGGTTGAAGGAGGGCGGTTATCGCTTTATCACGCCAACACCCTTGACCCATGAGCGTGTCTATCGGCGGCTGGCGACGCCCCTGGCAATGACGCTGCGCGATGTGTTCGGGTGGTCTATGCCGTTCGATCAAGGCCTGTTGCCCGAGGCCTTGCGTGAGGAGTTGCAGCAAGCGGATGTGATCGAAAAACATGGCGCGCTATGGCGCAGCACGGTGCGCTGGTCGAGTCTCGACGGTCTGTTGTTCGCTCATTCGCCTTATCCCACCGACCAAGCGGACGCGGTGTTTTTCGGCCCCGACAGCTACCGTTTTGCCCAGGTGATCGAAGCCTACCTGCAGCAGCGTTTCGAGCCGCTCAAACGCGCCGTGGACATCGGCTGTGGCGCCGGTGTCGGCGCGCTGGTGATTGCCAAAGCCCGGCATGACGCCCAGGTGCTGGCGGTGGATATCAACCCCCGTGCCCTGCGCATGACGGCAGTGAATGCCGAACTCGCCGAGCTGAATAACCTCAGCGTTTACCACAGTGACGTGCTGGCCAGTGTGGAGGGCGAATTCGACCTGATTGTCGCCAACCCGCCATACATGAAAGATGACCGCCAGCGCGCCTATCGCCATGGTGGTGGCGCCCTGGGGGAGCAGTTGTCGCTGCGCATCGTCAGTGAGTCCATCGGGCGGCTGGCCCTGGGCGGGAGCCTGCTGCTGTATACCGGGGTGGCGATGGTGGCCGGCAGCGACCCTTTCCTGGAGGCGGTCAAGCCACTGTTGGGCAGCGACGCCTACGGCTGGACCTACCGCGAACTGGACCCGGACGTTTTTGGTGAGGAACTGGAAAAGCCAGGCTATGAGCAGGTGGAGCGCATCGCCGTGGTCGCGCTGACTGTCACCCGATTGCGCTGAATGCCGATGCTCACCTTTGGTATTGAAGAGGAATACTTCATCACCGACCTGCACAGCCGTCAGATGGTCGGCGAGCCGTCTGCGGCGGTGCTGGCGGCCTGCCGCGAAGCGATTGGCGCGGGCTTCTCCTTTGAGATGTTCCAAGGTCAGATCGAGGCGGCCTCGCCGGTGTTTACCTCCAGCGCCGAAGCGGCGGATTATTTCTCGACTGTGCGCGGCAACCTGGCGCAATCCCTGGCTGAGTTCGGTCTCGGTGTGGTGTGCGCCGGCAGCCACCCGCTGGCCGATTGGCGTGGGCAACGGCCGACCGATCAGGCGCATTTCCGGCAACTGTTCGACGATATTCAATACGTAGCGCGGCGCAGTGTGTTGTGCGGGCTGCATGTGCATGTGCAGGTGCCGCAGGCGTTGGACCGCATCGCGGTGATGAACCAGGTGTCGCCGTGGTTGCCGTTGTTGCTGCTGCTCAGTTGCTCGTCGCCTTTCTGGGACGGCGCGCCCAGCGGCTTTATGAGCTACCGCCAGGCCGCGTGCGACGAGTGGCCCCGCATGGGCGTGCCGGAGCACTTTAGCGACTGGGCCGAGTACCTGCGCTACCTGGCCCTGTTGCAGCGCATTGGCGCGATCAAGGCCGATGGCAATGGCTGGTGGGGCATCCGCCCCGCGGCGCGTTACCCCACCCTGGAACTGCGCATGACCGACGCCTGCCCACGGCTGACGGACGCCTTGGCCCTCGCCACGCTGTTTCGGGTGATGGTCACCCACGCCTGCGCGATGCAGCGCCCTGGCGCCAGGTTCAATACCGAAGCGAGCTGGCTGCTCAAGGAGAATCGCTGGCAGGCCAAGCGGTATGGGACTGCTGGCACCTTTGCGTTGGACGACACCGGCACCCTGGGCAGCGCTGAGCAATGGCTGCAATACGCCCGACAGACCTTTGCCGCCACCGCAGAGGCCATCGGCGAGCCGCTGTTGTTCGATACCTTGGATGCCTTGCTGCAACGCGGCAACAGCGCGACCGAACAGTTGCGTTGGCACGCCCAGGCCCAGGCCAGCGGCGCCGAGGCGCTTGGTAGCTTGCGCCAGGTAGTCGACCTGCTGTTGGCCCAGACGCGCGGCGACCATTGATCGGGTGTCGCTCTACGTCGAAGGAACACTGAGGGGCTGCTCTGTCCTTAATTAGTAACCCCTCAACGGCAGGAGCGCAGAGCATGCGAGCGATGACTTACCAGGGCGCACACAAGGTGCAGGTGGATACCGTGCCCGATCCGATCATTGAACAACCCGACGACATTATTCTGCGGGTCACCGCCACCGCGATCTGTGGCTCGGACCTGCACCTGTATCGCGGCAAGATCCCGACCGTGGAGCACGGCGATATCTTCGGCCATGAGTTCATGGGCATCGTCGAAGAAACCGGCCCGGCCGTCACCGCTGTGCAAGCTGGCGACCGTGTGGTGATTCCGTTCGTGATTGCCTGTGGCGATTGCTTTTTCTGCCAGCTCCAGCAATTTGCTGCCTGCGAAACCACCAACGATGGGCGCGGTGCGATACTGAATAAAAAAGCCATTCCACCGGGGGCCGCGCTGTTCGGCTACAGCCGTCTGTATGGCGGCATTCCCGGCGGCCAGGCGGAGTGGGTGCGGGTGCCCAAGGCCAACACCGGGCCGTTCAAGGTGTCTGGCACTTTGGCGGATGAGAAGGTGCTGTTCCTTTCCGATATCCTGCCTACCGCTTGGCAGGCAGTGACCAATGCGGGCATTGGCAAAGGGTCCAGCGTGGCGATTTATGGCGCCGGGCCGGTGGGCCTGCTCAGTGCGGCGTGCGCGCAGATGCTGGGCGCCGAGCAGATCTTCATGGTCGACGACCATCCGTACCGTTTGGCCTATGCGCAGAAAATGTACGGTGTGATCCCGATCAATTTCGAAGAAGACGAGGACCCAGCTGACACCATCATCCGCCAGACCGCCGGCATGCGCGGCGTCGATGGCGTGGTGGACGCGGTGGGTTTCGAGGCCAAGGGCAGCACCACGGAAACTCTGCTTACGGCCCTCAAGATCGAGGGCAGCAGCGGCAAGGCCCTGCGCCAGTGCATCGCCGCTGTACGCCGCGGTGGCGTGGTCAGCGTCGCAGGGGTGTATGCCGGGTTTATCCATGGCTTTATGTTTGGCGATGCTTTCGACAAGGGCCTGACCTTCAAGATGGGCCAGACCCATGTGCAGCGGTTCTTACCGGAGTTGTTGGAGCATATCGAGCTGGGGCATCTGCACCCGGAGGCGATCATCACTCACAGGCTGCCCTTGGAGCAGGCGGCGCGGGGGTATGAGCTGTTTGATAAAGCCGAGGAGGAATGCCGCAAGGTGATCCTGCTGCCGGGTGGGAACGAGCGGCCGCTGACCGAACCGCTGGACGAACTGACGCCTGAGTTGCGCGTACAAGGCGTTCCTGGTTTCTAGGCCAATACCCGGGAAAATATGGGAGCTTGCCTGCGATAGCGGTGGTTCAGTTGAATATTCAGTGACTGACACGCCGCCTTCGCGGGCAAGCCCGCTCCCACAGGAGATCTGTGCCAGGCGCTGATTCTGTGGGCAATACCTGACCAATGTGGGAGCTGGCTTGCCTGCGATGGCGGCCTGACAGCCGGCGCCAATCTACCTGACACCCAGCAATCAAACTGTGGGAGCTGGCTTGCCTGCGATGGCGGCCTGACAGCCGGCGCCAATCTACCTGACACCCAGCAATCAAACTGTGGGAGCTGGCTTGCCTGCGAAGACGGCCTGACAGCCAACACAGTTGGATTGTGTACATATCCATTCCTGCGGTAACGGCCACCTAGGGATGGTCTGAAGTAGCCATGTATTTCCCCGGCATACCACCTAGCGCAACTTTTAAACTCGCCAAATGATCAAAAAACAATCAATTCGACGAGTATTTCTTACGTTTTCGCCACCCGGACCCCACTCCGGTGGCCATTTCCCGCATTACAGGCGCACCTCTCCTGCATTCGTCAGTAAATGTCGGCGCGCCATCCACAGGTTCGACAGAGCGAACAGTGTCACCAGTTGCGCCGTGTTTTTGGCCAAGCCGCGAAAGCGCACCTTGGTGTAACCGAACTGGCGCTTGATTACCCGGAACGGATGCTCGACCTTGGCGCGCACCTGAGCCTTGGCCTTTTCAATCTTGCGCTTGGCTTTGTACAGCACGCTGCGCTTATCGAGTTTTTTGTAGGTGCTGCGGCGTGCCGCCACCTGCCAGATAACTTCACGTCCTTCATGCTCGGGCCGCTTTTCGACACCGGTGTAGCCTGCATCGGCGCAGACCACGTTTTCGTCGCCATGCAGCAATTTGTCCACCTGGGTGACATCCGCCACATTGGCCGCCGTGCCCACTACGCTGTGCACCAGACCCGATTCGTCATCGGCGCCGATGTGGGCCTTCATGCCAAAATAATACTGGTTTCCCTTCTTGGTCTGGTGCATTTCCGGGTCGCGCTTGCCGTCCTTGTCTTGGTCGAACTGGGCGCATTGATCAGCGTTGCATCGACGATGGTGCCCTGGCGCAGCGACAGGCCGCGGTCGCCCAGATAGCCATTGATGACAGCGAGGATGCCGGCCGCCAGCTCGTGTTTCTCCAGCAAGCGGCGGAAGTTGAGAATGGTGGTTTCGTCGGGGATGCGCTCCAGGTTCAGCCCGGCAAACTGGCGCAGGATCGTGGTTTCGTACAGCGCTTCCTCCATCGCTGGATCGCTGTAGCCGAACCAGTTCTGCAGCAGATGCACACGCAGCATCGCCATCAACGGGTAGGCCGGACGGCCACCTTCACCTTTCGGATAATGTGGCTCGATCAAAGCAATCAAGCCCTTCCACGGCACCACCCGATCCATCTCGATCAGGAACAACTCCTTGCGGGTTTGCTTGCGCTTGCCAGCGTACTCGGCGTCGGCGAAGGTCATCTGCTTCATCGGGAAACTCGGTGGGTGGGGTCGCGGTATTTTGCCAAATCAGAAAGTCTTTTTCAGAGTTTCCCTAGGGTTCCGCCCTGACGGCGGCTCACTTTTGAACAGCGCAAAAGTAAGCAAAACGCTCTTGCCCCACCACTCGGCACCTCGCTTAGGCTCGGTGTGCCCGTAATCCGCCAGTGATTTGGGGGGCCGCCGCCACGCGCCATCCATGGCGCGGGGCGGCTAAACCGGCATCCCTGCCGGTTTACCCCCCAAATCCCTGTCGAATTACGGCCAGCGTGGTTTGACGGGGCGCCTAAGATCAAAAGCAAGATCAAGAGCGGCTCGCTTCGCATCGTGGTTACCGACTGCGCCTACAGCCCGTAGAGTTTTATGTTGCGATGGCGGTGTGGCAGTCACTGCATCTGTTACTGCGCTACCGCTATCGCAGGCAAGCCAGCTCCCACATTGGATCTTCTTTGCTTCGAAAGTTGTGTTCCCCTGACCTTAGCCTGTGTCAGGCCATGGCCTGCGGCTGGATGCGCAGTTCGCCGTCCACATCCTTGACCAGCCCACTGGCCACAAACAACGGCGCCAGGCGTTTGTGCAACTGCGGCTCGACGAATTCCTTCACCGTATCCAGCGCCAACACACCACTGAGCGGCAGCTCGGCCTTGGTGTACGACAACCAGGCCTTTTTCAACGCCATCAGTACATCACTGCCCGCCGTCGAAGCGAAGCGGCGGTGCACGGGCTTACCCTCGAAGGTGAAGGTGTGTTGGAACCCATAGCCGCTTTCATCACCACCGCTGGCCGTGCAGCGCACGCAGGTGCAAGGGCCGTCGCCGAAGGCGCTGCGCAGGTAGGCGTTGAAGTCCACCACGGGCTTGAGTGACAGGCGCTTATCAACCTCGAACAGGTCCCCGGTCATTTTTTCGTCAGTGTTCAACGTCCATTTCCTCGCAGTCGGTTGCTGTGTTTCAAAGCGCGGCACAATACCAGCCGAGCGTGGGTTTGGGGATTATTTGCATCGTGGGAAAGGGTCAGCGGAAGAATTCACCGGGGGTGGAGTCAAACTGCTGACGAAACGCATTGATAAAGGCTGAGGTCGATTCATAGCCACAGCCCAATGCCACATCCGTCACCCGCTCGCCTTGTTCCAGGGCGGGCAGGGCGCTTAACAGGCGCAGGCGCTGGCGCCACGCGCGGAACGTCAGCCCGGTGTCACTCAGGAACACCCGACTGAGGGTTTTTTCGCTGACTCCCAGCTTGCGGCTCCACTCGCCCAACGTGGTCTGTTGCTCGGGGTGCAGGTTCAGGCTGCGGTAGATCTGCCGCAGCCGCGGGTCGTGAGGCAGCGGCAACATCAAATCCACCTGGGGCGCGGCGGCGAGTTGATCGAGCAGTACCTGGGCCAGGCGTCCGTCTGGCCCGTCCTCGGTATATTCGACCGGCAGTTGGCTGAAGTTGCGGATCAACTCGCGCAACAAACTGCTCACCTCCAGCACTTGGCAACGCTCGGCGGCCCAGGCGGTGACGCTGCAATCGAGGTACAAGCTGCGCATTTCCGTATGGGGCGAACTGAACACCCGATGGGGCATGCCGGCCGGGATCCACACCGCGCGCTGGGGTGGTGCGACGAAACGTCCGACGCTGGTCTGGATCTCCAATACCCCGGAAATCGCGTAGGACAACTGCACCCATGGGTGGCTGTGGCGTCGCGTCAGCGCCCGATTGGGCAAGGATTCAGTGCGTCCGTACACCGGCCTAGGCAGGCTGGAAAGCCCAGGGACACTGCGGCGAACGGCTTTTTCATGTCCTTTAGGCGGCATTTACTGGCTCATTGGCGTTAGTCGGTAACAGGTGGTTACGTTAGAGTCGTCGCGACGCTCTTGGCAACCCCTGGAAGAATTGCTTATGACCCGGCCCCGGTTTCTGCCCGACAACTTCACCCTCACCCTGATCGCCACCGTGATCCTCGCCTCACTGCTGCCCGCCAGCGGCCAGACTGCCGTGGCGTTCGGCTGGGTCACCAACCTGGCCATCGCGCTGCTGTTTTTCCTGCATGGCGCCAAGCTGTCGCGCAAAGCCATCGTCGCCGGTGCCGGCCACTGGCGCCTGCATTTGCTGGTGTTCAGCCTGACCTTCGTGCTGTTCCCGCTGCTGGGCCTGGCGCTCAAGCCGCTGCTGTCGCCGTTGATCGGCAACGAGCTGTACATGGGCATGCTCTACCTCTGCGCCTTGCCGGCCACCGTGCAATCGGCGATTGCCTTTACGTCCCTGGCCCGCGGCAATATCCCTGCGGCTATCTGCAGCGCGGCGGCGTCCAGCCTGTTCGGTATCTTCCTGACGCCGCTGCTGGTAGCGCTGCTGCTCAACGTGCACGGAGATGGCGGCTCCACAGTGGATGCGATTGTCAAAATCAGCGTGCAGTTGTTGTTGCCGTTCATTGCCGGGCAGATCGCCAGCCGCTGGATCGGTGGCTGGGTCGGACGTAACAAAGCCTGGCTCAAATTCGTCGATCAAGGTTCGATTCTGCTGGTGGTCTACGGGGCTTTCAGCGAGGCGGTCAACGAAGGTATCTGGCACCAGATCCCGCTGTGGGAATTGGGCGGGTTGGTGGTGGCCTGCTGCGTGTTGCTGGCACTGGTGCTGGTGGCATCCACGGTGCTGGGCAAGGCGTTTGGCTTTAATCAGGAGGACCGCATCACCATCTTGTTCTGTGGTTCGAAGAAAAGCCTGGCAACCGGCGTGCCGATGGCACAGGTGCTGTTTGCCGGGGCGAGCATGGGCGTGTTGATTTTGCCGTTGATGCTGTTTCACCAGATCCAGTTGATGGTCTGCGCGGCGTTGGCCCAACGCTATGCCCAGCGGCCGGAGAGCATTCCTGAGTTGATGGGGCAGGTGGATCCGTGACGCACCTCTCATTCGCGGGTAAATAAGCTCAAGTTAACCGGCGTGCCGACGACTTACTTCTTAACTAACCCAAGAAGGAGTGTCGGCATGAACGTTCATCGTGTAGCGGTAATGACTGGCCTTCTGGGGCTGTGGGCAAGTACCTGCGGCGCCGCACAAACCGTGGGGCAGGGCACCATCAGGTTCAGCGGCGCCATTGTCGAGTCAGGGTGTGCGACAAATGCGCGCAGCGGTTCGGTGATGGAACTGCGCGGCTGTGCCCAATCCACTCGTGGTAGCCGCATCGAGGTGCGCAGTGTCGCGCCGGTGGTCAGTGTCGACGCACCCCATGTGCGGCTGGTGGCGGACAGCGGCGAGGGGCGCTATTACGATCAGCGTTACGTGTTGGTAGACCGCGCCGGCAAGCTCATCCAGTCAGGCAACTACATCATTACCATGACTTCGCCGTAGGCCTTCGGGCGACGATCCGCAGCAACAGCGGTGCGAGAAACCTATAGAATGCTCGGCGGCGGCGCTTGTCCTGGGTGGCCGCTTGATCATCGTCAGAGTACCGCGCCCGTCAATGAGCCTTTCAGCCGCAACCCCCCAAGCCAACTGGCAACCGGTCATCGCCCTCGCGCTGGCCGCGTTTGTGTTCAATACCACCGAATTCGTCCCCGTCGGGCTGCTCAGCGCCATCGGCGCCAGCTTTGACATGCCCGTGGCCAGCGTCGGCCTGATGCTCACCATTTATGCGTGGATCGTGTCGCTGACCTCGCTGCCAGTGATGCTGCTGACCCGCAACGTCGAACGGCGCAAATTGCTGATCGTGCTGTTCGGTCTGTTTATCGCCAGCCATATCCTCTCCAGCGTCGCCACCAGTTTCGGCTTGCTGATGGTCAGTCGGGTCGGCATCGCCCTGGCCCATGCGTTGTTCTGGTCGATCACGGCTTCCCTGGCTGTACGCCTGGCGCCAGAGGGCAAGCAGGTGCAGGCCCTTGGCTTGCTGGCCACCGGCACATCCCTGGCGATGGTGCTGGGCATTCCCTTGGGCCGCCTGTTGGGCGAGGCCATGGGTTGGCGCACTACCTTTTTGGTGATCGCCGCGTTCGCCGCCGCGCTGGTGTTCTGGCTGGCGCGCACCTTGCCGCTGCTGCCCAGCCAGAACTCCGGCTCCCTGCGCAGCCTGCCGCTGTTGTTCAAGCGTCCGGCGCTGGTGGCGCTCTACGTGCTGACGGCGATGACCGTCACTGCCCAATTCACCGCCTACAGCTACATCGAACCCTTCGTCGAAGGCGTCGCCGGCCTGGGCGGCAGTGCTGTGACCCTGATCCTGCTGGTGTTCGGTGGTGCTGGCATCATCGGCTCGTTGCTGTTCAGCCTGGTGCATCGCTTCAACCCCCACCTGTTTGTGATCGGCGCGGTGTCTATCCTGGCCGCGTGCCTGGCGCTGATGCTGCCGTTGAGCGGCGCCGAGTCTTACCTGGTGGGGCTGAGCATTTTCTGGGGCATGGCGATCATGGGCTTTGGCCTGGCCATGCAGTCCAAGGTGCTGGTGCTGGCACCGGACGCCACCGATGTGGCCATGGCGATGTTTTCCGGGATCTACAACATCGGCATCGGCGGTGGCGCGTTGATGGGCAGTTGGGTGGGCAGCCACTTCGGCTTCGCCTGGATCGGCGCGGCGGGCGGTTTGCTGGCGGGGATGGCGTTGGTGGGGTATTGCCTGGCGATTCGGCGGTTTGGGCAGGGTGTGCCGCTTAACAAATGAATTTCACAGGGATTGGTGATTGATGAAGTACTTGATCGTTGCATGTGTTCTGTTAGGGCTCAGTGGTTGCGTTACCAACCAGTTGCACTTCGCGGCGTACTCGACGGAGGCCGAGTTGGCGGCAATCAAAAGTAGTGTTGTACAGGCCGACATCGTGCAAGTGACTGGCGCTGAAAAGTGTACGCGCTGCAAGGAGTCGAGCAAGCTTGTTTGGCATGCTGCTAATTACAATGTCGGCCTTTACGAGGGGTTCGCCAACGTTCCTGTTGATGACTGGACCGAGTTCACCAAACGTGCGGTGGGCGTTTCTCCCTCTTCGGCACTCAAAACCAGCGTCGAGATCGACAGAGTCTTCGTCAAGACTTGGAACTCTCCTGACTATTACGCCTGTGAGGTTAGCCTGACGGTGGATATCGCCGGCACGAAATATGCCGGGCATTCCCGGCTCAAGTTGAAGCAGGCGGGGCAAAGCTTGATAGGTGACAAGCTTGCTGCCCTTAACGCGCAGGT
The DNA here is from genome assembly GCF_030687795.1 of Pseudomonas sp. FP215. Lineage (NCBI taxonomy): Bacteria > Pseudomonadati > Pseudomonadota > Gammaproteobacteria > Pseudomonadales > Pseudomonadaceae > Pseudomonas > Pseudomonas sp. FP215. The sequence goes on from NZ_CP117447.1 coordinate 2,458,114, forward strand.
ATTGGATACTGTAGGCCTGACAGTTAAAGCAGCCTATATGAATGCTTTGGCCAACTATCACAAGGTACGCTGAATAAATGCGGCTTTGCTGATTTGCTGAGTTTATAGAGGGCGACCGTAAGGTCGCCTGTTTTCGGTTACGACATCCTTGCCCTTAGCCTACGCCCGATCACATCCAGTAAATCGCAGCCGTCCCGCAATGGAATACTCAACAGCAACGCGAAGTCCTGCAGCACTACGGTATCGCTGCTGATTTCATCGCGAAGTGCCAGGTTTTCCAGAACTTGAGTGACTGCCCGAATACGAAAAACTGCTGCGTCATGCAAAGCATCAAGCGGCGCCTGAGTATCGATTAGCAGTGTAGGTATGGTGCAATCGGGGCCCGTTATGGGCATATACCGATCAGATGAGGTCATGGTTCTTGCTCCTATATCTAAGTGAGCCGTCACCTTCTGCCGCCAAGCAGAATTAGGGTGGCGGATTACGCAAGGTTGGCGGACCGGGGATATAGGACCCGGCACTTCCGAAGAAGTCCCTGCGCAACCCGCCATTGCACGAAATCACGGGCGCAAAAAAAGCGCCTGCAATCGTGTTGGGGGCGCCGTTGCGCCTATATCTGGTCGGACCGCCAAGTCCAATCGCAGCACTTGCTGCGAGTTGAAAGAGTAGCCTGCGCGATGCTCCATCGCAACCGGGAAGTGGATGACATCAAAAAATTGGATCGTTCACATCCTGTCATTGTAGTGAGCAACGCGAAGTTCTACGCCACCGGGATCAACGGATCCGCCGCCGCCAACGCCACCTTTCTATCCGCCGCCGGTGGGTAGATCCACACGCTATTGATCTGCTGTTTGAGGTCCTTGGCTTCCTGGCCCACCAGCTTAAGCTGACGGTCCCAGCCTTCGGTGTACACCGCGCCCCAGGCGCCGAGGTCGAGGCAGGTCACGTATTTGGGTTGGCTGTAGGCCATGGGGGCTACGCCGATCAGATCGGCGGCGACGTTGTTGCCGGCGTAGCGGCCCAAGGCGATGGCGTGCTGGCAGGACATGGCAGCGAAGTTGCCCAGCTCGTCTGTGGCGGCGTAGGCCACGTCGCCGGCGGCAAAGATGGCGGCCTGGCCCTTGACCTTGAGGGTGGCGTCCACGTGCAGGCGGCCCTGGGGATCGCGGGTGGCACTCACCTGTTCGGTCAGCGGGTTGGCACGAAAGCCGATGGTCCAGATCACGGTGCTTGATTCAATCCGCTGCCCATCCGCCAGGGTCACGCCACCGGCGTCCACCGAGGCGACCGAGGTGTTCAGTACCCATTCAATCCCCAGCTCGCGGCTGGCTTCGATGATCGAGGGGCGTATGCCATCGCCCATCGACGCGGCAATCTGTGGCCCGCGGTCTACCACGATCACACGGATGTTGGCCGTTTCACCCAGCGCCTCCCGCAGGCGCGCCGGCATTTCGGTGGCGGTCTCGATACCGGTAAAGCCGCCGCCGGCCACCACCACGGTATTGCGGGCCGGGCTGTCGGGCAGATTTTTGAGGGCCTTGATATGGGCCTCAAGGCGCGCGGCGTCTTCGATCTGATCCACATCGAACACATGCGCGATGCCGTCCATGTCTGGGCGGTTCAAGCGGCTGCCGGCAGCCACTACCAGGCGGTCGTAGGCGAGGGTGGCCGGGATGCCGGCCGCGTTGCGATAGGTCACTTGCTTATTAGGGGTGTCGATGCTGTCGGCGGCGCCTTGCACAAAGGTCACGCCCACAGCGTCGAACAGCGCATCAAGCGGGGCCAGCATGGTATGTACATCGGGCTCGTAGAACCGCGGGCGGATACGCAGCTCCGCTTGGGGTGCGAGCAGGCTGATGCGCACATCGTTGCGGTCGTGTTTATCCAGTAGCCGAGCCGCGCTCAAGGCGCTCCACACGCCACCGAACCCGGCGCCAATGATCAGAATATGTTGTTTCATGGGGTTGCTCCAGAGACCAGATAAGCCGCAAGGCATTGCCGGATCACTGTAAAAGCAGCAGGGCCTGTCCGAAAGGACATATAACCCTGGATGACTGCCACCTCTGCCGGCCTAGCGGGAAAAGCGCTCGCGGTAGTCGCGGGGTGAGATGGCCAGGTGGCGGTGGAAGGTGCAGCGCATGCGTTCCTCATCGCCAAACCCGCAAAGCCCGGCGATCTGGTCGATGCTGCGCTGGGAGTCTTCGAGCATGCGGCGCGCCGCTTCCATGCGAAACAGTTCGATGGCCTTGGCCGGGGTGCGACCGGTTTTTTGCTTATAGACCCGGGCAAAGTTGCGTGGGCTCATATGGCTCTGCGCGGCCAGGCGCTCGACGCTGAGGTCGCTGTCGCGCAGGTTGTCGCTGATCCACGCATGCAGCGCATCAAAGCTGGCGCTGTCGGCGGTTTGCGCTTGCAGCACCTGGCTGAACTGCGCCTGGCCACCGGGGCGCTTGAGGAACACCACCAGTTCGCGTGCCACTTGCAGCGCCACTTCGCGCCCGCAGTCGGCCTCCACCAGCGCGAGCGCCAGGTCGATCCCGGCACTGACGCCCGCCGAGGTCCACACCTGGCCCTGCTGCACGAAGATCGCGTCCACGTCCACCTCGATGCTCGGGAAGCGTTGCTTGAGCAGCTCGCACATGGCCCAATGCGTTGCCGCGCGGCGCCCCTCCAGCAAGCCCGCCAGCGCCAGCAAAAAAGTGCCGCTGCACACCGAGGCGGTACGTCGCGCCTGACCGGAGGCGTTGCGCAGCCAGTCCACCAGCGCAGTATTGTCTAGCATGGCTTGCTCAATGGCGGGCGCGCCGGGTACCACAAGAGTGTCGATGGCGGCTGGGTCCAACTGCGCCAAAGCCACAGTGTCGACGCTCAAGCCTTCGGCGGTTGGCATCAGCCCGCCCGCCAGGCTGGCGTTGTGCAGCACATAACCTTGCAAACCGCGCTCGGCCATGGCCTTGGTCGCGGCCCAGAACACCGTTTGCGCGCCGGTCAGGTCGAGCAGGCCCATGTGCGGGTAGGTCAGGAACACCAGAGTGCGGGGTTGGCCAAGCGGGGAGAGTGCGGTCATGCGCTGGTCAGTTGCTCAATTTGGCTCAAGGTGCAGAAGCTTGCGCCCATGACCACGCTCAATTGCTCGGGTTGTTCAAGTTTGCCTGTCATGGTGGCGGTCTCCGGTGAAGGGGCTGGGCCCTGTTTTACCATGTCCCGCCAGTCAGTTTAAGCAGTCGCGCAGTGTTTGGTCTTGGTTGAATACTGTTTTGGCCAGGCCCTTCTGCAAACGTCGGTCAGGATTCACCTTTCTGATCGCCTCTGTTTGTTACTATCGCCAGCCCGTCACCCGGAGTCGCCGCTCTATGCAACACCAGTGGGATGAAATGCACCGCACCCGCCAGCCCACGTTCATCCTGTGTGGCGAGCCCCAGGGGGATGTGCTCAATCTCTATGTTCACGGTTACTCGGCGTTCTTCAACCGCCAGCAACTGGGCAATTTCAAGCAGCAGTTGGCGGGTATCGAAGGCTCGACCAACCTGATGCTGTTCTGGCCGGCAGGGCATTTTCTGGAAAACCTGTTTGCACCGTTCAAGGACGTGCTCGCCTCATTGCTCGGCGGTGGCGGCCTGGGCGCGGCGACGGTGGGCGTGGGCAAGGCCATTGCCTATTTTCTTGACCATTACAAAAGCGTCGAGGCGCGGGTGGATGAAGTGGCCAAGACCTTGTTGCCAGAATTGGCCGGCTACCTGCACGACCAGTCGCTGCCGGTACGGCGCATCAACCTGATCGGCCATTCCCTGGGCGCGCGCATTCTGGTCAAGAGCCTGCTGGCCAGCCCCGAGATCGCTCGCGAACTGCCGTTGAATAACCTGTTGTTGATGGGCGGCGCGATCTGTACCTCGAGCCCCTGGGACAAGGTGTCGGCGCCGCTCAAGGGGCGGTTGATCAATTGCCATTCGAGCAAGGACTGGGCGCTGGCCATGAAGCCCGATACCGAGCGTTGCATTGGCCGCTATGCGATTGATGTAACGCCCGCGCTCAAGGCCAAGGTGACCAATGTGCACCTGGCCAGCTTCGATCATGCCGCCTATTGGCCGCAGTTGAAGACGGTGGTGCAGTACACCGATTTGCTGCAGGAGCGGCGTGGCATGATTCGTGTGGACTCGCGCAGCAGTGACGTGCGGTTTGCCGAAGCAGACGTGGACCTGTACCCGGCATTGGTGCAAGCGCGGCCGGAGGAGCTGAAGTTTCTTGCCGAACTGATGGCGCAAAAGCGCAGTGCCGCGATTGATGCCAGTGTGCGCGAACCGTTGAAACTGGCCATTGAGTTGCAGCGCATGGGCGGCGACAGCTTCATGAACCTGGCCCGTGGCCATGGCGTGGGCTATCGCCAGATTGCCGAAGACGTGGCGCAACGCCTGGGCATCAAGTTCGACCAACCACTTGAGCATGTGGCGCTGGCAGAGATCGAAGGGCAGGTCGCAGAAACACTGATCGAGCAGTACAAGGACAAACTCAGCCGCGCTGATCGTCAGGCGTTCGAGGCCGAGCTCCAGGCCGCTGCACAAAAAGAGCAGGGGTTGTTCAACCGCTTGGATGTGGGCCGTTCGGCTACCGCAGCTTTGAGCGGCACGGCGTTGGCCGGGCTCACTGGGTTTATCCTGCGGCGCGGTGCGGCGACGGCGATTCCGGTGGTGGGCCAGGCGCTGGCTGCGGCGATGTTGCTGGTCAGCGGTGTTCGGGCGTTTTCCGGCCCGGCATATTCGATCACCACCTTGGCGGTATTGGTGATCGGCGTGATTCGTCAGCGCATGGAGCGCGAGGCGCTTAACCAGGAGCTGGATCTGGTGGTGCAAGTGGTGGAAGCGTTTGACCTGCCACGGGAGACGGTGATGCGCACGGTCGCCACCGACTGATAAGCTGCTGCCCAAGTCTTGTGTATTTGCCTGGAATACCGCGTGAAATTCAGCCTGCCAAAAATCGCTACCGCTCCGTTTTGCCCGCCGGAAGTGGCCGGCTCTGTCGCTGTTGATCCCAAGGCCTCGTTTTTTAAACGGGTGTTGATGTTCGCTGGCCCCGGCCTGTTGATCTCCATCGGCTACATGGACCCCGGCAACTGGGCAACGGCCATCGAAGCCGGTTCACGCTACGGCTACAGCCTGCTGTTTGTGGTGCTGCTGGCCAGCCTGGCGGGGATGGCGGTGCAGTGCCTGTGTTCGCGGCTGGGCATCGCCACTGGCAAGGACCTGGCGCAACTGTGCCGTGAGCGCTACAGCCAGCGCTCTGCTCGCACCCAGTGGGTGTTGGCGGAAATCTCCATCATCGCCACCGACCTTGCCGAAGTGCTCGGCTGCGCCCTGGCGTTTCACCTGTTGCTCGGCGTGTCGCTGACCACCGGCATTGTCATCACGGCATTCGACACGCTGTTGATCCTGGCCCTGCAAAATCGTGGTTTTCGCCGCCTTGAAGCGATCATGCTGGCGCTGGTCTCCACCATCGGCGTGTGCTTTTTCATCGAACTGGTGCTGATCAAACCCTACTGGCCCGACGTGCTCAGCGGGTTTACCCCGTCACTGTCGGCCATCAGCGATGCGGCGCCGTTGTACCTGGCCATCGGCATCCTCGGCGCTACGGTCATGCCCCATAACCTCTACCTGCACACCTCTATCGTGCAGACCCGCCTGATCGGCAAGGACCTGGCGAGCAAGCAGGACGCGGTCAAGCTGGCGCGTATCGACACCATCGGCTCCCTGGCCTTGGCGCTGTTGGTCAACGCCGCGATTCTGGTGCTGGCCGCAGCTGCTTTCTACAAGACCGGCCATACCGATGTGGTGGAAATCCAGGACGCCTATCACCTGCTCGACCCCTTGGTCGGCGGTGCTTTCGCCAGCATCCTTTTCGGTATCGCCTTGTTGGCTTCGGGCCAGAGTTCGACCTTTACCGGCACCATTGCCGGGCAAGTGATCATGGAGGGTTACCTGAACCTGCGCATACCCTGCTGGCAGCGCCGCCTGATTACCCGTGGGCTGGCGCTGATCCCGGCGTTCCTGGGGGTATGGCTGATGGGCGACGATGCCATCGGCAAGCTGCTGATTCTCAGCCAGGTGGTACTGAGCCTGCAGTTGCCCTTTGCGCTGTACCCGTTGATCCGCATGACCGGCGACAAGCAACTGATGGGGCCGTTCGTCAACCGGCTACCCACACGGCTGCTGGCGTGGTTTCTGTTCGCGGTCATCAGTGGGGCGAATGCTTGGTTGATTGGGCAGTGGTTGTTCTGAGCTAGGGTTGAGTCATGTGCTCTTTTTCTCAAACTCCCGAAGCAGGCTGTCAGGAAGCGGTGTATCAAAGTCATCAGGAATAATCAGTTTCCCTTTCATCGCTCCTATCCGGCGTTGAGGAGCCTTTCGCACAGCCAAAAGCTGGACAAATGCCACTCCATTTCTGGTGATAGTTATCACCTGGCCAGTGCTGGCCTGATGAGCCAATTTCAAAAAATCGGCTTTTGCTTGGCTGAGTGAGACAGTCAGTGTCGAACACGTAGCGTTCATGTCGGTATCTCGGTAGTGGACGTTGCCAAAGTCTGCCCCAGCGCACCGTCCCCAGAAATACTGGCCCCCAAAATCAGAACGAGCCTACTTTTCCTACTAGGAATATTCCTTCACTGGCGCCGTTCAGCAGCGCCAACCTCCGTCACCGATCCCAATACGGCACCGTCCCAAAACACTCCACGAAATAGTCGATCACCGTGCGCACCTTCAGCGAGAGCCTGCGGCTGCCCGGCCACAACGCGGCGATCTGTTGGGGCTCCAGGGTTGTCGCCACTTCGTATTCGCCGAGCACCGCCTGCAAGGTACCGGCGCGCAGGCTTTCGCCAATCAGCCAGGACGGAAATACCACCAGGCCCAGGCCTTGTTCGGCGGCGTGGGTGAGGGTGTCGGCGTGGTTGCCGGTGATGGGGCCGCTGACGCTGTAGGGTGTCCAGTCGCCTTGGCCGCGGCGGAAGAACCAGCGCTGCTGGCCGGTGATACCTTTGTAGGCCAGGCAGTGGTGGTGCGCCAGTTCGTCGGGGTGGCGCGGCGTGCCGTGCTGGGCCAGGTAGGCAGGGCTGGCCGCGATGCGAAAGCGTTGCGGCGCGAAGATGCGCGCCTGCATGCCCGAGTCGTTGAGCACGCCGATGCGAAACAGCAGGTCGGTGCCATCTTGCAGCGGGTCGACGAAGGTGTCGGTCTGCTGGATATCCAGCTGCAACTTCGGGTAGCGCCGGCACAGCGCTCCCAGCCAGGGTGAAAGGTGGCGCTGGCCGAACACCATGGGCGCGTTGATGCGCACCAGGCCGCTGGGCTCGCTGTCTTGCTCCTGCAGGGCTTGGTTCGCCGTTTCCAGTTGCTCTAATAGCAAGCGCGCGTGGCGGCCTAGCAGGCGGCCGGCTTCGGTGGGGCTGACGGCACGCGTATGGCGATAGAGCAATTGCTGGCCGACGGCCTGTTCCATCAGTTGGATCTGCCGCGAAATGGAGGAGGGCGCCAAGCCTTCGCGGCGGGCCACTTCGGAAAAGCTGCCTTGGTCCAGCACGGCCACAAACAGGCGTAACGCCTTGAAACTCAGTTCATTCAAGCCCTGCATCATCTCTCCAGGCTGTGCGTTTTGCGCAAAGGTGTTGTACGCATGCTCCCATTTATCGCACAGCACGGCCACCGGATAATGCGCGCCATGTTTTTCTTTCTTGATACACGGGTGATGTATGCAGGCACGTTCTACCGAGGGGCTGGCGCAGGCCAGGCCGAGCAATAACCTTCTACGGCTGCTGCTGTTGCCGTTGGTAATTCTGGCGGGCATGGGCCTGTCGGTGGAGGCCGGGTTGCTCGGGCCATTGGGTGCGCAGGTCGGGCATTTGTGGGCGACGTTGAGCATCTTCGGCGTTGGCACGGCGATTTTGTTTTTACTGCTGCTGTTCAGCGGCCCGCAAAAGGGCCCGGCATTCACGCAGTTGCCGCGCTGGCAGCTGATCGGCGGGTTTCTGGGGCCGATGTACGTGGTGGTGCTAACCCTGGCCACACCGCATATCGGTATCGCGATGACCATGATCGCGATCCTCTCGGGCCAGGTGGGCAAGAGCGTGTTGATCGACCACTTCGGCTGGTTCGGCACGGCGCGCAAACGGGTCAATGGTGAGCGCTGGATCGCGTTGGCGTTGATTGTGGCGGCATTGATTCTGATTGCACGAGGTTAAGGCGATGAATCTGTTTATGTTGTTGGTGCTGGTGATTGCAGCGGGGGCGGTGCTGAGTGTGCAGGCCGCTATCAATGGGCGTCTGGGCCAGACTGTAGGGGTATTGCGCAGCAGTCTGTTGACCTTTGCGGTGGGCGCGCTGACCACGGCGCTGTTGATATTTTTCTTCGAGCCGGCCCAGGCCGTCAGCCTGCTGGAGGTGCCCAAGTGGCAATTGACCGGTGCCCTGTTTGGCGTGGTGTACATGATAGTGATGGTCGGCGCGGTGCCTGTGGTCGGCACGGCCGTCGCCACGGTGGCGGTGATTGTCGGGCAATTGGGCATGGGCATGTTGATCGACAACTTTGGCTGGCTGGGCAACCCGGCCATCGAGCTTTCGGGCAGCCGTATCCTCGCCATGCTGTTGCTCGCCCTGGCGTTGGTGTTCATGTACCGCAGCAATAGCCGCCGGGCCGACTGACGGCGCTGAACCATGCTTGCTTGCCCAAGGTCACTGCTTAAGGTGCGGCGCTCGCTGCATCGGACGACCATGAAAAAGGAGTCTGACCATGCCAGATCAAACCTGTGCTTGCCCTCACTGCAAATGTGTATTGGGCGCTGACGCAATCATGAAAGACGGCAAGGGCTATTGCTGCCAGGGCTGTGCCGAGCACCATGCGCACGGTGAGCCATGCGCCGCAGCGACGGGCTGCGAATGCGCCAAGTCGGCCCACGGTTGACAGGATTGACCTGCAGGCCCGGGCACCCGGTGCCTGCAGGATGAGTAAAAACAGTTCGTTTGCAGGCGACCAGTCTTTACCATGGTCGCCCGTCCTTGATTGATGTGTACCCGCCATGGCCCTGGCCGCGCCTCCCGACCTCACTGATCACGCCGTTCCCGTGCAACCGTTGGCGCGTACCTACCCGCGTGGGTTGTACGTAGAGCCGCACAGTCACGATTGGGGTCAACTGCTCTACGCCATGAGCGGGGTGATGTGGGTCGAGACGCCCCATGAGGCCCTGGTGGTGCCGCCCCAGCGCGCGGTGTGGTTGCCGCCGGGGGTGGAGCACGGGATCCGCGTGGTCTCCGATTTGCAAATGCGCAATATCTACCTGCGCCCGGCGTTGGCGGCGACGCTGGACAGCCAGGTGCAGGTGATCGAAGTGGGTCGCTTGTTGCGGGAGTTGATCGTGACCTTGGTGGAGCAGGGCGATCACGGCGATGCGGCCTACTACGAGGCTGTCGTAGGCCTGGCTCTGCTGGAGTTGCAACGCGCACGTCGCTCGTCTATTCGCATCGCCATGCCGGTGGCGGCGGATCGTCGGCTGATCAATGCGTGCCAGGCGGTCATGGCGTCGCCCTCCCTGGACATCCCGTTCGAGCAGCACGCCGAGGCCGCGGGCGCCAGCGTGCGCACCCTGGCGCGGTTGTTCCAGCATCACCTGGGCATGGGGTTTGCCCAGTGGCGCCGTCAGGTGCAGTTGGCCACGGCGGCTGCGGAGTTGATCCAAGGCCAGTCGGTGAGCGGCATAGCGCGCACCCTGGGTTACTCGCCCAGCAGCTTCAGCGACATGTTCCGACGCGAACTGGGCGTGTCGCCGTCGCAGTACCGGGGTTGGCCGAAATCCTGAAGCACTTGGCCGATACCCACGGTTGGCGCGCCCTAGACTGAGCCCATCAATCCACCGGGCGCAGCCTTCATGAGCTATTTGATTTCCTTGGCCATCGGCCTGTTTGTCGGCGTGATCTACGGCGCGCTGGACTTCCGTTCACCGGCACCGCCCGCTATCGCACTGGTCGGCCTGATGGGCATGCTGCTCGGTGAAAAGCTCTGGCCCATGGCGCGACAGTTGGTCAGTGGTTGGTTGTCCTGATCCCTTTTCCCTTCGACGGATGCCCTCGATGAACGCACTGCAATTTACCGCCACCGGCGACCTCGCCCACCTGAGCCTGGTGGAGGTGCCCGTGCCGGTGCCGTCTGCCGGCGAAGTGCTGGTGCAGATTAAAGCTGCGGGCCTGAACCCCAGCGACGTGAAAAACGTGCTTGGCCGCTTCCCCTACACCACGCTGCCACGCATCCCAGGGCGTGATTTTGCCGGCGTGGTGGTGGAGGGGCCGCAAGCATTGCTCGGCCAGGCAGTCTGGGGCACCGGTCGCGACCTGGGTTTTTTCGCTGACGGTTCCCATGCCCAATACCTGCGCGTATCCGCCAAGGGCGTGGCGCACAAACCCGCGCATTTGAGCTTTGCCCAGGCGGCCAGCCTCGGCGTGCCCTATACCACCGCCTGGGATGCCCTGGAACGCAGTGGCGTTGGCCAGGGCACGCGCTTGCTGGTGATTGGCGCCAACGGCGCGGTCGGCAGTGCGGCGCTGGCGCTGGCGAAGATACGCGGTGCGCAGGTGCTGGCGGCTGTGCGCAAGGCCGATCAGCTCGAGTTGTTGCAGGCTCAAGGTCTGGAGGCGATTGCCTTGGGCAAGCCGGAAGCGCTGGGCGCGCAAGTGCAGGCCGTGTTCAAGGGCGGCGCCGACGTGATCTTTGACACCACCGGTTTCTGGCTGCCTGCCGCGGTGGCAGGGCTGGCACCGTTCGGCCGCATCGCCATCATCGCCGCCCCGGTTGACGGCCATGTGCAGTTACCGGCCCTGGCGCTGTACCGCAAGGGTGGTTCGGTAGTGGGGGTCAACTCGTTGCTCTATAGCTGCGAACAATGCGCGGTGATGTTGGAGGCGTTTGGGCGCTTCTTTGATGAAGGCCTGTTGCCGCTGCCTACGGGGTTGCGTGAAGTGGCGTTGGTGGACGGTGTTCAGTGCTATGCAGAAGTGAACAGCGGCAGCCCCGACAAAATCATTTTCCTACCCTGATCGTTCCCACGCTCCGCGTGGGAATGCATCCAGCGGCGCTCTGCGCCAAACGTTCAAAGCGGACGCAGAGCGTCAAAAGCGGCATTCCCACGCAGAGCGTGGGAACGATCATCTTCACTCGACCTCGGGAACGCCTTTTTCCCACGCCGACCAGTTCTTCACAATCGCCTGGACCAACGGGTTGCCCGTGCGGTACAGGTTTTCCAGCGCCGGTACAAAACCACCCTGGTCGGCATACTTGAGCAGGTTGTCTACCTCGCTGTAGCCCGGATAAGGCCGGTCAAAGTCGGAGCCGGCGCGTACCACGGCCAGGCGCTGGATATCCACCAAACCTTCGCGGCTGGCGCGCAGCAGCGCTTCGTAGGTGGAGTTGTCCTCTTGTTGGGTGGTGCAGTATTCGCCTTTGTTGTCGGTGAGCAACTGGGTCCAGACCTCGGCACGTTCGCTCAACCGCGTGCCGGAAAACCAGGTGTTGCCCGCCAGGGTATCGCAGCGCGTGACTTGCGGCGGTTGGTTGGCGGGGGCGGCGGGGTAGTGTTTGCGCCAGGCGGCGGACTCTTTGCTTTCTGTCAGTTCCACCTTGTGCGACAAGGCAAACGCCTTGGCTTGCAGCTTTTGGTTGAGCTCAAACACTTCGGTCTTGTAGTCCAGCGGGGGTTTTTCGTTGGGGCCCTTGGTGTTGATCCCGATATAGCCCGTCGGCCAGTCCTTGGGTGCATCCCGTGAATCCAGCTCCCACTGCGTGCCGAACTCCACCAGGTAATGAGCCCAGGCGGCGGTGCCAATGGTGCCGTGCTTGGGGTTGATGCCGGCGATCCCGGCGACCAGGAAGTAGCTCTGGCGCAGGTCGAACTTGGGCGATAAGGCCAGGGCCAGGGTAGACGCGGCCGCGTTGGTCTGGCCCATGCCGGTCACCAGCAGGCACACGTCCTGGGCGTTGCAGCGAATTACCGGGTATTCGGCGGACAGGCCCGGTACGCGCACTTCTTGTTTGAGGGCCAGGCGGTCGATCCAGGTTTGCGCCTCGGGGGCGAACATGGTGATCAGCATCACCTTGGATTTGATCGGCGTCGGGTTATCCGCCAGCACCACGTGGGGCAATAGGGCCAGGCCTGCGGCCAGCGAGATACGGGTCAATGCGTTCATCTACAGCTCCTTGATCAGAATTGGTAGCCCACGCCGGCGTAGTAACCCCAGCCGTCTGAGCGTGCGCGGAAGTTGCCTTCGCCGAAATTCAACTCGCTGCCGTCCTCCCAATTGCCGCCGTTGTGAAAGTAACGGCCGACCAGGGTAAAACGAAGGTGGGTAAACGAGTACAGCAACACGTTGGTGGCCACCAGGGAGTTGGCGGTGCGCGCCGGGTTGTCCTTGTGCAGGTCCGAGCCGAAATCGTAGTTGGTAAAACCGATGTAGGTCAGCGAGGCGCCGTTGTCGAACTTGCCGATGGGTACGATGTACTTCATCTGCGCCCGGTAGCCGTCCCAGGAATACTCATTGCTGGCGCCGTAGTTTTCCCACTGGTAGCGCCCGTAGAAGTTGGCCGACAGGTTGACCCGCGAGTGGGTGTCGATATCGGTGCCCAGGCCGCTGTACAGGGTGTTGGCGCGGTTTTCCTTGCGGCTGCCGTGGTCGTAGATCCAGTCGAAGGCCACATACCATTCCTTGAACGGGCCGAACGCCAGGCTGCGTCCTGCGAGGTAGTCGATGGAGATCCGCGGTTCATGCTCCATGAACACCGGCGAGCCATGGTCCCACACGCCTTTGTCATTACTGTTACCGATGGTGAGGATCTTCGGCACATCGATATAGCCGTACAACTCAAAGGGGCCTTTGCGCCCGAAGTACTCGTATTCCAGGTAGACGTCATCCTGGGGCTTGGGGCCGAAACTGATGTCTTTGCTGCCGATCAGCGTAAGGTCCTGGTTGAACCACTCGGACAAATAGACGCCTTTTTTCGCCGGGGGGTTGGCTTCAGGGCTGAGGGTTTCGCCCTGTGCTGAGTCATCCACGGGCTTTTGCTGCGCCAAAATGGGTGCACTGAGTACTCCCGTAACGGCGGCCAGTAGCAAAGAAGCGCCAAGACAAGCGCGAGGCTTTGAGGTGGGGTGCATTGAAAGTCCTTATTCTTACGCGGTTTAAACCCGATCAGACGGGTAGGAGTGAACTTGGCGGTCAAGTTCGTTCCGCAAACGTTTGCACAGGCTGTACCAACTTGGCTCAATGGCTTGAACTGTTTAGAAAAAAGACGAATTTGCCGACGCTTTGGTCAGGAAAACAGTGGGTTTTCTGTCATCCTGACGCGCCAACCCTGTGGAGGAACCCGATGTTCGAACACTACCTGCGTGCCTGGAACCTGAGTGCCGATGGAGAGCCTATCGTCACACCGGGCAGCCACCTCTTGCCGGTGCGCTGGCAAGGCGTGCCGGCGATGCTGAAAATTGCCCATACCCCTGAAGAAAAACTCGGCGGCCGCCTGTTGAGCTGGTGGGCAGGTGACGGCGCGGCACGCGTGTTCGCCCATGACCACACCGCTGTGTTGATGGAACGCGCCACGGGGCCAGGTTCCTTGATGCGCATGGCCCTCAATGGCCAGGACGATGAAGCCAGCCAGATAGCCTGCGCCACCCTGGCCCGACTGCATGCGCCTCGTGCGTCACCGCCTGAAGGGTTGGTTGGGCTGGATGAGTGGTTCAGTTCCTTGTGGCACGCCGCCGACCAGGAGGGCGGCGACTTACGCGACTGCGCGACGATGGCCCGCACATTGCTGGCTGCGCAACAGGAGGTGGTGGTATTGCACGGTGATTGCCATCACGACAATATCCTCGACTTTGGCCCGCGGGGCTGGCTGGCGATTGATCCCAAGCGGGTGATGGGCGAGCGCGGTTACGATTACGCTAATTTGATCTGCAACCCGGATTTGCCGACCAGTAGCGACCCGCTGCGTTTCAGCCGCCAGGTCGAGGTTATCGCCCAGGCGGCCAGCCTCTCGCGTCCGCGATTGTTGCAATGGGTAGTGGCTCATGCCGGGCTGTCCGCCGCCTGGTTTCTGGAAGACCAGGAGCGCGAGCGTGCCATGAATGAGTTGCAGGTTGCTCGCCTGGCACAGAAGGCACTGGCTCAGTTGAATACTTGAAGTGCGGCCTGGCGCCGGTACTCACTCGGCGTCTGGTGCATTTCGATGCGAAAGTGGCGGTTGAAATTCGACAGGTTGACGTAGCCCACCTCAAAGCAGATGTCCGCCACTGACATCTGGCTGTGCAACAGCAAGCGGCAGGCACGCTGCACGCGGAACTTGCGCATCAGGTCGATAAAACCGTGACCGGTGTTGCGTTTGAAAAACCGCGAAAAGCCCGGTTCGCTCATGTCCAGTTGCCGGGCGATGTCCGACAGGCGTACATCGCCGGTCAGCTCCCGCATCAGGTAGTCAAACGCCTTGTTGATGCGTTGGGCACTGCGCGCGTCCAGGGTTGGTGCGTAGCAAGGGCTGGCCAGGGTTTTGGCCTGTGCGGGCGGTGCGTTCTTCAGGGTATCGAGCAGTTGCAGGAACAAGGTCAGGCGTTGCAAGCCCTGGGCGCTGCCGATGGCCTCCATCAGCCGTGCCGCGCCCGTTGCGGTCTCGCCGGTGAATTCGATGCCCCGGCGCGCCCGTTCAAACAGTGGCTGTAAATCACCGAGCTCAGGCAGGGTGGTGCGCAGGGCGAGGAGGGCGGCGCCGTCGAATTGCAGCACCACATCGCGCCCGTGCAGGTGTTCGCCGGGGGCCAGGTCGCCGATCCAGTCGTGGGGCAGGTCAGGGCCGATCAGTGCCACATGCCCGGCGCCGAACGCACCGATATAGTCGCCCGCTACCAACTTGCCGCTGCCTTGGCGGATCAGGTGTATTTCGAATTCAGGGTGATGGTTCCAGCGCGCCAATTCATAGGGATAGTCATGTTCGAACCAGCGAAAGCCATGTTCTGGTTCGGGCAGGATCACCTCAAGTTCCGCAGGGCGGTGCTCGAACAGGGTGGCGGGGCTGATGGGCATGGTGCTGCCTCTTGTGAGGGTGCAATCGCCCCAAAATACCCGCACTGGCAATCGGTGCGCTAGCCCCGGTTTCGCCTGAGGCTGATACTTTTTTGATCCTATGCCTGCGGTTAAAAAAGTATCAGCCGAGCCTTCGTCAGTCGTTTGTGAGATGGCAGGCCAAGCTGCTGTAATCGAAGCTCAACAACAAAGGTCGGCAAGCTGTTCTCGGCGGCGCTCACCGGCTACCGGCAATAACCTTTACAGGACCCTCCCATGAAACGACTCGAAGGCAAAAGCGCGCTGATCACCGGATCGGCGCGGGGTATTGGCCGTGCGTTTGCCCAGGCTTACATCGCTGAAGGCGCCACGGTGGCCATTGCTGACATCAACCTGCAAAGGGCCCAGGCCACTGCCGCCGAACTGGGCCCCCAGGCTTACGCCGTGGCGATGGACGTCACCGACCAAGCCTCCATCGACGCGGCCATCGCCACAGTGGTGGGCCATGCCGGCAAGCTCGATATCCTGATCAACAACGCCGCCCTGTTCGACCTGGCCCCCATCGTCGACATCACCCGCGACAGCTTTGAGCGGCTGTTTTCGATCAACGTCGCCGGCACCTTGTTCACCCTGCAGGCCGCAGCCCGACAGATGATCAGCCAGGGGCATGGCGGCAAGATCATCAACATGGCCAGCCAGGCCGGGCGGCGGGGTGAGCCGTTGGTGGCGGTCTACTGCGCGACCAAGGCAGCGGTGATCAGCCTGACGCAATCGGCGGGGTTGAACCTGATCAAGCAAGGCATCAACGTCAACGCCATCGCTCCCGGTGTGGTGGACGGTGAGCATTGGGATGGGGTGGATGCGCTGTTCGCCAGGCATGAAGGGCTGGCGCCTGGTGAGAAGAAAAAGCGCGTAGGCGATGAGGTGCCGTTTGGGCGGATGGGCACGGCGCAAGACCTGACCGGCATGGCGATCTTCCTGGCGTCGAAGGACGCCGACTATGTGGTGGCCCAGACCTATAACGTTGATGGCGGGAATTGGATGAACTAGCGGTTGACGCTGATCCAACTGTGGGAGCTGGCTTGCCTGCGATGGTGGCCTGACAGCCGCCAACTATCTACCTGGCACCCCACGATCAACCTTTGGGAGCGGGCTTGCTCGCGAAGGCGGCCTGGCAGTCAACACAGTTGGATTGGGTATATATCCATTGCTGCGGTAACGACCACTTAGGGTTCCGCCTTGACGGCGGCTCACTTTTGAAAAGCCGGAATGCCGGCCCAGGCAAAAGTAAGCAAAACGCTCTTGCCCCACCACTCGGCACCTCGCTTAGGCTCGGTGTGCCCGAACACAGGCTTGAATCCGTGGGCCGCCGCCACGCGCCATCCATGGCGCGTGGCGGCTAACCCGGCGTCCTGCCGGGTTACCCACGAATTCAAGCCTGCGTTCGGCCAGCGTGGTTTAACGGGGCGCCTAAGATCAAAAGCAGATCAAGAGCGGCTCGCTTCGCATCGTGGTTACCGTCCACTGTTACAGCGTTGTGTAGATACCTATGGTCATCGCAGGCAAGCCCACCTTGGAACTTCAGCGTTTTGAGAATAGGGTGAACGCATCGATCCACGCAGTAAACTACCCCATACTTCAACTTCTCTACGCTCGCCCTGAGGCGGTCGTACGTGCAGACCACCAGAGAACGACCATGAGCCTTTCGAAAGCCGCCATCGCTTCATTCGACGTCGACGCCCAGAAGAGCTTCACACCTTTATGCCCCAACGAATTGCCGGTAGCCGGTGGCGACCACATTGGCGCCGAACTCAACTACATGGCCAGCCTCGCCGGCCACCGCATTGGCAGCAAGGACGCCCACACCCCCCACGCGCCCTGGGTGGTCGCGCAGCACAGCGAGATGCTGCAACCCACTGGCCTGGCCCATGCCGATGTGACCTGGGTCAGCCACTGTGTGCCGGGCACCGAGGGGTTCTCCTTGCTTGATGAGTTGCCCACGCCCTATGACTACGACTACTTCATCTGGAAAGGTGTCGAACCCGACCTGCACCCCTATGGCGCCTGTTATCACGACCTGCACGACAAGCTGTCCACTGGCGTCATCGAGTACCTCAAGGCCCACGGCGTGGTTCGTGTGATCGTCGGCGGCTTGGCGCTGGACTACTGCGTCAAGACTACCGCGTTGCAATTGCTCAAGGCCGGCTTGCACGTCGTTCTGCATTTGCCGGCGTGCCGCAGCATCAGCGAGGAGGGCGGTGTACAGGCCGTCGACGAATTGCTCAAGGCCGGTGCACACATCAGCCGCACCCGCGAAGAACTGGCCCTGATTGCGCAAGGCTAAGCCTCAACGTTCAATCGAGCGACTCCACCGCGCGTTCCACTCTGGCCGTGCCTGGTTGACCTGGTCCCAATCAATCGAAATGGCCGTTTGCAAATAACCCTGCATGGCCTCCACCCGCGCCCGGGTTTTGTCGGTGGTGGGGGTAGTCGGGTTCGACGGGATCTGGTCACCTTCTTCCAACGCCGGCGCCTGGGCTTCGGCGGTCAGCAAGAATGCTGCGAGCTTCTGCGCTAGTTCTGGCTGGTCATTGCGGGCGATCACGCATTCGGCCACGTTGAGCACCACGGCACCTTCTTTGGGCTGCGCGTACTCCATCGGTATGCCGAGCAGCTTTTGCGTGGCGACCTGGGTCGGGGTCAGGGGGAAGATCGCGGCCTCGTCGGTCTGCACCATCTCGGAGATCTTCGCGGAGCTGGCGATGTATTCCAGCACGTTGGGGCCCACGCTCGTAGGCCAGGCCTTGAAGCCCGGTTCCACATTGGTTTCATCGCCACCCTGGATGCGGTTGAACATCAGGAAGCCATGCAGGCCGAAGGTGGAGGAGGCCAGGGACTGGAACACCACTTTGTCCTTGAAGCGCGGGTCGGCCAGGTCCATCCATGAGGTGGGCGCGGCCCAGCCTTTGTCCTTGAACATCTTGGCGTTGTAGCCAAGGCCGGTGACGCCCAGGGTCACGGCCACGGCTTCGTCCTTGATCCGGGCCTTGGCCGGGATCTGTTCCAGCGGCGGGCTCGGCGCGAGCTTGTCGCACAGGCCCATGGAGATGGCGCGGTACATGATGCCGTCGTCGAGGAACATCACATGCATCTGCGGGTTGGCCTTGTTGGCCTGGACCTTGGCGAGGATGTCCGAGGAGGTGCCGGGTACGATCACGACCTTGACGTTATTGGCCTTTTCGAAGGCGGGCAGCACCTTGTCGGCGTACACCCGTTCCATGGTGCCGCCGTTCATGCCCAGGTACAGCGTGGGTGCGGCATGGGCCGTGCCGGTGAGCAAGGCGAGGGACAAGCAGGACAACGCGAGACGTGATTGCATGGAGTTTTTCCTCTCAGGCTTGGAAACGACGGATGGAAAACGCTTCGATGGGTTGGCGGCTGCTGCCGTCGCAGACGATCTCTGCCAGGGCTTCACCGACGGCGGGGCCGAGCTGGAACCCGGCGCCGGCAAAGCCGAAACCGTGGAGCAGCCCAGGTTGGGTACTGCTGGGGCCGATCACCGGTTCGTGGTCAGGCAGGTAACCTTCGGTGCCACTCCAGGTGCGAATGGCCTGGGCACCCTGAAGAAAGGGGTAGAGTTCGCCGGCATTGCGCAGAATCTCCAGCACCGCCGCCTGGCCCGGCCTGGCCTGCTGCGGGCCCAGGGCAAAGCCGCGCCCGCCGCCGAGGATGCAATTGCCACGGGCGACTTGCCGCGCATAGATGCCGCCACCCTCGACGCCGGTGCTGACGGTCATCACCCCCGGCAGCGGCTCGGTGACCAGCATCGCCGGGTGCGCCGAGATGATCGGCACCGGCTCGCCCAATTGCGCGGCGACCTTGCCGGCCCAGGCGCCCGCACAGTTGAGCAGCCAGGGCGCTTGCAAGTGCAGGCCGTTGGCGCAGTGCACCTGGAACAGCCGGCTGTCGTGCTCGATGCCGATTACTTCGGCTTGCTCGTACACCGCAGCGCCATGGCGCTGGGCGGCACGGGCAAAGGCTGGGGCCACCAGGCGCGGGTTGGCATGCCCGTCGTCCGGGCACAATGAGGCGCCCACTGCCACGTCGCCCACCCAGGGGAAACGCCTGCGTAACTCGCTGCGGTCCAGCAGCTGCAAGCCCAGGTCGAAGCCACGGGTCTGCTCGGCGTAGGCTTGCAGTGCGGCAAAATCCCCAAGGCTGCGTGCCAGCTTCAAATGCCCGGAGCGCACGTATTCACCCTCGATACCAATCAACCCGGGCAGGTCGGCCCACAGTTGATGGGCGCGTTGCGACAGCGGCAACTGATGCAAGGGCCGCCCCTGGCGCCGTACGCCGCCGTAATTGACGCCGCTCGCATGCGAGCCACAAAAATCCCGTTCTACCAGGGCCACACGCTGGCCTTTCTGGGCGAGCATCAAGGCCGCCGAAGCCCCGACGATGCCGCCCCCCAAGACGATGACGTCGATCATGGCTGCACCTGCACGCCAAACGGCAGCGGCTTGATCGGCGCCTGGCCCCGCAAGCGCCCAACTTGGGGGAGGTCACGCCCGCTACGCTCGGCAACGATTTCCGCCGCCGCCAACCCGCACATTCGCCCCTGGCAGCGGCCCATGCCTACGCGGCAATGGGCTTTGACCCGGTTGATTTCCCAGTGACCTTCATCCACCACGGCGCGCACCTCGCCGACGCTGACCTCTTCGCAGCGGCACAGGATCAGGTCATCGGGCGCCTGCGCGGCCCAGTGCTCGGGGAAGGGGAACGCGGTTTCCAGGCCCTGGCGAAAGCACTGGATACGCGCCAACTGCCGTTCCAGTGTGACGCGGCGGTGCGGGTCGACTGCGACGCCGGTATCTTCCAGCAGCGCCAGCGCAGCACATTCGCCGGCCATGTGTGCGGCATCGGCGCCCATGATGCCGGCGCCGTCGCCAGCCAGGTATACCCCTTCGACACTGCTGCGCCCGGCGCGGTCGCGTTGCGGCAGCCAGGCGCGATTGAGGGAGTTCCAGGCAAATTCACAGCCGAGCAAGTCCGCCAATTGCGTTTCGCTGCGCAGGGCATGGGCGAAGGCCACCGCATCGCATGGCAGGGTCTGGTCGCCCCAGCGAATGCCGCGTACCCGTTGGTCGCCATCGATCTGCTTGAGCATTGCGCCCTGATGCACGGGAATCCCGTGGGCGGTCAGCCAGGCGCGGTAATACATGCCCTTGGCCAGGGTCGCCGGTTGTCTGAGCAGCGCCGGCAAGGCACGGCATTGGGCGCTCAGCGGTGCACTGTCGAGCACCGCCAGCACCTTGGCACCGGCCTTTGCGTATTGGTAAGCGACCAAATAGAGCAATGGCCCGGAGCCGCAAAACACCACACGTTCGCCTATCGCGCAGCCTTGGTACTTCAAGGCGATTTGCGCCGCGCCCAGGCTGTAGACACCCGGCAACGTCCAGCCGGGCACAGGCAGGATGCGGTCGGTGGCGCCGGTAGCGACAATGACCTGCGCGTATTCGAGGCTGTCGGCGCGCCCGTTATTGAGCATGTCCAGACGACCATTCTCGGCATTCCACACCAAGGTGTCCGGCCGGTAGTCGATCAGCGCTGCCAGTTCATCCATGGTGCGGTGCACGGCTTGGGCCTTGCGCGCTTCAAATCCGTAGATCTGCCGGGCAGTGCGTTGGAACCCTGGGGGTTGGCGCCGATAAATCTGCCCGCCACCGCGCGGGCTCTCATCCACCAGGCACGGTGTGATGCCATGGTCGAGCAAGGTGCGCGCCGCACTGATTCCCGCCGGGCCTGCTCCCACTATCACTACCGGCTTCATGACTGGCGCCCCGGATCACGGCTGATCGCCTGGCCTTCTTCCAGCAGGGTCGAGCAGGCGCGTACCCGCCGCCCATCGGCCAGGCGCACCCAACAATCCTGGCATGCGCCCATCAGGCAAAAGCCTGCGCGGCGCTCGGCGCTGAAATCACTGCCGCGCAGGTGCTCGGCGCAGGTCAGTATGGCGGTCAGCAGGGTATCGCCGAGCAACCCCGTGGCGGGCTGGTCGTCGAGGGTGAAGGCCAGGGCAGGGCGTTGGGTTTCGCTCAGTCGCTTGAACAAGGCCATCAGTGTTTCCCCACCAGCACGCGGTCCAGGCCGTAGACCCGGTCGAGCACAATCATGGTCGCTGCCGTCAGTGCGATCACCAGCGCCGACACGGCCGCCATCATCGGGTCGATGGACTCGGTGGCGTACACGTACATGCGCACCGGCAGGGTTTGCGTGGCCGGCGAGCTGACGAAGATCGACAGGGTCACTTCATCGAAACTGTTGATGAACGCCAGCAACCACCCACCGGCCACACCGGGCAAAATCATCGGCAGGGTGATCTGCCGGAACAGCGTAAAGCGCCCAGCGCCTAGGGATTCGGCGGCCTGCTCGGCACTGCGATCAATGCCGATGGCCGCCGCCAATACCAGGCGCAACACATAGGGGGTGATGATCACCACGTGTGCGAGCATCAGCCAGGTGAAGCTGCCGTTCACGCCCATCAGCGCAAACAGGCGCAGCATCGCCACCCCCAGCACCAGGTGCGGAATGATGATGGGCGACAGGAACAGCGCACTGAAGAAATTGCGCCCCGGGAACGAATAGCGGCTGATCGCCAGGGCCGCGGGCACCGCGATCAGGGTCGCCAGGGTGGCGGCGGTGAAGGCCAGGATCAGGCTGTTATAGAACGCCTGGATAAAGTCGGCGCGTTCGAACACCGCGCGAAACCAGCGCAGAGAGAAGCCCGACGTGGGCAGGCTCAAGGTGTTCTCTGGCGTGAACGCCACCAGGCACACCACCCCCAGTGGCGCCATCATGAACAGCACCACCATGGCATGGAAACCGAGGGCCAAAGGACCGTTTCTAGACATGCGCTTAAACCCCCAGGGACTTTTTGTAGCGGCCTTCGACCATGCGGTTCCAGCTCAGCATGATCAGCAGATTGACCAACAGCAGCGCCACCGCGAGGGTCGCGCCCATGGGCCAGTTGAGTTCCGAGAGGTACTGGTCGTACACCACGGTGGCGACCATCTTCAGGCGCCGCCCACCCAGCAGGCCGGGGATCGCAAAGGAGCTGGCAGCCAAACCGAACACGATCAAGGTGCCGGACAGCACACCGGGCATCACTTGGGGCAATACGATCTTGCGCATCACCGTGGCCTGGCTGGCGCCCAGGGACAACGCTGCCTGTTCGGCCGACGGGTCAAGTTTTTGCAGCGAGGTCCACACCGGGATAATCATGAACGGCAGCATCACGTGCACCAACGCGATGATCACGGCGAAGGGCGTATACAGCAGCTTCATCGGACTGCCGCCGAGGGCCTGGATCATTTGGTTAATCAGCCCGTCGGCACCCAGCAGCAGGCTCCAGCCAAACGCACGCACCACTACCGAGATCAGCAGCGGCGTGAGGATCACGATCAGGAAGATCGAGCGCCACGGCGTGCCCATGCGGCTGAGAATGTAGGCCTCCGGCACGCCGATCACCACGCACAGCAGTGTCACCAGGGCGCTGATCCAGAAGGTGCGCCAGAAAATCTCGTAGAAGTAGGCGTCGCTCAACAGCGCCCAGTAATGGGCCAAGGTCCACTCATCGGCCTTTACGCCCACTTGGTAGTCGAACACATTGAACGACAGCACCAGGGTCAGGCCCAGCGGCATGATCAAAAGCCCGGCAAACAGCACCAGTGCAGGCAGCGAGAGCAGGTAGCCGCGACTCATGGGTGCACCTCATCGGCCGCCAGTACGCGCAGCAAATCGGCCTGCCATTGCAGGCCCACCACCGCGCCGTTAGCCAAGGGCGCGCTGCCGTCGTTACTGCGCACAACGGTGATTTCGCCCAGGGCGGTGTGGACGCGGTACAGCCATTGGCTGCCGAAAAAGTAGCGGTCCAGCACTGCGCCTTGCATGCGCCCGGTGCCCGCGGCCACCAGTTGGATTTTTTCCGGGCGCAGGCTCAGGGTCAGTTCACCTTTGCCACCGTCATGGCGCACTTGAGGGATGCCGAGCGCGTCGTAGTCGCCGGCCAGCAGGTTGGCCTTGCCGACGAAGTCCGAGATAAAGCGCGTGCGCGGGTGTTCATAGAGCTTGTAGGGCGCGTCGATCTGGGTCACGCGCCCGGCCTGCATCACCACCACGCGGTCGCTGATGGACAGGGCTTCGGCCTGGTCATGAGTCACCATCAAGGTGGTGATGCCCACCGCGCACTGGATACGCCGGATTTCAAACTGCATCTCTTCACGCAGGTTGGCGTCGAGGTTGGACAGCGGCTCATCGAGCAACAACACCGGCGGTTCGATCACCAGCGCACGGGCCAGGGCCACCCGCTGGCGCTGGCCACCGGACAGCTCGCGGGGGTAGCGCTCGGCATGTTGAGCCAGGCGTACCAGCTCCAGCACGCTGTTGACGCGGGTGGCGATGTCGGCCGCTGGCACCTTGCGCATCTTCAGGCCGAAGGCGACGTTGTCGCGCACGCTCATATGCGGGAACAGCGCGTAGCTCTGGAATACCACGCCCAGGCCACGGCTGGCGGGCTTGGCGTGGGTGATGTCGCGACCGTCGAGCAGGATCTGGCCACCGCTGACGTCGACGAAACCGGCGATCATTTGCAGGGTGGTGGTCTTGCCACAGCCTGAAGGGCCGAGCAGGGAAACGAATTCGCCTTGTTCCACCGCCAGATCAGTGGCGACCACCGCATCGACGGCGCCATAGCGTTTGCTCAAGGCCTTGAGTTGGAGAAATGCCATGTTTGCGTTCCACCTTTATTCAGTCGCGTCAAAAACGCGCTTTCTTGTTTTGGGCAGATGCGAAAAGTGGTGCCGGTGCGTTGGCGCTCGATCTCAAGTCGGCTGCCGGTTGTTGTTCATTTCGCCCCTGTGGACGCAGATTAGGACGAAGACTAGGATGGGCGGAAGATAGAATTTCACTCAGTGGACTACTATTTTAAGATTTATTCATTGAGCAGAATTATTAACGAGATTAGGTGTTATGGATTCCACTGAGCGGAATAACGACGGTAAGGATATCGGTGCGGGCAGCGTGTCCCGGTTGTTTGCCGTGCTGCGAGCGCTGGGGGAGGTACCGGAGGGTGGCGAGCGGGTTACCCAGCTCGCCCAACAGGTGGGCTTGTCCCAACCCACCACCCATCGCCTGCTGCGTAGCCTGATGGACGAAGGCATGGTTGAGCAGGATGCGCGCAGCAAACGCTATCGCCTGAGCCTGGAGTTCTTCGCGTTGGCGGCCAACGCAGGCAAGACCGGCAACCTGCGCGACTTGGTCCGCCCCAGCCTGTTGCGCCTGAGCGCTTCGCTGGGGGACTCGCTGTTCCTGCTGGCGCGCTCAGGCTTTGACGCCATTTGCCTGGACCGCAGCGAGGGTCCTTACCCGATCCGTACCTTCACCGGTGATATCGGCGGGCGCGTGGCCCTGGGCGTGGGGCAGGGCAGCCTGGCGATCCTGGCGTTTCTGCCGGAGGAAGAGCGCGAGACGGTGATCCGCTACAACCTGCCACGGCTCAAGGACTTCCACCTGTATGACGAAGTGCTGCTGCGCTCCGAAGTGGAGAACGTGCGCCACCTCGGTTACGCGGCACGCAACACTGGTGTGCTGGAAGGCATGGCGGGGCTGGCGGTGCCGATCCTCAACCGCGACGGGTATGCGGTCGCGGCGTTGAGCGTGGCGACCATCAGCGACCGCCTGGGGCCGAGCCGCCTGCCGATGGTGGTGGAGTTGCTCAAGCGCGAGGCGGCGGCCATCGGGCCGCGCCTCAATCCGTTTGATCCGACGTTGCGCAGGCCCTCGCAGACCTTTGGGGGTTAACCCGAGCCTTCACAACAGCATATTGGATCCAGTTACGGTATAACCCTGAGACGCTTTCGTCATTCGAGGCCCCGTTTTTCATGCAAAACCCTTTGCAACGTCCACTGTGGCAAATCTACCTGTTGTTCCTGGCACCGATGGTGCTGTCCAATTTCCTGCAAAGCTTTTCCGGTACCCTCAACGGCATTTACGTTGGGCAAATGCTGGGCACCCAGGCGCTGGCTGCGGTGTCGGGGATGTTTCCCATCGTGTTTTTCTTCATCGCTCTGGTGATCGGCCTGGGGGCGGGCGCCTCGGTACTGATCGGCCAGGCATGGGGCGCCCAGGAGACCGGGATGGTCAAGGCGATCACCGGTGCCACCCTGACCCTGGGCGCATTGGTGGGCCTGGTGGCCGCCGTGCTGGGCAGCCTGTTTGCGCGCCCGGCGTTGCAAGCGTTGGGCACCCCGGTGGACGTGCTCGACGACGCGGTGGGCTACGCCCAGATGATGATGTTGATCATGCCGTTGCTGCTGGTGTTCATCCTCTATACCCAACTGCTGCGCGGGGTCAGCGACACGATTTCGCCGCTCTTGGCATTGATGGTCTCCACCCTGGTGGGCTTGCTGCTGACGCCTGCGCTGATTCGCGGCTGGATCGGCCTGCCGCCCATGGGCATCCAGAGTGCGGTGTATGCCGGGCTGGTGGGTAACGCCTTGGCGATGCTGTTTTTGATCCTGCGCCTGCGCCACAAAAACCACGTGATGGCGCCAGACCGCGAGCTGCTTGCCGCCTTACGCCTGGACCGCGTCATTCTCGGCAAAGTCCTGCGCATCGGCCTGCCGACGGGCTTGCAGATGGTGGTGTTGTCGCTGTCGGAGCTGGTCATCCTGGCCTTGGTCAACGGCCACGGTTCCCAGGCCACGGCGGCCTATGGCGCGGTGACGCAGATCGTCAACTACGTGCAGTTCCCAGCGCTGTCGATCGCCATCACCGCCTCGATCCTCGGCGCCCAGGCGATTGGCGCCGGGCGCCTGGAGCGCATCGGGCCGATCCTGCGCACTGGGCTGGTGATCAACCTGTGCCTCACCGGTGGCTTGATCGTGCTCGGCTACGGGTTGTCCCACTGGTTGCTGGGCCTGTTCATCACCGACGACAGCGCACGGGTGCGGGCCGAACACCTGCTGCACATCATGCTCTGGAGCATTCTGGTATTCGGCTTCCAGGCGGTGATCGGCGGCATCATGCGCGCCAGCGGCGTGGTGCTGATGCCGGTAGCGATCTCGATCTTCTGTGTACTCTGCGTGGAACTGCCAATGGCCTATCTGTTCAACGCCCACTTCGGGTTGGAAGGGGTGTGGATGGCATTTCCGGTGACCTACCTGGCGATGCTGGTGTTGCAGATCGCCTATTACCGCTTGGTGTGGCGGCATAAGCAGATCAAGCGGTTGGTGTGATAAAAAGCTGCGCAACTTGAAGCAAAGAAGGCATTAACGTCATGGCGAACCCCTACGCCGAATTATTCCAGGCCCCCGGTGCCCGGGCCTTCGTGCTCGCCGGCATGCTGGCGCGTATGCCGATATCCATGACCGGCATCGGCCTGATCACCATGTTGTCCCAGGTGCATGGCGGCTATGGCCTGGCCGGTTCGGTGGCGGCGGTGTTTGCTTTGGCCACGGCGATTTGCGCGCCGCAAGTGTCGCGTTGGGTGGACCGCTACAGCCAGGGCAGGGTGCTGCCGATTGCCGCGCTGATTGGCGGCGGCGCGCTCTTGATGTTGCTGTTGTGTACGCGGTTGCAGGCACCGAATTGGACGCTGTTTCTGTTCGCCGCGCTGGCGGGCTGCATGCCCAATATGTCGGCCATGGTGCGGGCGCGCTGGACCGAGTTGTACCGTGGCCAGCCCAGGCTACAAACCGCGTTTGCCCTGGAGTCGGTACTCGATGAGGTGTGCTTCATCATCGGCCCACCCATTTCGGTGGGGTTGAGCGTGGCGGTGTTTCCAGAAGCCGGGCCCTTGGTAGCGGCGCTGTTGCTCGCGGTGGGCGTCACCACCTTTGTGCTGCAACGGCAAACCGAGCCTCCGGTACACGCGCATCAGGGGGCGCACGGTCGCTGGCTGATTGCTTCGCCGTCGGTATTGATCCTGATGATTCTGCTGCTGGCCATGGGCGTGATCGTCGGCGTGGTGGATGTGGTCAGCGTGGCCTTCGCCCAGTATCAGGGCCAGCCGGCGGCGGCGAGTATCGTGCTGTCGGTGTATGCCATTGGTTCGTGCCTGGCCGGGTTGGCCTTCGGTGCCCTCAAACTCAAGGCACCGTTGCCACGCCAGTTCCTGTACTGCGGCGTAGCCACGGCGTTGACCACCTTGCCCTTGCTGCTGGTGAGCAATATTCCCGGCTTGGCCGCTGCGATCTTTATCTCCGGGCTGTTCTTCGCGCCCACCTTGATTGTGTCGATGGCCATGGTGGAGCAGATCGTCCCGGCCAGCCGCCTGACCGAAGGCATGACCTGGCTGATCACCGGCCTGAGCATCGGCGTGGCCATTGGCGCCGCCAGTTCGGGGTGGATGATCGACCACTTTGGCGCCACCAGCGGGTTCTGGGTGGCGCTGGCGGCGGGGGCGGTGGTAGCGGGCTCGGCGGTGTTGGGTTACCGGCGGTTGGGCTAGTCAGCCAATCGTTGGGCATGGCTCTGGGTAATGATGCTGCAGAAACTCGTTCAGCGCCTGACGCGTGAGATCATTCAATGTCACTTTCTTACGGTTTGCCGCCAGGGCAGCGGCCAAATGCAAGTCATGCCCGACGCGTACGTTGAATGAACCTTTGCACGGTTTCTCCGGCGTGTGCCCCAGGCTCTGGCAGGTAGCGAGATAATCATCCACCGCGCCACGGAAGGCTGCGTCCAGTTCAGCCACAGTTTTGCCTTCATAGCTCACCAATGCCTTGATGAACAGGATTTTACCAAACAGGCAGTTGTCCTCGAGGCTGGCTTCGATGGAGCCGATGTAGCCTTTGTGTTTCAGTTGGTTGTTCACTGAATCAGTTCTCCTGATTTCAATTGTTCGATGATCTGGCGCCGAATGTAGTGTTTCAGTTCGTTGCCGGGGTGAGGCTTGTGCAGGGTGATCATTGCACTGGGGTCGCCAATGTCGAACTTGACCCGGCTTCCGGCCCCTTCAATCTGTGTGTATCCCAATCGGCGTAATAACGTGACGAGCTCAGACTAGGTAAATGCCATGTGCTCATTGAGCAGTTTGGCGAGCAGCTTTTCATTTTTGGACACGGCGTTCCCTGCGTGTAACTAAATGTAGTTGCAAAAAATGGTGTTCGTCAATCCTAGCTCAGGTTCGCGTTGCTTCCCGGGGATTGATGTAACCCCTGATGACAGCTCCCTCGGCGCCACCCATCCCCTCGCTAATTTTTCCCCGCCCGGTTCGTTTTATAGGGACGACGTGCCTTTGTGCTTCCCGCCTATTGCCCCGGATTCCAAGAAATGAATGCTGAAGACTCCTTGAAACTTGCTCGCCGGTTTATCGGGCTGCCCCTGGAAAAACGCCAATTGTTCCTGCAAGCCTTGCAGAAAGAAGGCGTGGATTTTTCAAGGTTTCCGATTCCGGCAGGGGTGGAGGTGGAGGACCGCCAGGCGCTGTCCTACGCACAGCAGCGCATGTGGTTTCTATGGCAATTGGACCCGGCCAGCGGCGCCTACAATTTGCCCGGCGCGGTGCGTTTAAGTGGCGTGTTGAGCCTGCCAGCGCTGGAGCAAGCGTTCGCCAGCCTGGTGGCGCGGCACGAAACCCTGCGCACAGTGTTCCAGCGTCAGGCCGATGAGCGGCTGGCGCAGGTGGCGGTGGAGCCGTCGGTGACCGTCGAGCACCTGGACTTCACCGCCTTGGCCGTCGACGCGCGGGAGCAGGCCGTCAACGCCGCCGCCACCCGTCAATCGCTGTTGCCGTTCGACCTGGAACATGGGCCACTGCTGCGCTTGCAACTGCTCAAGCTTGCCGAGCAGGAACACGTGCTGCTGCTGACCCTGCACCACATCGTCTCCGACGGTTGGTCGATGAACGTGCTGATCGACGAATTCATCCGTTGCTATGACGCCCATGAACGCAACGAAACGCCCCAACTGCCAGCGCTGCCCATCCAGTACAGCGACTACGCCCTGTGGCAGCGCCGCTGGCTGGAAGCGGGCGAGCAGGCGCGTCAGTTGGAGTACTGGCAGGCTCGCCTGGGTGATGTGCATCCGGTATTGGAACTGCCCACTGATCACCCACGCCCGGCCATGCCCAGCTACCAGGGCACACGGCATAACTTCGCGATTGAGCCGGCGCTGGCCGTGCAACTGCGCAGTTGCGCGCAAAAACACAACGTCACCCTGTTCATGCTGTTGCTCGGCGCCTTCAATGTGCTGCTGCACCGCTATACCGGCCAGGGCGATATCCGCGTCGGTGTGCCGATTGCCAATCGCAATCGAACCGAAGTCGAGGGGCTGATCGGTTTCTTCGTCAACACCCAGGTGTTGCGCACCGAACTGACCGGGCAAACGCGGGTTGCCGAGTTGCTGCAAGGTATCAAGGAGCATGCCCTGGGCGCCCAGGCCCATCAGGAGTTGCCCTTTGAACGTCTGGTTGAAGCGCTGAAAATCGAGCGCAGCCTGAGCCACACGCCGCTGTTTCAGGTGATGTATAACCATCAGCCGGTAGTCGCCGACATCGCCTCGGTCAGTACCGCATCGGGGCTGGAATTGGCCCTGGTGGAATGGCAAGGCCGCACCACCCAGTTCGACCTGACCCTGGACACCTACGAAAAGTCCGGCACCCTGCATGCCGCGCTGACCTACGCCAATGACTTGTTCGATACGCCCACCATCGAGCGCATGGCCCGGCATTGGACCCGCCTGCTGCAGGCGATGGTGCTCGATGGCGAACAGCGCATCGGCGAATTGCCCATGCTTGATGCGGATGAACAGCAACGGCTCGTTCACAGCTGGAACCAGACCGCCGAGACGTACCCGACCGAACGCGGCATTCATCACCTGATCGAAGACCAGGCGCGGCGCAGCCCTGATGCACCGGCGCTGGTGTTCGGTAGCACCACCTTGACCTACGCCCAACTGGATGCGCGCGCCAACCAGTTGGCCCATGCCTTGGGCGAGCAGGGCGTAGGGCCGGACGTGCTGGTGGGCATCTGCATCGAGCGCTCCATCGAGATGGTGGTTGGCCTGCTGGCGATTCTCAAGGCCGGTGGCGCCTACGTGCCCCTCGACCCTGAGTACCCCCAGGAACGCCTGGCCTACATGATCGAAGACAGCGGCATACAACTGCTGCTCAGCCAGCAGAGCCTGCTGGCGTCGCTGCCCGTCGCCGGTATCCAGGTGATTGCCCTGGACCAGCCGGCGCTATGGCTCGACGGCTACAGCAGCGAATTGCCGAATGTGGCCTTGCATGCCCTTAACCTGGCCTACGTGATCTACACCTCGGGCTCCACCGGCAAGCCCAAAGGCACCGGCAACAGCCATCGCGCCTTGGTCAACCGCTTGAGCTGGATGCAGCAGGCGTATGGCCTGGGTGCCAATGACGCGGTCTTGCAGAAAACCCCGTTCAGCTTCGACGTGTCGGTGTGGGAGTTCTTCTGGCCGCTGATGACCGGCGCACGCCTGGTGGTCGCGGCGCCTGGGGAGCACCGTGAACCGGCGCGCCTGATTGACACCATTGGCCGGCACGCCATCACCACCTTGCACTTTGTACCCTCGATGCTGCAGGCGTTTATCCATGAACCGGGCGTACAGGCGTGCGCAAGCCTCACGCGTATCGTCTGCAGCGGCGAAGCCTTGCCCCTGGATGCGCAACAGCAAGTGTTCGCCAAGTTGCCGACTGCGGCGCTGTACAACCTCTATGGCCCGACCGAGGCGGCCATCGACGTCACGCACTGGACCTGCATCGACGAAGGCGCCGACAGCGTGCCCATCGGCCGCCCGATCGCCAACCTCGGCACCTACGTGCTGGACGCGCAACTCAACCCGGTGCCGGCTGGCGTCAGCGGCGAACTCTACCTGGGCGGCGTTGGTCTGGCGCGCAGTTACCACCGACGCCCGGCGTTGACCGCCGAACGTTTTGTGTCTAGCCCGTTCGTGACGGGCGAACGCCTGTATCGCACCGGTGACCGCGTGCGCCAACGTGCCGATGGGGTGATCGAATACCTTGGCCGTCTCGATCATCAGGT
This sequence comes from Pseudomonas sp. FP215, assembly GCF_030687795.1. Lineage (NCBI taxonomy): Bacteria > Pseudomonadati > Pseudomonadota > Gammaproteobacteria > Pseudomonadales > Pseudomonadaceae > Pseudomonas > Pseudomonas sp. FP215. Next base: position 2,489,246 of record NZ_CP117447.1, read on the forward strand.
CAAGTTGCGTGGCTTGCGTATCGAGCTGGGCGAAATCGAAGCACGCCTGATGCAGCATCCACACGTGCGCGAAGCCGTGGTGCTGGTACATGGCGGCAAGCAGTTGGTCGCCTATCTGGTGCACGCAGGCGAGGCGCCAACGGACCTCAAGGCCTGGTTGCTTAGCAGCTTGCCGGAATACATGGTGCCGACGCATTTCATTGCGCTGCCCAAGCTGCCGGTGACCGCCAACGGCAAGCTCGACCGCAAGGCGTTGCCAGTGCCGGACGCGGCATTGCAACAGGCGTTTGTGGCGCCACAAGGCGACCTGCAAACAGCCCTGGCCGCCATCTGGAGCGATGTGCTGGGCGTTGAGCAGGTCGGCCAGGACGATAACTTCTTCGAACTGGGCGGCGATTCGATCATCTCCATCCAGGTGGTCAGCCGCGCCCGTCAGGCCGGCATTCGCCTGAGCCCGCGTGACCTGTTCCAGTACCAGAGCATCCGCAGCCTGGCGCTGGCGGCCAGCTTCGAGCAGGTCAGCCTGATCGACCAGGGCCCGGTCAGCGGCGCGGTCATGCTGACGCCCGTGCAGCACAGCTTTTTCGACCAGCCGATCCCGGCGCGGCATTACTGGAATCAATCCTTGTTGCTGGTACCCGGCGAGATGCTTGAGCCGGCACGCCTGGAAGCAGCGCTGGCGCGATTGATCCAGCATCACGACGCCTTGCGCCTGCGTTTTGTGCAGCAGGCTGACGGCTGGCAGCAGAGCCATGCCGCCTACGTCAGCGAACCGCTGTTGTGGCAATGCCAGGCCAGCACCGACGCCGAGTTGACGGCGCTGTGTGATGAAGCCCAGCGCAGCCTTGACCTTGCCCAAGGCCCACTGTTGCGCGCCGTGTTGATGAGCATGGCCGATGGCAGCCAGCGTGTGCTGCTGGTGATCCATCATCTGGTGGTGGATGGCGTGTCCTGGCGCATCCTGCTTGAAGACCTGCAACAGGCCTACCGCGAACAGGCACTGCCGGCGAAAACCAGTGCCTACCAGCACTGGGCGCAACAGTTGCACAGCCACGCGCAGACCCTCGATGAGCAACTGCCGTACTGGCAAGCTCAGTCCGTCGACGCGGAACTGCCGTGTGATCACCCCGAAAGCGGCCTGCAAAACCGCCTGGGCGCCAAGCTGGAAACGCGCCTCGATGCCGAGCAAACCCGCCGCTTGCTGCAAGACGCACCAGCGGCCTATCGCACCCAGGTCAATGACCTGTTGCTGACCGCCCTGGCGCGGGTGATCAGCCGTTGGAGCGAGCAACCGGCTGCGCTAATCCAGCTGGAAGGTCACGGCCGTGAAGACCTGTTCGACGATATCGACCTGAGCCGCACCGTCGGCTGGTTCACCAGCTTGTACCCGGTGCGCCTGCACGCCGAAGGCGAACTGTCGGCGGCGATCAAGTCGGTGAAGGAGCAACTGCGCGCCGTACCGAACAAAGGCATTGGCTACGGCCTGTTACGTTACCTCGGCACGCCTGACACCCGCGAAGCGTTGTCGACCCTGGCCGCGCCGCGCATCACGTTCAACTACCTGGGCCAGTTCGACCGCCAGTTCAACGAATCGGCACTGTTCGTGCCGGCCAGCCAGGGCAGTGGCCAGGCCCAGGATCCAGAGGCACCGCTGGCCAACTGGTTGACGGTGGAAGGACAGGTCTATGGCGGTGAGCTGTCGCTGCAATGGGGGTTCAGTCGAGAGATGTTCGAGGCGGCGACTGTTCAGCGGCTGGCGGATGATTATCGGCAAGAGCTGCTGGCATTGATTGCGCATTGCATCGACCCGCAACAAGGCGCTCTCACTCCGGCCGATGTAGCCTTGGCCCGACTGACCCAACAGCAATTGGACGAGCTGGCGCTGCCCGCACGCCAGGTGCAAGACCTGTATCCGCTCTCGCCGATGCAGCAGGGCATGTTGTTCCATAGCCTCTATCGGCAGGGCGAGGGTGATATCTACGTCGGTCAACTGCGCGCCGATGTGCAGGGTATCGATGTGGCGCAGTTCCAGAGCGCCTGGGCGCAGGTACTGGCGCGGCATGACATGTTGCGCACTGCATTTGTGTGGCAGGACGACCAGGGGCAGGCCCTGCAAGTGGTGTATCGTCAGGTCAGCCTGCCGTTTACCGAATACGACTGGCGCGGGCGTGAAGACCTTGGCGCAGCATTGGATAGCCTGGCCACCGAACATCACCGCCAAGGCTTCGAACTGGCCCGGCCGCCATTATTGCGGGTGGCACTGGTTCGTAGCGCCGAAGATCGTTGGCACCTGATTTACACAAGCCACCACATCTTGATGGACGGCTGGAGTAACGCGCTGGTGCTCAACGAGGTACTGCAAGCCTGCAAGGGCCAGACCTTGCCGCCGGTTGGCGCGGCGTTTTCCCAGCACATTGCCTGGTTGCAGCAACAGGACCCGATGGCGGGGGAGAGGTTCTGGCGTCAACGCTTGGAGCAGCTGGACGAACCGACGCACCTTGCGCGCAGCGTGACCAGGACCGCAGTGCAGAGTGCCGGTGAATATGGGGAAGTTCACTGCGAACTGGATGAGGAACAGACCCGACGCATGGTCGCCTTCGCCCGAACTCATCAAGTAACGCTCAACACGCTCGTGCAATCAGCGTGGTTATTGTTGCTGCAACGCTATACCGGCCAGGCCAGCGTGGCCTGCGGGGTGACGGTATCGGGGCGGCCGGCGCAGTCGGTGGGCGTCGAGCAGCAGGTCGGCCTGTTCATCAACACCTTGCCGCTGATCGCGGCGGCCAATCCGGCGCAGAGTGTCATCGACTGGGTGAGCACGATACAGGCGCTTAACCTGCAAATGCGCGAGCATGAGCACACACCGCTGTTTGATATCCAGCGCTGGGCGGGTTCGGCCGGTGAAGCGCTGTTCGATACCTTGGTTGTGTTCGAAAACTTTCCGGTGGCCAAGAGTCTGCAGCAGTCGCACGAGGGCGGGCTACGCTTCAGCGGCGTCAGCCATCAGGAACGTACCAACTACCCACTGACTCTTACCGTACATGGCGGCCAGCGCTTGAACCTGCACGTGGAGTACCTGTGCGCGGATTTTGCCACCGATGCGGTGCAACACATCGCGGCGTACCTGCAAGGTCTGTTGCAGCAGTTTGTCGACTCCCCTCAGCAAGCCCTCGGCGCTATCCCTTTGCTGCTTGCCCATGAACATCTGCGTGTGGTCCATGACTGGAATCCGCGTCACGTCGCTCAACCGGCACAGGCCAGCGTGTTACAGCGCTTCGAGCAACAGGCGCAGCTTTATCCGGATAACGTCGCGCTGATCCTTGATCAGCGACGCATGACGTACGCCCAGCTCAACATGCGCAGCAATCGCCTCGCTCATCGGCTGATCGATTTGGGCGTCGCAGCCGACAGCTTAGTGGGTGTCGCGGTGGACCGTTCCCTGGAAATGATTATAGGCCTGCTGGCGGTGCTCAAGGCCGGCGGCGCCTATGTGCCACTGGATCCGAAATACCCGGCCGATCGCCTGCAATGCATGATCGAGGACAGCGGCCTGAAACTGCTGCTGACCCAGCAGCCACTGGTCGAAGGGTTACCGATCACCGACAACCTGGCGCTGGTTTGCCTGATCGACGCGCCCGGCTGGCTTGCTGACTACAGCGCGCAAAATCCGTCGCCGCGTGCCCAGCCCGGCAACCTGGCCTATGTGATGTTCACCTCAGGCTCTACCGGCCGGCCCAAAGGTGTGGGTATCGACCATGCTTCCCTGGCACGGCATGTGGAAGTGTTCAGTGAGTTGTTTGCACTGGCGCCTCATGATCGTGTGCTGCAATTTGGCACCTTCAATTTCGACGGTTTCGTCGAGCAGTTGTACCCGGCCTTGTGCTGTGGTGCAGCTGTAGTGGTACGTGGCGGCGAGCTATGGGACAGCGACACCTTCTACCAGCAGCTGCTTGACCACGACATTTCCGTGGTCGACCTGACCACCGCCTACTGGTTGCAACTGGTGCGCGATTTTGCCGAGCGGGGCCCGCGCGATTACGGGCGCTTGCGCCAATTGCACATTGGTGGCGAAGCGATGCCACCGGAAGGGCTGAATGCTTGGCGCGAAGCAGGCTTGCAGCCTGTGCGGCTGCTCAACACTTATGGTCCGACTGAGGCGACGGTGACCGTCACCGCGCTTGATTGCGCAACCTACGTGGAAGGGCGTGAAGCCTTGCCGTCGATGATGCCTATCGGGCGGGTGCTTGATGGGCGCGCCATCTACCTGCTGGACGCCAACCTCAATCCGGTGCCGGTGGGGGTCGCGGGCGAACTGGTGATCGGTGGGCCGTTGCTCGCGCGCGGCTATTTCAATCGCCCCGACCTGACGGCGCACCGTTTCATCCCCGATCCATTCTGCACCGGCGGGGCGGGGCGCCTTTACCGCACCGGCGACCTGGCACGCTACCGCGCCGATGGCATGATCGAGTACGTGGGGCGCATCGACCACCAGGTGAAAGTGCGTGGTTTCCGTATTGAATTAGGCGAAATTGAAGCGCGACTACTGGCCCAGGCCAGTGTGCGCGAAGCCTTGGTGATCGCCGCTGATAACCAGTTGGTGGGCTACATTGTGGCGAAACAGACGCTGTCCGAACCAGCGTGGGGCGCCTTGCGTGAACAGCTAAAGACTCGCCTTCGCAAGGAATTGCCGGACTACATGGTGCCCGCGCATCTGGTATTGCTCGATCGGTTGCCCCTGAGCCCCAACGGCAAACTGGACCGCGCTGCACTGCCCAAGCACGATGTCAGCCAGCCACTGGCCCACTGGATTGCACCGGTGAGTGTCGTGGAAAAGCAAGTCGCTGCGATCTGGGCGCAGGTACTGGGTTGCGAGCGGGTTGGTCTCAGTGATCACTTCTTCGAAATGGGCGGACACTCGCTGTTGGCGACGCAGGTTGTGTCCCGCGTGCGCCATGGCTTGGGTATCGAGGTGGCGCTCAAGACGTTGTTCGAGCAGCCGTTGCTGGCGGATTTCGTTACTGCCCTGGGCTACGAGAGTGACTCGGCACCCAAGATGACGGCGGTATCGCGTGACCAGCCCTTGCTGTTGTCCTATGCCCAGGAGCGTCAATGGTTCCTGTGGCAACTGGACCCGGCGAGCGCCGCCTATCATGTGCCGAGCACTCTGCGCCTCACCGGGCACCTGGACAAGGCCGCCTTGCAGCGCGCCTTCGATACGCTGGTGATGCGTCATGAAAGCCTGCGTACTCATCTGCATCAGGCCGCCGAGGGCACGGTACAAGTCATCAGCCCGCAGGCACGCATTCCGATAGCCTCAATGGACGCCGATCAGGCAGGGTTGAAGGCGATGGTCGAAGCGTTGATCACCCAGCCATTCGATCTACGCCAGGGCCCGCTGATGCGCATCAGCCTGTTGCGTTTGGCTCCAGAGGAACACGTGTTGGTGTTGGTGCAGCATCACGTCATCTCTGACGGCTGGTCGATGCAAATAATGGTCGACGAACTGGTGCAACTCTACGCCGCGTTCAGCCAAGGTCAGGCGTTGGACCTGCCGCCGCTGCCTTTCCAATATGCCGACTACGCGATGTGGCAACGCAACTGGATGGAGGCTGGGGAAAAGGCTCGTCAACTCGATTACTGGCGCGATCTGCTCGGCGGTGAGCAGCCAGTATTGGAGTTGCCGTTTGATCACCAGCGTCCAGCCGTGCCGACCCATCGCGGCGCACGTTTGAATATCGCGCTGCCGACGCCGTTGGTCGATAGCCTCAAGCACCTGGCCCGGTGCGAAGGCGTCACGCTGTTCATGCTGTTGCTGGCGTCCTATCAAGTCTTGCTGCATCGCTACAGCGGCCAGCAGGACATCCGTGTCGGCGTGCCGATCGCCAATCGCAACCGTGTCGAGACCGAACGCCTGCTTGGCTTTTTCGTCAACACCCAAGTACTCAAGGTGGATATCGACGGGCATGCCACCGTTCGCCAAGTGCTCGCACAGGTCAAGCAGCGCGCGTTGGAGGCCCAGGCCCATCAGGATCTGCCGTTCGAGCAACTGGTGCAGGCCCTGCAACCTGAACGCAGCCTCAGCCTGAGCCCATTGTTCCAGGTGGCGTTCAACCACCATATCAGCCTGTCCGGCCGCCATTTGCAGCGCTTGGCGCAGTTGCACATGAGCCCGGTGAGCTGGGATGAAGCGCTAGCGCAATTCGACCTGACCCTGGATATTGAGGAGTCCGAGGACCAGTTGAATGCTTCCCTGAGCTACGCCACAGACTTGTTTGATGCCGCCACCATCGAACGCATGGCACTGCACTGGCAAAACCTGTTGCAGGCAATGATTGCTGATCAGCAGCAGACAATTGGCCAGTTAAACTTGCTCGGTGCTGACGAGCAACAGCACATTCTGCAGCTTTGCAATCGTACCGACTCAGGCTTTTCGGCCCAGCGCCTGGTGCACGAGCTCGTGGCCGACCGTGCCCGCGAGAATCCGGCAGCAATTGCCGTGAAATTCGACGCGCAAACCCTGACTTATGGCGAGCTGGATCGCCAGGCCAACCGCCTGGCCCATGCCCTGGTTGCCCGTGGCGTCGGCCCGGAAGTGCGGGTGGCCATCGCGATGCCGCGCAGTGCCGAGAGCATGGTGGCGTTCCTGGCGGTGATGAAAGCCGGTGGCGTGTATGTGCCGCTGGATATCGAATACCCACGTGATCGCCTGCTGTACATGATGCAAGACAGTCGTGCGCAATTGCTGCTGACCCACAGCCGTGCGTTGCAGCAACTGCCGGTCCCTGAGGGCCTGGATACCCTGGCGATTGATCGCACCGAAGAATGGGCCGGTTACAGCGATACAGCGCCGAATGTGGCGCTGGACGGTGACAACCTCGCCTACGTGATCTACACCTCCGGTTCCACCGGCTTGCCCAAGGGCGTGGCGGTGTCCCACGGGCCGTTGGTGGCGCATATCATCGCCACTGGCGAGCGTTATGAAACCTCACCAAGCGATTGCGAACTGCACTTCATGTCGTTTGCCTTCGACGGCTCCCACGAAGGCTGGATGCACCCGCTGATCAACGGCGCCAGCGTGTTGATCCGTGATGACAGCCTATGGCTGCCGGAATACACCTACGAGCAGATGCATCGCCACAACGTGACCATGGCGGTGTTCCCGCCGGTGTACCTGCAACAGTTGGCCGAACACGCCGAGCGCGACGGCAACCCACCGCCGGTGCGGGTGTATTGCTTCGGTGGTGATGCCGTTGCTCAAGCCAGCTATGACCTGGCGTGGCGCGCGCTGAAACCCAAATACCTGTTCAACGGCTACGGCCCTACCGAAACCGTGGTTACGCCGCTGCTGTGGAAGGCCCGTAAAGGCGACCCCTGCGGCGCTGTCTATGCGCCCATCGGCACCTTGTTGGGCAACCGCAGTGGCTACGTGCTGGATGCGCAACTGAACCTGCAACCCATCGGCGTGGCCGGCGAGCTGTACCTGGGCGGTGAGGGCGTGGCCCGGGGTTACCTGGAGCGTCCGGCACTGACTGCCGAGCGTTTCGTACCGGACCCGTTCGGCAAGCCGGGCAGTCGCGTGTATCGCAGCGGCGACCTGACGCGTGGGCGTGCGGATGGCGTGGTGGATTACCTGGGGCGTGTTGACCATCAGGTGAAGGTCCGGGGCTTCCGTATCGAACTGGGGGAAATCGAGGCGCGTTTGCGTGAACAGGACAATGTCGGTGAAACCGTGGTGGTGGCTCAGGACGGCCCGACCGGTAAGCAATTGGTGGCTTATGTTGTACCGGTAGAGTCGGTGGGTGACGAAGCCGTATGGCGCGACGCCCTGCGCCGCGCTCTGAAAACACGCCTGCCGGATTACATGGTGCCAGCGTACTTCGTGTTCCTGGCGCAGATGCCACTCACGCCCAACGGCAAGCTCGACCGCCGTAGCCTGCCCGAGCCGGACGCAAGCCAACTGCAACAACACTACGTGGCGCCGCAAACCGAGCTTGAACAGCAGATTGCCGCGATCTGGGCCGACATCCTGCACCTGCCGCAAGTGGGCCTGAACGACAACTTCTTCGAAATCGGCGGCCACTCTTTGTTGGCTATCCAGATCACGTCCCGCGTCCAGGCCGAGCTGGGCTTGGAAGTGCCGCTGGTGGAAGTGTTCCAGACCGATTCCTTGCGCGCCTATGTCCAGGCTGCTGCCACTTTCCGCGCCGGCACCGCGGAAGACTTTGATGATCTTCGTGACTTTTTGAGCGAACTAGAGGCGATTTGAACCATGCTTTCCAACCCAAATATCGACCTGGTGTCGCGCTTTCTTCGCTTGCCTCTGGAGCAGCGCCAGCAGTTTTATCAGCGCCTGCAAACCCGGGGCATGAGTTTCGCTCAGCTGCCGATTGCCTCGGTGCGCGAGGCCGGCCAGGCTACGCCGCTGTCCTATGCCCAGGAGCGCCAGTGGTTTCTCTGGCAACTGGACCCAGAAAGCACTGCTTACCATATTCCTGGCGTATTGCGCCTCAGCGGCAGTTTGGACAAGCAGGCGTTGCAGCGCAGTTTCGACAGCTTGCTGGCGCGCCACGAAAGCTTGCGTACGCGCTTGAATCTGGACGGCGAAAGCCGCTCCCAAGTGGTACTGGAACATGCGCACATAGAGATGGCTGAGCGCGCTGTGAACGAAGCGCAGTTGCAGGCCAATGTGCAGGCAGAAATTATGCGGCCATTCGATTTGCGGCACGGTCCGTTATTGCGGCTGAGCCTGTTGCACCTGAGCGAACGCGAACATGTGCTGGTGCTGGTGCAGCACCACATTGTCTCGGATGGCTGGTCAATGGGGATCATGGTGCAAGAACTGATGCAGTTCTACGCTGCTTTCAGCCAAGGCCTTGAGTGTCAGTTGGCGCCGTTGTCGATCCAGTATGCCGACTATGCCCTGTGGCAGCGCAGCTGGATGGAAGCCGGAGAGAAAGCGCGTCAGCTTGCTTATTGGTGCCAACAGTTGGGTGGCGCGCAACCGGTGCTGGAGTTGCCTTTGGATCATCCGCGCCCAGCCCGGCAGAGTTACCGGGGCGCACGCCATGATGTTGTGCTGGAGCCTGCATTGGCCGCCAGCCTCAAGGCCTTGGCGCAACGCGAGGGCGTCACCCTGTTCATGCTGTTGCTGGCTTCGTTCCAAACCTTGCTGTATCGCTACAGCGGTCAATCCGATATCCGTGTGGGTGTGCCTAACGCCAACCGAAACCGTGGCGAGACTGAGGGCCTGATCGGCTTCTTCGTCAATACCCAGGTGATCAAGGCTGATATGGATGGGCAGATGACGTTCAGTCAGTTGCTGGCCCAGGTCAAACAGCGTTCGCTGGAGGCTCAGAACCACCAGGACCTGCCGTTCGAACAACTGGTGGAGGCATTGCAACCTGAGCGCAGCCTGAGCCATAACCCCTTATTCCAAGTGATGTTCAATCACCAGGTCCAGGGGCGCGCATCCAGTGGCGGGCATCTATTGCCGGGCCTGGCCGTGCAGGCGCTGTCGTTCCAAGAGCAGAGTACGCAGTTCGACCTCAGCCTGGACACCGAGGAAGTCGATCAAAAACTCTGCGCCTCATGGACTTACGCCACCGACCTGTTTGAACCGGCCACCGTCGAACGCATGGCGCTGCACTGGCAAACCCTCCTGCATACGCTCGCCAATGCTGGGCAGCAGCGTATCGACCAGCTGGTGATGCTGGCCAGTCAAGAGCAGCGGCAACTGTTGGGCGACTGGAACAACAGCGCCGCCGCGTCAGAAGTTGCAAGCTGTGTTCATAGCTTGTTTGAAGTGCAGGCGCAGCAGCGGCCGCAGGCCGTCGCGCTCTGCCTTGACGATCAGTCGCTTACCTACGCCCAGTTGAATCGCCAGGCCAACCAGTTGGCCCACTACCTCATCGGCAAGGGCGTCGGCCCCGAGGTGATGGTTGGGGTCGCGGTAGAGCGCTCGTTTGCCATGATCATTAGCCTGTTCGCGGTCCTCAAGGCCGGTGGTGCGTATGTGCCACTCGATCCGCAATACCCACGCGAGCGCCTTTTGCACATGCTGCAAGACAGTGATGTACGTTTGGTGCTGAGCCACTCCACGCAGCAGCTGGCGTTGCCTGGTGATGTTGCACGGTTGGACATAGATCGCGCCGAAGAGGCGTTGCAACGCTGTGCGCAAAATGACCCGCAGGTGACAGTGGACCCACTGAACCTCGCCTATGTGATTTACACATCCGGCTCCACCGGCAAACCCAAGGGCGTGGCGATCAATCATGCGGCGCTGACTGAGTTTTCCAGCATCGCCGCCGATTATTCCCGTCTGGTGCCTGATGATCGCGTGCTGCAATTCTCGACCCTGAACTTCGATGGCTTCGTCGAGCAGCTTTACCCGGCATTGACCCATGGGGCCACCGTCGTCTTGCGTGGCGCCCAATTGTGGGACAGCGCACGGCTGTATGCTGAAATCATCGCTCAGGGCATTACCCTGGCAGACTTACCGACAGCCTATTGGAACTTGTTCCTGCTTGACTGCCTGGCGGCGGGGCCACGTTCGTATGGCGCGCTGCGTCAGGTCCATATTGGTGGCGAAGCGATGCCGCTGGAAGGCCCGGCTCAATGGTTGAAAGCTGGTCTGGGGCATGTACGGCTGCTCAACACCTACGGCCCGACCGAGGCCACCGTGGTCTCAAGCGTACTGGACTGTACGACGGGTGAAGACATCGTTGGCACAGCCAGTCCGATTGGCCGCTCGCTGCCGGGCCGTGGGTTGTATGTGTTGGACCGCGACCTGAACCTGGCGCCACTGGGTGCAGTGGGTGAGTTGTATATCGCCAGCCAATGCGGCCTGGCCCGTGCTTACCTGAACCGCCCGTCGCTGACCGCCGAACGCTTTGTGCCTAACCCATTGGGTGGCGGCGGCGCTCGTCTGTATCGCACCGGCGACCTGGCGCGTTACCGCGCTGACGGTGTTATCGAGTATGTAGGCCGGGTAGACCACCAAGTAAAAGTTCGCGGTTTTCGCATCGAGCTTGGAGAGATCGAAGCGCTATTGCAAACCCAAAAGGGCGTGCGTGAAGCCCTGGTTCTGGCGGCCGATAACCAGCTGGTTGCCTATTTGGTGGCCGACCCCCAAGACGCCGACGCACTTAAACGCGTGCTACGCGAGCAACTGCCTGATTATATGGTGCCAGCGCATCTGATGTTCCTGGAATACATGCCGCTCAACCCCAACGGCAAGCTCGACCGCCAAGCCCTGCCCAAACCGGATGTCAGCCAGTTACAGCAGGCATGGGTCGCACCGGTGACTGCGCTGGAACAGCAAGTGGCGGCCGTGTGGGCCAAGATTCTGGGCGTCGAGCGAGTGGGGTTGACGGACCATTTCTTTGAAATGGGTGGGCATTCGTTGCTGGCGATGCAAGTCATCTCGCAGTTGCGTCAGTTGTTTGGGCGTGATGTGCCGCTGCGCAGCCTGTTCGAGCAGCCGCGTCTGCAAGGCTTTGTGGCCAGCGTGGTGGCTGACACGGCGCACGCAGCGCCGTCGGCGCCGCCGATGCGAGTGGCCAATCGTGATCAGCCGTTGCGATTGTCATATGCCCAGGAGCGCCAATGGTTCCTGTGGCAACTGGACCCTGACAGCGCTGCTTACCATATCCCCAGCGCATTGCGCCTGCACGGCCAACTCGATATTGCTGCCTTGCAGCGCAGTTTTGATGCCCTGGTGGCACGCCACGAAAGCTTGCGCACACATGTGCAGCAGACGGACGAGGGGGCCGTGCAGGTCATTCAAGCGTGCGCCCCTGTCTCTATCGTGTTGGCCGAGGTGGAAGAGGCCGATGTGCAAATGCGGGTCGAAGCGGAGATCGCACGGCTGTTCAATTTACAGCAGGGGCCGATGTTGCGCGTGACCTTGCTGCGCCTGTCTGCGCAGGAACATGTACTGGTGTTGGTGCAGCACCATATCGTTTCCGATGGCTGGTCGATGCAAGTCATGGTCGAGGAGCTGATGCAGTTGTACGCCGCTTACAGCCAAGGCCGGGACCTGCAGCTGCCGCAAATGCCGATCCAGTACGTCGACTACGCCCTATGGCAGCGCGACTGGATGGAGGCCGGGGAACAGCAGCGGCAACTGAGCTATTGGCGTGACTTGTTGGGCGGTGAACAGCCGGTCCTTGAGTTGCCGTTCGATCATCAGCGTCCGGCCCAGCAAAGCCATCGTGGTGCACGTTTGGAGGTGTTGCTGCCGGCCACGCTCGCTGCAGACCTTAAAGGGGTGGCCCAGGCTGAAGGCGTGACGATGTTCATGCTGCTGCTGGCTTCCTTCCAAGCCCTCTTGCATCGTTACAGCGGCCAGCAAGACATCCGCGTCGGCGTGCCGATTGCCAATCGAAACCGGGTTGAGACCGAGCGTCTGATCGGCTTTTTCGTCAATACCCAAGTGCTCAAGGCTGACATTGACGGGCACACCACCGTGCGCGAGTTACTGGCTCAGGTACGTCTGCGCGCCTTGGAAGCCCAGGCTCATCAGGACCTGCCGTTCGAGCAACTGGTGGAGGCGTTGCAACCGGAGCGCAGCCTGAGCCTCAACCCGCTGTTTCAGGTGATGTTCAATTACCAGGCCGACAGACCCACCGTCGATGCGCCGACATTCACGCAACTGCGTTTTGAAAACCTCACTTGGGAAAGCCGCACGGCTCACTTTGATCTGGACTTGGATGCTCATGACAGCCGTGACGGGCTTTGGGCCTCCCTGGGTTACAGCACCGATCTGTTTGACGCTGCCACCATCGAACGCATGGCTCGTCATTGGCAAAACCTGTTGCGGGCGTTGGTTACCGATCAGCAGCAGACGATTGGCCAGTTGAACCTGCTCGGTGTCGACGAGCAGCAGCATATCCTGCAGCTTTGCAATCGTACCGACTCAGGCTTTTCGGCCCAGCGCCTGGTGCACGAGCTCGTGGCCGACCGTGCCCGCGAGAATCCGGCAGCAATTGCCGTGAAATTCGACGCGCAAACCCTGACTTATGGCGAGCTGGATCGCCAGGCCAACCGCCTGGCCCATGCCCTGGTTGCCCGTGGCGTCGGCCCGGAAGTGCGGGTGGCCATCGCCATGCCGCGCAGTGCCGAGAGCATGGTGGCGTTCCTGGCGGTGATGAAAGCCGGTGGCGTGTATGTGCCGCTGGATATCGAATACCCACGTGATCGCCTGCTGTACATGATGCAAGACAGTCGTGCGCAATTGCTGCTGACCCACAGCCGTGCGTTGCAGCAACTGCCGGTCCCCGAGGGCCTGGATACCCTGGCCATTGATCGCACCGAAGAATGGGCCGGTTACAGCGATACAGCGCCGGATGTGGCGCTGGATGGCGACAACCTCGCCTACGTGATCTACACCTCCGGTTCCACCGGCTTGCCCAAGGGCGTGGCGGTGTCCCACGGGCCGTTGGTGGCGCATATCATCGCCACTGGCGAGCGTTATGAAACCTCACCAAGCGATTGCGAACTGCACTTCATGTCGTTTGCCTTCGACGGCTCCCACGAAGGCTGGATGCACCCGCTGATCAACGGCGCCAGCGTGTTGATCCGTGATGACAGCCTATGGCTGCCGGAATACACCTACGAGCAGATGCATCGCCACAACGTGACCATGGCGGTGTTCCCGCCGGTGTACCTGCAACAGTTGGCCGAACACGCCGAGCGCGACGGCAACCCACCGCCGGTGCGGGTGTATTGCTTTGGTGGTGATGCCGTTGCTCAAGCCAGCTATGACCTGGCGTGGCGCGCGCTGAAACCCAAATACCTGTTCAACGGCTACGGGCCTACCGAAACCGTGGTTACGCCGCTGCTGTGGAAGGCCCGTAAAGGCGACCCATGTGGCGCCGTCTACGCGCCCATCGGCACCTTGTTGGGCAACCGCAGTGGCTACGTGCTGGATGCGCAACTGAACCTGCAACCCATCGGCGTGGCCGGCGAGCTGTACCTGGGCGGTGAGGGCGTGGCCCGGGGTTACCTGGAGCGTCCGGCACTGACTGCCGAGCGTTTCGTACCGGACCCGTTCGGCAAACCGGGCAGCCGCGTGTATCGCAGCGGCGACCTGACCCGTGGGCGTGCGGATGGCGTGGTGGATTACCTGGGGCGTGTTGACCATCAGGTGAAGATCCGGGGTTTCCGTATTGAGTTGGGTGAGATCGAAGCGCGTCTGCGTGAACAGGACAGCGTGGGCGAAACCGTAGTGGTCGCCCAAGAGGGGCCGAATGGAAAGCAACTGGTGGCCTACGTGGTGCCTGCCGCCACTCAAGCTAACGAGGTTGAGTTCCGTGATGCCTTGCGTCGTGTACTGAAGGCTCGCTTACCGGACTACATGGTGCCGGCGCATTTCATGTTTCTGGCACAAATGCCGCTGACGCCCAACGGCAAGCTCGACCGCAAAGGCTTGCCACAGCCGGATGCCAGCCAATTGCAGCAGGTGTATGTGGCGCCACAGAATGGGTTGGAACAGCAGATTGCCAGCCTCTGGGCCGATGTACTGCGCCTGCCGCGTGTGGGGTTGAATGACAACTTCTTTGAGTTGGGCGGCGACTCGATCATCTCGATCCAGGTGGTCAGCCGTGCCCGACAGATCGGTATTCGCTTCACCCCCAAGGATCTGTTCCAGCATCAAACGGTACAGAGCCTGGCGGCCGTCGCTCAGACAGGTGGGCAGGGGCTCATCATCGAGCAAGGCTTGGCCACGGGTGAAGCACTGCTGTTGCCGATTCATCAGTACTTTTTCCAGGAAGACATTGCCGAACGTCACCACTGGAATCAGTCCGTGGTGCTACGCCCCGGTACACGGTTGGATGAAGCGACCTTGAACGCTGCGTTGTTGGCGTTGATCGAGCATCACGACGCATTGCGCCTGAGCTTCAGTCAGTTATCGGGCCATTGGAAGGCTGAGTATCGCGATGTAGCCTCATACGGCGATCTGCTCTGGCATAGGCACTTGGAAACTGTTGGGGCGCTTGAGTCTCTAGGCCGGGAGGCACAACGCAGTCTGGACTTGGCGCAAGGACCGTTGATGCGTGCGGTGCTGGTTGAGTTGCCGGATGCGTCCCAACGACTATTGCTGGTGATCCATCACCTGGTGGTGGACGGCGTTTCGTGGCGCATTCTGCTCGAGGACCTGCAGACCGCCTATACCCAGCGTCAAAGCGGGCAGGCAATTGCATTGCCGGCCAAGACCAGTTCAACCCAGGCCTGGGCAAAACGCTTGCAGGCCCATGCACAGAGCCCGGCATTGCAGGAAGAGCTGCGATTCTGGCAAACACAATTGCAGGGCGCCGATGCCGGTCTGCCATGCGACAACCCGCAGGGTGGCCTGAATAACGCGCTGGCAATTTCTGTGACCACCCACCTGGATCAGTCCTTTACCCGTCGTCTCTTGCAAGAGGCGCCAGCGGCGTATCGCACACAGGTCAACGATTTGCTGTTGACCGCCTTGTCCCGCGTGATTACCCGCTGGACAGGCAGTGATTCGCTACTGGTCAAATTGGAAGGCCATGGCCGTGAAGATCTGTTCGACGATATGGACCTGACCCGCACTGTCGGCTGGTTCACCAGTATGTACCCATTGGCGTTGACGCCGGCGGCGAACCTTGCGGATTCGATCAAGGGGATCAAGGAGCAGTTACGCGCGGTGCCGGACAAAGGCATCGGCTTCGGCGCGCTGCGCTACCTGGGTGATAATCATGCTCGGCAGGTGTTGAGCGGGCTGGCACAGCCGCGCATTACGTTCAACTACTTGGGCCAGTTCGACGGGACCTTCGAAGAGGATGCCACGGGGGCCTTTTTTACTCCGACGGGCGAGGAGGCTGGGCCTGAACAAAGCGAACAGGCCCAGTTGGGTAACTGGCTGGAGATTAACGGCCAGGTCTACGGCGGTGAGCTGAACCTGAGTTGGAGCTTTAGCCGTGAAATGTTCAGTGAAGCCACTGTGCAGCGGTTGGCTGACGCGTATGCACAAGAACTCAAGCAACTGATCGAGCATTGCTGCCTGTCATCCCATCAGGGGGCGACGCCGTCCGACTTCCCGCTGGCCGCGCTCACTCAAGCGCAACTGGAGCAGTTCGAATTGGCGGGCGCCGAAGACGTCTATCCGTTGTCGCCCATGCAGCAAGGCATGTTGTTTCACGCGTTGTATGAACCGCAGGCGGGTGATTACGTTAACCAGATGCGCGTGGACGTAGATGGCTTGGATGTTCCGCGCTTTCGCGATGCCTGGCAGGCCGCGTTGGATAACCATGACATCCTGCGTACTGGCTTTATCTGGCAGGGCGGCCTGGAGCATCCATTGCAAGTCGTGCATCGCCACGTGCAGTTGCCGTTTATTGAAACCGAATGTCCTGAGGGCGCCGGGCAGCAGCAAATGCTGGACCGTCTGGCCGACGCGCAACGCGTACAAGGTTTCAACCTGGAGCATCCGCCGCTGGTGCGTATCGCACTGGCCCACACCGGGCCGCAGCGTTGTCAGTTGATCTACACCAGCCACCATATTTTGATGGATGGCTGGAGCAGTTCCCAGCTGCTCGGCGAAGTACTGGAGCGTTACGCAGGCGTGACTCCGCAAGCTCAGCTCACGCGCTACCGCGACTTCATCGAGTGGGTGCAGTCCCAGGATAAAACCCTGCGCGAAGCCTTCTGGAAGACGCAACTGGCCAATCTGGACGAACCGACACGGTTGTTCCAGGCACTGCCGCGCAACAAGGAGCAGACTGCATCGTGCCTTGGGGAGTACGCGCATGAGCTGGAAGTGGCGCAGATGACCAGGCTAAAAGCATTTGCCCAGGGGCAGAAGATTACGCTCAACACCTTGGTGCAATCGGCCTGGCTATTACTGTTGCAACGCTACACTGGGCAGGACACCGTGGCCTTCGGTGCCACCGTCTCGGGACGTCCCGCGGACCTGCGCGGCGTGGAGCAGCAGGTCGGTTTATTCATCAATACACTGCCGGTTGTGGCAACACCTCGGCCAGACATGACCGCGGCGCAATGGATGCAGCAAGTCCAGCGACAGAATCTTGCATTGCGCGAGCACGAGCACACGCCGTTGTTCGAGCTACAGCGCCTGGCCGGATTGGGCGGTGAGGCGTTGTTCGACACCATTCTGGTGTTTGAGAACTATCCGGTATCAGAGGTCCTGGAGCAGGGTGCCCCGCTGGGGGTTCGGTTCGGCGAGGTGAAGAGTCGCGAGCAGACGCATTACCCCTTGTCGATTGCCGTCGGTTCCGGTGAAACGCTTAGCCTGCACTACACCTATGACCTTGGCCAAGTTGCGGCGACTACGGTTGAACGCCTGCACCAACATTTACTGCATCTGATCATGGCAATGGTTGCCAGGCCGCAGGAGGCGCTGGCGCAATTGACGCTATTGACAGCGCCGGAGCACCGGGCGCTGATGGCGCAAGGCAATGGAGGGGTCAATAGCGGCTCTTACAGTCTTGTCCAGCACCAATTCGAGCAGCAAGTACGCCGTACGCCAAAGGCAATCGCAGCGATCTTTGACGACCAGCAATTGACCTACGATGCGTTGAACCGGCGCGCCAACCGCCTCGCGCACGGATTGATAAAACAAGGTGTGGGTCCTGACTCGCTGGTGGGTATCGCGCTGGAGCGCTCGTTCGACATGCTGGCGGGTTTGCTGGCGATTCTCAAAGCTGGCGGCGCGTATGTGCCGCTTGACGTGGACTATCCGCAAGAACGCCTCGCCTACATGCTCAAGGACAGTGGCGTTAAATGGCTGCTGACTCAGTCGGACCTGGACCTACCGCCGGCTGAAGGCGTGCAGTGCCTGAGCCTGGACGGTGATCAAGCTTGGTTGAGTGCCGGCGGCGATGCCGATCCGCAGGTTGCAGTGAGCGGCCAGAACCTGATGTATGTGATTTACACCTCAGGCACCACTGGCAACCCTAAAGGGGTGGGGGTGACACATGACGCATTGGCACAACGTCTAGCGTGGATGCAGGAAACCTACCATTTGCAGGCCGACGATGTGTTGCTGCAAAAGGCCCCGATGAGTTTTGACGTATCGGTATGGGAGTGTTTCTGGCCATTGATCAGCGGCAGCCGGCTGGTGATAGCGGCGCCGGGCGAACACCGGGACCCGGTGCGCCTGATGGAGTTGATCCAGGCATTCGGCGTAACCACGTTGCACTTCGTCCCCTCGTTGCTGCAGCTGTTCATGGACACGCCGGGTGTTGCGCAGTGCGTGCATGTGCGCCGAATGTTCTCTGGTGGCGAAGCGCTGAGTGCTGAACTGCGCAATCAGATCCTGCGGACCCTTCCGGCCGTTGAGCTGCACAACCGTTACGGCCCGACTGAAACGACGATCAATGCAACGTGGTGGGCATGCTCTTTGGAGGACGGCGCGCGTTCGCCGATCGGCCGGCCCTTGGGCAATGTGGTTTGTCGGGTCTTGGACGGTGACCTGAACCCGGTGCCTGCCGGCGTTGCCGGAGAATTGTGCGTTGGCGGAGAAGGCTTGGCTCGCGGTTACCTCGGGCGTGCGGGGCTTTCGGCCGAGCGTTTTATTGCCGACCCATTCGGCAGTGCGGGAGGGCGCTTGTACCGCACAGGCGACCGAGTGCGCTGGGGGGATGATGGCGCCTTGGAGTACCTGGGACGCCTGGATCAGCAGATCAAGATTCGCGGCTTCCGTGTGGAGCTGGAGGAAGTGCGCGCCTTGCTGCTGCGTCAGGCACAAGTGGCGCACGCCGAAGTGATTCTGCGCTCGGGCAGCGGCGGCGGCCAATTGGTTGGCTACTACGTTGCCCAGCCGTCGGCCTCTGACGAACCCGAGCACAACCAGACACTGCGCGACGCCCTGCAGGCACAACTGCCGGACTACATGGTGCCCAAATACTTCGTGCGCCTACCCAGCATGCCGTTGAGCCCCAGTGGAAAGCTGGACCGCAAAGCGTTGCCCGAGCCTGGTAACCAAGTATCGCAGAGCGAGTATGTAGCACCTCAAAGCGATCTTGAGAAACAGTTGGCAGGGATCTGGCAAGACGTGCTGGACGTCGAACAGGTAGGCCTCAACGACAATTTCTTTGAGCTGGGCGGGCACTCGCTATTGGTGATCAATGTGATGTCACGCATTCAGTTGGAATTGGGGGTGAAGATCAGCGTGCATGAGCTGTTCCAGCATGCTCAGTTCAAACTGCTAGCAGACCACCTGCAGGGGAAGGGCACCCGTGTCAGTACAGAAAAATTGTCGTTCCTGGATTCGCTCCTCGACGAAATGGAGGAGGTGTAATGGATAGCCAGATGGCTCAGAAAATCATGAAGCGCTTTATCGGCCTGGGGCTGGAGCAGCGCAAGGTTTATCTGCAGAGGATGTTGCAGGAGGGTGTTTCCCCCGCGAACCTGCCTATTCCGCAAGTGCGGCTTGAAGCGGCTGCATTGCCGCTCTCGTACGCCCAGGAGCGTCAGTGGTTCCTCTGGCAGTTGGACCCGCACAGTGCCGCTTATCATATTCCCAGTGCCTTGCGACTCAAGGGACGCCTGGATATCGCCGCGCTACAGAAGAGTTTTGAGTACCTGATCGCGCGACACGAAAGTTTGCGCACGCGGTTTCGACGGGCCGGTGAGGTCACGCAGCAGGCGGTGCTGCCAGGATTTTCGATCGTCCTGGCACCTGAGGAGATCGATGAAGGCCACCTCAAAGCGCGGATTGAACAAGAGATTGCGCGGCCCTTCGATCTTGAACAAGGCCCGCTGTTACGCATCACATTGCTGCGCCTGGCCGAGGAGGAGCACGTGTTGGTGCTGGTGCAGCACCACATCATCTCCGACGGCGGTTCGATGCAAGTCATGGTGCAAGAAGTGGTGCAGGCGTATACCGCTCTCAGCCATGGACATGGGATTGACTTGCCCGCCTTGCCGATCCAGTACGCAGACTACGCCCTCTGGCAGCGCAGTTGGATGGAAGCAGGGGAGAAGGAGCGGCAACTGGAATACTGGTTCAAGCTGCTCGGTGGTGAGCAACCCGTACTGGAGTTGCCGTTGGATCGCCCGCGTCCTGCTGTACAGAGCTATCGCGGCGCGTCCCTGGAGCTGGTACTGGATGACGCACTGGCTGCGGGTGTCAGAACTGTGGCCCAGCGCGAGGGGGCGACCAGTTTCATGTTGCTGCTCGCGTCCTTCCAGGCGCTGTTGTATCGCTACAGCGGGCAGCGGGATATCCGTGTAGGTGTGCCGACCGCGAACCGTAACCGGGTGGAGACGCAGCGTCTGATCGGGTTCTTCGTCAATACCCAGGTGTTGAAAGCCGATATCGACGAGCACACCACTGTTCTGACGCTGTTGCGCCAGGCTCGTCAGCGGGTACTCGAGGCCCAGGCGCATCAGGACTTACCCTTTGAACAGTTGGTTGAAGCACTGCGTCCTGAGCGTAGCTTGAGTTACAACCCGTTGTTCCAAGTGATGTTCAATCATCAGAACCGAGGGGCCGGCAGCGACAGCGAGGCACAGGCATCCAGTCTCATACTGGAAGGGTTGGAGTGGGAAAGCCGCACGGCGCAGTTCGACCTCAGCTTGAATGTCTGCGAGGAGGGTTCGAGTATCCAGGCTTCATTTGGCTATGCGACCGACCTGTTCGAGGCCACAACCATCGAACGCATGGCGCATCACTGGCAGCGCCTATTGAATGAAATGATTGCGGCGCCGCACGCTTCGATCAATTCGCTGGCACTGCTGGATGCCCAAGAGCGTTGGCAGATGGTCGATGCCTGGAATGCGACCGCCACTGATTACCCTCTCGAGCAGGTGCATCATTGCTTTGAAGAGCACGCCGAACGTACTCCGGACCGGCCTGCCCTGGTGTTTGGCACAGAACAATTGACCTATGCGGCCTTGAATCATCGCGCAAACCGCCTGGCCCATGCCTTGATCGCTTACGGTGTCGGCCCCGATAGTCTGGTGGGCGTGGCGATGGAGCGCTCCGTTGAGATGGTCGTGGCCTTGATAGCCATCCTCAAGGCCGGGGGCGCCTATGTGCCTGTGGACCCGCACTATCCCCAGGAGCGTCAGGCCTACATGCTTGAGGACAGTGCGGTAGAGCTGCTGTTGAGCCAGTCGCACGTGAATCTGCCGACGGCCGACAATGTGGTGCGTATTGACCTGGATCTTGATGACGCCTGGCTGAGTGCATACAGCCAGGTGAACCCCGACGTGGCGCTCGGCGGTGAAAACCTTGCCTATGTGATCTACACCTCGGGTTCGACCGGCAAGCCTAAAGGCGCGGGAAATAGTCATTCAGCCCTGGCCAATCGCTTGTTTTGGATGCAACAAGCCTATGCATTGGACGCCAGCGATACCGTGCTGCAGAAGACACCGTTCAGCTTTGATGTGTCGGTGTGGGAGTTTTTCTGGCCTTTGCTCAGCGGCGCCCGATTGGTGGTGGCGCTGCCCGACGATCATCGGGATCCGAGAAAGTTGGTCGACCTGATCGTGCGCGAACGTGTCACGACGTTGCACTTCGTGCCGTCGATGCTGCAAGCCTTCTTGCAGGACGGCCAAGTGGGGCGTTGCACCAGTGTACAGCGCATCATTTGCAGCGGTGAGGCACTTCCCGTCGACGCGCAGTCCCAGGTATTTGCGAAGCTGCCCAAGACCCGGTTGTACAACCTCTATGGCCCCACGGAAGCGGCCATCGACGTCACCCACTGGACCTGTGTCGATGAGGGCAAAGATGCCGTGCCCATCGGCAAACCCATCGCAAACCTGGGTTGCCATGTACTGGACGCTAACCTGGAGCCTGTACCCGTCGGCGTGCTCGGCGAGTTATACCTGGCGGGGAAAGGGCTGGCGCGCGGATATCACCGTCGGCCTGCGTTGACCGCCGAGCGTTTTGTCGCGAACCCTTTCGGGGTGGGGCAGCGGATGTATCGTACCGGCGACCTGGCGCGCTACCGCCCTGATGGGGTGATCGAATACGCCGGGCGTATCGACCATCAAGTCAAGCTGCGTGGCCTGCGCATCGAGCTGGGTGAGATAGAGGCACGCCTGCTTGAACATCAACTGGTACGTGAAGCGGCAGTCGTGGCGCTCGATGGCACTCAACTGGTTGGGTATGTGGTACTTGACGAGACTGTGCCTCAGTGGCGTGAAGCCCTTGGCGGCTATTTATCAATCCACCTGCCGGCCTTTATGGTGCCCGCCCAATGGGTGTTGTTGGAGAAAATGCCGCTCAGCCCCAACGGCAAACTGGAGCGCAAGGCGCTGCCGCGTCCTGAAGCGGGTACAGAGCACCGCGACTATGCGCCGCCGCTCACAGCGCTGGAACAACAGGTGGCGCAGGTTTGGCAGCAAGTGCTGGGTGTTGAGCGTGTGGGCCTTGACGATAACTTCTTCGAGCTGGGTGGGCACTCGTTGCTGCTTCTGGTGGTGAAAGAACGCCTGGCTGCTCACTGCGGGTTGGTGCTCACGGTCAACCAACTGATGACACGCCCCACCGTCAGGGCTCTGGCAAGCGATGCACCGGATGGGGTTCATCATTCGCTGATTGTTGAGCTGAACGGCCATCAGGGTGTCCCGTCATTGTTCCTGTTTCATCCAAGCTTCGGTTCGGCACACTGCTATAAAGCCATTGGCATGGCGCTGCGCCTGGAGATGCCGGTACGCGGCGTCATTTGCCGTGCATTGGTTGATCCGTTGAGCGAAGTGCCGACCTGGGATGCGATGGTCGACGAATATGCCCGGCAGCTTCAGGTGGCTCAGCCGCAGGGGCCGTATTACCTCGGAGGTTGGTCGCTGGGAGGCAATCTGGCGTTGCAGGTGGCGGCGGTCCTGGAAGAGCAGGGCGCCGAAGTCGCGTTTGTGGGGTGTATCGATGCGCCTCCACCCTTGCGCGTCACGGCGTTCTGGGAAAGGGAAAAATCCTTGAGTCCCATTGCCGAGCCAGAGGCAATCAGCGATACGTTAGTGGACCGGCGTGTGGCATTGCTGGCGGTGATGTTCCCTGATGCTGCACAGGCCATTGCCCATGCCTGGCGGGATGTCGAGCACGGCGGCGCCACAGCTGATCAACAGTGGGCGATGTTCTGTGAGTGGGCCGATGCGTTCCTGGGTGAGACGTTCACCAGCCTGCGCAGTGAGTTGCAGCAAGGTGGAGAGCTGGATGTTTCATGGGCTTTGAAACTTGCGCTGGATGAGCGATTGAAAGAGGCCGACTACGTGAGCATTGCCGCGCCAGTGAGCTGTTGGTGGGCCGCTCAAAGCAAGTCCGAAGTGGATCGCCACGTTATTGGCACGGCGCTTGAAGCAGGCATTGGCCATGGGGTTGAGGCTTCGGTGGTGATCGATACGACCCATGACAAGATCGTCCACAACCCTGAGTTCATCGCTTCGTTTGTATCCGCGGTAAAGCGCGTCATACGCAAGTGAGGCCTGGCGTTCGGGCTTGGAACACCGGCTTCGTACCGGTGTTTCTCTTGCAGTCTCAGATAGTGACCAGGTTTGGCGGGGCCAAACAAAACCCCCGCCGATTGGCGTAATGCTGTTCACTTAAGCGTATATCGCCCTTTGTAGGAGCGAGCTTGCTCGCGAAGAACCTCAACGATAACGCGTGTTTCCTGATTGAACGCGGCGCCTGTGAGTTTTTCGCGAGCAAGCTCGCTCCTACAAAAAGCCTTAACTGAACGGCATTACGCCGATTAGCGGGGGTTGGGTTGCTCGAACGGCAGCGCCGGAGTCAGAAGTCCACGCGAGTGGTCAGCATGACGTTGCGCGGATCGCCGTAATAGCCGGTGTTGAAGAAGCCAATGTTGGTGAGGTAATGCTTGTCGAACAGGTTGTTGACGTTCAGTGTCGTGGAGACTTTGTCGGTGAACTGGTATTTGGCCATGGCGTCGACCACCCAGTAGGCTTCCTGGCGAACGTCTTCGGATCGAGATCTCGCGTTGTTGTAGACCGATTGCCAGGTTTTACCCTGCCAGCGAGCGCCGCCGCCGATGGTCAAGCGGTCCAGCGGGCCGCTGAGCTTGTACGTGGTAAAGAAGCTGATCTGGTCCTGGGGTTCCAGGGTTGACGCTTTATCACCGTGCTCGTCCCGGATGACCTTGTGGGTATAGCCCGCTTGGGCTTGCCAGCCAGGTGCAAGCTCACCGGACAGCTCGGCTTCGAAACCTTTGGTCTTGGCTTTGATGCCTCTGGAGGCATCGTTGATCGCTGGGTTGGTCGGGTTGGCGTTGTATTCGGTGTCAGATTCCGCGCGGTTGGATTCATGCACTTCGAAATAGGCCAGGCTGGTGTTCAGCCCACCGTCGAAGAACTCGCCTTTCACACCGAGTTCGTAGTTCTTGCCTTCATCGGGTTCCAGTACCTTGTTGTCCCGGTCGCGCGCCGTCTGTGGGTAGAAGATTTCGGTGTAGTTGGCGTAGGCGGTAAAGTTGTCGTTGAGGTCGTAAGTGGCGCCGACATAGGGAATCAGTTTGCCGGTTTCCGTACTGTCGCTGGTGCCTGTCAGCCAATAATTGGCCACGCGACTGCCGAGGATCACTTTAAAATCATCGGTAAGGTTCAAGCGTGCAGTCGCGTAGCCGGCAGTTTGTCGGGTGGTTTCATCGAACCTCTGGGTCACTGCGCCCCAGTCGGGTTTGGGGAAATCACCGTCGAAGTTCCAGAAGTCGACGATTCGTCCATTAGCGTGAATCGGGTTGGCGTAGTTTTTGCCCTTCCAGTGGGAGTTAGACGCAGAGGCGCCCACCACGAGTTCGTGTTCCCGACCACCCAAGCTGAACGGGCCGCTGGCGTAAATATCGCCGGAATCGGCGCGGGTATCACCGGTGAATTTGTTCGCATAAAGCGTCGACATGCCGGTCGCTACGAATGGGCCTGTCTGGATCGACCCCATCTGTGCGTCGTAACCACTGAATTGATGGGTGTATTGGCCCTTGACCACCCAGTCATTGGCAAATTGGTGCTCCAGCGTGGCGAACGCGCTTTGGGTGAACTGCTCCCAACTGCTCCACTTGGCAGCGCTGTTAAACGAACGCTTTACGTCGATGCGGTTACCGCTACGGTCAAACAACGGACGGCTGCCTGCCCATCCTGCGCCGGATGGGTCGCTGTTCTGATAATCGAATCCGACAGTCAGCAGGGTATCTTCACTGAGATCGGCTTCAATCGTGCCGAAATACACGTTGGTTTTGCGTTCATAGTGGTCCAGGAACGAGTGCTTGTCCTGATAAGCAGCCACCGCACGGCCGCGGATATTGCCGCTTTGTGTGAGTGGCCCACTGACGTCGACCTGGGAACGGTAGTTATCCCAGCTGCCCGCCCCCAATTCGAGGCTGGCCTTGAAGTCCTTGGTTGGCTTTTTACGGATCAGGTTGAGCGTTGCCCCGGGGGCCCCGGCGCCGGACAACAAGCCATTGGCACCCTTGAGTACTTCAACACGGTCGTAGATCGCCATGTCCGTCAGGGTCTGGCCAGACGAATAAGCCGCGTTACGCAGGGTTGGGATGCCGTCATATTGAAAGTTTTCGATCGAAAACCCACGTGCGAAGTATTGGGTCCGCTCGCTGTCGAGCCTCGATACAGTGACGCCTGGCGTATGACGCATCACATCATCGATAGAGGTCAGCGCAAAATCATCCATGTGCTGGCGTGTGATAACACTGATCGACTGAGGTGTTTCTCGTGGGGTCAGTACCATTCGCGTAGCGGTGGCGATAGTGCCCGGCGTATAGGAGCCTGAGTCTTCAGTCACCGTACCCAACTGGTTGGCGCTAACCTGGGTTGCACCCAATTCCAGCGTGGAAGATTCACTGGCACTGGCCGTAATGGTGATGGTAGTGCCCTGCAGCCCATAACTGATGCCGGTGTTCTGGAGCAGGGCGGCGATAGCCCGGGTCGGTGCCAGCTTGCCCTTTACCCTATTGCTGCTTTTGCCTTGCACATCCGTCGGGCTGTAGAGCACCTGCAGATTGGTCTGGCGGCCAAACTCCTGCAGCGCCGCTCCCAGTGGCTGGGCTGGAATGTTGACGTCGATCTCTTGGGCTTGTACGTAACCGGCGATGGGCAGGGAGATCGCAAGGGCAAGCGTACAGGGTTTCAAGTTAAAGCTCATGGCCCGTCGCATGGACAGCGCTTTGCTCAGGGGGCTGAGACCGAGTCGTACTGACATGGATGCGTTCACTTCTGTATTTTTGGTTAGCAGATTATAGGTATTTATTGAGGTTGGTTCTCATTAACTTTAATGGGACGTTCCTCCTTCATTAAACCGGAAAAAAAATTCAAGCGGGTTCCATTTCAGGCACCACTTTGCCCGCGCGTAGACGCACCAGTTGGTCGGCGATATCGAAATAGCGATCGTCGTGGCTGATGACGATGATGGTCTTGCCCAAGCGCTTGAGATCCGGCAACAGCTCTGTGTAGAAGATTCGCCGGAAAGCCGGATCCTGGTCTGCAGCCCACTCATCGAACACCAGTACCGGACGCTCTTCCAGCCAGGCATTGACCAAGGCGAGACGTTTGCGTTGCCCTGTGGACAGGTCGGTAGTGCTGAATGAGCCGTCCTTGATGGTCACTTTGTGCGCAATCTCCAGGCGTTCCAGGTATTGGGCCGCACTGTCCATCGATTGCTGCCCGCCGCCCTGAACCAGGTCATCAAACAAGTAATAGTCGGCGAACACGGTTGTAAACAACTGGCGGTAATCGTCGCGGGTAGGAGCGATCACTGCCTCGCCGTTAAGGTGGATCTCGCCCGACTGCGGTTGATAAAGCCCCAGTAGCAGCTTGATTAGCGTCGTTTTACCGCAGCCGTTCTCGCCGACGATAAACACGATATCGCCTTGCTTGATGCTCAGGTTGACAGGTCCCAGGTGGAACGGCTCGCTGCCTTCCACGGGTGGAGGGCTGTAGCTTACGTCGCGCAGTTCCAGGCTGTGGACCACCGGTTTTGGTGCTTCGCTGTCTTCGAGCAGCAAATGCGGTTCGGGCGACGAAAAGCGGTCGGACAATTCAGCGATGCGCGAGAACGCGATCTGCGCGCGGCTGACGATCGGTAAGGCGGTGACCACGTGTTCAAGCGGTCCCTTCATATACAGCAGTACCAGCACAAAGCCGGTAATCACAGCCGGGTCGGGGTTTGGGTTATACGCCTGGAACGCCAGCGCCAAGCCGATGACCACAAAGAACAGCATGGAGCCGAAGGTCTTGGCCACAATGAAGATGTTCACCGAGCGAACCTGGATATCGCTGATGCGATCAGCGGTAGCCTGGATTCGATGGGTATTCATCCGGTAGCGGCGAGGCCTGTGAATGCGCAACTCCTTCGCGCCAGAAGCGATTGCGGTGTAGTAGCGTTGCAGCTCATCTTCCTGGTCGCGAGCTGCTTCAAAACCCTTGATCCCAGCAGAGCGTGCGACGTACTGCACGGACGTGCCGATTAAAATCGCCACGATCATCATCAGGAACATCGGCACCGACAGGTACGCCAGGTATCCCAGGCAGCCCAAAGTCACCGTACTGGCGATGGCCAGCGGGGTGAAAGAAAAGGAGAAATCACTGATGGTGTCGACGTCGTGAGTCAGCACCGGAATCAGTTTGTGGGTGCGGTAGCGTTCGATTTGTTCGATAGGTGCTGACAGCACCTTTTCTCCCAGCTCCTTGCGCAGTGCGGCGATGATGCGTTGGCCGACGTAGTTGGTGCCGATATCTGAGACGATCGAGCTGACCAGGGCAAGCGCACACAGCGCAGCGAAGGTCAGAATCACACCGTGCGTCATGCCGGTAGACGAATGCAGCGCAGTGTTAATCGTCGCCAGCAGCAAGGTAATGGCCAGGCCACCCGCCATGCCAAGGGCGACGGAGACCGTCACGATAGTGCGAAAGGGCCTGAGCAATGCGAGCAAACCTTTGAAGGCGCCGCGCTTGGGGTCGGTCATAAATACTTCCCGGAAAGTGAAAAAGAGGGGGCTGGGCACACAGACCCTTACCCATGACAAACGAAGCTGTGGCGTGACTATTTAGCGCGGCGTGCCGGGCGGTGGCCGTGGGCGATAAATTGCCCGGGGCCTGGTTCGTTCTTGTTCTGTAGGCGCACGTGCATCAATGCCGTGCGTGGCCCTTTGAGCGAGAGCGAAACACATGACGAAAAAGAACCTGGTGTATGTCTGGTCCCTGAGAAATGCCGCCGCCGACAAGGCAGGGCAGCCGGTGGCCTATAAAGACCACGAGCGCTATATGAAATCGGTGCTGGAGTTTCTGGTGGGCTCGCTCAACGACACGCCGCTGGGCGAGGCTTACAACCTGGTGGGCGTGGTGTATGACGACGATGAGCAAAACCCGCGTGATCAGCAGTTGGTGGCGGACTATGGCTTTGCTTACCAGCCGGGTCGCCAGTGGCTGTATCCGGCGGATTTACGTGTGCAGGGCACGTTGGTCAATGACCTGCTGCTGAGCGTGCCGTCAACCTATCGTCGCCTGCCACGGGGCAGCGCCGAGCATGTCGCCGGCAAGCAGGATTTCGAGCGTCGCCTGCATGACACTTTGGTGGAGTTGAAGGCTGACATCGTGGTGCTGGATGGTTTGCTGGTGATCCTCGACGAACTGGTGCGCCCAGGTGCGCCGTTTGCGCGGCGCATCATGAACATTCATCCGGGCATCACCCGCCTCGAGTCGCCGTACGAACGCCGTGGGGCGTACGCCACTTGGAATGCGCTGTACGGCGCACGTGGGCAGGCAATCACCGACTGGGCGAGCAAAGCGACGCAGGCGTGCGAGCCGTTGTATTGGACCGGTGCGTCATTCCACTACGTGGATAACGGCATCGATTCGGGAGAGGTGTTCCACGACGTGCTCAAGACCGAGATTTCGCCTGAGGACACCATCCTTGAGCTGCGCTGGAACAACTTCAACAACAGCCTGTTCCCGGCGCTGCATGAAGGCTTGGAGCTGTTGGCCAAACAAGGCTGAACATGCGTGCTGGAACCTTGTAGGAGCGAGCTTGCTCGCGAAAAACTCACAGACGCCGCGTTTATTCAGGAAACACGCGTAATCGTTGACGTTTTTCGCGAGCAAGCTCGCTCCTACAAGGTGTTAGAGCTCGCGTACTACGCGAAAGCCGATCCAATCCCCGCGCGTCTGCGGGTAGATGTTGTTGCGATTGCCCGAGCGTGAAAACACCGGCGCCTCGCCCCAGTCATTGCCGCGAATCTGGTAGGCCTCGCAGTTGGGCTCAACCCAGGCACTGCCATCCGTCGGCGCGCCGACGTAGTTCGGATGCTCGCAATCAGCCACCCGCTCATACACGTTGCCGTGCATGTCATACATGCCAAAGGCATTCGGTGGGTAGCTGCCCACGGGCGACGAATAGCTGTAGCCGTCCGCCGGGCCGTAGGTGTTGGCGTGTTGGGCGATGCTGTAGCCCTTGCCCTCATCGAACGGGAAGGGGAACGGGCCGCTGGTGCCGGCGCGGGCGGCGTATTCGCGTTGGGCTTCGCTGACCATCTGGTAGGTGTGCCCGGTCTTCTTCGACAGCCAGCTCACGTACTGCTTGATGTCGTCCATGTCCATGCACACCGCCGGCTGACGTGGCCCCTGGGGGTAACGCGGCTTGCTGGCGATGCATTCGCGGCCGGGGCGGTCGTCGCCATTGGCAATCTTGACTCCGGTCTGGCGCACGTAGCTGTCCCATTCGCCGGCGGTGATATGGAAGCGGCTCATGGCGAACGGTTTGGCGAAGGTCACCTCATGCATCGGGCCTTCGTCGGGCTCGCGGCCCACTTCGTCTTCGGGCGTGCCCATGGTGAAGGTGCCGGCGGGCAGCACCACCATTTCCGGGCAGTCCTTGCAGTCTTTGAACACCTTGCCAGGTTGTGGGGCGGCGGCCTGGGCCAGGCCGGGCAGCAGCGCGCCGCACAGGGCGGTGAGTGCCAGTGCGGTGAGGGGTTTGAGTTGGGATGAAATCATGGAGGCATCTCGTTCAAAGGGAAAAGGGGTCATAACCGCTGGCTCAGCAGGGTCATGAAGCGCTGGATCTCATCGGAGTTGTTAAGCAGGCCCGGTGAGGTGCGAATCACCGGGCCAACGTCACGGTCCACCGCGTCCACCACCACGCGGTTTTTCATCAGGTAGGCCGCGACGGCATCGCTGTCCTGATCCTTGACTCGGAAAAAGGTAAAACCCGCTGACAGCTCGTGGCTGCGCGGCGTGACCAGTTCGATCTGCGGGTGGGCCAGCAGTTGGTCCTTGAGTTCGGTGTTGAGGGCATGGATACGCGCTTGCACCGGCGCCTTGCCCAGTTGCAGGTGCAATTTGAAGGCTTCATCGGCGGCCCAGCGATGTTCGAAGGCGTGGTAGCCACCGGGCGTCATGGTCGTGGCGAAGTCCTTGTCTTCGGAGAAGGTCGGAATCATCGGTGTGACGTATTTGTTTTCGGTCTCGCGGGCGCACACCAGGCCGGTGCCGCGCGGGCCGAACATCCACTTGTGGGTGCCGGCGATGAAGAAGTCGCAGTGCATAGCGGGGAAGTCGAGGTCTTCCACGCCGAAGCCGTGCACGCCATCAACGATATAGAGCAGGCGATCTGGCTCGTCACGGTTGCGGTTGTGTTCGTCCACCAGCTTGCCGATCTCACCGATGGGCAATTTCACGCCGCTGCCGGACTGCACCCAGGTCATGCCCAGCACGCGAGTGTTGGGGCGAATATTGCGCTGGATATTGCCCAGCACCTCGTCGGCCGAGACCTGATGGGCGTTGTTGAACAGGCGTATTTTACGTACCTGGGTCCGCTCCTTGCGCACCCTGAAATCCAGGCTGAACGCGGTGGCGTAGTGCTCATGCACCGTGGTGAGGATTTCCTGGTCGGCGCGCACCTTGATCCCGCCATAGATCATCGCCAGCCCTTCGGATGTGCTGCCGGTGAGGGCGATCTGCGCCGGTTTGGCGTTCAGGTAACGGCCGGCCCACTCGCGCACCTGGCCCTCACGCTTCCAGGTTTCCTGCAGGTCCCAGTCCATGGCCAGGCCAGGGTTGCGGTCGATCTGCTGGCGGTAGCGCTCGATGGCCTCGCGCACGGGCCTTGGGTGCGAGGCCACCAGGAAGTTGGAAAAGTGCAGGTAGCTCGGGTCCTGGTTGAACAGCTGTTTCAATCCCGTCCATGGGTCGTTCGTAACGGCGGCCACTGCCTGAGGCAGCAACGCGGTGCCCAGCGGCAGGCTCGCGGCAAAGACGCCGGCCTGCTTGAGAAATGTACGGCGGTCGGTCATGGACTTACTTCATGGTAGTTAGCGATTGGCCAATGGCTTGGCGGCTTTTTGTACCTGGTCCCACACCCGCAGGAAGTTGCCTCCCCACAGCTTGGCGATATCGGCTTCGGAGTAGCCGCGCTGGATCAGTTCGGCAGTGACGTTGCGCACCTCGCCGACGTTCTCCCAGCCCTGGAGGCCGCCGCCGTCGTTGAAGTCCGAGGCAATGCCGACATGATCGATGCCGATCTTGCGCACGGTGTAGTCGATGGCATCGCCCAGATCCTTGAGGGTGGCCTTGGGTTCTTCCTCGAGAATGCCGTACAGCGCGCTGGCGTATTGGCCGAAACGTTGCTCGGGCCAGGCGGCAATGATTGCATCGCCGGGCATCAAGGCCATGGCCAGGTTGGGCAGTGGCGGCAGGTCGAAGCGTGCGCGCAGGACGTTGAGCTTGTCTTGGGTCGGCTGGCTCAAGGGCCGCAGGTAGGCGGGAAAGCCCACCACTTGCACCACGCCGCCGCTGTTTTTGATCAGTTGCAGTTCCTTGTCACTGAGGTTGCGCGGGATGTCCACCGACGCCCGTGGCGCCGAGTGGGACGCCACCATCGGCGTGCGGCTCAACTGCGCGACCTGTTCCAGGGCCTTGGTCGACATCTGCGACACGTCGATGATCACCCCCAGGTCATTGAGGCGATGCACCGCTTGCTGGCCGATAGGCGACAAGCCCTCAAGGGCGTCGGTGGAGTCATTGAAAAACGGCAGCGGGCGCGAGGAGTCGGACCAGGCATTATTGCCGATGTAGCTGAAGCCGAACATGCGCATGCCGCGTGCGGCCCACAGGTCCAGCTGGTTCAGGTCATTGCCCAGGGGGTAGGCGTTGAGCATGCTGATAAAGATCGCGAACTTGCCTTCGCCGTGCAGGCGGCGCATATCGTCCGGGGTGTAGGCAATGCCCACCTGGTTGGGAAAGTCACGCACCATGCCGGAGATGATCTTATAGCACACCTCCTGCTCGTGGCGGGCCTCCTCGACAAAACCGTCGGTGGGCTTGTGCGGGGCGTTGGCGCCGTTCCAGATTTCCGGCCAGCCGAATATCGTCAGCGCGGCGCCCGACAATCGCCCGCGGGCGGCCTTGGCCAGGTCGAACTGGCCGCTGCCATCCTTGTCGGCCTCATTGCCCGCCGTGCCGAAATCCAGGGGCAGGGTGATGTGGCTGTCGAATGACAACAGGCGATCCTGCATTTCATTGGCCTGCTTGATCACCTCCAGCGGGTAGCCGGCGTTGCCCTTGAACCACTGATCCCAGACCAGCAAGCCCGCCCCGGCGCCGATAGCCAGGGCCAGCGGCAGGCCGATATACAGCGCCTTTTTCGAACGTGATTTTGTCATTGCCATCTCAGTCAGTTGAGGCCTTTGCTATCAGGGAGGAACGAGCGATGGCGGGGGAAATTTAGGTGGCGGGGGCAGGGCGGTAAATTTCGTCGGGCTGCAAACGTTCTAGCTCTGATCAAGCCGTTTCCTAAGGTAGCCAATGACAATCTCTCGACGTGGGTTCATCGCAGGCCTGGCGCTGACTGGTGCAGCCGTGCCCGCGGCCTTTTATGCCCATCGCGAGTTGACACGGGAAGAAGCGTTTCCCATCACCCCCGGCGAAGCCACGGTCGACCTCGCCGACACCCAGGGCCAGCACCTGGCGAACACCCTGCGGGGCGTTTGGAGCCTGCGCCTGGAAGGCCGCGATGCCGGCCTTGCGGGCCTGCCGCTGCAAGGCCTGGAGTTGCTGCTCGACATCGCCCCCCGTGGGCGTGGCCTGCGCGGTTACCTGGACACCGCCGAGCAATTGCGCGCCGACGGCGAGCCGCGTTACCGCGTCTTGGGCGACCTACTGACGGGCGAGAGCGCCGTGCTTTATTGGCGCTTGATCGACCGCGATTCAGCCGGCGGCGCGCCGGCCTATGAATTCAAGATGACCCTGGATGAAGTCTGGGCCGATTTCGGCAATGCCGGCAGCGCCACCCTCAGCGGGTACATCCTCGACCTTGAGCGGCCCCTGGCGCTGACCGAACGCGACAACCGTTTTATCGCCCACAAACAACTGTTCCCCGAAGCCCGCCAGCGCATCGGCCTCAACCCGACCTTGCTGGCCTGGCTGATTTCTCCGGAGCACCGGCTGTTCCACCAACTGTGGCACGCCACCCGCGACCAGTGGCACAAGCTCTCCGAAGAAAAACGCGAAGCCCTGCGCGGCATCGGCTGGCAGCCCGGGCCCCGTGGCCAGGAGCGCGACGCTCGCGGCAAGCGCAAGGACCGCAATGGCTCGGGCATCGACTTCTTTTTCATGCACCGCCATATGCTCGGCACCGCACGCTCCATGCAGGACTTGCCGTCCTGGCCGCAATTCCCCGAGCCGCAACCGCCGTTGGAGCGCGATCGCCTGGGGTTTGTGCGCTACTTCGACAACCACGACGGTTTCGCGCTGCCGCCCTGTTGGTCGGCGCCGGATGACGCCGACTACACCCAGTGGGTCAGCGATATCAAGGCGGCCGAGACCTACCACAGCAACTTCCAGGTGTGGGAATCCCAGTACCGCGATCCGCGCTACCTGGCCAAGTTGAGCCTGGGCCAACTGGGCTCGGAAATGGAACTGGGCCTGCACGATTGGCTGCATATGCGCTGGGCCTCGGTGCCCCGCGACCCGTCCAACGGCGCCCCGGTACCCTTCGCCCGTGACCCCGCAGACTTTGCCGCACGTTGGTATGCGCCGGAGAACGACTTTCTGGGCGACCCGTTTTCATCCCATGTAAACCCGGTGTTCTGGCATTTCCACGGCTGGATCGATGACCGCATTGAAGACTGGTTTCGTGCCCACGAGCGCTTCAACCCAGGCGAGGTGAGCCGACTGGAAGTCAACGGCGTGGCCTGGTTCGCGCCAGGCCGCTGGGTCGAAATAGGCGACCCGTGGCTGGGCCCGGACACCCACGGCTGCAGCACCACGCCGGGGCTGCAGCAGGGGCGCTCGATGGAAATGGATCCGGAGATCATGAAGCTGGCCCTGCGCATTACCTTCGGTGCCGATGAAGAGCTGCTCAAGGGCCTGTTCAAACGTGTACCGCAGCGGCCATGGTATGCGCGGCATTTGAAGCTCAAACGCGAGGCTTAGCCGGGGTTTTTAAACCTGCTCTTCCTCGCGCAATTGCGCACTCATCTCATCGCAACTGCGTGCCCAGTCGCACAACCATTGCGGCATCGGCGGTGAAGTGTCGTCCAAGCCCAGCTCGCGGATAAATTCAGCCGGGGGCAGGGTGCCCTTGGCGGAGCGAAACAGCCCGCGCATCACCACCACGCCGACCACCCGCCCATTGCTGACGAAGCGGTGCTCCATCAGGTTCCACTTGTGGTCCCAGCCGAGAATGCGGGTGTGCACGTCGAATGCCTCGAACAGCTTCAATTCCCGACGGAACTTGCCCCAGGTATCGCCAACTATCGGCATAGCCTTGTGACGCAGCGCCACGCGAAAAGCGCCCGTGCGCAGCACAAAATCCATGCGTGCCACATCGGCCAGGGTGAAATACCGGCCATTGGTGACATGCCGGTTCAGGTCCAGGTCCAGCGGCCAGACGCGCATGCGCACCACCGTGGTGGCCAGGCCGTGAACCGGTTTGCGCCAGGGGCGGCGCAACAGCATGTGCAGTAATCGAAACCAGAGATTCATAAAGACGCCAGACAGTTGATCAATGGCCGCACTGTACGGGGGCGGAATCGGCTAAGGTAGATGCGTAAATGACTTATTACATGCGAAAAGTGCAAGCTGGAGTTTTTACATGCACGTCACCTTGCTCCTGGCCGATCAGTGTTCCGCTGCCAGTGCCACCCTGGCCATGGAAATGCTCAGTGCGGCCAATCTGTTCGCGCAAAGCCCACCCTTCGAGGTGACGCTCGCGTCCCTGGACGGCCAGCCGGTGACGCTATGGGGTGGGCAATGCCTGCAGGTGCACGGTTCACTGGCGCAGATCGCGCACACCGATCTGGTGCTGATTCCCGGGTTTCTCTTTACCCTCAAGGAAGCCCTGCCGACGTTCGCCGCCTACGGCCCCTGGTTGCGTGAGCAGCATGGGCAGGGCGCTGTGTTGGCTTCGATGTGCACGGCGGCCTTCATGCTGGCCGAGACCGGGTTATTGCATGGCTTGCGTGCGACGACTCACTGGGCATTTGCCGGGTTCTTCCGGCGTCGGTATGCCCAGGTCAGCCTGGATGAGGGGCAGATCCTCTGCGAAGACAATCGCCTGATCACCTGCGGCGGCGCTACGGCGGCAATGGATTTGATGCTGCACCTGATCCGCCGTTTCGGTTCGCCGGAGCTGGCTCATACCTGTGGCAAGTATTTGCTGATCGATGCTGGGCGCACTGAGCAGTCGGCCTACGCGATGTGGTCGCTGCCCAAGAGCCACGGTGATGCGCAGATCCTGCGTGTGCAGCATTGGTTGGAGCAGCACTTTGCGCAGTCATTGGTGATCGACGAGGTTGCCCAGCGCTTTGGCTTTGGGGTGCGTAATTTCAAGCGGCGCTTCAAGGAAGCCACGGGGTGTACGCCGATTGGTTATCTGCAGAGCCTGCGTCTGGAGCGTGCCAAGCAGATGCTTGAGTCGACACGGATGACGCTCGACAGCATCACGTATGCGGTGGGTTATGAGGACAGTAATTCGTTTAGGCGGTTGTTTCAGCAACGGGTGGGGATGCTGCCGGCGGCGTATCGCAAGAAGTTTCTGACTGCCCCGTGATTCAACTGTGGGAGCCTGTCAGCCGACACCTCTCTATCTGACACCCCACGATCCAACTGTGGGAGCTGGCTTGCCTGCGATGACGGCCTGCCAGTCGACGCCTCTCTACCTGACACCCCGCACTCCAACTGTGGGAGCGGGCTTGCTCGCGAAGGCGGACTGGCAGTCAACACAGTTGGATTGTGTACATATCCATTGCTGCGGTAACGGCCACTTAGGGTTCCGCTCTGACGGCGGCTCACTTTCGAAAAGCGCGAAAGTAAGCAAAGCGCTCTTGCCCCACCACTCGGCACCTCGCCTAGGCTCGGTGTGCCCGTAATCCGCCAGTGATTTGGGGGGCCGCCGCCACGCGCCATCCATGGCGCGGGGCGGCTAAACCGGCATCCCTGCCGGTTTACCCCCCAAATCCCTGGCGAATTCCGGCCAGCGTGGTTTGACGGGGCGCTTGAGATCAAAAGCAGATCAAGATCAAGAGCGGCTCGCTTCGCATCGTGGTTGCGGGGGGGGAGTGTGATGTAGAAATTGAAGACGAAAAAAAAACCGGCTGATCAGGCCGGTTTGGGGTGTCCCGCCAACAGTGCGGGGTTATACGTGGGTGCTCAGCAAGCGCTCGGCACCGCCTTCAGCCAGACCACGTTCTTGCAGGCGATCCGCACCGCCTTCAGCCAGACCGCGTTCTTGCAAGCGATCCGCACCGCCTTCAGCCAGGCCACGTTCTTGCAGGCGATCGGCACCGCCTTCAGCCAGGCCACGTTCTTGCAAGCGATCGGCACCGCCTTCAGCCAGGCCACGTTCTTGCAGGCGATCGGCACCGCCTTCAGCCAGGCCACGTTCTTGCAGGCGATCCGCGCCACCTTCGGCAACGCGGGTTTCTATCAGGCGATCCGCGCCGCCTTCAGCGACAACCGGGTGGGCAAAAGCGTTTGCAGCGAGTACCGAGAAAGCGAGGCTAAGCAAGAGTTGGCGTTTCATGACGGTGTGCTCCGAGTGTTTTAGTTGGGTGCCGTTTGGCATGGGTTTGATGTTACGCGTTGCATTTTTTAAGAGAACTTCATTGCGCTGATGGTGACTATCGACGCCAACGATGGTCCCGCTGGCGGGACCATCACTGCGGCCGTCATGGCATTTGCGGCAGTTCGTTGGGGCGCAGGTCAAACACCAGCACTTCGGCGTCTTCACCATGGCTCAGGCGGATCTGGCGTTCGTCCCGTACGCGTACACCGTCGCCTTCCTGCAAGCGCTGGCCGTTAAGTTCCACGCTGCCGCGCGCCACATGGATGTAGGCGTAGCGATCCGGTGCCAGTTCCAGGCGGGCACTTTCGTCACCGTCGAACAGGCCGGCATACACCCGTGCGTCCTGGCGCACTTTCAGCGAACCGTTGGCGCCCTCCGGCGAGATGATCAACTGCAAGCGTCCACGTTTTTGCGCTTCAGTGAAATGCTCTTGCTGATAGCGCGGTTTGGCGCCGGCTTCGTTGGGCACGATCCAGATTTGCAGGAAGTGCACGCCATGACGCTGACTGTGGTTGAACTCGCTGTGGGCCACGCCGCTGCCCGCGCTCATCAGTTGCACATCGCCGGGGCGGATCACTGAGCCGGTGCCCAGGGTGTCCTTGTGTTCCAGCGCACCTTCAAGCACGTAGGAGAAGATCTCCATGTCGCGGTGCGGGTGCTGGCCGAAGCCTTTGCCTGCGGCGACGCGGTCATCGTTGATCACCAGCAGGTCGGAAAAACCCTGCTCCTTGGGGTTCCAGTAGTTGGCGAAAGAGAAGGTGTGGAACGACTTCAACCAACCGTGATTGGCGGCGCCGCGTTCGGAAGCTTTGCGAAGGGTCAGCATGGTCCAGTCCTCAAGTGAGCGCGGGCTGCGAGATGCAGGGCGCTTGCGTTGAGAAGAAGGTTAATGGTTAACAGATGATTGATTAAGAAGATGAAAATAGAATAACTGTCGCTTTCAGGTTGACAGTTAAAGTCGTGCCATAATGCTCGCCGCACTCCTTCTCGATGGACATTTCCCGCTTATGAAAACCGTGGCCATGGCGCTGTTCCCGGACTTCCTGCTGCTCGACATGGCCGGGCCGCTGGAAGTGTTTTCGATTGCTAACCGCTACTTGCCGGCGGCCGATCACTACCAGATCCTGACCATCGGCACCGAGCCCGGCCCGTTACGGGCGTCCAACGGCGTGAGCGTGCAGACCGATCTGCTGTTGGAACAGGCCCAGGCGGCCTATGACCTGCTGCTGGTGCCCGGCGGCCCCGGCGCCTATAACGAATGCCACCCCGCGTTGTTGCCTTGGCTCAAAGCGGCGGCGCCACGGGCTCGGCGTTTTGGCTCGATCTGCACCGGCGCTTTTGTGCTCGGCCACGCAGGCTTGCTCGACGGGCACTGCGTGACCACCCATTGGCACTACACCGAGCGGTTGATCAAGGCGTTTCCCAACGCCATCGTCGAGACCGATCGCATCTATTTGCAAGACGGGCGCCTGATCACCTCTGGCGGCGTCACCGCAGGTATCGACCTGGCCCTGTCGGTCGTGGCCCAGGACCATGGCAAGCAAGTGGCGGTGGACGTGGCCAAGGTGCTGCTGGTGGTGATGAAGCGCCAGGGCGGCCAGGCCCAGTTCAGCCCGATGACTGCTGCCGTGGCGCCGCAAGAGACCCCGATCACCCGTGTGCAGAACCACGTGCTGGCGCATCTGGATCAGCCCTTTACCATCGAGTCCATGGCCGAGCTGGCAGGCATGAGCGCGCGCCACTTTGCGCGGCTGTTCGCCAAGGACGTGCAGATGACGCCCATGGCGTTTCTGCAAGGCGCGCGTATCGACCGGGCCCGGCACCTGCTGGAAACCACCGACCTGCCGCTCAAGACCGTGGCCTTCCACGCAGGTTTTGGCAGCGTGCGGCATATGCGCTTTCTGTTCAGCGAAAAGCTCGGTTTGAACCCTACCCAATACCGACAACAGTTCAGTTAACGACAGCATGTCCGTCTCAGGCACCCGATTGTCCGTATCGCTCCCCGTGCCAGCATTGTCCTGTCATCGCCAACTGGCAAGATAGCGTCGAGCCCATGGAAAAAGGATGCGCAGGCACTCAAGCACGGGTGTTTCAGCGCTGTGACGGACATGCAAAATGCTACGGCGGTGAGCTTTGGCCCCTACACCTTTCATCGGCAGCAGCGCCTGGTCAGTAAGGCGGGCTGGCCGGTACCACTGGGCGGGCGAGCCTTGGATATTCTTGCGGTACTGCTCGAAGCCCCCGGGCATTTCATCAGCAAGGCGACCTTGATCGAGCGGGTGTGGCCCAACAGCGTCGTCGAAGAGAGCAACCTGCGCGTGCACATTGCCGCATTGCGTCGCGCCCTGGACGGCCAACGCTGGATCCTCAATCACCCCCAGCGCGGTTACTGCTTCGCTGCGCCTGCGCAGGACGCGCTGCCGACGCCGTTGCCTCAGCACAACCTGGCGGCGCGGCTGAGCCCGGTGTGGGGGCGCGATGAATTGGTGGGCGTGCTGGCGCGGCGTTTGGCCGTGCAGCGCTTGTTGACCCTCACCGGCGTGGCCGGCATTGGCAAGAGCACACTGGCCCTGGCCCTGGCCGAGCGGGGATTGCCGCGTTATCGCGACGGCGTATGGTGGCTCGACATGGCCGTTGTGCAAGCGCCGAGCGAATTGCTCGGCAGCCTCGCCAGGGTACTGCAGTTGCATTCCACGCCCGACAGTTTCAACGAACTGGGCCGGCGCCTGGCCTCGCGCCAGTTGCTGCTGATACTCGACGGCGCCGACCTGCTGCTGGGCGCCTGTCGACAGCTGCTGCGTGCGCTGCGCGAGACGGCGCCTGGCATCAGCGTGCTGATCACCAGTCGCGAAGCCTTGCTGGCCCCTGGCGAGTGGGTGGTACGCGTGCCTGGGCTGGCGGTGCCGTCGCCGTCGGCCAATGTCGAACAGGCGATGGCCTGTCCTGCGGTGCAGCTGTTCGTTGCCCGTGCGCGTGCCAATCAGCAGGGGTTTAATTTGCGGCCCCAGGATTTGGCGCCGCTGCGCGACCTGTGTCGGCGCCTGGACGGCCTGCCGCTGGCCCTGGAATTGGCGGCCGCCCAGGTGGATGCGTTGGGCATCGGCGGTGTGCAGATGCAAGTACGCACGGGCTTGCAAGTGCTGGCCCGCGGGCGGCGCACGGCGGTGGAGCGCCATCGCTCACTCACCGCGGCCCTGGATTGGAGCTACGAGCGCCTGAGCCTGCCGGAGTGCTGGCTGTTTCTGCAACTGAGCCTGTTCAAGATGGCGGTCACCTTACCTGGCCTGAGTGACATGGTGGCCGGTACCGAGCTTGAACATGCCGACCTGTCTTACCTGCTGGCACGCCTGGTCAACGTCTCGTTGCTGAGCGTCGAGCCCGGCCTGGGCCCAGCGCGCTATCGGCTGCTCAACTGTGTGCGCAGCTACGCTTTGGGGCAACTGCGCGACCCGCGTCAGGTCGAGCGTTTGCAGCAAGGCTACGCGCCTTGCCTGGGCGCGTTCTCAGGCCGGCCGTTTGTCCTGCAACTCGTCGAGCAGGCAGCGCACGCGCAGTAGATCCTGGGTGTCAAAGCCTTCGCTGAAGCGTGCATGGATTGAACCGAGCAAATCCCTGGCGAGCTGAATGCGCCCCTGCTGTTGCCACAATTGCGCCAGGGATTCGCCGCAGCGCAGCTCCCAGGCCAGGGCACCTTGCTGGTGCGCCAGGCCCAGCGCTTCCAGCAGCAGGGCTTCGGCGGCGTGCTCATCCTCTAGCTGCAAGGCGTACACCCGCAGAATCTCCGGGGCGCACCAGCCCGCCGCACCACTGCGCGCGCGCTCCAGGGTGGGCGCATCCACCGCATGGGTACCGAAGGTGATCAAGGTGTCTTGGATCAGGCCCAGGCCTTGCCAATCCGGGTGGCCAAGAATACCGGCGTAATGCCCGGCCCAGGTCTGGAACAACTGCACCGAATGCTGGTGCGACTGCTCCAGCAGTAGGCTTTGCAGGGCTTGGGCATCGTCTTCGGCGCCGTTGTAGCGGGCGATCACCACCCCGGCCAGGGCCAGGGTGTAGCAGATCGAGGTGCCGTGGTTGATCTGCAGCGCCAACTCCAGTGCCTGGCTGGCGGTGCGCCAGGCGCGATCGGCAAAGCCTTGCAACCACAGGATTCGCGCCAGCACGGTCAAGGAGGCGACGCTCTGGTCGTATTGCACGCCAACCCCAAGGGCAAAGCGGTTCACGTGACCGCTTTGGGACATACGCTGCAGCACCTGCTCGGCGTGGTGCCGCGCAAGGGCCTGGTTACCGGTGTAATGCTGGCCCAGCGCACGCAGCCGCTGGGCGCTCAGATCCAGCAACGGCTCGTTGCGTGGGTCGAGGCGTTCGAACTGCACACTCAGCTCCTGCGCTGGGCCGTAGCGCCCGGCACACAGGTTCACCGCCATCAGCCCGGAGACCGCACGCAACTGGCCGGCACGATCCTGGCGCGCCTCGGCCAGGCGCGCGGCCCCTTCGAATGCTGCAATGGTCCGAGGCGCAGCGCCCATGGCGTGATAGGAAAGGCTGCCCAGGGCCAATTGCAGTTGCAGGGTCAATTGGGTGCAAGGCGCGGTGACCTGATCGATCAGCGCCAGCGCCTGATCCACATAGCCGCCGTGTTCACGCAGCAACGACAGTTCTTGCCACAGGGGCATTGCGCTGACCGTCAGGCGGATAGCCAGCAACTGCGCACCGCTATGGGCAAAGCCCCAGTCGAGAGCGGCGCGCACGTCTTCGCGCAGCGGTGCATAGCGGTCGATCCATGGCTGTGTGGCGATCAAGTCCCAGTCGGCCTGGGCCTGTTCCATCAGCGCCAGGCAGCGTGCAGCGTGGCGCTCTCGCGTGGCATGCAGCTCGCTGGCCAGGCTGAGCTTTTCCAGGGCGTAGGTGCGTGTGATGTCCAGCAGGCGATAGACCATTTCGTCATCGCTGACCTCCACATTCAACAACGACTTGGCCACCAGTTGCGTGATGGAGCCCAGCACTTCGGCGGGGGCCACTTGCTCCCCGGCGATCACTGCCGCTGCACTGACCAGGCTAAAGCCGCCCCGGAAGACCGCCAGGCGGCGCAGGCAGATTTGTTCGCACTCGGTGAGCAGGTCAAAGCTCCAGTCGAGCGTGGCGCGCAGGGTCTGCTGGCGGGGCAGGGCAGTGCGTCGCCCGCGGGTCAGCAGGCGAAAGTTGTCTTCCATCTGCACCAACAGGCCCGGCAAGCCAAACCGTTCGATTTGCGCGGCCACCAGTTCGATGGCCAAGGGAATGCCGTCCAGGCGCTGGCAGATATCAATCGCCAGGGGCAGTTCAGCGTCGCTGAGGGCAAAGCTCTCCTGGTGGGACATGGCGCGCTCGATCAGCAATTGCATGGCCGGGTAACCCAGGGCCTGGGCGCGGTTGCCGGTGGCTGGCGGGCAGGCCAGCGGTTCAAGGCGCTGCACATATTCACCTTCGGCGCGCAGGGCTTCGCGGCTGGTGGTGAGGATGTGCAGGTGCGGTGCATGGCGCAGCAGGGTTTCACTGATCAGGGCGATGTCGTCGAGCAGGTGCTCGCAGTTGTCGATCACCAGCAGCATCTGGCGTGCCTGCAGGCTGCGAGCGAGGCTGGCCAGGGCCGTATTTTCGCCCGGTGTCAGGCCGAGCAGGGCGACCAGGTTGGACAGGATCATGGACGCCGCACTGAGCGGCGCCAGGTCCAGCAGGTGAATACCGTCGCGGTAATGCCCGATCAGCAATTCGGCGACGCGCAAGGCCACGGTAGTCTTGCCGATGCCACCGGCGCCGGTCAGGGTGATAAAGCGTTGCTGCGGCAGTTGTTGTACCAGGGCGTCGATCAGCGCTTGGCGGCCGATCATGCGCGTGCGCCGCAACGGCAGGTTATGGCTGGGGCGTTGGGGCGCACCGTCGGTGGGCAGCGTCATGGGTTCGATGCTCAGTGGCGCAACAAAACTGTAGCCGCGCTGGGCGACCGTGACGATATAGCGCTGCCCGGCCTGGCCGTCACCCAGTGCCTTGCGCAACGCGGCCATGTGCACCCGCAGGTTGCCGTCTTCCACCACGCTTTTAGGCCAGACCCGTGCGATCAACTCCTGCTTGCTCACCACATTGCCGGCGTGCTCCAGCAGGATCAGCAAAATGTCCACCGCCCGCCGCCCCAGGCGCAGCGGGCGGCCGGCCTCCAGCACCAGGCGCTGGTGCGGGTGGATGCGGTAGGGGCCGAAATGCACGGCCTGGTCGCTCAAGTCATTCATGGCTGCCCAGGTTCTGGAGGAAGAGAGCGGCCAGCATATTCCAGGTGCGCGCAGACCACTAGGCAGCGATCACATCAGGTTTGCTGCGCGAGTGGTGGTTTCGCCAGGTCATCGGGTTGACGCCTTCGCTGCGGGTGAACATATGGCAAAAGTGCGCCTGGTCGCAAAAGCCGCATTCCAGGCTGATCTGCGTGAGGCTCAGGGACGAGCCGGTAATCAATTCCTTGGCGCGCTGGATGCGTTGCTGGCGAATCCATTCCTGGGGCGACAGCCCGGTGGTGCACTTGAAGGCGCGGGAAAAATGGCTGCGCGACAAGGCGCAGGCCTGGGCCAGGTCGGCGATCGCCAGGCTTTCGCCGAGGTTGGCAAGGATCAGTTGCTTGGCGATGCGCTCACGCCGGGGGCACAGGCCACCGGTGGCGGGCAACCGGGGGGCATATTGCTCGAGTCGGGCCATGACAAATATCCGCAGTCGATGGGAACGTTCCCGGTGGATGGGTGCAGTGTAGACGCGCTTCATCTTGTTGCCGGGCCGCCTGGCTGACGAGTTAATCGTTGTTAATTTCGCCAGGTGCGGTGCTGGAAAAGACAGCACAGCTATGCAATCCCAGGCGTGCAGTGCATGCTTCCCTGGCCCTCTGGAAAACGTTTGGATAGCGCCCATGAACCGCAACGATCTGCGCCGCGTCGATATGAACCTGCTGGTGATTTTCGAAGCCTTGATGTTCGAGAAAAACCTGACCCGGGTCGCCGAAAAGCTGTTTATCGGCCAACCGGCCGTGAGCGCCGCGTTGGGCCGCTTGCGCGATTTGTTCGACGACCCGTTGCTGCTGCGCAACGGCCGGGCCATGGAACCCACCGCGCGTGCACTGGCGATACTCAAGGAGCTGCAACCGGCCATGGACACCATCTCGGGCGCCGTCAGCCGCGCCAAGGATTTCGACCCCTCCACCAGCTGCGCGGTGTTTCGAATCGGCCTGTCCGATGATGCGGAGTTCGGGCTGTTTCCGTCGTTACTCAGCCGACTGCGCGAAGAAGCGCCGGGCATCATCGTGGTGGTGCGCCGCGCCAATTACCTGTTAATGCCCTCGCTGCTGGCCAGCGGTGAAATCTCCGTGGGGGTCAGCTACACCACCGATCTGCCGGCCAATGCCAAGCGCAAGAAACTGCGGGATATCCCCTGCAAGGTCCTGCGCGGCGATGACGGCGAGGCGCCGCTGACCCTGGATGACTACTGCGCCAGGCCCCACGCAATGGTGTCGTTCTCCGGCGACCTAAGCGGCAATATCGACCTGGACCTGGCCCGCATCGGCCGCTCGCGCCGGGTGGTGCTGGCGGTGCCGCAGTTCAGCGGGTTACGGGCGTTGCTGGCGGGCACGCAAATTATCGCGACCGTGCCCGATTACGCCGCGTGCGCGTTGACCGAAGGCACACGCCTGCGCGCCGAGGACCCGCCGTTTGCGATTGATGCGGCGGAGCTGTCGATGGTGTGGAGCGGGGTGCATGACAACGACCCGGCGGAGCGATGGCTGAGGGGCAGGATTGCGGAGCATATGGCGGGAGAGCTTCCTCCGGCGGCGGCCTGCCAGCCAACGCGCTCACAGCGCTAGAGTGCTCCAGCGAGCTGTGGGCTATCCATTACATTTTTATAAGGTGTAGTCGATACAGTTACGCGCGTTGTGTTTGCTCTTGCTGGGCATTGTGCACCACAGCGGC
The DNA here is from genome assembly GCF_030687795.1 of Pseudomonas sp. FP215. Classification (NCBI taxonomy): domain Bacteria; kingdom Pseudomonadati; phylum Pseudomonadota; class Gammaproteobacteria; order Pseudomonadales; family Pseudomonadaceae; genus Pseudomonas; species Pseudomonas sp. FP215. The sequence continues at coordinate 2,534,243 of NZ_CP117447.1, forward strand.
CAGGCGTTTGAGGCCTTCATCCAGTCGTGCTGGATCGATGTGACTGAAGTTCAGCCGCAAATACCCTGGGTTATTGTCCGGATCTGGAAAGAATGGTTCGCCTGGCATGAACGCCACATCTGCTGCAAGCGCGGCCTTGAGCAGCGTGCGGGTATCCAGGGGCCGCTTTAAGGTCAGCCAGAAAAATAGCCCGCCCTGTGGCACATTCCAATCGGCCAGATCGGAAAAATGGGTTTCCAGTGCTATCTGAAAAGCGTTCCGCCGAAGCCGGTAGAAGTCCCGTAATTCAGCCAAGTGGTGCGCAAGGCGTTCTGTTCCGATCCATTGCAACGCTTGCCATTGACCCACGCGGTTGGTGTGCAGGTCGGCAGACTGTTTGAGCCGTAGCAAATGCGGGAATAGATCAGGGCTGGCAATCAGGTAACCGACCCGCAAACCAGGCAGCAGTGTTTTCGATACAGTACCGGTGTAAATCCAGCTGGCCTTTTTCAGGCGACCTACAATCGGCGTGGCACTGCCGCCGTCGAAAGTCAGGTCCCGGTAGGGTTCATCTTCGATCAGCGTCACACCGAATTCATCAAGCAAAGCCGCCACGGCGTCGCGTTTAGCCTCACTGTAGCGTACGGCAGATGGGTTTTGAAAAGTCGGGATCAAGTAGATAAATGCCGGCCGGTGTTTTTCCAGGCGAGAGCGCAGTGTCTCCAGGTTCGGGCCATCAGCCTCCAGCGGGACGGTGATGCAATCCGCACCGAAGAGCTGAAAAATCTGGAGCGCGGCCAAGTAGGTTGGCGCTTCGAGCAGAATCTCGGTGCCCTTGTCGAGATAGAGCTTTGCAGCCAGATCGAGAGTTTGCTGGGAACCACTGACGACCAGGACCTGACTTGTCTCGCATGGCACACCTAGCGCTCGCGCTTGAGTGGCCAAACTTTCACGCAAAGCTGGCTCACCTTCACTCGTACCATACTGGCCCATCGAGACGGGCATCTGAGCCCAATCGACTTTTGGCAACATGACCTCAGCCGGAAGACCTCCCGCGAACGACATCACTTCCGGACGCTGGGCAGCGGCAAGGATTTCACGGATCAAAGAACTTTTAAGGCGCGAAACACGTTCGGAAAAAGCCATGAAGGTCACCGCTGGAAAGGTTTATTAGAATTAGTCAAACTGCTTGACCGAAATTACGACGACTGGAAAGGATAAGTCAACATGCTTGACCTTAAAAATCGCGATTCCCAGCAGCAGGCCATGGAAGCGTTCTTCTTCGGCTACCGCGCCTTTACTGCCAAGGCCGACGGTATGCTTGAGCGCCGCGGCTTGAGTCGCGTGCACCAGCGCATTGTGTTTTTTATCTCTCGCTATCCGAACTTGAGCGTCAAGGAGTTGCTCGCATTGCTCGGAGTGACCAAGCAAGCGCTGAACACGCCACTGCGCCAGGTGATCGAAATGCGCCTGGTAAACAGTATCGAGTCGCAGAGCGACAAGCGTAAACGGTTGCTCGAACTGACCGATGCTGGGCTGCGTCTTGAACAGTCATTGCGTCGCGAGCAAGTGAAGTTACTGGAGCACGTGTTCGCCGAGGCCGGAGAGACGGCCGTGAATGGGTGGCTATCGGTAAACCTTGCACTGGGGAAAACCCAAATGCCAACCGAATAAAAATTCGCCCCGCGATCTGTCAGCCTGTTGGTAGGGCGCACGGGGTCACCGGCGGTACCGGGGGAGGCCGTTACTGTTTTGTTTTCAGGCCCTTGTGGCATGCCAGCGCTCACTGAAAGCCAAACAGCACATACATCCAATTCTCCCCACCGCTCAACGGGCCAGACTCTCCCCATCGTTCAATACCCCGGGGAAGCACTCAGCCATGGATTCAACCGTCAACACCAGCCCCGACGAAGTCGTCACCCTGGTCGTCAAGCACCGGGTCAAACCCGGCTTTGAAGTTGAGTACGAAGCCTGGCTGCGCCGCATCGTGCGCATCGCGGGCGAACGCCCTGGGCATCTGGGTGTTGACGTGGTGCGCAGCCAGCAAAACGGCATGGCGCTGTTCACTTGCGTACTGCGCTATAGCTCCACCAACGCCCTTGAGCTGTGGCTCGGCTCCCCGCAACGCCAGGCCCTGATCGATGAAGCCGCGCCCATGCTTGCGGACGGCGACCAGACCGAAATCGGCGCGGCCAATGAATTCTGGTTCGCGCCCCAGGCCGAGGGCGGTGCCAAGCCGCCGCGCTGGAAGCAGGCGGTGGTCAGCCTGTTTGTGATCCTGCCGCAGACCTTGCTGTTGCCGTTTATCTGGGGGCCGATCCTGCGATTGCACCCGTTTCTGTCCAATTACGTGGTCTCCACCTTCCTGGTCACCCTGACCATCGTGTTGCTGGTGGTGTACCTGCTGATGCCGGCGGCCACCCGCCTGTTCGCTCCCTGGCTTGAAGCCTCTGTAAAGGAAACCCTATGAACGCCGATCTGATTCTGTTCAATGGCCAGTTCCACACCGTGGACCGGGAAAACCCACGCGCCACCGCCGTGGCCATCCACCAAGGGCACTTTGTCGCCGTGGGGACCGACGGCGAAGCCATGGCCCTGCGCGGCAGCGGCACCCAGGTCATCGACCTCAAGGGCCGCACCGTGATTCCCGGCCTCAACGACTCGCACTTGCACCTGATTCGTGGCGGGTTGAACTACAACCTTGAACTGCGCTGGGAAGGCGTGCCGTCCCTGGCCGATGCCTTGCGCATGCTCAAGGACCAGGCCGACCGCACGCCCACGCCGCAATGGGTACGCGTGGTGGGCGGCTGGAACGAATTCCAGTTCGCTGAAAAGCGCATGCCCACCTTGGAAGAACTCAACCAGGCCGCCCCGGACACCCCGGTGTTCGTGCTGCACCTGTACGACCGCGCCTTGCTCAACCGCGCAGCCCTGCGGGTGGCGGGCTACACCAAGGACACGCCGAACCCGCCGGGCGGTGAGATCGTGCGCGACAGCAACGGCAACCCCACCGGCATGCTGGTGGCACGGCCTAACGCGATGATTTTGTACTCGACCTTGGCCAAAGGGCCGAAATTGCCTTTGGAATACCAGGTCAACTCCACCCGCCAGTTCATGCGTGAACTCAATCGGCTGGGCCTGACCAGTGCCATCGATGCCGGCGGCGGTTTCCAGAACTACCCCGATGACTACGCGGTGATCGAGCAACTGGCCAAGGACCAACAGTTGACGGTGCGCATCGCCTACAACCTGTTCACCCAGAAGCCCAAGGAAGAACTCAGCGACTTCAAGAACTGGACCGGCAGCGTCACCCTGCACCAGGGCGATGACTACCTGCGCCACAACGGTGCCGGCGAGATGCTGGTGTTCTCGGCGGCGGATTTCGAAGACTTCCTCGAACCCCGCCCGGACCTGCCGCTGACCATGGAACAGGAGCTGGAGCCGGTGGTACGCCATCTGGTGGAACAGCGCTGGCCGTTCCGTCTGCATGCTACTTACGACGAGTCCATCTCGCGCATGCTCGACGTGTTCGAGAAGGTCAACCGCGACATCCCGTTCAATGGCTTGCCGTGGTTCTTTGACCACGCCGAAACCATCACCCCGAAAAACATTGAGCGTGTGCGTGCCCTCGGTGGCGGTATTGCGATCCAGGATCGCATGGCGTTCCAGGGCGAATACTTTGTCGAGCGCTACGGCGCCAAGGCCGCCGAAGCCACGCCGCCGATCAAGCGCATGCTGGCCGAAGGCGTGCCGGTAGGGGCGGGCACCGATGCCACCCGCGTGTCGAGCTACAACCCCTGGACCTCGCTGTACTGGATGGTCAGCGGCCGTACCGTCGGCGGCCTGGAGCTGCACGCCGAGGGCTTGCCGCGCCTTACCGCGTTGGAGTTGTTCACCCACGGCAGCGCCTGGTTCTCGTCCGAGCAGGGCAAGAAAGGCCAGATCAAGGTCGGTCAACTGGCGGATGTCGCCGCGTTGTCGGCGGACTTTTTCAGTGTCGAGGAAGAAGCCATCAAGTGGATCGAGTCGGTGCTGACAGTGGTCGGCGGCAAGGTCGTGTACGGCGCTGGCGACTTCGAAGATTTCGCACCGCCACGGGTACCGGTGCTGCCCGACTGGTCGCCGGTGGCCAAGGTGCCAGGGCACTGGCGCCCGACGTCGCCGATGCAGGCCCAGGTTCACCAGTGCAGCGGCCCTTGTGGTGTGCATGCCCACAGCCATGAAAAAGCGCGCCTTTCCAGCGTGCCGGTCAGCGACTTCCAGGGTTTCTGGGGTGCGTTCGGCTGCTCCTGCTTTGCTTTTTGAAAAACACCCCATCCCCAAAGGAGTTACCCATGACTTACAAGCGCTTGAACAAAGACGATGCTGTTGTGCTGTTGGTTGATCACCAGACCGGCCTGATCTCCCTGGTGCAGGATTTCTCCCCCAACGAGTTCAAGAACAACGTGCTGGCCCTGGCCGACGTGGCGAAGTTCTTCAACCTGCCGACCATCCTGACCACCAGCTTTGAAAGCGGCCCCAACGGCCCGCTGGTGCCTGAGCTCAAGGAACTGTTCCCCGACGCGCCATACATCCCGCGCCCTGGCCAGATCAACGCATGGGACAACGAAGATTTCGTTAAGGCCGTCAAGGCGACCGGCCGCAAGCAGATCATCATTGCCGGTGTAGTGACCGACGTGTGCGTGGCATTCCCGACCCTGTGTGCCCTTGACGAAGGCTTTGAGGTTTTCGTGGTCACCGATGCTTCCGGTACCTTCAACGAAACCGTGCAACAAGCCGCCTGGGCTCGCATGACTGCCGCCGGTGCGCAATTGGTGAATTGGTTCTCCGTGGCTTGCGAGCTGCAAGTGGACTGGCGCAACGACATGGAAGGCCTGGCCAACCTGCTCTCGCCGCGCATTCCCAACTACCGCAACCTGATGAACAGCTACTCGGCGTTCGCTGCCAAGTAACCTGCTCTGTAAAACACCGCAAAACCCTGTGGGAGCTGGCTTGCCTGCGATAGCGGTGTATCAGTCAACAGCATTGCTGGCTGATGCACCGCTATCGCAGGCAAGCCAGCTCCCACATTTGATTGGGTTCACATTTGGTTTGTGGTGTGACCACTGACAGGCTATAAAACAGCCCATCGTCCCCTGAGAAGCGACAATGAACCCCTTCGAAGACATGCGCCTGTTCTGCCAGGTCATGGAATCCGGCAGTTTTACCGCCGCCGCCGAGCAATTGGGCTTGTCCAAGCAATTCGTCAGCCGCCGCCTGATCCAACTGGAAGAGCGCCTGGGCGTGCGCTTGCTCAACCGCTCCACACGGCGCCTGGACGTCACGCCGCTGGGCCAGAGTTACTACGAGTCGGCCTTGCGCCTGCTCGCAGAGGTGGAGCAGGTGGAGCAGGGCATCGCCGGCCAGAACAGCGAACCGCGCGGCACCATTCGCCTCAGTGCGCCCTTGTCGTTCGCCATGGCGCACCTGGGTTGCCTGCTGCCGTTGTTTTTGCGCCAGCACCCGCAGGTTTGCGTTGAAGTCGACCTGAGCGACCGCCCGGTGGACTTGATCGGCGAGGGCTATGACCTGGTGCTGCGCATCGGCACCCTTGAGGACTCCACCCTGATCGCTCGGCGGATTGCCGCTATCGAGCGGGTATATTGCGCCAGCCCCGACTACCTGGCACTGCGGGGCACGCCATTGAAACCCGAAGATTTAACCACGCACGACTGCCTGCCTTACGGCCACGGCCGCCAGGTGCAATGGCGTTTCAAAGGCAAGGTGCAAGCCTTGAGCGTCAGCGGGCGCATGCGTGTCAATAACGGTGACCTGCTGCGCGATACCGCGATTGCCGGTTTGGGCGTTACCTATCTACCGACGTTCATTGTCAGCGAGGCCTTGAAGGACGGCCGTTTGGTCAAGGTATTGGAAGACTTCGCCCCTGAGGCCTTGACCCTGTCGGCGGTGTACCCGCAGCACCGCCAGCGTTCACGCCCGGTGCAAGCGCTGGTGGAGTTCCTGCGCGAACGCCTGGCTAGCGGCTGCTGAACAGTTGGCGGATCAGGTTGGGCGTGCTGCCCGTCCACCGCTTGAACGAGCGCCGAAAATTCGCCGCATCGTTGAAGTTCAGGTACGCCGCCACTTCCTCGTTACTCAAGCCCTTTGCCTGGTACAGGTGCAACGCCACGTGCTTGCGCACCCGGTCGACCTGTTGCTGATAACCCGTGTCGTGCCGTTGCAACTTGCGCTTTAGCGTGGCCGGGCTCATGGCGAAGGTGTGCGCGGCCTGTTCCAGGCTCGGTGGCTGGCGCACGTGTTCGCGCAGGTAGCCGTAGAGGCAGTCCAGAAAACTTGTGGCAAAGCCCAGTTGCTCGATTTGTTCAACGGCTTGCTGGCGCGCGACCTGGCCCGCCGTGGCCGAAGCCCCCGGCCAGTTGTGGGTGAGGTATTCACGGGGGAGGCACATCATATCCAGCGGGCGTTCGAAGCGCGTGTGTTCGCCCAGATGCACCCAGTATTGCTCGACATACCGAGGTTCGGCATGGCTGAAACTGCACACCCACGGCAAGCGCTGGCCGCTGAGCCATTGGCTCATGGCGACCAGCGAAGTCATGCTGGCTTCGAGCAGAAAGCGCCAATGTTCGCCAGCGCCGCAACTGTCCAACCAGTACAGGTAGGCGTGGTGCTCATCCAGCTCCAGTTGCAGCGTGACCAGCGGGCTGAGCAGCACTTGTTGCTGGACCAGGATATCCAGCGCCTGATGCAGGTTTTGTGCATGCCCCAGCGCATGGCTCGCGGCGCCGTAGTAGCCGGGCAGCAGGCGCTGGCCAAACAGGAAACTGCTGTCATCGGCATCCAGTAATTTGCGGCTGTTGCCGATCAAACCCAGGAACTGCTGCGGGCTTAACCGCGCGTTGCCGGCCAGGATGTCCTCGTGGAACATGCCGGTGCCGCGCAGCAGGCGATGGCTGTCGATGTCCCGGGACAAGCCCAGGTCGATCAACGTGGCGGGTTGATAATGACCGGGGATGAAGCGGCTGTCGTTTTCATACCAGCTGGTTTTCACGGCCATTTCAGGCGCTTTTCGCAAGGGGTTGCTTGGCCCGGGCCAGGCCCATATTCAGCCGCTTGAGCAGCTCAAGGGGTGACTCTTGCAAGGCCATCACCACCGCTGTGGTGGCCGTCAGTTGCAGGCGTTCGCCCTGTTGCCGGGTCTTGTGGGCGAGGCTCTGCACCGCGTGTTGCAACTCCAGCGCCAGGCCCTGGGCCTGGCGCTCGCCGGTGTTGGGCAGCAGCACCACAAAACGATCGCCTGCCAGGCGGCACAACAGGTCCTGGCGGCGCAGGTTCAGCAACAGCACATGGCTGACCGCCTGTAGCACCGCATCACCCTCGGCATGCCCGTAGGCCTGGTTGATGGCGGCGAAGTTATCCAGGTCCAGGGCCAGCAGCGACAGCGGTTGTTGCTGCTCTTGGCTGTCGCGCAGGCTGTCGGCGAGTTGGCGCTTGAGGTAGTCGGCACCGGCCAGGGGCGTGAGTTTGTCGAACAGCCGATGCTCGCGAAACAACCGCTCGCGTTTTTCCATCTGTGCGCTGATCGCCAGTTGTTCGTGGTGCCAGTGGTAGATGCCAATTGTCAGCAGGATCATGCCCACCGGCATGGGCCCTGACTCCAGCCAGTGATCCCAGGAGATGCTGTCAGGCAGGCGGATGAATTCGTCGAGGCTGTCGATCCACCAGGAAAAAAAGATGCACGACAGCCCCAGTGCCAGGTATTGGGTGACTCGTCCGGCGGGGCGGCTTTTCAATACCAGGCCCAGCCAGATCAGCGCGAGCAGCGCCGAACCGCCTTCGCCGATGATATCCAGCCATACCCATTCGCTGATGCTTTTGAGCTCGCCGCAGGCCAGGTGCAGGATCAGTCCGAGGTTGGCGGCGATCAGCAGTAACGCGAGTTTCCAGCGGTGGGGTTTGAGCACGGAAAACATGGCCACGGGTCCTTGGGCGAATGAGTAATGGGCGCCAGCACAGCAGATGGATGTGACGGTTGGATGACGGGGTGGGAGGGTCGAATCAGCTCATGCACTCGGTGCATTTTTCATGCTGAACATGGACCCCATGTGGGAGCTGGCTTGCCTGCGATGACGGCCTCTCAGCCGACACCTAGCCACCTGACACCCCACCAGCCAACTGTGGGAGCGGGCTTGCTCGCGAAGGCGGCTTGGCAGTCAACACGGTTGGATTGTGTACATATCCATTGCTGCGGTAACGGCTACTTAGGGTTCCGCCCTGACGGCGGGTCACTTTTGGAAGGACCCAAAAGTAACCAAAAGGTCCTTGCCCCACCCCTCGGCACCTCGCTTAGGCTCGGTGTGCCCGTAATCCGCCAGTGATTTGGGGGGCCGCCGCCACGCGCCATCCATGGCGCGGGGCGGCTAAACCGGCATCCCTGCCGGTTTACCCCCCAAATCCCTGTCGAATTCCGGCCAGCGGGGTTTAACGGGGCGCTTCAGATCAAAAGCAGATCAAGAGCAAGATCAAGAGCGGCTCGCTTCGCATCGTAGTTACCGTCGACCGCCTTCGCAGGCAAGCCAGCTCCCACCTATGACCGAGGTCATTTCAGCTCATTTGAGCCCTCCACAAGCTTGTAAACCCCGCTTTGACAGGCTCTGCCCGTAACCCTGTCACAGAACCGTCACGCCCCATCCCTAGCGTGCCCTCCCAGTTGCCGGGCCTCTTGCCTGGCGCCAACGGATTCTTGGGGAGGGTTTCATGTACAAGCGCACTGGGCTCGTCAGCTTTACGCTTACCGCCTTGGCCCTGGCGATAGCCTGCGAGCGGGTCAATGCCGCCGAAGCGGCCACTACCGAGCATGTCGATGTGGTCGGCCAAGCCGCTGCGATCGACAGCGCCCTCAAGGAGCAACGCTCGTCCGACAGCATCAAGAGTGTGGTGCATGCCGACGGCGTCGCGCAGTTGCCGGATGAGAACGTTGCCGAGGCGGTGCAGCGCTTGCCGGGCATCAGCGTTGAGCGTGACCAGGGCGAAGGTCGCTTTGTGAGCGTGCGTGGCCTGGGCCCGGACCTCAACAGCGTGACCATCAACGGCACGCTGGTGCCATCCCCCGAGAGCGAGCGCCGTGCCGTGGCCCTGGATGTTCTGCCTTCGGAACTGGTGCAGTCGTTGTCGGTGATCAAGACGCTCACACCGGACATGGACGCCAACTCCCTGGGCGGCACCGTTGATGTGAAGAGCCTGTCGGCGTTCGATCACAAAGGCCTGTTCTACACCGGCAGCACCGAGGCCAGTTACGACAAGAACACGCACCAGACCAGCCCGAAATTCTCCGGCGCCGCCAGTAACCGGTTCAGTCTCGGCGACGGTATCGACAATTTTGGCGTGGCCGCGGCGCTCAGTTGGCAGAAGCGTGATTTTGGCTCGGACAACGTCGAAACCGGCGGCGCCTGGGACTTCAGCAACGGCGCCCGGCTCAACGAATTCGAGCAGCGCGACTACGACATCAGTCGTGAACGCGCCGGTGGCGGCCTTAACTTCGATTACAAGCCCGATGACGTGAGCAGCTACTACCTGCGCACGCTCTACAGTCGCTACAAAGACACCGAAACCCGCAACGCCGCCAGCCTCGAGTTCGCTGACCCGCAGGCGCCCGGTGAATTGGGCGAAGCCGAGGGTAAACGCAAGCTCAAGAACCGCGAGGAAACCCAAGAAATCCAATCCTACGTAGTGGGCGGTGAACGCATGCTCGGCCTGTGGACCCTGAGCGGCCAGGCTGGTTACAGCCGTTCCAGCGAAGACAGCCCGGGGCATATTGCCGGTGCGACCTTCGACGGCGGTGACTTTGCCGACAGCGGCTTCTACGACAAGTCCAAGCCGCGCCCGATCGTGGGTAGCGGTTTCTACGACCCCGCTAATTTCAGCCTCGACAAAGTCGACTGGGAAAAACAGCACACCCAGGACACCGAGAAAAACCTGCGCCTGGACCTGGCCCGCGACTATGACCTGCGCGGTTACGCATCCCAGTTCAAGTTCGGCGGCAAGGTCAGCCGGCGCCACAAGGACAATGACCTGGAGGCCTGGGTCTACAAGGACCTGGATGAACAGGGCTTGAGCGACGACCAACTCAACCTCACACAGTTCCAGAAGGGCAACGTCGACTACCGCCTCGGCCGCTTTGGCCCAGGCATCAGCGCTGGCAATATCCGCCAGTTGATCGGTGGCCTCAATCGCGATGACTTCTATGACCCCACCGAATCCACGGTCAACGACTTCACCATTCGCGAAGACATCAACGCCGGCTACCTGATGAACACCGTCGATATTGACGACTGGCGCTTCATCGCCGGCATGCGTTACGAGGGTACTGAGTTCGAAGCCAAGGGCACCGGCGCCACGGACGGCCAGTTCAGCGCCACCGAGACCAAGCGCCGTTATCACCATTGGCTACCGGGCCTGCATGCGCGCTACCAGATTGACAAGAACACCCAGGTACGCGCTGCCTGGACCAAATCGGTGGTGCGTCCGACCTTTGGCCAACTGGCCCCTGGTTTTGTGATCGACGATGACGAGGCCACCTTCGGCAACCCCGACCTCAAGCCGCTGGAGTCGAGCAACCTGGACCTGGGCATCGAACATTTCATGGGCCGCGCCGGTACCGTGTCAGCCTTCGTGTTCTACAAAGACATCCAGAACTTCGTCTACAACACCGACGTGGCCGGTACCGGTGCCTGGGCCAACTTCGCCGAGGCGCACACCTTTGCCAACGGCGACAGCGCCAAACTCTATGGCCTGGAACTGGCCTATTCACAGAAGTTCGACTGGCTGCCTGCGCCGTGGAACGGCTTGATGATCGGCGCCAACAGCACTTTCAGCCGTTCCAGCGCGGACATCGAGGGCTTCGACAGTGCCAGCGGGCGCAATCGCAAGCGCAACATCAGCCTGCCCAACCAGTCCGACACGGTCGGCAACCTGATGCTCGGTTGGGAAGACGACACACTCAGCCTGCGCCTCTCGGCCAACTACAAATCGGCTTATTTGTACGAGCTGGCGTCGATCAATGACAAGGCCCATGACCTGCACGTCGACGCGCAAACCTTCGTCGATTTCAGCGCGCGCTACTCACTGACCAAAAACCTGCAGGTCAGCTTCGAGGCGCAGAACCTCACCGACGAGTCGTACTTCGTCTACACCGGCCACCATAGCTACAACGGCCAGTACGAAGAGTACGGCCCCACCTACAAGCTGGGCCTGACCTTCACCCATTTCTAACTGTTGCCACCCTGTAGGAGCGAGCTCGCTCGCGAAAAACCTCAACGATAACGCGTGCTGCCTGAATGAACGCGGCGCCTGTGCGTTTTTCGCGAGCAAGCTCGCTCCTACAGGGCATCAGGGCAAGCCGTCCCAAACGGGATCTCTATTGTTTTCGAAGGATTGTCTGTTCATGAGAATTTCCAAGCTGTGCCTGTTGGTTGCACTGATAACCAGCGGCAATGCGTTCGCGACCGAGCTGCCGTTGACCCCTTGGGCACCCAGCCTGAATGCCCAAGCCGTGGCCTTCCTGCCCGGCGGTACCCAGCGCGTGGCCGCCAGTGCCCGCGACGGCCTGTTGTTGCTCGACGATAAAGGCGCCGAACTGGCCCGGTTCAAGGGCCGTTTCAGCAGCCTCGACACCCGTGCTGCCGGCACTCAATCGCTGATCACCAGCCTCGACAACGACCGCCAGCAGGCCTTGCTGATCGGTCTGGATGGCGCCGGCAAAACCTGGGGTACGCCGCTGTACCTGCCGACCCGCGACTTTGCGGTAAATAGCCTGTGCCTCTATCGCGATTCGGCGGCCAACCTGTTTGTGTTCCTGGTCGGTGAAGAGGGCAAGGGCGAGCAGTGGCTGGTGGGCAATGGTTCGACCCTGCTGGCCCAGGCGCAGCGTGTTCGCAGCCTGCCACTGCCGCCATCGGCGCAGTACTGCCAAGTGGATGATGCGGCCGAGCGATTGGTGGTGAACGAGCAAAACGTCGGCTGGTGGGCCTACCCGGCGTACCCGGAAGCTGAGGTGAAACGCACGCCCGTGGCGCTGTTCGACGACCCCGCGCGGGAAGCAGGCACCATGGCGCTGGTGCCGGGCGGGATGCTCGCGTTGGACCCGAAAACCGCGCAATTGCACCTGTTCCAGCAAGTCGGGGAACGTTGGGTTGAGCAACCCAGCCTGGCCTTGCCGGGCCTCAAGGAGCCGGAGCAGTTGGTGACACAGGGCCGGCAGGTGCTGGTGCGGGACGACGACAGCGAGCAGCTCTATCAGGGCCGCCTTGACTGGCAAGCCACGCCGGTGCCGGTTGCGCCGATACTTGCGCAAGTCGCCGCCCTGCGCCAGACCGAACCCGTGGGGCGCCAAGGCGACGCGGCGGATGATCCGGCCATCTGGATTCACCCGGACACGCCAGCCAAGAGTCGTGTGCTGGGGACCAACAAGAAACAGGGCCTGCTCGCCTACGATCTCGACGGCAAGTTGCTGCAAGAGCTGGCAGTGGGGCGCCTGAACAATGTCGACCTACGCCCAGGCTTCAAACTGGGTACGCACACCATCGACCTGGCCGTGGCGAGTAACCGCGACCGCAACAGCCTGAGCCTGTTCAGCATCGACCGTCAAAGCGGCGAGCTGCGTGAAGCCGGTGAGGTCCCCACGCCACTCAAAGACATCTACGGCATCTGCCTGTACCAGCCCGCCAGCGGCGAGCTTTACGCGTTTGCCAATGACAAGGATGGCACCTTCCTGCAATACCGCCTGAGTGCCCCGGCTGGCCGTGTGCAGGGCGAGTTGGTGCGCCAGTTCAAGGTCGACAGCCAACCCGAGGGCTGTGTGGCCGATGACCAGCGCCAACGCTTATTCATCGGTGAGGAAGATGTCGGCGTGTGGGCGATAGATGCCCGTGCCGAGCAACCGGCCACGCTTACTTCGGTGATCAAAGTCGGCGCGCAACTGCACGCGGACGTCGAAGGCCTGGCGCTGTATCAAAGCCCCGCACGGGATTACCTGGTGGTCTCCAGCCAAGGCAATGACAGCTACCTGGTGCTGGACGCCGAGCCGCCATTCGCTGTGCGCGGCGCCTTGCGCGTTGGCCTCAATGCGGCCGCCGGCATTGATGGCGCCTCGGAAACCGATGGCCTGGAGGTCACTGCCGTCAACCTCGGTGGGCCATGGAGCCAGGGCATGCTGGTGGTGCAGGACGGGCGCAAGCGCATGCCCGAGCAAGCCCAGAACTTCAAGTTCGTGCCCTGGGCCGAGGTGAGCCGCGCGTTGAAATTGCCTTGAGCTGTCATCACGCAGTCATCCGTTTTTAATCGAATAGGAGCTTCACCATGCACGCGACGATGGAACATATGACGATCTGGAGTTTGATCAGCGACGCCAGCCTGTTGGTCAAGGCCGTGATGATCACTTTGCTGTTGGCGTCCTTGCTCAGCTGGTACCTGATCATTCAGCGCAGCGGTGTGCTGCGTGGCCTGGAACGGCAGCTTAACGGCTTCCTGTCGCGCTTTCGCGTGGCGTCGGACCTGCAGCCCTTGTATCGCGAAACCGTGCAGGCAGGCGAGAGCGGTGTCGCGCCGATCTTTATTGCCGGCATGCAGGAATACCAGCACCTGCACCACCACGATCCGGCCGTGCTCGAGGGTGTGGAGCGCGCCTTGCAGGTAGCGATCACCGAGCAGGAACTGGAGCTGGAAAAGGGCCTGCAATTTCTGGCGACGGTGGGGTCGGTCAGCCCCTATATCGGTCTGTTCGGGACTGTGTGGGGCATCATGAATTCGTTCCTCGGCTTGTCGCAGGTGCAGCAGGCCACGCTATCGACCGTGGCACCGGGTATTGCCGAAGCCTTGATTGCCACCGCCATTGGCCTGTTTGCGGCGATTCCGGCAGTGGTCGCTTATAACCGTTTCGCGGCACGCAGCCAGACCTTGCTTACGCGCTACTACGCTTTTGGCAATGAGCTGCAAGTGCACCTGCACCGCACGCTGCGCGGTACCTCGAACAACCTGGCCGTGGCCGCCTGAACAAGGAGCAAAGCGATGTTGACCAGGCCGCAACGCAAGCACGGGCCCAAGGCCGAGATGAACGTGGTGCCCTACATCGACGTGATGCTGGTGCTGCTGGTGATCTTCATGGTCACCGCGCCCATGCTCACCCAGGGTGTGAAGATCGAACTGCCCAAGGTCGCCGCCGAGGCGCTGGCTACCGATACGCGCCAGCAGATCCTGACGTTATCGGTGAAGGCCGACGGTGGTTACTACTGGAACCTGGGTGACGAGCTGGATACCCGCCAGCAGACCGACAGCGCGGTGACCCTGGAAGAAATGAGCGCCAAGGTCATGCAGGTGGTGGCGGCGCGCAGCGATACCCAGGTGTATATCCGCGCTGATGACAATGCCGGCTACGGCCGTGTGGTGGCGGCCATGGCAGTGCTGCAGAAGGGCGGCGTCAGTCATCTTGGGCTCGTCACCGAGGCCCCACAATGACGGCGATGAGCATGCACAGTCCGGCACTGGCCTTGGCGCCTAACAGCGATGGTTTCTGGCGCAAAAGCCTGGCAGCGAGTCTGGCCGTGGCGCTGCATGGTGCGGTGGCAGTGGCGTTGATGCTGGGCTGGTCAACGGAGCGACCAGGGGCGGATGCGCCACGGGTGATGCACACGCAGTTGGTGGTTTTACCAGCGCCGACGCCAACGCCGGCGCCGACACCTGAGCCCGTCGCTGCCGCGCTGCCAGAACCTGTTGTTATCCCGGTACCGACCAAACCGACGGTCGATCCCCAGCTCCAGGCGCAAAAGCTCGAGAAAGCAGCCCTGGCGCGCAAGCGGGTGGAAGAAAAGAAACTGGAGCAACAACAGCAGCGCCTGGCGACCGAGCAGCGCAATCGTGAGTTGGAACAGCAACGCCTGAGCCAGGCGCGTGCCGCTGCGGAAAAAGCCCAAGCCCCCGTGCCTGCGCCTGCCCCTGCATTCGACAGTCGCCAATACCAGCCTTTGAGCAAGGCCGCCCCCGACTACCCCGAACGCGCCCTGGACAAGAACATCGAAGGCGACTGCTCAGTGGAGTACACCGTCAACACCCAGGGTCACGTGGAAAACCCCAAGGTGCTCGACGGCTGCCACCCGTTGTTCATTCGGCCCTCATTGGCGGCGGCCAATACTTTTCGCTACCAGCCGAGAATCGTCGATGGCAAGGCTGTTGCCGTGCCGGCGGTGCGCAATACCTTCCACTACCGCATCAAATGAGTTTCTCCTGGCGGTGGTTCAGTTGAAGATTCAGTGACAGACACGCCGCCATCGCGGGCAACCCCGCTCCCACAGGGGATCTGCGCCAGGCGCTGATTCTGTGGGCAATACATAACCAATGTGGGAGCTGGCTTGCCTGCGAAAGCGGTGGTTCAGTTGAAGATTCAGTGACAGACACGCCGCCTTCGCGAGCAAGCCGTCAAGCATTCGCGAGGTTCCTTAACTCAAGGCCCGCCACATACCGTTCCAGATTTGCCAGGAACGTATCCGCAATTTCTTCCTTGCTGTTGGTCGAAATAGCCGAAGTATGCGGCGACAGCCTTACCCTCGGATGGCTGTACAGCGGGTGCCCGTCGGGCAGTGGCTCTGGCTCGGTGACGTCGAGGGAAGCCAGGCCGATCTGGCCGTTATCCAACGCGTGCAACAGCGCTTGCTGATCGAGCAGGCCACCGCGGGCAATGTTGATCAGGTGCAGCCCCGGCTTGGCGCTGGCCAGTACATTACGGTCGATGATATGCCGCGTCGCTTCGGTCAAGGGGGCCGCCACCACCAGGTGATCGGCGCGGGCAAACAGGTCGTGGATGTCGTTGGCCGCTTCCACGCCATCGAGGCCGAACGGCGTTGTGCTTTGACGCAGCGCCACGACCTTGAGCCCCAGTGCCAGGGCCTTTTGCGCCAGGCTTGCGCCAATCGCGCCAAAGCCCAAAAGGCCCAGCGTGGTGCCTTTGAGCGGGCGCAGCGCGGTGAACTGCCATTGGGCATCCTTTACCCAGATATCCGGCAAATGCTTGGACGCGGCAAAGATCGCCGCCAGGGCGAACTCGGCCAGGTTATCGGCGGCGCTGCCGCGGGAAGTGGTCACGGGGGGGCCGTTGAACAGCCACTGGGGGTAGAAGTCGATACCCGACGACACCAGGTGCACCCACCGTGCGCCGTAGGGCCAGCCCGGTGGCGGGGTGTCGGGGGCGGTGTAGCCACGCACATTGATCGGGCGCAGCAGCAGGATATTGGCGTGGGGCGGCAAGTCACTGGGCACACCGACCGGCACGCCGATTACCTGGGCTTGGGGGTGCAGTGGCGCAAGACGCTCACGAATCACCTGGTTGAAGTCTTCGTCCAGTTGGCTGGCAACAATTACCTGGCTCATGTGCGTTCCTTTTGGCGCTGGTTGAACACCGCTTTGCCGACGCCTTGCAGCACGGCGTCATTTTGCGGAGTGTGGACGCGGCTGCACAGCACATCGCGGTAATGCCGTTGCAGTGGGCTATGGCGTGACAGGCCAGGATTGCCCGAGGCTTCGATGGCCAGCTCGACCGCACGGATTGCATTGCCGGTCACCAGGTACTTCACCTGTGCGGCATTGGCCGTTGGCGTGTGGCCCGCAGCGGCAGTGTCGAGCAGGCTGCGGTTGGCAAACAGCAGCGTGTCGATATGGCCGACGGTCTCCTGAAAACGCGGCAGGGTAGACAATGCCGCGCCGAGATTTGACGGCTTGCGCTCGTCCAGCCAGTGCACCAGCCAGTCCCGTGCCGCCTGAGCCACGGCGTCGTACACCGACGACAGCAACACCGACATCCACAGGAAGCCTTCGCCATCCAGCTCCGCTTGCGGGGCGCTCCAGGGGCTGACGCTAACCGCATAGTCCAGGGGCACCAGAACGTTGTCGAGCACCACCTCATGGCTGCAGGTGGCGCGCATGCCCAAGTGGTCCCAGGTGTCGATGATGCTGACACCGGGGCTGGCCTTGGGCACCAGCCAGGCGCCTACCAGTGGGTCGGCGTCGTCGCTGCGCGCCCACACGCTGAACCAGCTCAGGCCATGGCTGCCGGTGGAGTAGAGCTTGCGCCCGCTGATCCGCCAGCCCTCGGCGGTGCGCACCGCGGTGGTGGCCGGCAAACCTCCACGGGCCGGGGTGCCCAGGTCGGGTTCGACACGCAGGGCATTGATCAGCGCGCCGTTTTGCACCGCCTCTTGCGCGACCTGCACGCGCAGGTGTGCGGGCCAACTCTGGTTGTCTTGCAGGCGTGCGTGTTGCAGGTACTGCATCACCAGGATCAATGCCGTGGACGGTTCGCCCTTGGCGATGGCGCTGATGACCTTGCGCGCCTGGGCCAGGCTGGCGCCACCGCCGCCGAGTTTTTTCGGCACGGTCAGGGCGATGAGGTGGTGTTGGTGCAACAGCCTGAAATTGGCGTGGGGGAAGGCGCCGCTTTCGTCATACAGGGGCGCGGTACTGGCCAGCTCGGCGCTGAGGTGGTCAAGCAGGGCGTCGAAATCGACGGCTTCCACAGCCTTGAGAGACGGTTGAGTCATAGGTCTGTACTCGGGCAAAAGTGTGGCAGGGTGGCAAGCCCTGAACACCTGTAGGAGCGAGCTTGCTCGCGAAAAACGTCAACGATAACGCGTACTTCCTGAATAAACGCGGCGCCTTTGAGTTTTTCGCGAGCAAGCTCGCTCCTACAGGGGAGAGCCTTCAGGCCAGGGCTTGTTCGGTGGCTTCGATCACGCTGTAGCGGTTCGCTGGTACCTTGAGACCCAAGTTGTCGCGCAACGTATGGCCGCTGTAATCGGTACGGAACAACCCCCGCTGTTGAAGCACCGGCACCACCAGCTCAGTGAAATACTGCAAGCCATCCGGCAGCACCGAATTGATGATGAAACCATCGCTGGCGCCGCTCTCGAACCAGGTCTGGATCGCGTCCGCGACCTGTTCCGGGGTGCCGACAAAGTCGCGCTGGGGCCGCGAGAAACGCAGGGCCACTTCGCGCAGGGTCAGGCCTTCGTCACGGGCCAGTTGCTTGATACGCTCGGAGCCACCTTTCTGGCTGTTGGCGCCCAGGTCGCCCAGTTCGGGGAAGGGCGCATCCAGCGGGTACTGGCTGAAATCATGGTCGTTGAACGGCCGGCCGAGGGCGACGATGGCGTCTTCCACGGTGACCAACGCCACGGCTTGCTGGTAGCGGCTTTCCACTTCGGCGGCATCACGCCCGACAATCGGGCGAATACCCGGCAAAATCGACAGGCTGTCCGGGTCACGGCCAAAGCCCTTGGCGCGGCGTTTCAAGTCGGCGCTGTAGGCCTTGCCCTCGTCGATAGTTTCCACATGCACGAAAATCGCATCAGCGTTTTCAGCGGCAAAGTTACGCCCATCCTCCGAAGTGCCCGCCTGGAAAATCGCCGGTTGGCCCTGGCGCGAGCGCGCGATGTTCAGCGGGCCTTTGACCGAGAAGAATTCGCCCTTGTGGTTAAGCGCATGCAACTTACCCGGGGTGAAGAATTCGCCGCTGTGCTTGTTATAGGCAAAGGCGTCGTCCTCCCAGGAATCCCACAGACCCTTGACCACATTCAAATGCTCCTTGGCGATGCGATAACGCACGGCGTGGGGCGGGTGCTCGGCCTTGCCGAAGTTATCGGCGGTGCCACTCAGCCATGAGGTGACCACGTTCCAGCCGGCGCGGCCGCCGCTTATATGGTCCAGCGAGGCGAACTGGCGTGCCACTTGGTAAGGCTCGGTGTAGCTGACGGTCACGGTGGCGACCAGGCCGATGTGAGTGGTCAGCGCGGCCAGGGCCGAGAGGATCGTCAGCGGCTCGAAACGGTTGAGGTAATGGGGGCTGGACTTGGGGTGGATATGCAGGCTGTCGGCGATGAACACGAAGTCGAACCGGGCGGCTTCGGCCAGTGCGGTCTGCTGCTTGTAGAAGCCGAAATTGGTGCTGGCGTCCGGTTGTGCCTGCGGGTGGCGCCATTCGCCCCAACCGTGGCCGACGCCGTGCACCATGGCACCGAGTTTCAATTGACGTGGCTTGCTCATGTTCTGCTCCTTAGCGCGAGGCTTGTTCGAGGGGGATACGCTGGGCGTTGAAGCTGGAATCGAAGCCCTGGGAGACGTCGATGTGTTTGCTCAGCAGGCCTTCTTTGACATAGGTGTCGGCGGTGGCCTGCAGGCCGTGGATCACCGTAGCGTCAATCGTGACGGGGGACAGATGGGTGTCTTTGGCCACTTCGATATGCACGGCCAGTGGCAGGCCAGTGATCGTGGCCTGGGCAGCGGCGTATTGCTCGGGATGGGTATTGGCCCAGGCGTAGGCGCGATCAATGCGGGCGACAAAGTCGTCCAGTTGCACGCGCTTGTCGGCAATGGCCTGGCCGGTGGCGGCGAAGTACAGGTGATTGCTCAGCAGGTGCTTGCCGCTGACCAACACGCGAGCCTTGCTTTGTGAGGTGACCACGGTGGTGTAAGGGTCCCATGTCGCCCAGGCATCGGCGGTGCCGTTGTCGAGCACCAGCCGGGATTCGGCAGGCAGCAGGAAGATGAACTGCACATCCTGGGTGGTCAGCCCGGCATCGTTCAGGGCCTTGATCGCCAGGTAATGCCCGATGGAGCCGCGCCCGGTGACGATTTTCTTGCCCTTGAGGTCGGCCGCGGTCTTGATCGGTGAGTCCTTGGGCACCAGCAGCGCGGTGGTGTTACGGCCTTCGGCATGGATGATGCTGATCACCTTGATCGAGGCGCCGGCGCCAAGGGCGAACACATAAGGGGCATCGCCCAGGGCGCCGACATCCACGGCACCGGCATTCAGCGCTTCGCCCAGGGGCGAGGCCGAGGGGAATTCCGACCATTTGATCTCGTAGGGCACGTTCTGGCTTTCGCCCGAGGCTTCCAGCAGCGCCTTGATCGTGGATTTCTGGTTGGCCACGCGCAGCGGTTGCAGGTCGCCAGCCTGGACGGTGGAAAGCAGGCCGAAGGCGAGGGCAGTGCCCAGCAACAGGCGTTTGAATGCAATGGCGTACAGCATGGGCAAAACTCCAGGCGTTAGGTAAAGGAAAGTACCTCCGCCTGGAGAAGGGGTCGGTTGAGCGAAACGGTGCTGCGGTGAATCAGATCACGTAGAAACCATGGGTGCCGTCGCGGGCCAGTTGTTCCACGAGGCCGAACTCCCAATCCAGGTAAGCCTGCATGGCTTCCCGTGGGTTGTCGGTGCCTTCGTAAGGGCGGCGGTAGCGGTCAATACGCGGGGACGCCAGGTGGCTTTCGCCTGACTCAAGAGGCAGTTGCGCCTGGATCCAGCCGGCCGTGCCGTCCTGCAGCAAAAAGACCGGCTTGCCGGTGAGCGCCTCGACTTCCGGCACCGCCAGGCGCGCCAGTTGGCTGCTGCCGCAGGTCAACACATAGCGCTGGGCGCTCGGTACCTTGGCCAGAGCCTCTGGCAGTTGCGCGCGCAGCACCCACCAGGCGCCGGGGATATGACGTTTCACGTAGTTGGCGCTGGCGGTGAAGTCCAGCACCAGGGTGTCGCCATGGCCGAGCCAGTCGGCAAGGGTGTGGGGGCTGATCAGTTCGGCCTGGGGCGCTGGCGGTACTGGCGCGACCCATGCGCCGCGCTCGCTGAAGTGCTCCGCTTGCAGGTCATCCAATACGTACACCTGCCAGCCCAACTGGGCCAGCCACGACGCGGACATATTGGCGCGCACGCCGTCGTCGTCCACCAGTACCAGGCGCGCACCGCGCACACTGGCAACGTGGTCGGTTTCCTGCACCAGTTGCCCGCCCGGGGTGGCGCGGGCGCCCGGCAGGTGGCCGGCTTCGAATTCTTCTATGGTGCGCACATCGAACAGGTAAGTGGTGCGTGTCGCGTCCTGTTGCCAGCGCTGCAGATCATTGAGGGTGGCACGTTTTACCGAGGCTTTGTCGGCAACACCACGGGCCTCTTGGGCGGCCAGCTGGCGATGGTTTTCCGAGGTCGGTGCAAAGCGGCGCGTCTGCCCATGGGCGAGGGTCTGCCCGGCCAAGGTCCAACCGATGGTGCCGTTGCGTAGGGCCGCCACCGGGTTGGGGAGGCCGGCATTGATCAACGACTGGGTGCCGATAATGCTGCGAGTGCGCCCGGCGCAATTGACGATGATGCGCGTGGCCGGATCGGGCGCCAGCTCACGGGCGCGCAACACCAACTCGGCCCCCGGCACGCTGATGCCCGTGGGGATGCTCATGGTCTGGTATTCGTCGAAACGCCGTGCATCGAGCACCACCACATCGGCCTGGCTGTCGAGCAAGGCCTGGACCTCTTCGGCGGCCAGGGACGGCGTGTGGCGCTGGCTCTCCACCAGTTCGCCAAACGCCTTGCTCGGTACATTGACGTCGATAAACAGCTCGCCACCGGCCCGGCGCCAACCGTCCAGCCCACCCTCCAGCAGGCTGACCTGGGTGTAGCCCAGTGCAACCAGGCGTTCGGCGGCGCGCTGGGCCAGCCCTTCGCCGTTGTCGTACAGGGTGACCTGGGTATCGCGGCGGGGAATGCGCGCGAACACCTCCAGTTCCAGCTTGGACAAGGGGATGTTCGCGGCGAACAGCGGATGGGCCTCGGCAAAGGGCGCTTCTTCGCGTACGTCGATCAGCGCGACTTCTTCGCGTGCCAACAGGGCCTGGCGAATCTGCGCAAAGCTGCGGGTCGATAGGGTGGTCATAGGGCAGGGCTCTTTTCTTTGGACAGGTCCCAGATGTTCGGGAGATAGGCGTTGGAATAACCGGAGATAAACAGTTTTTCGCTGCCGTCGGGTTGATACACCGCCCGGCGCACCGCGCCGATATTGGCGCCGTATACGTGGATGCTGATGGACACCTGGTCGTCGTGGGCATTGCTGACCTGATGGATATCGCCGACCTTGGGCGACACCGCCTCGACCTGGCCGGGCAGCAATTGCACGGGTTCGCCTTGCGCTACCAGGCTGCCGCCCGACGCCCGGGCAAATCCCTGGGAAAACTCCGCCCCGCGCAACATGCCGATCAGCCCCCACACCCTGTGGTCATGAATCGGCGTGCGTTGCCCTGGCCCCCACACAAAGCTGACCACGCTGAAGCGCTGGCGCGAATCGGCATGCAGCAAGAATTGCTGGTAGCGCTCCGGGTCGGGCTGGGCGAATTCGTCGGGCAGCCAATCATCGTGGCTGACCAGTTGCGCCAGCAGCTTGCCGCCACGGTGCAGCAGGTCGCCTTCACGCGGGTTGCCGTCGATCAATTCCGCCAGGGCGCCTATGAAGGCTCTGAGTCTCTCGGGGTGTCGGGCCTGGGTCATGACCATTCCATCGGGCTGTTGGTGTGCTTTTATCTAAGCATAATGTTTATTTTTAATATGCTATTTTTTAATGATTAGCTTATAGCCGAAGGTAATTTAGAACCGGTTTGAATAGTGTTAGACGTTATTGATCGCAGGGTGGGCTATCCAGACCTGTGTGCGGCCACTATGCTTCACGCACATCTTAATGACTGATCTGTATGTGCGGCCCAAATGAAAATTGACGATATCGATGCCTTTGTCGAAGTGATTCGTTGCCAGTCCATCAGCCATGCCGCCGCGTCGTTGCAGCTGACCCAGCCAGCCATCACCCGCCGCGTGCAGAACTTCGAGCAGGCCCTGGGGGTGGAGCTGTTCGACCGCAACACCAAGCCGCTCAAGCCGACGCTGATCGGTACCCGCGTTTATGAACAATGCCGGTTGATCCTGCGCGAGATGGATGCCCTGCGCGAACTGGTGGCCACCGATGCTCCGCCCACCGGCGTGCTGCGCTTGGGTGTACCGCAGACCATCGGCGATGTGGTGCTGCTGGACGCGCTCAAGCACCTGCGCAGCGAATACGCCGACTTGCGCGCCCAGGTTGCCACCGGCTGGGGCAGCCAATTGGTGGGCAAGATCGAACGCGGCGAACTGGACGCGGCGGTGGCGTTGTTCCCCGCGGGCAAGATCTTCCCGGACAACCTGGTGGGTGAGTCCATCGGCAAGATGGAGTTGGTGGTGGTCTGTGCCAAGGCGCAGTTGCCGAAGAAACCTTGCAAGCTGGCGGACGTGTACCAGAGCGGTTGGATTCTCAACCCGGACGGCTGCGGGTTCCGTGCGGGGTTGCAGCGCACCTTGTCTGACCAGGGCCTGGCGCTGCGGGTGAACCTGGAAACCTTTGGCACTGAACTGCAACTGGGGCTGGTGGCTGATGGCCTGGGCCTTGGCCTGGTGCCACGTCCGTTGCTGGAACGTAGTGCTCATCGCGAGCACTTGGCGGCGATGCCTCTCAAGGATTTCAAGCCGGTGATGGATTTGTGGCTGATCTATCCGCATTTTCTCGGCAACTTGCAAGGGCCGGTGGATGCGTTTGGTCAATGGGTGGCGGATGCTTTGCACAAGATTCGCAGCGCTGCCTGACGTCCTGCCAGCCGACGCCTATCCACCTGACACCCCACGATCCAACTGTGGGAGCTGGCTTGCCTGCGATGACGGCCTCCCAGCCGACACCTATCTACCTGACGCCCCACAATCCAACTGTGGGAGCGGGCTTGCTCGCGAATGCGGACTGACAGTCAACACAGTTGGATGGTGTACATATCCATTGCTGCGGTAACGGCCACTTAGGGTTCCGCCCTGACGGCGGCTCACTTTTGAACACAGCGCAAAAGTAAGCAAAACGCTCTTGCCCCACCACTCGGCACCTCGCTTGGGCTCGGTGTGCCCGTAATCCGCCAGTGATTTGGGGGGCCGCCGCCACGCGCCATCCATGGCGCGGGGCGGCTAAACCGGCATCCCTGCCGGTTTACCCCCCAAATCCCCGTCGAATTCCGGCCAGCGTGGTTTGACGGGGCGCCTGAGATCAAGATCACAAGCGGCTCGCTTCGCATCGTGGTTACCGTTCCTAGATGGCTGGCTTGCCCTTTTTGTAGGAGCGAGCTTGCTCGCGAAAAACGTCAACGATAACGCGGGCTTCCTGAATGAACGCGGTGCCTGTGAGTTTTTCGCGAGCAAGGGTTGCATCACTGCACGTCCACTCGCTGCACCTGCAGCCCCAGCTGTTCATACGCCTGCACATCCGGCGCGTCCCGCTCGGTAATCAGCGTATGAATACGGCTGCACGGCGCAACCACAAAGGGTTCCACTGCGCCGAGTTTGTCTGAGGTGGTCACGGCGATGACGTGGGACGCGCTGTCGAGCAAGGCTTGCTTGACGGCCACTTCACCAAAGTGCAGCGAGGTGATGCCCACTTGCGGGTGCAGTGCGCAAACCCCTGTGAACAACAAGTCGGCCTTGACGCTCTGGATCAGGCGCACCGCTTCATGGCCGCCGGTGGAGAGGGTGGCTGGGTTGAGTGGGCCGCCGGCCAGGATGATCTTCACGTGCGGATGGTCGGCCAGGGCGATGGCGATCATCGGTGAGGGGGTGACCACGGTCAGGTGCAGTGCAGGGGGCAAGCACTGCGCGATCTGCAAGGTGGTGGAGCCGGAATCGAACAGCACAATCTGGCCGTCTTCAACCCGGTCCGCCGCTACGCGTGCGAGGTGGCGCTTGACCTCGTTGGTCTCGCCGACACGGGTAAAGAAATCCTTGCCGGTATCCTTGGGCCGGGGCAGGGCGCCGCCGTGTACGCGTTGCAACAGGCCGGCGGCGGCGAGTTCGCCGAGGTCGCGGCGGATGGTGTCCTGGGACACGGCAAAATGCTCGACCAACTCGGAGGCGGTGACCTTGCCGTCGCGTTCCAGCAACAACAGAATCTTCTGCTTGCGCAGGGAAGGCAGGTCGATGGCTTGATGGGTGTTGTGCATGTTTGTGCGCTTTATTGCGGGTTTGTGCGAGATTAATCGCCAGACCCTCTAAACGCAACGGCTGGTTGCCTACGCTCCTGCCGGTTACTCTCTGTGTTCAGTTCAGGGAGAGGTGACCCGATGCCGTTGATCACAACCATCGAAGACTTACGCAAGCTGGCGCAAAAGCGTGTGCCCCGCATGTTCTACGACTACGCCGATTCCGGCTCCTGGACTGAGAGCACCTACCGCGCCAACGAAACGGATTTTGCACGTATCAAGTTCCGCCAACGGGTGGCGCGCAATATCGACGAGCGTTCGATCCGCGCCAGCATGATCGGCCAGGACATGGCCATGCCCGTGGCGCTGGCGCCGACTGGCCTGGCGGGCATGCAGCATGCCGATGGTGAAATCCTCACTGCCCGTGCCGCTGCCGCATTCGGGCTGCGCTACACCTTGTCGACCATGAGTATCTGTTCGCTGGAAGACATCGCCGAGCATGTCGGCCAGCCGTTCTGGTTCCAGCTGTATGTGATGCGCGACCGCAGTTTTATCGAGCAGTTGATCGAGCGCGCCAAGGCTGCCGGGGTGGATGCATTGGTGCTGACCCTGGATTTGCAGATTCTGGGGCAGCGCCACAAAGACTTGATCAACGGCCTGTCCGCGCCACCCAAGCTGACCCTGCCGAATATCCTCAACATGATGACCAAGCCGCGCTGGGTGATGGGCATGCTGGGTACTCAGCGGCGCGGCTTTGGCAATATTGTCGGGCATGTGAAGGGCGTGGCCGACATGAGTTCGCTGTCGTCGTGGACCGCCCAGCAGTTTGACCCGCGCCTGAGTTGGGACGATGTGGCGTGGATCAAAAAGTGTTGGGGCGGCAAGCTGATCATCAAGGGCATTCTCGATGTGGAGGATGCACGCTTGGCGGCCGATTGCGGTGCCGATGCGTTGGTGGTGAGCAACCACGGTGGCCGCCAGCTTGATGGCGCGCCGTCGAGCATCAGCCAATTGCCGGCGATTGTCGAAGCCGTGGGCAACCGCATTGAAGTGTGGCTCGATGGGGGGATCCGTTCCGGCCAGGACGTGCTCAAGGCCATGGCACTGGGCGCCAAGGGCACCATGATCGGCCGCCCGCATTTGTATGGGTTGGGGGCGATGGGCGAGGCGGGCGTGACCAAGGCGCTTGATATCATCGCCCGCGAACTGGACGTGTCCATGGCGCTCTGTGGCTATAAGGATATACGCGAGGTGAATCGCGAAATCCTGTTGCCCGGTACCTTTCCTGGAAGCACGGCTTGAGCAAAAGAAACGCAAAAATATAAAAAGAGTTGTCCACGAAAACCGTGGGTATCTCTGTGGATAACTTTGCGAAGGCCCGACAGCGTTGGCGATTTCCGCGAAGATCATTATTTGATCAACTTGCATTTCGGGCCAACATGGCCAGGGTTTGCGCTTGACAGCCAAGCGCGAACCCAGTGCCGAAAAGCGAATTTATGAGGCGTTATCGCGGCCTGTGGAGTGTGTCACCACCTGGGCGGGCATCTTGGTGCGCATCAGGTTTTCCAGCGCCTGGCCATAACTGCGCCCAGCCAGGTTCATGCTGTTGTTGTGGCTGGCGCCTGGCACCAGCAACAGGTGCTTGGGCTGCTGGGCGGCTTCGAACAACTGCTGGCTGAAACGCGGCGGTACGTAGCGGTCGTCGAGGCCGTGGACCACCAGCAGCGGCATGTGGATGTCGGCAATCTTATCGATGGAATCGAACTTCTGCGACAGCAACCAGCGCACCGGCAATGAGGTGTTGGCAACGGCCGTGGCGACATCCGCCAGGGAGGTGAAGGTGGACTCGATCACCAGCCCACGCACCGGCAGCGGCACCTGCTTGCCCAGCTCGGCGGCGAGGTCGATGGCGACCGCGCCACCCAGGGAGTGCCCGTAGATCAGGCGCTTGCTGGGGTCTGGTTGCAGGGTCTGGAAACGCTCCCAGGCAATGCGCGCGTCCTCGTACACCGTGGCTTCCGAGGGCAGGTCGCCCTGGCTTTGGCCAAAGCCACGATAGTCGATGGCCAGGACGGAAAAGCCCAGGGCATGCAATTGCTCGATGCGAAACAATTGGCCCGTGAGGTTCCAGCGTACCCCGTGCAAGTAGAGGATGGCGGGCGCGTCTTTGTTGGTTGCCGGGTACCACCAGCCATGAATGTTTTGCCCTGCTTTGAAACTGGCGGGCTTGAGTTCAAATTCCTGCACCGCCTTGGGCAAGCCGGTGTACCAGCCGGCGGTGCCCGGCTCGATGCGAAACACAAGTTCGCGCTCCTTGTGTTGCAGCACGGCGCAGCCGACCGGCAGGCCGACGATCAACAACGCCATGCATAGCCAGACAAACCAGCGCAGGCCCCGGCGAGGTATGGAAGCAGAAGACATGAAGGTTCCAGAGCAAAGGTGAAGCACGGGTTTTACCAGATGGCCTGGGTGGGCAGGCATTAATGCGACGGCCGTGACCGATGAAAGTGTTACAGCATTGAACAACCCTTGTGCGGGTTGTTAGGGTACAGAGCTGAACAGGAGGAAAAACACATGGACTTCACCGGTAAAACCGCAATCGTCACCGGGGGCGCGCGTGGCTTGGGGCTCAGTTATGCGCGAGGACTGGCCCAGGCCGGGGCCCGCGTCGTCATCAGTGATATCGGCGCCGACAACGTGGGCGCCGGCACCGATGCGTCGGTGGTGCAACAGGCCGCCGAGGCGCTGCGCGCCGAAGGGTTGAGGGTGGTAGGCCACGGCGGTGACTTGTCCACGGACGAGGGGTGTCGCCAACTGATCACCTATACCCTCGAAACGTTCGGCCAACTCGATATTTTGATTCACAACGCCGGCTGGGTGGGCTACCAGCCCATCGCAGAACTCGACGCCACGTTCCTGCAACGCGCCATGGACATCAACCTCTACGCACCGCTGTGGTTGTGCAAACATGCCTGGCCACATCTGCTGCGCTCTTCGGCGCCGCGCATCATCCTCACCACCTCCGACCGCGCCATGTATGCGCAATACGAACAGACCGGGCTGGTGGCCTACAGCGCTGGCAAGATGGCGCAAGTGGGGATCATGAATGCCTTGAGTCACGAAGGCGCTGAGGCCGGGGTGCTCGTCAACGCGATCTCGCCGGTGGCCAAGACGCGCATGTGGGGCGTGACCCAAGAGCCGGACGAACTCAAGCCGGATTGGGTGACGCCGGGCGTGTTGTTCCTGGCTTCCCGGCAGTGCACCGATACCGGCTATATCCTGCGCGCCAGCAATGGCCAATTCACCGCCACGCGTTTCAGCGAAAAACCTGGCGTGGATTACCCACGCAATCTTGCCCGGATCAAAGCAGGCAGCGCTGAAGAAGTTGCCGCCGCGTGGTCGCATATCAAACAGCCGCCCACCCAAGCCACCACCTGAATCTGTTTCCACCTACCAAGGCTCGACTATGAACGATAGCCCCGTGCGCATCACCGCCGAAGAAACCCTTTCGGACAACTGGTACCTGCTGAAGAAATACAGCTTCGACCTGCGCCGTCGCGACGGTAGTTGGCAAGCCCAGACCCGCGAGGTGTATGACCGGGGCAACGGGGCGACCATCCTGTTGTACAACCGCGCACAACGCACGGTGTTGCTGATTCGCCAGTTCCGCATGCCTACGTTCGTCAACGATTACCCCGGCTACCTGATTGAAGCGGCAGCCGGTTTGCTCGACAACGCCAGCGCCGAAGAGCGCATCCGCCTGGAGGCCGAGGAAGAGACCGGCTATCGCGTGGGGCATGTGGAAAAAATCTACGCGGCGTTCATGAGCCCGGGATCGGTAACCGAGCGGATTCACTTTTTTATCGGCGAATATCAGCCAGGTGACCGAGTGGGGGCGGGTGGTGGCCTGGAAGAAGAGGGCGAGGATATCGAGGTGCTGGAGCTGGGCTTCGAGCAGGCACTGGCGATGGTGCAGAGTGGGGAGATTGTGGATGGCAAGACGATTATGTTGTTGCAGCATCTGGAGTTGCGGATGTTGAAAGAGGGGTGGTGAGGTATGCCTTTATGTGCATAGATCTACACAACTTCGGCACGACGCTAAATCTGTGGCGAGGGAGCTTGCTCCCGTGACGGCCTGGCAGCCGACCCAGATCTACCTGACACCCCGCAATCAAACTGTGGGCTTGCCTGCGATGACGGCCTGCCAGCCGACGCCTGTCTACCTGACACCCCAACGATCCCTCTGTGGGAGCTGGCTTGCCTGCGATGACAGCCTCCCAGCCGACACCTGTCCACCTGACACCCCACAATCCAACTGTGGGAGCGGGCTTGCTCGCGAAGGCGGCTTGGCA
The DNA here is from genome assembly GCF_030687795.1 of Pseudomonas sp. FP215. Classification (NCBI taxonomy): domain Bacteria; kingdom Pseudomonadati; phylum Pseudomonadota; class Gammaproteobacteria; order Pseudomonadales; family Pseudomonadaceae; genus Pseudomonas; species Pseudomonas sp. FP215. The sequence goes on from NZ_CP117447.1 coordinate 2,563,399, forward strand.
GTCAACACAGTTGGATTGGGTACATATCCATTGCTGCGGTAACGGCCGCTTAGGGTTCCGCCCTGACGGCGGCTCACTTTGCAAAAGCGGCAAAGTAAGCAAAACGCTCTTGCCCCACCACTCGGCACCTCGCTTAGGCTCGGTGTGCCCGTAATCCGACAGCGATTTGGGGGGCCGCCGCCACGCGCCATCCATGGCGCGGGGCGGCTAAACCGGCATCCCTGCCGGTTTACCCCCCAAATCCCTGTCGAATTCCGGCCAGCGTGGTTTGACGGGGCGCCTGAGATCAAGATCACAAGCAGATCAAGAGCAAGAGCGGCTCGCTTCGCATCGTGGTTACCGTCGTCGGCTACAACCTACAGAGTTATGTAGATACCTATGCCTTCATGTGGGAGCGGGCTTGCTCGCGAAAGCGGTGGGTCAGTTTTCACATGTGCTAGCAGATACACCGCCTTCGCGAGCAAGCCCGCTCCCACAGGTATGTGGTAACGAGCAGACTGACGGTTATTGTCAGAAATTTCCCACAGGAGTACAAATGTACTCCATGACTAACCTGACTCCCCGCCGCACTGCCATCCTGACCTTCATTCGCGAGCGCATCGCGCAACAAGGCCAGCCTCCCAGCCTCGCCGAGATCGCCGAGGCGTTCGGCTTCGCCTCGCGCAGCGTCGCCCGCAAGCATGTGGTGGCGCTGACTGAAGCCGGCTTTATCGAGGTCAACCCCAACCAGGCCCGTGGCATTCGCTTGCTCAACCAACCGGCGCGTCCCGAGTGGCTGGATGTGCCGGTGCTTGGCCGTGTGGCGGCCGGTCGGCCGATTGGCGCCGATGCCGAGGTGCACAGCCGCTTGCAACTGGACCCCGCCACCTTCGCCAAAACCCCCGACTACCTGCTGCGGGTGCAGGGCGATTCGATGATTGAAGATGGCATTCTCGATGGCGACCTGGTGGGCGTGCGCCGCAGTGCCGAAGCCTTGAACGGACAGATTGTGGTGGCGCGCCTGGACGGCGACGTCACCATCAAGCGTTTCGAGCGCCACGGCGACAGGGTTCGCCTGTTGCCGCGCAACCCGGCGTATCAACCCATCGTGGTCGGGCCCGAGCAGGACCTGGCCATCGAAGGTGTGTTCTGCGGCCTGGTGAGGCAAGGCTGATGGGCGCCGTGGTTGCCCTGGACTCGCTGTTCAATGGCGGGCGAGTCTGGAAGGGCCGGCCCGCCGCGCCACCGGCCAGCGTACATCCCACGGGGCTGGCGGCGCTGGATGCGGTGCTGCCCAGTGGCGGCTGGCCGGAATCGGCCTTGAGTGAAATCCTGATGGCCCAGGACGGGGTGGGCGAGCTGCAACTGGTGCTGCCCACACTGGCGCGCTTGTCGGCCCTGGGCGAGCGCATTGTGCTGGTGGCGCCGCCCTATACCCCCTATCCACATGCGTGGCAGAACGCCGGGGTGGATGTGCGTCAGTTGTCCATTATCCGGGCCGAGGAGCGCGACGCGCTGTGGGCGGTGGAGCAATGCCTGCGTTCGGGCAGTTGCGGTGCGGTGTTGTGCTGGCCGCGCAAGGCCGATGATCGTGCCTTGCGGCGTTTGCAGGTGGCGGCGGAAACCGGGCAGACCCTGGCGTTTGCCTGGCGCTCCCTGAGCGAGGCGATCAATGCCTCGCCCGCCGCCCTGCGCCTGGCGGTCGAGGCCAGGCCCGCGCAAGTGCGGGTGCTCAAGTGCCGTGGCGGGCTGGCCCATCCGGCGCCGATTGCCCTGGCGGGGCATTGAGGTTGCCATGCGTTGGGTGTGTATTGTCTTCCCGCAATTGGCGCTGGACGGGGCACAGCGTGTGCACCCCGAACCCGAGCAGCCGCTGGCGCTGCTGGCCGGCACGCCGCAGCGGCGCGTGTTGCAAACCGTCAACGCCGCCGCCCGCGCCTTGGGCCTGCGCCCCGGGCAATCGTTGACGGCAGCCCATGCCCTGGCCAAGCAGTTTGCCTGTGTCGAATACGACCCGTTGGAGATCGAGCGCCTGCAGCAGTTTCTGGCCGCCTGGGCCTATCGTTTCAGTTCCCAGGTCAGCCTGTATTACCCACGGGCCTTGTTGTTCGAGATCGAATCGAGCCTGGGCCTGTTCGGGCCCTGGCCGCAACTCGAAGCGCGTTTGCGCAAAGAGCTGACCGAGCTTGGCTTTCGTCATCGCATCGTCGCTGCGCCCAACCCGGCGGCGGCGCGGGTATTGGCAAACGGCTACGACGGCCTGGCCGTGGCCGATGACAGCGCTTTGATGCAGGCCCTGGCGTCGTTGCCTATCGACCGCGCGGGCCTTGAACCCCAGGCCGCCACCGCCTTGTCGCGCATGGGCCTGCGCGCCCTGGCCCAGGTGCAGGCCTTGCCCCGGCATACCCTGGCGCGACGCTTTGACGCCAGCCTGCTCAAGCACCTCGACGCCCTGAGCGGGCAGCGGCCATTGGCCCTGGATTTTTATCAACCGCCCGACCAGTTCGATGCACGCATCGAGTTGAATTTCGACGTGCAATCCCACCAGGCGCTGTTGTTCCCCTTGCGGCGCTTGACCGGCGACCTGTCGGCGTTCCTGTGCGGCCGCGACAGTGGCGTGCAGCGCTTTGACCTGCACCTGGAACATGCCCAGGCACACGACAGTGTGATCAAGGTGGGCCTGCTCAGCGCCGAGCGCGAACCTTCGATGCTGTTCGAACTGGCCCGTGGGCGCCTGGAACAGGTACAGGTCACCGCGCCGGTGCGGGGTGTGCGCCTGGTGGCCGAGGACTTGCCGGTGTTCGTGCCGCAACGCCAGGACCTGTTCGACGACCGCCCGCAACAAACCCTGCCGTGGGAGCAATTGCGCGAACGCCTGCGTGCGCGCCTGGGGGATGAGGCGGTGCAGGGCCTGCGTTTTCAGGCCGACCACCGCCCCGAATGTGCCTGGCAGGCCGCGACTGACAGCCAGCCGTGCCCGAGCTTGAACAAGGTCCGGCGCCCAGGCTGGTTATTGCCACAACCGACCTTGCTGGCCGAACACGGCGTACAGATCCTGATGGGCCCGGAGCGCATTGAATCCGGCTGGTGGGATGGCGCCGATGTGCGCCGCGACTATTACCTGATCCAGACCCGCGCCGGCCAGCAGGGTTGGGCCTATCGCACGGTGGGGCAAGGCGATGGGCTGTGGTTGCAAGGCTGGTTTGCATGAGCCCCCTTAGGCCGCCACCTTCTGTAGGAGCGAGCTTGCTCGCGAAGGCCGTCAACGATAACGCGGGAAACCTGGATGAACGCGGTGCCCTCGGGTTTTTCGCGAGCAAGCTCGCTCCTACAGGGGAGGGGTGACGCATGAGTTATGCCGAGCTGCACTGCCTGTCCAATTTCAGCTTCCAGCGTGGCGCCTCCAGTGCGCTGGAGCTCTTCGAGCGCGCCAAGGGCCAAGGCTACAGCGCCCTGGCGATCACCGATGAATGCACGCTGTCGGGCATCGTGCGCGCCTGGCAAGCCGCCAAGGCCGTGGACTTGCCGCTGATTATCGGCAGTGAAATGCACATCGAAAACGGCCCGAAACTGGTGCTGCTGGTGGAGAACCTGAGCGGTTACCAGCACCTGTGCCGGCTGATCACCCTGGCGCGGCGGCGGGCTGAAAAGGGCAGCTATCGCCTGCTACAGGAAGATTTCGAGCAACCGCTGCCCGGCCTGTTGGCGTTGTGGGTGGCGCAAGACAGCGACACCCAGGCCAGCCTCGACTGGCTGCGCCGTACCTTCGACCAGCGCCTGTGGCTGGCGGTGCACCTGCACTGTGGCCAGGACGATGCGCGCCATCTGCAACAGCGCTTGCAACTGGCCCACAGCCTGCAAATCCCTGCCGTGGCCTGTGGCGATGTGCATATGCATGCGCGGGGCCGTCGGGCCCTGCAAGACACCATGACCGCCATCCGCCACCATGTGCCGGTGGCCGAAGCCGGCACGCGCCTGCACCCCAATGGCGAACGCCACCTGCGTAGCCTCGACGCGTTGGCGGCGCTGTACCCCCAGGCCTTGCTGGACGAAACCCTCGTCATCGCGCGGCGCTGTACCTTCGACCTCGGCCAGTTGCGCTATCACTACCCACGCGAGCTGGTGCCCGCGGGTCATGACGCCCAATCCTGGCTGCGCACCCTCACCGAAGAGGGCATCGCCCAGCGCTGGCCCGAAGGCATCGACGACAAGACCTTGCAGCAAATCCAGCGTGAACTGCAGCTGATCAGCGAGCTGGGTTACGAAAGCTATTTCCTCACCGTGCATGACATTGTGCGCTTCGCCCGCAGCCGTTCGATCCTGTGCCAGGGCCGTGGTTCGGCGGCTAACTCGGCGGTGTGTTTTGCCCTGGGCATCACCGAAATCAACCCGAGCCTGACCAACCTGCTATTCGAGCGTTTCCTGTCCAAAGAGCGCAACGAGCCGCCGGATATCGACGTGGACTTTGAGCACGAACGCCGCGAAGAGGTGCTGCAATACGTGTTCCAGCGCTATGGCCGCACCCGTGCAGCCTTGACGGCGGTGGTCAGCAGTTACCACGCCACAGGCGCAGTACGTGATGTGGCCAAGGCACTCGGGCTGCCGGCAGACCAGATCAACGCCTTGGCCGATTGCTGCGGGCGCTGGAGCGATGAAGCGCCACCGTTGGAGCGCCTGCGTGAAAGCGGCTTCGACCCGGACAGCCCACTGCTGCGCCGGGTCTTGACGCTCACCCAGCAACTGATCGGTTTTCCCCGGCACCTGTCCCAGCACCCTGGCGGCTTTGTGATCAGCGAATACCCGCTGGACACCCTGGTGCCGGTGGAAAATGCGGCCATGGCCGAGCGCACCATTATCCAGTGGGACAAGGACGACCTCGACGCCGTCGGTTTGCTCAAGGTGGACATCCTCGCCCTGGGCATGCTCAGCGCGATCCGCCGCTGCTTCGATTTGCTGCGCCGGCATCGTCACCGGGACTTGAGCCTGGCCACGATTCCCAAGGAAGACCCGGCCACCTACGCCATGATCAGCAAGGCCGACACCATCGGTGTGTTCCAGATCGAGTCGCGGGCGCAGATGTCGATGTTGCCCAGGCTCAAGCCGCAGACGTTTTATGACCTGGTGATCGAGGTTGCCATTGTGCGCCCCGGGCCGATCCAGGGCGGCATGGTGCATCCGTACTTGCGGCGGCGGAACAATGAAGAACCCACGATCTATCCGTCGCCGCAATTGAAAGCCGTGCTGGAGCGCACTCTGGGCATCCCGCTGTTCCAGGAACAGGTGATGCAAATCGCCATGGTCGCCGCCGACTACAGCCCCGGCGAGGCCGACCAGTTGCGCCGTTCCATGGCCGCCTGGAAACGCCATGGCGGCCTGGAACCCCATCAGCAGCGCCTGCGCACCGGCATGCTCAAAAACGGCTATACCGAGGCCTTTGCCGCGCAGATTTTCGAGCAGATCAAGGGCTTTGGCAGCTATGGTTTCCCTGAGTCCCACGCCGCCAGTTTCGCCTTGCTGACCTATGCCAGTTGCTGGCTCAAATGCCATGAACCGGCGGCCTTCGCCTGCGCCCTGATCAACAGCTGGCCCATGGGTTTCTACAGCCCGGACCAGATCCTGCAGGACGCGCGGCGCCATCGCTTGCAGATCCGCCCCGTGGATGTGCAGGCCAGTGACTGGGACTGCAGCCTGGAGCCCATTGACGGCCAGCAACCGGCGATTCGCCTGGGCCTGCGCATGATCTCGGGGTTTCGCGAGGAGGATGGGCGGCGTATCGAAGCGGTGCGTCAGCGTCGACAGTTCAGCGACATCGCTGACCTGGACGCCCGCGCCGGCCTGGATGCACGTGCCCAGGCGCTGCTGGCGGACGCCGGGGCCTTGCGCGCCCTGGCCGGCAACCGCCATCAGGCACGCTGGGACGTGGCCGGTGTGCATCAGCAACTGGGCTTGTTTGCCGGCCTGCCGAGCCCCGATGAAACGCGGGTGGCATTACCCGAGCCCACGGTAGGCGAGGACTTGCACGCCGATTACGCTAGCCTCGGTACCACCCTGGGGCCCCATCCCCTGGCGTTGTTGCGCGCCGAGTTACGCCGGCGCCGCTGCCGCAGTTCCCAGGAGTTGCTGATGGTGGAACATGGGCGCAACGTGAGCGTCGCCGGGCTGGTCGCCGGCCGCCAGCGCCCAGGCACCGCGAGCGGCGTGACCTTTGTCACTCTGGAAGATGAGTTCGGTAACCTCAATGTGGTGGTCTGGCGCGACCTGGCCGAGCGTCAGCGCCAGGCGCTGGTGGGCTCGCGTTTGCTCAAGGTGGACGGCCGTTGGGAGGCGGTGGGCGAGGTGCGGCATTTGATCGCGGGGCGCCTCACCGATTTGACGCCGCTGCTGGAGGGGATTGTGGTGCGCAGCCGGGATTTTCATTGAGTTCAGTAGTTTCTGTATTCCTGTGTATTCAAGATGAAACCATCCACCGCTGGCGCGCTCCAAAACTTGCGACTGTCTTGTCCCCGCACAGAGCCCAATCATGCAATTTTTATCCAACCCCCACGGCTGTGAAGGCTGGGCCGGCGAAATGGCCCAGCGGATTCGCACGTTTGACTGGTCCAGTACCGACCTTGGCCCCTTGGATCAGTGGTCCACGAGCCTGGCGTGCACCGTGCAAATGATGCTGGCCTCACCCGTGCCGATGGTGATGCTGTGGGGGCGGGCGGGGTACATGATCTACAACGACAGCTATTCGGTATTTGCCGGCGGGCGCCATCCCTACCTGTTGGGCACACCGGTAGAACTGGGCTGGCCGGAAGTGGCCGAGTTCAATCGACATGTGGTGGATACGTGCCTGGCGGGCGGCACCTTGTCGTTCAATAACAAGGAGCTGGTGTTATCGCGTCACGGCCAACCGGAAAGCGCGTGGCTGGACCTCTACTACAGCCCCGTGGCCGGGGACAACCAGCAGCCGGCCGGGGTGCTGGCGATTGTGGTGGAAACCACCGAGCTGGTGAAGTCCGAGCGGGTGCGCCAGGAGCTCACCCATAATCTGGAGCAACGCGTGGCCGCTGAAGTGCAGGCGCGGTCGGCCGCCGAAGACCAGTTGCGCCAGTCACAGAAGCTGGAAGCGATTGGCGGTCTGACCGGTGGCGTGGCCCATGACTTCAATAACTTGCTGCAAGTGATCGCCGGCAACCTGCATTTGCTCGCCCGGCATGAACCGGACAACCCCCAGGTGCAACGTCGCGTCACCGCCGCCATCGCCGCCGTGGAACGTGGGGCCAAGCTGTCCTCGCAATTGTTGGCCTTTGCCCGTCGCCAGCCCTTGTCGCCGGCGGTGTACAACCCGCAGCGCATCTACGCCGGCCTGGGCGAGCTGTTGCAACGGGCGCTGGGGGAAACCATTCATATCGACGTGCAACTGCCCCAGGATTCCTGGTGCATCAATGTCGACCGCAACCAGCTGGAAAATGCGCTGCTCAACCTGGCGATCAATGCCCGGGATGCCATGCAGGGCGAGGGCGTGATTCGTATCACCGGGGAAAACGTCATCCTCAACCCGGACGATTGCGTGGGTAAAAGCATCAAGCCCGGCGAGTACGTGCGCCTGGCAGTGGCCGACACCGGCGTGGGCATGTCCGAGGCAACCCTCAAGCGTGCATTCGAACCCTTCTTCACCACCAAGCGCGAAGGCCACGGCACCGGCCTGGGCCTGAGCATGGTGTTCGGTTTTGTGCGCCAAAGCGGCGGGCATGTGGACATGTGGAGCGAGGAGGGCAAGGGCTCGGTGGTGCAGATGTATTTTCCCCACTGCCTGGAGCCTGAATGCTTCGACGACGACAGTGATGCGGATCCGCAAGGCAGCGGCCAGGAAACCATCCTGGTGGTCGAGGACAATGAAGGCGTACGCCTGACGGTGGTCGAGTTGCTGCAGCAGTCGGGCTATACCGTACTGACCGCCGAGGATGGTGACCGCGCGATGCAAGTGTTGCAGCGCGGCGTGTCGCCGGACCTGATCTTTACCGACGTGGTGATGCCCGGCCGGGTCAAGAGCACCGACCTGGCCACTTGGGCCCGCGCACAGAACCCGCCGGTGCCGGTGCTGTTTACCTCCGGCCACACCCGCGACATTCTGTCTTCCAATCATCTGCTCAGCGCCGATATCCACCTGCTGAGCAAACCCTACAGCCCCGATGCCCTGACCCAACGCGTGCGCAGGGTGCTAAGCGCAAGACAAGGTTGCCCATGACATCACAGCGCAACATCCCGCCGCTCACCGCCCAGCAAACGGGCTTCGTCAGGGTGCGTGGCGCCCGTGAACATAACTTGCGTAATGTCGATGTGGATATTCCCCGGGACGCCCTGGTGGTGTTTACCGGCGTGTCTGGCTCCGGCAAGTCGTCCCTGGCGTTTTCTACCGTGTACGCCGAGGCCCAGCGCCGCTATTTCGAATCGGTGGCGCCCTATGCGCGGCGCCTGATCGACCAGGTCGGCGTGCCGGATGTAGACAGCATCGAAGGCTTGCCGCCTGCTGTGGCCCTGCAACAGCAACGCGGTACACCCAGTGCGCGCTCGTCGGTGGGCAGTGTCACAACCTTGTCGAGCTTGATCCGCATGCTCTACTCCCGCGCCGGCCGTTATCCGAAAGGGCAGGCCATGTTGTACGCCGAGGACTTCTCGCCGAACCTGCCTCAAGGCGCGTGCCCGCAATGCCATGGCCTGGGCCGTGTGTACGAAGTGACCGAGGCGCTGATGGTGCCCGATCCTTCGTTGACCATCCGCCAGCGTGCAGTGGCGTCCTGGCCGTTGGCGTGGCAGGGCCAGAACCTGCGCGACATCCTTGTGACCCTGGGCTATGACGTGGACATCCCATGGCGCGACTTGCCGAAAAAGCAGCGCGACTGGATCCTGTTCACCGAAGAAACCCCCACCGTACCGGTGTACGCCGGCTTCACCCCGCAACAGACCCGCGAGGCGTTGAAACGCAAGTTGGAGCCCAGTTACCAAGGCACCTTCAGCGGCGCCCGGCGCTATATCCTGCACACCTTCGCCCACACCCAAAGCGCGCTGATGAAAAAGCGTGTATCGCAGTTCATGCAAGGCAGTGCTTGCCCATTGTGCGAGGGCAAACGCCTGAACCAGGCGGCGCTGTCGGTGAAGTTTGCCGGGGTGGATATCGGCGAGTTATCGCAACTGTCCCTGGCCCAATTGGCTGACTTGCTGCGGCCGGTGGCAGCGGGGCAAGACACCATGAAGCTGTCGGAGGAAAAACGCCTGGCGGCCCAACGCATTGCCCAGGACTTGCTCGAGCGGGTCAATACGTTGATCGAGCTGGGCCTGGGTTATCTGTCCTTGGAGCGCAGCACGCCGACCTTGTCGTCCGGCGAGCTGCAGCGTCTGCGCCTGGCCACCCAATTGGGTTCGCAGTTGTTCGGCGTTATTTATGTGCTCGATGAGCCTTCGGCGGGTCTGCACCCGGCCGATGGCGAGGCATTGTTCACTGCGCTTGATCGCTTGAAAGCCGCAGGCAATTCGCTGTTTGTGGTGGAACATGATCTGGAAACCATGCGCCGCGCCGACTGGCTGATCGACGTGGGCCCGGCTGCCGGCGAGCATGGCGGGCAAGTGCTGTACAGCGGGCCGCCCGCAGGGTTGGCGGATGTCGAGGCCTCGCAGACCCGCGAATACCTGTTTGCCCAACCTGGCCCGACCAATGCGCCAAGCCGCGAGCCGGCCGGGTGGCTGAAGCTGGAGGGCGTGACGCGAAACAACCTGAACAATTTGAACGTGGATTTCCCGCTGGGCTGTTTCACCGCGGTGACGGGAGTTTCCGGCTCGGGCAAATCCAGCCTGGTCAGCCAGGCGCTGTTGGAGTTGGTGGGCACGGGCCTGGGGGGCGTGCTGGAAAGCGACGACGAACCGAGCCTGGAGGATGCCGCACCGCAAGCCAGTGGCGGGCGCATCAGCGCCGGGCTGGAACACATCCAGCGCCTGGTGCAGGTGGACCAGAAGCCCATCGGCCGCACGCCGCGCTCCAACCTGGCGACCTACACCGGGCTGTTCGACAACGTGCGCAAACTGTTCGCCGCCACGCCAGCGGCCAGGAAGCGCGACTACGATGCCGGGCAGTTCTCCTTCAACGTCGCCAAGGGCCGTTGCCCGAACTGTGAGGGTGAAGGTTTTGTCAGCGTTGAATTGCTGTTCATGCCCAGCGTGTACGCGCCATGCCCGACCTGCCACGGCGCGCGCTATAACCCCGATACCCTGGCGATCAAATGGCAGGGCTTGAACATCGCCCAGGTGCTGGGGCTGACGGTGGAGCAGGCGGTGCAGGTGTTCGCCGAGCAACCGGGCATTCTGCGTTCGTTAGTCGTGCTGCGCGATATCGGCCTGGGTTATCTGCGCCTGGGGCAGCCGGCTACCGAGCTGTCCGGCGGTGAAGCCCAACGCATCAAGCTTGCTACCGAGCTGCAACGCAACGCCCGGGGCGCCACCTTGTATGTCTTGGACGAACCGACCACCGGCTTGCACCCCAAGGACGTCGATCGTTTGCTCAGCCAGTTGAATCACTTGGTGGAGGCAGGGCATACGGTGGTTGTGGTGGAGCATGAAATGCGCGTGGTGGCCCAGAGTGACTGGGTGATTGATATCGGCCCGGGGGCCGGGGACCTGGGCGGAACGGTGGTGGCGTGTGGCACGCCCCACCAGGTTGCCAAGAGCACACACAGCCGCACCGCGCCTTATCTAGCCTGTAGGAGCGAGCTTGCTCGCGAAAAACGTCAACGATAACGCGCGCTGCCTGAATGAACGCGGCGCCTTTGAGTTCCTCGCGAGCAAGCTCGCTCCTACAGGGGATTGTGGTGTTCCCCTTACATACGTTTGTTGTGCTGGATCTGCTCCTTGGCCAGCTTCACCACATTCTCCACGGTAAACCCGAACTTCTCCTGCAACTTGGCCAACGGGGCCGAGGCGCCGAAGCTGTTCATCACCACTTTGGCGCCGGTCTGCCCGACGTAGCGGTCCCACCCCAAGGGCCCTGCCTGTTCCACCACTACGCGGGCTTTCACCGCCGGTGGCAGGACGCTGTCGCGGTAGGCTTGATCCTGGTCTTCAAACAGCTCCCAGCTGGGCATCGACACCAAGCGAGCGCCAATGTCTTGGTCTTTGAGCTGCTCATACGCGGCCACCGCCAGGCTGACTTCGCTGCCGGTGGCGATCAGGATGACTTGCGGTTGATCCGCGCCGGCCAACACATAGGCACCTTTGGCCGCACCGGAGGCAGCGGCATAGTGGTTGCGGTCGAGGGTCGGCAGTGCCTGGCGCGATAACACCATACAGCTGGGCCGATGGGTTTGTGCCAGTGCCACCTTCCACAGTTCCAGGGTTTCATTGGCATCGCCTGGGCGCAGGGTCAACAGCCCCGGGGTGGCGCGCAATTGGGTCAGGTGTTCGATAGGTTGGTGTGTCGGCCCATCTTCGCCGACGCCGATGGAGTCATGGGTAAACACGAAGATCACCGGCAACTCCATGATCGCCGCCAGGCGGATCGGCGGTTTCATGTAGTCGCTGAACACCAGGAAGGTCGAGGTGTACGGGCGTAGGTAGGACAGCGCCATGCCATTGGCAATCGCGCCCATGGCGTGTTCGCGGATACCGAAGTGCAGGTTGCGCCCGCTGTAGTCATCGGCGCTGAAACGCCCGGCACCGTCGAAGGTGAGGTTGGTCTTGGTCGAGGGCGACAGGTCTGCCGAACCGCCCAGCAGCCAGGGGATCTGTTGGGCGAAGGCATTCAACACCTCGCCGCCCGAAGCGCGGCTGGCGACGCCTTTGGCATCGGCGGCAAAACTTGGCAGGTGTGTTTGCCATTGTTCGGGCATTTTCCCGGCGCGCATGCGTTGCAGTTCATCGGCCCGTTGCGGGTCGAGGGCCGCCAGGGTCTGGTTCCATTCGGCGTACAGCGGCTCGGCGCGTTCGTAAAGGGCGTCGCGCAACACTGTGCGAGCCTCTTCGGGCACCAGAAAACTTGAATCCTGCGGCCAGCCATAGGCGGCCTTGGTCAGGCGAATCTCGTCCTCGCCCAGTGGCTCGCCATGGGCCGCCGCGGTGTTGTGTTTGTGCGGTGAGCCGTAGCCGATCACGCTGTCCACCACGATCAAGGTGGGGGCGCCGGTATTGGCCTTGAAGGTTTCCAGCGCCACGCTCAACGCCTGCAAGTCATTGGCATCGGTGACGTGTACGGTGTGCCAGCCATAAGCCTGGAAGCGTTGGATCACGTCTTCACTGAACGCCAGCTCGGTGTGGCCCTCGATGCTGATGGTGTTGTTGTCGTAGATCCAGCACAGGTTATCGAGCTTCAAGTGCCCGGCCAGGGACGCGGCTTCGCTGCTGATGCCTTCCATCATGTCGCCGTCACCGCACAGGGTGTAGACATCGTAGTCAAACAGCACCTGGCCGTCGCGATTGAAGCGCTCAGCCAGCCAGCGCTCGGCCATGGCCATCCCTACGCTGTTGGCGCAGCCCTGGCCCAACGGGCCGGTGGTGGTTTCCACGCCGGTGGTCATGCGGTATTCGGGATGGCCTGGGGTCTTGGAGCCGATCTGCCGGAACTGCTTGATATCGTCCAGGCTGACGGCCGGCTGGCCCGAACGCTGGCCGTGGGCATCGATCTCCACCACGCCGGCCAAATGCAACAGCGAATACAGCAACATCGAGGCATGCCCCACCGACAGCACAAAACGGTCACGGTTGGGCCAGTCGGGATGCTCGGGGTGATAACGCAGGAAGCGACTCCACAACGTATAACCCACCGGCGCCAGGCCCATGGGCGTGCCCGGATGCCCCGAGTTGGCCTTCTGCACGGCATCCATGGCCAGGGTGCGCAGGGTATTGATGCATTGGGTGTCGGCAGCAGTGGCAACGTGATTCATAAAACCGTTCTCCCTGGGATGGCGATCTACAGTGGAGGGCAGGGTGGGGCAAAGGTTTGATCCTATCGTGTGCGCTGCGACGAACGGGAATGTATTGACCCCGAACATGACAAGACCGGTTGGAATGGGCTAGCTTCAAGGGCGTAGACCATCGATCAATCTGTGGAGGTACGCCATGCCAGTGAAACACGACCTGTATCAGGACTTGGGGTTGAGCAAGGAAGTTGTTCACGAACGCAGGGCGCAGGACAAACGGTTGGATGCGCTGCTCACTCAATACGACGACGCCGACGCTGAGGTGCTAAAAGCGGAAAAAGCCAGTGCCAGCGATGAGGATGTGGAAAAGCTGAAGAAGAAACGGCTATTGGTCAAAGACGAAATTGTGGGGCGGCTGGGTTGAGTAATCCCTCGTCATACATTTGGAATGTGCATATTTGTTCAGAATTGTCTGGAGGACAAGTGCCGTTTCACTCCTTATGATGCGCCCCGTCCACTCGGCTCTGGGGCTTGTTGCGACGCAAGGATTGCGTTGTTGAGCCGGGTGGGCATCCTCAGAATTCATGCAACACAGGGCTGAATCGGTCGGCTGCAAATGCTGCCTGTGGGAGCTGGCTTGCCTGCGATGGCGGCCTTCCAGCCAACGCCTATCCACCTGGCACCCCACAATCAAACTGTGTGCGGGCTTGCTCGCGAAGGCGGCCTGACAGGCGACACAGTTGGATTGTGTGTATATCCATTGCTGCGGTAACGGCCGCTTAGGGTTCCGCCCTGACGGCGGCTCACTTTTGAAAAGCGCAAAAGTAAGCAAAACGCTCTTGCCCCACCACTCGGCACCTCGCTTAGGCTCGGTGTGCCCGTAATCCGCCAGTGATTTGGGGGGCCGCCGCCACGCGCCATCCATGGCGCGGGGCGGCTAAACCGGCATCCCTGCCGGTTTACCCCCCAAATCCCTGTCGAATTCCGGCCAGCGTGGTTTAACGGGGCGCCTGAGATCAAGATCACGAGCAGATCAAGAGCCAGATCAAGAGCGACTCGCTTCGCATCGTGGTTACCATTAAGGCCGTGGCGCCTGGCGTTCAGTCATTTCAACAGCGTTTCAACGCATATATCCATAGAGCGCTGCTGCGTCTGCTGATACAACTGCAACTCATCAATCGTCCTGCGCCCCAGCGCCTGTTCGAAGGCCGCTCGGTTGGAGTTGCCCGCGTAGTGACTCTGCGCACCATCCCCCAGGTTTGACTGGAAAATCCCCGCCGCACTGACCGGCAGGAAATCCTCGTACACCAGCGGTTCCACCGCCACATGGCCGGCATTGACCATCGCCTCCAATGTGCGGGCCTGGCCGCGTGCTGCCAGGCCTTTGTCGGTGACGAAGTAGCGAAAATACGCCAAGCCCTGTTCGCGCATCTGCGGGTAGTTATCGGGGAAGGCCTGGAAGTGCTGTTCCATCAATTGCACATAGCGCTCAGCGTTGGCCTCAGTGGGAAACGCGCCGAGTTCATCGCGGGCGGCGTTCAGCAGTTGGTCGTACAGGGCGCGGCCTTTGGGCGTGAGCGCGACGCCGCGTTGTTCGATTTCGCCGAAACGCGCGCTGTGGCTGCCGTGGGCGTCGGTGAAGGCGATGGGTTCGTCCAGGGCCTTGAAGCTGGTCTGGCGCAGCAGGATCGGGCACTGGCGCCGGGGTGGGCCTTCGATCACGGCTTTGGGGGTGATGCCTTTGCCGGGCATGGCGGCCTGTACCTGGTCGATGTCCAGGGTGCGTGGGGTGAGGTGGTTGATGTGCGGGCCCTTGAACGCGACGACGTCGGCGATCAGGCGGTGCTGGTCGCTGAGTTGCTGGTACTGGGCGCCGGTGACCGTGGCAGTGTGGTGCCAGCGGAACGTCTCCAAGGCCTGGCGGATAAAGGCCTCGGCGTCGCTGGCATTCAAGCCGCCTTGGGTCTCTGCTTGTTCGATCAAGGCCAAGGCTTCGGCGGTGAAGACCGAGCGCTTGGCCAGGGCGTTTTCGGCGAAGGTGCGCAGGTCGGGGTTTTCGATCAGTTCCAGGCGCAGCAATGAGGTGAACACGCGAAACGGGCTGGTTTGCAGCGCGTGTTCATGTACGGCGCGAAAGGCGGTGGAGTGCACGGGCACGCCGGCGGGGGTGAGGTCGTAGTAGCCCACCGGTTGCATGCCCATCACCGCGAATAAACGGCTGATGGTTGCCAGTTCCGCAGCGGTGCCCAGGCGGATGGCGCCGTGGCGTTCCATGTCCAGGCGCTGGATTTCGCCGGTACGTTGCAGGTGGTGCGCCAGGGCCGGTTCGCTGTCGAGCACGCGGGCATTGGTCTCGGCCACCAACTCCAGCAGCGCGCCATACAAGGGCACTTCATCTCGATACATGTCGGACATGGCCTTTGAAAAGCCCTTGCGGATCTCATCGGGGCTGACATGGGCGGTGGCGTGCATAGAAAAATTCCTGATGACTGGAGCGATGAACGTGGCCTTTGCCTGATTTTGTTGAGCCGCCGGCTGGCTTGCAAACGAAGATTCCTCTGGACTTCATTCTGCAAATGAATGAGTTGACCCTGCGTCCAAGTCTTCATGTGCAAGCGGGCGTCATTGCGCTCTACACTGCGCCTCACTGTGTAGGTGAAGGAGGACCCGATGACGGCCAAACCCGCAACCAACCTGCTGGGCACCATTGAAGGCCAGCGCCTGGCAACGCAACACGCCGAGCGGTGGCGCGAGTGGGGCCCGTACTTGAGTGAACGCCAATGGGGCACGGTGCGCGAAGACTACAGCGCCGACGGCGACGCCTGGGCCTACTTCCCCCATGAGCATGCACGCAGCCGCGCCTATCGGTGGGGCGAGGACGGCTTGGCCGGTTTCAGTGACAAGGCCCAACGCTGGTGCCTGGGCCTTGCGTTGTGGAACGAGCGCGACGCAATCCTCAAGGAGCGCCTGTTCGGCCTCAACAACGCCGAAGGCAACCACGGTGAAGACGTCAAGGAACTGTACTTTTTCGTCGATGGCGTGCCGAGCCATGCCTACATGCGCATGCTCTACAAATACCCCCATGCGGCCTTTCCGTACGCCGACCTGATCGCCGAAAACGCCCGTCGTGGGTTGACGGATACCGAGTATGAAATCCTCGATACCGGTGTGTTTGCAGACAACCACTACTGCGACATCTGCGTCGAATATGCCAAGCATCAGCCCGACGATATCTTCATGCGCATCACCGTGCATAACCGTTCGGACCAACCCACACGCCTGCAGGTACTGCCCCAGCTCTGGGCGCGCAATGATTGGAGCTGGACCCTCGATGCACCCAAGCCCAGCTTGACGCTGGACGGTGAGCGCGTATTGGCCCTTCATCATGAACTCGATGATCGCCACCTCAGCGCCTGGGGCCAGGAGGGGGTGCAATGGCTGTTCTGTGAAAACCAGACCAACCGACCCAAACTGGACGGGCAACCGGCGCCGGGGCCGTTCAAGGATGGCATTAACGATTACGTGGTGGGCGGGGTTGAGTCGGCCATTCGCCGGGACGCGGGCACCAAAGTGGCCGCGCATTTCACCCTTGAACTGGCGGGCCAGGAAAGCAAAACCCTTTACCTGCGCTTTGCGCCTGTGGACGCGCCGGATGTCAATGCGCGCAAGCTGTTCGAACAGCGCTGCCAGGAGGCCGATGACTTCTACGCGGTCTTGCAGCAAGGCATCGCTGATGAAGATGCGCGCAATGTGCAACGCCAGGCCCTGGCAGGCCTGCTGTGGTCCAAGCAGTTGTACTATTTTGACGTGAACCAGTGGCTCGACGGTGACCCGGTCCAGCCCGTGCCACCGCCCGAGCGCTTGCACATCCGCAATACCCATTGGCGGCACCTGTCCAACTTCGACATCCTCTCCATGCCCGACACTTGGGAGTACCCGTGGTACGCCTCCTGGGATCAAGGTTTCCAGGCAGTGGCCATCGCGCTGATCGATCCTGGTTACGCCAAGCAACAGCTGTTGTTGCTGGTAAAGGACCGCTTCATGCACCCCAACGGCCAATTGCCGGCCTATGAATGGCGCTTTGACGACGCCAACCCGCCCGTGCATGCCTGGGCCAGCTGGCGCGTGTATCAGCAGGACAAGGCACTGACCGGCGTGGGTGACATGGATTTTCTGGAGCGGATCTTTCACAAACTGTTGTTGAATTTCTCCTGGTGGGTCAACCGCAAGGACGCCGAGGGCCGCAACCTGTTCCAGGGCGGTTTCCTGGGCCTGGACAACATCGCCTTGTTCGACCGCTCGGCCACGTTGCCGCCGGGCTACCAGTTGGACCAGGCCGACGGCACCGCCTGGGTGGCAGCCTATGCCCTGGACCTGATGCGCATTGGCCTGGAGCTGGCCAAGCGCAATGCGGTGTATGTGGACATTGCTGTGAAGTTTTTCGAGCATTTCCTCTACATCGCCGGCGCCATCAACCGCGTCGATGACAGCGCCGAAGGCTTGTGGGATGAACAGGACCAGTTTTTCTACGACGTGCTGCACCGCCCTGATGGCCAGAGCGAACCGGTGCGCCTGCGTTCCATCGTCGGCCTGATGCCATTGTTTGCCGTGCTGGTGCTGGAACAGCGCGAGCATGAAGGCCTGGAAGGCTTGCGCGAGCGCCTGCTGGGTTTTATGCATCATCGGCCGGACCTGGCCAAGCTGGTTTCGCGCTGGACCGAGCCGGGGCAGGGCAACCGCCTGTTGCTGGCGCTGCTGCGCGGTGAACGCACCAAGGATTTGCTGCGACGCATGCTCGATGACCAGGAATTCTTGTCGGCCTTTGGCGTGCGCGCCCTGTCCAAGGCCTTCGCTGAGCAGCCCCTGGCGTTGAAGATGAATGGCGACACCCTGTGCGCCAGTTACCAGCCCGGTGAATCCGACTCACGCCTCTACGGCGGCAACTCCAATTGGCGCGGGCCGCTGTGGATGCCGGTGAACTACATGCTGATTGAATCGTTGCGCGAGTTTCATCGCTATTACGCGGAGCATTTTTCCGTGGAGTACCCGACGGGCAGTGGGTATCTGGCGTCTTTGGAGGAGGTGGCTGACAGCCTCAGCGAGCGGCTGACGCGGTTGTTTCTCAGGGATGAAAACGGGGTGCGGCCGTCGATGGCGGGGTATGCGCAATTGCAGGAGGACCCGTCCAGTCGTGACCTGGTGTTGTTCCATGAATATTTTCATGGGGAGACAGGGCGAGGGTTGGGGGCTTCACACCAGACCGGCTGGAGTGCATTGGTGGCGTTACTGTTGCAACCAAAACCCTGAGCACCCCTGCGGATTTGCTTTTCTGTGGGAGCTGGCTTGCCTGCGATACAGGCGCCGCGGTGTGTCCGGAAAAGGGAGTGGATGCCATCGCAGGCAAGCCAGCTCCCACAGAGGGCTTTATTCACTGCGAGAATGCAGGCAAAAAAATCCCGCCTGGTGAGGCGGGATCAGCATTCAGGGTTGCCCTTGAATCAGGAAGGGAACAGCTCGCTCAGCTTCATCGCCAGCATCATGTCGCCTTCGGTGCGCAGCTTGCCGCCCATGAACGCTTGCATGCCGTCGGTGGAACCGTCGACGATGCCTTCCAGGGTCTCGCTGTCCATCACCAGGGTGACCTGAGCGTCAGGGTTTTCGCCTTCTTTAAGTTCGCAGGTCTCGTCCTTGACCACCAGCGAGAAATTCTTGCTGTCGTCGATACGGAAACCGAATACCAGGTCCAAGCCTACGGCAGCGCTTGGGTTGAATTTGGCTTTCATTGCTTCTACTGCTTTAGCTACGTCAGTCATGGTTTCGATCCTTAAGGGTAGAGTCCAGTGACCTTGGGGTCACGGTTGGCCGCAGTTCATCGGAAAGTGATGAGCTGCGGCGCCTTCAACAGTTGCAAGTGGGCATGACTGTTGAAGGAAGCCAGTGCCACCTCGCGACCACGGAACTTCAGTTGGTTGAGCGAGGTGTTAACAATTTGCCAGTTCATGTCGAAGGCCTGGGCGGCAGGCATTCGGGTAATCAGGTGGAGCAGGGCGGTGATGGTGCCGCCGGAGGTGAATACGGCGATTTTGTCGGTGTGGTTCGCGGCGTCAAGGATGCGCTGCAAGCCACCC
The DNA here is from genome assembly GCF_030687795.1 of Pseudomonas sp. FP215. Taxonomy (NCBI): domain Bacteria; kingdom Pseudomonadati; phylum Pseudomonadota; class Gammaproteobacteria; order Pseudomonadales; family Pseudomonadaceae; genus Pseudomonas; species Pseudomonas sp. FP215. The sequence goes on from NZ_CP117447.1 coordinate 2,582,393, forward strand.
TGGACCCGTTCGACAAACCCCAGCCAGCTTTCCAGCCCCGGCGGATCATAGGTGCCGGCCAGCCAGCGTTCGATGATCAGGGCGAAAATGCGCTGGAACTCGCTGCGGTTCTGCGGGCCATTGCGCAGGATGTGCACGGCATCCGGTTCACTGCCGAGCAGGTCGGGCAACAGGCCGCGAATAATCGCTTCGCCGTCGAACTCGTTGAACGCGCTGTCTGTTTCCAATGCTGGCACCGGCAAGCCCAGGGCGCGGTACTGATCGAACGTGGCGCTGGCGGTGTGCTGCTGGCGACGCAGGTCGCCGGCGATGCAGCGGTCAAAGGCAATGCCCAGGTCTGCCAGGTGGCGACCGAGCACTTGCGCTTGTTCCACGCCAACGGGCGAGAGGACGTCATAGTCGTCTGCACCGAAGGAGGCCTGGCCATGTCGAATCAGATAAATGCTGCCCACGTCCGTTTTCCCGGTACGTTGAAAGTCTGGCGAGGTTATGAGGATGCCTGCGAGCTGTCAATGAAAAAACATACGCTTGTTTTAAAAGCGCGTTGGAGCCCGCCTGCTGGCGGTTTGATCACTGGCTCCTTCGCGGTGGCGTCGGTATGCTGGGGCCATCCGCGCCTGGCGCAGTGCTTTTTTTAAGGAGACATATGGATTTTCTGGCCGAATACGCGAGCTTTCTGGCGAAGACCGTCACCCTGGTGGTCGCTATTCTGGTGGTACTGATCAGCTTTGCAGCACTGCGCAGCAAAGGTCGTCGTAAATCCGCCGGCCAATTGCAGGTCAGCAAGCTGAATGATTTTTACAAGGGCTTGCGCGAGCGTCTGGAGTCGAGCCTGCTCGACAAAGACCAGCTCAAGGCCCTGCGCAAGTCTGAAAGCAAAGCCGAAAAGAAGAAAGACAAGAAGAAGCCCGAGGCCAAGCCACGGGTATTCGTGCTGGATTTCGACGGTGACATCAAGGCTTCGGCCACCGAAAACCTGCGCCATGAAATCACCGCGCTGCTGAGCCTGGCCACGCCCAAGGATGAAGTGGTGTTGCGCCTGGAAAGCGGCGGCGGCATGGTGCACAGCTATGGCCTGGCCTCTTCGCAACTGGCGCGTATCCGCCAGGCCGGCGTGCCATTGACCGTGTGCATCGACAAAGTGGCGGCCAGCGGCGGCTACATGATGGCGTGCATCGGCGAGAAGATCATCAGCGCACCGTTCGCCATTCTCGGCTCCATTGGCGTGGTGGCGCAGTTGCCCAACGTCAATCGCCTGCTGAAAAAACACGACATCGACTTTGAAGTGCTGACCGCCGGTGAGTACAAGCGCACGCTCACAGTGTTCGGCGAAAACACCGAGAAGGGCCGGGAGAAGTTCCAGGAAGATCTGGACATTACCCACCAGTTGTTCAAGAACTTCGTTTCGCGTTACCGCCCACAGTTGGCGATTGACGAGGTGGCGACCGGTGAAGTGTGGCTGGGTGTTGCCGCGCTCGACAAGCAATTGGTCGATGAGCTGCAAACCAGCGATGAATACCTGGCGACCAAGGCAAAAACTGCCGAAGTGTTCCACCTGCACTATGCCGAGCGTAAGAGCCTGCAAGAACGCGTGGGCCTGGCGGCCAGCGGTTCGGTGGACCGGGTGCTGTTGACCTGGTGGAGCCGCTTGACTCAGCAGCGGTTCTGGTAACCCGTAATACCCTGTAGGAGCGAGCTTGCTCGCGAAAAAATCACAGGCGCCGCGTTCATTCATCAAGCGCGCGTTATGTTGACGTTTTTCGCGAGCAAGCTCGCTCCTACAGGTGAGATCAGATAAGGCGAGGTTGGATAGAGTCCGCCAACTGCGTAAGGATCAGGCAGCACGACACCGCCCCCGCATCCAGCACCCCCAGCGAACGCTCTCCCAAACGACTGGCCCGGCCAATCTTGGCCACCAGGTCCTTGGTCGAATCCCGCCCCTGAGAAGCAGCGCTTTTCATCGCATCGAGTGCATCGTTGAACGACGCTCCCGACGCCTGCGCCCGTTCAAACGCTTCCACCGCCGGGATCAACGTATCCATCAGGCACTTGTCGCCCACCCCCGCTTCGGTGATGTCCTGCAACGAGGTCAAGCCGCCGCGTAGCAGGTGCGCAAAGGTGGCGGCGTCGATGTCTTCACGGCCGCGCACTTCGTCGGCCATGCCGATAAATAAGCTGCCATACAACGGCCCCATAGAGCCGCCGATGCCTTCCATCAGGCTCAGGGTCAGTTCGTCCAGGGCTTCGGCCAGGGTCAGTTGGCGGCCTTCGATCGTACGGCCGCAATGGGCAAAGCCCTTGGCCATGTTAATGCCATGGTCGCCGTCGCCTATGGCGCCGTCGACTTCGCTGAGGTACTCACGGTTGGCCACGATGACGCTGACCAGGTCGGCGACGATGGCGCTGCCATCATGGGTGGAAAAATGCTGGCTCATGGTTCAGTCCGCCTGGGTCATGCCGATGGAGCGGCAGGGTTGGTCGATCAAGGTTTTCAGCTCAGCGTCGAGGCCGAGCAGGGTCAAGGTCACGCCCATCATTTCCAGGGACGTGAAGTAGTTGCCCACGTAGCAGCGGTGAATCTTCAAGCCTTTGGCCTTGAGCTGCTTTTCGACCTCGGCGTAGAAAATATACAGCTCCATCACCGGCGTGGCGCCGAGGCCTGAGACCAGCACCACCACGCTGTCATCCTGGCTGAAATCGCGGTCGGCGAGGATCGGCGCCAGCATGCGCTCGGCCATGGCCGCGGCCGGTTCAATCGGGATGACTTCAATGCCCGGTTCGCCATGATGGCCGATACCCAATTCCATCTGGCCGTCGGGAATCTGAAAGTTGGGCTTGCCCACCGCGGCGATGGTGCAGGGTGTAAGGCCGATACCAATCGAGCGGCAGTGGTCGACGGTTTTCTGTGCCACCCGAATCACGCCGTCCAGGTCGTAATGCTGGGCAGCGGCGGCACCGCCGATCTTCCACATGAAGATTTCCCCGGCCACGCCGCGACGCTTGGCGATGTCGGCCTTGGGCGCGGACGCCACGTCGTCGTTGGCGACCACCGTGCGGATGCGCATGTCTTTGCTGGCGGCCATTTTCATCGCCAGCTTCACGTTCATATTGTCGCCCGCGTAGTTGCCATACAGGCAGGCAACGCCTGCGCCATGGTCGGCGGCGCGGAAGGCGTCGAAAAAGCTTTTGGCGGTGGGCGAGGAAAAAATCTCGCCGACGGCCACCGCATCCACCAGGCCTGGCCCAACATAGCCGAGGAACGCCGGCTCATGCCCGGAGCCGCCGCCGGTGACAATGCCGACGCGGCCTTGGGCTGAGGGCTTGGCCTTGACGATGACCCGTGGGTTGCTCTCGTACTGGCGCAATTGGGGGTGCGCGACCAGGATGCCGCGCAGCATGTCTTCGACCACTTGGTCGGGATCGTTGATGACTCGATTCATAACGCGGGTTCCTGTTGTTTTTATTAACTGTAGGAGCGAGCTTGCTCGCGAAAAACGCCAACGATGACGCGGGCTGTCTGATTCAGCGTGGCGGCCTTGAGTTCTTCGCGAGCAAGCTCGCTCCTACAGTAAAAGCGGTTGGGCAAACTTTCAGGGTTCGAGCACAACCTTCAGCGATTTATCGCCGCGCTCCATCACCGCAAACGCTTCCTTGAAATCCGCCAGCGCAAACTTGTGGGTCACCACGTCGCGCATGTCGATCTTGCGGTTGCCGATAAAGTCGATGGCCCTGGGGTACATATACGGGCCCAGGTGCGAGCCGAGAATATCCAACTCCTTGCGGTCGCCGATGATCGACCAATCCACCGTGGCCTCGTCATTGAACACGCTGAATTCGACAAAGCGCCCCAGCTTGCGCAGCATCGCCAGGCCCTGGTTTACCGCCTTGTGGTGCCCGGTCGCCTCGATATAAATGTCGCAGCCATAGCCATCGGTGATCTCACGGATTTTCGCCAGCACATCCACCTCGGCCGGGTTCCACACTTCGTCGGCGCCCATCCGCAGGGCGAGGGCGGCGCGTTCGGGTTTCATGTCCAGCACGATGAGCTTTTTGGGGTTGCGCAACCGCACCGCGCCGATGATGCCCAGGCCCAGGGTGCCGGCACCGGCGACCACCACGATGTCGTCATGGTCGACGTTGGCGCGCTCCGCCGCGTGCAGCGAGCAGGCCAGGGGTTCGATCAGGATCGCTTCATCGGGGGCGATGGATTCCGGCACTTTGTGGATGATGCCTTCCTTGGTGAAGATCATGTACTGGGCCATGGCGCCCTGCACATTGTTCTGGAAGCCATACAGGTCGTGCTTCTGGCACATCCAGTACTGGCCGTGGTTACAGAAGCGGCAGCCCCAGCACGGCACGATCTGCTCGGAGATCACCCGGTCACCCACGGCCACGCCACGCTTTTCGGCGCCCGGGCCAAGGGCGACCACGCGGCACACGAACTCGTGGCCGGGGATCATCGGTGGCTTCACGTAGCGCGGTTGCTCGGCGTCGCCCCAGAACGACGGCGCGCCGCGATAGGTCTTGATATCGCCCATGCAAATGCCGCACAGCTCGACCTTGGTGAGGATCTCGTCGGGGCCGGGGATGGGCACGTCGACGGTTTCCAGGCGGTAGTCTTCCGGGCCGTGGCAGACCACGGCCTGCATGGTTTTCGGGATGCTTGGGGCGAGTTGTTCAGGTGTGCGTTCGGTGACGGTGGACATGACAAAACCTCACGACATAACGATGAATTACTGAATGCTGTAGCCGCCGTCGATCACCATGTTGGCACCAGTGATCATCTGCGCGGCATCGCTGAGCAGGTACAGCGCCAGCCCGGCGATTTCTTCCGGCTGGGCAAAGCGGCCCGCCGGGATCTGCAATTTGGCCCGCTCACCTACGTCGCCGGCCCAGGCTTTTTTGCCCAGGGCGGTTTCGACGATGGTGGGGGAGATGGCGTTGACGTTCACCTGCGGCGCCCACTCCATGGCCAACACCTTGGTCATGCCGACGATCGCGGCTTTGCTGGCGCAGTAGGCGACGTGACGGTCCAGGCCAATCACGGCGGCCTGGGACGCCAGGTTGACGATGCGGCCGCTGCCTTGGGCGAGCATATGCCTGGCGCAGGCCTGGGCCACGAAGAAACTGGCCTTGAGGTTGATGTCCAGGGTGGTGTCCCAGGCGCTTTCAGTCACCTCAATGGCGTTGTCCAGCAGCACCACACCCGCGCTGTTGATCAGGTAATCCAGGCGTTGGAAGTGGGCGAATACGCGGTCGATGGTGGGTTGTATCTGGCCGATCTGGCCGAGGTCGACGGCAATACCCAGGTGCCCGGCACCCAGATCGGCGGCCACCTCGACCACGGCCGGGTCGCGGTCCAGCAGCGCCACCCGGGCACCGCGTTCCGCCAGCAAGGTGGCGCAGGCCAGGCCGATGCCGGCGGCGCCACCGGTGATCACCGCGCAACGACCGCTGAGGTCGAAGGCTTGGTTCCAGAAACCAGACATGAATGACTCCTCGTTCCCACGCTCTGCGTGGGAATGCCGCGTGGAACGCTCTGCGTTCCGATGTTAAGTGACGCAGAGCGTCACGGGATGCGTTCCCACGCGGAGCGTGGGAACGATCAAACTACTTACCGCCGCTGACTTGCTTGTACAGCGCATCCGCATTGGCATTGGTCACCGGCACCCAGGGCAGGATGTAGTTCTTGGCCGTGCCATCGGCCCATTTCAGGTCCTTGGCATAGCGCTCCCAAATCACCGACTGTGGCTTGTAGTCCTCGCCGGCCAGGGCGCGCAGTGCCACGTCCAATGCGCCTTGAGACTGGGCCTGGGCGTCCTGCAGGAAGGTGGTGACTTCGTCCTTTTTCGCCGCCTGGATCGCATCCGGCATGCCGTCGATAGAGGTCACGGGCACATCCTTGGAAGTGAGGCCATGGGACTTCAGCGCCTGCACGGCGCCCAGGGCCATGTCGTCGTTCTGGGCGATCACGCCGTTGATGCCCTTGGGGTGGGCGTTGAGCCAGTCTTCGGTGAGGGTCATGGCTTGGGCGCGGTCCCAGTTGGCGGTTTTCTTTTCGATGATCTTGATGTCCGGGTGCTTGCCCAGCACTTCCAGCTCGCCTTTTTCCCGGTCGATCTGGGCCGACTGGCCAATCGGGCCCTGGATGATCACCACGTTGCCCTTGCCATTGAGCTTGTCGACCATGGCCTGGGCCTGCAGGCGGCCGCCTTCCACGTCGTCGTTACCCACATACGGCACGCTGGCATCGGCTACTTTCGTATTGGAGGCGATGACCACCACGTCGTTGCTCATGGCGGCCTTGACGGTGCCAACGCCGGCCTTGGTATCAATCGGCACGAACAGAATCGCGTCGTAGCGTTGGGTCACCATGTTTTCGATCTGGTTGTTCTGGGTCAGGGCGTCGTAGTTGCCGTCGAATACGGTCAACTGCACGGTGCCATCCTTGACCGCCGGGTGTTCTTTGAGCTCGCGGACCCAGTTCTGCATGAACTGGCCCTTGAGGCCATAGACGGCCGCGCCGATCTTGTAGGGCTTGCCATCGGCGGCCAGGGCGATACTGCTGGCGAGCAGGGAGAGGGCCGCCGCAGCGGCCAGGGTGGTACCCAGTTTCATAAGTAGAACTCCGGTTATTGTTATGGGTCGTTCTTCAGCGTTTCTTCTTGCGCCACACGTCGATCAGGACTGCGAACACGATGATCAGGCCCTTGGCGACCTGCTGGTAATAGGAGGACACACCGAGCAGGTTCAGGCCGTTGTTGATCACGCCGATCAACAGTGCCCCGAACAAGGTGCCGACAATGCTGCCGGTACCGCCCGACAAGCTGGTGCCGCCGATCACCACCGCGGCAATCGCGTCCAGCTCATAGGAAACCCCGGCCTGGGGCAGGGCAGAGGTGGTGCGTGCCGACAGCACCACGCCGGCCAACCCGGCGAGCAGGCCCGAGACCACGTACACCGAGAACATCACCTTGCGCACGCCAATGCCGGAAGTGCGCGCACTTTTTTCATTGCCACCCACCGCGTACACATAACGGCCATAGGTGGTGTAGCGCAGCACCATCCAGAAAATCAGCGCGACTACAGCGAAGATGATGATCGGCACGCCCACCGGGCCGACCTTGCCGATGCCCAGCGCCAGGTAGGTGTCGGGCAGGTCGGTGATCGGGCTGCCGTCGTTGAGGATAAAGGTCATGCCCCGGGCGATACTGAGCATGCCGAGGGTGGCCACAAACGGCGGGATCGACAGGTTGGCGATCATAAAACCATTGACCACGCCGAGCATCGCGCCGGCAAACATCCCCGCGCTGACCGCCGCCAACAGGCCGTAACCCTGGGTGGCGACCATGGCGCTGCACAAGCCGGCGAACGCCAGGATCGACCCCACCGACAGGTCGATGCCCTTGGTCAGGATCACGTAGGTCATGCCCACGGCGAGAATGCCGTTGATGGAGGTCTGGCGCAGGATGTCCATCCAGTTGCGCCAGGTCATGAAGTATTCGCTGGAAAACGCCATCACCACGCACAGCAGGATAAACACCAGCGGCAGGCCGAAGCGGTCGAGGGACAGGCGCAGGCGGTTGCGCGGCGCGGCGGTAACGGGGGCGACGATGGTTTTGGCATTCATGAGGCAAGACTCAACAAGGCTTCCTGGGAAAGGGCGGTGTCGGTGCTGATGGTGACCAGCCGGCCGCCTTTGAAGACGGCGATGCGATCGCTCAAGTGCAGCAGCTCCGGGGCTTCCGACGACACCACGATGGCTGCGCCGCCGGCGCGCACGAACTGGTCAAGCAGGTGGTAGATCTCCTGTTTGGCGCCTTCGTCGATGCCGCGGGTGGGTTCATCGCAGAGCAGGCACACCGGTTCCGTGGACAGGCATTTGGCGAGCACCACCTTTTGCTGGTTGCCGCCGCTCATGGACGCCACCGGCAGCTCCAGGGAGCTGGTCTTGATCTGCAGGCGCTTGACCATCTCCTCGGCAAGCTGCGCTTCCTTGCGCGCATTGATCAGCGACCAACTCGACAGGCGCTTATAGGCCGACAGTGCAATGTTGGACAGGATGCTGCCGGTCAGCACCAGGCCGCTGTCCTTGCGGTCTTCGGTGACCAGCGACATGCCGGCGTCGATGGTTGCCTTGGGCTGCCCGATGGGCATGGGCTTGCCTTGCAAGGTAACGCTGCCGGAATCCGCCACGGTCAGGCCGTAGATGCAGTTGAGGAATTCACTGCGCCCGGAACCCATCAGCCCATAAATGCCGAGGATCTCGCCACGGCGCAGGTGCAGGCTGATGTCGTGGAATTCACCGTTGCGGCTCAGGTGGTCGACTTGCAGGCAGGTGCTGGCCGCGCATTCGCGGCCCACCTTGTGGTCGATGCGCGTCAGTTCCTGGCCGACAATGCCGCGCACCAGGTGGTCGCGGTCGATATCGGCCATGCGCCCGCTTTCCACAAAGGCGCCATCACGGAAGATGCTGTAGTCATCGGCGATCTGCGCCAGTTCGCTCAGTCGATGGGACACGTACACGATGCCGGCACCGCGTGCGGTAAGGCGGCGAATGGCCTTGAACAGGGTTTCGGCCTCGCGCTCGCCGATGGCCGAGGTGGGCTCGTCCATGATCATCACCTGGCAGTCATGGCTGAACGCCTTGGCGATTTCCACCAGTTGCATCTGCGCAACGCTCAAGCGGTGCATGGGGCTGGTGGCGTCGACGTCGAACTCCAGGCTTTCGAGCAGTTCGCGGGTGCGGCGGTTCAGGGCCTTGCTGTCGACGATGCAGCCGGCACGGCGTGGTTCGCGGCCCAGCCAGATGTTTTCGGCGACGCTCATGTAGGGGATGGGTTCGAGCTCCTGGGTGATCATCGCGATCCCCGCGGCCAAGGCTTCACTTGGCCGATTGAACTGCACCGGTGCGCCGTTGAGCAGAATGCTGCCGGCGTCACGCTGGGTGATGCCCATCAGGATGCTCAGGAAGGTCGACTTGCCAGCGCCATTGCCGCCGCACAGGGCGTGGACGCTACCGGCGCGCAGAGCAAGGCGCCCGTCACGCAGGGCAGGCACCCCGGCATAGGCCTTGGCGACATGTTCAGCCTGGAGCAGTAATGGCGTGGCCATCGGCGTGTCCTCGTGCTGTGAATTCTTATTAGGTCGCACAGTCATGTTTCGCTGTGATCATATGTGTATCAAATGAAATTCTGATCAGTCAATCTCTTTCACTTAAAAGGTGTGATTCTCATCTGTGATGCGATTATTGCCTTTGTATGGGGCTTTGACTGGCAGGTCAGCTAAATCTCGCTTGACAGGAAGGGGTGAATGCTTGCGAAATGCGTGAGAGATATTTCACTAAGTGATCATTTGATCAGTGGAGCCAGGCACCATGAACACACCTTTCCCGGTGGCTATCGGATGTGATGAAGCGGGTTTTGAGCTCAAAGAGCTGTTGAAGCGCCATATCGAGGGGTTGGGGTACCCAGTGACCGACTTCGGTACGCATTCCACGGCGCCGGTGCTGTACCCGGACATCGCCTTGGCCGTGGCCACCGCCATCAATGCCGGGCAGCAGCGCCTCGGCGTGCTGGTGTGCGGCACCGGAATAGGCATGGCCATCTCGGCCAACAAGGTGCTGGGCATTCGTGCGGCCCAGGCCCATGACACCTATTCGGCGGAGCGGGCGCGCAAGAGCAACGATGCGCAAATCCTCTCCATCGGGGCGCGGGTCATCGGGGCGGAGTTGGCCAAAAGTATCGTCAGCGCGTTTTTGGCCTCGGAGTTCGAAGCGGCGCGGTCCGGGGCCAAGGTCGAGCGCATCAATGCGATTGAGCGTGATGGGCATCAGTAGTGGACGGCGCGGGGCAAGAGTCGGGAGAATGCGCCTTTGACGCCGAAACGGAAGCCCGTCCCCATGAGTGACAGTACCCAGCGCATGGCCAGTGATATCGATCAGATGACCGAAGTGGCGATGCTCTATTACCTTGAGAACGTCACTCAGGAGGCCATCGCCAAGCGCTTTGACCTGTCGCGGGCCAAGGTCAGCCGCCTGCTCAAGCGTGCGCGCGATGAAGGGATTGTCGAGGTGCGCGTGTTGCAGCATCCGGCGATGAACAACGAACTGGAGCGGGCGTTGGTAGAGCGCTTCAAGCTCGACCGCGCCTTGATCGCCGTCGACCACAGCGACCCCGACACCCAGCGCTCGGCGGTCGCGAGCCTAGTGGCCAACTACCTCAACAAGACCCTGGGCGACGGCATGATCGTGGCCGTGGGCATGGGGCGCAATGTCGGCGCGGTGGCCGACAACGTGTTTCTGCCGGTGACCCGCAACTGCACCTTCGTGTGCGCCATTGGCGGTTCGCTCAAGGCCGGCGAGTACATGAACCCTGACCACATCTGCCGACGCCTGGCCCTGCGCTTTGGTGGCGAGAGTGAAAGCCTGTACGCCCCGGCCCTGGTGGCCAACCCCGAGCTGCGCGGGGTGCTGATCAACAACGACACGGTGCGTTCGACCCTTGACCGCGCCCGGCGTGCCGATATTGCCCTGATCGGCATCGGCGACATGAGCGAGAACAGCAACATGGTGCGCATGGGCTGGTTCTCGCCCCAGGAAATCGCGCAGGCGCGTTTGTCTGGCACCGTGGGCGACATGATGGGCTATGACTTTATCGACATACACGGCCAGCCGGCGGTCAACGCCATCCAGGGGCGCGTGATCGGGTTGACGGTGCAGGAGCTGTTTCGCATCCCGGATGTGGTGGCGATTGCCAGTGAGAACACCAAGGCGGCGGCGACCCTGGGGGCGTTGCGCTCGGGCGTGATCAATACGCTGGCGACCACCGTCACCAATGCCCACACCATCTTGGCGCTGGATGATGCCACTCGCAAAACCTGATGAGTCGTCTATCTGGCAGGGGGGGCAGGCTTTCTGTGGGAGCTGGCTTGCCTGCGATTGCATCGACCCGGTCTACCTGATGCACCGAGGTGCCCGCATCGCAGGCAAGCCAGCTCCCACAAGAGTTGCTGTGCTTCTGATAGCGGTTTACAGGTTTTGTAATAGTTTTGCGCTGTGGGAAATTTGTATTTCGAATGTAGGATTCAAGTCCTTTTGTCATTTCAGGACTTGCATGAACACCCTCTCGGAGCCTCCCAGTCGTCTTTCCCCAAGACCACCGCTGTCGCTGTTTCCGCTCAAGCACCCCGTATTCCGTCAACTAACCTTGTCCCGGTCTTCTGACCGCACGTTGCCGTGCCTGGCGTTCTGAACCCTTTAAAGACAGAGAATTTATAAATGGAATGGTTAGCGGATCCCACGGCCTGGCTCGGCCTTGCGACCTTGATTGTGCTGGAACTGGTGCTGGGTATCGACAACCTGGTGTTTATCGCGATCCTGGCAGACAAGTTGCCGCCGGAGCAGCGTGACCGTGCGCGGTTGATCGGCTTGTCCCTGGCGTTGTTGATGCGCCTGGGCCTGTTGGCGAGTATTTCCTGGTTGGTGACCCTGACCCAGCCGCTGTTCGAGGTGTTCGACAAGAGCTTCTCCGGGCGTGACCTGATTATGCTGTTCGGCGGTATATTCCTGCTGTTCAAGGCCACCATGGAATTGCATGAGCGCCTTGAAGGCCATGTGGCGCAGCACAAGGGCAACGTCGCTTACGCAATGTTCTGGCCGATCGTCGCGCAGATCGTGGTGCTGGATGCGGTGTTCTCCCTCGACGCAGTGATTACCGCTGTGGGCATGGTCGACGAGCTGGCGGTGATGATGATCGCAGTGATCGTGTCCATCGGCCTGATGATCGTGGCGAGCAAGCCGCTGACCCGTTTCGTCAATGCGCACCCGACCGTGATCATGCTGTGCCTGGGCTTCTTGATGATGATCGGCTTTGCCCTGACCGCCGAAGGCCTGGGCTTCCATATTCCCAAGGGCTACCTGTACGCGGCCATTGGTTTCTCGATTCTGATCGAGGTGTTCAACCAGATCGCCCGCGCCCGTCGCAAGAAATCGGCCCAAGGTGTGTTGCCAGTGCGTGAGCGTACCGCCCATGCGGTGATGCGCTTGTTGGGCGGTCGCAGCCTGGCGGTGGAAGAGGTGGGTGAAGAGGTCGCCGACCTGCTGGGTGAGCCGGATGCTGCCCAGGGTCCGCTGTTTGACCGACGTGAACGGGTGATGATCAGCGGCGTGCTGCAACTGGCCGAGCGGCCGATTCGCACCCTGATGACCCCAAGGGCCAAGGTTGACTGCATCGACCTGGCGGACGACCCCGAGGCGACCCGTTTGAAGCTGATGCACTCGTCCTACTCGCGCTTGCCGTTGATCCGTAACGGTGCAGTGGATGAGCCCCTGGGTTTTGTGCACAAGAAGGAACTGCTCAAGGAGTACCTGGCCGGCAACGAGCCGAACCTGGAACACCTGGCGCGTCGTGCGATCAACCTGCTGGAGAGTTTTTCGATCCTCAATGCCTTGGAGCAGATGCGCCAGGAGTCCACCCACATCGCCTTCGTGATCAACGAATTCGGCGACTTCATGGGGGTGTTGAGCATGACGGATATCCTGGAGTCCATCGCCGGTGAATTGCCCGATGCCAGTGAAATCGAAGGGCCGGACATTGTCGAGGACGGCGAAGGTTTCCGTGCCAATGGTGCCTTGAACCTTAATCTGGTGCGTCAGCGCACGGGCTTCAAGGCGGTGGCGACCGAGGATTATCAGACCTTGGCGGGTTTGGTGATGAGCCTGCTTGACCGCCTGCCGGTGGTGGGCGATAGCCTGGAGCATGAAGGCTGGCGTTTGACGGTGGCTGAAGTGGAGGAGCGTCGAGTGACGCAGGTGCACTTGCGCCCTTGCTCAGGTCATATCGGTTGAAGATGTCCTTCACGTACTGCTCTTGTTCTTCAAGAGGGCCGAAGCCTTTGTGTTTTTGTTCCAGGGCGCCCTTCAGGTAGATCAGCAGCGTCGGGGTGCCTGTCACGTCAGGGTGCCTCGGCGTATGGGCGCAGTCGAGTAACAGGCTGACGATCCACGGATGCTTCCACGCGGTCTGTTCGAATAAATGGCATGCCTGCGCGCAAGCGGGGCATTGCTCTGAAAAAAACAGAATAAACACTGGGCGGGGCGTGTTCAGCACCCATCCAAACTCTTTGGCGCTGGAAATTCTGCGCGTGGCGACTCCCATGTCGATCCCCCTGCCTGCCGTGTTGGTTTTTGCCCACGCTAGGCCAGTGGGTTGTCACCGTCTACTGTCAACCTTCACAGGTGCGGGGCACTTCGAGGCGACCCGTCTGGGTGCGGCGTAACACCCTTGTGGGGCGTTGCGTAGCACAGCCCTACGATGACGGCGCAACGCTGCTTACCGCTCCAATCACTATCTCCCTGATCCCTAACGCATTTCTTGCCCCCATAGGTTTCCTCCGGCGTCTGTGGCACACTTTCTGCTGTCTATTCCGTTGTTACATACCAAATTCCGGTATAGCGGAATACACAATCCCTGGAGTGCTTGTCATGCATCACCGACCTTCCGTATTCAAAGCGTGTGTTTTTCTTGTCGCCTCATCGGCTTGCCTCGCCAGCGTGGTGCAGGCGGCGGACAGCAAGCTTGATGATGTGCTCAAGCGCGGGCACTTGATCGTAGGTACAGGCAGTACCAATGCGCCGTGGCACTTCCAGGGAGCGGATGGCAAGTTGCAGGGATTTGATATCGACATCGGCCGCATCGTGGCCAAAGGCTTGTTCAATGACCCGAGCAAGGTGGAGTTTGTGGTGCAGTCGTCCGACGCACGCATTCCCAACCTGCTCACCGACAAGGTCGACATGAGCTGCCAGTTCATCACCGTTACCGCCAGCCGCGCACAGCAAGTAGCCTTTACCTTGCCGTACTACCGTGAAGGCGTCGGCCTGCTGTTGCCCAACAACAGCAAGTACAAGGAAATCGAAGACCTGCAGGCGGCGGGCGATGACGTTACCGTGGCCGTGCTGCAGAACGTGTATGCCGAAGAACTGGTGCATCAGGCGCTGCCCAAGGCCAAGGTCGACCAGTACGACAGCGTTGATCTGATGTACCAGGCCGTGAACTCAGGCCGCGCCGATGCCGCCGCCACCGACCAATCCTCGGTCAAATACCTGATGGTGCAGAACCCCGGTCGTTATCGCAGCCCCACTTATGCCTGGAGCCCGCAAACCTACGCCTGCGCGGTCAAGCGCGGCGACCAGGACTGGCTGAACTTCGTCAATACCGCGCTGCACGAAGCCATGACCGGTGTGGAGTTCCCCACCTACAAAGCGTCGTTCAAGCAGTGGTTCGGCGTGGACCTGCCAGAACCGGCGATTGGTTTTCCCGTGGAATTCAAGTGACCCGCAACAATAGGGGCGTGCTTGAGCGCGCCCCCTTCAGGTGCTGCTGACCATGAACTATCAGTTGAACTTTGCCGCCGTCTGGCGTGATTTCGACACCTTGCTGGCGGGGCTCGGCCTGGGGTTGCAGTTGGCGTTGCTGTCGATCGCCATCGGCTGCGTGATCGGCCTGTTGATGGCGTTTGCCATGCTCTCCAGGCACCGCGCGCTGCGTATTTTTGCCTCGGTGTACGTGACGGTGGTGCGCAACACCCCGATCCTGGTGTTGATCCTGTTGATCTACTTCGCCTTGCCCTCCCTGGGTATTCGCCTGGATAAGATCCCCTCGTTCATCATCACCCTGTCGCTGTATGCCGGTGCCTACCTCACCGAAGTGTTCCGCGCAGGCCTGGTGAATATTCCCAAGGGCTTGCGTGAAGCCGGCCTGGCCATCGGCCTGGGCGAGTGGCGGATCCGCGCTTACATCACCGTGCCGGTGATGCTGCGCAACGTGCTGCCGGCGCTGTCGAACAACTTTATCTCGCTGTTCAAGGACACCTCTCTGGCCGCTGCGATCGCGGTGCCGGAGCTGACCTATTACGCCCGCAAGATCAACGTCGAAAGCTACCGGGTGATTGAAACCTGGCTGGTCACGACCGCGCTCTACGTGGCTGCCTGTTACCTGATTGCCATGCTGCTCCGTTACCTGGAACAGCGTTTGGCTATCCGTCGCTGAGGAAGGGTCCCCATGTACGAATCCCCCAGTTGGCTGCATGAATTGTGGATTGCCCGCGAGACCCTTTGGGCTGGCTTCCAGGCCAGTGTGGCGGTCTCGGCGCTGGCGATTGTCTTTGGCACCCTGATCGGCATCGTCGCCGGGCTGATCCTGACCTACGGCAAATTCTGGATGCGCGCGCCGTTCCGTCTGTACGTCGATTTGATCCGTGGCACGCCGGTGTTTGTGCTGGTGTTGGCGTGTTTCTACATGCTGCCGGCCCTGGGCTGGCAAATCAGTGCGTTCCAGGCCGGTGCGGTTGGGCTGACCTTGTTCTGTGGCTCCCATGTGTCGGAAATCGTGCGCGGCGCGCTGCGAGCCATTCCCCGTGGGCAATTGGAAGCAGGCAAGGCGATTGGCCTGACCTTTTACCAGTCCCTGGGCTACGTGCTGTTGCCCCAGGCGCTGCGGCAGATCTTGCCGACCTGGGTCAACTCCTCCACGGAAATCGTCAAGGCCTCCACCTTGCTGTCAGTGATCGGCGTGGCGGAATTGTTGCTCAGTACCCAGCAGGTGATCGCGCGTACCTTCATGACCCTGGAGTTCTACCTGTTCGCCGGGTTTCTGTTCTTTGTCATCAACTACGCCATCGAATTATTCGGGCGCTACATTGAAAAGCGGGTGGCCTTGCCATGAACCAAGCTCAAACCAACCCAGCGCTGCTGGACATTCGTGGCCTGCGTAAACAATACGGCCAGGTGGAAGTGCTCAAGGGCGTCGACCTGACCATGCAGCGCGGCAATGTGGTGACGTTGATCGGCTCCAGCGGCTCGGGCAAGACCACTTTGCTGCGCTGCGTGAACCTGCTGGAAGAGTTCCAGGGCGGGCAGATCACCCTGGACGGCGAGTCCATCGGCTACAGCGATGTCGGCGGCAAGCGCGTACGCCACCCGGAGCGGGTGATCGCCCAGCACCGTGCAATGACCGGCATGGCGTTTCAGCAATTCAACCTGTTCCCGCACTTGACCGCGCTGCAGAACGTTACCCTCGGCTTGCTCAAGGTCAAGAAGATGAGCAAGGATGAGGCGGTAGCCCTGGCCGAAAAATGGTTGGACCGCGTCGGCCTGCTGGAGCGCCGTAATCACTTTCCCGGCCAACTGTCCGGCGGCCAGCAACAGCGTGTGGCGATTGCCCGCGCCATTGCCATGAACCCCAGCCTGATGCTGTTCGACGAAGTCACCTCGGCCCTCGACCCGGAGTTGGTGGGCGAAGTGCTCAGCGTGATCAAGGGGCTGGCAGAGGAGGGCATGACCATGTTGTTGGTCACCCACGAAATGCGCTTTGCCTATGAGGTCTCGGACCAGATCGTGTTCATGAACCATGGCCGCATTGAAGAGCAGGGCAGCGCGAAGGACATCTTCGAACGGCCGCAGTCGCCGCGCCTGGCGGAATTTCTCAAGAACATTCGTTTTTAACAAGGAGCAACTTTTATGAGCATTACTCGTTACGGCACCGGCAGCACCGCAGGTGGCGGCCAGCCACGTCCATTCGCCCGCGCCGTGGAAGCCGATGGCTGGCTGTACGTGTCGGGCCAGGTGCCTGCGGTGGACGGTGAAATCATCAATGGTGGCATCATCGAGCAAACCCGGCAGACGATGCGCAATGTGGTGGCGATCCTCGAAGAAGCCGGCTACGAACTCAAGGACGTGGTACGGGTGGGCGTATGGTTGGAAGACCCACGGGACTTCTGGAGTTTCAACAAGGTGTTCGGCGAGTACTTCACCCCGGAACACGCCCCGGCGCGCGCCTGCGTGCAGGCCAACATGATGGTCGATTGCAAAGTCGAGATCGATTGCGTGGCCTACAAGAAAAAGACCTAACTGATTATTCCCACGCTCTGCGTGGGAATACCGCCTTGGACGCTCTGCGTCCGCGCTTGTGACGCAGAGCGTCACCGCATGCATTCCCACGCAGAGCGTGGGAACGATCATCTGGAACGGGACCGAGTACTGCCATGACCGAAGACACCATCAAACGCCGCGCCAAAGGCCTGGACCGTGCGTTCGATATCCTCGATTTTCTCAAGGAAATCGGCCAGCCCCTGCGCCCGAATGATATTGCCAGCGGCATCGGCAGCCCCAAATCCACGGTCTACGAACTGGTGGCGTCGTTGCTGGAGCGGCGCATCCTGGAGACCGTGGGCAAGGACGGCCACGTGTACCTGGGCCGCCAGCTGTATTTCCTCGGCCAGGCACACTTGCGTCACTTCGACCTGACCCGTGAGGCCGACCACGCCTTGCAGGAGATCGTCAGCCAGACCCACGAAACCGCGCAGATGTGCCTGCTCAACGGGCGCAAATACACGGTGGCGCTGATGCGCGAAGGCCAGCGGCATTTCCGTATTTCTTCGGATATCGGCGAAAACGCGCCCATTCCGTGGACGGCCTCGGGGCGCTTGTTGCTAGGGCATTTGAGCGACCAGCAGATCGTCGACCTGATCGACCCCGACGATTTCATCCTGCCGGACGGCCTGCGCCTGCCGCTGGACACTTTCCTGGCGCAGATCCGCCAGGCCAGCCTGGAGGGGTTCTTCTCCTTCGACAGTGTGGCCGACACCTTCACCCATTGTTTTGCCGCCCCGGTGCGCGATGCCCAGGGCATCAGCATCGCGACCCTGTGCATCGTCGCCCCCCGGGCCGATGCCAGCAAAAACTACCACGACTATCGCCGGGTACTGATCGACAGCGCCAACAGCCTGGCCCGGCGCATCAACGAATAGGAGTTTTCCATGTCTGCCCTCAATGCCGTTGAAAAAGGTGCCGCCGCCGTCGGTGCCCATGTGGTTCGGGATGTCAGCCTGCCGGCCCTGGTGCTGCACCGCGACGCCCTGGAACATAACATCCGCTGGATGCAGGACTTTGTCCGCAGCAGCGGTGCCGAGCTGGCGCCCCACGGCAAGACCAGCATGATGCCCGCACTGTTCCAGCGCCAGATCGCCGCTGGCGCCTGGGGCATCACCCTGGCTACTGCCGTGCAAACCCGTGCCGCCTACGCCAACGGCGTGCGTCGCGTGCTGATGGCCAACCAACTGGTGGGCGCGCCAAACATGGCCTTGATCGCCGACCTGCTGGCCGATAATGATTTTGACTTCCATTGCATGGTCGATCACCCGGACAACGTTGCCGACCTGGGCCTGTTCTTCGCCGCCCGTGGCCAGCGCCTCAACGTGATGATCGAATACGGCGTGGTCGGTGGCCGCTGCGGTTGTCGCAGCGAGCAAGAGGTGCGTGAGCTGGCCAAGGCGATCCAGGCCCAGCCGGCATTGGCGTTGACCGGTATCGAGGGTTACGAAGGCGTGATCCACGGCGAGCATGCCGTCAGTGGCATTCGCGACTTTGCCGCCAGCCTGGTGAGCCTGGCGGTCGAGCTGCAAGACAGCGGCCTGTTCGACCTGCCCAAGCCGATCATCACCGCATCGGGCTCGGCCTGGTACGACCTGATCGCCGAGTCGTTCGAAACGCAGAACGCCGCCGGCCGTTTCCTCAGCGTGTTGCGCCCTGGCAGTTACGTGGCCCACGACCATGGCATCTACAAAGAGGCGCAGTGCTGCGTACTCGAACGCCGCAGCGACCTCAACGAGGGCCTGCGCCCGGCAATGGAAGTCTGGGCGCATGTGCAGTCGTTGCCGGAGCCTGGTTTTGCGGTGGTTGCCCTGGGCAAGCGCGACGTGGCCTACGACGCCGGCTTGCCGGTGCCGCTCAAGCGCTACAGGGCCGGGATTGTGCCGGCGCAAGGTGATGATGTGAGCGGGTGCAAGGTCACGGCGGTGATGGACCAGCATGCGTTCATGGCCGTGGCGCCGGGGGTGCAATTGCGCATTGGCGACATCATTTCCTTTGGTACGTCCCACCCTTGCCTGACCTTTGACAAGTGGCAGGTGGGGTGCCTGGTGGATGAGCAGTTGCAGGTGGTTGAGTCTCTGCGTACCTGCTTCTAGACCGCGTCGCGGCTATCGCAGCGATGCGGCGACCCGACAAGCCAGCTCCCACATTCGACTGCATTCCTCCAGTTGGAATAGGGTCAAGTGTGGGAGCCGGGCTTGCCCGCGATGGGGCCCTCCAGCACACCTGAGAACTTTGCCATGAACACCCACCCCCACATCGCCCTCATCGGCGAATGCATGATCGAACTGCAACACCGCGCCGACGGCAGCCTGCACCAGAGCTTCGGCGGCGACACCCTGAACACCGCGGTGTACCTGCGCCGCGAACTGGGCGATGCCGGCAGCGTTGACTACGTCACCGCCCTGGGCGATGACAGCTTCAGCGATGCCATGTGTGAGCATTGGCACGCCGAAGGCCTTGGCCTGGGGATGGTCCAGCGCCTGCCTGGGCGCCTGCCGGGCTTGTACTGCATCCAGACCGACGCCCAGGGTGAACGTAAATTCCTCTACTGGCGCAACGAAGCGGCCGTGCGCGACTGCTTCACCACGCCTGCCGCCGAGCCGGTCCTGGCGGCATTGCCGGGCTATGACGTGGTGTATTTGAGCGGCATTACCCTGGCGGTGCTGGGAGATATCGGGCGTGAGCGCTTACGGCAGGCGCTGATCGAAGCCCGCCAGCGCGGCGCCAAGGTGGTGTTCGATAACAACTACCGGCCGCGATTGTGGGCCGATGTGCAAACGGCCCGTGAGGCGTATCGCAGGGTGCTGGCCGAGGTGGACATTGCCTTGCTCACCGAGGATGACGAACGCGCGTTGTTTGGTTATGAGGATAGCGAGCAGGTGTTCGCGGCGTACCCGTCGATTGCAGAAGTGGTGCTCAAGCGCGGAGCGGATGCGTGCCTGATTCGTTGCGCGGGGGAGCGCTTTGCGGTGCCGGCGTTGAAGGTGGAGAAGGTGGTGGACACCACGGCGGCGGGGGATTCGTTCAGCGCGGCGTATTTGGCTTGTCGGCTCAAAGGTGGCTCGCCGCAAGAGGCTGCCTCGGCGGGGCATCGGTTGGCGAGCCGGGTGATTCAGGTGCCAGGGGCGCTGATCCCCCGTCACTGATCGTTCCCACGCTCCGCGTGGGAAGGCAGCCCGGG
The DNA here is from genome assembly GCF_030687795.1 of Pseudomonas sp. FP215. Taxonomy (NCBI): domain Bacteria; kingdom Pseudomonadati; phylum Pseudomonadota; class Gammaproteobacteria; order Pseudomonadales; family Pseudomonadaceae; genus Pseudomonas; species Pseudomonas sp. FP215. The sequence goes on from NZ_CP117447.1 coordinate 2,602,504, forward strand.
ACGCTCCGCGTCCCAGAAGTGGACGCAGAGCGTCCAGTGAGGCGTTCCCACGCAGAGCGTGGGAACGATCGGAAGCAGCCCCATCAATCGCGGTAAAACACCTGCACCAGGTGATACCCAAACTTGCTCTTGATCGGCCCGTGCACCACCTTCACCGGCTTCTTGAAAATCACCGCATCAATCGCCCCCACCATCTGCCCGGGCCGCACTTCGCCTAGGTCACCGCCGCGCTTGCCCGACGGGCAGGTGGAGTACTTCTTGGCCAGCACATCAAAGGCTTCGCCCTTGGCAATGCGCTGCTTGAGTTGTTCGGCTTCTTCGCTGGTTTTCACCAGGATATGACGGGCTTGGGCTTTCATGGGGCTCTACCAGCTGTGCGACGGCGCGCGATTATGCCTGAACTCAGGTCTCGGCGCCGATCATGCTACGGATTTTGTTGGCCAACAGGTCAATGGAAAAGGGCTTGGCGACCATGTCCATGCCGTCTTCCAGGAACCCCTGGCGCTCGGCGGCTTTCTCGGCATAACCGGTCATGAACAGCACGCGCAGGCCGGGGCGATGCTGGCGGGCGATTTCCGCCAGTTGCCGGCCGTTCATGCCGGGCAGGCCGACGTCGGTCACCAACAGGTCCACACGCAAATCCGACTCCAGCAACGGCAGCGCCGCACGCGCATCCGCCGCCTGGTGCGCGGTGTAGCCCAGTTCGTCGAGCACATTGACCACCAGCATACGCACCGCCGGGTCGTCCTCGACCACCACCACCGCTTCACCGGCCAGGGCCACGGGGGCTTCGGTCAGGCTGGTGGGCAGGCTGCTTTCCAGCGCCGTGCCATACAAACGCGGCAGGTACAGGCGCACGCAGGTGCCCTGGCCGGGTTCGCTCTGGATGGTCACGTGGCCGCCGGACTGCTGGGCAAAGCCGTAGATCATCGACAACCCAAGGCCGGTGCCTTGGCCGATGGGCTTGGTGGTGAAGAACGGATCGAACGCCTTGGCGAGGATTTTCGGCGCCATGCCGCTGCCGTTGTCGCTCACGCCCAGCATCACATAATCGCCGGCCTTGACCGGTTCCAGCGTGGTGATGTCGGTGCCGTCCAGGTAACTGTTGGCGGTTTCGATCAGCAGCTCGCCGCCGTCGGGCATGGCGTCGCGGGCGTTGATCACCAGGTTGAGCAGGGCGTTTTCCAATTGGCTGGCGTCAGTGTTCACCGGCCAGATGTCCTTGCCCAGTTGTACCTTGAGTTCGATATGCGCGCCCTTGGTGCGCCGGAACAGGTCTTCCAGGGACGCCACCAGTTGGTTGGGGTCGGTAGGGCGACGGTCCAGCGACTGGCGCCGCGAGAACGCCAGCAGCCGATGGGTGAGGGCGGCGGCGCGGTGGGCGGAGGACACGGCGGCATCGGCAAACCGGCCGATATCGTCGCTGCGCCCGGCGGCAATGTAACGCTGCATCAGGTCCAGGCTGCCGATGATGCCGGTGAGCATATTGTTGAAGTCATGGGCGATACCGCCGGTGAGCTGGCCGACCGCTTCCATCTTCTGCGCATGGCGCAGGGCATCTTCGGCCCGTTCGCGCTCGAACATCTCGTTTTGCAGGCGCTGGTTGGCCTCGGCCAGCGCCTGGGTGCGCTGAGCCACGCGTTCTTCAAGGTTCTCGTTGAGGTGGCGCAGGGCCTCTTCGGTGAGCTTGCGTTCGGTCTCGTCGATCACAAAGATGTAGAAACCATTCACCGAGCCGTCATTGCTAAAGCGCGGCAGGTACTTCATCAACGCATGGCGCGGGCGGCCATCGCGATGAGGCGTCACCGTCATGAAGCTGCACGCCTTGCCCTTGAGCGCGGCGGCGATCTTGTCTGCGCGCCCGGCATACACTTCGTCGCCGAGCACTTCGCGGATGGTCTTGCCGTACAGTTCCTGGGGCGTCTTGCCGTACCACTCCAGGTAAGCGCTGTTGTTGAGGCGAAAGCGCTGGTCGTGGTCAACGTAGCCGATCAATACGGGCATGGCGTTGATGATCAGCTGCAGCTCGGTCTGGCTCTGGCGCAAGGCCTGCTCGGTGTTTTTGCGCTCGGTGAGGTCCAGCGCGGCGCCGAGGAACCGCGCCGGCCTGCCGTGATGATCCTTGTAGCAGCGGCCACGGGCGAACACCCAGCGCACCTGGCCATCGGCCTGTTGCAGGCGGTATTCCTCGGCGTACTCGGTGCCATGGGTGATGCAATGCTTGATGCTGCGCGTCACCGTGCCCCGGTCTTCGGGATGCACGCCGTGCAGGTAGGCGCTGATGGGCAGCAGGCTTGAATCGTTGGGGTCGACGCCATGCAGGTAGGCGAAATGGGCGTCGGCAATGAAACGGTCTTCACCGATATCCCAATCCCAGGTGCCCACCGCGTCGGTGGCTGCTAATGCGAGTTGCAGGCGTTGCTCGGTGTTGTGCTGGGCCTTGAGGCTTTCTTCGGAACGCTGTTGCAGTTCGAGGGTTTTACTGCGCCGCTCATTGGTTTCAATGGCCGTGACCAGAATGCCGGCCACCCGGCAGCTTTCATCGCGCACCGGGCTGTAGGTCAGGTCCAGCCAGATTTCGGTATCGCAGCCCTGGCGGTGCAGCACAAAGCGTTGCTCGCTGAAGGTGCGCACCTGGCCGCCGAGCACGGCGTCGTAGACCGGCGCGGCGAAGCTTTCAAGCTCTGGCCAGGTGTGGTGCGCCGGCTGGCCCAAGGCGCCGGGGTGCTTGCTGCCAATCAGGTATGCAAAACCATCGTTATAGAGTTGCGTGAGCTGCGGGCCCCACAGCAGTACCATCGGCATGGGCGAATGCACGACGATATCGACGGCAGTGCGCAGGCTTTGCGGCCACTCACTGGCCTCACCGAGTGGGCTTTGTGCCCAGTCCAGCCGCTTGATCAACGCAGCGGCTTCGCTACCGGTGGATGTTCCATTCATAAAAAGCCCTGAGCATGACGCTTTGAAAAATGACAACACCCATTATCCCAAGGAGTGGCAACGGGTGGCTACCCCGGAAAAATAGCATGCCTTGAGGGTTTTTCTTCAAAGTGCCGTGTCAGCGCTGAAACCTTTCATCTAATAAGCCAGCTCAGCTCTGTCGCGAAATTGCTCCAGTGCCTGGGGGTTGGCCAGGGCATCGGTGTTTTTTACCGGCTCGCCGTGCACCACATTGCGCACCGACAATTCGACGATTTTGCCGCTGATGGTGCGGGGGATATCCGTGACAGCGAGGATCTTCGCCGGCACGTGGCGCGGTGTGGTGTTGGCGCGAATCACCTGGCGGATCTGCTGTTGCAGCGCCTCGTCCAGTTCGATCCCGTCCTCCAGGCGTACAAACAGCACCACGCGCACGTCGTCCTGCCAACGTTGACCGATGGCGAGGCTTTCCAGCACCTGCGGGATTTTATCCACCTGGCGATAAATCTCGGCGGTGCCAATACGCACGCCGCCGGGGTTGAGCACCGCGTCTGAACGCCCATGAATCAACAGGCTGCCGTTGGCGCGTTGCTCGGCATAGTCGCCCTGGGCCCACACGCCGGGGAACTGGCTGAAATACGAAGCGCGCAGTTTTTGCTGCTGCGGGTCGTTCCACAACCCGATGGGCATGGCCGGGAAGTGCCGGGTGCACACCAGTTCGCCTTTCTCTGCGATCAGGGGCCGGCCCTGGTCGTCCCACACTTCGATGGCCATGGCCAGGCTCTTGCACTGCATCTCACCGCGCCGCACCGGCAGCACCGGGTTGCCGATCACAAAGCAGGAGACAATGTCGGTGCCACCGGACATCGACGACAGGCACAGCTCAGCCTTGATCTCGCGGTACACATAGTTGTAACTCTGGGGCGACAGCGGCGAGCCCGTCGAAATCAGACCCTTGAGGCTGCCCAGGTCGTGGCTCAAGCGCGGTTGCAACCCGGATTTTTCCAGGGTGGCGAGGAATTTGGGACTGGTGCCGAACACGCTGATTTTTTCCGCATCGATCAGGTCGATCAAGCGTTCGGGGCCGGGGTGGAACGGCGAGCCGTCGTACAGCACCGCGGTGGCGCCGATCGCCAGTACCGACACCAGCCAGTTCCACATCATCCAGCCGCAGGTGGTGTAGTAGAACAGGCAGTCCTCGCGGTTCAGGTCGGCATGCAGGCCGTGTTCCTTGAGGTGCGTCAGCAATACGCCGCCGGTGCCGTGGATGATGCACTTGGGGATGCCGGTGGTGCCGCTGGAATAAAGGATATACAGCGGGTGATCGAACGGCACCGCGACAAATTCGGGTTCGCCGGCGGCCTGATAGAAGTCGTCCCACAGCGCGACGTGGGCGTGGGTGGTGTAGTCCCCAGCCTGCGCTTCGGGCTTGGCGTACGGCACGATGATCAGCTGTTGCAGGGAGGGCAGGCGCTCAAGGATTTCATTGAGCTTGGCGCTCTGGTCGATGCGCTTGCCGGCATAGCGGTAGCCTGCGCAGGTGATCAGCACCTTGGGCTCGATCTGGCCGAAGCGGTCGATGACGCCCTGGGTGCCGAAGTCTGGCGAGGAGCACGACCAGATAGCACCGAGGCTGGTGGTGGCGAGCATGCCCACCAGGGTTTGCCAGGTGTTGGGCATACACGCGGCCACCCGGTCACCCATGCCGACCCCGGCCGCCCGCAGGCTTTTTTGCAGGCCGGCCACGTGCTCTGCCAGTTGGGCATAGCTCAATTGTTCGCGTTGGCCGTCTTCGCTGACAGCCACCACGGCAGGGTGATCATCGCGGCGGCGCAACAGGTGTTCGGCAAAGTTCAGGGTGGCGCCGGGAAACCATTGGGCGCTGGGCATCTCCACGTCTTCGATCAGCGTGACGCTGGACGGGCTGCGAAACTGCACGTCAAAGAACGCGACAATCGCCTGCCAGAAGTCCGGGCGCTGGTCGATGCTCCATTGGTGCAGGGCGGGGTAGTCGTGGAGCTGTACGCCGTGCCGTTGGTTGATGAAGCGGCGGAACTGGTCCATGCGCGTGTTGGCGATGCGTTCCGGGGAGGGTTGCCAGAGGATGTCGGACATAAGCTGCCTCTTCTCGTTCCCACGCTCCGCGTGGGAATGCCTGACTGGACGCTCTGCGTCCGCTTTTGGGGCGCGGAGCGCCCCGGTCTGCGTGCCCACGCAGAGCGTGGGAACGATCATCACGGGTTTACTGGGCCAGCCAGCCACCATCGATGTTCCAGGCCGCGCCGCGCACCTGGGCACCGGCTTCACTGCACAAGAACAACACCAGCTCGCCCAACTGCGACGGCGTCACAAACTCCAGTGACGGCTGCTTCTCCGCCAGCAGATCCTGCTGTGCCTGCTGTGGGTCGACCCCGGTGGCCACACGATCATCAATCTGCTTCTGCACCAGTGGCGTCAGCACCCAGCCCGGGCAGATGGCGTTGCAGGTCACATTGCTGGTGGCGGTTTCCAGGCCCACCACCTTGGTGAGGCCGATCACCCCATGCTTGGCCGCCACGTACGCTGCCTTGCCCACTGAGCCGACTTGGCCGTGCACCGAGGCGATATTGACGATGCGCCCCCAGCCCTTGGCCTTCATGCCCGGCAAGCTCAGCCGAGTGCTGTGGAACACCGAGGACAGGTTGATGGCGATGATCGAATCCCAGCGTTCCACCGGAAAGTCTTCCACCGCTGCCACATGCTGGATACCGGCATTGTTGACCAGGATGTCCACGCCACCGAACTCGCGCTCGGCGTAGGCGAGCATGTCGGCGATCTGCGCGGGGTCGCTGACGTCGGCCGGGTGGTGCCCGACCTTGCCGCCAAACGCCTGCACCTGGGCGATCACCGCGCTGGCGTCGCCAAAGCCGTTGAGAATCAGGTTGGCGCCGGCCTTGGCCAGGCTCAGGGCTATCCCTAAGCCGATGCCGCTGGTGGAGCCGGTGACCAGGGCGGTCTTGCCATTCAAAGTCGTCATGAAAACCTCACACAATGCCGGTGGCGTAGAAAGTACCGATCACCACGAACACCGCGAGGGTCTTGATGATCGTGATACCAAAAATGTCCTTGTAGGCTTCGCGGTGGGTCAGCCCGGTGACCGCCAGCAAGGTGATCACCGCGCCGTTGTGGGGCAGGGTGTCCATGCCGCCGCTGGCCATGGCCGCGACCCGGTGCAGCACCTCAAGGGGGATATTGGCCGCGTGGGCGGCTGCAATAAAGCTCTCGGACATCGCGGCGAGGGCGATGCTCATGCCGCCGGAAGCCGAGCCGGTGATACCGGCCAGCAAGGTCACGGTGATCGCTTCGTTGACCAGCGGGTTGGGGATGCCCTTGAGCCAGTCCGCCAGTACCAGAAAACCCGGCAGCGAGGCGATCACGGCGCCAAACCCATATTCCGAGGCGGTATTCATCGCCGCCAGCAATGCACCGCTGACCGCGCTTTTACTGCCTTCAGCCAGCTTGCTCTTGATCGCCGAGAAGCCGAACACCAGCACCACGATAATCCCCACCAGCAACGCCGCCTGCACCGCCCAGATCGCAGTGAGCTTGGCGATTTCGGTGGTCACCGGCGCGCTCATGCCCGGCAGGCTGAGGCTGTGGGTCTTGCCGTACCACTGCGGGATCCAGTGGGTGAACAACAGGTTCATCACCCCCAACAGGATCAGCGGCGACAGCGCGAGCCACGGGTTGGGCAGGCTCAAGTTGTCGGCGGTTTCCGGCTCATTGCGCAACTCGGTGCCATAGCCTTCACCGGCCCGCTGGGCCTTGTTGCGCTGGCGTGCGAGGTAGAGCATGCCGGCGCAGAACACGAAGATCGTGCCGATCAGCCCCAGCCACGGCGCCGCCCAGGCGGTGGTGTTGAAGAAGGTACTGGGGATGATGTTCTGGATCTGCGGCGTGCCGGGCAGGGCGTCCATGGTGAACGAAAACGCGCCGAGGGCGATGGTCGCCGGGATCAGGCGCTTGGGGATATTGCTCTGGCGGAACATCTCGGCGGCAAACGGGTACACCGCAAACACCACCACGAACAGCGACACGCCACCGTAGGTGAGCAGGGCGCAGACCAGCACAATCACCAGCATCGCCTGGCGCGTGCCGAGCAAGCGGATCGCAGCGGCGACGATCGAGCGCGAAAACCCCGACAGCTCAATGAGCTTGCCGAACACCGCACCAAGCAGGAATACCGGGAAATACAGCTTGATAAAACCGACCATCTTTTCCATGAACACCCCGGTAAAGGCAGGGGCGACGGCGGAGGGGTCGGTGAGCAGGACGGCGCCAAGGGCGGCGATGGGGGCGAACAGGATAACGCTATAGCCACGGTAGGCGGCCAGCATCAGCAGCGCGAGCGCGGCCAGGGCAATGATCACACTCATGGTGTGTCTCCATCGGATTGTTATTGTTGTGGGTGACGCTTTGGGAGGGAGCTATAGCGAGATGTGTGCCATATTTATAACTTGTTGATATATAAAGATTTATTGGCTGTTGACGACGGTTTTTCAGAAGACAGTCTCAATCGAGAGACGAGTGGAGATCCTTGTGGGAGCTGGCTTGCCTGCGATAGCGGTGGTTCAGCTGGCTTGTAGGGCACTGTTAGAGCGCTATCGCAGGCAAGCCAGCTCCCACATAAGATTGTCTTGATATTGGGAATGATGTCTCTAATTTGAGACTAAGTTAGTCCAAGCACCAGCATTTTTTTATACAACGTCGACCGCCCAAGCCCCAACCGCTTGGCCGCCTCTACCACATTGCCGTCACAGGCCTTGAGCGCCCCCGCAATCACTTCCCGATCAAAGCGCTCCCGCGCCGCCGCAAAGGTTTCACCCTCGACCGCCGCCACCGCGCCCCGTTGTACCGGGCTGAACGTGCCAATCGCTGCGCGAAGGTCGCTGGCATTGAGCATCAGGTCATCACTCAACAGCGCCGCTCGCTCCAGCACATTGCGCAACTCGCGGATATTGCCCGGCCAGGCATGTTGGGCCAACAGCGCCAGGGCATCGCGGTCCAGTTCGTGCTGGCTGCGCAACTCCTCAAGGATCGCCTCGCTCAATGCCGGAATATCCTCCAGGCGTTCACGCAAGGGCGGTACCTGGATCGGCAATACGTTGAGGCGGTAATACAAATCCGCACGAAACTCGCCACGCTTGATCGCCGCTTCCAGGTCCATGGACGTCGCGGCAATCACCCGCACATCGCTGTGCAGCATCTCGTTGGAGCCTACCGGTTCGAATTCCTTTTCCTGCAACACCCGTAGCAATTTGCTTTGCAGGGGCAGCGGCATATCGCCGATTTCATCGAGAAACAGCGTGCCGCCCTGGGCTATCTGGAACTTGCCGGGGCGACCCTTGCGGTCGGCACCCGTAAACGCACCGGGTGCAGTGCCGAAAAACTCGGCTTCAAGCAGGTCATGGGGAATCGCCGCGCTGTTGATGCTCACAAAGGCTTTGTGCGCCCGAGGCGATGCGCCGTGGATGGCCTGGGCGAGCAGCTCCTTGCCGGTGCCGGTTTCCCCGAGCAGCAACACCGGCGACTCGGCACTCGCACTGCGCCGCGCCCGGCGCTTGACCTCAAGGCTCGCCGCGCTGGTGCCGATAAAGTGCGCGAAGTTGTATTTGCTCTGCCGCGAGCGCAGCAGTGAGCGCGTGGAGGCCAGCTCCTGTTGCATGCTCAGGTAGCGCTCGATCAGCGGCGACAGGTTGCGCAGTTCATCGAACAGCGCAAAGCCAATCGCGCCGATCACCGTCCCGGCCTCGTCGTGGATCGGCAGGCGCATCACCACCAGCGGGCCTTTGGGGGTGTCCTGGATGTCCAGCAGGATCGGCCGGTCATTGCGCACCACCTGGCGCAGCAGGCTGTTGGAAATCACCTGCTCGCACGGCTGGCCGATGGCTTGGTCGGCGCTCTTGAGGCCAAAACGCTTGGCGTAACGCTCGTTCATCCACACGATATTCGCATCGCGGTCGACGATGACCGTGCCTTCGCTGGACTGCTCGATGATCTCGAACAGCGACTGGATGGCCAGGCCGCGAACCTGTTGGTAGTCCTTGAGGCTAGTGCTCATGGAGGCAGAATCCTGTTAATCATCACAAGGGGATGTGCGCTGCAGCCAGCAGTTCTTTGGTGTACGGGTGCTGGGGCGATTCGAACACATGATGGCTCGCGCCACGCTCCACCACCTTGCCATCCTTGACCACGATCATGTCATGGGCCATGGCGCGCACCACCGCCAAATCATGGCTGATAAACAGGTAGGTCAGGCCGTATTTGTCCTGCAGCTCGCGCAGCAGCGCCACCACTTGTTTCTGCACCGTACGGTCCAGCGCCGAGGTGGGTTCGTCGAGCAGCATCAGCGCGGGCTTGAGCACCAGGGCGCGGGCAATGGCAATGCGTTGGCGCTGGCCACCGGAAAACTCATGGGGGTAACGATGCCGGCTGGCAGGGTCCAGCCCCACGTCCTTGAGCACCTGGATCACTTGCGCTTCGCGGTCGGCCAGGCTGCACGGTGCGTGCACTTCCAGGCCCTCGCTGATGATCTGCTGCACCGACATGCGCGGGCTGAGGCTGCCATAGGGGTCCTGGAACACCACCTGCATCTGCTTGCGCCATGGGCGCATCTGCTGATGGTTGAGCGGGTCCAGGGCCTCACCCTGAAAGCGGATGCTGCCGCTGGAGTCGAGCAAGCGCAGGATCGCCTGGCCCAGGGTCGACTTGCCGGAACCGGACTCACCGACAATCCCCAGGGTCTTGCCGCGCTGCACGCTGAGGCTGATGCCGTCCACCGCGCGCAGGTAGGTCTTGGCGCGGAACAGCCCGCCGCCGAGGGGGAATTGCACGCTCAGGTCATCCACTTCCAGTACCGTCTCACGCGGCTCGCTGCACAGCACATCGCCCGAGGGCTCGGCATCCAGCAGCAGGCGGCTGTAGGGGTGCTGCGGTGCGGTGAACAGGGCCTGGCAGTCGGCCTGCTCGACGATTTCCCCGGCACGCATCACGCAGACCCGCTGGGCGATACTGCGCACCAGGTTCAGATCGTGGCTGATCAACAGCAGCGACATGCCCAAACGTTGCTGCAAGGATTTGAGCAGCAACAGAATCTTGCGCTGCACTGTCACGTCCAGCGCCGTGGTGGGCTCGTCGGCAATCAACAGTTCGGGCTCGCAGGCCAGGGCCATGGCGATCATCACCCGCTGGCGCTGGCCGCCGGACAGTTGATGGGGGTAGGCCTTGAGCCGTTCCTGGGGTTTCTGGATGCCCACCAGTTCCAGCAGTTCGAGGATGCGCGCCTGCGCCGCCTTGCCGCCCAGGCCTTTGTGCAGCAGCAGGGTTTCGCCGATCTGCTTTTCGATGCTATGCAGCGGGTTCAGCGAGGTCATCGGCTCCTGGAAAATCATGGCAATGCGGTTGCCGCGCAATTTTTGCAGGGTGCTTGGTGAGGCGCCGATCAGTTCCTGGCCGCGATACTTGATCGAACCCAGGGTGTCGGTGCCGGCTTGCGGCAGCAGTTGCAGGATCGAATGGGCCGTCACCGACTTGCCCGAGCCCGACTCGCCCACCAGCGCCAGGCACTCGCCGGGGCACACGTCCAGGCTCAGGTTGCGCACGACGGTCTGGCCGTTGAAAGCGACGCACAGGTCGCGGATTTCGATCAGGTTCATACGCAGTTACTCATGAGCGGGGGTCGAAGGCATCACGCAGTGCCTCGCCGATAAACACCAGCAACGACAGAATCAGCGCCAAGGTGAAAAACGCCGTCAAGCCCAGCCACGGCGCTTGCAGATTCTGCTTGCCCTGGCCGATCAGCTCACCCAGGGACGCGCTGCCGGCGGGCATGCCGAAGCCAAGGAAATCCAGGGCGCTCAAGGTGGAAATCGCCCCGGTCAAGATAAACGGCAAATAGCTGAGGGTCGCGGTCATGGCGTTGGGCAGGATGTGCCGGCGAATGATCTTGCCATCGCCCAGACCCAGGGCGCGTGCGGCCTTGACGTATTCCAGGTTGCGCCCGCGCAGGAACTCGGCGCGCACCACGTCCACCAGGGCCAGCCAGGAAAACAGCGCCATGATCCCCAGCAACCACCAGAAGTTCGGCTCGACAAACCCCGACAGGATAATCAGCAGGTACAGCACCGGCAGGCCAGACCACACCTCCAGGATGCGTTGCCCAAGCAAGTCCACCCAGCCGCCGTAGTACCCCTGCAGCGCGCCGGCGGCAATCCCGATGACGGCGCTGATGGCAGTCAGGGCCAGGGCAAACAGGATTGACACCCGTGCGCCAAAGATCACCCGCGCCAACACATCGCGGGACTGGTCATCGGTGCCCAGCCAGTTCACCGCCGACGGCGGGCTCGGGGCAGGGCGGGTGAGTTCGTAGTTGGGGGTGTCATCGCTGAACGGAATCGGTGGGAACAGCATCCAACCGCCATCCTGCTTGATCAACTTTTGCACGTAGTCACTGCGGTAATCCGCCTGGAACGGCAACTGCCCGCCGAACTGCTGTTCGGTGTAGCGCTTGAACACCGGGAAATACAGCTCGTTCTTGAAACTGAGCACCAGCGGTTTGTCATTGGCGATCAACTCGCCGCCCAGGGTCAGTATGAACAGGCCGATAAACAGCCACAGCGACCACCAGCCACGCCTGTTTTTCTTGAAGCGCTCGAAACGCCGACGGGCCACGGGAGACAGGTTGAGCATCAGGCGTTCCTCGCGGCGAAGTCGATACGCGGGTCCACCAGGGTGTAGCAGAGGTCACCGATGAGTTTTATCAGGAGGCCGAACAGGGTGAAGATAAACAGCGAGCCAAACACCACCGGGTAGTCCCGGGACACCGCCGCCTCGTAGCTCATGCGGCCCAGGCCATCGAGCGAGAAGATCACCTCGATCAGCAGCGAGCCGGCAAAGAACACACTGATAAACGCCTGGGGAATCCCCGAGATCACCAGCAACATGGCATTGCGGAACACGTGACCGTACAACACCCGGCGTTCGCTCAAGCCCTTGGCGCGGGCGGTGACCACGTACTGGCGGGTGATTTCATTGAGGAACGAGTTCTTGGTGAGGATGGTCAAGGTGGCGAACCCGCCGATCACCAGCGCGGTGACCGGTAGCACCAGGTGCCAGAAATAATCGGCCACCTTGCCCACGGTGCTCAGTTCGGCAAAGTTCTCCGAGACCAGCCCGCGCACCGGGAACCAGTTCAGCGAGGTACCACCAGCGAACACCACGATCAGGAACATCGCAAACAGGAACGCCGGCATCGCATAACCGATGACGATGGCCGTGCTGCTCCACATATCAAAGCTGCTGCCATGGCGCACGGCCTTGCGTATGCCCAGCGGGATCGACACCAGGTAGGTGATCAGCGTGGCCCACAGGCCGAGGGAAATGGTGACGGGCATCTTTTCCAAAATCAGGTCGGTCACCGTCGCGCCGCGAAAGAAGCTGTTGCCGAAGTCCAGTTGGGCGTAGTTCTTGAGCATCAACCACAGGCGTTCCGGCGCGGATTTGTCGAAGCCGTATTGTTTCTCGATGTCCTTGATCAGCTTCGGGTCCAGGCCGCGGCTGGCCCGCGAGCCGCTGATGCCTTCGCCGGATGCGCCCGCCACACCACCGCCGCCAATGCCTTGCAAGTGCGCGATGGCTTGCTCCACCGGCCCGCCGGGCGCGGCCTGCACGATCACGAAGTTCACCAACAGGATGATCACCAGCGTCGGGATGATCAGCAGCAGGCGCCGTACGATATAGGCAAACATCAGTGGGCCTCTCCGCGTTTTTTCAACTCAGCCTGCATTTGTTCGTTCGTCAGCGGGGTGGGGCTGACTTCCCACCAGGTTTCCAGGGCTTCGTCGTTTTTTGCCTCGATGGCCGGGCGCCCGAAACGGTTCCACCACGCGGCCGAGGTGCCCGGTGGGTAATAGTTGGGGATCCACAGGTAGTTCCATTGCAGTACGCGGTCCAGGGCGTGGGCATAGGTGAGCATCTTCGCCTGGGTGTCGGCCTTGACCAGGCCATGGATCAGCGTATCGACGGCCGGGTCCTTGAGCACGATGTAGTTGTTGGCGCCCGAATCGAACGCGGCGGCAGAACCGAAATAGTTATAGAGCTCCATGCCGGGCGAGGTGGTCACCGGGAAGCCCGTGACGATCATGTCGTAGTCGCGGGCCATCAGGCGGTTGACGTATTGCGAGGAGTCGATGCGGCGGATGTTCAGGGTGATGCCGATCTGCGCCAGGTTGCGCTTGTAGGGCAGCAACAGGCGCTCAAGGCCGTTCTGCACATTCAGAAAGGTGAATTCCAGCGGCTCGCCCTGGGCATTGACGAGTTTGTCGCCCACAGGTTTCCAGCCGGCGTCTTCCAGCAGGGCCAAGGCTTGCAGCTGTTTATCGCGGATCATGCCGCTGCCGTCGGTGACCGGGGCCTTGAACACCTGGGTAAACACCTCGTCGGGAACCTGCCCGCGCAGGGGTTCGAGGATCGCCAGTTCTTCCGGAGTGGGTAACTGGCTGGCGGCCAATGGGCTATTGGAGAAATAGCTCTGCTGTCGGATGTACAGGTTGCGCATCATCTGGCGGTTGGCCCATTCAAAATCCCACAGCATCGCCAGGGCCTGGCGCACGCGGCGATCCTTGAACATCGGTTTTTGCACATTGAACACGTAGCCCTGGGCCGGCTGCGGCATCTCCTTGGCCAGGTGCGCGCGCTGCAGGCGGCCATCGTCCAGGGCCGGGCCGTTGTAGCCGATGGAGTAACCAGTGGCGGAAAACTCTCGGTTGAAGTCGTAGGCGCCGCCGCGCAGCACCTGGCGGGCCACTTCGGTGTCGCCGAAGTATTCCAGGCTCAGGTGATCAAAGTTGTACAGGCCACGGCTGACCGGCAAGTCCTTGCCCCACCAGTCGGGGTCGCGGGTGAAGGTGATGGTGCTGCCGGAGTCGATCTTGCTGACCTTGTAAGGGCCGCTACCCAGCGGGGCTTCGTAGCCGCCGCCGTTGGCAAAGTCGCGAGTCTTCCACCAGTGCTCGGGGAACACCGGCAAGGTGGCGATATCCAGGGGCAGGGTGCGGTTTTCGTTGCTGGAAAAGTCAAAGCGCACCTGGCGTTCGCCTTCGACTTCGACGTGTTTGACGTCGGCAAACAACGTGCGATAGCGCAGGCTACCTTGGGTCATCAGCACGTCAAAGCTGTAGCGCACGTCTTGCGCGGTAATGGGCGTGCCATCGGCAAAACGCGCCTTGGGGTTCAGGTAGAAGCGCAGCGACAGGCCGTCGCCTGCGCGTTCCATCTTTTGCGCCACCAGGCCATAGACAGTGTAAGGCTCATCCAGCGAGCGCAACGCCAAGGGCGCGTACACCCAGCCGTCGACCTGGGACACGCCGATGCCTTTGTCGATATAGGGCAGCACATGGTCAAAGCGCCCCACCTCCAGCGCCGAACGCCGCAGGCTGCCGCCCTTGGGGGCGTTGGGGTTGGCGTAGTCGAAATGGCTGAAACCTTCGGCGTACTTGGCCGGCTCGCCGTATACCGTCAAGTAGGTTTGCGGGGCCGCGATCACCGCAGTGCTGGCCATTAGCAATGCCAGGGTGGAACAGAGCAGAGATGAAAAAGCCAATCGCATTATCAGCCTTGAGCGCCGGGTAAAGAATAATAAGGATTTGTACGCTAACGGCCTGGGCATCGCCAGTCATCAGATGCACAACGGCCCACCAAAGGGCGGGCCGTTGTTTATAGCATCAGCGCAGATTGAATCAATCCTGGCGGCTGGTGACTTCCAGCAGGTGGTAGCCGAACTGAGTCTTCACCGGGCCTTGCACGGTGTTGACCGGGGCACTGAAGACCACGGTGTCGAATTCCTTGACCATCTGGCCTGGGCCGAACGAACCGAGATCACCGCCTTGGCGGCTGGATGGGCAGCTGGAGTTGGCTTTAGCGACTTCTGCGAAATCAGCGCCGCCTTCGATTTGGGCTTTGAGTTCGTTGCACTTGTCTTCAGTGGCAACGAGGATGTGACGGGCGGTGGCTTTGGCCATGGTGAGTAACTCCTAGAGTAAAAAACGGTGAGCGTACCGGATTCAGGCGGTTATTTCTCGGCAAAGTTCCACTGGGTTTTAAGTCGCCACTGTTTAGGCCATGCCGGTTCAAGGCAGCACGAGATAGTCGTTGCGCTGCACGATCGGTCGGTGCGCCGCTTGCACCAGGTGAATATAGCGGCCGTCCACCAGGTCGATGGGCAGGCAATCGTCGATATCCAGCACCGCGTCGGTGTGGGCCTGGGACCAGTGGCTCTGCATCTGTTGCTTGCCTTTGCGCATGGCCTCTTGTTTGTGATGGGCGACCACCAGCAGGTAGTGATGGGCTTCGCCGAAGCTATTAGCCTCGTAGCCACCGAGGTTGATGAAGTACAAGCGCGGCGCATCGCTGTGGGGCGCCAGGTGGCTCAGTTCAACCTTCCAGCCGTCGACGCCATCGACGGCCATCCATGAATCGATGTGTACGCCTTTGGGGCTGCCAAACCAGGCGTCGCGTAGTTGCGGGTAGGTGGCTTGCAGGGTGTCGGCCACTGCGAATACCACATCGTGTACTTCGATCCTGGCCCGCGGGTGCTTGCCTCCGAGCATGACGACAAACAGCATTACCGGTGTTTCCTGGGGAATGGTGAGAGGGCAACCATACTGCGATTGAGCTGGTTTGTCCGGTTGGGATGGGGCCTTTGTGTCGCGACGCTGAGCCTGTGGGAGCTGGCTTGCCTGCGATGCCGGCCTGCCAGCCGACGCCTATCTACCTGACACCCCACAATCCAAATGTGGGCGCTGGCTTGCCTGCGATGGCGCCCTTCCAGCCGACACCTATCTACCTGACACCCCACAATCCAAATGTGGGAGCTGGCTTGCCTGCGATGCCGGCCTCCCAGCAGACGCTTATCCACCTGACACCCCACAATCCAAATGTGGGAGCTGGCTTGCCTGCGATGGCGGCCTGCCAGCCGACGCCTATCCACCTGACACCCCACGATCCAAATGTGGGAGCGGGCTTGCTCGCGAATGCGGTCTGACAGTCGACGCAGTTATACCGAGTACATATCCATTTCTGCGGTAACGGCCGCTTAGGGTTCCGCCCTGACGGCGGCTCACTTTGCAAAAGCGGCAAAGTAAGCAAAACGCTCTTGCCCCACCACTCGGCACCTCGCTTGGGCTCGGTGTGCCCGAACACAGGCTTGAATCCGTGGGCCGCCGCCACGCGCCATCCATGGCGCGGGGCGGCTAACCCGGCGTCCTGCCGGGTTACCCACGAATTCAAGCCTGCGTTCGGCCAGCGTGGTTTAACGGGGCGCCTGAGATCAAGATCAAAAGCAGATCAAGATCAACAGCGGCTCGCTTCGCATCGTGGTTACCGTCGTTACTGCTCGTTTAACCCGTCACTGGGCTGCGCCAGTCGTCCGAGCCGGACGTTCCGGCGACTTCGTGAGTCCAGATGATTTTGCGATAGGTGAAGTGCACATCCTCCAGATGGGTGAAGTGGGCGTTGTCTGGGTCCTGGCAGTTGGGCATGCGCGATTGGATGTCGACGATGGTGGCGCCTTCCAGTTCAATCGTGAAGTAGTGCTCCTGGGTTCCGGCCGAGGAGGTGCGCAGCCACTCCAGGCGGCAGGACACTTCTTCGCCGGTGGTCAGGGCGCTGAACAGCAAGGGTGAGGATTTATCGAAAACCTTGCTGATCATCAGCGGTTTATGCACGCGCTGACCGGTCGGCTGGCCCGACTGCGGGTCGCGGGGAATGATTACCTGATGAGCAAACGCCTGCACCAGAATCTGGTCCTCATGGCCTTCCTGATAAATGTTGCCTACCGAGTCCTGGGTAAATGTGCCTGCCGTAATCAAACCTTGTTTGACACCGGTGATGGAGAGGTACGCGGGTGTGGGCATGACGGGTTTCCTTGCCTGATTGAGTAGGTATTGCCGGGCAGCGAGAGCGCTGACCGGGCAGGTTCCTATAACAAGAAGCGTGCCTGAAAGTGTGAGGCTCAATGAAATAAGGGCGAAAAAGACTCAGCATCCTTTATTGATGCGTTTGCTGTAGTGCTGTGGGTTGTTTTTAGTGTCATTAGTTGCACAGATATGCGCATTTAGTTGCTCATGTCATATGTTTGGTAAATGCATGGTTTTAGGCTGTGGATGATGGGTTTCGCTTGGGTGGGCTGCGCAAATAGCTGCGCAGGCCTTTATTTTCAGGTGGTGTAGGATGTTTCTTAAGTTCCGTTCTGTTACTTGCTGATTGTTTTTTTCGTGGCTAAGGTTCGCTCACTTCAATGTGTTTTGAGCGGAAGTTCAAGGGCGGTTTAACAATGATGTTAATTTTGCCTACTTTGCCTTGGATGGTTGTGTGCAGCCCAAAATGGTTTATTCAGAAAAGCAATATGCCTATTACTTGAAACTTGCACGGACAGCGTGCTCGCCAAGCAGTTTTGTTGGCAGTGATATGCGCTATTCAAGTGAGTTTGAAGTGCTGGAAGCCGAGCTGGGCAAGGCGCACTCCATTCATGGGGCGGGCCTGCCGGATTGGCAGAAGATCAGCGAAATCAGCGAGGGCATTCTGCTTGAGCATTCCAAGGATCTGCGCGTCGCCGCCTGGTTGGCCTGGGCCCTGTACCAGCGTGATTCATTTGCTGGTTTGCTGGCGGGGCTCGGTGTGTTGCGTGAACTCTGCGAGCATCATTGGGCGCAGGTCTATCCCGTTAAGCTGCGTACCCGCATTGCGGCGTTTGGCTGGTTGGTGTCGCGCCTTGAACAAGCGTGTGCGCACAACGTCCCACTCGAGGATCAACGACCTTTATGCCAGGCGCTGCTGGAACACCTGGAATGTCTTGATCGGCTATGGGGCGAACAGCTTGGCAGCGAGGCGCCGTTGCTGTTGCCGGTTCGCCGGCAGATGTCGGCACGTTTGGCCCAGGCTACAGCCGAACCTGGCGGCGTCGCGGGCGTCATTGCCCAGGTCAAGCCAGCGCGAACTGCGCTGCTAGAGCCCGAGCAACCGCTCAATAACGAAAAAGACGCGCACAAACGGCTGCGCGCATTGCAGGAGCAGGCTCGGCCTTTATGTGCCTGGTGGTTGCGTCAGGATGCCACCGACCCGCGTGCCTTGCGCCTGGGCCGAACCCTGGCGTGGTTGATGCTCGTCAATTATCCCGATGCCAATAGTGAGCGGGTCACGGCGCTGCGCCCATTGGCTGGCGACAAGCGCAAGCGCTATCAAGACCGCTTCAGCCAAGGCCATTACGCCGATCTGTTGCTTGAGCTTGAGGTCAGCCTGGCCGGTGCAATGTTCTGGTTCGATGGGTTGCGCATGGTCTGGGAGTGCCTGGAGGCCTTGCACGCAGAGCTGGCCATGACCGAACTGGAAATGCAATTCGCTCTGCTGCTGCATCGCCTGCCGAACCTGCCTGAGTATCGGTTCGAGGACGGCACGCCCTTTGCTGACCCCGCGACAGGTGAGTGGATCGCGCTTCACGTGATGCGTCACATACGCAAGCCTGAGCCCTCCAGTGTTGTCGTCGACAGCGTCGCCCAGCCTTGGGAAGCGGCGTTGCAAGCGGTGATGCCTTGCCTGCGCAAGGACGGCCTCAAGGTTGCAGTGGGTGTGCTCAAGCAAGGGCTGCGGGCGGCGTGCGGTGATCGAGCGCGCTTTCATTGGCACCTGGCGCTGGCCAGGTTGTGTGTGGCGGCCGGCAAGCATGACCTGGCCAGGATCCAGTTGGAACAACTCGACCTGCAGTTACAGCGCACGGGCCTGGAAAGTTGGGAGCCGGAGCTGGCCGTGCAAGTCGGCCAGCTGCTGTATCGCTGCTACGACCTGTTGCCACAAAACCAATCCGTACAAGACGCAAAAGACACCCTGCATCGCCGGTTGTGCCATTTCGACCTGGAAGCAGTACTTGAATAGTGCCTCATCAAAAAGGAAAAGCACCATGGCCAAAGACGGTTCGGTAGCCCCAAAGGAACGCATCAACATTACCTTCAAACCCGCCGTCGGTGGCGCTCAGGAAGACGTCGAACTGCCGTTGAAGCTGCTGGTGCTGGGGGATTTTTCCCTGCGCCCGGACCCGCGCAAACTTGAAGATCGCAAGCCCATCGGCATCGACAAGCACACCTTTGACGAGGTGTTGGCCAAGCAAGCATTGAGCCTGACGCTGAGCGTGCCCAACCGCCTCCAGGAGGCAACCGACGTGGAAGAGTTGCCGGTCCAGGTGCGGATCAGCGCGATGAAGGACTTCAACCCCGCGAACCTGGTGGAGCAGATCCCGCAATTGCAAAAATTGATGGCATTGCGTGAGGCATTGGTGGCGCTCAAGGGCCCGCTGGGTAATACGCCCAGCTTTCGCAACGCTATCGAGCGGACGCTGGCCAATGGCGACTCGCGCGCACGAGTGCTCGCCGAATTAGGGCTGGATAGGCCCCAAGCCTGACATTTTCAGTAAAAGGACACTGACACCATGACCACGATTCAACACAGCCCGCAACCCGTACAGGTTATCGAAGGCGGTAGCATCCTCGATAACATCATTTCCCAGACATTGCTCAGCGCCGACGACGAGGCTTATGGCATCGCCAAGCGCGGGGTGTCGGCGTTTATCGCAGAGCTGGTCAAGCCACACAATTGTGACGAACCGGTAAAAAAACGCCTGGTCGACCGGATGATCGCCGAGATCGATACCAAGCTCAGCGAGCAAATGGATGAGATTCTTCACCACCCGGAGTTCCAGGCACTGGAGGCTTCGTGGCGAGGCTTGCAGTTGCTGGTTGAGCGCACCGATTTTCGCGAGAACATCAAGATCGAGCTGTTGAATGTCTCGCGCCAGGACCTGCTGGATGATTTTGAAGACTCCTCGGAAATTACCCAGTCGGGGTTGTACAAACACGTCTATAGCGCCGAATACGGCCAGTTTGGCGGCCAGCCGGTGGGCGCGATCATTGCCAACTACTTTCTTTCGCCCAGTGCACCCGATGTGAAACTGATGCAATACGCATCCAGCGTCGCCGGCATGGCCCACGCACCCTTTATCGCTGCGGCGGGGCCGAGTTTCTTCGGCTTGGAAAGCTTCACTGGGTTACCCGATCTGAAGGATCTGCGGGACCATTTCGAAGGCCCGCAGTTTGCCAAATGGCAAAGTTTCCGGCAGAGCGAAGACGCCCGATATATTGGCCTCACCGTACCGCGCTTTCTGCTGCGCACCCCGTATGACCCCCTTGAGTGCCCGGTCAAGACCTTCGCCTACCAGGAGAATGTGGTTAACAGCCACGAGCATTACTTGTGGGGCAATACCGCCTACGCCTTCGCCACTCGCCTGACCGATAGCTTTGCGCGCTTTCGCTGGTGCCCCAACATCATTGGCCCGCAAAGCGGCGGGGCGGTTGAAGATCTTCCGCTGCATCATTTCCAGAGCATGGGCGAGATCGAAACCAAGATTCCTACGGAGGTGCTGATTTCGGACCGGCGTGAGTACGAACTGGCACAAGAAGGTTTCATCGCCTTGACCATGCGCAAGGGCAGCGACAACGCAGCGTTTTTTTCCGCCAGCTCCGTGCAGAAGCCCAAATCCTTTGGCATCAGTGAGGAGGGCCGGGCGGCAGAGCTGAATTACCGCTTGGGCACTCAATTGCCCTACATGATGGTGGTCAACCGCCTGGCTCATTACCTCAAGGTGCTGCAACGAGAGCAGTTGGGCGCATGGAAAGAGCGCACGGACCTGGAGTTGGAACTCAACAAATGGGTTCGCCAATACGTCGCGGACCAGGAAAACCCCAGTGCCGAGGTGCGTGGGCGTCGCCCCTTGCGTGCCGCGCGCATTGTCGTCAGCGATGTCGAGGGCGAGCCTGGCTGGTATCGGGTCAACGTCACGGTACGCCCGCATTTCAAATACATGGGGGCAGACTTCACGTTGTCCCTGGTCGGCAAGCTCGATAAAGAATGAGCAGAGGCCAGGGCATGCTTGAGCACAACAGCCTTTTCGAACGCCTTGAGCGTGGTGCGTCTAACCCGGGCGCCGCCGTGGCGTCCATCGCCGCACATTTGGGGAAAATGCTCAGCACTCGTGCGGGCAGTGTCCGGACGCTGCCTGATTATGGCTTGCCCGACCTCAACGACATGCGGCTCAGCTTGCATGAATCCTTGAGTCAGTCGCGCTTGCATATCGAACGGTTTATCCAGGCCTATGAGCCGCGGCTGACGAATGTACATGTCAGGCTGCTGCCGGTTGTGCGTGACTCCTTGTCCCTGGCATTCGCCATTGAGGCTGAGCGGATGATTGAGGGTGCCCTGCATCCCGTGGTGTTCCACGCGCGCCTTACCGATACCGGGCGGGTTGAGGTTTGTGCCGATGGCGCTTGACCGTTATTTCCAAAGCGAACTCAGCGCGCTGCGCCAACTGGGGCGGCGTTTTTCCGAGCGTAATCCCGCCCTGGCGCCGTTTCTTGGCGAAGCCGGCCAGGACCCGGATGTCGAGCGCTTGCTGGAGGGCTTTGCATTCCTGACCGGGCGCCTGCGCCAGAAGCTGGATGACGAACTGCCGGAGTTGACGCACTCATTGATGCACCTGCTCTGGCCCCATTACATGAGGCCGATACCGGCCTTCAGCATCCTGCAATTCGACCCGTTGAAACGTGCCGGCCCCAGCGTTCGGGTGGCTCGGGACACTGCTGTGCAAAGCGCCCCCATCCAGGGAGAGCGTTGCCGGTTCCGCACCTGTTATGCCACCGACGTCATGCCGTTGCAGCTCAATGGACTGGAATACAGATGCCAGGGCGAAGGGGCCTGGTTGGACTTGCGCCTGCGCATGAGTGTCGACGGCAGCTTCAGTGAGTTGACATTCGATTCGCTGCGACTGCACCTGGCCGGTGACCATTACATCAGTCAGGGCCTGTATCTGAGCCTATTGCGCCACCTGGAGGGCATCAGCCTGCAGCTCGTGGATCACGATGGTCTGCCGATCAACGCCGGCGATGGCCAACCCGTGACGCTGTGGCTCAATGCCAACCAGGTCCGGCCGGTGGGGTTTGCCCCGGAGCAGGCGCTGATTCCTTATCCGCAGAACACCCTGGAGGGGTATCGGCACCTGCAGGAGTACTTCGCGTTTCCCGAGAAGTACCTGTTTGTCGATGTCGAAGGCCTGGGCGTGTTGCACACGTTGTCTCACGAGTTGCTCCGGCAGGCGCACGGCCTGGTGATGCGTTTCGAACTTCGCACCCAGGGCCGTGAGCCCCTGCGTCCTACCCTGGATAACGTGAAGCTGTATTGCACGCCTATCGTCAACCTGTTTGCCCAGGATGCCGTTCCCATTCGCCTGGACGGTAAACAGGACGAGTACCTCCTGGTGCCTGGGGAATACACGCCGGGCAATGCCAGCGTATTTTCCGTGGATAAGGTCACCGGCTGGCGCCCCGGTGGTTTGGGCTATCAAGCCTACGTGCCGTTCGAGTCGTTTGAACATGATTGCAACAGTGAGCCTCTGGCGGCACCGCCCAGCTACAGCATTCGCCAACGTTCGTCGGTCCAACATGCCGGGCTCGACACCTGGATGGGGTTCGGCAATCGCCGCGAACAGGGCCAGGAAACCCTGTCGGTCGAACTGACCTGTACCAATTGCAACCTGCCACGGCAATTACGTGCAGGCGACATCAACCAGCCCGGCGAACAGACACCGGAGTCGTTGACGTTCCGCAATATCACCGCGCCAACGGCGAGCTACGCGCCACCCCTGGACCAGAATTTTCTGTGGAAGCTCATCAGCAACATGTCGCTCAACTATTTGTCGTTGACCGATATCAACGCCTTGAAAGTGATTCTCGAAACCTACGACCTGCCGCGTTATTACGATCGCCAGGCGCTGAAGGTCAGCCAGAAAAGACTGGGGGCCTTGCGCGCCATCCGTCATGAGGCGATTGATCGCCTGCATCGTGGGTTGCCCGTGCGAGGTGTGCGGGTCGATCTGACCGTCGATTCCCAGGGCTTTGTCGGTCAGGGCGACTTGTTTGTATTCGCTTCGGTCCTCAATCAGTTCTTTGCGCTTTATGCCAGCCTCAATTCCCATCACGAGTTGCGTGTCATCAGCACACAAGGAGACGTGTATCTATGGCCATCCCGGATCGGGCAGCAACCCCTGCTCTGAATCAACTTTGCCGGGGTATCCGTGAATACACGCTGTTCCAGGCGGTTTTGCGGGTCACCGAGCGATTGCGTGAGGCTCATCCGCTGCTGGATGAGGACGCGCTGTACGACCAGTTGGAGTTCCAGGCCAACCCTGGCTTGGGGTTTGCCGCGCACGATATTGACCGAGTGGAGTTCTTTATGGAACACGGACATTTGCGCGCACGCCTGCGCCTCAATGTGCTGGGGTTATTTGGCGCCGGGTCCCCACTGCCTGCGTTTTATGGTGAGCAGGCATTTGCCGAACAGCCGGGCGGCAACCCGACTCGAGACTTCCTCGATCTGTTCCATCATCGCCTGCACCGGCTGATGCTCCCGATCTGGCGCAAATACCGCTATCGGGCGTGTTTCCGGGCAGGCGCCAATGACGGTTTTTCCGAGCAGATGTTTGCCTTGACGGGGCTGGGTGGTGCCGCGATCCGTGGCGCTTGCCAGCTCGATTGCAAGCGCTTGCTGCCCTACCTGGGCCTGCTGAGTGTGCGTGTGCACTCGGCGGCGTTGATCGAGTCGGTCCTGCGTTACTACTTCAAGCACGACGCGTTGTTTATCGAGCAGTGGGTTGAACGCCAGGTCGAGGTCAGCCAGGTACAGCGCAATGACCTTGGACGGGCCAACAGTGTGCTTGGCGAGGACCTTGTGCTGGGGCGCCGCGTCGCTGACCGCAGTGGCAAGTTCAGGGTGCATGTCCGCGCGTTGGGGTGGCAGCGTTTTCACGACTTCCTGCCCACGGGAAAGGCCTGTGAGCCGCTGCGCTCGCTGGTGCGCCTGACCCTGCGCGATCCGTTGGAATACGACCTGCGTTTGGTAATGGCACAGGGGCAGATCAGAGCCCTGCACATTGGCGAAAACACGGTTTGCCGCTTGGGCTGGACCACCTGGTTGGGGCGCGAGCGGGCCGATGGCGTCGTCACGCTAACCGGCAATTTTCACAAGGAATGAATGGACATGATGAACAGGGATTTGCAACACATGATCGACGCACTGTCTGCCTGTTTCGCACGCTTGGGGTTCGAGCGTGATGAACACGCGTTACCTGACGTATGTGTCAGCGCGGTGGCCCGGCTGAGCCAGTGCGACGTCAGCCAGTTGTACCTGCTCGATGAAGTGACCGGCGGGCTTGAACTGATCGCCCAACATCTTGCCCAGGTGCCGTCGCTCGCCGTAGTGCCTTCACGGCCTGGTCAGCATTCCCAACAGTTGCTGCACGACACTTTGACCCAGGGCACAGCATTGAGCCTGGAGGATGTGCAAGGCAGCGGCCATGACACGGGTTTCCTGCCAGCATTGGCGACACCTTGGCGGGCACTATTAAGCGTGCCGCTGTTCAACCGATGCGAACGCATGACTGGTGTGCTGGTATGCGCCCGCCAACACCCGGCCCAGCTGCAAAGCTACGCTCCCTCCTTGGGGCATTTGGGCAGCTTCGCCGTCAACCAGTTGCGCGCACTGCGCGATGGGCAGCCCAACGCTGGCACGCAGCCCGAATGCAACACACCCTTGGCTGGCGCATACGGCTTGATTGGCACCAGCGCGGCGATGGAGCAGGCGTGCCGGCTGATCAGTAAAGTCTTGAACACCCCTTACACCGTGCTACTGCAGGGCGAGACCGGCACGGGCAAGGAAGTGGTGGCCCGGGCCATTCACGCGGCCGGGCCGCGCAAGGCCAAGGCGTTTGTGGTGCAAAACTGCGCGGCGTTCCCGGAAGGGTTGCTTGAAAGCGAGCTGTTCGGTTACCGCAAAGGCGCGTTCACGGGTGCCGAACGCAATCACGCGGGGCTGTTCGACACCGCACATGGCGGTACGTTGCTGTTGGATGAGATCGGCGATATGCCGCTGCCCTTGCAAGCCAAATTGCTACGGGTATTGCAGGAGGGTGAGGTTCGCCCGCTGGGTGCCAGTGCGGCACACAAGGTCGACGTGCGCATCATTGCCGCGACCCACCGCGACCTCGCGGCGATGGTCGCCGAAGGGCGCTTTCGTGAAGACCTCTATTACCGACTGGCTCAGTTCCCCATCACCTTGCCGGCCCTGCGCGAGCGAGACGGCGATGTGCTGCAACTGGCGCGCCATTTCACGGCCAAGGTGTGCGCAGCGTTGGGCAGGCCACCTGTCGAGTGGTCGAATACCGCCCTCGATCAACTGTCCAGCCACGGTTTTCCCGGCAACGTGCGCGAGCTCAAATGCCTGGTGGAGCGCGCCGTGTTGTTGTGTGACGACCGCGTGATCCGGCCCGAGCACCTGGCGCTGCCCCTGGCACCAAAGCCGGCCACTCCCGATGACGTGACGCTGCGCCAACGTATGGAGCGAGTGGAGCGCACGTTCCTGCTCGACTGCCTGCACAAGAACCACGGCAATCGCACCCGAACCGCGCGGGAGCTTGGGGTCGCCCGGCGTACCCTGCTTTACCGTCTGGCCCGTTTGAACATTCCCTTTGGTGATGCCCGGGAGGAACGCTGAATGACGCACTCGATTTTTACTGGGGGAGAAGCCTGATGCCTGATCGTCCGTGGCACGTCGTCGTGCTGGTGATGTGTTTGTTGGGGGGCTGTAACGCCAACTATGTGTTCGATGATGCCGAGTACCACCCCTTGGGTGATCCGCAGGCGATCATTCGTGGCCGCTGAAAGGAGAGGGCATGAAGCTGCAGCTTGTGTTTGAGGTCTGCGCGTGCGAAAGCGACAAGAGCCTACTTTTGGCCCGCAAAGTATTTGACGGTGCAGGCGGCGTGATCGGGCGCGGCCCTGGATGTGACTGGGTGATCCCTGACGCCAGCCGCGTACTCTCCAGCCATCATGGGTTGATCGGTTACCGTGAAGGCCGTTATTTCCTCACGGATATCAGCCGCAACGGTATAGGACTGGCCAACAGTCCCGAACGCCTGCGCAAGGGGCAGGCGCGATTGATCAGTGACGGTGACGTCTTCGAGCTGGGGGTGTTGACGATACGTGCGCGCCTGCGGGAGTCGACGCGATCTTGCGACGAGTTGCTGACGCCCGCGGCAGTACCGATCCCCGATGACGCTTTCCTGTCGCTGGACCCGCTGCACGGCTTGGAGCTTGATCGCCAGATGCAGGCCACCTCGGATGATCTGGAGGCCTTGAACACGAGCGCCGATGAGCAAGCGATATGGGCAGATCACTTTGGGGCCGATAGCGAGCACGTGGCCTTGCCGCGTCAGCAAGCCCCTTCGATAGAGGTTGCCGCCGTACCCGCTGTTGCGATGACGCCGTCGACCGACGAGGTGTTCTGGTCACAATTTGCAGCGGTCCTGGGCGTCGACCTTACGGCCCTCGACACGCTGGCCCGGGAGGCACTGGCGATCAAGGTGGCACGCTTGTTTCGGGTGACGATCGAAGGGCTGCAACACGGTTTGCGCACTCGAGAAGAACTGAATAACGAATTGGGTACGGCGGCGTTCGCCAGTCAGGGCATGGGCCAGAACCCCTTGAAAGTGTATCGCGACACCGATGCTGCGTTGGCCGCGATGCTCGATACCCGGGAGTTGGGGCAACTGCCTGCCGTGCGCGCCATTGCCCAGGTGCACCGAGAACTGCAGGTGCATCAGGTTGCGTTGCTGGCCGCTTGTCGAAGCGCCATACGTAACGCCCGTGCGGCCTTTGAGCCCAGCCACCTGTTGGGGTGCTTTGAGTCCCAGGGCAAATTGGCCGGGTTTTTCCCCGATGGCGGGCATTGGCGGGCCTACCAGCGTCACTACCAGCGTGTGGTGGCGCAAGAACAGCTGAACGATCGCCCGTTGGGCGGCGACTTCGCCAAAGCCTATGAGGAGCAGGTGCGTCTGCTCTCCAGCCTGCACATGGATTTTCCAGGATGATAGTCATGTATCGAGCCACCCTTGTTTCGCTGTTGCTCTTGTGCGGGCTGTTGGCGGGCTGCAGTGCCGTCTCACCATTCTCCACGCTGACCAAGCTGGATGTGGTGCTGACCGCCAGCCAGCACGTCAACCCGGACCTGCACGGTCGTCCTTCTCCCGTGGTGGTGCAGTTGATCGAACTGCGCCATGGCGTCGCCTTTGAACATGCCGACTTCTTCAGCCTGTATGGCAACGCCCAGCAGGCGCTGCCCAAGGACTGGGTCGGCAGCGAGGAGGTTGAACTGCGCCCGGGTGACCGGCTGGCGCTCAAACTGCGCATCGCTCCTGAGAGCCGTTTTGTGGGCGTGCTGGCCGCTTATCGAGACTTGCCCCATGTGCAATGGCGGCGGCTGGTGCCCTTGACGGTGCAGCAACGCAACCGTGCCGAGCTGGTGCTGGACCAGGGCGGTATACGTGTTGCTGAGCCGCTCGCTGCTGCGGAGAAGCAATAACATGCAGGTTCATAAAGTCATCTGGCAGGAAGGCATGCTGTTGCGGCCACAGCACTTGCAGCACAACGACCGTTATTACCAGCAGCAGCTCAATCAGACCCGCCTGCTGGGCAGTGACACCTGGGGTTTGCTCACGCTCGAACTCAATACGCAGTACCTCAAGCTGGGCAAACTGGTGGTCAACCAGGCCAGTGGCGTGTTACCGGACGGCAGCCTGTTTGAATTGAATGCCGCCATGGAGCCGCTGGTGCTGCAGGTGCCAAAGGATGCAGGCACGCAAGGGGTTTACCTGGCGCTGCCGCTGGCCAGCGGCAGTCACCTTGAGGTCCGCCAGCCTGCGCAAAGCGAGGTGTTGGCGCGCTACCTCAGCTGTGAAGTGGAAGTGGGAGACTCCAACGTGGGCGTGGATACGCGTTGCCGAATCCACTGCGCGCGCCCGGATTTACGTCTTATGCTGGGTGAACAGCCGGGTGACCAGCACTTCGTCAAGCTCAAGGTGGCCCAGGTACTGGACGCCAGCAGTGACGGCGGCGTGAATCTGGATACGGCGTTCATCCCGACGTTTATCTTCGTGCAGGAGCACGGGTACGTGGCGTCGTGCCTCAAGGAGGTAATTGGTCTGCTTGCCAGCCGGGGCGATGCCATCGCGGCGCGCATTCGTGGCGAAAGCACAGCCGCAGGCACGCACATCGCCGATTTCCTGATGCTGCAAGTGATCAATCGTAGCGAGCTGGAACTGCGCCACTGTCTGAGCCAGGCGCGGGTGCGACCCGAAGCGGTGTTCCGTGCGCTGGTGTCGCTGCTTGGGGAGCTATCAACCTTCACCACTGACAGCAAACGCGCGCAGTTGGATGTTCATTACCAGCACGGTGATCAGGGCGCCAGTTTTCGCGCTCTGATGGCGCAGCTGCGCATGGCGCTGTCGGTGGTGCTGGAGCAACAGGCGATGGAGTTGACATTGCAGCCACGCCAATACGGCGTTCTGGTATGCCCGGTCAGCGAGTTGAAACTGCTGGGCACCGCCACCTTCATCCTGGCAGCCACCGCGCAGTGTGAGGCGCATGAACTACGCCAGCGCCTGCCGGCACACCTGAAAGTCGCGCCGGTTGAGCGCATACGCGAGTTGGTCAACCTGCACTTGGCCGGTATCAAGGTCAAACCCTTGCCAGTGGCGCCGCGACAGATTCCGTTCCATGCCGGCAAGACCTATTTCATGCTCGATATGAGCCCCCGTGATATCGCGCAGCTGGAGCAGTCGGGTGGTTTCGCTTTCCACGTAGGGGGTGAATTCACCGGGCTTGAACTCGACTTCTGGGCCATCAGGAACTGAATGCCATGGACAGTGAATACACCCAGGATGAAAAAACCGTCCTGCTCGACCGGGAGACTCATGAGCCTGCCCAGGGGCCGTTGACGGATTTCCCGTCGCCGCCGCGCTATGAACAGCTGGAAGACCGCATGATCTACGCGGGCCACCGGCTCGATACCCAGAGCTTTCAGGCAGGGCTCAACCCGCTGGTTGCCGCAGCCTGGGCGGTATTGTTTGAAGTTATAGGGCTCAGGGTCTGCTCCGGCCGTGAAAACCTGGGCACGCTCAACGATCGGTTAGCGTTGGCGGTGACTCAGTTCGAGACCCGCGCCTTGCAGGGCGGCGTGGAGAACAGCCAGGTCATGTCGGCGCGCTATGTGTTGTGCAGCGTGATCGATGAGGCGGTGGTGACGACCCCGTGGGGGGCGCAAAGCGAATGGTCGAAGATGAGCCTGTTGAGCCGCTTTCATAACGAAACCTTTGGCGGCGAAAAAGTGTTCCAGTTACTGGAGCGCCTCACGCGCGACCCGGTGAAGCACCTGGCGATGCTGGAATTGCTGTACCTGTGCCTGTCCCTGGGGTTCGAAGGCAAATACCGGGTGATGGAACGGGGTGTGCCGCAACTTGAGGCGGTGCGCGATGCGTTGTATCGCCAGATCAGGCATGTACGCGGAGAACCGGCGGCGGTAGCACTACTGCCTGCCCAGCCAAAGGCCGAACGGCGCAAGCGGGTGCGTGTCATCCCTGCCACCTGGTGGGTCGGCCTCACCTTGGTATGTGTGCTGGCGATGTACACAGGGTTTGCCTGGGTACTGAGCAACGAGCGTACGCACGCGCTGCAACCCCTTCAACTGTCGGCGTCGGATCTGCTCCGCACGCCTTTGTAAACGCTGGGAGCATTGAATGATCGCATTCTTCAAGGGGATGGGCACCGTGCTGGGCAGGATTTGGGTGTGGAGCCTGTTGCTGGTGCTGTCCTGTGCGGCAATGGTGTGGTTTTTGGGGCCGCTGCTGGCGGTGGATGACCACCGTATCTGGGCCGGGGCGACTGCGCGGCTGGTCACCATTAGCAGTGTGTTCTTGCTATGGGGACTGGCGATGGCGTTTGCGGGGCCCGGTTTTGCCGCCTGGCGCCAAAGGCCGGAACGCGAGGCGCGCCAGCAGCCGATGACGGGGGTGGAGGACGAACGCCTGCACCTGCGCAGTCGGTTCAAGAAAGCCGTGCACCTGCTCAAGACGTCCCGCCATTATGGAGAGCGTAACGCACGTTGGCGTCATGAGTTGCCCTGGTACCTGTTGATCGGTGAACCGGGCAGTGGCAAGACGCAGTTGCTGGCGGCAGCGGGCTTACCGCTGGCGCTGGATCACGCGCAAGCGCGGCCGATCGGTAGCAGTGCCCATTGTGACTGGTATTTCGGCGACGAAGGCGTCCTGATCGACACCCCGGGGCGCTACCTTACCCAGCCCGACCGTTCAGTGGACGCCGCAGGCTGGGCCACCTTGCTGCAACTGCTCAGGCGGCGTCGCCGAGTGCGCCCGCTCAGCGGTGTGGTGGTGACGTTGTCGGCTGATACGCTGGCGAGCGCCACTGAATACGACCTGGATCAGCATGCCCGCCGTGTCCATTCGCGCTTGCAGGAGATCCAACAGACATTGCATGTGGATGTGCCGATTTACCTGGTGTTGACCCACGCCGACCAGTTGCCGGGATTCGCTGAATACTTCGACTCACCCCTTGGAGAAAGTGCCGACAGCGTGCTTGGGCAGCACCTGGATACCTGCGCCGAGGGGACTGACACGACGCAGGTTCGTCAGGCGGTCGAGCGATTATTGCAACGCTTGAACAGTGAGCTGATTGGGCGATTGCATCAGGAGCGCAATGTCGAGCGGCGTGGACAGATGCTCGAGTTTCCCCAACAAGCAGCACGAATGGGGGAGCAGGTCAGTCTGTTCGTTGACATGGCGTTTTGCGCTCATCGCTACCAACCCATCAACGGTTTGCGAGGGTTCTTCTTGACCTGCGCCGATGGCAGGCACCCGCGCTTTGTGCAGGGCCTGTTCAGCCAAGTGATCTTCGCCGAGGCTGACCTGGCGGGCTTGCAAGCCCACGAACAGCAACGTTTGCGTTGGCGCCAGGGCGCGCAGGCGCTGGCTGCGGCGCTGGTTATTGGCGGTGTTGGCGGGCTATGGGGGCACAGTTACTCCGTCAATCACCAACGCTTGGCGCAATTGTCGGCGCTGACCTCACACCCGCCGCTCGCCCTTGCGGCCAACGATGAAAGCACGGCGCTGTTGGCGCTGTTGGACGCGCGACTGGCGGCAACCCAGGTTTTTCCAGGGCCGGCAGATGTACGCCTGGTGGAGCGCACCGGGCTGTATCAGGGCGAACTGAGCCGTCCCAGCGTCGATCAAGCCTATGAACAGGCGCTGCAACAGCCATTGTTGACTTGGATAACCCACCAGTTGGAAGAGCAGATAGACGCCAGCCTGGGGGACCGGGAACGACTGCTCGACGACCTGCGTGCCTACCTGATGCTCAATCTGCGCGAGCGCCGTGACACGACCTGGCTGGCAGAACATATCGCAAGCCTTTGGTCGGTACGCTTTGCCGGGGATATGCCGACACAGAAGCGCCTTAATACGCACCTGGCGAGGCTGCTGGAGCAACCGTTTGTGGTGCCGCTCAACGAAGAGCGGGTGGCGCAGGCCCGTGAAGCGCTGAGGGGCGAATCGTTGGCCGATGGGGTCTACCGGGTATTGCGCGAACAAGCGCGCAGCCTGGAGCCGTTGCGGCTGGCCGAGGGTAAGGTGTTCGCCGCTATCGACCCGCCTGTGCCGGGGTTCTATACCAAACGCTATGTGCAGTACTTCGATGCGCAGGGCCCGCGCTTGGTAAACGCCATCACCCAGGACAACTGGGTGCTCGGGCAGGGCTCCGACCTGGGGCCTCAGGACTTGCGGCGCCTGATGGCTGAACTGCAGCAGCGCTATTTCAGCGAGTATGCCGATGCCTGGAGCGATGCGCTTGGGCGAGTCAGGCTGCAAGAGACCGACAGCCTGCGCCAGGATGCCGAGCAACTGATGAACCTGACGTCGGCACAATCGCCCTTGATTCGTCTGTTGCAACAGGTGCGTGAAAACACGCGTCTGTTGCCAGTCCCTGGGCTGCTGGACAAAGTGGCCCAGCAGTCGGCAGACCTGGGCGAGATGGCCAAGTCGCGGTTGACGGCAGGGCAGACGGCTATTGTCGAGGCGCCGCGGCGCGCCTTGCAGCGCCGCTTTGAGCCTTTGCATCAATTGCTGGATGAGCAGCACAACCCCGGGGTAGAGCTGACTCAGGCGTTGCGCCTGCTGGATGAAGTACACCTGCAACTGACGGCATTGAACCGTGACAGCGCACCCGAGCAGGCGGCCTTCCTGCGTGCCAGGCAGCGCATGGAGGGCCAGCAGGATGCATTGGGCAATCTGCGTGACGCCGCCGCGCGCCTGCCGCTGCCCGTTGCCGGCTGGCTCGAAGGCGTGGCCGATGACAGTTGGCGGCATCTGCTGGAGCAGGCCTATGTGCACGTCAACCAACGTTATCAGAGCGAGGTGCATAGCCTCTACGCCAAGGCCATCGGCCGACGTTACCCATTCAATGCGCACGCCAGCAGTGAGGTCGCCCTTCACGATTTTCAGGAGTTCTTCAAGCCACGCGGGGTGATGGCGCGCTTTTATGAGGGCTACCTGCGGCCGTTTATCAGCGTCGACGGCAGCCGCTACCGACTGCGTGGGCTGGATGGCCAGAGTTTGCCGGTTTCGCGTGCGCTGCTGGAGCAATTGATGAAAACTCAGGTCATCCGCCGCGGTTTCTTTACCGAAGACGCGGGGGAGTTATCTGTGCGCTTCACCTTGGCGCCCTACAGCCTGGACCCATCGGTCAGCCGTGCGATCCTGCGGTTTGGCGACCAGCAATTGGAGTATCGCCACGGTCCGATCGTACCCATGGCGTTCCATTGGCCCACCGATGCGGACAATGGGCGCAGCAGCCTCGTTCTGGAGAGAGGCACGGAGCAGAGACCCTTGGGTATCGAAAAGAACACCGGGGCGTGGTCGTTGTTCCGGTTTCTGGATCTGCTGCAGAAAGAGCCCGCCAGTGGCCGAAATATACAGATCCTCAAGGCAGACCTCGCCGGCCTGCGCGCCAATTACCGGCTCACCAGCCAGCGTACGCCTGGCCCGTTTGACATGGACACATGGCGCACCTTTCGCCTGCCGGAGCAGCTGTGAACCCGATGGATAGCCCGTGGCGCAGCGCCGGGCGCACGCAGCGAGGCCAGGCGCGGTTGCGCAATGAGGATGCTTTCCTGGACAACCCGCGCGCCGGTTGCTGGGCGGTGGCGGACGGCATGGGCGGGTATCGGCACGGGGATGTCGCCAGCCAGTGGGTGATCAGCCAGTTGGCGTCAGTGTCGGCGGACGGCAACCTTGACCAACGTATCCAGGCGGTTCGCCACAGGTTGCAGGACGTCAACCAAGGGGTGAGACGCGCGTGGACAGAGCCTGGCGCAAGCGGTGACGTGACGATGGGCAGCACCGTGGTTGCCCTGTTGCTGGAGAAGGGCCGGGCAGCCTGCCTATGGGCGGGAGACAGCCGTTGCTATTTATGGCGCGACCAGAACCTCTATCAGTTATCCAAGGACCACTCGCTGCTGCAGCGCCTTATGGACGAGCGTCAGTTGAGTGTGGCGCAAGCCCAGGCCTACCCGGGTGCCAGGGCCTTGACCCGGGCCGTTGGCGCGCGTTCGCGTTTGCACCTTGAAGTACTGGAACTGCGCACCCGCCCAGGGGACGTGTTTTTGTTGTGCAGTGATGGTTTGTATCAGGCCCTCAGCCACGTTGACCTGGGGCGGGCGTTGAGCATGGGCACGCCTCAACGGGCAGTGGAACGGCTATTTGCAGGGGCGTTGCGCAGGCCGGTACGTGATGACCTGACCGCGGTCGTGGTGCAGCCTTGAACTCGACAGCTTCATCTTCCCGCCTATTGGCTGGGCGTTATCACCTTGAACGTGTCTTGGGCAGCGGTGGTATGGGCAGGGTGTACCGCGCGCGCGACCTGTTGCACGAGCAGTTGGGCGAACCCTGTTCCAAGGTAGCGATCAAGCTACTCGACGAACCCATTTCCCAGTGCCCCGACGCGCATGTGTTGTTGTACCGCGAGTTTGCCTTGGCCCGCAGCCTTCGGCATGAACGCGTGGTACGGGTGTTTTCGTTTGAGGTCGATACACACAGCCACGTCGCGTTTTTCACCATGGAGTTGCTACAAGGGATGACGCTGGACCGCCTGCTGCTGGAGTGCCCCCAGGGCTTGCCCTGGCGGGAGTTGCGCCCCATCGCCTTGCAGCTGCTGGATGCGCTGGTTTACACCCACCAGCAAGATGTTCTGCACGGTGACGTCAAACCCGCCAATGTCATGGTGGGCGAGGAGGGCGTGCGCTTGTTCGATTTTGGCCTGGGTCATGCTCAAGCAGAGGCTGCGGTAGGGTTGCCGAGTGTCAGCCGCAGTCGTTTCAATGCCTGGACACCTGCCTACGCCGCCCCGGAACTGTTGGCCGGCGGTACGCTGACCGCTGCCGCCGACCTGTACGGCGTGGCCTGCATCCTGTACGAACTGGCCCACGGCAGGCGCGTTGGCAAGCGCGCGTCAGACCGGCTGCCCCGACCCGCGCAGTTGCCCAGGCATTGCTGGGCAGCGTTACAGGCCGCGTTGGCGATAGACCCGCAGCATCGAAGCATAACGGTGGCTGAGTTGCGTCACGTCATGGGGCGCAACCGAGCACGCTGGTGCTTGTAGGGTAAAGGTCAAACGGCCAAGCCGTGCAAGTGGCAGTACTGCGCCCAGTCCATGCCGGCCATTTGCGCGACTTCTTTATGCACTTCGCGCCGTTGGGCCTCGAAGACTTCGGGCGAATCGGCCGTGAGCTTGAGGGTCAATTCCCAGGCGAACAGCTTTTGCTGTTCAGCATGTAGTTCGAACGCCTCATGCAAGCGTTCGGCGCGATACTGCGCCAGGGTTTCGCCCCTGGCCTGGGCTACCAGCGGGTTAAGGCTGTCCAGTTCGGCAGCGACCTGGGGTTGTTCGCGCAGGAATCTATCCAGTGCGAGCTGGTGAGTATCGTTGGGTGCCGACATAGGTAGACACCTTAATGAGAAGGGTGGGAGCCGCTATCGGACGTGCGTGCGTTGAGGTGATGGCGAGCACGCTTGCGCGACCTGCGCCGCATCCAGTTCTGCAACGGCGCGAGCAAGAAAAACATCAGGTAGGCGACCAGCACCAGGGCCAGGTCTACCCAGGTTTCAGCCACAGGCCCGGTAAACAATTCAATGACGTTCTTGATCACAAACAGCAACACCACGCTGCACAACCACAGCAGGATGGTGACAAATAGAGGACGCATGTTACTTGAGCGCTTGTCTTGCATAGTGAGGTTCTCTCCTTTGGCCTGTTGTCGTTGCAGGCAAGATTCCCTGAGTGCGTACCCATTATCAGACAGGTTGTAACATCGTATAACACGCACAAAACGTGCGGATGATACCGACTCAGACAGCCTTAGGGGATGATTCAAGTCAGAAAGTTCGATAAATCTGTAGGGATTTAGTCTAACAGCCCGGCATTCACTGGCAAAAAAGCCGAGCAGGGACGGGTATAAAGGCTTTCGCTTCAGCTATCAGGGCGTGTAGCGTTAGCGGGTGTTTCCGGCCCTGATCTTCAGCGGCAGACGGTGACAGGCAGAGGACGGCCCATGGCGCACACCCTGTTCAAACTTTTCCTGACCCAGCGCCTGGCAGTCCTGGCCAGCACGGAGTCGTTGCGTGCGATTCGTGAGGGGCTGCTGTGGATCCTGCCGTGCCTGTTGGTGTCCGCCGGTTTCCTGATTCTGTCCGAATGCGCCCAGGCGCTGGGTTTCGATCCGCAGGTGGTGAGTTTCCTGGCGGGGTTGCATAAACAGATCAGTTCGGTGATCCCACTGCTGGTCGCAGCTTCCATCGGTTATATGTTGGCGATTCAACACCGTCTGCCACAGCTGCCAGTGGCCTTTCTGTGCCTGGCCCATGTGGTGGTCGCCACCTTCGTGCTGCGTGAGTACCCGCGTGCTTCGGCTACGTTTTTATTGTTTATTGCCATTGCTTCGCCCTTGATCAATGTGCCGGCCATTGCCTGGCTGCACCGCTTTCGCTGGACGCGCCTGGTCAACCAAGACCTGGTCGGCCATAACCTCAAGGGCACCATCAACATGGTGGTGCCTGGCGCACTCACAGCCTTGTCGTTGGTGGCGGTGTTGTCGTTGCTGCTGTTGATCCCCCATGTGGCGCAAATTCAGGCGCCGCAGGTGCTTGATGCGTTGCAGGCGCCTTACAGCAGCGGGTTGTTTGTCACCCTGATGAATTCGCTGCTGTGGTTCTTCGGCATTCATGGCGTGTATGCCATGCAGCCGTTATTCGATGCCTTGGACCAGGCGGTGGCGCTCAATGGCGCAGCGTTGGCGGCGGGGGAGCCTGTGCTGTACCTGCTCAACAACGGCTTGCTGGGCAGTTTTGCCTTTATCGGTGGCTCGGGCGCAACCTTATGCCTGCTGTTGGCGATCCTGCTGTTTTCCAAGAGCCAGTCCATGCGCTTGCTGGCGGTGGCCAGTTTGCCGTTGTCGTTATTCAATGTCAGCGAGGTGTTGTTGTTCGGTTTGCCGATCATTCTCAACCCGCGTCTGTTTATACCGTTTCTACTGGTACCGGCGTTCAATGCGATGGTGGCGTTGATGGTGGTGCAACTGGGCTGGGTGTCGCCGGCGGTGGCCAGCGTGCCGTTTACCGCTCCGGTGCTACTCAATGCCTACCTCAGCACCCACGGCGACGTGGCGGCGGTGGTGTTGCAGATCGTTCTGTTGGGGGCCGGTACGCTGGTGTATGCGCCCTACGTCAGGGCGATTCATCGCCAGTCCAGCGATGGCGGCACGGTGTACCTCAAATCCCTGGACATGACGTTTCGCGGCCTTGAAGAGAAAGGCCGCCTGCTGGAGTTCGACCCGGTGCTGGCCACTCACCAGACCTTGGCCCGCCAGGCCGCTGAGTTGAACCGCATCCAGCAGATCAGTGATTACGAGTTCTACCTTGAGTTTCAACCCCAGGTCTCCACCCGCACCGGTTTGTGCACCGGCTGCGAGGCGCTGATGCGCGCCCGGGACAGCCAGGGCACGGTGCATTCGCCCTGGGAGTTCCTGCAATGGCTGGCGCACGCCAGGCTGATGCCGGACGTGGATGTGTGGGTGGCGTCCCAGGCCGTGCGCCAGTATCAGAAATGGCAGAAGGTGGGTTTTGAACTGCCGATGACCATCAATATTTCCAGCACTACGCTCAAGGACGCGGCCTACGGCGATCGGCTGGTGGAAATTCTGGCCCAGGCCCAAGGGCGGGTGTCAGTGGAAATTACCGAAGACGCGCTGGTCAGTGATATCCCGGCCACTCGCCAGACCATCCAGAAGCTGCAGGCCATGGGGGCCAAGGTCTATCTGGATGATTTTGGCACTGGGTTTTCTGCGCTGAGTTACTTGCACCAGTTTCCTGTGGATTTCATCAAGATTGACCGAAGTTTTGTGGTGGCTCAGCGTGACCCTAAAGGCGCCCAGGTGCTGACTGGTATGTTGCGTTTCTGCGAGGCCTTGGATCTGGGGGTGGTGGTGGAGGGGGTTGAGACGGCTGAGCAGTTGGCGTTTTTGAGTCATGGGCCTGAGTTGTTTATTCAGGGTTGGTATTTCAGCAAGGCACTGCCTGGGGATCAGATGCCACGCTTTGTGCGGGAGCGCAGGGCGTTGGTGTGATGGCCGACGCTTCTCTAACTGACACCTTGCGGTCCAACTGTGGGAGCTGGCTTGCCTGCGATGGTGGCCTCCCAGCAGACGCCTATCCACCTGACACCCCCACAATCCAAATGTGGGAGCTGGCTTGCCTGCGATGCCGGCCTGCCAGCCGACGCCTATCTACCTGACACCCCACGATCCAAATGTGGGAGCGGGCTTGCTCGCGAAGGCGGCCTGACAGTCAACACAGCTGGATTGTGTGCATATCCATTGCTGCGGTAACGGCCACCTAGGGTTCCGCCCGGCGGCTCACTTTTGAAAAGCGCAAAAGTAAGCAAAACGCTCTTGCCCCACCACTCGGCACCTCGCTTGGGCTCGGTGTGCCCGAACGCAGGCTTGAATCCGTGGGCCGCCGCCACGCGCCATCCATGGCGCGGGGCGGCTAACCCGGCGTCCTGCCGGGTTACCCACGAATTCAAGCCTGCGTTCGGCCAGCGTGGTTTAACGGGGCGCCTAAGATCAAAAGCCAGATCAAGATCACAAGCAGAGCAAGATCAAGAGCGGCTCGCTTCGCATCGTGGTTACCGTTGGGGGCTGCAGGGTTGTGTTTATACCTGTGGTTCGGTGGCGCTATCGGCCTATCTCCACGCCTTTGAAAGAATTTTCCTACAGGTGTTGACCTTGCCACTACGGGAACCTTTAGGCTTTTTTCCGAGTACGCCTAACCACACAAAAACAAGATTCAGGGGTTATCAATGGATACTGCTGCCCTGCAACAACGCTCGGATTCCGATCTCTTCACCAACGCCTCGCGGCTGATGGCGAATGCCTTGGAACCTGGCGCCAATTACACCCAGGTCACCCGCGCGCTGGAAGCGCTGCTCGCACAGGCTCGGCAAGGCCTGTCGGGAGACGCCGACGCCTACGCGCACTATCAGTCAGCCCTGCTGCAACTGCACATTCCCGGTGACCCGCGCACCGAACCGACCCGGCGCTGGATGGCCAGCGAGGTCTACCGCGTCGAAGATGAGTTCGCCGCCGATGTGCCGGGCTTCACCGCGTTGCCGGTGGACGAGTTCCGTCAGCAGGTCGACGCTGAAATCGCTGCGCGCAGCCGGGTCAATCACCCGATGTCGGTGCATCTGTTCCAAGGGACGCCGCCGGTTCAGGATGTGCGCTTCTTCCTGGAGCATCACTGGACCCGTTCCTACAACTTCTACAGCCTGCTGGCCGAACTGGCCTTTCGCTTCGAAGCCATCGAAGATGCCTCGGTGTTTTACCGCAACCTCTACGGTGAGGCAGGGGCTGAGACACCGGAGCGTTCGCACCCGGCGATGCTCGCCCATCTGATGGAGTATTTCGATATTCCGCTGGCCATCGACTTCCCCGCGCTGCATCCGTTGGAAAAGGCCTACCTGAATAATCGCATTCGCTGTGTGCGCCACACGGATGTCGCCTGGGGCCTTGCGCTGCTCTATGCGGTCGAGTCTGTCAGTTGCGTCAACCATCGGCGCATCTACGAGCTGTTGCAGCGCCTCGATGTTCCAGAACAGCCCAGCGAGTTCCACCGCTTGCATGGCACCCAGGATGAGATCGACACCGAGGAAATGTGGGCCCTGATTGCCAAGTTCGCCAGCGAGGAGGGCTTTCAACGCACCTTTATGCGTGCACTCAAGCGCCACTTCGAAATCAACAAGGCCTACTTCGACAGCCTGTGGCAACAGATGCAGGCCCAACGCCTGTCTGCCTGAACGACCTGCGATCCCAGAAAAAAAATAATGGAGCACATGATGAGCCCACGTAATTTTTCCCTGCCGCAATTGCAGAATATTCACACGGCCGAAGCCCGTCTGTTGGCGGAAGCCTTGAAGCCGGACGCGACGTTCAATCGCATCGAAATTGCCGCCAACATGCTGCGTGCCCTGTGCGAGAGCGGCCAACGAGGGGACGCCGCCAATGCAGCGCAGTGCCAGCAGTTGCTGTACATCCTGTCGCTGAGCGATGACGTGGCCACCGCCTCGACCCGGCGCTGGCTGGCCAATGCCGTCTATAGCGTGCAAGAGCGCTTCATGCCGTCAGCCGACCTGGCATCGCCCTTGTCCGAGGCCGGTTTCCAGCAACGCCTGGAAGAGCAGATTGCCGCGCAGTCGCGGGAAAACCACCCGATGTCGCAGTATGTGTTTGAAGGCAAAGCCTCTCGCGAGCAGCTGCAGGTGTTTTTGCGCCACCAATGGTTCCGTACTTATCGCCTTTACCGGGACGCCGCCGACCTGCTGGTCAACCTGACTGACGTGGACGAAGCGGCTGCCCTGGCGCGTTATCTCTACGGCGAGTTGGGCGAAGAGGATGAGCAGCGTTCCCACCCGAAGCTGTTGGCCAAGCTACTCGCCGCCGTAGGCCTGAATGCCGATTTCGAGGCTCTTTCGACGATGCCCGAGGAAATCGCCTACCTCAACAACCGCGCACGCTGTTTCCGCAACCCCGATGTCGGCTGGGGCCTGGCGGTGTTCTACATCACCGAACTGGTGGTGCCGGGTAACCACGGCAAGTTGTACAACGCCCTGCGCAATGCGGGCTTGAGCCAGGATGACGCGGAGTACTACGAAGTGCATATCAGCCTGGTGCCGCCACGGGCCAAGCGTGAATGGGCGCTGATCTCACGGCGTATTCCGGACCTCGGGTTCCAGAATGCGTTTCTC
The DNA here is from genome assembly GCF_030687795.1 of Pseudomonas sp. FP215. Taxonomy (NCBI): domain Bacteria; kingdom Pseudomonadati; phylum Pseudomonadota; class Gammaproteobacteria; order Pseudomonadales; family Pseudomonadaceae; genus Pseudomonas; species Pseudomonas sp. FP215. The sequence goes on from NZ_CP117447.1 coordinate 2,642,808, forward strand.
ACGTCCCTGGCCGAGCACTTCCGGCTGGAGCGGGCTTACTACGATGCAGTCTGGGAACAAGTGCAACGCGTGAAGTAGCCCTCCTTAGGACAACGCGAGTAACTCGACATGCCAAGTCATATCACTGAATCCCGTATCCACGGGGGCGCTTACTCGTCCCCGGAATTTGCCGCGATCTTCTCTGATGCCAATCAGGTGCAGAAGTGGCTCGATGTTGAAACTGCGCTGGCGGCGACCCAGGCGCAGATGGGCATCATCCCCCAGGAGGCCGCCCGGGAAATTGCCCGGGTAGCCAGCGTGGAACTGCTGGACCTCGACGCGTTGGGGCGCGAGAGCCTGGAAACCGGGCACATCCTGGTGCCGACCCTGCGCGCCTTGCAGGGGTTATGCGCCGATGGGCTGGGTGAATACGTGCATTACGGCGTCACCACCCAGGACATCCTCGACACCGGCCTCATCCTGCAAATCCGCGATGCCTGGGGCCTGGTGGTGCAGCGTTTGCGCGGGATCCGTGGGCATTTGCTCACGCTCGCCCTGCGCCACAAGCACACGCCGATGGTCGCCAGGACTCATGGACAGCAGGCATTGCCCACCACGTTTGGCTACAAGGTGGCGGTGTGGGTCGATGAGATTGATCGGCACCTTGAACGCTTTGACGAAGCCTATGCGCGGGTGATGGTCGGTAACCTGACCGGCGCCGTGGGCACCCTGGCCGGGCTGGGCCCGCAGGGTTTGGATGTGCAGCGCCGCACCCTGGAAAGCCTCGGCCTGGCGGCGCCGTTGAGCAGTTGGCACAGTGCCCGCGACCGCATCCTGGAGGCGGCGTGGTTGCTGGTGCAGGCGTCGGCAACCTTGGGCCGTGTCGCCAATGAGATCTACCACCTGCAGCGCACCGAGATCGACGAAGTGCGCGAAGGCCGGCGGGCAGGGCAGGTGGGGAGCAGCACCATGCCCCACAAGCAAAACCCGTCGACGGTGGACCTGATCAGTGCGCTGTCGCGGCTGGTGCGCGCGCAGATGGTTGCGCTGACCGACGCCGCGTTCCAGTTGCACGAGCGTGACGGCACCACCTGGCGCATCGAATGGGCGGCCTTGCCGGAGCTGTTCATTTACGCCGGCGCCTTGCTCGCCCGTATGGAGGGCTTGCTGCTGGCTGGGCTGGAGGTGCGTGAAGCGCGCATGCGCAGCAACCTGGATTTACTGGGCGGGCTGATCCTGTCGGAGCGGGTGATGCTCGCGCTGGCGCCTCGGTGCGGCAAGCAGACGGCCCATCACCTGGTGCACGACATCGCCCTGCAAGCCCAAGACACAGGCGTCTGCTTTCGCGACGCACTGCTTGGCGACTCGCGGCTGCAGGGTTGTTTCAGCCCGCAAAAGCTCGATGAGCTGCTTGACCCGACGACCTACACGGGGCTGGCGGCCGAGATGGTCGATTTGGTGGCAACTAAAGCACTGCCCCGCGCTTGCGGCCATGGCCTTGAAGCGACGAAGGCAACCCCAGGCAATACCAGTCAGTCCCAGTACGCGATGGAGGGTATGTGATGGATGCGCAAACATTGGAAGTGACCGCCCGTGCATCTTGCACCGCACGGTCGGACCGCCCGGGCTTTGATCATGACGGCGAGCAATGCCGCCACGAACACAGCCATATCCTTGACTCGAAAACCCACGGTTCGGGTTATGCCGGCCCGCAGAGCCGCAAGATCTTCTGCAGTCATTGTCGCCTGCAACGCTGGCTGGACGTGGAAGCCGCGCTGGCCATGGCCCAGGCCGACGTCAACATCATCCCGCGCGAGGCGGCCCTGGAGATCGAAAAGGCCGCATTGCTGTCAGGCATCAATGTGCGCCAACTGGCCGAGGGCGTGGCGGCCACTGGGCATTCGCTGATGCCATTGCTGAGCGCCCTGCAAAAAAACTGCAGCCCCACTGCCCGTGAATACGTGCATTACGGCGCTACCACCCAGGACATCCAGGACACCGCTCAGTCCCTGGAAATGCGCGATGTGCTTGATGCGATGGACCAGGCCCTGGAGACCTTGCTGGGCAAGTTGTCGACCCTGGCCGATGCGCACCGTGACTCGCTGATGGTCGCCAGGACCCACTCGATTCCCGCCTTGCCAACCACCTTCGGGCTGAAGGTCGCCGGCTGGATCGATGAGCTGTTGCGCCACCGTCAGCGCCTGGCCGAGGCGCGCCAGCGGGTGCTGGTGGTGCAGTTGTTCGGCGGGGTCGGCACCATGGCGGCGTTCGGCCCGGACGCCATGCCGATGCTGGAGCGTTTTGCCCAGCGCTTGTCGCTGCAAGTACCCCTGGCGGGCTGGCATGTGTCCCGTGACCGTGTTGCCGAGTTCGTCAGCACTCTGGCCATGGTCACTGCCTCGTTGGCCCGCGTTGCCGATGAAATCCGTACGCTCAATCGCTGGGAAATCGCTGAAGTGGAAGTGGGCTGGAGTGACCAGCAGATCGGCAGCAGCACCATGCCGCACAAACGCAACCCTGAAGGTTGCGAGCAGGTGGTGGTGTTGGCGCGGCTGGCCAAGGCCCAGGTCATGCTCGCGCTGGACGCGATGATTCTTGAGCATGAGCGCGATTACCGCGGTACCCGGCTGGAGTGGTGCGCGGTCGCGGACGTTTCCCACTATGCGCTGATGGCACTCTCGATTCTGACCGAGACCATCGACGGGCTCACCGTGAATGTGCAGAAGATGGAAGGCACCGCCCAGGCCTATGGTGATGCCATCTGCACCGAAGCCGTGGTGTTCGAAATGGCGCGCAAGCTGGGCAAGAGCAGCGCCTACCAGATCATCTTCGAAGTGTCCCAGGCCAGCCAGCGCAACCACGTGTCGATCCGCGAGGCGATCGAGGCCGATGCGCGGGTGCTCGCGGTGATGAATGACGGCGCCCTGGCGCGGCTGTTCGAGCCCCGGACGCACCTGGGCATGTCCGAACGCATCGTTGACAACGTGCTGGCCAGGCTCGCCGGCCACTGATCATTGATCTCTGAACAGACTTGCAAACTCATCAAGGAGCGACAGATGTCCAACGTTATGGAAGTTGATAAAACCAAGGTCCAGCAATTTTCGGCGCGCATCATGGAGGATTACGGCAACACGCTGCGCGGCGCCATGCTCTACATCGGCGACCAGCTCGGCTTGTTCAAGGCATTGGCCGACGGCCACGCGGTGACCCTGGAGGAGTTGGCGCACAAGACCGGCTATAACGCGCGTTACTTGCGCGAATGGCTGGGCAGCATGGCCACCGGCAATTACGTAACCTACGACGCGCAAACCCGCCGCTACCAGATGCCAGCTGAATTTGTGCCAGTGCTGGCCGATGAAGACTCGCCGTATTTCGCCGGCGGCATCATTCAGCTCAGCGTGCCGTTCGTGAGCATGGCGCCCAAGGTCATCGAGGCCTTCCGTCATGGTGGTGGTTGTGCTGAAGAGGCGTTCCCGCTGGAAACCTGGAAAGGCATGGAGCGCATGACCATGCCCTGGTACAAGCACTACCTGGTCCAGCACTGGATCCCGTCCCTGGACGGCGTCGAAGAGAAGCTCAAGACCGGCGGCAGTGTGCTGGATTTTGGCTGCGGCGCGGGCCTGGCAGCGATCACCATGGCCAAGGCCTACCCCGAGGCGCGCATTGTCGGCTGCGACTTCCACCTGCCTTCCATCGAGTTGGCGCGGGCCAACGCCGAGGCGGCTGGTGTGGCTGACCGGGTGCAATTCGAGGTGAACGACTCCGATGCCTTGCGCGGCCAGCAATTCGACTTCGTGACCACCTTTGTGGTGATCCACGATGCCACCGACCCTCAGCAGATGCTCAAGGATTTACGCGCAGCAACGGCCGAAGACGGCACTTACCTGATGGTGGAGCTCAACCTGTCCGAAGAGCTGCACGAGAACATGAACCTGTTCGGGCGCGTCATGTACCCGCAGAGCACCCTCTATTGCATGACCTGTTCACTGTCCCATGGTGGGGCGGGGCTGGGGGCGTTCATGGGCGAGAAGCGTGCCCGCCAGATGGCGCAAGCGGCCGGTTTCAGCCGCTTCCGCAAAGTGCCCTCGGAGTGGCCGCCAATGCCGGCGCTGTTCGAACTCAAGCCTTGATATGAGCCATCCGGCCATTGCGTTGCGCAGTAAGGCAATTTAATGGCCCCTTTGTAACAAAATCCTCGCCAAAATCACTTTTATTTTCAGGTGGTTAGGTGAGGATGCAAATGCGCTCTATGGGAATGATGCTGATTGCCTGCTCCCTGGCCGGCGGCGCGACTGTCGCGCAGGCCAGGGAATTGCGCGAAGGTGACAAGTACATGTGCAGTTGGGGCGCCGGCACAGCCGCCAGGGCACAGGAGCTCAAGTTATCCGGCGTTTCGCTGTACGCCGCCCGGCAGAAGATCCAGACCCTCAAGTTCAACAAATCGTGGATGCGCATGATGGCCATGGGTATCACCGAGCAGACTTATGACAGTCGTTCAAGGCTCAAGCCGGAGGCGATTCGTCAGAGCTTTTATCAGGATTGCCTGCGCTACAAGGTTGCGCGCAAGTAATTCGTAGCTCCGCACCCGATGTGAGGCCTTTACAAATCCACGACAAACCCTGTGTGAGTATTTGCATACAATGGCGCACTTCTTCATGGAGGCCTGTATGCAAGTGCTGATTCGAGCGGCGACACCCGATGACGTCGACACGCTGTGCGCGATTCGCACCGCGGTGGTGCAAAACCACCTGAGCCTTGAACAGATGGCTGGCCTGGGGATTACCCCGCAGGTATTGAGCGATACGTTGCGCGCAGCCCCTTGCGGCTGGATCGCGGAAGTGGACGGCCAGGCGGCGGGGTTTTCCATGGTCGATCTGGATGAAGGCGAAGTATTCGCGATGTTCGTGTTGCCCACGCACGAGAAGCTTGGCCTGGGCCGTCAACTGATGGCAGTGGCCGAGGCGGCGCTGTTTGAGCGCCACGACAGGCTGTACCTGGTAACTGATGGGCGTGATGAAATCCGTGCCAATGGGTTCTATCAGCGCCTGGGCTGGTCCGTCGTGGGGCCGGTCGATGGCGATGATGTGCGCTATGAAAAGAGCAGGGCGCCATAAGGCCATGAATGCCCCAGAGCCTCCATCGTCCAACAGCTTGCGCTACTTCGCGGTGGGTGTGCTGGTTGTTGCGGTATTACTGGGGTTCTATTTCATTCACCTTAACGCCAAGGTCGACCGCCAACGCGAAGAGGCCACTGAACGCCTGACGCTGTGTCGTCACCTGGAGGCCGTGGTGGGTGCCACCGCTTCCAGCCGCGAGGCGCTTGAAGAAACGTGCAAACAGTTAAGTGAACAGTTACTTAAAAGTGCACCGGATTAATAACCCTTTTTTATACGTGGGCTTATAGCCGTTACTTGCACCAAAAAGTGGCATGGCTACAGCCTTCTACCTTAAAAAACATGTGGTTATTGAAGGGCTTACGACACTTTCAATCCGACGAAAGGATTAAAATAATCTTGTTACATGTTTTTACAGTCGTTAATATAGCCGGGCGTTCACCTCCCACGGTTTATGCATTTTTAAATCCCAAGTTTCCATCAGCTACTTGGGATTTTTTTTGCCTGCGATTTAATCCTGGTTTGCAGTTCATGGCCCGCCAGGCCCGACAAAATGAGGGCTGGCTAACACTTTTGCATTAATTGTCCGGTGGCCTGCAAAACCTTATCTATGCTGCTTGCATCACCTCAATCGGGTAGAACCCAGGGACGGGGGGCTGATCATGATTTCCATCACCGAATTCAACCGCATCATGGCCTCAGGCTTCCTGCCGCTTGCGTGTGAGTGCTGCGTTAACAGCGACGGCTCACTGCGCATCAGCGTGTTCGAGCCCATGTCCGGCCGTGTCGACTTGCTGCTGACCCGCGTATCGCCCGAGGGCCTGGACAGCATCCGTGCCATTTCCAACCTGATTGGTGAGTTGCGTACCGAGATAAAGGCCGGGCGCCGTGGGTTTGCTGCGGTGGGTTCTGTCCAGGGCGTCAGAGGCGCCGCAGGAAGGATTTGACGATGTGGCGCGTGGCGTCTGTGGTGTCCAGCTCATCCAGGGCGCTGTAGGCGTACCACTGGCAATCGACAATCTCGTTGCACGGCCGTGCCTCGTCGATATTGACTACCGATGCCTCAAACACATGGTGGACGGTGTCGCGGGCCTTGAGCTCCTGCAGGTACAGCAAGCCGTCCACGTTTAACCCGGTTTCTTCTTCTAATTCGCGTTCCGCCGCGCCTACCGGGCGCTCGTCTGCTTCCACTTTCCCGCCGGGCAATGCCCATTTTGATCTGGCCTTGCGCACGAAGAGGATGTGCCCCTCATGTTCGCAAATGACGGTTGCCCTAATTTTCATCGAGTGTGCCCCCGTGCCGAATGAATGTCATAAAAGTGTAATGCAATTGTCATGCTAAGTGGTTATAGCGCGCCGGGGCCGGTATGTGGATACTGCCCGATTGACGAATTTGAACGAGGGCATTTAATGCAGACCATACGCTGGGGCATGATCGGCTGTGGCAGTGTCACTGAGTTAAAGAGTGGACCGGCTTTCTATAAAGCGCCAGGTTCGGCATTGGTGGCCGTGATGGGGCGGCGTGCCGAGGCGGTGCGCGATTATGCAGCGCGCCATGGCATTGCCCGCAGCTATACCGACGCCCAGGCCTTGATCGATGACCCCGAGGTGGAGGCGGTCTACATCGCCACCCCGCCCGACAGTCACCTTGAGTACGCCCTGAGGGTGGCCGCGGCGGGCAAGCATTGTTGCGTCGAAAAGCCGATGTCGCTGAATGCTGAACAGAGCGCGTTGATGCAGCGCACCTTTGAGCGCGCCGGGCTGCACCTGTTTGTTTCTTACTACCGGCGTTCATTGCCGCGTTTTGAGCAAGTGCGCACTTGGCTGCAGGACGGCCGTATCGGTGAGCTGCGCCACCTGACCTGGACCTTGTGCAAGCCAGCTGCCGCAACAGACACCGACGCCGCCAATTGGCGCACCGACCCGGCCATTGCCGGTGGCGGTTACTTTGCCGACCTGGCCAGCCATGGGTTTGACCTGTTCCAGTACCTGGCTGGCGATATCGTTGAGGTCTCAGGCTTTTCGGCGCGACAGGCGGGACGCTACGCGGCAGAAGACGCAGTGACAGCCTGTTGGACATTCGCCAGCGGTGCGCTGGGCATGGGCTGCTGGAACTTCGTGGCAGACCGCCGCGAAGACCGTGTCGAACTGATCGGCAGTCGCGGCCGTATTCAATTTTCGGTGTTCGACGACCAACCGCTGCGGCTTGAAGGCGAGACCACCGAAGTGTTGGAAGTGCCGTGTCACACCCATATTCAATGGCACCATGTGCTGAACATGAACGCGCATATTCGTGGCGAGGCCGAGCATCCCTCGCTGGCCATCGAGGCGCTGAAGACCGATATCATCCTGGATAAGGTGCTACACCGTTACTCCCAGCATCCCTAGTCGTGGCGATAGCGTAAGGCTTCACTCTTTTAAAGGAATACCGGGATGAAATACTGGATGGTGTTGTGGCTGCTGATCGCCACCGCGGCAACGGCGGCGCCACGCAGCCAAGGGCAGTCGGGCGAGTTTGATTTCTATGTGCTGTCGCTCTCGTGGTCACCCACGTTTTGCCTCACGCACCCAGGCAACGAGCAATGCTCGGGCAAGGGCTACGGTTTTGTGTTGCACGGTTTGTGGCCGCAATACGTGCGGGGAGGGTGGCCGGCGTCCTGTGCGCCGCAGACGCACTTGAGCGAGGCAGAAATGGACAAGGGCGCGGTGTTGTTTCCCACCCGTGCACTGCTCAAGCATGAGTGGGCCAAGCATGGCACCTGCAGTGGGCTGCCGCCGTTGGAGTATCTGGAGAAGACCGATGTGGCGCTTGGTGCGGTGGTGATCCCGCAGCAGCTGCAGCCGTTCAATACGCCGCCGTCATTGCAGGCCAAAGAGATCGAAGCGCTGTTTCGCGAGAGCAACCCACGCATGGGCAACCACGGGATGGCGGTGATCTGCAAGGGTCAGGTGCTGTCGGAAGTGCGGGTGTGCCTGACCAAGGACCTGGCGTTTGCAGGTTGCCCGCGCAGTGTGAAAAGCCAATGCCGTGGAGGCGATATTCGTATTCCCACGCAGCGTTGAGCAGCGCAGGCGCCTAGAACTCGCCGGAATACTTCACCGCAGCTGCAGCGCGTGAGGGGACATTCAGGCTGCGCAACAATGACGACACATGGATACGCACGGTAAACGGCGAGATATTCAGGGCCTTGGCAATTTCCTTGTTGGTCTTGCCCTGGGCAATCAGGCGCAGCACTTCCTGCTGACGTGGGGTGAGGGTGTGGGTGTCGAGCGGCAGCAGGCCTGAAGGGGCGAACTTGACCAGCACTTCGCCCTCGCGGATCGCCAGCAGGGCCTGGCCGATCTCATCCGGGGCGATGTTCTTGCCGATAAAGCCGTCGGCGCCCAGGGCCATGACCTGTTCGATCAGCGCGGGGTCGTCGACCATCGACACCAGGACCAAGGTGGTGCGTTTCAGTTGCTGGCGCAGTTCGGCCAGTTGGCTGATGCAGGTCAGGCCGGGAAAGCGCAAATCCAGGATCAAGGTATCGACCTCGCCCGCTTCGCACAGCAACGCATTCACCGTGGCCAGGTCGCCGGCCTCCTGCACCACCGCGCCCGGTAGCAGGCGCTGCACGGTGCGCGTCATGCCTTCGCGAAACATGGGGTGGTCGTCGGCGATGATGATACGGCCGGTCATTGTGTGCTCCTTCCTGGGGCAAGGCCTGCGTCCAGGCATGCTAATTTATTTAACGTCGGTGTAGGAGCGAGCTTGCTCGCGAAGCAGGCTCAGGCACCGCGTACTTGCAGGTCAAACGCGTTATCGTTAACGTTTTTCGCGAGCAAGCTCGCTCCTACAGATGATAGGTCAGGGATATGACGATGAGTCTTGAGACCAACTCTGAACTCGATCAGGCTAACCTGCGCATCGTGGTGGCCACCATCGCCATTGTGTATATAAGCCTACTGGGTTTCCTACCTGGGCAATCGCTGGACACCTACCTGCCGGTGATCCTCTATATCTTTGTGTTCCTGCTGGCGTCCATCGTGCTTCGCCAGGTGATCGCACGCTGGCCCGGGCATTACCCGGCGCGGCGGATCTTCGGCATGATCCACGACTACACCGGTACTTCGTTCGGCCTGGTGGTGGGGGGTGAAGCGGCGTTGCCGCTGTATGCGGTGATGGTCTGGGTGAACCTGGGCAATGGCATGCGCTACGGTTCGCGCTATTTGGCGATTGCCACGGCGCTGGCGTTGCTGGCGTTGTTGATCGTGTATCAGCTTACGCCGCTGTGGCAGGCGCAGCCGTTCATGGTACTGATGCTGATGATCACCAGCACGGTGATCCCGGTGTATGCGCATATTCTGCTGGAGCGCACGCGCAAGGCCTCCGAGCAAGCGATCGCTGCCAACCTGGAAAAATCCCGCTTTCTCGCCCAGGCCAGCCATGACCTGCGCCAGCCGATCCACTCCATCGGCCTGTTCACCGCCTGCCTGCGCGAAGCCCGCTTGGGGGAGGACGAACAGCGCTTGGTGGACAATATCGACCGTTCTCTGCTTAACGTCTCGCAATTGTTCCGTTCGATTCTCGACCTCTACACCCTCGACAACGGTCGCCTGTTGCCCAAGTACCAAGTGATCCACCTGGGCGAATTTCTCGCCGACCTGGTGCGCCAGAACGCCGAGGCTGCACGCTGGGCGGGGGTGGAGTTGCGCTTGCGCCCCTGCGCCCATTGGGTGTTGGTCGATCCGGGCATGCTGGCGACCATGGTGCAGAACCTGCTCTCCAATTGCTTCAAATACGGCGCGCAGCGACCGGTGCTGATCGGTGTGCGTGTGCGCGATAACGGCTTGGTAATCGAGGTACACGACCAGGGGCGGGGGATTGCCAGGGAGCATCTTTCAAAAGTCTTCGAAGAGTTTTATCGCGTGCGTCAACTGCGTGACAAGGACGTTGAAGGCGTGGGCCTGGGGCTGTCCATCGTCAAGCGCCTGGGGCAATTGATGCGGTTGCAGGTGAGCCTGCGCTCGCGCGTTGGCCATGGCACTTCTGTCAGCTTGCATGGCTTGGCCCTGGCGGCCGCGCCGCGCCAACCGGCGTTGCGCGACGATGCACGCCAAGCCGGCCTGCTCACCGGGCTGAAAGTCTGCCTAGTAGAGGATGACTACAACGTGCTGCTCGCCACCCAGGCCCTGCTGGAGCGCTGGGGGTGCCAAGTGCAGGCCGAGTCCACGGGGCAGGGTTTGGTCAGCGACTGTGACATCATCGTCGCCGACTATGACCTGGGCAACCACGCCACCGGTATCGAATGCATCGACCAGCTACGCGAGCAACGTGGTTGGGCGGTGCCAGCGCTGATCCTTACCGGGCACGACGTGGAGAAAATCCAAGCGGCGTTGCACGACCGTCAGATTGCTATTCTGTCCAAACCGGTACGCCCTACGGAACTGCGCGGCACCCTGCGTGAGCTCAGCCAGGAAAAAATTACTGCATGAACGGCGTCATTGCATTGCCGCGCGCGCCTTTTGGCTGGCAGTAGGCGGCAGGCTTCATCAGGCCAAAACTGGCGACCGCAAATAGGCCGCCGCTGGCCCCGCTGGGCACGGAGCAGTTGTATTCGCCGGACGCGGTGTTGGCTACATAGTAGGTGCTCATGGAATCGCTGCGCACATTGGAGATACGCTTTACGGGTTCGCCCAGATTGGTTTCCGACAGCTTCTTGAGATGGTCTTCGGTAGGCTTGATATTGCTGCAACCGGCGACGCCGATGATCAGGGCGCCCAACAGGGCAAGGCGAGTGACAGGGGAGAGGAGTTTCATGGTGCTTCTTCCTTGGGGTTGTTTTGGTTTTTCCAACGCGCAACAAACCCACGCGCACTGAATGCGCGGTGTTGGTGAGAACGTTGGAAGTGCCGCGGAATATAGCGCCGCGGTGAGGTAGGGTCGATTAGCACAAATGGGCTAATGGCAGTTTGAGGTCATGGAAGGAGCTTGCGATGCTGGAGATAAAACGTGCCACGCCGGACGACGCGCAGCAGCAGGCGATTGAGCAGGTGGTGCTGGATGCGACGCTGAACGCGGTGAGTTTTTATAGAGCGTGCGGGTATGTGGGCGATGAGCAGGCGGTGTATCGCTCCCCGTCCGGGTTGGTGCTGGCGTGTGTACCGATGGTGAAGCGGTTGCGGGTTATGAATCCCGCTTGAATGCAGCGCGCACTTGGGTCAGTTCAGCGCCATCGGTCAAGGGGTCGAGGGATTGCGTACCGAAAGCGTTCAACCCCACGATCCATCTGTGGGAGCTGGCCTGCGATGACGGCCTGCCAGCCGACACCAATCTACCTGATACCGCACGATCCCATTGTGGGAGCTGGCTTGCCTGCGATAGCGGCCTGACAGCAGCCTATACCTATCTAACTGACACCCCCGCGATCCAACTGTGGGAGCGGGCTTGCTCGCGAAGGCGTCCTGGCAGTCAACACAGTTGGATTGTGTACATATCCATGGCTGCGGTAACGGCTACTTAGGGTTCCGCCTGACGGCGGGTCACTTTGGAAAAGAGCCCCAAAGTAACCAAAGGGCTCTTGCCCCACCACTCGGCACCTCGCCTAGGCTCGGTGTGCCCGTAATCCGCCAGTGATTTGGGGGGCCGCCGCCACGCGCCATCCATGGCGCGGGGCGGCTAAACCGGCATCCCTGCCGGTTTACCCCCCAAATCCCTGTCGAATTCCGGCCAGCGTGGTTTAACGGGGCGCCTGAGATCAAGATCACAAGCAGAGCAAGATCAAGAGCGGCTCGCTTCGCATCGTGGTGACGTGGGAGAAAAAGCGGCCTACTCAATGCATCTTGCTATGGTCCATCTTGCTATGGTCCATACCATCCAACCCACGGGCCGTTGCCTTCACTTCGACAGCCTGCTTTTCACCCTTGGCATCTTGCACCGTCAGGGTCAGCGGCACCTGGTCGCCTTCCTTGATCTGAGCGTTCAGGCCCATCAGCATCACGTGGTAGCCGTTCGGGTCGAGCTTGACGGCTTTTCCTGCCGGCAGGGCCACCGCATCCACCGGGCCCATGCGCATCACGTCGTCCTTCATGCTCATCTCGTGAATCTGCACGTCCTTGGCCACTGGCGAAGCGACGCTCAGCAGTTTGCTGTCGCTGTCGGCGGTGAGGGTCATGAAGGCACCGCTGGATGGCTGGCCCGGTACGGAGGCGCGTACCCAGGCGTCGGTCACTTGTACTTGGGCGCTGGCGTGGGCGGCGAGGCCCAGCAGGGTGAGGCCGAGGGTGAGACGCTTGAGGTGTTGAACGGCAGTCATTAGCAGACCTCCATGACGGTGAGCAGGTCTTCTGCGCACTCTTGAGCGGTAAGGGATGCCTGCAAGCCAAGGCGCAGGTTGCCACGGGTGTCGAACACGAAACTGGTGGCGGTGTGGGAGAGGGTGTAGGTGTCGCCGGCGGGGATCTTTTCATAAAAGATCCCGAACTCCTTGGCGGCCACGGCGATTTCTTCCGGGGTGCCGTAGAGCGCTTCGAAGCTGGGGTCGAAGGCCTTGACGTAATTGTTAAGAATCTCGGGGGTGTCGCGCTCGGGGTCCAGGGTGATGAACACCACCTGCATGATCTTGCCATCGCGGCCCATCAGTTTCTTGGCCTGGGCGGCGCGGGCCAGGGCGGTCGGGCAGACGGCCGGGCACTGGGTGAAGCCGAAGAACACCACCGGCATCAGGCCGCGGTACGAGCTCAAGGTGACGGTTTCGCCGTCGGTGTTCTTGAGCTTGAAGGTGCGGCCCATGATCTTGTCACTGAGGTCCTTGCCGTACTTGAAGTTCAGCTTGGGGCTGTAGTCACAGCCGCCCAGCAGGCTGCCCAGGCCTAACAGGCCCATGCCGGTCAGCACTTTGCGGCGGGTGAATAACGTACTCATCAACTGTGCATCCTGTGAAACGCCTGCAAGGCAGTAGAGCTGCCCCACCAGGCTTTGAAAAGGAGTAACGAGAAGGGTGCAGAGTCTAGCAACCCTGGCCCGTGCGCGTAATCTGCGACGTTCTGCCACAGGGGCGCGGCGCATTTCGTCCTTTTGTGGCTTCGGTGGTAGAGTCGCCGCCATGAAATTGCGCCACTCTGACCGCTCACTGATCGCCTGGGCCCTGTACTTCTGCGTGCTGATGAACCTGTTCGCCTGCGGTTTGGGGCATGGCCAGATGATGGGCCAGCAGCTCAACGGCATCGGTGGGCTGTTCTGTTCGGTGGACGGCGGCCAGTCGCCCATTTCCGACAAAGGGTTGGCAAACCCGTCTTCCAGCAACATCTCGAACTACTTTGCCTGCCCGGTGTGCAACGCGGTTACCGTCGCCCTGGTGTTCCTGATCGGCCTGGCCTGGCTGCTCGGTCTCACGCAAACCCCATGTGTCGCCCATGAGCGGCGCAACAAGGCGCCTCCGCGTTATTCCTGGCCTTCGGCCAACCCTCGCGCTTCTCCCGCATTCTGACGTGTGCCTTGGGCTTCCTGTCACCAGGAGGCATTCTCTCGTCACGATGGTGAGTACGTTTTATGAACCCTCAATTGCCTGCCGGCGCCAGCCGCCTGGTCAGCAAGGCGTCGCGGCGCCTGCGTGCGCAGCCGGCGCTGCCTGATTACCCGAGCAATTCGCGCTGTTTCGTGCACCTGGACGCACGCCTGCTGCCTCATTGGCATAGCTTGTTTGATATCTGCCCGGCGCTGCTCAAGCTCGACCCACCGGAGGGCTTGAATCTGTTTCGCGCCTTCATGACCTGGGCCTATCGCAACCAGCCGCCGCTGGACTGGACCTACCATCTGAACGTATGCCGCTGGTTACTGAGTTCGGCGTACCGCACGCAGATCGATGAGGAACCGATCGAAGCCTTCATGGCCGCCGCGGCCGCGCGTTGGGTGCTCACCGACGACAGCCCGGCGGCAGGCATTGTTCTGAGCTGGCGCGATTGCACCCTATTCGATTGGAAGGGCCACCCTTCTATAGCCACGCAGCAACCGGCATTGCCGGCGCCCGCCTGGGATTTCGCCTGGTGCCCATTGAATGCGCAAGGCACCTTCAGCGGCTGGCTGCCGGTGCCATGAAGCGCCGAACCTGATAGCGACCCGAAGGCCATCACGCCGCCAGGGGTTTTCTCGCCATGGTTTTTTTGTGCGCGGCCTTCATCGCTTCCATCTCAGCCCCCAGTTCCTCGAGAACGGCTTTACCCAAGAGCTTTTTAGCTTGTGGGAACATCTCGGTTTCTTCCTCTTCGATATGGTGTTCAAGCAGCTCCTTGACCACTTTGACGCGACCGGAAAACTCGGTGGACGATGGGTCGGTTTTCTTTAAGTCCGGCAGTACCAGCGAGTCGACGGTACGGTGCTCCTCCTTGGCTTCGTGGTACATGATGTCCTGCTCCTTGCCCCCGGCTTTTCTGAACGCGGGGTAGAGGATCTCTTCTTCAAGCTGGGTGTGCAGGGTGATTTCCATTTCGAGTTTGGCCAGCAACTCGGTACGTTTTTTTACCCCGCGTTCAGTGGATTCACTCAACTGGGTCAGCAGGGTCTTGACGCGTTCATGGTCGGCTTTGAGAAGGTCGATGGCATTCATATAAAACCTCACGGATGGTGTTCGGGCGTGTCGAAGCGCACGCCTCGTGGTGAGGAGTGTTGCATCAGGCGTACCAATTTTTAGGATATAAAAAAATGTTTAAAATCAATTAGTTGGGTTTGCTTATGCGCTTTGCTGTCGTGCAGCTTGCATGGTCGGGTTGCGGCGACATTGCACAACGCCCAACCGGCGCTGACGCTCCAGCGCAACGGCGCAGGCCTTAAAGCGTGGCTTGAAAATCCAATGGAACCCTTGGCGCATCTGCTTGACCTAACGCTTAGACTTCAGGAGGTGAATCATGCAAATAGAATATATCTGGATCGTATTGGCGGTGATTCTGCTGCTCTTGGAACTCTGGGCGATCAACATCGTATTGCGCAGCACGGGCGGATGGGAGACCAAGGGGTTGTGGGTGGTGGTGCTGGTGTTCGTGCCGCTGCTGGGGCTGATTGCGTGGGCGATGTTCGGGCCCAAGCGTGAGATGGCGCAGCAGCGTAAAAGCTGAAGCGGTGAGTGATAAAAAACAGGCGCCCATGGGGCGCCTGTTTTCATTGCGCTAAACCGATCAACCGCCGACGGCGTTGGCAATCGCCTCATTGAACGCCGGTAGATCGTCCGGCGTGCGCGAGGTGATCAAGGTCCAGCCATTGGCCTGGCACTCTTTAACCTCGGCATCCACCACGCTGGCAGCGCCGGCGTTTTCAAGGTCGATGCGCACGCTTTTATAGGCGGTGAGGGTTTTGCCCTTGACCACCCCGGCGTCAATCAGCGTCCATGGCCCGTGGCAGATCGCCGCGATGGTCTTGCCGGCCTGCACGAATTCATTGATCAAGCGCAGCGCGGCGGCATCCTGGCGCAGTGTATCGGCATTCACCGTGCCGCCCGGGATGACCAGCGCATCGAAATCGGCGCTGACCACATCCGACAGTTGCACGTCAGATTCCACGGTCTGGTCTTTTTCCGTGTCGCCGACAAATGTCTGGGTGGTGCCGCCTTTGCTGGAGGCGTGCGTCACGGTCGCGCCGTAGCCACGCAGTGTCTCCAGCGGCTTGAGCAGCTCGTCGCGCTCAATGCCTGTATTGGATGTGATGACGAGGATGTGCTTGCCGTTGAGTTGCGAGCTCATGGTCGAGTGTCTCCTTGGGTCATGGATCGATTAATGGGCGTATTTGGTTTGCAGTTCCTTGGCCATTTTCAGGTGGGCTTCAAGGGTGGGCAGGGTCTTGGAGGCGAAGGCTTTCAGCTCGGGATTGTCCGAGGAGGCCGCTTCTTTCTTGAACAGTTCGACGGTTTTTTCATGGGCCGCTACCTGGTTGTTGGCGTAGGCCTTGTCGAAGGATTCATCGCGCATTTCCAGAATGGCTTTCTTGGCCTGGTCGGTGAGCGCGGCGTCATCGGGGACTTCGATATCGAGTTTTTTCGCCAGAGCCATCAGTTCCTGATTGGCTTTGGTGTGGTCGGTAACCATATGCTGGGCGAAGGTTTTTACGTCCGCCGAGCTGCTTTTTTCCAGGGCCAGTTTGCCTGCTTCCACCTCGGTGATACCGCCCTCGGCGGCGTTGTCGACAAAGTCGTTGGAGGTCGCCGCCATCGCGGTGGACATCGAGCCTGCGATCAGCATGAAGGTAAGGCCCATCGGTTTCATCAGTCGAGTTTTCATGGTGTCTCTCCTTGGAAATGGCGGGATGCCGTTACCTGACTGTTGAATGGAGAGGGGCGTAAAAGGTTTAAAATTTTTTACGCTTTTTTGCCCAGTGGTGAGGGAGGACAATTGACTTGAACCAATCCGGATTCGCAGGGTTCTGCTGCACAGGGCCGTCATCTCAGCGGCCCGCCATTGCCAGGAGGATTGCACTGTGACCGTTCATAAGACTACCGATAAAACCCCCGAACCCATCAGCTCTGAAGACGCGCAAAAAGGTAATGCCGAGGCCACCAAAGGGCAGACGCTTGAACCTGCGAATCCCAAGACCGAAACCATCGACAAAGTCGTGACGCCGACCTCGATCAAGGACATTGAACGGCAAACGGATGCAATCAACGAGACGCTCAACAACGGGCGTTGAACCTGCTGAGTTGATCGGTGGCGAGGGAGCTTGCTCCCGTGGCGGCCTGAAAGCTGCCACTGCTGCTTTTTTATAAATAAATATAATAATTAGCTTAGATTAAAATGTGCTTTTTATTATTTATGACCATCCCCTAGTCTTGCCTGTAAGCCCCCTTAGGCCATCCAGGAAGATTTGCCATGAGCAGCGTCACGCCGATTTCCAGTGTCTCCAGCAATGTGCGCCAGCGAGTCACACCGCAAGAGTGGGAGGTGCGGGTCAAGCTGGCCGCAGCCTATCGGCTGGCGGCGTTGTACAAGTGGACCGATCATATCTACACGCATTTCTCGGCGCGGGTGCCAGGGCCCGAGGCGCATTTCCTGATCAATGCTTTTGGGCTGTTGTTCGACGAAATCAGCGCTTCCAACCTGGTCAAAGTCGATCTGGACGGCACCATTGTCGATGACCCCATGGGCCTGGGGATCAACTACGCCGGTTACGTGATCCATAGCGCCATCCACGGCGCACGCCATGACTTGCAAGCGGTGCTGCACACCCACACCCGCGATGGTATTGCGGTGTCGGCGCAAAAGCAGGGGCTGTTGCCCATCTCCCAGCACGCTATCGCGTTCTCGGGGCGTGTGGCTTACCACGGTTATGAGGGCGTGGCCCTGGACCTGGATGAGCGTGAACGGCTGGTGGCGGATCTGGGCGACAAGAGTGTGATGATCCTGCGTAACCACGGCTTGTTGACGGGCGGCGTCAGCGTCGAGCATGCCTTCCAGCAACTACAAAGCCTGGAGCGGGCCTGCAATATCCAGATCGCGGCACAGGCGGCGGGGAATGCCGAGTTGATCTTCCCACCGGCAGAGGTGGTGGCCAAGGTTGAGCAGCAGGCCAAGGTATTCAGCAACGGTGAAGGCCCAGGCGTGGCGCGGCATTGGGATGCGCTGGTGCGTCAGCTTGAGCGAACAGATACCGACTACAAGAACTGAGTTGGATTGTTCCCACGCTCCGCGTGGTAACACAGCCCAGGACGCTCTGCGTCCCTAAGCGTGACGCGGAGCGGCACACGAGGCATTACCACGCAGAGCGTGGGAACGATCAAACAGCCTCGCGCATCGCAATGCTGGGTTGCGCTGCCGGGCTCGGCGCGCCCGTGCGGTCCGCCAGGTAACGCGCCGGCGGTTGGCCCATGGCCTTGCGGAACATGGTGATAAACCCGCTGGCATTTTCATAACCCAGGTCCAGCGCCACGCTCTGCACACTCTCGCCGTTGGCCAGGCGCTGGAGTGAAAGGATTACATGCAACTGCCGGCGCCAGCGACCGAAGCTCAGGCCGATCTCTTCCAGCAGCAGGCGGGTCATGCTGCGTTCGCTCATGCCGATGCGCACGGCCCATTCGCCCAGGGTGGATTTGTCGCCGGGGTTGGCCAATAAGCTGTTGGCCAGCCGATGCAAGCGAGGGTCTTGGGGCATCGGCAAATGCAGGGCTTCGATGGGGGCCTGGGCCAACTCATCGAGTAACGTCGCCACCAGCCGGCCCTGGGCGCCGTTTTCGTCGTAGAGCTGCGGGAAACTCACCGCCTTGCCGATCAATTCGTGCAGCAATGGCGACACCGACAGCGTGCAACATTGCCGGGGCAGGGCGCTGGCAGCGTCCGGGTTGATCAACAGGCAATACACGTCTGCTTCGCCAGCGCCACGGGCCGCGTGGGTCACACCGCCGGGAATCCACAACGCGCATTGCGGCGGCACAATCCAGATACCCGCCTCGATCACGCAATGCACCACGCCGCGCAGGGTGTAGATCAACTGCCCGTGTTGATGGTGGTGAGGGGTATGTTCCCAGCGTTCGGAGGTACTCGAAGCGCCCACGGCCACTATCGAGCGAGGGATGGCGGCGGCGTCGCGAACCCGGCAGGGGTCGTACTGGTCGAGCCGGTGATGAACCATGGTGATAACTGCCTTGGCTGGATTGCGAAATATTCTGGCTATTGTGTGCAATGCTGTCCAGCGTCCTGCGCTCTATGATGAGAACCAATCTCATCCAAGGAGCTTTGCCATGCGACTCGACAGTTCAACTTTCCCCGTGGTGAAAATCTTTTTTGACGCGCCTAACGAGGGCGGGCCGGAAGACGCCTTCCTGACCTTCGAACGCCTGCTGGCCCGTGAGCAGCCCTTCTTGCTGCTGCACGAAAAAGCCGTGGATGAAAACAATCACGAACACGCCCACGACGAGCGCAAGCGCGCCTCTATCTGGATGAAGAAAAACAAAGCGGCCTTGCGCGCGTACGTCAAAGGCATGATCCAGGTGGAGCCCAGCGCCGCCAAGCGCCTGGCCCTCAAGCCTTTCGCCGTGACATTCGGCAAGGCCTGGGGCTACCCGCTGCTGGTGGTGGAGTCCGAGGACCGCGCCTGGGCGCTGGCCCAGGATGTGCTGGACGCAGAAGTGTCGGATGTGGCGCATTTCTAAGCCTGGCCAAAGCTCGACAGCGTCCACAATTGAACTACCTTGATTGACGAGCCTTCCCACTCGGTAATCAAGCATGCGCACGTTATGGACACGGTATCTGGCGTTGCTGGAAAACGATTTGAGCACGCAGATTTTCGACAACGTCAAGAACCTGTTGGTCTGCGCGCTGTTGTTTGCGGCGGGGACCAACGCGCTGGTGGGGCCGCACGATTTGCTGATCGGTCTGTTTGCTTCCAGCGTCGCGGGGTGGGGCTTGATTGTGCTGTCGACGCTGCTGATGTTGTTGAACGTCAGCGACGGCATTCGCCGGCTGGCCAAGTTGCGTTATCACTTGGCGTTGCAACTGTTGTTGATCCTGATCTACGTGGTGGTTGCCGAGCGGGTGGTAGAGATTGTGTGTGTGTTGCGCGCCCACTGAAGTATCCTCCGCGCCTCGTTTATCACTGATTCAAACAAAGATGACAGGACAAGCTATGCAGGCGCTGCTGGAGTCGATCCTCGACGAAGTGCGCCCCTTGATCGGCCTCGGCAAAGTTGCCGATTACATCCCCGCGCTGGCCGACGTGCCCGCCCACCAACTCGGCATTGCGGTCTACGGCAACGACGGCACGGCCTACTGCGCCGGTGATGCCGACACGCTGTTTTCGGTGCAGAGCATTTCCAAGGTCTTCAGCCTGGTGCAAGCCATCGACCATGGCGGCGAAACCATCTGGGAACGCCTGGGCCATGAGCCCTCGGGGCAGCCGTTCAACTCCATGGTGCAACTGGAGTTCGAGCGTGGACGCCCGCGCAATCCCTTTATCAATGCTGGCGCGCTGGTGATCTGCGACATCAACCAGTCACGCTTCGCTGTGCCGATTCTGTCGATGCGCGATTTTGTACGGCGCCTGTCGGGCAACCCGCAGATCCTGGTCAACAGCGTGGTGGCCGAATCGGAAGCCCAGCACGGTGCGCGCAATGCGGCCATGGCCTACCTGATGAAGTCGTTCGGCAATTTTCATAACGATGTGGACGCAGTGCTGCACAGCTACTTCAACTATTGCGCGTTGCAGATGAGCTGCCTGGACCTGGCCCGGGCGTTCAGCTTTCTGGCCAACGAAGGCGTGAGTGCCCACAGTGGCGAGCAGGTGCTGACGGCGCGCCAGACCAAGCAAGTGAACTCGATCATGGCCACCAGCGGCTTGTACGACGAGGCGGGCAATTTTGCCTACCGCGTGGGCCTGCCGGGCAAGAGCGGAGTCGGCGGCGGGATTGTTGCGGTGGTGCCGGGGCAGTTTACGGTGTGCGTGTGGTCGCCGGAGTTGAACGCAGCAGGCAATTCGCTGGCGGGGATGAAGGCGTTGGAATTGTTGAGTGAGCGGATTGGGTGGTCGGTGTTTTGAGATTGTTCTTGTGGGAGCTGGCTTGCCTGCGATAGCGGTTTTTCAGTGCCATCGATCACTGTAGGAGCGAGCTTGCTCGCGAAAAACGCCCAGGCTCTGCGGTCATCCAGGTTGCCCGCGTCATCGTTGACGATCTTCGCGAGCAAGCTCGCTCCTACAGTGGGTAAGGGCGCGGCGCGAGCATCAGGTCAAGTGGCTGGGTGGGTGTCATCCAGCGCCTTGTCTACGAGCAACTGCACACCTTCGAGCATGCGGCAGATGCCCAGCGCTACGTTGCGTTGGGTACCGTCGATTTCAAAGGCTAGATGAGCAGCGATGTCACTGATGGAGGCTAGATCCTGGGAGGCGTTGATCAGCAGGGTTTCGGTGCCTAGGCCGGGGCGCACGTTGAAGAGTTGTTCTGGTGGGTTGGGGCTGTCTTTGATCATGGTGAAACTCCAAGGGATATGGAGCTGCCACCGTTCGCGGTCAAACGAATTAGGGTGGCAGCTATACGCGGGTTGACCGACCGGTCCCAAGGAGCCCGGCATACCCGGAGGTATCCCGCGTACAGCTGCCGCGACACGATACAGCAGGCGTAAAGAAAACGCCTGATTCGATGTGGCACAGATGCAGTTGGGAGTCGGACGGTCAAATCCGGCCGCTGAATTGGCAGCGACGGCCCAGAGGTTAGTCAGTGAAGTTCCGAGCGACAACCTGAAACAGCTGTGGGAAACGTCCGAGACCTTACCCCACTGTAGGAGCGAGCTTGCTCGCGAAAAACTTCCAGGCCCTGCGGTCACCCAGGTTGCCCGCGTCATCGTTGACGATCTTCGCGAGCAAGCTCGCTCCTACAGTGGGTAAGGGCGCGGCGCGAGCATCAGGTCAAGTGGCTGGGTGGGTATCATCCTGCGCCTTGTCTACGAGCAACTGCACACCTTCGAGCATGCGGCAGATGCCCAGCGCTACGTTGCGTTGGGTACCGTCGATTTCAAAGGCTAGATGAGCAGCGATGTCACTGATGGAGGCTAGATCCTGGGATGCATTGACCAACAATGTTTCTGTGCCTAGCTCGGGGCGTACGGTGAAGAGCGTTTCTGGGGGATTTGGGGTGTCTTTGATCATGGTGAAGCTCCGTCGACAAGTGGAGCCGCCAGCGTTCGCGGTCAAGCGAAGAGGGTGGCAGCTGTACGCGGGTTGACCGACCGGTTGTCAACGAACCCGGCATACCCGAAGGTATCCCGCGCACAACTGCCGCGACACAATACCTCAGGCACAAAAAAAACGCCTGAAGAGGTGCAGGGCGTAGCAGTTCGTTAACAAGGTCGGACGGTCAAATCCGGCCGCTGAATTGGCAGCGACGGCCCAGAGGTTAGTCAGTGAAGTTCCGAGCGACAACCTGAAACAGCTGTGGGAAATATCCTAGCGCCGCAAATCCTCTGTGGGAGCTGGCTGCCTGCGATAGCGGTTTTTCAGTGCTGGGTATGTTGGCTGACACAACGTCATCGCAGCATAGGTATCTACACAACTTCGGGTATTGCGCCGAACCTGTGGCGAGGGAGCTTGCTCCCGTGGCGATCGGACAGCCGATGCTTATCTACCTGACGCCCCGCGATCAAACTGTGCGGGCTTGCTCGCGAAGGCGGCCTGACAGCCGACAGGGATGTGGGATTAGATTGAGTACATATCCGTTATTTAGGTAACGGCCACCTAGGGTTCCGCCCTGACGGCGGCTCACTTTTGAAAAGCGCAAAAGTAAGCAAAACGCTCTTGCCCCACCACTCGGCACCTCGCTTGGGCTCGGTGTGCCCGAACGCAGGCTTGAATCCGTGGGCCGCCGCCACGCGCCATCCATGGCGCGGGGCGGCTAACCCGGCGTCCTGCCGGGTTACCCACGAATTCAAGCCTGAGTTCGGCCAGCGTGGTTTAACGGGGCGCCTGAGATCAAGATCACAAGCAGATCAAGATCAAGAGCGGCTCGCTTCGCATCGTGGTTACCGTTGGCTGCTACAACCTACAAAATTGTGTAGATACCTATGGTCATCGCAGGCAAGCCAGCTCCCACATTTTGATCTTCATTGTTCGTTGAACTGTAGGAGCGAGCTTGCTCGCGAAAAACGCCCAGGCCCTGCGGTCATCCAGGTTGCCCGCGTTATCGTTGACGATCTTCGCGAGCAAGCTCGCTCCTACAGTGGGTTAGTGGCGGGGTTTGTTGAGGCGTGGCACGATCATGCCCACCTCACGCTGATAGCGCCGATACCGCTCACCAAACAGCGCCACCAAATCCCGTTCTTCGAAACGGGCGCCGATGAAGAGATACGCCGACATCCCCAGCGCAAACAGCAGATGCCCCACGGTCATATGCGGCGTTGCCCAAAAGGCGATCAGGAAGCCCAGGTACAGCGGATGACGCACGACTTTGTAGAGCAGCGGCGTCCGGAATGTCAGGCCTGACGGTGGGGCGTTGCGCCAGCGATCAATGGCCTGTTTCAGTCCGAACAACTCGAAGTGACTGATCAAGCAGGTCGCCAGCACCACGATGCCCCAGCCCAGCCAGAACAGGCCGGTCAGCAGTGCCTTGGCCCAGGCGGCGTCAACTTCCCAAACGGTGTGCGTAATGGGCCGCCACTGCCAGAACAGCAGCGCGAGCATCAGGCTGGAGAGCAGCACATAGCTGGAACGCTCCACCGCTGCCAGGGCGAAGACTGCCAGCCAGCGCTTGAAGCGTTTACGCGCCATGGTGCTGTGCTGGACACCAAACACAATGATCAGTGACGCATTGATCATGAGTGCCAGCGCCCAGTCGATGCGTGCGCCGGAGTCGATGTGTTTGGGTACGACCACAGCCCCTACGAAGCCCATCATGTAAAGCAAGGTGAATAGGAAAACGAGGTAGCAGCAGGTGCTATAGACCAGGCCAGCCAAGCGTGCCGCGAAGTTGTTTGAAGTGAGTTGCCGTATCATGGACGATTCCTTTCGCACATGGTGAATTGGTGAGCCAATCGATGACTGGCTCGCTCAGACTAACGGCATTCACGGAGTCGGTAACCTGTTGAAGTTGACAGTTTCTTCAGAAGCGATTGGTGGTTTAACCGACGTTCCCATCGATCCAACAGGCTATATCAGGCCACGCCCGCGCCAATGTGGGTTCCGGTGCAGGGTCGTGGACATGGGGCATAAATTCCCGCGTGATCGCGATGAGTCCGGCCCAGCGGCAGTCGAATCCAACGATCCCTGTTGCGAAAACAGCAGCGCCAGGGAGCGCTCCAGGTACATACCAACCGCACACTGACCTAGGTGGAGGCGATCATGGCGTCGTTGAAGCAGGTGAGGGCGCAGGTCTATGCGGTGAACACTGAGGAACTGTTCCTCGTCGACATGACCATCGGCGCACCGGTGCTCGGTGGCAATGTCCGGCCCGTGGCCGCAGTGCATGGGGGGGGCCGACCAGCCGATGGAGCCAGGCGGATGCCGAGCGGCAACTGGCGCCGTAACTGTTGCAATGCTCAAGGGCGTTGAGTAATTCGCCGTGGAATCGGGAGTTACCTTGGTAGACGTACGCTGGTGTCGGCTGTTGCTTAATGAGGACGTTGGATCTTCACATTCTGTACCGCTTACTCGACAATGCGCCTTTGTTCCGGAGTAGTTCAGCGGTAGAACACTCGGCTCTTAACCGGGTGGGCGCTGGTTCGAATCCAGCCTCCGGACCCATCATATCAATGCAATCTGGGCACGATCCCAGACAAAACGGAGTGACTGGTATGGACGCAGGTTATGCGGTCTTCCAGCTGTCCAAAGCGCTGCTTGCGCATGATCTGGATTGCGGCCTGGTCGCACGTTTTAACGCTCGCGAACGCATCTCGCGCTGGCAGCAAGTGATTGAGCATCTGCTGCAGGGCACTGCTGACTATGGTTCGCGCAGCCCGTTTGCGGAGATTCCCGCCTGGGTGACGCTTGAAGTCGTTACCGGTGGCTTTGCTACCGGCAACCTGTTGGCCGGCGGCGAGTTGACCGAATATGAACGTCAATTGGCTATCTCTATTCCAGGTATTCGCCGCGGGTTCGAGCGGATGGATATCAATGCCTGGCATTTGACGGACGAGGGTCTGAATGCCCTGCACAAACGTTTGGCCAATTGTGACTACAGGATTGATGTTCCTGAAGAAGCCGCATTGCTGGTAGTGGCTTGGTTATCAGGACAGCGGCGCACCGAACAGGCTCGAGCGCTGCTGGATGTCATTGTTCCGTTTTTTGACCGGCTGCGTTTTTTCCCGTCGCTCTCTACCGGGCTTCAGATTTCAGCTGCGCAGGTTCACATTGTAGATGCTGGTGAAGTGCAGCGGGTGCTCTCGACCTTGCCGCCTCAGCCTCGGATTGCCGTGCAGAACCAGGCGATCCAAGCTCGTTTACCCCTTTATGACTCGGCCGTTTCACATTTCCTCCTGACTTATCAGGCTGGCTGGCCGTGCCGTCATTACCCGCGCCAATGGCACGAGCAGGCGGTGGGATTAGAAACGCAATACAAAAAGCTCGGGGACGACAGGCGCTCTTCGGATCGCGTGGCGGAGCTCTTTTCTTTGCTTGGGCAGTGCGCCCGCGACGCCGAATCGCTCACTGGGCGTCAAGTGGGTCGCATACGGCGAATTGTCGATGACTTCGTGCTCGCACATGGCGCTCCGGATTCAACCTCTCACTTGGCGTTTCGAGCGAATCAACTTCTTCAGGCGACGGGGCCAGAGCATCACCTGATCGCCAGAGTCGTGGCGAAGCGTCTCTCGAAGTATCCAGCGCAAAGTGGAATCTGCGACTTTGATAGTTTGGCGGCCCCAATCACTGCCGAGGAGGCATCGGAGTGGGGGCTGCTTGAGAAACTCGCTATCCCTCCTGCCATCCAGCGCCGTTTTCAGCGTTGCCGCAGTGGAACGATCAACGAGTTGATCGAGCATGGACTGATTACCTCGGGCGACACGGTCGCACGCGTGCTACCTGCGATGACAGCGCAGCTCAATAGTTCGGGATTGCGCGACGAAGTGTTGAGGCGGGTTTACGCCTCTACCTACAGCGCGTTCCGTCGGCGACGTTCGTTATTGCTTTTGAATCTACAACGCCAGGTCGGTCTAAGTGAGTTGCCTTGGGTTGCTGTAATCGAAAACGACCGACAGTCAAGCACGGCAGTCGCAGAAGCTGCAAAACAATCACTCGTTGAATCATCGGCGTTGACGCTATGTGCCTTTCCATACGCTATTGTTCCGAACAAGCTGCTCCAAGAGTTCCGAGCGCTGGCGGAGACTGCTCAGCTGGACCTTCCTTTTGTTGAAGAGGTCGCAGCAGATATTTTTATGGGGCAGTTTTCTAGTAAATTCACTGACGCCGCAAGGTTAACGGGGCGGGTGATAGCAGGTTCTCTTTATGCGCGTTATTACGCCATTGATACCGTGGAGCTGGCCAGCCTTGTGACCAGGCGTCGGCGTCGTGCACAAGTAAAAGGTGATGCGTTCGCAACCTTGTGCGCAAATCGAGCAGGGGCTGAGTTGAGAACTTGGCACCCTGCAACCAACGGCACCATTATCGAGCAACAGCAGATCTTGACCACGCAAAATCTCGCGCTACTTTTTGAAGTTCCTGGGATTAAGGCTTTGCTGCAACCCCGGCTGGAGGACATGATTCAGGCGTGTTTTGAATGGATCTGCAAACGGCATCAGATGCAGACTAAGTTCTATCAGGCTCGGTTGATAATGCTCAAAAATACGGCCTATGCTTGGCGTCAGATGGTTTTTTACCTCGCGATGCTCGACGATCATGCGTGTAAAAATGCCGTGAATTCCCTCGAGGCCCATTTCGCCACGCAGCCGATGACGTTTCGAGAGCGATTTCTACCGCTTATGAATGGTTTGCGCAAAGCCGTCGCAGGCGAAGTATTGCCTCAGCAGGGGCCAACGGTCGATGGTGCAAGAGTTTTTCTGGGATGGACTGTCACAAGACACTGGTTATTGCCGCCTGAGCACGTCGACGCAAACCTGGCTGGTAAGTAAGAGGCGATACCGGATTGGCGATGGCGGTTTTCACCACCATGCGGGAGAGCTACAAAAATTTGAGAGTGTGCCTGCTTGCGGTGTGTCAATGCTGAAAGTGCTGGCTGACACGCCCTCTTCGCGAGCAAGCCCGCTCCCACATTTGAGTCTTTGGCGCTCTGAAGATAGCCATACGCCCAAACAAAAAATGCGCCCCTAGGGGCGCATTCTTTTGCTCGGTCAGCTATGGCCTATCAGGCTGTCGCATCCCAGGCCCGATCACCGTGCTCGTCTTTGATCCGAGTCGGCAGGCCCATCACATCCAGCGCCTTGAGGAACGGCTCAGCCGGCAGTTCCTCGACGTTGGCCATGTGCTTGACATCCCACTCGCCACGCGCCACCAGCAGCGCAGCGGCTACCGGTGGTACGCCTGCGGTGTAGGAGATGCCCTGGCTGTCGGTCTCGGCATAGGCCTCTTCGTGATCAGCCACGTTATAGATGAACATCTCACGCGGCTGGCCATCCTTGGTGCCTTTGACCAGGTCACCGATGCAGGTCTTGCCGGTGTAGCCCGGGGCGAGCGAAGACGGGTCGGGCAGCACGGCCTTGACCACTTTCAACGGCACCACTTCCAGGCCTTCGGCGGTCTTGACCGGCTGTTCGGAGAGCAGGCCGAGGTTTTTCAGCACGGTGAACACATTGATGTAGTGTTCGCCGAAGCTCATCCAGAAACGCACGTTGGGCACGTCGAGATTTTTCGACAGCGAGTGCACTTCATCGTGGCCGGTGAGGTAGAGGTTCTGCGAACCGACTACCGGCAGGTCGTCGGTGCGTTTGACTTCGAACATGGTGTTGCTGGTCCACTGGCTGTTCTGCCAGCTCCACACCTGCCCGGTGAATTCGCGGAAGTTGATTTCCGGATCGAAATTGGTGGCGAAGTATTTGCCATGGGAGCCGGCATTGACGTCGAGAATGTCGATCGAATCAATGCGGTCGAAATGCTGTTGCTGCGCCAGCGCGGCGTACGCGTTGACGACACCTGGGTCGAAGCCCACGCCAAGGATGGCGGTGATGTTCTTCTGTTTGCACTCTTGCAGGTGGTTCCACTCGTAGTTGCCGTACCACGGCGGGGTCTCGCAGACCTTGCCCGGCTCTTCGTGGATGGCGGTGTCCAGGTAAGCCACGCCCGTGTCGATGCAGGCACGCAGTACCGACATGTTGAGGAACGCGGAACCAACGTTGATGACGATCTGCGATTCGGTCTCGCGGATCAGGGCCTTGGTCGCTTCCACGTCCAGGGCGTTCAGCGCGAAGGCTTGGATATCGGCGGGAACCTTGAGGCTACCCTTGGCCTTGACGCTGTCGATGATGGCCTGGCATTTGGAGATGTTGCGCGACGCGATAGCAATACGACCGAGTTCGTCGTTGTGCTGCGCGCACTTGTGGGCCACCACCTTGGCGACACCTCCTGCACCAATGATAAGAACGTTCTTTTTCAATTGCTTTATCTCTCCTTTATCCGCCAGCTCAGGACAGGCTGGACAGGTAGTCGTCGTAACCAAATTCACGAACCACCTCGACTGTACCGTCGAGTTGTTTCACTACGATGGACGGCATTTTCAGACCGTTGAACCAGTTTTTCTTGACCATGGTGTAGCCTGCGGTGTCGATGAACGACAGCCGATCGCCGATGGCCAGCGGACGATCAAATTGATACTCGCCGAAGATGTCCCCGGCCAGGCAGGATTTGCCGCACACCATGTAGGTGTGTTCACCCTCGCTCGGCGCCAGTTTGGCGTTGAGGCGGTAGATCAGCAGGTCCAGCAGGTGGGCTTCGATGGAGCTGTCTACCACGGCGAGATTCTTGCCGTTGTAGAGGGTGTCGAGCACGGTGACTTCCAGGGAGGCGCTGTTGGTGATCGCCGCTTCGCCGGGTTCCAAGTAGACCTGCACGCCGTACTTCTCGGAGAAGGCTTTGAGCCGCGCGCAGAACGCGTCCAGCGCATAGCCTTCACCGGTGAAATGGATGCCGCCGCCGAGGCTGACCCACTTGACCTTATGCAACAGCGCACCGAAGCGTTCTTCGATGGTGCCGAGCATCTTGTCGAACAGGCTGAAGTCGCCGTTCTCGCAGTTGTTGTGGAACATGAAACCGGAGATCTGGTCGATCACGCCATCGATCTTCACCGGGTCCCACTCGCCCAGGCGGCTGAACGGGCGCGCCGGGTCGGCCAGCAGGTAGTCAGAGCTGCTCACCTGCGGGTTCACACGCAGGCCGCGGGTCTTGCCTTCGCTGCGTTCGGCAAAACGCTGCAGCTGGCTGATGGAGTTGAAGATGATCTTGTCGCAGTTCTCCAGCATCTCTTCGATTTCATCGTCGGCCCAGGCCACGCTGTAGGCGTGCGCTTCACCTTCGAACTTCTGGCGACCGAGCTTGAGTTCATACAGCGACGACGAGGTGGTGCCGTCCATGTATTGCTGCATCAAGTCGAATACCGACCAGGTGGCAAAGCACTTGAGCGCCAGCAGAGCCTTGGCGCCGGACTGTTCGCGCACGTAGGCAATCTTCTGCATGTTGACCAGAAGCTTCTGTTTATCGATGAGGTAGTACGGCGTTTTGATCATTTTTGAGAGCCTGCGGCGGTGCCTGCCAAAAAAGGACACGCATTGTGCCCGCACTTGGAACAGATCGAAAGGTTAGCCGGCGGATTTTGCGCGCCACGTTAAGCATAGGGCGTAAGTATGACCGTTCATAAGAATCACCCCGCCCAAACTGTGGGAGCGCTCGAGCCTAAGCGAGGCCGCGATGACGCCGGCCCTGGCACCACAACCTCTACCGTAGCGCCGCTAAAATCAGGCCCACCTAAACATGAGTAAATCTTGTGATGATCTAGAAAAAAATGAGTTTGTCTCAAGACACCCCTCTGCCGACAATGACCGCCATCAATCACACCATCGGAGTTGTAAGTCATGGCAGTCGCTCATTCCCTCGGGTTTCCACGCATTGGACGCGATCGTGAACTGAAAAAAGCGCAGGAAGCGTTCTGGAAGGGTGAGCTCGACGAAGCCGGCCTGCGCGCTGTTGGCCGTGATTTGCGCAGCACCCACTGGGCGCTGCAACAGCAAGCCGGCATCGAACTGTTGCCGGTGGGTGATTTTGCCTGGTACGACCAGGTGCTGACCCACTCGCTGATGTTCGGCGTGGTCCCTGAGCGGTTCCGCCCGGCCGATGGCCAGGCCACTCTGCATACCTTGTTCGCCATGGCCCGTGGCGTCAGCGACAGCTGCTGCGGCGGTGCCCATGCCCAGGAGATGACCAAGTGGTTCGATACCAACTATCACTATCTGGTGCCGGAGTTCAGCGTCGATCAGCAATTCCACCTGGCGTGGGACCAACTGTTCGAAGAGGTCCAGGAAGCGCTCGACCTGGGGCACCGCGTCAAGCCGGTGGTGATCGGCCCGCTGACCTACTTGTGGCTGGGCAAGGCCAAGGGCGCTGACTTCGACAAGCTCGACCTGCTCGAGCGACTGCTGCCGCTGTATGGTCAGATCTTCCAGCGCCTGGCCGAATTGGGCGTGGAGTGGGTGCAGATCGATGAGCCGATCCTGGCGCTTGATCTGCCCCAGGCGTGGAAGAACGCTTTTGAGCGCGCCTATAACCTGATCCAGCGCGACCCGCTGAAAAAACTGGTGGCCACCTACTTCGGCGGCCTGGAAGAAAACCTCGGCCTGGCCGCCAACTTGCCGGTGGATGGCTTGCATATCGACCTGGTGCGTGCGCCGGACCAGTACCCGACCATCCTCGACCGCCTGCCAGCGTACAAGGTGCTGTCCCTGGGTGTGGTCAACGGCCGAAACGTGTGGCGCTGCGACCTGGAAAAAGCCCTGGCCACCTTGCAGCACGCCCATGAGAAGTTGGGCGATCGCCTGTGGGTCGCGCCGTCCTGCTCGCTGCTGCACAGCCCGGTGGACCTGGAGCGCGAAGACCAGTTGGATACCGAACTGAAAAGCTGGCTGGCCTTTGCCGTGCAAAAGTGCGCGGAAGTGGCGCTGCTGGCCAAGGCGGTTGACCAACCGTCAGCACCTGACGTACTCGCCGCCCTGGCAGAAAGCCGCGCCGTTCAGGCAGCTCGCGCTGCATCGCCACGCATTCACAAGCCTGCTGTTCAAGCGCGTGTAGAGGCCATCACCGCACAGGACAGCCAGCGTCAGTCGCCGTTTGCCCAGCGCATCGAAAAACAGCGGGCCGGGCTTAACCTGCCGTTGTTCCCGACCACCACCATCGGCTCGTTCCCACAGACCGCGTCGATCCGTCTGGCGCGCCAGTCCTACAAGGCCGGCAAGTTGAGCCACGCCGAATACGTCGAAGCCATGCACAGTGAGATCAAGCATGCCGTTGAGGTGCAAGAAAACCTTGGCCTGGATGTGCTGGTGCATGGTGAAGCCGAGCGTAACGACATGGTCGAGTACTTTGCCGAACAACTGGATGGCTACGCGTTCACCCGCTTTGGCTGGGTGCAGAGTTACGGTTCGCGCTGCGTGAAACCTGCGGTAATTGTCGGTGACCTGAGCCGTCCCAAAGCCATGACCGTGGAGTGGATTCGCTATGCCCAAGGCCTTACCGACAAAGTGATGAAGGGCATGCTCACAGGCCCGGTAACCATGCTGATGTGGTCGTTTCCACGGGAAGACCTGAGCCGCGAAATGCAGGCCCGGCAACTGGCCCTGGCGATTCGTGACGAAGTGGTGGACCTGGAAGCGGCCGGCATCAAGATCGTGCAGATCGACGAAGCGGCCTTTCGTGAAGGCTTGCCGTTGCGCCAGGCGCAGTGGCAGCACTACCTGGACTGGGCCACCGAAGTGTTCCGCCTGTGTGCCAGTGGCGTGGGCGATGAAACCCAGATCCACACCCACATGTGCTACAGCGAATTCAACGATGTGATCGAGTCCATCGCCGCCATGGATGCCGACGTGATCACCATCGAAACCTCACGCTCGGACATGGAACTGCTCGACGCGTTCGAAGCCTTCGCCTACCCGAATGAGATCGGCCCGGGCGTCTACGACATCCACTCGCCACGGGTGCCGGATGCCTCGGAAATGGCCAACTTGCTGCGCAAGGCCGCCAAGCGGATTCCGGCAGAGCGTCTATGGGTGAACCCCGATTGCGGCTTGAAGACGCGAGGCTGGCCGGAAACGGAGGCGGCGCTCATCCACATGGTCACCGCCGCTCGCCAACTGCGTGCCGAGTCAAACGGTAGGAGCGAGCTTGCTCGCGAAAAACGCCAACGATTACGCGTATCTTCTGAATGAACGCGGCGCCTGTGAGTTTTTCGCGAGCAAGCTCGCTCCTACAAGGGAAGGGGGCAATATTTGCCCCCTGCATCAGGTCAGAGGTATTTGAGCCACGCCAGGTCGCGTCGCCGGGCTTTCAGGCCGGCGAACCAACGCACCGGCAAGTACAGGGCAATCGGCAACAGCAGCGCTGCCAACCACACCGCACCGATACCGTCGAAGCCAAAGTAATTGCCATGGTTGAGGCCAAACAGCGCTACGCAGGCGACATAGAGGATTTTCAATACGTAGAGGTGCAACAGATAAAAGAACATCGGCGCCGCGCCGAACACTGCCAGCACGCCGATCCAGCGCTTATGCCCGGCGCGTTCAAATGCCAGCAGCAACAGCAAGCCAATCCCCAGGGTCAACGCCAGGAACAACAGCGAAGGCGGGTACTTGGTGATGTTGAAAAAGCTCATCAGCGTCAGCACGCCGCTGTCATACACCTGCCAAGGCTGCTCGCCGTAGCCATTGAGCGCGCGCAACAGCCCAAAACCCACCAACGCGCCCACCCCCGCAATCAGCAAATAACGCTGACGCACAGCCGGTAGCGCGGCATTGGCAAACCATGGCCCGAGGCCGTAACCCAGGGCAATCACACCGATCCATGGCAGCACCGGATAGGTGGTGCGCAGGCGCAGGTTGTCAGACACTTCAATCCAGTTGCGTTCATGCAAGATCGTCCACGGCACATGCCACATCGAACCCGCTGCAAAGTGCAGTCCATCCAACAGGTTGTGCCCGGCGATAATCACCAGCGCCAATCCGATCAGCCAGGCACGCGGCAGCCAGACCAACGCGGCAAGGGCGATCATGCTGATGCCGATGGCCCAGATCACTTGCATATAGATCACGCTGGGCGGCAGTTGGAAGGTCCACGCGAAGTTGACCAGAGTGAACTCCAGCACCACCAGGAACAGCCCGCGCTTGAACAAGAATGCCGACACGTCGCGACGGCCCTGATATTTCTGGCCGTACAGCCACGCCGACAATCCGGTGAGCAGCACAAACACCGGCGCGCACAAGTGGGCCAGGGTGCGGCTGAAAAACAACGCAGGCTCGGTGCTGTCGATGCTCATGGGGTCGCTGACCTGGCGGTGCAGCAAGAAGGTTTCACGCACGTGGTCCAGCAACATAAACAGGATCACCAGGCCGCGCAGGGCGTCGATGGACAACAGGCGTTTGCGTAAAGTCATAGCGTCAGTCATAAGTTGAGGATCACACGCAGGCACAATATTGACGTTATTCTATAACATTAAGCGAGGTAAGCATGACCCCTCAATCGGCCGAAGCCGTAATCGCGTTCTGGAAACAGGCGGGGCCCAAGCGCTGGTTCGCCAAGGACGAGGCGTTCGATACAGCCTTTCGTGACAGCTTCCACGCCACCCATATGCAGGCGGCGCGGCGTGAACTCGAAGACTGGTTGACCACGGCGGATGGCGCGCTGGCGCTACTGATCCTGCTGGACCAGTACCCGCGCAACGCCTTTCGCGGCACTGCGCACATGTTCGCCACCGACCCGCTGGCCCGGTTGTATGCGCGAAAGATGGTGGACGCGGGGTTGGATCAACAGGTTGAACCTCAGTTACGTGCGTTCTGCTATTTGCCTTTTGAACATTCGGAAGACCCGCAGGACCAGCAACGCTCCCTTACCCTGAACCAGCAGTTGGATGCCAGCACTTACCACTGGGCCAAGGAGCATGCCGATATCATCGAGCGGTTCGGGCGGTTTCCGCATCGCAATGGGGTGTTGGGGAGGAAGACCACCGCTGCGGAACAGGTTTTTTTGGATGAGGGTGGGTTTGCGGGGTAGGTACAGGAGGGGGCGCTTGCTCAAGCGCCTTTAACGGGTCCCCGATGTGTTGCGTTGGCTAGTATGGAGCTAAACCGTAGTCATTGTTACCTGAGGAAATAGCCTACAAAGTTTTGGGGCTAATCCCATACTTTGTCTGCTTGTAAAATGCTCTCGCGTGTTAAAACATCGCTGCCAAGTTAACTAAGTTTGGTGGGGGGCACGTGCAGTCGAATGTAAGGGTGCTGACTTTAGCCTGTAGTACTACCATGATGGCTCAGTTGGGCGTGACGCTTTATTTGCCCGTCACGCCTGATATTGTTGATGCTTTCGGTATGAGTGATGCCGAAGGCTACACTGCCTTACTAATCTATTTAGGCGGTACCGCAGTTCCGTTGGTTTTTGCCGTACAACTTATTCGATTTTTTGGCCGGTCAGTCGTTCTGCTGGGGTTTTGTGGCGTCTTCTTTAGCGGAAGTATTTTATCTATATGGGTCCATGATAATGATGGTTTTTATCTTTCCAGGCTGCTCCAAGGCATTGGTGGTGGAGCAGCCTTAATTGGGCGCGCATTGTTAACCGAAATCTACTCGGGAGCACGCCTGGCGAAGCAGTTGTCTTTTTTATCTTATTCATTTGTTTTTGCCTTGGTGGTAGGACAACTCGCAGGCGGCTTTTTAGTTTCTTTTTTTCGCTGGGAAGTAGTGGCAGTGATCATGGCTTTTGGCTCAGTTATAACCCTTGTCCTTGTGCTGCTGGCAGCAGGGATTTTGTCGGTTCTGGACATGGATAGAACGCGTCGAGTCAGCTGTTCAGGGTATGCAGCCATCATCAGTCGGCCCAGCTTTTATTTGCCGGTCATAGTCGGTGGATGTAGCTATGGGGTGTTTGTCGTATATCAAGGTGTGGGCGTCTTTGTCTTTGGCGTGCTTTTGGGGTGGGGAAGTGTGCAATACGGAATGCTCGGAGTATGGCTAGGGCTCGCCTATTTTTCGGGGGCGCTGACTGTAAGGTATGCATTGAATTTTATGAGTGTTTATGCAGTTTCAATCACAGGTAGTAGTGTGTTGGTTGTAGCGACGTCAGTATTTCTATTTACAACTTTTGGATATTTGGATCGCCAATTTACGGTTCTGGCATATTTTGCAGCCTGGTATGCCCAGGCAATGATGTATCCCTGTGTCGCGTCTCTTGCAGTAAAAAAACACCCTGGAATGGAGTCAATGATGCTGTTCAGTTTTTTACAACAACTGGTAGCCCTGCTGTTCGGAACGTTGGCGTCATTGCTCATTCCTCTTGGCACGCAGGGCGTAGCTTTACTCGCTTTAAGTTTAGGGGTGGGGGCGTTGTTGACGGTTCTCCTGTCAGTGCAAGAGGACTGATAGGGGGACTCTCAGGCTTCTGCCGCCGCCGCCCGCTGCTCTACCTTCGTACGTCGAAACCGCCGCACCCCCTTAAGGTCAATCGCCCACCGCAACGCTTCAGTGGCCGAAGGGCGCGGGCCTTGGGTGATCGCCTGTTCATCCTTGCCCAGTGCACTGAGGTAACCCTGTGTACCGCCGCGTTCGCTCCAGTAATGGGTGTGGCTGAGCCAGGATCTGGCCAGCCAGCCTTTGCCATTGCCCACGGTCACCGGCAAGTCCAGCACGCCGCCGCCCATCACCGGCTTGACCGGGCCGCCGACGATGTCGCCGAATACGCCGAAGGGGGCGGGGAAGTACAGGTTGGTCCAGCGCGTGACGGCAAAGGCTGCGGCGTGGTGCAGGTAGTGCGGAGTGAAGGGCTTTTGGCCGAGCATCAGCGGTTGGCGGGCGTTGTAGCCGTAGCCTTGGGCGTCTGGGGTAGGCGGGCAGGCTGGGGCTTCGCGGCGCTCCATGCGCTGCTGGAAGTCACTGACGCTGCGGCCCAGCAACAGGCTGGCGTGGGCCATTGGGCTGCCGACGGTGACCAGGTCGGTGATGCGCCACAGGTTGCCCAGGCCGCGCTGTTCGACAAACGCCTCGGCCTGTTGCTGACGAAAATTCATCAGGCTGCCCAGGCTGCCGTCCAGCAAGGCGCCGGCTGCGGGCAGGGCCTCCTTGACCACCGGTTGCAGCGGTTCGCGGTTGGCAAAACGGGCCGCCAGCTCACGGTTGCTGGGGTTCAGTTGGGTCAGTTGGTCGTGGTATTCGTGCCAGAGGTAGCCGACGATGTCGTAGGCAATCACGCTGCCCAAACTGTGGCCCACGACGATGATGCGCTCGTAGTCACCCTGATTGTGCAGGGCGCGCAGCAGGTCTACACCATCGGCGCGGATCTGCTCGCGCACCATCACGTTCTGCGGGTTGGGGCTGAGGTAGCGTGCGGCGTCTCCCAGGTACGCCAGCGCCGAATAGCGCAGCCCGAGTCCCATGGCCGCGAGCAGCAGGGGGATCAGCGCGAAGGGGTTGTCGTTGACGGGCAACTGACCCCAGGCTGCGGCCAGTGCGCCGCTGGCAATCAATAGCAGTAATACCAGCACCGTCCAGCGCGTGCTGCGCCAGATCGGCACGATAGCGTCGGGAATGTCGCGCCGCGGGCGCTTGAAGATGTCCCACAGCCAGCCCAGCAGATGGCCGAGCTTGGTGCCCTGCATCTTGTGGGCCCAGTAGTACTCATAGAAATCCGTCGAGGTGCGGCCCGAGGACTTCAGTACGCGCAGGTCGAAGTTGCGCGACAGCCGATCCGGCTTGCTCCAGTACAGAGGTTTGCCCTCGGGGGTGTCCGTGGGGATCATCGCTTCGACAAAGCCGCGCAAGGTGTCCATTGGGCGCTGCTCGCCGATACCGTGGATAACCACAACTGCTTGTTTCATGTGCTGTTCCTTCCTTGAAAATCAGCGGTAGCCATAATATTGCCACTACCCGCGCTATTCCCGCCAGGAATGCCCCCATAAAAACCCTGCATGGTCTTTATCGGCCCGGATCTCGTAGCGTGATGGCTCACCCCAGGAGATTGCCCATGAGCCAAGGCCCGCTGCACCTCTACGTTGATTCGCTGTTTACCAGCCCCTATGCCATGTCGGTGTTTGTCGCCTTGCGCGAAAAAGGCCTGGCGTTCGAGACCCTCACCCTGGACCTCGATGCCGGGCAAAACCAGACGGCAGATTACGCCCAGCGCTCCATGACCCAGCGCGTGCCGACCCTGGTGGACGGCGACTTTGCGCTGTCGGAGTCTTCGGCCATCACCGAGTACCGGACCAGGCCTACCCCGAAACCAGCCTGTACCCGGCGGATGTGCAGCAGCGGGCGAGGGCGCGACAGGTCCAGGCGTGGCTGCGCAGCGACTTGCTGCCGATTCGCCAGGAGCGCTCGACCCTGGTGGTGTTCTGCGGGCAGAAGAGGCCGCCATTGTCAGCAGAGGCTCAAGCCGCCGCGTCCAAGTTGGTCAGCGCCGCGCAAGCCTTGCTGGCGGATAACCGCGAGTACCTGTGCGGCCAGTGGTCGATTGCCGATGTGGACCTGGCGGTGATGCTCAATCGCCTGATCCTCAACGGTGACGCTGTGCCGGCGCAGTTGGTGGCCTACGCGCAGCGCCAGTGGCAGCGGCCGTCAGTGCGCGAGTGGGTCGAGCTGCGACGCCCCGCGCTTTAACTCTGCCTGCTGGGCAACCCGCCGGTCGAGGTCTTCCCAATCGGCCATGCCCAGCACGCGCATGGTGTTCAAGCCGCGCAAGTAGCCGCGCAGTTGATGGGCGCTGGCGCTGCTTTGCGCGGCGTCGGCGTCTGAGTCCAGCAACACGGTTTCGTACTCGACCAGGTAGTCGGCGACTCGCTCGCGAAACTCTGGCAGTACTGCCTCGCGGATACGATCGAAGATTTTCTGGTAGGGCTTCATGGCGGGGTCCTTATAGATTTTATGGGCGGCCTGACACTATCGGTTCAAATGATAGTCACCATCAAGGATCACAAGTTCTGTTTTTTCGCCAAACGCGCAGAATCTGCACATCGAGACGCAGCCCAAGGAAAATGCGCGATGAGGACGATTATCCAGTTGGCTTTGATGGCCCTGATGCTGGGCACCGCAGTCATGACCACCCCGGCGATGGCCGATGAAGTGCGTACAGGCCATTTGCTGCCACTGGTGGGTAGCGTAGACTCCCTGCAGCGTGGCCAGTCGGTGGGGGTGTTGTTCAGTGAAAACACCCGCGACAACCTCAGCTACCTTGAACGCTACCACGCCATGGCACTGAACGGCGCCAAGGACGCGCTGGATGGGCGGATACGCGAGGCGTTCGTCAACAGCTCCGACCCGGAACTGGCGATCGACTGGTTGATGCACTCGTTGCAGGGCACTTTTGTCTCGGTGACGGTCTATAGCAGCCTGAATGCCCTGGTGCAGGCGCACCCGGATGTGGTGGTGGTGCTCGATACCCATAACCAATTGCTGACCCAGCGTAATGACCGGGTCGAAGCACGCTTTGTCGCACGCTTCTTTGATGCGAACCTGCAGTTTATCGCCAAGGCCGAAGGCTCGGTGGACAAGCACGTGCCGTCCGTGTGGGTGCACGACAAGGCGGCGCCAGAGATTGCTGCACTGATCGAGCAACAACGCGATGTACAGCAAGATGCCCTGAGGCAGTTCGATGCGTCGCTCAAGGCCCTGGTTCGCGCAGGTTGACCCGCGAATGGTTGTGAACCCTATTGGTTATTTTCAGGAATGTATATGCGCTCTTTCTTCGCCCCGGCCCTGGCTTGTGCTTCGTTATTGCTGACCGGCTGTATCACGGCGCCCAATGCCCCATCGCTGACCCTGCAAACCGATAAAACCCCCGACGGCTATGTGCAATGCGTGCTGCCCAAGCTGGAAAAGCACGGCATCACCTCGACCGTCACCCAGAACTCGCGTCACGCCAAGGTGCTGTTGACCAGCAAGATTGCCGCCGATGATGTGCTGGAGGCCTACAAGTCCCAGGACGGCACCAAGGTGTTCCTGTATGAGCGCAAGCCGTTGGCTTCGGCAATCAAGCCATCGCGGCTTGAGCAGGCCGCGCAGGATTGCAAATAAACCCGCACATACAACACAAACCCACCCTGTAGGAGCGAGCTTGCTCGCGAAAAACGTCAACGATAACGCGGGCTTCCTGAATAAACGCGGCGCCTGTGAGTTTTTCGCGAGCAAGCTCGCTCCTACAGGGTGGGGTATTGGCCTCATTTGGATCAGGGTTTGGCTTCGTTGCTGAAGCTGTCGACAGTCTTGACCAGCCCTTGCGCCGCCAACGCCACCAACTCACCGCCTTTCTCCACGGTGGCCAACGCCGGGTCCGAGCCCATGCGGCCGTCAGGGAAGCGCGCACGGAAGTCCAGCGCTTCGCGGATCGGGCCGGTGTTGGCGATTTGCGGTGAGTACTCGGCAGACTTGATCGAGTCCGGATACGCCCACTGCGTCACGGCAATTTCCGACGGCGTGGCGTGGCTGCCATGCCCGACCGGGAATTGACGCTGGGCCAGGTCAGTGACGCCCTCCAGGTCCCACCAGTTCACCAGCTTCAGCGCGAAACCGGCCGGGCGGCGGGCGAAGCTGGCTTCGGCGTACAGCTCTGAGAACGCCGCTTCAATCGTGGCGATATTGCCGCCGTGGCCGTTGAGGAACAGGATCTTTTCGAAACCATGCCCGGCCAGCGAGCGCACCCAGTCGCCAATCGCATCGATAAAGGTGGAAGGGCGCAGGGAGATGGTGCCGGGAAAGCCCAGGTGGTGTTGGGCCATGCCGATATTGAAGGTCGGGCCGACGAGGATGTCAGCGTGCTTCTGGGCGTGGTGGGCGATGATCTCCGGGCACATCCAGTCAGTGCCCAACAGGCCGGTGGGGCCATGTTGCTCGTTGGAGCCGATGGGAATCACCACCGTGCGGCTGCGTTCCAGGAACTGCCCGATTTCGATCCAGGTGGAGGTGTGTAGAAGCATGCGACGCTCTCTTTTATCTATGGGGACAGGCTATCCGCCACGGATTGTACGACTACTCGCCACCTGTTGGGGTTTGCAATTGAGGTAGGTCGATGACTTCAGCCAGCGCTGGTCGGGGTACCACGAAAACATGAACTGCCCGTCCTTGAGCTTGTCCACCACTTGACGGGCAACTTGCGGGCGCACGGCTGGGCAACCCTGGCTGCGGCCGATACGGCCTTCGCGCTTGCTCCACAACGGGCTGACGTAGTCGGCGGCATGAATCACGATGGCGCGGTCGCGGGCCTGGTCATTGAAGCCGGGCTCCAAACCGTCCATGCGCAACGAGTAACCATGGGCGCCCAGGTAGCTTTCCTGGGTGCGGAACAACCCCAGGCTCGACTGATGGCTGCCTTCAAGGTTGGAGAACTGGGTGGCGAAGTTTTCCCCGGACTTGGCGCCATGGGCCACCAGGTCGCGCAAAACCAGGGTCTTTTTGCGCAGGTCGAAGATCCACAGGCGACGGGCGGTCGAGGGCTGGGAGTAGTCAATAACCGCTAGGCGATCGGAACGTTCCTCGCCGTTATTGACCGCGCACTGCACGGCGCTCAAGGCGCTTTTGAGCACGGTGGGATTGAGTTCTGGAGCCGAGCGCGCCAGGCTGCTATACAGGGAAGGAGAGGGGCCATTGGCGGCGAGCGCAACATTGCTCAATAAAGCCAGGCACCCGGTGATCAAGCCCAGGCTGGTTAGCCTGCGCCTGCGTATAAAAGTCAGCATCTACAGTCGAGTCCCCGCTGTGGAGTGGAGCTAAGTCAATTGTTCAAAAAACACGCATGTTACTTGAGCATTTGCCTGCTCGTTGCACCATTGGTCGCTACAGCCCAAACGCTGCCGGTTGAACCCTTGCCCGTCACCACCCCCGCGCCGGTCGCGCTGGCGCCGCTGCAACAGGCCTTGGCGCAGTTGACCAGTGTCTGCCCGCAGCTTGCACCGCGTATCGATGCCGCCGCGTTGGCGCGCCTGCAAGCCTTTTACCAGCAGCAGGGCGATGCCCCGCTATGGGCGGCTGACGAACGCCGGCAAGCCTTGCATGCCCAGTTGCTGATGCTTGCCGACGATGGCCTGGACCCCACCCACTATAGCTTGCCTGCGACGGATGCAACGGCCAACGTACTGTGCAGCGATATCGCCAACAGCCAGCAGTACCTGCAAGCCCTGCAGGATTTGCACTACGGGCGCCTGCAGCAATCGCGTTTTGAGCCCCTCTGGCACTCCCAGCCACCCAGTGGCGACCCGAATACCGAGGTACTGGCGTTCGCCGCCACCGGCCTGCACGACATGGCCCAAGCCTTCGACCAGGCGCGGCCCAGCGCCGATTTGTACCGCAGCCTGCGCAATGCCTATGCCGGCGTGCGCCAGCAACCGCTGCCCCAGTGGGACCCGATCGCCGAGGGCGCGCTGTTGCGCCCGGGGATGAACGACCCCCGCGTGCCGGAGTTGGCGCGGCGCCTGCACAGCGGTGGCTACCTGGCCCAGTTGCCCAGCGGCAACGGCAAGCAATATCAGGGCGAACTGGTCAAGGCGGTGAAGGCCTTCCAGCTCAGCCACTCGTTGCAGGCCGACGGTGTGATCGGTGCCGGCACCGTGGCCGAACTCAATATCAGCCCGACGATGCGTCGTGAACAGCTGCGCATCAACCTGGAGCGTTTCCGCTGGCTGGCCCAGGACCTGGAGCCTGAAGGCGTCGTGGTCAATGTGGCCGCTGCGCAACTGAGCGTGTACCAGAGCGGCATCCCGGTGTGGCAAACCCGTCTGCAAGTAGGCCGTGCCGAACGCCAGACGCCGTTGCTCAAGTCGCGCATCACCCGGCTGACCCTCAACCCCACCTGGACCATCCCGCCGACCATCATGCGCGAGGACAAACTGCCGGCCATCCGTCTCAATCCTGAATACCTGCGCCAGCAAAACCTGCAAGTGCTCGACGCCGAAGGGCATCCGTTGACCCCCGACCAGGTCGACTGGGCACGCCCGGGCAATATCCTGCTGCGCCAGCAGGCCGGCCCGCGTAACCCGTTGGGCAAGATTGTGATGCGCTTTCCCAACCCGTATTCGGTGTACCTGCACGACACCCCCAGCCAACCCTTGTTCACCAAGGGCCCGCGGGCGTTCAGTTCGGGATGCGTGCGGGTCGAGCAACCGTTGTTATTGCGCGACCTGCTGGTAACACCGGCCGAACGCACCCGCACCGATGAGCTGCTGGCGACCGGCGAAACCCATGAGTTCAGGCTGGCCACGCCGGTACCGGTGCTGTTGGGGTATTGGACCGTGGAAGTGGATCGCCAGGGCGAGTTGGTGTACGCGCCGGATATTTATGCGCGTGACCCGGCGTTGATCAAGGCCATGGGCAGCGTGTTATAGCGCCAGATGCCTTGATACTCATCACCTATGTAGGAGCGAGCTTGCTCGCGAAAAACGCCAACGATAACGCGCGCTTGCTGAATAAACGCGGCGCCCGTGAGTTTTTCGCGAGCAAGCTCGCTCCTACATTGCGTTAGGGTTCTATTCCGGCATCAGTTGCTGGCGGCATTCGAGCACCAAGCGGGCGCCGCCCAGCTCACTGGTGCCGACTTCCAGCTTGAAGCCATGCAAGTTGATGATCGCCGCCACAATCGACAGTCCCAAACCAAACCCGCCTTGCTGATCACTCTCATCGACCCGATAGAAACGCTGGAACACCGACGCGCGCTCGGCGGCTGGAATGCCTGGCCCGGAGTCGAGCACTTCGATGCGCGTACTGCCCAGGTCGTTGACTGCCCGCAGGATCACCTTGCCCTTGGGTGGGGTGAACTTGATCGAATTACTCAGCAGGTTGGCCAGGGCTTCGAATAGCAGCGCACGGTCACCGGTAATCCATGGCAGTGAGTCAGGCGCCTGTAACACCAGCTCCAATTCGCCTTCTTCGGCCAGGGGCAGGTAGAAGTCATGCAGCTCGCGCAGCAACGGCAGCGGGTCTAGCATCAGGAAGCCCGAGCGGCGCTGGTGGTCTTCCAGTTCCGAGATGCGCAGCAGCCCGCGAAAGCGCGCCATCAGCGTGTCGGTTTCGGCGATGGCGTCATCGAGTTTTACCGCGTGGGCCGAGTCTTCTTCGGCTTGTTGTTTGATGCGGTACAGCTGGGCGCGCAAGCGGGTGAGCGGGGTGCGCAGGTCGTGGGCGATGTTGTCGCACACGCCCTTGACCTCGTTCATCAGTTTTTCGATGCGGTCGAGCATGGCATTGACGATGGCCGCGAGCATGTCCAGTTCGTCGCGTCGGTCGGACAGCGGCAGGCGGTGCGTGAGGTCGCCGGCGACGATGGCCTCGGCGCTGGCCTGGATCCCGCGAATGCGCCGCAACGGGCGACGGCGCAGCAGGTGCCAGCCGGCAGCGCCGGGGATGATGGTCAAAGAGAGCGCCCACAGCAGGGCGTGCCAGATGATCCGCGTGACCCCGAACAACGAGCCGTTGGCGCGCACCAATACCAGCCAACGACCGTCTTCGGTGTGGGTCGCCACCGCGTCGCAACTGTCCTTGGGCAGTTTGGGGTCATCGGATTGCACGCAATTGGTCAGGGCGTGGATTTTTCCGTCCAGCGGCAGATCGGGTGGTACGGCGCGGATCGGCCCGCTCAAGGGGCGAAATTGCTCATCGAACAGGCCATAGGCGTCCACGCCCTTCATGTCGAAGGTCATGCTGGTGGTGAGCGCTTCCACCAGCTCTTCGCCGTCGAAACGCTGGAACAGGTGCTGGCGTTGCAGCAGGGAATGGCGCGACAAGTCGCTGAGGTAGCCCGACACCTCGTAGTACAGCACCCCCATGAGGATGCAGCTCCAGGCCACGAACAACGAACTGTACAGCGCCAGCAAGCGGCTGCTGGAAGAGCGCCAGCCTTTAGAGGGGTTCAGCAATGACATAACCCGAGCCTCGTACCGTGCGGATCAGCGGCGTGAGGCCCGGTGGGTCGATTTTTTTGCGCAGACGGCCAATGTGCACGTCGATCAGGTTGGTGCCGGGGTCGAAGTGATAGCCCCAGACTTCCTCGAAAATCATCATCCGTGACAGGATCTGCCCAGTATTGCGCATCAGGAATTCAAGCAATTTGTATTCGGTGGGCAGCAGGGTCAGCGGCTGGTCGGCACGGCTGGCTTCGCGGCTGATCAGGTTCAGTTCCAGGTCGGCCACGCGCAGGGCGGTTTCGAACTCCTGGACCGTGCTTTTACGCCGCAGCAGCACTTCGACACGGGCGGCCATTTCATCCGAGGCGAACGGCTTGGTCAGGTAGTCATCGCCGCCGGCACGTAGGCCGCGCACGCGCTCGTCGACATCGGAGAGGGCGCTGATCATCAGGATCGGCGTAGACACCCCAATGGTGCGCAACGTGGTGACGATGGCCAGGCCATCGAGTTCGGGCAGCATACG
The DNA here is from genome assembly GCF_030687795.1 of Pseudomonas sp. FP215. Lineage (NCBI taxonomy): Bacteria > Pseudomonadati > Pseudomonadota > Gammaproteobacteria > Pseudomonadales > Pseudomonadaceae > Pseudomonas > Pseudomonas sp. FP215. The sequence continues at coordinate 2,686,868 of NZ_CP117447.1, forward strand.
GTCGAGGGTGATCAGGTCGTAATCACCACTCACGGCGCGGACCAGGCCCTCGCGGCCGTTGTCCACCCAATCTACGTCCAGTCCATGGCTACTCAGCTCGGCGACAATCTCGCGGGCCGTTACGGCGTCATCCTCGATGGTCAAAATGCGGGTCATAGGATTACCTGGTGAGCGTTCACACTAGAAGTGGCGACATTTTGCCAAGAAGTTGCTGAATGTTTCCTAAATAAAACTTCATCTTCCTGAAACTGACACTACATCGAACACTGTGGGAGCTGGCTTGCCTGCGATGGCGGCCTACCAGCCGACATCTACCTACCTCTGACACCCCCAATCCAACTGTGGGAGCGGGCTTGCTCGCGAAGGCGGCCTGGCAGTCAACACAGTTGGACCGGGTACATGTCCGTTATTTAGGTAACGGCCACTTAGGGTTCCGCCCTGACGGCCAGCCCTTTCAAGGTCTTTTCGTTTTGGCAGCCTTGATTACCCTGTCCGTTGAAACATGCGCATTCACCGCCTTGCCTTGCACCCATGTCTTGGGTTTAGGCACCTTGAGGCCGCGGGGACTTTTCGCAACTTGTTTGGGTTGGATGTTTCTGGCCAGCTCCAACAAACGCTGGGCCAACTTTTCCACAGGGATGGCGGGAAGATATTCCGAGGGCAGTGCAATCTGCATTCCCTCATAACCACTCCTGACCTGGACCGCCAAGTGATAGATCGAGGCTTCCCAGCCATCAGGCTGGGTCTCCCGATGGGCTTGCTCCACGCTTCGCTTGAGTACAGCCAGGACGTTGTAGGCCAACACTGCCGTAGTGAACCCGAGCAAGGCGGCCTTTGGGCTGCCGAGAGTTTCGATTTCACTTTCCAGGATCGCTTCCAGTCGCTGGAACATACCTTCAATGCTCCAGCGGCGGCGATAGAGTTGCGCGATCTGCTCAGCGCTGACGCTTTCAGGCAGGTTGCTCCAGAACATCAAGCTGCTGTCACCCGAGTCTGTTGGCGAATGAAGCGTCAGTTCGACGCGCCGACATTGGTAACCGCCTCTGACCTGGATGATCTGCTCACGCACAGAGCCTGTTTCCACAGGCACGGATTCTTGCCAATCACCCTCTTGAATCAGGCGTGGATGTTTGGCTTGCTGGCGAATGACAAAGGACGTCTGGACCTGCTCACAAGCTTCCATTACCGGAAGCGTGCAGTAGAGTCGGTCAGCCAGCCACACCTGGCCCGGTTCAGCATTAGCCAACAGAGGCAACACGCAAACGCGCTCGCTGGCGTAGGCATCCTCACATGCCTGAAGGTCGATGACCTGATCGAGATCAGGATCGTAGACCACTACCGAAAAACCGGGACGAGCCGCACCTCGCTCCTGGCGTAAAGCCCCCAGACGCTTCTCAGTGGATGCCAGGTGATTGCCGTCTACCACGCGAACCTGCCAGTCCGGCAGCATCGTCGTGCAACCCAGTTCTTTGATGGTTGGAGTCAGTCGTTGCGCACAACCGGTGACCAGAGCACGCAATAGCGCGGGTTCGGTACGACTGATCTTGTCGTAAAGCGCCGCCAAGCTGACAGGGAGATCTTCCAGTTGCCGTGCAGCGGCGTGCAGGGATGGCTTCAAGCCCAATGAAACAAGGGACATCAGCTTGATTATGGTCGAGAACAGTAGTTCACGAGAATACTGCCGTTGCCGATGTTCTTCGAAGACCTGATCGACCCACTCAGGGGCAATAGCTTGCTCCAGCGCCAATTTGGCCATGACGCTGGCAGGTGCTTTTTTCTCGAAACGCGCTAGAACATCGGCCCACATCGTTTGGGATCCCTGAATGAAATTTCAGGGGATTTTACCGAAGACCTTGAAAGGGATGGCCCTGACGGCGGGTCACTTTGGAAAAGCCCCAAAGTAACCAAAGGGCTCTTGCCCCACCACTCGGCACCTCGCTTAGGCTCGGTGTGCCCGTAATCCGCCAGTGATTTGGGGGGCCGCCGCCACGCGCCATCCATGGCGCGGGGCGGCTAAACCGGCATCCCTGCCGGTTTACCCCCCAAATCCCTGTCGAATTCCGGCCAGCGTGGTTTGACGGGGCGCCTGAGATCAAAAGCAGATCAAGAGCAAGAGCGGCTCGCTTCGCATCGTGGTTACCGGTGGCTGCTACAGGCTACAAAGTTGTGTAGAGACCTATGGCTATAGTAGGCAAGCCAGCCCACAGGGGAGTGCATTACGCCCGCCTGATAGCGCCGTTTATTGCAACCTGCATGATGTGGCTAAGTTCAATTTAAATAAGTAATTGAAATCAAAGGAATTTAATTTTATCGGCGACTGGCACGCTGCCTGCACTGTCCGTTTTGAGACTTGTAACATCATTTTTCGTGCCTGGAGCAAAACAACAATGATCACATCCTCATCCACGCTGCAAGAGTCAAGCGCGCTCTCCGGGGTTTCCTGGGGGGCGATTTTTGCCGGGGCCGCTGCGGCGGCCGCCTTGTCATTGATCCTGGTGTTGCTGGGTTTCGGCCTGGGCTTTTCGGCGGTGTCGCCGTGGGCGGACAGCGGTATCAGCGCCAAGGGCCTTGGCATTTCCACGATTGTCTGGCTGGCGTTCACCCAGATCGTCGCTTCTGGCCTGGGCGGTTACATCGCCGGTCGGCTGCGAGTGAAGTGGGCCAATATGCACGGCGACGAGGTGTACTTTCGCGATACCGCCCATGGTTTCCTGGCGTGGGCAGTGGCCACATTGATCACGGCGATGCTGGTGGTCGGTTCGGTCAGCAGTGTGGTCAGCGGCGGCGTGAAAGCGGGTGCGAGTGTGGCTTCGGGCGCGGCCAGCGGCCTCACCCAGGCGGCGGGCAGTGCGGCCAAGGGTGCCGACAGTGGTGACTTCGGTTATTACGTCGACAGCCTGTTTCGCGATGATCGCCCCGCGGCGGTCAGCGATGATGCAGCGCATGCCGTGGTCGGTCGCATCCTTGCGCGTACATTGAACAACGATGGCCAACTGGCAGCGGAAGATCGCGCCTATCTGGCCCAACTGATCAGCCAACGTACCAACCTGAGCCAGGCCGATGCCGAAGCCCGTATCGACAAGGTGTATGGCGATGCGCGCAAAGCCGTTGAAGACGCCAAGCTCAAGGCCAAGCAGGCCGCTGAGACCGCGGCGAAAGTGGCGGCCTACACCTCGCTGTGGACCTTTGTAGCGCTGCTCATCGGGGCGTTCTTCGCCAGCTTCGCCGCCACCTTCGGCGGTCGCCGCCGGGATGCCGTGGTGTACGTCGAAACCGAAAACTACGTTCGTTAAATCAAGGAGAACATGATGCGCTCATTACTGCTGTGGTTCCTCGGCGTGCCGATTCCGGTGATCATCCTGATCGCGATTTTCATGCACTAAACCCACTCCTGGCTCGCTCCCCCTTGTAGGAGCGAGCTTGCTCGCGAAGAACTCACAGGCGCCACGTTCCCTCAGGGAGTACGCGTTATCGTTGTGGTTTTTCGCGAGCAAGCTCGCTCCTACAGAGGGCAGATAGGGCAAGCCTTATCAGTCGTCGAATCCTACCTGCTCATGGATTTCATCCACCTTCAATTCCAACCGATACGCCACCGCAATAAACAACGCCTGGCATAGGCACAGGGTGGCGCTCAACGAGCGGAAAGCAAACGAAGAACCTTCATTGACCAACAACACCGCGTTCGCCCGCTTGGCCAGGGGCGACAGGTTGCTGTCGGTGATGATCAGGGTCTTGGCCTGGTGATGCTGCGCAATGCGCAGGCAGTGCTGGGTCTCTTTGCCGTAGGGCGTAAAACTGATCGCGATCACCAGGTCATTGGCGCGCACGCTGCGCATCTGCTCGCGATAACTGCCACCTAGCCCCGAGATCAAGTGGATGCGCTTGTTGGTGTGCTGCAGGTTGTAGACCAGGTAGTCGGCCACCGCAAAAGAGCGGCGCACGCCAACCACGTAGATGTTGTCGGCATTGACCACCAGGTCCACGGCTTTCTCGAAGGCCGCGTCGTCCAACTCCAACCCCAGGCGTTCGATGCCCGAGAGGGTAGCGTTGACGCACTCGCGCGCCAGGTCGCCGCCGCTGGCCTTCTGCGACTTGTTGGCGATCATGCTGCGGATGCGCTGCTGGTAGTTCTGCACCGGTGTGGTCTTGTGGGTATACGCCTCGCGAAACAGCGCCTGCATCTCACTGAACCCACTGAAGCCGAAACGCTGGGAAAACCTCACGATGGCCGAGGGGTGCACTTCGCATTCCCGGGCGATGTCGCTGATGCGGTCGACCATGATCCGGTCGCTCTGCTGGCTCATGTAGCTGGCGATGCGCTTGAGCTGGCGCGGCAGGCTCTCGTATTCGTCGGTGATCAGCTGCAACAGGCGTTCGGCATTGACCGGAGGGCTGGCGACTGTTTCTTCCAGGGTGGTCTCGGGATCGGTGCGGGACATGGGCAATCCTTCTGGCGTGTTCGTCTGATGCGCTGATAGGTGGCGCAAGTCTACAGGGTAGGCGCAAAAAAATACCCCGGCATCACGGCCCGCGTGGCCTGCTGAAACGATGCACGGGCGCTGGCGTGCCTCTATCCTGAAGTATTGGAAAAAATATTCCACATAAAATAATTATGGAATAAATATTGATTGCTGCCTCCGGACGTTCTAGTCTGCTCCCACCAAGAGCGTTTGCCGTCGCCACGGCGGCACAACGCAGGCTGATAAAAATAACAGGAGCCAGCATGGGCCAGACTCGTTTTGCCAGTGGGCGTCAATTGGATCTGATTTGCCTCGGGCGCCTGGGCGTCGACCTCTATGCGCAGCAAGTCGGTGCGCGGCTTGAGGATGTGTCCAGCTTCGCCAAGTACCTCGGCGGTTCCTCCGCCAATATCGCTTTCGGCACGGCCAGGCTTGGGCTCAAGTCGGCAATGCTGAGCCGGGTGGGCGATGACCATATGGGCCGTTTCCTGGTGGAATCCCTGGCCCGCGAAGGCTGTGATGTCAGCGGCATCAAGGTCGACCCGGAGCGCCTCACCGCCCTAGTCTTGCTGGGCCTCAAGGACCGCGAAACCTTCCCTCTGGTGTTCTACCGCGAAAACTGCGCCGACATGGCCCTGCGCGCCGAAGACATCAGCGAAACCTTTATTGCCTCCAGCAAGGCGCTGTTGATCACCGGCACGCATTTCTCCACCGACGGCGTGTACAAAGCCAGCCTCCAGGCCCTGGACTACGCGGCCAAGCACAACGTCAAGCGCGTGCTGGATATCGACTATCGCCCCGTATTGTGGGGCCTGGCGGGCAAGGCTGATGGCGAAACCCGTTTTGTCGCCGACCAGAATGTCAGCCAGCATGTGCAGAAGATCCTGCCGCGCTTTGACCTGATCGTCGGCACCGAAGAAGAATTTCTCATCGCCGGAGGCAGTGAAGACCTGCTCACGGCCCTGCGCACCGTGCGTGAACTGACACCGGCGACCCTGGTGGTTAAGCTCGGCCCCCAGGGCTGCACGGTGATCCACGGCGCGATTCCCGCGCGCCTGGAAGACGGGGCGATCTACCCCGGTGTGCGCGTTGAAGTGCTCAACGTGCTGGGCGCCGGTGATGCCTTTATGTCGGGCTTTCTCAGCGGCTGGATCAATGACGCCAGCGATGAACGTTGCAGCCAGTTGGCCAATGCCTGTGGCGGCCTGGTGGTGTCACGCCACGCCTGTGCGCCGGCGATGCCGACGCCCGCCGAACTCGATTACCTGTTCAACAGCCCGGTGCCCATCACCCGGCCGGATCAGGACGTGACCCTGCAACGCCTGCACCGTGTCACGGTGCCGCGCAAGGCCTGGAAGCAACTGTTCGTGTTTGCCTTCGACCACCGCTGGCAATTGGTGGAACTGGCGCAAAAAGGCGGCCAGGCCCCTGAGCGTATCAGCGACATCAAGCAGCTGTTTATCCAGGCCATCGAACGCGTGGAGCGCAAACTCAGTGAGCAGGGCGTCGAGGCCGATGTGGGCCTGCTCGCCGACCAACGCTTTGGCCAGGACGCACTCAACGCGGCCACGGGTCGCGGTTGGTGGATCGCCCGCCCGGTGGAAGTGCAGAACTCGCGGCCCCTGGCGTTCGAGCACGGGCGTTCGATCGGCAGCAACCTGATTGCCTGGCCCCAGGAGCACATCATCAAGTGCCTGGTGCAATTTCACCCCGATGACGAGCCGATGCTGCGCCTGGAACAGGAAGCGCAACTCAAGGCGGTGTACGAGGCGTCGCTGGTCAGTGGCCACGAACTGCTGCTGGAAGTCATCCCGCCCAAGGATCACCCGTCCACTTACCCGGACGTGCTCTACCGCAGCCTCAAGCGCCTTTACAACCTGGGCATCTACCCGGCCTGGTGGAAGATCGAAACCCAGTCGGCCGCAGACTGGAAAAAGCTCGACGAACTGATCCAGGAACGCGACCCCTACTGCCGTGGCGTGGTGTTGCTGGGCCTGAATGCTTCGCCTGAGTTTCTGGCCGATGGCTTCAAGCAAGCCAGCCAGAGCAGCACCTGCCGTGGGTTTGCCGTGGGCCGCACGATCTTCCATGAGCCGAGCCGGGCGTGGATGGCGGGGGAGATTGATGACGAAACGCTGATCCAGCAGGTGCAGCAGACCTTCGAACAGCTCATCAACGCCTGGCTCAACGCCCGAACCTGATGCATGACCGATACCTGTAGGAGCGAGCTTGCTCGCGAAGATCGTTAACGATTACACGGGCATTCTGGCGAAACGCGCTGCCCTTGCGTTTTTCGCGAGCAAGCTCGCTCCTACAGTTGAGAAGCGACTTGAATAATAAAGGTGCAGCCATGCCCGCAATCCGAATTGGCATCAACCCGATCTCCTGGAGCAACGACGACCTCCCGGCCCTCGGCGGTGAAACCCCGCTGAGCACGGCCCTGAGCGAAGGCAAGGACATCGGCTACGAAGGTTTTGAGCTCAACGGCAAATTCCCCAAGGATGCCCAGGGCGTCGCTGACGTGTTGCGCCCCTATGACCTGGCGCTGGTGTCCGGTTGGTACTCCAGCCGCCTGGCCCGCCGTTCGGTGGCTGAAGAAATCGAGGCCATTGCCGGCCATGTCGAACTGCTCAAACACAACGGCGCCTCGGTGCTCGTATACGGCGAAGTGGCCGACTCGATCCAGGGCTCGCGCATCCGCCTGATCGAGCGCCCGCGTTTTCACAGTGAGCAGGCCTGGCAGGATTACGCCGACAAACTCACCGAACTGGCGCGCTTCACCTTGTCCCAGGGCGTGCGTCTGGCGTACCACCACCATATGGGCGCCTACGTCGAATCCCCCGACGACATCGACCAGTTGATGAAACGCACGGGGCCGGAAGTCGGCCTGCTGTTCGATTCGGGCCACTGCTACATGGGCGGCGGTGAACCCATCGAGGTGCTGCGCAAGCATATCGACCGCGTCTGCCATGTGCATTTCAAGGACGTACGCAAACCCGTGGTGCAACTGGCGCGCAACCAGATGTGGAGCTTCCCGGACTGCATCGTCAACGGCACCTTTACCGTGCCCGGCGATGGAGATATCGACTTCGCACCGTTGCTGGATGTGTTGCTCGCGGCCAACTACAAGGGCTGGCTGGTGGTGGAAGCCGAGCAGGACCCGGCCGTGGCGCCCAGCTATATCTACGCGAAGAAGGGTTACGACACCCTGCGTGCGCTTCTCAACCAGAGGACTTGAGTGATGAGCTTGTTGGTCAAAAGCAGCAAACGCGGGCAAACCATGGTGGCGCTGGAAGCGGGGCGCCTGGAGTACGTAGGCTTTGCCGCCTACCGTTTGAGCCTGGGCGAAACCCTGCCGGTCAGTGCCGGTGATCAGGAGCTGTGCCTGGTGCTGCTCAGCGGTCGGGTGAATATTGAAGGCGAAGGCTTCAATTGGCAGAACCTGGGTGATCGCCAGTCGGTGTTCGAAGACAAGTCACCGTTCGCCGCCTATTTGCCGCCGGGCACTGATGCCCGGGTCACGGCCCTGAGCGATGTGCAGATTGCCGTCTGCGCAGCGCCGGGTGCTACGGGTTTTGCCCCGCGCCTGATCCGCCCGGAACAGTGCAAACGCAGTGTGCGCGGCAAAGGCGCCAACACCCGCTACGTGTGCGACATCCTGCCCGACAGCGAGCCGGCCCATTCGCTGCTGGTGGTGGAAGTGCGCACGCCGTCGGGGCATTCCTCCAGCTACCCGCCGCACAAGCACGACACCGACGACCTGCCGCACCAGAGCTTTCTGGAAGAGACCTACTACCACCAGATCAACCCGCCCCAGGGCTTTGTATTCCAGCGCGTGTACACCGACGATCGCAGCATCGACCAGGCTATGGCCGTGGAAAACAGCGACCTGGTGGTGGTGCCCAAGGGCTATCACCCGGTCAGCGTGCCGTACGGCTACGAGTCTTATTACCTGAACGTGATGGCCGGCCCCAAGCGCGCCTGGCATTTCCATAACGACCCGCAGCACAGCTGGCTGCTGGACCTCTAAACGGTGTTGGACGGAGAACAAAAACAATGAAGTCGCCGCTACGTTTTGCCCTTAACCGCATGGTCGCCCCCAACCTGTCCTTGCCGGATTTTATTCAGTTGGCGGCGGCCCTCAACTGCGAGGCCATTGAGATCCGCAACGACCTCAAGAACCGTGAAATCGAATACGGCACACCCGCCAGCGGCGTGCGCGAGTTGTGCGCAGCGCAGGGCATCAAGGTGCTGTCGATCAACGCGCTGTACCCCTTTGATGTGTGGAACGACGAGCGCCGTGCCCAGGCAATCGAACTGGCCACCTACGCCCGTGAGTGCGGAGCCGAAGGCTTGGTGATGTGCCCGTTCAATCAGCCTGGCGATACGCGCAACGACGCGCAGCGCGCCGCCGGTTTGCGCACGGCGTTGAGCGAGCTGGCGTTGATCCTGCGCGAGTACGGGATTCTCGGTTTCATCGAGCCCCTGGGCTTTACGGTATCCGCTCTGCGCCGCAAGCGCGTGGCAGTGGACGCCATCAAGGCCATCGGTGGCCTGGATGTATTCCGGGTGGTACACGACACCTTCCACCATCACCTGGCCGGCGAGCATGAGTTCTTCCCGGAACTGACCGGCCTGGTGCATATCTCGGGCGTGGAAGACCGCGAGGCGCCGCTCGACTCGATCCGCGACGGCCACCGCGTGCTGGTGGGCGAGGACGATATCCTCGGCAATGCGGCGCAGATCGAGACCTTGCTGAGCACCGGTTACAGCGGCTACTTGTCGTTCGAGCCGTTTGCCGAAAGCGTGCATGGGTTGGCGGATATCCAGCAGGCGTTGGGCAGCAGCATGGCGTATTTGCAAAAGCCCCTGACCTGACACCGGCCAACCTGTGGGAGCGGGCTTGCTCGCGAATGCGGCGGGCCAGCAAATGAATCAGGTGACTGACACACCGCCTTCGCGAGCAAGCCCGCTCCCACACTGGATAGCCGCTGATCGACAGATTTGCATTCATACAAGGTGCGAACATGACCACAACAAGATTGACCATGGCCCAGGCCCTGGTGAAGTTCCTGGACAACCAATACATCGAAGTCGACGGCGTACAGAGCAAGTTTGTCGCCGGCGTATTCACTATTTTCGGGCATGGCAATGTATTGGGCCTCGGCCAGGCCCTGGAGCAGGACAGCGGTGACCTGGTGGTGCATCAGGGTCGCAATGAGCAAGGCATGGCCCATGCCGCCATCGGGTTTGCCAAGCAACACCTTCGCCGCAAGATCTATGCGTGTACAGCCTCGGTCGGGCCGGGCGCGGCCAATATGCTCACCGCCGCAGCGACTGCCACTGCCAACCGCATCCCCTTGCTGTTGCTGCCCGGCGATGTCTACGCCAGCCGTCAGCCCGACCCGGTGTTGCAGCAGATCGAGCAGTTCCACGACCTGAGCATCAGCACCAACGACGCCTTCCGTTCCGTGAGCAAGTACTGGGACCGCATCAACCGTCCCGAGCAACTGATGACCGCGGCGATCCACGCCATGCGCGTGCTGACCGACCCGGCCGAAACCGGCGCGGTAACACTGGCTTTGCCCCAGGATGTACAAGCCGAAGCCTGGGACTACCCCGACTATTTCCTGCAAAAACGCGTGCACCGCATCGACCGACGCCCGGCCACCAATTCCATGATCGGCGACGCGCTGGCGGCGTTTGGCGGCAAGCGCAAGCCGCTGATCATCTGCGGCGGCGGGGTCAAGTACTCCGGCGCTAACCAAGCACTGCAAGCCTTTGCCGAGCGCTTCGATATTCCCTTCGCCGAAACCCAGGCGGGCAAGAGCGCCGTGGTGTCCAGCCATCCGCTAAACGTCGGCGGCATCGGCGAAACCGGTTGCCTGGCGGCCAACCTGCTGGCGCCCGAGGCCGACTTGATCATTGGCATCGGCACCCGGTATACCGACTTCACCACCTCGTCAAAATCGCTGTTCAAGCACCCCGAGGTGAAGTTTCTCAACCTCAATATCAGCCCAGCCGATGCCTTGAAACTGGATGGCGTGCAAGTGCTGGCCGATGCAAAAGTGGCCCTTGAAGCACTGGCCACTGCCCTGGGCGATTATCGTTCGGGCTGGGGCGAGCAGATCGCCGACGCCAAGGCGCAACTCGATGCCGAAGTCGACCGCGTGCATCAGGTGCAATACCTGGGTGATGAGTTCGTCCCCGAAGTCGACGACCACCTGGACCGTGCCGTCCTGCGCGAATTCATCGAGCTGACCGGTTCGTGCCTGACCCAGAGCGCTGTGCTCGGCGTGCTCAATGCGCGCCTGGCCGATGACGCAATTATCGTCGCCGCTGCTGGCAGCCTGCCCGGCGATTTGCAGCGCGCCTGGCGCAGCAAGGGCGTCAACACCTACCACGTCGAGTATGGCTACTCATGCATGGGCTACGAGATCAACGCCGCCCTGGGCGTGAAGCTGGCGGAGCCAAGCAAGGAGGTGTACGCCCTGGTCGGCGATGGCTCCTACATGATGCTGCACTCGGAGCTGGCCACCTCGATTCAGGAGCGGCGCAAGATCAACGTGGTGCTGTTGGACAACATGGCGTTCGGTTGCATCAACAACCTGCAGATCGGCAATGGCATGGACAGCTTCGGCACCGAGTTCCGCTACCGCAACCCCGAGAGCGGCAAGCTCGACGGTGGCCTGGTGCCGGTGGATTTCGCCATGAGTGCGGCGGCCTATGGCTGCAAGACCTATAAGGTCAGCACATTGGAACAGCTGGAAGCGGCGCTGGCCGATGCCCGCACCCAAACCGTCTCCACGCTGATCGATATCAAGGTGCTGCCCAAGACCATGGTTCACGGCTACCTGTCGTGGTGGCGGGTGGGGGTGGCGCAAGTGTCCACCAGTGAACGCACGAATGCAGCGGCAAAAAAACTCAATGAACACCTGGCCAAGGCCCGGCAGTACTAACAACAAGAGGAGTGTTTGCATGTCTTTGAAGCTTGGAGTGATCGGTACGGGCGCCATCGGCCGGGACCATATTCGTCGTTGCAGCCAGGCCTTGCTCAACAGCCAGGTGGTGGCCGTCACCGATATCAACCTTGAGCAAGCCGCCCAAGTCGTTGCCGACTTGAAGCTCGACGCCGAGGTGTACCCGGACGGCCATGCGTTGATCAACGCGCCAGAGGTCGAGGCGGTACTGGTGACGTCCTGGGGGCCGAGCCATGAAGAATTTGTGCTGGCCGCGATTGCCGCCGGCAAACCGGTGTTCTGTGAGAAACCCCTGGCGGTGACGGCCGAGGGCTGCCGCAACATTGTCGAGGCCGAAGTGGCCCACGGCAAACGCCTGGTCCAGGTGGGTTTCATGCGCCCGTACGACCAAGGCTACCGCGCCCTCAAGGCGGTGATCGACAGCGGCCAGATTGGCGAGCCGTTGATGCTGCACTGCGCGCACCGCAACCCCACGGTGGGCGAGAACTACAACACCGGCATGGCGATCACCGACACCCTGATCCATGAGCTGGACGTGCTGCGTTGGCTGCTCAACGACGACTACGTGTCCGTGCAAGTGGTGTTCCCGCGCAAGACCAGCAAGGCATTGGCGCACCTGCGTGACCCGCAGATCGTGCTGCTGGAAACCGCCAAAGGCACGCGTATCGACGTGGAAGTGTTTGTGAACTGCCAATACGGCTACGACATCCAGTGTGAAGTGGTGGGGGAGAGCGGCATCGCCAAGTTGCCGGAGCCGTCCCAGGTGCAACTGCGCAGCGAGGCGAAGCTGTCCAACGCAATCCTGATGGATTGGAAGGATCGGTTTATCGGTGCTTATGACGTGGAGTTGCAGGCGTTTATCGACAGCGTGCTGGCCGGGCAAGTCGGCGGGCCGTCGGCCTGGGATGGGTTTGCGGCGGCGGTGGCGGCGGATGCGTGCATTGAAGCCCAGGGCAGTGGGCAGATTGTGAAAGTCAGCCTGCCGGATCGCCCGCGCTTCTACGGCTAACTCACTGAAGAAATGTGGTTAACACTGTGGGAGCTGGCTTGCCTGCGATAGCGGTCTATCAGTGACAAATTCATTGCCTGACACACTGCTATCGCAGGCAAGCCAGCTCCCACAGTTGATTGGGTTTCCAAATCAATTCCGGAGTTGAGCATGCGAATCGGACTAGTGGGCTACGGCCACGGTGGGCGCTTTTTTCATGCGCCGCTGATCGCCACCCTGCCTGGCGCCACCTTTGTCGGTGTGGTGACGCGTTCACCCGAACGTCGCCAGCAATTGAGTACTGATCTTCCCGGTGTCAAAGCTTTCGACTCCATCGGCCAGATCGTCGAAGCCGGCGTCGATGCCCTGGTGATTTCCACTACCTTGAAAGGACGCCCGGCCCTGGTGCTGGAAGCCATCGAGCACGGGGTGGCGGTGGTCAGCGATAAACCCTTTGCCGCCAACGCCGAACAAGCCCAGGCCCTGATTACCGCTGCCGAGCGCCAGGGCTCGTTGCTCAGTGTTTATCAGAATCGGCGCTGGGACTCGGATTACCTGACCCTGCGCAAACTGATCGACGCCGGCGCCCTGGGCACCATTACCCGCTTTGAATCCCGTGTGGAGCGCTACAGCCCGCAGGCCGTCGGCAATGCCAGCGGTGGCGGGTGGCTGCGCGACCTGGGCAGCCATCTGGTAGACCAGGCGTTGCAACTGTTCGGCCCGGTGGACCGGGTATTCGCCCAATTGCACTACACACCTGAACATCCCACCGTGGACCACGGCTTCTTTGTCTCCCTCACCCACGCCAACGGCGTGATTTCGCACCTATGGGGCAACGCGTTGCAGAACAGCCAGGCGCCGCGCTTTCGCGTCAGTGGCAGCCTGGGTTGCTACACCGTCGACGGCCTGGACGGCCAGGAAGAAGCGCTGCTGGCCGGCAAGTCGCCGAAAACCGAAGGCGAACACTGGGGCGCTGAGGAACACCGACGCTGGGGCTGGTTTGAACAAGGGCCGGAGCGTGAACGGGTGCCATCCGAGAAGGGCTGCTGGACCCAGTTCTACCGCCAGTTGCAAGCCGCCGTGATGGGGCAGGGGCCGCTGCCGGTCGACGCCTATGACGCCCTGGAAACCACCCGTATATTGGACGCCGCACGCCTGAGCGCCGAGCGCCAGCAGGTGGTTTCGACAAAAATAGAATAAAATTCTAAAACAGGTTGATATGGAAATTATTTTCTAATACAGTCTTTTCCAGGTTGCATAAAGTACGTTCCGGAACCAACGGGCGACTCAACAAAAACAAGATCAAAAACAACCAGGTACCGTCAGATGAAAATCTTCAACGCTGTACTGCGAGTTTTACGCCCCCTCCAAGCGCCACGCGGACTGCCCCGCGCCCGGCCATTCTACTTCTCCTTCCTGAATGTGTTGTGCGTCGAAAACCAGGGCGCGCTGGTGTGCTGCATTCCAGGCGCGCCGGTGGTGCGGCTGACAGCCGAGTCCTGATTAACGCAACGTCGAAAAAAACCAACAAGAAAGTGGAGACAGACCGTTCATGAAGACCCCGATCCGTTTTACCGCCCTGGCCCTGTCCATGCTGCTGGCCAGTGGCGTTGCCGGCGCCGTCGACCTCAAGGTGGGCGTGACGATGTCCGCGTTCGATGACACCTTCCTCACCTACCTGCGCGAGGACATGGACAAGCAAGCCAAGTCCTATCCAAAAGGCGATGGCGTGCAACTGCAGTTCGAAGATGCCCGCGCCGATGTGGTCAAGCAGTTGAGCCAGGTCGAGAACTTCATCAGCCAGAAGGTCGATGCGATTATCGTTAACCCGGTCGATACCGCGTCGACCAAGAACATCATCAGTGCCGCCACCAAGGCGGGCATTCCGCTGGTGTTCGTCAACCGTCGCCCAGACCAGAAAGACCTGCCCAAGGATGTGGTAGCCGTGACCTCCGATGACGTCGAGGCCGGGCGCCTGCAAATGCAGTACATCGCGGAAAAGCTCGGCGGCAAGGGCAAGGTCGTGATCCTGTTGGGCGACCTGGCGAACAACTCCACCACCAACCGCACCAAGGGCGTGAAGGAAGTGCTGGCCAAGTACCCGGACATCAAGATCGAGCAGGAGCAAACCGGCATTTGGTTGCGTGACCGAGGCATGACCCTGGTCAACGACTGGCTGACCCAGGGCCGGGAGTTCAATGCGGTGCTGGCCAACAACGATGAGATGGCGATCGGTGCGTCCATGGCCCTGAGATCGGCCGGCAAGGAAAAAGGCAGCGTGTTGATTGCCGGTGTCGACGGCACGCCCGATGGCTTGAACGCGATCACCAAGGGCGACATGACCGTGTCGGCCTTCCAGGACGCCAAGGGCCAGGCGGTAGGTTCGGTGGAAGCGGCGCGCAAGATGGCCAAGAACGAGCCGGTCGAGCAGAACGTGGTGATCCCGTTCCAGTTGATCACCCCGGACAACGTCAAAGACTTCAAGTAGCCCCGACATAACAACAAAAGCTGGCAGGGCGGTCACGGCCGCCCTGCAGATGGAGTACCTCCCTATGCTTGCTCAAGCCGCCACGTCTCAGCCCGCCGCCCACCCGGCGCTGGCGCTGGACGAACCCTACCTGCTGGAAATCCTCAACATCAGCAAAGGCTTTCCCGGTGTCGTGGCCCTGGACGATGTTCAACTGCGGGTGCGCCCCGGCACCGTGCTGGCGTTGATGGGCGAGAACGGTGCGGGCAAGTCGACGCTGATGAAGATCATCGCCGGCATCTACCAGCCCGACGCCGGCGAGATTCGCCTGCGTGGCAAGCCGATCACCTTTGAAACGCCGCTGGCCGCGCAAAAGGCCGGGATCGCGATGATCCACCAGGAACTCAACCTGATGCCCCATATGAGCATCGCCGAGAACATCTGGATCGGCCGCGAACAGCTCAACAGCCTGCACATGGTCAACCACCGCGAAATGCACCGCTGCACTGCCGAGTTGCTGGCGCGCCTGCGCATCAACCTCGACCCGGAAGAACAGGTCGGCAACCTGAGCATTGCCGAACGGCAGATGGTCGAGATTGCCAAGGCGGTGTCCTATGACTCCGACATCCTGATCATGGATGAACCCACCTCGGCCATTACCGACAAGGAAGTGGCCCACCTGTTTTCGATCATTGCCGACCTCAAGTCCCAGGGCAAAGGCATCGTCTATATCACCCACAAGATGAACGAAGTGTTTGCCATCGCTGATGAAGTGGCGGTGTTCCGCGACGGCCAATACATCGGTTTGCAACGGGCCGACAGCATGAACAGCGACAGCCTGATCTCGATGATGGTCGGGCGTGAGCTGAGCCAGTTGTTCCCGGTGCGCGAGACGCCGATTGGTGACCTGCTGCTGTCGGTGCGCGACCTGAGCCTGGACGGCGTATTCAAGGACGTATCGTTCGACCTGCACGCCGGGGAGATCCTCGGTATCGCCGGGCTGATGGGCTCCGGGCGCACCAACGTGGCGGAAACCATTTTTGGCATCACCCCAAGCTCCAGCGGGCAAATCACCCTGGACGGCAAGGCGGTGCGCATTACCGACCCGCATATGGCCATCGAGAAAGGCTTTGCGCTGTTGACCGAGGACCGCAAGCTCAGCGGCCTGTTCCCCTGCCTGTCGGTGCTGGAGAACATGGAGATGGCGGTGTTGCCGCACTATTCGGGCAACGGCTTTATCCAGCAGAAAGCCTTGCGCGCCCTGTGTGAAGACATGTGCAAGAAGCTGCGGGTGAAAACTCCGTCCCTGGAGCAATGCATCGACACCTTGTCCGGCGGCAACCAGCAAAAGGCCTTGCTGGCGCGTTGGTTGATGACCAACCCCCGCTTGCTGATCCTGGATGAACCAACGCGTGGCATCGACGTGGGCGCCAAGGCCGAGATCTATCGCTTGATCGCCTTCCTCGCCAGCGAAGGCATGGCGGTGATCATGATTTCTTCCGAACTGCCCGAAGTGCTCGGCATGAGCGACCGGGTGATGGTGATGCACGAAGGTGAGCTGATGGGCACCCTGGATCGCGCCGAGGCGACTCAGGAAAAAGTCATGCAGTTGGCTTCCGGGATGACCGCAGTCCACTGATCTACAGAATAAGAAGGTGATGGGTTATGAACGCAATAACAGACAACAAGCCGGCAACCGCACCGGTCAAGAACCGTCGACGCATGCCCACCGAGCTGAGTATCTTCCTGGTGCTGATCGGTATCGGCCTGGTGTTTGAATTGTTCGGCTGGATCGTGCGCGACCAGAGCTTTCTGATGAACTCCCAGCGCCTGGTACTGATGATCCTGCAGGTGTCGATCATCGGCCTTCTGGCCATCGGTGTGACCCAGGTGATCATCACCACGGGCATCGACTTGTCGTCCGGCTCGGTACTGGCGTTGTCAGCGATGATTGCCGCCAGCCTGGCGCAAACCTCTGACTTTTCCCGGGCGGTGTTTCCGTCCCTCACCGACTTGCCGGTGTGGATCCCGGTGGCGATGGGCTTGGGCGTGGGGCTTTTAGCGGGGGCAATCAACGGCAGCATTATCGCGGTCACCGGCATCCCGCCGTTTATCGCGACCCTGGGCATGATGGTCTCGGCCCGTGGCCTGGCGCGCTACTACACCGAAGGCCAGCCGGTGAGCATGCTCTCGGACTCCTACACAGCAATCGGCCATGGCGCCATGCCGGTGATTATCTTCCTGGTGGTGGCAGTGATCTTCCACATTGCCCTGCGTTACACCAAGTATGGCAAGTACACCTATGCCATTGGCGGCAACATGCAGGCGGCGCGTACCTCGGGGATCAACGTCAAGCGCCACTTGATCATTGTCTACAGCATCGCTGGTCTCCTGGCGGGCCTGGCCGGCGTGGTGGCCTCGGCACGTGCAGCGACGGGGCAGGCCGGCATGGGCATGTCCTATGAGCTGGACGCGATTGCCGCCGCAGTGATCGGCGGTACCAGCCTGGCCGGCGGAGTAGGGCGCATCACCGGCACGGTGATCGGCGCGCTGATCCTCGGGGTGATGGCCAGCGGGTTTACCTTTGTCGGGGTGGACGCGTATATCCAGGACATCATCAAGGGCCTGATCATTGTGGTGGCGGTGGTGATCGACCAATACCGCAACAAGCGCAAGCTCAAGCGCTGAGTACCTGCCCCCTGTAGGAGCGAGCTTGCTCGCGAAAGCTGCAAAGATAACGCGGGCTATCTGATTGAACGCGGTGTCCTTGAATGCTTCGCGAGCAAGCTCGCTCCTACAGGGGGGGCAGGCCCTTTCAACCGTTTGTCTTCTATATAGCTCCACTACACTGAATTTCTTGCTATAAACGCACTCCCATGACCATTCGCCAAGCCCGTCCTGGTGCTTTTGGGGGTTGATCGGGAAAAAATGCCTGTCTTTTCAGTTGCTGCGCCCTCAAGTCGGCCTTAGACTGCCGCCCCTCGTAAATTGAGTGCCGGGTGGCGCTTGAAATGGACGGCGCCCTTCCGAGACCTGCACAGGCCTTGCGGAACGCTCCCTTATTCGCCTTAATGCACGTATTTTTTATAGAGAAATCAATGACAAAGGAAAAGTTGCTGGCCATGCCGGCGGATGACTACATGAATGCCGAACAGCACGCTTTTTTCGAGAAGTTGCTGCAAGACATGAAAGTGGAACACCACGAGCGCATTGAGCAGAACCGTATCGCCATTGAAAGCCTGGACACCCCGGCCGACCCGGCTGACGCGGCTTCCGTGGAAGAAGAGCGCACCTGGTTGGTGAATGCCATTGACCGCGACCAGCGCATGCTGCCGCAACTTGAGCGCGCCCTGGAGCGCATCAAGGAAGATTCCTTCGGCTGGTGTGACGACAGCGGCGAGCCTATCGGCCTCAAGCGCCTGCTGATCAGCCCCACCACCAAGTACTGCATCGAAGCGCAAGAGCGCCACGAGCAGATCGACAAGCATCAGCGTCAAGCCTGATGCTGTGAATGGGGGCGGCTCTCGAACTGGCCGCCCCGGTCTCTACATTGTTGCTGTTTATGCAATGAAGCTATTCCGAAGATAGCTTTTTCCAACTGGAATAAAACCGTAGCATGGCCAACATTGTTAGCCAGCTAACTAATGCTGCGGAGAAGCTCCATGCAAAACAAAGTCGATGTGGCCGTGATGATCGGCAGTGGCGTACCCGAAACTCTGCGTGCCATGGGCCAGCGAGCCTGCTGGGTGGTGTTGCTCAACGGTGAGCAGCGCGGTACGGCATTCGCCAGCCGGGATGAGGCGCAGGAATGCCAGGCTGCCTGGCAAGCGCTGTTGCGCAGTGAAGCGTCAGACAGCCTGCATTGATCACACGTGGGGAGGCTCATGCAGCAGTGCATTGAGGTCATCCACTGCGGGCGCCCATTCTGCGTCGACGTGCAATTGCTCCCTGAGGAAGTTCGCCTGCTGTTCGCTCCAGAACGGCGCGTCGATGAGTTTTACATCATCGGGCAGGCGATGTTCAGCGGTGAAACGCTCGATAGCTTCCTGGCTGGAATCCAGGCCCAGTTGTTCGAACAGGGTTTCAAGGGTTGGGGGGGTGGTGTCCATAACGTTCTCCATGCGGGCTTATCGTCATGCATGTGAGGGGTAGGGGACGCCAGAGTTCTATCGGATTGTCAGGAATTGAGTGCGCCGCAATCCACGGCGGCTTTCAGCGCCTGGGCCGCTTCTTTGCCTGCCACGGCAGCTGCGTCGGCGGTTTTGAACCAGCGGTCTTTTTCCACCTGGTGCGCGGTGACCTTGTTCAGCGGCGGTTTGGCCCGCATGATGATGACCGCTTGAAACTCGCCGTCTACTTCCCTCGCATCACCGTGGATAATAAATTCGCCAATATCAAATTCCGTCACGTATAGCTTTCCCTTCAAGGTAACTGCGTTGATGAAACCTGACCCGCAGGGGGCAAACTTCAATGGACGGGCCAGTATGGCAGTTGTTGAGGGGCGGTGGCGCAGTAAAGTCAGCCAGGTGACGAAACGACCCGACCGCAACGAGCGTGCAGCTTTGCTTCCAGAGTCTTGGCCAGTTCGCAGGCCTTGTTGTGATCGCTGCGAAAACCCTTGATCCTGCCGCTGGGCACTTCAAGAATATGAAAAAAGTTCTTTCCTGCCGGTACAACTTGGTACAGCACTGAATTGGAGTACCCGTCAAGGTTAAGCAAGCAGTAGTATTGGCGTTCGTCTGGACATGATGAACGAGTGTGGAAAGACGTAGCGTCGTGTTGACGTCGTTGCATGCTCAGCTCCTGTCGATCGATCTTATTGGCCTGTGGTTAGCATTTGCGGTGGTTTTGACCCCTGTTGCTGTTTTAGTATTGTCGTCGGCAGTTCGCGACTGGTTCCATGCCTTGCGTATTTTTTTGTGTTGAGTGTCGGAAAACTGCATTTTTAATCGGGTTATTCTCTGAAGTTGGTCGACCTGTATTCTCGGGTCGTTGAACCTGTGATTTGCTGTACCACCGGATGACCTTGCATGAGGTCCGCCGCAGATGTCTGTACTAGGCTTACGCGTTCTCTTCAGTTTTTTAATGACTCTGTGATCGTGTCGTAACGGCGATTTTTTTGTGCTGCGCGCTTCGGCGGCCAGCGCTTTTTTGATGTGGGGGCGTTTCCTTGGCAGTCAGTAATCTGGATATGCACGCGTTATTCGTGCTGGGTGATTTGCGCGCTAAGTTGGTCAAGCAGTTTCAATCTCGGTTTGTCTACATCACTGAACAGACGCCGGAAGGTATTTATATCGCCGAGATCGATACCGAAACGGCGCTGGTCGTGGATGACAAGCCGCGTCTGGAACTCAAAGTGGGCGACCATTTTCGCGCGTCGGTGTTGCCCAGCCGCGAGGGTGGCAAGTTCGAGTTGAGGTTTCGCGATATCAAGTTGACCGTGTACGGCCTCGGCGACTATGCCTTTGTGTCATCGAACGAAGGCCAGGGCATTGTGTTCAAGGAAGGCCACAGCGTAATGCTGGTATTCGCCGCCCATGAGCAATTGCAAGAAGGGTTGACCAAAACCCTGAAGGCCGTGACGGGCAAAGCCGCCAAATGGCGCAAGGGCGAGCTGGTGACCTTCAAGGCCAGCGAGTAGGTACTGAACACGTTGTGCCTCTTTGTCTTTTGGAACCTCTACTACAGTTGAGTTGACTTAACTATTCAGAGGCTTCGCGCATTCGCAGCAAAGCCGTTCGCCATGACTGCGAAAACGCGAGGTGCAAAGGCATGAAAGGATTGAAGTCACTGTTGGCGGCGGGCCTGACAACCCTGAGTCTGTCATTGCCGGTATCGGCTGCCCAGGCACCGGTGCATTTTGCCGACCTGAACTGGGAAAGCGGCAGCCTGATCACAGAAGTCCTGCGTTTTATCGTCGAGAAGGGTTATGACCTGCCCACCGACACCTTGCCGGGCACCACCATCACCCTGGAAACCGCCCTGGCCAAGAATGATATCCAGGTGATCGGCGAGGAGTGGGCAGGCCGCAGCCCGGTGTGGGTCAAGGCTGAAGCCGAAGGCAAGGTGGCGGGCCTGGGCGATATCGTCAAAGGCGCCACCGAAGGGTGGTGGGTGCCGGAATACGTGGTCAAGGGTGACCCGTCAAAAGGGCTCAAACCCCTGGCACCGGACCTCAAAAGCGTACAGGACCTGGCGCGTTACAAGGACGTGTTCAAAGACCCTGAATCCCCAGGCAACGGGCGCTTTCTCAACAGCCCCATCGGCTGGACCTCCGAAGTGGTCAACAAACAGAAGCTCAAGGCTTATGGCCTGGACGACAGCTACGTGAACTTCCGCAGCGGGTCGGGCGCGGCGCTGGATGCGGAGATTGCTTCGTCGATTCGCCGGGGCAAGCCCGTGCTGTTCTACTACTGGTCGCCGACCCCGTTGATGGGGCGCTACAAATTGATCCAGCTGCAAGAGCCGCCGTTTGATGCAGACGCGTGGAAGACCCTGACCGATGCCGACAACCCGAACCCTAAGCCAACACGCTCGTTGGCGTCCAAGTTGAGCATTGGCGTATCGACGCCGTTCCAGCAGGAACATCCACAAATTGCCGAGTTCTTCGAGAAGGTCGAGTTTCCCATCGAGCCGCTTAACAAAGCCTTGGCGACGATGAGCGAGCGTCACACGCCCCCTAGGGAAGTGGCCCAGGCGTTTCTCAAGGAACATCCACAGGTGTGGAAGGCCTGGTTGACGGACGATGTGGCGCAGAAGGTCGAGGCGAGCCTCAACTAAGCGCCAGCCTTTGTATCGAGTGAATATCAACCTGTGGGAGCGGGCTTGCTCGCGAATGCAGCGTGTCAGTGACAGATCAATTGCCTGACACACCGCTTTCGCGAGCAAGCCCGCTCCCACAGGTTTGATTGTATTGCAGGTTTAGAATCGAGTTTGTACAGCCAGCTCAAAGGTCCTCGGTGACCCCAGATAATACGCCGGCGACACATGGGCAAACTCGGCATACACCTCGTTGGTCAGGTTACGCACCCGCCCGGTGACCGAGGTGTTCGCATCCAGCTTATAGCGCAGGAACGTGCCAAACAGCGTATACGCCGGCACGGTCTGGGTGTTGGCATTGTCTGCATACACCTGGGCGACGTAGCGCGCCTCCACGCCACCTTGCCAGTCCTCGGCAAAGTCGTAGGTCAGCCACAGGTTGCCCACGCGCTTGGGCACGTTGGTTGGCGTATTGCCCTTGCGCGACACCACGGCGCCGCTGGCGGTTTTTTCGTTGAACTCATCATACTGCGCATCCACCCAGGCGAAGTTGCCTTCGGCCAGTAGCCTCGGGGTGATGCGCAACGAGCTGGCCAGTTCGATGCCCTTGGACGACTGCGCGCCCACCGGGATGCTGTTGGTCGGGTCCAGCGGGTCGGTGACGGCAAAGTCCTTGCGTTCGATCTTGTAGGCCGCGACCGTGGCCGAACCCCGACCTTCCAGGTAATCGAACTTGCTGCCGATTTCCCATTGCTTGCCGGTGGACACGTCGAACACTTGGGTAGTGGTATTGGGCTGTTCGACGGCGGTGCTGTATTGCACATAGACATTGGCAGACGGGATGAACTGATAGGTCAGGCCCACCCGGCCCGTTACCGGTTCCCAACTGCGCTTGAAGTGCCGCGGGTTGGTGGCGGTGATCGTGCGATGGTTAGTCACGTCCAGGTCGATAGCGTCATAACGTAGCCCGGTCAGCAGCGAGAGCTTGTCCGTCAGCCCCAGGCGGTTCTCCACAAACAGTGCCTTGGTGGTCACCTGGTTGGTTTTGTCCTTGACGAAACCCGGCTGGGTACCGGGAATATCATAGAAGTGCCCTGGGTCGTAATGGTTCGGATCCACGCTACTTTTGCCCGGCACGTTCAAGGGGCTGTTGGTGGTGCTATTGACCTTGTACTCAAAACCGCCAGACCAGGTGGTGGCAAGGCCGAACACGCTGGTGTCATGGCGCAGTTCGAACTGGTTGCCGTTCTGCTCGCCCTGATGCCGCACCTGATAGGCCGTCGAGCGGTTCACCGCGCTGTTGTCGGCGTTGTACTGGTAAGTCTCCAGGTTGCGGTAGTCGCGCTGGCTGTCGAGGTGGTAAAGCGTGTTTTTCAGCGTGGTGCTGTCGTTGATCCGGTAGTCGATGATTGAACGTGCCCAGATCGTGCGTTGCTCATAACGCCCGTCGGCGACGTTGTAGTTATTGAAGCGGTTGTGCTTGTCGATCTTCAGCTCACCGGCCTTGGGGTTGAGCACAGGCGTGCCCCAGTACGGGCTGTCTTCATGTTCGTCCTGATATTCCAGGGCCAGGGTGTGGGACAGATTGGGGGTGAGGTCGCTGAGCAGGGAAAACGCCACGCTCCAGGCATCGCGCTGGTCGCGGTCGATGTAGCTGTGGTTGGTGTTGCGGCTCACATCCAGGCGGGCGTAATGCTGCACCTCGGCGCCGGGTTCGGTCAGCGCATGGTTGAGGCCGAACGCCATGCCAGCGGTGTCGTAGCTGCCATAGTTCAGTTGGCCTTCGACGGCCTGTTCCTCGCGGGTCGCCAGCTTGGTCACGTAGTTCAGCGAGCCGCCCACGGAGCCTGCGCCGTTGATCAAGGAGGAGGGGCCACCCACCAGTTCGACGCGGTCGTAGATCCACGCATCCACCGGCCGCGCCAGGCCGGTGGCGACATTGATGCCGTTGAACATCTGGGTGATCTGGCTGCTGGTAAACCCTCGGTACGAGACAAAACCGCCAAACCCGGGCGGCGCGCTGGCGTTGACGCCGGGCAGGGTATTGGCCGCATCGCGGAAGGTCTTGGCGCCGTGGCGCTCGATATCGTTGCGGTTGGCGATGGCCACTGACGCCGGGGTTTCCCGCACGCTCAGGCCCAGGCGCGAGGCCATGCCGCTGGATTGGTCCAGGGCCAGGCCTGGCTCGGCACTTTGCTCGCCATCAATGGTGGTCGGCGCCAGCTCAAGGGCCGAGGCGCAAACAGGCAGGCAGCCGAACAGGCCCGCCAACAGGGGTAAATGTTTCATGGTTGAATCCTGAAAACTTGGCTCGAAAACAACGCACAGCCACCCGTACTCCTTACGGCAACGGGGCAATGCAGATCAGAAAGCGCAGGGATCAGGCGAAGGCAGGTGGCGCGCGCGGATTAGCCGCAGGCCAGCTGAAGCGGGCAGGAATGTCAGCGGCAAGCACCACCGCAGCAGGCGGCGCGTGGGGTTGTGGCAGCACCGCCACATTCAGGTGGGAGTTGAGCGCCGGGCCCATGCCGCCGGTAGAACACAGCGGGCAACCAAACGCCTTCGACAGCGTGGGCAGGTTCTCGTCCGTCGAGTTGCTGGGCAGCGGCGCCTGGGTGCGTGGGTCGACCGTGCAGAACTGGCCGCTGATGCCGTTGAGCTGCATCCCCACCATCTGCCCATGCCCAATGCTGCAGGCGAACACATTGAACAGGACGCAGCAGTAGAGCATCCAGGCAATGAGCGAGCGGTCGGCACGGGCGAGTTTCATGGGGCGGCACTTTATCATCAGCGACCGACGAAATGCCTGCAAAAAATCTCAGGGCGACTATCCTCATTCGCACATTTTTAGGGAGCGCCGGCCATGAGCTTTGTGATTGCGCGATGGATCGTCGGGGTCTTTACCTTCATCAGCATGGTGCATCTGTATTGGGCTGCGGGTGGCAAGCTCGGTAGCCTGGCCGCTATCCCGCAACTGCCCGGAGAGTTTGCCAGCGGGCCCCGGCCGGCGTTCAAACCGTCGGCGCTGGGCACCTTCCTGGTGGCGATGGGGCTGGTGGCGATTGCCTTGCTGGTGTGCCTGCGCGCCGGGCTGTATTTCTCGCCGGTGTCCCATGGGGCGTTGCAGTGGGGCATCAGTGCGATTGCCGTGCTGATGTTTGCCCGAGCTATAGGGGATTCGGAGCTGGTGGGGTTTTTCAAG
Source organism: Pseudomonas sp. FP215 (assembly GCF_030687795.1). Taxonomy (NCBI): domain Bacteria; kingdom Pseudomonadati; phylum Pseudomonadota; class Gammaproteobacteria; order Pseudomonadales; family Pseudomonadaceae; genus Pseudomonas; species Pseudomonas sp. FP215. The sequence goes on from NZ_CP117447.1 coordinate 2,711,724, forward strand.
AAGGTCGGCGGGTCGAAGTTTGCTCGCCTGGATACGTATTTTTACTCGCCGTTGTGCCTGGTGTTGGGCGCAGGCTTGTTGATAGTCGCCTGGACCTGAGCCCACAGATACCTGGCTGACACCGCTCAATCCAAATGTGGGAGCTGGCTTGCCTGCGATGCAGACACCTCGGTCTATCAGCCAAACCAGGTTGATCCCTTCGCAGCGATGCGGCGACCCGACAAGCCAGCTCCCACCTTCAACCGCGTTCGACAGGTAACCCCGAGCGCCACCAAGCCTCGCTGGCCGCCATTTGATTCACCTCCAAGTATTTCTCAGACAAAACACACCCCCGGTTTTATAGCGCTTGACCTTCCCAGTATGGCAAGCCGGATAAAAACCCCACGTGTCGATTTGTCTTGAAAATTCCAAGGAGGGTGAACGATGTACACCAAACCAGTAAGCCTGATTGCCGGGGCGTTGGCCGTAGCGTTAACGCTGGGCGGATGCTCGGACAAGGCGCCGCCAGCTGCAGCCGCCCAACCACCCGGCGTGCCGGTGGCCCAGGTGGTGGCGCGGGCGGTGACGCCGTTTGTGGAGTACACCGGTTCGTTGACCGCCATCGACCAGGTTCAATTGCGCCCGCGAGTCAGTGGCTATCTGCAAAGTGTCAGCGTGCCCGAAGGCCAGTTCGTGGCCAAGGGCAGCCCGTTGTTTGTGATCGATCCGCGCATGTTCCAGGCGGCAGTGAACGCCGCCAAGGCGCGTTTGCGCGAGGCAGAGGCCAATGCATCACTGGCCCAGGCCGAGCATGGCCGCGCCGAGCAGTTGTACGCCAAGAAGGTGGTGGCACGTGATCGCCTGGATACCGCCATTGCCTCGTTGAATGCCGGCAGGGCCCAGGTTGAGGCGGCCAGGGCTGCGCTGGATACGGCGCAACTGGACCTGAGTTACACCCGCGTCACCGCGCCTATCAGCGGGCGCATCGACCGCGCATTGGTGACGGAAGGCAACTATGTCACACGTGGGGAAACACCCCTGACCACAATTGTCTCCATCGACCCCTTGCATGTGTACTTCGACGTGGACGAACGCACCTACCTGCATTCGTTGGCAGCGACGCGGCAGCATGCCGGGTCCAAGGGCGAAAACGCTGCCAAGGTCATGGTGGCGATGCTCAACGATACGACCTATGCACGGGCAGGGCGCGTGGACTTTCTGGCCAACTCGGCCGATCGCAAGACCGGCACCGTGCGCGTACGTGCGGTGGTGGCGAACCCGGATGGGCGCTTGACGCCTGGGCTGTTTGCCAAGGTCAAGCTGGACACCGGCGCGGCGCAACCCCGGGTGTTGATTGCCGACCATTCCATCGGCACCGACCAGGGCCGCCGTTATGTGCTGGTAGTGGGTGAGGGTGACAAGACCGAATACCGCCCAGTCGAACTGGGCCCGGTGGTTGACGGCCTGCGGGTCGTCGAACAGGGCCTGCAACCGGGCGAGCGCATTGTCGTCAAAGGCCTGGTGCGCCCCGGCATGCAGGTAACACCACTGGCTGCCAGCATCGAGGGTAAGCCGCTTGAGGCGCCGCTGGCGGTGGGGGGCGTGCAATGAGCTTCCCACGCTTTTTCATTGACCGACCGATCTTCGCCATCGTCCTGTCGGTGTTGATGATGATCGGCGGCATCGTGGCCTTCTTCCATTTGCCGTTGAGCGAATACCCGGCCGTCACGCCGCCCACGGTGCAAGTGACTGCGTCGTATCCAGGGGCCAACCCGCAGGTAATTGCCGAGACAGTGGCAGCGCCGCTGGAACAGGTGATCACCGGGGTCGAGGGCATGCTTTACATGACCTCGCAGTCGGCCACCGATGGCCGCATGATCCTGACCGCGACCTTTGCCCAGGGCACCAATGCGGACATGGCCCAGATCCAGGTGCAGAACCGTGTGTCGCGAGCTTTGCCGCGCTTGCCCGAAGAGGTGCAGCGCCTGGGCGTGGTCACGCAGAAGACCTCGCCGGACATCCTCATGGTGGTCCACCTGCTGTCTCCCGACCAGCGTTATGACCCGCTGTACATCTCCAACTACGCCTACCTGCAGGTGCGCGACGAGCTGTCGCGCCTGCCGGGGATCAACGATGTGCTGGTGTGGGGCGGGGGTGAATACAGCATGCGCCTGTGGCTCGACCCGGACCTGATCGCCGCCCGTGGCTTGACCGCCGGCGATGTGATTGCTGCCGTGCGCGAGCAGAACGTGCAAGTGGCTGCCGGATCGGTCGGCCAGTCGCCGGATTCCACTGCGGCCTTCCAAGTCACGGTCAATACCCTGGGGCGCCTGACCGACGAAGAACAGTTTGGTGACATCATCATCCGCACCGGCGATAACGGCCAAGTCACGCGTTTGCGCGATGTGGCCCGTATCGAAATGGGCGCCGATGCCTACGCGCTGCGCAGCCTGTTGGACGGCGAGCCGGCGGTGGCCTTGCAGATCATCCAGAGCCCGGGGGCGAACGCGCTGGATGTGGCGCAGTCGGTGCGCGATACCATGCAGCGCCTGCAAACCAACTTCCCCGAAGGACTGGTGTCGCGGATTGCTTATGACCCCACCGTGTTTGTGCGCGCTTCTCTGGAATCGGTCGCCATCACGCTGATGGAAGCGATCCTGCTGGTGGTGATCGTGGTGGTGGTGTTCCTGCGCAACTGGCGCGCGTCGCTGATCCCCTTGATGGCCGTGCCGGTGTCGATCATCGGCACCTTCGCAGTCATGCACCTGATGGGCTTCTCCCTCAACACCTTGTCGCTGTTCGGCCTTGTGCTGTCGATTGGCATCGTGGTCGACGATGCCATTGTGGTGGTGGAGAACGTCGAGCGCCATATCGAGAACGGCGAGGAGCCGATGCAGGCTGCGCGGCGAGCGATGGGCGAGGTTACTGGCCCTATCATTGCGATCACCTCGGTGCTGGCGGCCGTGTTCATTCCCACTGCGTTTCTCAGTGGCCTGCAAGGCGAGTTCTATCGGCAATTTGCGCTGACCATCGCAATTTCCACCATCCTCTCGGCGGTCAACTCCTTGACCCTCAGCCCGGCGCTGGCCGGCCTGTTGCTGCGGCCACGGCATGCCGCCGTGGTGCCCGACCCGCGTAGCCTGCGCGGTCGCGCCACGCGGCTGTTGGAGGTGCTGGGCCGGCCGTTCCAGCGTGCGCCGCAAGCCTATGGCAACACCGTGCGCAAGGTCGTCGGCCGTCGCGGCGTGGCGCTGTTGGCCTACGGCGGCTTGCTCGCGCTGACCTGGTTTGGCTTCAACGCGGTACCGGCCGGCTTCGTGCCGATGCAAGACAAGTACTACCTGGTCGGCATCGCCCAACTGCCCAACGCGGCCTCGTTGGAGCGTACCGATGCGGTGGTGCGGCAAATGTCGAAAATCGCCCTGGACGAGCCGGGGGTCGAGAGTGTGGTGGCGTTCCCGGGGCTGTCGGTCAATGGCTTCGTCAACGTCCCGAATGCGGCGGTGATGTTCGTCATGCTTGATCCGTTCAAAGAACGCACCTCGGCGGATATGACAGCGGTCGCTATTGCCGGGCGCCTGCAAGCCAAGTTTGCGAGCATTCCCGACGGTTTCCTCGGCGTGTTCCCACCGCCGCCGGTACCGGGGCTCGGGGTGACCGGGGGCTTCAAGCTTCAGGTCGAAGACCGTGGCGGAGTGGGGCTTGAGGCGTTGGTGCAGCAGACCCAAATGCTGATGACCAAAGCCACCGAGTCAGGCCAGGTGGCCGGGTTGATGACCAGCCTGGACGTCAACGCGCCGCAACTGAATGTCGACATCGACCGCACCCAGGTCAAGAGCCAGGGCGTGCGCCTGGCGGATGTGTTCGAGTCGCTGCAGGTCTATCTGGGGTCGCTGTATGTCAACGACTTCAACCGGTTTGGCCGCACCTACAAAGTCACGGCCCAGGCCGATGCGGACCACCGCATGCAGGCCGAAGCCATTGGCCGTCTGCAGGTGCGCAACGCCGCTGGGGACATGCTGCCGTTGTCGGCGTTTGTCACGGTCACGCCGAGCTCGGGGCCTGACCGGGTGATTCACTACAACGGCTATCCGTCGGCGGATATCTCTGGCGGCGCGATGCCAGGGGTCAGTTCCGGGCAGGCGGTTGCGCTCATGGAGCGTCTGGCCCAGGAGGTACTGCCCGAGGGCGTGACCTATGAATGGACGGACCTGACCTACCAGCAAAAGCTCGCCGGGTCATCGGCCCTGTTTATTTTCCCGCTGTGTGTGTTACTGGCGTATTTGATCCTCGCCGCGCAGTACAACAGTTGGCTGCTGCCGTTGGCGGTGTTGCTGATCGTGCCCATGTGCCTGCTCAGCGCAATCCTCGGCGTGTTGCTGGTGGACGGCGACAACAACGTGTTCGTGCAAATCGGGTTGGTGGTGCTGGTGGGCCTGGCGGCGAAGAACGCCATCCTGATCGTCGAGTTTGCCCGCAGCCTCGAAGCCGAAGGCGCCAGCCCCTTGGAGGCGGTGATCCACGCGTGTCAATTGCGCCTGCGGCCTATTTTGATGACGTCTCTGGCGTTCATCGCCGGCGTGGTGCCGCTGGTGTTTGCCAGTGGCGCCGGTGCCGAGATGCGCCATGCCATGGGGGTGGCGGTGTTTGCCGGGATGTTGGGCGTGACACTGTTCGGCCTGTTCCTCACGCCGGTGTTCTATGTGGTGATGCGCAGCCTGGCGTTGCGCGTGCAGCGTCAGGGGGCGAGCCCGAAGGTGCAGCTAAAGGAGAGCGCATCATGAAACAGGCGTATCCAGCTTTTGTGTTGTCGTTGACCCTGCTGGCCGGTTGCGGTTCGGTGGGGCCGGACTATTCCGCGCCGGTGCTGCCTGCTGCGCAGCGGGCGACGAGCTTTGGCGCGCCCATCGCCGGGCTGGGTCCGGGCGAGGTGGAGGTGCAGTGGTGGCAGGTGTTTGATGAGCCGGCACTGAGCCAATTGATCCAGCAGGCACTGGCGGCCAACCACGACATTGGCATCGCCGCCGCGCGCCTGGACGAAGCCAAGGCGCTGCTGCGTGAAAGCCGCCAAGGCTTCCTGCCCAGCGGCGGCGCCGCCCTGGGCTACGAGCACCGCAAGCGCAGCGAGGTCGAGACCCCGTTCGGCGAGCAGCGCTCCATTGAAACCACCCGCGCGGCGGTGGATGCGGCCTGGGAAATCGACTTGTTTGGCCGCGTGCGTCGCTCGGTGGAGGCGGCCCAGGCCGAGGCGGGGTCGCGTCAGGCGTTATTGCGCAACGTGCAAGCGAGCGTCGCGGCGACTGTTGCGGCCACCTGGTTTGACCTGCAAGGCATCGAAGCCGAACAGGCCGTGGTTGCGGATATCAGCCAGAGCCAGCGCGACAGCCTGGGCCTGGTGGGGCAGATGGTCAGCGTCGGCGCCGCCACCGAATTCGACCGGCTGCGCGCCGAAGCCTTGTTGCGCAATGTGGAGGCGGTCGCGCCTGACCTGGAACGACGTCGCGCCAAGGCAACCAACGCGTTGACGGTGTTGTTGGGGCAGGCGCCTCAAGGGTTCAAGCCACCGCAGGCCCGGCCTGGGCGTGAAACCTTGAACCTGCGCACGCTGCAGGTGGGAGACCCAGCCGGCTTGCTGGCGCGCCGCGCCGACATTGCTGCGGCCGAACGCACGCTGGCGGCCGCGACCGCGCAGATCGGCGTGGAAACCGCTGGCTTGTATCCGGACATTCAGGTGCAGGGCTCCATCGGTTTGCTGGCCGGAAGCCTCAGCGCCCTGGGCGATGCGGGCATGCAGTCGAACTTTATCGCGCCGGTTATTCGCTGGTCGCTGCTGGACACCGGGCGCGTACGTGCGCGGATTGCCGCCAGCGAGGCGCGCACCCAGGCGGCCTTGATCGCTTATGACCAGACTGTGTTGCGGGCCTTGCAGGAAACCGATGATGCGTTCCAGGCCAACCGCACGGCCGGCAACACCCTGGGCTTGCGGCTGCTGGAGGCGGCCGCCAATCGTGAGGCCGCCAGCTTTGCGCGCGAGCGGTTTGCGCAAGGCGAGGGCGTGTACCTGGATGTGCTTGAGGCCGAACGTGCCGACTTCACCAGCCGCCGCGCGTTGACCGCAGCGCGCACGGAACAGCGTTTGGCGGTGGTTGGGATCTATAAGGCGCTGGGTGGCGGGTGGGAGATCTGCGAGCGGGCGGGGCAGGCGTGTAGCGGGGCTGCTGCTGTGTTGCGGTAACGGTTAGGTATCAAATATACGACGGTGGGCTTGTGGGAGCGGGCTTGCTCGCGAAGGCGGTGGGTCAGTGACTGAATCTTTAACTGAACCACCGCAATCGCAGGCAAGCCAGCTCCCACATTGGTTATGTATTGCCCAAAGAATCAGCGCCTGGCACAGACCTTGTGTGCGCCCGATGGCAGCCTGACAGCCGAACAGCAGGTTGGATCAGACAGCCTATACATCAGTCTCACTACCCCGTTGCGTCGTTCCTCGATTATTGGTTACGTGTGACTCGCCAAACAGTATTGGCCAAGTCGTCAGCAATGATCAGCGCGCCTTTGGGATCCACGGTCACTCCAACCGGGCGGCCACGGGTTTTGCCGTCGTCGCCGCGAAAGCCGGTGGCAAAGTCGATGGGCTCGCCCGCCGGTTTGCCGTTGCTGAACGGTACGAAGATCACTTTGTAGCCCACTGGGTCGTCACGGTTCCAACTGCCGTGCTCGCCGACAAACACGCCGTCAGCGAATTTTTCACCCAGGGCGGGGATGGAGAAATCCACGCCCAACGCGGCCACGTGGGAACCCAGGCTGTAATCGGGCTTGATCGCCGCGGCCACCTTGGCCGGGTTTTGCGGTTGTGCGCGGGGGTCGACGTTCTGGCCCCAGTAGCTGTAGGGCCAGCCGTAGAAGGCACCTTCACGCACCGACGTCAGGTAGTCCGGCACCAGGTCGGGGCCCAGTTCATCGCGCTCGTTGACCACCGTCCACAGTTGCCCGGAACGCGGTTGGAGGGTCAGCGCCGTCGGGTTGCGCAGTCCCGTGGCGTAGGGTTTGTGCGCGCCGGTGGCCGCGTCGATCTGCCAGACCATTGCGCGGTCGATCTCCACTTCCATGCCGCGCTCGGTGATGTTGCTGTTGGAACCGATGCCCACATACAGCTGGCGCCCGTCCTCACTCACGGCCAATGACTTGGTCCAGTGATGGTTGATCTGCGCCGGCAGGTCGGTGACTTTGACCGGCGGGGCGCTGGCCTTGGTCTGGCCGTCGGCGTAGTCAAAACGCACCAGTGCATCCTGGTTGGCCACATACAGTTTGCCGTCGGCGAATGCCAGCCCGTAGGGAGCGTTGAGGTTGTCGGCGAATACCGTCTTGAGTTCATAGGTGCCGTCACCGTCGGCGTCACGCAGCAGCGTAAGGCGGTTGCCGCCCTTGACCTGGGTGTTGCCCTGGGCCTTGATCATACTGGCGATCACGTCCTTGGGCTTGAGCTTGGCCGCGCTGCCGCCACGGCCTTCGGCCACCAGGATATCGCCGTTGGGCAGCACCAGGGTCTGGCGTGGGATCGCCAGGTCAGTGGCGATAGCGGTCACGCTGTAGCCTTCGGGCACCTTGGGCTTTTGATCGCCCCACGGGGTGGGCTCGGCAATCTTCATGCTCGGCAACAGGCTGCTTTGTTGCTCAGGCAGCTTGGGGTCTGGGCCGCGCGCCTGGGTCTTGTCACCTTCGCCGCCGCAGGCACTCAGCAACAGGGCGGCGCTGAGCAGGGTCAGTGTGTTGAGTGGTTTCATCGGGCAGCTCCTGAGCGCAGGTTGGTCAAGCCGATCCAGGTGGCGACAATCGCCAGCACGGTGACGATCGCCGACAGCATCAAGCCGGTGGGCATCATGGCGTAGGCGTCCTTGGCATGCTGGAAGGCATTGACCAACCCAAGCACCCAAGTGCCCAGCAACAGCAGGAAGTACGCCACCGGGCGCCCGGCCTTGCGTTCGGCACGCACCAGGTTGACCAGCGCAAACAGCAGGGCAAAACCACAGAACACCAAGGCTCCTGCGATCAGCCAGGAGGCAAAATTGGCCCATTGGATCTGGTAGGTCTGGCCGTAGGCGATATCACTGAGCAAGGCTCCGAGAAACAACGGCACGGTGCCGGCGAGCAAAGTCCCGTGCAACGGCCCGGGCCTGACGACGGGGTAAGTGGGGAGGGTAGTCATGGTGGTGGCGGCTCCTTATCGTTCTGCACCCTGGACTCAGGGCGCGCTGACTTCGCATAGAAAAGGAGCATGGCGCTTGTAAGAAAGTTCACTGGGAGGGCGTTTCGAGGTGTGTTTCGATCCGGCGTTCCGCTGCATATGCAGGTATCTAAACAATTTTGTCCTGTGGCGAGGGAGCTTGCACCCGTGACGGTCTCACAGCTGGCGCTGATCTATCTGACGCACCGCAATCCAAATGTGGGAGCTGGCTTGCCTGCGAAGGCGGCCTGGCAGTCGACACAGTTGGACGGTGTACATATCCGTTATTTAGGTAACGGCCACCTAGGGTTCCGCCCTGACGGCGGCTCACTTTTGAACAGCGCAAAAGTAAGCAAAACGCTCTTGCCCCACCACTCGGCACCTCGCTTAGGCTCGGTGTGCCCGTAATCCGCCAGTGATTTGGGGGGCCGCCGCCACGCGCCATCCATGGCGCGGGGCGGCTAAACCGGCATCCCTGCCGGTTTACCCCCCAAATCCCTGTCGAATTCCGGCCAGCGTGGTTTGACGGGGCGCTTAAGATCAAGATCAAAAGCAGATCAAGAGCGGCTCGCTTCGCATCGTGGTTAGCGTCTGCTGCTACAGCCCACAAAGTTATGTAGATACCTATGCCTGCATCTGTTTACCACAGCGGCTATATGACTCATCCTTCCTGGCCCGATATGAGGAATCGCGTTATGCCCACTCTGCATCTGCTCTGCGGCAAGATCGCATCGTGAACACCCAAAAATCTGCAGGCATTGATGTCGACGGCTATATCCTCACCGTTGCCGATGGGCCTATACAACCCGAGTTCCAGCCCCTGCTGACGGACATCTGCGCTACCTTGTCCCGGCCTGAACTGGGGCTGCACGGGATTTACCTGTATGGCAGCATCGCACGGGGCGAAGGTGAGATCGGCATTTCTGATCTTGACCTTTCCCTGATACTGGTCGAGCCACCGGATGCGCCCGTGCTTGAGCAATTGGAGTCGGCCCGACTCGCGTTGGAGCAACGGCATCCCCAAGTCACCAAGATCGACTTTGATATCGGTCACCGCGCCCAGGTGTTGGCGCCCGAGAACCGAAACCGTTGGGGCTTCTGGCTCAAACATCATTGCCGTTGTCTCTGGGGCGAAGACCTGTCGCTGCACTTCGAACCGTTTCGCCCGTCTCGCGCCATCGCCCTGGCGGTCAACGGCGATTTTGAACAGGCGCTCACGGGGTATCTGGTAGGTATCGAACAGGCCAGCACTGAGCACGTACGCCATCGCTTGCAGCGGGAAGCGTCGCGGGCCTTGATCCGCGCCACCCACACTCTGCGAGCGGAAGATGCGCAAACCTGGCCGCAAACCCTGGAAGAGTACGTCGGGCTGTTTGTTCAGCATTACCCGACCATGCGCGTGCAAATCGCCTATTTCCTGTTTGAGGCACGCAACCCGAGCGCCGAGGGCGAGGCATTTACGACACGCCTGCGGGCGTTTCTGAGCTGGATGAATTCGGCCGTCATAGAAAGGAATCAATCAGATGCGTGAACGCAAAGCCGCACGATTACTGGTCATAAACCCTGCACAGCAAGTGTTGCTGTTTCGCTTCGTGCACAAAGAAGGCGCCTTGGCCGGCCAGGATTACTGGGCCACACCGGGCGGTGGCGTTGAGGCCGGGGAGACCTTTCACAGTGCCGCGATTCGTGAGTTGCGCGAAGAGACCGGGATCACGGTCAGCAGCGTCGGGGAATCCGTGGCAGAGCGTAGTTTCCCCTTGATGTTACCTAGCGGTGAAACCGTGTTGGCGGTTGAGCGGTACTTCGTTGTGCATGCATCCAGCGACGCGCTTTCCAGGGCCGAGTGGACGGTAGAGGAGACCCAGGTGATGGCGGATCATCATTGGTGGTCGGCACAGGCGCTGCGCGCAACGAGCGATACGGTATGGCCGCAGGCGTTGCCGCAAATGCTGGAGGATGCCGGGGTGTTTTAGTCGCTCCTAGCGGGGAAAGAACCGCTGGGGCCTGCAAGCGGCCAGAGCGGGGCAAGGCCTGTCATCCATGATCTCTTCACTGGCCAGCCGCCCGACGATGGCCGCCAGCGTTACCCCAGGATGCATCGCGCAGACATACACACCGCTCAGGCCCGGCAACTCGCCAATGATGGGAATGCCATCTGCCGGCATGGGCCTGAGCCCGACGCAGGCCAATTGCGGCTCGATAGACGTGACGCCTTCGAGCTCATCTGCAATGGCGCGGGCGGTGCGCATGGCAATAGCGGCCGGTTGGTTGTGCGGGGCATCGTCCAGATAGTCTTCCGCTGCCAGCCAGGCACCTTCGGCACTTTCGCGCACCTCCATCGCCGGGTTGGAAATAAGCGTGCGCACAATGCCGGACGGGGCGCTGTAGCGGATAAAAATCGCGGGGGAGGCGTCAATCGGCAAGGGAAAACCCAGCTGCTTCGTTAGCGCTGGTGCGCCGGTTCCGGCGGCGAGCACCACCAGGTCAGCATTGATGGTGCCTAGACGGGTTTCAATGCCGGTGACCTTTGAGCCCTGAGTCTTGAAACCCAGCACCGGCGTATGCGTCAGCAGCTTGGCACCGTGGGCCTGGGCCCCCGTTATTAACGCCTGGGTGGTGTGTACCGCGTCCAACGCGCCTTCTTGGGCTTTGAACTGCGCGTGCTCGGGCGGTTTTTTCAACTGCGGTTCAAGCTCGCGAATACGCTCGCGGGTGACCCGTAAAGTCATCGCCGGTTGGGTGTTCGTGTCGTAACACAGGGCGCCTGTCCAACGAACGTTCACGCTGGGCAGTTCCTGTTCCAAGCGGTGATATTCGTGGATAGCTGCTGTGCGCAGAGAGGCAATGGGGTCAGGCGCGTCGTGGGTGGTGTTGATCCAGGCGAATGACGTGGCCGTGACCCCGGACGCAACGTCGCCGGCATCGACCACCGTCACATTCGCACCCTTGCCGGCCAGGTGGTAGGCCAGTGAAGCCCCCACGATACCGGCGCCAATGACCACAATGCGTTTGCCCTGAACCATATCTGCCGTCCTTGTTATTGGCGTGCCAAGATTTCCCCGGTGTTCAGCACCCTTGCATAGTCCATCGCCAAGTTACTCAGCGACAACGCATGCACATCTTCAGCGGCCCACAGCCGCCCCGACAAGTCGGTTTGGTCGAAGGTAAAACAAGCATCCGCCGCCACGATCACGTCGAACCCCAGGTTGCCGCCTGAGCGTGCGGTTGATTCCACTGAATTGTTGGTGATGACGCCGACGATCACCAACTGCTGGATCGAACGCACGTGCAGCCAGCGCTCCAGGCCTGTGGCGCTGAACGCATCCGGTACGTTTTTCTCCACCACATGCTCGTGAGCCAGGGGATGCAGCGCATCCTGGAACTCACAGCCGGGCTGGCCTGGCCGGAACACCGAAGCGGGAGAGCGGGAGATATGCCGCACATGGACGATCGGGCGTTGGACCAGGCGCCAAGCGTTGAGCAACTGTTGTATACGCAGTTCGGCGTCTGGGTTGTTGCGGCGGCCGAGGGTGGTATCGGCCATACCTTTTTGCATATCGATGATCAACAATGCAGCGTTCGTCGCTATCGGTTCCATGGCCAGTCCTTTTTGCGGTTGGGCTGTAAAGAAGTGCCGCCAGAGCCCTAGCTTAAATTGTATTTTACTCAAAGAGTAGTGAAGTGTACGCCATCAACTGAAGTTTGTAGCAGGCGGTGCGCATTCGCGAAAAAAGTTACACGCGTTTTTTATATAAGATATTGAGCCTGATAAGTATATTCGAATTTTCTAGCAAGAGATAATACGCTTGTTAAAAGGTGTCATAGATATCAGCAAACAGTTTGCCTAGCAAGTATTTATTGTGTTTGGCGCGATCAAATCTAAGTAGCGATGCCTCGCTAAATTGCAGCCCAAGCTGAGTGTTCAGCCTTGCCTCTTCGTAATCAGTTTTAGCTAGAAAAAAATCTACAGCCTCCATCAAGAGAACCTCATATCTCTCGTTAATAATGAAGGTTCTAAGCGAGTTTTGGGATTTGACACAGCTGGCAGGCGCTGTTGCTGCCAATTTTACCATTTGAAGATTGAGCGAAATATCATCGAGAAGCCCTGATGGATCCTTAGTGCTGAAAAGCTGAAAGGCGATAATTTCATTGTCGAATAAAGGATTCAGATGAGGGACTTGGTAAAAATTTTCTTGGCCTTTCAGGCTGGAGTTGCAAGTCGAACAGCTGGGTACAAGATTGTACAGCGTTAGTGCGAGATGAGGATACTGATCTTTTAAGAAAAAATGGTCGAGAGTAGGTCGAAAAGCTCCATCTTTGCATTCTACAGTAAAAGCGTAGGCATGATTGCAGTAAGGACAGATTCTGGTTCTTGATTTTTTACATAGAGCATAAGCGTTCCATGCTCCACGCTTGCTGATAAATTTTTCATAGTTGAAAAGTTTCTGCAGTTCTGTGAGTAGTCGCTCTTTCTGTGAATCGAGGCGTCGGGTGTGATTATCAAGAATCGTTATGCTGTTACAGATATCCAGTAATGTATGCGAAATAATTAGTTTCCGCGCTTCGCGAACGAAGTAATAGGCAGGTGTTTTTGGTCCGCAAATACTATATTGTGAGTAAAGAAAGTTGTGAATTATTTTTTTTAAGTGGCCTGTATGTTCGACCTCGGCATCCGCCCAGTTCGCATTAATTGATAACAGCATTTTAGTCCTTGATGCATTCGGAAATGCGAAATATCTCGGCTTTTATAATTGGGTTGTCGATGCTCTCAACTGTAAATTTGTCCAGGGAGGATGCTTGGCCTGACTTTATAGCATCAATCGCACACCTGATTTTTATGGACGCAAACTCCCCTATCGTTCTCGCACCGAATGATTGATTCAGCAACGTGTGCAATGGCGCTGCGAATGCGCTCGGTGTTACGCTTTCGCCGAAAGACTCCATTCGACAGATGAATTGTTTAGGGATGTCGGTGGCCAATAATGGCGAGTGGGTAGCAATGATTAGCTGGAGGGAGCTGATTTGTTTTTGTTTTTTTAGATCCGATAATAATGAGTTGAGCTGGCTTATATATCGACGCTGCCATTCAAGATGCAAAAAAGCATCTCCTTCGTCAATGAGTATCAATAGCTTGTCTATCCCTTTCTTTGCATAGGATGTGATGGCCTCAGAAAGCAGTGCTAGCTGCGCTACGACTGCAAATTGCCCGGAGCTCATGTTTTGAAAGCCAACATCGAAAAAAAGGTCAATGCCCAAATTTTTTAATGTAGACGCGTCTTCATAGTGCATCAGAGCAACCTCGGCATATGCTTTGCTGCCAAGTTTTATATGTGCGGCACGTGCGGTTAGGAATTTATCAATCGCTTTTATTTCATTATAAAGGCGTTCTGCTTTTTCTGGGCGAACTCCGATAAACGATATTTCCCGTATGCCGATAGCTTTGAAAACGATATGCTGAAATACATGGTCGGGCGTTTGAGTGGCCAGATGATGCTCAAGTACCGCGAAAAGTGCAAACAACGACTCTTCACTTTTCGCATGCTGCCGTAATTCACGGTAGAGTATGGCTGCTGAATCTTCAATTATCCGCTTTTTGCTGACTTCTCCTTCAGCGGGTTCATCGTTTATCGAAAATGACGAGAATTCCGTGCTCATGACTTGTCTGGGTGTCAGTAGGTGGTCGAAATAACTAAAGAGAGCCGGAAATAACTCTGCGAGTTTTATTGGCACATCATCTATTGCGGCTTTGACTAATAATAAGTCAATAAGATTTTTGCATGTGTTTCGTATGTTAATGGCTCTGCTGGCATAGATTTTTGGGGATATATCAAATGCACTAAGAATTTGTGTGTAAGGACGAAGATCAAAAGCTGAAATCGATTCGCCCCACTTAGGTGACACGTCAACAAAATTTCTGGTCGCGTGTATGCGGCGCCCGTGTTGTACTGGTGAATAGTAGATTGCCCCCCATCTGTTTCGCATCTCTCCGAATGTCAATTCTTTTTTTGAATCAAGCATGACCTCGCAAGCGTATCGTCCGAATCGAGAAGAGGGTAAGAATTTATCGATTATTTTTTTAAAAATAGTCGTTTTGCCTGAGCCATTGTTTCCGATAATTAAGGAGATTGAATCTATATCGAATATGTTTGGTATTCCCTTTTCTTCAAGGTTCAGGTTAATGATTCGGTCATCAACTTCAATTTTACTAATCATAATTTTATTCGAAAAATTGGATTGTGGCATTATGCCATGTATTGCCCCGTGGTCAAACGACGGTAGTCGCGCTGCGAACAGCCTCATGATCATATTGGCGTATTGCCCGAGCTGAGCTGCAATTGCTGCCGCGCGCTTCCTACTATGGCAGTGCATCGGGCGTTGACGAGGGGAGCTGCGAAGGCGAGAGGTTGGACGTTAGCACCGATCGGCAGCCCATACGCAAAACCCTGAGACTTCCCGGCGAAACGCTTCATAATGGCGGCCAATTTGTTTAGCTCGTTATTCTGGTGTGCCCGCATGGAAATTAAGGTCAACTTTCTCGACAACCTTCGGCTTGAAGCCAAGTTCGATGACTTCACGGTCATTGCCGACCAGCCCATCCGCTACAAGGGCGATGGCTCGGCACCGGGGCCATTCGACTACTTCCTGGCTTCGTCGGCGTTGTGTGCGGCTTATTTTGTGAAGTTGTACTGCCAGACGCGCAATATTCCCACCGAGAATATTCGCCTGTCGCAGAACAACATCGTCGACCCGGAAAACCGCTACAACCAGATTTTCAAGATCCAAGTCGAATTGCCCGCAGACATCTCCGACAAGGACCGCCAAGGCATCCTGCGTTCCATCGACCGCTGCACCGTGAAGAAGGTGGTGCAGGCCGGGCCGGAATTCGTGATTGAGGAAGTCGACAACCTCGACGCCGATGCCCAGGCGTTGTTGATGCCCAATTCCACGTCCGAGGCGGGCACCTACATTGCCGGCAAGGACCTGCCGCTGGAGCAGACCATCGCCAACATGTCGGCGATTCTCGCGGGCCTGGGCATGAAGATCGAGATCGCCTCGTGGCGCAATATCGTGCCCAACGTGTGGTCGCTGCATATCCGCGACGCCCATTCACCGATGTGCTTTACCAACGGCAAAGGCGCGACGAAAGAAGGCGCGCTGGCGTCGGCGCTGGGTGAGTTCATCGAGCGCCTGAACTGCAACTTTTTCTACAACGACCAGTTCTGGGGCGAGGACCTGGCCAACGCGCCGTTCGTGCATTACCCGGACGAGCGTTGGTTCCAGCCGGGCCCCAACGATGAGCTGCCGAGTGAAATCCTTGATGCCTACTGCCTGAAAGTCTACAACCGCGAGGGCGAGCTGCGCGGTTCGCACCTGTTCGACACCAACTCCGGCAACGAGGCCCGTGGCATTGTCTCGCTGCCGTTCGTGCGTCAGTCCGATGGTGAGGTGGTGTATTTCCCGTCCAACCTGATCGAAAACCTCTACCTGAGCAACGGCATGAGCGCCGGCAATACCTTGGCCGAAGCCCAGGTGCAGTGCCTGTCGGAGATTTTCGAGCGGGCGGTGAAACGCGAAATCATCGAAGGCGAATTTGCGCTGCCGGACGTACCGGCCGAAGTGTTGGCCAAGTACCCCGGCATCCTTGCGGGCATCGAAGGCCTGGAAGCCCAGGGCTTTCCGGTGCTGGTCAAAGATGCGTCCCTGGGCGGTGAATTCCCTGTGATGTGCGTGACCTTGATGAACCCGCGCACCGGTGGCGTGTTCGCTTCGTTTGGCGCGCACCCCAGCCTGGAAGTGGCGCTGGAACGCAGCCTCACCGAGCTGCTGCAAGGCCGCAGCTTCGAAGGTTTGAACGACCTGCCGCAGCCGACCTTCGAAGGCCAGGCGGTCACCGAGCCGAACAACTTCGTCGAGCACTTTATCGATTCCAGCGGCGTAGTGTCGTGGCGCTTCTTCAGTGCTCAGTCTGATTATGAATTCGTCGAGTGGGACTTCTCCGGCCAGGGCGAAGACTCCAACGCCCAGGAAGCCGCCACGCTGTTCGGCATCCTCGAAGGCATGGGCAAGGAGTCGTACATGGCGGTGTATGAGCACCTGGGCGCTACCGCCTGCCGGATCCTGGTGCCGGATTACTCGGAAATCTACCCGGTGGACGACCTGATCTGGGACAACACCAACAAGGCGCTGTTTTTCCGCGAAGACATCCTTAACCTGCACCGCCTCAACGAGGAAGAGTTGCAGGCGTTGGTCGAGCGCCTGATAGAAAGCGAGCTGGACGACTACACCGATATCACCACGCTGATTGGCATCGAGTTCGATGACAACACGGCGTGGGGCCAACTGACCATCCTGGAGCTCAAGCTGCTGATCTTCCTGGCCTTGCAGCAGTATGAAGAGGCCAAGGAGTGCGTGGAGATGTTCCTGCAGTACAACGACAACACCGTTGAGCGCGGCCTGTTTTACCAGGCGATGAACGCGGTGCTGGAGATGGAGTTGGATGACGACTTGGAACTGGCTGACTACGAGGCCAACTTCCGGCGCATGTTCGGTAATGAGCGCATGGACGCGGTGATCGGTTCGGTCAACGGCAGCGTGCGCTTTTACGGGCTGACGCCGACCAGCATGAAGCTGGAAGGCCTGGACCGGCATTTGCGCTTGATCGATAGCTACAAGAAGCTGCATGCAGCGCGGGCCAACATCACCCAAGGCTGACCCACACTGATCGTTCCCACGCAGAGCGTGGGAACGATCATGGCGGTTAGATGTGGGCCAAGGCCTGCGCCAGGTCGGCGCGCAAATCCTCCACATCTTCAACCCCCACCGACAGCCGCACCAGCCCATCGCCAATGCCCAATTGCGCCCGCGTCGCCGCTGGAATGCTGGCATGGGTCATGATCGCCGGGTGTTCGATCAGGCTTTCCACGCCCCCCAGGCTCTCGGCCAGGGCGAAGATCTTCACGTTTTCCAGAAAGCGTGTCGCGCCGGCCAGGTCGCTGTTCAAATCCACGGAAATCATCCCGCCAAACCCGCGCATCTGCTGTTTCGCCAGGTCGTGCTGTGGGTGGGATTCCAGGCCCGGGTAATGAACCCGTGACACTTGCGGCTGTTGTTCCAGCCAGGTGGCCAGGTCGAGGGCATTGCTGCAATGGCGCTCCATGCGCAGCGCCAGGGTTTTTACCCCGCGCAGGGTCAGGAAGGCATCGAACGGCCCGGCGATGGCGCCGATGGAGTTTTGCAGGAAGCCCAGGCGTTCGGCCAATTCAGCGTTGTCGCCAACCACAGCGATACCACCGATCACATCGGAATGCCCATTGAGGTATTTGGTGGTGGAGTGCACCACGATGTCGAAGCCCAGCTCCAGCGGGCGCTGGATCCAAGGGCTGGCAAAGGTGTTGTCGGCCACGCAGATAATCCCGCGGGCACGGCAGATGCGGGCCACGGCGCGCAGGTCGGTCAGGCTCAGCAGCGGGTTGCTTGGGGTTTCGACCCAGACCATGCGCGTGTCGTCCTGCAATGACGCTTCAAAGGCCGACACGTCGCTGAGGTCGACATAGCTGAAGCGGTGCCCGGCACTGCGCTGGCGCACCTTGTCGAATAGCCGGAAGGTGCCGCCGTACAGGTCATTGCCCGAGACGATATGCGCGCCGGCATCCAGCAGCTCCAACACAGTGGAGATCGCCGCCAGCCCCGAGGCAAATGCAAACGCCTGGCTCCCGCCTTCAAGGTCGGCCACGCAGCGTTCCAGGGCAAAACGCGTGGGGTTATGGGAGCGGCCATAGTCAAAGCCCTTGTGCACGCCGGGGCTGTCTTGCAGGTAGGTGGAGTTGGCGTAGATCGGCGGCATCAGCGCGCCCGTGGTCGGGTCGGGCGACTGCCCGGCGTGGATCACACGGGTGGCAAACGCGCTGTTATCGGGCTGGCTCATGCAAGGGATCTCCGTAGGTGGTTAAGCAGGTCGACGCGGGTGATCAGGCCATGGAAGCCTGAGGCGTCGGCAATGATGGCGACCAGGCCGCGATCCAGTTCTGCCTGAAGCTCGGCCAGGCTGGCGCTGGGGGCCAGGGTGTGCAGGGTGTTGGTCATGGCGCTGGCAACGGTCATGGAAAAGTCTGCGGCGTCGTGGTGCAGGCCCAGCAGGATGTCGGACTCGTCGATCACGCCCACCAGGGTCTGGCCATCGACCAGCACCGGCAGTTGCGACACGTCCGCCAGGCGCATGCGCTGGAAGGCGGTGAGCAGGGTGTCGTCGGGGCTTACGCTGATCACCCGGCCGTCTTCGAAGCGGCGGGCGATCAGGTCGCGCAGGTCGCCGTAGTGCTTGTATTGCAACAGGCCGGCGTCGTTCATCCACTGGTCGTTGTAGACCTTGGACAGGTAGCGCGTACCGGTGTCGCAGACAAAGGTCACCACGCGCTTGGGCTCGGTTTGCTCGCGGCAGTAGCGCAGGGCAGCGGCTAGCAGGGTGCCGGTGGATGAGCCACCGAGGATACCTTCGGCCTTGAGCAACTGGCGGGCGTGGTCGAAGCTGTCGGCATCGCTGATGGAGTAGGCGTGGCGCACGCTGGACAGGTCGGCGATCGAGGGAATGAAGTCCTCGCCGATGCCTTCCACCGCCCAGGAGCCGGGGGTTTCCAGCGTGCCGCTGCGGCTGTATTCGGCCATCACCGAACCGACCGGGTCGGCCAGCACCATGGCCAGCTCGGGTTGCACGCGCTTGAAGAAACGCGTCAAACCGGTGAGGGTGCCGGCCGAGCCAACGCCCACCACAATCGCGTCCACATCGTGCTGGGTCTGCGCCCAGATCTCCGGCGCGGTGCTGGTCTCGTGGGCCAAGGGGTTGGCCGGGTTGTTGAACTGGTCGGCGAAGAACGAGCCTGGAATATCCTTGGCCAGGCGCGCTGCCACGTCCTGGTAATACTCGGGATGGCCCTTGCCCACATCGGAACGGGTGATATGCACCTCGGCGCCCATGGCCTTGAGGTGCAGGACCTTTTCCGTGGACATCTTGTCGGGCACCACCAACACCACCCGATAACCCTTGGCCCGGCCCACCAGCGCGAGGCCCAGGCCGGTATTGCCGGCGGTGGCTTCAATGATGGTACCGCCAGGGCGCAAACGACCGTCGCGTTCGGCAGCGTCGATCATCGCCAGGCCGATGCGGTCCTTGATGGAACCGCCGGGGTTTTGCGATTCCAGTTTGAGAAACAGCGTGCAGGGGCCGGTATCGAAGCGGCTGACTTTGACCAGCGGGGTGTTGCCGATTAGCTCAAGTACGGCAGGGCGTGAAGGCGTGGGCATGTCGTCTCCTGGTTACGGGATGGGCGTAGGGCGAGGGACAGTAAAAAAACAGCATGGCTTGGAACATAGGCCGGTATCGCCGGTGTCGCAACCGGGCGTCCGTTGGATGACTTTTTTTGCCGCATGGGGGGAGGGCGCGCAATCCAGGATTGCGCTGAAAACCAACGATGGAGCTGGCTTGCCGGATTGCCGACACCTATCTACCTGACGCCACGCGATCCAATGTGGGAGCTGGCTTGCCTGCGATGGTCATAGGTATCTACACAACGTTGGTGCGACGCTGACCCTGTGGCGAGGGAGCTTGCTCCCGCGACGGCCTGACAGCCGACACTTATCTACCTGCCGCCCCGCGATCAAACTGTGTGGCTTGCCTGCGATAGCGACCTGCCAGCCGACACCTATTTACCTGACGCCCCACGACCCAACTGTGCGGGCTTGCTCGCGAAGGCGGCCTGACAGTCAAAACAGTTATACCGAGTACATATCCATTCCTGCGGTAACGGCCACTTAGGGTTCCGCCCTGACGGCGGCTCACTTTTGAACAGCGCAAAAGTAAGCAAAACGCTCTTGCCCCACCACTCGGCACCTCGCCTAGGCTCGGTGTGCCCTTAATCCGCCAGTGATTTGGGGTGCCGCCGCCACGCGCCATCCATGGCGCGGGGCGGCTAAACCGGCATCCCTGCCGGTTTACCCCCCAAATCCCTGTCGAATTACGGCCAGCGTGGTTTGACGGGGCGCCTAAGATCAAAAGCAGATCAAGAGCGACTCGCTTCGCATCGTGGTTACCGTTGAGAGCTGCAGAGTTATGTAGATACCTATGCCTTCATGTGGGAGCGGGCTTGCTCGCGAAAGCGGTGGGTCAGTTTTCACATGTGCTAGCGGATACATCGCCTTCGCGAGCAAGCCCGCTCCCACAGTTCAGTTCCCGGCAATCGCGGCTTCGATGGTAGCGATGTCGATTTTGGTCATTTTCATCATCGCCTCAAACGCACGCTTGGCGACGGCAGGATCTTTACTGGTAACCGCATCGACCAACACCCTCGGCGAGATCTGCCACGACAGCCCCCACTTGTCCTTGCACCAACCGCAAGCGCTTGCCTGCCCACCGTTGTCGATGATGGCATGCCACAAGCGGTCGGTTTCCTCCTGGTCATCCGTGGACACCTGAAAGGAAAACGCCTCACTGTGCTTGAACATGGGGCCGCCATTGAGGCCCACGCAGGGGATACCCAGTACGGTGAATTCCACGGTCAACTCATCACCCTGCTTGCCGGATGGGTAGTCGCCAGGGGCACGGTGTACGGCCTTTACTGCGCTGTTGGGGAAGGTGTTGGCGTAGAAGGTCGCTGCCTCCAGGGCATCGCCGTTGTACCAGAGGCAGATCGTATTCTTGTTGTTCATCGCAAGGCTCCTCGGGTTGGAAGGTGCATGAAGTCTAGACTAACAACCTGCACGCTACTCAGGCTTGCACCGTCTCCCGGCCAGCGCGTGAGTCGGCCCGCCGCGAACGCCAGCTCAGCCCCAATACCATCAGCAAGCCCAGGCCCGCCATCAGTGCGCCTGCCAGGGATATGGCCGGGTAGCCCAGCCCGGCATTGATCACCGCGCCACCCAATGCCGCACCAATCGCATTCCCAAAATTGAACGCACCGATGTTCATCGCCGAAGCCAGGTTAGGCGCATCCTTTGCTGCCTCCATCACCCTCATCTGCAACGGCGGCACCAGGGCAAAGCTGGCAGCGCCCCACAGCAGGATCGACAACGCCGCAGGCAGCGGCCATTGCATGAGCACCGAGAAGGCCAACAGCACGGCAATCAACACCACCAGCGAGATGATCAAGGTGCGGTCTACCGAGCGG
The DNA here is from genome assembly GCF_030687795.1 of Pseudomonas sp. FP215. Lineage (NCBI taxonomy): Bacteria > Pseudomonadati > Pseudomonadota > Gammaproteobacteria > Pseudomonadales > Pseudomonadaceae > Pseudomonas > Pseudomonas sp. FP215. The sequence goes on from NZ_CP117447.1 coordinate 2,733,084, forward strand.
TCCGCAGACTTGCCACCCCACACATTGCCCAAGGTGAGCCCGACGCCGAACAGCACCAGCATCCCGGTGACGAAGTTGGTCGAAGCGTGGGTGACGTCTCGCAGAATCGGCGCGATGTAGGTGAATACCGTGAACATCGCACTCGAGCCCACCACGGTCAGCGCCAACGCCGCCAGCACCGGCCCGCGACCCAGCACACGAATTTCCGCCATCAGCCCGCCGCCTTTAGGGGCCGGCGCATTGGGCAAGGCCCACCACAGCGCCGCCATCACCACCGCGCCAAGCCCACTGATGCCCCAGAACGCGGTACGCCAACCAAAGTTCTCGCCAAACCAGGTCGCCAGGGGCACGCCGCCAATGGTTGCCAGGGTCAGCCCCATGAACATCGCCGCCACAGCCCCCGCGCGTTTTTCGGGCGCCACCAGGCTTGCGGCCACGATCGAGCCAATCCCAAAGAACGCCCCATGATTGAGCGACGTCACCAGCCTGGCGATCATCAGCGTCTGGTAGTTGCTGGCCAACGCCGACAGCAAATTACCCAGGGTAAAAATCGCCATCAGCCCGATCAGCAAATAGCGGCGGGGCACCCTGGCCGTCGCCAGGGTCATGATCGGCGCGCCAATCAACACGCCCATGGCGTAGGCGCTCACCAACAGCCCCGCAGCGGGAATGGAGACATCAAGATCAGCGGCGATACCGGGCAACATGCCCATAGGGGCAAACTCTGTGACCCCGATGCCAAAGGCACCGACGGACAATGCTACAAGGGGTGGATTGATACGCATGGGTGACTCCTCATCTGTGAGTCAAATGCTACAATCCTGCCTTTTGCAGCAGTAGCCCTTGGTTAGGAACTACAGCTTTGCGCAGGAGGCACAAATGGACATCGGCGGGCGGTCGGGAGAGATGGAAGTGTTCACCATGGTCGCCGAGCACGGCAGCCTGTCGGGTGCAGCAAGGGCCTTGGGGCTGACCCCATCGGCCATCAGCCGCATCATCACCCGCACCGAACAGCGCATCGGCACCCGCTTACTGCTGCGCACCACCCGCGCCATCACCTTCACCGCCGAAGGCGAAGCCTACCTGCGCGGCGCCCGACGCATCCTGGCCGACATGGCCGAAGTCGAAGACGCCATCACCGACCAGGGCGCCCCACGCGGACGCCTGCGAGTCAGCGCCGCACTGGCCCACGGCCGCATGACCATCGTCCCCCTGGTCGCCGCCTTCAGCGCCCGCTATCCCGCCATCGTCGTCGACCTGATGCTCGGCGACGAAGTCGTAGACATCCTCGGCGGCCAGGCCGACGTCGCCATCCGCTTCGGCACCCTCGCCGACAGCCCACTGACTGCTCGCCTTATCGGCTCTACCAGGCAGGTGATCGTCGCCTCGCCGGAGTACCTGGCACGGCATGGCACACCGGTGACGCCGCAGGATCTGCTTGGGCACAACTGCCTGCGCTTTAACTTCCGTAGAGCGGCCCCGGATTGGCCGTTTCGGGTGGAGGGACGGGAGTTTTCGCTGAAAGTAGCGGGGACGATTGAGGGCAATAGTGGTGAAGCATTGGCGCAGTTGGCGAAGCTGGGGGCGGGGGTGGCGAGGATTGGGGCGTTTAGTGTGGTGGAGGAGGTGAGGCGGGGGGAGTTGGTGGTGTTGCTGGAGGAATTTAATCCTGGGGATGTGGAGCCGATTCATGCGGTGTTTGTAGGTGGAGGGGCGATGCCGGCGCGGGTTAGGGCGTTTGTGGATTTTTTGGTGGAGTGGCATGGGGTTTGAGGATGTGTTGGTTTGAATTTTTTGGGAGGGGGCTGGCCGATTATGTTGAAAAGTCGCTTTATGGCCCGATTTCAGGTGGTGTGCCGGACGTACAGTTGCAGTTCCGCTCGGCTGCGAAGAAAAACACGACAGATAGGGATGAAAGCCTCATCTGTCGCGTGCTCAAGGACGGTAGATATTCAAGGCGCGACGTGGGTGTGGAAAATTTTGCTGACGACCGTCCACTTGCCATCAACTTTCAGCAAGTTGAAGAAATCTGTAAAGCAAAAGCCCGATACGTCATTGGTGTCGATGCGCGCGCTGGCAGCGGTGCCTACGATGTCGATTTTGACGATTACGCCTTGAGCTTCAGGAGACGGGCGGAACGCGCTGTCAATGCCATCGAATAATGTTTGAATCGGGCCGCCGGTCAGCTTACCGTCGCCATCGACGCTAAACATTGTTGCTTGCTCACTGAAAGCTGGTTTCATGATGCTGCTTTTGGCCTGCTTGCAGCCTTCGTTGTATTTGTTCAGTACCTCGACGATGGCTTGATATTCCGGCACATAAGTAGGTTTGTTCATGTTTGTACTCCTGGCTGTTAATTCGAATCATGTTAAAAAAACCAGCCACTGCTGGCTGGCTGGCATTGAGATCAATCCCTGAGACCATCCGCAGCGGCATTCACCGCTGGGGCCCAAGGTCTCACTTTTTGAATGTTGCTCAGTTGGCTTATCCAGCGAGCGTAGGCCAATCGGTGTAACCCTTTGCGCCGTTACCGTAATAGGTTTCGCGTGGCGCAACAGTGAGTTCTGCACCTTCTTTTAATCGACGAACCAAATCCGGATTAGCAATAAACGGGCGGCCAAAAGCGACTGCATCGACCTTGCCTTCAGCACGGCGGGTAACGGCCAGTTCGATGTCGTAATTGTTATTGCCGATGTATGGGCCTTTGAATCCTCTACGTAACGCATCGAGATCTACGTTCTCGGGAACAGTGCGTGACGTAGCGGTGGCGCCCTCGACAAAATGCATGTAGGCGAGCTGGAAGCGATTCAGTTGCTCAATCAGATGGCCATAGGTTTGCATTACCTGGCTGTCCAAGGGCGTGTTGCCGGCATCTGGCGTCACGGGAGAGAGGCGAATGCCAACGCGGTCATGCCCCCAGATCTCGACGACTGCTGCGGTTACTTCCAGCGTGAGTCGTGTGCGATTCTCAATCGAACCACCATATTGGTCGGTTCGCTGATTGGTAGAGTCGCGCAGGAACTGATCGAGCAAATAGCTATTGGCAGAGTGCACTTCTACACCATCAAAACCGGCGTGTTTTGCGCATGCGGCGGCGTGTCGGTACTGCTCGATAATGCCTGGGATTTCGGATGTTTCCAGCGCTCGCGGCATGGAGACGTCCATCATTCCCATTTCAGTGAAGGTCTGGCCTTCGGCTTTAATCGCCGAGGGTGCTACCGGTGCCGTGCCATTGGGCTGCAGGTCCACATGCGAGAAGCGCCCCACATGCCACAGTTGGCAAACAATAAGTCCACCAGCGGCATGCACTGCATCTGTCACCTGTTTCCAGCCTGCTACGTGCTCTTCAGTCCAGATGCCTGGCGTCAATGCATACCCACGCGCTTGCGCGGAAATATTGGTCGCTTCACTAATGATCAGACCGGCGCTGGCACGTTGTGCATAGTAGAGAGCGTGCATTTCGTTGGGGACGCCTTTTGGCCCCATGCGGCTGCGCGTTAACGGGGCCATGACAACGCGGTTAGCCAGAGATAAGGCTCCTAAAGTCATTGGAGTGAAAAGATCCGTTGATGGGCGGTTGAGCGTCATTGTGATTCCTAAAGATAACTGTTCTGCCGGATGAAACACCTTGCTATATCAACTATGGAGGGCAATGATAATGACGTAAATAGTCATAGGCGTGGATACAGTATGAGCAAAAAGGTCATAATGCAGGGCCCTGCGCGCGCTGAGGGCATCGAGAGTTCACTTCCCTTGCCACCGGTGCATTTCCCCGGTCTTTTAACCTTCGAGGCGGCCGCCAGACATTTGAACTTCGCTCGCGCCGCTGCAGAAATCGGTGTCACGCCAACTGCGGTATCACGCACGATCAAAAGTGTGGAAGCGCAACTCAACGTGCGGCTATTCAATCGAACAACACGCAGTGTCAGCCTGACCGAGGCCGGCGCGTCATTGAACGCAGCATTAGCACCTGCGCTGGCTTTGATTAGAGACTCCTTGTCACAAGTCTTGCTCGCGACTGATCAACCATCTGGCACAGTACGCCTCAACTCTTCGTATGTTGCATACCGCATCTTGATCGAACCGCATCTAACCGCCTTCATGGAAGAGTTCCCGCTGATTAATGTCGAGGTATCACTGGATAATCAACTTGGCGATATCGTTAATGCCGGTTTCGATGTCGGCATACGCATGGGGAAAAGAGTGCAAAGCGACATGGTCGCGATACAGTTGGGAGCGGCACAAAAAAGAATTGTGGTGGCTGCGCCGGATTACTTCCGCACGCGGGTTGAGCCGCAGACGTTGGAGCAACTGCTGAAGCACAACTGCATTCGCCAGCGGTATTCAGTTGGCGGAAGATTCTTTGAGTGGAGGTTCGAAGAGGGCGGGCAAATGGTTCAAATCGATGTTCAAGGGCGTTTTATTTTTGACGAAATGAGATCAGTCCTTGATGCGGCAATACAAGGCCAAGGCATTGGTTTTGTTTTCGAGGACTTCGCGAAGCAAGCGTTAGAAAACGGTACGCTTCGTCAGATATTGAAGCAGCACAGCGGCATGGACGATGCGTTTCATTTTTACTACCCCCATCGTAAACACATGCCAGGCAAGCTGCGTGCGTTTGTTGATTTCATGCGTAGTGCCAATAAGATCGGAAAGTCATGATTTGACCGTCCCAATGGCAGGGAAAAGGGGGCTAGGGAAAAGAGGGGGGATTTATTTTTTTAGCGTCCGATTTTGGCCGAAAGCTGCCATCTCAGAACGACTTTTTTCTGCCAAAAGCGGGCCACCGCTAGAAACCGCGTGGAATGTGCGCGTAACCCATCCCAGTGTTCACCACTCACATGGATCCCTGGCCACTCAAACACCTCCTCCATCCCGTCACGCCGAGCACCCCCCCTGGTCAAGCTAATTCAGACGGTGGGTGAAACTCACTTCATTGCCTGCCAACAGTACGTCTTCGTCCAGATCAAACGGCAGCACCCATAGCCTAAGTTCAGAACTGAAATCAAAGGGGGGTAAAGGCTTGAGGAATTGGGCCGTGCGAGGATAGATCAACGCCAACTCACCCCGTCCCCCCAAATACCTCTGACCATAAGCAAACAGCTGATAAAAGTCGGCCTGGCTCAGACCATACTTGTTCTGCCTATCAACTCCGTCCAAACGCTTCCACTTGGTATCCAACACCCAGGCGTGCTGGCCCAGTTCAAGCAGCAGGTCCGGCTCAAGGCGGAACATCGCCGTGTCGTTGTGCTTGCAGAGGCTATGTCGGGAAGCCTGCGCTGTAAGACTCACCCCAGGAGCAAGGCGGCGGCGCAGCCAACCTTCCACGTACTGTTCGAACAGCTTTTCCATCGGAAACAATAAACTCATGCCGCGCCATTGGCCGCTCACAGCAACCGGCATCTGCTGGTTGAGGATAAGCTCGCACCACGGCTTGATCGACTGGTAATGCGACATCAGCCGATCACGGCTCCACGCTCGCAAATCGTGGCCTACCTGTCGACTGGCCGGAACATCCGTCAACATGACGCGCAGTTCATGAGCCAGGCGCCAGTTGTCGGCATCACGTGTGCTCTTGGTTACTTGCTCCAGCGCCAGCTTGAGCAAGCGATTCTCGGCACGGTCAGGCAGGAATACATCGTGGCGAATCTGAAATCGATGTTGGCGCCCGGGCGGCTGGCGCATTTGCGCTACCACGTCAAGCTGGCCGCGCAGAAAACGCTGCTCCTCTTCGATACGTTGATAGTCGAAGCGCATGCCACGCTTTACCAGCAAATCCAGTTCGCTGAGAAACTGCCCCATCACCCACTCGCTGAGCGATTTATCGAACAGTTCGAGGCTCGCCACCGAGGTCTCGCGTGGCTTCAGTTGCAGAGCGTTCTGAATCAATTTGCGCAGCAACGCGCGCCCCTTGTACTCACAGTCTCCCTGCTCATGGTGCTTGGGCAGAATTTCGAGGCGCGTGCCACAAGGAGTTTCAAGAACACCCACATAGGAATCCCACTTCAACTCACTGCGCCCTTCCACCTGTAACAGCCTGGCACCATTGCGGCTGAAGCCCGCGCTAAGCTCGCAGAGCCAGTCGAAAGCACTTGCAGAAACTTGCGCACGGTCCAGGTTACCGGGGGCGACGGCCGCCGTGGTCAGACGAGCGTACTCACGCACGGTTATGGGTGCGCTCACGCGCCCACCTCCTCTAGGACGACTGGCAGCACTTGTGCTCCAGCATTGACCGCGATGACCCCGGCATAGGCCGACGGCCGCTTGAACGCCGCCTCATTGACTCGCCAGCCTCCCACTTGAGCCGGCAAGTTGATCGTGCCGAACAACGCCGTTACATCTTGCACGTCTTGTATCGTAAAGCGGTCGATCGCAGACTTGCGATGGTCATTGAGGATCCAATGGATCCGTTGCCAGTCCTCGAAGAAGTACTCCTGCAACAACGGCAAAATCTGGTTGCGGAAAATCAACTCAAGTTTCACCAGCAAGTCGGCATCTCCCAAGCCCTCTTCTTTTAGCGGCATAAAGTAGGCGTGTCCCAGGCAGTGCTCACGATCGAGTAACACTTCAATGCGCTGGTTCATCACGCGCAACAGTTGACCGATATTCAACCCAGCCACTTCGAGGCGATCCAGCAACTCTGGTCGAGGCGGCATTTCGCGGAAAGTAAAGCGACGGCGCAGCGCGATATCCAGCCCCGCAAGCGAGCGGTCGGCGGTATTCATGGTGCCGATCAGGTAGACGTTATCCGGTACGCTGAAGTGCCGCCTTGAGTAAGGCAGCACCACCTCAAGCGCCTCTGCGGCACCGGCACGCTTGGACGATTCAATCAGCGTGATCAACTCGCCGAAAATGCGCGAGATGTTGCCCCGATTGATCTCATCGATAATCAACACATAAGGCAGTTTTTCCGCGGGTGCTGGCGGCTTCGTCTCGTTGGCCAGACTGAAACCAGCCTGCTGTAGCCCTAGCTGTAATTCAGGCCAACTGATGCGATTAATGGGATACACCGTTTTCAGCGTCAACCCTCGACCGCCGTTGAGCGCAGTAATGTCGAAATCGATATCACTCAGTAACCAGTTGACTGGGAGACGCTGCACGTAGTCCTTGCGCACGCCCTCTGGCACATCCGGAGTGTATTCATACTCTCCAGCCACCACACCAACCGCGCAAATACTCTTGCGCGAGCCCAGGCACACCAACACATCACCCTCTTCAATTTCTCGCCCGAAGCTGGACAGTGAACTCCTGTCATTGCTCCCCAGCTTGAACGAAGGATCGGTTAGATCGGCCTCGCGAATATCACCCACCTTATGCCAGCCGATGCGCGCCTCGCCGTGCTGGAAACAGTAGCGCCGGGTTCGCCCGTCACTGCTTGCTTCCTCGATGGAGATTTTCCAGATGGTCGGATCTTTCTTCAAGCCAAGCTTTTGCTCCAATACTGGGTCGCTGCGAGCATCAAGACACAACTGGACGAAAACACCCTTGGCTACATCGTAAGCCAGTGAGTCGCCGGGATTGCCCTCACTATTCGGAGGCAAAGCGCGCAACCCTTCGACGAAATCCTCATAGCTGAAACTCTGATGGAAGGTTACAAAACGTACACGTTCGGCCGAAGCAAAACGATCGAACTCGGTCTTCAAACGTTTACGGGACTCGGGGTCGTCGCCATTGTTCTGCGTCAGGAACTCCGGAGCGAGGATAGCCAGCGCTTGGTTAATTGTGTTGTAGGTTTTACCTGTACCTGGAGGGCCGAAAAGAATTTGGTTTAACGGCGGCTTACACATGTTTTTTGTGGCTTGGACTTCACCTTCCAACATCTCCTCCACCTCCTGATCATCAAGCGCGTCTTCCGCCGAATCCCACAGATCGAATCCATAAGCCAAAACGGATTGCTCACCGCGTTGTTCCATCAGACGAGCATATAGATCAGCCTGAGTGACACGTTGACCCGTCGCACCGGCAATTGCACTCAGCTTTTTATAATTGTAGATCGGCAACACACAAGGGCGATGGGTATCTTGATAGATAAACGCGATCTTCCACTTCAGTACATGCTCCAGATCAATCTCTTGAACAAGTGCCAAGTTCCCCTTGCTAGATGCGTTGGCAACTTCGATGATTTTTGAATGAATATTTTTAAAAGCCTCACCTTCCGAAGCTCCGTACTTCTTCTTCCATGAGTACAGCTCGCCCGCCTGTACATGAGTTCGCGGCCCCTTGGGCTCATTTTTACGCTCGTACAGACCCAGTTTGGAGGAGTCACCGCCTCTTATTGAGCCAAGCATCCGTCCAAGGCCAAATTCCAGCCAATAGGTAAAAGTGTCCTGATCACCGCTCTTATTATAAGTGCTTGGTGTCAAACCACTCAGCGCCTGGAGAGGCCAACGCTGCAGAAATAAATCCCAAGCTCGTTGCCGCTCATCAAATGTTGCCATGAGATTCGTCCCTTATTCTATTGGCGGTCAAAGCTGGCCGAAATTAGTCCTTTAGCAGCGGCTAGGCAAGCTGATTTGGGTAAACCTCGGTACGTCGCTATAGCCATCCATCAACTGGGCGAACTGGATGTTCTGGGGGGGCAACACGTTGGTCAGATGCTGGCAAAGCGTTGATAGGACATGCTGTTCTTCGCTTTCGGATCGTGCGTCTTGGCACCGACACCACTGAAGGAGGTAGAAAATGAATTTTGGGAAGAAGTGCACCGTGAGCTCAAATCTCTGGTAGAAGCTGCGGAGTCTGGAGACAAGGCTGCGATAGCTAAGAAATTTGGCCAGTTCACACCCTCGCTCAGCGCTACTGACGAACTGCAGGGCCGGATATCCAGCATACATCCACAGAACGTCGTCTACCTACGAATGCCAGAACTGCGGACGCCTTGGGGTGCAAAAGGATGCCAGTGAAAGATTTGTCTCCTATGTTCCTGAGGAAGGCGCATATGCGGCAATCCTGGCAGTGGCATCAGGAGAGCCCGGAGATCAAGATTGAGCGTGCGCGATCGGCCGAAAACGGCAGTTGTAATTGGCTGCATTCGGCCAGAAGCGGCCACTCAATGGTGTCTATCAAAACAGTGACGATTCAAGCCACGGTGCCCCCAGTTTTGATACACAATATGATGCAACCCCCCGGCGCCCGATGACAGAAGTCGCACCTGCACATGGATCATCAAAAATGACGGAAATTGCAATCACGGCCCCAGCAAGCCATGTCCCACCTTTTACCTCAGTTCTTACGGCCGCACAGTCATTGCCATTTAGTGAGTTACGCTGGGAAAACTTTGAAAAGCTGTGTTATCGACTGGCGGGGAAACAAGCTGATATCGAATCTCACAGCCTATATGGAAGGGCAGGACAAGCGCAGCAAGGCATAGACATTTTTGCTCGAAAGCGCAACGGTAGATACGACACCTGGCAAGCGAAATGCTACGCAAAGTACACCCCGAGAGACCTGAAGAAAGCCTGTGAAACGTTCCTCGAGGGAGGCTGGGTGGCCAGGACTGATATGTTCTACATTGCCGTGCAATGTCCAGTCGATGACGTCGGTCTGCAGGATGCGATTGAAGTTCAGGCCGAATTATTTCATGCCCAGGGAATAACCCTTAAGGTACTTGGTGGTCATGACTTGTGCGGCGCATTGCGAAATTACCCAGATATCGTATTGGAGTTTTTTGGGCGTGAGTGTGCGAAGGCATTTTTTGGGGACACCGTAAGCCAGGAGCAACTGTTGCGGCTAGATGGTAGCGAGTTGCATAAGATCAGGACGCAACTCCATAGCGTCTATCAAGGAGGTTTCGAGCTTCTTGACCGAATTCTGGTGAATGCCCCAACGCCTTTTTCTGATCGGTCTCAGGCCCCCATTTCCCTGCTTGAGCGTTTCTCTGCACCTGACGTTCTGCTGAAGGAAGCTGTCATGAGCCAGGTGGCACCTGGCCAGGGTGAGGCACCAGTTTCGCCTATGTCCGAACCGCAACGAACTAACGCGCATTCACCGGTGAAAAAAGAGGAAAGCCGTCAGGCGGAAAATTACCGTCGCACCCCCATCTTGGATTGGCTTGGAGAGTCCGATCAGATTGCTGTCGTGGGGCATGCTGGAAGCGGAAAAAGTACGGTGCTGCGGTGCCTAGCGCTTGATTTGCTCGGTGAACAGAGGCGATTTACTGACGTTGCGAAACGCTGGGGCCGCCATTTACCGTTGTTCATTTCTTTCGCTAAGTGGGTGCGCCTCAGTGAAGCCAATGCCGGAGCTATAGGTATCAAAGAATTAATCCGTGCGACTTGGCAGCCTCAGTTAACTGGTGACCTCGTGGCATTGATTGATCAAGCCATTGATGAGTCCCGGGTACTACTTCTTGTCGACGGGCTAGACGAATGGGCCAACGAGCAGGCAGCTCGCACGACCTTGCTCACAATGCTAACTATTGTTTCTGCACACAAAATTCCGGTGGTCGTCAGTGCTCGACCCGGAGGGCTTTCAAAAATCGGGGGGATTCCAGACAGCTGGGCAGTGGGACTGCTAGCACCACTGTCCAAGGTGCAGCAGAGGGAAATCGCCACGACGTGGTTCTCGCGAAACGTGGGGTCCAGCAACGATCAATCTTCTAATGAAGAATCAATCACCTGGCAAACTCAGCGGTTCTTCAAAGAGCTTGAAAAAGGGCGTGGGTTGGCCACGCTCGCGGAGACGCCGCTGTTATTGCTGGGATTGATCGCGTTGGCAGTTCGTCAGTTGGTGTTGCCGATCAACAAGGTCCAGGCGCTGAACCAGTTGACTGACTTGCTGTTGGAGGTCCATCCGTCTAGCCGAGCCACAGCGGCAGGGGACGTCTGCCCTCGATTTTCGTCTGCGGCATCAATCGACGTTCGCAGGGAAGCGCTCGCAGCGCTTGCATTCGAGATTCGAATGGAGGGGGGAGACGCTGGGTATCCCCTTCAACTGGCCCGTAAATGCATAAAAACATTTCTCACTGATCCTGAGGGATATTGCTACACGACTCGCGAGGCTTCCGAAGTCGCCAACGAGATCCTTGCAGTTAACGCCGAGACGATGGGCCTGCTAGTTGAAAAAGGGCGCGAGGAGGTGGGTTTTGTGCATGCAAGCCTGGAGGAATATCTGGCATCCGTCCATATACACGGCTGGCCGATTGAGACGATCTTGAGTTTCGTGCGGGCAAATGCAAGTAGTTTCCGTTGGAGAAGTGTGTTCGGCGATTTGATTGCGGGTAACACTAGGCGGTCTGAAGCCGAGCAAATCGTGCAGGTTATCGATGAACCTGAGGTTGATGTGGTCGGCGCATTGCAGCGGCGCTTGCTTCTTGCCAATGTTGTGTTTGGAGGGGCAGAGATCAATCGACCTACTGCGATCAGGCTGGCTGAGCGCAGTCTGAACATCATTGGAGGGGCTGGGTGGGGTGGTGAGCGTAGTGCCCACCTTGCCGCTGCGCTAGGAGGAATTTACAATCCGACACTCAGAGAAAAAACGTCGCAAAGTATCAATCGCTGGGGAATACGATCTGCAGAGTATTTACAAGAATTTTATTCTGCATTAGCACGATGGGAGCGGTCAGACCATCAGCTTAGTTTGTTGAAACATGGGCTTAAGGATGAGGGTCCCGCCAATTCTCGAGCCGCCGCTCAGTCATTGGCAGTCGTCTACAACGGCGATATAGAAGTAGAAAGCTGGCTGATGGGATTGCTTCGCGGTGACTCCGATTTGGCGGTGGTGGCGCGGGCTTTGGAAGCCTTGACCATCGGTTGGTCCGATAACCGCTTGTTGATTAATTTCCTAGTCACAGCTTCTGTTGCTGTGGACAAGGCGCTTCAACTGAGCGCTATCTGGTGCAAGGTTCAATTAGGGCTGCACCAAGATACTGATCTGTCAGCGCTACTTTCACTATGTGCTTGGCGTGATGGAATCGGTTACTTGCATCGTGCACAGGTTGGGGAAAGTTTAGTACAGGGTTGGCTGAACAACTCTAAAGTAGTTGAGATTTGCCTGAATAACCTAAACGGAAGAATCTCAGGCTACGATGAAATTGAGAAGGAAATTGCACAGCATTATCTTCTCAGCTGTAGTGCTGATAATGCGCAGATATGTGCATGGATCGCGCATGAATTGCGATCAGAGCATCCGTTCGTCTTGAGGTTGGGGCTGGATTGGAGCCAGCTTTTGAAATTCTCGGAAAAGGATAGTGAGGTTCGAGAACAGCTCGTGCTCGCGGTTATTTCCAAGAAGGTGGAACATCAAGAGTATGTTGCGAGACCGGTGTACAATTCCCTTCAAGACCCCAGAATTAAACAGTACTTGATGGAAAGGGTAAAAAAAGCTAAGGATTTTTCAGTCTTTTGGGCTCTGGCTCCTTTGGTTGAAGGTTGGACAGCTGAGCTTCCTGAAGTTCGCGAGCTGGTGCAAGAGGTACTTCTGTGGCCAGATGACCGAAAATTTCATCTGATTGGCTTGTACCCAAAAATGCTTAGTCGAGAAACGTGCATTGAGGAATTATTAAAGATTCTCAACGGCCGCCATAAAGTAAGGTTCGACGTAGTGCTTGCTGCTTTCAGCCAGTTGGACGTTTTCGACCATAAAGAAATTGTAGAAATTTTGGTGGACAGGTCGTTGTGCGAGCCAGACCACGTCTATTCAGGTTCCGGGCAGTTGATTGCCCTTTACCCCCAAGAAGGGAGGGTCAAAGCGTTTGCACTAGAAAGGCTTAAAGGGCGTAACCCACCCATTGGGCTTCTAGCTTTAGCCTATCGTGATGACTCGTTCGTCCAGCAACTTATTGCTGAGAGTGTTGGTTCCCTCTCAGCTGTTATGCGGTTGCAAATCGTTGATGCTGCCTCCAGTGAGTTCGATCGAAACGATACTGCAAAGGAAATCTTGGAAAGGTATGATCATGAAGTAGACGGCCCTCTCAAAACTCACGCTGCCATAAAAAACTATCAAGCACTGCTTTCCATCGACTCAGACCGGAAGCCAGTTATCGATCGCCTGCTTGTAGATGCAATGGCGGTTGGACACGATCATGAAGATCGGCGAGCGGCTGCGTTCGCCGGTTTGGTCGTATACGGAGCAACGGAGCAATTTTCTATCCTCGAGTGGGGGAAAAAACCCCTGGATATATCGCTAGGGCATTATTCTAATGAGCCCCCAGCGCTGATTAGATTGGTGGCTGAGCACTGGGACGATTTGGAAAAAAGCTTCGACGGTCAATTACTCTCAAGACTAGGACACTTTACTGACGAATCGCGCTTATGGGAGCTTGTAGCGCCATATGTGTCCGTTAATACCGTATTGCGGCAGCGCTTTCTCGACTATTGCTCACACACGACGGAGTGTCTTCGCGCCCCAGTATTGCAGGCGCTAGCCAAGGAAGTTTCCAGAAGCGATCTGCTGCTAAAGCACTGTTTGACTGCGACTAGGATTCACAGAAACAGTGCGGATCAGTCTTGGCATAGAATGCAGAGCTATTTCGAAGCTTCCTATATATTGCGGCAGCAATTTTCCGAGAACGGTGACGTGTTAGCCCAATTACAGTCGACTGTTTGTGAGAGTGGTTTCCAACATGGCGTTGCAGCACTGGCCATTTATGATCCCGGCAACCCCAGTCTGGACAAAGTAGTATCAGCGGTAAGTAATGACGACCACGACTATGAAAGCTTTGTTGGACCTATCCTTGTCGGGGTTCAAAGGCTTCAAAGTGTAAAGCTCGAGAAGCTGGTTAGAGCAATGATCAATCGACCGAGCCATTCGTTATGGGATTTTCAGGACAGGGTCAATTATGCTATTAAATCCAGGATTGGCACAGATGATGAGTTTGCTGGTTTGATTGGTGCGCGGTTGGCGTCAAGTTCGTCCGAGAGCGAAATTTCAAGCTACTCGCGTTATTTAGCGTCCGCAGGAAGGCTCAACGAAGAAACTCATGGGCATTGTCTACGTTTGCTCAATGCAAGGTCCTCTTCCTTGTGCATTCCAGCTCATGGATACGATTCGACAGCCGACGTTGTACGACCAGTAGTTCATTCTCTTCTTGATGTTCTAGCAGGTCCAATTTATTAGCTTGTGGAAACCATGTCGTATGACTAAGCGTTTTGGAACGCTTCCACCGTTAGATCGAGGAGCAGTTGGACGCGAGTGACCGCTTCTGGCCGTTTACGGCCCATGAAAGATACCTAGTTCCTCCTCCACGCGCTGGCCTGCTTGCTCCAGCGCGCGGAGCCCTTTACTAGCTAACCGTTGTAGAGTGCGCTTCTACCTCCGAAGCCTGCTCCCGCAATCGACGCGCGATAACATCCATCAGATCACACCCATCCCGCAATGGTATAGCTAGCAGTTGTGCAAAGTCTGAAAGCACCACGCAGTCAGCCTCCACCTCACCCCGAAAAGCGATGTTTTCCAATACTTGAGTCACGGTACGAATACGGTAGTCAGCCATCGCTTGCAGCACATCGAGCGGTGCTTGCGAATCAATGAGCAGGGAAGCTGGAACCCGTTCGATTCCAGTAAGAGGGATATATCTTTCCATTTTTGAAACTCCGATAAATGCAATGATTTACCGATAATCAGGTCGCCAAACCTGGTCGCCACGTGGGCGACCGGGGGACTATAAGCGCCATTGCAGCCGACGAGCAACGCCAAGGTTGTAACCGGCACGGACGGGCTGAAGCTCATACGCCGCTCATCCCATTTTTTTTGCTCCAGTCTCCCCGAGGCTAGTCTCGTCTCCTTCCTGGAATTTCCACGCGTCGTCTCGCTTTTTAAGCTTGCTGAAACGTTTCATCGAGTTTATAAATCGCAAACAACTCCAATAAAGGCCACCGCCATGACCCCGCTAAAACTCCTCGTTGCCCTCAGCGCATTCTCTGCCGCCTCCCACGCCCTGGCCTGGGATTACGTGCTGCTCGATACCGACAAAGCCGCCCAGAACTGGCAGGTCACCAGCCAGCAGCTCGGCATCCAAACCGACAAGCCCTTCAGCGTTACCTTGCGCACCCTGCACGGTGGTCGGCAGGAGGGCGTGAGCATTGTCGATATCGATAACGGTACGATGAAGCTCTCGGTAGTGCCGACTCGCGGTATGAACGTGTTGCAGGCGTCGGTTGGTGATGTGCGTATGGGTTGGGATTCGCCGGTCAAGGAAGTGGTCAATCCGTCTTTCATCGAGCTCAGTGGCCGTGGTGGTCTGGGTTGGTTGGAAGGTTTCAATGAGTTGGTCACCCGTTGCGGCTACGAGTGGGTCGGGCATCCTGGCATCGACAACGGCGAGCTGCTGACCCTGCACGGGCGGGCGGCCAATATTCCTGCGAATAAAGTCACCCTGCATATCGATGAAAAGCCGCCGTACGCCATCACCCTGCGTGGCGAGCTGAAAGAGCAGGCGTTCAAGAAGGTCGATTTCTCTGTTGCGACTGAACTGGTCACCGAGCCTGGCAGTGTGGTGTTCGCTCTCAACGACACGCTGACCAACAACGGCGATTATCCGAAGGAATATCAGGCGCTGTATCACAGTAACTTCAGCACCCCGTTCCTGGAGCAGGGCGCGCGGTTCGTTGCGCCAGTGAAGCAGGTGTCGCCGTTCAACGACAAGGCCAAGGGCGAACTGGCCGACTGGCAAACCTATCGCGCACCGACCAAGGACTATGACGAAACGGTTTACAACGTGGTGCCGTATGCCGATGCCAAGGGCGATACCTTGACGGTGTTGCATAACAAGGCCGGCAGCCTGGGGGTTTCGGTGGGTTTCAATACGCAGACACTGCCTGTGTTTTCGCTGTGGAAGAACACCGATACCCAAGGGCAGGGTTATGTGACGGGGCTGGAGCCGGGGACGAGTTTTTCGTACAACCGTCGTTATCAACGGCCACTGAACCTGGTGCCTACGATCGGGGCGAAGGAACACAAGCAGTTCCGGATCAGCTACAGCTTGTTGGCGGATAAGGCGGCTGTTGATAAGGCTTTGAAGCAGGTCAGCGAGATTCAGGGTGGGCGGGAGACTGAGGTACGGCAGACGCCTTTGGTGGATTTGACCAAGGGGTGATATTGGCTGGATCTATCACGTGGGGCCCGGCGTGCTTCATCGACGCCGGAATCGCCCTGCAACTGTAGGAGCGAGCTTGGTCGCGAAAAACCCACAGGCGCCGCGTTCACTCAGCAAGCCCGCGTTATCGTTGAAGTTCTTCGCGAGCAAGCTCGCTCCTACATTGAGGTTGGTATTGATATTGGGCGGTGTTCAGCGCAGGGCTTTCTGTCATCGACAGGCATGCATACTGAAATAACCGTATTTCAGGAGCATTTCCATGATTCGCAGGGCCTTACCCGCCGACGCAAAAGCCATTGCCCAGGTGCATATCAGCAGTTGGCAAGACGCCTACCGTGACTTGATGCCCGCCCAGTTCTTGAGCGGGTTGCAAGCAACCCTGGCTAGGCGCGAAGCCCATTGGGTTCGCTTGCTTGCCTTGGGTGAGTCGACGGTATGGGTTGCCGAGGTGGGCCAGCAGATTGTCGGCTGGATATCCGTTGGCGCCAGCCGTGACGAAGACGCCGTCCAGGCAAAGGCTGGTGAGGTCATGGCCATCTACGTGCTCGCCGAGCATTGGCAAACCGGCGTTGGGCTGGCCTTGTGGAAAGCCGGCTTGCAGGACCTATTGGCGCAAGGCTATGAGCGTTTAACGCTGTGGGTCTTGGCCGGTAATGAACGGGCGATTGGATTTTATCGCCGGGCGGGGTGTGTGGAGGAGGCCGGGACTGAGCGCGATCTTGAGAGGGGCGGTGTTACGCTGGTGGAGGTGAGGTATGGTTTGCCGTTGAGATAGCGTCGGTATCTACGCAACTTTGCAGACCGTAGCAGCCGACGGTAACCACGATGCGAAGCGAGTCGCTCTTGATCTTGCTCTTGATCTGCTTGTGATCTTGATCTCAGGCGCCCCGTTAAACCACGCTGGCCGGAATTCGACAGGGATTTGGGGGGTAAACCGGCAGGGATGCCGGTTTAGCCGCCCCGCGCCATGGATGGCGCGTGGCGGCGGCCCCCCAAATCACTGGCGGATTACGGGCACACCGAGCCCAAGCGAGGTGCCGAGTGGTGGGGCGAGGACCTTTTGGTTACTTTTGGGTCCTTCCAAAAGTGACCCGCTGTCAGAGCCATCCCTTTCAAGGTCTTCGGTAAAATCCCCTGAAATTTCATTCAGGGATCCCAAACGATGTGGGCCGATGTTCTAGCGCGTTTCGAGAAAAAAGCACCCGCCAGCGTCATGGCCAAATTGGCGCTGGAACAAGCTATTGCACCTGAGTGGGTCGATCAGGTCTTCGAAGAACATCGGCAACGGCAGTATTCTCGTGAACTACTGTTCTCGACCATAATCAAGCTGATGTCCCTTGTTTCATTGGGCTTGAAGCCATCCCTGCACGCCGCTGCGCGGCAACTGGAAGATCTCCCTGTCAGCTTGGCGGCGCTTTACGACAAAATCAGTCGTACAGAACCCGCGCTATTGCGCGCTCTGGTCACCGGTAGTGCGCAACGACTGACTCCAACCATCAAAGAACTGGGCTGCACGACGATGCTGCCGGACTGGCAGGTTCGCGTGGTAGACGGCAATCACCTGGCATCCACTGAGAAGCGTCTGGGGGCTTTACGCCAGGAGCGAGGTGCGGCTCGTCCCGGTTTTTCGGTAGTGGTCTACGATCCTGATCTCGATCAGGTCATCGACCTTCAGGCATGTGAGGATGCCTACGCCAGCGAGCGTGTTTGCGTGTTGCCTCTGTTGGCTAATGCTGAACCGGGCCAGGTGTGGCTGGCTGACCGACTCTACTGCACGCTTCCGGTAATGGAAGCTTGTGAGCAGGTCCAGACGTCCTTTGTCATTCGCCAGCAAGCCAAACATCCACGCCTGATTCAAGAGGGTGAGTGGCAAGAACCCGTGCCTGTGGAAACAGGCTCTGTGCGTGAGCAGATCATCCAGATCAGAGGCGGTTACCAATGTCGGCGCGTCGAACTGACGCTTCATTCGCCAACAGACTCGGGTGACAGCAGCTTGATGTTCTGGAGCAACCTGCCTGAAAGCGTCAGCGCTGAGCAGATCGCGCAACTCTATCGCCGCCGCTGGAGCATTGAAGGTATGTTCCAGCGACTGGAAGCGATCCTGGAAAGTGAAATCGAAACTCTCGGCAGCCCAAAGGCCGCCTTGCTCGGGTTCACTACGGCAGTGTTGGCCTACAACGTCCTGGCCGTACTCAAGCGAAGCGTGGAGCAAGCCCATCGGGAGACCCAGCCTGATGGCTGGGAAGCCTCGATCTATCACTTGGCGGTCCAGGTCAGGAGTGGTTATGAGGGAATGCAGATTGCACTGCCCTCGGAATATCTTCCCGCCATCCCTGTGGAAAAGTTGGCCCAGCGTTTGTTGGAGCTGGCCAGAAACATCCAACCCAAACAAGTTGCGAAAAGTCCCCGCGGCCCCAAGGTGCCTAAACCCAAGACATGGGTGCAAGGCAAGGCGGTGAATGCGCATGTTTCAACGGACAGGGTAATCAAGGCTGCCAAAACGAAAAGACCTTGAAAGGGCTGGCTGTCAGAGCGGAACCCTAGGTGGCCGTTACCGCAGGAATGGATATGTACTCGGTATTACGGTGTCGACTGTAAGGCCGCCATCGCAGGCAAGCCAGCTCCCACATTTAGATCGCGCCGCGTCAGTTAGATCGGCGTCGGCTGCCAGGGGCACTCCCCCCTCACTCATGCCCTGCGCGCAGTCAACAACACCGCCGCCGCCGCTGACAACAAACCCGCGCAGCAGCGATTGAACAGGCGCTTGCCCTTCGGCTCGGCAAACCAGCGACGCATATGCAGGCCCATATAGGCGTAGGCGCTGATGGCGACCCATTCCAAAGCCAGGAACATCACACCCAGCAGGGCAAATTGCGCAGTGACGGGTTGGCCGGGCACCACGAATTGCGGGAGGAAGGCGGTGAAGATCAGGATGGCTTTGGGGTTGCCCGCCGCCACCAGAAACTCCTGCCGTGCCAAGGCCCACAGGCCCACCTTGCTCGTCGCGGTTTCTACCTGCTGCTGCGGGTCTGCGCGCCATAGCTGATACGCCAGGTAAAACAGATACGCAGCGCCAAGAATCTTGATCCCGTAGAACAACAACTCCGAGGTTTGCAGCACCACCGCCAAGCCGGCGGAGGCGAGGGCGATCATGCCGGCGAAGGCCAGCAGGCGGCCGAGACCGGCGAGGCAGGAAGTGCGGTAACCGTAGCGGGTAGCGTTGCTCACCGACAGCAGGTTATTGGGGCCGGGGGCCATGTTCAGGGCGAAGCAGGCGGGGAGGAAGAGGGCGAGGGTGGCGAGGTCCATGGCGGCTCCGGGTTGGCAGGTCGGGGGGCTGGAGGATAACGGCATAAAGCGCGGTTTAACAATTCGTGGCTGGGCTTAAGCTCCGCTAGCGCTTCAGGTGTCCGGGTTGGATAAGCGCTCGGCTTCAGGTGCTGCACCAAACAATTGATCCGCGATGTGCCGGCCCCGTTCCAAGCCTTCCGGCGTCAGCCAAATGGATTTGCTTTTGTTTACCGGATTTCGGATAAAGCCTTGCTCATGGAGTCGGTTCATTATCTGAAAGTCGTAACCTTTCCATGAGTTGCCCTTATCAAAACTGAAGGTGGTCAGCAGGGCAAGTACGGTTTCCTCAATCCGTTTTTCGTCGTATTCCATAATGGGTACTCCGCTTGAATTCCACAGACCCTATCTAGCTTAGCGCAGCATTTCGCTTGAAGAGTTATGATGCCAATCCCGGTTTTGATCATGGACGAAAAATCTTGGCGACTCACTCTGTCAGTCACACGTTGGGTGCACCGTCTGAACTCAATTATTACGATTGCAGGTCGGTGCCATTGTCGACTGAGATCAGCGCGCTGGATGCCTGGAACATCATGACCGCCGAAACGGGACCGCTGTTAAAATTGGCCTTTAGGATCAGAGATGGGATTTCTTCAAGGTTTGGCGTTAAGCGCATCGGCGGGTTCTCCGGCAATCGGCGCGTGACGGTGCAAGCGGGTGAGCGGCTTGATTTTTTCCTGGTGGAGGACTGCGCGCCGGATAGGCTGGTGCTGACCGAGCGTGACCGGCACCTGGATGTGATGATTTGCCTTTCACTTGCTGATCGTGTGCTTACGATCACTTCATCGGTGATCACCCACAACACCTTTGGGCGCCTCTACATGCTGCCGGTGGGGCCGGCGCACAAGCTGATCGTCAATCGGCTAATGACCCGCTTGCAGCGCAAGCTGCAACAGCTTTGAATCTAGAAAAGACTCCCTCAACACAATTTATTCTCCGTCAGAGCTTTCGCGCTTCAACGATACAGCTAAAGCGCTGGATCACAGCGCAACGCTCCACACCGCCAGTTCATACCCATCTGGATCGGTGAAGTGGAACCTGCGGCCTCCTGGAAACGCAAACGTCTGGCGAGTAATCACCGCGCCCAGCTGTTGAAGCCGCTGCTGCACACTGTCCAAGTCATCGGCATACAAGATAACCAAGGGCCCGCCCGGTCGCACAGGCTCGCCGGTGGTGAAACCGCCCGTGAGCCGGCCATCGCTGAATTCGCCGTAGGTGGGGCCGTAGTCGACGAACGTCCAGCCGAATGCAGCGCCGTAAAAGGCTTTACTGCGGGCGATGTCGCTTACGTTGAACTCAATATTGTCGATCTGTCTGTCTTTACCGGCTGTGCTCATGGTGGCCTCCGTGGCTCGTATCTTAGGCCGCGAGTGTAGCGTATCCGTGCCTGTCCATTTCCCACGCGTTCAAGGATGAAACCTGCGCCCCAACGCATCCAGCCGCACCGCGATCGGTGGCAGACGTTCGCTGCTACGCGCGAGTGTCTCGACGTCGTCGGCGGTGTTCTGGGCGATGCTTTGCACCGATTGCAAGCGCTCGACGATCTCCAGGTTGGCCGAGGTCTGCTCGCGGGTGGTGGTGACGATGTGGCCGTTGAGTTGGTCGATGTGCGCGATGTCCTCGCCTACTGCCCGTAGCATGTCCACGGCCTCTTGGCTGTCTGCCACGCAGCGCTCTACGCCTTCGCGGCTGGCGTGCATGGCTTCGACGGCTTGGCGGCTGCCGTGTTGCAGGCCCTCGATGATGCTTTTGATTTCCTGGGTGGACAGGGCGGTGCGCTGGGCCAGGCTACGCACTTCATCGGCCACCACGGCAAAGCCACGGCCTTGCTCGCCGGCGCGGGCGGCTTCGATGGCGGCGTTGAGGGCCAGCAGGTTGGTCTGGTTGGCGATGCTGCTGATCACTTCCAGCACCGAGCCGATTTGTTCGGCCTGCACCGCCAGGGATTCTACGGTCGACTCCGTGCCGTTGATGCGCGAAGCCAGTTGGCTGATTTCATGCTGGGCGCGGCCGACGCTTTCCTGGCCGCGCACAATCTGCTGGCTGGCCTGGCCCGCGTGTTCCACTGCCTGTTCGACCTGCACCGTAATGTGGCCCATGGCGTCTTCCATGCGCTGCATCGAGCCGGTCATCTCGCCGATCTGTGCCAACTGATGCCGTGCGCCTTTTTCCAGGGTGCCGCTGGCGCTGGCCAGTTCCTGGCCGAGTTCGCCCAGGCCATGGGAGTCGCGGGCGACGCCGTCGATCAAGTGGGTGAGTTGCTGCAGGAAGTGGTCGAACCGCTTGGCGAGGGACACGTGGGCCTTGCCTTCACCTTGGGCGGTTTCCACGGTGAACTGCGAGGTGACGGCGAGCATCTTCTCCAGCATTTCCTGGCTCTCCACCGCTTCGGCCTGGCTATGGACGGCGAGGTAGAGCAGGGCGACGGTCTCCATCACCACGTAGAAGGCGTGGACGAAGACCATCGTCCAGCCGCCGTGATGCTCCATCACAAACACCGGGAAACCCTGGTGCTGCAAGGCATGGAACACTACGTGATGCACCGCGATGGTCAGCGCCGCTACCAGGATCGGCAGCCAGTCGCGGTAGAAAGTCAGCACTGCCAACAGCGCAAAAATGCCGAAGTGGGATTCGATCACCCCGTGCGCCTGGTTGATGTGCAACGCCGCCATCACCATCAAACCGGCGCCCAATGCACAGCGCATCACGCGGGTGCCGCCGATGACGCGGTACAGCGCCGTGAGCACCACGCCGGTGCCGCCACCGACGATCACGGCCTGCATGAGGGTGTCGTGCCAGAACGCCAGGCCGAGGGAGAACAGCAACATCAGCCAGATCAGTGCCAGCATGATGCGGTCGGCCTTGCGATAGTGCTCTAGAAAACGGACGGGCATTCACTCTTACTCCATGAGAGGGGGCGTCGAGGTCAAGCAAGCACGCGGTGTGCCACACAGGCGCGCCGCTGTGGAGTCAAGCAGATGTTAAGGATTGTCGCCGGTTACCCACGCGTTATCGGCACGCGGGTGCGGGACTTTAAGAACGGCTGCCCGAGCGGGCAGCCGAGGTTGCCGTGAGGCTCAGAAGCTGTACTTGGCAGTCAGCATCATGTTGCGGGGGCTGCCATAGGAGTCGCCGCCATAAGTCACTGAGTTGGAGATGGACTGGTAGTAGTGGCGATCAAAGATGTTGTTGGCGTTGAGCTGCAGGTCCAGGTGCTGATTGACCCGATAGCCCGCCATCAAGTCGGTGACGGCGTAGCCGCCTTGCTGGAGCCGATAGTTGCTGCCGTCCGCGAGCTTGATGTCGTTGTACATGCGGCTCTGCCAGGAGATATTGCCGCCGACTCGGAGTTTTTCCAGCGGGCCCTGGAAGTTGTAGCGGGTGGTCACTTTGAACAGATGTTCCGGGATGTCGGTATCGAACTGCTTGTTGACCTTCTGCGGGTTGGCGTCGTCCTTGATGGTGTGGGTGCGCGCATAGGTATAGCCGCCGCCGACCTGCCAGTTTTCGGTCAAGGCGCCTTGCAGTTCGAAGTCGATACCCTGGCTGCGGATTTCGCCCGAGGCTTCGGCACAGGACGCCTGCGGGCAATTGGGCACCACCACCGGCACGGCGCGGTTTTCCTGGTCGACGCGGAACAGCGCCACGCTGGCATTGAGCGTGCCACCGAAGTATTCGCCTTTGACGCCAACCTCATAATTTTTACCGACGATGGGCTTGAGTGGGGTGCCGGCTGTGCTCTTTTCTTTTTGCGGCGTGAAGATGTCGCTGTAGCTCACGTAGACCGAATGCTGGTCGTCCAGGTCGTAGATCAGGCCGGCGTAGCGGGTGAGGTTGCGGGTGATCTTGTAGTCGCCGGCGGCATCACGGTTGTCGTAGTCATACCAGTCCAGGCGAGCGCCGAGGATCAGCTTCAGCGGGTCGGCCAGGCTCAGGCGGCTGGTGAGGTAGAAACCGTCCTGGGTGGTGACTTCGCGCACATTGTTGGTGTGGGTGAAGTTCGGTTTGCCGGCATTGATCGGCCAGTTGAGGTCGTACGGGCTGTAGTTGTGGGTGGTCATGTCGTAGATGCGCTTGCTGGCGCCCACCACCAGTTCATGGGTACGGCCGAACGCATCGAACGGGCCGCTGGCAAAGGCGTCGAGCCCGGCCTGGTTTTCATCGTAGCTGGCCTGGTACACGGTGCGGGCCAGGGTGTTGTTGGTCCAGCGCGATTGGTAGGAGCCGGAGAACAAGGCGTTCTGTTCGGCGTAGTTGGCGTTGACCTGCAGGCTCCAGTCGTTGGCCAGGCGCTGGCGCAGCTCGGCGAAAACGGTGTTGATTTCCTGGTCCTTGTTCTCCCAGTCGGTGCCTGGGTTGTAAGAGCGCGACAGGTCCAGGTGGCGGCCATCCAGGCCGACCATCGAAGCGCCCCAGAAGTAGTTGGTCTTGTCCTTCTGGTTCGAGTAACCGAGGGTCAGGGTGGTGTCTTCGCCCAGGTCGGCTTCGGTGACGGCATAGAACAGGCCGTGATCCTGTTCAGCCTTGTCGATGAAGCTGTTGGCATCCCGGTAAGAGGTGACGACGCGACCGCGCCAGGTGCCGCTGTCATTGAGTGGGCTGGAGGCGTCGAGCTCGCCTCGGTAGTCGTCCCAGCTGCCGACGGCGCCGGTGAGCGTGACTTTCTGCACGTCCAGTGGCCGCTTGCGGATCAGGTTGATGGCGGCCGAAGGGTTGCCCGCGCCGGTTACCAGGCCGGTAGCGCCGCGCACCACTTCGACGCGGT
The DNA here is from genome assembly GCF_030687795.1 of Pseudomonas sp. FP215. Taxonomy (NCBI): domain Bacteria; kingdom Pseudomonadati; phylum Pseudomonadota; class Gammaproteobacteria; order Pseudomonadales; family Pseudomonadaceae; genus Pseudomonas; species Pseudomonas sp. FP215. The sequence continues at coordinate 2,757,227 of NZ_CP117447.1, forward strand.
CGAACATTGCCAGGTTTGGCTGGGCGCCTACCGAGGCACCGTTGTAGCCGCTGGGGATACCGTCATACATGAGGTTGTCGATATCGAACCCGCGTGCGGTAAAGCCTTGTCGGCCAGGGCCGTTGGAGTAATTGAGGAACAGCCCCGGCGTGGCGTTGACCACGTCGTTGATGCTGGTCATGGCCTGGTCATCCATGCGCTGGCGCGTGATCACGGTGACGGCCTGCGGGGTTTCGCGCAGGGTCAGTGGCAGTTTGGTTGCGGTCTTCATCGAGCCGGTGGTGTACGACTCGCTGCCTTCGGTGGTTGCGCCAAGCTGTTGGCCGGAGACCTGGGTGGCGCCCAGCTCAATGGTGGCCGGGGCTTCGGCGTCGGCGGCCATGGCCGCATTGGAGGTTGCTAGAGCGATAGTGATTGCCATCAGACTGGGTGTAAAAACGTTGCCGCCGCATTGTTGCACAGACATGAAAGTAGGGCTCCCCAAGCGCCGTCCGTGGCGAATAATAAATCTGTTGATAATTATTCGCATCAGTTTGGCAGATTGAGTCTGTAGGTAAAAGCCCCAACTCTGTAGGAGCGAGCTTGCTCGCGAAAGACTCACTGGCGCCGCGTTTATTCAGGAAGCCCGCGTTATCGTTGAGGTTTTTCGCGAGCAAGCTCGCTCCTACAGGGGGGTGTTCAGGTGAACAGGATTTCGTAGGGCTCGCGCATGCGTTCCAGCAATATTTGCGCGAGCATCGGTGGTAAGCCGATCTGCGGGTCGCCCACCAATTGGCTGGCGTAGGCATGGGCGGCGTGCAGCTTGCGCGCGACGGTCCAGGTGTCCAGGCGGACCTTGCGCGCACGTTGCCAGGGTATTACCGCGCTTTCCCGGGCTGGCCAATGCCAGGCCCAGATCGGCAGTTCATACAACTGCGCACCCATCAGGCTGCACGCCTTGGCACTCGCGCGGCCAACGGCATCGTGGTCGTCATTGCCGTCGTTGCGCCAGGTGGTAAACACCACGTCGCCGGGTTGCAGGTAGCGCGCGATGAATTGGCTCATGGGCTGTTCACGGGCGGCCAGGGCGTCATCACAAAACCCGCCACGAATCCATTTCAGGCTGTGCAAGGGCATGCCCAATCGGCGCAGGGCCTCGGCGCTTTCCTGGGGGCGCACCACGCTCAAGCGGCTGGCCGGCCATACTTGAGAGCCCGGATGGCTGGCGCTGCCATCGGTGATGGAGATCAATTGCAGTGGATGCTCCTGGGTGCTGAGCAGTTGCAGCAAACCGCCGCATGCCAGCACTTCATCGCCCGGGTGCGGGGCGATCACCACCACGCGAGCGCCGCGCGGTACCAGGGTGTTCAGGGAGATGATGGGGGTTTGCGCCAACTGCGGCGCACTGTTCCAGATTTGCGCGGGGCCGCGGCGGCCTTCGCTTAAGGAGGCAGGCTTCATGGGTGTCACATCCTTGTCGGTTGATACCGGGTCGTACCCCGTTGACGGGACGACGCTCTTCTCTTCACCGCAGGCTCCGCTGGGGTGAGTGCTGTGCGAGGCGTTAGGAGCATAGACAGGCATGGGTGTCTGCACAACTTTGGATGCGATGCCACATAACAGTCGACGATTAGCCTGGCGTCTCACGATCCAACTGTGGGAGCGGGCTTGCTCGCGAAAACGGTGGGTCATTCACCATCAATGTTGGCTGGGCCGACGTCTTCGCAGGCAAGCCAGCTCCCACAAGGATCTGTGCCAGGCGCTGATTTTGTGGGCAATACATGACCAGTGTGGGAGCTGGCTTGCCTGCGATGGGCATAGGTATCTACACAATTTTGTAGGTTGCAGCAGCCAACGGTAACCACGATGCGAAGCGAGTCGCTCTTGATCTTGATCTGCTTTTGATCTCAGGCGCCCCGTTAAACCACGCTGGCTGAACGCAGGCTTGAATTCGTGGGTAACCCGGCAGGACGCCGGGTTAGCCGCCCCGCGCCATGGATGGCGCGTGGCGGCGGCCCACGGATTCAAGCCTGCGTTCGGGCACACCGAGCCCAAGCGAGGTGCCGAGTGGTGGGGCAAGAGCGTTTTGCTTACTTTTGCGCTGTTCAAAAGTGAGCCGCCGTCAGGGCGGAACCCTAAGTGGCCGTTACCTAAATAACGGATATGTACCCGGTCCAACTGTGTTGACTGTCAGGCCGCCTTCGCGAGCAAGCCCGCTCCCACAGTTTGATCGCGGGGCGTCAGGTAGAAGCATCGGTTGTCCGGTCGTCACGGGAGCAAGCTCCCTCGCCACAGGTTCGGCGCAATACCCGAAGTTGTGTAGATACCTATGCTGCGATGGGCCTGTTGTTGAATGCGTTTCCGTTTTCACCCAGCCTGCATCAAGCTCTTCAAATAGTCCCCAAACCCACCCTCAGCCCGACAATCCAGGCGCGCACTGGTCACCACTTGTGGTGCATGGCTCCAGGCAATGGAGGCGCCGCAACGCTCCAAGTCACGCACCAGCTGTACATCCTCGTGGCATTCCAGCGGTTCAAACCCTCCGGCCTCTACATAGGCGCGGGCACTCACGCCCAGGTTGGCACCGTGGATATGCCGATGCCCGTCGCGGGCCTGGTAGGCCTGGTGATAGCGGATCTGCGCAGCCGGGTCGAAGCCTTCGCTCCAGGCGTCTACGGTGACTGTGCCGCACACCGCGTCACAACCTTGAGCCAGTTGGGCCACCAGCCAGTCAGGGGCGACGCGACTGTCCGCGTCAGTACAGGAAATCCACCGCGCGCCTTGCTCCAGCAAGTACCGTGCACCCACGCCGCGGGCATGCCCCACATTGCGGGCCTGCACGTGCAGGCAGTGCACTTGGTGGGCCTGAGCTATCGCCGCGCTGGCATCGCTGCAGCTGTCGAGTACTACCAGAATCTGTACCGCTTCACCCAGCAAGCCAGGATGGTCGGCGGCGATTCGCGCAGCCTTCAGGCAATCATCCAACCAGGCTTCTTCGTTATGTGCCGGGATCAGAATACCGATCATCGTAAGCCCTCGTGGCGAGCGACCGAGGTGCCGTCGAGGCTCCACAGGTCGAGCAGGAAGTCCGGGTCCTGGTACTGGACCAACGGTGCTCCACCCAGACGCTGTTGCAGCACGGTGTGCACCTGTTCGGCGGTTTGCGGGCAACCGTCAATGGGCGCTCGCCAGTGGCAGGACAAGAGTTGCCCATCAGCGGTCAAGGAGGCGAGGGCGCAATCGATCAGACGATTCAAATCATCTGCATCAAGGTAGTAACAAAGCTCACTCAATACGATCAGTTCGAACTGCCCGCTGGGCCATTGCTCCGGCAGGCGGCGCTGCTCCACGCGGGCATGAGCAAAACGCTCCAGCCGCGCCTGTGCCAGCCGCACCGCAGCGCTTGCAGTGTCGCAACACAGCAGGCGGTCGCAACGTGGCGCCAGCTCGGCACTCAGTTCGCCATTGGCACAGCCCGGCTCGAATATCGACGCATAGCGCGGCCGTGTCAGCATGGCCAAGGTCAGGGCGCGCTTGCGTTGTTCGTACCAGCGTTGGCGAAAAGCCCAGGGGTCGTCATTGCCAGCAAACAATTGGTCGAAGTAGGGGGTTGCCACACTCATACGAACACCATTTCAAAAGGTTGCAGCAAGCGTTCCACCACATCGGGCGCCAGCACAGGAGGCAGGCCGATTTGCGGGTCGCCCTCCAACTGACTGGCGAAGGCGTGGATCGCATGGCGTTTGCGCGCCACTTGCTCTGCGGTCAGCGGGATTTTGCGCGCCCGATACCAGGGCACTTTGTGGTCTTCGGCGGTGGCCCAGTGCCAGGTCCATACCGGCAGTTCACACAACACTGCGCCCACGGCCTTGGCGGCCTTGGCGCTGGCGCGGCCCACGGCTTCATGATCGCAATGCCCATCCTCGCACCACGTGGCGAACACCACGTCGTTGGGCTTGAGGTGGCGCTGGATAAACTCGCACAGCTGGATTTCGCGCTCGGCCACATGGCTGTCGGCAAACCCGCCGCGCAGCCATTTCAAACTGTGCAGCGGCAAGCCAAGGCGGTGCAGGGCCTGGGCTGATTCCTGCGGGCGCACCACGCTCAAGCGCTCCACCGGCCAGCGCCGGGAGCCAGGGTGGCTGGCGCTGCCGTCGGTGACGGAGATCAACTGGATGGGGCGATCCAATGCAGCCAACCCTTGCAGCAAGCCGCCGCTGCCCAGCACTTCATCATCCGGGTGCGGGGCGACGATTACCGCTCGATGCCCTGGCGGCACCAACTGCGCCACGCTGATGTGTGGCAACTCGGCCAATCGTTCAGAGTTTTGCCAGTGGCTCAACGGTGTGCCCTGGCCAACAATCGGATTGGGCTTCATAGCGCCCATCTCCCTGTAGGCTCGCCAGCGACGTGTTCGCCCAAAGCGGCCAAGTCGCGTTCGGCATGGCTTTGCCGCACATACACCGGCAAATCCGCCATCAACTGGGCAAAGTGCGGGTCCTTGCAATACGGCCCGGCGCCGACCGCACGGCCCACATGGTGGATCACTTGCTCCACCGTATCTTCGATACACGCGCGCGTCTGTTGCGCCAGTTGCCGCGCATCGGCGCGTGGCTGGCGGTCGATCTGCGCGGCGCTGGCGCGTAACACGCAGGCGGCGCTGTTCAGGGCACTGTCGACCGCGCCAAGGTGGGCCAGCGCATGGGGCTCCGCACGCTTGGCACACTGGGCGCGCAGCACTTCGCCCAGGCGTTGCGCCGCGCCGTACCAGCACGCGGCGATGCCGATGCCGCCGTGCCAGAAGCCCGGGCGAGACAGATAGTCGCCCGGGCCACCCACGGCAATCCCCCTGGCGGCGCTGAACAGGATGTCGACGCTACCGGTCGCCGCCATGCCCACCGCCTTCCAACCTTCATCCGTCACCGTGATGCCGGGCTGATCCATCGCCACGGCCACCAGTTGCTGGCGGTCCTCTTCGTCCCAGGCCGTCAGCAAGCCGTGGCTGACCACCGCCGCACCGGAACACCAGGCTTTGCGCCCCTCGACGAGCAATCGCTGGCCGTCGCGGCGCACGCGCACCTTGGCGGTCGGCGGCTCGGCCGCCCACATGCCCCAGGTGCTGCCCAGCGGCGGCAAGGGGCTGTCGAGTTCGGCAATGATCGCCAGCGCATCGGTATGGCCTTCGAACAACTTGCACAGGCGCAGGTCATGCCCGGCCACCTGAGCCAATTGGCTCAAGCGGGCCAGGGTATCGCCGCTGCCCGGCAACGGCAGTTGATCAAGGCCTTCCTCTTGAAGGGCCCTCAGCGCATTGCCCAGGGCTTGCGTGTCGGCATAGCCCCGGTAGCCCCGAAGGAAACCGTGCAAGGCCATTTCACACCTCGCCTTCGTGCTGCAGTTCAAACAACAGCAGCGAACGACCGGTGACTGCGTACTCGTGCTCGAAATCAAAGCGTTCCTGGCCACGCACAGCCGGGTCGTTGGTGTCGAGCAGGCAGGTCCAGAACTCACCCTCCGGTACCGGTGGCAGGCGGAAATTGACCATGTCGTGATGGGCGTTGACCACCAGCAGCAAGGTGGCGTCGGCCCCGGCGCGGCGAATCCCGGTTTCCTGGGCGCGGCCATCCATCAGCATGCCCAGGCAACGGCCCTGGCTGTCTTCCCATTGCTCGGTGGTCATCTCGTTGCCATCCGGCGCCAGCCAGGTGACGTCCTTCACGCCGATGTCTTCGTTGTAGTCGCCCACCAGGAAACGCCCGCGCCGCAGGATCGGGTAAGCCAGGCGCAACTTGATCAGACGCTTGACGAACTTGAGCAAGGCCTTACCGTCATCGTCCAGGTCCCAGTTGACCCAGCCGATTTCGCTGTCCTGGCAATAGGCGTTGTTGTTGCCGTGCTGAGTGCGAGCGAACTCGTCCCCGGCGACGATCATCGGCGTGCCCTGGGCCAGCAGCAGGGTGGCGAAGAAGTTGCGCATCTGGCGCAGGCGCAGCGCGTTGATCTCCGGGTCGTCGGTAGGGCCTTCGACACCGTGGTTCCAGGACAGGTTGTTATTGCTGCCGTCCTGGTTGTTTTCGTCGTTGGCCTCGTTGTGTTTGTCGTTGTACGACACCAGGTCGTGCAGGGTGAAGCCGTCGTGGGCGGTGATGAAGTTCACCGAGCTGTACGGCCTGCGCCCACGGTGGTTGAACATCTCGCCCGAAGCGGTCATGCGCCCGGCGAAGTCGGCGAGTTGGCCGTCGTCGCCTTTCCAGAACGCCCGCACGGTGTCGCGGAAACGGTCGTTCCATTCCACCCAGCCTGGTGGGAAGTTGCCCACCTGGTAGCCGCCGGGGCCGCAGTCCCAGGGCTCGGCGATGAGTTTCAACTGGCGCAGGATCGGGTCCTGGCGGCAAGCCACGAGGAAACTGTGGCGCTCATCGAAGCCGTCGCGGTAGCGCCCGAGGATGGTCGCCAGGTCGAAGCGGAAGCCGTCGACGTGCATCTCGGTGGCCCAGTAACGCAGGGAGTCGGTGACCATTTGCAGCACGCACGGATGGCTCAGATCCAGGGTGTTGCCGGTGCCCGAATCGTTGATGTAGAAGCGCTTGTCGTCGGGCATCAGCCGGTAGTAGGAGGCGTTGTCGATGCCGCGCATGGACAGGGTAGGGCCACGTTCGTTGCCTTCGGCGGTGTGGTTGTAGACCACGTCCAGAATCACTTCCAGCTTCTGCTCATGCAGGTGCGCGACCATCTCCTTGAACTCGGCGATCTTGCCGCTGGCCAGGTAGCGCGGGTCGGGGGCGAAGAACGCAATGCTGTTGTAGCCCCAGTAGTTGGTCATGCCTTTTTCCAGCAGATGCTGGTCGTTGACGAAGGCGTGCACGGGCAACAGCTCGACCGAGGAAATGCCCAACTGACGGATGTGCTTGAGTACGTCATCTTCCATCAAGCCGGCGCAGGTGCCACGCACTGACTCGCCGACCGAAGGATGGCGCATGCTGATGCCGCGCAGGTGGGTTTCGTAGATGATCGTGCGGTCCCACGGCACCCGCACCGGTTGGTCGTTGCCCCAGGTGTGCGCCGGGTCGATGACCTTGCACTTGGGCACGAAGGGCGCACTGTCGCGTTCATCGAAACTGAGGTCGTCGTCCGGGTGGCCGATGGTGTAGCCAAACAGCGCTTCGGACCATTTGAGTTCGCCCACCAGTTGCTTGGCGTAGGGGTCGATCAGCAGCTTGTTGTGGTTGAAACGGTGACCATTGGCTGGGTCATACGGGCCGTATACGCGGTAGCCGTAGATCAGCCCGGGGTGCGCATCGGGCAGGTAGCCATGAAAGATTTCGTCGGTGTATTCGGGCAGTTCGATGCGCTCCAGCTCAACCTCGCCGGTATCGTCGAACAGGCACAGCTCCACTTTGGTGGCGTTGGCGGAAAACAGCGCAAAGTTCACACCCAGGCCATCCCAGGTGGCGCCGAGGGGGAAGGGCAAACCTTCACGGATCCGCGACGGCTCATTAACCGGCGTCGCTGTGGTGTTGTCGGGTTTGCTCATCGAGTTGCTCCTGCAAGAGGTCTTTTTTCGGGCCGAACGCCGCCGTACTGACGGTGCTTCAGCGCATGGCATGGACGGAAAAGGGCCTGCAGCGCGCATTGCGTGCTGCAGGCCCGAGAAATCATGGGGCGGGCGGTTTGGGCTTCTTCGGCGCGGCGGGTTTCTTTGCCGCAGGCTTGGCGGCGGCAGGCGCAGCCGGCTTGGGCTTGGCCGCCGCCTTGGGCGCGGTTTTTGGCTTGGCGGCCGGTTTGGGCTTGCTTGGCGTCAGCGCCTCGGCTTCGGCCAGCTTGCGCGCCATCTCCCAGTGGCGATCATGGGCGCCATCGGGCTTGCCTTCAGACTCCCAGATCTGATGCGCCAGTTCGCGAATGCGTTTGTCTTCTTTACTCATCACAAACTCCTCACAGAAAATTTTCAGCTTTCTTGATTATCAGGATTGATAAAGACATTGACCGGGAGATCCCCCAGGGCAGCGCTGATCAACAGCTCCTTGTTGGGTGTGACTACGCCCGTTTGAAAAAGTCCCTTCCAGTTTTGTGCAGGGGCGGCGAACGGTAATTTCACCCGCGTATCGCCCCAAACCTGCGCATTGATCTGGGGAAACATCCCGTTTTCAAGCAACGGATAAGACCAGCGCGGCACCACCACCAGTAACTGCTTGCCTTGATGTTCACGGTAAAACGCAACCACGCGCTCAGCGTGCTGACCCACCACTTCCAAAGGCGTATAGCTGCCATGGCGCAGCAGATCGGGGCAGGCTTTACGCAGGCCCAGCACCTGGGCGATCACTGCCTGTTTGATACGCCCGTCGCGCCAGTTGAACAACAGTTCGCCGATGTCCGGTGGTGCCTGCAATGCACGTTGGCGCGCAGCGAAGTCCACCGGGCGACGGTTGTCCGGGTCGACCAAGCTGAAGTCCCAGAACTCATCGCCCTGGTAAATATCCGGCACACCCGGCACGGTCAGATGAAGCAAGGTTTGCGCCAGCCCATTCAGAGCGCCGGCGGGGGCGATGGCCTGGACGGCGCTGTCCAAGGCACTGCGCAATGGCGCACCGGCCTCACTGAGCAGCAGGCGCTTGAGGAACCCGTCCACCGCCTGTTCATAGGCGTCGTTGGGCGCGCTCCAACTGCTCTGCAACTTGGCCTCGCGCAGGGCTTTTTGCTGCCACTGCCAGAGGCGTTGCTGGTACGCCGCCAGATCGGGGTTGGGCTCCAGCGGCCAACTGCCCAGCAGCACTTGATAGAGAATCAACTCATCACCCGCCGAGGGGCTCTCGGCGCTCTCGCGCAAAGGCTCGGCCAGGCGGCGCCAGTGCTCGACCTGTTCGGCATACCAGGGGGCGCACTCGCTGAGTACCGCCAGGCGCGCGCGGGTGTCTTCGCCGCGTTTGTGGTCGTGGGTGGCGGTGGCCAGCAGGTTGCCTGGGAAGGTCTTCAGGCGCTGTTGATTGGCCGCATGGAAATCGGTCAACGGCGCACTGAATTGCTCGGTGCTGAAACCCACATCGTTACGCGACAACAGCACCGCCGAACGATAGAACGCGGTGTCTTCCACGGCCTTGGCGGCGGCGGGCGAGGTCAGTTGCTGGAAGCGCACGCAGGCATGCTTGAGCATCTTGCGCGCGCGGCCCACCGGGCGATTGCGCCAGGGCTGGCCACCGAGCCATTGCTCCAGGTGGTCGAGTACCGGCCAGTCGCCTTCGTTGAGGGTGCTGCGCGCCCCCTCCATGGCCTGCTGGAACACCTTGTCGTCGTCCGCACTGCGGCCCTTGGCGCTGATATAGGTGCGGTACACCGGGAAGTGCACGATCAGTTCCTGCAAGGCCCGGCGGATGGCGCCCAGGGTCAGGTCGCGGGTCATCACATCATCGCGGGCCACTTGCAGCAGGGCCTGGGCCACGCTTTCGAAGTCGCCGCCCAACGAACCATTGAGGATCTGCTGGCGCGCCAGCCGCGCTTCTTCGCCGAAGGCTGAAGGCCGGTCGCTGTAACGCGTCCACATCTCGGCCAGCGGCGTAAAACCTTCGGGATGGTGCTGCAGCAATGACAACTGGTTCATGAACTCGTAGCCGGTGGTGCCGTCCACCTGCCAGTCTTCGCGCAGGGTTTCGCCTTCGCCAAGGATCTTTTCGACAAAGATCGGCAGGTGACGCTGGGGTGACAGCGCATCCACCCGCCGACGCAATTTGCGGCAATAGCCACGCGGGTCGGCGAGGCCGTCGATGTGGTCGATGCGCAGGCCGTCGACCAGCCCCGCGCTGATCAGCTCGAAAATCTTGCCATGGGTGGCTTCGAACACCGCTGCGCGCTCGACCCGCAGGCCGCCCAGCTCATTGACGTCGAAGAAGCGCCGCCAGTTGATGTCGTCCGCGGCGGTGCGCCAACTGGCCAGGCGATAGGTCTGTTGTTCAAGCAGGTGATGCAGGCGCTCGAAGCCCTCGGGCTGGCGACTGTCGAATGCGGCCAGGCGTTGTTCAATAGCGGGTAGCAGCTCGCTGGCGCGTTCGGCCAAGGCTTGTTTGAGCGTGGCGGCTTCGGCGTAGGCGTCGTGCTGATAGGCGAGGGCGGCGAAACGTTCGGCCAGCGGTTTGAGTAACTCATCGTTGCCCAGGATCAGGCCGTAGTCCCTGGGGCAGATCGGAAAACGGTGTTCGTAATGCTCGACATAGAAACTCCCCTGGGCGGCATCGAACTTGAGCGTGAGCGTGCCGCTCTGCAAGGCTTCGCCGTAATCGCTGCCGAGAAAGGGCATCAGCAACTGGCCCTTGAGCAGCGGGTCGGGAGAATGCCACTGGATGTCGAAGAACTCGCTGTAGGGGCTTAGGCGGCCCCACTCCAGCAGGTCCAGCCACCAAGGGTTATCCGCGCCGCCCACGGCCATATGGTTGGAGACGATATCGAGGATCAAGCCCATGTCGTGCTCACGCAGCGCGGCGACCAGGCGACGCAACGCCGCTTCGCCACCCAGCTCCGGGTTGACGCGGGTCGGGTCGACCACATCGTAGCCGTGCATGGAGCCGGCGCGGGCGCTCAACAGCGGTGAGGCATACAGGTGGCTGATGCCCAGTTGGGCGAAATACGGCACCAGCGGCACCGCGTCATCGAGGGTGAAACCTTTATGAAATTGCAGGCGCTGGGTGGCGCGCAGGGGCAGTGCGTTCATCGGTCACGCTCATAGGCTTGGTTGCGCGCCACGGCCAGCAGTTCGAGGCGGCGCGCGGCGCTGTCATTGTCGAGCAGGCTGGCGGCTTCGCCGGGCAAACGGCGGCGCCAATTGGGGTGGGTGTCGAGGGTACCTGGAAGGTTGGCTTGCTCCTCCATGCCCAAAGCATCTTCCAGGGGCAACAACACCAGGGGCGCGCGGGTATGGCCCAGGTAACGCACGCTGGCGTCGATCATATGGTCGGTGTCGTTGCGGATCTCATCGATGAAGTTCTGCGGGTCCTGGCTCAAGGCTTGGCGCAGTGCCTGGCGTTCGCGCAGGCGGTGTTCGCTCCATTGGTCCACGGTGGGCGCGTCGATCAGGCCGAGCTGGATGTTCCATTCGATATCGCGGCTGTGCCACCAGCCATTGAGGGTGGGTAAGTCGTGGGTACTGGTGGTGGCCAAGGCGTTGTCGGGCCAATCGAGGATGGGCTTGAACTGGCCGTCATGGTTCTGTTCGAACAGCAGCACACGCATGCCCAGGATCGAGCGGGCGCTGAGCTTCTCGCGCAGGCCGTCGGGCACGGTGCCCAGGTCTTCACCGAGGACGATGGCCTGGTGGCGGTGCGATTCCAGGGCGAGCAAACGCAGCAGGTCGTCTACCGGGTAATACAAGTAGGCACCTTCGCGGGGTGATGCGCCCAGGGGGATCACCCACAGGCGTTGCAAGCCCATCACGTGGTCGATGCGCAAGCCGCCTGCATGGGCAAAGTTGGCCCGCAGCATTTCGATAAAGGCGCGAAAACCATTGCGCTTGAGGCCTTCGGGGGAAAAGGCCGAGATGCCCCAGCCCTGGCCTGCGCGGTTGAGAATGTCCGGTGGCGCGCCCACTGTGAGGTCGGCCAGCAGTTCATCCTGGCGGCTCCAGGCCTGGCTGCCGCCACCGTCGGCACCCACTGCCAGGTCAGCGATCAGGCCGATGCCCATGCCGCTGCCACGGGCGGCCTGTTGCGCGCGCTCAAGGCTGCGGGCGATCAGCCATTGGGTGAAGGCGAAATAGCCGATTTCGTCGCGGTTTTCCTCGGCGAACTGCGCCAGGGCCGGGCTGTGCGGCGTGCGCCAGGCTTCGGGCCATTGGCGCCAGTCCAGGTCCTCACCGGCGGCAGCACGCTGGGCCTGTATGGCTTCGAAGCGGCAGTGGTTTTCCAGGGCTTCGCCGCCGGCCTGGCGGAAGCTCTGGAAGTCGGCATGCTGGGGATGCGCGCCGTGGCGGAAGTCTTCATACAGCGTTCGCAGCAGGCGTTGCTTGGCTTTGGCGGCGGCAGGCCAGTCGATCAGCGTGAGCTGTTCCAGGGCATGCAGCTCGTCGGCCAAGCCGGCAGCCTCGATGGCGTTACGCACTTCACGTTCACCGAGAATGCACGCCGGCGAGGCATACAGGCTGTTAAGGAACAGGCGGCTGGAGGGTGAATAAGGGCTGAAGCGCTCGGTGTCGGCGCTGAACATCGCGTGCATCGGGCTGATTGCCACGGCGTCGGCGCCGCGCTCGGCGGCTGAACGCACCAGGTGTTCCAGAGCCAGGGTGTCGCCAAAACCGCCATCGCCGAGGCGGCGCAAGGCATACAGTTGGGCGCTCAGACCCCAGGCGCGAGCGGGTTGGCTGTCGACCGCGTCGGCCACGCTGTAGCAATGGCTGGGCGCGACGGCCAGGGTGAAGGTTTGCCCGTCGATATGCACCTGGTGGTAGCCGAGGGCAATGACGCCGGGCAGCACGGCCTCGCCGTCCAGGCGCAGCTCCAGGGTTTCGCCGCCTTCCAGGCTGACGCGGCACGGGGTGTCCGGGGCGAAGTAACGCGCCAGGTCCAGGCCCGCGCCACTGTCGGTGGTCATCAAGGGTGGCAGGTGGGTGTCTTGCTGCGCCTGCTCAAGTTGCTGCAGGCTAGCGTCGATCTCGGCATCGCTGTCGGCCGGGTGCCCAAGGCCTTTGAGGACGGCGCGCAGGGCGTCAGGCTTTACATGCTGCGGGCGACCGTTGGCATCGATCCAATCGACGGCCAGGCCCGCGCGGCTGGCGAGAATTTCCAGGTTCGCTTCGCTCAAAGCATTTCTCCAACAGGGGATAAGCAAACGCGTGCGCTCAAGGGCGGTAAGTGCGCACCTTGCTGGGCAGGCGTTTGGAAAATAATCGGCTGGGGTGCCGGATGGTCCAGGGGCTGCTCACTCAGGTTCAGGTCGATCTGCAGCACACGGCCATTGCCCAGGCGCCAGCGCGCGGTGACGGCGCGGTCGGCCAGCACGTGCGCCCCGAGCGCCACGGTGCCGGGCAAGTGCGGCACCACGTGCGCGTGACGCAGGCTCAGCAGGTGGCGGTAGAGCTGGGTGTGGTCGTTTTCGACGAAGGAGGGCATCGATTGCAAAAAGGTTTGCAGCGCGTTGGGGTCGGGGATGCGCTGGCGTTGCTCGGGGTCGTGAAACGCCGCGAAGTCGGCAAACTCATTGCGCCTGCCTTCACGCACGGCCTCGGCCAATTCGCCATGATGGTCGGTGAAAAACAGAAAGGGCTCGGCGGCATTTACCTCGTCGCCCATGAACAGCATCGGGATCATGGGGCACAGCAACAGCAGGGCAGTCGCCGCTTTCAGCGCCTCGGGCGAACACAGCTGGTGCAGGCGTTCGCCCAAGGCGCGGTTGCCGACCTGGTCGTGGTTTTGCAGGAACGCCACGAAGGCACTGGGAGGTAAATCCGCACTGGATTCACCGCGTGCATGGCCATGGCGGGTGGTCTCGCCCTGATAGATAAACCCCTCGGCCAGGCAGCGCGCCAGCTTGGCGGTGGGCTGTTCGGCAAAGTCGCTGTAATAGGCGTCGGTTTCACAGGTGAGCAACACATGCAGCACATTATGAAAGTCATCATTCCATTGCGCGTCAAAATCGTGCTGCAACAGGCTGGCCTGGTTCAGTTCGTTTTCCAGCATCAGCCACACGTGGCGCCCGCCGTCCACCTGCTGGCGTACCCGTTGCGCCAGTTCTTGCAGAAACCCGGGGTTGTCGATGGCGTGCACGGCATCCAGGCGCAGGCCGTCGAAACGGTATTCAAGCAGCCACATCAGGGCGTTATCGAGGAAGAAATCCCGCACTTCACGGCGCTCGAAATCAATGCCAGCGCCCCAGGGCGTGTGCACGTCTTCCTGGAAGAAACCCTGGGCGTACTGGCCCAGGTAATTGCCATCGGGGCCGAAGTGGTTGTAGACCACATCGAGGATCACGGCCAAGCCGTGGCCATGGGCACTGTCGATCAGTTGCTTGAGTTGCTCGGGCGTGCCGTAGGTGGCGTGGGGCGCGTAGGGCAGCACGCCGTCATAGCCCCAATTGCGTTCGCCGGGAAATTGCGCCAGAGGCATCAATTCAATCGCGGTGACGCCCAGCTCGGCCAGGCGCGGCAGGTGTTTCTCGACGCCAGCGTAGCCGCCCATGGCACCGACGTGAAGCTCGTAGATGATCGCCGTGTGCCAGGGGCGGCCTTGCCACTGGCTGTGGCGCCATTCATAGGCGAGGGGGTCGACTACTCGGCTCCAGCCATGCACATCCAGTGCCTGAGCCCTGGAAGCAGGGTCGGGCACCGTGTTTTCGCCATCGATATTAAAGCGGTAGAGCGTGCCGGCAGGGCACGCGACTTCGACTTCGAACCAACCACCGGCCTGGGGCAGCATGACGATGGTTTTGCCCTGTTCCAATTCAACGCTGACATAAAATGCGTCTGGCGCCCATAACGCAAAGCGCGTGCGGTGCGCGTCCAGCATGATTGCGCCGTGGGGCCAGGTTTCCAGAGTCCGTAACGGCATCTATGAAGACCTCCCTTAGTTGTTCCAATCGCTATTTGTTCGATTTCCCCAGGGCCTTGGCCACCAGTTGTTCGTAGAGTTCGGCGTAGGGTTCCACGGCCTGGCACCAGTTGAACGGCTGGGTCATGGCACGGCTGCGCATGGCATTGAGCAGACCGGGGAAGGCAAACACCTTGAAGGCGCGGCGCAGCGCCTCTTCGTAGCTTTGCACGGTGGATTCATTGAACAGGAAGCCGGTGACGCCATCCTCAATGGTGTCCGCCAGCCCGCCGGTGTTACGCGCCACTGGCAACGAGCCGAAGCGTTGCGCATACATCTGACTCAGGCCGCAAGGCTCGTAGCGCGACGGCATCAGCAGAAAATCGCTGCCGGCAAACATGCGGCGCGCATCGGTCTCATTGAAGCCGATGCGTACGCCCACCTGGCCTGGGAAGCGTAGCGCCAATTCGCGCATGGCCTGCTCTTCTTCGGGTTCGCCACGGCCGATAATCGCAATCTGGCCGCCGTTCTCGACGATGAAACTGGCGACGGCTTCGGTGAGGTCCAGGCCTTTCTGGTAGACCAGGCGCGAGACCACCGCGAACAGCGGGCCACTGGATGGCTGCAGCTCAAACAGCTCGCGCACATGGGCGGCGTTGATAGCCTTGCCTTCCCAGTCGCCGATATTGAAGTTGTGGATCAGGTGCGTGTCGGTAGAGGTTTCCCAGCTTTCGTCGATACCGTTGGGAATGCCGCTGAGCAGCCCCTGTTGAGTCTTGCTGGCGAGGAAGCCATCCAGGCCACATCCGAATTCCGGGGTGGTGATCTCCTGGGCGTAGGTGGCGCTCACTGTGGTGATATGGCTGGAATACGCCATGCCCGCCTTGAGGAACGACATCTTGCCGTAGAACTCCATGCCTTCTTGTTGCAGGGCGTGGGGCGGAATGCCCAGCTCTGGCGTCGAGGCCAGGCTGACCACGCCCTGGTAGGCCAGGTTATGAATGGTGAACAGGGTTGGCGTACGTGACCCACGCCAGTGCATGTACGCCGGAGCCAGGCCCGCAGGCCAGTCATGGGCGTGCACCAGGTCTGGGCACCAGTGGATTTGCGCGAGGTTGGCGGCCATGTCGGCGGCAGCCAGGCCCAGGCGGGCGAAGCGAATATGGTTGTCCGGCCAGTCGCGGCCGTTGTTGGCGCCGTAGGGCGTGCCTTCGCGCTCATACAGTTCAGGGCAGATCAGCACGTAAATGACCAGGCCGTCCGCAAGGTCCATGCGCCCGATCTTGCACGGTGGCAACGCGGCATGGCCGCCCAGTTCACCGACGATATGAATCGGGTTGTCGCTTTCCATCACTTGCGGGTAACCCGGGATCAGCACCCGCACATCATGTAGGTGGGCCATGGCGCGGGGCAGGGCAGCGGAGACGTCGCCCAGGCCACCGGTTTTCACCAGGTCCGCAAACTCGGAGGTGACAAACAAGACTTTCTTTCGATTCGGATTCTGACTCACGACCGGCCGCACAGTGTTGGGCAGGTCGGCCAAAGACTTAGGCCCTCCTGCCGGCTGACTAAAACGCTCTCCCTGAGTATCTACTGCGGCACTGATCATAATGCACTCCCATCTGTTGGTTGGCTAATGGCCCGCTGCCATCAGCTCCGAGTGACCGCATCCTGCGGCCAGGCACACAAGCGCTATACAAGCTGGCAAGGCGTATGCCAGTTGCAACGTCGGCTAAAAAAGATTGGATGAGCGGGCATTCGGCCTGAAGCGCGCGTGCTCGCCCTTACCTAAAACTTGACCAGCGGCAGGTTTCGAAAGTTTAGATTTTTTGCGGGGTTTTTGTTTTGGAACGGACCCATCGGTCATGAGTCTAGGACAGATCCCAGCGCCTGCTGGGTTTTCATGCAGATTTTGTAGGACAAAAAACTTTTAACGATATGCCACCCTGCCCCTGTAGGAGCGAGCTCGCTCGCGAAAAACCAGAGAGCGCCACGTAAAACCAGAATGCCCAAGTTATCGTCGGCGTTTTTCGCGAGCCACCAAGATTGCACTTTAATGGTGCGTCAGCTGAGCCCGCGAATGGGCACACCGCTGGCCCAAGCCTGGATATCGTCGATCATCTGCTGATAGAACTGCCGGTAATTCTGCTCGCTCACATACCCCACGTGTGGCGTAGCCAGCACATTGGGCAAGCGGCGAAATGGATGGTCAGCCGGCAGCGGTTCCTCGGCATACACATCCAGCGCTGCCCCGGCCAGGCGACCGCTGCGTAACGCGTGCACCAGCGCCTGCTCATCCACAATCGGCCCGCGCGCGGTGTTCACCAGCCGCGCGCTGGGTTTCATCCAGGCGAAGGCTTGCGCATCCACCAGGCCACGGCTGCGCTCGCTGAGCACCAGGTGGATGGTCAGGATATCCGCCTGCTCAAACAGCTCGCGCTTGCTGACCCAGGTCACCCCAGATTCCGCCGCACGCTCAGGCGTGAGGTTCTCACTCCAGGCAATCACCCGCATGCCAAACACCTGGGCGAACTTTGCGACTTTCTGGCCAATACTGCCCAACCCTAGGATGCCCAGGGTCTTGCCATGCAGGTCGCCGCCCAGGCCGACCTGCCATCCACCTGCGCGCAGCGAGTTGGCTTCGGCGAGCAGGTTTCGCGTAGAGGCCATGATCAACGCCCAGGTCAGTTCCGGGGCGGCGTGCTTATAACTGTCGGTGCCGCACACCTGAATGCCCAGGGCCTTGGCTGCGGAAAGGTCGATGGCGGCATTGCGCATGCCGCCGGTCACCAGCAATTTGAGCTTGGGCAGCCCTTGCAGCAAGGCTTTGTCAAAGGTTGAGCGTTCGCGCATCAGGCAAATCACTTCGAATCCCTTCAAGCGCTCGATCATGGTGGCGGTATCGGCGGGGTAGTCGTGGAGAAAATGCACCTTGCCTACGCTGTCCAGTGTCGACCAATCCACCACGTTACTGGCCACGTGCTGCCAATCATCCATCACTGCTATCTGTATCGACATGCACGCGGGCCTCGAAAAGGTGGAATTAAAGGGCCTTCAACCCCTGCAACAGGGCTTTATGAAACTGTTCAGGTTCTTCCATCTGCGGCGCATGGCCCAGGCCGGGGAACTCCACCAGCGTGGCGTGGGGAATCAGCTTGGCTACCTGCTTGCCCAGTACCTCGTAATGACCGATTTTGGCCTTGACCGCCGGCGGCGCCACATCTTTGCCGATGGCGGTGGTGTCGCTGGTGCCGATCAGCAGCAGGGTGGGCACCTGCAAGTCCTTGAACTCGTAGTACACCGGCTGGGTGAAGATCATGTCGTAAATCAACGCCGAGTTCCAGGCAACCTGCAGATGCCCCGGGCCTTTGTTCAGGCCTGCGAGCATGTCCACCCAGCGCTCGTATTCAGGTTTCCAGCGCCCGCCGTAATAGGTGCTGCGCTCATAGTTGCGTACACCGTCGGCGCTCAGCTTCAGCTCGCGCTGATACCACTGGTCGACGCTCTGGTAAGGCACGCCCAAGGCTTTCCAGTCTTCCAGGCCGATGGGGTTCACCAGCCCAAGCTGTTCGGTTTGCTGGGGGTACATCAGCGCATAGCGCGTGGCGAGCATGCCGCCGGTGGAATGGCCGATCACCGTGGCCTTTTGAATGCCGAGCTTTTCCAGCAGTTGATGGGTGTTGGTCGCCAGTTGCTGAAAGCTGTACTGGTAATGGTCGGGCTTGCTGGAGGAGCAAAAACCTATCTGGTCCGGGGCGATGACGCGGTAACCGGCGTCACTCAGCGCCTTGATCGAACCTTCCCAGGTGGCACCGCAGAAGTTCTTGCCGTGCATCAGCACCACGCTGCGACCGTTGGGAGTGCCGGTTGCGGGGACGTCCATGTAGCCCATTTGCAGGGATTTGCCTTGGGATTGGAAGCTGAAATGTTGGAGAGGGTGAGGGTATTGGAAGCCTTGGAGTTCAGGGCCGTAGACGCGACCTTCGCTGGAGGCGAACACGTAGGAGGCGCTGAGGCTCAGTAGGGTAGCGATGGATAGGGCGCGGACTGAAGTCATGGGCGGGGTTCCGAATGGAGTAATCGGATGCTGTCGGGAGGGGATTAAGTGAAAATTAACATCTAGCAGCAGGGCTGTGGACGGGCAAGTCGTTGGCGTCCGCTTTGAGGCGTAACTGCTTTAACGCTCCCGGAATTTATCGGGGCTAGGGACGAACCCATAAATAGAATAGATTCGTCCCTTTTCATCACTCCGGCTAATCTTCGTATTTAAACTGGTCTATAGCTACCGCATTAAAAGTATTGCTGGGAACATTGGCGAACCATGCCGTTACCCCCGAGGCCAGATTGGTCGTCCAAAAGAACTCAATCCCAAATTCTTCACGCTGACGTGAGCGCGACCAATAGTAATTATTTGCCATTGGCCAACGACCAGCATACTGCTCTTGCATTAACTTTTGTTGCTCAAGATAAGGCAATGACATGTTTCTATCAACGGCACTGTTAAACATTTGATCGAACGTTCCCGAGCCATTGTTGTAAACCCAGATCACGTTTTCAATCGAGGCAGTAACTGTCCTGACCTGTGGCGGACTTGACGAGTCGGTAATGCTGATAATCGCTACCCCATTACCCCGTGTTGAGACTGCTCCATTTGCATCGACAGCGGCCACATTACTTTTACTGGACGAGAAACGATAGGGCGCGGTGCCGCCTGATACGTTCACTTGTGTCGTATTGCGTGACGTGCTGGTAGCGACAATGTTGGGGTAATCTCCCAACCTATACATATACGAACTGTGCCTGATTCTGTCTGGCCAGACGATAAGTGTATTACCGAGAGCAAGGGTGTATTGGGTGCTGGGGAAAGCCACTGCACGGCTTTTGTCGTTAATGCGGTTATAAGCCGCCCAGAATTTGACCGTGATCTGGCTGTTATTCGGCACCCTGGCCAACCAACTACGCAGCACTGCTTGATCTTTCAATCCATTCGCAGCCTCCGTGGCGTTAATCGCCTTGCCCTCGAACACGGTTAAATCTTCAATTCCCTCAGCGCTCAACACCATCCACGTCAGTTGATCTTCATCGCTCAAAGGCCATTTACTTACTGACCCCTTGGCGTCGCCAGCAAAACTCGCCAGGTCCAGCGTGTCTCCGTCGTTGACATTGTTGACGAGTGGCTGCGGTAAGTCTGCCGCAGGAATTGCATTGACCCAAACCGTCTGCACCTGCGACGCAATCGGATCAGGCACGCCTGTGCGCGCCACGGAATATGTCAGGCATACCGTACTGTATACGCTGCGATGCAAGACTTTATCAGCGGTGAGATTGAACACCACGGTGCCGCCATCCAGCCCAGGCAGACCAGCCGAATGACTGCTGCCGTCGGCAAAAGTCCATACAAGCGTGATGAAATCTTGGCCACTCATACCGGTATACCGTACGGTCACCGTCGTATTGTGTTCAATTGGCAGCGGGTCGACTGTCACATTCGGCCCGGTATCGGTGGTGCCATTGATAAAGGGGTGCGGCAAAACTCCTGATAGTGCCTGAATGGTGTACGTGCGTTGACGGAAGTGCACTGCATTGGTTTTGTTGGTACTACGATCAAAACTGGCCCAGAAATCGATGGTCAGCGTCGATCCATCCTTGAGCCTGCGCAGATCCGGCGGCGTGGGAGGCATGATGCCCAGACTCTCGCCCTCAGGCGTTACTAAATTCTCGCTGTACGTATCCTCACGGTAAGGCATGTCATCGCTGTAGATACCTTTATATGTCATCCATATCCGCTGAAAACGGTGAATGAAGAGCCAGATATTGATCAGGGTGCGCTCCTGGCCAGTGAGCTGGGAAACCACCAGTACCGGGCTATCATGCCCTTCGATGGTGGGGGTCGGTAGCGTGGTCAGGGGCAGTAACAGCAGATCCAGTATGGGCGACGGTATTCTCCGTGTGCCGCGCAGCACAAAGTACTGCACGGTAATCAAGCGACCTTCGGAAAGAATGTTAGCGCCTACCACTTCGCTCGGTACGTCAAAGTGCAACGTTCTTGAGGTGTTGCCATTCTGAGTGTCTTCATAAGTGCCGATGCCCGGTGTGCCACTGAACACTGCCATGACCCGGTCGCTGGGCGACATGGTCAGGAACGATACTTCAATCGTCGCTCCGGTTGTTGCGGCCTCCGGTCTTAGTTGGTCTGGGTATCGCGAGGCTTCAAGCACTTCCGGCCTTGGCAGTACACCTATTGCTTTACCGACTGTCACGTCAAGTGTTTCAGAGCGCAGTGGTTGGTTACCGCGTATGAGGGAATAGCTAAAGCGAATGGTGCCGTTGTTATTCAAGTCGACATACTTTCGAGCTACCGCAAACGAAATCTCTCCTGCTACAACGACGTTAATTGTGCCGCCTGTGCTGCCATCTACACCAGAGCCAACCCAGCGCCACACCACAGTGTCACCTGGTATAAAGGCATAGGGCAGAGTGGCATTGACCTGGAAAATTACATCGGTCGGATCGAGGTTGCCATTTTCATCTACGCCTTCAATCTGCGGCGCAGGCAGGTCGGCGCTACGTTCGCCTATTTCTACTATCAGGTGCTCGGATTCACGCACCGTCAGCACACCGGCGTCCTGTACCGTGGTCACACCATCATTGACACGATAAAAGACGTCGATCGGCCCGAGCCCGTCAAACTGTAAGAAATCTTTAGGGGACACAATCCGAAATTTTGTGGGCGGTGGAGGGTCACCCGCCTGCTGGGTTTGTTCATAAAACACCAGGCCGCCGCCGGGTTGGTGGGCCTCAAAGCGCAAGGTGACGTGATAGTTCGGATTGTAAGGTGTGAAGACCGGGAAGTTGACTTTGAGGTAGGGCTCGGTCGGATCAATCAAGCCGCCCTCGTTTTCCTCGATTTCAACCGCAGGCATGTTGGAAACAGTACCGAAAACTGTGACAGTCAGACCTGCGGAATAGCCAATCTCAGTGCCCAGCGGGAATTGCAGTTTGTAGGAAATTCTCATCGAACCGTTGATCAGGTCTTCGAGGATGCTGTTCTCGACGGTGGTATAGGCCGAACGCCCGGGCCGGGCGGCAAACGCTGGCAGTGTGACGGTGACTTTCGTTTTATCTGCGCGTGTGCCCTCGATGGTGGCTACGATCTGAGCGCCTGCTGGCGTTGTGGCGCCATTGGAGAGTCGTGTGGGCACAATCACTTCGAGTTCGAAGTGACTCTGTGCGTACTGATCGAAATCGACGTCATTACGATCAATGTCTGCGCCATCCACCAAGAAGTGGGGGCGCATGAATGCGTTTGGATCCAGGTTACTTTTCAGGTTTACGACCTGAGACCACTGCCGCACTTCCCCTGAGAAGTTCAGCACCAAGTCATAGATCCGGAATCGGATACTCAGCAGGCCGCTACCGCCCAAGGTGATGACATCCGGCTTGACAAACACCTCGATAGGCTTGAGCCCCTCAGCCTGATCCGCGTCCAACGACAGCTCCACCAAATGGCCGTTCCAATACAACTCGATGGTGTCACCTACATATGCTTCGGGGTAGTGATCAATGGTAATGAGCACACCCTCTTTTGCGCGGACGCTGTCGAGCTCGGCATTTGGGTCACTCAGGTCCTCTGGCAGGTGAAGGATCAGCGCCGAATGGTAGGGGAGGCCTGGGTCCTGATCCACGCCACCTGGCCGGGTATCTTTCAAGAACCAGGTTTCTTCCTGCGATGTGATTTCAGTGCCAGACCCGCTACGCCTGACCAGGCCATAGCAGGGGAACACCCTACCTAACGGTACATGCTCGCGTAGTACCGACAGTTGGTAGCGTGGCTGCGTTTCCTGGCCAGCAAAAATTTCCCCCCAGGCGACCGGAAAACGCCGGTCTCCCATATACCATTCGTAAGTATCGCCGACTCGCTTCTGGGTCCAGCTCTCGAAGGTAATCAACAAACGGTTTTCGAGGCTGCGTATACCAACCCCTACATCAGCAAGGAGTTCGGGAAGGGGGCGTACCGTGTTGTCGTTGTAGGGCGGCGGCTCCAGGCCTATGATGCGTGGTGGGTGCAGGATGGGTGGACTGTCTGAGCGTTTATCGGACATGGGGGTGACCCTTCAGGCTGATTTGAGAAAACGTGCCAAACAGGGTCAGCAAATATGAGAAGGTGATAACCGTCTAGCTGTGAGAAATGACAGTGGCGACGGGCGGTCAACTACCGAGTAATGAGCGCCAGCACGCCATAACGCACGCCCTTGGCCAGAGTCACCAGCAGCAAAAACCGCCACCACGGCTCACGCATCACCCCAGCCACCAATGTCAGCGGGTCACCAATAATCGGCACCCAACTGAGCAACAACGTCCAGTGCCCCCAGCGCGCGTAATGGCCGCGAGCCTTGTCCAGCTGCCTGGTGCTGACCGGGAACCAGCGTCGCTCTTTGAAGCGTTCCACCGAGCGCCCCAGCAGCCAATTGACCAGCGACCCCAGCACGTTGCCCAAAGTTGCGATGCCCAGCAGCAGCCACAGGTTGTAATGCCCGCTGAGCAGCAGGCCCACCAACACGGCTTCCGATTGCAGGGGCAATAACGTCGCCGCGCCAAATGCCGCGGCGAACAGCCCCAGGTAACCCATCAACACCGGTCAGTGAGCCGGGTAGTCCGCTACCACCACGTCTTTGCCCTCACGGGTAAGGCCTATGACTTGATAGGCCTCGCTGCGTCCATCCACTTCCATGCCTGGCGAGCCCAAGGGCATGCCCGGTGCGGCAAGGCCCAGCAGGTCGTCGCGCTTGCGCAGAGCCAGGACCTGTTCGGCGGGCACGTGGCCTTCGACGAATTTGCCGTCGATGACCGCTGTGTGGCACGAGCCAAGGCGTGGCGCGACACCCAGGCGTTGTTTCACCGCGCTCATGTCGGCTTCAACGTGGTCGTTGACCTTGAATCCGTTGCTTTCCAAATGGCTGATCCATTTTTTGCAGCAGCCGCAGTTGGCGTCGCGGTGGACGTCGATGGGGATCAGCTCGGCGGCCTGGGCCAGGGTGGTGGTGAACAGGGCACTGAGCAGGGCCAGTCGCAATGGGGTTTTCATCGTGGGTCTCACTCAAGGCGCGGCAATAAGCCGGGCATTCTCCCTGCTTTTGCGGGCGTGTTTGCATTGTGACGCCGTTGTAATGTTTCTAAATTATACGAAGCCCTGGTTTTCCAGCCTTTGCTTGAGCCTGTCCAATGCAATCGCCGATAACGTGACCATGCGCTCATGCAAAGACGCCAGTTGCAGTTCGGTCTCGTAAGTCAGCACCCGCTTGAACAGCGTGCCTCGCTGATGAGCGCGCAAGAAATAATGGATGGAACCGTCAACCGCCAGGGAGGTGAACACGGTCTTGAATTCGCTGGGGCGGCGGGCGATTTGTACGCGGTAACTCATGGGGACGCGTATGCCCAGCAGGTCGATGATTTCGGTAAAGCGCGTGCCGACCGGTAATGAACCGGTGGTGCCGGTGTCGGCGCTGAGGGAGGTGGGGTGCCACTCGTGCCAGCGGTCGGGCTGGGTGACATAGTCATAAACCGCGTCGATCGGCGCCTGGATGAAGCGCTCCTGACTGATCTGCTCCAAGCGGACCGAATGCTCAGTCGCGTGCATGACACACCTCCTGTGTGGCGGTTTTTACACTAGGAGCTGTGAGAATAGTCTGACTCCTGCGCTTTGCACGGGAGTCGGCAGGCCGTTCATCAATCCCGCTCAGAACGGCCCGCACAAAGGTTTTCAGCAGGCGCTAGATATCCAGCATGGCCAGCACTTCCTTGGGGTAACGCAGTCCTGCGGCTGCATCGGCAGGGAAAATCGCATCCAGGGCAGCCAGTTCTTGCGCGCTGAGGGAAATCGACACCGCCTCCACATTCTCTTGCAGATAGGTGCGCCGCTTGGTGCCGGGAATCGGGATGATGTAATCGCCTTGGGCCAATACCCAGGCCAGCGCCAGTTGTCCGGCCGTCACACCTTTGTCTGCCGCCAGGGCCTTGACCTGTTCGACCAGCTGCAGGTTTTTCGCAAAGTTCTCGCCCTGAAAGCGCGGGCTGAAGCGCCGGTAATCATCAGCACCGAAATCATCCGGACTTTTCAGCGCGCCGGTTAGAAAGCCACGGCCCAACGGGCTGTACGGCACAAACGCGATGCCTAGGCGTTGGCAGGTGGCGAGGCAGCCGTTGTCTTGCTGGTCACGGCTCCACAGCGAATATTCACTTTGCAGGGCGCTGATAGGATGGACCTTATGCGCTCGTTCCAGGGTAACGGCAGACGCCTCGCTCAGGCCCAGATAGCGAACTTTGCCCTGTTTCACCAGGTCGGCCATGGCGCCGACGGTTTCTTCGATGGCCACGTCCGGGTCGATGCGGTGCTGGTAGTACAGGTCCAGCGTATCCACCCCGAGGCGTTGCAAGGTGCCGTCGATGGCGTTGCGGATATAGTCGGGCCGGCCATTCACGCCGCGTACTACGGGGTTGGCGGGGTCGCGCACGATCCCGAATTTGCTGGCCAGGAAGACCTGGTCCCGCTTGCCAACGATGGCCTTGCCGATCAATTGCTCATTGGTGTGCGGGCCGTACATGTCAGCGGTGTCGAGAAAGTTGACGCCCAACTCTAAGGCGCGGTGCAAGGTTGCAGTGGCCTCGGTGGTGTCGGTGCCGGGCGTGTAGAAATCGGTCATGCCCATGCAGCCAAGGCCAATGGCAGACACATGCGGGCCGTTTTTACCGAGTTGTCGAGTGTGCATAGGGGCGCTCCTTGTGATGAGGGCCCATTGTTGCCCTTGAAAAAATGCAGATAAACCCGCTAAAAGTGCTATCACTGTTTGTAATATCTAAACAATCCTTGCAGGAGCACTCTTTTGGATCGTTTTAACGCCATGCGCGTGTTTACTCGGATTGTCGAATTGGGCGGGTTTGCCAAGGCCGCCGACAGCCTGCAATTGCCACGCGCCTCAGTGACCATTTTGATCAAGCAATTGGAGGCCCATCTCGGCGTGCAACTGCTGCAGCGCACCACACGCCACGTCAGCCCGACCCTGGATGGCGCGGCGTACTACCAACGTTGTGTGCAGTTGCTGACCGATCTTGAGGAAACCGAGGCGGTGTTTTCCACGCAGCGCCAGAACCCCCGCGGCACCTTGAGTATCGATATGCCCTCAGGCATTGGCAGTTTGATCGTGATTCCGGCTTTACCCACATTCACCGCCCTGTACCCGCAGATCGAACTGGAGATCGGCCTCAACGACCGCCCGGTAGATCTGATACGCGAAGGCGTCGATTGCGTGTTGCGCGGTGGTCCGGCCCTGGACGAATCGCTGGTGGCGCGCCCCTTGGCGATGATGGAACAACTGACCCTGGCCAGCCCCGCGTACCTTGCGCGCATGGGCACGCCTTTGTGCCTTGAGCAGTTGGCGGATCACCAAATGGTCGAGTACGTTTCCAGTGCCAGCGGTAAACGGTTTGGCCTGGAATTTTTGCTGGGCAGCGAGTTGCGCCCGATCAACCTGAAGAAGGTGGTTGCCGTAAACAGCTCCACCGGTTACTTCGCTGCGTGCGAAGCCGGCTATGGGCTGATCCAGGCGCCGCGTTATCACGCGCTGCGCCAACTGGCCGAGGGCACGTTGGTGCAGGTGCTGGCCGATGTAGCAGTACCGAAAATGGCGCTGACAGCGTTGTACCCGCCCCATCGGCAGTTGTCCCAGCGGGTGCGGGTGTTTGTCGATTGGCTGGTGCAGTTGTGCGCCCGGCCCGGCACGGGTTTACACGGTTAAGCTTGCGCCCTGCGATAGGCGCCAGGCTGTTGCCCGGTGACTTTATGAAAGGCTCGGGTAAACGCCGCCACCGACTGATACCCGGCCGCCAGCGACACCTCGGCCACGGTCTGGTCCGCCTTGAGCAACCCACAGGCGTGGCGCATGCGGATCATCAGCAGTACTTGCCCGGGTGACTGCCCGCACAATTCGCTGAAGCGCTTGAAAAACGCCGAGCGCGACAACCCCGTGCAGGCCGCCATGCTTTCCAGGCTCCAGGGCTCGGCGGGGCGGGCGATCAATTGCTCCAGCAAATGCGCAAACGCAGGAGCCCGGCCTAGCGCCGCCAGGCCGCCAAGCTCGGTGTTGTCGAGCACTTGCTGACGCAACACATACAGGAACAGCAGGTGGCACAGGCGCTCCAGCAAAGCGGAAGAGGGCGCCGGCGTGCGTGCGCATTCTTGCAGGATCAATTCGAACAGGCTGCGTGCAGCCATCAGCGACGGGTCGCCGGCGCGCAGGATGATCCAGTTGGGGAGGGTGTCGACAATGAGTGTCGACAAGCCGGATTGGAAGTGAAAGAAACCGCAGACTAATCCCACTCCGTCGGTGGCCGTACTGTCGAGGGGCAGCATTGCGCGGCGTGGGCACTCCTGGGCGCCGGCTGCCGTGGCTTGGCCGGACAGGCGAAAAGCAAAGTCTCGCAGCAGAAACACCGCGTCACCATTATTCAGGTGTTGTGGCCTTGGATCGCCGTCGATATGCAGCCAGCATTCGCCCTGCACGATCAAGTGGAAGCTCGCCTGTGCCAGGCCGTGGGTGCTCGCGTGCCAGTCACCGCAATAGCGGCCGACGTGAAACAAGCTGGTGTTGAGTTCGAGGCTATCTAATAACCAATCGACAAGGACGCTGGACGAATTCATCTAATGGAAAGACTCAAGAGCAAGTAATCGCTACTTTAGCCTATTGAGCGCTTTTTTTAGAACCAACAGACTGGGGCATTCAAACCCAACAGGAGTCCACTTCATGTCCCGCGTACCGCTGCTCACCCCCGAAACTGCCCCGGAGGCCGCCAAACCCTTCCTGGAAAACGCGCTCAAAGGCTCGGGTTTTATTCCTAACCTGCTGGGGGTATTGGCCAACGCACCGGCTGCGCTGGAAACCTACATCACCGTCTCCGGCTTGAATGCGAAGGCCGAGCTGAGCCTGGCCGACCGTGAGGTGGTGCAGCTGATTGCCGCCACCAGCCACGGGTGTGATTTCTGCGTCGCCGGGCACACCGCAGTTGCCCGCAACAAAGCCAAGCTGCCGGAGGAAGTGATCGAGGCCCTGCGCCGCCGCGGTGAATTGCCTGACGCACGCTATGAGACACTCGCCGCCTTTACCCGTGAAGTGATCGCCACCCGTGGGGATGTGAGTGACGCAGGCTTCGAAGCGTTCCGCGCTGCCGGCTACACCGACGGCCACGCGCTGGAAGTCATCCTGGGTGTCAGCCTGGCAACCCTGTGCAACTTCGCTAACGTGTTTGCCCGCACCCCGCTGAACCCGGAGCTGGCGCAATACCGTTGGGAAAAACCGGCCAGCTGATTCGGCGTTGGCCCATCTGCTGTAAAAGGAGAGACATGAATGCTTGACCCAATCTTGAGCCGTTGGCTCGATGTTCAAGCGCAGGCCCTGGACGTGGGCAGTTGCGATCCACAGGAAGTGCTGCCGCGGCTGGCAGAAGCCAATATTCTGAAAATCGGCGTGCCCACTCAATTGGGCGGCCTGGGCGGTGATGTGGCGGGGGCGGTCGAGGCCATCGCCAATGTGGCCAGCCATTCCCTGGCGGCAGCGTTTGTGTGCTGGGGCCAGCGCTCGTTTATCGAGTACTTGCTGCAGAGCCCCAATCAGCGCCTGCGCGAGCAACTGATGCCAGACCTGCTCAGCGGCAAGTTGGCCGGGGCCACCGGGCTGTCGAATGCGATGAAGTTTCTGTCGGGTATCGAGACGTTGCAGATCAGCGCCGAGCCCAACGACCACGGTTGGACCCTCAACGGTCGCCTGCATTGGGTGACCAACTTGCGCAAGAATGGCTTTGTCGCTGCAGCGGCCATCGAGCATGCGGGCGGCGGCGCGCCGTTTATCCTGGCGATTCCGGATTCGGTGGCCGGGTTACAGCGTTCCCGCGACCTGGAGCTGCTCGGGCTGCAATCGAGCAACACCGCAGCGCTTGGCCTGGAAGGCGTGGAGCTGAGTCGCGAGTGGTTGCTGCACGAGGATGCGCGCAAGTTCTTGCCCGCGGTACGCCCGGCGTTCCTGGGCTTGCAGTGCGGCATGTCGATTGGCTTGGCCCGGCGTTCCCTGGCCGAAGTGGCTCACCATTTGGGTGCCAGTCGCACCGTACTGCGCGAAGAGTTGGAAGCCCTGCGCGTGACCCTGGATCATCTGGTCAGCGAGCTTAAAAACGGGCTGTTGGCCGGGCGTTTTACCGCCGAGCCGATACCGCTGTTCAAGCTGCGCATCGCCTTGGCTGAAACCGCCGCCAGCGCCGTGCAGCTTGAACTGCAAGCCAGCGGTGGCAAGGCTTATTTGACCGCCCACGGCAGCGGCTTTGCCCGGCGCTGGCGCGAGTCGGCCTTTGTGCCGATCGTAACGCCCAGCCTGGTGCAACTGCGTACCGAGCTGCATCGCCAGGCCAATCTATGAGCCAGGCGGTATTGACGGCCCAGGGCATTTGCCTGGGGTATGGCAGCGGGCCGGTGCTGCAAGGCTTCGACTTGCATTTGCAACCGGGCGAAGTGGTGTCGATCCTGGGCCCTAGCGGCGTGGGCAAATCCAGCCTGCTGCGGGTGCTGGCCGGCTTGCAGGCACCTCAATCAGGCCGTGTGCAGGTATTGGGCGAGCCATTGAGCGGCCCGCATCCGCGCGTGGTGGTGGCCTTTCAAGACCCGAGCCTGCTGCCTTGGCTGACCCTGGAAAAGAACGTTGCCTTCGGCCTGGATTTCGCCCGCCAACCGCACTTGAGTGTTGAAGAGCGCCGCCGGCGTGTCGACCACGCCATTGCGGCGGTAGGGCTGGAGCCTGCGCGCCAGCAGTTCCCGGCGCAGTTGTCCGGTGGCATGGCCCAGCGCACGGCATTGGCTCGCTGCCTGGCGCGTCAGCCGCAAGTGTTGCTGCTTGATGAACCCTTCGGCGCGCTGGATGAAGTGACTCGCGCCGATATGCAGCACCTGTTGCTCAAGGTCAATCGTGAGCAGGGCTCGGCGGCCGTATTGATCACTCACGACATCGACGAAGCGTTGCTGCTATCGGACCGCATCCTGCTACTGGGCAACCGCCCGGCGCGGACGTTGGGCGAGTGGGCTATTGATTTGCCGCACCCTCGGGAAGAACAGGTCGAGGCCATCGGCGCGCTGCGTATCGAGATTTTGAAAACCTTACGGCAGGCGAGCCGCCCTCAACCCAACCCCCTTGAACAACAGGAGTTTACCCATGTGTCTGGATGACCTGACCCACTCGCGCCGTGACTTTCTAAAGCTTTCCGCTGTGCTCAGTGCCGCCGGCGCCTTGCCTCTGCTGAGCAGCTTGCAGGCGCGTGCCGCCAACGAGCCCGACGCGCCGGTGCGCATTGGCTACCTACCTATCACTGACGCCACGCCACTGCTGGTGGCCCACAACAACGGCCTGTTCGAAGCCGAAGGCATCAAGGCCGAGCGCCCGGTGTTGTTGCGCAGTTGGGCCCAGGTAATCGAGGCGTTTATCTCCGGCCAGGTCAACGTCATACACCTGTTGTCGCCGATGACCGTATGGGCGCGCTATGGCAGTAAGGTGCCAGCCAAAGTGGTGGCGTGGAACCATGTGGGCGGTTCAGGCTTGACCGTATCGCCAGGCATTACCGACGTGAAGCAACTGGGCGGCAAGTCGGTGGCGATTCCGTTCTGGTACTCGATCCATAACGTGGTGGTGCAGCAACTGTTCCGCGATAACGGCCTCACCCCGGTCACTCGCGCCACCGGCAGTTCGATTGCCGCCAATGAGGTCAACCTGATCGTGTTGCCGCCCTCGGACATGCCTCCGGCTTTGGCCAGCAAACGCATCGACGGCTACATCGTCGCCGAACCGTTCAACGCGCTGGCAGAAAACCTCAAGGTCGGTCGTGTGCAGCGCTTTACTGGCGACGTGTGGCGCAACCATGCCTGCTGCGTGGTGTTCATGCATGAGTACGACCTGGCCAACCGCCCGGAGTGGTCGCAAAAGGTGGTGAACGCCATCGTCAAGGCCCAGGTATGGACCCGTGACCACCGCGGTGAGGCGGCGCTGCTACTGTCCAAGAGCGGCGATAACCGTTACACGCCCCATGCCGAGCCGGTGTTGAGCAAAGTTCTGGCGCCGGCTGCCAGCGACCGGGACGCCTATTTGAAAAGCGGCGCGATCCAGCATGCCAACTGGGACGAGCATCGCATCGACTTTCAACCGTACCCGTTCCCCAGCTACACCGAAGAACTGGTGCGGCGCTTGAAGGACACCTTGATCGAAGGCGACAAAAAGTTTCTCGCCGGCTTGGACCCAGCCTTCGTGGCCAAGGACCTGGTGGACGACCGCTTCGTGCGCAACGCGATCGAAGCCGTGGGCGGCATGCAGACCTTCGGTTTGCCGGAAGGCTATGAGCGGCACGAGGAGATCGGCGTTTGAACAACAGCAGAATCCCCGGCTGGTGGCTGGGGCTGAGTGGCTTGGCGGGTTTGCTGCTGCTGTGGTGGCTGGGCGTGAACGTGTTTGGCGAGGCCGATGGCCTGTCGGCGCGCTTTTCCCTGGCGGCCACCGCCAGCAGCCTGTGGGAATTGCTCGGGCGCGGTGAGTTGTACCTGCATATCGCCGTGAGCCTGAAGCGTATTTTTGTCGGGTTGTTTCTCGCGTTGTTGGTGGGCGTACCGCTCGGTTTGCTGGTGGGCAGTTCGCGTAACCTGGAGGCGGCGACCACGCCGGCGTTCCAGTTTCTGCGGATGATTTCGCCGCTGTCCTGGATGCCGATCGTGGTGATGCTGATGGGCGTGGGCGACCAGCCAATCTACTTCCTGCTGGCCTTTGCCGCCGTCTGGCCGATCATGCTCAACACCGCAGCGGGCGTACGTCAGCTCGACCCGCGTTGGTTGCAGTTAAGCAAGAGCTTGAGTGCCACGCGTTGGGAGACGTTACGCCGGGTGGTCATTCCAGGCGTGGTGGGGCATGTGCTGACCGGCGTACGCTTGGCCATCGGTATCCTCTGGATCGTGCTGGTGCCTTGCGAAATGCTTGGGGTCAGTGCGGGGCTGGGGTATTACATTCTCGACACCCGTGATCGGCTCGCTTACTCGGAGTTGATGGCGATGGTGCTGGTGATCGGGGTGCTGGGGTTTGCGCTGGATGCGTTTGCGCGTGGGTTGCACCAGCGGTGGGTGCATGGCGGTTGATGGCTTGAACGTCGCCATGTGAAGCAGCCGACGTGCCACGTTGGGGCGCGAGCCCCAACGGTTTACCCGGTGCTTACGCTTTTATGTCAATCTGCAAATCGCCGACAGTGTCATCTCTGCTGGATATTCTCACTGAGGTGTCACGGGTAGCGCCCGCTTTACGGCCTCCACTGTGGGCGATATCCGATTTTTGATAGACGCCAATACCGATGCCACCGGTTAACTCCGCGATACCATAAACACCCTCGGCCGTATTCATATGCGAGCGGCCTACCAACACCACGGATTTTCCGCCGAGTTCATTTTTCATTATCTGCCTGGCACCGTAATAGTTCACTTCCTCAAGACGTTGCTTGGACAATGCCAGATACTCGGGGGCGTTTTTATCAAGTTTACCCAGGCCTTCGAAATAGCCAGGAGTATCGGAGTGCCTTGTCAAAAACTTGTGCTCAAGCGGCAGTAATTCGATTCCATATTTTTCGGCTTCCGTTATCAGTTCCTCATAGATTTTTTCACCCCCGGGTCGTCGCTTCAGAGCGTGTCGGAACGAACGATCGTCTAGCAGGCCATACGGGTCGAGTGTCGTACCTTCCAGGTAAATGGCGCTGACGCCCTTTTCATGGAATGTTTTCATTCCGTCGCGTAGTGCAATCAGGCCTGCAACTTCAGTGTGATCTTCTCCCAGCACCAGTACATCGGTATTTTCCAACGCCTTTTCAAATGTCTGGTTGGGCGTCAGTGCATCCTCGATATCAGGCACTGTTGCAGCGCGCGGCCTCTCGCCCTTGGCCGCGTCTTGTAAATAACCGCTTTTCTCCAATACAAACTTTTCCCGTGTCTGTTTAATTCTATTGGGTGTGAAATGATCCAGGACCAGATAACCGTTCGTGCTGCGGCTCGTCGCGTATTCGTCCTCGGGTAGCGGCACCCTCTTGACGGCCTTGGAGGGGCGAGACGCCCTGCTTAGTGGGTTATGACGTACGCCATTGCGGCTGCTCGTCGTCGTATCATGCAGGTTAGGCGAGGGCGGCATCAGTAGATCCGCCGGGGAAAACTCCCTGGCCGCGCCGTAGGGCTTTTGTGTCATCGCATCGTAGGCATACCATTTGCCGTTGTGCTTGATGGCCGAACCTTGCACCTGTTGCTCACCGACTCTGAACAAGCCCGTCGCCGCAGCTTCATAACGCTTGCTCGCTTTAACCAGCTCACCGCCTGTGGCCATGCCGCGCACTCGTTGAACACCCGCGCGGGCGGCGCTTGCACCTTCCATCAGCACTTTGCCCGCGCCTACCGTCAAGTCACCTAGACCACCCAGCGGGTTGAATGCGCTGAAGGCGGTCGCCCCAATGATTCGGCCGCTGCGGGCGACTTTGGCGAGCGCATTGCCGGTTTTGCCGACGGCTTTTGCCAACTTTCCGACCATGGCCACGCCCGCAGTGAGGAAGCCGAACAAATCAAACGTCAAGTCTATGGCACCGTCCTTTATGTTGCCGTTGCGAAAATGGGCAATGGCCGATCTGAGGGGGATAAGATCCAGCAAAAATTCGCCTATCGTGGTGAGGGTGTCACGCTGTTGTTCCCTGGCCGTTCTGCCTTCGGCCAGGCGCCTGACGGCGTCACTGTCGATCCCCAGACCCTTCACGACCGTTTCTGCCACCTCCTGAATTCGATGGTTTTGGAAGTGGTTCTGATTACTGCCGTGATACAGCGGTTTCTCATGCTCGAAAGAGGTATTGGCTGGATTAGGAGAATACTCCTCGACCCTGATGACTTCGTCCGAGAAAGTGACGGGTTTGTGTTCGGCTGGGTGTGATCCAGTTTTTTGAATGGTGCCTTTCTCGGTGTCAAACAAGTACGACTGCTTTTTCCCATTGAGCTCGGTTTGCACTCGAATCGTGGCGCTCGAATGGAACAGTTTTTCACCGACAAATGGAATGTAAGAGACCCTGTAGGAATTTTCTTTGAAGAACCGGATTTTGCCGTAGTTAAGTTGGGTTCGGTCCTCCAGAGGCAAGTGCGTGATAGCGTTCATCACCAGATCTTTGTTGATGTCTTTGTAAAGGTTGGTGACCTCGGTGAATTTTTTGTTGAACTCGCTCACAACGTTGTATTGAGCTTTATCACGAGTGAGCGCGACAAAGTCGTCAAATGTTTGCTTGCTGATTGTGGCGCCATCCGTGCGTTGCCAATACTCATCGAGTTTCATCCCCTCCATGGTGAGGTCCAGCATCGAATGGGCGGGGCCGAATCGAGGGCCGATGGATTCATGCCCGTAGTTGATGCGCAGGCATTTTTCTTCAAAATCGATATCACCGCCGAATTTCTCTTTGAGCAGAGCCAATGCCATGGCCCTTCGATTGGGCATCGGTGTTTCAAGCCGTTCGGACATGACTTTCAAAGCATCCAGTTGCCGGTTGAACACCGTACGGGCGTATTCGATGTTCTCTTGGGTGTAATCCCCACTTAGGTCGATATGGGTAATTTGATTGGCGACTGCCCAGTCCATCAGCACCGCTTTCTGTACCGCTTCGCTGGCCGGCGGTGTGTCTTCGGCTGCCAGCATGACTTCACCGAAACTCATCGACGCAGCCTTGCCAGGCGTTTGTGCTTCGATGCGGGCGACTGCCAGGCACAGATTCGCCCACGCCATGCTGCCGACAGTGACGATGGCAGGAATGTCTTTGACCAAGAACTGAGGGGCGACACGTCCCAACAGCAAGCGTGCGCCCAATGCAGCTGTCTGCGTGGAGGTCTTGCCGCTGGTACTCAGGTGCTCCGCCAGGGCGCTGATAATGTCTGAGGGCGGCTTGTTCCAGTATGTATCGGCAGCGAGATCGAAGCCTGCGACACGGCTTCGACTGGGGTGGTCGATGGACTCGTGATCAAGCCCCAAATGGATCGCCGCCAATACGTAATCGTTGATACTGCTGTGGGTGGCTATGCCATTGATCTTGTTTTGGATCGCTTCGCCCAAGGCCTTGTAACGGGGCGAGCCGAGCAGTTTTTCCAGCGCTTTCGCGGGGTCTTGCATGTCGGTTGGCGACAACGATACGGCGCTGGCCAGGTAGTCCAATGCGCCCCAGCTGGGATTTTGCAACGGCAAGCCCTCCAGGCCGGCGCTGTTGCATGCGACCACGTTGAACAGTTCGCGTTGGTTTTCAACACTCAGGGGCAGTGGCCATGACAGGGCGCCTGCGAAATTGCCCAAGGGGTGCTGCTGCGCTCGAACGTTCGCGGTTTGCACCAAGGCCAGTAGGTCGTCGAGGGTCTTGGGCAATGGCAAGCCGTTTTCAGTGAGGAACGCTTCAACGCTTACGGACATGCCAGGTGCGCGTATATAGGATTGGTAATGGCCGGAGTCTGGCGCGATATTCATCGGCGTTTTTTTCAGAATGGCCGACACGTCCCGCGCTGTGGGTTTTTCCGGCAATGTCTGGATGGACTCGTTGAGTGTTTGAGCCAGGTATTGCCAGTTTTTCTGGTTCCCAAGGCTTTGGTCCAGCGCCTGGCGAGCGTCCTGATTGTGTGATCGGCTGTCCAGCCATTGCGCGCGCGTCAACAAGGCGTTATCGCCGTCGAAATGCCATCCGAGGTCGGCGGCTTCATGCAGGCCTCTCTCAGTCAAGAGGTGTCGCCAGGGGTCTACTAGAATCGGTTCTTGGCTTTGCGAGTCATATAGCGCTTGTAGTTCGTTGCTCACCTGTTGTCGCTGGCGCTCCAACAATTGCGGTACACCTGCTGCAATCACGTCAACCTTCACCGGGGAGAGGTTCTGGCTCAGATGAGTTTGCCAGTCATCTTTCAAGCTCTGCTGAACCTCTATAGGCAGGCTCTGTAGTAATTGCTGCGCGGCATCGGGGTCGTCGTTGATGCGTTGACGCAGTGCCGCAAGTGCCTTGGCCGGGCTGTCGAATGTTTCGTAGCCATCGCGGGGGGTGTAGAGCACGGTCAGCCCTTGCTGTTGGCCAGGCAGCAGGGTCCGATCGGTTTGCGCGCTATTGAATGGGCGTGTCGCTGACGACCCATCGCTGCTGGTGATCAGGAAGGCACCCGCCAACAGGCTGCCGGCCGGGCGTGGCACCTCTAGCTTGAGCGGGTAGACGCCAGGCCGGTCTCCCTCTTTCATCGCGCGTTCCCGAGCCTCCAGGGTCGGGTATTGGAATGCCTTGTCGATCAAAGATTTGGCTGCGGGCGTCAACGCACCGTCTTCCACTCCCAAGGCCGCCAGAGTGGAGAGCATCTCTCGGTGGATAGCCAGCAACTCGTTTTGGGGGGACTCAGGGTTGGGTTCGCCCGTGCGTGGCTCGGTCCAGAATCGGGCAAGGCTCAGGGGCAGTTGTTTTTCGATGGTTTGTGCAATTGAAAGCAGGGTGTCGCGAGTCTGCAATTGCTGGGTGCTTTCGCTTGGCGAATCGCTGCGGTAAAAGCCGACTTCCATGCCGACGGTACTGGTCGAGGGCTCAGCGTCGGGAGATGTCTTGAGCTGGCGCAACGCCTTGAATAGCGCCTCGGTGATGCCTTCCACCGAGACCAAAGTGCGCTGGCCCTGCTCATCGGTGTGATAGCGGTGTACATACAGCGACGAGACGTCCACGGGAGGCGTAATGCCTAAACTGCGGGCGAGTTGCTGCTCGATAACGCTGCTGAGCGTCGGCTGGCGTAGCAGCAGTGCCTGGATGTCCTGATTGAGTTGCTGGTATTGATTGAGCAACAGGCGTTGATCAGTTATTTGCAGGCCCTTGATCAGGTCAGAGCGAGTCGCGCTGGCCGGCACGATAGCCTCTACCTCAGGAGCAGAAGGCGTTTGGGCCGAGGGTGAGATTTGTGGGGTGTGAGAAGCCTGGGTGGTTTCATCGACGCAGGCGTCTCGGCGCAGGCGAGGGTGGGCGATACCTGTCAGCAAGTGAGTTATTCCGATGGCATTGGCCCAGGCGTCCTGATGGTAATCCGAGGGATGATTCTTCCTTAGTTGGGCCTCGGATAATTGGGGTGAAAGCGTCGGAAGGTTCCGAGCAGGCCCGCTGAAATGTTATTTACGAATATGTACCGCCCGTGGCG
The DNA here is from genome assembly GCF_030687795.1 of Pseudomonas sp. FP215. Classification (NCBI taxonomy): domain Bacteria; kingdom Pseudomonadati; phylum Pseudomonadota; class Gammaproteobacteria; order Pseudomonadales; family Pseudomonadaceae; genus Pseudomonas; species Pseudomonas sp. FP215. Next base: position 2,793,968 of record NZ_CP117447.1, read on the forward strand.
GCAATGCTGGGCTGCCCAGCTTGCCGCACGCAGTGTCTACGCAGGGTCAGGTAAATTTGATGGAGGGGATCAGCGCCGTTCGTAACCGCGGCCGCCGTCATCGTGGTGATCATGCCAACCACCGCCGCGCGGGAAGAAGAAGCAGCCGCTGATGCTCAGCATGATCAGAAGGGGAACTAGCAGCACGAGTCGTCGAAGCATTTAATGATCCTCAAGGGAGCCTTACAGAGTCAGTCAGGCGCCGGACAAGCCAAAACTATTGATCGCCTGTAACATAAGACCCCGCCGACCCCGTGCCATCCCCAGAATTGGGTATGTGCTTGGCATGCGCGGCGATACACAGTGGATACATTCTCAGGTTCAGGAACTTGTCATGACCCAAAAGCAACGCTTGAAATACTCGCTTCTGATTGCCCTGGCGGTACTGGGCGCGATGTTCGGCCTGTCTTATCTGCAGAACACAGGTGTGATCAGCGAAAAAACCTTCCAGTACCTGGCGATCGCGATTGCCGTGGTGGTCGTGGTGATCAACGGCATCATGCGCCGCAAGGTCAAGCCTAACTTCTGACGGGCGTCAGTCAGGCACGGCTTTCAAGGACCTTGGCAGCCTCTTCATGGAGGCTGTAGCTCTTGTCAGCGTTCAGGGTGATCACGCCCTCGCTGCACAGACGCTTGAGCACCTCGCGCACGCTGAGAAACGACAACGGAATGCCCAGCTCCAGCAAGTGGCTGTGCACGCCGCGGACCCCGAGGGTGCGCTGGTTGTCGGCGGCGGTGAGGAGGGCGTCGATGACCTTCAGCCGGATCAGGCTGGTGCGCAAACCGAAACACTTGAGCAAATGGCGGATGCGCTGGTTGCCCTGCTGTTCGGGCGCGTTGCCGAACGCCTGTGTGCCTTTGCCAAAGTGAGTATCTGTGGCCTTTGAATGTCCATCCGTGGGCACTTGAGGGTTATACATGCAAAAACTCCTTTTCAGAGCCTGATCAGGAAAAAGATGGTGCTCTTGAGTAATAAGACGAACGAGTGACGCAAATCATGAAACGACGGATGTAGAAAATTTGTCGGTATCGGGTTTGTCACTTTTCAAGCGCTGACGATATACAGCCGTGTGCGGCTAAATTATTCCGGTCGATGTGCGTTCTTACGGTGGGGTAACCATCCCGTGTGAGGGTGTTCAATTTGACTGTGGAGTCGGCGTGATTATTTCCAACGGGTTGTCCAGAGTGGGCGTGGCAGGGCTGTTGCTGGGGCTGAGCCTGGCCGCATCGGCACGGGAACAAATGACGCAGGCGTCGGCGGATATTCGCCGTACCAGTTATGGCGTGCCGCATATTCGCGCCGTTGATGAGCGTGGCCTGGGGGTGGGTATGGGGTACGCCTATGCCCAGGACAACCTGTGCCTGTTGGCCAATGAGGTGACCACGGTCAATGGCCAGCGCGCCAGGTTTTTCGGGCCGGACCAGGCGACCCTGGAGGAGCGCAACAACCTCGCCAGTGATGTGTTCTTCAACTGGCTGAATACACCCGAGGCCGTGGCGGCATTCTGGAAAGCCCAGACGCCAGCGATGCAGCAGCGCATCGAAGGGTACGTGGCTGGCTACAATCGTTATCTAAAGGAGCAGGGCGCCCCCGCGCAGTGCCAGGCCGCTTGGGTACGGCCCTTGGTGAAGGAAGACCTAGTCAAGTTGACCCGTAGGCTATTAGTGGAAGGGGGCGTCGGTCAATTCGCCGAAGCCTTGGTCGGGGCTGCACCACCCCAGGCTACCGCCAGTGTGCAACTGGGTACCAAAGCCTTTGCACAGGCCGCAACCAACCAGCAGCGCTTCACCCTGGACCGAGGCAGCAATGCCGTTGCCGTGGGCCGTGACCGCTCATTCAATGGCCGTGGGATGCTGCTGGCCAACCCGCATTTCCCTTGGGTGGGCGGCATGCGTTTTTACCAGATGCACCTGACCATCCCTGGCCAGTTGGATGTGATGGGCGCCGCACTGCCAGGGTTGCCCGTGGTGAACATCGGCTTCAACCGGCATGTGGCGTGGACCCATACCGTGGACACGTCCAAACATTTCACCCTGTACCGCCTGACCCTCGACCCCAAGGACGCCACCCGTTACCTGCTGGACGGCAAGTCCATCCCCCTGGATAAAACGGCGGTAACGGTACAGGTCAAGCAAGCCGACGGCAGCCTCAAGGCCGTGACCCACAGCGTCTACAGCTCGCAGTTCGGCCCCGTGGTGCAATGGCCCGGCAAGCTCGACTGGGACAGCCACTACGCCTTCAGCCTGCGCGACGCCAACCTGGGCAACGACCGGGTGCTGCAACAGTGGTACGCCATGAACCGCGCTGGCAGCCTCAAGGAATTGCAAAACTCGGTGCACACCCTGCAAGGTATCCCCTGGGTCAACACCCTGGCCGCCGATGACCAAGGCCAGAGCCTGTACATGAACTTGTCGGTGGTGCCCAACGTCAGCGCCGCCAAGCTGGCAACCTGCAGCGACCCACGGGCCGGCCTGCAAATGATCGTGCTCGACGGCGCCCACAGCGCCTGCGCCTGGGACATCGACCCGCGCGCGGCCCAGCCCGGTATCTTCCCGGCCGACCAGTTGCCCCAACTGCAACGCACCGACTACGTGCAGCACTCCAATGATTCTGCCTGGATGGCCAACCCCAAGGCCCCGCTGAGTGGCTTCTCGCCGGTGATCAGCCAGGATCACATCGGCCTCGGCCCGCGCGCGCGCTTCGCGCTCCAGCGCCTGCAAACCCTTGAGAAGCAGCCGATCAGCGTCACCGATCTGCAAAATATGGTCATGGACAACGAGGTGTACCTGGCGGGCCAAGTCATGCCGGACTTGCTGACATTCTGCGCCAACCAACTCGGCACCGACGCCAATGCGCTGCAACCGCTGTGCACCAGCCTGAAAAACTGGGACCAGCGCGCCAACCTCGACAGCGGCGTGGGCCTGGTGCACTTCATCAACTTGATGCAGCACTTGCAGCAACTCCCCGACGCCTGGCGCGTGGCCTTCGACCCGGCCCACCCCCTGACCACCCCAAGCGGCCTCGCCATCGACCGCGCCCCGGTCGCCAAAGCCCTGCGCGAAGCCATGCTGGCCTCCAGCGCAGAGGTCGGCAAACTGGGCCAGACCCGCTGGGGCGATATCCAAGTTTCCGGCCAAACCCCAATGCACGGCGGCCCGCAAGAACTGGGCATCTACAACGCCATGCAAACCGTGCCCCGTGCCGACGGCAAACGCGAAGTCGTCAGCGGCACCAGCTACCTGCAAATCGTCACCTTCGACGACAAAGGCCCCAACGCGCTCGGCGTATTGGCATTCTCCGAGTCCAGCAACCCAGCGTCCGCCTACTCAAAGGACCAGACCCAAGCCTTCTCCCAGAAAAAACTGCGCCCATTGCCCTTCACCGAGGCCCAGATCAAGGCCGACCCGCACTACCAAATCCACACGGTGAAGGAGTAGGGCAGACGCGCAACCCCTTGATGCCAAGGCAGAATATTTTTTGAAATCAAGGGGTTGCAGGCCTAGGCAAATGAGTACATAATGGCGCCCATCGAACGCAACGAAGCATTAAAAACTTCAATGTATTCAATGAGTTAGAGTAGAGGCAAGCTTCACATAGCCCACTCAAGTTTGTATGCGGTGAATGTCAGCAACAAGGGCATTGATCGTTTGAGGCCGAGTAGCAAAATGGTTATGCAGCGGATTGCAAATCCGCCTACGCCGGTTCGATTCCGACCTCGGCCTCCACTCTTAGAAACCCCGTAGATTAGCGTCTACGGGGTTTTTTATTGCCTTCGATTTAGTCATCGCTTCCGCAATTTTTCGGATCGTTTGCGCAACCCTGCCTTTTTTCAGCAAATTTGAGACGCCGTTAAACGTGCGCTCACCTCATCCGGAACACAGAGTTCTATGCGAACTTGACCCATTCCTCTTACGGATGATATGCCGGTACCCGGATTGCCATCGATAGGATCTGCTCCATGACCTACCTGTCTTCGTTGCTGTTCGAGATCCCTGGCGTGGACCACGGTTTCGAGACTTCGGGAAATTTAACGCTGCCGGAAGGAACACTTTACTGTGCTCAGGTTCACGGTACGCACATCGTCGATGCTGACGGGAAAGGGCGAGATGAACGTCCTGTCGCCGATGCACTATTCTCGAGAGGAGCCCAGGGTGCGATAGCGATCATCACTGCCGATTGCTTGCCGGTTCTGGTTGCTTCGGTTGATCAACCACTTGTAGCGGCAATCCACGCCGGATGGCAGGGTTTGAAAGCAGGCATTCTCGGTCATTCGATCAGCCGGCTAGAGAAAGAAGGTGCTTCTCTTACGGGATTGAGAATAGCGATAGGCCCATCTATCGGCCCTTGTTGTTATGAGGTGAGCAGGAAGTTTGTCGAAGATATTGAACATGCCGACAGCCATCTCTGGCAAAACGATTCTGCGCCGTGGACCCACCATCGTGCGCCACCGGCAAGTGCGCCTTGGGTCGAACCTGAGATCACACATAATGAAGCCTGGTTTGATCTACGCAAATATGCGCTGCGCCACTTGGTGGCGAGCGGTGTGAGTATTGAACAGATTCAGGTGCTCCAACATTGTACTTATTGCCACAGCGCTGATCTGGGCAGCTATCGGCGGCGAAGCCATCAAGTCGAGGCTAAATCCTTCCAGTATTCTTGGATAAGACGTTCTCGGGATCCGGTTTCTTGAATGGCGATTTCAGCCGTTCATAACAGGCAAAAATTGTCCATGGGCGGCCACTCGAACACATCACCTAGCCGGCTGTTTTGTAAGGCGGCGCAGTCACCGATGCTCCGCTGCCAACATTGATCTGAATTGAGAAGTGGTCTCGCAAGATAGCCCGGCAGCTTCGAACACTGCGCAGGTGAAGCTAACGGGTGCAGGGCCTGGAGCAGTGATGACGCGGTCTGCAACCACAGCCACTGGACTGCTTCGATAAAGCGCGCGCCCCTCATAACCTACGGCATTCTGTTGCAGGAAGTCAGCGCTGTTCGATGTATGAGCAACGGTGTCGAGAAGGCTGGCCCTGGCAAGTGCCAGCGTTCCCCCGCAGATACCGGCAATTGTCGCTCCATTTGAACGGCTCGCATGAAGAAACTCTCGAATATCGGGTGCTTCTGCACGCTCCCAGACCATTCCTCCAATCACGACTACAACGTCCGGCTTCCAGTCCAGACATTGTTGCAAACTGCTATCGACCGTTACCGCCAATCCACCCTGCGAGCGAAATTGCCCCGTAGCAGAAGCGAAAAACCTGACGTCGATCCCGTAAAACGCAGACGCAGTTCCAGCAATGAAAGCGTATTCCCAGTCCGCAAAACCGGGTGTCAGTATCAATCCCACACGTGGCATCAGTCAGAATCCTCCATGAATGCCAATAAGATAGGGCGACAACACAGCTACATCAAGGGCAGCCGGCCGGTTATGACTGACTGCTTTTGGCCGAGGCATCGGTACATCCTTGAGATAAGCTACAGGTATAGGCAACTGAGTACAGAATTGCGCCCATCGAACGCAACGAATCATTACCGCCGTCGCCCTCATTGCGTGAAACTGATCGAAGCAAATGATGTCCGATTGCTATCGGCCAAGGACGAGGTCCGCCAAGCACGCATTGGGTCTAGGCTCAGTAAGGTCTCAAGCGACCTCCTCACGCCGTTTTAGCCGCGCGCTTATCCTGCCAGCGCAAGATAACGCCCGCACTCATCAAAGCTGACAGAGTGACCCATGAAACAAAAAATTCTTCTTGTAGCCGTGTGTGCTGCACTCATCCAAGGCTGTGCCGCCCCTTCCAAAAGCCATGAAGAATCACCTTCGATGCCAACTACCTCAGCCGCTGTAGCCCAGCCAACCTTATCTGCTTACGACTGGAGCCTGGTCTCGGCAACGGATGCGTCGGGCAAGCCTCTTGTGGCGATGAACAAAGGCATCGAGCGCAAGTTGCGCGTTGCCTTCGGTGACAAAAACCTGAGCATCAGTGGCGGCTGCAATCGGCAGTTCGGCGGCTATCGCTATCAGGACGGGGTTGTGAAGGTGCAGCCACTGGCCTCTACGTTGATGGCCTGTGACAAGAGCCTGATGGACCTTGACGCCCAAGTAGGGCGCCTGTTCAAGGGCGATCTGCGCGCGGTGATCACCGGCGACAACATGGCGCCGATGCTGCAACTGACGACAGCGGACGGCTCGGTGCTCAAGCTGCAAGGTGAGGCCACCCCGCAGACCCGCTACGGTAGCGAGGGTGAGGTCAAGTTTCTGGAAGTGGCGGCCAAGACGGTCAAGTGCAGCCACCCTTTGATCCCGAACTATCAATGCCTGCAAGTGCGCGAGCGTCGCTATGACGACGCGGGCCTGCAACTGGCGACCCAAGACACCTGGCATCCGCTGTACCAGCCTATCGAAGGCTTTGTGCATCATGACGGCGTGCGCACTGTGTTGCGGGTCAAGCAGTACGAATGGAAGAATCCGCCAGCGGATGCCCCTTCGACGGTCTACGTGTTGGATATGGTGGTCGAGCAGGACGCTTCTGGCAGCAAATAAGCTCGCGCAAACCCCGTAGATTAGCGTCTACGGGGTTTTTTTTTTGCCTGTGGTTTACCTGTTTTTCGACGAGTGACACGTCTAGATCAAGGGTTATAGCCCGATTGGGGGTTGTCACCTGAACTTTTGCCGACTACCCTGAAAATGTTTGAATTATTACAAATAATTTCGGTGTGGCTGTTTTTCGGTCACACGGCTTCAGGACGAGGAACGAAAGATGTTTTCACATGAAGGTACTGCGCTAGAGCTATTGGTCTTGGTTTTTGGCGTCACCGGGTTGTTGTTGGTCGCCTGGTTTATTCACCATCAATACGAGCTCAGGTCGCGAAAGTATGTAAAAAAACAACATACCTCTGGGCAGCAGCGTGAAGCTCAAAGCCGCTAACCGTCCCTTCACCTGTGCCAGCCTTTACGGCTGGCCTCACAATCCGACTTTCAATGGTCTGCAAGGTTTTCCCGAGCCCACTGCTCGGCAGTGGTGACCGGAATCGACTGTTGCTCGTTGAAGGTAACCGCCTTAGGCCAGGCCACACCTTTACCTTGTGCGAATACGGCACGGTACTTCTTGATGTGGTGTGTGGGGTCTTGCTCCAGTGCCTGCATGAGGTAGTCAACCGTCCACACGTTGCGCTTGAACGGGCGATCCAGAACACGCTCCAGCATGCTCGCAACCTGCTCATAGGTCACGGTGTCGCCGGCGAGGTAGACAATCTGATTGCGCAGGCGCGGTTCGAAGAACACGATTTGCGCTGTCAGCGTGCCGATGTCGTCCGGTGTGGTGAGCGTCACCCTGTTCTCCAGACTGCCCAGGGCGTTGACTATGTTATTGTCGAAGTCGACGACCTCGAACACCGGCTCGAACAGGAAGCTGGTGAACATGCCTGTCGAGATGATGACCCATTCAGTGTTGTCCTGGGCGCGCAGCAACTCGCGCACATCGAGCTGAGCATCGAACAGATCCTGGGGGCTGCCCCGGCCAATCACTTCGAAATCCACGCCGAACTGCCACGGGAAGTAGCGCTTCACGCCGGACTTGAGCGCGGCGGTCGCCAGCTTCATCGGGGTTTCGCGGCCCGCGACCATGCCCGCGCAGCCGATCACGGTATCGAAGCGTGCGAAGACCTTGGCAAGTTGATCGATTGAGTCGTTCACCAGGTCTGCGGCGACCATCTGAATGCCCAGGCCGCGCAGCTCATCGATCTCTACCTTTTTTTCGGGCACTTGCGTGTTGATGGTCGACTCCCTTAGCAACACGCTGAGGGCGGAGCCGGGCGCGCGTTTGGCCTCACGCGCCAGGTTGCGCAAAACCGGCAGGCCGAGCTCGCCAGCGCCTAGAACAAGGATCGATTGAGAGGGAAGTGGGGTCATTTCAGGCATGATTTCTCCGCAGACCTGTTGGCGATAAGATGAGCCCATGCTGGCACGATTCGGCAGCGCTCATAAGAAGGCACACGGGTGATACCAGGGGTAGAAATGACCGATCATGAAACGCTCAGCCAGGCAGAAGTTATCTGCCAATCGCTCAGGGAAGAGGACGATGGCGTCAGGCGTGAAGTCCTGGCTCACGCCGGTAGCCGCTGGTCACTGGGCATTCTGCATGCGCTGGGTGTGTACGGTGCGATGCGTCATGCCGAGATAAAACGGCAGATGACAGGTGTGACTCAGCGCATGTTGACCAAAACCCTACGCGCCATGGAGCGCGATGGTTTGTTGGTTCGGCGCGAGTTCGGTGAGATTCCGCCCCGCGTCGAGTACGAGCTGACGCCCCTGGGCCGAGAGCTTTTGATTCGCATGTCGCCTGTCTGGACCTGGGTGGTGGAAAACGTGGAGGACTTTCGTAAGGCTCGGCGTATTTTCGACAGTCAGGAGGGCAAAAAACCGGCATGGCAGGTTCCCACACCGGTTCCGGATGCGCCTCGGTAAGCGCAACTTCTCGATGAAGGCTGTGCAAGTGTATGCCTCGATCCACCCCTAGCTGTACGGGGCGCAGCGCGCCATAACCCACTACTGTCGCAGGCACATCACCACCGCTTGGATGCCGCGCCATGTTCATGTCTACCAGCCTGTTATCAGCCTTCGTGCTGTTCGCTTTTGTCTCTTCGATCACCCCTGGGCCCAACAACACCATGTTGCTGGCCTCAGGCGTGAATTTCGGCTTTCGCCGTTCGATGCCCCATGCACTGGGTATCAGCATCGGCTTCATGCTGTTGGTGATCTGTGTGGGGCTGGGCTTGGGCGAGGTGTTCAAGCTGTTCCCGTGGGCTTACACATTGTTGCGTTATGTCGGCGCCGCGTATTTGTTGTACCTGGCGTGGAAGATTGCCAATGCGGGCGGCATGTCTGACAACCCGGATGAACACGGCAAGCCGATGACCTTCCTCGGTGCGGCGGCCTTCCAGTGGGTCAACCCCAAGGCATGGATCATGGCGCTAGGGGCGATCACTACCTACACGCCTGCCGAGGGTTATGTCACCAATGTGCTGGTGATCGCCCTGGTGTTTGCAGTGGTCAACCTGCCGAGTGTGTGCGTGTGGGTGGGATGTGGCAGCGGCTTGCGTAACCTGCTGCGTGAGCCGCGCTGGTTACGGATGTTCAACTGGTCCATGGCCGGGCTGTTGGTATTATCGCTGTATCCGATGCTGTTTTTGGGCTGAGGTGGCGTAGGTAACCACGATGCGAAGCGAGTCGCTGTTGATCTTGCTCTTGATCTGCTTTTGATCTGAAGCGCCCCGTTAAACCCCGCTGGCCGGAATTCGACAGGGATTTGGGGGGTAAACCGGCAGGGATGCCGGTTTAGCCGCCCCGCGCCATGGATGGCGCGTGGCGGCGGCCCCCCAAATCACTGGCGGATTACGGGCACACCGAGCCTAAGCGAGGTGCCGAGGGGTGGGGCAAGAGCGCTTTGGTTACTTTCGCGCTTTTCGAAAGTGACCCGCCGTCAGGCGGAACCCTAAGTGGCCGTTACCTCAGCAATGGATATGTACACAATCCAACTGTATTGACCGCCAGGCCGCCTTCGCGAGCAAGCCCGCTCCCACAGTTTGGACCGCGGGGTGTCAGGTAGAGACGTGTCGGCTGATAGGCCGCCATCGCAGGCAAGCCAGCTCCCACAGTTGGATTGCAGGGTGTCATGGAGATAGGCGTCGGTTGTCAGGTCGTCACGGGAGCAAGCTCCCTCGCTACGCTAATGCGGGCTTAGACCGGCGAGATGGTCGCCAACATGCCGATGCCAATGGTCAACACCAAAAAGCCAAACAGGAAAATTGCCATCTTGGTCATAAGGCCTCCGAGGGGAAGGGGACGACAGGAATGTCGGGATAGGGCTATTGTCCGCCTCAAGCGGTTTTCAATACAGGCGCAGATCGAAAAGAAAAAACCGTATCAGATCACCGCGCAGCGCCTGGGCCGTGGCTTTTCAAGCGAACAGCATTTATCAAGATCAGCGCCATGGCCGCCACCCGCCTTGAGCGTCACCTGAGACAGACACGGCATTTGCCCCTAAGATAGCGCCCACTGCACAACAATAAGCATGGGCCGACCCTCGATGGAAAGACGCCAGTTCAGCGGTGGCATGCAAGGCAAGAACCTGCGCTACCTCAGTGATAACCCCCAGCAATCAACCTCGGTCTCCCGTGTCGGTTTCCTGCTGCTCGAACACTTCTCCTTGCCGGCGTTTACCCAGACCCTCGATACGCTGGTGACCGCCAACCTGTTGCGCCCCGATCTGTTCGCTACGCGCACCTTCGGCTGGGGTGAGGGCGAAGTCATCAGCGACCTGGGCCTGGTCATTCGCCCGGATGCGAACCTGATGTTGGCAAGCTTGCAGGACTTGGACCTGTTGGTGATCTGCGGTGGTTTTCGCACCGAGCTCAAGGCCAGCGAGCCGTTTATCCAATGGCTGCGCAGCGCGGGTGAAGCGGGCGTGCGCCTCGCCGGCTTGTGGAACGGGTCGTGGTTCCTCGGGCGTGCGGGGCTGTTGCAGGGTTACCGCTGTGCCATCCATCCCGAGCATCGGCCGGCATTGGCCGAAGTGTCCAAGGCGGCGCAGGTCACCAGCGAACCCTATGTGATCGACCGTGACCGCCTCACTGCGTCCAGCCCCTCGGGGGCTTTCCATATGGCCCTGGATTGGATCAAGAGCCTGCATGGCAAAGCCTTGGTCGAAGGCATCGAAGATATCCTGGCGTTCGAAGAGTCGCGCTACCGCCGAATCAAACCCACCGAAAACATCTGTGTCAGCGCGCCGCTGCGCGAGGTGGTGAAGCTGATGGACGCCAACCTCGAAGAGCCCCTGGAGCTCGATCAACTCGCCGTCTACGCCGGTCGTTCCCGCCGCCAGTTGGAGCGCCTGTTTAAAGAACAACTGGGTACCACGCCGCAACGCTACTACATGGAATTGCGCGTCACTGAAGCGCGACGCCTGTTGCAGCACACCGAGTTATCCCAAGTGGATGTGCTGGTGGCGTGCGGGTTTGTCTCGCCGAGCCATTTCAGCAAATGCTACAGCGCGTATTTCGGCTATCGCCCCTCGAAGGAGAAGCGGCTGGTCAAGTAGCCTGGCGGGTGTAGAAAGATTTTCACAAGGAGTGGCAATGGACATCACGCTTTTGGATCGTTATCGCGGCAGCCTACTTGGGCTGGCGTGTGGCGACGCGGTAGGGACGACCGTTGAATTCATGCCCCGTGGCAGCTTTTCTCCCGTGACGGATATGCTTGGCGGCGGACCGTTTAGCCTCAAGCCTGGCCAATGGACTGACGATACGTCCATGGCACTGTGTCTGGCCGAAAGCCTGTTGCGCAAAGGCGGTTTTGACGCGATAGACCAGATGGGGCGTTACCTGAATTGGTGGAAGTGGGGTTACTTGAGTTCTACCGGAGAGTGTTTCGATATCGGCATGACGGTTCGCGAAGCGCTGGAGCAATTTGAGCAAAGTGGCAACGCTTTTGCGGGCTCAACGCATCCGTATTCGGCCGGCAATGGTTCAATGATGCGCCTCGCACCTGTGGTGTTGTTTTACTTTACAGATAGGGCGCACATCCACCTGTTTGCCGAGCAAAGCTCGCGAACTACTCATGCCGCGCAGGAGGCTGTCGAGTGCTGCCTGCTGCTGGCCGAGGCTATCAGCAATGCCCTGAGCGGTGTTCCAAAGAAGCAGGTGCTGAGCTTTTCCCACACTGTGCTGTCGGCCCCTAAGGTCAAGGCTATCGCCTCTGGCGATTATCGCGATAAAACCTCTGCTCAAATCGTTGGCTCAGGTTACGCGGTGGCTTCGCTGGAGGCCGCATTCTGGTGTTTCGATCAGACCTCCAACTTTGCTGACGCGATACTCACCGCCGCCAACCTTGGGGATGATGCAGACACTACTGCCGCAATCGTTGGGCAACTGGCGGGGGCGTATTATGGCGTCCAGGCTATCCCCGCCGATTGGTTGCACAAACTATGGATGCGCGATGAAATTCAAGAAACGGCTGATGCGTTATTCAACATTTCGCACCTACAACAGCATGGTTCAGAAACGATCCAGCCGATAAGGCTGTAGCTCTGGCACCCGCTCACCCGCCGCAAGCTGCCCAACCCGTTCGGCCGTCACCGCTGCTTGTGTCAGCCCCAGATGCTGGTGACCGAACGCAAGCAGTACCTTGCCCTCGCACACCCGGTCAATGATCGGCAGCGAGTCGGGCAGGGAAGGGCGAAAGCCCATCCAGGGCGTGGCTTCGCAGTCACTCAGTTCGTGTCGGAACAACCCTTTGCTTAACCGGTGCAACTGCCAGGCCCGTTGCATATTGGCCGGGCGGTCGAGGCCGGCGAATTCGACCGTGCCGGCCAGGCGCAGGCCGCCGGTCATGGGCGTCATGATGAATTTGCGCTCCAGCGAAGTGACCGCGAATGGCAGGCAATGTTGCTCGTGGGGCAGCATCAGGTGGTAACCGCGTTCGGTGTCCAGTGGCACTTGTTTGCCGGTGAGTGCGGCGGTGAGTTTGGCCGAGTGGGCGCCGCAGGCGATCAGCACGTGCTGCGCTGTCAGTACGCCTTGGTCGGTCATCAGGGAAACGCCGCTGCCCTCCAGGCGCGCATCCAGAACCCGCTGCTGAAGAAATTTCACCCCCTCGGCCTTGGCCGCGTTCACCAGTTCGCCAACCACCGTGTACGGGTCCAGAAAGTGCCCGGTAGCCGGGAAGAACAAACCGCCTTGTAGGGCGTCGCTCAGTTGCGGCGCAGCCTTGCGCACTGCGTCGCCGCTCCAGAAGTCCACGGCGACGCCTTGCTGAGTCATGCGGCGCTGCACTGCATCCAGTGCAGCGCGGGATTCGGCGCGCTCATACACCAATAGCGAACCGTCTTCGCGCAGCAGTTGCGCTTGCCCAATCGATTGCAACAAGCGTTGCCACGCGCCCAGGCTGCCTTCGTTCAAGGCGCGAAGGCCCGCCACGGTGCGTTGGTAAGGTGCTCGCCGCAGGTTCAGCAGCAGGCGGATAAACCAGGGCAGGGCGCGGGGCAGGTAGGCCCAGTCCAGGCGCAACGGGCCCATTGGGTCCAGGAGCATGGCGGGCAAGCGCTTGAGGATCGACAGGTCGGCGATGGGGAAGACTTGCTCCGTCGCCAGGTGGCCGGCGTTGCCGTAGGAGGCGCCCATGCCGGGTGCCTGCGCGTCGACCACCACGACTCGCCGGCCTTGGCGTGCCAACTGCAAGGCGCAGGCGACGCCGATGATGCCGGCGCCGACTACTACGATGTCTGCTTGATTGGGTTCGGCCATGGTTATGCTTCTCGCTGGCCGTCGAGCAGGCGCCGCAGCCGCAGCGGGTTGTCGTGCTGCAGGGCAGTGGGCAGCAAGGCGTCCGGGAAGTCCTGGTAACACACCGGGCGCAGGAACCGCAGGATCGCCGCCGTGCCCACCGAGGTGCTGCGCGCATCCGAAGTCGCCGGAAAGGGCCCGCCATGCACCATGGCGTCGCACACTTCTACGCCAGTCGGCCAGCCGTTGACCAGCAGGCGCCCAGCCTTGCGCTCCAGTACCTGCAGCAGTGCCCGTGCGTGTGGCAGGTCGGTGTCATTCATTTGCAGGGTGGCGGTGAGTTGGCCTTCCAGGTGTTCGGACAGCTGGCGCATTTGCTCGACATCGCGGCACTGCACCACCAGCGAGGCGGCGCCAAAGACTTCGGCTTGCAGGTGTTGATTGTTCAGGAACGTCTCGGCGTGGGTCACGAACAGATGGGCCTGGCCCTGGTTCGGCCCGGTCGCTGGCAAGCCCTTGGCGGCGATGTTGGCGTGTTGGGCCAGGGTCTTCACACCGGTTTCGTAGGCGTTGAAGATGCCCGGTGTGAGCATGGTCTGGGCCGAGCAACGCGAGAGCCTGTCACTGGCAGACTGAATAAAGCGGTCCAGAGCGACGCCTTGCAGGGCGATCACCAGGCCAGGGTTGGTGCAGAACTGGCCGGCGCCTTGGGTCAGCGAAGCCACAAACCCTTCGGCTAAGGCTTCACTGCGGGCTTCAAGCGCAGCAGAAAACAGGTACACCGGGTTGATCGAACTCATTTCCGCAAACACCGGGATCGGCTCCGGGCGTGCCTGCGCGGCTTGGCACAGGGCAATGCCGCCACTGCGCGAACCGGTAAAGCCCACGGCCTTGATGCGCGGGTCGCTCACCAGTGCGATACCCACCTCGTTACCCGCGCCGTAGAGCAGTGAAAACACACCCTCCGGCAAGCCACAATGTTTCACCGCCTGGGCGATGGCGCAGCCCACCAGCTCGCTGGTGCCGGGGTGCGCGTTATGCGCCTTGACGATCACCGGGCAACCGGCGGCGAGTGCCGATGCGGTATCGCCGCCCGCCACGGAGAAGGCCAGAGGGAAGTTGCTGGCACCGAACACTGCGACGGGGCCGAGGGCGATATGGCGCTGGCGCAGGTCGGCGCGGGGCAGGGGTTGGCGCTGGGGCTGTGCGGTATCGACGCGCACGTCGAGCCATTCGCCCAGGCGCACGGTGCGGGCAAAAGCGCGCAGTTGGCCGCAGGTACGGCCGCGTTCACCTTCAATGCGTGCGCGAGGCAAGCCGGTTTCGGCGCAGGCGCGTTCGACCAGCTCATCACCCAAGGCTTCGATGTGGGTGGCGATGGTTTCAAGCAACGTGGCACGATTTGCCAAGGTGGTTTCGCGGTAAGCGTCGAACGCGGCCCACGCCAGTGCGCAGGCCTGTTCGACGTGCTGCTCATCCCCGCCAGCGTAGGCGGGTTCCAGCGGGGTGTTGGTGGCGGGGTTGATCGCCCGGATCGCATCGCGATGGCCGGAGATGGATTGCTGACCGATCAGCAGCTTGCCTGTCAGAGTCATGGGGGCATCCTGAAAAACAAAAGAGGTGTTGTAGGAGCGAGCTTGCTCGCGAAAAACGTGCCTACAACGCGTTCATTCAGGGTGAGCGCGTTATCGTTAACGATCTTCGCGAGCAAGCTCGCTCCTACAAAGAATCAAGCGGCGTTCTGTTCTGCCGACCAGTTGGCATACCACTGGCGGAACAGTGCGTACTGCTGCTCGGCATAGCGTCGCTGGGCAGCGCTGAGCCCGTCGGTTTCGTTGAAGTGCAGGGCGTAACCCTGGTCGCCGTTGAGCACCATCAAATGCTTGTAATACAGCACCAGGTCGCAGCCTTCGTCGAACGACGACAATACCGCCAGCGCAGCTTCCAGCTCACGGGCCTGGCGACGCGCCTTGGCATCGCCCTTGGCGGCCTTTTTGCTCAGGGCCACCAGTTGCAGCACTTCGCGGGGCAGTGCATTGCCGATGCCGGTAATGGCGCCGGTGGCGTTGCAGTTGACAAAGCCGTGGACCACTTGGGTATCGACGCCGACCATCAGGGTCACATCGTCGTCCTGGGAGGTGATGTTTTCCGCGGCGTAGCGCAGGTCGGCGGCACCGCCAAACTCCTTGAAGCCGATCAGGTTCGGGTGTTCGCGGCGCAGTTCGAAGAACAGGTCGGCGCGGGTGGCGAAACCGTAGTAGGGGCTGTTATAGATCACCGCCGGCAGGTTGGGGGCCGCGTTGAGGATCGCTGCAAAGTGGGCCTTTTGCGCAGTGACCGAAGCACCTCGGGACAGCACGCGGGGAATCACCATCAAACCATGGGCGCCAACTTTAGCGGCATGGGCTGCGTGGGATACGGCTTCACGGCTGTTCACTGCACCGGTGCCGACGATGGTTGGCACACCCGCCGCCACCAGGCGCGCCACGCCTTCCTGGCGCTGGGCCTCGGTGAGCAGCGGCCAGTCGCCCATGGAGCCGCAATACACCACGGCACTCATGCCGATGTCGATCAGCTCGCGACCCTTGGCCACCAGGGCGTCGAAGTCCGGTTGGCGCTCGGCGGTGCAAGGGGTCATCAGGGCGGGCATGCAGCCGGTGAAGATGTTGTCGCTCATGGTGCTAACTCCGGTTTCAGTTGAATTGTTCAAGGGCTCAGATGCCCCAGGCAAACGGGTCTTGTTCGTCGATCAGCAGGGTGCTGTCGGCGGTCATGTAGGCGCGGCCGGTGATGAAGGGGCGTACGTGTTCACCGTCCCACTCATAGCGGCCGAGGAACTGGCTGCCGGTGATGCTGGCTTGTACCCAGGGTTCTCCTGCGGCCAGTTTTGCGTCGGCGGCCAGGCAGGCGAGCTTGGCGCTGGTGCCGGTGCCGCAGGGGGAGCGGTCATAGGCTTTGCCAGGGCACATCACAAAGTTGCGGCTGTCGGCGTGGGCGTCGTCGGCGAACAGTTCGATATGGTCGATCAGCGCACCGTCTGCACCACGAATGCCTTGGGCCTCGAGAGCCTTGAGCATCGCCCAGGTGTAGTCGGTCAGGGCCTCCACGTTATCCATCTGCAACTCATGGCCATGGTCCGACACCAGGAAAAACCAGTTACCGCCCCAGGCAATGTCGCCCAGCACCACGCCATGCCCAGGCACCTCAACCGGCACCTGTTTGCGATAGCGGTAAGCGGGCACATTGCGCAGGGTCACGCTGCCGTCGTCGTGCAAGGTGGCCGCGACCGCGCCGACCGGCGTATCGAGGCTGTGCACGCCCGGTTGGATCAGCCCCAGGTGGTGCAGTGAGGCAACCAGGCCGATGGTGCCGTGGCCGCACATGCCCAGGTAGCCAGCGTTGTTGAAGAAGATCACCCCGCAGGTCGCTCCCGGTGTGACCGGCGCGCAGTACAGCGCGCCCACCAGTACATCATTGCCTCGGGGCTCCAGCAGGCATGCGCGGCGCCATTGATCGTGGTGGGTGCGCAGGTGGTCCAGTTGGTCGGCGATCGTGTCGCCAACCAGCGCGGGGAAACCGCTCATGACCAGGCGTGTAGGTTCACCGCCGGTGTGTGAGTCAATCACGTGCAGCCGTTTCATAAGGCGCTCCATCAGTGGGTAGTCGGGGACAGTGGGGCGCTGTAGTGCGCGTCGCTGACGGCTTCGCTCTCGTCCTCTTCCTGCTCCAGGCGCACCAAGTGGGCGGGCACGCCGGTGGCGGCGCCCCAGTAGTAGATGCCCAGGGCGCAGGCCGCCACCACCAGGGTGTCAAACGGGTGGCTGATCACGCCGATACCGCCAAAGCTGCCGAGTTTGGAGAGCAGGATGGTCACGGCGTAGAAGCCGATCAGCCACGCCGAGGAACGCACCTGTTGCTTGAGGTTCAGGTGCGCGGTCGGCACCCAGCGTGCACACAGCAGGTACACCACAAACATCAGGATTTGCAGGCCCAGCAGCCAGGACACGGTGTTCCAGCCCGACCAGTACACGATCAGTGCAGCAATGATGAACGACAGCGGGCCCAGCACTGCCATGCCCTTGACCCGAAACGGGCGCGCCATGTCGGGGGCATTGCGGCGCAGGGCGGCGACGGTCACCGGGGCCACCGCGTAACTGAGGATCAGGGCGGCGGACACCACGTTGATCAGCGCTTCCCAGGACGGGAACGGCAAGGTCCAGAACACCGACAGGGCAAAGGTCAGCCACAGTGCCGGGCGCGGGATGCCGGACTTTTCATCGATGCGCGTGAAGACCTTGAAGAAGGTGCCGGTCTGCGCCCAGCCATACACCACGCGCGGGGTGGCGTTCATGTAGATGTTGCCGCAGCCGCTGGGGGAGATCACCGCATCGGCCACCACCAGGTAGGCCAGCCAGCCTACGCCCAGCGCCAGGGCGATATCGCGATAGGGCAGGGCCAGTTCCTTGCTGATGCCGGCCCAGCCATTGGCGAGCATTTCGGTAGGCACGCCGCCGAGGAACGCGGTTTGCAGCAGCACATAGATGGCCGTCGACAGCAGCACCGAGAGGATCAGGGCGATGGGGATGGTGCGCTGTGGGTTTTTCACTTCGCTGGCCACCGAAATGATCGGCGTGAGCCCCAGGTAGGCAAAGATCACCCCGCCTGCCGACACGGCCATCTCGATGCCCGACAAGCCGAACGGCGCAAAGCCATGCACCTGGAAATTCTCCGGCTTGAAGAAGGTGAACAGCACGCCGATCACCAGCAACGGCACGATGAACTTGAACACGCTCACCAGGTTATTGGCGATGGCAAAGGTCTTCACGCTGCGGTAATTGAGCACAAAGAACAGGCACAGCAAGGCAAATTGCACCAGCCAGCCCAGGGTGGTCGGGTCACTGGAGCCGGCCTTGGTCAGCTGGGGAAACCAGGCTGCCGCATACTGGCGCGAGGCGACCACTTCAATCGCCACCAGGCTGGAAAACGCGATCAGCGTGATAAAGCCCATCAGGTAGCCCAGCAACGGGCCATGGGAGTACACCGGGTAGCGCACCACGCCGCCGGCGCGGGGCAGGGCGGCGCCGAGTTCGCAGTAGACAATGCCCAGCAACAGCACAGCGAAACCACCCAGCAACCAGGAAAAAATCCCCGCCGGGCCTGCGATGGCAGACACGTGGCTGGCAGCGAACAACCAACCCGAACCGAAGATGGCCCCCAACCCGATAAAGGTGAGGTCCATCAGTGACAGCTGTTTCTTGAACTTGCCTTGGCCTGACATAGCGGCGCCTTCTTGTGAGTTATTGGATAGGCATGCAGTGGCGCTATCCTGAACCCACAGGCCTGGCTGACGATTGATGTTTTATGCGGCGATGGATGACGAATTCAGCACAATTTGCCGCGCTCGACAGCGCTCGGCCTATGGCGCAATCTGCTGGCTGTCGACGAATAAAAGGGCAGATAAAGTCATGTTGCAGAGCGCGTTCGCGAGCCTTTTTCAGGGCAGCCGACCCCACAGCATCGAGCAGCTATTGAGCGGGGTAGAGCAGTTGCTGCCGATGCTCGATGTACTGCCCAATGCCGCGATTTTCATCAAGGACATCGACGCCCGCTACGTGCTCGCCAACCGCACCCTGGTGCAACGCTGCGGCCTCAAGCAGCTGCAACCGCTGCTGGGCAAGACCAGCGCCGAAGTGTTTCCCGCACAATTGGGCCCTGGCTATACCGAGCAAGATCGGCGTGTGTTGAAGCAGGGTCTGGTACTGGAAGACCAACTCGAATTGCACCTCTACGGCACCCGCGAACCCGGCTGGTGCCTGACCCACAAGTGGCCGCTGTACAACCGGCTCGGCGCGATCATCGGCCTGGCCGGAATCTCGGTGGACCTGCAATCGGCCAGTGAAACCCACCCGGCCTATCAGCGCCTGGCGGCGGTGGACGAACACATCCGCAGCCACTTCAACCGCCGTGTCACCCTGGGTGAACTGACCCGAATCGCCGGGATTTCTGTGGCGCAACTGGAGCGCTACTGCAAGCGCGTGTTTCACCTCACGCCCCGGCAAATGATCCAGAAAGTCCGGCTCGAACATGCCCGGCGGTTGTTGCATACCGAGCTGCCGATTACCGAGGTGGCGCTGCAGTGCGGGTACACCGATCACAGTGCGTTTACCCGGCAGTTCAAATCCTCTACAGGCTTCACTCCAAGGCAGTACCGGCAAGCCACTCAAGGCGGCAGCGCAGGTGAATGTCTTCTGTAGGAGCGAGCTTGCTCGCGAAAAACCTCAACGATAACGCGGGCGTCCTGAATGAACGCGGCGCCTGTGAGTTTTTCGCGAGCAAGCTCGCTCCTACAGGGTAAGCGTTCTATTGCGATGCAACGAATGGCGCCCACGCCCCTCATATGCTTACACCGACCCTTTTCACCACGACAGGTACCGAGCTTATGACCGCGGCGAACAATGATCATGTGAACTGGCTGGTGCAACATTCCATGCTCTACGCGGCGCGGCAGCGGGCCAAGCTGTATTCGGGGCAAGGGCGCCTGTGGCAGCAGCCCTATGCACAGACCCGGCCGCGTGACGCTTCAGCCTTGTCGTCCGTGTGGTTCACTGCCTACCCCGCGTCGATTGTCACCCGCGAGGGCGGCACCGTGCTGGAAGCGTTGGGGGACGAAACCCTGTGGCATACCCTGTCGAAGATCGGCATCCAGGGCATTCACAACGGCCCGTTGAAGAAGTCCGGTGGTTTGTCTGGCACCGAACACACCCCAACCATCGACGGCAATTTCGACCGCATCAGCTTCGACATCGACCCGCAACTGGGCACCGAGGCGCAGTTGCAGGCCTTGACGCGCATGGCTGCCGCGCACAATGCGGTGTTCATCGACGATGTGATCCCGTCCCACACCGGCAAGGGCGCGGACTTTCGCCTGGCGGAAATGGCCTATGAGGACTATCCGGGCCTGTACCACATGGTCGAAATCCGCGAGGAAGACTGGCCGTTGCTGCCTGACGTGGCCGACGGGCGTGATGCACAAAACCTCAGCCCCTCCCAGGTAGACGCACTGCGCGACAAGCACTACATCGTCGGCCAATTGCAGCGGGTGATTTTCTTCGAGCCCGGCGTCAAGGAAACCGACTGGAGCGCCACCCCGGTGGTGCTCGGCGTGGATGGCAAGCCGCGACGCTGGGTGTACCTGCATTACTTCAAGGAAGGCCAGCCGTCGCTGAACTGGCTTGACCCTTCGTTTGCTGCGCAGCAGATGATCATTGGTGATGCGTTGCACGCCATTGATGTGATGGGCGCGAAAATCCTGCGCCTGGACGCCAACGGCTTTCTCGGTGTGGAGCGCAAGCTCGACGGCACGGCCTGGTCCGAAAGCCATCCGCTGTCGATCACCGGCAACCAGTTGCTCGGCGGCGCCATTCGCAAGGCGGGCGGTTTCAGTTTTCAGGAGCTCAACCTTACCGTGGATGACATCGCGTCCATGTCCCACGGCGGCGCCGACCTGTCCTATGACTTCATCACCCGGCCGGCCTACCAGCATGCCTTGCTGATGGGCGACACCGAATTCCTGCGCCTGATGCTGCGCCAGATGCACAGCCTCGGCATCGACCCCGGCTCGCTGATTCACGCGCTACAGAACCACGATGAATTGACCCTGGAGCTGGTGCATTTCTGGACGCTGCATGCCCATGACAGCTTCCTGTTCCAGGGCCAGACCTTCCCCGGCAACATCCTGCGCGAGCATATCCGCGAGCAGATGTACGAACGCCTGACCGGCGAACATGCGCCGTATAACCTCAAGTTCGTCACCAACGGCGTGTCCTGCACCACCGCCAGCATCATCACCGCAGCCCTGGGGATTCGTGACCTGGAGGCGATCACCCCGACGGATATCCAGCAGATTCGCCAGATCCACTTGCTGCTGGTGATGTACAACGCCATGCAACCTGGTGTGTTTGCCTTGTCCGGCTGGGACCTGGTGGGCGCGTTGCCGTTGGCGGCCGAAGAGGTGGCGCACCTGATGGCGGATGGCGACACCCGGTGGATCCACCGTGGCGCCTACGACCTGGTAGACCTGAACCCCGACGCCGAGCTGTCGGCGGGGCAAATGCCGCGCTCAAAAAGCCTGTATGGCAGCCTGAACAGCCAACTGCAGGACCCAGAGTCCTTTGCCTCCCAACTGCAAAAAATCCTCGCCGTGCGCCGCGCCTACGACATCGCCGCCAGCCGCCAGATCCTGGTGCCAGATGTCGAGCATCCCGGCTTGCTGATCATGGTTCACGAACTGCCGGCGGGTAAGGGCACGCAAATCACGGCGCTGAACTTTGGTGCCACGCCGATCACCGAAACCTTGCACCTGCCCAACATCGCACCGGGGCCGGTGGTGGATATCATCAATGAGCGGGTGGAAGGCGATTTGACCGAGGAGGGCGCGTTCACGATCACGCTGGACGCTTATGAAGGGCTGGCGTTGCGGGTGGTGAGCAGCACGCCGATGTAAAGGGATATTGGCCCTGGCAAACCGTAAACGTCATCGCCTACTGTAGGAGCGAGCTTGCTCGCGAAAAACGTCAACGATAACGCGAGCTTCCTGAATAAAAGCGGCGTCTGTGAGTTTTTCGCGAGCAAGCTCGCTCCTACAAGGCGAGCCGTGTCAGAGGATCAGTGGTGCTTGTTCTTGTGCTTATGTTTGTTGCCTTTGTGCTTGCCACCACCGGAACGATGACCGCTCTCGTCATCGGCCAGGTTGTTACCCAGCGCGCCACCGGCTGCGCCGCCCACGCCGGCACCAATGGTCGAACCGGTGGTGCCGCCCAGGCGATTGCCAATCAGCGAACCGCCCGCCGAGCCCAAACCGCCGCCAATCGCCGCTTCGGTCTTGTTACCCTTTTGCGCACCCACCGCACTCCCGGCGGCGCCACCTACGCCTGCGCCAATGGCTGCGCCAGTCGAGCCACCGAGCTGCTGGCCCACCACATTGCCCAACACACCGCCGACACCGCCTCCTAGCGCCGCCGTACCATCTCCAGCGGCCAGAGCGCCTTGGGAGATCAGGATGCCCAATGCCAGGGCCGGGAATGTCATTTTCATTTTTTTGTACCTCAAGGGCTGTCTCAGGCGCTCACGGGGTAAAGCACGCCTGGCAGTGTGATTAGAGCACAGGCCGCCGCACCAGGGGTTCGGTGATAGCTCCTTGCACAAAAAATTTTTTCCAGCCCTCTTGAATTCCTTTTGTGCGTCCATAAATTTTTGATCACGCGATGCCGAATCCGGGTCGCGTACTAAATCACTTGGAGAAACTCAGGAGATTTTAAAATGGCTACTACCCTGTCGTTGGCCCCACTGTTCCGTCAATCGGTGGGCTTTGATCGCTTCAATGACCTGTTCGAGTCGGCGCTGCGCAGCGAGGCTCCGAATTCCTATCCACCTCACAACGTGGAAAAGCACGGTGACGACGCGTACCGCATTGTCATCGCCGTCGCTGGCCTGACCGAGGAGGATCTGGATATCCAGGTCGAGAGGGGTGTATTGACGGTTTCCGGCGGAAAACGCGAAACCGACGATAAGGTCGCTTACCTGCACCAGGGCATTGCCCAACGTGCGTTCCGGTTGTCGTTCCGCTTGGCGGACCATATCGAAGTACGTGGCGCATCCCTGACCAACGGGTTGCTCAACATCGACCTGCTGCGTGAAGTGCCTGAAGAGGCCAAGCCAAAACGCATCATGATTGGTGGCGAGGCCAAGCCCGAGCTGCGTCAGGTCAGCTTGCAGTAAAACAATCGGCGGTAAAAAGGCGCTCTGCGGAGCGCCTTTTTTGTGCGCGCTGCAAACCCAGGTCCGCTAAGCCTGGGTGTTGGGTGCAAACAACTGCTTGGCCTCGGCAAAGCATTTCTCGGCGATGGCCGAGCGCGGTTCGGTCTTGCGCATCACCATGCCCAAGGGCGCTAGGACGCTGGCATCCGGCAGGTGAATAAACGCCAGGTTCTCGATGGGGCTTTCCAGGCCGCTGTCCAACGGCATGATCGCGCAGCAGAAGCCTTCGTGAATGGCCTGGAACAGTTGATAGGTGGAGTCGCTTTCCAGAATCGGCTGGGGATCGAGACCGCGGCTGCGGAAACTCAAGTCAATGGATTTTCGATAGTGCATGCCATTGCTGATCATCCCCAGGGGCAGCTCGGCGGCTTCTTCCCAGCTCATCTGCGTGCCTTCGAAGTGGAAGTGGCGGGTATCGTACAGCAGGCCGACACGGGTCTCGCCCAGTTCGAAAAACTCCAGGTAGTTGGGGCTGACGTGGTCCAGGTAACACACGCCCAGGTCCAACTGGTTGGTGCCCAGGGCTTCGATGATTTTGTCCGAGCTCATGGAGGTGAGGCTGAACTTGAGTTCCGGAAAGCTGCGGGACAAGCCCTGGATGAAGCTGATCGGGTTGAAGCCGCTCAGGGGCACCAGGCCCAAGCGCAGGTTACCGACCAACTGGCCGCGACACGCAGCTGCTTCGGCGAACAGGCCGTCGTGGGCGGCGAGTAAAGTCCTGGCCCAGGCCAGCACGCGTTCGCCGGCCTGGGTGAAGCCTTCGAAGCGTTGGCCACGGGTCACCAGTTCCAGGCCCAGTTCTTCCTCCAGGTTGCGCAGGCGCATCGACAGGGTGGGCTGGGTGATGTTGCAGCGGGCGGCGGCCTGGCCGAAATGGCGGGTCTGCTCCAGCGCGAGCAGGAATTTAAGTTGTTTGATGTCCATGAAGGCACCTGCCTGGAAATGAGCCGATGATCGCATTGTAACGACCGGCACGTCCAAGTGCCCTTGCCACGGTGCAGTGGCATTGTTCCATTTCTGGGATGGAGCGGCCCGTTTCAGCTACTACCTAACCCCGAACGCGATGACTAAGGTGGTCCCACTGTTTTTTTGGGTGGGCCAGCTGACACACGTCCAGGTCGCTGCCCAAGCGTGTCTTTACAGGAAGTACAGGCACAGCCGGGCGCAGCTCCGGCGCACACGCCAGGGAGGTATCGCCAAGCAAGAGGAAATGCAAATGACTGCATCAGGTAACGCTGCAAACTTCAATGGTCAAAAGCCAACGATTGACCCCGCTGACACCGCCATGTTGCTGATCGACCACCAGAGTGGTCTGTTCCAGATCGTCAAGGACATTGATGTTCCTCAATTGCGTGCCAACGCCATCGCGCTGGCCAAGGCCGCAACCCTGCTGAAAATACCGGTCATCACCACCGCTTCGGTGCCGCAGGGCCCCAACGGCCCGTTGATTCCGGAAATCCACGAAGCCGCGCCGCACGCGCAGTATGTGGCTCGCCGTGGCGAAATCAACGCGTGGGACAACCCCGAGTTCCATGCTGCCGTCAAAGCCACCGGCAAGAAGACCCTGGTAATCGCCGGCACCCTGACCAGCGTATGCCTGGCGTTCCCGTCCATTGCGGCGGTGCATGAAGGCTACAAGGTGTTCGCGGTGGTCGATGCCTCGGGCAACCACTCCAGGCTGGCCACCGACCTGACCGTCGCACGCCTGGCCCAGGCCGGTGTCGTGCCGATCGACATCATGGGCACGCTGTCGGAGCTGCAAGGTTCCTGGAACCGCCCGGATGCCCAGGAGTGGGCCAACGTCTACACCCAGGCCATGCCGCACTACCAGCTTCTGATCGAGAGCTACATCAAGGCCCAGGAAGTGGCAAACAACCACGAAGTACTAGACTCACAGCGCACCTAAATACGCTGGGGCCTTTTGCGGTAAGCCCATGTTGGGCGCTGCCTCTATTTATCAGGAGTATGAAGATGTCTACACCTTACGTTCGTTTGGACAAAGATAACGCCGCGGTGCTGTTGGTCGACCATCAGGCCGGCTTGCTGTCATTGGTCCGTGACATCGACCCGGACAAATTCAAGAATAACGTGCTGGCCCTGGCTGACCTGGCCAAGTACTTCAAGTTGCCGACCATCCTCACCACCAGTTTCGAAACCGGCCCCAACGGCCCGCTGGTGCCCGAGCTCAAGGCGCTGTTCCCGGATGCGCCGTACATTGCGCGCCCAGGCCAGATCAACGCCTGGGACAACGAAGATTTCGTCAAGGCCATCAAGGCCACCGGCAAGAAGCAATTGATCATTGCCGGCGTCGTGACCGAAGTGTGCGTGGCGTTCCCGGCGCTGTCGGCCCTGGCCGAAGGCTTTGAAGTGTTTGTGGTCACCGATGCCTCCGGCACTTTCAACGAACTGACCCAGCAATCGGCCTGGGCTCGCATGTCGGCCAACGGCGCGCAACTGATGACCTGGTTTGGCCTGGCCTGCGAGCTGCATCGCGACTGGCGCAACGACATCGAGGGCTTGGGGACGTTGTTCTCCAACCACATTCCGGACTACCGCAACCTGTTCACCAGCTACAACGCGTTGACTGAAGGCAAGTAAGGCTGCCGCTAGCTCTGGGGGGGACGGTAGAGCGCCTATTTCCCTGGCGCCCCAGGATCCAACTGTGGGAGCTGGCTTGCCTGCGATAACCGGTAACCACGATGCGAAGCGAGCCGCTCTTGATCTTGATCCGCTTTTGATCTTAGGCGCCCCGTTAAACCACGCTGGCCGGAATTCGCCAGTGATTTGGGGGGTAAACCGGCAGGGATGCCGGTTTAGCCGCCCCGCGCCATGGATGGCGCGTGGCGGCGGCCCCCCAAATCACTGGCGGATTACGGGCACACCGAGCCTAAGCGAGGTGCCGAGTGGTGGGGCAAGAGCGTTTTGCTTACTTTTGCGCTTTTCAAAAGTGAGCCGCCGTCAGGGCGGAACCCTAAGTGGCCGTTACCTGAATAACGGATATGTACGCGGTCAAATCCAACATCCCGATCGGCTGTCAGGCAGTCTTCGCAGGCAAGCCAGCTCCCACATTTGGATCGCGGTGCGTCAGTTAGAACAGCGTCGGCTATCCGGTCGTCGCGGGAGCAAGTTCCCTCACCACTGGATCGGTACCGCTAGAAGGATGACAGCACTCTAGTCGTATTTTGTAACTAACCCACGTCCCAAAAATTCAGCCCTGTGGCGGCAAAGTGGGACAAAACGCCACCTCGCCATTCAATTTTCATAAAAATGTAACAACCCTGCTTCACAGTTCGGGAGCCCGTCACCACAACGAGTTCCTTTTAATGAAAAGCTTGATGAAGTCCGCAGCACTCGCCATTACGGTATCCCTGTGTGCCTCCTCCGTGACCTTCGCCGCCGAGAACGTACGCCTCACCGGCTCTGGCGCCAGCTTCCCTGCACCGATCTACCTCACCTGGTTCAAGGATTTCAGCAAGAAGACCGCTGGCGTCACCGTGGATTACCAATCCAAGGGCAGCGGCGCAGGTGTGCAGGACTTCCTGAATAAAACCGTCGACTTCGCCGCCAGTGACTCGGCCATGAAAGACGAAGACATCGCCAAGGTCGCCGAAGGCGTGCAACTGCTGCCAATGACCGCCGGTGAAATCGTGCTGGCCTATAACCTGCCGGGCAATCCCAAGGGCCTCAAGCTGCCACGCGATGTTTACTCCAATATCTTCCTGGGCAAGATCACCAAGTGGAACGACCCACAGATCGTTGCTGCCAACCCGGACCTGAAGCTCACCGACACGCCGATCACCGTGGTGGTACGCGCAGATTCCAGCGGCACCACAGCGGTATTTACCAAGCACCTGGCCACCATCAACCCTGAATTCAAAACGGCGCTGGGGGAGGGCAACACCGTCAACTGGCCGGCCAGCGACAAATTCATCAAGTCGCCCAAGAACGATGGTGTGACCGCCACCGTCCGCCAGACTCCAGGCGCGATTGGCTACATCGAGTACGGCTTCGCCAAACTGGCCAAGGTTGACTTCGCCCAGTTGCAGAACAAGGCCGGCCAGTACGTAGTGCCAAACGCCGAAAGCGGCGCCGAGGCCCTGGCCGCCGTGAAGATGCCGGAAAGCCTGGTGGCCTGGTTGCCGGACCCGGACGGTGCCAAGTCTTACCCGATCACCTCGTACACCTGGATGATTTTCCGCAAGGACAACGGCAACCCCGCCAAGGCCAAGGCCATGCGCGAAATGGTTGAGTACAGCCTGACCGAGGGGCAGAAAATCGCCGACTCGATGGGGTACATCCCGCTGCCGCCATCGGTGGTAGAGCAGGTTCGCAAAGCCTCCGCCAACATTCAGTAACACCCGTGAGGCCGCTCTCGGTGTGGGCTGTTTGCCGCGCCGGGGGCGTTTCCCCCCTGTTCCGGAATTAGCCAATGAACAAACCTTTCGTCGTACCGGTTAACCGGGATTCTGCCTGCCAACCTCCCTCGGCCAAAGACTTCCTGGTCGATCGCACCTTCCGTGGGCTCGCGCGAATCGGGGTGGTACTGATTCTGGCGTTGGTCGCAGCCTTGGTCTTCGAGGTGGGACGCAAGGCATTGCCGGGCATGGAAAAGCACGGCTTCGATGTGCTTTTTGGCAGTGTCTGGGACGTTAACCAGGGCAAGTACGGGATCCTGCCGGCCATTTGGGGCACGCTCTACAGCGCTTTTATCGCGCTGCTGATTGCGGGCTTTTTCGGTGTCAGCATGGCGATTTTCCTGACTCAGGATTTTCTGCCGGCCAAGCTGGCGGCGGTGTTTCGCACCATCGTTGAACTGCTCGCAGCGATCCCCAGCGTGGTGTACGGCTTGTGGGGCATCTACGTGGTGATCCCGGCCATTCGGCCACTGACCACCTGGTTGAACAGCGAACTGGGTTGGATACCATTTTTCGGCACGTCCTTGAGCGGGCCGGGGTTGCTGCCGGCGGCGCTGGTGTTGGCGATCATGATTCTGCCGACGATTGCCGCCGTGTCCCAGGACGCGCTCACCAGCGTGCCGATGAAAACCAAGCAGGCCGCCTACGGCATGGGCACCACCCATTGGGAGGCGATCCTCAAGGTGATGGTGCCATCCGCCGCCACCGGTATTTTTGGCTCCCTGGTACTCGGCCTCGGCCGTGCGCTGGGCGAAACCATGGCGCTGGCGATGTTGGTGGGCAACGCCAACAACATTTCCCTGTCGCTGTTCGCGCCGGCCAATACGTTGGCGGCCTTGTTGGCGCTGAACTTCCCCGAAGCCGGGCCCAACGAGGTGGAGGTCTTGATGTACGCCGCCCTCGTCTTGATGTTCATCACACTGCTGGTGAACGTCATCGGTTCCATGATCATGCTCTACGCCCAACGGGGTAATCGATGATGACGAATCTCACATCCCCTATCACCGCGGTACCGAGCCTGCAGCGCAAGTTCGAAGGCCGCGCCTTGCGCAGCCTGGTGTTGACCACATTGGTATGGTTTGGCGCGCTGCTGGCCAGTGTGCCGCTGATTTCGGTGCTCTACATGCTGATCACCCGTGGCGGCGCACGCCTGAGCCTGGAGGTGTTCACCGAACTGCCGCCCACCGGCTTCGAGACGGGCGGCGGTTTCGGCAACGCCATGGCAGGCACCTTTGTGATGGTCGGTATCGCTGCGGCGATCGCAGTGCCGGTCGGCATCATGGCCGCGATCTTCCTGGCCGAACTGGGGCCGGACAGCAAATTGGCCAACGCTGCACGCTTTGCTGCCAAGATGCTCACCGGCTTGCCTTCGATCCTGGCCGGCGTGTTTGCCTACGCCTTGGTGGTGATGACTACCGGCACCTACTCGGCACCGGCAGGCGGCGTGGCCCTGGCGGTATTGATGCTGCCCATTGTGGTGCTGACGGCTGAAGAGTCGATGCGCATGGTGCCCAAGATCATGAAGGACGCCGCCTACGGCATGGGCTGCACCCGCTCCCAAGTGATCTGGAAGATCATCTTGCCGACCGGCCTGCCGGCGATCCTCACCGGCGTAATGCTTGCTGTGGCTCGTGCCGCAGGCGAGACCGCGCCGTTGCTGTTTACCGCGCTGTTCAGCAACTACTGGATCTACCACGACGGCGACCTGGCGGTGATGAACCCCACGGCTTCCCTTGCCGTGTTGATCTACAACTTTTCCGGCATGCCCTTCGACAACCAGCTGGAGCTCGCCTGGGCGGCCTCGTTGGTGTTGGTGATGATCGTGCTGGTCGTA
Source organism: Pseudomonas sp. FP215 (assembly GCF_030687795.1). Classification (NCBI taxonomy): domain Bacteria; kingdom Pseudomonadati; phylum Pseudomonadota; class Gammaproteobacteria; order Pseudomonadales; family Pseudomonadaceae; genus Pseudomonas; species Pseudomonas sp. FP215. The sequence continues at coordinate 2,823,348 of NZ_CP117447.1, forward strand.
AATATTGTGAGCCGTATCTTCGGCAAGCCTAAGTATTAAGAACGGGAGCATCTGAATCTTGAACGTCTCAACTGCGCAAATAGCCGCTCCGTTTGTCACCCAATCGCCTGTGGTCATGGACTGCAAGCTGGACCGGATTTTCTACGGTAATTTCATGGCAGTGCGTGACAGCCATGTGCCGATCGAGAAAAACAAGATCACCGGTTTCATCGGCCCGTCCGGCTGCGGCAAAAGTACAGTACTGCGCAGCCTCAACCGCATGAACGACCTGGTGAAAGGCTTTCGCTTTGAGGGCCATGTGCATTTTCTGGGGCAGGACGTGTATGGCAAGGGTGTAGACCCGGTGGTGGTGCGCCGTTACATCGGCATGGTGTTCCAGCAGCCGAACCCGTTCTCCATGAGCATCTTCGACAACGTCGCCTTCGGCCTGCGCCTGAACCGCTACAAAGGCGACCTCGGTGACCGCGTCAAGCACGCCCTGCAAGGTGCGGCGCTGTGGGATGAGGTCAAGGACAAGCTCAAGGTCAGCGGCCTGTCGCTCTCCGGTGGCCAGCAGCAACGGCTGTGTATTGCCCGCGCTATCGCCACCGAGCCGGAAGTGCTGTTGCTCGATGAGCCATGCTCGGCACTCGACCCGATTGCGACTCGCCGGGTAGAGGAACTGATGGTGGAGCTGAAGAAGGATTACACCATCGCCCTGGTCACCCACAACATGCAGCAGGCCATTCGGGTGGCGGACACCACAGCGTTTTTCTCGGTGGATATTTCCCAGGGCACGCGTACCGGCTACCTGGTGGAAATGGGCCCGACTGCGCAGATTTTTGGCAGCCCGCGTGAACAGATGACCGAGGATTACATCAGCGGCAAGTTCAGCTGAGTCCCTATGTTCGATAAAAACCGCACGTGCGCCACCGTCAGCCCAGGAATGCCAATGTCTGCAACGCATCGTCTTGATTTGTCAGCGATTGAACGCGCGCTCCGTAAAGTGCAGAGCCGCTTTGCCGAGCTCAGCACGCAATTTACCGAGCCGCGCGACCCCTTGACCGACGAAGTGCTGCTCAACGTGCTTGAAGGCTATGCGCTGGTTGACGACTATGTCGCACGGGGCGTTGACCTGTTTGACCTTCATCATCTGGACCTGATGCTGGAGATCAACGCCACCGTGCTCTGCGGTAGCGACCCGGCGCGCCGCGTGGAATACGCGCAGCACCTGGCCGCCACCGAAGAGCACTTCTTCAACAATGTTGAAGGCGGTATCAAGGACTTGTTCAACTGGTACTGCGCGTATCGCAGTGAATCGGTATGGAAGCGTGCGGCCGGCGTGTATGTGCGCATCCTCAGCAAGCCGCAGTTGTTCATCGAAGGCAACAACCGCAGTGGCTCGCTGATCGTCAGCTATCTGCTGATGCGCGCCGGGTTGCCACCGTTTGTGCTGACGTTGGAAAATGCCGAGGGCTATTTCAATCCTTCCTCGGTGATCCGCAACTCGGCCAAACATGGGGTCAAGGCGTTGTATGAATTGCCCAAGATCAAGAAAAAATACGCCGCCTTCCTGGAGGAACAGGCCCCGGATCCCAAGGCGTTTTTCTTGAGCGATACACCACAGCCTATCTATCAGGGAGGCCATTAATGCGCTGGTATCCAACACTCGCCAGCCGAGCCGTGCAAGCCGTCCAGCAAGCGGTCCTCACGCGTGCCGCCAAGCACCCGCGCGTACGCATCTCCTTTGATATTGACGACACGCTGGCTTGCCAACTTGACCACGCTGATGTCGAGAGCAGTTGGCTGCCGGCCTGCGCTCATCGTTGGTGGGGAGAACCGCTGCGTATCGGCACCCGGTCGTTGACACGGGAGCTGCGGCGCCAGGGTTGCAGTATCTGGGTCTACACCTCATCGGGCAGGGCGCCTTCCTACATCAGGCGTTGGCTGATGCTGTACGGCATCCGTGTCGACGGCGTAGTGAATAGCGAGCGGCATAACCACGCCCTCAGGGTGCATGGGCTGTCGAACACCCCGTCGAAATTTCCGCCGGCCTTCGATATTGATTTGCACGTGGACGATTCCGAGGGCGTGCGCCTTGAAGGCAACGACCACGGCTTTCGCGTGGTGGTGGTTGACCCGCAGGATGAGCATTGGGCGCAAAGAGTGCTTGAAGCGGTCGCGGGCGTGCAGGCACAACTGGCCCGTCAGCAATTGCCCAGGTTCAAGCAGCCTGTATGCCAACGTGCTGAGGTTTATTCTTCCTGAGTTCCAGAGAAACCTGAACTGCTTGAGCCCTTATTGCAGTTCACAACTTGCTATAAGGGCTTAATTGTCTTTGACTCATTAGTCACGAACAACACGGAACTTCACTTCTTGTTCGACAAACAGCGCTTATGGTGCTTTTGTCGTCTATATCCCTAAGTACATACCCTTGCCATCCGATAGTCGGTCACTTTACGGCGGCACTTCTAGGCTAGTGTTGACGAGCTTCCTTAATGGTCAACCTCGATATTAAGCAACGAAGCAGCCTGAACAGAATGCACAACAACAACTTCAATGCATATTGTTTAGCCCGGCGCATCAGGTATTACCGTTGATTTTCGGTGTTGATCGCTGGGCTCAAGGAGTACTGACATGGCTATATTCGATTACAAGGGGCAAGACGCCCGCGTCCTGATTTCAGATGCCTGGACCCTCGCCACTTATACCAGCGGTGTTGCCACCGTAGGCGCGCTCTACAACATTCCGGGGCTTGTGCTCGGCGAGGGCAACACCTTCGCGCTGCCCAAGGGCTGGCGTGAAATCGGCGCGAGCGAACTGCAGGTTGATAGCAGCCACACCGACATCACTGGAAGTTTTACCGGCGACGGCGTCTTTGGTTCTCAAGCCAGAGTGTTTGGTCAATACGATGACAGCGGCCAATTAGTCAAAATGGGTTTTTCCATTGCCGGCACCAACTCGCCAATTGATCTGCTGGGTTGGCCGGCGATGATCGATAACTCTTATATCAACGGCTACGACTACCTGCTCAATTCAATCAAGGATTACGCCACCGGCCACAACCTGAGCGGCAAGGATGTATTGGTAACTGGCTACAGCCAGGGTGGCTCGGTTACCAACAGCATGTATATCGGCAAGGACACTTTGGCAGACGGTTTTTTCAAGGATTCGGATTACTTTGGCATGGAGTCGCCCAAATCCAGCAACAGCGACGGAATCTTCAACTTCGGCTTTGAAAACGATGTGGTCCACCGCCTCACGGGGCAAGAGACCGACGTGGGCAGCGCCATCATCGACGCGCTTCAAGGCAGTGACGCCAGCTACACCTCGACCACCGACAACATCGTGCTGTTCGACACGATCTACGCGCTGCCAACCTGGCCCAATGGTCCGTTTTCGATTGCCAACCTGTCAGGCTGGGCCGCGCACCTGGAAGGCATTTTCATCAACCCTATCCAGCGTATCGCCCAATCGACGTTCTACGATTACATCGAACGCGACAGCACCATCATCATCAGTAACCTCGACGCCATCAGCCGCAGCTTTACCTGGGTCAGCGACAAACAGACCGCCACCTCCAACCACTACGGCACACCGGCCTTCCTGCTCGGCACCGACAGTTCGGACAAGCTGCAGGACGGTCGCAGCGATGACTTCCTGGATGGGTTCAAGGGCGACGACAGTTTCCGCGTGAGTACCGGTACCGATATCGTCGCCGGCGGTGAGGGCAACGACAAAGTCTTCCTCAAAGGCACTGTGTCTTCCTACGAAGCGGTGAAACTCAGCGATGGCACGTTGTTTCTGAACGACAGCAGCGGCCAATATGGCCTGAAGGAATTGCACGGCGTAGAGCATGTGGAGTTCGAAACTGGCCTGGCCAATAGCCTCGGCCATGTGCCCGTGCTCGGCGGGCTCTTCGGTGGCATCGGCGAGGTCCTCACGCCGGCCTATACGGTGACCAGTGGCAAACTCGACTTCGAAGGCCTGTTCGGCGCCGATAAGGCGTATGCCAAATCCATCGAAGGCAGCCAATTGGCCGACACCCTCAAAGGCACCGCCGCGCGTGACCTGATATTCGGCCAGAACGGCAATGACCGGCTCGACGGTGGTGCCGGCAATGACCTGCTGCACGGCGGCGACGACAACGACACACTGCTGGGCGGCACGGGCAACGACGCGCTGTATGGCGCCAGCGGCAATGACGTCTTGATCGGTGGGCTGGGCAATGACCAACTCAGCGGTGGCGTGGGCAGCGACCTGTTTGTTTTCGATCAACGCGGGTTCGGCCACGACGTGATCAGCGACTTCAACATTCACCAGAACGGGCAGGACCTGCTGGTGTTCGCCAAGTCGCTGTTTGCCAATGCCGATGCTGTGCTCGGTGCCACTACCCAGCATGGCAGTGACAGCGTGATTCTGGCGGGGGACAGCAGTGTCACCCTGGTGGGGTTCAATGCGGCGCAGTTGAGTGCAGAGATGATCAGCGTGGTGTGATGCGACACCTGCGAAACGGAAGGTAAGAACCTCACAGGATCCTTGATGCTGTGGGGTTTTTTATGGCTTGTTGCTTAACACAACGGCGCGATACCACACGCTGCATCAGTGCTTGGCGGCAGGGTTAAAACCCGCAAAAACTCTACATTTCAAGCCTGAGCAGCTCTGCGTGAAGGGTTGAACGAATTTGCACTGTTAATTGACGCCATCAAAATGACATCTTATCATCGCCACATTGGATGGCATAAGGCCATATAGAGGGATCTATAAAGTGTGGCGTTTACCGCGTCGGACCAGGTTAAGCCTGCTGTCCGCTTTTTTTTGCCTGGGCACCTCCGGATGGGCGCAAGCGGCCACGCCGCAGAACGCTCCCGGCATCACCGACCTGATCCGTGACCGCCAGGACCGCCTGCTCGAAGAGCAGCAACGGCGCCTTGAAGAACTCAAAGACCTGCCCGGTAAAGCCGCCGCGCCGGCAACCCCGACAACCCCCGTCGATACGCGCTGCTTTGCGATCAAAACCATTGAGCTGGGCGGTGCGGATGCGCTGAGCGAAGGTGAACGCGATGATCTGATCAAGCCCTATGTCGGCCAATGTCTTGGTGTGCCGCAGCTCAACGCAGTACTCAAAGTGATCACCGACCGTTATCTGGCCAAAGGCCTGGTCACCAGTCGCGCCTACTTGCTGCAGCAGGACCTTTCCAGCGGCAATCTCAAGATTCAAGTGGTTGAAGGTAAGCTGGAGAGCCTGAAAGCTGCCGAAGGCAGCGGCATCACTGACCGCCAACTGACCATGAGCTTCCCCGGCAAGCAGGGCGAACTGCTCAATCTGCGCGAAATCGAGCAGATGGTCGATCAGTTGAATCGTTTGCCTTCGAACCAGGCGCAGATGGAGCTCGCGCCGGGCAAGGCCGTGGGGGGCAGTGATGTGCTGGTCAAAAACACCGCGCAAAAGCCCTGGCGTGTCGGCCTGTCGCGGCACAACGGCGGCCAGCGCAGCACCGGTGAACAGCAGTGGGGCGCCAGCCTGGATTGGGACAATCCGTTGGGCCTGGCCGACCAACTTTCGCTGCGTGGCGGCCACGATGCCGTCAGCGATCACCAGAAAACTTCACGCAATTCGATGCTCAGTTATAGCCTGCCGTTCGGTTGGTGGAACCTCTCGTATAGCTATATCGACAGTGAATACCGCTCCCGGGCCGAGGCCAACAACTTCAAATTCAAGCAGACGGGCGACAGTCAGACTCATCAGTTGCGCCTGGAGCGGGTTATCCATCGTGACGCTTTGAGCAAAACGTCCCTGAGCACTGGCATTGCCTATCTTCGTACCAACAACTTTATCGAAGACAGCAAGCTTGCCTTGAGCAGCAACCGCCTCAGCGAAGCGCAAGTAGGTATCAACCATGGTCGGCGTATCGGCGGTTCGTTTCTCAACGTTGACCTCGGTATGCAAAACGGCATCGGCGCATTCGATGCCCAGGCCAATCACGATCCAAAGCCTGGGCAGCCGGATGCGCGCTATCGCAAGTACACCGCCACGGTGAGCTATTTGTATCCATTCAAACTGTGGGGCGAGTCGTTCAGCTTCAGCAGTTTGATGACTGGCCAGCACAGCGAGGACGTGTTGTTCAGCCCCCAGCGCATGAGCCTGGGTGGGCAGTCCTCAATTCGTGGCTACAAAGACCAGATGCTCGCTGGCGACAGCGGCGGCTATTGGCGCAACGACCTGCGCTGGAGCCGGCCGGTAACCTGGGCCTGGATGCAGCCGGTGTTCACTGAATACGGCACGAGCCTTGGCTACGACCAGGGCGTGATCAGCCATGGGCGCTACAACGCCGAGCAGCATGGGCGCATGAGCAGCAACTCGGTGGAGTTGTTTGCGCGCGGCAAGAACGTCGCGGCCAGCGTGACCTTTGCACACTCGTTGGAACGACCGGAAGCGATCACGGACCGTGAAGCGCCGATCTATTTCCGTCTGGATTTTTTCCTTTAAATTTTTGACCGCCTTCGGGCTTTGAGACATGACATGGACGTTCGCCAGTACGCATTCCTCGCGCGCCAGCCTTCTGCTGCCGTAAAAAGCCGTTCCCATTTCCTGGGGCTGCCTAAACGTGGATTGGCATTGATTCTGGCCAACGCCATGTTCTGGCACCCGTTGCTGGCCCAGGCAGACGGCATTGTGGTGAATGCCCCCGGTACGACAGTCGGGCAAGCGGGGAATGGCGTGCCCATCGTCAACATCGCCACGCCGAATGCCAACGGACTCTCACACAACCAATTTCATGACTACAACGTCGGCGCCAACGGGGTCATCCTCAATAACGCCACCGACCGTACCCAGTCCACCCAACTGGGCGGCATTATCGTCGGCAACCCCAATCTCCATGGCACCGCGGCCAATATCATTCTCAACGAAGTTAACGGCGGCAGCCCCAGCCAACTGCGCGGCTACACCGAAGTGGCCGGGCAATCAGCCCATGTAATCGTTGCCAACCCATATGGCATCAGCTGTAACGGTTGCGGCTTTATCAACACTCCACAAGCGACGCTTACCACCGGTAAAGCCGTGATCGAAAACGGCCAGATCACTCGTTACCAGGTCGACCAGGGCACTGTTGCCATTGAAGGCGCCGGCCTGAACGCCAGCAACGTCGATCAGTTCGAAATCATCACCCGTGCCACCACCATCAACGCGCAGGTCCAGGCGAAAAAACTCACCGTCGTCGCCGGTCGTAATGACGTGGACGCACGTACCTTGAATGCCACCGCGCGAGCCGCAGATGGCAGCCAGGCGCCGGATCTGGCGATTGACTCGTCGGCGCTGGGCGGCATGTATGTGGGCGCCGTCAAGCTAGTGGGGACCGAGGCGGGTGTCGGCGTGAAGTTGTCAGGGGACATGGTCGCTGGCGGTGATATTCAGATTGATGCCGGTGGCCATGTGGTCATGGGCCAGACAACGGCGGCCGGTGCCATTGGCGTAAAGGCCCGCAGCGTTGAAGCCCAAGGCGTGGTCGCGGCGGGCAGTGTGCTTGAGATGAAGACGCAAGGCGACTTGCTCAATCAAAAAAGCCTGGCTGCGCGTGATCGCGTGGCGCTGCAAAGCGGTGGGGTGTTGACCAACAACGGCGTGATCGAAGCGGGCGTCAATGCTGATCAGACGCGCAATGCTCAGGGCGATATCCACGTCACTGCTGCCCAGTTGAATAACAACGGCAAAACCGTCATCGCCAGTCGTGACCTGAGCGTCAAGGTGGAGGGCATTCTCGACAACCGCAGCGGCACCCTTAGCGCGCAAAACCAGCTGAAGGTGACGACCGAAGAACTGGACAACCAACAGCAAGGCCGCGTGTTGAGCGCAGCACGCATTGAGTTGAATGCCGCACGGTTGCTCAATGCTGACGCAGGCCTGGTGGTGGGCGACCGAGGGCTCAGCGGCCGCATCGGGCAGTTGGTCAATCGCAAGGGCGAGCTCTCAAGCCTTGCTGAAGTCACTTTGCAGGTCGACAGCCTGGACAACGTCGCCGGCCTGATATCTGCGGGCCAGGCGTTGCGCTTGACTGCCAGCGCGGCGGTGAACAATCAAAGCGGTCGCCTGGTGGCCGGGCAGATGGCGCAGGTCAACGCCGGGCAACTGGACAATAGCCAGTCAGGCATCCTCACCAGCCAGGGCGACCTTGGGCTGAATATTGCCGGCACGTTGGATAATCAGCAGCAGGGCCGCATCGAATCGGGTGCCACCGCACAGGTCAACGCCGGCAAACTCAACAACCAACAACATGGCGTGCTCTCCAGCGGTGGCGCCCTCGAACTCACGGCCGGCCCAGTAATTAACAGCCAAGGTGGATCCATTTCCAGTGCCAAGGCCCTCACTGCCCGTGTCACCAGCCTCGACCAGCATGAGCAGGGGCGCCTTTACAGCAATAGCGATGCAGTCCTGGACCTGGGCAACGGCCACCTCGACAACCGCGACGGTGGCTTGATCAACGCCGCTGGCCAACTGACGTTGAACAAGCTCAATAGCGTTGACAACCGCAGCGGCGAAATTTCCAGCGCTCATGGGTTCACGCTCACTGCCAACAGCCTGGACAACCGCGCTGGCAAGCTGCTCAGCGACCAGGCCTTGGGCCTGAAAATCGTACAGGCGCTCAACAACGGTGCAGGGCTGATTGCAGCCAGCGGCCTGGATATTGATGTTGCCAGTTTGATCAATGACCAACGCGGTCGAGTTCACAGCCGTGGCCAGCTTGATGCTCGGGTGGGTGGTTCGCTGGCCAATCAAGGCGGGAGTGTGAGTGCCGATTCAGGCGCACAGTTGACCGTAGGTAGCCTGGACAACAGCAATGGCGGCCAACTTTTCAGCCAAGGCAATCTGAGCCTGAACCTCAATCGGGGCCACCTCAACAACCAGGGTGGCTTGATCAACTCCCCTGGCCAGTTATTGCTGACTCAACTGAACAGCGTCGATAACCAGGGCGGCGAAATCTCCAGCACCCAGGCCTTCGAGCTGGTCGCGGACCAGCTTAATAACAGCGCCGGCAAACTGCTCAGCGAGCAAGCCTTGAGCGTGCGCATTGCCCGCGCACTGGACAATACCAAAGGCGGGTTAACCGCCAAGGCCCTGGAGGTACGCGCGGGCACACTGATTAACCAAGGCGGTCGACTCGCTGCGATGGAAGGCCTCAACCTGCACGTCGATGGCGAATTGGATAACCGCAGCGCGAAGGTGCTAGGCAAGCACCTGATGCTTGGGGTTGGGACGCTCAATAACGATGAGGGCCTGGTGCAGGGTGATGGGACGCTGCGGCTCCAAGCGGGTGGCGCGATCAGTAACCAGGCCGGCACATTGGCCGCTGGGCAAAGCGTGACCGTCAACAGCGCCAGCCTGGACAACCGTCAGGGCAAGCTGACCAGCGACGCGGCGCTGACGGCGCGTATAGCCGCGAATATGCTCAATCAAGCGGGGCTGGTGAGCGCCGGCACTGACTTGCAGGTGAACGTCGCTGACTTGAACAACTCGCTCAACGGTCGTATTGCCGCTCAGCAGGTACAGATCAGCGCACAAGGCATCGATAACCGCGCGGGCGGGAGCCTGTACGCCAAACACCAGCTGGGTGTGGATGTTGGCGGTCAGTTGAACAACGCCCAAGGCACGCTGCGCAGCGATGCTCGCCTGACCATCAATGCCGGCGGTTTAACCAACGATGACGCAACGCTGTCGAGTGCCGGTGAGCTGAAGATTGCAACGGGCAACCTGAGCAACCAAGGCGGAGAACTGCGCAGTGCCACTCAGTTGGGGATGACCGTTACTGCACTGGACAACAGCCGTAATGGGCATGTCGCAAGCCAAGCCGATGTAAGCCTGGATATGCAAGGTGGCCACCTCAACAATAACGGTGGTTTGATCAATGCGCCTGGGCAATTGCTGCTCAAGCAACTGGGCAGCATCGATAACCAGGGCGGTGAAATTTCCAGCGCCCACGCCTTTGAGCTGGCGGCAACCGCCTTGAACACAGCGGACGGCAAGTTACTCAGCCAGCAAGCGTTGACCCTGCGAATCGCCCAGGCACTGGATAACACCCGTGGCCTGATTTCCGCGGCGGCCTTGCAGGTCAGCAGCGCCAGCCTGGACAACCAGGGAGGCAAGTTGAGTGCCGGTTCTAATCTGGACCTCAGCGTGGACGGTAAGCTGGATAACCGTACCGGCGAACTGCTGGGTCAGCAGGTGGCAGTCAAAGCGGCTGCGCTGAATAACAGTCAAGGCCGCGTCCAGGGCGATAACCGTTTGACCTTGAGCAGCCTCGGCGCCGTCAACAATGGCAAGGGCACATTGGCCGCCGGTCAAGCATTGACGGTCAATGTCGCCAGCCTCGATAACAGCGCCGGCAAGCTGACCAGTGACGGCACGCTGACGGCGCAGATTTCAGCCGGTTTGTTGAATCAGGCCGGGCTGTTTGCCGCCGACCAAGCGTTGACCCTCAATGCTGCCAGCCTGGACAACCAGGCTAACGGCCGCCTCACCAGCAAGGCCGGGGCGCAACTTGAGGTGGGACGCGTGGATAACCGAGGTGGCCGCATCACTTCGGTTGGGCAGTTGCAGGTCAAGGGTGACGAGCTGGATAACCGTCAGGCCGGGTTGCTCAACTCGGGCGAGGCCATGAACCTGGCCATTGGCAAAGTGGACAACCGAGGGGGTGAAGTTTCCAGTGTTACCGAACTGACGATGACGGGCCGTGAGCTGGACAACAGCAATGCCGGTCGTGTACTGGCCAATAGCACGCTTCAGTTGACGCTCGACAGGCTGAACAACCAGCTCAAAGGCCTGGTTTCTGCGCAACAGGATGTGAGCCTGAAGGCCACCCGCCTGGATAACAGCGCCCAGGGCAGTCTCTACGCCAAACGCAACCTCAACGTGACGCTGGCCGGGCAGGCTGACAACAGCCAAGGCGTGATGCGCAGCGACGCCGCCTTGCAACTGCGCAGCGCCAGCCTGGGTAACAACGGCGGGCGTATCAGCAGCGGCGGGGCGTTACTGTTGAGCTCCGCCAATGCCCTAGCCAATCAGAACGGCGAGGTGCTCAGCGCTGATACGGCGACGGTAAATGCGGGCAGTGTCGACAACAGCCAAGGGCGCATTGTGGCTGACGGTGCACTGCAACTGACCACAGGCGTATTGCTTAACCAGCATCAAGGCCGTGTCACCAGCGCTGAGCGCCTCAACCTCACAGCCACCGACGTAGATAACCGTTTCGAGGGGCGTATCGCCAGTGGCCAGGCGCTCAACGCCAGCCTCACCAGCCTTGACCAGCGCGGAGCCGGTGAGTTTTACAGCAACAGCGAACTGACCCTGGACATGAACCAGGGGCACTTGAATAACGCCGATGGCTTTATTAATGCGCCAGGGCAGTTGTTGCTCAAAAACCTCAAAAGCGTCGACAACCGTAACGGTGAAATCTCCAGCGCCAAGGCCTTCACTTTGCGTGCCGGCACCCTGGACAACAGCGGCGGTAACGTACTCAGCGACCAAGGCTTGGCCCTCAAAATCGAACAGGCGCTGCTTAACGTCAAGGGGCTGATTTCAGCCGTTGGTGTCGAGATCGATGCCGCGCGCCTGGACAACCGCGAAGGCAAGGTCAGCAGCGCGCTGGATGCGCGCCTGGCGGTCAGTGAGGACCTGCTTAACGACCAGGGCGAAATCGTCAGTGCAGGCCACACGCAGCTGAAGGCGGCCAGTTTGAGTAACACTGGCGGGCAAGTGCTCGGTGATGTCAGCCTGGACGTGAAGGTCAAGGGCGCACTGAATAATCAGGCCGGCACACTCGGGGCCGGCACCTCGTTGAACGTGCACGCTGCCAGCCTGGATAACCGCCAGGCCGGGAAATTGGGCAGTGACGGCCAACTCAAGGCCACGATTGATGGGTTACTGGACAATCAGGCCAAAGGGCAGGTGTTGGCCAAAGGCGCGATGGAACTGCGTGCCGGTCATTTGGATAACCGCGAAGGGCGGCTGACCGGGCAGGACCTGTTGACGGTGCACAGTGCGAAAGTCGACAACCGCTCAGGCGTGATCCTTTCCCAGAAGGACCTTCAACTCCATGTGGGTGAGTTGGACAACCAACACGGTTCGCTCAGCAGCAAGGCGGCCTTGGGCTTCGCCGGGCAACAGTTGCGCAACCAGAAGGGCCTGGTCAGTGCCGTGGGGCCCCTGCGCCTGACGGCCGACACTGTAGAAAACGCGGCTGGCCGCATCGCCAGCCAGGCAGATCTGCAGGCAACTATCGGCGTACTGGCCCAACAGGGCGGTGAACTGGTTGCCCAGGATGAGCTGAGCCTTAGCGGGGCCTCCCTGGACAATCGCGAGGGCGGCCTGGTAGGCGCCACAAAAGCGCTGAAACTGACGGTCGACGCCGTTGATAACCGTGCGGGTGAGATTTCCAGCCAGAGCAGCATCGACTTCAAGGCGCAGCGCCTGGATAACAGCGCGGGAAAACTGATCGCCGGTACCGCATTGGACTTGGCCGTGGCGCATGTGATCAACCAGGCCCAAGGATTGATTTTCGCCCGGGACAACCGCTTCAACGGCGCGCGCCTGGATAACGGCCAAGGCACTTTCGCGGGCCAGCAATCGCTGAGCATGTCGCTGGTCGCCATTCCCGGCACTGAACTGGATGGTCGGCTGGATAACCAGCTGGGCAAAATCAGCAGCGAAGGCACCCTGCAGATGACCAGCGCGACGCTCAACAACGACGCGGGTGCCGTCTCTTCGGCAGGTGCGCTCACCCTTGCTGCCAGCGGTGCTATCACCAACCAGGGCGGCGTCATGGAGACCGATGCCGCCCTGACGCTCACCAGCGCGAGCCTGGACAACGGCCCCAAAGGCCTGCTCAACAGCCGTGGTGCGCTGACCCTGGCCACCGGCGCGCTGAACAACAATGGCCGTATCACCAGCTCTGATCGCCTGGACCTGGCAGCCACCCAGGTGGACAACAGCGGACGTATCGCCAGCAGCAAAAACCTGACCGCCACCCTCACCGGCTTGAATCAGCAGGGTGGTGAACTGTTCAGCAATACCCAGCTCGATCTGGACCTCAATCACGGCCAATTGAGCAACGTGGGCGGCCTGATCAATAGCCCGCTGCTGATGTTGAAAAACCTGGCTGATGTCAATAACCAGCGTGGCGAAATGTCCAGCCAGCAAGCCTTCAGCCTGGCAGCTCGCAACCTGGATAACGGCGGCGGTAAGCTGATCAGTAACCAGGGCCTGACACTGCAGATTCAAGACGCCTTGAGCAACGCCAAAGGTGCGATCAGCGCAGCCTCCCTTAACGCCAACAGTGCTCGCTTGGACAACACTGATGGTTTGCTCAACAGTCGTGGCGTCATGGACGTCTCTGCCACCCAGGCGCTGGATAACCAGCGCGGAACGCTGATTGCCGACGGTGCCATGCGGCTGTCTTCTGCGCGGCTCGACAACCGTGGCGGTGATGTATCGGGCAAAGCCTTGGTGACGGTTGATATCGATCAGGTCGATAACCGCGGCGGTCAACTCATCAGCACCACCGCCGTGGATGTGCGTGGTGCGGTCCTGGACAACCGCAAAGGCCTGGTTGGCGCCGATAAGGCGGTGAAACTGCTAGTCGATCGGGTCGACAACCGTGGTGGCGAACTGTCGACCAACGCCGACCTGACCGTTACAGGGCACACCTTGGATAACAGCGATGCGGGTCGTGTGCTGGCCGGGCAATCCTTGAACCTTACGCTCACCCAGCTGCTTAATCGCAATCAAGGCCAGCTCAACACGCAGCGTTTGATGCTGAGCGCTCAGGACCTGGACAACAGCACGGGCAAACTGCTCGCCCAGCAGCTTGTGCAACTGGAACTCAAAGGAGAGCTGAATAACAGCCAGGGCGTGGTCAACAGTGAAGGGCGCCTGGGCGTCAACGCAGCCAGCCTGGTCAACCGTCAGGGCCGAATGTCCAGTGCCCAGGCGCTGGCGCTGGGTCTGACAGGGGCGCTGGACAACGAGGGCGGTGAGCTCGTGACTGACAGCACCCTGCAACTGCGCAGCGCCAGCCTGGGGAACCAGAAGGGCGTGCTCAGCGGCAAAGGGGCGGTCAGCGTAAGCACCGGCGCGCTGGATAACACGGGGGGCCGTCTCACCAGTGGCGACACCCTGAAACTGAAGGCGGGGCTACTGAATAACAGCGCCGGCAGCATCGGCAGCGCCCAGGCCCTGACGGCCAGCGTCGACGGGCTTGATCAGCCAGGCGGCAAGCTGTTCAGCAACGCCGGGCTGACGCTGGACCTGAACAACGGCCAGCTTAACAACCAGCAAGGCCTGATCAACGCGAATGGGCCGCTGGTGCTCAACCACCTCAACGGCGTGAACAATCAGGCCGGTGAAGTCTCCAGCGCTCAGGCGTTCAATATCGTTGCGCGCAACCTGGATAACAGCAGTGGCCGCCTTCTCAGCAACCAGGGCCTGACCCTGCGTATCGACCAGGTACTCACTAACGTCAAGGGTTTGGTTGCAGGTGCAAGCCTGAGTGCGCAAGCGGCCGCGGTCGATAACAGCGGCGGTACGCTCACCAGCCGCGGCGGCCTTGAGTTGACCAGCACCGGGCTGCTGAGCAACGGGCAACAAGGTTTGATCAACGCCGCGCAAGCATTGACAGTCAATGCGGGCAACTTCAATAACCAGGGCGGCAGCCTGCTGGGTACCAGCGCGCTGACGCTCAATGCGTTGGCCGTGGACAACAGCGCCAAAGGCCTGATCAACAGCCAGGGCGGCCTGGAACTCACTGCACAAAGTTTAGACGCCAGTGACGGTGGCGAGGTGTCGGCCAAGGGCGGCATGGACCTCACACTCACTTCCATGGCCTTGCGTGGCGGCAGGTTGATAGGTGAGCAGCGCCTGAGCGTGGACCTGGCAAACGGTGATCTGGATAACCGCAAAGGTCTGATCTTCGCCAAAGGCCCGTTGACCCTCAAACATGTACGTGACTTGCAAAACCAGGGCGGCGAACTGTCCAGCCAAAATGCCCTGAACCTGACGCTGCGTAACCTGGACAACAGCGCCGGTACGCTTATCAGTCAGCAACTGCTGACGCTGAATGCAGACGACATCGTCAATCGCGGCGGCTTGCTGTCGGGTTGGCAAGGGCTCAACCTGATCGGCACCCAGTTGGACAACCGTGACAAAGGTACGCTGTCCAGTCGCAACGGCGCTCTGGATGTACGCCTTGGTGGTCACTTGCTCAACAGTGGCGAAGGTGCGCTGGCCAGCCAGGGGCGGTTGAATGTCAGCGCCGCCAGCCTGGATAACAGCAACAAAGGTGTTATCTCCAGCGGCGCGCAGCAGACCTTGAGCGTAATTGGCACATTGAACAACACCCAAGGTGGGTTGATCGACAGCGGTTCGACGCTGGATCTGAGCGCGGCCAACCTCGACAACAGTGCCGGCACTATCACGGCCCTGCGCAACCTGAACTTCCTGGGTGGCAACTTCCTCAACACCGGTGGTTCGCTGATGGGTAACGACCATCTGGTGCTGAACCTGCAAGGTCACCTTGGCAACGTCAACGGCAAGATCGCGGGTACCAGTTCGCTGGTGCTCAAGCAAGCTATTGAAGTGGATAACCGTGGTGGGCAACTCGCTAGCCAGGGCGCTCTGTCATTGGCCATGGGTGGTCTGAACAATAGCGAAGGTGGCACCGTTGCGTCCAAAGGTCGGCTAGCCATTGATGCCAGCGCTATCGTTCAAAACAACGCCGACGGCCTGATTTACAGTCAAGACGGGGACCTGCAAATCAATGCCTTTGGCCTGACCAACGCGCAGGGCAAGATACAGGGGCAGAACGGCCTGCGGGTCGAGGTCAATGGCGATCTCGACAACCAGCGCGGCAATATCATCAGCCAGACCGGTGACGTGCACATCAAGGCCGGCAACCTCGACAACCGCAGCGGCGTGCTCGCCAGTCTCAAGGGTGCCATCGAGGCCGGTGTGGTGGGTGTGTTGCGCAACGGTCATGACCTGAGCGCCAGCCCCAAGGGCGGCTTGATTCAGGGCCAGCGCCTGTTACTCAGTGCCGGTCACCTCGATAACCAGGGCGGCTATGTGGGAGCACAGACCAGCGATGCGCTGCTGACTGCGGCAACCCTGAATAACCAGCAGGGCGCGTTGTATGCCAAGGGCCTGATGCGCATCAATGGCAGCGCCCTGGATAACAGCGCCGGGCAGATCGCCGGCGACCAGATCGCGCTCGGCCTCAACGGCCAGTTGACCAACCACAACGGCCTGATCGAAAGCACCAACAACCTGATCGTGGCCGCCAACGCCATCGATAACCAGGGCGGCAAGTTGCGCGCCCTGGGACGCGCCGGCAAGACAGAGTTCCAGATCGGCGGCGTGTTCGACAACCGTAACGGCGCCGTGGAAACCGCCAACCAGGACCTGACCCTGGCGGCTGCCAGCTTCCAGAACAACGGCGGGCAATTGCTGCATGTGGGTGAGGGCACGTTCGACATCTCGTTGCCCAACGTAACCGGCGCCGGCGGTACCGTTGTCACCCGTGGTGGCCTGACCCTGAACGCAGATACCTGGACCAATACCAGCGTCATCCAGGCGGGGCGTTTGAACGTTAACGTCAATAACTTCACCCAGACCGAAACCGGGCAGTTGCTGGCGTCGACGCACTTGGAAGGGAAGGGAGGGAGCTGGGTCAATAATGGGTTGATTGCCAGTGACGGCACGCTCAGCTTGGGGCTAACGGGGACCTACGGCGGCAGAGGGCGTGTCAGCAGCGTAGATACCCTGAACGTCGGCGCCGCTTCGTTAAACCTTGATGCTGCTTCAAGTATTACGGGGGGCCGAGGGACTACCATCAGCGTCGCAGGCCAAATGACTAACTTGGGCCGGATCAGCTCGATGGGCAATCTGGCAGTCAGCGCCGGAGCCCTGACCAACGCGGGCACCCTCGGCAGTAGTGAGGGCATGCAGATTGACACGCAGACCTTGCTCAACGAGCGAGGCTCGATCATCAGCGGTGGTGACATGTCGCTGCTGGCTGAGAGTTTTACCAATAAAAATGCTGATGTTTACAGCCTGGGCAACCTCTTTGTTGCGCGGGATAAACAGGGCAATTGGGCTGGCACGCTGAACAATGTTTCCGCCAACTTGGAAAGTGCGGGCGATATGACGCTCCATGTGGGCGCGATAGAGAACAAGAAAGAATTCTTCAATGTTTCTTCGTCATTGGTATCCGGCGCTATCGGGATGAGAGGCACGTCCGCACGGGGCGGGCACATGGTGCTGATGGAAGAGTATGAGTCCAAGGTGGATGCGGAGTCGGTGTCCGCAAGCATCTTGTCCGGCAGGAACCTGGATGTTCAGGGGCGTAGCCTGCTGAACTCCGCCTCGGTTGTTTCGGCTACCGGCAATATCAGTGCTGCGCTGGAAAACTTCAGTAACGTTGGCGCCACATTAGGAAAGTATTCGGTTCTCAAGTCTTTCGACCTTCCTAACCTCAAGGAAGACAAGAATATCTCCCGTTTCTGGCGTTCGGTCATGGATTACAACGCTGCGAATGATCCGTCCTATACGCTTCAAGGCTCCGGTTCGAGACGCGCGGGAACCCTACATTTCTGGGATCAAAACTGGAACGAGTCGATGGTGACGCCCTATACGCGAATGGGGGGTACGGCTCAACGACAAACCAACCTGACGTTTGGCTGGAAAACTTACACGACCTTCAATGTCAATTTCCAAGCCCTGTTTCCTGCGCCGGCCTACAACGCGGGCAACAGGTCAGCGTTACCGGCCACTCTGAGCGGAGTCAATTTCTACGATCAGCGAATGATCTCCAAGCCTGGCAGTGCAGGCACTGCCCAAGCCATCGTTCAGGCTGGCGGTGCGGTTCAAATCAATGCCAGCAAGAATCTGGTCAACAGTGTCATTCAAGAGGGACAGCCAATATCGACAGGTTCCGGACGTGGGTTTGATGCCACTCGTCCAGTCAATAGTGCTGTTGTTGCAATCGACTTGAATGCGCAACTGCCACCGGACTTGGCCCAACAACAAGTCAACCCCTTGACGCTACGCGGGTTCACCTTGCCCACGGGCACTCACGGCCTGTTCCGCCTCAGTAGCCGGGCGGGTGAGGATACCCAGGCCACCCAAGCCACCAGTGGCCCACAGAGCTGGACCATGGGCGGTGCGACCCTCGGCCTGGCTCAACGCCAGGATGCACAACCGGCGCTTGAAACGCGCACCTTCGATTTCAAAAGCGTCACTCAACAGGGCGCAGCTACGCGTCAGGTGGACTCCACTGCACGTCAGGTCAGTGGTGTCACCGCCACCACCAGAACGCTTAACGTTGCTGGGGCCGGCGATGTGGCCAACGGGAGTGGCTGGACGCCCAGCCAGATCACCCCAGGTGAAATCGCCCGGGGCGACGGTATCAACGCCCAAGATCCGTCCAGCGGTTCAACGCCGCCAGTGGCGAAGGTCACAGGGCCTACGGACCAGCCAGACCTGGCGCTGACCCAAAGAGACACCCACGTTCAGGTCGCCACACCGGGCGAGCCCGCTCGGCCGACGTTGAATATCCCTGGCGTGATGCCGGTTATGCCAGGCGTGCAGCCGGTGGTGTACACACCCGTCGCACAAGGTGCGGGCAGCAGCCCAACCCAGGTCGCGGAGGTGATTGCCCAGCCGGTCAATGCGCTGGCGCAAACCACTCCGGTCGCCAGCCAGACCATCAACCGCGTGCAAGGCTTCACGCCTACCGCGCCAAAGTCGCAACCACATAAATACCTGATCGAAACCAACCCGGTGCTCACGGACCTCAAGCAGTTCATGAGCTCCGACTACTTGCTCGCAGGGCTGGGTTACAACCCGGACGAAAGTGCCAAGCGCCTGGGTGACGGGTTGTATGAACAACGGTTGATCCAGCAGGCTGTGCAAGCACGCACAGGGCAGCGTTTTATCGACGGCCAGAACACCGACGAAAAGCTGTTCAAGTACCTGATGGACAATGCGATCCAGAGCAAGCAGCAACTGAACCTGGCAGTGGGCGTTACCTTGACCTCGCAACAGGTCGCGGCGCTGACCCACGACATCGTCTGGCTTGAACAGCACGAAGTGAACGGTGAAAAGGTGCTGGTGCCGGTGCTGTACATGGCCCAGGCCGACAATCGTCTTGCACCCAACGGCGCATTGATCGCAGGCAATGACCTTAACCTGATCGCCGGCGAAAACCTGGAGAACGCCGGCACCCTGCGTGCCACCAACAACCTGTCCGCCAAAGCGGGCAATGACCTGATCAACAGCGGCTTGATCGAAGCCGGCAACCGCCTCGACCTGCTGGCGGGTAACAACATCGTCAACAAGTCCGGCGGCATCATCGCCGGACGCGACGTCACGCTGACGGCGATCAAGGGGGATGTGATCAACGAGCGTGCCGTGACCCGTACGGGTAACGGCACTGCCGAGCGACGCGACTATCTCGACAGCGCGTCACGCATCGAGGCTGCCAATGACCTGACGATGAATGCAGGCCGTGACATCGCCAATACCGGTGGCGTACTGCAAAGCGGGCGTGACACCACATTGGTCGCTGGCCGCGATGTGCACATCGATGCCGTTGAGCAACGCAATGGCTTGGACCTGGGCAACCGCCTGCGCACCGAAACCGTGACGCAAAACGGCGCCAGTGTGGAGGCCGGCCGCGACCTCAAGGTATCGGCAGGGCGTGACTTCAGCGCCATTGCCAGCCGCATCGACACCAAGCGTGACTTGAGCATCACGACGACTGAGGACCTGAGTATTTCGTCGGCCGCCGACGAACAGCATTCCTCCAGCAAGTCCAAGAAGGTCACCCAGTCCAAGGACCACATCAGCCAGGTTTCCAGCGTGCTGACGGCCGGCGGCGACGTATCGCTCAATGCCGGTAAAGACCTGGAACTCACCGCCAGCCGAATCGCCGGCGGCGGCAACGTGGCCCTCGATGCACAGCGCGATGTGAGCATCCTCTCGGCCCTGGACGAAGACGCTTCGTTCTACTCGAAAAAGAGCAAGGGCTCGTTCGGTCGTAGCAAAAGCCAGCAGCGGGAAAGTTACGACAGCACCAACGTAGCCTCCGTCGTCGAAGCCGGCAAAGACCTGACCATCAATGCCACCAAGAAGACTGATGGCGGCATGAGCATCGACGGCGGGCGTGACGTCACCGTGATCGGCAGCCAGTTGAAGGCTGGTGGGGACATGTTGCTGGGGGCCACGGGTGACGTCGCGGTGTTGTCGGGTGTCGAGGAACATGGCTCCTACAGCAAGAAGACCAAGTCCGGGTTCCTGGGGTTGTCCAAAAGCGGCAAGAGCCAGTTGAAGACTACTGCGAGCCAAGTGGGCAGCGAGTTGGAGGCGGGCAATGATGTGGTGGTGGCTGCGGGTAATGATGTGCGGGTGCGGGCCAGTGAGATAAGTGCTGATAACGACACTGAATTGCGCTCCGGGCTGGTCAATAGCACGGGTGACATCAACCTGATTTCTGCGAACGACACCGCCTATAGCCGTAGCGAGGAACATAAGAAGAAATTTGGATATACGGAAAGGCCAACGTCGGTCGCGATCTCGTCAGCGAAAAAAGCCGGCCGTGAAGCGCAAAGCAGCACCAGCGTGGGCAGCCAGGTAAATGCTGAACGTGATGCCAGCTTGCAGGCTGCGCAGGATATCAACCTGGTTGGCAGCGGCATCAGCGCAGGGCGCAATGTAAATCTGGATGCAGGGCGCGACGTCAATGTGGTCGCCGCTCAAGACACCAGCAGCGAACGTAGCTGGGAGAAGAAAAAACAGACGGGATCCAGCATCTCCAGTAACGGTAATGGCATCAGCATCTTCGCTGGCACCGAAGGCAGTGGGGAAAAGAATCGTGTCGAACACGAGACCGCTTCCAGCAGCCAGATCAGCGCCGGGCAAGATGTGGCGATCAACGCCAAGCGTGATATCAACCAACGCGGCTCTGACGTTGGCGCCGCCAATGATATCGAGCTGACGGCGGGCAGAAATATCAATATCGATGCTGCGCGTGAAAGCGTGCTCACCGAGCAGATACGCGAGAAAGAGAGCAACGGCCTGGGTGTTTCGATCAACCATAACTATGCCAATACCAAGGATGCCGTCAGTGGAGCAGGGAAAGGCGAGGACAATGTCAGCAAGGGTTCAAGCACACTCAAAGCGGTTGATTCGGTCAGTCAGTTTGTCAGTGGGCCGACGCTGGACGGAAAGTTTGGCAACAGTAAACAAACCAATAGCCAGCAGGTTATCGAACAAACCAACCGGTCTTCGACGCTGAGCGCCGGTAACGATCTGCACCTTAACGCTGGTAACGATGTGCTGGTGAAGGGAAGCCACCTGGACGCTGGGCGTGACATCAATATCAAAGGACGTGACGTCACGCTGGACGTGGCCAAGGGCGGGATTAGTGAAGAAACCACCCACACCCAAAGTTGGGGCGGCATTCATGGCGGCACCAGCGGCGGGATCAAGTTGGGCGCCGGCGGTAGCTTCGGCACGGCTACGGGCGAGAGCTCTCAAGGCTCGTCTACGGCTTCACAGCTGGAAGCCGGTCGCGATATCAACCTCAAGGCCAGCAATGACCTGAACTTGATTGGAACGCAGGCTAAAGCCCAGCGAGATATCGAGCTAAATGCCGGCAACGACTTGAATATTCGTTCGGCGCATAACGACAGCAATAGCGAAAACAACCGCCACAGTGGCGGCGGGGAAGCAGGCCTGACGTTTGGCTCTGAAGGTATTGGCGTCTACGTCAGTGTCAGTATGGGCAAGGGCAACCTGGAGCGAGAAGGCCAACGCCAACAAGAGGCTTACCTCTATGCCGGCGACCGCCTGGGTTTCGCCAGCGGCAAAGACACCACCATCGGCGGAGCAAACCTCAGAGGCGATGAAGTGGTGGGGCGCGTGGGCGGCGACCTCAAGGTTTCGTCGGTAGCCGATACGGGCAAGGTCAAGGGCAAAGAGTTTGATATCAGCGTTACGGCCACCATCGGCCCGGGCGCCGGTGTCAGCGGTTCGGTCGGCTTTGGCAAGACCACGGGCAAAACCGATTGGGTCGAAGAGCAAACCCGCATCACCGGCAAAAATGCAGTCGATATCAGAACAGAGAACCATACCCAGATCGACGGAGCCGTCATCGCCGCTGACAACGGCAACCTGAAACTGGACACCGGCACCCTCGGCTTCAGCGATATCGCCGGGCAAGACAAAGAGCATGGGTACTACCTGAACGTAGGTGGCACCTATAAAGCCGGGAGCAGTGAAAGCAAAGGCAACACCGTACAAGACAACAGCCAGGCGGGCAAAGGCAAGGAAGGCCAGACCGGCTGGAGCGTTGAGGGTTGGAACTACGAGAAAGAGCGTGAGCAGATTGTCCGCGCCACGGTGGGGGCAGGTGAAATCGTCGTACGTGGGGATACCGAGACGGGCGCTGACTCTACGGCCGGGTTGAACCGGGATATGGGTAAGGCCTATGAGATCACCAAGGATGATGAAAAACGAACGGATTTGTATGCGAGTAGTTCGTCCATTGATGCTGTGCTCAAACCTGGAGAAACGCTGAAGCAATGGTCTGATGGGCTACTCAATTACGATAAAACGGCGTTGGACAACTTCAACAAGGCCGCCGGGGCATTGCATGCATTAGTCAATCGAGTGGAAGTCATGCAGGGCCGTCCGATGGATGCTCGTGCAGAAGCCATGGCCGGCAAAGACTTGGCAGAAAGCACGCTTGAAGCCCTCATTCTCTCTGGTATGAGCCCTCGATCGGCAATGGCAAAAATGGGGGATCCCGAATTCATCGACAGCGTCCTGAGAAGTATGGCGTCGTTAAATGGGATCGAACCTCAGGTGCTTAGCGACGCGCAGACGCTTGTTGAGTCGAGCACCTATAAACCCGACCCTCAGGCAGTGGTACTGGATACGTCGGAAGTCAACCCGACAGGGATTGAAGAACTTCAAGGTCTGATTCGTCAACTCGGGGAAATACAGACTTATAAAAACAAACATCCTGAGAGTGTGGAAGCCATAGCCTATGTGTTGGCCGCGGCTCAAGGCCCTAAAGGGGTTGCTCAATTCATTGCGATGAAGGCTGTTGAGGGGACCGAGGCGGGGCAGGCGATCTCGAAGAACATAGACAAAGCGAATGCGTTCGTCGGACAGAAAGTCGCTCAAATCATCGAAGGGACCGAGCTGAATCCGACGTATGACAGCGACAAATATCTGATTGGCGGTGGTGAGCTACTTTCCAGTATTTTGTTTGGGGCGATGCCTGCTCGCAAGGGCAAGGGAGGGAAAGATCCGGATGTAAAGGGTACAATTCCACAGAATATGAGTCCGGTGGGAGCAGGACGTGGCGGCGCGTTCAATGAAGCTAAACGTCAATCGGGTATTCCAACAAGCCAGCAACCGAGCCGGGTTCTACCGAATGTTGACAAGCGGGGCAACCCTCAACCTGGGCGCATCTACGAATTCGAGGTTCCCGCACCAGGTGGCGGAACTCGGATAGTAAGGATCCGGGATGATGCGGGAGGTCATGACTTTGGAGCGGGAAACTCTCAGAATCGAGGCTCTCACTTTAACGACGAGTCTGGAAAACACTATGACTATTAAAGTAAAAATCCTGAATGCTCCTGATATTTCGGTTCGCAATGAAGTATTGAATCTTCGTTGTATGCAAGAACAGACGGGCAGAATTCTATCCGCAGCGAGTTTTTTGATTGCAGGCTCAGGCCGTGAATCGTTGAGTTATGTACTAAGTTTTATCTTTCAGGTTGTAGGCGAGCGGATGCCCAAATATGATATCTGGCTGCTAATAGGTCACTCGGCGTGGCAACCAGATACAAGAATCACTCGTTATCGCAAGCTATGGGGAGGATTGAAAGCTCGCGGAGTTGAAGTTTTAGGTGATAGCCGCTCACAGGAAATAGTGGTGGAGATCGATGGGAAATTGAAATTTTTTGGTGCGACCTGTCTATCAAGATCGTCTATTGATACTGTTGTTGACGCGCTTTTGGAAGAGCGTTGCTCTTATCTTGTTGCCGCGCCTCAAAATTTCGACGTGAGCCGCGCGCTCAAAGTTGGTTGGTCTGGCGAATTGTCTGAGGATTTGAGTTTTTTTGGTTGTGTTTTCCAGTTGGGAGGGCTCGTTCTCAAACTTATTGGCGAGTTTGATGATTTTGAAAGCGGTTTTGTTTCTGTTGGCTCTCCAGAAGTGGTGGGGAGGTTGTTGGACTAAATTTAACTCGCCATGTAAGTTGGCAGGAAGCGGGGTGCAGATTCTAGGGGAGAAAAGGGGACAGATTTATTTTTGAAGTTTGGGTTTTGTGAAGGTCTTGAACAGTAGCGGATAAGTCTTTGTAAAATAAATTTGTCCCGAATGGCATGAGTGTGGCAGAGATAGGGCTGAAGCGCGACTCTGACTATTGGATAAAACTCGCCATTTCTTGGATCGCGCACAGTTCGGTCCAAGAGGCCTATTCCTTTGTGGAGGATCTGAAAAGATTGTCAACAGATAAGGCTTTCTCACAAAGTAATCGGCACTTGGCAAGAAAGGAGTTAAAGCGCCTTCTTAATAGTTAATTTGTGCAAAAGCGACAGGCAAACTGCCAATAACTTTGGAAAAAAGGGGGGCGGATTTATTTATAGGTTTGGCGAGTCCTTTTTGGATATAACGAATGAGTCTCTGGAGAATAGATCTGCCCCCCTTTTTCTCTTAATTTTATTCGAACGGTTGATATGTGAAGACCTATTGGTGTTGATGCCAAAACAGGTGGACAGTCCACTAGCTTTATGACGTTAATTACTGACTCACAAGGCAACTTGGTGAACACATTTCCTGGGAAGATGTTCTGAATTATGTATTACTTAATAATGTGGGATGCAGATTTAGCCGCCGTTGGCCAAGATGGTTGTCTTGATCGTATCGACATTCCTTTGGATGTAGCGAGTTTTTTCTTTCGGCTGGATGTCGAGCAATTTCCAATGCTTTCCAGCTTGAGTTTTGATGATTGCGACCTGTTTTCCGGGACGGAAATTAGTTCACTTGTTGATGAGCTGGTTGCTGTGGTGAACATTAATCCTTTAATTTCAGGATTAGTTAAACAGATGCTGGCTTTGTTATTTAAGGCGCAAGGCTCAAGTAAAGCTATATTGTTTGACCCGTTTAAATGAGATGGCATAAAAACGGGACAGATTTGAATAGTATTTACTTAACTGTGGAAATAGAAAAAAGGTGACAGATTTATTTGATTTGACGAGTCCTTTTAAATATGGCGAGTGAGTCTCCGGAAATTAATCTGTCCCCTTTTGTCGTAGCTTTCGTTGAGCTGGCTCATCAGGTCGTCGCGTGCCTGGCTTTCGATCTGCTCGGATGCGCCCAGGAACAGCACGGCGGGGCTACCGTCGGGCTTCTTGTCGATCTTGTGGATGACGCTATGGCGTACAGGCATTTCGTTTACCTCAGGTAAGCGCCGCCCTCCGTTACCGGTGGTGGCAATTTGGTTTTGGTGGGTTATAACTTGTGAGCTGGCATTGGGCTAGCGGAAACACGTGAGGTGTCTATGCGAGTAAGGACTTGGATAGGTTGGTCAGTCGTCTTGGTTTTTTCTGGACCAGCTATGGCGGACCCTGTCGTAACGGTCAAATACAATGAACGCTGCGGTTTCGCCTCAGCTGGCCAAATCGCACATCTGATAAATAGCGATGCCAAACGGGCATATAAGGTCGTTGTTAAAGAGATCTTCAATCCATGGGGCGGGGGAAAGCCAACGGAAGCTTTAAAGCCCTTCACTCTTCAACCCTCAGAGGATCTTTCCTTGCAGTGCAGCTACGGCGACGACCACTATCCATACAAAATGAGATGGGTAGTCTTAAGCGAAACCCCAAGCTGAGTATCGTGCTTGTTTAGGTAGGTACCATTCTCCGGGGCAATGGAAATTTTGTATTGGCGGCGGTATTACGGGTAACCGGCATGGAGCCGGCTCAAGGAGAGACAGATGCCAACAGATCGTGAAGTCGCATTGGAACAGGCGCTCGTCGCTATAATTGCAGCCGCCGAAACAGGCGGTGTGGACGTCGGAAATATCATTAAAAAGGCCGGCTTATATATCGTCGACAGCGGCAGCCCTTATCAAATTGCCAGCAACGCCTACGGGGTTCAGGCCGCGCAAGAGATTAGTAATGCCCACTCACTGGTGCTATCAAGGACGGAGTAACAATTCAAGCCGCATTGCGCTGGCATAATACCTGCTGCCGCGCGGCTTCAAACTCGCTGCCGAGAGTCTCGGCGGCGCACTCGATGTTTTCGTTTCCATCCTCAAGCCTCAAGCCTCAAGCCTCAGGCCAAGGTTCAGGTACACGACCCCATCTAGTTCGAAGAACACATCCCCGCACATCCAAAGCGCGCCGGGGTTCAGGCCGATCGCCTCCCAGGCTTCGTCCATGTCGATACTAGCGGGGCAATGCTCCTTCCACAGTGCTGACAGGCGCTCATGCTCGACGACCTGGGCGGCGCGCGCTTCCTTTGGTTTTCCTTTCGCCGGCTTAGCGCTGGAGCGCAGGGCGCGGTAGTCGTACTGGTCGGGACGGCACCAGTACACGTCCAGTTCGCGGCTATCACTGATCTTCACGCCGCCGACGTAGCTTCGATTACCTGACCGCATCGGCGAGGCCGCACCACCGAACACCTGGCCAAGTTTGGCGCGCTGGGCGTCCCACTCTTTGCGCTTGGTTTCCCATGCGATGACCGCCGCAACCACCTCGGAAGCATTCGTGCTGCGCAGAACGACAGTTCAAGCGACAGTAATAGAAGCAGTGGTGGTGGCGAAGTCGGGTTTACCTTTGGCAATGAGGGGGTCGGCGTTTATGCCAGCGTCAGCATGGGCAAAGGGAACCTGGAACGGGAAGGGCAGCGTCAACAGGATGCCTATCTCTATGCTGCCGATCGTTTGGGCTTCGAGAGCGGCCGCGATACCCAGGTTGCAGGTGCTGACTTGCGGGGAGATAAAGTCATTGGCCGGGTCGGCGGTGACCTGAATGTTTCTTCTGTCGCCGACACCGGCAAAGTCAAAGGCAAAGAATTTGATCTGAGTGTCACCGTCACCATCGGTCCGGGCGCCGGTGTCAGCGGTTCGGTTGGTTACGGTCAGACCTCTGGAAAAACCAATTGGGTCGAAGACCAGACGCGGATCACCGCCAGCGACAAAGTGGATATCCGTACGGAGAAGCACACACAACTCGATGGCGCTTTAATCGCTTCAGACAATGGCAACTTGAAACTGGACACCGGCACGCTGGGGTTCAGAGACATCTCTGGAGAAGATAAAGAGCACGGGTATTACTTGAACGTCGGTGGCACCTATAAAAACGGTGAAAGCACTACCCAGGACCCGAGCCAGGTCGATAAAGGCAAGACGGGGCAGACGGGGTGGAGTGTTACTGGCTGGAAGTACGATAAGGAACGCGAGCAATCAGTCCGCGCGACGGTGGGTGCGGGTGAGATCGTTGTGCGTGATGTGGGCGATGTTACATCTGCAGTGACAGGGCTCAATCGCGATGTTGATAAGGCCTACGAAGTTACCAAGGACCAGGAAAAACGTACGGATCTGTATGTAACTGACTCTTCGTTGAAAGCGGTGACATCCCCAAAGGTAACATTAGAACAATGGAAAACCGACGCAGCCAAGTTAGGTGACAAAACCGAAGAGACGATTTTCCAGATGGTGGACCTGCTTGGCGCTGGTTCGGAGATTGCGCAAGGCGTAAATCCTGACTTCGTTGGGCTCGAAATGAAAGGACAGGCGGCCATGCGACAGCTAGGCAGTCGTCACCAAGAGGAAAGGTCCACTATCGTCAACCGGGCGCTTGGTAATATCACGAACAACGCCCACTCGCCTGAAACTCAAGCACTGGCAGATAAGATCACTCAGATAGCAGGGGATGATCCGAAAGAAGCCTTGCGGGTGCTAACGTTACTGAAGAGTTTAAATAACAGCAGTCATGGAGAAAATAATTTCTTACCGGCGATACCTCTCGCTATGGCGGGCATCACAGCCATAGGAGGCGCGTTAGTTGCAGCTAACCCAACCACGCAGGAAAACTTGCGTATTGCGGCAAATTCCATGGTTGAGGCAGCAGCCAAAACTGGAGAGAATGCTGCGCAAAGCATGAAAAGCAGCATACTGATCTGGGATGTGATTGTCGGTACGGCATTCCCGATCCACCTGCTTGACCCTAGCAATCGAAGTCTGGTCAATCCGATCCTCACGGACATTGCCGTGAATCCGAGCAGTGGCGGGTTTGGTGATGGCAGTGTGGTTGCTCCGACCGTTCATACCGGTGGGACGCAGCTGGACGGGCGACAGGATGATGGCAAGTATGTGACGCCGGAGCATCGACTTGATCCGGGAAACATGTACAGTGAGGAGAACGGTGCAAAAGCGACAGGTGGCGCAGTAGAGCTAACGTTTGACAAGGCCACCCGGACTTGGACAACTCCAGCAGGTTTAGACTATGGACAAGGATCAGTCCAAGGGAACAGAGTTTTGCATGTTTTAGAGCATGCGGAGCCGAATCCGGCCAAGACAACGCATAGCGTATTTAGTATGGACAGAAAAGAAATTTTAGGCGCTGTCGATGAGGCATGGCTCAAGAAAGGTAGTCCCGTGTCAGGTGATCCGGGAGCATATGTTGTCCCAATGGGCCGACCGATTGGTACTACGGGAGAAACAAGTATTAAAATTATTGTTCGTCCTGGGACCAATAAGGTTATTACCGCCTATCCTGTTAATTAGAGAAATTTTATATGCTGTGTCCAAGGTGTGTGCAGGGAGAAGTTGTCAAGGTTAGAATTATAGCTAACGACACTTGCTTGTTCGTATGTCAAGAGTGCGAGGCCTCATGGTTTTTATACGAAGACATTGGAGTTAAGGCCTTTGTCGACTATGGGACTTATATGGAAGGTCTCGGGCTGAAACCATTGTGGAGTGAGTTACAAATCATTCCTGAGTAGGTGCAAAAGAACTGGGGAAAATTGAGCCACCCATTCCCAAAGTAGATATCACAAATGATTTTATGATGAGTACCTTCAAGGTAAAAAAGGGGCAGATTTATTTATAGGTTTGACGATTCCTTTTAGATGTAACGAATGAGTCTCTGGAAAATAAATCTGTCCCGAATGGCACTTCCTTAACAGCTAACCAGCTGATATGACTACAGAAAAATGAAAAAAGGCCGTCCTTGGTCTACGGTGATAGTTGCGAACACACACCACTCGAACAAGGACAGCCCGCGTGAATCGTAGACGTCAAATCGTCAGGCATCAACAGCAACGCATTCAGCAGCACGCCAAAAACAGCAACGCCCATGCATTCTTTAAGCTGCTAGCCGATCCGGCGCTGCTACAGCGTGCCGAGTCAGTGATTCCCAAGCATCGTCAACGCTTATTCCCGCCGACTGAAACACTGTCGATGTTTCTGGCTCAGGCCATGAATGCCGACCGTTCTTGTCAGAAGGCCGTGAATGATTTTTCGATCAAACGTTGCTGCGATGGGCTAAGCCCCAGCAGTGTCTACACCGGCGCTTATTGCAAAGCACGGGCGCGGTTACCGGTAGAGATGGTTTCAACATTGTTGCGCTCCACGGGATCTTCAATGAGTAACAACGCGCCACCATCCTGGCGCTGGATGGGCCGCCCGGTGCGCCTCGTAGATGGGAACACGGTGACTCTGCCAGATACTGCGGCCAATCAAGCTGCCTATCCGCAATCTCGTGGCCAGAAAGCAGGGTTGGGCTTTCCCATTTGTCGTTTGGTAGGAATCATTTGCCTGTCCAGTGGTGCCGTTTTAGACGCCTCACTGGGGCGCTTTCGAGGCAAAGGTGGCGATGAGCAGACGTTACTCAGAACGATGCTCGATACACTGAATCGAGGCGATATTGTGTTGGGCGATGCCTACTACGCGACATACTTTTTGCTGTGCGAACTGCGACGTCGCGGGATTGACGGCGTGTTTGAACAATACGGCGCCAGACGGCGCAGTACGGACTTTCGGCTCGGGCAATCGCTTGGGTCGGAGGATCATTTGGTTGAGCTGACAAAGCCCAAGAAGCGACCTTCTTGGATGAGCCAAGCTTCTTACGAAGAAGCGCCTGAAACACTGACAGTACGTGAACTGAAAACCGGTGGGAAAATTCTGGTAACCACTTTGAACTGCCCGCAGCAAGTGCCTAAATTCGGGCTCAAATCACTGTACAAAGACCGTTGGCATGTTGAATTGGATCTGCGCAATATCAAGACAACGCTGGGGCTTGAAACGCTGAGCTGCAAAACGCCTGGCATGGCTGTAAAAGAATTATGGGTGTATCTGCTAGCGCATAATTTGATTCGGATGATCATGGCCCAATCAGCGCTGTTAGCGGATTGTTTGCCACGCGAGCTTAGCTTTAAACATAGCCTCCAATTATGCCTTGCGATGCAGCAGTACGGTGCCGACGAACAAGACGATGGGGTACCGAATTTACTCAGGTTGATCGCCAGGAAACGTATCGGAAACCGGCCGGGACGGATTGAGCCTCGCGCCATAAAACGAAGGCCCAAGCCTTACCCGATGCTGATGCAAACGCGTTCGGCGGCAAGGGGCGAGGTCAGGAGAAATGGACATCCGAAGAAGGTTAAGTAAGTGCCATTCAAATCTGTCCCCTTTTTTCCTTTGGGGCGAAGCCCGCGGAGAAGGACTGGCCGCACAGATCGCCGTGGCCTGGACCATCCGCAACCGGGTGTTCGACGGCAAGGCCAAGTCATGGTGGGGGGAGGGCTACGCCGGTGTGTGCCTGAAGCCGTGGCAGTTCAGTTGCTGGAACCAAAACGACCCGAACTGCGCCTACCTGAGCGGTGCCAAGCAGATCCCTGCCGCGCAGTTCACCCAGGCCCAGCGTGCGGCTGATCAGGTGATGTCGGGTGCGGTACCGGATCCAACTGGCGGCGCCACGCACTACTACGCGATCACGATGCCAAAGGCCCCCGCCTGGGCGGCGAAGGCCACGCAGACTCTGCGCCTGGGTGACCATGTGTTCTTCAAGGATGTGCCGTGATGACGCCCGGGCAGATCCTTTGCGCGGTCTTGATGGCGCTGGCCATCGGGTTTGGAGGCGCTTGGCAGGTTCAAGACTGGCGCCTGGGCGAAAGGCTGGCTGAGCAGGCCGGGCAGTTCGAGAAGGAACTGGCCGCCATCAGCAATAAGGCTTCAGCCCAGGCCCAGGCTGAGCAAGGCAAGCGCCTAGCTCTGGAGCAGCAGATCGCCGGCCAGGACCAAAAACACCCCAAGGAATTATCCGATGCTCAACGCAACCAAGCTCGCCTGCGTGACCAGCTTGCTACTGCTGATGTCCGGCTGTCAGTCCTCCTTGCCGAGGATTCAGCCAGTGGCTGCAACGTGCCTGCCGCCACCGGCGCCGTCAGCGTGGTTCATGCAGCCCGTCGAGCCCAACTTGACCCAGCGCATTCTCAAAGAAATATCCGCATCACCGATGACGGGGATAACGCCATAATCGCCTTGCGTGCGTGCCAGGCGTATGTTCACGTAATGAACACTAAATAAATGACAAACGCTGCTGAATTAGGTATTCGCAGCGTTAATGTTGATTCCTACAGAATCTTGTTAAGTGTAATGGTTTTTTTAACTTTTTTACCGTTTCGGCTGAGTGTGAGCTGTACAGTTTTGCCTGCCTTTTCTTCAAGTAACGATCCTAAATGATTTGCGTTTTTTATTCTTTCCCCATCTAGCTCTTCTAATATGTCTCCCGGTAATACATCTGCATTGTAAGCCGGGGAGTCGTCAACAACGATTGTTGTTTTGACTCCAAAATTTGATTGGCGTTCTTGCCGTTCTTGGGTAGTAAGGTCTGCCGTGCGCGCGCCAAATATTGATCTTTGTTTTATATAGTAAATTGCAGCGTAATTTGCACGATGCTCGGTTGTGGGTACGTAATCCGTGGTCGTGGTATAGGTTGTTTTGTTTCCTTTGATAACTGCATTCTTCTGACCGTCAGCGCCTACCAAGACTGCTGAACCTTCAGTCGTTGTTGTTGATGGCCTCATCACCGCTGTTGATGTCGCATAGCTTCCTGAATATTCAGGGTTTCTGATTACTACGAGATCAGCTTTTACCAGTTTCCCCTGCAGTACTGCGAGGTGTGCAGGTATCGTTTGTGCGCTATTGAACGAGGATGCCCCAATAGCCATATAACTTTTTCGCTCCCACATACCTAGTCGTTCCTGCCCTTGCTCAGGACTAACGTTGTCTATTAGTGGGGTTTCTGGTGGGGCGCCATATCGAAACTTATCTATATTTTCAGCTGTAACTCCATTTACGCTAGTGTAGTGAGCAGTATATGGATTGTTGTTTGCGCAACCTGAAAGGATCGAGTAGGACAAGATAAAAAATATTATTTTGGTTGCGGTTATTTTCAATTTTATACTCCGTTATGTAAGTGTTTTTAAAATAATAGTGTCAATATAACATGCCTTAGTGAAAATTTGTATGCGAGGACGCGGCAAGTGGGTTTAACAGAAGCTCAGGGCATGCTCAGCGCTGCAACGAAGTGTAAAAGCTAAGCTCGATCAGCAGGCGCTGATTCTCCCTGAGCAGGTGGTCGCGCTGCTCAGTGATAATCTTCACGCTTTGCACCGAGGCAAACGAGTAATGCTGTTCCAGCATGCTGATCTTTCTTCGGCCGCTGCGAGCTTTTCCTCTGCCTCAGCCTCTCCCGTCATCAGCAGGTCATTCATCTGCACCAGGCCGGCGATATTCGCGCGCGCTCGACGCAGCATACGCTCGGTCTCCACCAGCTCATCCACGAGGATTGAGCATTGGTGCTGGTACATTTCAAGCGGAGTGGGGCAGCCAAGCC
The DNA here is from genome assembly GCF_030687795.1 of Pseudomonas sp. FP215. Lineage (NCBI taxonomy): Bacteria > Pseudomonadati > Pseudomonadota > Gammaproteobacteria > Pseudomonadales > Pseudomonadaceae > Pseudomonas > Pseudomonas sp. FP215. The sequence goes on from NZ_CP117447.1 coordinate 2,856,295, forward strand.
AATCATCGGTGTCCATGTCTACGTTCATAGCGTGAATCTCAAATACTATATGTATGTACAGTTATCGAGGTGTTGCTGGTTTGGGGAGTGGTGTTCGTCGGCAGGACGCCTGAGGAGGGGTAAATGCGGAGCAGTTTCTAAAATTGCGGAACAGAAAAGATAAGGGCCTGCCCAGGTTTCCCTGGCAAGCCCTTGATATCTATGGTGCCCGAACCCGGAATCGAACCGGGACGCCCTTACGAGCGGGGGATTTTAAGTCCCATGCGTCTACCAGTTTCGCCATTCGGGCGGTAGCGCGGTGTAACAGGGTTGGGAATATATAGATCCAGCCGCTTCAGCGCAACCTCAAAGCCGGTTTTCCCGCATAAAGATGCGCAGGAAAAAGCGTGGCAGATCAGTGATCTACAGGGCCTTTGTGTCACGTCTTGATGAACGCACGCAACGCAGGAACAAGCCCCATAAATGACAGTCATAGCGATATGCCATTTCGGCATTTCGCAAGGAGTCGTTTGATGCTCAGGGTCCGTAAGCAGGCTTGGATCATGGCCGCGGGTGTGGCGGGTTTGTTGGGCACTGCCGTGTTCAGCTCGGCGCAGGCGGGGAGTGCGGTGCGGTGGGGTGAGTTTAGTGCGTCGTCTTCAGACAAGTTGACGGCCGGCTCGATGGACGTGGGCGGTGCCTATGTGTTGAAGCCGTCGGGTGTTTCCGTGGGTGCTATCGAGGCGCTGCAGGCTGGGCAAAAACAGAGTCAAAGCGAATTGCAAAGCTTGAAAAGCAAGGTGGAAGGTCAGGAGCGTGCGTTTGATGAGTTCAAGCGCAAGGACGGTTCGAGTGCCAGTAGCAGTGACAGCCAGCTGTCCAGTCTCAAGCGGACGGTGGATGAGCAGAAGAGCACGATAGAGCGGCAGAAAGGCGAGATCGACGGGCTCAAGCGTAGCCTGGATGAGTTGAAGCGCAGTGTGGAGAATTTGAGCAGCAAGGTGAAGTGATTAGTGTGGGAGCTGGCTTGCCTGCGATGGCGGCCTGACAGCCGACATCTATCTTCCTGACACCCCGCGATTCTACTGTGGGGGCGGGCTTGCTCGCGAAGGCGGCCTGGCAGTCAACACAGTTGTACCGGGTACATATCCGTTATTTAGGTAACGGCCACCTAGGGTTCCGCCCTGACGGCGGCTCACTTTTGAACAACGCAAAAGTAAGCAAAACGCTCTTGCCCCACCACTCGGCACCTCGCCTAGGCTCGGTGTGCCCGTAATCCGCCAGTGATTTGGGGGGCCGCCGCCACGCGCCATCCATGGCGCGGGGCGGCTAAACCGGCATCCCTGCCGGTTTACCCCCCAAATCCCTGTCGAATTCCGGCCAGCGTGGTTTAACGGGGCGCCTAAGATCAAAAGCAGATCAAGAGCGGCTCGCTTCGCATCGTGGTTACCGTCGGCTGCTACGGTCTGCAAAGTTGTGTAGATACCTATGCTGCGATGCAGGCACCAGGTATGTCTGTCACACCGCGGCGCTGCAATCGCAGGCAAGCCAGCTCCCACATTGACCTTGTCGGCCTTCAATCAATAAGGGCCAGTAAGTCGGTGATCCCCACATCTACACCCGCCTGGCTCAGCAGTGTAGTCACCTGGCCGCGGTGGTGGGTCTGGTGGTTGAAAAAGTGCACCAGCAGGCCGAAGAAGGGCTTCTCGGCGGCCAGGCCGCGCATGTTGTGATAGCGCAGGCGTTGGTCGAGGTGGGACTCGTGCAGGCTGTTGGCCCAATCGATGATCAGTTGATCCAGCCAGGCGCGATGGGCCGATAATTCAGCAAGGCTGGCGAAGGCCAATTGCTTGAGGTCACCGGGCGTGGCAATGCCATTGAGTGGCGCCAAGGCCGCAAAGTGGGCCGGGTGTTCGGCAAAGCGTTTGAGCCAGACGGTGTCGCCCAGCATCAGGTGGTTCAAGGTGCCGAGGATCGAGCCGAAAAACGCCTGGCGGTCCTGGGTCAATTGTGCGTGCGTCAGGGTGCTGGCGGCGTCGTAGACCTTGCGGTTCATCCATTGGTTGTAGGTGGCCATCAACGCAATATGCTCGATGCGATTCACCGCGGTTCTCCCTCTTCGGCGTGATGGCGTCATCATAAAGCTTGCCCGCCCGACGGTCATGGTGTTCCATCAGGGGAGGACTATGTTTGATCAACGCCACTATTTGCGCCCCGGAGGGCGACACCATGAATACCAGCGATCTACTGGAACAACTGTTGCGTGCAGGGCAGCAAGGCGGCGGGGCTTCGGGCGGAGGCCTGGGCGGGTTGCTCGGAGGGTTGTTGAAGGGCGCCGGCACCGGCAATGCGTCTTCGGCGGGCGGCGGTTTGGGTGGTTTATTAGGTGGCCTGGGTGGCTTGTTGGGCGGCGCGCCGGCAGGTGGTACTGCCCAGACGCGTAGCGGCGGTGGGATGAACTACGCGGCGCTGGCGTCCCTGGGGATGGCGGCGTTCCAGGCGTACCAAGCCTGGCAACGCCAACAGGCCTCGGCACCGCAGCAAGCTATCCAGACCGTTGATCAGCTTGAAGGGCCTGAAGCCGAAGCCCATAGCCACGGCGTACTGCGGGCGATGATCGCGGCGGCCAAGGCGGATGGCAGGATCGATGAGCAAGAGAAGGAGATGATTTCTGCCGAGATCGGCCGTCATACCGACGACCCACAATTGCAGCAGTGGCTCGACGCCGAAGTCGCCAAGCCCCTGGATGCCTCCGATTTTGCCGAGTATGCCAATGACCCGGCAATCGCTGCGGAGATTTACCTGGCGAGCGTGATGCTGGTCGATGACCAACAGGACGCCGAGCGCAATTACCTCGACGACCTGGCCGGTCAGTTGCAAATCGACCCGCAATTGCAGGTGCATCTGGAGCAGCAGGCCAAAGCCTAGAACCTCAGCGTCGCCCCAGTGGTCAGCCACTGGGCGCGATCGCCAATCAGGCTGCGCCCGACCAGCAGGTCCACGTCGACAAATTCGCCGATGTGCAAACGCGGCCCAGCCTGCCAGGCCTGTTCGCCGCCTTCCTGGCCATAGCGCTCGCCAATCAGCGTGAGCGTCTCTGCCAACTGATATTCGAACCCCGTGCCCCAGGTCAGGCGGTGTTGTTGATCACCGTCGTTGTAGGCGTGGCTCCAGCCGGCGTTCAGATTCAGCCGCAGGGGCGCCAAGGGTTGCCATGTGAGTGGGATGTTCAGGTCTGCGCCATCAAACCCGTGATGGCGATCCAGCGCGACATGCGCCCCGACAGCAACCGCCAGTTCCAAGCCCAAGTCTTGCCGTGACAGCACCTGCACCTTGGCTTGCGGGCTGATCTGCGTCTCGCCTTTGCCTGCATCCGTGGCCCGTGACAACGCGGCGCCCCATTGCACGGCAGGCATGGCGCTGAACGTGCAGGCGGGCGATACGTTGCTGTTGTGGGTACTGCCCGCGTGCCGCTGGGCGCTGTACCAGGCGTCGATGTTGCATTCCCCCGGCGCGTTGATCGCACCGTCATCAACCACATAAGCGCCGCCTGCGGCTTGCGCTTTTGAAATCAACGCGACGACAAAGACCAGGCCCAGCGTTATGCCGATAAAGATCAAGTTGCGCTGCAATGCACGGCGCTTTGCTGGCGGCAGTAACAGCAGGGTGTGGCGAGCGTGGCGTGCGCGATATTTGGTAAACCCGTCGCGGCGCGCCGGCGTGTATTTTTTGTGCATGATGCACCTCGCTTGAATTCAGCTTTCTACGGTCAGCACCGAAATGCCGCTGGCTTTGGCCTGGCAGACCAACTCCGAGGTATCGTCACCGCCGGGCAGGGCGATGATCAGGTCGGGGCGGCTGTCGGCCAGCATGAAGTGGTTACGCTGGCGTTCGGCCTGTTTGCCATGGCGCTGCCAATTGGGTGGGTAACGCACCACGTCGATACCGATTTCCCGTGCCCATTCCTCGATCTCACTGCCCAGGAACTGGTTGCCGCCGTGGATCAGTACCTGCACCGGGCGCAGGCGGTGGTAAGCGTCCAGCACGTGGCGGGACTTTTTGGTGTCGGCGTAATGACGACCTGCACAGATCAACACGCGCATGAGTAAATCCTTTTCTTGCACGCTGGCGACCGGGCGGCCGCCAGCGTTTGAACGGCGGGGAGGCTCAGTACCACTGCTTGAAGCGGCGGATGTAGATCGTTTTCATCAGTTGGGCGACGCAGCAGTAAGCCAGCAAAGTGCCCACCAGCCATGGGAAATACGCCAGTGGCAGCGGTTGCAGGCCCACCAGTGTGCCCAGCGGTGAGAACGGCACGTAGATGCCCAGGGCGATCACGATGCAGGTCATCATCAACACCGGCCAGGCGGCCGTGCTCTGGAAGAACGGGATCTTGCGGGTGCGCAGCATATGCACCACCAGGGTTTGCGAAAGCAGCCCCTCGATAAACCAGCCGGACTGGAACAGGGTCTGCATTTCCACACTGTTGGCCGCGAACACGTACCACATCAGCGCAAAGGTGGTGATGTCGAAGATCGACGAGGTCGGCCCGATCCAGATCATGAAGCGGCCAATGTTTTTCGCATCCCACTTGCGCGGTTTGGCCAGGTATTCCTTGTCCATCTTGTCCCACGGCAGGGCCAGCTGGGAGATGTCGTACATCAGGTTTTGCAGCAGCAGGTGGATCGCCAGCATCGGCATGAATGGAATGAACGCACTGGCCACCAGCACCGAGAACACGTTGCCGAAGTTGGAGCTGGCGGTCATGTTCAGGTACTTCATGATATTGCCGAAGGTTTCGCGGCCCTTGAGCACGCCTTCTTCCAGCACCATCAGGCTTTTTTCCAGCAGGATGATGTCGGCCGATTCCTTGGCGATGTCGGTGCCGCTGTCCACCGAAATACCCACATCGGCATCGCGCAGCGCCGGCGCATCGTTGATACCGTCACCGAGGAAGCCGACGGTGTGACCGTTGGTTTGCAGCGCCTTGAGCACGCGGGATTTTTGCAGCGGCGTGAGCTTGGCGAACACCGTGCGTTCTTCCACGCGACGCAGCAAGGTGGCGTCGTCCATGGCTTCGATTTCCACGCCCAGCAGCGGCTGGCCCGGTTCCAGGCCAACCTGGCGGCAGATCTTGCTGGTGACCACGGCGTTGTCACCGGTCAACACCTTGATCGCCACGCCAATCTGCTGCAGCGCCGCAATCGCCGGGCCTGCGGTTTCCTTCGGTGGGTCCAGGAAGGTCAGGAAGCCCTGGATCACCAGGTTGCGCTCATCGCTAGTGGTGTACTGCTGGCGTGCCAGTGCTTTGGGGATATTGCGGGTCGCCACTACGAGTACGCGGAAACCGTCTTCGTTGTAGTCATTGGCGAGTGCCAGCAGGGCGTCACGACGGCGGTCATCCAGGGGCAAGGCTTCGCCGGCCTCCATGACATGGGTAGAAATGCTCAGCATCTCTTCCACCGCGCCCTTGCACACCAGCAACTGGTCACCGGCGGCATCCTTGACCACGATCGACAGGCGGCGGCGTACAAAGTCGAACGGCAATTCATCGACCTTGCTGTAGGCAAACGGCACCTGGAACTTGGGGTTCTGTTCCGAGAACTGCACCACTGCCTGGTCCATCAGGTTTTTCATGCCGCTCTGGTGAAAGCTGTTAAGCCAGGCCAGGGACAGCACGGCGTCATCGCGCTGGCCGAAGGCATTGACGTGATGCTCGAGGATGATCTTGTCCTGGGTGAGGGTGCCGGTCTTGTCGGTGCACAGCACATCCATCGAACCGAAGTTCTGGATCGCATTGAGGCGCTTGACCACCACTTTGCGCTTGGCCATGGCCGTAGCGCCCTTGGCCAGGTTGGCGCTGACGATCATCGGCAGCATTTCCGGGGTAAGGCCGACGGCTACCGCCAGGGCAAACAGGAAGGCATCGCCCCAATCGCCCTTGGAGAAGCCATTGAGGAAGAACACGATGGGCACCATCACCAGCATGAAGCGGATCAGCAGCCAACTGACACTGTTCACGCCCCGGTCGAAGGCGGTTTGCACTCGCGAGCCGACAATCGCCTTGGCCAGGGAACCGAAGTAAGTACGCGGCCCCGTTGCCACCACCACTGCTTTGGCGCGACCGCTGACCACGTTGGTGCCCATGAAGCAAATGTTCGGCAAGTCCAGCAGGTTGCCCTGGTCGGCGGCGAGGGTGGAGGCGGATTTTTGCGTGACATCGCCTAGGGTGTCGTACTTCTCCACCGGCAAGGCTTCACCGGTCAGCACGGCCTGGCTGATAAACAGGTCGCGGGACTCGATCAGGCGGATATCGGCGGGGATCATGTCGCCGGCGGACAATTGCACGATATCGCCGGCCACCAGGTCACGCATCGGTACTTCACGCAAGGTGGGCTGGGCGCCAACCTGCTCGCGGCGCAGCACGGTGGCGGTGGTGCGTACCATGGCCTTGAGGGCCTCGGCGGATTTGGCCGAACGGTGTTCCTGCCAGAAGCGCAGCAGGCTGCTGAGCAACACCATGGTCATGATGATGACGACTTTGGTCGGGTCGGCTTCTTCGCCTTCCTGCATCGGTAGCCAGCAGTCAGTCACAAAGCTGATACCGCCCAGGGTCAACAGCACGTAGATGAACGGGTTGTTCAGGGCCTGCAGGAACTGGATGATCGCGTGTGGCGGCTTGTCGTGGGCGACCTCGTTATAGCCTTCCCGTTGCAGGCGCGCCGAGGCGTCCAGTTCGGTCAGGCCGTCCTGGGTGGCCCGTACATTGGCGAGGGTGGCCGCCAGGCCATTGTGGGCTTCACGGGCGGCACGCATCGACAGCTTGGTGTCGGGGGTGGTGCCATTTTTCTTGTGCAGAGGCGTGTTTTTTACGGCGCTCATTGTCTGTACTCCTGTCGCCAATTCTCGACAAAACATACCCGGTACTTACCTGCAGACAGGCGAGCGAAAGCATGCCGAGCCGCAAACTTTGCGATCGGTTTAAATAAGGTGTTCACATAACTACTGAAGGGCCCGCTAACGGCGCGTTAGTTAACTAACGTGCAGCGGGCTACTACTGGACCTGTTCATAACGAACTCCAGGGTCATCAATAAGAAAGTTGTTGTTTCCAGCCAGGTCAGGCGGCGCGAGCGCTCAGGTAAAGACCGAACAGCAAGCGCGCTTGCGCCAGGCTGGAAACCTTGGGTCTCTGTGGGTCTAGAGGGTCGGCGTGATCCCAGTGCTGCACCAGGTGGCCGCTTTCAGGGCTGATACGCCAGTGCGCCAGCGGCGGGGCCGGGCGCACTTGAGGGGAGGGTATGGCAAAGGTCGAGCGGGTTGGCGAAAAGCCCACGGGTGCTCGGCACAGCTTGGCGCGCAGGGCGGCCACCAGTGTGCGTGTATCGGGCAAAACAAGGAGTTGGAAGGTCATAACACACCTCGGGACCGGACGGGCGACCGGTGAGGCAGTTACGGTGGAGCATCAAGCTCTAGCGCAGCTTACCGGACCTGGAACGCGAGTCCTGTCATATTCTGGGTTTGGCGCCCGATGCCCGCAGAGGCGGTGCTCGGACAGCGACTAGATACTGTGTCCATTGGCTTCTTTTGTGAGGTTTAAAAAAGGCCCCAGTTGCGGGCACGGGCAATCTACTCAGGGCATCAGTGAATGTCAACGTATGATTAATTAAATTATCCGGTGTTCAGAGTTCGTTCAGATAAGAGCCGCGCGTAAGTTGTAGGTTGAATAACTTCATATACCTTGCGCGGCGAGTAGCGCCAGATAGATCAATACTAAACCGCAGGCCGCATAACTCACGCGTTGCCACGTCGGTGATGCGTTTTTGCGCAGCAGGTTTACCAAGGCGGCAGTCAGAAAACACGAGAGCACCGACGCCAGCATGAAGCCGGCAAAAAACATCAGCGTTTGCCCGTGGCTGGGGGTGGTGCCGACAATCCCCGACAGTGCGCTGCCCAGAGCGCCCCAGTAGACAATATTCTTAGGGTTGGCCAGGGAGATCGCCGCGCCCACCGCCAACGCATTTTTGCCTGAGCTGGCAGGGGCGTCGTCGGTTGCGGGCAACTGCCAGGCATCAATCAGGCTGCGGATGCCCAACCAGGCCAGGTACAGCGCGCAGATGATTGTGAGTGGTACCCGCACTGCATCATGCTGGATCAGCAGTGCGATACCGGTGAGGCCAATCACGGCCCAGACGGCGTCGCCCACCAGCGAGCCGAACTGCACCAGCAAGGCCGGTGTGAAGCCATGGAGCAAGCCGCGGCGCAGGGTCTCTGCCAGTACGGCGCCGGGGGAGAGGCAAAATACGAAGCCGAATACCAGCGCATAAACAAAGATCGACAGCATACTCAGCTCCTTTCGAGAAAGTGCCAGAGCATACGTCAGTCCAAGAGGGGGATACCACGTCCTCTGTAGGAACGCTCGCGATGGCGGTGTGTCAGCCACTGAATCTTTAACTGAACCACCGCTTTCGCAGGCAAGCCAGCTCCCACACTGGCCATGCATTGCCCACAGAATCAGCGCCCCCTGTAGGAGCGAGCTTGCTCGCGAAAAGCGTCAACGATAACGCGTGTTTTCTGGATGAGCGTGTTGTCTATGAGTTTTTCGCGAGCAAGCTCGCTCCTACAAGGGCTGTGGTGTTGAGACAATGCGGTGGAGTTCAGTCTTCAATTCATCCGACGATAAACTCGCAAAGGGCAGTGCAAAAAACGCCTTGCAGCGTGCAGCGATAATGTCGAGGGTGGCTTTGAATGCCACCTCTACCTGCGCCTCGTTACCCTGTACCTCGGAAGGGTCTTCCAAGCCCCAATGCGTCTTCACCGCTGGGCCGAAATACACCGGGCACGCTTCACCGGCCGCTTTATCGCACACGGTGATGACCACATCCGGCGGGCTGTCTTCAAAGGCGTCATTGCCTTTGCTGTAAAGGCCGTCAGTGCTGATGCCCGCCGCCTGCAACGTGGTCAGGCTGCGTGGCAACACCTGCCCCTTGGGGAAGCTGCCAGAGCTGATCGCCTTGAAGCCCGACGGTGCCAAGTGGTTGAACATCGCTTCAGACAGGATGCTGCGGCAACTGTTGGCGGTACACATGAACAGGACTCTCATGGGGCGCTCCTTTAGAGGCTCAAGCGCAAAGCGAGGGCGGCGAGGGTGATCAGCAGCACGGGCAAGGTCAGCACGATCCCGACCTTGAAGTAGTAACCCCAGGTGATGGTGATGCCTTTGCGCGCCAGGATGTGCAGCCACAGCAAAGTGGCCAGGCTGCCGATAGGCGTGATTTTCGGGCCCAGGTCGCTGCCGATCACATTGGCGTAGATCATCGCGTCCTTGACCACGCCCACGGCCTGGCTGGACTCGATGGACAACGCGCCAATCAGCACAGTCGGCAGGTTATTCATGGCCGAGGAGAGCAGCGCCGTCAGCACCCCGGTGCCCATGGCCGCGCCCCACACGCCGTAGGTGGCGAAGGTGTCGAGCCAGGTCGCCAGGTAATCGGTCAGGCCGGCGTTACGCAGGCCATACACCACCAGGTACATGCCCAGGGAAAAAATCACGATCTGCCACGGGGCTTCCTTAAGCACTTTGCGCGTGGAAATCTGATGACCTTTGGCAGCAATTACCAGCAGCACCGCACAGGCCGCCGAAATCGCACTGATGGGTATGCCCAGCGGTTCCAGGGCAAAACAACCGACCAGCAGAATACCCAGCACCCACCAGCCGGCGCGAAAGGTCGCACGGTCATGGATGGCACTGGCGGGGTCGTCCAGGTCGGCCGGGTCGTAGGTCTGCGGAATATCCCGGCGGAAAAACCACAGCAGCACCGCGAGTGTGGCGGCGACACTGACCAGGTTCACCGGCACCATCACCGCGGCGTATTCATTGAAGCCAATCTTGAAATAGTCCGCCGAAACGATGTTCACCAGGTTCGACACCACCAGCGGCAGGCTCGCGGTGTCGGCGATAAACCCTGCGCCCATGACGAAGGCCAGGGTCGCCGCCGGGGAGAATCGCAAGGCCAGCAGCATCGACATCACGATAGGCGTCAGGATCAACGCCGCACCGTCATTGGCAAACAGCGCCGATACCAGCGCACCGAGCAGCACCATATAAGCAAACAACCGCCGCCCGCGGCCACGGCCCCAGCGCGCCACATGCAGGGCCGTCCAGGCGAAAAAGCCGGCCTCGTCCAGCAACAAGCTAATGATGATCAGCGCGACAAAGGTACCGGTGGCGTTCCAGATGATGTGCCACACCACCGGAATGTCCGCCAGGCTGATCACCCCACACGTCAGCGCCAGGATCGCGCCCAGGGTGGCACTCCAGCCGACGCCCAGGCCCTTGGGTTGCCAGATGACCAGCACGATGGTGACGAGGAAAATCGCAATTGCGACAAGCATGAATAAAAGCTCCGATGGCTCACCAGCAAGGCTGGCCCGTTGTGGTCTGTCGCCCATTGCATTCAGACGCAGTGCGTCTATACGTATTTCTGTATGTCCCGGTCAAATCTTGTTTCAGTTGATATGGATCAAACGCCTGTAAAACCACCACAACTGTTTGAAATTAAAATGAAACACAAATGTCCTAACGTGCCTGCCCATTGCTGATGAAGGAAGACCCCGCGTGACCCGAGCCACCCGCAACCTGCGCAAGACCCTGGATTCCGTCGCGGAAAATAACGAAACCGCGGCGTTCGACCTGATGCGCGCCGTGGAAAAACTCGGCGATGAAGTGCTGCGCCAGCGCCTGCTCAATACCATCCACCGACTGAACCAGGATGCCTACGAATTGCGCGAAGCGCGGGATTCGGTAGAGCAGGTGTCGGTAAAGCTCGCCTGAGCAAGATCGTTCAAGACACGCCTTCGTTGGTGCTGGCATGCTTGTCGACTGTCTGTCGATGAGCCGTTTCCATGCCCACTGCATTACCTCATTACGCCTTCACCCGCGGCGCCATCGCCGTCATTCCCTTGTCCCTGGCCTGTGCGCCCTGGGGGTTGCTGGCCGGCTCCATGGCCATCGACGCGCAATTTACCCCGCTGCAAGCCCAAGGCTTGTCCGCCATTGTGTTTGCCGGTGCCGCACAATTGGTAGCCATTGGCATGGTCAAGAGCGGTGCCAGCCTGATTTCCATTGTGCTGACCACCTTGCTGCTGACCTCCCAGCATCTGCTCTATGGCATGCACATGCGTCCTACCCTGTCTTCGCTGAACACCCGCTGGCGCATGAGCCTGGGGTTTTTGTTGACCGATGAGTTCTTCGCCCTGGTCAACCACTATGACCGCCAGACCTTCAATCGCTGGTACGCCCTGGGCGTCGGCCTGACGTTTTACCTGATCTGGAACCTCTTCACCCTCGCCGGCATCGTGCTGGGCAAGAGCATTCCCGGCCTTGATCAATTGGGGCTGGAGTTCTCGATTGCCGCCACCTTTATCGCGTTGATCACCCCGGTGGTGCGCGATGTGCCCACGGTGGTATGCGTGGCGGTCGCGTTGCTGAGCTCGGTCTGGTTGAGTTATTTGCACTGGGAGTCGGCGGTGGTGGTCTCGGGTGTGTTGGGGATGAGCGCGGGGTTTGCCTGCAAGCGGCTGGGAGTGGGGCAACGATGATTTACCTGATGATTGTGGCCATGGGCCTGGTGGTGTTCTTCAACCGTTACCTGTTTATCGAGCCACGACTGCCGGTGCGGCTCAATCGCGGCGCGCGTGAATTTCTGGGCTTCGCCGTACCAGGCATGCTCACGGCGATCTGCGGGCCGATTATTTTCCTGGCGGACCATCAGCTCAACCTGAGCCCGACCAATCCTTACCTGCTGGCCGGTATTTGCGCCGTGGCGTTGATGTACTGGACACGCAGCGTATTGACCACTGTGCTATTGAGCATGGCGCTGTTCTATCTGCTGCGTTGGTGGCTCTGATACCCGGGCAAAAAAAAGCCCGCGGGGTGGCGGGCAGAAGGGAGACTTCTAAAAAATGAGCCTGGCCACTATAGGCGGCGTGTTTGCCCTTCACAGTGAAACAAAGTTCATGGGCACGTCAGTTGGCCTCGGCACAATGGTAGAGTCACGGTTTTTCCAAGGAAGCAATGGCATGCACAAAGTGGTAATGGGCGCATTGATACTGGCGGCACTGGCAGGTTGCGCCGGTTCGAAGATGAAAGAGGCGCGCGCAGGCAGCCCGTACAAAACCCTGGCCTCAGACAAGGCCACCCTGGTAGTTGCCCAGTGCATCCAGTTTGGCTGGCAGGATGAAAGCGTGTTCGGCGTCGATGCCGGCGGCTTCAAGGAAGCGACCGAGGCGGGTGGCTTCACGGTGTACACCACCGGTGGCGATTACTTTGTCGATGTACTCAGCACCGGTGCGGGTTCCAAGGTCAACTACTACGCCGCACAGGACAATATGCCAGCCAAGCGTCGCTTGGCAGCACTGGCCACTTGTCTGTAAGTCGGTTGCCTTAGTCATATTCCGAAACGCCTGGCGGGACAGCCGCCGGGCATTGGCTTATGATTCACTCGCTCGTTCGACGTGATGGCTCTTTACCGGTACACGGATGTCGAGGCTTAAACGTCGAACGAGCTCCTCCACTCCATCCTCAACGGGGCATGAAACCCAAGTGCCAGCGTCGCGGAATCAACAGTGTCACCACCCCCAAGGCCCCGGCCAACGCACCACTGACCCACAGTGCACGCAGGCCCATTTGCTGTTCCAGCAGGGCGCCGATCACCGCGCCGATAAACATCCCGGCCCACGGAATCAGTTGCACGCGCCAACCATTGCGGCGCTCGCCCATTAACCAGCGGCCCAGCCCGCGACCAAAACGTGACAGCGCCCCGGTGACGTAGGTCAGCCCCACCGGTAATCCGTTCACCTCCTCGACGGCCGCGTTGAGCATGCCCATGGCAATAATGGCCGCGAGCAACGCAGGCAAGGTGTCGGTGGCAGGCCACAACGCCGCAGCGCAGAGCAAGGCGCCGATGCACAGCAATAAGGGCAACGCGTGGCGCTTGCTGAAACGGCTGACCAATACGCCCAAGGCATTGCCGACCACGAAGGTAGCGACCAACAACACCAGCCGCCCGGTGAGCCCCAGGTCGCCCGCGCTGATGGCCACCGCCAGGCGCGTGGTGTTACCGCTCATGAACGAGACGAAATCGCCGCTGGCCATAAAACCGATGGCATCGGTCATGCCCGCCAGCACCGACAGGCAGGCCACCAGCATCAAGCCCACCCGCCCGCGCCAGCGCTGTCGAAGGGCGAGCGTGGCATTGGTGTAAGGCTTGCGGGACGAAGGCAGCATGGGGCTGGTTTCCTCGGTGAGATTATCCGGCCACTACCGTAGGGCGCTTTGCTTGTCCGCGCAATGACCTCAGACACGCTCCAGTTGCCAGCCGGTGGCGCGCCACGTCAAATGGTGAGTCGGCTCGATCGCCTGCAAGAATGCCTCGTCGTGGGACACGGCCAGCAGCGCGCCGGTAAAGCCCTTCAAGGCCTGCTCGAACGCCAGTACCGATTCCAGATCCAGGTGATTGGTGGGTTCATCCAACAGGAGCAACTGCGCCGGTGCTTCACGCCACAAGGCTACCGCCATCGCGGCTTTCAAACGCTCGCCGCCGCTGAGTTGCCCTGCCGGCTGCGTGACCCGCAGCGCGTCCAGCTGCAACAACGCCAGACGTGTGCGCAGCTCGGCTTCGGCCAATGGCGTATCGAGCAAGTTAAGTTGCTCGACAAGGCTGCGTCGGTCGTCCAGCAGCGCCAGGTGCTGATCGATATAGGCGCTGGGCACCGCGACGTTGCACTCGCCACTGACCGCCCGCCAGTGGCCGGCGAGCAGTTTGAGCAAGGTCGATTTGCCGCAACCGTTCGGCCCACGCACGGCAACGCGAACCGGGCCTGTCAGGTTGAGCGTCAGGTAACTGGCGGGTGCCAGGGGATCAAGCCAGGGTAATTGCGCCTGTTCCAGCACCAGCAATTGGCGGCCATTCGGGACGGTTGAGCCTGGTAATGCGAGCAGTGTGGGCGTCTCATCCACCACGCGCTCGTAAGCTTGGCGCACTTGGGCGTCGAGTTGGTTTTTGTGATCGTGATGGGCACTGCGTACCGTGCTGACAATCTCCTTGGCTGCGCTTTTCCAGCGGGCCTTGGTAAAACGGTCGACGTTGGCGGTCTCGGCCTGTTTACGTGCGCGTGCGGCGTGGCGCTGCAGGTCGTCGTGATCTTTTTGCAGGCGCCGACGTTCGCGGCTGCGGGCCAGACGCGCCTGCTCCCACGCGGCAATCGCGGCCTGCTGGTGAGTATCGCGTTGCTGGCGATAGGCATCGTAGTTGCCGCCGTAGACCTGAATGCCCAGGGGCGACAGTTCAATGATGCGGCCCATGGCGTTGAGCAACTGCCGATCATGGCTGACCACCACCAGGCCACCGCGCCAAGCGCCCAGTACGCGCAACAGCCAATCGCGCCCGGCAGCGTCAAGGTGGTTGCTGGGTTCATCCAGAATCAGTAACTGCGGCGCCGCCAACAACGCCCCGATCAGCGCGACCCTGGCGAGTTGGCCGCCGCTGAGTTGATCGGCCGGGGTACTGGCGCTGAGGGTCGGCAAACCCGCTGCATCCAGCGCCTGGCGCAGGCGTTCGGCGAGGTCCCAGCGGTCGTCGATCAGCTCCAGGTCACCGAGACGTGCATCGCCCTGGGCCATGCGCTCAAGGGCAGCCAGGGCCGCGGCAGTTGCGGTGATATCGGCGATGGTTTGCCCTGGTTGAACGGCGACAGCCTGGGGCACATAGGCAACATTGGCGGTTTTTTTCAGGGTGCCGGAGGAGGGCAGCAGCACGCCGGCCATCAACTTCGCCAGGATACTTTTGCCCCGTCCATTGCGCCCGACGATACCGGTAGGCGTTTGATCAATGGACAGGTTCACGTCGGCCAGCAAGGTCTCGCCATTGGCGAACTGGAAAGACAGGTGTTGCAGGGAAACAAGCGCGGGCAGCCGTTTGACGTCAGTCATCAGCACCTCCAAAAAAATGTCGAACAGGCCAACAAGCGCGCCAGGCGGCTCGTTGCAGATACATTTTGGAAGGCTTAGATGTTCACGTCGGCGGTCATCCTGTCAGTCAGAAGGGAGGCAGAGCCTAACCCACCTTAACTTTTCGCGGCAAGTCCTCGGCGAGTTTTTCCAGGAACATCGCCAGCGCGACTTCTTCGGCTTTCAGGCCTTTGCGCACTCGCGGCTTGGGCAGCTTCGACAATTGGCCGAGGCTGAAATGCTCAAGCACCGCCGGGTGGATATAGCACTTGCGACACACCGCTGGCGTGTTGCCCAACTGCCGGGCGACATCCTTGACCATCGCCACCACATGCCGCTTGGCGTCGGATTCGGGCTGCCACGCTAACTCGCGCAACACCGCCAGCGCCATCGCCGTGCCGGCCCAGGTGCGGTAGTCCTTGGCGGTAAAATCTTCGCCGGTAAGATGGTGCAGGTAGTCGTTGACGTCCTGGGAGCTGACGGTATGCCGCTCACCGTCTTCATCCAGGTACTGGAACAGGTTCTGCCCCGGCAATTCCATGCAGCGCTTGACCACCCGGGCCAGGCGTCGATCCTTGACGCTGACTTGGTGCTCCACGCCACTCTTGCCACGAAACTGAAACTGGATCTCGCTGCCTTTGATGTCCACATGGCGGTTGCGCAGGGTGGTCAGGCCGTAGGATTTGTTTTCGCGGGCATATTGGGTATTACCGACGCGGATCAGCGTGGCGTCCAGCAACATCACCACCGTGGCCAACACCTTTTCGCGGGTAAACCCCGGCTCGGCGATTTGTGCTTCGAGCTGTTTGCGCAATTTGGGCAAGGCGGCGCCAAAGGCCTGCAAGCGCGAATACTTGTCGCTGTCGCGCACTTCGCGCCAGCGTGGGTGGTAACGGTACTGCTTGCGGCCACGGGCGTCGCGGCCGGTGGCTTGCAGGTGGCCGCGAGGGTCGGCGCAGATCCACACATCGGTGTAGGCGGGTGGCACCGCCAAGGCGTTCAGGCGTTTGATTTCATCGGCATCGGTAATGCGCTCGCCCTTGGCGTTCAGATACTGGAACTTGCCTCGCACTTTTTTACGGCGGATGCCGGGCTGGGTGTCATCCACATAATGCAGGTCGCGGGGCAGGTCGGCGGGTAACGAAGAGTCAGGCATGGGGCGGGTTCCTTGGCAACAAATCAGGCCGGTATGTCTGATTGACCGCAGCGCCCTGCGGTCGTGCCAAATGCTTAAGCCAGTACCGCCACTGCCTTGATTTGCGCCCACAGCGTCTGGCCCGGATGCAGTTGCAACTGGTCGCGGGAGAAGCGCGTGATGCGCGCCAGTAACGGCGTGCCGCCAGCGTCCAGACGCACCAGTACATGGGCACTGTTATCCGCGCCGATGGTTTGAGTGACGGTCACCGGCAAGCGGTTGAGGATGCTGCTGTGTTCTTCGGCCTGCAGGCTCAGGCTCACATCCCGCGCCTGGACCTTGACCCGCAGCGGTTTGCCCACCGCCAGCGGGGCGTGGGCCACGCGCATCTGCAACGGGCAATCGGGCAACTGCAGGGTGAGCAACTGATAATGCGCGTCGTAGGCAACGACGCTGCCGGCGATCACCACGCCGGCATCGTCGCCCAGCGCCAGGGGCAGGTCGAGGCGCGCCAGGGTTTCGCCGATAGGGCCGCTGGCCAAGGCCTTGCCGTCGCTGAGCAAGACGATATGATCGGCCAGCCGCGCCACTTCGTCCTGGGCGTGGCTGACGTAGAGCACCGGGATGTCCTGCTCGTCGTGCAGGCGTTCCAGGTAAGGCAATATCTCGCTTTTGCGTTGGCTGTCCAGGGCCGCCAGCGGTTCATCCATCAACAACAACTTGGGGCTGGTGAGCAAGGCGCGGGCGATGCCGATGCGCTGGCGCTCGCCGCCAGACAAGTGTTGCGGGTGACGCTCAAGCAAGTGCCCGATGCCCAACAGTTCGGTGGCCTGAGCCATGTCCACGCGCCGTTGCGGGCGTGGGATACGTTTGAGGCCGAACTCCAGATTGGCGCGCACCGACAGGTGAGGAAACAAACTCGCCTCCTGGAACACATAGCCCAGGGCGCGTTTATGCGGCGGCACAAACAGCCCTTTGCGGCTGTCTTGCCACACCTCGTCGTTGATTTGCACAAAACCGTGTTCGGCGCGTTCTAAACCTGCGATGCAGCGCAGGCAGGTGGTCTTGCCAGAGCCGGAATGCCCGTACAGCGCGCTCACGCCACGGCCGGGCAATTGCAGGTCCACATCCAGCGTGAAGGCGGAGTACTTCAGCTGCAGGCGTATATCCATCATGGCGATCAGCTCCAGCCCATCTTGGTTTTGCGGCTGGAATAGAGCGCCAGCAACACGAGAAAGGCGAACACCACCATGGCCCCGGCCAGCCAATGGGCCTGGGCATATTCCATGGCTTCGACGTGGTCGTAGATCTGCACCGAGACGACACGGGTCTTGTCCGGGATATTGCCGCCGATCATCAGCACCACGCCGAACTCACCGACGGTATGGGCAAAGCCCAGGATCGAGGCGGTGATAAACCCCGGGCGTGCCAGCGGCAGGATCACCGTAAAAAACGTGTCCCACGGGTTGGCGCGCAAGGTCGCGGCCACTTCCAGCGGGCGCGTGCCGATGGCCGAAAACGCGTTCTGCAGCGGCTGCACCACAAAGGGCATGGAGTAGATCACCGAGCCAATCACCAGCCCGGCGAAACTGAAGGTGAGGGTGCCCAGGCCCAGCCACTGGGTGAACTGGCCGACGTAGCCGTTGGGCCCCATGGCCAACAACAAGTAAAAGCCGATGACCGTTGGCGGCAACACCAACGGCAGCGCCACCACTGCGCCGATGGGGCCGCGCCACTTGGAACGGGTGCGCGACAACCACAGGGCAATCGGTGTGCCGATGATCAACAGGATCAGGGTGGTCAGTGCGGCCAGCTTGATGGTCAACCAGATTGCAGAAAAATCAGCACTCGACAGGGGCATTTACAGCTCGTAACCGTAGGATTTGATAACGGCAGCCGCTTTCGGGCCTTTGAGGTAGTCCACCAGGGCCTTGGCGGCGGCGCTGTCCTTGCCCTTGTTGAGGATCACGGCGTCCTGTTTGATCGGGTCATGCATGGCGGCCGGGACAATCCACGCCGAACCGCTGGTGACTTTGCCGTCCTTGTAGATCTGCGACAAGGCGACAAAACCCAGCTCGGCGTTGCCGGTGGAAACAAACTGATAAGCCTGGGTGATATTCTGGCCCTCGACGAGCTTGTCCCTGACCTTGTCAGTCAAGCCTTCTCTGGCCAGCACCTGGGTGGCGGCTAAGCCGTAGGGTGCAGCCTTGGGATTGGCGATGGATAAATGCTTGAACTCATTTTTCTTCAGCACCTCGCCCTTGGCATCCACATACCCGTCTTTGGCCGACCACAGCGCCAGGGTGCCGACCGCGTAGGTAAAGCGTGAGCCCTTGACGGTAGCGCCTTCGCTTTCGAGTTTTTGCGGGGTGGTGTCATCGGCGCTGAGGAACACTTCAAACGGCGCGCCATTTTTGATCTGGGTGTAGAACTGCCCGGTGGCACCGTAAGCCGCGACCAGTTTATGGCCGGTGTCTTTCTCGAAGTCGGCGGCAATCGCCTGGATCGGGGCTGTGAAGTTGGCGGCCACGGCCACCTGCACTTCATCGGCATGGGCCGTACCCAAGGCAAAGGCGGCAAGCAGGGGGGCCAGGCGTGAAACGCGGGTGATCATGAGGCAACTCCTTGAAGGTGTACGGCAGGCTTACCGCTATGTATGGGAATATATAGCGGTTGGCCATTGCCGGTACAGTGCCAAGTTGCTGCTCAGATCAGATGCGGGTGAGTTTGCTCAAGCTGTGCTCGGCTAATTGGCGTGTCAGGTCATAGGTGGACAGATCTTTGCCCAGCCTCAGGGCCTGGCCTGCCCACAGGTTGCTGAAACCGGCTTCATCCTTGGCCTTGAGCGGCATTAACGCGCCACCGGCTTTAGGAAACGCCGGCGCCACCGGGTTGATGGCGCCGAGTTCACGCATCACCCGGTTGACGATGCCCCGCGCAGGGCGGCCGGTAAACAGGTTGGTCAGCGCGGTTTCGCTGGCCTGGGCATGGCGCAGCGCGTGATGATGGGAAGCGCTTACAGTGGCTTCGGGCGTGAACAGGTAGGCTGTGCCGATCTGCACGGCCGAAGCGCCGAGGGCAAAGGCGGCGACGATGCCACGCGCATCGCCGATTCCGCCGGCGGCAATCACCGGCACGCTGACCGCGTCGACCATCTGTGGCAACAGTGCCATCAAGCCGATCTGGCTGTTGAGGTCATCGCTGAGAAACAGACCACGATGCCCACCGGCTTCAAGGCCCATGGCGATAATCGCGTCACAGCCGTGCTGTTCCAACCACACGGCTTCCTCGACGGTGGTGGCCGATGACAGCACCTTGGCACCGGTGGCTTTTACTCGATCCAGTAAGGACTTCTCTGGCAAGCCAAAGTGAAAACTCACCACTTCTGGCCGAAATTCTTCCACCACCTGGCAGGCTGCGTCATTGAACGGCGCGCGATTGGACACCGGCGTTGGCGCGTCGAAGTCGGCGCCCAGCTCATGGTAGTAGGGTTGCAGCAAGGCCTTCCAAGCCTGGTCCCGCGCTTCATCGGCATCGGGCGGTTGATGGCAGAAGAAGTTGACGTTGAGCGGCGCGTTGCTGGCCTGGCGAATGAGAGCCAAGGCGTCGCGCAGTTGCTCCAGGCTCAAGGCTGCGGCGGGCATGGAGCCCAGGGCGCCGGCTTGCTGGGCGGCGATGACCATGGCGGTGGTGGTGGCGCCAGCCATCGGCGCCTGGATGATCGGCACCTCAATGCCCAACAGGTCAAGAATGCGGGTGTCTGGCCAGGTGCTCATGGGGTGCGTCTCCAGCGTTAGTCGGGCTTTTCGCTGTTTTAGCAGGGCAGTCGGCACCCGGCCAGTCTGTTTTATTCACTGGACGACAGCGGCATTTTGTGGGGCTGGGTTTCGCGCTCCAGTAACTGGCGCTTGCGCTCTACGCCCCAGCGATAGCCCGACAGCTCGCCATTACTGCGCACCACGCGATGACAGGGAATCGCCACCGCCAGGTGGTTGGCACCACAGGCCTGGGCCACGGCGCGAAAGGAGGTGGGCGCGCCGATACGCTCGGCAATCTGCGCATAGCTGGCAGTGCTGCCCGCAGGGATTTCCCGCAACGCCTGCCACACCCGTTCCTGAAAGGCCGTGCCGCGCAGGTCCAGGGGCAAATCCAGGCCCAGAGCAGGGGCCTCGACAAAGCCGACGACGTGGGCGACCAGTTGTTCGAAACCCTGATCCGCGCCGATCAACTCAGCCTTGGGAAACTGGTCTTGCAGGTCGCGCACCAGTTTGCCCGGATCATCGCCCAATAAAATCGCACACACGCCACGTTGGCTTTGCGCCACCAGAATCGCCCCCAGCGAGCATTGGCCAACGGCAAAGCGGATGGTGTTATTGGCGCCGCCGCCTTTATAGTCTCGCGGTTTCATGCCGAGCACTTGGTCGGCGGCTTCATAAAAGCGGCTATTGGAATTAAAGCCCGCGTCGTACAGGGTGTCTGTCACCGAATGCTGGCCCTTGAGGCCGTCGCGCACTCTGCGCGAACGCAGGGCGCTGGCGTAACCCTTGGGGGTCAACCCGGTATTGGCTTTGAATACGCGGTGGAAGTGAAACGGACTCAACCCGGCGCATCGGGCGAGCGCGTCCAGGCTAGGCGGGGTTTGGGCCTGTTCGATTTGCCGGCAGGCCTCGGCCACTAACTGTCCATGGTGTGCGGACAATTGGGTCTGGTCGCCAGCAGCGCGTTTACTCGGGCGATAACCAGCGGCCTCGGCCTGCGCCGGCGTGTCGAAGAACTCGACATTTTCTGGGCGCGGTAAGCGCGAGGCGCTGCTGGGGCGGCAATAAACACCAGTGGTTTTCACGCCGTAGACAAATAGCGCGTCAGCCTTGGCATCACGGGCAATAATGGCAGCCCAGCGCGGATCGTGTTCGTTGTTCATGGCCTGCACTCTTGATGGTTCAGGAGCAGATTAAGCCTGCCGCTCGCGCCCGACACTCCGAAGCTTGCGGTCAAATTACCCAGCGGTGCGAAAGGTCAGGTTGATGCGCTGCGGGCCCATGATCGGATGCACGCCGTCCTTGATCGGCATCACGCCATGAAAGCGCAGGCGATCAACGCCGCCCCACACCACCACATCACCATGGAACAACGAGACCTTTTGGGTTTTATCACTGCGCGCATGGCCACCGAACAGGAAAATCGCTGGCAGCCCCAGGGACACCGAGACCACGGGCGCGCTGTAGTTACGCTCGTTCTTGTCCTGGTGCAGTGACATTTTCGCCCCCGGTACGTAACGGTTGATCAGGCAGGCATCGGGCAAAAAACCGTCGAAGCCCGCTTCAGTGGCCGCCGCCACCGCCAGTTGGCGCAGCGTGTCGGGCATGGCCGGCCAGGGTTGTTGGTTGCGCGGGTCGAGTGGGCTATAGCGATAGCCACGGGCGTCGGTGGTCCAGCCCAACTCGCCGCAACTGCTTAGCTCCGCCGACATGGTAAAACCGCCGGGGGTGACCATCTGCCGAAACGGTGATTGAGCCAGGACACGCCGCAGTTCAGGCAATAACCGCTCGATCCAGGGCAGGGCATAGCCCCTCAGTACGTAGGACTCTTCGCCAATTTGCTCGCGCCCGGCAGGCTGTTGCAGGGCATCATCGGCAAACAAATCGGCGGTAGGGCCCGGCATGGCTTACAGCGCCTTGCTCACGTTGATGTCGGTGATTTCGTCGCTGGCATCATGAATTTTCGCCAAGGCTTGCTTGGCTTCTTCGACGCTGTTGCTGTGCAGCTGGGCAAATTCAAAGCGGCGTTCGCCGTTGAGCTTGTACTTGATGACGTATTTGGTTGTGGTGGTCACAGCTTTTTTCCTGTCAGGTGTTCGGGTCAGCTCAGCTTGCTGCTGGTACGACGAACGATACGGATCTTGTGGGACAACGCAGGCTTGCGGGTCACGCTGATGGCGCGACGGGTCACCACATCCAGGGTGATGTTCCAGAAGCCGGTGCTGGGCGCGGTGATCTTGGCCGGGAATTTATCAAATGCGCCGCCGTGGTAGGTATGGCGGCCGCCGTTTTTGAAGCTGCGAAAGTTCGCATCACTCATCAGGCGAATATTGCAGGTCTGCGAGCATTCGATGACGACAATGTCTCCCTCGTTGAGGTGCTCACGCTGGTGGATGAATTTCATGGGGTGTCTCCAGAAGGGCTTTTTCTGAAAAATCAGAACGATACGTAGGTTAAGATGGAGTTTATCAGCCCCAGCGCGTTTATTATCGGGCCGTCGTCGACGACTTCGACAATTTAAAACAGTTATTTACCGAGTTATCACAGATAAATCCTACGTTGGTGGGAGAAAATTACCATCCCCGCTGTCGTAGGGTCTTTATCGGAGGTTTTTGTATGAAGTGGAGTGTGTTGGTGCTGGCCTTGGCAATAGGTGGGTGTGCTTCGGTTGCAGATATCAAGCAGACCCCGCCAACATTGGTGGTCATCTCAGGGAAGAAGCCGCAGGAATATGCGGCGTGTGTGGTGCGCAAATTGGAGGCGACCCGTCGGCCGCCACAGATCGAGCCCCATAAAGACGGCATTCAGGTGATCGTGCCGCAGAAATTCTCGGCAGACCCTTCGGCAATCTTTGAAATCGAAGACCGTTCCAGCGGTAGCAGCATCAAGCTTTATGAAAGCATGTCCAATGTGCCCATCCGCCCGGGCGACGTGAAGAAGGCAGGGGAAGAGTGCATTTCCGGTTGAGCCGCAGGCCCACCCCGCAAACCCGATAAAAAAAGCCATCACCCTGCAGGGACGGCCTGCATCCGTTAAACTGTCGGGCATTCACTACAAAGATGCCGCTCAAACCCTGGGTTTGAGCGGCATTTGTTTTTCTGGAAAGCCCGTTATGAAACGAGAACACGTCAAAGCCCGCCATGCCGAAGGGCAGATTTCGGCCACCCATGTCATCCAGAACCCCGCCGACTTGGGCGAGTGGATCGTATTTTTCAAGAAGAGCGGCGGGCGCAGCTACTTCCTGGTGGACGAGCAGGATGAGGTCGAGTCATTCGCGCGCCTGGATGACCTGATCGAACTCCTGCGTGGCCTGGGGATCAAGTTCGCCGAAGTGCACCTGTAGCAGCATTACTTGCAGACCACCACCACGCTGCGGCCTTTGAAGTTGCCCACGTCCTGGCCCAGGGTCTTGTCGCTTTCCTTGAGCGCCGGCGTGCCATTGGTGCCGACGATGCGGTAACCGGTGCCCGCGCAGGATGCGTCCGCTTTCTCGTAGCAACTGGCCCATGAATTGGCCTCGCCCGAGCAGTCGATGGTCAGGCCTTGCTCGCCATTTTTCAGCAGGGTGTCGGAAGCGGTGGTGCAGCCGGCGAGTGCCAGTACCGCGGTCAGTGCCAGGATTTTGTTCATAAGGGATCTTCGTCGAGAGGGAATAGAGGGCGCTGACACTGTCGTGGGGCGTTGGCGGCGATTATAGCGAACTGCCATCGGGTGTGCAGTCGCAGGTTACCCGTACTGCGTTTGCACACCCTGTAAGTCAGTCTGTAACAGTCATGGCACGCCCATTACCAGCACGCCACTTCCGCTGATCGCCCCGGCAGCAGGGAAGACGCCCGCTCGTCGTACGAGCGAAAAGGTCACATCATCGCCTCCCATGCTGTTGGTGATGCGGGTCCGGAATGAACCGTTGACCCTCACCGCTGAGCCCGCACGCACGAGGGCGGTGCCCACGTTCGGGTTGCTCATCACCAATAGCCTGTCGTCGAACGACGTCGAAATGCCTTTGTAGGTGATGGTGATGTCGGTGTTGATCCCACCATTGGGGCATGAATAGGTGAGCCTGCGGTTGGCGCGAACCGAGGTGGTAAGGGGATCGGTGCCGATCGCCCGCTGTTGCACATTGCCGAAGTTGATCTCGATGGGGTTGTTATTGTTGATGGTGCAGGTTGACGGTGAGATGCCGAAGTTGTTGGCGGCTTTGTACGTGAGGACGAGCCGCGTGCTTCCAAAGCTGTAATTATTCGTCTGGTGCAGATTCAGCGCGCCCAGAATGTCACCTATTACCACGCTGATCGGGTTGCTGGGGTCGTTGCGCAGCAGGATATAGGGGGTTACATAGATGGGATACGCCACAAAGTTGTTGGGCATGGTCGCGATCCGGATGTTAAACGGCACCGGGGTGTTATAAAACGCGCCGTTTATGCGTAGACCGGTGCCTTGATTGTTGAATTTCGGCCCGGGCACCCAGGGGGCGCCAGCTTGCGCCGATGTCCCCCAAAAATCTATACGCGTAGGGTGGGCGGGTGAGGGCGTAAATCGGCATTCCAGCCACGCGCCTTCGAGAAGGATACGAGTGTTGTCCGAACCGACACTCACGTTGACGGGGACCTCCAGGTTCAGGATCCCGCCGTCGCCAACATATTGCCAATTGCCGCCATTCACGCGGCAATCCGCTGCTCGCGCGGACGTAGTCACACCCAGCAGGACGAGAAGCACTATTGCTCCATAGAGTCGTTTCATTTTGATCTCTCATTGCGCCTCTGTGCGAACGTCACTGCGAGTGACCATCCGGCAGAGAGTTAAGGTTTGCCCAGGCCGTTTTCAGGCCAGCAACGGCTACGGATAGTCCAACGTAAAAGTCGAGGTCACCCTGTACGCGCCTTGGC
The DNA here is from genome assembly GCF_030687795.1 of Pseudomonas sp. FP215. NCBI lineage: Bacteria > Pseudomonadati > Pseudomonadota > Gammaproteobacteria > Pseudomonadales > Pseudomonadaceae > Pseudomonas > Pseudomonas sp. FP215. The sequence goes on from NZ_CP117447.1 coordinate 2,881,061, forward strand.
CGATGGTCTGGTCGCTGATGGCTTGCGGCTCGCCCTGCACAAAGGCTTTAAGCGCGATCACATTGCTGCCATCTATCAGTACCTGCGCATCGCTGGGCGAATTCAGCGGCAGTGGCTTGTTGCTCGGCGTCTCTATGCCCACCCCGATGCCTGAGGCGCCACTGCCGCCATCCAGCGCTAGCATGCCGGGCAACGCGGTGTTTTCCCTGCCGCCAAAGGTGATGCTGACCGTGGCGCCAATGGTGGTGTCGCAGTTCTCCAGGTGCAGCCTGAAGTCCTTGCCCTGTGAACGGGTGTTGATATACAGGTGCTTGCTGGTAACGTCCCAGAGTTCCAGGGTGACGGCCTCGTCGCCCGGCCGCAGGGTGCAGGCCTCTTGGACCAGGTTGCCCTTGAAACTCAGGTTGTCCGCTGCTTGGGCGTCGGCGGCCAGGCTCAAGGCCAATACCAGCGCTGCACGGTGTAAATGTCCCATTGATTCGACTCCTACTGGTATTCGGCCAACAGCGTGGCCACCGCGCTAAACCTTGCGGGCGCCAGGGTTGCGCCGGGCTGTTTGACCGGCACCACTTCCAATACGGGCGGTGATGACAGGCTGATATCCAGTGGCGTATTGAGTGAAAAAGGCAGGTTGTTCTGGAAAACCCGAATACCCAGCGCCGGTACGCTTGTCTGTACCGCCGCCCCGTCAAAGGTGGTTGGCGTGCCGTTGACACTCAATTTCAACGCCCATGGCAGCGTGTCGGTGCCGCAGTTGATGGTGTAGCCCACGCCTTTTCGGTACTGCACACCGTCGACGCGCTTGATCCCGACATCGCCAAAATCCACCTCGATGGTGTTGCCCGCATCGATCGTGCACGGGGGAGGTTCGTTGAGCGTGCCGCTAAACGTCAGGTTGGCCGATGCAACGCTGCACAGGCCCAGGGAGCACAAGGCGAGCAACGCTCGCTGCGGCCAACAGATCATTGGTCATTCCTCTTCATTGATAATCGACCACGAGAGTGGCGGCCGCATCGAATGCGCCTCCGGTCAGCTTGCTGCCCGGGCGTTTGACGGGTACCGCCTGCACCACCGGCACGTTGGGATAGGTGAAGTTCACCACCGTGTTCAGCGGCCAATCGGCGCCGTTGACGAACAGCTTTACCCCAAGGTCCTGCTTGCGGGTGACCAGCACGCGGCTGTCGAATGCGGCACCCGTGCCCCGAAGTTGCAGGGTCAGCGCGTTGCTGAAAGGGGAGCTGCAGGTGACGGTGTACGGCACGCCACGGCGATAATTGACCCCGTCGACTCGCGAGGTCAGCAGGTCATTGCCAAAAGGCACGTCGAGCGTACTGCCGCTGTTGATGACACACGGCGGCGGCGCAATGATCACCGCGCGGATGGTCAGGTTGGTCTCGGCCTGCGCACCCAGGCTGAGCGCCCAGAGCAAACCGCTGCCCATTAACACGGCCCAGGGGCCGTATGACTTAGCCATTGTTCTGCCCTTACTCATAATTGAGCCTGAAATCCACCACGGCCCGGAATGCCCCGCTGGTCAATGGCGCAGCGGTGCGCGTAGGCCGAACGTTCCAGGTCTTGGTGTTACCGCCCAGGGGCAAGAACAGCGGTTCGCCGCGTTGGCCCAGTTGTACGTCCCGCCCCAGGGCGTCGGTCAGTTGCAGCCCCAGGCCGGTGATGCCTTGCACTTTGACCAGGCGCGAATCGTCGTCATCGGCAGGCGCGATAAAGGCCACCGACAGCACCGGTTGAAAGGCGCTCCAGGTCAGGTTGCCGGTGCGTTCACTGCGGATACTGCCGGCGGTGCGGTTGCACTCGGTAAAGCGCAACTGGAAGGCCACCTGGTTGGCCTGATCACCAGGCCGACGTAACTGGCTGGTGGAGACGTCGCCCAGTTCAATGGTCTGATGCAGCGAGGTCATTTCCAGGCTGCACGGGGTTTCGTGCATGGAGCCGGAAATATTCAGCACGCCATTCATGCCCTCGATATCCTCGGCCTGCGCGCTCCCTCCAAGGGCCAGTAACAGGCCGCCCAATGCCGTTATGTAATGAGACTTCATGGCTGACTCCAGCAACAGGCTTACTGTTTGGGCAGTGCTGCTTGCAGGTTGACCTTGCAAGTCTCGCCGCTGCAGGTGAAGGCCAGCAGCGGACGGCCGCCGTAATCATTGACGTAGGCCAAGTGAGGGGTAGGGCCCAGGGCCTTGGCGGTGGGGCCGAGGATCAGCGTGCCTTTGGGCGGCACCATCACCGGCTCGAAACCGGCCACGGTCTTGCCCTCTTTGGTGCTGCGCGCATCCACCAGGGTCACGTAGTAGGGCGTCGGGTTATTCACCCGGTAATGCTCGCCTTGCCGGGTCAGGGTCAGCTTTTCCTGCCAGGGGTTGGACAGGTCTTGCTGGCTGGGCGTAATGGCTTGAGGCCGGTAGAACAGTTTGATCCGGGTCTGCAGCGCGATTTGCAGGGTGTTGGCCTTATCGGTGCGTGGCGGAATTTCCCGCAGGTTGAAGTAGTAGACCGTCTCTCGATCCTGGGGCAACGACTTGGCCGCCGGCAGCGCCTGGACCTTTACCTGGCTCTGCTTGCCCGGTTCCAGGCGCTGCACCGGGGGCAGCACGATCAAGGGTGTGGTGAGTTTCTGGCCCTCTTCATTCTCGATCCAGCCTTGGGCCAGGTACGGCAATTGGGTGTTGTTATTGGTGATGTTCACGCTGGTGGCGTCCTTGCTGCCGTCGAAAATCACGCGGGTACGGTCCAGGCCAATTGCAGCGTGGCTGCTGTGGCTCATGGCGAGCGTCAGCAGGGTGAGGGTCGAGACGGTGAAGCGTTTGTACAGGGTCATGAGGATGTGGTCTCCGTGACGGGGTGCTTGCCGGTCAGTTCTGCCGGCGCGGACAAGGGTTGATCGGTGGCTGCGACTCGGCAGTCCAGTTGCAGGGCGTTGCTCAGGCCGTCAGCGGGCAAGACGTCGGGAAGGGTGAGGGTGCAGCGCTCATTCCCGCCCCAACTGACGACCATCTGTTCACCGGCTTGAATGCCGCTGAGGTAGACATTGCCGCCGTCATTCACGATGCCGGTGTCCTGCTGCTTGGCGTTCTGGACCGTCGCACCGAAGGGCGGCGAGCTGCCATCGGGCAGGCGCAGCACCGCCATGGCTTTTTCACCGGCAATCACGTCCAGGGCGCGATAACCGATGGCGCCTTCGGTGAGGGTCAGTTGGGTGACAGATTGAGTGGCTTCGACATTGCTCGGCAGGCTCTCCAGATCGACGCTGGCTGCCGTACGCTGGTAGCTGCTCAGGTCGGCGATCACCGCTTTACCGAAGGCGTTGCTGCGGGTCGGCGAGCCGTAACCCCGCACCGGCACGTCAGGCACGCCGCTGGTATCCACCATCAAACGGGTGCCGCCCATGCTGTTGGTGCGATGCAGGGCTGCGCCGTGAGACGTGAGCGTGCCACCGCCGCGGGCTGACAGGCTGAGGCTGGTGCGACTGTCTTGTTGCCGGCTGGCGGCAAGTGTCAGGTCCGCTTGATCACCCATGTGGCTCAGATAGCCACTTGCCGAATTATCGCTGGCGGTCAATTGGTAGCTGTTGCGCTCATCGAGGCGGTCGCTGTAACGCGTGGAAAAGCCGTTCTTGCCTGCGGCCCGGCTGGCGTCCAGCGACAGCGTGCCGCTGCGTCCCAATGGCAGGCTGACCGTCAGCGCCATGCCGTTATCCTTGTAGTTGTAATCCAACGTGCGATAAACGTTGAGCGACAAACTCATGTTTTTGACGGTGCCCACATTGAAGTAGCGGGACACCGACAAGTTCCAGCGCTGGGTAGCCGGCCGCGACCAGTAAGTTTGTTTGTTATAACTGGCGTAGACCGTGGCGCCCAAGTCGCGAAATTGTTTGTTAACGGTCGCTGTATACAGCGCTTTGCTGCCACCAATAGGTTTGAATTCACCGGCATATTGACCGAATTCGTCGTATTGCCCGCGGCCCGCCAGTTCCCCGTTCCTGCCGTAATGACGAGCGTCTAAATATTCACTCATGCTCAAGAAGTTCTTATCGGAGAACCGATAACCGGCGAAGGTGATCTGGCTGTCGTATTGTTCAAAGTTCTTCGAATATTGCAGGCGGTAGGATTTACCCGAGAGCGTTTGATTCCACACCTCAGCCCGGGACTGGGTGACATCCAGGGATAACGCGCCCAATGCCAACAGGTCGCGGCCAGCGCCGATAGTGGCGGCCCGGTAGTTGTTGTCGGTGATGGCGCCGCCGAACAACGACCAGCCGTTGCTCACGCCCCAGGAGAACTCCCCCGTGCCAAAAAAGTTGCCGTCAGCGCCATATTGGAGATCCGAAGGCCGCCCGCTCGCCAGCTTGTATCGAACTTGCCCAGGGCGCGTCAGGTAAGGAACGCCTGCGGTGTTGAGCTTGAAGGTCTGTACCGAACCGTCTTGCTCCTCTACCCGCACATCCAGCGTACCGGTGACGGCATCATTGAGGTCCTGGATACGAAAGGGGCCGGCGGCCACCAGGGTTTCATACAGCACGCGCCCTTGCTGGCTGACGACCACCCTGGCGTTGGTCTTGGCCAACCCCACCACTTCAGGTGCGTAACCGCGCAGGTTGGGGGGCAGCTGACTTTCGTCTGACGTCAACGCGGCACCGGTAAAGCGGAAGCTGTCGAACAAGTCCGAATACAGGTAGTTTTCGCCAACCACCAGCCGCGCCCTCAAGGCAGGAATGGCGCGGTAAGCGTAGTAGCGGCTCCACTCCAGCTTCTGTTCCCCGGCGGAACGGTCCCTTGCGCTGTCGACACGGCCCTGCCAGTCGGCCCTCAGGCGCCAGGCCCCGGCATTGGCCCCCAGCGTTCCGTTGCCACTGAGGTGGTTGCGGGTGCGCTCGTTTTTCTGGGCGTTGGACTGCGCCGTCAGGTTGTAGTCGATCAACAGTCCCGGTACGCCTTCATCCCAGCGTGCAGGCGGATCCCAGTTGAGGGCGCTGTACTCAAGGTAGGCGTGGGGCAGGTTGATGCTCAATGTGGAGGTGGCCAGGTCTGCACTGACCTCGGCACCTGGCAAGCCTTGAAGGTCCAGGCACTCGTCGCCTTTCCACCCAGTGAGCCTGGCTGCTTCGATCGCCTTCAGGCCCAGTTGCGCCACGAGCTCTGCGGACAAGCAGGCCTGGCTACCCTTCGGGTCATCATCAGGGGGATAAAAAGCCACCGACTGCTCGGAAAGCGCCTGGCCGTTGATCTGCACAAGCATCGTGTAGGTGCCGGGCAGAATGAAACCGCTGCGCGAAAACCGCGACAAATCGATATTGGTGCGATCATTCAGGTCAAGAACGTCGGTATTGAATTCGATATCCCCGGCACCCAAGGCTGTGCCTGCCAGTGACATCAGCCCGCCAACCAACGTGGGGCGCAGCGTATGTTTGATCTTCGACGCATTCAGCATGAAAGCAACCCATCAATGTTCAAAAGTATTCCAACTTGAACCGCACGGCGACGCGGTGAGCGCCCGGCGCCAAGGGCAACCCGTTGCCCACCAGCCGCAACGTGTAGTGAAGTGTCATGTCGCCTTCGGCTAAGGGATGCGGCGCCATCGGCTCGCCCGGCACGCTCTCCTGGCCGGCCGAATCCCAGATGTGAAAGGCAACACCCTGTGAATCGCCGAAGGCAGCAAAAGAGCGACCGTCGCGGTCGCGCGGGCCGTCGAACGTGACCCGCAAATGCTCCCAGTCAGGTAGCGTTGCACCCGGCCGTAAAGGGTCCGGGCGCGTCAATGAGCAGTTGACCAGGCGCAAATCAAAGGGGTGTGGCTCGCCCAACGCGTTTCGCAACAGCCGCCCAATGGGCTCGGCGGGCATCTCGATGGTTTGATCGGCACTGGTCAGTTCCAACCCGCACGCGGAGTCAACGACCCTGCCACCGAGCGTGATGACCCCTTCACCTTGCGCAGTCTCCTGCGCGAACACCCAAGGGCTGATGACCACCGCCAGTGACGAGCTCATCGCCAGACTTATGAGTTTTTTCACCGTTTTCTCCCACCCGTTCCCCCCGCCACCCTGAAGTGGCGGGGGGGCTACTTACTGATAAGCCAAGGTGAAATTGGTGACCGCGCTGAAGTCACCCGGCACGATGTCGCCGGTCGCCGCGCCTTGAACAAAGGCGCCGAATTCCAGCGTGTTGTCACCGGTGGAAATGGCCTGGGGCGTGGTTGCCACACCCAGTTGGATAGGGCTGCCGCCGTGGGTCATCATGATGCCGACGCGGCCTGCGGTACCGACGGTGCCGATTGCGCCAGGTACGTCAGTTGATGGCGCAGCCGTGAACGTCGTGGTCACGGTGTTATCAGTCAGATTCGTCAGGTCGCAACCTTCCAGTTCAATCAGCACACGGCGAGCTTCGGACTTACCGCCTGCCTGCAATTGATGCTTGGCGATGGCGCCCAGGTGAATGGTCTGATCTACCGATTCAGGCTTGATGGAGCAGGCACCCGAGTGGACCGATCCCAGAAAGGTAACCGTTCCATCTGCCGCCTGAGCGCCGGACATGGAGCCCGCGAACAGGCCGATGGTTAACAGTGCAGTTTTGAACGTAGTTTTCATTTGCAGATGCCCACATAAAAATGTCATGGAAGAGCCCCGCCACCCGTTGGCGTGGGGCTGACGTTTCACCTCAAGAGTGGCCGGCAGCAAACTCGGCTGATCGCCAATCGAGTACCAATCAGAAGTTAAAACTTTCCAATTAGTTGTATTGCCATTTGGGCGCACGGTTGAGGCGGAAGCAATTGTGTGATGGCGGCTTGAAAAAGTAAGTCGTCACATTCGCTTATTGATGTGGGCAGGCAGTATCGCGACTTATAGGAAGAATATGGCACTTTGCCAAAACTTTGATTTTGGCTGTAAGAAATGAACTACACGCTGCTAAATGAGAATAATTTAGTTGGGGTTATAGCTGTAAGAATGGGATGACATACAGCGAAAATCAATAGACATTAATGGCGCGAAACAACTAACCGGGTTACGAGCGCAGAGGCCGTGAGGCTGGCGGGTCAACAGCCACAAAAAAGCCCCGCTTAACGGGGCTTTCGCAGAGCAACGAGGCTTACTTGGTTTTCGGCCGCTTGCTCGATGCATGGCCTGCCTCATCCACAAACACCTCGGCTACGGCAATCGCCATGCTTTCGGTCTCGAATACGCCGGCAACGCTGTCGCCGTGAAAATTGATCAAGTGCCAGCCGTCTGCTCGCTTCGTGATCAGGTAGCCGTTTACACCTTTGGGTTCTGACATCTGTTGGCAATCTCGTGGTCTTGGTTCAAGGCGCTCATGATAACGCCAATTGCCGGGGCAGGGCGCAAGTTGTTGCAGGTCAGTGCCAGGGGGGCAAAAGCGTGCTAAAACCATTGCAGCCCTTTAAACAAGGGGCCAAGTCGGGTTCTGATCGACCGTTGGTGATGCGCTTTGCAGGATCAGCGGAACTTACGCCGACATTTTTTCTCTATGATGACATCGCAACGCCAGCAGGACCCATTGTAAGGTGACTGCGGCCTGATTAGACTGCGCCGAATTCCGTACGCACAGCCCTTTGTAAGGACTCATATGATCAAGAAATGCTTGTTCCCAGCAGCCGGTTACGGCACTCGCTTCTTGCCAGCGACCAAAGCCATGCCCAAAGAAATGCTGCCAGTGGTGAACAAGCCACTGATTCAGTACGGTGTGGAAGAGGCTCTGGATGCCGGTTTGAACGAGATCTCCATCGTCACGGGTCGTGGTAAGCGCGCGCTGGAAGACCACTTCGACATCAGCTATGAGCTGGAAAACCAGATCAAAGGCACTGACAAGGAAAAATACCTGGTCGGTATCCGTAAATTGCTCGACGAGTGCTCGTTCTCCTACACCCGTCAGACTCAAATGAAAGGCCTCGGCCACGCCATCCTTACCGGCCGCCCGCTGATCGGTGACGAACCGTTCGCCGTGGTCCTGGCGGATGACTTGTGCGTCAACCTTGAAGGCGACGGTGTGCTGACCCAGATGGTCAAGCTCTACCAGAAATACCGTTGCACCATCGTTGCGGTGATGGAAGTCAACCCTACCGAAACCAATAAGTACGGTGTTATCGCCGGTGACGATATTGGCGATGGCCTGATCCGTGTACGTGACATGGTCGAGAAGCCAGCACCGGAAGATGCACCGTCGAACCTGGCGATCATCGGTCGTTACATCCTTACCCCGGACATCTTCAAGCTGATCGAAGAGACCGAGCCAGGCAAGGGCGGCGAGATCCAGATCACCGACGCTCTGCTCAAGCAAGCCAAAGACGGTTGCGTGATTGCCTACAAGTTCAAGGGCCAGCGTTTCGACTGCGGCGGTGCTGAGGGCTACATCGAAGCGACCAACTTCTGCTACGAGCATTTCTACAAGACGGGCAAGGCTTACTGATTCACGCTTGCCGGTACGTTTTAAGCGAAAGCCACCTTCGGGTGGCTTTTTCGTTTTTCAGCCCCATGTAAGTCGGTATGCTGGTGTCCTGCCGAGGAGAGTGAAATGGCCTACGATTTTGACCTGTATGTAATTGGCGCCGGTTCCGGCGGTGTTCGCGCGGCGCGCTTTGCCGCTGGCTTTGGCGCCAAGGTGGCTGTGGCGGAGAGCCGCTACCTGGGTGGCACCTGTGTGAACGTCGGCTGTGTGCCAAAGAAGCTGTTGGTGTACGGCGCGCATTTTGCCGAAGATTTTGAACAGGCCAGCGGCTTTGGCTGGTCCCTGGGCGAGGCGAACTTTGATTGGGCGACCTTGATCGCCAACAAGGATCGCGAGATCAACCGCCTCAACGGCATCTATCGCAACCTGTTGGTCAACAGCGGCGTGACATTGCACGAAGGGCACGCACGCCTGGTTGATGCCCATCAGGTGGAGATTAACGGTGAGCGCTTCACTGCCAAGCACATCCTGATCGCCACCGGTGGCTGGCCGCAGATCCCTGAGATTCCAGGGCGCGAGCACGCCATTGGTTCCAATGAGGCATTCTTCCTTAAAGAGCTACCCAAGCGCGTGCTGGTGGTGGGCGGCGGTTATATCGCCGTTGAGTTCGCCGGCATCTTCCACGGCCTGGGTGCACACACTTCCTTGCTGTATCGCGGTGACCTGTTCTTGCGCGGCTTTGATGGTTCGGTGCGCAAACATCTGCAAGAAGAGCTGACCAAGCGCGGCCTGGACTTGCAGTTCAATGCCGACATCGAACGTATCGACAAGCAAGCCGACGGCAGCCTCAAAGCCACCTTGAAGGATGGTCGCGTGCTGGAAGCCGATTGCGTGTTCTACGCCACCGGCCGCCGTCCGATGCTGGATAACCTGGGCCTGGAAAATACCGGGGTCAAACTGGACGAGCGCGGTTTTGTCGCGGTGGATGATCTCTACCAGACCGCCGAGCCGTCGATCCTGGCGATTGGCGATGTGATTGGTCGTGTGCAGCTGACGCCGGTGGCGCTGGCTGAAGGCATGGCCGTGGCGCGGCGGTTGTTCAAGCCCGAGCAATACCGCGCGGTGGATTACGCCAATATCGCGACGGCGGTGTTCAGCCTGCCAAACATTGGCACAGTCGGTCTGACGGAAGAGGATGCACGCAAGAACGGCCACAACGTGCAGGTCTTTGAAAGCCGTTTCCGGCCGATGAAGCTGACCCTCACCGATTGCCAGGAAAAGACCCTGATGAAGCTGGTGGTCGACGCCGACACCGACAAAGTGCTGGGTTGCCACATGGTCGGCCCAGATGCGGGTGAAATCGTGCAAGGGCTGGCGATCGCGCTCAAGGCGGGCGCGACCAAACAGCATTTCGACGAAACCATCGGCGTGCATCCTACGGCGGCGGAAGAATTCGTCACCATGCGCACGCCTGTGGCGAATTGATCAGGTTGGATCTGCTGCCTCTGGCGCCGTTGCAACGACGGCCGCCAGGCGCAGGGCTTCGATGCTTGCCTGGGCCTTGACCAGGTCCAGCTCAAGCGCCTTGTTGTGCTGCTGGTGTTCCAGCAGTGCGGCCTGGCGTGATTGGCTGTCTTGCACGGCCACGCGCAGGCGTTCCTGGAGCAGGGTGCGCTCGCTGTCGATCTGACTCAGCTGCTCCTTGAGTTTCAGCTGTAGCGCCTGGTCCTGGCGAGTTTGCTCCTGCAGCGCATTCAATTCCTTGGCGGTCACTCGCTGCTCACTCAGTAGACGCTCGTTATCGCGATGCAACTGGGTGATTTCATCCTGGCGCACCAGCGCGCTTTGCTGTGCCTGGCGCAATTCGGCCTGAACCTGCTGCAACTGGCCTTCATGGCGACGCTGTTCCTGCTCGCGCTGTTCCTTGATGGCATTGCGGTAATGCTCAAGCGCATCACGGGCGTGCAGGTGTTTTTCTTCCAGTGAGCGAATCTGCTCGTCTTTGTCGTTGAGCCTTAGCTCGTAGTCGCTGCACGCCTGGCTCAGCCCGGCATTACGGGTTTGCTCGGTCTGCAGGCTGGTGCTGGCGGTTTGCAGCGCCGCGCTTTCTTCGGCCAGGGCTGCCGCCTGGATATCAAATTGCTGTTTGAGCTGGGTATGCGCTTCTTCCAGGGTTTCTACCTGGGCGAGCAGGGCGGCTTTGTGTTGCTCGAATTGCGCCAGGGCCAGGTCGATCGGCTCCTGGGCCTTCTCTTTCAGGCGTTGGGCCAGGCGTGCGACCAGTTCGCCCAGCTCATCGTCAATTGGCGCTTGGGTGATGGTCTGGCGCGTCTCGCTTTCGTCCAGCTCTTTCAAGTAGCGATGAATGGTGGTTTTCGAGCCGGTATTGCCCATTTCGATACGCACCGCATCGATGCTTGGGTTTTCGCCACGAGCGAGGATCGCCAGGCGTGCCGTCTGCACTACTGCTTTGTTTATGCCGCCGCGAGCCATGGAGTCTCCGTCGATTTAGTACTGTGGTACATGGTATGTATATACATACTATAACATGGTTAAAAACTCGTTGAAATTCATGATTTAACAGATGGGATATTGGCGTATTATCCCGTGTGACCCCTGTTTTCATCAGCCATTCACCTGTCAGCAGTACGAAAAGACGCCTATGATCGACCTCGACCGATATCTCAACGCCGCCACCCGTGACAACACGCGCCGCAGCTACCGTGCGGCCATCGAGCATTTCGAAGTCAGTTGGGGAGGGTTCCTGCCGGCCACCAGCGACAGCGTGGCGCGTTACTTGGTGGCGCATGCGGGAGTGTTGGCAGTCAATACCTTGAAGCTGCGGCTCTCGGCCTTGGCGCAGTGGCATACCAGCCAAGGGTTTGCCGACCCGACGAAGGCGCCGGTGGTACGCAAGGTGCTCAAGGGCATCCGCGCCGTGCACCCGGTGCGTGAGCGGCAGGCCGAGCCTTTGCAGCTCACGCACTTGGAGCAAGTAATCGCTGCCCTGGACATTGAAGCCAAACAGGCCAGCGAGCATCACGACCAACCGCGCTTGCTACGGGCCAAGCGCGATGCTGCGCTGATTCTGCTGGGCTTCTGGCGCGGGTTTCGCAGTGATGAGCTGTGCCGATTAAGCATTGAGCATGTGCAAGCCGTACCGGGCGCAGGCATCAGCCTGTACTTGCCGCGCAGCAAAAGTGATCGCGACAACCTCGGCAAGACTTACCAGACCCCGGCGTTGCTGCGTCTGTGCCCGGTGCAGGCTTATAGCGAGTGGCTCAGTGCCTCGGCCTTGGTGCGCGGGCCGGTATTTCGCGGCATTGACCGCTGGGGCAACCTGGGCGAGGAGGGCTTGCACCCCAACAGCGTGATCCCGTTATTGCGCCAGGCCCTTGAGCGCGCAGGCATCCCTGCCGAGCAATACACCAGCCACTCCCTGCGTCGGGGCTTCGCCACTTGGGCACATCGCAGCGGTTGGGATTTGAAGTCGCTGATGAGTTACGTCGGCTGGAACGACATGAAATCCGCGATGCGCTATGTTGAAGCGACGCCGTTTCTGGGCATGACCCTGGCAACCCAACCGCTGATTTGAGATTTCTTCTATTAATACCGTCACCTGATAGAGAAAGCCAATCGTCAGCATCAGGTTTGCCAATGAGCCATCGACCGAAAGAGCCGGTAGGATTCATCTCATCAACTTCTTAACCCCTGACGGAGAGTCAACGATGCCTATCATCAACAGCCAAGTAAAACCGTTTAAAGCCACCGCTTTCAAAAACGGCAGCTTCGTCGATGTGACCGACGCTGACCTGAAAGGCAAGTGGTCGGTTGTATTCTTCTACCCAGCCGACTTCACCTTCGTTTGCCCAACCGAACTGGAAGACCTGGCTGACAACTACGCCGAATTCCAGAAGCTGGGCGTCGAAATCTACAGCGTTTCCACCGACACCCACTTTGCCCACGCTGCTTGGCACAACACTTCGCCAGCCATTGGCAAAATCCAGTACACCATGATCGGCGACCCAACCCTGACCATCTCCCGCAACTTCGACGTGCTGATCGAAGAAGCTGGCCTGGCAGACCGCGGCACCTTCGTGATCAACCCAGAAGGTCAGATCAAGATCGTTGAGCTGAACGACGGTGGTGTAGGTCGTGACGCTTCCGAGCTGCTGCGCAAGATCAAGGCCGCTCAATACGTTGCTGCCCACCCAGGTGAAGTCTGCCCAGCCAAGTGGAAAGAAGGCGAGGCCACTCTGGCGCCGTCTCTGGACCTGGTCGGCAAGATCTAAGTCTGTGAACGCGTATCAAGGGCGGGTATCCGCACTTAAGTAAGCTGCATCCGCCCTCAAAACGCCCGGGCGAGATTCGCTCGGGCGTTTTTTTGTCTGCAATAAACCGAATGAACAGGAAATCGCCCGTATGTTGGATGCCAATCTTAAAGCTCAGTTGAAGTCATACCTGGAACGGGTCACCCAGCCGATCGAGATCGTCGCCTCCCTCGACGACGGTGCGAAATCCCAGGAAATGCTTGCTCTTTTGCAGGACGTAACCAGCCTCTCCACGCTGATTACCCTGAACACCGATGGCAATGATGCGCGCAAGCCATCGTTCTCCATCAACCGCCCGGGTGCCGATATCAGCCTGCGTTTCGCCGGCATCCCCATGGGCCATGAATTCACTTCGCTGGTGCTGGCCCTGCTGCAAGTCGGTGGCCACCCGTCGAAAGCCAGTGTCGAGGTGATTGAACAGATCCGCGCCCTCAAAGGCGAGTTCAGCTTCGAGACTTACTTCTCGCTGTCGTGCCAGAACTGCCCGGACGTGGTCCAGGCGCTGAACCTGATGGCGGTGCTGAACCCCAACATCCGCCATGTTGCGATTGATGGTGCACTGTTCCAGGCCGAAGTCGATGAGCGCCAGATCATGGCGGTGCCGAGCGTGTACTTGAACGGGGTCAACTTTGGCCAGGGCCGTATGGGCCTCGAAGAGATCCTCGCCAAGCTCGACACCAGCGGTATCGAGAAAGCCGCGGAGAAAATCAGCGCCAAGGACGCCTTCGACGTCCTGGTAGTTGGCGGTGGCCCCGCAGGGTCTTCGGCTGCCATCTACGCGGCACGTAAAGGTATTCGTACTGGCGTGGCGGCTGAACGCTTTGGTGGCCAGGTGCTGGACACCATGTCCATCGAGAACTTTATCTCGGTACAGGAAACCGAAGGGCCGAAACTGGCCAGCGCACTGGAAGCCCATGTGCGTCAGTACGACGTGGACATCATGAACCTGCAGCGCGCCAGCAGCCTGGTACCGGCAAAAAATGCCGGTGAGCTGCACGAAATTCGCTTCGAAAGCGGTGCCACCCTCAAGTCCAAGACCGTGATCCTGGCCACAGGCGCCCGCTGGAGAGAGATGGGCGTGCCCGGTGAGCAGGAATACAAGGCCAAGGGCGTGTGCTTCTGCCCGCATTGCGATGGCCCGCTGTTCAAGGGCAAGCGTGTGGCGGTGATCGGCGGCGGTAACTCCGGCGTGGAAGCGGCCATTGACCTGGCCGGTATCGTCAGCCATGTCACTTTGCTTGAATTCGACAGCAAGCTGCGCGCCGATGCTGTGTTGCAACGCAAGCTCTACAGCCTGCCGAACGTGGATGTGATCACCAGCGCATTGACCAGTGAAGTCAAAGGCGATGGCCAGAAAGTCACCGGCCTTGCCTACAAGGACCGTGACAGCGGTGAGTTCAAGACCATCGAGCTGGAAGGCATCTTTGTGCAGATTGGCTTGCTGCCCAACACGGATTGGCTCAAAGGCACCGTAGAGCTGTCGCCGCGTGGCGAGATCATTGTCGATGCCCGTGGCGAGACTTCACTGCCTGGCGTGTTCGCCGCCGGTGACGTAACCACCGTGCCGTACAAGCAGATCGTGATTGCAGTAGGCGAGGGCGCCAAGGCTTCGTTGAGCGCGTTCGATCACCTGATCCGTACCTCTGCTCCGGCATAAATGCTGAGCTGAAAATGAAAAACCCCATGAGCGATCATGGGGTTTTTCTCGTTCCCACGCTCCGCGTGGGAATGCATCCGGTGACGCTCCGCGTCACGCAGTGCTTATTACATCGGCGCCGGCTGGATGATCTCGACCCAATAAGCATCCGGGTCCTTGATGAACGCCAGGCTCTTCATGCGGCCATCCGTCAGGCGCTTCTGGAAGTCACAGCCCAAGGCTTCGAAGCGTTCGCACGCCGCGACAATGTCCGGCACCGAGATGCAGATATGGCCAAAGCCACGCGGGTCGGTGTTGCCGTTGTGGTAGGCAAAGTCGGCATCGTTTTCGGTGCCGTGGTTATGGGTCAGTTCGAGGATGCCCGGAATCGACTTCATCCACTGGGTACGCTCGGCGGCGTCGGCCGGGATCTGGGCCTTGTCCACCAGGGCCAGGAAGTACAGGCTGAATTCGGCTTCCGGGAAGTCACGTTTTTCGACCAGGGAGAAACCCAGGATACGCGTGTAGAAGTCCAGCGACTTGGTGATGTCCTTGACCCGCAACATGGTGTGGTTGAACACGAAGTTCGCCGTGGCGTTGTCGGGTTGGGCAGTGACGCCCGGGAAGGTGTTCAATTCGTGCAGGCTCATGGGCCCTCCAGAAAAAATGTGAGATGAGCGGTCCATTGGCTTGCGGCCTGCCTCCATGCAGGCGGGCCATGATACGCAAGGCGCACCGGCTGCGCCAAATGAAAAAGCGCGCTCAACCCTTGCGGTCAGCGCGCGCCGGGCCGCACACTTTGCCGCTGGAACCTTGGGTGTTTTTCGCAATGATCGAGTTTCGTAGGCCGCTGTTGAGTGCTGTGTGCGTGTTGTTGGGCAGCCCGTTTGTGCTGGCCGCCGAACCGGAGGTCCATTGGCCCAGCGGTTGGCAGGTCGAAGAAGTCGTGCCTGACGGCGAGCCCCCTGCCAAACCCCAAGCAGTGTCCCGGCAGCGAGCGATCAAGAATGATGAAAATGGTGCGACGTTGATGGTCATGGAGTTGACCGGAACGCCAATTGAGGCCGGTCATAAAGTTAATCTTGCTGGCGTGTTGCTGGAGATGCGCAAGTCGATCCAGAAAGACTTTGCCCGCGGCGGTTATCAAAGCGTGTGCAGCAAAATGCACTCCACGACATTGAGTCGGCTTGACGCGTTGGAAACTACCTGCGTGATTACCGAGAATGGTCGACACCTGTTGTCGCAAACATTAGTCGGTGCGCTGGATGTCGACAAAGCCTATGTTTTTTCATACGCCGGCCAGGCGCAAGCGTACGAGGCGAGCAAGGAGGAAGTCAGTTTGGTGCGTAACAGTCTGAAACTTTGACGCGCTCAAATTGAGCGAATTTGAACAACATGAACGCTGAGTTAAGTTCGATTCCGAACCGTTAGAGCAAAAAAAGCCCCGCGTAGGCGGGGCTATTTTTTAGTACATGTTTCAGCCGCGAAGCCAGGAGTCTACAGTGGCAGCGCCGTACTCTTCTTTCCAGGCTTTGAGGCCGCGGTGGTTGCCACCTTTGGTCTCGATCAGCTCGCCGGTGTGCGGGTTGTGGTAAACCTTGACCACCCGTGCGCGGCGCTGTTTAGGCGCGGCAGCGGCCGGTGCGCCGCCTTTGCGTGGCGCTGGATCGAGGATAGCGATCACATCACGCAGGCTTTTGTCGTATTTGCCCATCAGCGTCTTGAGCTTTTCTTCGAATTCGATTTCTTTCTTCAGGCCAGCGTCGTTCTTCAAGGATTCCAGCTGTGCAAGCTGCTCTTGAAGGGCTTTTTCTGCTGCGCGAAATTCGGCGAGTCTGGACAAAATCTGTACTCCAATAATGTAGTTGCTGATATCAACTGCAGACAAAGCTATAAGCCAAGAACGTTAAGCCACGTCAACGAAAAAGACCCTTCTGCGAGTTCTGCACAGGCAGAAAAAATTGTAGTAGTTAATTCAGCCCGAGTAAATCATGTCTTTTAAAGAAAGACCAATCTTTCATCATCGGTCGCGCAAGGCTATTCCACGATGCCCAACGATTTAATGAATTCATCGCAGGGTAATGGTCGGCCAAACAGGTAACCCTGTAGGAAATCCACGCCTTGAGCCACGAGGTATTCACACTGTTGGGCTGTTTCTACGCCTTCGGCAACAATGCCTAGATCCAGCTTGACCGACAACTCTATGATGCTGTCCAGAATATGCCGAGACAGCGCATCCGCACCGATCATGGCGACAAAGCTTTGATCGATCTTCAAGTAGTCGACATTGAAATTGCGCAAATAGCCCAAGCTGGAGTGGCCGGTGCCAAAATCATCAATGGCGATCATGACCCCCATTTGATGCAGCGCCTCGAACAGGCGGCGGGTGGTCTCAGTGGGTTCGATCAACTCCCGCTCGGTCAACTCCAGCACCAGGGTGACCTGGCCGGGTGGGAACGCGGCGAGGAATTCCCGGCAGTCCTGCACCAGCGCCATGTCCTGGCAATGGCGCGCAGTGATATTCACGCCGATATGAAAGCCTGGGCTGAAGCGCGCGGCATGCGGCGCCAGTTGCGCGGCGGTCTGGCGCAGCAGGGCACGGGTCATTGGCACGATCAGGCCGGAGTCTTCGGCCAGGGGAATAAACAGGTCCGGGCGCACCAGGCCTTCTTTGGGATGCTTCCAACGCATCAGCACCTCACACCCGGCCCATTGGCGGGTGTCACCGCGTACCACCGGTTGGAAATAGGGGATGAACTCATTGGCCCCCAAGGCGCGTTGTAACTCGTGGGTTGGCGCTGACGAACGTTTTTGCAGCCAGTGAGCGAGCAGCCCCGCCAATATCCCGAAAAACACCACCAGGCTGAACAGGGCCGGATACCGCGCCTGCATATAGCGCCAGACTTCACCCTCGGGCATCCCGGCCTCGACACTGTATTGATAGCGCTCGGAAGCCAGGCGCTGTGGCGCCACGGCAAATGTCGGCAACGCGCCTTGATGCACTTTGCCGTCGGCACCCAGCCAGTTCGGGCCGACGTGCAATACCAAATACGCGTAACGGCTGATCAAGCGCAAGGCGTTGGTGAGGTGGTAACCGTCAACCGAGGCAAACGCACCTTGATCGCCTTGGACCAGGCGGTACACCAGCAGGGCGGTATCGGGTGTGACGGGGTTGCCTTTCATCAACCACAGGCGCCCATCCACGTAGTCGTCGGGGTTGACGGGCGATTGGTAGCGACCGCCAAACAACGAGCTGCAATAGATGTTTTTCTGCCAGGACAGCGTGGTGGCCCGCACAAACGGCCGACGCGTGACTTGTTCACGTAGCGCCAACTTGGTGGCGCTGTCACACGGCTTACCGGCCAGTGGCAGCAACGCCTGGGCAGCGATGGCGGTGTTGTCGAGCATCAAGTCGAACTGGCGCACCGCTTCTTGAGCGGTTTGCGCCGTGCTTTGTTCAAGGGTGCGCTCGGCTTGCCAATACAGAATCACAACCCCCAGCAAGATGGGCAACACGCCGCTGGTTGCACTGATGAAATAGCGTGCGGCTCGGCTTCGTGGGCCTTTGACGGTCAGGGGCATAGGGGCGGTCAGTCGCGAGAAAAAGAGTGAGATATGCCGATGATAGATGGCAATACGCAGGCCTGCTCAGTTGTTTTGAGCGGGTTGACCTAGCCGTTCGGTCAGTTGTGGCGGGGATTTCATCTAGGCAACATAAACATCGTTGCAAGAAGTAAGAGACTCAGGACCGTATCCCTCCAGCCTCTCTCAGTGCCGTGCTAGCCCAATTTTGGCGGGACGGTCGGCGCGTGCCTTTCGAATGTCGGAAGCCGCCTTGCAGCCTTTTAACGACTCCACAGGAATTTGCAGCAATGAAAAAAATCGCACTGGCCGTTGCCTGGTTGATGGCTAACAGCGTTGTCGCTCTACCGGCGTTCGCGGCGGACGGCACTATCACCCTGACCGGCGAGATCACTGGCACCACCTGCAGCATCAGTGGCGGGGCAGGCGCTGCACCTGGCGCCGGGCCGGACTTTGCCATTGCGCTGCACAAGGTCCAGGCCAGCGCACTCAAGGCAGCCGGGCAGACGGCAGGGGTAAAGCCATTTTTTATCCAAGTCGGCAGTTGCCCGAAGGACACGGTGGTCGCGGTGTTATTCGAGAGCAGCAGCCCGGCGATCAACCCGGCGACCGGCAACCTGGTCAATCAGGCACCGGCAACGCCGGAACCGGCAAAGTTCGTGGAAGTACAGATTGTGGATGGCGTCACCAACCAGCCCCTGGACCTGCGGCTGGGCCTGAGTTCGAGTACCGCGACGGTGCCAGACGGCGGCGCGGTGACGCTGCCATTTGCGGCTCAGTACTTCGCCACGGGGGCAGCGACCGCCGGCCCGATCAGCACGCAAGTGCTGTATTCCGTGACATTCCCCTGATCAAGGCCATGGTGCCTGGCAATGCGCCAGGCCCTGCCTTGAAGGATGGACTCATGCTTTCTCGCACATTGCTGGCGAGCCTCACCTTTGCGCTCCTCGCCGGCTTACCGTCCACGGCCCACGCGGGTGTGGTGATCGATGGCACACGGCATATCTACCCCCAGCAGCGCCGTGAAATCACCCTGCGCCTGACCAACGACGATAAACGGGCACCGCGCCTGGTCCAGGTGTGGCTGGATCAAGGCGATGCCACTCCAGATCCCGCCCATAGCGACGTGCCGTTCAGCCTCTCGCCCCCGGTGTTTCGCCTGGATCCGGGTAGAAGCCAGGGGGTGCGACTGGTCTACACCCAGGAGCCGCTGCCGTCAGATCGAGAATCATTGTTCTGGCTCAATGCCTTGGAAATCCCCCCTAAAGTCAACGCGGCCGAACTCGACGAGCAAACACCTGAGGGAAACCACCTGCAGTTTGCTTTTCGTATCCGCACCAAAGTGTTTTTTCGCCCCCCTCATTTGCCTGGCAGTGCAGACCAGGCCCCCGCGCAACTGCGCTGGAGTCTGAGGCGCACCGAGCGCGCAGCCGTACTGCGCGTACACAACCCTACGGCCTTTCACGTGACCTTCAACGAGGTGGCACTGGCGCTGGGCCCTCGGCCTGACGCCCACCTGATACCAGTACAAGAGGGCATGGTGCCGCCAGGTGCCAGCCTTGAACTGCCTGTCCGCGGCACCCTGCCGACGATCCCCGCCGACGCCCAGGTGCATTTCAAATACATCAATGATTACGGCGCATTCTCCGCGCCGCAGCGAGCCCCCCTGAAGTTTTGATTATGTCTGTTTACCTGCCATTTACGGGGCATCCCGTGTTTGCCTGGCTGTTGTGCAACTCGCGGCTGATGGTGTCGCTGGGTGTGTTCACGACCTTATGCTTGCCGGCCGAGGCCGCGCCACTGTTGTTTGATATCGAGGCGTTCACCAGTGGCCTTGCCGCTGTCGTGGATATTTCGCGTTTCAATACGGGCAATGCACTGGCGCCTGGCGTCTACCGTGTGGATGTGATGCTCAATGGCCAATCCGTGGGGCGCCGTGAAATCAGCTTTGTCTCCCGGAAGGGGCAGGATGATGTCCAGCCTTGCGTGAGCGCGCTGGAACTTGCCCAACTCGGAGTCGTGCTGCCACCTGACAAACGTAGCGCCGACACGCAGTGCCGTGAATTTACCCAATGGATCCCCCTGGCCAGCAGCCAACTCGACATCGAGACCCTTACACTCGACGTCAGTCTTCCCCAAGCTCACCTCAGCCGTGCCGCGCGCGGTTACGTTGACCCGGCCCGCTGGGACAAGGGGCTTGACGTTGCGCTGCTCAATTACACCTTCAGCGCCGCAGCGGTGACTGCGGGGGCGGGGGAAGGTCGGGGTTACCTGGGCCTCAACGGCGGCGTCAACCTCGGCGACTGGCGCCTGCGCCACCAAGGCGGCCAGGCCTGGACCTCCCGAGGCGGTCTGTTGCCTTATCAACACACCGCCACGTACCTGCAACGGCCCTTGTCGGCCTGGCGTTCGCAACTGACCCTTGGCGACAGCTTCAGTAACGGCCAGGTCCTCGACGGCGTGCGGGTGCGGGGCGTCACCCTGTCGACCGATGACCGCATGCTGGCGCCGTCGCAACAAGGCTATGCACCGCAGATACGCGGCATCGCCGACAGCAACGCCTCGGTAACGGTGCGCCAGAACGGCTACACGATCTACGAAACCCAGGTTGCCCCAGGGCCCTTTGTCATCGACGATCTTTACCCCACGGGCTACGGCGGCGACCTGAATGTCAGCGTCACCGAGGTGGACGGGCGCCGCACCACCTTTGTCGTGCCGTATTCGGTGGCCCCACAGTTATTGCGTCAGGGCGCCACCCACTACAGCACGACCTTGGGCCAGGTGCAGCAACGCGGAGTCAGCGGTGACAGCCCCCTGTTATTTCAGGGCACCTTGCAGCATGGCCTTACCGATGGCCTGAGCCTTTATGGCGGCAGCACGCTTTCCAAAGGTTACTTTCAGGGCAAGGCCGGGTTGGCGATGAGTACGCCCATCGGCGCATTTGCCCTGGACACCACGCATTCGCGCACCCGCATCGAGGGCAACGGGGTGGTTGGCGGACACAGTTGGGGCCTGGCCTACAACAAGAACCTGCCGTTTTCCGGAACCCATTTTGCGCTGGGCGCCTACCGCTTCTCCACGGCCGGCTACCTGAGCCTGCCGGATGCTTTGAATGTGCAGGAACTGGCGCGTCAGCAGGGGAACATCGAGGGCTATGCCCGACAGAAAAGCCGTCTCGATCTGACGATCAGCCAGCAACTGGGCGAAGGCACCTTGAGCCTGTACGGCAGTTCGGTTGACTACTGGGCGAGCCGGCAAGGTCGCCAGACATCCTTCACCCTCAGCTATGGATCACGCTGGAAGCGGCTCAACTGGAACATTTCGGCGCAGCGCTCAAGGGTCAGCGACGCCGACCCACCCAGCCATCGTGACCACAGTGACGCGATCTTTTTCGGCCGCGCGTTGCAACCCGGTCGCGTCGATAATCGTCTGGCGCTGACCCTGTCGATGCCGCTGGGCCAGGGCACATCGGCGCCGACCCTGAGCAGCGCGTTGTCGCGCGACACCGGCGAGTCAAAGGGCAGTCAACAGCAAGTGGGTATCAATGGCTTGCTCGGCGAGGCGTCAGAGGGGCACTACGGCCTGGCCGGCAGCCAGGGCACGGGGAGCCAGGCCGGTTCCAGCTTCAATGCCTACGCCGGATATCGCAGCAGCACGGCCAACCTGCGCGCCGGTTACGGCCAGAGTGGCAACAACGCACAAGTGTCCATGAGCGCCGACGGCGGGCTGATTGCCCATGGCGGTGGCGTGACCCTCTCGCAAAGCCTCGGTGAAGCGTCGGCACTGGTGTATGCACCGGATGCCCAGGGCGCGCAGATCGGTGGGGGGGTACGCATCGACTCACACGGCTATGGCGTGTTGCCGAGCTTGCGGGCCTACCATCCCAATGACGTGGATATCGACCCCGAAGGCATGGCCATGGATGTGGAGCTCAAGGAATCGAATCGCTCGGTGGTACCGACAGGGGGCGCAGTGTCGCTGGTCAAGTTCGAGACCGTCAGTGGCCGTGCGGTGGTGATCAAGGCGACCCATCGCAACGGTCAGCCGCTGCCTTTTGCCGCTCAGGTGTTCGACGAGCAGGGCAGGGAAGTCGGGGTGATTGGGCAAGCCGGCAAGGCGTTTGTGCGCGGCGTGGCCGATCAGGGCACGCTGACCGTGCGTTGGACCGAGGCGGCAAGTGACCGCTGCTATATCCCATACCGTCTGCCACCGCGGCCACCGGGGCACCGCCAGGAAAATGCCGACCAACTGGTCAGCCGCTGCCACCCCAACACCGCCAACGAAGAGGTCAGCAGCCGATGATCAGCATCTGTACGCAACGTCTGGCAGGGCTTGTCATGGTGACCTGCATCGCCCTCGCCAGCGCGCCCCATGTCCAGGCCAAGGCGACGTGTACGCCCGCGCCGCCGACGGTGCTGTCGGTGCCGCGCATTACGGTGCCCGCCAACCCTGTGGTCGGCCAAGCCCTGGGCAACCCGGATGGCTACCCCGTCGAGGTAGCGCACGGATTGAGGTGCACCTATCCGCCCAACCTGATTGTTCGCTATTGGTCGTCCACGCGGATTGCTCGGGAGATTCCCTGGACGGGACGTAACTTCTTCCACTCAGGGGTCGTCATGCCGGTTCATCTGACCGGCGTGCAAGGTGTCGGGTTTGCGTTTATGGCGCAGGACCGTGACGTCGGGCCGATGCAAACCGTGACTACCGGGGTCACAGTGTTGCGTGGCCCGATCCATCCCGGTTTGCCTACGTGGGGCTTGCGCGGACGCTTGTTCTTGGTAGTAACCGGCCCGATCCAGGGCGGCACCATTGCGCCGCAGACCTTCGCGGGCTTGTACCTGTACACCAGCGAGACACACCACGCGTTCAACTTCGGCAGCATCGAAGTAGGCCCGCCGAGCAAGCCCACCTGCACGGTCTCCACGCCCTCCGTGGCAATCCCGCTGGGGGCGGTGGAGAGCAGGGCGTTCAAGGGCATTGGCAGCGTGGCCGGCAATGCCACCCGCACCATCACCTTGCAATGCGCTGGTGGCGGGGGCGCTGACAGCGATGTGCTGTTGACCTTGACCGACCAGACCCAACCGGCCAATCGCAGTGACCAACTGACATTGACCGCCAGTTCCACCGCCAAGGGCGTGGCGCTGCAACTGCTGTTTGGCAATCGCCTGATCAGCTACGGCCCCGACGCCGCCGCTATTGGCACGCCGAATCAATGGTTGGCAGGTAGCACCGGCAACGGCACCTTCCAGATTCCCTTGACCGCGCGCTACATACAAACCGGCGCCGCCGTCCGCCCGGGCACGGCCAACGGGTTGGCGACCTTCACTTTGGCCTATCGGTAGTCGGCGTGATGATCCGAGTCTTATTGAACTGCGTGTCCGGTCTGGCATTGGCGGCATCTATGGCGATAGCGCAGGCCGAAATCGTCATTGATCGCACCCGGCTCATTTACCCGGCCGCGGCACGGGGGGTAACCCTCAACCTGCGTAACGAGGCGGACAGCCCGAGGCTGGTGCAAGTCTGGATCGATGAAGGCGACCCCCAGACTACGCCGGAACGCAGTGACGTGCCGTTTACCGTCACGCCACCGATCCTGAGGATGGAGGCGGGCAAATCGCACGTATTGCGAGTGATCTATCATCCGGTTCCGCGGACTGCCACGGCCGATCCCCAGGAAGTGGCGTATTGGCTGAATGTGCTGGGGATCCGGCCCACTGACGCGGCGAGCCATCAACTGCAATTGGCGTTTCGCACCCGCATCAAACTGTTCCTGCGCCCCAACGCGTTGCCAGGCGGGGCGGAAGATGCCGTGGCGGCGCTGCAATGGCAACTGGCAGACGACCGCCCGGTGCTGCGGGTGCGCAACCGGAGTGCCTTTCATGTGACCTTGTCCAGCGTGGCACTCAACCATGAGGGCGTCGCATACCGCCATGAAAACCCACCGATGCTGGCTCCGCGCTCAACGGCCGAGTTGATCATGCCGGGTTGGGTTGTACCGTGGCGAGGTACGCCGACGCTGCGCTTCACCACATTGGATGACTATGGCGCGACGCATGAGAGGACGCAGAGCATAGGCCGGTAACTAAGTAGGCGAGGGGTACAGCCCTTGTGCCAGCGCGATGAATGCCAGGGCAGCCGGGGAAGACTGACGCCGATCCAGCACCGCCAGCCCGATCCGACGCGGTACCCGCGGCGCCAATGGCAACGCCACATAACGCGAATCGGCATGCTCCGGCAGTGAAGCCTGCGCAACCACACTCAAACCATCGCCCCGGCTGACCGCTTCCAACGTGCTGAGCAACACCAACTCCGACGAGCCGGCTTCAGTCAGGATAAAGGGTTCATCGCAGAGTGCTTGCAAGGTCATGGCCTCATCGGCGCATAAGTATCTACACAACTTTGGTATGACGCTGAACCTGTGGAGAGGGAGCTTGCTCCCGCGACGGCCTGATAGCCGATGCTTATCTACCTGACGCACCGCAGTCCAAATGTGGGAGCTGGCTTGCCTGCGAAGACGGCCTCACAGTCAACGGATTGTGTGCATATCCATTGCTGCGGTAACGGCCACTTAGGGTTCCGCCCTGACGGCGGCTCACTTTTGAACAGCGCAAAAGTAAGCAAAACGCTCTTGCCCCACCACTCGGCACCTCGCCTAGGCTCGGTGTGCCCGTAATCCGCCAGTGATTTGGGGGGCCGCCGCCACGCGCCATCCATGGCGCGGGGCGGCTAAACCGGCATCCCTGCCGGTTTACCCCCCAAATCCCTGTCGAATTCCGGCCAGCGTGGTTTAACGGGGCGCCTGAGATCAAAAGCAGATCAAGAGCGACTCGCTTCGCATCGTGGATATCGGCTATTACGATGGCATACGGCGCATAGGTGCCACACGCTCCGGGGTGTTCATCGCCCTCAACCCATTGACGGCGGTCATTTGCGGCGCAGTGCTGCTGGACGAACCATTGACGATGCTGATGTTACTGGGCGGTGCAATCATCCTGCTGGGCATCTACCTGTGCAACAAACCCCTTGCGCGGGGCAGGGCAATGGGGATTTGATAAGAGTACGGACAAACCTGGTTACGCTGTGTAGAATCAGTTTACGCATACAAGAATATGGACTTGCGCTCACGCAAGCCTCGGCCGTCAGAGACTGATGACACCATGAAGCTACTTGGCTCCCCCCTCATCTTTGGTGACTTCCTCGCCCGCAGCGTGCGGGGCCTCTCTTGTGCGCCACCCTCCAGCCTCATCCTTGCTCGCAACTAATCAATTGCTACCTACAAGAATGATGAGGCACCGAACATGACCGACCAACTCGCAAACCCAATGGGCCTGATGGGCTTTGAATTCATCGAATTCGCCTCGCCCACCCCAGGCACCCTGGAGCCGATCTTCGAGATCATGGGCTTCACCAAAGTGGCCACCCACCGCTCCAAGAACGTGCACCTGTATCGCCAGGGCGAGATCAACCTGATCCTCAACAACGAACCCGACAGCCTCGCTTCCTACTTCGCGGCCGAGCACGGCCCGTCGGTGTGCGGCATGGCGTTCCGCGTCAAGGACTCGCAACAGGCCTACAAGCGTGCCCTGGAGCTGGGTGCCCAGCCGATCCACATCGACACCGGCCCGATGGAATTGAACCTGCCGGCAATCAAAGGCATTGGCGGTTCGCCGTTGTACCTGATCGACCGTTTCGGCGAAGGCAACTCGATCTACGACATCGACTTCGTGTACCTCGAAGGCGTTGATCGCAACCCGGTAGGCGCTGGCCTGAAGGTCATCGACCACCTGACCCACAACGTCTATCGCGGGCGCATGATCTATTGGGCCAACTTCTACGAGAAGCTGTTCAACTTCCGCGAAGCGCGTTATTTCGACATCAAAGGCGAGTACACCGGCCTGACCTCCAAGGCCATGAGTGCGCCGGACGGCAAGATCCGTATCCCGTTGAACGAAGAATCGTCCAAGGGCGCCGGGCAGATCGAAGAGTTCCTGATGCAGTTCAACGGCGAGGGCATCCAGCACGTCGCGTTCCTCACCGACGACTTGGTCCAGACCTGGGACGCGCTGAAGAAGATCGGCATGCGCTTCATGACCGCGCCGCCCGACACTTACTACGAAATGCTTGAAGGCCGCCTGCCGAACCACGGTGAGCCGGTGGACCAGTTGCAATCGCGTGGCATCCTGCTGGATGGCTCGTCGGTTGCCGGTGACAAGCGTCTACTGCTGCAGATCTTCTCGGAAACCCTGATGGGCCCAGTGTTCTTCGAATTCATCCAGCGCAAAGGCGACGATGGGTTTGGCGAGGGCAACTTCAAGGCGTTGTTCGAGTCGATCGAGCGCGACCAGGTGCGTCGTGGTGTACTGACCGCCGATTGATGACTGGCTAAAGCAAAAAAGCCCGGTTTTTACCGTTTTTGTAGGAGCGAGCTTGCTCGCGAAAAACTCACAGGCGCCGCGTTCATTCAGGATGCCCGCGTTATCGTTGACGTTTTTCGCGAGCAAGCTCGCTCCTACAAGCATTACGGTTTTTACCGGGTTTTTTTGTGCCTGATCCATCGTGTTGCAAATAGCCTGCGGTTTATTGGGAACAGATGTTTCTTGAGAGATCACTCAGAGGGCAGGACGCAGAAAAACCTGCGTTTCCACTATGAAGAGGCCCTCTTATGAATGTGAATGCTCCTACCCCTCAACACCCGATCGGCCCATCTATATCAACGGAGCAGGCTGGGCCTGTGCGCAATGTTCCTTCAACCGGTCATGCAGACCCGGTCGATCAGGCGCGTAAACAGTTTCTCGATGACGGTGAAGCCGAGTACTTGGGCGGCACACTCAGCGCCGAAGGGTATCAACTGACGAAGGCAGCTGTGTCACCCAACAAACCGGGAAGTCCAAAGGTGCAGGTTTCGACATTTGCCGTTGATGGCGTTCAGTCCAACGACATGATGGTGATCAAGCGCGTGTCGCGTACAGAAGAGGGGCCTAATCTCGTCCTGTATATGCCCGAAGATGACGTGACATCGTTTCATGAGTTCAAAAATGCAGAGGAGATGACTGCCTGGCTCAAGGGTGTGGCCAACGACCCGACCGAGCGCAAGCGATTTACCCAGCATTTTGCCAGTGATAAAGCGCCGAAGCAGGAGGACCGGGTTAACAAGAAGTTTGGCGAGTTCGCTGATGGCGACATCAATGCAGTCGTGGGCAGTTTTGGCGATGAGAAGGGTGATATTTTCGAACGGTTGAACAAAGATGCTTCGGTGCCACCCGCTCCGGTCGACGGTCTGGTGCGAACGCAGCTCTATAAACTTGCACCAGATGGCAAGGCGTTTTATGTCGGGTACCGGCCAGATGGGGAGGCCATCGTCTATAGCTACGACGCTTATGGAAATTTGCAAGGCGCAGGCCAAAAAAAGGACGCCAAGGCGCGCAGACATTATTTCGTTCAAAACGGGTTGAACGAAAATAAACCGCTTGAACCCATGACCTTCAATGAGTTCCGCAAAAAAATAGCCAGTGCCGCCCTGGACAATGTGGGTGCCAACAATTTAAACGGTCTTTACGACGAATTCCTGAAGCAACTCAGAAGCCCTGGGCATGGCCTTGCCACCGCGCTGAAAGCGCTGGGTGTTCCTGACGATGTGGCCCACTCCATCGAAACCATCGTGAAAGACCCGGTTAAAGGAACGTTGCTTGAGTTGAACCGCGACAATCGTATCGGCAAGCTGTTTGGAGTCGATCAGGCCGAGATGGATGCCCAGCTGGAAAGCGCAGGCAGCCAAATCCAAAGCAACATTCCCTATTACGGTACGTGGCGAGACAGGTTGGAAAATACAGCCAACGTCATTGAACGAGTCGTCGGCACACCTGAAGTGCCGACGACCGAAGTCAGGGTCTGACTCAATCGACAAAGGGGTAGGGAAACCCCGCAATCGACATTCACGCTAAGCCGCCCATCAAGCCCGGCGCTGACGCACCAAGTGCTTGAACCCTTCATACACCAGCACCATCACCGCCAGCCAGATCGGGATATAGGTCAGCCATTGCCCACCCTGGATGCCTTCACCCAATAGCAACGCCACCGCCAGCAACAGCACCGGCTCCACGTAGCTCAGCAGCCCGAACAGGCTGAACGCCAGCAAGCGACTGGCAATGATATAGCTCACCAGCGCCGAGGCGCTGATAAGGCCCAGCATGGGAATCAATGCATAGAGCTTTGGGTGCCCATCCAGCACGGCAAAGCCTTGTTCGCCGCTTTGTACAAACCACCAGGCCACCGGCAGCATCAACGCCATATCCAGCCACAGCCCACCCAGATGGTCGGTGCTCAGGTACTTACGCACCACGAAGTACACCGGGTAGCCGATGATCACCACCAGTGTGGCCCAGGAAAAACCACCGGCCTGGTACAACTCGTTCAACACGCCCAGCGCGGCAAACACCACGGCGATCTGTTGCAGCCGTGACAGACGCTCGCCGTAGACCAGGCGCCCGGTGAGCACCATGGTCAACGGCAGCAGGAAATACCCCACCGACACGTCCAGGCTGCGCCCATTGAGCGGCGCCCACATGAACAGCCACAACTGCACGCCGAGCAGGGCAGAAGACACCAGCACGCCGCCAATCAGCCGTGGCTTTGCCGCCAGCCTGCGCAGCAGTTCCCACACCCTGCGCCACTCACCGCTGACAATCATGAACACCGTCATGCAGGGCACGGTCAGCAACATGCGCCAGCCGAAAATTTCCAGGCCACTCAGGGGAGTAAGCAGCGATGTGAAGTAATACATCACCGCAAACAACACCGAGGCCAAGACCGATAACACCACACCTTTAGACACGCTGTCCTCACGAAAGCCGATTATTCCGTCGGCAGTCTACAGGCGCGCCAACCGACCGGATACAAAATGCCCGACATCGTTGAACCCCGGCGACGACGAATGCCCCGGCGTAACCAACGAATCAATGAACGCCTCGTCTTCGGCGCTGATCTTCACCGCCAGCGCGCCGGTGTAGGCGTCCCACTGCGCCTCGGTCCGTGGCCCGACGATCGCTGAGCTCACCGCCGCATTGTTCAGCACCCAGGCGATTGCGAACTCGACAATCCCTACGCCACGCCCTTGGGTGTATTGCTGGATCTGCTGGGCAATGCGCAGTGATTCAACCCGCCACTCGGTTTCCAGGATGCGCTTGTCCTGGCGCGCGGCACGGCTGCCGGGTTCAGGTGTGACGTCCGGTGCGTACTTGCCGCTGAGCACCCCTCGGGCCAGCGGGCTGTAAGGCACCACGCCCAGCCCATAAGCCGCTGCAGCGGTGATCTGTTCCACCTCGGCCTGGCGATTGACGATGTTGTACAACGGTTGGCTGATGATAGGTTTATCGACGCCCAGGCGTTCAGCCACGCGGATCACTTCTGCGATGCGCCAACCCCGGTAATTGGACAGGCCCCAGTAGCGAACCTTGCCCTGGCGGATCAGGTCACCGATGGCTGATACGGTCACCTCCAACGGCGTGTCGTGGTCTTCGCGGTGCAGGTAGTAGATGTCCAGGTAGTCGGTGTCCAGGCGTGCCAGGCTGGCGTCCAGGGCTGTGAACATACGCTTGCGGCTCAAACCGCTGCGGTTGGGCACGCCATCGGCAGGGCCGAAGCCGACCTTGGAGGCCACCACCCAATCGTGGCGGTTGCGTGCAATCGCCTCACCGACGATTTCCTCGGAGCGCCCGCCTGTGTACACATCAGCGGTGTCCATGAAATTGATGCCCTGGTCCCAGGCCTTGTCGATGATGCGCAGCGAATCTTCGGTGCTGGTCTGTTCGCCAAACATCATGGTGCCGAGGGTCAGAGCGCTGACCTTCAACCCGGAGTGGCCCAATGTGCGGTAAATCATGCAAAGCTCCTCATGGCAGGCAAAATGTAAGTGATGCAATACCAGACCCGAGCGCTCTGGAACAAGCCCTGGGCGCATTTCTTCATGTGCGTAGCAAAGTCACGCAGCGGGCCTGTAAAAATCGATGCAGCACCTTCACGCGTTCCGACACTTGCAGGCGGTGCGGGCACATCAGGTTGAACGGAGCGGGTTCGCCTTGCCAGTCGGGTAGCAGGGGTACCAACCGCCCAGCCTGGATATCACGGGCCACATCCAGGTTGGCCTTATAGGCAATGCCATGCCCCGCCAACGCCCAGCGGCGGACAATCTCGCCGTCATCGCTGAGGTAGTCACCGCTCACCTCGACTTCGTGAAGCAATGCCCCCTGGCGGAAATACCAGGTGCTATTGGCCTGGCCCCGGCGCATATAGCGCAGCGTACTGTGGTGGGCCAAGTCTTCGGGCTCAAGCGGTGTGCCGTGGCGCGCCAGGTAGTCGGGGCTGGCGCAGGCAATGCGATGGTGATCGGGTACCACCGGCAGGGCCACGAGGCTGGAGTCCCTCGGCACGCCGAAGCGCAAGGCAATGTCGACGGTGTCGCGAAACAAGTCGGCATTGCTGTCGTTGAGCAACAGTTGCAAGCGGATATCAGGGTGCTCCAGCTTGAACTCGTCCAGCCAACCCAGCAGCACATTGCGGCCAAAGTCCGAGGGCGCGGCCAACTGCAATAAACCGCTGAGGCTCTGGCCTTGTTGCTTGATGGCGTGCTCGCCTTCCGACAACGCCTCCAGCGCCACCCGCACGCTGTCCAGGTAACGCCGGCCTTCTTCAGTCAGGCGCATGCTGCGCGTGGAGCGAGCGAGCAGGCGGATGCCGAGGCGGGTCTCAAGGCGCTTGAGCGCAATACTCGCCGCTGCTGGCGTGAGGCCCAGGCCACGGGCGGCGGCCGTCAGGCTGCCGGTGTCGGCACTGCGCACGAAGACTTCAAGGTCCAGAATCGAGCTCATTGATAAAAATCCTTTAAAGATCTTGTCGTTTTACCCGGATTTTTCATCGATTACCAAGCTGGGAAGATGAACGCTCACTTTCTGACCCGGGTAGTTTTCTCATGACCTCTTCTCTGAGCGGCAAAACCATCATCGTTATCGGCGGCAGCAGCGGTATCGGCGCGGCAGTGGCCCAGGCAGCCTTGGCGCGCGGCGCGAAGGTGGTCGTGGCTGGGCGCCGCTTGGCGTCAAGTTCCGACAACGGCCTGCACAGCGAGCCGGTGGACGTCACCGACAGCGCCTCTTTAAAGCAACTGTTCGAAACCGTGGGGCGGTTTGACCATCTGGTCTACACCTCGGGGCCTTCAGTACGGGCCAAGGCTTTGATTGAAACCGACCTGGATGAAGCCCAGGACAACTTCAATGTGAAGCTCTGGGGCGCACTACGCGCCATTCAACACGCGCTGCCCTTTATGCATGAACAGGGCAGCATCACCCTGACCTCGGGCCAACTGGGGCGAAAGTTGGCGGCAGGGCAGTTCATCAAGACGGGCATTAACGCCGCGACCGAGGCCTTGGGCAAGCAACTGGCGAAAGAACTGGCGCCGCGTCGAGTCAATGTGATCAGCCCGGGGGTGATAGACACACCGGCCTACGCAGGGCTTGGCGAAGAGCAGCGTTTGGCGATGTTTGCCAAGGCGGGCCAAGGGTTGCCGGTTGGGCGGGTGGGGCAGGCGCAAGAAGTGGCGGCGGGGTATGTGCTGGCCATGGAAAATGGCTTTATGACCGGGGCAGTGGTTGATATCGACGGTGGCGGGCTGTTGTAAATACATGACCAAAGTGGGAGGGAGAAGCTCCCTCCCACTTTGAAGGCGTCAGGCCTTGAGCGTACGCGTCATCCGCAACGCCAACACACTCCCACCCACTATCACCGCCGCCAGCAGGTACAACGCCATATCCGTGGACCCGGTGGCATCCTTCACAAAACCCACGATATACGGGCTGAGAAATCCCGCCATCTGCCCCATGGAGTTGATCAACGCCAAGCCACCCGCCGCCGCACCCGCGCTGAGCATCGCGGTGGGCACTGGCCAGAACATCGGCAGGCCGGTCAGTGCGCCCATGGTGGCGATGGTCAGGCCGAGAATGGCAATGGCCGGCGTGGTGGCGAAGTTCACTGCAATGACCAGGCCGAGGGCGCCCATCAACATCGGTACCACCAAATGCCAGCGGCGCTCCTTGCGCAAGTCGGCGGAGCGGCCCACCAGCAGCATGAACACCGCCGCCAGCAGATACGGAATCGCGCTGAGCCAGCCAATCACCAAGTTGTCGCTGAAGCCCATGTTCTTGATGATCGACGGCAGCCAGAAGTTGATCGCATACACGCCACTCTGGATGCAGAAGTAGATCAGGCCGAACGCCCAGATCGCCGGGTTCTTGAACACTTCGGCCAGGGAGTCGCTGGTGGTTTTGGGTTTGTTCGCCAGGTCCGTGGCTTGGTCGGCTTCCAGCACTGCACGCTCATGGGGCTTGAGCCACTTGGCGTTGGCGAAGCTGTCACTGAGCAAGAAATAGGCGAGGGCGCCGAGGATTACAGTCGGGATGCCTTGCAGTAGGAACATCCACTGCCAGCCCGCCAAGCCACCTTGGCCTGCGGCGAAGTGATTGAGAATCCAGCCGGAAAACGGGCTGCCGAGCAAGCCGGACACCGGAATGGCGGACATGAACAGCGCCATGATCCGACCGCGGCGAAAGGTCGGAAACCATTGCGAAAGGTACAACACCACCCCTGGAAAGAAGCCGGCTTCAGCGGCACCCGTAAGCAGGCGCAAGGTGTAGAAATGCGTGGGCGTGGTCACAAACAGCAGGCATGTGGAGAGCGTGCCCCACACGATCATCATCAATGCGATCCAGCGCCGTGGGCCGAAGCGGGTCAGCGCCAGGTTGCTCGGCACGCCGCACAGCACGTAGCCGATAAAGAAAATCCCGGCCCCCAGGCCGTACACGGTTTCACTGAATTTCAACGCATCGAGCATCTGCAACTTGGCAAAGCCAACGTTTACCCGGTCGAGGTAATTGAACAGGTAGCAGATAAAGATGAAGGGGATCAGGCGCAGGGTAACGCGCTTGTAGATGGCGTTTTTATCGTCATCGCTGGCCAGTGCGGCAGTGGCGCTCTGTGACATGGGATTCTCTCTTTATTATGATTTTTCGCGGTGCGAGGGTAACGTTGACCGCCCTGACAGTCTCGGTGACGTGACGGGCAACTGTCTTTGTGCTGGCGCACAGTCAAGCCATCTTTGCGCTGTGCCGGTGAACAACCTTTTTCAGGAAAATAGCCCCATGTTCGAGCTGGATCATGCCCTGGCGCAGGAGATTGTCGATCGCACCATGGCGATCCTGCCCCATAACGTCAATGTCATGGACAGCCAGGGCTTGATCCTGGGCAGCGGCGAGCCGGAGCGTATCAACACTCGCCATGAAGGTGCGCAACTGGTGTTGGCCAATGGGCGCGTGGTGGAAATCGACGGGCAGACCGCCAAGCATCTCAAGGGCGTACAGCCGGGCATCAACCTGCCGCTGCTGCACGATCAACGCCTGATCGGCGTGCTGGGTATCACCGGCGAGCCGGATGGGCTGCGCACCTATGCCGAACTGGTGCGCATGACCGCTGAAATGCTGGTCAGCCAACGCCACCAGCAAGCCGAGCAACAATGGCGGCGCCAGCGTTGCGATGATCTGCTGGCCCTGCTGTTGGCCGACAGCGGCGACTCCCCGCGCCTGGTGGACGAAGCCCAGCAACTGGGGCTCAAGCCACAACTGGCGCGCACGCCGTACCTGTTTGAACTGGGCCCGGGCCAAACGGCGGAGGCTTTGAGCGCCTGGCTCGCCAGCCGTTACCCGGACAGTTGGTGCGTCAGTTCTGCGCAGTTTTCCTTGCTGTGGTGCCGACCCGCCGCGGCGCAGGTCGATAATCCCCGCTTGCTGGAAAAGCTCGACGGCCAGGGCTGGAACATCCTGCGCGTGGCCATCGGCGGGCAAGCGGAAGGCTTGGCGGGGCTGCGACGCTGTTACCGAAGGGTAGGGGATCTGCTTGCCTATGGCCGCGATATCCTGCCCCAATCACGCCTGTTGACCCTCAACCGTTACCGCCTGCCGGTGATGCTGTGGCGTCATCGCAACGACGACGCCCTGGATGAGCTGCTCAACCCGTTGCGCAAGGTGTTGGCCAAGGACAGCAACGGGCAACTGCTCGCCACGTTGCGCAGTTGGTGCGAACACGATGGGCAAAGCCAGGCCTGTGCCGACGCCTTGGGCATTCACCGCAACAGCCTGCGCTACCGCATGGAGCGCATCGCTGAACTCAGCGGCGTAGACCCGCTGACCCTCGACGGGATGCTTGCCTTGTACCTGGGCGTCCAACTGCTGCCCCACCCCCTGTAGGAGCGAGCTTGCTCGCGAAGGTCGTTAACGATAATGCGGGGCAGCTGATTCACCGCGGCGCGCTCCGGTTTTTCGCGAGCAAGCTCGCTCCTACAACGGGCATTGTCGGAATGAACAACAAACCCGCCCCACACTTGTGCATCGGCCCCGCGTCATTGCCCCAACCAACTGGCAGCATGGGCGTTATAAAAACCGGAGAAAGCCCATGAAAATCGTGATCGCCCCCGACTCGTTCAAAGACAGCCTGAGTGCCGCAGGCGTCGCCCAGGCGATTGCCGAGGGGTGGGCCCAGGTCTGGCCGGATGCGCACGTGCTTCAATGCCCGATGGCCGATGGCGGTGAAGGCACGGTGGATGCGGTACTCGCCGCGTGTAAGGGTGAACTGCGCAGGCAAACGGTCCGAGGCCCGCTGGGCGGGGCCGTCGAAGCGCGTTGGGGCTGGCTGGCCGACAGCCATACGGCGATGATCGAGATGGCCGAGGCCAGCGGCTTGCAACTTGTCGCGCCGGGGCAGCGCGACGCGTGTTCAAGTACGACCTACGGCACCGGTGAGTTGATCCGCGCCGCGCTGGATGCCGGGGCGCAGCGCATTATCCTGGCGATTGGCGGCAGTGCCACCAACGATGGCGGGGCGGGGGCGATGCAGGCCCTTGGCGTGCAGCTATTGGATAGTGAACGCCAGCCACTGCCGGCGGGTGGGTTGGCGTTGGCACGCCTGGCCCATATCAGCCTTGAACAACTCGACCCGCGCCTGGCACAGGTGCGTTTTGAAATCGCCGCCGACGTCAACAACCCCCTGTGCGGCCCTCACGGAGCGTCTTCGATTTTTGGCCCGCAAAAAGGCGCGAGTCCCGAGCAAGTGGCACAACTGGACGCTGCCCTTGGCCACTTCGCCGACCATTGCGCCCAGGTGCTGCGCCAGGATGTGCGCGACGAACCCGGCAGCGGCGCCGCCGGTGGCCTAGGCTTTGCCGCCAAGGCGTTCCTCGGTGCACAGTTTCGTCCGGGGGTCGAGGTGGTGGCTGAACTGGTTGGCCTCGATGAAGCGGTGCGTGGCGCCGATCTGGTCATCACCGGCGAAGGCCGCTTCGACGCCCAGACCCTGCGTGGCAAAACCCCGTTTGGCGTGGCGCGCATTGCCCAGCGACAGGGCGTGCCGGTGATCGTGATCGCGGGCACCTTGGGCGACGGCTACGAGCAGATGTACGCTCATGGTGTGGACGCAGCGTTCGCCTTGCCGTCGGGGCCGATGTCACTTGAGCAGGCCTGCCACGAGGCCCCGCGCCTGTTGCGCGAGCGGGCCTCGGACATAGCGCGGGTATGGCGCCTGGCAGCTACTCGCTGACCCCGCGCGCCAAACGCTCCACCCACTGCTCTTGAAACCCCTGCAGCGCCGCACCGGGTTGCTGCAATTGCACAAACTCAAGCATCGGGTCTTGCACCGCCGTGCGCACGCCGCTCAATTCCTCCAGGGTCGCCAAACCGCAGAACGGCACATAGGCTTCGCTGTAGCCGCCTTCGTGTACCAGCACCAGGCGGCCCTGACATAAGCGATCGGCTGCCAGACGCAGGGCGCGGGTCATTAACCGGAACGATTCGCTGTGCAACAGCATGCGCGCTAGCGGGTCGACGGCGTTGGCGTCATAACCGCAAGCAACGATGATCAACTCCGGTTCGAAGCGCTCCAGGGCGGGCACTACGATACGCTCCATGGCCTGTAGGTAGGTGGCGTGACCACTGCCTGGCGGCAACGGGATATTGATGTTGGCGCCCAGGCCTGCACCCCGGCCGCGATCCTGCTCGCCGCTGTAACCGGGCGGGTAGCAGCCGTCCTGGTGCAGGGAGATCGTCAATACATCGGCGCGTTCTTCGAAGATCGACTGCGTGCCGTTGCCGTGGTGCACATCCCAGTCGATCACGGCGACTTTGCCCAGCCCGTTGCGGGCCTTGGCGGCCTCGATGGCAATGGCGATGTTGGCGAGAAAGCAAAAGCCCATGGCGCTGTCTGCCAGGCAGTGATGCCCGGGTGGCCGCGACAGCGAGTAGGCGTTGTGCGCCTGGCCCTTGAGCACCGCTTCCACGGCGGCCAGGGTCAGGCCGGCGGACAGTTGCGCGATCTCATAGCTGCCAGGCCCTATCGGTGCCTGGGGGCCAAGCTCACCGCCGCCGGCATCGCTCAAGGCTTTGAAACGTTGCAGGTAAGCACGGCTGTGGACGCGCAGCAGGTCCTCTTCACTGGCGGGCGGCGCGCTATGCTGGTGCAGGTGGCGGCTGAGTCCGGAGACATCCAACAGGCTTTTCAAACGCCGCTTGGTCTCCGGTGACTCGGCATGCCCGCTGCCGGCTGGCGGCTGCACCCAGCCGCCCACGGGTAGGGTCAGCGCATGGGCGCCGGCGCTGTGCCAGAGGCTCATTTCGTCGAAAAAAAATGCGGTGGTCAGGTTCATACCGGTTCCAGTTCAGTGGTGGAGTGGGGACGGCTGGCGACGATCATCACCAGGGACAGCAAGGTGATAGCGGCAGCACCGAGCAGCAACAGGCTGAACCCGCCGCTGGCTTCGATCAGGCGGCCGGCGAGCGCCGGGCCGATGGCCAGGCCTCCGCCGATGACCAGGTTGGAGGCGTTCATCAGCTTGCCGCTGTGATCGAGGTCGGCCAGGCAGGCCAGGATCAGCGGCAGGATGAAGGTCCAGGTGAATTTGAACAGCAGCGCGGCCAGGGCGAACCGCAGTAATGCAGGCTGGCCGAGCAACAGGAGCACCGCTGTTGCCATTGACGTGTAGCCCAGCAACAACAGCGCACCACGTGGCAGGCGAGCGCCGATCAGTGAGGCGCTCGCGGCCCCGGCAATGCCCATCACGGTGGCAATGGCGAGGATTTCGCCGCTGTGCTGCGCCGAAATCCCGGCACTGGCGCCCAAGGCACCGATAAAGGTCCATACGCCCCCGAGGCTGATGTAAAAGGCCAGGACCGCGCCAACCCCCAGGGCGGCTTTCCAGCGTGAGCCGGGCAATACCGGCTCGCGGTTGGCCGGCAACGCTGGGCTACCAGCGGGAAAAGCCCGCGCCAATGGCAGCAGCAGGGTCATCAACCCTGCCA
The DNA here is from genome assembly GCF_030687795.1 of Pseudomonas sp. FP215. Classification (NCBI taxonomy): domain Bacteria; kingdom Pseudomonadati; phylum Pseudomonadota; class Gammaproteobacteria; order Pseudomonadales; family Pseudomonadaceae; genus Pseudomonas; species Pseudomonas sp. FP215. The sequence goes on from NZ_CP117447.1 coordinate 2,918,409, forward strand.
GGATCAGGTAGCAGGCATTCAAGCCAAACCGTTCGAACAAGCCAGGCAGCGCCACCAGGCCGAGGGCACCGACGACCAACTGCCCCATCACCCACAAGCCATACACCCGGCTGGGGTTGGCGGTGGTGGCGGCACTGGCCAGGCAGAGGATCATCAACGAGCCGCCGGCCAGGGCGCTGGCACCGCGCAACACCAGCAGCACGGCGTAGGTGTCGGCGAGCATCGACAGCAGGTTAGCGGCAATGAACAACAGCGCGGCGACCCGGGCGGCGGTGCGCCAGTCAACCCGCTTGAGCCACCACCAGGCGGGCAAGGTCGCCAGGCTCATGGCGCCCAGCTCCACGGAAAACAAGTCGCCAATGCGCGCAGGGCTCAGTTGCCACTGGCTGGCCAACTGCGCGGCCACGGCGGGAGCGGTCATCAGGATGGTCGGGGTGATGGCGGCAAACAGTACGATCGCCGCCAAGCGTGCCGTTATTGCAGGGGTGGAAATGGGCATTTTCAAGCTCCAGGAAAGGGGTCAGAACACGTGCACAAGGCGTAACAACGCCTCGGTGCCGGCGTAGCCATTGGAAGCCGCAACGTTTTGCGAAAGGCTGACCATCAGTTGGTTCTGCCGGTCGAGCCAATGCCCGAATTCGAAGCCGACTTGGGTATAGCGCTTGTGGGTGTCGTCAAGGCTGCGGTTGTTCAGGCGCAGTGCGCCACCATCGGCCTGGATCAGGCGCAATGCGCCGTAAGTGGCGGCGCTGAAGTCATACGAGGCGAAGGCCTGTAAGCGATACAGCGGCGCTTGCTTGAGTTCGCTGCCGAAGTAATCGTCATTGCGGCCATAGAGCTGGGCTTCCAGGTTGGCTTCCAGTACCCATTTGTCGCCGATGCCGTGGGTGTAGTTGTAGACAAAGGTGGCGCCCCAGCGATTGGCACCGGGGGACACGTCCGGGTTTTGGCTGTGGTACTCACCCACCGGCACGGTGATCAGGCTCAACAGGCCGCTGTAGGTACGCGAGGCGGGGTCATTGACGAAAAACAGCGTGCCACCCACCTGTGGGTCGCCCAGGCCGCGCTCGCGGCTGCGCTGGTTGGCGCCGGGCAGGCGTGCGTTGATGTCGGCAAAGGGCAGGATGAATTGCGGCGTGCACAGCGTGCCGCAGGCGTCGGTGAAATACACCTGGCGGTAAGCCACGGCGTTGACCCGCAGGTCGGCCTTGCCGGTGCTGTCGGCGGGGCCATGGAAATCCCCGGCACGTGTGGCGGGCAGGTACAACACACCCAGGCTGGTACCCGGTGGGGCTGCGAAAAAGTCGCGGGCGTTGAGGTCGGCCGCCTGGCTGTCGAGGCTGAGCAGGGTGGCGCACAGCACTGTCAAGTTACGTAAGCATGTGGAAGTCATGAAGAAGCGTCTCGTGTGAGAAGGCCGAAAAAGGGCAACAGCAGCCCGTGACCGTTAAAAAACGACCGTGGTAAACCGTGGGAGAAACGGGCAGGGTCAGTCGGGCGGGGCGTGCACCAGGTGCGCTATGCGTGCTTTGTCCTTGACGCCGAGCTTGATGTAGATGGCGCGAATATGGTGGCGCACGGTATTGGGTGAGAGGCCAAGGTCGCGGGCCACTTCCTTGTAGGTTTTGCCCTCGCCAAAGCCTTGGGCCACATCGTTTTCCCGTGGGCTGAGCTGGGGCAGGGCGCGGTTGACGCGCGCGGCCAGCAGCAATTGGTCGCCCACGGGGGACACCTGGATATGGATGTGCTTACCGTCATGCCCGCGCTCGTCCAGCGGCACCGGCAGGGTGGGGCCACACCATTGCGGCCATTCGCTGAGCAGCAGGTCGACAAACCCGCGCTCGGCGCATTGCAATACTCCCCGTGGGTCGCACACCGCCAGGGCGAGATTGCGCGGGCTGGTCAGGGTTTCACGCATGGCCACCAAGGTACGGATCTGGTTCGCCGAGACCGCCGCCACCAGATGCAGCATCAGGTTATTGAGCAACTGGCAATCCTGCGCGTTGAACGTGGGCGCGGAGGGCTGGCGGTAGAGCGTCAGGTGGTGGCTGAGGTGGGTTTGCGCGTCGATATGGATCACACAGAGCAATTCACCCAAGCCGTGGCGTTGCCCCAACCAGTTCAAGGCGCTGCCGCTGGCGGGGTCGCGCATATCGATGATCACTGCCTCGCCGGGCGAGGCATGCACCCGTGCGACGGTCACGTCCAGATGGCGGATCGACTGCCAGTCCGCCAGATAGTCGGGGGGCAACTGGTAGAGGAAGCTGTTGTGCTCGTGCGGCACCCCGTTGATGACCGCCGAGCGCCCCCACCAGGCGCTGTCGAAGGCCAGCAATTGGTTGAGGCGCGCCAGGGCATGGTGTTGAAAGTGTTCGATGTCCTGGTGTTGGGCCAGGCGTTGCAGGTCCAGGGTCAGGGTGCTGAAAGCCTGTAACAGGCTCGCGGGATCGAGACGGTTCATGGGTGTTCCTCTGTGGGACTTTTTTTGTTGTTCTCGTCACAGGGTGAAGGCCAAAGCGTCGGGTTGACGGGGCAGGGCCTGGGCTGAGTATCGGCGCTGCGCGCAGGGATCGCCATCGTTCAGATGCAGGATGGTGTTGGTTGGCCGGTGGGAAAACTCCGGCTCGTCAGATGGGCGACTTAACTTCTACACTGGTCAGCCACCTGTCTTTCATAGGATGAAAAGCAATGCACGTGCCTGAACCGTCTATCGTGATCCAGCGTTTTACCGAGGCCCACCTGGAGGGCGTCGCCGCGCTCTACAATGAACCGGCTGTTTGCCGTCAGGTGCTGCAAATGCCTTTTCAGTCGGTTGAGATGTGGCGCAAGCGCCTGGTAATGGATAACGAGCGGCGCCTGCAACTGGTGGCGGTGCAGGGCGCTGAGGTGATTGGCCAACTGGGGCTTGAGCAGTACCTGCGCGTACGCCAGAGCCACGTTGGCTCATTGGGTATGGGCGTGGCGCCCGCCTGGCAGGGCAAGGGCGTCGGTTCGCGGCTGTTGGCGGCCGCGCTGGAGGTGGCCGACAACTGGATGAACCTGCGCCGTGTGGAACTGACGGTCTACGCCGACAACGAAGCCGCGCACAACCTGTACCGCAAGTTCGGCTTCGAAGTGGAAGGGCGGTTGCGCGACTATGCCCTGCGTGATGGTGTGTTTGTCGACACCTTCAGCATGGCGCGCCTGCGCACATCGGCTTGATCCTGTAAGCAAAGGGATCTACACAACTTCGATGAAAGCGGTGTGTCAGCCACTGACCCCTTGACTGAACCACCGCTTTCGCAGGCAAGCCAGCTCCCACACGGGTTATGCATTGCCCACAAAATCAGTGCTTGGCACAGATCCCCTGTGGGAGCGGGCTTGCCCGCGATAGCGGTGTGTCAGCCACTGAATCTTTGACTGAACCACCGCCTTCGCAGGCAAGCCAGCTCCCACACGGGTTATGCATTGCCCACAAAATCAGCGCTTGGCACAGATCCCTGTGCCCTGTAAGGCAAACCCCACCGCGGCCTGCGCATGCAGCGCGGTGGTGTCCAGCAGTGGCAGGGCGCTGTGCTCCGGTTGGATCAGCAAGCAAATTTCCGTGCAGCCGAGGATGATCGCCTGGGCGCCGCGTGCCGCGAGTGTCTGGATCACCCGCTGATACACCTGGCGCGAAGCGTCACTGATGACGCCCACGCACAACTCTTCATAGATGATTCGGTGCACCGCCCTGCGTTGATCCGCGTCTGGCACCAGCACGTTGAGCCCCTGGGCGGCAAGGCGGGACTTGAGGAAATCCTGCTCCATGGTAAACGCGGTACCCAGCAATCCTACCGTCAAGGTCCCAGCTGCCAGAGCCGCCGTCGCCGTGGCATCAGCAATATGCAGGAAGGGAATCGACACCGCCGCCTCAATGCGCGGAGCCACTAAATGCATGGTGTTGGTACACAGCACCACACAATCAGCACCCCCGGCCTGCAAGCGTCGCGCGGCATCTTCCAGGATCAGCGCGGCATCGTCCCAACGCCCGGCATGTTGAGCCTGTTCCACCGGGCCGAAATCCACGCTGTACATCAACACTTGCGCCGACCGCAGCGGGCCGAGCTGGTCGCGCACGCGCTGGTTGATAAGGCGGTAATACTCGGCGCTGGACTCCCAGCTCATGCCGCCGATAAGGCCGATGGTGCGCATGTAATGCTCCGGATAAGAGGATAAGGCTTCACCTTACACAACGAAGGCGATTCATTTGAAGGCCGCACGCCCGGGTGAATGTTTGCCAACGCTACTAGGCGAGCCGCGCCTCAATTGTGAGGTCAGTTCGGGAACTGTTTAGCGTAGCAATACCACCTATACGCAGGTCACTGGTCTGCCGCCAGACGAGTAGAAAAATCCCAGTTCCCTTAGGACTACCTCATGAATATTGATCCGAACACTGCGTTGGCAAGGGCATACGCCACCAGCGATGCACACAGGACCGTCGTCGAGATTGCTCATTCAGGCGACCGCGGCAATCAAATTAAACATCGCCACGTTTCATTGTCCACGGACCAAGTATTAGAGAGGTCACAACGTGCAGACGGATTTGCGGGTTCACTGCGTTCCGGGGACTCCGCAGAGGTAACCTATGACTTCTCCAATCGTCCCGAAACGGGCGCCACCACCAGCCAGTTCACAGAAACACAAAAAGGCGTCATCCGTGAGACCCTGAATAATTTCAGCGATGCTGCAAATATCCGGTTCAAAGAGTCTGCCAATGCACAATCCCATCATATGCAGTTTAAGGTTGATAGCAGCTTTAAGTGGCAAGCCCCTTGGTATGCACCGGTGTCCGATGACGAGCCCGGCAGGGTGCAGGTAACGCTGACCCAGAGCCATGCCGATGGGCTGGAAAAACCCAATAATTTTGGCCGTCACGTCATTGCAAAAGCTGCGGCCTTTAAATTGGGGCTTCCTGACCCGACGTCCGCAACACCGGAAAATAAGTATGCGGAAAATACGCTGGCTTACACGGTAAGGAGTCCTTTTCTGGAAACCCGCTCAGACCATCGCTTTAATAAAACCCATGGCGAAGACAATCAATATTCAAGTACACCGATGATGGATGATATCGCCATCATGCAAGATAAATTCGGGGCGAACCTCCAAACGCGTACGGGAGATACGACGTATGGATTCAACTCAAATGCCGACCGTGAAGTATTCAAATTGGAATCAGTCGATGATTTACCGGTATTTTGCGTGTGGGACGCCGGTGGTAGAGACACATTCGATTTCTCCGCATTCAAGCAAGATCAGGTTATCAATTTGAGATCGGGCAGCTTCTCTAATGTAGGGGGAGGCATAGGCAACGTCTCGATCGCCAACGGCGTCACCATCGAACGGGCTATTGGCGGTGCTGGCAACGACATTCTTATTGGGAATGACTCGGATAACGAACTGGAGGGCGGCGAAGGCGATGACACTCTCTATGTCAAGGCGAACTCTGGCTTTAACCGGCTGTCAGGCGGGCCTGGTAAAAATACCTTCGTTATCGGCGCAAACGACTCATCCGCCAGCTTTGAAAACACAGCTATAACGGACTTTGTCAGCGGCAAGGATAAATTGGATATTTCAGCCCTGCGCGCAGCCCACCCTCAACTCACCGTCACCCAGAAATATTATCCCAGTCATAACCTCACCTTGCTGCGTTTCGATTTCGATGGCGACAAAAAAGACGACTTCATGATGAGTATAAGTGGGCGAATCGTGCGTTCCGATTTCCATCCTTGACCTGAATGTGTTGACGCATGTATTGGCGTGCTCCGAGCGAAATTAGGTGTACTGCCCAAGTATTGGCTATACCTATAACTCATTCTTACAATGATGGTCGCCAGGGAGTTCACTAATGAAGTTAAGGCTAATGATCGGCACACTGTGCGTTGCCTCGCTCGGTTTGGCCGGTTGCGCGAGCAAGGTGGTGCAACCGAATGAATACTCAGGGTTCCTCTCCAACTACAGCCAGCTCAAGGAAGCCAAGTCACCGTCGGGGGCAGAGGTGATGCGCTGGGTTGATCCACAACTGGACTTGAGCCGCTACACGGCGGTGTACATCGAGCCTACCCAGTTCTACCCCAAGCCCCAGGCCACCTCCCGGATTCCCGAGAGCACGTTGCGCGGCATCAACGACTATTACAACCAGGCGCTCAAGCGCGAGCTGGCCCAGTCACTGCCCGTGGCCAATGCCCCAGGCCCAGGGGTGATCGTGGTAAGGGCGGCGATTACCGCCGTGAGCAGCAAGACCGAAAGCCTCAAGCCTTATGAGTTTATTCCCGTCGCCCTGGTGGCCGCGGCAGTGAGCACCGGCACCGGCATTCGCGACCAGGAAACCACCCTGGGCACCGAGGCGCAGTTCCTCGATGGCGCTACCAATAAAGTGCTGGCCCAAGTGGTGCGCAAAGGCACCGGCAAGCCGCTGGCCAATGACTCCCAGGTAATGAAGGCCGACGATGTGAAAAGCGTCATCGACGGTTGGGCATCGGACCTGCACCAGTCTTACGTGAAACTGAAAAAACACTGAGTCAAAAAAAGCGCGGCGGGTTATCGCCCGCCGCGCTTTTTTTATTCGCCGTGATTATTTAAGCGGCGTCAACGCTGGAAGCTTCCACTGGCCGCTGGCGACTTCAGGCTTGGGCAGGTAAATGCGCAATACCGCATAAAACGGGCCGGGCGGGGCCGGCAACCAGTTGCTCTGCTCAGCCTTGGGGGGCTCGTGGTGTTGCAACGCCAGGGTCAAGCCACCATCGGCGTCGAGCTTGAGGGTTGGCAGCATCTGCGAATTGATCAGGTAGCGCTTCTTGTGGTTGGGCACCAGCGATTTAGTCTTGGCGTCGTACATCGTCAGCGACCAGAACGCATCGGCCGGCGGTAACTGGTCCTTGGCAAAATGCACGGTGTAGCTGTGGCGCGCACCATTGGCCGGCTTGCCCTCGCTGTCGATGACGTAGCTCAAGTGCGCAGCTTCATCACTGGAGTTGCCGAACATTCCCAGCTCGGCACCGGCGTAGCGGTACAGGTAGTTGTTTTGCAGGTGGTCGCGGCTGCCGTACAGGTCTGCGCCGGTCACTTGGTGGGTATCGACCTTGGCTTTCTTGAACGCTGCGAATTCGGCGCGGCCATCGGCGATGCCGTCCTCCAGGGCCTTGCGCTGCTCGGCAGTCAACAGGTTGACCTTGAACGGCGCGCCCGGCGCAATACCGATCTTGGCAAAGCGCGCCAGCAGGTCTTTTTCACTGTCCTGGGGCGCGGCAAAGGCCAGCATGAAATTCAGGTAGCGAAACAGTTGCGGGCCTTCGGTCATGGTTGCCATTGGCTTGGGCCATTGGATCTTCGGCACATTGGCAGGCGCGGGTTGCTTCACATAACTGCTCAGCGTCTGGACCTTGTAGCCACTCTGGATCTGCTTGAGCTTGCCCAAGTCTTTGTCATCAAACAGCTGCGTACGGTAAAGGGCGTAGGCGATGTTGCTTTCGCTGTAGACCACACGGTCGATGTCCACCGGCTGCTGACCTTTCCAGTCAGGCCCGGCGATCATGTAGTGACCGCCGTTATTGCCGGTACTGCGGGTACCCAGGTAAGCGAAATTCTGCGTATAGAGGTCGATCAACTGCACTGAGTAGTAACGGTTGTCTTCAATCTTGGGCAGGGTCAGCACCAAAGGTTCTTTGCGCAGGTCCATCCATACGAACGAGTAGGGCGTGTCGACGTTCGGGGTGGTAACTGCGTTGTCCTTGGGGGTAAGCACCTGGGCGCTGTTGTCGATACGGTTGAAGGGGGCCTTGAAGTGGGCACCGCCTTTATCAACGGCCTGGGTGTAGAGCGTCTTGTACATCTGCACCACGGGGAAGCCGTACAGGTAGGCTTCCTTGGCGATGGCCCGGGCTTCGCTGGGGCTTGCGGTGAAGTCAGCCCAGGCGCCGGAGCTCATGAAAATCGAGAGGCTCGCCAACAGCAGGCGCGTCGGTTTTCCAATCATGTTGTTGCGTCCTTCCTGAATGCTATCTGAGAGCGTGGCGTGAAGGCGCTGAGTTTCCTGTTTTATTGGCCGGACGTCACGTTAATCTCTGCAAAGGACAACGGGGGGAGGGGCGTTACAGCATGGATTTGACTTTGTCACGCAATTGATCGATCGAGAACGGTTTGCCAATCACCTGCATACCGGCGGGTACATCAATATTTTCGGCATAGCCGCTGGCAAACAGAATCGGCAGGGTGGCGCGCAGTTCGCGGGCTTTGGTTGCCAGTTGTTTACCGTCCATGTCGGGCAGGCCGACGTCGGTCATCATCAGGTCGATGATCTGGGCAGTATCTTTCACCACTTCCAACGCTTGCTCAGCGTCTGCGGCTTCGAGCACCCTGAACTCCAACTCTTCGAGGACATCGACGATCAGCATGCGCACGATGGCGTCGTCTTCGACTACAAGGATGGTGGAGGCGTGGGACATAGTGAACTTTCCTGAACAGTGAGGGCGCTGGGCTTAAAGGCAACAAGATTGTGAGTGATAACAATGCCAGCAAGTTCCGAAGCAATTGCTGGCATTGTGACCTTAGCGGCGCAAAAAGTCCCGTCAGCTTGCGTGCTGACTCACAAAGGGGCCGGCGCCATGCGCTTGACCGCATCCGCAGCCAATCAACGCACAAACATAGCTTTTAGCCAGGTTGTTCGGGCAAACTTGCGGCTTTTCCGCATTTGGCCAAGGCATGCCCATGACACCCGCGTCGTCCGTCGATGAAAAAAGCTTTCGTACCCTGCTGAGCCGAAACGTGGCCCTGCCTTTGGGCGTGGGCGTGCTCAGCGCGGTGTTTTTCGTCTGCCTGATTACCTATTTGCTTTCGGTGATCCAGTGGGTGGAGCACACCGACCGCGTCATTAACAACCTCAATGAGACGTCCAAACTGACGGTTGACCTGGAAACAGGTATGCGCGGCTTCCTGATCACCGGTGACGAGCATTTCCTTGATCCGTACGAAGTGGCCAAGCCGCGGATCATTGCCGACCTGCGCAATCTGCAGGACCTGGTAGCCGACAACCCGCAGCAGGTTGACCGGCTCAAGCGCTTGGAAACCTTGCAGACCGAATGGAACAACTACGCGCAGTCGATGATTGAACTGCAGCGCAACAGCGGCGATTTCCGGGGCGCTGTCAAGGCGGGCCGGGGCAAGCGGCTTACCGATGAGATTCGCAAGGAATACGAAGACGCGGTGGCGATGGAACAGCAGTTCCGAATCACCCGTAACGCCGAGGTCACCCGCACGACGGTGATCAGTGTCACGTTGTACCTGGTATTTGTACTGGGGTTGAGTGGCGTTCTGGCTTACATCGGCAGGAAGAATTTAATTTCACTTTCAAAGAGTTACAGTGCAAACCTCGCGTCACAACAGAAGATTGCACGGCGCCTGGAGCAAACCGCCTGGCTGCGCAATGGCCAGACCGAGCTGGCCGAGCAAGTGCTGGGCCAACTGACCCTGAACTTGCTGGGGCGCAATATCCTGCAGTTCTTCGCCCAATACATGGGCTCGGCCGTCGCGGCGCTGTACGTGCGCGAAGAACACGGCGGCCTCAAGCGCGTGGCCACCTACGGCTTCTCCCGCGAGCAGGAACAACAGGAACAGTCGATCTACAGCGACGAAGGCATCGTTGGCCAGGCCGCCCAGCACGATCGCCTGATTCGCCTGGACGATGTGCCGGTGGATTACTTCAAGGTCAGCTCGGGACTGGGCGAGGGCGCGACCCGTAGCGTATTGGTAGTGCCTACCAGCGATGACGACCGTGTCAATGGCGTGGTCGAGTTGGGTTTCCTGCGCCCACTGGATGAGCGTGATATTGAACTGCTTGAACTGATCGCCGGCAATATCGGCACCTCCATCGAAGCCGCACGCTATCGCCAGCGCTTGCAGGAAGTGCTGGCCGAGACCCAGCAGCTCAACGAAGAGCTGCAAGTGCAGCAGGAAGAGCTCAAGACCGCCAACGAAGAGCTGGAAGAACAGTCGCGCATCCTCAAGGAGTCCCAGGCCCACCTGGAAACCCAGCAGGCTGAACTTGAGCAGACCAACGAGCAACTGGCCGAACAGACCCAGACCCTGGCCGAACAGCGCGACGCCATGGACCGCAAGAACATCGAGCTGAACCAGGCCCAACTGGAGCTGGAAGACCGCGCCGATGAGTTGCAGCGTTCCAGCAAGTACAAGTCCGAATTCCTCGCCAACATGTCCCACGAGCTGCGCACACCGCTGAACAGCTCGCTGATCCTGGCCAAACTGCTGGCAGATAACCCCCAGGAAAACCTCAGTGCCGAGCAGGTCAAGTTTGCAGAGTCGATCTATTCGGCCGGCAATGACTTGCTCAACCTGATCAACGACATCCTGGATATTTCCAAGGTCGAAGCCGGCAAGCTGGAAGTACGCCCGGAAAACGCCAGCGTCGAGCGCCTGGTGGATGGCCTGCGCGGCATGTTCGAGCCGCTGGCAATGGACCGCAAACTGGGCTTCCAGGTGGACGTGCAGCAAGGCTCGCCAACCCTGCTGTTTACCGATCGCCAGCGTCTGGAGCAGATCCTCAAGAACCTGTTGTCCAACGCCATCAAGTTCACTGAACAGGGCGAGGTCAGCCTGTCGGTGTCCCGTGCACCGGGGGAGGGCATTGCCTTTACGGTGCGCGATTCCGGCATTGGTATCGCCCCGGACCAACAGGAAAGCATCTTCGAAGCCTTCCGCCAGGCCGATGGCACCACCAATCGCCGTTACGGCGGTACGGGTTTGGGCTTGTCGATCTCCCGTGACCTGGCCACCTTGCTGGGCGGCTATATCAGCGTGACCAGCGAACCGGGCAAGGGCAGCATTTTCACGCTGGTGTTGCCGGAACAGTATGTTGAACGCGACGAGGACGCAGCGCCGATCGAGCCCCCGCGCCAAGTGGTGGTCGCGCCGTCACCGGCGCCCGTCAAGGTGTCGCCATTGCCGGTGGCCGACGCCAAGCTGATCCCACGCTTTGCCGACGACCGCGAAAAGGCGCCGTTCAGCACCCGTTGCATCCTGGTGGTGGAAGACGAGCCGAATTTTGCGCGCATCCTGTTCGACCTCGCCCACGAGCTGGGTTACCACTGCCTGGTCGCCCACGGCGCCGACGAGGGTTACAGCCTTGCCGAGCAGTACATCCCCGATGCCATCCTGCTGGACATGCGCCTGCCCGACCATTCCGGGCTGACCGTGCTGCAGCGCCTCAAGGAACACGCCAACACGCGCCACATCCCGGTGCACGTGATTTCCGTGGAAGACCGCGTCGAAGCCGCCATGCACATGGGCGCCATCGGTTATGCAGTCAAGCCCACCACCCGCGAAGAGCTCAAGGACGTGTTCGCGCGCCTGGAAGCCAAGCTGACCCAGAAGGTCAAGCGCATCCTGCTGGTGGAGGACGATGACCTGCAGCGCGACAGCATTGCCCGCCTGATCGGCGACGATGACATCGAGATCACCGCCGTAGGTTTTGCCCAAGAGGCGCTCGACCTGCTGCGCAGCACTATCTACGACTGCATGATCATCGACCTCAAGCTGCCAGACATGCTCGGCAACGAGTTGCTCAAGCGCATGGCCACCGAGGATATCTGCTCGTTCCCGCCGGTGATCGTCTACACCGGGCGCAACCTGACCCGGGACGAAGAGGCCGAACTGCGCAAGTATTCACGCTCGATCATCATCAAGGGCGCGCGCTCGCCCGAGCGCCTGCTCGATGAAGTCACGCTGTTTCTGCACAAAGTCGAATCGCAGTTGTCCCATGACCGCCAGAAGATGCTCAAGACCGCCCGCAGCCGCGACAAGGTCTTCGAAGGGCGCAAAATCCTGCTGGTGGACGACGATGTGCGCAATATCTTCGCCCTGACCAGCGCCCTGGAGCACAAAGGCGCCGTGGTGGTGATCGGGCGTAACGGCCAGGAGGCCATCGACAAACTCAATGAAGTGGACGATATCGACCTGGTGCTGATGGACGTAATGATGCCGGAGATGGACGGTTACGAGGCCACGGCCTTGATCCGTCAGGACCCACGCTGGAAAAAACTGCCAATCATTGCCGTGACGGCCAAGGCCATGAAGGACGATCAGGAACGTTGCCTGGCAGCAGGCTCAAACGATTACCTGGCCAAGCCGATTGACCTGGACCGCCTGTTCTCACTGATTCGCGTATGGCTACCGAAGATGGAACGCATTTAAGTGGAGCAGTGTTTCTTGGATAAGAGCAGCGATATTGAGCTGCGCCTGTTGATCGAGGCGATTTACCTCAAGTACAGCTATGACTTTCGCGACTACTCGGGCGCGTCGGTCAAACGCCGGGTGGCCCATGCCTTGCGCCAGTTCGACTGCGCGACCATTTCTGCACTGCAAGAGCGCGTGTTGCACGACCCGTCGGCGTTCATGCAGTTGCTGCAGTTCTTGACCATCCCGGTGAGCGAGATGTTTCGCGACCCGTCGCACTTTTTGGCGATTCGCCAGGAAGTGGTGCCGTTGCTCAAGACCTACCCGTCGATCAAGATCTGGATCGCCGGCTGCAGCACGGGCGAGGAGGTGTACTCCATGGCCATCCTGCTGCGTGAAGAAGGCTTGCTGGAACGCACCATCATCTACGCCACCGACATCAACCCGGCGTCGCTGGAAAAAGCCAAGCAAGGCATCTTTTCCCTGGAGAACGTGCGTGCCTATACCGCCAATTATCAGCAGGCCGGCGGGCAACGTTCATTTGCCGACTACTACACAGCGGCTTACGATTACGCGATCTTCGACAAGACATTGCGCGAGAACGTGACCTTTGCCGACCACAGCCTGGCAACCGACAGCGTATTCTCAGAAACTCAATTAATTTCATGTCGTAACGTGTTGATTTATTTCAACAAAAAATTGCAAGATCGAGCGTTTGGCTTGTTTCATGAGTCGCTGTGTCATCGCGGCTTTTTGGTGCTGGGCAGCAAGGAAACCCTGGATTTTTCCGCCTACAGCAAGCAATTCGAGCCCTTGGTCAAGCAGGAACGGATCTACCGCAAATCATGAGCGACGCGCCAGACACCCCGATTCGCGGGATCGAAGCCATCGTCGTCGGCGCTTCCGCTGGCGGCGTTGAGGCGTTGCTGAGTATTTTCGGCCAGCTGCCGAGCAGCTTCGGCCTGCCGATCATTGCCGTGCTGCACCTGCCGGATGAGCGCCGCAGCCAACTGGCGGAAGTCTTTGCGCGGCGGCTGAACATCCCGGTCAAGGAGGCCCGGGACAAAGAAGCCGTAGAGGCGGGTACCTTGTACTTTGCCGGGCCTGGTTATCACCTGTCGGTCGAGCAGGACCGCAGCCTGTCCCTGAGCCAGGAAGACCGGGTGCACCATTCCCGACCCGCCATCGACTACCTGTTTTCCTCGGCGGCCGATGTGTATGGGCCCCGCCTGCTCGCCATTTTGTTGACCGGTGCCAACCAGGACGGCGCAAGCGGCCTGGCCCACGTCAAGCAATCGGGTGGCATTACCATCGTGCAGGACCCACAAGAGGCACGCATTGCCGTCATGCCCCTGGCGGCCCTGGCCTTGCACACACCTGACTATATTCTTTCCTTGAGCCGAATCGGCTCATTGCTGGCTTCCCTGGAACCTTTCCCATGTTAAGTACTGTCCAGGCCAAACTGCTGATCGTTGATGATCTGCCGGAAAACCTGCTGGCCCTCGAGGCGCTGATCAAGCGTGAGGATCGCCAGGTCTTCAAGGCATTGAGTGCCGACGAGGCGTTGTCCCTGTTGCTGGAACATGAATTCGCCATGGCGATCCTCGACGTGCAGATGCCTGGCATGAACGGTTTCGAACTGGCCGAACTGATGCGCGGCACCGAAAAGACCAAGAACATCCCCATCGTGTTCGTCAGCGCCGCTGGCCGCGAACTCAACTACGCCTTCAAAGGCTACGAAAGCGGCGCCGTGGACTTCCTGCACAAGCCCCTGGATATCCATGCGGTCAAGAGCAAGGTCAATGTGTTCGTCGACCTGTATCGCCAAAGCAAGGCGATGAAGCTGCAAGTCGAGGAACTGGAGCGCAGCCGTCGTGAGCAGGAGCTGTTGCTCACGCGCCTGCAAGCCACCCAGGCCGAGCTGGAACAAGCGGTGCGCATGCGTGACGACTTCATGTCGATTGTCGCCCACGAAGTGCGTACGCCCCTCAACGGGCTGATCCTGGAGACCCAATTGCGCAAGATGCACCTGGCCCGAGACAACGCCGCGGCGTTCACCCTGGACAAGATGCACGCCATGGTTGACCGCGATGAGCGCCAGATCCAGAGCCTGATCCGCCTGATCGAAGACATGCTCGACGTTTCGCGCATCCGCACCGGCAAGTTGTCGATTCGCCCGGCACACATCGACCTGGCGCAACTGGTGCGCAACCTGGTCGATAACTTCGCGCCGCAAGTGGCCGCCGCCGAGTCGTCCATGCAATTGCAGGCCGAGAGCCCTGTGGAAGGTTATTGGGATGAGTTCCGTATCGAGCAGGTGATCACCAACCTGTTGACCAACGCCTTGCGCTACGGGGCCAAGAGCCCGGTGCAGGTGCGGGTGTACACCGAGCATGGCGAAGCGCGGGTAGAGGTGCGCGACCATGGCATTGGTATCAGCGAGGAAAACCAGAAGCGTATTTTCCAGCAGTTCGAACGGGTTTCGGCCAACCATTCCGCCGCCGGCCTGGGCCTGGGCCTGTTTATTTCCGAACAGATTGTGGCGGCCCATGGCGGCACGATTGAGGTCGAGAGCCAGATAGGTGAGGGCGCCCTGTTCCGGGTGTGCCTGCCCCTGGAAGTGGCCGAGTGAAATCAATCGTCACCCCAACGCAACCTCTGCGTGACCCCATGGTCGTAACTGCAGCAATTGACCGGACAAAGGCTTCCCATGAGTGAAGATGCACAAGATGTCGTACTGATCGTCGAGGACGACGAATCCATTATGTTTGTGCTGGGCGAGTACCTGGCAGGCTTGGGCTACCGGGTCTTGAAGGCGATCGACGGGGAGCAGGCCTTCGAAATCCTTGCGACCAAGCCGCACCTGGACTTGATGGTCACCGATTATCGCCTGCCGGGTGGGATTTCCGGCGTGCAGATTGCCGAGCCTGCAATCAAGTTGCGTCCGGAACTGAAAGTGATCTTTATCAGCGGTTACCCGCAGGAGATTCTCGACTGCCACAGCCCGATAACGCGCAATGCGCCTATCCTGGCAAAGCCGTTTGATTTGGATACGTTGCAGGAGCATATTCAGCGTCTGCTCGCATGAAGAGTGCGGCGCCCAATCAGGGCGCCCCGTACTTCAGAGACTTAGCGTTTTGCCTTCTGAACATTTGCGTTTAGCTGGCTGGCTGGCGTGTACGCATACTGCCAACCGGCTTGTCCTGCGAGTCCATCGAGAAAATCTTGAAGACCTTTGTGGTCGCCACCGCTGATTTTGTAGACCGTCATTCCGCCGCTTTGCTTAAGAGAATGGCCGCTCCTGAGCATCGCCACATCGAGGTCCGGACTATTGGTATTGAAAAGGATCAATTCGTTGTTATTGGTTTTTTGTATATAGACAGTATGGCCAAACTCGCCCCCCTCATTGGCATACTTGAAGTTGAGAAACCCGGACTCGGTAATCTCAGCGGGGTTGAAGGTTTTTTTTATGCCGTCGGGCTTGATACCCATGAGTTCGAGATAACGGGGTGTGTAGTTGGTACCACCGCTGCGGCCTGTGGCAGCTTTGACGGTATCGTATACTTCAGGCGAAAGGGTTTTTTCAGCTTCCCCTACACGCATAGATGCCTCGTAACAGATCAGCCCTTGATTGTCTGGGTTTGCGTGCAGTTTCTCCCAGTTCAATTGCAGCGCTCGGCTGGAAAGCACACGTGGCTGGCCCGAGGGGATCAAGGGGGTGTCATACAGTTCGACAAACTCGGAGTCGAATATGTCGTTCTTTTTTCGCCACTCGTTGTCGTGTTCAAAAATATTGAACTCTAATGTGTTTCGATCGATGCCGTGAGTTTTATAGGGCACGTCAAGTTTTTTGTCGCGAAAGTGTTTGTCCAGTCCGGCGTGCATCAAGTTTGAGTTCTCGAATTTTGCCAGACCATAATTAGGGTCATTAAACCAAAAAACTTTTTTGCCATCTTCGATCGTAACACCGGCGGCCACTGCATGCCCCGGGGTGTCAATCATGATCGATTTTGGAGGCGTAAAACCGTCCAGTTTTTTTACCATGTCCTCTATGGACAGTAGCTCCGCGGTTTTTCCGGCATAGAAGGCGCTTTGGGGTTGAATTCTTTGCTGAAGCTTATTCAGCTTTTCGATGAAACCTCTGCACGCAGGGTCCGAGGGAAACGCCGCCGCCGTGTACAGGTTTTTAATGAAGGTGATGTCCTTTCCTTCCTCCATGGCCGTCGCCATTAAGCGCGAGATAGCAGCGCATTGGCCTTCAGATAACTGGTGTGTCATGCCTATATAAGAAGATTGCGGTATGGGAAATACAGTCCCGAAGCGCGGTTCTATATTGTCTGTAAAGCGGGCAGCACCACGCCTGCCAAACTCGTAGGCATAGTCATCGTATTTTCTGACAATGATTCCTACTTGCTCAGCTGTGAAGTTGCCGTTATTGACTAATGACATAAAGTCAGCCGGCTTTTTTGCTTTTGACAAGCCCGGAACATTGTTCGCGTCGCCAATGCGGTAACCATCGTCAAAGTCTGTCTTGCCCCGATGAGCATTAACAGTTTTATGCCATTGTTTGATCACATCATCGCTGATGGTGCGCACTGAGGGTGAAGACGTGGCGGTCGCCCATTTTTTAAAATCATCCACCTCTATTCGGGGGGAGGGCAGGAAGTCCTTTAGCGGCAGGCCATGAGGTTTAAGGGTGACAGGGTCCAAGGCATACCAGTGGCCGTTCCATGTCACCGCTGCGACCTCTGCAATTTCTCCATTAATCTTGGCGGTACCTATCGCTCCGGCATCGAAGTTGCCGAAGATCTTTTTTATCACATCGTATTTGTCAGCCCCGGACATGGCCCATTCGGTGAATTTTCTGGCGCCGAGTGATGCAAATTGTTTTCCGCCGGTCCCCAGGGTCTTCAGCAACGCGCCTGCACCGTCCAGTGGGTTGAGCGAGCTGACGACGGCATTCGTCAGGATTTTTGCCCCACGTGTGAGGTGCCGAAACGCGGATGCGCCAGTTTTCAGCGCTTTTACGCCTTTCGCGGCAGCGCCGAGGGCGACAAAAAAGCCCAGGGCATCAAGGGCCAAGTCGGTGATGCCGGCGCCGATATTGCCTTTGGAAAAGTTATCGATGGCCGAGTAAAAAGGAACAAGGTTGAGGAAGAATTCGCCTACTTTCTTGTTGATAGACGCTTCGGTCTCGAACGTTGTCATGCCTTGAGCCATCTTTTTATACGACTGAGCGTCGACAAGTTTTAATTTGGCGCCAGCGATGTAGCGTGTCCTCTCGCTAAAGTAACTTTTTGGCGGGTGCGCGGCGTTTTTCTGGTCGAGTAATTCTTCTGTATACCCATCAGGAGGGCTCACTGGCGCCAGGAGTTCAAAGGCGTCTCCAAGTTCCATTCCTTTGGGTATGGGAGCTCTCTTGCTGGGCACGGGACCCACTTCAAAATCATTCATGTCATCCCGTTTCAAGACAGTGTTTTTCTGCCAGTCTATTTCATAAGTCTGTGTTTTTCCGTTGAGGGTGCTGCGTAAAAAAATCTTTGATTCATTCCTGGGTACGCTAGTTAATACCCCTGTCGTATGGGGTCGATGAACGGTGAATTGTTGAGCAACAGTAAGTTGGCCGTACTCAATCATCTCACGATCAGCAATGGGCAATGAGGCGATCAAGTGCTTGGTTTGCGCAGCGATGGCCGCCTCGTAGCTATCGACATAAGCGGAAAATTCCCGTTCAAACTCAACCTTTAGATCTGCTAATAACGAGGGCTCCGTGCTCAATTTGGCACGAATAGCAGGTAGGCTTATTTTGCTATTGCTTGACCGCCATTGTGAATCGCTAGGCCCGAGCCGATTCGTAAGGAATAAATCCAATATCGAGTAAGGCCCAGGAAAGTCATACCCGGCACTGTCGCGTGTTATGCATTTTTCTTGAAGATCTGCCAAGGATAAGTGCGGCAAATACGACTGCAGCTTTTCCAGGACATTCTTGTGAAATTCTGGCATCTGCGTTGCAAAGGTTGTGGAGGCTGCGCTCAACTCTGTCACTTGCTCTTTATATGCGCTGCGCACTTCCTCCATCTGCGCCTCTGTATAGGCATCGTCGTGCTTTGCGCCGATGATTCCCTGAGCGACGCCCCAGTCTTTCAGTGCCTCGTTTTGGGCATGGTGCTCAACGAGCCGTTCTTCTTGAGTAAGCGGCAACTCGTCAGCCCGGCTCATGACCTGAGCAAACGTCATCTTGCTGGTTGAGCCAGGCGCCTGGGCTTCAAGTCGCGCCACTGCCGTGGTAAAACTCACCCATGTGTGGGAGCCGAACGTCACTTGCTCAGGTATATCTTTGACCAAGAGATGTGGCGCCTTGCGAGATAACAGCACGGCCACGGCGAGTGCAGCGGTCCGAGGCGTGGCTTTTTTCATCTTGATCAGGTGATCAGCCATCGCGTTTCTTATAAAGGACGCGCTCTTGCCCGAGAGTTCTGCGTCGGCGAAGTTGTATCCAGCGGCTGTGGTTCTCGCCGAGGTGGGCGAAAAACGGTGCGGGTCCTGTTCCAGTGAGAGCGACAGCGCCGCAAGCATCCACTCCTCCAGCGAGTTAGGCGAAGCCAGTTCACCCAGATTGGCCTCGGCAGAAAACCCCATCCATCGCGCCCGAGTTGTCTTGAGAATATCGGCGAGCATGCTGTGAGGATCGTCATTGACGTTGGTCAAGTTACGGGTCCAATGCGCCAACAAGTTGTCGTCCAATTCGTCTTTCAATACATGACGAATTATGGCGTGAAGCTTGCGCTGATCCTCAGTGCTCAACAACGTGGGCGATGAAAGCGCTCCGCCCAGATCCCCCAGGGCTGGCTTGACCGGCGGCGCTCGGCGCAGGGCTTTTGCCAGCCTCATCAATTCATCATAGTTCGTCGCAATTGTTATACCGTTATCAACCATGTATTGGTGGAGGCTGACAGTGTCGTTGGGGCTCAGGTTGTGTTCGCGAGCATAGGATGACTCGGGATCCACGGGGAATGCGATTTGTTTGAAAACCTCTAGTTGGGCGTCAGTAAAAGGGGCGCGGCGTTGTACGTCAGAGCTGAAGGTATTCGTGCTATTGGATGCTGTTTCAAGCTTTGCAACCAAATGTCCAACGAGTTGTGCACTCAAGGCGCTTCGATTGTTCAAGTCCCCCAGTTGCGACTTTTGGAGAATCAAGTCTTCTTTGAAAGGGCTATGCGCCTCTGCATACGTGAAGGAGGTTTGCAATAATCCTTCGGCGTACGCCGTGATGCTTGCTGTTTGCTCAGCCAGGGGGAGGGAATCATTGATAGGGATAGGTTTGCCGTGAAACCTGGCAATTTCTGACATGCTCGCTGAGGTCTCTGTTCCGACCGAAATAAAGCCGCCAAAGGGGGCGAGTGTTTTAGCGGCGTTCATGAGCACATCGCGGCCAGCAAAGTCACTTAAATCAACGGTTCCAAAGCCAAACGCTCCCGGGACGAGGAGAGTACCGTTATTGACATCGATCATGGTTCGCTTTGATAGCACAATATTTTTCTCGGCTGCCCACCGCTTCATCTCGGGGCTTTGGAGAATGTTGTGAAGATGTGTTCGCCATTTTCCGTAGGTTGAGGTCGCAGGGATATTCTCAACGATTACTTTGCGTGGGTCTTGATTGCTGGATATGTGCTTTTTCACCGTTTGCGCAAACAGCGTGGCCAACTCGCTGTCCGCGTTGGCCGCTGGAGTGTCCTCTGTCAGCGGCGCTGTACTTGTTGTTGGGGGCTGGGTGAGAGCTATTGGGGCTGGCGGCGCGACTGCTATGTCCTCCGAGGGGGTGAGTCCTACAGGAGGGGATTGAGGAGCAGCGAAAGCGGCTGTGATCATTGATGGAGTTTCCTGGT
The DNA here is from genome assembly GCF_030687795.1 of Pseudomonas sp. FP215. Lineage (NCBI taxonomy): Bacteria > Pseudomonadati > Pseudomonadota > Gammaproteobacteria > Pseudomonadales > Pseudomonadaceae > Pseudomonas > Pseudomonas sp. FP215. Next base: position 2,938,499 of record NZ_CP117447.1, read on the forward strand.
CGATGCCGATTGAAGTGTTTTTTCATACGTAGCGCGTTAACGTTTCGTTGGAAAAAAACAGGCGTCGATTCCATCTTTTATTTATAAATGAATGACCATTTGTTACACCGCAGCCAGGGTACGGAGCCGTACAGAGGTTTCGTATTTATGCGCGGATCATTTCTCGGACCTTCGCTGTGAGTAAGTCAAAGGTGAAAGGCTTGGTGATCAACTGCATCCCCGGGTCCAGGAAACCACCACGCACCGCCGCATGCTCGGCATACCCTGTAATGAACAACACCTTGAGTTCAGGGCGAATTTGCCGGCCGATTTCCGCCAGTTGCCGGCCATTCATACCAGGTAACCCGACATCGCTGATCATCAGGTCAATGCGCTGCTCGGATTCAATGATCGGCACTGCCGTATTCGCGTCCCCAGCCTCGATAAACCCATAACCCAGCTCTTTGAGCACGGCGCTGACCAATACTCGTACAGCGGGGTCATCCTCGACGATCAACACCGTTTCCCCTGCGTTGGCAAACGGCAGCAATGTCGGATTGAGCGGCTCCTGAGCTTGGGGCTCGCCGATAAAACGCGGCAGGAACAAGCTGACCGTCGTGCCTTTGTTGACTTCGCTGTGGATGGTCACATGCCCGCGAGACTGGCGAGCGAAGCCGTAGATCATCGACAACCCCAGCCCTGTGCCCTGGCCGATGGGTTTGGTGGTGAAAAACGGATCGAACACGCGACCCATCAGGTGCTGCGGTATGCCGCAACCGTTGTCGCTGACACTCAGCTCTACGTAATCGCCCGGTGTCAGGGTGCCGTAGGCGGCGGTGAAGACGCTGTCGAGGTGGCGGTTGGTGGTTTCCACCCTGAGCGTGCCACCGGTGGGCATGGCGTCGCGCGCGTTGATCACCAGGTTGAGCAGGGCGCTTTCGAGCTGGTTCGGGTCGGCTTCGGCCGTCCACAAGGCGTCGCTCAAGCGCATGTCCAGGCTGATGCTTTCGTTGATGCTGCGTTGCAACAATTCGCCCATGGCCGCGACCAACTGGTTGATCTGCACGGGTTTGGAGTCCAGCGATTGTCGACGGGAGAACGCCAACAGTCGGTGGGTAAGGCTGGCCGCGCGGTTCGCGGAGGTCACGCCCAGGTCGATCAGGCCGTCCAGGTCATCCAGTTTGCCTCGCGCCACACGTCGGCGCAGCAGTTCCAGGCTCCCGATAATGCCGGTAAGCATGTTGTTGAAGTCATGGGCGATACCGCCGGTCAACTGGCCAACGGCTTCCATTTTCTGCGACTGGCGCAGGGCTTCTTCGTTGTGGCGCAGTTGGGCGGTGCGTTCTTCCACTTGCTGCTCGAGGGTTTCCAGGGTGCGCTGCAGCCGCAGCTCGCTCTCGCTCAAGTCAATCAAGCGGTCCCGCGCCTCGTATTGGCGCCGGCGACCGCGCAGGGCGGCGCTGACCAGGCTGATCAGGGTGATGGGATGGAATGGCCGCTCCAGAAACGTGACGTTACCCAGCAAGCCGCTCAGCCGGGTCGAGCCGTTCTGCTCTTTGCCGCCATGCTGGGTCATCAGCACGATCGGCAGGTCGGACCAGGCCGGCTGCTGATGCAACAGCTCAAGTAACGGCTCCAGGTCGACGCCACGCAGCGCCTCAGCCGCAATGATGAGCAGGCCGGCGCCTTGGGTCAGCTCTTCGCAAAGCGCGGCCAGGCTATTGGCGACGATCCCGCTGTAGCCGGCTTCGTTTAGCATCATCAGCGCCAATGACCCATCGCGGCCCATGGGCGCCAGCACGATGGCGCGCTCGGAGACAGGAGAAAGGGCCGGCACTAGCCCTCATCCTTGAGCAGGGGTGAGCCGGCGCCCATATAGGTCGGAATGCCGCGCAGCACACCCTGGAAGTTATCCAGGGGCACACCCACCGTCATGCCGCGGCTGCCGATGCGGTATTCGCGAATGGTGGACTCATGGGAGCCGGTTCTTTTCTTGATGATCGAAATGGCCCGGCGAACTTTGCCCAGCGCCTCGAAATAACGCAGCAGGATCACGGTGTCAGCCAGGTAGGTGATGTCGACTGGCGTCTGCATGTCGCCGACCAGGCCGTGCTGGGCCACCGTCATGAAGGTCGCGGCACCACGGCGGTTGAGGTACAGCAGCAGCTCATGCATATGCAGGATCAGCGCGTTCTCTTCGGGCATGGCCGCCTGGTAACCGTTGATACTGTCGATGACCACCGTCTTGATACCGCGCTCATCCACGCAGCGGCGCACCCGGTGCGAAAATTCGCCGGGGGAGAGTTCGGCGGCGTCGACCTGCTCGATCAGCAGGTTGCCGGTGTCTCGCAACGCGGCGAGGTCGATGCCCATGTTCTTCATACGCTCGAACAGCAGGCCCAGCTCTTCATCGAAGATAAACAGCGCAGCCTTTTCGCCACGGGCCACGGCAGCAGCGGCGAAGATCATCGAGATCAGCGACTTGCCGGTACCGGCCGGGCCGAGAATCAGGCTGCTGGAGCCGGTCTCGATTCCCCCGCCGAGCAGAGAGTCCAATTCCTCGATCCCGCTGCTTAAGGTTTGACGGTTGTAACCGCCGCGATGCTCGGCCGCTACCAGGCGCGGGAATACGTGAATGCCGTCGCCCATGATGGTGAAGTCGTGAAAGCCGCCACGGTATTTCTGGCCACGGTATTTCACCACCCGGATGCGACGACGCTCGGCACCGTAGTTGGGCGTCAGTTCCTCCAGGCGAATCACCCCGTGGGCCACGCTGTGCACGGTCTTATCCAGGGATTCGGTGGTCAGGTCATCGAGCAGTAATACGGTAGCGTCATAGCGCACGAAATAGTGCTTGATCGCCAGGATCTGCCGGCGATAGCGCAACGAGCTTTGCGCCAATAGGCGGATCTCAGACAGGCTGTCGACCACCACGCGGGTTGGCTTGACCCGTTCCACCACTTCAAAGATCTGGCGGGTGGCTTCGCCCAGCTCCAGGTCGGAGGAGTACAGCAGGCTTTGCTGGTGTTCGGCGTTGAGCAGGCTTTCGGGTGGGGTCAGTTCGAAGATATGAATATGGTCATCCAGGTCCCAGCCATGGGATTTAGCGCCCTGGCGCAATTCGTGCTCGGTTTCGGACAGGGTGATATACAAGCAACGTTCGCCGTTCTGCGCGCCGGCCTGCAGGAAGTGCAGGGCCACGGTGGTTTTACCGGTGCCGGGTTCGCCCTCAAGCAAAAACACGTGGCTACGCGATAGCCCGCCGGCAAGAATGTCATCAAGACCTTCGATGCCGGTGGCCGCCTTTTCACTCAACAGCTGATTGGATGTACTCAAGAAGTGCCCTCAGGTCACGTACAAGTAGAGGTGCACGCCCGCTAGGACGCGCCATATTCACTTGACCGTAGTGGCACGTAGCGGTTCAACGTTTTGGATGAATTGTACGAAGGGAGGAGCGAGCTTGCTCGCGAAGAGCCGGAGGGCGCCGCTGTGAACCAGGCAGCCCGCGTTATCGTTAACGATCTTCGCGAGCAAGCTCGCTCCTACAGGCCCTGCTGTAGCGCCGGATCATCGGGGTTTTGTTGCTCCAGTTGGGCGAGCAGCACCTGGACGTTCTGCAACTGCCCGGTCTCTTTCCAGTAATTGACCAGCAACACGCGGGCTTTGCGGTTGGCGGGATCACGCTGGACGATTTCTTCCAACTGGCGCTGGGCCGCCTCTACTTCGTCCTGGGCGTGCAGGGTGGTGGCCAGGTCGTAGCGATAATCCGGATTGTCCGGTTCAAGCTCCACCGCCTTGGACAGGCCGAGCAGGGCGTAGGGGCGCTCGCCATGGTGCAGCAGCCACATGCCCAAGGCATGTTGCAGGTAGGCCGATTCCGGATGCGCCGCCAGTTGCCGGGCCAACAGTTGGCGCGAGTCGTCGGTCTTGCCTTGTTTATCCAGCAGTTCGATTTGCGATACCACCGCTTGCAGGTTGTCCGGCTGTAAACGCATTGCCTGCTCCAGGGCGTTTTGCGCCTCCGGCAGCAGGGCACTGTGGATGTACAGGCGCGCCAATTGAATCCAGCCTTCGGCGGTTTCGGGTTGGGCCTTGAGGGTTTTCACGAATTCGTCGAGTACCTGCTGCAGCGGGCCAAAGTACAGGCCCAGGGTGTCGGGCGACAGGCCGAGCAAGGCGTTGGCGGCGGCAAAGCGCACCGGTTGTTCGGGGTCGTCCAGCACCGGGCCGAGCAGAAGGGTGCGTTGGCCGGTGGGCACCAGGCCGACGATGCTGTGAATCGCGGCTTCGCGCACCAGCGCCGATTCATTGGCCAGGTCTTTATCGGCCAGCTTAAGCGCCTGGGGGCTGGGGTAATTGGGCAATTCAGCATGCAAGGCGGCGCGGCGTTCGGGCGACAGGTCCGGCCGGCCCAACTGTTGGTACAACACACGTGCGGCGCCGGGCTCGCCGTTATGCGCTTGCTTCAAGGCCTTGGAATAGCCATGGGCGATGGCTGGGGGTACGGCCACTGTCGGGGTGCGGGAGAAAAACCAGATGATCAGTACGATCAGCAACAGGGCGCACAGGCCGATGATGGAGTAACGGCGTGACTTTGACATGCAGGCGTCCGAAAGCTTGGGCAGCTAAAAGTGGACAGCTTCGGTCAGCGCACGGCGAGTGTCAAACTTGCGTCAGGTCAGCACGTAGTCCGCTGGTTCCAACGCAGGCGGCAGGTTGACTTCACCCAGGGCTGCGAGAATCTCACGCTCCAATGTCCGCAGGATGGCGTCACACGGCAAGTCGTTTTCGTCGAAGCCAAAAGGGTCCTCCAATTCGTCGCCAATAGCATCCAGGCCAAAGAAGGTGTAGCTGACGATCGCAGTGAACACCGGCGTCAACCAGCCCAGTGGCTCGGCCATGGCGAACGGCAGCAGGATGCAGAACAGGTAGATGGTGCGGTGCAACAGCAGGGTGTAGGGGAAGGGCAGTGGCGTGGTCTTGATCCGCTCACACGCCGCCTGCACCTGGCTCAGGCTGACCAACCGGCTTTCCAGCTGGGTGTAGCGCCATTCGCTGATCACACCCTGTTGGGCCAGGACCGAAAAGCGCGCACCGACCGTTTGCAGCACGCTGTCCGACAGGTTGGGGTGGCTGGCTGGCACGGTGATCCAAGGGTGTATCGCCCGGGCTTGATCTTCATGACGCAAATGCGCGACCAAACCATGGGCAAAACCACATAGGCCGCGCAGCAGGCCAGCACGCTCGGCGGTGTCCCCCAGCACCTGGGTCTCGCGAATCAGCGAACGCACGTCAATGACCATTTGCCCCAGTTGCTTGCGGCCCTCCCACCAACGGTCATAACAGGCGTTGTTACGAAAACTCATGAAGATCGACAGCGACAAGCCCAACAAGGTGAAGGGCGTAGCGTTGACCTTGGAAAAATAGGCGGGGTGCAGGGTTTCCACCAGCACGATGACCGAGGCCAACAGCGTGACCAGCAGACTGCGCCAGGCAATGCGCTTGGCAATGGAGCCTTTGAGGGAGAACAGGATACCCAGTACGTTGGGTTTGGGGCGAACGATCATGGCGGGCTTCTGTGGCGGCGCAGATCATCAGGGTAGAAGCTGGCACCCGGAGCGTCCAATCACTTGGATCGACCGTCTGATCAGTCGACTCAATGACTCTTTGTAGGAGCGAGCTTGCTCGCGAAAAACGGCAACGATAACGCGCGCATTCTGATTAAACGCGGCGCCTGTGAGTTTTTCGCGAGCAAGCTCGCTCCTACAGATAGCCATGGCCAAACCAGTCAGCCAAGTTGAAAGCTTTGACCATTGCCGCTGCGCCGCTCTGGAGCGACTATTTCAGCAGTTTTATCAAGTTGAAAATGTCCTGAAAATAAAAACACAGAAGGATAGAAAGCGATGCGTGAGTATTTGGCTGCCACCACCGAGTTTGATTACCAGCACACCGTCGACGCCGCACTGGCCGGCGATCTGCAAGCGCTCAATGCCTGTGTGGAGTGTTGTGACCGTCACGCACTGCCGGGGCGTATCGCGTTGTTCTGGGAAGGCAAGGACGGGCGTAGCGCCACCTCGACCTTTACCGAACTGCAGGAGCAGGCCGCGCGTTTTGCCAACTTCCTGCTGGCCCGGGGCGTCAAGCGCGGTGACAAGGTGGCGGGCCTGCTGCCGCGTACCGCCGAATTGCTGGTGGTGGTGTTGGCGACGTGGCGCATCGGCGCGGTCTATCAGCCACTGTTTACCGCGTTCGGTCCCAAGGCGATTGAACACCGCTTGAACAGTTCCGGTGCAGCGCTGGTGGTCACCGATGCAGTGAACCGCGCAAAGCTGGCTGAAGTCGCCGACTGCCCGACCATCGTCACGGTGGCCGGGGCCAAGGGCGAAGGCATCGTGCGTGGCGATTACAGCTTCTGGGCCGAACTGCCCAATTACTCTTCTTACTGCGAGCCGGTGCTGCTGGGCGCAGAGGAGCCGTTCCTGCTGATGTTCACCTCGGGCACCACCGGCCCGTCCAAGGCGCTGTCGGTGCCGCTCAAGGCCATCGTCGCGTTCCAGGGCTACATGCGCGACGCCATGGACTTGCGCCCCGAAGACGCGTTCTGGAACGTCGCAGACCCTGGCTGGGCCTATGGCATCTATTTCGGCGTGACCGGGCCGTTGTCCATGGGGCACCCGATCACCTTCTACGATGGCCCGTTCACCCTGGAAAGCACCTGCCGGGTGATCAATAAATACGCAATCACCAACCTGACCGGTTCGCCCACGGCGTATCGCCTGCTGATTGCCGGTGGCGAACAGTTCGCGCGTTCGATCAAGGGCAAGCTGCGCATCGTCAGCAGCGCCGGCGAGCCGTTGAACCCGGAGGTGATTCGCTGGTTCGCCGACAACCTGGGCGTGACCATCCACGACCATTACGGCCAGACCGAACTGGGTATGGTGCTGTGCAACCACCACGGCCTGGCGCATCCGGTGCACGTGGGTTCGGCGGGTTTTGCCTCGCCTGGGCATCGCATCGTGGTGCTGGATGACAACCACCAGGAGCTGCCGGCCGGCCAGCCTGGCATTCTGGCCATCGACCGTGAGCAATCGCCGATGTGCTGGTTCGCCGGATACGACGGCGTGAAGACCAAGGCGTTTGTTGGCAAGTACTACCTCAGCGGCGACACCGTGGAGCTGAACCCGGACGGCAGCATCAGCTTTGTCGGGCGCAGCGACGACGTGATCACTACGTCCGGCTATCGCGTGGGCCCCTTCGACGTGGAAAGCGCGTTGGTCGAACACCCTGCGGTGGTCGAGGCGGCGGTGGTCGGCAAGCCTTGCCCGGAGCGCACCGAGCTGGTCAAAGCCTTTGTGGTGATCAGCGAGCAATACCGCGCCACCCCCGAGTTGGCCGAAGAGCTGCGCCTGCATGTGCGCCAGCGCCTGGCCGCCCATGCCTACCCACGGGAAATCGAATTTGTCAGCGACTTGCCCAAGACCCCGAGCGGCAAGCTGCAACGCTTTATTTTGCGCAATCAGGAAATAGCCAAGGCCCAGGCGGCCGTGGCTTGATCTCTTTAAAAGGAAACAACGATGCAGATTGAAAACAAAGTATTCCTGGTCAGCGGCGGCGCGTCGGGCCTCGGCGCGGCCACCGCTGAAATGCTGATTGCCGCGGGTGCCAAGGTGATGCTGGTGGACTTGAACGCCGACGCCGTGGCCGCCAAGGCCCAGCAACTGGGCGACAACGCCCGCAGTGCCGTGGCGGACATCAGCCAGGAAGCCGCTGCAGAAGCAGCGGTGAAGGCAGCGGTAGACGCATTTGGTGGCTTGCATGGCCTGGTCAACTGCGCGGGTGTGGTGCGTGGCGAGAAGATCCTCGGAAAGAATGGCCCGCATGGCCTGGCAAACTTTGCCCAGGTGATCAACGTCAACCTGATCGGCAGCTTCAACCTGCTGCGCCTGGCCGCTGCGGCGATCGCTGAAACCGAGGCGAATGCCGACGGCGAACGCGGCGTGATCATCAATACCGCCTCGGTGGCGGCCTTCGATGGGCAGATTGGCCAGGCTGCGTATGCCGCCTCCAAGGGCGCGATTGCCAGCCTCACCTTGCCTGCCGCACGGGAACTGGCGCGCTTTGGCATCCGCGTGATGACCATCGCACCGGGCATTTTCGAAACGCCAATGATGGCCGGCATGACCCCAGAGGTGCGTGAGTCCCTGGCTGCCGGTGTGCCGTTCCCACCACGCCTGGGCAAACCCGCCGAATATGCCGCGCTGGTACGCCACATTATTGAAAACAGCATGCTCAATGGCGAGGTGATCCGTCTCGACGGTGCCTTGCGCATGGCGGCCAAATAAGGAGCAATGGCTATGAACGACCCTATTGTGATTGTCAGCGCCGTGCGCACGCCCATGGGCGGGTTTCAGGGCGACCTTAAAAGCCTGACCGCGCCGCAGCTGGGCGCTGCCGCCATTCGTGCGGCGGTCGAGCGTGCCGGTATCGCCACCGATGCCGTCGACGAAGTCCTGTTTGGCTGTGTACTGCCCGCCGGGCTTGGGCAAGCGCCTGCCCGCCAGGCCGCCCTGGGCGCCGGGTTGGACAAGGGCACGCGCTGCACCACCCTCAACAAAATGTGCGGATCCGGCATGGAAGCGACGATTCTGGCCCACGATTCGCTGCGCGCTGGCAGCGTCGATGTGGTAATCGCCGGCGGCATGGAAAGCATGTCCAACGCCCCGTACCTGCTGGACCGCGCGCGCAGCGGTTACCGCATGGGCCACGGCAAGGTGCTTGACCATATGTTCCTCGACGGCCTCGAAGACGCCTACGACAAGGGCCGCCTGATGGGCACCTTTGCCGAGGACTGCGCCGAGCACAACGGTTTTACCCGTGAAGCCCAGGACGCGTTCGCCATTGCCTCCCTGACCCGCGCACAGGAGGCCATCACCCACGGCAGCTTTGCCAGCGAAATCGTCCCGGTGCAGGTCACCGTGGGCAAGGAACAAAAAACCATCCTGCACGATGAGCAACCGCCGAAAGCCAAGCTGGACAAGATTGCCAGCCTGAAACCGGCGTTCCGCGACGGCGGTACAGTGACAGCGGCCAACTCCAGCTCGATTTCCGATGGCGCCGCGGCGTTGTTGTTGATGCGTGAGTCCGAGGCGCTCAAGCGCGGCCTCAAGCCTTTGGCGGTGATCCACGGGCATGCCGCGTTTGCCGATGAGCCTGGGCTGTTTCCGGTGGCGCCGGTGGGAGCGATCCGCAAGCTGATGAGCAAGACCGGCTGGAGCCTCGACGAAGTGGACCTGTTCGAAATCAACGAGGCCTTCGCCGTGGTCAGCCTGGTGACCATGAGCAAGCTGGAGATTCCCCACGACAAGGTCAACGTGCACGGCGGCGCCTGTGCATTGGGCCACCCCATTGGTGCCTCTGGCGCACGCATCCTGGTGACATTGCTCGCGGCCCTGCGCCAGAAGGGGCTCAAGCGTGGTGTCGCCGCCATCTGCATTGGCGGCGGTGAAGCCACGGCGATGGCCGTTGAATGCCTGTATTGAGGATGACCTATGTTGCCCAATGACGAACAACTGCAAATCAGCGACGCCGCCCGGCAATTTGCCCAGGAACGTTTGAAACCCTTCGCCGCCGAGTGGGACCGCGAGCATCGCTTTCCCAAGGAGGCCATCGCGGAAATGGCCGAACTGGGCTTTTTCGGCATGCTGGTGCCAGAACAGTGGGGCGGTTGCGACACCGGCTACCTGGCCTACGCCATGGCCCTGGAAGAAATCGCCGCGGGCGACGGCGCCTGCTCCACGATCATGAGCGTGCACAACTCGGTGGGTTGCGTGCCGATCCTCAAGTTTGGCAATGACCAGCAGAAAGATCAGTTCCTCACACCCTTGGCCAGCGGCGCTATGCTGGGTGCTTTTGCGCTGACCGAACCCCAGGCCGGTTCCGATGCCAGCAGCCTGAAAACCCGTGCACGCCTTGAAGGCGACCACTATGTACTCAACGGCTGCAAACAGTTCATCACCTCCGGGCAAAACGCCGGGATCGTGATTGTGTTTGCGGTCACCGACCCGGCTGCGGGCAAGCGCGGAATCAGCGCGTTTATCGTGCCCACCGATTCGCCGGGCTACACCGTGGCGCGGGTGGAAGACAAGCTGGGGCAACATGCCTCGGACACTTGCCAGATCCTGTTTGAAGACGTGAAAGTGCCGGTGGCCAACCGCCTGGGCGAGGAGGGCGAAGGTTATAAAATCGCCCTGGCCAACCTGGAAGGCGGCCGCGTGGGCATTGCCTCCCAGTCGGTGGGCATGGCCCGCGCCGCCTTCGAAGCGGCCCGCGACTATGCCCGTGAACGTGAAAGCTTTGGCAAGCCGCTGATCGAACACCAAGCCGTCGCCTTTCGCCTGGCCGACATGGCCACCCAGATCGCCGTCGCCCGGCAGATGGTGCATTACGCCGCCGCCCTGCGTGACAGCGGCAAGCCGGCGCTGGTGGAGGCGTCCATGGCCAAGTTGTTTGCCTCGGAAATGGCCGAGAAAGTCTGCTCGGCCGCCTTGCAAACCTTGGGCGGTTACGGTTACCTGAACGACTTCCCCCTGGAGCGGATCTACCGTGATGTGCGGGTCTGCCAGATTTACGAAGGCACCAGCGATATTCAACGCATGGTCATCTCACGCAATCTTTAAGGAGCCGAGACATGAGTTACGAAACCATCCTGCTTGACGTTCAGGGCCGTGTCGGGCTGATCACGCTTAACCGCCCCAGCGCACTGAACGCCTTGAATGCGCAACTGGTCAGCGAGCTGAACCAGGCGCTGGACAGCCTGGAAGCCAACCCGGAAATTGGCTGCATCGTGCTGACTGGTTCGAAAAAAGCCTTCGCGGCCGGTGCCGACATCAAGGAAATGGCCGAGCTGACCTACCCGCAGATCTATATGGACGACCTGTTCAGCGACAGCGACCGTGTGGCCAACCGCCGCAAGCCGATCATTGCCGCCGTGAATGGTTTCGCTCTGGGCGGCGGCTGCGAGCTGGCCCTGATGTGTGACTTTATCCTTGCCGGCGACACCGCCAAGTTCGGCCAGCCGGAAATCAACCTGGGCGTGCTGCCAGGCATGGGCGGCACCCAGCGCCTGACCCGTGCGGTGGGCAAGGCCAAGGCCATGGAGATGTGCCTGACCGGGCGCTTTATCGACGCGGTAGAGGCCGAGCGCTGCGGGATTGTGGCGCGCATCGTGCCCGCCGATGAGCTGCTGGACGAGGCGCTGAAAGTAGCTACCCTGATCGCCGGTAAATCCGTGCCGATCAGCATGATGGTCAAGGAAAGTGTGAACCGTGCGTTTGAAGTCAGCCTGTCTGAAGGCGTGCGTTTTGAGCGTCGGGTGTTTCATGCGGCGTTTGCGACCCAGGACCAGAAGGAAGGCATGGCCGCGTTTGTGGCCAAGCGGGCGCCGGAATTCAAGGATAAGTAACCTGGTGGGGGGTGTGGCCTGCCTGCGATGGGGGTCTCCCAGCCGACACCTAGCTACCTGACACCCCAACGATCCAACTGTGGGAGCTGGCTTGCCTGCGATGGCGGCCTGCCAGCCGACACCTATCTACCTGATACCCCCGCGATCCTACTGTGGGAGCGGGCTTGCTCGCGAAGGTGGCCTGGCAGTCAACACAGTTGGACTGAGTACATATCCGTTATTTAGGTAACGGCCACTTAGGGTTCCGCCCTGACGGCGTCTTACTTTTGAAAAGCGCAAAAGTAAGCAAAACGCTCTTGCCCCACCACTCGGCACCTCGCCTAGGCTCGGTGTGCCCGTAATCCGCCAGTGATTTGGGGGGCCGCCGCCACGCGCCATCCATGGCGCGGGGCGGCTAAACCGGCATCCCTGCCGGTTTACCCCCCAAATCCCTGTCGAATTCCGGCCAGCGTGGTTTGACGGGGCGCCTAAGATCAAGAGCAGATCAAAAGCAGAGCAAGAGCAAGAGCGGCTCGCTTCGCATCGTGGTTACCGTTGATTGGTACCCTGATGTACCGAGGTGTCTGCATCGCAGGCAAGCCATAATGCCAGACGGTCAAGGCATTTTTGTAGGAGCGAGCTTGCTCGCGAAAAGCTCACAGACGCCGCGGTCAGTCAGCAAGCACGCGTTATCGCTGACGTTTTTCGCGAGCAAGCTCGCTCCTACAGAAGGCGATGGTGTGGTGTCCGTCAGAGCTGGTAGTTTTTCAACTCCCTGGCAATCACCATCCGCTGAATCTCGCTGGTGCCTTCGTAAATCTGCGTGATCCGTGCATCCCGGTAGTAGCGCTCCACCGGGTAATCCTCCAAATACCCATACCCACCATGGATCTGCATTGCCTTGGAGCAGACTCGTTCGGCCATTTCCGAGGCGAACAGCTTGGCCTGGGAGGCTTCGGACAAGCAGGGTTTGCCGGCGGTGCGCAGGCGTGCGGCGTGGAGGATCAGCAGGCGCGCAGCGTTGAGTTGGGTTTGCATGTCGGCCAGCAGGTTGGCCACGCTCTGGTGTTCGATGATCGCTTTGTCGAACTGCACCCGATCACGGGCGTAGGCCAGCGCGGCTTCAAACGCGGCGCGGGCAATGCCTAGGGCCTGGGCGGCGATGCCGATGCGTCCGCCTTCCAGGTTGGAGAGGGCGATGGCCAGGCCCTTGCCGCGCTCACCCAGCAGGTTGGCTTCAGGAACCTTGCATTGGTTGAGCGTGACCGCGCAGGTGTCTGACGCACGGATGCCCATCTTGTGCTCGGTGCGGTCGACCACGAAACCTGGGGTATCAGTCGGTACCAGGAACGCCGAAATGCCTTTCTTGCCCAGTTCCGGGTCGGTCACGGCGAACACGATGGCCAGCTTGGCGCGCTTGCCATTGCTGACGAACTGCTTGGCGCCATTGATGACCCATTGCCCGTCACGCAACTCGGCACGGGTGCGTAGGTTATGGGCCTCGGAACCGGCCTGGGGTTCGGTCAGGCAGAAGCAACCGATGGCTTGGCCACTGGCGAGTTCTGCCAGCCAGGTGTTTTTCTGCTCGGTTGTGCCGTAGTTGAGGATCGGCCCACAACCCACTGAATTATGGATACTCATCAGCGCGCCCGTCGCAGCGTCACCGGCGGAGATTTCCTCCACGGCCAGGGCGTAGGCGACGTAGTCGACATAGGTGCCGCCCCATTCTTCCGGCACCACCATGCCCAGCAGGCCCAGCTCGCCCATCTTCGCCACCAGGGCGTCGTCGATCCAGCCGGCTTTCTCCCAGGCTTGGGCATGGGGGGCGATTTCGCCACGGGCAAAATCGCGGGCCATGTCGCGGATCATCACTTGTTCTTCAGTGTATTCAAGATCTTGCATGGCTTATTTCCCAATCTGCACGAAGTCGCGGAAGAAGCTCTCGACATGGCTGGCATCCAGCAAATGGAGGGTGGGTGGGTTCCACTTCGGAGTCTTGTCCTTGTCGATGATCAGGGCGCGAACCCCTTCGATCAGGTCGCCGCGCTCGAACCATTGGCGATCCAGGTGCAGTTCGAGGGCAAAGCACTGTTCCAGTGGCAAGTGGCGGCCACGGCGCAGCATCTCCAGGGTCACGGCCATGGCCAGGGGCGAGCGGGTCTGCATGAGGTTGGCGGTGGTCAACGCCCAGTCATGGCTATCGGCCACGGTGACTTGTTGCAGTTGCTCGACGATGCTGGGCACGTCCGGCAACCCGAAGAAATGGTCAATGGCCGGGCGCAAGGCCGCCAACGGGGCGTCGGGCAGTTGCTGTACGGCGAGCTTGGCGAGTGCGCCTTGCAAGTCCTTGAGCGGCGAGTCGTGCCATTGCAGGCCGTCGAGTTTCTGGTCCAGCTCAACCAGCTTGGCGCTGTCGATGTACCAGTCTGCCAGCCCACAATACAAGGCATCCGCTGCGCGAATCTGCACCCCGGTCACCCCAAGATAAGTGCCCAGCTCGCCAGCAATACGCGAGAGAAAATAGCTGCCGCCCACATCCGGGAAGTACCCGATGGCCACTTCCGGCATCGCCAGGCGGCTGCGTTCGGTAACCACCCGCAGGTCTGCGCCTTGCACCAGGCCCATGCCACCGCCGAGGACGAAGCCGTCCATCAATGCCAGTACGGGTTTACGGTAGTGGTGAATGGCCAAGTCGAGGGCATATTCCTCGACGAAGAAATCCTGGTGGAGGGTGTCGCCTTGCTTGAAGCTGTCGTACAGCGAACGGATGTCGCCGCCAGCGCAAAATGCTTTCTCGCCGGCGCCGCGCAGTACCACGGCGTAGACCTCGGGGTCGACGGCCCAGGCCTGCAAGCGCGCGGTTAACTGGCGGACCATGTCCAAGGTGATGGCGTTCAAGCCGGCGGGGCGGTTGAGGGTGAGGTGGCCGATATGGTTACGCACCTGTGCCAGAACAGCGTCCTGCTGGACCTCGGCGTGGCTTGCTTGGGATGAAACCTGAGCAGTCATCTCTAACTCCCTGCTTTTATTGTCTTTATCAAGATGTTCACGGGTGAACTCTCTTGTGATCGTACCAGTGCAAATTTGCCCCGTACAACCCGGAATCGTGCAGGTCGTTGTTGCATTTATGCAGTGCCGGTCAAACCACCCGGCTGGCCAGAACCTCGCCGATACTGCGACGCCGGGCATGGCCCTCGGCGGCGTGGATCAGTTGCTCCAGCTCTGTCGGTTCGACGTCGTAGAACTGCTCCATCTCGGCCAGCGCCAGCTTGAGGTCGGCTGCCGTGATGCTCGGCTCGCTGACGGCGGTGGCAGTGCCCAGGATAACCGGTGCAGGCTCGGCAAGCCCCTTGGGGTAACGCGTACGCGTGGCGTTGTTATAGGCCAGCGCACAGGCGAGCAGGGCGCCAGCGCCGAGCATCACCGGCGCCAGTTCGTACCAGCCAAGGGCGACAGATGCCGGATCGGCCAGCACCAGGGTCATGGCCAGCCCACCGGCCGGCGGGTGCAGGCAGCGTAGCCAGCAGATGAGGACCACTGTCATACCCGCCGCCAGGCACGCGCTGCCCAAGGTGCGCCCCAGGACGCGGGCGACCAGCAGCGCCACGACGCCTGCACACAGGTAACTGCCGATGATCGACCAGGGTTGGGCCAGCGCACCCGATGACACGGCAAACAACAGCACCGCCGAGGCACCCAGAGGGCCGAGCAGGTGCAGGGCCACCTCCATGCCGAATACTTGGGCACAAGCCCAGACACTCAATAGCGTGCCCAGGGCCATGCCGATGGCTGCACGGCTCCATTCGGCGGGACGGGTGTTGATTGCAGCGGGTAACCAGCGAGCGAGCATTGAAAGACGGTCCATAAACGGCGGGCGAAAAAAAAGGCCTGCCTGGTTTCCCGGAACAGCCCTTTGAAGGTTCCAACATTGGGGGAAGGAACCTGTGCAGTGTGCCGCGCTTGATCCAGGGGCGCTACTGCATATTAATGAAGGTTAAATGCAAAACAAATGCAGTTAAAAGGCGTCGCCGTAGGTGATCGGCCCGGTGGCTGTGGCCGTCGTTGGGTTGATCTTGCCCAGCACGCGACTGTGGGTTTCTTCATTGAACAGGCGCTCTTGCAGGTCTTCGCGCAGCCTGGGATCGTCGGCCAGCGGCCCCTTCAACGCCACCAGTGCGTCACGCAACGCCATCAAACGATCCAGCCTGGGTAAAGGTACGGTTAACAGGTCATCTCGCACGGCATTGTCCTCTCAATGAAGTAAGCCATCGCGCGCGGGCAGCCTACAACGTCCTTGTTGTTGTGAAGTGCCCTGACCCAAGCGCTACAGGTTGGTCCTGACGGTCGGGTGGTAGATAGTGAGTGCACGTGGCAGCGAGTCTACAGTTGGGCTCCGAGCACCGGAAGGGAAAGTGCACCAGCCATTACGCAAACAAATGTAGGCACTTTCTTGGTACCTATGATGAAAGCCGCCCACTCGTGGAGGAGTGGGCGTTCTTTCTTACAATGCAGCCGGAAAAGCACTCAGGGCGTCGAGGTTTTTGCCAAATGCAGCAACACATAGGGGGTTTTGTCGAACGCTGCCGTGAGCGTCGGCGTGATTGAGCGCAGGCGCGGATCGTCCAGCGCCTGGAAGTCGGCCTGGCTCATCACTATCCATGCCGGCGCCTGGACGGGTTTCAATTCGGCGGGCAGCTGAGTAAACAACGGCACCTTGTCGCAATCGAAGTTGACCATGAACTTGATGGCTTTCGCGTCTTTGCCCAGTGCATGCAACACCAGCGGCGCCGGTTGCTGCTGAACGTGCGCCTTGACGGCGAGGCTGAAGGTGCGGGTGTCGTACACCTGACGTTCCAGCGGTTCGACCACCATGATGTAGGTGCTCCACAGGGCGAGCACGGCGGCCAGGGCGGGCCCGTAGGTGCGCAGCCGCGAGCGGAACAATGCCAGTAGGGCCAGCACCTGCAGCACACCCAGCACGACGAAGATCAGCACCAGGTCGGCCAGCGGCTCCGGGTAACGCCGCCGCGCCACCACCAGGCCAATGACCAGCAGCGTTGGCAAGAGCGTCCAGATGCCCAGCATCAAGGCGCGCAGCCAGGCAAACAGCCGCCCTTGCGTGGCCTGGAAGGGGTAAGCGGCAATGATCGCAGCCATCGGCAACATCGGCAGGATATAACGCGCTTTCTTGGCTTGGGGCACCGACAGCCCCAGCATCACCAGCACACCCGCTGCTGCGCAGTAGAGCACCAGCTTCAAGGCCGGGTCCGGCGCGCGTCGACCGCCCATCAGCACCGCCAGCAGCACTAACAATGCCAGTGGATAGGCCAGGGCGTAATTGCCCAAAGAGCTGGTGAAGTAATACAGCACGCCGCCGGAGCCTTCACTGCCATCCATGCGCCCCAGGAACTGCATGCGAATCACGTCATGCATGAAGTCTTCGCCACCGCTGAGCTTGGCCAGCAGCAGCAACAGGCCGACGCACGCCGCCAGCAGCGCCAGTGCCAGCAGCCCGAAGCTGAACAGCTGGCGCCACTGGCGGTTGATCAGGTAGTAGCTGCACAACACGCCCGTAGGGATCACCAGGCCAATCGGCCCACGAATGGCAAACCCCAACAGCAGCAGCAAAAACACCCAATGCAGGCGCTTTGCAGCGGCGAAATGGTCATGGGCATAGCCCAGGTAGAACACCGCCAACGCCACGGCGGCGAGCATCTGATCCAGGGATACTGCGCGGGTTTCGCTGATGAAGGTACTGCTGAGCAGCAGCATCGCAATGCTCAGCAGGCCCCAACGCGGCGAGTAGGGCGCGGTGAGGCGATAGACCAGCACCACGATCAGCGCCGACGCCGCCGCCGTGGGCAGCCACGCCGTCAGGCTGGTGACCTGGCCCAAGGGCAACGACAGCAGCCACGTCAGCAGGGTCGACGTCGCCAGGTAATCGGCGTACGGCTGGCCATAGGTGGTGGGGAAGAAGCTTGGCCCATGGCGCAACATTTCCTGGGCAAACAGCACGAAGCGCGAATCGAAGCCGATGATCGCCTGGTGCCAGTTGCCGGCGATAAACAGCACCAGCGCCAAGAGCCCAAGCCCCAGCGACTGATGACGGATCGTTGCACGCTGCGCGGACGGTAAGGCGATGTTCACCTAGCAAGCGTCCTTGACCTGTTCCACCCAGTTTTGCTGGGGGATCGGTAACTCGCAGGAGTCGCCGCGGCCGATGGGGAAGTACTTGAAGCCTTTGCGCGCCAGGCGTTCGCCGTCGTACAGGTTACGGCCGTCGAAGATCACCGGGGTTTTCAGGCGCTGGTGAATCAGGTCAAAGTCCGGCGCCTTGAATTGCTGCCACTCGGTACACACGATCAACGCATCGGCGCCGCCCAAGGTGGATTCCGGGGTGCCCATCAGCATCAAGCGCGGGTCGTCGCCGTAGATGCGTTGGGTTTCCTGCATGGCTTCCGGGTCGAAGGCACGCACATTGGCGCCGGCGGCCCACAGGGCTTCCATCAGCACACGGCTGGGGGCGTCACGCATGTCATCGGTGTTGGGCTTGAAGGCCAGGCCCCACAGGGCGAACGTCTTGCCCTTGAGGTTGCCCTGGAAGAACGCGTTGATGCGCTCGAACAGCTTGCTCTTCTGGCGCTGGTTGATGGCTTCCACCGCTTCGAGCAGGTCGCTGGAGCAGTTGGCCTGCTTGGCGCTATGGATCAGGGCGCGCATGTCTTTGGGGAAGCACGAGCCGCCATAACCGCAGCCGGGGTAGATAAAGTGGTAGCCGATGCGCGAGTCGGCACCAATGCCCAGGCGCACCGACTCAATGTCGGCGCCCAGGTGTTCGGCCAGTTCGGCGATCTGGTTGATGAAGCTGATCTTGGTGGCCAGCATGCAGTTGGCGGCGTACTTGGTCAGTTCGGCGCTGCGCAGGTCCATGAAGATGATGCGGTCGTGGTTGCGGTTGAAGGGCGCGTACAGGTCGCGCATCACGTCACGTACTTCTTCACGCTCACAGCCGATGATGATCCGGTCCGGGCGGCGGCAGTCGGCAACGGCGGAGCCTTCCTTGAGGAATTCCGGGTTGGAGACGATATCGAACTGCAGCTCACGGCCGGCGGCGCGCAGGTTATTGAGGATGTGATCGCGCAACGTGTCGCCGGTGCCGACCGGTACGGTGGATTTCTCCACCAGGATTACCGGCGCCACGCGGTGGCGGGCAACTGCATCACCCACCGACAGCACGTATTTCAAGTCGGCCGAACCGTCTTCATCCGACGGCGTGCCCACGGCAATAAACAGCACTTCACCGTGTTCGACGGCGAGTTTCTCATCGTGGGTAAAGCGCAGGCGTCCGCTTTCCAGGTTGTCCTTGACCATGGCTGCCAAGCCCGGCTCGAAGATGGTCACATGACCCTTCTGCAGCGATTCGACCTTGTGCTTGTCAACGTCCATGCAAATGACATCGTGACCGACTTCGGCTAATACAGTGGCCTGGACCAGACCAACGTAACCACTACCAAATACACTGATTTTCATGGGGTATTCCTGGGACTTGAGGTGCTAGCACGACGAGAGTTGATAACCAGTACACCGAGGATGACCAAGGCCACCCCCAGGGTTTTTGAAAGCGAGAAATTTTCGTTGAACACTGGCAGGCTGGCGGCCAGCAAATACACCAACGCGTAACTGATGCTGAGCAGCGAATAGGCTCGGCCCAGGGGTAAGTGCTTCAGTGCGCCGAGCCAGCACAGCATCGACAGCGCATAGGCGATGATCGCCAGGATCACCACGCCAAGGGCACCCAGGTCGACGCTGTTATCCGTGAAGGCGGCCAGCCATTCAGAGGGGAGGGGCAGGCGCGTCATGCTCCAGCGCATGCCCAGTTGGGCACCACTCACCAGGCCGACACTGCCCAAGGCCAGGGCGAAACCCCGCACGCGGCTCATACCTGACGCCCCAGCAAGACCACGCCAGCAATCACCAGCCCCACACCCAGCCAGTGACGGCCATCAATGGGCTCGTGGAACACAAAGCGCGCCATCAGCGTGACCAGCACAAAATTCAGGCTGAGCATGGGGTAGGCAATGCCCACTTCCAGACGCTGCAACACCAGCAGCCACACCAGCAAGCCCAGGCCCAGGCACACCAGCGCCGACCACAACCACGGCGAGCGCAGTTTCAAGGTCCAGCCATCCGGCACGCCGCGCCAGCTTTCCACAGCAAACTTTTGCGAGACCTGGCCCATGCACGTGAGCAGGCAGGCCGTGAGCAGTAGCAGCAGGGTGATCATGGCGCGACCTGCGGGAAAATCAGGATCACGATCTTGCCCTGCGCATAACGCTTGCCGTCGGTAGGCAGCAGGGCGAGTTCTTCCTTTTCACCGGTGCTATTGACGCGCATCACCACGCCCACCGCGCCGGTACGACGGGTTTCGGCCATCCATGACTGGATGCGGTTACGGTCGACCAGGCGCGGCGCCGTGTCCTCGTAAGCCAGGCCGTACTTGACCTCACCCGAGGTGTTGTACAGCGTGATATCGGGGCGTTTGAGGCGCCAGGACAACGCCGAGGCGGCGCCCAGGTCGTTGCTCAGCAGGGCAACGCTGGGCTGCAACTCGTCGATGTGATCGATGATGAATTGGTCCGGGGTCTTGTTGTAAACCACCGAATGAGGCAACGCCGCAGGCACCAGCAGCACCAGTAAGCCACTGCCGATCAGCGGCGCGGCCCACAATTTCAGCGGGCGTGCCGCTTGCAGCAGATTGACCACGATCCAACCGAACAAGAAGATGAACACCAGCACCAAGCTGAGGGTCTCTTCACCCGGTTCGTATACCGGCTTCTTCAACTGGAACCAGCTGAGGGCCAGCAATACCAGCACACCGATCGCCAGGTTCAACCAACCATTGATGCGTAGCACGCGGCCGCGACCTTGAGCCAGTTTGTCACTCAAGGCCGAGCCCATCAGCAAGGCCAAGGGCAACATGCACGGCATGATGTAGGAGGGCAGCTTGCCTTTGGCCAGGCTGAAAAAGGCCAGGGGCATCAACAACCACAGCAGCAGGAACGCGGTTTTCGGCACGCGCCGTTGCAGCCAGGCCTGGTTGAACGCGGACGGCAGAACGGCGACCCACGGCAGCGCGAACGCGACCAGCAGCGGCAGGTAATACCAGAAGGGTTCGGCGTGCTGGGCGTCTTCACCGGCAAAGCGTTGAATGTGCTCGTGCCAGAAAAAGAAATGCCAGTAGTCCGGCTCTTGCAGGTGCACAGCTAACGCCCACGGCAGGCTGACAGCAATCGCTACCACCACGGCAACAGGGCCAAACTTGCACAACTCACCAAAACGTTTTTGCCAGACGGCGTAGGGCAGGGCGACCAGCACCGGCAGCAACCAGGCCAGGAAGCCCTTGGTCATGAAGCCCATGCCGCACGCCAGGCCCAGCAAGGCCCAAGACCACAAGCGCGCACGCCGGGTGGTGCTGTCGAAACAAAACCACAAGGCCACGCCCGTCAGGTTGACCCAGAAGGTGAACTGCGGGTCCAGGTTGGCATAGCCGCCCAGCGCGGCCACGCTGACGAAGCTCATGTAGAGCAGCGTGCTGACCAGGCTCTTTTGCGGGTCGTTCCACAACCGGCGAGACACCAGATACACCAGCAGAATGCTCAAACCGGTACTCAAGGCCGAGGCAAACCGTACGCCAAACAGGTTCTGCCCGAAGATCGCCTGGCCCAGCGCAATCATCCAATAGCCTGCGGCGGGCTTCTCGAAGTAGCGAATGCCCATGAAGTGCGGCGCAGCCCACTTGCCGGTCAGCAGCATTTCCTGGCTGATTTGCGCATAGCGGGTTTCATCGGGAATCCACAGGCCATGGGTGGCCAACGGCAGCAGGTAGAACACGGCGAACGCCAGCAGGAGCAGGGGCAACGCCCAGCGGCGGATCATGCCTGCTGCACTCCCAGCCAACCCTCGCGGCCGCTCAAGGCGCCGCGCACCAGCTGTTGCTGGGGCAGGGTGGTCGCATCCGCAGGCAACAGCTCGCCCAAGGGTTTGAAATCAATGCCGCGCTGCCCGGCCTGGGCGAGCAACTGGCGAAAATCATTGGCCATCAGAATCCCTTCTACTTCTGCGTGGATCGTATAGACGTTCAGCTTTGACGCGCTGAACCGATCAAGAATGAAGCGGTTGAAATCGTTGGCAGCCACCACCGGCCCGACGACTTCGTCGAAGGTCGGCAGGTCTACCGGAATTTGTGGGGTGCCCGCGCTGCCATCGGCCAAGGTTGGTCGAAACAGGCTGGTGCCCCGGCAATCGCTGTTGTAGCGAAAGTTGAAGCTTTGCTTGGCTTGCACCACGCGCTCATCGGCACGCCAGCCGGCGGCCGCTGAACAGTCGACGCGCTCGCCGAGGATGTCGCTCAAGGTGTCTACGCCGCGTCGAATCTGCTCGACCAGCTGTGCCTCGCTCCAGCGCCCGGTGTTGGCCTGCCAGCCATGGTGGTCCCAGGCGTGCAGGCCGACTTCATGCCCGGCGGCCTTGGCCTGGCGCATCAAATGCCCCAGGTCGCGGCCAATCGGCTTGCCTGGCCAGGCGGTACCGGCCAGCAAGATATCCCAGCCATACAGGCCGGCAGCGTTGGAACGCAGCATCTTCCACAAAAACTGCGGGCGGATCAGGCGCCACAAGTGGCGCCCCATGTTGTCCGGCCCGACACTGAAGAAGAACGTCGCTTTGACCCCGGCTTCGGCCAGGGAGTCGAGCAACCGTGGCACACCTTCACGGGTGCCGCGGTAGGTGTCGACGTCGATGCGAAGACCTGCCTGCATTACTTTTTGTCCGCAATTTCAAGCATGGCTTCACGCAGGAAGAAATCGAGCGTGTTGCCGATGGTTTCGCTCATCTGCACGCTCGGCTCCCAGTTCAGCAGGCGCTTGGCGTTTTCGATGCTTGGCTTGCGGTGCGCCACGTCCTGGTAGCCGGTGCCGTAGAACGCCTTGCTCTCGACGTCGCGGAACCCAGCGAACGGCGGGAAGTTGTGGCGCAGCGGGTGAGCCTCGAACTGACGCAGCAGCTCTTCGCCCAACTGGCGGATGCTGGCTTCGTTTTCGGGGTTGCCGATGTTGATGATCTGGCCGTCGCACACGCCATTGTCGTTATCAATGATGCGCGCCAGGGCTTCGATGCCGTCGGCAATGTCGGTGAAGCAACGCTTCTGCTCACCACCGTCGAACAGACGGATCGGCGTGCCTTCCACCAGGTTCAGGATCAGCTGGGTAATGGCGCGGGAGCTGCCGATGCGCGCCGAGTCTAGGCGGTCCAGGCGCGGGCCCATCCAGTTGAACGGACGGAACAGGGTGAACTTCAGACCCTTGTCGCCGTAGGCCCAGATCACGCGGTCCAGCAGTTGCTTGGAGACAGAGTAGATCCAGCGCTGCTTGTTGACCGGGCCCACCACCAGGTTGGAGGTGTCTTCGTCGAAGTACTGGTCTTGGCACATGCCATAGACTTCGGAGGTCGACGGGAAAATCACGCGCTTGTTGTACTTGACGCAGTAGCGCACCAGCTTGAGGTTTTCTTCAAAATCCAGTTCGAACACGCGCAGCGGGTTACGGGTGTATTCGATCGGCGTGGCGATGGCCACCAGCGGCAGCACCACGTCGCATTTCTTGATGTGGTACTCGATCCACTCAGTGTGGATGCTGATATCGCCTTCCACATAATGGAAATTCGGGTGGCTGCGCAGGCGCTCGATGGCGTCGGAGCCGATGTCCAGGCCATAGACTTCGTAGCGGTCGTCACGCAGCAGGCGCTCGGACAAGTGGTTACCGATAAAACCGTTGACGCCCAGAATCAGCACGCGAGTGCGGCGCGGCTTGCGGCCCGACTCGGCGCCGCGCAGTACGGAGCCATCCACCAGGCCCAGCTCATCGGCCAGGGACGGGCCCGCCAGGTACAGGCCGTTTTCGTTGCGCTGGCCGAACTTGACCACCAGGGAGTCTTCACCGCAGGCAATGCGCAGCGGGTTGACGCTGATTACACGGCCAGGCGCCAGACCTTCGTTGCCCTTGACCACATCGGCTTGCCACACGATCAGCTTGTGCTCGCCCACGGCGCAGAAGGCGCCCGGATACGGCTGGGTCACTGCGCGCACCAGGTTGAACAGTTGCTCGGCGGGCTGTTTCCAGTCCAGCTTGCCATCGGCGGCGGTGCGACGACCGAAGTAGGTGGCTTTGCTCTCGTCCTGGGCGGTTTCGCTCAGCTTGCCCTGGGCCAGCTGTGGCAGGGCATCGCGTAGCAGGGCAGCGGCTGCATCACGCAGCTTGGCGTGCAGGCTCAGGCCGGTATCGCTGCGTTCGATGGTGACTTGCTGCTGGGCCAGGATGGCGCCGGCATCGGCACGCTTGACCATGCGATGCAGGGTCACGCCGGTTTCGGTTTCGCCGTTGACCAGCACCCAGTTGGCCGGGGCGCGGCCACGGTATTTAGGCAGCAACGAGCCGTGCAGGTTGAACGCGCCTTTGCGAGCGGTGGCCAATAGCGGTTCGCTCAGCAGGTTGCGGTAGTAGAACGAGAAGATGTACTCCGGGTTCAGCTTGGCAATGCGTTCGATCCACAGCGGGTGGTTGGCGTCTTCCGGTGCATGTACCGGGATGCCGTTGCGTGCGCAGAGTTGGGCGACGGAACCGTAGAAGTTGTTTTCCTTGGGGTCATCGGCATGGGTGAACACGGCGGCAATGTCGTAACCGGCGCTGAGCAGCGCTTCAATGCCTGCGCAGCCAATATCGTGGTAGGCGAATACAACAGCTTTTGAACTCATGACTGGACCTGATCCGAAGAAGAAGTAGACGTATGGGAAGACACCAGGCCGTCAACCACGACGACTGGAGCCGGTGCTGCCGGTTGGTTGCGCAGCACTTTTTCAATAAAGAAGCGTGGGCGGGCGCGTACATCGCTGTACATGCGGCCCAGGTATTCGCCCAGCAGGCCCATGCCGATGAACTGGCCACCGGTGAACACGAACAGCACCGCAAACAGCACGAACAGGCCATCACCCGCCCAGTCGGCGCCGAACGCCAGGCGCATGACAATCAGGGCAAAGGCAAACAGCACGCCGAGCGCCGCGAGGCTAAAGCCGACGATGGACAGCAGGCGCAAGGGCGTGGTGGTCATGCACGTCAGCAGGTCGAACATCAGGCTGATCAGGCGCATGGCGCTGTATTTGGATTCGCCATGTTCACGTTCGGCGTGGTGCACCAGGATTTCCGTGGTGTGGCGGGCAAAGCCGTTGGCCAGGATAGGAATGAACGTGCTGCGCTCACGGCAGGCGAGCATGGCGTCGACGATGGTGCGGCGGTAGGCGCGCAACATGCAGCCGTAGTCGGTCATGGCCACGCCGGTAGAGCGCTGCACGGCGAGGTTGATCAAGCGCGACGGCCAGCGGCGGAAGGCCGAGTCCTGGCGGTTATTGCGCACGGTGGCGACCACGTCGTAGCCCAGGGCGGCTTGTTCGACCAGGCGCGGGATTTCTTCCGGCGGGTTCTGCAGGTCGGCGTCGAGGGTGATCACCACTTCGCCACGGCACTGTTCAAAGCCGGCCATGATCGCCGCGTGCTGGCCGTAGTTGCGGTTAAGGATCACCGCCACCACATTGCTGCCGTCTTCGGCGGCGGCGTCTTCGAGCAGTTGGGCCGAATTGTCGCGGCTACCGTCATCCACCAGGATGATTTCGTATTCGTAAGCCAGTTGCTTGCAGGCTGCCGTGGTGCGACGCAGCAACTCAGGCAGGCTTTCTTGTTCGTTGTAGACCGGGATAACGATCGACACGCAATGAATAGGGTAGGGTTTCAAAGATTCATGACCTCGGGCTAAAGCGACTTCAAGCGTGAAAACAGCAGCGTTCATTGGGCAAAACTACAGCCCGCAGGTTACAAAACGGGGCCAAAGATGATGCGTTTTCAATAGGTTAGTCGATAATCCACGGATTGCTCTTAAGTGTTGCCTACAAGGTTAAGCGCAAAAATGTGCAACGAATATGAAAGGCGGATGAAAAACTCGTTTATTTGACAGGCAGACAGCTAGGGTTCAGCTAAGTAATCAAGGCGTTACAGGTAAGCCTCACAGGGCGATATCGGAGCTTCGTGCAGGGCGCTTGGTTCAATTTGAGCGAGGCGATCAGGCCAATGCGCGCCCTTCAACAATCTTCTCTGCATTGGCGCTCAAGTGCCGGTAAAGTAAGCCCTCTCTTGCCAGGGTACTCGGATGAATAGCGTGCAGCTTTTGCGCGGCCCATTGCGGCCCGTGCTGATGGGATTGTTGATGACGGTGGCCTGTGTCACCAGCGTGCGGGCCGATCAGGGCGTTGCGCTGACGCCTCTGGCGCAGGTGCCGGAAGGGGTGGAAGTGCGCGGCAAGCAAGTCGCCGCGTATACCTGGGATGACCGCCAGGGCAAAAACCTGCTGGTACTCGCCGAGCAAGTCGGTGAGCGCGATGACGATGGTACCCAATCGGCCTTTGTCTACGCGGCGCAGTACGTGCTGAGTGGCGAGCGCCCCAAGCGCGTGTGGATGCTGTATGACGATGTGCAGCACTGCGAGTTCGACGCCGGGCTGCGCTTTGACCGGGCAGCAACCAAGGTCACCGACCTGCTGGGCGATGGCAATACCCAGGCTACCGTCGGCTATTCACGCGCTTGCACCAGTGACGTCAGTCCCAACGAATTCAAGCTGATCATGCATGTCGGCAAGTCCGAGAAGTATCGTCTGCGTGGCCTTGACCGCGTGGGCGCCAGTTGGTGGGACGAGGACGCGGGCGCCTTGCGCGGTATGCCACTGCCTACTGACTGCAGCGTCACTGCGCAGCAAGCGTTGGTCAGCCAATACAAGGAGCAGGGCACCGAACTGCCACTGCCGGGCTGCTATGGCGACGAGAAGGACTTTGCCAAGGCACCGGACAGTTACCTTTCCTTTATGCGCCAGCAGTGGTTCGCGCTGATGCAGCAACAGGACGCCGACTGGAGCCAGTCCCTGGCCCAACCCCAGGCAGCCAGCGAGGACGACGATACAGCCCCGTGATTTTGTGCCAGGGCCGGTCCTGGGTTAGACTCGGCCTTCGCCAACCCACTAAATACATCGACTAATCAAATAGTTGGTCGGTGTATTTAATCCAAAGGCTGATCTACCTTGACCGAGTCCATTTGCAACCCGCTGACCCTTTATCTCACCCGCCTGGCGCCTTCCAGCCAACTGACCATGCGCTACGTGCTGCAGGATGCCGCCGACCGCCTGGGTTTCGAAGACCTCAATCTCGAAGAGATTGACTGGCACCTGCTGCAGCCCGAACACGTTATCGCACTGGTGGCTGCCTTGCGCGAGGACGGCTTTGCGCCGAACACCTCGTCGCTGTATGTGAATGCGGTGCGCGGGGTGATGAATGAAGCGTGGCGCATGAGCTTGATCAGCCAGGACCACCTGTTGAAGATGCGCTCGGTCAAGGCCACACCAGGCACGCGCCTGGGCCAGGGCCGCAACCTGCGCCGCACCTTGATCCGCGAGATGCTCGACGTCTGCGCCGCCGACCCTCGGCCCCAGGGCCTGCGGGATGCCGCAGTGATCGGCCTGTTATATGGCTCGGGCATGCGCAAGTCGGAGTCGGTCAACCTGGACTTGGCGCAGATCAACTTTGACGAGCGCAGCTTGCGCGTGATCGGCAAGGGCAACAAAGAACTCGTCAAGTACGCGCCGGACTGGGCGTTTGCCAAACTTCAGGCCTGGCTGGCGTTTCGTCGCGAGCAGCTCAAGGAAGGTGAGCAGGACGATAGCTTCCTGTTCAACCGCATCCGTCGAGGCAGCCATATCACCCGGGAACGCATTACCAAGCATGCGATTTACTACATCGCGCGCCAGCGTGGTGATCAGGTGGGTGTCAAGATCATGCCCCATGATTTCCGTCGTTCGTTTATCACGCGGGTGATCGAGGAGCATGATTTGTCGATTGCGCAGAAGTTGGCGCATCACACCAATATCCAGACCACTGCCAGCTATGACGTGCGTGACGACAATGAGCGGCGGCGGGCGGTGGATCGGTTTGATTTGTAGGCGGCGGGGACATGTGGGAGCTGGCTTGCCTGCGATGACGGCCTGCCAGCCGACGCCTATCTGACACCCCGCGATCCAACTGTGGGAGCGGGCTTGCTCGCGAAGGCGGCCTGGCAGGCGACACAGTTGGATTGGGTATATATCCATTGCTGCGGTAACGGCTACTTAGGGTTCCGCCCTGACGGCGGCTCACTTTTGAAAAGCGCAAAAGTAAGCAAAACGCTCTTGCCCCACCACTCGGCACCTCGCCTGGGCTCGGTGTGCCCTCACTCCGGCTTGAATCCGTGGGCCGCCGTCATGGGCCATCCTTGGCCCAGGACGGCTAACCCGGCGTCCTGCCGGGTTACCCACGAATTCAAGCCTGCGTTCGGCCAGCGTGGTTTAACGGGGCGCCTGAGATCAAGATCAAAAGCAGAGCAACGGCAAGATCAAGAGCGACTCGCTTCGCATCGTGGTTACCGTTGGCTGCTACAACCATACTCAGGAGGAGGGCGGGGCGCTTGAAGCCAAATGAGCCGGTAAGCGCCGCAGCGTCCACCAGGTGGTCAGCATCGCGGCGAGCGCACATAGCGCGATACCGATCAACATTGGCGCCGGGGTATGATCGGCAAACACGCCCACCAAGGTCATCGCCACAGCCGCCGTGACCATCTGGATCGCGCCCAGCAGTGCAGACGCAGAACCGGCCACTGCACCGTGATCCTCTAACGACAACACCCCGGCCGCCGGCAATAGCAGGCCAAGAAAGCCAAAACCAATAAACAACAGCCCCATCATCAGGGCCAGGCTGTCGCCCCACAGCGTAGTCGCCGCCAGCAAGCTCATGACCGCCGCCACGCCCACCACCGACCAGCGAATCAACGGCGCCAGGCCAAAGCGGGCGCTGAGGCGTGCGGTCAGTTGGCTCATGGCGAAAAACGAAGCTGCGTTGAGGGCAAAGCACAGGCTGAACTGGGTTGGTGTCAGGCCAAAAAACTCGATGTACACGAAAGGCGCGCTACCGATGAACACAAAGAAGGTAGCCAGGCCAAACCCGCACACCACCGACAAGCCCGTGAAAACCGGGTCGCGGAGCAGGGCGCCATAACTGCCGAACGCCTGGCCCAGGGTCTTGCCCAGGCGGCGCTCGGCCGGGTGGGTTTCTGGCAGTTGTACGGCGGTCATCAGAAGACACAGCACGGCCACCACCGCCAACACGGCAAACACTTCGCGCCAGCTCCAGATCGAAATCACCAGGCTGCCAGCCAGTGGCGCGAGGATCGGTGAAACACTCATCACCAGCATCAACAAAGCCATAAGACGCGCCGCTTCATGGCCGGTGTACAGGTCGCGGACGATCGCCCGGGGGATCACCATCCCCGCACAGGCACCGAACGCCTGCACCGCACGAAAGCCGATCAACACTTCGATAGTCGGGGCCAGCGCACAGCCGACGCTGCCAATGGCAAAGATCACCAGACCCGCGTAAATCGGTGGTTTACGCCCGAACACATCGCTGAGGGGGCCGTAGAACAGCTGGCACACACCGATAATCATGAAGAACACCGTCAAACTCATCTGCACCGTCGCCGGCGTGGCCTGGAGGCTGGCGCCCAGGGTGGGCAACGCTGGCAGGTAGATGTCGATGGCAAAGGGGCCGACGGCGGTGATCAAGCCCAACAGCAGGGCGAGACGGGCGATACGTTGAGGCATTAGGCAGATCCAGGTAGAGCAATGGACGGTCAGCTTAAGGGAACCGCGCAGATCCGCAAACTTAGGCTTCACTAACAGGCAACAGCTGCCGATACAGCTAGCAGCGACACTCAAACGGTTGGGTTCCCAACCGGCAGGCCTGGCACGGGGTACCACTATGACGATCAAATTACGCTTGGTGCTGTTGATTGCGACGGGGTTGCTCACCGCCTTGATCATGAGCCTGGCCGGTTACCTGGGTAATACCCGGATGGCCGATGCCGTGCAGGACAACGACGTCAGCATGACGGTACTGCGCAACCACATGGAAGCCGACATGATGCACGACGCCCTGCGTGCGGATGTGTTGTCGGCCATGTTGGTCGGGCTGGGCAAAAGCACCAGTACGCCGGCCGAGGTCAACAGCTCGATCAAGGAACATGCCGAGCACTTTCGCGAGGTGCTGGCGGACAATCTCAAGCTGCCGCTGGACGCCTCGATCAAGGCCAGCCTGGAAAAAATCAAACCCAGCCTGGACACCTACATCAGCGCCGGGGAGCGCATCGTCGCCCTGGCCCTGGATAACCCCGAGGCCGCACGGGGGGAACTGCAGACCTTCAATGCCGCGTTCAGCCAGTTGGAAGAACAACTGGCGGCGTTGAGCGAACTGATCGAAAACAATACCCAACTCACCAGCACCGGTACCCGGCAAACCATCAGTAACGCCAACTTGACCTTGGCCATCGTATTGGGCGCCAGCCTGCTATTGCTGCTGGCACAAGGACGCTGGGTGACCTTGAGCATCATGGTGCCGTTGCGCACCGCCAGCCGTATTGCCCAGAGCATTGCCCATGGCAACTTGAGCGAGCCGATTGTCGAGCCCAAGAACCAGGACGAAGCCAGTGCGCTGATTCGTAGCCTGGCGACGATGCAGCGGGATTTGCGCGGCATGATCGAAGTGGTTCGCAGCAATGCCCATGGCGTGAATGGCATGAGCGAACGCCTCAGCCAGGGCTGCCATGAAGTGGCAGGCAGCAGCCAGCAACAAAGCGTCGCCGCCAGCACCATGGCCGCCGCCGCAAGCGAAATGACCGCCAGCATCGAAGAAATCACCCGTCACGCCCAACGTGCTCTGGACATGGCCAGCCAGGCTGAAACCCTGGCCAAGGACGGCGGCCGCGTCATTCACCAGGTGGTCAGCGACATGGACGGCATAGCCCGTTCAGCCCAACAGTCAGCCCAAGTGATTCGCACGCTGGACAAGGAGTCCGAAGCGATCTACAGCATTATCCAAGTGATCAAGGGGATTGCCGACCAGACCAACCTGCTGGCCCTGAACGCCGCCATCGAAGCCGCCCGCGCCGGTGAACAAGGCCGCGGCTTTGCGGTCGTGGCCGACGAAGTGCGCAGCCTGGCCGGACGCACCAGCGCCTCCACCCAGGAAATCGCCAGCATGGTCGGGAGTATCCAGCAGAACACCCGAGCAGCGGTGATCAGCATGGAGGAGGGCGTTGCTCAAGTGGACAAGGGCATGGCAGTGACTGCCGAAGTGGAGCGCGCCATTCGCGAGATCCTCCAGGCCACGCTGAGTACCACTGAATTGGTCAATGATATTTCCCGCACTATCAGTGAACAGAGCCTGGCCAGTAATGAGATTGCTCATCAGGTGGAGAGGATTGCGGGAATGTCGGAAAGTAACAGTCGGGTGATTGCGGGCACAGCGTCGACCACCGATGAGCTATCCAGCCTGGCAGGGCAGCTGTCGCAGTCGGTTGATCGGTTTAAGATGTAGGAGCCTAAGAAGAACCAGGCCCGGGTTCCAGAAGAGGCGATAAGTAGCCTGCATATAACTCAACTAAATAGTCATTTAGTATAGTTATGCGAACTGGTTATTAAAAAAGAGGAGGGTAGCTCAATTCCTTGCTCGTTATCTTCCAAATTTGAACGCTATCTCTCAAGGATGAGAAATTAGCACCCTGTAAAATCACGTGTAATCGGCAACAAGTTACGTCGTTTATGGGCTTCAACCATCAAGCGCGTGGATGGCTGAATAGATCTTACGCACGAACTGGCGTCAGGGTTATCGTGCCGTTAGGTTTCACTTCCAGGTCGAGTTTGTCGCCGTTGGCCAACTTGACGACCGACAGGAGATCGTCAGTCAGCGGTATGATTAAATCGCCAGTCCCATTAGCCTTGGGTTTCGGGTTCATTATTTTCTCCAGGTGATCAGATGACAGAGCCCATTCATGATTATGACCCAGCAGACGCGCTGGTTGATTCAGAGGCCATATCTGTATTTTTGGCTGATGTACACGACACCGGTGACGCGGCTTTCATTGCCGAAGCGATGGCCGTTGTTGCACGCGCCAAGATTCGTATCGAGGCAGATGGCCAAGCCCAGGAGTCATCGTCCTGAACGGGTGTTGCTAGTAGCAACACCTTAACGCTGATCACTTGGTGAAAAGCAGCCTCCAGAGCCCCCCAGCTCCGTATATGGCGGTACGCATAATTTCTGTGACGTTATGGTAGCTTTGCCGTCGTTATCGACGAATTTAGCGCCGGGAAAATTGCGAAGCCCCGGCGCTGAATTTAGCCATAACGTCCATTATGCGAGGCAGTTGACAGTTTCAGCTATGTGCGCGAGCCTCCATTATCTGCCTATCTAAAGTGAATGCCATGTCAGTCAGCTACAACGGATTGGAGTTTGAAACCGAGCTGCTTGCCCAATGGGCTGCTTTTTTTGATCTTGCAGGGTGGGAATGGGATAGAGGCATTACGGCCGTACAAAACTGGAAGCCTGACTACAGAGTTTCGTTCCCTTGTGGTCACTCAGAATGCTCCGGCAGTCACACACTTTTCGTATCTGTTTTACCTGTCAGCACCCTTGATAATGTTAGAGGGCATCCAGCTCTTCAGAGCATTTATCGCGTTGAAAACACTCTAGGTCAGCGCTTGGCTGATGCCGGTGCCTTGTTCGGCAATTCCCCCCAAACCTCCGAATGGCAAATGTCGCATGGCGCTGGTGGTGGAATCGATCATGTTCCAACTTGGGTGGATAACGCTCACCAGCTTTGGGACCATGCTGGCAAACTTCTGAAAATCTCTTAGCGCTTTGTGCCGTCTAATCCTGACTATGCCTGTTTCTTTAGTTATTTTTGATGCCTTTGGCACCTTGCTTAAAATTCGTGAAGGCTTTCATCCGTACCGTAAAATCATCAGGCTGGGAATTGAACAAGGACGGCGACCTGGTAGTCGAGACTCGCAGGACTTGCTAACCAATCCTTTGGATCTGAGGGAGGCCGCTGAGCATTTTGGCATTAGGGTGGAGCCTTCTATGATGCTTCAGCTCGAATCGGATCTGAAGAGCGAGCTGGCCAGCATTGAGGCTTATTGCGACGGGGTTTCTGCGGTCAAAAAGCTTCAGTCCGCGGGGCTGAGTGTTGTCGTGTGTTCAAATCTCGCGAAGCCATATGCTTCAGCCATTGAGCGGCTTTATCCATATTTGGATGGCTACACTTACAGCTTTGCTGTTGGTGCTGTTAAGCCTTCTGTTGAGATCTATCACCATGCGTTGAGTTCGGTTTCTGCCACCCCGAACGAAGCCTGCATGATTGGTGATTCGCAAATTTTTGATTGCGATACACCGGAGATCTTGGGTATCCAGGGTTTCTATTTGGATCGCAACGGTGATGCCGGCTATGCGACGTTGGATTTGTTTGCAGAGGCCATCCTGTTAACCAGGTAACCGATTAGGTCAGTCTTTGTTCGTGAGGGTGGGACAGCTTTTTCGTCCCGCGCTCTCGGGCGAAGAGCGGGTGGTAGGGCGCAGCCTTACGGCTTTTTCTTCAGATCTGCAAAAAGTTCCAGGCTGGAACTTTTCTGCTTTTCCTCACTAAGCCAGTGGTTTGGGTTTCCTGCCAGTGGCCCTAGCGGTTCCAAACTCTTTTTAGGGTTCCTAAGAGATTCCAACAGCTTGGCATCCAAGCTATTGATAGGTATTTCGATCTCTTTTCCCTCAACTGGCTTATCTGGCATCGTTTTTTCTCTTCTGCATCGTCCCCAGGTGCTGCCGGTTGAAAGTTCCAGCGTGGAACTTTTGATGCTTGGCTGCACCGATTTTCGAGCGAAGCGAGTGGGGGTGCTGTTACACCCCCACTTTACCGTGGTTTCCCACGGTTGCCGGGTTGAGGCAGAGTAAATTCTTCCCGTGGTGTATGTTGCAAAGGATTGCGATTAATCACAGTTTCCATCATCTCCCAAGCATTCGACATCTCTAGGCTTCCGAGCATGCCGTTGATGATATTACGTGCCATCGGCTTGATGTGTTCATCTAACTCATTGTATCTACGGAATAAAGCTTTCATGTCTTCACTGACATTTCTGTCGCTTTCTTCTAATAAAATCTCATCCGTCGAGCACTTGAACAGCTTTGCCAGGGCTGCCACCTTGTCCCCTGGCGGGATGCTTCGTCCTTTTTCCCAGCCTGCCACGGTGTTCTCACCACTACCCAACGCCTCGGCCACAGCTTTTTGGGAGAGCCTAGATCGCTCTCGCTGTATCCGGATGTTGTCGCCAATGCTCATCTGAATTTCATCCAAGCTGTTTTGATCCATTAATTTACTTCCTGTATATTCGTACAGCCTCATTATTTGGTGGCACAACCCTCAAATACCCTATTGCCATCATCCCTCGGCATCCTGTAGTCTTTCCATCATTATTTGGTGGCTTGACAGGATTTCTGATGTTCATCGATTGGCTCACTATTTCGCAGGAGCATGACCACGATCTACCGATCGTTGGCGACATCGTGCACCTGACGATTGACGCGAACACCAACGAGGTTTTGAGCACTCGTCAGCCACGTTTCAAGCACGAAGGCAGTTTTTCTACGTCCGTAACAATCCACGTCCAGGGCCGTAAAATTCGGGTTGAAGGGAATCCCAGCAGAGTAGGGCGGCTCGATAACTTATTTGGACACCAGACGATTGAGCAATGTGTCTCGGTATACAACGCATTGTTACGAGAGTACGGCCTTCCTGGCTTCACTCGTTGTACGCGTATTGATATTCGACAAGGCATGTCTGGTGCCAAAACTGGTGATCGCATTGCGGATGGCGCAAAGATTGAGCGCATCGATCTAACCACAAATGTTGCGTTGGGGGAGGGGAACGTAATCGCGTATTTGCGTGGCGTTTCTAGTCAGCGTATAGGCCACTCTATCGGATTCCTATACCCGAATGGCCGAACTGTTGCATGGACCCCAAAGGGCAATGGAAAAGGCGGACGCCTTCAATATCGTAAAGCTTATGACAAGGCTTTTGAAATGGAACAAAACTCTCTCTCCAAGGTTAAACGAGCTTTCGGTGAAACTTCGGAAGAGTATAAATACGTTAAGCGGGTTAGAGATTACTGCGCACAAGAAGGCGTGGTCCGCATGGAACAAGAACTAAAAAGTGAATTCTTACAGCGTGAAGCCCTTTGCTATTGGGGTTTATTTGACGAAAGGCGTTTAGCCGAACTCCACAGTGAGTTTCTTAAGATAGATGAAAAGTTGAAGGTGACAGCGATGGACATCGTTAGCATTAGCGAACAACTCTTGGCAGAAAATATTGTTGATTCCACTCGTTCTGCAAATACAACGGCTATGTACGCCATTCAATGGATGACTGGTCAGCGGTTCGATTTCGCTAAAAAGCAGGTGCAAACTCATGCTGCTCGCCTTAATAGAATTGGCATTAACATCCGAAATGCTTGTGATACAAGTCGTTTTGCACCTGTTTTTGTTCGCCAGTGCCGCGAAGTGACGAAAAGCAATTTGGCCGTGCCAACGTGGTATCAACGCCCTAATCATCTCCAGCAGATTGCAGCGTGAGAACTGTAAGTTTTCAAGGCATTCAGCTTACAAGTGGTCAGCAACGACGTTTGGCACTACAGCAGCAATTACGCGGCGCATTTATTAACCCAGTTCTTGCTCACCAGGTAGAACAAACGCTCAAGGATGTTGAGTCTAGGAAAGAACAAGGCATTAAGCCTGAGCGCATCTGGTTTGTAGAGCGCCAAGAAATTGGAACAACCTCTGTTGTTGAATGGATGGGTTATTAATGGATAAAAAACAGTTTCAAGTTCTGCGCTGGAATATCGAAGCGGATATTCGCAATCACATCTCAGATGAGTCGCTAGTAAAGAGTATCGCAAATGATGTTATGCGAACTGTCCTCATCGACTTTTCTAATCAGGCAGTAGCTCGGCACCGTAGTAAACGTCAGT
This sequence comes from Pseudomonas sp. FP215, assembly GCF_030687795.1. Classification (NCBI taxonomy): domain Bacteria; kingdom Pseudomonadati; phylum Pseudomonadota; class Gammaproteobacteria; order Pseudomonadales; family Pseudomonadaceae; genus Pseudomonas; species Pseudomonas sp. FP215. The sequence continues at coordinate 2,973,942 of NZ_CP117447.1, forward strand.
TTCTAACCTTCAGGCGCAACCCTGAAGTCATTGCGCCCAGTTGGGCATACCGTAAGCCCGGCATTATTTCTGTTTTTCAAACGCTAAGATAGGGGCAGTCTGATATGAAAAAAACTTCTAATACGGTCTGTTATTTTGATAAAGCAGGCGTCCTTCTTGAGATTTATTTCAGTAAATCAAAAAAATCACACTATCGAAAAATATATGACAAAGCCGATTTTGATGAAGCTGGATTTCGCGTCAAAGTATTTCGTCGATCTGCAACTAATTAAACCTGGCCCGGTTGGGCAACGCTTAAGCTTGGCAATGAACCAAGCTTTCCAACATAGAAAAAGGGGCAACACATGTCTAATGTTATCGTAGTCGAAGTTACCGGCAACCATCGTAGCGGCACTGCTGCCAAGTCGGGCAAGCCATACTGCATGTTTGAAGCGTATGCTCACTTGCCAAATATTCCGTATCCGCAGAAATGTACTTTCTATGCAGAGACTCCTCAGCAGGTACCTCAGCCTGGTAAGTATGAGTGTGATGTGATTGCGCAAGTACGTGATGATCGTCTTATCTTTGAAGTCGATCCTCGACAAGGACGTCGTGTTAGTACTGGCGCTCCACAAGTGGGTGCTGCTAAGACCGTCTGAGGGGTTGAGCCCTAATGTATGATTTTGTTCGCTGCACTGGCGAGCTAAAAACTGAGGGTGGTTTTCCTCAGTGCTCTGGGCTTTGGGAGGTTGTTCAAGTTCAACCTCCTTTTGATCCTTCACAGCTGGACCCTGCTTTATTGGCTTCTGCCTTCGGAGTGGGTTTTACCCTGCCTGCGACATTTATAATTATGTCTATTGGCATTCGTACTCTCCTGAGCTTTATTAAATCTGACTGAGGTAGATATTTTGAAAAAGTTGATTAAGTTGTTCGCTGTTGCTTCTGTTTTTACTGCTGTATCGGCCAATGTTATGGCCGCCGACGCGTATGACTACACGGCTCTTTCGGGTGCAGTTGATTTCTCTGCTGTCGGCGTTGCCATCATGGCTGTTGCTGCGTTGATTGCTGGCCTTTATGCCATGTTCCGTGGCGTTAAAATGGTTTTGTCAGCCATCCGCTCGTAAGCCATTGAGCTTACTTTCTTAGGGGGCTCTTTGAGCCTCCTTTTTTTAGGGGTTTTTATGGACCAGCTTTATTATTTTGCAATGTTCGTGATTGGTTCCGGTTGCGCCTTTGCCGTTTTTACAGGCTGGTAATTATGAAAAAAATTGTTTGTCTATTTTTGTTATTCGCATCCATGTCTTTTTTTTATAGTGCTTCAGCTATTGCTTCTAATGCCAAGTTTAGTTGCTTTTATGATGTTGACCCCCGCGCATACATGGGACAAGACATGTGTAAAGATCATGGGTTTATTTATTCAACTCCAGAGGAGGCTGCTGAGGCACTTGCTAAAGAAAAGAAGGCTTATTGGAAGTCCGTTTGGGGCAATAAATTTTATTCGTTTTCTAGCCAATTTCCTGAGTGCATTAAGCTTTCCCAGCCACACTACGCATATAGCTGTACTTACAACGCACAGGAAAGCCATCTAGATAATAATGGTGATATGGTTTATAGCGGCTTTATAACTCATTACGAAGTTGTCACTGCTCAGCATTCCTGCCAGCCATCCACAGTCCTCAAAGGTTCAGTTGGCACTGTAATAACTTCCGAGACGGATGGAAAGCGTTACGTTCTTTCACAGTCTCCAGGTGAAACCGTTTGTGCAGCCTCTTGTAATTATAGTGTGCGCACTACAGAAAAGTGTTATTTGTCAATTGGTTCTGATAATGAGGGTTTTTGCAATTATCACTATGACATTAAACTTGTAGATGGTCTTGAATCTTCTTGTGCTACTGATCCTAGTCTTAAGCTCGCTGAGATTGGTGATGAATTACAAGATAAATGTCCTGAAGGCTATGAATTTGCTAATGGCAGTAGGCAATGCAGTTTGATTCCTTGTATTGAGGGTTTTGAGCGCTTACCTGGTAGTGAATCTTGCTCATTAATTCCTACTCAACCTGGCGGCGGCACTGGTGGTGGTAGCGGCGGCGATGGCGGGACTGGCGGTGGTACGGGTGGTGATGGCGGCACTGGCGGTGGTACGGGCGGCGATGGCGGCACTGGCGGTGGTACGGGCGGCGATGGCGACACTGGTGGTGGTACGGGTGGTGATGGCGGCACTGGCGGTGGTACGGGTGGTGGTGACGGTGGTGATTTCTCTACCCCCGGCCCTCTTAACCTTGATGCTGCCACAGCTGGTAAAGGTGACCAGGTCAAAGCTCAATTTGCCTCTATGCACAACAAATTTGTAAGTTCAGATGCTTTTATTGCGGCAAAAAACGGCTTTGGTGGTTCCTCTCATACTTCAGCGGTTTGCCCAATTGCCACTGTTCAACTGTTTGGTAAAGATATCGTTTTTGATAGTCATTGCACCTTGTTTGAAATTATTAGACCGATTTTAGCTTCCATATTCTTGGCGCTATGGTCTTTTGTTGCTATTCGCATCGTTTTATCGGCGTGAGGTTAATATGATTTCTGCTTTTGCGGGATGGCTCAAATCCATAATTGAACAGATTGCAGCTTGGATAATTAATGTTCTGTTAATGATCCTTTCGTGGTTCTGGGATGCTTTGCTTTATATTCTTGAGTTACTTGGTATTGCTGACCAGATTAAAGCGTCTGCTACCTTGTTTGATTCCATGCCTGATGGTGTATGGTACTTCATGAACATATTTCAAATTCAGTTTGGTTTAGGTGCTGTTCTTATTGCCTATCTCATTAGGTTTATGATTCGTCGACTTCCGGTGATTGGCTAATGAATATTTCTGTTCGTCCAGGTAAGCCAGGGCATGGTATGTCCTTTATTTTTATCAAGGCTATTATCCTAGCGCATAAACAAAATATCCCTTTTGCTTTCAAGCTTCGTTTTCCGAGGAATGTGTAATGGCTATTCATGCTTATGTTGGTAAACCTGGCTCAGGAAAAAGCTATGGTGTGGTTGAGCGTGTTGTTATTCCATCATTGAAACAGGGTCGACATGTTGTCACTAACATTGAATTAAATGTTGATGAACTTCTTGCTGATTTCGGTGGGACTATTGAAATATTACCCCATGATTGGTGGGAACGGCCTGATCTCGGTGCGTTTACAAGAAATGGCTGTGTTCTAATCCTTGATGAACTTTGGCGCAGGTGGCCTAGTGGTCAAAAAGCCAATATGGTCGATAAGTCGTTATTGGCTGAACATCGTCACATGGTTGATGAGAAGGGCAATTCTATGCGTATTGTTCTTGTCACTCAGGATCTTTCTCAGCTGGGTAGCTGGGCTCGAACTCTAATCGAAACCACCTTTGTAATTAAGAAATTTTCAAAGAAAGCATATAGGGTCAATTCATATTCTGGCGTTGTAACTGGCGACAGTCCTCCGAAATCAAGACTTATTAGGCAAGCTGCTGGCAAATATAATTCTGATATTTATCGTTACTATAAGTCAGCGACCAAATCACAAACCGGTGATGTGGGTGATGAATCTGTTGCTGATAAGACGGGTTCTTTTCTGCGCTCATATACACTTTGGGCGTTTATTGTGCTTTTTGTAGTGGGCCTTTCTTTTGGTATTCCTGCCGTTACTTCTTTTTTTAAGGGGCCTGTTCCTTCAAAAACCGAGCAACCTAAAGACACTGGGTCTAGCGCTTTAAAAAACCCACAAACTCAGGCTAAACCTGTGAAACCTCAGGTTATTTATTCATCTAATTGGCGCCTTTCAGGCTTTATTCACCCTTCACAACCTAATACAAATAGTGTTCGTGATTCTTCTGTTGCTGTTCTTGTTTCGCCTTATGGTCGTACTCGTTACATAGCGTTTTCTGGTTGTCGGTATTTTTCTGACTTCAAGGAGGCTTATTGCGACATCGATGGAGAGCGCATCACAACCTGGACTGCTGGTGGAAGTTCCTCACAAATTCCTTTTATTGGGGGCTTGGGCGGCGGGACTGCTGAGCGTAGCGTAAGCGGGACTGGCGGCTAAGACCAACATTACGGGAATTATGATGAAGTCCATAGCGGCTGTTTTTTTCTCTTTTTTTATTGTCTTCGGCTGTTTTGCCGATGACTTATCAAAAATCAACTTCGACTTTGATGACGTCTCTACCAAAACGGCTGTACAGCTTATTGCTGATTCTGCGCGTCTTAATCTTATTGGCGCTGATGATCTTCAGGGCTCTGTGACTATGCGTATGAAGGCTGTGACGTGGGAGGATGCATTAAAATACGTATCTCGCAGTAAGGGCCTTCATTATAATGTTCAGGGTGATGTCTTATATATTTCTCATGACGCCAAGTACTTTGAGGGACTTGACTCTCCTTTGCCGCTGGGAAGGGACGACAATAAAAATAGCATCTTCAATGTAAAACATATGCTTGCTTCTGAGGCCATTGCAGGGTTTCCGCTTTTCTCTAGGGATTTGAATCAAGAGTCTCTCTCCGCAAATGACGCCTCCGGCGTTGTTTTGGCACGCCTTTCCCCATCCCGGCTCGAAGAGCTGGCCATGTATTTACATGCCGTTGATTTCCCTCGGTCTCAGGTAATGATTGAAGCCAGGATAGTTGAGGTAGATCGTTCATTTTCAAAACAACTTGGTGTTAACTGGGCTGGCACCATTAAGGCCGGCAATTTTGTAGGCAAAACTGCTGGTACTTTTGTTGATGTAGGTGCATTGCCTCTCACCGGGGGTATTGGCTTTGTTTCTAGCTCCGCGATGCTGGACATGGAGTTAGCTGCGATGGAGAAGGGTGGTCATGGAAAGGTGATCTCTCGACCAAATGTTTTTGCTCGTGATAAACAACAAGCCCGAATCGTAAAAGGTACTGAGGTTCCTTATCAGCAGACTGCAGGGCAGGGGGCTACTTCTACCTCATTTAAGGAGGCTGCGCTTTCTCTCGATGTCACTCCGTTCATCGATGATACTGGTGTAAGGCTCGACATCAAGCTTGCTAAGGATGAGCCTGATTTTTCTAACGCGCTGAATGGTGTTCCGCCGATTAAAACGGTCTCTCTTTCCTCAAATGTCCGAGTTAAACTTGGTGACACGGTTGCGCTTGGTGGTGTGTATTCGACTATCGAGACAACCCAGGAGCATCGAGTTCCTGGTCTTGCTTCGATACCGTTTCTTGGGCGAATTTTCCGCTACGAAACACAATCTATGTCAACGGCTGAGCTTATACTTTTCATCACGCCGACTCTGATTCCTGCTGAGGATGTTGCTGAAGTCATGCAAACTCGCTAACTTTGTTATAACTAAACTAAATAGATGTTTAGTTTAGTTATATATTTCATTGCTTTCGCAGGGCAGAGCAGTGGGCAAATTTTACTTTCAAGTTGAGCCTTAATCTCTGCGTTTTCCTACAACTATAGCGCCACGGCTGATGGAGAATCCTACATCACCTAAGTAGGTGCCGTTCGATGCTATAGAGCTTTCCGATGTGCCTAGGGAAATCGGAAGGATGTTTACTACGTCATAACCTTCGGCATCGTATTCGTTGTAGATATTTTCGAGCTGGTTTGCCATTTCTTCGACATCCACGGTTCTTGGGTCGTAGACGTCTTTAGTCGACATTCCCAAAATGCCGCTGGATACCTTTTTAGTTTTAAGCGCGCTGTAGAACCAGGTGGTAATGAATTTTTTCGACATTGGTAGCTCCTTGGGCTGGGCGTTTAGGGTCCTTCGTTGAAGCGAACGGCTCCAAGGTTATCACGAGAATTGATGGCTATAGGATGGCATCCACTGGTGTCAGGGTTATTGTGCCGTCAGGCTGTTTCTCAACAGTCAGCGTGTCACCAATGACAAGGCCGATTTCGTTGAGCAGCTCATCTGGCAACAGTACGATCATGTCGCCAGATCCATCAGCGGCGTCTTGGCAGGTCACAATCCAGCGTTGGTTTTCAGTACCTGGTACACAGCTCATGGTTTTGATCCCAAGATGGTCAGAGGTCGATAATGCCTGTCTGCCTGTTGAAAAGCAGCCTCCACTGACCCTGACACCCCAATACGAAGGTTCGCATAATGTATATTATGTTAAATCATGTGCTATGTCAGATATGTTCAAGCGAGTCATTCCGTGTGCGGTAACCAAAGACGCTGGATGAACCCTCGGCCAGACCAAAGACTCCATTAAGGATAATCTACTCACCGCCTTCGTTTCCCTGAATCCTTGCGGTGGGTTCCGTCGTGTTATTTGCAGAAGGTATAAAAAATGCTCGCACGCTGGCGCTGGGTGCTACACCAATTGACCAAACGGCTGTGGTTCAGGGCGAGTCTGTTTTCCTTGCTGGGTATTGCGACCGCGTTACTCGCCGTTGTCTTCAAGGACTACATTCCCGAGTCGTTGCCCGCCCGCATCGGTGCCGACGCCGTCGATAAGATATTGGGCATCATTGCCTCAAGCATGCTCGCGGTGACGACCTTTTCTTTAAGCACCATGGTCAGCGCCTACGGTGCGGCGAGCAGCGGCGTGACGCCCCGTGCCACAACCCTGGTGATGGAAGACACCACGACACAAAATGCCCTGGCCACCTTTATTGGCTCATTCCTGTTCAGCCTGGTTGGGATCATTGCTTTGAGTACCGGCGCCTACGGTACACAAGGGAGGGTTTTGCTATTTGCGGTAACCATCGCGGTGGTCATTCTGATTGTCTACACGCTGCTGCGCTGGATCGATCATTTGTCCAAGCTTGGGCGGGTGGGAGAAACCATTGACCGTGTCGAGCAGGCAGCCATTGATGCCATTAACCATCGAGTCCAATGGCCGCATTTGGGGGCATCCCCCTACCCTTGCGAGTCAGTGATCCCCAGTTCGGCGCTGATCATCACAAGCCAGCACACGGGGTACGTCCAGCACATTGACGTTCAGGCGTTAGGCGCGATCGCCAAAGCAGATGAGATACAGATATTTATGGATGTCCTGCCGGGAAGCTTCGTGCATGTCGGCATGCCGCTCGCAAGAACCGTCAGCTTGAGCAACGCACGCGGTGAGGAACTGGCGTCGAGCAACGAAAAAATCATCACAACCCTGGCTATGGGAGTGCGTCGAACGTTCGAACACGACCCCCGGTTCGGCTTGTCAGTGTTGTCAGAGATCGCCTCCCGCGCCTTGTCGCCGGCCGTCAATGACCCCGGCACCGCCATTGACGTGATTGGGCGCGGCGTCAGAAGCTTGACATGCTGGGGTACACCCAAAGAACCCACCGCGAAAGCCGACGCTGATTGCCAGCACGTTTACCTGCGCGGCTTGACAGTAGATGACCTGTTCGATGACTTCTTCGCACCGATTGCCAGAGATGGCGCGGGTCTAGTGGAAGTCGACCTGCGCATGATGAAGGCCCTTGTAAGCCTGGCACAGATAAACCCGGCGATGTTCAGGGGAGCCTGTACCCTGCACGCAGAACGATTGCTCAAGCACGCAAACACTGCGCTTGTACTCGAAGAGGACCGGCAAAAGCTCAGCGCAGCGGCGCGACCGCTGCTGCACTGACCCACTCCTGCGTGATTCGCTCCTCCTACGATAAGCGCGTCGGTAATCTAAGTTCAGCACACAGTCCACCGCCTTCGCGATTTCTCAAGGTCAGGGATCCGCCAAGGGCTTGTGCCAGTTGCTGGGCGATAGCCAGGCCCAGGCCCGTGCCGCCGGTGCTGCGGTTGCGCGAATTTTCCACGCGGTAAAATGGCTCAATCACCCGGGCCAGCTCCTCTTCGGCGATGCCGGGGCCACGATCCATTACGGTCACCGAGAGGCTGTCGCCCTCCTTCGGCTCCACCCGCAGCTGCGCTGCACCGGCAAATTTGAGCGCGTTATCCGTGAGGTTTACCAGCACTCGGCGCAGCGCGTGGGGCCGCGTGTGAATCACTGCGTTGCTTTTGCCGCTCAGCTGCACGTCCTTGCCCATGTCCTGGTAGTCGAACACGAGGCTGTCGAGGAATGAATCAAGATCGGTACGGCGGCTTTCCTCGGTGGCGCCATGCACGCTGCGGGCATAGGCAACGCCTTCACGCACCAGGTGTTCCATCTCGCCGAGGTCATTCCACAATTTGTCTTTGTCGCCGCAGTCGTCCATCAATTCGGCACGCAGCTTCATGCGCGTGATTGGGGTTTGCAGGTCGTGGGAAATCGCCGCCAACAGTTGCATGCGTTCTTTCAGATAGGCCGCAATGCGCGCCTGCATGGCATTGAAGGCGATGGCCGCGTGTGCGACTTCGGTCGGGCCTTGTTCATCCAGATGCACCGGGTGAGTATTGGGATCGAGGTTTTCCACGGCCTGGGCCAGGCGAGTCAGCGGGCGTATGGCAATGCGCACGGCCAGCCACGCGCATAGAATCATCAAGGCCAACTGGCCCAGCAAAACCACCGGCAGCCACGGCGACAACGGCACCATCGAGGGGCGCACGTCGATGGTCACCGGGCTGCCGTCGGCCAGTTTCAGATGGACCTGGAAATGTTTGATAGGCCCGGGAATGTCTGTCACGGTCATCGGGTAATCCTTGCCGATGGCCTCCTTGATCGAGGTCACTGCAATCGGCGTGTCACGCAGAGCGACGCCTGGCGAGCCTTCGTCGAGCAAATAGCGGTAATTGCGTCGATCCAGCCGTTTCAACCAGCTCATGCGCTCCTCGGCGGGCAAGCGGTCAAGGATGGCAATGGACGTCGACACATCGGTTTGCAGGTTACCGAGCATGGTGTTTTTCGCGGTTTCGTAACGCTCGTAATACTGCACGCCGAAAGACAAGGCCTGCGCCAGGGTCAGCCCTACCAGAAAGATCAGCGACAGCCGGGAGATGAGGGTACGAGGCCAATGCAGCGAAGGCTTCATGCCGGTGCTCCAAGCACTTGCACCGGCAGCGAGAAGACATACCCCTCGCTGCGTACGGTTTTGATGTAAGCCGGCTCGCGGGCATCGTCAAGCAGGCGTTGGCGCAGGCGGCTGACCAGCAGATCAATGGAACGGTCGAACAGGTCGGCGTCACGGCCCTGGGTCAGGTTGAGCAACTGGTCGCGATTGAGTACCCGTTGCGGATGGTCGAGGAACACCCGCAGCAGGCGATATTCAGCGCCGCTGAGGGCGACCATGGTGCCGTCTTCATCAAGCAGATGGCGGGCGGAGGTGTCCAGGCGCCAGCGCCCGAACCCCAGCAACCTCCCGGTTTCGGTAACGACCAGGTTGGGCGGCAGCATGCGCGTACGGCGCAGCACAGCGTTGATGCGCGCCAGCAATTCACGGGCGGCGAACGGCTTGACCAGGTAATCGTCGGCGCCCATTTCCAAGCCGATGATGCGATCGGTTTCGTCGTTGCGGGCGGTCAGCATCAGCACCGGCGTGGCCTTGTGTTTGCCGGCGCGAATGTCGCGGCAGAGCACCAGGCCATCGTCGCCGGGCATCATGATGTCCAGCACGATCAGGTCTACCGGCGTGGCCTCGAGAAACGAGCGCATCTGGCGGCCATCCGCAACCACGGTGGTGCGCAGGCCGTTCTTCTTCAGGTAGTTGCCTACCATCTCTCGAATCTCACGGTCATCGTCCACGATGAGGATGTGATCAACGTGTTCCATGGGCCAAGCCTCTGTCAATGGGAATTGCGGCTCAGTCTATAGAGGCTGAGCCCGTTCGCCCGCGGCGGTTTGTATTGCAGTGTATCTGCTGTGGCGAAGGATACATGCAGAGGCAAAAACAACAATTTCCGGGGTTTTGTATGGCTGTGTATCGGGACGGAGTCCTGATACGAACCGATTTATCCGCGCCTGTTTTTGACACAGACGAGATACCTCGCGCGCTTCTAATGAGCCACATCGAGGCCAACCCAAGCGCCTCGGCTCAACTGAACGACCCAACCATTGAAGCCTTGAGGAAACGACCATGAACACCAATACCCTCTATGCCACTTGCCTGTTTGCCGTCCTGAATATCTGCACCTTCTCGGCCCGCGCCGAAGCCGACGTCACGCCGCAGGCCTACACCTACGGCACGCACCTGGACATCCAGAAAGTGGTGGCATTGACACAGGATGCCGGGGCTGCCTGCGGCATTGTCGATGCCCAACTGACCTACCTGAATTCGCAGGGCAAGACCGAGATCCTGAACTACCGCAAATTTGCCGAGTGCCATAGCGATAACTGAGCCCCGCCCACATTTCATCAGGAGACCCTTATGTTCCTCATCGCATTCCTGGGCGGCTTATTGACCGTCCTCAGCCCTTGTATCCTGCCGGTCGTGCCATTTCTGTTCGCCGGTATCGACCGCACACGCTCCTCGATCCTGCTCACCCTTGGCGGCATGGTCCTGACCTTCGCGCTGATTTCCAGCCTGGCCGTGGTCAGCAGTGAATGGGTGATTCAGGCCAACAACGCCGGGCGTCATGTGGCACTGGTGGTGATGGCGCTGTTTGCCTTGTCGCTGATCTCGGCGCGAATCAGTGGCTGGCTGGCCAGCCCGTTCGTGTTATTGGGCAATCGCCTCGACCCCCAAACGCGCAAAATGTCCGGGCCGTTGGGTTCGCTGATGATCGGCGTCGCCACCGGCCTGCTCTGGGCGCCGTGCGCCGGGCCTATCCTCGGGGTGATCCTTACCGGCGCCATGCTGCAAGGCGCCAATGCGCAAACCAGCCTGCTGCTGGTGGCCTACGGCCTGGGCAGTGCACTGTCGTTGGGTACGCTGATTTTCGCCGGACATGGTTTAGTCAATCGCCTGAAGGCCTCGATTCCGGTCACTGGTTGGCTGCGGCGCGGCACCGGTTTTGCGGTCCTGGCCGCAGCGCTGATGATTTCTACCGGTGCCGACAAGACGCTGTTGGCCGGGGCGTCGTCCGAAGGCGTCAGCGTGCTGGAAAAAGGCGTGCTGCAAAGCGTCCCCAAAGTCGTCGAGTACCTGGTAAGCAAGGCCAAGGCCGAACCCACCCTCGACAACGCCCAAGGCCCGATGCCGTCGCTGTCCGGCGCGGTGGAATGGCTCAATTCGCCCGCACTGACCAGTGAGTCGCTCAGAGGCAAAGTGGTGTTCGTCGATTTCTGGACCTACGACTGCATCAATTGCCAGCACACCCTGCCGTACGTGAAGGACTGGGCGCAGAAGTACGAGAAGGATGGCTTGGTGGTAATCGGCGTCCACACCCCGGAATACGGTTTTGAACGCATCATCAGCAATGTCAGGGATGAGGTGAAAAAGCTCGGCATCACTTACCCGGTAGCCATCGATAACAACTACGCGATCTGGCGCAACTTCGATAACCAGTACTGGCCCGCGCACTACCTGATCGACGCTAAAGGGCAAGTGCGTTTCACCCACTTTGGAGAAGGTCGCTACGAGACTCAGGAAAAGATGATTCAGCAACTGCTGCAGGAGGCGAAAGCCCGAGCCGCGTAACCCTTGAAAATCAATGGCCCACAGGCAGCGCGCTGTGGGCCATTAGCTTTTATTCCTGCGGCCTGGGTTGCGCGACCACCCTCTCCTGCCGCCACCGGACTGTTTTACCCCGCCGAACGGCGCCAGCAGCTCTGGCGAAACTCTGTTGATCAACACCGAGCCGGCGTAGAGCGCTGAAAACGCCGCTTCGCCCTTGGCGTGTCATTTCGCCGTGGCGGCTTTTTCGATGAGGCGGGCAACCGGTTCCGGGTTCGAAACCATCACGACATGGGAAGCGCCCTTGACCACTTCCACGGCTTTGGCAGCGGCGCGCTTGGCCATGAATGCCATGGCTTGCGGAGGAATGTTCTTGTCCTTGTCGCCGTAGATGTACCAAGACGGAATATGCTTCCAGGCAGGGCTGCCGGACGCTTCATTGAGCGCCGCTTCCGTTACCGGGCGTTGGGTGGCGGCCATCAATGCCGCCTCTTTCGCGGGGACGTCAGCGGCGAACTGGTTGTGAAACTTGTCCTGCTGGATGTACAAGTCCTTGCCCCCATCGGCCAGCGGTACAGGCGCAGCCAGCGTTGGGCCCAGCGTGCTGCCCGGGAATTTGCCGGCCAGCCCGGCGACGGTTTCCCCGGCCTCAGGTGCAAACGCACTGACGTAAACCAGGGCTTTGACGTTTGCATGATCGTTGGCCGCATCACTGATAACGTTGCCGCCATAGGAATGGCCGACCAACACCACCGGCGAATGAATGCTCGTCAGCAATGCCGAGATTGCCGACCCATCGCTCTTTACACCGCGCAATGGGTTGGCAGCGGCAACCACCGGGTAACCGTCCTTCTCGAGAATCTTCACCACGCCATTCCAACTCGACGCATCGGCAAAGGCACCATGTACGAGCACAATCGTGGGTTTTTCAGTTTGCGACCAGGCGTGTGTCGCCATGCTCAGGCTGACGGCGACGGCCAGTGCGGTTAATACTTTTTTCATTGTTAACTCCAGGTTTGAAGGGAATCAGGGAGCGAAGCGCGTGAAGACTAAGTCGTGATTACGCACTCGCGCCTGGTGACAGGCGAAGCAGGTTTGGTGTTGGGCTTCATCGGCCGGTTTACCGTTGATAAACCGCCCGAATCCCCAGCCACCGGTGGCTGCATATCTTTTCGAGTCCTTGACCATCACCTGCACGGTCGTGGCGGGCCCCGGGATGGACGCCGCCTCGAATTCCGGGGACCGCACATGTTTCCAGGCCAGCTTTACCAGCACCGTGCCATCAGGGAATGGCAGCGTTGAATCCTGATAAGCCTTGATGGCCAAGTCATTGCCCACCACGGCTCGCAGTTCGTTCAGGGGGGCCGCTTCCTGCGCCGGCGCAATCAGCGGCCAGAGGCGGTAGTGTTCAGGCAATTTCACGCCATAGATCGGTGAGGCCTCGCCAGTATGGGCGTCGCCCGAGGCGACACCGGTAGCGGTCAACGCTGCGATTGCAATGGCAGCCGACATCACGGCCAGAAATTTCAGCTTCATCATCGCCCTCCTCTCAGCCGGTTTTCAAAGATGATCGGCGTCGATCACCGCCTGGGCGAAGGCTTTCGGCGCTTCCTGCGGCAAGTTGTGACCTACACCACCGGTGATCAATCGGTACTCATACTTGCCAGTGAAGCGCTTGGCGTACGCTTCGGCAGGTGGGTGCGGTGCGCCGTTGGCATCACCTTCCAGGGTGATGGTGGGCACGCTGATGGATGGAAATGCCGCGAGTTTCTTCTCCAGCGCGTCGTATCTGGCCTCGCCCTTGACCAACCCCAGGCGCCAGCGATAGTTGAAAATCGACACGGCCACGTGATCAGGGTTTTGCAAGGACGCCGCGCTGCGCTCATAAGTGGTGTCGTCGAAATTCCACTGTGGCGACGCCAGCTTCCAGATGAGCTTGGCGAAGTCATGGGTGTTTTTCTCGTAGCCCAGGCGCCCGCGCTCGGTCGCAAAGTAGAACTGGTACCACCACTGCAGTTCGGCGGCTGGCGGCAATGGCGCCTTGCCCGCCTCTTGGCTGCCTATCAGGTAACCGCTCACAGCGACCAGGGCTTTCACTCTTTCCGGCCACAGTGCGGCAACGATATCTGCAGTGCGGGCGCCCCAGTCAAACCCACCCAGCACCGCCGTCTTGATTTTCAGCGCGTCCATGAAGTCGATCAGGTCGGTCGCCAGCGCAGCAGGTTGACCATTGCGAACTGTCTTGGCCGAGAGAAAATGCGTATCGCCATAACCACGCGCAGAAGGGATCAACACTCGATATCCCTTGTCCGCCAAAGCAGGAGCAACATCAGCGTATGCGTTGATATCGTAGGGCCAGCCGTGCAACAAAATGACCACAGGGCCATCGGCTGGGCCGAGTTCCGCGTAAGAAACGTCCAGCAGCCCCGCTTTCACATGCTTAAGAGCACCGAAAGAGGTGTGAGCTCCCGGAGTGATAGCCCCAATGGTGGACGCGGGTACATCAGCCGCGCTGGCTTGGGAAAAACCGACAGCCACCGCTGCGAATTGCAGCACCGCTGCTGCCAACAGCGATGGGGCAAGACCCCGCAGGCGGCTGGATTTATTTTGATTGTTCAGCAAGGTCATCTCCATGGTGTTTCTCCGTAGCGAGCGGCCGAATAGCGGCCCGGTGTGTTGACTGGATTGGGTGTGAGCTACTGGGCTGTCTTGGTTACGCTCAGCTTGGCGCGCAGCGGCCGGAAGGCCTCCCGCAATTCTTCGCAGAACAATTGAGGTTGCTCCCAGGAGGCGAAGTGGCCGCCCTTGTTAACCTGGCTGTAGTAGGAAAGTGATAGGTAAGCGCGCTGCGCCCAGCTTTTTGGCGCCTGATAGATCTCGTGCGGGAAGACCGTGATCGCCACCGGCACCTTGATGCTTACGGTGTTCTGCGCGGCAGCGCTGAAATTGTTGTTGTTGTTTTCCCAGTAGAAACGCGATGACGATGCGCCTGCGTTCGTCAGCCAGTACAGGCTGATATCGTCCAGCATCTCGTCACGGGTCAATACCCGTTCAGGCTGGCCATCACTGTCCGTCCACGCGGCGATTTTTTCGTACATCCACGCCGCAGTTCCGGCAGGCGAATCGGCCAGCAGGTAACCGATAGTCTGCGGGCGCGTCACCATCATCGCGCCGTATGCTGCATTGCGGCCGAAGAAGGTGCTCAAGGAATCAAACGCCTTGCGTTCAGGCTCAGTGAGCCCGTCAGGGGCCGGGTCACCACTATTGATCGGCTTGACCAATTCGGGCGGGATGGTGGCCGGCATGTTCAAGTGAATGCCCAACAGCCCCGGCGGATTCAGGCGGCCCAATGCATCCGATATGACCGAACCGTGATCTCCGCCCTGGGAAACATAGTGGGTATAACCCAGACGCTTGATGAGCACATCCCAAGCCTTCGCGACTCGATCCGGCCCCCAGCCCAATTCAGTTGGCTTACCGGAAAAACCGTGTCCCGGAATCGATGGAATGATCACGTCGAACGAATCTTCAACCTTACCGCCGTAAGCAACGGGATCCGTCAGCGGGCCGATCGTCTTCAGGAACTCAAACTGTGAGCCAGGCCATCCGTGTGTCAGAAGTAGCGGCATCGCGTTGGGGTTTGGCGAGCGAACATGGATGAATTGAATATCGACGCCGTCGATTGTCGTGATGAATTCAGGCAGCGCATTGAGCTTCGCTTCGGCCTTGCGCCAGTCATAGCCGCTGCCCCAATACTTCACCAGTGCCTGGACCTGGGCCAACTGCACGCCTTGGGACACGTCATGGACGGTCTCTTTGTCCGGCCAGCGGGTCGCCGCAATACGCTTTTTCAGATCGGTCAATTGAGCTTCATCGACGTGAATTCGATAAGGTCTAATCGATTCGGGATGGGTCGAGGCCGAGCTGGCAACTGACGCATCGGCGGCCGGGCCAGCAGCCCAGGCACCACCGCTGCCGCCTATCAGGGCCAACCCCAAAACGCCCATTCTCACGGAAGAAGCCAGACAATGGCGCCAGGTGAAACCGAACGTAGCTGCAGGCATTTTGAATTTCCTATAAGTCATTGGTCGACAACGTCGCGAAACGCGCAGAGATAGCCGCGAGTTAAATGAGTCATCCATTGGAGAAGATTTGCGCCTCTCGATGGGTTCATTTAAAGCCCCGCAGGTATCCCGTATGTGTCATCAACCGACTTAAAGGAATCGCTGTGTATCTATCCAAAGCGCAGATACAAAACGATACAAACCGACCACTCGCTCATAAAAAAGCCAATGCCCCGATTTGTCGGGGCATTGGCTTTTCTGGGACATTAAAAATATAAGGGCTTTGGTTTAAGGGTTACGGCTTACCCCCCTCGTACCTCCCGGCGCGGAACTCCAAGGAGTACGAGGCAAATCTTATTGAAGCTACTGATGTTCAGCGACTAAGCAATTTCTTCAGCACCAATAGAGCAACCGCTCCGATTGCCAGTGCAGCAACCGGCTTCTCTTTAACGAATGTAGAAACGCTGTCCAGTGCGTCGCCATAAGTTTGCGTCAGCTGACCGGCAGCTTGGCGTCCAGCGCCCTCAGCTTCCAACTTCGAATCACCAAAAAGCTTCCCCACTGCGCTCTGCGCTTTGCCAGCAACCTTTTCAACAACGCCTTCTACCTGTTCGCTCTTCATGATTAACCAACCTTCGTGTGTCATCGGGTAGCCCAGGAAAACCTGGGCTTGAGGCAACGTGCAAAGCGTTAGGTGGACAGGCTTAGTGATTAGTTCAAATTGATGAACCTCACTTGGTCCAGATCAAAGTAGATCAAAGGACTTTATATATCTGCGAAACCACCCGTCTCATCGCCTCTTCAATCGTCCCTTCATTGCGACACATCACCCACCCCTGCCCCACAGCCGCTCGCTCAAACGCCTCGGTACACGCAACTTGCTCTTCCAGCTTAGACATCACCGTACTGCTCAGCCCGCGCCGTCGTGCTGCCGCCCGCGCCCAGGATATTTGCGCCGCGGTGACAACCCCCACATGCAGATCCGGCACTTGCACCTGTCGATCAATGTTCAGCTCAAGAATCTCTGCAAAGGGTATCAATCGACGAAACGCGGCATCAGACGGGTACCAGCGATCCATCAGGATGATGCTGTCAGGTGGCTGTGCGGCCAGTACGTGCTGGGTAATCCAGCTGCGGCTGTCAGCGAAGCGCTCACACACCTCAAGTTCCAGATCCCGACTGGGGTCTCTGGCGAATTTGTTAACCAACGCCATCGTTTGCGCTCGATAGGGATCGCTCTTGCGCTCGCACAGTCGGACGACCTTTTTATTGTCGGCCCTCAATGCTGTCGTAACCGCCTCCAACAGCGTGGTTTTGCCGGTGCCCTTGGGGCCATCCAACGAAATAAGCAGCGCCCGAGTCATACGAGCGCTGCGTTATCGTTCAGGTTGTGCAGTTCCATGGGGCCTCGGGGTCTGTGCGGTTGGGCGAGTGGGCCTCCATTATGGGCAACCCTATTGCCCAATGCGAGGCTGGGCTGGCCGCCGTGCCCTCCCCGCGTTGACAGTCAGTCATTCAGCATCCGGCTTTGCGGCACGCCAGCCTCGTACTTCAACGCCCACGGCGCAATCAACCGCTGCGGGGTCTGGCAGGTTTTGCGTTTAAACACGAAGTTGCGGCATTTTTCGGCAAACTGCTGGCGATTTTCCACCATATCCAATCGCATCTGTGCCAGCTCCTGCTCGCGACAGCGTTCAACTTGCTGAGTCTCCAGCGTGGCTTTGCGTGTGCGTGCGTGAAGGTACTTATCATCGGTCAACGCACTGTCGGCCTGTTGCAAAAGCCACAAGCCAAATGCCTGTGGGCAACGCGGGCCGATGGCCTGGACCATGCCGTATTGCTGGGCCTGAATGGCACTGATGGGCAAGCATTCTTCAGTGAGTTTATGCGCGATTTCACTGCCCACGGCCCGTGGCAGGCTATAGGTCCAGTATTCGGAACCGTAGAGCCCCATGGTTTTGTAGTGCGGGTTGAGCACCACACCTTCGCGGGCCAATACAATGTCGGCGGCCAGCGCCAGCATGACGCCGCCTGCGCCTGCGCTGCCGGTCAGGCCGCTGATCACCAGTTGCCGGGCGGTGAGCAGCTCCAGGCATACATCGTCGATGGCTTGGATGTTGGCCCAGGCTTCCAGCCCTGGCATGTCGGCGGCCTGGATGACGTTGAGGTGAACGCCATTGGAAAAGCTGCCGCGCCCGCCCTTGATCAGCAACACGTGGGTGTCTCGCGCCTTGGCCCAGCGTAACGCAGCCACCAGCCGCTGGCATTGTTCGGTGCTCATGGCGCCGTTGTAGAACTCGAACGTCAGTTCGCCGATGTGGCCGAACTCTTGGTAGCGAATCGGTTGATAGACCCGCTCGTTGAACGCCTGGCGGGCGATTGAACTGTCCAGCACTGGAACGCCGGCCAGCCGTTGCGCCAGAACATGCCGTGCTGGCAGCTTGAAGGTCTCTGGGCCTTTGGGCTTGAGCGAGCCGATCCACAGGCTGTGATCTCCAGCCGCCACCAACACGGCGTCGTCCTGTACCGCGAGGATTTCTCCCGGGGTGCCCTGGCGGGCGTCCAAGTGCGCGTCGTAGACGTAATACTGACCGCCCAACAGGCTCGCCAGCACGCCGGGCTGGCCATCGGCAGCGTCGATGCTGCGCTTGATAAAGGCTGCGCAATCGAACCAACTGAAGGTGCGGTCAGCCTGGGTCATGTTCGGCTGCAAGCGTCCGATGACACTGGGTTGGGTGTAATCGAGCGGTGTCGGGACGAAGCCTTTGGCGAATTTCGCCACGACGTCACGGATGCAAACCATCGCGGCGTCGCTCACCAGGCCGTTGTACAGCTCGGATTTACGCACCTGGGCGGGCATGTCGAACTCACAGGTCGACCAGATTGGCCCGGCGTCCATTTCCTCCACCGCTTGCAAGGCGGTGACGCCCCAGCGGCTGGCCTGCTGGGTGATGGCCCAATCCAGCGCACTGGCGCCGCGGTCGCCGACGATGCCCGGATGGATGATCATCACCGGGCGCTGGGGGTGGCTCCACAGTTGGTGCGGCACACGGTCCTTCAGAAACGGGCAGATCACCAGGTCGGCGCCGGACGCCTCCACCTGCTGGCACACGGTGGCTTGATCGGTGAACACCACAACGCTGGGGTCATGATCCGCTTGGCGCAGATCCAGCCAGGCCCGTTGGGTTAAACCGTTGAATGCCGATGATAACAACAGGATCTTCAGTGATCGCATGGCTGACTCTTCCTTGAGAATGTGCGACCAGAGCTGCTCGTTGAGCCGTCCCTGGCCATCGATAAGCGCCCAAGGTTATAGAGCGGGCCAGCGGGGTCACCTGATCGAGATCAATCTTGTGTCAGCAAAGCGCGCTGCCTGTTCGAGTTGACAGCCCCCGCCAAAACTCAACAACCTGCACCTCTCACCGCCCTGCCCTGAGGCTGCCCTTGGACTATTTCACCGCCCTCACCGCCTTTATCGAAGCCGCCGAAGGCAACAACTTCTCCCGCGCCGCCGAGCGCTTGGGCATCAAGGCCTCAACGGTCTCGCGCTACGTGAAGGACCTTGAGCAGGACTTGGGCATCGCGCTGTTCAACCGCTCCACACGCACGCTGCATCTGACCGAAGGCGGCCAGACCTTCCTGATACACGCACGCAGGGTGCTGGATGAACTGGAACACGCCAAGGCCGCCACGTCTGCGCTGAACCAGCATCCTCGGGGCATGCTGAAACTCAACCTGCCACCGGCGTTTGCTCGCCATCACATCCTGCCGGCGTTGAATGACTTTCTGGTGCGTTACCCGCAAATCAGCGTGGAACTGGTGCTGGATAACACCCAGGTCAACTTGATTCATGCCGGCGTCGATTTAGCCATCCGCATTGGCGAGCTGGCCGATTCGACGCTCAAGGCACGCAAGCTCAGCGACGGCCATTACCGCTTGGTGGTCAGCCCGGCGTTTGGCATGCAGCACCCTCCTCCGTCCACGCCCACGGACCTGGCCGGTGTGCCTGCGGTGTTGGGCACGGCTATTACGGGCGATATCAGTTTTGTATCCGCCGGCCGCGCGTTCCCGTTGTTGCATGACAGCGTTATTCGAATCAATGACTTGGACGCGCAACTGATCGCCGCGCGCCAAGGCCTGGGCTTTGCGCTCTTGCCAGACTGGCTGGTGGAACGAAGTATCGAGACCGGCGACTTGGTAGTGTGGCTACCGGAATGGCAGATCCAGGGCGTGGAGCGGGCGTTTGCGGTGTGGTTTGTCTACCCGCCCAAGCGCATTGTGTCGTCCAAGGTCCGGTGTTTTATCGACTTTATCGTTGAACGACTGGGCGAGACCCCGGACTGGAAATGACTCAACTGAAGCGAATATCCAACGCGCGCAAGTAAGTTTGCAGCCCGGCATCCTGAATCGGGATCAGGAACGCCTCGCTATCTGATTCATTAAAATGCGCATGCCAATAACCCGGTGGCGTGACAAACGCCAGGCCGGGTGACCAGTCGACCCGTTGCGGGTTACGGATTTGCCCATCCGCCTCAAGCTCAGTGCC
This sequence comes from Pseudomonas sp. FP215, assembly GCF_030687795.1. NCBI lineage: Bacteria > Pseudomonadati > Pseudomonadota > Gammaproteobacteria > Pseudomonadales > Pseudomonadaceae > Pseudomonas > Pseudomonas sp. FP215. Next base: position 2,993,952 of record NZ_CP117447.1, read on the forward strand.
CACTAGGGAATAACAGCCCTTGGGGCAATCGATAATGAAGTCCAGTGCAATCGACTGATGCCGATGGGGTTTCTGCACCGATCCTGCCGGCAGAATCCCGTACATGGCCCACAATACGTGGGTCACCGTGCGTGTCTGCGGGAAATGGCTGTTGCCCAGCAGAATACTGATGCGGCTGCGGTCCTGGGCCCTGGGATCATCGGCCGCTTCACGCAACTTCGCGTTGGCCAGTGCTGCCGGGTACAGGGTTGGCGCAAAGCGGTCGGCGCTGGGTGTCACCCCCAGGTAACGCAGCAACGGCTCATCGTGCACATAGTAAAGACGCGCATCCTCGCGGGCACTGAAGTGCGCCTGCTGTAACCCAGGCAGGGCAATAAAGCAGCCCTTGGACCATTGAATCTCATATTCGCCCTGAACCACGCTGCCCTCCCCGGCGATCACGTAGAGCACCTGGGAGGTGGCGTTGGGTTGCTGCGTCAGCGTGTCGCCACGGTTAAGGCGCATGAAGTTCGCGCATAACCCGGGACCTGTCGCAGGGCCTTCGCAGCCCAAGGCCTCGCTGAGGTCCAGCGGTACCACGCGCGAGGGGCCACTGTCATACAGCGAGGCGGGAAAGCTGTGGTAGGGAATGCGGGAAATCAGATTGGCACTGATGGGGTTCGCCGCCTTGCTGTACTCGAAGTACTCGGCGTCGACTTGGTTGATATCCGTCAGTGCGGGGTCGAATTCACGGTTCATCAGGCTCACCTCAGTCTTGGGCTGGATCGCGCAACGCCGTTGAACGGGCTGCACGGGGTGAGTGGACTATAGGCACAGCTCGCAGGCGGATTAATGCCTGTGACGGCACAGCAGTTATGCGAAATGGGGCAGTTAACGCAACCCCGCAAAACCAGCCCTTAGGATGAGGGGTAGCGCTGGAACCTCGGAATCGCCAAGCCCAGGCTTTCACGCAAGGTCGAGCCCTCGTAGGCCGTACGATAAACACCGCGCTCTTGCAGCAGCGGAATCACCTCCTGAGTAAAACGATCAAATTGCCCAGGGTGCCCGATGTAGATATTGAACCCATCCACGGCCCGGGCCTCGAACCAATCCGCCATCTTCTGCGCCACCGTGGCGGCGCTGCCGACGAACGCGCCTGGGCGCAATTGCCGGCCAAATTCGACGGCCTGGCGTAGGGTAAAGCCCTTTTCCCGGGCCTGGTCGGCGATGCGTTTGGCTGCGGTGAAAAAACTGCTGCGCGCGGCCTCCAGGCTCTCTTGCGGGAACGGCGCGTCCAGGTCGTATTGGCTGAAATCATGCCAGCCAAAATTGCGCCCGAACTCCTTGAGTGCCAACGCAAAACTATGGTCCACCTGATGGTAGTGCTGTTCGATTTCCCGGGCATGGGCATCGGTGTCGCCCACATAGATTTCCGCACCGGGCATGATCAGTAACTGCTCAGGATCACGCCCCCGTTGTACCGCCCTGCCCTTGATATCCCGGTAAAACGCCTGGCCCTGCTCGAGACTGGCCGCGTGGGTGAAGATCACATCGGCGGTGGCGGCGCCCAGCTCGCGGCCTTGTTCGGAGTCACCGGCCTGGAAAATCACCGGCTGGCCTTGGGGCGAGCGCTGGATATTCAGCGGGCCCACCACCGAGAAATGTTCGCCCTGGTGATTCAGGCTGTGCAGCTTGCTCGGGTCGAGAAACTGCCCAGTGGCACGGTTGCGCACAAACGCATCGTCTTCGTAGGAGTTCCACAACCCCTGTACCACCTGAACGTGTTCGGCGGCGCGACCATAGCGGGTGGCGTAGTCGTAATGTTCGTCGCGGCTGTAATTGCCGGCGGTACCGGCATCGCCGCTGGTCACCACGTTCCAGCCGGCGCGGCCTTTGCTGATCAGATCCAGGGAGGCCAGGCGCCGGGCGACGTTATACGGCGAGTTATACGAGGTGGTCAGTGTACCGACCAGGCCGATATGCCGCGTGCTCACGGCCAGTGCCGACAGCAATGTCAGCGGCTCCAGGCGATTGAGGTAATGGGACGGCGAACCTTCGGTGATGAACTGGCTGTCGACGATAAACATCAGGTCGAACAATGCCGCCTCGGCCTGGCGTGCTATCTGGATGTACCAGTCGACGTTGACGCTGGCATCGGCCGGCAATTGCGGGTCAAGCCACAGGTTATGGCGGCCCGGCCCACCGCAGCCCATGGTCAAGGCGCCCAGTTTGAGCTGTCGTTTAGTCATTGCGCAGTAGTCCTTCAAGCGTTCAGGGCTGGGTGGTGGCGACGGCGGGCTGCAAGGCGGCCGCGAATGAAGGGTCGAACAACGTGGCGGCTGAGTAAGACTTGACCAGGCCCAGGCCGGCAAAAAAGTCCACGGTCTTTTGCGCCTCGATGGGCGCCTGGGGCGTCAGCGGCTCGACGGTGGTGCGTGCGCGGGCAAACCAGACGCGGGCAATGTCGGCATCCGCGCGGGTGCGCTTGGCCCAGGCATCGGCATACGCGTTGGCGTTGGCCGGGCTGTGGCGGGCCCAGTCGCGGGCTTTTTTCAGGCGCTGGAGAAAGTCGCTGATGAGTTCACGCTTGGCCTCCACAGCACTGGCGTTGGCGGCAATGAAACTCTGGGCCGGGATCAAGTCTTCAGCGGTTGCCAACACCCGCGCACCTTGGCGTTCCTGTTGCGTGACGTAGGGCTCCCAGGTGGCGATCACGTCAACCGCACCGCCTTCCAGCGCGTGGGAGGCATCCAGGGCGCTGAGGTAGCGCCATTGCAGCGAATCCCGCGCCACTCCGGCCTTGTCCAGCGCGGTCAGCAACAGTTGCTGGCTCCAGGAACCCTTCCAGATTGCGGCGCGCTTGCCTGCCAGATCGGCCAGGCTGTGGATCGACGAGTCCTTTTTCACCAGGATGGCCACGCCGTCGAGATTTTGCCGGCTAACGGCGATCACCTTGATCGGTGCACCCAGGGCGCCCAGGAACAACACCGGCGCATCCCCGAGCAGGCCCAGGTCCAGGCTGCCGACATTGAGCGCTTCGGCCACCGGTGAGCCGGCCGTGAACTGCTTCCAGTCCAGCGTGTAGGGCAGGTCATCGAGTACCCCCGCCGCCTCCATCACGGCCTGGGCGTTGTAGCTCTGGTCGCCGACCACCAGGGTTTGCGCCTGCGCCGTCAGGCACAGCAAAGAGGCGGCCAACCCGGCCGCCAGGGTTTTGAGGTAACGCACGTTCGTCTCCAGATGCCGTGTGGGGCATTCAAGTCGATCCGCGCGCACGGTCTCGGTTTTATAAGGTCATTTGTTGTGTGGGGTATTTTTGCGGTGTTGAAGGCGGGATGTAAAATACTTATAACGCATAACCTAATTCAATAATAATGCGCATATCGCATCACGCTAGCACGGCAATTCAACCCGGGCCACCAACCCCGAACCACGTCGATTGCTCAGGCTCAGTTCACCGCCCTGCTCGCGCACAATCGCCCGTGCCGCCGAGAGCCCAAGCCCCACCCCACCGGTATTGCGGTTGCGTGAGGTCTCAAGGCGAAAGAACGGGTCGAATACACGCTCCAGGTCCGCTTCGGGAATCCCCGGGCCCTCGTCGCAGACCTCGATGCACACGCTCTGGTCATTAATACTCAGTGCAATGCTGGGGTGCCGGGCGTACTTGGCAGCATTTTCCAGCAGGTTGACCACCACCCGTTTAAGCCCCAGTGGCCGGCCGTGATAGACCAGATGGGGCGGCCCTCGGAAGTCGACCACCAGTTGCTGGTCGCGATAGTCGTCGATGATGGTTTGCAGCAGTTCAGACAGATCGAACGCCGTGCTGTGCTCCAGCACCGTATCGTCGCGGAAAAACGCCAATGCGGCGTTGATCATCGACTGCATTTCCTCGACATCGCGAATCAGCTTGTGTTGATGGTCCAGGTCTTCCATGAACTCACAGCGCAGGCGTATACGCGTCAAGGGCGCGCGCAAGTCATGGGAAATGGCTGCCAGCATCTGGGTGCGCTCGCCGATAAAGTGCTGGATCTGCGCCTGCATGGCGTTGAAGGCGATGGTGGCCTGGCGTATCTCGTCGGGGCCTTCGATGTCGATGGGCGGTGCGCGCAGATCGCCACCGAAGCGTCGGGCAGCGCTGGCGAAACGCTGCAACGGCTTAGCCAATTGCCGGGTGGCGACCCAGGCGACCAGCAAGGTGGCGATCAACCCCAGGATGATGATCACCGCGATCCGCGTGGGTGCGCTCAGGCCCCAACTGCGTTCGGGCGGGATGAAAGACAACCAGCTGCCATCAAGTAGCTGCACCAGCGCCACATAATGCGCGTCGGGGCTTCCACGCGGCCAATCGTCCGGGCTGTACACCTGAATGGTGCGCCCGGTGCCAAACAATGCCTGTATCCCGGGGACTTCGCCGGCTTGTAGCACGTTGCCGCCGCTGGGCAGGCCGAAATCAGCAGGGTCGGTATGCCATGCCACATGCAGGCGGGTATCGCTGGCCGCTGTCGCCAGCTGCGAGCGCAACGGCGCAGGCGCGGCCTCGATCACTTTCAGTGTCGCGGCCATCTGCTCAAGCAACCCCGTACGGTCGATGGGCGGACGCGCCCACACCCCGGCCACCTGCACGAACAAGGCGTTGAGGGCCAGCGAGGCGAGCATTGCAGCGAGGATGGTCAGGGCGATGCGCCGGTTCAGGGTGTCGCGGCGCAACAGGCGGCGGATCATGAGCGGGTCACCGGGGCGGTAAACAGATAGCCGCCATTGCGCACGGTGCGGATCAGGTCCGGGCGCTTGCAGTCGGGCTCGATCTTGCGGCGCAGCCGGCTGACCTGCACATCGATACTGCGGTCGAAGGCGTCGTGGCCCTGGCCGTGGGTCAGGTCGATCAATTGGTCGCGGGTGAGGATGCGCTGGGGGTGTTCGAGAAACACCACCAACAAATCGAACTCACCACCGGACAGCGGGATCATGACGCCCTCGGGCGAACGCAGTTCGCGACAGGTGATATCCAGGTGCCAACCGGCAAAGGCAATCACCGGGCGTGAACGCTCGTCGGCCGCACTGACTGCCTGCCCCGCACGCCGTTGCACGGCACGCAGGCGGGCCAGCAATTCGCGCGGGGCGAAGGGTTTGGTCAGGTAGTCGTCGGCGCCCAGTTCCAGGCCAACAATGCGGTCGCTCAGCTCGCCCATGGCCGTGAGCATGATGATAGGAATGCCGAACTGCGCCCGTACCTTCTGGCAGAGGCTGAGGCCGCCTTCGCCGGGCAACATGAGGTCGAGGATGATCGTGTCTGGCCGCTGCTGCGCGATGGCCGCCCACATGGCCTCGCCGTCGGCGGCCACGTCGACTTCATAGGCGTGCTGGACGAAAAACTTCTTCAGCAATGCCAGCACTTCCACGTCGTCATCGACGATCAGCAGTCTGCTCACGTTCACAGGTTCCCAAGCCAAAAAAAGAAAGACATCTAAAACCATTCCGGCGCCTTGGTCATTTATTTCAATCGAGCAACATTCCTTCGCCACGGACACAACCCGGACATCTTTGGGCAAAACCTGTCCGGCATTCTGCACGCCTTCCATTCAAGGAGATGCCTATGAAAGTTTCGAGCAGCAGGTACACCGAGCAGGCCGCGGGCGACGTACGGCCACTGGTACTGAGCCAGCGCACCTCGTCCCCCGCTCAGGATAGCCCGATGTTGTTTCAGGAGTCGTGCCTGGGGCTGAACGCGGACCTGGACCGTATCGTGCTGCGTCGCTACTTCGAACACTACAGCCCGGACGCCGGGCGCTGGGTCGAGTACGCCCATTCCATTCCCGTCGCCGAGCTTGTCCACTGGATCATGACCCATGGCCAGTTGCACATCGAGTCTTCCCACGACACCTTGAACGAACAGGCCACCCATTGATGACCCGCATGTGCTCACTGTCGCTCTTGATGGCGGCCGCCCTGGGCCTCACGGCCTGCAGCAGCAAAACGGTGGAACCGGAGCGATACACCGGATTTCTACACGATTACAGCCTGCTCCAAGCACAACAAAGCCCTTCGGGCGAGGCCATCTTGAGTTGGATCAGCCCGGCCTTGAAGCGCGGTCGCTACAAGCAGGTCTACCTGGCGCCCAGCCAGTTCTACCCGGCCGTTGCCCCCAGCGCTCGCATCCCCCAAAGCACCCTCGCCCACGTGACGGGTTACTACGACCTGGTACTGCGCTCGGAACTGGGCAAGGTCGTGTACCTGGCCGCCAAACCAGGGCCAGATATCCTGACGGTACGGCCCGCCATCACGCGCATTGCCACCAGCACCCAAGGCCTGCGGTTTTATGAATGGCTGCCGATCACCCTGGTCGCTGCAGGCGTGAGCACCGCCACCGGCATCCGCGACCAAGACAGTGAGATCGCCACGGAGTTGTCCCTGGAAGACGGTTCGACCGGTGATGTCGTGGCCGCAATGGTACGCAAAGGCACCGGCACGCCGCTGGACAACGACCGGCAAGTGGTGACCGTCGACAACGTCAAGGCGGTGCTCGACGGCTGGGCCCGCGACCTGGGCCAGACATACAGCGTCGTCGCTCGTTAGCCTGCCCCGCTCAAACGTCATAATCACAGGGGCATCTGCGTGGTAATCTCCCGGCACCACGAATAGACATTGATCGTCACTTGACGATGACCAAAGCCAGGAAAGACCATGCCCAAGATTTCTCACTCAGCGCTACGCCGTAACTTCCGTGACCTGCTGGCAACGCCCATCTGCGTTGAAACCGCCTCCGTATTCGACCCCATGTCTGCCCGCATCGCGGCCGACCTGGGGTTTGAAGTGGGAATCCTGGGCGGCTCGGTCGCCTCCCTGCAGGTGCTGGCGGCCCCCGATTTTGCGTTGATTACCCTGAGTGAGTTCGTCGAGCAAGCCACCCGTATCGGCCGTGTGGCCCAGTTGCCGTTCATTGCCGACGCCGACCATGGCTACGGCAACGCCCTGAACGTGATGCGCACCGTCGAAGAACTGGAACGCGCCGGCGTCGCGGCGCTGACCATCGAAGACACGCTCTTGCCCGCGCAATTCGGGCGTAAATCAACGGACCTGATTTCCGTCGAAGAAGGCATCGGCAAGGTCAAAGCCGCCTTAGAGGCGCGTGTCGACCCGGCGCTGTCGATCATTGCCCGCACCAACGCCGGCGTGCTGCCCACCAGCGACGTGATTGCGCGGACCAAGGCCTATGAAAAGGCCGGCGCTGACGGCATCTGCATGGTCGGCGTCAAGGACTTCGACCACCTGGAGCAGATCGCAGAGAACCTCAGCGTTCCGCTGATGCTGGTGACCTACGGCAACCCGCAACTGCACGACAGCGAGCGCCTGGCAAGCCTGGGCGTGCGCATCGTGGTGGCCGGGCATGGCGCCTACTTCGCCGCGATCAAGGCTACTTACGACAGCCTGCGTGCCCAGCGTCAGCTGACCCACAGCACCTCGAACCTCAGTGCTACGGAATTGACCCACACCTACACCTTGCCTGAGAGCTATGTGGCGTGGGCTGAAGAGTTCATGGATGTAAAAGAGTAATCAATCACTCACGGTTCAGCCGTTGGCGCATCCCTGCGCTGGCGGCCGGGCCGGGCTGTACCACGCACTGATCCATCTCCACCAACGCACCTTCAGCCGTCGCCATCACCGGCTGCACCGGTAGCCCCGTCTCGCGTTCCACCACCTCGACACTGATGCCCTCCTCGGCGTAATGCCGGTTGCCCCACGCCACCAACGCCATCAGCACCATACGAAAGTCTTCGCCCCTGGCCGTCGGCACGTATTCGTAGCGTGGCGGGCGCTCGCTGTAGGCGCGGCGCTCCAGCATCCCCGCGTCCACCAAGCCATTAAGGCGGCGCGTCAACATGTTGGGCGCGATGCCCAGGCTGCGCGAAAACTCGTCGAAACGGCGCAGGCCGTGCAAGGCGTCGCGCATGATCAGCATGCTCCACCACTCCCCTACCCGTTCAAGGCTACGGGCAATGGGGCATTCGGCACTGATGAGGGATTTGCGCTGCATAAGTATTCCTGTGTGCGAGTACAAACTTGAAGGATGCCATGTTACTTTCATGATGATAGTGACGTCCATACGCTGTGTATCCTTCAAGCAACAGGAGTCGATTGAATATGAGTAAACGTATCGTCGTGACGGGCCTGGGCGCGCTGACGCCGCTGGGGTCGAGCGTGGAATCCACTTGGCAGCGCTTGCTGGACGGGCAGTCGGGCATCCGTCGTTTGCCGCAAGAATTGATCGGTGATCTGGCGGTCAGCATCGGCGGCCAGGTGCAAAGCGTGCTGCAAGACCCCGAAGCCGGGTTTGATCCTGATCGACTGCTGGCCGCCAAGGAACAGCGCAAGATGGACCGCTTTATCCTGTTCGCCCTAGCGGCGGCAGATGAAGCTCTGAAACAGGCCAAGTGGGCCCCCAAAACGCTCGATGAGCAGGAACGCACGGCGACCATCATCGCTTCCGGTGTCGGTGGTTTCCCGGCCATTGCCGATGCGGTGCGCACCACCGACAGCAAGGGCCCGCGTCGTTTGTCGCCCTTCACCATTCCATCGTTTCTGAGCAACATGGCTGCCGGGCATGTGTCGATCAACTATGGCTTGAAAGGCCCTCTGGGCGCGCCGGTGACCGCCTGTGCGGCCGGGGTTCAGGCCATCGGCGACGCAGCGCGAATGATCCGCGCCGGAGAAGTCGACGTCGCGGTATGCGGCGGTGCCGAAGCGGCAATTCATCGGGTCAGCCTTGCCGGCTTCGCCGCAGCGCGAGCGCTGTCCAGCGATTTCAATGACAGCCCGCAGCGTGCTTCGCGACCCTTCGATCAGGCGCGCGACGGCTTTGTGATGGGCGAAGGCGCCGGCATTCTGGTGATTGAAGAACTGGAGCATGCCCTGGCGCGGGGCGCGCAGCCGATTGCTGAACTGGTGGGCTATGGCACCAGCGCAGACGCCTATCACATGACCGCAGGGCCTGAAGACGGCGACGGTGCGCGCCGGGCAATGACCCAAGCGTTGCGCCAGGCGGGTATCGAGGCGTCGCAGGTGCAATACCTGAATGCCCACGCAACCTCCACACCTGTGGGAGACAAAGGCGAGCTGGCGGCGATCAAGACGGTATTTGGTACCGGCGGCAGCCCGGCGATCAGCTCGACGAAATCCGCCACCGGCCACTTGCTCGGTGCTGCGGGGGGCATCGAAGCGGTCTTCACCGTGCTTGCCCTGCGTGACCAGATCGCGCCAATAACACTCAACCTGGAAAACCCGGACACCCTCGCCGACGGCCTGGACATGGTGCGTGGTGAGGCGCGGCCCATGGCGATTGAATATGCGCTGTCCAATGGCTTCGGCTTTGGCGGCGTGAACGCCAGCGTGCTGTTCCGACGCTGGAGATGAGCCAGGGTTTGCCCCAGGGGTGAATTTCACCGACCATGGCACCTTTCTGTTCCTGCCAACACGAGGTGCCCATGGCCAACCACGACCTGTCCTATACCCCTGATCCGGACGCCGATTCCATCTCCTCTGACGTGATCGGCTTCAACGGCATCCTGGTCTCCACCCAGATTCCCACCCGTGCCGATGGCAGCCTGGAGCTGGGCGATATCACCCAGCAAAGCGAGTGCACCCTGCAAGCGCTGAAAGTCGCGCTGGAAAAAGCCGGCAGCTCCATGGACCGGGTTATGCACTTGACTATTTACCTCACCGACATGGCCGACCGTGCCGCGTTCAACGAGGTCTACAAGCGCTTTTTCGCCAAGCCCTGGCCAGTGCGGGCGGCCGTGGGCGTTGCCGCCTTGGCGGTGGAAGGTATGCGCGTGGAAGTGACGGCGATGGCTGCCAAGGCTTGAATCTGCGGCGCCGTTAGCGCCGGCTGATCGGAATGTCGAACGCGGTCAGAAAGCTGGGAGCCGGCTTGCCGGCGATAGCCATAGGTATCTACACAACTTTTGGGCTGTAGCAGCAGACGGTAACCGCGATGCGAAGCGAGCCGCTCTTGATCTTGATCTGCTCTTGATCTGCTTTTGATCTCAGGCGCCCCGTCAAACCACGCTGGCCGGAATTCGACAGGGATTTGGGGGGTAAACCGGCAGGGATGCCGGTTTAGCCGCCCCGCGCCATGGATGGCGCGTGGCGGCGGCCCCCCAAATCACTGGCGGATTACGGGCACACCGAGCCTAAGCGAGGTGCCGAGTGGTGGGGCAAGAGCGTTTTGCTTACTTTTGCGCTTTTCAAAAGTGAGCCGCCGTCAGGGCGGAACCCTAAGCGGCCGTTACCGCAGCAATGGATATGTACACAATACAACTGTGTCGCCTGCCAAGCCGCCTTCGCGAGCAAGCCCGCTCCCACAGTTTGCTCGCTGGGCGTCAGGTAGATAGGCGTCGGCTGTGGGGCCGCCATCGCAGGCAAGCCAGCTCCCACATTGGGCCTTCGTTGCGTTGAGCATTGCGTTCGCTTAAACGGACTCGCATTAGGCCCGACAGCCCTGCGGTAGATGCCGCCCAGGCATTTCACGGCTACAATGCGCGCCTCAACCGTGACAAGCCTGACTAAAAAAACTATGTCCTTGCCCAAGCATCACCTGGAATTGCTCAGCCCTGCCCGCGATGTCGCCATTGCGCGCGAGGCTATCCTGCACGGCGCCGACGCCGTTTATATCGGCGGGCCGAGCTTCGGCGCCCGCCATAATGCGTGTAACGAGGTGAGCGATATCGCTCAACTGGTGGAATTCGCCCGCCGTTACCACGCCCGCGTCTTCACCACCATCAACACCATCTTGCATGACAACGAGCTGGAGCCCGCACGCAAGCTGATCCATCAGCTCTACGATGCCGGTGTCGATGCGCTGATCGTGCAAGACCTGGGCGTGATGGAGCTGGATATTCCACCGATCGAGCTGCACGCCAGCACCCAGACCGACATCCGCACCCTGGGCCGAGCCAGGTTTCTCGACCAGGCCGGGTTCTCGCAGTTGGTATTGGCCCGCGAGTTGAACCTGCAAGAGATCCGCGCCATTGCCGACGAGACCGATGCCGCCATCGAGTTCTTTATCCACGGCGCCCTATGTGTAGCGTTCTCCGGCCAGTGCAATATCTCCCACGCGCAAAATGGCCGCAGCGCCAACCGTGGCGACTGCTCCCAGGCCTGCCGCCTGCCGTACACCTTAAAAGATGACCAAGGCCGCGTTGTAGCCTTTGAAAAGCACCTGCTGTCGATGAAAGACAACAACCAGAGCGCCAACCTGCGCGCCCTGGTGGAAGCAGGTGTGCGTTCGTTCAAGATCGAAGGCCGCTACAAGGACATGGGCTATGTGAAGAACATCACCGCCTACTACCGCCAGCGCCTCGACGAGATCCTCGAAGACCGCCCGGACCTGGCACGCGCTTCCAGCGGCCGTACCGCGCACTTCTTCCTGCCCGACCCGGAAAAAACCTTCCACCGTGGCAGCACCGATTACTTTGTCAGCGACCGCAAGATCGACATCGGCGCCTTTGACACCCCGACCTTCACCGGCCTGCCCGTGGGCACCGTGGAAAAAGCCGGCAAGCGCGACTTGCAGGTGGTCACCCATGAGCCGCTGTCCAACGGCGACGGCCTGAATGTGCTGATCAAGCGTGAAGTGGTGGGCTTTCGTGCCAATATCGCCGAGCCCAAGGGTGAGTTCGAGGAAGACGGTGAGAAGCGCTACCGCTACCGCGTCGAGCCCAACGAAATGCCGGCCGGCCTGCATCAACTGCGCCCGCATCACCCGCTCAATCGCAACCTGGACCACAACTGGCAACAGGCCCTGCTCAAGACCTCGGCCGAGCGGCGTATCGGCTTGTCATGGGTCGCACGCCTGCGTGAAGAGCAGCTGCAAATCACCGCGACCAGCGAAGAAGGCATCAGCGCCAGCGTCACCCTGCCCGGCCCGTTTGGCGTGGCCAACAAGCCGGAACAGGCGCTGGACACCCTGCGCGACCTGCTGGGCCAGCTCGGCACCACCGAATACCATGCCACCCGCATCGAGCTGGATGCGCCGCAGGCGTTCTTCATCCCCAACTCGCAGCTCAAGGCCTTGCGCCGTGAAGTGATCGAAGCGCTGACTGCCGCACGCGTCGCCGCGCACCCACGGGGTGGGCGCAAGGCTGAAACCTCGCCGCCGCCGGTTTACCCTGAGGCGCATCTGTCGTTCCTGGCCAACGTTTACAACCAGAAGGCCCGGGACTTCTACCATCGTCACGGCGTAAAGCTGATCGACGCGGCCTTCGAAGCCCACGAAGAAACCGGCGAAGTGCCGGTGATGATCACCAAGCACTGCCTGCGTTTCTCATTCAACCTGTGCCCTAAACAGGCCAAGGGCGTGACCGGGGTGAAGACCAAGGTGGCGCCGATGCAGTTGATCCACGGCGACGAAGTGCTGACCCTGAAGTTCGACTGCAAACCCTGCGAGATGCACGTGGTGGGCAAGATCAAGGGGCATATCCTCGGCCTGCCGCAGCCTGGCAGTGCGGTGGAGCATTTCAACCCGGAAAACCTTATCTACCAAGGCACGCACTAACCCTCATCTGACGCCGCGTTTCACCCCGATGCGCTGCGTCATCGTTAACCTTCTTCGCGAGCAAGCTCGCTCCTACCCAGGTTGCGGGGCCACCACCAGCCCCGCTGCAACCCCGCCGCTGCCAGCAGAATCGCCGCCACGCCCAGCCATTGCAGCCACCCCAGGCGATGCCCGAACGCAATCCAATCCACAAAGATCGCCGCAATCGGGTAGATGAACGACAGTGCGCCGGTAATGGCCGTCGGTAATTTCTGGATCGCGCCATACAGCAGCACATACATCAAACCCGTGTGCACCACCCCCAAGGTCAGCAGCGCAGCCCAGGCATTTGTGGACGCAGGCAGGCCATCCCACGGCACCAGCGGCGCCAACAATACAGCGCCAGTGGCCACCTGAATCAATGCCATCAAATGTGGCGGTATTTCCTTGAGGCGCTTGATGATCAGCGCAGCGATCGCATACAAAAATGCCGCCCCCAGGGCCAGCGCGATGCCTACCAGATAATCACCGCCACCCGTCTGCTCGCCATGGGCGGTGACAATCGCCAACATGCCCAGGAACGCCACGCTCAACCACGCCAGTTTCTGCACGGTGATTTTTTCACCAAGAAACACCGCCGCCAGCACCACCAACATAAACGGCTGCACGTTGTACACCGCCGTGCTGATAGCGATGGAGGCCCGGGAATAGGATTCGAACAGCAACAGCCAGTTGCCGACAATGGCCACGCCGCTGAGCACGGCCAGCCCCAGTTTTGCCCAACTGAGCAGGTCTACACGCAGGTAACCCAGCCAGGCGCACACCAGTAACAGCGTCAGCGCGCCGATCACGCAGCGCCAGAACACCACCTCGATCACCGACACGCCAGACACCAGCACAAACCAGCCAATGCTGCCCGAGATCAGCATGGCGGCGACCATTTCCCACGACCCGCGACGGATGGATGAATCCATGATTGAAGCTCCTCAAGTGAAGCACCAGTATGGCAATCTGTCCGCGACGGCTACAGCGTCTAAAAAAGGCAAAACCCCGAATTCACCTTTTCTTATTAGGCACAGACCATGATCGACACCATCGACCAGCAACTCATCGCCGCCTTGATGGACGACTCGCGGCTGTCCCTCAAAGCCCTGGCAGGCATCACCGGGCTGTCCTCGCCCAGCGTCAGCGAACGCCTGCGGCGCCTGGAGGAACGCGGCGTGCTGACCCACTACACCGTCGACATCGACCCCAAGCACTTCGGCTACCTGCTGCAAGCCATCGTGCGCATCCGCCCCCTGCCCGGCAAATTGCAGGAAGTGGAGCGCCAGATCCAGGCGATCCCCGAGTTCACCGAATGCGACAAGGTCACCGGCGAGGACTGCTTCATCGCCCGCCTGCATGTGCGCACCATGGACCAGTTGGACAGCCTGCTGGACCGGATCAATGGCTATGCCGAAACCAACACGGCGATTGTGAAGAAAACCCCGGTGAAACGGCGCTTGCCGCCGTTGGGGGATCGCTGAGGTTTGTGATTAGCGCCATGCCAAGGGCACGTCATGGCGGCAGGTGAACTCGGCCAGCTCTATCGCCGATCAATCTAAAAAACTGTCAGTTTTCACAGGCGCGTGTGCTTGTGGCAGTTGTTAATTTTAAATGCCTTCCGGTGATGCCTCGCAGTACAAGGCAGGCAAAGTGCCGGTTCTGATGCTCATTAAAGATAAAAGGAAGATTTTCATGAGCTATATTCAAGTTGTTACAGATGATTCATTTGACGCGGATGTTCTCAAAGCAAACGGCCCAGTTCTGGTGTTCTTTTGGCATGAGTTAAGTCAGTCCTGTAAGTTGCTGGAACCTATTCTTGAAGGCTTAGCACCTGACTACGCGGGCAGGTTAACCGTTACCAAGCTGAATACGAACGAAAACACACAAACACCCAATAAATATGGCGTACGTGCCCTACCAACCGTATTTCTTTTCAAGAAGGGGGAACATGACGCAACCAAGGAAGGCATTTTTGCAAAAACCGATCTGAGCGCCTTTCTCGATCGCAACTTGTGACCCTTTACGATCTTCCAGGCCAAACACAGTCAAGTGTGGGAGCGGGCTTGCTCGCGAATACAGGGTGTCAGTCACCGACTATGTTGACGGGTATACCGCATTCGCGGGCAAGCCCGCTCCCACAGGGGATCTGCGCCGGGCGCTGATTCTGTGGGCAATACATAACCAGTGTGGGAGCTGGCTTGCCTGCGATAGCGATGGTTCAGTTGAATATTCAGTGACTGACACGCCGCATTCGCGGGCAAGCCCGCTCCCACAGAAGCCACTTCAACCCGTTGATTGTTTGAACCCGCACTTGGCCACGGCCCTCCAACCTGAATGAACCACGGCCGGGTACACGCACAATGACGTTCATTTTATGGTTGGCCGTATTGGGCGCGGTGCTGCTGACGCTCGCGCTCACCTCCTCCTACCTGCGCTGGATGCCAGTCACCACCTCGGCGGTGTGCCTGCTGCTGGGTATCGCCATCGGCCCGTTGGGCGTGGACCTGCTGCACCTGGACATCAAGGGTTCGGCGCGCTGGATGGAGCACCTGACCGAAGTGGCGGTGCTGTTTTCGCTGTTCGTCAGCGGCCTGAAACTGCGCCTGCCACTCAGGCATCGCACCTGGCGCATCGCCTTCGGCCTGGCCGGCCCGGTCATGCTGCTGACCATCCTCGGCACCGGGCTGTTGCTGCATTACCTGCTGGATCTGTCGTGGGGCGTGTCATTGCTGGTGGGCGCGATTTTGGCGCCGACCGACCCGGTGCTGGCGGGCCTGGTTCAGGTCAACAATGCCCAGGACTACGATGCGCTGCGTTTCGGCTTGTCGGGCGAAGCAGGCCTGAACGACGGCAGCGCCTTTCCGTTTGTGATCTTCGGCCTGCTGTTCATGCAACACGGCGGTTTTGATGGCGACTGGGTCGGCGGTTGGGTGCTGAAAAACCTGGTGTGGGCGGTGCCGGTCGGGCTATTGATCGGCTACTGGATGGGCCGAGGTATCGGCCGTGTAACGCTGCGCCTGCGCCTGATCAATGCCGACAGCACCCTCTCGCCCAATGATTACCTGACACTGGCCTTGATCGCCCTCGCCTATGTGAGCGCCGAAGCCGTGGGCGGCTATGGCTTCCTGTCGGTATTCGCGGCGGGCCTGGGGTTGCGTCAGGCCGAGGTGAAGTCCACCGGTAACGCCCAGACACCCGCCGAGCACCTGGCGCAACCGGTGGTGGGCCACCTTGAAATCGAGCCCGAGCAAGCCTTGCATGGCGACGTCAGCCACCTGAAAGACACCCAGATCGCGGCAGGGGTGATGATGGGCGACATGCTGGCCTTCGGCAGCCTGGTGGAGCGGGCCATGGAAGTGTTCCTGGTAACAGTCTTGGGCATCGTGCTGGTCAGCCACTGGGAGTGGCGCGCGTTGGCGGTAGCGCCGCTGCTATTCTGTGTGATTCGCCCCGCCAGCGTATTCGCCATGCCGTGGGGCCGCCTGCTGGACCGGCGGCAACGCAGCCTGGTCAGTTGGTTCGGCATTCGTGGTATCGGCAGCATTTACTACCTGTTCTATGCGCTCAACCATGGGCTGGTGGGCACCAGCAGCGAGGTTGCGGTCAACCTGACGCTGTCGGTCATCGCGTTGAGCATCCTGGTCCATGGCCTGAGTACTCAGCCGATGCTGGCGTGGTATGAGCGTCAGGCTGCGCAAAAAAATTGAATCCTGCACCGCGCCGGGGTTTCAAACAGTCAGGACCCACAGTACGAGTCAGCCAATGAAAAAGATCGCCCAACGCTTGCTTGAAGAACGCCAACGCCTGGGATACTCGCAGCAATACCTGGCACAGGCAGGCGGCGTGACCACACGCGAGCAACGTCAATATGAACTGGGCGAAGACCTGCCCCATGCCGACTACCTGGCAGCCTTGGCCGAGCATGGGGTGGATGTGGTGTATGTGATTACCGGCAAGCGCAGCACGGTGGTCAATATCAGCCGCGATCAGGCGCAGACGCTGATCGATAACCGCGTGGTGGGCCAGGAGGTGTCGCTGGACGGCGGGGCCG
The DNA here is from genome assembly GCF_030687795.1 of Pseudomonas sp. FP215. Lineage (NCBI taxonomy): Bacteria > Pseudomonadati > Pseudomonadota > Gammaproteobacteria > Pseudomonadales > Pseudomonadaceae > Pseudomonas > Pseudomonas sp. FP215. The sequence continues at coordinate 3,010,556 of NZ_CP117447.1, forward strand.
AGGAAGACGTCTACTTCAAGCTCAGTAACCCCTCGGGCCCGCCGCCGGATCAGTCCTGATTTTCAGTGTTGCCGACGTCTGCCACTTCTTCATCCGGGTCGCTCAGCGGCACTTGGGCATCGTCCATCAGCGAACCCGGGTCTTCGTTGCCCGGGTCGTTGGGTTCTTCTTCCAGTTCTTTTGACATGTGCGTCTCCTCTAACCGCCTTGGGTATCGATATCGGCATCGGTTTCAGGCTTGTGCTCGCGTTCAGGCTTGAAGTCTGGACTGTAGTCGTTTTCCTTGGCCTTCGGGTCGCTCGCAGGCGTCGGGTCCTTGGGCGCATCGGCGGCGGTGCCAGGGGCGGGCTCGCCGCCGTCGATCGCAGGGTCGTTGCGATTGCTCGTCTGGGGATCGTTAGGTTGGGTCATGAGGCACCTCTTTGCAGGCCGGTGAAAAATCTGTACCGCATAGAGGTAAGGCGTCATGGCCACGGCTGAAGTTCCGTTCGCTTGCTCAGCGCAGTGGGTTGTCCACCTGGATATAAAACGCATAGATGCCCAACACCAGCCAGAACACCATGAACAGCCATGGCGCACGCATGGAAAACAACAACGATTTGCGATAGCCCTTGTGGCTCGACTCCACCTCGGAAAACAGCGGCGATTCATCGTAGGCCATGCCCATCACCGGCTCGCTGCGCAGCAATTCGCTTTGCTTGTAGTGCCAGTGGTCGATAATTTCATACGCCGCACGGATACCGGGCCAAGCGTTCAGCGAGCTGAGAATACCCAGCGAAACCAGGAAGATCGGCACCACCAGGGTGAATAATTTGCCCCATTCCGGGTTGAGGTTACCCATGCCGGAAACAAAGGCAATCACCAGGAAGGATTGCGCGGTCAAGTAGGCGTCGGTGCGGTTGGCCAGGATGCTGGTTTCGTACTGGATCTCGCGCCGGTAAAAGTCGAGGCGGTCCTTGGGCGAGCCGAAAATCTTTGCGTTGTGTTCGCTGTGGTCGTTCAGGGCCGCTTCCGGAGTGTGGGGGGAGATGATTCTGGACACGACGGTGCTCCACAAGGTGACGAAACCCCTTAGAAGAATCGGGGCCTGGTGAAGTTCAAGTCGGTTCGCGCACCAATTCAGGGCGCCCACCGCCCTCTGTAGGAGCGAGCTTGCTCGCGAAAAACGTCAACGATAACGCGGGTTTTCCGAATAAACGCGGCGCCGGTGAGTTTTTCGCGAGCAAGCTCGCTCCTACAGAGAATTATTGGCATTCCGGCACAGGCATTGCTTTATCCATTCACCACCCCGAAAACAGGAGCATGCGTTACCCCCCGACCCAGAGCCGCCCCCATAAGAAAGTAAGGACCAGGTCTGTTGGCACCTTCAGCCACGGGCTCATAAAAACATGCGTTTTTTTAAGCGGCAGTGCCACCCAAAGCCACACTGGGCACTGACAAGGTACTGGAATGGCTCGATCTTTCTTTGATGAAATGAATGACGCAAACGGCGTATGCCGTGCGCACTATCAGGACTTCTCTCGCTGGCTGGCCAATACGCCGCCGGAACTGCTGGCCCAGCGTCGCCGTGAAGCAGACTTACTGTTCCATCGCGCCGGGATCACCTTCACCCTGTATGGCGACGAGCAAGACACCGAACGCTTGATTCCCTTCGACATCATTCCCCGCAGCATCCCCGCCAGTGAATGGAGCCTGATCGAGCGCGGCTGCATCCAGCGGGTCAATGCATTGAACATGTTCCTCGCCGACATCTACCACGACCAGCGCATTATCAAGGCCGGGATCATTCCCGCCGACCAGGTCCTGGGCAATGAGGGCTATCAGAAGGCCATGGTCGGTCTTGACCTGCACCGCGGCATCTATTCGCACATCTCCGGCGTCGACCTGGTACGCGACGGCGACGGTACCTACTACGTGCTGGAAGACAACCTGCGCACCCCCAGCGGCGTGAGCTACATGCTCGAAGACCGCAAGATGATGATGCGCCTGTTCCCGGAAGTGTTCGCCAAGCAGCGCATTGCGCCGGTGGATCATTACCCTAACCTGCTGCTCAAGACCTTGAAGAGTTCCAGCCGCCTGGACAATCCCAACGTGGTCGTCCTGACTCCAGGGCGCTTCAACAGCGCCTTCTTCGAACACGCGTTCCTTGCCCGGGAAATGGGCGTGGAACTGGTGGAAGGCGCCGACCTGTTCGTGCAGGACCTCAAGGTGTTCATGCGCACCACCGACGGCCCCAAGGCCGTGGACGTGATCTACCGGCGCATCGACGACGCTTTCCTCGACCCCCAGGCGTTCAACCCCGAGTCGATGCTCGGCGTGCCCGGGCTGGTGGCGGCTTACTGCGCCGGCAATGTGGTGCTGGCCAACGCTATCGGCACCGGGGTGGCTGACGACAAGTCGATTTACCCCTACGTACCGGCCATGATCCGCTTCTACCTGGACGAGGAACCGATCCTGCAGAACGTGCCGACCTTCCAATGCCGCAAGCCCGATGAACTGTCCCATGTGCTGGCCAACCTCGAGCAGTTGGTGGTCAAGGAAACCCAGGGCTCCGGCGGCTACGGCATGCTGGTGGGCCCGGCGTCGACGGCCGCCGAGATCGAAGACTTCCGCCAGCGCATCAAGGCCCGTCCCCACGCGTATATCGCCCAACCGACCCTGAGCCTGTCCACCTGCCCGACCTTTGTCGAAAACGGCATCGCGCCCCGGCACATCGACCTGCGGCCCTTCGTGCTCTCGGGCAAGGAAACCCGCCTGGTGCCCGGTGGCTTGACCCGCGTGGCGCTGAAGGAAGGCTCGCTGGTCGTCAACTCGTCGCAAGGCGGTGGAACCAAGGACACCTGGGTGGTGGAGGGCTGAGTATGCTGAGTAGAACGGCTGCAGATCTGTATTGGATGTCGCGCTACCTGGAGCGCGCCGAGAACCTGGCACGCATGCTGGAAGTCAGCTATTCGCTATCGTTGATGCCCCAAGCCGGGCGCAGCGATGGCTTGGACGAATTGGCGATGTCGTTGCTCAGCAGCGGAACCCTGGACAACTACCTGGAACGTCACCAGACCCTGGATGCCGAGCGCATGTTGCACTTCTTTGCCCTCGATGCAGAAAACCCCGCGAGCATCTACAACTGCCTGCGAGCCGCCCGAGGCAATGCCCATGCGGTACGCGGGCGCATCACCGCCGATATGTGGGAAAACCTCAACGCCACCTGGCTGGAAATGCGCAGCATCGCCGCCGGCGGCCTGGCGCGACACGGCATCAGCCACTTCTGTGATTGGGTCAAACAACGCTCGCACCTGTTTCGTGGCGCAACCTCGGGCACCATCATGCGCAATGACGCCTACCGCTTCATTCGGCTGGGCACCTTTGTCGAACGTGCAGACAACACCCTGCGCCTGCTGGACGCGCGCTATGAGATGTTCGGCGAAGAGTCCGAAGAAGTCAGCGACCTGTCGGCACGCGGTTATTACCAGTGGAGCGCCCTGCTGCGCGCGTTGTCGTCGTTCGAGGCGTATACCGAGCTGTATCCGAATGCCTTGAATGCACGCTCGGTATCCGAATTGTTGCTGTTGCGCAGTGATGTGCCGCGCTCGCTGCATGCCTGCATCGAGGAGTTGAGCCATATCCTCGCCGACCTGCCCGGCAGTTATGGGCGCACGGCGCAACGCCTGGCGGCGGAATTCGAGGCGCGGCTGCGGTACACGGGGATTGATGAGATTCTGGAAGATGGGCTGCACACTCGGCTGACAGAATTCATCGACACCGTGCGTGAGCTGGCGCGGGAGATACAAAGCTCCTACCTGGAAGTGGTCTAACACACACCTGTAGGAGCGAGCTTGCTCGCGAAAACTCACCGGCGCCGCGTTTATTCAGAAAATCCGCGTTATCGTTGACGTTTTTCGCGAGCGAGCTCGCTCCTACAAGGGGTTGATCGCCCACCAACGGGGGAGCAACTGGCGTACCCGCGACTCGCCGAAGCGGTCGTCGATCAGCATCACCACCCCGCGATCCTGCTGGCTGCGGATCACCCTCCCCGCTGCCTGCACAACTTTCTGAATGCCGGGATACAGGTAGGTGTAGTCATACCCCGCGCCGAAGACAGCGCCCATACGTGCCTTGATCTGTTCATTCACCGGGTTGAGCTGCGGCAAGCCCAGGGTGGCGATAAAGGCACCGATCAGGCGCGCACCGGGCAGGTCGATACCTTCCCCAAACGCACCGCCCAACACCGCAAAGCCAATGCCTTGGCTGTGGTGGGTGAACTGGTCCAAAAAAGCTTGGCGCTCGGCCTCGGCCATGCCCCGCGCCTGCAGCCACAACTCAATCTGCGGGTGCCGTTCGGCCATTAACTGGGCCACCTGTTGCAGGTAATCGAAGCTTGAGAAAAACGCTAGGTAGTTACCCGGTTGCGCGGCGAATTGCCGGGCGAGCAGTTCTACAATGGGTTCCAGCGACGCCTGGCGATGCACAAACCGCGTAGAGATGCGGTCAACGATGCTGACCTGCAATTGCTCGGCCTTGAACGGTGACGCCACATCAACCCAGGCAGTATCCGCCGGTAGGCCCAGCAAGTCGGCGTAATAATGGCGCGGGCTCAGGGTCGCGGAAAACAGCACGCTGCTGCGTGCGGCGGTCAGCCTGGGCCGGATGAACTCGGCGGGCACCACGTTGCGCAGGCACAGGGTCGAGCTGCTGCGCTTGGCGCTGAACTGGCGTTTAGTGATATCGAAGATAAAGTGTTCGTTGAACAGCTCAGCCACTTTGGCCCATTGCAGCGCGTCGAAGTAGAAGGCTTGCAAGTCACCGCTGAGGGCTTCGGGGTGGTCGTTGAAGTAGTCGCCCATGGCGCTGGTGCACAGGCTCAGGGCCTGGAGCAGTTTGTCAGGTTTAGCCGCGTACGCCTGATACGGCGCGACTTGGTCCTTGTGCAACGCATTCCACTCGCGGTTCAAGCGCTGCAAGGGTTTCTTCAGTATCTCGGGCGCGCTATCGCGCAAGGTCTTGAGGCTGTATTGATCCAGGCTGGCGCTGTACATCGAGCGCGCGCGTTCGACCAGGTTGTGCGCCTCGTCCACCAGCACTGCGACGCGCCATTGGTTGAGCTGGGCCAGGCCGAACAGCATGGCGCCAAAGTCGAAATAATAGTTGTAGTCGGCGACGATCAGGTCGCTCCAACGTGCCATTTCCTGGCTCAGGTAGTACGGGCAGACCTGATGAGCCAGCGCCACGTTGCGCAGGCTGCGCTGGTCGAGCAAGCGCACCTGGGACGCGGCCTGGCGGGCGGCAGGCAGGCGATCGTAAAAGCCCTTGGCCAACGGGCAGGAATTACCGTGGCAGGCTTTGTCCAGCTGTTCGCACGCCTTGTCCCGAGCCACCAGTTCAAGCACGCGCAGTGACAGCTCGGGGCTGCTGCCGTACAGCACTTGGGCGGCATCCAGGGCCAGCTTGCGCCCGGGTGTCTTGGCGGTGAGGAAGAACAGCTTGTCGAGTTGCTGCGGTGCCAGGGCCTTGAGCAGCGGGAAAATAGTGCCGATGGTCTTGCCAATGCCGGTGGGCGCCTGGGCCATCAGGCACCGGCCCGTAGTCACCGCTTTGTAGACCGACTCGGCCAGGTCGCGCTGCCCGGTACGGAAGTCGGCATGGGGAAACGCCAGGCTCTGCGCAGCGGCGTTGCGTGCGTCGCGATGCTGCATCTCTTGCCGGGCCCAGTCCAGGAACAGCGCGCATTGTTGATTGAAGAACTGCTCGAGGTCTGGCGCATCGAATCGCTGGTTCAGCACGGTTTCGCCTTCGCCGACGATATCGAAGTACACCAGCGCAAGGTCGATATGATCGAGCCCGAGCTTCTGGCACATCAGCCAGCCATACATCTTGACCTGGGCCCAGTGCAGTTGCCGGTGGTTGGCGGGCTGAGCAGCGAGATCGCCACGGTAGGTTTTGACTTCTTCCAGGCGGTTGGCGTCCGGGTCGTAGCCGTCCGCCCTGCCCCGCACCTTGAGCTGCTGGTAGTCGCCCTCCAGGGCAACCTCATGCTGATAATGCGCGCTGCGCCGGGACGCCACCGTACGATGGCCGACAATGCCTTCCTGGGCGCTGGGCGACGGCGTAAAGCGCAGGTCGAGGTCGCCGACCTTGGCGGTGAACTCACACAGCGCCCGTACGGCCACGCTGTAACTCAAGCGGGTTGCTCCGCCCAGCGCACGTAGCAAACGGTGACCGGCATCTGGTATTCACCGCAGAACGCCAGCCAGCGCAACTGGTTGTCTTGCAGGCGATCGCCGGGGCCCTTGACCTCGATCATGCGATAGGTGTTTTGCGCCGGCCAGAACTGGATGAGGTCCGGCATCCCGGCCCGGTTGGCACGGATATCCTGCAACAGGCGCGTAAACCAATGACGCAAGTGCTCGGCGGGCAGGCAGGCCAGGGCTTGCTCCAGCAACTCGTCGCTGAGCAGGTTCCAGAACACGAACGGCGACTGAATGCCCCATTTTTCCACGTAGCGGTGGCGGATGCTGGCCTTGTAGCGACCGTCCTCCAGTTGTGCAAAACACGCGGCAAACAAGGCTTCACGACGCTGATAAAAGTCCTCGCTGTGCAAGTCCGCCGGCCCGCGCTGGAACGGGTGGAAGAACGCCCCCGGCAGCGGCGCAAAAATCGCCTCCCAGCACAACAAGCCAAACAGCGAATTGATCAGGCCATTCTCGACGTAATGCACCGGCGCATCCGGTTCACTCAGGTGCGCCAGCACACAGGACTCCACCGACAGCAGCGGCTCCTGCACCAACGCCAGGTCCAGGCGCGCAATCGCTTGGGGCTTGGCCCTGGGCAGCGCCGGCCCGCCAAGTTTGCGCCGCAGGCGCGGCACGACGCGCAGCAGGTGTTGTTGTTCCGCTGCGTTGTGCGGGGCCTGTTGCGCCTCGCTCGCCAAGGCCATGGCTTGGGCATAATCCTCCTGGCGCTCCAGTACGCGGATCAGCCGCGCCCGCGCTCCGGGATGGGTGCAAGTGCGGTAGATCTGTTCGGCCAGTGCCAGCTCGGCGCAACGTTCACAATACTGGCCGATCTGGAACAGCAGCTTGGCGCGGCGCTTTTCCAGCCAGGGGTTGTCGGTACACAGCGTGGCGACCTGCGCCAACACCGTATCCACTGCCTCACCGGCTTCAAAGGCTTGCTGGCACTGGTGCAGGAACACAAACCCGTGCACGTCGTCACGGCTGCGTAAACCGCGAGACTCGGCGCAGAACTCGACTTTTTCATAGGTGTAGATGCCCAGGTCCGCCAGCACGAACTCCGACCAGTCCTGGTGCAGGTTGCCGAAGAACATCAGGCGCAGGCGATCACACAACTCCATCACCGTCAGGCTATAGAGCACATCGTCCACGTCGGGACACCACTGGGCAAAGCTGCGCGGTTCGGTAAATTGTGCGGCCAAGGGTTCAAGCCAATCGGCCTTGTTGCCCTTGGGTTGATCGATCCAGGGCCTGAAGGCGCCGAGCAGTTCACTTTTTTGCAGCAGCGCAAACAGCGTGGCAAACGGCAGCGGGCTTTGATCCTCCACCCATCCCAACTCACGCAAAGGCCCCGCCGCCGCATGAGGGCAACCGATTTCCAGGTAATGGAGCTTGGCGGCACGAAAATGCACGCCCTTGCGCATTACCATCCGCACCAACAACGCCTGGGACGCCTGGGGCAACCTGTCAAATTGCTGAATGAAATGCTGTTCGTGCGCATCGAGCAAATCGGCATAGCGTTGCCCCAACCACACCAGCACTTGGCGGAAGTTATGCAGGTAATACAAGGGGTCTTCGAGGGGGTTGGCCATGGCGCAGAGCAATCAAATACTGGTTATGCATACAGAGTGCCGGGGCAAAGCGGTTGTTGCAATCAGTAATAGATAAATGGCGCCTGCAACTTTTTGCAAAAAAACAATCTGATGAGGGGGTTGATCAAGTAATATTTATGGCCGCGCAGCCAGACGCTGCGGGACTTTTCAGGGTTAAAGGTAAGGGTTATGAACATGAAGAATTTGGGTCTGCCACTGGTTGCACTCACTTTTCTGGTATTGGCCGGTTGTTCCACGCAAACCGTAGTGACCTTGCAAAATGGCACGCAATATTTGACCAAGGACACGCCCAACGCCAAGACGGCCGATGGTTTCTACGAATTCACCGATATTGCCGGCAAGCGTATTCGTATCAAGGCCGATGATGTGGCCACGGTGCGTAAGGAAAAATGATCATCTAGCAAAACCCATCAAATGTGGGAGCTGGCTTGCCTGCTCCCACACCGAATGCATCAGCTGATCACTATCCCCTCCCCCGACAGACTGCTCACACCCACCAGCGTCACCGAATCCGTACCAAAGCTAATGACGGTATCCCCGCCCACCACCTTGGCGTGATCGCGGTAATCGGTGCTGCCCGCCACGTCGTTGAACACCAGCTTGTCCGTCGCCTGGTAGCCAATCACCCGGTCATTGCCAAACTGCCCGCTGAACAAAAACGTGTTGTGCCCGCTGCTGTCGCGGATCGTGTCATTGCCCTTGCCGCCTTCGATAAAGTCCGCGCCCCTGCCGCCTTTGATCAGGTCGTCACCGTCACTGCCGATGATGAAGGTATTGCCCTTGTGCGCCTCGGCATTGCGGTTGAGGTCTTGCACCCAGGTGGTGGCCCGTGCCGGGTCGGACAGGTTGGCGACGATCACCGTGGAGTCGCGGGTCATCTGTTCGTAGAAGCCCGAGTCGAGGATGCGGGTCATGCCGTCGCCGTAACCGGTGGGCAAGTGCGAGACCCAGGTGGGCAGGTTGAGGATGGAAAACGGCAGCACATTCCACAGGGATGAGGCGTAGTGGTCGTTGAAGCTGACGATGTTGTCGGTGCTCGATTCGTGGGGTTTATCGTGCACGCCCAGGGACGACAGGTTGAATGACGAGCCATCCAGGGCACGGAACACCGGGTCGTTTTCATAGCCGACGTTAAGCACCTTGTCGCCGGCGCTCTGGGTAGGCGACGCGTAGGCCACGTAGTTGGAGTTCTTATAAAACCCCGACCAGGTGCTGTCGCTCAAGTCGGCCATGCTGTTGACCGCCAGGCCTCCCAGGCTGTGGCCGCTGACCACGACGTCGTTGCCGCTCAGACCCTGGGTAATGGCGTAATCCGCCACGTTCTTGAGCAAGCCGCCAAAGGCTTCCCCTGCGTAGTTCTTGGCGTAATCCTTGGGCCCGAAGGCGGCGAGCAGGTCGCTGATCACATCGCCGATGGAGTCGGTGATCACGCTTTCCCGAGGCCCCGAAGTGCCGCGAAAACTGATGCCGAGTTCCAGCAGCTTGCCGGCGTCATCGTACTTGCCCAACACCTCGGCCTGCGCCGTGCCGTAGCCGAATTTTTCGCCAAAGAAGGTGCCGCGCGCATCGACCTTGCCGCTGTAGCCCAGGGTGCTGGCGTTGATGGGCGTCCAGCCGGCTGCTTGCACCGCCTCCAGGACGGCCTTTTCCGAGTCGGGGTTCCAGGGGATGCCAGGGATGACCCCTTGGGCGTTGCTGCCGCCAATCAGCGCGCTGACCAGGGTGGCGGGCAAGCCCAGGCCGAGGCCGTTGTTCTGGTAGCCGACGGCAAAGCCGTTATCCAGGTTGTGGTAGGAATACAGCGTGATCGCCATGGCATCGGCGAACAGCGCCTTGGAGTCCTCGATACCGAGGTTTTTATAGTCAAAGATACCCATTGGTAGTGCCTCTCTGTTGTTGGATTTGTAGAGAAAGCCAAAACACCTGTTATCCGTTACCTGTAGGAGCGAGCTTGCTCGCGAAAAACTCAAGTGCGCCGCGTTCCTTCAGGTGGAACGCGTCATCGTTGATGATCTTCGCGAGCAAGCTCGCTCCTACAGTGATTTTTAAAGCTTTAGAACGCCCAATCCAGGCTCAAGCCGACGCCGTGCACCTTCTCTTTGCTGGCCAGCAGGCCGTTGTAATCGAAGTTAACCCGCGCATCCTTACTCAAGGCCAGGCTGACCCGGGCCCCGACCAACGCCGCATCGCGCACCATCGGCGCACTTTCCACCGTGAACGAAGGGCCGCCCGAGGCAAACGCCAGGTGTTGCTCCGAATCGGTGCTGCTCAGGTTGTGCTGCCAGCCCAGGGTGCCGGAGACTTCCAGTTGCTGATGGTCGTTGATATTGAAGGTCTTCAAGGCGCGCATACCCAGGGTGCTGAGCACCAGGTCACGGCTGTCGTCGCCACTTTTCAGCGCGGCGGCGTCGCCCTTCTCTTTGAAGCTGTCAGTTGCCAGGTGCACGTAGGCCAGGTTGGCGAACGGCTCCAGGGCCAGCGGTTGCAGGTTGATGCGGTACGCAGCTTCCGTGAACACCTGGGTGCTGTGGGCATCGACCTTGGCCTTTTGCTTGCCGCTGACGTCGCCGTATTGCAGGTCACGTTTGACATCGGCGCGGTGCCAGCTGTAGGTCGCGCCACCGCTCAAGCGCCAGGCGCCGATTTCATGCCCGGCATAGGCGCCGAAATGGTAGCTGTCAACCGAAGCGCGGCTGTGGGTGCCGCTGCCCATGTTCAGCGACGTGTCGCTGTAGCCGGCCACCAGGCCAATGCGCGTGGCCTCATCGAGGGCGCCGTCCACACCGGCGAGCATGCCGCCGATAGAGGTGGTGTAGCCCGCCGTGTCGTTGCGGCTGTCGGTCTTGCCCCATGCGCCCAGTGCCTTGACCCACACGTTGCCACGGCTGTCGATGGCTTGGCTGGCAGCGCCCATTTCACCGTTGCGCAGGCGTTCGCCCACGGCTTCGCGCACGTAGCGGCTGTCATTGACCAGCGCGGTTTCCAGCGCCGGGTAAACCTCGCCGCTCAGTTGCTGGAACGCGCCCTGGGCCGAAGCGGCCGTGGGTGCCAGCAGCAAGCTTTCATACACACCATTGCCCGCGCCCAATTGCTCGGCGGCGGCGGCCACGGCACGCTGGTTCGGCGTGGCGGCCACGCTGGCGAAGCTGTTGGTGCGTGCCACATCCAGCTGCACACCGTTGGCGGCGTAGTTCAAGGTGCCGCCGACAAACAGGTAGTTGGGCAATACCGCAGCAAAACTGCCGGTGACGCCGCCTGCCGCTTGTAGGATGTTGTACTGGCGGCCGATCAGGCTTTGGGCCTGGGTCGCGCTCAGCAAGGTCGGACTGTTTTCCAGGGCCAGGGTCACGGTGCCGCCATTGAGGGTGGCGGTGCCGCCCGCGACGATGCGATCGCTGCTGGTGGGCGACAGTTCTACCGCGTAGGTCGAGCCCGGTTCAAAGTTGACGTTGCCCGCGACGTTCAAGGTGCCGATGGAATTGCCCGGCGCCACGGTGCCGCCGCTGTTCGCGCTCAGCGAACCGATACGCCCCGAACCACCGACCACGCCGCTCTGGCTCACGGTAACGTCGGAGGTGACCGAACCGTTGATCGCCAGCAAACCCTGGTTGACCCGCGTCGGCCCGCTGTAGGTGTTGGTGCCGGTGAGCACCAAGGTACCGATGCCCTGCTTGGTCAAGCCGCCGTGGCCCGAGATGTCGTTGCTCCACACATCCCGGCCGCAGTGCAGGTCATCGCACACACGCTGGGTGGGTTTGCCGGCATCCACCACCGCGCCGACACCCGGCAAGTCCGCGACGAACTGGCCGCTGCCGTAGGCACCGTCGATACGGAACTCGGCTGGAATATCCTCGGCGGTGATAAACATCCCGGGGCCGTTAACCGCCTTGCCCAGGTTGATCATGCCCCAGCCGTACAGCGAGTCGATGCCCGGCGCGCCGAGGTCGGTGGCGGTGGTCTTGAGCACGGTGGAGATCTGGTCGCCGCTCATGTATTGGAAGCGTTCCATCAGCACCGCTGCGGCGCCTGCCACGTGAGGTGCGGCCATGGAGGTGCCATTTTTGTTGGCCCAGTCGGTAGTAAGGTTTTCCAGGCTGTTGCCGTTGATGATCGAACTGTAGATCTTGGTGCCGGGTGCCGACACGCAAAAGCTCGCCGCATAGCCACAACGCGAGGAGAAGGTACTGATCACATACGGATCGGGGCTGGCGGTATTCGGGTTCTGCTGAAGGGCCGCGACAGACAGCCAGTTAGGCGCGATCTCTGGCACAAAATACGCAAGGCCGGAAATCGCATCCGGGTTGTTGAGGTTGTAGTCATTGCCTGCGGCAAAGATGGTCAGCACACCGCTGCGGGCCGCGTCGATGGCGCCTTGGTACGCGCCACCTGCTAGGGTGCCGAGGATCGGCCGGATGGTATTGAACTGCGCCTGGGCCTCGTTGACGGTGAAGTTGGGGAACGCCGGATCACGGCCACCCTTGGCGTACTGATCACCGATGCCGATGCCCCAACTGTTGTTGATGATGCGTGCGCCACTGGCGACCAGCCCATCCCAACCGGCCTTGTACACGGCGCCGTCGTTGCCAAGGATAATCCCGTCTTCCGGCCCCGGGTCACCGTTTTCGGCGGTGAGGATCTGTGCGTTGAACGCCACGCCATGCATCGGCCCGCCATCGCGGTTACCGGCCGCAATGCCGCCGACGTGGGTGCCGTGGTTACCCAGTTTGCCGTTGGAGTCCTTGGACGGCGTGCCGTCGTAGCGGAACGCGTCGCCGGCCTTCACCGGGATATACGGGTCGGTGTATTGGCGAATGCCCTCGGTGACAATCGTCACCACTTTGTTAGGGCTGGCGAACTCCGGGTGCTGGGCGTACACCGGCTGGTCGAAGATCCCCAGCTTGACGCCCTTGCCGGTGTAGCCGGCCGCATAGGCGGTGTCGGCGTGCACGGCGCCCAGGCCCCAGTCGGCCTTGAACTCATTGCTGCGCCAGCTGGCGGCGTCGCCCAGTTTGCCGGTTTCCACATAGGGTGCGGCCTGGGCAGTCCCCAGGCTTGCCAGGCAACACAGCAACGCGCCGTATGGCACGCAGCTCAGCGCCTTGAGCGGATAGCCCGGGCCTGTGTGGATGGCGGTAGTTAACCCTGACTTGCGTTTTTTCACGGTGACCTTCCTTAGTTTTCTTATTGCACGTGTGTAAATCACTTTCTCCAGAACACCGCCGCTGATCGTTCCCACGCTCCGCGTGGGAATGCGGTCCCGGACGCTCTGCGTCCCAAAGCGTGACGCGGAGCGTCACAAGAGGCGTTACCACGCGGAGCGTGGGAACGATCAGGCTCGCGGTGTCTTCAGAACTGCCAGTTCAGGCTCAAACCCACGCCCTGGGTTTTCGCGCGCCCACCCAGCTGGCCGTTGTAATCCAGGTTGACCCGTGTCGATGCATTCAGCGCCAGGCTGGCCTGCACGCCCACCAACGCGGCATCGCGCAGCAATGGCGCACTGCGCACCGCAAATGAAGGCCCGCCTGCAACAAACGCCAGGTGCTCTTCGGACTCCACCGCCGTCAGGCTGTGTTGCCAGCCCAACGAACCGGACAGGTCCAGTTGCTGGTGGTCATTGAGAGCCAGGGTTTTCAGCGCACGTACGCCAAGGGTGCTGAGCACCGCATCACGCCGGTCGCTGCCGCGCTCCAGGGCCGCGGCATCGCCTTTTTCGTGGAAGGACTCGCTGTTCAGATGCACATAGGCCAGGTTGGCGAACGGCTCCAGGGCCACCGCTTGCAGGCGGATGCGGTACGCGGCTTCGGTGAAGACTTGCGCCGTGGTCGCGTCCAGCTTGGTTTTTTGCTTGCCGCTGACATCACCCCATTGCAGGTCGCGCTTCACATCGCCGCGATGCCAGCTGTAGGCACCGCCGACGCTCAGGCGCCAATCACCCAGCTCGCGCCCGGCGTACGCACCGAAGTGGTAGCTGTCGATGGACGCCGATGAATGGGTACCGCTGCCCATGTTCAAGGAGCTGTCGCTGTAGCCGGCAACCACACCCACGCGGGTCTGCTCATCCAGCGCGCCATCCACGCCCGCCAACAGGCCACCGATGGAGGTGGTGGAACCCGCCGTTTCAGTGCGGCTATCGGTCTTGCCCCAGGCGCCCAGCGCCTTGAACCACAGGTTGCTTTCACCGGTCACTGGCACATGGCGCAGGCGCTCGCCCACGGCATTGCGCAGTTGCAGGCTGTCGTTGATCAGCATCGCACCCACAGCCGGGTAGATTTCCCCGGACAGTTGCTGCAAGCCCTGCTGGGCCACGGCAACCGATTGCGACTGCAGCAGGCTTTCATACACCGGGTTGCCGGCGCCCAATTGCTCGGCGGCGGCTGCGACGTTGCGCTGGTTGCGGGTGGCGCCGACGCTGGCGAAGCTGGCGTCGTTGCGCCCCACGTTCAGTTGCACGGCATTGGCGGCGTAGTCGAGGGTGCCACCGAGGAACAGGTAGTTGGGCAGCACTTGCCCGAACTGGCCCTGAATGCCGCCCGCCGCCTCGAGAATCGAGTACTGCCGGCCGATCAGACTTTGGGCCTCGCTCTGGCTGAGCAAGGTGGGGCTGTTTTCCAGCGCCAGCGTGACGGTGCCGCCGCCCAGAATCGCCTGGCCACCGGCGACAATGCGGTCGCTGCTGGTTGGCGTCAGTTCCACGGCATAGGTCGAGCCGGCGCCGAGGTTTACATCCCCCGCCACTTGCAAGGTACCCACCGAATTGCCCGGCGCCACACGGCCGCCACTGTTTACCGACAACGCGGCGATACGTCCGGAACCACCCAGGGTGCCGCTGTCATTCACCGTCACTGCCGAAGTCAGCGAGCCATTGACGGCCAACAGACCGCCGTTGACCAGGGTTGCGCCGCGATAGGTGCTGTCGCCGCTGAGCACCAGGCTGCCGGCACCGGCCTTGATCAGGCTGCCTTCGTACACGCGGTTGGCGGCGGCCTGGTCGCGGGCGTTGCCGATGGCGTAATCGGTCTGGTCCTGCTGGCTGGCAGTGGCGCCCACGCCGTTTTGCCAGCCCTTGTCGATCAGGGTTTGCTGCCAGGCCGTGTGCTCGGCGCGGTCCTCGGCCTGGCGCTGAAGTAGCGCCTGGTCGGAGATGCCGTTGCTCCACACGTCACCCTGCCCGGCGGCCAGGTTGACCTCCATTGGGCCGAGCAATTGCCCTGGGCCGTGCATCGCCCGGCCCAGGTCAGGCACGCCCCAGCCGACGATGGCGTTAGGCGCCTGGGTGATCGAGCCGTCGAGCTGGGTGGCGGTGGTCAGCAGCACCTGCAAGGCTTGCTCGTTGGTCATGTAGGGATAACGTTCCATCACCAGCGCCAACGCGCCAGTGGCATGGGGCGCCGACATCGAGGTGCCGGACTTCACCCCATAGCCGCCGTCGGGAATGGTGCTGTTGATCAGCGCGCCGGGGGTAGAAATACACCAGTACTTGGCGACGCCGCACTTGTTGTATTTCTGGTTATTGGCTTTATCCAGCCCGGATACGGCCAGCCAGTGGCCTTCCAATTCCGGCTGGAAATACGGCAAGGCCGAGCGCACGCTGGCGTTGGCATAGCCGCTGTTGCCGGCGCTGAACACGTTGATCACGCCGGCCTTGGCCACGTCCGCAGCCGCGTCCAGCCAGGTGCCCCGGTTGTAATGCTGGGCGTACGCCGCATGCATGTTGTCCAGGGTCTGGTAGCTGACGTCCTTGGGCTGGCTGCCCCAGCTGTTGTTGATGGCGCGCACGCCGGAGTCCACCAGGGCGGTGTACACGGTCTTGAAGTATTTGGGGTCTGGCGTGGGGCCGAACAGGAAGCTGTCGTTGGCGTTGGTGTTGCCCACATAGACTTGCGCGTTGTACGCAACGCCATGCATGCCCACGCCGTCGCGAGCGGCGCCCATGGTGCCGGTGACGTGGGTGCCGTGGGAGTCATTGTTCGGGTTGAGCGCGCCGGTGGTACTGAAGGTGCTGCCATCGACATAGGTGCCGGTGGCGGTGACCGGGTGGAAACGGTCTTTGGCGGCTTCGGGGTGATTGGCATCGAACCCTGAGTCCAGTGCGCCGATTTTCACGCCTTGGCCGCTGATCCCGGCGGCGTAGGCTTCATCGGCTTTCATGCGGCCCAGGCCCCAGTCGCTCTGGTACTCGGCCGAGCGCCAACTGGCAGGGTTACCCGGCTGGCCGGTCTCGGTGTATTGCGCCTGTGCCGCAACGGACAGCAGCAGCAAGGAACCAGCGGTGAAGGGTTTGAAACGCGGTGAATCGGTGATCATGTGCACACTCCCTATTATTGTTATTCCCCCTGTAGGAGCGAGCTTGCTCGCGAAGCACTCACAGACTCCGCGTGCATCCAGGTTGCCCGCGTTATCGTTGACGTTTTTCGCGAGCAAGCTCGCTCCTACAGTTTTCCATCCGGGCCGAAGGCTTCGTCCACTTTGGCCAGGTCGGTATCGCGCAAGTTGCCCGCGTAGTAGTGCAATTTGGTCCAGGCCATCAAGTAGTCATAACGCGCCTGGGCCAGGTCGCGGCGGGTGCTGTACAGCTGCTGTTCGGCGTTCAGCGCGTCGAGGTTGACGCGCTCGCCGCCAAGAATGCTTTGCTTGGTCGACACCACCAGCGCCTCGGCGGATGCCAGCGCTTTCTGATAGGCGCGCAACTTGCTCACGCCTGACAGGCACGCACTGAACTGGCGACGCAGTTCGATCAAGGTTTCGCGGGTCTTGCCTTCCAGCTCGTACTCCGCCTGCTCCATCGCGCGGCTGGCCTGGCGGGTGGAGGCCGAGATACCGCCACCGGCATACAGCGGCATGCTCACTTCGACGCCGATGGTGTTGGTGTCATAGCGCTGGTTATAGGTGTTGCCGCTGTCGGACTCCTGCTTGCGCGAGGTGGCATACGCGGTGATGCGCGGCAAATGCCCGGCGCGGTTGCGCTCCACTTCATAGCGCGCCACTTCCAGGGACTGGCGTTGCGAAGCCAGCACCGGGTTGTTGGTCAGCGCCAATTCATGCCAGGTGTCGTAGTTGGCCGGGGTCAGGGTGAACGCGGCAAAGCTCTGGTTCAGCGGTGCCAGGTCGTTGATGTTGACGCTTTGCACGCCGATCAATGCGCCCAACTCCCGGAGCGAGGCGTCCTGCTCATCCAGGGCCTGGATCTCTTCGGCGGTGGCCAACTCATAGCGCGACTCGGCTTCAAGGATATCGGTGCGGGTGCCCTCGCCTTGCTCGAACAGATGGCGGTTCTGCTGGAATTGTTGTTCGAAGGCCTTCTTCTTGGCCCTGGCGATGTCGATCTGGTCCTGGGCAAACAGTGCCTGGGTGTAATAGCTCAACACCCGCACCAGCAACGCCTGGCTCTTGTCGCGAAAGCTTTCATCGGCGAACAGCGCCTGGGCCACGCCCTTGCGGTAGTTGGCATAGGCTTCGTAGTCGAACAGTGGCTGTTGCAGGCTGAAGGTCGAACCGTAGCTGTTGTAGTTGCGGTCGTCGCGATAGCTGCCACCGCGTCCGTCAGGCAGGTGCGCTTCGGAATTATTGCGGCCCTTGTTGTAGTTGTAGGACAGCCGCGGCAGCAAGCCGGCGCGGCCAATGGTGCGGTTTTCCAGGCCGGCGTCGCGTTCCTTGATGGCGCCGAGGAACACCGGGTCGTTGCGCAGCGCCTGCTCGTACACATCGAAGGGCCCCATGGCCGCCTGGGCACTGCCACACACCAGCAACAGCGAAATGAACACTGGCTTCATGCTCATTCCTCAGTCAACGCGGAGCCGGCGCGGTCCAGCAGCGGCTTGAACAGATAGTTGAGCAAGGAACGCTCGCCGGTGCGCACGAACATCTCGGCGGGCATGCCGGGTTTGATCACCAGGCCGTTGAGTTTTTCCATCGCCGCCTCGCTGACGCTGGTGCGCAGCACGTAATACGGCGCACCGGTCTTTTCATCGAGCATCTGGTCGGCGGAGATCAGGCTGACTTCGCCCGGTACCCGTGGCGTGCGGCTTTGGTTGAAGGCGGTGAAGAGGATGTCGACCGGCAAGTGCGTGCCGACCTTGTCCACCAAATGCACCGGCAGGTGCCCTTCCACTTCCAGGCGTGTGCCCTGGGGCACGATCTCCAGCAAGGTTTCACCGGCGCGCACCACGGCGCCCTCGGTGTGCACGCTCAGGTTGACGGCGATGCCATCAGCCGGCGCGTTGATTTCGCTGTGCTGCAGGTTGAAGCCGGCGGAGGTCAGTTGCTGCTCCAGGGTCAGGCTGCGCAGTTGCGCGTCGGCCAATTGGCTGCGCACCTCTTTTTGATATTCCTCGCTGTGCTGCTGCAATTTGAGCCGCGACTCGACAATGCCCTGCTCTATCCGGCCGCTTTCACCGGCGTTTTGCGCCAGGTCCTGCTGCACCTGAGACAACTGGCGCTGGTAGTCCATCAGCCGGTTGCGCGGGATGTAGCCGTTGTCGGCCAAGGGTTGCAGGTTGCTCAGTTGCGCGCGCAGGGATTGGGCCTGGGCGGTCAGGTCACTGCGCGCACGGCGCATGCCGCTCAACTGTGACGTGGCGCCTTCGATGCTGGCGCGAATCCCGGCTTGTTCACGGGCAAACGCGTCGCGGCGGCTGCTGAACAGTTGGCGCTGGCCTTCGAGCACCAGCATCAGGGCTGGGTCGGGATTGGCGCTCAGCTCAGCGGGAAAGGTGATGCTGGAAAGGTTGTCACGTTCGCTCTGCCAACGCGCCACGCTGGCCCAGGCCATGCGGTACTGGGCTTGCAGCGATTGCACATCGGCCTGGTTCTGGGTCTGGTCGAGACGAAACAGCGGCTGGCCTTGTTTGACCAGTTCGCCCTCCTTCACCAGGATCCGGCTGACCACGCCGGGGCTGAAGGTTTGTACGGCCTTGCGCTTGCCAGACACCACCACGGTGCCTTGGACCGGGATGCCCTGGTCCAACGGTGCGAGGCTGGCCCAGAGGAAAAAACCACCGGCACCGACAATGGTCATCACCCAGCCCATTTTTACGAAAAAGCCGGCATCACGTTCTTTGCTACGAGGTTCAACAGTAAGGCTGCTCATGCGCCTGGATTCCTTCCGGCTTGATACTGACGACTGAAACTCACGCCGGGTTTCTCCTTCGGCGCTTCCTGCTGGCCGGACAATGCGCGCAGCACGTCTTGGCTGGGCCCGAAGGCTTGCAGATGCCCGTCGTTGAGTACCAACAGCTTGTCGGCCTGGGCCAACGCCGAAGAACGGTGGGTGACCAGCACCACGCTGCTGCCCTGGGCTTTCATCTGCACGATGGCGCTGGCCAACGCCGCTTCGCCGACGGTGTCGAGGTTGGAGTTGGGCTCGTCCAGCACGATCAGGCGCGGCCCGCCGTACAGGGCGCGAGCCAGGGCCACGCGTTGTTTCTGGCCGCCGGACAAACCACCGCCGTTGTCGCCCAGCACGGTGTCGTAGCCTTGGGGCAGGCGCAGGATCAGTTCATGCACGCCGGCCTGTTGCGCGGCCTTGACCACCCGTTCCGGGTCGGCTTCGCGAAAGCGCGCGATGTTGTCGGCAATGCTGCCGCTGAACAGCTCGATGTCCTGGGGCAAATAACCGATATGCGGGCCGAGGTCGTCGCGGTTCCAGCGATGAATATCCGCGCCGTCCAGGCGCACGGTACCGGCCAGGGTCGGCCACACGCCGACCAGCACGCGAGCCAGGGTGGACTTGCCGGAGCCCGACGCGCCGAGTACACCCAGCACCTCACCGGCCGCCAGGTTGAAGCTGACCTGGTGCAGGGTCGCCATGCGCCGCCCCGGTGGGCCGGCGCTGACCTGTTCGAAACTGACCTGGCCGTTGGGCGCAGGCAAAGCCATGTGCTCGGCCTCCGGCGGGAATTCACGCAGCAGTTCGTCGAGGCGCTGGTAGGCCAGCTTGGCCGAGCTCCATTGTTTCCACACCGCAATCAGCTGGTCGATGGGGCTGAGTACGCGGCCCATCAAGATGGAGCCTGCGATCATCATCCCGGCGGTCATGTCGCCCTTGATCACCAGGTAGGCGCCCAGGCCCAGCACCAGTGATTGCAGGCACAGGCGCAGGGATTTGCTTAAGGAGGTGATGATCGAACCGGTGTCGCTGGCTTGGTTCTGCAAGCCCAGGAACCGCGAGTGCACGCCAAACCAGCGTTGGCGCAGCGCGCCGAGCATGCCCATGGCCTGGATGGTTTCGGCGTTGTGCAAATGGCTGGTGGCCAGTTGGGTGGACTGCTGCGAATAACCGCTGGCCTCACCCAATGGCTTTTTGGTCAGGTATTCATTCAGGCACGCCAAGCCAATCAACAGCACCGCGCCCGCCGTGGCCAGTACGCCGAGCCACACGTTGAACAGGAAAATCACGAACAGGTAGATCGGGAACCACGGCGCATCGAAAAACGCGAACAGCGCCGGCCCCGTGATGAATTGGCGCAGAGCGGTCAGGTCGCCCAAGGATTGCCCGGCATGCCCCTGGCCGCGCTGCAGGTTGCGCTCGAACGCGGCTTTGTACACGCGCAAGTTGAAACGTCGTTCCAATTGGCTGCCGATGCGGATCACGATAAAGCTGCGCACCACTTCCAGCAGGCCGATAAACGCAAAGAAGCCCACGACCATCAGCGTCAACATCACCAGAGTGGTTTCATTCTGGGAGGACAGCACACGGTCATACACTTGCAGCATGTAAATCGAGGGCACCAGCATTAATAGGTTAATCAATGCCGTGAAACAGCCAACGCTGATCAAAATACTCTTGTACTCACCCAGCGCCCTGAATAAGGGCGCCACCCCATGGGACTTCGCCATATTAATTGTTTTTCCTTGCAGCGAATTACGCAAAAGGGTCACCCCTACCAAGTAGGGTACGGCCGCCTAACAAATCGAGTTATATGCTTATAACTTTTAATTAAGGTTTTCGTTGCAACGTTACAACTTCGCCAGCTTTAGTGCGGGTTTGATAGTCGCCCTCTTTCTGGCGATTCAAATGGGTGATCCCTGAGCCTTCAGCGTTAAACAACCAGATGCCATCCGGCGTGGGCGACCACGTCAGCGGCTTGTCGCCCAGCCATTGCTCGGCACAGGCGATATCGCCTTCCAGAGCATTGGCTTGCTCCACTAACTTGAGCGCGCACACCTGATCCTGCTGCTTCAACTCCCATTGCCCGGCAAGCTGCGCGGCGGTGGGTAATACAAGACTGCTAGCCATTGCGTGGGCTCCTGCCGACACGAACAACACCTGCACAACACAGGCGATCAAAGGGGAAAAACGTGGCATATCCAACTCCAGCCTGGAGCGCGGCGCCGAAGCACCGCGCGTTTTACATCAGGCTACGATGTCACTGGCAGCGGCCTGGCCAACGGTGGTGACGAGGAAATCCGCCACGCCGTGCCCGGAGAAGTCCACGGCCAAAGTGCCCAGGTTGGTACCTGAGGCATAGCTCAGTACAGCATCGCCGGCATGCCCGGTAAAGGCGTTGACGAAGGTCACGCCCGCACCCTTGGTAATGCCAGACAGGTCGATCTTGTCCGAACCGGAGGTGAAGTCGAAGATCTTGTCCGCAGCCCCTGGTTTGGAGTCGGAACTGGCACCGTACACGAAAGTGTCGCTGCCAGCGCCGCCCCACAGCTGGTCCGCACCGCCGCCGCCGTAGATGAGGTCGTTTCCGGCCCCGCCCTTGATGGTGTTGGCGACTTGGTTACCAATGATCAGGTCGTTGCCCGCACCGCCGAACGCGTTCTCGATGGTGACGCCCTTGGCGATGGACACGTTGCCCACCAGGCCGCCCACATCAGAGAACGAGGTGGCCGTGAGGTTGATCTTCTGGTTCTGGGTGAAACCGGAGAAGTCCAGGGTGTCGTTGCCGCCACCGTCCCATACCGAGAACACCAGCTTGTCGGCATTGGACGTGGCGCTGAGGAAATCACGCCCGGTGTTGGAGTTGAACCCGTAGGTGGTGTCCGTGGCGCGGGTGCTGAGGTTGGCACCGTAGAGCTTCTGGATCGCGGCGATGTCGTCGATCAGCGGGCCGGAAGCGTAAGCTTCGACGCCGCCTTTGCTGAAGTTCTGGTTGGTGTTGCTCTCGCTCCAGTAACTCATGAGGCTATAACCACGCGTGTCCTGTCCATAGGTGGCGTCGTTATAGGTCGGGTTGCCGTTCCCGGCGTTGTAGTCGCCAGGGTGAGCCAGGCCCAGGGTGTGGCCGATTTCGTGGGTCAGGGTCTGCCGGCCATAGTTGTTCAGGTCCGGGGTCTTGTTCGGCGTGTAGCTGTTGTTGGTCAGGTACCACGAAGTGCCGTCGTAGCCTGCGCCGGTACCGGGCAGGTAAGCGAAGGCCGCGGCGCCGTCCTGGCCACTGCTGTAGTTGCCGAAGGTCATGTGGCCGTCACCGCCGGAAGCCTTTTCGGTAAAGGTCACGTTGGCGACATCCGCCCAGGATTGCATGGCCAGTGCGGCCTGTGCTTTCTGCTGGGTGTTGAATTGGCTGAACCCCGAGATGCCATGTTTGTTCATGGTGCTCTGGGTAGCCGAGGTGAGGAAGGTGTAGGTCAGATCGATCTTGCCGTTGCCATCAAAGTCCCGGTACGCAGCACCATCCCGCAGCAGCTGGGTCGCTGCCTGGTCTACGGTGTAGGACGGTTTGCCATTGACCGTGAGGTTGCCGCCACGGTCATACAAATGGCTGAAGCTATCGATTTGCGAGTAAGCAGTGCTGGCTTGCGCGGCAGATACAATAGCTTTGTCTTTTACTTTTGACATAAACGTACTTCCTTGTTTGCAAGTGCATCAGTCTTTGTTCGATAGGAACCTCGCGGGCGAGGATAGTCCTATCACTCACCTCTTTTGAAGGCGTAAGAAAACTGACACAACTTGAAATCTTTCGTCTACATCTATTTCCATCGCACACTTGTGACGCAGGTTCAAGTTGCAGAAGTCCCACGCAGTGTTTATTGGGGGGCGTTGCGTTTGTGTGGCCGAATCGGCGCACAGCACTATTTAAATATTAAATACAAGTAAAGCCGCTCTAAGTGAGCGGCCTACTTGATTAATGGATCCAATATATTGTCACGGTGTCATTAGCAACATTAAAGAGCCACTATCGGCACTATTAAAGTGCGCTGTCCCCCATTACCGGGACACTCCAGCCACACTGTTTCAACGCCGCCAAGAGGGTTTCGCCAGCCAGGCCCGGCACCTTGACGCCGTCCTGGGTGGTCATGTCTTCACCTGCCAGAATGGCGTTGATGATCGCCTCCTCCACCGCCTCTGCCGCCGCGCTGAACAGCGGCGAAATATGATCATTGTTGACCATCTGCAAGCCGGTGCTGAGCGGCAGGTCCTTGCGCCCATAGTCCGCTGGTGGCAAATCCTGGTTACCGGTGGCAAACGCCAGGAACAGGTCACCGCTGGAATCCTCGGTGCCACCACCGGTGCGCGCGATGCCGATGGACGCGCGCTGTGCCAGGCGCTGGCACTGGTGGGGCAGCAAGGGGGCGTCCGTGGCGATGATCACCACGATGGAGCCCATGCCGGGGGTACCTCGCTCGGCAAAGGGCGAAGCAATGTCCATCAAGTGACGGCCCACCGGGTAGCCATCGACCCGCAGCTCCTGGCGCTTGCCATGGTTGGCCTGCACCAGTACGCCGACGGTCCAGCCGCCCTGCTCCGCTGGCAACCGCCGTGACGCGGTGCCGATGCCGCCCTTGAACTCGTGGCAAATCATGCCGGTGCCACCGCCCACCGCGCCTTCCTGCACCGGCCCGCTTTCAGCCTGCTCCAGGGCCTGGCGCACATGCTCCGGGCGCACGTGCTGGCCCCAGATATCGTTGAGCAGGCCATCGTAGGTTTCCATGACCACCGGCATGCACCAGTACACCGCCGGGTCCGCCAGGCGCTCGCGCTCCAAGGCGATCAGGCTGTCGCGCACCACCCCGATACTGTGGGTGTTGGTAATGGCCATCGGCGTGGTCAACAGCCCCGCCTCGCTGATCCATTCAAGCCCCGTGGCGTCGCCATTGCCGTTGAGCACGTGGTAGCCGGCAAAACACGGTTGATACCGCGCTTCCCCGGCACGCGGCTGGATCAGCGTAACACCGGTGCGCACCTGCTTGCCGTCGACCTGCGCCTTGAGCGTGGCATGGCCGACGCGAACCCCGGGAACATCGGTGATGGCATTCAATTCGCCGGGCAGGCCCAGCCCCAACGTGATGCCCAATTGACGTGCACGCATACCCACTCCTTACAATTTCTGAAACGCCGGACTCAACCGGCCACTGATGCAATACAAAATAACCGACAGGGCCAGCAAGCCGATGATGATCATGATGTCGCGTACCGAGGCCTCCAGGATCAAGGTGACCAGCAGGTAACCGGCACCGAGCACCGCCAGCAATGCCGGCAGCGGCCATAACGGCATGCGATAGGGATGCTCGCGATCACGCAACAGCACCCGGCTCATCAGCGCGCTCAGCGCCACCACCAGGTACACCAGCATGATCAGCAACACGCTGAACGAGGTCAGGTCGGCCAGGTTGGAGCTGAAGCTCAACAGCGCCGAAGGGATCGCCAGAAACAGCGTCGCCAGCCACGGTGAGTCCCAGCGCGGGTGAATACGTGTGAACAGCTTGTTGATGCTTGGCGTCCACAGCGCATCGCGACCGCTGCTGAACACCACCCGGCCAATCTGGATCACGATGGCGACGATGGCATTGAACACCGACAGGAAAATCCCGGCGCTCACGAGCCGCGACAAGGTTTCATTGCCATGGCTGGTCAACAGGTAGCCGATCGGGTCGGGACTGCTGATCATCTCGCTCAGGGACGGCGCGCCGATCAACAGCGCGGTGATCGGTACCAACTCGATGACCACCACCAACCCCAGGGACCACAGCACCGCCTTGTGCACGCCCTTGCCGCCGCACTTCATGTCTTCGGCCAGCAACACCGCCGGGCCGTAGCCGTTGAACGAGAACAGGCCGATGCCGACGGCGCCGATCACCAAGGCCCAGGGTGCCAGGTGCAACACGCCGTTTTCGACGATCTGCGGCTGCAACAACACACTGGCCGGCTGCACCGGGTTACCGAAGCCGATCACCACAATCACCAGCAACGCCGCCACTTCCAATAGCAGGCAGGTGCCGGTAATCCAGGCGTTGAGCTTGATATTGAGGATGCCCAGGGCGTAGCTGCACACCACGATCACCAGGGCGACCGTTTGCGCGTCAAACTGGGTGCCCAGGGCGTTATTCAGATAAGTCGCCGCACCGGTGGCCAATACCGGCGGGATAAACAGCAACATCACCAGCACCGTCAGGAAGGTGGCGTAACCAGCCATGCCGCCAAATACGCGCTTGGCATACACGTACTCGCCACCAGCGCTGTTATGGGCGCGGCCGAGTTCGGCGTAACAGAAGGCAAACATCAACGCGAGTAACGCCGCCATCACAAACGCCAGGAACACGCCACTGCCCGCCTGCTGGATGGCAAACGGGGCGATCACAAAGACGGAACTGGCCGGCGTTACCGCTGAAACGGTAATGGCCACTACATCAAAGACGCTCAGGGTGGGCTTGAGCACGCCATCGGGCGCGGGGGTAGCACTCATATCGTTATCCTCTGTCGTTGTTTTTGGTGTGAGGCAGAAACGAAAAATGATATTTGCTCGGGATATGCTTCCCGTTGAGTAGTGGCGACGTTATCGGCTGACGGGCCTGTCGGCCAATTCCCCTATTGGCGTACTCCCCTTGACGGTACTCGCCAGAAGCCTAACCCTTGGCCGATTATTTTAGGGTGGGGATGGTTGGATGAGCCTGTTCCGGGAAGTGGGTATGCATGCGGGGTTGGGCCGCACCCTGTCACAGATCGGCACCGAGCGGTTCTGGAAGCAACTGGTGCTGTTGTTGCACCAATGCCTGCCCTTCGATAATGCCCTGGCGATTTTCTACCCGCTGGATGGCCCGCCTCAGGCCCTGGAAGAGTACGACGCCCAACCCAGCAGCAAGCCGGCGTCGATGCTGGTGTACCTCAACGGCCTGTACCT
This sequence comes from Pseudomonas sp. FP215, assembly GCF_030687795.1. Lineage (NCBI taxonomy): Bacteria > Pseudomonadati > Pseudomonadota > Gammaproteobacteria > Pseudomonadales > Pseudomonadaceae > Pseudomonas > Pseudomonas sp. FP215. The sequence continues at coordinate 3,036,461 of NZ_CP117447.1, forward strand.
GCTCGACCCGTTCTACCAGGCCTGCCGCGAGCACTATGCCAGCGGCGTATACCGCCTGGAGGAAGTGGCCCCGGACCATTTTCGCCAAAGTGAGTACTTCCTCAATTACTTCCACGACAACGTGCTGGAAGACGAAGTGCAATTGATCCTGCAATTGCCTGGCGCCGGCACATTGTCGTTGTCACTGGGCATGCAGCGGCGCTTCAGCTTTGAAGAAACCGGGCTGTTGACCACGCTGTCGGCCTGGGTGTTGCCGCTCATGCAGCAGCATTGGCAGCAAAGCACCCAGCGGGCACCGGCTATGGACAGTCAGATTCGCGATGCCTTGAGTCACTTCGGCAGCGGTGTGCTGTCGGACCGCGAGCTGGAAATTGCCCGCCTGGTGTTGCGTGGGTTCTCCTCCAAGGCCATGGCCGAACGCCTGAAGATCTCGCCGGACACCGTAAAAGTGCACCGCAGGCATTTGTACGCCAAGCTGGACATCTCGTCGCAGCCCGAGTTGTTTTCCCTGTTCATTCAGTCGTTGGGCCATGATCTGGAGAATCCATAGGCTTAATCCGAATGAAAGAAATTAATATGCTGCGGCAATAAATGTACGCCATCAACACGTACAGAAAAGTTCGGCTCTTCAGGGTTTACCTTGATATTCAACGTGCTCACGCCAAACTCATGGGTCAGTTGCACATCCCCCACGTCCACGGGCGGGCCAGATTGAATATTAATGGCTGAGATGTTGTTGTCTTTTAATATCCCGGATACATCGATTTCATCCTCCTTGGGGTTGAAGTTCAGGATCGTGTCGGGGTCATCGCTAAGGGAGTCGGTGCTTTTTTCATATTTGAATGTATTCTCACCTTGGCGCCCCACCAACTGGTCGGCACCACCGCCGCCGATGAGCACCGAGGGCTCGCTCCGCCTGGCTTCCAGGCGCTCGCGCTGGTCTGTGCCGCGCAAGGTCGGCGGGCTGTTTTCCGGATGGGTCCACGTGCCGCCGGTGGGAAGGCTTTCTATTGAGGACATATAAGTCACCTGTCAGAGAGTGAGTGTATGTGAAAGTGTTACGCGTTGCGGGTCGAAATCTCTCACGCAGGCAATAACACTTTCCACTCCAAATAATTGACACCAAATGTCGTAACTATGATGTGATTATTTATATCACCCAGTAACGATGACTTATCGCTCTTTACGTCAGCACTGTTTTCCTCTTACTCAGCGCCCCGTGCGAATGGTGTTCCAAACCCGAGTACGCACCCGGTCGATGTTCAACGGCATGGCTTCCAGAGCAAATAACTTGCCCATCATTTCCGTGCTTGGATACACCTTGGTATCGGCCTTGATTGCCGGGTCTACCAGGCTGTCGGCCGCCGCGTTGCCGTTAGCGTAGTGCACGTAGTTGGTGATACTCGCCATCACGTCGGGGCGCAGCAGGTAGTTCATGAAGGCATAGCCGGCTTTTTCATTGGGGGCGTCGACGGGCATAGCCACCATGTCGAACCAGATCGCCGCGCCTTCCTTGGGAATGTTGTAGCCGATATTCACGCCGTTCTTGGCTTCCTTGGCGCGGCTTTCGGCCTGCAGGATGTCGCCGGAGAAACCGACGGCCACGCAGATATCGCCATTGGCCAGGTCGGCGGTGTATTTCGAGGAATGGAAATACGCCACGTAAGGTCGCACTTTCATCAGCAGGGCTTCGGCCTTTTTGTAGTCCTCGGCTTTTTTGCTGTGGTGCGGCAAGCCCAGGTAATTCAGCGCGGCCGGCAGCAGTTCGGGGCCGTTGTCGAGGATGGCGACCCCACATTTTTGCAGCTTGGCCATGTTTTCCGGTTTGAAGATCAAGTCCCAGGAATCCACCGGGGCGTTGTCGCCGAGTACCGCCTTGACCTTGTCGATGTTGTAGCCAATGCCGGTGCTGCCCCACAGGTACGGGAAGCCGTGGGCGTTGCCAGGGTCGTTATTTTCCAGGGCCTTGAGCAGCACCGGGTTGAGGTTTTTCCAGTTGGGCAACTGGCTCTTGTCGAGCTTTTTCAGGGCGCCGCCCTGGATCTGCCGCGCCATGAAATGGTTGGAGGGGAACACCACGTCGTAGCCTGATTTACCGGTCATCAGCTTGCCGTCGAGGGTCTCGTTGCTGTCGTACACGTCATAAGTAAAACCGATGCCGGTGTCTTTCTGGAAATTCCGGGTGGTGTCCGGCGCGATGTAGTCCGACCAGTTATAGATCTTCACGGTCTCGGCGGCCTGGCTGATAGAGGCCACCAGCATCAAGGGCAACAGGGCAATGGCTTTCATGGTTCGATTTCCTGGCGGTTTTAGGGCTGTTTTTATGGCAGGCGATCAAGGATCAAAGCGTTACAGAATCAGGACGTAGGTCTTGCGCACGGTTTCCTGGATATCCCAGATACCGGTGCTATTGGCTGGCAACATCAGTGCGTCACCGGCTTGTATGTGCAGGGTTTCTCCGTTGTCGGGCGTGAAGGTGCAGCGCCCTTCGATGAAATGGCAGAACTCCTGGGACGTGATCTGCCGACGCCAGCGCCCCGGCGTACACGCCCAAATGCCGGTCTCGACGCCGTCGTTGCGCTCCACGCTCAGTGTGGAGGCCACGGCGATGGGCTCGCCCAGGGGCGCCGCCACCGGTGATGAGTCCGGCAGCGGGGTGTTCAGCGTGTCTTTGAATTGGGTGATGCTCATGGGGCTTCCCCTGTGGGTGGAATGGGTTAGTGCATGAAACCTTCCATGAAACCGGCAATGCTGGTTGCCAGCTTGCGGCGCCAGGGCGGGGTATTGGGGTTGGCCAAGACTTGGTCTTCGTGGACAAAACTACGAATGATCGCGTTGTAGCCCAGCCAGCGGCACGGCTCCGGCTCCCAGGGTTTGAGTGCTTTGAGGCCGCCTTCGCGAATGACCCAAGGTTGTTGAGTCAGCAAGGTGTCGCGCCCCAGGATCAAATCGGCCAGGGTGCGGCCGCCGAGGTTGGTGGCACCCACGCCCTCCCCGCCATAACCGCCGGACAGTGCGATGCCAGTGGCAGGGTCACAGAGCATGTGCGGACGAAAACGGCGCGACATGCCGAGGTTGCCGCCCCAGGAATGGGTAATCCTGGCCTTCTTCAGCTGTGGGAAGAGCTCGCCAAACAGGTAGCGACGCAACTCCACTTCGCTGTCCGTCAGGTCGAAGTTGTGCCGCAACTTGCCGGCAAATTGATAGCCGCCACGGGCGCCGAACACCAGGCGATTGTCGGCCGTACGCTGGCCGTAGGTGACTTGACGGCTGCTCTCGCCAAAAGCCTGGCCCTGGCTGAGCCCGATGTCATCCCAGGTGCTGGCCGGCAGCGGTTCGGTGGCGACGATCAAACTCTGCACCGGTAACTGGTAGCGGCCCAACGGCGGCAAGGTATTGGCGTAACCCTCGACAGCAGGCACCACCCAGGCGGCGCGCACGCTGGCCTTGGCGGTGCGCAGGCTGCCGGACTGCCAATGGGTGACGGGGCTGTTCTCGTAGATGGCTACACCCAGGTTCTCAACGGCCCGCGCCAGGCCACGCACCAGTTTCGCCGGGTTGATGGTCGCGACGTGAGGGGCATAGATGCCGCCATAAGGCTTGGCAATACGGACCTGCTCGGCCAATTGCTGCGGGCTGAGCCAGCGGTAGTCGTCTTCGGTGAGGCCCTGGGCGTACAGCTTGTCCAGATAGCGGCGCAGGCTGACTTCTTGCTCGGGGTAGCGTGCGGCGCAATACAAGGCGCCACCTTTGCGGTAGTCGCAGTCAATGCCTTCACGGGCCAGCACCTGGGCCACTTCATCGGGAATACTGTGCAGCAGGTCAAACGAAGCGCGCCGGTGCTGGGGGGCAAGCCCTGCCAGCAGGCGGTCTTCCCCCAAGAGGTTGCCCATCAACCAGCCACCATTGCGACCCGATGCGCCGAAACCGGCTGTTTGTGCCTCGATGATGGCGATTTTCAGCTCGGGGGCCTGGCGCTTCAGGTAATAGGCGGTCCACAGGCCGGTGTAGCCGGCGCCGATAATCGCCACATTGACGTCTAGGTCGTGCTCCAGCGACGGCCGCGCCACCAGCGGGTCGTCCAGCTGGTCCATCCATAAACTGATACTGCGCCATGCCGGCATGCCAGGTTCCCCTACCTCGGTTCGATAGGGTCGATCCTAGAGCGCCGCGTCAGGGGCTGTCTTGCGCGCGTGCACGCAGAGAAATTTGTTTGAGATACGCCTTGGGCGATTGCCCGGTGTGCTGGCGAAAAGCGCTGTAGAACGCCGAAAGTGAATTGAAACCGGCGGCAAAGGCCAGATCATCCACCTTGATGGGCGGTGTGGCGCACTCTAGCGCGGCCAGCAAATGCTGGAGTCGCGCCTGGTTGACGTAGCGATAGAAGCTCTGCCCCAGCACCTGGTTCAGCAGGTAGGACATCTGGTTGCGACTGTAGCCACAGGCCTTGGCGACCCGCTGCAGATCCAGCTCCGGGTCCAGGTACGGTTGCTGACGCTCGAAATATTGTTGCAGGTCATTGGCCATATAACCCAACTGCTGGGGCGACAGGCCCAGGCGGCTGACCGTCGGGCGCAGCGCCTGGGTCGGTTGCTCATGCACCAGGGACGCATATTCATTCACCCGCCAGATCAACCCGTCGCGCACGGTAATGGCCTCACTGGTGCGAAACGACACCAGACCCTGGCCGCCACGCAAGGTAATGCGGTACTGGATAAACGCCGTATCGCCATCGGCGCGGATGCGATCAGTGTGTTCAATCGCCTCGTCTGCCTCACGGGGCATACTGGCCTGCAAGTACTCACGCAACTGGGCATAGCCCACCACACGGTTCTGGAAGAAATCGTGGTACTGGATCTCGGGGTGATAGTAGGCCATCACTCCATCCAGATCGCGATGGCGCCAGCACAAGTGATGGCGCAGCACCAGCGCGCCGGTAGCGTGGGAATTCTGATACTCATCGTCTGGAGCGATGTCGGGCATATCGGGCTCTACCGCGGAAAAAATACTTGAGACTGCCGAAGTTTACCCGCCTCTTCAAGAGTCAAATCGAGCGCCTGACTAATGGCCTTTTGCCTATTCCTCTGTAGGACATGATCCATATCAAAATTAGGCGAAACAACCGCCGAACGGGCCCAAAAAAGTCACCTTGCCGTTGCGAACGAATGCTATTTTTAAGCCCTTATCTGTCATGACCAGTGAAGGTCCTGGCCCCTGCCGCGAGCTAAAGGAAGCGCTCAATGAACAAGGTGGGCAACATGAACAAAGTGACATTCCCCAACGCCTGCCAGCTGATGCGCTGGCATTTTCACCCGATGGGCTTCGAGGGCAGCATGGACGCCCCCGGCAGCATGATCGCCCGCCTGTTCGACCGGGCCAGCGGCGAGACATTGATCGCCATCGCGGGGATCCCGTGCGCCACGGTGATGAACGCGGCTGATGTGGAGCGCATCATCGAGGCCGTGGAGGATGAATTGGAGAGTTTTGTGCCACCGGTTTCGTTGCGGGCGTGAAACGGAGCAACAAGCCGTAGCGACCCACTCCAACGGTAACCACGATGCGAAGCGAGTCGCTCTTGATCTTGATCTGCTTTTGATCTTAAGCGCCCCGTTAAACCACGCTGGCCGGAATTCGACAGGGATTTGGGGGGTAAACCGGCAGGGATGCCGGTTTAGCCGCCCCGCGCCATGGATGGCGCGTGGCGGCGGCCCCCCAAATCACTGGCGGATTACGGGCACACCGAGCCTAAGCGAGGTGCCGAGTGGTGGGGCATGAGCGTTTTGCTTACTTTTGCGCTTTTCAAAAGTGAGCCGCTGTCAGAGCGGAACCCTAGGCGGCCGTTACCGCAGCAATGGATATGCACACAATCCACTGTGTTGACTGCCACAGGCCGCCTTCGCGAGCAAGCCCGCTCCCACATTTTGATCGTGGGGTTTCAGGTAGATAGGTATCGGCTGGTAGGCCGTCATCGCAGGCAAGCCAGCTCCCACAATTTCGGTCGCGGGGTGTCAGGTGGATGGACTCCGGCTGGCAGGCCGCCATCGCAGGTCAGCCAGCCCCCTTCGGCGCACGCTGATCATCAAAAAACACCTTCCTGCCATCCACCCGCTCAGACGCCCTCGGCACATTCACACCCTGGCCTTCCGGCTTCTCCACATACCAATAACAATGGCTGACCGCCCGGGTAATCCCCACGTAGGCCAGGCGCAACACTTCGTCTCTCTGCGCATTGTCATAAGGCTCGCTGTCCCCATCCTTGCCCAAACCCGCCATGCGATACACCTGGTTCTTGTACGGCGAACTGGTGACATGCTGACAGTCCCCCAGCAAAAACACCGCATCCGCCTGCAAGCCCTTGGCACTGTGATAAGTCAGCTGTTTAAGCCTGCGCGCCTGAGGCGCCAAGCTAGAATCCACATTAACTACAGACTGAATATGCTCTTGAATCAATAACTTATTGCTACTTTTTCGATAAAGCATCAGGATCGAATCACCCCGCTGATAGTGCTCCAGCAACCGCTGCCCCAGTGCCGCGTCGTCACGTTCCAACACCGTGACGGGCACCAATGCCTTGGGCTCGCCACTGGCCTTGGCCTTCTTGCCCGGAATGGCCGGTGCACTGCGGACGATATGTTCGGCAGCGTCGATGATGTGCTGGTGGCTGCGGTAGTTCTCCCCCAGCATCACGCGGGTAGTGCTGGGCGAAAAAAACTCCTTGTTGAACTCCATGAAGTACTTGGGCGAACTGCCGCGCCAGCCATAGATCGATTGCCAGTCATCCCCCACGCACAGCAACGATGAACGTTGCGCACCGCGCCCGACATGCATGGCCGGCCCGCGGCTGCGGATTTCCCGCAGGCTGGCGCGGATCCAGGACACGATCTGCGGCGACACGTCCTGGAATTCATCGATCATCAAGTGCGACATCGGTCGCAACAGCGGATCACTCAGCAGCTTGAGGTTCTCCGGGGTGTTTTCACCAAACAGCGAGAACATCCGGTTGTAGGTCATGATCGGCGGCGACTGTTCCAGCAGGTGATCTTCCAGGGCCTTCCAGAAAATGCTCAAGGCCTCGAAGAACAGCCGGTCCGGGTCGTCCTTGGCAAAGCTCATCTGGCCAACCGCCGTAGGCACATCCAAGCCAAGGTTCTCGATAAACCCGGCTGCCATGACAAAACTGTCCAACAGGGGCGCCGAAGCGAGCTCGCCTTTGACCTTGTAATCAAAGCCCGGCCCGGCCGTGGCATCGCCGCCCAGGCTGCTCAAAAGGCGCTTGGAAGATTCGTAATTATCCAGCCATATCAGTGGCTTATTGCAGAAAGCTTGAAACAAGGTGCGCTTCACCGCCCATTCTGCACGCACCGAGAGTTTCGAATTCGGCCGACTGATCTGCGGGTTTTCGCGCCCATCGAACCCCAGCACCACCCAGGCATCCAGCTCCGGGATATAGCCGTGGCAATGAAATTGCGCGCCGTTGATTTCAAAGGTCTGACGGCTGGGTTCGATGCCTTTGATCGGCCAGGCGCCGGCGCGAAACCACAGGTCTTCAATCACATCACAGAGTTCTTCATCGCGCTTGGCCGCCAATTCAGTCACGGCCATGCGCTTTTGCACGTCCGGATGATCGCGCTCCAGCTCCTTGAGCTGCAGGCCATGGCGGGCCAAGGGCGCAATCAACTCACGAAAACGCTGATGGCGGCCATACAAGCGGTGATAACAGGCGTTCATCTGCTGGCGCTGGGCGTCACTGATACGCAGGTCAAAGGCATTGGTGTCGGCGTCTTCGAAACCACCACTGAGGTTCTCAAAGGCCTGCAGCCGCTCAAAGCCCGGCAGGCTGCGCACCATCGGCAGGATGCGCGAATGAAAGGTGCGCACCACCGCCTGGGCTTCTTTGCTGCCAAGGGGTTGGCCCCACAGGCTGAGAATCTCCATGAGCTTGTTGATGAAGTCCTTGCGCGACTCGCGAGTGAACGTCACCACCGTCATCGAACTTAGCTCAAAGCCCAGGTAATGGCTGAGCAGCAGGATGCGCAGCACCAAGGACGTCGACTTGCCGGCGCCTGCGCCCGCAATCACTGAGGTCGAGGGTGTGTCGCTGAAGATCATCTTCCATTGCGCCGCACTTGGCTGCGCGTGGGCTGGCAGCAGGCGCGCGACATCGGCCTTCATGCGTTTCTTCACCTCTGCGGTGAGCGGCAATCGCCAATCGTCGAACAGGCTGTCATCTACGCCTGGCGCACGGTGCTCATCGGGGCGAAAGTCACGAATCAGCAGGACCTGGCGGCCCTCTTCAATGCCATCGGCCTTGCCCTCGCGATAACCGTATTCAACGCCCGCCTCATGCCCACTGCGAAAGCCGTCGGCCTGGCCATGCAACCAGGAAAACCGATGCTGCGCGCGCAAACGGGTGAGCCCATGGCCGAACAGGCGAGCGGCAAGCCGCTTCAACAGCGGCATTTCAGCCAAGGGGCGCAGTTCGGGGGGTAGATCAGGCTGTTGTTGCGACACGCGGACTCCTGCGGTGAGCTTGTTTTGACCAGGCCGTCATGGTCGCCGGAAACGCCGCCCAGTTCCAGCCAAATGCTTTGCTGTCATGCAGTTAGGCGATGAAGTGAAAGTGAACACCGGGGTAAACCATCGAACAAATAGATAATAATTCGGCAGTTTTTACGCTTTTTCTCGATCATGCGCTGCTGGATGATGGGCCCATCAACAGGAGACGATCATGCTTGAACTTCGACCTTTCACCAGCCTGGGCGGCGCCCACCATGGCTGGCTTGACGCTCATCACCACTTTTCCTTTGCCGAATACCACGACCCCAAGCGCATGCACTGGGGCAACCTGCGGGTGTGGAACGACGACATCATCGCCCCCGGCAGCGGCTTTCCCCAGCACCCGCACCGCGACATGGAAATCATCACCTATGTGCGCGAAGGCGCCATCAGCCATGCCGACAACCTGGGTAATAAAGGCCGCACCGAAGCCGGCGATGTGCAAGTAATGAGTGCAGGCACCGGCATTGCCCACAGCGAGTACAACCTGGAGGCCACGCCGACCAAGATCTTCCAGATCTGGATCATCCCCAATGAGGCGGGCTTGCCGCCGTCCTGGGGCGCCAAGCCGTTTCCGCAAGGCAACCGCGAGGGCTTTGTAACGCTGGCCAGCGGCAAGGCTGGCGACAGTGAAAGCTTGCGGATTCGTGCGGATGCACGCTTGGTGGCCGCGAACCTGAAGGCTGGGGAAAGCGCGGAGTACCGGTTGGACAGCGGTCGCCGTGCCTACCTGGTGCCTGCCACGGGCGTGATTGACGTCAATGGTGTGCGGGCACAGGCACGAGACGGTGTGGCGGTTGAGGATGAACAAGTGTTGCGGGTGACGGCGATCGAGGACAGCGAAATCGTGCTGGTGGACCTGGCCTGATCATGTAGGAGCGAGCTTGCTCGCGAAGAACTCACCGGCACCGCGTTCACTCAGGAAGCACGCGTTATCGTTGACGTTTTTCGCGAGCAAGCTCGCTCCTACATACAGTGTCAGTTATTGGCTGATTGCGCCGTCTACCAACACCTGCGCTTCTTCCACCAGTTGCTTGAGGTGTTCTTCGCCAATGAAGCTCTCGGCGTAGATCTTATAGATGTCCTCAGTGCCCGAAGGCCGTGCGGCAAACCAGCCGTTTTCGGTCATGACTTTCAAACCGCCAATCGCCTGGTTGTTGCCCGGCGCATGGCTGAGGATCTGCTGGATGCTCTCCCCAGCCAATTGCGTGGACGTGACCTGCTCCGGTGACAGTTTACCCAGCAGGGCTTTTTGCGCTGGAGTGGCCTTGGCATCCACGCGAATGGCGAACGGCTCACCCAGGGCATCGGTCAAGCCACGGTAGATCTGGCTCGGGTCCTGGCCTTTGCGCGAGGTCATTTCCGCGGCCAGCAAGGCCGGGATCAGGCCGTCCTTGTCGGTGCTCCACACGCTGCCGTCTTTGCGCAGGAACGAGGCGCCGGCGCTTTCTTCGCCGCCAAACCCCAACGAACCTTCGAACAAGCCATCGGCAAACCACTTGAAGCCCACCGGCACTTCGTACAGGCGACGACCGATGCGCGCCGCGACGCGGTCGATCAGGCCGCTGCTGACCACGGTCTTGCCCACGGCCGCGTCGGCACGCCAGTCCGGGCGGTTCTGGAACAGGTAGTCGATGGACACCGCCAGGTAGTTGTTGGGCGCCAGCAAACCACCGGAAGGCGTGACGATGCCGTGGCGGTCGTGGTCCGGGTCACAGGCAAAGGCAACGTCGAAGCGTTCCTTGAGCCCGATCAGGCTTTGCATGGCGTAGCTGGAGGAAGGGTCCATGCGAATCTGGCCATCCCAGTCGACGCTCATGAAGCGGAAGGTTGCGTCGACCTCGGTATTCACCACGTCGAGGTTCAAGCGGTAATGCTCGGCAATCGCCGACCAGTAGCGCACCCCTGCTCCGCCCAATGGATCCACGCCCAAGCGCAGGTCAGCGCTGCGGATCGCGTCCATGTCGATCACATTGATCAGGTCGGCCACATAGCTGTTGAGGTAGTCATGGCGATGGGTGGTGTCTGCCTTGAGCGCCTGGGCGTGAGTGATGCGCTTGACCCCGGCCAACTTGTTGGTGAGCAGTTCGTTAGCCTTGGCTTCGATCCACTTGGTGACGTGGGTGTCGGCCGGGCCACCGTTAGGCGGGTTGTACTTGTAGCCGCCACTTTGCGGCGGGTTGTGGGACGGTGTAATCACAATGCCGTCCGCCAGGCCGCTGGTACGGCCACGGTTGTAGCAGATGATGGCGTGGGAAATCGCCGGTGTCGGCGTGTACTCGTCGCCCTCGGCCAGCATCACGTGCACGCCGTTGGCCGCCAGGACTTCCAACGCACTGGCACCGGCTGGCGTCGACAATGCATGGGTATCCAGGCCGACAAACAATGGGCCAGTAATGCCCTGCGCTTCGCGGTATAGGCAGATGGCCTGGCTGATAGCCAGCACATGCCACTCGTTGAAACTCAGTTCGAACGAACTGCCACGGTGCCCGGAGGTACCAAAAGCCACGCGCTGAGTGGAGATCGCTGCATCAGGCTGGCCGGTGTAGTAGGCCGTGACCAGTCGCGGGATATCCACCAGCAACTGGGCTGGCGCCGGTTTGCCCGCAAAAGGACTGATAGTCATGCATAAACCTCGAAAAGAAGGATTCGGAAAAAATGACAGTTTACTGGGACTTGGACTACTGCGCGACGGTATCGATCCGACAGCCTGAAGAGAAATTTCGGATAATTGAGGTGAGGATATGCACTCGGCCTGACAGCGCGATCGGCTGTCAGGCCTCTATCGCGGCATAAGTATCGACGCCGGACCTGTGGCGAGGGAGCTTGCTCCCGTGACGGCCCTGCAGACGGCGCTGATCTAACTGACGCGCCGAGATCTAAATGTGGGAGCTGGCTTGCCTGCGAAGGCGGCCTGACCGTCAACACAGTTGGACCGTGTATATATCCATTGCTGCGGTAACGGCCACTTAGGGTTCCGCCCTGACGGCGGCTCACTTTTGAACAGCGCAAAAGTAAGCAAAACGCTCTTGCCCCACCACTCGGCACCTCGCTTAGGCTCGGTGTGCCCGTAATCCGCCAGTGATTTGGGGGGCCGCCGCCACGCGCCATCCATGGCGCGGGGCGGCTAAACCGGCATCCCTGCCGGTTTACCCCCCAAATCCCTGTCGAATTCCGGCCAGCGTGGTTTAACGGTGCGCCTAAGATCACAAGCAGATCAAGAGCGACTCGCTTCGCATCGTGGTTACCGTTTGCTGCTACAGCCCACAAAGTTGTGTAGATACCTATATCCCACATTGGATAGTTGTAGGAGCGAGCTTGCTCGCGAAAAACTCACCGGCGCCGCGTTTATTCAGGCAGCGCGCGTTATCGTTGACGTTTTTCGCGAGCAAGTTCGCTCCTACCCAGTCTGCGCCTGCCGTAGTGACTGCGCCAGCGTATCCAGGGCGATGTCCAGGTTGGGATGGCCACTGAAGGTATGGCTCAAGCGCATATGCTGGTGGTGCAAGCCACTGAGGCTGAACAGCTCGCCCGGGGCAATCACCACCTGCTGGGCGAGCATGCGCTGAAACACCAGGCGCATGTCCACCGGCGCCGTCGACTGCAACCAGAAACTCGCCCCGGCCACGGGCATGCGGTAATGCACACGCCCTTGCAGACGCACATCCAAGCGGTGACTCATGGCATGGGCCTGCTCGTGAAGGCGCTGACGCAGCGTTTGCAGGTGCAGGTCAAACCGCCCACTCTCATAAAGCCGGGCGATGGCGCGTTGTCGGATAGCGGACAGTCGAAATGAACGCAGCAAGAATTGGCGCTGCAATTCACTGCTCATCTGCCGCGCCAGCAGGTAACCAAAGGGGGCTTCCGGGCCCAACACCTTTTCGAACGAAGAAAACACGATCAGCCGCTCTGGGTTGACCAGGCTGCGCAAGGCCGGCCCGGGCGGCGCGAAGCTCAGGTCACCGAAGGTATCGTTCTCCAGCAACCAGCAGCCGTGCTGGTCGAGCAGTCGCGCTACGTGCAGCCGCTCGGGTTCGGTCATGGTGTTGCCCGAGGGCATGCTGACCACGGATGAGAGCAGCACAAGGTGCACCGGCTCATGGCGCAGCAAGTGCTCCAATGTGGCCAGGTCCGGACGGCCGTCGGCACGCCAGGGCCATTCAATAACCCGCACGCCAGCGGCCTGTAGCAGGCGCAACACCAGGTAATCGCAGGGCGATTCAACCACCACCACGGTGCCTTTGAGGCCCAGGGCATCAATGAGGATGCCCAGTACGCCTTGAAGGTCGGCCCCCACATACACCTCGTCCGCTTGCCAGCAACGGGTGGGCGACGAGGTATAGCGGGCGGCCAAGGCCGCACGCAACTCCCACACACCGCAGGGTTGCGACGGTTGCAGGTGATGGGGATACCGGCGTACCAGTTGGCGCTCCAGCGCCAGCAACGCGCCATCGAGCGATCCCAACAGCGCCGGTTCATCACCACTGAGTACCACCATCGCCGGGCGCCGTGCAGCCGTGTACAAACGCTCAAGCAGATCAGTACCGGCCATAAGGGGCGCATTTGCAGCCACGGGCCAGGCGAAGTAGCCGGATTTGGCCACCGAGTACACTCGACCTTCCTTTTCCAGCAACGAATAGGCGTACTGAATCGTCGATATCGACACATTCATACGCGTCGATAACTGCCGCAACGACGGCAGTTTCACCGGCGTTTCCCGGCTGACTTCGTTGATCAGGTTGATCATGTAGCGGTACACCGCCTGATAGGCAAAGTCTACTTGCCGCTCCCCCCGAAGGTTCATCGTTGCTCACCGGCGTTGATTGGCGGACACACGTTGCTAACGCCCCGACACTTGGGCGACGCGCGCCTCGGGCCGTGCGAAAGCTCGTTTGCGCGCCCGCGTGCCGCGTCCTTCCAACAGCGGGCGCTTACGGTACAGGTGCTGCAACAGCGGCAGCGGCAACCCACTGGTATCCACCAGCCACTGATGCAGGATGTCCGCTGCGGGTTTGCCCTGTAGTGCCTTGTGGAGTTCGGGGAGCGCCACCAGCATGCCGGGATGGCATTGACGCAAGAAACTCTCCAATCGCTCGCCATGCTGAACAAAGGGTGCAAATAACAGGCAGGTCAATTGGCTGTCGTCCAGACCCGAGAACTCCTGGATGTAGGCGGTGGACAGCAACTGCCCTTCCCGCCCGGACGCTTCTTTGATCAGCGCGACCGGCACGTGCCTGCGATGCAGGAAGTCTGCCGCACGTCGAACAAACCCCGCGACGCCATGTTCGTAGGAAAGCTCACGCAGGCACTGGGCCTGCATGCCGTGCAAATGCGCCATGAGCAATGGGTTGGGATAGACAGGATGGCTGAAATGGAACTCAAACGGGTCCCGCTTGTGGGCGAGAAACCCGGTGAGCAGTGGCGCATGCCCGACGTCGGTGTCTTTGAGCAAGTCGGCGATGCCGATATAGGCCAAATGACGATGCCCGCCCCGGCCCGGACTTTCGTTGCCCGCATAGTGCTCGCCATAGAGATCGCGATAGCAACCCACACTCCACTCCTCCATGCGTGCAAACCATGCATTGAGCGACGAGGGCTTAGCGGGCGCAAAGGCAAGGCCGGTCGCCAGCGCGCTTTTTTTCAGCCACGCGATGTATTGGCTTTGCTTGCGTGCTGAATCACCGCTGACCAGGGCATGCACGCCGCCGTTCCAGGTAGCGACCCGCTGATAGAAATCGCCTAGGGCCAGGAGCGTGTCGTCGCACAGGGCGGCGCGGATATCCCCGGACGTCAGGTGCCCGATCATCAGCTTGTTACGCTGGCTGATTTCCCGAGCGGCACTGGACGCCGGGCGCTGATGGTTGAACGGCAGCACCTCATGGTTTTCCACCATCAACAGCTCTACCCGCGGGTCGTCATGGAAGAACAGCGCTGCGTAGCCTTGATTCAAGGAGTCGAGCGTTGCCTGAGTCATACCGGCATGCCGCAATGTTGCCACCCGTATCTGAAACGTCTTGGGCGAGCGGCCAGCAATGGTCAGTTGCGCCGCACGCAGCAGCGCGAGGGTGTAGCTGCTCACTTCGCCGCCACCATGGGCGATCAGTACTTTGTAATTGCCCACTTGTTCCATGCCGCCTGCGGCCACCACGATTCGCTGAACGAGCAATTGAAGTGACGTTCGTTCGGCGCGCGTAAAGTGCCCGATTAAACGTTGCAGAACTTGCTGGTAAACATAGCTCATGGCTTGTTCATGAATAGTGCTCATCGTTCTACTACCTGAGTTGAAATATCAGTTTCAAGCAACTACCAAACAGCGTTGCTCGACCTATTACATCTGTAGGCTTGTCTTCCATTGCGCAGCACAAGTTTGAGTCAACATTAGCACCTTGCAACAAAAGCGCAGGTGAGAGCATTGAGGGCGCCCATGGCCGCCCCGCCGGAGAATCCAGCGCCTGCGCGGGCTCCAGCGAAATAGCTGTTAGCCTTAGGAATATTCCGACAACGTCCTACACTGTTTTAACTAAGAAATTAGAGAAGCGTCCGACGAATATTAATCACCTGCGCACCTTCGCTGCGCGCAAGGCAACAGGGTATTCGTTTTGCACTTTGCGGGAGAAACAATCCGAGCCTCGTTAGTGCTGAAGGTGCGTGACGCAACTGCCGTGTAATCAATCATGGCTCAATCCTTGAGATGACAATGAAGACTCAATTATCGGCAC
The DNA here is from genome assembly GCF_030687795.1 of Pseudomonas sp. FP215. Taxonomy (NCBI): domain Bacteria; kingdom Pseudomonadati; phylum Pseudomonadota; class Gammaproteobacteria; order Pseudomonadales; family Pseudomonadaceae; genus Pseudomonas; species Pseudomonas sp. FP215. Next base: position 3,051,736 of record NZ_CP117447.1, read on the forward strand.
TCAAATAATGATTAACAGATACAGAACGGCGTCAAAAAGCAGCTCAGATGACCTGCCAGCCCAACTTAAATGACGCCCACACAAGAGCGCCGCACTGGATTTCAGGGCGGCGCACGGCAATAACGGTATTGTTTGCGGGGTAGAACGCCCCTGCGGCGGCTCAACCCCGGTGCGGGTTAAGCCCTGTCAAATGGCGCATTTGCCTCATCAGCTCAGGCGCCGGAGTATTCATTTGCGAATACTCCTACAGCTCAAACAGCTTCAACCTGCAACGCCACCCGTTCGCGGCACGGGCATTCATCCATGTATCGGTGCGCTTCGACGAACTGACTGAACGGAAATACCGTGGTTTTCAGTGGGACAAGCACCCGGTCGGCCGTCAGCTGGTTGATATCGCGCAACGCACGCTGCAACGCCACCTGGTCCTGGATAATGCCCAGCTCCGGCTTGCCGGTGAAGTTGCCGATACAGTGCACAAAGAACTGGATGTTCTTCTGGAACGCCGCACAGGCCGGGAATGGCGTCTGATTGCCACCTTGCAGGCCATACAGCACCAGGCTGCCACGCGGCGCCAGGACGTCACCGAGCAGCGACATCTGCGGGCCACCCAGGCCATCGAACACCACGTCGACGCCACGGTTGTCGGTGAACTTGTTGATCTGCATCAGCAGGTCTTGTTCTTCGGTCACGATGACTTTTTCCGCCCCGAGAGACAGCAGGTATTCGCGTTCAGCACTGTCTTTGGTGGCGGCAATCACCCGCACACCCAGGGCCTTGCCCAGCTGCACAAACGAAGGGCCGGCACAGTGGCTGGCGTCGGTCACCAGGGCAAACTGGCCGGGTTTGACCCGCGCCAGGTCCATGTAGGCAAAGTACGCAATCAGCAGCGGCGTGTAATGCACGCTGGCTTCAATCGGGCTCAAGACATCCGGGTAGCGGGTCAGGGCCGAACGGGGCAAGACGATCTGCTCGCCATACACCGGGTAATCATTGGGGCTCTCGGCCGGAAAACTGGCCACCTTATCGCCCACTGCCAAGTCATCCACGCCGTCGCCGAGGGCAACTACGACACCGGCCATTTCATGGCCCAGGCCAGAAGGCAGGCGTGCATGGGAAGACGCCAGGTTCTGGCGCCACAGAATGTCGTACCAGCTGATACCGATCGCGTCGACACGCACCTGCACTTCGCCCGGTGCGGGCTGCGCAGCTGCATGCTCTTCGCATTTGAGCACCTCGGCCGGACCAAACTTGTGAAAACGGATCGTGCGGGACATCGCAAACCTCGTCAAAGTAACCTCTAATGCCATGAACTTTATCTGGGCTTTGGGGGTAAGACCACCGGTCACCATTAATAGTCGACATGCCTGTCATTGATTCCGCGAAGGAGGAACACCCCTCAACTATCGTAGGAAAAATCAATTAGCCGGTGCAGAGTACCAGCCTTTCCCCGTAAGATTCATGCCGGTCATCCTTCTGAATCGAACCTCAGGGGTTGCTACGTGACCGCTCACATCAAGTTTGCTGACTCTTCCAGGACACAAGATGAACCGTAACGACCTGCGTCGTGTCGACCTTAACCTCTTGATCGTATTCGAAACCTTGATGCATGAGCGCAGTGTGACCCGCGCCGCCGAGAAATTGTTCCTCGGCCAGCCGGCCATCAGCGCGGCACTGTCACGCCTGCGCGGATTGTTCGATGACCCCCTGTTCGTGCGCACCGGGCGCAGCATGGAACCCTCGGCCCGCGCCGTGGAAATCTTCGCCCTGCTCTCCCCGGCCCTGGACTCGATCTCCACCGCCGTCAGCCGCGCCGCCGAATTCGACCCGGCCACCAGCACCGCAGTGTTTCGCATTGGCCTGTCCGACGACGTGGAATTCGCCCTGCTCCCGCAACTGCTCAAACGCCTGCGCTCCGAAGCCCCCGGCATCGTGCTGGTGGTACGCCGCGTCAACTACATCCTGATGCCCAACCTGCTCGCCTCCGGCGAAATCTCCATCGGCGTCAGCTACACCGCCGACCTGCCCGCCAACGCCAAACGCAAGGTACTGCGCCGCAGCCTGCCCAAACTGCTGCGCGCCGACAGCGTACCGGGCTCGCTGAGCCTGGACGACTTCTGCTCACGGCCCCATGCGCTTGTGTCTTTTGCCGGGGACTTGAGCGGGTTTATCGATGAAGAGCTGGAAAAACTCGGCCGCAAGCGCCACGTTGTACTCGCGGTGCCGCAGTTCAACGGCCTGGGTACATTGCTGGCGGGTACGGACATTCTGGCAACGGTGCCGGATTACGCGGCGGAAGCGCTGACCTCGGCGGGTGGGTTGCGTGCCGAAGACCCACCGTTGCCGGTGCGCTCGTTTGAGCTGCATATGGCGTGGCGGGGGTCGCAGGATAATGATCCGGGGGAGCGGTGGTTGAGGTCGCGGATTCAGATGTTTTTTGGGGATCCTGAGAGTCTTTAGGTTTCGTCGGGCAGGCTGTTTGGCTGATCATTTCTGGCTTTTCATAGGTCATGAAGGCCCATTCATTTCCAGACGATTGCTACATTGGTGGCATATCTGAGGGCATGCTTTGGATGGTTTGAAAAGGATGCCCCCAGCCTTTACGAGACTATTGAGAGTCGGTAAGCCGGTACTTCCGGCCTCAATCTTCACCATGAGCTTCTGCCCACACAGACTGCCTATCGCGCGGCCCGCAAGGCTCTCGATGGAGTCATCTAGGTCACTGGTTACCAAACCATCCCGCAACCATTGCACTACCTCAGATTGGCTGGCAACGGTCGCCTCGTTGCGCATCCGAAACTCGACGATCGTAGTGGCGAGGAATAGGACAGGAACTTCAGTCATCCCATACACAGGGTCATTGGAGCGCGGAAATTGAAAATTGCCGACCTACGCTCAAGCCACCGTGTTAAACCACCTGCTGCACCTGATCCGCTTCAGGCTCTAGCGCATCCACAGTAGCGACATGGTTGGTGATGCCGAAAGGAATGTGCACGGATGGAGCAACTGCGCTAGTCGATTTAAGGTGCCCTGATTGGTCATCGAAAAAGATGTGTGGTTTCAATACACCTAAAATTTTTCCTTTCTCGATGCCGCCTAGGAAGAATGCGTCATTGGCCATGACCCCCCAACTCTTGAGTGTATTCATCGCACGCTCATGAGACGGAGCATTGCGGGCTGTAACGATCGAGACGCGTATGCGGTTTTCGTATTCAGGATTGAGCTTTTTGTGCTTCTCCTCGACCGACTGGATTTTGGATATCCGCACCATGAATTCCTTCAGCGGCCCAGGGTTATGGGGCTGCATGACGTTTTTCACTTCGTGCGCATGGAACTCAGACAATCCAGAGGCCTGCATGATTGTTTCGGACTCATCGCCGGCAAGCACGCCGTCAAAGTCGAATGCGATGCGTAGGGTTTTATCAGTCTCGTCGTCTTCAAATTTTGAATCGAGAACCTGGCCAGCCGGGTACCCGGCCCTGATAGCTGCTTCCACGTCTTTTTTGTCACCCGACAAAAATAAAGCGATATTCAGTGCTGGTATGTATTCATAAGGAGATTTTCCCTGCATGAAAATCGCCCTTGTCATCCCAAGCCCGTAGTGCTCGATAGTCTTCAGTACGCGCAGGCCAGTGTCGGGATCATTACGCGAAAGAAGTATTACCTCGACGAGCGGATCCGTAGGATCGACGCTAAGGTCATTCACTGACAGTAAGCGCTTGATGAAGGGGAACGCTATCCCCTTAGGAAGCGGGACGTGAAGATTTTTTTGCTGAAACTTGCGGTATTCCTCCTCCCCCTGACGCTGAAACACTGCGTCCGATGCCAGCAAATCAAACACAGCGCTGGAAGCGACGCCGATCACTAGGCGATTTTCTAACTCGTAGGGCATTGGAACCTCTCTTGATGCCTCTAAACGCAAATATTGATGGGCATCGAACATGCCGATCGATTTCAGGGCGGATCGAGAAGCACACATCGCGCGCCTCCTCCCACGCACAGTCAGGCATATCAATCTTCAAATCAATCTGCCGGTTGCTTTCATTATGGGAAGATGACTTTGAACCTTGCTGATTGGCGCCGAGTCAGCCGTCACCTGATCGCCGGATGTCGGCCCCAAGCTATTCTCCTGAGCGAAATTGGCATAATATGCCAACATCAAAAGTACTTGTTTTGCATAGAACTGGAGCTAGTTATGGCGACGCGAAACGTTGTACTCACCCCTCACCAGGAACAGGTTATCCATGACTTGGTACAGTCCGGCCGTTATCAGAATGCCAGCGAAGTGATGCGAGAAGGTTTACGTTTATTGGAGCAGCGCGTCGCCGAAGACACCGCCAAAATTGAGGCACTGCGTCAGGCGACCTCGATCGGCATCATGGATCTTGAGCACGGGCGCTTTACTCAGGTGAACGAGGGTGATCTGGAGCACTACCTCGAGAGCTTGAGCCTGGAGGCAACCCTCCCTGCGAGAGAGAAACACTGAGCAGGCCGCAGTATAGGATCTCCAACCCGGCTCGTGCCGACATTGTCGACATCCTTAGGCTCTCCCAGACGCAGTTCGGCGATCAAGCACGCCAGCGCTACCAGGCGCTGATCCTCGCGGCGCTGCAAGCGCTTGCCGACACGCCTTATCGCATTGGCAGCCACGACCGCGATGAACTTGCACCGGGCCTTCGCAGCTATCACCTCATCTATTCACGCCAGCAGACCAAACAACCCCATGGAACAGTCAAAAGCCCACGCCATATCGTGTTCTATCGTGTGACAAACGACGACGTGATCGAGGTCGTCAGACTCCTTCATGATGCCATGGAAGTGCAGTTGCACTTACCTAACGGTTGATCAGCAACCTGGCCCAACGACCTAACTGGCCAGGAATAGCGAAGTCCGTCGGAGATTGCCATTCGCGATCACCCGTTCACTCGGTACGAATGGGGGCAAAATTGGGGGCAAACAAAAGTTTTATCGACCTAAAAGCATCGTCCTAGAGCCCAGTCAAAATGTTTTTTGGGGATCCGATAGTCTCTAGGCGTAGCTGGGAAAGCTGATCATTCCTGGCTTTTCAGAGGCTCGCTACCCGACAAAAGCGCCCCTTCTCTCAACGATTTAATACCCCGCCAAGCTCAATCCCGGCGCAAAAGCGTATTCGGTGCCACCCCAAACGCCTTACGAAACGCATGGCTGAAATGCGAGAAGTCAGAGAACCCAAAGTCCAGCGCCGCTTCGGACACACTGCGCACCTGGCCACGCTCGATCGCTTCTCGGCTGGCATTCAGGCGCTCTTTCCAGATCTCTGCAACGGGGGTTTTCTGGTAGCGGGCGAAGGCCCGTGTAACGGTGCGGGTGGATACATTGTGGGCTTTGGCGATGGCTTCGATCGACAGATCCGGCTCGGTCAGGTGGCGTTGGATGTACTGCATGATGCGGCCGTAGAGGTCCATTTCCTGATGGCTGGCTTTCAGGTCCTGGAGTTCCAGGCTGATCACCAGCAGATCAAGCACAGCACTTGAGTAACGATTGGAGATGCGCTCATCCTGCAGCGACGCGGGCGTGCTCGCGGCCTGGTGCAGCATTTCGCGCAAGGGCACTACACCTGGGCGCCGGTCGTCGAGGACCATCGCGGTGTACTCGGCAATACGCGGCAGGCGCTCGGTGAGCAACGCTCTTGGAATACGGATCAAGTGGTTTTCGGTACCACCCAGGCTGAAGCGAAACGCCTGTGTTGCGTCATAAAGAAACAAATTGCCCGTTGCCAGGTTGGCTTTTCTTGAGCCTTGTTCGATTTGCCCATGGCCCTTTCGAGCGAAACCCAACCATAAATCTTCAGCCGGGCCGCTGCGCAGGTGCTGCTCGGAACGCTCCCAGTAATGCAACGGTGACGACAGCGTACAGATGTCCAGCGCACCGACTGTATTAAGGGTGAGCGAGCCATCAAAGCGGCTCTGGGACAAGGGTTTGCTATCGGCCGCCAGGCAATGGCGGCAGACCACTTCTTTCCAATAATCAAACCGACGTGTTGCAGGGACGGCAAGGGTCGAATACTGAGTGTTCGGGTTCATGACGCTGACCTCGACAACGATGCAATAGGCGCGCGAGAAGTTGTAACGTGCGGCCAATTGTCAGCGATCAAAGCAATTAACACGCCAAACGCAATGGCAGGCCGGCTTAGGTTGCAGCCAACGGTAACCACGATGCGAAGCGAGCCGCTCTTGCTCTTGATCTGCTTTTGATCTTAGGCGCCCCGTCAAACCACGCTGGCCGGAATTCGACAGGGATTTGGGGGGTAAACCGGCAGGGGGCTCTTTTCCAAAGTGACCCGCCGTCAGGCGGAACCCTAAGCGGCCGTTACCGCAGCAATGGATATGCACACAATCCAACTGTGTTGACCGCCAGGCCGCCTTCGCGAGCAAGCCCGCTCCCACAAGTTTGACCGCGGGGTGTCAGGTAGATGAGTGTCGGCTGGCAGGGCGTCATCGCAGGCAAGCCAGCTCCCACAGTTGGCCCGCGTCGCACTGCAGTCGTGGCCCGTTTAAGGGCACAGCACATCACATCATCAGCCCATGTGCACCAACGCAGACCACAGGTAAACCTCCGTAGCCGGCCTGTCTTTGCCAACCAAGCGGTTGTCTCACCGAACAAAGCGCGTCCTCCTCTGCCGGCCTAATTTCCACCTCACAGCAGCTCATACCCCGCTGATGAGGTACGCCATGCATCGACACTCTTCACCCCGATTGGCTGACTGCTCCTGGCTTCTGCAACGGCGCGATCTCGCACCTGAGGAGTCGGCTTATTGGTTGATTGAATGGGGAACCATGCAGCTGCTGCACCGACGGCAGGCCGCCAAGCGCCCCCTGCCGCCGACGCGCTGACGCCCACCCGTAGGCCTGAACCAAAATAACGAGGAGCTCAAGATGGAATCTGCAATCGACACACATCTCAAATGCCCACGCACCCTGTCCCGCCGCGTGCCCGAGGAGTATCAACCGCCGTTCCCGATGTGGGTGGCGCGCGCTGACGAGCAACTGCAACAAGTGGTGATGGCTTATCTGGGCGTGCAGTATCAAGGCGATGCCCAGCGCGAGGCTGCATTGCAGGCGATGCGTCACATCGTCGGCAGTTTCAGCCAGGCCGACGGCCCGCAGAACTACGATTTGACCCAGCACACCGACAGCAGCGGCTTTGATAATCTGATTGTGGTGGGATACTGGAAAGACCCTGCCGCCCATTGCCGCTGGTTGCGTTCACCTCAGGTAAATGACTGGTGGAGTTCGCCGGATCGTCTGGGTGAAGGCCTGGGTTACTTCCGCGAAATCACCGCGCCGCGCGCCGAGCAGTTCGAGACGCTGTACGCCTTCCAGGAGAACCTGCCGGGTGTTGGCGCAGTCATGGATGCCACCAGTGGCGAGATCGAAGAACACGGCTACTGGGGCTCGATGCGCGACCGTTTCCCCATCTCCCAGACCGACTGGATGAAGCCCACGAGCGAGCTGCAAGTGGTTGCGGGCGACCCGGCCAAGGGCGGACGCGTGGTGGTGCTGGGGCATGACAACCTCACACTGATTCGTTCAGGCCAGGACTGGGCGGATGCCGAGGCAGAGGAACGCTCGCTCTACCTCGACGAAATTTTACCGACGTTGCAGGACGGCATGGATTTCCTGCGGGACAACGGCCAACCGTTGGGCTGCTACAGCAACAGGTTCGTGCGCAATATCGACCTGGACGGCAACGTGCTCGACCTGAGCTACAACATCGGTCACTGGCGCTCAGTGGAGAAACTCGAACGCTGGGCCGAATCCCACCCGACCCACCTGCGTATTTTCGTGACGTTCTTTCGCGTGGCCGCGGGCTTGAAGAAGTTGAGGCTGTACCACGAGGTGTCCGTGTCCGACGCCAAGAGCCAGGTCTTCGAGTACATCAACTGTCACGCGCAAACCGGCATGTTGCGCGACGCCCTGCCGCCCACAGCCTGAGCGCCCTCGGCGTTTAACCCCCAGCTTCTACCGCCTTGCCACTCTTCACGGGTGGCCCGGTCCCCTGTGCGAGGAATAAACGATGAATAAGATCCGCCTGCTGACCCTCTCCACCCTGTTGCCCGCCCTCCACGCGAACGCGGGTGAAGTCGCGCCTGGCGACTACGAGCAATATCCGGTCGGTGCCACTATCGGGGCGATTTATTACCAGCACGCCACTACGGACTCGGCTTACGCCAACGGCCACAAGGCCAGCTCTGACTTCAGGGTGACCTCCGACGTGGGCATCCTGCGTCTGCTCCATGTGTATGCACTCAGCGACACGGTCACCATCGACCCGCAATTTCTTTTGCCTTTCGGGCACGTCTCCGGCGCAGGTGACGCCTCGGCACTGGGCAGTACTCGCGGCGTAGGCGACTTGATCCTCACCGCGCCGGTGAAATGGCGGTTCAACGAAGCCCGCGACACCCTCAGTATCGCCCCCTATGTGTATGTGCCTTCGGGCACGTATGACAAGAACGATGCGCTCAACCTCGGGGAGAATCGCTGGAAATTCGAACTGCAGAGTGCCTACGTCAAGCACTTCACAGAGAAATGGGCGATGGACCTGGTCGGCGGCGCGACCTGGTATGGCGACAACACCGATTACGGTGCCAATGCCGACCGCCTGAAGCAGGACGTGTCCTACGCAGCGCAGATCATGGGGCGTTACATGCCGGACGCCACCACCACCTTTGGTATCGGCTTTGGGCGTACCTGGGGAGGCGAGACAAACATCGAGCATGTCAATCAGGACAACGAGTTGGGCACCACCAACGTGCGCCTTACCGCCACCAAATTCGTCACCCCCACCGACCAGGTGCAACTGCAATTGGGCAAAGACCTCTCGGTGGACAACGGCACCCGCGAAGACTTCCGCATGAACCTGCGTTACGCGCACATTTTTTAACGCCAGACACTGCGAACGCGCGCCCCTGGCGCCAGGGTGTCCGGCTCAGCCAAGTCGATGTCTTTCTCAACCAAGCCACCGGCTGGATGCGCGGACTATCTTGAGCCCCAGGCCCGCTGATAGTGAGCATGCAGTGCTCTTCGGCCATTTACGATAAGGACAGCCAACCATGGCAATCGCTCGCCCCACCCTTGAACAGCTATTGGCTATTTCGAGCAGCCTGCACATGCAGCTCGATGCGCAGCAAGCCGATGAATACCTGGCGCTTATGCAGGCAAGCTTCGATGCCTATGACCTGGTTGACGAGCTGCCGGACTTCATCCCCCCGGTGCGTTATGAACGCAGCTCAGGCTACCGCCCCTCAGCCGCACACAACCCGCTCAACGCCTGGTACTTCCGCACCGAAGTCAACGGTGCGCGCGAAGGCAAGCTGGCGGGTAAAACGGTCGCCCTCAAGGACAATATTTCGCTGGCTGGCGTGCCCATGATGAATGGTGCCAAGCCGCTTGAAGGCTTCGTCCCCGCTTTCGACGCCACGGTTGTCACGCGCTTGCTGGATGCCGGCGCCACCATTCTCGGCAAGGCAACGTGCGAACACTACTGCCTGTCCGGCGGCAGCCACACCTCCGATCCTGCACCGGTGCACAACCCCTATCGCCAAGGGTTTGCCTCGGGTGGTTCGTCTTCCGGCAGCGCAGCGCTGGTCGCTGCCGGCGAGGTCGACCTGGCCGTCGGCGGTGACCAGGGCGGCTCAATCCGCATCCCTTCCGCCTTCTGCGGCACTTACGGCATGAAGCCGACCCACGGGCTGGTGCCCTACACCGGCATCATGGCCATCGAGGCGACTATCGATCACGCCGGCCCCATTACCGCAAACGTACGCGACAACGCCTTGATGCTGGAGGTGATGGCCGGCGCCGATGGGCTTGATCCGCGACAAGCCGCGCCGCAGGTCGACGCTTACAGTGATTACCTGGAGCGCGGTGTCAGCGGGCTGAGGATCGGCATCCTGCGCGAAGGTTTTGAATTGGCCAACCAGGACCCGCGTGTGGCCTCGTGCGTACGCCAGGCCATTGCAGCGTTTGCGCGGCTGGGCGCGCAGGTCGAGGAGGTGTCGGTGCCTGAGCACAGCATTGCCGGTTCGCTGTGGCACCCCATCGGCTGCGAAGGCTTGATGATGCAGATGATGCACGGCAATGGGGCCGGCTTTAACTGGCAAGGGCTGTATGACCTCGGCTTGCTGGACCAGCAAGCCGGATGGCGCGCTCAAGCCAATGAGCTATCCGCCTCTCTCAAGCTGTGCATGTTCGTCGGGCAATACGGCCTGGAGCGCTACAACGGGCGTTTCTACGCCAAGGCACAAAACCTCAGGCGCGTGGCGCGCGCCGGGTATGACACCGCGTTGGCGCGCTATGACCTGCTGGTGATGCCCACCGTGCCGATCATCGCCCAGCCCCACCCGCAGCCGGGTTGCTCGGTTACCGAGTACGTCGCCCGTGCGCTGGAAATGATCGGCAATGCCTCCGCCCAGGACATCACCGGCCATCCGGCCATGTCGATTCCCTGCGGCCTGGTAGACGGTCTACCTGTCGGGCTGATGCTGGTTGGCAAGCACTACGCCGAAGGCACGATTTACCAGGCCGCCGCAGCGTTCGAGGCGTCGGTTGATTGGAAAAACTGTTAGCCGGTAATCCCGCGCAGCGCAAAAAGAACAAGCCGCCAGGCGCTGCCCAGAAGCTCAACGATGAGGAGTCAACTTATGAGCGCACATCAAGCAACCACATCAACACCGGGCGAACGCGCGCAAGCGCTACTGCAGGTGCTCAAGCAGAAGGATCTGATCCCCGACGGTTACATCGAACACATGACACAGCTGATGGCGCACCAATGGAGCCCGGAGAACGGAGCTCGGGTGGTGGCCAAGGCCTGGGTAGACCCGCAGTTTCGCGAACTGCTGCTCAAAGACGGCACCGCGGCGTGCGCCCAATTTGGCTATACCGGCCCGCAGGGTGAATACATTGTTGCGCTGCCAGACACGCCCAGCGTGAAAAACGTGATTGTGTGCAGCCTGTGCTCCTGCACCAACTGGCCTGTCCTCGGCTTGCCGCCGGAGTGGTACAAGGGCTTCGAGTTCCGCGCCCGACTGGTGCGCGAAGGGCGCACCGTGCTGCGGGAGCTGGGCACCGAGCTGCCGGCCGACGTCATCGTCAAGGTCTGGGACACCAGCGCCGAAACCCGCTATCTGGTGCTGCCTGTACGGCCCAAGGGCAGCGAAGCCATGGATGAAGAGGCGCTGCGAAAACTGATCACCAAGGATGTGCTTATCGGCGTGGCCCTGCCTTACGTGGCGTAACCGGTGCCCTTTGTTTTTTGCATTTTTCAGAGGTATTCACAATGGATGGCTTTCACGATCTCGGTGGGTTTCAAGGCTTTGGCAAAGTCCCTCACACCATCAACAGCCTGAGCTACCAACCCGTGTTCAAGCAGGACTGGGAGCACCTGGCCTACAGCCTGATGTTTGTCGGCGCCGATCACTTGAAAAAGTTCAGCGTGGACGAAGTGCGCCATGCCGTGGAGCGCCTGGATGTGCGCCAACATGTCGGCACCCAATACTACGAACGCTATGTCATCGCGACCGCCACCCTGCTGGTCGAAACCGGTGTAATCACCCAGGCGGAACTCGATCAGGCCCTGGGCTCGCACTTCAAGCTGGCGAACCCCGCGCATGCCAGTGGGCGCCAAGCAATCACCGGCCGCGCGCCCTTTGAGGTGGGCGACCGGGTGGTGGTGCGAGACGAGTATGTGGCCGGGCATACCCGCATGCCGGCCTATGTGCGCGGCAAAGAAGGCGTGGTTGTGCACCGCACCACGCAAAAGTGGCCCTTCCCCGACGCGATCGGCCACGGTGATCTGAGCGCGGCGCATCAGCCGACCTACCACGTCGAGTTTCGCGTGAAAGAGCTCTGGGGCGACGCAGCAGATGAGGGGTTCGTGGTGGTCGACCTGTTCGAAAGCTACCTGGACCACGCCGATAGCACGGTGAACGCATGATGGGCGGCGCCCTGACAGGCCGACTGCCGGTGACGGTGCTTTCCGGCTTCCTCGGCGCCGGCAAAACCACCCTGCTCAACCATATCCTGCGCAATCGCGACGGCCTGCGCGTAGCGGTCATCGTCAATGATATGAGCGAGGTCAACATCGATGCCGAGCAGGTGCAGCGCGACGTGGCGCTGCACCGGGGTCGCGATGAGTTGATCGAGATGAGCAATGGCTGCATCTGCTGCACGCTGCGCGCCGATTTGCTCGAGCAGATCAGCGCCCTGGCGCGCCAGCAACGTTTCGACTACTTGCTGATCGAGTCCACGGGGATCTCCGAGCCGATGCCGGTAGCCGAGACGTTCGCCTTCCTTGACGCGCAGGGCTTCAGCCTCAGCGAACTGGCGCGGCTCGACACCTTGGTGACGGTGGTCGATGGCAGTCGCTTTGAAGCATTGCTCGAATCGCCGGGCATGGTGGCCCGCGAGGACGCCCCCACGCGCCATCTGACCGACCTGCTGATCGAGCAAGTGGAATACGCCAACGTCATTCTCGTCAACAAACTGGACCTGATCGACGAGCCCGGCTACCAGGCCGTGCACGCGATCCTCGCCGGCCTTAACCCAAGCGCGCGGATCATCCCGATGGCTCAGGGTAACGTGGAGTTATCCGCCATCCTCGGTACTCACCTGTTTGATTTGCCTAGCCTTGCGGCCTCGCCCGGCTGGATGAAAAAAATGCAGGCCGACGACGCGCCGGCCTCTGAATCGGACACCTATGGCGTGACCTCCTGGGTGTACCGCGAGCGTGCCCCGTTTCACCCACAGCGATTACTCGATTTTCTCCAGCAGCCCTGGCACAACGGGCGCCTGTTGCGCAGCAAAGGCTACTTCTGGCTCGCCAGCAGGCACTTGGAAACCGGCCTGCTGGTGCAAAGCGGCAGGCAGTTCCAGTGGGACTACGTCGGGCACTGGTGGAACTTCATCGAGCAGTCGCAATGGCCACAGGATGAATATCGGTTGCAGAGCATCATGGCCAAGTGGGACAGCATTGTCGGCGATTGCCGGCAGGAGCTGGTCTTCATCGGCCAGGGCCTGGACACCCAAGCGCTGCAGCGCGCACTCGACAATTGCCTGCTGAGTACTCAGGAAATCGCCGCCGGCCCCTCGGCCTGGCAGGCCCTGCCGGGGGCGACAACCTTTGATTCCCTGGCCTTATCGGCGCAGACGCCGTCCTTGCAGGCTGACCCCACTTGACCGAGGTAGAGGTGCCCCATGCTCTTTTTCAGCCGAACCACCCGCCGCGTATTGGCGCCGCTCGCCGACCGACTGGAGCAGCCTGACCAGCCAGGTATACCGCTGTCGTCAAGCCACCCGTTGTTGCGCCGCATCCTGGCAAGCGCCGAGCAACTGCTGCAAGAACGGCGAACCCTCAAGGAGCAGGCCCGCGCACAGACGCTGAACACCCGCCAACTGGAAGAGCGCCTGGCCCGCCGTGACCAGCTGGTGCTGCAGTGGGAGGCGCGCTGGGCGCTGATCACACAGGGTGCAGGTGAACGGTTCTGGGAGCTGGAACTGGATGGCGCCGCCGCCCCCGCACCGGGTGCTGCGATGACGTGGACGGGGTCTGCGTCGAACCTGGCCCAGGCGATTGACCAGCTTGGCGGCTGGAGCGAACAACTGCACCCGGATGACCAGCCCGCGCATCGGGCGGCGCTCGCCCGGCACCTTGCCGATCGCAGCGGGCGTACAGCCTTTGCGCTCGACGTGCGGATGAAGTCGGCATTCGGCAATGACTATCGCTGGTGCCGGATCAACGGGGCCGCCCGACGCGATGCGCAGGGCACAGCGCTTGCCATGGGGGGAACCGTGCGTGACATTCATGAACAGTACCTGCACCACGAGGCGCTCGAACTGGCGGCCACACGTTTCGATATTTCTCGAGAAATGCTGCACGACGGGCTCTGGGATATCGAGGTGGTGGCCGGTGACCCAGCGAACCCGAACAACACCATTTGGTGGTCTTCGCAGATGCGTCGGCTGCTGGGGTGCAACACGGTGGAGGAGTTCCCCAACACCCTGGAAAGCTGGACCTCGCGCTTGCATCCCGAGGATAGCGCACGGGCCATCGGCGCGTTCGTCGCCCATGTGGACGACCGCAGCGGCAAAACTCCGTTCGATGTGGAGTATCGACTCAAACACACCAATGGCACTTACCGCTGGTTTCGCGGCCGTGGGCAAACCCGCCGCGCACCGGACGGCGCGCCGCAACGGGTGGTGGGTGCCATCACCGATATCCATGCCCACCATGAAGAAAGTGCGATGCGCGAGGCGCAGGCGCAACAACACCAGGTGATGCAGGAAACCCTCACCAAGCTGACGCAGATTGTCGCCACCATTCAGGGCATTGCCAGCCAGACCAACCTGTTGGCATTGAATGCCGCCATCGAAGCGGCGCGAGCTGGCGAAGCCGGTCGCGGGTTTGCGGTGGTCGCCGACGAAGTGCGCAAGCTGGCCACGCGGACCAGCCACGCGACCCAGCAAGCGGCCCAAATGATGGACCACTAGCAACATCCAAGCGCCCGCGCAACCTGCGTGGGCACAGCACAAATTCCAACAATAATAATCAGGTACGTTATGCGCGATTACGACTCAGCAGTCTCATCCTTCGATTATCTACACCTGGCTGCCCAGGACTTGCACGGCGAACTCGGCGCCTTGAATGCTTGCATTGAATGCTGCGACCGGCACGCCCAGGGCAATGCCGTGGCGTTGTATTGCGAAACGCGCGATGGCCGCGCCACGCAGTACACCTTCAGCGAACTGCAGGCGCACGCGGCGCGCTTCGGCAACTTCCTGCGCGCCCATGGCGTGCAGCCGGGGGATCGGGTTGCCGGCCTGATGCCACGCACGGTTGAATTGGTGATTGCCCTCCTGGGAACCTGGCGCATCGGGGCGGTCTACCAACCGCTCTTTACCGCGTTCGGCCCCAAGGCCATTGAACAGCGACTGGACTGTTCCAACGCGCGCTGGATCGTGACCGACGCCCACAACCGTCCCAAGCTGGACGAGCTCCTCGACTGCCCCCGCGTCATCGTGACCGACGCCACCCCACAGCGCCCCAGCGACTACGCGTTTTGGGAGGTGCTGGAGCATCAGCAACCCGACTGCACACCTGAGCTGCTGGACGCCCGTGCGCCGTTCCTGCTGATGTGCACCTCGGGCACCACCGGGCCGGCCAAGGCGCTGGAGGTGCCTTTGAGCGCCATCCTGGCCTTCAAAAGTTATATGCGCGATTCAATCGACCTGCGCGAAGACGACCGTTTCTGGAACCTCGCCGACCCCGGCTGGGCCTATGGCTTGTATTACGCCGTGACCGGGCCACTGGCCTGCGGCCGCGCCACGTTGTTCCATGACGGCCCTTTCACCGTACAAAGCACCAGCCGGATTATCGCCAAGTACGGGATCAGCAACCTGGCCGGCTCACCGACGGCCTTTCGCCTGCTGATTGATGCCGGGGCCGAGTTCGCCGACGCCGTGCGTGGCCAACTGCGTATCGTCAGCAGCGCCGGCGAACCGCTCAACCCGCAAGTCATCCGTTGGTTCGCCGAACAGCTCGGCGTGGTCATTCACGACCATTACGGCCAAACCGAAATCGGCATGGTGCTGTGCAATCACCATGGGTTACGCCATCGGGTCCGTGAGGGTTCTGCCGGTTATGCGGTGCCGGGGTACCGGATTGTCGTGCTGGACGATGCGCAGCGGGAGTTGCCGACAGGCCAACCGGGCGTCCTCGCGGTGGATCGCGAGCGCTCGCCCCTGTGCTGGTTCAATGGCTACCTTCACATGCCCACCAAGGCGTTTGTGGGCCGTTACTACTTGAGCGGCGATATCGTGGAGCTCAATGAGGACGGCAGTATCAGCTTTGTCGGCCGTAACGACGATGTGATCACCACGTCCGGCTACCGCGTGGGGCCTTTCGATGTAGAGAGCGCGCTTATCGAACACCCGGCAGTGGTCGAAACCGCGGTGATCGGCAAGCCCGACCCGCAACGTACCGAGCTGATCAAAGCGTTTGTCGTGCTCAACCGCGAGTACCTGCCCAGTGTCGAGTTGGCGGAAGTCTTGCGCTTGCATGTCCGACAGCGCCTGGCCGCACATGCGTACCCACGGGAAATCGAGTTCGTTGAGCAACTGCCCAAGACCCCCAGTGGCAAATTGCAGCGGTTCATCCTGCGCAACCAGGAAATTGCCAAGCAGCAGGCACTCGACACATGAGGACGGCTCCCGCGCTCAGCCGCTCGGAGTTCCAGCGCAGAGCCCTGGAGCTGTTCAAGGAGCGTAGCTTCAGCCAGGTCAGCATGCGCGAATTGGCGGCGCATGTCGGCATCAGCCCGGGCGCGATTTATCACCATGTAGAGAGCAAGGAAGCCATGCTGTTTGAGTGGCTGACAGAGCTGTATCAGGCGCTGTTGTCGCACGTCGACCGGATCAACACCCGTAGATTGACGCCCGCGCAACGCCTGGCAAAGCTGATTGAAGGCCACCTTCAATTGCATGAACAGATGACCGGGCACTTCAAGTTGGCGGTCATGGACGCCACTTGCCTGGGCGCGCCGATGCAGGCGAGCGTTGAGCGATTGAGGCTAGCCTACGAGTCGGAACTCATGAAAGTGGTCGGCCAACTGGGCCATCAGCCCGGCGGGCCGTTGCGCGAGGGCGCGCTCACGGCGATTCTGCCCGTGCTGAACAGCCTGCCCACATGGCTGAGCCCAAAGATTGATCACCGTCAGCGTCGGCTTATTACAAAGACCATCGCCGATGCGGTCATAAAGGCGATAAATTCCCTGCCATGAGTGACCACACCCAACGGTAACCACGATGCGAAGCGAGCCGCTCTTGATCTTGATCTCAGGCGCCCCGTTAAACCACGCTGGCCGGAATTCGACAGGGATTTGGGGGGTAAACCGGCAGGGATGCCGGTTTAGCCGCCCCGCGCCATGGATGGCGCGTGGCGGCGGCCCCCCAAATCACTGGCGGATTACGGGCACACCGAGCCTAAGCGAGGTGCCGAGTGGTGGGGCAAGAGCCCTTTGGTTACTTTGGGCTGGGCCGGCATTCCGGCTCTTTTCCAAAGTGACCCGCCGTTGGGCGGAACCCTAAGTAGCCGTTACCGCAGCAATGGATATGTACACAATCCAACTGTGTTGACTGCCAGGTCGCCTTCGCGGGCAAGCCCGCACAGTGGGATCGTTAGGGTGTCAGGTAGGTAGGCGTCGGCTGTCAGGCCGTCGCGGGAGCAAGCTCCCTCGCCACAGGTTCGGCGTCATCCTGAAGTTGTGTTCATGTCCAGCACCAAGCGCTCTAGAGGCGCTTGACGATTTCACTCGGATTGCTGAAGCTTAAATCCAACATAACCTGTACTTATCCCCTTCTGCGCCAGTTAGCGCCCAAAATTATAGAATTAGCATCAGCGCCTATTAAGTCGGATAACTAAAGTCAAAAAAAGCAGACGAGGCCCACAACCGTATTCTGAGTGACGACTGTCTTGCGTCCGACCCGCCCCACGCTTGAATCCAAACCCGCCCAGGCCTACCCTGCACGCGTCGAACAATCACCCAACACGTCAAGGAAGACTTCAAATGTGGGATGGCAGCGTTACCTTTGGCGACTCATGGGCCGGCTACATTGGCCGTGCGGATCAAAACACTGCTCACTCCCATGTCGCCATCCAACTGTGCATCGGCGTAGGCCAACCCGCCACCCTGGAGCTGCCGGGAAAGGTGATCCGTGCGGCAGGCGTGATCATCGGTCCCAACGTCGAACACCGTGCCGTGGCCGAAAGTCATCCGGTGGCATTTTTGTATGTCAGCCCGGACACGGCGTTGGGCCGTGCGCTCAATGCGTTGCTGCAAGACGATGGCATCGCCCTGGCCAGTGACGAACTGCTGGAGTGTTTTCGCCGTAGCACGTCCCTGTCGCACTTTGTCGACGCCCTCTCGCGGCTGCTGGCAATTACCCCGCCGATCGACCACAGGCTCTACAAAGCGCTGAATATTTTGCGCCTTGACCGCGACGGCCCTGGTTGCGTCAGTCGCGCAGCCCAAGCGGTGGGGTTGTCCAGCCCGCGCTTGCGCTGCGTCGCCACCCACCAGATGGGTGTTTCCCTCTCTCAGTGGATCATCTGGAACAAATTGGAGCGCGCCTCCAAATCCCTGGCCGGGGGTTCGACGTTGTCGGACGCCGCGGCCGACGGCGGTTTCTCCGACCAGGCGCATCTGGCTCGCATGATGCGCCGCATGATTGGCATGACGCCGCGCACTGCCGCTGAGGTTTTGCGCAAGACAAGCGTTTCGTTCAAGACGCACTGACAGCAAAACGCCAACATCCATCGCATCTGATTCGCAACAACGTCAACTCCCTCCTGCAGAACACTCAGCTCCACTGAAAGTGAATAAAAGAGTGTTCGCCCGGACGCCCGTGTCTGCGAATCGACTATTTGGTCGCAAGTGCCCAGCCCACCGTGGGTCGCCCTGCGCGGGAGGCCCACACCGTTTCTGAGCCTGCTTGACCTAAACGCGCATCGAAAGGGAGTACCACATGACCAAAGGCAAGTTGATAAAACTGACGCTGTGCGCCGTCGTGGTCGGCGGGTTGCTGATACTGGGCTGGCAGCGCTGGCAGTATTCCAGCACCTACGTGAGTACCGACAACGCGGAACTCGACGGGGTGATCATCCCGGTACGGGCCAAGCTTTCGGGCGTGGTGATCAGTGTGCCGGTGGTGGACAACGTCAGGGTACAAAGCGGCGACCTGCTGTTTCAGATCCGTGACAGCGAGTACCGCTACCAATTGCAGCAGCGTGAAGCACAGTGGCAAGCGCTGCTCGCCGCCGCCGGGCGCGCAGGCGTTCCGGGGGCGCTGGACAGCCAGGTGCTCGGCGCGGTGGCCATGCGAGAGGCCGCGCAGGCGGCCCTGGCTCAAGCGAGCGCCAACCTTGAGCAAGCACGCAATGACTATCAGCGTGCCCGTCGCCTCGGCGCCCAAGGCGCGCTGAGCACCCAGGACCTGGAAGTGGCCAAGGCGCGTTTCGACGCCCTCAGTCATGCCCAGGAGGTGGCGCGCAAAAACGCCCAGGCCGCCGCCCAGAGTACCTTGGCCAACAAGGCCGAACTCAAGGTGCAGGACTATCGGATCGCGGCCGCGCAAGCTGAGTTGGAACAATCCAGGATCCAGCTCGACGACACCCGCCAGACCGCGCCGATGCGCAGCATTGTCTCGAAAAAAGAGGTGGAACCCGGCCAGTTTGTGGTCGCTGGCCAAAAGCTCATGAGCCTGATCGCCACCGACGCACTATGGATTACCGCCAACTTCAAGGAGACCCAGGTGGGGCGCGTGCGCGTGGGCCAGAATGCCCGCGTCACCGTGGACGCCTTCCCCGGGCACGCCTTCAACGGCGTCGTCGAAAGCCTGGCACCGGCCACCGGAGCCAAGTTCTCATTGCTGCCCCAGGAGAATGCCACGGGCAACTTCACCAAGGTGGTGCAGCGCGTGCAGGTGCGCATCGCGCTCAACGATGTGCCGGATGACTACAAGTTGTTGTTGAGCCCGGGCATGAGCGCGTTTGTCGAAGTGGCCGCACCTGACGACACCGGCCAGACGCTATGAAGTCGCCTTACCTGATTGCGCTGACCGTCACGCTGGTCTCGATGATGGAGTTGCTCGATGTCACCATCGTCAACGTAGCGATTCCCAGCCTGATGGGCACCTACGGGGCGTCGGTGGATGAAATCTCCTGGGTCTCTACCGGTTATGTGGTGGCCAACGTGGTGATTCTGCCGGTCAGTGGCTGGCTGTCGGCGTGGTTCGGCCGGCGTACTTATTACCTCGTCTCTACCGCGCTGTTCGTACTGGCATCGTTGGGCTGCGCGATGTCTGCCGAACTCTGGCAACTGGTCGCGTTCCGGGTGCTGCAAGGCCTCGCGGGCGGCGGATTGTTGGGGATTTCCCAGGCAATCATCTACGACGTGTTCCCCAAAGAAAAGGTCAGCAGCGGCATGGCGCTTTACGGCGTGGGCGTAATGATGGGGCCCACCTTGGGTCCGACCGTCGGCGGCTACCTGATCGACACGTTGTCGTGGCATTGGATCTTCTTGATCAACTTGCCGATCGGTGCCGTGGCCTTGTTGCTGTGCTGGCTGTGTATCAACGACTCGCCCAACGAACAAAAACCTTCCAGTGTCGACTACAGCGGCTTCTGCTTGCTGGCCCTGGGCGTCGGCAGCCTGCAGATCCTGCTGGAGCGCGGCGAGCACTGGGACTGGATGGCGTCCAACTGGACCGTGGCCTGCCTGTTGCTCAGCAGCTTCAGCCTGGTGGGCTTCTTCTGGTGGGAGCGGCGTGTGGCCAACCCGATTGTCAATGTCGCGCTGTTCCAGAACCGCGAGTTCCTGATGGGGTGCATCTGTGCGTTTTGCGTGGGCTTCGGGCTGTACAGCACGCTGTTCATGGTGCCGCTGTTCTTGCAGACCCTGCTGGCGCAGAGCGCTTACCAGAGCGGGTTGGTGATTTTCCCCGGGGCGGTGGCCAGCGCCATCAGCACCTTGGTGATCGGCAAGCTGTCCCAGGAAAACAAGATCGACGAGCGTGTGTTCGTCACCCTGGGCATCGTCATGTACTGCTATGCGATGTTCCTGCACACCCAGTTCACCCTCGACAGTAACCCCGACTCGCTGTACTGGCCCTTGGTGATCCGCGGCCTGGGCCTGGGCATGATCTTCGTGCCGCTGACCAACCTGGCGATGCGTCGCCTGCCGCTGACATTAATCTCCGGCGCCTCCGGCGTACTCAACCTGATGCGCCAGTTGGGCGGCAGCGTTGGCATCGCCATCGCAGCCACCTTGCTCACACGGTTCTCGTGGGAACGCTACCGCCTGCTTTCCGAGCATGTCACCGAATCGAGCCTGGTGGCCAGCGGCTGGGGCGGTGTGGAAACCGACCCGTTGTTTCTTTCCCTGGGCCTGGCGAGCCATCAACAAGCCCTGGCGCTGATGCCCTACCTGCAAGCGCGCGAACAGGGGCAAATGCTGGCGTTCAGCATGCTGTTCGGCACCTTGGGAGCGGTGATGGCCATCGGGATTCCCATGGTGCTGATGATGCGCAGAAGCCACATCAGTCGATAAATCTTTCAGTGGAGCACACCCCTTGCGTATTCCAGGCCTGCATCTCAACACCGCCCCGCTGCTCATGCCGCTGTATTGGCTGGCACTCGCCTGCGCGCCCACCCAGGTATCGGCAGATGACTTGTACCACCTGTACCAGAAGGCGCTGACCCACGACATGCAGTTCGCCGCCGCACAGGCCCAGCAGTTGGCCACGGCAGAAAAGGAACCGCAAAGCCGTGCCAACCTGCTGCCGGACCTGTCTGTCACCGGCGGCGCGGCCTGGGTCGATGCCGAGGATTCGTCCGACTATCATCGCATTCGCAATAACACCAACGCCTATGCCGTGGTCCTCACACAGCCGCTGCTGCGTTGGCAGAATGTGATCGCTCACGACCAAAGCAAACTGTTGATCAGCGCCAGTGAACTGCACACCGAACAGGCGCGCCAAGCCTTGATGCTGCGCGTCGCCCGCGCTTATTTCGACGTACTACTCAATCAGGAACTGTTGAACACCCGCACACAACAGCTACAAACCCTGCGCGAGAGCCAGACGCGCAGCCAGCGACTGCTGGCCGACGGCGCCACCACCGCTAACGCGCTCGCCCAAGTGCAGGCCAAGTACGACCAGGCATTCGCCGAGCAGATTGCCGCCCGTGGCGCACTGGACATTGCCAACGAGACACTCACCCAATTGACTGCCGCACAGGCGGGCCCGTGGTCAGGCAAAGAGCCGCAGTTCAGCGCCCCGGTGCCCGCTGCCATCGATGATTGGGCCACGACCGCGCAACAAGGCAACCTTGCCGTACAGGCGGCGCAGATTGCCCAGCGCCTGGCCGAAATGGACATCGACAAGGAACGGGCCGGCCATTTGCCGACCCTGGATCTGATCGCCGCCCATGGCCGCTTCGCCTCTGTGGGCGGCGATGTCTACGATGTGACGTTGCCGGAAAACCGCTATAACCAGACCGTGGTCGGGGTCAAACTGAGCGTTCCTCTCTACAGCGGTGGCCGCACCAGCAGCCGCGTGCGCGAAGCCCATGCACTGCAAAGCAAGGCGGCGGACGAAGTCGAAGATGCACGCCGCAACGCCGGCCTGAAGGCACGTCAGGCCTACCTGCAAGTCACCAATGGCATGAGCCAGTACCAGGCACTCAAGCAGGCGTTGAATTCCAGCCAGATCAACCTTACCGCCGTGACCCACGGCTTCGAAGCCGGCTCGCGTATCAACACCGATGTGCTGGATGCCCAACAGAAAGTCACCGATACCCAGCAACGCCTGGCCCAACAACGCTATGCGATTCTGATGGCGCAGTTGCACCTGCTGGCATCCACCGGCAACCTGAGCGACGCGCGCCTGCGGGATATCAGTCAAACGCTGAACTGACGCGCTGATCTGTGGTGCGCTGACATTCGTTCAACGTGAGGGCTGATTTGGATTAAGCTTGGCCATCTCAAAAATGGAACACTGCCCATGTTCGACCTCAACGAACTCTTCCTCTACGCCAAGGTGGTCGAGCACGGCGGTTTTGCGGCGGCGGGTCGAGCGCTGAACCTGCCCAAATCGACCTTGAGCCGCAGAGTCAGCCAGCTTGAAGCCAGGCTGGGGGCGCGGCTGATACAGCGTTCGACGCGCCAGTTCCAGGTCACCGATATCGGCTTGGCTTACTACCGCCATTGCGTAGCGATGATTAGCGAGGCCGAGTCGGCCGAAGATGTGATTGCCTTCAACAAATCAGAGCCGCGTGGCGTGATCCGCTTGAGCTGCACCACTGCGCTGCTCAACTACTGGGTGGCGCCGATGCTCGCCCAATTCATGGCCCAATGCGCCAGCGTCGAACTGAACGTGAAAAGCTTCAACCGCAAGGTCGACATCATCAGCGAAGGCTATGACATGGCCTTGAACCTGTGTTTCCCGCCGCTGGAAAGCAGTGAGCTGGTCATGAAAGTGCTGGCTAAAAGTCCTCAAGTGCTGGTGGCGAGCGCGACTTTTTTGCAGGACGCTCCCCTGCCCTCGCTACCGGCTGACCTTGCCGGGCTGGCGACTATCCATTGGGGCAACCCGTTGCTTCAATACCTGTGGGACCTGACCGGGCCGGACGGCGCGACGGCCCAGGTCGCGCACACGCCGCGCCTGGTCAGTGATGACATGTCGACCCTGAAAAATGCAGCACTGGCGGGCGTGGGCATCGCCAACCTGCCCCAAGTCGTCGTGAAAGACGAGTTGGCCGATGGCCGCCTGATTGCCGTATTGCCTGAATGGCAACCCGCTGAAGGCGTGATCACCGCCGTGTTCCCCTCCAGGCGCGGGCTCATGCCGTCGGTGCGGTCCTTGATCGACTTTCTGGGCGATGCGTTTGAGGCGCCGTGAGGCTCCCACGCGTTGCTGGTAAAGTTCCTTGCACACAGAGCAACAGTCTTTTGTCATCAATCACATTGATAGCTCCCTAACAAAACCCCCATGCTAGAGGGCTGACTCCGCGCTTATATCATTCCGAATGATAGTTACCTTTGCTTCATTCGATTCGTGACATACCGCCTCCCCGCGCATGATCCGCCCATCTCAAATACATTGGCGGATGCACCTCATGGAACAGTCACTCAAACATTTGCGCTTCCCCCTGGCGATCTTGGCCGTGGTGGTGATGAGCGCGTGCGGCAAGACCCCGGAACAAGCGGCCGCCATGCCTCCAGCCAAGGTCAGCGTGGCCAAGGTGTTGGAACAACCGGTCAACGAATGGGACGAGTTCACCGGGCGCCTTGAAGCGCCGGAAACCGTGCAGATTCGTCCGCGAGTGTCCGGCCAGATTGACCAGGTGGCGTTCACCGAAGGCGCGCTGGTGAAGAAAGGCGACCTGCTGTTCCAGATCGACCCTCGCCCGTTCCAGGCCGAAGTGCGCCGCCTCGAAGCCCAGCTTGCACAGACCAAAGCCGCCGCCACCCGCAGTGAAAACGAAGCGCAACGTGGCGAGCGCCTGCGCCAGAGCAATGCGATCTCCGCCGAACTGGCCGACTCGCGCACCACCGCCGCCCAGGAAGCCCGCGCCGCCATGGCCGGGATCCAGGCGCAGTTGGACCTGGCCAAGCTGAACCTGAGCTTCACCCGCGTGACCTCGCCCATCAGTGGCCGCGTCAGCCGTGCCGAAATCACCGCCGGCAACCTGGTGACCGCCGATACCACGGCGCTCACCAGCGTGGTCTCCACCGACAAGGTCTACGCCTACTTCGACGCCGATGAGCGCGTATTCCTCAAGTACACCGAACTGGCCCGTGAAGGCCGGCGTGGCGCAACCACACCTGTGTACCTGGGCCTGTCCAACGAAACCGGCAACCCGCACCTGGGCCAGATGAACTTCGTCGACAACCAGGTCAACCCGGCCACTGGCACCATCCGTGGCCGTGCGGTGTTCGATAACAGCAAGGGCGAATACACCCCTGGCCTGTATGCGCGCTTGAAGCTGGTCGGCAGCGGCACCTATTCGGCCGTGTTGATCAATGACGAAGCGGTCGGCACCGACCTGGGCAAGAAGTTCGTGCTGGTGATGGACGGCGACAAGCCGGCTTATCGCGCGGTGGAACTGGGGCCGAAAATCGAAGGCTTGCGCATCGTGCGCAGCGGCCTGACCAAAGACGACACCGTGATCGTCAAGGGCCTGCAACGTGTGCGCCCAGGCTCGCCGGTCGCGCCGGAAACCATCCCGATGGCCAGCAAGGAAACCCTCGCCGCCTTGGCCCAACAACGACAAGCGCTTGAAGCCAGCAACCTGGAGCAAGTAGCGCCGCAAACCGCAGCGCCCAAGCTCGCAAGCGTCGCGGCTCCACGCGGTTAAGGGATACTTAAGATGAATTTTTCCAAGTTCTTCATTTCACGGCCGATCTTCGCAGCGGTGCTGTCGCTGTTGATCCTGATCGCCGGTGCAATCTCGCTGTTCCAACTGCCGATCAGCGAATACCCGGAAGTGGTGCCGCCGACCGTGGTGGTGCGCGCCAACTTCCCGGGCGCCAACCCCAAAGTCATCGGTGAAACCGTGGCCGCGCCGTTGGAGCAAGCCATCACTGGCGTCGAGAACATGCTCTACATGTCTTCGCAGTCCACTGCCGACGGCAAGCTGACCCTGACCATCACCTTCGCCCTGGGCACCGACCTGGACAACGCGCAGGTGCAGGTGCAAAACCGCGTAACGCGCACCCAGCCCAAGCTGCCGGAGGAAGTGACGCGTATCGGTATTACCGTGGACAAGGCCTCCCCCGACCTGACCATGGTGGTGCACTTGACCTCCCCGGATCAGCGTTACGACATGCTGTACCTGTCCAACTACGCGATCCTCAATATCAAGGATGAACTGGCCCGCCTGGGCGGCGTCGGTGATGTGCAGTTGTTCGGCATGGGCGACTACTCCCTGCGCGTGTGGCTCGACCCGAACAAAACCGCTTCGCGCAACCTGACCGCCACCGATGTGGTCACGGCGATCCGCGAGCAGAACCGCCAGGTGGCAGCCGGTGCCCTGGGCGCCCAGCCTGCGCCGAGTGACACCAGCTTCCAGTTGTCGGTCAATACCCAGGGCCGCCTGGTCACTGAGGAAGAGTTCGAGAACATCGTGATTCGCGCCGGCGCCAACGGTGAAATCACGCGCCTCAAGGACATCGCCAGGGTCGAACTGGGCTCCAGCCAATACGCGCTGCGCTCGCTGATCGATAACCAGCCCGCCGTCGCGATTCCGATTTTCCAGCGTCCCGGCTCCAATGCCATCGACATCTCCAACGATGTGCGCAGCAAGATGGCCGAGCTGAAAAAGAGCTTTCCGGCGGGGATGGATTACCGCATCGCCTATGACCCGACCATCTTTGTACGCGGTTCCATCGAAGCGGTGGTGCATACCCTGTTTGAAGCACTGATCCTCGTGGTGCTGGTGGTGATCCTGTTCCTGCAGACCTGGCGCGCCTCGATCATCCCCTTGGTGGCGGTGCCGGTATCCTTGATCGGTACGTTTGCGGTGATGCACCTGTTCGGGTTTTCACTCAACGCCCTGTCATTGTTCGGCCTGGTGCTGGCCATCGGTATCGTGGTGGACGACGCCATCGTGGTGGTGGAGAACGTCGAGCGCAATATCGAGCTGGGCCTTGAGCCCTTCCCGGCAACCGAAAAAGCCATGAGTGAAGTGACCGGCCCCATCATCGCCACGGCGCTGGTGCTGTGTGCGGTGTTCATTCCGGCCGCCTTTATCAGTGGCTTGACCGGGCAGTTCTACAAGCAGTTCGCCTTGACCATCGCGATCTCAACCGTGATCTCGGCGTTCAACTCCCTGACCCTGTCCCCTGCCCTGGCCGCGGTGTTGCTGCGCGGTCACGACGCACCGAAGGACCGTTTCTCCAAGTTCCTCGACAAGGTCTTCGGTGGCTGGCTGTTCCGTCCTTTCAACCGCTTTTTCGAAAAGGCCAGCCACGGCTACGTAGGCACCGTGCGCAGAGTGATTCGCGGCAGCGGTATTGCGTTGTTCGTCTACGCAGGTTTGATGGTGCTGACGTTCTTCGGGTTTGCCCACACGCCGACCGGTTTCGTACCGGCCCAAGACAAGCAATACCTGGTGGCCTTCGCCCAACTGCCCGACGCCGCAAGCCTGGACCGTACCGAAAACGTGATGAAGCGCATGTCGGAGATCGCCCTGAAACAACCCGGCGTGGAAGCTGCGATTGCCTTCCCGGGCCTGTCGATCAACGGGTTCACCAACAGCCCGAACAGCGGCATCGTGTTCGTGACCTTGAAGCCCTTCGATGAGCGCAAAGACCCAAGCATGTCTGCCGGTGCGATTGCCGGTGCACTGAACGGCCAATACGCCAATATCGAAGAAGCCTACATGGCGATCTTCCCACCGCCGCCAGTACAAGGGCTGGGCACCATCGGTGGTTTCCGCCTGCAGATCGAAGACCGTGGCAACCTCGGCTATGACGAGCTGTATAAAGAAGTGCAGAACGTGATTGCCAAGAGCCACGGCGTACCTGAGCTGTTCGGCCTGTTCACCAGCTACACGGTGAACGTGCCGCAAGTGGACGCGGCCATTGACCGCGAAAAAGCCAAGACTCACGGCGTGGCGATCAGCGACATCTTCGACACCCTGCAGGTCTACCTGGGCTCGTTGTATGCCAACGACTTTAACCGCTTCGGGCGCACCTATCAGGTCAACGTGCAGGCTGAGCAACAGTTCCGCCAGGACGCCGACCAGATCGGCCAACTGAAAGTGCGCAATAACAGAGGCGAGATGATCCCGCTGGCGACCTTTATCAAGGTCAGCGACACCTCGGGCCCGGATCGCGTGATGCACTACAACGGCTTCATCACCGCAGAAATCAACGGCAACGCCGCGCCGGGCTACAGCTCTGGCCAGGCCCAGGCCGCGATTGAA
Organism: Pseudomonas sp. FP215; assembly: GCF_030687795.1. NCBI lineage: Bacteria > Pseudomonadati > Pseudomonadota > Gammaproteobacteria > Pseudomonadales > Pseudomonadaceae > Pseudomonas > Pseudomonas sp. FP215. Next base: position 3,079,252 of record NZ_CP117447.1, read on the forward strand.
AAACTGCTCAAAGATGAACTGCCCAACGGCATGACCTACGAGTGGACCGACCTGACCTATCAGCAAATCCTCTCGGGCAATACCGCGCTGTTCGTGTTCCCGCTCTGCGTACTGCTGGCGTTCCTGGTGCTCGCCGCCCAATACGAAAGCTGGAGCCTGCCGCTGGCGGTGATCCTGATCGTACCGATGACGCTGCTGTCGGCCATCACCGGGGTAATCATCTCGGGCGGCGACAACAATATCTTCACCCAGATCGGCCTGATCGTACTGGTGGGCCTGGCGTGCAAAAACGCGATCCTGATCGTCGAGTTCGCCAAGGATAAACAGCAGGAAGGCCTCGACCCGCTCGCCGCGGTACTGGAAGCCTGCCGCCTGCGTCTGCGGCCGATCCTGATGACTTCGTTCGCGTTCATCATGGGTGTGGTGCCACTGGTACTCTCCAGCGGTGCCGGCGCCGAGATGCGCCATGCCATGGGCGTGGCGGTGTTCTCCGGGATGATCGGTGTGACCTTCTTCGGTCTGTTGCTGACGCCAGTGTTCTACGTACTGATCCGTCGCTATGTCGAGCGCAGTGAAGCGCGCAAAGCGGCCAAGGCCTTGAAGCTGGAGACACAGCAATGAGTGTGAAAATATTCCTGCCGAGCCTGCTGGTGCTGGCGCTCGCCGCCTGTGCCGTAGGCCCGGACTACAAGACCCAGGCACTGGAGGCGGCCAACATTACGGCCGCCGCCGACACCAAGAGCTACGACCACGCCAAGTACGAAGGCATCTGGTGGCAGCAGTTCGACGACCCGACCCTCAACCAGTTGGTGACCCAGTCCCTGAGCGGCAACCGTGATTTACGCGTGGCCTTCGCCCGTCTGCGGGCGGCACGGGCCATCCGTGATGATGCGGCCAACGACATCATGCCGGTGGTCACCTCCCGCGCCAGCAGCGATGTGGGCAAGGGCCAGATTCCCGGCCAGACCACCAAACGCGTCAACAGCGAGCGCTACGACCTGGGCCTGGACATGGCCTGGGAAGTGGATTTGTTCGGGCGTATCCGTCGCAACCTGGAAGCCAGCGACGCCGACCAACAAGTGGCCGAAGCCGACCTGTACCAACTGCAAGTCACCATGATTGCCGAACTGGTGGACGCCTACGGCCAACTGCGCGGCGCGCAACTGCGTGAACGCATCGCCCTGGACAACCTGAAGAACCAGCAGGAGTCGCGCACCATCACCGTCAGCCTGCGCGATGCCGGCGTGGGTGATCAACTCGACGTCGAACGCGCCGACGCGCGCCTGGCAGCGGTTGAAGCCAGCGTGCCGCAACTGCAGGCCGAACAAGTGCGTGAGCGCAACCGCATCGCCACCCTCCTCGGCCAGCGCCCCGACAAACTGAGCGTGGACCTGAGCCCGAAAGACCTGCCAGCGATTGCCAAGGCGTTGCCAATTGGCGACCCGGGGCAACTGCTGCAACGACGCCCGGACATCCTCAGCGCCGAACGCAAACTGGCCGCCGCCACCGCACGTATTGGCGTGGCCAAGGCCGACCTGTTCCCACGGGTGAGCCTCAGCGGCTTCCTCGGCTTCACCGCCGGGCGCGGTTCGCAGATCGGCTCGGCCGCGGCAAATGCCTGGTCCCTGGGCCCGAACATCACCTGGGCCGCGTTTGACCTGGGCAGCGTGCGCGCGCGTCTGCGTGGCGCGAATGCCGAAGCCGACGGCGCCTTGGCAACCTATGAACAGCAAGTGTTGCTGGCGCTGGAAGAGTCCGAGAACGCCTTCAGCGACTACGGCAAGCGCCAGCAACGCCTGGTCTCGCTGATCCGCCAAAGCGAATCCAGCCGCGCCGCCGCCGACCTCGCCGCGATCCGCTACCGCGAAGGCACGGTGGACTTCCTGGTCCTGCTCGACGCCCAACGCGAACGCCTGGCCGCTGAAGACTCCCAGGCCCAGGCTGAAGTGGATCTGTATCGCGGCATTGTGGCGATCTACAAGGCCTTGGGTGGTGGTTGGCAGCCGGATACGGTGGTCGCCAGCAACAAGTGAGGTAAAGAGCTCCTTTGGTTGGTCGCATCCAGCCAATTTTTAGCCCTGCGGTCCATTCGGTCGTGGGGCTTTTTTTTGCCAGGACTTCCTAAAATGTTGAAAGTTACTTCTGTAAGGCAATTTCGAAGTCCTTCGTAGGTAATTTCCTAGTACTGCGCTATACCTGGCTTCCAGCTTTAAATACTTCAGAAACAACAGTGCATTTTCATGTAGGCAAACGGCACCCCCACGTTAAAGTAATTGGCGCATATGTCGACAACCAAGTGCCACTTACTAATGGAGGAAGGCGACATGGCTATCATGTTGACTGCTGAGCAGATGAGGTATACCAAGGCAACCAACGCTTACGTTATTAAAAACCCTGAGCAAATAACGAATGAGTTCACGATCACTGAGGAGTCCGTAGCAGCTGACACACTAAATCTTGGTGAGGCAAAAAAAATCGCCGACCTGAAAGAATATCTAAAGGGCTTTGACATGACAGCCATAAGTTCAGATGACCTCAGAAAAGTAGCGCGACGATTATTCGACAATGAAATGATAGATATACATGCATTTGTAATATTCGCCGAAGGCAATTTGGCGAGTGGTGCAGATGGTCTTCCTACAGACACAGACGTTAAATTTAACGCCATTGCTTTGTTTAATGAGCGGCTTGAGGACTACAATGATTTCCTTGAAAATAATCCTGCAGACGTGAAAGAAGATACTTTGAGGTGGCGGCGGGGCATGATAGATGCCAATCACGCGATAGGTGCATTGACCTACTTCGTCAATTCTTCCAGAAGTGATTTAAAGATTCATGAGCAAGCTTGAATCCAAGTCGTTTGGGCAGTGCGCTAAGGAGGATCTTAACGCACTGCCAATGCAGGCCTTCAGCGGCCGTATTTGGCGATGCCTGAGTAGGATTTCACATCAGGGTCGGAATTGAACATAGCGACTCGATAGGTACCAAACGATCCAGAGTATGAAGCGCTGCTCCCAAAGCTTGTCGCAACAGATTGCCAAGAGGCTCCCAACTGCTTTTGGATAATCAACTGTGGCGCCCGCCCTCCTCCCGTGGAAGCTGAGGCGTCAATAGTCGCACCCGCACATTCATTCGCGGAAGTTATGGTGAACGGACCATACACTGTCGTTTCGACACCAGGCGGCAAAAGCCCGCTATAGCTATCACTTATATACAGACACAAGGCCGATACTTGAGCAGACAAAAGCATTAACGCGAGACACGGCAACGCAATAAGACCTTTCATGACTTCACCTCAAATCAGCAAATAGTAAATAAATACCCACTCGAAATATCTGATCTTTTATTTCCCCATAAGCGCACCTCACAGTTAAGCAACGGCTGCCAGCACACGACACTCGATATCAACCCAGCAGATATCAAGCACCCACTAATGCGGGTGGGAACACGTTGCTTACGGTGCACGAAATCAAGCGCTAAATATGCCAGCCACGTCCTAAAATATAGAAGGAGCGTTCTGTCATACTTGGGTGAAGGAATAAGTGAGAACTGTCCTAATCCCGCATGACGGAAGTTAGAGTCGACTCGGCTCGTTCAAAATCAAACTCCGATAATGCCCGGGATTCGATCCAGACCACTTACGAAACGCCTTATAAAACGAACTCGCATCGGCAAACCCCAACCGCGTGGCAATTTCCGCAAAGCTGATTTGCGGTTCAGCCAGCCACACAATCGCCAGTTCCTTGCGCACGCTGTCCTTGAGGCCCTGATAGGTCTGCCCTTCTTCCGCCAAACGGCGGCGTAGTGTGGACGCAGAAATACACAACCTGGCGGCAAGCCCCTCGGTTTCCGGCCAGGTGTCGGGGGGCATCTGCCGAAGGTCGTTCTTGATGCGCGTGGCGAGGCTTTCGGGGTCGCGGTATTTGACCAGGATGTTAGCCGGTGCATGGGCCAGGAAACGTTGGAGCTCCTGCGGGCTGCGCTTGATCGGCAAGTCCAGGCATTCGGCAGAAAAGATCATGCGGGTGCGTGGCCGATCAAAGCGCAGGTTGTCAGAAAACATCACCTGATAATCGTCACAGAAGTCCGGCTGCGCGCAACGCAGCTCAATGGCGAGGATCGGAATTCGCCGCCCGGCCAGCCAGCAGGCGACGCCGTGGACGATCATCCAATAGGTGAAGTAGGTAAACGCACGCTTGGGCTCATCAGGCTCAAGCAGGACAATTTCCGCCAGGCTCTGTTGGCGCACCAGCTGGGCTGGCAGGTGCTCCAGCATCAGCGAGAGAAACCCCAAGCCGGTTTCCAGGCCGGCCGCCAGGCTGGGTTGCGCCATGGCGGCGCGACACAGGAACGCCAGGCTGCCGGATTTGAGCTTGCGCGGGTCCATGCCAAAGAATTCATCATCCCTGCGCCGCGCCAGCAAACGCCACAGGCGTGCATAGGCGGTGGCCGCCACGCGAGCGTCGGGCTGCTCAAGCAACGCCGGGGCAATCCCGACTTTACTCAATGCCTCAACGGTGGCCGCTCCCGGCGCGCAACTGTGCACCAGCGCTTCGCGCACGAGGTGGATGGAGATGGTGTCTTTTTCCGACATGGGGCGTTGAGCTGTCCAGCTGCGGTGTGGTTGGCCTGCATCATAAGGGCGGTTGCGCTTCGCCACCACTGTTCAGCCCACGTTCAGCAAAGGTCAATATTTCTTGTTTAGCAATGAGTATCATTATGTTACAACTTAGCTCCCTAACTAGTTGCGCCCGGGTGCCCGATGCTCGTTCCTTTTTTAATCATGCTGCGCGAAGGCATTGAAGCGGCATTGATCGTTGGCATTATCGCCAGTTACCTGCAACAGACCGGGCGTGGCCAGTGGATGCCCGCAGTGTGGATCGGCGTGTTCCTTGCGGCGGCGCTGGCGCTGCTGGTGGGCGGTGGCCTGGAGTTGGTCAGTGCGGAATTCCCGCAAAAGCAGCAGGAATTGTTTGAAGGTGTCGTCGGGCTGGTCGCCGTGGGCATCCTCAGTTCCATGGTGTTCTGGATGCGCAAGGTGGCGCGCTCGATTAAGCACTCGCTGCATGAGTCCCTAGACCATGCACTGGCCGGCTCCAGGCATCAGGTGTTCGCCCTGATCGCCATGGTGTTTTTCGCCGTGGCCCGCGAAGGGCTGGAGACGGTGTTCTTCCTGTTGGCCGTGTTTCAGCAGAGCGAAGGCCCAGGTGCTCCGGTGGGCGCCCTGCTCGGCCTGATGTTGGCCATCGTCGTGGGTTTGCTGATTTATTCCGGCAGCATGCGCCTGAACCTCGGCGCATTTTTCCGCTGGACCGGCCTGTTCATCCTGGTGGTCGCTGCCGGCATTCTCGCCAACTCGGTGCAAGCCCTGCATGAAGCCGGCGTGTGGAATCACTGGCAGACCGTGCTGTTCGACTTCAGCACCGCGTTGCCCATGGACGGCCCGCTAGGGTCGGTACTGGCCGGCATGTTCGGTTACCAGGAGGCGCCGACCATCAGCACCCTGGGCGCCTATCTGATTTACCTGGTGGTGGCCCTGGTGATGTTCTTCCTGCCCTCGCCTCCTACCCAGCCCGTTGCCAACACTTCTTCCGTTTCCAGCCAGTAAGGACCGTCTCTTGTCCAACCCAACCCCTCAATCGGCCCCGCCGTCCCGCACCCTGCGCTGGGGCGTGGCCGGCTCGGTGGTGGTGATGATCGCCGCCGGTGGCCTGTTCTACTACGCCTCGCAATTGGCCGCCGGCAAGCGCCAGGCCAACCACAATGAAATCGCGGTGACCATCCACGGCCACGCCTGCGAGCCTAACGCCCTGACGGTACCGGCCGGGCATGCCAGCTTTCGCATCATCAACCGTTCCGACCGCGCGGTGGAGTGGGAAATCCTCGACGGCGTGCTGGTGGTCGAAGAACGGGAAAACATTGCCCCGGGCCTGAGCCAGGTGATCAACGCCAACCTGCTGCCCGGCGACTACGCCATTACCTGTGGCCTGCTGAGCAACCCGCGCGGCACCTTGCATGTCACGCCCACGGCAGAGTCTGACGCCCAGGCCAAGGCCAAGCCGTCGATGGTGGCCTTTATCGGCCCGTTGTCGGAGTTTCGCGTGTACCTGAGCGGCCAAGGCGGTGCGCTGGTCAAGGCCGTGACGGCCCTGCAACAGGCCATCGCCGCTGGTGACCTGGCCCAGGCACAGGCGCTGTATGTACCGGCTCGCGAGGCGTATCAGCGCTTGGCGCCGGCGTCCCAGCGCCTGGCCGAATTGGATAACGCGATCAACGCCCGCGCCGATTATTTTGAACAGCGCGAGCAAGACCCCGCCTTCAGCGGCTTCCACCGCCTCGAATACAGCCTGTTCCAACAACACAGCCTCGATGGCCTGGCGCCGGTCGCCCAACGCCTGGTTACCGACGTCACCACGCTCAAGCAACAGTTACTGGCCCAGTCCCTGCCACCGGAGCAACTGGTGAGCATTGTGGTACGCAACCTCAACAGCCTGGCGGACGTGCGTGCGGCGAGCGGTGAAGAAGAACGCTACAGCCACATCGACTTGAACGGCTTTGCCGCCAACCTGGAGGTCGCGCACAAAGTGGTCGACCTGATGCGCCCGTTGCTGGGCAAGTCCGCCGCCGACATGCTCCCCACTATCGACAGCGCGCTCAGCGCCTTCGACGCCGAACTCAACGGGCTCAAGGTGAATGACCGCTACCCCAGCTACGACAAGATTACAGCTGATCAGCGCAAGCAGATCGCCGACAAGGCCAAGGCACTGGCCGTTGCACTCGATGGAATCGACCCCGCCCTTGGCCTTTCCGGCCTGCAGTGAAGACGACCGCATACATGAGTGATACAGAACAGTTTGACCTCCAACGTCGCCGCGTCCTGTTGGGCATGGCGGCCACCGGCGCTGCGATTGCCGGCAGCAGCCTGAGCTGCCCGGCGATGGCTGCAGCGGCTGAGCAAGTCACCACCGCACCGCGCAGTGACAAAACCCAGGACCACCAGGCGTTTTTTGGCAAGCACCAAAGCGGCATCGTCACCCCGCGCCCGGCCTGCGGCATGGTCGTGGCGTTCGATGTGCTGGCCAGCGACCGCGAAGACCTGGAACGCCTGTTCCGCACCCTCAACGAGCGCATCGCGTTCCTGATGACCGGCGGCACCGTGCCCCAGGTCGACCCGAAATTACCGCCTACCGATTCCGGCATCCTTGGCCCGGTGGTCACGCCAGATAACCTGACCATCACCGTGTCGGTCGGCGAGTCATTGTTCGACGAACGCTTCGGCCTCGCGGCAGCCAAACCCAAGCGCCTGAGCCGCATGGTCGGTTTTCCCAACGATGCGCTGGAGCCCGCGCAGTGCCATGGCGACCTGAGCCTGCAGTTCAGCTCCAACACGCCGGACACCAATATCCACGCCCTGCGCGACATCGTCAAAAACCTGCCCGACCTGCTGCTGGTGCGCTGGAAGCAAGAAGGCAGCGTGCCGCCCCAGGCACCGACTAAACCCGGTGAACCGGCGCAGAGTGCGCGCAACTTCCTGGGCTTTCGCGATGGCTCGGCCAACCCCAATTCCAACGATGACAAGGCCATGGACCAGATCGTCTGGGTACAGCCCACCAGCGACGAACCGGCCTGGGCCGCCCATGGCAGTTACCAGGCCGTGCGCATCATCCGTAACTTTGTCGAGCGCTGGGATCGCACCCCGCTGCAAGAACAGGAAAGCATCATCGGCCGTGTCAAACCCACGGGTGCGCCCATGGACGGCCAGCATGAAACCCAGGTCCCGGACTACAGCAAGGACCCTGAAGGCAAGTTGACCAAGCTCGATGCCCACATCCGCCTGGCCAACCCGCGCACCCCGCAGACCCAGGCCAACCTGATCCTGCGGCGGCCGTTCAACTACTCCAACGGCGTCAACAAAAACGGTCAACTGGACATGGGCTTGTTGTTCATCTGCTACCAGGCTGACCTGGAGAAAGGCTTTATCAGCGTGCAAACCCGGCTCAACGGCGAGCCGCTGGAGGAGTACCTCAAGCCCGTGGGTGGCGGGTATTTCTTCACCTTGCCCGGGGTCACCGGGCCCAAGGATTTCATCGGGCGCACGCTGCTGGCTGCAACGCACCCTCACGAACCTGCCAAGACCTAAAACACACCAGAGCGGAATGTCTCCCATGAAGAAGTCGTCTATCGCGTTGTTGTTACTCAGCCTTTCGCCACTGGCAAGCTTCGCCGGTACTGCGCCGTTGGACCTGGTGGGCCCGGTGTCGGATTACAAGATCTACGTCACCGAAGAAATCGGCGAACTGGTCACCCAGACCCAGGCGTTCACCGACGCCATCAATAAGGGCGACCTGGCCACGGCCAAGAAGCTCTATGCGCCGACTCGCGTGCACTATGAGTCCATCGAGCCGATCGCCGAGTTGTTCAGCGACCTCGACGCGTCCATCGATTCGCGTGTCGACGACCATGAAAAAGGCGTGACGGCGGAAGACTTCACCGGCTTTCACCGCATTGAATATGCGCTGTTCTCGCAGAACTCGACCCAGGGCCTGCAAGCGCTGACCGCCAAGCTCAACGCCGATGTGAATGACCTCAAGACCCGCGTCGATGGCCTGACTTTCCCGCCGGAGAAAGTCGTCGGTGGTGCCGCTGCGTTGCTGGAAGAAGTCGCGGCCACCAAAATCTCCGGTGAGGAAGACCGTTACAGCCATACCGACCTGTACGACTTCCAGGGCAACATCGACGGCGCGAAAAAAATCGTCGACCTGTTCCGTGGCCAGATCGGGCAGCAGGACCAGGCCTTCCTGGCCAAAGTCGACAAGAACTTTGCCAGCGTCGACAAGATCCTGGCCAAGTACAAAACCAAGGACGGCGGCTTTGAGACCTATGACAAGGTCAAGGACAACGACCGCAAGGCGTTGGTCGGCCCGGTCAACACCCTGGCCGAAGACCTCTCGACCCTGCGCGGCAAGCTGGGTTTGAACTAACTGCCGCGCACAAAAAAATACCCAGTCCCTGTCGAAGGGGCTGGGTGTTTTTTTGCGGGCACGTTGCTCAGCTAGAGAATGCGATACAGCAAGCGCTCGATCCGCACCCGGCTGACACGCCGCAGGAACTTGCCGACAGCGGGCGGGTAATCCACCAGCGTCTGCAATTGCTGGTAACCCTGGATACGCGTGGTGTGCTGGAAAATATTCGCAAGCTCGGCGCTTCGCGGCTCCAGCCATTGGCCTTGAGGGTCGTCGATCAGCAAGCCATTTTCCAGATCAAGGCGAAATGCCCGAGGGTTGAGGTTGTTGCCGGTGAGCAAGGTGTAGCGCTCATCCACCCACATGCCCTTGAGGTGGTAGGTGTTATCGCCGTCGCGCCATAAGTGCAGGTTCAACTGGCCGCTGTTGATCATCGGCTGGTGCCGCTTGGCAAAGCGTCGCAGGCTGATCTCGTACAGGTACGGCAACGCCGCAATCACCTTGAAAGGCTCGGTGGGCGGAATGTAGAAGTCGTTGGCGGTCTTGTCGCCCACCACGATGTCGATCTTCACGCCGCGTGCCAGGGCGCGGTTGATCTCACGGGTCACCGGCAATGGCAGGTTGAAATACGGCGTGCAAATAGTCAGTTGCTGCTGGGCGCTGGCGATCAGTTCGAGGATCACCCGGCTCAACGGGTTGTTCTTGCCGACGCCCAGCAAGGGGCTGACCGACAGATGGCCGTTGGGCAATAGCCCGGCCGTGGTGTCGTAGGTCGCATGCTTGAGACGGCTGCGCAGGTCGCCGATGTCGTTGCGCAAGCTGCGGGTGGTGGGCGGGTTCGGCAGGTCCAGGCGATGCACGGCCTTGGACGCTACCAGGCCGTGTTCCACCAGGTGCTGCATCGAATCGGCCAAGGGTTGGCTATGGATCAGGTGGTAACGGTCGAAGCGGTATTTGTCGAACTTGTGCAGGTACACATTGTTCAGGCTGGCGCCGCTGTAGAGCACACTGTCATCGATCACGAAACCCTTGAGGTGCAACACGCCGAACAGCTCGCGGGTTTGCACCGGCACGCCGTACACCGGCACTTCGGTGGCGTGGCGCTGGGTCATCGCCTGGTACCAGGCGCTGTTGCCCGGTTGCTTGCCCGCGCCGATCAACCCGCGCTGGGCGCGCAGCCAATCCACCATCACCACGATGTCCAGTTCAGGCCGTGCGGCCTTGGCGGCGTGTAGCGCGTCGTAGATTTCCTGCCCCGCCTCGTCCTGCTGCAAGTACAAGGCAACGATGTAGATACGCCGCGTGGCCTGGGCGATTTTCTCCAGCAGGCAGCGACGATAGGCGTCGGCGCTGGGCAGCACCTCAATGGCCTCGTTGGACAACGGAAAACCGCGCAGCTTGGGCAACAGGGAGCGTTTGAAGAACGACGGCATAGGGCTCGCAATGGGTCGAATCCGAAGAGGCCCAAAGCTTACACCATGAGGCTGCTCAGGTCTCGCGGTGGGTAATTTAAAAAACCCTGTTGACCATGAAGAACGATCGTTCTACTGTACCCGACATGAACGATATAACCCAGAATGAAACCCGCGACATCATCCTCGACGTCACCGAGAAGTTGATCTATCGCCACGGCATCGCTGCCACCGGCATGGACTTACTGGTGAAAACCGCCGGTGTGTCGAGAAAAAGTATCTACCGCTACTTCGCCAACAAGGATGAGTTAGTGGTGGCCGCCCTGCAACGCCGCGACGAACGCTGGATGCAGTGGCTGCGCAGCGAAGTGGAACGCAGTGACGACAGCGGCGAGCGCCTGCTGGGGCTGTTCAGCGCGCTCAAGCGCTGGTTCGGCTCGGCAGACTTTCGCGGCTGCGCTTTTATCAATACCAGTGGCGAAACTGGCGACGCCCAAGACCCGGTGCGCCTGTTGGCCAAGGCCCATAAACGCAAACTGTTCGAGTACGCACTTGAACTGTGCCAAGCAAATGGCACACCCGACCCGGAGCAGCAGGCCGCGCAACTGCTGATCCTGATCGATGGCGCCATTACCGTTGCCCTGGTCATGGGTGATTCAACAGCTGCCGATAATGCGCAATGCATGGCGCAAACCTTACTGCAACTGTAAACCCACAGCCCAGGCAACTTTAAACCCAACCTTTATTGCTTTGAGGAGTAGCCCATGTCAGCCCAAAAAGAAGTCCGTCCGCCCCTGCCGCCGTTTACCCGCACGTCTGCCATCGAAAAAGTCCGCCTGGCCGAAGACGGCTGGAACTCCCGCGACCCGCAGCGCGTGTCCCTGGCCTACACCCTGGATACGAACTGGCGTAACCGCGCTGAATTTGCCCATAACCGCGAAGAAGCCAAGCAGTTCCTGACCCGTAAATGGGCCAAGGAGCTGGATTATCGACTGATCAAAGAACTGTGGGCTTTTACCGATAGCCGCATCGCCGTGCGCTACGCCTATGAATGGCACGATGATTCGGGTAACTGGTTTCGCTCGTACGGCAATGAAAACTGGGAGTTCGATGAGAACGGCTTGATGGCCAACCGCTTTGCCTGCATCAACGATATGCCGATCAAGGAGAGCGAGCGCAAATTCCATTGGCCGCTGGGCCGGCGCCCGGATGGGCATCCGGGCCTGTCAGAACTGGGGCTATAACCCTATTTGTAGGAGCGAGCTTGCTCGCGAAAAACTCGCAGGCGCCGCGTTGATTCAGGAAGCCCGCGTTATCGTTGACGTTTTTCGCGAGCAAGCTCGCTCCTACAATTAATCCTGATTCAGCCCCACCCGATACAACACGCCGTCATCCTCATCCGTCAGCACATACAGAAACCCATCCGGCCCCTGTCGCACATCGCGAATCCGCGCTTTCAATTCGCCCAGCAAGCGTTCTTCGTGGACCACCTTGTCGCCCTCGAACTGCAACCGAATCAGCTCCTGGCTGACTAGCGCACCGATAAACAGGTTGTGCTGCCAGGCCTTGAACCGGTCGCCGTCATAGAACGCCATGCCACTGATGCCCGGCGACTTCTCCCACACATGATGGGGCGCCACTGTGCCCTCTGCCGTTTTGCCCTTGGCTTCGGGAATCGGCAGCAGGGAATAGTTGATGCCATGGGTCGCCAACGGCCAGCCGTAGTTCTTGCCGCGCTCGATGATATTGACTTCGTCGCCGCCACGGGGCCCGTGTTCATTTTCCCAGATCGTGCCGCTCCACGGGTTCAGGGCCAGCCCTTGCGGGTTGCGCTGCCCGTAGGACCAGATCTCGGGACGCACGCCGGGTTGACCGACAAAGGGGTTGTCATCCGGCACGCGCCCATCCGGGTAGATGCGCACCACTTTGCCTTGCAACTTGTCCAGGTCCTGGGCCGTGGGGCGGTCGTTGTTTTCACCCAGGGTCACGAACAGGTAGCCGTCCCGGTCAAAGGCCAGGCGCGAGCCGAAATGGTTGCCGGTAGACAGCTTGGGCTCCTGGCGCAGAATCACCTTAAAGTCCTCCAAGCCGCTCAGGTCAGTTGCCAAGCGCCCACGCCCTACGGCAGTGCCAGCCTTGCCGCCCTCGCCACCGCCTTCGGCGTACGACAGGTACACCAGGCGGTCCTGCTTGAAGTCTGGTGACAGCACCACATCCAGCAACCCGCCCTGCCCTTTGGCGCATACCTGCGGCACGCCCTTCAAGGGTGCAGACAGCTTGCCGTCCGGGCTGACAAAGCGCAGGTTTCCAGGCCGTTCGGTCACCAGAAAACCTTGCTGGTCGGGCAGAAACGCCAACGCCCACGGATGGTCCAGGCCCTTGGCGATCGGTGTTGCGGTGATGCTGCCTTGCTCGCTGGGGAACTGTTGGCTATCGGCGGCATACACCGCGCTCAACGGCAGTAACGCGGCGGCGCACAGGGCGGCTAGCAGGGTTTTACGTACGAACATAAGGCGAAATCCTTAGCGGCGATTGCCGTTGGCATCATAGGTGGGCGCTTTGGGTGCGGTGGCCGGACGGCTGGGTGCCGCCTCCTGCTTGGGGTAGCGGTTGCCGATGCCGCCGTTTTCCAGCGTCGGCCGCGGGTTGGCCGGGACAGGCTGGATACTGCGAACCGCCGGTGCATTGGGCTGGGTGCCCTGCATGCTATTGGGGTTGGCCCGGTGAATAGGGCCGTGGTCGCTGCTGCGGCCCGGCAGGTTTTGCGCCTGGGCCAACGGCGCAAGGGCCAGGCCCAGCGCCAGTGCTGCAAGATGACGTACACAAGGGTTCATGGCCAAACCTCTCTATGCCAGGTACTACGTGCTTTCGATAACACGCTACGCCGTGGGTTCGGGTTGTGACACTAAATAGTTTCTCATCAGGTGTAACACGATCTGTCCGAGCATCTATCCGCCGAAACTTTTGCCCTGCGCTGCGAGTCACCAGCACACAGGCTCTTCGTTGAGGAATCACACCTATGCCACGGGCAATCTGGAAAGGCGCCATCAGTTTTGGCTTGGTTCACATCCCGGTATCGCTGGTCTCGGCGACCTCTTCACAAGGCGTCGACTTTGACTGGCTGGACAAGCGCAGCATGGACCCGGTGGGCTACAAACGCATCAATAAAACCACCGGCAAGGAAGTCACCAAGGAAAATATCGTCAAGGGCGTGGCCTTTGAAAAAGGACGCTACGTGGTGCTCAGCGAAGACGAGATTCGCTCGGCCCACCCCAAGTCCACCCAGACCATCGAAATCATCGCCTTCGTCGCCAGCGACCAGATCCCCCTGCAAAACATCGACACCCCCTACTTCCTCGCTCCGGATAAACGCGGCGGCAAGGTCTATGCCCTGCTGCGCGAAGCGCTGAAAAAAACCGGCAAGGTCGCGCTAGCCAACGTGGTGCTGCACACCAAGCAACACCTGGCTGCGTTGATGCCGCTGGAGTCGGCCCTGGTGCTGGTCATGCTGCGCTGGCCCGCCGAAGTGCGCAGCCTGGATGAACTGGAACTGGGCAGCGATGTGACAAAACCGACCCTGGCCAAAGGTGAATTGGACATGGCCAAGCGCCTGGTGGAAGACATGAGCGCCGACTGGCAGCCCGATGAATACCGTGACAGCTTCCAGGACAAGATCCGGGCACTGGTAGCGAAAAAGGCCAAGGCCGGCAAGATCGAAGACGTGGAAACGGCCGAAGGCGGTGAAGAGCGCAAGTCCGCCGATGTCATCGACCTGACCGAACTGCTCAAACGCAGCCTGGCGGGTAAACCTGCGGCGAAAAAGAGCACCGCGAAAAAGTCCAATAACAAGGCCTCTTGAGCCTGCCATTGACGGGAGCACAACATGGCAAAGCCCCTGAGCGAGTACAACCGCAAGCGTGATTTCAAGATCACCGCCGAACCCGCCGGCAGCTCACCCAGCAAACGTAAAGCCTCGGCCCTAAGCTTTGTGATTCAAAAGCACGATGCGCGCAACCTGCATTACGACTTTCGCCTGGAACTTGATGGCGTGCTGTTGAGCTGGGCGGTGCCCAAGGGCCCGAGCCTGGACCCGAGCCAGAAACGCCTCGCGGTGCATGTGGAAGACCACCCACTGAGCTACGGCAGTTTCGAGGGCAGCATTCCCGCCGGCCAATACGGTGCGGGGGATGTAATCGTGTGGGACCGAGGCATCTGGCAACCCCACGATGACCCGCGCAAGGCCTATGCGGCGGGCAAACTCAAATTCACCCTGATCGGTGAGAAGCTCTCCGGTGACTGGGCTCTGGTACGAACCCGGCTCAAGGGCAGCGGCGACAAGGAGCAATGGCTGTTGATCAAGGAAAACGATCAGCAAGCGCGCCCGGCGGCTGAATTCGATATTGTCGAGGCCGAACCCGCCAGCGTGCTCAGCGATGCGGTGGTGGGTAAGCCAAAAGCCACGGCCAAGGCCAAGGCCAAACCCAAGGCCGCGCCAAAAGCCAAAGCGCCCAAGCGTACCGCTGCCCTGCCGGATGAGTTCGCCCCTCAATTGGCAACCCTGGTGGACCGGGCGCCCGAAGGTGATTGGCGCTACGAGATCAAGTTCGATGGCTACCGCATCATGGCGCGCATTCGCGACGGTGAAGTACGGCTGTTCACCCGCAACGGCCACGACTGGACCGAGCGCCTGCCGCGTCAGTGCAAAGCCTTGCAAGCCCTCAAGCTCAAGGACAGTTGGCTCGATGGCGAAGTGGTCAGCCTCAATGGCGACGGGCTGCCGGATTTCCAGGCGCTGCAAAACGCGTTCGATATCGGCCGCAGCCTGGACATCGTCTATTACCTGTTCGATGCCCCGTTCTTGAACGGTCGCGACCAACGCGAAGACCCGGTCGAAGAGCGTCGTGCTGCGCTTAAATCCGCACTGTCCGGCAGCCGAAGCAAACTGCTGCGCTTTTCCGAAGCCTTTGCCGCCAGCCAGCGCGATATTTTCGAAAGCGCCTGTGACCTGGCGCTCGAAGGTGTGATCGGCAAGCGTGCCGGCAGCCCCTATGTGTCGCGGCGCAGTGACAACTGGATCAAGCTCAAATGCCGTCTACGCCAGGAATTCGTGATCGTCGGCTACACCCGCCCCCAAGGTTCGCGCAGCGGCTTTGGTGCGCTGCTGCTGGCGGTCAACGATGACACCGGCCTGGTCTATTCCGGGCGCGTAGGCACGGGCTTTGATCAGGCGGCGTTGAAAAGTATCTATGCCCAGCTCACCCCGCTTGAGCGCAAGGACTCGCCACTGCAAAAGCCGCTGACCCGTGCCCAGGCCCGTGGCGTGCACTGGGTTGAGCCGAGCCTGGTAGGCGAAGTGCAATTTGCCGAGTGGACCCGTGAAGGCGTGGTGCGCCAGGCCGCGTTTGTGGGCCTGCGTACCGACAAGCCAGCCTCGCAGATCATTCATGAACAGCCGCGTGCGGCCAAGTCGGTCAAGGCATCCGGGGCATCGAAAGCCGGTAAAGCCCAGGCAACGGTGAAGAACGTGAAAATCACTCACCCCGATCGCATTATCGACAAGCACAGCGGCACGCAAAAACAGCAACTGGCGCAGTTCTACACCGATATCAGTGAATGGATACTGCCCTTCCTGCGTGGACGTGCCGTGTCATTGTTGCGGGCGCCGGAAGGTATTGAAGGTGAGCAGTTCTTCCAGAAGCACTCAGAGCGCATGGCAATCCCGCACATCAAGCAATTGGACCCGGCGCTGGATCCAGGTCATGCGCGCCTGATGGAAATAGACAGCGTGGATGCCCTGGTCGGCGCCGTGCAAATGGGTACGATCGAGTTTCACACCTGGGGGGCCACCGCAGACAAGATCGAAACGCCTGACCTGTTTGTTCTCGATCTCGACCCGGACCCGGCCCTGCCCTGGAAAGCCATGCTGGAAGCCGCCCAACTGACCCTGTCGGTACTCGATGAACTGGGCTTGCAAGCTTTCGTCAAAACCAGCGGCGGCAAGGGCCTGCATTTGATCGTGCCGTTGGCCCGACGCGATGGCTGGGACACCGTCAAGGCATTTGCCAAAGCCATTGCCCAATTCATGACCCGCCAACTGCCCGAACGCTTTACCGCCACCAGCGGCCCCAAGAACCGCGTGGGCAAGATCTTTATCGATTACCTGCGCAACGCCCGTGGCGCCAGTACTGTGGCGGCGTATTCAGTGCGGGCACGCCCTGGCTTGCCAGTGTCGGTGCCGGTGAGTCGAGAGGAGTTGAAGGGGTTGCGCGGCGCCCAGCAGTGGACAGTGGCGAACCTGCATCAGCGGCTACAAGCGTTGAAGGACGACCCGTGGGCCGGTTATGCCAATCGGCAGAAGATCAGCAAAAAGATGTGGGACAAGCTGAGCGCGCAACCCCCTGAGTGATCCGCGCCCTGAGCCAGGTCAGATAAGAATGAAGATCAGCGCCAGACCGGCAAAGATCGCCCACTTTTCCAGGTAGTAGCGCGTGCGATTACGCTTTTTGAGCTCTTTGCCACGCAAGCGAATCTTGTAAAGGCGGGTGAAGGCCCGGTTGAGGCCGCCGGTCTTGTCGCCCTCGTCGTTGGGCGAACCCGCGGCCGCCATTACATTGCGGCTGAACCAACGGTTGAACGCTGCCGCCCAACGGTATTTCATCGGCCGTTCAATGTCGCAGAACAGAATGATGCGGTTCTGTTGGGTGGTGTTTTCCGCGTAGTGAATGTAAGTCTCGTCAAACATCACCGGCTCACCGTCGCGCCAGTAATAGTTTTCACCATCCACGTTGATATAGCAGCCTGGGTCATTAGGCGTATCCAGCCCCAGGTGATAACGGTAGGAGCCTGCGTACGGGTCACGGTGACGCACCAGCTTGGAGCCCGGAGGCAGCTCGGCGAACATCGCCGCCTTGATCGAGCCGATGCTCTGCACCAGTTCGGTGGTGCGTGGGCACAGCTTCATCGCCGACGGGTGACTGTCGCCGTACCACTTGAGGTAGAAGCGCTTCCAGCCAGTCTTGAAGAACGAGTTGAAGCCTACGTCGTTATATTGCTCCGAGCGCTTGATCTCCCCCGCTCGCATCAGGTTCTGGCCTTCTTCGCGGATCTCTTCCCAGTGCTCCTGCAACGGGCTCAGGTCCGGAAAGTCGCTGGGTGAGAGATAGGGACGGCTGGGCTGCTTGGAGAACAGGTACAGGAAACAGTTGATCGGCGCCAGGAACGTCGAGTGATCGCTAAGCTGGCGACCCAGCTTGTGTCGCACCCGACCGCGCAGGTGTACATACGCAATGGAAGCAACGTAGAGAGCAACAATGATGAGTTTCAAGGGATTCGTCACACGTCAGGGAGAGAACAGGCTGCTCCTGCGGGCCCACAACGGCCGAGGATGGTTAAGCAGCACCTGAAATCACAATTCACATACAGGCAACACGGCCGGCGGGATAACCGCCTGCGTGCCACCATTGGCAGTTATTTAGCCACACTTTGTAACCAAAGGTTAACTAAGAATTGTGAAAAGCTGTCTACTGAGTGTGCTGGGGGTAGGAGCAGGCAGGCCCTTAAGCCTGCCTGTTTGAGGCCGTTTGCAGGGTTACAGCGGCGAATCGTTACCCTCGCGGCGATCGCCTAATGCCGTATAGGGGACGGCCTGGGTGCGGCTGCGAACGAAGTAGCGGATCAGCGCAATCATCAGGCCCAGCAACAGGCCGCCGACGAGGCTCAACGCGATGACCAGCGGCTTCTTCGGCTTGATCGGCGACAGAGGCTCCTGGGCTCGACGGTCAATCGTCACCAGCTTGAGGTTGCTCATGTCGATGTTCAAACCACGCAACCTGGCGACCTCAGCGCGAAGCGGCTCGACGTCCTGCAAGAAGATGTCTTCATTGCCACGCTTGCGCAGCACCTCAACCTCGCGGTTGCTTTCCAGCAGTTGCAGCTCTTTGCCGATCTCGGCAATGCGCGGGTTGGTAAAGTCATCGCTGGTACGCTGTTGCAATGCAGCGCGCTCGGCTTCCAATGCCTCGGTCCCCATGAAATACAGCGGGATCTTCTGGTTGTTCACCTCGGTACGCATGACCTGGCTCGAACCCGTGCGGGTGGAGTCGGCCATAGAGGACGGCGTTGTCGGTGTACGGATGCCCATGGACTTGGCAATGCTGATGGCTTCGGCCAACTCGGCCAGGCGGTTGGTGCGTTCCATCTTCATCTGCAGGCGCAAAGCGCTCAGTTCATCCTGCAGTTGAGCACGCTTGAGCCGGTCGGCTTCCAGCAGCTTGGCGATCTTGGATTCTTTATCGGTATCGTAGTTGGCGCGGGCGGCGTCGATCTTGCCCTTGAGCTCGCTCAAACGGTTATTGACGATCACCTTCAGGTCAGCACCCACCTGCTGACGCTCGGCGGCAATGGCGTAGTCCACAAAACCGTTGAGAATCGCAACACCGTCGACGTCGGTCGGGTATTGCAGCTCCAGACGAATATAGCTGCTCAACGAATCGGATTTCTTCGGATCGGGCAAAATCAGATTGACCGAATTGCGGTTGAACGCCTCAAAGCTCTGCTCAAGGGTTTGCCCCGGTTTCTTGAACGCCTTGAACAACTCCTCATGGTCCTTGAAGAACCCCAGGCGCGCATCATAAGAGTCCAGCTGTGCGCCCACTTTGAGCAACGCATCGGCAGGCGGCAACTTATACACTTCCGAACGGTTCAAGGCGTCTAGCTCGTTGATTGCCGCAGGCCGCAACACACTGCTGACTTCATACGTCTTGGGTGCCAGGAAGGCATAACCTGCGCCTAATACCCCGGCCAGAAGCGTACACCCGACCACCAGCTTTTTTTGTCGCCAGATGGCGTGAAACAATTCAAACAAATCAATTTCATCAGACGCTGCGGAAGGCGGAAGCGGGGAAGTACGATTCAAAATAAGAACACCTTAAAATAATACTAAAAGGCCATCATTCTCAGAAGTCTAAAAGACTTCAAAAATCAGGGACAACGCCCTGGATACGGCAGACCAATGGCGATGTGACCACTCCGCCCCCTGAAATATCCCACAGACTTAGGGATTATTTCGGATTCATTTCGGTGAGTAAGCCAAATGACACAGCCATGTCAGACTGATCTGGTTGCAAGCGTAGTCAATACAACATGAAAAAGCTGTCAAATACCTGTCTTATAAAGAAAAAAATTTCGCCTACCTCTGGGACAGTGTCAGCCTTAATACAATTGAACATTTTTTTGAACAGCAATAAGGAGTTTGCATGTCACCGCTTTCAGCCTCGGACTTTCACGCATTGCAAGGCACTTGGGAACAAACAGCCCTTGAAGACAGTGGCGTGCGTAACCCCGTGGATGCCCACAGCGCGCCAGGCGCGATCACGACCATTGCAGGGGATCGCTTCGAAGTGACCACGGTCAGTGGCGAACTATTATTGGCGGGTCGGTTCGAGCTGGACGCCAGTACCACGCCCAAAAGCATTACCTGGACAGATGCCATTGGCGAAGACGCAGGCAAGCAGCTCCCCGCCAGTTACCGGCTCGACGGCGATGATTTCGTATTTATCGCAGCGGATGAAGGCATGCCCAGGCCCACCGTGTTCAGCACCGGCCCTGGGCAAACCATGCGCACCTTCGTACGGCGCTCATGAATGCCCCTCTGTAGGAGCGAGCTTGCTCGCGAAAAACTCACAGACGCTGCGTTCATTCAGGCAACACGCGTAATCGTTAGCGTTCTTCGCGAGCAAGCTCGCTCCTACACGTCATCCGATTTGATCACGGCATTTTCACAAGGCCTTCACTTTTCCACCTATAGGGTGAAGCCTACCTACTCCAGTGAATCCCTTGGCCCGCCCTCTCCTCGCGGGCCTTTTTTTGCCTGCGCAAACCTTGATCAGCCATCACGTTTGGTCGCTGTCAGGGTAAAACACAAGGGCAGTTGCGCGGCCTGATGCTCATACTGTTCGTAAAGTTCTTCCCGGTTGCAATGCGGGTATTCCTGCAAATGGGCGATCTGCAACTGCGCTGCGATAGCCCCGCTGACCACGCTGCCCAGGGTATGTACGTACCAATAGGAGGTCGGCCCGGGCCGTTCATCCTTCCCTTCATAGACAATTGCCTCCTGCAGTACAAAGGGCTCGCGCTGAAAGTAAGAACTGGCAGGCTGCATCGGGTTGGCCCCACAGGGGTCAAACACCTCGAGAAAGGGATGGGTTTCGTACATGACCAGCGTGCCCCCGGGCTTCAGCACACTGGCAACCTGGCGCATGAACAGCGCCACATCCGGCATCCAGCCCAGCACGCCAATGGTCACCAGGGCAATATCGAACCGTGCCTGCAAACGCTCGGGCAAATGGTGGATATCGGTCTCAATGAACTCAGGGCTATGGGGCGAGACCTCGGCCAATTCCCGCGCCTGTTCAAGAAACGCCCGGGATTGATCGACCCCCACCACCGAACGCGCGCCCAAGCCATACAGCGATAGGCTTTCGCGCCCGTTGTTGCAGCACAACTGCACCACGTCCTTGCCCACCACGCCCACCTCTTGCAGCAAGGTGGTAATGGTCGGGTCAAGGCAGGAAAAATCAGGCTCGGCTACCGCGGTCAGCAGTGCCGTCCAGGTCGCGGTATCTTTGTGTAACCCGGCAGATTCATCCCAGGCATTTTTGTTGCTGGTAATCGCCTCTTGCGCTGAGGGCATGTCCATTGCTTCTCCAGAAACTCATTACAGGGGGCTTTGGAAAGTAAGTTAAATGCACGCAGGAGGAAAGCCTCCCCGACCGCGAAACTTATCACCCAGCCCACAGGTCACTAACCCAATGCGCGTTCAGCCCCTGAGCGCCGCTCTTGAAGGTCCGCACCGTGGCCCGTCATTCAGACCTGCGCATCGCTTTATCCCTGGACAGCCTGAACTTCTTTCTCGCCGATGTGCGCGACGGTCTCGGACCGTACCTGGCAATCTATCTGCTGGCCGTGCATCAATGGGAGCCGGCCAGCATTGGCGTGGTCATGACCCTGGCAGGCATCGCGGCCTTGCTGACCCAAGGCCCCGCTGGTGCGCTGATCGACCGCACTCGCAGCAAACGCGCGGTGGTGGCCATTGCTGCGCTGCTGGTGACGGGCAGTTGCCTGATGCTGTCCTTCGTCAGCTCATTTGGCTGGGTGGCGTTGACCCAGGCCGCCAGCGCCGTAGCTGCGTCTGTCTTTGCCCCGGCAATTTCCGCCATCTCGCTGGGGATTACCGGGCCCCGCGCCTTCACCCGGCGTACCGGGCGCAACGAGACCTTCAACCACGCGGGTAATGCCGTGGCCGCGTTGCTGGCCGGCGGGTTGGCGTACCTGTTCGGGCCGGTGGTGGTGTTCTACCTGATGGCCTTTATGGCGGTCGCCAGTGTCATTGCGGTCAGTTGCGTGCCGGCCAAGGCGATTGATCATGAGGTCGCCCGTGGTTTCGATCCGGCCCATCACACCGACCATGAACAGCCCTCGGGCCTGAAAGCATTGCTGACCAACCAGCCGCTGTTTTTGTTCGCCATCTGCTGCGCACTGTTTCACCTGGCCAACGCCGCGATGCTGCCGCTGGTCAGCCAGAAACTTGCGCAGATCAATCTGCAGATGGCCACCCCGCTGACTTCAGCCTGCATTGTCGCCGCGCAGTTGGTGATGGTGCCGATGGCCTGGCTGGTCGGGCTCAAGGCCGATGTCTGGGGGCGCAAGCCGCTGTTGCTTGCAGGTTTCCTGATACTGCCGCTGCGTGGCGTGCTCTATACCTTGTCCAGCGACCCCTACTGGCTGGTGGCCGTGCAGATGCTCGACGGTATCGGCGCCGGCATTTTCGGCGCCCTGTTCCCAGTGATCGTCAAAGACCTGACCCAAGGCACCGGGCGCTTCAACGTCAGCCTGGGCGCCCTCTCCACCGTATTTGGCCTCGGCGCGGCGCTCAGTAGCAGCCTGGCCGGTTTCGTGGTGCAGCAGGCTGGCTACAACGCGGCGTTCCTGACGTTGGCGGCGGTTGCAGCCGCTGCCTTGATGCTGTTGTGGCTGGCCATGCCGGAGACCTTGGCAAAACCATCCTTCGCTCGCCATACAACTGTCGCCTGACATATGCGACAATGCGCGCCAAATTCCAACACACATCCCAAATTTTGTGTTCAGCGACCGGGTTTCGCGCCTTGATGTCGCTGTTGACGCATGCCTGAAGGCACCTGCCGTCACGCTCGCAACCCATTGATAGGTAAAGTAATTGATCTCCACAGCTAACATCACCATGCAGTTCGGCGCCAAGCCGCTCTTCGAGAACGTCTCGGTCAAGTTCGGCGCCGGCAACCGCTATGGTTTGATCGGTGCCAACGGTTGCGGCAAGTCGACCTTCATGAAAATCCTCGGTGGCGACCTCGACCCGTCCGGCGGCCAGGTCATGCTCGAGCCGAATGTACGCCTGGGTAAACTGCGCCAGGACCAGTTCGCCTACGAAGAATTCACCGTGCTCGACACCGTGATCATGGGCCACGAGGAGCTGTGGAAGGTCAAGGCCGAGCGCGATCGCATCTACTCGCTGCCGGAAATGAGCGAAGAAGACGGCATGGCCGTGGCCGAGCTGGAAACCGAGTTCGCCGAGATGGACGGCTACACCGCCGAATCCCGCGCCGGTGAGCTGCTGCTGGGCCTGGGTATTCCCCTGGAACAGCATTTCGGCCCGATGAGCGAAGTGTCCCCAGGCTGGAAGCTGCGCGTATTGCTGGCCCAGGCGCTGTTCTCGGATCCTGAAGTGCTGTTGCTCGACGAACCGACCAACCACTTGGACATCAACACCATCCGCTGGCTGGAAAACATCCTGACCCAGCGCTCCAGCCTGATGATCATCATCTCTCACGACCGTCACTTCCTGAACAGCGTGTGCACCCACATGGCTGACCTGGACTACGGCGAGCTGCGCCTGTTCCCGGGCAACTACGACGAGTACATGACCGTGGCGACCCAGTCCCGCGAGCAATTGCTGTCGGACAATGCCAAGAAGAAAGCGCAGATCTCCGAACTGCAATCCTTCGTCAGCCGCTTCTCGGCCAACGCCTCGAAAGCCAAGCAGGCCACCTCCCGTGCCAAGGCGATCGACAAGATCCAGCTGGCCGAAGTCAAGCCGTCGAGCCGTGTGAGCCCGTTCATCCGTTTCGAGCAGAACAAAAAGCTGCACCGCCAGGCGGTCATGGTCGAGAAGATGGCCAAGGGTTTCGACGGCAAGCCGCTGTTCAAGGATTTCAGCTTCCAGGTTGAAGCCGGCGAGCGCGTGGCGATCATCGGCCCCAACGGTATCGGCAAGACCACCCTGCTGCGCACCCTGGTCAACGAACTGACCCCGGACGCCGGCAGCATCAAGTGGACCGACGCCGCCGAGCTGGGCTACTACGCCCAGGACCACGCCCACGACTTCGAAGACGACGTGAGCCTGTTCGACTGGATGGGCCAATGGACCCAAGGCGAGCAAATGATTCGCGGCACCCTGGGCCGTATGTTGTTCTCCAACGACGAAATCCAGAAGTCGGTCAAAGTGATCTCCGGTGGTGAACAAGGTCGCATGCTGTTCGGCAAGCTGATCCTGCAAAAGCCGAACGTGCTGATCATGGACGAACCGACCAACCACTTGGACATGGAATCCATCGAAGCGCTGAATCTGGCGCTGGAGAACTACCCGGGCACGCTGATCTTCGTCAGCCACGACCGTGAGTTCGTATCGTCCCTGGCCACCCGCATTATCGAGTTAAGCCCTAGCGGCGTGATCGACTTCAGCGGCACCTATGACGACTACCTGCGCAGCCAGGGTGTGGTGTTCTAAGAACAGCACTTAGCTGCAAGCAAAAGCCCTGTCCCTGTGACAGGGCTTTTTTGCATCCGCACTGTGCCGGGCGCTGATTCTGTGGGCAATACATAACCAATGTGGGAGCTGGCTTGCCTGCGATAGTGGTGGTTCAGCTATAGATTCACCGACTGACACACCGCCTTCGCGGGCAAGCCCGCTCCCACAAGGAACTGTGCCAGACGCTGATTTTGTGGGCCATGCATAACCAGTGTGGGAGCTGGCTTGCCTGCGAAAGCGGTGGTTCAGCTACAGATTCACTGACTGACACACCGCCTTCGCGGGCAAGCCCGCTCCCACAGGGGATCTGCGCCGGGCTCTGATTCTGTACGCAATACATAACCAATGTGGGAGCTGGCTTGCCTGCGAAAGCGGTGGTTCAGTTGAAGATTCACTGACTGACACGCCGCCTTCGCGAGCAAGCCCGCTCCCACAAGGGATCTGCGCCGGGCTCCGATTCTGTGGGCAATACATAACCCATGTGGGAGCTGGCTTGCCTGCGAAAGCGGTGGTTCAGCTATAGATTCACTGACTGACACACCGCCTTCGCGGGCAAGCCCGCTCCCACAAGGGATCTGCGCCGGGCTCTGATTCTGTGGGCAATACATAACCAATGTGGGAGCTGGCTTGCCTGCGATAGCGGTGGTTCAGCTACAGATTCACTGACTGACACACCGCCTTCGCGGGCAAGCCCACAGGGAACTGTGCCAGGCGCTGATTTTGTGGGCCATGCATAACCCATGTGGGAGCTGGCTTGCCTGCGAAAGCGGTGGTTCAGCTATGGATTCACTGACTGACACACCGCCTTAGCGGGCAAGCCCGCTCCCGCAGGGATCTACGGTAGGCGTCCCTCGCTCCTACAGGGAGGCGGGATATGCCATGATGCTTTACCGCCCGCCAGCGATTGAGTATTCATGCCTGCCGCCCCCTCCTCCTTGTCGATCACCCTGCAGATCGTTTCCATCGTCTTCTACACCTTCATTGCCTTTATCTGCATCGGCCTGCCGATCGCGGTGATTCCTGGCTATGTGCACGAACAATTGGGCTTCAGCGCCGTGATTGCCGGGGTGACCATCGGCTCGCAATACCTGGCCACGCTGCTCAGCCGCCCGATGGCCGGGCGCATGTCAGATAACGTCGGTACCAAGCGCGCAATCGTACTGGGCCTGGCCGGCATTCTGATCAGCGGTGTACTGACCTTCATCGCCACGCTGCTGGAAAGCCTACCGAGCGTGAGCCTGGGTATTCTGATCGCCGGTCGCCTGCTGCTGGGCGTAGCCCAGGGCCTGATTGGCGTGGGGACCATCAGTTGGTGCATGGGCGCCGTGGGCGCTGAGCACACCGCTCGCTCGATCTCCTGGAATGGCATCGCCTCTTATGGCGCAATCGCCATTGGTGCGCCCCTTGGCGTGGTGATGGTGGCTGACTACGGCTACACCAGCCTCGGTCTCGCCCTGGCGGTGTTGGCGGCGTTGGGCCTGGTGCTGATCCGCAATAAACCCTCGGTGCCAGTGGTGCGTGGCGAGCGGCTGCCGTTTTGGGCGGTGTTCGGGCGTATCGCGCCATTCGGCGCCAGCCTGTGCCTGGCTTCGATTGGCTACGGCACGCTGACGACCTTCATCACCCTGTATTACCTCAATCGTGGCTGGACCGGTGCGGCGTATTGCCTGACGGTATTTGGTGTGTGCTTTATTCTCTCGCGCCTGGTGTTTATCTCAGCCATCAGCCGGTTTGGCGGGTTCACCGCCGCCATCGCCTGCATGCTGATCGAAACCCTGGGCCTGACGCTGTTGTGGCTGGCGCCGTCTACCGGCGTGGCCTTGATCGGCGCCGGGTTGACCGGCTTTGGCTTGTCGTTGGTGTACCCGGCGCTCGGCGTGGAAGCGATCAAGCAAGTGCCGGACAGCAGCCGCGGCGCGGGGCTGAGCGCCTATGCGGTGTTTTTCGACCTGGCCCTGGCGATTGCCGGGCCGTTGATGGGCGCCGTGGCGTTGAACCTCGGCTATGGCTGGATCTTCTTCTGCGCGGCCTTACTGTCGGTCAGCGCGCTCGGCCTGACCGTATTGCTCAGGCGTCGCGCCTACTGATCAGCGGTCTGCAAGCCGGCGCGGGTGGCCTCACCCAGGGTATGGCTGAAAAAACGCCCGGCCTCGGAGACCAGATCACGGTGGATACCTTCGCGATCGACGCCATCGGCATCTGTGCAAATGGCCGGCATGCTCGCCAATTGATCACTGTCACACGGCGCCATGAACACGAAGTGCCCGGCCCCGGCCAACAGTTTGAAATCCGGTGGCTGCGGCAACTTGCGCGCCAGGGCGGCGGCGTTCTTGTCCACGGCCACCAACTGGTCGCCATCGCCACTGTAAAGCAGCACCGGCACATGCACGTCCGCCAGGGTGTGGCGGCCAAACATCAAGCTCAGCGGCGCCATCAGCATCAAGGCATGGATGCGCGGGTCGGCCTGGGGTTGCAAATCGTCGCGGTCGACCACCAGTTCGCCCTTGGTGGTGCACGCATCGCGGTCTTCGGGGCGCTCCTGGCAGTAGCGGCGCAGACGTTCGAAATCAGGCTTGGCGCCGGCCAGGATCAATGCCGTCTCGCCACCGGCGGAATAACCGATGACGCCGATCTGATCGATATCCACAAAGGGCGACAGCATCGGCTCGGCCAAGGCGGCGGTGATCGCCTGGGAGATCTGGATCGGCCGACCATATAAATTGCTCACAGTGCCCAGACGGCTGTGGTCCTTGTAGTTGTCCCCGGGATGCAGCACCGCCACCACCACAAAGCCCTTGCGTGCCAAGGCGGTGGCCAGGTCATGCAGGGCCAGCGGCGTGCCGGTATTGCCGTGGGACAACATCAGCATCGGGAATCGCCCGATCGCCACCTTGGCATCTTCGCTGGCCGCCACATGGTAGGCGCCCAGCGCGGTGGAGCGCTCGGCATCGGTGGAGGGGTAGAACGCGATGGCTTTCATCGGCTGCGCATCCAGCGGGTCGAGAAAACTCATGCGATGAAACCCCACGCTCCAATGGGGGTGCGGTGCCGGCGCGGCGTGCACTGAAACCAGGCCGCCCAACAGCGAAAGAACCAAAACAGCACAAAGACGCATCATGGGGATGTCCACCTTTGCTGCACAAGAACCGGCCTGTCGAATAAAAAGCCCAGGGTATCGAATGGATGTCTGCATAACCTGGGCCACAACGAAAAAACTCCGTACTCCGCTCGCGCTCAGGCGATCAGAATACAGAGTTTAGGCGCTCGGTTTCAGAATGAAACCGAGGACAGAGCAAATTTACATAAGCCTTACGCAGCGGCGAACAGTTGCTCGTTGATGCGCACGTTGGCGTCGCTCATGGCTTTGCTGCGCACTTCATCACCGTAGGCCAGGCCTTCGGCGCGAACGATCTCGATGTCGGTGATGCCGAGGAAACCGAACAGCAGCTTCAAGTAGCCTTCGTGGGCAGCGCCCGAAGCTTGGTCGGCATGCAGGCCGCCGGCGGTGGAGACAATAATGACCTTCTTGTTGCCGCACAGGCCTTCAGGGCCGGCTTCGGTGTAACGGAAGGTCTGGCCGGCTACCGCGATGCGATCGATCCAGGCTTTCAACTGGGTGGGGATGGTGAAGTTGTACATCGGCGCACCGACTACCACGGCATCGGCGGCGAGGAATTCAGCCAGCGACGATGCACTCAGTTCAGCCTCGTGCTTTTGCGCCGCATCGCGCAGTTCGGCGGCAGTGCCCAATGCACCCAGGGTAGCGCCGGAGAAATGGTTGATGCCTTCGCTGGCGAGGTCACGGTAAGTCACTTCCACGCCCGGCTGGGCGGCTCGCCATGCCTTGACCACACCCGCGCTGAGCTGACGGGAGGCCGAGTTGTCGCCGAGGATGCTGGAATCGATGTGCAAGAGTTTCATGATGGATCTCCGAGGTGGGATCGACAGTGGCGATCAGATGGTGGTGATGCTACGCATGAAACCAATGATCGATAAGCCATCTGAAATGCGATAGTTTGTCCCACTGACAGGACAATAGGCCCACCATGCAAGACCTCAACGACCTCTACTATTTCGCCAAAGTCGTCGAAGCCGGCGGTTTTGCTGCCGCTGGCCGGCTACTCGGGATTCCCAAATCCAGGCTGTCACGGCGCATTGCCGAGCTGGAAGACCGCCTGGGTGCACGCCTGCTGCAACGCACCACCCGGCAACTGACCCTTACCGCCGTGGGTGAGCGCTACTTGCGCCACTGCCAGGCCATGTTGCTGGAAGCGGAAATGGCCGACGAGGCCGTGGCCAGCATGTCCAGCGAACCGCGCGGGCGGCTGCGGGTCAGTTGCCCGGTGGGCCTGGCTCAACACATCCTGCCGGAGTTGGTGGCCGGTTTTCTGGCCGCCCACCCGTTGGTGCAGTTGGACATGACCCTGGTGAACCGCCGCGTCGACCTGGTAGCCGAAGGCATTGACGTGGCACTGCGCGTGCGCGAACACGGCGATGAGGACCCGTTGCTGGTGACCAAACGCCTGCGCCGGGCGCACACCGTGCTGGTGGCCAGCCCCGCGTTCATGCGTGATCGGCAAGTCGAAACCCTGGAAGACCTCAAGCAGTTGCCCATACTCGGCGCACTCGAGGCAGACCGAATGGTGCATCAACGCATCATTGATCCCCAGGGCAATACCCATGAGCTGGTGATGGAAGCGCGCCTGGGCATCGAAGACTTTATCGTGCGCAAGGCCAGCGCCATCATGGGCGTGGGCTTTACGATACTGCCGATGATGTACTGCGAAGAAGAATTGGCCAGTGGCCGGCTGGTGCAACTGCTGCCGCAATGGTCATTGCCGGGCGGCTGGCTGCAGGCGGTGTACCCGCACCGGCGCGGTGTGCTGCCGGCCATCCGGGCCTGGATCGACTATCTGGAAGAAGGCTTCAAAGGCTGTGGAGATCGGCTGTTATGAGCATGACAGAAGAACAAGTCGCAGGTTTCTGCCTGAGCCTGCCAGGCGCACGGGAAGACTATAAATGGGGCGGCGTGAGGGTGTTTTCGATTGCCGGCAACAAGATGTTCGCCTTGCAGAACCTGCGCGGTGAATCGCTGGCCTTCAAGGTCGACAAGGAGCTGTTCCTGGGCCACGTCGACCGGCCGGGCATTCACCCGGCGCCTTACCTGGCGAGGGCGCAGTGGGTCATCATGAACACGCCCTACCCTTTGGGCGCAGAGGAACTGCGCGACCTGTTGCAGCGCTCCCACCAGTTGGTGGTGAGCAAGCTGCCCAAGCGCACGCAGATTGGCTTGCGGCTAGAGGATTGACAGCAAGGTGCCACCGAGGAACAACTGGTCCAGCCAGAACACTTGGTGCAACAGCACAATCACCCAGAACAGCACCTGGTAAGACACCTTGCGCGTCTTGTGCCGGAACACCTGCTGGGCGATCAACGCCCCCGGCCAACCGCCCGCTAGCTCCACCGCATGCAGGATGTTTTCCGGGGTGCGCCAGCCTTCAGTCTGTGCTTTGCGCTTATCGCTCCAGTACAGGAAGAACGCCACTACACTGACCACGCCGTAAGCCATCAATGGGATGACCGTTTCGCCGCGATACCACAGCAAGGCCGAGCCCAGCAGCGGCGCGGCACACAGCAGCACAAAGATCAGCGCCTTCAGGCGTGGGTGCTGGATGCTCATGGCTTGACCGCAGTCCAGTCGATCCAGCCGAATTGCCAGGTCGCCAGGATCACCAGGCCGAAGGCAATCCGGTACCAGGCAAACGCCGCATAGCTGTGGCTGGCGATGAACTTGAGCAGGGCCTTGACCGCGATCATCGCGAAGATGAACGAGGTGACAAAGCCAATGGCGAATACCGGCAGGTCCGCCGGCTGGAACAGGTCACGGTATTTATAGCCCGAGTACACCGCCGCACCGACCATGGTCGGCATCGCCAGGAAGAACGAGAACTCGGTGGCGGTCTTGCGTGACAGGCCGAACAACAGCCCGCCGATGATCGTCGCACCAGAGCGCGAGGTGCCGGGGATCATCGCCAGGCACTGGGCCAGGCCGACTTTCAGGGCGTCTTTCCAGGTGATGTCATCGACGCTCTCAGCCCGCACCGCATGTTGGCGGCGTTCAGCCCACAACATGATCACGCCGCCCACCACCAGCGCCGTGGCCACGGTGATCGGGTTGAACAGGTAGTGCTTGATCAGGTCGGCGAAGATCACCCCAAGTACCACTGCCGGCAATACGGCAATGATCAGGTTGACCGTGAAACGCCGGGCTTTGGGTTGGGTCGGCAGGCCGATGACCACGTCAAAGATCTTGCGGCGAAACTCCCAGACTACCGCCAGGATCGCGCCCAGCTGGATGATGATATTGAAGGCTTCGAAACGCTCGCCGCCAAAATTGATCAGGTCGGCGACGATGATCTGGTGGCCGGTGCTCGAGATCGGCAAGAACTCCGTAAGCCCCTCGACGATGCCGAGAA
The DNA here is from genome assembly GCF_030687795.1 of Pseudomonas sp. FP215. Classification (NCBI taxonomy): domain Bacteria; kingdom Pseudomonadati; phylum Pseudomonadota; class Gammaproteobacteria; order Pseudomonadales; family Pseudomonadaceae; genus Pseudomonas; species Pseudomonas sp. FP215. The sequence goes on from NZ_CP117447.1 coordinate 3,109,943, forward strand.
TCAATGCCTGTATGGCGGTCCAAAAATCCATGCTGTCTCCAAAGGTCATGCACGGGGCATGCCTCTTAGTCTTTTTTAAGTTCACTGACGACGAGCGCACACAAGCGCCCGCGGTTGATTCTCAACGCCGGTCTGCAAAAATTCCGTGAAAAATCAGGCAGTACTCAGGTTTTTCGATTCCGGGCCGAAAGCCTATCAGACACGCCGGAAATCTCGAAGCAGCACCACAATTATAAAGAGCAGGGAGTGACAGGACGATGAACAGTTTGCGCAGCATGTCGATCAGCCGCCGCCTTTGGCTGATCCTGATAGTCGCCGTGTTGATGCTGCTGGCCTTGGGGCTGTTGATGCTCAACCAGATCCACGGCGACCTCTACCAGGCCAAGCGCCAGCAGACCCAGCACGTGGTGCAGACCGCCAGTGGCGTACTCGGGTATTACCAGAACCTGGAGAAAACCGGCGTACTGACCCGCGACGCCGCGCAACAACAGGCCTTGAGCGCGGTGCGCGGCCTGCGTTATGACCACGATGATTACTTCTGGATCAACGACCTCACCCCCGTGATGATCATGCACGCGGCCAACCCCAAGCTCGACGGCCAGAACCTTTCGGCGATTCGCGACCCGGACGGTTTCGCCGTGTTCAACGAATTCGTGAGCCTGGCCAAGGCCAAGGGCGCCGGCATCGTCAACTACCGCTGGCCGAAGCCCGGCGCCGAAGCGCCGGTAGAGAAAACCTCGTACATCCAACTGTTCGAACCCTGGGGCTGGATTATCGGCTCCGGCGTCTACGTGGACGATGTGCAGGCCGAATTCAGGGGCCAGGTGTGGAAAGCCTCGGCCATTGGCCTGGGCATTGCGTTGATGATGGCCGTGCTGGTGGTGCTGATTGCCCGCAGCATCGTGCAGCCGTTGCAGGCGGCGGTGAATGCCATGGGCAATATCGCCAGCGGCGAAAGCGACCTGACCCACAGCCTCGACACCCACGGCCGTGATGAATTGACGCAACTGGCCCAGCACTTCAATAGCTTCACCGCCAAGCTGCGCCAGGTGGTCGGCCAGTTGCAGGTGTGCGCGAACGCCCTGGGCCAGTCGTCCACCGAGCTGGGCCACAACGCCAGCCAGGCCCATGACCGCAGCCAGCAGCAATCGCAGCAGATGGAACTGGTGGCCACCGCCATCAACGAAGTCACCTACGGCGTGCAGGACGTGGCCAAGAATGCCGAGCACGCTGCCAGCGAAATGCGCGATGCCCAGGCCCAGGCACAACAGGGCCAGGTCAATATCGACGGTAGCTTGCAGCAGATCGACCAGCTCTCCACCACTATCAGCCAGGCTGTGGAGGTGATCCGCACGCTCTCCAGCGAAAGCACGCAGATCGGCGGCGTACTGGAAGTGATCCGCTCCATTGCCGACCAAACCAACCTGCTCGCCCTCAATGCCGCCATCGAAGCCGCCCGCGCCGGTGAGCAAGGCCGTGGGTTTGCGGTGGTCGCCGACGAGGTGCGCCTGCTGGCCCAGCGCACGCAGAAATCCACCGCCGAGATCCAGGTGATGATCGAGCGCCTGCAAGGCCATTCGGAAGCGGCGGTCAAGGTGATCAGCGACAGCCACAGCGCCTCGCAACTGACTATTGAACAAGCCGGCCAGGCGGGCGCAAGCCTCACCGCCATCGGCCAGGCGCTGCACAATCTCAACGGCCTGAACGCCTCGATTGCCAGCGCCACCCTGCAACAGGCCCACGTGGTGGAAGACATCAACCAGAACGTCACCCAAGCGGCCGGGCTGTCCCACAGCACCGCGCTGGCGGCGGAGCAGTCCAGCGTGGCGAGTGCGCAGTTGCGTGGCTTGAGTGAACAGCTTGATGGGCTTTTGCGTCAGTTCAAGGTCTGACGCCCCTCAACGGTGGGAGGGCTGCCCTCTCCCACCGTCCAGCGGCCTCACATCCCCAGCCACTGCGGCAGCGCGAGGGAAATGAACGGCAGGTAGGTGACCATGATCAGGAACACCAACAGGATCATCAGCCACGGCATCGCCGCACGAATGGTCTGCCCCAGGGTCAGCCCCGTCACCGCCGAGGTCACGAACAGGTTCAGCCCCACCGGCGGGTGCACCAGGCCGATTTCCATGTTCACCACCATCACGATGCCCAGGTGAATCGGATCAATACCCAGCTTCATCGCAATCGGGAAAAAGATCGGCGCCAGGATCAGCACAATGGCCGAAGGCTCCATAAAGCTGCCGGCAATCAGCAGCACCACGTTGACCATGATCAAAAAGCCAATCGGCGTCAGCCCTTCGGAGATCACCCAAGCAGTAATTTGCTGGGGGATCTGCTCGGTGGTCAGCACGTGGGCAAACAGCATGGCGTTGGCGATGATGAACATCAGCATGATCGACAATCGCCCGGATTCCAGCAGCACCTTGGGGCAGTCGCGCAGCTTCATATCCTTGTAGACGAACAGCGCGACAAACGCCGAATACACCGCCGCCACCGCCGCCGCTTCGGTCGGGGTGAACATGCCGCTGTAAATGCCCCCAAGGATGATCACCAGCAGCAACAAACCCCAGAATGCCCGGCGTGCGCAACTCAGCCACTCACGGAACGTCGCCCGGGGTTGTGCCGGCAGCTTCTTGATGCGGGCGACAATGTAGATCGCAATCATCAACATCAGGCCCAGCAGCAAGCCCGGAATCACCCCGGCCATGAACAGCTTGCCCACCGAGGTTTCGGTCGCCGCCGAATACACCACCATCACGATCGACGGCGGAATCAGAATGCCCAAGGTCCCGGCGTTACAGATGATGCCCGCCCCAAACTCCTTCGGGTAACCGGAACGCACCATGCCTGCCACGGCAATCGAGCCCACTGCCGCCACCGTGGCCGGTGACGAGCCGGACAGCGCCGCAAACAGCATGCACGCCAGCACCGCCGCAATCGCCAGGCCACCGCGGATATGCCCGACACAGGCGTTGGCAAAGTCGATCAGCCGTTGGGCCACGCCGCCGGTGGTCATGAAGGCACCGGACAACAGGAAAAACGGAATCGCCAGGAAGGTGTAGGCGTCGCTGGTTTCAAACAGCTTGATCGCCAGGGAACTCACCGAGTCCTGGCTGAACATCAGGATAGACACCGCACCGGACAGCCCCAGGGCAATCGCAATCGGCACGCCCAGGAACATGAACACGAACAACAGCAGAAACAGACAGAGCACGGCCATCAGTGACGCTCCTCATGGCTGCCGGCCAACTTGCTGGCCTCACCGGCCTCGTCGGCCAACCCCAACCCGACCTGGCGGTGGGTAAAAATGCGGTAGAAAATTTCCAGGTAGCGGATCAAGACCAAGGCAAAGCCAATGGGCACGATCACCACGATGTCGCCGACATCGATGCCGAACTGGTCGAGGTCTTCGGCGCCGATATGCGCGGTCATCACCGCACTCACCCACTTGTAGCTGGCCACCATGAACAGCCCGGCATAGGCCAGGCAGCACAGGCACGCGAGCATGCCGAGCAGGCGTTGCACCGGGCGCCGGGTCAGCCGCACCAGCGCGTCCACGCCCAGGTGGCCTGCGGTGCGCACGCCGTAGGAAATGCCGAAGAAAATCAACCAGCCGAACATGGCCTTGGTCAGCGCCACGCTCCAGGTCATCTCTTGGGCCAACGTCATGGTGCCGTCGCCCAGGGCATTGAAGAAGGGGCTGCTCCAGGCCCATTTGTCGGCCAGGTCAAAGAACAGGGTGTAGACGTTGTTGAGCATGACGTAGACGAATGTCACCAGGGTCATGGCGGCCAGCAGGAACGCAATGAAGCCTTCCTCCAGGTGCTCCCAGACGCGCCTTAGCGTTTGCATGGCAAAACCTCGCGAAAAAGGGATGGGTTATGCAAGGCACAGGGCGAAAACCGGTTCGACATGTGGGAGCGGGCTTGCTCGCGAATACAGTCTGTCAGTTGATAACACTGGTGACTGACCCACCGCTTTCGCGAGCAAGCCCGCTCCCACATTGGATCTCGGTGTGCCCTGGGATTACTGGTTGGACTGGTCCGCCGCCTTGATCAGGTCAGCCCCAATCTCGCCCTCGAACTTCTGCCACACCGGGCGCATGGCTTCGCGCCACAGCGCACGTTGCGCGGGGGTCAGTTCGATGATTTCGCTGGTCTTGGCGTCGATGATTTTCTGCTTAGCCGACTGGTTCAGCGCCTCGGCCTGCTTGTTCACCTCCACGGTGACCTCGGCCATGATCTGCTCCAGGGTGCTGCGCACATCCGGCGCCAGGCCGTTCCAGAATTTTGCGTTGGTGATCACCATGTAGTCGATCAGGCCATGGTTGGACTCGGTGAAGTACTTCTGCACTTCGTTGACCTTCTGGCTTTCATAGTTGGACCAGGTGTTCTCGGTGCCATTCACGGTGCCGGTCTGCAGGCCTTGGTAAACCTCGGCAAAGCTCATCTTGCGCGGGTTGGCACGGATCGCCTTGAACTGCTCTTCGAGCACACTGGAAGCCTGCACGCGGAACTTCAGGCCACGGGCGTCCTTGGGTTCATGCAGGGCCTTGTTGGCGGAGAGTTGCTTGAGGCCGTTGTGCCAATAGGCCAGACCGAGGATGTTCTTATCCTGCATCGAGGTCAGCAGTTGCTTGCCCTCAGCGGCCTGGAAACGGTCGACGGCGGCCAGATCGTTGAACAGGAACGGCAAGTCGTAGATCTGCACTTGCTTGGTGTAATGCTCGAACTTGGCCAGGGACGGCGCGAGCATTTGCACGTCGCCCAGCAGCAACGCTTCCATTTCCTTGCCATCGCCAAACAGCGACGAGTTCGGGTACACCTCGACCTTGACCTTGCCGGGCAGGCGCTCTTCAGCAAGTTTTTTAAACAGCAACGCGCCCTGGCCTTTAGGGGTGTTCTCGGCAACCACGTGGGCGAACTTGATCACAATCGGGTCTGCCGCCTGGGCCAGGCCCGCGGTAAACAAGGTGGCGGCGCACAGCAGCGCCCGGGAAAGCTTGAGCATGGGAATCACCTTCTTATTGTTGTGTTGTAAGGCAAGGTGCCTGATGTAACGCGTGTCGTGAATTTCGAATTTTAGATACCTGCGTTCGGCCTGGCCGAACGCGTCCAGTGTGGGAGCTGGGTTGCCTGCGATAGCCATAGGTATCTGCGCAACTTTGGCGGTTGCAACAGCAGACGGTAACCACGATGCGAAGCGAGCCGCTCTTGATCTTGCTCTGCTTTTGATCTTGATCTCAGGCGCCCCGTTAAACCACGCTGGCCGAACGCAGGCTTGAATTCGTGGGTAACCCGGCAGGACGCCGGGTTAGCCGCCCCGCGCCATGGATGGCGCGTGGCGGCGGCCCACGGATTCAAGCCTGCGTTCGGGCACACCGAGCCTAAGCGAGGTGCCGAGTGGTGGGGCAAGAGCGTTTTGCTTACTTTTGCGCTTTTCAAAAGTGAGCCGCCGTTGGGGCGGAACCCTAAGTGGCCGTTACCGCAGGAATGGATATGTACTCGGCATTACGGTGTCGACTGTGAGGCCGTCTTCGCAGGCAAGCCAGCTCCCACATTTTGTTCCCGGTTTTGTCAGTTACAGTTGCGCGGCCAGCAGCCGTTGCGCGCGCAGCAGTACCGGCGCATCCACCATCTGCCCGTCAATCTGATAAGCCCCTGCCCCATGGGCACCCGCCTCCACCACCCGCCTGGCCCAGGCCAGCTCTTCAGCGCTCGGCGCCAGCGCGGCATGGATCACCGCGACTTGCTTGGGATGAATGCACAACGCCCCGGCAAAGCCCATTTCATAAGCGTGCCGGATCGAGCGGTGCAGGCCTTCGAGGTCGTCGATGGCCGGGTGCACGCCGTCCAGCGGCGGCGCCAGGCCCGCGGCGCGCGAATGCACGATCAGCGCCAGGCGCGCCTGGTCGAGGGCCAATTCGGCCGCGCGGGAGTGACTGCTCAGGTTGAGGTCCAGCGCCAGGTCCAAGCCGCCGAACGACAGGCGTTCCACCTGGGGCGCCTGGGCAATCTGCGCCAGTGCCAGCAAACCGCGTGCGCTTTCGATAATCGGCCAGATAGCCTTGCCGGTCGCGGCCACCACCGCCACCTGGGCCGCGCTTTCGACCTTGGGCAGCAACACCCCCGCCACATTTGCATGGGCCTTGCAGAAGGCGACATCGGCAAAATGCTCGGCATGCTGGGGCGCGTTGATGCGTACCCACACCTGGGCTTCGGCATGCGCATGCAAAAATACGCCCAGATTATCCCGAGCCTGACGCTTGAGCGGCTCTTCCACCGCGTCTTCGAAATCCACAATCACTGCGTCGGCGCCGCTGGCCAGGGCCTTGGCAAACCGCTCCGGGCGGCTGCCCGGCACAAACAGCGCAGAACGTACTAATGGCTTTGGCATCACTTGATTCCTGATTAGATAACGCCGCGCTCGCGCAGGCTGTTAATGGCCTCAACGGAGTAACCCAGCTGATCGAGGATGCCTTGGCTGTGTTGCCCCAGCGCTGGCACGCCGTCCATGCGCGGGGTAAACGCAGCGTTACGCGCCGGTGGCAGCAGCGACGGCAACGGCCCCGCCGGGCTGTCGACTTCGCGCCAGCGGTCGCGGGCCTTGAGTTGTGGGTGGTCCCACACGCCTTGCATGTCGTTGACCCGCGCACTGGCAATCTGCGCGTCTTCCAGGCGCTGGATCACCGCCTCGACGTCCAGAGGGGCAAAGCGCTCCACGATGATCTGGCGCAGCACCTCACGGTTGGCCGAGCGCTTGAAGTTGGCGCTGAAGCGCTCGTCCGTGGCCAGCGACGGGCTGAGCAGCACTTTGTCGCAGAACGCCGCCCATTCGCGCTCGTTCTGCAAGCCGAGCATCACCGTGCCGCCGCCACCAGTGGGAAACGGCCCGTAAGGGTAAATCGTCGAATGCGCGGCACCCGCACGCGGTGGCGGCGGCGCGCCGTCAAAGGCGTAGTACATCGGGTAACCCATCCACTCCACCAGGCTTTCGAGCATGCTCACATCGATGCGGCTGCCCTGGCCGGTTTTGCCGCGCAGCAGCAGCGCCGACAGAATGCCGCTGTAGGCGTACATGCCGGCGGAGATGTCCGCGATGGAGCAACCGGCCTTGGCCATCTGTTCTTCACCTGGGCCACCGGTCACCGAGAGAAAGCCGCCCTCGCTCTGGATCAACAGGTCGTAGGCTTTCTTTTTCTCGTAGGGCCCGCCTTCGCCGTAGCCGGAAATATCGCAGACGATCAGCCGTGGAAAGCGCGCGTGCAGCGCCTCGAACGATAAGCCCATGCGCGCCGCCGCGCCGGGGGCAAGGTTCTGCACCAGCACATCGGCGTCGGCCAGCAGCGCATCCAGAATGGCACCCGCCTCGTCCTGCTTGAGGTCCAGGGTCAGGCTTTCCTTGGAGCGGTTGGTCCAGACGAAATGCGACGCCAGGCCACGTACCCGCTCGTCATAGCCACGGGCAAAGTCGCCGGTGCCGGGGCGCTCCACCTTGATGACCCGGGCACCCAGGTCGGCCAGTTGGCGCGTACAGAATGGCGCGGCAATCGCGTGTTCCAGGCTGACGACGGTGATGCCGTCCAGCGGTCGTTGTTCAGTCATCACAAATTCCTCCAAGCCAATGGGCCATTGACGCGGTAGTGCGCAGGTTCCATACCTGCTCGATCAGGCGGTTGGCCTGGGCCGGGGTGCGGGCGCCGCTGAAGTGGGCCAGGCGCTGGAACTTGTCCGCCAGCTCGGCACGGCTCAGGGTGTTGCCCGGGTCGCCCTTGGGTTCATCAATGGCACCGTGCAGCGTGCGGCCATCGGTGGTGGTGACGGTGACGCGGCCCAGCCAGCGTTGTGGGTAGGCGCTGTCGACTTCGGGGTCCAGGCTCATGCTGACCTTGTCGCGAAACGCCGCGACCGCAGGATCGCTCAACGCCAGCTCATGGAATTCAGGCAACCCGGCCTTGCCATGCACGGCGATCAGGCCGAGTACGGTGCCCATGGAGAATTTGGCCTGGTGCACCGTGGCTGGCACTGTCACTCGGCCGAGTACGTCGATGGCGCCTTGGTGCACGTGGGTTTGCACCTGGGAAATCTGTGCAGCGCTCAAGCCTTCACGCTGCATCACGTCCAATAGCGCATCGGCAGCGGGATGGGTGTGGCGGCAGGAGGCGTGGAACTTGAACGAGGTCTCTACCAGTGCCCAGCGGCTGCCCAGGTCGGCAGACAATTTGCCCGGCTGCGCATCACTGGACATGCCCGCCGCCAAACCCTGGTCGCCTTCAAGGATATTGCGCGCGCCGGTCAGCCCATCGGCCGTCAGGTAAGCCGCCAGCAAGCCGTCCGCCGCCGCCTTGGCCGTGTGCAGTTGCTTGGAGTCGGCGGCATCGCGCAGAAACTCCCACAGCCCGGCGGCCTGGGTGCCGGCGCTGCCGAGCAGGTTGATGAATTGCTCTTCGTTGAAGTCGAGCAACTTGCCCACCGCGACCGCCGCCGCCAGGGTGCCGACCGTGGCCGTGGTGTGGAAGATGCGGTAGTGGGAACGGCCCATGAACTCACCGATGCGAATCCCCGCCTCATAGCCGGCCACCGAGGCCAGCAACAGTTCACGGCCAGACTTGCCGAGGTCCTGGGCAGCGGCCAACGCGGCGGGAAACACCACGGTGGCCGGGTGCAGCACGGAGCTGTTGTGCAGGTCATCCTGCTCCACCAGATGTGAGGAGGCGGCGTTGACCAGGGCGGCAAAATACGCGCTGGTGCCGGTGCCGTTGACGATCACCTCGGCCGGGCCGCTGCTCGGGCCCATCTTCTGTGCGTAGCGTTCAAACAGGGGAATCGGGTGCGCGCCCTGGCTGGCCAAGGCGGACGCGAGCCAATCCAGGTACAGCTCTTCGGTGCGCGCCAGTACGTGCTCGGGCAACTGCGCGTAAGTCAGCTCAGCCAGGAATCGGCACAGGGCTTGGGTATGATGCATGCTCAAGGCCCTCAGAAGCTGCGCGGCAGTTCGAGCAAATGCTCGGCCACGTAGGACAGGATCAGGTTGGTGGAGATCGGTGCCACCTGGTACAGGCGGGTCTCGCGGAATTTACGCTCCACGTCGTACTCGCAGGCAAAGCCGAAGCCGCCGTGGGTTTGCAGGCAGGCGTTGGCCGCTTCCCAGGACGCCTTCGCCGCCAGGTACTTGGCCATGTTGGCACTGGCTCCGGCGTTCTTGCCGCTGTCGTATTCCTCACAGGCGCGCCAGCGCATCAGGTCCGCCGATTCAATCTCGATATGCGCCTCGGCAATCGGGAACTGCACGCCCTGGTTCTGCCCGATGGGCCGGCCAAACACCACACGGTCGCGGGCATAGGCGCTGGCCTTTTCAATAAACCAGCGGCCGTCACCGATGCACTCGGCGGCAATCAGGGTGCGCTCGGCATTCAGGCCATCGAGGATGTATTTGAAGCCCTTGCCCTCCTCGCCAATCAGGCTGTCCAGGGGCAGCTCCAGGTTGTCGAAGAACAGCTCGTTGGTCTCGTGGTTGACCATATTGGCAATGGGCTGCACGGTCAGGCCGTTGCCGATGGCCTGGCGCAGGTCCACCAGGAAGATCGACATGCCTTCGGATTTTTTCTGCACTTGGGCCAAGGGCGTGGTGCGTGCCAGCAGGATCATCAGGTCGGAATGCTGCACCCGCGAGATCCAGACTTTCTGACCGTTGATCACGTACTTGTCGCCGCGCTTGATCGCCGTGGTCTTGATCTTGGTGGTGTCGGTGCCGGTAGTGGGTTCGGTGACGGCCATCGACTGCAGGCGCAATTCACCACTGGCCAGCTTGGGCAGGTAGAAGCGTTTTTGCGCCTCGCTGCCGTGACGCAGCAGGGTGAACATGTTGTACATCTGGCCATGCACGGTGCCCGAGTTGCCGCCGCAGCGGTTGACTTCCTCAAGGATCACCGAGGCTTCGGCCAGGCCCAGGCCGGAACCGCCGTATTCCTCGGGGATCATCGCCGACAGCCAACCAGCGTCGGTCAGCGCCTTGACGAAGGCTTCGGGGAAGCCCTTTTCTTCATCGATCTTGCGCCAGTAAGCGGCATCGAATTCGGCGCACAAGGCACGCACGCCGTCGCGGATGGCGTTGAGTTCTTCAGTGTCATGGGCATTCATTAACGGCTCTCCGCCTGTTGTTATTGGGTTATTCGAAATGCACCTGAGCGGTCTGCGCCAGGCCTTCAGTGTTGCCGGCCCAGAGGTCTGCGACGCCGGTTGCGGTGATGCGCCCGCCCACCTCAAAAGGCTGTGGCGCAATCAGTGGGCGCACACCGCGATAGGCAAAGCGGCGCAGGGTCGCTTCGGGGTGCGCCCGGCAGAACGCACGCAGGCTCAAGGTGGCGATCAGCGGGCCATGCACCACCAGGCCGGCATAGCCTTCGGTGCCGGTGACATAGGGGTAGTCGTAATGGATGCGGTGGCCGTTGAACGTGACGGCGCTGTAGCGGAACAACAGGGTTGGCGTCGGCTCGACGGCCTCTGTCCATTCGCCTTGGGCCAGCGCGTCGCCGCTGCCCACCTTGGGTGGCGTGGGTTCGCGGTAGACGATGTCCTGCTCCTCGCGGATGGCCAGGCGCCCGTCCTGGGAATAGTCATGGCGCACGGTGACGAATAACAGTGAACCGGTGCGCCCAGTTTTTTCTTCGACCTGGGTGATGGTGGATACGCGCGTGGCCGCCTCGCCAGCCCGCAGCGAGTGCAAAAACTCAAGGCGCCCACCGGCCCACATGCGATTGCGGTTATCGGCCGGCGGCAGGAACCCGCCGCGTGCCGGGTGACCGTCGCTGCCCAGGGCCGATTCGGGCAACGGGTCCTGGAAGAAACACCATTGCCACAACGCAGGCACCGCGTCGCCATCGGCGGGCACGGCTTCACCGAACGTGGCGGCGATACGCTTGAGCAGGTTATGGCTCAGGTGGTCGTGGGCGGTCTCACTTCGGCCGATCCAATCAGTAGCGCTCATCGGGTGCAGGTCCTCAGGCAGTGGGTGACTGCCGTGGATCATGCAAGGGCCTGCCCGTTCTGAGAATTTGCATTTCAATAAACCAGCGTTCGGTTATGCTGAACGCTTACAGCCACACCGTGAACCAATGTGGGAGCTGGCTTGCTTGCGATAGCGGCGTGTCAGTGACGAAGATGCTCACTGACACACCGCTATCGCAGGCAAGCCAGCTCCCACAGGAAACCTGTTCTTCGGGAGCCTTGCATGCACTTCGATCTCGCCGACCTGCGCCTGTTTATCCATATCGCCGAATCCCCCAGCCTTACCCAGGGTGCCAAGCGCGCCTTCCTGTCGCCGGCTGCCGCCAGTGCGCGGATCAAAGCCCTGGAAGGCCAGCTCGACACGCGCCTGTTGTACCGCGACAGCCGGGGCGTGGAGATCACCCCGGCAGGCGAGCGCCTGTTGCACCATGCGCGGTTGATCATGCGCCAGGTGGATTACCTCAAAAGCGAGTTCACCCAATACGGCGTGGATTCGGCCGGGCATATCCGTATCTTCGCCAACACCACGGCGGTCACCGAGTTTTTGCCGGAAGTCCTGGCTGGCTTTCTGTCGCAGCGCCCAGGCGTCACCGTCGACCTGCAGGAACGCCTCTCCCGGGACATTGTGCGCGGTGTGCTCGATGGCACCAGTGACATGGGCATCATCGCCGGCCCCGTAGAAGCCTCCGGCCTGCAGGTGTTGCATTTCAGCACCGATGAACTGGTGCTGATGGTACCCGTCGGGCATCCGTTGGCCGACCAGCCTTCGGTGACCCTTGAGCAGACCCTGGCGTATCAGCATATCGGCCTGCATGAAGGCAGCACGCTGTTGAGTTTCCTGCGCGAACACGTCGAGCGCCTTGGCAAGCAATTGTCGCTGCGTATCCAGGTCTCGAGCTTCGAGGCGATCTGCCGGATGGTCGAGGCCGGCGTGGGCATCGGCATCATTCCCGAGTCCGCCGCCCTGCGCCACAGCCGCACCATGCAGTTGGTGACCGTAAAGCTCGACGAACCCTGGGCGATTCGCGAGCGCAGCATTCTGGTACGTGAGCTGGAAGCGCTGCCAGGAACCATTCGCGCGCTGATCGCCACGTTGATGCCCTGATTCTGTAGGAGCGAGCTTGCTCGCGAAAAACGTCAACGATAACGCGTGCTTTCTGGATAAACGCGGCGCCTGTGCGTTTTTCGCGAGCGAGCTCGCTCCTACAGTGGGCCGTTAACAGTCTTTGACAGTTTCCCGACAAAGCACTCAAAGATTCCAAGCCCCCGCCGCCCTAGCATTCCAGCATCCAAATCATCATTCGGGTGCTCTTGATGTTTCGCAGGTTGCGCGGTATTCCGCTATTGGGTTGCCTGATGGGCAGTATCGGTTGCCACTCGCAACCGCCTGTCCCGCCGCCGATTCAAAAAGGCGATTACGGCGCAATCATCCGCTACCTGCAAACCCGCATTCCCCGGGAGATGGCGCGGGACAATGTGGCAGGTTTGTCGATTGCGCTGGTCAATGGCCAGGAGCTGATCTGGGCCCGTGGCTTTGGCCTGGCTGACAAAGACCAGGGGGTGCCGGTCACGCCCAATACCGCGTTTCGCGCCGGTGGCATTTCCAAACTGCTGAGCGCCACGGCGGCGCTGCAGCTGGTGGAGCAGCACCACCTGGCGCTGGATGCGCCGATCCAGCAGACCCTGCGTGAGTTCTACGTACGTTCACGCTTTCACAGCGACCAGGCCGAGGCGGATCGAGCGATCACTTTGCGGCGCTTGCTCAGCCATCAATCCGGCTTGCCCAGCGAGCACCTGCGCGACCTGCGCAGCACTTACGCCATGGGGCAAATGCCGATGCGTGTGTCGGGTGTGTGGCTGAGCAGTCTGCCGGGGTCCCAGGTGGCGTACTCCAACCTTGGTTATTCACTGGTGGGCGCGGCCATCGAGCGCAGCAGCGGTAAAAGCTTTGAAGCCCAGTTGCAAAGCAGCCTGCTCACGCCCCTGCGAATGAACCAGTCCAGCTTCGTGGGCACCGGTGCGCAAATGGGCTTTCGCGCCCATGGTTACGAAGACGGCAAGGCCAGCACCGACGCCCAAGTGCGTGACCTCGCCGCCGGTGGCCTGTGGACCAGCCCCAAAGACCTCAGCCGCTACGTGCGCATGCTGTTTGCCAACGGCACCTACAAGGGCAGCCAGGTCCTCGGCAGCGCTTCTATCGACGCCATGTTTACCCAGCAAAACACCGGCAACGCCCTGGATTTCGACTGCCAGATCGGCCTGGGCTGGTTTCTGGCGCCCTGCGGTGACGAGCCCATCGGCCCCGGCGTGCGTACCTACCAGCACAGCGGTGGCGGCGATGACTTCGTCGCCCAATTGACCCTGCTACCGAATCAGCAGCTGGCGGTGATCATCATGGCCAACGACAGCAACGCCGAAGACATGGTGGTGTCACTGACCACCGACAGCCTGCGCCTGATGCTCCAGGCACAGACCGGCCAGCCCGTGTGCGCCGATGACTGCCAGGCCCCGAGCCACGGCCTCAAGCTGCGCCATGTGCCGGCGGCGGTGGATCGCAAGCGCCTGGCTGGTTTCTATGCGACCGCCTGGGGCGTGTTCCGCATCAGGGATGAGCATGCGCGCTTGACCGGCGAACTGGCCGGCTACGATTTCGAGCTGTTACGTGATGAGCAAGGCTGGCTGCGCGCGCAGAAAAAGATCCTCGGCTTCTGGCGCAAGGACCTGGGCGAGTTGGGCCGCGTGCAGTTGGATGTGATCCAGGTACAAGGCCGCCAAATGCTCACCGCGCGCAGCCACGGCCAACGCATTGCCATCGGTGAACGCATCGAGCCACCACCCTTGCCCGCCGCCTGGGCCAACACGGTCGGCACCTATCAGGTGCTCAGCAGCCATGAACCCGACGCGCCATTGAGTGGCATCAGCGTGCGTCAGGAGGACGGCTTCCTGGTGATTCGCGGCCAATTGCACGGCGAGCCGCTGACCGACTACATCCTGCTGCCCATCGACAACGCCCATGCGGTGCTGGCCGGCAACGGCTACGGCCTGGGCGATACCGTCAGCCGCCAGGTCAACGGCCTGAGCGCTTCGGGCTACTCGTTCAAACGCACCCATTCCCCCCACACACCCTTGAACCTCTAACCAGGAAAACACCCTGATGCACTCAAAAAACCTGTGCCTGTCATTGACCTCACTGTGCCTGCTCGCCGCCGCCGATACGGCGCTTGCCGAAGACTGGCAATACAGCCTCAAGGCCGGCATGGCCAACGCACCCCGCTACAGTGGCAGCGACGAACGTATGACGGCACCTGTACTCGGCGGCAAAATCATCAGCCCCTGGGGCGTCTTCCTCGATACTGATACGGGCCTGGGCTGGGGTTACGAAGGTAATGCCCTGAGCTTCAGCGCATACGTTGGCGCAAGCGGTTCGCGCAAGGATAAAAATGAAAGCATGCAGGCCGGCTCCAAACGCCTCAAAGGTATGGGCCAGATCAAGTCGCGTCCGCAATTGGGAGTGAGTGCCGCCTACAACCTCGACAGTGTGATCATCGGCGCCACCCTGGAACATGCGCTTGAAGAAGATAAACACAAGGAAACCGGCAAGGCTTTTACCCATCTGGAGTTGAGCCTGGGTACCCATCTGTATGAAGGCCGCTACGGCTCCATCGATGCCGCCATCAACAGCCACTTCGGTGACCGCAACTACCTGCAAACCTGGTACGGCGTGACTACCGACCAGGCCACCCGCAGCCGCTTCAAGGAATACAAGGCAAGTGCCGGCAATATCAGCAATGGCATAAACCTTTCATGGAGCGTGCCGATCAACGAACACACGCAGTTCTCGACCTTGCTGGATGTGCAATACCTGGCGGATAAAGCGGGCAAAAGCCCGATTGTGGAGCGGCGGCTCCAGGCGTCGATGTCGGGGGAGCTGCAGCACACCTTCTGATCTACCCTGCCCTCTGTAGGAGCGAGCTTGCTCGCGAAAAACCTCAACGATAACGCGTGTTTTCTGGGTAACCGCGGCGCCTGTGAGTGCTTCGCGAGCAAGCTCGCTCCTACAGAGACAATGCCAGTTCCTTAGTAACCCAACGACAAGCCCGTGTTGCGCCGCGGGTCATTGGCCCCATAGAAACGGTTGTTACCCACCGGCTTGCCCTCCAGGGAAGGCGCGCCAACCAGGATGGCGGCCAGGTGGTTGGCATCTTGCGGGCCGGCGAATTTGTGGCCCCAGCTTTCAAGGATCTTCTGGGTGTCCGGGCTGACGGCAAAGGTCTCAAGGTTGGTGGTTTCCGGCATCCATTGCTGGTGGAAGCGCGGTGCGTCCACGGCTTCCTGGATGTTCATCTTGTAGTCGATGACATTCAGGATGGTCAGCAAGGTCGCGGTGATAATGCGGCTGCCCCCCGGTGTGCCAACGACCATTACCGCCTTGCCGTCCTTGGTGACGATGGTCGGGCTCATCGAGGACAACGGCGCCTTGCCCGGTGCGATGGCGTTGGCTTCGCCCTGCACCAGCCCGTACATATTCGGTACGCCGACCTTGACGGTGAAGTCATCCATTTCATCGTTGAGAATCACCCCGGTCTTGCTGGCCATCACCCCGGCGCCAAACCAGTCGTTGAGGGTATAGGTCACCGAGACCGCGTTGCCCCACTTGTCGACGATGGAATAGTGGGTGGTGTTATTGCCTTCGTGGGGCGACACACCTGGCTTGATCGCCTGGGAGTCACCGGCCTTCTGCGGCTCGATGGCAGCGCGTAGCTTGGCCGCGTAGTTCTTGTCCAGCAGATGCTCGATGGGGTTCTTAACGAAGTCCGGATCGCCCAGGTAGCTGTTGCGGTCCACGTAGGCATGGCGCATCGCTTCGATCTGGTAGTGCAGGCCCTGGGCCGAGTGATAGCCCAGATCGGCCATCGGGTAGCCTTCGAGGATGTTCATGATCTGGCAGATCACCACACCGCCCGAGCTGGGTGGCGGCGCCGAGACCACATGGTAGCCACGGTAGTCGCACTCGATGGGGGCCAGTTCGCGGGTTTTGTAGGCGTCGAGGTCGGCCTGCGTGATGATGCCTTTGCCGGCCTGGCTGGAATCGACCACCGCCTTGGCGACCCAGCCTTTATAGAAGCCGTCGGTGCCCTTGGCCGAGATTTCCTTAAGGGTCTTGGCCAGGTCCTTCTGCACCAGCTTCTGGCCCACCTGCATCGGTTTGCCGTTATGCAGGAAGATCCCGCGCATGTCCTGGTCTTTTTCGAACTCACCGGTGGCGGTGTGCAACAGGTCGATATCGCCCTGCTCCAGCGCAAAGCCGTTTTCCGCCAGCTTGATCGCCGGGGCAATCACTTGCGCGCGCTTGAGGGTGCCGTACTTGCTCAGGGCCAGCTCCATGCCAGACACCGTGCCCGGTACGCCGACCGCCAAATGGCCTTTGGCGCTGAGGCCTTCGACCACATTGCCGGCCTTGTCGAGGTACATGTCGGCCGTCGCCGCCAGCGGGGCTTTTTCGCGGAAGTCGAGGAAGGTCTTGCGCCCGTCCGCCAGTTGCACGGTCATGAAACCACCGCCGCCCAGGTTGCCCGCCGCCGGATACACCACCGCCAGTGCGTAACCTACCGCCACCGCCGCATCGACCGCGTTGCCGCCGGCCTTGAGCACATCGACACCCACGTGGGTTGCCAGGTGCTGGGCCGTGACCACCATGCCATTTTCACCCGCAACCGGGGCTTGGGAAGCTGCGTGCACACCGTTGACCGTCAAGACCAGCGCGGTCGCAATCAAAGTGTGACTGAAGGGTTGGTATTTCATCCATGGCTACTCTGATTATTGAGATGCACCAAAATAGCTCCTAGCCGATTCAATCCCCAGCGCAATGGCGTTTTTATTACAGAACTTGTCGGTCATGGAACGCACACCGCTGCGCAAGGCGGCAATCAGCTCTGGCCTATAAAATTAATGGCGCTAAAATCGGCGCCATTCTTTTACCGCCGCCCTGATACGAGCCTGTCCATGAGCTTTGATTTCGACACGATCCACCCACGCTTCGATACCGGCAGTACCAAGTGGAGCCGTTACCCGCAAGACGTCCTGCCGATGTGGATCGCCGACATGGACATCGCCGCGCCGCCCGCCATCTTGCAAGCCCTGCACGCGCGCCTCGACCAGCAGATTCTCGGCTACAGCCTGGCCGGCCCGGACGTGCGCGACGCGATCGTTGCCGACTTGTGGGCCAAGTACGCCTGGCGCGTACAGCCTGAAGAACTGCTGTTTCTGCCCGGCGTCGAGCCTGGCTTCAATATGGCCCTGCACGCTTTCGTCCAGCCCGGCCAGGCGGTGGTACTGCAAACCCCCAACTATCGGCCGATTCGCCTGGCGCCCGGCAACTGGAACCTGCCACGCATCGAAGTACCGTTCCACTTGATCGATGGCGAGTACCGCACACCGCTGCCGGCCATGCGCCAAGCCTTGAGCGGGGCCGGGGCGCTGTTGCTGAGCAACCCGCACAACCCCATCGGCAAGGTGTTTGCCCGTGAAGAGCTGCTGGCGGTGGCCAATGCCTGCCTGGACACCGGCGCATTGATCATCAGCGACGAAATCCACGCCGAGCTGTGCTTCGACGGCCGTCGCCACATCCCCACCGCCAGCCTCAGCCCCGAGATCGCCCAGCGCACCATCACGCTGATGTCAGCGAGCAAGGCGTATAACGTGGCCGGCTTGAAGACCTGCTTCGCCGTGGTCCAGAACGCCGAGGTGCGCGAGCGTTTCAATCAGGCGCGCTGCGGCATGGTCGACAGCGTCAGCCCCCTGGGCCTGGAAGCTACCCGCGCCGCCTACAGCGAATGCACCGAGTGGCTCAGCGCGCTGGTGCAGTACCTGCAAGCCAACCGCGACTACCTGCTCGACGCGGTAGAAACCCGCCTGCCCGGCGTGGTGATGCATGCGCCACAGGGTACCTTCCTGGCGTGGCTCGATTGCAGCGCCCTGGGTCTTGATGACCCGCAGCAGTTCTTTCTGGAGCAGGCCAAGGTGGGCCTGAGCGCTGGGATCGAATTTGGCGATGACAGCCAGCAATTCGTGCGCCTGAACTTCGGTTGCCCACGGGCGATGCTGGAGGAAGGCGTGCAGCGCATGCAGATCAGCTTACAAAACCGCTGACGTCGGTCGGAACCGCACGGGAGATTTTCCGCACATACCGGGCTTAGCTGCCCGCTGTGCCATTGAAATTCTCCCGGAGCCGCCCGTCGATGATTCTGCCGCCACGCCCACTCCCCCTCATTGCCTGGGATTTCAAACCCATCGCCGGCGATACCCCGCAGGTCTTGCCGGCCTACTCGGTGGAGCCTCTGCAACCGCCACGCAAACCGGCGTTGAGGCAAAACCGCAGTACATCGGTAGACCACCAGAAAGCCCTCTACCGGCAGCTGTTGCAGGCCACGCACACTGCGCTGCCCAGGGTGCGCGACGAAGCCAAGCAATGGGCCGAGGCGCTGGTGTTCAAGTTGACCGGGCGCAAGGTCGATGCCGACACCATCTTCCTCAATCGCTTCCAGCAAGCACAAAGTGCCAATACCGTCACCGACTGGGAACATCTGGGGGAAGAACCCACGGTTTCCCAGGCACTGCCGGACGCGTTGTTGAGCAACTTCAGCGAACACGACGCACTGCCCGGCGTGCTTGACCAACAGGCCGGCCTGTACACGGTCGGCCGCGGGCAAAGTACCCAAGGCGGCTATGGCGCCCATAACCAGTTTGCGCTGGCGCCTTCCCAGCTGATGCATGAAAGCTGGAAAACCGACTTTCAGGCACACATGACTCAAAAGCTCGAACGCTTCTGGCGCGACCATGGCGATGACTACCGCACCGCCTTGAAAGGTGAGTTCATTTATCAGGCCCGTAAACAGCTCAAGGCCTACGAGCGCGCCTCACCCGCCGAACGCCTGAACATGCCGGCCGAGCAGCGCTTTACCCGCGATGATTACCGCCTGGTGATGGGCGCCGCCGCCAACCTGCCCCTGGATGAAAACCAAGCCCTGAGCGTCGAACAACTACGAGCGACAGCGCCGGTAGAAGGCCGCACACGGGTTCACGTGTTTGACATCAACGGGCGCCCCGCTCACGACATCCTGCGTTTCACCGCCACTGACTACGGCAGCCACGGGCAATTACGTGATCGTCGAGACGGCGTGCAAGTCCTGTATATGCCGGGGCACAAGCCCGCTTTCCTGCGCTTTGATTCCCTGGACGCGATGGACCAATGGGTGGCCGAGCAAGGCCGACATGCCGAGACGCGCAAGGCGCTGCAATCGCACTTCGCCCTCAGGGACCGACAAGACAGCGACTTGGGGTTCTGGAGCGATTTCAAATCCTTCATCACTGGCGATTCGCGCTCGAACAAAGGCGCGGACAGCGCCATTCGCTACTTGGCCAGCGGCTACTGGGACACCCTGGAAGGGACCGTTATCGACAGCGCCAATGTGCGCATTCACGGCGACGTGTTCAGCGTGATCAAAGACGCCACCCGCGAACGCATGTCCCGCGATGCAGACGTCATGATCAAGTCCAACAGCGAGGTCACCCGCGATACCTGGCTTAACGATTTGACCGTAGCCGCAGGCCTGGCGGCCAAGTTCGCAGTGATTGGCGAGCCGGTCGTGGTCGGTGTCGCGGCCGCCGCCGGCCTTGTAGAAGCCGAAGTGGGTGTCGAGCAATCGATCACGGGTGACACGCAGGCCGAGCGCAAACACGGCAGCACTGCCGCACTGGATGGCGCGCTCAATGAGCTGTTTGCCATCGTGGGCGGTACCGTGAAGGAGCCTGCTTTTGAGCAACCGGCCACGATCCCCCTGACCCGGCAGCTGTTCAGCGACGGCCGGCAGGCAATGGTCATCGAACACCCGTTGAGCCCCAGTGCCTATACCCTGCCGCGCGCCAATGGCTATGACCTGGTGGACCGTGGTCGGGTGTATCGCTACCTCAATACAAGACCTGGCGAGCTGACCGACCTGCAAGCAGCAGAACACGCCAAGCCCTTGGAGGGCTTTGAGGCGCTTTGCCCTGCGCCCGCTGCGAGTGGGCGGGTGCGACGCGGCATCCAGGACGAGTGTTTCGTTAAACTTATCTCCGACCTGCCCAAACCCCAAGAACGCCTGCAGGCCCTGGAGCACGTGCGGTTGTTCCCGTCCAAGGCCGGGCTGTTCACGCGCGAGCGCACGGTGGTCTATGAAAAACGCCTGCACACAATAGTCAAAGGCGACACCGGGCTCCAATTGGTGCCCGTCGCCAACGGCGAACGCATCACTTACAAGGCGCACGTGCACGGCCAGCTCATTGACGACCCCGATTTCGGCTTTTACACAAGCGATAGCGCCGGCACGCTTGCTAACGATACTCGGGTGGTCAAACTCGGCAGCATCACCAACGCCAGCAATGATCAGCGCCAGCTCAGAGGCGTGGTCGTCACCAGCGCCAGCCAGCGCTACCTGGTGGTAGAGGCTGACACTGCCGAGTTCTATTACGCACCACTGGATAAAACGCAAACCCGGGATATCAGGTTCAAGAAATGCGGGCCTCTAGAGATGAGCCTTGCGCAAGGGTATCGCCAGTTTCTGAGTACCAACCATGCTGTACAGGCCCTTAAGGCCGACTTCGTCGCGCTGGCTCCGCTCAAAAAAGCCTTCAAGCAACTGCAGCGCTCAGGTTTTAGCAAAGCCGACATCGACGAATTGAAGCGCCACTGCAAGGGCATGAACCCTGAGCAGCAGCGCGAAGTGGTGTACCGGCTGCAGCAAGCCAACGCCATCGTGAAACCGGATGTGGCCTTGCGCCCCCATCGTGTTTCACCGTTGCCTGGCAACCAGGTGCATCCGGCCGCAGACCTGGCCAGGGCCGACGCGGCCAGGCTTACCCTGGGCTGGTTGCGGCGCACCGCCAAGCTGAAAGCCGCCAATACCGTGCAGGTGGCGATGGGTGAAGCCACGACACTCACGAGCGGCAACGACGTGCTCTCCACCCGCAGCCTGACCGACTGCTCGGCCATTGCGGTGCTCACCGACTGGGACGGTGCACGTTACCAGACCCGTACGCTGATGCACCTGACCGGCAGCAACCTGGAGTTGGGACTGCGGGGCGGCAATACCCAAGCGTTGCTGGATCGATTGAACGCATCACTGAACAAAGGTGGGCGGGTCATCCTGGTAGGCGGGGTCAATTCAGATTCGCTGCAAGGCATGACCACCACCATCGGGCAATCGTTGCAGGGCGAACAACCGCTCAGGACACTGCTTCAAGCACGGCCCGGCGTCAGCGTCACGCTGGCCAGCTCCCTGGGCATCACGCTGAATGCTGATGGCACGTTCGAGCTGATCGAGGGAACGGGCAAAGGTGTCATGCCCGAGGATCAGGTCAGGGAAATTTTCAATCGAGTTGACTGAGGGCACTGCCCCACGCCTTTCCCTGACCCTGTTGGGCGTTCACAACTTGGCAATGGACACTTCTGTGGACTTCACAAAGGCAATCACCTCACTGCCCACTTTCAATTCCAGGTCACGCACCGAGCGCGTGGTGATCACCGACGTCACAATGCCCGAGGCGGTCTGCACGTCGATTTCCGACACCACTTCCCCCAGCAGAATCTCCTTGATCACGCCTTTGAACTGGTTGCGCACGTTGATCGCTTTGATGGTCATGTCGGCTTTCCTTTTGGCTGTTGGGTCAATCCGCACGAATGCGCAGGCCCTCAAAATGCGCTGCCGGATAAAATATTAAAAGGAATAAATATCTATTTATTTATTCGATAAAGACATATGCAGAGTGATGTTTCATGACCCGCCCACGGCTGAATTTGTGTGTGGCAGCGACCTATGACCGCACATCTTGTGCGTTGACCAACTTTGTTACACCCCATATAGTGTGCCCACAAACAGATCAGACCACTACATAGTGTGCAGCATCGGTATTTACCGACCACACTACGCGCAGTATTTCAATGCCTTGTAGCCTGCAAAAACATTTATTTTTCGAGTACCAGGAAGGAGTATTTCCATGCTGAGTTGGGATGAAGTCGACAACGAAGACACCGGTGCAGCGGTGATCAAAGGCGCCAACGCCGGCCACGCCACCGAAGCCAACATGGACCGCCTCGACGGTGCCGGCGCCGCTGCCGCCGTGGAAGCCCGCGCCGTCACCGCCAACGACTCCGCCGCCATCGTGCGCGCCAAGGCTGCCCTGGACAAACTCGACGTCGCCGAAGGCCTCGCCGAACTCGAAGGCGCCTCCGCCCGCGTCGCCGTTGACGAAAAGCGCATGATCAACTGCCGCGCCGACCTCAACCAGCTTGTGCCCTTCAAGTACGACTGGGCCTGGCAGAAGTACCTCGACGGCTGCGCCAACCACTGGATGCCGCAAGAGGTCAACATGACCGCCGACATCGCCCTGTGGAAAAACCCCGAAGGCCTGACCGACGACGAACGCCGTATCGTCATGCGCAACCTGGGCTTCTTCTCCACCGCCGACTCCCTGGTGGCCAACAACCTGGTGCTGGCCGTGTACCGCCTGATCACCAACCCCGAGTGCCGCCAGTACATCCTGCGCCAGGCCTTCGAAGAGGCGATCCACACCCACGCCTACCAGTACTGCATCGAATCGCTGGCCATGGATGAAGGCGAGATCTTCAACATGTACCACGAGATTCCATCGGTCGCTAAAAAAGCCGCCTGGGGCCTGAAGTACACCCGCTCGATCTCCGATCCAAAGTTCGAAACCGGCACCGTCGACACCGACAAAGAACTGCTGCGCAACCTGGTCGCCTACTACTGCGTGCTGGAAGGCATCTTCTTCTACTGTGGCTTCACCCAGATTTTGTCCATGGGCCGCCGCAACAAAATGACCGGCGTGGCCGAGCAGTTCCAGTACATCCTGCGCGATGAGTCGATGCACCTGAACTTCGGTATCGACGTGATCAACCAGATCAAAATCGAAAACCCACACCTGTGGGATGCCGAGATGAAAGAAGAAGCGACCCAGATGATTCTGCAGGGTACGCAGCTGGAGATCGAATACGCTCGCGACACCATGCCGCGTGGGGTGCTGGGCATGAATGCGGCGATGATGGAGGATTACCTCAAGTTCATCGCTAACCGTCGCCTGTCGCAGATTGGCTTGAAGGAAGAGTACCCAGGGACCACCAACCCGTTCCCTTGGATGAGCGAGATCATGGACTTGAAGAAAGAGAAAAACTTCTTCGAGACCCGAGTGATCGAATACCAGACCGGCGGCGCGCTGAGCTGGGACTGACATAACCTCTGTAGGAGCGAGCTTGCTCGCGAAGAACGTCAACGATAACGCGTGCATCCTGAATGAACGCGGTGCCCTTGGGGTCTTCGCGAGCAAGCTCGCTCCTACATGGGGGCCGCGGTGTTCTTCAAACTTTTGCAAATTGCCTTTATGCCCAACCAAACCATCAAGACCCCTTGCGTCGGCCTGTGCTCCACCGTCTACGGTGACCTGGTCTGCCGGGGCTGCAAGCGTTATCACCATGAAGTGATCCAGTGGAATGGCTATAGCGCCGTAGAAAAACAAGCGGTGTGGCTGCGCCTGGAGCAGTTGCTGGTACAGGTGATGGCCAGCAAGCTGGAAGTCTTCGATCCGCAGCGCCTGCGTCAGCAACTGGAAGCGCGCAAGATTCGCTTTGTGCCGCACCAGTCGCCGTATTGCTGGGCATACCAACTGATTGCCCGGGGTGCACGGGTGATCTCCAAGCTGGATGCGTATGGCTTGGCGTTGCTGCCCGAGTTTCGCGAACGCCACCTGGCGGACCTGCGCGATGCGATAGACCGAGAGTTCTTTCTGCTGTCCGAGGCCCATTACGAACGCTATATCGCCCCGGTTTTCCTGAAAGAGTCATTCGGACCGGCGCTGATTGCTACGCGCTGACCCACATCGCAAACGCTGTGCCTTGCCTGCGATGTAACCACGATGCGAAGCGAGCCGCTCTTGATCTTGATCTGCTTTTGATCTTGATCTCAGGCGCCCCGTTAAACCACGCTGGCCGGAATTCGACAGGGATTTGGGGGGTAAACCGGCAGGGATGCCGGTTTAGCCGCCCCGCGCCATGGATGGCGCGTGGCGGCGGCCCCCCAAATCACTGGCGGATTACGGGCACACCGAGCCTAAGCGAGGTGCCGAGTGGTGGGGCAAGAGCCCTTTTGGTTACTTTTGGGGCTCTTTTCCAAAAGTGACCCGCTGTCAGAGCCATCCCTTTCAAGGTCTTCGGTAAAATCCCCTGAAATTTCATTCAGGGATCCCAAACGATGTGGGCCGATGTTCTAGCGCGTTTCGAGAAAAAAGCACCTGCCAGCGTCATGGCCAAATTGGCGCTGGAACAAGCTATTGCCCCTGAGTGGGTCGATCAGGTCTTCGAAGAACATCGGCAACGGCAGTAT
Source organism: Pseudomonas sp. FP215 (assembly GCF_030687795.1). NCBI lineage: Bacteria > Pseudomonadati > Pseudomonadota > Gammaproteobacteria > Pseudomonadales > Pseudomonadaceae > Pseudomonas > Pseudomonas sp. FP215. Next base: position 3,134,382 of record NZ_CP117447.1, read on the forward strand.
TCTCGTGAACTACTGTTCTCGACCATAATCAAGCTGATGTCCCTTGTTTCATTGGGCTTGAAGCCATCCCTGCACGCCGCTGCGCGGCAACTGGAAGATCTCCCTGTCAGCTTGGCGGCGCTTTACGACAAAATCAGTCGTACAGAACCCGCGCTATTGCGCGCTCTGGTCACCGGTAGTGCGCAACGACTGACTCCAACCATCAAAGAACTGGGCTGCACGACGATGCTGCCGGACTGGCAGGTTCGCGTGGTAGACGGCAATCACCTGGCATCCACTGAGAAGCGTCTGGGGGCTTTACGCCAGGAGCGAGGTGCGGCTCGTCCCGGTTTTTCGGTAGTGGTCTACGATCCCGATCTCGATCAGGTCATCGACCTTCAGGCATGTGAGGATGCCTACGCCAGCGAGCGTGTTTGCGTGTTGCCTCTGTTGGCTAATGCTGAACCTGGCCAGGTGTGGCTGGCTGACCGACTCTACTGCACGCTTCCGGTAATGGAAGCTTGTGAGCAGGTCCAGACGTCCTTTGTCATTCGCCAGCAAGCCAAACATCCACGCCTGATTCAAGAGGGTGAGTGGCAAGAACCCGTGCCTGTGGAAACAGGCTCTGTGCGTGAGCAGATCATCCAGGTCAGAGGCGGTTACCAATGTCGGCGCGTCGAACTGACGCTTCATTCGCCAACAGACTCGGGTGACAGCAGCTTGATGTTCTGGAGCAACCTGCCTGAAAGCGTCAGCGCTGAGCAGATCGCGCAACTCTATCGCCGCCGCTGGAGCATTGAAGGTATGTTCCAGCGACTGGAAGCGATCCTGGAAAGTGAAATCGAAACTCTCGGCAGCCCAAAGGCTGCTTTGCTCGGGTTCACTACGGCAGTGTTGGCCTACAACGTCCTGGCCGTACTCAAGCGAAGCGTGGAGCAAGCCCATCGGGAGACCCAGCCTGATGGCTGGGAAGCCTCGATCTATCACTTGGCGGTCCAGGTCAGGAGTGGTTATGAGGGAATGCAGATTGCACTGCCCTCGGAATATCTTCCCGCCATCCCTGTGGAAAAGTTGGCCCAGCGTTTGTTGGAGCTGGCCAGAAACATCCAACCCAAACAAGTTGCGAAAAGCCCCCGCGGCCCCAAGGTGCCTAAACCCAAGACATGGGTGCAAGGCAAGGCGGTGAATGCGCATGTTTCAACGGACAGGGTAATCAAGGCTGCCAAAACGAAAAGACCTTGAAAGGGCTGGCTGTCAGAGCGGAACCCTAGGTGGCCGTTACCGCAGGAACGGATATGCACACTGTCCACCTGTGTTGGCTGTCAGGCCGCTATCGCAGGCAAGCCAGCTCCCACATTTGGATCGCGGGGTGCCAGGTAAATAGGCGTCGGCAATCAGGCCGCCATCGCAGGCAAGCCAGCTCCCACAGTTGGATCGCAGGGCATCATCCCCCTTCACAGACCAGCCCCCTCTCACCCAATTGTGTTTAAAATGCCGCCCGCCCGATGACCGACGCTTAACGATGACCCCAGACGCCCTCGCTACCCTGCACGCCCACCTGCTCATTGCCCTGGCTGACGCGCCTGCGGAAACCCGGCGCCTGTTCCATGGCCGTGGCCGCTGCTGGCCAGGCCTGGAGCAACTCACCGTGGACTGGCTGCAAGGGGTCGTGCTGGTCGCCCTGTTCAAAGAAACCGAGCACCTGCAAGCCCTCAAGCACACCCTGATGCAGATCGAGTGGAGTCGCTTCGGCGTACACACCGTGGCCCTGCAACACCGCTACCTGCCGCAAAGCACCACCGAATGGCTGGTGGGCGACGCCATCGACGAGCTGACCATCACCGAGGGCGGCCTGCGCTACCTGATCGACCTGGGCAAAAAACAGAACAGTGGGCTGTTCCTCGACATGCGTTACGGGCGCAACTGGGTGCGCGAACAGGCCAAAGGCCAGCGTGTGCTCAACCTGTTCGCCTATACCTGCGGTTTTTCCGTGGCGGCCATCGAAGGCGGCGCCGACCATGTGGTGAACCTGGACATGGCCCGTGGTGCCCTCAGCCGTGGCCGCGACAACCATCGCCTGAATGGGCATGACCTGAGCCGGGTGAGCTTCCTGGGCCACGACCTGTTCAAGTCCTGGGCCAAGGTGACGAACAATGGCCCTTACGACCTGGTGATCATCGACCCGCCCTCCTTCCAGAAAGGCAGTTTCCTACTGACCAAGGATTACCAGCGCGTGCTGCGCCGCCTGCCGGACTTGCTCAGTGCCCAAGGCACCGTGCTGGCATGCATGAACGATCCGGCCTTCGGCGAAGATTTCCTGATCGACGGCGTGACCCGCGAAGCACCGGGCCTGCGCTTTGTGCAGCGGCTGGAAAACCCACCGGAATTTCCTGATATCGACCCCCAGAGCGGGTTAAAGGCACTGGTGTTCCGTCAGGGCTGATGCCCAAATGTCCTACGCTTGCTACGCTAACGGATACGCCGGGCGGTGAACCTTATCCTCCCCTTCCCGGTCGATACCTGCATTCCCTGGCCAGACTCGACGGCGCTACGTCGTCGGCTGCCCCGTTTGACCTTTTGGAGAACCGCCCGTGATATCGACCCTGCATGTAGCCAGACTCAAAGCCTGGGGCGCCCACGGCTTTACCGCCACCGGTGTGGTACTGGCCTTTTTGGCCACCCTGGCGCTGCTGGAAAACTCCCCCAAGGCGTGCCTGCTGTGGCTGGGCCTGGCGCTGGTGGTGGATGGCGTCGACGGCTCGCTGGCGCGACGGGTGAATGTCAGCACGGTGCTGCCCAGCTTTGACGGCTCGGTGCTGGACCTGGTGATCGACTACCTCACCTACGTATTCATCCCGGCACTGTTTATCTACCGCTACATCGACCTGCCCGATTTCACCCATCTGTTTGCAGTGTCGGTGATCCTGGTGTCGTCACTGTTCTGCTTTTGCAACGTGAACATGAAGAGCAAGGACAACTACTTCGTCGGCTTCCCTGCCGCCTGGAACGTCGTTGCCCTGTGCGTCTATATCATCCAGCCGGATGCCTGGGTCACCTTGCTGACCGTGATCGGCCTGGCGCTGTTGACCGTGACGCCGATGAAGTTTTTGCACCCGTTCCGGGTCAAGCGCTTCATGCCAATCAACATCGCAGTGACGACCATCTGGCTGTTGTGCAGCTTCCTGATGGTGGTGGACTACCCCAACACCAACCCTTGGACATTTGGCCTGTGGTCGCTGATGTCGGCCTACTTCCTGGGTATCTGCATCTGGCGCACGGCCGTGGAATGGCTGGGCGCGCACAAATAACCAGGCGGGCCCGGTAAAAAATGTGGGAGAGGCCTGCCCCCTCCCACATTTGAGTCACATCGCAGTAAGATGCTGGCCTTCTGCGGCCCTCCAACAATAAGCCCTGCCCATGCCTTTCGAACTCAGCGTTGACCTCACCACCCTGGCCATCCTGGCCGTTGTCGCTTTTATCGCCGGTTTTATCGATGCCATCGCTGGCGGTGGCGGTTTGTTGACCACGCCTGCCCTGCTCACCGCTGGCATGCCGCCGCATCTGGTACTGGGCACCAACAAACTCAGCTCCACCTTCGGCTCGGCCACCGCCAGCTTTACCTTCTACCGCCGCAAGCTGTTCCACCCACGCCAATGGGTGAACGCCATCGTCGGTACCTTGATCGGTGCGCTGACCGGCGCAGTCGTCGCCCATTACTTGCCCGCCGAAACCCTGAACAAGATGCTCCCGGTGATCGTCTTCGCCTGCGGTGTGTACCTGCTGTTTGGGGGCACGCCCAAGGCACCACTGGATGCCGAGGCACCGATCAAGAAGAAATGGCAAGCCACCCAGGGCTTTGGCCTGGGCTTCTACGACGGCGTGGCCGGGCCCGGCACGGGGGCGTTCTGGACGGTCAGCACGATGCTGCTGCACCCCATCGACCTGGTGAAGGCCAGCGGCGTGGCGCGCAGCATGAACTTCGTCAGCAACGCGGCGGCGCTGACGGTGTTCATCATCAATGGTTCGGTGGACTGGATTGTCGGCCTGGCGATGGGGGTGTCGGTGATGTGTGGCGCGTTCTTTGGCGCACGCAGCGCGATCAGCGGCGGCGCCAAATTCATTCGCCCGGTGTTTATCACCGTAGTGCTGGGCCTGACCGTGCGCCTAGCCTGGCAGCACTGGTTCAGCGTGGCCTAAGCGGCGGGCCACGTAGAGGTCGATGAGGTAACGCGCAATCGAGCGTGACGCCGGCAACGGCGGCAGCTCGTGGATATTGAACCACTGCGCGTCTTCGATTTCATCAGCCTGGGGCACGATATCGCCCCCGGCGTATTCGGCATGAAAGCCCAGCATCATCGAGTGAGGGAACGGCCAGCATTGGCTGCCCATGTACTGGATGTTCTTGACCTCCACCTGCACCTCTTCGCGCACCTCACGGATCAGGCAGTCTTCGGCGGATTCACCCGGTTCGGCAAAACCGGCCAGGGTGCTGTAGACCCCCGTGACGAAACGCGGCGAACGCGCCAGCAGGATCTCATCGCCACGGGTCACCAGCACGATCATGCTCGGCGAGATACGCGGGTAGCTGCGCAGGTCGCAGGCCTGGCAATACATCGCCCGCTCCCTCGGCACCTGCGTCATCGCCTGGCCGCAACTGCCACAAAAACGATGTTCCCGCGCCCAGGTACCGATCTGCGCGGCGTAGCCCAGCACCTTGTACAGGGTGTGATCGCCTTGCAGCATAAAACCGCGCAAGCCCTGCCAACTGCACCCTGGCACCTCTGCCGGCGCGTTGAGTTCCAGCAGGTACACCGGCTCGCCGTCGAGGTGGCCGATGCCGTGTTCGGCAAACACCGACAGGTCCTGGCGCTTGAGCCATTCGCGCGGGAACAGCGGGCCGTTGGTGTCGTGTAAAAAGCCTTCGCGGCTGCGGGCGACGGCCCAGCCGCCAGGGGCGTCGTTGTCCAGCAGCGTTGTCGTAATCCAGCCTGGGGTCATGTCGGTCAATCCACGAATTCGGGTTTCTGCTTACTCATGTGGGCCGCGATGGCCACGCGCAGGTCGTTGGATTGCAACATAGCCGAGTTCCAGGTGGCAACGTATTCCAGGCCGTCATTGACTGTGTGGTCACGCATGTAGCTGATCATGGCCTTGGTGCCAGTCACGGCAATCGGCGACTTGACGGCGATTTGCTGGGCGAGGTCCATGACGCCCGCCAGCAGGCTTTCATGATCGGCAAACACGCGGTTGACCAGGCCGATGCTGCGCGCTTCTTCGGCGCCGAACTGACGGCCGGTGTAGGCCAGTTCACGCAGCATGCCGTCGCCGATAATGCGCGGCAGGCGTTGCAAGGTGCCGACGTCGGCAGCCATGCCGATATCGATTTCCTTGATCGAGAATTGCGCATCCTCGGCGGCATAGCGCATGTCGCAGGCACTGATCAGGTCGATGGCGCCGCCGATGCAGTAGCCCTGGATCGCCGCCAGCACGGGCTTGCGGCAAGTGTCCACGGCGTTGAACGAGGCTTGCAGCTCGAGGATCTTGCGGCGCAGCAGGCGCGCATTGCGCCCCACGTCCTTGCCAAAATCATTGGCGATCGAGGCCAGCATCATCAGGTCGATGCCTGAGGAAAAGTGCTTGCCGGCCCCGCTGAGTACCACGGCACGCACGGCGTCGGTCTCGTCGACCCATTGGAAGATGTCGATGATTTCGGTCCAGAACGCCGCGTTCATGGCGTTGATCTTTTCCGGGCGATTGATCTGCACATGGGCAACGTTGCCGCTGAGTTCGACAACGAAGGCTTGGTATTCGGACATGGCAGTGGTCCCTGACTGGCGATTGAGAAAGCCCAGACTATATCAAGGGTGCGCCACGGCGCATCGGCCAAAAGCGGGACTGGCACCGGCGCAGGAAAAGCCGCTGGATAAAACCCCGCGCACACGCCATCCTTTGCGCTTTAAGCCGCGCTGTCAGCGGCGCTCGACGTTTTAAGGATATGCCATGCACGCCCACCCCCTCGCTCCCACCGATTTCGAATTCATTGATGCCACCTTGCTCAAATATGGCGAAGACCACTCGGTGCTGAACATGGCCGAACTCGACGGTTATTTCACCGCCCTGGTTTCCAGCCCGGCCAAGGTGGATGTAGCCGAGTGGTTCCCGGCGATCTGGGGTGGGCAAAACCCTGAATGGGACAACATGGACGAGGCCCAGGCTTTTCTCGAGCTGTGTGTACGCCATATGAATACCCTGGCCGCACAATTGGCCATTGATGCCCAGGCATTCAAAGCCCGTTTCGATGAAACAGAACATCAAGACCAGGCGGTGACCCTTGCCGAGGAATGGTGCTTTGGTTATTTGCGCGGCGTGGCGATCGCCGACTGGCCGCCATTGCCCGCTGCACAAGCCGGGCAACTGGAGCGGATTTCCTGGTGCGCCGAGCAGGACAACTTCGAACTGCCGGCAGACCTGGATGTAAACGCCCATCAACAGCGGGTCAGCGAGATCGAACCGGCTGCGCGGGCGCTGCATGACTACTGGCTGAGCCAGCGTTAAGGCAGGCAAACCTTTTTTGTAGGAGCGAGCTTGCTCGCGAAAAACTTCCAGGCGCCGCGTTCATTCAGGAAGCCCGCTTTATCGTTGGCGTTTTTCGCGAGCAAGCTCGCTCCTACAGTTAGGCCCCCCCACATTTAGGCCGGAGCGCACTCCAATACATCACGCAGATCACCCGTTCACTCGACAAGCATGGCGTGTTTGCCTGATGATTCGGGTCCGCATGTCGGCCACTCCACGCCACCTCGCCTTGACCAGGAGCCTTGTACCTTGAGTTCGCAGAAAACCGTGACCGTTACACCGCCCAACTTCCCCCTCACTGGCAAGGTCGCGCCCCCCGGCTCCAAATCCATTACCAACCGTGCGCTGTTGCTGGCGGCATTGGCCAAGGGCACCAGCCGTTTGAGCGGTGCGCTCAAAAGCGATGACACGCGCCACATGTCGGTCGCCCTGCGGCAGATGGGCGTCACCATCGACGAGCCGGACGACACCACCTTTGTGGTCACCAGCCAAGGCTCGCTGCAGTTACCGACACAACCGTTGTTCCTCGGCAACGCTGGCACCGCCATGCGCTTTCTCACGGCTGCCGTGGCCACCGTGCAAGGCACCGTGGTACTGGACGGCGACGAGTACATGCAAAAACGCCCGATTGGCCCGCTGCTGGCTACCCTGGGCCAGAACGGCATTCAGGTCGACAGCCCGACCGGTTGCCCACCGGTAACCGTGCACGGCGTGGGCAAAGTCCAGGCCAAGCGTTTCGAGATTGATGGTGGCTTGTCCAGCCAGTACGTATCGGCCCTGCTGATGCTCGCCGCGTGCGGAGAAGCGCCGATTGAAGTGGCGCTGACCGGCAAGGACATCGGTGCCCGTGGCTACGTGGACCTGACCCTCGATTGCATGCGTGCGTTCGGGGCCCAGGTGGACGCCGTGGACGACACCACCTGGCGCGTGGCCCCCACCGGCTATACCGCCCATGATTACCTGATCGAACCCGATGCGTCCGCCGCCACGTATTTGTGGGCTGCAGAAGTACTGACCGGTGGCCGTATCGACATCGGTGTAGCCGCGCAGGACTTCACCCAGCCCGACGCCAAGGCCCAGGCCGTGATCGCGCAGTTCCCGAACATGCAGGCCACGGTGGTGGGCTCGCAAATGCAGGATGCGATCCCGACCCTGGCGGTGCTCGCCGCATTCAACAGCACGCCGGTGCGTTTTACTGAACTGGCGAACCTGCGCGTCAAGGAATGTGACCGCGTGCAGGCGCTGCACGATGGCCTCAACGAAATTCGCCCGGGCCTGGCGACCATCGAGGGCGATGACCTGCTGGTCGCCAGCGACCCGGCCCTGGCTGGCACCGCTTGCACCGCACTGATCGACACCCATGCCGACCATCGCATCGCCATGTGCTTTGCCCTGGCGGGGCTGAAAGTCTCGGGCATTCGCATTCAAGACCCGGACTGCGTGGCCAAGACCTACCCTGACTACTGGAAAGCCCTGGCTAGCCTGGGCGTCCACCTAAACGACTGACACACAAACCTGTAGGAGCGAGCTTGCTCGCGAAAAACGTTAACGAAAACGCGCGTTTGCTGAATGAATGCGGCGCCTGTGAGTTTTTCGCGAGCAAGCTCGCTCCTACAACCTGCCGGGAGCGTCAATGACCCTTCGCCAACCCTGCCCACCCGGCGCCTGTGTCTGCAACCGTGAACAACTGCTGGAAGCGCCCGGCGCTGACCTGCGCATTCTCCAACTGACGCGCCAGCAGGAAAAAATCCTGCTGGAGCGCCTGGAAAACCTCAAGAGCCTGCAAGACCTCGAACACCTGCAACAGCGGATGTACGACCAGTTGGGCATCCGCGTACACATCGCGCCAGGGCATACCGAGGTCAAGAGCATGCGCGGGATCCAGATCGTCATCGACGAACTGCCGGGCATGTGTCGCAAGACCCGCCAGTCCATCCCCGCATCCATTCGCCGTGGCCTGGAGAAAAACCCAGAGATTGCCTACCGCTTGCTGGACGCCCACGACCTGTTTCGCGACGTCTGAATTATCCCGCCACTGCTTCTCGCTCGAACAACCCCTGCCCCACAGCCCGGGCCTTGTGCAAATGCGCCTGGGCCGTGCCACTTTCCGAGTCCAGCAACAACGCGGAGGTGAGTACCCGCGCCCCGCAATAATCAAAGATGCCGTAGTCGATCTGGGTGTTCATGGCCTTGGCATAACCGTGTCGTTCGAAGGCGCTTTCGTCAGCCGCTCCCAGGGCCAGCACATGCACGTGCAAATGCCTGAGTTTCTTCTGCACCGGTGTATCGGGGCCGTAATCAATCGCCCAGCCATTGACGAATACGCGGTCGACCCAGCCCTTGAGCAACGCGGGCATCGACCACCAGTAGATAGGGAATACCAGCACCAGTGCGTCGGCGCGATCAATACGGGCCTGTTCGGCCAGCACGTCAGCGGGTGGCACCGCCCGAGTACGGTGCACCCGATGGTCGGCGGCGGTGTAGCGTGGGTCGAACCCTTCAGCCGCAAGGTCGGCCATTTCAAAGGTGTGGCCATTGGCGTTCAAGCCCGCTGCTACCTCGGCGGCCACGCTATGGGTGAGGGATTGCGGGTCGTGATGGGCAACAACGATCAGTGCGTGCATGACTTTGACTCCGTTTCGGCTTAATCTACTTTTAGTAAGTTACGTCGATTAAGTTACTTTTGGTATATAAGCATGTCAAGCAGTGAATCCCCTGCCCCACGTCGTCGTTTGTCCCGTGAAGGTCGCCTGCGTCAGTTACTCGACGTGGCCTGGCAATTGGTGCGTGACGAAGGCACCGACGCCCTGACCTTGGGCCGCCTGGCCGAGCTGGCGGGTGTCACTAAACCGGTGGTGTACGACCACTTCGCGACGCGTGCGGGGTTGCTGGCCGCGCTGTATGCAGACTTCGACGAGCGCCAGGACCAGGTGTTTGCCAATGCCATCTCCACCAGCAACGCGACCCTTGAGGACCGTGCGTGGGTCATCGCGTCGTCGTATGTCGATTGTGTGTTGCTGCAAGGTCGGGAAATCCCCGGCGTGATTGCCGCCTTGAGCGGTTCGCCGGAGTTGGAAGCGTCCAAGCGTGAATACGAGGCGATCTTCCTCGATAAATGCCGGGACACATTGTCGCCCTTCACCGCCGGCGGCAGTATTTCCCAGGCTGGGTTGCGCGCCATGCTCGGCGCGGCGGAAGCGCTGTCCCACGCGGCGGCCAATGGTGAAATCAGCCGCGAGGAAGCTCAGCAGGAGCTGCTGGAGACTATCCTTGGGATGGTCAGGCGGGTCAGGCCGTAGGCAGACGGCTCTGGACGAACAGTTGCGCCTTGCGCGCCAACTGGTCCAGGTGCCGATCGCGCTGTTTCTCTGCGTCGACCATGGCGCGCTTGCCGTGTTTTTGCAGCAGGTAGGTGTGGATCTGCCGCACTTCCAGCGAGCTGTAGATCGAGGCCACATCCAACACGCCCATCAGCCCTTCGGTGGCGTAGTTGCGGGTGTTCATCACGACCTGGGTACCCCGCGCACCGCGCACCTGGAAACCCATGGCTTCGAACACCGCAACCTTCTCTACCGCACAGGCCAGTTCGGCGTGGGGATAACGCACCAACACCTCGTCCAGCATGCTGCGCGCCACACCCTGGCGACGAAAGCCGGCCCGCACCGCCATAAACGCGATGCCACACGCGTACGGATCATCCTTCACCGGCAGATACAGGCAAAAGCCCACCACGGCGTCGTCTTCCATCGCCACGACCAACTCCACCGCGATGCCCTTTTCACCATTCAACGCCTCAAGGTACAGGTGCACCTCAAACCCGATGGCGTACTGGTAGATGTTGTACAGCAGGTTGCTCGGTGCCAGCGCCACGCTGCTGATGTCGGTGAGGTTGTCCACCACCATCTGCAGGATCTGGCTGTTGATCGGTTCGGGGCACGGTGTGGTGTAGCGGGTAAGGCTGAACATGCAAATTCCTGGGGTTTCGCGTCAAGGCAGCGGCGATTGTACCTGTTGCGGGCCGCTCATGGCCCGCACACCTCGCGCAAACAGGTGCGCAGCCAGCGATGGGCCAGGTCGGCGTCCTGTCGCGGGTGCCACAGCATCGCCACGGTAAACGGCGGCAACGTCACCGGCAGCTCAAAGCAGTGCAAGCCTCGAGGCGGCACGCTGATATAGCGCTCAGGCACACTGGCGATCAGGTCGGTGCTCCGCGCCAGGGCGATGGCCGTGTTGAAACCGGCGACCACGATGCTGACCTGCCGAACCAGACCTTGCGCCTCCAAAGCATCGTCGATCTGGCCACGGTCCTGCCCGCGCCGCGACACATAGACGTGTTGTCCCTGGGCGAAACGCGCGGCGCTCAAAGGGCCGCGACTCAGAGGATGGCCCTCGCGCACCACGCCCACCAGGCGGTCACGAAACAGCGCCTGGGTCAGCACCTCGGGGCTGGCGCCGACATCGACCACACCGGTTTCCAGGTCGACACCACCGTCGCGCAGCAACGCACTGTGCTTGTCGCTCTTGTGCACGAAACGCAAGCGCACGCCGGGTGCCTCCTGGGCGATACGCGCCAGCAATGCGGGGCCGAAGCGCTCGACGAACTCCTCACTGGTGCGCAGGGTGAAGGTGCGCACCACCGCCCCCAAGTCCAAGGAGTGCGCCGGGCGCAATACGGCGTGGGCGTCCTGCACCAGTTGGCTGACTTGCTCGCGCAGCTGCAACGCCCGGGGCGTCGGCACCAGGCCGCGACCGGCACGCACCAGCAACGGATCGCCAGTGGCCGCACGCAAACGCGCCAGGGCCCGGCTCATGGCCGAAGGGCTCAGGCGCAAGCGCTGGGCAGCGCGAGCGACGCTGCCTTCGGCAAGCAGCACGTCCAGGGTGATGAGTAAATTGAGGTCGGGCATGCGCGCTCCTTAATCAGGCGTTTGGTGCAGCTATAACCTGCAACCCATGCGTCTTCCGCCATATTAGGCGACGCCGTAGATTTGTGACAGGTGCATTCATTCAAGGAAACGCGCATGCAAACCTCCACACGCGGCGGCCTGGTCGCTTTGTCGTTGTCCATGTTGCTGGCCGCCCTGGGCACCAGCATCGCGAATGTTGGCCTGCCCAGCCTGGCGCACGCCTTCGGGGCATCGTTTCATGCCGTGCAGTGGGTGGTGCTGGCCTACCTGCTGGCCATCACCGCCGTGATCGTCCGCGCCGGGCGCCTGGGCGACCGTCTGGGGCGCCGGCGCTTGCTGCTGGCCGGCTTGCTGGTGTTTGCCCTGGCCTGCGCCGGGTGTGCCGCCGCGCCAACCCTGCCCTGGCTGATCGGCGCACGGGCATTCCAGGGCCTGGGCGCGGCGATCATGATGGCGATGACCCTGGGCATGGTGGGTGACACCGTCACTAAAGAAAATACCGGCCGAGTCATGGGCCTGCTCGGCACCATGTCAGCACTTGGCACGGCCATGGGGCCGAGTGTCGGCGGGGTATTGCTCAGCCTGTGGAGCTGGCGCGCGCTGTTTTTGATCGGCCTGCCCTTGGCGGGCGTGGCTGCCGCCCTCGCCTACCGTTATTTGCCGGTGGATGCTGACCGCCGCGAAACTTCGCCAGGCGATACATTCTGGGCGCCCCTGCGCGATGCGCCATTGCGCGCCGGCTTGGCCATGAGTGCGCTGGTGTCGGCGGTGATCATGGCCACGTTTGTGGTGGGCCCGTTCTATCTGTCGCGTGGCCTGGGCCTCGATCCCGCCTGGATGGGCTTGGCCATGGCCGTGGGGCCAGCGGTCGCAGCGGTTACCGGTGTACCGGCGGGTTACCTGACCGATCGCCTCGGCAGCCAACGCCTGACCCTCATGGGGCTGAGCGTGATGCTCTGCGGGGCCTTATTGCTGTCGCAGGTGTCCGGGCTTGGCATTTATCTCGCGGCCCTGATCGTGTTGACGGCCGGCTACAGCCTGTTCCAGGCGGCCAACAACACGGCAGTGATGAGCGACATACAGGCGACCCGCCGAGGCACAGTGTCCGGCCTGCTGAATCTGTCGCGCAACCTGGGTCTGATTTTCGGCGCATCGGCCCTCGGCGCAGTGTTTGCCCGCACCACACCGGATGTCAGTCACGCCGCGCCACAGGCGGTGGCTGCCGGCTTGCACGCGACCTTCGCCATGGCAACGGGTTTGCTGCTGGTGGCCGCACTGATCGCCTGGAAACGTGCGCAAAGGCCGAGCAGCGCGAAGCAGACAAATATTGACAAGCCAAAATCGTAACGACTATTGTCTGACAACCTGATCACCAAGGTTTTCCCATGCTTGAACTCCAGCGCCCCGATTCGCTCGTCGTACGGGTTGTCAGCGCCATTCGCGCAGAAATCGAATCCGGCCAACTGGCCCCGGAGTCGCGCCTGCCGACCGAACAGCAACTGGCCGAACAACTCAACGTCAGCCGTTCCGTGGTGCGTGAAGCCATTGCCCAGCTCAAGGCCGACGGTGTGCTCACCGCCCGCCGTGGCCTGGGCTCGTTTATTTCGCAGACCCCTGCGGGCACGGTGTTTCGGTTTCCGCAGCCCAACGGTCGACGACCTGACCTGGCGCAGATGTTCGAAGTGCGCCTGTGGATCGAAACCCAGGCCGCTTCGATTGCCGCCCAGCGCCGCGACAGCGCCGACCTGCAACGCATGAAAAGCGCGTTGCAGGCCATGCAGGACAAGCGCGACAACTTTGAAGCCGCAGCCCTGGCCGATGTGGAATTCCACCGCGCCATTGCCGACGCCAGCAAGAATGACTACTTCGTGGCCTTCCATGACTTCCTCAGGAGCCAGTTGGCCAGCGCGCGTAAAACCGCGTGGGAAAACTCGGCCTCGCGCTTTGCCACCGGTTCGGCCGACGCGACCCAGGAACACCAACAGCTCTACCAGGCCATTGCCGATGGCGACGCCCAATGTGCTGCTGCCTGTGCCGAGGCGCACCTGCGTGCCGCGGCGCGGCGCCTGCAACTGGAATTACCGACCACGAATTGATCCGTTCTGTTTGCAGCGTGTCCCCGGACACGCCATTTTTTTAACAAAAACATTAGTCTGACAACCTGATAAGCAGACTGAAATGTTCAGCCTTAGGTAACCCTGCAATGATTCATGACTTTTGCATTATCGGCGGCGGCATCGTCGGCCTGGCCACCGCCATGGAACTGCTCGAGCGCCAACCTGGCGCGTCGCTGGTGATCCTGGAAAAAGAGTCGGTGCTGGCCAAACACCAGACCGGCCACAACAGCGGCGTGATCCATGCCGGCATCTACTACGCGCCCGGCAGCCTCAAGGCCGATTTGTGCAAGCGCGGCGCCGAAGCCACCAAGCAGTTCTGCCGCGAACACGGGATCAAATTCGAGGTGTGCGGCAAGCTGCTGGTGGCCTCAAGCCCGCTGGAAATGCAACGCATGGAAGCGCTGTACGCCCGTGCCCAGCTCAATGGCATGCAGGTCGAGCGCTTGAATGCCGAACAACTGTGCCAGCGTGAACCGAACATCGTCGGCCTCGGCGGCTTGTTTCTCGATGCCACCGGGATTGTGGATTACCGCCAGGTGTGCGAGACCATGGCCCAGGTGATTCGTCGCAACGGTGGGCAGATCTGCCTGGAACGCACCGTCACTGCCATCCACGAAAACACCGATACGGTCACCGTCAACACCGAGGGCGAGGCCTGGCAGGCCCGCCATTTGGTGGTGTGCGCCGGCCTGCAGTCAGACCGCCTGGCGCGCCTGGCCGGTATCCGCATCGAGCATCAGATCATCCCGTTTCGTGGCGAATACTTCCGCCTGCCTGCCGCAAAGAACAACATCGTCAACCATCTGATCTACCCGATCCCCGACCCGGAGCTGCCCTTCCTCGGCGTACACCTGACCCGCATGATCGACGGCAGCGTCACCGTCGGCCCGAATGCCGTGCTGGGCCTTGGCCGCGAGAACTACCGCAAGTTCTCGGTGAACTGGCGCGACGTGGCGCAGTACGCCAGCTTCCCGGGTTTCTGGAAAACCCTCTGGCAAAACCTCGGTTCGGGCACCACCGAGATGAAGAACTCCTTATTCAAGTCCGGCTACCTGGAGCAGTGCCGCAAGTACTGCCCGTCCCTGACCCTCGATGACCTGCTGCCCTACGAGGCCGGTATCCGTGCCCAGGCAGTGATGCGCGACGGCAGCTTGGTGCACGACTTTCTGTTCGCCCAAACCTCACGAATGCTGCATGTGTGCAATGCGCCCTCGCCGGCCGCCACCTCAGCCATGCCCATCGGCGCGATGATCGCCGACCGCCTGTTCCACCCCCAGTAAGACCGCACCGCCCGTTCACCCAACAATAACTACAAAGACCCAGAAGGAAGTCCAGCATGTCGGCATCCGCCTCCATCCCCGGTACCGAAACGCCCGAACAAACCCGCAAGCGCCTGCGCAAAGTCGCCGCCGCCACCATCTTCGGCTCGATGCTGGAGTGGTACGACTTTTACCTGTACGCCACCATGGCGGCGATTGTGTTTTCGAAGATCTTCTTCGATAACAGCGACCCGAAGACTGCCACGCTGATGGCCTTTTCGACCTTTGCCATCGGCTTTATCGCCCGCCCTTTCGGCGGCATCCTGTTTGGTTACCTGGGCGACAAGTTCGGGCGCAAGCAAGTGCTGGTGCTGACCTTCTGCCTGATGGGCGTGTGCACCACCTTAATCGGCTTGATCCCCAGCTACGCCTCCATCGGCATATGGGCGCCGATCCTGCTGGTGTTTATCCGCATCATCCAGGGCCTGGGCGCAGGAGCCGAGCTGTCGGGCGCGGCGGTCACCTCCTACGAACACGCCTCCCAGGGCAAGCGTGGCAGCCAGGGCGCCTGGCCGGCATTGGGCCTGAACCTGGGCCTGTTGCTGTCCTCGCTGACCATTTACCTGCTGACCATCAACGGCAACGAGTTCCTGCTGGCTGGCGGCTGGCGCATTCCGTTTATCTGCAGCATCGTGCTGGTGGGCGTCGGCCTGTGGGTGCGCAACAGCATTCCCGAAACTCCGCAGTTCGAAGCGCTGAGCACGGAAAAAGCCAAGGCCAAGCCATCCCCCCTCAAAGCCTTGTTCAAGAACGACCTCAAGGGCCTCGCCGTGGTGTTTTTTGTCGCGATTGGCTACAACGCCCTGAGCTACATCTTCAAGACCTTCTCCCTGGCGTACCTGACACAGTTCAAAGGCGTGGATGTGCATGTCACCTCGCTGTCGGTGACCATCGCCAGCCTAGTGGCCATCGTCGCCGTGCCCTGCTTTGGCTGGCTGTGTGACAAGTGGAGCAGCAAGACCGTACTGATGCTCGGCGGGCTGTGCTCGCTGTTGTTCGCCTACCCGTTCCTGGCCCTGCTCAACAGTGGTGAAAGCCTGATGATCTACCTCGCCATCGGTGTGGGCACCGGGATCCTCGCGCCGATGATGTTTGCGCCCCAGGGCTCGTTCCTGAGCCGGCAGTTCCCGACGCAAACGCGGTCTTCGGGCTTTGGCACCGGGCGCGAAATCGGCACCGCCATTGCTGGTGGCCTGGCACCGCTGGGCGCACTGTCGATGGTAGCGGCCTCGGCCACCCACTCCACCGATGGTGTGGTGGTGATCCTGGCGATTTCTGCCTTGTTGGTGGTGGTGTTTGCCCTCTGCGATCAGGGCGCGAAACACTCGGCATTCAAGAACTGAGCAAAAAAGTTCGGACCAACGGGTGCATGGATGCACCTGGATCGCGCATCATGGGCACTTTCAAGCTCAAGGGTAACGTCCATGCGCGTTCTGTCATTGATGATGGGTCTTACGACGCTGGCCGCCACTACGGTGTTCTGCGCCAGCGCGATGGCGAATGAAGAAAGTCAGTTAGTCCAACAGATCAACCAATACCGCAGCCAGGTACAACGCTGCGGTGACCAGGGCTCCCAGGAGCTGCCACCGCTGGCCAGCGACACACGGCTGGTATTGCCGGCCTCCAATGTCGGCGATTTGCAGCAGTCGCTGGCGCGGGCTGCGTACCCAATGGTGAACGTGCAGGCCATCAGCCTGTCCGGGCCCAAAGACGCCGAGGCTGCGATGAAAGCGGTACGCGAGAGCTTCTGCCGCGTAGTGCTCGATCCGCAATTTGTCGACATCGGCGTCAGCAACAGCGGCCAGGACTGGCGCATCGTGCTGGCCCGCCCGCTGCTGACCAGTGGCCTGGGCGACTGGCAGACCGAAGGGAGAAAACTGCTCGACCTGATCAACACCGCGCGTGCCGAGCCGCGCCAGTGCGGCAGCCAGGCGTTCACCGCGACCACACCGCTGTCGTGGAACGACACGCTGGCCAGCGCGGCCAACAGCCACACGCGCAACATGGCCAACGGCAACTTCTTCGACCACCTGGACCACGACGGGCGTACACCCGGTGACCGCGCCGAACTGGCCGGGTATATCGCGAAGAACATCGGCGAAACCATCGCCGCCGGCCTCGACACGCCGCGCAAGGTCGTCGACGGTTGGCTCGCCAGCCCCGGCCACTGCGCCACCCTGATGAACCCGCAATTTCGCGATTTGGGCGCCGCCTACGCGATGGACCCCAAGAGTGACGCGGGCATCTATTGGACGGGGTTATTCGGCACGCAATGAAGGTTGGGCGCCGGCCCAACCCGGCCAATGATGACGGCGTGCAAATAGACAATGAAATCAAAGTGCTATCAGGGAGATAATCGCGCTGAACTGAATGCGGTCATTCCGGTCTGTTGCTAGTCGGTGTGACTCTTCAAAGCTAAACAATGCGTGGCAAGCAAGGTGTGAACCCAATGATGAATTGGCTGCAAGGCAGCAGCGAAATGGCAGAGCGGGTTCGTCAGCATGATTGGGCCAATACGCCCCTGGGGCCGCTTGAGCACTGGCCCGATGTGTTGAAGACAACCGTTGCGCTGTCCTTCGCGTCAAGTTTCCCCCAGGCCATCGTCTGGGGGCCTCAGTTGATTACCCTCTACAACGACGCGTTCACGCCGATCCTGGGCAGCAAACCCGACGCTTTGGGCCGCCCGTTCAACGAGATCTGGCACGAGGTGTGGGACGATATCAGCCCTATCGCCGACGCTGCGTTCGACGGGCACGCCACCTATATCGAAAACTTCCCGCTGTTGATCCAACGCAACGAAGCGCCGGAACAAGCCTATTTCACCTTTTGCTACAGCCCGATTCGCAACGCCCAGGGCGTGGTGGTCGGTCTGCTCGACACGGTGACCGAAACCACTGCCACGGTGTTCCTGGCCCGTCGTCTTGAAGTGCTGGACGCCATTAGCAACTGCGTGACCAACGCCACCGACGCCGAAACCATCATGACGTCGACCACCCGTTTGTTGGCCCAGCACCTGCAGGTATCCATCTGCGCCTACGCCGACATGGACGAAGATCAAGACGGCTTCTCCATTCGCGGCGACTGGTCGGCGCAAGGCTCGCCGAGCATCATCGGCCATTACAGCCTGGCGGCGTTTGGCGAGTGCGCCGTCAACTGCTTGCGTGCCGGCGAGCCACTGGTGATACGCAATAACCTGATCGAGTTGCCGCCCCATGATGCCGCAAGCTTCCAGGCGCTCGGTGTGACAGCCACTATTTGCATGCCCTTGATCAAAGACGGGCGGCTCACCGCCCTGATGGCCGTACACGACAAAGTGCCGCGTTTTTGGTCGTCCTACGACATCGCGCTGTTGGGCGAAGTCACCGAGCGTTCCTGGGCGCACATCGAGCGCGTGCGCGCCGACGCCGCCGTGCGTAAGGGCCTGGCCGCCTATGCGGAACTCAATGCCAACCTCGAGCAGCGCGTGAATGAGCGTACCCGTGCGCTGGCCGAAGCCGAAGCTGCACTGCGCCAGTCACAAAAACTTGAGGCCATCGGCCAACTGACCGGTGGCGTCGCCCATGACTTCAACAACCTGCTGACCATTATCCGCTCATCCGTGGATTTCCTGCGCCAACCGGGCCTGTCCGAAGAGCGTCGGCAACGTTATATGTGCGCGGTGTCCGACACCGTGGAGCGGGCCAGCAAGCTCACCAGCCAACTGCTCGCCTTTGCCCGTCGCCAACCGTTGAACCCGCAGGTGTTCGATGTCGGCCAGCGCGTGCAGAACATCGGCGAGATGCTCGAAAGCGTCACCGGCGCGCGCATTCATGTGCAGGTGCAATTGCCTGATCAGCCCTGCTATGCGCGCATCGACCCCAGCCAGTTCGAAACCGCGCTGATCAACATCGCCCTCAACGCCCGCGATGCGATGGACGGCCAGGGTACCCTGACTCTGAAGGTCGCCGGGCAGCAAACGCTGCCACGTATCCGCGGGGATGCCGAGTCGTGCATGCCCTACATCGCGATCTCCCTGGCCGATACCGGCACCGGGATTCCCAGCGATACCTTCGAGCGCATCTTCGAGCCGTTCTTCACCACCAAGGCCGTGGGCAAAGGCACGGGCCTTGGCCTGTCGCAGGTATTCGGCTTTGCCAAGCAGTCAGGCGGCAATATCGATGTGGCCAGCACCCTGGGCCACGGCACGGTGTTTACCTTGTACCTGCCGCAAGTCGAAGGCGAAGCGGCGCCGGATCAAGACCCGCATGCAGACCTGCCTGCGCCGCAAGAGGCGGCTCATCAGCATGTGCTGATCGTCGAGGACAACCTTGAGGTGGGACGCTTCGCCAGCCAGATCCTCAAGGACCTGGGTTACCAGACCACCTGGGCGACCAATGCCGAACAGGCGCTCAATCTCGCCGGCAATGACGTTCAGGGGTTTGACGCGATTTTCTCCGACGTGGTGATGCCCGGCATGACCGGCGTGGCCATGGCCAAGCTGCTGCGCCAGCGCCGCCCGGACCTGCCCGTGGTACTCGTCTCCGGCTACAGTGAGGAACTGGCGGACAGCGGCTATGAAGGCTTTGAATTCCTCGCCAAGCCCTACTCCGCCGACCAGGTTGCGCGGGTGCTGGCAAAGGCGATGTGCAAGGATCAGTCGACGACCGCCACCTGATTGCGGCCCGATGCCTTGGCCTGGTACAGGGCCTTGTCGGCGCTGTTCATCAAGCCGTTCAAATCCAGATGCTGAGCGTGGGTGGACGCCACGCCCAGGCTGGCGCTCACCCCCTGGACCGGGTCGGCGGGCAAGTCACCAATTTTCTGGATCAACTGCTCGGCAATGCCGCGCGCGGTCTCCAATGAGGTATTGGGCAGCAACACCGCAAACTCCTCGCCTCCCAGGCGACCGTAGATATCGGTCTGGCGAAAGGATGCGCTGATCACTGCGCCAATCTGGCGCAACACCTGGTCACCGACTTGGTGGCCATAGGTGTCATTGATGGCTTTGAAGTGGTCCATGTCCATCATCAACGCACACAACGGCTGCTGCTCGCGCAGGCACTGCGCGTACAGCAACTGGGCCTGCTCGTAAAACGCCCGACGATTCATCAGCCCGGTCAGCTCATCGGTCTGGGCGGCACGGGTGGAAATATGATGAGCGCGCTCCATCTGCCGCGTCAGGCGAAAGGCTTTCTCCAGGGCATCGGAGAGTTTGTGCGTCGCCCCGACCACAAACGAGGCAAACACCAGCACCGCCAGCGCCACGCCGACTTGCATCGGTGAGGGCTGGAGCAGCATCCATACCGTACAGGGAAGCAACACCAGCGCCATGGAACCCAGCGTCATGTAACGATAAGCCGAATAACAGGACACCGCGCTGACCGACATGCCCACGGTAAACAGCATCACCAACACCTGGGATAAACGGTCATCGACCGGCATCACCGCCAGCGCCCCGCCGCCCCAGATCCCCGCCGACAGCATCAGCGTGACCCAGTAGCGGCGTTCCCAACGGGCGGGTGTACGCCCCGCGTCCGGGCAGCGAAACCATTGCACGAACAAATGCAGGCGCACCAATGACGAGCCCGCCAGCAGTACCAGCCACACCAGGATGACCTGATGATCGAACCGGTCCCAGCACAGCCAGCAGAGCATGACGGCGCCCAGGTAGCTGCCGAAGATAGCGGAGAATGATTGACGAAACAGCTGGTGCAAACGGTCGGTTCGCACCTGCTCTTCGATTTGGTGACCCTGATCTTGCCCGAGGCTATTCATGGGATTTGCCTGTGTGAACGGCGACGACAAAGCGCCATTGTGGCACCTTGCCAGCAAGCCGAACAGCAGCATCCGCCGCGCTAGAGCGTTTCAGGCTCCTCGGGCCGCAAAATCAGCACACCCAAGGGCGGCAAGTTCAGCGACAGCGACACCGGTTGCCCATGGCGCGGCTCATCCTGGGTAAACACGGCGCCACCGTTACCGTAATTGGAGCCGGCGTAGGTGTCGGCATCACTGTTGATCACCTCACTCCAGCGCCCGCCAAACGGCACACCGACCGCGTAGCCTTCGCGGGGCACCGGGGTGAAGTTGGCAACCACCAACACCGGTTTGCCATCCTTGCTCCAGCGCAGCCAGGCGTAGACGCTGTTGATCGCGTCGTCACCGATCAGCCATTGGAAGCCCTGGGGCGCATCGTCCTGTTCGTGCAACGCAGGCTCTTCGCGGTACAGGCGGTTCAGGTCGCCCACCAGCTTCTGCACGCCACGGTGCTCGGGGTATTGCAGCAAATACCAATCCAGTTGCTGGTCGTGGTTCCACTCGCGCCATTGGCCAAACTCGCAACCCATGAACAGCAGCTTCTTGCCCGGATGCATCCACATAAAACTGAGGTAGGCGCGCAGGTTGGCAAATTTCTGCCAGCGGTCGCCGGGCATCTTGTCGATCAGCGAGTGCTTGCCGTGCACCACCTCATCATGGGAAATCGGCAGGATAAAGCGCTCGGACCAGGCATACACCAGCCCGAAACTCAGCTCGTTGTGATGATGGGCGCGGTACACCGGGTCTTGCTGGATGTAATGCAAGGAGTCGTGCATCCAGCCCATGTTCCATTTGTAGTTGAAGCCCAGGCCACCCTGTTGGGTCGGCTGGCTGACGCCCGGCCAGGCCGTGGACTCCTCGGCAATCACCAAGGCGCCCGGCGCTTCAAGGGCGACCACGTCGTTCAGGTGCCGCAAGAAGTCGATGGCTTCCAGGTTCTCGCGACCGCCATGGCGGTTGGGCACCCATTCACCGGCCTTGCGCGAATAATCGCGATACAGCATGGAGGCCACGGCGTCCACGCGCAGGCCGTCCACATGGAAATGCTTGAGCCAATGCAAAGCCGACGCGAGCATGAAACCGTGGACCTCGGTGCGGCCCAGGTTGTAGATCAGCGTGTCCCAGTCCTGGTGAAAGCCTTCCAGGGGGTTGGCGTATTCATACAGCGCGGTACCGTCAAATTGCGCCAGACCGTGGGTATCGGTGGGGAAATGCGCCGGCACCCAGTCGAGGATCACACCGATATCGGCCTGATGGCAGGCATTGACGAACCAGGCAAAGTCTTCCGGCGAGCCAAAGCGTGCGCTGGGGGCAAACTGGGATAATGCCTGATAGCCCCAGGAGCCACCAAAGGGGTGCTCCATGATCGGCATCAGTTCGATATGGGTGAAGCCCAATTGTTGAACGTAAGGAATCAGCCGCTCGGCCAGTTCGCGCCAACCATATTGACGGGCCACTTCACCGGCCTCGTCCAACTCGCACTGCCAGGACCCCACATGCAGCTCGTAGATCGACAACGGCGCGGTGGATTTCTGCTTGTCGCCCCGCGATTGCATCCACTCATGGTCCTGCCAATCCACTTGCAAAGGTGCGGCGACCTTGGAAGCGGTGTCCGGCGGCAGTTGGGTGGCCAGCGCCACGGGGTCGGCCTTGAGCGGCAAAATGCCGTGGGCGCCGAGAATTTCGTACTTATAAGCTGCGCCCGGCTGCAGGCGCGGAATGAAGATTTCCCACACGCCCGATGGATGGCGCAGGCGCATCGGATGACGGCGCCCGTCCCAGATATTGAAGTCGCCCACCACCGAAACCCGCCGTGCGTTCGGCGCCCAGACGGCAAAGCGCACGCCCTGCACGCCGTCGACGCTGACCACCTGCGCCCCCAGGCAGTTGCCCAGGTCACGGTGATTGCCTTCGGCAAACAGGTACAGGTCCATTTCCCCCAACAGCAATTGGCTGAAGCTGTAAGGGTCTTCGGTGATCTGTTCGCCGCCGGCCCACTGGATTTTCAGCAGGTAGGGCTGGCGAGTGCTGAAGTGCCCGACAAACAGGCCCGGCACCTGGGTGGCGTCGAGGCTGCCAAACGGCTCGCCCGTGTCACGCGCCAGCACCTGAACACTCAGGGCCTCCGGCAGGAACGCACGGATAAACTGGCCGCCCTGCTCGTCATCATGGGGCCCCAGGATCGAAAAAGGATCGGGGTGCTCGGCGCGCACCAGCGCATCGACGTCCTTGGACGCCGGCAATGCAGTCAACTTGGGCTGCAGCGGTTCTCTCTGTGTAAAACTCATGACGTCTCCCCACCGCGTACAGGTTTAGATATAGGTGTCAGCCCGCTCAGCAAGCCGTGCAGCCCTTGCAGGGGCACCGGCAGCCAGGTCGGGCGGTTTTCTGCTTCGTAGGCCACTTCGTACGCGGCCTTTTCCAGGCTGAACAAGGTCAGCGCTGCGTCGTGGCCGTTGGCATCCTGCCAGTCATGCGCCAGTGTAGACGCAGCGGCCTGATAAGCCTGGGTAAATGCTACGCGAGCTTCATTCAGGTAGCGGTCGGTCACTCGCTTGCGCGCCGCGTTCGCTTCTGGCGTGTGATCCACCCCTTGCACATTCAGCGCCATGGCCGCCGCATAATCGAAGGAACGCAGCACACCGCTCACATCCTTATAAGGGCTGTGCTTGCCGCGCCGCTCATGCAGCGGCCGCGCCGGCTCGCCTTCGAAGTCGATCAAGTAGGCATCGCCCTTGACCACCAATACCTGGCCCAGGTGCAAGTCACCGTGGACGCGAATGCGCAACCCGCCCGCCGTGGCTTTGGCCAACGCCTGAACATGCGCCGCGATGGCTTTTTTCTGCGCCAGTAATTCACTGACCAACGCCTGGTCGGCGGGGTTCAACTGGCTTTGATGAAGCTTGAGCAACTGCAGGGCACGGTCGATCTGAGCGCCGACATCCTTGGCCCAGGCTTGGGCGTCCTTGGCCGTGGTGACTTCGGGCTTGAAGGCTTTATCGCTCGTTGGCGCGCCCAAGACCACGTGCATTTCACCCAGGCGCTGACCGAGCAAACCGGCAAAATCCGCCAGCTCACCGAGGGCGTTGTAGTGCTGTTCCTGTTCAGAGATCGCGTCGGCCAGCTCATCGCGGATCGCCCGCTCCAGGTTGTTCTGGGTCCAGCTCCAGGCATCGCCCTGGTTGCTCAGGTAACCCTGGGCGATCATCAGCAGGTTGTCCTGCCCCTGCCCGTCGCGGCGGCTCATAGAGCCCAGCAGCGGCGAAATGTTCGGGTAGCCGGCGGCGGTCAGGTAGGCGCTCATTTCCAGCTCCGGGTGCACACCGGCGCTGACTTTACGAATCAGCTTGAGCACCAGGCTGTCACCGACCACCACCGAGCTGTTGGACTGCTCGGCAGACAGATAACGCACCGGCGATTCACGGGTCAGTTGCAGCGCGGCCAAGTGTTCAGTCGCCTCAAACCGCAGATCGCCGTCAGGGGTACTCAGCACGGTACCGGCCTGCATGGCCTGGATCACCTCAAGGATAAAATGCTCAAGGCTGAAGGCATCGGTTACTAACCCTACCTGCCGGGTACGTCGCACTCGGGCCAACGCCAATTGCTGGGGCAAGGCGCTGGTGAACTGGTCTTCGCCAAGGAAGCCCAAGGGCAGTTGGTAACGGTTGACCTGGCCAGCACTGGTCACTTCGATCTCACTGAGCAACACCGGCTGCTGCGGGTCGCCAAAACGCACGCCGTAGGCGATGCGCACCGTGTCGATTGCCGTGTCTTTGCCGGCAAACCAGCGACGCTTGGGCAGCCAGGCCGGCAGTGAAGTGTGCTCCAGGCTGGTGCGGCAAGGTTCTTCCAGTAACTCTTCCATGCGTTTTTTCAGTACCAAAGTGGTGAAGTCAGGCATGCTTTGCGCCGGTTCCACATGCCAGCTGGGCATCTGGTTTTCCGCGGCCAGCACGAACCAATAGAAACCATAGGGCGCCAGGGTCAGCAGGAAATTCAGCTGGCCGATCGGCGGGAAGGCATTACCGCCGAGCATCTCCACCGGCACCATGCCGGCAAAGGCCGACAGGTCCAGCTCCGCCGCCTGGGCGCTGCGCGACACGTTGGCCACGCACAGGATGATCTCGGTGTGGCCGTCTTCACCGGTGTATTCACGGGTATAGGCCAGGATGCGCCGGTTGGTCGGCGAGAGCATTTTCAGGCTGCCACGGCCAAACGCCTTGGACTGTTTGCGCACTGCGAGCATGCGCCGGGTCCAGTTGAGCAATGAGTGCGGGTCCTGGGCCTGGGTCTCGACGTTGACCGACTGGTAGCCGTATTGCGGGTCCATGATCGGCGGCAGCACCAGGCTGGCCGGGTCGGCACGGGAAAAACCGCCATTGCGGTCGATGGACCATTGCATGGGCGTGCGCACGCCGTCACGGTCGCCCAGGTAGATGTTGT
This sequence comes from Pseudomonas sp. FP215, assembly GCF_030687795.1. Classification (NCBI taxonomy): domain Bacteria; kingdom Pseudomonadati; phylum Pseudomonadota; class Gammaproteobacteria; order Pseudomonadales; family Pseudomonadaceae; genus Pseudomonas; species Pseudomonas sp. FP215. The sequence goes on from NZ_CP117447.1 coordinate 3,159,513, forward strand.
CGCCCATGCCGATTTCATCGCCGTAGTACAAGGTCGGCGTGCCCGGCATCGACAGCAACAAGCTGTTAAGCAGTTCCACCCGCCGACGATCACGCTCCACCAGCGGCGCCAGGCGCCGTCGAATGCCCAGGTTGATGCGGGCCCGGCGATCTGCAGCGTAGTAGTTCCACAGGTAGTCGCGCTCTTTGTCGGTGACCATTTCCAGGGTCAGCTCATCATGGTTGCGCAGGAAAATTGCCCACTGGCAATTGGCAGGAATCTCCGGGGTCTGGCGCAGAATGTCGGTGATGGGGAAGCGATCTTCCTGGGCCAACGCCATGTACATGCGCGGCATCAGTGGGAAGTGGAATGCCATATGGCATTCATCGCCGTCGTCGCCCTTTCTGTCGCCAAAGTACAGTTGCGTATCTTCCGGCCATTGGTTGGCTTCGGCCAGCAGCATGCGGTCGGGGTAATGGGCGTCGATCTCGGCGCGGATCTGCTTGAGGACGTCGTGGGTTTCGGCGAGGTTTTCGTTGTTGGTGCCATCCCGTTCGATCAGGTAGGGAATCGCGTCCAGGCGCAGGCCGTCGATGCCCAGGTCGAGCCAATAGCGCATCACCGACAGCACGGCTTTCATGACCTGCGGGTTATCGAAGTTGAGGTCGGGCTGGTGCGAGTAAAAGCGGTGCCAGAAGTACTGGCCGGCCACCGGGTCCCAGGTCCAGTTGGACTTTTCGGTGTCGAGGAAAATAATGCGCGTGCCGTCGTACTTCTGGTCATCGTCCGACCACACGTAGAAGTCCCGTGCGGCCGAGCCTGGCTTGGCCTTGCGCGCACGCTGGAACCAAGGGTGCTGGTCGGAGGTGTGGTTGATCACCAGTTCAGTGATCACGCGCAGCCCGCGTTGGTGGGCTTGGGCAATAAAGCGCTTGGCGTCGGCCATCGTCCCGTAGTCGCTGTGCACGCCGCGGTATTCGGCAATGTCGTAGCCGTCATCACGACGCGGCGAGGGGTAGAACGGCAGCAGCCAGATGGTGTTCACGCCCAGGTCGGCGATGTAGTCGAGTTTGGCGATCAGCCCGGCAAAGTCACCAATGCCGTCGTTGTTGGAGTCGAAGTAGGATTTGACGTGAACCTGGTAGATCACCGCGTCTTTGTACCAGAGCGGGTCTTTGATAAAGGTGGCTGCCTTGGGTTTCTTGGCCATTGCAAACTCCTGAAAATACAAAGTTCTCGAGGATCGTTCCCACGCTCCGCGTAGGAACGCAGCCCCGGACGCTCCGCGTCCCAAGCGCGACGCAGAGCGTCAAGTGAGACGTTCCCACGCAGAGCGTGGGAACGAGCACTCAGGATGTGCTGATGCGCCAGATGCCGAACGGCATCTGCGGTTCCAGCCGGGTCCATTGGGTCTTGCCGTACCAGGTCCAGCGGTGGCCGTTCATCAAGTCTTCGCCCTGGGTCTGGGCATCGTCGGGCAAGCCCATCTCCCACAGTGGCAATTCGAAGTGAGCTTCCTGGGCGTTGTGGGGGTCGAGGTTGACGGCGACCAGAATGAAATTGCTGCCGTCTTCGCTGCGCTTGCCGAAATACAGGATGTTGTCGTTCCAGGCGTTGTAGAGCTTGAGCCCCAGGTGCGTGTGCAACGCCGGGTTCTGGCGGCGGATGCGGTTGAGCTGGGCGATCTCGGCGATGATGTTGCCGGGCGCAGTGAAGTCGCGGGGGCGTATCTCGTACTTCTCCGAGTCCAGGTATTCCTCTTTGCCCGGCACCGGCGCGGCTTCGCACAACTCAAAGCCTGAATACATCCCCCATAGCCCCGAGCCCATGGTGGCCAGCGCGGCGCGGATCAGGAAGCCTGCTCGGCCGGATTCATGCAGGAAACCGGGGTTGATGTCCGGCGTATTGACGAAGAAGTTCGGGCGGTAGCACTCACGCCAGGGCGACTGGTTCAGTTGGGTGAGGTACTCGCTCAGCTCAGCCTTGGTGTTGCGCCAGGTGAAGTAGGTGTAGCTCTGGGAATAGCCGACCTTGCCCAGGCGCGCCATCATCGCCGGGGTGGTGAAGGCTTCGGCGAGGAAGATCACCTCCGGGTACTTGGCGCGCACGTCGCTGATCAGCCATTGCCAGAACGGCAGCGGCTTGGTGTGCGGGTTGTCGACGCGAAAGGTCTTCACGCCCTCTTCCACCCAACCCACCACGATATCGCGCAGTTCGGTCCACAGGCTCGGGATGGCATCGGCCGCGTAGAAATCGACGTTGACGATGTCCTGATACTTTTTCGGCGGGTTTTCTGCGTACTTGATCGTGCCGTCCGGGCGCCAATTGAACCAGCCCGGATGCTGCTTGAGCCAAGGGTGGTCCTGGGAGCACTGGATCGCGAAGTCCAGGGCGATTTCCAGGCCGTGGTCGGCAGCGGCCTGGACCAGCCGGCGAAAATCATCGCGCGTGCCCAACTGCGGGTGGATCGCCTCGTGACCGCCCTCCTCACTGCCAATGGCATAAGGGCTGCCGGGATCATCGGGGCCGGCGGTGAGTGAGTTGTTCTTACCCTTGCGATGGCTACGGCCGATGGGGTGAATCGGCGGAAAGTACAGCACGTCAAAACCCATGTCATGGATCATCGGCAAACGCGCATGCACGTCGTTAAACGTGCCGTGGCGCGCCGGATCGTCGGTGATCGAGCGCGGAAACAGCTCGTACCAGCTGGCAAATTGTGCGGCCTCACGCTCCACGTCAATCGGGTACGCGGGGCTGACGCTCAAATAGGCACGATGGTCGGCCTGGGTCATCAGGTGTGCACTGTCTTCGTGCAGGAACAACGCCACCTGCTCGGTTTCCAGCAGGCCGGAGAGCTCATGGTGCAACAACATCAAGCGGTCACGCAGTTCATTGTCACTGCGCTGGGCGGCCTGCAACACCAGGCTGCGGCCCTCCTGCAGCTCGAGGCTGACTGGCACGCCAGCTTCATGCTTCTTGCACAGTTCGTAACAAAAGCTGGCAAAGGTGTCGATCCAGGCTTCGATACAGTACTCATGGCGGCCTTGGCGGGCGACAGTAAACGCGCCCTCCCAACCATTGTTGCCGATATCCAGCATGACCACGCTGTGCCAGCTTTCATCTCCCAGCGCGCGCCAGCGGATCAACACCGCGAGTTTATCGTGGCCATCGGCGAATACTTTGCTGGTCACATGGACCCGCTGGCCCACCACTGCCTTGACGGCAAACTCACCGTTGTCGATGACCGGCATGGTGCTTTCGATCGCGATCCTGGGTAACAGCAGCGCCTGGGACAGCGGCAGCACGGAGTCTTCTGGAACCAGTGTTTCAGCAGTCATCGAGCATCTTCCCCTTACGCCCTGTGGACGCTCTTGGCTTGATCCGAATTCAAAGGCGGCGGCGCTCTCCCCGAGCGTGGCCGTTTAAGGTCCGAGCCTGGGCGCGCAGCAAAAGTTCAGGTGGATATGCCGCCACTGGGCAGGGAATCAATTGCCCCAGGCCGCGGTCCACCGCTAGAGCAAAGCACAAAGGAGGCCACACCGATGAATATCCCGATCCCCCCGGAACCTGAAGATCCGAATATCGACAACCCGCCGCTGCCGCCCGGCGAACCGGCGCCCGTTCCGGAGAAAGAACCGCCGGAAAACGACCCACCGCCCGTGGAGGAGCCGCCGACGACTATGCCGCCAGTAATAGGGATCCAAGCCTGGCATTCGCCAAGCATCCAGTGATCCATAATGCGGCATCATTTATCCAACATTTTGACGATTCTGGGCATGATGCTGAACACCGCCAGGGCCAGCAGGGTACTGAGTACCGCGGTCGATTCACGGCCCATGCCCGCCGCCACGCCAATGGCGGCGGTCATCCACAACCCGGCCGCCGTGGTCAGGCCCTTCACATGCTGGCCCTCCTCGTCTTCCTTGCCCTTGAGGATGGTGCCAGCACCGAGGAAGCCAATGCCCGCAATCACCCCCTGAACCACACGGCTCATGGCATCTGCCTGGTTGCCGGACATCTGCGGCACCAGCACAAACAGCGCGGCGCCCAGTGCCACCAGCATATGGGTGCGCACCCCGGCCGCCTTGCCCTTGTGCTCACGTTCAAACCCCAGGATGCCGCCGAGGATCGCCGCGATCAGCAGGCGCACGGTCACTTGGGTGAGTTGCCGGGCATCGCCGATGTCGGCGAATTCGGCTTGCAGGGTTTGCCATACCAGATGCCACCAGGCGTCCATGGATGCGCTCCTTTTTATTATGGATAGATAAAGGGTGGACAGCGCAGACCGCCAGTCAGTTGCCTGGAACCTGCCTCCATAGGTGCCGCCTAAGGCTATATAGCCCATAGAAAGGAGATCGCCATGACCCTTCGCATCGACAACCATTTGTGCTACTTCACGCTCGGCGTGGACGGCCAGGAGCAAAGCCTGCCAGCCACCCGCGTGAAGATCCTTACCGACAATGACAAAGCCATGTCCTATGTGGACCTGGCGGGCGAGCGGATCTATATCACTGAAGCCGAAGCCGACGCGCTGACGGTTGAAGGGGCCACGGATGGCCGTAACCATGTGAAGGCGCAAGAGCCTGGTTCGGTGATTTGATTGATCTGTATCATCGAATCCAATGAATCCCTGCACCCCTATGCCCTGGGGGTGCAGCACATTGACGCACACGAACGCGCCAAACCTATCTGATCCGCTTTTTATCACTCAACCTGAGTCTGTTATGCAAACAGCCCGTCGCCCATAGTTCATCGGCCTGATGGAGGCTGATGAGCGAACGACCATGAGCGAACGAATCCCAACCGTGGAAACCTTTGAGCCCATTCACCCAAAGAAGGTGAAGGCCAAATCCAGCGACAACCTGATCCATACCCGCAGTTTTACCGGCCTGTTTCGCACCTTGCGCGTGGCCGGTGCCGGCCTGCTGTTCCTGGCTTTTTTCGGCACCGTGTGGCTGAACTGGGGTGGGCGCCAAGCCGTACTGTGGGACCTGGCCGAGAGCAAATTTCATATCTTTGGTGCGACGTTCTGGCCTCAGGACTTCATCCTGCTCTCGGCGCTGTTGATCATCTGTGCCTTCGGCCTCTTTGCAATCAAGGTGTTTGCCGGCCGCGTCTGGTGCGGCTACACCTGCCCGCAAAGCTCGTTCACCTGGCTGTTCATGTGGTGTGAAAAGGTCACCGAGGGTGAACGCAACCAGCGCATCAAACTGCAGGCCGCGCCCTGGAGCCTGAACAAGCTGGCACGGCGCTCGGCCAAACACACGATGTGGCTGGGTATCAGTGTGTTGACCGGGCTGACGTTTGTAGGCTATTTCACCCCGATCCGCCCCTTGGCCGCTGAATTGCTGACGTGGCAGATGGGCGGTGTGAGCCTGTTCTGGGTACTGTTTTTCACCGGCGCCACCTACATCAATGCCGGCTGGCTACGCGAAGCGGTGTGTATGCACATGTGCCCCTATGCACGGTTCCAGAGTGTGATGTTTGATAAAGACACCCTGACCATTTCCTACGACGCCGCCCGTGGCGAGCAGCGTGGCCCGCGTAAACGTGACGTGCAGCCAGCCGAGGTTGGCCTGGGCGATTGCATCGACTGCCAACTGTGCGTGCAGGTATGCCCCACCGGCATCGACATCCGCGACGGCCTGCAAATGGAATGCATCGGCTGCGCGGCCTGCATCGACGCCTGTGATTCGATCATGGACAAAATGGGCTATGCCCGTGGTTTAGTCAGTTACACCAGTGAGCATCAATTGCAGGGGGGCAAGACTCACCTGCTGCGGCCACGCCTGATCGGCTACAGTGCCGTGCTGCTGGTGATGATTGCGGCGTTGGTGGTGGCCCTGATTGAACGGCCGATGGTGTCGCTGGATGTCACCAAGGACCGTGGTATGTTCCGCGAAAACAGCCAGGGCTTGATCGAGAACATCTACAGCCTCAAGGTGATCAACAAGACCCAGCAGCGCCAGGACTACCGCCTGGAACTGGTGGACACCGAGGGCTTCCAGTTGCAAGGCAAGACCCAGGTCAGCCTGGCGCCCGGGGAAATTGTCGATGTACCGGTGTCGGTGGCGTTGCTGGCGGACACACCGGCCAGCAGTTCTCAGACTATCCGTTTTAAAGTGACGGATGTGGATGAGCCGTGGATTTATACCGCTGCCGACAGCCGCTTCGTTGCCCCCTTGAATCGCTAATCAACTGTAGGAGCGAGCTTGCTCGCGAAAAACTTACCAGCGCCGCGTTCATTCAGGAAACACGCGTTATCGTTGACGTTTTTCGCGAGCAAGCTCGCTCCTACAGTTCGCCCTGCGTACACATTCAAAAAGCTAATTAGGCCGCCATGAAACGCTACGAAAAATTCGCCGACGACATCGCAGAACTGATCCGCTCCGGCGTCCTCGGCCCCGGCCAGCGCGTGCCATCGGTGCGCTATGCCAGCCAGGCCTACGGCGTCAGCCCGTCCACCGTGTTCCAGGCCTACTATTTGCTGGAGCGTCGTGGCCTGATTCGCGCACGCCCCCGCTCTGGCTACTTCGTCAACACCCATGCGCCCAGCCCGTTTTCCGAACCGGTGGTGAGTGAGCAGGTGCATGAGTCCACCGATGTAGGCGTGAGTGAGCTGGTGTTCTCGGTACTGGATTCGATCAAAGACCCCAACACCGTGCCCTTCGGCTCGGCCTTCCCCAGCCCCATGCTGTTCCCGCTGCCGCGCCTGGCTCGCTCCCTGGCCAGTGCCAGCCGCGAAATGGACCCGCGCCTGGTGGTCACCGACATGTCGCCAGGCAACCCGCAACTGCGCCGTCAGATTGCCCTGCGCTATATGGTCGGCGGCCTGATGCTGCCGATGGAGGAACTGCTGATCACCAACGGCGCCCTCGAAGCGCTCAACCTGTGCCTGCAGGCCGTGACCGAACCGGGCGACCTGGTCGCCATCGAAGCGCCGGCGTTCTACGCCTGCTTGCAAGTGCTTGAACGCCTGAAGCTCAAGGCCGTGGAGATTCCGGTGCATCCGCGTGACGGTATCGACCTGAACGCCTTGGCCCAAAGCCTTGAGCGCTATCCGATCAAGGCCTGCTGGACCATGACCAGCTTCCAGAACCCCATGGGCGCCACGCTGCCTGAAGAGAAAAAACAGGCGCTGGTGCAACTGCTGCGCAGCCATCAAGTGCCGTTGATCGAAGATGACGTCTACGCCGAGCTGTATTACGGGCAACAAGCGCCGAAACCGGCCAAGGCCTTCGATACCGAAGGGCTGGTGATGCACTGCGGCTCTTTTGCCAAGAGCCTGGCGCCGGGTTACCGCGTGGGCTGGGTCGCCGCCGGGCGCTTTGCACAGAAGGTCGAGCGGCTGAAACTAATGACCTCGCTGTGCCCATCGATGCCGGCCCAGGCGGCGATTGCCGATTACCTGCAACACGGCGGCTATGACCGGCACCTGCGCAAACTGCGCTACGCCCTGGAAGAACAGCAAAGCGCCATGCTGGCGGCCATCGCCCGCTACTTCCCCGCGCAAACCCGGGTCAGCCAACCGGCGGGAGGCTATTTCCTGTGGTTGGAATTGCCGGAGCAGACCGACTCGCTGAAGTTGTTCCAGATGGCCCTGGCCCAGGGCATCAGCATTGCGCCGGGGCCGATCTTTTCCGCGACCCAGCGCTTCAGAAACTGCATACGCTTGAACTATGGCAGCCCGTGGAACGAAGCCTCGGAGAAGGCCATGGAGACATTAGGGCGGATTGTGCGCTCGTTCTAAATGGAACCTACCGTCGCGTCTTAACGACTCAGAGGCCTCCACAGACCGAATAAAGAGACCCGCGTGATTACCTGGAAAAACTGCCCACTGCCCACACGTGCCCCCCTTAACCTGAAGCCTTTTCCCGTCCCTCACCACTACATGCACTGGGCGGAACAACAACAGGTGCGCCAGATGAAAGGCCCGAGCGGGCGCCCTGCCGGTGTTCATCGCTCGGCAGAGGCGATCATCGAACACAGTAGCGTGACAAAAAACTTCCTCAAGGGCTGCGATTTCTATCAGGTCGTCGATGACCTCAAGCGACAGGTCGGCGACTGGACGCAAGCCAATCCAGACCCGCAGGCCAGAGCTGATGCGGCCTACGATCTGGATAAAGTGCTGCGTTTTCTCGATAACGTCGATGATCGAACCCTCAATGGCAGCGATAGCCGCAATGGCCATATCGAGGGTTTTTCCAACTGCGGCTATGGCGTGGTGAAGCACTCCGAAGCCGACCTGCTCCGGCAGTTCTCCTGGTACGGCTACGAGGTGCTGCGCACGCTGCGGACCTGATCGGCCAGCGCCTTAACGGCCACCGCCCAGGTCAATGAATGTTCCGGTGGAATACGACGCCTTGTCCGACAGTAACCAAATAATCGCCTCCGCCACTTCATCCGGGCGCCCGCCCCGCGCCATGGGTATACCCGACTCCAGCTTGCTGACCCGGTCCGGGTCGCCGCTCAGGGCATGGAAGTCGGTAAAGATATAGCCAGGGCGTACCGCGTTGACACGGATACCCTCACCTGCGACCTCTTTCGATAAGCCGATGGTGAAGGTATCCAGCGCGCCCTTGGAGGCGGCGTAGTCGACATACTCACCCGGCGAGCCCAGCCGCGCCGCCACCGACGACACGTTGACGATACTGCCGCCCTGCCCGCCATGGCGGGGCGACATGCGCAGCACCGCGTGCTTGGCACACAGGATCGGGCCCAACACATTGGTCTTGAGGATTTTGAGGATACGAAACTCGGACATTTCATCGACCCGCGACTTGTGCCCCACGGTGCCGGCGTTATTGACCAGCGCGGTGACCCGGCCCAGCTCCGCATCAACGCGATTGAACAGGCCGATCACTTCATCCTCGATGCTGACATCGGCCCGCACGGCAATCGCCTGGGCGCCCAATGCGCGGACCTGATCAAGTACATGGTGGGCAGCGTCTTCATCCGCCTGGTAGTTGATGCAGATGCGATAGCCCTGGCGAGCCGCGAGCAATGCTGTCTGGGCGCCAATGCCACGGCTGCCCCCCGTGATGATGACGACTTTGTCCATGGCTGCGGCCTCCTGATTCAACCGGATGTTTAGGGTTGGATCCAAGAATACCTTTCACTTAACGCTTTTGTCAGGCGCTACCGGCTCTTCGGTGCGCCGGATATTGGCCATGAAGCTGTCGGCCGGCAACGGGTGCCCTAACAAGTAACCTTGCAAGGAGTCACACCCCAGGCGGGTGAGGAAGTCCTGCTGCATATCGGTCTCCACGCCTTCAGCGACTATTCGCAGGCCAAGGGCCTGGCCCAGGGCCACGATGGCCGAGACGATGGCCGCGTCGTCGCTGTCGTGTTCCAGGTCACGCACAAAACCGCGGTCGATCTTCAACTCGTTGGCCGGCAGGCGCTTGAGGTACATCAGGCTGGAGTAACCGGTGCCGAAGTCATCGATGGACAGGTCCACGCCCATGTCCGAGAGCTGCTGCAACACCGTCATGCTCGCATCGGCATCGCTCATGGCGGTGGTCTCGGTGATTTCCAGCGTGAGGCTGTTGGCCGGCAAGTGGTGACGCTCCAGCGCCGCCGCTACGCTGTTGACCAGCCCGGCATGGCAGAACTGCAGCGCCGACAGATTGACGGCGATGCGCCAGCTCTCATAGCCCTGGGCGTACCACACGCGCATCTGGCGGCAGGCTTCATCGAGTACCCACTCACCGATGGGAATGATCAGCCCGGTTTTCTCCGCCAGTGCAATAAACGTAGCGGGCATCAGCAAGCCCTGTTGCGGATGCTCCCAGCGCAACAGCGCCTCGGCCCCCACGGCAAGGCCACTGACAGCGTCGAACTTGGGTTGGTAATGCAAACGAAACTGCCCCTGCTCCAGGGCATTGCGCAGGTCTTGCAGCAATTGCAGTTGTTTGCGCGCGTTGGTGTTCATCGACACATCGAAGAAGCTGTAGCCGTTCTTGCCCATGCCCTTGGCGTGATACATCGCCGCGTCGGCGTTCATCAGCAGTTCCTGGGGGTTATTACCGTTGCCCGGGAACATGGCGATACCGATGCTGGCCGAGATTTGCAGCTCATGGTCGGCCACCGTGAACGGGCGGTTGATCAGGCTCACCTGGCGCTCGGCCAAGCCCATGGCATCGTCGGGCTGGGTGAGCTGCACCAGCAACACAAACTCATCACCGCCGATGCGGGCCAGGGTGTCCTGGCTGCGCAAATCCTCGCGCAAGCGCAAGCCGACCTCGCGCAGCAACTGGTCGCCCAGGTGATGGCCAAAGGCATCGTTGACCGGCTTGAAACCATCCAGGTCGATAAACATCAAGGCAAAGCAACCGCCCCGCTCGTTCACCGCCTGGATGCCTTGTTGAATGCGATCAGCCAGCAACGTGCGGTTAGGCAGGCCGGTGAGCATGTCATGCAGGGCCAGGTGGGTGAGTTCCTGGTTGGCCAGGGTCAGGGAGTCGGTGAGCACGGCGGTGCGCGCTTCCAGGCGCGCATCCAGCACCGAGGTCAACAGCGCAATGACCAGCACCGCCAGCGAAGTGACCAAGACCAGGTTATCCAGGCCCTTGCCGCTCAGGCCGGTCAATGCGGCGCCGCAGAAGCTGCCATCGGCAAAGCGTGCCGCAGCCATCCCGGTGTAGTGCATCCCCACGATAGCCACGCCCATCACCACGGCGGCGCCACCCCGTGCCAGCCGTACATAAGGTGTGTTGCGCCGCAGGTTGAAGGCAATCCACAGCGCGGCGCCGGAAGCCACCACCGCGATCATCAACGAAGCGCCGAACAAGGCCGGGTCGTAATCAATGCCCGGCGTCATACGCATCGCGGCCATGCCGGTGTAATGCATGCTGGCGATACCGGCGCCCATCACCAGCGCGCCCAATGCCAGTTGCCAGGCCGGTAAGCGTGGCTGGCTGACCAACCATAACGCAAACCCGCTGGATAGCACGGCGATCAACAGCGAGAACAGGGTAATGGCTACGTCAAAGCCCAGGGCAAACGGCAGGCGCAGGGCCAACATCCCGATAAAGTGCATGGACCAGATGCCGACACCCATCGCCACTGCGCCGCCAGTGATCCACAGGTAAACAGCCCGCCCCTTGGCCGTCGCGATACGCCCGGCCAGGTCCAACGCGGTGTAGGACGCCAGGATGGCCACGCACAGGGAAATCACGACAAGGGAGGTTGAATAGCTACCGATCAGCATGGCACGTCTCGCAGGCGACCGGCGCAAAAGCCCGTGCCGGGTGGCAAATCGGGCGATTGTAGCGAGTATGAATCCGAGGCAGGTGATTAATTGATCCGTGGGCCATGACGCCGTTTCTGGCGTCAATCGGCTGGCTTCATCAGGGTGTTTTCAACGACGCCACGGACATCAAAATGCGGGGTTGTCTGTAGGAGCGAGCTTGCTCGCGAAAAACTCACAGACGCCGCGTTCATTCAGCAAGCACGCGTTATCGTTGACGTTTTTCGCGAGCAAGCTCGCTCCTACAGTCGGTCACTGCTTTTCGGCCAGGGAGGTCTGGCCGTCCCAGCCTCCGCCCAACGCGGCGATCAACTGCACACTGGCCACCAGCCGCGACTGCAGCAAGGTCAACACCGTACGCTCGTTACTCAGGGCCGTTGCTTGCACCGTGACCACGTCCAGGTAGGCAATCAACCCGGCCTTGTACTGGTTTTCGGTCAAACGCAACGATTCACGCGCGGCTTCCAACGCTTCATTGCTGACCACCGCCTCGTCGGCGAGCACCTTGAGCTGCACCATGTAGTTTTCCACCTCACGGAAACCGTCCAGCACGGTCTGGCGGTACTTGGCCACGGTCTCGTCGTAGCTGGCCACGCTGCGGTCGACTTCCGCCGAACGCTGGCCGCCATCGAACAGGGTCATCGCCAGTTTCGGCCCCACCGACCAGAAACGGTTCGGCAGGCTGATCCAGTCCTCGTACGTACTGCTGGAATAGCCGCCCTGCAGGCTCAGGCTGAGGTCCGGATAATAAGCCGCCTTGGCCACGCCGATATTGGCGTTGGCGGCGATGACCGAGCGTTCGGCCGAGGCGATATCGGGGCGGCGCTCCAGCAATTGGGACGGCAGGCTCACCGGTATCTGCGGCAGGGCCGGGATGTCGTTGCTCACAGCCAGATTGAAGTTAGCCGGCGCCTCGCCGATCAACACCGCAATGGCGTTTTCCAGCTGGGCGCGCTGCCAGATCAGGTCAATCAGGCTGGCCTGGGTGGTCTTGAGCTGGGTTTGCGCCTGGGCGATGGCGTCCTTGCCGGCCACACCGGCGCGGTACTGGTTTTCGGTCATTTTCAACGAACGCTGGTAGGTGTCCAACGTGGCTTGCAGCAGGCGTGTCTGCTCGTCCATGACCCGCAGTTGCAGGTAGCTTTGCACCAACTCCGACTGTTGGCTCAGGCGCATCGCGGCCAGGTCGGCCGAGCTTGCCTCGGCGCTGGCTTCGTTGGCCTCCAGGCCACGGCGTAACTTGCCCCAGATATCCGCCTCCCAGCTCACGCCCAACTGCGCATTGAGGGTGTCGCGAATCCCGCTGCTGGAGCTGCTAAGGCTGGCACTGCTGCTGCCGGTGCCCTGGCTGGCGCGGGTCTTGCCAACACTCAGGTCAACGCTGGGGTAAAACGCCCCGCGTGAGCTGCGCACCAGGGCCTTTGCCTGACGAAAACGCGCTTCGGCCTGGGCGACGGTCTGGTTGGAGGCGTTGAGGCGTACCACCAGGTCGTTGAGTTGACGGTCACCGTAAAGCTCCCACCAGGCGCCGCGGGCCAGGGAGTCGCTGGGGTTGGCCTGGCGCCAGCCCTGGGCCTCCTTGAACTGCACCGGCTCGATGACCTCCGGGCGCTTGTAGTCGGGGCCGATGGCGCAGGCGCTGAGCAACATAGCCAGGCCCACTGTAGGAGCGAGCTTGCTCGCGAAAGCCGTCAACGAGAACGCGTTCATTCTGGATGAGCGCGGCGCATGGGCGTTCTTCGCGAGCAAGCTCGCTCCTACAGGGGTTGCAGGGGCGTTGGTTGGGTTCATAGCGCAGTGTCCAGGGCAGCATCGGTACGCACGCCGCGCCAGGCGTTGAAGCGGTGGCGCGCGCGGTCGAGGTAAAGGTAAACCACCGGGGTGGTGTAAAGGGTCAGGATCTGGCTGAAGACCAGGCCACCGATGATGGTCAGGCCCAACGGATGGCGCATTTCCGCGCCGTCGCCGCTGCCGAGCAGCAACGGCAAGGCACCGAGGATCGCGGCCAGGGTAGTCATCAGGATCGGCCGCAGCCGCAACAGGCAAGCACTGCGGATCGACTCCAGGGGGCTCATGCCGTCGTTGCGCTCCAACTGCAGCGCGAGGTCGATCATCAGGATCGCGTTTTTCTTCACCACGCCGATCAACAGGAACAAACCCAGCAAGGAAATCAGACTGAACTCGCCGCCCAGCAGGTAGATCGCCAACAACGCACCGACACCGGCCGACGGCAGCGTAGACAGGATGGTAAGCGGGTGAATATAGCTTTCATACAAAATACCCAGCACCAGATACACCGCCACCAGCGCGCCGAGAATCATGAACGGCTGGCCTTTCTGGGTCGCGGCGAAGGCATCGGCGGTGCCGGCCATCTTGGCGATCACATCTTCGGGCAGCCCGACCTTGGCAATCGCACGCTCGATGGCCGCCGTGCCCTGCTCCACCGTGACGCCGGGCGCCATGTCGAAGGCGATATTCTCCGAAGCGAACTGGCCTTCATGGCTGACGCGGTCATCGGCCAGGCTGTTTTCATAATGAGCAATGGTCGACAACGGCACCCGTGCGCCGTCGGCGGTGATCACCTGCATCTGGTTGAGGGTGATCGGGTCCTGGGCGTATTTGGGATTGACCTCCATCACCACCTGGTACTGGTTGAGGCTGTCGTAGATGGTGGAAATCTGCCGCTGACTGTAGGCGTTGTTGAGCACCGCCGTGACCATGTTCATGTCGATGCCCAGGCGCTTGGCCTGGTCGCGGTCGACAATCAGCGTGACCTGGGCCGCGCCGCGGCCTTCACGGGCGTCGATGGCGGTCAGCTCTGGCAATTCACGCATGGCCGCCACCACTTTCGGGTACCACAGGCGCAGCGCGGCCAAGTCACCGCTTTGCAGGATGTAGGAATACTGCGCGCTGGTCTGGTCGCGGCTGCCGCCAAATTGCAGGTCCTGGTCGGCCATCAGGAACAAGCGCCCGCCCGGCACCAGTGGCACCTCTTTGCGCAGGCGCTCGATCACCGCCTGGGCGGAGATCTTGCGTTCGCCGATCGGCTTGAGGCGTACCAGCATCACCGCATTGTTAGTGCCTTGGTTGCCACCGATAAAGCCGGCCACGCTGAGCACCGCCGGGTCCTTGAGCACCGCCTGGCGAAAGATCTCCATCTTCGGCTGCATCACGCTGAACGACAGGCCATCGTCGCCGCGCACAAAACCGATCAACTGGCCGGTGTCCTGCTGGGGCATGAAGGTTTTGGGCACCACCACGTACAGCGCGATATTCACGCCCACGGTGACCAACAGGCTGAGCAAGGTCAGGCGCCGATGGCGCAGCACCCAATCCAGGCTGGTGGCGTAGCCGGCGACCATGCGGTCGTTGACCTTCTGACTCCAGCGCTGCAATCCGGTCTGCTGGTCCTTCACATGCGGCTTTAACCAACGGGCACAGAGCATGGGCGTCAGGGTCAGCGAGACAATCAGTGAGACGATGATCGCCGCCGACAAGGTGATGGAAAACTCACGGAACAGGTTGGTGACGATGCCGCCCATAAACAGAATGGACAGGAACACCGCCACCAACGACACGTTCATCGACAGCAAGGTAAAGCCGACCTCCTGGGCGCCCAGGTAGGCGGCTTTCATCGGTGGCACGCCCTCGTCGATGTGCCGGGAAATGTTCTCCAGCACCACGATGGCATCGTCCACCACCAGCCCGGTGGCGAGGATCAGCGCCATCAGCGAGAAATTGTTCAGCGAAAAACCGTACAGGTACATCACCGCGAAGGTGCCCACCAACGACACCGGCACCGCCAGGGTCGGGATCAGCGAAGCACGGAAGTTACCCAGGAACAGGTACACCACCAGGATCACCAGCCCCACGGCAATCAGCAGGGTCATTTCCGCCTCATGCAGGGTGGCGGTGATCACGGGCGAGCGGTCCATGGCCAGGCTGAGCTTGACGCTGGACGGCAACACCGCCTGCAGCGCCGGCAACTGCGCCTTGATCTGCCGCACGGTTTCGATGATGTTGGCGCCGGACTGGCGGTTGATCACCAGCAACACCGCCGAATCATTGTTGAAGAAGCCGCTGTTGTAGCGGTCTTCCACCCCATCAGTGATCTTCGCCACGTCCTTGAGGCGCAGGGCGGCGCCGTCCTGGTAGCGAATCAGCAGGGGCTCATAGTCCTTGGCTTTTTCCAACTGGTCGTTGGCCTGGATCTGCCAGTTGCGCTCGCTGTCTTCCAGGGAGCCTTTGGGCCGGCGCTGGTTGGCGTTGGCGATGGTGTTGCGCACATCGTCCAGGGCGACGCCGTACTGATCGAGAGCCTTGGGTTCCAGCTCGATGCGCACCGCCGGTAGCGAACTGCCGCCGATCTGCACTTCGCCCACGCCCGGCACCTGGGACAGGCTCTGGGACAAGATGGTCGAGGCCAGGTCGTACAACTGGCCCTTCTGCAACACGTCGGAGGTCAGCGACAGCACCATGATCGGCGCCTGGGACGGGTTGATCTTCTTGTAGGTGGGCATGCTGCGCATGCCGCTGGGCAGCAGGTTGCGCGACGCGTTGATGGCCGCCTGTACTTCCCGCGCCGCGCCGTTGATGTCGCGGTCGGAATCGAACGCCAGAATCACCCGGGTAGAGCCCTGGCTCGAGGAACTGCTCATGGTGGTGATACCGGCAATCGCGCCGAATGAGCGCTCCAGCGGCGTAGCCACCGTAGACGCCATCACCTCGGGGCTGGCACCGGGCAAGCTGGCCGACACCACGATCACCGGGAAGTCGATCTGCGGCAATGGCGACACCGGCAGCAAGTTGAAGCTGACGCCACCGAGCAACATGATCGCCAGGCTCAGCAGCATGGTGGCTACCGGCCGGCGGATGAAAGGTCCGGACAGGTTCATGGCTCAACCGGCTCCAGGCGTTGTGGCTCTTTGCGCCAGCGCCGGCCAAGACGATCGAAGTACAGGTAGATCACCGGCGTGGTGAACAGCGTCAACACCTGGCTCACCAGCAACCCGCCCACCATCACCAGGCCCAGGGGCTGGCGCAGTTCGGCGCCGGAGCCACTGGCGAGCATCAACGGCACCGCACCGAACAAGGCGGCCAGGGTGGTCATCAGGATCGGCCGGAAGCGCAACAGCGCGGCCTGGTAGATCGCCGTCTGCGGGTCCAGGCCCTGGTTGCGTTCGGCGTCGAGGGCGAAGTCGATCATCATGATCGCGTTCTTTTTCACGATACCAATCAGCAGGATGATGCCGATGATCGCGATCATGCCCAGGTCATTGCCACTGAGCAGCAACGCCAGCAAGGCCCCCACCGCCGCCGACGGCAAGGTCGAGAGAATGGTGATCGGGTGGATATAGCTCTCATAGAGCACACCCAGCACGATGTACATGGTGACCACCGCCGCCAGGATCAACAGCAAGGTGCTCGACAACGAAGCTTCGAACGCCTGGGCCGCGCCCTGGAACTGGGTTTGCACGCCCACCGGCATGCCGATGTCCTTCTGGGTCTGGTTGATCAGCTCCACGCCTTTGCCCAGCGCCACGCCGGGCGCCAGGTTGAACGACATCATCACCGCCGGGAACTGGCCGATATGGGCAATTGCCAACTGCGCCTGGCGCTGTTCCACATGGGCCAGGCTCGACAGGCGTACCTGGCCACCGTCGGTGGTTTTCACATGGATCTGGTTGAGGGCCGCCGGGCCAAGGGTTTCGCCGGATTGGGCCTGCAACACCACCCGGTACTGGCTGGCTTGCGTATAAATCGTGGAAATCTGCCGCTGGCCGAAAGCGTCATACAGCGCATCGGTGATGGTCGAGACGCTCACGCCCAGGCGCGAGGCCGCATCGCGATCAATCACCAGGTACACCTGCAAGCCTTTGTCCTGCAGGTCACTGGCAACGTCGGTGAGTTCCGGCAACTGGCTGAGGGCATGCACCAGCTTGCCGCTCCACAACGCCAGCAGCTCGGCGTCCGGCGAAGACATGCTGAACTGATACTGGGTACGGCTGACCCGGTCCTCGATGGTGAGGTCCTGCACCGGTTGCATGAACAAGCGGATGCCCACCAGCTTGTCGATTTGCGGTTGCAGGCGGGTGATTACTTGGGCGGCGCTCAAATCGCGCTGGCCGTGGGCCTTGAGGTTGATCAGCAAGCGCCCGCTGTTGAGGGTGGCGTTATCGCCGTCCACGCCAATGTAGGACGACAGGCTCTCGACTGCGGGGTCGGCGAGAATGATCCTCGCCAACTCCTGCTGGCGCTGGCTCATGGCCGCAAAGGAAATCGACTGCGGCGCTTCGGAAATACCCTGGATCACCCCGGTGTCCTGCACCGGGAAAAAGCCCTTGGGCACCACCAGGTACAGCACCACCGTAAGGCCCAGGGTGGCGATCGCCACCAGCAACGTCAGCGGCTGGTGCTTGAGCACCCATTGCAGCTTGCGGCCGTAGGCTTCGATCAGCCAATCAATCCAGGCGCCGCTGGCTTTGTAGAAGCGGCCCTGCTCTTCTTCCTTGGGTTCGCGCTTGAGCAGGCGCGCACACATCATCGGCGTGAGAGTCAGGGACACCACCAGGGAAATCAGGATCGCCACGGCCAGGGTGATGGCGAACTCACGGAACAGCCGCCCGACCACATCAGCCATGAACAGCAGCGGGATCAACACCGCAATCAGCGACAAGGTCAGGGATATCAGGGTGAAACCGATCTGCTTGGCGCCCTTGAGCGCGGCCGCCATCGGCGTCTCGCCTTCCTCGATATAGCGCGAGATGTTCTCCAGCATCACGATGGCGTCGTCCACCACAAACCCGGTGGCGATGGTCAGGGCCATCAGTGTCAGGTTATTGATGGAGAATCCGGCCAGGTACATCACGCCAAAGGTGCCCACCAGGGACAGCGGCACGGCGATGGACGGAATGATCGTGGCGCTGACGCGGCGCAGGAACAGGAACGTCACCATCACCACCAGGGCAATGGCGATCAGCAGCTCATGTTGTACGTCTTTGACCGAGGCGCGGATGGTCTGGGTACGGTCGGTAAGCACCGTCACGTCCAGGCCGGCCGGCAGGTTGTCGGTGATGCTGGGCAGCAGGGCCTTGATGCGGTCCACCACCTCGATCACGTTGGCACCCGGCTGGCGCTGGATATTGAGCAGCACAGCCTGGTTCTCGTTGGCCCAAGCGGCGAGGCGCTCGTTTTCGGCGCCGTCGACGATCTGCGCCACATCCTTGAGCCGCAGCGGTGCGCCATTGTTGTAGGCCAGGATCAGTTCGGCATATTGCTCAGGCGAAACCAACTGGTCGTTGGCGTCGAGCATCGACACGCGGGTGGGGCCGTCAAAGTTACCCTTGGGCTGGTTGACGTTGGAAGCGGCGATCAGGGCGCGCACGTCCGAGAGGTTCAAGCCATTGGCCGCCAGGGCCTCGGGGTTGACCTTGATGCGCACGGCCTGGCGCTGGCCACCGGCGATGCTGACCATGCCGACACCGCTGATCTGCGCGATTTTCTGCGCCATGCGCGTGTCGACCAGGTCATTGAGCTTGGGCAGCAACATGGTCTTGGAGGTGATTGCCAGGGTCAGCACCGGGGTATCTGCCGGGTTGACCTTGTTGTACACCGGCGGCGCCGGCAAATCCTTGGGCAGCAGGTTGGTGGCGGCGTTGATCGCGGCCTGCACCTGTTGCTCGGCCACATCCATATTGATGTCGAGGTTGAAACGCAGGGTCAGCACCGACGCACCGCCGGAGCTGGTGGACGCCATCTGGGTCAGCCCGGGCATCTGCCCGAACTGGCGCTCCAGCGGTGCGGTGACCGCGCTGGTCATCACGTCGGGGCTGGCGCCGGGGTACAGGGTCATCACCCGGATGGTCGGGTAATCCACCTGGGGCAAGGCCGATACCGGCAGCAAGCGGTACGCGATGATGCCGGCCAGGACAATGGCCAGCATGCTCAGCGTGGTGGCGACCGGGCGAAGGATGAACAGGCGCGACAGGTTCATGAACCGACCTTTTGCGCCTTGCCGGCGTCAGCGCCGGTCTCCCCTTTCGCTGCGGGCTTGCCTTGCAGGTGTTCGGTCGGGGTGGTCGGCACCTCGCTGCTGGCGTTGACCACTTCGATCTCGCTGCCGTCCTTAAGGCGGTCAGTACCTTCCAGTACCACGCGGTCGCCAGCGGCCAGGCCTTCCTTGATCACAGTGTTTTCGCCATCGGTGTCACCTACCACCAGCGGCTGGACCTTGACCTTCTTGTCGCCGTCGAGCTTGTAGACAAAGGTGCCATTGTTGCCGAACTGGATCGCCGCGGAGGGCGCCAGCACCACGTTCTTCAAAGTGTCGGCCAGCAGATGCACATTGACGAACTGGTTGGGGAACAGCGCCTGGTCCTTGTTATCGAAACGCGCCTTGAATTTCAGCGTGCCGGTAGTCACATCAATCTGGTTGTCCAGGCTTTGCAGTACACCGACCGCCTGTTTTTTCACGTCGCTACGGTCCCAGGCTTCCACGGGCAATTTGTTGCCGGCGTGGTAACGGGCCAGCACGGTTTCCAGGGTATTTTCCGGCAGGGTGAAGGCCACGCTGATCGGCTGGGTCTGGGTGATCACCGCCAGGGCGGTGGTGTCGTTTGCGGCGACGAGGTTGCCGACGTCAAGCTGGCGCAAACCGACGCGGCCACTGATGGGCGCGCGGATCTTGGTGAATTCCAGGTTGAGCTTGGCGTCGTCCACCGCGCCCTGGTTGGTCTTGACCGTGCCCTGGTATTGCAGAACCAGCGCTTCGGCGGTGTCCAGGGTTTGCTTGGCGATACTGTCCTGGGCGTACAGATCGCGATAACGCTGTACATCGACCTGGGCGTTCTTCAACTGGGCCTGGTTCTGCAGCAAGGTGCCCTGGGCCTGGAGCAAGGCGTTCTGATAGCTACGCGGGTCGATTTCTGCCAGCAGGTCGCCGGCCTTGACCATCTGCCCTTCCTCAAAGGCGATCTTGACCAGCTCACCGCCCACCCGGCTGCGCACATTAATGGTGTTCAGCGCCGTGACCGTCCCCAGGGCCTTGTAGTACACCGGGAACTCCCCCAGCACCGCCGGTGCCACACGCACCGGTACCGGCCCGGTGGAACCACCGAAGCCCGGGCGCGCCATGCCGGTCTTGCCCGTGTGCCCCGCCGGAGCATCTTTATGGGCCGCGCCACTGGGCCAGAATTTCCAGCACAGGCCGGCGATAACCAGCAGCACGAGCAGGCCAAACAGCCAGCGGCGGGAGTTGCGGGAGGAGGATTGCATGGAGTGATCAACCATTGGGGATGAGAGCTTCTTCTTCGGGAGGCTGAAAGATAAGCACTGGGGTGCGTTTAGAAAAGCACCTTTACCGGCTATTTACCTTAGGCTTACAACGTTTAACTTTTGATCTTAGTCCACCGGCTATTTCGCTAAGCCGCTGACGCTCAAATAAAAACGGCCTGGACTAGGCCAGGCCGCAATCATGCATCATACGTGTTACTGCCAAACGACAGTCATACGTAGAAACAGTTACTTCAACACAGCCAGGGCGGCGTCGTAGTTTGGCTCTTCAGCGATTTCCTTGACCAACTCGCTGTGCAGCACGTTGTCGTTTTCGTCCAGTACCACGACAGCGCGAGCGGTCAGGCCTTTGAGCGGGCCGTCGGCAATGGCCACACCGTAATCAACAGCGAAGTCCGAATCACGGAAGTCCGACAGGTTCTTCACGTTTTCCAGGCCTTCGGAGCCGCAGAAACGTGCCTGGGCGAATGGCAGGTCGGTGGAGATGCACAGCACCACGGTGTTGGCCACGTCGTTGGCCTGGGCGTTGAACTTGCGCACCGAAGTGGCACAGGTTGGGGTGTCAACGCTTGGGAAGATGTTCAGCACTTTGCGCTTGCCGGCAAAGGTAGCCAGGGTGGCGTTGGACAGATCGCCGGCGGTCAGGGTGAAGTCTGCGGCTTTTGCGCCGACTTTCGGCAAATCGCCTTCAACCTGGACCGGGTTGCCTTTAAGAGTGACTTGAGCCATGAACAGAATCCTTATGCTGGGTTTGGTTAAACGAATTCGAGAGACGGAAGTTAACCACAAAGTGCCGAAGCTACCTACCGCCAGACACAAATTGTCATGTCCTGAGGTTGTGGTTTAATTGCGCGCTTTGCGCCTGCCCTTCAAGGAAACCTTCGTCGATGAATCAGCCCGCCACCAAAGTCCTGG
Organism: Pseudomonas sp. FP215; assembly: GCF_030687795.1. Taxonomy (NCBI): domain Bacteria; kingdom Pseudomonadati; phylum Pseudomonadota; class Gammaproteobacteria; order Pseudomonadales; family Pseudomonadaceae; genus Pseudomonas; species Pseudomonas sp. FP215. The sequence goes on from NZ_CP117447.1 coordinate 3,180,949, forward strand.
TCATTGGCTACGTCTGGCCCGAGCCCCGTTCCTCGGCTGCGGGCGGGCATATGATGCAAATCCTTGAGAGCTTTCTTACGCAAGGTTGGGACATTACCTTCAGCAGCCCCGCCACCATCGGCGAACACAAGGCCGACTTGCCCGCACTCGGGATCGCCGAACGCGCCATCGAACTGAATAACAGCAGTTTCGATGACTTTGTCCGCGAACTGGCCCCGGACATTGTGCTGTTCGACCGTTTCATGATGGAGGAGCAATTCGGCTGGCGCGTGGAACAATGCTGCCCCGACGCCCTGCGGGTGCTGGAGACCTCCGACCTGCAAAGCCTGCGCGACGCCCGTCACCAGCGTTTCAAAGAACAAGTAAAAGCCAACCCCGACAGCGACGACTTCAGCGCCCTGTTCGCCCCGGCGCTGGAGGACGAGTTCCAGCGCATGGCCGATACCGACTTGGCCAAACGCGAAATCGCCGCCATCTACCGCTGTGACATCAGCCTGATGATCTCCGACGTGGAGATCCGCCTGCTCACCGAACAGTTCAAAGTGCCGGCCGCCCTGCTCCACTGGTGCCCGTTGATGCTGCAACCGCCCACCGACGCATTTGCGCCCTTTGAAGACCGTGCGCATTTCCTCAGCATCGGCAACTTCCGCCACGCGCCCAACTGGGATGCGGTGCTGTGGATGAAGCACAGCCTGTGGCCGCTGATTCGCCAACAACTGCCGGGCGCGCAGTTGCATATCTACGGCGCCTATACCCCGCCCAAGGCCACCGCCCTGCACAACCCGGCGCAGGGTTTTCATGTGATGAACTGGGCCGAAGATGCGCTGCAAGTCATGACCGCCGCGCGTATCTGCCTGGCACCGCTGCGCTTTGGCGCCGGCATCAAGGGCAAGTTGGTGGACGCCATGCTGTGCGGCACGCCCGCTGTCACCACCCCTATCGGCGCCGAGGCCATGGGCGACGACCAACCCTGGCCCGGCGTGATCGCACAGGACGCCCCGGCCCTGGCCGCCGCTGCCGTGGCCCTTTACCAAAACCGCGAGCGCTGGACTCAAGCCCAGGAACAAGGGCGCCAACTCCTGGCCCGACGCTATGACCAGGACGTGCACGGGCCCGCCTTGGTGAAATGCCTGGAACGTTGCCGCAGCAACCTTGCCGCCCATCGCCGGGACAACTTCACCGGCAGCATGCTGCGCCACCACGCGCATAAAAGTACCCAGTACATGTCCCAGTGGATCGAGGCCAAAAACCGCACCCTATAAACACTGGCGCTGGCGAGGTCGCGCGCGACGGGGCATTATCCTACGCAGCAACCACAATAAAGCGACGGCAGCATGACCCGAGCAACGCGCATCACCGACCCTTCCTACGAGCTGATGGACGACCACAACGGCCTGTCCATCATCTATCGCCAGCACGGCTTCCCCTGCCCCCTGGTGCGCTGGCATTTCCACAAGGAATACGAGCTGCACCTGATCGTCGCCAGCTCCGGCAAGGTGTTTATCGGCGACTACATCGGCAACTTCTACCCCGAAAGCCTGTTCCTCACCGGCCCCAACCTGCCCCATAACTGGATCAGCCAGGTGGAAGAAGACGAAGTCGTGCCCAAGCGCGACATGCTGGTGAACTTCACCGATGAATTGTTCGAACACGGCAGCCACATCTTCACCGAACTCAAAAGCCTGGCGCCGCTGCTTGAACGTGCGCAATACGGCATCGAATTTCGCTGCAAGAAAACCATCGCCCACGCCATGAACCTGATGCAACGCATCGAAGACGCCCAAGGCATGGCACGCCTGGGGCACTTCTTTATCTTGCTGGAAGTGTTGAGCGCCTGTGAGGACTACCAGTTACTGTCCGGCGTGACCACGCCACAGCAAGCCGACGAACACAGCATCGACCGCACCAACCGCGCGGTGGACTACATCTTTGCCCACTACGCCCGCGAGCTGCCGCTGGAGGAAGTGGCGGAGTACCTGGGGATGAAGCCAACGTATTTTTCCAGGGTGTTCAAACAGGCGACCGGGCGCACTTTTATTGAATTCGTCAATCGGCTGCGTATCAGCAAGTCCTGTGAATTGCTGGCCGATGGGGACAAGGCCGTGACGGATGTGTGTTTTGAGTCGGGGTTTAATAATATTTCCAACTTTAATCGGCGGTTTCAGCAGCTTAAGGGGATGACGCCGTCTCACTATCGGCGGTTGGCGGTGCAGCGGTTGACTGAGCAGAATTTGGCTTGAACGTCATCGCGCCCACATTCGCGGGCGAGAACGATCTTACTTAAGAAATGCTAATAGGCATCCCATCCCTGTTTTTCTATTAAGGGGAAGTGAGGTCGGACCTTTCAACTCTGGGGGCATGCCGAATGACGCCTTTACATCGGCCTGAGTCATCGACAGAGCTAGCGGCAATGGCAATTGATCTCGATACACTGTCTGCCCCTCGACGGTTCTGGCAAGAGTAATGTATAGAGTTTCCAAACATCGGGAATCAGCCGCGAAGCCCAACTCCACCCCGTCCTCAGGTTCGATATCCAGCCAGCCCCTTCCCTCATAAAGCTCTCGTAGCGGCGCAGTAGGGATAACACCCTCTGAAATCAGCGATTCATAAGGGCGTCCCAGATTCTTTATCAATAATATTGATCATTGAGGCGTTCATCAGTACCTCACCTTTGTCGTTCCCGCGTTCCGCGGGGCAACGATCATCGAAAAAGTGCCGGCTATGGTGCCAAGATTTTTTTCCACGTTAGAGATGAATTTTCTGCTGTCTTAGGGATGCCCTCGGTTGATTAACGAAAAGACCAATGTTTTGATCTGCATTGATAATGTGTACTGAAAGGATACTTTCAAATTCGGGAAGTTAATCTGATCCAGCGAATAAGTATCAAAGCCACCTAATACGGTATCCAAAGGCAGCTTCGTCAGGCCTTGTGATTCCATGGGCATGCCAAAAGCTGCTCGCACCTCTGACTTGGATGCTAATAACGCAAAAGGCTTGGGAAGCTCACCCTTGTACTCTGTCGTACCTTCAACAGTAGAGCGCAGGGTGATGAAGAGTCGCTCGAACCTCCTCGTCTCAGCCCAGAAACTTAACTCCAGGCCGTCAGCTGGCTTTTTCAGCGATAACCAATCACGCCCGTTATAGAGCTCAGTGAGTGGCAGGTCTGGAATAATCCCATGGGAAATTAAATCCTCATAGAGCCATCCTAGATGTTTGATCCAACGCTCAATTGTCACGACGCCCATCAAGATCACACCTTTTTTGATTGATATCGTCTGTCTGAGAAAAAGCAATATCTGTTCTTGGTCAAATGAAAAATCATGGGAGGCTTGCATGATCGAATAGCTAATTGCCACTGGCAATCATGTTGGCAATTCGACGTTCCATAGCTATAGCAAGCCTCTGTGAGAGCTCAATCGTGTCCGGAATCAATCAAGGAGAAACTGATATTGTTAACGCTAAGATTTTCCAGATAGCTGAGAGTTACCATCACGTTGGGATGTACCTTTTGGTCCAAGTAATATATGTCTGCTCCGCCCCGCACGCCCAATCCACCGGGCAGTTTTACGGAGGGCTTGGATTTAGTGGGCACACCTAAAACCTCACGTACGTATCGTTGATCCATATCTAACTTGAACGGTTGAGGTAATTGCCCGGCATAGACAGGCTGCCCGACTGTTTGAATCAGGACGATCATTACTTGTTCCAGCCGTTTTGTTTCTGCCCAGAACCATAATTTCACGCCGGGTTCTGGATTTTGAATCAGCTCCTCGTTATCAGACGTATCAAAGAGCCGCTTGAGCAGTAAATCCTGAATGAGCCCTTCGCTCACCAATTTTTGATAAGGAAAACCAAGCCCTCCAACTAAACGACTGATCGCACCGGCGCCCACCAGTACCCTCCTGAGTTTGGTTAATGTCATCACTGCTGACGAGAGGCTCCAATACCGAACTCATCACCTGCACTTGATTAAAATCAAAGAAGCACTATCTGCGCTTGGCGTTGCAGCGGCTAACTGAGCAGAAACCGGCTCGAAACAAGTCAAACTAACTGGCTTATTCTCCGCTGCACAATGCAAAAGTTAGCGTTTCGACCATCATTTCGGCATTGTAGCTGAAACCTACACGGACGCCGGGATGGGTTTCTTGATGCAGTCGATATGCGTCCCATCCACCACTTTTTTTGCTACCACTACCGGGCAGTTTGCTAGGACCTATAGATTTATATGGCATACCTAGTTCGCTACGAACGCTGAACTGATTCATCTGGCTAACGAAGGGGGACGGTAGACCCCCTTTGTAAACGTAATCGTTTTCGTCGCGTTGAATAAGCGTTAATAATACCTTCTCAAATATCACATTTTTTTTTGCAAACCAGAGCTCTACGCCTTCGACCGGAAACTGGACCCACTCTTCGTTTTCCGCGGTATCCAACAACGGCATCAATGAGCCTCTGAAAATCAAGCCCTCACTGATCAATTCGGCGTAAGTGCGTCCCAGCCGACTGATCAACTTGTTAATCGCTGCAGCATCCATTAATACCACCCTTGTTTCTGATTGATATCGTGCCGGCGAGAATGATCAACCTCTATGCCTTGGCGACTTGCTTGATCGAATGACTAATCTCCACAGGCGAACATTGTCTCCTATCGAGGATTAAGGACAGCACAGAGCAAGCGATCACCAGTTTGCAACTGGCGATCATATTGGCAGTTCACCTGCTCCATGCTTGAGGCAACACGCTTCTAATTTATCACCGAGAAACTGATATTGTTTACAGCATAGCTTTCAAGATAACCAATTATAACTTTTGCATTCGGATGCCATTCGTTGGACAACTTATATGCATCCCACCCTCCCCGTATACCCAGCCCCCCTGGAAGCCTGGCACGACCTCTCGAATCCATAGGTTCTCCCAAAGCACTACGCACACTTTGCTGATTAATCAACAGGGAAAATGGAGCGGGTAACCCTCCAGCATAAACCGGTTGCCCGACCGTCGGGATGAGTGTGATCAGAATCTGCTTCAGGGACTTGGTCCTGTCATTGAAGAGCAACTCCACTCCCTCTACTGGACGCATGGTCGGCCAATCGCTGTCCTCAAATGGCTTCATCAGCGGTTGATTGGGAACCTTCCCACTTGCTACAAGTTCGGTAAAACCGAGTCCTAAACTCTCCACCCACAACTTAATCGTTGGCGCGTCCATTAATACCACCCCATTTCTTTATTGATTTTATGCATCTTGGTCCGCGCATCTTCAAGGTCCGCTTCTTTGAACCCTTCCTCAAGCATGTAGGGCTTTATTGCATTAAAATTTCGCTCTACTGCACCTCGTAAATCAGCTGCATCCACCTGTCGTTTGAATTTTGTGTTTCTGCCTCCGAAGGTCTCACTGTATTTCTGATGAACACGAGATGGTATCGCGATGCTCACAGCGTTTTTCATTGCCTGCTTCCGATCAACTTCATCAAGATGCGGAAAATTTTCTACCAAGTAATACTCTAACGCCGCTTGGGAAGGCATGTGATCCAAGTGCATTCCTTCACGAGGCCGTCCACTGAACGCACCATAAATATCAACCTCCAACGGCCTGACCGCCGGCTTGGCAAACACCAAATACAACGGCGGCACACCCGAATCAGCCGGAAACGAAATGATCGTATCCTGCCAGGTGATGTTTTCTGCATCCCGCCCTGGATAGTGACTGATCGCCGAATCTTGCCCCACCGCAATCGGATGAACAAACACGTTATCCAAGCGTTCCGGTGTTCCGGGATACGGGCTCGGCACGCTGACAACCGGGCCATGGTTCGGCGTCCATGTGATGCTGATGCCATCCAGCACCGCCACCATCGCGCTTTTGTCCACATTCCACCGGGCTTGTGCAACCGGCACACGGTCAGCGCCACTGCCAGGATTGGTATGTATGCCATAAACACGCAGTTCACCGGACTCATCCTGGCGAAACTGGAAACGCACTCGCGTGCTGGCCAAACGCATCCCCTCCAACTGCTCCGGGGTGTACAGCGTTGAGTCACCGATATCCCGTGGCCAGAATGCCAGCAGCACGAGGTTGAGGGCGGAACTGGCGCCGGCCAAGCCTCGTACAGCCCAGGCACCGAGGTCGCTGCCGAGTGTGCCGGCTACCCTGCCGACGGCGCCCGTGCTACCGGTTGAAGCCATGAGGGCGGTGGTGCCGAAGTTTTTGGCGTTTTCCGGGGCGGTGCCCGCGGCCGTAGAACCGGCTGGCACCGAAACGCAGGATTTGGCAAAAACGCAGGCATCAGCGGCACGATTCGACGCTGCGGGCGCGGCATAATTCGCAGGGGGCGAGGCGGATGCAGTCGGCCTCATTACAATCGGGGTGACACGTTGAGGTTGGGGACCGAACTCCTGAGATTTGGAACTCTGATTGGCAATCAACTCCGGCGGCGGATCGCATTTGCAGATGCACAGATCACCCTCCAGTGCCGCTTGTTTGCCGTTCCACTCTTCGTGCAAATGAGGGCCGGTAAGCGCGATGAAGCCTTCAGTGCCGCATGCCGGACAAGCGACCCGGTCACCCTCCCTCGAGATCATTTCGCCGTTGAAACTGGTGCCCTCACAACCGCTGGTTACCTTGCCACCCACCGTGGTGGTTGAACCGGTGGTGATGTTGTAGCGCCTCACATCTGACTCTCCACGCGATAACCAGCCTTTAGAAGACCAGGAATACCCTCGCCGTCCGCGTACTCCACCACCTGAGCCAGGTTTTGCAGGCTGCTCGTCACGGTGTCGCCATTGTCGGTAGCGCTGCCGACAATGGCGATGGGCAGACCTTTGTAGGTGGCCGCGAAACCTGCTCCCGAGACAATTTCGCTCTCTTTGCCATCGGGGTAGCGCACTCGGTCGCCGACGCAAGCGATGCGCAAGTCATGGATCTCGAGGCTGGTGCTTGCAGTGATAATTTCTCCTCCCATACGTGTTCTCGAACCAAGTGTCGCGTAGTCGTAGATGGCTTTGATTGGGCGAGTTGATGGTTGGATTTCAGTATCGATGTCTTTCATGTTTCGTCCTTTTTTAGCGCGCAGGGGTGCTCAAACGCGGTCATGGCGTTGATGTGTGCAAAGGGAATAGCGCCGAACTGGCGCAAGAAAGATGTTGCTGGCCGGCGCTAAGCCAAACAACTGTCCGTTCGGCTAGGTATTGGGAAAAACAGAAACGTCTTACAAGCCTTTGAGGTTGCCCCTAGGACACTCGATCTCTAGTCTCCGTACACCGCTGCATACTCAGCGGTCGGGCGTCGCGGCCTGTATTTCTCCGGATTCTTTAATACATCTGCGGAGCTTGACCATGATCAAACCGACCTCAAATCCCTCGCTCGATCCAGCACCCAGCGTGCTATTCACCGTTAAAGACGGCATCTGCACCCAAGACCTGCTGGTCAACCTCAGTGAATCCCTCGCCTCTGCCCACGCCCTCACCTGCGATTTCGCCTTTGAACTCGACGGCTCGCGACGAGAAGGTGCGCTGGGTATTGCACAGTTGATCGAGGTGTCTCGGTTGTTGGCTGAACGTGTACTGGCTGATATTGAGCGTTAAACACTGCGCTGATCGTTCCCGCGCTTTGCGTGGGCATGCATACCGTGACGCTCTGCGTCACCCGGGGACGCAGAGCGTCCCTAGCGGCGTTACCACGCGGAGCGTGGGAACGATCAGGTGGTCGACGAGTGCAAAAAAGTATCAGTGAGCGTGCTCCCAAGGATTTGTCACCGCCGCTTTTGAAGGCTGTAATCAACGCACACTCTTCCTGACTCCTTGTAGGAAGACACAACAACAATAACCGTCCTTCTGTAGCCCTCTGGGCGCGGAAATGGAGTGCGCGATGAAGTTCACAGCAAAAGCATTGCTTGCCTGCACCTGCATGACCCTCAGCGCCGTCAGCCTTGGCGCGCAAACCCTGACCATTGCCACCGTCAACAACAGCGACATGATCCGCATGCAGAAGCTCTCGAAAACCTTCGAGGCCGAGCATCCGGAGATCAAGTTGAACTGGGTGGTGCTCGAAGAAAACGTGCTGCGCCAACGCCTGACCACCGACATCGCCACACAAGGCGGGCAGTTCGATGTGTTGACCATCGGCATGTACGAAGCCGCACTCTGGGGCGCCAAGGGGTGGTTGGAGCCGATGAAGGACTTGCCGGCGTCCTACGACCTCGACGATGTGTTCCCTTCGGTGCGTGACGGCTTGTCGGTCAAGGGCTCGTTGTACGCTCTGCCGTTCTACGCCGAAAGCTCGATCACCTATTACCGCACCGACCTGTTCAAGGACGCCGGGCTGAGCATGCCCGAGCATCCGACCTGGAGCCAGATCGGCGAATTCGCCGCCAAACTCACCGACAAATCCAAAGAGCAATACGGCCTGTGCCTGCGCGGCAAAGCCGGTTGGGGTGAGAACATGGCGCTGATCACCACCCTGGCCAACGGCTTCGGCGCGCGCTGGTTCGATGAGAAGTGGCAGCCAGAATTCAACGGCCCCGAGTGGAAGAACGCGCTGAACTTCTACGTCGACAACATGAAAAAATCCGGCCCGCCGGGTGCTTCCAGCAACGGCTTCAATGAAAACCTGGCGCTGTTCAACAGCGGCAAGTGCGCAATCTGGGTAGATGCCAGCGTGGCCGGCTCGTTTGTGACCGACAAGAGCCAGAGTAAGGTCGCAGACAATGTGGGCTTTACCTTCGCGCCCCATGAGAAAACCGATAAGGGCACCTCGTGGCTGTACTCCTGGAGCCTGGCAATCCCCACCAGTTCCAAGGCCAAGGACGCCGCCAAGGTGTTCACCAGTTGGGCCACCTCCAAGGAATACGGCCAGCTCGTGGCCAAGACCGATGGCATCGCCAACGTGCCGCCCGGTACGCGCCAATCCACCTACAGCGACGAGTACATGAAGGCCGCGCCGTTCGCCAAGGTGACGCTGGAATCGCTGAAAGTGGCCGACCCGACCAAGCCAACCGAGAAACCGGTGCCGTATATCGGTATCCAGTTGGTGACCATTCCTGAGTTCCAGGCGATTGGTACCCAGGTGGGCAAGTTCTTCTCGGGGGCGTTGACCGGTCAGCAAACCGTCGATGCTGCATTGACCGCCGCGCAGAACACCACCGAGCGGGAAATGAAGCGGGCTGGTTATCCCAAGTAACCCCATAACCTGTAGGAGCGAGCTTGCTCGCGAAGGTATTCCAAGCGCATCGCGGTGTCGGATGTACCTTTTTCGCGAGCAAGCTCGCTCCTACAGGGCTTTTGCGCACCTGTCTCTATCTGGCCTTGATTATCATGAATACACCCGCCAAAAACCGCCTGGCCAACCCCGGCTGGTTTCTCGTCAGCCCCTCGGTGGCCTTGCTGCTGCTGTGGATGATCGTGCCGCTGGGCATGACCCTGTACTTTTCGCTGATCCGCTACAACCTGCTCTACCCCGGCGAAAACCAATTCGTGGGGCTGGAAAACTTCAGCTACTTCATCACCGATTCGGGCTTCCTGCCCGGCGCTACCAATACCCTGTTGCTGGTGGGCAGCGTGTTGCTGATCAGCGTGGTGTTCGGCGTGTTGATCAGTGCGCTGCTGGAGGCCAGTGAGTTCCTGGGGCGCGGCATCGTGCGGGTGATGCTGATTTCGCCGTTCTTCATCATGCCCACCGTGGGCGCGCTGATCTGGAAGAACCTGATTTTTCACCCGGTGTCGGGGATTCTCGCTGCCGTATGGAAGTTCTTCGGCGCCGAGCCGGTGGACTGGCTGGCGCATTACCCGCTGCTGTCGATCATCATCATTGTGTCGTGGCAATGGCTGCCCTTTGCGATCCTGCTGCTGATGACCGCCATGCAGTCCCTGGACCAGGAGCAAAAAGAAGCCGCACGCCTGGACGGTGCCGGCGCCATTGCGATCTTCTGGCACCTGACCTTGCCCCACCTGGCCCGCCCGATTGCCGTGGTGGTGATGATCGAAACCATCTTCCTGCTCTCGGTGTTCGCCGAAATCTTCACCACCACCAACGGTGGCCCCGGCTACGCCTCCACCAACCTCGCCTACCTGATCTACAACCAGGCGCTGGTGCAGTTCGACGTGGGCATGGCCTCGGCCGGTGGCTTGATTGCCGTGGTCATCGCCAATATCGCCGCGATCATCCTGGTGCGGATGATCGGCAAAAACCTGACTGACAAGCCTTGAGGGCCGCGCCATGACGCTTCAACAATCCCGCCGCCTGCAAAGCCTGTTGCTCGGCACGTTGGCCTGGGCCATCGCGATCCTGATTTTCTTTCCGATCTTCTGGATGGTGCTGACCAGTTTCAAGACTGAAATCGACGCGTTCGCCACCCCGCCGCAGTTCATCTTCACGCCGACGCTGGAGAACTACCTGCACATCAACGAACGCAGCAACTACTTCGCCTACGCCTGGAACTCGGTGGTGATTTCCTTCAGCGCTACCGCCCTGTGCCTGCTGATTTCGGTGCCGGCCGCCTACTCCATGGCGTTCTACGAAACCCAGCGTACCAAGGGCACGCTGCTGTGGATGTTGTCCACCAAGATGCTGCCGCCGGTGGGCGTGCTGATGCCGATCTACCTGCTGGCCAAGAGCTTTGGCCTGTTGGACACGCGCATTGCGCTGATCATCATCTACACCCTGATCAACCTGCCGATTGTGGTGTGGATGGTGTACACCTACTTCAAAGATATCCCCAAGGACATCCTCGAAGCCGCCCGCCTGGACGGCGCCACCCTGTGGCAGGAAATGGTCCGCGTGCTGCTGCCCATCGCCAAGGGTGGCCTGGCGTCCACGGTGTTGCTGTCGTTGATCCTGTGCTGGAACGAGGCGTTCTGGTCGCTGAACTTGACCTCCTCCAGCGCCGCGCCGTTGACCGCCTTGATCGCCTCTTACTCCAGCCCCGAAGGTTTGTTCTGGGCCAAGTTATCCGCCGTCTCGACCCTGGCCTGCGCGCCGATCCTGATCTTTGGCTGGATCAGCCAGAAGCAGTTGGTACGCGGTTTGTCCTTTGGCGCCGTCAAATAATAATTCGAAAAGGAGGCCCATCATGGCCAACCTGAAAATCAAGAATCTGCAAAAAGGCTTCGAAGGTTTTTCCATCATCAAGGGCATTGACCTGGAAGTGAACGACAAGGAGTTCGTGGTGTTTGTCGGCCCGTCGGGTTGTGGCAAGTCCACCCTGCTGCGCCTGATCGCCGGCCTGGAAGAAGTCAGCGACGGCACCATCGAACTCGATGGCCGCGACATCACCGAAGTCACCCCGGCCAAGCGTGACCTGGCCATGGTGTTCCAGACCTACGCGCTGTACCCGCACATGAGCGTGCGCAAGAACATGTCGTTTGCCCTGGACCTGGCGGGCGTCGACAAGAAACTGGTCGAGAGCAAAGTCAGCGAAGCCGCACGCATCCTTGAGCTGGGGCCTTTGCTGGAGCGCAAGCCCAAGCAGCTCTCGGGTGGCCAGCGCCAGCGCGTGGCGATTGGCCGTGCGATTGTGCGCAACCCGAAGATCTTCCTGTTCGACGAACCGCTGTCCAACCTCGACGCGGCGCTGCGTGTGCAGATGCGCCTGGAACTGGCGCGCCTGCATAAAGAACTGCAAGCGACCATGATCTACGTAACCCACGACCAGGTCGAAGCCATGACCCTGGCCGACAAGGTGGTGGTGCTCAACAGCGGGCGCATCGAACAGGTCGGCTCGCCGCTGGAGCTGTACCACCAGCCGGCCAACCTGTTCGTGGCGGGCTTTCTCGGCACGCCGAAGATGGGCTTCCTCAAGGGCCAGGTCACCCGCGTCGACAGCCAAGGCTGCGAGGTGCAACTGGACGCTGGCACCCTGATCAGCCTGCCGTTGAGCGGCGCCACCCTGAGCGTGGGCAGCGCGGTGACCCTGGGCATTCGTCCCGAGCACCTGGAAATGGCCACGCCAGGGCAAACCACCCTGACCGTCACCGCCGACGTCGGCGAGCGCCTGGGCAGCGACACCTTCTGCCACGTCATCACCCGCAACGGTGAACCGTTGACCATGCGTATCCGTGGCGACATGGCCAGCCAATACGGCGAGACGCTGCAGCTGCACCTGGACCCGGCGCACTGCCATCTGTTCGACACCGATGGCGTCGCCGTGGCCCGCCCACTGCGCGCTGCCGCCTGATTTCGTGAGTATTTCCCGATGAAATTGAATAAAGCCAACCTCACCCAACTGGCGCCCGAAGTGCAGGTACCGACCTACGCGCTTGCCGACACCCGCCAGGGCATCGCGCACATTGGCGTCGGCGGTTTCCACCGTGCGCACCAGGCGTTTTACACCGATGCACTGATGAACACCGGCGAGGGCCTGGACTGGGGCATCTGCGGCGTCGGCCTGCGCAGTGAAGACCGCAAGGCCCGCGACGACCTGGCCGGCCAGGATTACCTGTTCACCCTGTATGAGCTGGGCGACACCGACGACACGCAAGTGCGCGTGATCGGCTCGATCAGCGACATGCTGCTGGCCGAAGACGGTGCCCAGGCGCTGATCGATAAGCTCGCCAGCCCGCAGATCCGCATCGTCTCGCTGACGATCACCGAAGGCGGCTATTGCATCGACGACAGCAACGGCGAATTCATGGCCCACCTGCCGCAGATCCAGCATGACCTGGCGCACCCGAGGGCACCGAAAACCGTGTTCGGCTTTATCTGCGCCGCGCTGACTCAGCGCCGCGCCGCCGGCACCCCGGCCTTTACGGTGATGTCCTGCGATAACCTGCCCCACAACGGCGCCGTCACCCGCAAGGCCCTGCTGGCCTTCGCCGCCCTGCACGACGCCGGGCTGCATGACTGGATCAAGGCCAACGTGAGCTTCCCGAATGCCATGGTCGACCGCATCACGCCAATGACCAGCACCGCCCACCGCCTGCAACTGCACGACCAGCACGGGATCGACGATGCCTGGCCGGTGGTGTGCGAACCGTTTGTGCAGTGGGTGCTGGAAGACAAATTCGTCAACGGTCGTCCGGCCTGGGAAAAGGTCGGCGTGCAGTTCACCGATGACGTCACGCCTTACGAAGAAATGAAAATCGGCCTGCTCAACGGCAGCCACCTGGCCCTCACGTACCTGGGGTTCCTCAAGGGCTACCGGTTCGTTCACGAGACCATGAACGACCCCGTGTTCGTGGCGTATATGCGCGCCTACATGGACCTGGACGTCACGCCGAACCTGGCACCGGTGCCCGGTATCGACCTGACCGAATACAAGCAGACCCTGGTGGAGCGTTTTTCCAACCAGGCAATTGCCGACCAGTTGGAGCGCGTGTGCTCCGACGGTTCATCGAAGTTTCCCAAGTTCACCGTGCCGACCATCAACCGCCTGATTGCCGACGGCCGCGAAACTGAGCGTGCCGCCCTGGTGGTGGCGGCCTGGGCGCTGTACTTGAAAGGCGTGGATGAAAATGGCGTGAGCTACAGCATCCCGGACCCACGGGCAGCGTTCTGCCAGGACCTGGTGAGCGATGACACGCTGATCAGCCAGCGGTTGCTGGGGGTGGAAGAGATTTTTGGCACGGCTATTCCCAAATCGGCGGCGTTTGTGGCAGCGTTCGAGCGTTGCTATGCAAGCCTGCGCGACAAGGGCGTCACAGCCACGCTGCAAAACCTCCTGAACAAACCGGATTAAACATGTGGGAGCTGGCTTGCCTGCGATAGCGGTCCGGCAGTCACTGCAGGGTTGACTGGACCACCGCTATCGCAGGCAAGCCAGCTCCCACATCGACCGTATTTCCAACCCAATAATAATGCTGAGCACCCACCTCATGACCCAGCAAAACCTCTACCTCGGCATCGATTGCGGTACCCAGGGCACCAAAGCCATCGTCCTCGATGCGTCCAGCGGCAAGGTGCTGGGCCTGGGCGCCGCCGCGCACAGCTTGATCAGCGGCGCCAATGGCCGTCGTGAACAACACACCCAGGAGTGGCTCGACGCCTTCACCGCCGCCACCCACCGCGCCCTGCAACAGGCCGGCGTGGATGGCCAGGATATCCTCGGCATCGGCGTATCCGGCCAGCAACATGGCTTGGTGCTACTGGACGAACAAGGTGAAGTGTTGCGCCCGGCCAAGCTGTGGTGCGACACCGAAACCACGCCGGAGAACGACCGGCTGCTGCAGCATCTGGGTGGCGAACGCGGCTCCCTGGAGCGCCTGGGTGTGGCTATCGCACCGGGCTACACCGTGTCCAAGCTGCTCTGGACCCTTGAACAGCACCCGGACGTCTTCGCGCGCATTGCCCATATCCTGCTGCCCCACGATTACCTCAACTACTGGCTCACCGGCCGCGCCTGCGCCGAGTACGGCGATGCGTCGGGCACCGGTTACTTCAACGTGCGCCGTCGCGAATGGGATGTGGCATTGCTCCAGCACATCGACCCCAGCGGCCGCCTGCAAGCCGCGTTGCCGACATTGATCGAAGCCGACCAAGCGGTGGGCACGATCCTGCCGGCCATCGCCGAGCGCCTGGGCATCAACCCCAACGCGGTGGTGTCCAGTGGCGGCGGCGACAATATGATGGGCGCCATTGGTACCGGCAATATCGCCCCCGGCGTGATCACCATGAGCCTGGGTTCATCGGGCACCGTGTATGCCTTTGCCGACCAGCCGAACGTTAGCCCCCAAGCCTCGGTGGCGACCTTCTGCTCCTCCAGCGGCGGTTGGCTGCCGCTGATCTGCACCATGAACCTGACCAACGCCACCGGGGTGATCCGCGAGCTGTTCGAACTGGACCTCGACGCCTTCAACGCCTTGGTAGAACAGGCACCCATCGGCGCCGATGGGGTGAGCATGCTGCCGTTTCTCAACGGCGAACGCGTGCCCGCCCTGCCCCACGCCACCGGCAGCCTGCAGGGCCTGACCATGACCAACCTGACCCGCGCCAACCTGTGCCGCGCGGTGGTCGAAGGCACCACCTTCGGCCTGCGTTATGGCCTTGACCTGCTGCGCCAGACCGGCCTGCAAAGCCAGAGCATCCGCCTGATCGGTGGCGGCTCGAAAAGCCCGCTGTGGCGGCAGATGGTCGCCGATATCATGCACACCGAAGTGGTGTGTACCGAACAGAGCGAGGCCGCCGCCCTGGGCGCGGCGATCCAGGCGGCGTGGTGCCAGAGCGGTGAACCGCTGGCCAGCCTGTGCGACAAATGCGTGAGCGTTGACCCTGCCAGCCGTACCTTACCCGTGGCGGCCAATGTCAGCGCCTATCAACAGGCGTATGAGCGTTATCAACAGCACGTGGCAACCCTTTAAGAGCGAGCAACTATGTATCTGGTGTGTGGTGAAGCGCTGTTTGATTTCTTCAGCGAGGAGGATGCCAGCGGGCAGGCCGCCAAGCTCAATTACAAGGCGATTGCCGGTGGCTCGCCATTCAACGTGGCGGTGGGTTTGCGCCGCCTGGGGATCGAGTCCGGGTTTTTCGCCGGCCTGTCCACCGATTACCTTGGACGGCGCTTGCAGCAAGTACTGAAAGACGAAGGCATCAGCGAAGGCTTTCTGGTGGAGTTCGACGCACCGACCACCCTGGCGATGGTCGCCGTAGGTGCCAACGGCTCGCCGCAGTACAGCTTTCGCGGCGAAGGCTGCGCCGACCGGCAATTGCAACTGACGCACCTGCCGCCTCTGGGCGATGAGATTCGCGGGCTGCACGTGGGCTCGTTTTCGTTGGTGGTACAACCCGTTGGTGACACGCTGCTGAGCCTGGTCAAGCGTGAAAGCGGCAAGCGCCTGATCAGCCTCGACCCCAACGTGCGCCTTAACCCGCAGCCCGATATCCACCTGTGGCGCGCACGCGTCGCAGAGCTGGTGCAACACGCCGACCTGATCAAGGTCAGCGACGAAGACCTGCGCCTGCTCTACCCCGACCAGGCACCGGAAAGCGTGCTGCAAGGTTGGCTGCAACACCGTTGCCAATTGGTGTTCCTCACCCGTGGCGGCGACGGCGCGTCGGTATTCAGCCGTCAGCATGGCACCTGGTCGCAACCTGCGGTCAAGGTGGTGATGGCCGATACGGTGGGTGCCGGCGATACCTTCCAGGCGGCGTTGATTGCATGGCTGACGGAACAGCAATTGGATTCGGTTGACGGGCTGCAAAACCTCAGCCGCGAGCAGATCGACGCCATGCTGGGTTTCGCGATTCGGGCTGCCGCCCTGACCTGCGGCAAGACCGGCCCAGACCTGCCCTACCGTCACCAATTGGGTTGAGCCGAGCGGCCAAAAACTCAAAGTGCCATCATGCAGGCCACGTATCCCGTGGCCTGCGCGGCATGTACCAAAAAATTGCACTACTGAAAAACTGTGCTAAACCCAAAAACAGGAGCAGTTAATACAACAAACCTAGGACACACCCATGCAAAAGCCCAGTGGTTTCTCGACCCGGGCCGTTTTAGCTGTCGGCCTCATCTCATTGCAGTACATGACCCCTCAACCCTCCCACGCCGCCTGCGTTCTCACCCCGGGAACCGGTAACGATACCTATACGTGCGACAACGGCAGCAGTCCCGGCTTGACCGATCTTTCCGGGGATAACAGCCTGACGCTCTCCAAGGGCGGCACCATTGATGGCAACGTCACCTTTGGTGCTGGAATGGATAGGACGCAAATCCTCGACGGCGTGGTCACCAGCGTGGTGCAGCAAGGTCCCGGTATCGATGATTTCCTGATGAAAGGCGGACAGATCCAGGCTTTGTTCCAGGGCGATGGCCTCGACACCTTCGAAATGAGCGGCGGCACCATCGTCGACGCGTTTGAAGACGGCGATGTGGCCTACCAGAGCGGTGGCAGCATTGGCCGCGTCAATATGAAACTGGACAAGAATTTCTATTACATGTCCGGTGGCACCATCGTGAACAACCTGGTGACCGGCTTTGATATCGACACGATCGACATTTCCGGCGGTACCATCGGTGGCAATATCAGCACCAGCGGCGGTGATGACAGCATCACCGTCAGGGGCGGCGTGATCAATGGCGAGATTCGCGCCAGCGTCGGCAACGATACGTTCCAATGGCTGGGTGGCGGCCAGATCAACTCAGCGGTATTGATGGGTGATGGCGACGACACCGCCCTGCTGCAAGGCTTGAGTGAAAGCACACTGACCCACACACCCTCTATCGATGCTGGCCTGGGCAACGATCAACTGACCTTCGATACTACGACGTCCAGCACCGCCAGCCGCTACGTTGGCTGGGAGACCGTCAACCTCACCAACAAATCGCGCCTGGACTTGGTCGGGAACTTTTTCTTCGGTGACAGTGACAGTAAAACCGGCATATTCAACATCGACGGCAGCAGTACCCTGGCCGTGACCCAAGGCAGCATCCGCCCCTATACCGCCGGGCAACGCGTGACGTTCAATAACGCCGGCACGGTCGACATGACCGCTGACAACAGCGCGACCAGCGTGTTGACGGTGCATGGCAACTACGTAGGCAACAACGGCCAGTTGCATCTGCAAACCGTACTCGGCGATGAAAACTCTGCCACCGACAAACTGGTGGTGACCGACGGCAGCATCAGCGGTCACACGCAATTGGCCGTCAGCAACCTCGGCGGTATCGGTGGGCTTACCCGCAATGACGGAATCGAGGTGGTCCAGGCGCTTAACGGTGCGGTCAGCAGCAACGATGCGTTCGCTTTGAACGGCACGGTATCCGCGGGGGCCTATCAGTACTTCCTATTCCACGGCGGCACCACCGCGGGCAAGGAACACAACTGGTACCTGCGATCCTCGGTGGTCGCGGTGCAACCGCCAGCCGTGGTGACGCCGACGCCGCCGGTGACGCCCGCTGTGCCCGTAGCGCCCATTCCGGCAAATCCGCCAGTAGTCGACCCGGACGAGCCGCCTGTCGAACCCCCGACCGCGCAACCGGTAGCACCGGTCGAGCCCCCTGCGCCAGCACCCAACCAGGTTGCGGCGGCCCACTCACCGCAGTCCGCGGCGAGCAACCCGCCATTGCCGACCGCTATCCCCGGTGCCAAGCCGATTCCGTTGTATCGCCCGGAAGTGCCGATCTATTCAGTGGACATCCCGGCAGCGCAGGTCATGACGCTGCAAGCCCTCGGCACCTTTCATGAACGCCAGGGCGAACAAAGCCTACTGACCGAGACCGGTGCAGTGCCAGCAGGTTGGGGCCGCGCCTACGGCAGTGACTTCAACAAAAGCTGGTCGGGCACGGTGGCGCCCAGTTTCGACGGCACGTCCAGGGGCTATCAAGTGGGTCATGATCTCTACGCCGCCCAAACCAGTGGCGGGCAGACGCAACGCTTTGGTCTGTTTATCGGCCAGAGTCGCCTGCGCGGCGACGTCAAAGGGTTTGCGCTGGGCTGGCAAAACCATCGTTCCGGGCGAGTCAAACTCGACGGCGACAATGTCGGCGCCTACTGGACCCTCACTGATCCCACCGGCTGGTACGTCGACCTGGTTGCCATGGGCACGCGCCTGGACGGCGACAACAAGTCTGACCGAGGCGTGAAGATGGGCACCAAGGGCCACGCCCTGGCGTTATCCGCCGAGGCCGGCTACCCGATCACGCTGTCCGAGCATTGGGTCGTGGAGCCACAGGCGCAGGTGATCGGCCAGAAGATCGACCTGGATAGCCAGCACGATGGTATTTCCAAGGTCTCGTTTGACTCTCAGGAGTACTGGACCGGCCGCCTCGGCGCACGCCTCAAGGGCCGCTATCTGGTCAGCAACACACCGGTGGAGCCGTACCTGCGAGCCAATGTCTGGCACACCTTCGGCGGTAGCGACACGGTGACGTACGACGAGGTCGACCGGATCAAAAGCGATCACAAGTCATCCACGGCTGATATTGGCGTCGGTGCTGTGGCCCAATTGTCATCCGCGGTCAGCGCCTATGTGGAGGGCAAATATGGAACCGGGCTGGACGACAATAACTTTGAGGGCGCCAGCGGTAGTATCGGCGTGAGAGTGAGCTGGTAAAGCTGAAGTCTTGTCAGCGTTGGGCCTGGCACATACCAGGCCCACGGTCTCAATTGACCCTCAAGCGATCAACTAGTGATAACCGCGCCCGCCTGCTCGTTGCAGGACCGGTGCGTGGTGGTGCCTGAGGTCCTCACGCAACCCGGTGATCAGGTTGCAAATGGCTCGACTGCTGTCGAGTTTGTCAGCGTTTATACCTTTGACTTCCAAATCCACCCGGTCACGGTCGCGCTCGTCGTAGACCCTGATGGTCAACGACGCATCCTCGGCTTTGGTGCACTCGCACCGTTTAGGCAGGAAACTTCCTTCAATAATGCTGCGAAGCTCTAGTTCTGAAAGCATGGCTAACCTCTCCTTTTTTGAGACTGCCAACATGTATATGTCACCGACAGGCACTTGCCTGCCACGTCTTGCCAACCTTGGAAGACGCTTTCAATCAATAAGCCTACTCGGCAAAAACCGCTGTGGTTGTAACCTTTCCTCATAAGCAAGCCGCTTGCTCATAGTAAACAAAACGCTCTTTTTGGCATCATCGTCGAACTACATCGATTAAACGTTTAACCCGCAGCGTGGGGGACAGGCGTTTATGTGGAAATCCGTTTTTCGGCAACATATCGCAACCAATCAGCCCACCATCGTCCAGCCGACGGAGGCTTGCGATAAACATACGAAACATATACGATTCGTATATCAATTAAACACAGTGAACCTCATGGGCATCGTCAAGATTACCGATCAGCTGCACGAACAACTGCGCCTGGCCAGCGCCGCCATGGACCGCTCCATCAACGCCCAGGCCGAGTTCTGGATCAAGATCGGCCTGCTCGCCGAACTCAACCCGCACCTGCCCTACAACGAGCTGATCAACAAGCTGCTGCTGGACAAACCCGACCTGATCCGGGGGCGTAGCTGATGATCAAGACTCCCGCACAACTGGCCGTGATGCGTGAAGCCGGGCGCCTGTTGGCGCAAGTCTTCGACATGCTCGACGGCTTCGTCGCCGCCGGCCGCTCTACCCTGGAGCTGGACAGCACCGTCGAAGCCTTCATCCGCAATGACCTCAAGGCCCGCCCTGCCAGCCTGGGGCAGTACGACTACCCCTTTTGCATCAACACCTCGATCAACGAAGTGGTGTGCCACGGCATGCCCAGCGCCAAGCAGTTTCTCAAGGACGGCGACATCATCAACATCGACATCACCCTGGAAAAAGGCGGCTTCATCGCCGACTCCAGCAAGATGTACATGATCGGCAACGTGACGCCCAAGGCCAGGCGTCTGGTGGACATGACCTTTGAGGCGATGTGGGCCGGTATCCGCCAGGTCAAGCCCGGCGCGCGCCTGGGCGATATCGGCCATGCGATCCAGAGCCACGCGCAAGCCAACGGCTACAGCGTGGTGCGCGAATACTGCGGCCACGGCATCGGCCGGCAAATGCACGAAGAGCCGCAAATCCTGCACTTCGGCCGGCCTGGCACCGGCCTGGAACTGCGCCAAGGCATGGTGTTTACCATCGAACCGATGCTTAACCAGGGCAGCGCCAAAACTCGCAGCCTGAAAGACGGCTGGACGGTGGTCACCAAGGACAACAGCCTCTCGGCGCAATGGGAACATACCGTGGCGGTGACGGCGGATGGGTTTGAAGTGCTGACCTTGCAAACCCCTCAAAACCTTCACACCCCTCAAACCCTGTAGGAGCGAGCTTGCTCGCGAAGGCCGCAAGGACTACGCGTTAAACCAGGCTCCCCACTTTTTCGTTGACGTTTTTCGCGAGCGAGCTCGCTCCTACAGTGGCCTTGGCTTCGAGCTCGCGTACCAGCGGCAATACACGCTGGCCGAAATACTCCACTTCTTCCTGAAAGTGCAGAAAGCCTGCAAGCACCAAGTCCACCCCCACGGCCTTGAGTGCGACGATGCGCTCGGCGATCTGCTGCGGTGTGCCGATCAGGTTGGTCTTGAAGCCATCGTTGTATTGCACCAGGTCCTCAAAGCTGGACTTGGCCCAGTTGCCCTCGCCCTCCGGCGACGCCTTGCCTGCTTGCCTGGCCGCGTCACCAAAGGCATTGACCGCCTCCGGGTCGGCTTGGTCGATGATCTGCGCCAGCACCGCCCGGGCCTCCTCCTCCGTGTCGCGGGCGATCACAAAGGCGTTCACCCCCACCTTCACCGAATGGTGGTTGGCAGCGGCCTTGGCGCGGATATCATCGACCTGGGCCTTGACGCCTTCGGGCGTGTTGCCGTTGGTGAAATACCAATCCGACACCCGCGCCGCCATATCCCGCGCCGCCCGCGAACTGCCGCCCTGGAAAATCTCCGGCTGGCCCAGGGGCTTAGGCTTGAGGGTGTAATGGTTGAAGCGATAGAAATCACCCTTGAAGGTAAAATCGTCCTGGGTCCAGATGCCTTTGAGGGCACGAATAAACTCTTCGGAACGCCGATAGCGCTCATCATGCTCCAGCCAATGCTCGCCAATGGCCTGGAACTCGCCCTTGAACCAGCCACTGACGATATTCAC
Source organism: Pseudomonas sp. FP215 (assembly GCF_030687795.1). Classification (NCBI taxonomy): domain Bacteria; kingdom Pseudomonadati; phylum Pseudomonadota; class Gammaproteobacteria; order Pseudomonadales; family Pseudomonadaceae; genus Pseudomonas; species Pseudomonas sp. FP215. The sequence goes on from NZ_CP117447.1 coordinate 3,202,437, forward strand.
CGCAATACGGCCATTGGTGAGTTGGTCGATAGTCGCCAATTGCTTGGCCGCCAACGCCGGTTGCCACGGCCCGGGCAGAATCGCCGCGATGACCTTGAGGGTGGTGGTTGCCGCGAGCAACGCATGGCTGAACGCCACGGACTCATGCTGGTTCTCGGCGCCATAGCCTGCGGTAAAGCGAATCTGCGTCAAGCCATACTCAAAGCCCGCGGCCTCCGCCAACTGCGCCAGCTTGCGGTTGTACTCGATGCCCCAGTGGGTGCGCTGTTCAATCTTACTGACGACCAACCCACCGCTGACGTTGGGTACCCAATAGGCAAATTTCACGGCTTGCTGACTCATCGGACGGTACCTCGCACAAGGGATGTACAAGGGCTTAGGCAGCAAGCGTGCCAGGGGCAGGCAAATGCCGACAACCTGGGGGTTACAGGGCAAAAAGGATGATTGAAGCGTTGGTTCGCCAATGTCTGGGATCGCAGCGATTTGTGGATCTGCTGTTGCTGGAGCAACAGTGGCGACCGGCGCCAAGCGTACCCACGATGCGAAGCGAGCCGCTCTTGATCTTGATCTGCTTTTGATCTCAGGCGCCCCGTCAAACCACGCTGGCCGGAATTCGACAGGGATTTGGGGGGTAAACCGGCAGGGATGCCGGTTTAGCCGCCCCGCGCCATGGATGGCGCGTGGCGGCGGCCCCCCAAATCACTGGCGGATTACGGGCACACCGAGCCTAAGCGAGGTGCCGAGTGGTGGGGCAAGAGCGTTTTGCTTACTTTTGCGCTGTTCAAAAGTGAGCCGCCGTCAGGGCGGAACCCTAAGCGGCCGTTACCTAAATAACGGATATGTACCCGGTCCAACTGTGTTGACTGTCAGGCCGCCATCGCAGGCAAGCCAGCTCCCACAGTTAGAGCGTGGTGTGTCAGGTAGATAGATGTCGGCTGGGAGGCCGTCATCGCAGGCAAGCCAGCTCCCACAGTTGGAGCGCGGGGTGTCAGGCCGAACACTCAGAACGCCAACTTGTACCCCACCGCCATCAACATCACCGCCAGGCACGGCCGCAACACCCCATCGGGAATCTTGCCCGTCATATGGCTGCCAACATAGATCCCCGGCAACGACCCCATCAGCAAAAACCCCAGCAAATGCCAATCCATATTCCCCATGCTGGCATGGCCCAGGCCCGCCACCAAGGTCAGGGGCACCGCATGGGCGATCTCAGTGCCAACCAGGCGCCGCGTGGCCAGGAACGGGTACAGAATAAACAACGCCACCGTGCCCAGAGCGCCAGCGCCGATCGAGGTCAGCGCCACCATGGTGCCGAGGATCGCACCTGTCACGACAGTGAGCATATTCAGATTGCGCGGGCGCAGATGATAGGAATCGCCAGCATGACGTTGGGCAAAAGCCAACAAGCTTTTCTTGAACAGGATCGCCAGGGCGGTCAGCAGCAATACCACGCCCAGGGCCTGCTTGATCACCGCATTCATCGCACTGGGGTCGGTGTGCAAGCTGGCCAGGAACCATAACGTCAGCAACACCGCCGGCACGCTGCCAAGGGTAAGCCAGCCGGTAATGGTCCAGTCGATATTCTTGTTCTTGCTGTGCACCAGCACACCACCGGACTTGGTAATCGCGGCGTACAGCAGGTCGGTGCCCACCGCAGTAGCTGGGTTGATGCCAAACCACAGCAGGATCGGGGTCATAAGCGAACCGCCGCCCACCCCCGTCATGCCCACGATAAAACCCACGATCAGGCCGGCAACCACGAAACCAATATTACCTACATCCATTCCAGCTACCCGCGGCCTTATAAATTTCTGGCCGCAGGATAGCGATTTTTCTTATAACCACTTATACCGATGCGATCTGAGTTTATGCTTTTTTGGAAATCTTCACTTTTTTTGCAAAGCACTGCATCCAATGGGCGGGGCTGGGCCGTAGTCATCAACGTAACCCTGCTGTTCTACCCAATGGAGAAACACCATGAACGCTAAAACACTGCTGTGCTTGACCGGCCTGCTCATCGCCGCGCCATCGGCGTTTGCCCAGGCGGGCCTGCCAGACAGCATCAAGGTGCCGGATGGCCACAAGCTGGCAATGCAAACCACCGGGGTCGGCGAAATCACCTATGAATGCCGCGACAAGGCCAACGCTGCCGGCCAGACCGAGTGGACCTTCGTCGGCCCCAAAGCCGTGTTGAACGACCGTAACGGCCAGCAGGTCGGCACCTACTTCGGCCCACCCGCCACCTGGCAGGCCAAGGACGGCTCGACCATCACCGGCACGCAATTGGCCGTGGCGCCGTCGAGCCCGGGTAACCTGCCCTATCAACTGGTCAAGGCCAACCCGGCCGAGGGCAAGGGTGCGATGAGCGGCGTGACGTATATCCAGCGGGTTGCGCTCAAAGGCGGGGTCGCTCCCGCTACGCCCTGCACCACGGCGAACAAAGGCGCCAAGGAAGTGGTGAAATACCAGGCGGATTACCTCTTCTGGGCCGCCAACTGAGCAAACTCAGCTACGCTGGCCAGGTAGGCGCGAGCAACCTCGCGCCTACCACGCGTAGACGTCTCCTCAGTGGCAGGAATTCTGGTTTGGCTGAAATCATCTTTGATTATGAAGTGTGCCTGTTAGCCTGCGCCCGCGGCGATCAACGCGCCCTGCACCAGCTCTATGAGCAGGACAGCAGCCGCTTGCTCGGTGTGGCCCTGCGCATTACCCGCAACAAGGCCCTGGCCGAGGACATTGTGCATGACGCCTTTATCAAGATCTGGCACGGCGCGCGCAGTTTCGACCCCCTGCGAGGCTCCGCACGGGGTTGGGTGTTCAGCGTGACTCGCCACCTGGCCTTGGACGTTGTACGCAGCGCCGGGCGTGACGTGCCGCTGGACGATCAGTACGAACCGCTGGCAGAGCCTGCCCAGGCCATCGAGTTTGCCGCACGCTCCGGGCAGATCCACCAATGCCTGGAACGCCTCGACCCGACGCGCCGCACCTGCATCCTGCACGCCTATGTGGACGGTTACTCCCACAGCGAAATCGCGCAAAAACTCAGTACCCCGCTGGGCACGGTCAAAGCCTGGATCAAACGCAGCCTCGCCGCGTTGCGCGAGTGCATGGCATGAACGACAACCTGGATGAACTGGCCAGCGAATACGTGCTGGGGACCCTGCCCGCCGAACAGCGCGCTGAGGTTCAAAAACGCCTGGCCCATGATGCGCCGCTGCGCGCAGCGGTGGATGCCTGGGAGCAGCGTCTGTTGCCTCTGGTGGCGCTGGCACAACCGGTGCCGCCTTCGGCACAGCTGTGGCGGCGTATTGAACGCCGCATCAAAGCCCCCGAAACGAGCGTGCCGTGGTGGAACCTGCTGGCGTTCTGGCGCGGGCTTTCCGCTGCTGGCCTGATGGCAAGCGTGGTGTTGGCGGCTTTATTACTGACGCGCCCACCCCTGCCCGCACCCAGCTTCGTGGTGGTGCTGATGGCGCCACAAAGCCAGGCACCGGGCTGGGTGGTACAGGCCAGTGATAATCAGCAGATCCAGTTGATCCCACTGGGGGTGATGGAGATTCCCGCTGACAAAGCCCTGGAGTTCTGGACCAAGGGCGATGGCTGGCAGGGCCCCGTCTCATTGGGGCTGGTAAAACCGGGGCAGACCTTGTCGATACCCCTGGACAAGCTGCCGCCGCTGGCGCCGAACCAGTTGTTTGAACTGACGCTGGAAGGGCCCAATGGCTCGCCTACCGGCAAACCCACCGGGCCGATTCACGGGATTGGCCGCGCAGTCAAAGTGCTTTGATCACGAAAGGTTAGGCAGCCACACACGAAACCGCGCCCCGCCCAGGGGCGACGCCAGGGCCGTCAAGGTGCCGCCCTGGGCCTCCAGGGCGCGCCGGCTGATCGCCAGGCCCAGGCCAAAGCCGCCGGTTGCGCGGTCGCGGCTGCGGTCCAGACGGTAGAACGGCTCGAAGATGCGCTCGCGCTGGTCCACCGGTATGCCGATGCCATCGTCGTCCACCCAGATTTCACAGCCTTTGGGGCATACACGCACGCCCACCTGGATGCGCTTGTCGCAGTAGCGCGTCGCGTTGCGCAGCAGGTTCTGCAAGGCTCGGGCGGTAAGGCGCGGGTCAAGGCTGAAGCGCTCCACGGCGCAATCGAGCACCACATCGATGACGATGTCGGGGTTTTCCAGCTCATCGTCGACGCTGCCCAACACGCTGTCGATAAACTCATCGAGCGCCACCTCTACCCGCTCCGGCAACTGCGCCGGGTTTTGCAGGCGGCTGTAAGACAGCAATTCCAGCACCAGTTCATCCAGCTCCCGAATATGCGCCACCAGGCTTTGCAAGCGCTCGCGGCTGGCTGCGGGCATGTCTTCGGAAAGCGCCAGGGCCAGGCCGAAATCCAGGCGGGTGAGCGGTGTGCGCAGTTCATGAGAGACCGCATTGAGCAAGTCGCGCTGCTGGTTCAAGAGACGTTCGATATCGTCGGCCATGGTGTCGAACACCGCCGCCAGGCCGCCGATGCTGGAGCTGGGTGCGAGCCCCGTACGCGCCTCCAGATGGCCCTTGCCCAATAGCGCGGCGGTACTTTTCAAACGCTCCAGGTCACGCCAATGCGGACGCAGCCACACCAGCAAACACGCCAGCAAGGCGGCGCCGACCAGCACGTTCATCGACCAGTACAGCAGGTTCATGTCCAGCGGGTCTGGCGGCACAGTCAACTTGACTGCGAACTGCTGGTTGATCGGCGAGCTGATTTCTTCCATCCAGCCCCATTCGCCCAGGCGGATCACTGGCTTGCCTTGCTCCAGTAGCTGTTCTTCCTCAGGGGTATAGCGGGCATCCTGGCGCAGCAACAATTGCACCTTCAGCGGTGCAAAATCGTGGCTCAATTGGTCGGTCACCTGGGACCAGCGCTCCACCGGCGCCCGCTGGTACTGCTTGACCATGAGCTTTTGCAGGCCACGGGACTGTTCGATGTTGTAGTCCATGTAGCGGTGTTCGAACAGCTGGATCACCAGCTTGGGAATCAGGTAAATCGCCGCACTGTAAGTGACGATAGTGATCAGGTAGAGGCGCAGCAGTACGCGAAACATGCTTCAGCATTCCCACTCGGAACGGCTGAACAGATACCCCTTGCCCCACACCGTCTTGATCTTGCGCGCCTCGCCCGCATGGTCGTCGAACTTGCGCCGCAGCTTGGAGATGGCCACGTCCACCGAACGGTCGGTGCCGTTGAATTCGATACCGCGCAGGCGTTGCAGGATCTGATCGCGACTGAGCACTTCGCCGGCATGCCGGGCCAGTACCACCAGCAGGTTGTACTCACCGCTGGACAGCTCCACCGCCTGTTCGCGCCAGGTCACGGTGCGCTCGGACAAATCGATGCAGAGGTTGCCCATGACGATCTGGTCGCTGGCCACCTGGGGTTCGGACAGGCTGCTGCGCCGCAGCAATGTGCGCACCCGGGCCAGCAATACGCGCGGCTCGCAGGGTTTGGTCACGTAGTCGTCGGCGCCCATCTCCAGGCCCAGTACCTGGTCGTGGCTGTCATCGCGGGCGGTCAGCATCAGGATCGGCAGGCCCGCCGAATCGGCGCGCAGCAAGCGGCACACCTGCAGGCCGTCGAGGCCCGGCAGCATCAGGTCGAGGATCACCAGGACCGGTGGGTTCAGGCGTGCGCGTTCACGGACATGATCGCCACGGCTGAGCACGCTGACGTGGTAGCCGTTGCGTTCCAGGTAGCTGGCAATCAGCTCGGAGAGTGCGGCGTCGTCTTCCACCAGGAGGATGTTGGGCATGGTGTTTCCAAATAATGCGGTTTGTTGGTGTGTTGCAGGATTGTGCAAGGATATACGCCCCCGGCGCCCTGCGCGCCGTACCTTACACTTCTTCACAGACCCGCTACACAGCTTCACAGCACCACGGCGCAGGTGCCCCTAGGATGCGCCAGTCAATATTGGGATAAGAGCATGTCGAAGAATCTATTTGCGCCGTTTTGCCTGTTGGCCCTCACACTGGCGCTGAGCGCGTGTGGTCAGTCGGCAGACGAGGCGCCACAAATGCCCCTGGCCAAAGTGCGGATCGAAACCCTGCAGGCCAAGCCCCTCTCTATTACCAGCGAACTGAGCGGGCGCATCGCCGCACCGCGTATCGCCGAAGTCCGCGCGCGGGTCGCCGGGGTGGTCATGCAGCGGGTGTTCAACGAAGGTCACGATGTAAAACAAGGCGACGTGTTGTTCCGTATTGACCCGGCGCCGTTCAAGGCCGACCTGGACAGTGCCCAGGCCAACCTGAGCAAGGCCGAGGCCAATGCGTTCCAGGCGCGCCTGCAAGAACAGCGCTACAGCCAACTGGTGGAAGGCAATGCCATCAGCGGCCAGGAGTACGACAACGCCCGCGCCGCCTTGCGCCAAACCAACGCCGAAGTCGCCGCCAACAAGGCCGCCGTCGAGCGTGCCAAGCTGAATTTGGGCTATGCCACCGTAACCGCGCCGATTTCGGGGCGCATCGGCCGCGCCCTGGTGACCGAAGGCGCACTGGTCGGCCAGAACGAAGCCACGCCGCTGGCGATTATTCAGCAACTGGACCCGATCCACGCCGACCTGACCCAGTCCACCCGTGAGCTGAACGACCTACGCCGTGCGTTTCGTGCCGGCAGCCTGAAGCAGGTCGGCCAGGACCAGGCCAAGGCTACCTTGATCCAGGACGACGGCAGCCAGTACCCGTTGCCAGGCAAATTGCTCTTCGCTGACATCAGCGTCGACCCGGGCACCGGGCAGATCATCCTGCGCAGCGAGTTCCCCAACCCGGACCTCGACCTGCTGCCGGGCAGCTTCGTGCGGGTGCGCGTGGAACAGGCCGTCGACAAGCAAGGCCTCAGCGTGCCGCAACGCGCCATTACCCGTGACAGCGCCGGTATCCCGATGGTGTTGCTGCTGGATGCCGAGCAGACCGTCAGCCAGCAACCGGTGGAACTGGGCGCGGTGGTCGACAATCGCTGGATCGTCACCAGTGGCCTCAAGCCCGGCGACCGCATCATCGTCGAGGGCCTGCAACATGCGCGCCCCGGTGAAAAAGTTGAAGTGGACGACAGCCCGCTCGTAAAGGAATAACCCGTCATGCCGCAGTTCTTTATTGACCGCCCGATCTTCGCCTGGGTGGTGGCTTTGTTCATCTTGCTGGCCGGTGCGCTGGCCATCCCGCAGTTGCCGGTGGCCCAGTACCCCAACGTCGCGCCGCCCAAGGTGGAAATCTACGCGGTGTACCCTGGCGCCTCGGCCCAGACCCTGGATGAGAGCGTGGTCAGCCTGATCGAGCAGGAGCTCAACGGCGCCGATCACCTGCTGTATTTCGAATCCCAGAGCAGCCTGGGCTCAGCGACCATTACCGCCACGTTCCAGCCGGGTACCAACCCGGAAATGGCCCAGGTGGATGTGCAAAACCGCCTCAAGGCCGTGGAGCCGCGCCTGCCGCAAGCGGTGACCCAGCAGGGCTTGCAGGTGGAGAAAGTCTCCGCCGGCTTCCTGCTGCTGGTCACCCTGACCTCCAACGACGGCAAGCTCGACGACGTAGCGCTCAGCGATTACCTGGCGCGCAACGTGATGAACGAGCTCAAGCGCCTGGACGGCGTCGGCAAGGCCCAGTTGTACGGGGCCGAACGCGCCATGCGTATCTGGATTGACCCGCAGAAGCTGATCGGTTTCAACCTCACGCCGGCCGACGTCAACGCCGCGATCAGCGCCCAGAACGCCCAAGTCTCTGCGGGCAGCATCGGTGACCTGCCGGGTACCCACACCCAGGAAATCACCGCAGCGGTGCTGGTCAAGGGGCAACTCTCCACCCCGGCCGAATTCGCCGACATCGTGCTCAAAGCCAACCCCGACGGCTCCACCGTGCGCATCGGCGATGTGGCGCGGGTGGAAGTCGGCAGCCAGGAGTACCAGTTCTCCACCCGCCTGAACGGCAAGCCGTCCACCGCCGTCAGCGTGCAACTGTCTCCCGGCGCGAATGCCTTGAGTACCGCCACGCTGGTGCGGGCGAAAATGGACGAGTTGTCGCGCTACTTCCCGGCCAATGTGGAATACAAGATTCCCTACGACACCTCGCCCTTCGTCAAGGTCTCGATCACCAAGGTGGTCTACACCTTGCTGGAGGCGATGGCGCTGGTGTTTGCGGTAATGTTCCTGTTCCTGCAGAACGTGCGCTACACCTTGATTCCTACGCTGGTAGTGCCGATTGCGCTGATGGGCACCTTCGCCACCATGTTGCTGCTGGGTTTCTCGATCAACGTGCTGACCATGTTTGGCATGGTATTGGCCATCGGTATCCTGGTGGACGATGCCATCGTGGTGGTGGAAAACGTCGAGCGGATCATGGCCACCGAGGGCCTGTCGCCCAAGGACGCGACGAAGAAAGCCATGGGCCAGATCACCGGGGCCATCATCGGTATCACCCTGGTGCTGGTGGCGGTGTTCCTGCCGATGGCCTTCATGCCGGGTTCCGTGGGCGTGATCTACCAGCAGTTCTCGCTGTCGATGGCCACCTCGATCCTGTTCTCGGCGTTCCTGGCCCTGACCTTGACCCCGGCCCTGTGCGCCACCTTGCTCAAGCCGATTGCCAAGGGCGAGCACCATGCCAAGGGTGGTTTCTTCGGCTGGTTCAACCAGCGCTTTGACCAACTCACCAACCGCTACGAAGGCTGGGTGGCCTATGCCCTCAAGCGCAGCGGCCGCTACTTGCTGATCTACCTGGTCTTGCTGGTGGGCATGGGGCTGTTGTTCAGCCGCCTGCCCTCCTCGTTCCTGCCGGTGGAAGACCAGGGCTACACCATCACGGATATCCAGTTGCCGCCGGGCGCCAGCAAGAACCGTACGGTGCAGGTGGCCGAGCAGATCGAGGCACACAACGCCGAAGAGCCTGGGGTGGGTGATACCACCATGATCATGGGTTTCAGCTTTTCCGGTTCTGGGCAAAACGCGGCGCTGGCGTTTACCACGCTCAAGGATTGGTCGGAACGTGGCAGTGATGACTCCGCGTCCTCAATTGCTGATCGCGCCAACATGGCCTTCAGCGAACTCAAGGACGCGATTGCCTACGCGGTTCTGCCGCCACCGGTCGACGGCCTGGGCACGTCCAGTGGTTTCGAGTTCCGCTTGCAGGACCGCGGTGGCGTCGGCCATGCCGGGTTGATGGCCGCGCGTACCGAACTGCTGGACGCTGCTGCGAAAAGCCCGATCCTGGCCAACGTGCGTGAAAGCGCCCTGGCCGAAGCGCCGCAAGTGCAGCTGGAAGTGGACCGCAAGCAGGCCAACGCCTTGGGCGTTTCGTTTGCCGACGTGGGCAACGTGCTGTCCTCCGCGATCGGCTCGGCGTATATCAACGACTTCCCCAACCAGGGCCGCATGCAGCGCGTGGTGGTGCAGGCCGAAGGCGACCAGCGCAGCCAAGTGGCCGACCTGATGAAGATCCACGTGCGCAACAACGCCGGGAAGATGGTGCCGCTGTCGGCGTTTGTCCAAGCCAAGTGGACCCAAGGCCCGACGCAGTTGACCCGTTACAACGGCTACCCGGCCATCGCCATCAGCGGCGAAGCGGCGCCGGGGCACAGCACGGGCGAGGCCATGAACGAAATCCAGCGTTTGGTCAGCCAACTGCCTGCCGGGCTGGGCCAGGAATGGACGGGGTTGTCATTGCAGGAGCGCTTGTCCGGCTCCCAGGCACCGCTGCTGTTGGGCCTGTCGTTGCTGATCGTGTTCCTGTGCCTGGCCGCGCTGTATGAAAGCTGGTCGATCCCTACCTCAGTGTTGCTGGTGGTGCCGCTTGGGGTGCTGGGCGCGGTGTTGGCCGTGAGCTTGCGCGGGATGCCCAACGACGTGTTCTTCAAGGTTGGCTTGATCACCATCATCGGCCTGTCGGCGAAGAACGCGATCCTGATCATCGAGTTCGCCAAGGACCTGTATGACCAGGGCGAGGACTTGATCGACGCCACTTTGAAAGCAGCACGGTTGCGATTGCGGCCGATCATCATGACGTCCCTGGCGTTCATCCTCGGCGTGGTGCCCTTGGCAATTGCCACCGGGGCCAGCTCGGCCAGCCAGCAGGCGATTGGTACCGGTGTGATTGGCGGGATGATCACGGCGACATTGGCGGTGGTGTTTGTGCCAGTGTTCTTCGTGGTGGTAATGAAGCTGGTGCGCAAGCGCCATAAACCAAACTGATCAACCCCGCAGCCAATGTGGTGGCTTGCAAGTTGAACCCGTCGCCGCTAACCACGATGCGAAGCGAGCCGCTCTTGATCTTGATCTGCTTGTGATCTTGATCTCAGGCGCCCCGTTAAACCACGCTGGCCGAACGCAGGCTTGAATTCGTGGGTAACCCGGCAGGACGCCGGGTTAGCCGTCCTGGGCCAAGGATGGCCCATGACGGCGGCCCACGGATTCAAGCCTGCGTTCGGGCACACCGAGCCTAAGCGAGGTGCCGAGTGGTGGGGCAAGAGCGTTTTGCTTACTTTGCCGCTTTTGCAAAGTGAGCCGCCGTCAGGGCGGAACCCTAAGTGGCCGTTACCTAAATAACGGATATGTACCCGGTCCAACTGTATTGACTGCCAGGCCGCCTTCGCGAGCAAGCCCGCTCCCACAGGGTTATTGATTGCATTCATGATCAGGTACACCCGAATAAGCTATGGTGCTCAAACATAGTTATCTGTGAGCCGCCATGCCCTTCCTCGCCCGCACCCACCCTCGCCTCTCATCCGCCGCCGTACTGGGCCTGGCCGTCGGCCTCCTGGTGCCGGCCAACACCCTCGCCAGCAAAATCCTGATCGGCTGGAACGTCGGCGTCTGGACCTACCTGGTACTGATGCTGTGGCTCACCATTCGTGCCAAGGCCCCGGACGTCAAGCGCATCGCCGAAATCGAAGACGAGAACGCCGGCCTGGTGCTGTTCATGGTATGTATCGCCGCCATCGCCAGTTTGGCGACCATCACCTTCGAACTGGTGGGTAGCAAAGACCTTGCCACCTCGGAACGCCTGCTGCACTACGGTTTCACCGGGCTGACAGTCATCGGTTCGTGGTTGCTGATCGGAGTGATTTTCAGCGTGCATTATGCGCGCCTTTATTACACCTGGGACGGCAAGGAACCGGCGCTGCGTTTTGCCGAGGGACTGACGACGCCCAACTACTGGGACTTCCTGTATTTCTCGTTCACCATCAGCGTGGCGGTGCAGACTTCGGATGTGGGTGTGGCCACGCGAAGCATGCGCAAGGTGGTGCTGGGGCAGTCGTTGATCGGGTTTCTGTTCAATACAGCGATCCTGGGATTCTCGATCAATATTGCGGCAGGACTCTTCGGTTAAGCGATACACCCTCTTGCTGAGCACTTGCTTAAGCCTAAAAGAAATAACGAACCGACCTATTGAACTGTCATATCTGACAGTAGATTTATTCAAGAAAACGCGTCTAATTGAAACCAAGGTACGGTGGCTGATTCGAGGACAGTTGTCGATAAAGCCAGGCACCGTTCCGTGTTTTGACCTATTCATCAAAGATGGAGACGCAATCATGCCAGCACCAACTGCAACGCCGACGTCCCACCAACAGAGCGTATTGTTCCCCAGGGCACTTGAGGCAGAGGGAACCTTCTCGGTGTTCCTGGATGGCCAGAGCATCGAGATCAAAACCATCAATATTGTGAATGACCCCTTCCAACGCATTCTGGGTATTACCGGGCGCAACACCGAGGGCCAGGATACAGTGCGGGAAATCTATATTCAGTTTGCGGATCATACGCCGGCCGGCACCACGTTCAATTTGGCGCAGAGTGAATTCACCTCCACCAGAATTTGGCTATCGGTCAAGACACCGGACAAACCCTATGCCGTTCGCGGCATTGTCGGCACCTTGTCCATTCAAAAAATCTTCCCGCACCTTATCAAGGTACAAGGCGCCGCTGTTGCTACCACCGATACCGACGCGAACGGACAGATACACGACTTGATCATTAACTTCGACATTCACACCTGAACCAGCAAACAAAAAAAGCCCGTATCTAGCGATACGGGCTTTTTCCTAATCGGGATTTACCAGGTGTAACGAACACCCACGTTGGCACCCCAAGGCTGTTCAACTTTGCCGCCGCTGCTGTGTTCAAGGTCAGCATGCAGTTGCAGGTTCTTCGACAGCTTCACCGCCACCCCCGCACCGAACTCGGCACGCGAGCCAGATAGGTCGTTGTTGAATACATTGTTGTTCACCGACACCTTATTGTTGTTGGCAAACTCGTGCACCATTGCCGCCCGCAGGTAGGGCTGGACCACGCTGCCACTGTCGAGTTGGATATCACGGCCAACCGTTGCACCGGCCTTGGCCATGATCGAGCGAGTACGCTCACCCTTGGCTTGCAGGCCATTGTCCAGGTTGTAATTGGCACCCTGGATCACCACGGTCGACACCTGGGCATACGGCTCAACAAAGAAGCCGTCATCGAGCTTGATATTGCGACCGAACTCTGCCGACAAACCACCACCGGTGTTGTTGTACTTGCCTTTCGACGTGGTGCCGTCGCTCAAACCGACCTTGGACTCGTTGTGGAACCGGTTGACCTTGGCGACCGCATCGAAATACAGGCCACTCTCCTCGTCCAGCCAGGTGGCATAAGCGCCCAGGTAGTAGCTTTTCACGTTACCGGATGTACCGCGTTTGAGGTTCAGGTCAGACGTGCTGTGACCAGCCATCACACCCACCAACCACTGGCTATCGGCCAGCGGCATGTCGGCGCCCAGGGTAAAGCCCTGCTGGGTCTGGTCGTAGCCCGTGCTGTCAGACACTTTGTATTTGTTGCCATACCCGCGTATCCACAGACCCGACTGGCCAGGTTCAAAGCGCAATTCACCCATACGGGTACGCAGTGAAGTTGCCTCGCCGTACCACACGGTAGGTGCAGTATTGAACAGCGCCATGACTGAACGCGTACCAGGGCTGATCACGCGATTGTTCGGGTCAAGGAACCAGTCGGTCCCTTCCTTTTTCAAGCCGTAGGAGTAGGCACCTACGTCGACCGCATCGCCCACCAGGGAGAAATGGGCGTCGCCGCCACCAGTGTGCACGATGCGAATGTCTTCAGGGTTGACCGGCTCCGCACCGCTAGCAGTGAGCAACAGGCTGTGATTGCCCTTGGCCTCACCCTCGATGTTAAGAAAGTCGGTGACACCACGGGCAAAATCGGTGCCCATGACAAAGGTGCCGTTGCCTTCCAGTGTGTCCAGGCCCAACTGATAAAACGCATCAGTGGCACCAAACGTCACCGTGCCACCAGCCAGGTTCAAGGCGCCCACCTGGCTGTCACCGGTCAACTCCCAAAAAGATGCATCGCCCACGTTCAGGCTGGTGACATTTTTCAACTGGCCGGTAAGGCCGGCATTGTTCTGCAGGCTCAAATGCGCGGTGCTGCCATCCTCGACAATCACATTGCCGTTCAAACGACTGTTATCGATATTCATATTGGCGGTCGCGCCATCGTTCACTTCCAGCAGCGTGCCGTTACCACCGGTCAAGGTCGAACCATTGCGTACGTCGATGTCGACCGTCGGAACACGACCCGGCCTGCCTTCTACAAGAATCGCGGAACCCGTGCGACCTTCGACATGCGAGTTGTCCAGCACCAGCTTGCCGGTTTCAGCGCTGTTCAACAGGTTCGTCATGAGTACACCGTTCTTGCCACCGATCAATGTACTTTGGCTGGCGGTTACGAGTGCGCCGCTGTCCAGTCGAACGCCAGCACTGTCGGCACCGGTGCCTTCAACCCAGGTATTTTGGTTGAAATGCAGCTCGCTGTTACCTTGCGCAAGCGCACCGGCAGCAGCGCCTTTGATGACACTGCTGAACACTTCAGCAACCCCACCCTTAAGCGAACCGGCACTCTGAAACGCCTGCAAGCCAAAATTGGTATGGCTGATCAGGGTGCTGCCAGTGATGGTTGCGGTGCTGTCATCCAGGCGTACGGCGCCAAACGACGGGTTGCTCGACTCCACATGTGCACCAGTGAGGCTGACAGTCGAGCCTTGCGTAGCGCGGATATCATTCACACGGCTGCCGGCGTTCACGATCAACGCCGAATCATTGACCCGGATACTCTGTGCAGCGGCGCCATTAAGGGTCAGTTCGGACTTATGATCCAGTTGCCAGTCTTTGGACGCTTCACTGGCGTCAATGGTCTTTTGTTCGCCAATCAAATGATCGGCGTGGGCAGCCCCCTGAACCGCTGCAAACATAAGCAGGGTCATGGTCGGGACTTTCATAATCGCGCTCAAGGGCTTGAGCTTAAAGTGGGCGGGTACGTGCATGGTCGTTCACTCTCTGGGGTAGAGCCGATGAAAACGGTTTGGCTCGTTCCCAAGGAATGGAGCCTTACCTGTACGGCGCAGAGAGTACGGATCAAGCATCCCAAGCTATGTAGGAATTATCTTATTAAGGCGAGTGAACCGGCGGCGGTCCGGGCAGGGGGAAATACTTGCGCAAAGCAAAAAAGGGGAGCTGCGCTCCCCTATTCTTTTCAGGCTTGATCAAGGTGAAGGAATATTGGCCCCGTCGCAGAAGAAGTGGGTGTTCGCCAGCGTGCTACGTATAACCGATGGCTCACCATGGCCGGTCACTCCATTGCTCAGAACCGTTTCATAGGTCGCCACGCACGTCCCCCTCGGGGCCTGGGCCAGGTAAGGCTGGTAGTCAATTTCGAACGTGATCCCGTTGGCGATGTCTGCTGGGCTCAAGCTTGGGTGAGTAAGCGTCAACGGGAACGGCCCAGGTGGCAGGCTGGCGTGGGTATTGGTAAGGCTCAACGTCAAGGTCAGTGGCACACCGACGGCCATGCGTATATCGCCTGGCACATGAACCTTACCAAACAGCACGGGCGGAGTGCCGGGCGTCCGAGTCTCCAAGTCCGAACAGAACCAACGACCCGCGGTCGCAACCACATACTCTGCTTTCGCCAACTCCACGACGACGGCGCCCTGCACATCGACCGTGGTGGGCGGCGACTCGTTTTCGTTGGTTGTCGCCGCCGGGTCGAGGACCAGATACTTGATGGTCTTGATGTCGTTGCCATGACGGGCGACTACGTCCCAGCCAATAAAGAACGAGATCGGATTGGCCGTCGCGCTGACAGGGAACGGTCCGACCCGCTCATCCTCCCAGAGCAAGATGATCGACAACCCCGCATGCGGCAACTCTGCAACGGTCCACGGCACGATGTCCACGCGTACATCTTGATCAGCATGGGCAGGCAGCAATACGTCCGGAGTCGTCGAGCCAGCACCGAATACGTGGGCCTGGTTAAGGTTGATGTTGGGTGAACCTGGCTCCCCAGGGTTGACGGGACCGCCTACCGACAAATCGAGCATGAACGTGTGAGGGAACGAAGGGAAAAAAGTACCATTGCGGGAAATTCGATACTGCACGGTCGTCGGCTGTGGCCCAATGGCCTGGGTATAAGCGGCACGGAATGCAGCCTGCAAATTACTGAATCTCTGCGGGAACGTTGTGAATGGCAATCCCAGACCGTTGTAACCCAGGCCGCCAATATCCACTTCCAGCCGATCAAGCAAGGGGGCGTGATTGTTATACGTCCTGACCCATACTTCAGGGTTAAGCAGGTAATCCTTGATATCAATCAAGTTGTCTGTTTCACCAGGATCGGGGAAAGGTGCCAGCGGTAAATGCGGGGTTCCGCGATCCGGATCGTCGATCAACGCAACGCGCCGAGTTTCGACGTACGCAGGGCGACTGACGTTACCCGCCCGGTCTGTGAGGGTGTAGAACGCGTAGTAGTCCCCACTTACATCAATCATTGCTGCCGGTAGGAAATACGTATTGCCCGTCTCCAGCATTGGAATCCCACCGGGGGGGCTGACGATGTCCATTGGGCGCGGGAACATCACCGGGCTCCAATAGAAGGTAATGAAGTCACCGGCAGCCCACCTGCCAGGAACAGGCACGAAGGTGTTATCGGGAATATCGAACTGCACCCCGCCATGCATCACCAAATAGTTATTGTCGATCACGGCACCTGCGGGAAGCGTTGCGGGCCATCCTACTGCATTGGGCTGCTCACGAAAGGTGGCATCGGAATAGGGCGAAAGCAGGTCAACGGTAAAATTGCCAGGGTCCGAATGCTCTCCCAGCGCTGCCGGAACACCACCGATGTTGAGGTATTGAACGCTACGTAGCTGATAGAAACCATGCCGGAAACCACCTGCTGGAGCGGGTACGGTGATATTGAACCTATCAGGGATAGGGAAAGCGGAGTCCGTACTCATTTGCATCGGCGGTGTCACAGCAACCCAGACAATTAATGTTTGCGTTATGTCCGCCATTTCGACTTGGATAAAATCATCAAAATCTGAAAAGTCGCCCGTTTTGCATCGTACAGTGAGGTCGGCCGTCGCATTACTGGCCAAAATCGTCCCGGAGGCATCATCCAGTGCCCCCACAATAGTGGGAGCGGCTGGGGCTGCCCGGGGGGCCAGTGGCACATTCGGATTGCTGCTCATTTTTGATGATCTCCACGTTCGTCCAATATAGGTTTCTTACAAAAACCACTCATCCGCCGGGCTGCGTTCGACCTCCGATCTCAAGTACCAACGAACTCATTTCCCGGCAATACCTCTCCCTACCGCTTCATATGCGGCATAGCCACAACACTAAATGCTTGCAATGAAATCCGCCTCGGTGCCCCGATAGCGCTAAACACACAGGAGGCGGTACGTGTGCGCCCCGGGTCAGGGCTCAGGCGCATCGCCGTGAATCCAGCAATAGCGAGCGGGTGGCGCCGAAGGCACTACGCGGTCAAACCGTGCGAACCGGGAGGCAGACCGACCAATCAATCCCCCCCCCCTGTACACCTTGTAATTCGCCTCCCCTCCCGCATTTAACTTGAGCGGGCGGATCAAACGTTCTACATCGAGAATCCAGAAGGAGTAACCCAAGGCGTCTACCACCTCGTTCCAAATATGACTTTGTGTATCGACGATGTCAGGAAGTGGATTCTCATCGGGGGCCTGCCCGTATCCCTGAAAGTGCATCACGACCAAGTCCCCGTGCTGGATACCCATGCCCGGGCCTGTATTCGGGTCAATGCGAATTTCGACGCCGAACCAGATTTTGGGTGTGCAGGCGCACGTCATATATCTGTTCGGGTTCGCTATCGGTTCGGAGTCAGCCTGCGGAAAGCGCGGCCGCATATAAGTCGGGGCGGGCAGCCCCACTCGCAGCGCGGCCTGCGCTACAGGTGAAAACTCTGGGTTGAGATTACCGGCGCGATCGCGCAGCCGGTAGAAGCAAAAAATAAAAGCAGCACCCGGAAAGTTCTGGAAAACCGTATTGGGGACATCTACGAATATTTGCCCAGTAGCACTGATCAGCGGCGGGGAAACCACAGCGGGAGCACCGGTCGGTAACGTGTTCATATCCGAAAAATACATCAGTATTTCATCACCAATCTCACGTCCCAGATAACCCCCAGGAACTTCCATGGGCACCAGTGGCGTCATGCCCAAGTAAACGTCAGTGATCGGATCAACCGGAAAAATGGCTGGTAGCAGCGGCCCTCCCACCCCAGGCGCATCGCGGTCTATTCTGAGCAGGGTGGGCAAAGAAGTATCGAAATTTGGTGAGGTTGGCGAGTCGAGATGGACTCGAAAAGAGAGATAGACAATCGCACTGTTCAGCAGGAGGTCCTGGCGAATTTCAAATGGATAAGGAAAGTCCCCAGGGGTGAGTGGGCCATCCAGTCGCAAGGCCGGTAGCACGTCGATGGGTGCGGCGCTTTGGTCATGCCATACGGGTACGGCGTAATGAGTCTCGCCAGGTCCGGGCAGAAAGGTCCATGGAGTAACGATTTCGCACTCCAGATTGTTGAAATAGTACTGCGCAGGCACTAATCCATCGGACAGCGCGCGAACCACCCGGGGGCCATCAAAATCCAGGACGGCCTCAGCCCCAGCAACAACTTTACCCGCCTGTGATTTTTTGGGCTTTGACTTTATCGGTTTTGACTTGCTCATGCCGCCCTCCTGTGGGCCCAACATCCAACATGCTTAATGCGGTAATGCCGTTAACTTGAAGCCGATTGAACACCCGAAACGCCCGCCCGGATACTGTCAGAACTAACAGGTGCAATTGCCGCCCGTCGGACTCATCAAACTGAACAGGGTGTCATCCTGCGAATTTCCTCTTGACTGCAAGCAATGGCTGGTGTCTTCTGAAACCGGTTTCAGTGCAATCCGAATTCCAATAAAAAAGGCTCCACCGTGACTTCATTCTCCGCCGCCCAGCGCAGCCGCGTGACAATGCTCGATGTCGCCGAACGCGCCGGTGTGTCCAAGGCCAGCGTGTCGCGCTTTATCGGCGATGACCGCGCCCTGCTCTCCGATGCCATTGCCCTGCGCATCGAACAGGCCATCGCCGAACTCGGTTATCGCCCCAACCAGATGGCCCGTGGCCTCAAGCGTGGGCGTACGCGCCTGATCGGCATGCTGGTGGCGGATATCCGCAACCCCTACTCCATTGCGGTGATGCACGGCGTCGAAACCGCGTGCCGCCAGCACGGCTACAGCCTGGTGGTGTGCAACACCGACCGCGATGACGAGCAGGAGCGCCAGCATCTGGCAGCGCTGCGCTCGTACAACATCGAAGGCTTGATTGTGAACACCCTGGGCCATCACCTCGACCAACTGCTGGAACTGCAACGGGAAATGCCCCTGGTGCTGGTGGACCGCAAGGTCGAGCCCTTGCACAGCGACCTGGTGGGCCTGGATAACCCGGCGGCAGTGCGTATGGCGATGGACCATCTGGAGAAGCAGGGTTACCGCGAGGTGCTGCTGGTGAGCGAGACCACCGACGGCACCAGTTCACGCTTGGAACGCCTGGCGAGTTTCAACATCGAGATTGCCCAGCGCCCGGCGTTGACAGGTGCCGTGGTTGAACTGGATGGCGAACTGGAAAACCGTCTGCAAGCCTTTCTCGCCAAACCCGGCCCCAAGGCACTGTTTTGCGCCAATGGCGTGGCGGCGCTGGCCTGCACCCGTGCGCTCAAGGCGCTGGGCTGCGACCTGTTCGCAGACGTGGGCTTGATCGCCCTGGATGACCTGGACTGGTACCCGCTGGTAGGTAGCGGCATCACCGCCCTCGCCCAACCGACGCAAGCGATTGGCGCCAGCGCTTTTGACTGTTTGCTCAAGCGCCTGCGCGGCGACACCGCCCCCACCCGCACCCTGGATTTTTTACCCGAGCTGATTATCCGCGGCTCGACCGCTCTGTCCCTTTGTAGGAGCGAGCTTGCTCGCGAAAGTCGTTAACAATAACGCGCAGCATCAGGTTGAGCGCGGCGCCCTCGAGTTTTTCGCGAGCAAGCTCGCTCCTACAAGGGTTGTGCGTTTTTTTTCAGAAAAAAATGAAACCGGTTTCAGAGGTAAACAACAATGCATAAATACCCCGTCTCCATCAGCCTTTCCAGCTACGGCGCCGACCTGGTTCGCCAGCAAAGCCAATTGAGTTTTGTCGCGCTGCTGAGCGCCGCCGGTGCACAGCGCATTGAGTGGCGTGAAGAACTGCTCACCACCGAGCAACCGGCCGAGCTGGCCCTGGCCGCTGCAGAACAAGGCCTGGAATCAGTCTTTTCCTCGCCCTTGGAACTCTGGGTCGCCGGCCGTGCCCAGCCCAATGCCGAGCTGGCCGCGACCCTGGACCGCGCCCAGGCCTTTGGTTCGGGCTGGCTGAAGGTATCCCTCGGTTACTTCACCGATACCAACGATCTGGAAAGCCTGCACGCCCTGCTCAACCGCCACCCAGTCAAGCTGCTGGTGGAAAACGACCAGACCCTGCACGGCGGGCGCATAGAGCCGATGCAACGGTTTTTCACCGAAGTCGAACGCCTGGGCCTGCCAGTGAAAATGACCTTCGACATCGGCAACTGGCAGTGGCAAGACCAATCCGCGCTCACCGCTGCGCGGTTGCTGGGCCGGCATGTGGATTACCTGCACTGCAAGGCCGTGGCCCGTCGCGCCGACGGCAAGCTGGTGGCCTTGCCGCCGGGCGCCACCGACCTGCATCTGTGGGAACAACTGCTTAAACACATGACTCAAGGTATTACCCGGGCGGTGGAATTTCCGTTGCAGGGCGATGACCTGATCGAAGTCACCGCGCAACAGGTCACAGCCCTCGCCCGCCTTGGCCAACCCCATGTGGAGAACGCCCATGTCTGAGATCGATATCCTCTCGTTTGGCGAAACCATGGCGATGTTTGTCGCCGAACAGACCGGCGACCTGGCCCAGGTCGGGCAGTTTCACAAACGCATTGCCGGCGCCGACAGCAACGTCGCCATCGGCCTGTCGCGCCTGGGGTTCAACGTGGCGTGGCTGAGCCGCGTGGGTAACGACTCCCTCGGGCGTTTTGTGGTCGACACCCTGAGCAAAGAGGGGCTCGATTGCCGCCATGTGGCCGTCGACCCGCTGCACCCAACCGGCTTTCAACTCAAGTCCCGTGAAGAGGCCGGCGCAGACCCTCAAGTGGAGTACTTTCGCAAAGGCTCGGCGGCCAGCCACTTGTGCATCGATGCCATCCACCCGGCGCTGTTGCAAGCTCGCCATTTGCATGCCACCGGCATTCCGCCAGCGTTATCCGACGCCACCCGCGCACTGTCGTTCGAGCTGATGACGCAAATGCGCAAGGCCGGGCGCAGCGTGTCGTTCGACCCGAACCTGCGCCCGTCCCTGTGGGCCAGCCAGGCGCAGATGATCCGCGAAATCAATGCCCTGGCCGCTCTGGCCGACTGGGTGTTGCCGGGCCTGGGCGAAGGCCGCCTGCTCACCGGTTTCGACGATCCAGAAGACATCGCCGCGTTCTATCTCGACCAGGGCGCCGAAGCCGTGGCGATCAAGCTGGGCGCCGAGGGCGCCTATTACCGCACCCATATGGACCAGGGTTTTGTCGCCGCCGTACCGGTGGCCAAGGTGGTGGATACGGTCGGTGCCGGCGATGGCTTTGCCGTGGGCATGATCAGCGCCCTGCTGGAAAACTCAAGCTTCCCCGAGGCCGTGCAGCGCGGCAACTGGATCGGCAGCCGCGCCGTGCAGAGCCGTGGCGATATGGAGGGTTTGCCGACCCGCGCTGAATTACCCACCCGATCCGTTGCGTGACCCATTACCTGTTGCCACAACTACAACAAGCTCAGGAGCAACCCCATGGAAACCGTGAAACTCGCCACCCGTCGCTGGTGGTACATCATGCCTATCGTTTTTATCACCTACAGCCTGGCCTACCTAGACCGCGCCAACTACGGCTTCGCCGCCGCGTCCGGCATGGCCGAAGACCTGATGATCACGCCGGGCATGTCTTCGCTGCTCGGCGCGCTGTTCTTCCTTGGCTACTTTTTCTTCCAGGTGCCAGGGGCGATCTACGCGCAAAAGCGCAGCGTCAAGAAACTGATCTTCGTCAGCCTGATCCTCTGGGGCGGCTTGGCCACGCTGACTGGCGTGGTGTCCAACGCCTACATGCTGATCGTCATCCGCTTCATGCTCGGGGTGGTCGAGGCCGCCGTGATGCCGGCCATGCTGGTGTACCTGTGTCACTGGTTCACCCGTGCCGAGCGCTCGCGGGCCAACACCTTCCTGATCCTCGGCAACCCGGTGACCATGCTGTGGATGTCGGTGGTGTCGGGCTACCTAGTGCAGCATTTCAGCTGGCGCTGGATGTTTATCATCGAGGGCCTGCCGGCAGTGTTGTGGGCGTTTATCTGGTGGAAGCTGGCCGATGAGCGCCCCAAGGATGCCCAGTGGCTGAGCGACGCCGAAAAGCACAGCCTGGAAACCGCCCTGGCCGCCGAACAGGTGGGGATCAAGGCCGTGAAGAACTACGCCGAGGCGTTCCGTTCGCCCAAGGTGATCATTCTCGCCCTGCAGTTCTTTTGCTGGAGCATTGGCGTGTACGGCTTCGTGCTGTGGTTGCCGTCGATCCTCAAGGCCGGTTTGCAGATGGACATGGTCGAAGCCGGCTGGCTCTCGGCCCTGCCGTACCTGGCGGCGGTGATCGGCATGCTCGTGGTGTCCTGGGGTTCGGACAAGCTGCAAAAACGTAAGCGTTTTGTCTGGCCGCCGCTGTTGATTGCGTCGATTGCCTTCTACGCGTCCTACGTATTGGGCGCCGAACACTTCTGGTGGTCCTACACCCTGCTGGTGATCGCCGGGGCGTGCATGTACGCACCCTACGGCCCGTTTTTCGCCATCGTTCCGGAAATCCTGCCGGCCAACGTCGCCGGTGGCGCCATGGCGCTGATCAACAGCATGGGCGCCCTGGGCTCGTTCGGTGGCTCGTACCTGGTGGGTTACCTCAACAGCAGCACCGGCTCGCCCGGCGCTTCGTACCTGCTGATGAGCGGCGCCTTAATGCTTTCCGTGGTGCTGACGATTTTCCTCAAGCCCGGCGCCAGTGACCGCGTGCCGGCGCCAACCCTGGAGTTGAAGGTAAAAACCTCATGAAAAAGTCTGTCGTGTTGTACAAAAAACTCTCCGCGCCGCTCATGGCTCGTCTGCATGAGCAGGTCGAGGTCACGCTGATCGACGCACTGGATGAAACCGGCCTGGCCAAGCTGCGCGATGCCCTGCCTACCGCCCACGGCCTGCTGGGGGCAAGCCTGCGCCTGGACGCACGGCTACTCGACCTGGCGCCCCAGCTGGAAGCCGTGGCCAGCGTCTCGGTGGGCGTCGACAATTACGATATCGACTACCTGACCGAGCGCGGCATCCTGCTGAGCAACACTCCGGATGTGCTTACCGAGACCACCGCCGACACCGGTTTTGCGCTGATCCTGGCCACCGCGCGGCGCGTGGTGGAACTGGCCGACATGGTGCGTGCCGGCCAGTGGAACAAAAACATCGGCCCGGCGCATTTTGGCAGCGATGTCCATGGCAAGACCCTGGGCATCATCGGCATGGGCCGCATCGGCGAAGCCCTGGCACAGCGTGGGCATTTTGGCTTCGGCATGCCGGTGATCTACCACAGCCATTCGCCCAAGCCGGCGGTGGAGGCGCGCTTTGGCGCGCAGTATCGAAGCCTGCAGGACTTGCTTAAAGAGGCGGATTTTGTCTGCCTGACATTGCCGTTGACCGCTGAAACCGAGAAGTTGATTGGCGCCGAGGAATTCGCGCTGATGGGGCCAGAGACGATTTTTATCAATATCTCGCGAGGCAAGGTGGTGGATGAGGCGGCGCTGGTGCAAGCGTTGCAGCAACGCACTATCCGCGCGGCGGGGTTGGATGTGTTTGAGAAAGAGCCGCTGGATCATGCGTCGCCGTTGTTGCGGTTGAATAATGTGGTAGCTACGCCGCATATCGGCTCGGCCACCCATGAGACGCGGGAGGCGATGGCCAAGTGTGCGGTGGATAATCTGCTGGCGGCACTGGCTGGCGAAAAGCCGGTAAACCTGGTGAATCCTGGGGCATGGAGGCACTGATACAACACAAGAGCAACTGTGGGAGCTGGCTTGCCTGCGAAGACGGCCTCCCAGCCGACGCCTATCTACCTGACGCGCCGCAGTCCAAATGTGGGAGCTGGCTTGCCTGCGAAGACGGCCTGACAGTCAACACCGTTGGACCGTGTACATATCCATTGCTGCGGTAACGGCCACCTAGGGTTCCGCCCTGACGGCGGCTCACTTTTGAACAGCGCAAAAGTAAGCAAAACGCTCTTGCCCCACCACTCGGCACCTCGCCTAGGCTCGGTGTGCCCGTAATCCGCCAGTGATTTGGGGGGCCGCCGCCACGCGCCATCCATGGCGCGGGGCGGCTAAACCGGCATCCCTGCCGGTTTACCCCCCAAATCCCTGTCGAATTCCGGCCAGCGTGGTTTAACGGGGCCGGCGTTTTTCAAGGTAGTTGTCGCGTCCACCGTCGCGCTACGCGATTTTTATTACCACGGTCAGCTCCCTTTCGGGGTTCAGATACACCGTCCCGATAGGGTTCCAGTTGCGTGTCTCTCCTGACCATCGTTCCGGTCTTTTCTCTCTGGCCTGCCGGTATATCGCATCTCGACGAGCCAAGATTTCTCGGTCTTTTCCTTCATGACGTTGAGCCGGTGTTACGAAGCGGATCCGGCTATGACGGTGCACGGTGTTGTACCAGGTCATAAAATTCCTCACCCAGATACGCGCATCATCCAGGCTGGTAAACCCTGCCTGTGGCCACTGCGGGCAGTATTTCAGTGTCCTGAACAGTGATTCCGAGTACGGGTTGTCGTTGCTAACCCGTGGTCGACCGCGAGACGGCGTGATGCCCAGGTCATACATCTTGGTCAGTAACGTCACCGATTTCATTGGTGCACCATTGTCCGAGTGAAGCACCAGCGGCTGGCGCCAACACTTCTCCTGAGTCACGCTTCGTTGCAGCAACGCTGCCGCCTTTTCCCCGCTCTCGGCTTCATAAACTTCCCAGCCACGGCTTTTCGGCTGTAGATGTCTTCGATCAGATAGAGATAGTAAAATTTCCCGCGAACCGGGGACGGCAGGTAGGTGATGTCCCATGACAACACTGATTAGCTGAAGTCGCTGCGTAAGTGGTCGGTGCCTCATGGCGATGCGGTCGCTTGGCTCTGGATCGGTGATGCTGCTGACCTGCCGCATGCAGCACACGATAAAAAGTCGCCTCCGAGGCTACATATCTTCCTTCATCGGCCAATTGCGGCACGATCTGGCTTGGCGGGAGGTGCGCGTAAGCTTTGCTGTTGCACAGCGTCACGATGCCTTGTCGCTCAAGCTCACTGAGCGCGTTGTTCGGTATCGGCCTGAGCGTCGTCGTGCGTCCATCTGCCAAGAGTTCTTGCGGCAAGCTCCAGCGTTGCAGCGTCCTCAGTGAAATGCCTACCTCCTGACAAGCAGGCGCCCTGCGGGCGCCCGCCAGAATGGCTTCATTAAGCCAATCAACGAGTAAATACCGTTCTGGCAACAAGGTCAGGTGGCCTCGTCGTCGCTCCCCCAGTAGGCATTGAGCTTTTTTCGTAGTACCAGTAAAGCCGCTGTTTCAGCCAGGGCTGCATCTTTGCGGCGCAACTCACGTTCAAGTTCACGGATACGATTTTTATCATCTCGTGACTGTCCGGAGCTTGCAGTTTTCGCGGTTGACTGTTTCGTGCTGCCGGCAATAAAAGCGTTGCGCCAATCGGTTATTTGCTCGGGAAAAATACCTTTTCGTCGGCAGTACTCACCGATTTCCAGTTCCGATAGCGAACCTGTTTCTATGATCGCCAGCTTGGATTCGGCTGACCAATTTTCGGCCGGTTGCTTGGCATCGGACAATTGCGTTCCTCTGGCGGCAGCTTGTTTGCGCCAATAATGGAGAGACATATCGCTACAACCTTCGCGCCGAGCGACCTCCGCCGCCGAGAGGCTCAGGGGCGGAAGCATCATTTTCAGCAGCGCAGCTTTACGTTCTTCTGAATAGAAAGGCATGACCATACTCTTGCCGCCCCCGGAATGCTTTTCAAAAAGCGGGGGACACGACAACTACCCTGACACCGGGGGGGGCGCCTAAGATCAAGATCAAAAGCAGATCAAGATCAAGAGCGGCTCGCTTCGCATCGTGGTTACCGTTGAGCGCTACAGATACCTATGCTGCGATAACGGTAAGCCAACCTATGATGTGCTGGCTGTAAAGCTCCCACAGGGTTTTGTGGCCGCTGTTAGACGACGAACCTGGCCACCATCCCATTCAAGTCCACCGCCAGCCTCGACAGTTCATGGCTGGCCGCGCTGGTCTGGTTGGCGCCCGCGGCCGACTGGGTGGCCAGGTCGCGGATGTTGACCAGGTTGCGGTCCACCTCGCGGGAGACCTGGGCCTGTTCTTCCGACGCGCTGGCAATCACCAGGTTGCGCTCGTTGATCAGGCTGATGGATGCCGTGATCTGTTCCAGTGAGGCGCCGGCTGCGCGTGCCATTTCCAGGGTGGTCTGGCTGCGCTGGTTGCTTTGTTGCATGGACTGCACCGCCTCACCGGTGCCGTTCTGGATGCCGGCGACCATTTTCTCGATTTCCTGGGTCGACTGTGCGGTGCGATGGGCCAGGGCGCGCACTTCATCGGCGACCACCGCAAAGCCACGTCCGGCCTCGCCGGCACGGGCGGCTTCAATCGCTGCGTTAAGCGCCAGCAGGTTGGTTTGCTCGGCAATCGCGCGGATCACATCCAGTACCTTGCCGATATCCCGGCCCTGGGCGGCCAGGCCCTCGATCATCGCGGAGGTGTTCTGCACGTCCTGGGTCATGGTCTGGATCGCACCGACGGTTTCCATCACCCGATCACGGCCTTCCCGCGCGGCCTGGTTGGACTGCCCGGACGCCTCGGAGGTGGACACTGCGTTACGCGCCACTTCCTCCACTGCCGCCGTCATCTCATTGACGGCCGTGGCGGCCTGGTCGATTTCATTGTTCTGCTGTTGCAGGCCACGGGAGGCCTCTTCGGTGACCGCGCTCAACTCTTCCGCCGCCGAAGCCAGTTGCGTGGCCGAACCGGCGATGTGCTGGATGGTCTGGCGCAGGCTGGCTTGCATGGTCGACAGCGCACTGAGCAACCGCGCCGGTTCGTCCTTGCCATCGTCCTCGATGGTTTTGCTGAGGTTGCCGGCGGCAATGGTTTCGGCCACTTCCACCGCCTTGCGCAGCGGGGTCACGATGCTGCGGGTCAGCAACCAGGCCAGTAGCACGGTGAGCAACGCCGCCACTACAGAGACCGCTACCACACCGGTGATCGCGCCCTCGTAGCTTTGCCCGGCATCTACGTCGGCTTGCTTGGCGTCGGCCGCATTGATGGCGATCAGCTTGTTCAATTGCTCGCCCATTTGGTCGGTGCCGTCCTTGATGCGGCTGTTGATCAGTGCGCGCATCTCGTCGACCTTGCCTTGTTTGGACAATGCCAACATCTCGGCCTGGGCTTTGAGGTAGTTGTCCAGGGTGACGCCAAAGGCCTTGTACAACGCAGCTTCCTCCGCGCCCGCAGGCAGCGTGGCGTAGGCGGCCTGGGCGGTCTTGACCTTGTCAGCCAGCACGCCAATGCGCGTCTCGGCTTCCTGCAAGGCGGCAGGCTCGCGGTTGACCAGCACGCGAAACGACAGGATGCGCATGCGCAGCACGTTTTCGGTGATGGTGCCCAGGTGAGTCATGCTGGGCAGTTGGTTGGCGCTCATGTCCTGGGAGGCTTGGCGCATTTGCGTCATACGGTTGACCGCAAACACGCCCAGCAGCACCACCAGAACCGCAATGAAGGCAAAACCGATAAACGCGCGAGGGGCAATATTCAGGTGACGGAGGGACATAGGGCTGCTCTCAGAAGTAGTGTTTGCGTGCATCCTTGCCGCGAAACGATCCGTCAGCGTCAACGCGCTGCCCAGACCTTGGTCACCACTGTTGTCGTTGTAGTGTGGGCCTATGCTTGATATCGGCTGGGCCATGGCTTTAGCGCAGGGTCTTTATAAATATTTTTTTACACTTCAGGCGCCTGGCACTTTCTGGCATCCTGCGCCTCCATTTTCTGACCCGAGCCATCATTTTGTCTGACGCTCAAGCCCCCCGCCCGCGCTATAAATCCGACCTCATGTACGGCCTCGAAGACCGCCCGCACTTCACCGCCGCGATTTTTGCCGCGTTGCAGCATGTGTTGGCGAGTTTTGTCGGCATCATCACGCCCACCCTGATCGTTGGCGGCGTACTGGGGCTGGAAAGCGAAGTGCCGTACCTGGTGAGCATGGCGCTGTTTGTCTCGGGGCTTGGCACCTTTGTGCAGGCGCGCACCTTCGGGCCGGTGGGCTCGGGCCTGTTGTGCCTGCAAGGCACCAGCTTTTCCTTTATCAGCGTGATTTTGAGCGCCGGGTTCATGGTCAAGGCCCGGGGCGGCGGCACCGATGAGATCCTCTCGACGATCTTTGGCATCTGCTTTTTCGCGGCGTTTATCGAAGTGGTGCTCAGCCAGTTCATCGGCAAGCTGCGCAAACTGATCACCCCGGTGGTGACCGGCACCATCATCACCTTGATGGGTTTGTCGCTGATCAAGGTGGCGGTCACCGACATGGCCGGCGGCTATGGCGCCAGCGACCTGGGCGCGGCGGGCAACATGGGCCTGGCGGCGTTGGTGCTGCTGACCATCGTGGTGCTCAACCGCTTCAACAACCCGTTCCTGCGCCTGGGTTCGATCGTGATCGGCCTGACCCTGGGCTTTGTAGTCGCGTGGCTGCTGGGCCGCGTCGACATGGCCGCCCTGCCCCAGGTGCCGCTGATCAGCGTGCCCGTGCCGTTCAAGTACGGTTTCTCGTTCGACTGGGTGGCGTTTATCCCGGTGGCGGTAATCTTCCTGATTTCGCCCCTGGAAGCCGCCGGTGACCTGACCGCCAACTCGATGATTTCCCAGCAACCGGTCAAGGGCCCGCTGTATATCAAGCGTATCAAGTCCGGCCTGCTGGCCGACGGCCTCAACTCCGCAATGGCCGCCACCTTCAACAGCCTGCCGATGGTGACCTTCGCCCAGAACAACGGCGTGATCCAATTGACCGGCGTGGCCAGCCGCTACGTGGCCTACTTCATTGCCGGCCTGCTGGTGCTGCTGGGGCTGTTCCCGATGATCGGCGCAGTGTTGCAACTGATGCCCAAGCCGGTCCTCGGCGGCGCAACCCTGATCATGTTCGGCACCGTGGCCGTGGCCGGCATCAAGATCCTCGCCGAAGCGGGCCTGCATCGGCGCAATGTGCTGATCGTGGCGATTTCCCTAGGCATGGGCCTGGGCGTCGCCGCCGTGCCGGAAGTGCTGCGCGAGCTGCCCAAGGCGCTGCACAACATCTTCGAATCGCCGATCACCGTGGGCGCATTCTGTGCGATCTTGCTGAACATTTTCCTGCCCGAAGAGTTCATAGAGCTGGAAGAAGATGAATTCGAGCCGGAGTCCTCTACCCTCAAGGTCATGCAAGACCCGGACGTCACCCCAAAGTAGGAGCATTTCTCTAGCGCAAGCTCATGGTTCTATCGCTGTTGCTGCTGACCTTGAGCGCCTGCGCACTGTTCCCCAACCGCGACCCGGTGAACATCAATGTAGTGGGCATCGAGCCGCTGCAAAGCCAGGACCTGGAAGTACGCTTTGCCGTGAAGCTGCGGGTACAGAACCCCAATGAAGCGGCAATCGACTACAACGGCGTGGCCCTGGACCTGGAGGTCAATGGCCGGCCACTCGCTTCTGGCGTCAGCGATCAGGCTGGCAGCATCCCACGCTTTTCTGAAACCGTGTTGATGGTGCCAGTCAGCGTTTCAGCGTTTTCGGTGTTGCGCCAGACGTTGGGCCTGAGCCAGACCCAAAGCCTGAACAACCTGCCCTACGTGCTGCGCGGCAAATTGGCGGGTGGCCTGTTTGGCACCATGCGTTTTGTGGAACGTGGCACCTTGGACCTGCCCAACACCGCCACTTGGTAAGTGGCTGAAAACCAAATCCCCCGAACACTCAAGATCAAATGTGGGAGCTGGCTTGCCTGCGATGGCCATAGGTATCTATACAACTGTGCAGTTCGCCGCAGCCACCGGTAACCACGATGCGAAGCGAGCCGCTCTTGCTCTTGATTTGCTTTTGATCTCAAGCGCCCCGTTAAACCACGCTGGCCGGAATTCGACAGGGATTTGGGGGGTAAACCGGCAGGGATGCCGGTTTAGCCGCCCCGCGCCATGGATGGCGCGTGGCGGCGGCCCCCCAAATCACTGGCGGATTGCGGGCACACCGAGCCTAAGCGAGGTGCCGAGTGGTGGGGCAAGAGCCCTTTGGTTACTTTGGGGCTCTTTTCCAAAGTGACCCGCCGTCAGGCGGAACCCTAGGCGGCCGTTACCGCAGCAATGGATATGTACACGGTATTACGGTGTCGACTGTGAGGCCGTCTTCGCAGGCAAGCCAGCTCCCACAGTTGGATTGTGGGGTGTCAGGTAGATAGGCGTCGCCTGGCAGGCCACAGGTTGAGTGCGTTCAGTCAGTGATATAGCGAACGCCTGGCTTGGCGCGCTCGTCCACCACCAATTCAAAAATATCCGGCCGGGCATAATGCCCCACTACGTCATAGTCGTACCGTGCCCGCACCAGATCATCGGTATTGATCTGCGCCGTCAACAACCCCGCCTCGCCCACCAACGGCCCCGC
This sequence comes from Pseudomonas sp. FP215, assembly GCF_030687795.1. Lineage (NCBI taxonomy): Bacteria > Pseudomonadati > Pseudomonadota > Gammaproteobacteria > Pseudomonadales > Pseudomonadaceae > Pseudomonas > Pseudomonas sp. FP215. The sequence goes on from NZ_CP117447.1 coordinate 3,232,629, forward strand.
CAAAATATCGCCCATGGGCCCGACAATCACGCTGCCACCGGCAATCAACGGACGGTCCGCCGGCCAGTTGTCAACCTCCACACCCAAGGCTTCAGGCGATGCCTGCACCTGGCAAGCACTGACCACAAAGCAACGCCCTTCATGGGCAATATGGCGCATGCTCACCTGCCACATCTCGCGCTCGTCCACGGTGGGCGCACACCACACCTGAACGCCTTTGGCGTACATCGCGGTGCGCAGCAACGGCATCATGTTTTCCCAGCACACCGCGCCGCCGATACGCCCCACCGCAGTGTCAATCACCGGCAGTGTGGAGCCGTCGCCCTTGCCCCAGATCAACCGCTCGGTGCCGGTCGGCATCAGTTTGCGGTGCTTGGCCACCAGGCCGCCCAAGGGTTCGAAATACAACACAGTGCAATACAGCGTGCTGCCACTGCGTTCGATCACGCCCAGCACCAGGCTGGCACCGGTACGCGCCGACAACCCGGCCAGCGCCTCGGTCTCCGGCCCCGGCACGTCGATGGCGTTGGCAAAATACCGCGCAAAGGCTTCCCGGCCTTCGGGCAGGCGGTAACCCAATTGGGTGCCAAAGCTTTCGCCCTTGGGATAGCCACCCAGCAACGCCTCGGGCATGACCACCAAGTGCGCGCCACTGCGCTGGATTGGCTCCTCATAGGCCAGGATCTGCGCCAGGGTGTCAGCCTTGCCGCCAGGCAAGGCGCCGATTTGCAGGGCTGCGACAGTCGATACAGGCATCAGGCTCACTCCGATAGATAAGGGTTGCCCATTCTCCGGCCAGACTCGATCATGAATAAAGCCCACCTCAGTGCTAAATGATATGAGCCAAATGAATATCGCCCAGGTTGACCTGAACCTGCTCAAAACCTTCGAAGCCCTGCACGACGAATCCAGCGCCAGCCGTGCGGCGCTGCGCCTGGGCGTGACGCAGTCGGCGATCAGCGCGGGCTTGCGGCGCTTGCGTGAGCTGTACGGCGACCCTTTGTTCGTGCGCACCGGCCGCGGCCTGGCGCCGACGTTGCGGGCCAACCAGCTGAAACCGGTGATCAGTGAGGCATTGGATCGCTGCCGCCAGAGCCTGGCGATGATCAGCCCGCAAAACCTGCACTACGAGGGGCGCTCGGTGGTGCTGGGGCTGTCAGATGACTTCGAGATTGCCTATGGCCGAAGCCTGATGGAGGCCATCGCACTGCGCCTGCCCAAGCTACGGGTGATCTTTCGCCAGACCTACAGCCAGATCGTCGCCGCCGCCCTGCTCGACCGCACGCTGGACCTGGCCATTACCGCCGGCGGTTTTACCGAGCGCAGGCTGAGCCGGCAGGTGCTGGGGGAAGGTGACTACCGTTGCCTGGTAGACCCCCATAGCCTGGCGCCGGGCCAGGAGGCCATCGACATGCAGGGGTTTGTCACACGCGAGCATGTACTGGTGTCGTCAGGCGGGTTTATCGGCATTATCGATGAAGGTTTGGCGGCGCACGGGCTGCGCCGCCACGTGTGCGCGTCCACCAGCCACTTTGCCGCGCTGCCATATCTGCTCAAAGGCAGCACCGCAGTGGCAACCATTCCCGGGCATGCGGCCCATGCCATTGCGCAAATGACCGGCTTGCGCGTGCTGCCCTGCCCGCTGGCACTACCGCATTACCCGGTGGAGTTGGGCTGGCGCACCCAGGCTCAGTTGGACCCGCTGTTGCTCAAGGTGCGCGAGGCGATTGTGGCGTGCTTTACTTCGCCGCCGCCATCAGCTTGTTGACTTCACTGCGCACCATGTTGGAAAACTCCGGCGGCGACATGCCGTCGAGTTCGGCACGCACCCATTCGGCCCATTTGCCCTTGCGCTTGGCGCGCTCACCGAACAAGCGCGCGGCTTCGCCCTTGGCCTTGCCCAGGTTGGTTTGCCACAGGTCGTAGAGGCGCGACTTTTCATCTTCCAGCTCGGCGCGTTCGGCGAGGGTCTTGTTGGCGAGATTGAAGCTCATGTTGAATTACCTGCTGCACAAATAGGTGACATCTTACACTGTAGGCCCAACGTTCCCGATCCGGATTTTGCCTCGGATGAGCGTGTGGGGAAAAAAACTGCAACTTTTGCCACCCCCCGATACTCCATTGTTCACTGCCACATCCACCTGCAAGGAGTCACTCAATGGCCCGCAAAACCGCCGCCCAAGCTGTCGAAGATCAAATCAAGGACCAAGCGTTCAGCGAACTGAGCGCGTTGATCGAAGAATCGGACAAACTGCTCAAAAGCAGCGCATCCCTGGTGGGCGAGGAAGGTGAAACCCTGCGCGAGCAGGTCGCCATCAAACTCAAGCAAGCCCTGGAATCGGTGTCCAACGTGCGCGAACGCAGCAAGCCGGTCGTGGATGCCACCGAAACCTATATCGGTGGGCACCCATGGCAGACCGTGGCCATTTCCGCAGGCTTTGGCCTGGTGGTCGGCCTGTTGCTGGGTCGCCGTAACTGATGCATCCAGGCTGCGCACCCGCGCAGCCTGTTTCACCCCGCTGCCAACGCCCTCAACTCGCGCAACGCCTGCGCATCCAGCTCTATTCCGCTTTCCTGCGACTTCGCCCGCGTACGATGGCGCCGATCCCCCGGCAAGCGCCGCAGCCCCGCCGCATGCATCTGCCGCACCAGTTCCTGGCTGCGCTGGGCGAAGCTTTGCCCTGCGGTTTTACTGGGGTCAATCACGATCAACAATTGGCCCGTCCAAGGCGTGCGCGCGCCAGGGTGGTCCGTCCAATCGAATTCGAACGAGAAGTTGCCGCCCGTCAGCGCGGCCGCCAGCAACTCCACCATCATCGACAGTGCCGAGCCCTTGTGCCCGCCAAACGGCAACAGTGCGCCGCCTTCCAGAATAGCTTTAGGGTCCTGGGTCGGCTGCCCCAGGCTATCGACGCCCATGCCTGCCGGCAGGCGCTCGCCTTTGCGTGCGGCGATCTGCACGTCACCATGGGCGATGGCGCTGGTGGCCAGGTCGAACACAATCGGCGCGCCGTCGGCCCGTGGCGCCGCAAACGCGATGGGGTTGGTGCCGAACAATGGGCGATCCGCGCCGTGGGGCACCACACAGGTCATGCTGTTGACCACACTGAGTGCCACCAGCCCCTCCTCGGCAAACGGCTCGACGTCCGGCCACAGGGCCGCAAAGTGATGGGAGTTATGGATGGCCAGCAACGCGATGCCGGCGCTGCGTGCCTTCTCCACCAGCAGCGGGCGCGCCGCCGCCAGGGCCGGTTGAGCAAAACCGTTGCCGGCGTCGACGCGCACACAGCCTGAGGCCACATCGGTCACACTGGGGACGGCGGTACCGTTGACCCAGCCACTGGCCAGCGTCGACAGGTAACCGGGGATGCGAAAAATACCGTGGCTATGGGCACCGTCACGCTCGGCGCTGGCGCAGTTGTGCGCAAGAATCGCAGCAACCTGCGGCGACGTGCCGTGCCTGACGAAGACCTGTTGAAGCAACTCCACCAGTTCGGCGAAGCCGATCGAGGCGCAAGCGGGGGCAACTGTCGGGGACTGCGCAGACATTTGAAGCTCCGTTTTTATGATTGGAAGGGGCAACGAATGGAACATCCAGACCCTCGATTAAACACCACGCACGCTCTGCGCTGTCAACGTGCGCAACGCTGATTATTTACCGCCTTGCGTCACGGGCGCTTGCCTACCCTGTGCTTTTGCTGGCACGCCGGAGACAGGCTGTGATCCGTTTAACGCCCCCGTATTTTTTCCCCGAGTTTCTCAAACCCCAAGGCAAAGCCTCGCCCACCGCCCGTGAACGCACGCTGGGGCTCACCGCCAAAGACCGTGAATGGCTGTACAACCTCTACCTGGCCACCGACGAATCTCGGCAGGACACACGCCGGCATGATCACCCCATGCGCGTTGAAAAGGTGCTGATCAATATTTCCGGTAAGCCCCCCATCCCCCTTGCCGGCGCGTTCGCAATCAGCCCGACACCCGACGACGCCAAGGCGTTGCTCTACACCCCGGATAACGGCATCCAGGTCTATGACAGCCATGCTGAACTGCTGAGCGAATTGACCGAGCAATTGGAAGACCCACAGCAGAGCGCCCCTTTGCTCAACTACCTGTCGACGGATCAACGCAACTCGCTGGGCGCTGACACGCCCATGGTGCTGACCACTCAGATCATCGAAGGTGACGTGATGCCAGAGCAAGGGCGCATGCTGCAGGCCTGCCAGCTGGATAATGTCAAAGCCATGCTCGGCCACCTGCAAAAAACCCCGACCTTGCCGGACATGCTCGATACGCTGCTGAGCATCATGGGCCGCCAGCAGTTCAAACACCTGGATCTACGGGACACACGGGTCAATGTCTTCACCCGCGAGGCTGAGCAGGCAACGCCACGCTGGGTCAATGTGCTGACCTTGAGCGAAGCGCTGCTGCAATTTTATGTGCGCCATGGGTGGCCCAAAGGGCAAACCCGCGAATACTCGAACCCAAAACATGACACCACTGACCTGACCAGCGCCGAACGGGAAGAAGATCGCCAACGCTGGGAAGCCTTGATCGAACAGAGCTCAAGCATTTTTTCGAAGCTGTTGGAAAGCCTGCTGCAGACCTACTGGAATGAAGATATCGACAGCGGCACCTCCCGCGTGGATTTTTTTGCCCAGGTCATGGCGCAGAAGTTTCGCCTCGATGTGCTGCTCAAACGCCAGAGCGACATTATCACCGCCGATGAAAGTGACGCACTTCAGGCACTGTTCCTCAGCGACCAAAGTGCCCGCAGTGCCCATGCCAAAGACCTCAATGTGGAAAAGGTACGCCTTTATGCGCCCCATCAACACTACGTTGAACCGGCGAGCACCTTGATGATCACCGAGCGCCACGCTTACCTCTACACCCAATCGCGGGGGTTACAGGTGCTGGAAAACCTCGATGACCTCAAAGACCGGTTGCTGAGCATGCTTAAGGCCCAAGGTTACGAGGACGAATGGCTCAACGCGCTCTCATTGGATGAGCGCGACACGCTGCTCGGCCTGGACCCGATCGCCATCGCGGCAAGGCCGATTCCCGGCAATGTGTTTGTAACCCTGGTGCAAGACATTGTGCGCAAGCAAACAAACAACCTTAACCATGCCCTGGCAATCTACCGACGCAGCGATGGCCAAGTAGACCTGGCGGCCCTGCTCGACAGCGCCCTGGATGTGCGTGCCCTGCTGGACAGTCAACTGGCCACGCTGGAGACCGCCGGGCGCTGGACCTTGCATCCGGTCACCCGCGGCGATGGCCGCCCTTCGACGGTCAAGGCCGAGCGTGCCCGGCTCCAGCTCCAGAGCCTGCAAACGGTTGAGCACGCACTGGCGCTGGAGCGCGCGAACCATCCGACGTTACGCAGCACCATCGCTGATACGCTCAACGCCGAACTGAAACTGCAGCAACAGGCCGTCAAGGCCAGCGAGGTGTATATCAACACCTACGCCACCCGTGCCCAGGAGCGTGAGGACCGCACGCCAGTGCAGTCATTGAGCATGCTTGAACACTTCATTGAACGCCTGGCCCAAGAGGCGCCCGCAGTGCCCTTTTCATCCCGGACGAAGTTTTATACCAAGGGCGAAGGCAATGTCTTCATGCAGTTGTCGAGCATGACGCTCAAAACGTTCAACACCATCATCGAGCGCGTCCTGCTGCTGTTCTCCAAGCAGGCCATACGCCAGCAACCCCATGATTTTCTCGTCAAGACTCTCGCCAAACACGCCCACTCGATGCTGGTGGGGTTACGCAGCGAAGCCGAGCTGAGGTGGCTGGATAAAACCCTGGCGCCCGCCAGCAAGGCCATTGTCGACACGCTACTTCAGCCCGAGAGTCTGTCGCGCTTGACCCGCCATGGCCTTAACGGTTTTTTGCCGGATGCCTATGGCTTGACGCTGGACCTGAACGCCGTCGATACGCCACAACCGCTGGCCAATATTTTTGTCATCACTGAGCGCGGCGGTCTCGACCCGCAGCGCTCGGGCCAGGCGCTGCTCTGGACCCCGCGCCTGGGCTACGAAGTCTTTGCCTGCGTCAGCGACCTGCGCGATGAAATCACCCAACGCCTGGCGCACCCGCTCAACAGCTTGAGCCTGCTGGAGAACCTGCCGTTCTGCTTGCGCGAGCCCCATCAGGCCTTTCGCCAGGGGCCGCTGCAACGTATCGATCAGGACCTTTTGAATGATCGAGTAAACAGCTACAACGACGCGGTCATGGCGGGCGTTGATCACTTGCTATCCATGGGCCTTGGGGCCCGCGCCTTGCAAGACCGGTTGGACGCCGTCATCGAACAGCCGCCGCCCACCAACCTTGGCAGGGCGATCACGCTGGCCGATGCCATGGTCAACCAGCAGGCACTGCCGGTGTGGCTCGGCATGGCGCCGCCTCAGGAGCAAATCCACCAGGCCGAGCTTCTGGAGCAGTACTGCAACAACGCCGACGAGGAACACGACTACCTGCATGACATCCAACCCATCCGCGCGTATGCCTTAACCACGCTGACGGCGCTGCTTGAGGCGCGCTTTCCCGGCAAGGGGCTCAACCCCGATGACATCCTGATCCCCACCCATGCGGTGCTCGATGTGAATGTCGACAACCTGACCGACTTTGCCTTGCGGCACTGGCCAAACCTGACGGCGCAACACATCCGCCCGCGCTCACGCATCGCCAAGCCATTACCAAAAGCCCTGGACGCCAGTGCGGTGATACAAATGGTGCGACAGCTGGACCTCAAAAGTGCTTATCAACAACGGGTGCGAAGCCAGCTTGAAACAAAAACCGACGATGCGCGCCAACGCAGACGCCTGTTTTGCCGCCAATTGCCTTGGCAAGCGTTGCAATGCGCCCACGAACACAGCTTGCAGGAACGCCTTTCCACCCAGGCGTTAAGCCTGGTGCAACAGATTTTCGATATGCCGGACGCCGTGGCCCGCGCCTCACTCAGTGGCGCCACGGCGATGATTCGACCGCTGGAACTGATCGCCACCGAAGGCGCCAGTACCGCCAAAGTGCTGGGCGTGTACCTGATCGGCCCGCAGAGTCCCGGCGATGGACCATGGGTGCTTTACGCGCCGTACAGCGAACAACATGTGTTCAAGGAATATACGGATGAAACGGCCCTGCTCGATGAGATACAAAGGCCGGGCGCACTGCAGGACTGGGTGCTTATGCACCTGGAAGATCCGCACCAGGCCACTTACCGCCACTTGCTCAAAGACAGTCGCCATCGCCCCTCCGATATCAGCTTGGCCGCATCGCCAGTGGCGGGCAATGTGCTGCATTACCTGTTCAGTGAAAATACATCGATGTTGCTCAAGGTGCTGGGCAGCCAATTCGAAGAAGGCGCCAAGACCTTGTGGGACCATGCGACCCGCTTGTTCGGCAAGGAAATCCCCACGGCGGTACAGTTCATGGCGGGCAAACTCGCCTACCCGCTGGTGGTATGGCGCAGCTACACCTTGTTCAAGCGCTCGGCCGAAGCCTTGCAACTGCACCAGTGGAAGGCTGCGCTCAAGGATTTCGTCAGGGGCGTGGCGCAGATGGCCGCCCTGCGCAGTGCGCTGGACGGTACCGCCCTTGCACCGCCCTCCGAAAAGGAGCGCTCGCTGGCCGAGCTGACAGACACGTCACTGCCCGCCGCCACCACCCTCGACACCTGGCATATCACCAGCCCTTCGCGCACCCGGCTGCAGCCGTTCGAGGCACAGGATGTGGCATTGCAAGACCTGAAAAAAAGCACGCTCAGCCAGGTGTATGAAGACCGCAAAGCCTCGAAATACTACGTGCCGCTGGCCGGCAAGGTGTATAGCGTCAAGAAAGCCGCACAACGCTGGCGCCTCGCCAACGATGAACAGGTTGGGCCGTACATCGGTCGCAATACGCAGGGCATATGGGTACTGGAGCTGGGCGACCAAGAGCCGCGCTTCGGCAGGGCTCAGTCATACCTCAAGACATGGCGAAACGAAGCACGGGATATCAATATTGAAGCGGTGGGCATCCGCGATATCGGTGCGTTGACCTACTGGAAAGCCCAAGCCATCACCGAAGCGCTGAACTTTGCGACTTATTACGCGCTGAACTGCCGCCGCAACGTCGCGCAATTCGCCACACAACGCGACCCGAACAGCCGGGTTGGGCGCTTTTTGGGAGAAATGTTCGGTGTCGTCACCCTGACGCCGGACCAGGTTTCGAAAGTCACCAAAATAATCGACGAGATACTCAATGAGCTCACCGACCCCAGCTTGACCGGTCCAAATTCCATGCGTTTTGTGGTCGGCACCAGCCGACAGGATCCCGCATCGGATTATGCGTTCATGATTCCCGCCGACAGGGAGCGAAAACTGTATCTGCTGAGCCGCTTCTTCGACCCCAATCTGGACGTTTATCAGAACCGCCTGCTGGAGAATGTGGCCTTCAACATATCGACGCACGCCAGAGCCAGTACGCTGATTCACGAATTGACGCACTTGAAGCTGGACACCGTAGACATCGCCTACCTGGACAGCATGCGGCCCTTCCCGGACTTGATCAATATCCAAAGGCCCGGCGCCGAAGTGCTTAAAACCACCCTGGAAGATCTGCGCAGCACGGCGTTATCGACGATGACGCCTGCAACCATGCTGTTCAAGACTCAAGACAGTCTCACCGAGCTGTGGGAGGATTTCCAGCCAGGCTCGGCAATTGAAAAGAAAATTTTCAAGGCGACGGGCGCCAAGACCTTGCAGGACGCAAGAGTCATCTTCATGTCTGTACCTGACAAACGCATTGATACCATCCTGGCCAACGCAGACTCAGTGACATACCTGATCACCCACCTTGGGCGCTACCTGGAGCCGGGAGCCTGAGCGGCCCCCGGCAGGAACATCAGTCTTTCTGGTCACGCAGCACGTTGCCAGAAGCGCCATCGATGCGGGCTTCATATACGGTGCCATCGGATTTGCGGCCTTTGACTTCCCAATAGCCATTGTCATCGGCTTCAGCGGCGTAGACTTCAACGTAGCCGGCCTTGGTTTTCGCCACCTCAATGGCTTTTTCAATGGTGATCCAGCCTGCACCCGGCTTGTCGGCCATGGCGGCGCCAGCGCTCAACAGCGCGGAAGTAGCACACAGGGCGATCAAGGTTTTCTTCAACATTTTCGTACTCCATAGTGGACGACAGGTTAATTCCTGATTTTTTAGGCGCACGCAAACAAGAATAAGTTCCAATTGATGTGCAATCGCCATGATGCGGTTCTCGCCGTCTACCTTGGGAGGTTAGAATGTGGGAAATCAGGATGAGTTAATGAGCGAAAAGCCCCTTTCAGAAACCGAATATGACGCCATCACCGACGCCGCCGCGCATTGGTGCATGCGCCTGCATGCTGCAGATTGCACGCCGGGCGAACGTCAGGCTTTTACTCAATGGCACGATGCCCATCCGCTGCACGCTTTCGAATATGCGGCCATGCTTGAGATCTGGGACGTGGCTGATCATCTGCCCCGCCATATACCAGAGGCAGTGGTGGTGCCCCTCAAGAAGCCGCGCAACCGCCTGCGTACCTACGCGGTAGCCGCAGCGGTGTGCCTGGCGGCGTTGCCGCTTGCCGCCTTCACCGGCTGGGAAGCGGGCTGGTTGCCCAGCTCTTATGAACACTTCGAAGCCGCCAATGGCTTGAAAAAAGTCACTTTGGGCGATGGCAGCCAAGTGGAGTTGAACCTGGGCACCGAGTTGGTCTACAGCCATTACAAGGACCAGCGCCGGGTCACCCTGAAAAAGGGCGAAGCGTTCTTCAAAGTCGCCCACGACCGCGACCACCCGTTTATCGTGCGAGCCGGCACAGGCCAGGTGCGAGTGACCGGCACGCAGTTCAATGTCTGGGAATATGACGACCAGGTGCGGGTGACGTTACTGGAAGGCTCGGTGCAGATTTCCAGCGACGGCGAGCACGCCAGTGTGCCGCTGAGCCCGGGCATGCAAGCCAGTTTCCGTCAGGGTGACGCCACCCCGCTAGTCGCCGCGATTAATCCCGATGACACCGCGCTGGCATGGCGCCAGGGCAAATTGGTGCTCGACAACCTGACCCTGACGGACGCCCTGCCCCTGATCAACCGCTACCTTAAAAAGCCGGTGATGCTCGCCGACGCCAGTACCGGCGCGATCCGCATCGGCGGCATCTACAACATCAACGAGGTCAACAACCTCGTGCCCTCCCTGCCCAAGGTGTTGCCGGTCTACCTGACCCAAAACCAGGACGGCAACCCTGTACTCAATTCCATTCCGCGTAAAACCCCCAAGGGCTGAGCCCGCTCGCACGAACGGGTACGTTTGGGCCGCGGGTGTCCGTTTTTGAAACACCTCCCTCGCCTGCATCGCCCGCCGTGTGCGGATTCATGGTTCTGTCACAGGCAGTGTTACATCGCTGAGACAGCGTGAGGCGAGCATGGGCCTATCTCACGCTTTGCGGACTGTTTCAAACCTGAAACAGGGCTGCCATCACTTTGCCTTGCCTTAATCCCAAGCCCTTGAATAACCACATCTAATAGAAAGCGGCACGCCTTCTGCTCCTTCCCTGATAACGCTGTTTAGGGTCAGCGTGAAGAATAAGGACTGCCGCCGTGAACACATTCACACACGCCTCGTCGATAAACGTACTGCTGATCAGCTGCGTGCTCAGTGCCGGTGTCAGCCTGACAAGCCAGGCGGGTGACGGCGTGATCGTGACCGGGCGCACCGTGCAGGGCCATATGTATGGGCGCACCTCGCTGCCCGACCCCTACCCCAACACCGCCAATGCCAACCCCAGCAAAGAGATCAACAACGCTTTGACCGGCGAACTCAGCGACAGGGATATCGGCGGCATCAGCAGTGGCTCCAGCCTCGCCCGCTCCCTCCAGCCCAACGGCAGCCTGTCAGGCCTGGGCGCCACCCAAAACAGCATGTCGACCCTCGGCGCTGGCGCAGCGGCCGGCCATGGTGCGGGCAGCGGCAGCAGCATGGGCGGGCAGATCAGCGACTCGATCCAGCGTGGCATGGCGCCGCTCAACAACCTCGGCAGCATGATGGGGGGCAAGTGATGAAGCGCGCCCTGTTGATAGTCGCCCTGCTGGGCAGCGCCACGGCCATGGCCGACAACACCGCCGTGATCAACAACAGCGGCCAGCAGTACGACGGTGTGCTGTCGATCAACCAGGCCGCCGGCAACCAGCAACAAATGTCCAACAGCCGCGCCATCGCGCTGGGTGGCCAGGCCACCAACGTCGACATTCAGCGCGTCGACGGCAAGGTCGACCCGTCCCTGAACGCCAAGGCAGCGATCCAGGGCAACTCATTCAGCAGTGGCAACGGTGTGCTGGGCATCAACCAGGCGGCCGGGGCTAATAACCAATCCATCAACGCTGTGCGGATCAGCCTCAACCCTGGCCCGCTGAGCATCGATGACAGCGTCCTGTTGCAACAGAACACGACGACGCTGGCAACCGACTCAGGGCTCACCCCCACCACTGGCAGCCGCCAGGTCGTGACCAGCGACCAGGCCTTCACCGGCAGCCGAGGAGTGACGCAGGTGGTCCAGAGTGCAGGGGTGGGGAACCGAGTGGCTAACACCCTGGGCATCACTATCAAGTAACCGCTTGGTAGACGTTCGTTAGACCGTACCAACACTTAACCAACTAATTAGAAGCAAGGAGAAACACCATGAAACCTCAAATGGCTCTGAAACCAATGGTTTTCGCTCTCGCCGCACTCATGGCTGCTGCTGCTCAAGCGGGTGGTTGGCATCCAGCCCCACAACCCACCGGCACTGTGGCCGCTGTCGTCACTGACGTACAAAAAAGCGAACACAACAAATTCGACGATACCAACACCGAGAACAACGCATCAGCCGACAATTCAGTAAATAGCAACAGCGGTAATGTCGGGGTCAACGCACAATCCGGTTCCGGCAACCAGGCTGACAATGCCGGCGCCATCTCCAGTGCAAAAGGCGACTTTGCCACCGTGTTTGCCGTGATCGATGTGGACCAAGGCAGCTCGCACAACAACTTCGTCAACAAAGGCACGCAAAACAACGCCTCTCTGGACGGCTCCATCAAGGGCAACTCCGGCAACGTGGGTTACAACGGCCAGGCCGGCCAGGGCAACCAGGGTAAAAACAACCTGGCCATCACCACCGCTGACGGCAAGAACATCGCAGCGGCTTCCAACACCGAGCAGAACTCGCTCAACAACAGCTACCTGAACACGGCCGCCAGCAGCCATGGTTATGGCAAGCCTCAGTACGTGTCCAACAACGCAAGCCTCGACAACTCGGTTAACCACAACTCCGGCAACGTAGGCGTGAACCTGCAATCGGGTGCGGGCAACCAAGGCAGCAACAGCCTGTCGATCGGCCAAGGTTGCAGCGTCTGCGCCAGCGGCGTGCGCTTCTGATCCAACGGGGCCTTGGCAACAAGGCCCTTTTTTATTCCAGTGTCCAACAGGTCATTCGATCATGCGTATCGCGACCCTCACCCTCTTGATGTTACTCACCGGCACGAGCTGGGCAGGCACCATGGCGATTTCCGCCATGCCCGGTGGTGCGGTGATTTTCAAGAAGGTCGAGAGCATTCGCGAGCGCCGGTTCGCCAACCTGGTGGAACAGAAAACCGATTTCAGCTGCGGTGCCGCGGCACTCGCCACCATCCTGCGCCAAGCCTATTGGCTGGACGTCGACGAAGCCCACATCATCAAAGGCATGCTGGTCACTGCCGACCAAGACCTGGTACGAACCCAGGGCTTTTCCATGCTGGACATGAAGCGCTACCTCGAAAGCATCGGCATGCGCGCCCGGGGCTACAAGATCGCGCCCGAGACCCTGCTGACCGTGAAAATCCCCGTGGTGGTGCTGCTGGAAATCCGCGGCTACAAGCACTTCGTGGTGTTGCAACGGGCCGACAAGGACTGGGTGTACATCGGCGACCCCGTACTGGGCCACAAGCGCTATTCCCATGACGATTTCGTCAAAGGCTGGAATGGCATTGTCTTCGCCGTACTAGGCGAGGGTTACGACAAGGCCAACGTCTTGCTCGACCCGCCCCTGCCGCTGACCGCCAAGAGCCAGATGAATGAGTTCCGGCCCGTGGGCGATGCCGAGCTGATGGATTTCGGTTTTATCCAGAGCGACTTCTTCTAGAAGCGCAATAAGGGGCAGGACGCCCCAGGAGCAGCAGATGAACACTTCCCGTTGGCTGACGGTCTTGTGTCTGGCCGCCTCAATGCCTGCTTATGCGTCCTCGGGGTTCAAGCCCATCGAACTCAAGGACGCCGAAATGGCCGAGCTGCGTGGCCGTTACGTGATGCCGGGGCGCATCATCAGCTTTGGCATTGTCATGAGCAGCACCTGGACCAATGCCGAAGGTAGCAACATCACCGGCACGGCCAACATGCAGATCGACAAGAGCACCATTACTCCTCAGTTCTATGTGCAAACCACCGGCTCGACCGGCACTGGCCCCCCTCCCAACACGGGCACCGGCAATGTGGTCGGGGGTGCCGGCCTCGGCAGCGGCCAGGGCGTGACCCAAAGTGTACGCACCGCCGGCGATGGCAACGCCGCCTACAACAATGTGGGCATCAACGTCGAGAATGGGGTTACCCCCGCCAATAACCTGCAGTCCGGCCAGGTGCTGGTGGCGGGCGGCACAGTGACCGGCGACAGCGCCGCAGGCCGTGTCAGCGTCTCGGCCAACAGTGGCGGAGTGCAGATGGCCATCCAGGCCAATCACAACCAGGGCAACAGCCTGCAACAGATCGGCGCGGGGAACGTGCTGCAAGGCACGGTTTTGACCGGTGACAGCAACCTTGTCAGAAACATCACCCAGATCAACGTAGTCATGAACAATAACGGGCTAAACAACGCCGCGTTGAATTGCAACCTGGATCAACTCAAGGGCCTACGCACGCTCGGTTATTGAACTACGCTGACCCTCGACACTTACGCATTAGAAAAGGACGGCTTATTTCATGCATCGATCGTTATCGCTTCGTGCGGTGGTTTGTTTGAGTACGCTCTTGCCCGCATCCGTGCTGTATGCCGCGCCAGACGCTGACATCGAAACCCTGAAGAAGGAACTCCTGGAACTCAAACAACGTTATGACGTGCAGCAAAAAGCCTTGGCCGTGCTGGAACAACGTGTGCGCCAGGTCGAGGACCAACCGGCAACGCCTGCCCCCAGGCGCCTGGCTAAATCACCTGCCGACTTCAAGAACGGCGCTAACGCTGTCGCGGCCAGCGGTACGGGCGCAGCCGCGGCGTCCGGTGGCGCTGGCGGCGGTGGCAGTTCCTATGGCCAGGCCCTCAAGGACGACTCGGCCCCTGCGCAAAGTGTGAGCAACCTGTACAACGAAGCCAGCGGCTTTTTCGGCAATGGCAAGTTCAGCGTGGAAACCGGCATCACCTATGCCCGTTATGACGCGCGCCAATTGACCCTCAATGGTTTCCTGGCGCTGGACTCGATCTTCCTCGGCAACATCAACCTGGACCGGATCAAGTCCGACAGCTGGACCCTGGACCTCACCGGGCGCTACAACGTCGACAACCGCTGGCAGTTCGACCTGAACGTGCCGGTGGTATACCGCGAGTCCACCTATCAGTCGGGCGGCGCTGGCAACGACGCCACCGCCACCTCCGAAGGCTCCGTGACCCGCGACCCGACCATCGGCGATGTCAACTTTGGCGTGGCCTACAAGTTCCTCGACGAAACTTCGACCTTGCCGGATGCGGTGGTATCCGTGCGCGTCAAGGCACCGACGGGCAAGGAGCCTTTTGGCATCAAACTGGTCCAGCAACCGAACAACGACAACCTCTACGTGCCCGAAAGCCTGCCGACGGGCAACGGGGTCTGGTCTGTTACACCGGGCATCTCCCTGGTCAAGACCTTCGATCCGGCTGTGTTGTTCGGTTCATTGTCGTACACCCACAACTTTGAAGACTCTTTCGATGACATCAGCAGTCAAGTCAATCAGAAGGTGGGAGGCAAGGTGCGCCTGGGCGACAGCTTCCAGTTCGGGGTCGGCGTCGCCTTTGCCCTGAACGAGAAGATGAGCATGTCGTTCTCGGTGTCCGACCTGGTGCAACGCAAGAGTAAACTCAAGCCGGATGGCGGCGACTGGCAATCGGTGGTGTCCAGCGATGCCAATGCCGGTTATTTCAACGTGGGCATGACGATTGCCGCCTCGGATAACCTGACCATCGTGCCGAACCTGGCGATTGGCATGACCGATGATGCGCCGGACTTTACGTTCAGCCTGAAATTCCCGTATTACTTCTGATTGGCTTGCCTGCAGGCGGTGTGTCAGTTGCTGCATCTGTGACTGCACTACCGCTTTCGCAGGCAAGCCAGCTCCCACATTGGCCGTGCATTGCCCACAGAATCAGCGCCAGGCACCAATCCCCTGTGGCAGCGGGCTTGCTCGCGAAAGCGGTGTGTCAGTCACTGAATCTTTAACTGAATCACCGCCTTCGCAGGCAAGCCAGCTCCCACATTGGTCATGCATTGCCCACAGAATCAGCGCCTGGCACCAATCCCCTGTGGGAGCGGGCTTGCTCGCGAAAGCGGTGTGTCAGTCACTGAATCTTTAACTGAATCACCGCCTTCGCAGGCAAGCCAGCTCCCACATTGGTCATGCATTGCCCACAGAATCAGCGCCAGGCACCAATCCCCTGTGGCAGCGGGCTTGCTCGCGAAAGCGGTGTGTCAGCCACTGAATATTTAACTGAACCACCGCTTTCCCAAGCAAGCCAGCTCCCTCATTGGTCATGCATTGCCCACAGAATCAGCGCCAGGCGCAGATGCCCTGTGGGAGCGGGCTTGCTCGCGAAAGCGGTGTATCAGTCGCTGCATCTGTGACTGAACCACCGCTTTCGCAGGCAAGCCAGCTCCCACATTGGGTCTACCCGCCCTAGCGGATCTGGTGTTTGTGCAGCAACCGGTAGAACGTCGGCCGGGAAATCCCCAGCACGCGGGCTGCGACACTGAGGTTGTCGCTGTGCCGGTTGAGCACATCGCACAACGCCTGGCGTTCGGCGCGGTGTTTGTAGTCTTCCAATGTTGCCATCGGTGCCGAAATGACTTGTTGGCCTTGCAGCCCCAGGTCAACCGCTTCGATCTGCCGCCCTTCGGCCAGCACCAGTCCTCGGCGCACGCGGTTGGCCAGTTCACGCACATTGCCCGGCCACGGGTGTTGCCCCATCGCCACCAGGGCCTCTTCGCTGAAACTGCGCGGGCGCCGTCCGGTTTCCTGGCTGTAGAAACGTGAAAAGTGGTTAGCCAGCATCGCCACGTCGCCATGGCGTTCGCGCAACGGCGCGGTGACCACTTGCAGCACATTCAGGCGGTAATACAGGTCTTCGCGAAAGGCGCCCTTCTCCACCGCCGCCTCCAGGTTGACGTGGGTGGCGGCCAACACGCGTACATCCACCGGGATCGGCTGGCTGCCGCCGACGCGTTCGATGTGCTTTTCCTGAAGAAAGCGCAACAAGTTGGCTTGCAGCTCCATCGGCAGATCGCCGATTTCATCGAGGAACAGGGTGCCGCCGTTGGCCGCTTCAATACGCCCGATCTTGCGCTGATGAGCGCCGGTAAACGCGCCTTTTTCGTGGCCGAACAGCTCGGACTGGATCAGGTGTTCAGGGATAGCGCCGCAATTGATCGCGACAAACGGCTTGGCGTGCCGCTGGGACTGGCGGTGCAAGGTCTTGGCCACCAACTCTTTGCCCGTGCCACTGTCACCGCGGATCAACACTGGGGATTCAGTCGGCGCCAGCTTGGACAACAACTTGCGCAGCTCACGAATGGGGCGGCTCTCGCCCAGCAATTCATGGGGCTCATCCACCGGCGCGTAGCCCTTGCCACGCAGGCGCGCCATGCCGAACGCACGGCCCAGGGTCACCTGCACCCGGGACACATCGAAGGGCAAGGTATGGAAATCGAAGAACCATTCGCAGACAAAATCGCCGACGTTCTGCAAGCGCAGTACATCCTGGCTGAGCACAGCGATCCACTCGGTGCCGCTGCGGCCAATCAACTCCTTCACCGCCTCGGGACGCTCCAAGTGATCACGCTGCAAGCGCAGCAGGCCTACATCGCAGGAGCGCTCACCCACTGCCTCCAAGGCACAGCTGTCGACTTCCCAGCCGGCGGTGCGTAAACCGGGCAAAAGCCCGTGGCAGTCGTCACAGGGGTCGACCACCAGTAAGCGGCGTTGAGGGGGCGTCGCAATCATGACTGTTCCTTGGCGCCAAGATTATTAAAGTTATTTAGAAACAATAGTTTGTGGCGACTGCTGGTAACCCTAGCAAGATTTTGACGCTGACCTTGTACCCTTTCGCTATAAGTGCGGGCAAAAAGCCATGCCTGTTTCGTAGCGCGCCAGAAGTTGCTCACCAGTGAAAGGCTTATTGCGCTTTCAAAACAGCCGCTTACATGACGTCAATCAGGGAAAGTTAAAATTTCTTGCCCTAGCATGTGACCCGCACCCCACCATCGTGCATCAGTACAAGTAACCCACCGCACGGTCAGCCCAACCGCCGGTACTCACTTGAATGGGCATACAGAGAGAAGACCCAAATGAACGCTCCGCTGCGCATCAACGAAGCTCTTTTGATTGCAGACCGTGCTTTCCAGCCCTTTCAGTGCGTGGCCTGGCACGATGGCGTTGGCGCCCTCAGCCTGAGCGTCATCGACCGTACCAACACCCGCATCGGCAGCAAACAGTTGTCCTCTACTGCCTATACCGACCCGGCGCAACTTGAAAACCTGTTGTTGCAAGCCCGCGCCGAGCTCGATAAAGAGGGTCACCAGTTGCAACACTGGGCAATGCCGAAGTAATTGCATGCAGCAACTTCCAGCCCAAGTAAAACTTGAGCTGGAAGTTGTGCAGCCACACTTCGTCGCTTAACGTGCAGCGAGAATAAAACGCTCGAACGCTTCGGCAGCGCCGTCTTCGACATTGCTGCCGGTGACCACATTGGCCTGGCGCTTGACGGTTTCTTCGGCCTGGCCCATGGCAATCGACAACCCCGCCACATGAAACATCGCCGGGTCATTGCCACCGTCGCCAATCGCGGCCGTTTGCGCAAGCGGCACGCCCAGGTGCTCGGCCAGGGTTTTCAAGGCTTCGCCTTTGTTGGCCAGCATCGCAGTCACGTCCAGATACACCGGTTGCGAACGCGACACCTGGGCCAACCCCTGCACTTTCGGCTGCAATTGCGCTTCCAGCTCCACCAACAACTGGGTGTTGTTGCTGGCAGCGACGATCTTGTCGACCCGGTCCAGGTACGGCTCGAAACTCTCTACCACCACCGGCCCATAGCCCAAGCCATCGGCTTCGCGCTGCACCATGGGCCCGGGCGGATCACGGCGCAGCCAGTCGCCATCGGCAAACACCCAGACTTCCACGTCCGGCTCGGCCGAAAACAGCGCCAGGGTGATTAATGCCGCTTCCGCCGGCAAATGGTGGGCAACCAGGATGCTGCCATCCGGGTTGACCAACGTGCCGCCATTGAAGCCCGCCACCGGCACATCAATACCGAAGGTTTCGATCAAATGCCGCATGGCCTTGGGCGGACGCCCGCTGGCCAGGCTGAAAAGCACCCCGGCCTCGCGCATGGCGCGGATGGCATCGGCGGTGCGTTGGCTGAGGCTGTGGTCGGGATGCAATAGCGTCCCGTCCACATCACTGAGGACAAACCGGATGGGTTGAATCGTCGCGTCACTCATCCGAGGCTATGCCAGGCGCGGCCATCGCGGGCCAGCAAGGCATCGGCCGCCGCCGGGCCATCTTCACCCGCCTTGTAGGCCTGGATACCGTCATCTTGCTTCCACGCATCCAGGAACGGCTGCACCGCACGCCAACCGTTCTCGATGTTGTCGGCACGCTGGAACAGGGTCTGGTCGCCGGTCATACAGTCGTAGATCAGGGTTTCGTAACCCGTCGACGGCTGCATTTCGAAGAAGTCCTTGTAGTCAAAGCCCAATTCGATATTGGCCATCTCCAGGGTTGGCCCAGGCTGCTTGGCCAACAGGTCGAACCACATGCCTTCGTTCGGCTGGATCTGGATCTTCAGGTAAGTGGGCTTGAGCTCATCGACCTCGGTATCGCGAAATTGCGCATAAGGCGCCTGCTTGAAGCAGATCACAATCTCGGTGTCGCGGATGCTCATGCGCTTGCCGGTACGCAAGTAAAACGGCACACCGACCCAACGCCAGTTATCAATCATCACTTTGAGCGCCACAAACGTCTCGGTGCTGCTATCAGGCGCGACGTTGGCTTCTTCGCGATAACCGGGCAATGGCTTGCCGGCGATTTCGCCAGCGGTGTATTGGCCGCGCACGGAGTTGGCCCGCGCATCTTCCAGCGACCAGGGGCGGATCGCACCGACCACTTTGGCCTTCTCACCCCGCACCGCATCGGCGCCAAAGGCGGCCGGCGGTTCCATGGCGACCATCGCCAGCAACTGGAACAGGTGGTTGGGCACCATGTCCCGCAGTGTGCCGGTCTTCTCGAAGAAGTTGCCCCGGGTTTCCACGCCAACGGTTTCAGCGGCAGTAATTTGCACGTGATCGATGTAGTGGTTGTTCCAGAACGCTTCGAACAGCACGTTGGAGAAACGGCTGACCAGGATGTTCTGCACCGTCTCCTTGCCCAGGTAATGATCGATGCGATAGATCTGCTTCTCGCTCATCACCTTGAGCAGGCAGGCGTTGAGCGCCTCGGCGGTGGCCAGGTCGGAGCCAAACGGCTTCTCGATCACCACGCGGCGAAAGCCATCGTCGGTTTCATTCAACAAGCCGGCACTGCCCAGGCGCTGCACCACTTCACTGAAGAAGCGCGGTGCAGTGGCGAGATAGAACACTGCATTGCCGGTGCCGCTGTCAGCGATCTTGCTGGCGATATCGGCATAGGTGCTGTCGTCGAGGAAATCACCCTCGACGTAGCTGATGCCCTTGGCCAATTGCGCCCACAACGCAGGGTCGAGGGCGTTTTCGGCATTGCCCCGGACCTTGCTGGAGGCTTCGGTACGAATGAAGTCCTCGAGTTTCTTGGCAAAGTCCGCATCGCTGATGGCGTTGTGATCAACGCCGACAATACGCAGGCCATCGCCCAGCAACCCATCGCGGCTCAGGTTGTACAGCGCCGGCATGAGCAGGCGCTTGACCAGGTCGCCATGGGCGCCAAACAGAAACAAGGTGGTGGGTGGAGCAGGTTCGGCCTTGGGTTTCTTGCCGTTAGCGGTCATTTTTTGGAAGTCTCCACATGGCCACCAAAGCCGAAGCGCATGGCAGACAGCATCTTGTCACCGTAGGTGCTCTGCTGGCGGGAACGGAAACGCGCGAACAGCGAGGTCGACAACACTGGAACCGGCACGGCCTGCTCCATGGCCGCTTCGATGGTCCAACGGCCTTCACCGCTGTCGGCCACGGAGCCTGAGTAGCCGTCGAGTTTCGGGTCGGTGGCCAGGGCGTCGGCGGTCAGGTCCAGCAGCCAGGACGACACCACGCTGCCACGGCGCCAGACTTCGGCGATGTCGGCAACGTTGAGGTCAAAGCGTTGGTCTTCCGGCAGGTTTTCCGAGTTCTTGGTCTTGAGGATGTCAAAACCTTCGGCAAACGCCTGCATCATCCCGTACTCGATGCCGTTGTGGATCATCTTGACGAAGTGCCCCGAACCCGCTGGGCCGGCGTGAATGTAGCCCTGCTCGGCACGTGGGTCGGCAGAGGCCGAACGGTCCTTGGTGCGCGGGATGTTACCCAGGCCCGGCGCCAGGCTTTTGAAGATCGGGTCGAGGCGATTCACGGTCTCGGTGTCGCCACCGATCATCATGCAATAGCCACGCTCCAGGCCCCAGACGCCGCCCGAGGTGCCCACGTCCACATAGTGCAGGCCCTTTTCAGCCAGGGCCTTGCCGCGACGCACGTCGTCCTTGTAGTTGGTGTTGCCGCCGTCGATGATCACATCGCCGTCTTCCAGCAGTTCGCTCAGCACGTTGATGGTGTCTTCGGTGGGCGCGCCCGCCGGCAACATGACCCAGACAGCGCGAGGCTTTTGCAGGCCGGCCACCAGCGCTTTCAAGTCGGCGACGCCGGTGGCGCCCTCCTCGCTCAGGGCTTTGACGAAGGCTTCGTTACGGTCGTATACAACGGTGGTATGCCCATTGAGCATCAGGCGCCGCGCAATGTTACCGCCCATGCGGCCTAGTCCGATAATCCCCAGTTGCATGTGCTGATGCTCCTAACTTCTAAAAAATGTGTGACATAGTTTATAGCGCAATGAGGCTAATGAGGGTTAGTCCAGAGCGGATCCGTGTAGTTTCATGACAAAAAAGTTGCCATCGTTTCACCATCACCCCGGCAAAAGTCACACGACCACCAAAAATAAAAAAGTTCCCTTGGGGCGAAAAAGAATTCAAACTTGCTTCCGACTGTTGCCAAAAACCTGTTTTGGCACCGCGATCTACCGGCTATTTGCGAGGTAAGCAATGAGCACAGCACAGATGACCCGTCCGCCACAGACCCTCTATGTCACCATCCGTCGCGATGAACTGCGCCAGTTGAAAGACGAGCGTGATCAGTTGCAACAGGAAGTCCTGCGCCTGCGTTCACACCTTCAAGCCCATCTCGATCAGCCGTCGGATGCCAAGCCTGCGCTGTGCTGAAGCCCGCGCCAGTAGCCTTGTAAGGCAATACCTACAGAAAACTCACAAAGTTTTCACATTCCCCTCTTGATACTCCCGTTCCGCGATGCCGCTCACTTCCTGGGCGGCCCGATGTTGCGCGTCTGTGCGCGACAATCTTTTTCTGATGGGGCGCTGGATGGCGATGTTCAAACGCAGCACGACGACTGCGAAAGGCTTTGATTGGGCCGGCCTTGGCTGGTTATTCCTGTTTTTCTGGTATTTCTCGGGTATTACCCAACTTCTTATCCAACTGACCGGCACCTCCGGCTTCAGTGGCTTCCGCCAGGCCTTCTTCATGAGCGCGCTGTGGCTGGCGCCGATGTTGCTGTTCCCGCGTCGTACGCGCCTGCTCGCCGCCTTGATCGGCGTGGTGCTGTGGGCATGCTCCATGGCGAGCCTGGGTTATTTCTTCATTTACCAGCAGGAATTCTCCCAGAGCGTCATCTTCATCATGTTCGAGTCGAACATCTCTGAAGCCGGCGAATACGCGACCCAATATTTTGCCTGGTGGATCGTGCTGGCGTTCATTGCCCACACCGCCTTCGCCATCTTCCTGTGGACGCGCTTGCGCCCGGTGTACCTGCCGCGCGGCCAGTCGATCGTGGCAGCCATTGCCATCGTCCTGGCGGTGGTGGGTTACCCACTGGTCAAGCAGATCGCCACCAGCGAAACCATGGAATTGGCCATCGACCGTTTCGAAACCCGCATCGAGCCTGCCGTGCCTTGGCAGATGATCGTCGCCTACCGTCGCTACACCGAGCAGTTGGACAACATGCAAGGCATGCTCACCAGTGCGAGCAAGATCCCGCCCTTGAACAACCTCAAGGACAGCATGGCCGGCCAGCCGTCCACACTGGTCCTGGTAATCGGCGAGTCGACCAACCGCCAGCGCATGAGCCTCTACGGCTACCCGCGCAACACCACGCCGGAACTGGACAAGCTGCGCGACCAACTGGCCGTGTTCGATAACGTCATCACCCCGCGCCCCTACACCATTGAAGCGCTGCAACAGGTGCTGACCTTCGCCGACGAAGAAAACCCGGACCTGTACCTCAAGACGCCGTCGATTGTCAGCGTGATGAAACAGGCCGGCTACAAGACGTTCTGGATCACCAACCAGCAGACCATGACCAAGCGCAACACCATGCTCACGACCTTTTCCGAACAGGCCGACGAGCAGGTGTAC
Source organism: Pseudomonas sp. FP215 (assembly GCF_030687795.1). NCBI lineage: Bacteria > Pseudomonadati > Pseudomonadota > Gammaproteobacteria > Pseudomonadales > Pseudomonadaceae > Pseudomonas > Pseudomonas sp. FP215. Next base: position 3,255,525 of record NZ_CP117447.1, read on the forward strand.
CTGAACAACAACCGCAACCAGAACGCCCGTCAGTACGACGGCGACGTACTGGCGCCGTTTTCCAAGGCCCTGGCCGATACCGCCGAACGCAAGTTCATCGTGGTGCACCTGCTGGGCACCCACATGAGCTACCAGTACCGCTACCCGCAGACCTTCGACAAATTCACCGACCGCCAGGGTGTGCCGGCGGGTGTCAGCGATGCGCAACTGCCAACCTACAACAGCTATGACAACGCGGTGCTGTACAACGACTTCGTGGTCTCCAGCCTGATCAAGGACTACGCCAAGACCGACCCCAACGGCTTCTTGCTGTACCTGTCGGATCACGGCGAAGACGTGTTCGACTCCGCCGGCCACGACACCTTGGGCCGTAACGAAGGCAAGCCGACCGCGCCGATGTACACCATCCCGTTCATGGCCTACGCCTCGCCAAAATGGCGCGAAAGCCACGACTGGAGCTTTGCCGGCGACCTGCAACGGCCGTACAGCAGTTCCCAGTTGATCCACACCTGGGCCGACATGGCAGGCTTGAGTTTCGACGAACTGGACCACAGCAAGAGCCTGGTCAGCGACAGCTTCAAGCCACGCCCCTTGCTGATCGGCAACCCTTACGAAACCAAGCAGAAGGCACTGATCGACTTCAGCCTGATCAAGCCCAAGAAGGCCGACGGCGCCGAAGTGGTGGCCAAGTAAGCCAGGGTCTTATGACGAAAAGATAACAATCTTTCTCGTTTAACCCTGAAGTTGCGCAACTCCTTTCGTCTTTGAACCAAGCCCTCCCTGCCTGGGGAGGTATCAAAGACGACAAGGAGTCTGCAGCGGATGTCGCGCTACCAGTTCGACGAACAGGTTTCGGCGTCGGTCAACGTGAATAACCTCTTTGACAAGAAATACTACGAGCGCGTCGGTTTTTATAACGGCGTGTATTGTGGCGCGCCGCGTTCCGTCACGTTGGCATTGGATTGGAAGCTGTAGCCGCGTACGTTGAAGCTAACAAAACTGTTAACTTCAACGGCACTTTCAGTTAATTCCCACTTAATAAGATAACGCCATAGTCGCTCCATGATCTGATCACGGAGCGACCGGACACCTATCACTTTTAATGGGAATACCGCGATGAAACTGTCGACCTTGATGCTGGCCAGCCTGATGACCCTGACCTCCGCCGCCGCCTTTGCAGAGGGCGGTGCAGAGCGTTCCAAGGAGTTCTACAACAACTTCAGCTTCATTCAGGAAAAAACCCACGGCAAGGCTGAACAACAAGTTGCCAGTGCCGATGGCAAATCGGTTAAGTCTGAGACGGTTGATCAGACGCAACCGAACAGCTGAATTAATACTTACTTAATCCGTAGCACCCTGCGCCATTCTGCTCCGTTGGCGAAGGTTTATTGGGCGCCATTGAATGGCGCCCTTTTTTTGCCGGTTAGTTATTACAACGGTTTATGCCAGAACAGCATTCGCCCATGGGCGGGATCAAACACTGAGTCGTCAAACCCGAACTTGCGGTATGCCGACTGCGCCAATTCATTGCCTTCCAGCACTTCGAGGGTGATCTTGCAGCAACCACGCTGCCGGGCGATTTCCTCGACCTTTTGCAGCATCTTCTGACTCAAGCCCAAGCCGCGAAATTGCTCCTTCACCACCACATCGTGGACGTTGACCAAGGGCCGGCAGGCGAAGGTCGAGAAACCTTCAAAGCAATTGACCAACCCCGCTGGCTCACCCCCGACAAACGCCAGCACGCTGAACGCGTGGGGGCGCTTGGCCAGTTCGGCGGGCAGTTGCTGCAAGAGATCGGCTGGCAGGCTGTGGCCGCCGCCCATCGGATCTTCAGCGTAATGGTTGAGCAGCAGGCCAATGGCGTCGGCGTGCACGGCGTTGGTATAGCTGGCTTGCAGCACCAGGATGTCTGGGGTGTCCATGTCCTTCCTCGATAGCGACAACCAGGGAATCGTTTCCCTTTGAGAAGAGCGATTGTAAGCGTGGAGTCGGCAGTAGATGAAGGAGATAAGCGACAAATAACTGACAGAAAGTGCGAAGGTTACGCGCATCAAAGCACGCAATGAGCCCGCAAGCGGCGATTTTTCCTAGGTGGCGAAGCGTTGCAGTTGCATCTCCTGCAGCCGGCTCAGGGTGCGACGGAAAGGAAATTCCAGGTAACCATCGGTGTACAGGTGCTTTAGCGGCACACGGGCTTCGATAAAGAGCGGCACCTTGCGGTCGTAGCACTCGTCTACCAAGGCGATAAAGCGACGTACGCTGTCATCGTGCACCGACAACTGCGGCAACTCTCGATCCCCCGCCACCACGCGCTCGGCGCCGTCTTCAGTGCCACGGGCAATTCGGCCCGGGCGTTTCTGTGCACTAAGGTTGGGGACGTCTCCCAGCAGGATGGCGCGGAAGCGATCACACAACAGCATGAAATCCATGGCGGCCAGGGGCTGCTCGCACAGGTCCGCATAGCGACACCAAAGCACGGTGTCACTGGCCTGTACCGTCATGATGGTGCGGTGCCCTACGTTTACCGCCCCGCTGGTCACGGTTTGGCCTTGGCTCAATTGCTGGAACACCGCCGCCAGTGCCTCGGGTTGATTCACCCAATAGCGCTGCATGCCCACGCCGGGATGCAAGCGATGATCCTCGCCACCGTCCACGGCCACCACCTGCATATGCTGCTTGAGCGCATCGATGCCCGGCAGGAAACGCTCACGGTTGAAGCCATCGGCATACAACTGGTCGGGCGGCTGGTTGGACGTGCACACCATCACCACGCCTTCCTCGAACATCACCTGGAACAGGCGGCCGAGAATGATCGCGTCCCCGATATCATTCACAAACAGCTCGTCGAAGCACAGTACGCGCACGGCCTGGCTCAGCTCCCGGGCCAACGCCTGCAAGGGGTCCTGGGTGCCCGTGAGCTGGAATAAGCGCTGGTGCACCCACGCCATGAAGTGGTGAAAATGCTGGCGCCGCGCAGGCACGCGCAGGCTTTGGTAGAACTGGTCCATCAGCCAGGTCTTGCCGCGCCCCACCGGCCCCCACAGGTACACGCCAGCAATCGGTGAACGCCCTTGGTGCAAGGCCTCGTGACAGGCTTGCAGGGCTTGGACCGCCCGGCGCTGGGCGTCGTCGGCGACGAAACCCGGCTGGGTGATGGCATGTTGATAAGCGGCGAGAGGCGAGTCGAAAGTCATGTTGGCCAGTATGACTGATAGACCGTATATGTACTCTGCTTGATCTCACATCCCGGTATAGATATCGACGCAACGTTGGTGCGACGCAGGGCCTGTGGCGAGGGAGCTTGCTCCCGTGACGGCCTGCCTACCGACGCCTATCTACCTGGCACCCCACGATCCAACTGTGGGAGCTGGCTTGCCTGCGATAACGGCCTGACAGTCGCCCCATATCTACCTGACACCCCCACGATCCAACTGTGGGGGCTTGCTCGCGAAGGCGGCCTGGCAGGCGACACAGTTGGATTGTGTACATATCCATTGCTGCGGTAACGGCTACTTGGGGTTCCGCCCTGACGGCGGGTCACTTTGGAAAAGCCCCAAAGTAACCAAAGGGCTCTTGCCCCACCACTCGGCACCTCGCTGGGGCTCGGTGTGCCCGTAATCCGCCAGTGATTTGCGGGGCCGCCGCCACGCGCCATCCATGGCGCGGGGCGGCTAAACCGGCATCCCTGCCGGTTTACCCCCCAAATCCCTGTCGAATTCCGGCCAGCGTGGTTTGACGGGGCGCCTAAGATCAAAAGCAGATCAAGATCAAGAGCGGCTCGCTTCGCATCGTGGTTGGCGTTTGCTGCTACAGCCCAAACAGTTGTATCGGGAGCAAGCGGCGTTGCATTAAAGCTACAGGTCAGTGATTTCCTTGTGGCGCGGCACCAGTGTCTTCATCACGCTCCAGGCCACCAGGTAAGCCAGGGCGCAGATGGCGAACATGATCATGTAGCCGGTATGGATGTCGTTGATGGACTTGTAATAGTCGAACACCCAGCCACCGACCTTGGTCATGAGCACGCCGCCCAAGCCCCCGGCCATGCCGCCAATGCCGACCACCGAGGCCACGGTTTTCTGCGGGAACATGTCGGACACGGTGGTGAAAATGTTGCATGACCACGCCTGGTGTGCCGAGGCGCCCACGCCGATCAGCAGCACCGGCACCCAGAAGCTGAGGTAACCCAGCGGCTGCGCCAGCAACACCACCAGCGGGAACAGCGCGATCACCAGCATGGCTTTCATGCGCCCGTCATAGGGGGCATCGCCGCGTGCCATGAAGTAGCTGGGGAACCAGCCGCCGCCAATACTGCCGACCATGGTCATGCTGTACAGCACCGCCAGCGGCATCACAATATCGGCACCTTTCATGCCGTATTGGGCAGACAGGTAGGTGGGCAGCCAGAACAGGAAAAACCACCACACGCCGTCAGTCATGAACTTGCCAAAGGCAAACGCCCAGGTCTGGCGGTAGGTCAACAGTTTGAACCAGGAGACTTTCTTCGCAGCGGTGCCCGTCGGCGCCGGGGTGAACGGCTGTACGGTCTGGTCGCTGCGGATGTAGGCCAGTTCTTCAGGCGACAGGCGTTTTTGCTGTTCCGGTTTTTCGTACACGGCGGCCCAGACGGCTACCCACACAAAACCGAGCATGCCGATGACCATAAACGCCGCCTCCCAGCCCCACATGCCAGCAATCAGTGGCACACAAATTGGCGCCAGGATCGCGCCGACGTTGGCGCCAGAGTTGAAGATGCCGGTGGCCAGGGAGCGTTCTTTCTTGGGGAAATATTCGGCAGTGGCCTTGATGGCGATCGGGAAGTTACCCGCTTCGCCAATCGCCAACACCGCCCGTGAAAGCATGAAGCCGGCAATGGACACCGGGATCACCGCCAGGCCAATGGCACCGCTGACGGCTGCGATGCCCTCGCCCATTGGCACCGCAAACGCATGCATGATCGCGCCGGTGGACCAGATACCAATCGCTACTACATAAGCGGCCTTGGTGCCGATCTTGTCGACGAAGCGCCCGGCAAACAGCATGGAAATGGCGTAGACAAACTGGAACACCGCCGCAATGTTGGCGTAATCGGTGTTGCTCCAGCCAAACTGCGTCGAGAGTTGCGGTGCCAACAGGCTGAGCACCTGGCGGTCGAGGTAATTGACCGTGGTGGCGAAAAACAACATCGCGCAGATCGTCCAGCGATAGCTGCCGACCGCCTGGCCGACACGAAGGGCACTGATGGGCTCGTTCAGATTCATGGCATCACTTTTTATTTTTGTTAGGTAGGACATATGTAACGTCATATGTCATCGTACAACTTTGAGTTTTATATCGGGACGCCCACGGGGTGTCAATCGCAAAGATTGCCGTTTATCTATGATTTATGTGAAATATGAGAATGTCAGAGCTGCGCAGTTGTAGGATGACAAACCCTGAGTACCAGGCTGGGGGCTTGACCGGGGACATCATCCAGCAGGCCAAAGCGTTGCATGCCGAGCTTCTCCAATACGCGGATCGACGCAGCATGATCGGGCCGCACCAAACCGAACACTTCCGGTAAAGACAGGGTGTCGAAGGCCAGCGCCAGGGCATCCCGCCCCAGTTCAGTGGCATACCCCTGCCCCCAGGCCTCGACGGCCAGGCGATAGCCAAGGTTGATGCGCCGCTGCGTCAGGTAGTTAAGTGGCGCAATGCCGCCAAATCCGATGATGTGTTCGGGGCTCTCTTTGCGGGCAATCGCCCACCAGCCGTAACCCTGGGATGCCCATTGCTCCAGCCAGTGATCCAATAGCCGTTGCGCCGCAGCCAGGTTGGGGAGCGGGCCAGCAGGATTGAACAAGTGGGTCTGTGGATCACCGAAGATCGCGAACAATCGCTGAAGGTCTGCGGCCTGTGGTTGGCGGTAGGTAAGGCGTGAATGGCTGCTTGGCATATGAATGACTTCCCTGTTTTGCCTGACTGACAATGACAACCCCCTGTGGGAGCGTTCGAGCTTTAGCGAGGCCGCGATGGCGATAGTTCAGGCAACACAAATGCCAACAGTGCCGCCGCCTTCGTAGCCTCGCCGGGGCTCGACAACTCCCACATTTGATCTGTTTTTCCGGTAGCCATGCATCGGCCTCCTGAACCAGGCATTTTCACCCCCGGGAGAAAAAATACACAAAGCGGTGAATTATTTCGTGTCCACTTGTATCTGAACTGACAGAGCGGTGCCATCGTAGCGATGGCACCTCCCCTGTTCAGCTTTTGAGTGGCCCGCATGAAACTACGTAAAAAACGCGTCAAACCCATCGGATTGAAAGACATCACCATTGTCGACGACAACAAGATGCGCAAGGCGATCACCGCTGCCGCACTTGGCAATGCCATGGAATGGTTCGACTTTGGCGTCTATGGCTTTGTCGCCTACGTGCTGGGCAAGGTGTTCTTCCCCGACGCCTCCCCCAGCGTGCAGATGATCGCAGCACTGGCCACCTTCTCCGTTCCCTTCCTGATTCGCCCGCTGGGCGGCCTGTTCTTTGGTGCACTGGGCGATAAGTACGGGCGGCAAAAAGTCCTCGCCGCCACCATCGTGATCATGTCCTTGAGCACCTTTGCCATCGGCCTGATCCCCGGCTATGCCTCCATTGGCATCTGGGCGCCGATCCTGTTGCTGCTGTGCAAAATGGCCCAGGGTTTCTCGGTGGGCGGTGAGTACACCGGCGCGTCGATTTTCGTGGCTGAATACGCCCCGGACCGCAAGCGCGGCTTCCTTGGCAGTTGGCTGGACTTCGGCTCTATCGCCGGTTTCGTCCTCGGTGCGGGTGTGGTGGTGTTGATCTCCACCGTGCTCGGTGAGGCTGAGTTCGAGGCCTGGGGCTGGCGCCTGCCGTTCTTCCTCGCCCTGCCCCTGGGCATCATCGGCCTGTACCTGCGCCATGCGCTGGAAGAGACACCGGCGTTTCAACAGCATGTCGACAAACTCGAACAGGGTGACCGCGAAGGCCTGAGCCACGGCCCGAAAGTCTCATTCAAGGAAATCGCCACCAAGCACTGGCGTAGCCTGCTGACCTGCATCGGTATCGTCGCGGCCACCAACGTGACCTACTACATGCTGCTCACCTACATGCCGAGCTACCTGTCCCACAACCTGCACTATGCCGAAAACAGCGGCGTGCTGATCATCATCGCAATCATGGTCGGCATGCTGTTCGTGCAGCCGTTCATTGGCTTTGTCAGCGACAAGATCGGCCGCAAGCCGTTCATCATCGCCGGCAGCATTGGCCTGCTGTTCCTGTCGATCCCGGCCTTCATGCTGATCACCAGCGGCAAGACCGGCCTGATCTTCGGCGGCCTGCTGATTCTGGCGGTAGTGCTGAACTTCTTTATCGGTGTGATGGCGTCGACCTTGCCAGCCATGTTCCCCACCCACCTGCGCTACAGCGCCCTGGCCAGTGCCTTCAACGTCTCGGTACTGATCGCCGGTGTTACGCCGACCGCCGTGGCCTGGCTGGTGGAGAGCACCAACAACCTGTACATGCCCGCCTATTACCTGATGGTGTTCGCAGTGGTTGGCCTGATCACGGGCCTGACCATGAAGGAAACTGCCAACAAACCCCTGCGTGGCGCGGCCCCGGCAGCTTCCGACATGGAAGAAGCCAAGGAACTGCTGCAAGAGCATCACGACAATATCGAGCAGAAAATCGAAGACATCGACGCCGAGATTGCCGCGTTGCAAACCAAGCGGGAAAACCTGGTACAGCAACACCCGCGCATCAATTAACAACCTGACTGTGCGTGGTCGCCGCCTGCGACCACGCCATTGGAGCGTAAAGCATGGTTTCAAGCGTCACCGCCGCACACAGGTTACTCAGCGCAGACGAGCGCGCCGCCATTGCCGAAATAGAAGCAACCACCAACATCCTCAAGCTGGTCACCCGCCTGACCGGGATGAGATTCGCCGGCATCGCCAAGTTCACTGACCAGGAATGGGTGGTGTGTTCGGCCTACGACCCGCTGCAAATGGGCATCAACGTCGACGACGTACTCGACCTTGAAACCACCCTGTGCAGTGAGTTCTGCATCAACCCACACACCCTGTTCATTCCTCAGATCAGCCAGAACGGCCGTTTCGCGGCGCGCCCGGTGGTCAAGCAATACGCCATCGAAAGCTACGCCGGCGCGCCGATCTTCCTGCCCGATGGCCGCCTGTTCGGCGCGCTGTGTGCGCTGGACTCACGGGCCATGTTGTTCGACGACCCGAACCTGCCGGAAACCCTGAGCCTGTTCGCACGGCTGATTGGCTGCATTTTCTACGCTAATTTGACCCCGGCAGATCACTGACACCCGCCCTGCCCCGCAGGGTCGCCATGTCGCGCTTGGGCGGCACCCCAAACAGCCGGCTGTACTCACGGCTGAATTGCGACGGGCTCTCATACCCGACTTTGAACGCGGCACTGGACACATCCTGGTGCTCGTTCAACATCAACCGACGCGCTTCATTCAAACGCAGCCATTTCTGGTATTGCAGCGGGCTCATCGCGGTCAGTTGCCGGAAGTGATGGTGAAAGGTCGCCGCGCTCATTTGCACCCGCGCTGCCAGCTCTTCCACCCGCAGGGCGGCGTCGAAATTCAACTTCAGCCAGTCGATGGCCTTGGCAATCCGATAGCCCTGCCCGTCCACCGAGCAGATCTGGCGCAATCGCCCGGCCTGGTCGCTTTTCAGTAGCCGGTAATGAATCTCGCGCTGGATCAAGGGCGCGAGTACCGGGATGGCTTCGGGTTCATCCAGCAACGCCACCAGGCGCGCGAATGCGGCCAGCATGCCGTCGGTGACCGTGCCGATCCCCACGCCCTTCATGACCGCACGCTCACGCACCGGCGGCAGGCCACCCTGGGCGATCAGCTCGGTGAGCATGCGCAGGTCCAGCTTGAACGTCAGCCCCAGGCACGGCTGCTCGGGGCTGGCCGCCAGCACCTCGGAATTGGCGGGGATGTCCAGCGATGTCACCAGGAACCGGGACGTGTCGTAGGGGTAGCCCTCGCCGCCCACCCACAACTGCTTCTCGCCCTGGGCCACCAGCACGATGCACGGCTCCACCATGCACACCACCGGCGCAGCGGGTTGCTCACGCCGATAAAAGCCCAGGCCGGGGATCGGCATGGCGTAGTCGCCGGGCGACGGCGTGCGCGAACCAATCGACTGGATCAGCGCGTTCAGGGGGGTGGGAGTGGACGTCATAGCAGACCCTTTCAATGCTTCATTGCACTTTACCCGCGCAAGCCACGGGCGTCGTCACCTTGCGCCGAAACTCAGAGGATCAGGCAAGTAATCCACTCAAATGCACTACAGAAGCCCTGCCGTCACCCGGAAAATGTGTGGACACTTCACAAGGAACATCCCTATGAAACGCCTCTTGCTCGCCTTGGGTTTGCTGGTGACTTCTCTTTCTTCATTTGGAGCCGATATGTCCAACGGTGCGGATAACTTCTACAGCAGCAACACAGTGACGGCCGAACCGGTCACCTTCAACAATCAATACGGCATGCAGGTCGCAGGCACCTTGTTCGTGCCCAAGCACCTGGCCCCAGGCTCAAAGCACGCAGCCCTGGTCGTCGGCCACCCGATGGGCGCCGTCAAAGAGCAAAGCGCCAACCTCTACGCCACCAAAATGGCTGAACAGGGTTTCGTGACCCTGTCCCTGGACCTGTCGTTCTGGGGCCAAAGCGCCGGCACACCACGCAACGCGGTGTTGCCCGACCTCTACGTGGAAGACTTCAGCGCCGCCGTGGACTTTCTTGGCACTCGCCCACAGGTCGACCGGGAGCGCATCGGTGCCATCGGCATTTGTGGCAGCGGCAGTTTCGTGATCAGTGCGGCGAAGATCGATCCGCGCCTCAAGGCAATTGCCACCGTCAGCATGTACGACATGGGCGCGGCCAACCGCAATGGCCTCAAGCACGGCATGACCTTACAGCAGCGCCAGCAGATCCTGCGCCAGGCCGCCAACCAGCGCTATGTAGAGTTCCAGGGCGGCGAGACCCTCTACACCGGTGGCACGCCGCACAGCCTCACGGGCAATCCGATCGGCGACGAGTTCTACGACTTCTACCGCACCCAGCGCGGCGAAGTCACCCCGGCAGGCGCCTCATCGCAAACCACCACCCGGCCGACGCTGAACAGCAACGTCAAGTTCATGAACTTCTACCCCTTCAACGATATCGAGACGATCTCGCCGCGCCCGCTGCTGCTGATTACCGGGGCCGACGCGCACTCCCGAGAATTCAGTGAAGACGCCTACCAACGCGCTGCCGAGCCCAAGCAATTGCTGGTCATCCCCAACGCTGGCCATGTAGACCTGTACGACCGCGTCGAACTGATCCCGTTTGACACGCTCACCACCTTCTTCCAGAGCCACTTGCAGTGAGTTCCGTGACCCCTCAACCGCAACGCTGGGGCGCGGTGCTGGCGATGTCGCTGGCAGCGTTTGCCTTGGTCGCCTCCGAGTTCATGCCGGTCAGCCTGCTGACACCGCTGGCCGCTGACTTGCAGATCACTGAAGGCCAGGCCGGCCAGGGCATTTCCGTGTCCGGTGTGTTTGCCCTGCTCACCAGCCTGGTGATCGCGGCGGTTGCCGCACGGATGGATCGCAAGCGCCTGCTGATGGCCTTGACCTTGCTGATGATCGTCTCGGGCAGCGTGGTGGCGTTCGCACCGAATTATGCGGTGTTCATGCTCGGTCGCGCGTTGATTGGCGTGGCGATTGGCGGCTTCTGGTCACTGTCGGCGGCCACGGCAATGCGCCTGGTCGAGCCCGCCCAAGTGCCACGGGCCTTGGCCATCGTCAACGGTGGCAACGCCCTGGCGACGGTGATTGCGGCGCCGCTGGGCAGCTTTCTCGGCGGCCTGATCGGCTGGCGCGGCGCATTCTTTTGCGTGGTGCCAGTGGCCGTGATTGCGCTGGCCTGGCTGTGGCTGAGCCTGCCGGCGCTCAAGCACAGCGGCGCAGCGAACACCGGCAATGCACTGCGCCTGCTGAAAAACCCCAAGGTGGCCTTGGGCATGTGCGCTGTCAGCCTGTTCTTCATGGGCCAGTTCATGCTGTTCACTTACCTGCGGCCGTTCCTGGAAGGCGTGACCCGGGTTGAGGTATCCACCCTGTCGTTGATGCTGCTGGTGCTCGGCCTGGCGGGTCTGGCGGGTACGGTGTTGATTGAGCATTTGCTCAAGCGCCACCTCTACCCGACGCTGATTGCCATCCCGTTGATCATGGCCGGCATCGCCCTTGCGTTGGTGGCGTTCGGCGGTTCAGCGATTGCCACCACTGTGCTGTTGGGCTGCTGGGGCCTGGTGGCCACTGCTGCACCGGTTGGCTGGTGGACATGGCTGGCGCGCGCCTTGCCCGACGACGCCGAGGCCGGCGGGGGATTGATGGTCGCCATCATCCAACTGGCGATTGCCGCCGGCGCCACCGTCGGTGGAGTGGCATTCGACTTGAGCGGCTATCAGGCCACCTTCGAGCTGAGCGCCGCCTTGCTGGTAGTTGCCACGCTGCTGGCTTACCTGGCATCGCGCCGCACGGCTCATGCGCGCATGGCGAGCAGCACTACTTGAAAAAATGACTCGGCGTTTTGCCAAACTGCTTCTTGAACATGCTGGTAAAAGCGCTGGGGCTTTCATAGCCCAATTCAAACGCCACATCGATGATCTTCTGCCCCACCGCAATGCGTTCCAGCGCCAGCAATAGCCGCGCTTGCTGGCGCCACTGGCCGAAGGTCATGCCGGTTTCCTTGCGGAACAGGCGCTGGATGGTGGTCTGGTCCAACCCCAACCGCGCACTCCAGTCGGCGACGGTGGAGGCATCACTCGGCTCGTCCTGCAACGCCAGGCAGATCGGGCTCAGGCGTGGGTCGGCAGGCTGGGGCAAAGACAGCGGCAAGGCCGGCAGGATGGCCAGCTCATCAAGAATCAGGTGCATGATCCGCGCGTCGCGTGAATCCTCGGCATACGGCGGCTTCAAGCTCACCGAGGCCTTGATCAGTTCACTCAGCAGCGGCGAGACCGTCACCGTCTTGGGCTCGGCCGGCAGGTTGGGGAAGCTGTCCGGGCGCACGAACACGCTGCGCATCTGCAGCGTGCCCACGCAGCGCAGTGAGTGAACTTGACCGCAAGGCATCCAAAAGCCACGATTGGGCGGCACCGTCCATTGCCTCAGGGCCGAGTACACCACCATCACACCGCCAATGGCGTACAGCAGTTGGTGCTTGTTGTGGCTGTGTTCGGGGATCACCCAGTTTTCGGGGTAATCGGTGGCCGAGCTGATGACGGCCCAGTCGCCCTCATCGATTTCTCGCAGAAATTTATCCAGTGATTTGATCATTTCGCCCTTTTTGCGATGGTTTCTGCCCGAATTGCGCGAGACAGGCATTGGCGCCGAATCTAGCATAAACGCCGAGTCCAGATGGAGTGGCGGTTCACATCACCGCCGCCCGCCTCCACGCCTGTTAGCTGCCTTGTACGGAATGCCCGCATGTCCACAGTCACAGCGTCACCCGCCGCACCTTCGACCAGCCCGCAAGTAAGCCCCTTAGTCATGCGCGTCCTGGGCGCTTGTGCCCTGGCGCACCTGATCAATGACTTGATCCAGGCGGTGCTGCCGTCGATCTACCCGATGCTCAAGGCCAACTACGGCCTGAGCTTTACCCAGGTCGGCCTGATCACCCTGACCTTCCAGTTAACCGCCTCACTGCTGCAACCGTGGATCGGCTACCACACCGACCGCCACCCCAAACCCTGGCTATTGCCGGCGGGCATGGTGTGCACCTTGGTCGGCATCTTGATGCTGGCCTTTGTCGGCAACTTCCCGGCGATATTGCTCGCGGCGGCGCTGGTGGGCGTGGGCTCATCGACCTTCCACCCGGAAACCTCCCGCGTTGCACGCCTGGCTTCCGGTGGGCGCTACGGCCTGGCGCAATCGACCTTCCAGGTTGGCGGCAACACCGGCAGCGCCTTCGGCCCGTTGCTGGCGGCGGCGATCATCATTCCCTACGGCCAAAGCCACATCGCCTGGTTCGGCCTGTTTGCGGTGTTCGCCATCCTGGTGCTGTACGGCTTGAGCCGCTGGTACCGCCACCACCTCAACCTGTTCAAGCTCAAGCAAGGCAGCCAGGCGACCCACGGCTTGTCCAAAGGCCGCGTGACCTTCGCCCTGGTGGTATTGGCCGTGCTGGTGTTCTCCAAATACTGGTACATGACCAGCCTGACCAGCTACTTCACGTTCTACCTGATCGAGAAATTCCAGCTGTCGGTGGCAAGCTCCCAGATGTACCTGTTCCTGTTCCTCGGCGCGGTGGCCGTGGGCACCTTTGCTGGTGGCCCGATCGGCGACAAGATCGGCCGCAAAAAGGTTATCTGGTTCTCCATCCTCGGCGCCGCACCGTTCACCCTGGCCCTGCCCTACGTCGACCTGTTCTGGACCGCCGTACTCAGCGTGGTCATTGGCTTTATCATCGCCTCGGCGTTCTCGGCCATCGTGGTGTTTGCCCAGGAACTGGTGCCGGGCAATGTGGGCATGATCGCCGGGATATTCTTCGGCCTGATGTTCGGCTTCAGTGGGATCGGCGCGGCGCTGCTCGGGATGCTCGCTGATCATCACGGCATCGAGTACGTGTACAAGTTGTGCTCATTCCTGCCGTTGGTGGGTATCCTGACGGTACTGTTGCCGTCGACCAAAGGCGTTTGATCGGTTGCGGGGCCCCAAATAGCCTTACCTTAGGTATCGACACAACTCTGTAGCGCTCAACGGTAACCACGATGCGAAGCGAGCCGCTCTTGATCTGCTTTTGATCTTGATCTTAGGCGCCCCGTTAAACCACGCTGGCCGGAATTCGACAGGGATTTGGGGGGTAAACCGGCAGGGATGCCGGTTTAGCCGCCCCGCGCCATGGATGGCGCGTGGCGGCGGCCCCCCAAATCACTGGCGGATTACGGGCACACCGAGCCTAAGCGAGGTGCCGAGTGGTGGGGCAAGAGCGTTTTGCTTACTTTTGCGCTGTTCAAAAGTGAGCCGCCGTCAGGGCGGAACCCTAAGTAGCCGTTACCGCAGGAATGGATATGTACACGGTCCAACTGTGTTGACTGTAAGGCCGCCATCGCAGGCAAGCCAGCTCCCACATTTGGATCGTCATGTATCAGGTAGATCAGCGTCGGCTGGCAGGTCGTCACGGGAGCAACAAGCCTCACTTCATGGCCCGACGAGAAAACCCATTAACCACGATATAAAGCAACGGCCCTACCGACACAAACACTGCCGTCAGTAGAAAATACGGCAACACTGAGGCCATCGACCGCCCTCGCCCACGCGCATCCCGGTACATCCACACACACGCCAGCACCGCCATCAGATACAGGTCAATCACCACCTGTGCCGTATCGGGTCTGGACATCAGTTCCCATCCAAACGCCAGCAGTGATTGCTCAGCCGTGAGCATGGTCGCCACGGTATAGACGGTAAATCCCAGCAAGGCCGCCAGGGCGATATAAGGTTTTTGCATGGTCTCTTCCTTGAAGCGCAACGTTAATCAGCGCGGCCACCTTAGCGATAAGAGGCTGCCGCTGGCAATCCTGCTGACGTCTTTCTCGAGATGTCCTGCGCGCCGCCTACACGAGTATGCCGCGCTGGTTTTGTGAAATATCTGTACGTAGACTGCCGCCATACCCCCACTTGAAGGCGGCGAAAAAAACGTGATGCAAGTTACTGAAGTCTCCATTGCCCAATTGCGCGCTGCGCTTGAAGCCGGCCAGACCACGGCGGTTGAACTGGTCCAGGCGTACCTGGCGCGAATCGACGCCTACGATGGCCCGCAAACGGCCACTGCGCTGAACGCCGTGGTGGTACGCAATCCCGAGGCGCTGAAAGAAGCCCAGGCCTCCGATGCGCGCCGCGCCAAGGGGCAAACCCTGGGGCCGCTGGATGGCATTCCCTACACCGCCAAGGACAGTTACCTGGTCAAGGGGCTGACGGCTGCATCCGGCAGCCCGGCGTTTGCCAAACTGGTGGCCCAGCGCGATGCCTTCACCATTGAGCGCCTGCGGGCCGGCGGCGCCATCTGCCTGGGCAAGACCAACATGCCGCCGATGGCTAATGGCGGTATGCAACGTGGCGTGTATGGCCGCGCCGAAAGCCCCTACAACGCCGACTACCTCACCGCGCCGTTTGCGTCGGGCTCCTCCAACGGCGCGGGCACCGCCACCGCCGCCAGCTTTGCCGCGTTCGGGCTGGCCGAAGAAACCTGGTCCAGCGGTCGCGGCCCGGCCTCCAACAATGGCCTGTGTGCCTACACGCCTTCACGCGGGGTGATTTCGGTGCGCGGCAACTGGCCGCTGACCCCGACCATGGACGTGGTGGTGCCCTACGCCCGCACCATGGCCGACCTGCTGGAAGTGCTCGACGTCGTGGTGGCCGAAGACCCCGACACCCGTGGCGACCTGTGGCGCCTGCAACCCTGGGTGCCGATCCCCAGCGTCACCTCGGTGCGCCCAGCGTCCTACGCGGCCCTCGCAGTCAGCAGCGAAAGCCTTGCCGGCAAGCGCTTTGGCGTGCCGCGCATGTACATCAACGCCGACCCGGAGGCTGGCACCAGCGAAAAACCCGGTATCGGCGGCCCGACCGGGCAAAAGATCCACACCCGCGCCACGGTGATCGAACTGTGGCAAGCCGCACGCCAGGCACTGGAAACCGCCGGTGCCGAAGTGATCGAAGTGGATTTCCCGCTGGTATCCAACTGCGAAGGCGACCGCCCCGGCGCGCCGACGGTGTTTACCCGTGGCCTGGTCTCCAAGGAATTCCTCCACGACGAACTGTGGGAACTGTCGGCCTGGGCCTTCGATGACTTCCTGCGCGCCAACGGCGACCCAAACCTGAACCGCCTGGCCGATGTAGACGGGCCGAAGATATTCCCTCACGACCCCGGCACCCTTCCCAACCGTGAAGACGACCTGGCCGCCGGCATGGACGAATACGTGCGCATGGCCCAACGCGGCATCACCCCATGGGACCAGATCAGCACCGTACCCTATGGCCTGCGCGGCCTGGAACAAACCCGGCGCCTGGACCTGGAAGACTGGATGAACTCCCTTGGGCTCGACGCCGTGTTGTTCCCCACCGTGGCCGATGTAGGCCCGGCGGATGCCGATGTGAACGAAGCGTCTGCCGATATCGCCTGGAGCAACGGCGTATGGGTCGCCAACGGCAACCTCGCCATCCGCCACCTGGGTGTGCCCACCGTCACCGTGCCAATGGGCGTGATGGCAGACATCGGCATGCCAGTGGGGCTCACCTTCGCCGGGCGCGCCTATGACGATTCGGCGCTGTTGCGCTTCGCCTCGGCGTTCGAAGCCACCGGCAGCAAACGCATGATCCCGCCGCGTACGCCACCGTTGGCAGCCCGCTAAACGCGGTCAACCTGTGGGAGCTGACTTGCCTTAATGCCAGTCAGTCAAGGCTTTTGTAGGAGCGAGCTTGCTCGCGAAGAACTCACTGGCGCCGCGTTCATTCAGCAAACACGGGTTATCGTTGACGTTTTTCGCGAGCAAGCTCGCTCCTACAGAATTGGCCGCGGCGCCGACTCCATGTGGGAGCTGGCTTGCCTGCGATGGCAGCCGTTCAATCGACAGAGATGCCGAATGTGCCGCAGGTAACCACGATGCGAAGCGAGCCGCTCTTGATCTTGATCTGCTTTTGATCTCAGGCACCCCGTTAAACCACGCTGGCCGGAATTCGACAGGGATTTGGGGGGTAAACCGGCAGGGATGCCGGTTTAGCCGCCCCGCGCCAAGGATGGCGCGTGGCGGCGGCCCCCCAAATCACTGACGGATTACGGGCACACCGAGCCCAGGCGAGGTGCCGAGTGGTGGGGCGAGGACCTTTTGGTTACTTTTGGGTCCTTCCAAAAGTGACCCGCTGTCAGAGCGGAACCCTAGGTGGCCGTTACCGCAGGAATGGATATGTACTCGGTATTACGGTGTCGACTGTGAGGCCGCCATCGCAGGCAAGCCAGCTCCCACATTTTTGCCGTATTTCAAATCAAGCCCTGTCGCTGGGCCTTGATTCACCACACCACCACCTTGCGCACCTCCACCAGCGCCTCCCACAACGCCGCCATCGGCACCGAACCCAAAGCCAGGCGCAGCGCGTGGGGCACCTGGGCCGAAACCGCGAACGGCTCGGCAGTTGACACCGAGATGCCAGCACGCTGCAAAGTCATGGCGACCTGATCGGCGCGGGCATCTTCCGCCAACGGCAGCCACAGAAAGTAGGATGACGGATGGCTGATGGTCTTCACCCCTCTCAGCACCTGCGCCGCCAACGCCTGGCGAGCCTGGGCATCGGCGCGCTTTTGCGCCTCCAGTTGCGCCACCGTACCGTCTTCGAGCCAGCCCACCGCAATCGCACTCATCACCCCCGGCACGTTCCAAGTAGTGGCCATGATCGTGCGTTCCAAGCCGCTTACCCAAGCCATAGGCGCAGCGATAAAGCCCACGCGTAACCCGGTGGCAACACTCTTGGACAGCCCACCGATATACACCGTGCGCTCCGGTGCAAGAGTCGCCAAAGGTGGCGGTGCGTCTTCGGCGAGAAACGCATAGGCACCATCCTCGATAATCATCAAGTTGTGCTGCCGGGCGAGCGCCACCAAGCGCTCGCGCTGCGCCAGGCTCATCACCCAGCCCAGTGGGTTGTGCAGGGTCGGCATGCTGTACACCGCTCGTACCGGGCGCTGACGACACAGGCTGTGCAGATGCTCCAGGTCCGGGCCGCTGGCAGTGACCGGGATGGCGACGAGTTCCAAGTGCAGGGTTTCGGCCAGCACCTTGAAACCTGAATAGGTCAACGCATCCACCGCCACCACATCCCCGGGCTTGAGCAAGGTCATCATGCTCACCGCCAGGCCGTGCTGGGCGCCGCTGACCACCAGCACCTGCTCGGCTTGCACCGTCAGCCCGCGGTTCAACAAGTGCCGGGCCACGGCAGCGCGCTCGTGCACGCGACCGGCATGGGGCTGGTAGCGCAGCAGCGCCTCCAGATCGCCAGACAGGGCGAGTTGGCGCAACGCCGTGCGCAACAGCTCGGCCTGGCCCGGCAAAGACGGGTAGTTGAAATTCAGGTCAAGCAACCCCGCCGCAACCGTCATCTGCCCACTGCCCTGCCCCGGCGGTAAGGCAATCTCACGCACGAAGGTGCCGCGCCCGGTCTCGCCACTGACCAGGCCCATGGCTTCCAGCTCGCTGTACACCCGGCTGGCAGTGACCAGCGCCAGGCCATGCTCAGCGGCCAATTGCCGATGGGTGGGCAGCCGTGTGCCGGGCAGCAATTGGCCGCTGCGGATGGCCTCGGCGAAGGTATCGACCAGCGACTTGTAGCGAGCACGGGGCATAAGGATGTATCCATGACAATTTTTTGATTGTCTTAATCTTCAATCCTAGGATGCCCAGCACGCAACTGCCTTTTCAGGACGCCCCCATGGACCGCACTTCTCGCCTACGCACTCTGGACAACAGCACCCAGGGTTGGATCAACGGCTTTATCGGCGTGGTGATTTTCAGCGGCTCGCTGCCGGCCACACGCGTGG
Organism: Pseudomonas sp. FP215; assembly: GCF_030687795.1. NCBI lineage: Bacteria > Pseudomonadati > Pseudomonadota > Gammaproteobacteria > Pseudomonadales > Pseudomonadaceae > Pseudomonas > Pseudomonas sp. FP215. The sequence continues at coordinate 3,274,134 of NZ_CP117447.1, forward strand.
CGGTGATGGAATTCGACCCGGTGTTCCTGACCATGATCCGCGCCACCCTCGCAGCCCTACTGGGGGTGTGCCTGCTGTGGCTATTCAAGGAAAAACGCCCTACGCGCCAGCAATGGGCACCGCTGGTCATCGTCGCGCTTGGCGTGGTGATCGGCTTTCCGCTGCTGACGGCCCTGGCTTTGCAGTACGTGACCTCGGCCCACTCCATCGTCTTTATTGGCCTGCTGCCGCTGGCCACGGCGGTGTTCGGCGTGCTGCGCGGCGGTGAGCGGCCGCGGCCGGTGTTCTGGTTGTTTTCGATTCTGGGCAGCCTGTTGGTGATGGGTTACGCCGTTGCCCAAGGCTTGAGCGCCGCACCCGCGGGCGATGTGCTGATGCTGTTGGCGGTGCTGGTATGCGGCCTGGGGTATGCCGAAGGCGCCAAGCTGTCGCGCAGCCTGGGCGGCTGGCAGGTGATCTGCTGGGCGTTGGTGGTGTCGCTACCAGTGGTGGCGCCCTTGAGCCTGTTGCTGGCACCTGCCACCCTCAGCGGAATCAGCCTGCCGGCGTGGCTGAGCCTGGGCTACGTGGCGTTGTTCAGCATGTTGATCGGCTTTGTGTTCTGGTACCGCGGCCTGGCCCAGGGCGGGATTGCCGCGGTCGGCCAGTTGCAGTTGCTGCAACCGTTCTTCGGCCTGGCGCTGGCGGCGGGCTTGCTGCATGAACAGGTCAGCCTGGGCATGGTGCTGGTGACGGTGGCGGTGATCGGTTGCGTGGCCGGGGCGAAGAAGTTTGCTCGCTAACCCCTGGCCTGCTAAATAGAAGCGTCGCCCCAAAAAACAATAAGGACTCTGCATGCACAGCGCTTCTCTCCAGGACACCACGGCGCCGGAAGGCATCTGCTACGGCTGCGGCAGCAGCAACCCCCATGGCCTGCACATCAAAAGCCGCTGGGATGATGACGGCGTGCACGTCATTGCCGAGCACCAACCCGAGGCCAAATACAGCGGCTGGCCAGACCTGGTCTACGGTGGCCTGATCGCCATGCTGGTGGACTGCCATTCCAACTGGACCGCCATGGCCTACCACTACCGCGCCGAACAGCGTGAACCCGGCAGCCTGCCGCGCATCGATTGCGTCACCGGCAACCTGGGGATCAAATTCATCAAGCCCACGCCCATGGGTGTGCCCCTGGTCCTGCGCGCTCGGGTCGAAGGCGAAGTCGGGCGCAAAAGCCGTGTGGTCTGCGAAGTGTATGCAGGCAGCGTGCTCACCGCCGTCGGCGACTCGGTGTTCGTGCGCGTTGATACCGGGCAACTGGCTGCCGCCGCCCATGGTCGCGAGGTTTGATCCGGCGCCGTAGTGACAACCGTGATCAGACACCCTGCATAAGGAACACTTGAAGATGGCCTGTGAGATTTGTCTGGGGCTGAGCGAGCAATTTACCGAGAGCTATAAGCTGACCTGGCTGGACTTCGGCCTGCAGATCACCTGCGTGCCTAACGCAGAAATCAGCCCGCAGGAACAGGGTCTCTATCGGTTCTTTTTCGAAAGCGGCCTGGTATGGAAAGTCGACCACGTGGATGCTTATGGCGATTACTGGCTGTGCGTGCAACATGGCGAACACAGTTATGAAACGCTTGCACCCGTTGCGGGCAGTTTCACAAAAGTCCCCTGTGACCCACCCTATCCAGTGGCTACACACCCACCCGTTCGCGCAACCACCCCTTGAACGCCACCATCGCTGACGTCTCAGCCCGCGACTGCAAGCGCGTCAGCCAATAGCTGCCCGTCGTGATCCCCACCTCGAACGGCTGGCGGATCACATCGCTCTCCAATTGCCGCGAGAACATCAAGGCTGGCGCCAGTGCTACGCCAGCCCCTTGCAGCGCGGCCTCCATCATCGCCAGCGAGGAGTCGAACACCACGCTGCGCGGCACCCGGGTATCGCTGGGCAAACCGGCGGCCTGGAACCACAGGTTCCACTCATCGGCACGGTAGGAACGCAGCAAGGTGTGCTTCAACACGTCAGCCGGGCTGCGCAATTGCTCGGCAATCTGCGGCACGCACAACACCGTCAACGGCGCCTCAAGCAAAGGGCAGGCATCAGTACCGTGCCAGGCGCCAGCGCCAAAGCGGATGGCATAATCCAGGCCCTCGGCGGCGACATCCACGCGGTTGTTGTGGGTGGACAAGCGCAAGTCGATCAACGGGTAGCGGCTATGAAAATCCGCCAGGCGCGGCAACAACCAGCCCACCGCAAAGGTACCGACCGCCCCCACGGTCAATACTTCACGGTAATGCCCGCCTTCAAACTGATCCAAGGTCAGGGCAATTCGGTCGAAGGCGTCACGCAGCACGGGCAGCAGGGATTCGCCTTCGCTGGTGAGCATCAAGCCCCGTGGCAGGCGCTTGAACAGCGTGACGTTGAGTTGCGCTTCGAGGCTTTTGACCTGATGACTGACCGCCGCTTGGGTCACGCATAACTCGATGGCCGCACGGGTAAAGCTCAAATGACGCGCCGACGCTTCGAAGGCGCGCAAGGCATTGAGCGGCAGGTGGGAACGCAACATGGCTTGGCCCAAATTTTTCTAATGGCTGGTGCGAGATATCATCGTTTGCCCGCTCTGGGAAATCCACCTACATTTGCCACGCCTGCGCAGGCTTCGATCGTCATTGCCTTTACTTACATGGAAGCGAAGCATGAAACACACCCTGAAAAAATATGCGATCTCAGCCTTATTGTTTGGGGCCGGCAGCTGCATGGCCGCCACCGATATGCGCCAGGTCGTGGACAGCCACGTCACCCCTCTGATGAAACAGCAAGGCATCGCCGGCCTGACGGTCGCGGTCGTCCAACACGGCAAGGTGCAATACTTTAATTACGGCGTCGCTGCCAAGGACACTCAGGCACCCGTCACCGAAAACACCCTGTTCGAAATCGGCTCAGTGAGCAAAACCTTCAACGCCACCCTCGGCGGGTATGCCCAGGCTATCGGCAAGCTCAAGCTGTCGGACATGACCAGCCAACACCTGCCGGTGCTGGCTGGCAGCGCGTTCGATCGCATCAGCCTGCTGCAACTGGCGACCTATACCCCCGGCGGCCTGACGCTGCAGTTTCCGGATGCCGCCGACAGTGCAACCACCATGATGGATTATTTCCAGCATTGGAAACCCACTTATGCGCCGGGGGAACAACGCCTGTATTCCAACCCAAGCATTGGCCTGTTCGGTTACGTGACCGCAAAAAGCCTGGGCCTGCCGTTCACCGTCGCCATGGAAAAAACCCTGCTGCCCAAGCTGGGCTTGACCAACACCTATACCCGCGTGCCTGCCGACAAGACCGGCCAATACGCCCAGGGCTATGACAGCCAGCAGAAACCGGTTCGCGTCAACCCCGGCGCCTTGGACTTCGAAGCCTACGGCCTCAAAAGCAGCAGCCAGGACCTGGCCCGCTACGTGATCGCGAACATGCACCCGCAAACTCTGGAGCAACCGGTGCAGCAGGCCATTGCCACCACTCACGCCGGCTACTACACCGTCAACGGCATGACCCAGGGCCTGGGCTGGGAACGCTACCCCTACCCCATCGCGCTGCAAGCGTTGCTTGAGGGCAATTCCACACCGATGGCGATGGAGCCGCACAAGGTTAACTGGCTCAAACCCGCCCAGGCGCAGCCTGCCAACGTGCTCTACAACAAAACCGGCTCCACCGGCGGCTTTGGCGCCTATGTGGCGTTTGTGCCAAGCAAGGACATGGGTGTAGTGATCCTGGCGAACAAGAACTACCCGAATGCCGAGCGGGTAAAGTTGGCTTATGAAATTTTGAGCACGATGGATCAATAAACCACGACAGGGTCTCCGACTGTCGCGGCCACCTCTGACCGCGACCTTCAGTGACTGGTGCGACACACCGGAGGGCGTTACCTGAGTAGCGTTGCGTAATAATTGTCATCGGGCTCAGGTTGGAAATGAATGCTGCGTAAAAACCCCTTTAATGCGTGAATGCTGACAGTGCGGTTTCGCCGCTTTATAGCGTCTGCAAAGCGCAATAGCTGCCCATAGGTTTGCTCCATCAACGCCAGGGCAGCGTCAAATACGCCGGCGTCTCCATATTCTCGAATAATCTGTTTTTTTTGATCTGAAGTGAGCGCGCCCTTGACCAGTGCCCTGCCCGCCAAGATCATCAGGAACGACTTTGGCCCACCCTCCAAATCCATGGCGAATCCTTTTTTTTCAAAGTGCGGAATATGATTGATATCGCAATAGTCGTTGACGTAACGATAATAGATGCCCATCAACAGCAGCATCCGTTCAAGCAGAACATAGGTCTGCGTTTCCAACGGTTTCAGACATTGGCAAGCCTTTAACAGAAACACAAAAAAACAGCCGGTATTAGCCTGTGCAATACAGCCATAGTCTTCCAAGGTGGGCAATGTGTCACCTGCACTTGCTTTGGCGTCGAGGTATTGCCCAACATGCAGACGTTCAAGGCTTTCTATACCCGCCCGCACAACATTCAAGTCGTTGAGCTTGGCCAGGAGCTGAAGCCCTTCCAGGTAACCATACATCCCCGACACCAGAGCAACCTCTGTACCGTATTGCTTCCATACCGTTGGAACACCACGGCGCACCGTATCCCCATCCAGTAAATCGTCATGAATCAATGAGGAAAGATTCATCTTTTCGATGGCCGCGCAGAGGGTGTGAGTCTGGACAGAAGGCAAGCCGTAGAACACCGAGAGTGCCCACATGAGTTCTGTTCTTACGGCTTTACCGGGGAAACGCTCTTGATAAGCAAAAGGCTCAGACCACTGGGCCCTGGCGTTTAAGTACCAAGTGTCATCGAATGACGAGCAGAAAGGGTTCATTTCATAGGCCTCGTTGTTGACCGCGTGAGCGCCTCAACACTCACTGTCTTCTACGTTCTTCACGCGTAAAAGACCTTCAACATCCGCAGGCCACCGCTTTACGTGATCACCATTCACATGATGGAAAGGTTAGCCATTTTTCAGATAGGCACAAGGAGACAACATTTTACCGCTCGCAATAACTCAGTTTATTTATTCATAAGGCGCTGCACATTGATTCCAAACCCATATTGAAAGCGCACCAGACGCTACAACACTGAGTGCTATAACTTGTCTTGCTACTTATCGACGCACTCTAACGTTACAGGTTACATCGTATGTCAGCGCGATCAGGCTCGCGGGAAAAAACCTCGCCCTCTTCAGCACGCCTTGATGTCCAACAGCCCATCGGCCCCTTTCATTTACCCCGATGGCTTGAGACGGCGACTTATCCTTTGAGCCCCTTTGCGCAAGAGGCTCAGCAGCACACACGCCAATGGCTCAAGAATATGGGGCTGGAACAAACATCCCGCGCAACCCATCAATTGGACATCTACATTCCCGGTTTGTATGCCGGTTATATGTGGAGTGACGCGCCACTTGAGCTATTACTCATTCTGTCTGATCTGGTGGGGTGGTTCAGTTGCCAGGACGATCTCGCCGACGAAGACTGCAATGACCCCGAAGCCCTCGAACGCCTGATTCGAGGTGTCTACGCAAGAGCGTTCACGCGGGCGAGCACACCCCGAGAACCGTTGGGCAATGCACTCACAGACATCATGCGACGCGCGTCACGCTTGATGCCCTCGCTCTGGCAGCAGCGAGTGGCCGAGCAATACTTGACCTACCTGGTTCCCTGCACCACCGCGCTGATGCATCGCCTTCATAACACGCAGCCGGGGGTAGAAGGCTATGAAGCTCTGTGGCAAAACGCCGGCGGTTTTCAAGTCTGTCTGGAGTTCACCTACCTGGTGCAGAACATTCAATTATCGTCCTCGCTTTACTACAGCCCCCCCTGGCAAGACCTGCGAAACCTGGCCCTGAAACTCTTCAAGGCAGTTAACGATTTGTTGTCTTTTCAGATCATGGAAAACCCTGATGAAGACATCTACAACCTACTGACTCACCTCAGGCACACCCAGGGCCAATCGGCGCTGCAGGCCGCAGCCGAGGTGTCACAGCGGATTGAACAATGGGCGAAAAGCTTCGCAATGGCGCAAGCCGAGTTGCCCAAACGCCTGGATGCGCTGGGCTACGACACGCGAGCTCAAGAACAGGCAATGACCTGTGCTCAAGCCCTGCATAACCAATGGCGCGGCAACATTGCCTGGCATCTGGCCGTACCGCGGTATCGGGAACTGCGCTTCAAGGGTCAATAACCGGCTGCGCTTACGTCCCCAGCCACGGCATCGCCGCGCGCATGGAGCGAGCCCACGTGCGCGTTTGTCCTGCGGTGTTTGAGGTTCGGTGGCCTCTAGGTACAATCACCGCCCTCTCCCACTCCCCCAAGGATTCGCCATGTCCGGGCTTGAACTGTTTGCCGCTGCCCTGGGGGTGATCGCCGTTTGGCTGACGGTCAAACAAAACCCCTGGTGCTGGCCCATCGGCTTGGTGATGGTGCTGCTCTACACTTGGGTGTTCTTTGAGGTCAAACTCTACTCCGACATGCTGCTGCAAGTGGTCTATGCGGCCTTGCAGGTGTATGGCTGGTGGCAGTGGACCCGCGCTGGCGAGGTCAAGCAAGGCCGCCAGGTCACCAGCCTGAAAGCGCCGGCAATCATGGCCAGCCTGGCTGTGGGTGCCGTTGGCAGTCTGCTGCTGGGCGCCGCCATGGCCCACTGGACCGACGCCGCCCAGCCTTGGCTCGACGCCGCGCTCACCGGTTTCAGCCTGGTGGCGCAAATGTGGATGGCGCAAAAACGTGTGCAGTGCTGGGCCTTGTGGATCGTGGTGGATGTGATCTTCGTCGGCCTGTTCCTTTACAAAGGCCTCTACCTCACCGCCGCGCTCTACGCACTGTTTACCGTGATTGCCGTGCAAGGCTGGCGCGAGTGGCGCGCCGACCCGGCGTTGCGCGCATGAAGGTGGTGGTATTGGCAGGCCCCGAATCCAGCGGCAAGAGCTGGCTGGCGGCGCAGTTGCACGCGCACTTCGGCGGGTTGATGGTAGGGGAATATGTGCGCTACTTCATCGATCAGCATCAGCGCGACACCACCCTGGCGGATATCCCGGCCATTGCCCAAGGCCAGTTGGCCTGGGAGGATGCCGCCCGCGCCAAACGCCCCGCGTTGCTGATCCTCGACACCCACCTGCTCACCAACAGGCTCTGGAGCCAGACCTTGTTCGGCGACTACCCCGGCTGGCTGGATGACGAACTCCTGGCGCGGCATTACGACCTGCACCTGCTGCTCTCCCCCGAAGACGTGGAATGGAGTGCCGACGGCCAGCGCTGCCAGCCGGAACTGGCGGATAGGCAGGCGTTTTTCCAGGCCAGTCTGGAATGGATGCAGCAGCACCAACAGCCACTGGTGGTGATTCGCGGGGGCTGGGAACAACGGCGCCAGGCGGCGTTTGCCGCGGTAACGCAGTTGCTGTAGGAGCGAGCTTGCTCGCGAAAAACGTCAACGATAACGCGTGTTTTCTGGATAAACGCGGCGCCTGTGAGTGTTTCGCGAGCGAGCTCGCTCCTACAGCATGACGTTGGGGCATGCGCCTTTACTCGGCATATGCCCACGTCATCCGAAACGACGCCCCGCCCCATTCCGAATCCAGCACCTCAACTTGCCCGCCATGCCACTGGCTGACACGCTTGACCAGCGCCAGGCCCAGGCCAAACCCGCCTGTGCGGCGGTCGCGGCTGGCGTCGAGGCGCAGGAAGGGTTCGAATATCTTGGTGCGGCCCTCCAGCGGCACCCCCGGCCCATCGTCGTTGACCCGCACTTCGTAACCGCTGCCAAACTTGACCAGCGACACTTCCACACGGCGGTCGGCATAACGAATGGCGTTGCGCAGCAGGTTGATCACGGCCCGCGCCATAAAGCGTGGCTCGATCTGGATAACGTCCACCTCGCAGGTGCGCAACGACAGCTGCACCCCTTGCGCCTCGGCCTCCAGGGCCACGGCGCCTATAACACTGTCGAGCCAACTGTGGGCCTCGATATGCTCGCGGGTGACCTGGGTGGCGCCTGGCTCCAGGCTTGCGTAGGTCAATAGTTCGGAGACCATTTCTTCCAGCTCACCTAGGTCGGCGTACATGTCGTTGATCAACGCTCGGCTTTGCCGTGGGTCGCCCTGCTGCCTGAGTTGATCAAGCTCGAATGACAACCGCGCAATCGGTGTGCGCAATTCGTGGGAGACCGCATTGGTGAGTTCGCGCTGGTTGGCGATCAAACCCTCAATGCGCTCGGCCATCTGGTTGAAATGCCCGGCCAGGGAACGCACGGTGGAACGGCTCGGCAGCAAGATGCGCGAGCCCAGGTCGTTGTCACCGAAACGTTGCGCCGCGAGGCGAATGTGCTCCAGGTCGCGCCAGTGTGGGCGCACCCAGAAATACAGGACAATGGCCAGGCTCACGCCCAGGAAGCCGTAGGCCCACAGGTACAACCACTTGGGTTCTTCCGGCAATTTGATTTCGAGTAATTGCGGGCCATCGTCGATAGGCGCGAGAAACTTCATGAAATCTTCGCGCACCACCACCTGGCCAGCCGCCAGGAGTTTCTGCTCGCGTTCGCTCAACTGCTGGGTGTCGCGTTGCACCAGTTTAAGCCGCAAGCCGTAATGCGGCTGAAGTTCGTCCAGGCGTGCCTGGCGCGCCTCTGCCGGCACGGGTCGCAGCTGTTCCACCAAGGCCCACGCCGGGCCGCGCAGGGCTTCACGGTTGTAGGTCTCGTTGGACTCGGGCATGTAGGTGTCCAGGCCGAAGTTCACCAGCCAGATCGACCCGGCCAGGCCGAGCGCGAGAATCAAATAGAGGCGCAGATACAAGCGCAGCATCTACACCTCCCACGCGAACGGATTGAACAGGTAGCCCTTGCCCCAGATGGTCTTGATGCACACCGGCTCGCGGGGGTTGTCATTGAGCTTGCCGCGCAGTTTGCTGATGTACACGTCTACGCTGCGGTTCAGTCCATCAAAGGCAATGCCGCGCATGCGGTTGAGGATATCGTCACGGGAGAGAACCTTGCCCGAGCTGCTGGCCAGCAACCACAGCAACTCGAACTCCATGGTGGTGAGGTCAATGGTTTCGTCGCCCAGACGCACCACCCGGCAACTGCGATCAATCGACAAGCGGCCGAACTCCAGAGCGCCGCGCACCGTGGGCTCTGGCACCTGGCGGCGCTGCAACGCACGCAGGCGCGCCAGCAACACCGGCGGTTTGATCGGCTTGATCACGTAATCGTCAGCACCGGACTCAAGGCCAAGGATATGGTCCAGGTCATCTTCCTTGGCGGTGAGGATTACGATGGGCGTGTCCGACACGTTGCGAATCTCGCGACAGACATGCAGCCCACTCTGCCCCGGCAGCATCAGATCGAGCACGACGATCTTCGGCTTGAAATCCACAAACGCCGCCAGGGCTTCATCGCCCCGATGCACCACCCGAACCTCGAACCCATGTTGCGACAAAAAATGCGAGACCAGCGCTGCCAGCTTTTCATCGTCCTCAACGAGCAGGACCTTGCCCAGACCCAGGTTTTCCATAAGTTCTCAGTGTGGATGCGCGGATTGAAAAAGGGCCATTATAGGTGGCAAGCTGGCCGACAGAAGCCGCTGGCCAGCACCCAGCGAAGAAGCTTCATGCTTTTAAGAGTTTTTAACAAATAGCCTGCACTTTTTAACGCCATTGACAGGGAGTTCCATGCGTAAGGATTACCTGGCGTTCTTCATTTCGCTGTTCCTGTCACGGCTGGCCGACCAGGTTTTGCTGTTTATCGTGCCCCTGATCGTGTTCCAGACCACCCAAAGCGTGTCGTGGGCGGGGCTGGCATTTTTTTTCGAGTCGCTGCCGCGTTACCTGGCGTTTCCGGTATGCGGCGCGCTGTGCGACAGGTTTTCACCGGTGCGTATCCTGCATATCAGCCAGGTGTATCGGGCGTTGGCGTGTGTGGTAGCGATGGCGTGCTATGGGCTGTTCGACGGCATCCATTGGCTGGTGATGCTGTCTGCGTTGTGCGGCGTATTGACCACCCAGGGCATCATGGCGCGGGAAGTGGTGATGCCGCATATCTTCGGGCAGTACACCTACGCCAAGACCTTGTCCTATTCGCAAATCGCCGACCAGAGTGGCCTGGTGCTCGGCCCGTTGGTGGCGGCGCTGATGCTGGAAGTCTGGGCGTGGCCTTGGGTGGTGCTGGGGGTGGCCGTGCTGTTTGTGCTGGCTGACCTGGCGATGCTGATCTGGCAGCGCAACACCACGGTGACCCTGGAAATACACCAACAGCACCCGGGTGTCTGGCTGCAACCCCTGCGCACCGCCTTTGGCCATATCCTCAACCGGGTGGAGTTGAAGCGCATCATCGTCCTGGCGGTCGGCGTGAACCTGATAGTCGGCGTGACGCTGGCCACCTCGGCCGCCCTGGTCACCGGCCACTTCGCAGCGGGCAAAGACGCCTATGCCCTGCTGCAAGCCGCCGGGGCGCTGGTGACCATCGCTATTCTGTTCTACTTGGCGCGCTCATCACTGAAGCTGAAGGTACTGGGCGGGTTGTCGTACTCGATGATCACCGTCGGCGCGCTGATCACCGCGCTCAGCCCCGGCGTGTGGGCCTACGCGGTGGGCTTCCTGCTGGTGAGCGGCTTCGACAAGATGTTCAACGTGTATCTTCGCAGCACTCGTCAACGGGTGATCCCGGTGCAGGATTTCGGCAAGACAGTCGGCGTGATGACCTTGCTCAACAACCTCGCCCAGCCCTTGGCGGGCTTGATGATTGCCGTGCTGGCGGCGCCCTTGGGCACGCCAACGGTGATCCTCCTGCTGGCGGGAATCACCGCCTTGATCGGTGTGGCCGTGGCCTCAGGCTGGCACGCCACTGTGAAAGCGGAACTCGACGTCGGGTGATTCGATCAGGTCCTGCTCGGTGGCCCGCACCCGCTCGATCACTTGGGCGATGTCCTTGGCGTCACCGTACTGGTAGGCCAGCTTCAGGTAGCCCTGGAAGTGCCGCGCCTCGCTCTTGAGCAAGCCGAAGTAGAACTTGCCGAGTTCTTCGTCCAAATGCGGCACCAGTGCTTCGAAACGTTCGCAACTGCGCGCTTCGATAAAGGCGCCTACCACCAGGGTATCCACCAGCTTGACCGGCTCATGGCTGCGCACCACCTTGCGCAAGCCCGAGGCATAACGCCCGGCGTGCAGTTGACGCAGTTCGACCTTGCGCTTTTTCATCAGGCGCATGACCTGCTCGTGGTGCACCAACTCTTCGCGGGCCAGGCGCGACATCATGTTGATCAGGTCAACGTGGCCGTAGTACTTGGCCATCAGGCTCAAGGCGGTGCTGGCGGCTTTGAATTCGCAGTTCTTATGGTCGATCAGCAGGGTTTCCTGATCGGCCAATGCGGCCTGTACCCAGGCATCAGGGGTGCGGCAGCCGAGGAATTCATGGATTTCGGGCAGGTTCATCGGGCTCACGGGCAAAGGATCACTAAAGGGCGCCGATTATACCGACCCCGCCGCAGACCACCAGCCACCGGCCTTGATGTGTATCAACATGACGGCTGCCGGCCAGCAACTATAGTTATCCAACGCCCGCCCTTTTTGGAGATCCCGACCATGCAAGCCATCCGCAGCATCCTGGTGGTCATCGAGCCCGAGCACTCCGAAAGCCTGGCACTCAAGCGTGCCAAGCTGATTGCCGGGGTGACCGACGCGCACCTGCACTTGCTGGTCTGTGACAAGAAACACGAACATTCGGCGCTGCTGAGCCTGCTCAAGCAAGGCTTGACGGAAGACGGCTACAGCGTCACCACCGAGCAAGCGTGGAACGACAGCCTGCATGAAACCATCATCGATGTGCAGCAAGCCGAAGGCTGCGGCCTGGTGATCAAGCAGCACTTCCCCGACAGCCCGCTGAAAAAAGCCCTATTGACCCCGGCGGACTGGAAGTTGCTGCGCTATTGCCCAACGCCAGTGTTGCTGGTCAAGACCGCTACGCCCTGGGCGGGCGGCGTGATCCTGGCGGCCATCGACGTGGGCAATACCGATGCCGAACACCGCTCGCTGCACCATTCGATCATCGACCATGGCTTTGATATCGCCAGCCTGGCCAAGGCCAAATTGCATGTCATCAGCGCTCACCCGTCGCCCATGCTGTCGGCGGCCGACCCGACCTTTCAGCTCAAGGAAACCATCGAGGCGCGCTATCGTGAGCAATGCAAGGCATTCCAGGCTGAGTTCGACGTAGACGACAGTCACCTGCATATCAAGGAAGGCCCAGCCGATGTGCTGATCCCGCATATGGCCCATCAATTACAGGCGGCGGTGACCATTATCGGCACGGTGGCGCGCACGGGGATTTCCGGCGCGTTGATCGGCAATACGGCGGAGGTGGTGCTGGATGCGGTGCAAAGCGATGTGCTGGTGCTAAAACCGCAGACGCTCATGGATCAACTGGAAGAGCTGGCGACCAAACCCTGACCCTGAAGATCAACTGTAGGAGCGAGCTTGCTCGCGAAAAACGCCAACGATAACGCGCGCTTCCTGAATAAACGCGGCGTCTTTAAGTTTTTCGCGAGCAAGCTCGCTCCTACATTGACCGCGCCCGTCAGTTACCCAGCGCATCTTTCAAGAAGCCCGGCGCGATATAGCGCTGGTAATGCGCCTCGGACAAGATAAAGAACTCGCGATCAATGGCATCGCGCAATTCAGGCAGCGCCCAGTCGCGAAACTCCGGCAACAGCACCATGCCATAGGCCTCCAGGTTATTGATCACCCGGGCTCCACGGGCGATCAACTGGTAGGCCCAGCAATACTCGGACTGGTGCGGCACAAAGCGAATCTTGCGTTGCTCCAACTGCCCGCGCAGGGTCTTAGGGTCGAAAACCTCCACTTTGCCGGCCATGACCTGCACCAACAGCTGCTCAAGCCTGAGCCAGACCGCGCGTTTTTCTTCTTCGTTATAGCCGTTCCACTGGATCACTTCATGGTGGAAACGCTTGCATCCACGGCACACGAGATCGCCGTAGACCGTGGAACACAGGCCGACGCAGGGAGTTTTGATGGTTTGGTTGGGCATGGGCAACGACACGCAAATCCGCGAAACAGTGCGCCATGTTAGCCCTTTGTCTAAGGTTGATCACCCAGCAAACTTGAGCAGGCAACTTACCTTTAGATTTTTTTTGCCGTAGAATCACCCGGCCTTGTAAGGCGCCAATAATCCGCTGGAAGCTGTTTTCAAAGCGTCACGAGCACAGTCGTTCCTTCAGAACGGTGTTGGCGCAGGTTCGACCCGGTAGGTCAGAGCCCGCGCCAACCCTCATCAGCTCCGTTCTGCAGGCGTAAAACTTTGAAAGCAGCTTCTGTAAGGAATGCCGGCAGCGCTGGCTTTGCGGCCCAAAAAGCCCCCGAGCGCATGCGTGCCGTTCATTTCTGGATGAGCGTCCCGTGGGACCACTGATGAGGGTAATAACTGTGCTTGAAGCCTACCGCAAACATATCGAAGAGCGTGCAGCACTGGGTATCGTTCCCCAGCCGCTTAACGCCGAACAAACCGCAGGCCTGGTCGAGCTGCTGAAAAATCCTCCGGCTGGCGAAGAAGAATTCCTCGTTGACCTGATCACCAACCGCATTCCACCAGGCGTTGACGAAGCCGCTTACGTCAAGGCCGGTTTCCTGTCTGCCCTGGCCAAGGGCGAAGCCACTTCCCCCCTGATCGACAAGAAGCGCGCTGTTGAACTGCTCGGCACCATGCAAGGCGGCTACAACATCGTGACGTTGGTCGAGCTGCTGGACGACGCCGAACTGGCGCCCGTCGCGGCCGCCCAGCTCAAGCACACCCTGCTGATGTTCGATGCGTTCCACGACGTCGCCGAAAAAGCCCGCAACGGCAACGAACACGCCAAAGGCGTGATCCAGTCCTGGGCTGATGGCGAGTGGTTCCGCAACCGCCCTACCCTGGCCGACAAGATCAGCCTGCGCGTCTTCAAGGTCACCGGCGAAACCAACACCGACGACCTGTCGCCTGCGCCTGATGCCTGGTCCCGCCCTGACATCCCGCTGCACGCCCTGGCCATGCTGAAAATGGCCCGTGAAGGCATCGTGCCGGACGAGCAAGGCAAGACCGGCCCGATGAAGCAGATCGAAGAGATGCGCGGCCAAGGCTTCCCGATCGCCTACGTGGGCGACGTGGTCGGTACCGGTTCGTCGCGTAAATCGGCAACCAACTCGGTGCTGTGGTTCTTCGGTGACGACGTGCCTTACGTGCCGAACAAGCGTGCCGGCGGTTTCTGCTTCGGCAGCAAGATCGCTCCGATCTTCTACAACACCATGGAAGATGCTGGCGCACTGCCAATCGAATTCGACGTCACCAACATGAACATGGGCGACGTGATCGACCTGTACCCGCATGCTGGCAAAGTCTGCAAGCACGGCACCGACGAAGTCCTGACCACCTTCGAAATGAAGACTCCGGTGCTGTTGGACGAAGTTCGCGCCGGCGGCCGTATCCCGCTGATCATTGGCCGTGGCCTGACCGACAAGGCCCGCGCCGAACTGGGCCTGGGCCCTACCGACCTGTTCAAGCTGCCTGAAGCGCCTGTCGACACTGGCAAAGGCTTCACCCTGGCACAGAAAATGGTCGGCAAGGCCTGCGGCCTGCCAGAAGGCAAAGGCGTTCGTCCTGGCACCTACTGCGAGCCGAAGATGACCACCGTGGGGTCCCAGGACACCACCGGCCCAATGACCCGTGACGAACTCAAAGACCTGGCGTGCCTGGGCTTCTCGACCGACCTGGTGATGCAGTCCTTCTGCCACACCGCGGCTTACCCGAAGCCGATCGACGTGACCACCCACCACACCCTGCCTGACTTCATCATGACCCGTGGCGGTGTATCGCTGCGTCCAGGCGACGGCATCATCCACAGCTGGCTGAACCGCATGCTGCTGCCGGACACCGTCGGTACCGGTGGTGACTCCCACACCCGTTTCCCGATGGGCATCTCGTTCCCGGCCGGTTCTGGCCTGGTCGCATTTGCCGCCGCCACCGGCGTCATGCCGCTGGACATGCCGGAATCGATCCTGGTGCGCTTCAAAGGCAAGATGAAGCCTGGCATCACCCTGCGTGACCTGGTTCATGCCATTCCTTACTACGCGATCCAGGCTGGCCTGCTGACCGTAGAGAAGAAAGGCAAGAAGAACGCCTTCTCTGGCCGCATCCTGGAAATCGAAGGCCTGAACGACTTGACGCTGGAACAGGCTTTCGAGCTGTCCGACGCCTCGGCTGAACGTTCGGCTGCCGGTTGCACCATCAAGCTGTCCAAAGAGTCCGTCACCGAATACCTGAACTCCAACATCACCCTGCTGCGCTGGATGATCGGCGAAGGCTACGGCGATGCACGCACCCTGGAACGTCGCGCCCAAGCGATGGAAGCCTGGGTTGCCAACCCGGAACTGATGGAAGCCGATGCCGACGCCGAATACGCCGAAATCATCGAGATCGACCTGGCGGAAATCAACGAGCCGATCCTCTGCGCGCCAAACGACCCGGACGACGCCCGTCTGCTGTCCAGCGTGGCTGGCGAGAAGATCGACGAAGTGTTCATCGGTTCGTGCATGACCAACATCGGTCACTTCCGCGCTGCCGGTAAACTGCTGGAGCAGGTCAAGGGCCAGCTGCCAACCCGTCTGTGGCTGTCGCCGCCGACCAAGATGGACGCTCACCAACTGACCGAAGAAGGCTACTACGGCATCTACGGCAAGGCTGGCGCCCGCATGGAAATGCCAGGCTGCTCGCTGTGCATGGGTAACCAGGCACGCGTTGAGCCGAACTCCACCGTGGTGTCGACCTCGACCCGTAACTTCCCGAACCGCCTGGGTGATGGTGCCAACGTCTACCTGGCGTCGGCTGAGCTGGCGGCCGTGGCCTCTACCCTGGGTCGCCTGCCGACCGTCGAAGAGTACATGGGCTACGCGGCGAAACTGGACACCATGGCCAGTGACGTCTACCGCTACCTGAACTTCGACCAGATCGCTGAGTTCCGCAAGATCGCAGCGAGCGCCAACATCCCGGTGATTCAAGCTTAACGGTGTGTTGATGTAAAAAACGCCGCGTATCGCAAGGTACGCGGCGTTTTTTTATGCCTGGAACTAACCATTACTGCCAACACAAAACAAATGTGGGAGCCGCGGACCCTGTGGCGAGGGAGCTTGCTCCCGGGACGGCCTGACAGACGATGCTGATCTAACTGACGCAACGCGATCCAAATGTGGGAGCTGGCTTGCCTGCGATGACGGCCTGCCAGCCGGCGCCTATCTACCTGACACCCCGCGATCCTAATGTGGGAGCGGGCTTGCTCGCGAAGGCGGCCTGGCAGTCAACACAGTTGGACCGGGTACATATCCATTCCTGCGGTAACGGCCACTTAGGGTTCCGCCCTGACGGCGGCTCACTTTTGAAAAGCGCAAAAGTAAGCAAAACGCTCTTGCCCCACCACTCGGCACCTCGCCTAGGCTCGGTGTGCCCGTAATCCGCCAGTGATTTGGGGGGCCGCCGCCACGCGCCATCCATGGCGCGGGGCGGCTAAACCGGCATCCCTGCCGGTTTACCCCCCAAATCCCTGTCGAATTCCGGCCAGCGTGGTTTAACGGGGCGCTTAAGATCAAAAGCAGATCAAGAGCGGCTCGCTTCGCATCGTGGTTACCGTGTGCTGCTACAGCCCACAAAGTTCAGTCAGATAGACCGCATCAGGGCTCAAGCAACCAGCGAATACACCAACGCCGTAATGGCAACCAAACCAACTGCCGTCACAAACACATTCGACGCCTGCCCACGGTACTTGGCCATGGCCGGCACCTTGCGGATGGCGTACATCGGCATCATGAACAGAATCGACGCAATCACCGGCCCACCCAGGGTCTCGATCATGCCGAGGATGCTCGGGTTAAGCGTGGCGACGATCCAGCACACCACCAGCATGAAGGCTGCGGTCATGCGGTCCAGGGTCTTGGGCGCCGGACGGCGGCCAGTCTTGACCACCAGGCCCTTGAGGCCCTCGCTGGCGCCGATGTAGTGGCCCAGGAACGACTTGGCAATCGCCACGAACGCAATCAACGGTGCGGCAAAGGCAATCGTCGGGTTATCGAAGTGGTTAGCCAGATACGACAGGATCGACAGGTTCTGCGCTTTCGCTTCGGCTAACTGTGCGGGCGACAGGGTCAGCACGCAACTGAACACAAAGAACAACACCATCGCCACCATCAGCAAGTGCGCGCGGGACAGGATCTGCGAGCTGCGCTCCTCGGCGTGTACGCCGTACTGGCGCTTCTGGTCCACCGCAAAGGCCGAGATGATCGGTGAATGGTTGAACGAGAACACCATCACCGGAATCGCCAGCCACAGCGTGTTGAGCAACGCCGACGGTGCCGGCACTTCGCTCGCGGTGCTGAGAATGCCGCCATTCCAGTGCGGTACCAGGTACACCGCCAGGAACAGCAAGGCGACAATAAACGGATACACCATCAGGCTCATGGCCTTGACGATCACCTGCTCACCGCAACGCACCACGGCCAGCAGACCCAGGATCAACACAAACGCCAGGATCGCCCGCGGCGGCGGCAGGATATGCAGCTGGTGCTCCATGAAGCTGCTGACGGTATTGGTCAGCGCTACGCTGTAGATCAGCAGGATCGGGAAGATTGCAAAGAAGTACAGCAAGGTGATCAGCGCACCGGCCTTGATACCGAAATGCTCTTCAACCACGTCGGTGATGTCGGAACCTTCACGGCCGGACAGCACGAAACGGGTCAGCCCACGGTGGGCAAAGAACGTCATCGGGAAGGCCAGCAACGCCAGGATCACCAGCGGCCAGAAGCCCCCCAGGCCCGCGTTGATCGGCAAGAACAAAGTACCGGCGCCAATGGCGGTACCGAATAGCCCGAGCATCCAGGTAGTGTCCTGGCGGCTCCAGCTTGTGAGCGTTGCAGGTGTCGTTGCATAGCGTTCGTCGACGCTATTGGCCTGATCATTCATCCGGTCGGATCTCCGCATTCACACGGCCAGCACGAGTCAGAAAAACCTGACAGGCAGCGCCCTGGCCGAAACAAGGGCCGGATTGTCCGGGATTCTCTTGGAGAAGCAAAGACTTAGCTGAGGAATGGTTAGGCGGTGCAGCCGTTCAGAGGCCGTCCCGAGGGAAGGATTTGGATGACCGAGAAGTCAAACGGAAAGTAGCTCTTTACTATTAAGCGCTAAACATACAAGAAGAGTCCGACAACAACTTCAGAAGTAACCTCCTTCAAAAACATATTATTACTCATACAACACCTCAACTGTTACAGAACCATACACAGCTATTGAGCGTGCACAAATTCACAAACTAATATCTTCGCGCACCGACCAACAACACGATAACAACACTTAGTCAACGCTCAAGGAGTTTGACAATGCGAAGACTCACCCTTGCAGTTACCGGCCTGCTCTTTGCAGGCTTATTAGGCGCGCCTGCCACTTACGCCAAGCCTGTTGAACACGAGGCGGATATACGTGCCCTGGCCTCCTCGCCCCAATGGCTGACCACCAAAGTCTATATAGAGGGCGAGCCAGAAAACGACGTCAAGGCCCAGTACCCCGGCGTGGTGGGCATATCGATGTGGGATCCGCAGCGCAATCGTTATGAATTCTTCTACACCGATACGGGGCGCTCGAAACACCCCGACGGCGGGGGCGGCTATTTCCTGGTCACTGGCGACAAACAGACCCACATCCTGGTGCCTGACCTAGGCCCGCACCGCACCATCGTCAGAAGGCTGGAAAAACTGGACAGCACCGAGTTTACGTATTCTCGCGAAGTCCCTCGCGACATGGTAGCGACCAACCCTCCCGTTAGAATTTACGTTGTACATGCCCCTTACACAGGGCCGATAAAGACTCAAATGTCAAACTAGCTGGACACCTTCTTTATATCCAGCCATAAAAGCCAACAACAAAAGAGACACTTCATGATAAAGCCATATACTTCATTCAAATCGCTATTAATGCCTGCACTGCTGGCAGCCGTGCTGTTACCCAGCGCAACTACGCTACAGGCCAGCACGACACTGCCCACTAAAAGCATCGCCGCCACGCCAGATAACACCGTCATGTTGACCGTATTTCTTAAACACGATCAATCACGACCGCTCAGCGAATTGAAAGCCCAGCTGGCCAAGCAGGAATTTCATAAAGTCTTCCCGCCGGAAGGTGTCGAAGTCGTCAGCTGGAATATCACCATGGGCATCGGGCAAGTCATTGTGCTGCGTCTGCCGGCGTCGCGCCTGGCTCAAGTCAACCTGGCCATCGAGAACACGGCGTGGGGTGTCTACAAGACAGAATTCTTCCCGACGTACGATTTCATGCCGATCGCGCAAAGAGAGCGAGCCCAGGCACGGCAAACGGGGACTGCGCAGTAGCTGGCGCACTCGCTAAGTGGCCGAGGTGCCCAGGTTTGGATTGCGCAGCTCGCTTTGTATGGCGTTCTGCGCAATAGCCAGTTTTTCTAACAATTCAGAGGTTTCGTGGGCCGTCAGCGCCATAAGTGGGAGGTCCCAGTCATAGTTCTTGATGACGTTTATCCGAAAACCACCCGCCGCATCAAATTCTGGGTACCAACCCACATCCAGTAACAATCCCTCGGCGAACTCCACCTGGAGCATATCTTCCTTTAACAGATCGACCTGCTTGGCCACTGCAATATCCTGCAGGTGCGACAGATCGTCATGGGTGACTGTGCCACCGGTAAAGTTAAGCGAGATCAATTTGTTAACCTCCTGAATTCCTGTTCAGAAATCGGGTGACCATGAATAGCACCAGCGCTGAGCTCTATCCGCACCCAGCGGCTGAGTTTGCCATGGCTGGCCCCAATGCAGTGGGAGAACTCCATCACTTTCCAAGGTTTTCCTTGCGCAAAAAAGCGGGCGCGAATGGACGGCCTGTAAAATCAGACAGGCCTTACGAGCGAAGAAATTTTTCCACCGCAATAAAACGCTCTGTCTTACAAATCCCGCATACTCATGCTCTCAAACCCTTCAGGAAGAGCCTTGCGATGCCCACCACTGTTCTGGTCCTGGTTGAAACCATCAACGAATACCTGCAAATCATCGAAAGCAGTGACTTTCATGTGATCCTGGCGCCGACGCCCGCTGAACGCGCCCAGGCGATCAAGACCCATGGTGGGCAGATCCAGGCTGTGCTGACCCGTGGCCCGCTGGGGCTGTACGCCGAGGAAATCGCCGCGCTGCCCCTGCTGGAGATCATTTGCGTGATTGGTGCCGGCTACGAGCATGTAGACCTGCAGGCGGCGAGCAACCGTGGGATTGTGGTTACCAACGGCGCCGGCGTGAACGCCCCTTCGGTGGCCGATCACGCCATGGCGTTGTTGCTGGCGCTGGTGCGTGGCATTCCCCAGACAGATGCGGCGGTACGGCGCGGCGAATGGCCGAAGGTGATGCGCCCTTCCCTCAGCGGTAAACACCTGGGGATTGTCGGGCTGGGCGCGGTGGGTATGGAAATTGCCCGGCGCGCCGCCCTGGGGTTCGGCATGGAGGTGAGTTATCACAACCGCCAACCCCGCGATGACGTGGATTACACCTATTGTGCGACGGCCGTGGAGCTGGCGCGCACCTCGGACTTCCTGGTGCTGGCCACGCCCGGCGGTGCCAGCACTCGCCACCTGATCGACCGCCACGCCCTGGACGCCCTGGGGCCGCACGGTTTTCTGGTCAACATTGGCCGCGGCAGCGTGGTGGTGACCGCCGACCTGGTCGCCGCACTGGAACAGCGACGCATCGGCGGCGCCGCGCTGGACGTGTTTGACGACGAACCCGCAGTGCCCGATGCCCTCACGCGCCTGAGCAATACCGTGCTGACGTCCCACGTGGCCGGGCTGTCCCCGGAAGCGGTCCATGACACGGTGCAGCGCGTCGCTGACAACCTGGTGGAATACTTTGCCGGCCGCCCCGTGCTTACACCGGTGGCCTTGCCAGCGCCTGCAAAATGACCGATCAGGCACGCTGATCACGCTTCAACACGCTAACCTATTAAGCCGCCCCGACCTTGTCGCTGGGCGGCTGTGCGCATTAGATTAGGAAATAGTCCAAGGCCTTTAGAATAAGCAGAAGGGATAAGCATGGCGCTGAACGACCAATCGACCCAGATTCGCCCAGGCGAAGAACTTGATGCCAGCCTGATCGATCCCTACCTCAAGGCCCATATCCCGGGCTTGGAGGGCACGCCCACTATCAGCCAGTTTCCGGGCGGTGCGTCGAACCTGACCTACCTGCTGGAATACCCCGGCCAGGAATTTGTGCTGCGTCGCCCGCCGTTTGGCCACAAGGCCAAGTCTGCCCACGACATGGGCCGCGAATACCGCATTCTCAACCAGCTTAAAGATGGCTTCCCGTACTGCCCCAAAGCCTACGTGCACTGCACCGATGAATCGGTGATCGGCGCCGAGTTCTATGTGATGGAGCGCGTCAACGGCATCATCCTGCGGTCCGACCTGCCGCCCGAACTGGGCCTGGACGCCACCCGCACCGAAGCCTTGTGCAAAAGCTTTATCGACAAATTCGTTGAGCTGCACCAGGTTGACTACACCGCGTGCGGCCTGGCCGACCTGGGCAAGCCTGAAGGCTACGTGGCACGGCAGATTCGCGGCTGGAGCGAGCGTTATGAAAAAGCCCTGACGCCCGATGCGCCAAAGTGGGAGGCGGTACGCGCCTGGCTCAACGACAAAATGCCAGCCGATCACCCCACCTCCAGCATCGTGCACAACGATTACCGCTTCGACAACGTGATCCTCGACCCGCACAACCCGATGCAGATCATCGGCGTGCTGGACTGGGAGTTGACCACCCTGGGCGACCCGCTGATGGACCTGGGCAACACCCTCGCCTACTGGATCGAGGCCGCAGACCCGGCGCCGGTGCAACTGATGCGCCGCCAGCCGAGCAACGCCCCCGGCATGCTCACCCGCCGCCAGTTTGTCGACTACTACGCCGAGCGCTCCGGCATCCAGATCGACAATTTCGATTTCTATTACACCTACGGCCTGTTCCGCCTGGCCGGCATTGTGCAGCAGATCTACTACCGCTTCTTCCATGGCCAGACCCAGGACAAACGCTTTGCGCAGTTCATTCACATGAACAAACTGCTGGAGCAGATGAGCCTGAACGTCATCGGCAAATCTGCGCTCTGAGTGCAACTACAAGGAACCCTCATGTCCAAGACCAACCTGTTCGACCTCGACGGCAAGATTGCGTTTGTTTCCGGCGCCAGCCGTGGCATCGGTGAGGCCATCGCCAAGTTACTGGCCCAGCAAGGCGCCCATGTGATTGTCTCCAGCCGTAAGCTGGAGGGCTGCCAGCACGTGGCTGATGCGATCATCGCCGACGGCGGCAAAGCCACGGCCATTGCCTGCCATATTGGTGAAATGGAGCAGATCACCCAGGTGTTCGCCGGCATTCGCGAACAGTTCGGCCGCCTGGATATCCTGGTCAACAACGCCGCCACCAACCCGCAGTTCTGCAACGTGCTGGATACCGACCTCGGCGCGTTCCAGAAGACCGTCGACGTGAATATCCGTGGTTACTTCTTCATGTCGGTGGAAGCCGGCAAGCTGATGCGCGAGAACGGCGGCGGCAGCATCATCAACGTGGCCTCGATCAACGGCATCTCGCCGGGTGTGTTCCAGGGCATCTACTCGGTGACCAAGGCCGCCGTGATCAATATGACCAAGGTGTTTGCCAAGGAATGTGCGGCCTTTGGCATCCGTTGCAATGCCCTGCTACCGGGCCTGACCGACACCAAGTTCGCCTCGGCGTTGGTCAAGAACGATTCGATCCTGAACATGGCCCTGGCGCAAATCCCGCTCAAGCGCGTTGCCGCCCCCAGCGAAATGGCCGGCGCGGTGTTGTACCTGGCCAGTGACGCGTCGAGCTATACCACCGGCGTTTCGCTGAATGTGGACGGTGGCTTCTTGTCCTGATCTCGCCTGGGTTTCTTCAGATCGATTTGCGCGTAACCTTGGCGCAGATCGATCTGTCCCAGGATGAAACATGGAACTGCACCTCGTCATCACCGGCCGCAAGGACCTGGCTGCCCAGCTTTATCAGCAATTGCGCCAAGCCATCGCCACCGGGCGACTGTCGGCGGGCGCGCAACTGCCCCCCAGCCGACTGCTCGCCGAACAACTGGGCATCTCGCGCAAGACCGTGTCGGACACCTACGCCACCTTGACCTACGAAGGCCTGCTGATTGGCAAGATCGGCCGCGGCACTTTCGTCAATGCGTGGGCGCCACAGCCCGATCGCGTGCAAACCGCCACCGACCTGGCGTGCGCCGCCAACCTGGGCAAATGGGCGGCATTGCCCTCGCCCATGGGCCACCCCGCCCGTGAAGACATCCTGCGCTACGAATTTATCGGCGGCGCGACGACACGCCACCACTTCCCCCAGGACGAATGGCGGCGTTGCACCCAGGATGCGTTGCGTCGTATCGCCCAGAACAGTGGTTTTTACAGCCAGCCAGAAGGCGTGCCCGCCCTGCGCGAAGCCATCGCCGGGCATATCGCGTTTTCTCGCGGGGTCAAATGCGGGGCCCGCGATATTGTGGTCACCAACGGGGCACAGCAGGCGCTGGACCTGATTGCCCGCGTGGTGCTTGAGCCCGGCAGCCTGGTCGCGATGGAAGACCCAGGCTACAGCCCCGCACGCCAATTGTTCGTCGCGATGGGCGCCAATGTTGCCAGTGTGGCCGTCGACAAAGAGGGCCTGCAGGTCGACCAGATCCCGGATGGCACCCGCTTGATCTATGTGACGCCGTCCCACCAATTCCCCCTCGGCATGCCCATGAGCCAGGCGCGGCGCAAGGCCCTGCTGGACCGCGCCATTGAGCTCGGCGCGATCATCATTGAAGACGATTACGACAGCGAATTCCGCTACGAAGGCCGCCCCACCGACTCCCTGCAAAGCATGGATACCCGAGGCGTGGTTACCTACGTCGGCACCTTCTCCAAAACCCTGTCGCCGGAGTTACGCCTGGGCTATGCGGTGCTGCCGCCGGCCATCTACGGTGCGGTGCTCAAGGCCAAGAAATTGACCGACCAGCACAGCGCTACCTTGCCGCAGTGGGCACTGGCCAAGTTCATCAGTGAAGGTTACCTGCTCAAGCATATTCGTCGCTGTCACAGCCTCTATGCGGGGCGTCGCGAACGCATATTGCAGCGTCTGGCGGGCGATCTGTCACCGTGGTTCGAGGCCGTGCCCACGGTGGCGGGTTTTCACCTCGCGGCCCTGTGCAAGGTGCCAGTGAATATTCCCTTACTGATGGAACGGGCGCGTGAGGTCGAGGTGGGGTTGTATCCCCTGGACCTGTTCTTTCACGATCTGCCGGTGCGCTCGGGGCTGATTCTGGGGTTCGGCGCCATCGAGACCCTGGACATTGACCCGGCGCTGGACAAGGTTCGCGATATTCTCTTGCAGATTGGCTAGGCGGTTTTCCGGCGCATTGGTCATTGGTGGCAGGCCTTCTGCGGCGTAGGGTGAAGCGGTCTTTCACCCGATGGAACCCTCATCATGAAACGCTTATTCGCTGCCACACTGATGCTCGCCTCCCTCAGTGCATTTGCCCACGACCCGGTCTACAACCAGGAAACGCTCAAGGTGCTGCAAGAGCACGCCTTGACCAACGTGCCAGGCAAGAAAACCATCATGCTCACCGTGGACTACGCCCCCGGCCAGGCCACCGTGCCCCACAGCCACACCGGCACCGCCGTGGCGTATGTGCTCGAAGGCCAAATTACCTCGCGGGTCAATGATGAAAAGGCGATCACCTACAAAGCCGGGCAATCGTTCTACGAACCGGCCGGCTCGCGGCATTTTGAGTCAAGCAATGCCAGCCAGACCCAACCGGCCAAACTGCTGGTGGTGATGGTGCTGGATGACAAGGCTGAGGTGCTTACCCCGCTTGCACAGTAACCCGCCACACCACAAATCCCCGTGGGAGCTGGCTTGCCTGCGATAGCGGTGGGCCAGTAAAAGATGAGCTGGCTGATACACAGCTATCGCAGGCAAGCCAGCTCCCACAGTTTCAACCGTGTCTGGTCAGGGACGTTTGAACAGGTTGCGCAGGTGTTCAATACGCGACCGGCACTCGCAACCCTCCAGATGGTCATTGACCATCCCCATCGCCTGCATCAACGCATACATCGTGGTCGGGCCGACAAAGGTCCAGCCGCGTTTCTTCAGGGCTTTGGACAAACGCACCGAAGCCGCCGAGGTCGGATTGGCCGTCCAGTAAGCCATATCCACCACTGCCGGCCGCTCTTGTGCGCCGGGTTCGAACGCCCACAGCCAGCGCGCCAGCGAGCCGGTCTCCTCCACCAGTTCACAGGCCCGACGTGCATTGTTGATGGCCGAGACGATCTTCGCCCGGTTGCGCACAATGCCCGGGTCGCTCATCAACCGCTCGATGTCCGCCTCGCCATACTGCGCCACCCGGCGAAAATCAAAGCCCTCGAACGCCTGGCGAAAGTTTTCGCGCTTGCGCAGGATGGTGATCCACGCCATCCCCGCCTGAAAACCCTCCAGGCAGATCTTCTCGTACAGCGCGATGTCATCCGCCACCGGCACGCCCCACTCGTGGTCGTGGTAATGCAGGTAAGCAGGCGCTGCAGTGCGCCAGGCGCAATACATGCGCCCTGCTTCGTCGGTTGTCAGCCCTGGTTGGTCCATCCATCACCTCGTATGCCGGGGGCGATGATACGCAAAAAAAATTAATCCCCGCCAACCGCTCAAGCATCGTGCTTACCGACCAACTGGTCAGACCGGGACCCGCCAACCGCCAAATAATTGCTTGTGATTTGAAAAAAACCGAGCGTAGACTGGCCCCGCACTGGACTTACCGGTAAGACCACAACAATTAAGCCCTGGAACCACCAGGGCACCGAATAGAGATCCCTCCCATGCTCAGATGGTGCTCGCGTTCGATTTTCCTGCAAGTCGTGATTGGCCTGATGCTCGGCATCGCCTGCGGCCTGGCCCTTCCCGAATTCTCCTCGCAACTCAAACCCTTGGGTGACGGCTTTATCAAGCTGATCAAAATGCTGATTGGCCTGATCGTGTTCTGCGTGGTGGTCAGCGGTATTTCCGGCGCGGGCGACTTGAAGAAAGTCGGGCGCATCGGCCTCAAGTCGGTGATCTATTTTGAAATGCTCACCACCGTCGCCCTGGTGCTCGGCCTGATCATGGCCTTCAGCACCGGCATTGGCAGCGGCGCCAATATTCACCTGGAGCAACTCTCTTCCGCTGGCTTGAATGAGCTGGCCGACAAGGGCCAGCACATCCGCGGCACCAGCCAGTTCCTGATGGAGTTGATCCCCAATTCGGTGGTCGGCGCCTTTGCCGATAACAACGTGCTGCAAGTGCTTCTGTTCTCGGTGCTGTTCGGCAGCGCGCTGAACCTGGTGGGCGAAGCGGCCAGCGGCATCTCGCGGCTGATCAACGAATTGAGCCATGTGATCTTCCGCATCATGGGCATGATCGTGCGCCTGGCGCCAATTGGCGTATTCGGTGCCATCGCCTTCACCACCAGCACCTATGGCCTGGACTCACTGCAACACCTGGGCAGCCTGGTGGGGCTTTTCTACCTGACCTGCTTTGCCTTCGTGGCGGTGATCCTCGGGCTGGTGATGCGCCTCTCGGGCCTGCGCATGTTGCCGCTGCTCAAGTACCTGCGTGAAGAACTGCTGATCGTGATGGGCACCGCTTCGTCGGATGCGGTGTTGCCACAGATCATGCGCAAGCTGGAACACCTGGGTATCGGCAGCTCCACCGTGGGCCTGGTGATTCCCACCGGCTATTCGTTCAACCTCGACGGTTTCTCCATCTACCTGACCCTGGCGATCGTGTTTATCGCCAACGCCACCGGTACACCGCTGTCGATGACCGACTTGCTGACCATCCTCCTGGTATCGTTGATCACCTCCAAAGGCGCCCATGGCATTCCAGGCTCGGCGTTGGTGATCCTGGCGGCAACGCTCACGGCGATCCCGGCGATTCCGGTGGTCGGCCTGGTGTTGGTGCTGGCGGTGGACTGGTTCATGGGCATCGGCCGCGCGCTGACCAACCTGATCGGCAACTGCGTGGCCACCGTGGCAATTGCGCGCTGGGAAAAAGACATTGATATCCAGCGCGCCAACAAGGTGCTCGACGGCCAGCAGGGCTACGCCTTCCAGGCCAAGAAGCCGGTGCTGCCGGCGCATCAGGAGTTCTAGGACAACACCCATCCAATGTGGGAGCTGGCTTGCCTGCGATAGCGGTGGGTCAGCGTCAAA
The DNA here is from genome assembly GCF_030687795.1 of Pseudomonas sp. FP215. NCBI lineage: Bacteria > Pseudomonadati > Pseudomonadota > Gammaproteobacteria > Pseudomonadales > Pseudomonadaceae > Pseudomonas > Pseudomonas sp. FP215. The sequence goes on from NZ_CP117447.1 coordinate 3,301,478, forward strand.
TGTAGTGCCTGACACTCAGTCATCGCAGGCAAGCCAGCTCCCACATTGGACCTTCGCCAGACTGAATACTGTATGAGCAACATCAAGGAGCCTTCGACGTGATCAGCACCTCAACCGTCGTCAATTCAGTGGTAGAAAAACTGCGCGCCGCCTTGGCGCGAGGCCAGTGGCGCCGCGGTGAAATGCTGCCTGGCCAGCGTGAACTGGCCGAACAGCTGGGCATCAGCCGCCCGAGCCTGCGCGAAGCGGTGATCGTGCTGGAGACCCTTGGCCTGGTGCGCTCCATGCCCGGCAAAGGCGTGGTCGTGCTGGAAACCAGCGTCAGCGAGCCGCAATCGAGCGACGCCGTGGCCGATGCCAGCCTCGAGGACATCCTGCAACTGCGCTACACCCTCGAACCTTTCATCGTCGGCCTGGTGGCCCAGTCCATCAGCAGCAAGGAAATCGGCCAACTGCGCCTGACCCTGATGGACATGCGCGAGGCTCTCGATGCGGGCGATGCCGAAGCCGGCATGAACGCCTATATCGACTTCCATGAAGAACTGTTCGCCCTGACTTCCAACCCGATCTTTCAGAACGTGGTGCAGCAAACCAGCACCGCGCTCAAACAAAGCGCCCAGGTATTGCGCAACTCGCCAGAACACCTGGCCGAACGCCTGCAAGAAAACGAAGCCGTGGTACGCGCCATCCGCAACAAGAACAGCGCGCTGGCCAGTGCCGAAATGCGCCGGCACATCCTGCAGGAAGGCCTGCGCATGGGCATTCGCTTGAATATCCCGGACGACCATCTGGGCAGTTGATTTTCGGAGACCGGCCATGAACGCTCACGCCTTGCAACGCAATTGCACCCTCACGTCCTTACGCTGGACGCCCGAAAAAAAGCCCTCGGTGGACGACATCTACCCACGCTTGTTCGACGCCATCCTTGAGCAACGCATTGCGCCCGCCAGCCGCTTCACCGAAGAAGGCCTGGGCGAGCTCTTTGGCGTGAGCCGCAGCGTGATTCGCCGGGTGCTGGCCAAGCTGTCCCATCAGCAAGTGGTCATCCTGCGCCCCAACCAGCGCGCCCAGGTCGCCGCGCCGGATGCCCAGCACACACGGCAGATTCTGGAAGCACGGCGCCTCACCGAAATCACAGTGGTGCAACTGGCCTGCGCCCAGGCCACCGCGATGCAGATTCGCCAACTGCGCGAGCTGATTGCCCAGGAGCGCGACGCCATTGAGCGTGACCAACGGGGGCCGGCGATTCGGTTTTCCGGAGAGTTTCATCTGCAACTGGCGCACATGGCCGGCAATGCGCCGCTGGCCCAGTTTCTCAACAGCCTGGTGCCGTTGACGTCGTTGATCATTGCGCAATTTGAAGCCAAGGCCTGCACGTATTGCGCGTGGCAGGAGCATGTGGCGATTGTGGATGCCGTGGAACAGCGCGACGCCCACATGGCCGTCGCCTTGATGACCCAGCACCTGGATCACCTGGAAACCCGACTACTCAAACACCACTGATCCCCAGTGAATGAAGATCAACCTGTGGGAGCTGGCTTGCCTTAATGCGATTGTAGGAGCGAGCTTGCTCGCGAAAAACGCACAGGCGCCGCATTCATTCAGCAAGCACGCGTTATCGTTGACGTTTTTCGCGAGCAAGCTCGCTCCTACATTGATCGCATTCCAGATCAAATAAAAAAGCCCCCGCATCTCACGATGCGGGGGCTTTTGGTTTAGCGAGGCATCAAGCCGGTTGCAACACCGACTGACCACTCAACGCCAGGTCCAGCAACTCACGGTTGGCCACCGCGTACATGGCGTAGTCCGTGCCCACTGCGGCACGAATTTCCACCATCATGGCGCGCCAGCGATCGGCCATGTCCTGGTGCTGCTCAAGCCACAGGGCCACGCGGGCTTCCATGTCTTGTGGCGCATCGGCCATTTGCAGGACCGAGATGGTGATCGCCCGTTGCTGCCAGTCCACGTCATCGCGGAAGGCTTCGCGGGCCTGGGCCTGCCAGTTGTTGGCAACCGGCAGATCGCTGATCTGCTGCAAGTACCAAGGCAGGTCCAGGGCGCTGCCGACGGCGAAGTAGGCCTTGGCCACTTCGGCGGCGTCATGCCCGGTCACGTCGGCGGCTTCGATGATCGGCAGCAAGGTGTACAGGTGGGTAGTGCCTGCAACCATGCGCGCCAACAGCTCCGGTACGCCGGCCTGGGTGTAGGCCTGGTAGCGGTTCTGCCAGCCTTCGCGGGTCGGGCCTTCCAGCAGTTCGTCGAGCTTGAGGCCCAGCGCGGCCAGGTGCGGACCGAAGTGCGCGGTGTCACGCCCGGCGTCTTGCTCGTTGCGACGGCTGCGCAGGAACCAGCGCGTAGCGCGACGGCCCAGGCGCATCAGTTCATCCATCAGCTCCAGTTGCACGTCAGCGGAAACCTGGTGGTCCAGGGCTTCAATCTGACGGAACCAGTGCGGGAGATGGAAGATGTCCCGCACGATCACATACGCGCCCGCCACGTTCGCCGGGCTCATGCCGGTCGACTCTTTGAGTCGTTGAACGAAGGTGATGCCCATGTGGTTGACCAGGTCGTTGGCGATCTGGGTGCTGACGATCTCGCGCTTCAGACGGTGGCGACGCATGGCTTCGCCGAACTTGGCCACCAGGCTCGGTGGGAACGCGGTCTCCATGTCGCGGGTCAGGTACTCGTCATCCGGTACCAGCGACTTGAGCAGCGCTTCCTTGAGGTCGATCTTGCTGTAGGAGATCAGCACCGACAGCTCCGGACGGGTCAGGCCCTTGCCGCTGGAGGCGCGCTCGGTCAGCTGCTCTTCGGTCGGCAGGTACTCGATGGCACGGTCCAGCTTGCCACGGCCTTCCAGGTCGCTCATCAGGCGCTTGTACTCGGCAGCACGCTCGTAAGCCTTGCGCGCGGCCAGGGACAGGGCCTGGGTCTGCTTGTAGTTGTTGCCCAACACCAGGTTGCCGACTTCGTCGGTCATGCTCGCCAGCAGCTGGTTGCGCTGCTTGTCGGTCATGTCACCGGCCTGCACCACTTCGTTGAGCAGGATCTTGATGTTCACTTCGTGGTCAGAGCAGTCCACGCCACCGGCGTTGTCGATGAAGTCGGTGTTGGAACCGCCGCCATTGAGGCCGAATTCCACACGGCCCAACTGGGTCATGCCGAGGTTACCGCCCTCGCCCACTACCTTGCAGCGCAGCTCGTTGCCATTGACGCGCAGTGCGTCGTTGGCCTTGTCGCCCACATCGGCATGGCTCTCGGTGCTGGCCTTGACGTAGGTACCGATACCGCCGTTCCACAACAGGTCCACCGGCGCCTTGAGCAAGGCGTTGAGCAGTTCGGTCGGGGTCAGCTTGTCGGCCTGGATGTCGAAGCGTTCTTTCATCTGTGGCGAGATGGCAATGCTTTTCGCGCTGCGCGAGAAGATACCGCCACCTTCGGACATGATGCTGGTGTCGTAGTCGGTCCAGGCCGAACGCGGCAGTTCGAACAAACGCTTGCGCTCGACGAAGCTGGTGGCCGGGTTAGGGTTCGGGTCGATGAAGATATGCAGGTGGTTGAAGGCTGCGACCAGTTGCAGTTTGTCCGACATCAACAAACCGTTACCGAACACGTCACCGGCCATATCGCCGACGCCCACCACGGTGATGCTGTCTTCCTGCACGTTGATGCCGCGCTCACGGAAGTGACGCTGCACACCCACCCACGCGCCTTTGGCGGTGATGCCCATTTTCTTGTGGTCGTAACCGGCCGAACCACCGGAAGCGAACGCATCGCCCAGCCAGAAGCCGTAGTCGATGGCAATGCCGTTGGCGATGTCGGAGAAGGTCGCAGTGCCTTTGTCCGCCGCCACTACCAAGTACGGGTCATCGTCGTCATGACGCACGACGTTGGCCGGCGGTACCAGGGCGCCGTCTTTCAGGTTGTCGGTGATGTCCAGCAGGCCGGAGATGAAGATGCGGTAGCAGGCGATGCCTTCGGCTGCAATCTCGTCCCGGCTGCCGCCCAATGGCAGGCGACGCGGCAGGAAGCCGCCCTTGGCGCCCACCGGCACGATCACCGAGTTCTTCACTTGCTGGGCTTTTACCAGGCCGAGCACTTCGGTACGGAAGTCTTCTTCACGGTCGGACCAGCGCAGGCCGCCACGGGCCACGTTGCCAAAGCGCAGGTGCACGCCTTCGACCCGTGGCGAGTACACGAAGATTTCAAACTTCGGCACGGGCTTGGGCAGCTCTGGGATAGCACGCGGGTCGAACTTGAAGCTGAAGTACGACTTGTTCTGGCCGTTGGCGTCGGTCTGGTAGAAGTTGGTACGCAGGGTGGCCTTGATCAGGTCCAGGTAGCGACGCAGGATGCGGTCTTCGTTGAGCACCTGGACGTCGTCCAGGGCGCTGAGGATCGCTTGCTCCAGGCGTTGCTGCTTGTCTTCTAGGTCGTCAGCAGTGAGCTTGCGCGCCAAGTAGAAGCGGGTCTTGAACAACCGGGTCAATTCGCGGGCGATGTCGGTGTGGTTGTTCAGGGTGCTGGCGATGTAACCCAGGTCGAAGCCCAGGCGAATCTGCTTCAGGTAACGGGCATAGGCACGCAGCAGTGCCACGTCGCGCCATGGCAGGCCGGCGGTGAGGACCAGGCGGTTGAACGCATCGTTCTCGGCATCGCCATGCACGATGTGCACGAATGCATCCTGCAGGGTGTCGTTGAGCTGCTGGATATCCAGGTTCACGCCTTCGGCGGCGATGAACGCAAAGTCATGGATCCAGAACTCGCGGCCATTGGCATGACGCAGGCGATACGGGAACTCGCCCAGCACACGCAGGCCGAGGTTTTCCAGGATCGGCAGCACGTCGGACAGCGCCAGCGGCGTATCGGCGTGGTAGAGCTTGCAATGCAGCTCACGCTGGCCGGAGACCTGGCCCAGCGGCTGATAGAAACTCATCACCAGCGGGTTGGCTTCGGTCAGGCTGTTGAGGTGCTGCATGTCCACCACAGCCGAATGCGCGGCGAAACGCTCGCGGTAGCCGGCCGGGAAGCCTTTGGGGAAATCCGCCAGCACGTTGGTGCCCTGGGCTTCGCCGAAGCTTTCCACTACCAGGCTGGCGTAGTCGTCCTGCCAGCTGCGGCAGGCCTGCACCACTTCTTTTTCCAGCTGCAGCGGGTCGATGTCCAGGCGGTTCTTGGGGTCAACCCGCAGAATCAGTTGCACACGGGCCAGCACGGACTCGGAGAAGAAGGTCCAGAACTCGCAGTCCGAAGCCTTCAGACGGTCCATCAGCACTTGCTGGATCTTCTGGCGCACTTCGGTGGAATAGATATCGCGTGGCACGTAGGCCAGGCAGTAGCAGAAACGACCGTACGGGTCTTTGCGCAGGAACACGCGGATCTTGTTGCGCTCCTGGATCTGCACGATCGACATCACGGTGCTGAACAGCTCGTCGACCGGGGTCTGGAACAGATCGTCACGGGGCAGTACTTCAACCACTTGGGCAAGTTCTTTACCCAGGTGCGCCTTGGCCTGGAAGCCCGAGCGACGTTCGATTTCCGCAACCTTGCGACGGATATAAGGGATCACCCGCACGCTTTCGCCGTACACCGAAGAGGTATACAGGCCCATGAAACGGTGTTCCTTGATGACCTTGCCGTCGGCGCTGATCTCACGGATAGACACGTAGTCCGGGTAAGCCGGGCGGTGCACGCGGCTTGGGTGGGCGGCCTTGGCGAACGACAGTACGGTCGGCTCGCGCAGGTAGGCCACGGCGTAGTCTTCGATGCGCAGGTCTTCGGCGGTGAGGCCGGCGCGCAGCAGCTTGGTCAGACCGAGGAAGGAGCTGGCGTCATATTCGATATGACCGCCGTCTGCCTCGTCACGTACCACGAACTCTTCGTAGCCCAGGAAGGTGAAGTGGTTGCCCACCAGCCATTCGAGGAAGTTCTTGATCTCGGCTTTTTCTTCGCCGTCGATGGCGAACGCACTGGCGTCGATACCGGCCAGCAGGTCCTGGACCTTGGCTTTCATCGGTTCGAAATCGGCCACGGCCACGCGCACTTCGCCCAGCACCTGCTCAAGCTCTTTGCTCAGCACGTTCAGCTCGGCGGCATTGGCGCAGCGGTCGATCTCCAGGTACATCAGCGATTCTTGCAGGATGCCTTCGCCCTGGGTGCCCTTGGGCAGGATTTCCAGCAGCTCGCCCTTGCTGCCACGACGCACGCTGAGCACGGTGGTTTGCAGGGTATGGATGCTGTAGCCACGGCGGTTCAGCTCAGTGCGTACCGAATCGACCAGAAAGGGCAGGTCATGGTGCAGCACTTCGACCGCGGTGTGGGTCGATTGCCAGCCATGACGTTCGTAATCGGGGTTGTAGACCCGCACTTGCGGTTGGGTGTGATCAAAGCGCTCAAGCAGGCGCCAGGCAGACAGGGTGCAACCGGCCAGGTCGGAAAGGCGACGCTGGGTCAGTTCGTCCAGGGAAATGATGCCGAAAAATTGTTCAGCGAACAGCGCCACTTGTGGCAGTGCCTGTTCACTGAGGTGCTGCGCCAGTGCCGCTTGCAGTTGATGCTGGAAGTCGGCCTTGCTGGCTGCGGTGAAGAACGCCATCTGTGGTACTCCGCTTGGGCTTGTTATTGATGAAAGCGTCGCGTGTTGTCCCCTTGCGGGGAGACCGTCAGCTCTGTTCGCTGGTGTGCTGACAAGCACCATAAACGAATCAGGGTGACAGGTGGGTGAAGCTGGACAAGACAGTCAGGTCACATACAACTTCCATACGGCATGCCCTTGGCCAGATGACGATACGACGGGCAGGTCAGGCGCCTGGCACAGGGCACATCCGTTGCGCAGCTTAACGAGTGTAGGAAGAACGCTGCTTGCGACGCTGCGACATATTCGGTCATCGGTAAGCAGGGTCTCGGTTGCAACTTGGGCAACCTCGGTTTTTCGGTGGAAAATCTTGCTACTTTGAACACCATCAGTACCAGAAATGACCGATCCGGTCCGTCAGGTCATGCTCAAGTTCCGACACAGGATGAAGCACAAAATTCGCCGCGGTGGCACAATTGCCCTCCCCTACACAGGATTGCCCCATGCTGCAGCTGAAAACCGACGCCCTGATGGTCACCCCGTGCGACGACGAAGAAGACAACATGGCCATGCTGTGCTGTCACGGCAAGAACGGCGAAATGTTCATGCTCACCCGTTACCCGGATGAAGATGAAGTGGAGCTGACCTGGGACTACGAACCTTCGACCCTCGATGGGCTGAAAGTGACGCTGGGCGACACCACCTTATTGATCGAACTGGCGGCCGGCGATGCCGATGCCCTGGGCGGTAAGGACCAGTTGGAGATCACCCACAGCACCGCCGCGTCAGACATGGCCGAAGTGCAGGAAACCCTGCAGAACATCCTCACAGGCACCGGCACTTTCATTCGGATCTGAATGCACCGAAGACCCCCTGTGGGAGCTGGCTTGCCTGCGAAGACGGCCTCCCAGCCGACACCTATCTATCTGACACCCCGCGATCCTACTGTGGGAGCGGGCTTGCTCGCGAAGGCGGCCTGGCAGTCAACACAGTTGGACCGGGCACATATCCGTTATTTAGGTAACGGCCACTTAGGGTTCCGCCCTGACGGCGGCTCACTTTTGAAAAGCGCAAAAGTAAGCAAAACGCTCTTGCCCCACCACTCGGCACCTCGCCTAGGCTCGGTGTGCCCGTAATCCGCCAGTGATTTGGGGGGCCGCCGCCACGCGCCATCCATGGCGCGGGGCGGCTAAACCGGCATCCCTGCCGGTTTACCCCCCAAATCCCTGTCGAATTCCGGCCAGCGTGGTTTGACGGGGCGCCGGAGATCAAGATCAAAAGCAGATCAAGAGCGGCTCGCTTCGCATCGTGGAGTGTGTGGCCGGGCGCGGTCGACTGTGGGAGCTGGCTTGCCTGCGAAGGTATCGACTCGGTGTGCCTGAATCATCGAGTTGACTGGATCGCAGGCAAGCCAGCTCCCACAGTGACCGTGCTCTACCTACCCAGCCGTTATGCCTTGCGCACCGCAATCCTGTAAGTTTCGCCAAAAATACCCATCAAGCCGTTAGTCGCCGCACCCCGCGATGCATTAAAGTAAACGCCCCAGGCCCGGTGTTCTGTCACAACACCCAGGCTCATCTTTTCCAGGAACCGTCATCGATGGAACATCGTGAAGCGCTGCTTGCGCTGCGAACCTTTCTTTCTACGCAGATTCTCGGCCAGGAAAAACTCATTGATCGCCTGCTGATCGCCCTGCTCGCTGACGGCCATATGCTGGTCGAAGGCGCACCGGGGCTGGCCAAGACCAAGGCGATCAAGGAGTTGGCCGAAGGGATCGAAGCGCAGTTCCATCGTATCCAGTTCACCCCCGACCTGTTGCCCGCCGATATCACCGGCACCGAGATCTATCGCCCGGAAACCGGCAGCTTTGTGTTCCAGCAAGGGCCGATCTTCCATAACCTGGTGCTCGCGGACGAAATCAACCGTGCCCCGGCCAAGGTGCAGTCGGCCTTGCTCGAGGCCATGGCCGAGCGCCAGGTCAGCGTGGGCCGCAGCACTTACGAGCTGTCGCCGCTGTTTTTGGTGATGGCCACGCAAAATCCCATCGAGCAGGAAGGCACCTACCCGCTGCCCGAAGCCCAGCTCGACCGGTTCCTGATGCACGTCAAGATCGGCTTCCCGGACGCCGCCGTCGAGCGCCGTATCCTGCAGCAAGCCCGTGGCGAAGCGCTCAATGGCGAAACCAAGCCCGAGCGTCGGGTGAGCCAGCAGGCCATCTTTGCCGCACGCAAGGAAATCCTCGGCCTGTACATGGCCGATGCCGTGGAGGAATACCTGGTGCAACTGGTGATGGCCACGCGCACCCCGTCCAAGTTCGACCCGGAAATGGCCGAGTGGATCGCCTACGGCGCCAGCCCCCGAGGCTCCATCGCCCTGGACCGTTGCGCCCGCGCCCATGCCTGGCTGGCCGGTCGCGATTTCGTCAGCCCCGAAGATATCCAGGCGGTGCTGTTCGACGTGCTGCGCCACCGCATCATCCTGTCGTTCGAGGCCGAAGCCGCCGGGGTCGACCAGGACCGCGTGGTGCAGCGCATTCTCGACGTCGTTGCCGTCGCTTGAAGTCGATGAACGCAAGCGATGGCATCCGCGTAACCCTCAGTGAATTGATTGAGATGCGCCACCGCGTGCGTGAAGTGCAGTTGTTCTCCACGCCTGGCCAACGTAGCCCGCTGGTGGGCCTGCATCACTCCAAGCTGCGCGGGCGTGGCGTCGATTTTGACCAGGTGCGCGTGTACCAGGCCGGCGACGACGTGCGCACCATCGACTGGCGCGTGACGGCGCGTACCCAGGAGCCGCACACCAAGCTGTTCCACGAAGAGCGCGAACGGCCGATTTTCATCATGGTGGAGCAAAGTTGCCGGCTGTTTTTCGGCTCGGGGCAAATGTTCAAGTCGGTGCTCGCCGCCCAGGCTGCCAGCCTGATCGGGTGGGCCGCCCTGGGCCATAACGACCGAGTGGGCGGGCTGGTGTTCGGCGACAGCGAGCACTACGAGATCAAGCCACGGCGCAGCAAGCAGAGCCTGTTGCAACTGCTTAACCGGCTGGTGCGGGTCAACCAGAGCCTGAACACTGAGCGTCAGCCGGAAGCGGATGCCCTGGGCATGGCTTTGCGCCGTGGCCGCGAGGTGCTGCGCCCGGGCAGCCTGGTGGTGGTGATCTGTGATGAGCGCGCCCTCACCGAAGGCGCCGAGCAACAGCTGAGCCTGCTGGCGCGCCATTGCGACCTGCTGTTATTACCGATCTCCGACCCGCTGGACCACGCCCTGCCCGCCGCCGGGCTGCTGCGTTTCGCGCAACGAGGCGCGCAACTGGAACTGGACACCCTGAATATCGACCTGCGCCAGGCCTACAAGGCCCAGGCCGAAGCCCGTATCGCCCGTTGGGAACTGCTCGCGCAGAAACTGCGGCTGTTGTTGATGCCGTTGAGTACCCAGAGTGAAATGGTCGAGCAACTGCGCGAATACCTCAACCCGCAACGCCCGGTTAAAAAACCATGAGCAGCCTGGACCAACTGCAACCACTGATCGCCCCGCCCGCCATTGGCTTCTGGCCGCCTGCGCCGGGCTGGTGGCTGTTGCTGCTGGTGATCCCCCTGCTCGGTTGGGGCCTGTGGTGGCTGCGCCGTTTCCTGCCGGCTCGCCGCCCCGTGGCGCGTGCCGAACAACCGCTGGACCCGTTGCGTATCGCCGCCCTGGCCGAGCTGGCTTTGATGCCCAAGCCCTACGACGGCGCGCCGGCTGGCGCCTGGCTGCAGCAACTCAACGGCCTGCTCAAGCGCCTGTGCCGTAACGACTACCCTTACAGCCAGAGCCACACCCTCAACGGGCGCAAATGGCTGGCCTTTCTGGACAACCGCTGCCCCGCCGCCGGCCTGACGCGCTGGATGGTGTTGGTGGAAGGCGCCTACAAGCCCGAATGCAAGCTCGACGACAAAGCCATCGCCGGTCTCACGCAAGCCGTCGACACCTGGATTCGCAAACATGTTTGAGTTCGCCTGGCCGTGGATCTTCGCCCTGTTGCCACTGCCGTGGATCATGCGCCTGGTGCTGCCTGTGGCCGACAGCGGCGAACCGGCGCTGAAAGTCAGCTACCTCAGCGACCTCGAAGGCTTGGCCCGCCGCCGTGCCCGCGTCAACCTGCCCGGCTGGCGTCAGCAAGCGCCGTTCGTGGTGCTGTGGTTGCTGCTGTTGACCGCCGCCGCCCGCCCGCAATGGCTGGGCGAACCCCTGCCGATTGCTGCCAGCGGCCGGGATCTGCTGGTGGCGGTGGACGTCTCCGGCTCCATGGACTTTCCCGACATGCATTGGCAGGACGAGGACGTCAGCCGCCTGGCCCTGGTCAAGCACCTGCTGGGGGACTTTCTGGAGGAGCGTGAAGGTGACCGCGTGGGCCTGATCCTGTTTGGCAGCCAAGCCTACCTGCAAGCGCCCTTGACCTTTGACCGCCGCACCGTGCGCACCTGGCTGGATGAAGCGCGCATCGGCATTGCCGGCAAGAACACCGCCATCGGCGACGCCATCGGCCTGGCCCTCAAGCGCCTGCGCCAACGCCCGGCGCAAAGCCGCGTGCTGATCCTGGTCACTGACGGCGCCAACAACGCCGGGCAGATCGACCCGTTGACCGCTGCGCGCCTGGCGGCCGAGGAAGGCGTGAAAATCTACCCGATCGGCATCGGTGCCGACCCCGAGCAAACCGGCTCCCTGGGCATCCTTGGCGTCAACCCGAGCCTGGACCTCGACGAACCGGCGCTCAAGGCACTGGCCGAGGCCACCGGCGGCCAGTATTTCCGCGCCCGTGATGGTGAGGAGTTGCTGAAGATCAAGGACACCCTCGACACCCTTGAGCCGGTGGAGCAACAACCCACCCAGGCCCGCCCGGCCCAGGCGCTGTACAGCGGCCCATTGGCCTTGGCGTTGGTGTTGAGCCTGTTGCTGGTAATCCAGGAACGCTGGCCGAACAACGCCTTGCAGCGCGGCTTCAATCGACTATCGAGCAGGGGCATCTTTTTGCAGCAACACCCTGAATGGCGCCAGCGTCTGCAGCGCCTGCGCTTGCGGAGGCGTAGATGATCGCGCTGTGGCCGCACTGGTTGCGCCCCTGGTGGCTATTGCTGTTGCCCCTGCTTGGCTGGTTGCTGTGGCAGTTGTGGCACCGGCAAAAGCGCGCCGGGCGTTGGCAGATGATCCTGCCGCCGGCGTTCCATGCCGAGTTGCTCAGTGGTGGCAATGGCCGCGAGAGTAAATCGCCGTGGGTGGTGCTCGGCATCGCCTGGCTGTTGGCCGTGCTGGCGTTGCTGGGCCCCAGTTGGCAACGGGTTGAACAAGCCAGCCAGAAACCTTCCGACCCCTTGGTGGTGCTGCTGGAACTGACCCCGGAAATGCTCGCCACCGACAGCCCGCCCAACCGCCTGGAGCAGGCGCGGCGCAAGCTGTATGACTTGCTGCAAGCGCGCACCGATGCGCAAACAGCCATCATCGTGTATGCCGGCAGCGCCCATACCTTGGTGCCGCTGTCCGATGACCTGGCCACCAGCCGCAACCTGTTGGAAGCCCTGCGCCCATCGATCATGCCCGAGCCCGGCCATCGTGCCGATCTGGCCGTGGAAAAAGCCCTGGGCCTGCTCAAGCAAGGCGGTCTCGGCCAGGGGCGCCTGCTGCTGATCGGTTCCTCACTGTCCAAACAAGAGCGCCAAGGCATCCGCCTGCAACTGCAAAGTGCCCAGGCTCCAACGTTGTCGATCCTCGGCATCGGCAGTCGCGAAGGCACGCCGGTGACTCAGGAAAGTGGCGAGTTCCTCAAGGACGACCAGGGCGCGATCCTGGTGCCGCGTCTCGACAGCCCGACCCTCAAGGCGTTCGCCAGCGAAATGGGTGGCCGCTACCGTGCGGCGCGCCTGGATGACAAGGACCTGCGCCAACTCGGCATGCTCGACAGCGCCCAAGCCCTGCGCGACGACGGCCAACGGCTGCGCCTGGACAGCTGGGCCGACCAGGGTTACTGGCTGCTCTTGCCGCTGTTGCTGCTGGCCGCGTGCGCCGGGCGTCGCGGCTGGCTGTTCTGCCTGCCCTTGCTGCTGATGGGTGCGCCGCAACCCAGCTACGCCTTTGGGCTGCAGGACCTGTGGCTGCGCCCCGACCAACAAGGCCAGTACCTGCTCAAGCACAAACGCCCGGCCGAAGCCGCCGAACACTTCCAGGACCCGCAATGGCAAGGCGTGGCGCTGTATGAAGCCGGCAATTACGCCGAGGCCATCAAGCGGTTTGCCCAAGGCAGCGATGCCTATTCCCACTACAACCGTGGCAATGCCCTGGCCAAGGCCGGCGAGCTTGAAGCGGCCATTGATGCGTATGAACAAGCCCTGGAAGCCCAGCCCGATTTGCAACCGGCACTGAAAAACAAAGCCCTGGTTGAAACCCTGATGCAGGAGCAAGCGCAGCCCGAGGCAGAGCCGCCAGCAAAAAACGAAGATGACGAAACCGCCCAACCCGGCCAAACTGCGCAACCGGGTGCCAGCGCACAAACGGCACAGGGTGGCGAGCAGTCGTCCCACGGCCAGGGCGAAGCGGGCACCGCTGAGACTCAGACAGCCGCCACGCCACTGCCTGGCGGTAATGAAGTGCCAGGCAGCGAACTGGGCGACGAGCAAACCACCACGCCCCCACTGCGCCCCGCCGACACACGCCTGGAAGGCGAGCGCCGCCAGGCCTTGGAGCAATGGTTGCAGGAGATCCCGGACAACCCCGGCGAACTGTTGCGACGCAAATTCTGGTACGAACAGCAACAACATCAGGACACCACTCGATGAGCCGCCGCACCACCCTTTTGCTCCTGCTCGCGCTGTCGGCAGGCCACGCCCAGGCGGCGGACCTGGTCGCCAGCGTAGACCGCAGCCGCCTCAACTCCGGGGAAACGGTGGAACTGACGGTGCAATCGAGTGATGTGACCCAGTTCGGCAAACCGGACCTGTCGCCCCTGGACGCACAGTTCGAAGTCAGCGGCACCCGCCAGATCAACCAACTTACAACACTGGACGGCGACAACCACGCCACCACCCGCTGGATCATTACCCTGCTGCCCAAGGTGAACGGCAACGTGGTCATCCCGCCGCTGCAAGTGGGCGCGCTCAAGACCCAGCCGATCACCCTGCAAGTGGTGGAAAGCGCCAGCCAGAACACCAGCGCCGAACTGGCCCCGGTGTTCATCGAAGCCAACCTCGACCAGACCAGCGTGTACGTGCAGGCCCAGGCCCTGTTGACCGTTCGCGTGTACCACTCGGTGTCGCTGTATGACGACAGCAGCCTCACGCCTTTGCAGATACCGGATGCACGTGTCGAACAACTGGGCGAATCACGCACCTATGAGAAGGTCATCAACAGCATCCGCCATGGCGTGATCGAAACCCGCTACGCCCTCTACCCGCAACACAGTGGCGCCGTGGTGATTCCGGCACAGACCTTCAGCGCCACCCTGGTGGAATCGCGCCCGCCCCAGGAAAACACCTTGCAGGGCACCAAGCCGGGCAAGATGATTCACGTCAGCTCCGCGCCCCTGCCCTTGACGGTCAAACCCAAACCGGACGCCTACCCCGCCGACGCCCCCTGGCTGCCCGCACGCAGCCTGAGCTTGAGCGAAGGCTGGAATCCCACGCCGGACCACGTGCAAGTCGGCGACTCACTGACCCGCAGCCTCACCGTGGAGGCCGAAGGCCTGTCCAGCGCACAATTGCCGGCGCTGCCCGGCACCGAGGTCAACGGCCTGCGCCGCTACCCCGACCAACCGGTGATGGCTAACCGCACCAGCGACCGCGGCCTGACCGGCAGCCGTGAAGACCGCGAAGCTTTGGTGCCGACCCGCGCCGGCGAGCTGGAACTGCCCGCCGTGGAAGTGGTGTGGTGGAACACCCACGAAGACCATCTGGAACGCACCAGCCTGCCGGCGCGTACCGTGCACGTGGCGGTGAACCCCAGCCTGGTGGTCGACACCCCGGCGACACCGACCATCATCACCGCACCCGACGATGACCGCCTGTGGCTCTGGCAACTGAGCACACTGATACTGGCCTGCACCACCCTGCTGGGCTTTGGCCTGTGGTGGCGCGCACGCCGGCAACCGGCGGTACAACGCGCCGCCCAAACCGGCCCCAGCCCACGCACGCTGCTCGACGACCTCAAGCGCGCCACCCAGGCCAACGACCCCCACGCCACCCGCCAGGCCCTCGACGCCTGGGCAAGGCAACAACCCGAAACCCTGGCCGACATGGCCGCACGGTTTGTGCCGTTGTCAGATGCCCTGGACGGGTTGAATGGTGCGCTGTACAGCGAAAGCGGCCAATACTGGTTGGGCGATGACCTATGGCGCGCGATCAAGGCGATCCCCGTGGCCGAACGCGAGCAAGACCCGGCCACCGACACCACCAGCTTGCCGCCGCTCTACCCCAAATAACCCAGCCTCAACCAACACCACAAAACCCTGTGGGAGCGGGCTTGCCCGCGATGGCCATAGGTATCTACACAACTTTGTAGCCTGTAGCAGCAGCCGGTAACCACGATGCGAAGCGAGCCGCTCTTGATCTGGCTCTTGATCTGCTCTTGATCTTGATCTTAGGCGCCCCGTCAAACCACGCTGGCCGGAATTCGACAGGGATTTGGGGGGGTAAACCGGCAGGGATGCCGGTTTAGCCGCCCCGCGCCATGGATGGCGCGTGGCGGCGGCCCCCCAAATCAATGTCGGATTACGGGCACACCGAGCCTAGGCGAGGTGCCGAGTGGTGGGGCAAGAGCGTTTTGCTTACTTTTGCGCTTTTCAAAAGTGAGCCGCCGTCAGGGCGGAACCCTAAGCGGCCGTTACCGCAGCAATGGATATGTACACAATCCAACTGTGTTGACTGCCAGGCCGCCTTCGCGAGCAAGCCCGCTCCCACAGTTTGATCGTGGGGCATCGGGTAGATAGGCGTCGGCTGGGAGGCCGCCATCGCAGGCAAGCCAGCTCCCACATTTGGACTGCGGCGCGTCAGCTAGATCAGCGTCGGCTGTCAGGCCGCCATCGCAGGCAAGCCAGCTCCCACAATTGATCTGCAGTGCCTGCTCGAACGCCTGCCTGCACTTAATGATTACGACGCGGCACCTTCCATTCACGATGGGGGAATTTGTACAGATAGTTCAGGTTATCCATATCGAATCGGCCATCCTCCTTACCGGGGCCACCGAAGAAGCTGATGCCGATATCCAGCTTGCGCAGCAGCTTGGGACGTGAAAGTAACTCCTTGGCCGCGTGGTGTGCCTCTGGTGAAAATGTCCTGTCGGTGGCAACCAGGCCGGCGGCTTCTTTCAACTCATTGAAGTTCACATAGCTGTCTGTCGCCCCTGCGGCGAATTCGCGGAAGTGGTCGCGGATCAGCCCTATTAGTTGTCGGTCAGTCACACTAGCGTACGGGCGCGTGTCGGGGACGATGGCCTGGGTTTCAGCGCTTCGTGCCTGTCGATGGCTAGCTTGGCGTGAGCGACTGTCAGCATCCGGTTGCTCGGGTAGAGCGGTGAAAGCGCTAGTGGAAGATGGCTTTATTGAAAATGTCATGCTGGGCCTCTGATTCATTCAGGGATTGATTGAAAAATCCACCTTGTGGGTGGTCGTCACTCAACCTGCCGTTCCATTTATCACCGCCCGCTCGACATGCATTGTTAAAGGCCAGCAATCCATATCCCTTTAATTTGCAGGACGTTTCCTAGACAATCCTTTGGCCTTGCGCCCGCTCATTTCGCTGGCTAGCCTTCGCTTCGTCGCTGCATATCAGCGATCGGGTGTGAGATCCCGTTATTAGCAGGCGCAATGCGCTACAACCGTCTATGGCGGCTGTGTGCGGGCAGACTTCGGTCTGGCCGGGTCCTGTTTTCCGGTATCTCACCCCGCACATAGCTGCCACCTTTTGACGTGTGAGATCGGCAAAAGAATGGCTCCCAATCCAAGCAGGAGCTTTATCCATGAACAAACTCATCCCCGACCCACCCTTCCCGATTTTCGTCGCCCACGAAGACCTGAGTTTCGAAGACGCCATCGCCAGCATCTCCTCGCTACTGCGCTGCGCCGCCACCACCGCCACCGAAACCGCCGAGGGCCTCAAAGGCACCCAGCGAGACATGGCCTGCTCCACCGCTCACCTGATCGACATGGCCCGCACCCTCGCCGACCGTGCGCTGGATTGCCTGCAACCCAAGGTATGACGTAACCCCAGCCTGGGTGTGTGCAGGCACCCAGGCACTTAGGCGCTTCCCCTCCTGACCACTGATCGGAACTGGTATTTACGACAGTATCCGCCCGCGCGATTCCCGATTTAGCTGTACGGAACGTCCCAAGCGGGAAGCATCCAGGAGAGCGCAAACAATGAACAGACTCGTACTTTATGCCCTTGCCACCTGCTGGCTGCTAATGTCTTCACGGCTGTTCGCCGCCGAGGCATTATTTCTGCTGGGCCCACAGGTATCAGCCCAGTCCACGGCAGGCCATCCGGCGAACAGCGCCTTGAAAGCCATCCTCGACGATCAGACCACAGTACAAGTCAACCAATTGACCCTGGATGCTGGGTTGCTGACAACCGATATGCAGGAATTGGCGTTTCCCCTGGAGGAAGGCCTGGTTGTCGTGGCGAGTAAGTTTCAAGCCGAATTCGCCAGCACTCGCCTGTTCACCTGGCATGGACGCCTTCCCGATCAGCGCATGATCAACGCCGGGGTGCAAACCGGCAAAGAAGTGCCGGTGGACGAGCTCAATAGCGCGATACTGGTGCGTAATGGCGATCAAGTCTCCGGTTCTATTCATTATCTCGGCCAGCTGTATCAAATCGTTCCGGTGGGCGTGGGAGAACACGTCATCGTTAAAGTAGACACCTCCAAATACCCTGAAGACCTCGTCCTACCGGTTGATCCCCCCCTGGAACACTCCCCGGCAGCACCGACTAGCACTGCGCTAAGCGCCATTCGTGTACTGCTGATCTACACCAACCAGGCCAAGGCGGCGTGGCCCGATATGGAAGGCCATGCCGCACTGATGTTCGCTGAAGCCAATCAAGGCATGGCCCATAGCGACGTACCGATCTATTTTGAGAGCGCAGGGGTCTATCACCTCGACTATTCCGATAAGCAGGGAACGGACGGTTACAGCCAAATGCTCGTGGACCTCAGGACACCCACCCATGCGGCCCTGGGCGGGCCGGTAAGTTTATTGCGCGAACAACAACGGGCCGATCTGGTTGTCATGGTCAGCAAGGCCAGTATCTATTGCGGGCTGGCCTACGTGAATGCGCCCAAGGGTTACGCCTTCAGCATCGTCAGTTGCCCAACCGGCAACTACACTTTCGCCCATGAGATGGGGCATAACTTTGGTTTGAACCATTATTCGGATGTGCCGGCAGGCCAATACGGCGATGGCTTCGGCTATCAACAAAAAGGGCATAGTCCTTTCTGGCGTACGACCATGGCCTACGACTGCATACCGGCGTGTCCAAGGGGCAATTATTGGTCCAGCCCCAACCGTACATATAACGGCTTGCCCATGGGCATCGCCGGTATTCACAACAGCGTGCGTGTCCTCAATCTACGGCGCGAAGTGCTCGCCAACTTTTACCCACCACTCGAGGCCCAACTGCCTGTCGGCCAATTGGAGATTCCCCTGGATGTCGAGGCCAACCAGACGTTCGTCGCCCGCGCTATAGCGACCGACCCCGGTGGCAGCACATTGGACTATGCCTGGTCCGCGCCTGGCTTCACACCCGAGGTCGGTAGCGCCGATTCGCTGAGCTTGAAAGCCCCGAATGTTGCGCAACCCCTGCGAAAACCCATTTCGGTGAAATTGACCAACGCCTATGGCACCACCCTACTGAACAAGACCCTCACGATCAGGCCCGCTATTGCACCGATTACCGCCACCATGGATATCCCGCCGACCGTTATCGCTGGTGGTCAATTGCCCGTCAAGGTCGACGCCTACAGTTCAACCGACAAGCCACTGACCTACGCCTGGTCCAGGACGGCGGGCATGTACACCGGCACCACGGGGGGGCGGCCCAGCGGCATCTATACTGCGGCAGACGTCGATAAAGACACTAACACCACTATTTATGTGACGGTCAGCGACGGCACAAACGAGGTTAAACGCAGTTCGAGCGTCGTCATTCTTACAGCGCTGGCCCTATGCGCTGCGCCCTGGGAGGAAGAAAAAATCTACGCAACCGTTAACGAGAAAGCATCCTACGCCGGCTACAACTATGAGGTTGCGCACTGGACACAACGTCAGCGTCCCGACCTGAACGCTGGGCCAGAGGGCAAACCGTGGCGGAAGTTGAGTAGCTGTTCCCATTGATTGCAGCAATTGAAGAATGGGACAGCGGGGGCAGCGTGTTCGCAATACAGGTAAACTCCCCTCCTTTTCATCTTCTCCACGGAGTTCGCCTTGCGTCTGTTTCATACCTCCGACTGGCACTTGGGCCAAAACCTCCACGGCCAGGAACGCGACTTCGAACACGCCTGTTTCCTTGAATGGCTGCTGGGCCAACTCAAGGCCCAGCGCCCGGATGTGCTGTTGATCGCCGGCGATATCTTCGACACGGTCAACCCGCCGCTCAAGGCCCAGGAGCGCTTGTATGACTTCATCATCAGCGCCCACGAACAACAGCCGACGCTGACCATTGTGATGATCGCCGGTAACCATGACTCCGGCTCGCGCATCGAACTGCCTGCGCCCCTGATGCGCCGCCTGCGCACCCATGCCCTGGGCCGGGTGCTGTGGTTGGATGACGGCCAACTGGATGCCGACCGCCTGCTGATCCCGCTGCCCAATGCCAAAGGCAAGATCGTCGCCTGGTGCCTGGCGCTGCCCTTCCTGCGGCCAGCGGAAGTCACCGGTGCCCAGTTGGGCGATGATTACCTGCGCGGCATCGGCCAAGTGCATGAATGGCTGATCGCGGCCGCCAATGCCAAGCGCAACAAAGGCCAGGCGTTGATAGCCATCAGCCATGCGCACATGGCCGGTGGCTCGGTATCCGAAGACTCCGAACGCAGCCTGATCATCGGCAATGCCGAGGCACTGCCCGCCACACTGTTCGACCGAAGCGTGGCGTATGTGGCCCTCGGCCATTTGCACAAGCCGCAAAAGGTCAATGGCGAGGAGCGCATTCGCTACAGCGGCTCGCCGATACCCTTGTCGTTCTCCGAAATCGGCTACAAGCACCAGATTCTCGACGTGACGTTCCAGGGCGAAAGGCTGGTGGGCTGCGAACCGATCCTGATCCCCCGCTCCGTCAACCTGCAACGCCTGGACGCCGCGCCCCTGGCCGATATCCTCAAGCAACTCGGTGAACTGCCCGACATCGACCTGCTCGCCGAAACCCAGCGCCACCCCTGGCTGGAAGTGCGCGTGCGCCTCGACGAGCCGCAACCAGACCTGCGCCAACAGATCGAAACCGCGTTGCAAGGCAAGGCCGTGCGCCTGGTGCGTATCGCCGCCGAATACGCCGGCACGCGCGGCAGCGCGGAGGCAGACGATGCGCAACTGATCGAACTCGACCAGCTCACGCCCCAGGAACTGTTCAGCCGCGCCTGGCAGGACAGCTACGGCAGTGAAGTGGATGAACAGACCTTGAAGGACTTCGCCGTGCTGCTCCAGGAAGTGCAACAGGAGGGCGAACAGCCATGAAGATTCTCGCCATCCGCTTGAAAAACCTCGCCTCCCTGGCGGGCCCGTTCGAAATCGACTTTACCGCCGAGCCCCTGGCCAGTGCAGGCCTGTTCGCCATCACCGGGCCGACTGGCGCGGGTAAAAGCACCCTGCTCGATGCGTTGTGCCTGGCGCTGTTTGGCGCGGTGCCGCGCCTGGGTGATACCGGCCAGGCCAAAATGCCGGATGCCGACACGGATATTTCCATCGGCGACCCGCGCACCCTGATTCGCCGCGGCACCGGTGGTGGCTATGCCGAGGTGGATTTTGTCGGTGTCAGTGGCCGTCGCTACCGTGCGCGCTGGGAAGCCAACCGCGCTCGCGACAAAGCCAGCGGCAAGTTACAGAACAGCCGGCAAAGCCTGATCGACCTGGACAGCGACCAACTGCTGGCCAGCCAGAAAACCGAATACAAGACCCAGCTGGAATTGGCCCTGGGCCTGAACTTCGAACAGTTCACCCGTGCGGTGCTGCTGGCGCAAAGCGAGTTCAGCGCCTTCCTCAAGGCCAATGACAATGAGCGCAGCGAGCTGCTGGAAAAGCTCACCGACACCGCGCTTTACACCCAGCTCGGCCGCCGTGCGTTCGACAAGGCCAAAGAAGCCAAGGACGCCCACAAACAGCTGCAGGACCAAGCCACCGGCGTGGTGCCCCTGGCCCCCGAAGCCCGCGCCGAGCTGGACCAACAGTTGGCCGAGGCCCAGCAACAGCTCAAGACCCAGCAAGCCCAGCTCAAGCAGTTGGAGTTGCAGCACACCTGGCTCAAGGAGCTGCGTGAATGGCAGGAGCGCCATCAGCATGCCGTGGAGCAACTGCAACGCGACGAACAGACCTGGGCCGCCCAAGGCCAGCAACGCCAGGACCTGAGCCTGCTGGAGCAGTTGGCACCGCAACGCCATCACTTCCTGCGCCAGGCAGAACTCGCCACCTTGCTGACCCCCTTGGCGGCGCAGATTGCCCAGCACCTGGAGCAACAAACCGCCCTGCACACCCGCCAGGAACAGGCGCAACACCAGCAAGTGGCCGCCCAGGCAGCACTGGCTGAGGCCCTGAAAAACCAGGCCGACGCCGCGCCCCTGCTGCGCCAGGCCATCGAGGAGCAAAACACCCTCGCCCACGTGAGCCGCGAACTGGCCAAGCGCAACGAGGAAAAACACCAGCACGAAAGCGCCTGCACCGAAGGCCAGGCCCTGCTCGACGGCTTGCAACACACGCAGGCCCAAGGCAGCGAGCGCCTGCAACGCCTGGCCACCGAGCTTGAACACAGCGCCGCCCTCGCGCCGCTGAGCGATGCCTGGAACGCCTACCGTGACCGCCTGCAACAGCTGGTGTTGATTGGCAATCGCCTCAACCAAGGCCAGGCCGAGCTGGGGCAGCTCGAACAGCGCGCCAGCGCCGCCGCCGAACAGTTCACCCTACAGCGCGAAGCCCTGGATTTGCTCTACCACGAGGCCGGTGCCGAACCGCACGCGGTGGCCGAACAAATCCAGTTACTGGCCAGCCTGCTGCAAGACAATCGCAAGCAACAGCGCGCCTTCGAAGACCTGGCCCGCTTGTGGGACAGCCAGCAACAGCTGGATCAACAGGCCGCTGCGCTCACGCAAAGACTCGCCGAGGCCGCGCAAAAACGCGAACAACTGAACCAGACCGGCCTGCAAACCAAGGCCGAACTCACCGTTGCCGAACAAACCCTGGCGGTGACCAAGCAACTGCTGGAACGCCAACGCCTGGCCCGCAGTGCCAGCGTCGAGGAATTACGCGAGCAGTTGCAGGATGACCAACCCTGCCCGGTGTGCGGTAGCCACGAACACCCCTATCACCAGCCTGAAGCCCTGCTACAAAGCCTGGGTCGCCATGATGAAAGTGAAGAGGCAGCGGCGCAGAAAGCCGTCGACAGCCTCAAGGAAAAACTCACTGAATTGCGCGGTGAAGTGGGCGGCCTGATTGCCCAGCAAAAAGAGTTCCTGCAACAGCAGGAACAGTTGGCCATGCAGCAGCAGGGGTTGGCACCGAGCCTGCAAGCCCATCCGCTGTGCGCCTCGCTGTTCAACCAGGACGTCGACAAGCGCAGCCCTTGGCTGGCCCAGCAACTGGCCCAGTTGACCCAAAGCATCAGCCAGGACGAACAACGCCAGGGCGCCCTGCTCAACCTGCAACAGAACGCCGGGCGCTTGCAGCAACAATTGCAAGCGGCCCAGGACGCCAGCCAGCAAGCCCGGCAATTGCTGGTGGACCAACAGCGGCAACTGGCCGGCGACCGCGAACGCCTGGAGGCGGAACTCAGCGCCTTCGCCAGCCTGTTGCCCGCCGATACGCTGGAGGGTTTGCGCAGCGCGCCTGCGGCGACCTTCATGCAGCTTGACCAGCAGGTCAGCCAGCGCCTTGAGCAATTGGGCCATCAACGCGACGAGCAGGCCGAGCAGCAAGAGCGCCAACAGGCCATCGAGAAACAACACACCCACCAGCAGCATCGTCAGCAGCAACTCGATGCCTTGAATCTGCAAGTCGCCGAGCTGGCCGACCAGCAACACGCCGTCCAGGAAAAACTCCGCGCCTTGCTAGGGGACCACCCCAGCGCCGAACACTGGCAACAGCAACTGGAACAAGCCGTCACCCAGTCCCGCCAGAGCGAGACCGACGCCAACCAGGAACTGCACGCTGTGCACACGGCCCTGGTACAGCTGGCCGCCGACCTCAACGCCCAGCAGCAACGCCAGCAGGCATTGGAGGCGGAACAGCAAGCCCTTGCGACGCGCATCGGCGAATGGCGCGCCCTGCACCCTGAACTGGATGATCAGGGTCTGACACGCCTGTTGGCCTTCGATGAGGCCCAAGTCGCGCAGTTACGCCAGCACCTGCACAGCAGCGAAAAGGCCGTGGAGCAAGCCAAGGTTCTGCTGCACGAGCGCGAACAGCGCCTGGCCGAACACCAGACCCTGCACAACGGCAACCTGGAGGCCGAGCAACTGGACGCCACCCTGGCAACGCTTAACCAGCAACTGCTCGAGGGTGAGAAACACTGCGCCGAACTGCGCGCACGCCAATCCGAAGACCAGCGTCGCCAGAATGCCAACCAGGCCCTGGCCGAACAGATCGCCAAGGCTTACGAACAATGGCAGCGCTGGGCACGCCTGAATGCGCTGATCGGCTCGGCCACCGGCGACACCTTCCGCAAGATCGCCCAGGCCTACAACCTCGACTTGCTGGTGCACCACGCCAACGTGCAACTGCGCCAACTGGTGCGCCGCTACCGGCTTAAACGCGGCGGCAGCATGCTCGGGCTGTTGGTCATGGACACAGAAATGGGCGATGAACTGCGCTCGGTGCACTCGCTGTCCGGTGGCGAAACCTTCCTGGTGTCGTTGGCACTGGCGTTGGGGCTGGCGTCGATGGCGTCGAGCACCTTGAAGATCGAGTCGCTGTTTATCGACGAAGGCTTTGGCAGCCTCGATCCCGAGTCATTGCAACTGGCAATGGACGCCCTGGACGGTTTGCAAGCCCAGGGCCGCAAAGTGGCGGTGATCTCCCATGTACAGGAAATGCATGAACGCATCCCGGTGCAGATTCAGGTCCAGCGCCAGGGCAACGGCCTGAGCACGTTGGAGGTCAAGTGAGCGAAGCGCTGCTGTATTCGTTCCGGCGCTGCCCCTATGCAATGCGCGCGCGGCTGGCGCTGCGCTACTCCGGCGTGGCGGTGCGCATTATCGAAGTCAGCCTGAAAGCCAAGCCGACCGAGATGCTCAAGCTGTCGCCCAAGGGCACGGTGCCGGTGCTGAGTGTCGAAGGTCGAGTGATCGAGGAAAGCCTGCAGATCATGCAGTGGGCGCTGGCGCAGCACGACCCGGATGATTGGCTGCTGCAAGGTGACCCTGCGGTGCTGGCGTTGATTACCGAGAATGATCAGGTGTTCAAGCATCATTTGAATCGATACAAGTACGCCGAACGCTACCCGGAGCACTCGATGGAGCATTATCGGGCCGAGGGTGAAGTGTTCTTACAGAAACTGGAAACATTGCTGGCAGACCGTGAGTACCTGCTCGCCGAGCACCTGAGCCTGGCAGATGCGGCGCTGATGCCGTTTGTACGCCAGTTTGCCCATGTGGATCGGGAGTGGTTTGCGAGCACGCCGTATCGGCGTTTGCAGGCCTGGCTGCAACGGTTTCTGGATTCACCGTTGTTTATGGCGGTGATGGCAAAACCCTGAGGCTAATCCAACCAACTGTGGGAGCTCGCTTGCCTGCGATGACGGCCTGCCAGTCGATATCTATTTACCTGACACCCCGCGGTCCAAACTGTGGGAGCGGGCTTGCTCGCGAAGGCGGCCTGGCAGTCAACACAGGTGGATTGTGTACATATCCATTGCTGCGGTAACGGCCGCTTAGGGTTCCGCCCTGACGGCGGCTCACTTTTGAAAAGCGCAAAAGTAAGCAAAACGCTCTTGCCCCACCACTCGGCACCTCGCCTAGGCTCGGTGTGCCCGTAATCCGCCAGTGATTTGGGGGGCCGCCGCCACGCGCCATCCATGGCGCGGGGCGGCTAAACCGGCATCCCTGCCGGTTTACCCCCCAAATCCCTGTCGAATTCCGGCCAGCGTGGTTTAACGGGGCGCTTGAGATCAAGATCAAAAGCAGATCAAGAGCGGCTCGCTTCGCATCGTGGTTACCGTTGAGCACTACAGGGTTGTGTAGATACTTATGGCCATCGCAGGCAAGCCAGCTCCCACAGTTGACCTTGGCTCAATGGCGGCTCAGTGCTGGCTCTTGTGATCCAGCGCGGCGTAGAAGTTGGCACTCTGTTGCAGGTACTTCTGGGTATAGGCCGTAACATTGGATTTTTTGCCGGAGACTTCCACGCTAGCAGCGGCAGGCAATGCCACAGTAGCGGAAACAGCAGAAGCAGCAATGATCGAGAAGAGATTGAAATTCATGGCGGTAACCCTTGTGTTCGTTTGGTTGGGTGGCCTGGGAAGGCCTTGGAACCCAACTTACGCCCGAGGGTTGAACCTTAGAAATGCTTTGAAACAGTAGCCGTTATCACTGCGATTAATACAAAGGCTCAGGCCCCGCAGTGCGGGGCCTGTGGCTTATTGACGCACCAGAAACTTGAGGTCGCTGGGGGCATCGATCAGCAATTTCTGCACGGTTTTACCCAGCAGGCCAGTCTTGGGGTCGCGTTCAACCACCACGATTTCATTGCTTTTCTGGTTGGCGATCAGCAGGAACTTACCGCTCGGGTCGAGGCTGAACTCGCGCGGATGGTCGCCTTCGACAGAGCGCCGCTGGATTTCCTTGAGGTGCGCGGTGGCCGGGTCGATGCTGAACACCAGCATCTGATTGGCCGTGCCACGGTTGCTCACGTACAGGAATTTGCCGTCGTTTGACGCATGCAACGCTGCACCGGCCTTGTCGGACACCGGTTGGCCAGCCGCATAGTCCACCAACTGGGTTTGCTTAAGCTTGCCGTCGTTGTAGTCGAACACGGCCACCTGGGCGCTCATCTCAGTGGTCAGCCAGGCGTGTTTGCCGTCCGCGCTGAACAGCAAGTGACGCGGGCCGCTGCCCGGTGGCAACTGCACCGACGCCGGGTTGGCCGCGGTGAGTGGCAGCTCGTGATTGGCCTTGGGGTCGTAGCGGTAGGCAAACACCTTGTCTGCGCCCAGGTCCTGCACGAATACATACTTGCCGTCCGGCGACGACACCACCGAGTGCACATGGTTGGACGCCTGGCGCTCCGGGTTCACGCGGCTGGCCGGGTGCCCGCTCAACTGCACCGGCGCCGACAGCTTGCCACTGGAATCCACCGGCAAGATCGCCAAGCTGCCACCCGGGTCTTCCACCACCGAATAGTTGGCGACGAACAGGTAACGTCCATCGGCGGCCACGCTGGAATGGGTGGGCTCATTGCCCAGGCTCTGCACCTGGTTGATCAGGGTCAGCTGGTGGTTCTGCGGGTCGATGCTGTAGCTGCTGACACGCCCCACCGGGTCTTCCTGGCCCGGGCCGTTTTCATTGACCACGAACAACTGCTTCTGGTCTTTGGAAATCGTCAGCCAGGAAGGGTTGGCGGTTTTCGCCGCCAGCACCGGCTTGCCGTTGAACTGCCCGGTGCGGCTGTCGAACTGCAGGCGGTAAATACCCTCGCTGCTACCGGCGGTGTAGCTGCCCACCAGCAGTTCATGCACATCGCTGGGTGCGGCCTGTACCGACATCGCACCGACGCTGCCTGCCATCAGCAGGGGCCAGAATTTACGCATCATCATCCGCTTCGTCCTCGTCGTTATTGTTGCCGGTGAAGGCGCTCATGCAGATCAAGCGGTGCTCGCCCGACTCACCGGTAAGGGTCCAGCTTTGCAGCGTGTCGTCAAATGTGGCGGCGTCCACCTGCGCCGTGGTGAAGCTCCAGCGTTTTTCGGCCCGGCCATCCATGGCGGTAATCACAAGCTTTAGTTCAGTCAACTCGAAATCAAAGGCATGCAGGCCGTCGATTTCAAGCATGTCGCTGGTTTCAAGCACGGGGCGCAAGGAGGCGGATTCGGCAGTCATAACATCAATCGTTCAGAGGAAAGACCCCATGATAGGGCAAATGGTTGCAGCGGCGTAAATCCTCGCGTGGCCTGCGCCGCGTTTACATGCAGCCATATATCCCGCGCCCTGCTCCACCCCGTGCCGTATCAAGGGTTGACGGCCAGCGCGTGCCAATGGAAATGCTTGATTACCTTTTGCCGATTTCACTGAAAAACCCGCCTCGGTAGTTTCCTTGTTACCTGCCCGCATGACGCGAACAGGGTCACCTCTATGACTAGCATGACTCGACAAGGAAGCTGCACGATGATCCAGGGAAACTACCCCCAGCGTTTTTTTGCCCCTAACCTGCCCCTGTCACTGCCAACACCGGCTGCCCGCCAGACCGTCGGCCCCCATCAAGAACCCTTATCGAATACCGCAAACGACCAACCGCTGAGCCGGCCCCGACGTGCATCCGCACCGTTGCGCACCACAGGGACCACCGCTTCCACCCCGGCCAGCGAAAGCTCGGCGCCGCTCACCGCAACGGCGGTCGCCCACCAGTTCGATACCCGCCCTACGCTGCGTTCAGTGGTGTCGGGGATGCTCGAGGAGGCGATCAAAAGCCTGTACCCCACTTTGGCATTCAATCCCGCCGAAACGGCGGTCGCCGAACCCATTTCAAGCAGCCCGCCCCAGTATCGCCTGACCCCCTTGCTGGACATCGCCCTGAGGCACCTGACCACCGAAGGCGACCTCGACTTTACCGACAAACATGCACTGCCCTGCACGCTGGTCGACCCAGCCACCGGGCACACCCTCAAACCGGCGCCGTCGCCAGATGCCTTGATGCCCGGCATTGATATACAGGCCATCGAACTGGCGATCCGCAGCCTGCGCGCCCCGCTCAAAAAAACCTTCGAACAGGCCCTGCTCAAGCACTTCATGGGCAGCACCGATGCCCACTCTCAAGGCAACAACCACTGGCGCTGGCTCAGCGACACGCTGTGCGACACCTTGACCATCGCCGCTCTGAAACAGCCGGGGCTCAGCGCTCAACAGCGCGAAACCCTCGACCAGGTACTGACCTACCCGGACCGTGCGCAGCGCCAAGCGGCCAAAGGCGAGGCCGCGGCGCAGGTGTTTATCCTCGACTCTGCGGTGAGCCATGCCGGTGGCAATGCCTCGCAACTCACCCCAGACCTGTTGATCACGCGCCAGGTCGATGGCCGCACGCAGGTGCTGCACGCCACCGCCGCCGGCGTGGTGACGCCCTATGACTCCTTGCACGCATTCGGCCAAGCCTGGGGCAAGAAAATGGGCGATGCCTTCGTTTTCGACAGCCTGAACTGGAAGCGCCAGGAGCCTGCGGGGAATATTTTCGATACCCAGGCGGCGGTCATCCTCAATGCCATGGTGGAGAACGTTGCGTCCATCGAGGTGCCCACCACCGGCTCGCTTGAGGCGTTGGAGCAGGCTTTCACCCAGGCCAGCGACCCGAGCCCTTGGTTTGTCGGGGCCTATGCACCCAACGTGCGCGAGCTTGAACGCCTGCATGAACAGCTGCCCACCTGGTTCGGCCCGGCAAGCACCGCAGAACGCGACACCTATCGACAGCACGCACTGGCCCTGGCCAGCAGTGTGCGCCGCAACAATGGCCGCACCTTCCTAGACGGCATCCCCGATATCCGCACCTACACCGAGCAACAGCTCGACCAGCATTTAGCCGGCAAGGGTTACACGGCCAAGGATGTGGAGGTGGTGTTCAAGGTCCCGGTGGGCGATATGGGCAGCAACTACCTGGAACGGGTGAAAATGAGCCTGGTGGACATGGCCCTGGAAAACCTTTCGGGCTTGCCCAAGGGTGAGATGGAAGTCCACCTGCATGGGCAACGGGTCAGCGATGCCAGCCTGCCAAAAATGCTCAAGGACTTGATCAACACCGTGGACATAGGCGGCCACTACCCCGAATTGCTCAAGCGTGAACTGCTGGACGACAGCCCAGCGGCCCGTGATCGGCTGGCACGTTTCATCGAGCAGGTACCCCTGCAGCTCGCGATGCAGGCCTTGGAACTCAAGCTCAAGGGTGAAGCCGGCATCACCGCCCAGGGCCACGCGTTTATCGAAGCCGTCACCCAACCCGGCGCGGGCAGCAAATGGGTGGACGGCCAAGAGATTACCGTGCGGCCCCTGGCGTTTGTGCGCAAGCCGGGAGCGACGCCGGATGTGGTCGCCAATATGTTCATCATCGAACCGCTGGCCAGCGGCGGCGGCCCACACCTTTTATATCGCCCCCAGCTGAAGCCGGCACTGCTGGAGTTCGCCAGCCGCGACGCGCTGCTGGAGGCCATCCGCAAGCCCGGTGCGCTGCAGGAAAGCGTGTTGGCCTGGTTGCCGGACGACAAAGTACGGGCGGTGTACGGCAATGGCGGTTTTCACACGCCCAATATTGCCCGTTTTACCGTATTCAATGAGTTTGACCCGCCTGCTACGCCCAAGCCGACCACTCTGGCTGTCGACGGCTATGCCGCTGCCAGCACGTTACGCCAGGACCTGCTCAATGGCGACCTGGCCACGCACTGGTTCCACTCCAACGCCAACAGCCTGGTTACCCTCGCAGAAGGCCAATCCACTTCCGATGCGCAAAGCCGATGGGCCTCCTACAAGGAACTCGGCTGGCTGCTGTTCAATACCCTGCTGCCGCTGATGCGCGGGCCGGGCGCCATGGCCGGCTGGTTGCTGCAACTGGCCAATGCCGAAAACGACATCAAGCGCCTGTCGACCGCGAACGATCCGGACCCGGCCGGGGCAATGGTCGACCTGCTGGTGAACCTGGGCATGACCCTGACCCATGTCCCAGTTGCCGAACCCACGCCGACGCGCACCTTTGAGCCGTTCAAGCCGAGGCCAGAGACCAGCAACCCTGCGCCTCGCCCCCGTCAGAGCAATGACCCCGTACGCCCTGCGCCCACCATTCACCAGGACCCGAACGCGCCGGTCACCACCGGTTTGGGCGCAGGTACGGCCATCGATATCAGGCTGTCGAGCCCACGCGGACTCACCCCTGAGCTGCGCGCGCACATCGACTCGTTCAAAGCGCCCGCACCGGCAGCTCCCGGCACCCCCATCGCCGAAGGCATCAGGAAGGGCCTGTATCAGGTGGATAACCGCTGGTACGCCAAGATCGACAACCACTGGTTTCGCGTCGCCACCGACTTGGATGGCCCTTACGTGATTGACGAACACAACAAGGCACGCACCGCGCCCTCGATAGCACGGGACGCCCGGGGCAACTGGTACTTTGACCTGGCGCCAAGGCTCAAGGGCGGGATGCCGAAAACCAAAGACCTGCAGAATACGATCAAACAAAACCTGGAAGCCAAGGCCCGTACCGAAGCGGATTTTCAACGCGGCTGGCAGGAACGCAGCAAGATTTCAAAAGAGCATGCTGGCAGCATGGAAAAAATCCGCAACACCCTTGCCGAGTACGAACAAGCACGAAAAAAACTCAAGACGCTGCGCAGCCTGGCAACCAATGAAGCATCTGCTGGGCGTTTCGCGGGGACCTACTCCAATCAGCGGCAGGTCGCCGACGCACTCAGGGCCGACCTGGCCCAACAACTTGAAAACCTCAGGCCGTTGACGCAGTCACTGATAGCGGCCAGCGAGCACAACATCGAAACCTTGGCGCCGAAAAAGATCGGCGGCATTGACGATTTATCCGAGTTCAAAGAGAACCGCTCACTGGAATATCAGCAGACTCTAAGCGCGCTGATCGAGATAGATACTGTATACGTGCGTTTGGCCGGCGACACGCTGAAATATGGTGTGAATGGCGCCTCATTGGTTGAACTGACCGACAGATCCAATAACGGTTTAGAGGCGTCCTATAACGAAATGATGGAAGCGTACAAAATAGGCTATCAAGACACTGAGCACCTGTTGGCACTGCGACAAACCATGAGTGCCATATTCGAAAGCTGGAGGAACGACTCGCCTTTTGGCCACAAGGCCGCCGAGGGATTTCTTAAGCAACGGTATCCGGTGTCCATGAACACCCTGCGACTCATTACACAACTGAACAGATTGTTGTACCTCCAGCAACTGACCACCACACGGGCTGCACGTCGCCCCGATGAAGCCGTGTATTTGCAGATGAACCGCTTGATGACAGAAAACCTGAAAACCGAGATATTGACCTATGAGGATCTTCGCCAATACCACGACTACACCCTTGAGGAGCGCCATGCCGCATTGATCACCATTATTACCAAGTTCAAACAAGTGCTGAACGACAGTCGACTGATGCAGGAGCAGCGCCCAGAGTTTTTTCGAGTCGAGTACCACCACCGCTTCAACGAATTGCTCAATGAGTTCATCACTCAGGCCGAAACCGAACTGGTCCAGGTGGTCAAAGAAGAGCAGTTTCTGCTTCCTGCCGCGCCCGCGCGCACCAACCAAAGGGCGAAACCGCAGAACCAACGCGTGTTCAGGACCGAGCACCAGGAAACATTTATCGGCACGTTGCGCCCTTCGGAGCCGGGCCGAACCGTCGATATCATCGACGTGGTCGACCCAATGAGCGGGCAACCCATTGCCAGCTACAGCGAACACCCTGGGGAACGCGGCTGGGTGAAAATCGTCCAGGGACAGCCCACAGCACCTCGCCCAGCCTCACCGCCCAAGTCCTGGTCCACGTATAAGAGTGAGGCGCAAAACCTCATCGACGGCGTGCCGAAGATAGAAAAAACCATCCTCTTTCAGAAAAAGAAACTCGATGACCCGCTGTGGCGAGACACTGTCAGCCCCCGCGACTGGAACGACATGCTCGAAGCCCAGGCCAACCTGCTTTTCGAGAAGGCGCAACAGGCACAAGCCGCCCACGGCAACAAGCCGGAAACCGCCGAATGGGTGGCGCGCTGGCGAGCAGCGGCCGAACAAATGCTGCAAAAGGCCCGCCAGCATACCGCTGATGGCTATCTGGTACAGACGCCCACGGCGGAAAACGTCGATTACCTGTGGCGTCACGGTTTTGTCGATATCAACCTGGTACGGCGCGACATCCCGACCAGAAGTGGCGATGTCTTCACCGAGTATGTGGTGCGCAAGAAAAACAAAATCGATGCGTTGTGGTATGCCCACTTTCACTACCCAGAAAAAGGCTGGGCGCGTGATGACTTCAGGGCGGCGCACTTGAAAACACCGCAGCAACGCATCAAGACTCAAAAGATGCTGATTGAAGAAGCCGGAAACAACGGGGTCGTTGAGAAACTCATCAAGGCCGCTATCACCAAGCCGCTGGCTGAAAAGCTGTTCTTGAAATTGTGAAACCCTGGGCCTGAGGCCCAACAAAAAGCCGCACAGTGTGCGGCTTTTTGTTCTGCTACCCAGGCTTAATGCGCGAACAATGAGTTGCCCTTCTGCCCCGCCAGCTTCTCGGGCTTGATCAGGAACCGCGCCAGCGCCGGCAACAGCCACAGCGCGCCGAACATGTTCCACAGCAGCATAAAGGTCAGCATCAGGCCCATGTCAGCCTGGAACTTGATGGCCGAGAAGATCCAGGTACACACGCCGATGGCCAGGCACAGGCCGGTGAACAGCACGGCTTTACCGGTGGATTTCAGCGTCTGGTAATACGCCTCTTGCAACGGCAGGCCGGCACGCAGGAAGCTTTCCAGGCGGCTGTAAATGTAGATGCCGTAGTCCACGCCAATGCCCACACCCAAGGCCACCACCGGCAAGGTCGCGACCTTGACGCCAATGCCCATGAACGCCATCAACGCGTTACCCAGTACCGAGGTCAGCACCAGCGGCAGCACGATGCACAGGGTCGCTGCCCAGGAACGGAAGGTGATCATGCACATGGCCGCTACACACAGGTACACCAGGATCAGGATGATCAGCTCCGACTCCTTGATCACCTCATTGGTGGCCGCTTCGATCCCGGCATTCCCCGCGGCGAGGATGAATTCCAGGCCGTCCTTGTTGTTTTCCTTGGCGAAGTCCTGCACTGCATGCACGGCGCGGTCGAGGGTTTCGGCCTTGTGGTCGTTGAGGAACACCAGCACTGGCGCCAGCGAGCAATTGTTGTTGTACAAGCCATCGGCACGGGCGATGGAGTTGTTCAGCACATCCGGGTTGCGCGACAGGGTTTCCCATTTCAGGTTGCCCTCGTTCATGCCCTTGATCATTTGCTTGGACACGGTCACCAACGAGATCGCCGACTGCACGCCCTCGGTGTTCTGCATCTTCCACATCAACTGGTCGATGGGCGCCATGGCTTCATAGCGCGAGCAGCCTTCGGCCTTGGTCTTGACCATCACCACCAGCACGTCGGAACTGGTGGAGTAATTGCTGATGATGAAGTTGTTGTCCTTGTTGTAGCGCGAGTCCGGGCGCAGTTCCGGTGCGCCTTGGTCCAGATCACCGATCTTCAGGTTCTGGCTGTACCAGAGGCCGCCACCAAAGGCGATCAGGGCCAGGAACACCGAAACCGGCGCGACTTTCGGGCTGGCGAATTTGGACAGCAGGCGCCAGAAGCTATGTTCGCGGTTCGCGTCTTTCTTGCTCTTGGCGATGGCGCGTTTGCTGATGCCCACGTAGGAAATCGCGACCGGCAGCAGGATCAGGTTAGTGAACACAATGACCGCCACGCCGATGGACGCGCCGATGGCCAGTTCGCGGATCACACCGATGTCGATGATCAGCAGCGTGATGAAGCCTACCGCATCCGCCAGAATGGCGATCATCCCCGGCAGGAACAGTTGTCGGAAGGTACGCCGCGCGGCGGTCAGGGCGTTGTCTGCTTCGCTGGATTGCAGGGCAATGCCGTTGATCTTCTGCACCCCATGGGAAATGCCGATGGCGAATATCAGGAACGGCACCAGCATGGAATACGGGTCCAGCCCGAAACCGAAGAAGTGCATCAACCCGAGTTGCCAGACCACCGCCACCAATGTCGTACTCAACACCGCAATGGTGCTGCGCAGGCAGTTGGTGAACCACAGCAGCAGAACCAGGGTGATGACAAACGCAACGCCGAAGAACAGCACCACCATCACCAGGCCGTCGATCAGGTCGCCAACCTTTTTGGCAAAGCCGACAATATGAATCTTGACGTTGGGGTTCTGGGTTTCGAACTTGTCGCGAATCTTGTCTTCGAGTTCATGGGAGAACTTGCGGTAGTCCAGGGCCAGCAACTTGCCCTGGTCTTGCGGGTCCGGGTAGGACTCCAACAGCGGGATATCAACGATGCTCGACTTGAAGTCATTGGCCACCAGCCGCCCGACCTGGCCGGACTTGAGCACGTTATTGCGCAACTGGTCGAGGCTTTGTGGCGAACCGTTGTAGCTCTGCGGGATGACCTCCCCGCCGGCAAACCCTTCTTCGGTCACTTCGGTCCAGCGCACGCTGGGGCTCCACAGCGACTTGAGGCCCGAGCGGTCCACACCGGAGATGTAGAACACCTCGTCGTGGATCTGGCGCAGGGTCTCCATGTACTCCTTGGTGAAGATGTCGCCATCCTTGGCCTCCACCGAAATACGCACGGTGTTGCCCAGGTTGGCCAAATCGTTGCGGTGCTCCATCATTTTTTCGATGAAGGGGTGCTTGAGGGGGATCATCTTTTCAAAGCTGGTGGACGGGCGAATCAAGGTCGCCTGCCAGAACAGGAAGAGGCTCACCAGCAGGCAGATGACGATCACCGCCGGGCGATTGTTGAAGATCAGACGCTCAAGAAAGGTCGCTTTATCGTTGTGATGACTGCTCATTGAATCCCCGCCTTCTTATTATTTTGAGAGCTCTGCGCCGGCCGATGTGGCAACCCGCACGCCACCCTGCCCCGCGAGGATCAAATTGCCATTGCCTGCCGCCGTGACCGCCGAGAGTGAAATGCGGTCTGGGCGATTGAACACACTGAAGGTCTGGCCGTCGTCATGGCTGACCACGACGCTGCCGCCGTTGCCGACCACGACGATAGAACCGTCCTCCAGCAAGGTCGCACCCGACAGGCCAAACTCCAGCGCACCACGTGCCGCGTTCAATTGGACCTGCTCCCAGGTGCTGCCGAAATCAGTGGAGCGGTAGAGGTTGCCGCGCAAACCATACGCCAGCAGGGTCTGTGGCTGTGCGGTGCTGATCACGCCAAACAGTGAACCCTCGTAGGGGCCTTCGAGTTTTTCCCAGGTCTGGCCGTCATCGCTGGAGCGAAACATGCTGCCTTGTTCACCGACGATAAACAGGCCGGCGCCCTTGATCTGGGCGATGGCGTTGAGGTGGTACTGGTCTTCGTTGTCGAGTCGCTGGCTGACGTCGTTCCAGGTTTTGCCGCCGTCGGTGGTTTCGATCAGCGCACCGTAGGCGCCCACGGCCAGGCCGTGGTTGGCGTCGTTGAACCACACATCGAGCAACGGCGCTTCGCGTTTGAGGTCTTGATATTGCTGGGTCCACGTGGCGCCGCCATCGGTACTGGCAAGAATCTGCGCATCATGGCCGACGGCCCAACCGTGCTGATCATCAACGAAAAACACCGCCGTGAGCAGTTGCCGGGTGGGTACTTTGGCTTGGGCCCAGGTGTTGCCCTGGTCATCGGAATAAAGGATATGCCCGCGATCACCGACCGCCACCAGGCGCTTGCCCGCGTGAACCACGTCGATCATCAAGCCTTTGGCGGCCTTGGGGGATTCAATCGCAAAGACTGCGGCGGCGGGGGTATCGCTGGCGGCCAGCACCGGCAGCGACAATACGCTGCCAGCAAGCAGCGAGAGCGCTGTGGCCAGCAACGCAACCCTGCGTGCGGCGCGTGGGCGGCAAACAACCCAACCCATGACAGGCTCACTCATAGACCTTTCTCCCATTTATTATTGTTAGGTCGTCTTCTCTGCCAGGACCTTGAAACCTGCAATCTAGAGCGCCTGGAGGAAGCAGGAGCCATCCTATCGGGCTTTGGAATCGTCTGACAATCGGCGCTACGTTATCTTTTGTTAACTGATGGCTGCAAAGCGAAGGGTGAATAGCCGAGCATTCGGCGCAATGATGGCGTTTTAACGTGCGATATCGGAAATTTCGACGGGCCTATTCGGAAACGGCTTACTGGCTGGCCCTTTGCAAGCTGAACCACAATCGGCGCTCAAACCTTGCCATAAGGACGCGCCAGCCATGACCCCCCCTGCCCTAACCCTATTAGTGTCTTGCCTGCTTCTGGTTTCCTGTACGACCTACGATCGAACGTGGGTCAAGGCCGATGCCTCCCGCGAGCAACGCAAGCATCAGCAAGCAGCGTGTGAAGCGGATGCGCTAAGGGCACTGCCCCCCAATAACGTGAGGGCGTCGGCAACGTCCAAACGCTCAACCTGCTCGAGTGACGACAGCACTTGCAGGAAAAAGAATGAACAGACCGACACCGAGTACAGCTATACGGATAAAAACCGCCTGCCTCGCGAAACGTTGATCAAGGACTGCATGTACAAAAATGGTTGGAGTCGCACAAAAGTCGAACGGCCGCTGATCAAGTGGTGAGCGATCAGGCGCAATGAATTTTTATTCCATCTATTGAATTTAGAGAATATTTATTCCATTAATAGGCTTCCTGAAAACAATAATCCAAAGGACCACGACGATGCGTGAACTCGGAATCGGCTTGATCGGCACAGGCTTCATGGGCCGCGCCCACGCGCTGGCGTTCAATAACGCGCGGGCGGTATTTGAACTGCCGGTGCACCTCAAGCTGGCCGCCCTGGCCGATGCCGACACCGAGCGCGCCCAGCGTTGCGCCAGCGCCTGGGGGTTTGCCCAGGCCCATGGTGACTGGCAAGCGCTGGTCAACGATCCCAAGGTCGACGTCGTAGCCATCACCACCCCCAACCATTTGCATTACCCCATGGCCATGGCCGCGATAGCGGCGGGTAAAGCCGTGTATTGCGAAAAGCCTCTGGCCGTCAGCCTTGAACAAGCCGATGCCATGCGCCGCGCCGCCCATACCGCTGGGGTGGTGACTCGGGTCGGCTACAACTACCAGCACAACCCGATGATCGTGCTGGCGCAGCAGATGATTGCCCGGGGCGAATTGGGCCAGATCATCAGTTTTCAAGGTGAGTTCAGCGAAGACTTCATGGCCGACCCGGCTTCCCCTTGGTCGTGGCGCTGCGAAGTGGAGCACGCCGGCGGCGCCCTGGCCGACCTGGGCAGCCATTTGCTGTCGATGGCCCGCTATCTGGTGGGCGAGGTAACCCATGTTTGTGCTGATACCCAGACCGTACACAGCCAGCGCCCCGCCACCGCCGGCAGCCCGACCTCAAAAACCATTGCCGTGGATGACCAGGTGCACGCCCTGTTGCGTTTCGCCAACGGCGCCCGTGGCACGGTGAGCAGCAGTTGGCTCAAGCACGGCTACAAGAACCATCTGAGTTTCGAGATCAGCGGTACCCAAGGCACGCTGGCGTTTGACCAGGAACGCTTAAATGAACTGCGCCTGTGCCGCATCGGCCAGGACGGTTTCCAGCGCCTGTTGGATGGCCCTGCCCTGCCCGGCTATGCGGCGTTCAGCCCGGCGGCGGGGCATCAGTTGGGCTACAACGAGTTGAAGACGCTGGAGGTGCAGGAGTTGATCATGGCGCTGGCGGGGCAAGGTGCGGATGGCACCGACTTCGAGGCTGCATGGGAGATAGAGCGATTGGCGACAGCGATTCGCGTGGCAGCCCTCGAAGAACGTTGGGTCAAGGTCAGCGCGCACGGGCCACTCAAAAACAGTCAACCCAAAAATTTTGGGGAGGTAGAGGGCACGGTACTTTAAATTAAAGTCAGCTAGTCCGCGAGTGCCTAGGCATCGCGGACCACCGGAAATACTCCTTGTCATATAATACTAGTATCGATAACGAAACGTTTGGCAAAAAATCAAACCAGCCTCGCTAACCTGCTTTTCTGCAAGTAGGCTTACCTCCCAAATAGGAACTCCTGACATGGACGGCACATCCATTAAATTTGGCAAGCCTCTTACTCTCAACTGTTGTGCTGTTTGCACAAACTCCGTCCCCTCAGGCTTTTCAAGTGGTGCAACATTACTAAAATAGTATAACGCGGGCTGGTCGCCGTACCTTTTTAATGGCTGAGCCCCACACAAACCAGCAATGATCAATGCGAGATCTTTCCCGGTAGTCGTGCTGGTATCAATCCAAGTTTTGTATTGCTTTCCATAGGCCGGATCATTAGGTGTTGGGCCTGGGATAGTTTTCCCATGCCGCAGGAGCACATAAACATTAACCAAAGTAAGAGCCATAATATACCTTCCTTTTTTAAACGATATACGCAGGGGCTATAAAGAACCCACAATCATTCTTTACAGCCTCGATATTGATGAAAACGGTTAAGGGAAAGTCAATATTCGAGAATGACACAGCCATCTCCCCCCTTGAGCCCTGGAGAGCCGGAATATCCAGTCTGGCTGCTTGAGTTAGCGATACCGCCAACGCCGCCTTTACCACCTTTACCCGCGTTGCTGCACAGACCTAAACTGTCTCCGCCATTGCCAGGAGTTTCTGAGCCACCGTAAAGGCCTCCGCTTTCGCCAACGCCCCCAATCTTAAACGTAGAACAGTTGTTTCCTTGATTCTCCGGGAGGTGGGCAGCGCCTCCGTTTCCGCCATGTCCAGGTTTAGCGGTT
Source organism: Pseudomonas sp. FP215 (assembly GCF_030687795.1). Taxonomy (NCBI): domain Bacteria; kingdom Pseudomonadati; phylum Pseudomonadota; class Gammaproteobacteria; order Pseudomonadales; family Pseudomonadaceae; genus Pseudomonas; species Pseudomonas sp. FP215. The sequence goes on from NZ_CP117447.1 coordinate 3,339,915, forward strand.
GTAAGCCCACCATCGCCGCCGCCGCCTCCACCAGAGCCCCCATCAGCGGAATAAACACCGTCATTTGTATTAACTATGCTTTTTGCGCCGTCCCCTCCATTACCACCCGATGTGCCGAGCTGGGTGTGACTGCCTTTCTTTCCTGCGCTACCCTCGGCGCCGCCGCTACCGACAGTAATGGTGAAGGTTGGATTTGACGCGGTGGATACCGAACACACTAGACCACCACCTGCGCCCCCCCCACCGCCACCAGCGCCACGACTTCTCACCAAAAGCCGGTCAAGAGCGCCCCCACCGCCCCCACCCCCGCCGCCACCGCCGATCACAGTGACTTTTACTGTAACTCCTAGTGGGGCGGTGAAGTAATGGGTACCAGGTTGATTATAAACCTGCGTCTCTGCGCGCACGTAAGTTGAAGCCATTACACCACCAAACAATGCGCCAGAAAGCAATAAGGCCGACGATTTTTTGCTCACCATTTAAGAATCTCCATTAAGTGTGCCTCAGGGCACGATTGCAGTGTTAACCGCAACATCCCTGCCACCTAAGTTAAGAGACCTTTCATTCTAAATACACCTGTGAAACCCTGCAGACATCTATACCCATTAGTTATAACCTTAATAACTTAAAACACCAGCACCTCAAAAATCCTCTCATCAAACTCAGCATACAGTTAGCTATCGAACAACCTCCCATTGTCGACACGTACCTTGCGCTGCTTGCGTTTAAGGGTGCGGTATCCCCCCCACTCTTGGGTCTCCGTCACTTTAGATCAACGCAGCGCCCGACGAAGTACTTTGCCCACCGTTGTCTTGGGCAATTCCGTGGTGCGAAACTCCACATACTTTGGCACCTTGTACCCCGTCAGGTATTCCCGGCAATGCGCAAGAATCTGCTCCTGGGTCAGGGTCGGATCCTTGCGCACCACGATGATTTTGACCTTCTCCCCACTCACGGCATCTTCCACACCGATCGCCGCCACTTCGGCAACGCCAGGGTGCATGGCCACCACGTCCTCGATTTCATTGGGGTACACGTTGAAACCCGAGACCAGGATCATGTCTTTCTTGCGGTCCACCAGGCGGATATACCCGCGTGCGTCCATCACGCCGATATCACCGGTGGACAGCCAGCCCTCGGCATCCAGCACCTCGGCGGTTTCCTTCGGTCGTTGCCAGTAGCCCTGCATGACTTGCGGGCCGCGTACTTGCAACTCGCCCTGCTCGCCGATGTCCGCCAGTTCGCCGTCTTCGCGTACAAAGCGCACCCAGGTCGAGGGCAACGGCACGCCAATGCTGCCGGTGAACTCCATCTCGTGCATGCGCGAAATATCAATGGGGCTGATGCTCACCACGGGCGAGCACTCGGTCAGCCCGTAGCCTTCGATGATCGGCAGCCCGGTCACTTCCTTCCAGCGCTTGGCCACGGCGGTGTGGGTGGCCATGCCGCCAGCAATCACCAGGCGCAGGTCGGAAAAGTCCCGTGCACAGAACGCCTTGTTTTCCAGCAAACCATTGAACAGCGTGTTCACCCCGGCAATGCCATTGAAGCGTTCCTTGCGCAGGATCATCTGCACGCGCTTCACGTCCCGAGGGTTGGCGATAAGGATATTGCGCCCACCCAGGCACATGAACATCAGGCAGTTCACCGTCAGGGAGAAGATGTGGTACAGCGGCAGCAAGGTCACGTTGGTTTCCTGCTTGTGCAGGTTTAACTGGTCACCGACCCAGGCCTTGGCTTGCAGCAGGTTGGCAATGATATTGCGATGGCTGAGCATCACGCCCTTGGCATCGCCGGTGGTGCCGCCGGTGTATTGCAAAAAGGCCAGTTCTTCGCGGCCCAGGCTGACCGGCAAATGGTGCATGGCCCTACCCTGTTTGAGCACCTGGTTGAAACGCAGCGAGCCGGGCAGCGTGAAGGCCGGCACTTGCTTCTGCACGCTGCGCAGAATGAAGTTCATCGCCGCGCCCTTGAAGGTACCCAGCAAGTCGCCAATGGCCGCGACCACCACACGCTTGACGCTGCTGCCCACCATGGCTTTTTCCAGGGTATGCGCGAAATTTTCGAAGATCACCACGGTTTCGGCGCCACTGTCCTTGAGCAGGTGCTTGAGTTCGTGGGCGGTGTACAACGGGTTGACGTTGACCACCACCGCCCCAGCCAGGATCGTGCCCAGCAGGCAGATCGGGTACTGCAAGCAGTTGGGCATCATCAGCGCCACGCGATCGCCCTTTTTCACGCCCTGGCCCTGCAACCAGGCGGCAAAGGCAATGCCCTGGGTGCGCCAATCGGCATAGGTCATTTCCGTGCCGATGCTGACGTAGGCGACCCGCTCACGGAATTTTTCCAGGTGCTCCAGGAACACTTCGCGCAGCGACGGGTAATCCTCGATCCCGGCCTCAATGTCCGCCGGCACGCCGGGCAGGTAAGTGTTCAACCAAATGCGTTCGGTGTGTTCTAGGCTGATAGCGTTCATCGCAGTGTCCTTATTGTTGTGTTTGATAGCGCTACTTTTCGACGATGGCGGTGATGCCCAACCCACCCGCCGCGCAGATCGAGATCAGGCCGCGACCGCCACCGCGTTCGTGGATGGCCTTGGCCAGCGCCGCCAGTTGGCGGCCACCGGTGGCCGCAAAGGGATGGCCGCAGCCCAGTGAGCCGCCGTTGACGTTCATCTTGGCCCGGTCGATGGCGCCCAGAGGGGCATCAAGGCCGAGTCGTTCGCGGCAATATTGCTCGTCTTCCCAAGCTTTGAGCGTGCACAACACCTGGGCGGCGAACGCTTCGTGGATCTCGAAGAAATCAAAGTCGGCAAAACCCAAGCCTTCACGTGCAAGCATGCGTGGCACGGCGTAAGCCGGCGCCATCAGCAGGCCCTCGGTGCCGTCGACAAAATTCACCGCAGCCGTTTCGCCGGTGCGCAAGTAGGCCAACACCGGCCAGCCATTGGCGGCGGCCCATTCTTCACTGGCCAGCAGCACCACCGAGGCGCCATCGGTCAGGGGCGTGGAGTTGCCGGCGGTAAGCGTACCGTTCTGGCGGTCGAAGGCCGGCGACAAGCCTGCGAGCTTTTCCAGGCTGATATCGGCACGCAGGTTGTTGTCACGGGCCAAGCCGCGATGGGGGCTGATCAGGTCGTCGAAGAAGCCGCGTTTATAAGCCGCATCCAGGCGCTGGTGGCTGGTGAGGGTCAGCTCGTCCTGGGCCAGGCGCTTGATCTGCCAACGCTTGGCCATGTCTTCGCAGTGCTCGCCCATGGACAGCCCGGTGCGCGGCTCGCCATTGCGCGGCAGCAACGGTTTGAACAGCATCGAGGGGCGTACTTTCAACAAGGTTTTGAGCTTGTCGCCCAGGCGTTTGGCGCGATTGGCCGCAAGCAAGGTATGGCGCAAGGATTCGTTGATGCCAATGGGCGCGTCGGAAGTGGTGTCGGCGCCACCGGCAACGCCCACTTCGATCTGGCCGAGGGCGATTTTATTCGCCACCAGCAGCGCGGCTTCAAGCCCTGTGCCGCAGGCTTGTTGCACATCATAGGCCGGCGTTTGCGCGGACAAGGTGGTGGACAACAGCGCCTCGCGGGCCAGGTTGAAATCCCGCGAATGCTTGATCACCGCCCCGGCGGCAAACTCGCCCAAACGCTGGCCATGCAGGTTGTAGCGGTCGACCAACCCTTGCAGGGCGGCGACCAGCAGGTCCTGGTTACTGTCGTGGGCATACACCGTGTTGGAGCGCGCAAAGGGAATACGGTTGCCGCCGATAATCGCCACGCGGCGGGTCGGGGCTGGGGTAAAGCTGTAGTCACTCATTGCTGGCTCTCTTTGCAAATGAATAGCCCGCGCATATGGGGCTTGTCCCCGGCGAAATTGCGCACTTCGAACTCGCGCCGTGGGCCGGTCACCGGGTGCCCCCACAGGGCGACCTGGCCGGGCAGGAAGATCGGCAATTTGAAGTCGCAATGGGCCTCAGCCTGGTCCAGGCCACCGGGTGGCTGTTGCGCTGCCAATGCGCGGCCCAGGGTCCACATGCCATGGGCGATGGCGCGACGAAAGCCGAATAGTTTGGCACCGATGATTGAGGTGTGAATGGGGTTGAAATCCCCCGAGACCTTGGCAAAGCGTCGCCCCAGGTCGGCGGGCAGCACCCAACGCTGGGTGCGTAACAGGCCGTCTTCCCGCAGTGGCAGAGGGTCATTCCAGGGTTCACCCACCGGATTGCTGACGTCACGGCGCAAGTACAGACTGTCGCTTTCCCACACCAGGGTTTCCTGGCTGTAGGCCCGAGTGGCGATGCTCAAGGCCTGCCCTTTCGGATGGGCCACCCAGCGCTCGCAACACACCTCCAGGCGCAGCGCCTGGCCCTCGTGCAGGCGCTGGTGCTGACGAATACGATTGGCCAGGTGCACCATGCCGCTGGCCGGGTACGGGAAGCTTGGCCGGGTCATCAGCAGCAGGTGCAGTGGGAACGCCAGCACATGGGGATAGGACAATGGCACGCCCTGCTCGCGACGAAAGCCGCACGCCCGTGCGTAAGCGGCGATACCGGCCGGCGAAAGCTCCACCGCGCTGCGCACCAGGCGTGCTGTAGGCAATGGCGGCGCACCGTCGAGCTTGGGTTTGCGCAAGGCACGCAGACCGTCGAGCAACAACTGCGTGCGCGACGGCGGTGGGTCGATGATCTGCGTCACGTAGTCCATCGGTCAGGCTCCCAACAGGCTTTGGCCGCACACCCGCACCACCTGGCCATTGACCCCGCCCGACGCCGGATGGGCCAGCCAGGCAATGGTCTCGGCCACGTCGATGGGCTGCCCGCCCTGGGACAACGAATTCATGCGCCGCCCCGCTTCGCGGATCATCAGCGGGATCTTGGCGGTCATCTGGGTTTCGATAAAGCCGGGCGCCACCGCGTTCACCGTGACCTGCCGGGCTGCCACACGCGGTGCCAGGCCTTGCACCAGGCCGATCACCCCGGCTTTGGATGTGGCGTAGTTGCTTTGCCCCAGGTTGCCGGCGATACCCGAAATTGACGACACGCACACAATGCGCCCGCCGGGGTTCAAGCCCTGGCTGTCGAGCAAGGCCTCACTGAGCTGCAACGGTGCTTCGAGATTGACCGCCAGGACACTGCGCCAGGCGGCCTCGGTCATTTTGGCGATGGTCTTGTCGCGGGTGATCCCGGCGTTGTGCACCACCACATCAAAGGCGCCGTATTGGCTGACGTGGGTTTGCAACAGCGCGGCGGTGTCAGCGGCGGTGATATCCAGGGGCAACGCCGAACCGCCTACGCTGGTCGCCGCCTGTTGCAAGGCTTGCTGGGCCTGGGGCACGTCGACGCACACCACATGGGCACCGTCGCGCGCCAGCACCTGGGCAATTGCCAGGCCGATGCCACGGGAGGCGCCGGTGACCAGGGCGCGTTTGCCAGCAAAGGGTTTGTCCCAGTTGACGGCGGCGTGGCCATCGACCGGTTTTTCCAGGCGCACCACCTGCCCCGAGACATAGGCGGAACGACGCGACAGGAAAAACCCCAGGCTGCTGTCCAGCGCGTCTTCGGCGCCCGGCGCCACGTACAGCAATTGCACGGTGATCGCGCGGCGCAGCTCCTTGGCCAGCGACCGCACCAAGCCCTCAAGGGCGCGTTGGGCGATGGCCTGGGGCAAGTCGTTACAATGCTCGGGGGCCGTGCCGAGTACCACCACCCGGCCATGCTGGCCGAGGCGTTTGGCATTGCTGTGAAAGAACAGGTAGAGCTCATCCAGCTGTTGCAGGTCGGCCACGCCGCTGGCGTCGAACACCGCGCCTTGCACCTTGACCGTGGACGGCGCCTTGAGCGTCGCCGGGGTCGCGGCGACGGTGTCAGTGGCGCTGAAGATGCGCTGCACCGAGGCCACCAGGCGCCCTGCCCCGGCGATGATCACCGGGTTGGCCAGGCCGGCCTGGCCGCTGCGATGCCGTTGCAATGCCAAGGGTTGCGGCAAGCCAACGGCCTGGGCCAGGCGCCGACCCCAGGGGGAATTGACGAACGAAAGGTAGCTGTCACTCATAGAGGGTTCCACTCACAACACAGTTCTTGGCTGGTAAACCCGATCAAATGTGGGGAACTGGATTGCCCTCTGTAGGAGCGAGCTTGCTCGCGAAAAACGTCAACGATAACGGGGGCTGCCTGAATGAACGCGGCGCCTGTGAGTTTTTCGCGAGCAAGCTCGCTCCTACAGTTAGGGCAATCCAGTTCCCACGTGGGGGCCGGGTTTCTATTAATTGACCGGGACGCTGCGCCGCTTGGCGACCGGCTCGAGCGCCTGCTTGCGCTGCTGCAGGGCCTCCAGCAAACCAAAGTCCTGGGGGAAGTCATCCACCTGGATACCGTGGTCGGCGTACTCCACATAGCGCGCCAGCAAGGCGTCTTCGTCGTCGCTGATCAAGTCCAGCGCCCGCGCCTTGACGCGCCAATCGGTAAAGGCCGTGGCAGCAATCGGCAGCGGGCCGAGCAGACCTTGCTTGATGGCGGGTTTTAGCCGCGCCTCGATCAACTCCACTTGGGGCAACAAACGGAACCCCAGTTCGCCATACGCCAGCTTGTCGACTTCCGGACGCGGGATGTAGGAATTGGCCAGCAAACGGTCGCGGGTCTCGCCAGGGGTCTGCACCACCTCCGCCACCTGCGCCAACAGGCGGTCCGACGGTTTGCGCAGCGGGATGCCAAACGGAAAACTCAACGTGCGCACCACCGCCGCAGCGGGTTTTGACGGGTAGTTGTCGAGCACTTCGGCCAAGGCTTCATGGGCGCGCAGCAGCGCGTCCTGGGCTGCCCAGTGCACCAGCGGCAAGTCCGCCTGGGGCCTGCCGTCATCCTCGAAACGCTTGAGCACGCAAGAGAGGATGTACAGCTGCGACAAAATATCCCCCAGGCGCCCGGTGATACTTTCCTTGCGCTTGAGGGCACCGCCCAGCACGCCCATGGAAACATCCGAGATCAGCGCCAGCACCACCGACAGCCGATTGGCCTGGCGGTAGTAGGCAGCCAGTGCCGGGTCGGTCTTGGCCGGGGCCGCAATCAGGCGCCCGCCGGTCAGGGCATGCACCGCTGCGCGTACGGTGTTGGCCACTACAAAACTCACATGGCCGAACATCGCGCTGTCGAAGTCTTCCAAAGCCTTGCGTCGGTCGGGGTTGTGCGCCGCTTCCATCTCGCGGAACACGTAGGGATGGCAACGAATCAAGCCCTGCCCAAAGATGATCAGGCAGCGAGTCATGATGTTCGCGCCCTCCACCGTAATGGCGATGGGGCTTTGCTGGTAGGCACGGGCGAGGAAGTTATTGGGGCCCATACAGATGCCTTTGCCGGCGACGATGTCCATACCATCGTTGACGATGATCCGCGCCCGCTCGGTGACGTGGTACTTGGCAATGGCCGAGATCACCGAGGGTTTCTCGCCGGCATCCAGGGACGCCACCGACACCTTGCGCACCGCATCACACGCATACAGATGCCCGGCCATACGCGCCAATGGCGCCTGCACACCTTCGAACTTGCCGATGGGCAGGCCGAATTGCTTGCGCATCGCCGCATAGGCGGTGGTACCGCGCACCGCCACTTTACCCAGGCCGACGTTGGCCGATGGCAGGGAAATCGCGCGGCCTGCCGCCAGGCATTCCATCAACATGCGCCAGCCGTTGCCGATTTGTTCGCGACCACCGATCACCCACTCCAACGGAATGAACACATCCTTGCCGGTGGTTGGGCCGTTCTGGAAGACCGCATTCAACGGCCAGTGACGCCGGCCGCTGTTCACCCCTGGATGGGAGGTGGGGATCAACGCACAGGTAATGCCCAGGGAACCTGGCGCGCCAAGCAAGCCCTGCGGGTCTTCGGCGCGGAACGCCAGGCCCAGCACCGTGGCAATCGGGCCGAGGGTGATGTAGCGCTTGTCCCAGGTCACTTTGAAACCCAGTACTTCCTCGCCCTCATGCATGCCTTTGCAGACGATGCCCAGGTCGGGGATCGCGCCGGCATCGGAGCCGGCATACGGGCTGGTCAAGGCGAAACAGGGGATGTCTTCACCGCGTGCCAGGCGCGGCAGGTAGTAGTTTCGCTGGGCGTCGGTGCCGTAATGCAACAACAGCTCGGCCGGGCCCAGGGAGTTGGGAACCATCACCGAAATCGCTGCCGCCGAGCAGCGTGTCGACAGCTTCATCACCACTTGGGAATGGGCGTAGTGGGAGAAGCCTTTGCCGCCGTACTGCTTGGGAATGATCATGCCGAGGAACCCGGCATCCTTGGTGTACTGCCAGCCCTCGGGGGACATGTCCTGCCAGACTTGCGTGGTTTCCCAGTCGTTGGCGATGTCGCACAGGGTTTCGACTTCGTTGTCGAGGAAGGCTTGCTCCTCGGCGCTCAGGCTGGCCGGCGCGGCTTGCAGCAGACGCTGCCAGTCGGGCTTGCCGCTGAACAGCTCGGCATCCCACCACACGGTGCCGGACTCGATGGCCGCCCGCTCGGTGTCGGACATCGCCGGCATGATTGTACGAAACAGGCCCAGGGCCTTGGTGGTCAACAGTTTGCGGCGCAGGGGTTTGATTGCCAGTACCGCGGCGGGCAGCACCACCAGCACTGCCGCCAGGGTAATGCCCGGCACGGCCACCACGTTGAACAGGTAACCCGCCGCCAACCAGACCAGGCCAGCGCCCAGCCACAAGGTGGCGGCGGCTTGTCGATACGCCAGGGCAATCGCCGCGGCGAGACCCACCAATAACCAGATAAGCATGGGGATACCTCTACTTGATTCGGGGCGTGGCAAACGCGTGGGCAGCTCGATATGAACTGCGGCTGAAAACCACACTACAAACTTCAAAGATCAAATTCAAATTTTGTTTTGAAATTTTTATTTAATCAATAAGCCAAAAAAAACACGGCTGAATGCCTCAGCCTGTTATCACCGACACACATCACAGCTATGTAGAAGGACGCACCTCGGAGGAAGGCTGCAAGATGCGCTTGCCGCCCTCCGCCATCGTCCTCAGGCCCCGTCAGAACGCATAAGTCGCCGACAAACTGACCACATCACCCGAAGACTCGGCCTTGCCATCCAGGCTTGCGCCGCCCAGCCGGTCGATGTTTTTGGTCTTGAGATTGACCTTCTGCACGAACTGATGGGAATAGGCCACATCCAGGCTCAGGCCCTTGACCGCCTTCACATCGTAGCCAGCCCCCAGCGAAAGGAATGTACGGTCGCCATCGGGGATGCGTGGATCGCGGGTGGAGTTACGTGTAGGCGTCTGGTCGATAGCCACGCCGGCACGCAAGGTCAGTTCATCGGTCGCACGGTAGTCACCACCCAGGGAGTACATCCAGGTGTTTTTGTAGTTGTAGGGAATAGAGACAATGCGCATGTCGCCGGAGTCGAGGGTCAGGTCCTTGAACGACGACCATTCGGTCCACGTGACGCTGGCACCCAGGGTCAGGCGATCGTTGAACTGATGCACCCAATCCAGGCCCGCCGTGGCAGGAATATCCAGTTGAACCTTTGCATGCGCACCGTTGGGGGCCAATTCCAGGCCAGGGTAGGCGGTGTTGACCAACGTACCGTTGCCCCCGAATGGGCTGGGTTGGGTCATGAGGTTGTAGGAAAACTGGTCGGCGTACAGGTTGTACTTACCCGTCATCTTGTTTTTGATCTTGGCGTGGTAATTCAGGCCAAGGGTGTCGCGCTCGGTGGGTTTCCACACCACGCCGGCAAACCAGCCAGTGGAAATATTGTCGACCTTGACCCGCATCAGCGCATGGCCCACGTCTGAGGGGAAGTTGATCCCGCCAAGCTCGGAGTCCGACACTGCCGCAGCGGACAACAGGTCGACGTTCTGGCTGACGAAGCCCTTGCTGTGCTGCACGATCATGCCGCCCCCAACGGAGAACTGGTCGTTGACTTTAAACGACAGCGAGCCCGTCAGCCCGACGGTTTCGATTTTGGTATCCACGGCAAAGTCGCGCAGTTTGGAGTCTTCATTCCAGGTGGAGCGCATGCCCTGTGGCACCACTTGGCTCAAGCCGAAGGCAAACCGGTCGCCCAAGGGCATTACCATGAAGCCGGTGGGCAGCCAGGCCGTGAAGCCGCCCTGGCCACCGTCGTTGTTATTGACAGTGGTTGCGGCGCCATCGGGAAAACCATTCTCGTCCAACGGCGTACTGGAAATCGGGTTGCCGGCGTAATCCGAGGCACTGCCCTTGTACTTGATCTTGATGCGCGCATAGTCGACCGTGAATTGCGCAACATTGTGTTCGACAAACGCCATGGCGGCCGGGTTGTTGTAAGCCGAGCTCGGGTCGTTCTTGAACAACGAGCCGCCGGCAAACGCCCTGCCCCAACCAGGTGCGCCGTAGGTCGGGGTTGAAAAACCGCCAGCCTGTGCAGGCGCGATGAAGGCGGTTACCCCTCCCATCAACGCCAGCCCCAGCAAAACCTGCACGTGTTGTTTCTTATTATTCATGCGGCACTCCTTTTTGTTATCCCTGTGAACCGGCCTCGCCCGTTCGTCTTGCTGCCCGGCACTGCCTGAACTGGCGCCCGGTAAAGGCGCCAGTCTTTCAGCAGGTGATCAACCCAGTGTTCCGACCGGCCATCAAGGCACGATGGTGAAGGTTGGGCTTGGGGTCACGCTCAGGCTCACCACGGTGCAGGTGCCGCTGAGCCCTTGGTTGGCCGCCGTCAGCACCCCACCGCTGTAGCCCACGGTGATGGTCGATGGGCCACAGTTAGAGGCTGGGTACAGGACCGAAGAGGCGATGGTATAGCCGACATTGGCGACCGAACCTGCCGCTGGGCCGGTGGCGGTCAATGTCCATGGCAACCCAGTGATTTTTGGCAATGCGCAAAGGCCGCTACCGCTCACCGTCACCCCGGTGATCTTGGCCACCCCAGTGGCGTCGACGTTGCCGGTAAAGTTGGCGGTGCAGTTAACGGTGGCCTGATAGGACGACGGTGACTTCACCGAAATAGTCCCAGGCGCCGTAAAGTTCGAATTAACCGGCGTGATGCTGTAGGCATTGGCCATGGAAGCAGCACCCATGCAAACAGCCAAGGCAGAGAGCGACACGAGAGTTTTCAAGCTTTTCATTGTTTTTCCTCACATGTTATGGCGATTCATTTCGCCAGGGGTAATGGCCATGATCGAGAGGTCACGGTGAAACTGCAGAACTTCCTTTTCCAGCCAAATTTCAATGCATGTACCGCTACAACAGTCGGAGCGTGTTATTCGACAACTTTGAAGTTGGGCGGCATCTTGATCGACACCGTCTTGATCTTGCAGTCTTCGCCAATCGCCACATCGCTGGCTTCCAACTTGCCGGTGGCGTTATCCCAGGTACCGTCGGCCGTCGAAGGCCCGCACTTGCCGCCCAGGCCAAAGGCATGCACATCCACGCTGATCTTCGACATGGAGCCGCTTTTTGTGTCTTTGGCGATTAACACCCAGGGCAAGTTGATGGCTTCGACACGGCTGCACTTGAGGCCACCGTCGAACTCGACTTTGTCCACATTCACCGACGAACCATCGGCTGCAACCTTGCCGGCCACCTTGATGGTGCAATCGGCACTGATGAGCTTGCCTTTGGAGAAGCTGATAGGCCCCTGGGCGGTGAAGGCACTGCCAGCGGGTTCGATACGCGCAGCCTGGGCCTGGTGATACACAATCAGGCCGATGGCCGCTAACAGGATGTGGGCGGTGAACTTGGCAGAACTTTGCATGGTGTACGTCCTTCCCTTGAAATTATTGTTGTAGGGTCAAACCAGGTGCTTGCATTCAATATTCCGGGCAATAAGGGCCTGCGCGATACACAGATCCCGAGTCCACCCTGAAGGCTTACTTCATCTCAAAATGGCTTGGCGCTACCGCTGTACTTCTCCAGGTACTTCAATCGCTTTGACGGTTGAAGATTGGTCAGAGTGATATCACCGGCATAGTGATTGAGTACGCGATGGTCCATGCGCCGCCGCCACAAGTACGGCACATAGGCCCAGACAATCATGCTGGCGTAGCCATACGGAAGTTGCGGTGATTCATCAAAGTGACGCAGCGACTGATAACTACGCGTGGGGTTGGCATGGTGATCGGAGTGCCGTTGCAACTGGAACAGAAAGATATTGGTGACAATCCGATTACTGTTCCACGAGTGACGCGGCGAGCAGCGTTCATAACGGCCGTTGGGCAACTTCTGACGCTTGAGGCCGTAATGCTCGACATAATTCACCACTTCCAGCAATGAAAACCCGTAGATGCCCTGGATAAGCAGAAACGGAATCACCGCCGCCCCCAGCCAGGCAATCATCGCGCCCCACAACACCACGCTGTACATCCAGGCGCTGAGCACGGCGTTCTTCCAGTGCAGCGCCGGTAGGCCGAGTTTGCGCAGGCATTCGCGCTCGAGGTTCCAGGCCGACACCGCGCTGAACCACACCGAACGCGGCAGGAAGGCCCAGAAGCTTTCACCGAGGCGCGAGCTGGCCGGGTCTTCCGGGGTGGCGACCCGTACGTGATGGCCACGGTTATGTTCGGTGTAGAAGTGCCCGTAGAAGGTCGGCGCCAGGGTGACCTTGGCCAGGAACACTTCCAGAGGTTTGGGTTTGTGCCCCAGCTCATGGGCGGTATTGATGGCAATACCCGTGGCGGCGCCGGTGGACATGGCCATGCCCACATAGGTCAACCAGCTGATTTCGCCGTGCAGTTCGGTGCGCGCGGTGATGAATGCAGCGGTCTTGGCCAGCCAGTTCGAGGGTTCCAGGGTGGCCGTGGCGTGCAACAGGCCGCCGTTGATGATCCAGTCGATACCGCCAGCAGCGAGCCAACCGGTGATGATCACCGAAGCAATCACAAACAGCACGCCGGTGTAGACGATCCAGCGATAGTAGCGTTGGGATTCAAGGTGGCTGACCGCAGATTCGGGCGGGTTGCTGACGTCTTCGCCGAGCAGGCCGTCAATCAGCGGGATCAAACCGAAGATCACCAGTACGCCCACCCACCACAGTTGTTGCACGCCTGTGGTGATGGCCAGGGCGCCGGAGAGTAAGGGAGTGGCCAGCGGCATGATGCCGAGCCACCACAGGTGGCGTTTGCCGTCGGCCCACACGGTCGCAGCTGTCAGCGTCTGGTTCATGGCAGCCTCCGAACACATTCGTTAGGCGATGCGGCAGCGATGAGCTGACTGCTGCGAAAAATCATGCATGCGATAAAAGGCGTTTTTTTCATTATTTTATTCGCTCTTAGGCATTTCAAAAATAATTTCAAATTACACATTGAAATAATTTTTTTAAATAAATAGCGCGGAATCGTTAGGTCGTCAACTAGTTTCTCCAGCCCTTTTTTCCGTGACCGAGCAGTCTCTTTTCAGCCATCTGGTCAGGTATTCAGGGCAGGCATCGACACCAATGAACCGCAGTCGGGTGGCACTGTTATTTGCTCGCCAAGGCTACCGATGGCTGTAACTGCCTGACGTTTTCACCGGGTCGAACCCGCTTGGCCACCTGCTCCACCAGCGCCGCCACGCGCTCGGTGGCGGTGATCGGCAACATATGCCCGCGGTCTTCGATCACCTGCATTTTCAGCCCTGGCACCTTGCTGGCCAGGGCCTGGCCGTGTTTCTGGAAGTCGAGCACCTTGTCTTGCGCGCCGTAGATCAGGCCGATGGGCAGGGTCAGTTGGGGGTAGCGCTTGACCATGTCCGGCAGGTGGTCGTTGACCCGGTTGATCTCGGTGGACGCGGCGTAGAAGTTGTCGGGGCGCATGCCCAGCAAACCGCCGCCACGCCTGGCGAAGTCTGGCGGCGCAGGGTCCGGGGCGAATACGCCCTTGACCACCGAGTCTTTGGTCAGCAGGCCGATGGGCAGGGTCAAGGTGTGGGCCACCCAGCGCCGCAGCCAGGCCGGGCGCACGGCCAGAGACAGAAACACCAGCGGCAGCATGCGTTGGGGGTGAGTCAAGGGCGCAACCAGCACCAACCCGGAGACGGCATGGGGATGGTCGAGGGCCAGCGCCAGGGCAATCGCGCCGCCCAGGGAATGCCCCAGCACCAGCGGTTTGTCCAGGTCCAGCGTCTTGATGAAAGCCGCGATTTGTCGCGCCTGGGCCGGCAAGTCTGCCGGCGTGCCGCTGCGCCGGGTGGAATAGCCTGAGCCCGGCCGGTCGAGGCTGATAACCCGAAAGTGCTCACGCAACTGACCGGACAAGGTATAGGTCAAGTTGCGACTGCTGCCCATCAGCCCGTGGATCATCACCAGCGGCGGGCCCTTGCCCTCTTCGACATAATGAAAGCGCTCGCCATCCACCTCGACGAAGCGCCCGTTGATCGGCACGGTCGCTTCAATGCGCCGCGTCATCCAGGCACTCAAGCCCCATAACGCCGCGCTGGCGCCCACCAGCACACCCGCAGCGACAACCCACTCCACAGCCATAGCTCGGTCCTCTGCTTCCCTGCTGCTGGCGACCCGACCGGAATTGGCCTGGCCTCAGCCATCGTCCACACCCTGGACCTGAACTTCATGCATACCACGTTCGTCCGTCGGACAAATCGCTCATGCGCAACAAGGTCCTAGCGTAGGCGAATTTTTCAGGTAGATTATTTAAAATCTTTTTTAAAATAATTAATTCAATTTTCCTTTGCAATGGTGTTTTATCTAAAAGACAAAACAAAAACAGGAGCACATCCGATGCCCAAGCGTTTTATTGACGAGGCAGCCCTATGAATGCCCCCCGTGACTCAATCGACATCGCCATCATTGGCTCCGGATTCGCGGGCCTGTGCATGGCGATCAAACTCAAGGAAGCCGGGCTCACCGACTTCTTTGTTGCCGAACAGGCCGAGACCCTCGGCGGTACGTGGCGCGACAACCACTACCCAGGGTGCGCCTGCGACGTGCAGTCCCATGTGTATTCGTTTTCCTTCGCGCCCAACCCGAGCTGGACGCGGCAGTTCGCGGCGCAACCCGAGATTCGCGCCTATCTGGAAGACTGCGCCAAGCGCTTCGAGCTGGTGCCCTACCTGCGCTTCGGCATGGGCCTGCAACGTGCGGTGTTTGATGAACAACAGCAGCGGTGGCAGCTGACCTTCAGCGACGGCCGCCAGGTCAGCGCACGGGTGCTGGTGTCGGGCATGGGGGGCTTGTCACGCCCGGCCATGCCGGATATCCCAGGGCTGAACAGCTTCAAGGGCAAGCGTTTCCACTCCCAGCAGTGGGATCACGAGTATTCTTTGAAGGGTAAGCGCGTGGCGGTGATCGGCACCGGTGCCAGCGCTATCCAGTTCGTGCCACAGATCGCCCCGCAGGTAGCGCACCTGGACCTGTTCCAGCGCACACCGCCGTGGATCATGCCCAAACCTGATCGGCCGATTTCAACGGTCGAACGGTGGCTGTTCAAGCACCTCCCGTTCACCCAGAAGCTGGTGCGCGCTGCACTTTACTGGGCACTGGAAGGCCGCGTGGTGGGCTTTGCCCTGCATCCGCGCCTGATGAAAATGGTGCAGAAAATCGCCCTGCGTCACCTGCGCAAACAGGTGGCCCGCCCTTCCCTGCGCAAAACCCTGACGCCGGACTACACCATCGGCTGCAAGCGCGTGCTGATCTCCAACGATTACTACCCGGCGCTCTCGCGCAGCAATGTCGAGGTGGTCACCGACAGCGTGCTGCGCATCGAAGCCGACGGCGTGATCACCGCCGACGGCATCAAGCACCCCGCCGATTGCCTGATCTTCGGCACCGGTTTCCAGGCCAGCGACCCGTTGCCCCGTGGCTGCATCATCGGCCGTGACGGCATCGACCTGATGGACACCTGGCGCGATGGCGCCCATGCCTATAAAGGCACCACCGTGCCGGGCTACCCGAACCTGTTTTTGATCGTCGGCCCCAACACCGGCCTGGGGCATAACTCGATGATCCTGATGATTGAGGCCCAGGTCGCGTACATCCTCGATGCCCTGAAACACATGCAGCGCCAGCGCATCACCACGGTGGAGGTCAAACCTGCCGTGGAGCACGCCTACAACCAGCAGTTGCAGGACAAGCTCAAGCGCACCATCTGGAACACCGGCGGCTGCCAGAGCTGGTACCTCGACCCGCGCACCGGCAAGAACACCACGCTGTGGCCCGACTCGACCTGGCGCTTCAAACAGGTCACCCGGCATTTTGCCCTCAAGGACTACAGCGTCAGCCAGGCGCCGGCGCCCGCCCTCCCGCGTGCGGTTGCAACGCCCCACTCCACCACAGAAGGCAGCCTGTCATGAAGTCATTCAACGGCCGCGTCGCGGCGATCACCGGCGCGGCTTCCGGCATGGGCCGCGCACTGGCCTTGGCCCTGGCCCGGGAAGGGTGCCACCTGGCGCTGGCAGACAAAAACAGCCAGGGCCTGGAACAGACTCAGGACCTGATCCGCGCCTCGACTTTGTCGCCGGTTACCGTCACCACCCAGGTGCTGGACGTCTCCGACCGCCAAGCCATGCAGGAGTGGGCAGCGCGCTGCGCGGCCGAGCACGGCCAGGTCAACCTGGTCTTCAACAATGCCGGGGTGGCGCTGTCGAGCACCGTCGAAGGGGTGGATTACGCCGACCTGGAATGGATCGTCGGCATCAACTTCTGGGGAGTGGTGCATGGCACCAAGGCATTCCTGCCGTACCTCAAGGCCAGCGGCGACGGGCATATCATCAATACGTCCAGCGTGTTCGGCCTGTTCGCCCAGCCGGGCATGAGCGGCTACAACGCCACCAAGTTCGCCGTGCGCGGTTTCACCGAAGCCTTGCGCCAGGAACTCGACCTGCAACGCTGCGGCGTGTCGGCTACCTGTGTACACCCCGGTGGCATTCGTACCGATATCTGCCGCAGCAGCCGCATCGACGCGAACATGACCGGTTTTCTCATCCACAGCGAGCAACAAGCCCGCGCCGATTTCGAAAAGCTCTTCATCACCGACGCCGACCAGGCCGCCAACGTGATCCTGCAAGGCGTACGCAAAAACAAGCGCCGCGTGCTGATTGGCCGCGATGCCTATTTCCTCGACCTGCTCGCCCGTTGCCTGCCGGCGGCCTATCAGGCCCTGGTGGTGTTTGCCAGCAAACGCATGGCGCCCAAACCGCGCACGCCAGTGTTTGAAACCAACGACGAGCCCCGACTCTGAACAGGAGCATGCAGCATGTTGCCGATCCGTCGCGATATCCGTTTTGCCTTGCCTGCCGAGCGCATCAAGAACTGGCACGAACAAGGGCCGGTGGTCAGCCATTTCTTCAATGCCTTGTCGTTGCTGTTTCCCCAGGGCGAGCTGTTCTTCATGGACAGCGTGCGCCACTACCGTGGGCAGATCGACGATGCCGAACTGAAAAAAGAGATCCAGGGGTTTATCGGCCAGGAGGCCATGCACAGCCGCGAGCACGTGGCCTACAACGATTTGCTGCAAGCCGCCGGCCTACCAGCGCACACCCTCGACCGACGCTTGAAGTTCTTCCTCGACCTGCAGAAAAAACACCTGCCGCCGTCGTTCAACCTGGCGGTGACCATCGCCTTGGAACACTACACCGCGATGCTCGCGGAAATCCTGCTGAGCGACCCGTCGCGCTTTGGCGACTCACTCAAGGGTTACCAGCAGATGTGGTACTGGCACGCCCTGGAAGAAACCGAACATAAAGCCGTGGCGTTCGATGTGTGGAACACCGTGATCAAGCCAGGGCCTGCGCGTTACCTGCTGCGCACCGGCACCATGCTGACCACCAGCGTGCTGTTCTGGGTGGTGGTGCTGGATTTTCACGTGCGCCTGTTGATTGCCGACCGCACTTCGGGTGGCACGCTGAAGGGGCTGTGGCGCATGGTTAAATTCTTGTATGGGCCCAAAGGCGTGTTTCCACGGATGTTCCGGCCGTGGCTGCATTACTTCAAGCCGGGCTTTCATCCCTGGGATCATGACAACCGGGCGCGGTTGGCGGGCATTGACCGGTTGGTCGAAGAGATAGAGCGTACACGCCGAAGTTATGAGTCGGCCTAGTGTCAGGGATTAATCCTGCCGTCTGTAGGAGCGAGCTTGCTCGCGAAAAACGTCAACGATGACGCGTGCTTCCTGAATGAACGCGGCGCCTGTGAGTTTCTCGCGAGCAAGCTCGCTCCTACATAAAGCAATGAGGTTTACGCCAGGCTCTTGCTGACCACCTCAAACACATCGCTGGACAGCTCACCCGCGCCCAGGATGCGTTCCAGCTCCGCTTTCATCAGCGCCTGCCGTGCGCTGTCGTACTTACGCCAGCGGGTCAACGGCGCCAGTTGGCGCGAGGCAATTTGAGGGTTCAAGGTATTGAGCTGGATCACCAGGTCCGCCAGGAAGCGGTAACCCGAGCCATCCGCCGCATGGAAGTTGATCAGGTTCTGCCCGGCAAATGCACCCACCAGCGCGCGCACCTTGTTGGGGTTCTTGATGGTGAACGCCGGGTGCTGCATCAACGCCTTGACCCGCGCCAGCCCGCCCGGCAGGGTGCTGCCGGCCTGTACGCTGAACCATTGGTCCATGACCAGCGGGTTGTCCTTGAAGTTCTCGGCAAACACCGCCAAGGCCTGGGCTTTCTCTGCTTCAAACGGCGAGTTCACCAGCACCGCCAACGCCGTCAGGCGCTCGGTCATGTTATCGCTGGTGTCGAACTGATCCAGGGTGGCCGCCAATACTTCCGGCTTGCCGCTGAGCATCAAGTACGACAGCGCGATGTTCTGCAGGGCACGCCGGGCGAAGTGCTCGGCCTCGGCCACGTAAGGCGTTTGCTTGGACAGTTCGCGGTTGGCCTGGTAGCGCAGCCACAACCCTTCGAACAGGTGGTCGGCCAGTTGCTTGCGGGCAAACTCGCGGGCAGCGTGGATGGCATCCACATCCGCCACTTCGCTGATTTCCGTGAGGTAGGCTTCACTCGGCAGCGAAAGCATTTCGGCGACCATGGCCTGGTCCAGGCTTTCATCGCTCAACACCGTGCGCAACGCGTCGATCAGGCGTTGATCAAGTTTGAGCGGCTGGCCGGCCTGATGCTGGCCGATCAGCTCCTGCAACACCTGCACGGCCAATTGCTGGCCGGCATCCCAGCGGTTGAAACCGTCGCTGTCGTGCTGCATCAGGAACATCAGTTGATCGCGGCTGTAGGGGAAGCTGAGCTTCACCGGTGCCGAGAACCCACGCAGCAACGAAGGCAAGGGTTTTTCAGCGATGTCGACGAAGGTAAACGTCTGCTCCGCTTCGGTCACCGAGATTACCCGCGAAGTGTCGCCCGCCGCTGCTTCACCGGCCAGGCGCAAGGCAATACCGGCGCCCTGCCCGTCCAGCAAGCCCAGCTCCACCGGGATCACGAAGGGCAACTTCTCGACCTTGTCCGGGGTCGGCGGGCAGCTCTGGCGGAAGGTCAGGCTGTAGGTCTTGGCCGCCGCATCGTAGGCTTCGCTCACCGCCAGACGTGGGGTGCCGGCCTGGCTGTACCAGCGTTTGAACTGGCTGAGGTCGGCCCCATTGGCGTCTTCCATGGCCTTGATGAAGTCGTCGCAGGTCACGGCCTGGCCGTCATGGCGTTCGAAATACAGGTCGCTGCCTTTGCGAAAGCCCTCGGCGCCGAGCAAGGTGTGGATCATGCCGACCACTTCCGAGCCCTTTTCGTACACCGTCAGGGTGTAGAAGTTGGAGATCTCGATAAAGCTGTCCGGGCGCACGGCGTGGGCCATGGGGCCGGCATCTTCAGCGAACTGATGGGTACGCAAGTACGCCACGTCCTGGATGCGCTTGACCGTGGCCGAGTTCATGTCGGCAGAGAAGCCCGAGTCACGGAACACGGTGAAGCCTTCCTTGAGCGACAGCTGGAACCAGTCGCGGCAGGTCACGCGGTTGCCCGACCAGTTGTGGAAGTATTCGTGGGCAACAATGGCCTCGACGCGCTGGTGAGCGGCATCGGTGGCCGTTTCGGCGCGGGCCAGCACGGCGCTGGAGTTGAAGATGTTGAGGCCCTTGTTTTCCATGGCGCCCATGTTGAAGTCGTTGACCGCGACGATCATGAAGATGTCCAGGTCGTACTCGCGGCCGTAGGTCTCTTCGTCCCAGCGCATGGATTTTTTCAGGCTGGTCATGGCGTGCTGGCACTTGTCGATATTTTCCGGCTCGACATAGATGCGCAGCGCGACTTCGCGGTTGGTCATGGTGGTGAAGCTGTCTTCGACGCACCACAGGTCACCGGCCACCAGCGCAAACAGGTACGCCGGCTTCTTGAACGGATCTTCCCAGGTCGCCCAGTGCCGGCCGTCTTCACCAGGGCCGCTGGCGATCGGGTTGCCGTTGGACAACAGCACCGGGTAGCTGTGCTGCTCGGCGATCACCGTGGTGGTGAACACGCTCATCACATCCGGGCGGTCGAGGTAATAGGTGATCTTGCGGAAACCTTCGGCCTCGCACTGGGTGCAGAACATACCGCTGGATTTGTACAAGCCTTCCAGGGCAGTGTTGGTTTCCGGGTGGATTTTGACCGTGGTGTCGAGGGTGAAGGTCTCACTCTTTGGCTGCACGGTCAGGTGGCTGTCGGTCAGCTGGTAATCGGCTGCGGTCAGCTCCTGATCCGCGAGGGTGACGCTCAACAACTCAAGCTGCTGGCCATCGAGCACCAGCGGTGGTAGTCCGGTACCGCGCTCGGGGTTGCGGCGCATCACCAGCTGCGCGTGGACCAGGCTGTGGTCCTCGAACAACTCGAAGGTCAGGTGCGTCTCGTCGATCAGGTAGTCCGGCGCCTGATAGTCCTTAAGGTAAATCATCTTCGGTTGTTCGGTGCGCATGCTGGGGATCCTTCTACTGATGCACGGCGAGCTGGTAGGCCGTGTATTTACGAATGTTGATGACGCCGGTGTCGAAGATCAGGTATTGGCCCTTGATCCCCAGCAGCGTGCCTTCGGCAATCGGGTTCTTGTCCAGGTTGAAGCTGACGATCTTGGTCGGATACTGCTCGACCGGGTAGCGGATTTCAATCGGCTCGATGTCGGCAATGGTTTGGATGGCTTG
Source organism: Pseudomonas sp. FP215 (assembly GCF_030687795.1). Taxonomy (NCBI): domain Bacteria; kingdom Pseudomonadati; phylum Pseudomonadota; class Gammaproteobacteria; order Pseudomonadales; family Pseudomonadaceae; genus Pseudomonas; species Pseudomonas sp. FP215. The sequence goes on from NZ_CP117447.1 coordinate 3,360,941, forward strand.
CAGGCCAAAGCGTTCCTGCAAACCCAGCAAGCCCTCGGCGCAAGAGGCGAACAGCTCGTCACGCACCTGCTTGAGGTCCACCGATTGCGCATCGCCCTTGAGCAAGGCGCGCCAGTTGGTCTTGTCGGCCACCTGGCTGCGGAACAGGTCTTCGACGAAGCCCGATTGCTGGCGCGTCGCCACGCGCATGATCGGCAACGCCTGGCTGGCGCCCTGGTCCAGCCAACGGGTGGGCAACTGCGTAGCACGCGTAATACCGACCTTGATCCCCGACGAGTTGGCCAGGTACACCACGTGGTCGGTCATGCAGAATGTCTCGCCCCAGCCCGGATCGCGGCAGGTGCCGGCGTCGTAATGGCAACGCTCGGGACTCATGATGCACAGGTCACACTGGGCCAGCTTGGTCATGCACGGGTAGCAATAGCCCTGGCTGAAGCTGGTCTTGGTCTTGCGCCCGCAATGGCTGCAATGAATCGCGCCCAGGTACTCCAGGCGTACATGGGTGCCGATCAGCGGATTGACCGGCACCTCAGTGCTTCCTAAGCGAAAGGCGTATTGAACGGTCGGCTCACCGAGTTGCGCCGACATTTTGCTGACTGCACCGCGACCAATTTCAATCAATGGATCGCATCCGACTTGAACAGGATGTTGGGTACCGGTGCCGATTTCGACGCGCATTCCTGCGGGCCCATATAGCCGGTGCGCTGGTCTTCGGGCAGGTTCTGGATTTCCCAGGCGATCACCGCTTGCAACGACAGCTCGCGCTGCTCGGCGGTGAGCTTGCGGCCATCGGACCATTTGCCGATCTCTACCGCGAGCTTGAGGCTCTCGTAGATGTCCGGGGTGATGTTTTCGATCATTTCAGCAAAAGAGGACATAAGGCTCTTCCTTATCAAAGAGACGCTTTGCGACGGTTGTACAAACCGCCGAGCAAACCCGTCAAGCAACCGATGACCAAGCCGCCCACATGGGCCGCGTTGGCGATTTCGCCGAAACCGATCATCGAGACCAGCCCCGACAGGCAGAGCAGCAACCACACCAGCATCATCACCAGCACCCCACGGGGCAGGCGATAGGCCGGGTTAGGCGACAATAATTGAAAGATCCAGCAGTGCCCGAGCAGGCCGTACAACACGCCGGACAAGCCGCCAAACAAACCGGGGCCACCGTAGGCGTATTGCGCGTAGTTGGAGGCCAGGCTGAACAACAGGGTCAGGCCCAGCAGGTTGATACCGCCCTGGCGCGCTTCAATGCGCCGGCCCAGCTCCCAGTACCACATGCCGTTCATGGCCAGATGCAGGATGCCGAAGTGGATCAGCATCGGCGTGACCAGGCGCCACCACTGCCCCGAGGCCAGGGTGTCGGCCAGCGGCGTGAACTGGATGTACTCGCCCAGCACGCGGAACGGCAGGAAGGTCAGCCAGGCCATGGTTTGCAGGTTTTCACCCAGCAAGGTCACGGCAGCGACGATGAGACTGGCCAACAGCACCAGCGCGGTGACCGGGCTGTGGCGCACCTGCTGGACAAAACCTGGCCGCGCAACGCTCGCCTGCTCGGGAATGTCCAGTTGCTGGTCCGGGTCGCCAGCGGGGAAACGTTGATACAACACGCGCACGTCGTCACTGATGGCCTCGGGCACCCACAGCACCTGTTCACCCGCCTCCTCGCTGACGCGGTGCGGCACCTGCATGCGGTGCAGCAACTTGACGAAGCCGCCCAGGTCGACGCTCAGGGGCAAGCGCAATACAGCTACGGTACTCATGGGATGGCCTCTGGTCGCTCAACGTCGACCCATACGAATTTATGCGGATCCAGTTGGGTTTCCTGGTCGAGTCGATACGCCACCAGCTTGCCGTAGAGCACGGCGCTGTAGTCCAGGCAGGCCAGGTTCGGGCGGATCGGCGCCGGTTTGCCGCTGCGCCAGTAGTGGCCGACGAACAACAGCGGCTCATCGACGCCGTAGCGCAGCAGGGAATTCTTTTGTGTGGACGACAACGGCGTGCGCGCCACCGGCTCCGGCAAGGCGTCGGGCTGGAACACGATGTCGCCGTAGGTCTTGGGGTCGTCTTCCCAGAACTTGGTGCGGAAAAACGAACGCGTCAGGCCATCGCCACCGGTCAACGTCAGGCCGTCGGGCAGGCGCATATCGGTGCCGCGCAACAGGCGATCGAACGCGTTGCAGGCGAAACTGCCCGGTACGGCAGCGGCTTGCAGGAAGTGTTGGTCGATGCAGCCGTCCGGGAAGGTGGCGCGCAACGGCTTGATGAAGCCTTCATCCCAGCACGCGTGCACCACGCGAAAACGCCCGGCGTCGACAAAGAGCGGCATGTCGTAGAACCAGCCGAGGAAGTCGTGCCAATCGGCCGGGTGGTGTTCGAACTGGGTCAGGGTCTCGTGGATCAAGCGGGCGTGGCGCGGGTTATGCTCACGCACAAACTGCTTGCCGCTGCCCGGCGGGGCCGGCGTGGTCCAGCCCAGCGCATTGAACTCGTGGTTGCCCATGATGCACAGCGCCTGGCCGGCCTCGGTCATATCGTGGACGATATGCAGCGCCTCGCGGATGCGTGGGCCACGGTCGATGATATCGCCCAGGAACACGGCCATGCGTGACGGATGGCGCCAGGTGCCGCCCTGCTTGTGGTAACCCATTTGGTCGAGCAAGTGCTCAAGGGTATGAGCGCAACCGTGCACGTCACCAATCAGGTCGTAGCTACGCGCGGGATCGAGCATCAGTCGCCTCCACCTCCCAAGCGGCTGCCCCAGCCCAACTTGGTGCGGCACACTTCGTAGTAGTTGTGATCCAGCGGGTGGATCAAGCGCAACTTCTGTGCCTTCTTGCTCACGGTGATGGTGTCACCGGGGGCGCAGGTGAAATGGTTCTGCCCGTCGCAGGAGACTTGCGGGTAGATTTGCATGTCTTTGGACACCACGATTTTCAGCTCACTGTTGCCATCGACCACAATTGGCCGACTGGACAACATATGGGGGTACATCGGCACGATCACAATGGCATCGAGCTTGGGGTGCATGATCGGGCCGCCGGCCGACAGCGCGTAGGCGGTGGAACCTGTGGGCGTGGCGACGATCAGGCCGTCGGCCTTCTGGCTGCACACGAACTGGCCGTCGATGTACAGCTCGAATTCGATCATGCGCGTGGACTTGCCGGGGTGCAGCACCACATCGTTGAGGGCATCGCCCTGGCCGATCGCCTCGCCGTGGCGGCGCACTTCGGCTTGCAACAGGAAGCGGTTCTCCACCAGGTAATGACCGTCGAGCACCTTGGCCACTTCGACTTCCAGCTCATCGGGGCGGATGTCGGTGAGGAACCCCAGGCTGCCGCGGTTGATCCCCAGCACCGGCACATTATGCCGCGCCAGCGCCCGGGCAGCGCCGAGCAGGCTGCCATCGCCGCCGACCACGATGACCATGTCGCACACCTCGCCAAGCATCTTGCGCGACGAAGTTTGCAGGCCGTGGCCGGGGAGGATTTCAGCGATGGTGTCTTCGAGGATCACATGCAGGTGGCGCTCGAGCAGAAACTTCTTCAGCCGGCGGACGGTGTCCAACACCTGGGTACTGCCCAGGCGACCGATAATGCCGATATTGCGAAAGTGCTCCATGGGGCTCCTGCGGAATCTGGGGTGAGGCAAAAAGAGCGATTATGGGCGAAAGGCCGCCTCAGGCAAAATCCTTTGTCGCCGCCACGCCTTGATGACAATGGTTCTCAGGCACCTTGCGCACGCTGAAAAGGCTATGCTCGGAACATGACGCCATTCCCCGACTTGCACACCCTGCCCCGCCAACTGCGCCACCCCGAGGTGCGCGATCTGGCGTGGGTGATGCTCGCGCCTCCGATGCTGGCGCAGACGCCTTGGCCCCAGCGCCACCCGCTGGCCGGCAGTGACTGGGTGCAGGCCCCTCACCAGCTCGAAGCCTGGTTGCGCCAGCTGGACCAGGACAGCAGCGCGTTGCAGCAGTGGCTGAGCCTGTCACGCACCCGGCGCCTGGGCCTGTATTACGAACGCTTATGGCAATTCGCGGTGCAGCATGCGCCAGGCGTGGAGTTACTGGCCGCCAACCTGCCGATCCGCCGTGCCGGGCATACCCTGGGCGAGCTGGACATGCTGGTGCGCGACCGCGATGGCGTGCACCACCTGGAGCTGGCGATCAAACTCTACCTGGGCCCGCAGGACGGCAACGGTCAGGACGCCGCGCAATGGCTGGGGCCTGGCTGCCATGACCGGCTGGACCGCAAACTGGCGCACCTGGCCCAGCATCAATTGCCGATCTCCGCGCGGGCAGAAAGCCGCGAGGCCTTGGCGGCGTTGGATATCCAACAGTTCGATGCGCATTTGTGGCTCGGCGGCTATCTGCTCTACCCCTGGCCCGGCGCGGCGCACTCCCCCCTCGGCGCTCACCCGCAGCACCTGCGTGGGCGCTGGTTGCATCAGCGCGATTGGGCGGGCTTTGTCAGCACCCGCCCCGCGGGCCGCTGGCAACCCCTGCCCCGGCATGCCTGGCTGGCGCCCGCGCATTACCCGGCCGATGAGGTGTGGAGTGAGGTGCAGATGCAAGGTTGGCTGGCAGACCTGGACCCAATGGCCCCGGCGCAGTTGCTGGTGCGCATGGTGCCCAACGGTGAGGAGTGGGAAGAAGCCGAGCGGTTGTTTCTGGTGGCCGATCTTTGGCCGAATGTGCCGGGGACAGGCTGATACAGGTGTGGTGTGTTTGAGGGCCTCTTCGCAGCATAGGTATCTACACAACGGTGGTGCGACGCTGGACCTGTGGCGAGGGAGCTTGCTCCCGTGACGACCGGATAGCCGACGCTGTTCTAACTGACGCAACGCGATCCAAATGTGGGAGCTGGCTTGCCTGCGAAGACGGCCTGACAGCCGACATCTATCTACCTGACACCTTGCGATCAAACTGTGCGGGCTTGCTCGCGAAGGCGGCCTGACAGGCGACACAGTTGGATTGTGTACATATCCATTCCTGCGTAACGGCCACTTAGGGTTCCGCCCTGACGGCGGCTCACTTTTGAAAAGCGCAAAAGTAAGCAAAACGCTCTTGCCCCACCACTCGGCACCTCGCTTGGGCTCGGTGTGCCCGAACGCAGACTTGAATCCGTGGGCCGCCGCCACGCGCCATCCATGGCGCGGGGCGGCTAACCCGGCGTCCTGCCGGGTTACCCACGAATTCAAGCCTGCGTTCGGCCAGCGTGGTTTAACGGGGCGCCTAAGATCAAAAGCAGATCAAGATCAAGAGCGGCTCGCTTCGCATCGTAGTTACCGTCGGCTGCTACAGGCTACAAAGTTGTGTAGATACCTATGCTCATCGCAGGCAAGCCTCCCACATTTTGACCGCGCCGCTGGCTTGCCTTTTGTAGGAGCGAGCTTGCTCGCGAAAAACTCGCTGGCGCCGCGTTCATTCAGCAAACACGGGTTATCGTTGACGTTTTCGCGAGCAAGCTCGCTCCTACAGAATGGGCCGCAGCGCCTACCCCATGTGGGAGCTGGCTTGCCTGCGAAAGCGCTAGCCTAGGCGCTACAGCTTATCGATGTGCTGATAATCCAACTGCAACCCCACCGCCAATTCCTCAGCCCGCCCCAACCTGATCGGCCCGCGCTCGATATCAATCAATACGCCTGGGCACTCCAATCGCGGCAGCGCGCCCATCGCCTTGAGTCGTCCATCGGTCACCACCAGCAACTTCTGCTGCTCGGCGGGATAGCGCTTGCGCCGTGCCGCCAACCAATGCCCCGCCTCTGTCAGCGCAGCCAGCAATGGCGTGCCGCCGCCCGCACCCAACTGCGCCAACCACTCGGCCAAGCCTTTCGCCGCCTTCAAGCCCTGCACTTGCCACTTCGGTGACTGCCCGCTAGCCGTGAGCAACGCCATGCGCGCCCGTTGCCGATAAGCATCGTCAAACAACTGAGCCAACAGCCCCTTGGCGTCGGTCAGCGCCCGATGGCGCCGCGTGGACGCCGAGGCATCGACAATCACCAGCCACAGCTCAGGGGCTGACCGGCTACGCAGATGAAACAGCAGGTCCGCGCGACATTGCGGCCGACCGCCGAGCAACGTGCCCGGCCAATTGATCGCCCCGCGCTGTGCGCTGCGGGCTTTGCCCTGCCGGCCGGTGTTCAATCGCCCCGCGTGGGGCCGGGCATCCGCCCCCGCGTCAGGTCGGGGGCGGATGCCTAGGGCTTTTTTGGCCAGGTGGGTACATCGCGGCGAGCGCCCGTGGGCAAGGCGGGTGCGGGCATATCGCCCCATTGGCCTTGCCCGGGCGAGGTGTCAGAGGGTGACGACGACGGCCCGTCATTCGGCTGGGGCGGCGCGCCTGGCGGAGTCTGTTGCTGACGACGATGGCGCAAGGAAAATTCTGCCACCGCATCGATATCTTCCTGCTCGATAGCGGCCGCACCACGCCACGCCGCATGGGCACGGGCACCACGCAACCAGACCAGGTCGGCGCGCAAGCCGTCGACCGCTGCGGCAAAGCAGCGCTCGGTGATGAGGGCCAGCGCCTGGTCATCCAGGGCGATGCTGTCGAGCCGTGCCCGCGCCTGGGTGCAGCGTTCGCGCAAGGCGGCTTGGGCTGGCGCCCACTGCGCGCAGAACGCCGCTGGGTCGGTGTCGAAATCCAGGCGGCGACGGATGATCTGCCCACGCTCGGCGGGCAAGGTCTGCCCGCTCAACGCCACGTTGAAGCCGAAGCGGTCGAGCAACTGCGGACGCAACTCGCCCTCCTCCGGGTTCATGGTGCCGATCAGCACAAAGCGCGCCGCATGGCGATGGGAAATCCCGTCGCGCTCGATCAGGTTGGTGCCGCTGGCGGCCACGTCCAACAGCAAGTCCACCAAGTGGTCGGCCAGCAGGTTGACTTCATCCACGTACAACACGCCGCCATCGGCCTTGGCCAACACGCCGGGGGAGAATTGTGCGCGGCCTTCGCCCAGTGCAGCGTCCAGGTCCAGGGTGCCGACCAGGCGTTCTTCGGTCGCGCCCAGGGGCAAGGTCACAAACTGCCCGCTGGCCAGCAGGTCCGCCAGCCCACGGGCCAGAGTGGACTTGGCCATGCCCCGTGGCCCTTCGATCAGCACGCCGCCGATCTTCGGGTCGATGGCGGCCAGGCACAGCGCCAGCTTCAAGTCATCAGCGCCGACCACGGCGGACAGCGGGAAATGGGGAGTATCAGTCATAGTCAACTCTTAATAGCTCGTTCCAACGCTCCCGCGTGGGAACGCTTCGCTGGACGCTCGGCGTCCGTTTTTGTGACGCAGAGCGTCACGGGCTGCATTCCCACGCGGAGCGTGGGAACGATCACTCAGCTGTCTTCTTCTATGTCCAGCAATAGGTTTTCCAAGGCTTCGCGGTACGCCCCCGGTGCCTGCCACAAGCCACGTTGTTGGGCTTCGAGCATGCGTTCGGTCATGTCGCGCAGGGCATCGGGGTTGTGCTGTTGCACAAAGGCACGGGTGTCAGGGTCCAGCAGGTAGGCATCGGCGAGCAAGGCGTATTGGTGGTCGTCAATCAGCGCGGTGGTGGCGTCGAAGGCGAACAGGTTGTCCACGGTCGCGGCCATTTCAAACGCGCCTTTATAGCCATGGCGCTTCACGCCTTCGATCCACTTGGGGTTGGCCGCACGGGAGCGGATCACCCGGTTGAGCTCTTCCTTCAAGGTGCGGATTTTCGGCAAGTCAGGCTGGCTATGGTCGCCATGGTAGCTGGCGGCCTTGTCACCGCTCAGGGTTTCCACGGCGGCCAGCATGCCGCCCTGGAATTGGTAGTAGTCGTTGGAGTCGAGCAAGTCGTGCTCCCGATTGTCCTGGTTCTGCAACACCGCCTGCACCTGGCTCAAACGCTGGGCAAATTGCTCGCGGGCTGCGGTGCCTTCATCGGAGCCACCGTAGGCGTAACCGCCCCAGTTCAGGTAGACCTCGGCCAAGTCCTCGCGGCTCTGCCACAAGCGCCCGTCAATCGCGCCCTGCACGCCTGCGCCATAGGCGCCCGGCTTGGCGCCAAAGATGCGCCAGCCGGCCTGCTTGGCCGCTGCAGCTTCATCCAGGCCCGACTCAAGCAACGCTTGGCGTTCGCTGCGCACCTTGGCGGCCAGCGGGTTCATGTCGTCGGGTTCATCCAGCGCCGCCACCGCCTGCACCGCCGCATCGAACAGGCGGATCAGGTTGGCAAACGCATCGCGGAAGAACCCGGACACGCGCAGGGTCACGTCCACACGCGGACGGTCCAGAAGGCTGATCGGCAGTATTTCAAAGTCGTCCACCCGCTGGCTGCCGGTGGCCCATACCGGGCGCACGCCCATCAGCGCCATGGCCTGGGCAATATCGTCACCGCCAGTGCGCATCGTGGCAGTGCCCCACACCGACAGGCCCAGCTGGCGCAGATGGTCGCCGTGGTCTTGCAGGTGCCGCTCAAGAATCAGATTGGCCGACTGAAACCCGATGCGCCAGGCCGTGGTGGTTGGCAGGTTGCGCACGTCCACGGTAAAGAAGTTACGCCCTGTGGGCAGCACATCCAGCCGACCGCGACTCGGCGCGCCACTGGGCCCCGCTGGGACGAAGCGCCCAGTCAAGGCGTCGAGCAAGCCGCGCATCTCCGCTGGGCCGCACGCATCCAGGCGTGGCGCGACGACAATGCGCAGGCTTTCGATCACCGACTTCACCTCGTGCCAACCGGGCTCTTCCAACTGCTCGATGGGGCCTTCCAATGCCTGCTCGATCAAGCGCGCTGCGTACAACTCCAGACGTTCACGGGTATCCCCGGCGGTGCGCCACAGCTGATCGTCAATCTTCTGCAACACCAACGGGCGCCGACCCGTCCAGGGCTCGGCCAGTGCACAATCGAGCGGATCAAACCCCAGGTCGAACGCCTTGGCCAACACGCGCAGCAGGCTCGACTGCGGGCCCCGGCCATCGCCACGGGGAATGCGCAACAGCGCCAGCAAGGTGTCGATACGCAAACGGCCCTCGGGCGACTCGCCAAAAATATGCAGGCCATCGCGGATCTGCGATTCCTTCAAGTCGCACAGGTAGGTATCCAGGCGCGGCAGCCACACCGCCGCGTCCGCCTCACTGCCCAATTCCAACTCCTGGTCGATACGGGTTTCGCGCACCAGCTTGAGGATGTCTTTTTGCAGCTCCAGGGCACGGCGCGGGTCGAGCAATTGCGCTTCGTAATATTCGTCGGCCAGCAACTCAAGGTCACGCAGCGGGCCGTAGGTTTCGGCGCGGGTCAGCGGCGGCATCAAGTGGTCGATGATCACCGCCTGGGTGCGCCGCTTGGCCTGGGCGCCCTCACCCGGGTCGTTGACGATAAACGGGTAGATATTCGGCAGCGGCCCCAGCAGTGCATCCGGCCAGCAGTGCTCCGACAGGCCCACGCCTTTGCCGGGCAGCCATTCCAGGTTGCCGTGCTTGCCCACATGGATCACGCCGTGGGCGCCGTAGGTATGGCGTAGCCAGAAATAGAACGCCAGGTAGCCATGGGGCGGTACCAGGTCCGGGTCGTGGTACACGGCGCTGGCATCCACCTGGTAACCCCGGGCCGGCTGGATGCCGACAAAGGTCAGGCCCAGGCGCAGGCCAGCGATCATCATGCGGCCATCGCGGCACATCGGATCGTTTTGTGGCGCGCCCCACCGTTCTAGCACGGCCTGGCGATTGGAGGCCGGCAGGCGATCAAACATCGTCTGATACTCCTCCAGGCCCAGGCTTTGATGGCAAGGGCGCAGGTCTAGGCTGTCGAGGTCGTTGGTGACGCCGCCGAGCAGTTCATGGATCAGCGCGGTGCCACTGTCGGGCAGCACATCCGCCACCGGGTAGCCTTCAGTTTGCAAGGCGCGCAGGATATTCAGCGCCGCCGCCGGGGTGTCCAGGCCCACGCCGTTGCCGATGCGACCGTCGCGGGTCGGGTAGTTGGCCAGGATCAACGCAATCCGTTTCTGGGCATTGGGCACCCGCGCCAACTCGACCCAGCGGCGTGCCAGCTCTGCGACAAAATCCATGCGCTCGGGCGCTGCGCGGTAGCACACCACGTCCGACTGGCTGCGCTCGCTGCGCCAGGCCAGGTCCTTGAAACTGATCGGCCGGCTGATGATGCGCCCGTCCAGCTCCGGCAAGGCGATATGCATCGCCAGGTCGCGTGGCCCCAGGCCTTGTTCGCTGGCCTGCCAGCCGGGTTGGTTGTCCTGGGCGCAGATCGCCTGGATCACCGGGATATTGCGGCGAAACGGGCGTAAATGCGGGGCTTCCGGGCTCGATTGGGCAAAGCCGGTGGTGTTCAGAATTACCGCGGCTTGCACGTCATCCAGCAGGTCCTCGACCACCGTGAGGCAGCCGGGCTCTTTCAAACTGGCCACCGCAATCGGCAACGGGTTGAGGCCCGCCGCTTGTAAGCGCTGGCAGAACACATCGATAAAACCGGTATTGGCCGCCTGTAAATGGGAGCGGTAGAACAGCACCGCAGCCACGGGCCAATCGGCGTGCCAATTGGCCTGCCAGTCATTGAGGCGGGCATTGGCGGTGTGCGGGTGATAGATCGCCGTGCGTGGCAGCGCTTGCGGCTCGGCCCAGGCATAGTCGCGGCCCAGGTGGGCACTGGCCAGGCAGTGGTAAAAATCCAGGGCATTGCCCAGGCCACCTTGGCGCAGGAAGTGCCACAGGCGCTCGCGGTGTTCGGCAGCAACGCTGCTCAGGCCGCTGAGTTCCGGGTCGGGGCGGTCGTCACCCGGCACCAGGATCAGGGTAACGCCGCGTTCGGCCAACTCCACCAGGCGCTCGATGCCGTAACGCCAATAGCCGATGCCGCCGTGCAATGACAGCAGAATGACCTTGGCGTGGCGCAATACCTCGTCGACGTACAGGTCGACCGAGGCATGGTTCTGCACCTGCATCGGGTTGGCCAGGCGCAGGCTGGGGTAGTCCTCGGGCAATTGCTGGGCGGCTTCGGCGAGCAGCGCCAGGCTGGAATCGCCGCTGCACAGGATCACCAGTTCAGCGGGGGTCTGGCCAAGGTCGGCAATATTGTCGTCCGCGACGAAACCACCGGGTTGGGTCCTGAGCAGGTGCATGGTTAAACGCTGAGGGCGGCGCGCAGTTGCGCTTCAAGGCCCACGGCGTCCAGTTCCTGGCCGATCAGCACCAGGCGCGTGGTGCGTGCTTCGTCAGCGCCCCAGGCGCGGTCGAAGTGCTTGTCAAAGCGCGTGCCCACGCCCTGGATCAGCAGGCGCATCGGTTTGTTCGGGATTGCGGCGAACCCTTTCACACGCAGGATGCCGTGCTGCACCACCAATTGGGTCAGGGCGTCGAGCAACAGCGCTTCATCGGCTTGGGGCAGGTCGATGGAGATGGAATCGAAGGCATCGTGATCGTGGTCGTCTTCACCTTCGTGGTGATGGTCGTGATGGCTGTGACGCCCGTCGATATGCTCCTCGGAACCAGCGCCCAGGCCGATCAGCACGTCCAGAGGCAGGCGACCGCTGCTGGCTTCGATGATCTTCACCGCGGGCGGCAGTTCTTCGGCGACTTCCAGGCGCACACGGGCCAGGTCTTCGGCGCTGATCAGGTCGGTTTTGTTGAGAATCACCAGATCGGCGCTGGCCAACTGGTCGGCGAACAGCTCGTGCAACGGCGATTCGTGGTCCAGGTTGGGGTCAAGTTTGCGCTGGGCGTCGACCTGGTCCGGGAAGGCGGCAAAGGTGCCGGCAGCCACGGCCGGGCTGTCGACCACGGTGATCACCGCGTCAACGGTGCAGGCGCTGCGGATTTCCGGCCACTGGAAGGCTTGCACCAATGGCTTGGGCAGGGCCAGGCCTGAGGTTTCGATGAGGATATGGTCCAGGTCACCGCGACGGGCGACCAGTTCACGCATCACCGGGAAGAACTCTTCCTGCACGGTGCAGCACAGGCAACCGTTGGCCAGCTCGTAGACGCGGCCATTGGCTTCTTCTTCGGTGCAACCGATAGAACACTGCTTGAGGATTTCACCGTCAATGCCCAGCTCGCCGAACTCGTTGACGATCACCGCAATGCGACGGCCCTGGGCGTTGTCGAGCATATGGCGCAACAACGTGGTTTTGCCCGAGCCGAGGAAGCCGGTAACGATGGTGACGGGAAGTTTGGCCAGTGTTTTCATCGGATGCCCTTTGGGGCGGGCATACGGGACGACAGGCCCTGCGGCGGCGCGCAGCAGCGGATTTCGTCACCGGATCACCCCGCCCGGTTGAATTGGAAAATCAGTCGCGAGGCAGGTCTCCTGGCTTGGGGTGTGCAGGTCTTGCGACCAACGCTGACTGCGCCTTCCCGCCCTATCGGCAGTGGCGTGGCAGTCAACTGAACCCTTCACAGTTGCGGGGGCAGCCGCGGCTTGAACCGCGTTCCCTTCTTAGCTTCGGCCTGGGCCGAAGAACCTCGAGGGTGCAAGGCTACAGGGGCTTGCAGCATTTGACTACCGTCCCCGGCCCATGCTCTCCTACACCTCTTGTTTCGGGTGCCCTTCACAGGGTGAAACGGGAAACCGGTGCGTCATAGACCTATGACCAGTCCGGTGCTGCCCCCGCAACGGTAAGCGAGCGAAGCGTCATGGCCACTGTGCGTTTGCATGGGAAGGCGACGCTTTCAGGAGGCCTCTTTCAAGAGCCGCCCCTCGCAAGCCCGGAGACCGGCCCGAAAAAATCAGATAACAAACCCGCGGTGGGCGGGCGCTGTTCGAACCCTGCGTGCCTGGCGCGTGGGGTCTTCATGCGCTCGTTTCACCCTGACACCTGAAAGGGACGCGCCATGTCGATCATCAGCAGCACTTCGCACTCCGCCACTAGCACCGCCACCCTCAGCCAACGCCTGACCGCCGCCATCGGCGCGTCGATCCTGGGCGCGTGCCTGGTGTATTTCGCCGGGTTTTCGCATATCGAGGCGGTGCACAACGCCGCCCACGATACCCGCCACAGCGCCGCGTTCCCGTGCCATTGAGAGCTGCCGACATGATCAAGCGTATTGCGCAAACCGCAGGTTTCACCGGGCTGTTGGCGGCCCTGCTGCTGACCCTGCTGCAAAGTTTCTGGGTGGCACCGCTGATTCTGCAGGCGGAAAGCTATGAAAAAGCCCCGCCAGCCGCCGAAGTGGCGCATGAGCACGCCGCTGGCGCCGCAGCCCACACCCACGACGCCCAAGCCTGGGAGCCGGAAGATGGCTGGCAGCGCGTGCTGTCCACCACCGGCGGCAACCTGGTAGTGGCAGTAGGCTTTGCGCTGATGCTCGCCGGCCTCTACACGCTGCGCGCGCCGACCCGCACCGCCCAAGGCCTGCTCTGGGGCCTGGCCGGCTACGCGACCTTTGTACTGGCGCCCACCCTGGGCCTGCCCCCGGAACTGCCCGGTACCGCGGCCGCTGACCTGACGCTGCGCCAGACCTGGTGGATCGGCACTGCAGCATCGACCGCCGCCGGCCTGGCGCTGATCGTATTCGGCCGCAATTGGCTATTGAAAGGCCTTGGGCTGGCGATCCTTGCCGTGCCCCACTTCATCGGCGCGCCGCAACCGCAAGTGCATTCGATGCTGGCTCCGGAGGCGCTCGAAGCGCAGTTCAAGATCGCCTCGCAATTGACCAACGTGGCCTTCTGGTTGGCCCTGGGCCTGATCAGCACCTGGTTGTTTCGCCGCAATCGCGACGACCAATACTCGGCATGATTCTGGTTGTCGGGCTTGGCTGCCAGCGGGGCTGTGAGGTTCACAGCCTGCTGGCGTTGCTGGACAGCGCCCTGGCCGAGGCCGGCATTGAGCGCTCACGCGTGACTGCGCTGGCAAGCATTGACCGCAAACGCGATGAGCCTGGCCTGCTGGCGCTGGCCCAGCGGTTGAACCTGCCCTTGCAGTGTTTCAGTGCCGAACAACTGGTGGGCTATGAGCATCGGCTGAGCCATCGCTCTGCGCTGGCTTTTGCCCACACCGGCTGTTACGGCGTGGCCGAAAGCACCGCCCTGGCCCTGGCCGAGCACCTGTCCAATGGCCCCGCGCGCCTGCTGATCACTCGCCAGAAAAGCGCACAGGCCACCCTTGCATTGGCCTGCGCAGGTTAAAATCCCGATAATTGCCGCTTTCGATCATGAGCAATCTTCATGCTCGCCCGTTTTTCAACAGGACTTCTCCATGACCGTCTACTTTATCGGCGCCGGCCCCGGCGACCCGGAATTGATCACCGTCAAGGGCCAGCGGCTGATCCGCAGTTGCCCGGTGATCATCTACGCCGGCTCGCTGGTGCCCGCCGCCGTACTGGAAGGTCACCAGGCGCTCCAGGTGGTCAACAGCGCCGAACTGCACCTGGAGCAGATCATCGAGCTGATCAAGACGGCCCATGCCCAAGGCCAGGATGTGGCGCGGGTGCACTCCGGCGACCCCAGCTTGTATGGGGCGATTGGCGAACAAATCCGCCATTTGCGTGAGCTGGGCATCCCGTTCCAGATCATTCCAGGAGTGACGGCGGTTGCGGCGTGCGCGGCCTTGCTGGAGACCGAACTGACCCTGCCGGACATCGCCCAGAGCGTGATCCTGACCCGTTACGCCGATAAAACCAGCATGCCCCCCGGTGAAGACTTCGACAGCCTGGCGCGGCATGGCACCACCATGGCGATTCATCTGGGGGTCAATCACTTGGAAAAGATCGTCGCCGAACTGCTGCCGCACTATGGCGCGGACTGCCCGATTGCCGTGGTGCACAGGGCGACCTGGCCGGATCAGGAGTGGGTGGTGGGTACGCTGAGTGACATTGCCGAGAAAGTCGCGGCCAAGGGGTTCCGGCGTACGGCATTGATTGTGGTGGGCCGGGTGTTGGCCAGTGATAGTTTCAGTGAGTCGTCGCTGTACCGCGCGGGGCATGCGCACCTCTATCGGCCCTGAAGAAACACACTTAACGCGGTTAGAGCCATCGCAGCGTAGTTAGCTATACAGCGCTGGTGCGGCGCTGAACCTGTGGCGAGGGAGCTTGCTCCCGTGACGATCCGACAGTCAGTGCATATCCACCGGACGCTCCGAAAGCCAACTGTGGGAGCGGGCTTGCTCGCGAAGGCGGCCTGGCAGTCAACACAGTTGGATTGGGTACATATCCATTGCTGCGGTAACGGCCACTTAGGGTTCCGCCCTGACGGCGGCTCACTTTTGAAAAGCGCAAAAGTAAGCAAAACGCTCTTGCCCCACCACTCGGCACCTCGCCTAGGCTCGGTGTGCCCGTAATCCGCCAGGGATTTGGGGGGCCGCCGCCACGCGCCATCCATGGCGCGGGGCGGCTAAACCGGCATCCCTGCCGGTTTACCCCCCAAATCCCTGTCGAATTCCGGCCAGCGTGGTTTAACGGGGCGCCTGAGATCAAGATCACAAGCAGATCAAGATCAAGAGCGGCTCGCTTCGCATCGTGGTTAGAGTGTCGGCTGCTACAAACTTGCGAAATTGTTTAGAGACCTTAGGCTATCGCGGGCCAGCCAGCTCCCCCGACTGATCCGCTTTGTTAGATATATTTCCCAAGCTACTGAATTTTAAGCATAAAAAACGGCGCTCACGGGGCGCCGTTTTTTTATGTTCGCAGTGAACACCTTACTCAGTAGTAGGCGTTTTCTTTCTGCGTGTGGTCGGTCACGTCACGTACGCCCTTGAGCTCAGGAATGCGCTCGAGCAGTGTGCGTTCGATACCTTCCTTCAACGTAACGTCCGCCTGGCCACAGCCCTGGCAGCCGCCGCCGAACTTCAACACGGCGATACCGTCCTCCACCACGTCGATCAGGCTCACCTGGCCGCCGTGGCTGGCCAGCCCAGGGTTGATCTCGGTTTGCAGGTAGTAGTTGATGCGCTCATTGACCGGGCTGTCGGCATTGACGTTCGGCACCTTGGCGTTGGGGGCCTTGATGGTCAACTGGCCGCCCATACGGTCGGTGGCGTAGTCGACCACGGCGTCGTCAAGGAAGGCTTCGCTGAACGCGTCGATGTAGGCGGTGAAGCTCTTGAGCCCCAGGGCGGTGTCTTCAGGCTTCTCTTCGCCGGGCTTGCAGTAGGCAATGCAAGTCTCGGCGTACTGGGTGCCAGGCTGGGTGATAAAGACGCGGATGCCGATACCCGGGGTGTTCTGCTTGGACAGCAGGTCAGCCAGGTAATCGTGGGCGGCGTCGGTAATGGTTATGGCAGTCATGGAAACTCCTCACAGGCTTGCCCGCAGTTTACGCCAAATTATTACCCAGGTACAAAGTCCGAGTGTTTTTGTCGGGAAAGACCTGATCCTGCTGACCGAACCCGCTGGCGCTCCTACCGGTTTCTGCGAAAACCTATGCCTACCTATGTAGGCCACCTGCAAAACCGCGCTGAATATAGTGAATCCTCTTCGACCAAGGATTGTGAGGATTGCATGAACAACGCGTTGCAGAGTTTCTATTTCAACGGCTTGCCTGAACAGCAAGCGCACCTGGACCATCTGATTGAGTTCGTGACGGCGCACATTTCACGTTCAGTAACCGCCGCCGAGGTGTACTACTACCCTCCCCCGCAGTCCGAGCTGAATCGCGAGTGCAAGGAAGCCTTACGGGTCCTGGCAAAACTGGAAGCCGATGAAGACTTTCAGCAGTTCCTGCGGGACAAGCCTGAACCGGATAATTCTCTGCTAGGCCGGGACTTTCTTTACGATCTGCTCTCCACCCTACTCAGCAGCGCCCGCTCGCCGGTACCCGACCCTCCCGAAACGTTCAGCATCGCCGACCGTTCGGTGATTCTGCGCCATGTGCCCACCTATTGGTACATCGACGTCGATGTGTTGCTGGATATCAACCGGCGCGTGGGTAATGGTCTTAAAAGTGACGGTTCGGTACGGCTCGACCTGGTGCTCAAGTATTACGCCATCCTCCCGTCCCATCCAAAAACCGGCGAACAGTGGAAATCGGTTCTTTATGGCTTGCAGGAACACTGCGCCCTGAAAAAACTCGGCCACGAAGGCAGCATCAGCGATCTGCAGCATTTACTGGATGCGCCTGCTGACAAAAAGATCAAGTCTGTTATCCAAGAGATCCAGACACACACCCGTAAATCACTGTTCCAATGCGTGCTGCCGCCGACCTTTTCCTCATCACAGCAGGCCATGCTCAGCACCACGCCGACGGTCTTGCTTGAGCAGATTCTCAACAGTCCGAGCAACCTGGCGCTGGCCGAGCGTATCGCCAAGGCGCTGGACTGGTACGGCAGCCAAAAGGCGCAAACCTGCCCACAACCGGTGCTGGTGAAGTTGCTGTGGCGCGCACTGTGGCTGACGATCATCCCCAACCCACGCTCGACGTTGGATAACGAATTGAAGTTATTCATCACGCCTGGGGCGTCTTACAAGTCGGTCCGCCAAGACCTGATCAGCCAGTATCACCACACCTTGTCGATCAGCACTGACGCGGCGCAACTGGCCATGTGCGTGGTCAAGGCCAATGTCGCCAGCGAAGTATGGGTGGCCGATATTCCCGATGACCTGCCCTACGCCGCCACCAGTACCTGGGTCAACTTCAGAAGCGGTTTTCTGCTGGCCGAAACACTTGCGCCCGGCTCATCGCGCCACATGAGCTTCGAGCAACTGCTCAACCTGACGGCGGAGCATTTTCGTGCCAGCGGCGATGACGTCAAACAACAGGCTCTGGTCGCGGCGGCCAAGCTGGGCCCTACCGTGCAATGGGCGCAGGCCAACGGCCTGATTGCCAGCCGAAAGTCGGGCCACTCCCGCGAGGAGCTCGCTCAGGCCGTCACCGCGCTGGAACAGCATGAGTATGAGGTGTTCAACGCGGTCCAGAACCTTGCGCTCCATCTGCCCAGCCGTTGGCGCTCGGCGTCGGACGCGGAGTACGACAAAGCCTTCCGTGAAGCCCTTGAGCGCCCGAGAAACGCCTATAAGGTACTGATCCAGTCCCTGCTTGCCCATCTGGGTAGCTGGACCCTGGATGTGGACCGGGACGAAATCACGGTGTACTCATTGAGAGAGGCCCTGAACAAGGTGCCCATCGAATATGAAACCAAACGCAAGGCCGATGCCGTTCGCTACCGCACGGGTTTTATTCTGCGCATCGTCAAGGCTCGCGATCCTTTCAGCGCCCTCTACGTCGAGGTGTTCCCCCTCGCCGGCGTGATTCGTCGACGTGGCGATATCGATACCCTGCCGCTCAATGGCAAAGTGGTCGAACTGCGTGACGCCATGAGTTGGTGCAAATACAGATTGGCCACCGAAGTGCCCTTTGATCGCGAGGCCTACCGCGAGAACAAAGCGCCCAGGCGCGGCAAAAAGGCCGAGATGATCGTTGAACAAGTCGGCGAAACATTGCCTGGCATCGATTCGCACACATCGCGCCCCTCATCGTTCGCGCCCAACACGCTGTATGCGCCACGCAGTGAAGCGCTGGCGAGCATGATCGCCCGCGAGCTGTTTTTTTGCGACGAAGAAGCCCTGCTGGAAAAAACCCGCAAAGACACACGCGAAGTGGACATCGGCGCAGAGGTACTCGAAGATTTGGCGTTCTGGGGCAAGATATTTGTCCCGTTCTGGGCCGGTATCGAAGACATCGCCTCCGGCGATCCCCAGCGCATCAAATCCGGCGTCGCCAGCTTGTTCATCGACATCGTGGCTTTCGCATTGCCGGTGGGTCGGTATGTGGCCGGCTCTACCCGCCTGCTCATCCAGGCGGGCAAAACCGGGCTGCGCCTGGCGATGCCGAAACTGGCGAAACTCACGGGAAAACTGGTGATTGCCACCCTGCAGGAATTCAACCCCCTGGCCGCCCTGCCCAGCCTGCTCCGGCTGGCGCGCATGGGCATGCTCAAGTTGGGTCACAAACTGATGCGCCAGACGAAACGGGGCATCGCCCAACTGCGCGATGGGACAATCGCCGCCAGGCACATGCGTTCGGTCGATCCTGACAGTTGGAAGCCGCTGCTGGCTGGCGATCGACTGTTTACTGTCGACGGTTTTGCCAATATCCCGATGCGTAACGTCGGCAGCCTCGACGCCCCCGATTATCGCCTGATCGACGCCGCCTCAAATACCGCCTTCGGGCCACGTTATCGAGAGCCGATCACAGTCATCAGCAACAGCAGCCCGTTGATCCGTCGATACGCGGTCGACCCCGAATTGATCAGGGGCCTGACGCCCGACGCTCGCGGCCTCTTCTCCCGAGCGGACTACAATCAAAAGTTCATCTGCAATATCGATGATAAGGGCAAGATCGCGGTGTACCAGGTACGCGACAATTCCTACGGGTTTATTCAGGAGACCGCCGCAGGCGCCGACAACAGCTTTTCGATCGTACTGGTCAATCCAAAGACCAACCGCGACTTATCGATCACGCTGTCCTCGGTCGAGCCCGGTCACTGGTACTCAAGCCAGATCAAACTGGCAGGCGGCGCGCCGGATGCATCCAACGTGGTAACGCCATCGATACTGTTGAAATGGACCGAGGCCAGCGAAGAGGCCCTGAAAAAAACCATGGACACCTTCGTCAGCACTTACAACCTGAACCCCACTGCATTTCGCCAGTTCGTCAACAGCCGCAACACCCTGACGCGCAGAGGCCAACAGATGCTCGACCGTGTGGGAACCGCCCGTTCCAGCGTGACCTACGACCACCTGGAGCGCTGGAGCAAGGTATCCCAACGTGAGCGCAACAGCCTCACCCTTGAAGGCTTCGCCGCCGACCACAACCTTGACCCGGTGGACTTTGCCGAGCATGTCAACCTGGACGGCAGCTACCGGGCGGCAGGCAAGGTGCTGGCCAAGTATGCCAGCGGCGGCGACTTCGATGTGCTGACGCCCGAGCACTTGAAAGCCTGGAACAAACACTACAACGCTGCCAATTCACGGGTCTCGATGCTCTCGTTTGTCGAAGCCAAAAACCTCAACCCGGTGATATGGCGCAGTTACGTCAATGACAATGGCAGCATGACCCGCGCAGGTCGGGAGATGTGGCTGTTCGGACAAAGAAGCCCGCTGGACCAGCCGGTCGCCAGGAAACGGCCTGCACCGCCCCCTACCGCAGGCAGTTCAAAACGCCCGCGCCTGGAAGACAACACCCCACCCACGCGGCGCCGATCAACCTCGATCACAGGCTCTTTTGATCATAAAATCAACAACAACGCGGCAATTTTGCAAGATCCGACCGACGTCAGGCGCAGCTTGACCCTCGAGCTTGAAGGCCCGCTGCACACCATCGAGATTACCGACGCCAACCGTTTTTTTGACGAGTTCACTGGCCTGCAACACGTCGAAGTCAAAGAAGCTGCGACCAAAAGTATCCGAGAATGGATCTCCAAGGAGGGCAGCCATCATCGCCGCCTTGATCGGCTGTTGGAGGTCAAGAAACTGGCAAATGGCCCGGAGCGAGGCCTGTCGGTGGTGGCCAAGACCGATATAAAGCGCTTCGATGTCCTTGGGCCGTACACCGGCAAGCTGCATCGGGATCAAGCCTCGATCAATGCCGAGATTCTCGAAAAAGGCGAGGCGGCCGTCGGTACGTATTTATTCCAGACCAACACCCAAGGCGCGACCATCAGCGGCCACGGCAACAGCAGTACGCTGAGCCTGATCAATGCGGTCAAGGTGCCGAACCTGCCCGATGTCGGCATTGAAAATGTCGGCGCCCTGTATGTAGGCAAGTACATGGTGTTTTTAATCGCTTGGCGAGATATCCCTGCCGGGACCGAGTTGCTGATGGATTACGGGAAAGCCTACTGGAAGTACATGAGGCCCTGAAACTCAGCCCTAATGAGCTTGCCGAGAGGGTATCGCGTCATCAATGCCAAACCAGCGTTTGAGCCTGCGGTGCGTGCCCCTCTCCAACACGTGGTAGCTGGCGAATGCGCCCAGCGCAATGATGACGATACACACAGGCACCATGGTGTAGGGGTCTACCCCACGTTGCTCGATGGCCCAGCGCCCCGCGCACAGCACCAGGACATGAAGCAGGTACACCGAGTAGGAACAATCCCCCAGCATTTTTATAACGCGCGAGCCGCGCAAATACGGCTCCAGCGCCACACAACTGATCACCAGCACAGCGCTGGGCAGGCCCCATTCCAACGCACGGGGGACATCCGCGCCGTGATAGATCGCCGCCAGTGCCGCCATGATCCCCAGCAACGCCAACCACGGCCTGGCCCGGCACAGGCCGCGGCGATACAGCATGCCGATCGCCACGCCCATGAGAAACTCCAGGACAATGTCATTACGGTAAAACCCATCGGCCAAATCGAAGGCGGGGCCAATGACGTAACACAGCAGATACAGCAACACCGCCACCACCCATAGCCGATAGGCTTGCCCCACTAACAAGGCAGCCGCAAACAGACAGTAGAACAGCATCTCGAAATTCAGCGTCCAGCCCACGTCCAGCAAGGGATAGACGCCATAGCCCGCGGGGTTTTGCGCTGGGATAAAGAGCATTGAAAGGAGTATATGGCCGAGTTCGAGCTCAACGTCTGCAAACATCGAAGGCATGGCCGCCGCCAGCACGGCCAACAGTACGGTATAGAACCAATAGGCCGGCGCAATCCTGGCTACGCGCATCAGCATGAAACGCCAAGGTGTCAGCGCTTTATCGGCAGTTGCGAGGAAAATCACCAAGCCGCTGATGACGAAGAACACATCCACGCCAGCGCCGCCCTTTTCGACTAACAGGTCCTCCAACGCGTTGTGGACCTCGAAGTTGAAAAACAGCTGCATAACGTGGTGCCCCACAACCAGCCATGCCGCCAACGCGCGTAGCAACTGCACTGAAATCAACATCGGCATCCCCTTTCCAATCCGTAGGTAGATATCCGACTGCTTCAGCCCCCGCATGGAGAAATGACCGGATCAATAGCGGTAGTTATAGGTTCTCGTAGCGGTTCATGTCCAATACGCCCTCTTCCACCGGCGTGGTTTCGTGGATATACCGCGACAAGTCATGGAAGTACTGCCAGAACAGCGGGTGACTGCGACGTACACCCCAGCGATCGACGATTTTCTCGAAGCTCTTGGCGTCCTTGGCTTGCTCCATTTGCGCGACAAACTCAGGCACTTGCCGGGCCGGGATATTGAACATGAAGTTCGGGTAGCTGCTGAGCACGCCTGGGTAGATCGTCACTGTGTCCAGGCCCGGCTGATAGCGATACGCCTCACCCAGCAGGAACGCCACGTTACTGTGGGCACGGTTGCGCAGCAGGCTGTAGACCTCGCGCTTGCCGCTGGCGGTTTCGATGCGCAGCATGGTGGCTTCGGGTAATTGCTCGATCACCTTGAGCCCCGCCGCCGGGCGAGAGGTCAGGCGGCTCAGGGCTTGCTCGGCATCCTGCAAGGCCGGGTCGATGCCGTCGCGGGAGCAGAACGCGCCGCTGCAGCGGTTGATCGGGTCGGGGCTGGCGTTCAAATGGCCGTAGCGGGTCAGCAACTGGTCGGCGAAGTCACGCTTGGGGTCCTTCTCGCTCAGGTGCAAACCACTGGCCTTGTCATCGTCAATCGCCTCGTAGTCCAGCCACAACTTGAGCTTGCCGCTGTTCTGGTACCAGTCGTCCATGAAGTCTTCGCGGGTATCCGCTGGCATCAAGCGCAGGAAGTTCTGCTCGGCGCCGTTGCGGATCAGGTCGAAATACAGCCGGGTCTGGGCCTGGTGCGAGACGTTGCCGAACACATCGAAATTCACCGCCAACTGGTAATAGGTGCGCTCCAGCAGTGGGTAATCGAACAACCACATCGTTTGCGGCACCTCGCCAATCAGGCCCTTGGTCACCGAGGCGCTGTCGAAATGGCGGAAAATACTCAGCAAGGCGTTGTCATTGCCCGCCCACAATGTCGACCAGCTCGGCGCCGGCAGGTCTGCATAGTTGTCGCGGCGCAGGGCTTCGTACTGGTTGCGCTTGTCGCGATACGCCAGCCACAGGCTCAGTACACTGCCGACGTCGTCATTCTGCCCAGGCATGGCCAGCAACGGCGTGGCCTGGCCGCGATAACGCGCATCGGTGATGTACAGGTCGTGGTCGGGGTCCTGGAACAGCGTCCAGAAGTTATCGCGGATCACGTCCGTGGCGATCTGCCCACGGCACACCGGCCCGCGAATGAAGGTACGCACGAAGTACTCGGCGTTATCGAGCATGAATTGGTAACGCGCTTTGGCCGGGATCGCTTCGAATGTCGCGAACGGGTTGGCACGGCTGCCGGGGCCGTAGCCTGGCAAGGCTGTGACCTGCCAGTCGCCGCCGTAGAACAGCGCCTTGATCCGCGCCATCTTCTGGGCACTGAACGGATAAGTGATGTGGGTTTTATGCACGATCACACCCTGCACCGGCCACAGACGGTAATACACCTGGGTGCCTGGGTCGTCATTGGGGCGACGGGTGGCGATCAGGTCAATCGGCTGGCCACTGGGCGTACGCGATCGCACCCACTGGAAGTAATGCCCCGGCTCGCCGTTCTCGAAGTAGATATGCGCCAGGAACAAATGCTCGAACAGCCAGCGCGCCACCAGGCTTTCACGGGCGCCCGGCTGGTTGAACAGGTTTTCCCACTGCTGCACTTGCAACGCTTCCCTGGCGCTCGGTGCCAGGCCTTGCTCGTCAATCGGCGCGCCGGAGGCCAGCCAGCGTTGCAGGGTCTGGTATTGCTGGTCGGTCAGGCCGGTGACGGCCAGCGGCATGCCTTCCTTGGGGTGAGCACCGGCATAGGCAGTGAACTCGCCGGGCGTCGCGCACATGTTCTCGCGGTTGAGCCCCAGCACAATGTTGTCGGGCAGCTTGGCATTGGGCGCCAACGGTGCGTTGTGCCCCAGCTCCAGCATGCGCGCCATCAACGCAGCCTGGCTGCCCTGGGCGTCCAGTACCGAATAGAAGCCCTTCTGCTGCCACGCCTGTTTGCCGAAAGCGTCATAAAACAAACGGGTGGTGGGCGTGGCTTGGCTGCGCTCGCCGTCGTACACCGGCATTTTGCTTGCGCCCCGCGCTGCGCCTTCGGCACTGCCCAGGTTGAGCTGGCAGGCGGAGTCATAGCAGGCATGGCAGGCCACGCACTTTTCAGTAAAGATCGGTTGGATGTCGCGGGTGTAGGAAATCGCCGAAGCGGGACCTTCCGCCTGAGCGCTGCTGGCTATCAAGGCCAGGACGGCGCTGACGATTAAACGAAGTGACATGTATCCGGTCCCGATTCAAGGCGTGCGGTGTTTGAAGTGGCGTGATTCTACCGGGCCATGCACCCCAGCAACATGAGCGATATTCATGCAAAACCTCTACATGCTCCAAAAGCCCGCAGGTTTGTTATGATTCACGCCCTCCGAAATGCCTGACCAGAGTAGTCCCATGTCCGACCGAAGCGTTCGTCTGCAAGCCCTTCACCACGCCCTCAAGGAACGTATCCTGATCCTGGACGGTGGCATGGGCACGATGATCCAGAGCTATAAGCTCGAGGAGCAGGACTACCGTGGCAAACGCTTCGCCGATTGGCCGAGCGACGTCAAGGGCAACAACGACCTGCTGGTGCTCACCCGCCCCGACGTGATTGGCGGCATCGAGAAGGCCTACCTGGACGCCGGCGCCGACATTCTGGAAACCAACACCTTCAACGCCACACGCATCTCCATGGCCGACTATGGCATGGAAGAACTGGCCTATGAACTGAACGTGGAAGGCGCACGCCTGGCGCGCAAAGTGGCCGACGCCAAGACCCACGAAAACCCGGCCAAGCCGCGCTTCGTGGCCGGCGTACTGGGCCCGACCAGCCGCACCTGCTCGCTGTCGCCAGACGTGAACAACCCCGGCTACCGCAACGTGACCTTCGATGAACTGGTGGAAAACTACACCGAAGCCACCCAGGGCCTGATCGAAGGCGGCGCCGACCTGATCCTGATCGAAACCATCTTCGACACCCTCAACGCCAAGGCCGCGATATTCGCCGTGCAAGGCGTGTTCGAAGCCCTCGGTATCGAGCTGCCGATCATGATTTCCGGCACCATCACCGACGCCTCCGGCCGTACCCTGTCAGGCCAGACCACCGAAGCGTTCTGGAACTCAGTGGCCCACGCCAAGCCGATCTCGGTGGGCTTGAACTGCGCCCTGGGCGCCAGCGAACTGCGTCCCTACCTGGAAGAGTTGTCGAACAAGGCCAACACCCATGTGTCGGCGCACCCGAACGCCGGCCTGCCCAACGAATTCGGCGAGTACGATGAACTGCCGTCAGAAACCGCCAAGGTCATCGAAGAGTTCGCCCAAAGCGGCTTTCTGAACATCGTCGGCGGTTGCTGCGGCACTACGCCTGGGCATATCGAAGCCATCGCCAAGGCCGTGGCCGGTTATGCACCGCGCCCGATCCCGGAGATTCCCAAGGCCTGCCGCCTGTCGGGCCTGGAGCCGTTCACCATCGACCGCAGTTCGTTGTTCGTCAACGTCGGCGAGCGCACCAACATTACCGGCTCGGCCAAGTTCGCCCGCCTGATCCGTGAAGACAACTACACCGAAGCCCTGGAAGTTGCCCTGCAGCAGGTGGAAGCCGGCGCCCAGGTGATCGACATCAACATGGACGAAGGCATGTTGGATTCGAAGAAGGCCATGGTGACCTTCCTTAATCTGATCGCCGGCGAGCCAGACATCTCCCGCGTGCCGATCATGATCGACTCCTCCAAGTGGGAAGTGATCGAAGCCGGCCTCAAGTGCATCCAGGGCAAGGGCATCGTCAACTCCATCAGCATGAAGGAAGGCGTGGAGCAGTTCATTCACCACGCCAAGCTGTGTAAGCGCTACGGCGCGGCGGTGGTGGTGATGGCCTTCGACGAAGCCGGCCAGGCCGACACCGAGGCGCGCAAGAAAGAAATCTGCAAACGCTCCTACGACATTCTGGTCAATGAAGTCGGCTTCCCACCGGAAGACATCATCTTCGACCCGAACATCTTCGCGGTCGCCACCGGTATCGAAGAGCACAACAACTACGCCGTCGACTTCATCAACGCCTGTGCCTATATCCGTGACGAGCTGCCGTATGCGCTGACCTCCGGTGGCGTGTCCAACGTATCGTTCTCGTTCCGTGGCAACAACCCGGTGCGCGAGGCAATCCACTCGGTGTTCCTGCTGCATGCGATCCGCGCGGGCCTGACCATGGGCATCGTCAACGCCGGCCAACTGGAGATCTACGACCAAATCCCGGCCGAGCTGCGTGACGCCGTGGAAGACGTGGTGCTCAACCGCACGCCGGACGGCACCGACGCCCTGCTGGCGATTGCCGACAAGTACAAGGGCGACGGCAGCGTCAAGGAAGCCGAAACCGAGGAATGGCGTGGCTGGGAGGTCAACAAGCGCCTGGAACATGCGCTGGTCAAGGGCATCACCACGCACATTGTCGAAGACACCGAAGAATCGCGCCTGTCGTTTGCGCGCCCGATCGAAGTGATCGAAGGCCCGCTGATGTCGGGCATGAACATCGTCGGCGACCTGTTTGGCGCCGGTAAAATGTTCCTGCCCCAGGTGGTGAAATCCGCCCGCGTGATGAAGCAGGCGGTGGCGCACTTGATCCCGTTCATCGAGCTGGAAAAAGGCGACAAGCCAGAAGCCAAGGGCAAGATCCTCATGGCCACGGTCAAGGGCGACGTGCACGACATCGGCAAGAACATCGTCGGCGTGGTGCTCGGTTGCAACGGCTATGACATCGTCGACCTGGGCGTGATGGTGCCGGCGGAGAAGATCCTGCAGGTGGCCAAGGAGCAGAAATGCGACATCATTGGCCTGTCCGGCCTGATCACGCCATCCTTGGACGAAATGGTGCACGTGGCCCGCGAGATGCAGCGCCAGGACTTCCACCTGCCGCTGATGATCGGTGGCGCCACCACCTCCAAGGCGCACACGGCGGTGAAGATCGAGCCCAAGTACAGCAATGACGCGGTGATCTACGTCACCGACGCCTCCCGCGCCGTGGGCGTGGCCACGCAGTTGCTGTCCAAGGAACTGAAGGCCGGTTTCGTCGAGAAAACCCGCCTGGAATACATCGACGTGCGTGAGCGCACCTCCAACCGCAGCGCGCGTACCGAGCGCTTGAGCTACGCCGCCGCCATTGCCAAGAAGCCGCAGTTTGACTGGAGCGGCTACACGCCGGTGGAGCCGACCTTTACCGGCGCCAAGGTGCTGGACAATATCGACCTCAACGTGTTGGCCGAGTACATCGACTGGACACCGTTCTTTATCTCCTGGGACCTGGCCGGCAAATTCCCGCGCATCCTCACCGATGAAGTGGTGGGTGAAGCCGCCACCGCGCTGTACGAAGACGCCCGGGCCATGCTCAAGAAGCTGATCGACGAAAAACTCATCAGCGCCCGCGCCGTGTTCGGTTTCTGGCCGACCAACCAGGTGCAGGACGATGACCTGGAAGTCTACGGCGACGACGGCCAGCCGATTGCCCGGTTGCATCACCTGCGCCAGCAGATCATCAAGACCGACGGCAAGCCGAACTTCTCCCTGGCTGACTTCGTCGCGCCCAAAGACAGCGGCGTGACCGACTACATCGGTGGCTTTATCACCACCGCCGGCATCGGCGCCGAAGAAGTCGCCAAGGCCTACCAGGACGCGGGCGACGACTACAACTCGATCATGGTCAAGGCCCTGGCCGACCGCCTGGCCGAAGCCTGCGCCGAATGGCTGCATCAGCAGGTGCGTAAAGAGCATTGGGGTTACGCCAAGGACGAGCAACTGGACAACGAGGCGCTGATCAAAGAGCAATACAGCGGCATCCGCCCTGCCCCCGGCTACCCGGCGTGCCCGGACCACACCGAGAAGGCCCAGTTGTTCCAGTTGCTCGACCCAGAGGCCCGCGAAATGCAGGCCGGGCGCAGCGGAGTGTTCCTTACCGAGCACTACGCGATGTTCCCGGCGGCGGCGGTCAGTGGCTGGTACTTCGCCCACCCCCAGGCGCAATACTTCGCCGTGGGCAAGGTCGACAAGGACCAGGTCACCAGCTACACCGCACGCAAAGGCCAGGACCTGGCCGTGACCGAGCGCTGGCTGGCGCCGAACCTGGGTTACGACAACTGACAGAGCGAGGCCGAACTCGGTCAAAGTGTGGGAGCGGGCTTGCTCGCGAAAGCAGAGTGTCAGTCACTGATAAGTTGACTGAAACACCGCATTCGCGAGCAAGCCCGCTCCCACATTAGTCCTCAGCGAATGCTGGCCAGGCGTTGTATCTCCATGCGCGACAACTGCATCAACTTCAGGTTACGCGCGGTCGCCCGCTCCACCTCCAGCTGATTCAGCGCTTCTTCGTAACGGCGCAGGCTCTGGGCATCGGCGCGCTCGGCGTGCTCGTCCTCCAGTGCTTCGTACTTCTGCGCAAGCTCCTTGTTCAGCGCATCGAACTGTTCGGGGTAGCGCTCTTGCAGGTACCGAGCCCAATGATCCTGAGCGACCAGGTACTCGATGAACTCATCGGAGCCTTCCTGGGCGAGGATGCTGGCCTGGATCTGCGCGCGCCGTGCGCCCTCGATCGGGCGGCCATAGGCCATGTACTCCGGTTGCCCCGGCAGTTCCAAACCGTCGGGCCAGCCACGGGTCAAGCCGATGCGATACCTCAAGCGCTCCTCGGCCCGGTCCAGGCCGGTGGCCGACGCTTCGGCCAGTTGATCGACCCGGTCGAGCCGGAACAACTGCCGCGATAAATCCAGCAGCGCTCGCCCTCGAAGATCAGGCCTTTGCAGCGGGATGCCGTGCAGGGCTCGGTACTCGAATACCCGCACCTCCATCTGACTGAAGGTGAGGATACGCCCGTCAATACAGGTGCCATGGGTTTCAGCCTCGACGAACAACAGGCTGCGCAACTCGGCGTTTGTGGTGGCGGCCTCGATCACATCCCACACGCGCTGCGTCAGGCTGGCGCGGTTGAAGTTGAACTCCGAAGTCAGGCGCAGGCTCGATATCAACCAGAAAAACCGGTCATGGTCAGGGGCTTGCGCCAGCAGCACCCACAGCGCCGTGCGCTGTGTTATCTGCCCAGGGTTGGAACCTTCCAGCCAGGGCTCCAGCGACGCGTTGGCCACCGTGCGCTGCAGCTCGGGCACCGCCTCCACTGGTTCGACGGCAGCGCCCGGATCGCCACCGGAATCGCCGTCCGAGTCATCGGAATCGGGGTCGGAACCGGAGTCCGAATCGCTGTCGGAACCGGCGTCGAAGTGTTGATGCCAGGCATCAAGCTCTACGCGGTGAAACCCCATCAAATTGGTCAGTTGGTGCATTTTGGCGTACTGGTACAGTTCCTCCCGGGTAGCAAGCGTCAAGGTGTGGTTGCCCGACAAGTCGGTACCCGCCACCAACGCATCATGGGCGCCACTGAGCAGGCCGGGCGGTAAGCTGGTTAACACATTGCCGCTCAGGTCCAAGCGGGTCAGCTGCGGGGCGGCCAACACCCCTTCAGGCCATGTCGACAGGCTGTTGTAGCTCAGGTCCAGCGTCTCAAGGCCACTGAACGCGCTGGCATCGAACGCCTCCAGGTCGTTGTGGCTCATGTCCAGCCAGCGCAAGCGCTCGGCGCCCGCCTGGGTGGGCAGAACGGGTGCCTCTGTGAACAGGTTGGTGGCCAGTTCCAGCCGTTCAAGTTGCGTCATGCCTGCAACCGCATCAGGCAGTGCTGACAGTTGGTTACCGCTGAGTATCAGGCGGTTTGCCCGCGTGAAGGCGCCCAGAAATTCGTTACTGCCTTGGGCCGTCAGCCTGACGCCGGTTAAATCGAGCGTGCGGATATGGTCAAAGGCCAGGTTCAGCGCGGGCAGATCGCCGGTCCTCAGCGCCCTCAGGCTCAATGTGTCCCCCACCTCCCCGGTGCGTCCCGCCGTCACGCCTTGCTGCCAGGAAAAGCGGATAGACTCTGCCGCTCGCGTACGGGTGAACGCGACGGTGTCGCCATCGGCAATCCGTATTTCTCGACTGAATACCCAGCCATTCAAGGTTCGCGTGAGTGCCTCAAAGGTCCGCTGCCATTGACTGAGCAGCGTATCGAGTTGCGCGTCACTCATACCGGCTTGGCGCAACTGCTCGATCCTTGCCGCTCCTTGCTCATCGTTCAACATGGCATTCACACGGCGCAAGCGCACGACGAAGCTCAGGGGGTACCCAGGGTCTTCAGGTAGCTCCCGCCAAGGCAATAAATACCGGGACAACGAGGCGGCCGTCTCGGGGGGCGGAAATGGCCAGGGCTCTTGAGCCAGGGCAAAACGGCTCAATGCGCCTTCTGGCAGCCCCCTCTGCCGCTCGATGCGGTTACGCGCCGCCGTCAATGCTGCCTCACCTTGCGTACTCAGCGGGTTACCCGCCAGCTCAGTACGCAACAGCATATCCGCGTGGCTCAGGGCTCCTGGGGCCACACTCGTCAACGCGTTGTCACGTATGTCCAGGCAGGCTAACTGCGCAAGGTTTTCGGCACCGGTCGGCCATGCCTGCAACAGCGTTTCGCGCAGATTCAAGGCGGTCAGTTTCGTCATCGCGCTGACATTCAAACGCCCCAGCCGGTTGTACTGCAGGTTCAACACCTGCAGATTCTTCATCCCATCAAATTGAGCCTGCACCGCTGGGGTCACCACGATATGGTTATCGGACAGGTTCAGGTGGGTCAGGGAAGGCAGCACGTCGGCGGCGACAGGCACGTCGCTGAGGTGGCTGTAGCGCAATTCCAGTTGCTCTACCCCGCCAAACGCGTGGACAAAGCCTTTGAGCTGGTCGGCGGGCACATCCTCGAGCCAGCTCAGCTTGAGCGTTTTCACATGGGAAAACGTACCGGCTGGCAACACCGGCAACTCGTCAATTTTATCGCTGCTCAACTCGGCAGCGGTAGGCAGGTCAAAGGCTGGCAGTTCGAACACCGAACCATCAAACGTATCGACCTGCCCGCTGAGCTCATCGTCGAGCTTGACCCCGTAGCGCTTACGCACGGCCCAGCTCCAGCTTTTCTCAAGCGCCGTCAGGATGCGCGCGTTATACCCCGCCTCCCAGTGCGCTACGCGAAACTTGTGCCTGATGCCCAGCAACGTGGACGGCTGATAAAACTGTTTGAAGATACCCAGGTGTTCTTCGTGCAGCGCCTGGAGCGCATTCATGCGTGTTTGCGGGGTCTTCCAGGTGCTCATGAGCGCGTTGGTCACTCGCTCGGCGACCGTCTTTTCGCCCATCAGCAACGTCAGTTCTCCCTGGGCGAAACCTCTGACCATTTCATCCAGATTCACCAGGTGCGGACCCGAGGTGCCGGCGTAATTCTTGACGTGTTCGTAGGCCGGCTTGAATGCTTCATAGCTCAATTGCGACCAGTCCAGCGACAGCCCGCGCCACAGCCGCTCATACCCGGTGTAAAGGCTGTCCGGGAGTTTGAGCACTTTGGTTTGCGCCAGGTCCAGGCGCTCCAGCAGTGCCAGTTGCTGGACATAGGCCGGCCAGTGCAACGTCACATTGGGCGCAACGACTTTCAACGTTTTGAGCTGGTTCAGCGGTGTAAGGTCCAGGCTGTCGAGGCGTGCGCTCTGATAGCCAAAGTAGCCGATCTCCAAGCGCTCAAGGCCGGTCAATGTTGCCAGCCTGGCGGGAAACTGCTCCGCCAGCTCCGACGCCCTGAAGGTCAGCTTCAAGTGCTTGAGGCCTTCCAGGCGCACCAGCGAGAACGGCACGTTGGTCAACAACGGACGTGGCACGCGCTCAGCGCGCAAGCCTTGGGTGGCTTCGATGGACAGGCTTTCAAGCTTGGGAAAATAGCGCAAGAACTCGTCGATATTGCCGTCATGCAAGGCGGCACCACTGACGTTCAACTCGCGCACATGGGAAAAGTTCGCGGTCAGGGGCGGTAGCGGCGTATCCAGGTTCAGCGACAAGACCTCGGCACCGGCCACTTTGCCGGCCAGCACGGCCTGGCGCCAACTGCGCTTGAGGGCCTGGGCGGCCAACAGGTGGTAATGGCGCTCGGCGGGCGCTGCGCGACTGATCCAGTCATCCAGTGTTGCCTGCATCTGGCGGTTTTCTTCAAACAACGCCCTGAGTCGGTCCGCAATCGCCCGGACGTCGTTGCCCGCCTGCCGCAGCTCAAGAATAAAGTCATCGACTTGGGCGTCGGTCAAATCCGGGTAGATCCTGCGTACTTCGCGGATAACCGCTTGACGATGGTCCGGCGCGCGCCCACTGGCGTAATAGCCCTTAAGTACGCCGTTGATGCGCACAGGGGGTTTGAACCAGCGGGTCTTGGGTTCCAGCCACTCTACGGCTTGCATGCGATAGGCATCGGCCTGTTCGATGATTTTTGCCTGCAGCGCAGCGTGCTGGCTCACCTGCGGCACGCCCAGACTCTGGCGCGCATCATCAGGCAAGGCATGCATCAGCGAGGCGAAAAAATTATCGCCATGGCTGGGCAGGCTATTGAGGGCTTCACCGCGCTCATCGAAGGCTTGGTAGGCAGGCCCCTGTTTGACCAGGTACTTTTTCTCGCTCGCAGTCTCAGGCCCGATGCTGTCTAGCAACGCACCGTCGACACGGCCATCACGCACTTGCAGGCGTAGCGTCGACGGCCAGCCCGGCAATGTCTGCAGGGTATGCAGCGCCAGCCGGCGCGTGTCCGCCGTGGCAATGGCTTCGCGGCGCAAGCCGGCATAGGCACGTACCAGGCGACCTTGACGGGCGTACCAGCGCGCCTCCTCCAACATGTTCAAGGGCACACGCGTTGCGCTGTCGAACGCTGCCAGCTCATCTGCCTGGGCGTGTTCGAGCACGGCGTGCGCCGCCGATTCACTGAGCCCGGGGCAATTACGCTGCAGCCGGCGCACACGTGGGTCTACTGCTTCGGTGCCGGTGTAGATACTGTCAAAAATCGCCGGTTTGCGCTGGCGAGCATAGTCGGCCAGTTGCTTGCTGAATTCCAGCGTGCGCGCCTCGCTCACCCGCGCCGCCTCGGCGCCGAGCAGCTTCACGCGCTCGGACTCATCCAGAGCCTGCAGGATACGCTCGGGCAGTTCGCCGCCCAGGATATGCTCACGGCTGACCTTGATGGTCGCGCCAATGCGCGAACGCCCGGCGCCATATTTGACCGGTTTGGCCGTCAACGCCGGGCCGTCGATGACTTCCAGCGCGCGACCCTGCGGCCACCTGGGCATTTCCACAATCAAGGGCAGTGCATACAGGTACAGCTCATCAATGGGTTTGCTGCCCTCCAGTTGCTCGATCACGTCAGCGGCGGCGGTATCCGCCTTGAACAAGCGCATCGCTTCCAACAGCTCGGGCGGCGCGACCGTGCGCTCAACGTGCACTTTGCGCAGGGTGTTGTCGCTGACACCGCTGATATCCGCCAGCTTGAGCAATGCCTCGTCAGTGAAGCCTTCGGTGGCATGCCCGATACGCCGTAACAGTGTGAGGCGGTCCCATTCCAGCGGGCGCTCCAACGTGTGTTGCCAGGCCCCATGGCCGTTATGTTCAAGGATCGGCTGGTAAGCCTGGGGATCGCTGGGGTGCTTGATCCGCCATTTGCGCAGCGACGTGTCGTACGTCTGCTCGTAAGTCTGGGCGCCGAGGCGGACATAGGTCTTGCCGTCTTTCACATACTGGCCCAGGGCATTGGGACTCAGCGTGTTCTCCAGCACCACCGGGCTGGCATAACGGTCCAGGCTGGCTCGCCACAGCCGGGTGCGACCATCGGGCAGTGTCACCTCATTCAGCGTTTCGATCACAGGCTCGGCCTTGGCTGCCCGCCAACTGACCGCAGCGCCCACACCGGCCATGATCGCGATCTGCGCGAGGTTCTCGGCGACGTCCACCAAGTGCGCCTTGGCCGCTTGCAAATCCCCTTCGCCCCACTCTACCGCGCCTTCCAGCGTCTCATAGAGCAACTGTCCGGCCATCACCCCCATCATCACCTCGCCGAGTACCGGCACGAACATCGAGGCGATGTTCAGCCCAAGCATGCCGATTTCCAGCAGGTGTGCGAGCTTGGCGTCACGCGCCTTGGCATCCACCTCAGCGGTGGGTACCGCGTGGGCGCGGGCGTCGGCGATCAACTGTTCACGATGTTGCTCATAGAAATACTTCCAGGGGTCGATGTTCGCCGCCCAGATGCCCTTGCCGGCTCGGGTGCGGGTAGACGGCGCCAGATAGGGGGCGTTGTTGGGTTCCAGTTTGGCAGGCGCTTGGGGTGGCAACTCCTTGATGCCCGTGATGAACTGCGGCGTGGTGAAGTCCAGGAGTTTCTTCCATGGCGAGCGCCAGATGTCCGTCGGGGAGTCGGCGGCCTTCTGGGTGAACTGGCTGAAGTAGTAAGCCCGCTTTGCATAGGGCACGAACCGGCTGAAGAATGCCTGGTACGGCGTCGGCGCAGGGTCGGCGCGCTTGTCGGCATCGCGCTCGGTAAACAGGCGCTTGAACTCTTTTTCCATTTGCGCCCAGGTATAGCGCTTGAGCGGATGCACCGGGTCCTGGGGGATGTAGATGATCAGCTCATTGGGGTAGGTGTATTTCTTGCAGATCAAGAACACCATGCAGCCGGTCATCCTGAGCTTCATCAGGCCCAGGGTCCTGAACCACACTTGCTTGTCGCCCATCCACGGGTGAATTTCACCCTCGATCACCGAGAGAATCATGCGCTGGTCGGCGGGCTGGATGTCTCCAGTCAACACGGCCTGCTCGGCGGCGGCCTTCAATGCAGCCTTCTGGCTGGCAATGAAGTGCTCGCGCAGGGTGACGTGTGCAGCGCCCTCCTCAGGGTAAAAAAACGACTGCAGATACGCTTGGTATTTGGCGCCGATGTCCAGGCTGCGGCACAGGCTGAGGAACTGGCTGACCTTGAGGTTGAGCGTCACCGAATGGTAGGTGCCGGGGGTGCTGGTCGCCTCCATGAACCCCGAGGTCTTGTGGTACGCCCCTTCCTTGCACTCATAAGCTTCGAAGTTATGCAGGGCCGCCTCCAGCATCGACAGCTTCAGGAACTGGAAGTCCGACACCTCGACTTCGAGAATTCCCACCGCCAGCGGCCGGCGCAGGCACAGCAAGGTTTTATCGACGTCCACCTCCACCTGGTATTGGTCTTTCAACGCCTTGAGCAACAAGGGCCTGGCGAAGGCGTCGATGTCCTGGAAGCTGGCCATGGTTTTGTCCAGCTGGGTCTGTGCGGTAAAGCTCGCCAGGAAGCTGGCCGCCAATGCCTTGCGTTGCTCGGGCGAGGCTTTTTCGAGCCAGGCAGGCTGCGGCGTGGCGGCGTCCTTGAGCGCTTGCTTGCGCGCAGGTATGGCCTCGATCAGCCAGGAGGGGCTGGCGCGTTCGAGGAAGTCGCCGTGCAAGCTCTGCGTCGCGGCAGGCGAGGAAGGTTGGGTTACATCAGCCATCGGGTCACTCCTTTGATATGGAGTGCCAGAACACCATGCTGGCTGCCGCGCCAAGCGGTGCATATATGGCGCCCGGCGGCTCAAGCGCCGTCGGCGGTATCCCTATACCGTCTGTGCGGTGACGAAATTGGATTTGCTATGGCTGGCCCGCAGAACGGTGCCAACCACCCTCGAATTCAAACAGACAATGGATTTCGTCATGCCCAACCCCGCCCCGCCCCCTCCAACCGTTTTTGAGCAACTGCCTGCCCAGGCGGTCCACACCCGTTTCGCATCGCGTCCAGCCTTGTACTCGGTGGTATTCAACGCCCTGCGCAGGGGGATTCTGGAGCACTATCCAACGCTGCAACTGGATCTGCGCTCGGTCAAGCTCGCCACCCCCCATGCCGAGGGGCACTACACCTACCCCTCGTTGATGGAGTTTGCGATCGCGCATGTGCTGAAACCACAGTTGATGGACCTGCATCCGCAGCGCGAGCTGCCGTACTACCTGACCCAGCAGCCCCCCAAGATACTCAAGCCACGGGCGCCGGCCCTCATCGACATGCAGGTCATCGCGCGCCTCCTCGATGAGCTGCCCGAGTCGCTGTACCTGCACTGGCAGCACGACCTGGCGGACTACTGGAGCAGCGTCGACAGCCATGGCCGCAGTCGCTGGCAATGGCTGAGCGACTTTCTCCACGGTCAGATGACCGCCACCGCCGCACGCTCATCACATCTGGACGAAACCCAGCGCGACATGCTGGCGGTCGTCGCTGCCTGGCCGGTGTTGGCAGAGCGCCTGCCGCGCTCCACGCCCGCCACCTATGTGTACTTCATCGAAAACACCTTCAACCGCGCCGGCCAAGAAGCGCTTCTGCTGACACCCGACCTGCTGTTGGTGCGTGATAAGCAGGTGCTGCTGTACAGCCTGGCCGGGCACATCGAGACCTTCGATTGCATCGATGCGTTCAGCCAATCCTGGGCGACGCGGATGCAAGCGCGCTTTACGTTCGACAGCATGACCTGGCGACGCAACGAACCGAACGGCAATGTATTCGACCAACAAGCGGGCCTGATCCTCAACCAGCAGCTGCAAGACCTCGCAACGCTGACGCTCCAGGGGCAAGACGAAATAACCCTGGGCCGGCGCCTGGAAACCCTCACCGACCCGGCGATTTTCTTTACCCCCGTGCCCGTCCCCCCCGCTCCATTTCTTCACCAGCTGAGCGCCCAATTGCCGGGTTGGCTCAGCCAGGCCGACAACGCTGACCGTTTTGCCTACCATCGCCACCTGCAGGACATGGCACTGGTGCTGCAACAGAGCGAGGGGCAATCCTTCAACCAGGGCATCGAAGACTTGCACAGCTTCAGCCGCGCCGCCTTGCGCAAACAGATGCAAGCTGATCATGGCGACTACGACCCCGACGACGTGATGCTGGACTTCACGATCGGTGCCGGCTACCCAGGCGGTGCCGGTATTGTCGAGCATGTGCGCCTGTCACTGACCGAGCTGGCGGTAAAGAACCTGGCCGGCAAGCCCAGCGGCACGCTGGAACTACTGGCCAAGGGCGCCCAGGCCTTGCCGTCCTGGCTGACAGAGGACTATGTGCTGGGGGCCTCGGGATTGATCCAGCGCGTGGATATCGGCACGGCCTATCCGCAGAACATCAAGGACACGCTGTTGTCCGACACCGCCGATGCGCGCCGGCGAGAAGCGCTGTTTACCCGCGCGCTGAAGGTCAGGTTGCCGATGCAGGCGCTCGAACTCAAGATCCGTCGACAGCACGGCGTCAGCATCGCGGGTTATCGCTACGTAAAGGCGTTGATGGGTGAAAGCCCGTTGGAACGTTTCGTTGACGGCCAGGAGATCGTCCTGCGCCCTCTGGCTCTGTGCCGCAAGCCCGGGGCCTCACCCGATGAAGTCAGCAATGCGTTTATCATCGAACCGCGCGATGCCAACATTGGCCCGCACCTGCTGTACCAACCGCTGTACGCCGATGCGCTGCATGAGTACCCGACCCGCCAGGCGCTGCTGGATGCACTCGCCAGCCCCGGCGCCTTGCAAGACAGCGTATTGACCTGGCTGAGCGACAAGGCGCGTCCGATCTACGATCACGGCGGTATCCGCGAACCCCACCTGATTCGCTTCCTGCCTGGCGACGAGCTCAGCGTGCTTGAAAAACCCGAGCCCGCTACCCTGGCGGTCGATGAGGGCGCGGGTGAATGGCTGCAATCGCAGGTCAACGGGCAACTGCTCAACCACCTGTTCGGCAGCACGGCGCGAGCGCTGGTGGACTTGGCGGACCGCGAGTCAGTGTCCAACAGTGAAAGCCGCTGGGCCCTTGTGATGGAAGGCGCCTGGTTGCTGTTCAATAGCCTGCTACTGCCGCTGGTGCGAGGGCCGGCGATGCTGGCGGGTTGGTTGATGGTACTGGTCGGTAGCCTGGCGCAGGACCTGGCGGGCCTGGACAGCGATGACCCAACCACCCGTGAGGTGGCATTGATCGATCTACTGCTCAACACCGCGATGGTGCTGTTGCACGCTGCCTCGCCCTCGGCGCGGCCATTGGCAGAACCTGGCGCACAAGACCACGCCCTGCATCTGCAAACCTGGCGCCGCCCGGTCGGCCTGCCACGCGTTCAGAGCACCGCGGTGGTGCGTCATGGCCCGGTCGCACTCCCCGGCGAGCCACCGGCCAGCGGCCATACCGCCCTGGACTTCAGTCGTTCGCTCGCCAGCCCCATGGCCAGCGCAACGTTACTCAAGGCGCTGGTCGAGGTGCATGTGCCCTGGCCCGCCATCTTACCCGCTGCGCAGCCAAGCGGTGCGTTGAAAGGGCTTTACCGCATCGACGGAGCCTGGCACGCCAGCGTCGGCGGGATGTTGTTTCAGGTGAATGTGGTGCCGGGGTTTGGCGAGGTTTACCTGGTCCATCCGCAGCACCCACAGCGTCCGGGCTTCAGGTTGACCAGCGATGGCCAGGGGCATTGGCGGCTGGACCGACGAGCCAGGTTGAAGGGAGGGATGCCCAGAGAAAGTCTCAATAAATGGCTGTCTGCACGTGAGCAACGAATACAGTCGTTAACGCAAGAATTCGCCGCGCTCCTCGTGGAAATGAACGCGTCAGTGACCGTTACCACCGGGTTTGAATCGGCCTTGAATACCGCCCGCGCCAATCTGGTCGACCAGGCAAAGCGCCTGAGGGATGACTGGCTACTGCTCGGCACCTCAACCGGCATCCCGCAACTGCACCTCAGGGTAACCCAACGGCATGCGGCCAGGCGCGTCAGTACGGCGCACGCCAGGGCCCAATGGGAAACGGCACTCGATAACTACCAGCAAAACGGCCGGGCATTGATCCCCTTGATGCAGCGAATCGAAGCCAAGGCCGATGAACTGATGCAAACCGATCGCACCAACCCCGCACACAAACCCGCACGAGATAAAGCCACAAGAATCATCTATAGCTACTGGAGTTCGGTCTTTGAATGCCTGGCGCAAAAAATGGCCGACACCCTGGCAAGCGACACCGGCGAAAACGCCAGCGAACTCGGTGAGCGCGCCAATCGTGAACTTGCTGAAAACATCACCCATGCCTACGACGAGTACATTGACACTAAAAAGCAGCAAGTAGAGGCGCTCAATCAAATGATTGAACCGGCTGAACACATCGAAACCCTTCTCAAGCAGGCTGATCCTGGGCAGCGCCGGCTGTTGCTGGAGCATAATCCTTCCGATCAACACATCTCTTCAGTGGCCATCAAGCAACATGTCATGCTGGTGTTCACCGATCTGGTGTTCAATCGCACCCATCGCCCTGTGAGGGTGATGGAGTTTCCTTTCATCCGTGTACTCACTGACGCCCAAATCGCCAGCCTCGTGCTTGCACATACCGAGATGCGCACTACCGCAGGCTATTCGACGGCGGAACAAATCGCTGTGCTCAAAGGCGTCCTAGAGCGCTATGAGCAGCTGGAGAACGCGGTCACCTCGTTGCACGACATGCGCTCCGGCTTTGTAAGGGAGGCTTACCGTGTTTCGTACCTGGCACATCTGAACGAGGCACGTTCGAGCCTGGAGGCGCAACTGGCCAACTTGATCCTGGCGCAAGAAAAGATTGCCCCGCAACCTGCGCTCGACAAAGCCAAACGCCAAAAAGCCGCAACCCGACGGGTTATCAAAACCGCAGACAAGAAAAGCCTGGTGGGTGACGTGCGTGCGCAACAGCCCGATGAACCGGGCAATTATGTCGATATCACGGACCCGCTCACCAACACAATCATTGCCTCTTACCACGAACATGCCAGCGAAGGCGTGTGGAAAATCGTCGAGCCCGCCAGCGTGCCGACTAAAACGCCCGCGCCTGTGGTTCGATCCTTGAAAAGAATTAGGGCGCACGCACAAGCCATCAAAGACGAGCGGCAAGGTATTGATGAACGTATTCGCTACCAGCAACGAAAACTGCGCGACCCTGAGCAGCGGGAGGTCGTGAACCCCTATGATTGGGACGTGATGCTGAGTCAGCATGCGGCAAAATTCAAAGCGCTTGCCGAGGAGCTCAAAAACGCGACTGACGAAAGCGCCATTGCCCTGCGCAAAAGTTACGATGACGAGGCAATAGCGGCCACTGAACAGGCTCGTCAACGCTGCGCAGAAGGCTACCTGTTACAGCGCCCCAAAGCCGCCAAAATCGACTATCTGTGGACCCACGGTTTTGTCGACATCAACTTGGTCAAAAAACGTGTGCCATTGAAGGCCGGTGACTACCTGACCGAATATGCCATACGTGACAAACGTAAAATCAAGGCCGGAATGAGGCAGGAAGACGCGGACCTGTGGTACGCGCATTTTCACTACTCCTCCGTCGAACAGCCCGTTTCAAAGCCTGATTTCGGGCACTTGAAGACCCCAGCGGAACGTCTATTCACGCGCAAGGAACTGATGGAGCAAGCCAGAGCCAATAACCGCTCTGTGATCAATCTGGAGAAAGCGTTGGTAGAGGCGCCGCTGGATCAGAAACTGTTCCTTGGCCTGGAAGTGTGAACGGTGCGAGGCACGTTCCGATAGGGTTGAACTAT
Source organism: Pseudomonas sp. FP215 (assembly GCF_030687795.1). NCBI lineage: Bacteria > Pseudomonadati > Pseudomonadota > Gammaproteobacteria > Pseudomonadales > Pseudomonadaceae > Pseudomonas > Pseudomonas sp. FP215. The sequence goes on from NZ_CP117447.1 coordinate 3,401,342, forward strand.
TCTCTGTAGGATGACCCGGCTCGCGAGGCAAGCATGGACGACCCAATCGACAATAAACCGCCGACCTTCTGGCAAATGCTGCACAGCGTCATGGCCGCAGCCTTTGGCGTGCAGAGCGGCAAGAACCGTGCGCGTGACTTCACCCACGGCAAGCCCAGCCACTTTGTGCTGCTGGGCATCCTGTTCACGGCGGTGTTTGCCTTGACCCTGTTTGGCATCGTCAAGCTGGTGCTGCACTTGGCCGGGGTTTAACGCAACAGCAGTTGCAGGCTGAACGGGTAACGATAGGACGCAGGCTTGCCCACCGCTGATAATGCGCGGAAATTCACTGATGGCAGGGGGCCCGATAGCCGGCGTGCCTGGGCGGCGTCGATCAACTGAAACAACGCTTGCTGGCGGTTGCGACCGCCACGGGCGCCGATATCGACCCCCTTGGCCTCATCATGAATCAACACCATGGCCCAACCGCCCAGGGTGAAATGCCCCGCCACCAGGGTACTCAGGCGCCCATCAAGGCGTGCTGCGAGGATCTGCGGTGAGCTGTTGGCGGCACTGAACAACACGTCTTTGCCAGGTACGCGGCCACTGTCTTGCAAGGCCTGCATAGCACCCAGCGCCATTTCGTCGTTGGCCGACCAGACCAGGGCGGTCTGCGGGTAGCGCTTGAACAGTTGGCTGGCCTGCTCGAATGCGCGTTGGCGGCTCCACTCACCATAGACCAACTGGCGCAGTCGCACTTCGGGGTGTTCGGCCAGGGCACGCTGCAAGCCCTGCACGCGTAACTGCGCGACCGGCGTGGTCTTGACGCCGGAAAACGCCAGCAGGTCAAGTGTGGTGCCCGCAGCGACCGGGCCGTGCTGGCGCAACAAGTCGGTGAGCATCAGGTAGCCCGCCTGCTCGTCGTCGGCAACCATCGTGCCGATCAAGCCGGTGTTGTTGTAGGCGTCCAGTAGCTGCACCTGGTTGGGCGTCAGCGCGTTGCTGACGATCAGTAACTTCACTCCGCTACCCTGGGCCATGCGCATGATCTGCGGGGCGACGTACTGCTCATTGACCAGCACCAGGTAATCGGGCCGTTCAGTGCCCAGCAGTGCCTCCCGCGCATGGGCCAGGGTGGTTTGGTTGTCGCGCTCGGAATAGCGCACGCGCAAATCCAGGCCGAGGTCCTTGGCACCGGCCTGCATGAATTGCGCGTAACTGACCCAAAAGGTTTCCGAAGACAGGCCAGGGTTGAGAAACACCACCGACGCAGCCTGGGCGATTGCCCCGTACGCCGACCCCAGCAACCACACACACGCCATCAGAACCTTCAACATGGTTGCCTGAACCTTGAATATTGATCGCCATGATAGTGGCAATTAGATATTCAATCGAGGCTCAATCCACGTGCTGCTTTTACTGGTGGCTGACCCAGAACACCGCGGTTCCAACCACCAGGATAATCAGGAACAAGATTGCCCAGGCGTCCACGGTACTGTCGGGTTTGCGGGCTTTGGTGGAATTACTCATCGCATCGCCTCTTGTCGGTTTTATAGGTGACTGCACTCAGACTCGATCACAGTAAAGACCACACTTGTCCCTATGACAAATGTGGGTATGACGATAACGGTTCTCATTAGTCAGTTTGGTTATTTACATATACCCAAACATCACTTTTGCGCATATACGCAAACTGTTATCGTGCGCCGGCTCCGTTGGGAGTGCGCGGCCGTGCGCGCAGATTTGCCGAGAACAGGACCTATATGTACGTATACGACGAATACGATCAGCGCATCATCGAGGACCGCGTCAAGCAGTTCCGTGATCAGACCCGACGCTACTTAGCAGGTGAACTGAGCGAAGAAGAGTTCCGCCCTCTGCGCCTGCAAAATGGCCTTTATGTGCAGCGCTTTGCGCCGATGCTGCGGGTGGCCGTGCCCTATGGCCAACTGACGTCGCGCCAGACGCGCATGATGGCCAAGATTGCCCGCGACTTCGACAAAGGCTATGCCCACATCAGCACCCGCCAGAACGTGCAGTTCAACTGGCCGGCCCTTGAAGATGTGCCGGATATCCTGGCTGAACTGGCCACTGTGCAGATGCACGCCATTCAGACCAGCGGTAACTGCCTGCGCAACGTGACCACCGACCAATTTGCCGGCGTCGCCGCCGATGAGCTGATCGACCCACGGCCATGGTGCGAGATCGTGCGCCAGTGGACCACCTTCCACCCCGAATTCGCCTACCTGCCGCGCAAGTTCAAGATCGCCATCAATGGCTCGACCTCGGACCGTGCGGCCATCGAAGTGCACGACATCGGCCTGGAGCCGGTGTACAACGCCGCCGGTGAGCTGGGCTTTCGCGTATTGGTCGGCGGTGGCCTGGGCCGTACCCCGGTGGTCGGCGCGTTCATCAACGAGTTCCTGCCGTGGCAGGACCTGTTGAGCTACCTCGACGCCATCCTGCGGGTCTACAACCGTTACGGCCGTCGCGACAACAAGTACAAGGCCCGGATCAAGATCCTGGTCAAGGCGCTGACCCCTGAGGTGTTTGCCCAGAAAGTCGATGCCGAAATGGAACACCTGCGCGGCGGCCAGACCACCCTGACCGAAGCCGAAGTACACCGCGTCGCCAAGCACTTCGTCGACCCTGAGTACAAGGCCCTGAGCAATCAGGACGCCGAGCTGGCCGCACTCGACCAGCAACACCCAGGCTTCGCCCGCTGGCGCACCCGCAACACCCTGGCCCACAAAAAGCCCGGCTACGTGGCAGTGACCCTGTCGCTCAAGCCCACCGGCGTAGCGCCAGGCGACATCACCGACAAGCAACTGGACGCGGTCGCCGACCTGGCCGAGCGTTACAGCTTCGGCCAACTGCGCACCTCCCACGAGCAGAACATCATCCTCGCGGACGTTGAGCAGAGCCAACTGTTCACCCTGTGGGGCGAACTGCGCGAAGGCGGGTTTGCTACGCCGAACATCGGCCTTTTGACCGACATCATCTGCTGCCCGGGCGGCGATTTCTGCTCGCTGGCCAACGCCAAGTCAATCCCGATTGCCGAGTCGATCCAGCGCCGTTTCGACGACCTGGACTACCTGTTCGACATCGGCGAGCTGGACCTGAACATCTCCGGTTGCATGAACGCCTGTGGTCACCACCACGTCGGCCACATCGGCATCCTGGGCGTGGACAAGAAAGGCGAAGAATTCTACCAAGTGTCCCTGGGTGGCAGCGCCAGCCGCGATGCGAGCCTGGGCAAGATCCTCGGCCCATCCTTCGCCCAGGAAGCCATGCCGGAGGTGATCGGCAAGCTGATCGACGTATACATCGAACAGCGTACCGAAGATGAGCGTTTCATCGACACCTACCAGCGCATCGGCATCGACCTGTTCAAGGAGCGCGTCTATGCAGCGAATCATTAAGAACAACGCAGTCGTCGACGAAACCTGGCACTTGCTGCCCAAGGACGCGAGCTTCGACGGCATTTCCAACTGCGACGACCTGATCGTGCCGCTGGCCCTGTGGCGCGAGCACGGCCACGCCCTCAAGGCCCGCGACGGCGGTTTGGGTGTGTGGTTGGACGCCGATGAAGAAGCCGAAGAAATCGGTGATGACGTGCAGCACTTCCAGGTCATCGCCCTGAACTTCCCGGCCTTCACCGACGGGCGCAACTACTCCAACGCCCGCCTGCTGCGTGACCGTTATGGTTACAAGGGTGAGCTGCGTGCCATTGGCGATGTGCTGCGTGACCAGCTGTTCTACCTGCGCCGCTGCGGGTTCGATGCCTTCGCCTTGCGCGCGGACAAAGACCCGTATGAAGCGCTGGAAAGTCTCAAGGATTTCTCGGTGACCTATCAAGCGGCCACCGATGAACCCCTGCCACTGTTCCGCCGCCGCTGACACCCTGTCCCTGTAGGAGCGAGCTTGCTCGCGAAAAACCTGAACGATAACGCTGACATCCTGAATGAACGCGTTGTCCTCGCGTTCTTCGCGAGCAAGCTCGCTCCTACAGTTCCGCCCGTCAATCCTGTGTGATCAACTCCCGCTTGACATTAAAGTTAACTTTAAGCTTAGCCTGAGACCTCCCCTGCTCAGGAGTTAACCCATGTCACCCTTCACACCCCTGCAACTGCCTAACGGCCAAGTCATCGCCAACCGCATCGCCAAGGCCGCGATGGAAGAGAACATGGCGGACCTGCATCAGGCGCCGTCCCAAGCATTGAAGCAGTTGTACAAGACCTGGGCCGACGGCGAGCCCGGCTTGCTGCTCACCGGTAACGTGATGATCGACCGCCGCGCCATGACCGGCCCTGGCGGTGTCGCGCTGGAAAACGATCAACACCTGGCCAGTTTTCGTGAATGGGCCGACGTAGCCCGGGCCAAGGGTGTGCACTTCTGGGTACAGCTCAGCCACCCGGGCCGCCAGACCATGGCCAACCTGGGCCAGCAAGCGTTGGCACCGTCCGCCATCGCGCTGGATATGGGCGGTTTTTCCAAGATGTTCGCCACACCCAAGGCCATGACCGAAGACGATATCCAGGACGTCATCAAGCGCTTCGCCACCAGCGCCCGCCTGGCCGAGCAAGCCGGGTTCACCGGGGTGCAGATCCACGGCGCCCATGGCTATTTGTTGAGCCAGTTCCTCTCACCCTTGAGCAACCATCGCACCGACCGTTGGGGCGGCTCCTTGGAAAACCGTGCCCGCCTGCTGCTGGAGGTCATCCGTGCCGTACGGGCCAGCGTCAGCCCTTCATTTTGTGTGTCGGTAAAGCTCAACTCGGCAGACTTTCAGCGTGGCGGCTTCGATGAAACCGATGCGCGCGCGGTGGTGGAGATGCTCAATACACTGCCGATTGATTTGCTGGAATTGTCCGGCGGCAGCTATGAAGCGCCGGCCATGCAAGGCGAAGCCCGGGACGGGCGCACCCTGTCCCGTGAAGCGTACTTTCTGGATTTCGCCAGGGAAATGGCAACTGTCGCCAACATGCCGCTGATGGTGACCGGGGGTATTCGCCGTTTACCGGTGGTCCAGCAGGTACTGGACAGCGGCATCGCCATGGCCGGCATCGCCACCGCCCTGACCCTGGAGCCGCAGTTGCTCAAGCAGTGGCGTGAAGGTCGCGACCTCAACCCACAACTGCGGCCCATGGAATGGAAGCGCAAACCCCTGGCCGCCCTCGCCACCCTCGCCGTGGTGCGCAACCAGATGCGCCGCCTGAGCCGCGGCCGCCTGCCCAACCCCAACGTCGCGCCCTGGCTGGCACTGGTGTGTGACCAGTGGTTTATCGCGCGGCGTACGCGGCAGTATCGCGCGAGCATGACGCAATCTTCACATTAAAGGCGGAGCATTCGCCGTGATTGAACTGTCCCCTACTGATCAGCAGTTTTTCAACCTCACTGACGATTGGAGTTCCTCATGGCGAAAATCAACCTGGCCCAGCAGTTGGCGACGACCCTGGAACAAGCGGGCATCAAGCGTATCTGGGGGCTGACCGGCGACAGCCTCAATGGCCTGACCGACGCCTTGCGCAGCATGGACAGCATCGAGTGGATGCATGTGCGCCACGAAGAGGTTGCCGCCTTCGCTGCCGGTGCCGAAGCGGCGGCCACTGGCGAGTTGACGGTGTGCGCTGGCAGTTGCGGGCCGGGTAACCTGCATTTGATCAATGGGTTGTTCGACTGCCATCGCAACCATGTGCCGGTGCTGGCGATTGCCGCGCAGATTCCGTCCTCGGAGGTTGGCCTGAATTACTTTCAGGAAACCCATCCCCAGGAACTGTTCAAGGAGTGCAGCCACTTTATCGAACTGGTGAGCAACCCCGAGCAGATGCCTCAGGTGCTGCACCGTGCCATGCGTTCGGCGATCCTCAACCGAGGTGTGGCGGTGGTGGTGATTCCGGGGGATGTGTCGCTGTTGGAGGTGGAAGATAAGCTCAAGCCGTGGCCGGCCTTGCACGCACCGCGCACCGTGCCGGTTGAGCAGGACTTGCAGCGCCTCACCGACATGCTCCAGAGCAGCGAGAAAGTTACCCTGCTGTGTGGCAGCGGCTGTGCCGGTGCCCACGATCAGGTAGTGGCGCTGGCCGACGCCCTCGGCGCGCCGGTGGTGCATGCACTGCGGGGCAAGGAGCACGTGGAGTGGGATAACCCGTTCGACGTCGGCATGACCGGCCTGATCGGTTTCAGCTCCGGTTACCACGCCATGCTCGATTGCGACACCTTGATCATGCTCGGCACTGACTTCCCCTATCGCCAGTTCTACCCGACCGACGCCAAGATCATCCAGGTGGACCGCGACCCACAAGCCCTGGGGCGCCGTGCGACCTTGGACCTGGGCATCGCCGCCGACGTCAGTGAAACCATCGCCGCGCTGCTGCCACGTTTGACCCGCAAGACCGATCGCAGCTTCCTTGAAACCTCCTTGAAGCACTACGAAAAAGCCCGCCAAGGCCTGGATGACCTGGCGCAACCGTCCAAGGCTGGTCGGCCGATCCATCCCCAGTACGTGGCGCGCTTGCTCAGCGAGCTGGCCGATGATGATGCGATCTTCACCGCCGATGTCGGCTCACCCACCGTGTGGGCGGCGCGTTATCTGAAGATGAACGGCAAGCGCCGGCTGATCGGCTCGTTCAACCATGGCTCGATGGCCAACGCCATGCCTCAGGCTATCGGTGCGCAGGCGGCATTCCCTGGGCGGCAGGTAATTTCGATGTCTGGGGACGGTGGTTTCACTATGTTGATGGGGGATTTCATTTCCCTGGCGCAGCTGCAATTGCCGGTCAAACTGGTGGTGTTCAACAATTCGTCCCTGGGCTTTGTTGCCATGGAGATGAAGGCGGCGGGTTACCTGGACACTGGCACCGAGCTGAAAAATCCGGACTTCGCGGCCATGTCCAATGCCATGGGGATCTTGGGCATTCGGGTGGAGCAATCCGAAGACCTTGAGCCGGCCCTGCGTCGTGCGCTGGCCCATGATGGCCCGGTACTGGTGGATGTGGTGACCGCCACTCAGGAACTGGTAATGCCGCCGAGCATCAAGCTGGAGCAGGCCAAGGGGTTCAGCCTGTATATGCTCAAGGCGGTGATGAGCGGGCGCGGGGATGAGGTTATCGAACTGGCACGCACCAACTGGCTGCGATAACCCCCGACTGTAGGAGCGAGCTTGCTCGCGAAGATCGTAACGACAACGCTGGCATCCTGAATGAGCGCGTTGTCCTCGAGTTTTTCGCGAGCAAGCTCGCTCCTACAGGGGCCGGGCTAATTTCAAGCCTTCTGTTTTTCTACCCACTTGCCGTAGGCATCGATGAACGCCTGCAGGAACGGCTTGGTTTTGTCCGACACCTTCCCCGCCTCATCGAACACGCTACCCGCCCCGCCCAGGTAGGCTTCCGGCTGCTGCATGCACCACACATCCAGGAACACCAGGGACTGGCGCAGGTGGTGGTTGGCGCCAAAGCCGCCAATGGCACCCGGCGACACGCTAATGATCGCCCCCGGCTTGCCGCTCCAGGCGCTTTGCCCGTAAGGGCGCGAGCCCACGTCGATGGCGTTTTTCAAGGCAGCTGGCACAGAGCGGTTGTATTCGGGGGTGACGAACAGCACCGCGTCGGATGAACTCACTTGTTTGCGGAAAGTGCTGTAGGCTGCTGGCGGTGTTGCACCGTCGATGTCCTCGTTGTAGAGCGGCAAGTCGCCGATTTCAACAATGTTCAACTTGAGATTGGCAGGGGCCAGTTCGGCCAGGGCCAGCGCGACCTTGCGGTTGATCGACTCTTTTCTCAAGCTGCCCACCAGGACGGCAATCGTGTAGACCTTGCTCATTGAGGTTTCCCGACTTCTGAATAAAGGAGCTTGTAGTTATAGAGGCTTCGCGGCGCGTTCACCAGAGGGTTATGCGGATTCCCTCGACGTTTTCCTTGCAAGCACTTGCGTAGGAAGCGTCTGAAAATATCAGCGAATAGTATTTTTTTCTTATAGGTAAACTACCCCGCTCCCTGACGGTCTACAGAACCGCAAATCGAGTGTTTATCTCCAGAGGTTCTAAACAGATGGCTGCAGTACTTGTTGGACAGTTTCATGCCAGAGACGCGGAAGGCCGCGTGTATTCGGTGCATGAGTTCCAGGAATCCAACCCGGCGCAAGGCGACCTGGCGGGATCGACGCCCACCGTGACCTACAAGCTGGCCATTGGCGACCGTGTAGAAAAGCTGGAAGGTGATGAATTCAAACTGATCCAGTCGGGCACCATTCTCGTGCGCGAGTCCGAAACCACTCTGGCATCGTAAACGCTTGCCTTGTTCACCTGCTCAGTCCTGGCGACTGGGCTGGGAACGCTCATGGGCGGCGGATCTGCGTTACCTCTATGCCCTGCTCGTCTTGCTTGAGCGTCACCAGCAACTGGCCGCGCTCCCCTTGCACCGTATACATCGAGCGCTTGTAACCCGCCGCGTTGTACGCGGGGTAAGCCTCAACCTCCCTGACCAGGGTAATCCCCACTACTGCGCCCACCTGCTCGTCCACCTGTTGCTGGGTGCGGATAAAGGCTTGCAGTGCGAGATCGTCCGGCGTCGGTTCATCCTGATAATTGAAGAAGTAAGCCGCCAGGCCTCCCACGGTCACCAGGACCAGGAGTTGCTTGGCCGTTACCCCGAAGAACGTCGAGGGCAGAGGCATATGAGACCAGACCTGTTTTTTATTTTAAGTACCGGCAAACCGGCAGGGGTCGTTGCTGATCAGACTCGTCATTCTAGTGGGGTCGTGGCTGAACGCCATAGCCTGGGACGACCCCGGCAGTCTTTTTTACGCACGAAGGCCTGCGCCATTGAATCCCCTGCGCACTGCACATAGACTCCGGCCATGCGTTTACGTCATATCGAAGTGATTCAGGCCATCTTGCAAACCGGCCACCTCGGCACCGCCGCCGAGTGGTTGCAACTCCCCGTGGGCGAAGTAGACGCCACCCTCAAAGACGCCGAGCAGCAACTGGGCTTCATGCTGTTCGCCAGCGTGCGCGGGCGCTTGCAAGCCACCCGGGAAACCTTGGAGTTGCAGGCGCAAATCACTGCTCTGTACGAAGCCCTGGAGCCGCTGCAACGCCTTGCCAGCCGTTTGAAACACCACCACGCGCCGCCCTTGCGCGCCCTCTGCACGCCGCCGCTGGCCAACCAACTGCTGCCCCAGAGCATTGCCGCGCTGCGTCGACGCTTCCAGGACATGCCGTGCAACCTGTCGAGCCAACCCACTGGGCAGATCATCAACAGCCTGCTGTTGCATGAAGCCGATGTAGGCCTGAGCCTGCATGACCCTGAGCATCTACAGATCCAAAGCACGGTGCTGGCCCAAGGCAAATTGCAGTTGCTGGCCCCCCATGGCTGGCTCAAGCCCAAGCAAAAATACATTGCGTTGCAGGACTTGGCCGGCCAGTCGCTGATCGGCCTGGAAGGCCATGACCCGCTCAGCCGCTTGCTGGATGCCAAGCTGCAAGCCCTGCGACCACTGCCCGTGGTGCAGACGCGGGTGCAAACCTACCCGATGATGCGCGGCCTGGTGGAAGCCGGAGAAGGCCTGGCAATTGTCGACCCGTTCACCGCCTTCGGTGCGCAGGAGTCCGGGCTGGATACCTGCCCGTTATCACCGCCCATTCCGGTCAGCCTGTACGCACTGACGTTGAAGAATGCCGCGTCCACACCCGCGCTGAATGCGCTGTTGGAAATCGTCGCGCAAAAAGCCCAAGCCCTGCTGGCGGGCTCGCCAGCACCGTAACGGGGCTCCGCGCCCTTGCCTTCCTGGCACGACACACGGCCTTAAAGAAAAGACAGGAACCCCATCCTGTGCGCAGGGCACTCATCCAGCACAAAGCACAAGCTTTCTAACGGATGAACAGCGCAACCAAGGATTGATACCCATGCTCCCACTTCCCAATGCACTGGCGCACTTGCCGCTGCTGCACCCTGCTGCCCTGACTCAAGCACCGCCCCTGCAGCCTGCGCCCACGACGCAGTCCTTGCCGGTGGCGGGCTCCACCAACGATGTGGCCCCTGACGAGCTCGACAACCCGGCAGCCCTTAAACAAGCCTTCAGTGAGCGCTGTAACTGGCAGCTACTGGCAGACAACCTGGGCGAACTCCTCAAGGAACTCAACGACGCCTTGCCCGGCGAGGTGTCGGACCGCCAACGAGGCGCGCTCGAAGCCCGGCTCGCCACGCATCTGGCAACCTCCACGCTACCGGTGTGCGAGGGCTCACGGTACTCGCGGCAACACAACCTGGCGCCCAACAGCCGGGTCAAGCTAGGTACATTCCTCAGCGGCAGCGGCGTGCCCGCACCCAAGACCCTTGAGGCGTTGCTGGCGCTTTATCAAGTGGCGACCAAGCAGGTGCAGACGTTTCCCCTGGGCAATTACGGTGGCGCCCTGTCGTGGCCGATCCCGCTGTCGGCGCACGACCAACAAGCCCTCATTGACCTGTTGAACACACCAGACCCCGCCCTGCCGGAACTGCCACTGACCGACAAACAGGGTGTGCTGGGCTACCTGTGCTCTGTCACTCACCTGTCGAGCAACGATTTCAAATTCCCGGCCAGCGCCATGGAAATGCTGCTGGGATCGGCCAAGGCGCAAGCACTGGGCCAGTTCATTCAAGCGCGACTGGGCGGCATCGCAACCAACACCAGCGTCAATGACTACTTGCTGGCAGCCATTGCACTGGGGCTGGACCCGCAATCCCTGGGAACACCGGCCCGCAACAGCGTGAGTGGCTTTGATCTCGGCCAACGGGCGCTCTGGAACCAGCCGCCCAACGTGGCGATCGAGGGCTTGAGCCGCCATCTGGTCAAGGAAGGTCGGGCGTCCAAGGCATCGGCCGACCTGGCAGCGCGCCTGTTGCTGGCACGTACCGCACCGCAGTATCTGGTCAAGGACATACCGCCCAACGTGACCTACGCCAGCGTGGCCTGGACTCAATTGGAGATCGCCGTGGCCAAGCTGGAGGCCGAGTCGCCGGGACGTGCATTCACCATGACCTACAGCGAGGTACTGGCAGCCGCCGAGACCACCGATGTCGGCGCAGCGCTGACGCAGACGATCCATCGCGAAGCCTTGCACAACTGGGGAATCGTCAACGGTTACGTGAAAGCGGACACCTCCCCCAGCGATACGCAGATGCGCGCCACACAAACCGCCTTCAGCACTCAGCAACAATCGTTGCAGGCCACCGCCCAGGCACTGGCAACCCCCATTCCGATGCGTGAGGAGATGGGCATGCAATTGCTGCGGGAAAAATTTCCCGGTGTGCCGGACGACGTCTTCAAGGCAAAGCACCTGACCAAGGCCCGACTGGTTCCAGGGCGGCCGGGGCGCTTCCCCGGTACCCACTCGATGCTGGATGTGGTCATGCAGGGTGCCAAGGTCGACAACAGTGACAGCGAGCATTGGATCACCCAGGACAAGCGCATCCCCATCATGGCGTTCTGCGCGCTTTCCGATAGCGGCGTACTGTCGGTCGCAGACGCCTTTGACCAGCACTACAAACCTGCAATGCAGGCACTGGAAAAAGGTCATGCGGGAATGACCCAGCACCTGATATCGACGCTACCACCGCAAGATCGGGAAAATTTCGAATATGGCCAGCTCGAATTTTTCCATACCAACGACTACTTCATAGAAGCCGATTTTTCGAGCAAAACCCTGATCAAGAAAGGCCATACGCTGGATGTGAAAATCACCCGCAACGGGCAGGTCAATATTTATCGGATCGACACCCGCGCCGGGAACATTACAAAACACAATTACCTCGCGCATATTTATTCGCCGCCCTATTCCCGGCTCGATATGCGCGACGCAAACACCTTGCACAGGACCGTGCGCTTCAACCCGTTCGCAGACGAGCACGCCCAACGGTCCAAGGAAACACCGGCACGCGTTGAAACACCGCAGGTGTTCGACTCCGAGCGCGCCCGCTACATCGCCAAAGTGCTCACCCAACGTCTGGACCTGCACGGCGATGACCTGCTCCAGCACGCCCGCGGAACCACTTCATACGATAAAACCAGCGCCGCCAACCAGGCCATCGGCGAGTTTTTTCTCAACATGATTCCTTTCAGGTCGGCGATTGTTAATTTCATGCAGGGCAATATCGGCGACGGCTTGATGGACCTCGGCCTGGATGTGATCGGCCTGGTGACACTGGGCGCCGGCAAAGCCGCCCAGGCCGGCAAAGTGCTGAGCAAGGGCGTGTTTGGGGTCAAAGGCGTCGCCAGAACTGCACGGTTCGTCGGCACCGTCGCGCTCGAGGCGCTTAACCCACTGGGAGGCGCAGGCGATTTGCTCAAGGGCATCAGCCGCTGGGCCTGGTCCAAGGGCACGAAAGCCTTCAACACGCTCAGAGGCGCCACCGGCAGCTACGACCTGCTCAAAGCCGCCAGTACCCAGCATGGCCTGGTTTCCACAGGTACCGCCAGGGTTGCCGGGCATGACCTTGAAATGGGGGCGGTGTTCCAAGGTGGCAACTGGCACGCCTTTGATGCAGCAAAGGGCTTGCCGTATGGGCCGCCACTCCAGCATTTCCAACCCTCGGTGGTGGCTGCCAACGGCGAGCTCAAGGTGCTCAATACACCGTCGCTGCAGGGTTACGAGGCCACGGTCTCTGCAGATCTGCTGCAGGTCAAAGGCTTGCAAGGCAACGTCTACATAGGCCCGAACAATAAAGAATATGTGAAGGTTGACGGCACGCTGTATGAGTCCAACCTGAACGAGGGCCAGCGCTTTATAAGGCATCCGTCTGGAACCGGCGTCGACCTTCCAATCAAGGATGTGGGCGTTGCAGGTTGGGAACCGATTTCACGCGGTCACCGTTTGCCCGGAGGCGCCCCCACTACAACCCATTGGCGATTATCCGACGACACGTTCGTCGTCCCCCTTGATGATGTAAAGATAACGCGTACAGGGGCTTCCCCCTACGCCGTCCACTACAAAGGCCGCGATCATACGGTGACGTTTGATACGCAGGTCGGCGCATGGAAAAGCGAGATGTCGAATACTCACGGTCCCGGCAGCCAGGCGAACACAGGCGCCATGTATTTTTGGCGGACCGGCAAGGGGAAATGGAGGCTGGGTAGTGTCGATGAATTCAATCACGCCAAAAAAATCAAAACCCACAAACATATCTTTGTTAACGCGCCGTCTATTTCTCTGACGGTCCCCTCTAACGCCAAGCCAATTCCCAAAGAGATTCACTACTTCTGGGCCGGCGGCCATATGAATCCTCACTTGCAGGACAACATAAGGATCAATGCGGTCAGCGCGCCTGGCTATAAATCTATCGTTCATGTTGATGCGAACGACCAGAGGACGTTTGTCAAACTCAAAAATCAACTGGAGGCCAACAAGTCAGGCATTGAGGTCAGAAACCTTCATAAAGACGACGTTTTCCAACAGTTAAAGTCATCCGACATGTATGCCTATTTCCGCCAAGGCCAGGGAACCAACCTTGCTGCAGCCTCGGATGTGGCGCGCTATCCGATCATGAAGAAATACGGCGGCATTTACCTTGACACTGACGACAGCATTGTCGCCACCGTCAAAGACACCGAATTGCGCGCGGCGCCCAACGACATTCTGTTAAACAGCCCCGTCGCCATTGAATTCACTGACTACAAAAATTTCTACAACACCAGCAACTTCGCCACACAACCTGACAACCCTGTCATCGACACCATTATCAGTGAGATGCGCACCCGCTTCGCTAATAACAAAGACTACTTCACCGCACACCGTCCCACCGTTCAACAAGGCGAGACACCCAATGCTGAGTTCTACGAGTACGAGCGTAAAATTTTTGAGACGGTTGGCCCCGATATGTTTAACGACATACTGAAGTCGCGCAGGCCTGACATGTATGACCTTGGTTTTGATAGATTAAAAGAAGTCACACTGGTTGATAATAAACCGGTGCGCAACGGGCCGGCTATCAACATAGAAGCGGTCATACACGAGCAGTATAAAGCGCAAGGCATCGTCCCACCGAGCGATACGCGAGACAAAATGAACGCGGTAAAAACCCATTACTTTCCGTTCGCCTTGGATTTTAAAATCAAAACCGGCAACGAACACTCTTGGATGTACACCTGAGCATTGAGGTAGCGGGACGGGCCGGCATAAATGCCGCCTGGTCCCCGCCAGGGTCAACATCGTCAGCCGTTCATACCGCCTCGCGCTCCGATTTGAACAACCGATACCAGAAAATCGCGACCTCGCGGGTGTGCGGGTCGATCCCGCGATAACGCAACTGATCGATACCGCCCATCACATAGCCACAGCGCTCATACAGGCGACAGGCGCCGAGGTTGTTGTTCTGGGTCTCGAGCATCATGCCCGGCAGGTTTTTCTTGCGGGCCCAGAATTGCGCCACGTCCAGCAGTGACTTGGCCACGCCATGTCGGCGCGCCGGCAACGCCACGGCCAGCTCGTCAACGTGGGCAAAGCCGTTCCAGTTGGTGCTGACCACGATATGCCCCACGGCACAGTCGTCCAGGTACGCCATGAAGATCGAGCTGTCGGCGGCGTCACGGAAACTGGCGAACTCCTCCGGGTCGATGCCATAGCACTTGCGGTACGGCAGCACGCGCTCCACTGGCCATTGGTCAACGCGCTGGCCCATTTGCGGCACCCCATAGGCGCTGACTTCAAAGCTGAAATCATTGCCCCACACATAGGCGTCAAAACCTTCGTCGGCGACTCGCACACTGAGTCCTGGATACTTCGGGTTCATTACAGCTTGCATAACCTTCCTTAACCCTTGATGCAGTCGACGGTATAACGACGGCCACTGCCGTCATCTTCGTGTTGCAGCCCATGCACATCCGCGACAAAACCGGGGAAACTGCTATCGAACGTGCGGGCAAATGCCAGGTAATCGATGATCGAACGCGTTGACTCGGTGAAGCGTTCGCCAGGCATGATCAGTGGAATGCCCGGCGGGTAAGGCACCAGCATCACGGCGGCGATGCGTCCGGCCAAGGCATCGATAGAGACCGCCTCCACCTCACCCCTGACCAACTGATCGTAGGCGTCGGCAGGTTTCATCGCGATTTGCGGCAATACCGTATACATACGCTTGAGGTGCCTGGCCGTGGCATTGCTACGGTAACAGCTGTGCAACTGGTCGCAAAGGTCGCGCAGCCCCAGGCCTTGATAACGCGCCGGGCATTGGGCATACACCGACGGCAAGCAACTGGCCAGGCTGACATTGGCATCGTAGCTACGCTTGAACTCCAGCAGCTCGGTGAGCAAGGTGCTCCATTTGCCTTTGGTAATGCCCATGGAAAACAGCACGAGGAACGAATACAGCCCTGTCTTCTCCACCACCAACCCGCGCTCCCACAGGAACTTGCTGACCACTGCGGCGGGAATCCCGCACTCGCTCAAGGCCCCGCCGGCGTTGAGGCCAGGCATCACCAGCGTGACTTTGATCGGGTCCAGCAGCACGTAGTCTTCGACCACATCGCCAAAGCCATGCCACTCATCCCCAGGGTGCAACAGCCAATCCGCCGTGGCGACCCGGTCGATGCCTGCGACCGAGGGTGGTTGCCAGATGGAAAACCACCAGTCCTCGGCCGCGATATGTTGGCGCAAGTTGGCCAGGGCGCGACGAAAACTCAAGGCCTCGTCGAACATTTCCTGGAGCAGCGAGCGCCCGGCCGGGCCTTCCATCATCGCCGAGGCCACATCCAGCGACGCGATGATGCTGTATTGCGGCGAGGTGGAGATGTGCATCATGAAGGCTTCATTGAAGCGGTCACGGTCCAGTTGCCGCGCGCCACCGTCCTGCACGTGGATCATCGACGCCTGGCTGAAGGCGGCCAGCAATTTATGCGTACTGTGGGTGGTGAACACCAAGGGGCTGTCCGGCGTGCGCGAGGTGCCCATGCCATAGCGCCCGGCGAAGAACTCGTGAAAGGCGGCGTAGGCGTACCAGGCCTCATCGAAGTGCAGCACCTCGACACTGCTGCCCAACTGCTGCTTGATCAGTTCGGCGTTGTAGCACAGGCCGTCATAGGTGGAGTTGGTCACTACAGCCAATTTCACTTTCGGTGGTCGCCCACGGGTCAAGGGGCTGGCGTCGATCTTGGCGCGGATCGACTCAGGGCTGAATTCGCTCAGGGGGATCGGGCCGATGATCCCCAGCTCGTTGCGCTCCGGGCACAGGTAGAGAGGGATCGCGCCGGTCATGATGATCGAATGCAGCACCGACTTATGGCAATTGCGGTCCACCAGCACCAGGTCATCGCGCCCCACCATGGAATGCCAGACGATCTTGTTGGCGGTGGACGTACCGTTGATCACGAAAAACGTATGGTCGGCGCCAAAGTTACGCGCAGCGCGGGCCTCGGCTTCGGCCAAGGGCCCGGTGTGATCGAGCAGCGAGCCCAGTTCGGGCACCGACACCGACAAGTCCGAGCGCAGGGTGTTCTCCCCAAAGAACTGATGAAACGCCTGCCCCACCGGGCTTTTGCGATAGGCCACGCCACCGCCATGGCCGGGGGTGTGCCAGGAATAATTGGAGTCGGCGGTGTGTTGCACCAAAGCCTTGAAGAACGGCGGTAACAGGCCATCCAGGTAAGTGCGTGCGGCGCGGGCGACTTGGCGCGCCAGAAACGGCACGGTGTCTTCGAACAGATAAAGGATGCCGCGCAGTTGGTTGAGCTCGCTCATGGCATCGGCGGGGGCGTTTTCCAGGGTGACTTGCTCGCCCAACGCAAAGATCGGCAGGTTGGGTGCGCGCAGCCGCGCCAGGCGAATCAGCTCTACCATGTTTTGCAACAGATGGGTGTTTTCCCCGGCGCCTTCGGCGGCGATCAACATGCAGGCCAGGCCGTGATGGGTAGCGGCCACCAGCCGCCCCTCGGCGTAGTCCACCGCAGAAAAAATACTGAAGCCCTCCTGTTCCAACTCCCTGGCGATGCCTCGAACCCGGTCACCGGCAACGGTGTCGGCCTTGATGTCACGGTGCACGATCAGAACGGGGAACTTCAGGTCTTTGTACATGAGCACTCTTACTCCGGAGGCTTTGCACAAGGGTAGAAGCTGGAAGCAAAAGTGGCGAATGAAGATTTCACAGGTGGTCGAGAGGTATCTCTAACTTCGGTACGGGGCTGAACCTGTGGCGAGGGAGTTTGCTCCCGTGACGGCCTGCCTGCCGGCCATACCGCAATCAAACTGTGGGAGCTGGCTTGCCTGCGATGACGGCCTCCCAGCCGACACCTATCTACCTGATACCCCACAATCCAAATGTGGGAGCGGGCTTGCTCGCGAAGGCGGCCTGACAGGCGACACAGTGGGATTGTGTACATATCCATTGCTGCGGTAACGGCTACTTAGGGTTCCGCTCTGACAGCGGGTCACTTTTGGAAAAGAGCCCCAAAAGTAACCAAAAGGGCTCTTGCCCCACCACTCGGCACCTCGCTGTGGCTCGGTGTGCCCGTAATCCGCCAGTGATTTGGGGGGCCGCCGCCACGCGCCATCCATGGCGCGGGGCGGCTAAACCGGCATCCCTGCCGGTTTACCCCCCAAATCACTGTCGAATTACGGCCAGCGTGGTTTGACGGGGCGCTTGAGATCAAAATCAAAAGCAGAGCAAGAGCAGATCAAAAGCAGATCAAGAGCGGCTCGCTTCGCATCGTGGTTACCGTCGGCTGTCAGGCAGCCATCGCAGGCAAGCCAGCTCCCACATTTGGATCGCGGGGCGTCAGATAGATAGGTGAACGCTGTTATTGCTGGGTGAGTTGCGTCCACAACGCCGGCGCGCCTGCAGCCTTGGCAATCGCCTCCAGCCGCGCCGCATGCTCGGCCAGGTCCTGCTCGCTGGCGCGGATGATCGGCGTCGGCTTGCGATCAGCAGGCAAGCGGCGGATTTCCGAAGGGCGGTTGCCCGAGCCCTCCGCCGAACCGCTGCCATCGGACGCATTACCGGCCAGGGACAGGCTGGTCTGCCCGCCGGTCATGGTCAGGTAAACGTCGGCCAGAATCTCGGAGTCGAGCAAGGCGCCGTGGAGTTCACGGCCGGAGTTGTCGACGCCATAACGCTTGCACAAGGCGTCGAGGCTGTTGCGTTGGCCCGGGTGACGCTCGCGGGCCATCATCAGGGTATCGAGGATCGTGCAGTGCTGGGAGATGTCCGCACGGTCGGTCTGCCCCATCAGGGCAAATTCGTTGTTGATGAAACCGATGTCGAACGCCGCGTTATGAATGATCAACTGGGCGCCGTTGATGAACTCGAAGAACTCATCGGCCACTTCGGCAAAGCGCGGCTTGCCCTTGAGGAATTCATCGGTGATGCCGTGGACGCCAATCGCCCCTTCGTCACTGTCACGGTCCGGTTGCAGATAGACGTGGAAGTGGCGGCCGGTCAGGCGGCGCCCCATCAGTTCGACACAGCCGATTTCGATGATCCGGTGACCATCGGTCACCGGCATGCCGGTGGTTTCGGTATCGAGTACAACAGATCGGATGGCCATCAGGGTTCAGCTCTCAACGGTTCGGTACAGTTCAAGGGGCGGGATATTAGCACGCTCTGTAAACGAAGCGCCCCATGGCACCCAGCCACCGGTGAACACCAACAGTTTTTACAAGCTTTAGCAAAGTCGCTGATTCAGCTCTGCTTGTAACCGCGCACTTCATCCACGCCACGGTTGGCCAACTGGTCGGCGCGCTCGTTGCCAGGGTGGCCAATGTGCCCGCGTACCCATTTCCAGGTGATGTCGTGACGGTTGCACTGCTCATCGAGCAATTGCCACAGGTCGGCGTTCTTGACCGGCTCCTTGGCCGCCGTCTTCCAACCGCGTTTTTTCCAGTTGACCATCCACTCGTTGATGCCCTTCATCACATATTGCGAGTCGGTCACCAGCAGTACGTTGCAGCGCCGCTTGAGTTCTTCGAGGCCGCGAATGGCGCCCATCAGTTCCATGCGGTTATTGGTGGTATTGGCTTCGCCGCCCCACAGTTCCTTCTCCACGCCCTTGCACACCAGCAAGGCGCCCCAGCCACCTGGGCCCGGGTTGCCCTTGCAGGCGCCATCGGTGAAGAGTTCTACGCTATCGGTCATCGGTTATTCGGCCTGAAATCAAAAAGAGGTTTTACGGTTCGCGTTGTTCGCGGTTGACCTTGGCCAACGGCATCGGCACGAGCTTGCCGATCGGCTCGCGGCGCACTTGCTGCACCGGTCGCAGCCCGACCACGATCTTGCGTGCAACCAGTAAATAGAAGCCGCCACCCGACAGCTGCCAGGCCCCTGCGCGGCGTTCCCAGCCGGCCAGGCGGCCCTGCCACTTGGCAGTCGCAAGCGGCGGACGATAGCACCCGAAGCGGCGTTTCTCCAGCGCGAAGCCCAGCAGGTTGAGCCAGTCGCCTACCCGTGAAGGCGCGATGCAACGCGCCTGGCGCAGCCCGTCATGGGCGAACACCCGGCGCAGGCCCCAACTGCTCCAGGGGTTGATGCCGACAATCAGCAAATGGCCACCAGGGCGCACGCTGCTCGCCGCTTCGCGCAACAAACCGTGGGGGGACAGGCAGAAATCCAGGCCATGCTGCAACACCACCACATCAGCGGCGTGTTCGCTCAAGGGCCAGGCCTGTTCCTCGCAGACGATCTCCACCCCCGGCAAAGGCGCACCCAGGCGCACATTGCGTTGCACCTGCGGCGCCGAGGGCGGCGTGTCGGCCGACGGGCCGTAATGCACCAGGTAGCCACCAAAGAACCGGCCCAGCTCGTCTTCGAGCATGCGCCGCTCTTCTTCCAGCAAAAACTGCCCAATCGGCCCGGACAACCATTCGCGGGCCGCGCTGATCAGGGCCAGCCACTCAGGATCGGCCTGGGCGAACGCTTTATCAGTCATTGCATTCTCCAACTCGCCTAGACGTTCTAAGATGCACCAATGTGTTCAGCTTGGCGAATCGAAGAATGATACAGATCAGTGCCCTACCCGCCTTCACCGACAACTACATCTGGTTGTTACAAGACCCCGCCACCCAACGCTGCGCCGTGGTCGACCCCGGCGATGCCGCGCCAGTGCTGGCCTGGCTCAAGCAGAATGCGGCGTGGACCCTCAGCGACATCCTGGTCACCCACCATCACCATGATCATGTAGGCGGTGTCGAGCAACTGAAAAATGCCACCGGCGCGAAGGTCTACGGCCCGGCCAACGAAAAGATCCCGGCGCGGGATGTGGCCTTGCACGATAACGACCGTATCAACGTGCTGGGCTGGGACTTCGACGTGTACGCCGTGCCAGGCCATACCCTGGGCCACATCGCCTTTTACCACCAAGGCGTACTGCTGTGTGGCGATACCTTGTTCGCCGCCGGCTGCGGTCGCCTGTTCGAGGGCACGCCCGAGCAGATGTACAGCTCCCTGGAACGCCTGGCCGCCCTGCCCGCCGATACGCAGGTGTACTGCACACACGAGTACACACAAAGTAACCTCAAGTTTGCCCAAGCCGTGGAACCGCACAACGCCGACATCGCCGAACGCGTGGAAAATGTCGCCCAACTCCGCGCCCGTGGCGAGATGACGCTGCCATCCAACCTGGCCCTGGAAAAACTTACTAACCCATTTTTGCGCACCGCTGAAACATCCGTTAAACAAAAAGCGGACGAACGGAACGGCCGCGACAACCGCTCTGGGGCCGAGGTGTTTGCTAGCTTGAGGGCTTGGAAAGATAAGTTCTAACCAGATGCAATCTGATACGTAATTTCTGAATGGTTGACCGGAACCACAGCGCTTTCTAGAATCGCCCGACATTTTTGCCCGGAACTTACTTCCAGCCAATGTCGTCATCTATTCGTAAATCCATTTCTTCAGACGCATTGACCCGCCTGGCTCAAGCCGTGGCGGTGGCCGTTTCCGCAACTCTGGCGGGCTGCCAATCGACCAATTACGCTGCACAATCCACCGTGCAACCCAAACCGAATCTTGCTGCCAAGATCAAGCAAAAACCTATTTGGCTATCAGAGAAGCCTAGCCCCGAAGTGCCCCAGGATGTCTGGGAACGCATGCGTCGGGGCTTTCAATTGCAGGACGGTGTCGGCGTCAACCCGCGCATCGAGCAACAGCGCCTGTGGTTCGCCAGCAACCCCTCCTTTCTGGAGAATGCCGGCGAACGCGGCAGCCTCTACATTCATTACATCGTCGAACGCCTTGAAGAACGCAACATGCCCCTGGAGCTGGCGCTGCTGCCAGTGATTGAAAGTGCCTACAACCCAATGGCCTATTCGCGCAGCGATGCGGTCGGCTTGTGGCAGTTCATTCCCTCCACCGGGCGCTACTTCAACCTGCGCCAGACCCGCGCCTACGACGGCCGCCGCGACATCACCGCCTCCACCACGGCCGCCCTGGACTATCTGACGCGTCTGCATGACATGTTCAACGGCGACTGGCTGCTGGCCCTGGCGGCCTATAACGCCGGCGAAGGCACAGTGAGCCGGGCAATCGAGCGCAACGAAAAGCTCGGCCTGCCCACCGACTACTGGAACCTGCCCCTGCCCCAGGAAACCAAGGACTACGTGCCCAAGTTCCTGGCCTTGTCCCAGGTGGTACTGGCGCCCGAAGCCTACGGCGTCAACCTGAACCCGATTGCCAACACGCCGTACTTCGAGGTCGTTGAAGTCAAGCAAAGCATGGACCTGTCACGGGTTGCCGCGCTGGCCGAGATCGACGAAGACGAACTGTTCCAGCTCAACCCGGCCTTGAAACAACGCACCACCCTGGACGGCCCCCAGCATCTGCTGGTGCCGACCTCCAAGGCCCAGTTGCTGACCAGCACCCTTTCGACGATGAAGCCGGAAGAATTGCTGAGCATGCGCCCGAAAAAGCCGGTGTTCGACGAAGTCGAGACCAAGGCGGTTGCCGGGCGTACCCGCAGCTACAAGGTACGCAGTGGCGACAACCTCACGCTGATCGCCAAGGCCAACAAGGTCGATGTGCATGACCTGCAGCGCTGGAACAAGCTCAACGGCCAGGCCCTCAAGGTCGGCCAGACCCTGGTGATGCAGGACACGCGTAAAGTCGCGGCGAAAAAACCGGTGCAGTACAAGGTCAAGAAAGGTGACTCGCTGTACATGGTGGCCAAACGCTTCAACGTCGAGATGCAACATCTCAAGCGTTGGAACCCGCGCACCGGCCAGGCATTGAAACCAGGCCAGATGCTGGTGGTTTCCGGGCCGCGCTAAGACCTCAGGCATTGTGGGGAACCCATGTGGGAGCGGGCTTGCCCGCGAAGGCAGCCTGACAGCCGACCAGAACGTTGGGTCTGACCGGGTATATATCCGTTATTTAGGTAACGGCCACTTAGGGTTCCGCCCTGACGGCGGCTCACTTTGCAAAAGCCGGAATGCCGGCCCAGGCCAAAGTAAGCAAAACGCTCTTGCCCCACCACTCGGCACCTCGCTTGGGCTCGGTGTGCCCGAACGCAGGCTTGAATCCGTGGGCCGCCGCCACGCGCCATCCATGGCGCGGGGCGGCTAACCCGGCGTCCTGCCGGGTTACCCACGAATTCAAGCCTGCGTTCGGCCAGCGTGGTTTAACGGGGCGACTGAGATCAAGATCACAAGCAGATCAAGAGCAAGAGCGGCTCGCTTCGCATAGTGGTTAGCGTTGAGCACTACAGCGTTGTGTAGAGACCGATGCACATGGGCCTATAAGCCAATTTCAAGATGCTTTTTCCAACCGGAACAAGCTGTTACTGTACCGATCATAAAGCCCAAGCCGCCCGGATCGGATCTCTGACTTGAAGCGTCCCCTCCTTCTACTAATAAGCCTGGCCTTGAGCTTTGCGGCGAACGCGACGATCACCGAGAGCCACGGTTATGCGCAGTTCGGCACACTCAAGTACCCGGCCAAATTCACCCATTACGATTGGGTAAACCCTGCAGCGCCCAAAGGCGGGACATTGCGGGTGATGGCATTTGGCACCTTCGATACGCTCAACCCCTATACCTTCAAAGGTTCAAGCCCGGTTTCCACCGCCAACTTCCTGCAGTACGGCGTCAACGAGCTCAATGAACCCTTGATGGTGGGCACCGGGCAATACGCGCCGTCCGGCGATGAGCCCACCTCCAGCTATGGCCTGATTGCCCAATCGGTGGAATACAGCGAGGACCGCAGTTGGGTGGTGTTCAACCTGCGCCCCGAAGCGCGCTTTCACGACGGCAAGCCGATTACCGCCGATGACGTGGCGTTCTCCTATCGCACCCTGCTGACCGAAGGCCACCCGCAGTACCGCACTAACCTGCAGGAAGTGGCTCGGGTCGACATCCTCAACCCTCACCGTATCCGCTTTGTGTTCAAGCGCGCCGGCAACCCCTTGCTGATCCTGCGCCTGGGCGAGTTGCCGGTGCTGCCCCAGCACTATTGGAAAAACCGTGACTTCAAGGCCACCACCTTCGAGCCACCCCTGGGCAGTGGGCCTTACCGCATCACCAAGGTGGCGCCTGGGCGGCAACTGGTGTTTGAACGGGTCAAGGATTACTGGGGCAAAGACCTGCCGGTCAACCAGGGTTTCTATAACTACGACAAGGTCGAAGTGGAGTTCTATCGCGACAGCGACGTGGCCTTTGAAGCCTTCAAGGCCGGTGAATTCGATATTTATATAGAGCATCAGGCCAAGAACTGGGCCACGGGCTACAACTTTCCGGCGGTCAACCGCGGCGATGTGATCAAGGCGCAGATCGCCCATCAGATCCCCACCCAGAGCCAGGGCCTGTTCATGAATACCCGGCGGCCGGCGTTCAGCCAGGCCAAGGTGCGCGAAGCCCTGGGGTTGATGTTCGATTTTGAATGGACCAACCGCACCCTGTTCAGCAGCGCCTATAAGCGCTCGGTGAGCTATTACCCCAACAGTGAATTCTCGGCCACCGGCCTGCCGGTGGGCCATGAGTGGTTGATGCTCTCGCCCTACCGCGACCAACTGCCGGCCGCGCTGTTTACCCAGCCGTTCAACCTGCCACACACCGACGGCCGCGGCATCCCCCGCGAAACCCTGCGCCAGGCCCTGGCCCTGCTCAGCGAGGCCGGCTGGAAACTGTCGGGGCAGCGCCTGCTGGACAAGAACGGGCAACCGCTGCGCCTGGAAATCCTGCTGGTCAACCCGAACCTTGAGCGCATCCTGCAACCTTATGTCGAAAATCTGACCCGCATCGGCGTCGACGCCCGCTTGCGCACCGTTGACCGCGCACAGTACAAACAGCGCCTCGATCAATTCGATTTCGACATGATTCTGATGACCCTCAGCCAGACCTTGAGCCCCGGCCTTGAGCAGTGGCAGTACTTCCACTCCAGCCAGGCCGCAATCAAGGGCAGCAAGAATTACGCCGGTATCGCCAACCCGGTGGTCGACCACCTGCTCGACCAACTGCTGGCGGCGCAGACCCGCGAAGAACAACTGGCCGCCGGCCGCGCCCTGGACCGGGTGCTGCTGTGGCAGCACTACAGCATTCCCAACTGGTACCTCAACTATCATCGCCTGGCGTACCGCAACCGGTTCGCCTTCGTCACCACGCCGCCCTATAGCCTGGGCCTGAGCGCATGGTGGCTGAAAGCTTCGGAGAAAGCCCAATGATGTCCTTGCGTACTACCCTGCTCGCCAGCCTGTTGCTGTGCACCGCGGCGCACGCCGCGCCACAACATGCGCTGACCCTCTACAACGAGCCCCCCAAGTACCCCGCCGACTTCAAGCATTTTGACTACGTAAACCCCGACGCCCCCAAGGGCGGCACCTTCCGCGAATCGGCCATGGGCGGTTTCGACAGCCTTAACCCCTACATCAGCAAGGGCGTGCCAGCGGACAACCTGCCGCTGATTTACGACACCCTGGCCACGCAGAGCCTGGACGAACCCATCACCGAATACGGCCTGGTGGCCGGCAAGATCGAAAAAGCCCCGGACAACAGCTGGGTGCGCTTCTACCTGCGCCCCGAAGCGCGCTTCCATGACGGCCACCCGATCCGCGCCGAAGACGTGGTGTTCACCTTTCAGACCCTGATCAAGGAAGGCAACCCGCTGTACCGCAACTACTACGCCGACGTCGATGAAGTAGTGGCCGAAGACCCGTTGCGCGTGCTGTTCAAGTTCAAGCGCACCAACAACCGCGAGTTGCCGTTGATCCTGGGGCAATTGCCAGTGCTGCCCAAGCATTGGTGGGCGACCCGGGATTTTTCCAAGGGCAACCTGGAAATCCCCCTGGGCAGCGGGCCTTACCAGGTGGCGGAGGTCAAGCCGGGCCGCATGATTCGCTACCAGCGGGTCAAGGATTATTGGGCCAAGGACCTGCCGGTCAATAAGGGCTTCTACAACTTCGATACCCGCATCACCGATTACTACCGCGACAGCACGGTGTCCCTGGAAGCCTTGAAGGCCGGGCAGTTCGACTACTGGCTGGAGTTCAGCGCCAAGAACTGGGCCAACGCCTACAACATTCCAGCGGTGAAAGAAGGCCGCTTGATCAAGGAAGAAATCCCCAACGGCAACCCCACCGGCATGCAGGGTTTTGTGTTCAACATGCGCAAGCCGATGTTCCAGGACGTGCGGGTGCGCAAGGCCATCAGCCTGTTGCTGGATTTCGAATGGAGCAACAAGCAGCTGTTCAACGGGGCCTACACCCGTACCCGCAGCTATTTCGAAAACTCGGAAATGGCCGCCACCGGCTTACCCGGTCCGGACGAGCTGGCGATCCTTGAGCCGCTGCGTGACAAGATCCCTGGCGAAGTCTTCACCCAGGCCTTCGAACCGTCCCACACCGACGGCAGCGGCATGATCCGCACCCAACAGCGCGAGGCCTACCAACTGCTGCAAGAGGCAGGCTGGAAGATTGTCGACGACAAAATGGTCGACAGCACCGGCAAGCCCGTGACCATCGAGTTCCTGCTGGCCCAGACCGAGTTCGAGCGCATCCTGCTGCCGTTCAAGCGCAACCTGGCAGACCTGGGCATCGACCTGGTGATTCGTCGCGTGGACGTCTCGCAGTTCATCAACCGCCTGCGCTCGCGCGACTTCGACATGCTGGTGGGCAGCTTCCCGCAATCCACCTCGCCGGGTAACGAGCAGCGCGAGTTCTGGAAATCCTCCAGCGCCGACAAGCCCGGCAGCCGCAACTACATGGGCCTCAAGGACCCCGCCATCGACCAGTTGGTGGAAGAGTTGATCGACGCCGGTTCGCGCCAGAGCCTGATCGCCCACGCCAGGGCGCTGGATCGTGTGCTGCAGTTTGGTTACTACGTGATCCCCAACTGGCACATCAAGACCTTCCGTGTTGCGTACTGGGACCACCTGGGCCACCCCAAGGTCTCGCCACGCTACGACGTCGGCACCGCCACCTGGTGGGCTAAACCCGACGTCAAACCGGCGGTATCCCTCGACACCACGCAGAACGCCGATGCGGCGAGCGGAGGCAATTGAATGCTGGCCTATATTGCTCGCCGCCTGTTACTGATCATCCCTACGCTGTTCGGGATCCTGCTGATCAACTTCGTCATCATCCAGGCCGCACCCGGCGGCCCGGTGGAGCAAATGATCGCCAAGCTCGAAGGCTTCGATGGCGCCACCAGCCGCATTGCCGGCGGTGGGGCCGAAGTCGCGGTGGCCGGTTCCAGCTACCGTGGCGCCCAGGGCCTGGACCCGGCGCTGATCAAGGAAATCGAAAAGATGTACGGCTTCGACAAGTCGGCGCCGGAACGCTTATGGATCATGGTCAAGAACTACGCCCGGCTGGACTTCGGTGACAGCTTTTTCCGCGACGCCAAGGTCATCGACCTGATCAAGGAGAAGATGCCGGTGTCCATTTCCCTCGGGTTATGGAGCACCCTGATCATGTACCTGGTGTCCATCCCCCTGGGGATCGCCAAGGCCACGCGCCACGGCAGCCATTTCGATGTGTGGACCAGCTCGGCGATCATCGTCGGCTATGCGATACCGGCGTTCCTGTTCGCGATTTTACTGATCGTGGTGTTTGCCGGTGGCAGTTATTTCGACTGGTTCCCCTTGCGCGGGCTCACCTCCAACAACTTCGACGAGTTGAGCTGGGGCGGCAAGATCCTCGATTACTTCTGGCACCTGGCGCTGCCCGTCACCGCCCTGGTGATCGGCAACTTCGCGACCATGACCCTGCTGACCAAGAACAGCTTTCTCGACGAGATCAACAAACAGTACGTGGTCACCGCCAAGGCCAAGGGGCTGACCAACCGCCGCGTGCTGTATGGCCATGTATTCCGCAACGCCATGCTGCTGGTGATCGCCGGTTTCCCTTCGGCATTCATCGGCATCTTCTTTACCGGCTCGTTGCTGGTGGAGGTGATCTTCTCCCTCGACGGCCTGGGGCTGATGAGCTTTGAAGCGGCGATCAACCGTGACTACCCGGTGGTGTTCGGCACGCTGTTTATCTTCACCCTGCTGGGGCTGATCGTGAAACTGATCGGCGACCTCACTTACACCCTGGTCGATCCGCGTATCGACTTTGCCAGCCGGGAGCATTGAGATGAACCTGTCCCCCCTCAATCGCCGCCGGTTCGAGCGGTTCAAGGCCAACAAACGTGGCTGGTGGTCGCTGTGGCTGTTCCTGGTGCTGTTCGTGCTGAGCCTGGGCGCCGAGTTGATCGCCAACGACAAGCCCCTGGCAGTGCACTTCGACGGCGGCTGGTACTTCCCGGCGCTCAAGCGCTACCCGGAGACCACCTTCGGCGGTGAATTCCCGCTGGAAGCCAACTACAAGAGCCCGTACATCCAGGAACTGCTCAAGGCCAAGGACGCCTGGACCCTGTGGGCGCCGATTCCGTTCAGCTACCAGAGCATCAATTACGACCTGAAAGTGCCGGCCCCGGCACCGCCGTCCTCGGTCAACCTGCTGGGCACCGATGACCAGGGGCGCGATGTGCTGGCGCGGGTGATCTACGGCTTTCGCGTGTCAGTGCTCTTCGCCCTGACCCTGACCATCCTCAGCTCGATCATCGGCGTGATTGCCGGCGCCTTGCAGGGCTTTTATGGCGGCTGGGTCGACCTGGCCGGGCAGCGTTTCCTGGAAATCTGGTCCGGCTTGCCGGTGCTCTACCTGCTGATCATCCTGGCCAGCTTTGTGCAACCCAACTTCTGGTGGCTGCTGGGGATCATGCTGCTGTTTTCCTGGATGAGCCTGGTGGATGTGGTGCGCGCCGAGTTCCTGCGCGGGCGTAATCTGGAATACGTGCGCGCGGCGCGGGCGCTGGGCATGCAGAACGGCGCCATCATGTTTCGCCATATCCTGCCCAATGCGATGGTCTCGACCATGACCTTCCTGCCCTTCATCCTCACCGGCGCCATTGGAACCCTCACCGCCCTGGACTTTCTCGGCTTCGGGCTGCCGGCAGGTTCGCCGTCGCTGGGTGAGCTGGTGGCCCAGGGCAAATCCAACCTGCAGGCGCCGTGGCTGGGCATGAGTGCCTTTGCGGTGCTGGCGATCATGTTGAGCTTGTTGGTGTTTATCGGCGAGTCCGCTCGCGATGCGTTCGACCCGAGGAAATGAGATGAATCCGGACAATCTGATCGAAATCCGCGACCTCAGTGTCGAGTTCGTCACCGGCGAGCATCATCACCGCGTGGTCAACCACGTCAGTTTCGACATCAAGCGCGGCGAAACCCTGGCGCTGGTGGGCGAAAGCGGTTCGGGTAAATCGGTCACCGCCCATTCGATCCTGCGCCTGCTGCCCTACCCGTTGGCCAGGCATCCGTCTGGCACCATCGAATATTCAGGACAAGACCTGCTGACGCTCAAAGAGAAGACCCTGCGGCATATACGCGGCAATCGTATTGCGATGATCTTCCAGGAGCCGATGACCTCGTTGAACCCGCTGCACTCCATCGAAAAACAGATCAACGAAGTGCTCGGCCTGCACAAGGGCCTGACCGGCAAGGTCGCCACCCAGCGCACGTTGGAGTTGCTGGAACTGGTGGGTATCCCCGAACCGCACAAACGCCTCAAGGCGTTGCCCCACGAGCTGTCCGGCGGCCAGCGCCAGCGGGTAATGATCGCCATGGCCTTGGCCAACGAGCC
This sequence comes from Pseudomonas sp. FP215, assembly GCF_030687795.1. Classification (NCBI taxonomy): domain Bacteria; kingdom Pseudomonadati; phylum Pseudomonadota; class Gammaproteobacteria; order Pseudomonadales; family Pseudomonadaceae; genus Pseudomonas; species Pseudomonas sp. FP215. Next base: position 3,430,385 of record NZ_CP117447.1, read on the forward strand.
GGAGTTGTTGATCGCCGACGAGCCGACCACCGCCCTCGACGTCACCGTACAGTTGAAGATTCTGGAATTGCTCAAGGAGTTGCAGGCGCGGCTGGGCATGGCGCTGCTGCTGATCAGCCACGACCTCAACCTGGTGCGGCGCATCGCCCACCGCGTGTGTGTGATGCAGCAAGGTTGCATCGTGGAACAGGCCGATTGCGAGACGCTGTTCCAGTCGCCCCAGCATCCCTACACCCAGGAACTGCTCGCGGCGGAGCCCAGTGGCGGTCCGGCCAATAATGAGGTCGGCCCACCGCTACTGGAGGTGGACGACCTGAAAGTCTGGTTTCCGATCAAGAAAGGCTTTTTGCGTAACACCGTGGATTACGTCAAGGCCGTGGACGGCATCAACTTCAGCCTGCCCCAAGGGCAAACCCTAGGCATCGTGGGCGAAAGTGGCTCGGGCAAATCCACCCTGGGCCTGGCAATTTTGCGCCTGATCGGCAGCCAGGGCGGGATTCGCTTCGAAGGCCAGCAACTGGACCGCCTCAGCCAACAGCAGGTGCGCCCGTTGCGCCGGGAAATGCAGGTGGTGTTCCAGGACCCGTTCGGCAGCCTGAGCCCGCGCATGTGCGTCAGCGAGATCGTTGGCGAAGGCCTGCGTATCCACAAGATGGGTACGCCCGCCGAACAGGAAGCGGCGATTATCGCGGCGCTCAAGGAAGTAGGCCTGGACCCCGAATCCCGGCATCGCTACCCCCATGAATTCTCCGGCGGCCAGCGCCAACGCATCGCTATCGCCCGAGCGCTGGTGCTCAAGCCGCGCCTGATCCTGCTGGACGAACCCACCTCGGCCCTGGACCGCACGGTACAACGCCAGGTGGTAGAGTTGCTGCGCGGCTTGCAGGCCAAGTACAACCTGACCTACCTGTTTATCAGCCATGACCTGGCGGTGGTGAAGGCGCTGAGTCACCAATTGATGGTGGTCAAGCAAGGCCAGGTGGTAGAGCAAGGCGATGCCCAGGCTATTTTTGCCGACCCGCAGCATGCCTATACCCGGCAGTTGCTCAAGGCCGCTTTTTTGGTACCGGCCTGACGTAACGCAGGTGAAAATGCAGGAGAAATAACGCCATGTCGCTCAGACCGATCGCCCGTCCCGCAGACACGCCGCGCTTCTGGCGCGACGAACGCCTGCCGTTCATCGAAGCCCGCAGCATCGCCGACGGGCGCAAGGTCACCTATACCCGACACGCCCATGAGCATTTTTCCATCGGCGCGATCACCACGGGCTGCAGCTATTACCACTACGGCGCGCACACCTTCGAAATCAGCGCCGGCACCGTGGTGCTGATGAACCCCGGCGATGTGCATGCGTGCAACCCTATCCATGACCAGCCCTGGTCCTACCACATGCTGTACCTCGACACGCCCTGGCTGACCGACCTGCAATACCAGCTGGGGTTCAGTACCGACCAGGGCTACCGGCCATTCGACACGCCCCATACTCGCGACACCGGGCTGTACCACGGCTTGCTCGACCTGTACCGCACGCTAGTGGATGAACAGGCCGAACTGCTGCAAAAACAGAGCGCGCTAGTGAGTTACTTCACCGAGGTGCAACAGCGCCTGAACCCTTCGCTGACGCCGGTACGCGAGGTCAACTACAAACTGGAACGCGCCGCCGACTACATCCGCGCCCACTGCACGCAGGCCTTGAAACTCGAAGACATCTGCCAGGCCGCCGAACTGTCGCCGTCTTATCTGATCCGAGCATTCAAGCACTATTACGGCTTGACGCCCCACGCCTTCATGGTCAACCGACGCATCCAGTTCGCCCGCAGCCAACTGCGCAATGGCGCACTGATTGCCGACGTCGCCCTGGCCGCGGGCTTTGCCGACCAGGCACACTTCCAGCGCACCTTCAAACAACACTTTGCGGCCACGCCGGGGCAATACCGCGAAAACCTCAAGCCATCAGCAAATAACCCACACTGGCCACCAGCAACGCGGCCATTGAGCGGTTGAACAGGCGCACCCCCTTCGGGTTGTGCAAATAGCGGCGCAAAAACGTCCCCGCATACGCCCAGCACGCCACCGATAGGTAGCAAATCACCAGGTAAAGCGCGGCAAACAACCACACCTGCGCCGCATCGCCATCGGCCACAAACAACCCCATGCCTGCCACACACGCCAGCCAGGCTTTCGGGTTGAGCCACTGCATGATCGCGCCGTACAGCATCGACGGCGCGGTCTGTGCACCATCAGCGTCCAACCGGCCATCATCCACCGCCAGCTTCCACGCCATATACAACAAGAACGCGACTCCGCCCCAACGGATCAATCGGATCAGGATCGGCCAGCGCACCAGCACTTCATGCAGCCCCAGGCCAATCAGCACCAACAACAAGGTGAAACCTACGGCGGCGCCCAACACATGTTTCTGGCTGGCGACAAAACCGAAACGCGCACCGGCACTTAAAGCGACCACATTGACAGGCCCGGGAGTGATGGACGTGGCCAGGGCAAAAGCGGCCATGGAGAGAATCAAGCTCATTACAGTTCCTTGTGTGATGCCAACGATGTCGAGATCACGGTAACGCGCACAAAGACGAGAGGTATTGAAGAAAATGCCCCTTTATCTTTCAGAACGAGCGCTGTTGATTTACGCCCCACCGCTAACCACGATGCGAAGCGAGCCGCTCTTGATCTTGCTCTGCTCTTGATCTGCTTTTGATCTCAGGCGCCCCGTCAAACCACGCTGGCCGGAATTCGACAGGGATTTGGGGGGTAAACCGGCAGGGATGCCGGTTTAGCCGCCCCGCGCCATGGATGGCGCGTGGCGGCGGCCCCCCAAATCACTGGCGGATTACGGGCACACCGAGCCCCAGCGAGGTGCCGAGTGGTGGGGCAAGAGCGTTTTGCTTACTTTTGCGCTTTTCAAAAGTGAGCCGCCGTCAGGGCGGAACCCTAAGGGGCCGTTACCGCAGCAATGGATATGTACACAATCCAACTGTGTCGCCTGTCAGGCCGCCTTCGCGAGCAAGCCCGCTCCCACAGTTGGGTCGCGGGGTGTCAGGTAGGTAGGTGTCGGCTGGAATGCCGCCATCGCAGGCAAGCCAGCTCCCACAGTTGGATCGTTAGGGTGCCAGGTGGATAGGCGTTGGCTGTAAGGCCGCCATCGCAGGTCAAGCCAGCTCCCACAGTTTGATTGCGGGGCACCAACGTTGAACCTCCCGCTTGAGCCTTCAGCGCCAGTGACCTTACGGTGCCAAAGGAGCAACGTTTCTCTATGATGTGGCCTTTGACTGAACATCCCTGGAACCGCCCATGCCCACCCTCACCTTGCGCAACGCCCTGCCCACCGACGCCGCACGCTGCTTTGAAATCGAAACCACCGCCTACGAGGGCGACGAAGCCGCAACGCTTGAAAAGATCACCACGCGCATCGCGCAGTACCCCGAGGGCTTTTTGATCCTGGAGGAAGATGGCGCAGTGGTAGGTTTCATCAACTCAGGGTGCGCCCATGAAGTGGTGATGTCGGACGAGGCCTTCAAGGAGTTGGTGGGCCATGTGGCCGAGGCGCCGAATGTGGTGATCATGTCGGTGGTGGTCGACCCGGCCCAACAAGGCAAGGGCTATGCGAAAAGGCTGATGGCCGAGTTCGTGCAACGCATGCAAGCAATGGGCAAGCGCAGCATCCACCTGATGTGCAAGGAGCAGCATGTGCCGTTGTACAGAGCAATGGGCTACACCTATGTGCGCCCTTCGCCGTCGGATCATGGGGGTATGGCGTGGCATGAGATGGTGAGAATGCTCTGATGCAAGCCGTTGCACGAGTGATTGCAAAAGTGTTTCCAAGCGTGAAGCCACCAAAAAACCTGCAACGACACAGTGTGTTTCAGTGAGTGAAAACCTGGCACTGCGCTGCGCTATCTGACAACCAGGCTGACTTTTCGGCGCGTGGGCCGGACTGCACCTATAGCCTTTTCACTCACTCGAAAGCCCACGCCCGATGCGGTTTTACGTTGTTACACCCAGCCAAAACAGACCTCGTTGAGCGCCTGCCCCTGGCGCTGTAGCCTGCGAAACGCCCTGTCAGGATCCCCTCCTGACAGGGTCAACTTCCTAGCGATCAGAGAGGTGCAATCATGTCTTCAATCAGTGACTCCATCCCATTCGTACCCGCGTACCAGCCCGCTGGCAAACACCCTATCGATAACGATGTACCCAGGACAAACCCTCTGGACAAACAGGCGGGAGAAGATGCCGAAGTGTCCAATGGCAAGGGCGGCTGGAAGAGCATTGGCAATGCGACGCGCGACCACGCCAACCGCACTCGGTTGGATCGCAACTTCTTGCCTTCGGACAAAAAGATCGTCGATGACTCCAGGGTCAATACCCATATCCAATATCACGGCAGCGGCACCCTGCCCGCCTTCTCAACTTCGGATTACAAGGCCTTAGACGACTCCCCGTCCAATATCCATCGTGAACCGATCGACTTCGAAATAAAACCTGATGGCATCGGCGGTTGGACCAAGGCGTGACAACTCCTCTGCTTTTGACCTAAGCCGCCGTAGTACCCAGGGCTTTGCCGAACACCCCATACCCATTGGCTTCAACTGGTATGGTTGGCGGTTGTTCCGCTGTGGAACAGCCGCCGAGCCATCTACCAACTGCCGGAAGCCCCCCCGCCACCGCTGGAACCGCCACCGCCCGACGAACTGCTGCTGGAGCTTGAGCCGCTGGAGCCTGAACTGGACCCGCCGCCGGAGCCAGAACCTTCGCCGACCTTGCCAAAGATAATCAGCGCAACAAACGATGCGATAGGAAACGCCAGCAACCAAGCGTCGCGATCACCGTCCATCACCCACCCCGCCACCCCATACACGGCCATCACCGCCAGCAGCCGTACGGCAAAACCTGCGCGGCTGGTGCGCCAGGTCTCCCTCATGATCAGCAGCAGCACCAGGTACAAGCCCAGTACCACCAAGACGCCCAATGGCCACAGCAGCCAATGGATGAAACTGACGTCCACGTACTGGTTTGCCACCACCAACCCGAGGATATAAGCCAGCAGCCCGATCACGCCGTAAAACAGCGTACGTACCTGCCACAACGCGCCGAATATCGCGCCGCCAATCAACAACGTCAGCGGCACTACAAACAGAAACATCGGCCAATCCCGACCACCTGCCAGCAGCGCCAACAACAGCGTGGCCGCTACTGCGATGATCAAGGCCCTGCGCCAGTGCAACTTACCGGCAGCGATCAGTACACCTGTGAGCGCCCCCAGGATAAACGCCGCCAATATCGCGATAAATTGGGGGTTGAGACCCGGCCCGGCCCTTTCAGGCAAGTCGCCGCCGTCCACCAAGACGACCAGCGCGTTCACGCCTTGCTCGATGCCACCGGCAAAGTCGCCCTGACGAAACGCCGGAGTGATCCGTTCTTCAATGATGCGATGGGCCAGCAGGTCGGTGACAATGCCTTCCAGGCCGTAGCCCACTTCGATGCGCACCTTGCGGTCGTTCTTGGCCACCACCAGCAGGATGCCGTCGTTGACGTCCTGGCGTCCCAGTTTCCAGGCGCGAAACAGTTGGTTGGCGTAGCTTTCGAGATCGGCGCTGCCGGTGGTCGGCACCAGCAATACGGCTACCTGCGCGCCTTTGCGTTGTTCAAGGTCGGCGAGTTGTTGCTTGAGGCGCTGGGCGGTGCCCGAGTCGAGAGTGTTTGTCAGGTCAATGACCCGTTGATCAAGGGCAACCCCAATGGGCGAGGTGTCCGTCTGCGCGGCGATCAACAGGCTGGAAAATACCAGGGCCAGTAGGCTGAACACCGATTGCCGCACAAGCACGATCATGTATGGTTACCTGAAGTCTCTCCCTGAAGGCGCCGACTTTACCTTATCTGCACGCAAACGCGTGACCCAGGGCCTGCGACTATCTAAACTGCCGCCAAGCTATATAGCAATAAGCCATCAACGAGACGCCCATGGACCTAAGTCACCGCAACAATGTACATGTGATGGGCAACGGTCCCTCGACCCTGGTGTTTTCCCACGGCTTTGGTTGCAACCAGGCCATGTGGAATGCCCTGGCACCGCACTTTCTCGAACGCTTTCGCGTGGTGCTGTATGACCTGGTCGGCGCCGGCCTGTCGGACTTGAGTGCGTTCGACAAAGCCAAATACAGCCGCCTGGATGGCTACGCCCATGACCTGAACGAGATTATCCACGCCTACGCCCAAGGCCCGGTGATTCTGGTCGGCCACTCGGTGAGCGCGATGATCGGCACCCTCGCCGACCGTTTCCTCCCTGGCCGCATTGCCGCGCACGTGATGATTGGCCCATCGCCGCGCTATATCGACACCGATGAGTATGTCGGCGGTTTCCAGCACGACGACATCGAAGACCTGCTCGACACCCTCGACAGCAACTACCTGGGCTGGTCCAGCGCCATGGCCCCGGTGATCATGGGCGCCCCGACGCAACCCCACTTGAGCGAGGCGCTCACCGACAGCTTTTGCCGCACCGAGCCGGACATCGCCAAGCAGTTCGCCCGCGTGACCTTCCTGTCGGATAACCGCCAGGACGTGTTCGGCCTGACTACCCCGGTGCTGATCCTGCAATCGACCGAAGACCTGATCGCTCCCGTGGCCGTGGGTGAATACCTGCACGGCGTATTACCTAACAGCACCTATTGCCTGGTCGAGAATGTCGGCCATTGCCCACACATGAGCGCCCCCCAGGCGTGCGCAACAGCGATGGACCGCTTCCTCGCCCCTTGGGCGGCTGCCGATGCCCGCTGATTCACTGTTTGACAGCGCGGCCTGCGCCCTGGCGGTGACCCAGGAAGACGGCACGATCCTGCACGTCAACCCGCGCTTGTGCGATTGGCTGGGCTTTACCGCCGCCCAACTGCTGGGCCGGCGTTTCCAGGACCTGCTGGCCATGGGCGGGCGGATTTTCCATCAGACGCACCTGGCACCGATGCTGCGCATGCACGGCAGCGTCACCGAGGTGAAGCTCGACATCCACCATTGCGACGGGCACAAGGTCACCGTATTGCTCAATGCCAACCGGCGCCAGCAGCCCGACGGCGTGGTGTATGACCTGGCGCTGTTCGGCACCACCGACCGTGACAAGTACGAGCGCGAACTGCTCAATGCCCACAAGCAGGCCGAAGCCCTGCTGCAGGAAAAAACGGCTACGGAACTGGCCCTGCAACAGGCCCAGGCCGAACTGAGCGAAGCCTATGCCATTGCCCAGCGCCGGGCGTTGTTTGCCGAACAGATGGTGGCGATTGTCAGCCATGACCTGAAAAACCCCCTCACGGCGATCCGCATGGCGTCCGACTTTCTCCAGCGCGGCGAGCGCACGGCCAAGGAGCGCCAGTTGTTGGGGCATATCGGCCAGTCGTCCGAACGCGCCCACCGCATGATCGCCGACTTGCTGGACTTCACCCAGGCCCGGGTCGGCCAGGGCATTACCATCAAGCCGCAACCCCTGGACCTGCACAGCGTGATTCATCGCAGCGTCGACGAACTGCGGGTGGCCTTCCCCAAGGCCACGCTGGTGCATCACGCCGAGGGCCAGGGCGACGCCTGCCTGGACGCCGACCGCGTGCAACAGATGATCGGTAACCTGGTGGCCAACAGCGTGGCCTATGGCGACCTGCTGCAGCCGATCACCATCACCTCGCGCCTGGGCGACAACACCTGCGCGGTCGCGGTACACAACCACGGCCCGGCGATTCCCCAAGCCCTGCTGGCCGGCTTGTTCGAACCCATGACCCGCGGCACCGACCAAGGCAGCGACGTGCGCAGCGTAGGCCTGGGCCTGTATATCGTGCGCGAACTGGCCAGGGTGCATGGCGGCGATGTGGCGGTGAGTTCCTGTGCGAGTGCCGGCACCACGTTTACCGTGAAGTTCTAGTACAGGTACGCGGTGCCTTGCATGATCGGCTCGACGCGGCCGGTCAATATCACGCCGCCCTGTCCGTCCCATTGCACCGTGACCGCGCCACCGTCGCACTGGACCTCTACACGCTCATCGAGCAGCCCTCGCCGGATGCCGTTGACGACCGCCCCGCAACAGCATGAACCGGACCCCAGCGGCACACCGCCGCCACGCTCCCAGATACGCAGGCGGATATGGCCGCGGTCCAGCACTTGCACGAAATGCACATTGGTCCTGGCCGGAAACAACGGGTGAACTTCCAGGGGCGAGCCCATGGCCTCAATATCGAGCGCCGTCACATTCTCTACAAAAAACGTGCAATGCGGGTTGCCCATGCTGCACGCCGCCGGCTGGCCGTCGATAGGCAACACGCAGGTGTCCATCGCCCTGGCCAGGGGCACCGACGCCCAGTCCAAGGAGGGTGGGCCCATGTCCACTGACACCCGCTGCCCATCAGCACGTGTGCATCTCAGCAAGCCACGGTCGCTGCGCAGCACGATGGTGTCAGTGCCAGCCTCATGCATCAGGCGATCAGCCACGCCACGCGTCGCGCTGCCGCAGGTGTGCAGGCGTGTCCCGTCCGGGTTCCAGAACTGAACGCGCGCGGCGGCCTCCTCACAGTCGAGCACCACCGCCAGTTGATTGAAACCGATGCCGAAGCGGCGGTTACCCAGGTAGCGGGCAATCTGCGCAGTAATGGGGTTATCCTCGCCACGGCGGTCGACGATGATGAAGTCGTCGCCGTGGGCGTGCATCTTCACGAACGGCAGGGTCATGGGCGCTCCTGTGAGTGAAATGAGCCAAGCGGTTCTAATACCACTGTAGGAGCGAGCTTGCTCGCGAAAAACTCAGGGGCGCCGCGTTTATTCAGGAAGTACACGTTATCGTTGGCGTTTTTCGCGAGCAAGCTCGCTCCTACAGGGGGTTGATGGTCATGCTTATTGTATTCAGCGGTTTGCCCGGCAGCGGCAAGACCACGATTGCCAGGGAACTGGCACGTCAGTTGGGCGCGGTTTACCTGCGTATCGATGTGATTGAGCAGGCGTTGCGCGAGGCTGGGGTGTTGGCGGGCGATGTGGGGGCCAGTGGCTACGCTGTGGCGAATGCGCTGGCGCTGAGTAACCTGCGCCTGGGGCAGCGGGTGATCGCCGATTGCGTGAACCCGGTTAAGGAGAGCCGTGATGCCTGGCAAGCGGTGGCGACAGCCGCCGGCGTGGCGCTGATCAATATCGAGGTGGTGTGTTCCGATCAGCAGGCGCATCGGCTTCGAGTCGAAGGCCGTGTGGGCGATATTCCGGGGCTGGTGCCGCCGACCTGGCAATCGGTGCAGGTGCATGAGTATGAACCCTGGGAAGCGCCGCCGTTCAGGCTGGACACGGCGCAGTTGACGCCGGCAGAGGCTGTCGCGGCAGCCCTGCTCCATCTAGGCTAAAAAATCCACCCTGTGGCGAGGGAGCTTGCTCCCTCGCCACAATCCTTAGAACTTGCTGCGCAGCGCCTCAAGCCCGCCCTCGTAGACACCGGTAAACAACTCCTCTGCCTGCGCCTCGGTGGTACCCGCTGCCGGCGTGAACACGCCGGACCAGGTCACTTTCGCCGAGGTGTCCGTCAACGCTTCAACCTGCAAGGTGGACAGGTAGGCACTCACCGGAAACGGCGACGTTTCAATGGTGTAGCTGTAGGTGCGCGCTACGTTGTCGAAAGTCTGCAAGCGCTCGACAATCGTGCCGCCGTCAGCGGCGGTCAGGTGACGCACACGGCCACCCTCGCTCGGCTCGCTCTTGGCAATAAAAGGCAGCCAGTCAGGCAGGCTGTTGAAGCCGCCAATCAGTTGCCAGACCTGGTCGGCCGACACCGCAATTTCAATCACAGAAGACGCTGTTGCCACGATCAATACTCCAGTCAGGAAAAATCAGATTGCCATGCTGTCGACCACGCCACCGTCGACCCGCAGCGCGGCACCGGTTGTCGCCGAAGACAGCGGTGAAGCAATGTACGCCACCAGGTTCGCCACTTCATCCACATTGGCCGCACGCTGGATGATCGAGGTGGGCCGCGCATGGCGCACAAACACATCCGCTTCGTCTCGGGCACTGCGCCCGGATTCGGCCGTGGCGTCCTTGAGCATGTGTTCCAGGCCGTCGGTAAAGGTCGGCCCCGGCAAGATCGCATTCACCGTCACCCCGGTACCCGCCAGGCGCTTGGCCAGGCCGTGGGACACCGCCAGGTTGGCGCTTTTGGTCACCCCGTAGTTGATCATGTCGGCCGGCGTCGCCACCCCGGACTCCGACGACACGAAGATCACCCGGCCCCAGCCCTGCTCGACCATGCCTGGCACATAATGCCGCGCCAGGCGCACACCGGAGATCACATTGACCTCATAGAAGCGCGCCCACTCGCTGTCCGGCGCGTCGAAGAAATCCACCGCATCGAAGATGCCCAGGTTGTTGACCAGAATGTCGGCGCGGGGTTCGGCGGCGAAGAGTTTCTGTGCGCCTTCAACGGTCCCGAGGTCGGCCACCACACCACGCAGTTGGGCAGCCGGAACCGCCTGGCGAATGCTCGCCAAGGCGTCGTCCACCTTGCCTGCATCACGCCCGATCACCACCACCGTGGCACCCGATTGCGCCAGGGCCTGGCTGATGCCCAGGCCGATACCAGCGGTGCTGCCGCTGACAATCGCCACTTTGCCACTTACATCAATTTTCATGCTCAAGCTCCTTAACGTGAGAGAGGCAAAGGTGCACGGTCCGAGATCAAGCGGGCCTCGCGCAACGCCTGCCAAAAGGCGGCTGGAATCTGTTCAGACAACGCCGCAACGTCTTCGGCAATCCGCCCCGGACGACTGGCACCGGGAATCACCGCCGCCACCGCCGGATGGGCCAGTGAGAACTGTAGCGCAGCGGCCTTGATACTGACGCCAAACGCCTGGGCAATCGCCTTGATCTGCTCGACCTTGGCAATGATCGCCGGGCTGGCTTGCTGGTATTCAAAGTGCGCACCGCCAGCGAGGATGCCGGAGCTGTACGGGCCACCGACGACGATCTCGACCTGCTGGGCGTGGGCCGCGTCCATCAGGCGCTGCAAAGCGCGGTCGTGGTCCAGCAGCGTATAGCGCCCCGCCAGCAGAAAGCCGTCGGGCTGGGCTTCGGCCAGGTCCAGGGTCAACTCGCAGGGTTCGACGCGGTTGACGCCAAGGCCCCAGGCCTTGATCACCCCCTTGCTCGCGCAAACGGGTGAGTACTTTGAAGGCGCCGGTGCGGGCCTGGTTGAAGTATTCCAGCCATTGGTCGCCGTAAAAATCCTGGGCGATGTCGTGAACCCACACGATGTCCAGGCGATCGGTTTGCAGGCGCGTCAGGCTGTCTTCAATGGAGCGCAGGGTGGCGTCGGCGCTGTAGTCATTGAGTATTTTATTGCGGCGGCCGTGTTCGAATACGCCGCTTTTTTCGCCAAGGTCACGGGCGGTTTCTTCGACTTCATCGAGAATCACCCGGCCAACCTTGGTGCTGAGCACGTAGTCGTCGCGGTGGTAGTTGGAAAGGGCCTGGCCCAAGCGCATTTCCGACAGGCCCGAGCCGTAGAACGGCGCGGTATCGAAGTAACGCACGCCCTGGCTCCAGGCGGCCTCGACGGTGGCCTGGGCTTCTTCTTCGGGGATGGCGCGGAACATATTGCCCAAGGGGGCGGTGCCAAAGCCCAGTACGCCGGGCAGTGTGTCTTTCAAGCTCATGGTGGTTCCTCAATGAGTGCGAGGTCGCGGTGACCGTTGAGCAGATGCTAGATTGCGCTGATCAGACCGTCCAAGACATACTGCGACCAACTTGAGTCCTTGCAGGTCTTACATGATTGATCTACGCCAGTTGCGCTACTTCGAAGTGGTGGCTGAAGAAGAACACGTTGGCCGCGCCGCCGAGCGCTTGCACATTTCCCAATCGCCCTTGAGCCGGCAGATCGCCCAGCTCGAGGAACGCCTGGGCCTGACCCTGTTCGAACGCAGCCAGCAGCGCATCCGCCTGACCCGCGACGGCCAGACCTTTCTGGCCGAGACCAAGGCATTGCTGACCCACGCCAACCGCCTGGAGTCACTGGGCAAGCGCCTGGGCCGTGGGGAAGAAGGCGGTTTGTGCATCGGTTATATCGAGAACGCCATGCATGCCGGTGTCTTGCCCAACGCCTTGCGCATACTGCGCGACGACCGGCCCGCCGTGCATATCAAGCTGTATAACCTGCCCTCCCAGGAACAACTGGAAGGTTTGCGCCAACGCAGCCTGGACATCGCCCTGGTGAGCGAACCACCCGCCGCCGATGACCCGGACCTGACCGCCTGGCAAGTGCTCGACGACCCGATGCTGTTGGCCCTGCCCGAACAGCATCCGCTGGCTCGACAACGCGAACTGTTGCCCGAACACCTGGCCGACCAACAATGGATCGGCGTGCAGCGCAAACCTGGCGCCCACCCGGCTGACGATTTCGTCGCCGCCTGTATCCGCGCCGGTTTCACCCCGCAGATCCCCATGGAGGCCAGCGAGCCCTTTACTGCATTGGGCTTGGTAGCGTCCGGGCTGGGGGTGGCGATGGTGCAAAAAGGCCTGAGCCGCAACGCACCGCCCGGCGTGGTGTTGCGCGAGCTGCCGTGGCTGGCCTACACCACACCACTGTGGGCGGCCTGGCATCGCGTCAACTTGAGGCCATTAGTGGAAACCTTTCGCAAGGTGCTGACCGACTGATCGTTCCCACGCTCCGCGTGGGAATGCATCCCATGACGCTCCGCGTCACTAAACGGCGGAACGCGGAGCGTCCGCGGCGGCGTTCCCACGCAGAGCGTGGGAACGATCAATCAGAGTGCTTCACGCAAGCGATACCACAACATCCCCAACGCCAGCAGTGGCGAACGCAGTGCCTTGCCACCGGGAAAGGTCATGTGCGGCACCTGGCTGAAGATATCCAGGCCCTGGCTTGCACCCGCGTGTATCCCTTCGGCCAGTAACCGCGCGCACCAGTGCGTCACGTTCAAGCCGTGGCCGGAATAACCTTGGGCATAGAACACATTCGGGTACTGCTTGAGCCGCCCGACCTGGGGAAAGCGGTTGGCGGTGATGCCGATTTTGCCGCCCCATTGGAACTCGATAGCCGTGTTGGCCAACTGTGGGAACACCTTGAGCATCTTCGGGCGCATGTACGCGGCGATGTCCTGAGGATCGCGCCCCGAGTAATGGCAGGCACCGCCGAACAACAGGCGCCGCTCGGCGGTCAGCCGGTAGTAATCCAGGCCGACTTTCTGGTCGCACAGCGCCAGGTTCTGTGGGATCAACTGCTGGGCCACAGGCTCAGGCAGTGGCTCGGTGGCGATGATGTAGCTGCCCGCCGGCAGTACCTTGCCGCTCAAGCGCGGCTCCAGCTCTTCAAGATGGGCATTGCATGCCAGCACCAGGTTGGCCGCGCGCACGCTGCCGCTCGCGCAGCGCACCTGCACGGTATCGCCGTGGATCAGCTCCAGCACCGGGCTGTGCTCAAAGATACGCACCCCAAGGGCCTCGGCCGCCTGCGCTTCACCCAGCACCAGGTTGAGCGGGTGCAGATGCCCGGAGCCCATGTCGACCAGGCCGCCGGCATACACCGTCGAGCCCACCACCTGCGCCATGTCGTGCGGGCCGACCAGCCGCGTTTCATGGGCATACCCCATGGCCGCCAGGTGCGCCTGTTCGCCCTTGAACGCGGCGAACTGCGCCGGGGTGTTGGCCAGTTCGCAATAGCCCCAGCGCAGGTCGCAGTCGATACCGTGCTCGGCAATGCGCTGGCCCACCAGGGCCACCGAGTCGATACCGGCCCGCTCCATATAACGCACGCCCTCCTCGCCCACGTATTTGGCAAACCCCGAAACATCATGGCCGATGCCGCGGATCAATTGCCCGCCGTTGCGCCCGCTGGCGCCCCAGCCAATGCGGCGCGCCTCCAGCAGCACCACCGAGAGCCCGCGCTGGGCCAGTTCGATGGCGGTGTTGACCCCGGTAAAACCACCGCCGATCACGCACACATCGGCGCTCAGGTCTGCCTCAAGTGCGGGCCGCTGCGCCATGGCATTCGCCGAAGCGCGGTAATAGGACTGGGCATGTTCGTTGGACTGCATCATCGGTTGGACTTCACTTTGCTCCAGGCGCGGGTCATCACGCGCATGGTCGCCGGCGTGGGCGTGGTGGAAATATAGAGTTTGTCGAGTACCTCCTGGGGCGGGTACACCTCAGGGTTGTTCGCCAGTTCCGGGGCCATGAACGGCTTAGCGGCCGGGTTGGCGTTGGCATAGCCCACCGAAGCGCTGACCTTGGCAATCACCTCAGGCTCCAGCAGGTAGTTGATGAACGCATGGGCTTCTTTAGGGTTGCTCGCGTCGGCCGGAATCGCCAACAGGTCGAACCACAGGTTGGAGCCTTCCTTGGGGATCGAGTACGCAATGTTCACCCCATTCTTGGCTTCCTTGGCGCGGTTGGCGGCCTGGAACACATCACCGGAATAACCGAAAGCCACGCAGATATTGCCGTTGGCCAGGTCTGAGATGTACTTGGATGAGTGGAAATAGGTGATGTACGGCCGCAGCGTCAGCAGCTTGGCTTCGGCCTGCTTGTAGTCCTCGGCATTCTCGCTGCGTGGGTCCTTGCTCATGTAGTTGAGGATCGCCGGGAACAGCTCATCCGCCGAGTCAAGGAAGGCCACGCCGCATTCATGCAGCTTCTTGATATTTTCCGGTTCAAACAGCACGGCCCACGAATCGATGCGGTCGACACCCAGCACTTGCTTGACCTTGTCGACGTTGTAGCCAATGCCATTGGTGCCCCACAGGTACGGCACCGAATGCGTATTACCGGGGTCGTTCTGTTCCAGTAACTTGAGCAGCTTGGGGTCCAGGTTCTTGAAGTTGGGCAACTGCGCGCGGTCGAGCTTGAGGAACGCACCGGCCTTCACCTGGCGCGCCAGGAAGTGGTTGGACGGCACCACCACGTCATACCCGGTGCGCCCGGCCAGCAACTTGCCCTCCAGGGTCTCGTTGGAGTCGAACACATCGTAGATCACCTTGATGCCGGTCTTGGCCTGGAAGTCCGCCAAGGTGGTCTCGCCAATGTAATCGGTCCAGTTGTAGACACTCACCGTCGGTGCCGCCTGGCCGGCACTGCTGAACGCCGCGGCCAGGGCCAATGGGAGAAGCTTGTTCACAAGACGCATATCGTCACCCCTTTTATGCTTGTTTTTAGACGCTCAAGAGCAGGAACTCACGCTCCCAGGAACTGATCACTCGCTTGAAGTTTTCATGCTCGGCGCGCTTGACCGCCACATAGCCGCGCACGAATTTCTCGCCCAGGTACTGCTTGACCGTGTCGCACTCCTCCATGCGCGCCAGCGCATCTTCGAGGGTGAACGGCAGGCGCAGGTTTCGGCGCTCATAGGCGCGGCCTTCCACCGGAGCACTGGGTTCGATGTGCTCGATCATCCCCAGATAGCCGCACAACAGGCTCGCGGCAATCGCCAGGTACGGGTTGGCATCGGCCCCCGGCAGGCGGTTTTCCACGCGCATCGCCTCCGGGCTGGAAGTGGGCACGCGCAAGCCGACGGTGCGGTTCTCTTCGCCCCATTCGACGTTGACCGGCGCCGAGGTGTCCGGCAGGAAGCGGCGGAACGAGTTCACATTGGGCGCGAACATCGGCAACAGCATGGGGATGTACTTCTGCAGGCCGCCGATGTGATGCAAAAACAGCGGGCTCATGGCGCCATCGGCATCGACAAACACCGGTTTGCCGGTGGCAATCTCCACCACGCTCTGGTGCAAATGCATGGCGCTGCCCGGCTCATCGGCCACCGGCTTGGCCATGAAGGTGGCGGCGACGTTGTGCTTGAGGGCGGCCTCGCGCAAGGTGCGCTTGAACACCGTGATCTGGTCGGCCAGGTCCAGGGCGTCGCCGTGACGGAAGTTGATTTCCATCTGCGCCGGGCCGTCTTCGTGGATCAGCGTATCGAGGTCCAGGCCCTGGGCTTCGCACCAGTCATAGACATCTTCGAACAGCGGGTCGAACTCGTTGGCCGCGTCGATAGAGAACGACTGGCGCCCGGTTTCGGCACGGCCGGAGCGGCCAATCGGTGTTTTCAAGGGCAGGTCCGGGTCTTCGCAACGCTGGGTCAGGTAGAACTCCATTTCCGGCGCCACGATCGGCTGCCAGCCTTGGTCGGTGTAAAGCTGCAGGACTTTCTTCAACACATTGCGCGGCGACAGCTCGATAGGGTTGCCCTGCTTGTCGAAGGTGTCGTGGATCACGATGGCGGTGGGTTCGATGGCCCACGGCACCACGTAAGTGGCGTTGGCTGCCGGGCGGCAGATCATGTCGATATCGGCCGGGTCCAGCAGGTCGTAATAGATATCGTCGTCGACAAAGTCCCCGGTTACCGTTTGCAGCAACACACTTTCCGGCAGGCGCATGCCTCGCTCATGCAGGAACTTGTTGGTGGGCGCAATCTTGCCGCGTGCGATGCCAGTCAAGTCACTGATCACGCATTCGACCTCGGTAATCTTGTGTTCTTTCAGCCAGGCGGACAGCTGATCGAAGGGGGCGTTCATAAGGACCTCGTCTTGGGTGGGATGCGACGCTGGCTTGTACTCCCAGCGCATTGAGGTCTATCTTGGGCCAGCCTTGAAACGGCATCTATCCACTTTGCACGCAGCACAACGCACCAATAGAGTGCGCACGGATCACCCATGACACAGGCAACCGCTTTGCGCGTACAGGCCTTCGCCACCGGCGATGTGGCCGCCCAATGCAGTGCGACACCCGGCTGGGTGCAGCAGTACCAGCAGATGTCCCCCGGGCATTTTGCCGGGCGCGTGCGCTACCTCGACCTGCAAGGCGTGCAGGTTTACGAAGAGTGCATGAACACCCGCGTGGAGCAGCATTTCAACGCCCCTGCCGGCGCCCTGGCGTTTTGCTTCGACGCCAGTGACAACGCGCTGTACCTGCTCAATGGCGAAAGCCGCAACACCTGGATCACCCCGGTCAACTACCGCGAAGTGGCGGTGGTGTTTGGCCCACAGTTCGTCCAGCGCCAGGGCCTGGATATGGCCAGACTCGAAGGCCTGTTCATGGCGCCGCTGACCTGCCAACAAAACGCGCTGTTCACCCGCTGGCTCAGTGGCACGCTCACGCGCTTGTCCGCCCTCACCGACCCCATCAGCCGCGATGCGCTCACCCAGCAATTGCTCGACGACTGCCTGTTTATCCTCGATAACGCCTGCGTGTGTCTGGACCGCAGTTCGCTGCAAAAGCGCAGCGAAGAACGCCGCTTGATGGCGCGCATCGGCGAATGGGCGGCGGATGCGCCGGATGAAACCGTCAACCTGTTGGAACTGGCGCAGATTGCGGGTGTGCCGTTGCGCCAATTGCAGCAAGGGTTCAAGACCTACACAGGGATGAGCCCGGCGCAGTGGTTAAGGTTGCGTCGGTTGAATGGGGCGCGGCGTGAGCTAATGAGTGGCGCGGATACCACCGTGGCCGAGGTGGCGATGAATTGGTCGTTCTGGCATTTGGGGCGGTTTTCCAACAGCTATCGGGCTTTGTTCCGGGAGCTGCCCAGCGAGACGCTGAAGCGCTTTGGTTGAAACGCTATGCCCTGTGGGAGCTGGCTTCTACACAACTTTCTGAGCTGTAACAGCAGACGGTAACCACGATGCGAAGCGAGCCGCTCTTGCTCTTGATCTGCTTTTGATCTTAGGCGCCCCGTCAAACCACGCTGGCCGGAATTCGACAGGGATTTGGGGGGTAAACCGGCAGGGATGCCGGTTTAGCCGCCCCGCGCCATGGATGGCGCGTGGCGGCGGCCCCCCAAATCACTGTCGGATTCCGGGCACACCGAGCCTAGGCGAGGTGCCGAGTGGTGGGGCAAGAGCGTTTTGCTTACTTTTGCGCTTTTCAAAAGTGAGCCGCCGTCAGGGCGGAACCCTAAGTAGCCGTTACCGCAGCAATGGATACGCACACAATCCAACCGTGTTGACTGCCAGGCCGCCTTCGCGAGCAAGCCCGCTCCCACAGTTGGATCGTGCGGTGTCAGCTAGATTGGCGTCGGCTGTCAGGCCGCCATCGCAGGCAAGCCAGCTCCCACATTCGATCAACGGTGTGGCAGAGCCCTGCTGCATAACTTGTAAAATCCCGCCGTTATGCCTAGCTTATGCGCCCCCCGCCCAGCGCTTTAAGGCCTTGCCCCATGGTTTTGCGTTTCCGCCCCGTCGTCACCTCACGTTTCGCCCTCGGCCTGTTGCTTAGTGGCGGCATCGGCAGCAGCCTGGCCGCAGAGATCGAGCTGCCGACCGTAAAAGTCCAGGGCCAGGATGAGTCGGGTTACCGCAACGAAACCGCGTCGGTGGGTGGCTTTGACGAAGCGCCGCTGCTGGACACCCCCGCCTCGATCACGGTGATCAACGCCGCGCTGATCAAGGACCAGCAGGCACGCCTGCTCAGCGAAGTGCTGCGCAACGATGCCTCGGTGGGCGACAGTTACGCGCCCATTGGCTATTACGAGAATTTCGTGGTGCGTGGCTTTTCGCTGAACGCGGCCAGCAGTTACAAGATCAATGGGCGCACCATCACGGGCGAGCAGAACGTCGCCCTGGAAAACAAGCAGCAAGTGGAAGTACTCAAGGGCCTGGCCGGGTTGCAGAGCGGCATTTCCGAGCCCAGTGGAGTGATCAACTATGTGACCAAGCGCCCTCAAGATGTGCGCTCGGTGACGGTGTCCACCGATGATCGTGGCAGTGGCTACATCGCCACCGATGTCGGCGGCTGGTTTGGCAGCGAGCAGCAGTTCGGCCTGCGCGCCAACGTCGCCCATGAAGACCTCAATTCCTATGTGGAACACGCCAACGGCCAGCGCGATTTTGTGTCCCTGGCCTTCGACTGGAACATCAGCCCCGACGCCGTGCTGCAACTGGATGCTGAATACCAGAACAAACAACAGCGTTCAGTACCCGGTTATCAGCTGCTGGGCGGCACCGAAGTGCCCCATGATGCGTCGCCGAAAAAACTGCTGGGGCACCAGACGGGGGGCAAGCAGGTGGGGATTGATTCGCTGAACCTCAACGGCAAGTTCGAGTACCGTTTCAGCGATCAGTGGAAAGGCAGTGTCAGCGCGGCGCGTAGCAAGGTGGTGATTGATGACTACAGTTCGTTTGCGTGGGGTTGCTATGGTTCGGCCAGTTGCAGTGCCGCCAGCGTGCCGAACTACTTCAGCCCCGAAGGCAATTACGACGTCTACGACTACCGCAGCCCGGACGACACTCGCCGCGACGACGAAATCCAGGCGGCCATGACCGGCCTCTTCGACACCGCCGGCATCGGCCATGAACTGACGTTTGGCACCAGCGCGTTTCGCCGGGTGATCGACAAACGCAAGTCGGTCAACGAATTCATCGGCACCGCCAATATCGACCAAGAAGTACCAAGCTTTACCCCGACCGACAAGCCGTTGAACGACAGCCACCGCAACCTCGACAGCCGCCAGTACGGCCTGTTCGTCACCGACCGCATCCGCTTCAACGAGCAATGGCAAACCATTCTCGGCGGCCGCGAAGTGCGCCTGGACGAAAAAGCCTTCGACAGCGTCACCGGCAACCAGACGCGCCACACCCAACAGTACGTGTTCCTGCCCCAGGCCTCGTTGATCTACAAGCCGGTGGACAACGTTTCGTTGTACACCAGCTACAGCAAGGGCCTGTCCCTGGGTGGCACCGCGCCGTGGTTTGCAAACAATGCGGATGAAACCCTCGCTCCCACCGTCTCACGCCAGCTCGAAGCCGGGGTGAAATACGACTGGCGCCGTATCAGCTTCGCCGCCGCCGTGTTCCAGACGCGCCAGGCTTACCAGTACGCCAAGCCCGAAGGTGGCACGTTCAACTACGTGCAACAGGGCCAGCAGAAAAACACCGGGATTGAATTGTCCGCCAACGGCTGGGCCACCGACCGTCTGCAGATCGCCACCAGCGTGGCCGCGATCCGAGCGCGGGTAAGCGGCAGCGGCACGCCGGAGTACGAAGGCCATCAGGCGATCAACGTGCCCAAGCTGCGCGCCAGTGTCTACGCCGACTATGCCCTGCCCTGGGTCAACGGCCTGGCGGTATTGGGCGGCGTGCAATACAGCGCCAAGAAGTCCGCCAATCGCACCGGCAATGTGGAAGTGGGCGACTACGCGGTGGTCAACGTCGGGAGCCGCTACACCACCAAGGTCGATGGCTACGAAACGGTGTTTCGCCTGAGCGTCGATAACCTGTTCGACAAGCGCTACTGGCGCGACGCAGGCGAATACATGGGCGATGACTACCTGTTCCAGGGCGCGCCGTTGACGGCGCGCTTGAGTGCGTCGGTCAACTTCTGAGTAGCCGCGACGTGGCCAGCCACAACGCTGCCAAGCCGCACACCAACAGGCTCCAGCCAAGATCCTGAGACCAGGTCACCAAGGCCAGCCCGCCGCCAATCACCAGGTAGTACAGCAAGCCAAACAAGGCGGCGGCGGTGCCAAGGCGGTCTCGGTAATCGACCAGTGCCGCCCCCAGTACGTTGGGAATCGCCATGCCGAAGGCCAGCACCACCAACAGCATCGGCCACACCAACAGCCAGCTGTGCTGCAGGGCCAACACCAACAGGCTCCCCACCACGGCCACCGCTGCGGCGACAACCACCAACCGCTCACCGCTCAACCCACGCTTGAGCAAGGCTTTGTTCAGCCACGCCCCCAAACCGGAACCCAGCGCAAGCAGCACGCCGCTGTAGCCGAACTCGGCGGTGGAACGCCCTTGCTGCGCGAAGATAAACGGCCCCACGCTGTAATAGCTGAACAGCGCGATATTGAACGCCGCGACCAACCCGACCGAGCACCATACCCCGGCATCCTTGAGCATCAGGCCGAGCGTCTGGCCAAGGGCGGCAGTGGGCAAGGAGGCCGGACGGGTTTCGGGCAAGGCCCACCAACACCAGCCCCATAACACCGCCGCGAGCAGCAACAACGCGCAGAGCACGCCGCGGTAACCGAAAAATTCCACCAGGCTCGCGCCGCTGAACAGGCCGATAGCAGGACTGGCGGCCAGCGCAATACCCATCACGGAAAACACCTGGGCCAGGTCGGCACCGTGGAAACGGTCACGCAACACCGTCTGCGTGACCACCGACCCCACCGCCGCGCCAAATGCCGCGCAGGCCTGGGCCAGCAGCAAGGCGTTGAATGTCGTCACCGTCAAGGCCAGCGCCGAAGCGCCCACATAGATCGCCAGCCCCATCAGCATCACCGGCCGCCGCCCCAGACGATCACTCAGCCGGCCCCACACCACCACGCCCAGGGCGAAGGCGAGGAAATACACCGACAAGGTCTGCCCTGCGCGTTCCGGCGCGACGTCAAAGGCGCGGCCGATATCGCCCAGGGCCGGGCTGTACAGGGTTTGGGCCAACTGCGGGAACATCAGCAGGGCCATGGTCAGCGGCAGCAACTTTTTAAATGTCATCACACGATCCATCCATAAACACAACGGACGGATTCTAGGGCGCGCCAGCTGGGCTATTATCCGGACTTCGACACTTTATCCATCAAATCGGACAACCCCATGGCCTGGCTTGCCGCTACCGCGTCTTTCAACCCCGATGCCTTCGCAGCGCCCGTGATCGGCATCGCGGCGGTGCTGGGCAATCACGATTCGGGCCTGCATGTGCACCAGCGCGGGCAACTGCTGTTCACCCAGCAAGGTTGCACGCGCATCACCCTGGACAATCAACTGTGCCTGTTGCCACCCACCCGCGCAGCCTGGATCCCCGGCGGCCTGCCCCATCGTGCGGTGATGCAGCAGGCGGTGGATTATCGGTCGGTGTATGTGAGTGCGGCCCTGGCCGAGCAATTGCCGGCCCAGGTGCGGGTGATCCAAGTGAGTGCCTTGCTCAGGGCAGTGCTGGAACCCATGGCCCTGGCGCCGTTCGAGACCGACTGGCAGGCAGGTCGCTATGCCCATTTGCTCGGGCTGTGCCTGGATGAAATCCGCCACGCGGCGGCGCAACCCATGCTGTTGCCGTTGCCACGGGACAAGCGCCTGGCGCCGCTGCTGGCCCAGCTTGACCGCTTGCCCCCCACGCTGCAGGACCTGGAACAGCACATTGGCGCCAGCACCAAGACCATCGGCCGGATTTTCCTCAAGGAAACCGGCCTGGGGTATCAGCAATGGCGCCAACAGTGGCGTCTGATGCGCATGATCGAACTGCTTGCCATCGGGCGCAGCCTGGGCTACTGCGCCTTTGAACTGGGCTTTGCCAGCGACAGTGCACTGATCGCCTTTTTCAAAGGCATGACCGGCACCACGCCGCGAAACTATTTCAAAGCCAACTGACGGGCTTACTTGGGCATCTTGCGAAAGCCCACTGCCAGGCGGTTCCAGCTGTTGATGGTGGCGATGGCGACGCTCAGGTCTACTTGTTCCTGGGGGCTGAATTGGGCGGCCAGCGCGTCGAAGTCTTCATCCGGGGCGTGGGTCTGGCTGAGCAGGGTCAGGCTTTCGGCCCAGGCCAGGGCAGCGCGCTCGCGCGGGGTGAAGAACGGGGTTTCACGCCAGGCCGACACGGTGTACAGGCGGCGCTCGGTTTCGCCGCCCTTGCGGGCATCGGCGGTGTGCATGTCCAGGCAGAACGCGCAGCCATTGATCTGCGAGACGCGCAGGCGCACCAGTTCCAGCAGTGGCAGTTCGATGGAGAGTTTGCCGACCGCCGCTTCCAGGGCGAGCATGGCTTTCATGGCGTCTGGGGAAGCGGTGTAGAAATCGGTACGGGTGTGCATGGTGTTGCTCCAGGACAGTGGGATGGGTGAGCAGGTTAGTCACCCCGGCGTCCTGGAGAAATAGCCAATCCGGGCGAAGAACAGGTGACCAATCTACAGGCCACGGTTCCTCAGCCACTGGATGAAGCCCTTCTTCACCGGCACCACGGGTGCGTCTTCGGTCAGGGCCTGGGCGGCATGGCGGCGGAAGTCCAGCAGCGCCTTCATGGCTTCGCCGATATCATGCCGGGCGTCCAGGCACGGCTTGAGGTATTCATTTTCGATGCGGTAGAGCGTGCAGTAGGTCTTGGCCGAGAAATCCGCCAGCGCCGCCTGGTCGGAGAGAATGCCGGACTCACCGATCACCTCCCCCGGGCCCATGCGCCCAGCCTCGAACTTGTGCCCGTCCTTGACCAACAGCACCGAAACCACGCCGGACTCGATGATGAACAGGTGATCGCTGACCTCCCCCGCCGCCAGGATCATGTCCCCAGCGCGGTAGGTGTGCAGGGTCATGTTCTGGCTGAAGGTGTCTTTTTCTTCCTGGCGCAAGGTGGAGAAAATCGACGAGCGCTCCAGCAACGCGCGGGCGCCAGACACCGCAGGCGGCGTACTGCCTTCGGTGGCGGACAGCAGGCCCACGCCCGCCGCCTGCAAATGCCGGTAGGCCAGGTCGTAAAGCTGGTTACGGGTTTCGCGCTTGAGGCCCATGGCCGGCACAAAGCCGCTGATTTCATATTCCACGCCACTGCCAGTGGATGCCTTGAACGCCACGCTGGGCGCCGGCTGGGCCAGCAACGGCCGGCAGCCCTGCATCGCACGCTCCAGCGCTTCGATCACTGTTTGCGGGCGCGCATGGGGGCTGACTTGGAGGCTGACCGCCAGGCCGAACATGTCTGCCGGGCGCGAGAAGTTGATGATCTTGGCCTTGGCCGCCAGGGAGTTGGGGATCACCGCCAAGCTGCCCTGGGAGGTTTGCAGGCGCGTGGCGCGCCAGTCGATATCCGTAACACGGCCTTCGGTGCCGTCGATGGAGATCCAGTCATCGATCTGGTAAGGCTTGGTGGTATTGAGGACGATCCCGGAAAACACGTCGCTCAAAGTGCTTTGCAAGGCCAGGCCGACGATGATCGCCACGGCGCCGGAGGTGGCCAATACGCCTTTGACCGGCAGGTCGAGCACGTAGGCCATGGCGGCGATGATCGCGATGAGGAAAATCACCGCGCCCAGCAGGTCTTGCAACAAGCGCCCGGTATGGCCGACCCGCTGCATCATCACTGCGCCGAGCAATACCGTGAGGGTGCGCGCCGCAAACAGCCACCAGCCGATCTGCAATGCCGTGGCGGCCAGGTGCAACGTGGTGTCATCGGCATAGGGCGCCGCTTGCATGGGGTTCATGCCGTCGTTGAACAGCACGGCACTGAACACCGCGAAAATCACCAGCCGCGCTGCGATTTTCCAGTTGGCCAGGTTGGGGGAAATAAGGCGCCACACGGCGATGTCGATCAGGATCAACGCCACGGCGCATAGCATCGGGTGATCAGCGATAAATGAGGGCATCCAGGCGACTCCAGGGCGAATGCCGAGAAGATCGCATGAAATCAGACCCCTGGAAACAAAATGTAGGAGCGAGCTTGCTCGCGAAAAACCACAACGATGACGCGTGCTGTCTGATTGAACGCGGTATGTTGCAGTTCTTCGCGAGCAAGCTCGCTCCTACAGGGGTTTGCGGTGAATCGTCAGGCGTGCATCTGCCCGAATTTGCCCGACTGGAAGTCGGCAAATGCCTGGTGAATCTCCTGCTCGGTGTTCATCACGAACGGACCGTGGCCGACGATGGGCTCGTCGATGGGTTCGCCGCTGAGCAGCAGCACCTTGGCGTCGTCGTTGGACTCCAGGGTCAGTTGCTTGCCGTCGCGCTCGAACAGCGCCAATTGCCCCTGGCGTGCGACCTCTTCGCCATTGATCAACAACGTGCCGCTGAGCACCACCAAGGCGGTATTACGCCCGGCGTGCAGGTCCAGCGTGACTGCTTTACCGGCGTTGAGGCGCAAGTCCCACACGTCTATAGGCGTGAAGGTGCGGGCCGGACCTTGAGTGCCGGCAAATTCCCCGGCGATCAGGCGCAGGTGGCCGGCGTCGTTCGCCAATGGCAGCACCGGAATGTCGCCATCGACGATGGTCTGGTAACCGGCATCCGCCATTTTGTCCTTGGCCGGTAGGTTGACCCACAGTTGCACCATCTCCAGTGCGCCGCCGCGACGGGCGAAGTCTTGGGAGTGGAACTCCTCGTGAAGAATGCCCTTGGCTGCGGTCATCCATTGCACATCGCCCGGGCCGATTTTGCCGCCGGCACCGGTGGAATCGCGGTGTTCGACTTCGCCGTCGTAGACGATGGTCACGGTTTCAAAGCCGCGGTGCGGGTGTTGGCCGACGCCACGGCGCTGTTCGGTGGGGGTGAATTCGGCGGGGCCGGCGTGATCCAGCAACAGGAATGGGCTGATGTGTTTGCCCATGGTGTCGTAGGAAAACAGCGTGCGTACCGGGAAGCCGTCGCCGACCCAGTGGGCGCGGGGGCTGGTGTAGATACCAATCAGCTTTTTCATGGTGTACCTCCAAAGTGAGTACAGCTTAATTCGCCTCACTCTTGAGCACTAGAGGGCAAAACCGGCCCTGATCGTTCTACATACAGAACAATGCTTTAACCTGTGGGAGCTGGCTTGCCTGCGATGACGGCCTGCCAGTCGATATCTATCTACCTGACACCCCGCGGTCCAAACTGTGGGAGCGGGCTTGCTCGCGAAGGCGGCCTTGCAGTCAACACAGGTGGATTGTGTACATATCCATTGCTGCGGTAACGGCCACTTAGGGTTCCGCCCTGACGGCGGCTCACTTTTGAAAAGCGCAAAAGTAAGCAAAACGCTCTTGCCCCACCACTCGGCACCTCGCTTAGGCTCGGTGTGCCCGTAATCCGCCAGTGATTTGGGGGGCCGCCGCCACGCGCCATCCATGGCGCGGGGCGGCTAAACCGGCATCCCTGCCGGTTTACCCCCCAAATCCCTGTCGAATTCCGGCCAGCGTGGTTTGACGGGGCGCTTAAGATCAAAAGCAGATCAAGAGCAAGAGCGGCTCGCTTCGCATCGTGGTTAGCGTTGGGCTACAACCTACAAAAATGTGTAGATGGTTCGGTTGATTCATCAGTGACTGACAGGAGATCTGCGCATAGCTGACTGGGATTATCGGGGGCTGGATTAATTTATATTTCAACCATAATATAAGCAGAAAATTACGCCCGTAATTTTTTGCACAATGGTTTCCGGAGTTCGCCATGCCCCCTCTCCCCCTGCGCCTTCTCACGCCCCTGGCTCTGCTGATGATCCTTAATGGCTGCAACAGCAAGGCCGATACCGCCGAGGCGCCCGTTTCACGTCCGGTACTTGCCGCCAAAGTCGAAGCCGCCGGCACCCAGCAAAGTGCCTACACCGGCGTGGTGGCGGCTCGCACTGAAAGCAACCTGGGCTTTCGGGTCAGCGGCAAGGTGATCGAGCGCAAGGTCGACCCCGGCCAGCATGTCTCCCGTGGCGACACCCTGCTGGTGCTGGACATCGGCGACTTCGAACTGGCGCTGCGTTCGGCCAAGAACCGCGTCAACGCCGCCGAGGCGCAACTGCGCCAGCGCCGTGATGATGAAAACCGTTACCAGCGCCTGGCCAGTACCGGCGCGGTGTCGCGGCAGATCTTCGACCAGTCGGCCACCAACCTGCGCGTCGCCCAGGCTGAACTGGCCGCGGCGCAATCGGATGCCAGCCAGATCGAAAACCGCCGCACGTATTCGGTGCTCAAGGCCGATGGCAACGGCATCATCACCGACGTGCTGGCCGATCGCGGCCAAGTGGTGGCCGAGGGGCAAATCGTCGCGCGCCTGGCCCATGACGGTGCCCGTGAAGCCATCGTCAACCTGCCGGAAAACCAGCGCGACCTGGCCGCGCAAAAAGCCTTGGCATTCCCCTTCGGCGCAGCGGACCAGGCCGTGGCCGCTACCCTGCGCGAACTGTCCGCCAGCGCCGACCCGGTCACCCGCACTTACCGCGCACGTTATGTGCTGCAGGGTTCGGTCGAGCGTTTCGCCCTCGGCTCCACCATCACCGTGCGCCTGCAAGGCAACGGCCAGCCCCTGCAAACCCGCGTGCCCATTGGCGCCTTGCAGGATGCAGGGCAAGGCACGGGCGTCTGGCTGATTGGCGATGACCAAAAGATCAGCTTCGCCCCGGTGAAAGTCGCCAGCCTCGGCCAGGAAGACGCCTTGCTCGACAGCGGTGTAACACCCGGCCAAACCATCGTCGCCCTTGGCGCCCACCTGCTGCACAGCGGCGACACGGTGCGCTTGCTGCCCGCCCAGGCGCTGGCCCTCAACCGTCAGCAGGATCAATGAGTATGCGCGGGATCAACCTCTCCGAACTGGCCGTCAAACACCGCGCCGTCACCCTGTTTTTGCTGATTGCGATCCTCGTCGCCGGGGTCTTCGCCTTTGGCAAGCTGGGCCGCGCCGAAGACCCCTCGTTTACCGTCAAGGTGATGACCATCACCGCCGCCTGGCCCGGCGCCACCGCCCAGGAGATGCAGGAGCAAGTGGCCGACCGCCTGGAAAAACGCCTGCAGGAACTGGACTACTACGACCGCGTCGAGACCATCGCCCAGCCGGGCTTTGTGTCGATGCGCATGACCTTCCTTGAATCCACCCGCCCGAGCGAGATCCAGGCGCTGTTCTACCAGACGCGCAAAAAGCTCAGCGACGAAGCCGCGCAATTGCCCAAGGGCGTGATCGGGCCGTTTTTCAATGATGAATATTCCGATGTGTACTTTGCGTTGTATGCCCTGGAGGCAGAACACCTGCCCCACCGCCAGCAAGTGCAAATGGCCGAACAATTGCGCCAGGGCCTGCTCAACCTGCCCGGGGTGAAGAAGGTCAATATCCTAGGCGAACAGGCCCAGCGTGTGTTTGTGGAGTTTTCCTATGAGCGTCTGGCAACCCTGGGCATCAAGCCCGAACAGATCTTCGCCGCCCTCGCCGCACAAAACGCCGTGGCGCCCTCAGGCTTCGTCGAAACCGCGGGCGCCCGCGCCTATATCCGCATCGACGGCGCGTTCGACAGCCTGGCCCTGATCGAGAACGTGCCCCTGCAAGTCAATGGCCGCGTATTGCGCATCGCCGATGTAGCGACCGTGAGCCGCGGTTATGAAGACCCGCCCAGTTACCGCATCCGCCATCAGGGCGACCCGGCGCTGATGCTGGGCGTGATCATGGAGAAGCACTGGAACGGCCTTGAACTGGACAAGAGTCTGCAAGCCGAAGAAGCGCGGATCCAGGCCGACCTGCCTCTGGGCGTGAACTTCGCCAAGGTGTCCGACCAGGCGAAAAACATCAGCCTGGCAGTCAATGAATTCATGCTCAAATTCTTCGTCGCCCTGGCGGTGGTGATGCTGATCAGCCTGTTGGCACTGGGCTTTCGCGTGGGGCTGGTGGTGGCGGCCGCCGTGCCGCTGACCCTGTCGATCGTGTTCGTGATCATGCTGGTCACGGGCCGGGAATTCGACCGGGTCACCCTCGGCGCGCTGATCATCTCCCTGGGCCTGTTGGTGGACGACGCGATCATTGCCATCGAGATGATGGTGGTCAAACTCGAAGAAGGCTTTGACCGCATTCACGCGGCGACCTATGCCTGGAGCTCCACCGCCGCGCCCATGCTCACCGGTACGCTGGTGACCATCATTGGCTTTTTGCCGGTGGGGTTTGCGCGCTCCGGTGCTGGCGAGTACGCCGGCAATATCTTCTGGATTGTCGGGTTCGCATTGATTTCGTCGTGGCTGGTCGCGGTGGTATTCACGCCCTACCTGGGCGTGAAGTTGTTGCCGCAGATCAAGCCAGTGCCCGGCGGGCATGATGCTATTTATGCAGGGCGCTATTACCAGAAACTGCGCAGCTTGGTGGAAGCCTGCGTGCGTGGGCGCTGGCTGGTGACCGGGTTGGTGGTGGCCGCGTTCGTGGTGTGCGGCCTGGGTATGGCGGTGGTGAAGAAACAGTTCTTCCCGGACTCCGACCGCTCGGAGCTGATTCTGGAAGTGTATATGCCACCCGGCAGCGCCTTCAAAAGCACCGAAGCCGTGGCGGCGCAGGTGGAGAAGGCGCTGTTGCAAGAGCCGCAGACCAGCATGGTCGACACCTATGTGGGCGGCGGTGCACCACGGTTTTTCCTGTCGTTAAACCCTGAAATGCCGGACCCGGCGTTTGCCAAGTTGATCGTGCAAACGCCGGATTCCCACGCCCGCGACGCACTGAAACTGCGGATGCGTGAGCGCATTGCGGCAGGCGAATTCCCTTCGGCGCGGGTTCGGGTCACACAGCTCGTCTTCGGCCCGCCAGTGCCGTTCCCGGTGGTGTTCCGCGTTTCCGGGCCGGACCTGAATGTGCTGCGTGGGCTGTCTGAAGACGTGCGTCAGGTGGTGGCCGGCAACAAGCTGACCAGAGACACCTTCCTCGAATGGGGCGAACGTGCCAGCGGTTATCGCCTGGTGCTGGATCAGGATCGCTTGCGCCTGCTGGGGTTCACGCCGGACGAGGTCAAGTCCCAGCTCAACGCTTTGCTCAGCGGCAACCCGATCACCGAAGTGCGCGAAGGCAACCGCACCGTGTCGGTGGTGGCCCGCGCCCAGGGCAGCCAGCGTGAAGACCTGGGCAACCTCAACAACATGACCCTGACCAACAGCGCCGGCACCTCGGTGCCATTGGCCCAGGTCGGGCATTTCCAGGCGGTGATGGAAGAACCGATCCTCAAGCGCCGCGACCGCGCCACCACCGTGGAGGTACGCGCCGACATCATCGACGGCGTACAACCGCCCGATGTGGAAATGGCCGTGTACAAAGACCTGCAACCGCTGATCGCGAAGTTGCCCAGCGGTTACAAAATCGACATCGGCGGCCCGGTTGAGGAAAGCGCCAAGGCCAACGTCGCCCTGGCGGCGCTGTTTCCGATCATGATCCTGCTGACCCTCACGGTGATCATGTTCCAGGTGCGCTCCTTTGGCGTGATGTTCATGGTGTTCGCTACCGCGCCTTTGGGCCTGATCGGCGCAGTGCCCACCTTGCTGCTGTTCAACCAGCCGTTCGGCTTCAACGCAATTCTTGGACTGATCGGCATCGGCGGCATCCTGATGCGCAACACGCTGATCTTTACCGACCAGATCCGCCAGAACCAGGACCACGGCATGGCGATTCGCGAGGCCATCATCGAAGCCACGGTGCGGCGTGCGCGGCCGGTGATCCTTACGGCACTGGCGGCGGCGTTGGCGTTTATTCCACTGACACTGTCGGTGTTCTGGTCGTCGCTGGCCTATGTGCTGATTGGCGGGGTGCTGGTGGGCACGGTGTTGACGCTGTTGTTTTTGCCGGCGCTGTGCAGCCTGGTGCTGCGCGACAAGGTTGCTGAAACGTCCCACGTAACGGCCGGATAAGCTCTACTCCCCTCCCCTGTAAACCTCTGCAAAGTCCCTCGCCTGATCAAACAGTGCGAGGGATTGCAGATGGTTTTTCCTGTGAGTGCCTTGGTTACCTGGCCGCCCCCCGTGGGGAGCCGTCGCGGATGACCCAAGCAGCCCAAGTTACCTTTATCGAACACGAGCTGGATGGTTTCCATCAGAGCCTGGTGGAGTACCGCCAGCAGATGGGCGCCTGGTATTCGCGTGCGCTGGATACGGTCAGTCATGCAGCGGACATGCCGTCATTGCTGGGTATGGACCGGGTATTACGGGCTGGGGATGCGCAGCAGTCGGTGAGTCTTGGCGATGCGGACTTTGCCACCGTGGCCCGCTGTCCGGCAGGAGGTGTGCTGAAGATCCAGAGCAGGTTCGAGTCAGCGTACGACGTGCCGATCGGCAATATCCCGGTTGAGGTGATCGGGCTGGATGACGGCAGTTCCAAGGTCATCCTGCTCGACGAGCACGGCGAGGGTTCCCACGACTGCGCCGCCGGCGGGCGTTATCAGGTGAGGGTTCAAGGCGGTGTTTCAGCGCAGCAAGTCGACGCCTTGTTTGCGTCCTATGCGGGGCTGACAGCGGATCTGGAGCAATGGCTGCGCGAACAGTGGCAAGGCTTCAAACCGCATTGGCAGCAATCCCCCGCCAGCGCAATTGGCAGCGGCGTGCTGGCCGGCAGTTGGGCGGCGATCCGTGACGCGTGGGACAGCGTCAAGCAGGTGCAGGCGATGCTTGAAGACCCGCTCAAGTACGCCGAGCAACTGGGTAGCGAGGCGGCCAGGTTGGCGCAAATCGCCACTGATGCGCCCAGGGTCATGGAACAGGCGATGTTGCTGGCCAGTGATGAGGCGGCGCTGTACCTGTTACTGCGCACCGCCATGATCTGGCTGGAGGCGTTACCGCCCAGTGAAGTCGCGCAAGCAGCCGCCGGTTTTATGGTGTCGCTGCTGATTGACCTGGTGATTGGCGCGGTGCTGACCATCGCGCTGCCGGCAGCGGGCGTAGCGTATTTGAGTATGCGCCTGGTCAAGTACGGTGCGTGGGTGCTTCAGTCAGCCGTGGGCTTCGTGACCGGTGTGCTGACGATCCTCACGAAGTTCATGCGGGCGGTGGACCGCTACAAAGCGGTGGCGGTTCGCGGGGTGGTAGGTGGGCTGAAGCAAGGCACGGTGCAGATGCGCTGGCGGGCGCAGCAGAACGCGGTGCTGATGCAGAAAGAGCGTGTGGATGATGTGCCGGTGGTGGCGTCGAATCCGAAGGGGGATGCGGCGGCCCCAGCGGACAAGACCGTTACCCACGGTTGCCCGGTGTCGATGGTCACGGGCGAGGAATTGCTGACCCTCACCGATGGTGCGTTGGACGGGATCTTGCCGTTTGAGTGGACGCGGCTGTATCGCACCAGCGCGGTGGAAGTCGATTGTGGGTTGGGGTTTGGTTGGAGCCATGCGCTGGCCCATCGGCTGGTGGTGTCGGGCGATTCAGTGGTGTGGACTGACCATGAGAACCGCTCGACTACCCTGCCCTTGCCCACCGACTCTCGGCCCGCGATCACCAATAGCCTGGCGGAAGCGGCGATCTATTTGGGTCCGGCGCCTGACGAGTTGGTGCTGGCCCAGGCCTCGCGCTTCTATCACTTTCGCGATGGCGTGCTGACAACCATCAGCGATGCGTATGACAACCGACTGCGCCTTTGCCGGGACCGCTCAGGGCGGATTGAGCGGCTGGATAACGGTGCTGGCCGTTCGTTGCTGTTGCGTTATGAGTTGGGTCGCATCGTCGCGGTGGACTATCAGGTGCATCGTGCCAAAGGGCGTGAGCCCTACGTGTGGGAGACCGAACAGAACGTTGTTTCCTACGCCTATGACGAACACGGACGACTGGTTTGCGCGACCAATGCTGTCGGTGAAAGCGAGCGCTATCGGTACGACGATCAGCACGTCATTCTGGAACGCCAACTGGCCGGGGGTGCGAGTTTCTTCTGGGAATGGGAACGTGCTGGCAAGGCAGCACGCTGTGTTCGGCATTGGGCGAACTTTTCGCAGATGGACACGCGTTATGCCTGGGGCGATGACGGGCGTGTCACCGTGCATAACGCCGACGGTAGCCAGGAGGTGTATGTCCATGACCATCGGGCGCGGTTGGTGCAGCGCATCGATCCGGACGGCGCTCAGCATTACAAATCCTACGATGACCAAGGCCGGCTGACCGTCGAGCAAGACCCGATGGGCGCGGTGACGGCCTATCAGTATGACGACGCCGGACGCCTGGTGGCGCTGTTTCCGGGGGATGATGAGCCGACTTCCTACGAGCATGACAATGGGTTCGTACGGGTTGTGCGCCGTGGCGAGGCGGTCTGGAAATATGAGCGTAATGACCAAGGCGATGTCATTCGCAAGACTGATCCCGATGGCCATTCGACTGACTACAGCTACAACAAACAGGGGCAACTGACCGGGGTTTGGTACCCCGACAGCAGTTGTCATCGACTGGTGTGGAACGAGCGTGGGCAGTTGCTTGAGGAGCAATTGCCCCAGGGTGGGATCAAGCGTTATCGCTATGACGATCTGGGTCGACAGATTGCTCGTGAGGATGAACACGGCGCGCAGACCGTTTATGAATGGGACAGCGTCGGTCGGCTGATTCGCCTCATCTTGCCAGGCGGCGCCACCCGCGAATTCAGCTACAACCCCTACGGCAAAATCATCGCCGAACGCGACGAACTCGGCCACGTCACCCGCTACGAATACGCCGACGGCCTGCACCTGATCAGCCGCCGTCTCAACGCCGACGGCACCCAGGTCAAGTACCGCTACGACAACACTCGGCTGCTGCTCACCGAGATCGAAAACGAAGCCGGCGAAACCTACCAACTCGACTACCACCCCAACGGCCTGATCCGCCAGGAAACCGGCTTCGACGGCCAACGCACCGCGTATGCCTACGACCTCAACGGCAACCTGCTGGAGAAAACCGAATACGGCGACGATGGCAGTCAGCTCATTACCCGCTACCAACGTGACCACGCCGGGCGCCTCGTACGAAAAACCCTCCCCGACAGCAACGTTGTCGACTATGCCTACGACCGCCAAGGCAACCTCCTCAGCGTCGAAGACGGTCACTGGGCGCTGGCCTACGAATACGACCGCCAAAACCGCCTCACCGCCGAACACCAAGGCTGGGGCACCCTGCGCTACGGCTACGACGCCTGCGGCCAACTGAAAAACCTGTGCCTGCCAGACAACAACCGCGTCACCTTCAACCACGACAAAGGCGGCCACCTCGCCACCGTCCAACTCAATGGTGACGTGCTCACCTCACATCTATTCAACAGCGGCCGAGAGCATCAGCGCCAGCAAGGCCAACTGCTCAGCCACTACCACTACGACGACCAACACCGCCTACACGCCCACGCGGTGACCCAGCAACAAAACCACCTCTACCAACGCCAATACGACTACGACAAAGCCGGCAACCTCACCCGCCTGCTCGACACCCGCAAAGGCGAGCACTGCTACCACTACGACCCCCTCGCCCGCCTGACCCGCGCCGACCATTCCCAAGACATACAGGAACGCTTCGGCCACAACCCGGCCGGCAACCTGCTGATGCAAGACCGTCCCGGTCCAGACATCGTCGCGGCGAATCGTCTGATGATCCAGGGCGACCGCCATTACGACTACGACGCCTTTGGCAACCTCATCCGCGAACGGCGTGGCAAGGGCCAGCAACTCGTCACCGAATACCGCTACGACTGCCAGCATCGGTTAATCAGCATCACAAAGCCGAACGGCCAAACCGCCAGCTATCGCTACGACCCATTTGGGCGGCGCATCAGCAAAACCGTGGACGGCAAGACCACCGAGTTTTTCTGGCAAGGCGACAAGCTGATTGCCGAGCACCATGCAGAGCGTCATCGCAGTTACCTCTACGAACCGGATAGCTTTCGACCACTGGCGCTACTGGAAGGCTTCGGCCCACAAGCCACAACGCCCTACCACTACCAACTCGACCACCTCGGCACCCCGCAGGAACTGACCAGCCCCGAAGGCGACATCGTCTGGTCCGCCCACTACCGCGCCTACGGGCAGATCGCCCGGCTCGACGTAGGCAACATCGACAATCCGCTACGGTTTCAAGGGCAGTATTTCGATCAGGAAAGCGGGCTGCACTACAACCGCCATCGCTACTACAATCCGGATATTGGTCGTTACTTGACGCCAGATCCAGTGAAGCTGGCGGGTGGGATCAATGGGTACCGGTATGTGCCCAATCCAACGGGTTGGGTCGACCCCCTAGGCTTGAATACATGCCCTGGTGCTGACGGATGTAAACCCAGCACCAGTGCTCCAAACCCTGCGCAGAGTGTTAACCACGGAGAGCCTGCCTTACCGCAACTGACCCGCACGCAGCGGCAGGCGAAAATTGATGAACTAGCAGAATCAAATGCTCATCGGCGATTATCAGAGCTTGAAGCGTCAATTCCAGGGGCACACTTCTTAGAAAAACACGGTGCGCAGACGTCGTTAGAGTCTCAACTAGAGCGGGTAATAACAGCGAGGAACCCAACCACAGGGGAAATTGAGCGACACCTAAGAGGGCCACGCCAAGGAGAGCCAAGACCGCCAAGCGCGGCGACTCACTTTCTAAGCCACAGAGACCAGTTGAATGCTATTTACCGTGCTCAGCTCATTTTCAAATCGCTCAACTTGTCGGCATCCAAACAACCTATGCACATGGGAAAAATAGTTGGAGAAGGGTATAAACGAGATGGATACGAATACCGCCAAACGAAGAAGGCTAGGGTTTTCTTAAACGAAGATGGACAACCTATCACAGCATTTACGGATCTCGAATGAAACTCAAGCCAAACCTCTCCATAATCCAAGGTCTGCTTTTTACATACTGCATCGAAAACACCAGAAGTGTGGACCGAGAAGAGCTAATTACCTCTATAAACGTGAACCATCACGAGGAACTCACATGGTTATTCAACACGCTAACTAAGCCTGAATTCATCAAATATAAGCAAGATGAAAGAGAATGGCACATCAACACACTCCAGCATTTTCTCAGCACGGACGAGAATTTTGAGTCCGTATTTTATCTATTTGACACTTACTTCGAAGATGAAATCATCGACAACAGAGCCTTTATGAAAACATTGCTTGAATGTCTAATTCGTTATCACGCTGAAGCGAAAACAGATAAGTAATCCGACAAAACCAAGCGAACACAACGCTCAAATCAACAAAGCCCAAATGTGGGAGCTGGCTTGCCTGCGAAAGCGGTAGTGCAGTAACACATGCAGCGACTGACACACCGCCTTCGCGAGCAAGCCCACTCCCACAGGGATCTGCGTTTGCCTGACGGGCATTCCTCCCACATTCAAACCCGCTTCGTTCGATCTGATCAGCGCTTGGAAAGCTCCATAATCATCCGACTCAACAAATAAACCCGCGGCGCCACACTTTCCACCTCGGCATATTCCTCCGACGTGTGAATGTTGCCCCCCACTATTCCAAACCCATCCAACGTCGGCGTGCCTACCCCGGCGGACAAGCTGGCATCTGCCGCGCCGCCACTGCCCTCGATGGTCAACTTGCGTCCCAGTTCGCCGTAAATCCCTTGGGCAATCGCTACCAACTTATCCGACTCGGCCGTCTGCGGCATCGGTGGCAGGCCACGCTGCAGGCTGGTTTTTACTTCGGTTTCCGGGATCAATTTGTTGGCTGAAACCCGGGCCAGGTCTTTCTCGATCCGGTCGAACTCTTCCGGCAAGGCCGCACGCACGTCGGCCTTGGCGGTGGCCTGGTCAGGGATGACGTTGGTGCGGTCGCCAGCCTTGAGCACGGTGAAGTTGATGGTGGTTTTCTTGTCTTCATCACCAAGTTTGCCCAGTTGCAGGATCTGGTGCGCGGCTTCCATGGCGGCGTTGCGTCCCAGCTCCGGGGCGACGCCGGCGTGGGCGGCTTTGCCTTTGACTTCGACCACGGCGGTGGCGCTGCCTTTGCGCCATACCACCAGCCCGTCCGCTGGGCGACCGGGTTCCAGGTTCAGGGTCACGTCGTGGCCCTTGGCAGTGTTGCGGATCAGTTCGGAGGCGGCGTCGGAGCCGGTTTCTTCGCTGGCGTCGAGCAGGAAGGTGATCTGCGCGTAGTCCTTGAAGCCCTGGCTTTTGAGGACTTTGAGCGCGTAGATGCCCGCGACGATGCCGCCCTTGTCATCCATCACGCCGGGGCCATAGGCGCGGCCGTCCTTGATGTGGAAGGGGCGCTCGGCAGCCGAGCCTTCCTTGAATACCGTGTCCATATGCGCCATCAGCAGGATCTTGGCCTTGCCGGTGCCTTTGAGGGTGGCAATCACATGGCTGTTGTTGGCGGCTTTATCCGGCACCCGTTCGATGGTGAAACCCAACTGTTTCAACTCATCCACGGCGATATCGCGCACTTGGGTCAGGCCCGGCTCGTAGCCTGAGCCCGAGTCGATATTCACCAGGCGCTCCAGCAGCTTCAAGGCTTCGGCCTTGTATTGTTCGGCCTGTTGCTGGATCTGTTTATGGGGCTCAGCGCTGTAGGCCGGCAGGCTGAAAGACAAGGCCAGGGTAGCGGCCAACAGGGTTTGCGGGAAGGAGAAGAACATGGACCGATCCTTGTTTTTTGTTGGAGGGTGCCCGGCCACCCTACCCCACTAAACCGACCGCAACCAACTGCCCTGTACTGAACTGACCCGGTTGCGCCCGCTGCTCTTGGCCTCGTACAGCGCCTGGTCGGCATCGTTGAGCCAACTGATGGAGTCGGCGTGGCTCGGCTGGTAAGGCGCCAGGCCGATGCTCAAGCTCACTCGCAGTGTCGGGTCCTGGGCGTAGGCCAAGGCGTTGAAGCGACCGCGCAGGGCCTCCATCACCTCGGTGGCACGGTTGAGGGGCATGTCTGGCAGGATCACGCAGAACTCATCGCCGCCATAACGCCCGGCCAGGTCGGTGGTGCGCAGGTTCTGGCGCAGCACCTTGCTCAGTTGGCGCAGGACGATATCGCCGGTCACATGGCCGTAGGTGTCGTTGATGGTCTTGAAGTGGTCGATGTCGATCAATGCGATGGCGGCACCGGCGGGGCCTTGGCGGCAACGTTGAAACTCGAGGTCCAGGTGGTCCTTCCAGGCGCCGTGGTTGAGCAGGCCCGACAGGCTGTCGGTGCGGCTCAAGGCCAGCAGCTCACGCTTGTGGCGGGCCAAGGTGACGGCCTGGCGGTAGCAGATCCAGCCCAGGGCCAGGGGATACAGCATCAGGATCGGCAGGCAGGCATACAGCTGGGCCTGGGTGGTCACGGCGATAAACCCGGGCGTGAACAGCATCAGCGCGGTGCCCAGCCCTAGCGCCTGTGCCGCCCAACCCGCAAACAGGAAGCGCGGCCCGCCGATGGCGACGTTGTTCATACTCATCATCGACAGGGTGGTGACGCTGGGCAGCGGGTTGAAGTGCATCGCGCCAACCCAGAACCCACCGCAAAAGGAATCGAACAGCAGGCTGCGGCGTTCGCTGCGCAAGGTATTGGCCGAACGCAACGAGCATTGAAAAGCCAGGTGCGGCCACACGAACGCGTTGATCAGCATCCAGGCCCACACCCACAAGGGCGGGTTCAACGGATACATGCCGAACGCCACGCACACAAAGCCGAGCGTCAGCCCCAGCAGGCGGGATTTGTACAAGCGCAAAGCGAGCGGAAGTCCTTTTCCTCCGACGGCTGGCATGGTGGGGGCGATCCTGGGTGATTGCCTGGAGTCTAACAGGGCAACGTCAAATCGCCACTACCGCTTATTGGCTAATACTTCAGTGCGAAAACCCACGCGCCAGCATCAAGGCCACGCCCAGCAGCAACACGGCTGTGATCCGCTGCAACAGCACGCGCCGCTTGGGGTTTTCCAGTACATGCTTGATGCGCTGGCCGAAATAGCAATACAGGCAGCCGCTGGCAAATTGCAGCAGCAGGAACGTCAGGCCAAGGATGGCGATATCCGCCGCCGAGCTGTGTTCACCGGCGCCGGCAAACTGCGGGAACACGGCGCTGAACATGATGATGGTCTTGGGGTTGGAAAACCCGGTCAACAGCCCTTTGCCGAACAGGCTGCGCGCGCCCTCAACCGTGCCGGCGTTGTTGATCGACACGCCACTGCTGGTCCACTGCTTGTAGGCCAGGTAAAGAATGTAGGCCACCCCGACAAACTGGATGGTCTGGGTAATGGCGAGGTTGCCCTTGATCAGTTCCGAAAAGCCCACGGCAAAGATCAGGATCGAAATCAGGTACGACACACTGGCGCCGACCTGCGCCGGGATCGAACTGCGCAGGCCATCCTTCAAGCCCAGGCTGAGCAACAGCAGGGTCATGGGGCCCGGGCTGAAGGTCATGGTGGCGCAGAACAACAGGAAGTAGAGAAATGAAGACAGGGTTAACGCACTTGTCATGGCCAGCACCTTGAATAAAGAGAAACAGCAGCAACGGGGCGAACGCAGCCGGCGCTCGCCCCAGGCCGATCAGGCGACGGCGATTTCGGTGGTCAGGGAGTCGCGGTACATCACCGCCAGGTCAGCCAGGGCGGCCTTGGCGGTCTGGTTGCGGGTTTCAAACGCAACCAGGCCCTTCCAGTTGGTCTCGACAATGGCCTGCAGCACATCGGCGTAATCGCAGTTGCCGTCATGGATGCCGAAGTGCTGGTCTTGCACGCCGTTGTTGTTGCTGAAGGAAATGCCCTTGATCAGGTGGTGGTACTTGCGCACCACTTCTGCCGGCAGGCCGTTCTCGATGTTGGCGTGGCCGGCATCGAGGAAGAAGTACACATTGCTGTGGGCTTGCAGGCGCTCGAACACAAAGGCGTATTCCGCTTCGTGGGTGAAGATGTAATGGAATGGCCGATAGTTGACGTAGTTGGACAGGTTTTCCAGGTAGATATCCGTGCCCTTGGCCTTGGCGTACAACGCCAGTTCCTGCACCGACTTGAGGTAATGCTCCAGGGCAACCTTCTTGGCCATCAGCACCATTTTCGGCTCGACGATGCAACCACCATGAAT
The DNA here is from genome assembly GCF_030687795.1 of Pseudomonas sp. FP215. Lineage (NCBI taxonomy): Bacteria > Pseudomonadati > Pseudomonadota > Gammaproteobacteria > Pseudomonadales > Pseudomonadaceae > Pseudomonas > Pseudomonas sp. FP215. Next base: position 3,469,729 of record NZ_CP117447.1, read on the forward strand.
GATCAACGGCGCGCCCAGGCGGCTGGCGATGTCGATTTCCTTCTTCACGTACTCCACGGCCGCGCTACGGAAGGCCTCGACATCACTGCCCAACGGCGCCTTGAAGTTGCCGTGGAAAACCGGCTTGACCCCCGTGGCCGCGATTTGCGCCTGCAGGCTTTCGATACGTGCGTCGGTCCAGTCATCGACCATTTCGCCGAACAGGCTGCCGTCGATGTACCAGTGGGTGCAGTCGCCTTCGATGGCGGTTTGCAGGCCCTTTTCGGCGCCCAGGTATTTCTGGTGGGCCACACCGGTGCAGAACGGGACGGTGGCGTTGATCAGTTTGCTGTGCATGGGACGATTCCTTTCGTTGATGGTGTGTCAGGCTTCTTGAAGTTCAGGGAGGTTGATGGCCATGAAATCGGCCTTGGTCACGCCACAATCCGGGCATGCCCAGTCTTCAGGCACCTCTTCCCAAGGGGTGCCTGCGGGAATTCCGTCCTCCGGAATGCCCAGTTCTTCTACGTACATAAAACCGCAGGGTGCGCACATATAAGTCTTCATGGAAATGCAGAATCCATTGCTTAGGTGTAAGAAATTTCGCCATCTCCTGGCGAGATGCCGCGCAGTCTAGGGGAGTGGCATTGCGCAAGGCAGGTAAAGTGATGCCTAATCCGGCCTAACTTCACCGGTAAAAGCACCGGCAAACACAAGGACGCGTCATGTTTGTATCCGCCATCGCTTTTGTAGAAGGCACGCCCAAGGTCCAGCAGATCGTCGAGGCGTTCAGCCACGCCATCGAAAAGGGCGAATGGGCACCGGGCAGCAAACTGCCATCCGTGCGTGAACTGACCCAGATCCTCGGCGTCAGCAAGTTCACCCTCAATGAAGCGCTGGACCGCCTGCGCGGACGCCACCTGCTCACCTCGAGCCAGGGCCGCGGCTACTTCGTGGCGATGGACAGCACCCGCCCGGCCTCGGCGACCTGGGTAGACCTGTTGCCCCAAGACCTGCTCAGCGTATTGCGCCGCCCGTTGGCCACCGCCAGTGGCGAACTGCGCCCCGGTGGCGGGCACTTGCCGGAGGACTGGCTCAATGGCGAAGCGATCCGCCAAGCCATGCGCAGTGTGGTGCGCGCCCCGTCACTGCGCATCGCCGGCCTGGGCACGCCGGCGGGGCTATTGCCGTTGCGCCAGGCGCTGCAACAGAAACTGCACGGCGAAGGCTTGTCGGTGCCGGTGGAACAGATCATCACCACACCCAATACCGTGCAGGGCCTGGATATGCTCATGCGCCTGCTCGCCCGCCCCGGCGACACGGTGCTGCTCGATGCACCGTGCTACTTCAACTTCCACGCCAACCTGGCGCTGCACGGCGTCAAAGTCATCACCATTGCCCGCCGCCCCGACGGCTTTGACTTCACCGCCCTCGAACAGCTGCTGGCCGAACACCGCCCCAGCCTGTACCTGACCACCAGCGTGTTGCACAACCCCACCGGCCACTCCTTCAGCCCCAGCCAGGCGTTCCGCCTGTTGCAACTGACCCAGCACTATCACTGCCACATCGTCGAGGACGACCTCTACGGCGACCTGCACCCCAACCCACCCCCACGCCTGGCCGCCGTCGCCGGGCTGGACCAGGTCACCTACCTGTCGGGTTTCTCGAAGATCCTGAGTGCCAACACCCGCGTCAGCTACGTGGTGGCCGCCCCGCAACTGGCCGCCAACCTCACCAACATGAAATTGATGAGCGGCGGCGTCACCTCCGAACTGTTCGAACAGATCGTCTACCGCATGCTCAGCGAAGGCAGCTACGCCAAGCATCGCAAACGCATGGTGCAGCGCCTGATGGAAGCCGGCGGGCGCGTCGAACAATGGCTCAAACGCTGCGGGTGCGAACTGCCCATGGCGTATGAAGGCGGGATGTTCATCTGGGCACGCCTGCCGCCCGGCGTAAACGGCGAACTCCTGGCCCAGGAAGCGCTGAAACGCAGCATGGTACTGGCCCCCGGCGCCCTGTTTGGCTATGACCCGGCCCACCGCGACTCAATGCGCTTCAATGTGGCACACAGCGACGAACCACGCGTGCAGCGAGTGTTCGAGGCGCTGCTGCTGCACGGTGTCGCCCAAAAAAGCAAAAGCCCCCCAACCCCAACCTAACCACGATGCGAAGCGAGTAGCTCTTGATCTTGATCTGCTTGTGATCTTGATCTTAGGCGCCCCGTTAAACCACGCTGGCCGGAATTCGACAGGGATTTGGGGGGTAAACCGGCAGGGATGCCGGTTTAGCCGCCCCGCGCCATGGATGGCGCGTGGCGGCGGCCCCCCAAATCACTGGCGGATTACGGGCACACCGAGCCTAGGCGAGGTGCCGAGTGGTGGGGCAAGAGCGTTTTGCTTACTTTTGCGCTTTCAAAAGTGAGCCGCCGTCAGGGCGGAACCCTAAGTGGCCGTTACCAAAATAAAGGATATGTACCCGGTCCAACTGTGTCGCCTGCCAGGCCGCCTTCGCGAGCAAGCCCGCTCCCACAGGTTGATCGTGGGGTGCCAGGTAGATAGGTGGCGGCTGGCAGGCCGTCATCGCAGGCAAGCCAGCCCCCACATTTGGACTGCGGGGTGTCAGGTAGATATGGGCCGGCTGGCAGACCGCTATCGCAGGCAAGCCAGCTCCCACATTTGGACTGCGGGGTGTCAGGTAGATATGGGCCGACTGGCAGGCCGCCATCGCAGGCAAGCCAGCTCCCACATTTGGACTGCGGGGTGTCAGGTAGATATGGGCCGGCTGGCAGACCGCTATCGCAGGCAAGCCAGCTCCCACAGTTGGATCGCAGGGCGTCAGCTGGATACGCATCGGCTCGCGCCGTAGCCCCCCGTCAACCCGGCAACGGAATCACCCGCAACGGCCGCACCGACTTGTACGAAAAACTCGAATAAATCTCCTTGACGCAAGGCAACGTCTGCAAAACCTCCCGCGCAAACTCACCAAACGACTCCAAATCCTTGGCCACCACCTCCAGCAAAAAGTCATAGCGCCCCGAAACGTTATGGCACGCCACAATCTCCGGAATCGCCAACAGCCGCTGCTCGAACGCCCGGGCGATTTCCTGGGTGTGGCTCTCCATCATGATGCTGACAAACGCAGTCACCCCATAACCCAGCGCCTTTGGAGAAAGGATCGCCTGATAGCCACTGATCACCCCGCTCTCCTCCAGGGTGCGCACCCGGCGCCAGCAGGGTGACGTGGTGAGGGCCACCCGCTCGGCCAACTCGGCCACGGTCAGGCGGGCATTGCCTTGCAACGCGTTTAAAAGGGCTTTGTCCGTACGGTCCAGCTTGATGGGCATAACGTGCCTCTAATCATTATTTTTATCGATATTTGATCCACAAACGCAGGTTTTCCCGGGCTTTTTTGCAAGGTTCATGCGTGGTTATGAGCATAGCATTGTAGGAAATAAGGAGCGCCCGACATGCACACTAAACACACCAGCTTCGGCTTTTCTACCCGTGCCATCCACCACGGCTATGACCCCGTTGACCACCACGGCGCCCTCGTCCCGCCCATCTACCTGTCTGCCACCTTCGCCTTCCCCACCGTCGAATACGGCGCCGCCTGCTTTGCCGGCGAAGCCAGCGGCCACTTCTATACGCGCATTTCCAACCCGACCCTGGCCCTGCTGGAGTCACGCATGGCCAGCCTGGAAAACGGCGAGGCCGCCGTAGCGTTCAGCTCCGGCATGGGCGCGATCGCCGCGACGTTCTGGACCCTGTTGCGCCCGGGCGACGAGATCATCGTCAGCCAGACGCTCTATGGCTGTACCTTCGCCCTGCTGCACCACGGCCTGGGCGAATTCGGCATCAAGGTGCGGCATGTCGACCTGACCGACCTGGCCGCCCTGCAAGCAGCCTTCTCCCCGGCCACCCGCATGCTCTACTGCGAGACCCCGGCCAACCCCAACCTGCGCCTGATCGACATCGCCGCCGTGGCCGAGCTGGCCCATCAACAGCCGAATGTCACCGTGGTGGTCGATAACACTTACTGCACCCCCTACCTGCAGCGTCCCCTGGAACTGGGCGCCGATGTGGTGGTGCACTCGGCCACTAAATACCTCAGCGGCCACGGCGACATCACCGCGGGCATCGCAGTGAGCAACCAGGCCCTGGCCCAGCGCATTCGCCTGCAAGGGCTCAAGGACCTGACCGGCGCGGTGATGTCGCCCCAGGACGCCGCGTTGTTGATGCGCGGCCTCAAGACCCTGGGCCTGCGCATGGACCGCCATTGCAGCAACGCCCAAGCGGTGGCCGAGGCGTTGCAGGCACACCCGGCCGTGCAGTGGGTGACCTACCCGGGGCTGCGTTCTTTCCCACAGTACGAACTGGCAAACCGACAAATGAAACTGCCCGGCGGCATGATCGCCTTTGAACTCAAGGGAGGCATCGAGACCGGCCAGCGCTTCATGAACGCGCTGCAACTGTTCACCCGCGCGGTCAGCCTGGGGGATGCCGAATCACTGGCCCAACACCCGGCGAGCATGACCCACTCCACCTACACCCCCGAGCAACGGGCGCAGCACGGTATCAGCGAGGGGCTGGTGCGTTTGTCGGTGGGGCTTGAAGACGTTGCCGACCTGCTGGCCGATATCCACCAGGCCCTGGCCAAGTGCAACGGTGCCAACCTGCGGCCCACCACGACAGCGGCGTACGCGATGAAATAGCGCCCAAACCCACGCGTTTTGCGGTGCCCGGGCGGCGGTCGGAAGGATCCGACTGCCGCTATGCCTGCTTAATGTTTTTTTTCGCAGATTGGATCCCCCTCCTTCAGCCAGCCTGTACTAGCATGTCAGCGGCGGGACGCACTATCACTGCAGGTTATTCACATTAGTTACCTTCTTAATCCCCGTCGCTATAAGGCCCAATACCTGCACGAAACTCATGGACGAATTGATGAACTCACACCTGTTCCCACAGATAGGCAAGGTCATCGCCAGCACCGGCAGCCGCCATTTCCCACGCATGTTGCATGACCTGATCCTTACCCAACTGGCAGTGGACGCCACCCATATCACCCAATTGCACGTCAGCCGTGAAGGCCTTGGCCGTCGCGAGATCAGCCCGGTATACACCGATTCGGTGGCGGCCCTGGGCAGCGAGCAACTCGCCGCACAACTGCACCTCACGCGCCGCAAGGACGATGTGCGCTACGTACTGTCGGTGTATCGCTCGCACCCGTCCGAGAGTTTTTCTGCGCAAGAACGCAGCATGCTCCAGGACTTCTCCACGCTGTTGCTGCCCATGGTGGAAAAACACATCACTGCGCTGCAGCCATCGCTCCCGGACAGCCCGTCGGCAGTGCCGCAACACCAAGGCATCGACACCCTGCGCCGACGCATCCAGGAGCGCTTGGTGCAATCGGGGCTGACCTTGTCCAACCGTGAACTGGAAGTGTGCGTAGGCCTGCTGGCCGGGCGCACCGCGCCGGAGCTGGCAGAGCAACTGGCGTTGAAGGTCAACACCATCGAGAGCTACCTCAAGCGTGCGGCGATCAAGTTGGGAATCAGCGGGCGGCATTCGCTGTTGCGGTGGATGTACTCGACCGAGTCTGACACTGCCCTATAAGCCAAGCAAAAATCCCATGTGGGAGCTGCCTGCGATAGCCATAGGTATCTACACAACTTTGGTGCGACGCCGGACCTGTGGCGAGGGAGTTTGCTCCCGTGACGGCCCTGCAGCCGACGCTGATCTAACTGACGCGCCGAGGTCTAAATGTGGGAGCTGGCTTGCCTGCGAAGACGGCCTGACAGTCGACACAGTCATACCGAGTACATATCCATTCCTGCGGTAACGGCCACCTAGGGTTCCGCCCTGACGGCGGCTCACTTTTGAAAAGCCGGAATGCCGGCAACCCACAAAGTTGTGTAGATACCTATGGCTATCGCAAGCCAGCTCCCACAGGTCAGTCCCTTGCCAATGCCTCTATCGGGTCCAACCGCACCGCATTTCGCGCCGGCACAAAACCGAACACAATGCCGATCAAGGTCGAACAGGCGCTGAACTGCATGGGGAACCTGCCTGATAATTCACGGTTGACGAGAATGTCCGTATTCAGTTTTGCCGCTTGGATCGGCAGTACCGCGCGCCTGTAAAAAATGCGGGCGCAGCCGTAGGCCTGGAGGGGCTTCCGGCAGGCTTGAAAATTAAGGGATCTGTGGGCTGGGGGGGGTGACATGGGAAGCGGGGACAAGGAGCGGTACTGCTCTCTCGGGGGACTGTATGGGGTGCTGCGGACTGATCAGATTTGTACGACGAAAAGCCCGGAAACGTCTGACTTTACCCTCAGGAAATCCCTCTCCAAAGTTTGGCTGCCGCTGACTTTCTCACCTCGGAAAGTGCGGCCAAAAACTCTAATGGATAAAGGGCAAAACAATGAGCGTGGGTTATTTCATTGGCAAGGGTGACAAGACCACCTGCGGCGGCGAAGTGCTGGACGGTGATGACAGAGTCAACATGTATGGCCTGCTCCATGCCCGTGCAGGGGATCGAGTCAGTTGCGGGAAAGATGGGCAAATCTATCGGATCGTCGGTGGTATTCATTTCATTAACAGTCATGGCCGGCTTACTGCCGGTACGCTGGACAGCCACAGTGACTGCCCCTGTAAAGCTCGGCTGATCCCTTCGGTTTACAAGGCTACCTATAGGAGCCGAAACGCAGCCCCACAAACCAGCACCGCAGAAACGGCGAGCAGCACCCCAGTGGCGCGTTCTCAACCCACCTACACACCTTCAAGCAATGCGGCTGCGAATGTCATTAACGGTGTGATGGGCCAGGAGCCAGGTTTTTATATCGTGCCCAAAAGTGTGAGCCGTGAGGCGCTGCAAGCCACACTTTTTCCAACGCTCGACCCGGCTGTAATGCGCAAGTTTCAAGCACTGAACCCAAATACGAGTCACCTCAAAGCCGGCTCGATGATCGTGCTCAGCGATCCGAACAACACCTCCTGCACCTATCAGGAAGCGCAACTGATGCAGGCTGCACAACACGTCAGCGCATCTCTGGATTCGCTGACGCCAGACGAGGCGGACTTTCTGTATCGCCATGGTGCCGAGATCGCTGGATTTATCGGCCATACCTCAACCTGGCTCGGCGTCAGCGCTGTGGTGATGGAAACGCACCTGAACAACCTGCGCGACACCCTCCAAGCAATCGAACGTTTACATCAAGAAAATTACCGCCAACACGGCCACCTCAAATCGTCGCAGTTCTTCACCGATCGCCAGCGTCTCATGAGCCAGCTGGATGCCCACCTGCTCAACTCCACGCGCTTACGTGGCCAAACCACCCTGGGCGATCACCCCAAGTTGAAAACGGCCCTGGGCATTTCCAGTCGCAGTCTGGTGCATCACTGGGACAAAGCGGGTGGGCCTGGGCAGATTCCGGGGTATGCCGCGCATGTGGAAGCGACGAGCCGGGCTGCCAAGTATATGAAGGCGGGTGGTTATATTGGAATTGGGCTGGGCGGTGTGTCGTCGTTGTTGGCTATTCAACAGGTCTGTAATGGGGATTCTGGTGCAGCTTGCGAGAAGATCAAGTTCACTGAATTGGGGAAGCTCGGCCTATCCAGTGCTCTTGGCGCATTTAGTGGATGGGCGGCTGGAGCTGCCAGTGGCTCAGTCTGCATGGCGATCGGCGTGGCTACAGGTGGTATCGGAGGTGTTGTCTGTGTTGCGGCCTTAGTCGGCGCCGGAGCATGGGTGGGGACTACTGCCGGTGGCATGGGCGGCGAGTACATAGGCGAGCTGATTTACGAGGCAACACAACCATGACCAGCATCGATACCTGGCCAAGATGGCTGGCGATTATTGTCGCGGGAGGTCCCGGCTTTCTCTCCGTAGTCGGTCTTGGTTACAGCCTGTATATGACCCATCGTCATTTGGATGCCATCAAGGAAGCCTTAAAAAACAGTCGCTATATTTACATCTGGGGAAGTAGTTTGGGGAAACGCGGGTTGATTTGGTCCCTGCTGGAAATGTCAAAAATAGCCGGAATGGTGGTGTGGCCGAAGGCTTCTATTCTAAATGGGGAGTTGAGCCCAATTGATCTTCAAAACTTCCCCCCTTACTTGAAACGACATCTGACCACCCTTACGGCGATGGCCTTCACGGCCCTCACATGGGGAATAGTTGCAGCTATTCTGGTGAAGTTCAGGTAACCCCAACGGACCTCACCCGAGGCCCCACATCAACACAGCCAAGTGCAATCTCCTGTAGGAGCGAGCTTGCTCGCGAAAAACTCACAGGCGCCGCGTTTAATCAGGATGCCCGCGTTATCGTTGAGGTTTTTCGCGAGCGAGCTCGCTCCTACATGGGGCAAAAAAACCGCCCTTGCGGGCGGTTCAAGAAAACTCGGCCTTGATCAGAAACCGAGGGAGAAACTTACCGTCACGGCGTGGTCCTTGTCGTTGCGCGAGAGTTGGCCCGAATAGCCCAGGCCCAGTCTGCCGTTCTGGCTGATCTGGTAGTCCAGGCCCGCTTCCACCACCGCGCTGTCTTTGGCAATCGGCACGCCCTGGGTGCTGAACGAGCCACCGCCATTGATAAAGCTCAGGTCGGCGTCGGGCTTGGTGTCACCGAAGGCATGGCGCCAGCCGATGCTGCCCCGTGGGGTGATTTTCGAGCCGTTGCCCAGGGTGATGGTCTGGCCAATGCGCACGCCCAAGGTCGAGTAGGTGATGTCTTGGTCGGCATCGCCGCGCAGGGCTGCCGAGCCGCCTTTCTCCTTAATGGTGTCGCTGTCGTAGTTGACGTAGGCCAGGCCGGCGAACGGTTCCAGGGCCACGGTAGGGGTTTGAATGGTATAGCCGACTTCACCGAACACCTGCGCACTGCGTGCCTTGTAGTCGGCCTTGAGGCGTTGGCCCTCGCCGCCGACGGCCACGTTGCGTTTGCTTTCGATGTCATGCCAGCTGTACGCCACGCCCATGCGTGCGGCGAAGGCTTCTTGCTGGTAGGCGGTGTAGGCCATCAGGTGGTAGCTGTCCACATCGGCACTGGAGTTGCGGCGCTTGGCGTCCAGGTCGCTGCGGGTGTAGCCGGCGGCCACGCCCACGCGCCAGGCGTCGTCCACCTGCTTATCGGTACCGAGCAGGAAGCCGCTGAGGTTACGGTCCAGCTTGGCGCTGTTGCTGTCACCGCCCATATGGCCCCAGGTACCGAGTACGCGCATCCAACCGACCATCTCGCCGTGGCAACCGGCGCTGCTCAGGTGGTTCTCGCTAGGTGCCAGAGCATTGCGCGGGTCGTCCTCGCGGTAGCAACCGGGTTGGCGCAGGCGCTCGTTGACCGCGTCACGTACGTAACGCGAGTCTTCAAGCATGGCGCTGGCGGTGCTGGCGTGGATTTCGCCGGACAAGCTGTCAAAGGCCGCGCGTGCCGCCGCTGCATCACCGTTAAGCAGTGCGTTTTGCACCGCTGCGCCACCGACTGCGGTACCTGTACCCAACGCCGCCGCCACGCCGCGCTGGTTACCGGTGGCCGCCACGCTGGCATAGCTGACGTCGTTGCGGCTGACCGCCAGGGCCACTTGGGTTGGGCTGTAGTTCAACGCGGTAGTGAGGAATGCCAGGTTCTCCAGGTTGGTGGTGGCGAAGGTGCCGTTGACCGCGCCGGCTGTCAGCAGGGTGTAGGTGGTGGCGCCGGCATAGGGTGCCAGGTTGACCACATTCAAGGTGCCGCCCAGGTTGGCGGTGCCGCCTACGGCCAGGGAGCCGGTGGTGGATGGGGTGATCACCAGGTTCAGCGCACCGGTGCTGGCGTTGGTGAAGTTGCCGGCCACGGTCAGCTTGCCGCCGTCGGGTGTCACCGAGCCGTTGTTGACCAGCGAACCGACACTGCCGTTACCGGTCAGCCCTGCACCGTTGGCCACGGTGACCTGGCCGCCAAGTACCGCGCCTGGGTTGGCCGCGTTACCCACTTGCAACACGCCCTCTTCCACTGCCACGGTGCCGCTGAACGGCTGGTTGCCGGTCAGCAACAGCGCGCCTGCGCCTTGCTTGATCAGCGCACCGGTGCCGCTCAAGGTACCGCTGAACTGGCCATTGGTGCGCTGGGTGAACAACAACCGCGCGTTGTTGAGGATCCTGCCACGCAGGCTGGTGGTGGTGCCCGCCAGCGTACCGCCACTGACGGTGGTGCCGCCGGTGTAGGTATTGGCGCCGGTCAGCAGCAAGGTGCCGGCATCCAGCTTGTTGATGCCGCCGGTTCCCACCAGCGGTGCATCAATCTGAGCGGTCACGCCGGAATTGACCCGCACCGGCGCCAGGCTGCCATCCGCCGCATTGGTGGGGCTCAAGCTGCCGCCCTCGCCGGCGACCAGCATGTAGCCGGCGTCCAGCACTTGCAGGCCAGTGAAGCCTTGGTTGCCGACCACGGTCACGGTGCCGCCCTGCCCGCCAAATACCGCGAACTGGTTGGTGGACGCCTGCCCTTGGGTGCCGGTGGGGTCGGTCCAGTTGGTGCCTGGCCCCCAGGTACCGCTGCCGCCGCTGATGCTGCCATCGGGGTTGGTGGTGCCGCCGTTCCAGAACTGGATCTGCCCTGGAGTGGTTTGCACCACCAGGTTGAGCTGGTTGGCCAGCGCCGTTTGCAGGCTCAGGTTGCCCAGTGCCACCGGCAAGGTGCCAAAGGTGAGGCCGTTATCGGTCAAGCTGCCGCCGTAGCGGAACAGTTGGTACACACCGACGCCGAAGCCGCCCGTATCGCTGACGTTGAGCGTGCCGTCCAGGGTCAGGTTACCCGCCACGTTCACCGCGGTACTGGAGGCACCCGGCGCACCGAGGGCGAAGTCCAGGGTGGTGCCCGACGACAAGGCCAGCGAACCCACCGACAGTGGCGTCGCGGCACCAGCCTGGAGCACCGAGCCGTCGGCCATGTTCACCGCACCGCCCAGGGTACCGCTGCCGCCGAGGGTCGCGCCGCTGGCGACTTGCACCGCGGCGCTGTTCAAGGTGCCGTTGACCAGCAGGCTGCCGGTGTTGACGTTTGTGTTGCCGGTAAAGGTGTTGTTGCCGCTGAGCAGCAACGCGCCGGTGCCGGTTTTGTTCAACACGCCGGTACCGGTGAGGTTGCCGGTGTAGGTGCCGTCGCTGGCTTGCTCAAAGGTCAACGCCGCGTTGTTGGCGATAGCGCCTTGCAGGCTGGTGGTGTTGCCGGTGGTGCTGCCGCCGTTGAGCGTGGTACCGCCGCTGTAGGTGTTGGCAGCGGTCAGCAACAACGCGCCGCTGCCATTTTTCACCAGGCTGCCGCTGCCGCTGATCACGCCGTTGAGCGCCAGGTCGTGGCTGCCGGCCAGGGTCAGCGGGCCGCCCAGGTTGAGGGTGTTGGCCAGTTGCAGGTCGGTGCTGCCATCCAGTTGCGCCGCGCCGCCGACCGTTAAAGCGCCACTGCCCAGGGCAGCATTATTGCCGAGGATCAATTGGCCGGCGTTCAGGCCCGTGCCGCCGCTGTAGCTGTTGACGCCATTGAGCGTCAGCGCGGCCGCACCGTTTTTCACCAGGCTGCCGCTGCCGCTGATGCCACCATGGAGGGTCAGCGCGTTGCTGCCACCCACCGTCAACGCACCGTTGAGCACGGCCGCATTGGCCAGGCTGACCGCCGCGTTGCTGTCCAGGGTGGTGCCGCCTGCCGCCGTCAGAGCGCCTGTGCCCAGGGCACTGTTATTGCCCACCACCAGGGTGCCGCCGTTCAGCGCGGTACCGCCGGTGTAGCCATTGCTGCCGTTGAGCACCAGGGTACCGCTGTCGAGTTTGGCCAGGGTGCCGGCGCCGTTGAGGGTCACGCCCAGGGTGGCGGTGGCGTTCGGGTCGACGCGCACCGCGGTGTTGCCGGTGCCGCCATTGACCAGGTTGAGCACGCCCGCCGTGCCAGCGCCCAGGGTGTAGCCATCAGTGACGAACTGCATGCCGGTGATGTTTTGCGTGCCGTCCACCGTCACGTTGCCTGCCGCGCCTTGGAACACCGCGAAGCTGTTGACCCAGCCCTGGTTGAGGGTGCCGTCGACATTGGTCCAGTTGGTATTGCCCGCGTTCCAGGTGCCGGTGCCGCCGTCAATCGCACCGTTGCCGATCAGGCTGTTGCCATCCCAGAACTGCACGGTGGTGTTGGGCGCGGTCACCAGCAGGTTGACCTTGTTGGTGATCGCGGTCTGCACTTGCAGGTCGCCCGGCACCACGCTGCCTGGCAGTGTCCCGAGGGCCAGGCCGTTATCGGTCAAGGCTCCGGTGTAGTTGATGAGGTTGTAGACGCCGCTGCCAAAACCGCCGATATCGATGACATTGAGGTTGCCGTCCAGGGTCAGGTCGCCGCCGACATTCAGCAGGCCTGTGCCGCCACCCAGCACCGGAGTGCCGAGGCCGACATCCAGGTTCGAGTTGCCCCCCAGCACCAACGAGCCCACCGACAGCGTGCTGCCGGTGGCCAGGCCGATGTGCCCACCGTCGGCCACGGTCACCGCGCCGGCCAATGAACCGCTGCCGGCCAGGGTCGCGCCGCTGTTGACTGCCACCGTGCCGCTGGCCAGGGAACCTGTGACATTCAAGGTACCGCCGTTGACGGTGGCCGCGCCGCTGAGGGCATTGGTGCCGCTCAGGTTGAGCACCCCGCTGCCGTTTTTATCCAGGTTGCCGGCACCGTTGAGCGCACCGCCAAAGCTGTTATCCAGGTTGCTGCCACCCACCGCCAGCGTAGCGCCGCCAGCCACCTGCACCGTGCCGTTGCCGGCCAGGCTGTTGAGGTTGGCATCGCCACCCAGGTTGAGGCTGGCGCCGCTGCCGACAGTGACGCCGGAGGTGGTGCCCAGCGCACCATTACCCGTCGTGGTCACGCTGCCCGCCGCCACGGTCAGTGGGCCGCTGAAGCTGTTGTTGCCGGTCAGCAGCAGGTCCGCCGCGCCATTTTTGATCAGCGCTGCGTTGCCAGCGAGTACACCGGCCAGGGTCAGGTTGTTGCTGCCAGCGACAGTGAGGTCGCCATTGAGATTGACCGCATTGGCCAGCACCAGCGGCGTGCTGTTGGCCAGGGTGGCCGTACCGCCGACGGTCAATGCGCCCGAGCCCAGGGCCGTGGTGCTGCCGAGGGTCAGCGTGCCGGCATTGAGCGCCGTGCCGCCGCTGTAGGTGTTGGCGCCGTTGAGGGTCAGGTTGGCGCCACCGGCCTTGGTCAACGAACCCGTGCCGTCCACCACACCGTTGAGGCTCAGGTCGTTGCTACCGCCGACCGTGAGCGCGGCATTCAGGCTGGTGTTATTGGCCAGGGCCAACGCCGTGTTGGTGTCCAGGGTGGTTGCCCCATTGACCGCCAAGGCACCGCTGCCCAGGGCCGATGCATTGCCCAGGGTCAAGGAGCCGGCATTCAATTGCGTGCCGCCCAGATAGGCGTTGGCACCGTTGAGCGTCAGGTTGCCCGCGCCGGTTTTGGTCAGGCCACCGGTACCGCTGACCAGGCCGTTGAGGCTTAGGTCAGCGGTGCCCAGAATGCCCAGGTTGCCGGCCAGATTGACCGTATTGGCCAGGGCGACCGCCGTGCTGCTGTCGAGGGTGGTGCCGGCGGCCGCGTTCAGGGCGCCACTGCCCAGGGCCGTGTTGGAGGCCAGGATCAGGCCGCCTGCGTTGAGGGCGGTTGGGCCGGCATAGGTGTTGTTGCCGCTGAGGGTCAGGTTGGCGATGCCATTTTTGATCAGGCTGCCCGTACCCGCCACGGTGCCGGCCAGGGTCAGGGCATTGCTGCCGCCGAGGGTAAGGCTGCCGTTGACGTTGAGTGCATTGGCCAGGCTGACCGCGGTGTTGCTGTCCAGGGTGGTGCCATTGGCGGTGGTCAAGACGCCGCTGCCCAGGGCGCTGTCATTGCCGACCACCAAGGTGCCGCCATCCAGGGCGGTGCCGCCGGTGTAGCTGTTGGCGCCGTTGAGCACCAGGGTGCCGGTGTCGAGCTTGGCCAGGGTGCCGCCGCCGTTGAGCGCGACGCCCAGGGTGGCGGTGACGCCGGGATCGACACGTACGGCGGTGTTGCCACCCACGCCATTGAACAGGGTCAAGGCGCCCGCTGCGCCGCCGGCCAGGTTGTAGCCATCGGTGACGAACTGCAAACCGGTGACGGCTTGCGCGCCGTCAACCGTGACGGTGCCCGCCGTGCCTTGGAACACGGCAAAGCTGTTAGGTGTCCAGGCGGTATTGAATGCGCCGTTGACGCCGGTCCATTGGCTGCCGCCTGCACTCCAGGTGCCGCTGCCGCCTTCGATGGTGCCATTGCCCGTGGTTTGGCTGCCGTCCCAGAACTGCACATTGGTACTGCCGTTGACCAGCAGGTTGATCTGGTTGCCGATCGCAGTTTGCAGGTCCAGGTCGCTGGCCGGGATGTTCACCGGCAGGCTGCCCAGTTGCAGGCCGTTGTTGGTCAGGCCACCGGTGTAGTCGATCAGGCGGTAGATGCCCGCACCGAAGCCGCCTATATCGGTGACGTTGAGGGTGCCGTCCAGGGTCAGGTTGCCGTTGACCTGAACCAGCGCCGTGCCGCCAGTGGCGGGCGCGCCGAGGCCCGCATCCAGGTTGGAGTTGGCATTGAGCAGCAGCGAACCGGTGGTCAGGGTCGCGCCTGAATTGACGGCCAGGTGGCCGCCATCGGCGACGCTCACATTGCCCAGCAAGGTGCCGGTGCCGCCGAGGGTGGCGCCACTGCCCACCGCCACATTGGCGCTGGCCAGGGAGCCATTGACGAGCAAGCTGCCGGCGTTGACCTGGGCATCGCCGGTCACCACGCTGAGGCCGCCAAGGGTCAAGGCGCCAGTGCCGTCTTTGGCCAGGTTGCCGAGGCCTGCCACGATCCCGTCGAAGGTGCTGTCCAGATTATTGTTGCCGACGCTCAAGGTGCTGCCGGCGCCTACGGTGGCAATCCCGGTACCCGTGAGGGCGCCCAGGCTGGCGCTGGCGCCCAGGTTCAGGGAAGTACCGCTCGCCAGGTTGACCCCAGCGCCGACACCCAGCGTACCATTGCCCACCGTAGTGAGGCTGCCCGATTGCACATCGAACAGGCCGTTGAAGGTGTTAGTGCCGGTCAGGCTCACATCCGCCGTGCCGGTTTTCACCAGGCTACCGCTGCCGGCCAGCACGCCGGCCAGGGTCAGGTTGTTGTTGAGACCGCCCACGGTCAGGCCAGCATTGAGGTTGACCGCATTGGCCAATACCAGCGGTGTGCTGTTGGCCAGAGTAGCTGCACCGTTTACGTTCAAGGCGCCGGTACCCAGGGCCGCTGCCGTGCCCAGGGTTAATGTACCGGCGTTGAGGGTGGTGCCGCCTTGGAAGGTGTTGACGCCATTGAGGGTCAGGTTGGCTGCGCCGTCTTTAGTCAGGCCAGCCGTGCCGGTGACCAGGCCACCCAGGGTCAGGTCATTGCTGCCGGTGACGGCGAGGTTGGCGTCAAGCACGACGCCATTGCCCACTGTCAGCGCCGCCGTGTTATCCAGGGTCGCCGCGCCGCCTACAGTGAGGTTGCCCAGGCCAAGGGCAGTGGCGCTGCCCAAGGTCAGCGTACCGGCGTTCAGGGTGGTGCCACCCAGGTAGGCGTTGGCGCCGCTGAGGATCAGATTGGCCGTGCCCTCCTTGGTCAGGCTGCCTGCACCGTTGATTGCGCCGCCGAGGGTCAGGTCAGCGCTGCCGCCGATGCCCAGGTTGCCCGCCAGGTTGATCGCGTTAGTGGTGGTGACCGCCGTGCTGGCGTCCAAGGTGGTACCGCCTGCGGCGTTCAACACGCCCGCGCCCAGCGCCGTATTGCTGGCCAGGATCAGCCCGCCTGCGTTCAAGGCCACGGGGCCCAGGAAGGTATTGGTGCCGCCGAGTGTCAGGTCTGCCGTGCCATTCTTGACCAGGCCCCCGATGCCGCTGATGGCGCCATTGAGCGCCAATGCGTTGCTGCCGCCGACCGTCAGGCTGCCGTTGAGTACCGCATCATTGCCCAGGGTTACGGCGGCGTTGCTGTCCAGCGTGGTGCCCGCTGCCGCAGTCAGCGTGCCAGTGCCCAGCGCGGTGTTGCTGCCGACCACCACCGTACCGCCATTGAGCAAGGTGCCGCCGGTGTAGCTGTTGGCGCCATTGAGCACCAGCGTGCCGGTATCGAGTTTGTTCAGAACGCCCGCGCCGGTGATCTCCACGCCGAGGGTGGCCGTCGCCAGTGGGTCGACGCGCACGGCGAAGTTGCCACTGCCGGTACTCAACTGCCCACCGGTGCCATTGACCAGGCTGTAGCCATCGGTGGCGAATTGCATGCCCGTGAGGGTTTGCACGCCGTCTACGCTGACGGTGCCCGCCGCGCCTTGGAACACCGCGAAGCCACCGCCCCAGGTCTGGTTGGACAGGCCGTCGGCCGAGGTCCAGTTGGTGCCGCCCGCTGTCCAGGTGCCGTTGCCACCGTCAACAATGCCGTTTGCGATGGAGTTGCTGCCGTCCCAGAAACGAATATTCGGCGCCGCTACCACCAGGTTGACCTGACTGCCCACTGAAGTCTGCACCAGCAGATCACCCAGGCCATAACCCAGCGGCACCGTGTTGACGTTCAACGCACCGGTCAAGCCGCCGGTGTAGTTGATCAAGCGATACACACCAGCGCCAAAGCCACCGGCATCGCTCACATTAAGGTCGCCGGCCAGGTTCACATTGCCACCAACATTCATCAGCGAGGTCAGCGACGGCGCGCCGAGGGCCACATCCAGACTGGCCCCGGCACTCATGTTCAGGCCGCCAGCCGACAAGGTCGTGCCACTGCCCAGCGCCAAGTGCCCGCCACTGTTGATATTCGCCGTACCCAATAGCGAGCCACTGCCGGTAAGGGTGCCGCCGCTATTCACGTCGACCAACGCGCTGCCCAGGGAACCATCGACATCCAGGGTGCCCGCGTTGATCGTCGTGTTGCCGGTGATGCCATTAATTGCGTTGAGCGTGAGCGTGCCGGTGCCCACCTTGATCAAGCTGCCCGCACCGCTCAGGTCTCCGTCAAAAGTACTGCTGGTGTTCACACCACCCACGGTGAGATTCAAACCGCTGCCGACTGCCACGCTACCTGCACCGCTGAGGCCGGCCAGGCTGGAATCGACGCCCAGGTTCAGCGCAGCGCCAGCGCTGACATCAACGCCAGAGGTGCTACCCAATGCACCGGCGCTGCCGGTGGTGACGCTGCCGGAGACAATATTCAATGGCCCGGTAAAGGTGTTATTGCCGCT
Source organism: Pseudomonas sp. FP215 (assembly GCF_030687795.1). Classification (NCBI taxonomy): domain Bacteria; kingdom Pseudomonadati; phylum Pseudomonadota; class Gammaproteobacteria; order Pseudomonadales; family Pseudomonadaceae; genus Pseudomonas; species Pseudomonas sp. FP215. The sequence continues at coordinate 3,486,964 of NZ_CP117447.1, forward strand.
CAAGGTCAGGTCAGCCAAGCCATTTTTGATCAGTGCACTGGCGCCGCTGATCACGCCGCTGAGGTTGAGGTCATTGTTACCCGCGAGCGTCAGGTCGCCATTCAAGGCAATCCCGTTGCCCAGGGTGAAGGTCGCGCTGGTATCCAGGGTTGCCGCACCGCCGACCGTCAAGGGGCCTGCGCCCAATGCGCCTGCCGAGCCCAAGGTCAGCGTGCCGGCGTTGAGGCTGGTGCCACCGGTGAAGGTGTTGGTGCCGTTGAGGGTGAGGTTGGCCAGGCCATCCTTGATCAGCGCACCCGCGCCGCTGACCACACCGCCCAGGGTCAGCGCATTGGTGCCGCCGACGGTCAGCCCGGCGTTGAGGGCAATGTTATTGCCCAGCGCCACCGCCGAGGTGCTGTCCAGGGTGGCGGCGCCGCCGACAGTCAAGTTGCCCAGGCCAAGCGCCGTGTTGCTGCCGACGGTCAGGCTGCCCGCATTCAGGGTGGTGCCACCCAGGAAGTTATTGTTGCCGCTGAGTGTCAGGCCGGCCGTGCCGTTTTTGGTCAGGCTGCCTGCACCGTTGACTGTGCCGCCCAGGGTCAGGTTGGCGCTGCCACCGATTCCAAGGTTACCGGCCAGGTTGACCGCGTTGGTCAAGCTCACCGCCGTATTAGCATCCAGGGTCGTGCCGGCTGCCGCATTCAATACACCGGCACCCAGCGCGCCATCCGTGCCCACCACCAGCTTGCCGGCGTTCAGCGCGGTATTGCCAAAGTAAGTGTTCGCCCCGTTAAGAATCAGGTCAGCCGGCCCGTTCTTGATCAACCCGCCGATGCCCGCCACGGCGCCACCCAGGGTCAATGCATTGCTGCCACCAAGGGTCAAGTTACCGCCCAGGTTGATGTTATTGCCCAGGCTCACCGCTGCGCTGGCATCCAGCGTGGTGCCCGCCGTTGCGTTCAACACACTGGTACCCAGCGCGGTGTTTGAGCCGACCACCAGCGAACCGGCGTTCAAGGCCGTGGTGCCGGTATAAGTATTGTTGCCAGTAAGCGCCAGGCTCGATGCGCCGGTCTTGATCAGCCCGGAGCCACCGCTGACAACCCCGCCCAGGGTCAGAGGGTTCACGCCGCCTACGGTCAGATTGGCGTTCAAGGTGATCGCATTGCTGGTGGTCAACGCTGCATTGCTCTGCAACGTACCCGCACCCGTCACAGTCAAGGCGCCAGTGCCGAGTGCTGCAGCATCGCCCAGTGTGAGCGTGCCGGCGTTCAAGGTGGTGCCACCCTGGAAGGTGTTGGCGCCGCTGAGGATCAATTCGCCCGTACCGACTTTGGTCAAGCCAGTGCTGCCCGAGATCAGGCCGTTCAAGGTCAGCCCGGTAGCAGCCCCCTGCACCGTCAGGCCACCGGTTCCGAGGGTCATCAGGTTAGCCAGTGTCAGGTTGTTAGTGGTGGCTTCGATAGCGCCGCCGTTAGAGGTGAGCACACCGCTGCCGAATGTCGCGTTGTTATTGAATTGCGCCACGCCGCCATTGAGCGTGGTGCTACCGCTGACCAGCGGCCCTAGCAAGGTCCAGGTGCCGCTGTTGATGGCCAGGTTGTTGAAGTTGACATAGTTGGCGCTTGAGGCCGTGCCGGTACCCGTACTGCCACCACCGACACCCGTCGTGTTTTCAAGGATCAGTGAGTTGCTGCCGCCTGCCCCGCCGTCCACCTGGCCGGTGGGCGCAAAGGTGAGGTTCACTCCGATCAGTCCGCCCAGGCTTACGCCAATGCCGCCGCCGTTGGTCACTTGCGACCCCGTGACTGCCGTAAAGGTGTTGGTACTGGCGGTCCCCATCGACACGCCGCCAGAGATGGTGCCGGTGTTGCGGAACGTGTTCCCTGTAGTGGAGCTCTCGAACGCCACGCGCCCGGTCAGGGTGCCATTATTCGTCATATTGACCTGGCCGCCACCCTGGACCGCCACCACCGGGGTATCGGAGGCGAACAGCGTCAGGCCGAGCAAAGAGGAAGAACCAATGACACCGTTGTTAACGATCGTGGTGGTGCCGCCTGCGCCGTTAGTGGCGTTCAGGGCCATGCCGTCCAGCGAGGCCAGGTTCAGCCCCAGCAACGCGCCAGTCCCGCGCATGATGCCGGTGGCGCTGTTGGTGATATTCAACACGCTGGCTGCCGTGTTGCCGATCACCACACCACCGCTCAGCACCGAAACCAATCCGAGGAGTGCCGGGTCAATGGTGCCGGCGTTGTTCAACGTCGTGTTGTTGCCGGTCAGGGTCAGTGCTTTACCGCCCAACGTCGCATTGAGCTGCGCCCCCGCGTTGACGTTGACCGTCAGGCTGTTGACTGCACTGCTGAAGGTATTGAGTAACAGCGGCAATGACGGCACACCCGTACAGGTCACCGTCGCTCCAGCGGTGGGACTCGCCGGGCTACAGGCGGCGAACACATCCGGGCTCGCCAGCCCCATCACCAACCCGGCCACTCCCAGGCGGATCGCAAGAGAAAGCGCAGAAATACGAGGTAAAGCGGCAGTCGCAAGTCTTCTATCCACGTTCTACTCCTTGTGGTCCAAGCCTTTCATCCGTGACTGCGTGTAAGCCTTGTTTCAACGATCCACACGCATCGAATTCGAAACACCTGACCGTGGTGACTACTGATCCAGTTTTTCGAAACGTTAGTAGACCTGCGCGAAAGCCATTGAATTAAATGGTATTAATACTTTCGTAAGACCGGCGTAAGAATGGGATGAGAGCCAACACCCATTGACTGTCGCGACAAAAATACAAGTTTCCAAATGTGAAAAAGCGCTCTAATAGCGCCCTATCCTCCCCCACCGTAGGCGCGAGCTTGCTCGCGAAAATCCTCAACGATGACGCGACAAACCAGACACAGCGCGGTGCCCTTGCGTTTTTCGCGAGCACGCTCGCTCCTACCGTTGATCGATGCAAATGCTGGAGTTCGTGATGCCCCATGAAGGCAACCTGTTACAAGCAGCCGTGGTGTTCCTGTTCGCCGCCGTGCTGACCGTGCCCCTGGCCAAGCGCCTGCAATTGGGTGCGGTGCTGGGCTATCTGTTCGCCGGTGTGATCATCGGCCCGTCGGTACTTGGCCTGATCGGCAACCCGCAAAGCGTGGCGCAGTTTTCTGAACTGGGCGTGGTGCTGTTGCTGTTCATCATCGGCCTGGAGCTGTCACCCAAACGCTTATGGGTGATGCGCAAGGCAGTGTTCGGCGTCGGCCTGGCCCAGGTCCTGCTCACCGGCGTGGTGATGGGTGCGGTCGCGCTGTGGCTGTTTGGCCAGTCGTGGAACAGCGCCATCGTGCTGGGCCTGGGCCTGGCGTTGTCGTCCACGGCGTTTGGCCTGCAAAGCCTGGCCGAACGCAAGGAGCTCAACCAACCCCACGGGCGCCTGGCCTTTGCCATCCTGCTGTTCCAGGACATTGCCGCCATCCCGCTGATCGCCATGGTGCCGTTGCTGGCCGGCAGCGATCACCCAACCACCGAGGCCCAGGGCGTGCAACACGTGTTGCAGATCCTGGGCAGCATCGCCGTGGTGATCATCGGCGGGCGCTACCTGTTGCGCCCGGTGTTTCGCATCGTGGCCAAGACCGGCCTGCGCGAAGTGTCCACCGCCACCGCGCTGCTGGTGGTGATCGGCACCGCCTGGCTGATGGAATTGGTGGGCGTGTCCATGGCCCTGGGCGCATTCCTCGCCGGCCTGCTGCTGGCAGACTCGGAATACCGCCACGAACTGGAATCCCAGATTGAGCCGTTCAAAGGCCTGCTGCTGGGCCTGTTTTTTATCAGCGTGGGCATGGGCGCCAACCTCAGTTTGCTGCTCAGCACGCCGCTGGTGGTGATCGGCCTGACCCTGCTGCTGATCGGCTTGAAGCTGCCGCTGCTGTACGCCGTCGGGCGGATGGTGGGCGACCTCAACCGCGAAAGCGCTTTACGCCTGGGCGTAGTGCTGGCGGCGGGCGGTGAATTTGCCTTCGTGGTGTTCAAGATCGGCCGCGATCAGGGCCTGTTCGAACCGCAGCTGTACGACGTGCTGGTGCTGACTATCACCCTGTCCATGGCCGTGACTCCGCTGCTGTTGCTGGTGTGCCCGAAGCTGTTCAAGCCCAAGGTCAAGCCGGTGGAAGTGCCCGAGGAATACCGCGCCATCGAAAGCGATGCGCCCCGCGTGGTCATCGCCGGCATGGGCCGGATGGGCCAGATCGTGGCGCGTATCCTGCGCGCCCAGAACATCTCGTTCATCGCCCTCGATACCTCGGTGGAAACCATCGAGCTGACCCGCAGCTTTGGCGGCATGCCGGTGTTCTACGGCGACCCCCAACGCCCGGAAATCCTCCACGCGGCCAAAGTCGATCAGGCGGAATTCTTCGTCATCGCCATGGACGACCCGGAGATCAACATCAAGACCGCCGAGTTGGTGCGCAACCTCTACCCGCACATGAAGATCATCGCCCGTGCGCGCAACCGCCAGCACGTACACCGCTTGGTGGACCTGGACGCTTCACCGGTGCGCGAAACCTTCTACTCCAGCCTGGAAATGAGCCGCCGTACCCTGGTGGGCCTTGGTTTGAGCCAGGCCCAGGCCGATGCGCGCATCAACCGCTTCAAGACGCACGACCAGCAGGTACTCGCCGCCCAACACGCGGTGTACGACGACGCGGCGAAGGTCATGCAAACCGCCCAGGAAGCCCGTGCGGAACTGGCGCGCTTGTTTGAAATGGACAGGCTTGAGGAAGAATCTTCCGACAAAGTGTGACGGGGCCGATGAACGAGACTGCGAATTTTCTGACAGAATACGCCGCAATTTCGTTCATCCCCGGAGTGCTTCATGGCCACGTTCACCAAGACCGCAATGCTGCTGGCCCTCGCGCTCACCGCCGGCAGCGTGTTCGCTGCTGCCAAGCCCACCACCCAGACCATCTCCACCTTGGGTGGCAAGTTCACCTTCAAACTGCCCAAGGCCTACAGCGCCGACACCCTGCCCTCCGGCACCGCGCAAGACGGCACCGCTGACACCCAAGGCACCTTGTACGCCAACTCAACGACGAAAAGTGTGGTGATCGTCGCCGAAACCGTGCGCAACGACGGGGCAACGATCCAGGATAACGACCCGCAGTTCCTCGACGGCGCCGTGGCCGATTTCGTCAAGGACCAGAGCGCTGCCCTGCCTGACTTCAAGAAACTGGGCGAGAAGAAACTCACCTACAAGGGTTTGGGCCTGCGCCAAGTGGACAGCAGCGCTACCCAAGGTGGTGGCAAGACCTTGAACTCCACATTCCTGGGTGGTTCAGGCAACCATCTGCTGGTGATTCAGGCCATTTCGCGGGCGGATGATGTGAAGGGGCATGCACAGTTGGTGAAGCAGATTACAGGCGGCAAGTAACCCCCCTCTTCCCGCCCACACAAAACCCATGTGGGAGCGGGCTTGCCCGCGATGGCCATAGGTATCTACACAACTGTGCAGTTCGCCGCAGCCACCGGTAACCACGATGCGAAGCGAGCCGCTCTTGATCTTGATCTGCTTTTGATCTCAGGCGCCCCGTCAAACCACGCTGGCCGGAATTCGACAGGGATTTGGGGGGTAAACCGGCAGGGATGCCGGTTTAGCCGCCCCGCGCCATGGATGGCGCGTGGCGGCGGCCCCCCAAATCACTGGCGGATTACGGGCACACCGAGCCTAGGCGAGGTGCCAAGTGGTGGGGCGAGGACCTTTTGGTTACTTTTGGGTCCTTCCAAAAGTGACCCGCTGTCAGAGCGGAACCCTAAGTAGCCGTTACCGCAGCAATGGATATGTACCCAATCCAACTGTGTTGACTGCCAGGCCGCCTTCGCGAGCAAGCCCGCACAGTTTGATCGCGGGGTGTCAGGTAGATAGCCGTAGGCTGGGAGGCCGCCATCGCAGGCAAGCCAGCTCCCACATTTTTAACCGCATTTCACTTCAGGCTTTTCTCAAGCCAGGCTTTCAAGTCCTGCACCTCTGCTTCGCTGATGGTGTGATTCATCCCCGGGTACTCATGAAACTCCGGCTTGAGCCCCAACCCCGCCAGCACCTCGTTCGCCTGCGTGGCCGAGCTAAAGGGCAACGCCTGATCCAAAGTGCCATGGCCAATAAAGATCGCCAGCTTGCCCATCGCCGCATCCGGTTTCAGCGCAGACCTGAGCACCGGTAGCACGCTGCCACTGAGCGCAGCGATACCGCGTACCAACTCGGGTTCACGCAAGGCCACCTCGTAAGACATGATCGCGCCCTGGCTGAACCCCACCAAGAACACCCGATCACTTTGGGTGTGGTACTTGGCGGTGGCCTTGAGCACAAAGTCCTTGATCAGCCGGGCGCTGCTGAACAGTTCGTCGGTCTCGCCGTTGTACTCAGGCTCATCGGTCTTGGTAAACCAGCGATAACCCTGCGGTTCCACCGGCAGCGGCGCACGCACCGAAAGATAAGTCCAGGTGGACGGCAACGCGTCTTTGATATCAAACAGGTCTTGCTCGTTGCTGCCAAAACCATGCAGGAAGATCACCAGTGGCTGGTTGCGCGCATCGCCCTGGGTCTGTTCCAGGTAGGACAACGGCAAGTCTGTGTGCAAGCCGCTATCGGCATGAGCGGCGCCGGCCACCAGGGCCAGGAGGGCGAAGGCAAGCTGTTTGAGCATCGGGTTTACCTCAGGGTTTACGCAACAAATAGGTGTCCATGATCCAGCCGTTTTCCAGGCGCGCCGCCTTGCGCACCCGTTCGATCTCTTCTGCCACCTGCGCCACTTTACCGCTGATCAGGATCTCGTCCGGCGTGCCCAGGTAAGCGCCCCAGTAAATATCCAGGTCCTGATCCGCCACGCTGCGGTAGGAGTCTTCGGCGTCGAGCATCACCACCAGGGTATCGGCATCACTCGCCTGCCCCGCCGCCAACCGGCGCCCAGTGGTGATCTCGATGGACTTGCCGATACGGTTGAGCGGCACCTTATGCTGCGCCGCCAGGGCCTGCACGCTGGTGATACCGGGGATCACTTCAAATTCGAAGACACAACGGCCACTGGCAAGAATCGCCTGCAAGATGCGAATGGTGCTGTCGTACAGCGCCGGATCGCCCCAGGCCAAAAACGCCCCCACTTCGCCGTCGGCCATTTCTTCGTTGATCATGCGCTCGAAGGTCTGCTGCTTATCGCGGTTGAGATCTTGCACGGCGGTGGTGTAGTCGATTTCACCGCGCACCCGCTCCGGGCAGTCGGCCTCGACAAAACGGTAGCCGGGCTTGGTGATATAGGTCTCGCAGATTTCCCGACGCAGGTCGATCAGCTTGTCCTTGCTCTGGCCCTTGTCCATCAGGAAGAACACGTCGGTACGGTTCAGCGCCTTCACGGCCTGCATCGTGATGTAGTCAGGGTTGCCGGCGCCGATGCCGATGATCAGGATGCGTTTCATGGGGAGCTCTCAGTACGGGGCGTGGATTTTGCCATGTTCCGGGAATCAGGCGGAAGTTTCCAGGCGCAGGCGCCATACACCGTTGAAGCGTAGCTCGGTGGCCGAGAGGGGTTCGACGTCGATCCGATAGAACATCGAGACAGGCAACTGCATGACGTACAGCATCGCCGCACGGATGACGAACGGGTGGGTCACGGCGATGACATGGCCGGGGTGGGTTTCGAGGGATTTGAGCCATTGGCCAACCCGCCTGCACAACTGATCCACCGACTCGCCGCCGTGGGCTGCGCTGGTGCTGTCGGTGGCCCAGGTGTTCAAGGTTTCGCTGTCGAGTTGGCCGATGCGCTGGCCTTTCCATGCACCCACATCAAGGTCGCATAAGGCGGGGTCGACCTGGGCGTTATCGCCGAACAAGCCCGCGCTCTGGCGGGTTCTGGCCTCGGGGCCGCACAGCAGGCGTGCCGGTTGTTTGTAGCGGCCAGCCAGGGACAAGGCCGCGCCCTGCCAGTCCATCGTGACGGACTCGTCATCCGCAAAGCGCCCTTGCTTTTGCAGGGGCGTGAGGGCGTGGCAGATCAGGGTCAAGCGGGTGGCCGGCATGGCGATTCTCTTGTAGGAGCGAGCTTGCTCGCGAAGAACGTCAACGATAACGCGTGTTGCCTGAGTAAACGCGGCGCCTTTGAGTTTTTCGCGAGCAAGCTCGCTCCTACAGGGAGTTGGGGCAAGTTCCGTTCCACAGGGTGTTCGTGAATCAGGCCAACGCAGTATTGGCAGGCACGGCCGTGGAGTGAGCGCTGGCGACAAAATCTTCCTTGCGCAATACCACCAACGCCAGCAACGACACCACCCCGGTCGCCACGTAGAAATACCACGGCGAGGTAATGTCTCCCGTCACCTTGATCAACCAGGTGGAAATCAACGGCGCACTGCCGCCAAACACCGCCACTGGCACGTTATAGGCCACCGCAATCCCGGTGGAACGAATGCGCGTGGGCAGCAGTTCGCTCATCAGCGCATAGGTCGACGACGCATACAGCCCGAACAAAATCGCCACCGCCATCAACGGCGCGAAGAAGGTCGCCGGGGTGGCGGTCGGGGCGGATTTGAACAGCCAGAACATCGCCAGGGTCGCCAGTGTGCCGATCACCATCAGGAACGGCTTGCGCCCGTATTTATCGGTAAAGGCTCCGCCAAACGGCATCACAAAAGCTGCCGAGAAACTGGCGACGAACACGTACAGCAAGGTGGTGCCGCTGTCGAATTTGAGGATCTTGGCCATGTAGGTCGAGGCGAAGGTCAGCACCAGGTAGAAGATCGAGCTGTGCAAGGTGATGATAAAGAACACCAAGGCAATCGCGCGCTTCCACTGCCAGACCTCACGCAGCGGCGCGCGAGAAGTTTGCCCGGCGCGTTGCAAGGCGAGGAACTCGGGGCTGTCTTCGAGCTTGAGGCGAATATACATGGAGATAAAGCCCAGGGGCGCGGCAATCAGGAACGGTACGCGCCAGGCCCATTCCTGCATAACCTCGGCGCCCAGCACCCAGGTCATGCCATTGGCCACGGCGCCACCGAGCAGCAGGCCGAGCACGGCGGTGACCATCAGCCAGCAGGTGGCAAAACCGCGGCGCCCGGGGCCGGCGTATTCGGAGATGAAGCTGGTGACGGTGCCGATTTCACCGCCCGCCGAGAAGCCCTGCACACAGCGCACCAGAATCAACAGGATCGGTGCGGCGATGCCCAGGCTGGCGTAGGTCGGCAACAGGCCCAGCATCACCGTGGAGCCGGTCATCATCACCAGCGCCATGATCAGGGTTTTGCGCCGGCCGATCTTGTCTGCCAGCGGGCCGAAGAACAGCCCACCCAAGGGGCGGATAAAGAAGCTCAGCGCAAACGCGGCAAAGCTGGCCAACAGGCTGGTGGTGGGGTCATCGGAGACGAAGAACGCCTGGCCGATATAGACCGCGAGAAAGCCATACACGCCGTAGTCGTACCACTCGATCAAATGGCCGGAGGTGGCACCGAGAAACGCACGGCGGCGCTTGCGGACGGTGTCTTGTGCGGGATTGCCCATCGTGGGGACTCCTTGTCTGATTATCGATCCATGTTAAAGCGCGGCGATACTCGCGGTTTGCAGCCAATGCCGCAAGTCGGTCTTGAGAATCTTGCCGTAGCTGTTCTTGGGCAAGTCGCTGCGCCACACATATTTTTTCGGCTTTTTGAACGAGGCCATGCGCGCCAGGAACCACGCGGTGAGTTCGCCTTCGTCCAGGGGCTGGCCGCTGCGGGTCACCACGAAGGCCACCACCGACTCACCCCATTGCGCGTCGGGCTCGCCCACCACGCACACTTCGAACACCTCGGGATGCTGGGCCAGCACTTCCTCGACTTCACGGGGGTACACGTTGCTGCCGCCACTGATGATCACGTCCTTGGAGCGGTCCGTGAGGGTCAGGTAGCCGGCCGGGTCGAGGTAGCCGATGTCACCGGTCAGCAGCCAACCGTCCACCAGCGTCTGGCGCGTGGCCTGCGGGTTGCGCCAGTAGCCTTGCATCACCGTGGCGCCACGCACCGCGATTTCGCCACGCTGGCCGGTGGGCAGTGGCTGGCGTTCGGCATCGAGAATGCGGATTTCCACACAGGCTTGCGCGTGGCCCACCGAGGCGGCCAGGTTGGCCCAGTCGGGACGCTGGCGCTCGGCGATCAAGGCGCGGGGCAAGACGCTGATGGTCATCGGGCTCTCGCCCTGGCCGTAGATCTGCACCAGGCGCGGGCCGAAGGTGTCGACCGCTTCACGCAGGTCGGCCAGGTACATGGGGCCGCCGCCGTAGACGATGGTCTTGATGCCAGCGCCGTGATAATCCTGACGCCGCGCCTGCTCCACCATGCGCTTGACCATGGTCGGCGCGGCAAACAGCGACACATCGCCCATCTGCTCTGCCAGCCCGAACAGCTCGGCAGCATCGAAGCCATGGGAGGCCGGCACTACATGGCGGGCGCCACAGCGCACATGGATGAAGTTGTACAGGCCGGCGCCGTGGGACATGGGCGCGGCATACAGCGCCGCATCGTCGGCACTCACCGCGTCGACATCCGTGGCGTAGCACAGCGACATGGCGATCAGGTTGCCGTGGGACAGCATCACGCCCTTGGAGCGCCCGGTAGTACCGGAGGTGTAGAACAGCCAGGCGAGGTCGTAATCCTGGCGGGGCACCGGCTGTTCCAGGGTCGGCCAACCATGACTGGGCGGCAGCGGGTGGCCGTCCAGTTCCGTGCAACGCGCGGGCAGATCCCGCGAAGAAAACACCTGGCCGCCGTCGGTAAAGATCAACCGCGCCTCGGCGTTATCGGCAATCCACGCCGCTTCGCTGGGGTGCAGCTTGGCGTTGATCGGCACCGCCACCCCGCCCATCCACCAGATGGCGTAGAGCAGTTCCAGGTAGTCGCAGCTGTTTTTCATCAGCAGCGCCACCGCATCCCCCGGCACCAGGCCATGCTGCTCCACCAGCTGCGCGGCGCGTTGGCGCACGTGGGCGGCGAAGGTGGCGTAGTCGGCCACTAGCACGCTGCCGTCGAACAAAGCCGGGCGTTGCGGGGCCCGGCGCTGGGTGTCGTGCAGCCAGTTGGCAATGTTCATGGCTCAGCTCCGGCGTGCCTGCAGGACCGAGGCGTAGTTGGCCACCGCCATGCCGCCCATGTTGAACACCAGGCCGAACTCCGGGTTGGGCACCGCCAGGCCAATCGGCTCGCCGGTCAATTGCCGGAACGCCAGGGCATGCATGGACACCCCCGTGGCGCCAACGGGGTGCCCCTTGGCCTTGAGCCCGCCGGAAAGGTTGACCGGCAAGCGCCCGCCGGCGCGCACCACGCCGCTGTCGAGCACGCGATGCCCTTCGCCCTTGGGCGCCAGGCCCATGGCTTCGTAGATCAGCAACTCGGCAATGGTGAAGCAGTCGTGCACCTCGGCGAAACTCAGATCAGCCAGGGTCACATTCGCCCCGCGCAGCGCTGCGTGGATCGCGCGTTGCGGGCCTTCAAAGGCCAGGATGTCGCGCTGGGCGATGGGCAAGGTGTCGTTGACCTGGGTCATCGCGCGGATTTGCACCTCACGACGAAACGCCCGCGCACGTTTGGGCGAGGCGAGGATGATCGCAGCGGCGCCGTCGCTGATCAGCGAGCAATCGGTCAGGCGCAGGGAGTCGGCCACGAACGGATTGCTTTGGGACACGTTGTTGCAGTGCTCGAAATTCATCTCCCGATGCATCTGCGCCAGCGGGTTGGCCATGGCGTTGGAGTGGTTTTTGGTGGCGATGGCCGCCATCGAGCCCAGCGGGCAGTGGTAACGCTCGGCGTATTGGCGCGCAGCGCGGCCGAACAACTGGGGGAAACTCAGGCCGGCTTCGGCCGGGTCGTTCTGGTAACCGGCCCCGGCCAAGGCTTGGGTGACCGCAGCGGTGCTGGTGTGGGTCATCTTCTCGGCGCCCACCACCAGCACCAGCTCAGCACTGCCGGAGAGGATCGCATTGACCCCCGCCTGAATCGCCGCCGAGCCGGACGCACAGGCGTTTTCACAGCGGGTGGCGGGTTTGAAGCGCAGCCCGGGGTCGGCTTGCAATAGCAATGAGGCGGCAAACCCGTCGGGCACCAGCCCCGAGTTGAAATGGCCGAGGAACAACGCATCGATTTGCGACGCGTCAATCTCAGCGTCGCTCAAGGCTTCCTGGGTAACCTGGACGATCAGGTCTTCGAGCGTCGTGCCTTCCAGGCGACCAAAACGGGAGTGACCAGCGGCAACAATGGAGACGCAATCAGCAGGCATAATCAATTTCTTCTGTTCTTGATTCGGACTTTACTTACAATGACCCACCCCTGATCGTGCGCCAATTCGTGTAACTACTTACACGGGTAAGTAGCGCCCCAGGGCATTGAACAACGAGGCAGGATGCCCCATGACCGCGCTAGCCCAGCAATTCCCCGACCTCGAACGCCTGGCGTTCAAGCTGTCCCCTGCCCCGCAGATCGTCACCAGCGACCGCGTGATACTCGACTGCAACGACGCTTTCCTGAAGCTGTTCGGCTATACCCGCGACGCGCTGGTCAACCAGCTGACCCTGCTGATCTACCCGTCCCAGGCCGACTACCACGCCATCGGCAAGCGCAGCCATGACTGGCTGCTCGACAGCGACAACGGCTTTTATTCCGATGAACGCTTCATGCAGCACCACAACGGCGAAGTGTTCTGGGCCAAGTCCCACGGCTACACCCTCACCCCCAAAGACCCGTTCAAATTGATGATCTGGCACTTCGAACGCCTGGACCGCATGCACCAGGGCACCGGCGACCTCACGCCCCGTGAGCGGGAAATCGCCATGCACATCGTCAACGGCTTCAAATCCAAGGAAATCGCCCTGCGCCTGGCGATCTCCCACCGCACCGTGGAAGTGCACCGGGCGCGGCTGATGAAGAAACTGCAGGCCAAGACGGTGGTGGAATTGGTGTCGAAGATCATTATGGTGGCCTGACAGATAACGGCTGTTTAACTGATGCGCCGCGATCCAAATGTGTGGGCATCCCCAATTTCTGTAGGAGCGAGCTTGCTCGCGAAAAACGTCAACAATAACGCGTGTTTGCTGAATGAACGCGGCGCCTGTAAGTTTTTCGCGAGCAAGCTCGCTCCTACAAAAAAGCCTTAACTGACTGGCATTATGGCTTTCCTGCGAAAGCGTTAGCGCAGTAGATGCACAACTTGCAGGTTGCACACTCCACAGTAACCACGATGCGAAGCGAGCCGCTTTTGATCTTGATCTGCTCCCCCGGTGTCAGGGTAGTTGTCGTGTCCCCCGCTTTTTGAAAAGCATTCCGGGGGCGGCAAGAGTATGGTCATGCCTTTCTATTCAGAAGAACGTAAAGCTGCGCTGCTGAAAATGATGCTTCCGCCCCTGAGCCTCTCGGCGGCGGAGGTCGCTCGGCGCGAAGGTTGTAGCGATATGTCTCTCCATTATTGGCGCAAACAAGCTGCCGCCAGAGGAACGCAATTGTCCGATGCCAAGCAACCGGCCGAAAATTGGTCAGCCGAATCCAAGCTGGCGATCATCATAGAAACAGGTTCGCTATCGGAACTGGAAATCGGTGAGTACTGCCGACGAAAAGGTATTTTTCCCGAGCAAATAACCGATTGGCGCAACGCTTTTATCGCCGGCAGCACGAAACAGTCAACCGCGAAAACTGCAAGCTCCGGACAGTCACGGGATGATAAAAATCGTATCCGTGAACTTGAACGTGAGTTGCGCCGCAAAGATGCAGCCCTGGCTGAAACAGCGGCCTTACTGGTACTACGAAAAAAGCTCAATGCCTACTGGGGGAGCGACGACGAGGCCACCTGACCTTGTTGCCAGAACGGTATTTACTCGTTGATTGGCTTAATGAAGCCATTCTGGCGGGCGCCCGCAGGGCGCCTGCTTGTCAGGAGGTAGGCATTTCACTGAGGACGCTGCAACGCTGGAGCTTGCCGCAAGAACTCTTGGCAGATGGACGCACGACGACGCTCAGGCCGATACCGAACAACGCGCTCAGTGAGCTTGAGCGACAAGGCATCGTGACGCTGTGCAACAGCAAAGCTTATGCGCACCTCCCGCCAAGCCAGATCGTGCCGCAATTGGCCGATGAAGGAAGATATGTAGCCTCGGAGGCGACTTTTTATCGTGTGCTGCATGCGGCAGGTCAGCAGCATCACCGATCCAGAGCCAAGCGACCGCATCGCCATGAGGCACCGACCACTTACGCAGCGACTTCAGCTAATCAGGTGTGGTCATGGGACATCACCTACTTGCCGTCCCCGGTTCGCGGGAAATTTTACTACCTCTATCTGATCGAAGACATATACAGCCGAAAAGCCGTGGGCTGGGAAGTTTATGAAGCCGAGAGCGGGGAAAAGGCGGCAGCGTTGCTGCAACGAAGCGTGACTCAGGAGAAGTGTTGGCGCCAGCCGCTGGTGCTTCACTCGGACAATGGTGCACCAATGAAATCGGTGACGTTACTGACCAAGATGTATGACCTGGGCATCACGCCGTCTCGCGGTCGACCACGGGTTAGCAACGACAACCCGTACTCGGAATCACTGTTCAGGACACTGAAATACTGCCCGCAGTGGCCACAGGCAGGGTTTACCAGCCTGGATGATGCGCGTATCTGGGTGAGGAATTTTATGACCTGGTACAACACCGTGCACCGTCATAGCCGGATCCGCTTCGTAACACCGGCTCAACGTCATGAAGGAAAAGACCGAGAAATCTTGGCTCGTCGAGATGCGATATACCGGCAGGCCAGAGAGAAAAGACCGGAACGATGGTCAGGAGAGACACGCAACTGGAACCCTATCGGGACGGTGTATCTGAACCCCGAAAAGGAGCTGACCGTGGTAATAAAAATCGCGTAGCGCGACGGTGGACGCGACAACTACCTTGAAAAACGCCGTGCTTGTGATCTTGATCTTAAGCGCCCCGTTAAACCACGCTGGCCGAACGCAGGCTTGAATTCGTGGGTAACCCGGCAGGACGCCGGGTTAGCCGCCCCGCGCCATGGATGGCGCGTGGCGGCGGCCCACGGATTCAAGCCTGCGTTCGGGCACACCGAGCCTAAGCGAGGTGCCGAGTGGTGGGGCAAGAGCGTTTTGCTTACTTTTGCGCTGTTCAAAAGTGAGCCGCCGTCAGGGCGGAACCCTAAGTGGCCGTTACCGCAGGAATGGATATGAACGCAATCCAACTGCGTCGGCTGGCAGGCCGTCATCGCAGGCAAGCCAGCTCCCACAATTGGATCGTGGGGTGTCAGGCAGAGGCAAGTGAACTCTCACATTTGGGTTGAGGGGCGTCAGGTAGATAGGCGCAGGCTGCCTGGGCCGCGTAGCTGAAACGTTCAACCGAGCACGTCCATACAATTCCCCACCGCCCTGCCCCCCTAACCTCACCGCTTTCAAACCCTCATAAGCGCTGGAGAACGGGCATGGGCAACACAACAACCAAGGTATCGCTGGCATTGACGCTGCTGGCAAGTGCGATGATGAACAGCGCGTTCGCCGCCACCCCAAGCGTGGCCGTGGCGCCGCAGTACGACACCAGCCATGTGTATGTGGCACCGGCCGATGTGGACCGTTTTGCCCAGAGTTTCCTTGCCACCTTCGGCGGCAAAAGCACGCCCCAGGTCGTGGTCAACGTGCTGCCAGTGCCGAGCAGCACCACCTCGCAACTGCTGCAGACCCCGGCGGGCACCGTGTCGTTGTTCGGCTTTACCACCCCCGTGCCTCACCCCTTCGGCCAGGAACGCAACGGCTATCTGGTCAAGGACATGGACGTGGCCCTCAAGGCCGCACGGGAAAATGGCGCCGACGTGATCGTCAGCGATTTCCCCGACCCCATCGGCCGTGACGCCGTGGTGCAATGGCCGGGCGGTGTGAACATGCAGCTCTACTGGCACACCAAGACCCCGGATTACGCCGCCTTCGAGACCGTGCCGGAAAACCGTGTGTATGTGTCCAACGACAGCGCCGAGCGGTTTATCAAGGCGTTCCTGGGGTTCTCCCACGGCAAGGTGTTGAGCGACGACAAGCACGCCCCAGGGGTTGATGTCGGCCAAGCCGGCGGCCACTACCGCCGCGTCGAGATTGAATCGCCGTTTGGGCGCATGGCGGTGCTGATCACCAACGGCCAACTGCCCTACCCGTTCGGCCACGACACCACCGGTTATCAGGTCAACGACCTGGCCGCCACCCTGGGCAAGGCCACTGGCTCTGGCGCCACAGTGCTGGTGCCGGCGTTCGACAGCAAAGGTCGGCGCAGTGCCTTGGTGGAGTTCCCAGGCGGTTATGTCGCAGAAATCCACCAACTCAGCGCGGCAAAATGATGCGTCACGCAGGCTGGAGCCTGGCTGTGCTGTGGCCGTTGCTTGCTGGCAGCGTGCAGGCCAACGACCAGCCGGTTCGTCCGGCGATCAAGGCCAACCGTTGGCAGGAAGACTGGTCCGTGCTCAAGGACCCGGCCTTGCGCACGCAACCGCTGGACAACCTCAAGTACATCCCGTTGTCCGCGGCCAACCCGTTCACCTACCTGTCGTTGGGCGCCACCTTGCGTGAACGCTTCGAGATGAACGACGCCAGCGGGTTCGGCGTGCGCGATGTACCGCGTGACCGCTACCTGATCCAGCGTTTTCAGGTGCACGCCGACTTGCACCTGAACGAACACTGGCGGCTGTTCACCCAGTTGGAAGATGTGCGGGCCTATGACAAGACCACGATTGGCGGTGCCGACCAGAACCGCGTCGACCTGCGCCTGGCCTTTGCCGAATACGTGAAGACCTTCAACGCCGGCACCTTCAAGGCACGGGCTGGCCGCCAGGATTTCGCTTTTGACTTGCAGCGTTTCATCTCGTCACGGGACGGCCCGAATGTGCGGCAGTCCTTCGATGCGTTGTGGGCGGACTGGGAAACGCCGCAATGGCGCTTTATCGGGATCGCCAGCCAACCGGTGCAGTACCAGGATGGTCGGCATTTCGACGACAAGTCCAACAGCGACGCGCGCTTCCACATGCTACGGGTCGAGCGGCTGGTGGGCGGTACCAATGAGCTGTCGGCCTATTACGGCGTGTACGAGCGCAGCGCCGCCCATTACCTGGACGCCGACGGCGACGAAACCCGCCAGTTGCTGGACGCCCGCCTCGGCGGCGCAGCCCAGGGGTTCGACTGGGACGTCGAAGCCATGCTGCAACGCGGCTCGGTGGGCAGCAAGACGATTCGCGCCTGGGCCGGTGGCAGCCGCACCGGCTACACCTTTGACACGCTGGCGTGGAAGCCGCGTATCGGCCTGCAACTGGATATCGCCTCCGGTGACCGCAAGGCCGGTGACGGCCGGGTCGGCACCTTCAATCCGCTGTTCCCCAATGGCTATTACTTTTCCCTGGCGGGTTATACCGGCTACAGCAACCTGATCCACGTCAAGCCGTCGATCACCGTCAAGCCCATTGCCAAGCTCAGCGTGCAAACCGCTGTCGGCCTGCTGTGGCGGCAAACCACCGCAGACGCCGTCTACACCCAGCCCAACCTGGCCGTGGCTGGCACCGCGGGCCAAGGTGAGCGCTGGACCGGCGCCTATGGGCAACTGCGCACTGACTACGCCTTTACCCCCAACCTCAGCGGTGCGGTCGAGGCGGTGCACTACGCGGTCGGCCAGACCCTGCGTGATGCCGGTGGGCACGACAGCAACTACCTGGGCATGGAGCTCAAGTTCAGTTGGTGAGACAAGCACACCCATACAAGCCTGGGCCCAGGTTTACGGCAATAGTGAGGCGGTTTTTTCACCGCCCTTTTTCAGCCCTGCAAGGAGTTTCAGATGAGCACATTCGTTGCCAAAGACGGTACCCAGATCTACTTCAAGGACTGGGGCAGCGGTAAGCCCGTGCTGTTCAGCCACGGCTGGCCGCTGGATGCGGACATGTGGGAATACCAGATGGAATACCTGAGCAGCCGTGGCTTTCGCACCATCGCGTTCGACCGTCGTGGCTTTGGCCGCTCGGACCAACCATGGACCGGTAACGACTACGACACCTTCGCTGACGATATCGCCCAGTTGATCGAACACCTGGACCTGCAGGACGTGACCCTGGTGGGCTTCTCCATGGGTGGCGGTGACGTGGCGCGCTACATCGCCCGCCACGGCAGTGCCCGTGTCGCCGGCCTGGTGTTGCTGGGCGCGGTCACGCCGATCTTCGGCCAGCAAGCCGATTATTCCCAAGGCGTGCCTGGCGAGGTGTTCGATGGTATCAAGGCCGGCCTGTTGAAGGATCGTGCGCAATTCATCAGCGACTTCAACACGCCGTTCTTCGGTCTGAATAAAGGCCAGCACGTCTCGGAGGGTGTGCTCAGCCAAACCCTGCAGATCGCCATGCTCGCGTCGCTCAAATCCACCGTGGATTGCGTCACCGCGTTCTCGCAAACCGACTTCCGCCCGGACATGGCCAAGATCGACGTGCCGACCCTGGTGATCCATGGCGACGGCGACCAGATCGTGCCGTTCGACACCACCGGCAAAGTCGCGGCGCAGATGATCGAGGGCGCGCAATTGAAGGTGTACAAGGATGCGCCGCACGGGTTTGCCGTGACCCACGCTCAACAGCTCAACGAAGACCTGCTGGGGTTCCTGAACCGCTGATACCTCGATGCACTTGTAGGAGCGAGCTTGCTCGCGAAGAACCTCAACGATAACGCGGGCATTCTGTATGCACGCGGCGCCTGTGAGTTTTTCGCGAGCAAGCTCGCTCCTACAGAAGGCAAAAGGCCGGGTTCACCCGGCCTTTTTTCAGGCAAAGCGCTGGCTCAACACCAGCCGCCCCGGCCCTGCGATCAGCACGCTGGTGAAGATGATCAGCAGCAGCCAACCGAACTGCCCTTCGAACAGCGTCCACTCCGGGTGCACCACCAGCAACGCAATCACCAGCACCGCCAGGATCGGCAGACACGCCAGGCGCACCAGCACGCCCGCGATGATCAGCAATGGACACAGCACCTCGGCGAAAATCGCCAGCAGCAAGGTGATAGACGCGCCCAGGTGAAACGGGTCTTCGATCAGCTTCAGTTGTTCGCTGTAGTGCAGCAACTTGGGCAACCCATGCACCCACAGCAAGAACAATGCCCCGCTGACCCGCAGAAACAACAGCCCGATATCCTGATTTCTTGCTTGGTTCATATGCCACCTATTTGCGTCGAAAATGACCGGCAGCCAGTGTGTCCAACGCCGCGGCTCTGCACTTGCAGGCTTGTGCTGAAATCCTGCGTTTGCATTGCCCAAAGAACCCGGCATGATCTTGCTGAACTGCCGACCCCGCGCTACGGTCCCAACCCATACGCTCATCGCTACAGGAACTTTTCCATGACGCT
This sequence comes from Pseudomonas sp. FP215, assembly GCF_030687795.1. Lineage (NCBI taxonomy): Bacteria > Pseudomonadati > Pseudomonadota > Gammaproteobacteria > Pseudomonadales > Pseudomonadaceae > Pseudomonas > Pseudomonas sp. FP215. The sequence goes on from NZ_CP117447.1 coordinate 3,506,309, forward strand.
CCCCCAAGAAATGACCCTGATCGAAATCACCACCCCTGGCGGGCCCGAGGTCTTGCAGCCACGCAGCGCCGACGTACCGGTGGCCGGGCCGGGCGAGATTCTGATTCGCGTACACGCCGCCGGGGTCAACCGCCCAGACGCCTTGCAACGCGCGGGCAAATACCCGATGAAGCCCGGCATGAGCCCGATTCCGGGGTTGGAAGTGGCCGGTGAAGTGGTGGCGCTGGGTGATGGCGTCACCGAGTACAGCCTGGGCGACAAGGTCTGTGCCCTGACCAATGGCGGCGGCTATGCGCAGTATTGCGCGGTGCCGGCCAGCCAGGCGCTGCCGATCCCGGCGGGCATGGACTGGATTCAGGCCGCTGCCGTGCCGGAAACGTTTTTTACGGTGTGGGCCAACCTGTTCGGCCTCGGCGGTGCCCATAAAGGCCAGCGCGTCTTGATCCACGGCGGCACCAGCGGTATCGGCACCACCGCGTTGATGCTCTGCCAGGAGTTCGGCATCCAGGCGTTCGCCACGGCCGGCAGTGCTGACAAATGCGCAGCGATTGCCAAGCTCGGCGCCGAGCCGATCAACTACCGCGAACAGGACTTTGCCGAGGTCATCGCCAAACAGACCGATGGCAAAGGCGTCAACGTGATCCTCGACATCATGGGTGCCTCGTACCTGAACAATAACCTCAAGGCCCTGGGCATGGACGGCCACCTGGTGATCCTCGGTTTCCTCGGTGGCGCCAAGGCCAACGACGTCGACCTGCTGACCATCCTCGGCAAACGCGCGGTGATCACCGGCTCACTGCTGCGCGCCCGCACCCGCGAAGAAAAGGCAGAGATTGCCGAGCAACTGCGCGAACACGTGTGGCCGGTACTCAGTGCCGGGCGTTGCCTGCCGATGATCGACCAGGTCTACGCCTACACCGACGCCGCCCAGGCCCATGCGCGGATGGAAGGTGGGGACCATATCGGCAAGATTGTGTTGCGGGTGGACTGAGGCATTTTTGATGTGCAGAGGGGTTGCAAGCCCCCTCCCACACTAGTGTTGGGCATACACCGGATAATCCACATACCCCGCCTCTGTCCCGCCATACAAGCCTTCGGCCTTCAACGCATTCAACGGCCAGCCATTGAACAGCCGCTGGGGCAAGTCCGGGTTGGCGATGAAGGGCCGCCCGAAGGCAATCAAGTCTGCCAACCCGGCCTCTACCAAGCGTGCACCGCGCTCGGCGGTGTAGCGGCCGGCATAGATGATCCTGCCGCTGAAGGTGCGGCGTACGGCCTGGCGGAATGTTTCGGGCAGGTCGGGCGCATTGTCCCAATCGGCTTCGGCGATGGACACATAGGCGATGCCCGACGCTTCCAGCACTTTGATCGCTTCGATATAGGTATGGTGCGGGTCTTCCTCCACCAGGCCGATGTAGACCCGGTCCTGGTCGGTGCCACTGAACAGCGGCGAAAAGCGCACGCCCAGGCGCTCCGGCCCCACCACCTTGCACACCGCTTCGACGATCTCGCGCAGCAAGCGCAGGCGATTGTCCAGCGAGCCGCCGTACTCATCTTCACGAGTGTTGGAATGGGCTGAGATGAACTGGTTGACCAGGTAGCCGTTGGCCGCGTGGATTTCCACACCGTCGAACCCGGCGTCCAGGGCATTGCGTGCAGCCTGGGCGTAGTGCCCTACCAGTTCTTCGATTTCCAGCGTGGTCAAGGCACGGGGTACCGGTGGCTCTACCAGTTCACCCACACCCGGCCCGGTTTCAATGAAGGCCTTGGCTTGCACCGCCGCCAGCGCAGACGGGCCCACCGGCGCACCACCGTCAGGTTGCAGCGCGTTGTGGGACACCCGCCCCACGTGCCATAGCTGGGCAAAGATCACCCCACCCTCGGCATGCACCGCTGCGGTGACTTTGCGCCAACCCTGGATTTGCGCCGGTGTATGAATGCCCGGCGTCCACGCATAGCCCTGGCCACGGGGTTCGATCTGCGTACCCTCGCTGACCATGAACCCGGCACTGGCCCGCTGACGGTAATACTCGGCCATCAGGTCGGTGGCGATATTACCCGGCTGGGCGCTGCGCTGGCGGGTCAGCGGCGGCAGTACGACACGGTTGTTCAAGCGGTGATGCCCCAGCTTGATCGGGGTGTTCAGGATGCAGTCAGGCACGGCGATATTCCACATTCAGGACGAACGAAAACCGTGGCGACTCCAGGGAGTCGCCACCGTGTAGATTGGTTGATTAACTTAAGCGCAGAGTGTCAGCAGGGCCTTGGCCACTTCGCTGGAGCTGCCTGGGTTTTGCCCAGTCACCAGCAAGCCATCGACGAGGACGAAGGATTGCCAGTCAGCGCCCTTCTCATACCGGCCGCCCAATTTTTTGAATTCGTCTTCAATCAGGAACGGCACGACCTCAGTCAACTGCACGGCGGCCTCTTCCGAGTTGGAGAACCCGGTGACGCGGCGGCCTTTGATCAACGGCTCACCGTTGACCGCCTTGACGTGACGCAAGGCACCCGGTGCATGGCACACAAAGCCGATGGGCTTGCCGGCCCGCTCGAAGGCTTCGATCAGCGCGATGGACACCGGCGACTCCGCCAGGTCCCACAACGGGCCGTGGCCGCCTGGGTAGAACACGGTGTCGAAGTCGGCGGCGTTGACCGAGTCCAGCTTCACGGTGGTCGCCAAGGCTTGCTGCGCGGCCGGGTCTTTGGCGAAGCGTTCGGTCTGCTCGGTTTGCGCATCCGGTTCATCGCTTTTAGGGTCCAGCGGCGGCTGGCCGCCGGCCGGGGAAGCCAACACCACCTCGGCGCCAGCGTCCTTGAACGCGTAATAAGGTGCGGCGAATTCTTCGAGCCAGAAGCCGGTCTTGCGCCCGGTATCGCCAAGCTGGTCGTGAGAGGTCAGTACCATTAATACTTTCATTTTCCAGTGCCTCGATCGGTGTGAATAACAGGGTTTTCAGGGCCGCCCAACAGCTGTTGAGTCAGCAGCAGCGCCTCAGCGAACGGCGCGGTGGTACGGGTGATCTTGCCCATGACGCTGGTTCCCAACCATAGCGCATACAAGCGCCTGGCCAGGCTTTCGGGGGCCTGCTCGAACCTGAGCGAGCCGTCTTCGACGCCGCGTTGCAAGGCCACGGCAAGCAAGTCGATGGTGCGCGAAGTGCCGCGCTGCAGCGCCAGCCGCATGGGTTCTGACAGGTCGGAGACTTCCGCCCCAAGCTTCACGGCCAGGCATTTGCCGGTGTCGGTGCAGCCGGTGTGATTGTCGATCCAGCCTTGCCAATAGCGCATCAGCTTGGCGTGGTGGGTGGAGCCCGGCTGATCGAACAACTGCTGCATGCCCTCGACGTAGTGGTCGAAATAGGTATCGAGTAACACCACGCCAAAGGCATCTTTGGAGTTGAAGTAGTGATAAAACGAGCCCTTGGGCACTTGCGCGGCTTGCAGGATTTCGTTCAAGCCCACCGCCGAAAACCCCTTGGCGCCGACAATGGATTGCGCCCGTTCCAGAATCGCTTGCCGCGCACTGCTGCTTGCGTTGCTCATGCTTGCCCCTCTGCGATTAGACCAGTCGTCTAGTGCGTTGGGCTCATGTTAGGCAGCGCGGCATTGGCTCACAATGTCATATCCGCAAGGATTTCGGACATGCACGAAAGCCGGTTGCCGTTTGCCCGGCACACGCCGACAATCGCCTCTCCCCCGCCCCTTGGAGAGATGCAATGCACAGCGTTGCGCTGATGGTTTACCCGAATTTCCAGTCGTTGAGCCTCAGCCTGGGCTCGGTGTTCGAGTGCGCCAACCTGCTGCGCGGCGAGCCGGCCTATGAGTTTCACCTGGTGTCGGAAAGCGGCGGCGCGGTGATGACCTCCCAGGGCTTTTCGGTGAACACCAGTGCGCTGCGGCCAGAGGGCTATGACACGTTGATTGTCAGTGGCTACCTGGAGTTTCGCCTGCCGGAGGCCAACCTGCTGGAGATGGTCAAGGCCGCGTCCGCGCAGTCGCGGCGGGTGGCGTCGTTATGCATGGGCATTTTTGTGCTGGCCGAGGCTGGGCTGCTGGCTGGCAAGCGCACCACCACCCACTGGATCCATGCGCCGGCATTTCGCAAGCGCTACCCGGATATCCGCCTGGAAGAAGACAAGTTGTTCATTGTCGACGGCCAGGTGTGGACCGGTGCGGGCATGAGCGCCGGGGTCGACCTGGCGCTGGCGATGGTGGAGGACGATCTGGGCAGCGACCTGGCCCGGCGTATTGCGCGCAAGCTGGTGATTGCCCAGCGCCGTGGCAGCGAGCAGTCGCAATTGTCGGCCTTGCTGGAACTGGACCCCAAGTCCGACCGCGTGCAGCTGGCCCTGGCTTACGCTCGCGAGAATCTCACTCAGGATTTATCCGTGGAGGCCCTGGCCGACGTTGCCCGGTTAAGCCCGCGCCAGTTCAGCCAGGTGTTTCGCGAAGAAACCGGGCAGACCCCGGCCAAAGCTATCGAAGCTCTGCGGGTGGAAGCTGCGCGGGCGATGATGGAAATCAGCCGGCACCCGGTGGAGGTGGTGGCGCGCGAAACCGGGTTTGGTGATCGCGAGCGCATGCGCCAGGCGTTTCTCAGGGCGTTCGGGCAGCCGCCTCAGGCGATGCAGCAGGTGCTGTTCAACCCGGGCTAGGCCCGTGACGGCCTGACAGCCGGTGCCTATCTACCTGAAGTGCCATGATCCAACTGTGGGAGCTGGCTTGCCTGCGATGGCGGCCTACCAGCCAACGCCTATCTACCTGACACCCCGCAATCCAAATGTGGGAGCGGGCTTGCTCGCGAAGGCGGCCTACCAGCCAACGCCTATCTACCTGACACCCCGCAATCCAATTGTGGGAGCGGGCTTGCTCGCGAAGGCGGCCTGGCAGGCGACGCAGTTGAATTGGGTACATATCCATTGCTGCGGTAACGGCCACTTAGGGTTCCGCTCTGACAGCCATCCCTTTCAAGGTCTTCGGTAAAATCCCCTGAAATTTCATTCAGGGATCCCAAACGATGTGGGCCGATGTTCTAGCGCGTTTCGAGAAAAAAGCACCTGCCAGCGTTATGGCCAAATTGGCGCTGGAACAAGCTATTGCCCCTGAGTGGGTCGATCAGGTCTTCGAAGAACATCGGCAACGGCAGTATTCTCGTGAACTACTGTTCTCGACCATAATCAAGCTGATGTCCCTTGTTTCATTGGGCTTGAAGCCATCCCTGCACGCCGCTGCGCGGCAACTGGAAGATCTCCCTGTCAGCTTGGCGGCGCTCTACGACAAAATCAGTCGTACTGAACCCGCGCTATTGCGCGCTCTGGTCACCGGTAGTGCGCAACGACTGACTCCAACCATCAAAGAACTGGGCTGCACGACGATGCTGCCGGACTGGCAGGTTCGCGTGGTAGACGGCAATCACCTGGCATCCACTGAGAAGCGTCTGGGGGCTTTACGCCAGGAGCGAGGTGCGGCTCGTCCCGGTTTTTCGGTAGTGGTCTACGATCCTGATCTCGATCAGGTCATCGACCTTCAGGCATGTGAGGATGCCTACGCCAGCGAGCGCGTTTGCGTGTTGCCTCTGTTGGCTAATGCTGAACCGGGCCAGGTGTGGCTGGCTGACCGACTCTACTGCACGCTTCCGGTAATGGAAGCTTGTGAGCAGGTCCAGACGTCCTTTGTCATTCGCCAGCAAGCCAAACATCCACGCCTGATTCAAGAGGGTGAGTGGCAAGAATCCGTGCCTGTGGAAACAGGCTCTGTGCGTGAGCAGATCATCCAGGTCAGAGGCGGTTACCAATGTCGGCGCGTCGAACTGACGCTTCATTCGCCAACAGACTCGGGTGACAGCAGCTTGATGTTCTGGAGCAACCTGCCTGAAAGCGTCAGCGCTGAGCAGATCGCGCAACTCTATCGCCGCCGCTGGAGCATTGAAGGTATGTTCCAGCGACTGGAAGCGATCCTGGAAAGTGAAATCGAAACTCTCGGCAGCCCAAAGGCCGCCTTGCTCGGGTTCACTACGGCAGTGTTGGCCTACAACGTCCTGGCCGTACTCAAGCGAAGCGTGGAGCAAGCCCATCGGGAGACCCAGCCTGATGGCTGGGAAGCCTCGATCTATCACTTGGCGGTCCAGGTCAGGAGTGGTTATGAGGGAATGCAGATTGCACTGCCCTCGGAATATCTTCCCGCCATCCCTGTGGAAAAGTTGGCCCAGCGTTTGTTGGAGCTGGCCAGAAACATCCACCCCAAACAAGTTGCGAAAAGTCCCCGCGGCCCCAAGGTGCCTAAACCCAAGACATGGGTGCAAGGCAAGGCGGTGAATGCGCATGTTTCAACGGACAGGGTAATCAAGGCTGCCAAAACGAAAAGACCTTGAAAGGGCTGGCTCTGACAGCGGGTCACTTTTGGAAAAGAGCCCCAAAAGTAACCAAAAGGGCTCTTGCCCCACCACTCGGCACCTCGCCTAGGCTCGGTGTGCCCGAACACAGGCTTGAATCCGTGGGCCGCCGCCACGCGCCATCCATGGCGCGGGGCGGCTAACCCGGCGTCCTGCCGGGTTACCCACGAATTCAAGCCTGCGTTCGGCCAGCGTGGTTTAACGGGGCGCTTGAGATCAAGATCAAGAGCAGATCAAGAGCGGCTCGCTTCGCATCGTGGTTACGGTTGGTCGCTACAGCGTTGTTTAGATATCTATGCTCATCGAGAGAAAGCCCCCGCCCGTCAATGCAACGAAGCCCGGGTAATCAGGTAGTTCACCAACTGTGGTTCATCGTCCAGTTCAATGCTCTGCACCGGGCGCGGCAGGTTGTCCAGCACGGTGCGCCAGAATGCCTGGGACACTTCGTCCTGATCATAGAAACGCACCAGCCAATTGTGCTCGCCGCTGCACAGCACCTGGCTGGCGATGGCGCGGCCGATGCCTTTGCGGCGGTAGCGCTTGAGGATGAACAGGTCGGCCAGTTCCAGGGCGTCGATGCCCGGTAGTTCGCTGCCTTCGATCAACAGGAAACCGGCGATGTAGCCGTCTACCAGCAGCAGGTTGGCGCTCCATTGCGGGTCGCTCCAGTAGCGGGTCAGGTGTTCGTCGTGGATGTAGAAACGCCCATCGGCTTCGACATCTTCCTGTTCCCAGTCCGAAGACTCGTAGGCGTAGTACTGGTAAAGATTGCGGATCAGTTCGGCTTCTTCGGGGCCGGTCTGGATCAATTCGACGGTGGTTTCAGGCATGGGGCTCTCGGTGGAAAAACGCAGGGCGCCATTGTTCACAAAAGTGCCGCCCACGCCAATGGCCTGGCGAATCCTTTCTATTGGCTGAACCGATTGCAAATAGCGGTTGCCCTGGCCGAAATCCTGAAACATTTAGAATAAACTTCGCCGGTTTCTCCCTATTGCTCAAGGACACGTATTTTGACCAACGTCTGTACCGCCGGCCTGGATGTGGGCTTTGCCTCCCTGGATTACCTGCAGATTTTTATCCTGGGCGTGATCCAGGGCATCACCGAACTGCTGCCGGTGTCGTCCACCGCCCATATGCGCGTGGTGCCCGCCCTGCTCGGCTGGCAAGACCCCGGGTCGGCGTTTTCTGCGGCCATGCAATTGGCGGCGTTGGCGGCGGTGGTCAGTTATTTCTGGCGCGATGTGCGCCAGGTGACCACGGGCAGTATCAGTGCCGTGCGCCGGGGCGACTACAACGACCGCTGGTTCAAGCTGGCCGTGGCGATTGTGCTGGCAACCGTCCCGATTGGCATTGCGGGGCTGGCGTTGTCGTCGACCTTGAATGCCTGCAACTCACCTTTGCGCGGGCTGATGGTGATCGGCATTTCCTGCCTGGTGATGGCGGTATTGCTGGCGCTGGCTGAAGTACGCGCCCGCCATACCCGCGACGTAAGCCAGATGCGTTTGCGCGATGCGCTGATCGTGGGGGTTGCACAGATTGGCGCGTTGATACCCGGCGTATCGCGTTCGGGCTCCACGTTGACCGCGGCGCTGTTCCTGAATTTCAAACGCGAAGAAGCGGCGCGGTTTTCCTTCCTGCTGGGTTTGCCGGCCATCGCGCTGGCCGGTTTGAAAGAGCTGTGGGTGCTGCTGCGCGCCGACCTGCCCGCCCACGCCTGGCCGCATTTGATGTTCGGGCTGGTGGTGGCCAGCGTCTCGGCGTTCTTTGCCATCTGGGGCCTGATGAAGTTCCTGGAGCGTTTCTCCACCTGGCCGTTCGTGATCTACCGCGCGCTGCTGGGAGTGTTTTTGATCGTGGCCGTCAGCACCGGCCTGCTTACCTGACCCTTGTAGGAGCGAGCTCGCTTGCGAAAAACGCCCAGGCGCCGCGCTCATCCAGAAAGACCGCGTTATCGGTGACGTTTTTCGCGAGCAAGCTCGCTCCTACAGGGTATTAGCCGCCCCTCAGTGACAACTGGCCCACACTTGGCGAATCAGCGCTTGGAGCTTCAGCGCCTCGGCCCAGCGATCGGTGAGCTCGCGGCCATCCGCGTCGGTGATCGCATAAGGTGGCGGGCCCAGTTCGCAGGTGAAGGACAGGCTCTGGGGTGTCTCGGCGCGGGCCAGCCAGTCTTCGATCCCGTAGCGCCACCAACCGGTAAAGCGCTCCACCCACGGCTGATGCTGGGGAAAATCCAGGCCCACCTGTACCTGTTCGCTGCTGGCGATGCGGCCATGAAAGCCCCAGCTGTGGCGCAGGATGGTGCGTATATGTTCGTCGTCTTCCACACTGCCGGGCTCGGGCAACTCGCGGCCAACCACGTAGTGGGACAGGTCAGCGAGCAGTTTCAGATCGGGCATCTGTGCCAGCAGGTCGAGGGTGAACAGCAGGTCGTTAGTGAGCCGATAGCGATGGGTTTCCAGCAAAATCTGGAAGTCCACCTGTTCGGCCAGCCGTTGCCAGCCTTCGATCAAACTGGCCGCCTCGGCCTGGGTACGTGGGCGCACATCGGCTTGCAAGGTGAGGTGATGACAGCCGTAGCGGCTGATCACCTCTAGGGCTGCGGCCAAATCATCCACCGATTGCGGGAACAGCTGCCCTTCAATCTGCAAGCCCCTGGCCGTGGCCGCCGCGTGCAGGCGTTGCACCGATGCTGGCGCCCAGTAATGGTCGGTGATGCCGTCAAAACCGGCGGCAGCGATTCGATCCAGTTGCGCTTCGAGACTGCCGGGCTCGGTTTGCATGGCCCACATCGATTGGAATACTAAGAACTGGCGCATGGTCAGCCTCGCAATAACAGCTTCAGGGATAATTCAGGGTCGGCCAGGCTGGCCGGGTCGAGCGGGATGCGGGCAGTGATCAAGCGCTCGCACAGTTTGATGTCCTTGGCTGCGCGGTTACCTATGGCCCAACCGCAGGCACCTTGCAAACGGTGATGGTCGTCAAGGTAGAACAGCAGCAGGCCGCCTTCGGGCAATTGCCGGCGAACTATCAGTGCAGTCATCACCCCGACGGTGTGCAAGCCCCACGCGTATTGATCGGACCAGAAACCCGGGATCGTCTCGAACGCCAGCTTGCGCCCCAGCAGGTTCAACGCCGCGAGACGGCCCTGGGCTTCGGCGTTGCGCCAGGTTTCTTGCCGTTGATAAAGGCCCGCCAGGCGAAACTCGCACACATCCCCCGCCGCGTAGATATCCGCCGCACTGGTGCGCAGGTGCGCGTCGACGCGAATGCCCTGCCCGACGTCCAAGCCCGCCGCTGCGGCCAACTCGATGTTGGGCTGCATGCCAATGCCGACTACCACCAGGTCGCAGGGCAGCCGTTGCCCGTCGACCAGTTGCACGGCGTCGGCATGGATGCATTCCAGGGCAACGTTCAAACGCACGTCCACACCCTGCTCACGGTGCAATGCCAGTAGCGCGTCACTGATCACCGACGGCAACACCAGCCCTGCCAGCCGTGGCCCGGCTTCCAGCAGCGTCACCTCGCAGCCCAGGCCCCGTGCGGTCGCCGCCACTTCCAAGCCGATAAATCCACCGCCGACTACCACCAGCCGAGCGCCAGAGCGCAGGCGATCGCGCAGGGCCAAGGCTTCGTCGTGGGTGCGCAGGTAAAATACATTCGCCTGCGCCTGGGGCAAACGTCGCGCCCGGCCTCCGGTGGCCAGCAGCAGGCCGGCATAGCTCAACCATTGGCCGTCGGCCAATTGCAACCGGTGGTGCTGTGGCTCCAGGCGGCTGACCGGGTTGGCGGCGATATGCTCGACCTCGAGCGCCGCCAACTGCTGGCTGTCGCACAGGCTGCATTGCGCCAGGTCGGTCGAGCCTTGCAGCAAGCCCTTGGACAACGGTGGACGTTCGTAGGGCAGATGCGCTTCATCGCCGATCAGGATCAAGCGCCCGCTGTAGCCTTCTTCACGCAGGGTCAGTGCCGCACGGCCACCGGCATGGCCGGCGCCAACGATGATCAGGGGGGCGTTCATCCTTCGGCCGTGACGGCGAGCAGTACTCGCCCCGCATCCACCCGCACCGGGTAGGTCTTCAGATTAACGCACACCGGCGCGCCCAAGGCCTTGCCAGAGCGGTAATCAAAGCGCCCGTTGTGCTTGGGGCACTCGATCACATGCTCCATCACCAGGCCGTCGGCCAGGTGGATTTTCTCGTGGGTGCACAGGCCGGCGGTGGCGAAGAATTCGTTATCGGCAGAACGGAATACCGCGTAGGTCTGCGCGCCATGATCGAAGCGCAGCACGTCTTCTGCTTCTATTTCGCCCACGGCGCAGACGTCGATCCATTGATCGTTCATGCATTTATCTCCAATGACTGGCTTTCACTCTGTGGCGAGCGAGCTTGCTCCCCACGGGTGGGGCGCTGGACGAAATAGCTGGGGTCGCTGCGCTGGCGCCAGATCGTCGGAATGATTTCCTGGTAGGCCTGCCACAGGTTGGCATACGGCGGTGGGCAGTCGCTGCGGATCTCTTCGTGCAGTTGGCTGAGCGCGTGGTACGGCACCATCGGGTACATGTGATGCTCGAGGTGGTAGTTCATGTTCATGTAGATAAAGCGCAGCACGCGGTTCATGTAGATGGTGCGGCAATTGCTGCGGTGGTCGAGCACATCTTCGGCCAAGCCCACGTGCTGGCTGAGGCCAAACAGGTAGCCGAGCCACGCGCCATAGAGGCTGGGCAGGCCCACCAGCATCAGCGGCAACCAGCTGTGCAGGTACAGCGCAGTGCCAATGATCACAGCGTAAAGACCGACCCAGATACGCGCATCTCGGTACACCTTGGGCCACTCGGATTCGGGGATGAAGTCGCGCTCCTGGGCACTCATCCGCCCGAGCGCATGGCGGGCCACGCCGCTGAAGGTCTTCCAGGCCAGGGGCAGGTTGAACAGGCTGAGGGCCATCATCCATAAGCTGGGCGGGCGCGGTTCGACGATCTCCGGGTCGCGGCCGACGACGATGGTGTCGGTGTGATGGCGGGCATGGCTCCAGCGCCACACGTGGGGTTCGAAGAGGCACATGAAGCTCGCCACCTGGTACAGCGCATCGTTCATCCAGCGGGTCTTGAACGCCGTGCCGTGGCCGGTTTCGTGCCAGCGCGGGTTGGAGGCCGTGCCATAGAGCACACCGTAGGCGATGAAGAATGGCACGCAGGCCCAACTGCCCCAGAACCAGTAGCCGCCGACGCCGGTGACCAACAACGCCGAGAACCACAGGGCGGTGTCGAGCAACGCCGGAGCGTCGCGGCGTTGCATCAGAGCTTTCATGCGATTGCGCGGGATGGGCGACTGGTACCAACGGGCCGAGACCAGGCCCTTGTCGGCGGCGCGGGCCGCTTCGGGGCCGGTGAGGCTGTAGTCGCGCCGAGCGCGGTGAGCGGTGTGTTCAGGCATTGTTATTGTTCTCCGCAAGCGTGGGTTTCAGGGGCTTTGCGAAACCAACCATAGAGCGCGGCTAAATCACCCTCAAGGCCTTGAATCCATTCCCTATCAAGCTATCATCCAGGCCCAGCGGAGCTTGATAGTTTTCTATCAAGACGCTCAAGGGGCCTGCCATGCACACCAACAAACGCCCAACCGTCGCCACCGTTGCCGCCCATGCGGGGCTCAGCGTAGCCACCGTCGACCGCGTGTTGAACGCCCGCGCGCCGGTCAACCCCGGCACCGCCGAACAGGTGTTCCAGGCCGCCGAAGCGGTGGGCTATTTCGCCGCACGGCTGATCGGCCAACGCATTCGCGAACGCCGGCCCACCTACCGTTTCGGCGTGCTGTTGCTGGGGACCGCCCAAGCGTTCTATGCGCAGTTGGCCCAGTCCATCAGCGAGGCCGCGCAGCATCACGCCACCGCCAACCTGAGCTGCCAGTTCGACTACATCAACGACCGCACGCCCGGCGCCATCGTCGCGCAAATCGAACAACTGGCCGTGCAGTGCGACGCCCTTGCGGTGGTCAGCTTCGCCCATCCATTGATCAACGCCTGCCTGGCGCAGATCCGCACAGCGGGCGTGCCGGTGGTTGCCCTGCTCTCGGACATCCATGAACACGCCGCCGAACCCTATGTGGGCCAGGACAACCACGTGGTCGGGCGCACCATGGGCTGGCTGCTGGCGCGCACTTGCGGCGCACGCAAAGGCAGCGTGGGCATCCTGTTGGGTGGCCACCGTTTTCTCGGCCATCAGGCACGGGTCGAGGGCTTGCACAGCTACCTGGCCGAACACGCGCCGGGGCTCAAGCCGTTGGAGCCGCTGATCAACCTGGACAACTGCGACATCACCGAAGAAGCCACCCTCGACCTGCTCAGCCGCCATACCGATTTGCGCGGGTTATGCGTGGTCGGCGGTGGTGGCGACGGTGTGATCAACGCCCTGGCACAACTGCCCAAGCGCCCGGCGCTGTGCTGCATCCTGCAAGAGTCCACGCCGTTGTCGCGCCAGGCATTGAGCAACGGCTTGATTGATGTGGTGATGGACTCGCAGCCATGGCAGACGGCCATGGCATTGGTGGAGTTGCTGGTGCGCTTGCAGAGTGATGAGGGGTTTGACCCCTTGAGGCACCGCGTGTATATACCGCCGCAGATAGTGACCCCGGAAAACCTGTGCAACTGATCGGGTTGGCTTGCGGTTTCAGCGCTCACGGAAATCGGCGGCGCTCAAGCCAAACCGACTCATCTTGTTGTACAGCCCGCCCCGCGACACATCCAGTTGCTGTGCGGCCAGGCGAATGTTGCCGCGGGTGCTGGTGAGCGCGGCAACGATGGCGTGCATTTCATGGCTGCTCAAATCCTGTGCGGGCTGGGGCTGGTAGGCGCGCAAAGTCGGGCGTTGCTGGGTTTCTAACGGCAAGTCGGCCGATTGAATCAGCTCGCCCATCGCCAGGTTGGTCGCCCGCTCAATGACGTTTTCCAGCTCCCGCACGTTGCCCGGCCAGCCATGGGCTGACAGCAACGCCAACGCATCCGGCGCGAAACCTTGCACCGTTTTACGTAGCGAGCGGGCGCAGCGCTGCAGGAAATGCCGCGCCAGCAATGGGATATCGTCACGGCGCATACGCAGTGGCGGCACGCTCAGATTCAGCACGTTGAGTCGGTAGTAAAGGTCTTCACGAAACGCGCCCTCGGCCACCGCCTGGCTCAGGTTGCGATGGGTGGCGGCGATGATGCGCACGTCGACTTGCCGCGATTGCTTGGCCCCGACGCGGGTGATCTCACCCTCCTGCAAAACCCGTAGCAGACTGACCTGGGCATCGAAGGACATGTCGCCAATTTCATCCAGGAAGATGGTGCCGCCATCCGCCAGTTCGAACTTGCCTGCCGCCCCACCCCGCGCCGAGCCGGTGAACGCACCTTCGACGTGGCCGAACAGTTCGCTCTGCACCAGGTCCCGTGGGATCGCGCCGCAGTTGACCGCCACAAACGGGCCGTTGCAACGCTCGCTGCCGTTATGAATGGCCTGGGCAAACAGCTCCTTGCCGGTGCCGCTTTCGCCGAGGATCAAGGTGGTGGACTCGCTGCGACTGGCAATGCGCCCCAGGTGCAGTGCATCTTGTATGGCCCGCGAGGTGCCCAGGATGGTCTCGAAGGTATAGCGGGCCTGGGTGCCGATAATGCGCCGGGTAATCTCGCGGATACGGCGGTTTTCGCGCACCGACACAATCACCCCACCCTGCTCCAGTGGGCATACCGAAACCAGGCAGGCGAGTTGGCTGCCGTCGTGCAAGTGGAAGGTGCAATCGCGATCGCGCACCGGCTCACCCAGCGCGTCGCTCAGTTCACTGCGGCCCAGGCGCTGGAAAGGACTGCCGATCAACTCGCGCCCTACCCCGAACAATTGCCGCGCATAACGGTTGAGTGCCTTGATGCAGCCACGCTCATCGAGCACCACCAAGCCTTCGTTGAGTACTTCGAGCAGGGCCTGTTGTTCTTCCAGCAACACCTGCAGCGCCATCTGCCGCGACACCGCTTCGGCCGCCGCTTGAACGGTGCCCAGGGTATGGAAATGAAACCAGCCAGGCTCGGCGGTCAGGGTGAGCATGGCCAAGGTCTGGCCTTGGGCATCCTTGATCGGCGCGGCGGCGCAGTGCATGTGGCGCTGGCGCAGGCCGCTGGCGAAATTTTCTTCAGCCAGCACATACACCAGGCGATCTTCGGCCAGGGCCAGGCCGGTGCAGTTGGTGCCTTGCACCGCTTCGAGCAAGCGACTGCCCACCGGGGTGATGTCCAGCCCGCAAAAATACAGCGTCGTGCCCTCGGCATCCGTGAGGTTGATATGCCCGCGCGGGTTGTAAGCCAGCAATCCATGCATGACTTGCGCGGCAGCGGCGATCAGGGCGCGATGGTGGGCCAGGGTCGCCGCCAACGCTTGCGGCGCGACAAAGCGATAGTCGCTGTGACCGGGCTCGATACCCGCCTCGACACTGCGTCGCCAGGAATCCCAGATAACCTGGCGCACCCCGTCCGGACGCACGACTTGGCCAGCCAGGCACTCTCGCCACGCCTGCTCCAAGGCGGCGATGGGCCCGTCGTTCAGCGCAGCAGGCCCCAGGTTCGTGAGGTATTCGAGGTCTTGCACACTGAACCCCTGGGTCATTGCGGTTATCCATGTTCATATTTTCGACATGTCAGTATAGACATGTCATGAATATGAACACTTTTTGTTTAATTAAAATATTAAATACTTATAAATCAGCTAGTTATAAACTGGCACAGGCCTTGCTTTTGCCCCTGTGTCACCCAGGACGGTCCTGGGGGCCCATAACAACAAAAGGGGTCGTTTCATGAGTACACAGAACATCCGCCTGGGCTTGATCGGTGCCGGCCGCATGGGCAGCTTCCATGGCCTTACCGCTGCACGCCATATTCCCGGTGCCTGCCTCGCCGCCATCGCCGATCCCGTGCCGGGCCAGGCCGCTCGCCTGGCAGCAGAACTGGGGGTAGACAAGGCCTACACCGACCCGCAACAGCTGCTGGACGACCCGGACATCGACGGCGTGCTCATCGCCGCCCCTGCCCGTAGCCATGCCGAGCTGGTGATCAAGGCCGCACGCGCCGGCAAGGGTATTTTCTGCGAAAAACCCATGGCGATTACCCTGGATGAAGCCGACCGCGCCATCGCCGCCGCTGCCGATGCACGGGTGCCCTTGCAAGTCGGCTTCAATCGGCGCTTCGCCAAGAGCTTTCGCACGGCGCACCTCGACGTGGTCGCCGGACGTGTTGGTACGCCGCAGCTGCTGCGCTCGCTGACCCGCGACCCGGCGCTGAACAACCCGGCCAACTCACCGCAATGGGTGATCTTCCTCGAAACCCTGATCCACGACTTCGACACCCTGCGCTACCTCAACCCTGGGGCCGAAGTGGTCCAGGTGCAGGTGATGGCCGACGCGCTGATTGCCCCGCAATTCAAAAGCCAAGGCTTGCTCGACACCGCCGTGGTCACCCTGCGCTTTGACAACGGCGCCATTGCCACCGCCGAAGCCAGCTTCCAGGCCGTGTATGGCTACGACGTGCGCGGCGAAGTGTTCGGCAGCAAGGGCATGCTGAGCATGGGCAGCCTTAACGACTGCGACCTGGTGCGCTACCTGGCCGACGGCATCCAGGCAGACACCCAGCGGATGGACACCGACCTGCTGCGCGACGCCTACATCGCCGAGCTCAACCACTTTGTCGACTGCCTGCGCAGCGGCGCCAAGCCCCTGGCCAGCGGTGAAGATGCGCGTGCAGCCCTGGCAATTGCCCGTGCCTGCATTGAGTCGTATCAAACCGGCATGGCCGTGGCCGTTCAAGGAGCCCGCCAATGATGCCGTTCAAATTGGCCGTCAGCGCCGAAATGGTGTTCCTCGACCTGCCCTTCATCGAGCGGGTCAAACGTATTCATGCCCTGGGCTTCAGCGCCGAAATCTGGGGTTGGGCCGATAAGGACATTCAGGCCTTGGCGGCGACCGGTGCGGACTTCACCTCGATGACCGGCTACCTCAGCGGCACCCTCACCGACCCCGACGGCATCCGCCAATTGCTCGACAGCGCCCGTGAGTCCCTGGGCATTGCCGAGCGCCTCAATTGCCCCAGCCTCAACCTGCATGGCACCGGCCTGGGTGAAGGCGGCCTGCCCGTGCAGCCCGTCAGCCACACCACCGGGCGCATGTGGCTGAGCGCATGCAAAAGCCTGGAGAAAATCGCGCGCCTGGGGGAAGACGCCGGCCGCGTGTTCCTGCTGGAAAACCTCAACACCGCCGTCGACCACCCGGGTACGCCGTTTGCGCGTGCCGACGACACCCTGGCCCTGATCGAAGCCGTCGGCAGCCCGCATCTGAAGATGAACCTGGACCTGTACCACGCGCAGATTGGCGAAGGTAACCTGATCGAATTGATCCAGCGCGCTGGCAGCGCCATCGGCGAAATCCAGGTGGCTGATGTGCCTGGGCGCAAGGAGCCCGGCACGGGCGAAATCCACTACCCAGCCATTGCCCGGGCCCTGCACGCCATGGGTTACACCGGTGTGGTCGGCCTGGAGGGCTGGGCCAGCGGCGACAGCGAGACGGCCCTGGAGCGTTTCCGCCAGGCATTCACCCTATAACAATAAAAGGAACAGCCTCATGCACCGTTATTCATTACTAGTGGCCGCGCTGTTGTTGATGTTCAGCCAGTGGTCCTTCGCCGCCTATCGCATCGGCGTGAGCATTGCCCGGGTGGACGATAATTTCATGACCTATGTGCGCACCGGCCTGGAGGCGGCAGCCAAACACCAGGACGTGCAGATCCAATTCGAAGACGCCCAGGGCGATGTGGTGCGCCAGCTCAATCAGGTCGAAGGCTTTCTCAACCAGAAAGTCGATGCGGTGATCGTACTGCCGGTCGACACCGCCGCCACCGCCAACATCACCCGCGCCGCCGTGGCGGCGAAGACGCCGCTGGTGTACGTCAATCGCCATCCGGATGAGCCTACGCTGCCTGAGGGCGTGGTCACGGTGGCCTCCAACGACATCGAAGCGGGGCAATTGCAGATGCGCTACCTCGCCCAAAAACTGGGCGGCAAGGGCAATGTGGCGATCATCATGGGCGACCTTGCACAGAACGCCACCCATGCCCGCACCGAGGGGGTCAAACAAGTGCTCAAGGACTTCCCCGGAATCAAGATCGTCGAGCAGCAAAGCGCCGAATGGCAGCGCAGCAAAGGCATGGACCTGACCAGCAACTGGTTGCTGGCCGGCACCGCGTTCAATACCATTGTCGCCAACAACGATGAAATGGCGATTGGCGCGGCCATGGCCTTGCAGCAAGCAGGCAAGGCCAAGGGCGAGATTGCGATTGTCGGCATCGACGGTTTGCCCGATGGACTGGCGGCGATCAAGCGCGGGTTGTTGGCGGGCTCAGTGTTCCAAGACCCCAAGGCCCAGGCTGCCCAGGCCGTGCAAGCGGCGGTGCGGATGATCAAGGGCGAGCAAGTTGACGCACAGGTGTGGGTGCCATTTGAACTGATCACACCTGAACAGGTGGCGGTGTTTGAGCAGCGCTACAAATAACGCAGCTTTGTAGGAGCGAGCTTGCTCGCGAAGAACGCCCAGACGCCGCGCTCATTCAGGAAGCACGCGTTATCGTTGACGTTTTTCGCGAGCAAGCTCGCTCCTACCGGGTTATCGTATCAATCCAGGTCACTTGCATCATGCCGCTCGGGCAACTGATCATCCCCCGACACCCGGTTCACCCGCCGCCCACGCTGCACCGCCGGCCGCGCATCAATCGCATCCGCCCAGCGCATCACATGCTTGTATTCATGCACCGACAAAAACTCCGCCGCACCATACAAACGGCCTTTGACCAACCCACCGTACCAAGGCCATATCGCGATATCGGCAATGGTGTAGTCATCCCCGGCAATGTATTGGCTGACCGCCAGGCGCTTATCCAGCACATCCAGTTGGCGCTTGGTCTCCATGGCAAAGCGGTTGATCGGGTATTCCATCTTGCTCGGCGCATAGGCATAGAAATGCCCGAAGCCGCCGCCCAGGTAAGGCGCGCTGCCCATCTGCCAGAACAACCACGACAGGCATTCAGCCCGTGCGGCGGGCTCCGTGGGCAGGAACGCACCGAACTTCTCGGCCAGGTACTGCAAAATCGTGCCTGATTCGAACACGCGAATCGGCGTGGCGCCGCTGTGGTCCATCAGCGCCGGAATCTTCGAGTTCGGGTTCACCGCCACAAAGCCACTGCCGAACTGGTCGCCGTCGCCGATCTTGATCAGCCAGGCATCGTATTCGGCGCCGCTGTGCCCCAGGGCCAGCAGTTCTTCCAGCAGGATCGTGACCTTCTGCCCATTGGGCGTGGCCAGGGAGTATAACTGCAGCGGGTGCTTGCCCACCGGCAGTGGCTTTTCGTGGGTGGCGCCGGCGATGGGCCGGTTGATACTGGCGAAGGTGCCGCCGCTTTCGGTGTCCCAGGTCCAGACTTTGGCAGGTACGTACTCGGTCATAATCAATGCTCCAGAGGCGCTTGTGATCCACTAAGCGTTCCAGACTAAACCAAAGGTTGATGACTCGTCACACCTATCAGCATGGAAGATCCGGCATGAACGAGCGACTCGACGACCTCCTCGCCGACCACTTGCACGTACTGTTCTGCGGCATCAACCCTGGCAAGGGCTCGGCAGCCCTCGGCCTGCATTTTGCCAATCGCAGCAATCGCTTCTGGCGTACGGTGCATCTGGCCGGTTTCACGCCCCATGAGATTCGCCCGCAAGACGGCCCCACCTTGCTGCACTACGGTTGCGGATTGACCACCTTGGTGGAGCGCCCCACGGCCAGTGCAGGCGAGTTGGCGCGGCATGAATTCCAGGACGCGGCGGCGGCGTTCGAACACAAGATCCGCCGCCATGCCCCGCGCTTCGTCGCGTTCCTCGGCAAGCCCGGCTATAGCGCACTGACCGGCCAGCGCGAGGTCGCCTGGGGTTTGCAAGCGCAGCCACTGGGCGACGCCTCGGTCTGGGTGCTGCCCAACCCCAGCGGGCGCAACCTGGCGTTCAGCCTCGATCAATTGGTGCAAGCGTATCGGCTGCTGCACAACGCCGTTGCGCACGCCCGGCCCGCGCCCGTAATCTCTTGAGCCCAACACCCTGTAAGCAATGGAGGCTGCATGAAACTGGTCGGAATGCTGGAAGCGCGTTACCGGGCAATTGCTGGCGGCTTATCATCTGCTGGACAAGCAACTGGCAGACAGTCAGGCGCTGACCCAGGCGTCGATTACCGCAGCGGTCGCGTGGTCGTTCAGCCAGCTCATCGTGGCCTCGGTGGTGAAGGCCGATGCGTTCCCCCACCTCAAGCGCCATGCTGAACGCCTGGAGCAGCACCCGGCGTTCAAGCGTTACCCCATCGAATGAACTCGCCCTAATGTGTAGGAGCGAGCTTGCTCGCGAGAAACTCACAGGCGCCGCGTTCATTCAGAAGGCCCGCGTTATCGTTGACGTTTTTCGCGAGCAAGCTCGCTCCTACCAAGGGCTCCTTTCGCGTCGCTATACCCAGCCGCCGTCAACGATAAAGTTCTGCGCCGAGCACATCGCCGAGGCATCCGAGGCCAAAAACAGCGCCATGTTGGCGATGTGTTCCGGCATCACGCTGCCGGGCAGGCACTGGCTGCGGGCGATGAGGTCCTTGGCGGCGTCGTCGACCCACATGGCCAGTTGTTTTTCGGTCATCACCCAACCCGGCACCAAGGTGTTAACGCGGATATGGTTGGGCCCCAGTTCCCGCGCCAGGGCTCGGGTCATGCCGTGGGCGGCAGCTTTGCTGGCGGCGTACACGGGGTAGCCGGCAGAGGCCATCATCCAGCCCACCGAGCCCAGGTTGATGATCGAGCCACCACCGGCCTGTTTCATCATGGGCACCACCGCCTTGGCGGCAAAGAAGGCGTGCTTGAGGTTGACCGCAATCAGCTGGTCGAACATGTGCGAGTCGATTTCTTCCAGGCTGTGGCGCACATCGTTCGCTGCATTGTTGACCAGTACCGTAATCGGCCCCAGGGAATGCTCGAAGCGCCCGATCGCGGCGCGGTAACCGATCTCGTCGGTGATATCGCAGCACTCGAACTCGACACGCTGCCCTTTGGAGTTCAGCAGCGCCGCCAGGCGTTCACCCTGGCTCTGTGCACGGTCCACAAACGCCACCTTGGCGCCCTGCGCGGCGAAGGCCCGCACCATGAACTCGCCAATCCCCGAAGCCCCGCCGGAAACCAGCACGGTTTTGTCCTTGAGGTCGGGATAAATCGCTTGCTGGGTAGTCATAACAATCAGTGCTCCGCTTAATTAGTCTTATTTTATTTTGCAAGAACGGCGTTAAAGGCTATAAATCTGCTGTCATATCGACAAAATATCTCAAATTAGTAGAACTATTCCAGCAAAACAACAAAAGGAAGTTCGACCATGAAGCACCCTCGATACCTGCTGTCCGGCCTCGCGCTGTCCATGCTTATCGCCAGCGGCGGCGCGCACGCTGCCGGCCTTAGCAGCGAACACAAACCCTTCGGCAAAACCAACGATGGCACCGCCGTCGAACAGTACGTGTTGCGCAACAGCCATGGCATGCAAGCCACGGTGATCACCTACGGCGGCGTGCTGCAGTCGCTAAAAGTGCCAGACAAACACGGCAAGCTCGACGACGTGGTGCTGGGCTTCGACGACGTGCAAGGCTATCAAGGCGGTACCGCGTTTTTCGGCGCGACCATTGGCCGCTTCGGCAACCGCCTGGCCGGCGGCGCCTTCGAACTCGACGGCAAACGCTACCAGGTGCCGCTCAACGATGGCCCCAATTCGCTGCATGGCGGCGCCCAGGGCTTCGACAAGCAGGTGTGGCAAGCCAAATCGGTCAAGGACAAAGACTCGGTGGGCGTCACCCTCACCTACCTGTCCAAGGACGGGGAAATGGGCTTTCCGGGCAACTTGAAAACCGAGGTCACCTACCGCCTCAACGACAACAACGAACTGCACATCGACTACACAGCCACCACCGACAAACCGACGGTACTCAACCTCACCAACCACAGCTATTTCAACCTGGCCGGCGCGGGCAACGGCGACATTCTCAAGCAGGTCGCCACCTTGCACGCCAGCCACTACACACCAGTGAATGCCACCTTGATTCCCACCGGTGAATTGGCGCCGGTCAAGGGCACGCCGATGGACTTCCTGAAGCCCACACCTATCGGCCAGCACATCAAAGACGACCATCCGCAGCTCAAATTCGCCGAGCCCAAGCAAGGTGGCTTCGACTTCAACTGGGCGCTGGATACCAAAGGGGACGTCAAGCAACTGGCCGCCGAGGTGCATGATCCTGAATCAGGGCGGCGTTTGCAGCTCTACACCACAGAGCCTGGCGTACAGTTCTATACCAGCAACTTCCTGGACGGTTCGGTGAAGGGCAAAGGCGGCAAGACGTATCAGCATTGGAGTGGGTTTACCTTGGAGACCCAGCACTTTCCGGATGCGCCTAACCAGCCGAGCTTTGCCTCAACGCGTTTGAATCCAGGGCAGACTTACAGCCAACACACTATTTTCAAGTTCACCGCTGATTAAATTGTGGGAGCTGGCTTGCCTGCGATAGCGGTGGTTCAGGCAACACTTGCGTAGCCTGTGCCACCGCTATCGCAGGCAAGCCAGCTCCCACATTGGTTTTTCACAGGGCCTGGGTTCAGCGTTGTTTCATGCGGTCGATGACCACGGCCAACAGCAGGATCGAACCGCGGATCACATACTGGTAGAAGGTATCGATGTTCTTCAGGTTCATCGCATTCTCGATGATCGCCAGAATCAACACCCCGGCAATCACATGACGGATCATGCCGATGCCGCCGCTCAGCGACACCCCACCCAGCACACACGCCGAGATCACCGTCAGCTCGAAACCCTGGCCGATCATCGGCTGGCCAGAGGTCATGCGTGACGCGAGGATCACCCCGGCCAATGCGCCGATCAAACCGTGTACGGCGAAAATCAGGATCTTGGTGCGATCTACGTTCACCCCCGCCAGCAGCGCCGCTTCCGGGTTACCGCCGATGGCCATGGTGTTGCGCCCATAGGTGGTGTAGTTGAGCAGCCAGCCGAAGAACAGGAAGCACACGATGGTGATCAGGATCGGCACCGGCACGCCGAACAGTTGCCCGTTGCCGAACACAAAGAATTGCTCCTGGGACACACCCACCGCTTTGCCGTCGGCAAAGATATAAGCCAGGCCGCGCACGATCTGCATGGTCGCCAACGTGGTGATCAAGGCATTCACCCGCAGCTTGGCGATCACGATGCCGTTGATCAGCCCCACCATCAGGCCCATCAGCAGCGCTGCGCCAATGCCCAGCATCACGCTGTCGGTATCGCGCATCACAATCGCCGCAACCACCCCGGCGCAGGCGATCACCGAGCCTACCGACAGGTCGAAGTGCCCTGAAGCCAGGCAGAACAACATGGTGCACGCGGCGATGCCCACAGTGGAAATAGCCAGGCCCAGGCCGCGCATGTTGAGCGGTGAGAGGAAGTTATCGATCAGCAGCGCGCACAGTACGAAGATGCCCACCGCCGCCAAGAGCATCGCCCAGTTATCGAGCAATGCGCGTATATCGAGGGGTTTGCGTGCCGAGGGCAGCGCGTTGTTTTGAATGGTCATGGTCGTCTCTCAGTTCGCCAGGCCGCGTGGCAAGGCCAGTTGCAGCAGGTTGGATTCAGTCGCGTGCTCGCGCCGTTGTTCGCCGCGCAGGGCGCCTTCGCACAGCACCAGGATGCGGTCAGAGATGCCCATCACCTCCATCAGATCGCTGGACACCACGATTACTGCAATGCCACTGGCCGCCAGGTTATGGATGATCTGGTAGATCTCTGACTTGGCGCCGATGTCGATACCGCGAGTGGGTTCGTCGAGCAGCAACACCTTCATCGGCATCGACAGCCAGCGGCCAAGGATGGCTTTCTGTTGGTTGCCGCCGGACAGGTACATGATCTTCTGCGCCGCGTTCGGCGTTTTGACCCGCATCGCCTGGATCTGTCGGTCGGCGTTACCTTTCTCCCAGCCTTCGCGCAACAGCCAGCCGAAGGTGGAATGAGCGCCACGGGCGCTGATGTTGATGTTTTCGGCGACGCTGCCCAGCGGGATGATGCCCTCTTTCTTGCGGTCCTCCGGACACAGCAATACGCCGGCGGCGATGGCGTCGCGGGGTGAGCGCAACTGCAACGGCTCACCACAGAGTTCCAGGCTGCCGGCACTGGCGCGCTCTAACCCGCTGAGCAGGCGAAACAGCTCGGTACGCCCCGCCCCCACCAGCCCGAACAGACCGAGGATCTCGCCCTTGCGCACCTGGAAACTGATCGGCTCACGCAGGCCCGGGCCGAGCAAGCCGTCCACCTTGAGCGCCACCTCGCCCTGCTCACGCGCTCGGTAATCGTAGATATCCTGGATATCGCGACCGACCATGCAGGTCACCAGTTGATCGTGGGTCAGCGTGCTCATGTCCTCGAACGTGCGCACATAGCGGCCGTCCTTGAACACCGTCACCGCATCGCAAATACGGAACACCTCTTCCATACGGTGCGACACATAGAGCACCACTTTGCCCTCGTCGCGCAGGCGCGCGATGATCGCCATCAAGCGGTCGATTTCCCGCGCCGATAAACTGCTGGTGGGTTCATCAAAGGCAATCACGTTGGCGCCACGAGACAGCGCCTTGGCGATTTCCACCAGCTGACGCTGGCCCAGGGACAGGCGCCCCAGTTTCTCGTCGGGGTCGATTTCATCGGCCAGGCCCTTGAGGCAGGCCAGGGCCTGCTTGCGCAGCAGGCCCCGGTTGACCACGCCAAAGCGCGTGGGCAAATGCCCGAGGAACAGGTTCTCGGCCACGCTCATTTCCGGCACCAGGTGCAGCTCTTGGTGAATCACCGCCACACCGCTGGCGATGCTGTCGGCGGCGCATTTGAAGGCCATGGTTTGCGCGCCGATCTGTACCGTACCGCTGGACGGAATGTAGGCGCCGCCGAGGATCTTCAGCAGGGTCGATTTGCCCGCGCCGTTCTCGCCCATCAGCGCGTGCACCTGCCCCGGGTGGGCGGTGAAGCAGATGCCATCCAACGCCTTGACCCCGGGAAAGGTCTTGCCGATGCCGTCAAACCGCAGGGCCGCAGCGGTCATTTCCACAGCCCGATCTTGGTCAGTTCCGCCTGGAAGTTTTCGCGTGTGATCAGCGTCACTTCGTCCATGGCCGTGTATTTCGGCGGCTCGGTGCCCTTGGTGACCCACTCGTACATCATCTCGGCGGTTTTGTAGCCTTCAATGTGCGGGCTGGGCAGCATCGAGCCGAAGAAGCCGCTGTTGGCTTTCTTCAATTCGCCGATGGCGTCGGTGCCATTGATGCCGATACCGATCACGTTGGCTGCGGCGAAACCGGCACTTTCGGTGGCGCGCACGCCGCCGAGCACGGTGTTGTCGTTCATGCCGCCGATGATCAGGTTTTTCGCGCTACCTGGCAGTTTGACCAGCGCCGAGTTGGTGGCGTCCATGCTGCCGGGCACGTCGAGGGTTTTCAGTGGGGCGGTGAGGATGTGATCTTTAGGAATGCCAGCCTCTTCCAGCGACTTGATCGAGCCATCGGTGCGTTTCTTGCCGGTGTCGAGTTCGTTGAAAGTGTTGATCACCACATAGGTGTCCTTCCAGTCCCAACCGCGTTTTTTCGCTTCGGCGGCCATGGCGGCGCCCTGCTTCTGGCCCACTTCAAATGCGGCCATGCCCAGGTACGGCACGTCTTCCATGAAGTTGCCCTTGGCATCGACAAAGCGATCATCCACGGCCATCACTTTCAAGCCGTTGGCCTTGGCCTTGGCGACAATGGCCGGGCCCAGGGACACGTCCGGCGGGCAGATCACGAAGCCTTTGGCGCCGTTGGCGGCCAGGCTGTCAATGGCCGAGAGGGTTTTCTCGCCGTCGGGCACCGCGATCTTGATGAGTTTGAAGCCTTTGTCCTGGGCGGCTTTTTCCGCAAACGCCCATTCAGTCTGGAACCAGGGCTCTTCGGCCTGCTTGACCAAAAAACCGATCTTCACTTCTTCAGCGGCCAGCAACAGGCCGCTCAAGCTCATGGCCGAGACCGCCACAGCGGCGCAGCACAGGGAACGCAAACCACGACGACGATTCATACGGGTGACTCCTTGTTGTTGTTTTAAGTAGAACTTTGTAGGAGCGAGCTTGCTCGCGAAAACCCCGAGGGCGACGCGTTCATCCAGCATGAACGCGTTATCGTTGACGTTTTTCGCGGGCAAGCCCGCTCCTACAGGTTATCCGGCGAAGCGGTGACAGGGCTTGCCTGGCACGTCCACCTCAATGGCCAATACCGCACCGTCAAGGGGATGATTCAAGGGACTCGCAGCACTGGTGATATACAACGTGGTGAGCTCGGGCCCACCAAACACGCAACTGGTGGGGCGGCTGACCGGCAGTTCGATAATGCGATCCACCGCACCTGAGGGCGTTAGCCGCAGCAGGCAACTGCCGTCCCAGCGCGCATTCCAGATAAAGCCCTCGGCGTCCATGGCCGAACCATCCGGCCCGCCGCGTGTGTGCGGCCCGAACCAGGCCTGGGCGGCGCCGAGTTGGCCGTCAGCCTGGATCGAATGCTGATAGAGCGTGCCGTCCATACTGTCGCCAAAGTGCACCTGGCTGCCCTCCTCGTTCCAGAGCAAGGTGTTGGGAATGCCCAAGCCGTTGAGCAACCGCGTGACCGTTGCATCAGCATCAATGCGAAACAAGCCACCGGAACGCCGGGTAATCGGCAGGTCTTCACCCTGCTCGCCAATGTTGTTCTGCATGGTGCCCAACCACAGCCGGCCCTGGGCATCGCAGCGTGCTTCATTGCCACGGTTGCCCGCTTGCGGGTCGGCTACGCACAGCAGGGTCAAGGCTTCGGTGGCCAGGTCCAGGCGATACACGCCGCTGCTCAAGGTCACCAGCGCATCGCCGCGTTCACAGGGGATGAAAGCCGAGACGTGCTCGGGCAATTGCCACACCTGCAACTGCCCACCCATCAGGCGCAGTGCCTGGCAGGCGGCGATATCCACCCAATACAAGGCCTGGGTCGGTACATCCCAGAACGGCCCTTCGCCCAACCGGGCACGGTGCGGGGTGACTGCGCTCAACGACATGAAGCCTCCTGATCAGTTACAGCGATTCGCGCGATGGCGTGCCATTTACCAGGCGCTGAATACGCAAGGGGTTGGCGTTTTTCAACGCGTCGGGCAGCAGGCTATCAGGGTAGTTCTGGAAGCACACCGGGCGCAGGAAACGGTCGATGGCCAAGGTGCCGACCGAGGTGCCACGCGCATCCGAAGTTGCCGGGTACGGCCCGCCGTGAACCATGGAATCGCACACCTCCACGCCAGTGGGGTAACCGTTGAGCAGGATGCGCCCGACTTTCTGTTCCAGCAGGGGCGTGAGTTCGGCGAACTGTTGCAGGTCGCCCGGTTCGCCGATGAGCGTGGCGGTCAACTGCCCGTGCAGCCCCTGCAGGGCGGCGCTGAGTTGGGCCTGGTCCGCCACTTCAACGAACACCGTGGTGGGACCGAAGACTTCTTCCTGCAGCACTTCGTCACCGTCAATCAACAGACGTACATCCGCCTTGAACAGTTGCGGTTGTGCCTGGTTGCCCGATTGCGCGCTGCCCGCCAGATGCTGGATGCCCGGGTGAGAGAGGAGTTTTTCCAGGCCCTTGCCGTAGCTGCCCAGGGTGCCGGCATTAAGCATGGTTTGTGGCGGTTGCTCGCCGATCAATTGCGCGACCTGTTGGGTGAACGCGGTGAACCCAGGCGAGGCGATACCGATCACCAGGCCTGGGTTGGTGCAGAACTGGCCGCAGCCTTGTACCACCGAGGCGGTGAGGTCGCGGGCGATGCTTTCGGCGCGGGCGTGCAGCGCCTGGGGCAGCACGATCACCGGGTTGATGCTCGACATTTCGGCAAACACCGGGATCGGTTGCGGGCGCGCCGCGGCCATGTCGCACAGGGCGCGGCCGCCTTTGAGCGAACCGGTAAAACCCACCGCCTGGATCGCCGGGTGCTTGACCAGCGCCTCACCGACGCCGCCGCCAAAAATCATATTGAACACGCCGGCCGGCATCTCGGTGGCCTCGGCGGCGCGGATGATCGCATCGGCCACGCGCTCGGCGGTCGCCATGTGCCCGCTGTGGGCCTTGAACACCACCGGGCAACCGGCGGCCAGCGCGGCAGCGGTGTCGCCGCCAGCGGTGGAAAATGCCAGGGGGAAGTTGCTGGCGCCGAACACTGCCACCGGGCCGAGGCCGATGCGGTATTGGCGCAGGTCTGGGCGCGGCAGCGGCTGGCGCTCAGGCAGGGCCTTGTCGATACGCGCGCCGTAGAAGTCACCGCGGCGCAGCACGGTGGCGAACAGGCGCATCTGACCGCTGGTGCGCCCACGCTCGCCTTTGATGCGTGCGGCCGGCAAGGCGGTTTCGCGGCAGACCAGTTCGACGAAATCATCGCCCAAGGCGTCCAGCTCATCGGCCACTGCATCCAGGAACTGCGCACGCCGTGCCGCGCTCAAGGCGCGATAGGCCGGGTAAGCCTGAGCCGCGGCCTGGGCGGCGGCGTCCACTTCCTGGGCGGTGGCCTGGTAGAAATCCTGGGGCAAGGCTTCGCCGGTGGCGGCGTCGATGCTTTGCAGCTTGATGCTGCCGTTGGCGCTGCGTTGGCCGCCGATGTAGTTGTGGCCGAGGAACTGGGTCATGTTGATCTCCTTAAAGGGGGGTGACTTGGCCGGGTTCGAATGCCGCATCGCTGCTGCCGATACCGTTGATCAACGGCGCGCCGAATTCAGCCTGGCTGATCTCGAACACGTCGCCCGGCTGGGTACGTATACCGTCGGCGAATGACAAGGTGGCGGTGCCAAAGAAGTGAATGTGCACGTCGCCCGGCTTGAGGAACTGGCTGTATTTGAAGTGGTGGTATTCGAGGTTTTCCAGGCTGTGGCACATATTGGCCTCGCCGCTGAGAAATTCGTTCTGCCAGATGACTTCGCCGTTGCGCAGGATGCGGCTGGTGCCTGCCAGATGCTGGGGCAGTTCGCCCACGCGCAGCTCAGGGCCATAGCTGCAACTGCGCAGCTTGGAATGGGCCAGGTACAGGTAGTTCTTGCGCTCCATCACATGGTCGGAGAACTCGTTGCCCACCGCAAAACCCAGGCGATAGGGTTTACGGTCATGCCCGATCACATAGAGGCCGCCGATTTCCGGTTCTTCGCCGGCGTCTTCGGCGAACGGCGGCACCGGGAAGGCCTGGCCCGGGCGCACGACGATGCTGCCATCGCCTTTGTAGAACCACTCCGGTTGCACACCGGCCTGGCCAGCAGCGGGTTTGCCGCCCTCCACACCCCACTTGAAGATGCGCATGGTGTCGGTCATCGCGCTGTCGTCGCCGGCCTGCTGGTGCATCTTGTCGCGGGCCGAGGCACTGCCCAGGTGGGTAAGGCCGGTGCCGCTGATCAGCATGTGGGCCGGGTCCGGGTGGTCCAGCGGCGGCAAAATTTTATGGTCCGCCAACAAGGCGGCGTAGTCATGGCTGGCGCCCAGGCCGAGGGCCTCCACCTGTTGCTGCAACTTGCCGCCGGCTTCGATGGCGGCCAGCGCCAGTTCACGCACGCTGTGGGCGCCGCGCACTTCGCGTACTTGGTTGCCTTCTACCACGCCGACGCGGCGCTCACCGTTGCTCAACTCGAACTGAACTAAACGCATGCAGGTTCTCCTGGATTTAAGTGCGTGTGGCGCCACGGGCGCTGGCGGCGAATTGGTCGACGGGCAGCACGTGCTTGCGCTCCAACACGCGGTAGACCACAAGGGTCAGCAGCAAGCCGAACACCATCACACCGGATAAGAAATACAAGCCTGAGGCCAGGTTGCCGGTGTACTCCTTGAGCGCACCGATCACGAACGGGCCGATATAGCCGCCGAGGTTGCCCACCGAGTTGATCAAGGCAATACCGGCCGCCGCACTGGCGCCGGCAAAGAAGCGCCCCGGTAGGGTCCAGAACACGGCGGTGCAGGAAAACATTGCAAATGCCGCCAGGCACAGCGCGGCCATTTGCAGCACCGGCACGGTGAGCCAGGCGCTGCAGAACAGGCCGATGGCGCCCAGCACATAGAGCACGGCGAGATGGCCGTAACGGTCGTTCAAGCGGTCGGAACTGCGCGGGATGATCAACAGGCCGATGATGCCGAAGATATAGGGCACCGCGGAGATGAAGCCGGTGGTGAGGTCGCTGCCGCCAAACTGCTTGATCAGGGTGGGCAGCCACAGGCCCAGGCCGTAGATGCTCAGGGTCACCGGCAGGTAGAACAGCGCCAGCAGCAACACGCGCTTGTCCTTGAGCGCATGCAAGGGGTTGCCGTGGCGCGTCTGGCCGTAGGCTTGCAGGTCTTTGTGCAGCTCGCCGGTGAGCCAGGCTTTTTCTTCCTCGCTCATCCAGTTGACCTGTTGGGGGCCGTCCGGCAGGTAGCGCAGCACCGGCCAGGTCAGCAGGATCGCCGGGGTGCCGATCACGATGAACAGCCACTGCCAGCCATGCAGGCCGAGGATGCCGTCCATGCCGAGCAAACCGCCGGACACAGGGCCGGTGATCATCATTGCAATCGGTTGGGAGAGGATGAACAGCCCGAGGATCTTGCCGCGATGGCGCACGGGAAACCATTGGGTAATGTAGTACAGCACGCCGGGAAAGAACCCCGCCTCCGCCGCGCCCAACAGAAAACGCATCACATAGAAGCTGTGTGGCCCCTGCACGAACGCCATGCCGATGGTGATGGCGCCCCAGGTGATCATGATGCGCGCAAACCAGCGCCGTGCGCCGAAGCGGTCGAGCATCAGATTGCTGGGAATCTCGAACAGGAAATAGCCAATGAAGAACAACCCGGCACCGAGGCCATAGGCGGCGTCGCCGATGCCCACGTCAGCGCCCATGTGCAGCTTGGCGAAGCCCACGGCGGAACGGTCCACGTAGGCGATCAGGTACAGCAGGATCAGGAAGGGAATCAGTTTCAGCGTGATGCGCCGAATAAGCCGCAGTTCCTGGCTCATGGGGTCGATCTCCGATTGTTGTTTTTATAGAAGCTCGGGGGACGCCTCTCGCGAAAATCCGCCAGGGTCATACCTCAGTTGAGAAAGACTATATAGTAGGACTATTTACAAAACAACACTTCCAAAGCAGCGATTTTGAGCTTATGTTTAAGCACGCATAGAACATATAGTCTTACAATAAGAGAATCGATCATGCCTGACAAAAAGCCCGGCCTACGCTCTGCCCAGTGGTTCGGTACCGCCGACAAGAACGGTTTCATGTACCGCAGCTGGATGAAGAACCAAGGCATTGCCGACCATCAGTTCCATGGCAAGCCGATCATCGGCATCTGCAACACCTGGTCGGAGCTGACGCCGTGCAACGCGCACTTCCGCCAGATCGCCGAGCACGTCAAGCGTGGCGTGATCGAGGCCGGTGGCTTCCCGGTGGAGTTCCCGGTGTTTTCCAACGGCGAATCCAACCTGCGCCCTACTGCGATGCTCACCCGCAACCTGGCGAGCATGGATGTGGAAGAAGCCATTCGCGGTAATCCGATTGATGGCGTGGTACTGCTCACCGGCTGCGACAAGACCACCCCGGCGCTGCTGATGGGCGCGGCCAGTTGTGATGTGCCGGCCATCGTGGTCACCGGCGGGCCGATGCTCAACGGCAAGCACAAGGGCCAGGACATCGGCTCAGGAACGGTGGTGTGGCAGCTCAGCGAACAGGTGAAGGCCGGCACCATCACCCTGGATGACTTCCTCGCAGCCGAGGGCGGCATGTCGCGTTCGGCGGGCACCTGCAACACCATGGGCACGGCTTCTACCATGGCGTGCATGGCCGAAGCACTGGGTACTTCCCTGCCCCACAACGCGGCGATTCCGGCCGTGGATGCGCGTCGCTATGTACTGGCGCACATGTCGGGCATGCGCGCCGTGGAGATGGTACGTGAAGACTTGAAGCTGTCGAAAATCCTCACCAAGGAAGCGTTTGAAAACGCTATCCGCGTGAACGCGGCCATCGGCGGCTCGACCAACGCGGTGATTCACTTGAAAGCCATCGCCGGGCGCATCGGCGTCGAACTCGACCTGGATGACTGGACCCGCATCGGCCGCGGCATGCCGACCATCGTCGACCTGCAACCCTCCGGGCGCTTTCTGATGGAGGAGTTTTACTACGCCGGTGGCCTGCCCGCTGTGCTGCGCCGCCTGGGTGAAGCCAACCTGATCCCGCACCCCAACGCCTTGACCGTCAACGGCAAGTCTCTGGGCGAGAACACCCAGGATTCACCGATCTACGGCCAGGACGAAGTGATCCGCACCCTGGACAACCCGATCCGCGCCGACGGCGGCATCTGCGTGCTGCGTGGCAACCTCGCGCCCCTGGGCGCGGTGCTCAAGCCTTCGGCAGCGAGCCCCGAACTGATGCAGCACCGTGGCCGCGCCGTGGTGTTCGAGAACTTCGACATGTACAAGGCACGCATCAACGACCCGGAGCTGGACGTGGATGCCAACTCGATCCTGGTCATGAAAAACTGCGGCCCCAAGGGCTACCCCGGCATGGCCGAAGTCGGCAACATGGGCCTGCCCGCCAAGCTGCTGGCCCAGGGCGTGACGGACATGGTGCGTATTTCCGATGCGCGCATGAGCGGCACTGCCTACGGCACCGTGGTGCTGCACGTGGCACCGGAAGCCGCTGCTGGCGGGCCGTTGGCGACTGTGAAGGAAGGTGACTGGATCGAACTCGATTGCGCCAATGGCCGCCTGCACCTGGACATTCCCGACGCAGAGCTGGCAGCACGCATGGCCGACCTGCCGCCCGCGCAGAACCTCATCGTCGGCGGCTATCGCCAGCTGTACATCGACCATGTGCTGCAGGCCGACCAAGGCTGTGACTTCGACTTCCTGGTGGGCTGTCGCGGGGCAGAAGTCCCACGGCATTCCCACTAATTGGGATGCTATGATGCGGCGAATCTAAGCCAGAGCCTCCCCGTCGTTATGGATCACCAGCCGCCCAAGCCGCGCAAGAGCCAGCATGCCCAGATCGTTCAGGACTTGGGCATGCACATCGTTTCCGGTCGCTTCAAGCCCGAGGAACGGTTGCCCATGGAAGCCACGCTGTGCGAGGAATACCAGGTCAGCCGCTCGGTATTGCGCGAAGCCACGCGGGTGCTCAGCGCCAAGGGCCTGGTGTATTCCAAACCACGGGTGGGCGCGGTGGTACGGCCACGCTTGAAATGGCACCTGCTCGACCCGGACGTGCTGTCCTGGTTGATGCAGTCCACGCCCCACAGCGAGTTCTTCAACACCCTGGCCGGGGTGCGCCGCATCCTCGAACCGGAAATCGCCGCAATGGCCGCGACCACCGCCACCGATGAAGACATCGCCACCATCGAGCATGCCTACCAGGGCATGGAAACCGCCAAGACCCACGAGGAGCTGTTGCAGGCCGACTTGGACTTTCACCGCGCGATTGCCGACGCCACCCGCAACGACCTGCTGGCCTATATGTGCAACATGCTCTCGCTGCCGTTGCGCGAGTCGATCAACATCACCAACCGCCGCCCGGACATCCAGGGCCTGAGTCTGCCGCGGCACAAGGCGATCCTCACGGCGATCCAGAACCGCGATGCCCTGGGCGCGCGGCATGCGTCGCTGGTGCAACTGGATGACACGCGGGTGGCGCTGGACACGGTGATGAATGTGTTGACGCCGCTGTAAACCCGCGTCATTCCTGATTGTTATTGTTGGCCCTGGGGCAGGTGTTATCGCCCTCTTTTTTCAGCGCCAGGACGGCCTGGCGCTCGGACAGCAAGTGGGTGATGGCGCCGCCGATCGCCGCAGAAATCAACGCCAACGCCTCTTTAGGCAGATTGATCGCCGCCCAGGTCAACCCGCCGATCAGCAGGATGACAAACAGGATATTGAAACGTGACACGCCGAGTTTTATCGAGCGGACGATATCGGACGTGTCCTGCATTTTTTCGAAGCGTTTTAGGTCTTCGAACTTGCGCACCGATTCCAGGGTTTCCAGGTAATGGGTTTCGGCCCGCTTGAGTTTCTTGATCACATCGGCTTCAAGCATGATCTCCTCTATCTCGATCCTGACCAGGCTGATATTGGCGCCTGGACGGCCGAGAATTTCCGAACTCAACGAACCCTCGGCCAGCTCGGCCAGCAGGTAGGTATAGGAGGTTTCGCTGATGTCCTTGGCATATTTTTGCAAGGCTGATGTGTAGCACTTGGTGGCGTATCGGGTGAACAGACGCTCGGCATCGTTAGTCTTTTTGATCAGCTCCCCCGGTGTCAGGGTAGTTGTCGTGTCCCCCGCTTTTTGAAAAGCATTCCGGGGGCGGCAAGAGTATGGTCATGCCTTTCTATTCAGAAGAACGTAAAGCTGCGCTGCTGAAAATGATGCTTCCGCCCCTGAGCCTCTCGGCGGCGGAGGTC
This sequence comes from Pseudomonas sp. FP215, assembly GCF_030687795.1. Classification (NCBI taxonomy): domain Bacteria; kingdom Pseudomonadati; phylum Pseudomonadota; class Gammaproteobacteria; order Pseudomonadales; family Pseudomonadaceae; genus Pseudomonas; species Pseudomonas sp. FP215. The sequence continues at coordinate 3,540,259 of NZ_CP117447.1, forward strand.
GCTCGGCGCGAAGGTTGTAGCGATATGTCTCTCCATTATTGGCGCAAACAAGCTGCCGCCAGAGGAACGCAATTGTCCGATGCCAAGCAACCGGCCGAAAATTGGTCAGCCGAATCCAAGCTGGCGATCATCATAGAAACAGGTTCGCTATCGGAACTGGAAATCGGTGAGTACTGCCGACGAAAAGGTATTTTTCCCGAGCAAATAACCGATTGGCGCAACGCTTTTATTGCCGGCAGCACGAAACAGTCAACCGCGAAAACTGCAAGCTCCGGACAGTCACGAGATGATAAAAATCGTATCCGTGAACTTGAACGTGAGTTGCGCCGCAAAGATGCAGCCCTGGCTGAAACAGCGGCTTTACTGGTACTACGAAAAAAGCTCAATGCCTACTGGGGGAGCGACGACGAGGCCACCTGACCTTGTTGCCAGAACGGTATTTACTCGTTGATTGGCTTAATGAAGCCATTCTGGCGGGCGCCCGCAGGGCGCCTGCTTGTCAGGAGGTAGGCATTTCACTGAGGACGCTGCAACGCTGGAGCTTGCCGCAAGAACTCTTGGCAGATGGACGCACGACGACGCTCAGGCCGATACCGAACAACGCGCTCAGTGAGCTTGAGCGACAAGGCATCGTGACGCTGTGCAACAGCAAAGCTTACGCGCACCTCCCGCCAAGCCAGATCGTGCCGCAATTGGCCGATGAAGGAAGATATGTAGCCTCGGAGGCGACTTTTTATCGTGTGCTGCATGCGGCAGGTCAGCAGCATCACCGATCCAGAGCCAAGCGACCGCATCGCCATGAGGCACCGACCACTTACGCAGCGACTTCAGCTAATCAGGTGTGGTCATGGGACATCACCTACCTGCCGTCCCCGGTTCGCGGGAAATTTTACTATCTCTATCTGATCGAAGACATCTACAGCCGAAAAGCCGTGGGCTGGGAAGTTTATGAAGCCGAGAGCGGGGAAAAGGCGGCAGCGTTGCTGCAACGAAGCGTGACTCAGGAGAAGTGTTGGCGCCAGCCGCTGGTGCTTCACTCGGACAATGGTGCACCAATGAAATCGGTGACGTTACTGACCAAGATGTATGACCTGGGCATCACGCCGTCTCGCGGTCGACCACGGGTTAGCAACGACAACCCGTACTCGGAATCACTGTTCAGGACACTGAAATACTGCCCGCAGTGGCCACAGGCAGGGTTTACCAGCCTGGATGATGCGCGTATCTGGGTGAGGAATTTTATGACCTGGTACAACACCGTGCACCGTCATAGCCGGATCCGCTTCGTAACACCGGCTCAACGTCATGAAGGAAAAGACCGAGAAATCTTGGCTCGTCGAGATGCGATATACCGGCAGGCCAGAGAGAAAAGACCGGAACGATGGTCAGGAGAGACACGCAACTGGAACCCTATCGGGACGGTGTATCTGAACCCCGAAAGGGAGCTGACCGTGGTAATAAAAATCGCGTAGCGCGACGGTGGACGCGACAACTACCTTGAAAAACGCCGAGCTCTTCAACTTCGTCGATCAGTTCCCGTTCCATTTTTAATATCCCTATTAAACGTGGCTTCGAAAAGCAATGAGCGCCGACTGCTGCACTGGCACGTTAGGGGCAAACATCCCTCGATCAAGGGCCAGTGTCTACTGTCAAACCTCACAGGTGAATAGGAGGCAGGGCCCCTTGCTCCCGTGACGGCCTACGGTCAGCGCCTATCTACCTGGCGCTCCCAAGATCCAAATGTGGGAGCTGGCTTGCCTGCGAAGGCGGCCTGACAGGCGACACAGTTGGACCGGGTATATATCCGTTATTTAGGTAACGGCCACCTAGGGTTCCGCCCTGACGGCGGCTCACTTTTGAAAAGCGCAAAAGTAAGCAAAACGCTCTTGCCCCACCACTCGGCACCTCGCTTGGGCTCGGTGTGCCCGTAATCCGCCAGTGATTTGGGGGGCCGCCGCCACGCGCCATCCATGGCGCGGGGCGGCTAAACCGGCATCCCTGCCGGTTTACCCCCCAAATCACTGTCGAATTCCGGCCAGCGTGGTTTGACGGGGCGCTTAAGATCAAGATCAAAAGCAGATCAAGAGCAGATCAAGAGCGACTCGCTTCGCATCGTGGTTACCGTCCGCTGCTACAGTCCACTAAGTTGTGTAGATACCTATGGTCATCGCAGGCAAGCCAGCTTCCACATATCGACGCTGTTCATCACAGGGTGTAGGCGATGCCCACCTGCACAGTGCGCGGTGCTCCGGGGTAGGCGTAGATATTGCCGAACGCGCCTTCTTCATACTCGCGGTTGAACAGGTTTTTCACATCCAGGTTCAAGCGCACATGCTCATTGACCTTGTAGTAGCCGAGCAAGTCGACCACGGTATAAGCGTCCATGGAGAATGCCGTGTTAGCAGTCTGGCCGGCGCGCTGGTCGACGTACTTGCCGCCGACGCCCAGGCCCAGGCCTTTGAGCGCGCCGTCCTGGAACTCGTAGACGTTAAGCAGGCTGAAGCTGTTGCGCGGGATGTTCATCAAGCGTGTGCCGGAGCGCAACGTGTTATCACGGGTAACTTCCGCATCTACGTAGGCATAGCCGCCGATCACGCGCCATTCGGGCGTGAGGTTGCCTGCCACATTGAGGTCGAACCCGCGACTGCGCACCTGGCCGGCCGCGACACTGAAGGTATTGTCCACGGGGTCGGTGGTCAGCACGTTCTTCTTCTCGATCTGATAGATCGCCGCATCCACGCTCAACTGCCGGTCCAGCGCCTCCCACTTGATGCCCATCTCGTAGGACTTGCCTTTCTCCGGCGCAAAACCACCGCCTTCGCGGCTGGCGCCAGTGTTGGGCTTGAACGAACGCGCAGCATCGGCATAGACCGCGACGGTGTCGGTGAGGTCGTAGATCACACCCACGCGTGGGGTGACGGCGTTGTCGGCGGCCTGCCAGCTTTTACCTACATAGTTCTGGTAATCATGCTCGAAACGCTCAAAGCGCGCACCGGCCAGTACTTTCAGACGTTCGGTGAGTGCGACCTGGTCCTGCACGAAAGCGGCGTAGGTCTTGAGGTTCTCTTTATCATGGGTCGGCGTACGGGTCAGCGCCGGACGGGTTTGACCGTACACCGGATCAAAAATATCGATGGGGTAAGTACCCGCAACGGCGCTTGAACGCTGGATGATCGATTTGTAGTCGTAATCCTCGTACTCGATACCGGTGAGCAAAGTGTGATCGAAGCCGCCAGTGGAGAAGTGCCCGGTCAGGTTGAGCTGATAGTCCTTGTCGGTCCATTCCAGCTTGCGGTAGTTGAAGTTGCGTTGCAGCGTGCGGCCGTCAGCGCCCAGGCTATCCCGCCCGTTGGCTTCGATGGCATTGCCTTTCAAACTGCCGTCCAACCACTGGAAACCGCCGCCCAGGGTCCAGTTGTCGCTCAGCGCATGCTCAAAACGCAGTTGCGCCATGTTGTTGTCGTTATGCAGCTTGCCCGCGTCCTTGTCGCCCCAGAACGTATCATGCGAGGGCGTACCGCGCTGGTTGGGGAAGCGCGTGAGGCCACGGTCCAGCGGGTGGTTGTTGCGCAGGAAATCGCCTTCGAAGGTCACCTTGGTGTCATCGGTGGCCTGCCAGGTGATTACCGGCGTCACGCCGTAGCGTTCCGTCTCGACGTGATCGCGGAAGGTGTCGCCGCCCTCGCCCACCATGTTCAGGCGATAGGCCAGGCGGCCTTCCTCGTCCAGTGGGCCGGAGGCATCCAGGGTGCCGCGCTTCATGCCCTGGTCATTGAGCTGGCTGCCCAGGGTGACGGTGCGTTCGGCCAGCGGCTGCTTGGACACCACGTTGAAGGTACCGCCCGGGTCGCCACGGCCGTAGAGCATGGTCGCGGGGCCGCGCAGCACTTCAAGACGCTCGATGGTGTTGGCGTCCGGCATGTTCGGGTAACCGCGGTTGATCGGGAACCCATTGCGGTAGAACTCACCGGTGGTGAAGCCGCGCACGGTAAAGGTGGTCAGGCCCTGCCCGCCGAAATTGTTGGCACGGCCCACGCCGCCGGCGTAATCGAGGGCATCCTGCAGGCGCGTTGCACCGAGGTCTTCGACCACGTCCTTGGACACCACGCTGATGGACTGCGGGGTTTCATGAATAGAGGTGTCGGTGCGCGTCGCACTGGCTGAGCGTGTGGCGTGGTAGCCCTGCACGGGGCCTTGGGCCGACTCAAGGTCCGCGGTGGCGGTGACATTGGTGGCTTGCAGTTCGATGCTGGCGTTCTCGGCAGGCACCTGCTCTGCCCACGCGAAGGGGGAAAACGCCTGGAGCACACAGATGGAAATCAGGGTACGACGCATGGGTGTAGAACCTAGTGAATGAGCCAGATGGGGCGGCAAACCTGCCAAGAATTCGCCGCGCATCATATATCAGGGCATTCTCGTTTGATATCGGTTCTCATTTGTTATTTTTCGCCGCGCAGGTCGCGAAAAACAACAGGCGAAAAAAAGCCACTCAATCGAGTGGCTCATGCAACGCGCAGGCTTACCTCAGCGATAGCGTTCCAACCAATGCGCGTAAGGTGCCGGCAAAGTCCAGGAGGACTTGTCCACGCCCAGCTCCTTGGCGGCAAAGTAGGCCCAATGCGGGTCGGCCAAATGTGCGCGCCCCACCGAAACCAAGTCCAGGTGCCCGGCCTGCAACGCGCCTTGCGCCAGTTGCGGTGTGCCGAAGCCCCAGGCTGACGTCACCGGGATACCGGCTTCACGACGTACACGCTCGGCGATTGGGCCCATGAAAGCTGGGCCCCACGGAATGTTGGTGTCAGGAATGGTAAAGCCGACGCTGACGCTCAGCAGGTCCAGGCCACCGTCCTTGAAACGGCGGGCCAGTTCGATCGACTCGGTGAGGGTCTGCTCATCACGGCCGTCGTATTCGATCACACCGAACCGAGCGGTGAGCGGCAGGTTTTCTGGCCAGACTTCACGCACCGCAGCCAGGGTTTCGAGGAGGAAGCGGCTGCGGTTGTCGAAGCTGCCACCGTAGGCATCGGTACGCTGGTTGGAGTGTTCGGAGAAAAAGCTCTGGCCCAGGTAGCCGTGGGCGAAGTGCAGCTCGATCCATTCAAAGCCGGCATCGCGAGCACGGCGGGCCGCATCGACGAAGTCCTGCTGCACGCGGGCGATGTCTTCCAGGGTCATGGCACGGGGTACGTTGGGCAGGTTGGCACCGAACGCGATAGCAGACGGAGCGATGGTTTCCCAGCCACGGGCATCAGAGGCCGGGATGTGGTCATCACCTTCCCAGGGGCGATTGGCGCTGGCTTTGCGGCCGGCGTGGGCGATCTGAATGCCCGGCACCGAACCTGCGGCCTTGATGGCCTTGACCATGGGCACGAATGCCTGGGCGTGGGCGTCGCTCCAGATGCCGGCGCAGCCTGGGGTAATGCGCCCTTCTGGGGCGACCGCAGTAGCTTCGACCACCAGCAGGCCGGCACCGCCACGGGCCATGCCGGCCAGGTGCACGTGGTGCCAGTCGTTGACCATGCCGTCGTCGGCCATGTATTGGCACATCGGTGGAATAGCAATGCGATTGCGCAAGGTCACGTCTTTAAGTTTGAACGGTTCGAACAAGGCCGACATTGGGAGCTCCAGGAAGGGGTGATTGATTCGATAGTTCGATGGTAATCGAACTATGGTATTGAACGCTACCCCCCTGTTATGATCCGCCCCATGCGAGCCTTCAAACACCCTACCCCGCTGGAATTGACGCTTGAGCGTGTGCTGTACGCCTTGAGCGACCCCGTCCGCCTGGACATCGTGCGCTACCTGGCCAACGTGCCAGAGGCGACCTGTGGCGAACTGGACGGGGGGCGGCCCAAGTCCAGCATGTCCCATCATTTCCGGGTATTGCGCGATGCGGGCTTGGTGCACACGCGCAATGTGGGCACCACCCATATGAACTCGTTGCGCCGTGACGAGCTGGAGAGCCGCTTCCCGGGGTTGCTGGCCAGTGTGTTGTCACAGCGCTAGACGCATAACCCGACGCTGGCCTGTGGCGAGGGAGCTTGCTCCCGTGACGGCCTGCCAGCCGGCGCTGATCTACCTGAGACCCCGCGGTCCAAACTGTGGGAGCTGGCTTGCCTGCGATGACCATAGGTATCTACACAACTTTGTGGGTTGTAACAGCAGACGGTAACCACGATGCGAAGCGAGTCGCTCTTGATCTGCTTTTGATCTTAGGCGCCCCGTTAAACCACGCTGGCCGGAATTCGACAGGGATTTGGGGGGTAAACCGGCAGGGATGCCGGTTTAGCCGCCCCGCGCCATGGATGGCGCGTGGCGGCGGCCCCCCAAATCACTGGCGGATTACGGGCACACCGAGCCTAGGCGAGGTGCCGAGTGGTGGGGCAAGAGCGTTTTGCTTACTTTTGCGCTTTTCAAAAGTGAGCCGCCGTCAGGGCGGAACCCTAAGTGGCCGTTACCGCAGGAATGGATATGTACACAATACAACTGTGTTGACTGCCAGCCCGCCTTCGCGAGCAAGCCCGCTCCCACAGGTTGATCGCGGGGTGTCAGGGTAGATTGGCATCGGCTGTCAGGCCGTCACGGGAGCAAGCTCCCTCGCCACAGATCCAGCGTCGCCTCGAAGTTGTGTAGATACCTCTAGACGTGTGGGGAGGTTCTAGATATGGCACTGGTAGGAAGTCAGTGGGATGAACCGGGATATGGCGGGAGATAGTGCGACAGGCCAGGCGGGGCAAGGGGTTGAGGAATGCGCTGTTACTCAAACCAATGCCAAAGCGTCGCGAAGCAATAGACAGATAAAATTGAGTTGAGGCGTTGGCCTGGTGCCAGTTTGGCGGAACCTTTGGCACCGGGCGTCAACGCCGCCTCTGTAGGTTGATATTATACCTTGCGAGTCAAATCCAGCCGCCAGCCCATACCACGCGCCCAATTATCTCCAGATCGTTCAACTGCTCCCTGGGGACAACCATATCGCGGTAGGCCTTGTTCTCACTGATGATGTGAATGGACCCGTCGAACTGCCGCTGGAGCCTCTTCGCATAGAGATGGTCATCCAGCCGGATAACATAGACAGCCTCTCCCTCAAGCGTACTGCGGCTGTGGTCAATCATCACAGTATCGCCATCGCTTAGCAGGCCCTCCATCGAATCCCCGTCCACTCGGATTGCGGACAGTCGCGCTGCGTCCAGGCCTTGCTTGCGAAGCGAGTACGCCGTGAACGCAAGCTGGGTTAGGACAGTGGCCCCTTCGCTCCAAGCGCCGTGCCCCGCACTACAGTGCGCATCGTACAGCGGCACGTAGGCGTACTTGTCCTCCGCAACAGACTGGGACGCGGCTCCTTTCAACTTCTCCCCCTCACCAGAAGCCAGCCAGCCAATGTCGACACCGACCGCCTTAGCGATGTCTACACACCGCGCCACCTTGGGCTCACTCTGGCCGGTGAGGTAATACTCAAGAGTGCGTCTGGGGATAGCGGTAAGTCGCGCCAGCTCATCGCCACTTCCTGCTATCTCGGCGCATTGCCGAATACGCTCCGCAAGCCCTTCACTCATTTCGCTTTCTCCCTTGAGCTATCCGAAACGGCATCCCTGCACAAAGCGAAATTTCGCTTTCTCGATAAAGCCTTACAGATCAAAGAGATAGACAAAATTAACCACCATCTAGCCAAAGATGGAAAGCGAAAAGCCATTTTTCGCTTTACCACGTAGTTATATTTGGCTATGTTTATGCCCTAGGTAACGTTAGACATCCCAAAAAAACACCCTTGCCGGTGTTTATGAATGGACGCTAGGCATGAACAAAACCGAAATCCCGCTTGACCCAGCCCAGCGATGGGAATGGATCAAATACCAACTTCGTACCAGAGGTACGTCACTCGCCACATTGGCGCGTGAGCTTGACGTTACAGACGCTGCCGTCAAAAACGCCAAGCGCACCGCATATCCACGAATGGAGCGAGCCATTGCGCGTGCGCTCGGCCTCAAGCCAATCGACCTGTGGCCCGAACGTTGGAACGCAAACGGCACTCCACACCGTATTCGGGTACAGCGTGCTGAACACAACGCAACTTCTAGCCAAGAGCATAACCCAGGTTATGCCCTTCGACACCGTAAAACCGGTACGGAGGGATAAACATGCGCCGTGTAAAGGACGATCGTACGTTAGACATCTTCTCTGTTCCCCAGCCAGTTCTGGCTATCCCAGGGAATGGCAACAATGCAGCGCAGGTCAGTGAACTGATCAGCGAGATTCTGAAAGGTTCCGATCTGGACCGTTATGAAATTGGCGCACGCATGTCCCGCCTTTCCGGCGATGACGTCAGCAAGCACATGCTTGATGCGTGGTCGAGCCCAGCCCGAACAGACCATAACCTGCCGTTCTATAGGGCACCGCTGCTTGAAGAGGTATGTAGCAGTCACGTTTTAACGGACTGGCTCGTTGAGCAGCGTGGTGGCCGCGTGGCTTACGGTCGTGATGCTCTCAATGCTGAGCTGGGCCGTCTAGCGCGTGTCGCCGCTGACGCGACCAGGCAAGCACGCGAGCTTAAAAAGATGCTGGGTGACGGCCATGCATAATTGGTACTCCGCCCGTGAGCTGGCTGGTCTGCCTGGGATGCCTGGAACAGAGCGGGCAATTCAGATACGTGCTAAACGCGAACGATGGGAAGGCCAGGGCCGTCTTGGCAGTAAGGCTGTCGAGTATCGCTTTGCAGCTCTGCCGCCAGAAACTCAGGCCGCGCTAATCGCCGCCTCCGTGTCCGAGGCTGAACCTGAATGCACACCGCTTACAGATTCAATATCTGTTCAGCGTGACACCGTTTCTGCGTCACGCCTAAGCGAAGATCAACGCTCTGTGATGACCGCTCGACTGGCCTTCGTGCGTGAAATCGAACGCATGAGCCAGACCATCAGCCAGCAACGCGCCATCGACACCTTGGTTTCCCTGGCAAAAGCAGAACAGCTCACCCCCTATTTAAATGGATTGGTGCAGCGCGCCAACGACCGCAAGACCGGCGACCGCTCTTTGAGCGAGCGTACGCTCAAGCGCTGGCTGGCCGACTACCGCAAAGAGGGTGAAACCGGTCTCGCACCTGCTCGCCGTCAAAAGGACATGAGTTTGCCTGCATGGGCAGCGTCATTCCTTGCCTGTTACCAGCGCCCAACCAAGCCAAGCGTCGAATCGGCCTATGCCGAGTTTGCCCTCAAGAACCCGGCCGAACGGCCCAGCATCCACGTCGTGCGTCGCTTCCTTAATAAGCTGAGTGCCGAAGCCCGCGAGCGTGGCCGTCGTACACCGCAGGAACTCAAAGCCCTGCAACCGTTCAAGCGCCGCTCCACCAAGAGCATGTACCCCTGCGACGTATTCACCGCGGACGGTCACAAGTTTGACGCCGAGGTGCTGAACCCTCGTACCGGCAAGCCGTACCGCCCGGAAGCAACCACCGTTCTTGATGTCGCAACACGGAAGGCCATTGGCATTTCGATTGGTGAGGCAGAGTCCACCATCGGAGTGATGGACGCCCTACGTGACGCCATGCAACACGGCATGTTCGCAATGTTCTACGTCGATAACGGTTCAGGCTTTGCCAACGACACCGTCCGCGAAGTAGTTGACCGGCTTGGCGGCACCATGACTCATGCACTGCCTTACAACAGCCAGGCGCGGGGTCTTATCGAGCGCTCCCACCAGACTATTTGGGTAAACGCAGCCAAGAAGTTGACCAGCTATATCGGCGCCGACATGGACAAACATGCAGGCACGAAAGTGCATCGGATTGGTCGCAAAGAGCTGCGCGAAACTGGCCGTACCCGCTTGATTCCGACCTTCGCCGAGTTCATGGCCGGTGTCGAATACGAGATTGAAACCTACAACAACAGTCCGCACAGGGGGCTCGCCAAGTTCCGCGACCCGCTGACCGGCAAGCTGCGCCACATGAGCCCGAACGAAGCGTGGGAAGCAGCACGCGCCGAAGGCTGGGAGCCAATTATCGCTCCGGCCGAACTGCTCAACGACCTGTCGCGCCCACAAGTCGTCCGGCCGACACGTCGTGGCGAAGTCACCTGGGCAGGCGAAACCTACTTCCTTGATGCGTTGCGCAGCTTTCATGGCGATGACATCCGCCTGGCTTACGACGTCCGTGACGCTTCCCGTGTGTGGGTTCGGACCCTGGAAGGCGAACTGATCGGTGAGGCTTTGGTGGATGGCAATGCCAGCGATTACATGCCGAAGGCGATGATCGAAAAGGCTTACGACAAGCGCGAAAGCGGCCAGATGAAGCGTGCCTTAGACAAGCTTGAAACCTTGACCGGCAAGCGCGTGGAAATGATCGCGCCGTCCACCGCGCCATCGGCGCAGCTCAGTCTTGAGCAGATGGCCGAAGCTCGCCAGTTCGCCGAACTGTCAGCGCCGAAACCTAAAGCTTTCGACTTACCCACCGATCCAACCGCCCGCTATCGACTCTGGAACCAGCTCGACGCCCGTCTCACCAGCGGCGAGTCGCTGTCACCAGAAGAAACCCAATGGCATTCCCGCTACCCGCAGCACCCGGACTTCACCTCGATACAGCAAATGTTCGCGTTCGCCGAGCAGGCCCGCGCTTAACCCAAGACCTTTAGGAGTCGAATTATGAGTGTTCCCAAGATTGTCCCCCTGACCAATGTCGGCCTCTTGTCTGCCGCTATCGCACGAACTAACAACCGCCCACAGGGATTGCCTGGCGTGGTGGTGATGTACGGAGCAAGTGGCCTGGGTAAAAGCGTCGGTGCTGCCTTCGCCGCAAACCAGCACCGTGCCTACTACGTGGAGTGTCGCGACACCTGGAGCAAAAAAGCTTTTCTGCACGCCATCCTCCGCGAGATGAGCATCCAACCAGCCTCCACCATGTCGGTAATGGTCGACCAAGTCGCCGAACAGCTTTCCAAGAGCGGTCGCCCGTTGTTGATTGACGACGTGCAATACCTACTCGAAAAGGCCGTAGCCAACGTCCTGACCGATATTTACAACGCCAGCGAAGGGACCATCGTTCTGATCGGCGAAGAACGTGTGCCCAGTAGCCTGGCAAAGCTTGAGCGCCTGCATAACCGAGTGCTTGAGTGGGTGCCTGCGCAACGTGCCACGCTCGACGATCTGCGGGCATTGGCCGAATCCAGCTACCCCGAATTGCACTTCGCCGATGACTTGCTGGAGGACTTGCGCAAGAAGGTGGATGGCTGCCTGCGTCGTGTAGCGGTCAACCTGTACAAGGTCTACGGCGAGGCCCGCGCCCGCTGCCTTGACAGTATCGACCTTGCTGGCTGGGGTTCTGATAGCTGGTTCACCGGCGAAGCGCCGTCGCGGAGGGCTTGAGGGATGCCAAGAATCAGAGCCGATTTGGTGATGGTGGGCGGCAAGTCCCCACGCCAATACATTTGGGAAGCTATCCGCGCTGTCAACGCCGGGCCTAAAGCACTGACAACCTACGCTGTTGCACGCAAATCGAACCAGGACGATCAAGCGGTACGTGCCTATTTCCGAGATATGGAAAAGGCCGGGATTGTGAGCAAAGTCCGCAACATCGACCGCCGCGATTCCGAATGGACGTTACTCAAGGACGAGGGTGTCGAAGCCCCACGGGTTAACCATCACGGTAAGCGAACGACCCATGCTGGCGGTGTGGAAAATATCTGGCGGGCATTGCGCATCCTCGGTGAATTCACCGCCGCCGAGGCCGCAGCCACCGCCAGCGTTAACGGCGTGTCCATAAGTGAGGTCGGCGCTCAGGTTTACTTGTCGGGCCTGGCAAAGGCTGGCTACGTGACCCGCAGAGGCGGAACAGCAGGTTTTAAGACCCGCTTTCGCCTGGTGCCGTCGCGTTATACCGGGCCTAAACACCCCATCTACCAGCGTGACTTCGACCAGGTCTACGACCCGAACTTGGATCAGGTGGTGTGGCGTAAGGCTGACCAGGAGGTGACCCGATGAACCAGGTCAACCTTTCCGCCTGGGGCAATGAGGTGCCGTTGTTCGTGCGCCTGCTCGCTGCCGAAGTTGCCGCCAGCAATAAAACCAAGGCCAGCCAGCGCATTGGCATGAGCCGCACGGCCGTCAGCCTGATCCTTTCCAACCGCTATGCATCGCCCAGTACAGCTGGTGTCGAGCGGCGGGTGATGGAAACCCTAGGCCGTATTGAATGTGTCGCCCTGGACGAGACCGTCACTAGCGATCAGTGCCAAAGCTACCGCGAAAAACCGGCGCCTACTCATAACCCGCAGGCGATGCAGCACTGGCGCGCCTGCCAACACTGCCCAATCAATCCCGACTGCTGCAACCAGGAGAACGCCCATGCTCGCCTCCACTAACCGCACCTCGTTGAAAGTCCTGACCCCGACCCTGGCCGACCGTCTGCGCGTGTTCAACGCCGCTGCGCGCAAGTTGCAGGCGCATGGCATCCGCATATTGGGGTTTTGCCCGGCCCACAACCTCTTAGTAATTGGTCCAGAAGACGGCAACCGCCTTCTCGGCCAAGCCGACCGCGAAGGCTACATGCGCCACGTTTCGGCAGGTAGCACCCGTTACAACGTGCAGTTCCAGGGCGTAACCCTGGAATGGCGCGAACCCATCAGCGCTACCCGTCCTGCCGACTGGTCGCGTCCGACTCTCCACTGAGGACATTTGCAATGACACAACAACAAATCATTCCCGAAGGTTACCGGGTCGACGCGCAGAAACGCCTGATTCCAGAGGTTCTGATCAAGCCTATAGATCTGGCACGCGATGCCCTGGTGCTTGACCTGGTCAAGCAGGCACGCGAGGCAAGCACCGTGCTGGCGAAGTTCAAGGCCGCTGCATTTGGCGACATCGAAGCATTCGTAGAACTCAGCGCCGAGCAATACGGCGCTCAGATCGGCGGCAAGAAAGGCAACGTCAGCCTGATTAGCTTTGATGGTCGTTACAAGATCATGCGCGCCGTCCAGGAAAGCATCGCCTTCGACGAGCGCCTCCAGGCTGCACGGGCATTGATTGACGAGTGCCTACGCGACTGGACCACCGGAGCACGGCCCGAAGTGGTCACGCTGGTCAATGACGCCTTTCGGACTGACCAAAAAGGCGACATCCGCACGGCCCGTGTCTTGGCATTGCGCCGGATGGAAATTACCGATGAGCGCTGGCAGCGCGCCATGCAAGCCATTGGCGACGCCTGCCAGGTAGTTGGCTCCAAGTCCTACATCCGCGTCTACCAACGTGTCGGGGATACCGACCAATACGAGCCCATCAGCCTTGATATTGCGGGGGTGTAATTGTGGAGCGCTATCACGATACCCGCCGCGATCCCCTTCCGATGCATTCACCGCAACACGACATCGAGCGCGCCAACCTCGACCGATTGACCGCGGAATTTCTCAAGCACGGCGGCGCAGTCCAGCAAGTCGGTCACCAGATGAGCAACGCCCCGGCGACGTTCACCATTAACCCGGAGCGGTCGCCGGTTTATGCCCATCTTTTTGCGCCCGTGGCCCCGATGGAAGTCCCCGAGACCAACGTCTGTCCGTTGGATGTCGGCAAGCACGCGGCATTGATCATGGCGGACGCCGCCATGGGCAACGCCCCCAAATGGATCGCTCGTAAACACCACATGACCGAAAAGTACGTTCGCCAGGTCGCCCGTGACTACCACATCACCTTCCACAAGCAACGCTAGGAGCCCACATGGCCAAGATAACTCTCACCCTTGAAGACCGCCGCGAAGACAACGGCAGGCCCTCAGTAGCCATTGATATGACGGGGGTTCCTACCAACCCGCTGGGTGCACCCAAACAGTCAGAAGCCGTACGCATTTTCAACAAGGTGTTTGACCTGGTCGCCAGCGAAAAGATGCTGGGCACTGTCCCTGCGTGCCGTTGGCAACCCACCACTACAACCCTTCACTGAGCGAAACCACCCCGGCCAACCGGGGCGGTCTGCCAGGCGTGGTTGCCTGGTACTGATGAGCAGCCGAGGAAAAGATGGAACAAGCCGACTGGGATGCATTGAAAGAGCAGATGGCAAGCCCGTGGGGCGGCATGACGCTCAAGTGTGATGGGTTCGAGATCTACCTATCACAGCAAACTGACAGCACCAAAAAAAGCTGGTCAACGCTGGTCTACGTGAACGGCTATTTGAAGGGGGCCTGGTTGGATTGCGACAACAGATCCGGCGAGCCGAAGCATGAAGAAGCTCGCCGTTTTTATCGCAAGGTAACTCGTGCTCTTCATACCAAAAAGGATATCGAGTTCTACCGAAAAACATGGGGCAAGCGCAAAGCCGCCGAGGCTGAGACGGTCAAGTTCATCACTTATGACTGGTCCTGGAAAAGCTTCAACTCCCTGAAAAAACACCTGCTGGCGAACAACACTAGCATCACCCGAATCCTTGAGAGCTAACGCTATGGATCACAACAGAGCCCTAGAAAAAATCAAGAAGCTACTGCGCCTGGCAGCCAGCGATAACCCCCACGAAGCCGCCGCAGCCATGCGCCAGGCCCGCGCCTTGATGGAAAAGTACCGCCTAGAAGAATCGGACATCCAGCTATCTGAGGTATTCGAATGCGCTGCTCGCAGTGGTTCGAAAATGACGCCGCCTCAATGGGAAGCCAACCTGGTTGGTGCTGTCACTCAAGCCTACGCCTGCAAAGTTTTGTTCATGGCAGGCATTGGCGAATGGCGCTTCATTGGCGAGCTGGCAGAGCTGGCGAGCTACACCATGGCGTTACTGCTCCGCCAGGTCCGCCAGTCCCGCCGTGACTTCATCAGCACCCAGTTGAAGCGCTGTAAGCCAGCGACCAAGACCAAGCGCGCCGACGTGTTCTGTAGCGCTTGGGTGTCGGCGGTACGCCGACAGGTCATGGCGTTTGCTGGCAATGATGAACCGTCACCGGCAACAACGGCGTACATGCTCAAGCACCACTCCGAAACGGAAAAGCTTGATTGCCGCGACCGCAATGCCAACAAGAGCAATGGTATGCGCGCCATGACTGACGCTATGCACGGCGTTCTTGCGGCTGGCGATGTGCGTCTGAACCACGGCGTCAACGGTCAGGAACAACTCGCCCTGCATTAAGTGAAACCGCCCCGGCGTGCTGGGGCGGTCTGCCGGACGTGGTTGTCCGGTACTGATGAGCAGCCACCCATGACAGACGAAACACCCCAGCAGCGTAAAACCCGCCTCGCACGCGAGCGTAAACGTGCCCAGCGTAAGCGTGAGAGTGACAAACGCCTGGCTATGGGGGCCAGCAAGCTCAAGATGGAAATCTACAGCGGTACCCAAAACGAGCTGGAACAGATCCGCACTGCGGGGCAGTTCGACGAAGCAGAACATGCGCTCACCATGACAATTCATGGTGTCGCGGCACTGTCCCGCAGCGACCCGGCAGCGTTCCAGGTATTGATCAAAGGAGGGAGACAATGAGCACACGAAACCTGCAATTGAGCAAAATCCATATCGCCAAGAAAGACCTCGGTCTCGATGACGAAACCTACCGCGCCTTGCTAGTTCGCGTGGCAGGTGTGCGTTCGGCCAAAGACCTCAACCCACGCCAGACCGGCGCTGTTCTGGCCGAGTTCGCCCGGTTGGGATGGGAGCCTACACAGGTTAAAAAGCAGGGCCGAAAAGCACCGATAGCGGCGCCAGACCGGGAAAAGCTGGTGGGCAAGATAGAGGCATTTCTCGCCGAGGCCAAACGCTCCTGGGCGTATGCCGATGGAATGGCCTTGCGAATGTTCAAGGTCGAACGCGTGGAATGGCTCGACCCTGGGCAACTGCAAAAAATGGTTGCGGCATTGACTTACGATGCCCGCCGACATGGGAGACCGGAGCGATGAACGAAGAACTGTTCCCGGATGACATCGATCAACTGGACGCCAAGAAGGTGTTGGCAAACATGCAAGACCCTACGGTTATATCCCGCTGGGAGGGCTCATTACGAGAAATGGTAGAAATCGCCGAGGCCAAGCTCCTGGTCGAAATCAAGCCGGGTGTGGAAGCCGCCGAACTGGCCCGGCATGTTGTCTTTGCGATTTGTTCTGTGATGGGTGGTCGAGTGGTGTACTTGCCACGCGGAGATGCACTCAAACGAGCGCTACGCGATGCCATGATTTATCGGGACTGGAAGGATAACGTCATTAAGATCCCGGAACTGGTCAGCAAGTACGACCTTGCGAACCAGACCATTTATGACATCATTCGCCGACAACGGGCGCTGCATCGCAAGAGCGAGCCTGATCTTTTTGGGTTTGACGAAGGGACTTTGCACTGATGAAAAGGAACGTAGTGGCATTAGCCGTCCTGCTGGCACTTGGTTCAAATGCGTTCGCACAGACGTATACCACTTCCTCTATCGCTACCATCTTTGCGGAAAAAGACCAGGAGCGCGGAGTAACAGCAACCGTAGAAAGAAAAGAGCAGTTGCTTGAAATGACTCAGCGCGCAGCTCAGCAATGCCACAACAACCTTGCCAAAGGTCAGGAAGCAGAAAACATCGGTAACATGATTATCGTGACTCGCCAAAAGCTGGACGCTGCACAGATCCCGATCACCCATTATGAGTTACTTGACGTTGTTTATAGTGCGCTTGGAGATGGTAAGTCTGATTGGAATTGCGGGAGTGTGCTTGCAATGTATATGACGTTGAGAGTTCCAACCAAAAGCGAGAGTGGGCTTACCCATATCGGTGCGTACAAGACCATTCAGGCCGGTCGTGACAACGGCTTATTGGGCCCGACTTAAATCCGGTTCAGCAAACATCTAGCCCCGCCACCGAGCGGGGCTTTTTCTTAAACCCCGCTGATACTCAACCCCTCCCCCCTATACGCGAAGCTGGCACCGTTCCCCTAACGGCAGGTTCGCATCATGCATTCCGCTCCCGCTTCCCCAAAAGTCTCTCGGCCCCAGCGGCCGCGCCAGTTCGCCCAGCTCATTCAAGCTGCCGGGGATGACGCTGCGCGTGCGGTGTTATGGGCCAAGGTTCCGGCCGACTGGCGGGAGTTGGTGCAGTCGCATATCTCGCAAGCCGAAGCTCGCACAGAACAGCACGTTCGTGAACAGGAGAAGTTACGCCCCGCTGTAAGAGCCATCACACCAACCTTCGCCGAATACCGGGCGCCCGTCCATATTCCCGGTGACGCCGTGGTGGCCGCAAATCATCTGGCCGCTCTGCGTGCCACTCTTCAATCACCGCGAGTATTCCCATGACTTCTACCGCACAGAAGCGGCGTCCGCGCACGCCTCGTATGACCTTTTGGGCGTTGATCACCTTTGCCTTGCTGTTCAGCCTGGCTATCGTCGCCCCAACCAAACTGCCTGTTGTCCTCTATAAATGTGGCCTGGTGACGCTGGGCTGTGTGCTGGGTTACTGGCTGGATCGGGCGCTGTTCCCTTATGCCCGGCCGGACATGGTGCCCAGTTGCGAGCGTTCCATGGCAGGCATACGCCGCGCCCTGGTCGTGCTGGGCTGCGTCCTCGGCCTGACGTTAGGGCTCTGACATGCGGCGCTCTCGCTCCCTTCTATATATAGCGGCGGCTTGCATGGGCTTGCTCGTGGCGCTGGCTGCCTGCCCACCAGCCAAGGCCGAGATTCCGGACCAAGCCGACCGCTACCGCCGCGACCTGACTCGCATCGCCCAGGCTGAGTGGGGCCTTGATGCCCCGGTATCCACCTTCGCCGCACAGATCCACCAGGAAAGCCGCTGGAAGTTCGACGCGAAGTCGCCCGTCGGTGCGCAAGGCTTGGGCCAGGTGATGCCCTCGACCGCCACTTGGCTTGCCGAGCTGTTCCCCAAAGCCCTCGGCAAGGTCGAACCGTATAACCCGATTTGGTCCATGCAGGCTCTTGTCACCTATGACCGCTGGCTGGCGAGCCGCATCCGGGCGCGTAGTTCCTGCGAACAGGCGGCGCTGATCCTTTCTGCCTACAACGGCGGCCTGGGCTGGGTGATCAAAGACCGCAAGTTGGCCTCGGCTAAAGGGGCCGACCCGCTGACCTGGTTCAACTCTGTCGAGCGGTTCAACAACGGCCGCTCCGCCGCCGCCTTCAAGGAAAACCGCCAATACCCACGCCTGATTCTTTTGCGCTGGGAAGCTCTGTACGTCGCTGATGGCTGGGGCCAGGGAGTCTGCCAATGAAGAGCCTTTTTGACCTGGTCAAACCGCTGCTTTGGTACGTGGCCGTTATCGGCGCCGTGGTGTACGGCATCCACTTGAACCGTGAGGACGGCAAAGACGAAGGCTACAGACTGGGAAAGTCTGAGGGAGAAACCGCAGTTGCCGTCCTTCGCCAAGAGTACGCCCTGGAAAAGAAACGCACCTCTGACACAGCACTGGCGCAGTTGCGAACCGAGCAAGACAAGGGCAACGAACTGGCGACCCAACTTGCCGACGCCAAGGAAACCCTACGCCAAACCACCGACCGACTCTCCGGAGAAATCGCCCGTGTTACCACTCTCTATCGCCGCGCCCTGGATGCGAAGCCAGAGCCGTTGCCTGTTGCTGTGTTCACTAATGGTTTTGTCCGCGTGTGGAACACCGCCAACGGTATCGCCCCCAATCCCGCAATGCCAACCACGAACGGCTCCGGCCGAACTCCTGCGCCTGCCAGCGGACCCGGAACCCTTGACGACCTCGACTCAGGCGTCACCCAGGAACAACTCCTGACCAACCAGGTACGCAATGGCGAGCTGTATGGAATCTGCCGGGCACAGCTCAGAGACCTGATCAATTGGACCCGCAATGAAAGCAAGTGATTACGCCAGCGTGCTGGAAGCCCTGCACAACGAAAGTGCTTTAGCGACTCATTTGGCACAAGTGGAACTGTTGACCGGCCCTTCGGCTGAGTTCTGTCAGGTGCCTGACTGTGACCTGCCGATCCCGGAAGATCGACGCCAGGCCATTCCCTGCGTGCAACGTTGCGCGCAGTGCCAAAACCATCGCGAAAGGAGAACGCATTGATGGCGACATTCGAAATGCCGGTGTGGCAGATGATCAGTATTGCCGTAACCATCCTCGGAGCTTTCGTCGGTGTAATGAAAATGCTCCTGGTGCAAATGGAACGGCGCCTGGACCAACGCTTTGCCATCGTGGACAAGGACAGTGAGCGCTTGCGCCAGGTCGAGATCGGCATGGAGCGCTTACGCGGCGATATGCCTTTGCACTATGTCCGCCGCGAGGACTGGGTACGCAACCAATCCATTATCGAATCCAAGCTAGATGGCCTGGCGCTCAGGTTAGAAAACGCTCAACTCAAAGGACTACGCCCATGAACATTGATCCAGCCAAGGTGCGCCGCGAATCGCTGCGTTGGTACATCATCCTAACTCTCAACACAGCGCGCCCGGTTGATCCCCACGAAGCCCTGGTGCTGTCGGCCATCCAGGGAATCATTCCAGACGTCACCACCCTGGAACTACGACGCGAACTGGATTACCTGGCTGACCGTAGCTTGGCGACCTTGAAGAAACAGTCTAGCGGCGTATGGATCTGCGGCTTGACCCACTGCGGCGTCGACGTGGCCGAGTACACCATCGACTGTAATCCCGGTATTGCCCGCCCAGAAAAATACTGGAGCTGACCCTATGCCCCCGCGTAGCAAAGTCTCCAGTCTGCCTAAGTCGGTGAAAACCTGGTTCGACAAGGCCCTGGTCGAAAACAATTTTAGTGACTATGAAGCCCTGGCCGAAGAACTGGCGAGCCGTGGTTTTTCGATCAGCAAGTCCGCGTTGCATCGCTATGGTCAAGACTTTGAGTCCAAGCTATCGGCGTTGAAGATGGCGAGCGAGCAGGCGCGTGCCGTAGTAGCGGCTGCACCGGATGAGGAAGGCGCGGTCAACGAAGCGTTGATGCGCCTGGTGCAGGAACACTTGTTCAAGCTGCTGATGACCGACGGTGACCAGATGGACTTGCCCAAGGTAGCAAAGGCTGTGGCGGAGCTTGGCAAGGCATCGGTGGTGCAGAAAAAGTGGCAGGCCGAGTGGCGGGAAAAGGTCGAGACCGCAGCGGCCCGCGTTGAGAAAATCGCTAAGAAAGGTGGTATGTCCCAGTCGACAGCCGATGAAATTCGGCGCGAGATACTGGGGATGGCATCGTGAGCCTTCCCCTCGTCCTGGACAGCACCGCCACCCTGGTTGCTCCAGCGGTATTGCTCGACTATCAGAAAGAGTGGATTGGTATCCGTGCCCCACTCAAGGTCGGCGAGAAGTCCCGGCGTATTGGTCTTACCTGGGCCGAAGCGGCAGACAACGTCCTCGTGGCGGCCAGCGAAAAGTCAGCGGGTGGTCAAACCGTCTACTACCTGGGCTACAACCAGGACATGACCGTGGAATATATCCAGGCTTGCGCCATGTGGGCACGGGCTTACAACTACGCCGCCGAACAAATCGAAGAAGGCATCTGGCCCGACAGCGACCCCGATAAGCACATAAAGACTTACACCATTGCGTTCCCCAGCGGCCACCGCATCGTCGCGTTGACTAGCCGCCCATCCAACCTCCGGGGGCGTCAGGGCGTTGTCGTGATCGACGAAGCTGCATTCCATGCCGACCTGGCTGAACTGCTGAAAGCAGCTATGGCGCTGTTGATCTGGGGCGGTGAGGTCCATGTGATCAGCACCCACGACGGCACGGAGAATCCTTTTAACGACCTGGTCAACGAGATCCGGGCTGGTAAGCGCAATGGCGAAGTGTTCCGCTGTTCCTTTGGCGAAGCCGTGGCCGATGGTCTGTACAAGCGTGTCTGCTTACGTAAAGGCATTGAGTACAAGCTAGAGGAAGAACTCGCTTGGGTGCAGGACGTATACGGTTTCTATGGTGACGCCGCCGACGAAGAGCTTGATTGTGTGCCGTCCCAGGGTGGCGGCGCCTTTCTCAGCATGGCCCTGGTCGAGAAACGCAGTAACCGCGATGTGCCGGTGCTGCGTCTGGCGTACCCGCAGGGTTACGAAACCATCGCTGAACACCTGCGCCTGGCGGAGTCCCTAGAGTGGTGCGAAGAGCATTTGCTCCCTTTGCTGTCGGCCATCCCATTGGACGTTCAGAGCTTCTATGGCATGGACTTCGCCCGCTCCGGCGACCTCTCGGTCATCTGGCCGTTGCTCAAGGAGCAGAACCTGCGCAAACGCACTCCCTTTGTGGTCGAGCTGCGTAACGTTCCGTTCAAGCAACAACTCCAGATTAAGTTTTACATCATTCGTCGCTTACCCAACTTCCTCAAAGGCGCCGATGACGCCAGGGGCAACGGCTCGCAATTGTCGGAAGACACCGCCATCGAGTTCGGTTTCAACCGCATTGAGCGGGTGATGCTTACCGAGGGCTGGTATCGCGACAACATGCCGCCGTTCAAAGCATCCCTGGAAGACGACACGTTCTACGACATCCCGGCCGACAAGGACGTTGTTAGCGACGTGCGCGCCTTTCGGATGGTCAAGGGCGTGGCCCGCATCCCGGAAAAGCGCACCAACGAGAAAGGCGAAAAGTCCGGCCCCAAGCGCCACGGCGACGCCGGTATCGCCGCCGTGCTGGCCGACTACGCGTCCCGCCAGGAGGTCGAGATCATCGAATATCACCGAGTCCAGCCCGCGTCCCAGCATGATCGCGAGATCCAGATCGGCGCCGGTTGGCGCTCCACAAAAGGCATTTGGTAATGGCTGAATCCAAAATCGTCGACCAGTACGGTCGTCCGATCCAGTACGACAAACTCACCGAAGAGTTGGCCGCAGCGCGCACCACCGGCATACGCCAGGTTTGGCACCAGTCGGTCGCGAGCGGCCTGACGCCTGGTCGACTTGCCGCCATCCTGCAGGCGGCTGCCGAGGGCAACGCCCATGACTATCTGACCCTTGCCGAGGAAATGGAAGAACGGGACCTGCATTACGCCTCGGTGTTAGGTACTCGCAAGCTGGCAGTGTCCGGCTTAGCCATTCGTATCGAGGCCGCTAGCGACGATGCCGAAGACGTGCGGCGGGCCGACCAGCTCAAGGAAATAGTCGACTCTCCCGAATTCGGCGAGCTGCAAGCCGATCTGACCGACGCCATGGGCAAGGGCTATGCCGTCTCCGAAATCATGTGGGACCGCAGTGGCAAGACCTGGAACCCTTCGCGCTTTGAGCCACGGGACCAGCGTTTCTTCCAGTTCGACCGCGACACCGGCCGGGAGCTGCGGCTCCTGGATGAAGCCGACATGGTCGATGGCGTTCCTTTGGCACCGTACAAGTTCATCGTTCATTTGCCGCGCATTCGTTCAGGTCTGCCTATCCGGGGTGGCCTGGCGCGTCTGGCTGCCGTGGGTTACATGTGCAAAGCCTGGACCTGGAAGGACTGGATGGGCTTCGCCGATATCTTCGGTATGCCTATGCGTGTAGGTCGTTACGGACCTGGAGCCAGTAAGGACGATATCGCCACGCTCATGTCAGCAGTTGCCAACCTCGGCAGTGACGCGGCGGCGGTTATCCCGGACAGTATGCGCATCGACTTCACCCAGGCGGCAAACGTGACCGGCGCTGGGGACTTCTTCAAGGGCTTGGCCGAGTGGTGGGACAAACAAGTCAGTAAGGCTGTGGTGGGTCAGACCATGTCTACTGACGACGGCTCTAGCCAAGCCCAAGCGACGATCCATAACGAGGTGCGCCTGGATCTGCTGCAAGCCGATGCCAAGGCCGAATCCAACACGCTGAACCGTTATTTTGTGCGCCCCTGGTGCGATCTGAACTTTGCACCTGGTCGTCCATATCCGCGGCTGATCCTCGACGTGCCCAAGCCGGAAAATGCCAAGATCCTGATTGAGGCCCTGGAGAAGCTGGTGCCGCTTGGGTTGGAGGTCGAACAGTCGGTTATCCGCGACAAGCTCAATATTCCAGCTCCGGCCGCTGGCGCCAGGCTGCTGGGCATTGCTGCGCCCGTTGTTACTCCGGTGTTGGCACAAGCGGCCAACAGAGAGCAGACGCCCGCGAAACCTGTAGTGGTGCCGGATATCGTGGATAACCAGGTGCAGACGATGGAGCGAACTGTGGGGGTATACCTGGATGACATGGTCGAGCAGATCAAGGAACTGCTCGACAGTGTTCATAGCCTGGAAGAGTTTCGGGATCGGTTGATTGAAACCTATCCGGCGATGACAACCAGCCAACTAGCGGATGCTATTGCAGACGGTCTGGCAGCAGCCAGCCTGGCTGGGCGCGATGACATTTTACGAGGACTCTAGTTAGGCATCTTGCGATCTGAACTTAGCGTCCAAATCTGAAAAATGCTTTTCTGCCTGATTCATGAATGCGTTTAACTCTTCGGAGGTCTTTCGCTTGTCGTCATCGTATGCATCGAACGCCGCAAAAGAAGCACCCTGTGTAAAACCTTTTTCTATAAGGCTCTGGATGATTGCGCCTTTATTGTCTCGCAATATCCCCCAGCCAGCTAAAGACAGCGCATAGCTCAACTTGGCTTGTTCCCATTGTTCCTTGGCGGTTTTTACTTCTTCTCTGGTTGTCACATGAACATCCTTACTTGGCTGAATTGCCATCATAGCCTAACGTCAGAGGTTTGAAACATGGCCGTCTCTCACGGGTCATTAGCGTTCAAAGAGCAGATTGACTACTTCCGGGGCAAGGTCGATCTGTCGACACGTTCTTGGACAGACATTTACACAACTGAACATGACCATGCTTTCGTAGTGGCCGGTGCAGTTAAACGGGATCTGCTAACCGACCTGCGGGGAGCAGTAGAGAAATCCATTGCTAACGGTACAACCTTGGAACAGTTCCGCAAAGACTTCGACCAGGTCGTCGGCAAACATGGCTGGCAGTACCAGGGCGAGCGTGGTTGGCGCACCAATGTCATTTGGGAAACCAACCTGCGCCAGTCCTATAACGCCGGTCGTGAAGCCCAGATGGCGGATCCGGAACTACGCAAGCGCCGTCCCTATGGTATCTACCGCCACGGCGACAGCGCACACCCGCGCCCAATGCACTTGGCCTGGAACGGCACCACTCTGCCTTTAGATGATCCATGGTGGTCGACCCACACCCCGCAAAATGGCTGGGGCTGCAAGTGCAAGAAGTTCATGGCTTCGGCCAGGGACATCGAGCGCCAGGGCCTGGCGATTGGTCCCGCGCCTGCTATTGAGTGGGAAGACCGGGTCATCGGCAAGAACAGTCTCAATGGTCCACGCACAGTGCGGCTGCCCAAGGGCATTGATCCCGGCTTTGAATACGCACCAGGTCAGTCACGTCTGGCTCCAGCCGTACCACCGTTGCGGGCCTACGACCCATTGCCCCAGCCCGTACCAGGTGCCAAATACAGTGCCACGACAGCAGGCTTCCCAAACCGCCGCCTACCAGACGTCCTGCCGACGCCACGCACAGTCCCGGCAAACCGCGTGCTACCCGCAGGGCTAACAGATCAGCAGTACCTGGATGAATTCCTCGGCGAGTTCGGCGCGACAGAGTCAGCCCCCGCAGTGTTCAAGGACGTGGTTGGCGATGCAGTGGTGGTCGGCCGGGGGATGTTCAGCAACACGCCCACGGGGCCGTTGCTTATCAAGCGTTCCGGCATTGCGCGTGAGTTGCCTCTCCTGGCCGACACCTTAAAAGCCCCCGATGAAGTGTGGGTGCGCCTGGAGTGGCTGAAAGGCCAGAGCAAGGCCGTAGTGCGTCGTCGCTACCTTCGCCGCTTCAAGGTCGAGGGTCAGCCGATACCAGCCCTGGCAGTGTTTGAAGTCGGCGACGACGGCTGGGCCGGAGTCAGTTCCTTTGTGCCAGAGGCAGACAGCGCAAAGTACCTGGAGCAACTTCGCCTTGGCGTGCTGCTATATAGCCGCCCTGAATAGGAGAACCCCATGGCCGGTGCAATGCTTGATGTCGTCATCGACAGCAGCCAGGTTGGCAAAGCCCTGGAAGAGTTGGGCCGCCGCCTGGACGACTTCACCACACCGCTTAATGACATCGGTGAATACCTTCGCCAGTCCACCGACGAGCGCTTCCGCCGTAAGGTCGCGCCTGACGGCTCGCCTTGGGCGCCGCTCTCGCCTGTAACCCTAGCCAGAAAGAAAGGTGCAGGTATCCTGCGGGAGAAAGGTACGCTCCAAGACACCCTACGCAAGCAAGTCACCAGTAGAGAACTGGCGTTCGGTACAGATCGGCCCTATGGCGCTGTCCACCAGTTTGGGCAGAAGAAAGGCGCGTCCGGCAAAACGGGCAAGGGTAGTTCTATTCCGTGGGGTGATATCCCAGCGAGGGAGTACCTGGGGCTCTCTGCCGAGGATGACACAGAGGTGCTGTTCATCATCCACGACTATCTTAACGAGCCACTGATAGGTTGATGGCTGCAAGCGCGCTGTAGGAGCCGATTTGCTTGGGCGGTACATCGGCGCAAATATTGTTACGAAGATGCGTTAGACCTGCGTTAGATTGGCTCCAGTCGCTCGCATTATCACGACTTGTCGAGCGAGCAGAAAAATAAGGAGCCTCAAGAAATGGAAAAACGTTATCAGGTATTTGTCAGCTCTACGTTCTGGGACCTGGAGGATGCAAGGCAAGAGGTAATGCAGGCGCTGCTCGAGCAAGATTGCATGCCGTCAGGTATGGAGCTGTTCCCTGCAACGAATGACGATCAATGGAGCCTTATCAAAAAGGTGATTGATGACAGCGACTATTACATTGTAGTGCTGGCAGGCAGGTATGGTTCCGTAGGACCTTCAGGCCAGAGCTACACGGAGATGGAATATCGTTATGCTTTAGAAACAGGCAAACCCATTTTAGGCTTTATTCATCGTAATATTGGTGATCTGCCTGCCAAGTTCAGCGAAACCAGTACTGAGAATCAAGAAAAACTCGCAAATTTCTATGAGTTGGTAAAACAGAAGCTGTGTAAGCTCTGGGAGACCCCAGCAGAACTTGGCGGACATGTAAGTCGAAGCCTGATCAAGCTTACAAAAAGCCATCCAGCTATTGGCTGGGTTCGCGGCAATTTAGTGCCCGACGAGAGTGCCACGGAAGAGATTTTAAGCTTGCGTCGTCGTGTAGATGAGTTGGAGCTTGAGAATCAAACGATTAAAAGCTCTGAGCCAGAAGGCGCTAATGACTTAGCCCAAGGAAGTGATAAATACCGAATCAGATATACTTATTATTCCGTGGCTCGTAATGGGACGTCGAAAAATGAGTATGGCGAAGTTGAGTTTCGTTGGAGTTATATATTTGCAGTTTTGTCTCCACTCATGATTGATGAGGCGTCGGATACGTCTCTAAAATTTACGCTAAGCGAAGCTATTGAGAGCAATATGATAACAAGCATGGAGCCGAATGAGCGCCCGCAAAGGATTATGAACTTCGAGGTGTCAGATGCGGACTATCAGACTATTAAAATACAGCTGCGTGCGCTCGGGTATATTGCCAAGAGCACCAAGAGTCGGAGCGTCAAAGACACTGCAACTTATTGGACGCTAACTCCTTACGGCGATACGGTGATGACCAAGCTACGTGCTATTCGAAAATACGACGACCTAGTCTAAAACGGGTTCATTACTATTTACTAAACCTTAAACCCCGCTGATACTCACTGATTCCGCCAGTCCTCCCACACTGGCGGCATGAAAACTCAACTCGCACTCAACACCGACCTTTCCGCCACCGTCTCTGACGGTAAGGCACCGGAGTGGGTCGAACTAATTCCCCCTGGTCCCAACGTCACCGGCCGCGATGGTCGGCAATGGCTGTTCGACGAACAAGCCGGGACGCTGGTCCAGTCCAGCTTCCTCGGCCGAGCCATCGACCTGCCCATTGACTGGGAACACGCCACCCAGCACCGCGCCAGCAAAGGCGAGTCCGCCCCGGCTGCGGGCTGGATCAAGCAATTGGAACTGCGCAACGGCGCGCTGTGGGGCCTGGTTGACTGGACCCCTCGGGCCTCTGCGCAGGTCATCAACCGCGAATACCGTTTCCTTTCCCCTGTCTTCGACTTCGACCCAGATACCACCCGTATTGCTCGCCTGGTCAGCGCGGGCCTGACGAACAAACCCAACTTCCTGCTGACCGCCCTCAATCAAGAAAACACGGAGGTCACGCCTGTGACGCTTTCACCTGCGCTTCTGACTGCACTCGGTTTGCCTGCAACGGCAACCGAAGAACAGGCCCTTGCGGCCACTGCTCAACTCAAAGCAACCGCGCAAGCGACAAACACCGAAAAGCCCAACCTTGAGCAGTTCATGCCACGGGCGGACTACGACAGCGTTTTGCAACGTGCCACCAATGCCGAGCAAGCCCTGGCCGAGCAGAAGAAAACCGAACACACCAAGCAAGTCGACGCGCTGATCACCTCAGCCACCCAGGCCGGGAAGATCACCCCGGCAACAGTCGACTATCACCGCGCAGCTTGCCAGGACGAAACCGGCTTGGCGCGCTTCAAGGCATTCGTCGATGCGGCGCCGGTCGTTGCTCCGCCCTCCAACCTGGACGAGCGAAAGGCCGACAAAACCGCCACCGCGCTCAATGCCGAAGAGCAACACGTCGCCAAGCTGTTGGACATGAGCGAAGCGGACTTCATCAAGGGCAAGGCGTAACTCCCTCTATATATAGGAAGCGATTCATGATCATTACTTCTGGCACCTTGACCGCGTTGTTCACCGCGTACCGGGCCGAGTTCCAAAATGCCCAGGCAGCTACGCCGACCGATTGGGCGCGTATTGCCACGACCGTACCGTCGACGTCGGCCAGCAACACCTATGGCTGGCTGGGGCAGTTCCCGAACTTCCGCGAGTGGATTGGCGACCGTGTTCTCAAGAACATGGCGGCGCACAGCTACTCAATCACCAACAAGAAGTACGAGTCGTCCGTGGGTGTGCCGCGTGACGCCATCGAAGATGACCAGATCGGCGTCTATAAGCCGTTGTTTGCCGAGATGGGCCGGGCTTCCACTGCGCACCCGGACGAGTTGGTGTTCAGTCTGTTGAAAGCTGGCTTGACCACGCTGTGCTATGACGGCCAGAACTTTTTCGACACCGACCACCCGGTCTACCCGAACACCGACGGCACTGGCACGGCGATCTCCGTCAGCAACTATCAGGACGGTGAAGGCCCAGCCTGGTATCTGCTCGATGTCAGCCGGGCGATCAAACCGATCATCTTCCAACTGCGCCGCAAGTACGACCTCAAAGCGATGACCAGCATGGACGACGAA
This sequence comes from Pseudomonas sp. FP215, assembly GCF_030687795.1. Classification (NCBI taxonomy): domain Bacteria; kingdom Pseudomonadati; phylum Pseudomonadota; class Gammaproteobacteria; order Pseudomonadales; family Pseudomonadaceae; genus Pseudomonas; species Pseudomonas sp. FP215. The sequence goes on from NZ_CP117447.1 coordinate 3,568,419, forward strand.
AACGTCTTCATGCGCGACGAATACCGCTATGGCGTCGATGCCCGTGCGAACGTCGGTTTCGGTTTCTGGCAGTTCGCGTTCTGCTCGAAAGCACCTCTTAACGCCGAAAACTATGCCGCAGCGCGTGCAGCCATGAAGGGTTTCCATGCTGATGGCGGTCGCCCACTCGGCGTAAATCCTGGCCTGTTGGTGGTGCCATCCCCGCTGGAAGGTGCTGCGCGCAAGCTCCTGGTCAAGGATGCCAATAGCGGCAACGAATGGGCAGGCACCGCCGAAATTTTGGCGCCGAGCTGGCTGGGATAAGGGGGCGTTATGACCATCGTTATCACCTCAAAGCGCGACGGCTTCCGCCGATGTGGGATTGCCCACTCAGGCAAGCCGACTTTTTACCCGGACGACTTCTTTACGGATGAACAACTTGAGGCGCTTGAGAAAGAGCCTCAATTGATCCTCGCCTATGCGGGGGAAGCATTCGACCAGGTAAAGGACGTGCTCGATGACACCCACTCGCAAACCGCGCCACCGGAAACGCCCGATGCCATTCCAGGCGCCCAGCCGCAAGCGCCTGAAACAGTCATTACGCCGGTGGTTGCTCCTGTGGTCGACGTCGGTTTCACCGACCAAAACAACAGCGGGCCTGGACCTGACTTCGTGGGACCAGCCCTGGATCTTTCCGAGAGCGCTATCGGCCCCGTGAACGACCAGGACAACACTGTGCCGCCTGCAACGCCGACTCCAGATCCCGTAGAAAAGCCTGCGAAAACCCGCACCAGCAAGGCAAAGGACGCCAGTAAATGAACCTCTCACTACCGTCCGCCAGCCAGCTCCTGATCCGATTCGGCGCCCGCGATATTACCGCAGTAGCCGTCCCGGACACCGAGCGTGTTATCGATCCTGCACTGGTCTTGGCGGCTGCCGATGGTTCGCCCCTGGACGAGTGGCCGCCCGAGGACATCGCCATTGCTGTTGCGACGCTGGTCAGGATCGCCGATGCCGTCAAACGGGCGCGTAGTGAGGTTTCGTTTTACCTGCGGTTTCGGGCGGCAGGCGAGGATGCGCCTGCATGGGTTACGGATGACCTGGCCGAGATCGCCCGTTATCACCTGTACGACGACGCGGGCAAGGAGGATTCGACCGTGCGGGTGCTTTACAAGGACGTGATCAAGCGCCTGGAGACGCTTGCCAAGGAAGATAAGGAGCGTGGTGCATCAGACGGCGGGCAGTCTGGTTTTCAGATCAGCCACCAGCCTCGTCTGATGACCCGTAGCACGTTGAGGGACTTGTAATGGTGGGCGAGCTGGAAGATCTGATCGAGGCGCGGCTCAACGAGTTGAAAACCCGCCTGCCGCGTCTGGTGGTGGAAAGCTACGGCGGCGAATTGAGCGACCCGGATCTGTTGCCGGACTTGCTCAAGCGCTGCCCGGCAATTTTGGTGATGGTGCCAAAGGCCGTATTCAACCGTAGATCCAACAGCCGTTACGTGGTGTCGATCACCTTCCGCCTGATCATCGCAGCCCGTCACCCACGGAGTGAAAAGGCTACCCGCCGTGGGACTTCGGATAAGGACATTGGCAGCTACGCGCTGTGGGAAGCCTGCATGCACCAGCTTGTCGATTGGCAACCCTGGGCGGAACGTGCGCCGATCAAACCAACGGAGCTTTCCAACCTGGTCAACGGCAAGTTCTCCAATGACCACCTTTCTGTCCTGGGGCAGTCATTCAACATCGAACTGGATTGGGAAAAACCTATAGAGGCATTGCCCGACTTCCTGGGCATCACCATGGATTACCACACCCCATCGGATAACCCCGACCCGGTGGCAACCGACAACATCGAATTGAGGGACGTGTAATGCACGTTAAAGCTGCACCTGGCCATCGGGTGCCCACGGAAAACGATCCGTATACGTACATCGAAGGGGCCGAGGCAGTCGACGTGCCGGACACCTCTTACTACCGGCGCCGTGTGGCGGCGCAGGAGCTGCTGACCGTGAAGAAACCGCGTGCCAGTGCCAAACAACCCGCACAGGAATCCACTGAATGAGCATCGAATTTGACACGATCCCGGCGTCTATCCGTAAGCCTGGCGTTTACATGGAGTTCAACACCAGCCTGGCACAACGGAACCTGCCGACCAACAAGCAAAGCGTGTGCTTCATCGTTCCCCTGGGCGAAGGGGCAACCGTGGAGGCTAACGTGCCGACACCGTTCTACAGCGCGCCGGAGGCTAAAGCCTTGTTCGGCGGCACCATCGCTGGAGAAATGGCCGACGCCTTTATCACGGCTTATCGCTACGCCGCCGTCTCGGCAGTGGGCGTGGTCGTTGAGGGTGATGCAGAGCCGGACATCAAGGCCGCACTGGACGCGACTGCGCTGGGCGGTTTTACCATCCTGGTCCCGGCCTGGAACAGCACAACGGCACTGACCGCGTTGCGCGAACACATCAAGGTCTACACCAATTCGATGGAGCAGCAAGGCATTATCGGCGTTGCGGCTTTGACCAGCACGCTGTCCGCTGCCACCACTTTGGCTACGTCGCTGAACTCCGGCGCGATCAGTCTGGCGGTGTTGCCAGGCACAGCATCGAAAGCGCACCAGGTGGCCGCTGCTTATGCCGCGATGATCGCCTCAGAAGAAGATCCGGCGCGGCCGCTGAACACACTGGTTCTGGCGGGGATTAAAGTTCCGCCCGTCACCCAGCGCCTTGGACGCACCGAGCAGGAAACCGCTCTGGCGAACGGTGTCACGCCACTAGAGGTTGCGGCCGGTGATGTTATCCAAATCGTGCGCGCCGTGACCACGTACACCAAGTCTGCGGCGGGCGCCACGGACGTGTCTCTCCTGGATCTGACAACCATCCGCACGCTGTATTACATCCGCATGGCTTGCCGTGACCGTATTCGCCTGCGCTTCCCGCGCTCCAAGCTTTCAAAGAAAACCCCGGAAGCGGTACGCGGTGAACTGCTGGACGTGCTGCTGAAGGCTCAGGAGCTGGAGATCGTCGAAGAGGTCGAGGCCAACGCGGCCGGGCTTGTGGTCGAGCGTTCGGCCCAGGACGTAAACCGTCTCAATGCAACCATTCCTGTCGATGTCGTCAACGGCCTGCACGTGTTCGCCGGTCGCATTGACCTGCTTTTGTAAGAGGTGATTTTAGATGGCTGATAACTACGTAGGGCAGATCGTTCTGGAAATCAACGGCACCGACTATGAGGTGACCAGCGTTGAGCCGAGCCTCAAGACCGGGCGCAAGGTGGTCAAGACGATGAACCGCAGCGGCCGACCTACCGGCACGGCAAAGGGCATTGAAGAACATGAGCTGAAAATCTCGGTGGTCATTCCCAAAAATGGCGAGCCGGAGTGGCGCGCTTTGATGGATGCCAAGTTGACGATCTATGCCCAGGACGGCGGTGGTAAGCGCGAAACCTGGACAGGCTGCTCCCTGATCGAACTGGGCAGCAAGTACCAACTTGAAGGCGAAGCCACGCGAGACCTGACCATCGCTGCTCTCAACTACTACACGGAATAACATGATGACCGAACAATCAAGCAAACGCTGGGAAGGATTGAGCATTACCAGCGAACTCAGAATGGGCGTCTATTACTCCGGTTTGCGCCACAAGACCTTCACCTTGCGCGTTCCTGTTGCTGGCGACCTGGTCGCGGCTCAGGAACTGCATCCTGGCGCACCATTCCAGCTCGTCACCTTGGAGGTCTATCGCCGCCAGTTGTTGTCATTGGGCGAAATTCCCAATGAAGCGCTGACAACTGAGCTGCTCCTGAACGAACTGACTGAAAGCGATTTGGCGATCATTGCCAACGCCGACGCGGAGCTTGAAAAAAAGCTCGCGCCGCCGAGCGCGGCAACGCCGACTGGCGACGAATCGAACATGCCTTCGTCCAGCGAGGCTACCGGCTAGATGAGCTGCGGCAGATGACCAGAGCGGAAATAGACGCTCGTATAGACCTGGTCATCGGCAAAGTGAAAGGCACCCGCTACGTCAGTCAGCGCCAACGCAAGGCACTGCCCAAACCTAGGTAACAGGCTCGACACCGGGCCTATCCTGTTCGTGTAAGCCCCTTTCCGGGAGTACCCATGAGTTCCGATCTGCGCGTTGCGCTCCGTTTCCAGGCCCATGCGGGCAACAGTCGCCGGGAGATTGAGCAAATCAACCGCGACCTCCGCAAGGCCGGTCAGGAAGGCGCCAAGTCCCTGGCCGATGAGAGTTGGAAGGCGTCCTCGGCCATCACCAAGGTCGGCCAGGTCGGCGCCAACAGCTATAAAACCATCCGTAGCGCCATGCGTGAAACCGCGAAGGCAGGCTCCGGCACGCGCATTGAAGTCACCAAGACTTCTGCCGAACTCAAAGAGATGGCCATCGCCGCTCGCAAGGCTGCGCGTGATGCCAAAACCGAGCTTATCAGTGCCGATAGACAAGGTGTGCAGCCACTGCGTCAGAGCGTGGATAAGACTGATACATCCTTTCGGCGAATGGCGCAGAACAGCGGTCGTAGTTTGCGGACTTTAAAAACCATCGCCATGGGTGTACGTCAGGAGTTTGATCGCATCAAAGGGTTGGGCGGCAGTATGCAGGGCCAACTGGCGGGGCTTGGAGTCGGCATCGGTGTGGTTTCGGGTGTGACTGGTAGTGCGCGACTGGATCGGCAATTAATCCGAACTCAACAAACCGCAGGTATGAGCGGTGAGCAGCGTGAAGAATGGCGCGATGATCAATGGCGCCTTGCCAAAACCTATGGCATCGAACGCGAACAAGTTCAGAGCGGTTTTGACACCTTGGTCGCAAGTGGCCTTTCCTATGACAAAGCGAAGATCAGTACCGAGGCTATTGCTCAGTCAACAGCCGTCACAGGTGCCGACTCCGGGATATTGGCAAAAGCCCTGGTTACCGGTGCCAGCGCGTTTGACATCGACCTGGCAAAACCAGAAGCGGCGTTAGACCTGCTGCAAAAAATGGTTGTTGCCGGGCGCCTCGGTAATGCTGAACTGGAAAACCTTTCAAGCATCTTCCCTAAAGTTGGGGCAGACTCAAAGAAAGCTGGGATGAGCTTGGCCCAATCACTTTCGTTTGTTGAAACGCTTTCCTTAATTGAGTTGGAACCCGACCGATTGGGGACACTTGCTCAGTCTACTTTGCGAGCATTCACCAACAACACTTACCGGGAAAACGTCACCAAAACAACGGGCGTAGACTTCTTCGGAAAGCAAGGGGAAACCCGTAATACGCAAGATGTCTTCTTGGATCTTAAAAGGAAATACGACGCCCTTAAAACGGACCGGGATCGTGCAAAGTTTATGGGGGTGGTTTTCGGAAAGATGGATCAGGACACCCAAAAAGGTGTTAACGCTTTCATGACAGGTAATCGGCTGGAGCAATTCGCATCAAGTACCGGCGATATCAACAACGCAAAAGGTGTTATTGAAAAAGACCTGGCTGACAACCTCAGTAGCTCAACTGCCGTTGGCTCTCGAATGAAAGCGACTCTCGGCCAAGCCATTGATCGAATGGCACGACCTCTCAACAAGGGCTTTGCGGACCTTGGTAGCTATCTGCTGGATGACCTGAACTTATCCGGCGAGCAAATGCTTGCTGGCGGTGCTGCTCTCGGTGTTGGCGGCTATTACGCCGGGCGTGGTGCCAAAGCTGGCGCGGGGGCCTTGCTTAACAGGTTCATGGGCGGACCTGAAACCCTCAAAGGCATTGCCGTAGGCAAGGTCCTGGAGGAAGCCACAGGCGTTACATCAGTGTTTGTCACCAACTGGCCTGCTGGTGCTGCTCTCGGCGCTGCTGGTGGGCCAGACCTGCCGAATGGCTCAAGCTCCAGCAAGGGCAAGCCCGGTGGGTTTATCACCCCATGGCTGGCCCCAATGGCCTTGGGTGTAACTGCCACCCAAATCGGCGGGGCAAGTGCGACAGCCACGGACGAAGGTCGCTTGGATGCAGCCCAGCGCAGCAAGTTGCTAAACGATGACCAGCGCTCTTATCAAACATCGTTCTACCGCAACCGTATGGCCCTGGCTGACAAAAATCCCGACCAGTCATCGGACTGGCTGTCCTCCGAAGCCCAGCGCCTGGCGCACCATGAAACCGGCCTGACCGCTGCGGGCCTGCCCGTCAACGATGCGAACACCTGGGCGCAGGGTATCGCCAATCGCGCCCTGGCTGCGGGTGCCGACACTTTCACCGCACAGCAACGCCTGCGGGACATGATGTCTCAATCTGGCACCAGCCAGCCGTCGACCTGGTTAGCTTCCCAGGCGCAGCGCCTGGCTAATCCACTATCGGCGGCAACCACGCCAGGCTTTCCTGGAATTGCCGGCAACGTCCCCGCACCTGGTGCGGCCGGTGCCAATCCTGCCGCGCAAGCCGCCGAGGATCGCCTCCGTTCATTGCTCGCCCAACCCCTGGTTATCGAAGTGCGTACTGATTCGCGAATGATCCAGGCCGAGGTTGAGCGGCGAACTGACATTCAAATGAGGCGCGGCGGATGAGCTGGGCAGAGAACTTACTGGACGCCTCTTTCCGTGGTGTCCCGCTCCTGGTCGAAAGCGAAAGCCTGCAATGGCAGCGCGCCTTGTCTGAACATGGAACGCCATTCAAGGATGGTGACCGGGTCAAAGACCTGGGCCGTGGTGCCCGGCGCATTCCGATGCAAGTGGTGGTGTTCGGCGTCAACTATGAAATAGAACTCCAGAACATCCTGCGTACCCTGAACACGCCAGGTACAGGCGAACTGATCCACCCGATCTACGGCAGCATGAACGTCGTCAGCAGTACCGGCGAGGTCAAGCACAACGCCGAGCGGCCGGACTATGCCGAAATCAGCATTGTGTTCGTTGAGGACACGCCCGACGCGCCTTTCTTTGAGCGCCAGTTTGAATTCGTCGATATCGGCGTATTGGGGCTGGAGGATGAATACACCTGGCAGGACGGCATCTTTGACCTGTTTGGCCGCATTGACTCTCTGGTCGGCGAGATTCAATCGTGGATCGGCGGAGGCTGGGTCGGCCTGATCGAAAAGGCACTAGGTTTACCTGGCATTGGCCTGCGGCTGCAACAACTGCGCTCGCAAATCCTGGGTGTGGTGTCCGGTGTTGGGTCAATGGCTAAACGGCCGTCAGGGGCGTTTGATCCTCTGGTCGACCTGATGCGCACACCCTCTGAAATCCGAAGTGCCATCCAGGGCAGCACGCCCAGTTCGTCCACGGCGCTGCTCGCTCGTACTGGTGTGCCCGCCACTTTGCCAGGCAACGCCAGCCTGACGGCGGATGCGGCACGTGCAGGCGCGGGCTTTCTGATCGGTGCGCGCCAAGGCGTGGCACCTACTGTCGGCCCACTGATCGAGGGCGGGCCGACTATTCCAGGGAACGTCCTGGTGCTACTGCCCGATGGAATGCCAGACGATCCGGTGATCGCTAACGGCTTCGCTCTGGTTGTCCTGGTCATCACCGAACTGGCGCTGGCCCACGCCCAGGCGGTGGCTACCGTCATCGAGGACGAAGCCGACACGCCGACCTTGAGCCCGCTGGAATTGGAGGGCCTGGTTAACCTGGTGCGATCCCTGGTGCAGTCGTCCATCCTTCTGCAACGTCACCTCTACGACGTGGAAACCGCCCGACCAATCATTGAAGCATTGCGCAATGTCGCCGCATTGATTCAGGCCCGCGCCCGTCAGGTGATTTTGCAAAGCCCGCCGATGCTGGAGCGCGTGGTTGAAACCCCGGCAAGCCTGCGCCTTTTGGCTCACCGCTGGTATGGCGACCATACCCGCGCTGTCGAGCTGATCCGCCTGAATCCCGACCTGAAAACCCCGCATAACATTCAAGCCGGAGAGGTGCTGCGTGCCTACGCCAAATAACGTCCTGGACGAGTCCATACGCCTGTCCATTGGTGGCCTGGCGCATGAAGAATGGGACGGCTGGTCGGTTGAGTCGGACCTGCTGACCGCCGCTGACGGTTTCGAGCTGGAGCTGTACACCAAGGACGCCACCCGCTTGCCCAGTGTGTTGGCCGAGGGCGCGCCTTGCTCGCTTACATTGGGCAAGGACCGCGTATTAACCGGCCAGGTCGACGAGTTCGAGCACGATATCTCCCGTCAGGGTATCTCTATGCGCATCACCGGCCGGGACCGTGCTGCGCCCCTGGTCGACTGTTCGGCGCCTTTCGTTTCGATGCGCGAAGCCACGTTGGCGCAGATCCTGGACCAGGTCGTAAAGCCGCTGGGCATCACTCAAATAGAGATTCGCGCTGCCCAGGCCAAGACCAGGCGCCGCGTGCAAATCGAACCTGGTCAAAGCGCGTGGGAGGCATTGCTCCAGGTCGCCGAGGCCAACGGCTTGTGGCCGTGGGTCGAGCCAGATGGACGACTGATCATTGGCGGGCCGGACTACAACGCTGCACCAGTCGGGACGCTGATCATGCGTGAGGACGGCGTCGGCAATAACGTGCAGCGCCTCAGTGTGCGGCGCTCTATCGCTAACCGTTACAGCCAGATCACTGTCTTGGGCCAGCACGGCCAGTACGATAATGACGGCCTGGACAGCAAGCGAGCCCACCTGCGCTCGGTCATCCAGGACGAAACCCTGGCCCGTCGCGGGATCTTCCGGCCGAAGGTGATTATCGACAGCTCCAGCGAGAACCAGGACATGGCTACCACCCGTGCGCGCAAGCTGCTGGCCGATAGTCGCCTGGAGGGTTTCGAGATCCGCGCCGTGGTCATGGGGCATCGGGCAGATAACGGCCAGGTATGGAGCCCCGGTCAGCGGGTCATTGTGCGGAGCGAGCCCCATGGACTGGATGCGACTTACTTCCTGATGTCCCGCACCTTACGCCTGACTCGCGGTGAAGGGGCTATTACAGAGCTGCGGTTGCGTGAAGACAAAATGTGGGTGCTGGACAGCAATCCCGTCAAAAAACGCAAGGGCAAGGGCAAAAAAGCCAACCCCGACGCGGCGTTTATCGAAATGATCAAGGGGCTCTAAATGAGCAATATGGCGCGCCTGGTGCGCGATCAGGTCAGTCGGGTGATGAGCAACGTTCGCCAAGCTTTTCGCGGTACGGCGGCACGTAATACCCATGGCACCTTGATCGGCGTTGAAATGGAAGGGCTTGCAGGCGAGTCGGTTTCCGGTGAGCTGATGCAGCACTATGGGTTCAGTTCGGGGCCGTTGCCTGGCGCTGAATTTCTCGCGATCCCTGTGGGCGGTAACAGCAAGCATACGGTCGTCGTAGCCAGCGAGGATGGGCGTTATCGGGTCGTGGTCAAAGATGGCGAGGTGGCGTTGTATACCGATGAAGGTGACTACATCCATATGAAGCGCGGCCGGTTGATCGAAATCGAAACCGACACCCTGGTGGTCAAGGCCAAGACCAAGGTTCGCTTTGAAACGCCCCTGGTTGAAATGAGCAAGGACGTTAAGGCGGAGGGAGAGATCGCGGACCATACCCGGACTATGCAGGCGGATCGGCTTATCTATAACGGACATAACCATGGTGGCGGCCCAGTGCCAGGTCAACAGCAGTAAACCGAAATCGCCCTGAAGAATTCTTAAACCCCGCTGATACTCGACGGCGTTTGCGTGCGCGTCACTATGCCAACCTATGGACGCAGGCATAAACCCAACCACTGGCGACTTGACGGGCCAGCGTATAAATACGCTGGGCAACGCCGTTTACATCCGCCTCATGACACCCCTCGGCACCTGGTGGAAAGACACCACCGTGGGCTCCCGCCTGCATGAACTGAAACGCTCCAAAGACCTGCCACGGGTCGGCAAACTCGCCAAGCAATACGCCGAGCAGGCGCTCCAGCCGCTGCTCGATGACGGCCGCGCCCAAGACATCACCATCACCGTCGAACAGTCCCACAACGGCTGGCTCAACCTGCAAATCGACATCACCGACGCCACCGGCAATCCGCAGGTGTTTCGCCAACCTGTAAGGGTGAATTGACATGGCCTATACCGGTCGATCCTTGGACGCGATTCTGCGGGACATCCTGCGTGATATTCGCAACCTTCAAGCCGAGGCCGATATCGGTCCGGACAGCGACAACTACGTCCGCTCAGCCGCTGTGGCGTCGGCTATCGAGGGCCTGTATCAGAAACTGGCCTGGCTCTATCGACAGATATTCCCGGACACCGCTGATGAAGAGGAACTCGTGCGCTCGGCCGGGCTTCGTGGTGTCTTGCGCAAAGCTCCAGTAGCAGCCACCGGCACCGCAGCGTTGAAAGGTGCACCTGGTGTCGAGCTGTTGCTCGGGGCCACCTTGAAGCACGTTGTCACGGGCGAACTATTCACCGCCAAATCTAGCGCGAAGATTGGCACCGACGGCACCGCAATGGTACTAAGCGAAGCTCAGACCGTCGGTGTAGCTCTCAACGGCCTGACCGGCGCTCTGGTCCTCACCAGTCCGCCTCTTGGGATGGACTCGGCGGCAACATTCGTAGGCAAGACCACGGGCGGCGAAGATGAGGAAAAAATCGAATCCCTCTTGGCGCGCTACCTCGACATTCTCCGGTCGCCCCCGGCTGGCGGGGCCGATTATGACTACCGACGTTGGGCGCTGGAGGTCGAGGGTGTTGCCGATGCCAAGGTTATCCCTAAGCGCCGTGGTGGCGGAACAGTCGATGTCGTCATCACAGCCAGCACTGGCACACCTTCCGCCGAGGTAATTGCTGCCTGCCTGGCACATATCCAAAACCTGTGTTCGGTCATCGTCGATGTGTGGGTCTACGCACCGACAATTCGCACTGTCGATTCCACCGCCAAAATCGAACTCGCCCCCGACTTCACCATGGCCGATGTGCAGACTGCTGCGCAGAAGGCTTACAACATACTCTTGGGCGCTTTAAAGCCTGGCGATACCCTCAAGCGATCCCAAATTGAGGCAATGATCAACAACCTGGCAGGCGTACTGGATCGGTCTGTTACTACGCCAACCGGCAACGTCAGAGCGTCTGATGATCCCAAAATTATTGGCTGGATTCGACCAGGGACCATCACGTTGGGGCTGATGGAATGACGACGCTCGCTGATCAACTCCGGTTGCTGCTGCCGCCCGTGTCCTATGACGGCTCGGCGCCGTACCTATCGGCCACCATCGAAGCCGAAGCTACTGCCATCGGCCTGGCAGACGCCCAGGCAAGCATGGTCCACAGCGCGATATTCCCTGACTCAGGTGAGGGCCTGACAGATTGGGAGCGCGTACTTGCGCTGCCTGATCCCTGCTTAGTCGGCCAGGCACAAACTGTCGGCCAGCGCGTACAGGCTGTTGTCAGCAAGTCGCAAGGACGTGCAGGCCAAAGCAGGCCCTTCTTCATCGCCCTGGCAAAGTCCATGGGCTACGACATCACCATCACCACATTTCGACCAGCACGCGCAGGAATTGCTCGGGCTGGCGACCCCATTAATGGCGGTGATTGGAACTTCACTTGGCGCATCAACGCGCCCTCAGTGACAGCCAGTCATGCCCGCGCTGGTGCTACTGGGGCAGGCGACCCATTAACCACGTGGGGGAACAGAGCCCTTGAGTGTCGGCTGGGCCAGATGAAGCCCGCAGAGTCCATTTTGCTATTTGGTTACGGAGACAACTAATGCAAAAAATTAGCGATAGCACCACCACAGCGAATGCGGCTGGCGAGTTCACAGAAGGCAACCCCGCCGCAGGCGCCGAAGCTACATTACTCAAGGCTCAGTGGTTGAACGCCATTCAACGGGAGTTGGTCGGACTTGTCCTTGGCGCGAACATTGCTCTTAACCGTGACAACGATAAGCAGGTGCTTGAGGCGGTTAACCTAATCGCGAAATCAGCGGTTGACTTAAGTATGCAGGACGGTGGATTGCTGGTTACGCCTCAAGTTGTGCACGGAAAAATGGCAGACATTCCAGTCACTAAGTTTTGCGTGGCCGCAGATGACACGACCGACAAACCTGCTGGTTTGGCCTATGGCTGTGGCGTGCATATTAAATTTCCAGATGGTAAGTATGGGTTTGACCTGCTCGCTGGCATTACCAGCGAGTCATATCATGTTCGAAAGCTCGATCTGAATGGTGCAGGGGTTTGGCGTGAATTGTGGCATAACGCAAATTTTGATCCTCGTACCAAGGCTGATAAAGGCAACACGCTTTCGGCTTATGGAATTACAAATGCTTATACCAGCAGTCAGACGGATAGCTTCCTTGCCCGGAAGGTCGACGCGGACAGGATTCTGGCAGCCGGATTTATTGCTGGGATCACTGGCCGCCCATATTTTCGGGCTGCGAATCCAGATGGCAGCGAAGGCGCTGTTGTCGAGCTGGCATTGGCGTCTCACGCGCACTCATTCGCAAGCTTAACCGACAAGCCGACTACGCTTGGTGGCTATGGAATTCAAGGCGTTTACACAGCAGCTCAAGTAGATGGCTTGTTGAGGGCTGTACCTGGCAGTGACTCTATATCTACTGTTGGCCTGCAAAATGGAAACGCGGCCCTGCCTTACATGCGAGCCTCAGCAAACAATGCAGTTATTCCACTTGCGCTAGAGAGTCATACTCACGCGTTTTCCTCTATCACCAACAAACCAGACAATTTTCAAGGATACGGTATCTCTGGTGGGGGCCTAACATCCCCAGTTGTTATTTCCACTCAGGCGCAAGGGCCAGGATCTGCCGGGCTATCCCTGGTGAATGCTAATGCGGGAGGGGTTTGCTCTTTCAGCATGGCATCTACTCTATCGGGGGTTCAGATTTTGCATACGAACGGTGGGTCCGGCATTAGTGTCGCCTCCGTCGTAGGCAATGTTCCCGCACCGGTAGCTGCGTCTGCATTTTTAGCTAATGGTTCAGCGTGCCATACAGAAGCAAGCTTCATGAAACCTGTAGCAGGGCAATTTGTCTCGCTGGGGGGCTCGGCAGTTTTACCTGCGGGTGGCACCTGGGCGTTTTCGGTCACTGGATACAATGGTGGTGGTGCTGCGGTGGGCGGGAACGCAGGCGTTGCAGCGGGCGGGACTGCTGTTGGAATTAATACCAACTCTGTTGGTTTTGCATGGAGAATTCAGTAATGAGTGAAGCGATAGTGGACCATGCCGGCGAGGTGGAACTGGTGCATCAGCAAGACGTACCGGTAACTAATATTCAGAAAAGAGTAGATGGTAGCTTTGTCGTCACACGCAACGGATACCCCTTCCATGTCACTCAGGCGGATACGGCTGAGGTCTTCGAACAGGTCTTGGCAGAGATTAAAGGTGGCGCAAAGGTTTCGGACTATGTCGAGCGCGAAATAATAAAGCCGACCCTCGCTGAAGCTACGACAACTGAGTACAACCGACTGCGGTCCTTTGCCGACTTCACAATTGCACCGCTCCAAGACGCAGTTGATGTCGACCAGGCCACGCCTGGAGACATTGAAAGGCTTAAGGCTTGGAAGAGTTACCGAGTAGCCCTGAGCCGTATTTTTGACCAGCAAAGCTACCCCGACGTGGTCTGGCCCAAGGTTCCCGCATAGATATTTTGGTAAGGCTTGGTTTGGCTCAGCGCGGTGCCAATTGTCCCGCGAAGTTCTCTATGTGGGCGGCATGACGTGCTGTGCCAAATCTCGCGTTAGGCGGTGCCAAATCCGGCGCGCGCTTACACTCGCTTCGCATCGTGGTTAGCGGCGATCGCAGGCAAGCCACATTGGTCGTATTGCGCGCTTGGGTTAGTGGCATTTGGTCATGGTTTGTAAAAGGCCAGCAAGGCGTGTCCCTTTAAATTGCAGGACGTTTCCTAGACAATCCTTGCCACCTTGTGCCTGCTGGAATCGGTGGCTAGTCTGCGGTCCGTCACTGCCAAATCAGTGATCGGGTTTAGTCGCCCGGCATTCCAAAAGGCGCATGATCCTCCATGAGTTTTAATGGTGGCTGTGCGCAGGGCGCCCTTGGGTGCGCCGGATTTTGCCTTTTGGCCGGTCGACTAACCTGCGTACAGCCGCCACCCTACGTTTAGTCGCGAAAGGTTCGGCTCCCTGAATCCAAAAGGAAGCTAAACAATGAGTAAAGTCCTACCCGACCCACCCATCGATCCCGCAAAAGACCGCGCCGCTTTCAACCGCGCCATCGACCACTACCTGCCTACCCAGGGCTTCCACTGCGTCAACGAAGACCTGAGTTTCGAAGACGCCCTGCTCTACACCGCCAGCCTGCTCGACAGCGCTTCAGCCACGGCGCTGGATTGCGGTGAGCTGCTTCAAAGCCCTGAACGGGCGAAGATCCTGGCGGTGTGGCATTTGCTGGAAATTGCAAAAACCACCGTAGATCGCTCCATCGAGTGCCTGACCGGCACCAAAGCCACTGCCTGACTGTAGGAGCGAGCTTGCTCGCGAAAAACTCACAGGCGCTGCGTTTATTCAGGAAGCACGCGTTATCGTTGAGGTTTTTCGCGAGCAAGCTCGCTCCTACAATGGGTGGGGGAACAGCCCCCGTAAGCCTCATTTTTCCCTCGGGTTATTGCGGATAAAAACTAAAAGTCCATAATGGACAAATTAGTTTACCCGGAGAACCCCATGCCCACGACGCCCCTCGTTATCGACCAGGCCCAGGCCCGTACCTTGCTGGCTCAAGTCGACGTGCCGTTGATCCTGCGCAAATTGTTTTGCGACCTCGCCGCCGGGCAAGCGGTGCAGCCGGCGCAACAATTGGTGGAGTTTCCCCATGGCGCCGGGGATTTCATCAACTACTTGGGCGTATTGGCCGAAGACGGGGTGTACGGGGTCAAGACTTCGCCCTACATCGTGCGCGAGCAAGGCCCGTTGGTGACGGCGTGGACACTGTTGATGTCGATGCACAGCGGCCAGCCGTTGCTGTTGTGCGATGCCGCTGAATTGACCACTGCCCGCACCGCCGCCACCACAGCCTTGGCGGTGGATGCGCTGGCCCCGGCGGCGGCGCAACGCTTGGCGATCATCGGCAGCGGCAAGGTCGCCCAGGCGCACCTGCGTTATGTGCAGAACCTGCGCGACTGGCAGCAGATCCGCCTGTATTCGCCCAACCTGAGCAGCGCCGAAACGCGAGCGCAGTGGGCCTGCCTGGACCCGCGCCTGACCCTGGCCGCCACTTGCGAGGCTGCCTTGGAAGACGCGGATGTGATCCTGCTGTGCACCTCGTCCGCCGGCCCGGTCATCGACCCGTCACGCTTGAGCAAACCCGCGTTGATCACCTCCATCAGCACCAACGCACCGCGTGCCCATGAAGTGCCGCCACATTGCCTCAATCAGATGCACGTGTTCTGCGACTACCGCCAGACCACCCCGGATTCGGCCGGTGAGATGCTGATCGCCAGCGAACAGCACGGCTGGGATAAACGCACGATTGTCGGCGACCTGCCCGAGTTGTTCAGCGACATGGCCCAACGCCCGGCCTACGATCGCCACGTCTTTTTCCGCTCCATCGGCCTGGGCCTGGAAGACATCGCCCTGGCCAATGCCCTCTACAAACTGTAGGAGCGAGCTTGCTCGCGAAGACCTCACAGGCACTGCGGTCACACAGGATAGGCACGTTATCGTTAACGTTTTTCGCGAGCAAGCTCGCTCCTACAATGCTTATTTCAGGAGTTCTTCATGAGCCACGCAGACTTCATCATTATCGGCGGCGGCATTGCCGGCGCGTCCACGGGGTTCTGGTTGTCGCAGCACGGCAAGGTGTTGGTGCTGGAGCGTGAAAACCACCCGGCCTACCACTCCACCGGGCGTTCGGCGGCGCTTTATACCGCCGCGTACGGCACCCCGCAGGTACGCGCGTTGACCTTGGCCAGCCGGGCCTTCTTCGACCAGCCACCCGCAGGTTTCTGCGAACACCCATTGCTGACACCACGGGGCGAAATGACCGTGGATTTCAACGGCGACCCGGCCGAACTCGACAGCCAGTACCTGAGTGCCAAGGCCACCGTAGAGCAGGTGCAGCGCCTGACGGCCGACGAAGCCTGTGCACGCTTGCCGATCCTGCGCCGTGAAAAAGTCCACGGGGCTATCTACGACCCCACCGCTTGCGACATCGACACCGACGCCCTGCACCAGGGCTACCTGCGCGGTATCCGCCGCAACCAGGGCGACGTGCGCACCGACAGCCATGTGCTGAGCTTGAGCCGCGACGCCGACGGCCTGTGGCAGGTGCGCACCCAGGATGCGAGCTTCACTGCGCCGGTCATCATCAACGCCGCCGGCGCCTGGGCCGACCATATCGGCGGGCTGGCGGGCGCGGCGTCCATCGGCTTGCAGCCCAAGCGCCGCTCGGCCTTTGTTTTCGCCGGCCCCGAGGGCATGGACAGCCACGACTGGCCAATGCTGGTAGCCCTCGACGAAGCGTTCTACATGAAACCCGATGCCGGCATGTTCCTCGGCTCACCGGCCAACGCCGACCCGGTAGAACCCCAGGATGTACAACCCGAAGAGCTGGATATTGCCATGGGCATCTACCAGATCGAGGAAGCCACCACCCTGACCATCCGCCGCCCGACGCGCACCTGGGCGGGCTTGCGCAGTTTTGTGCAGGACGGTGATTTGCTGTCGGGCTTTGACCCGCAGGTGCCGGGGCTGTTCTGGGTGGCGGCGCAAGGTGGCTACGGCATCCAGACCTCACCCGCCATGGGCCAGGCAAGCGCGGCCCTGGTGCGCGGCGAACCGCTGCCCGAGGCACTGACGCGGTTCGGCCTGGACGCTGGTATGCTCTCCCCGGTCCGCCTGGAGCCCCATTGATGAACACCGCTGAACAAGACAAGGTCATGCAGAACTTCCGCGCGATTGCCGATGCAATCGCCACGCTGTTCTTTCCCCATGCAGAAGTGGTGCTGCACGACCTGCGCACGCAAACCGTGGATTACATCGCCAATAACCTGTCCAAGCGCAGCCTGGGTGACGACTCGGCGCTGGAGGACATGCTCGACGGTGACGTCAGCGAGGTGAATATAGGCCCTTATGAAAAGCTCAACTGGGACAGCCAAAAAATCCGCAGCCTGAGCACCGTGCTGCACGACCACAAAGGCCGCCGGCTGGCTGTGCTGTGCATCAACCTGAATATCTCACTGTTCGAAACGGCCAAGGCGGCGCTGGATTTATTCCTGTCGCCAAGCAAGCTGATTGCACAGCCAGACGCGCTGTTTCGCGATGACTGGCAGGAGCGTATCAACACCTTCCTGCATGCCTGGCTGCGCGAGCGTCAGTTGAGCCTGAACCTGTTGACCCGCGACCACAAACGCGAACTGGTGCTGGCACTGCATGCCGAGGGGGCGTTCAAGGGCAAGAGCGCCTCCAACTATGTGGCCAATGTGCTGGGCATGGGGCGGGCGACGGTCTACAAGCATTTGAAAGAATTGAAGGCATGATCCGTTGTAGGAGCGAGCTTGCTCGCGAAGAACTTTAACGATAACGCGTGCATTCTGGGTAAACGCGGTGCCTGAGAGTTCTTCGCGAGCAAGCTCGCTCCTACAAGAGTTCCATCCGATGGGATCAGTCGCCGTAGATATCGGCCTTGAAGTACTGCTGTGAAATCTTCTGGTATTCGCCGCTGGCGCGAATGCCGTCGATGGCCGCGTTCAGTTCGCTGACCAACTCGCCATTGCCCTTGCGCACCGCAATACCGGCGCCCTCGCCCACGTATTTCGGGTCCTTGAGCTCCGGGCCGACAAAGGCATAACCCTGCCCGCGCGGCATCGACAGGAAGTCGCTCAGGGGGATGGTGTCGGCAAAGATCGCATCCAGACGCCCCGCTGCCAGGTCCATGTAGATTTCTTCGTTATTGCTGTAGCGCTTGACGTTGATGCCCTTGGGCTCGAACACCTCGGTGGCATACCGGTCGGTGGTGGTGGCGCGCTGCACCCCGACGTTCTTGCCCTTGAGGCTGGCGTACTGGTCATCCACTACGGCGCCGTCCTTCATCACCAGGCGCGACGAGGTGAAGTAGTACTTGTGGGTGAAATCCACCGACTTCTTGCGGTCTTCGTTGATGGTCATGGACGACAACGCCATGTCGATCTTCTTGACCTTGAGGGACGGAATCAGCCCGTCGAACTCACCTTCGATCCACACGCACTTGACCTTCATTTGCGCGCACAGGGCGTTGCCGATGTCGTAGTCGAAACCGACGATCTTGCCGTCGCCGGTCTTGGAGGCGAACGGTGGGTAAGCCGCCTCGATACCAATACGCAGGGTTTTCTCGGCGGCCAGCAAGTGGCTGGAGGCGAACAGGCTCAGGGCCAGGGCGGGAAGGAGGTGGCGTTTCTTCATGAGCGGGTTCTCGCAAGTTGTTGTTGGTTTGGCAAGAGTGAAGAAAAACGTGCAGCGGCTTTTTTGTACTTATAATTCCATACTGGACTTTTATGTGTTTGGCCGTCAACAGGCAAAAAAAATGTGGGAGGGCTTGAGTCCTTCCCACATCAGATCCTGCAGCACAGCTTAAACCTTACTTGGACACCGGCATCGCAAACTCCGCGCCCTGCTCGATACTCTCCGACCAGCGCTGCATGATCGACTTCTGCTTGGTGTAGAAGCGCACGCCCTCGGTGCCATAGGCATGCATGTCGCCGAACAGGCTCTTCTTCCAGCCACCAAAACCGTGCCAGGCCATGGGCACCGGAATCGGCACGTTGATACCGACCATGCCCACTTCGATGCGCCGCGCAAACTCACGGGCAATGTTGCCATCGCGGGTGAAGCAACTGACGCCGTTGCCGAACTCGTGGTCGTTGACCAGCTTCACCGCCTCGGCAAAATCGTTCACCCGTACACAGGCCAGCACCGGGCCGAAGATTTCTTCGCGGTAGATGCTCATGTCCTGGGTCACGTGGTCGAACAAGGTCGCGCCCAACCAGAAGCCATTTTCTAAGCCCGGCTCGGTAGGCACGTAGTCACGGCCATCGAGCAGCAACTGCGCGCCGGCGTGTACACCCTGTTCGATATAGCCACTGATGCGTTCCAGCGCAGCCCGCGACACGATCGGGCCCATCTCGGCTTTCAAGTCGCGGCCATCGGTGATGCGCAACGTCTTGGCACGCTCGGTCAAGGCAGCGATGACTTTGTCACCCACATCACCCACCAGCACCGCCACCGAGATCGCCATACAGCGCTCGCCGGCACTGCCGTAGGCGGCGCCCATCAGCGCGTCCACGGTGCGTTCGATATCGGCGTCGGGCATCACCACCATATGGTTTTTCGCCCCGCCCAGGCCTTGCACGCGCTTGCCGTTGCGGGCGCCGCTCTCGTAGATGTATTGGGCAATTGGCGTGGAACCCACGAAGCTCAGGGCCTTGACGTCCGGGTGTTCGATCAGCGCGTCCACCGACTCTTTATCACCCTGCACCACGTTGAACACGCCCTTGGGCAGGCCGGCTTCACGCAGCAACTCGGCCATGAACAGCGAAGCGCTCGGGTCAGTGGGGCTGGGCTTGAGAATAAAGGTGTTACCCGCCGCAATGGCAATGGGGTACATCCACATCGGGACCATCACCGGGAAGTTGAACGGGGTCACGCCGGCGACCACGCCCAGCGGCTGGCGCATCGTCCAGTTGTCCATGCCACGGGAGACCTGGTCGGAGTGTTCGCCCTTGAGCAGGTTGGGAATGCCACAGGCGAATTCGAGAATGTCGATGCCACGGTCGACTTCGCCCTGGGCATCGGTGAACACCTTGCCGTGCTCGGCGACGATGATGCGCGCCAGGTCGTCCTTGCGTTCGCGCAACAGGTGCAGGTATTGGAACAACACGCGGGCGCGACGGATCGGCGGGGTGTCGGCCCAGCCGGCAAACGCGGCCTGGGCAGCGGCGACGGCTTCGGCCACCGTCTGGCGGCTGGCCAGGGCCACGCGCGCGGTGACTTCACCGGTGGCCGGGTTGTAGACGTCCTGATAACGGTCATCGCGGCTGACGCGCTGGTCGTTGATGTAGTGCTCGATGGTTGCAGTCATGGCAGTCGATCCAGGTGGGTAGCGTTGGTCCACACGATAGGCTTTCGCTTTGTTCCGAACCAGAGCAGAATCCAGAACTTATTGTCCTTATAGGCGAACAATGCACCCATGGAAAAGGCTGAGATCGAAGGGCTGTGGACCCACATTCACTGGCTGTCGGTGCTGGAGGAACAAGGCACCTACACCGCCGCCGCCGCGCGCCTGGGGGTGAGTAAATCGGCGGTGAGCCAGCGCATTTCCGACCTGGAAAAGGCCACCGGCACGCGCCTGGTGACGCGCACCACCCGCAGCGTGCGGCTGACCGATGCGGGGCTGTCACTGACTCGGGAAGTGCGCAGCGCCTACGCGCAGATCGCCCGCAGTTTTTCCTCGGTGCGCGACTCGGTCGGGGAAATACGCGGGCTGGTGCGCCTGACCGCTCCCGTGGCCTTCGCCCGGCAACAACTGGTGCCGCACCTGTCTGGCTTTTTGCAGCAGTACCCCCAGGTGCGTATCCAACTGGACGTCTCCGATGCCTTGAGCTCACTGGCCGCCGAGGGTTACGACCTGGCGGTGCGTCACGGCTTCCAAGTGCCAGAAACCCATGTGGCCTGGAAGCTGTGCGACACCACCTCGGTGCTGGTCGCCACCCATGATTACCTGCAACGCCACGGCGAACCTCGCGAGCCGGGCGATCTGTCGGCCCACAACTGCCTGTTTTACCCACGCGGCACCGACCAACCCGCCTGGACCTTCGAACGCGGCAGCCAACCCCTCGAGCGCCTCACCGTGCCCATCGCCGGCAGCTTTGCTACCAACAACAGCGAAGCCTTGCGCGACGCCGCACTCAACCACCTGGGCATCGCCCTGCTCCCGGACTTCAGCGCCCAGGCGGCGCTGGACGCGGGCAAAGTGGTGCAGGTCTTGAAGGACTGGACACTCAAAGGCGCGTTTGCCGATGAGATCTATCTGATACGGCCCTACTCGCCCCATGTGCCCAAGTCGGTGAGTGCGTTGGTCAGCTACCTGAAAGACAAGCTCTCGGGTGGGTTCCGCTAGGCGGCAGGGTTAAAAGTCCACCGTCGCCGACAGCTGCAAAGTACGTGGATAGCCCGGCGAGAAGGCGCCGTAAGACGCGACGCCCGACCAGTACTCGCGGTCAAATACGTTCTGCACGGTGGCGCGCAAGGTGGTGGGCCGCCCTTCAATCTTGGTCGCGTAGCGTACGCCGGCATCAATGCGCGTCCAGGCATCCAGCTCCTGAGTGTTGGCCTGGTTGATGTATTGGCTGTCGGTATAGATCGCCCCGCCGGTGAGGGTAAAACCTTCCAGCCACGGGGTGTCGTACTCGGCCCACAGGTTGGCCTGGATGTCGGGCACGCCGACCGGCTTGTTGCCTCGGTTGGCGGCGGTCGCCGACTGGGTCAGCTCGCCATCGAGCAAGGTCACGCCGCCCATCAAGCGCGTGCCAGGCGCCACTTCGCCGTATACGCTCAGCTCGACACCACGGTTGCGCTGCTCGGCCTGCACTGAATACACACCGTCGGCACCCAGTTCGCCGCTGGGCTTTTCGATCTGGAACAACGCCAGGGTGGTCATGAAGGTGCCGTGTTCATACTTCACGCCCAGTTCGTGCTGCTTGGATTCATAAGGCGCGAAGGTTTCACCGGCATTGCTGGCCGTGCCCGGCGCGATGTCGCCTTTGCTCAGCCCCTCGACATAGTTGTAGTAGAGCGACACGTCATCCCAGGGCTTGACCACCACGCCCACCAACGGTGTGGTCGCAGCGTCCTTGTAGCGGGAACTCACCACACCCGCGGCGCTGTAGTTACGCGACTCGATGTCCTGGCGACGCACGCCCAGGGTCAACTGGATGCGCTCATCCAGAAAGCCCAGGGTGTCGGTGAGCGCCACGCCGGACAGCTCCGATTCGGAGATGCGCAGCACTTTCGGCGCCCGCAGGTTTTGCTTGGGCGTGTCTACCGGGTGATAGATGTTGGAGCGGATCTCGGTGCCGTTGTTGATGCCGCGAGACAGCTCGTCCTGGTAACGGGTCGCCATCAGCGTGGTGGTGTGGGTGATCGGGCCGGTGGCGAACTGCGCCCGCAGGCCCACATCGGCGGTGGAACGGTCGACGTTGAACTTGTAGTAGCCCGGAATGTTACTGGTGTCGCCAGCATCATTGAGGATACGCGGCACCTGGTCCGACAGGCGCTTGACATCCGACCGCCCGCCGCCGGCATGGGCGAACACGGTGAGCGAATCGCTGAGGTCATATTCACCGCCGAGCAAGGCCGATTGCTCCTTGGTGTCCGACCAGCCCCACTTCTGCGGCAGGCTGGTGCGGCCATTGGGGGCCGAAGGCACCTGCACGCCCGGCGCCAGGGTGAACGGGCGCGAGGCGCCTTCGAAACTTTCTTTCTGGCTGATGTAGTCCAGGTTCAGGCGCAGGCGCTCGCCGCGATAATCCAGGGCAATGGCGCCCACCCCCACGTCGCGATGCTGATCGTCCACGGCGGTGTCGCCCCCTTGCAGGCTGCCGTTGAAGCGCACGCCAAACTGGTTCTCCTCACCGAAACGGCGGCTGATATCCAGGTGGCCGCCGACCTGGGTGTCGGAGGCGTAACTGCCGGTAAAGCGGGTGAGGTCCTGGTCCAGCGGGCGCTTGGGCACGATGTTGATCACCCCGCCCACACCGCTGTTGGGCGAGATGCCGTACATCAGCGCCCCCGGCCCCTTGAGCACTTCAACACGCTCGGCGTACTCGGTGAAGGCGCGGTAGTTGGGCGCCACGCCATACACGCCGTCATAGGCCAACTCACCCAGGTTGCCCTCGCCAATCGCAAAGCCCCGCACGAAAAACGAGTCGACAATACCGCCGGTCTGCCCGGTAGAACGCACTGAAGGGTCGCGCTCCAGCGCATCGGCCACCGTCACCGTCTGCAGGTCGGCGAGGGTCTTGGCGGTGTAGCTGGTCACGCTGAACGGCGTGTCCATCACGTCCTTGTTGCCCAGCATGCCCAGGCGCGCGCCACGGGCCACCTGGCCGCCAGCGAGCACCTCGGGCAGGTCGGTGGGGCCCAGATAGCGGGCGTTGACGTTCGTCGCGTCAAGGGTCAGGCTCTGCGCGCTGTCGTCGGCTGACTCGGCGGTGGCGGCCCAGGCGTTGCCGCTGGCAGCAGCCAGCAACAGGGCGGTACGAATAGCGAGGGTTAACCGGCTGGCAACAGGCATGACGTCAGGGCCCTTTGATCAAGTGAAGTGAGAATTACGCTTGATGCCAGTCGACGCGTGAAAAAGTATCACCCTTGCCGCGACTTTTTTTGTATAGCGAGACTGCTCCATGCCACCCACCCGCGTCCTGATTGCCCTGCTGTTCACGATCCAGCTTGTGTCCATGGGCGCCATGGAAATGAGCGGGCCGTTCTGGCCGGTGCATTTGCGCCAACTGACCGACTCCGACACGCTGTTCAGCTTCGCCAGCATCGCCGTGTACGTGGGGCCGATGCTCGGCATCCTGTTGACCAGTGCGTTCTGGGGCCGTATCGGCGATCGCTACGGCCACAAGCTGATGATGATTCGCGCCCTGGCGGGCCTGACCCTGACGCAACTGGGGCTGGCCCTGTTCAGCGACCTCTGGGCGATCCTGGTGCTGCGTTTTCTGCAAGGCGCCTGTGCCGGCTACATCGCCCCGGCCCAGGCGTATGGCGTGAGTATCGAGGTGCCGTCACGGCGTGCACGGCTGTTCGCACTGCTGCAGATTTCCACCAACGTCGGCTCGTTGCTCGGCGCCGTGGTTGGCGGCTTGATCCTCGACCATGCGACGTTCTTCTGGATCAACCTCAGCGCCGCGGCGCTCTGTGCGGTGTGCACGGTGATTGCAGCGCTGACCTTGCCGGATGTGCCACCGGTGAAGAAAACCACAGCCCCGTCAACGGGCGGCACCTGGCAGGCCTCGGCCTTGCTGCCGCTGCTGACGGTGATGGGCATTCTGCTGCTGGCGCGGATGCTGCCGCAGACCTCGTTCGCGCTGTATGTGAGTACAACGTTCACCGTCAGCAACGCCCTGGTCGGCCTGTGCTACGGCTTGCTGGCCCTGGGTTTTATCCTGTCGGCCACCGCCTGGGCGCGCCACTTCGAAGGTCGCAGCCAGGCAGACAGCTTGCGCCGCCTCACCTGGGTGGTGGCCGGCTGCATCGCGCTCACCGCCCTCGCCGGCCTCACCCGCAACCCGCTGGTGTTTGTGGTCGCCTATTTTGTCTGGGGCGTATTGCTGGGCGCGACCACACCGGTACTGATGGCGCTGGTTTCAAAAACCGCCGACAGCGCGCAGCAAGGCCATGTGCTGGGGATCGCCCAAGGCACCGCGCAATTTGCCTCGATTGTGGGCATCTGCGCCGGCGGCCTGCTCAGCCAGGCCTACGGCTTGGCGTACACCTACCTGTTTGTGTGTGTGGCCTATGCCGTGGCGCTGATTGCGATTCTCGCGTTGCGCAACCGACGGGTTTGCACTTAGCATTGGGAATACTTCTCAATTGCACGGTTGCGCGCCATGAGCGAAAGCCTTCCCGCCGATAACACCCCTCACCTGCGCGCAATCGAGGCGCTATACAGCGGCCATCACAGCTGGCTGTACGCCACGCTCAAACGCAAACTCGGCAATGCCATGGATGCGGCGGACCTGGCCCAGGACACCTTCACCCGTATCCTGGCCTCACAGGTTACCGTGATCGACCAGCCACGCGCCTACTTGAGCTGCGTAGCCAAGGGCATTCTGGTCAACTGGTACCAGCGCAAGGCCCTGGAACGTGCCTACCTGGAAGCGCTTGCCAGCGTGCCGGCCCACGAGGTGCCGTCGCCGGAAGCGCACTTCCTGGTGCTGGAGACCCTGCACGAAATCGACGCGATGCTCGACGCGCTGCCGCCGCTGGTCAAGCGTGCGTTCCTGCTGTCGCAGCTCAACGGCCTCAAATACCAGGACATCGCCGAGCAGTTGGGCGTGTCGCTGATCACCATCAAGCGCTACATGAAACAGGCACTCGTTCAGTGCCTGATGCGGGTGGAATAAGTGCTCAGCCTGGGCAAGGAACCGCCGCTGCCCACCGACGCCCTGGAAGAAGCCGCCGAGTGGCTGATGCGCCTGAGCGAGAACGAATTGAGCGCCAGCGAACGCGCCGAGTGGGAGCGCTGGAAGGTCAGCAACCCCGAGCGTGGCCGTGCCTGGGCGCGCGCGCAATTGCTGCAAAGCAAGCTCGGTGGCCTGCCGCCGTCCCTGGCGATGTCGGCGCTGGACCACCCCAGCAACCCGCAGCGCCGCGAAGCCCTTGGCAAACTGGCCTTGTTGCTGGCGGTAATGCCGGTGGGCTGGGGCAGTTGGAAGCTGGCGCAGTCCCAGCAATGGAGCGCCGACTACAGCACCCGCATCGGCGAGCGTCGCGAACTGACCCTGGCCGACGGCTCGCATCTGACCCTCAACACCGAGACCGCCATCGACGTGCGGTTCGACACCCAGCAGCGCCTGGTGAGCCTGCGCGAAGGCGAACTCCTGGTGCAGACCGCACAAGACGCATCCCGCCCGTTTCTGGTCAGCACCCGCCAAGGCCATCTGCAGGCGCTGGGCACGCGCTTTACCGTGCGCGAACTGGGCCCGCGCACGCATCTGGCGGTGCTTGAGGGCGCGGTCAAAGTGATGCTGGCCGACAATAGCCAGAGCGCGCCATTGATCGTCAACGCCGGGCAACGTACGGACTTTTCCGCGCAACAGTTCGGCGCGCTCACCCCCGCCGACCGCAATGTGAGTGCCTGGACCCAAGGCATGCTGATGGCCGACAACATGCGCCTGGCAGACTTCGTCGCGGAACTGACCCGCTATCGGCGTGGCTTCGTGCGCTACGACCCGGCCATTGCCAACCTGCGTATTTCCGGGGCCTTCCCCATCGCCGATACCCAGCGCACCTTGAACATGCTGGTGCAAACCTACCCGGTGCGCGCCAGCGGCCATTTGAATGGCTATTGGGTCAGCCTGTCGCCAGCTTGAGGCGGCGCAAAAATAAAACGCGGTGCGGCTGATACTTTTTTCGCGCTCGGCTGGCAAACACTCAAACCCCTTTTCCCTTTCGTCCATAGGGCTGCCCTCCATGCTTGTGATTCGCAGCGCGCTGCTCAGCCTGGCCCTGGCCGGTGCCGCCCTGGCGGACGTGCCGGCGCAATGGGACAGGGTGACGGTGCGCGCCTACCACATCGACCCCGGCCCGCTCGGCGCCACGTTGTCGAGCTTTGCCGTGGACGCCGGTATTGCGCTGTCATTTCTCCCGGCACTCACCGAGGGCCTGACCAGCCCAGGCTTATCCGGCCGTTACTCGCCCCAGGAAGCGGTCACGCACCTGTTGGCCGGCAGCGGCCTGGACATGGTGCAACGCAGCGACGGCAGTTACACCCTGGTGCCGGGCCAAGTCACGCTTTCGGACATCACCGTCAGCGCCCCCGAGCCACGCGCCAGCGACCTGCCCCCGCTGTATGCCGGCGGCCAGGCAGCCACCGGCGCGCGCCTGGGCATGCTGGGCAATACCGACGTGATGGATGCCCCGTTCAGTGTCAGCGCCTACACCGCCGCGCTGATCCAGGACCAACAGGCAGCCACCGTGGGCAATGTGCTGGAGCGTGATTCCTCGGTGCGCTCCACCGGGCAGACGGGCGGGATTGTCGACTCGTTCTTCATCCGCGGTTTCCCGGTGGGTGAAGGCAACCTGGGAGAACTGGCGTTCGATGGCGTGTACGGCGTGGCCTCCAACTACCGGGTGTTTACCGACTACGCCGAGCGTATCGAAGTGGTCAAAGGCCCCGGTGCGCTGCTGTACGGCATGTCACCCAACAGCGCGGTAGGCGGCGTGATCAACGTGGTGCCCAAGCGCTCGCTGGATGAAGACCTGACCCGCTACACCGCCAGCTACACCCAGGACGCGCAGGTCGGCAACCACCTCGATATCAGCCGGCGCTTTGGCGACGAGCGCCGCTTCGGCGTACGCCTCAACGCTAGCCTGCAGAACGGTGACACGGTGGTCGACCAGCAGTCGCGCGATGTCGGCATTGGCGCGCTGTCCCTGGACTACCAGGGCGAACGCCTGCGCACCAGCCTCGACCTGATCTCCCAACAGGAGAAACTCGACGCCGCCTCGCGCCCCTTCCTGATTGCTGCCGGCGTCGACGTCCCCTCCGCCGCCAACGGCCGCACCAACGTCAGCCAGGACTGGGGCTGGTCGCGCACGCGAGATAAGTCCGCGCTGCTCAGCGGCGAATACGACCTCACCGACGCCGTCACACTGTTCGCCCATGCCGGGGGCGGCAGGTCGGCAGTGGCGCGCATGTCCGACCAGACGCCGACCCTCATCAACGCCGCCGGTGACACCTCGTCAATCCCCGGTTATTACCGTTTCAAGGTGCAGCGCTACACGGTCGACGCCGGTGCGCGGTTGCGCTTTGAGACCGGGCCCATCAGCCACAGCAGCACCGTGCAGGTCAGCCGTTATCGCGATGAGCTGTCGCGGGGGATTATTTCCGGGGTCCCGGTGCTGTCCAATCTCTACCACCCGGTCGACCGGCCAAAGCCTGTGATTGCCAAGCCCGCCACGCCGACAGTATCGACCAGTGAACTGTCCGGCGTGGCCATCGCCGATACGTTGTCGGTGCTCGACCAGCGCGTGCAAGTCACCGTCGGCCTGCGCCAACAGCGTATCCAGTCCAGCAACTACAACAGCGCCGGCGTGGCCACCAGCACCTACGACGACGCCAAGGTCACGCCGCTGTTCGGCGCGGTGCTCAAGCCCTGGGAGCATGTGGCGTTCTATTACAACTACCTCGAAGGCCTGAGCAAGGGTGACGTGGCGCCTTCCAACGCGGCGAACGCCGGTGAGGTGTTTGCACCTTACGTGTCCAAACAGCATGAACTCGGGGTCAAGGTCGACTACGGCACCTTCATGGCGACCCTGGCGCTGTTCCAGATCCACAAGCCCAGCGGCGAACTGGCCGCCGGGCGCTTCTCGGTACAGGGCGAACAGCGCAACCGTGGCCTGGAGTTCAATGTGTTGGGCGAAGTCGCCCACGGCACGCGCCTGCTCGGTGGCGTGACCCTGCTGGATGCCCAACTGACCAAAACCGCGATTGCCACCAACAGCGGCAACACACCGGTGGGCGTGCCCGACGTGCAAGCCAACCTGTGGGCCGAATGGGACACCTCATGGGTCGAGGGCCTGACACTCACCACAGGCGCGATCTATACCGGCAGCCAGTACGTCAACCAGGCCAACACCCAACAGCTCGATGCGTGGACCCGCTTCGACATCGGCGCACGCTACAGCACGCGTATCGGCGAGCACCCGACCACCCTGCGCGCCACGGTGCAGAACCTGTTCGACCGCGAGTACTGGTCAGGCGTCGCCTCCTACGGCGCGTTTTCCCAAGGCTCGCCGCGCACCCTCCTCCTCTCGGCCACGGTCGATTTCTGACATCTGCAAGGGCTTGATTCATGATCTGCATTGTTCGACGTTGCCACCTTCTAGCGGCGCTGCTGTTCACCGGGTTGTTGGGGGCTAGCCTGCCGAGCATGGCGGCGCTGACCACCGTCACCGATCTGCTTGGGCGCCAGGTCAAGGTCAAGCTGCCGGTGCAGCGGGTGATTCTTGGCGAGGGCCGCCAGCTGTACCTGGTGGCGGCGCTGGACACGCAAAACCCGATTGAACGGATCGTTGGCTGGCGCAAGGACCTGATCCAGTCCGACCCAGACACCTATAACGCTTACCTGCGCAAGTTTCCCGCCATCGCCAAGATCCCCACCTTCGGCGGTTTTGAAGACGGCACCTTCGATATCGAGCAGGCCATCTCGCAACGCCCCGACGTGATCATCCTCAATATCGAGGCGCAACATGCCACCGAGGATGCGCGCTATATCGAGAAGCTCGATGCCTTGGGCATCCCGGTGGTGTACGTGGACTTTCGCAACCAGCCGATGACCAACACCGAGCCGACCATGCGCCTGTTCGGCCGGTTGTTCGGCAAAGAACAGCGGGCCGAGGATTTCATTGCGTTTCGCAACCAGCAGATCCGCCGCGTGACCGACGTGATTGCCGCGCAGCAACCGGCGCGCCCGTCCGTGTTTATCGAGCGGATCGGTGGCTACACCGATGACTGCTGCCTGAGTTTTGGCAATGAAAACTTCGGCCTGTTCGTGCAGATGGCCGGCGGCGACAACATCGCCAAAGGCATTATTCCCACCACCTTTGGCCAGTTGAACCCCGAACAGGTGATCGTGGCCAACCCCGACCAGGTCGTTGTCACCAGCGCCAACTGGGAGGCGTTTGCCCCGGGTGGGCCCTGGGTCGGCGTGGGGCCGGGTGCCGACATGGCCCAGGCCCGAGCCAAGCTGGCGTGGTACACCCGACGCCCCGCCTATGCCGGCATCAAGGCCCAGGGCCCGCAAGCCTTCCACGCCATCTGGCATCAGTTCTACAACAGCCCGTATCAGTTCGTGGCGATCCAGCAACTGGCCAAGTGGTTTCATCCCGACCTGTTTGCCGACCTGGACCCGGACGCCGCGTTTCGTGAATTACACGAACGCTTCCTGCCGGTGCCTTACGAACCAGGTTATTTCGTGAGCCTCAAGCCATGAGCGCCACGACCTACCGCAGCCTTGTCATGCGCAAACGCCTGATTCTGGTTGCCCTGGCGTTGCTGTTGCTGTGCAGCGTGCTGCTCGACCTGGCGCTGGGCCCGGCGCGCTATAGCCTGAGCGAAGTGCTCGGCGCGCTGCTCTCGCCAAACAACGCCGCGCCGCAAGTGCGTGTGGTGATGTGGGATATCCGCCTGCCCGTCGCACTGATGGCCGTCGCTGTCGGCGCGGCGTTGTCCCTGGCCGGCGCTCAGATGCAGACCATCCTCAATAACCCGCTGGCCAGCCCCTTTACCCTGGGCATTTCTGCCGCCGCCAGTTTTGGCGCGGCCATGGGCCTGGCGTTTGGAGTGGCGTTGTTTCCGCTGGCGGCGCAGTACATGGTGCCGGTCAACGCGTTCATCATGGCGATGCTCTCGGCGCTGCTGATCCACTTCCTGAGCCTGCGCCGTGGGGTGACGGCCGAAACCATTGTGCTGCTGGGCATAGCCCTGGTCTTTACCTTCAACGCGCTGCTGGCGCTGGTGCAGTTTTTCGCCACCGAACAAGCCGTGGCAGCCGTGGTGTTCTGGACCATGGGCAGCCTGACCAAAGCCACCTGGCCCAAGCTTGGGGTGATCTGCCTGATCATCCTGATCACCCTGCCGATTTTCGCCAAGCGCGCCTGGGCCCTCACCGCCCTGCGCCTGGGTGACGACAAGGCCGCCAGCTTCGGCATCAACGTGCGCAGCCTGCGCTTTCAAACGCTGATCATGGTCAGCCTGCTCGCCTCGTTCCCGGTCGCCTTTGTCGGCACCATCGGCTTTATCGGCCTGGTGGGCCCGCACATCGCGCGCATGTTGATCGGCGAGGACCAGCGCTTCTTCCTGCCCGCCTCGCTGCTGACCGGTGCGCTGATTCTGTCGGTCAGCTCGGTGGTCAGCAAAACCCTGATTCCGGGGGCGATTTTCCCCATAGGCGTGGTTACGTCACTGATCGGCGTGCCGTTCTTTATATCCCTGATCCTGGGCGGCAAGAAAAACTCATGGTAAGTCTCCAGTTGAAAGACCTCGGCGCCCGCTACGGCCAGCGCACCATCATCCGCGACGTGAACACCGCAGCCTTCGTCGGCGGCCAGGTGGTGGCGGTGGTCGGGCCCAACGCTGCCGGTAAATCCACCCTGTTCAAGCGCATGGCCGGGCTGATTGACGGGCCAGGCGAGGTGCTGCTGCAAGGCTCGCAAAAAGGTGCACAAGCCATCAGCTACATGCCCCAAGGACTGAACGCCAGCGCCCGGTTGACGGTGTACGAATCAGTACTGCTGGCGCGTAAACAACTGACGCCGGGGTGGGTGGTACAAGACAACGAGTTGAACTTGGTCGACGAAATGCTCAGTGCCCTGGGCATCACCGGCCTGGCCTTTCGCAACCTGGGCGAACTCAGCGGCGGCCAACAACAGTTGGTGTCCATCGCCCAGACGCTGGTACGCGAACCCGACGTACTGCTGATGGACGAACCCACCAGCGCCCTCGATATGCATCGCCAAGTACAAGTACTGGATTTCATGCGCACCCTGGCGCGCAAACGCGAGGTGATTGTGTTTATCGCACTGCATGACCTGAACCAGGCACTGCGCTTTGCCGACCAGGTGCTGGTCATCGCCGACGGCACAGCCCAGGGCAGCGGGCCGAGCCATGCGGTGATCAACGAAGCGATGCTGCGCGAGGTTTACCAGGTACAGGCACGCATCGAGCGCTGCAGCCGCGGGCAGGCGCATATTTTGATTGATGGGGTGGTGTGAATAGGCCATGCGAAAGCATGGGTATCCACGATGCGAAGCGAGCCGCTGTTGATCTTGCTCTTGACCTGCTTTTGATCTTGATCTCAAGCGCCCCGTTAAACCACGCTGGCCGAACGCAGGCTTGAATTCGTGGGTAACCCGGCAGGACGCCGGGTTAGCCGCCCCGCGCCATGGATGGCGCGTGGCGGCGGCCCACGGATTCAAGCCTGCGTTCGGGCACACCGAGCCTAAGCGAGGTGCCGAGTGGTGGGGCAAGAGCCCTTTGGTTACTTTGGGCTGGGCCGGCATTCCGGCTCTTTTCCAAAGTGACCCGCCGTCAGGCGGAACCCTAAGTGGCCGTTACCGCAGGAATGGATATGTACTCGGTATAACAGTGTCGCCTGTCAGGCCGCCTTCGCGAGCAAGCCCGCTCCCACAGTTGGATCGTGGGGTGTCAGGTAGATAGGTGTCGACTGTCAGGGCGTCATCGCAGGCAAGCCAGCTCCCACAGAGGGATCGCGGGGTGTCAGGTAGATTGGTGTCGGCTGGCAGGCCGCCATCGCAGGCAAGCCAGCTCCCACAGGGATGCCGGGACATCAGCCAAAATCTCGGATCAGCCACCGCTTCTATCGCTCAATCCTCGCGAATACTTGCCTGATCCTCCGACTTATCGCCTACCGGGATAGATACCCCTTGCGCCGTGGTCTAGAGTCCAACCATGCGCGCGTGGCCAAGATGAAACCGGTTCTCAACCCCGCCGCCATAACCCGTCGCCCATGAGCGACACCAGGGCATGCCACCGCGCACGTCCCTGATAAGAAAAAGCACCACCAACCGATGATCAGCAGGTGAGCCCGCATGGAATTACGTATCAACCAAAAGGCCTATCAGGTCGATGCCGAAGCCGACACCCCGTTGTTGTGGGTGATCCGCGATAACCTGGGCATGACCGGCACCAAATACGGCTGCGGCCTGGCCCAGTGCGGCGCCTGTTCGGTGCTGGTGGACGGCAATGTGGTGCGCGCCTGCGTGACGCCCGTGGCCGGCGTGGTCGGTCGCGAGATCACCACCATCGAGGCCGTGGAGGCCGATGAAGTGGGCAAGCGTGTCGTTGCAGCCTGGGTCGAACACCAAGTGGCGCAATGCGGTTACTGCCAGTCCGGGCAGGTGATGGCGGCCACCGCGCTGCTCAAGCACACCCCCGCGCCGACCAAGGCGCAGATCGACGCGGCGATGGTCAACCTCTGCCGTTGCGGCACCTACAACGCCATCCATGCCGCCATGGACGCCTTGGCCGCTGGGAAGGAAACCGCCTGATGAATACTAACGAGATCATGCCGGGCGTTACCCTGGGCGAACCGATCAACCTGTCCCGTCGCCGCTTCCTGGCCAGCACCGCCGTGGGCGCGCTGGTGATCGGTTTCGGCTTGCCGCTGGGCACCTCCCGTGTGCAAGCCGCGACCGCTGCCGCCGCTGAACGCGGCACTCAAGTGCCCGCCTTCCTGGAGATTCGTGCCGACGGCAGCGTGCGCTTGCTCAGCCCGTTCATGGAAGGCGGCCAAGGCACCCACACCGCCATGGCGCAGATCGTCGGTGAAGAGCTGGATGCCGACCCGGCCACGTTCATCGTCGAAGCGGCCCCGCCCGGCGAAGCCTACGTGGTGATGGAAAATGGCATGCGCATCACCGGCGGCAGTATGTCGGTGCGCATGAGCTACCCGACCATGCGCCGCCTCGGCGCCCTCGCCCGTGCGATGCTGATGCAAGCTGCCGCCGAGCAGCTGGGTGTGCCGGTGGCCCAACTGACCACCCAGCCCGGTCGCGTGGTGCACGCCGCTTCTGGCCGCTCCCTGGGCTACGGCGAATTGGCCGGACGCGCCCTGGATATGCCGGTGCCCGACCCGGCCAGCATTACCCTGCGCGACCCGAGCCAGTTCCGCTGGATCGGCAAGCCGGTCAAGCGCCTGGATGCCTATGACAAATCCACCGGCAAGGCGCTGTACACCATCGACCTGAAAATCGACGGCATGCTCCACGCGGCCGTCCAGCATGCGCCGCGCCTGGGCATGACCGTGGGCAGCCTGCGCAACCAGGCGCAGGTGCAAGCCATGCAAGGCGTGCACTCGGTTCACACCCTGCCCGGCGCCGTAGCGGTGGTAGCCGAACGTTGGTGGCACGCCAAGCGGGCCGTCGAAGCCATCCAGGTGGAATGGCTTGAAGCCGCCGCCGACTCCACCGTGCGGGCGATGCCGGCGGACTTTTCCAGCGACAAGTACCGCGACTTCCTTGCCGCCCAGCAAGGCCCGGCCCGCGATGACGAAAACGAAGGCGATGTGGCCGGCGCACTGGCCAGCGCCAAGACCCGCGTCGAAGCCACCTACCACAACCAGTACCTCAACCATGCCCAGTTGGAGCCGCCTTCAGCCCTGGCGCGCTTTAACCCGGACGGCACGCTGGAGGTGTGGCTGCCTAACCAGGCACCGGATATGTTCCGCGCCGACATCGCCAAACGCACCGGCCTGAGCACTGAGCAAATCACCCTGCACTCACCACTGCTGGGCGGCTTCTTTGGCCGGCATTTCCTGTATGACTCCGCCAATCCGTACCCGCAGGCCATTGCGCTGGCCAAGGCAGTGGGCAGGCCGATCAAACTGATCTGGAGCCGTGAAGAAGAGTTCGTGCGCGATGTATTGCGCCCGGTCGCCGTGGTCAAGTTCCGCGCCGCGCTGGATGACAAAGGCCTGCCTGTGGCCATCGAAGCGGTAAGCGCCACCGAAGGCCCCACCGAAGCCATCGCCGGCAAACAGGGCGACGCCATCGACCCTACCGCCTTGGAAGGCTTGTCGGGCAAGAGCTACGCGATACCCAACAAACGCATCGCGCAGATCTACGTCAAAGGCCCGGCCATGCTCGGTTACTGGCGTTCGGTGGGCAACTCGCTCAATGACTTTTTCTACGAAGCGTTCCTGGACGAACTGGCCGACAAAGGCGGCCATGACCCCTATGAGCTGCGCCTGCACCTGCTGCGCGACAACCCGCGCCTGACCACTCTGCTGCAAGCGGCCGCCGAGCTGTCTGGCGGTTGGAAGCGTGGGCCTTACACCGCCGAAGACGGCACCCGCCGTGCACGCGGCGTAGCCATGGCCTCGCCGTTTGGCTCCCATGCGGCAGTGGTGGCCGAGGTGTCGATCGAGAACGGCCAGGTCAAGGTTCATCACATCTGGCAAGCGATTGACCCGGGCAGCATCGTCAACCCGGCGATTGTAGAGGCGCAGGTCAACGGTGCCGTGGCCTTGGGCCTGTCGCAAACCCTGTTGGAGGAAGCGGTGTACGTGGATGGCAAGCCACGGGCACGCAACTACGACCTTTATCCGGTGCTGCCGCCTTCGCGTATGGCGCAGGTCCACGTGAAGATCGTCGAAAGCGGAGAAAAAATGGGCGGTATCGGCGAACCGCCGTTGCCGGCCGTGGCCCCTGCCGTGGCGAATGCGGTGGCGCAATTGACCGGCCAACGCATCCGCAGTCTGCCTTTGAGCCGTTACACCTTCAGCTAACCGACAGGGAATGCCCATGAATAACCGCCGATTCGCAAGAACCGCAGGGTGGCTGGTGCTGCCCTGTGTGGTCGCCGCAGGCGTGCTGGCCTGGTACGTCACGCGCCAGCCCGCCTCGCCTTTTGAACAACAGCAAACCACAAGTTTCGACCCCGCCTTGGTCAGCCGCGGCGAATACGTCGCCCGCGTAAGTGACTGCGTGGCCTGCCACAGCCTGCCAGGCAAGACGCCCTTCGCCGGCGGCCTGGAAATGGCCACACCGCTGGGGGCGATCCACGCCACCAACATCACCCCCGACCGCGAGCATGGCATCGGCACCTATAGCCTGGCCGATTTTGACCGCGCGGTACGCCACGGCGTGGCACCGGGTGGGCGACGGCTCTACCCGGCCATGCCCTACCCGTCTTACGTCAAACTCAGCGATGACGACATCCAGGCGCTGTACGCATTTTTCATGAAAGGCGTGCAACCGGCCAATGAGCCCAACCTGCCCAGCAGCATTCCCTGGCCACTTAACCTGCGTTGGCCCATCGCCCTGTGGAACGGCGTGTTTGCGCCTACCGCGACCTATGCTGCCAAGCCAGGCCAGGATGCGCTGTGGAACCGCGGCGCGTATATCGTGCAAGGCCCTGGCCACTGCGGCAGTTGCCACACGCCACGCGGGCTAGCGTTCAACGAGAAAGCCCTGGACGAATCCGGCGCGCCATTCCTGGCCGGTGCCCTGCTCGACGGCTGGTACGCCCCAAGCCTGCGCCAGGACCACAACACCGGCCTGGGCCGCTGGAGTGAGGAACAGATCGTGCAGTTCCTCAAGACCGGTCGCAACCAGCATGCCGTGGTCTATGGCTCCATGACCGAAGCCTTCAACAACTCCACGCAGTTCATGCAGGACGATGACCTGGCCGCGATCGCTCGCTATCTCAAGTCACTGCCCGGCGACCCACAGCGTGACGGCAGCCCCTGGCAGTATCAGGCAGCCACGGCGCGCTCGGATGTCCCTGGCGCCCACACCTACGCCACCCGCTGTGCCTCCTGCCATGGCCTCGACGGCAAAGGCCAGCCCGACTGGATGCCGCCCCTGGCCGGCGCCACCTCGGCCCTGGCCAAGGAAAATGCGTCCGCGATCAACATCACCCTCAACGGCTCGCAACGTGTGGTCACCGCCGGGATGCCGGACGCCTACCGCATGCCAGCATTTCGTGAGCAATTGTCCGACCAGGAAATCGCCGACGTGTTGAGCTACGTGCGCGGTACCTGGGGTAACCACGGCGGCGCGGTCGATGCGAAGGCCGTAAGCAAGTTGCGCGGGCATACGGACCCGGCGAGCAGCAGCCCGATTATTTTGCATATGCGTTGAGGACCAGGCAGTGCAGCGCTTGTGGCCGTTGATAGGCCCAAGGGTTGCACTGCCTCTGAGCACAGGCAGCGAAACGACTGGTATTTCCGAAATGGAGCATATAGCCAAATAGTTTTCTGCCCCACTGGCGAGCAATCGGTACCGCGACTAACCTCCCCCTCAGTATCAGAAAGGAATCACCCAGCAGCCACGGAGGCTAACCCCCGCTAAATATGATCCAACTGCCCACGTTATCGAACGTTATAAATGGATTATCCAATCTACTCGTTGTTGTAGGTCAGTGCGCGAAAACAGGCTCACTCACTTGACAGTAATCAGTAAATAGGGCGCGAGGCGACCTATTTGATTTCTGCGTCTCCCATTGCCTCTAAGCA
Source organism: Pseudomonas sp. FP215 (assembly GCF_030687795.1). Taxonomy (NCBI): domain Bacteria; kingdom Pseudomonadati; phylum Pseudomonadota; class Gammaproteobacteria; order Pseudomonadales; family Pseudomonadaceae; genus Pseudomonas; species Pseudomonas sp. FP215. The sequence goes on from NZ_CP117447.1 coordinate 3,605,029, forward strand.
GTGCAATTCGCGCCCTTAATAAACACGTCTTATCGCCACGCAAAAAGGCGCAGGCGTGCTCATATAAAATTATTGCTTCAGCAGGAGATAACCATGAGACAAGTTCAAAAAATCACCGTCAATAACAAAGGCGGTTACGTGTTTAACTTCAAGGTTCAATGGCTCAATAGTGACGGCAAGTGGTACACGTCCCAATGGAGTAGCGGTGACTATCCGGTGGCGCAATCTCGGACCACGCCGAATCTGGAAACCATCGGCGTGCCTTCAGACGCGCTGGCCGTCACGGTGTATGGGCATGCACTGGCTGGGTCATCAGGCCAAGGCACGCCGTTTGTGGGGTTTGCCGCAAACGGCCAGATCGCGACCTACGATGCGGTAGGAACAACCCTCATCGGCTTTGCGATTAACTTGATCGAATAAATCAAGTTCTTTACCACGGGGTATCCGGCCCCCACTTTTCGTTACTTGCCGTTGGAAGTTGGCGCCGGCTTTCTTTTTTACTCTCAACTCACCTGACGTTAAAAACCACGTAACAGGAAACCAACATGAAAAAAGTCGAACGCATTGGTTGCCTTAACAACGGCATTTTTGTCATGAACTTTTCGATCCAATGGCTTGATTCGGCCGGCCAATGGCATACCTCCGATTGGAACAGCGGCAACTTCGAAAATGGTTTGTACAAGGTCAGCCCTTCACTTGCATTGCTCGGTATTCCCGCGGATGCAATTGGCGTCGCGCCTTATGTGTCCGCCGTCGCAGGCATCCAGAATCAAGGAGAACCTTTAGTTCAGTCGGCCAATAACGGCAGGCTGGCCGCCTATGAAGTCACGGGAACAACCTTGAATTTCAAGGTCCAGCCACTCCCATGGAAAAACTGGGCTCAGAACATCGTCGACACCCTGGAAATCGACGGTCAATACTACTTCTCCCCAACCCATCTCGCAGAGCTTCAAGACATCGTTCGCCAGGCCGGCGCGGCGGGTGCCACCGTACGTGTGTCGGGCCAACGGCACGCGCAACCGGCCTTGGTTGCCGAAGACAATCGCATCGCCCCAAACCCCCACCGCTGGCTCATCGACCTCGCCTGTTACGCAGACTTGGGCCCGAACGGGGATGACTCTATTGTGCTGGGCAGCACCCCGAATACGATCACCGTAAACACGGGTGTGCGCGAGGATGAGTTGGATGCCTTCCTGACCGCCCATGACTTGATGCTCAAGACCGCGACCGCCGGTGGCTTCTTCAGCCTGGGGGGCATGACCGCTGTCGATGTCCATGGCGCAACCATCCGCGCACCGATTTTTGCCGAAACCGCTTCGGCGTTCACCCTCATGGGGCCGGACGGCCAGGTGCGGACCATTGACGCACAGACGCCTGCAGTCGACGGATGGTCGCCTTTGCAATTTGCACGCGTCTCCCTCGGTGCGTTGGGCATCGTCACGTCAGTGACCCTGGATGTATTGCCCCGCCCATGGGCCACCACCTTGAACCCAGGTAAAGACACCAACGTTGTCTGCGCTGACGAGTCAACCTTCATCGCCCGGTTCAAGGCGCTGCTTACGGACCATGACCGCGTCGAATCCTTCCTCAATCCCTACACCGACAATTTCCTGATCTTGTGGTGGGACGTGGTTGCTTCCCCTGCCACCCAGGTTCCCAACCTGAAGACAAGCGTACCGAATGCCTGTGCCCTGGCGGGAGAGAATGTATTCGGGGCGCCCTACCTGATACCGTTTGAGCCCATCATCGAGCCGCCCCTCATCGCCGCCCAGTATGGCAATAACACAACAACGACGAGTGCGATCATTGACGCAGGGTTCCTGACGATCGAAACGCTCTTTGATCAAGCCGCGGCGGTTTATTCAGACTTGTGGCTGACCAAGGCCTCACGCGTTATTTTCATGTCGTACTTTATCGAGCTGCCGGCTCTGGATGACGAAGGCCTCAGTAAAGCCTGGCAAGGGCTCGACGCCGTAAAGGCACGGATCAAGAGTACCAGCGACTTCCTGGTGGTTGCCCCGCTGGAGTTTCGCTTCGTGCGTGGCGGGGACACAGCATTGGCCGGGACGTACACGCAGACCCCAGACGCTACCTTCGTGAACCTGGATCTTATCGGTTACGTACCCGCTGTGGCGGCGTCTGACTACCCGGATCGCCTCCTGCACTTTTTTGCGGATATCGAACGAGACTGGGTTGCCCTGGGTGGCATGCCGCACACCGGCAAAATGTTCGGTTTTTACAACCCGGCTCAACCCTCGGGAACTTACTCTGAGCCGTTCAACCCGGACTTCCTGAAGGACCTCGCACAGCGCCGCAGCGAGAGAACTGCGGCCTTCAACGCCTTTCGCAAGGCCTGCGACCCAGAGGGAGTGTTCCACAACCACTTTGTCGCGACGCTGCTGGGAGACGCTCCGTAGCAGGGATCTATAAGATGCCCCGCGCTTGCCTGTGAACGCATCGACTCGGTTTGTCTGATGTACCGAGGTGTTTGCATCGCAGGCAAGCCCCCACATTGGTTATGTGGTGCCCACAGGATCAACGCCTGGCACAGGGCCCCTGTGGGAGCGGGCTTGCCCGCGAAGGCGGTGTGTCAGTCACTGCATCGTTAACTGAACCACCGCTATCGCAGGCAAGCCAGCTCCCACATTCAGCAATGAGCATCAATGATATAGGCGGCGGCTGGCAGGCCGCTCTATTTGCTCTCGTCCGCCTTGCCCTCCTGCATCTGCACTGACGACTGGGTGCCACTGTTGTTGTCTTTGGTGGCGTTGTCTGCGTTGTCAAAACAGCCGTGCAGCATGAACGCGCTGCACAGGCCCAGGCACATATAGAGCTTCTTCATGATCGTTCACCTATTGGCGAGTGAGTGATACACGCGTGACGAAAGCACGATTCGTCCGCCCATGATCTATCTGTCTGGAACAGAGGCCCGTGCGTTCAAAAAACAGGCCCTTGACTGACGAATGGAGGGCCAGGAGTTATTCAAACGGGATCACCGAAATCTTGCCGTTGCGCTCAAGAATCGCGAAGCGGATCTGCTTGAGCTCGACAAGCCCTTGGGTGGACCGGGCCGCCTCGAGGATATCGCCCTCATCCAGCCGCGCCTGCTTGAGGCGTTTATGCAGCACCTGGCCTTGCTCGACCAGCACGGTCGGCCCCCCATCAAGCACCCGTGCGAACCAGGCTGAACGCTGCTTGGCCAGCGAGAAGCCGATGTCGATGGCAATCAGGGTGGCGATGACCAGCACGGCGTTGGTCATCGAGAAATCCTCGCCCAGCAACGCCTGTTGGGTGGCTTCGCCGATGACCATCAACAGCACCAGGTCAAAGGTGGTGAGCTCGGCCAGTGTGCGCCTGCCGGCGACCTTGAACAGCACCAGCAGCACCAGGTAAATCGCCACAGCCCGCAGTACAGAGTCCATGGTTGACCCTCGCAACAGTGAATGGGAAACGACCGATTCATACGGATTAGGTGACCACCCCACCGCTCAGGTTCATTCTTTCGACGCGCCCCGGCCACCATCTAAAAAGATGATGGTTTCGGCGCAACTGAAGCGTTGAAGTGATCGAAATTTCGACAGCAACCCAGTTGATATAGAGGTGTTTGAAGCGGGTCACACCTCTATATCGATCACGCTGAAGAAGGAAACCCCTGTCATGAACGACTCACAACGCGCCTGGGAATTGGCCATGGTGCTGATTGCCAATGGCCGGATCCCCTTTGACCCCGCCAACCCGAGCGGGTCGGTGAAGATCCTGTCCAAGCATTTGCAGGCGTTGGAAGAAGCACTGCGTGAACAGGCCACAGCCACACATGAGCGCCTGGGCAAGAACAGCAGCCGAAGGCCCTCATTGGTGTGTGCCGACTAGGCGTCAGGCTTGGGTGCGGTTACAGCCGATCCGACTCGGCAACTGGCCCTGCCTGGCCTTCAGCGCGGCTTGCATCGCTTGCGGCAAGGTGCTCCAGAACGTCAGCCCGGAGCGCTCTTCGATGTGATCCACGGTGACCTGGTAATCGCAGAAGTCTGCGCCTTTGGGGGTTTCCTGGTTCATCACAAACGAGGCGTACAGGCCCGTTTCCGGCGAGCTGCCGACCACGATGATTTTCCAGTAGCCGCTGGGGATGGTGTGCACTTTATTCGTGCCCGGCAACGAGCCGACAAAATGCTCATACAACGGGCCGGTAGCCACATACACCTGATCGACGCCTGGCTCCTTGCTGAGGTTGCGCTCCTGGTCTTCCAGGCGTGCCCACGGCCCCTGGTTGAGTTCGGCCTTTTGCGGGGTGATGTTCGACAGGTAGTTGAGCGTTTGCCAGTCGGCCACCCCGGCCATTGACGCAAGGTTGGCCTGATGCCCACGGTCGATTTTGAGCGCGACGTTGGCGCCGTTGTAATCCACCGGGTCCAGGGTTTCCCCGGCTGGAATATCCGGGTCGGTGCGCCAGTCACGGGAACGCCCGCTGGCCGCCGTGGCTTTGGTGATTTTGTAGGAGACCCAATTGGCAAACTTGGTCGAGCCGTTGTTGTTCAAGGTGTAGGCCAGGCGGTTCAACGTCACTGGGCTGCCGCCTGTGGGGCAACCAACCGCGCAGTTATCGAACGACAAGGGTGGCGCCGGGACGACGACGGACTGGCGTGTGGGTGTGGTACAGGCGGCCATCAACGGGATCAACGAAAACGCCAGGTACTTGAACGATGTGCTTCCTTGCATGGTGTTACTCCTTGGGATGAATCTCTTGAAAGATCAAAATGGCCTCGGCCGATGCGCTTCCTGCGCAAGCCGAGATGACCATTGAATCACATAAACATTTCTAAACAACGACAGCAACCAGGCCGACGAACGTAACTCCCGCGCGCGCCATCGCAGCCATAACTGTGCTATCCATAACGCCGCCCTTAGGCGAGCGATAGCACCACCTTATCAATGCACAAGGAACTTACACATGAGTGAGAAACCGGCAATTGTCTTGGTCCATGGTTTTTGGGGCGGTGCGGCGCACTGGAATCGGGTGATTATCGAACTGCACAACAAGGGCTATACCGATTTGCATGCGGTGGAGATGCCGCTGACCTCGCTGGCCGACGATGCAGAACGTACCCGCAAGATGGTTGCGCAAATCAAGGGCCCGGTGTTGTTGGTGGGGCATTCCTATGGCGGCGCCGTCATCACTCAAGCGGGCAACGAACCAAATGTCGCAGGCCTGGTGTACATCGCGGCATTCGCCCCGGATGACGGCGAAAGCCCTGGCGGCATCACCCAGGAACATCTGCCCGAAGCCGCCCCTAACCTGGCGCCTGATAGCGACGGTTATCTGTGGGTCAAGCCTGAACGGTTCCACGACAGCTTCTGCCAGGACCTGCCCCGGCAAGAAGGCCAAGTCATGGGGGTTACCCAAAAGGCCCCGCTGGCCAGCACCTTTGGCGATGTGGTCAGCAACCCGGCGTGGAAGAACAAACCGTCCTGGTACCAGATTTCGAGCCAGGACCGCATGATCCATCCCGACAACCAGGCACGCATGGCCAAACGCCTGGGCACTCGGGAAACCCTCACACTGGATGCCAGCCACGCCTCCCTGGCGTCCAGACCGGCAGAAGTCGCTGCGTTTATCGATAAGGCGGCGTGTTCGCTGTCGTGATGATGTAATCAAGCTCGGGGGGGGTAATGAAGTGTTTAAACAGAGGATGCTCAACGACCATGACTGAATACCTTCTGCCCCCTGCGGCCCCACACTGGCTGATCCGCCAAGCCACCCCCGACGATGTGCATGCCTTAGTCGCACTGGATGCCTACGCAACCGAGCATGCCAGCCGTCGCGTGTTTATCTATGACGCCGTGGTTCGCCAGCAATGCCTGGTAGCCGCTGACGCTAACGTGTGCGCCGGCTACCTGGTGCTCACCCACGATTTTTTCAACCACGGGTTTATTGCCTTGGTGGTGGTTTCACCGCTGTACCAGCGCCAGGGCGTCGGCCTTCGTCTGCTGGCAGCGGCCGAAGCGGCCTGCAAGACGCCCAAGCTGTTCGCGTCGACCAATGCCTCCAACGGCGCGTCCCAGGCCCTGCTGACGAAAGCCGGCTTTATCCCCAGCGGGCAGATCGAGAATCTGGACGATAACGACCCTGAACGTGTGTACGTCAAGTTCATTCGCTGACCCTCAGGCAATGCCTTTTGTAGGAGCGAGCTTGCTCGCGAAAAACTCCCAGGCACTGCACTTCTTCAGGGAGCACGCGTTATCGTTGAGGTTTTTCGCGAGCAAGCTCGCTCCTACAGAAAGCAGAAAGCCTTCTGCGCGGGCAGGAACCTTTTCTTGAATGGGCAATCTGTGGTTCACCCTTTTGAACCGATCGAGACCCTGCGCATGCTTGTGAAAAAAGCCGTCCTCTGCCTCGCACTGCTAAGTGCGGGCTTTATCGCAGGCTATGCGGCAAAACCCACCCCGCAGCTGCAAGTCACCGCTGGCCAACTGATGGAGTGCGGGGAACTCATGATCCCGACGCTGGGGATGTGAGTCGGTCCGCGGGGTGCACGTTGAACCCATTGCGCCCCGCCGCTTTCGCGCCGTAAAGCGCTGTATCCGCAGCCTCCACCAGACCCAACACCGGCTCCAGCCGTGAGCCCACGCTCGTCGCGATACCGATACTCACACTCACGTGCCCGAAGGGGCTGCCTGGGTGTGTGATGTTCTCCTGCTGCAGACGCGAAAGAATGCGTTGCGCGACCACCGCAGCCCCTGCGTTGTCAGTCGCGGGCAGGATGATCGCCATTTCTTCTCCGCCATAGCGCGCCACCAGGTCCGACGGGCGCCGCACGCACGTTTCCAACAACGTGCTGACCGCCTGCAAGCACGCATCTCCCGCGACGTGACCAAAGGCATCGTTAAAGCGTTTGAAATGGTCGATATCGAGCATCAGCAATGCCAGCGACGTACCTTCGCGCTGCGCCCGACGCGCTTCCACGGCCAGCGTTTCATCAAAACAGCGGCGGTTGGCCAGGCCGGTCAGCGCGTCCTTCTTCGCCAAGAGTGCCAACTGCCGATTGGAGTCGAGCAACTGCTGCTGGGCGACGCGTAACGCCTCTTCCGCCGCCGTACGCCTGCGAATATCCAAGATCAGGAACCAGCCGATCAGACCTGTCAGCCCCAACAGCCCCGCCACCACGACCGCTGACAGCGCCGCCTCGATGCGCCACGCCGCGAGGGCTTCGTGCTTGCCCAACGCGACGGTGGTGATCAGCGGCAGGGTTTCGCTTTTGCGAAAGGCATAGAGCCGCTCTACCCCGTCCAGGCTGGAGGTATAGGCTGCGGTACCCACCGGTTGGTCGACCAGGTACTTGGAATAAATAGGCGAGGAGGAAAAGTTGCGGCCCATGTCCTGCTCGCGGAAGGGGTAGCGCACCAGCAACGTGCCGTCGGCGTAGGACAGGCCGATGGCACCCTCCTGGCCTACATCGAGTTTGCCGAATACCCGCAGAAAGTTTTCCACTCCCAGGGTCACAGCGACCACGCCGGCGAAGTTGCCCGCCGCGTCGTTGAAACGGCGGCTGATGGTCACCACCCATTCATGGTTGGCACGGCTCTGAATCGGCGGGCCAATAAAAGGTTCAGCGCTCGGATCGTCGCGATGGTGGATGAAATAGGCCCGATCACTGCTATTGGCGCCCTCCGGGATCGCGCGATTGGAAGACAGCAACCACCGGCCCTGATGATCATAAATGGTGATGCCGCTGAGCTGCGGCATCAGCGGCTGCTGGCGGTTGATCAGCGTACTGATTCGCTGGATTTGCACCGGGCCACTGCCTTCGGTTTCCAAACGCTCAACCAGCCCCAGCAACAACAACGAGCTTTGCCGCACGATGCCTTCGGTATAGGTGGTAAGCGCCTGCGTCAGGTTCAAGCCATGCACATCCACTTCCGCCAGCGCACGGTCGCGGGAAGACAGGACTTTCCAAATCGTCAACGAAGTCAGGGAACAGCCGATCACCAACAGCAACAGCATCACAAGACGGGTATCACGCTTCACGTCAGCACCTTAAGGAAGTCCGGTTTCCATTCCAGCCATCATTCGAACGTCGGTACTCACAGGGGCAACCGGTTCCAGAGTGCCAGCATACAAGCAGTCCGTGCAGGCTGCAGCAACAGAGTGTGCGGCTGAGCGCCGGCCAGAGGAGCAAGCGGCTTTAATGACCACTATCAAGCAGCGTATTGAATGCTAAACGAACCGTTAAGGTCGCCACTAATTCAATATCAATCGAGGCAGCAAAACTTATACGAAGCGGCACTATGGGGGCCTACTTGTACAAGTTTCGCCTGCCCCTCTACCGTTCATCGCCCTTTTAAAAAAATTTCAAAACATCTGCGCACCTGCCCTTATCAGAAAAGATGTCCGTTGCATAAATGGGCAACTAGCGAAACGACATTTCAAAACTGGGAGTATTGTTATGACGACGAGCAATAAAAACCCTGGAAACTTTGCCAATGATCGCGAAAAAGCATCGCAGGCGGGTAAGAAAGGTGGGCAGGCCTCTGGCGGCAACTTCGCCAACGACCGCGAAAAAGCCTCGGAAGCCGGGCGTAAAGGCGGCCAGAACAGCCATGGTGGTGGACGTAAGTCCTGACGAAGCGGCCAGTACCGCTGTTCCGTTTGTTAACAAAGGGCATTCATCATGCGTGCGTCAATTGATAATCAGCGCGGCGAGTTATCTCGCAGGCCGATTGTAGAAGTGCAAACTAAAGCAAGAACCGGCCTACGTTCTAATACGTCCGCGTGTTACGAACATCAGCAACTTGCTGAACAAGCTGAAGCGACGATCAGTGCATCTAAAACGCCACCCTTGTGTGAGAGGCACTTGTAACCGTGCACCTTAACGCACGCCCTGAGTGCAAGTTTCCAGCACAATCAAAGTGAACGTTACATTACCGACATAACGACGAGGTAACTGAACATGACTACTCAAGACAAGCAAGGCAACATGAGCGTCAGCGAAGCCGGTAAAAAAGGCGGCGAAGCCACTTCTGCGTCCCATGACAAAGAGTTCTACCAGGAGATCGGCAGCAAAGGTGGCCAAAACAGTGGCGGGAACTTCAAGAACGATCCCGAACGCGCTGCTGAAGCCGGCAGCAAAGGCGGCCAGAACAGCGGGGGCAATTTCAAGAATGACCCCGAACGCGCCGCCGAGGCCGGCAGCAAAGGTGGCCAGAACAGTGGCGGCAATTTCGCCAACGACCGCGAAAAAGCTTCCGAAGCCGGGCGTAAAGGTGGCGAACACAGCCACGGCGGCGGGCGCAAAAGCTGATGTGCTTGATGCAGGGGAGCCATGCTCCCCTGCTTTCATTGATGAGGGACACCATGCCTTTACACATTATCAACTTCACCGCACCGGTCACCGCCTCCACGTGCAGCCAACTGATCGAAAAAGCCTCGTTGGCCGTACAACAAGATGCCCAGGGCCTGGTACTGAATATCGCCACCATGGGCGGTGAATGCAGCTACGGCTTTACGATGTACAACTTTTTATTGTCCCTGCCGATTCCGGTGCATACCCATAACCTCGGCACCGTGGAATCCATGGGCAATATCATCTTCCTGGCCGGCGAGCGCAGGACCGCCTGCAAGCACAGTAAATTTCTGTTCCACCCCTTTCATTGGCATGTGCAAGGCGCGGTTGACCACTCGCGCATGTCTGAATACGCGATGAGTCTGGATTACGACTTGCAGTTGTATGCACGCATCGTGGCCGAGCGCACCGCCGATGCCGTCGAAAAACTGGAGACCGAAAAATACTTGATCGCCGCGCCACGCATTCTCGACCCGCAACAAGCGCTCACCGCCGGCTTGATCCATGGGATCGAACTTCCGGTAATCAAGGCGGAATTCGTGAGCAGCTTCATTCATTCCTAGGGCGTATCAGGCAAAAACTGCACAAAAAGTACGCAGCAGAACGGCAAAAACCTCAACCCCCGAACCGAGCGGGCGCACGCGCCCGCAACTACCCAGCTATCACCACAAAATACTGGCAATAAAACATCAACTAAGCGCTTGTTTGAATTCTTCCTTTTTAGCAGTTGAAAACGCCCACTTCTTAATTGAGAGTGGCCGTTCCATTCAGGGAGGAATCGATGTGACGCATCTACAAGCGAACCGACGTTGCCTGCATTGCAAACAACCTTACGAATCAACCCTGGATGACCCGGACTACCTGATGTCGCCAGCGTCAGACATGCTGTGCCCGGCGTGCAAGCAACAGTATGCAGCCGACATCATGAAAGAGGCGCTGCAACGCAGCGTGCAAAAATTGTGCATGTTGCAGGAGCGACGCAAAAAACAGTAGGCACTTGCCTCGCTCCTAACGCTACCCGAATGCACATCATCTATCAAAAACACATTCATTCGGGTGGCGGTGGCACATAAGGTTTCGCAATAAAGGGAATACTCCCAGACGGACGCCACCTTACATTCTCAAGACCGTAGCGTTCGGCCAGCGGCTTACTGATGCGCTTGATCTTTTCATTACGCGATCTAGGAATAATGCCTATACCTGCATCGCAACAGGCCCAATGCCAGGCCTCTGCATTATTCATTACCTCCGCTCTTATAATGAAAGACTTAGGCTCGTGGTGGTATTCGTATTCGATGACATATAAAGAATTTTTCATAACCTCTCCTTCTGATTTTTTGTTATTTGCTCAGAACGAAGGTTCAGAATTTTTAATGTTTGAGTGACGACAAACATGCACTTGCCGTTGCACTACCGTTCGTCGGCCTCGCATTAAAAAAATAAAACGGTTCATGCTTCTTTTGTTTCTTAATAGTGAGTCTGCTCACTCCAGGCTCTTGGTAAAAACTCCTGTCTTGCCCGCACTCCGTGCGGGCTTTTTTATTTGCGGCGGCGCTACACCCTGTGGCGAGGGAGCTTGCTCCCGCGACGTAGCGACCGACGGTAACCACGATGCGAAGCGAGCCGCTCTTGATCTTGCTTTTGATCTGAAGCGCCCCGTTAAACCACGCTGGCCGAACGCAGGCTTGAATTCGTGGGTAACCCGGCAGGACGCCGGGTTAGCCGCCCCGCGCCATGGATGGCGCGTGGCGGCGGCCCACGGATTCAAGCCTGCGTTCGGGCACACCGAGCCTAGGCGAGGTGCCGAGTGGTGGGGCAAGAGCCCTTTGGTTACTTTGGGGCTCTTTTCCAAAGTGACCCGCCGTCAGGCGGAACCCTAAGTGGCCGTTACCGCAGCAATGGATATGTACACAATCCAACTGTGTTGACTGTTAGGCCGCCATCGCAGGCAAGCCAGCTCCCACATTAAATTGCGGGCGTCAGGTAGATAGGCGTCGGCTGTAAGGCCGCCTTCGCGAGCAAGCCAGCTCCCACATTTGCAGCGCGGGGCCTCATTTAGGCCTCGACTGTCGGCCGCGAACTTCAATCGTCGTCGTGCAAGTGAGCATCAGCACAGGGCAGTCGACCGGACTCACCACCAGCAATCCGTTCCGCCTGATCAATGCCGCGCTTGAGCGCATCGCGCACCGTCCATTCGGCACCCGGCAATTGCCTGGTACGTTCAACCACGCATTGCCCCGTCGCGGTGTAGACGCACAGCAGCACTTCAATATCGCCATCTTCCCGCTCCCGGGCCCTGACTTCGATATGGCAGCCGTTTTCAACCTCCTGGGTAAAGCACTCTTCGTCGAGCGCCTTGGCGGCCCAGGCTTCATAGGTTTTGCCACGGATAAACATAGCTCTTCTCCAAAACCATTAGTGGGGTTGGCCATCAACTAACGACTGAACTTGTTCACCAGAATTCAGACTTTTTTTCCAAGGCCACCTCCATCATGCTCCGATAAAAACCCTTTACCGCTTCGCCTGTTAAACCGTTCGTCAGGCGAGGAAACAAATTGTTAAACCAACCCACAGGGCTCTATTCAAAATGTTCGGGAGCGCGGCGAAATGCGCCCCGCAGAGCGGCAGCAAAAGCCAATAGAACCGGGCAGTAGACGCACTTTATCTACTGACGGCATCTTATTGCCGAATGTTTATCACCTGATGGCTCCTGGTGTTAATAAGCGCTTCGCTTAGTTAACGCGCGGGCACAGATTCGGCACAGCAAAACGCAAGTTTCCAACACAGGAGCAAGGCATGAAACGAGCGATGGGTTATTGCCTGGTCACTATCACCAGCCTCTTCTTACTCACCAGTTGCAACCTGGTGGTTTTCAACCCCAAGGGGCAAGTAGCAACCGATGAGCGCGACCTGATCATTCTCGCCACCGGCCTGATGCTGCTGGTGGTCGTCCCGGTGATCGTGATGATGTTCGTCTTCGCCTACCGCTACCGCGCCACCAATAAAAAAGCCCGCTACTCCCCCCGCTGGGCCAGCTCGCACAAAATCGAGGCGGTGGTGTGGGGCGTTCCCCTGCTGATCATCATCGTCCTGGGATGGGTGACCTGGGAGACCACCCACGCACTCGATCCGTATCGCCCGCTGGAGTCAGACACCCCGCCCATCAATGTGCAGGTGGTGGCCACCGACTGGAAGTGGCTGTTTATCTACCCTGACCTGGGCATCGCCAGCGTCAACGAGCTGGCCCTGCCGGTGCACACGCCGGTGAGTTTCACCGTCACCTCCGACGCGGCCATGACCTCGTTCTTTATTCCAGCTCTCGGCGGGCAGATCTACGCCATGGCCGGCATGCAGACCAAGCTGCACCTGATCGCCAACGAGACCGGTGAATTCAGAGGGATTGCCGCCAACTACAACGGCCCCGGTTTTTCCGACATGCATTTCACCACGCTGTCCCTGAGCGCTGCCGACTTCCAGACCTGGGTGACAAAGGTCAAGGGCGCGGCCACGCCTCTGGACCACAGCACCTACGCGCAATTGGCCAAGCCCACCCTCAAGCACCCCGTGACCTATTACTCGGCGGTACAGGAGCGCCTGTTCCTGGACATCGTCGATAAATACGAAGGCATGAACAAGGCCAATAAACCCCGGCGCTCGCCCTTGAGCGACGCTGCACAACGCACCGATCAACACCCAAGTCTGCTGGCTGAGGAGCGGTAACCATGTTCGGAAAACTGTCGTGGGACGCGATCCCAACCACTGAACCCATTGTGATGTACACCCTGGCCGTCGTCGGCCTGATCGGGGTGGCGCTGGTGGGCTCGATCACCTGGAAACGCAAGTGGGGCTATTTATGGCGCGAGTGGTTCACCTCGGTGGACCACAAGAAGATCGGTTGCATGTACATCATCGTCGCGCTTGTGATGCTGCTGCGCGGGTTCTCCGATGCGATCATGATGCGCACCCAGCAAGCCATGGCCGCCAGCGGCGGGCCGGGTTACCTGCCGCCGGAACATTACGACCAGATATTCACTGCCCACGGTGTGATCATGATCTTCTTCATGGCCATGCCCTTCGTGGTCGGCTTGATGAACATCGTCGTGCCGTTGCAGATCGGCGCTCGCGATGTGGCCTATCCGTTTCTCAACGCCCTGAGTTTCTGGCTGTTCGTGGTGGGTGCGGCGCTGGTGAACATTTCGCTGGGGGTGGGTGAGTTCGCGCGCACCGGTTGGGTGGCTTATCCGCCGTTATCCGAGCTGGGGTACAGCCCCGGCGTCGGCGTGGATTACTACATCTGGTCATTGCAGATATCCGGCATCGGCACGCTGCTCACGGGGGTGAATTTCTTCGTCACCATCCTGAAGATGCGCACCGAAGGCATGACGCTGTTCAAGATGCCGGTGTTCACCTGGAATGCGCTGTGCACCTCGGTGCTGATTCTGGCGGCATTCCCGATCCTCACCGCCACCCTGCTGATGCTGACCCTGGACCGTTACCTGGGCATGCATTTCTTTACCAACGAGGCCGGCGGCAACCCGATGATGTATGTGAACCTCATCTGGGCCTGGGGGCATCCTGAGGTGTACATCTTGATCCTGCCGGCGTTCGGGGTGTTTTCCGAGATCGCAGCCACCTTCAGCAGCAAGCGGTTGTTCGGCTACGTGTCACTGGTGTGGGCGACCATTGCGATCACCGTGTTGTCGTTCATCGTGTGGCTGCATCACTTTTTCACCATGGGCGCGGGGGGCAACGTCAACGCGTTTTTCGGCATCATGACGATGATCATCGCGGTGCCCACCGGGGTGAAAATCTTCACCTGGTTGTTCACCATGTACCGCGGCCGCGTGCGTTTCGAAACGCCCATGCTATGGACCCTGGGCTTTATCGTGACCTTCAGCATCGGCGGCATGACCGGGGTGCTGCTGGCGGTGCCGGGCGCCGACTTCCTGCTGCACAACAGCCTGTTCCTGATCGCGCACTTTCACAACGTGATCATCGGCGGCGCGGTGTTCGGCTACATGGCCGGCCTGACGTATTGGTTCCCCAAGGCGTTCGGTTTCCGCTTGAACGACAAGCTGGGGCGCATCGCCTTCTGGTGCTGGCTGGTGGGCTTTTACTTCGCGTTCATGCCCTCCTACGTGCTGGGCTTCATGGGCATGACGCGCCGCCTCAATCATTTCGACAACCCGGAGTGGCGGCCCTGGCTGCTGCTGGAGTTGGTGGGGGTGGCAATCATCCTCTGCGGTGTGGCGACGCAGGCCCTGCAGCTGTTGGTGAGCATCCGCAACCGTCATCAATACCGCGACCTCACCGGCGACCCATGGGACGGGCGCACCCTGGAATGGGCCACCGCGTCCCCGCCGCCGCTGTACAACTTCGCCGAGCAGCCCAAGGTCAATGACCTGGACGCGTACTGGGGCATGAAGGAGCGCGGCGTCAGCACCCTCAGCCACACCGACTATCGCAGCATCCATATGCCGCGCAATACCGCGTCGGGCCTGGTGATCAGCCTGTTTGCGCTGGTCTGCAGCTTTGCGCTGGTGTGGCACATCTGGTGGATGGCGGCGTTCGGCCTGGTGGCCTCGGTGGTGGCGTTCGTGGTGCGCAGCTATGACGAAGACACCGATTACTTCGTGCCCGCGCAGGAAGTCGCGCGAATCGAAACGGCACGTCTCAAAGACCTGGCAGAGGCTTGACCCATGTCCAATATCGTTATGGAAAAAGACATCGCCCACACCCACGAACAAGGGCATGAAGACGCCGGTTCCCTGAGCCTGTTCGGGTTCTGGATCTACCTGATGACCGACTGCATCCTGTTCGCGACCTTGTTTGCCGGCTACGCCGTGTTGCGCGACAGCGTGGCGGGCGGGCCGTCGAGCATGGATATTTTCGAACTGCCCTATGTGCTGGCCGAAACCATGCTGCTGCTGTTGAGCAGTATCACCTACGGTTACGCCATGCTCGCCATGAACCACGGCAAGCAACGCGATGTGTTGCGCTGGCTGGGGCTCACGTTCGTACTGGGCGCGGGCTTTATCGCCATGGAGATCAACGAATTCCACCACTTGATCGCAGAGGGCTACGGGCCGGACCGCAGTGCCTTCCTGACCGCTTTCTTCACCCTCGTCGGCACCCACGGCGCGCACGTGTTAACCGGGCTGATCTGGATGGCGGTACTGATGGTCCAGGTCAAGCAACGCGGCCTGACCAGCACCAACGCCACCCGGCTCAGTTGCCTGAGCCTGTTTTGGCACTTTTTGGACGTGGTGTGGATCTGCGTCTTTACCGTGGTCTATCTGTTGGGGGTGGTGTGACATGTACAAGCAAAGCTCGCTTCACAGCAGTGCCGGTACGAGTCATGGCAGCAGCCGCTCCTACCTAGTGGGGTTCCTGGTGTCGGTCCTGCTCACCCTGATCCCGTTCGGCCTGGTGATGTTCCCGTCACTGCCGCGCACCTTCACCGCGTGGCTGGTGGTGGCGCTGGGCGCGATACAAATCGTGGTCCACCTCAAGTTCTTCCTGCACCTGGACACGGCCGAAGAACAACGCTGGAACCTGATTGCGCTGATTTTCTCGGTGGTCATCATTCTTCTGTTGGTGGGGCTTTCGTTATGGATCATGGACAGTATTCATCACAACATGCTGGCGCACTGAAACACTGGCGAGGGCTGTTCAATACCGCCATCGAACTCACCAAGCCGGGCATTATTGTCGGTAACCTCGCCTCGGTGCTGGGCGGTTACCTGCTCGCCGCCAGCGGGCATGTGGCCTCGGTGACGCACGGGCTGGCCACCCTGCTCGGCACGGCCCTGGTGATCGGGTGCGGGTGTGTCATCAACAACTGCATTGACCGCGACATCGACCGGCGCATGGTGCGCACCTGTCATCGGCCATTGGCACTGCGAACCATCAGGGTGTCCACTGCCGCAGGCTATGGGATCGTCCTGGGCGCCTGCGGTTTTGGCTTGTTGTGGGCCGGCAGCAATGCGTTGGCGTGCATGCTGGCGATGGTCGGGCTGGTGATCTATGCGGGGGTCTACACCTACTGGCTCAAGCGGCGCTCCCACTGGGCCACCTTGATCGGCAGCGTCTCCGGGGCGATGCCGCCGGTGATCGGCTATTGCGCGGTCACCGGGCGGTTTGACCTCACGGCGTTGCTGCTGATTATGGTGTTCTGCTGTTGGCAGATGCCGCACTCACACGCCATCACCGTGATGCGCCGCGAGGATTTCCGCGCCGCAGGCCTGCCGCTGCTGAGCCTGGCCCAAGCCCATCGGCAGATACAGGCGTACATGCTGGCCTTCCTCGCCTGCGCTCTGATGCTGGGCGCGGTGGCGCAGATGGCGGCGTTGTATTTTGTGGTGATGCTAGGGCTGGGGGGTTATTGGCTAACCCTCGCGGCCAGCGGTACACGCCTCGCTGACCCGACCGGCTGGGCGCGCAGGCTATTCGGGTTTTCGATTGTGCTGGTGCTGGCGCTTGATCTGGCGTTGGCGGTGCTGAGGTAGCTCTGCGGGCGACGCCCTCCCTGTAGGAGCGAGCTTGCTCGCGAAAAACGTCAACGATAACGCGGGTTGCCTGAATAAACGCGGCGCCTGTGAGTTTTTCGCGAGCAAGCTCGCTCCTACAGAAGGTCATATCGTCGTCGGCTGTCTGGCATCGAGTACCGCCCGGATTTTGCGCGGCAAATCAGCAGGCTGATACGGCTTGGGAATCAACTCGAACTCATGCACCTGTATATCCGCGCGGGCCAGCGCGTCTTTCGCATAGCCGGTGGTCAGCAGGATCCTGATGTGCGGATACAAGCGCGACACCTCCCGCGCCAACGCTGCGCCATTCATCGCACCGGGCATGATCAAGTCACTGAACACCAGGTCATACGTCGCCTGCTTGAGCATGCCCAAAGCCTCGGCGGCGTTGTGGGCGATGGCCGTGTGGTAACCGTAGTCAGACAGGATCACTTGCGCCAACTCAGCCACCTCGGGCCGGTCTTCCACGATCAGGATGCGCTCGCTACCTTGCGGTGAGGTGGCCGTGGGTGTCTGCTCAACCCACAGCTGGCTGTCATCGGCCGGAAAGTACAAGCGTATCGTCGTACCGATACCCGGGTCGGAATGAATCCGCGCCGTGCCGCCCGATTGCTTGACGAAGCCGTACACCATCGACAACCCCAGGCCCGAGCCCTGGCCTTCTTCCTTGGTGGTGAAAAACGGTTGCATGACTTTGTCCTGAATACCTGCGTCGATGCCGTTGCCGTTATCCGAGACCGAAATGCTCACGTAACAGCCCTCGGCCAACCCCTCACGCTCGGCATCGATATCGCCGGGCACTTGGACGTTGCAGGTCTTGACGGTGACCGACGGATCAGCACGCCCGTGCAAAGCATCTTGGGCGTTCGACAACAGATGCTGCACCGCCAGCTCCGCCTGGACCGGGTCGATGCGGCAATTCCACAGCTCGTCGGCAAGCTCCACCTGCAACGCGACGCCCCGCAGCGCACGGGCCATGAAGTCCGGGCGGCCGAGCAAGCTGTTCAAGTTGATCACCCGGCTGTCGAGCCGTTGCTTGCGCGAAAACGCCAGCAACTGCTGAGTCAGGGTTTGCGCTTTTTCCGCCGCCGCCCTTGCACGGCTGGCACTGTTGACGATGCGCTGCGGATCGCTGCCGGGGCGCTTGGCGCTCTGCTGGATCAAGTCGAGATAACCCATCATCACTTGCAGCAGGTTATTGAAGTCATGGGCGATGCCACCGGTCAGTTGCCCCAGCGCTTCCAAATCTTGTGCGCGACGCACGCGCTGCTCAGCGTCGTGGCGCCGGCTCACGTCCAGCTGCGAGGCGAAAAAATACACCAGTTGCCCACGTTCGTTGAACAACGGCGAAATGAACAGCTCGTTCCAGAAGGTCGAGCCGTCCTTGCGGTAATTGAGCACCTCGACACAGGCCTCATGGTGCCGCTCAACTGCGCGTTGCACCTGGTGCAGCGCGTTTTTGTCGGTTTGGGGCCCCTGCAGGAACCGGCAATTGCGGCCAATCACTTCGTCCAGTTCAAAGCCTGTCAGGGTCAGGAACGCCTGGTTGGCAAAGATGATCGGGTTATCCGGCTCGGCGGGGTCGGTCACGATCATTGCGCTGTGGCTGGCTTGCATGGCCGCAAAGAACAGGTCTTTGCGGCTGGCAGACAGCATCGCCAATTCCATACCCTCGACCACAGGCTTCTTCTTTGTCGCCAAGGTTCACCTCCAGATACGTGGTATGTGTTCCATGGACCGTGAAAATGCTGCGCAGTGCCATCAAAGGGCGCGGCGCCCGTGATTGGGCGCCGCGCGACCGTACAGCCTGGGTCATGGCTCAGGTTTTGGCTGCAGCCCCCTGCCCAGGTCAGCGCCGGTGGTGGGGTCGCTGGTGGGGTCCGAGAGCGTGCGGATCTTCATCGCGCTCAGCGCCGCTTCCTCGTCGGCGTCCAACTGCACGCTGGCGGTGCCGTCACCGCCATCGACTGCCGGTTGTGGGTTTTCCACGAACTCCCAACCATCACCCTGGTTCCAGGGCCCGCGCAGGTTTTCCGCACCTTGGGACATGTTGAAGTACACCTGCGTGAACTCCGGCTTGCCCGGCAACTTGCCTTGGGGGAAATTCGGTTGAATGGCATGCAGCGCTTTTTCGAAGGATATCTGGTGAGCGATTTCCCGCGTCATCAAAAACCCCAGCGCATCTTTTACTCCCGGGTCATCGGTGACGTTCATCAGCCGCTCATAGACGATTTTGGCCCGGGCTTCGGCGGCGATGTTCGAACGCATGTCTGCGGTGGGTTCACCGATGGTGTCAATGTAGGCGGCAGTCCACGGCACACCAGCAGAGTTGGTCAGCGGCGAGCCCGCCCCGTACAGCAGGCTGGTGATGTGCGAGTCATTGCCGGCGCCATTGAGGGCACGATACAACTCGCCCTCCTCTTCCACGCCTTCGGCCATCCGCCCCTTGGCGCCCTTGTTGAGCATGACGATGATGGAGCCGACGATCTCCAGATGGCTGAGTTCTTCGGTGGCGATGTCCATCAGCAAATCTTTGCGCCCCGGGTCGTCTTCCGCCAAGGCTTGGGTGAAGTAACGGGACGCGGCGGCCAACTCACCTTGAGCGCCGCCAAACTGCTCGAGCAAAAGGTTGGCCAGGCCCGGGTTGGGCTCGGCGACACGCACGGTGTATTGAAGTCGCTTGTTATGTAGAAACATGAACAAATCTCCTCAGGCTTACGGAAAAAGGCGCCCTGCTGGAATGCGCGCCTACCTTGCATGGGAAGTGGCCTGCGCATGGAAAATTTCAAAATAAACCGGCGCCTCACGACCAGCGGTAATACGCTGCAGGCCAAGCGAAACGGCGCTTGTAGCGCAGCTCTCTCAATCGGCACCGTGGTTTTCCGACTCGGGCACGACGTCGATGCCGGGCGTACCGCTGGCGGGTTTGATGCTGGCGTCAGCGGGTGTCGCGGCGCTGTCGGGATGGTCCCAATCGGTGGTCGCGTTGGGGTCTTCGTCGCGCCCGGCAGTGCCAATCACGCAACCGTCTTCATTGGGTGCGTCTGGTTGCTCAAGCGGCCGGTACTGTGGGTTGGATGGGTTGGGCTTCATGGCTGAAATGCTCCCGTTCACAGGTTAGGAACCTCGTTGGAACGACGCCTTTTTTTGGAGTGCGACGAAAAAGACGAATGGCAGGACCCTAAACTAAGCCGGCAGTTTCGATCTTATTAATACCGAAGCGCTGACCGGCAATAAAAGTTATACGAAGCGGCGCATCAACCAAGTTCCTGTATAACTTTTTCAGCGAAATCACCGTTCGTCGCCGGTTAGAAAAATCGGTAAAACATTTCCCAAAAAGCCAATATCGGAATAAGTGTCCGTTGCGAAACGGCCAACTAACGAAACGCTAACTTAGCGATTGGAGAACTATCATGACTACAGGTAATAAAAACCCGGGCAACTTTGCCAATGATCGCGAAAAAGCCTCCGAAGCCGGTAAAAAAGGCGGCCAGGCGTCGGGCGGCAACTTCGCCAACGACCGTGAAAAAGCCTCGGAAGCCGGCCGTAAAGGTGGGCAGCACAGCCATGGCGGCGGTCGGAAGTCGGGTTCTTGAGTAACGGTGGGAGGGGCAGCCTGGCTGCCCCTTCAAACCAAACGCACAGAACATAAGTGACATATTCATCACTGATAAATAATCGTAAACGTCGCCGACGCATTGGCCGAGCCTGGCGTGACTCGGTTGGCGGTTTGCAGATAACGGGCACGCAAGCGGATGTTGTAGCTGGACTCGAAGGACAGTGGGTTAATACCGCTGGCCCGATTCATCCCCAGGGGTACCGGGGTACTGTCTAGTGTCGCTACTTGGATGCCGACTCCGCTTGCGGCAGGCGAATTACCTGTGCCTGTGGGATCAATGCTCAGCACGCCCGTACTGGCATTGATCGCCGGGCGCGAGGAGTCGATGCGAAATTGCAGGGTGTTACCCGCTAGGGTTCCGCCGGAGCCAACGCCGGTGGGTGAATTACCACTTTGCGAAAGCCAGCCAGGTCCGGTGGTGGAATAGGTGCCATGGAACGCCGGGCAATCATTCAAGTTGATGGAAAAATCTGTCCACCCTGTGGCGCTGTTAAGCCCGGTGAACTTATTGGTCAAGTGCGTCCCCATCGGCACTGAAACATCCGGCGTACTGCAGGTGCGCGAGACAATCTGGATACTGCCGGAGATGCCCATCCTGAAACCCTGCATCCTGGCATCGCCGAAGTTGCCAAACAGGCTCACGACCGGCAATGAGCTGCCCGCCAATACACCTGGCGTTACTTCCCCTAGTTTGATCAGTATCAATTCGAAGTTCGAAGGTCCATCAAACGGAATCAGGCAGCGAGAGCCCGATGTGCAGGCAGTCCAGGATTTGTTGGTTTGCCTGGGCAGCACGCCGCCGAGACTATTGATAACCACCCCCAGCCCTGGAATTCGGGTTCTGTAGACCTTGTTGGCATAGGGGCCGCTGGACCAATTGGCTAAGCCAGAAGTCGCCTCGACCGTCAACTCGGTCCACTGTTGAAACGGAGCAAACCGGCAGTCCAGCTCGGGTGCCTGGCCCAAGGCCATGCTGAAGCGCTGTCGATAGACTTCGGCGCCCACCGGCACATCACGTCCGACGGTAATCGCCGAGACCTGCAATGGCATGTTGCCCACTGCGGCCTGGATACCGTTGTTATATGTACAGGTCACTGCCATGGCCGTATCGGCCATCGCCCAAAGTGCCGCCAGCGCTAGGCTGGGTTTGATCAAAGCGCCCATGTTCATAACGGTACCTTTTGCATGTTGTTGGGCGGCGTGCTGCCCGCGACCTGTTTGCCGGCGGCGCAAATAGCGTCCACCTGCTGCAATTGCTGGCCCTCGCCGGGGCCGGGAGGAATCATCAGGGCACACTGTTGATGGGTCTTGCTGCCCCAGTTGATCAACAACTGGCGGGTTTCTGGCTTGATCCGGGCATAGAGCAGACCGCCCTGCCCGACCATCCCCACCGAGGCGCCTTCGCCGTCGGTCACGCCTGCGCCAAATGGCAAGCTGCTGCCATCGTCCAGGCGCACATTGAGCAGCACCGCACGGCCCTGATTAGTGGTGTATTTAAGATGCACCACGGCACCAGCGCGTGGGGCGACTTGTTGGCTGGTCTCGTTGAGTTCGACATCCAGCGAACTGCCAATCGGGTCGATGGCCACCTCGTTCAGCTCATAAGGCCGCAGGTACGGCACCACGGCATTGCCGCGACTGTCGAGCGTCAGGCCGGGGTACCCCGAAACCTTGGCGCCCGCGGCACCCGGCGCACTGACCACCGCCATGGTTTCGCCGCGGTACGGCGTCATGGTCACACCCTCGGCGTGGGCCACCACGGTGCCGCTGGCGCCCATCGAGGCGCTGGTATAGCCATCGCCACGCCCCAGTGCCGCACTGAGCATGGCTCGCCCACCCGTGTACTGACCGTTAAGCGCGGCGCTCTTGCTGTGGTTGGCGCCGTCATGGCCGAAATTGGCGCTATAGCCATATTGACGGTCTTGGCCGGCGGTGCCGCTGATACCGGCCTGCTCACTGTAATTGCCTTGGGTATCGCGGCCCACCTGCGCGGTTATTTGCGGAGTGTTACCCGACGCGCCGAAATCCAGGGGCATGCTCATGGTCAGCAAAAAGCTGTTCTCCATGTCGCCCAGCCCCATGCGGCTGCGGTTGGCATTCACACTGAAGCTGACGCGGTTGAACTGCTTGCTGTAGCTGAACTGGTACTGCACATCACTGCCCGGCTGATTCCAGTAGTTTTGCGCGTAACCGCTGATAGAGACTTGCCCCCAAGCCCCAAGGTTCTGGTCGGCGGTCACCGAAAAACGACTGCGCGGGCGACCGAACATGCTCGAATCCCAGCCATTTTTCTCGGCATCCAGCAGTTGGATGGCGTTGCTGAAATCCAGGTAGTCCTGAGTGGAAAACCGATAGGCCGCCAGCGAGAAGTTACTGCCGGTACTGAGCACATTCTTGCTGTACGACACCCGCATGCTCTGGCCCTTGGCAGCGCCGCCGGCCAGGTCGGTCTGGGCGTGCGTGATGTCCACGGCCATCGCACCGATGGGTGTGCCGAACGCCAGGCCGGTGAGCACCGCCGTGTAGTCATCGCTCGATTGCAGACCGGCAAAACCGGTGAAGGTATTGTTCAAGCCGTACTGCACAGTCCCTTGCAGCAGGCGCGCCTGATCGTCGACGAAGTTGTTGCGGGTTTCACCCGCGGTGAGGCTGAACCGCGAGGTGCCGGGGCGTAGCAACTGGCTGACCGAGGCGTAGGGCACGATAAAGTTCTGCTCAGTGCCGTCGGCTTCGGCCACGCTCACGCTGAGGTCGCCACCATAGCCGGTGGAGTACAGGTCATCGATCACAAACGCGCCGGGCGCCACGGTGGTTTCCAGCAAGATATTGCCGGCCTGGCGAATGGTTACCCGCGCATTGGTGCGGGCAATACCCCGGATGACCGGCGCATACCCGCGCATCGAATCAGGCAGCATGCGGTCGTCAGTGGACAGTTGCACGCCACGGTAGGACAAGGTGTCGAAGATCTCGCCGGTGGTGTTGGACTCACCCACCGTCAGTTGGCTTTTCAACGCGGTGATATCACGCTGAGCGTATGTGTCCAGAGCCTGATACCGGCTGCCCAAACGTGACTGCCAGCTCATGGACGCGTTGTGGCGCAGGCGCCAGTCCCCCAGGTTCAGGCCCGCGTTGAGGCCCATGAACGCCGAATCGGAGTTGCCACTGCGGGTGCGGTTACGATTGGCGTTGAAGTTGTAGCTGAGCATGGCGGCCGTCACGCCACGGTCCCACAACTGCGGGCTGACGTAACCCCGCGCATTACGCTTGAGCGCCACCTGGGGAATGCTCAGGTCCAGCGCCTGGTTCTCTGGGGAGAAGTTCGCGGTAGCGCCAGGGATTACCTGCCACACTGCCGGGCACGCCTGACTGTCGAGCATCGTGCTGGCCTCGGGCGTAAGGCTGGCCATTTGCACACCCTGGCGCTCAAGCAAGCCACGGTTCATACACACCACCGGCTTGCTGCCGTCGGCCTGGGCGTCAATGCGAATATCCTGCCGGTTGTTCAGTTGCCCGTTGAGGATGATGTCGGCTCGGTATTGACCGGGCATCACCGGGTTGCCGGCCTGGTAGGCACTCAGGTCAAGATTGCGCGAGTCTTCGGGCAGGAAGGCGTCATTGAACTGCACTTCTTGCGCCAACGCGCCTTGCATGCTCCACACGCCTGGAGCAATGGCCAATGCCTTGAGGATCAGGGCAGTGAGCGGATTCAAGGCGAAGCGAGGCCGCGCCCGCAGAAAAAGCCTGGAGCAAGAAAAGGTCGACATAGATGACTCGCGGGTAAAAACGTCAGGAATGGATCAGGGCTGCAGCGTGTTGCGGGTCGGGACCAACGCGCCGTAATCGTTGATGGCGCTGAACTCCACTTGTGCCTGGCTCGACGGCATGGCCTTGAGCGTGGGCAGCGCGAACTGCCGGGTTTCCCCAGGGCCGACCATGCCGTCCTCACTGCGATAGCGTTGGTTACCCGCCACCAGGTCCAACTCGATCAGCGAGACGTGGAACGCCGACGGGTTGTACGCCTTCAGCGCCAGGCCTTGGCCATCGCGTGCCGTAACCAATTGCCACTGCACCTGCTCAACCGCCTCATTGGGATTTCCAGGCAAGCCGACCGGGCGATAGAACAGCTTGATGCGCGAACGGAAAGCCATTTGCAGCGTGTTGAGGTCTGCACCCGCCTCGGGTTTGGGCGGGATTTCGAGAACGTTGAGCCAGAACACCGACTCTTTGTCCTGCGCCAAAGGCGCGCCGGTAAAGAGCACTCGCAAGCTTTGGCCCTTGGTCGGGTCAATGCGCGCCACCGGGGGCGACAGCAGGAACGGCGCCTTGGAGCTGGTGGGTGTCGATTCGACGCTGCCGGTGTCGATCCATGATTGGACCAGTGCGGGCAACGTGCCGTTATTGTTCAGTTTTACGGTGATTTCTTTCTGGTCCGCCGGATAGACCAGGCGCGTACCGGTAATCACCACTGCAGCGAATGCATGGGAACACATCAGTGTGGCCAGGCCGATCAGCAGCAGTGGTTTGAATGCACGTGTGCACGACATAGAGCAATCCCTTTACCGTCTGGATGCACGCCCTTCAATACCGAGCAGGGCGTGTGTCCAAAGCCTGCGACTTACTGATAATTGATGGAGTAAGTCACGGAGCCCACAACGGTGCCCGGCGTGGTAGCCGACTGGGCGTAGTACTGAACGGCGTACGGCAGCACAGCGGTCAGGGCAGTTGGGTCAACAGTTACGCGGCTGGTGGAGGTAACCTGAGACGTGTTGCCGGCCTTGATCGCGTTGCCATTGGTGGCATCCACCAACTGCAGTTGGACCTTGGTGGCTGAACCGCTGATGTTCTTCACATTACCGCTGGCCGGATCCACGCCACCGCCCGACTCAAAGAACGCCGCCGCGGTTTTGATCGCAGCAGAGCACTTGCTCAGTTCGATGTTGAAACCGGTCTGGCCAGCTACTTGCCCGGCGGAAGCCAAGGAAGCGGTGGAGATGGTTGGCAAGGTGACGGTGGTCGCGCCGGAAGCTGCTGCACCATTGACGGCCACTTGGCAGGTTTCGGCTTTCAGCTCACCGTTGAAATCAATTTTGCCGTCCGAAGCCATGGCAGCAGAAGAGACGGTGGCAGCGACCAGTACAGCGAGGGCGCGAGCTTTGTAATTCATGAGTAACTCCGAGAGCACGATAGACTTGATTAAGTTTTGAAGTTCCCTGGACGGGAAACACTTCTGCGTTGTTGCGAAGTGAAGTGTAAGCAGCGCACTTAATTTTCAAAATAGGAGTGCTCTGAAAAACAAATAACCCGGGCAAATTACCTTATAAACAGGCGATTAAAAGCAACAAACAAAGCCCCCCACCATAGTGGGCTGGCTTTAATAAGCCAACAGACAAAGCGTCTATAGGAGTGGTCCTAAAAGCGCGCCTGAACGGTATATTTAAATCCAGCTTATATAATGGGTCATCGTTATTCTGATCATCAGATGTTGATTGACCCACCGTTATCGCAGCCTAAGCATCTACACAACTTCGAGGTTAGGCTGGACCCGTGGCGGCCTGACAGCCGACGCTTATTTACCTGGCGCCCCGCGATCCAACTGTGGGAGCGGGCTTGCTCGCGAAGGCGACCTGACAGTCAACACAGTTGGATTGGGTACATATCCGTTCCTGCGGTAACGGCCACCTAGGGTTCCGCCCTGACGGCGGCTCCCTTTTGAACAGCGCAAAAGTAAGCAAAACGCTCTTGCCCCACCACTCGGCACCTCGCTTAGGCTCGGTGTGCCCGTAATCCGCCAGTGATTTGGGGGCCGCCTGAACAGCTCGCTTCGCATCGTGGTTACCATTGAGCGCTACAGAGTTGTATAGATACCCATCGCTATCGCAGGCAAGCTCTAATGCCGTTCAGTTAAGGCATTTTGTAGGAGCGAGCTTGCTCGCGAAAAACTCACAGGCGCCGCGTTCATTCAGGAAGCACACATTATCGTTGACGTTTTTCGCGAGCAAGCTCGCTCCTACAGAGGGCGATATACGCTTAACTGAACGGCATTAAGGCAAGCCCCACCTGTGAGAACGAGCGGGTACAGCAACGAGGCTATGCTGGCGCAGGCCTTTGACCAAGCAGCACGCTGAGACGCTCGGCAATCTGCTGCGCGGGCCAGTCACGCTCATCGCGCAATAGCCGTTCCAGGCTTTCGACAGTGCCCACCAAGTCGTCCCGCTCCAGCCCCAGCGCCGCCTCGTGCAGACGCTGAACTGCCTGCAACGCTTGGCTTCGCTCGCGCAAGGCCAGTGCCTCGATCAAGTCGTTGAAGGCCGTGCGCAGGATATGCGACTCCTCCTCTGACTCTTCCTTGGGCATTGCCGGCAGCGGACCTTGCGGCATGTCACACCAAAGCTCGATCATCTGCTGCAACTTGGCCGGTGTAACCGGCTTGACCAGCACCCCGTCGAGCCCCGCATCAAAACAACGCTCAAGGTGCTCGTTATCGCTGAAGCCCGCGACAGCTACAAGCGGACAATGGGCACGCTGCAACACCTGCTCCAACTCACGAAAGGCGCCCGCCAGCGGCTCGATTTCACTGTTTGGCAAGTCGCAATCGATCAATACCATATCGACCCGTCGCACATTGAATAGCGTCAACCCTTGGGCGCCATCAACCGCCAGCAACACCCTACAACCCAGCGCTTGCAGGTGTGCAGGCAGTGTCTGTTGGCCGGTCACAGGCGCCTGCACCACCAACACGTGTACACCGTTACCCTCCACTTGGGCCTGCGCCGCTTCAGCCTGGGGTATATCCAGGGTCTTGGCCCACTCGACAGACAGTTTGACTTCAACCTCAGTACCCACGCCTTGGGTGCTGTTGAGGGTCAGCTCACCCGACATCAGCCTCACGAGGCGACGGCAAATCACCAGGCCAAGCCCGCTACCACCGGTACGTTTGTAAGAGTGCTTGGCCCGTGCATAGGGCCGAAACAGGCTGGCCTGCGCCTGCTGTGACAAGCCAATGCCGCTGTCGATGATGCGGATCAGCACGTGCGGCACAGGAACCTCTGGCCATTCAACCACCTTGAGCTGCACCTCCACCCCGCCTACCTCAGTGAACTTGACCGCATTGGAGATCAGGTTGCGCAGCACCTGACTCAAGCGCATGCCCTCCAGCATCAAGGGGCCGCTGGGGCGTTCACCACTCAATGTCAGCAACAGGCCTTTTTCTTCGGCGCCGGCGCGATACTCCTCCACCACCTGCTGGACCAAGGCCCCGAGGTCCACAGGCTCCAGGGTCAGGGTCAGTTGCCCGGCCTCCATCCTGGAAATGTCCAGCACGTCATCCACCAGCCGCAGTAAGGTATTGGCGCCGCCGTTGGCCAATTGAGTGAAGTGGCGCTGCTGTTCGTCCAGCGGTGTGTGCTCCAACAACTCGATAGCCGCCAGCACCGCGTTCATCGGCGAACGCACTTCATGGCTGACCACCGCCAAAAACATCGCCTTTTCCCGCTCGCTCTGCACGGCCTGGCGGCGCTGACGACGGCTTTGCCAGGCGAACGCGATCAACAGCAGCACCACCGACAGCAACAGCCACAACTCACCCTGGAAATGCTCGGCGATGTCCTTGATCGTCGGAATGTCCAGGTTCATGTCATCGAACCAGGCGTCATAGATCGCTTTGCGCTCATCGCTGCTGATGGACCCCAGTACCTTTTCCAGGATCGACAACAGGATCTCGTCGCTGTCACGCACCGCCATGCTCACGCCGGTATGCAATTGCGGCACCACCCCGGATACCTGCAACACCCCCTGGTATTGCCGGGACAGATAGGGGATCAGTAACCACTCGGAAGCGATGGCCGCATCTGCGCGACCGTCCTTGACCATCGCCATGATGTCGACAGCGTTCTGGCCGGAGATCACCGTTATGCCGGGGACTTTCTGCTGCAAAAACGCCTGATACCCCTCGCGCCCCAACATCACCAAGCGTTTGCCGGCAAGTTGTTCCAGGTCCACGAATGGCTGTTGGCCAAAGCGGCTGACGAGGATGGTGGAACTGGTGTTGTAGGGCGTCGTATAGCGCATGCCCAGGTCCTTGACCGGATCGTCATCGCGGCGCCGGGTGGGCAAGATATCCACCTCGCCGCTGATCAGCATGTCCTTGCGGGCGCTACGATTGCCGGTGACCACCGACTGGAAATGCAGGCCGGTACGCGCCGCAATCAGCCCCAGGTACTTGGCCGATAATCCACGCAACTGGCCGTCGCTGATGTACTCGAAGGGCAGCAGGTTGTCGAACACACCGACACGCAGCACGGGGTTGGCGGCGATCCAGTCACGCTCTTGCTGGGTCAAGGTCATCGACGGCGGGTCGGCCTGCGCATCGGCCAGGCCCGCGCTTGCCAGCAGCAACCACCCCAGCAGCAGGCGCAACCGTGCAACCCTCATGGTTGCGTCATCGGCGGCGGCGCGACCATGGCCAGCATGTCCAGCGGGGTCTCCTCGCTCACGGCACGCCAGTGCTGAACCAACGCCTGAAGCGTGTGCACGTAAACCGGGTTGCCCCAGCCCTCCTCTGCCCGCAACAGGTTCTCCAGGTGCGCGGCCGCCTGGGCCAGGGCCGGCCATTCGATGATCAGTGCCGCGCCGTGTAACCGATGGGCAACATGGATGGCCGAAGGGCGATCACAGAGCGCCATCGCCCTGAGCAGGCTCCCCAGGTCGGCCGCCATCTCACGGTTGATCGCGGCCTGATCAAGTCTCGGGGCCATTAAGCTGGCGCGCGGGGCCGCCAACGTGACGCCGCACCACTGCTCGATCACGTCACTCAACTGCCCCAAGCGTATGGGCTTGCTCAACGCCCCATCCATGCCCGCCGCCAGGCAGCGTTGAAGGTGCTGCTCGCCGGTCAAGGCGGAAATGGCAATGATCGGGCAGCGCGCTCGCCCCCATTGCTGTTCGAGCGCCCGCAGTTCGCAGACTAGGCTGTAGCCGTCCTGATCCGGCAAGTCGCAGTCCATCAGCACCAACGCGTAAGCGCGCTCAGCGAACCGCACGCGGGCCTGGGCCGCATCGGCGGCAATCACTGGCACACAACCAAACCCGCTGATTTGCGCCCGCAGCACTTCCTGGTTGGCCAGGGTGTCTTCCACCACCAGCAGCTGCAAACCACCGGTGACATGCAAAGGCATTGGGGCTGGGGCTCGCGTCGGTTCAGCGGCCTCAGGGGCAAGGGTTGCGGGCAAGTACAGGTTGATACACGTCCCCACTCCCGGCTCGCTGCGCAGGGTCAGCGAGCCTTGCATCAAATCGACCAATTGCCGACATATCATCAGCCCCAGGCCGCTGCCTCCCGCACGCTTGTAGGACTGACTCGCTGGGCATAAGGCCGGAACAAAGAGGCCTGCACCGCTTCGCCCATACCGATGCCGGTGTCGCGGACTTCAACCTGCAACTGATGCTTACCGTCCAGCAAGTCTTCCAGGCGCAGGGTGATGTCAACAGCGCCGGTATCGGTGAACTTGATGGCGTTGGACAACAGGTTATGAAACACCTGCGTCAGCCGCGAACGGTCAAGCCACAACGACGGCAGGGGTGTCTGCACGCTCACATTCAGACTCAAGTGCTTTTCCCCGGCACGCAGGCGATGCAAGCCCACTACGCCATGCACCAGCGCGATGACATCCGTCGCCTCAAGTGTCAGGCGTAACGCCTTGGCCCCTGAATCCGGCCGGTGCAGCACATCATCGAGCAAGCGCACCAGCATATTGGCGCCGCTGTTGGCCAAGTGCGCGAAGTGGCGCTGCTGGTCATTGAGTCGGGTGTGCCACAGCAGCTCCATGGCCGCCAGCACGGCGTTCATTGGCGAGCGTATTTCGTGACCCATCACCGCCAGGAACATGGTTTTTTCCTGCTCGTTCCGCTCGGCCTGCCGCTGCTGGCGGTAACCGCGATAGACCAGCACACACAAGCCAATCAACGCCAACATGCCCAGGATCAAAAGGTGCAAGTAATGGCTGGCGATGTCCCACAGGGTCGGCGCATCTACCTCCAGGTCCCGGTACCAATGCTCGTACATCGCATTCTGTTGTGAGGGGCTGATCGAGCCTAGGGCTTTGCCAATGATCGAGGCCAGCATGGCGTTATCGGTGCGCACCGCCATGTTCACATCCAACATGCTACTGCCCACCACGCCAGAAATTTCCAGCACGCCCTGAAACTGTCGATACAAATAGGGCATCAAGAAGGCTTCGGAGGCCACGACTGCATCGGCACCACCGTCCCGGAGGGTGTTCAGCATGACCAAGGCCTGGGGGCTTTTGATCAGAGTGGCTCGGGGTGCCCTTTTTCTGAGCAACTGCTCGTAATACTCCACATCGGGGATCACGACGATTTTATCTTGTAGCTGGTCAAGGTCAAAAATATCGGCGTCGTCGACACGGGTCACGATGATCGGCACGGTAGTGTCGTAGACCAGCGCGGTAAGATCCTCGATAGGCGGCTCGTCACGAAAGCGAAAGTGCGAAGACAGCAGGTCTACCTGGCCATCCAACAGCATGCGCTCACGTGCAGCCCGGGTCTTGACCGGCACATAGGTGAATTCAAGCCCCGTGGCATCGCGCACATATTGCAGGTACTGCACCGGCCGCCCTTGCAGCACGCCATTACTCATGTACTCGAAGGGGACCAGGTTTTCCATCACCCCCACTCGAAGGACCGGATGCTGCGCTATCCACAGCCGCTCCTGCTCCGTCAGCTCAACCGGCGCCGCACAGGCAAGCGCGGCATCCAGCATCAGCAACATGAATAAGAGGGCACCCGGTCGCCATCGCCTCATGGTGAGCCGATGATTTTATTGAGCTTGAACAGTTCATTGTTCGAGGTGACCCCCAATTTGCGAAACGCTGAGGTTTTCTGGGTGCTGATGGTCTTGATGCTGCGATTGAATTTTTCTGCGATTTCACTCACGGTCATGCCCGCCAGATAGCAGCGGATCACCTCCTGCTCACGGCTGGTCAGCTCGGCCTGGACCAGGGCATCCGAGGCTTCGCTGGGGTCTTTGCGCGTCTCGCTGGTGACGGTTTCCGCCAGGCGATACGTCATGTCGGTGCTCAGGTACACCGCGCCGGAGACCACCTTGCGAATGGCCTTGACCACTTGCGTCATGTCCTCGCCCTTGCCAACAAAGCCACGGGCACCGACCCGCATGGCAAGAGCCACGGTAGCCGGGTCATGATGGGCGGACAACACCAGGATCTGACAACTGGGAAACTTGACCCGCAAGGCGCGGATCAGCGATACGCCATCCATCTCGTCGGGGCTCAGGGAGAAATCCAGCAGCAGCAGGTCAGCCGGAGCGCTGACCAGGCCGGCGAGCAAGTCGCGGCTTTTTTCATAAATGCCAACCACGTCAAAGTTGGCCTCGGCCGCCAAGGTGTTGGCGAGCCCATGCCGAACAACAGCGTGGTCGTCCAATAGAGCAATGCGTACAGGTTTCATCGTATTCGAACCCACTTGGCCCCGCTTAGGTGGCGCGGTCAAACAACAGGGACAGCTATTACGGCACTTCAAGGAGTATATGCAACAACCGCCAAAGGGCACGCCCGCCTACCGCTGTTTTTGCGCGCGTCGGCGTGGCCTGCGTTTAGCGTTAAACACTCTCGATGATGTGCTTGATCCGAAACAGCTCGTTGTTGGACATCACGCCCAACTTGCGAAAAGCCGAGGCCTTTTGCGAACTGATGGTCTTGATACTGCGGCTGAATTTTTCAGCAATTTCGGTGATGGTCATGCCCGACAGGTAACAGCGGATCACCTCTTGCTCCCGCGCAGACAAGCTGACAAAACGCATCGCGTCATCGCGTGATTGCTCCTCACCGTCATAGTTGACCGCCGTGGCTTCGGCCACCCGATAGGCCATGTCGGCACTCAGGTAGACAGCGCCCGAGGCCACCAGCCGCACTGCGCTGATCAATTGGCTCATGTCTTCACCCTTGCCGATAAACCCACGGGCACCGACGCGCAGGGCAAGAATCACCGTGGCCGCGTCATGGTGAGTGGAAAACACCAGGATTCGGCAGCCCGGGTACTTTACCCGCAGAGCACGGATCAGCAGGATGCCATCCAGCTCATGAGGGCCGAGCACAAAATCGAGCAACAACACCTCGGCCGGGTGTGTCAGCAGGCCGGCCATCAACTCACGACTGCGAGCGTAGACCCCCACCACTTCAAAATCAGGTTCCTGTACCAACCGATTGACCAAACCATGCCGCACGATTGCATGATCATCCAGCAAAGCAATTTGTAGGCGTTTCATAAATGACGGAACACTCTGTATAGCGTGCAAAAAAATGGACAACAGCGCTGCCTCACTCTGAATAAGTTAAGGTCCTCTCAGACTCATCCATTTCATCAATTACATCCGTGCAACTGAACATCACACGCCACACGCTTACCCCCCTATAACTTAACGCGCACAGGTTCACCATCGCATTTAAAAAATGCGTCAATCTTTCACAATAACAACGGTATAAAACTTAATAGATTCGCGACAAAGTTAATATAAGAAAACTCCTAAAAACCAAGTGCCGACCTACACATATCAAGTTTCAATACTTACTCACCCACCCTAAACCTTACATCAGCCGTTCTTTTCCCGCTCCATCACAAAGTTCAAGAAGGCGTCTATTTCCATCGGGCGCGCAAGCGCATAGCCCTGCCCTACTCGGCAACCCAGACGGTGCAGCAGTGGGATCGTGGACTCGTCCTCGATCCCCTCCGCCACCAGACTCAGGTTGAGCAGACGTGCCCAGTTGACGATGCCGGCGATCACCTTGCGTGACGAGGCGTGTTGCTCGACACCGCGCACAAACGAGCCGTCGATTTTCATTTCATCAAACGACAGGTTCGCCAACAGCTTGAAAGTGGCTGCGCCGCTGCCGAAGTCATCCAGCGAAACCTGAAAACCCTTGGCGCGAATAGTCGTCAATGACGCCGAAAGATGCAGCTCATCCGGCTCCTGCACATCTTCGGTCAGTTCGACTTTCAGCAAGCGGCTCGGCAGATCTGCCTGGCGCATACGCAAGGCCAGGCGTTCGGCAAAATTGGGGGTGCACAGGGTCTTGGCCGACGCATTCACCGCGATAGGGATCGTAATGTTTTCGCGCTTTAACGCCAGCATCACGCGCAGAGTCCACATCTCCACCAGGCTGAACAGCAACAGGTCCAGGCCGAGACGGTTGACCAGCGGCATCAACACCGCAGGCGGAATTTCACCAAAGCGCGGATGCTTCCAGCGCACCAACGCCTCAGCGCCGACAATGCGCCGGCTCAGCAACTCGAACTGTGGCTGAAAGACAAAGCGCAATCCCTCGCCGGTGGTCAGGGCGTTGATGACTTCATCCTCAGCCAGCGACTCAAACGTCATGGCCTGCAGCTTGGGGTCCGGTTGAGCGAGGGTCAGCAGCACCGTGCGCAAGGCATCGCCCAGCTCCAGCGGGCCACCGTCACGCAAGATCTGCACGCTGATTCCCGCCGACTGCGCCAGGCGCGAATGGGATTCCAGTGCGCTGACGGCTACGCCGCCCATGTGCTTGACCCACAATTGCTTAGCAGGCGCTTCGCACGCCGGTGTAACTGTTGCTTCGATCAAATTTTCCTGCACATTCAGGGTGGTTTCGCCGGTCCAGAAAATACTCGGAAACTGCATTAACGTACCCGCGTCATGCAGTGCTTTGAGCACACTTGGCAACATCAGGCCATCGCCACACTCGGAGCGGATTTCGCACACGATGATGTCCACGCGGTGCGCGCTTAACCACGCCTGCAGCGCCTCCAGCGAGGCGACCGTGGCCAGCGGCGTGACCCCCATGCCACCCAACGCAGAGGCGAGGCGCAAGACACACGCAGGGTCGGTTGCCAACGTGATCACGCGCAGGGCGCTGAACTCGTTAGGCACGGCGGCATTTAAGATCATGACAAAGAATTTCCCGAGATTGTTTCAGCGAAAAAGCTTATCAGTGCCTAAAAAGAAGCAAATAGGAATGGGACTAAAAGCATAAAACTGAGACGGTGGTGGGCCCCGCGAAAAGCGTGCAATAGCTCACACCAGGATTAATTGGATTCCAGCAACGGTCTGCCCGAGCGCTGTTTTATTTGCACATCCACCCGATCCATGACGCGCGCCAGAATCGATCGGTCCGGAACACCGGAGGCAATAAAGCCGCAGCGTTGCGCCGTGACTGGATTATCGGGAAACGCTTGCAGGGTCACGCCCTGATAAATCAATGAATGCCTGACACACGCGTACTCCTCAAGCATTTGCTTAAACTGTGCGCCCGCCGCGTGCACGGTTTCTTCATTGATCACCAACAGATCGAATACATCTCTTGCGTTATCCAATAACGTAATCAACACCTTGAGGGAATCGACAGGCACAACGCGGTGGTATCCCAAATGGCCAAGGTCTTTTTCAATACTCATTCGCCGGGTGGCATCGCTATCTACCAACGCGATCCGCAAACGTGGATTGGACATAAAAGCCCTCCTGATTGACATCAAATATTGCTGCGCGAGTTCAACTGGGTCGCCAGCCAGGCCAACGCGCGCGCAGCGTTCATGGGACGAGCACAGAGATAGCCCTGGGCCTCGTTGCATCCCAGCTTCAGTAATCCCTGGCGCTGGTTTTCGTTCTCGACGCCCTCCACCACCACTCGCATGCCCAGTGCCTCGCCCAGTGCCAATGTGCTACTGACCACGGCACGGTTGCGCGCACTGTTTTCAAGGTCGCGAGTAAATGCAGCGTCCAGTTTGATTTCGGTAAACGGCAACTGGCACAGGCGCTCCAGCGAGGAATAGCCGGTGCCGAAGTCATCAATCGACAGGCCGGCGCCCATCATGCGCAGTCGTATCAGGGTGTCGAGCACGGCGGGAGAAACTTCCAGCAGGCCGCATTCAGTGATTTCAAACGTCAGACGACACGCAGCAATGGCGTGGGATTGGAGTGAGTCGCAAAGACGCGGCAGTAATAAGCCATGACCGAGCTGGTCGGACTCCAGGTTAAACGCCAGCGATAGGAACTGCTCCTGCTCTGCCGACTGCTGCAAGAACTCAAGGCCTTGTTGCAACAGCGCGAAGAACAGTTCATCCAACGCGCCCACTTGAGCGAGCAGCGGCAAAAAATCTGCCGGATACAACAGGCCGTACTGTGGATGTTGCCAACGCGCCAGCACTTCAAAACCGCGCACCTGCCCCGTGCTCAAATTGAACTTGGGCTGGAAAAACGCCTTGAACTCATGCCTTGAAAAACCCCCAGCTACGCAAGCCTTGCTCAAGAACCCAGACCGGCTGCCTCGGCGCGCCTGCTTTGTCGGCGCGCCAATCCTCTCCAGGTAGCGGCTGAGCATAGGCGCAATGGCGCTTGCTGGCACCGGGAAGTCCACATAACCCAATACACTGATGCCCAACAGGCCTGCCATGCGATCAATTGCATCGTGCAGGTCCGTGCCATGGGCGCTGAACATAATGAGCGCTTTAGCCAAGTGGCCACGGCCGAGCACTTCGATGGCCCTCAAGCCGTGTGCGCCCTCGTCCTTCAAGTTGCACAAAGCGATATCGACAGGCCCGGTACGCTCGAGCAACTCAACGGCCGCCGCGACATCGGCAACGGCGGCCACCTCTTCACACCCGACCTCCCGAAACACCTGGATGGCAACAAGCCGCTTGAACGGGTGTTCTTCGATGACCAGAACACGAATAGGTAGGAAGGACATGGCAGAGCACACATAAGTGGGGATGTGCGAATTATCGGCAGACCTTCAGCCGGCGTATTTAGGAACGCTCCTAGAAAGGGCCAGAAATATGTAAGGTAGAACATCTGCCCCAGCAGCCATTACCTTGCCAGTATTTACGCCAACTGATTCTGAGCTAGCCTTAACGCGCTGAGTCCTTTATGCGGTGAACTCATGGATACGTTAACGAAAGCCGAAATCGAAACGGCCCTTTCCGCTCGCCTTCCCAAGTGCGCGGTCAAGTGCGCGCTCAACCCGGACGGCAGCCTTTCAGTCACTGTAACGGCGCACGGTATGGACCAATTCACCATCGCCAACATCAACCGCGCCCACTACCACGGTGTTTCGGGGATCAACCGGCTTGTGCGGGAAATACGTGAAGAAATGGTCATCGCCAGGCAGTCTTTCTGGCTGTCATCGGTGGGGTAACAGATATGCCAGACGCTACTGACGCAACGCTGCAACCGGTCAACATTGAATACCTGCAAGACACGCTGTTCGGTGTGAACACGCTCGCCAGCGAGTGCATGGCGCAGCTTGTGCGCGCTGCGCCCGGTGTGCAATTGCAACTTGCGCCACCATGGCCCGCGCAATTGCTGAAGGCCCACTGGATTAGCTTTGAATGGAACGGTCAGGCCTATCGTGGCGTGGTGCAGGCGGCTGAATCCTTGACCAACGGCGACTTGCTGCTGGACATCGAACCGCAGCCGTAAACGCGCGCACTTGGCAGCATTAGGCGCGTTCACCCGCCAACGCCCGCTGGTGAAAATGCGGCAGCCATTTCAACGCGTGAAGAGACGCGGCCAACTGTACCTGCTCACGAGAGCCCATAAAGCGTTCCTTGCGACTGAACACACTCAGAGCCCCGCCGTTTCGATAAGCCCAGGCAAAACAGACAGTGCCTGGGGGAATGCCGTCCATCCCATCCGGCCCCAGCAGGCCAGTGGTGGCGACCGCCACATCGGCGGGGCTGTCGCGCAGCGCGCCTTGGGCCATTTCCTGGGCGACCTCACAACTGGTGAGGTTGAACGTTTCGATGGTGTAAGGGCGTACGTTTAACAGCCGCTGTTTCGCCTCTGGCGAATACACCACGTACCCGCTTTCGATCCATGAACCGCTGCCGTCGACCTGGGAAAGCAAGGTGATGATCTTGCCTGCGGTACACGACTCCGCCGTCGTGATGACCAATTGATGGTGCTTGAGGTATTCAACGATAGAAGCAGCGACCGACATGCTGAACGCTCCTGTGCAGAGGGGTGTTGCTGATTGATTTTTGTCAAAAAAAATCGATTTGTAAAAAAGAATTTCGAAAATCTGCTGGGGTCTACAGAGGAACATCCCCCAGGAGACAGCACCATGAAGTTCGCGAAATTCTGCCAAAAACTCTCCAACCAGGCGGGCAGCTCAAAAACCTTTCTGACAGCCGTCAGCTTGATTGCTGTTTGGGCGCTCACCGGGCCTTATTTTCAATACAACGACACCTGGCAGTTAATCATCAACACCTCCACCACCATCATCACCTTCCTGATGGTGTTCCTGATCCAGAATACCCAGAACCGCGACAACGATATTCTTCATCTGAAACTGGACGAGCTGATTCGTGCCACCAAAGAAGCCCACAATGCGGCGTTGAGCCTGGATAAGCTCGGGTCGCGAGAGCTGCAGAAATTGCGCGAGCAATACAGCAAGTTGGGGCAGCCTAACGCGGTTGATGACAGCGAGCGGGAGGCGGATTCTTCCGGTGCTTCTAGTGGCCCAATCTGAGGCCTACATGGGTCTGCGTGCAGCGATCGATGGTAACCCCCGGTGTCAGGGTAGTTGTCGTGTCCCCCGCTTTTTGAAAAGCATTCCGGGGGCGGCAAGAGTATGGTCATGCCTTTCTATTCAGAAGAACGTAAAGCTGCGCTGCTGAAAATGATGCTTCCGCCCCTGAGCCTCTCGGCGGCGGAGGTCGCTCGGCGCGAAGGTTGTAGCGATATGTCTCTCCATTATTGGCGCAAACAAGCTGCCGCCAGAGGAACGCAATTGTCCGATGCCAAGCAACCGGCCGAAAATTGGTCAGCCGAATCCAAGCTGGCGATCATCATAGAAACAGGTTCGCTATCGGAACTGGAAATCGGTGAGTACTGCCGACGAAAAGGTATTTTTCCCGAGCAAATAACCGATTGGCGCAACGCTTTTATCGCCGGCAGCACGAAACAGTCAACCGCGAAAACTGCAAGCTCCGGACAGTCACGGGATGATAAAAATCGTATCCGTGAACTTGAACGTGAGTTGCGCCGCAAAGATGCAGCCCTGGCTGAAACAGCGGCCTTACTGGTACTACGAAAAAAGCTCAATGCCTACTGGGGGAGCGACGACGAGGCCACCTGACCTTGTTGCCAGAACGGTATTTACTCGTTGATTGGCTTAATGAAGCCATTCTGGCGGGCGCCCGCAGGGCGCCTGCTTGTCAGGAGGTAGGCATTTCACTGAGGACGCTGCAACGCTGGAGCTTGCCGCAAGAACTCTTGGCAGATGGACGCACGACGACGCTCAGGCCGATACCGAACAACGCGCTCAGTGAGCTTGAGCGACAAGGCATCGTGACGCTGTGCAACAGCAAAGCTTATGCGCACCTCCCGCCAAGCCAGATCGTGCCGCAATTGGCCGATGAAGGAAGATATGTAGCCTCGGAGGCGACTTTTTATCGTGTGCTGCATGCGGCAGGTCAGCAGCATCACCGATCCAGAGCCAAGCGACCGCATCGCCATGAGGCACCGACCACTTACGCAGCGACTTCAGCTAATCAGGTGTGGTCATGGGACATCACCTACTTGCCGTCCCCGGTTCGCGGGAAATTTTACTACCTCTATCTGATCGAAGACATCTACAGCCGAAAAGCCGTGGGCTGGGAAGTTTATGAAGCCGAGAGCGGGGAAAAGGCGGCAGCGTTGCTGCAACGAAGCGTGACTCAGGAGAAGTGTTGGCGCCAGCCGCTGGTGCTTCACTCGGACAATGGTGCACCAATGAAATCGGTGACGTTACTGACCAAGATGTATGACCTGGGCATCACGCCGTCTCGCGGTCGACCACGGGTTAGCAACGACAACCCGTACTCGGAATCACTGTTCAGGACACTGAAATACTGCCCGCAGTGGCCACAGGCAGGGTTTACCAGCCTGGATGATGCGCGTATCTGGGTGAGGAATTTTATGACCTGGTACAACACCGTGCACCGTCATAGCCGGATCCGCTTCGTAACACCGGCTCAACGTCATGAAGGAAAAGACCGAGAAATCTTGGCTCGTCGAGATGCGATATACCGGCAGGCCAGAGAGAAAAGACCGGAACGATGGTCAGGAGAGACACGCAACTGGAACCCTATCGGGACGGTGTATCTGAACCCCGAAAAGGAGCTGACCGTGGTAATAAAAATCGCGTAGCGCGACGGTGGACGCGACAACTACCTTGAAAAACGCCGGTAACCACGATGCGAAGCGAGCCGCTCTTGATCTTGATCTGCTTTTGATCTTGGGCGCCCCGTTAAACCACGCTGGCCGAACGCAGGCTTGAATTCGTGGGTAACCCGGCAGGACGCCGGGTTAGCCGCCCCGCGCCATGGATGGCGCGTGGCGGCGGCCCACGGATTCAAGCCTGCGTTCGGGCACACCGAGCCTAGGCGAGGTGCCGAGTGGTGGGGCAAGAGCCTTTTGCTTACTTTTGGGCTCTTTTCAAAAGTGAGCCGCCGTCAGGGCGGAACCCTAAGTGGCCGTTACCTAAATAACGGATATGTACTCGATCTGATCCAACATCCCGGTCGGCTGTCAGGCCGCCTTCGCGAGCAAGCCCGCTCCCACAGTTTGATCGCGGGGCGTCAGATAGATAGGGGCCGGCTGTGAGGCCGTCATCGCAGGCAAGCCAGCTCCCACATGAGTGAGTGTTCAACTCAAAGCATTTTGAACGCGCCGTACGCTGGTCTTTCCAACGAGAACAGGATTAACCCTGGCTTTGATCAACCCACCGGCAACAGGAGGCAGCCGACCATGACTGACAACCCAACCCACCGGATGACAAAATCCCTCTGCGCAACAATGACACTGGCCCTGCTCAGCGCGTGCGCTGGCAACAACTCCCCCTCGAATGTCGAAGCCCCCGGAAAACCCACGAAGCCCTCGACCCTAACGCTGGAAGCCGGCGCCGCCCTGCTTCAATCTCGCCCACCGATTGACGCACTGAACGCTTACCTGGACGGCTTTCACTTCTACAACGGCCATCCCGATGTACAAATGGAAGCCCATCACTACTGCGCAATCCTCAACGAGGAGGTCATCCAGTGCGTGATCTACGACGGCAACCACAAGGATGCCAAGTTGATGGGCGTGGAGTACATCATCAGCGAGGCGCAATTCAACACGCTGCCCGCGCCGGAGAAGGCGCTGTGGCATAGCCATGTGCATGAAGTGAAGTCAGGGCAACTGGTGGCTCCGGGGATCCCAGAGGTGGCGGAGCATGCACTGATGGAGAAGCTGGTGCACACCTATGGCAAGACCTGGCACACCTGGCATACCGATCTGGATAAACGCCTGCCGCTGGGTGTCCCGCAATTGATGATGGGGTTTACCGCTGATGGCCAGGCCGACCCGCGTATGGTCGCCGAGCGAGATAAACGCCTGGGCATCGACAGTACCGAAAAGAAAAAGACTCGCGCCGATATCCCCGCGCCGCCCATCGCACCCGGTGCAGACGCGTGGCGCCAGGGCACGGTTATCCAGATCGCCGACCCAACCCAAAAGGCCCACCGGCACTGACACCGCCATTCAGTCATCTGGATTGAACGATCATTTGCGGACCCTTCTCTACCCAAGACCAGCCAAAGGAGGATGTCATGATGATTGATACCGCAACCGGAATGAGGCCTGGCGAGCGATACGCCGTGGAAAACCTGGAGCGCACACCGAACTTCAGCGGGTTTTTCCTGGACGGAAAGTACTACCTGGGCCCTGAACTGATGACGGCAGTCGGATGGCTTGAGGGCCAGACGTTTATCTACGATGAGCTCGATGCCACAGGCGAACCGGTGTTTCCCGACCGCGTCGCTGGCACCCTCGAAAACTTGACCCTGATACTGACTGACGGCGCCCGCCTACAACTGCACCCGGTGCCCGTCCACGTGCCCGAGGATTCGCCTGGCGTCGTGCAGGCCAAAGGGAAACTGCACGGCAAAACCGTGGTGATCACCGGCGCCTCCAGTGGCATTGGCCGCGCGGCTGCTCAGGCCTTTGCCGAGCAAAGTACCCGCTTGGTATTGGCGGCCCGGGATGAAAAAGCCCTGGAAGAGGTGGTCGAGGAATGCGCTGCGCGCGGCGCCGAGGCCATCGCCGTTAAAACCGACGTAACCCATGGCGACCAGATGCGCGCATTGGCCGAACAGGCAGCGGCCTTCGGCAATGGCCGCATCGATATCTGGATCAATAACGCTGGTGTTGGCGCGGTCGGCAGTTTCGAGAACACGCCCCTGGAAGCCCACGAACAAGTGCTGCAAACCGACCTGCTCGGGTACCTGCGCGGCGCCCACGTGGTGTGGCCCTATTTCAAAGCCCAGCACCGCGGCATTCTGATCAACACCTTGTCGCTGGGCAGTTGGGTAGCCCAGCCCTATGCCGTCGCCTACTCAGCCAGTAAATATGGCCTGCGTGGCCTGACTGAAGCCCTGCGTGGCGAGCTGACTGATTACCCGGATATTCATGTGTGCGACATCTACCCCGCCGTGATGGACACACCGGGCTTTCGCGATGGCGGCAATTTTACCGGCCACGAGTTGACGCCACCGCCACCGGTCTATGACCCACATAAAGTCGCGCAAGCGATGGTGGCCTGTGCCCTGCAACCCAGGGACAGCACCACGGTAGGCAGCGCTGCCACCGTGGCCCGCGTCGCGCATTTTTTGCTGCCTGGCTTTGCCCGGTTATCCGGCTGGCTCACCCGCCTCGGCCTGGAGCGCAGCCAGAGCGCCGCGACCTCTACGGGCAACCTCTACACCCCGGCAAGCGGTGAACGTCGCGTGGAAGGCGGCTGGCGGCAAACCCGCCGGACACCCTATGGGGTGGTCGCAATAGGCGCTGCGCTGCTAGTGGGCGGTGTTGTCGTTGCGCGCAAATATTCAGCTCGTCACAAATGAACACGGGGGCGACTGCCCCCTTTACATGAGGTAACCCAGC
This sequence comes from Pseudomonas sp. FP215, assembly GCF_030687795.1. Classification (NCBI taxonomy): domain Bacteria; kingdom Pseudomonadati; phylum Pseudomonadota; class Gammaproteobacteria; order Pseudomonadales; family Pseudomonadaceae; genus Pseudomonas; species Pseudomonas sp. FP215. The sequence goes on from NZ_CP117447.1 coordinate 3,647,482, forward strand.
ATGTCTTACGATTACAAAGGTACTGCCAGTGTCATCACTGCCTCGCGCCATCTTGGAACACCCTCAGATGAACGCCTTAATGAGTCTAAAAACATCCAAATGACCAGCAACGGTAAACCGACCATCGCGCGCTTGGACTTTGACACGCCATTGGATTGGCCCGGCAATCCCAACTTTATTACCGTCAATTTGCCTGACGGTTCCTCTGTCAGCGGGGTTATCGCCGAGCTCAAACGCCCGGCGGATGGGCCTGGATGGGTCACCTTTACGGTAGATGACTAGGCCTCATCCACGCCCTGCGCCCAGTCATCGAATTGTCGGACAACTTATTTGAATTATTTTTGACGTCAAATATCTGTACTTCATGAGTATCAAGGAGGCCTCATGAAACACAACGACCTATTCACTATCGAGTACCAGCTGCACGGCGAGCCCAAGTCTTTCATCGTGCGCGCGCCGCGCATGGACAATGCCGAGGCTTGGCATTGGGCCAGTTGTGACGCTGGTGTGGCGGTGATCCCCAAATTTGGGCAACACACCTTCAAGCGTGTGTCCAAACCGATGGCGGAGAAATACGGCATTACCCAGGTGCGCTGGAGTGGCGCGGCACAGATTCAATGGGCGGAGGGCCTCAGAGGATGAACAGCCAGACTCTTGGTTACACAACGACAAACAGGCGGGGCGATGAGGTCGCGCGAAACGCCGAGATGTTTTTTGAAGCGGATCGATTGGATGCCTTGGCGTACGAGATTATCGAGTCCTACAGCGGCGATGCGCAGACGTGGGCGCGCTTTACCGAGGCGAAGAAACGTGCGGATGCGCAGCGTACGGTGGCTTATCGGGAGTGGATGCGGATTCATCGTTCCAAGCGAAAATAACGTCAGTGGGCACGCATGACCTGACACTCCACGATCCAAATGTGGGAGCTGGTTTGCCTGCGATGGCGGCCTAACAGTCAACACAGTGGGGCCGGGTACATATCCGTTATTTAGGTAACGGCTACTTAGGGTTCCGCCCTGACGGCGGCTCACTTTCGAAAAGCGCGAAAGTAAGCAAAGCGCTCTTGCCCCACCACTCGGCACCTCGCTTAGGCTCGGTGTGCCCGTAATCCGCCAGTGATTTGGGGGGCCGCCGCCACGCGCCATCCATGGCGCGGGGCGGCTAAACCGGCATCCCTGCCGGTTTACCCCCCAAATCCCTGTCGAATTCCGGCCAGCGTGGTTTAACGGGGCGCTTGAGATCAAAAGCAGATCAAGATCAAGAGCGGCTCGCTTCGCATCGTGGTTACCGTTGGGTGCTGCTACAAGCTAAAAAATTGTGTCGATACCTATGCTGCGATAGCGGCCTGACAGCCGCTCAGGATGTCAGGCCCGGCGAATACCCCTCGCGTTCATGCCCCTGACTCGGGATCTTTCGAAGGCCCTCCAGGGGCGACACCGCCTTGCTCCTTCCCGTGTTGTCCGCCTGCCGGTGACTGCGATTTATCGTTTCGCTTAGCCGCCGGCGGGCGCACCTTTCGCTCGGAGTGGTTCGGTTCGTGGCGCTTCGAGGCTTCGCTCATATCCCCCTCCTTCCTCACTGATCAAAGTATCGGCTTGCCACCCGTCACACCGTAGCGTTCGCCGGAAATATAGCTGCCTTCATCCGACGCCAGCAGTACATAGATCGGCGCCACTTCCACCGGCTGGCCGGGGCGTCCCATTGGGGTGTTGCCGCCAAAGTTTTTCACCATGTCCGGCGTCATCGTCGAGACGATCAACGGTGTCCAGATGGGCCCCGGTGCCACGCTGTTGACGCGAATCCCGCGCTCGCCGAGCATCTGCGCCAGGCCGGCGGTGAAGTTGGCAATCGCGCCCTTGGTGGCCGCATAGGGCAACAGGCTGGGGTTGGGCATATCGGAGTTGACTGAGCTGGTGTTGATGATCGAACTGCCCTCGGCCATGTGCGGCAGCGCGGCCTTGCAGATGCGGAACATCGCGGTGATGTTGACGTTGAAGGTTTTCACCCAGTCCTCGTCGGGGATGTCTTCCAGCGACTGATAGGTCATCTGGAACGCTGCGTTGTTGACCAGCACATCGATGCGGCCGAACTTCTCCACGGTGTCGTTGACGATGGCCGTGCAGTGATCCGCATTGCCCAGGTCGCCGGGCAGTAACAGGCATTGACGACCCGCCGCCTCGACCCAGCGTGCGGTTTCCTTGGCGTCTTCATGTTCATCCAGGTACGACACCGCCACGTCTGCGCCTTCACGTGCGAAGGCAATGGCCACGGCCCGCCCGATGCCGCTGTCGGCTCCGGTGACCAAGGCGATTTTATTGGCGAGCCGGCCCGAGCCTTGGTACGACTGCTCACCGCAATCGGGCATCGGGTCCATCTTGCGCTGCTCACCGGGTACGGACTGTTGCTGGGGTTGGAACGGTGGTTTTGGATAGCTGTTCATCAGAGCTTCTCCTGGGTGGGTTTCTCTTTGCGAGGGTTTGCCAGCAAGCGAAGTTCAGACGGATTTTCAGAAAATCGGATAACCGTGCACCCACGGTGGCCACTCGTCAGTTTGATTAAACCTTCCGACGGTTACGCGTCTCAACCGGGGCGTAGTGGTCCGTCGAATAACCGGGTGGCCTCAAGGCATTTTTGTTGGCAGCAGGTTTTCAGCTATATTTCACTGTCGGTTCAGCCCTCGCCCTCGTTGTTCAAGTTCTTCCCTCTACACCCCGTCTTCCTGTGCGCCGTTAACCAAGGTTGGTATTTATGAAGTCTGCCCCCCCGCGGTCCCCCAACGTACCGCAACGCAAAGATCTGACCCCCAGCAACCTGAGTTTCCCGGTGGTGGGTATCGGTGCGTCGGCGGGCGGGCTGCAAGCCGTGAAAGCGTTTTTTGAGCACATGCCCAAAGACTGCGGCATGGCCTTCGTGGTGGTCCTGCATCTTTCGCCCGACCATCAAAGCGTGGCAGACAAGATCATTCAGGAAACGACCCGCATGCCGGTGTCGCAGGTCAATGACGCCACGCCCATCGAAAAGAACCACGTGTACGTCATCTCACCGGCGCAGTTGTTGAAGATGAACGATGGCTACCTCGCGGTCTCGCCTGCCGTGCGCGATGGTGGATCGCACATTGCCATCGACCTGTTTTTTCGCGACCTGGCAGACACCCATAAAGAACGCGCGTTTTGCCTGATCCTGTCCGGTACCGGCTCAGACGGCGCGGTGGGGCTGTCACGGATCAAAGAGCAAGGCGGCATCACCCTGGTGCAAGCCCCGGAAGACGCCGAGTACGATGGCATGCCGCTGGCGGCCATCGAAACGCAGATGGTCGACCTGGTGCTGCCTGTGGTGGAAATGCCGCAGAAGCTGCTGGAACTGTGGCGCAATGCCCAGTCGATTGTCCTGCCCACCGCCAACGACCCGGAGATCAAGACCACCCCACCCAGCTCCGAACGCGATGCCGCCGTGGCCGAACAACTGTTGCTGGATATTCTGATCCAACTGCGCGCCAGTACCGGGCATGACTTCAAGCATTACAAACGCGCCACGGTGTTGCGTCGTATCGAGCGGCGCTTGCAGGTCACGGCTCAACCCGACCTGGCCACCTATTACAACTTCCTCCAGGCCAACCCGGACGAAACCAAGGCGTTGCTGGGCGACATGCTGATTGGCGTGACCAACTTCTTCCGCGACCGCGAGGCCTTCGAAGCCCTTGAGCGAGACGTGATCCCCAACCTGGTGAAGTCACTGGAAGACAGCGTGCCGCACCGTGAGGAGGTGCGTATCTGGTCGGCGGGTTGCTCAACCGGCGAGGAGGCCTACAGCCTGGCGATGCTGGTGGCCGAGCAACTGGCGCTGGATGCCAGCGGCGCAAAGATGCAGGTGTTTGCCACCGATATTGATGAGCGGGCCATTACCCATGGCCGCAATGGTGTGTACCCCGAAGCGATCATCACCGACGTACCGCCTCAACGGTTGCGCCAGTACTTTGCCAAGGAGAAGAATCAGCACTACCGGGTGCGCAAGGAAATTCGCGAGAAGGTGCTGTTCGCCAAACACAGCCTGTTGGCCGACCCACCGTTCTCGCAGATCGACCTGATCGTGTGCCGCAACCTGTTGATCTACCTGGACCGCGAAGTGCAGCGCGACATCCTGCAAATGTTCCACTTCGCGTTGCGCCCCGGTGGCTACCTGTTCCTCGGCTCTTCGGAGTCGGCCGACGGCTGCCTGGACCTGTTCGTACCGGTGGACAAGCGCAACCGCATTTTCAGGGTGCGTGCCGGCTCATCCGCCGTACGCCGCGCCCCAACCATGCCACGTGGCGGCTATCTGCGCCCGAGCACCACGACACTGACGATTGAAACCAAGGCGCCCAACAAGGTCTCGTTCGCGGATATCCACCTGCGCGCCCTGGAAAAAGCCGCGCCGCCCAGCGTCATCGTGAATATGCAGGCCGATATCCTGCACATGAGTGAAGGCGCCGGGCGATTCCTGCGCTACGTGGCCGGCGAGGTGACGCACAACCTGCTGACGCTGGTGCACCCCGATTTGCGCCTGGATATTCGCACCACGCTGTTCCAGGTCCAGCAATCGAATAACCCGGTGTCTTCGCGCAAGATCCGCATCCAACGCGAGCAAGGCCCCTTCCTGGTGGACATCAGCGCCCGCCCCTACCGCGATGAAGCGACCGAAAACGACTACGTGCTGGTGATCTTCCAGGAAACCGCCGTCGACCCGTTGCTGCCCTACATCGACGCCGTCAGCCAGGCCGAAAACGCGATCATGAGCAACCTGGAGCGCGAGCTGCAACGCACCAAGTTGCACCTGCAGGACACCATCGAACAGGCGGAAGTCTCCAGCGAGGAACTCAAGGCCTCCAACGAAGAAATGCAGGCCGTCAACGAAGAACTGCGCTCGGCCACCGAGGAGCTGGAAACCAGCAAGGAAGAGCTGCAGTCGATCAACGAAGAACTGCTGACCGTCAATTTCGAGCTCAAGACCAAGGTGGAAGAGACGGACAAGGTCAACGATTACCTGACCAACCTGATCGCGTCCACCGACATTGCCACGGTCTTCGTCGACCGCAACATGCGCATTCGCTGGTTCACACCGCGAGCCACGGATATTTTCAGCATGCTGCCGGTGGACACCGGGCGTTCGCTGCTGGACATCACCCACCGCCTCGATTACCCGCAAATGACCGAAGACGCCACCACCGTGTTTGAGTCGCTGAGCATGATCGAGCGGGAAATCAGCAGCAACGACGACCGCTGGTACATTGCGCGGTTACTGCCGTACCGCTCCAGCGAAGATCACATTGACGGCACCGTGCTGACCTTCATTGATATCACCAAGCGGCGCCAGGCCGAAGAGGAACTGCGCCTGGGCGAGGAACGCATGCGCCTGGTCGCCGAGAGCACCCATGACTTTGCCATCATCATCCTCGATGATCATGGCGCCATCACCGACTGGAACACCGGTGCCGAACTGATCTTCGGCTACACCAAGGACGAGGTGCTGGGCGCTTATTACGACCTGATTTTCTCCCCGGAAGACCGCTCCGCTGGCGTGCCGGAGAGCGAACTGCGCACCGCCCGCGAACATGGGCGTGGCGAAGATGAACGCTGGCACGTGCGCAAGGACGGCAGCCGCTTCTATTGCAGTGGCGAGGTCACCCAGCTCAAGAGCAACAGTTTGCGCGGCTACGTCAAGATTGCCCGGGACCTTACCGGCCACAAGCGCACGCAAGATGAACAGAATCAGCGCTTGAAGGAAACCCAGACCAACAGCCACCTCAAGGATGAGTTCTTCGCGGTGATGTCCCACGAACTCAAGCATCCGTTGAACCTGATCCAGCTGAACGCCGAACTGTTGCGGCGCTTGCCCGCCACCAAGGTTGCGGGCCCGGCCATCAAGGCGGTCAATACCATCTGCGAAGCGGTGTCCAGCCAGGCGCGGATCATTGACGACCTGCTGGACGTCGCCCGGGTTCGCACGGGCAAGCTGAAGCTGAAAAAGCAACCGATCGACCTGATTCGCACCCTCAAGGACATTCATAGCGTGGTGCTTGCCGACGGCCACCGTCGCCAGGTCAGCCTTCAAACTCCTTCGGTGCCGGGCCCACTGATCGTTGACGTAGACCCCACGCGCATCGAGCAAGTGATCTGGAACCTGGTCAACAACGCCCTGAAATTCACCCCCGAGGACGGCCAGGTGCAGTTGGTGGTCAGCCGAACGGACGGGCGCGCGCAACTGGACGTCATCGACAGCGGCGCAGGCCTGGCCGCAGACAGCCTGGAGAAAATCTTCGACCTGTTCGGGCAAGCGGAAAACCAGCATCAGACCCATCAGCGTGAAGGCCTGGGCATTGGCTTGTCGCTGGTACGGCAGTTGGTGGAGGCCCATGGTGGTTCGGTGAGTGTGCACTCGCGAGGGTTGGGCTTTGGTTGCACCTTCTCGATCTGGTTGCCGCTGTGCGAACAACAGAATCATCTGCTGGATAGCGGCGCTACCCAGCACGAAGATCAGCGCCTCAATGGCCTCAAGGTGTTACTGGTCGATGATTCAGCCGAAGTGCTTGAAGTACTGAATATGCTGCTGGAAATGGAAGGCGCCCAAGTGAGCGCCTTCAGCGACCCTTTGAGCGCGCTTGAAACAGCCCGGGATGCCCATTACGACGTGATTATTTCGGACATCGGCATGCCGAAAATGAATGGCCATGAGCTGATGCAGAAGCTGCGCAAAGTAGGCCACCTTCGACAGGCTCCGGCTATTGCCTTGACCGGCTACGGCGCTGGCAATGACCAGAAAAAGGCGACTGAATCGGGCTTTAATGCGCATGTCAGCAAACCCGTAGGCCATGATTCGCTCATCACTTTGATCGAAAAACTGTGCCGCTCACGCCCTTAGGCGTAGGGCAGGCGCTCAAGGGTAGATGAACTGAGAAAAGCGCACGGACGCGCCCGTTTTTGGTCGCGACACCTGGGTCTCCACACTGCCCATCGTGTCGCTGCGCAAGGTCAGGTACAACACGGCGTGGCCGGCGTTGTCACTCTGCATCCAGACGCTCACGCCCTCCCCGGCCGCCCTGGCCTTGAGCGGCTGAGGCTGCAGCATCTCGATATTGAAACCGCGCAGCAGCTCACCGCTCAACTCGACCTCCAGGGGTTCTTGGGCCTTGCCTTGCACATGAATCACCAGCCCGTCGGAGGCACCATTGCGCAAAAAGCGTTGGTACTCCACGCGCAACTGCCCATCGGCACTGCGCACTTCGCGGTTGCTCAGCGGCCCGCTGGAAAACAAGCCTGCCAAGCTCAAGCCGATCAGCGCCAGCAGCGCGTACCAACCCACCCGCTCAAAGCGCCAGACCTTGCGCTGCAAGGCCATGTTTTCCTGCACCGGATAATTGCGGCTGTGTAAGTCGTCGGGGCCTGGGTTGTTCATAGCGCGGCCCGGACTCAGCCCTTGCTGTGCTCGGGAGAAGACGGCCCCTTGGTGACACCCCTTGGGCCGGCAATCGCCCATATTGCGGCGCCCAAGAACGGCACGACCACGACTACCGCACTCCAGCCTGCCTTGCTCGCCGAGGCGTTATCGCTGCGCCAGATGCTGTTGATGATCCACGCATCAAGCAGTACGAGGATCACTGCCAGGCCTATCCAGAAGTAAGTGGTTTGCATGATGCACCTCCAGGTTATGTAACTTTGGGTGCACAGGCGCAGGCAGGGTTCATTATTTTTAAGGGCCTACCGTTGGACTCATCGACACTGAGCAAGTAGACACCCAACAGCCCCATCGGACTCGCCGTCTTCGAGGCTGCTTTTGACAATCGCAGGGTGCCATTGCTGGATCTCACCAAACTTCTTCATCACGCTCCAGGCGCGTTGTGCACGGCGTTCAAAACAGCGGAGAATTCAACCATTGGCATCGTATGACCCTTTGAATAGACAGCCCGGCGATCCCGGCATCAGGCGTGCCGGGATCGGTTGATGCTTACGCGTCGAACTGGTGATACACCTTGGCAATCACCTTCCAGACACCCTCAATTTTGATCAGTGTCAGGTAGTCGTTGTAATCGGCGCCAATCGCATCGTTTTCCATATCGACACGTACTACTGCGGTGCTCGGCGTAATTGCCAATACGTCAAGGCGAGTGGTGATTTGGGGGGCGCCGCCGTTCTTCGCAACGAAATCAAACAGGTTGTTGATCGGGCCGCCGAGCAACTCGCCATTGGTGAACCCATACATCACTGCGTCTTGATGGAAGGCTTGTGCAACGCTTTGAGCATTACCGGTACGCAGACCTTCCACGTACTGATTGGCTGTGGCGATGACAGCGTCGTACGCGTGGGTGGGTACTGCCTTGATATTCTTTGACATGCTTGTTTTTCCTTTCATAGGGGATGAGATGCCACACCGCTCGCCTGACATAGCCGAGGGGTCTTGCTGAATGAGTCAATGACCGCCGCCCGTTACCAATCCTGGCGCGTCGGCGAGATGATCAAGTCATTGACGGTGACGTTTTCCGGCTGGTTGAGCGCGTAAATCACTGCACGGGCGACATCGTCAGGCCCAATTGCAATCCGGTTCAGCGCCTGGGCAGCCTTGCGCCCCTGCGGATCACTGACCTTGTCCGCCCACCCTGTATTGATGACGCCAGGGCTGATCGTGTTAACGCGAATACCGTGCTGCACGCCAAGTTCTTTGCGCATGGACTCGGTCATGGCCTGGACGAAAAACTTGGTCGCACTGTAGACACCCGCAGACGGCCCTACCTGATGCCCTGCAACAGAGTCCATATTGAGAATCTGCCCGGACTTCTGTTCCAACATGAACGGCAATACTGCAGCCGTCATGTTGAGGTAACCCTTGATGTTCACATCGATCATCTTTTCCCAATCTTGCACGGCCAGATCAACCCAACGGGAAAAAAGCATCAGGCCAGCGTTGTTCACCAGAATGTCGATGGCGCCGTATGTTTCACGGGCAAACCTGGCAAGTGCCTGGGTTTGATCCGGTTGAGTCACATCAGTAGTAAACGCGACCACCTCACTTGCGGCCTCGCGCAGGTCAGCGACGAAAGACTCCAACGCCTCTTCATCAAGGGCGGCGGCAACCACACGCGCACCTTGCGCTACCAGCGCCCGGGTGGTTGCCGCGCCGATGCCTGAGGATGCGCCCGTGACGATGACTACCTTGTTTTGCAGGTAATTCATGTTCAATACCTTTTTGCAATGACTGCTATTGCGACGCCTGCGCCTTAATTAGCGCGGGACCTTGCTAGTGAGGCGTCAGCGGTTGGCCAATCGATGTAACCTTTTGCACCCCCGCCGTAGTAACTCTCGCGTGGAGCGATGGTCAGCTCAATACCGCGACGCAGACGCTCGACGAGGTCGGGGTTGGAAATGAACAAGCGACCAAATGCAACCGCATCGATCCGGCCCTGCGCCCGGCGTTCGATTGCCATCGCCAGGTCATAGTTGTTATTGCCTATGAATGGCCCTTCAAACTGGGCACTCAGTGCATCCAGGTCCACGCCTTCGGGCACGGTGCGGGAGGTCGCCGTGGCGCCCTCAACAAAATGCAGGTACGCCAGGTTCAATTGATTGAGCTGCTGGATCAGGTAGCCATAAGTCGCCATGACATTGCTGTCAGGAGGCGTATTACCGGCATCAGGGGTCACCGGTGAAAGGCGAATACCGACACGGTCGTTACCCCATATCGAAACCACGGCTTCGGTGACTTCCAAGGTCAGTCGCACCCGGTTCTCAATGGAGCCACCGTATTGATCGGTGCGTTTGTTAGTGGAATCACGCAGGAATTGATCGAGCAGATAGCTGTTGGCCGAATGCACTTCTACGCCATCAAAACCGGCTCGCTTGGCGTTCTCGGCGGCCCGCTTGTATTGCTCGATGATCCCTGGGATCTCCGAGGTTTGCAGCGCACGAGGCGTCGACACCTCGACAAAGCCATTTTCGGTGTAGGTGCTACCTTCAGCCTTGATCGCCGAAGGCGCTATCGGCGCTTCGCCGTTGGGTTGCAACTCGACACTGGAAAAACGTCCCACGTGCCACAACTGACTGACAATTTTGCCGCCCGCCGCGTGCACTGCGTCGGTGACCTTTTTCCAGCCGGCCACCTGTTCTTGCGACCAGATTCCCGGAGTCATGGCATAGCCACGTCCTTGGGCAGAAATGTTCGTCGCTTCGGCAATGATCAAGCCGGCACTGGCACGTTGAGCGTAGTAAGTGGCGTGCATTTCATTTGGCACACCGTCGTCGGCCATCCGGCTACGTGTGACGGGCGCCATGACTATCCGGTTAGCCAATTGCAGCGCCCCCAGATGCATGGGAGAAAAAAGGTCGGTATCCGTGGTGATATCGGTCATAAAGCCTCTCGATAAATTAGACCGGTCGTCTAGTAAAGTGGTAAAAAAAAACGCCCCTATGCCAGCAGACGCTTACTCGTGTTCAGCGCTGTTTCGAAAGCAGCCGTTGTGTTTCGCACCTTCACTAACAGTGAAGCCCCAAGCCACAGTTGATACAACGATTCAGCCAATGTCTCGGCGTTCTGGGTCGACGTGATGGAGCCATCGGCCATCCCCTGTTCAATACACCGGGTGATCCTCTGGATAATCAGCGCGGTGCCCTCTTCAAGTACGCTGCGCATGTCCTCCGAGAGGTCGCACACTTCTGCGCCGAGCTTCACCACCAGGCATTTCTCCTCGGGATGATCGAACGCCTGTGTCTTCGCCCAGTAACTCAGGTAGCCAATCAGCCGCTCGGCGCCAGTCCCTTGCGCTGCCATGACGATGTCTACCCGACCGATATACTCTTGGAAATACTCTTCCAGTAGTGCCTGGCCGAACTCCTCCTTGGAGCGGAAGTAGTGATAAAACGAGCCCTTGGGCACGCCCGCCGTCGTCAATACTTCCATAAGACCGACGGCGGTATAGCCCTTGTGGGTCATCAGTGTCTTCGCTACATCGATGATGTGCTGTCGCATGTCCAGATTAGATTTTTTCATAATGACGAGAGCCTATCCAAAACTAGACCGGTCGTCTACAAAACATTAGCAATACCTGACGAATGACCTCCTGCGTTCTCGCCTATCGTTGCTCCTGCAAACGACTAAGCCCGTGCGGCTGGATAATCCGTTGAAGGTCTGAGCTCGACCTTTTCCCACTTGGCGATGACTAACGGGGCAATGGCATTGCCCAACACGTTCAACGTAGTGGTTCCACTGTCGATGATCCTGAAAATGCCAGCGATCAACGCCACGCCTTCCAGTGGAAGACCTGCTGAGGCCAATGTCGCTGACAAGATGATGATGGCGAAACCTGGCACCCCTGCTGCGCCCTTGGAAGTCAGCACCATGGTCACCACCAACAGCATCTGTTGGGATAACGACAGGTCGATGCCATGGAGTTGCGCGACAAAGATCGTCGCCACCCCAAGAAAAATCGACGCACCATCGAGGTTGAACGCATACCCCACCGGCACCACGAAACTGACGATCCGACGCGGCACGCCGTAACTTTCCATCTTTGTCATCAACTGCGGCATCACTGCGGCCGAGGCGGCACTTGAGAACGCGAGCATCAACTCATCGCGCAAGTACCGGATCAACTTGAAAATGTTTTCGCCTATCAAGTAACAAATACCGCCAAGTACCACCAACGCAAAAACAATCAGCGCCAGGTACACAACACCAATCAACTTGAGCAATGGCAACAAAGAAGCGAAACCAAACGTCGCCACGGTCGCGCCGATCATGCCGAACACACCCACAGGCGCATAAGCCATAACCATGGAGACAACCTTGAACATCGCATCGCAAACACTTTGAAGCAGTGCGATGACCGGTGCGTTTTTCTCTTTCGGCAAGGCGTTCAATGCCAAGCCGAACAGCACGGCAAAAAACAACACCGACAGCAATTTCCCCTCGGACATCGCAGCCAATACGTTATCGGGCACGATGTTCTGCAATATTACCAGCGCTCCTTTCGGCGGCTCCAGCATGATGGATGCGGCACCGTGCGAAACACCGGAAATATCGGTACCTGTTCCCGGTTCGAAGAGATTTGCGAAACACAAGCCTATGACGACGGCCAGCGCGGTAATCGCAAAGAAATAACCGAGCGAGCGCACACCCATGCGGCCAAATGACTTGCTGTCTGGGCCACCGGCAATGCCCAGAATCATGCAGCAGAACACGATTGGCACAACGACCATCTTCATCATCTTGATAAAGATGTCACCAAGCGGTTTCAGAACCTGCACGCTGACCCATGCCTGATAGTGCGGATGGGTATTGAAGTACCAACCGACAAGCACGCCAAGCAACAGCCCGGCAACGATTTGCCACACCAAGGGAATACGTTTCATGTCTAGCCTTCTTGTTGGTATGAAAGGTCTGCGTTATCAGCAGTTGCTAGAGTCATGAGCTTGCAGCTCACGTGAGCACCCATGGCACAGCTCAGCTGTGCCATGGGTGTTCTTATTTCGCGAAGAGCTGGCCCATATCCTTGAACGCCTTGAATTCAAGGGCATTGCCGCAAGGATCAAACAGGAACATGGTGGCTTGCTCGCCAACCTGACCTTTAAAACGAATGTACGGTTCGATCACAAATTCGGTACCAAACGACTTCAGTCGCTCGGCCAGCGCTTCCCATTGCTCCCAACCCAGAATGATGCCGAAGTGCGGAACAGGAACATCATGACCATCGACCGGATTGCTATGAACACTTTCTTGAGAGGCGGTTTTGGGATGCTCGTGAATCACCAGTTGATGACCATAGAAATTGAAATCGACCCATTGAGTGCTGGACCGCCCTTCTTCTAAACCAAAAACCTCACCGTAGAAGGTCCGTGTTGAAGCCAGGTCGTAAACAGGTATTGCGAGGTGGAATGGCGAGAGGCTCATCAGATCTCCAGTGCTTTTTTTGTGGGCTTGGCGAACATTCCCCCGTCATTGCCTCGCTTGGCTCAGCCGTTGCCGGGGATGGAAAACATCGTAGGACGGAAAACCCAACATAAAAATCAATATATATTTCTTAGAAACACAATTAATATTTATGAATGATCAAAGAACTCAAGACACTCATCGCTGTTGCGCGGGAAGGCACTTTTGCCGCTGCCGGCAACAGAATCGGCCTGACCCAGGCCGCTGTGAGCGCGCAAATCCAGCGCCTCGAAGCTGAACTGGGCGTCGAAATTTTCGACAGAAAAGGACGCTCTGCGCATCTCAATAGAATGGGCCACCAGGTACTCTTGCAAGCTCAGGAGCTGCTCAATCTTTACGACAACCTGGGTTCCTCGACGATGGGACAACCCACCAACGAGCGGGTGACTATCGGCGCAATCGCGTCGGTGCAGCGCTCATATTTGCCCGAATCGCTGGCTAGGTTTCACCAGCAATGCCCGCAATGTCGCACGCGAATCATTCCAGGGCTGTCGATGGAATTGGTCAACCTCGTCGACGCTGGCGAGATCGACATGGCCACCATCATTCGCCCCCCCTTCTCGCTTCAGAGTGACCTGCACTGGACGACGCTGGCGCGGGAGCCCTACCGGCTGATAGTACCGAGCGAAGTGCCGGGTGAAGACTGGTCGGCGCTCCTGTCCAGCCATCCTTTCATTCGCTATGACCGCTCATCGTTCGGCGGCCGGCAGGTTGATCGATTTGTGCGGCAAATGCATTTCGCGCTGCATGAGGTGTGCGAACTGGATGAGCTGGAAGCCATCCTCCAGTTGGTTAAAAAGGGCGTAGGCGTCGCATTGGTGCCGCAAACGTGCAGAGATCCGGAGTGGCCTATGGGTGTTCGAACACTCGATCTGGGCATACACACCTTTCATCGTGATATCGGGCTCATACACCGTTCTCGCCAAAGCCTCACCGAACCGGTGCGGATACTGGCTGACTTGATCTCTGACCAGTTCAAGCGAGGCCTGATCTAACCAAGCGCTCGCCAGTGGTCGCCACCCGACCACGCCGATAGCTCGAGGACAGAACGTCTAGAAACGAGACGAGATGAAACGTATCAGTCTCACAAAAAACACATTTTATGCATAAATGCATTTTTATCCTTGACCGAGAAAGCCGAGTCTTTTAAATTCAAATAACTGTATATGAATACAGTATTTTGAATCCCTTCATGGACGAGGCTTACTATGAAAAGCACCCCTGAGAAATTTGGTAAAACACCCCATCAACCCAGCCTGTGGACCCGCGCCGATGCGCTCAAAGTCCATGCGGACGACCCCACCACCACCCAGCCACTGGTCAGTGCGAACTTCCCGGTATTGAGTGACGAGGTTTTTATCTGGGACACCATGCCGCTGCGTGATATCGACGGCAACATCACCTCCGTTGACGGCTGGTCGGTGATCTTCACCCTCACTGCGGATCGCCACCCGAACGACCCGCAATACCTCGATCAGAATGGCAACTACGACGTCATCCGCGACTGGAACGATCGCCATGGCCGGGCAAAGATGTACTACTGGTTCTCCCGCACCGGCAAAGACTGGAAGCTCGGCGGCCGGGTAATGGCTGAAGGAGTTTCGCCCACCGTGCGCGAGTGGGCCGGCACGCCGATCCTGTTGAACGAGCAAGGCGAAGTGGACCTGTACTACACCGCCGTCACGCCCGGCGCGACCATCGTCAAGGTGCGTGGCCGCGTGGTGACCACCGAGCATGGCGTCAGCCTGGTGGGCTTCGAGAAGGTCAAGCCGCTGTTCGAAGCGGACGGCAAGATGTACCAGACCGAAGCGCAAAACGCCTTCTGGGGCTTTCGCGATCCATGGCCGTTCCGCGACCCGAAGGACGGCAAGCTGTACATGCTGTTCGAAGGCAACGTGGCCGGCGAACGCGGTTCGCACAAGGTCGGTAAAGCCGAAATCGGCGACGTGCCGCCAGGCTATGAAGACGTCGGCAACTCACGCTTCCAGACCGCCTGCGTCGGGATCGCCGTGGCCCGTGACGAAGACGGCGACGACTGGGAAATGCTGCCGCCGCTGCTGACCGCAGTCGGCGTCAACGACCAGACCGAACGCCCGCACTTCGTGTTTCAGGACGGCAAGTACTACCTGTTCACCATCAGCCACACCTTTACCTACGCCGACGGCGTGACCGGCCCGGACGGCGTGTACGGCTTCGTCGCCGACTCGCTGTTCGGCCCGTATGTACCGTTGAACGGCTCTGGCCTGGTACTGGGCAACCCGTCCTCCCAACCGTTCCAGACCTACTCGCACTGCGTCATGCCCAACGGCCTGGTGACCTCCTTCATCGACAGCGTACCGACCGACGACACCGGCACGCAGATCCGTATCGGTGGCACCGAAGCACCGACGGTGGGCATCAAGATCAAAGGGCAGCAAACGTTCGTGGTCGCCGAGTATGACTACGGCTACATCCCGCCGATGCTCGACGTCACGCTCAAGTAAACGGAGGCTATGAGGCAGCGGGTTTGAATACATGGCAAACCCGCACCTGTGGCGGCCTGACAGTCGAGCGAATGCACATAGGCACTCACCCCACTGTGCAGCTCGCCACAACCACCGGTAACCACGATGCGAAGCGAGTCGCTCTTGATCTTGATCTGCTCTTGATCTTAGGCGCCCCGTTAAACCACGCTGGCCGAACGCAGGCTTGAATTCGTGGGTACGGATTCAAGCCTGCGTTCGGGCACACCGAGCCCAAGCGAGGTGCCGAGTGGTGGGGCAAGAGCGCTTTGCTTACTTTCGCGCTTTTCGAAAGTGAGCCGCCGTCAGGCGGAACCCTAAGTGGCCGTTACCGCAGGAATGGATATTTACTCGGTATAACAGTGTCGCCTGTCAGGCCGCCTTCGCGAGCAAGCCCGCTCCCACAGTTGGACCGTGGGGCGTCAGGTGGATAGCTGTCGGCTGGTAGGCCGTCATCGCAGGCAAGCCAGCTCCCACATTTTGGACCGTGGACCGTCAGATAGGTAGTTATCCTGCCCATCACCGTTGGCTGAGGGCACGTAATGCATCAAAGCTGTACCGGCCAGGTACTCAGTCCCCCACCAACAACCCCAGAAACAGCTTTTGATCCAATGGCGGTGTCACGTCGGCATAGATCACCTTCAACACTGCCCTGTCGTTGGCGCCCGCGTCTCGCACCAGATCCTTCTGCCGCAGGAAGCGCTGGTGGGCCAACTTGAGATGGGCAACACGGTAGGCACTGTCCGCCACCTCAGTGTCGGCATAATGAAAGTGGGCATACCAGAGCACCGTGGAGGCGTTTTTTTCGCGCACGGCGAACTCCGCCACATAGTCACCGCTGGCGGTGAGTTGGCGCCCATGCACCAGGTTGATATCGACCTGGCGATGGGTCCACAGGTAATCGACGTTTTCCTGGGAGGGGCGTTGCGCCTTGTACCCGGTGCTGCGGTAGTCGCGCCCCTCTTCGAGCAGGCTGGCAACCTCGGCCCGGTAGTGATCGAGCGACGTCGGCACACCGGGCTTGTCCGCATGGTCCGCCTCAATTTCCCGGATGATGTCGCTGAGCTTATTGGCGTGCTGCGTGAGCATGACCTCCCAATCCCTTGGGTCGACCTGTTCGCGGCGCGTCTGGTCCTGCAGCTTTTTCATCTGGAACTGGATAGAGCGCCGGATGCCCTGCTTTTGCGCCGTCAGTTGATCGGCAGCGCGTTTCAACGTTGCCAAAGAGCGTTGAGGGGGCACAGGCGTCGGCTTTTCAGGGCGGGCGATCACCAAGTCCTTCCATACCCCTTCGCTGGGATGCTCGACAAAACGGCCAACCGCTTGTTGATTGAACGGGTCGCGAATTTCCATGATCGCCACCTGCTCGGCCGATTGCGCCGCCCGCACATCGCCGATCAACGTGCCGCGTCGCTGGGTTTTAAAGGCTCGATGGTTGGAACGCCTGGGGGCTCGAAGTGCAGGTGCGCGGCTTGGCATGGCAATGCCCTCCTCCTCTCGTACCAGCGCCGCCAGCTCGGCCTCGGCGCTCTGGCGCGCTTGATCCAGCCGCTCCAGGAAGCGGGCCTGATACAGCGGGCGGCTCAACGCTGGGTCAAGCTCGTGCAGCGCTTCGGATGCACTCGCCAGGCGCGCGTACTGGTTGATCAAGGTCGCCAGCACCGCCTTGCGCTCGCTCACCGAAAAATGCGCATAGGTCCTCAGGGCGATGTGGGAGGACGTCGCCAGTCGCAGGCCCTGCTCGTTGAGCAATTGGTAAAAATGCTGGACCGCGGGCGCGTCGGTCAGCGCGAGGTTGTCGATGCTCAAGGTTCTGAGCAAGTTGAGATTGTTCAGCGCCACGTTGAAGGGGTCGGCCATCTCCTGGGTGGGCAGCGACTGGATGAATGCCCGACTCTCCCCCAGCCCTCGGGTGGAGTCCTGCGCGTGCTCATTCAGGGTGGCCTCCAGGGCGTAGGTGTCTTCCAGCAATTGCTGCTCGTGGTCGTTCATCGCCACCATACGCGCGATGAGGTCTTGATAAGCCTCGGGTGTTCGCGCCGGCGTATTCACGTCGATACGCTGGGCGATCGCCCCTACCGACTCGCCTCGTGGTGAAAAACTGCTGTCCATGGCCAGCGCCAAGTGCAGGTTATGGATGAGCAATTGCGTGGCGCTGATGGCGCCATACTCAGTGGAACGAGCCTTCTCGAAGTCGCTGGTTTCCAACGCCGCCGTTGCGGGTTTGATCGCCTTGATCAGCGTGCGGCGTGCCTCGATCAAACGTCCCGCCTGCACGACGAACGCTTCCAGGGCCTGGTTGAAGGATTGCAGCAGTGCCTGACAGTTGGCCTGTTCGTCTTCGTGCTGTTTTTTCAGGAAGGCAACTTTTCGCTCATCGGTATTTTGCTCAAGCAGTGCCCACCAGTTCCTGAGTTTGTTTCTGGCTGAGAGGTACAGATCGCGCTGCGCTTTCACGCTGTCGAAACGGGTGGTCATTACATCCGCCTCGCGCTCCGTTTGCAGATCAAGCCGGGCTTGTTCGGCTTTCATGTGCTTTTTCGCAGCGCGATTTTTTTGTTGTTGCGCCTTGATCTGGTCACCCGGCGCACCCGCCCGCAGTTTTGGCGCGAGGTCCAGGCTCCATCGGCCGTTGCCATCGTTTTTCAACCACGGGCCGCTGCGTGAGGTGTCGAGCGCATCCACGATAAATACGCGATTCGACTCGCGGCTGACGCGGTACACGTCATTGCCGATCAAGGCGTGCAGCCCGCTGTCCAGGCGGTAAAGCCCTTGGAGACGCCCGGTCATCACCGGCATCGGCAGTTTTGCGGGACGCGGCACTTTAAAACGCTGGATATAGGCACGCTGGCTGGTGCTAAGGCCGTTCAGCGCATTGGAGAACGAGAAGTCAAAGGCGGTGCGACCTTCGGCAATCGGCACGGCAGGCAACATAACCGGGCCGGCCAGCTGTTTGGCTGCGCTGGACAGCATTCCAGCGGGACGCCGCAAGTGCGCCAGGGCCACGGCCGTACTGCTCAGGTCTGCGGCGATCAAGGGTTGTTCAGGGATGGCGCGCGCAGAGATGTGCAACAGCGCCAGGCTGAGGCTACTCAGCAGGTCTACCCAGGCCAGCTCGCGGGTAGTCGGATCATTACTCTGCAGGGCGGGAATGTCCTGGTGCAGGCTTTGAGTCAGCAGCAGCAACCATGCGATCGACATCGTCGAGCCTTGCAACAAGGGCAACAGCAAGGTGTTGAGCAACAGCCCGCCACCTTCGAGCAACAGCGCCCAGCGACTTTCGGCATTGGACACCGACTCGCGTTCAGCCAAGTCCACCAGTGCGCGCACATGCTCGCCAAACAGGTACGCCAATAACTGGTCATTGCGTTGGTGTTGCAGCAATTGCTCACTGCCCTCATCGGCGGCCAAGGTCGCGGGGCTGGGCGTTTCCAGCCGGTCAAACTCAGCCCCCAGGCCGAAACGCAGAATATGCGGCTCAGTGAACCCACCGTTGGCATACACCGGCCGCGCGGGTTCGCCAAGCCACATCAGCACGCTGTCCTGCAGGGCTCCAGGCTGGGCAATCGCCGCCAGCAACGCCTCGCGGCTGGCGTACTGCGTCAACGCTTGAGCATACAGCGGGCGATAAAGAATCACCGGGCCCGGCTCAAGGTCCTGGGCTTGGATCACAAACAGGTTGTCGGCCTTGTCCGGTTCGGCCCCCGGTTTGCGCAGCAGGGCCAGCGCACGGATGACGACCTTGCGCCCCTCGACCACCCGCTCAGCAGCGCTGCGTTGCATCAGCGCTGCGACATAGCGATAGCCCAACACCGTAAACCCTTGTTGCCCCTGGATCGCCAGCGTCAACGCCTGCAACGGTAACTGCGCCCGCAGTTGCTCGCCAAATAGCCGCTGGCGTTGCAAGGTGTCGTCGCTATCGGCCAGCAGCAGGCGCTTGAGGTAGTCAGGGTAGGCCTTGCCGATGTCCACGCGCTGGACCAGATCCGTGAGGTAATCGGGGGTGGTCCAGTCCTGGATCAATTGACCGCCCGTATGCCGAATGGTCATCGGGCCTTTGGGCTTGCCCACCAGGTTGCACAGGGCGAGGTCGGTCAATGACAGGGTTTGGCGCTGGATAATCCCCGCGCCGCCTGGGTACCCGGCCGCCACGGCAAAGGTCAGTTCCAATTCGTCAGGGTTGTAGCCGGGGGCTATCGGTTGATCGACCAGCATCTGCGCATGCAGGGCCTTCGCTGCAAACGTACGCAGGTCGCTCACGCCGTCGAGAAAATACTGCCCGCCAGCTCGGGCCTTGGCACTGGCGAGTTCCAGCACATGGGTGCGATAAGCCAGGCGTTGATTCTGCGCAGCGTCCTTCAGCCAGTCGGGCAGCCGGTCTTCCATCAGGTCGGTCGGCCCCGCTGAGTGCGGCGCCGGGTTCACAAACAAGGGGGATGGATCGCTCACGGCGTCATACTGCTGCTCCAGCGCATGCAGCCCCCGGCCAGAAGGTAACGCGATGGCCGCCAAGTCCTGCAGTTGCTGATTGAGCACCGCCGCGGCCTGAACCTGAAACACATTGCCGTTGGGCTCAAAACGCTTCCACGTCATCGCATCCGCGACAAAAGCAGCGTCGAGCTTCGCCGCCCAATACTGATCGAACGCATCATGGGAAGTGAATGACTCAACCGCCCCCGAAAGCGGGCACAGCAGGATCAGCGAGGCGTTGACCAGCAGCAGGTCTGGCGATAACAGGGTAAACGAGGCCCCCGCTCGGGTCAGCGTGGTTTCCATGACATAGATGTGCACGGCCTTGGTTTTCATCGCCGCCTGACGGTCGAGCCGATCCGGGTAGTCGGTGACCTGCTGAATGACGGCACGGGCGGGCTCGGCAAATGCCGTCGTGATGGCCGTGTGGATCAAGTTACTGCGCAGCAGCTCGCTGAGCCCGCGCCAACGGCTCGTCCCATCCCCTCCTCCTTGGTCCCAATAGGCAATCAACGCCTGCTGAAACGCCGTCGGGACCACGTCAGCAAGCTCGCGAATGACCTGCTCGATCACGCGCATATCCACGGCCGGCGCCGCCTCGTCCGCCAGGGCCAGCGGTGTGGGCGCCTGGTTGGTCAGGAAGTGATCCCGGTTGTAGCGTGTCGAAAAATCCAGCGAAGTACCGTTGCCCAGGTAGTCGAGCGCGACATTGAGCAAAACCCGCAGGTCCCACCCGCCCAATGCATTGGGGGTGGCCAGTTTGGTGGTCACTAGGTTGAAGTCCAGGTTGGGATAGGCCTCCTTGATGCCCTTTTCCAGCCATTGGCCGGTGACGGAGATCAAGGTGGGGTGATGCATGAACTGCGTGCCGACGGCTCTGGCGATCAGTGTGTCGGGGGGTGGCAGCGGTAGGTTGCGAGGCATGGAAAACGTCCTTTTTGTCCGTTGGGGCTCCAAAACCCGAGGTGGGGGAGCCTGGCAAAAAGAAGTACCACGCAGGCGTATTCGAACGCGGTAACGGTGTAGTGCACCGTGATACTTCGGTATGACGCCGAACCTGTGGCGAGGGAGCTTGCTCCCGCGACGGCCTGAGAGCCGGTGCTTATCTACCTGACACCCCACAATCCAAATGTGGGAGCTGGCTTGCCTGCGATGGCGGCCAGTCAGGCGACGCCTATCTACCTGACACCTCACGATCCAATTGTGGGAGCTGGCTTGCCTGCGAAGACGGCCTCACAGTCGACACAGCTGGATGGTGTACATATCCATTGCTGCGGTAACGGCCACTTAGGGTTCCGCCCTGACGGCGGCTCACTTTGCAAAAGCGGCAAAGTAAGCAAAACGCTCTTGCCCCACCACTCGGCACCTCGCTTAGGCTCGGTGTGCCCGTAATCCGCCAGTGATTTGGGGGGCCGCCGCCACGCGCCATCCATGGCGCGGGGCGGCTAAACCGGCATCCCTGCCGGTTTACCCCCCAAATCCCTGTCGAATTCCGGCCAGCGTGGTTTGACGGGGCGCTTAAGATCAAAAGCAAAAGCAAAAGCAGATCAAGAGCAAGAGCGGCTCGCTTCGCATCGTGGTTACTGCTGGGTGAATCAGGGCGAATCGCTGGTCAGGGCAACAGGTATCTCTTTGCGACGCCCCAGCTGTGCAACCAGGTAAGCGACGGAGTCGGCGTTGCTCAGTACCGTAAGGATGCGTTTAAGCGGATCGGTACGGAAAGTTTGTCGAGCATCGGCGAGGGTTTGGGTGCCGGTGACAGTGAGCAGCCGGTCGAGCACAGGTTGTGTCGACGAGCCCTTGGCGGGATCGGTTTTGAGGCCGGTGGCGATATCAACCACCTGGAACAGCTGCTGCGTCGGGGTGCTGAGCGACAGGCTTGAAAGCTGGCGGTTTTCCAGGGCCGCCTTGGTTTTACTGCCCGCCGGGGTTTGGGGGTCAATCAGGTCATGAAAAGGATGGGTGGACTGCACGTAAGCCAAGTTCAATGTCGCACAGACATGATGCGTGATTTCGTGAATGAGGGTGGTCGCACGGGCGTGGACGTCGACATGGAAGGGTTTTATCAACAAATGATCGTATTGCAGACCCGGGTTGAAGAATGCTTCGGTCAAGTACACCAGTTGCAAGGGGTCGGGAACGATCGTAAAAGCCATCACCTTGTAGGCCCCCTGAAGTGCCGGTATCCGCGAGTGGCCAATCACAAATCGCGCTGAGTCCGCGCCGGTCAGTGAGGGCTCCATCAACGCGCTGCAGACCGTGTCGACGATCGCCTGAATTTTTTCAAGGTGTTCGGCCTCGATGGTCTGCAGGCCAAAAAACGTTTTGATTCGTTTGGCGACATCAGGTGCAGCCAGGGGTGTTTGTGCGAGCAGGCGCAGGTTGTCCTGGGCGTTCCTTGCATAAAACGTGGCCAGTGCCAGTGCCTCAGTAATCATCAACGACTCCTGAGCGTAAAGCGCGCGAATCTGGCGCATGCCGCTGGCCAATATATTCATGCTGGGGCGCGCAAATGGCTCGGAATAGAAGCGATTGGTCAGTCGCGCAATAGCTCGTCGCCCCGTCAGCAATGGGTCAGTGCTGCTGAGCATCCACTGTTGTCGGGTGTTACTGTGCACCAACGGGCCGACCTCCCCCTCCCCCGTGATCCGCCAGCCCAGGTCGTGCTTGATGACCTGGAACACTTTGCCTGCCACTGCTGCGTAGTAATGGTTGGAGGCCGATTGGTAAAGGTTGAGAGAGGTGTCTTTGATCAGGCTGGCCAAGCTCGGCTCAAGGACTTCGAAACGCTGGAGCCGGGTGCGTGGCGCAGCGGTAATGTCCAGCGCGGGCCAGGACACCACGGCGGTCGCAGGCGTGGAAGACGGTGGGCTCGGCTCGGCTGCCGGGAGTGTGCCGCCCTCCGATACGGCAGGCATGGAATTGCGCAGACCGACCAGTAAGGCGACGCCGCCGATAAAATGACCCAGCGCCTCATGCCATTGGTGGCTTTGCAGCTCTTCGGCAGACGCTTTGAACAACTTGAAGCTCTGCCAGACTATCAAGGGGTAAGCCAGTTTTCCGGCAAAAAACACGATGGCCTGCTGCACACCCTCAGCGAACACGGCTTTGGCCGTATCCCAGGCAGTGCCTGCATTGGCGGTTTTCTGACAGCCCAGCAACGTTGTCAGCAACTCGACATTCTCGGTGTACAACTGCTTAAACAAAGGCGCGCTGATGGGGTTGCATGCCAGCTGCAGAGCGGTGCTGGCCTGGGGTTGCTCCAGTGCGCTGGACAGTGCTGCGTGGTCAACGGCCGGGACCAGCAGCCGAACCCAACGCTGTAAGGCATCGCTGGCTGTCAGCTCGGCACGCAGTGCGGCCTCAACCGAATATTCCTTGAGGGTGTAGCCTGGACTATAGGGGGCATAAAGGACTAGAGGCCCCGCGTCACCTGAGGCGGGACCGATCAAATAAGCCCCGGGAATCCTGATGGTGTTCTTCCCGTCATCAACCAGCAGTTCCAGAGGGCGGATCATGGCGTGGGCGTCTACCACTGTGGCCCGGGCGATAGCATCGGGCATGTCCATGATCTGTTGAATGAGCCCGAAGGCCGCCGGTGAAAGCTGACCTTGCAGCATCATGCCATGAGCGTATTGCATCAGTTGCCACGGCAGTTGCTTGGCGAATCGTGTAGCACGTTGCTCAAAATCCGGGCTGGTGGGGCCCAGTAATCCTTGGATGTAAGTCTGATAAGCCCCATTGATATTCAGCGCCTGTATCCGCGTTTTCAGCGTCTGTGCATCCAGCGCGGAGGGTAATGGCGTTTTACCGGTGCTGGCGAACAGCGGCACCTCATCGTTCCAGTACGATTGATGGCTCAAGGCATAGTCCAGCAGTGACTGGTTGCGCGCAGGCTTACTGCCCTGCTCCGGCAGCCCGACTTCGACGTCATCCGGTGTCAGGCTGGCCTGATCGTCACCGTCCTTGAGCACACCGCTGAGTTTGTCGTGCGTGAACCGAGCCAGCGAGTCGATCCCGTGCAGGTAATCCTGATTATCAGTGACATTGTTTCGATACTGCTCCAACAACTCGGCATAGAGCTGTTGATCGACAGCACTGGCGCTGCCCAACCATTGCAAACCATGTTGCACGATCATGGCCTGGACCATGTCCGTGGCACGCAGCAGGTTGGTAGGCGCCAGGTCTTGCGTGGCGTGAACCTGCCACAGCTTGCGCAACTGTTCGAGCGACAGCTGCGTGGCCAGGATTCGCTCCAGCTCACGGTCTTTGTGTTGAGCATAGGTTCGTTGCAAGTGTTCGACGAGGTTGTCTTCGATCAGCTCAAGGGAGCTGAGTGCATAGGACGGATGGGTGTGCCAGTCCGGTTGCGCCAGGTTCTCCAGCAAAGCCTGTCGCTCGTCCGGGCTTGCCAGGCGTCGGTCAACCTCTGCTTTGAAGTGGCTCAATGAAGCGAAACTTTCCAGTCCTAACGCGGGCGTCCAGAGCAGTGCACGACCGCAATAGTGCGGGTCAAGCCCGCCGCGCTCGGTCAACATGAAACAGTGAGTGAGTACCTGTTGGGTGTGTTGCCCTGTGGGCGTGATCGCCAACGCAAACGCATCAGGGCGAAACCCGTTGACACTCAGGCGCAAGTCTCGGGCGTAAATACCCAGTACGGTTGAGAGTACTTCGTAGTCCAGGGGCAATAACGCGTTGTTCCACAGCCTGATTTGCATTTCCCCGGTCAAGCCCATCTCCATTGCTTTTTTCAGCAAGGGTTGCATGTTGGGGTACGCACTGTGGGTTCTACGCAGATACGGCTTGAAACCCTCGACTGCACTGTCGATCAGCGTATTGAAGTCGGTGATGTCCAGGCCTGAAATCTTGGTGGCGGCATTGTCAGATGTGACTGAGTAGACGTGAGTGTTCAACGGGTCGTTCAGTGCACCCACATCGCCACATAAACGCGCCAGAAAATACTCGACCATACTGCTCGATGACAGCAGTTGAGGTGTATCGGTGTCACTGGAGGGGCTGCTGTATTGACGTACCGAGAGGCACGCTGCCTGCAGGTGTTGATGCTTAGCATGCAGCTTGGTGTTGAGGTAGGTGGTGGCGGAATTCTCCAGCGAGGGGCGCCATGCCAGATGTCGTGCGATTTCAGCGCTGACGTTTTCGAGCAATTGCGCAGAGGTGCGCAGTGCTGAGAGCGTTGGCGGAACCCTGGGTTCTGTCGCCGCCGCAGTCCAGGTACTTGCCAACTGGGTACTCCAGCGGCCCATGGGGTCGAAGGTCAGTAGTTTTGGATCAATCATGCCACGCACATCCAGCACATGATCGACCAGGGCATCGAGGTCCATCGTGCCCTGGCTCAGGCGATATTGATCGAGGGCGTATTCAAGGTTGCGGCCTTGCTTCTCAATAATGCCCACCATGATGCTGTCGAAAACACCCCCCGTGATCGGGGCTTTGATGACCTCGCAGGCCGACAGATCGGCCTCGTTAAAGCGCTGCGACCTGGACAGGTGGTTTCTCCAGGCATCGGCGTGCTGCCGCGGGTTGAGGCTATCGATAAGGTGGGTTTTCAGCGCATCCAGTGCAGTGAACGATTGCAAGCCTTGGTGGGGGGTGTAGAGCAGCCAGGGCGAGTCATCGTCACTTTCTTCACTGCCGATGATGAGTGTGCCTGCCAGCTCGACAGGGGATTGCCCTGGCGCCTGCAGCAGTGCCTTTTCAACAGTCACGCTGGGAACCGCCGTTGTTGCGGCAAGCGCAGCCTTGAGCGGCAAGGCCAGTAGTTGCAAACGCTGGTCAACCGTAATCGCCGCTTGCTGCTGTTGGTCCAGCGCCACGGTGATAAAGGCATTGGCCATGGCATGGGTAAACAGTTGCAGCCGTGAGGCCCCGGTGGAAGCAGGTTGCGCCCAAAATGCCTTAGGCTGTTGCTTCATGTGGGCTCGCAAGCCCTGCGCCAGCCCTTGCACCGAGGCTTCCCAACGTAACTGGTCGTCAGCCCCCTGAGCGGGCTGCTGCGGGTCAGGCGTGCGCTGAGGGTCAACGTAGCGCCGGGTTTCCCCTTCAGGCCAGCCATTGTTGACGAAATACTGGAGGATCGTTGCGCTCAACGTGCGGGTGGTCGTGTGCCGCAGCGGTGGCTTGTCAGCGTTGCCTGATTCGCTGGAGGTGTCGACAACATACGTGTGCACCTGGATTCGGTGCTGATCGACGCCCGCAAACGTCTGCGCCAACTGCGTGCAAATGTACTCATCCAGCAGCGAGGTGAAACTGGGCAGCTTGAGCAGTTCCTCGCGCATCAGACGGGCGTTTTCCAGCAGGTTGTTGGCGAGGGTCGTGTGTTGGGCTTGGAAGACAGCGCCGCCCACGGTATGTGCGCTAATCGTCAGGTTCGCAGTGGGCGTCAGGATGTGCTGCTGGGAGATGGAAAGGTAATCGAGCAACCCTTGGCGCTGCGACGAGTCTTTGAGCCACGCCCCCAGTTGCGTCTTGAGTGCGTCATGGCTTTGCAGCTTTTCCAGGCCGCGAACGGGCGTGTAGAGAATAACGCCCCCTTCCGGGGCGGGGCTCATGACGAAAGCGCCCGCCAGTTCAATAGCCGGTTGGCCGGGTACGTTCAATTGCAGGGTTTGGACGTGCATCGGCACTGTTTGTGCGCGTCGCAACGCATCGGTGGCCAGGTAGACGCTGTCGAACCAGTCAAGGTCCTTGAGGGTAAAGTTGCGTGCGCGTTGGCGCTCGCTGAGCTGCGTGCGCTCGGTTTGAGTTTCGCTGAAAAAGTACGATGGGTTGTCCGTGACCATTGAATACGCTCCATGCCGGATGGGCTGCTGAACTGAGCAGCGGTGAGTGATCGGAAAAGATCACTCTGGCGCTTCACGTTTCAGTCGAGGAGCTACATATGCCTATGCTCATGCCCCGCTGGTAGCTCGGCGCATCGCTTACCGTCCCCCCGGAACAGCGCAAGTGAGCGCAGCAGCGTCCCGGTGTCCCCCTCAGTGATAAAAGCGTCCCGGAAGGCTTTGCCGGTCTCTGGGTTGAACAGGCCATCGCGCTCAAACCGCTCAAAAGCCTGGCGGGCCAGCACACCGGACCACGGGTAGGAATACAGTTTGGCCCCATAGCTCCCCATCGGTTGTTCGAAGCGGTTGATCGGGCGGGCGCCATCAGGCCACTGCAAGTACCCCACTTCAGCGTTGGCCTGAGTGAACACCTCGTGAGGTGTACGCCCGTCACCGTAGGTACGGTGCAACTCGAAGTCGACGAGGCCTGTGAGCAACACACTGGCGGTTTCATGACTGGTCTGGGTGTGAACCCATCGGCGCATTTTATTGGCCATATCATCACCCAAGGGCTCTCCCGTCTGAAAATGGCCAGAGAGCCAGACCAGGAACGGCGAAGTAAAGCAGAACTGCTCCAGCACTTGGCCGAAGAATTCCGCCGCATCATGGCTCCATTGGTCCATACCGGAAATCGCCCGATAGGGGGCGACGGTCAACAGGTGCTGCAGGCAGTGGCCGAACTCATGCAACAAGACCCTCAATTGCAGATGATCCAGCAAGCAAGGCTGGGCCTCTGTCGGCCGTGGCAACTTGCTGCGTAGCACCGCGATAGGCCGTTGCGGACGCCCCTCGGCCGTCATTCGGTGGCTGCGCAAGCCAGAGGCGGCGCCAGTCTCGCCACCCTCTACGCGGCGATAAGGGTCAATGAACAAATGTCCGATCGGCTGTTCATACTCCCTGAGCTCAAATACCCGCACATCCGCGTGCCAGGTATCGACCGTGGTCTGTTCGACCAGCTCAACGCCGAACAGGGTCTGGGTAAAGGTGCACAAGCGTTGCAGCACGGTGTCCAACGGGAATAGTTGCGCAACGCATCCCGGGAAACGCCGGCCACGTCCTGACGGATTTTTTCCACGAAATAGCTGTGATCCCAAGGTTGCAGAGCTTCGACCCCGTGCTGCGCGGCATAGCGTTGCAGTTGTTGCGCCTCATCGGCGAATGTCGTGCGTGCCTGCTCAACCCGTTGATGCATAAAGGCAACGACCTCATCGCTCGTCTGCACCGTTTGCTCCACCAACGCCAGCTCGGCGAAGTTGGCATAGCCCAGCAATTGTGCTTTCTGGTGACGGCTGTCGAGCAACACCGTCAGGATCGGTTCATTATCGGTGGCAAGGGCATCCGCACCGGTGTCCACGGCACGGCTGTAGTAAGCCACCATCATTTCCTGGCGCAAGGCTCGATGGTCGGCGTAGCTCATCACGTCCTGAAAGGACTGCTCGCAAAGGGTTAGTAACCAGCCATCCAGACCTGCGTCCCGAGCCGCGACCGCCAGGCGCGCCAAGGTTGCGTCGGGCAGTCCGCTCAGCAGCGCCTTGTCTTGAATGTGCTTACGCCATGCATCGCTGGAGTCTCTTACCCGGCGCAGGAACTCCTGGCTGAACTCACCGATTTGCTGGTTCAGCGCTTTGAGCCGTAGCTGCTTCTCAGGAGAAAGATCAAGGCCAGCCAAATGGTACTTGCGCAATATTTTACGCAACGCACTGTGGCGTTGTTGATTGAAAAGCGCCGCAATCGGGCTATCGGCAAGCTGTCGGTGCAGCTGATACAGGTCGTTGTTCACGGCCAACTCGGCTTTGTATTGCATGGCCAACTCATAACTGCGGTGTGATGCCTGCGCCCACGTCGGCCCTTGGGGCTGGGCGTCAAGCAGCTCAATGAGGTTGAGCACGCCATCCAGGCGAGCCTCCAACGCCTCCAGGGCTTGCACTAGGTCGTCCCAGGTGGGAAGTGGTGCCTGGCTGGCAATGATCGTGGCGGTGGCGTTGCGACTTTCAGTGATGATCTGCTCAACGGCAGGCACCAAGTGTTCGGCCCGGATGGCTGAGAACGGTGGCAAGTCGTAGGGCTGTAGCAGTGGGTTGTTTTCAGACATGAAGTCACTCTTCAAAGGTAGCTTGCGAAGCAGCCAGCCTAGGGAGTGAATCATCGTTGGGTGGGCTAAATAGGTATGAGTAATAGGAACAAAAAAGCGATAGCGCGCAGGACACGATCGTCAGTCATCAACATCAGCCTTTGAACCCCCTCCTTACCCATGCGCTGCCGCAGGGGCGCGTCATGCAGCGTGGCAGAGCCCGATAACCGCTTGGATTGTTGTAGGTGATTTCCTTCAGCCCCAACACGCTTCACCGTAGCCTCCGTCTCGATTTCCTCCAGGTGATTGTGGGGCCTTTTACGCGCTCCTAGACTTCGCCGCCGTAGGGCAAATCCCCTGTTCCCTCATGATTCCCACAGGCGGCATGGCGCACATTTTTTGCCGCCGCCACTCGCAAGGAGCCTCACCCAATGACCAAGACCTCAACCGCCCTCCTCCTGCTCGCACTGGCCAGCCTGCTGGCGGGCTGCACCACCAACCCCAACGTATTGCAGATACACAAAGTCACCGCCGAGGCGATTGGCTTGGCCTCTACGGATGAGCTGACCATGGGCCCGGTCACCAAGAGCAAGGAGGACTTCCTGGGCGGCGCTGAACTGAACTTCAAAGCCACGACCGCCAAGGGCCGTGTGTTCAACTGCTCGACGGTCATGACGCCAGGCATCCTGCTTGAGCCGCCGAAGTACTCGCGCCTGACCTGCACGAAGTAAGCCTGGCAGCCGGTGCGGGCGTTGCGCGTACCGGCTATGCGCACAGATCCAACGCTGATACTGGCGAACAAAAACGCTGCCTACCCACGTCATTTCTACCCATGAGGATCGTCCTCGACAATGAAACCCGTCATCGTCGCCATTGCCCTACCGCTCTTTGCAGGCTGCGTCACGCCCAAATACTGGGAAGCTACCGGTGGCAACCCGTCTGATGGGCTGGTCCAACTCTCCTACGTACATACGCCGTTCGAGTACGGCCAAATCCGCGAATCCCAAGGCTTGGCGATCGCCACGGGGCGCTGCCAGTTTTGGGACTATGCGCGGGCAGAACGCGCAGGCACAGAGAAATCCGTGTGCCGAACGATGGGGCAGTTTCATTGCCTGGAAACCACGGTGACTCAGGATTATCGGTGTCAAAAGTGACATCCACCCAAGGCGCAAAGAGGCGGTTTAAAAAAACGAATCAAAGATGCAACGCGGGCCTGGACTCGCGAACGCCATGGACAGAAGGCACCCGCACACGCAGCGCAATCAGCAACGCAGCCAGCAGCATCAGCACCGCTGCCGCTATGAATACGCCCGCGCTGCCACCGAGGCTGAACACTGCACCACCCGCGGCGGCGCCCGTGGCGATGGCGGACTGCACAGAGGCCACCACCATGCCGCCGGCGCTTTCCGCCTGATCAGGTACCGCGCTGGCGACCCAGTTCGACCACGCCACCGGCACACCGCCAAAGGCCAAGCCCCAGATTGCCAGCAGTATCGCCTGCCCCGGCAACGAGGGCGGCAACAGCACCAGCGCCAGTGCTGCAACGCCGACCAGCGCAGGCATCAACACCAGAGTGGCCAGCGGGTGGCGCTCCAGCAGCTTGCCGGCCAACAGTGTGCCGACGAAGTTCGCCACCCCGAAGCCCAGCAACATCAGCGACAGCCCTTGCGGGCCGATGCCGGTAGTGCCTTCCAGAAATGGCCGAACATAGGTGAACATCGCAAAGTGACCGCTATGCACCAGCACACAACCGAACATCCCCATGGCGATGCCCGGGCGCTGCAACACTTCGAAAACCGTGCGCAGACGTGCCGGCCGGCGCGGCGCAAGGCGCGGCAAAGTCAATGACTGAAACGCCAGGGTCACCATGCCGACCGCCGCCGCTGCAAAAAACGCACTGCGCCAGCCGTACAGCCCGCCCAGATAGCTGCCCAGCGGCACTGCAACGACCGTCCCGACGGCAATGCCGCTGAAAATGATCGAAAGCGCCCGAGGCAACAGCGCACTCGGCACCAAGCGCATCGCCACCGCCGCAGCCATGCTCCAGAACCCGCCAAGGGCAACCCCCAGCAAGATACGCATCAACAGCAGCACCGCGAAGCTGGAAGAAACGGCGACCAACAGATTGGAGGCAACCATCAACGTGGAAAACCCCAGCAACACCCAACGTCGGTCGATGCCGCGGGTCAGGCCTGGCACCAACAAACCGGCGAACAACGCTACCACTGCTGTCACCGTTACCGCCTGGCCAGCCAGCGCTTCGGACACGCCCAAATCAGTCGCCATCAGTGTTAACAAACTGGCCGGAAGGTACTCAGCGGTCAGTAATCCGAACACCCCCATTGCCAGCGAGAAGACGGCCATCCACGCGGGGGCCGCAGGCTCTGCATCCGAGAAGGCGTCGGGATGGCGGTTGGATACGGCATTACATACACAGTCAGTCATTGCAGGGATCTCCCAATCATCATTGCGACCCGCAGTCTAGGCGCGCGAATCTGGATGATCTATGATCCAAAATCTCTCATTTTTGACTAAAACACCTGAACAATGTCTGCAGAACAGTTTGCGCTTGCCTCGGATCTCATCAACGAGCTGTTGCGCGGCATGCGCCTGCGTGGCGTCGAATACCGGCGTATACAAGCCAGTCCGAGTTTCGGTTTGGGCTTCGCTGAAAAACCTGGGCATGCCTGGTTCCATTTCATGGCCGTCGGCAATGCGGTACTGCGAATGGAGGACGGCACCACCTACGCGCTGTCTGCCGGCAACGCCGTGTTCATCTCCCACGGCGCGGCCCATCAACTGTATTCCCATGCGGACGTGCCCGTTCAGGACATCGACCGCCTAGACGGCGTCCCCCTCGGTGACACCGTGAGCGCGGTGCACACCGGAACCGATGCCAACCCAACGCCGAGCACCATTTTGTTCAGTGGTTGCATGGAGTTTGAACTGAGCAGTATCCATGGCCTCGGCAAGCTGATGCCGGGCCTGATGTTGATTGATGCCGACGGCCAGCGCTACCCTGGACTGGTGCCTATTCTGTCCACCATGGAACGCGAGGCCAGCGCCGCACGTGTGGGCTTCGCCGGTATCCTCGCACGGTTGGCCGACGTGGTGGCCGCCATGATCGTTCGCGGCTGGGTGGAGTGCGCTTGCGGGAATGCCTCTGGCCTGGTCGCCGCCTTGCGCGACCCCCGCTTGGCCGGTGCACTGCTAGCGCTCCATCAACAACCGGGCCGCGACTGGACCGTTGCGCAATTGGCAGCGCAATGCAACACCTCACGCTCGGCCTTCGCGGACCGCTTCCAGGTGACGATTGGCATGACGCCGCTGCGCTATGTCACCGAACTGCGAATGCGGCTTGCAAGCCAATGGCTGACCCTCGAAAGGCTGCCGATCGAAGAGGTAGCACAACGCTTGGGCTATACATCCCAGGCGGCTTTCAGTCGCGCATTCAAACGCATTACGGGGAAGACACCGGGGTTCAGTCGCAAGGTGAGGTAGCCTACTGTCACGTGAAGCTGAGCGCATGTAGTCGACGATCTTTACCCCTGAATAATTTAACGCCCGTTACGTCGAGGAATGGGTCACGGCAGTGCACAACCGGCTAAAGGACTGTCAAGTATGACAGTAGACGCCTGCGACGCCCCCACCTGAGAATGAACGCCACGCGGCGAGAATCCCCAGCCTCTGAGACTGGGCCAGCACGTTTGCCGCCAGCACTCGATGAGGGGCTCAGTCATGGAGATCACTGAATGCCGTGCCGCAGACAACGTCATCTTGACGCTAAAGCAACCGATGAACGCGCGACGCACCCGTCTGCTGTGCGGCTATCTGCGCCAGATCAATCCGCCGGCCAAGTATTTGATCCTGGTCGAGGAATGGACGGCGCAAGCCCATTACGTGCAGTTCAACCAGATTACAGGGTGCGCGCGCATCACAAAAAAACTGCGGCCACGCCCGGCCTGAGCATTCGCTCATGAACCTGCGTTCACGTAGCATCAGCGTAACGCTGGCGGTCGGCTTGTTCACCACCATGGGAGTGGCACAGGCAGAACGTGCCCTCATCGAGCCGTCGCAGATACAAGAACTTTTATTGTATGGAGCACCCTGCCCGCTTTACGAGCGCAGCGCCTCACCAATTTCTTCAATAGCAAAACCAACGTCATGCCCCGCACGAATCAACTCCGCGAACCGCAGCATCACGGAAGAGCCGACATCGTGGGACAGCGCCAAGGTCATCAGTTCGCGTATGGGTTCATCAAGCGCTGCTTCGACGCTGGGTGAACACGCCTGCCCTGTGAGCCAGGCAACAAGGGACGAGACCCTATGGCCTGGGGTGTCTTCATCAACACCCAAAATCTCGCCTAACACCATTCCCAGTGTGCCGGCAGGATGTTGTTCCGGGCGGCTCCAAGTCTTGAGTTCAATTGACTCTCGCTGCACCTTTTCCAAGTTCCGCCGAATCTTTCCAGGAATGGTCGCCGCCGCTTTAGGGCGATTGTAGTACTCGCGGTTAGCTAAACTTGCGGCGTCCCTGACAACCTTCCAGGCCACCGACCACAGCTGTGAAACACTGTAGGTATGCAATGCTGCGCGCATCGTACTTTTAATTTCTGCCAGCTCTTGTTCCGACAGATCATGGTTATAGAGTTCGCACTGAACGTCCAGATAGCGCATGACATCAGCGACTGCGTAATCAAGCCACAGGTTGAAAAGCCCGTCAGCGTCGGTATACACCCTATCCGACAGGTTACGAATGACCTCGTCCGCACGCCTTGATGCGACATCTGGCGCCAAACGATAGACAACCTGGTCCCTCAACACCCAAATCTCATCGCCCTCCCAATAGTAGGTGCCCGGGCTTGCTTTACTGGGGTCATCAAGGACGAGCCCAGCCTCACGCAATTGCATCATGAAGTCATCGACATACCGAGGCGCCAGCCCTCGACAATCACCCGGTCTGAAGCCGCCATTGGTCAACCTCGGGGTAACAGCCCTGTCCAACGCCAGCAGAAGCACCACCTGATTATCCGGCACCGCTGAGTAGTCCACCGTGCGGGTTGACTGCTTGCGTACGTATTCGGCCAACTGCCGTTCAAGCTCTGCGGCTTTGGTCTTTTTAGCCTCAAGCGCAATGGCGTCATGGTCGTTTTGGCAAAGCGTACAAAGCTTCGTGGACCGTTGAGGGACCTTTTTGGCCTCTGAGCGATTTTTGATTTCGATCAGTTTCGCGCACTTAGGGCAGACCTGATTGTCATCAAATGCATTGCAACGTTGCCGTATGAAGCTGGCGAGTGTAACGCCTGGTGCCATTTCAATAACGTCCGTCAGCGCACCCACTTTTTCAACGTACTGCCCTGATTCATCGACAGCCCAGTAACGCTCGATCAATTCAATTTCTTTAGGATCGTCGGTCAACATTTGGAGCTTGATTGCCATGTAAACAGTCCTGTTTCGTATGTGATTATTTTGTCCAGTCATCGCTGCCTTATGGACGCTCAACGCTGAAAGCTATTGCGGCGACACCCCCAACCTTGTTCAGGTCCCTCTTCGTTTTACGCTCTTCCAACAAGGTCCTGGGCAACACAAACCCTTCAAAACTGCGCTGTGTAATCGGGTTGTTAGCCTTCTCCGCGCCTATCCGATAACGCATCAACCCATCGGCGACTGAAAAGGTCAGGTCCACGCTGGTGTCGGTGCGGCCATTGAGGTGCCCGCGACTCAGCAGCCGGAACAACGACCACGGCCCGCGATAGCTCAGGCTGGCGGTGTTGCCGGTGCTGTGCACCAGGGTCAGTTGACTGCCATTGGTATTGCCCAGGCTGTTGGGCCACACCAGCCCCGTGCGTTGCGGCGCGCCGTGCTGGTAGGGGATCAGTTGGCCGTCGACGCTGAGCATGCTGCTCAGGCGAGTGGCGCTCAGGGCCAGGGGTTCGATGGTGAGTTGCACGGCCAGATGGCCGCGGTGGTTGAAGAAGGTGTCGCGGATGCGCTCGGCCTTTTTCAGTTGCTCCAGCACGTCGCTGCGTACCAGGTAGCCGCCGAGGCTGTCGGAGTACAGGGCATCGAGGTTGTCCTTGAGGAACACGTTCAGGTATTGGTCGTGGAACTGCTGCAAACGCCCCTGCGGGCCGAAGAAGGCTTCAAAGTCTTCCAGCGAGGCGTCCTCGCCACTGGCCTTGAACGGGTAGCGGCCCGCCAGGCGTTCGCGGTAGAAGCTGTAGATCTCACTGTCCCAGCGTTTTTCCAGCTCGCGCAGGGCGGCGATCACCAGCACTTGCGAGGTTTGATCGGCGAGTTTTTTGACCTGCTGATTCAACGGCTCGGGCAGCCCCACGGCAACGCGTTGCAGGTTGGCGATGGGGTCGGCGCCGCCCAGGGAGAAGCGGTTGAGCACGGTTTTAAGGGCGGCTTTGCCCGGGTCCGGGTTGTCGTGCACGGCCTTGGCGTAGTCATAGACGGCGCTGACCGAACGCAGGGTTTCTTCGTAATAGGACGGCTGCTCGCCTCGTGCGGTGATCAGCTCTGACAGACTTGAAAATGCGCGCCGAATCCCTGCTGCCTGTTGTTGCCCCTCGGGCACCTTGTCCAGCTTGAGCGGCGCTTGCCCTTCCGCCAGGGGCACGGCCGGGTAGATCACGCTGTTGTCACGCAGGGTTTCCAGCAGGCGTCGTAGCGGTGCGGCCGGGCCGGTGACTTGTTCCAGCACCGCCACGCCGTGGCTGAGGTCGTCAAAGTCGGTCACCGCGAACTGGTTCAGCGCACGCCGCCAGCTGTCGACGTAGTCGGCGCTGTACAGGGCGCGGATACGCTGGGTCAGCACGTTGCGGTCTTCGTCGGAGTAGTCAAGGCGTTGTCGTTCGCCAAGCACCCACTGGTCAATCATCGCCAGCTCGATAATGCCCTTGGTACCGGGTTCGAAGTAATCCTTGAATCCCTTGGCGGTGAGCAGCGGCGGCAATTGCAGACCGCTGCCGGCTTGATCGGTGTTCAGCGCACGGTAGACGATATCGAACGCCGGGCCGACCTCAGTGCGCAGGTCCAGCGGCCGATGCATACGCTCCAAGGCGTCCTGTTTCAGGCTCATATACACCCGTTCAGCCATGGGTAACTGGCGCAGTTGCTGCTGCACTTGAGTGATGCGCTCGCGGTAGTTCGGCAGGTCGGCATCGGCGTATTTCAGCGCATAGCCCAGGTGGCCCATCAAGTCGGCCTGCAGTTGGCCCTGGCCCGGATAGGCGCGTTGCCATTGCTTGGCGACCCACTCCTCGACAATCGCCGGGCGGCGGTTGGGGCGTTCTTCGAGCATGCGGTACACGCGCAAGGCTGCCAGTTGCTGATTGCTGCCGGCGGGCGCGGTGTTAATAGCCTCCAGCACGCCGCTGGCAATGGCAGGCAGGAAGCGCTTGGACAGCAGATTCAAATAGGCCTCATCCACCGTCGGACCAATCGCCCTGCCCTGGTACAAGCCCATATCCGACAGTAACGGCCAGGCTTTACGGTAATCACCGTAGACCAACACCGCATCGCGAATCTGGTCCAGAGGCAGCAACAGGTTGCGCCCCGTAGGGTCGACCGTGGCGTCGATGTCTCGCTCACTGAACTCCTGACTCTTGGCCAACACGTTGGCCGCTTTGTCGCGGTTGATGCTGAAGTAAAACTGCCAGGTGCCGATCGCCACCAAACATCCCAGGGACGCAACGCTGAACCCGGCGATCAGCAGCCGCCGTTTGCTGCGAGCCACCTTGATGTTGTCGCCCGCCAAGCCCGCTTCGGGGTAGATCACCCGCTGGAACAGTTGCTGGGCAAAGTAGATAGCCGTGCCACCGGCCGGTTTGACCTCCGGTGGCGGTGGTGGCAGTTGATACGCCTGCCCTGCTTCTTTGATGAAAGCGTTACTAA
The DNA here is from genome assembly GCF_030687795.1 of Pseudomonas sp. FP215. Classification (NCBI taxonomy): domain Bacteria; kingdom Pseudomonadati; phylum Pseudomonadota; class Gammaproteobacteria; order Pseudomonadales; family Pseudomonadaceae; genus Pseudomonas; species Pseudomonas sp. FP215. The sequence goes on from NZ_CP117447.1 coordinate 3,684,213, forward strand.
GAGCGCCCTGCTGCAACACCGAGGAAAAATAAAGCCCGCGCACCAACGCGGGTGTGGTGAACCGATCACTGCCAAGCATTTCAGTCAGGAAGCCAAACAACGCGGGGCGCAAGCCCGCCATCTGATGCATCAGCGCCTGCAAGCGATCACGCTCATCCAACGTGCGCGACTCCCGGGTGCTGTTGAAAACCTGTTCGCAGAGGCAATCGACAAAGGCTTGATATTGACGCGTCAGCTCCGCCAGCCAGGCATCAAAGTCATCCACCGCGTCCAGGCTGAACGTGAAACCCAGCAGATCTTCGCGACCACTGCGTGACAACCGGGCGAAGAACTCCTCGAAGCCTTCCAGCAGGTCGAACTTGCTCAGCGTTACGTACACCGGCAAGCGCGTGCCCAATTGCCGCGTCAGCTCAAACAGCCGGGTGCGCAGCAGATTGGCGTGGGCCTCGCGTTGTTCGGGACGTTGCGCCAACAAGGCCTGTATATCAATTACCAGCACCACGCCGTTCAATGCCCGACGGCTGCGGTTACGCGTCAGCCAGTCGAGCAGGTGCGACCAAAGGCGCGCATGAGTGCCGGTGGGCAACACCGGCTTGACCTTGCCCTGCTGCTCGACGTTTTCAGCCGGTGAATCCGGGTGGCTGAGAAATTCACCCGGTGGGTCAATCAACACCGCCTCGTCCCCGATCCACCAATCCACCGGATAGGCCAATTGCTCTTCCTGAGCCCTGACCCCAGCCTTGGTCACATGAGACAACGAAAAGCTTTGGTTGGAGCGGGTGATCAGGCTGGTCTTGCCGGCATTCTCCTCACCGAGCACCAGGTACCACGGCAATTGATACAGCGAACGACGGCGCTCCATGTTGTTGAGCAAATTGCCCAGGCTGCGGTCCAGCGCCCGCTCTTGAGCTTCGATATAAGGCAAGCAAGGGTCGGCTTGCACGGCAGCCTCGTGCTGGCGCTCAACTTGCAAACGCTGATAACGCTCGCGCACGCGCCACGCCCAGATCAGCAGCGGCACCACCATCACCACCACACTGGCCGAGACCCGCATCGCCAGCTCGCCCAACGGTTGGCGCTCACGCCACGTCCACTGCGGGCCCAGCCACCAGATGGCGACCAGCAAGAACATCACGCCCAACAGCACCAACACCGGCCATGCCTGGTTGAATTGGCGCAGCACCGGCAGGCCCCAGCGTTTGAGGTAACTCCAGACTGTTTTCATGAATCGCTCCTAACGCTTTTTTAGAGTTCGTTGCTTACACACGGTGAACGCATCCCTTTTGCTCCCGCTGAGCCACGCCCGGGGGCATGGCTTGCGTTTTCAACGCTGGCGATGAATTCATGGAGGATGCGTTTGCTTTCGACAGCCTCCTTGACACTGGGGCCGCGACTGTTGGCCTCAGGGTCAGGTCTAGGCACGACCGCGCCGTAGCGGATGCGTACGGATTTGAGGATTGCGTCCCACACGGCCATGGCTTCGTAGTCGGTGAGAGAGGGGTTGACGGGTTCTGGTGACGCGGGTTGTTGCCAGAGAGGCCGTTCGTAGCCTTTGTTGGCGAACTGGGGAAGGGTCCAGCGCACAAGATCCCTGGGTTTATCAGGATCTACGGCGGTACGCTTCTTTCCGCCTGCCGATAGGCGAATACTCATAGCTGGACGGCTTAGGGATGGGTTATCTCGATAGTTCTCGCTGACGAAAAGTATTTGACGATGTGTGTCATCACTGAAGCCGATCAAGGATTCTTCGGCTTGCATTCCGGCTAATGTGATTTTGCCTATACGCAGTTGTTCATAATCGCCAGCGAGGAATATTTTCCCGTCTTTTTGGGTTCGGACATGCAAACGTTCTCCATCATCAGGTGATAAGGCGTTGTAGTAGACGCTCAGCGATACGTCTGAAGCAGGGGGGTGAAAATAGAAACTGGCGATCTCATGGTCGTGATGACTGCGAATGACAACCGGCCCAAGCGCAAAGCCCGCGCCTGCGGTTTCGGGGGTGACTTTGAAGATCTCTTTTGAGAGTTTTAACAGACGATCTTCAACAGGGGCGGTATTACCCTTGAAGGAGTCAGCTCGGAGCATGACGTAGACGTCATCGACCAGCAGGTGGAGTTCGTGAACGAAAGTCTGACGCGGTGTTGGACGCCGGTAGTATTGCAACATGACACTTTGCGGTGTCTGCGCTTTGGCTGACACCAGCATTGATACGTCATCCATCTCATAGTTTTTGACCGCGGCGATCCTGCTGGCCCGTTCCTGCAAGGCAGCGGAAAAGCGTTGCTGTGACACCCCCTCGCCCAGCACACGCACTTCAACGGATGCATGATCGGCCCCCAGCCCGTAATACAACTTCACATCCCCTCCGCCGGTCCAACTGGAAGGCAAGTCGATCAGCCCACGGCCCAGCGCCCAGGTGCGCATGTTGCTGGTCAGTTCGTGCACGGTTTGTTTCTCCTGTTCACTGGGTTGTTTGAAGGCGGCGCAGCCCGCAAGCAACGCGAGCGTCAAGCCCATGAAAAGAAGCTGGGGGGCTTTAGGATGAAGGCGGCCAAAATAAAGCCGGTGGGCGCTATTCATTGATCGCTATCCCCTGGTAACGACCTACGTTTTTCCAAGCTGGCAATGAACTCATCGAGGATGCGTTTGCTTTCGGCAACCTCCTCGGCACTAGGCCCGCGAATGTTGGCCCAGGGGTCCGGCTTGGGCACGACCGAGCCGTAGCGAATGCGTACGGATTTGAGGATGGCGTCCCACACGGCCATGGCTTCGTAGTCGGTGAGCGAGGGGTTGACGGGTTCTGGTGACGCGGGTTGTTGCCAGAGAGGCAGTTCGTAGCCTTTGTTGGCGAACTGGGGAAGGGTCCAGCGCACTAGGTCTTCGGGTTCGTTGGGATCAACTGGCTCTCCTTTCATGCCACCCGCCGACAAACGGATGCTCATGCCAGGCCGAGCCAGCGAAGGATTGTCCCGGTAGTTTTCGCTCACAAAGAGTATTTGACGGTGAGTGTCATCGCTGAAGCCGATCAGGGACTCTTCAGCTTGCATGCCGGCCAAGGTAATTTTCCTCGCCCGCAAATTTTCGTAATCCCCTGCGAGAAAAATTTGCCCGTCTTTGGGGGTGCGCACGTGCAAGCGTTCTTCATCATCAGGCGACAAAGCGTTGATATAGATACTCAGCGAGACATCTGAGGCTGGTGGGCTAAAGTCGAAACTAGCGATCTCCTGATCGTGATGACTGCGAATGACAATGGAGTCCAGTGCAAAGCCTGCGCCTGCGGTTTCAGGGGTGACTTTGAAGATCTCTTTTGAAAGTTTTAACAGACGATCTTCAACAGGGGCGGTATTACCCTTGAAGGAGTCTGCTCGGAGCATGACGTAGACATCATCGACCAGCAGGTGGAGTTCGTGAACGAAAGTCTGACGCGGTGTTGGACGCCGGTAGTATTGCAACATGACACTTTGCGGTGTCTGCGCTTTGGCTGACACCAGCATTGATACGTCATCCATCTCATAATTTTTGACCGCGGCGATCCGGCTGGCCCGCTCCTGCAAGGCAGCGGAAAAGCGTTGCTGTGACACCCCTTCGCCCAACACCCGCACTTCAACGGATGCATGATCGGCCCCCAGCCCGTAGTACAATTTCACATCCCCGCCCCCCGTCCAGTTGGCGGGCAAATCTATCAGCCCACGGCCCAGCGCCCAGGTGCGCATGTTGCTGGTCAGTTCGTGCACGATTTGTTTCTCCTGTTCACTGGGTTGTCTGAAAGTGGTGCACCCTGCAACCGATCCAAGCAGCAGGCATGTAAAAAAAACGGTCAACCTGCGCATAGAGGCCTCTTGGCTTTCGCCGCGATCTTGATCAGGGAGTAGAGGGTGAATTGCTGGGTGAGCGGGTTGGCGTAGGACGCTTCATGATCGAACCCTGGGGCCTGCACTTGCTGGCGGACAGAACCCTGGCGGACCTGCCTGATCGGCGCGCGGCCGGAGCTCACCGGTACGGTGCCGTCGCCAGCGCCGTCCTGCATACGGCAATGCAGTTCCCAATAGCTGGTCTGTACGGTCTTTACTGGCGCATTCGGGTCACCGCGTGGGGGCATTACACTTTCGGCTTGCCCGCCTACGTACAACGGGCTTCGCCCGTCGTCACGCACCTCATGCATTTGCAGGCTGGACACCGTGAAAGCATCCGGGCTTGAGGCATAAGGGCCATTGAGGCGAGACCCACGACGCATTTCCCAAGTGATGGATTCGAAACTGGGGTGCTTATCGTCGTTGCCGTAGTAAACGTAGGTTTGAGGGTGGTAGGAGCCAGCGAGTTTCTGATGGAACCGCTTCGCTTCCGACATGTTTTCCTCAAAATCTTCCCACGTAATCGGATCCCCATCCTTCGGTGCCAACCACTCTTCACGCAACAATCCCCACCAGCGGTCACGGCGTAGATAAATCTCTTCGTAAGGATCCTTTACCGGTTGACGCGGCATAGCCGGGGCTCCGCGCTCGTCAACCAGCCGCAGCCAGCCCGGGGCATAGTCCTGGGTGGGCAGTAATTGCAAGGCACCGGGTGCCTGCGCAAATACAGCGGTGACCTCCTGACCGGTGGGGCCAATGACCGCACCGGCAATGGGGTCTTCGTCGCGCATGCCGACCTTGCAGCGACGGTAAGCGACCGGCGCCCCGATGGCGGGCATCACGCCGTGCACGACGCCGGCAATTTTGTCGGCCATACCCGGTAGCTGCGCGCATCGCCGTGCCACCAGCCCGCCCATGGAGTGGGTAACCAGAATCACCTGTTGGCAGTTGCGACCGTACTGCTGCATGAGTTCATCAATACGCTCAGCCAGCCTTGAAGCGGCCTCCTCGTTGGAGTCCAGCCAGTTGTAACCACAGGCATGCACTGGCATGCGGTAGCCACCACGCGCCGCCAACTCGTGCGAAATAATCGACGGCAACTGCGCCGCCAGGTTAGCGCCCAACCCCGGCATGGCGATGGGCATTTCGGGTTTCAACTCGGTGACTTGAACCGGGCCGGGCTCGACACTGCGGGTATGCAGATGCTCAGGCCGAATGTCGAACTGCGGCCATTTGTGCGGCATGAATTCGCTGTTAAGGGTGTCTTCCAGCCACAGAAGAAACGCGTGGTAGCTGGTTTCGCTGACCTCGCCCCAGCCCCGCTCTTCGTAGCGCTTGGTCAGAGCCAGGATTGTTTTTTTCCTGTCCGGCTCTGGCGGCACTATGACCGTGCCGACAGAGCGCTCCGGCACTGCGCCTTTGTTATCAACCTCTACCCTGGCTGGGTGCAATAGTTGCTGTCGTATACCCGCCTTTTTGTTTATCCAGTTCAGGGCCAACCACATATTCTTACCCATGAACCCCGCATCCAACCGCCAGACGGGCCCCGCCTTTTTCTTATCCTTTCCTTTCTCCGGCTTGCTCTTCAAATTCGACCCCATGATCCCCGGCACAAAAATCACCGGCAGCACCCCATCCGGCGGCAATATGCAGTGCACCGGGTCGGTGATATGGCTGGGCGTGAGGGTCCAGGTATGCACGGGGTTGCCCCGCGCGTTGTAGTGCATGGGGGCGACACGGGGCGTCGTCGGGCTATTGGTCATGTGGGGTCTCCGTTTTGTAGCCATTCCAATGTCAACCCTTCCAGTGTCATGCCCTGTTGCAGGGTGACGTAGCCTTCGCCATCAGTGCGGCCCTCGAAGCGTGCGCCGTCTTTGCGAACCAAGGCGTAGGCACGGTTGCGCATGGGTTGACCGTTGAAAAAGGGTTGAAAGCGTTCGTTGAACGAGGTGCTGGGCCAGCTGTTGAGTTGCGTCGCGGCATGGCTGGGGTCAATGAATTGTTTGTTCGCAGCCTTCACAATGAAATCGCCGGGCATGCCCAGCTCGATATTGCCGCCCTGCATCTTGATGTAGGCCCCGCCGCACAGCAGGGTGATGTGTTTGTCCGCCGCCACCAGCACGTGTTGCTGGCTGGCGCTGATTTCCACGCTTTGATCTGCTTGCACCTGGATGCTGTTGTGCTGGGCCTGCAACAGCAGTTGACCGTTCTGGGCGATATGGCGCATGTCACCGCCCTGGGCGAACAGGCCCAACTCGTCACCCGCGTTAATCACCACTTTTTTACCGGCGGTCAGTTGCAGGCTTTGTTGCGCGACGCTGTCGATGTGTTCGCCTGCGCCTATGGCAATGCTGCGGGATGTGGCGGCAGCAATACCCGCGGGCCCGCTCAGGGCGATGATGGGCTGCGCGCCAGTGCCCGTGCCGTTGGGCTGGTCATTGGCGCCCTGCCCCAGGGTGTTGACGGCCTCGGTGAGGGCCTGTTGCGGTTGCCAATCCTGGGCGATGCCTTGGGCAACCTCCGCCGAACTGCCTAGCTGCTTGGCCAATGCCAGGGCGGTGTGCAGCACCTCAATGACTTGCTGGCGCTCCAGTTGGCCCGCAGCGGCCTTCAGTTGCGCTTCCGCAGTCAGCAATAAACCTTTTGCCGCGCGCAACGCACCGTGCCCATCCGTCCGTAACTCAAACCCCTCCCCCCTGGGTTTACCGCCACCGTAATGGCGGGGGTGAGTGAGGTAACCCAGATGCAGCGCGCTGTGCTCGTGATCACTCATCAACGCCGCGCTGATTTGCGCCGTGGTGTCGTCAATGCGCAACTCATTGGCGCGGGGCCCCTTGAATTCGCGACTTTTGGTTGTCGCTACGGCGTTGAGCTTAGGTAGCTCGTAGGGCGGCAAATTGGTCTCGCGATAAGTCCGGCCTGTGGCGATGGGCTGGTCCGGGTCACCATCCAGAAAGCTGATGATCAGTTCCTGATCCACGCGCGGCACGGCCATGGCGCCCCAGGTCGCTCCGGCCCAACCCTGAGCCACACGAATCCAGCACGAACTCTGATCGTTGTTTTTGTCCGAGCGATCCCACGGGAATTGCACTTTCACCCGGCCCCATTCATCGCAGTAAATCTCTTCCCCTGGCGGCCCGACCACCGTGGCGATCTGCGGGCCGTCGATGCAGGGTTTGGCACGCAGCGGCGCCTTCCAATCTGAGGTCCAGCGGATGGCGCTGGCGGTCATTTCATAAGAGGTGCCGTGGTCGCTGCCGAACGCCTCTTCTTGCAAGCTGGTGTGCTGTTTGCCTTCGTGCTTGATGGCGATGGTGCGCCAACGGTCGTTGAAGTCTTCGCGGGGATGCTCGTTGAGGTCGAACGCCAGCCCCGGTTGCAGGCGTGCGTCGTCACCGGCCAGGTGGGCCAGTTTGGCGTCATTGCGCAGGGCGGTGAGTCGAGTCTTGGTGAAGGGTTTGCCGGCGATGTCGCGTTTGTAGCGGCCGGGGTAGTCGTAGCGTTCGTAGTCCTTGTGCTGGTTTTTCAGGTCCTGGTCGCCAGTGGCGGTGTGCTGTTGGTCGTAGCGCGGGTGGGTGAAGGTGTAGTCGCGTTGTACCTGGCGGGCGGTGCGTACTTGTTCGGTGTAGTGAAAACGGGTCAAGGCCGGTTCCGTGGCATCGCCTCCGGCCATGGGTTGGTAGATCACGGGGCAATGTTTGTGCGTGCCGATGGTACCCAGGCCGCCGACGCGGTCGGTGAGGACGAGAGTGTGGCCGTCGTCGCGGTGTTCGAAGGTGTAGAGCAGGCCTTCCTCGGCGGCGAGGCGGGCGATGAAGTCGAGGTCGGTTTCGCCGGCCTGTACGCAGTATTCGCGGCGTTGATGATCGAAGCAGATTTCGCGGCGCAGGTCGGTCAGTTTTTGCTCGGCCAACACGTTGGTGATGATGTCGGGCACGGTCTGGCCCTGGAAGATGCGCCAGTTGGAGCGCAGGTCGAAACGCGCCAGGGTCGGTTCGATGACGGCGGTGTAGCGGGTGCGACGAAAACCGGTGTCACCCTGGGTGAACAGGCTGACTAGGCCGTGCACATAGCGCACTGGGGTTTCGCCGCGCCAGATGGTGAACAGCCCCGTCAGGTCGAGCACGTTATTGAAGTCGATGGCCGCGTTGTGGCTGGCCAGTTGCAGTTCCAGCTTGAACGGCTGGGACAGGCCTTCTTCAAGCGTGAAGGACACCACATCGAAGGCATCGCCTTTCAAGGGCTCGAAGGTGAATCGCAGGTCGCTTTGGCGGGGCACGTGGCTAGTCCTTACTTTGACTGATGATGGCCGCCACCTTCTGATACAGCTCCGGCTCCCAGCCCTGCGCCGTGGTATCGCGCATCAACCGCGCAACGCTGGCGTACAAATCGTCCGCCAGCCACGACAACCCACGCGATGCCAGCAGGTCGGCGGCAATCACGGTGGCGTAGCTGCGATGGCGCGGCGCGTCTTGGGTGGCGTGCAGTTCCTGCAGGCGCAGCAGCACCACTTCCACGCCTTCGGTGTTGAGTTGAGTGGCCAGTTCGTCGCGCAAGCCGGCGTATTCCTGCACCGGGCTGCCGCTGGCTTGCGTCTGATCGGCACCGGTGATCCATGCGTGGGTTTGCGCATCCACGAACGGCGTGCCGTCGCTGAAACACAACTCCAGCAAGGCCGGAAGACGGCAGACAAACCGCTCACAGGTCTGGCGGATGGCGCCGGCCACCTCTTCCATCGCCAGGCGCGAGGCGACCTGGGCGGCCAGGTAACTGCCGCGCAGCCAGTACGGCGAGGCGCACACGCTTTTTTCGATGCGCAGTAACAGGTTCGGCTCAATGGCGTTGTGGTTAAGCGCATCCTGGTAGCCGTCGACAATGTCTTTGGGCACGGCGGTCAGTTCGGTGCGCCGGTCACGGACGACTAAGGGCGCGGTGCGCAGATGCGACCACAGGCCGAAGCGGCGCAATTGGTAGCCGGTGGGGTCGTAAGGGTCTTGCTGGTTGATCTGCTCGGCCATGTTCAACACCGCACGGCGTTGTTCACGTTCGTTACTGGGCGCTTGCGGTTTAGGCGGGCTGAAAAAGGCTGCGTCCAGGGCGCCGCTGGCGGTGGGCATACGGGCAGGCGCGTTCACCACGGCCGGCTCGCTGTATTTGTCCAACTGCCGTTGCAGGGTATCCAGCGCTGCGGGGTCGAGCTTGGCGCTGTCGACGCACTGTTGCAGGGTAGCCAGCGCCCGTTGCGCCGCTGCTTGGTAAGCCGGCTCAAAACTGCTGCGCTCCAGGGCCGGCAGCACCTGGCCCAGATCTTCCAGCAGGCGCTGGACCTGCTTGCGCTTGTTCAGGTAACCGGTGGGGCCGGGTTTGGGGTAGGCGCTGTCCCAATACTGTTCGACCATACCCGCGATCAGCCCGAGGGCATCGGCCCAGCGCACCCACTGGCGAGTACGCAACCAGACCACTTGCAGATGGCCGACGATGCGCCAGTGCTTGCACTGGGTCGTCAGGTAGTCGCGGGAGGCTTCATCGATGTAGGGCCAGTCGATATCGCTCTCACGCAAGCCGCCCAGCTTGACCATCTCCTGGTCGATGGCCTGGTAGGTTTCGTCCTCTACATCGAAATGCCCGGCGGGTTGCGCGGGGTCAATGGGGGCCAGCAGCCGCTCGACGATGTCGACCGGAACGTCGATCACCAACGACATGCCTGGCGCTCCTGTTCAATCAGTTCGCCCAGCCCCTCGGCGTCGAATATCAGGCCGTGCAGCCTTGGATAGTCGCTCTCCAGCCGCAGGCGCTGGCCACCGCCCATATTGCGCAACAGGGCAATCGCCTGCAGCCCGCGCCCGGCATCGACCACCAGGCCGGCGTCGTCCAGCACCTGCCATTGATAAGCTGCGGATACGGGGCGCTCATCCTTGAACAGTTGAATGCGTATTTTGTTGGGCTTGGCCGGTTCATCCAGCACCAATTGCAGGCGCGAGATTTTCGACTCGCAGCTGATGGCCAAATAGGGCCTTGGCGGCAGTGCTCCCAAGGCCGGGGCCGAGATCACCAGCCGTGGTGGCTGGTCGTTGTCCGGCGCCGGGAATGACGACAACAGAAAGCGCTGATCCTCAGGCTGGCGCTTGGCCTCATTGCGCTGTACCAGGTCGACAATCGGCAGCACCCGGCTCAGCGCACGCGGCGGCGCAGGCGGATGATGGATGGGCGTGCCGGAAGCCAAGTCAAAGCATTCCAGGCGTTTGAGCGGGGACACGATCGCCGGGCAATCCTGTGCCATCGGCATTGCGTGTATGTGCGGGGCAATCAGCATTGCTGCCAGGCCCCCTACCCAACGCCAACGTTGCGATCCTTTGCGCATCAACGCCTCCCCTACATTATCAATAAATTCAACTTTTGCTATTGAACCAAGGCGATCACTCATCTTCGAACACAGCAACTTTTCATGAACTTATATAAATAACGAACTGGCAAGTCCGAGGCATCATTTTTTTTGCAACACCCTCAAATACCAGATACACCCCTCAGATAACAGAACCTGACAGCGTATGAATTTTCCCAGGCCCAACATAAACATTAAACAGTAATTTTTCTTACATCCAAGTACCACGAAACGAATCGACTTCGTCCGACATGACTTTTTCTGAAACATGGGCTTTTAATAGCGCCACCTTCAAAAAAGGATTTTTCCCATGTCGAAATCCCAAAGTTCTGTCGCGCCTAAAGAACGCATCAATATCAAGTACGTACCGGCCACAGGCGACCAACAAGCCGAAGTCGAGCTACCGCTGAAGTTACTGGTCACGGGCGACTTCAAAGGCCACGGCGAACTAAGTGCTCTTGAAGATAGACCATCCATTCGGATAGATAAAGACACCTTCAATGAAGTCCTTACCAAAGCAGAAGTTGCATTGGACATGGCGGTCCCGTCGGTACTGAACAACGATCACGACACCGACCTGAATGTGCAACTTCAATTCAAAACCATCAATGACTTCGGCCCTGACGCCATTGCTCGCCAAGTACCCGAGCTGAACAAGTTGCTGGAACTACGCGAAGCCTTGGTTGCGCTCAAGGGACCAATGGGCAACGTACCTGCCTTTCGCAAGCACCTGCAAAACCTGCTGACCGATGAAACCGCCCGCCAACGCCTGGCCAGCGAACTGAACCTGGTGCTTGACGCGCCAAACAACTGAGTTCTTTTACGTCCATATGGAGTAGCCCTTATGCCTAGGGAAAGTAGTGCCGCCCAAGTACTGGTCGCCGATGAACAGTCGTCGTTGCTCGATCAATTGCTGGCCAATACCACCATCCGCCCGTCCCAGGAAGGCTATGCCGTGGCCCGCCAAGGCGTGGCTGCGTTCATCAGCGAGATCCTGCAAAGCGGTGATCACAAGCAGCCGGTCAACAAGCACCGGGTTGACCAGATGATTGCCGAGATCGACCGCGCGTTGAGCAAGCAAATGGACGTGATCCTGCATCAGCCGCAGCTCCAGCAACTGGAATCGGCTTGGCGTGGCCTGAAACTGCTGGTGGACCGCACGGACTTTCGCGAAAACATCAAGCTGGAAATGCTGCACGTCACCAAGGAGGAGTTGCTGGACGACTTCGACAACGCTGGTGATATCACTCGCAGCGGCTTGTACAAGCACGTCTACACCGCCGGCTACGGCCAGTTCGGCGGTGAGCCGGTGGGGGCGATTGTCGGCAACTACACCTTTGGTCCCAGCTCGCCGGACATCAAGTTGCTCAGCTATGTAGCCTCCATCGGTGCCATGTCCCATGCGCCGTTTGTGTCGGCGGCCGGGCCGGAACTGTTCAACCTCGAAGGCTTCCAGGGCCTGCCCGACCTCAAAGAGATCAACGATATTTTCGACGGCCCCCGCCACACCAAATGGCGCGGCTTGCGCGAGTCCGAAGACGCTCGCCATTTGGCCCTGACCTTGCCACGTTTCTTGCTGCGCACGCCCTACAGCACTGAAGACAATTCGGCCCGCAGCTTCGGCTACAACGAAACCGTCGACGGCAACCACGACAACTACCTGTGGGGCAACACCGCGTTCCTGATGGCCTCGCGCATCACTGACAGCTTTGCCCGCTACCGCTGGTGCCCGAACATCATCGGCCCACAGTCCGGTGGTGCGGTGGATGACCTGCCGGTGCACCTGTACGAGTCCTTCGGCCAGTTGCAGGCCAAGATCCCTACTGAAGTGTTGATTTCCGACCGCAAGGAATTCGAGCTGGCCGAAGCCGGTTTTATCCCGCTGACCATGCGCAAAGACAGCGACAACGCGGCGTTCTTCTCAGCCAACTCGGTGCAGAAACCCAAGAATTTCCCCAAGACCCGCGAAGGCCAGGAAGCCCAGACCAACTACAAGCTCGGCACCCAGTTGCCGTACCTGTTTATCGTCAATCGCCTGGCCCACTACATCAAGGTGCTGCAACGCGAGCAGATCGGTAGCTGGAAGGAACGCCAGGACCTGGAAAGCGAGCTGAACACCTGGCTCAAGCAGTACATCGCCGATCAGGAGAACCCGTCGACCGACGTACGCAGCCGTCGCCCATTGCGCGCCGCAAAAATCGAAGTGCAGGACGTCGAGGGCAACCCGGGCTGGTACCAGGTGTCGTTGGCGATACGGCCGCACTTCAAGTACATGGGGGCCAACTTCGAGATCTCCCTGGTCGGTCGGCTGGACACCCAATAAATGCGCGGCGCCAGCCTGTTCGAACGCCTGGAACCCGATGCACCGCGCTACCGCCAAGGCTGCGCGGACGAGCAGGCGCACCAGCGTATCGAGGCGATCAAGCGTCACTTGGAGCAGGTGCTCAACTCACGCCAGGGCTGCTCACAAAGCAGCCCTGAACTGGGCCTGCGCGACTTCAACGGCGTCACCCAGGCCAGCAGTGACCTGGTGTTGGCCATCAGCGCCGATATCCGGCGTTCGGTGGAAGCGTTTGAACCGCGCATCAAGGTCACGGGCGTGCGCTATCAGCCCGACCCGGACCTGCCGCTGGAGCTGAACTTTCGCCTGGATTGCCAGGTGCAGGTCAACCACAAGGAAGAACAGGTGCAGATCGAAGTGGCCATGCACGGCCGCGACGGCTACACCCGCGTGAGATGAGGATGCGATGGACTTGAAACAACGCTTTGCCGAGGAGTTGCGCTACCTGCGCGAACTCGGCCGCGAGTTCGCCGAGGACAACCCGCAACTGGCGCAGTTTCTTGGCGATCAGGCCGGCGACCCGGATGTGGAGCGGCTGCTGGAGGGCTTTGCCTTCCTCACCGCCAAGCTGGGCATGAAGATTGATGACGACCTGTCGGAGCTGACCCACCCGCTGTTGCAAATGCTCTGGCCCAATTACCTGCGGCCCCTGCCCAGTGCGACCATCATCCGTTTTACACCGCTGCCAAATGCGATCAGTCAACGCAAGGTGATTCCCAAAGGGACGCGGCTGTTTGCCAACCCTGTGGACGGTATTTCCTGCGAGTTTCGCACCTGCACCGACGTCAACCTGTACCCCTTGGCGTTGCACGCCGTCAGCGATGCCCACAGCCGCGAAGCCTCGACACTGCGCGTCGACCTTAATGTGTTGACCCAGCAGCCGCTCGACAGTCTTGAATGCGACCAGTTGGACTTTCACTTGGGCGGCGACAATGCCACCGCGCTGACCCTGTACCTATGGCTGGCCCATTACCTCAAAAGCATCACGCTGTACGTCAACAACACGCCTTATCGCCTCAACCCCGACGATCTGGATTTTCCCGGTTTCACCCCCGACGAGGCACTGCTGCCCTACCCGCGCAATGTGTTCGATGGCTACCGCATCCTGCAGGAATATTTTGTGTTCCCGCAGCGCTTCCACTTTTTCAGCCTGACCCGGCTTGCCAAGGTCTGGCCGGCCGTCACCACCGGGCAGATACGCTTCGAATTTCAGTTCTCGCGGCCGATGCCGGTCAATACACACCTGCGCACCAGCGACCTGCATCTGTTCTGCGCGCCGGCAGTCAATCTATTCCGCCACGATGCCGAGCCCATCATGCTGGATGGGCGCAGCCAGGAACGCCGTATCAGCCCCACGGGCAACCGCCAGGATGCGTATGAAATTTTCAGTGTCGACCACGTGGCCGGTTGGGACGCCGCCGACAAGGAGCGTAAAGGCGACCCATTGCGGCGCTTCACCCCGTTCGAATCGTTCCAGCATGAGATCGAACATGCCCGGGGCCGCACGGCACTGTATTTCCGCACGCATATCGAGGAGTCCCACGGACGTGAAGGCTTGCGTCATCGCATCGCCTTTGTGCGCGGCGATGAAAGCCTGTATATCGGCGAAAACGAAGCAGCTTCGATCGAATTGACCTGTACCAACCGCGACCTGCCGCAGAGGCTGGGTATCGGGGATGTGTCGCGGTCTACCGAGGCCACACCCTCGTTTGCCACCTATACCAATCTGATTGCGCCGACGCGCGGCTACCGGCCGGTGTTGGACAGCAGCCTGCACTGGACGCTGATTTCCAACCTGTCGCTCAACTACCTGTCATTGCTGTCGCCCGAGCCGCTCAAGGCGGTGATCCGTGCCTATGACTTTGCCGCGCTGCACGATCTGCAACAGGCCCGCGCCACCCGCAAACGCCTCAACGGCATCCAGGATGCGGTGACCACGCCCATCGACTGGCTGATGAAAGGCCTGCCGGTACGCGGCGTGCAGACGCGCTTAAAACTGGACCAGGACGCTTTTCTCTGCGAGGGCGAGCTGTACCTGTTCGCCAGTGTGCTTTCGCACTTCTTCGCCCTGTACGCAAGCATCAACTCCTTCCATCGCCTGGAAGTGATCAATACCACTAACAACGAGCGCTACGAATGGCCACTGTTGACCGGCAGACAACCCGTGATCTAGCTGACCTGCTGCTGGCCGACGCGCGAAACTATTCGTTTCACCGTCTGCTGGAGCACCTGCACGCCTTGCATGGCGATGACCTGGAAGCACGGCCCCTGAGTGATGCGGTGCGCCGTCGCGTACGCCTGCAAAGCCATGCGGGGCTGGGGTTTCCGGCCTCCGACGTGGTGGAGGCCGCACGCATTGAGGACGATCGTGAAGAGGTGCGCTATCGCTTGCAGACCAGCTTCTTTGGCCTGCACGGTACGGATTCGCCACTGCCCGGTTACTACCTTGATCGCCTGGCCTACGAGCAGGCCCAGGAGCGTGGCATTCGTCCGGCGTTCATGGACTTTTTCAATCATCGTTTGCTGACGCTGCTGCACACCAGCTGGCGCAAGTACCGCTACTACGTTCGCTTCCAGGCCGAGGCCACCGATCGCTTTTCGCGGTACGTCTTCTCGATGGTCGGCCTGAATGACAACGACCTGCGCGGCGCCACCCCGCTGCCCTGGGGCCGATTGCTGAGCTTTGCTGGCTTGATCGCCAACCGCAGCCGCTCGCCGTCGGTGGTGTCCGGCATCGTCGAGCACTGTTTCGACCTGCACGGCGTGCATATCCGTGAGTTCGAGGCCCGCTCGGTGAGTTTTGCGCAACGCCAGCGCCTGGCGCTGGGCAAAGCCAACGGCACCCTGGGCAGCAACTTTGTGGTGGGTGACCGCAGCAAGACCCGCGCCAGCAAGTTCACCCTGGTGATTCCCAACCTGACCCAGGCGCGCTTTCGTCAGTTTCTGCCCAGCGGCGATCAGTTCGGGCGCTTGCGCCAGTTGATGGATTTTCTGCTGCGCGATACCACCGCCTACGACCTGGAACTGGGGCTGCGCGAAGAAGATGTACCGCCGTTCAACCTGCAACGCGCCAGCGGCACTCACCTGGGTTGGACCAGTTTTATCGAGCACCAGCAACAACGCCATCCCGCCGTAGTGCGGATTCGGGGGCGCGCATGAAGCTGACCCTGGTCATCAGTAATCCCGCGCAGTTGCTGCACGGTTATCTACCCAGCCACCGCTTTGGTCCGCAGGGCGGCAGCATTGGCAGTACCGCAGCGGATTGGCATCTGGTGGATCGGCAGAACAGTGTGCGGCCTAACCACTGCGATATCCGCGTTGTCGAGGGGCGTTTTTGTGTGATCGACCGCAGTGGCTGCACCTACGTCAATGGCCATGATCTGCCGGTGGGTTGCGACAGTGCGGTAGCACTCAACGATGGCGACTTCTTGCAAGTGGGCGCCTATCGAGTGGCCGTGCAGTTTGGCGAGCATGCGCCAGGGCAACGCTCGCTCGAAGCGCTGTTCAGTGGTCGCCCGGATGGCCTGCTGGAGTGGCACCTGGAGGAGGTAACGAACCCTCCGCTGGCCGAAGTTGCACCTGTGGTTTGCCCGGAATTCGAACGCCTTTGCCAACCCGTGGATTTAAGCGAGCAAGGCGATCCGCTGCGGGCGATGCATAAAGCGCCGCCGCCCAAACCGCTGGCGGATAGTGGCGCGCCCGCACACAAGCGCAGCTTCAGCCTGTTCAGCAACCTGCGCCTATGCACCTTGTTGTTGGCCTGCCTGGCCCTCGGCGGCTGCACCATGCTCGGCAAGATCGGCCAGGTGATCTGGACGCCTTCTATCCCGGTCGGCGGCCCCGACGATCAGCCCAGCCGCTACTCCCTGAGCCTGCACGCCAGCGATAACGTCAACCCGCGCCTGATCAGCACCGGCACCGCACCGGTTGAGGACGAAAACCGCTCGCCTTACACCCTCAACGTCCAGGCCGCCAGCCCGCAGGCGCTGACGGACAAAGTGCAAACCCTGCTCAACCATCTTTACGAAGCCGTGCCAGCGCAATCGTTGCTAACCATTGAGCCCACGCCTGCGGAGCAAATGTCGCCCATCGAGGACGCACTGCTCGGCGCTTACGACGCCCAGGGCGTGAGCCTGACCACCCCATGGGGCAGCCCGGCGCTGGAGCATGTCGCTACGCCAATCGCCTTCAAGGTGCTGCAACTCACCGATGACTCGCTGCTGGTCAACGCCAGCCCCGAAGCCCTGGCCGAGGACCTGAAAAAGACCTTGGGCAGCACCTACATCCGGGCCGACGACTACCTGCTCCAGCCCGGCCAATTCAAGTTCATCGACCTGCGTGCCCTGGATGAAGACACGCGTTTTATCGCGGTGATCGCCAACTACCACAGCAGCGACGTCGGCCAGTGGAAACAGCGCCTACGCGTCGAGCCCAAAGGCCGGCAGTACGCGGTGCTGGTGCAGCTGGACGCCACCCAGGTCAGCCTCAAGGGAGAAACCCGATGACGCCCTTTTCAGCCGCTTTTGCCCCGAGTAATTACTGATGAGTTCACGCAACCCCGTCATCTGGCATGAAGGTTTGTTCGTCAAGCCCCAACACTTCCAGCAACAGGCCCGCGCCGCCGAAGCCGCCGTGCATCAGCGCCTGCACAGCCTCAACGACGCCCTCTACGGCTTCAGCGAACTGACGCTGAACACCGAGTACCTGAGCTTCGGTAAAGTCGCCATTACCCAGGCACGCGGGATCATGCCCGACGGCAGTGTCTTCGATATTCCCCACGACCTGGCGCCGCCCTCCCCGCTGGAAATCGCCGACAGCAGCGCGGTCAACCAGATCGTTTACCTGACGCTGCCACTGCGGTCCAACGGCGCCCTCGAAGTGCGCTGGCCCGACCAGTACGGCAACAGCCGCTACATTGCCCGCCGCGAGGAAATCCGCGATACCCACAGCGATGACGGCGATCAGGTCGGCATGGACCTGGCCGTACCCAACCTGCAACTGATGCTTGAACGCAGCGACCGCAGTGCCTTCACCGGCATCGCCCTGGGCAGGATCAAAGACAAGCGCCCCGACGGCAGCCTGGTGATGGATGAGCACTTCTATCCCACCAGCCTGTCCCTGCAAGCCGTGCCGGCGCTGCATCGCTACCTCGGCGAAGTGGCCGGGCTGATGCGCGAGCGCGCCAAGAACCTGGCCCAGCGTATCGGCTCACCGGGGCAGTCGGGGGTGGCCGATGTCACCGACTTCAACCTGCTGCAAACCCTCAACCGCTTGTTCCCGCTGTTCCAGCACCTGGCCCGGCAACGCCAGGTTCACCCGGAGCGGCTGTACATCGCATTGGCGCAAGCCTGCGGCGAACTGGTGACCTTCACCGATGAAGGCCACCTGCCCCAGGAATACCCGGCCTACCAGCACGACAACCTGCGCGAATCCTTCCAGATCCTGGAGCACACCCTGCGTCGCGCCTTGGGCACCGTGCTGCAACCGCGCGCAGTGTCGTTGCCCATCGTCGATCAGGAGTACGGCGTGCGTAGCGCCGCATTGAACGACAAGCGCCTGTTGGACAACGCCGAGTTCATCCTCGCCGTGCGCGCCGGGCTGCCGGCGGAGACCCTGCGTCAGCAACTGCCCCGGCAGATCAAGATCAGCTCCACCGAAGGCCTGGAGCAACTGGTCAGCCTGCAACTGCCGGGCATTCCACTGCGGCCGCTGCCGGTGGCGCCGCGCCACCTGCCGTTTCATGCCGGCTTCAGCTACTTCGAACTCGACCGCCATCACCCTGCCTGGCAAAGCCTGAGCAGTGGCAGCGGGTTCGGTTTCCATATTGCCGGTGAATTCCCGGAGCTGGAATTGCAGTTCTGGGCGATCAGGAGTGAGAGAGATGAATGAAGCAACGCCCACCGAAACCCCGCCACCTGCGGGCAACAATCAGCTCTTGAGTTATTTGCAACAGGCGAACGGCAGCAAAGAACCGGACCCCACTGAGGAACAGGCCAAGCCAAAGCCGCCGGTGCTGCTCGCAGACCCTGAATTCGACATCCGTGGCGTGGCCTGGAACCCGCTGTGCGATGCCGCCACGCCGCTGATCGGCCTGGTCATCCGCCTACGCCGTCTGGACCACCACCATGACGTGCCTGCGTTGTACCAAAGCGTCAGCAACCAGATTACTGCGATCATGGAAGAAGTCCGCCAGCTCGACTACGACGCCGGCATGCTCAAGGCCTACTCCTACAGCCTGTGCCTGTTGGTGGATGAGGTGGTCATGCGCACCACCTGGGGCAGGCTCTCCACCTGGAGCGCACGCTCGTTGCTCAGCCAGTTCCACGGCGAGACCCGAGGCGGCGAAAAATTCTTCACCATCATGAACAACATGATCCCCGAAGCCGCCAGGTACCAGCATGTGCTGGAGTTCATGTACCAGTGCCTGATCTCCGGCCTCAAAGGCAAATACGGCGCCCACGCCAAGGGCGACGACGAAATACGGAAAATCATCGACCAATTGCACGGATTACTACGCCCTCTTCGCGGCGAAACACCCAAACGCCTCACCGACCCGCTGACCAACGTCGCGCCGCGCAACTACCGAATAAAACGCGCCTGGCCATTGTGGACGCCATGGGCCATGGCCGCCGTCGTGCTGACCGTCGCCTACACGATTTACTCGATCCGCCTGAACACCATCACCCAGCAGGTGCTGGTGTCGCTGGAGCGGGTGCTGCACCTGTAACCGAATTTCAGCGCGCTCATGTCGAGCGCCTGCAAAGCCATGGCCGTTTCGGCCATAAACCGCGACCTCAAGGTCGCTCAATCATCGCGACAAGGAGCTTGTCATGCCAACACCCGCGTATATCAGCATCCACGGCAAAAACCAGGGGCATATCTCCAAAGGTGCGTTCACCGCAGACTCGGTGGGCAACGTTTATGTAGAAGGCCATGAGGACGAAATTCTTGCCCAGGCCATCGACCACACAATATGCACGCCTACCGACCCGCAAAGCGGCCAACCCGCTGGCCAGCGCGTGCATAAACCGCTGATTTTCACCAGTGCGCTGAACAAAGCCTCACCAATGCTCTATCAAGCCCTGGCCACCGGCGAGACGCTGCCAACCGTTGAGGTCAAGTGGTTCCGCACTTGCGGGGAGGGCAAACAGCAGCATTTCTTCACCACCAAACTCGAAGACGCCACCGTCGTCGAGATCGAAACCGTACTGCCCCATGCACAGGACAGCAGCAAGGCCAACTACACCCAACTGATCAGGACCAGCCTGGCCTACCGCAAGATCAGCTGGATTCATGTAGTCGCCGGCACTGAAGCTTCGGACGACTGGCGCAAGCCGGCAGCAGCGGGTTAAGCGCGTACCCGGCTCCGTCGCTGCGGCTCGTGCAGCGGCGGACCCTTCACTGACTTGAATCCTATTAAGGAGGCTCTATGCCTGCCGTCGTACTGGTCGGACACGACCATGATTGCCCTTTGTGTGGCCCCACCACCGTCGACAGCGGTGCCCGCAGCATGACCGTCAATGGCAAAGCTGTCGCCCGTGTCGGCGACACCCTCGGATGCGGCGCCGTGATCACCAGCGGCTCACGCTCTATGACCGTCGAAGGAAAAGCCGTGGCCCGGGTTGGCGACACCACCGACCACGATGGAAAACTGGAAAACGGTGATAGCAGCTGGTTGATCGACTGACACTTACATACTGAAATGGAGGCCCCATGCCCCGTCAAAGCGACCTGCGTTACACCTTCGAACCGCTGCGGGGCGATCCCTTCGAAGTGGTCTCGTTCACCCTTGAAGAGGGCTTGTCCCAGCCCTTCAAACTCGAACTGGAACTGGTCAGCCACCACCCCGCCATCGACTTCTACCGCATGCTCGACCTGGCCGCGGTGTTTACCATTTGGCGCGACGACACACCGGTACGCTACGTGCACGGCCTGGTCAGCCTGTTCCAACAGGGCGATACCGGTTTTCGGCGCACCCACTACACCGCCGTGGTCGAACCGACTCTGGCGCGTTTCAACCTGCGTTCCAACTGGCGAATTTTTCAAAGCCAGACCGTGCCCGACATCATCACCAGCATGCTGGCCGAGCATAAACTGACCGACATCCGCAGCGAAATCTGCTTCGATCACCAACCTCGCGAATACTGCGTACAAGCCGGTGAAACCGACCTCGACTTCATCGCCCGCCTCGCCGCCGAAGAAGGCCTGCTCTACACCTTCGAACACCGCGCCGACGGCCACACCCTCGTGCTCACCGACCGCGTCGGCGGCCTCGGCACCATCGGCACCCACACCGACTGCCCGGTGATCTACCAGCCCATGGGAGGTGGCGACTCCAAGGAGCCCGCGTTAAACCGCTTCCACTACACCGAACAAGTGCGTACCGCACGCCAGGTGCAGCGCGACTACACCTTCACCCACCCGCGCTACGACCAACAGCACACCGCCACCGGCGACCAGGACTTGAAAAACCAGCACAAGGACTACGAACGCTACGACTACCCAGGCCGCTACAAACGCGACATCGCTGGCAAACCCTTCACCAAGACACGCCTAACGGCGCTACGCAACGACGCCAAGCTGGCGCATGTGGAAGGCGACGATGAACGCCTGCAACCGGGGTTGGCCTTCGACCTCAACGATCATCCCCGTGAGGACTTCAACGACCGCTGGCGCACCATCGCCATCAAGCACGAAGGCAAGCAACACACCAGCTTGCAGGAAGAATCCTTTGGTAGCGGCCTCGGTACCTCTTATTCGTTGAAAGCCAGCGCCATCCGCTGGACCTCGGATTGGAAGGCGCCGCTGCGCCCCAAACCCTGCATCGACGGCCCGCAGATTGCCACGGTGGTCGGCCCGCCAGGAGAGGAGATTTATTGCGATGAATGGGGTCGGGTCAAGGTGCAATTCCCGTGGGATCGCTCGGACAAAAACAACGATCACAGCTCATGCTGGATTCGTGTAGCGCAGGGTTGGGCCGGTGCGACCTGGGGCGCCATGGCCGTGCCGCGAATCGGTCAGGAACTGATTATTGGCTATTTGGATGGCGATCCTGACCAGCCCATCGCCACGGGCCGCACCTACCGCGAGACCAATCTGCCGCCGTATGAGCTGCCCAAACACAAGACGCGGATGACCATCAAGAGCCAAACCCATAAAGGCAATGGCTTCAATGAGCTGCGTTTTGAGGATGAGCTAGGGCACGAGGAGGTGTTTATCCATGCTGAAAAGGACAAGAACGTTCATGTCAAACATGACAACACAACGTTTGTAGGTAATAACCGCAAAGAAGAAGTAGGCAATGACGAGCAGATCACTATCGGGAACGACCAGTCCCACGTGATCGGCCGGGACCACACGCTCTCGTCGGGACGTGACCATGAGACAACTGTCGGTCGGGATCGCAGTGAGCGGGTCGGCAATAACCGCTACGACACCACAACAGCCAACCACCACAGCGAAGTGGGCGGCCACTGCCAGCAAACGATCTCGGGGCAACATCGTCTAACTGCCGGCCAAGGCATACACCACACCACCACGGTCTACCAACTGCAAGCCAGTGAGCGTGTGGTCTTCCAAAGCCCGGGAGGTAGCCTCACGCTCGACGCGCAAGGCATTCACCTCAATGGCATAGCGATAACCCTGCGTGGCCCGGTCAACGCCACAAACCCAGGCAACGGCCAAGCCCTGAAGCTGCAGCTGCAGCCCGAAACAGGTCAGGCCTGTGTGGAGAAAAACCGATGAGGCCGGCGAGCGTCCAGGCGTTCGTGGCCGAACAGCATGCGCCCGATGCCACCCTGTATTTATTACTCGACCCCTTGGCCGACTGCGCCGCAGACGATCCATTACGCATAGAGGTATTGCGCCAAACGCTCGGCGACGATGCCGTCACGCCTGTGCATCGGCCCGATCTGATCCATACGCCGTCGGCCTGCCCGGCACTGGTGGCCCTCGCGACACCCGGAACTTCGCCGTCGCAGGAACTATTGGCGCTATCTGCCTTACGCGCTCATGAGGAGATGGATCGTCACAAGCGTTACGTGTGCGGCTGGCTCAGTAGCAGCGCCCCCTCCCAGGCGCTAAGTGCCCACATCGTTTCGCTCGGGCTACTGCCCTCGAAGCAAGGCCAAGTGTTTTTCCCGATCCATGAGCCCGTTCGGCTGGAGTTGTTGGCTGGCACCTTCGACAAAAATGAGGGGCCCTGGTGGCCCATTCGACGCTGGTTCCTGCCCACAAGCAGCGGTGCCGGCAGCGTATTGGTGGGCGCGCCCGAACGTCGCACCGTACCGGGCAGCCACACGACGGCGGTACAGCAGGACGCCCCCTTGGTTGCGGCCTTGTTGAGCGGTTGGCGTCGCGCACTCCAATTGCCGCTGGCGTATGCCCCGGCTCGCTGGAGCGGCCCTACTGCGCTGCCGCCCCAAGCGGCGGCACAAGCCTATATCCATATCCAGCAAGCCCGTCAGCTTGGGCTTAGCCGCCAGGACGACATCCTGACACTCGCCTTGCATCGCCTGATGCTGCATCCGCATCTGCACCAGCACACCGGCTTTCGCGCCGTGATTGAACAAGCGGTTCAGGGGCAAGCGCCGCTCAGCCAACTGCTGGTCCCCTACAACGACATCGCCTTGCAAAGGGCAGTGTCGGACCTGACCTATGCCGGAGCACCTCAATGACCTTGGGCACACAACTGGGCATCGTTATAGCCGAAACCGCCGTTTCAAACGATCAATGCAAAGCCTGCCAACGTAAAGGGTTGCCCATCCTGCCATTGCGCCACGCACTGGTGCCGCGCTCACCGAATGAGCCAGTGCGTCCGGATACCGTGCATATCGATACGCGCCTGGGCTTGCGCACCTTGCGCGCCGGCTACCTGTATGTCTTGCTCGATCGCAAAACCTGGCAGGCTTACCAGATCAGCCCGGACGGTTATCTACGTCAATTCAACCCCTACGCACCGCCGCCCGCCAACGAGACCCCGCTGTCCGATGCGTGCGTCGCGGCCAACCACGACTGCCCGGCCTCGTTCCTCAACATCGACACTGAAAAACACACCCAAGCGTGGCTGGCGTTTGCCAATGACCCGTGGCCCGCCAGCGTGCTGGACGCCTACAAGGCCGGTCAGGCATCAGAGCGGTTCCAGACACTCGACCTCGCCAGCGCACGCGACAACCCCGCCAGCGTTGGCCTGGCCATGACCGATGAAAACCTGCAGGTGGACAAGCAGGTTTACGAATACCAGCACCACCCGACAAGCCCATTGCCCATCCCTACCGAACCCGACTGGCGTTTTTATGAGCATCCCCCGCAAGAGGCAGCCCCAAGATTCGACAGCGTGCACGGTTTCCATAGCCGCGCCCATCGCCTGGGCGCGCTGAAGGGCTTCCTGCGCAGCGCCATCCCACAGCACAAGCTCCAACAAGGCGTCCTCGCGTTTGTACTGGATGACATCGTTGGCCTGGTGCAGGAACTCAACGACACGCGCAACCGCTGGGTGCAGCAGCGCCAGGCCTGGATGAACGACCCGGACCGGGCTTATCGCTACCAGACCTCTCAGTTACTGCTGGCCATTCGCGAAGTCCATCGCGAACAGGCAGAAGGCCAGACGCCCCTACCGGCGTCTGTCGAGCCCATGACCGGCGATGGCCCACCGGTATTTTCCAGCCCTGAGCAGCAACGCGAGCGAATCGTCCAGAAGCGCACACTCGCCCACAACCAGAAACTGGAGGAACGCTACGATGAACAGAGCCGTGCCCTGTTTCACCAACTGTATGAGCAGGAATGCGCCAACTATCAGCGTTACATCGACCAAAGCGCACACGCCTACGCGGCAGCGTGCCGCTCCAGCCTGTTCGTGTGTGTCGAGCAAAATGACTACGACGGTAATGACCGCCCATCAGGACGGGCCTACAGCCAGACCATGGCGCTGTGCCTTGAAGGTGGTATCAGTGAAGCGCCCGCGAGTCAAGATAACGGCCATACCGCCTCCCTGTGGAGTGAATGGCTGAACGACCCACAGAGCCCGATCTACCGCGCCCTTCTCTTGCGTGACAAAGGCTTGCTGGCCGATCTGTTGCCCAGTTTCAATGCAACAGGTGATGGCGACTGGAACGACAGCGAAAAGCTCTACTCCACCCTTACCAAGCTCATCGCCAACGACGACTTCAAGCAGCATGTCCGCCCCCGTCTACAGCATGCCATGGCGCAGCTCCTCGGCGCCCTCAATGCCGCTGCCGCCCGCTTGCAACCGTCACTCGGCCCTGGCGTGGGGCGGGCGGTTTCGCGTCTCAACAGTGCCAGCCAACTGCTCTACAACGGTATTCATCTGACCGAACTCAAGGTGAAGATGAAGCTCGGTGAATACTACGCCCTGCAATGCGAGCACCTGCGCAACCTGCAACGCAAGGCCGCTGATGCCATCGACCGCACCTGGGAAGGCCTCAAGGACGAGTTGGGCAAAACCGACGAAGAGGCCCACAAGGTGCGCAAACAGGTGCGCCCGTTGATTCAGGGCGGCCTGCTCAGCCTGGCGGTGCTGGACCCCAAAATAGCCAACCTCAGCGTGACCCTCAGCGTCTGGGTGGAAGGCCAGGTCACCGAGCTGCAGGACAGCCTGATGCGCCAGGCCAACCTCGGCGTGGATCAACTGGGCAAAGGTGCCCACGCTGCGCTAGTCGAAATCGCAGTCGGGGTTGGCACCCTGGACCCGCAGGCGCGCAAGGTGTTGCAGGGGGTCAAGGTGTCCTCGTACCTGGCGGCTGGATGGGTTCGCACTGGCTTTACCGGGCTGCGTGGCGCGGTCGGCAGTAGCGGGTTTTTGATGGCGATGGGCGGGATGTACCTGCTTAGCGACTCGCTGAACAAAAGTCTCAAGGAAGCGGAGAAAGCCATGGGCGAAAAGGCCGTTGAGGCCAGGTTGGCGGTGTATGGCAGTAGTTTGGGGGTGTTGGGTGGAGGGGTGGAAATTGTAGGTATTGCACTGGAAAAAGGGGCGGAACGGGTGCAACAGGTCAGCAGCTTGTCTACCAGGGCGATAGCTAACGCAACAGCGACTTCACGGGTGGGCAACGTATTCGTACGGGCCGGGGGGAGTATTGGTGCTGTGGCGGGACTGTACGATGCTACACGAGCGGGGTTTGCTGCTAATCGTACTTGGAAGGGCGGGGATACTGACGCAATGCTCGCTTACCGAATCTCCACGTTACTTTCAGGTGTTGGCGCAGGGGTGGGCATCTGGGCTGCTGCTGTAGGTACCAGCACGCTGCTCGGTCCCCTTGGTATAGCCGTACTTCTTGGTATGGTGGGATATGCGTTTTACAAGTGGGCCGAAAGCGAGGAGTCGACACCTCTCGACCGCTGGGCTCGCCGTTGCTTTTTCGGCAACCATAACGAAGTTCCACCCATTCATTGGAACAAACCTGAACACGCACACATCGCCATTGCCGAACTCAATGCCGCGACCATTGGCGTTGAGGCCGGCGTCAACTTCCGCTTACGAATCGTCGATAGCGGCTCACATGGCTGGGGTGGCCCCATGGGTAGTGTGGGCGCACAGGTCCATGAACAGCACCTCGAATATCACCTGCTTCTGCCGTTCTTCAACGCCAACCGGTCGGCCTATCGCTGGTCACTGACGGTTCATCGCCACGGCGACGGCTCGGTCAACCAGTACACCGGCGGCGAAGTGCTGGCCGAAGGCGAATTGAATCCCCCCACCCTGGCAACCGCAGCCAGCGAACGCCGAGCGACCCTGGCTGTGCCCAAACGTCCGAACAAGCCTGATTACCGGGCAGACAGCACCACCCCCATCCAGGAAATACGCACCGTCGAATTGGCCAACGCCAGTCCCCAGCAGGTCAAGGACATCAGAGGCGCGATAGTACTGATGCCCGATACCCGCCGGCACAACATCGAGGCCGCAACTTTGTCGTTAACTTACTGGCCTAATCGCGACATTCACGACGCCTATGCGGAGCTGGAACTAATGGACACCTTATAAGCCACAGCCGACAGCGCCGTGGAGTGCTCATTTGCGACCGGGCCCATAGCGACCATTACTGGCGCTCATCAACATTGTGCTTGCCCCTTCCCATTAAACAAGTCGTAAGCGGCTATCATACAAAACCGGAACTACTAATCATGCGATTCACAGCACCTTTACTCGACAAGCCCGCTCCGGGCTGGAAGCACGACTTGCCAGGGCCGAACGAGACGCCATCCACTGAACCGTATCCTCCCGTACTATCGAATCCCCCTAACTGTTCTGACGATATATGTCTCGAACTGGCTCGCGCCACGATGAGAGTACGTGGCGCTGGTGTTTGTTTAAGCCCTTTTATGTTTTTGCTTTCCCTGATCGCCCCCTTCACTTTGATCGAATACATACTGAAGGAAGGCACGCCGCCTCTCATCCCAACCTTTTTTTTACTCTTGGCGTTTATTGTTGCCCTGTGGGCAGGCGTCTATTTCTGGCGAATGGACACCGAAGCCCCCCGCGACGAACCCATCCGCTTTAACCGCTTCCGACGCAAAGTCTATGTCTACCGCTTCCACCACGACGGCCTCAGACCCTTCAGCCGCACCACCTGGGGCGTTCGGGCCGAAGTCTATGACTGGGATAACCTGCGTGCCGAAGCCTGCAGCGTGTACGGCCCCATGGGCAGTGGCGGCCTCATCGAAACCGTCACCCTTGCCGTGGTGAAACCTGGCACCCACCAGGTAATTGATCGTTTTCATTTCGCCCACGAAATTCAACAAGGCGAAATGTACTGGGCCATGGCCCAACTGTTCATGCAACAAGGCCCGCAAGCCCTGCCCGCTTTTCCCCGCCCACCTCGTGACTGGAACAACGAAGACGTGACCTTCAATCTCGCGCGTCGCTTGGCCCCCAAAGTGCAGTGGCCAGCCGAACTAGACCTGCAGTCACGCACCGCGCCCTGACTACAAGCCATCAACCGAAGCAGCCTCGATACAACAGGCTAAAGATTACAAGCGGCGTTCACCCCGAACTTGGAACAGCTCATCATGGTATTTAAAACACCTTTACTCGACAAACCTGCTCCTGGCTGGAAGCACGATTTGCCGGGTCCAAACGAGTCGCCCTCCAACGAACCGTATCCACCCGTCCTATCGAATCCGCCCAATCATGTTGACGATGTATATCTTGAGTTACCAAGTGGGACCTTCCGAATTAGGGGTGTTGCCGTTTGGGGGGCTATGGCTCTTTTTTTGTTCTCTCTCATTCCTCCCTTCACTTGGATTACCCTTTTTATAACAACTGGAACTGTGCCTTCTTTTGTATTTAACTTCTTTGGCCTCATCGCGTTTATCGTGCCTCTATGGGTATGCGTATTCTTCTGGCGAATGGACGTAGAAGCCCCCCGCGACGAACCCATCCGCTTTAACCGCTTCCGACGCAAAGTCTATGTCTACTGCTTCCACCGCGACGGCCTCAGACCCTTCAGCCGCACCGCCTGGGGCGTTAGGGCCGAAGTCTATGACTGGGATAACCTGCGTGCCGAAGCCTGCAGTGTGTACGGCCCCATGGGCAGTGGCGGCCTCATCGAAACCGTCACCCTTGCCGTGGTGAAACCTGGCACCCACCAGGTAATAGATCGTTTTCATTTCGCCCACGAAATTCAACAAGGCGAAATGTACTGGGCCATGGCCCAACTCTTCATGCAACAAGGCCCGCAAGCCCTGCCCACTTTCCCCCGCCCACCTCGTGACTGGAACAACGAAGACGTGAGCTTCAATCTCGCGCGTCGCTTGGCCCCCAAAGTGCGATGGCCAGCCGAACTAGACCTGGAGTCACGCACCGAGCCCTGACTACAAGCCATCAACCGAAGCAGCCTCGATACAACAGGCTAAAGATTACAAGCGGCGTTCAGCCCGAACTTGGAACAGCTCATCATGGTATTTAAAACACCTTTACTCGACAAACCTGCTCCTGGCTGGAAGCACGATTTGCCGGGGCCAAACGAATCGCCCTCCATTGAACCGTATCCTCCCGTACTATCGAATCCACCCAACCATGTTGACGATGTATATCTTGAACTGGCACGCGCTACAGTGAGAATGCGTGGCGTGGGCATTTGGTGTGCCGCATTCCTGTTTGCAATGACACTATCCTTAACAATGTTCCTAATAATGATTCACGCCAGTTCTCCAACACCTTCGTCTTTGTTATCCAAATTATTGGAGCTTATCCCGATAGGCATCGGCTTATGGCTAGGAAGTTACTTCTGGCGAATGGACGTTGCCCCTCCCCGCGACGAACCCATCCGCTTCAACCGCTTCCGACGCAAAGTCTATGTCTACCGCTTCCACCACGACGGCCTCAGACCCTTCAGCCGCACGGCTTGGGGCGTTCGGGCCGAAGTCTATGACTGGGATAACCTGCGTGCCGAAGCCTGCAGCGTGTACGGCCCCATGGGCAGTGGCGGCCTCATCGAAACCGTCACCCTTGCCGTCGTGAAACCTGGCACCCACCAGGTAATAGATCGTTTTCATTTCGCCCACGAAATTCAACAAGGCGAAATGTACTGGGCCATGGCCCAACTATTCATGCAACAAGGCCCGCACGCCCTGCCCAGCTTCCCCCACCCACCTCGCGACTGGAGCAACGAAGCCGTGAACCTCAACCTCGCCCGCCGCTTGGCCCCCAAAGTGCAGTGGCCGGCCGAAATAGACCTTGAGTCACGTACAGCCTCTTGAGGTTCCGTCAATGCAAATCAGCCTATAACGGATGAATCAGGTGGGTTGATTGAACACTTCCGCACGCTGTCGGAAACCGACCGGGTGGCGATGCGCTATTTGACCTGCGCCTTCAAGGAGGTGTCCCGTTTTTGACAGGCTCGCACCTCCCCACCGCCAATCTGACCAGGGATACCAGTTTGGCGGGCTCTCCGCTCAATCGCACCTTCATTCAACCGGGTTTGGAAGATCGCTCCTACATCGTTGCCAAGCCCTTCCGACAGCCCCTTCTGAAAAACTCAGCAGTCACAAAAAATGACGAGCTCTTTCTTACAATAAACGTTATGTATTCAGTTGTTCCGGGCAAGAAGCCCACGTCTCCATTCATCTCATAAAGAAATAGGGTCATGCTAAATACTTCGTTTTTTCCCTCATTACGCACCGCCCCCGGCACATCCCTGCGGCCCCGCCAAATCAATCGAGAAGAAGAGCGCTTGATCCACTACTACCGCTCATTGTCGGATGAGGATCGTGAAGCGGTACGCTGCCTGTTGTATGCGGTCAAGGAAACCAGTGGGGCCGAACGCCCTCACCCATAAAAAGTGACACCGTCATGGGTCAGCGAACGATGAAGTACCTGCGGGGTTGGACACGCTGCCAAGAGCCGGCCCCATGGAGCTTTTCTACCCAGCCAAAGCACGCCTGCCGACCCACAAGCAACACCATCACGTGCGTGATTGTGACCGCGACCTCGCCGTCGGAACGTTCGACCTTGCTAGAGTACGAAGCCCCATCGCCGTGGAGGAACTGCGCATCCCCATGTCCGCCCTCCTCAGCCTTCAGCCACGATTTCCCTTCGGTGGCCTGACCATCTCCCGCTGTGTCGACGCGCTGACCCGACAAGATCTGCTCGACCCGCTTCCCTACGTGCGCCGACACATCTGCGGCGACTGGGGCGATGTGCGCGCAGAGCATCGACGCTACAACGACGCGGCGCTGAAACTTGGCGGTTACCTGCTGTCGTCCTATGTCATTAGTGACGGCTTGGACCTCTGTGTCTTCACCGAAGCGGACCGGAACCGTACGGCGGTTGCGGTTGGGGAATCCTGCTATGTGCTCCCGCAGGGCTCGCTACTCGCCTGTCGCCGGGAATTTTTCCCCAGCCCCTGTTTCCAGCCATTGTGCATTAACGCTCAACAGTCCTGCGATCCTATCGAGCTGCGAGTGCGGGATACCACGAGAAAACCAATTGGTCAGCCGCTGAGGGCTGATCTTCAGAAATAGCGCGAAATCCATTGGCGCGATCTTGCACTCCGACAGCACTACCCGCAGACGCACTCCGGAATATTCCGCGCTGGCAGCGCGAAGCATCGTTGATCGTCGCCCTGTGCGCGCTTCTTTCTCTTGGCCGTAGACCATTCCTTGCTCCTTGTGTAGCTCCATGTGTTTTTTGCCTCTTTCACAATGCAGGTTCACTGAGTATAAACACCGCGTTCATGGGGTCCAATTCCGATGTCGCATAGCTTCTTCGGGTGAGCATTTGGGGCGCATCACGCAGAGAGGCCTTTTCAAGCAGTTGCCAGGACATGTGGCAAGTCCACTGCCTGTAAACCACCGTGACTCA
The DNA here is from genome assembly GCF_030687795.1 of Pseudomonas sp. FP215. NCBI lineage: Bacteria > Pseudomonadati > Pseudomonadota > Gammaproteobacteria > Pseudomonadales > Pseudomonadaceae > Pseudomonas > Pseudomonas sp. FP215. The sequence continues at coordinate 3,715,106 of NZ_CP117447.1, forward strand.
GGATTATCGGTACCAGAAGTGACGCATGACCAAAGGTCTATGTATGCCCGGAGGATGAACAAACAGTAGCTGGCTTGGCGACAGGTGAACTGAGCGAATCCGTTAACAATACGAATTTGAGTCTTACAGGATCACCCTGGGCGCCCAAGGTTTTGCACACAAAAAAAGACGCCTAAGCGTCTCTTCCGTAAATCACAGGCAAAAAAAAGCCACTCGATTGAGTGGCTTTTTCTTTAACGTTTGGAGCGGGAAACGAGACTCGAACTCGCGACCCCGACCTTGGCAAGGTCGTGCTCTACCAACTGAGCTATTCCCGCTTGGTGATGCGCATTCTATAGAATCCTCAGCACCCGTCAACCCCTTGATTCAAAAAAGTTTTATTTCTTTTCAACCGTGGTTCGCAGATGAGGCCAGGCGGCGCGCAGGTATTGCAGCATGGACCACAGGGTCAGGCCGGCGGCGATGAGCAGCAAGGCGTAGCCGGTGAGTACCCAGAATGTGAAGTCCGACGGGTTGGCCAGCAGGATGACCAGCGCGAGCATTTGCGCGGCGGTTTTCCATTTGCCCATGTTGGAGACGGCGACGTGGGCGCGGGCGCCGATTTCGGCCATCCACTCGCGCAGGGCCGAGACGACGATTTCGCGGCCAATGATCACGGCGGCCGGCAGGGTCAGCCACAGGTTGCCGTGTTCCTGTACCAGCAGGACCAGGGCAACGGCCACCATGAGTTTGTCGGCCACAGGGTCGAGGAACGCGCCGAAGGGCGTGCTCTGTTCCAGGCGGCGTGCCAGGTAGCCGTCGAGCCAGTCGGTGGCGGCTGCGAAGGCAAATACCGAGCTGGAGGCGATGTAGCTCCATTCATACGGCAAATAGAACAACAAAATGAAAATCGGGATAAGCAGGACGCGTAGAACGGTAATCAGATTAGGGATATTCATCGGCACAACTGGCTACGAGGTGAGAAGGCATTCTATTCGCTGTGCAGGTTTGCATAAATCAGCTCAGCGAGCTTTTTACTGATACCGGGTGCTTTGGCTATCTCGTCAATGCTGGCACGGGACAGCTCCTGCAAGCCACCAAAATGTTTAAGCAAGTCGCGACGGCGGGTCGGGCCTACCCCCGCAACCCCTTCCAGGGTTGAGGTTCGCCGGGTTTTGCCACGGCGGGCACGGTGGCCGGTAATGGCGAAACGGTGCGCTTCGTCGCGGATCTGTTGAATCAAGTGCAGTGCGGGTGAGTCGCCCTTCAAAGTGAACTCATGGGCGGCATCATTCAAGTACAACGTTTCAAAACCGGCCTTGCGCGTGGTGCCCTTGGCCACACCGAGCAGGATCAGGTCGGGCACCGCCAGTTCGTTGAGCACGTCACGGGCCATGGACAACTGGCCCTTGCCGCCGTCTACCAGCAGGATATCGGGCAACTTGCCCTCGCCGTCCTTCAACTTGCTGAAACGCCGCGTGAGCGCCTGGTGCATGGCGGCGTAGTCATCGCCTGCGGTAACGCCTTCGATGTTGTAGCGCCGGTAGTCGGCCTTGATCGGCCCTTCCGGCCCGAATACCACGCAGGAGGCCACGGTGGCCTCGCCGCTGGAGTGGCTGATGTCGTAGCACTCCAGGCGCTGGGGCGGCTCGTCCAGGTTGAGCACCTCGGCCAGGGCGTCGAAGCGTGCAGCGACGTGCTGTCGGTTCGCCAGCCGCGCGCCCAGGGCCTGTTCGGCGTTGGTCACGGCCAGTTGCTGCCAGCGGGCACGGGTGCCGCGTACGCGGTGGCTGATGTCCAGCTCGCGGCCGCGCAGTTCGTGGATCGCTTCGATCAAGGTGGGGAAGTCTTCATGCACCACGTTGACGATCAGCTCCGACGGCAGGTCCCGCTCTGGGCTGCTGACGTAATAGTGGCCAAGGAACGCAGCCATGACCTCTGCCACGTCTTCGTCGATACCGGTCTGCGGGAAGAAGTTCTTGCTCCCCAACACTCGCCCGCCACGCACGCTGATCAGGTGCACACAAGCGCCGCCTGGGTTGACGAACGCGGCGATCACGTCGACGTCACCGGTGCCGCCTTCCATGCTTTGCTGGTCCTGGACACGGCGCAGCAGGGAGATCTGGTCACGCAGTTCGGCAGCCTTTTCGAAATCCAGGGTGCTGGCGGCCTGCTCCATGGCTCCAGAGAGCTCATCGGTGAGCGCGTTGCTGCGCCCTTCGAGGAACATCACCGAATGGCGCACATCCTCGGCGTACTCCGCAGGTTCCACCAGGCCCACGCAGGGCGCCTTGCAGCGCTTGATCTGGTATTGCAGGCACGGCCGTGTACGGTTCTTGTAGAAGCTGTCTTCGCACTGGCGCACAAAAAAGGTTTTTTGCAGCAGGCTCAGGCTTTCACGGATCGCTCCGGCGCTGGGGTAAGGCCCGAAGTACTTGCCCTTCTGCTTTTTTGCCCCGCGGTGAATGCTCAGGCGCGGAAAATTGCCGTCAGATAAAAATACGTAAGGGTAGGATTTATCGTCACGTAGCAGGATGTTGTAAGGCGGCCGCCATTCCTTGATCAGCGTCTGCTCAAGCAGCAGCGCTTCGGTTTCATTGGCGGTGATGGTGGTTTCGACCTGGGCGATACGCGCCACCAGGGCGGCGGTTTTCGGCGCAAGGCCGGTCTTGCGAAAGTAGCTCGCCAGACGGCTCTTCAGGTTCTTGGCTTTGCCCACGTAAAGCAGGCGCGCCTCGCTGTCGAACATGCGGTACACGCCGGGGCGGCCACTGCAGGTGGAGAGAAAGGCACTGGGATCAAACGGTGTGGTCATGTCAGGCGCTGGCGTCCACCATGCCGTGGCGCACCGCGAGCAGGGTCAATTCAACATCACTGCTGATGGCAAGCTTCTCGAAGATACGATAACGGTAGGTATTGACGGTCTTGGGCGACAGGCACAGCTTGTCAGAGATGGTCTGCACCTTCTGGCAACCGACGATCATCAGGGCGATCTGGATTTCCCGCTCCGACAGCGCATCAAACGGCGAATCGCTGGTGGGCTGGAACGATTTGATGGCCAATTGCTGGGCAATCTGCGGGCTGATGTAACGCTGGCCGGCAAAAACCAGGCGAATGGCTTGCACCATCTCGGCCAGGCCTGCGCCCTTGGTGAGGTAACCGGCGGCACCGGCTTGCAGCAAACGGGTGGGGAACGGGTCTTCCTCGCACACCGTGACCACCACGACCTTGATGTCCGGATGGCTGCGCAATAGCTTGGTCGTGGCACCAAGACCGCCAATCCCAGGCATCTTGACGTCCATCAGCACCACATCGGGCTTCAACTCCCGGGCCTTGATCAGGGATTCCTCCCCCGACTCCGCCTGGCCGACTACTTGCAGGCCGTCGATGTCAGCCAGCATTCGTGTAATACCTGTACGAACGAGATCATGGTCATCGACTACTAGCACCCTAATCAAGCAGACACCTCGCGATATGGTCTTATAGGTTGCTGAACACCTTAGCAAAAAACCAAGGCGCAGACCTAGTTGCAAGTGTCATATATATAGAGATTCAACGCGTTGGGGCTGTTCACCACGTGGCAAACAGCCCTGTTTCCTGGGCTAAAGGTCAGGATTCCTGGGGGTGCGGCTTGGCTTTTCCGTTCACCACGGATGAATGCTCGGCCAAGGTACTGGTCAAGCGACGGATTGCATCCTGGTCTTCCTTGAACATCGCTCGGTAATTGCCCAGCACTTTTTCTTCGATCTTGCTCAGGTTATCCAGTTGGATCGGCGTTGGGCTGCCGGTCAACACGTACAGGATATCCACGCCTTTTTCGGCGACACGAGACAAATAGTCGGCCTTGGGCGCACGACCACCACTTTCATATTTGCCTTGGGCGTTCGCTTCAACGCCTCCAATTTCACCAAAAACTTTCTGCGACAGGCCAAGTCGCTCTCTTTCTTGCCTTAAGCGCGAACCGATTCCACTCATTTGGATGTATGATCCTAAATTGGCACACCCCAAGAGGTGTCACACCATCACTTCGTTAAACAAACTTGAACGGTTTTGAACTATGCCCGGAATCCGTACTGCTGCACAAGCCAAGGCCTGGCTGGAACATCAAGGAAAGTCAGTTCAAGCGTTCGCCCGGGAGCATGGCGTAGATCCGGCAACCACCTATCAAGTGCTCGCCGGGCGAAAAAAGGGACGACGTGGAGAAGCCCATAAAGTGGCGGTACTTCTGGGCATGAAAGAGGGCGTTATCGTGGATGAGCCTGAAGCTCAATCCCACGATGAACAAAGCACTAGCTGACAGCAGTATGCGCTTATTTGTAGGACGTGCTTGTTTTAGTCCGATGTGAGTGCGCGACACTCACGCTCCATCCGCCAGAAGCCATCCTCTTCACCGACAATGCTCAACCCCAGGCGCTGATACAGCCTCCTTGCCGGGTTGGTCTTGAACACCGTCAAACGTAGAAAGCCCAGGCCCTCGACGCGTGCCTTGAGCACCATTTGCGCCAGCACCCAACTGCCCGCACCCTGCTTGCGGCAGCATTCCAGCAGGTGCAGCTCGCGGATATACAGGGCCTTGCCGTCGCGGCTCAGGCTGATAAAGCCCATGACGCCGTCATCGTTGCAGATCAGCCAGTTCTCGCGGCCCGCCCAGGCCACGTCGAAGCCGTCGTTGGACCACAACAAGCCGTTCTGACGGTAATAATGGCTCATAGCCTCCCGGGTCAGGGTGCGGGCAAACGGTAGGTCTTGCTCAGTGGCCCGGCGCAAATGAAACCTCATTCAGAGAGCTACCACGTGGCCGGCCCACTGCCCGCTCTCGCGACGGGCGATCACCAGCGCGTCGCCGACACCGGGGGAGGCAACAAGCAAGTTGCCATCGGCGGTCCAAATTGCACTGCGGCCGGCACAGGCCCAGCCTCCGGACGGCCCACCGTGGTTAGCCATCAATACCAACAGGCCATGCTCGGCCGCATAGCCTTCAAGCAAAGCACTGTCCGCCGCGTAGCCTCCCTCGCTGATCAGTACGCTTGCGGCATACACCGTGGCGCCCGCTGCCGCCGCTTGACATGGATGACTGGCCTGGGAAAAGTCCGCGCACACCGCCAATGCTATGCGGTCATCTCCGAATGCCAGGACCTCGCCGCCCTGCCCCGCAGCAAATGCCAACTCCTCACCGGGGTGCAAGTGCTGCTTGGTGTAGACGCCTACTGAGCCGTCCGCCCCCAGCGCCAGTGCGCCAATCAGTACACTTGTTTGTGACGCCAACCGCACCGGCATGCCCACCACGGCGGTCAATCGCAGCTCCCGCGCCAGCTCACGCAACGGCGCCAACACGGCGTCTTGCGGGTCGATGGCCAAGTCGGCCGCCACGAACGGCTCGTAGCCGGTCAGTGACAGTTCTGGAAACACCAGGCACTGCACGCCCTGTTCAGCCGCGGCCCACATCAACGCCAGGTGCCGCTGGATATTGGCAGCGACATCGCCCGGGATGGAAACGGTTTGCGCCGCAGCAAGGGTCAAGGCAGTCATGGTCGCGTCCTGGCAATCATTGTTTGAGAGCCGTCAGCATATCCACACTTGCCCCATAGCGGCATAGGTATCTACACAACTGAGTGGGCTGTAGCAGCGGACGGTAACCACGATGCGAAGCGAGTCGCTCTTGATCTGCTTTTGATCTTGATCTTAAGCGCCCCGTCAAACCACGCTGGCCGGAATTCGACAGGGATTTGGGGGGTAAACCGGCAGGGATGCCGGTTTAGCCGCCCCGCGCCATGGATGGCGCGTGGCGGCGGCCCCCCAAATCACTGGCGGATTACGGGCACACCGAGCCCAAGCGAGGTGCCGAGTGGTGGGGCAAGAGCGCTTTGGTTACTTTCGCGCTTTTCGAAAGTGACCCGCCGTCAGGCGGAACCCTAAGTAGCCGTTACCGCAGCAATGGATATGTACACAATCCAACTGTGTTGACTGCTAGGCCGCCTTCGCGAGCAAGCCCGCTCCCACAGTTGGATCGCGGGGTGTCAGGTAGAGAAGCATCGCCTGTCAGGCCGCCATCGCAGGCAAGCCACACACAGTTGGATCGCGGGGTGTCAGGTAGATAGGCGTCGGCTGGCAGGCCGTCACGGGAGCAAGCTCCCTCGCCACAGGTCCAGCGTTGCCCATAGCGGTAAGTACCGCCACGCAATAGAAATTACTGATTGAATCCACCTGCACGCCTCTAGTAAGCTCCCCCCATCATTTGGAGAGCCCCATGTTGCCACTCACCCACACTCAGGTTTGTCCTGCTGCCAGCGCCTTGCGCTCGGTGTCGGCTACCCGTGTGAACGGTTCGAGCGCACTGGCCGGCTTTTATTTTGGGTATTGGTTTAGCCACTGGCGCGCCTGATACCTGAAATCGGCGCCCACTACTCAAGGGGTCGCCTACCAGAGAAATCTAAACCCCCGGTCGGCTCCCCGACCGGGGGTTTTGTTTTTTCAGCGCCTAACAACTTGTTTGCTCACGATCACTTAAAGGAATCACACCATGAACTTCACCACCTATTACCGCTACGACACTTGCACTGCATGGCGATTTAGCCAGCTCCGTTCGGGACAGCCTGCCGCCTCCGACCGGTCACCCCATGGTGGCAAGCCAACACACGTAGCCGATACGGCCAATTGTCGAACACCCCAGTAGGCCAAGCGTGCGGGAATCGCCCGCCGCTTGCCCAGGAAGCCTTGAATATGAACTCCTCCGTCGCCGCTTTGCCCGTCTCTACCCTCAACAGTGCCAATGAAGCCCTGACACAGCGTTTGCCCAGCTCCCTTGAGCTCAAGCATCAACTCCCGCTCAGCCCGTTCCTCAACGAACAAGTCCACGCCCATCGCCAAGCCGTGCGCGCCATCCTCAATGGCGAAGATTCACGCCTGCTGGTGATTGTGGGGCCGTGCTCGATCCACGACCCGGAATCGGCCATGGAATACGCGCGCAATCTGAAGAAGCTCGCGCTTGAAGTCAGCGACCAGATGCTGTTGGTGATCCGTGCCTACGTCGAGAAACCGCGCACCACGGTGGGTTGGAAAGGCCTGGCCTACGATCCGCACCTGGACGGCAGCGATGACATGGCCGCCGGCCTGACCCTGTCCCGCGAACTGATGCGTGAAATGCTGCGCCTGGGCCTGCCGGTGGCCACCGAGTTGCTGCAGCCCATGGCCGCCGGCTACTTCGATGACTTGCTCACGTGGGTCGCCATTGGCGCACGCACTACCGAATCGCAGATTCACCGCGAAATGGCCAGCGGCCTGGGCATGCCCGTGGGCTTCAAGAACGGCACCGACGGTGGCGTCGCCATTGCCTGTGATGCGATGCGCTCAGCGTCTCACCCGCATCGCCATTTCGGCGTCGACAGCCAGGGCCACCCGGCGATCATCCAGACGCCCGGCAACCCCGACACGCACCTGGTGCTGCGCGGCGGCCACCGTGGGCCGAACTACGATGCGCAAAGCGTGGCCGACGTAAAGCATGACCTGGCCAAGTCCAAGGTGGCGGCGCGGATCATGGTCGACTGCAGCCATGCCAACAGCGGCAAGAACCCGCTGCGCCAACCGGCGGTATTCAATGACGTGCTGGAGCAGCGCCTGCAAGGTGATACCTCCCTGGTGGGCATGATGCTTGAGAGTCACCTGTTCGAAGGCTGCCAGCCGCTGAGCGCGTCGATGAAATACGGCGTGTCGGTGACCGATGGTTGCCTGGGTTGGGACGGGACCGAGCAGTTGTTGCGCAGTGCCGCTGAGCGGTTGCGGGAACACGGCAAAGCCGACTGATCGGTGAAAATCAACATCTGGGAGGGAGCTTGCTCCCTCGCCACAGGCCCAGTGAGGTTATGCCCGGGCCACCGGCATGCGGGACAGCTCCCGCAACCACGGCAACACCCGCAGGCCGTGGGCAGTCTCGCAGGGGTCGACGATGTCCATGAAGTGTTCGAGGTTGACGTGGTCCGGCACGCCCGGCAGGCGCACCCGCACGGCTGGTGTTACTCCGCAAGGTGCGCCCAGGTCCAGATGCTCGTAGACCAGCACATGACGCACCTGGGGCTGAGGTTCATAGGCTTGGGCCATCAGCCCGGCATGGATTATCAGTACATCGAAGGGTTCGGCAGGAATGGCGGTAAGAATCCGCACCTCTTCGAACGTTTGCACCGGCACGATCCGGTAATAACCCAACCGGTTGAGCATTTTCTCGATGTACAGGCGTTGCAGATGCTGTTCATCGGCAATCAGGATGGTCAGTGCTTTGTTCGGCATGGCAAACCCCTGGCAGGCAGTGCTCGGCAGTGAGCGCTGCCCATTTTCCAGACATATGCCGACGACAAAATCAGGCATGTTCCCGGTTCGCGTAAGAGTTTTCCCAAATTTCCCGAATGGCGATCAACCGCAGTCAAGGCTGATTGCAATAAGCGCTCAAGCCAAGACGCAAAACATCGATCGCTTCAGACACGTCCTCAACCGCTGACCCCAATGCCTGACGGTCGCGCTGTTCACACACTGCCTCCAATGCTTCACACCCACTGATCAATAGGTTTGCCTTGACCATCCGCGCGCCGCCCTTGGCACGGTGAGCCAAGTCGTGCAGCTTGGCAAAATCTGCCTGGCTGGCCAGGCGTGGCAGCAAGGTACGGTCGGCCTCCAGGCTGTCGAGCAACGGCGCCAGCAATTCGACAAGCGCAGCGTGATCATCGCCGGTCAGCGCGACCAGTGTGCTCAAGTCGAATGTCGCCACGGTCTGCGGGCCCGCGTCGGCCACACGCGAGGCCAGCGCCGACCGCAAGTCGTCAAGCCCGGTTGGCTTGAACAGGCAGCCATCCATGCCCGCCTGCCGGCAGCGCTCGGCCTCCTCCGGCTGGGCGTTGGCGGTGAACCCCAGCAACAGGCAGGGTTCCAGACCCTGTTCACGCTCTTGCGCGCGAATGTCCTGTGCCAGCTGATAGCCGTTCTTGAACGGCATGTTGCAATCGGTAATGACGCCGTCGAACTGCCCCGCTCGCCACTGTTCAAGCCCTTGAACACCGTCTTCGGCCGTGACGATTTGGTGGCCCAGAAAGCTCAACTGTCGAGCCAGCAGCAAGCGGTTGGCCGGGTAGTCATCCACCACCAGAATCTTCAGCGCACGGTCCTCAGGCGCCGCCTCTTGCGCAGGCTCAACCGGGGCCGGCAGCGTGGCGGTCATGGCCAGGGTCAGCGTCACGTCCACCCGAGTACCGTGCCCCAACACGCTACTCAAGTGCAATTGGCCGCCCATCATCTCGCACAGGCTGCGGCTGATCACCAACCCCAGCCCAGACCCGCTACGTGCCGACTGCTGGTTATTGCTGCCCTGGATAAACACACTGAACAACCGCTGCTGATCGGCGATGCTGATTCCGATGCCGGTGTCTTGCACCCATAACTGGACGGCCAAGCGATCATCCTCGACCTTAGCCCGCGCAACCAGACTGACCTGCCCATGAGCAGTGAACTTGATGGCATTGCTCAAAAGGTTCGACACCACCTGCTTGAATCGCAGCGGGTCGACCAGCACCGCCCGGTCAATCAACGGGTCCAGCTCAACCTGCAGCGCCAGCCCCTTGGCGCGGGCCAGCCCCTCGAACACGCGCGCGACCGACGCCAACAGCTCATGCAGGTTGGCGGGTTCCAGGGTCAGCGACAAGTGCCCCGACTCGATGCGCGCGATATCGAGAATATCGCCGATCAACTCCAGCATGCCCCGTGAAGCCACAGAGGCCACCTCCAGGGCGTCGCGGTCGACCCGCCCCTGCTCGGCATTTTTCAACGCCAGTTCGATCATGCCGATCACGGCGTTCATGGGCGTGCGGATCTCGTGGCTCATGGTCGCCAGGAAGGTCGTCTTGGCGCGATTGGCGGCGTCGGCATCGTCCTTGGCTTCCTGTAGCTGGCCGAGCAACCGATGCCGCTCGCTCACGTCGACCCAACCGGCAATCATGCCCACCACCTTGTCGTCGCCGTCGCGGTACGGCAGCATCCACTGGTAGATGGTCAGCACATCGCCATTGGGCACCTTGAGTATTCGATCATGAATCTGCGGCTCGCCCCCCGCCATCAAGCGCAGGTAATCCTCATGAAACGACTGAGCCTGCGGCGGGTTTTCGACGTCGGTTTCCACCACCGTCCTGCCGATCACGTCTTCAAGCTTGTAGCCAAACACGTCGAGGTAGGCGTTATTGCAGGCCATCAACCGCCCTTGGCGGTCACGCACGTAAATCGGGTGCGGCGTGCCGTCGATCAATACGCTCATGAACCGCATCTGATCGCTCAGCGCCCGCTCGGCCTGTAGCCGCTTACGAATCAGGCTGCGCAGGTAAATGGCCCAGCCCAGCGTGACGGCCAACAACAGCGCCGCCAACCCGAAGCCCTGAAGAATCACGTTGCGATAACGCAACCAGTAACTGTCCTCGATGATGACCTCGCTGCGCCACTGACCAATCAATTCGTCCATTTCCTGCGGGGTGATACTCAGCAGCGCCTTGTCGAGGATCGAATACAACTCCAATTGACTGCGGTTGACCCCAAAGGTCACGCGTGCAGGCTCAGTGCCGACCGTACTGGTGACACGTAAGCGGTCGCGGTAATACCGACTGATCAAATAGCGCGCGCTGATCAACGAGTTGACCGCGCCGTCGGCGTCACCGTTGGCCACCAGCGCCATGGCTTGCTGGGGGTTTTCCACATCGACAAACATCACGCCTGGAAAATTCTGCGCTATTTCATCGTGCAGGCCATTGCCGACCACCATGGCCAAGCGTTTGCCAACCATCTCCTCCAACGTAAGCGGGCTATGTGGACTGTCACGGGTTACCAGCACAAAGGGGTTGGTCAGGTAGGGCCGGGTAAAGCGTATTTTTTCGGCCCGCTCCACACTGGGGGTGATAACCGCCAGCATGTCCGCCGTCCCCGCACTGACGATGTTGACCTGGCGCGGCAACGAACTGCCTGGCACCACATCGAACTTCAAGCCGGTGCGCAAGCTGATGCGCGATAACACCTCGGCACTCAACCCTTCGAATTGACCTCGACCACCAATAAAAGATAACGGTAGGAAGTCATTGAGCACCGCGACCCTGACCCGTGGGTTTTTCTGCACCCAGCGTTGCTCACTGGCGCTCAAGTGCAGCCGGTCAACGCCGATTATGCCCAGGTTACCTCCGCTCCAGCGGCGCAGGATTTCCATCTGCTCGCTGGCGGGAATCGCCTCCAGCGCGGCATTGAGGATGGGCAGTAAGCGCGCATTTTCGCGGGTGACGGCAAACGCAAACGGATTGACTTCCAGGCCGGAAAAATCCGCCATGCGTACATTATTGAGGTGGTTGCGATTGATCAGGTAATTGCTGCTGATGGCATCCCCCAGGTAGACGTCGGCACGACCAAACGCCACGGCGCCAATGGCTTCGAACGTCGAGGCAAACAGTTCCAACTGGGCTTTGGGGTAAAACGCCCGTACGGCGTCGGGCTGCATGTAGTGATAGAGCATTGCCACGCGCTTGCCGGCCAGGTCGTCATTCAATACCTGGCTGTCACCGCTGCGGGTCACCAGGGTCGGTTGGTCGTTGGCATAAGAGCGAGACAGCAGCAGCTGCGGGTCCGCCGCTTCATAGCCATTGGCGGAGCCGAGGAAATCCACCGCCCCCTGCTTCAGCGCCTCAACCACCTCATCGCGGGTGTCGTAACGCCGAACCTCGATGGCGATATGCAGGGCCTGGCCGACCAATGCGGCAAAATCAGCCGTGATACCTTCAAGTTCGTCGTTGTTATTGGTCAAGTCAAAAGGTGCGTAATCGGGCGCCGAAACGCCCATCAGCAATGTGCGCCGCTCACGCAGCCAACGCCAATCGGCCTCGTCCAGCGCCACTGGCGGGGTTTCGATATGAGAGTGCCCCAACAGCCGCAAAGCGTGAGGCTCTTCAAGGGCCACCGCGATCAGAGGTAACAGGCTCATCCAAAGGATCGTGACGAACCTGATAAACGCGGCGGTGATCATTTCAGTTCAGATCAGATCAGATGGTTGCGCTGGGCAAACGTGGATAAGTGCACTACCGAGGACATTCGCAACTTCTCCTTGAGTCGAGTCTTGTAGGTACTGATGGTCTTGTGGCTCAGCAGCATTTGCTCGGCGATTTCCTTGTTGCCCAGCCCTAGGGCGAGCATCTGCAGTACGGTAAGTTCGCGGTCAGACAAACATTCGATCATCTGCCGTTCTGTTTCTTGCAAATCGTCGCGCCGCACCGAACTGGTCGGCAAACTGGGGAAGCAGCTGTAGCCCGACATGATCGCCTTGATAGCCTTTTGCAGCTCATCCAGTTCGCCGGTCTTGGCGACGAACCCCATGGCGCCGGCGCGCATGCAGCGGGTGGAAAAAAACACCGCCAGGTAGGACGTCAGCACCAGAATCTTGCACGGCAAGCCCAACGCCTTGATCCGGCTGATGACCTCCAATCCGCCCAATTTGGGCATCGCCAGGTCGAGGATAATCAGCTCGGGACGTTGCTCCCGCGCCAACTGCATCGCATCTGCGCCATCCCCAGCCTGAAAAATCTCAACAAAACCCTCCAACTGCAGGAGGTGTTTGACCGTCGCCCGGATAAACGGATGGTCATCCACAATTAATGCTTTGTTCATACAACTTCCCTATGTGGACAAAATACCCTTACACATCACACCGGACCTGGGTACCTGTGAGAAATGACAGTTCCGACGAACGGCGCTGCCTTATCAATACGGTAACCAGGCCGTGTCTGGCCCCCTTCAATTAACTCAGCATAACCACGGACGCCGGACCTCAACGACCCAACAGCCGCAAGTGCCCAACCTTAGCAACGCAATGATGTTTTAACTGAAGGGATAATCCGGACTAGATGTAGGATTTTTCCACAAGCAAGCTTAGCCAATCCTGGCTCGCCCATAGGGGTCAGTCGGTAGTACTTGGGCTCCAGAAAGCCTGTACCACCAGGGTTGATGTCGAGAGGCGCGCTACCAGAGCATCCAGTTCGTCGCCATCCACCGACGTGGCGGCCAGGATGGCCTCGATCTCCACTTCGTCGCTGCCGAACGGCCGCACATCGACATCGCTGGCCGGGTAGTTGCAACGTGCCAGCTCGGCTTCGAGCAACGCCATCACCGCCTGCTGCTGACTGCGGCGCGCAATGACGTAAAGAATGTTGGTGACCTCTGCCGACACCACATCCAAAGGTTGGCGGTTGATGTTATTGACGATCGGCCGCAGCAAGGTGTTGGCCGCCAGCACAAACAGCGTACCCAGCAAGGCTTCGAGGATCAGGTCGGCGCCAGCGCAGGCGCCCACCGCCGCCGAAGCCCAGAGGGTGGCGGCCGTGTTGAGCCCGCGCACATTGCCTTCCTCGCGCATGATCACACCCGCCCCCAGGAAGCCGATGCCCGAGACCACGTAAGCGACCACGCGCACCGCGCCCTCCGCGCCGCCCAGGCGGTTGGCCATGTCGACAAAGATCGCCGCGCCCACCGCCACCAGCACATTGGTACGTAAGCCAGCGGTGCGCTGGCGGTACTGACGTTCGAAACCGATCAAGCCGCCGAGGATAAATGCCGCGCTGAGGCTGACCACGGTGTCGACCAGGGAGTTGAGGTTGATGTTGTTGATTGCCTGCATAAAAAAATCTCCATGAATGCAGATGCACATTGAAACAATGCCGGCCCCTGTAGGAGCGAGCTTGCTCGCGAAAAACGTCAACGATGACGCGTGCTTGCTGAATGAACGCGGCGTCTGCAAGTTCTTCGCGAGCAAGCTCGCTCCTACAGAACCTTAACTGACGGGCATTACAGTAAGCCCGGCTCCCACAGGGTTTTGCGATGTTGTATTACTGCCAGCCAAACCTGCGGATGTAGTAGCCCTTCACCGCCTGGGTCAGCGCCATGTAAGCCAGCAAAATCACCGGCAGGAACACGAAGTACAGCGACGGCAGCGCCTGCAATTTGAAGTAATGCGCCAACGGCCCCATCGGCAGGAATATCCCCACGGCCATGATCACGCCGGTCATCAGCATCAACGGCAGCGCCGCACGGCTTTGCAGGAACGGGATTTTCGGGGTGCGGATCATGTGCACGATCAGGGTCTGGGTCAGCAGCCCCACCACAAACCAGCCGGACTGGAACAGCGTCTGGTGGTCTGGCGTGTTGGCATCAAACACATACCACATGAGTGCGAACGTGGTGATGTCGAAGATCGAACTGATCGGCCCGAAGAACAGCATGAAGCGCCCCACTTCCCCCGGCTGCCAACGTTGCGGCGTGGCAAGCATCTCGTCATCGACGTTGTCGAACGGGATCGCGATCTGCGAAATGTCATACAGCAGGTTTTGCACCAGCAGGTGCATCGGCAGCATCGGTAAAAACGGGATAAAGGCACTGGCCACCAACACCGAGAACACGTTGCCGAAGTTGGAACTGGCGGTCATCTTGATGTACTTGAGCATGTTGGCGAAGGTGCGCCGGCCTTCCAGCACGCCCTCCTCCAGGATCATCAGGCTCTTCTCCAGCAGGATGATGTCGGCCGCTTCCTTGGCGATGTCCACCGCACTGTCCACCGAAATACCGATATCCGCCGTGCGCAACGCCGGAGCATCATTGATGCCATCGCCCATAAAGCCCACCACATGCCCGTTGGCCTTGAGCAGACGCACGATGCGTTCCTTGTGGCTGGGGGTGAGCTTGGCGAACACATTGGTAGTTTCCACGGCCAGGGCCAGTTCGGCGTCGCTCATCGCCTCGATGTCGTTACCCATCAGCAAACCTTGTTGTTCCAGGCCCACTTCGCGGCAGATCTTCGCCGTGACCAGTTCGTTGTCGCCGGTCAGTACTTTCACCGCCACGCCGTGAGCCTTCAGGGCCTTGAGAGCCGGTGCGGTGCTTTCCTTGGGCGGGTCGAGAAACGCCACGTAGCCGATCAGCGTCAGGTTATTCTCATCAGCCAGGGTGTAGGTGTCACGCCCCGCCGGCATCGGCTGCGCCGCGACCGCCACCACCCGCAGCCCTTCTTCGTTAAAGGCTGCCGTCACCTGGCGAATGCGCGCCAGCAGTTCGTCGGTCAGCACTTCATCGACGTCGCCATGGCGCACGCGGTTGCATACCGACAAAATTTCCTCCACCGCCCCTTTGCAGATCAACAGGTGCGGTTGGTGCTGCTCGGCCACCACCACCGACATGCGGCGGCGGTTGAAGTCGAAGGGGATCTCGTCGACCTTGTGAAACGCGGTACCAACTTTCAGCTCGCGATGGATGTCCACGTGCTCGAGCACGGCCACATCCAACAGGTTTTTCAAGCCGGTCTGGTAGTAGCTGTTGAGGTAGGCCATTTCCAGCACGTCGTCCGACTCCTGGCCCCACACGTCCACATGGCGCGCCAGGAAAATCTTGTCCTGGGTGAGCGTGCCGGTCTTGTCGGTGCACAGCACGTCCATGGCGCCGAAGTTCTGGATCGCGTCCAGGCGCTTTACGATCACCTTCTTGCGCGACAGAAACACCGCGCCCTTGGCCAGGGTCGAGGTGACGATCATGGGCAGCATTTCCGGGGTCAGACCCACCGCAATCGACAGCGCGAACAGCAACGCCTCGGTCCAGTCGCCCTTGGTAAAGCCGTTGATGAACAGCACCAGCGGCGCCATCACGAACATAAAGCGAATCAGCAACCAACTGACCTTGTTGACCCCCTGCTGGAACGAGGTGGTGGCACGGTCCGTCGCCGTGACGCGTTGCGCCAAGGCACCAAAATACGTGCTGTTGCCGGTGGCCAGGACCACCGCCGTGGCGGCGCCGGACACCACGTTGGTGCCCATGAACAGAATATTCTCCAGCTCCAGCGGGTTGCGCGTATGAGCGTCCTGCTGATGAGCGAACTTCTCCACCGGCATGGATTCACCGGTCATCGCCGCCTGGCTGACGAACAAGTCCTTGGCGCTGAGCGCGCGGCAGTCCGCGGGGATCATGTCGCCGGCCGACAACACAATCAGATCGCCTGGCACCAGTTGCTTGATCGGCAGTTCAATGCGCTTGGCAGCATCGCGGCGCAGCACCGTCGCGGTATTGCTCACCATGGCCTTCAAAGCATCGGCGGCCTTGTTCGACTTGGCCTCCTGCCAGAAGCGCAACAGGGTCGAGAGCACCACCATGGAAAAAATCACCGTGGCGGCCTTCATGTCTTCGGTCAGCCAGGAGATCACCGCCAGCAGGGTCAGCAGCAGGTTGAAGGGGTTCTTGTAGCAATGCCACAGGTGCACCCACCACGGCAGCGGCTGTTCGTGCTCGACTTCATTGAGGCCGTATTGCACGCGCAGGGCATCGGCCTCCTGAGTGTTCAGGCCCTCGGTGTGGCTGCCCAGTACACCCAGCAATTGCACGGTGCTGCGGTTGGCAGAAGCCACCAGCGTCTGCGCCAGGCTAGGCGGTACTTCGCGGCTGACGCTGGCGTCGGTCACGGTCTCCAGCATCGCCAGGCGGCGAAAATGCCGGGCGATATGCCGGGTCCGCAGGAAACCGGCGAAGAACTCTTTGAGCAACGTGAGGTTCATGGTGTAACTCCTGCGCGAGGAAAAACCGTCGTGCAGGTACTGCCCGTCCACACCGCGCCCGTCACACAGGCACAGCCGAACCTGGCCCGCCCGCCGTAACAGGCAGGCGCGTCCGTAGCATCCAGGCGTTACCCAGGTGCTGGTCAGCGTCGATGAGAGGGAATCAGACAGGTGCCAGGATTGGCCACCGCCGGGATGCCGCTTCTCGCTTTGTGAGGCGAGACAACGGCATCTGGAAAATGCGCGTTACCTTGCCAAGAGGCCGGTTACCGAAACCGGCCGACGACTGTCACTCGAACAAGTACCCACTGAGGGTCTCCGCTATTGATGAAAACGCGCGAAGCTTACGCCCCGATGTTGGCAGAGTAAACCGTAGGAAAGTGCCTGCATGGCGAATAAGAAAATTCTTCAGGATGGGTTCAGGAACGCCTTTCTTCACCCCACGTGGGGCGGTCCCGTTCGACCAGCGCCAGGTAGTCTTCAATGCTCGCGCTAGCCACAACCTTTACTTGGATAGACACCCTATTCACCTGCCGGCCCATCGTGATGCCCTCGCGGGTGCGCACCTGTACATAGCCAAGCCTGGGCCAAAAACGCTCGGCTCTGGTATTGCCCACCACCACCGTCAGCCGTAGCCACTGCGCGCCCTTCGCCACCGCCCAGGCCTCAAGGTCCGCGTGCAAGCGCTGCGCCAGCCCGCTGCCGTGCCAGCGCGTATGCACCAGCAGCAACCCAATGTGCCACACCCCGGCGGCGAGCAAATCCGCAGCGATATTCACCACGGCGACCAGGTGGCCCTGCGCATCTCGGTAACCCAGCCAGTACAGGCGGCTGCAATGCCAGCCAGCGGGCAATTGGCCGCTTAACTCTTCCCGTGCTTCGGTCGGGGTAGCCGGTTCGCCATTCACCGCGATGAAGTAATCGGGTGCCCGTTCAAAAAACTGCTGCAGCTCAGCTTCATCGAAGCCAAACAGCTCAACCACCCGAATGCCTTCCAGGGAGCTGCCAGGCAACAGATGTGGATCAACGTCCATGTTCAACCTCTTCAATCATCCCGCGTCAGCACTTCCAGCAATTCAATCTCGAAGCGCAGGTTACTGTTGGGTTTGATATGCGCGCCCATCGAGCGCTCGCCATAAGCCAAGTGCGCCGGTACATACAACGTGCGCACGCCGCCAACCTGCATGCCCATCAAACCCTGGTCCCAACCCTTGATCACGCGGCCGGTGCCGATCACGCACTGGAACGGTTTGCCCCGCTCCCAGGAGGAATCGAACACCGTGCCATCTTCCAGGGTGCCGGTGTATTGGGTGGTGATCAGCGCGCCCTTGACCACGGCTTTGCCGTCGCCCAGGCGGATGTCGATGACCTGCAGTTCGTCGTTGCTCATGGGGTTCTCATTGAAGGCGTGAAAAGGCTGGGGTTTTCCCAGAATCGGATGGGTTTGGCAAGTGTAGGAACAGTCGGAACAATGACATTTCCCTTTAACTTGAAGGACGTTTCCGAGAGAATCCCAACCGCTTGCGCCGCTCACATTGCGTGGCTAGTCTTTGTCGGTCACTGCCAACTCAGTGACTCGGGGTTTGGTAGACCGCGAATGATTAGGCGCTAAGCGCCCCCTTCTGCAAGGCGCTTTTTTTCGGCCCTGCGTTATGGCGGCCGTGCGCAGGGCACCTTCGGGTGCACCGGGTCCTAATCACCGGTCTACCAATCTGCGTACGGCCACCACCCTAAAAGTCGTTTGGTAGCGATGATGGTGGCCTTCTAACTTAGATTAGGAGTCAAACAATGGAAAAGCTCGTCCCCGCACCACCCGCCCCAGAACTGCAATTCTTCGCCACCACACCCGACCTCAGCTTCGAAGACGCCCTAGCCCATGCCAGCAGCGTGTTGCGTTGCGCGGCCGTTGCGGCGCAGACGGCAGGTGAGCAGTTGGATGGCACTTCACGCACCTTGGTGATTTCGGTCATGCACTTGGTGGAAATGGCCAGCGTGATGGTGGACCGTTCGCTGGAATGCATCCAGCCGCGTTAACGCAATCCAATGTGGGAGCGGGCTTGCTCGCGAAAGCGGTGGGTCCGTCAATATCCATGTTTGTTGGGCCGACGTCTTCGCGAGCAAGCCCGCTCCCGCATGTGATCTTCGTTGCTTTGAGCATTGCGTTCGCTTAACTGACCGGCATTAGGGCTTGCCTGCGAAGGCGGCGTGTCAGTCAATGCATCTGTGCCTGCACGACCGCTTTCGCAGGCAAGCCAGCTCCACAATTGGATCTGCGTGCATCCAAAAGCCTTTACAACCAATGCCAGAACCGGCTCCAAAACCCTCGCCCCAACTCATCCTTGCACCCGGCATATTGGCGCGCATACATCTGCGAACGCGCTTGCACCTTGCTCGCCACCGGTGGCAGCCAGGCTTTGCTGGCGTAGGTGCGCTGGCGGTAGCCGCCCCAGCCTTCGTGGTAGTTCAGGTATTGGCCATAGGCGTCGTACTTGTAGACGCCGTTGATGGTGTAGGTCTTGTCCATGTACCAGCCGATAAAGTCGATAGCGTCGTCGAAGTCTTCGCGATCAGCGCCGCTGCGGCCGGTGGCTTTGCGGTAGTCGTTCCACACTTCATCCTTGGCCTGGGCATAGCCGGAAGCGGTGGAGACGCGGCCCCAGGGGATGATCCACAGCAGGTATTTACGCGGGGTCTTGGCGTCGTGGCGAAAGCCTGACTCCTGATACATGATGGCGAACGGCACCTGGATCGGTACGCCCCAACGCTTTTGCGTGACCTTGGCGGCGTCGTACCAGTCGTCTTTTTCGCGCAAGATACCGCAGAGGTCGTTGGGCGTGCGTGGCGGCGAGGTGCCGCACGCCGCCAACAGAGAAGTGAGTAATAACAGTCCGACGGCTTTGCCTGCGCTCAAGGGGGCACCTTTGTGGGATAAGGGTAAAATGCCAGCATTTTACCCCTTCACACAGGCGGCGTCCTTGCCGTAGACAGTTTTAAGCCAAAGGCACGCGACGGGTAGTCAGCGCAATACGACCGATAAAGAAGCTCAAGGCTGCGCCCAACAGCAGCATGGCCAAGGTGCTCCAGGCCGCGCGGGACAGTTGCTTGGCAGCGACTTCACCGGCTTCACGGGCTTTTTGTTCAGCCTGTTTTTTCAGCTCATCGACCTTTTGCATGGCTTGCTGATAAGCCTGGGCATAGTTGTCGACGATCTGGGTGGCTTCTTCTTTGCTCTTGCCAGTGCGGGCCGCGACGATGTTGACCAGCGCCTCTTTATCCGCTGCATTCAGGGCTGGCTCGCCGGACGCTTTCACACGTTCGAACCACTGCTTGAGCTCATCACCGGCCTGGGCAGGGTTGGTCGCTGCATCGGTGGCCGACTGCTTGCCATCGGCTGCTGCCTGATCGGCTTTTTGCTCAACATTGGCAGGGTCCAGCTCCGCCTTGCCGCTCTGCTTGAGCAAGGTATCCAGTTGGCCTTGCAGGCTGTTCCAGTCCAGCTCGATGCCCTGCTCGTTCAACTGCTGTTTGATGCTATTGCCAATCCCCGGCGCGGCGGCAGCAATGCCACTGCCGGCTGCGGACAGGCCTTTGCCCACCACGTTCCTGGCAGTGCCGACCACGCTGGAAGCCAGGCCCGCCAGCAGCCAAGTGGTGAGCAAGGTGGTCAGGGTCCAGGTCAGCACCCCGTGCAGGCCGCCACGATCCGGCGCGGTGCGGCCGGCCACGAACGCGCCCAACGCGATGGCGACCAGTGTCGATACAAACAGCCAGATACCCGCACCCGTGCCGAAACCGCTCAACGGGTTGCCCGCTTCCATCGGGTCAACGGCACTGGCGCCAATGGCGGTGCCCAACACACTCAACACCAGGTAGGTGACCAGTGCGATTGCACTACCGGCCAATACCGAGCTCCACGACACACGAAACAGTGATCGATTGGTTTCATAGACAGTGGTCATACAAAGGTCCTTTTAAAATTTGGGAGCAAGGCAATGTGCCTTGTTGGGTGTGAGTGTGGCGAAACGACATACGTTCAGTCCTGGCCCATATGCACCAGGCGCCCTGGTGCATTCGCACTGCCCCGTAGGCAATTACTCTGCACTATCCTGAAGCCGGGATGTCGTAACCCAATGTGCCTTGCCCTGCCCTAATCGGAGACGTTATGACCCAGGATGTTCTCGCCAAAGAAACCAACCGCCGCCAACTGCAGACCATCATCTCGGGACTGTCCGACGGTGTGATCCTGGCCGAGGTCGACCAGACCATTCTGTGGGCCAATGAAGCGGCGTTGACCATGCATGGGGTCAGCGAGGTCAAGGAACTGGGCGCCAATACCGAGGCGTACGCCAAGCGCTTTGCCCTGCGCTATCGCAACAACCACCCCTTGCCACTGGACAGCTACCCCCTCAGCCGCGTGGCTGCCGGAGAAGAGTTCAGCGATGTGGTGGTGGAAGTCACACCCGCCGACGACGAACACCGCAGTTGGGTACATCGCCTGCGCAGCCTGGTGCTGACCGATGCCCAGGGTGAGCCGGAGTTGCTGGTGCTGATCCTCAGCGACGCCACCGAATGGGCCAGCGCCGAGCAACGCTTTGAGAAAACCTTCAACGCCAACCCGGCGCCCGCCGTGATCTGCCGCCTCAGCGACTTGCGCTACATCAAGGTCAACCAGGGTTTTCTGGAGATGACCGGCTACAACCGCGACCAGGTCATCGGCAAATCCGTGTATGAACTGGATGTGCTGGAACAGGCCGAGCGCAAGGACCTGGCGATCCAGCGCCTGGGCGAAGGCGCGACCATCCCGCAGATGCAGGCCGAACTGAGACTGCCCGAAGGTGGCAGTAAACTGGTGATCGTCGCCGGCCAACCGTTGGACATGAACGAGGAAGACTGCATGCTGTTTTCCTTCACCGACCTGGAGCCACGGCGCAAAGCCGAAATCGCCCTGCGCCAGAGCGAAGAGCGCTTCGCCAAATCCTTCCGTCTGACGCCCGTGCCGACCCTGGTGTGCAGTGCCGACAACCGCCAGGTGGTGGACATCAACGAAGCCTTTATGAGCATCACCGGCTACATCAGCGAGGAACTGATCGGCAAATCCATCGAAGACATCAACTTCATCGACAGCCCCCAGGCCGGCGCACAGTTGTTCGCTACCCTGGAAAAAGCCGGCAACCTTGAAGGCCAGGACCTCAAGGTGCGCAAGAAAGGCAGCGAGGTGATCGACTGCGTGGTGTCCGCAGACACCGTGATTATCCAGGACGTGCCCTGCTACCTGATGGTGCTGATGAACATCACCGAACGCAAACGCTCGGAGCTGGAGCTGGTAGCGGCCATCGAGGAAGTCATGCAGGACGCCTCCTGGTTCAGCCAGACCCTGATCGAGAAGCTGGCCAACGCCAAGAGCGTCAACAGCCCCAACCTGCCGAATGTTTCCTTCACCGACCTCACCGCCCGCGAGCGCGATGTATTGGGCCTGATCTGCGAGGGCCTGGCGGACAAAGAGATCGCCTCGCGCCTGAAACTGGCGCCTAACACCGTGCGTAACCATGTGGCCACGGTGTATTCCAAGCTGGGGGTGCACAGCCGTAGTGCAGCGATCGTCTGGGCCCGTGAACGCGGGCTGTTTGCCGGTGATTTGCGCCTGAAAAACAAACCCTGACCGTGCAAATGCACTAGTGCGTCTAGTGCGAATTCGCCTTATTGAGCGGCGGTGCAAGCAATAACCTTCAAGGGATCGTATTTATGCCTAGAAGGAACCCGCATGTTTACCCTCTCTCAACTGCGCAACTGCATCGAAGAAGGCCTGTCACCGCTGACGTGCGAATTTACCCTGTGCCGGGACGCTTCCTTGACCCTCAAGGTCTATGACGCCGAGACTGGCCGCGTCGACCTGGTGGTGACCGGCATCAGCACCAACCGCCTCCAGACCCCGCAGGAAGTAGCGAAGATGGTTGACGAATTGCGCTACGAGCTGCAAAGCAACAACGTCGGCAAGCTCACGCTGGATGATCTGCCTTTATCGCCGCTCCCATGAAATAAAACACCCCGCCGGCGACGATAAACGCCCCCAGCATGTAGAACATGTAATGGGCCGGCAGGCTGGCCAGCACCAGCCCGCACAGCACCGGCCCCAGCGCGGCGCCGAGGTTGGACAGGTTTTGCGCCCCGTAATACATGCCCCGCAGGTGGTCCGGGGCAATTCGGTCGATAAACATGTACTCGGCCGGGAACACGATGATTTCACCGACGGTGAACACCGCCATCGCCAATACCCACCCCACCACGCTGGTGGACAGCCCGAAGCCGATCAAACCCAGCATGAACATGCTCAAGCCGGCGATCAGCCATTGGCTCAGGTAACGGTGCGAGATGCGCCGGCCAATCAGGTACTGCAAGGCGATCACCAATACAGCGTTGGTGGTCAGCACCGCGCTGATCACCGTGTAGGTGTATTCGGCGGTCGTGGTGGTCACCAGGTACTGCGACAGGTAGGCCGTAAACTGGCCGAACACCACCGCGCTGAGTAAACCACCGAGGGTGAAGCACACCAGCCGGCGGTCCTGCAGCAGTACGCGGGCAACGGCGAGGAACGGCACCGGCTTTTGCGTAGCGTCCGCAGTGGCCAAGGTGCGGTCACCCCAACGCCCATACAGCAGGAAAAACCCCAGCCCCAACAGCGCCGACAGAATAAACGGCAAGCTGATATCCAGCTTGGCCACCATCGCGCCAAAGAACGGCCCCACGGCATAGCCGATATTGGTAAGGGTGTACTTGATGGAAAACACCTCGCTGCGCGCGTCTTCGGGCAGCAGGCTGGCGAAGCCGGCTTTCACCGCAATATCGATGACGGCGTAGGCCAGGTTGATCAGGATCAGGCAGCCATAGAACGCCCAGATATTCTGCGCCAGCACCGTGCCGATAAACCCCAGCACAAACACCAGACTCAACCCGAGCAACAGGCGATAGCTATTGATGCGGTCGACCAGGAAACCGCCGTAGACACTCAGTAGCGAACCGACGATCAACGAACTGCCGATCACCAGGCCGACCTGGGTAATGTCCAGGCCAAAATGGCTGGTGAGGTAGATCACGAGGTAGGGAAAGGTGATGGCTTTGGCCAGCGTCAGCAACAACGTGGCGCACAGCAGCAGGTTCACGGTGCGGGGGTAGTTTCTGATGGTGGCAAGCATCCTGCTCTCATTCTTCAAAGGTAACGCGACCATTGCGGTCGGTTACCTTAACGCAAGAGACATGAAACGAGCAGGTGCCCCGGCGGGATTATTTCTTGACTGGCGTAATCTCGAGGATGGTGCCGTTGGTGGTCTTGAGCAGGACGTACTTGTCGCCTACGCGCGCCCACTGGCTTTCTTCTTCGGGCTGCTTGAGGCCGCGCTTTTTCCAATCGCTGATGGCCGACTCCTTGCGCATCAGGATATCCGGCGCGCGGTCGCCCTCTTTCAAGTCGCGAGCGTTGATGTTTGAAGGTTGCACGGTTTCCTGAGGGGTATCGCCGGCCTGCGCCACGAAACTGGCGGTAGACAAGCTTGCAGCGACGAGAACACAGGCAGCTAGAGTTCTGGATTTCATGGGTGCTCCTTCAATTAATGATGCATACCCAGGTTCCGACCGCGGCGGCGCGCAATCATTCAGCCTTGTTTCCTGTGGCCAGAGATTGCGATCGTGAAAATAATGCTGTAATTTTTCATGAAATTATTCGACATAAATTTCATGACCCCACAAGAAGAACTCGCCACCCTCGCGGCGCTGATCCACGACCTGCGCAAGCACAAGAAGCTCACCCTGGCGCAACTTGCGCAAAAAATCGAGCGGTCGGTGGGGTTTCTCTCCCAGGTCGAACGTGGCCTGTCGCGCCCGACCGTGGCCGATTTGACCGCCATCAGCCACGCCCTCGACGTGCCCACCACCTACTTCTACAGCCTGCCCAAACCAAAGGCAGTAGACTGGGTCACCCGCCCCAACGAGCGGCGCACGGTGTATTACGCCAATGGCATCACCGACATCCTGGTGTCGCCGAGTATGAACGGCGCGTTTTCGATGCTCGACAGCCTGTTGGCCCCCGGTGCCAACAGCGGCGAGCAAAGCATGAGCGACCGCGCCGAGCAGGCCGGTTTTGTGCTGGAGGGCGAGCTGACGCTGTGGGTTGAGGGTGAGCCCGATGCGGTCACCCTCCACGCTGGCGACAGTTTCCACCTGGCCAGTTTCGCCCACTGCCGCTATGCCAACCTCACCGACCTGCCCGCCCGCGTCTTGTGGGTTTACAACTAGGAGCTGCACCCGTGAAAAGCCAATCCTCCACGTTGCTGGCCGAAGTACGCAGCTTCCGCCAGAACCACCCCGACGTGCGCTATGTCGACCTGATCGCCCTGGACATTCCCGGGCATTTCTATGGCAAGCGCTACCCGGTGGAGATGCTTGAGAAAGTCGCAGCCGGCAGCCCGCTTAAGCTGCCGCAGAACGCGGTATTGCTGGGGGCTCAGGGTGGGTTGTTCAAGATTGGCGACTACTGCTTCAACGATGGCGACCCGGACGCCAATCGCCGATTGGTGCCGGGCACGCTCAAACCGGTGAACTGGGAATCGCAGCCATTAGGGCAAATGCTCATCACCTCGGACGGCACCGAAGCGCCCATCGAATTCGAACCCCGCGAAGTCCTGGCCAAGGTGCTGGAACGCTTGCAGCACCAGGGCATTCACCCCGTGGTCGCGTTTGAGCTGGAGTTCTACCTGTTCGATAAACAGCTGGAAAACGGCCTGCCGCAATTTGCCCGCGACCCGCTCAGTGGGGATGCCGACGACCAGCCCAACCTGCATATCGAACGGCTGTCGCGCTTCAGCGACGTGCTCGACGACATGGCGCAAACCGCCAAGGACCAAGGCATCGACATCACGGTGATCACCGCCGAGATCGGCCCCGGCCAGTTCGAGATCAACTTCGGCCACTGCGACGACGGCCTGCGCGCCGCCGACTGGGCCGCCCTGTTCTGCCGTAGCACCCGTGGCGTGGCGCTCAAGCAGGGTTACCGCGCCAGCTTCATGGCCAAGCCCTACCTGCAATTTCCCGGCAGTGGCATGCATGTGCATGTCAGCCTTTACGACGCAGCGGGCAATAACCTGCTCGCGGCCCATCAGCAGCAGCCATTGCGCCACGCCGTGGCCGGCTGCCTGGAATTGCTGCCCCACTGCATGCCGATCTTCTCGCCCAACCACAACGCCTTCCGCCGCCTGGGCGGCACGGTCAACGCTGCGACGCGGGCGAGCTGGGGCTTTGAAGACCGCGATGCTTGTGTGCGCATCCCCGAGTCCGACCCGCGCAACCTGCGGATCGAGCACCGCCTGGCCAGCGCCGATGCCAACCCTTACCTAGTGCTGGCGGCAATCCTGGTGGGCCTTGAGCACGGGCTTGAGGCCAAGCGCGAACCCATCGCGCCCCTGAACGAAGACCGCAACAGCGGCACCGATTTCCCGGTGGAAATGCTCGACGCCGTGCGTGCCATGCAGCAGCAACCGGTGCTGCGCGACAAGCTGGGCGCGGAATTTGTCGACGTGTATTGCGAGAACAAACGCCAGGATCACTTGGCTTTTCAGCAAGAAATTCATGCGCGCGAATATCGCTGGTTTCTCTAAACACGCGCCGCGCTGGCGGCGGTATACAAACCTTGATCCAAATCAACGAAAGGCTCTAGCACGGGCCTTTCAGGCTTAAAAATTGTCGAACAATCCTGGCCTTTGCCGTTGAGATCCATTATCATCCGGCGCCTTCTCGCTACCCGCCGGGTAGCTGTTTCAATGTGTCACCCGAGGCGCCCATGTACCGTTTTTCGTTTCACCGCCCTTTGATTGCTATCAGTATGGGGCTGGTTTCCCATTCCGTCAGCGCTGCACTGCAACCCCTAGCCGAAGCTCCACTGGCCAACGACACCGAATTGCACTGCCACTTCAACCGCGACGCCAGCACCGACTGCACCACCACCTACCGCTACACGATCCTCAAACCCAACGGCCGCGAAATGCTCTCGCGCATCGATTTCGATTACGCCGAAGGCGATACCTTTGAAGTAATCAGCGCCCAGTCCACCCAGCCTGGCGCCAAGCCGGTCGCCCTCGCCGCCACGCAAATCGATACCCGCAGCGCGCCCAACCCAGACCAGGGTTTCAGCCGCGAGAAGCAAACCTCCCTGGCCTTCCCCAACCTGCGCGTGGGCACCAAGATCCGCTACACCGTACGCCACCACTATCCGGCAAAACCGCTGATGAGCCAGTTCCATTACGTGCTCAAGTTCGGCCCCGGCGCGGCCCGCCGCGATCGTTTCAAGGCGCGCTTTACCGCCGAACGCCCGATCCAGTGGCGTAGTGAAATGTTCGACGCCTTCAACGTGACCCCTTCGAGCAACGGCAAAACCCTGGACGTGGCGCTTAAAGCGCCGATCTACCTCAACTACATCAATGAATCCTCCGCCGCCGCGCTGCTGCGCGTTCCACGCCTGGAAGTGGGCAGCGCCGTGGACCTCCAGGCGTACTTCGGTGATTTTGCCCAGCGTTACAACCAGATCCTCGGCGCCAACCTGCCGACGCAAGCCGCCGCCGCCGTGGCCGCCGCACGCAGCCTGGCGCCGGCTGAGCAAGTGGCCGCAATGATGCAGCACATCAATGATCACTACCGCTACCTGGGTGACTGGCGCGCAACCGAACGCGGCTACGTGCCGTTCAGCCTGGCGGAAATCGAGCAGCACGGCTACGGCGACTGCAAGGACCTGGCGACGCTGCTGACGGCCATGCTCAAAGCCAGCGGCATCAAGGCGGAGACCGCGTGGGTCAGCCGTGGCGACGTGGCCGATGCCCTGCTGATTCCGGGCACCCAGGCGCCGAACCACGCCATCGTGCGTGCCGAAGTGAATGGCCAAGTGTGGTGGCTTGACCCGACCAACCCGGTCTTCGCCCCTGGCCAGACCATGCCCGATATTCAGGACCGCTGGGTGTTGGTCAACGACGCCCAGAGCCAGGTGCGCGAAGAACACATCCCACTGGAGCGCCCCGAAGTCTCGATACGCCTGGACAAACAGGTGCAATACGGCAAAGAGGGAGATGGCGCGGTCAAGGCGACTATTACCTTCAGCCGCCTGCCGCTGATGCAACTGAGCGTCGCCGACCGCCAGCAAGGCACCACCGCCACCGACCAGAACATCTGCGCCAACTTCGGCAACGACATCAGCGACTGCCAGATCACCCGCGAACCCACCCGTTTTGTGGTACATGACGGCTACAGCGTCAGCGCCCGCATGAACGATCAGCGCGCCCTGGAAAAACTGGCCAATGACTATGTCTACACCGACCCGTCCTTGAAAGACCGCTGGGAAGGTTACGTCAACTATCGCCGCCAGGGGCAACAGGCCGACCTCTACCTGGGCAACCCCGAAACCTATGACTACACCTACACCCTGACAGGCGGGAAGATGGAAAAAGCCATCCCCGGCTGCAAGGTGCGCTCGCCCTGGTACGACCTCGACCTGGACGGAAAACTGGAAGACGGCTCACTGCGCTATCACTATCGCCTGAGCCAGAAAAAACGTTGGCTGACCCATGCCGAAGTCACCAGCGATGCGTTCGGCAAGATGATTGAAGAAGCTCGGGCCTGTGCCGAGCAGGTGCATCAGGTGGTGAAGTTCTAAGGTGCCCCTGACACACCCCCTATCCAAATGTGGGGGCTGGCTTGCCTGCGATGACCGTAGGTATCTCCAACTTTGCAGGTTGTAGCAGCACACGGTAACCACGATGCGAGTCGCTCTTGATCTTGATCTGCTTTTGATCTTAGGCGCCCCGTTAAACCACGCTGGCCGGAATTCGACAGGGATTTGGGGGGCAAACCGGCAGGGATGCCGGTTTAGCCGCCCCGCGCCATGGATGGCGCGTGGCGGCGGCCCCCCAAATCACTGGCAGATTACGGGCACACCGAGCCTAAGCGAGGTGCCGAGTGGTGGGGCGAGGACCTTTTGGTTACTTTTGGGTCCTTCCAAAAGTGACCCGCCGTCAGGGCGGAACCCTAAGTGGCCGTTACCTAAATAACGGATATGTACCCGGTCCAACTATGTTGACTGTCAGGCCGCCTTCGCGAGCAAGCCCGCTCCCACAGTTGGAATGTGGGGTGTCAGATAGAGAAGTGTCGGCTGGTAGGCCGCCATCGCAGGCAAGCCAGCTCCCACAGAGGGATCGCGGGGTGTCAGGTAGATATGCATCGGCTGTCGGGCCGTCATCGCAAGCAAGCCAGCCCCCACATTTTAATCCGCGTGTGTGTCAGCGAGATTCGCCGAGCAATAGGCCCTGCTCCCGCGCGCACAACTCCACCACATAATCCCACAACACCCGCAACCGCACCGACTTGTGCAACTCCCGGCGCGAGCTGATCCAATAGCTGCGCTGAATGCCCTCCGCCGGCAGCAACGGCACCAACTCCCCATCCCCAGCCGCCATAAAACACGGCAACACCGCAATGCCCAACCCCGAACGCGCCGCCTGGTGCTGCGCAATCACACTGGTGCTGTGGAACACCACCTTGGGGTTACGGCAGAAGCTGTTGAGGAACTTCAGCTCCTGGCTGAACAGCAGGTCATCGACATAATCGATCCAGGCATGGGCAGCAAGGTCTTCACGCTTCTCGATAGGCGGGTTGCGCGCCAGATAGCCACGGCTGGCGTAAAGCGCCAGGCGATAATCAGTAAGTTTGCGCGTCACCAATTGATCGGCGCTGGGGCGCTCCAGGTGAATGCTGATCTCCGCTTCGCGGTTGAGAATACTGACAAAACGCGGCACCGCGACCAGCTCCACCTCCAATCCTGGATAGCGTTCAAACAACCCGCCCATGCGCGCGGCCAAAAACATCACGCCCAGCCCTTCGGCCACGCCGAGGCGGATCTTGCCCAGGGGCGCAGCAGAATGGGTGAGTTCGTCTTCGGCCAGCAGCGCTACGTTCTCCATGGCCTCGGCATGCTTGAGCAACGCTTCGCCGGCAGGCGTCAGTTCATAGCCCTGGGCATGTTGCACGAACAACGCCGTGCCGAGGCTTTTCTCGATGGCGTCGATATGCCGGGCCACGGTGGCATGCGTGGTTTTCAGGCGTTGGGCGGCGGTGAGCAGGCGGCCACTGCGCTGCAACTCGAGAAAAAACCGCAGGTCATTCCAGTCGAACATATCGCCTCCAGTGCCTGAGCCAGCCGGCGTTGTTTAAAAACGCACAGCAGGTGGGTAAAAACTAACATTTTTAAGACGAAAACTAACAACTAGGATGGGGCCAATAAGAAAAACAAGCGAGACCCCAGATGCCCAATGCAACTGCTGAATACGATTACATCGTCGTCGGCGCCGGCCCTGCCGGATGCCTGCTGGCCAATCGTCTGTCCGCCAACCCGGCTCACCGTGTCCTGCTGCTTGAAGCCGGTGGCCGCGACAACTACCCCTGGATCCATATCCCCGTCGGCTATCTGTTCTGCATTGGCAACCCCCGCACCGACTGGTGCTTCAAGACCCAATCCCAAGCTGGCCTGCAAGGTCGCGCCTTGAGCTACCCACGGGGCAAAGTGCTGGGCGGCTGCTCGTCCATCAACGGCATGATCTATATGCGCGGCCAGGCCCAGGACTACGACGGCTGGGCGGCGGCAGGCAACGCTGGCTGGGCCTGGAAAGACGTATTGCCGCTGTTCAAACAGAGCGAAAACCATTTTGCCGGCGGCTCTGAATTCCACAGCGAGGGCGGCGAGTGGCGCGTCGAGCAACAGCGCCTGTCGTGGCCGATCCTCGATGCGTTTCGTGAGGCGGCGGCCCAAAGCGGCATCGCCAATATCAATGACTTCAACCAGGGCGACAACGAGGGCTGCGGTTACTTCCAGGTCAACCAGAAAGCCGGTGTGCGCTGGAATGCGGCCAAGGCGTTTCTCAAGCCGATCCGCCAGCGGCCCAACCTCACCGTGCTGACGGAGGTAGAGGTTGAGCGTGTGCTGCTGGAAAACGGTCGTGCCTCGCAGGTACTGGGGCGTCAACACGGCCAGTCGATGGGCTGGAAGGCGCGCAAGGAGATTGTGCTGTGCGCGGGCTCGGTGGGTTCGCCGGGGATTCTGCAACGCTCAGGCATCGGCCCTTCCCAAGTGCTCAAGCCCCTGGGTATCGACGTAGTGCATGAACTGCCAGGCGTTGGCGGCAACCTGCAAGATCACCTGCAACTGCGCCTGATCTATAAACTGGAAAATGCCCGCACCCTGAACCAGATCGCCGGCACATTGTGGGGCAAGATGGGCATGGGCCTGCGCTACCTGTACGACCGCAGCGGCCCGCTGTCGATGGCGCCCAGCCAGCTCGGCGCATTTGCCCGCTCCGGCCCGGAGCAAGCCTCGGCCAACCTGCAATACCACGTCCAGCCACTGTCCCTGGAGCGCTTTGGCGAACCGTTGCACGGCTTCCCAGCATTTACCGCGTCGGTCTGCGACCTGCGCCCGCAAAGCCGCGGCCGGGTGGATATTCGTTCGGCCAACCCGGCGGATGCGCCGCTGATACAGCCTAATTACCTCAGCCACCCAGAGGACTTGCGCGTCGCCGCCGACGCCATTCGCCTGACCCGGCGCATCGTTGCCGCTCCAGCCCTGAGCCAGTTCAAACCGGTGGAATACCTGCCCGGCCAAGCCCTGCAAACTGAAGAACAACTGCACGAGGCCGCTGCGCGGATCGGCACCACGATTTTCCATCCGGTGGGCACCTGCCGCATGGGCGATGACAAGGACGCCGTGGTCGACAACCAACTGCGCGTACACGGCATTCCCGGCCTGCGCATTGCCGATGCATCGATCATGCCGCGCATCACCTCCGGCAATACCTGCTCACCCACGCTGATGATCGCGGAGAAAGCCGCGCAGCTAATCCTGTCCCCAAACACTGTAGGAGCGAGCTTGCTCGCGAAAAACCCACCAGCACCGCGCACTACAGGGCACCCCGCGTAATCGTTGACGTTGAAAAAATAGCGGCGCTGAGGTTGGCGCCGACAGTGGAACAACAATAAATAATCACTGTGAGGGACACCCGATGTCAGAACATGCTCAACCCCTGGGCTCGGCGGCCAGTGCAAGTACCGCCAACGAATCAAGAAAGGTCATCTTCGCCTCCTCCCTGGGGACGGTGTTCGAGTGGTATGACTTTTTCCTCTACGGCGCCCTGGCGGCGGTAATCAGCAAACAGTTCTTTGCCGGGGTCAACGACACCACGGCGTTTATCTTTGCCTTGATGGCCTTTGCCGCAGGCTTTGTGGTGCGGCCATTCGGTGCGCTGGTGTTCGGCCGCCTGGGCGATATGATCGGGCGCAAGTACACCTTCCTCGTGACCATCATCCTGATGGGCGTGGCAACCTTCTGCGTCGGGTTGCTGCCGACCTACGCCAGCATCGGCATTGCCGCACCGATCATCCTGATCGTGCTGCGCATGCTGCAAGGCCTGGCGCTGGGCGGTGAATACGGTGGCGCCGCTACCTACGTGGCCGAGCATGCGCCACCGGGCAAACGCGGACTGCATACCAGCTGGATTCAATCCACCGCCACCCTCGGCCTGCTGCTGTCGCTGCTGGTGGTGCTGGCCTGCCGTTACTTCACCGGCGATCAGTTCGAAGTGTGGGGCTGGCGCATTCCGTTCCTGTTTTCCATCGTGCTGCTGGGCATCTCGACCTGGATCCGCATGAGCCTGCACGAATCGCCCGCCTTCTTGAAAATGAAAGAGGAAGGCAAGGCGTGCAAGGCGCCGATTCGCGAGTCGTTCGGCAAGTGGGAAAACCTTAAGGTGGTGCTGATCGCCTTGTTCAGCATCAACGGCGGGCAGGCGGTGACCTTCTACGCGGCGCAGTTTTATGTGCTGTTCTTCCTCACCCAGTTCCTGCGCATGGACCCGGCCCTGGCCAATATGCTGTTGATCATCAGCGTGGTGATTGGCGCGCCGTTCTTTATCCTGTTTGGCTGGCTGTCGGACAAGGTCGGGCGCAAGCCGGTGCTGATGCTCGGCCTGCTGTTGGCGACCGTGCTGTACTTCCCGATCTTCAAGGGCCTGGCGCACTACACCAACCCGGCGATGGACCAGGCTAGCCAACAAGCGCCGATCACCGTACTGGCCGACCCGGCCACCTGCACCTTCCAGTTCGACCCAGTGGGCAAGGCCCGTTTTGACAGCCCGTGCGACAAGGTCAAAACCTTCCTGGTCAAACAGGGCCTGCCCTACAGCAGCGCCGCCGCCCCTGCGGGCAGCCCGGTGCAAGTGAGCGTGGGCGATGTGCGTATCGATGGCTTTGACGAAGCGGCCCTGCGTGGCGCCGTGGCCCTGGCCGGCTACCCGTCATCGGCGGATGTGGCCCAGGTCAACAAGCTGATGGTGGTGGTGCTGATCGTGGTGCTGATCTTCATCGCCGCCATGTGCTACGGGCCCTTGGCAGCGCTGATGGTGGAGCTGTTTCCAACGCGCATCCGCTACACCTCGATGTCCCTGCCCTACCACATCGGTAACGGCTGGTTTGGCGGGTTTCTGCCGACCGTGTCGTTCGCCCTGGTGGTGTACACCGGCGATATCTTCTACGGGTTGTGGTACCCGGTGGTGGTGACGGGCGTGAGCCTGATCGTCGGGCTGTTCTGCCTGAAAGAAACCCGGCATGTGGATATCGAAAACAACTGATACCCCCCCCTGTAGGAGCGAGCTTGCTCGCGAAGATCGTTAACGATGACGCGGGGAACCTGGTGCCTCGCGTCGCTCTCAGGTTCTTCGCGAGCAAGCTCGCTCCTACAGCGGTGTGCGATGCTCACACAAATTGCTGTACATCCATACAGATAATGGTTGCTCAAATCCCTTCAAATAAGCATCCTGCAAGGCATCAACCTGATCTGATGTGATGACCATGCGGCTGTACCTCTGTGAAAAACCCTCCCAGGCCAAGGATATCGCGGCCGTGCTCGGCGCCAGCCGCCGCGGCGATGGCTGCTGGCTGCTGGCTGGGTAACGGAGTCACGGTCACCTGGTGCATCGGCCACCTGCTGGAAACCGCCCCGCCCGACGCTTACGACGCCAAGTACAAACGCTGGGTGCTGGCCGACCTGCCGATCGTTCCGGAAAAGTGGAAGATGCTGGTCAAGCCCAAGACCGCCAGCCAATACAAGGCCGTCAAGCGCTTGCTGGGGGAAGCGAAGGAACTGGTGATCGCCACCGACGCCGACCGCGAAGGCGAGATGATCGCCCGTGAACTGGTGGAGCATTGCCGCTACCGCGGGCCGATCCAGCGGCTGTGGCTGTCGGCACTCGACGACGCCTCCATTCGCAAGGCCCTGGCGGCGCTCAAACCCGGTGCAGAAACCTTCAGCCTGTATCACTCGGCCCTGGGGCGCTCACGTGCCGACTGGCTGATCGGCATGAACATGAGCCGCCTGTTTACCCTGCTGGGGCGCCAATCCGGTTACCAGGGCGTGCTGCCGGTAGGCCGGGTGCAAACCCCGACCCTGCGCCTGGTGGTGGACCGTGATCGCAGCATCGCCGACTTCGTGCCGGTGGCCTATTGGGCCATCGATGTCGACCTGCGCCACGAGCGCATGACCTTCACCGCCCAATGGCGCGCCCCTGAGGATGCCTGTGACGACCAGGGCCGTTGCCTCAACCCGCAACTGGCGCGGGACGCCGCCGACGCCATGCTCAACGCCGCCACGGCGCGGCTGGTGAAACTGCGTACCGAACGCATGCGCGAGGTGGCACCCCTGCCCTTCGACCTCGGCACCTTGCAGGAGATCTGTTCGAAGAAGCTTGGCCTGGGCGCCCAGGAAACCCTGGATATCGCCCAATCCCTGTACGAAACCCACAAGGCCATCACCTACCCGCGCAGCGATTGCGGTTACCTGCCATTGAGCCAGCACAGCGAGGCGCCGAAGATTCTGGCGGCCCTGGGCCGTGCGGACACGGCGGTCAACGAACTGATGCCACACATCGACCCACAGCGCCGTTCGCGGGCCTGGAACGACGCCAAGGTCAGCGCCCACCACGGCATCATCCCCACCGGGGCCGGCAAGGACATCAGCCAACTGACCGGCAAGCACCGTGCGGTCTATACGCTGATTCGTGCGCGCTACCTGGCGCAATTCCTGCCCAACCATGAATACGACCGCACCCAGGCCGATTTCGACTGTGCCGGCCAGGCGTTGCGCGCGGTGGGCAAAGTGGTCATCGAACCGGGCTGGAAACGCGCCCTGCCCGAAGCGCTGGCACCCACCAAAGGTCGCGAAGCCCCTGCGCCCCAAGCGTTGCCGACGCTGGTGCAGGGCCACGACTACGCCGTGGCCAAGGTCAACCTCAAGGACCTGTGGACCCAGCCACCCAAGCCCTTTACCGAAGGCGACCTGATCAAAGCAATGAAAAACGTCGCCAAGCTGGTGGAGGACCCGTTGCTCAAGCAAAAACTCAAGGACACCACGGGCATCGGCACCGAGGCCACCCGCGCCGGGATCATTCAGGGCCTGCTGGACCGCGGTTATCTGGTGAAAAACGGCAAGGCCCTGTCGGCAACCCCGGCTGCGTTCAGCCTGATCGACGCCGTGCCCCGCGCTATCGCCGACCCCGGCACCACCGCCATCTGGGAACAGGCGCTGGACATGGTGCAAAGCGGCGAAATGAGCCTGGAAGAATTCGTCGCCAAGCAAGCGGCGTGGATGAGTAAACAGGTGGCGCGCTGCAACGGCATGCGCATGACCATCACTGGCCCCGCCAGCCCCGCTGGCCGAGGTGCAACGCCGTGGAAAAAGAAACGCAAGGCCGCCCCACGTAAGGCTGCTGCCAGCCCCAAGCGCGGGAAAAAGCCGGCAAATGCCGGTTAAATACCGAAAAAAACCGGGACATGACGTTTTTCGACAGGTTTAACGCCGCATTGGCCCTTGCTCCGGCGGGTTCGGTCTAGGATTCTGTAGGGGATCTGGACTACCAACAACAACACCGGAGTGGCCGCCATGAAGACCGTTGCACAACTGCTCAAAGCCAAGGACCAGAAGAACCAGGACGTCCACACCATCAAATGGGACCACACCGTGTTTGAAGCGCTGGTGCGGATGTCCGAGAAAAACGTCGGTGCCTTGCCTGTGGTCAAGGATGGCGTGGTGGTCGGCATCATCAGTGAACGGGATTACGCACGCAAAATCATGCTCAAGGGCCTCTCGTCGGTGACCACCAAGGTCCATGAGGTGATGAGTTCGCCGGTGATCACGGTGGATACTCACAAGAGTGTCGAGGAATGCATGAACATCATGACCGACAGTCACCTGCGCCACCTGCCCGTGGTCGAAGGCGGCAAACTGCTGGGCCTGCTGTCCATCGGTGACTTGGTCAAGGAAGCGATTGCCGAACAAGCGGCCTTGATCCAGCAGCTGGAACAGTACATCCGCGGCGAATAGGGGGAACCCATGCTCGACACGCTGGACCATCAGGAAGACCACCTCGACACCCTGCACCGGGCCATGACCGGCCGGCGTTTTCTGGTACTGACCGGCGCAGGGATCAGTACATCTTCGGGTATCCCGGATTACCGGGACGGTGAAGGTGTACGCCGGGGCAAGCCACCGATGATGTACCAGGAATTCCTCGCCACTCCAGAGGCGCGGCGCCGCTACTGGGCGCGGGCGATGCTGGGGTGGCCGCGGGTGCGCATTGCCCAGCCGAACAAGGCCCACCTTGCGCTCGCGACGCTGCAACACCGTGGCCATATCAGCGGGCTGATTACGCAGAACGTCGACACCCTGCACGACCAGGCCGGCAGCCAGGGTGTGATCGAGTTGCACGGCAGCTTGCATCGCGTGCTGTGCCTGGATTGCCAACTGCGCAGCGAGCGCGACGCGATCCAGCGGCAGATGGAAGTCGATAACCCGCACATGGCACAGGTTCATGCGGTGCAAGCGCCAGATGGCGACACCTTGCTCGATCCCGCGTTCGAACAGCGCTTCCAGGTGCCCCGCTGCCCCCACTGCAATGGCGAACGGCTGAAACCGGATGTGGTGTTCTTTGGCGAAAACGTCGCACCGGCGACGGCGCTCAAGGCAATGACGGCGGTAGAGCATGCCGAGGGATTGTTGGTGGTGGGTTCGTCGCTGATGGCCTATTCGGCGTTTCGCCTGTGCAAGGCGATGGTTGAACAGGGTAAGCCGGTGATTGCTATCAACCTGGGCAAGACGCGGGGGGATGAGCTGTTGCAGGTAAAAATCCAGGCGTCCTGCGAGCAACTACTGCCATTACTGGTCGACCAGCTCTCCCTGTAGGAGCGAGCTTGCTCGCGAAAATCGTCAACGATAACCGGGGCAACCTGACACCCCACGGCGAGCCCGAGTTTTTCGCGAGCAAGCTCGCTCCTACAAGGGTTAAGGCGCTCGACCATCACTTCCAAAAAATGACGCCCAAGTCACGTTTTCTCGCATTCCCCCGTCCCCACGGCAATTTATGTAGTGCACCAAAATAATCACTACATAACCGTTGACGTAACCTTTTTGTCCTTGCATGATCTAGACGTCTCTCGGATCGAGAGCGTTGGTAACAAGCGTTTTGAACAGGCTCGTCTGACCGCCGAGCTGTTTTTCTGGATGTGCACTGCCCACAAGGCAGATTGATGAAGCTGACCGGCCCCGAGAGGGACAGGTACAAGGCGCTCAAACGCGGCTTGTCTTCGCAATCAGAGCATTGCGTAGCAGTCCATCAGCAAGACTACATGCATCAGCTTCAAGACCCTGCCCGTATTCGGCAGCCCGTCGCTGACGCCCGGTTTTAGTAACCGGAGACAACTTAACTGGTATTAACGAACCAACTGATAGATCGCCAACTGGTCAAGGGGCTTACACATGAATCTGAACAACCAACCAACTATCGATGAATTGGCTGAGATGTTCGCAGCGCAGAAAGACACACTCGACGACCATATCCTGTGGATTGGCAAATCGGGCGAAGTGCAAATTGACTGCCTGGCGCCCCATACCGAAGAAGCCGAGTTTGACCGTAACAACCGTGAGCTGGCGGCGCGCCTGAAGATGTACCGCCGTGGCCAGGGTTATGTCGGCAAGAAAGCCGCGGCTGACCGCAACTTTATCGAACAGGTGTTCGACACACTTAACAATGCCTGGGCGTCTTTCAAAGACAGCTCGCAAGTTAAAGTGATCGACCGTTACTACTAATAAGTAGTACTCAATTAATGTGGGAGTTGGCTTGCCAGCTCCCACATTTGTATTTACCGGTTTAGAAACTTGGAAACCTGCCCTTCCCCGCTTCATCTCGAAAGATATCAAACAACACTTGCGCCGCCGCAGACAGTTCATGCCCCGGCTTGGTCAGCACCCCAATCGGCCGCTCGATCACCGGGCCGGTCAAGGTAATGCAATGGGCTCCGGCCTCTTCCATCTGCCTGGCGCATAACGCCGGCACCGCGCTAACCCCCAAACCGCTGGCAACCATCTTGCCCACCGTCGCCAGTTGATGGCTTTCCAAGGCCACGGGCAATTTCATCTGCAAGGCCCCCAGGTGCTCTTCCAGCATCACTCGCACGGTGGAAGGCCGTTGCAGGGTGATGAACGGCTGTTCCAATAGAGCTTTCCAGTCGATTTCAGCGCGCTGGGCCAAGGCTGAATCTCCCGGGACCACGGCGATAAAGCGGTCCAGGTACAGCGGCGTGAACGCCAATGACGAGCCTTCAGACGGCTCGAACGCCACCCCCAGTTCCACCTGTCGGTCGCGCACCATCTCCAGCACTTGCTCATTGATCAGGTCATGCACCGTCACGTTCACCTGAGGGTAACGGGCGCGGAATATCTTCAGGATCGGTGGCAACAGGTTCCCCGCGAACGACGGCATGGCCGCCACCGTGACTCGGCCGCGTTGCAGGGTAAAACGCTGGCGCAGTTCGTCTTCGGCGTTATCCCAATCGGCAATCAACCGGCGGGCCAGGGGCAACAG
This sequence comes from Pseudomonas sp. FP215, assembly GCF_030687795.1. NCBI lineage: Bacteria > Pseudomonadati > Pseudomonadota > Gammaproteobacteria > Pseudomonadales > Pseudomonadaceae > Pseudomonas > Pseudomonas sp. FP215. Next base: position 3,753,657 of record NZ_CP117447.1, read on the forward strand.
GGATTCACCTTCAGGGGTCAGCGCGACGTTACGGGTATTGCGGCTGAACAGGCGCCCACCCAAACCTTCTTCCAGACCCTTGATGGTCAAGCTCAACGCCGACTGGGAAAGGTGCAAGCGCTCGCAGGCAGCGGCAAAACTCAGGCTTTGCGCGACAGCGAGAAAGGCACGCATCTGTTTGACGGTCATGAGCTGCTCCGGACGATGACTGGACTATGCTGTTTTCTAAATCAATCAACCTTAAAAAACAACTTAACAAATCAATCCGCTGGCGCAACACTCAGCTCACTGGCTGGACCACAAACAATAAAAGAGGTGCATATGGCAGGTTTCGATAAACGCGTGGCGTCCTATGAAGAAGCACTGGCAGGCCTGGAAGACGGCATGACCGTGCTCTCCGGTGGTTTTGGCCTGTGTGGCATTCCGGAAAACCTCATTGCCGAAATCAAGCGCAAAGGCACCCGCGACCTGACGGTGGTTTCCAACAACTGCGGCGTCGATGGCTTCGGCCTGGGCGTGCTGCTGGAACAGAAGCAGATCAGCAAAGTGATCGCTTCCTACGTGGGTGAAAACGCCCTCTTCGAGAAACAACTGCTCAGCGGCGAGATTGAGGTGGTGCTTACCCCTCAAGGCACCCTGGCAGAAAAAATGCGCGCAGGCGGTGCAGGCATCCCGGCCTTCTTTACCGCCACCGGCGTCGGCACCCCCGTTGCCGAAGGCAAGGAGACCCGCGAATTCAAGGGTCGCCCGTATCTGATGGAAGAGTCCATCACCGGCGACTTTGCCATCGTCAAAGGCTGGAAAGCCGACCACTTCGGTAACGTTATCTACCGTCACACCGCCCAGAACTTCAACCCGCTGGCCGCCACCGCCGGCAAGATCACCGTGGTCGAAGTCGAGGAAATCGTCGAACCGGGCGAGCTGGACCCGGCGCAGATCCACACCCCTGGCATCTACGTCGACCGGATCATCTGCGGCACCTTCGAAAAGCGCATTGAACAGCGCACCGTCCGCAAATAATCCCCGTCCAGAACAATAAGAGGAAACAATCATGGCGCTTACCCGCGAACAAATGGCTCAACGCGTTGCCCGCGAAATGCAGGACGGTTACTACGTGAACCTCGGTATCGGCATTCCGACCCTGGTGGCCAACTACATCCCCGACGGCATGGAAGTGATGCTGCAATCGGAAAACGGCCTGCTTGGCATGGGCCCGTTCCCGACCGAAGACACCATCGATGCCGACATGATCAACGCCGGCAAGCAGACCGTCACCGCACGCATCGGCGCCTCGATCTTCTCTTCTGCCGAGTCGTTCGCGATGATTCGCGGTGGGCATGTCGACCTCACTGTACTGGGCGCATTCGAAGTGGACGTACAGGGCAACATCGCCTCCTGGATGATCCCCGGCAAGCTGGTCAAGGGCATGGGCGGTGCCATGGACCTGGTGGCTGGCGCAGAAAACATCATCGTGATCATGACTCACGCCTCCAAGGACGGTGAGTCCAAGTTGCTCAGCCAATGCAGCCTGCCGCTGACCGGTGCCAACTGCATCAAGCGTGTGCTCACGGACCTGGCGTACCTGGAAATCGAAAATGGCGCTTTTGTCCTCAAGGAACGCGCACCTGGCGTCAGCGTTGAAGAGATTGTGAGCAAGACCGCCGGTAAACTGATCGTCCCGGACCACGTTCCAGAAATGCACTTCCAGTGAGGACAGATTCCATGCAAGACGTCGTGATTGTTGCTGCCACCCGCACCGCCGTGGGCAGCTTCCAAGGTTCGCTGGCGAATATTCCGGCTCCTGAACTGGGCGCCGCCGTAATCCGTCGCCTGCTGGAGCAGACCGGCCTGGACCCGGCGCAAGTGGATGAAGTGATCCTCGGCCAGGTGCTCACCGCAGGCAGCGGCCAGAACCCGGCGCGCCAGGCTTCGATCCTCGCCGGCCTGCCCCACGCCGTGCCGAGCCTGACCCTGAACAAGGTCTGCGGCTCGGGCCTCAAGGCTTTGCACCTGGGCGCCCAGGCCATTCGTTGCGGCGACGCCGAGGTGATCATTGCCGGTGGCATGGAGAACATGAGCCTGGCCCCGTATGTATTGCCTGCCGCGCGCACCGGGTTGCGCATGGGCCACGCGAAGATGATCGACAGCATGATCACCGACGGCCTGTGGGATGCGTTCAACGATTACCACATGGGCATCACCGCCGAGAACCTGGTGGACAAATACGGCATCAGCCGCGAAGCCCAGGACGCCTTTGCCGCCGCCTCCCAGCAAAAAGCCGCTGCTGCTATCGAAGCCGGGCGCTTTGCCGATGAGATCACGCCGATCCTGATCCCCCAGCGCAAAGGCGACCCGGTGGCCTTCGCGGTGGACGAACAACCCCGCGCCGGCACTACCGCCGAATCCCTGGCCAAGCTCAAGCCTGCGTTCAAGAAAGACGGCAGCGTCACCGCCGGCAACGCCTCCAGCCTCAACGACGGCGCTGCGGCTGTGATGCTGATGAGCGCCGACAAAGCCAAGGCCCTCGGCCTGCCCGTACTGGCGCGTATCGCCAGCTACGCCAACGCGGGTGTCGACCCGGCCATCATGGGCATCGGCCCAGTCTCGGCCACCCGCCGCTGCCTGGACAAGGCCGGCTGGCAGTTGGCTGACCTGGACCTGATCGAAGCCAACGAAGCCTTCGCCGCACAATCCCTCGCGGTGGGCAAAGAGCTGGAATGGGACGCGGACAAGGTCAACGTCAACGGCGGCGCCATCGCCATCGGCCACCCTATTGGGGCTTCAGGCTGCCGCGTACTGGTGACCCTGCTGCATGAAATGATCAAGCGCGACGCCAAGAAAGGCTTGGCAACGCTGTGCATCGGCGGCGGCCAAGGCGTAGCCCTGGCACTCGAACGCAACTGACCTGTAGGAGCGAGCTTGCTCGCGAAAAACGTCAACGATAACGCAGCGCTCCTGGTAGAACCTGTTGCCTATGAGTGCTTCGCGAGCAAGCTCGTTCCTACAGGTGAGACATAACGAGCAACACAGAAAAGGCCCGGCTCCACGAAAAGCCAGGCCTTTTCTTTTTCTCGCTCCACCCTGAAACAACTCGCTCAAAAGGTGGGAGCTGGATCGCCTGCGAAGGCGGCCGTTCAATCGACACAGAAGTCGAACCTGCACCCCACAGGTAACCACGATGCGAAGCGAGTCGCTCTTGATCTGCTTTTGATCTTAGGCGCCCCGTTAAACCACGCTGGCCGGAATTCGACAGGGATTTGGGGGGTAAACCGGCAGGGATGCCGGTTTAGCCGCCCCGCGCCATGGATGGCGCGTGGCGGCGGCCCCCCAAATCACTGGCGGATTACGGGCACACCGAGCCTAAGCGAGGTGCCGAGTGGTGGGGCAAGAGCGTTTTGCTTACTTTTGCGCTGTTCAAAAGTGAGCCGCCGTCAGGGCGGAACCCTAGGTGGCCGTTACCTAAATAACGGATATGTACCCGGTCCAACTGTGTTGACTGTTAGGCCGCCTTCGCGAGCAAGCCCGCTCCCACAGTTGGATTGTGGCGTGTCAGGTAGAAAAGTCTCGGCTGGCAGGCCGACATCGCAGGCAAGCCAGCTCCCACATTTGCTCTCATTGCCTGTCAGCATGCGGCACCGCGAACACCGCACTCGCCCGCAGCACCACCCGCTCCTCCACCTGCAAACTCAACGTGGCAAACGCCATCTGCCGTCCGCGCTTGTGGCTTTCCAAACGCACCACCATCCACTCCCCTACCTGCACGGCGCCCAGGTAATCCACGGTCATGCTAGCGGTAATCAACGGCAACGGCGGCTCACTGGAAAACGCCATGGCATACCCCATGCCGATATCGGCCAGCGTCGCCAGCACCCCACCGTGCACCGTACCGCGCCCGTTGGCGTGACGATGATCGGCGCGCAGGCCGACTTCCAATTGCAAACCTTCGCCACGGCAATACGCCGGGCCGAGCAGTTCCAGCAACGGGCTGCTGCGCGGTAATGGGACAAAACCTTGGGGGACGGTCTGAGCGTTCATGGTGGTTGCTTCCCTGGTATGAGGCTTGAGATGTACGCCAGCCTCGACCCGGCAGCCACCACCATCAGCCGGGCAAATCCCGGGCAATGCTTTGCGTTAATGGGCCAGACCCGCTTTAATCTCGCCCAATTTCTTCCGCACATTTCAAGGAAACGCCATGCGCCACCTGGACGGCAACTCCCACCCGCTTCGCGCGCCGCTGTTGCTCTTGCTCGCCGGCCTGGCCTTGGCCGGTTGTTCCCCCAAGGACCACTCTCGCGCCACCGTCATCAATGGCGAACAGGGCAAGGCCGGGGCACAACTGGCTTATGAACATGAATTGACCCTGGCCCTGCCCGGTGCCCTGCTTTCGCCGCGCATGCAGGCCACTCGCGAGGCGTGTGAAACGGCGCGCTTTGGCGCCTGCAATATCCTGGGCATTACCGAAGACAGCCAGGGTGGCCAGATCATCCTGCGGATCGCGCCCACGGGTGTGGAGCCGATGGTCGCCCTGGCGGCCGAGGGCGGTAAGCTCGGCCAGCGCATCACCACTGCCGAAGACCTGGCCGATGCCGTGGCGGATGTGCGCCGTCGCCAGGACCGTCTGCAAGCCCAGCAGCAACGCCTCGACGAACTGGCCAAGCGCAAGGACATCACCGTCAGCGACCTGATCGTCCTGAGCAAAGAGCAAGCCGGTATTGAAAACGAGCTGCAGGAATTGGCCCAGGTTGCCGCCGGCCAGCAACGCCGTCTCGACACCAACCGCGTGACCTTGAACTTCCGCTCCTCCGACGGCGCCAACCAGGTGTCAAGGTTCACCCGGATGTTCAGCAACCTGGGAGACAACCTGGTGAACGGCACCGCAGACGCCCTGGAACGCGCCAGCTATGTGCTGCCCTTCGTGATCCTGGCGTTCCCGGTGGTGTGGTTGTGGGTGGGCTTGTGGCGCCGGTTCGTCAAGCGCCGCGGTTGATCAGCGCTTCAGGCAGCGCTGGTAGCGCTCATCCACGCGCTTGGCAAACCAGGCCGTGGTCAAGTTGCGGGTGATCTTCGGGCTCTTGAGCACTATACCCGGCAGGATCGCCCGTGGCAGCGGCTTGCCGGCCGCCTGGTCGGCCAAGGCGAAGACGCGCTTGTACAAGGTGGTGTCCTCGAAATCCAACTGCTCGCCCTGCTCCAGTTGGCTGCGAATGCTCGGGTTGCGCATGTCCAGTTTCGCCCCCAGTGAACGCACCGCCAGCTCGGTGGTGCCGGGCAGCAAGGAGCCATAGCGAATCAAATCCCCATCCAGTGCAAGCTCTTTGCCTGAAACACGGCTGACCGCGGCCTGGAACGCGGCATTGCGGCTGGCGTACCAACCGGCATTGAAATCGGCAAAGCGGTACAGCGGCTGGTCGTAGCTCACCGGGTAGCCGAGCAAATGGGCGATGCCGAAGTACATACCGCCGCGACGGGTGAACACTTCACGGCGAATCGTACCGTCCACCGTGTAGGGATAACCCCGCGCCTGTTTCTGCGCAAAGTCGATACTGACCTGCATGGGGCCTGCGGTGTGTACCGGGTTGAACCCGCCAAACAGCGTATTGCCCAGGGGCACCATGCTGATGAAGTCATCGAAAATGCCGCTCAAATCCCTCTCCGTACGGGCGGCATTCAAACGGTCGGCGTAGGTTTTGCCGGTGGGCGAGCGCAACTGCAAGGCGCTGCGCACCACGAAGGCGGGCACATGCACCTTGCCGGCGCGGCGCAGGATTTCATCCTGGGCGATCTTGCCCATACCGGGCACCGGCGGGTCGACCTGATAGGTGGACTCTTGCTCGGTCACCGCCAGTACCGCACAGATGTTTTCGGTGCTGGGGTAGATTTTCTGGGTGTCGAAGGCGGTATAGATGTCCTGGGCCCAACCGTTACGGTCCGCGACCTTGGCCGGCAGCAGGCGCACGATCTGCGCCTTCACCTCGGCTTCACTGCGCTCGGGCTGCTGAGGGCCACGGGAAGTGGAACAACCGGCCAGTACCAGCAAAGGAATGAGGCAGAGCAGCAGACGCGTTGAATACATGGGGCTTCCTTGGTTAACGACAGACCGGGCAGTGCAGATATCGACAGGTAAGTCTAACCGGGGTTCGTCGGCATGCCGAACCCCGTGCCTGGCAGTAACTGAAACATCCCACACAACTGCCGGATAAGCTCTACTCCTCACCCCGGCAAACCTCTGCAAAGTCCCTCGCCTGATCAAACAGTGCGAGGGAGTGCAGATGGTTTTTTTCGTGACGCGTGCGGTTGACGGGGCCGACAGTTGAACCCGGCCATTGGCAGGCTGGCGCTGACGCCAATGAACGTGGAAGCGGTCGACGTTGAAGGCGTCTTCCGTGACTTTCGCGATTGCTTGAACACCTTTGACGAGTGGGCCAAAAGCTTTTGGAGCTTCTCGGCACTGGAAGTCGAACAGGTGTTCAAGGTCGGCGATGACGTCGCACTGGTTGCACCGATCAATCGTTCCCTGTTCCCCAGCAGTACCGTCGCCACGTGCCAGGCCACAGGTACCTTGACCCTGGTGCATATGTTCCAGAGCACCAGGTTCGTGCCCATCGGCAACACGCCAGTGGTGGTGCAACGCGTTGATCCACACGGCGGCCCGCTGGGCGAGCCCCTCCATAAGACCATCGGCCCCAGTGGCATCCTCGAAGTCACCGAGTGTGATCGCAACCAGCAATACCGGGTGAGTTTCTACCCCAACGTTTCCCAGGATCACGTCCAGGCGCTGTATGCGTCCTACCAGTCGGTGATCGCTGCACTGGAAACCCGGCTGCGCAAAGAGTGGACCGACACCTTCCAAGCCCAGTGGAAAAACTACACAGACTCCCGCCCGCTGGAACGGCGCCGCCTGCTGGAAGCGGCTTTTGCCAGTGGGTTGGGCAAGGCGCTTTACAGCCTGTGGGACAACATTGGCGAGCTGTCTGCGCTGCTGGCAGACCTTAAGCCCAATAGCGAAAAGCTGCTGCACTACCTTTCGCAAGCTGAGCTCGATGAACTGCTGACCCTGGGCAGTGACTCGATCGCCCAGGGCTTGTTGGTGCTCAGTGATGAGCCGCTGCTGTTTATCTACCTGTCGGCGCTGGTCAGCTGGATGCGCATGCTCCCGCCTACGGAGATGGCGGAACTGTGGGGTGAAATCACTGGTGAGGTGCTGATCAATCTGCTGCTGATTCGCGTGTTGGGTGCGATGGGCGTGGTGGTGCGATTGGGGGCTCGTCTGCTCAGTCACGTCAAGTCCGGGCGGGCGCGGGCGTTGTTAGAGATGTTGGCCAAGCAGGTGGCGGGGCCTCGGCTGGAGACGCATGTTGAGGTCGCCAAACCAGTGTTGCTGAGCAGTGCGACGACGCCGGTCAAGGCAGTGCCGGTGGTGCCGTTGAAGGCTGGCGACACGCTGGTTTCGAACCCGGTGCCGATGGTGCGTGGCAAGACCCAGCGCACCACGTTGGTCCGCCAGGAGCCTGTCGATGATGTGCCGGCTGTGGCGTCGAATCCTAAGGGGGATGCGGCGGCGCCAGCGGACAAGACCGTTACCCACGGTTGCCCGGTGTCGATGGTCACGGGCGAGGAACTGCTGACCCTTACCGATGGTGCGTTGGACGGGATCTTGCCGTTTGAATGGACGCGGCTGTACCGCACCAGCGCGGTGGAGGTCGATTGCGGGTTGGGGTTTGGTTGGAGCCATGCGCTGGCCCATCGGCTGGTGGTGTCGGGCGATTCGGTGGTGTGGACTGACCATGAAAACCGCTCGACTACCCTGCCCTTGCCCACCGATTCTCGACCCGCGATCACCAACAGCCTGGCCGAAGCGGCGATCTATTTGGGTTCGGCGCCTGGTGAACTGGTACTGGCCCAGGCCTCACGTTTCTATCACTTTCGCGATGGCGTACTGGTCTCGATCAGCGATGCGTATGACAACCGCCTGCGCCTTTGCCGGGACCGCTCAGGGCGGATTGAGCGGCTGGATAACGGTGCTGGCCGTTCGTTGCTGTTGCGTTATGAGTTGGGTCGCATCGTCGCGGTGGACTATCAGGTTCATCGTGCCAAAGGGCGTGAGCCCTACGTGTGGGAGACCGAACAGAACGTTGTTTCCTACGCCTATGACGAACACGGACGACTGGTTTGCGCGACCAATGCTGTCGGTGAAAGCGAGCGCTATCGGTACGACGATCAGCACGTCATTCTGGAACGCCAACTGGCCGGTGGTGCGAGTTTCTTCTGGGAATGGGAACGCGCGGGCAAGGCGGCGCGCTGCGTGCGGCATTGGGCGAGTTTTTCGCAGATGGACACGCGTTATGCCTGGGGCGATGACGGGCGCGTCACCGTGCATAACGCCGATGGTAGCCAGGAGGTGTATGTCCATGACCAGCGGGCGCGGTTGGTGCAGCGCATCGATCCGGACGGCGCTCAGCATTACAAATCTTACGATGACAAAGGCCGGCTGACCGTCGAGCAAGACCCGATGGGCGCGGTGACGGCCTATCAATATGACGACGCTGGACGTTTGGTGGCGCTGTTTCCGGGGGATGATGAGCCGACTTCCTACGAGCATGACAATGGGTTCGTACGGGTTGTACGGCGTGGTGAAGCGGTCTGGAAATATGAGCGTAATGACCAGGGCGATGTCATTCGCAAGACTGATCCCGATGGCCATTCGACTGACTACAGCTACAACAAACAGGGGCAACTGACCGGGGTTTGGTACCCCGACAGCAGTTGCCATCGGCTGGTGTGGAACGAGCGCGGGCAGTTGCTTGAGGAGCAATTGCCCCATGGTGGGATCAAGCGTTATCGCTATGACGATCTGGGTCGACAGATTGCTCGTGAGGATGAACACGGCGCGCAGACCGTTTATGAATGGGACAGCGTCGGTCGGCTGATTCGCCTCGTCTTGCCAGGCGGCGCCACCCGCGAATACAGCTACAACCCCTACGGCAAAATCATCGCCGAACGCGACGAACTCGGCCACGTCACCCGCTACGAATACGCAGACGGCCTGCACCTGATCAGCCGCCGCTTCAACGCCGACGGCACCCAGGTCAACTACCGCTACGACAACGCCCGGCTGCTGCTCACCGAGATCGAAAACGAAGCCGGCGAAACCTACCAACTCGACTACCACCCCAACGGCCTGATCCGCCAGGAAACCGGCTTCGACGGCCAACGCACCGCCTACGCCTACGACCTCAACGGCAACCTGCTGGAAAAGACCGAATACGGCGACGATGGCAGTCAGCTCATCACCCGCTACCAGCGCGATTACGCCGGGCGACTCGTCCGAAAAACCCTGCCCGACAGCAACGTTGTCGACTACGCCTACGACCGCCAAGGCAACCTCCTCAGCGTCGAAGACGGCCACTGGGCGTTGGCCTACGAATACGACCGCCAAAACCGCCTCACCGCCGAACACCAAGGCTGGGGCACCCTGCGCTACGGCTACGACGCCTGTGGGCAACTGAAAAACCTGTGCCTGCCAGACAACAACCGCGTCACCTTCAACCACGACAAAGGCGGCCACCTCGCCACCGTCGAACTCAACGGTGAAGTACTCACCTCACATCTATTCAACAGCGGCCGCGAACACCAGCGCCAGCAAGGCCAACTGCTCAGCCATTACCACTACGACGACCAACACCGGCTACACGCCCACGCGGTGACGCAGCAACAAAACCACCTTTACCAACGCCAATACGACTACGACAAAAGCGGCAACCTCACCCGCCTGCTCGACACCCGCAAAGGCGAACACCGCTACCACTACGACCCCCTCGCCCGCCTGACCCGCGCCGACCACTCCCAAGACGTACAGGAACGCTTCGGCCACAACCCCGCCGGCAACCTGCTCATGCAAGACCGCCCCGGCCCGGACATCGTCGCGGCCAACCGCCTGATGATCCAGGGCGACCGCCATTACGACTACGACGCCTTCGGCAACCTCATCCGCGAACGGCGCGGCAAAGGCCAGCAACTCGTCACTGAGTACCGCTACGACTGCCTGCATCGGCTCATCAGCGTCACCCAACCCAACGGCCAGACCGCCAGCTATCGCTACGACCCTTTTGGACGGCGCATCAGCAAGACCGTGGATGACATAACCACCGAGTTTTTCTGGCAAGGCGACAAGCTGATTGCCGAGCACCATGCTGACTGCCATCGCAGCTACCTCTACGAACCCGACAGCTTCCGCCCACTGGCGCTGCTGGAAGGCTTCGGCCCACAGGCCACAACGCCCTACCACTACCAACTCGACCACCTCGGCACCCCGCAGGAACTGACCAGCCCCGAAGGCGACATCGTCTGGTCCGCCCACTACCGCGCCTACGGCCAGATCGCCCGGTTAGATGTGGACAAAATCGACAACCCGCTGCGTTTTCAAGGGCAGTATTTCGATGCGGAAAGCGGGCTGCACTACAACCGCCATCGCTACTACAATCCGGATATTGGTCGTTACTTGACGCCAGATCCAGTGAAGCTGGCGGGTGGGATCAATGGGTACCGGTATGTGCCCAATCCCACGGGGTGGGTGGATCCGCTGGGACTAAGCTGTAAAAAAACAAGCTGCCCTGAAGGGCCTTATAGCGTAATCGTTCCAGGAGGAGGTTTAGCCGCACATGAGGCGGCAGGAGGACATCTTATGCAAAAGCATGTCGGTAGAACTGATCAACAATTGCTTGACCGCTTGAGACAGGAACCACATATCCCGGCAGCCTCTACTTTTCATGATCGCGCAACAGCTGAACTCGCCATTTCAAAGGTATTGGATAACAATCAAGACAAAATCAAAGACTTCCTAGAAGGAAACAACCAGCAGATAGTCATCACTCAACCATCCCCAGAGCCAATCGGCACAAGTTTCAAAAAGAACACTACGACACCTGTACCCGGAAAAGAAATTTACTTAATTATTCGCAGAGACCAAAAAATGCATACTGGATATCGAATTCACACAGGGTTTCCAAACCCATGAATAAGGACTACCCCGAGCTGCAGCAATTTCTTGCAGGGTACTTCAATCAAGATTGGGTTGATGATCATAAAAGCGCAAACGACGTAATTGATTTTTTTATTTCGGAGTCGTCTGAAGAGACGATGACAATAGTGCTATCAGAGCTAGAAAAACTAGTGTCAGCCAAAAAAACAGAGCAAGATCTTCAAGACTTTTTACTCTCTGATATCGGCTGTTATTACTATTACCCTAATGAATGGAGTGATGGGGAAACGTGGTTAAACCATGTTGCGTTAGTACTAAAGAACGCCATTAAATAATTTTCTTGCCGAGATACGGGGCTGCTATGCAGCCCCACGCAAGCAAGCTCGCTCGCCACAGGTTCAGCGACGCTCTTAAATCCCCGCCAACGCCAAATCCATCGCAAAATACGTAAAGATCAAATCCGCCCCCGCTCGCTTGATCGACCCCAACGTCTCGCGCACCACCCGGTCCTCATCAATCGCCCCGGCCTGTGCGCCGAACTTGATCATCGCGTACTCACCGCTCACCTGGTACGCCGCCACCGGCAGGCGCGAGGCCTCGCGGATGTCGCGGATGATGTCGAGGTAGGCACCGGCTGGCTTGACCATCAGCGCATCGGCGCCTTCCTGTTCGTCCAGCAGTGATTCGCGCACGGCTTCGCGGCGGTTCATCGGGTTCATCTGGTAGCTTTTGCGGTCGCCCTTGAGCGCGCTGCCGCCGGCTTCGCGGAAGGGGCCGTAGAGGGCCGAGGCGAATTTGGTGGAGTAGGCCATGATCGGGATGTGGGTGAAGCCCGCGTCATCCAAGGCACGGCGGATGGCCTGGACCTGGCCGTCCATCGCCGCTGACGGAGCGATCACGTCGGCGCCGGCGCGGGCGGCGGCCACGGCTTGTTTGCCGAGGTTGACCAAGGTCGCGTCGTTGTCGACATGGGCACCGTGCATTACGCCGCAGTGGCCGTGGTCGGTGTATTCGCAGAAGCAGGTGTCGGACATCACGATCATTTCCGGCACGGCGTCCTTGATGATCGAGGACATGCGCGAAACCAGGCCGCGTTCTTTCCAGGTGTCGCTGCCGCTGGCGTCGAGGTGGTGGGACACGCCGAAGGTCATCACCGACTTGATGCCGGCGCGGGCGTAACGCTCGATCTCACCGGCGAGTTTTTTCTCGGGGATGCGCAACACACCCGGCATGCTGGTGATGGGCACGAAATCGTCGATTTCTTCTTCGACAAAAATCGGCAGTACCAGGTCGTTGAGGGTGAATTCGCTTTCCTGGAACAGGCCACGCAGCTCCGGGGAGCGGCGCAGGCGGCGTGGGCGGGCTTGGGGGAACTGGCTGGTCATGGCAATCCTGAAAAATGGCTGAACACTTTGGGGCGAAAGCTTATGCCCCCAAGTCCTGGCAACACAAACGCCGAGGGGCCAATAGTGTATTGCCAGGCGCGTAACAATTCATTGATCTACAGCTGTAGACGCCCCTCAATGCACAACGCCACGGCGCCGCCCACCCAGATTTCATCGCCCTGGCGCTCGATATAAATACGCCCCGCTCGCCCGATCGCCGTGCCTTGGCTGACCACGTAACGGTTGGGCGCCAGGCCTTCAGCGAGGAGCCATTGGGCCACGCCGGCATTCAAGCTGCCAGTGGCCGGGTCTTCGGCGGCGCCATCGCCAGCGACAAAAGCGCGCACTTCAAATTGCGCGTCCACCGCGTCACGCGTGGGGTCACAGGGGGCGATCACCCCTACGGCCAACCCTTGTAGCTGCGCGTAGTCTGGGCGCAGGCCCAGCACGGCATCACGCTCAGCCAGCATCACCGCCAGCCAACCGGCACCATTGTCGACCCACTGGCTGCGCAAGATAGCCTCGGGCGCCAGGCCCAATGCCAGGCGCACGCGCTCCAGCAACGGCGCCTCCACCGGGCCGGCACGCAGCAACGGCGGCGCGATAAACGCCAGTTCATCACCCTGACGGCGAATACGCACCAAGCCGATTTCGCACTCCTGGATAATCTCCTCGCCACGTGGCACACCGCCAGCCTGCAACCAGGCGTGGCAACTGCCCAAGGTTGGATGCCCGGCGAACGGCAGCTCTTTGAGGGTGGTGAAGATTCTTACCCGATAGTCAGCACGTGGGTCGCGCGGCGTCAGTAAAAACGTGGTTTCGCTGAGGTTGGTCCAATTGGCGAAGTCCGCCATCTGCTGGTCGGTGAAGCTATCCGCGCCCAACACAACGGCCAAGGGGTTGCCTTTGAGCGGCACGCTGCTGAAGACATCCAGTTGTTGAAAATCGAAAGTCGGCATGCTTCAGCTCGGAATGTTCAGGCCACGGATCACCGCCGGACGTGCGACAAAGCCGTCCAACGCGCGCAGTACGTTAGGGAAATCGGTAATGCCCACCAGGTCACCGGACTCGTAGAACCCAATCAGGTTGCGAACCCACGGAAAGGTCGCAATGTCGGCGATGCTGTACTCGTCGCCCATGATCCAGGTGCGGCCCAGCAGGCGCTTTTCCAGCACGCCCAGCAAGCGCCGCGATTCGGCGGCGTAGCGGTCACGCGGGCGCTTGTCTTCATACGCCTTGCCGGCGAATTTGTTGAAGAACCCCAGTTGGCCAAACATCGGGCCAATGCCGCCCATCTGGAACATCAACCACTGCAGGGTTTCATAGCGGGTGGCCGGGTCTTCGGACAGCAACTGGCTGGTTTTTTCCGCCAGGTAAATCAGGATCGCGCCGGATTCGAACAGCGCCAGCGGCTGCCCGCTCGGGCCGTTGGGGTCGATGATCGCGGGGATCTTGTTGTTGGGGTTCAGGGACAGGAACTCGGGTGACAACTGGTCCTGGGTGTCGAAGCTGACCTTGTGCGCCTCGTAAGGCAGGCCCAGTTCTTCGAGCATGATCGATACCTTGACGCCGTTGGGCGTGGGCAACGAATACAGCTGCAGGCGTTCCGGGTGCTGGGCAGGCCATTTGCTGTTGATCGGGAAAGCGGCGAGTGCGTTCATCGAGAACCCCCTGGACGGAAAGTCCCCATGATAGTCATCTGCCTGCCGTCGTGCATGGGTCATCGTTGCGCAACATTTGCCGGATAGAATCCCGCGTGGGCGAACCAAAGCGCCCGAATGCACTCTTAAAGAGCGCCCGAACAATGAAAGGAGGCGCTTTGCTCTATCGACAGGGAACACCGCAGGACGCTGATGCGTCACTGGGGCCGGGCTTGTCCGCCTTAACCCGACGCACGAAGACTCGAACCTATCATGAAGATCAAGCCTCTGCGCCTTGTGCCACGACTCAAACGTTATTCCTACATGGTGTTGCCGCTGCTGCTGGTCAGCGCCGCCATCGTCACCGCCCTGGACGCCCGTGAAAGCCGCGCGCAGCCGGTCGATGGCGTGCAAACCCTGGTATTCCTGCGCCATGGCGAAAAACCGGCCGGTGGCCTGGGCCAACTCAATTGCCAGGGCCTGAACCGCGCCATGAACCTGGCGACCCTGTTGCCGGAAAAGTTCGGCAAAGCCAACTATGTGTTCGCTGCCAACCCGACGCGCAATGTCGAGGAAGGCGAACTGGATAACTCCTACAGCTACATTCGCCCCTTGATCACCATCAGCCCCAGCGCGATCAAGCTCGGCCTGCCGGTAAACATCGAGTTTTCAGCCAATGACACCAGCGCCCTGGCCGAAGAACTGGTCGAGGACAAGTACCGCAACGCGACGATCTATACGGCCTGGTCCCATGGTTACTTGCCAGAACTGATCAACAAAGTCGCCAGCGAAGCAGCCGGTGAAAAACACACCATTACCGATGATTGGTCGGGCAATGACTACGACTCCCTGTACGTGCTGACACTGACCTGGCACAACGGCAAGGCTTCGCTGCTCAGCCGCAACTATAAGCAAGGGCTGAATAACGGTGGGGAAAACTGCCCGGACCCGACCCAGGTCAGCGCAGATATCTGAAGCTTGGGCCGCAGGGGCGTATGATGCCAACCTATCGACTCACCTGCGGATCCTCTCCATGCCCAACCTCGCTTCCACCCAGCCCAGCCGCGGCTGGGCGTTCTGGTGCAAACCGGCCCTATTTCTGTTGGTGGCCTGCATCGGCCTCTATTATGTGAAGTGGTCGCCCTACTACCTCAAGGCGTTTGTAGCGGCCGATAACCACAGCATTGGCGCCTCGATTCTCAATGACCAGCAAAGCTCGCCCCTGGCGGCGGCGCTGGCTTATGCCCAGGTGTATTTCCTGGCCATCTGGAAAGCCGCCGTACTGGCGGTGATCCTCGGCTCGTTGCTGCAAGTGTTGATCCCCCGCGACTGGCTGCTGCGCCTGTTTGGCCGCGCCGGGCTGGGCTCGACCCTGCGCGGTGGGCTGTTCGCCCTGCCGGGGATGATGTGCAGCTGCTGCGCGGCCCCGGTGGCGGCGGGCATGCGCCGCCAGCAGGTGTCGGTCGGCGCGGCGCTGGCATTCTGGATTGCCAACCCGGTATTGAACCCGGCCACCCTGGTGTTCATGGGC
Organism: Pseudomonas sp. FP215; assembly: GCF_030687795.1. Classification (NCBI taxonomy): domain Bacteria; kingdom Pseudomonadati; phylum Pseudomonadota; class Gammaproteobacteria; order Pseudomonadales; family Pseudomonadaceae; genus Pseudomonas; species Pseudomonas sp. FP215. The sequence goes on from NZ_CP117447.1 coordinate 3,769,191, forward strand.
TTTGTGCTGGGCTGGGGTTTCACCGCGTTGCGGCTGGTGGCGGGGATTGTGCTGGTGGTGGGCGTGTCCCTTGTGGCACAGCGCATTGCGCGCCCGGACCAAGTGCCGGAAGCCGCACTGGAAGCCGTTGCCGACGTGAGTACGGTGGAATCGCAACCGTTCCTGAGCCGCTGGTTGCGCACCCTGTGGCAGCTGTTCTGGAGCACTATCCCGGTGTATATCCTGGCGGTGCTGATCCTCGGCGCGGCGCGGGTGTGGCTGTTCCCCCATGTGGACGGGGCGATGGCCGACAGCCTGGTGTGGCTGGTGCCGCTGGCGATTGTGGGCACGCTGTTTGTGATTCCGACAGCGGCAGAGATTCCCATCGTACAAACCATGATGGCCCTGGGCATGGGCACCGGCCCGGCCGTGGCCTTGCTGATGACCCTGCCGAGCGTGAGCCTGCCGTCGCTGTTGATGCTGCGCAAGGATTTCGATGCGCGGGTGCTGGTGACGGTGGCCGGGTTGACCATGCTGGTGGGGGTGGTGTGTGGGTTGATTGGGGCGGTGATTCTTTAGATTTTCAGTGGGGCTGATGGCCTCATCGCAGGCAAGCCAGCTCCCACCTTTGTATGTATTCACACTTCAGAAGGTGGGAGCTGGCTTGCCTGCGATGGCGCCCCAAAGGTCACCCCACCCGAGCTGCCCGCTCACGCAAATACTCCACCACCGCCCCCTGCTCCCCGGCAAACTCGATACGCGCGCCCTTGCTCTCGCGCTGGAACGCATACATCGGGTCGTAATACTCCCGCAGCAAGCCTTCAATCCATACCCGGTGCAGGTCCACTGCGCCGCTGCGTGCCTGTTCGGCCAAGGCGTCCTGCAATACCGCCTGCAACCGCTGGAAACGCTCGCCCCCCAGCCGCTTGTAAATATTGGCCAGACTCTGGGTCAGGCGCTCGGCAAACAACCCCTGGCCGGCATCACCAAACACGCCAATGAACTCGGCGCACAGGTCGACCACGTAATCCTTCAGGATGCGCTCGACGCGACCTTCGACGCTGTCCTCCAGCCACACCATCGGAAACGTCTGCATCCCCTTGTGCAATGGCAGTGGCAGCGCACAACTGCCGATCATACGGCTCTCGTCCTCGACCACAAACTGCTCGATACCGCCTGCGCGCTTCTTCAGCAAATCCACGGCCAGGCGGTTTTCGAAGTCGATATTGGAGGGTTGCGCCGTGGCGCGCTTGCCGAAGCTGGAGCCGCGATGGTTGGCGTGGCCTTCCAGGTCCAAGGCATTGCGCAGTTGGCCGAGCACTTCGGTCTTGCCGGTGCCGGTCATGCCGCCCAGCAGTACGAAGTCACACTGGACGGTCGCCTGCTCCAGGGTCTCCAGCAGGAAGGTGCGCATGGCCTTGTAGCCACCGCCCACGCGGGGGTATTCGATGCCCGCTTCGGTTTTCAACCATTGCTGCACGATCTGCGAACGCAGCCCACCCCGAAAGCAGTACAGGTAGCCATTGGGGTTAGCCTGGGCAAACTGCGCCCACTGTTCGATGCGTTCGGCCTTGATCGCCCCGGACACCAGTTCATGCCCCAGTACGATTGCCGCTTGCTGGCCTTGCTGCTTGTAACAGGTGCCAACCCGCTGGCGCTCATCGTCGGTCATCAGCGGCAGGTTGATCACCCCGGGGAACGCGCCCTTGGTGAATTCGACCGGCGCGCGGGTATCCATCATCGGCCGGTCATTGAGGAAAATGTCGCGGTAATCGGTGATGTCCGTCGCCATCAAATCACCTCAACCGCGTTGGTCTGTCGCTCCAGCAGTTCACCGATAGGCTCAAGGGCCAGGCCCAGTTCGGCGGCCACGGCGTGAAACTCGGCATCACCTTCGGGGGTAACGGCGATCAGCAGGCCACCGCTGGTTTGCGGGTCGCACAGCACGCGCTTGTGCAGCTCCTGCACACGCCCCAGCTTGCTGGCGTAGCTCTCGAAGTTGCGCAAGGTGCCGCCGGGCACGCAGCCCTGGTCCAGGTAATACTCAACCCCCGGCAAGCGTGGGACTTTTGCATAGTCGATGCGGGCCGTCAGGCCACTGCCGTCGGCCATTTCCACCAGGTGGCCAAGCAGGCCGAAACCGGTGACATCGGTCATGGCCGTCACACCGGCCAACTTGCCGAAACGGCTGCCCGGCTTGTTGAGGGTACACATCCAGTCACGCGCCAGGCCGATATCCGCCTCGCGCAGCTTGCCCTTCTTCTCGGCGGTGGTGAGGATGCCGATGCCCAAGGGCTTGGTCAGGTACAGGCGGCAACCGGCAGTGGCCGTGTCGTTACGCTTCATATGGCGCTTTTGCACAATGCCGGTCACGGCCAGGCCGAAGATCGGCTCCGGCGCGTCGATGGAATGCCCGCCCGCAAGCGGAATGCCAGCGGCGTCGCACACGGCCCGACCGCCGCGAATCACTTCGCGGGCAATCTCCGGGGCGAGCACGTTGACCGGCCAACCGAGAATGGCGATGGCCATCAAGGGGTCGCCGCCCATGGCGTAGATGTCGCTGATGGCATTGGTGGCGGCAATGCGGCCGAAGTCGAACGGGTCGTCGACAATCGGCATGAAAAAGTCCGTGGTGGACACCACGCCGCGCTCGTCGTCGATGGCGTATACCGCCGCATCGTCGCGGGAGGCATTGCCCACCCACAGGTTGGGGTCGAGGTTCTGTGCACCGCTGCCCGCAAGGATCACTTCCAGCACCTGGGGCGAAATCTTGCAACCGCAACCCGCACCGTGGCTGTACTGGGTAAGGCGAATCGGCTCGTTCATGGGGGACCTCAAGCTATCAAGTGGGCCGATTCTAGCAGACAGCAAAAGGCCGGCTGGGCTCTTGTGAGCACAGCCGGCCTGTTTGTTCAGCGGTTACTGGCGCGCAGCGAGCAAACGTGCGTGCCGGTTACGCCGGGCGATGTTCAAGCATTCGATCGCTGCCGAGAAGGCCATGGCCGCATACACGTAGCCTTTTGGCACGTGGGCGCCGAAGCCTTCGGCGATCAGCGTCATGCCGATCATGATCAAGAAACCCAGGGCCAGCATCACCACGGTCGGGTTGTCGTTGATGAACTTGGCCAACGGTTCAGCGGCCACCAGCATCACGATCACCGAGACCACCACGGCAATGATCATGATCGGCAAGTGCTCGGTCATGCCCACGGCGGTGATGATGCTGTCGATGGAGAACACCAGGTCGAGCATCAGGATCTGGCCGATGGCAGCGGCAAAGCCGATGGTCACGGTGTTGCTGACGGTGGCCTTCTCCTCAGGCTCCGGGTCCATGCTGTGATGGATCTCGGTGGTTGCCTTCCACACCAGGAACAGGCCACCGGCGATCAGGATCATGTCCTTCCACGAGAACGCCTGGCCGAACACTTCGAACACCGGCGTCGTCAACTGCACGATGAACGCGATGGTGCTCAACAGGCCCAGGCGCAAGATCAACGCCATGCTGATACCAATGCGCCGCGCCTTGGCCCGATGCTTCTCCGGCAATTTGTTGGTGAGGATCGAGATAAAGATCAGGTTATCGATGCCCAGCACGATTTCCATGACGATCAAGGTCGCCAGTGCGACCCAGGCGGTGGGGCTGGCGGCCAGTTGTAAAAGGTAATCCATAGGTCAGTCCTGACGTGGTAGTGCTGGGGAATTAGGTTTCTTTGGTGTCGGATTCAGCGTCGTTTTCGGCGTCTTTTTCCTGCTTCTCAGGGCTGATCAAGCCCTGGGTTGCTTCACTCAATGCCTGCTCGGCGGCCTTGTGGGTGTCGTCGATGGCCTGCTTGGCCGACTCGGTGGCTTTGCCCAACACTTGCTGCGCACTTTTCTCGACTTGATCACAGCCGCTGACCACTATCAATGAAAGCGCAAGCAACGACGCCGCGCCCAGGGAATTGAGTTTCATGATGTATTCCTCGTTAGAACCATTGGGTCCAAATAGTGGCCCCTCGATAGCGAGGCATTCTATGCAGGCGAACAGTTCAGGAAAATTCGTATTTTTCTCGCGTATACTTCGATTTTTACGAAGTGTAGGTCGCGATGCTCAATTATCGACAACTGCATTACTTCTGGGTGGTGGCCAAGACCGGCAGCATCGTGCGCGCCTGCGAGCAGTTGAACCTCACGCCGCAGACCATCAGCGGGCAGATCAGCCTGTTGGAGCAGACCTATGGTGTTGCCCTGTTTCAGCGGGTCGGGCGCCAGCTTGAACTGACCGAAGCCGGGCGCCAGGCGCTGCCGTACGCCGAGCAGATGTTCCAGACCGGCAATGAACTGGAGGCGATGCTGCGCGCCCAGCCTGACGAGCAGCAGATTCCGTTCCGCGTTGGGGTAGCGGATGTGGTGCCCAAGTCCATCGTGTACCGGTTGATCGCGCCGACCATGGAGTTGAGCGAACCGATCCGCATCACCTGCCGTGAAGATAAACTCGAACGTTTACTGGCCGACCTGGCGATCCAGCGCCTGGACCTGGTGATTTCCGACAGCCCCATGCCCACGCACTTGGACATCAAGGGCTACAGCCAGAAGCTGGGAGAATGCGGCATCAGTTTTTTCGCCACCCAGGCGTTGGCTGATCAGCATGGCGGCCTATTCCCACAGTGTTTACAGGGTGCACCGCTGTTGATTCCGGGGGCAGAGACCGTGGTGCGCAGCCGTTTGCAGCGCTGGTTTGCCGAGCAACAGATTCAACCGCGCATCATTGGCGAGTTCGACGACAGCGCCTTGATGCAGGCGTTCGGGCAATCGGGCAGCGGGATCTTTATCGCGCCCAGCGTGATCGCCGACGAGGTGGTGCGCCAATATGGCGTGGCGCTGATCGGCCAGACCGATGCAGTGACCGAGTCGTTTTATGCAATCTCGGTGGAGCGCAAGGTCAAGCACCCCGGCATTGTGGCGATTACCGAGGGTGCCCGGCGGGAGTTGTTTACCGCCCTGCCCTGATCACTCAGGCATTGAGCGCCGTGGGTTTGGCGGTCATCAGCCACAATGCGAGCAGGATCGACACCAGGATAAACCCCGAAGCGGCAAACCCCAGGCTGCCCAGGCCGAGGGTGTCGATGACATGCCCGCCCACCATCGCACCCAAGCCAATGCCCAAGTTGGCCCCGGCGATATTCAGCGACGCGGCAAACGCCGGCGCATGGGGCGCAGCCTTCATCAAGCGCACATGGCTGACCAGGAACATCGCCGCCTGGGTCACGCCCCACACCGCCATCGCCGCAGCCAGGCCGATGGTCGAGTGAATCGCCGGCACCACCGCCACCATGCCCGCGATCATGAACCCGCAGAACACCATGGACGCGATCAACGGATGACGATCCACGGCACGTCCGCCCAGGGAATTACCGATCAGCCCGACCGCGCCAAAGCCCATCAGGCACCAGCCCACCAACGTGCCGTCGAAGCCGGCCAGGCGCTCAAGGATATCTGCCAGGTAGGTATAGGCGGTGAACATGCCACTGAACACCAGGATCGACAGCAGGATATGCCCCTGCATCACCGGGCTGCGCAGGATCTTGAATTGTGAGCGCAAGCTGGCCTGCTGGTGCTTGGCCTGGGTGACCGGCAGGTAGATATACAGCAGCAACGCCTTGGCCAGGGCGATCACCGCGAGCACCGCAAACGCGGTGCGCCAACCGAACATATCGGAAATCAGCGTGCCCACCGGAATACCAAACACGGTGGCGCACACAATGCCGAAGCCAATTTTTTCAATCGCACGCCCGGCGAACTCAGGGCCGACAATGTCTACCGCCGTTTCGCTGGCCAGGGCCCAGAACACTGGCAAGCCCAGGGCGGGGATCAAACGGGCCATGGCCATCACCCAGATATTCGGCGCCAATGCCGCCACGGTATTGGCGGCTGCGAACATGATCAGGATGCTGATAAACAGCCGCTTGCGCGGGAACCGCGCGCAGTAGGCGGTGAGGAACGGGCCGAACGCGGCCACGGTGAACGCGAACAGCGTCACCAGCAGCCCGGCTTGGGACACGCTGACGTTCAGGTCCCGAGCAATCGACGGCAACAGGCCGACGATGACGAATTCTGTGGTCAGCACGGTAAAACCGGCGGCTGACAGCAGCAGGATAGGAAACAACATGAAAACTCCAGAAACGACGACATCAACGACAGCCCTAAGGGCCCGCTGACGGAGAGGAAAGATGAGAGGCGGAATCTTAACAGAACATGTCTGGATTTGACCAAGTCCGACTGAAACGGGTGACGGAATGCCGCAGCAAACAAGACGCTTCCCACAGCATGCTAGACTTCGCGCCTACTTCCTACAGTGCTTTCTGCCTGCAATGCTGTGCCCTACTAAAAAAACTAGAGACAACTCTTTATGACTGCTGCCCCCTCCCTGTTGCAACGTTTAATGCGCGTCAGCCTGGTCACCCAAATTGTCATCGGCCTGATCGCCGGGATCGTGCTGGCCCTGCTGTTACCCGAGGCCGCGCGCGCCACTGGCTTTATCGGCAAGGTGTTTGTCACGGCCCTTAAAGCCGTCGCGCCGATCCTGGTGTTTGTGCTGGTGATGGCCTCGATTGCCAACCATAAGCATGGCCAGGAAACCCATATCCGCCCGATCCTGTTCCTGTACCTGCTCGGCACCTTTGCCGCCGCCGTGGTTGCGGTGGTCGCCAGCATGATGTTTCCGTCATTCCTGGTATTGGCGACCCATGACGCCACGGTGAGCGCTCCTGGAGGCATTGGCGAAGTGTTGCAAAGCCTGGCGCTCAGTGTGGTGGATAACCCCGTCAGCGCGCTGATGAACGCCAACTTTATCGGCATCCTGGCCTGGGCCATTGGCATGGGCATCGCCATTCGCCATGCCGGTGAAACCACCCGTACGGTATTGGACGACTTGTCCAACGGCGTCACCTTGATCGTGCGCGTGGTGATCCGCTTCGCGCCGCTGGGCATCTTTGGCCTGGTAGCCTCCACCCTGGCCACCTCGGGTTTCGGCGCCCTGCTCGGCTACGCCCACCTGCTGGTGGTGCTGATCGGCTGCATGTTGTTCGTGGCGCTGGTGATCAACCCGGCCATCGTGTTCTGGAAACTGCGCCGCAACCCCTATCCGCTGGTGCTGATGTGCCTGCGCGAAAGCGGCATCACTGCGTTCTTCACCCGCAGCTCAGCGGCGAACATTCCGGTCAACCTGGCGTTGAGCAAACGCCTGGGCCTACATGAAGACACCTACTCGGTGTCGATCCCGCTCGGTGCCACCATCAACATGGCCGGCGCCGCCATCACCATCACCGTGCTGACCCTGGCCGCCGTGCACACCCTGGGCATCGCCGTGGACATGCCGACCGCCGTACTGCTCAGCGTGGTTGCCGCGGTGTGTGCCTGCGGCGCATCTGGCGTGGCGGGTGGTTCGCTGCTGCTGATTCCCCTGGCGTGCAGCCTGTTCGGCATCCCCAGTGAAATCGCCATGCAGGTAGTGGCCGTCGGTTTCATCATCGGCGTGCTGCAGGACTCGGCGGAAACCGCACTCAACTCGTCTACCGATGTACTGTTTACGGCGGCGGCGTGTTTGGGCAAGGAAGAACAAACAGCTTGAATGAAAGAAGAAAAGCCCGAGCGGTTCACTGCTGAGCCGACTCGGGCCTTTCTATGACGAGGGTTAGAAAGTATTGAGGTTAAGTCGGGGAGTTTTGCGCAGTGAACCCCTGAAGAGGTGTCCCATATCGCTTGTTCGTTTTCGGATCGACTCGATACCACTTACCAGTGATTTCATCTAACTGAGCCAGGACCTTTTGATGTATCGGCGCCCTGATAAGTGCCTTCTATCACGTCTTTGGGCTTGTACTGATACACCCTATCCACACTGAAATTAGCCGAAATCACTTTCCAGGTAAGGCTCCCTTTGCCCGCGAACGAGGAGAACGTTGTAAGGCCTCTGGTTCCAATGGCAGCCCCCCCTGCAAACGGATTGGCAGCTCTGACAAATGCCCGACCCAGCCTGCCTCCAACGCCTCCTTTCCCTAGCGTTGCGCCCACCTTCGCTATTTTGGAAATCTTACCGAGGGCTCCGGCACCGGCGACAACGAAGCCGAATATATCGAATGCAAGAAACTTAAGCCCTTCACCGACTCTGCCCTGCTGAAAACTGTGTAGCGCCGCTGCACCTGGTATCAGCGCACGGGTAACAGCTTGTATTTTTTCGAACTCCGTCACTTCACTATCGAATGTGGTAACGCCTCTGGCTCCGCTGGCCAACTGTTCACGCTCTTTATCACTGAAAAAATGGCGCGTAACGGCATCGGCTATGTGCTGCGTTCTCGCCGAGGTGAAGGTGTGTAGGGTTGTTGAAGTTTGAGGCTTGGGTTCTCGTTCCTTGGTGTCTGTCGAGTTGTCGGCTGTCATTTCACTCACTTGGGTGTTTGATATAGCTCTCACCCCTTCCTCACCCGTAGCCATTTCAGCCCAGTCGCCCTGTAGCCCAACCTTCACACCATCAGTCAAATCTGCTCGATGCCTCCACCCCTCTGTCGATGGGTTGAATTCATACACTCGTTTACGGCCTTTATGCAGGGTTTCGATCAATACGGAGCTGCTTTTGGCGTCTTCAACTTTTTTGACACGGCGATGAATTCCAGTGCCTGTATCGGTAATGGTTCGAGTCACCTTCTCTTCCCCATAAATTTTCAGCTCACCATACTGCAGCGCCTCCTTATCCTCCTCAGGCAGCAGTGATAGTTGGTGTTGTACGGTAACCTTCATGGCGCCTTTAAGGCCGTCGTAATAATCGACAGCCTGCTTTTCAAACAGCTCATTGGGCGACGGCATAAACTTGAGCTCATGGGATATTTTTTCAATAGGAACGGTAGGGTCATTGGAATACCACTCCACATGCTGCTGCGGCTGCAAAAAGATATCCAGTATCGAGTAAGGGCCTTGTAAATCACGATCCCGTACTTTTGGGTAGATTGTTTTCTTCTCAAAATCTATCACCCCGTATTCTTCTACGGGAAATTTCTCCTTCAGCGCATTGAGCGCCAGTGCCTGACGCGTGGCTAATTCGGTGCGTTGAGCTTCTGAAGCTCGTATCAAGGTGTCGAAACGCTCACTGGCGAGGGTCACAGCACGTTCTACTTCTTCATCCGTGTAATTGTTATCTACCCGTTTTTCAATGGCTCCATCCGCCACGGCCCAGTGAATCAGGCCTTCCCTCCCAGCCAGCGCTTGCACTTTTTTTTCAGCGTCGGTAATGGGGTCCAGATCGTCTTTGAGCAGCTGCTCATAAGTTTTAGTCGCCGCCGCCCCCGGATTGCGCATCTCGGATTTGGCAACGATGGCTTTCAAGCTGACCCAGGCCGGGGAACCGTAAGTCACACTGTCAGGGATGTTTTTGACCAGTAACTCCGGAGCGTGGTGCGACAACAGCAGGTAGGCTGCCAACGCAGCGTTGTGGCCATAGGACTTGCGCAGATGCTCGGTTAGCCCCTCAAGGACAAAAGACAGCGGCTTACCCCAATTCTCGCGCGCCGACAAATCAAACCCGGCCACCTTGTTCTTTTCGTCAGTCTTGAACAATGCATCCTGGTTGAGACCTATCTGCAGAGCCGAAAGCGCCCAATCCTCAGCACTGCCTGCGCCGTCAAACTTAGTACGCAAGGCTTCGCCCATGGCACGCGCGGCGGGGCTTTGCAAAAGCCTGAGGATCGCTTGCCGGGGATCTTTCAGCTCTGCTTCAGACCACTGGATACCTTGCGTCAAATAACCGAAAGCGTTCTGGCTCAATGTTAACGAGTCGAACTCAGGCAACGCCATTGCGTTATAGGAAACAGCGTCGTAGATCGCCTGCTGTTGCGACGTATCCAGTGGCGTTGGCCACGATAACCCGCCCCCCAAATCGCCATGCAATTGTCGGTACTCGACAGGGCGTAACAACTCAAGGGTCATGTTTTTAATGTCGGCTTTATCAGCGGGGTGCTCCCAACCATTACCCGTCATGAACTGCAAGAGGTTCACCTGCCGCCCTGCCATTGGTTGGTTATCCAGACGAAAGCCGGAGTCAGGATCCAGCTTGATTTGTTGCGATTGCAGATAGGATCGCAGTCCAGCTTCACGATCATAAACTGGCGGGTCGGGAAGAAGGCGATGAGTGTAGTCATGCAATGAGGCTTGGTTATCCAAATACTCGTCCGCTCCCACATATGCTGTGGTCAAAGCATCCCTGAAAGTATCCAGGTCACGTTTGTTGGCAAGCTGCTGTTTTTGCGCCACCAGCGCTTCTTCAGTACGCGCCTCACCCACCCCTGAGGTGGCAAACCCATTATTGCTTTGCAACTCTCGGACACGTCGTTGATCTTCGGTGAAGTCGTTATGAATCGTCTCGCCATAGAATTGGGCTACCTGCTTGAGCGGCGCACTTTCGGCCTGCAGGTCCGAGTAGCTGATCCCATCGGGCGCATAAGCTTTTAGCGCGGCCAGAATCGGTCCGGCAAAGGTTGCCCAAGGTGAGTTGTCTTTTAAGGTAAATAAGGTAAGCACGCCATTTTTTCTGACACTCAGCCCGCCGTCAGAACTAATCTTGAGTGAGGATGGATCATAACCCTCCGACTTAAGCCAGGTTAAAAAGTCCTTGTCGTTAAGGGTATGACGTAGCTGCGCTCGCCACTGGCCGAACGATGAAGCCTCCGGAATATTCGGAATGATCGTTTCTTCATCACGTGTCCGGCCCTCCAACGCCTCACTATAACGGGCTGCCAGTTCACTGTTGGCTTGATCCCGCGCAGAGGTGTGGGAGGACGTTTCATTACCCGGCACCTCTCGGCGGGTGCGGCTCACCGCAACCAAATTCGAGGAAGAGCCATCTTGATTCTTCGTCGTATCCAATGCTGGCTCGGAATAAGCGTTGTTGGTAATCGACGTGACTGCGATGGGAGAAAGATGCATGTCGTTTGTAGGCTCCAGGTTCTTTACTAGAAAGTTCTATAGGCGCCCGTGAGTGAGATCTATCTGGATATTGGTTGCGTCGAAATGCGTAACAAATGATGAGTTTGGTATAAAACAACCATGCATAAAAAAACCTGAGGCTGTTCGTGAAAGAACAACCCCAGGTTTTTTTGAACCTTGAGTTTAGAACGCGCCCATATAATCGCGCTTGCCCACTTCCACCCCGTTATGACGCAGCAGCGCATAAGTGGTGGTGACGTGGAAGAAGAACTGCGGCAGGCCGTAGGTCAGCAGGTAGGACTGGCCGCTGAAGCGCTTCTCCTTCGGGGTGCCGGGGCGAGTGACGATCTCGATGCCTTCCTTGCCGTCGATCTGCTCGGGCTTGATGGTGTCGACAAAGGCCAGGACCTTGGCAATCAGCGCTTGCAGGTCGGCAAAGGTGACTTCGCTGTCTTCGTACTTGGGTACTTCGATCTCGGCCAGGCGTGCCGACACACCTTTGGCGAAGTCCACGGCGATCTGCACCTGGCGCACCAACGGGAACATGTCCGGGAACAGGCGCGCTTGCAACAAGGCGTTAGGCTCGATGTTCTTGGCGCTGGCGTGGGCTTCGGCTTTGTTCAGCACATCGCTGAGGGCGTTGAGCATTTGCTTGAAGACCGGGATGGAAGCGGCGTACAGGGAAATAGTCATGACAGTCTCACGGTAATGGCGGGGTTGGAACCAGCCGCGATTATAGCCATGCCTGGCGCTTGTCTTTTATTTTTTCAAGCTTAGGCTAAGGGGCTTCACTGCATAGGGAAAGCGCGATGACCGCCGAGCACGATACCGACACCCCTGAGCCGCGCCTGAACAGCACGGAAATCCGCGTCCTGGGCTGCCTGATCGAAAAACAGGCGACCAACCCGGAAACCTACCCCCTCACCCTCAACGCCCTGGTGCTGGCCTGCAACCAGAAGACCAGCCGCGAGCCGGTGATGAACCTCAGCCAAGGCCAGGTCGGCCAGAGCCTGCGCGCGCTCGAAGGCCAAGGCTTCACGCGCCTGGTAATGGGCAGCCGCGCCGACCGCTGGGAACACCGTGTGGACAAGGCCCTGGAACTGGTGCCGGCCCAGGTGATCCTGACCGGGCTGCTGTTTTTGCGGGGGCCGCAGACCGTCAACGAGTTGCTCACCCGCAGTGGGCGCATGCATGACTTTGAGGATGCCGAACAGGTTGTGCATCAGCTCGAACGCCTGATTGCACGGGGATTGGCGCTGCTGGTGCCGCGCCAGGCCGGGCAGCGTGAAGACCGGTACACCCATGCGCTGGGGGACCCGGCGGATATTGAAGCGATTATGACCGCAAGGGGGAACCCAGTGGAGCGTAGCGCGGGCGCTGTCTCAGTGGAGCGTATTGAAGAGCTGGAAGCGCGGATTGCCGCACTGGAAGAGCGGCTGGCGCAGCTGGAACAGGCATAACGCAGATAAAGATGTGGGAGCTGGCTTGCCTGCGATAGCCATAGGTATCTACACAACTCTGAAGTGATCGACGGTAACCACGATGCGAAGCGAGCCGCTCTTGATCTTGATCTGCTTTTGATCTCAGGCGCCCCGTTAAACCACGCTGGCCGAACGCAGGCTTGAATTCGTGGGTAACCCGGCAGGACGCCGGGTTAGCCGCCCCGCGCCAGGGATGGCGCGTGGCGGCGGCCCACGGATTCAAGCCTGCGTTCGGGCACACTGAGCCCAAGCGAGGTGCCGAGTGGTGGGGCAAGAGCGTTTTGCTTACTTTTGCGCTTTTCAAAAGTGAGCCGCTGTCAGAGCGGAACCCTAAGTAGCCGTTACCGCAGGAATGGATATGTACTCGGTATTACGGTGTCGACTGTGAGGCCGTCTTCGCGAGCAAGCCCGCTCCCACAGTTGGATCGTGGGGTGTCAGGGAGATAGCCGTCGCTTGGCAGGCCGCCATCGCAGGCAAGCCAGCTCCCACAGTTGGATCGTGGGGTGTCAGGGAGATCGGCGTCGCCTGGCAGGCCGCCATCGCAGGCAAGCCAGCTCCCACAGTTGGATCGTGGGGTGTCAGGGAGATCGGCGTCGCCTGGCAGGCCGCCATCGCAGGCAAGCCCGCTCCCACAGTGGATCGTGGGGTGTCAGGTAGATAGGCGTCGCCTGGCAGGCCGCCATCGCAGGCAAGCCAGCCCCCACATTGGATTTGGCGCAAGGCTTTAGCTGCGGGCGAAGGCCACCGCTGCCTCGAACTGCTCCTGCGTAGGCCGCACGCCGGTATAAAGCACAAACTGCTCCAACGCCTGGATAGCGATCACTTCCAACCCGGTAATCACCCGCTTGCCCTGCGCACGCCCCCGCACGATCAACGGCGTTTCCGCCGGGATCGCCACCACATCGAAGACGGTCTCAGCCTGATCGATTGCCTCAGCCTCAAACGCCAATGCATCCGCCTCCGCCCCACCCGTCATGCCGATGGGCGTCACGTTGATCAGCATCTGTGGCCGCAGGCTGCCCAACTCCGCCTGCCACTGATACCCCAGGTTCCTGGCCAATGCCTGTCCCGCGGCCTCGTTGCGCGCCACGATCACGCCATTGGCGTACCCCCCGTCACGCAAGGCACTGGCGACCGCCTTGGCCATGCCGCCGCTGCCGCGCAGGGCGAAGCTGGAGTCTTTGGGCACGGCGTGCTTTTTCAGCAGTTGCTCAATGGCGATGTAATCGGTGTTGTAAGCCTTGAGGTGACCGTTGGTATTGACGATGGTGTTCAGGGAGTCAATGGCTTGAACCGAATCGTCGAGTTCGTCCACCAAGGCAATCGCGGCCTCCTTGAACGGCATGGACACCCCGCAACCCCGCACACCCAGGGCGCGGATACCGCCGATCGCGCCGGGTAAGTCCTGGCTGCTGAAGGCTTTATAGTAAAAATTCAGACCCAGCTGTTCATACAGGTGGTTATGAAAACGCAGGCCAAAGTTCCCAGGGCGCGCCGACAGTGACATGCACAGTTGGGTGTCTTTGTTGGGATGCATCTGCATGGATAACTCCTTGAAGTAAGCAAATCGGTACAGACCTTACACAACCTTTACCCAGTGGCGGTGCTGTTTTCTCGAAATACGTTGTCTTAAAAGTATCCCCGCGACAATCCTTGAGTCTATTGATTGCAGACCACAAGCGCAGGGGCTAATTGAGGAATGACCATCATGCGTAAACTCCCCAGGATCGCCTTGCTTATCGGCGCACTCGCGATGGCCGGCCAAGCCTCCGCCCACGGTGGTGGTTGGGGTGGCCCGGCCGTGTTCGGTGCGCTTGTCGGCGCAGCGGTAGTCGGCTCCGTGGTTGCCAGCCAGCCGCGTGAGGTGTACGTGCAACAACCGGTGTATGTGCAGCCGCAGCCGGTGTATGCCGCGCCGCCGCCGGTCTACTACGCGCCACCGCCACCGGTGTATGTGCAACAGCAGGTTTACTACCGCCCGGCGCCCGTCTATTACGGCCCACCGCGTGGTTATTATGGGCCGCCTCGCGGCTACTACGGCCCGCCCCACGGTTACTACCGCCATGGTTGGTAAGGTTTAACCCCGTTGACAGCCACAGGCCTCGCCCACACGCGGGGCCTTTTTTTTGCCTGAAAAGTCCGGATTTATTCTGCCGATGTCGCTGTGAGAACAACGCACGAGCGCCAATCCCACATCATGAGCGTCGAATATCCTCTTGATCGATTGCGGGCTGCGCTGTCATGTTTGCGTCACAAAACAGTCGCACTATCGACCCAGTCCAGCCAATAACAATTAAGGACGATTGACCATGCCCACACAAAACCCGCACCGCACCGCCGGCCTGTGCACCTCCAGCAAGGTCTACAGCGCCTTGACTGAACTCAAGCACCTTGAAGGCCATCGCAACGCCAAGTTCCTGGCCTTGCTGGCCGAAAACCTGGTGCGCAAGGGCCTGCTCAGTGAACACGAAGTGGTGAACATGCTCGACCAGGTGGTGGATTAACGCCTGGCGTTGATGTCGACTATCGAGCCAGGTGATTTTTCCCAGGCGCCAGCAAACCGTAAGGTGGCCTCCATAACGTTTGGAGGTACTTATGCCCACTGTTCAAATCATGTCTGTCATCGGTAGCGCCGTCCCCGCCCCTCTGCGCAAACTGGGCTTGCTCGCCTGCTGGTATGTGGTGCGCGATGGCGAGCCGATCAGCGGCCCGCTCACCTCGTTATCAGATGCCGAAACACAACGCCGGATGGCAACCGACTTCAGGCTAGAAGCCTGAGCGTTACGGCAGCGGCAGCTTGACCCGCGGCTTGGTTTCGACGAACAACGCCCAGCACGACATGAACAACGCTGCCACCAGCGGCCCGATGACAAAGCCATTAAGGCCGAACACCGAGAGGCCGCCCAAGGTCGAGATCAGGATCAGGTAGTCCGGCATCTTGGTGTCCTTGCCCACCAGGATCGGGCGCAGCACGTTGTCCACCAGGCCAATCACGAACACGCCGAACAGCCCCAGCACCACGCCCTGCCAGATCGAACCGCTCAACAGGAAATAAACTGCCACCGGCCCCCAGACCAGCCCGGCACCCACCGCAGGCAGCAGGGACAGGAACGCCATCAATACGGCCCAGAGCAAGGCACTGGGAATGTCCAGGAACCAGAAAATCAAGCCACCCAGCGCACCCTGGGTCACGGCCACCAGCACGTTGCCCTTGACCGTGGCGCGCACCACGCGGTTGAACTTGAGTTGCAGGCGACGCTTTTGCGGCTCGGCCAAGGGCACGGCTGTGCGCACTTTGCGTACCAGCTCCGGGCCGTCGCGCAGCAGGAAAAACAGCAGGTACAGCATGATGAAAAAGCTCACCAGAAAATCAAACGTCCCCTGGCCGAAGCTGAACGCCTGGGAGGCAAAGAACTGACTGCCCTGCATCGCGCCCTTGACGACCTTTTCCCGCAGCCCTTCGAGGTTGCCCATGCCGAAGCGGTCGAGCAATTGCTGGAAATACGGCGGTAGGACGTTCTTGAATTGCTCGATATAACCCGCCACGTCGAGTTTGCCGCTCTCGATGTTTTTGTAGAGCGTGGCCCCCTCTTGCACCAGCAGCGCACTGGTGATGATCACCGGCAGAATCGCGATCACCAGGCATACCATCAAGGTGGTCAGGGAGGTCAGGTTGCGGTTCCAGCTAAAACGCTGCTGCAGGCGGCGCTGCATCGGCGCAAAGATAATGCCCAGGATCACGGCCCAGAACACCGCGCCGTAGAACGGCAGCAATATCCAGATAAAGGCCACGGTGACCAGGGCCAGTAGCAGCAACAGGGTTTTGAATTGCAGGTTGGTTTGATTCATGTCCGGTCCATGTCAGAAAAACAGGGCCGATCGCGGCCCTGTTGCTTAGTCCGCAGCCAAACCTGGGAGTGCCCTTGTTTTTCGAACAAGCATAGATCGCCCTGTTTAGACGTGGATCAATGCACGGCGCCCGGCCCTGCACTACCCTCGCGCCTTTTGCGACCTACAGCCATGCCCTCCATGATTGCCCCCGAACTGCTCGCCCCTGCCGGCACCCTGAAAAACATGCGCTACGCCTTTGCCTACGGTGCCGATGCGGTCTATGCCGGCCAGCCGCGCTACAGCCTGCGGGTGCGCAACAACGAGTTCGACCACGCCAACCTGGCCCTCGGCATCCAGGAAGCCCATGACCAGGGCAAGCGTTTCTACGTGGTGGTGAACATTGCGCCCCACAACGCAAAGCTCAAGACCTTCCTCAAGGACCTGGCGCCCGTGATCGCCATGGGCCCGGATGCGCTGATCATGTCCGATCCGGGGTTGATCATGCTGGTGCGCCAGCACTTCCCGCAGATGCCGATCCACCTGTCGGTACAGGCAAATACGGTGAACTGGGCCAGCGTGGCGTTCTGGCAACAACAAGGTATTTGCAGGGTGATTCTGTCGCGGGAGCTGTCCCTGGAAGAGATCGGCGAAATCCGCCAGCAGGTGCCGACGATGGAGTTGGAGGTGTTTGTGCATGGCGCCTTGTGCATGGCCTATTCCGGGCGGTGCCTGCTGTCGGGCTACATGAACAAGCGTGACGCCAACCAGGGCACCTGCACCAATGCCTGCCGCTGGAAATACCAGGCCACGCCGGCAGTGGAGAATGCCACTGGCGATATCGTCCAGGAATATCAACCCACATTGGGCATCGGCACGCCCACCGATCAGGTGTTCCTGCTACAAGAGGCCAATCGCCCCGATGAACCCATGCCCGCCTTCGAAGACGAACACGGCACCTACATCATGAACGCCAAGGACCTGCGGGCCGTGCAGCATGTGGAGCGCCTGGCACAGATGGGCGTGCATTCGTTGAAGATCGAAGGCCGCACCAAGTCCCACTTTTACTGCGCGCGCACCACCCAGGTGTACCGCCAGGCCATCGACGACGCTGTGGCCGGCCGTGCGTTTGACCGCGGCTTGATGACCAACCTCGAGTCACTGGCCCAGCGTGGCTACACCGAAGGTTTCCTGCGCCGCCACGTGCACGACGAATACCAGAACTACCAGAACGGCAGCTCGGTTTCCGAACGTCAGCAGTTTGTCGGAGAACTGACCGGCGAGCGGCGTGGCGCGTTGGCCGAGGTGAAGGTGAAGAATCGCTTTGCGCTGGGCGATCATCTGGAGTTGATGACGCCCGCTGGCAATTTTCATTTTGACTTGGCGAGCCTGCATAACGCCAAGGGCAAAAGCATCGAGGTGGCGCCGGGGGACGGGCATACGGTGTATGTGCCGATTCCGGCGCAGATGGACCTGCGCTTTGGCCTGCTGATGCGCGACGTTTAAACCCTGCCATGGGCATCGGTATCTACACAACTTTGTGGGCTATAGCAGCAGACGGTAACCACGATGCGAAGCGAGCCGCTCTTGCTCTTGATCTGCTCCCCCGGTGTCAGGGTAGTTGTCGTGTCCCCCGCTTTTTGAAAAGCATTCCGGGGGCGGCAAGAGTATGGTCATGCCTTTCTATTCAGAAGAACGTAAAGCTGCGCTGCTGAAAATGATGCTTCCGCCCCTGAGCCTCTCGGCGGCGGAGGTCGCTCGGCGCGAAGGTTGTAGCGATATGTCTCTCCATTATTGGCGCAAACAAGCTGCCGCCAGAGGAACGCAATTGTCCGATGCCAAGCAACCGGCCGAAAATTGGTCAGCCGAATCCAAGCTGGCGATCATCATAGAAACAGGTTCGCTATCGGAACTGGAAATCGGTGAGTACTGCCGACGAAAAGGTATTTTTCCCGAGCAAATAACCGATTGGCGCAACGCTTTTATTGCCGGCAGCACGAAACAGTCAACCGCGAAAACTGCAAGCTCCGGACAGTCACGAGATGATAAAAATCGTATCCGTGAACTTGAACGTGAGTTGCGCCGCAAAGATGCAGCCCTGGCTGAAACAGCGGCTTTACTGGTACTACGAAAAAAGCTCAATGCCTACTGGGGGAGCGACGACGAGGCCACCTGACCTTGTTGCCAGAACGGTATTTACTCGTTGATTGGCTTAATGAAGCCATTCTGGCGGGCGCCCGCAGGGCGCCTGCTTGTCAGGAGGTAGGCATTTCACTGAGGACGCTGCAACGCTGGAGCTTGCCGCAAGAACTCTTGGCAGATGGACGCACGACGACGCTCAGGCCGATACCGAACAACGCGCTCAGTGAGCTTGAGCGACAAGGCATCGTGACGCTGTGCAACAGCAAAGCTTACGCGCACCTCCCGCCAAGCCAGATCGTGCCGCAATTGGCCGATGAAGGAAGATATGTAGCCTCGGAGGCGACTTTTTATCGTGTGCTGCATGCGGCAGGTCAGCAGCATCACCGATCCAGAGCCAAGCGACCGCATCGCCATGAGGCACCGACCACTTACGCAGCGACTTCAGCTAATCAGGTGTGGTCATGGGACATCACCTACCTGCCGTCCCCGGTTCGCGGGAAATTTTACTATCTCTATCTGATCGAAGACATCTACAGCCGAAAAGCCGTGGGCTGGGAAGTTTATGAAGCCGAGAGCGGGGAAAAGGCGGCAGCGTTGCTGCAACGAAGCGTGACTCAGGAGAAGTGTTGGCGCCAGCCGCTGGTGCTTCACTCGGACAATGGTGCACCAATGAAATCGGTGACGTTACTGACCAAGATGTATGACTGGGCATCACGCCGTCTCGCGGTCGACCACGGGTTAGCAACGACAACCCGTACTCGGAATCACTGTTCAGGACACTGAAATACTGCCCGCAGTGGCACAGGCAGGGTTTACCAGCCTGGATGAGTGCGCGTATCTGGGTGAGGAATTTTATGACCTGGTACAACACCGTGCACCGTCATAGCCGGATCCGTTCGTAACACCACGGCTCAACGTCATGAAGGAAAAGACCGAGAAATCTTGGCTCGTCGAGATGCGATATACCGGCAGGCCAGAGAGAAAAGACCGGAACGATGGTCAGGAGAGACACGCAACTGGAACCCTATCGGGACGGTGTATCTGAACCCCGAAAGGGAGCTGACCGTGGTAATAAAAATCGCGTAGCGCGACGGTGGACGCGACAACTACCTTGAAAAACGCCGTGCTTTTGATCTTGATCTCAGGGCCCCGTTAAACCACGCTGGCCGGAATTCGACAGGGATTTGGGGGGTAAACCGGCAGGGATGCCGGTTTAGCCGCCCCGCGCCATGGATGGCGCGTGGCGGCGGCCCCCCAAATCACTGGCGGATTACGGGCACACCGAGCCCAAGCGAGGTGCCGAGTGGTGGGGCAAGAGCGTTTTGCTTACTTTTGCGCTGTTCAAAAGTGAGCCGCCGTTGGGGCGGAACCCTAAGTGGCCGTTACCTAAATAACGGATATGTACCCTGTCCAACTGTGTTGACTGTCAGGCCGTCTTCGCAGGCAAGCCAGCTCCCACATTTGGATTGCGGTGCCTCAGGGAGATAGGCGCCAGCTGTCAGGCCGTCACGGGAGCAAGCTCCCTCGCCACAGGTTCAGCGTCGCACCAAAATTGTGTAGATACCTATGCTGCCATGGGTTGAAAGGATCAGATCCTGAACTGGCCCACCAACTGCCCGAGGCGCTGGCCCAGGTCGGCCAGGCTGCGAGACGTCTGAGCGCCCAACTGGGTTTCGTCCGCCACGCTGTCTACCGCTACGGCAATCTGATGCACGCTGCGGTTGATCTCTTCTGCCACGGCGGTCTGCTCTTCGGCGGCGCTGGCGATCTGGGCGTTCATTGAGTTGATGGTGCCAATCAGCTGCGCCATGGTGTCCAAGGACGCGCCGGCTTGGTTGGCCTGGGCCGAGGTGCCGTCGCCGGCATCGCTGGAGCGGCGCATTGCGTCCACGGCCGCCTCGGTGCCCTTTTGCAGGCGGTCGATCATGCCCTGGATTTCCTGGGTGCTGGTTTGGGTGCGGCTGGCCAGCGCACGCACTTCGTCGGCGACCACGGCAAAGCCACGCCCGGCCTCCCCGGCCCGTGCGGCTTCGATGGCAGCGTTGAGCGCCAACAGGTTGGTTTGTTCGGCGATGGAGCGGATCACGCCGAGCACGCTGACGATAGACGACACATCCTGCTGCAGGCTGTCCAAGGACACGCCGCTGCTGCGGATGTCGTTCACCAGCGCATGGATCTGCGCGATGCTGCCGTCCACTACACGCTTGGCTGCCTGGCCTTCGGCATCGGTCTGCTGCGCGGCGACGGCGGCGCCCTGGGCACTGCGCGCCACTTCGTGGGCAGCCGAGGACATCTGGTTGATCGCGGTGGCCACCTGGTCGGTCTCGTGGCGCTGGCGTTCCATGGCCTGCTCGGAGCGCTGGGCCTGGTCGGACACCTGGCTCACCAACCCGGTGAGCTGAGCGGTCATGTCAGTGATCTGGCGCACCAGGCCGTGGATTTTATCGACAAAGCGGTTGAACGCACCGGCCAGGTCGCCGAGTTCATCCTGGCTGGTGATGGCCAGGCGGCGGGTCAGGTCGCCTTCACCCGCCGCGATGTCATCGAGGTTGGCTTTCATCAGGTGCAGCGGACGCAAGATGGTATTGGCTAGCAACATGCCCACGGCGGCGATCACCAGCAACACCACCACGGCCACACCGAGGATGCTCAGCAGCACGCCTTGCATGCGTGTCTCGACTTTAGCCTGCACCACTGCCACTTGGGCGTCGATGCCATCGAGGTTCACCGAGGTGCCGATCACCATGTCCCACTTGGGCAGGTACTCGGTATAGCCGAGCTTGGGCACCAGCTCGGTCTGGCCGGGCTGGGTCGAGCTGTATTGCAGGTAGTGGGTGCCGTCCTTGCCGACCTTGACCAGGTCGCGGTTGACGTAGACGCCGTTAGGGTCGCGGTTGTCCTTGAAGCTTTTGCCTACGCCATCCGGGCTGTCGCCCTTGAACAGGCGGATGGTCTCGGAGTCGTAGCCGAAGAAATAGCCGTCTTTGCCGTAGCTGGTATTGGACAACAATTTGACCACCTGCGCCCGCGCCGCACTGTCGCCGGGGGCTGCCGCGTCGTAGAGCGGCTTGATGGTGGTCATGGCCACCTCGACATAACCTTGCAGGGTGGCCTTGGCGTCGTTGAGCAGGCGCTGGCGGGTTTCATCCACTTCGTTGCGGGCCTGGCCCTGCAGAATCCACACGGTGGTCAGGCTGATGACCACGGCAAACAACAACACCGGCACGACAGCAAGGGCCAGGACTTTGGCCTTCAAACTCAGACGCATGGCTTTTCTCTCTTGTTAGTGGCGACTTGAGAGGTTAACGGCCATGTGAGCGATTTCTGTAGGAGCGAGCTTGCTCGCGAAGAACCTGAGAGCCCTGCGGGGTGCCAGGTTGCCCGCGTTATCGTTGACGCTTTTCGCGAGCAAGCTCGCTCCTACAGGAACCTCGTCAGAGCGTCATCGCGGCCAGCCAGCCGAACGCCAGCAGCGGCAGGTTGTAGTGCAGGAAGGTCGGCACCACGGTGTCCCAGATGTGGTGGTGCTGGCCGTCGATATTCAGGCCGGAGGTGGGCCCGAGGGTAGAGTCCGAGGCGGGCGAACCGGCGTCGCCCAAGGCACCGGCGGTACCGACGATGCACACGATGGCCAACGGGCTGAAGCCCAGTTGGACACACAGCGGCACGAAAATCGCCGCGAGGATCGGCACCGTGGAAAACGACGAGCCGATGCCCATGGTCACCAACAACCCCACCAGCAGCATCAACAACGCCCCGACGCCCCGGCTATGGCCGATGAACGCTGCCGAGGCTTGCACCAGCGAGTTCACGTCACCGGTGGCCTTGAGCACTTCGGCAAAGCCTGAGGACGCGATCATGATGAAGCCGATCATCGCCATCATCTTCATGCCTTCGGTGAACAGGTCATCGGTGTCGCGCCAGCGCACGATGCCCGACACCGAGAAGATCAGGAACCCGGCCAGGGCGCCGATGATCATCGAGTCCAACCACAGCTGGATGATGAACGCCGAGGCAATTGCCAGGCCGGCCACCAGCAGGGTCAGCGGGTTGTACTGCACCGCCACTTGCTCGACACGTTCGATTTTCTTCAGGTCGTACACACGCTTTTTGCGGTAGCTGATCAGCACCGCCACCAGCAGGCCGACCACCATGCCCAGCGCCGGCAGGCCCATGGCGTGGGTGACGTTGACCCCACTGATATCCACCCCGCTCTTGGCGACGTTGGCCAGCAGGATTTGATTGAGGAATATATTGCCAAAGCCTACCGGCAGAAACATATACGGGGTGATCAGGCCGAAGGTCATCACGCAGGCGATCAGGCGACGGTCCAGTTGCAGCTTGGTCAGTACGTACAGCAGCGGCGGTACCAGCAGCGGAATAAACGCAATGTGGATCGGCAAGATGTTCTGCGAGGCAATCGCCACCACCCACAACAGGCCGATCAGCAGCCATTTGACGTGGTTGCCACCGCTGGCGTCCTGGCGGTCCACCAGCAGCAAGGCTTTGTCCGCCAGGGCATGGGCCAGCCCGGACTTGGCAATCGCCACGGCGAAAGCGCCGAGCAATGCGTAGGACAAGGCCACGGTTGCGCCGCCGCCCAGCCCGCCGTTGAAGGCCTTGAGCGTGGCCTCGATACCCAGGCCACCGGTCAAGCCGCCCACCAGGGCGCCGACGATAATGGCGATGACCACATGCACGCGGGACAGGCTGAGTACCAGCATGGTGCCGACCGCGGCGATGACTGCGTTAATCATGGTTACCTCAAGCAGAAACAAAAAAGACAGGCATGCCCGCGCGCGGCCCATGGGAACAGCTGCCGGCGTGCAGGCTTGAAAGAGGTCTTATTAGAGGGCGCGCACTTTGCAGGAGCTGGGCTGCCATGTCAAAAACTGTGGTGAGTGAACGCTCTCTCAACAGATAAAGAATTGCAGGCGCCCGCCGATAAGCTGTCTCTAACGTGCTTTCAGGTAAGGATGTCCCGATGTCGCTCAGGCAGCTCTCCATTCAATGGAAAATCACCCTGCTGGCGGGCCTGTGCCTGCTGGGGATCGTGACCCTGCTGGTGGGTCTGTCGCTGTATCGCATGGCGCAGAGCTCGCAGCAGGTCAAGGCGTCCAGCATGCAGATGCTCGACGAAGCCGCCCAGTCGCGCATCGAAGCCCAAGGCGAAGTGCAGGCGCTGGGCATTCGCCAGCAGTTCATGGATGCCTACCAATACGGCCACGGTTTTTCCCGCCAGGTGCTGTTTTTGCGCGAGCAGGCCGAAAAGCGCTTTCTCGATGCCTTCGACACCCGTGAAGACCTGACCCGCCAGGTCAAGGCCGCCCTGCAGGCCAACCCTGACCTGCTCGGCCTGTCCCTGGTGTTCGAAGCCAATGCGCTGGACGGCAAGGACGAACTGTTCGCCAACCAGGCGGAATTGGGCAGCAATGACAAAGGCCGTTTCGCCCTGTACTGGTCGCAACCGACGCCGGGGAAAATCACCTCGATGGCGCTGCCCGAGAGCGACATGGCCGACACCTCCATCGGCCCCAGCGGCGAAAAGGCCAACGCCTGGTTCACTTGCCCACGCACGACCCTCAAACCCTGCGTGATCGAACCTTACTTTTATGTGATCGACGGCCAGAACGTGCTGATGACCAGCATCGTGTTTCCGCTGATGGTCAACGGCAAAGTCATCGCCTCGCTGTCGGTGGACATCAACCTCAACAGCTTGCAGGCGGTCAGCCAACAGGCCAGCCAGAAACTCTACGACGGCCAGACCCAGGTCAGCATCCTCAGCGCTACTGGCTTATTGGCCGGCTACAGCCCCGACGCCAGCAAACTCAGCCAACGCCTGGAGCAGGTCGACCCAGCCAGCGGCGCGCAGTTGATCAGTGCCCTGGCCAGCAGTACCCAGACTCACAGCCTGCGCACCGACCATCAACTCAAGGTATTGGCGCCTTTTGCGCCGATTCCCGGCGGTAAGTCGTGGGGCGTATTGCTGGATGTACCGGAACAAGTCCTGGTCGCCCCCGCCGAAGCGCTAAAAAACCAGCTGGACGCCGACAACGCCAAAGGCACCCTGTTGGAACTGGGCCTGGGACTGCTGGCCGCCGTGGTCGGTTTGATCCTGGTGTGGCTGATGGCGCGCAGCGTGACCCGGCCAATCCTTGGCGTGGCGCACATGCTTGAAGATATCGCCAGCGGCGAAGGCGACCTGACCCGGCGCCTGGCCTATGCCAAACAGGACGAACTGGGCCAATTGGCCGGCTGGTTCAACCGCTTCCTCGACAAGCTGCAGCCGATCATTGCCGAGGTCAAACGCTCGGTGCAGGACGCCCGTGGCACCGCCGACCAGTCCGCAGCCATTGCCACGCAAACCAGCGCCGGCATGGAGCAGCAGTACCGCCAGGTGGATCAGGTGGCCACCGCGTCCCACGAAATGAGCGCCACCGCCCAGGACGTGGCCCGCAGCGCCGCCCAGGCGGCCCAAGCCGCTCGAGATGCCGACCAGGCGACTCGCCAAGGCTTGACGGTTATCGACCGCACCACCGTCAACATTGGCGAACTCGCCGCCGACATGAGCACTGCCATGGCCCAGGTAGAAGGCTTGGCCGCCAACAGCGAACAGATCGGCTCGGTGCTCGAAGTAATTCGCGGCATCGCCGAGCAGACCAACCTGTTGGCACTCAACGCCGCCATCGAAGCCGCTCGCGCCGGTGAAGCCGGCCGCGGTTTTGCCGTGGTCGCCGACGAAGTGCGCAACCTGGCACGGCGCACCCAGGAATCGGTGGAAGAAACCCGCCTGGTGATCGAACAATTGCAAACCGGTACCAGCGACGTGGTCGGTTCCATGGGCAACAGCTATCGCCAGGCCCAGGGCAGCGTCGAACAGGTCGGCCAGGCCGTGACGGCCTTGCGCCAGATTGGCGATGCGGTCACGGTGATCAGCGACATGAATCTGCAAATCGCCAGCGCCGCCGAAGAGCAAAGCGCGGTGGCCGAAGAGATCAACAGCAACGTGGCGACCATTCGCGATGTGACCGAGTCGTTGTCGGAGCAGGCCAATGAATCGGCGCGGGTCAGCCAGGCGTTGAACAGCCTGGCGAATCAGCAGCAGGGGTTGATGGATCAGTTCAGGGTGTAAGAACCTTGCACACAACCTGAGATAGCAAAATCAGGGTGGGAGCGGGCTTGCTCGCGAATGCGGTGTATCAGTCGCCAATGCATTGACTGACACACCCTATTCGCGAGCAAGCCCGCTCCCACATTTTGAACTACGGTGTGTGAATGCTAGCGGCGTGGCAATTGGATCAAGACCTTGAGCCCACCTAGCTCACTCTCCTGCAGCTGCAACACCCCGCCCCACACCTCAACGATGTCGCGCACGATCCCCAAACCCAGGCCATGGCCAACCCTCTGTTCATCCAGGCGTGCGCCACGGCTGAACACCTGGTCGCGCTGGGCCTCGGGAATGCCGGGGCCGTCGTCTTCCACCGCCAGTTGGTAACCGTGGGGCATCTCGCTGACGCTAAGACGTACCTCGGCGTCTGCCCATTTACAGGCGTTGTCCAACAGATTGCCCAGCAGTTCCAGCAGGTCTTCACGGTCCCAGGGCAGTTGCAGGCCCGGCGCCACCTGGTAGCTGAGGTCCAGGTGTTCGCCGTGGATCATGCGCAGGGTGGCCAGTAAACCGGGCAGCTCTTGTTCACAGTCAAACAACGCGCCCGGCAAGGCATCGCCGGCCAGGCGTGCACGGTTGAGTTCACGGTTGAGGCGCTGCTGCACCTGCTCCAATTGCTCGCGCAGCAACTGGCTCAACTGCGGCTGATCCTTGAGGGCTTCACTGGAAGCGGCGCTCAACAACACCGCCAGCGGGGTTTTAAGCGCATGGCCCAAGTTGCCGAGGGCATTGCGGGAGCGCTTCAGGCTGTCTTCGGTGTGCGCCAGCAGGTGGTTGATCTGCGCCACCAGGGGTTCGAGCTCAAGCGGCACCTGGGTGTCGAGTTGCGAACGCTGGCCTTGTTGCAGTTGGGCGATCTGGTTACGTGCGGTCTCCAGCGGGCGCAAGGCACGGCGCACGGTGACCCGTTGCAGGATCAGCACCAGCAGCAGCGCCGCCAGCCCCATCACCAGGCCGACCTGGCGCATCAGGCGAAAGCTCTCGCGTACGGGCGTGTAGTCCTGGGCCACGCTGATGGAAATCGACTGGCCAAAGCGCTTGTAGTCCGAGCGCAACACCAACAGTTGCTGGCCTTCGGGCCCCAGTTGCAGGTTGCCCTTGAGCCCCGCCACAGGGAGCCGGGGCAGTTCCTGGTCCCACAGTGAACGGGAGCGCCAATGCACATCGGCAAAGTCGATACGAAAGTAATGCCCGGAAAATGGCCGTTGGTACGCCGGCGACAGGCGTTGCTCATCCAACTGCACGCCGTTGGGCCCACGCACCAGCGCCACCAGCAGGTTTTCGCTGTCGTTGCGCAAGCCCGCTTCAAGGTAGCGCTGCAAACCCGCCTCGAACAACCACAGGCTGGTTTGCGCCAGCACCACGCCGACAATCACCATCACGCTGATCAACCCCAGGCTCAGGCGCCGCTGGATTGACCTCATGCCGGGGTGGCGCCGAAACGGTAGCCCTGGCCGCGCCGCGTCTCGATCACGCTGCGGCCCAACTTGCGCCGCAGGTGGTTGACGTGCACCTCCAGCACATTGGAGTCGCGCTCGGTCTCGCCGTCATACAAGTGTTCGGCCAGGTGGCTTTTGGACAGGATCTGTTCGGGATGCAGCATGAAATAGCGCAACAAGCGAAACTCGGCAGCCGTCAGTTGGATTTCGGCGCCGTCGCGCAGCACACACTGGCGCCCTTCATCCAAATGCAGGCCAGCGGCTTGCAGGGTGGGCTGGTTCGTCTGGCCGTGGGAGCGGCGCAGCAGCGACTGGATGCGCAGGTAAAGCTCTTCAGGGTGAAAGGGTTTGCTCAGGTAATCATCGGCGCCAGCCTTGAGCCCTTCGATACGCTCGGCCCAGGAATCGCGGGCGGTGAGAATCAGCACCGGGATGGCCAACGCGGCGGCGCGCCATTGCGCCAGCACGTCAAGCCCGGGCAACCCTGGCAGGCCAAGGTCGAGGATGATCAGGTCATAGGGTTCGCTGCGCCCTTGATACACGGCGTCGCGGCCATCGGCCAGCCAGTCGACCGCATAGCCCTGGCGTTGGAGGCCGGCCATCAGTTCGTCGGCCAGGGGGACGTTGTCTTCCACCAGGAGCAGGCGCATCAATCTTCCTCATCTTTGATCAGGTCACCGTTGGTGGCGTCCAGCTTGATCTCGCGCACCACGCCCTCGGTGGTCACCAGTTCCACTTCATAGGCATATTGCCCGTGTTTCTTTTCCAGTTCGGCTTCCAGCAGCCGCGAGCCGGGGTATCGTGCCATGGCCTGCTGCAACAGCTGTTCCAATGGCAGGATCACGCCTTGCTGGCGCAGGGCTAGGGCTTCGTCCTGGTTGAGGTCGCGGGCCGCCAGGCTGGAACAAAACACCATGAGCACCAGCGCCACGCGACTGCCGACGCGTAAATTTACCTTCATTACGTATCCTGATGATTCTTGAGAACCTGCCCGGTGAGCGCGTTCAATTCAACATCCCATTCAATCCCGTTGGTATCTCGTAGCTCGACTTCATAGACGTACTTGCCATATTCCTCATCCAGATCGGTGTCCAGCAGCGTCGAACCAGGGTGAAGGGCCAGGGCCGTGGCTTCCAATTGATCGAAAGCGACAATAGTAACAGTGGCCGGCACGATCAGTGGCTTGTCGGGGTCCACGGCGGCGGCCGGGGTCGCCGTAACGAGGATGATAGCGGCGGCGCCCAGGGCAGTGAGGCGCTTCATGATAAGTCTCCGTTACATGATGTTTTCCTACGCCGGCCACGGTACGCGCTGCAACTTAACTGAAACTGAATTGCCACCATGGCAATTGCGGTTAAGCCATTTTTCCCACGGCCTGCGAGATTTCCTATACTGCCCCGCTCGCCTCAACAGAGACCGGTATGACCGCCATCCATATCAAGTTCCCGACCTTGACCCTCAAGGCCGGCAAACGCGCCTTCACCCGCATCCGCGAGCAGGGCCTTGCGCCTGCCGACGTCGGCATCCTTCCCGGTGCGGCGGGCGGCCCCAAGGCCCTGGGTATCCAAGGGCTCGACCTGGCGCTGTTCGGTGACTGGTTACGCCGTGCCCCACGCGAGCGTGCGCTGATCGGCGCGTCCATCGGCTCCTGGCGGTTCGCCAGCGCCTGCCTGCCCGACCCGGTGCAAGGCTTGCTCGACCTGGGCCGCCTGTACAACGAGCAGCGCTTTGCCAAAGGCGTGACCATGGCCCAAGTCAGCCAGAGCTGCCAGCGCATGCTCGACGACCTGCTGGCCGGGCGTGATGCGCGGGTGCTGGACAACCCCGACTATCGGCTGAACATCATGGTGGTCAAGAGCCACGGCTTGCTCGCCGATGACCACCGTGGGCGGCTGGGGCTGGGCCTGTCGTCGGTGATTGCCGATAACCTGCGGGGCCGCGCACGGCTGTCGCGGCATTTTGAGCGGCTGATCATCCACGACCCGCGCCAGGCACCCCCGGTACACCCCCTGAAGGATTTCCCCTCGCGCTTCCTCAGCCTGGACGTGGGTAACCTGCGCCAGGCGTTGCTCGCGTCCGGCTCGATCCCCATGGTGATGCAAGGCGTGCGCGACCTGCCCGGAGCCGGAGCCGGCACCTACCGCGACGGCGGCCTGCTGGATTACCACCTAGACCTGCCTTACCACGGCGATGACATCGTGCTGTACCCGCACTTTACCGACCGAGTCATCCCCGGCTGGTTCGACAAGGGCCTGCCATGGCGACGCAGCAACCAGCAGGGCTTGCAGGATGTGTTACTGCTGGCGCCGTCCAGGGACTACCTGGCCCGCCTGCCCCATGGCAAGCTGCCAGACCGCAGCGACTTCAAGCGCTTTATGGGCGATGATCCAGGCCGCAACAAATATTGGCAAACGGCGATGAGCGAGAGCCAGCGGCTGGGGGATGAGTTTTTGGCATTGGCGGACAACGGCAAGCTCGGCGACCGTTTGCTGGCCCTTTGACCGCATGGGCGGTATGCGCAGGGGCTGGTCAAGCTGTTAAACTCGCCGCCTGCCAGACACCTGACCGAGCTGAAAACACTGTGGAAATCTTCAAAGAGTTTACCTTCGAATCCGCCCACCGCCTGCCCCACGTACCGGAAGGCCACAAATGTGGGCGCCTGCATGGGCATTCGTTCAAGGTGGCCATCCACCTGAGCGGCGACCTGGATCCCCATACTGGCTGGATTCGCGACTTCTCGGAGATCAAAGCGATTTTCAAGCCGCTGTATGAACGCCTCGACCACAACTACCTCAACGACATTCCCGGCCTGGAAAACCCCACCAGCGAAGTGCTGGCCAAGTGGATCTGGACGGAGTTGAAACCTCTGCTGCCGGAACTCAGTGCGATCCGTATCCACGAGACGTGCACCAGTGGCTGCATTTATCGCGGTGAGTAAGAACCACCTGCGGGTGGTTTTTTTCGAAGCGCCGGCGGGCTGACCCATCTGGGAAACCCGCACAAACGCTGTTCGACTGAGCCAGTTTGGCTCACCGCTGCACTGCTTTTGCGCTGATTGGAAGGGGGCAGCCTTATAAAGGGCTTGCTCCCGTCAGCGCATACCTGCTCGCATCTGCGTTGGCACGCGGGATGCACGCTACCTGGGTCACCACTCAGGGAGCAGCCCCCATGACGCAGCAAGACCCCGGCAACGACTACCCTCTCAGCGAAGTCCCCTTGCATGCGCGCAAGGGGCTGGCCTCTACGGCCATGGTGTTGCTGGGGTTCACCTTTTTTACCGCGACCATGTTCGCCGGCGGCAAGCTGGGGGTGGCGTTCAGCTTCATCGACATGCTTGGCGTCGTGGCCCTGGGTAACCTGTTGTTGGGTATCTACGCCGCAGGCTTGGGTTACGTCGCCTTCAAGAGCGGCTTGAACTCGGTGCTGATGGGGCGTTTCTGCTTTGGCGAAGTGGGTAGCAAGCTCAGTGACTTGATCCTCGGTTTTACCCAGATCGGCTGGTATGCCTGGGGCACGGCCACGGCGGCCGTGGTATTGGGCAAGTATTTCCAGTTGAGCCCGGGCAGTGTGCTGGGGCTGATGCTGGTGTTTGGCTTATTGTTCTGCGCCACCGCCTACGTGGGGTATCGCGGGTTGGAAATTTTGTCCTACATCGCGGTGCCGGCCATGGGGCTGCTGTTGCTGCTGTCGATGTGGGTCGCCACCGTGAAAGTCGGCGGGCTGCAGGGGCTGCTGGCAGTGGTGCCCAGCGCGGAGCTGGACTTGTCCACCGCCATCACCCTGGTGTTCGGGACCTTTGTCAGCGGTGCAACCCAGGCCACCAACTGGACACGGTTTTCGCGCTCGGCCAAGGTTGCGGTGCTGGCCAGCCTGATCGGCTTTTTTGTCGGCAACGGCTTGATGGTGCTGATCGGGGCCTATGGCGCCATCGTCTATCAGCAACCGGATGTGGTGGAGGTCTTGCTGCTGCAAGGTTTCGCCACGGCGGCGATGGCGATGTTGCTGCTCAATATCTGGAGCACCCAGGACAACACCATCTACAACTTCGCCGTCGCCGGTTGCAACCTGCTGCGCACCCAACGGCGCAAGAGCGTGACCCTGGCCGGCGCGGTGATCGGTACCCTGCTCGCCTTGTTCGGCATGTACGACCTGCTGGTGCCGTACCTGATCCTGCTGGGCACGGTCATCCCGCCGATTGGGGGCGTGATCATGGCGGACTTCTTCTATCGTTATCGCGGCCAATACCCACGCTTGGCGCAGGCTCGCCTGCCGGCGTTCAATTGGCCCGGCCTGATTGCGTATGGAGTGGGCACCGTGCTGGCGTTCAACTCACCGTGGGTCGCGCCGTTGGTGGGAATTGTTGCCGCGTCGCTGACCTATGTACTGCTCACGGCCATACTACGCGCCATGACCGCCTGGACATCAGTATCGCCCTGAGGATCTGGCGGCTGTCTGCCTGATTGTTTTTAGCCAAGAGGAACTTGAGCATGCACATCATCAATGCCCGCCTGCGCAACCGTGAAGGCCTGCATGATCTGCACCTGGAACACGGCCGGATCGCCAGCATCACTGCGCAAACCGGGGTGCCGGCGCTGATGGCCGGCGACTTGGACGCCGCCGGCAACCTGGTGATACCGCCCTTCGTCGAACCCCACATCCATCTTGACGCCACCCTCACCGCCGGCGAACCGCGCTGGAACATGAGCGGTACGCTGTTTGAAGGCATCGAATGCTGGGGCGAACGCAAGGCCACCATTACCCAGGAAGACACCAAGGCCCGGGCCAAAAAAACCATACAGGCCCTCGCCGCCCATGGCATCCAGCATGTGCGCACCCATGTCGACGTCACCGACCCGGACCTCACCGCGCTCAAGGCCATGCTGCAAGTGCGTGAAGAAAGCACGCACCTGATCGACCTGCAAATCGTCGCTTTCCCCCAGGAGGGCATCGAGTCATTCCGCAATGGTCGCGAACTGATGGAAGAAGCCATTCGCCTGGGTGCCGACGTGATCGGTGGCATCCCCCACTTCGAATACACCCGCGACCAAGGCGTGAGTTCGGTGAAGTTCCTCATGGACCTGGCCGAACGCACCGGCTGCCTGGTGGACGTGCACTGTGACGAAACCGATGACCCCCACTCACGCTTTCTCGAAGTCCTCGCCGAAGAAGCCCGCAGCCGCGACATGGGGGCCCGCGTGACCGCCAGCCACACCACGGCCATGGGCTCCTACGACAACGCTTACTGCGCCAAGCTGTTTCGCCTGCTGGGGCATTCCGGTATCAGCTTTGTCTCGTGCCCCACCGAGAGCATCCACCTGCAAGGCCGCTTCG
Source organism: Pseudomonas sp. FP215 (assembly GCF_030687795.1). Lineage (NCBI taxonomy): Bacteria > Pseudomonadati > Pseudomonadota > Gammaproteobacteria > Pseudomonadales > Pseudomonadaceae > Pseudomonas > Pseudomonas sp. FP215. Next base: position 3,801,510 of record NZ_CP117447.1, read on the forward strand.
ACAACTTCCCGAAACGCCGCGGCGTCACCCGCGTCAACGAACTGCTTGAGGCCGGCATGAACGTGTGTTTTGGCCAGGACTCCATCGTCGATCCCTGGTACCCGCTGGGTAACGGCAATATCTTGCGAGTGCTGGAGGCCGGCCTGCACATCTGCCATATGCTCGGTTATCGCAATTTGCAAAACGCTCTGGATCTGGTTACCGACAACAGTGCCAAAGCCATGGCCCTGGGCGACCGCTATGGGCTGCAAGCAGGCCGCCCGGCGAACCTGCTGATCCTGTCGGCCGACAGCGACTACGAAGTCATACGTAGCCAGGGCCTGCCGTTGTATTCGATCCGCAACGGCAAGGTACTGATGAAACGGCAACCGGCCCAGGTGGAGTTTTTAGACGACTGAGTCGATGTCCAGCGTTTGAGCCCGTGCCCGTTCGTCGTGGGACGGCGGCGGGATGCTGGCGAATTGGGCTGGCTCACGATTCTCGCGGTGGCTGAACCAACGTTTGAGGCTCGATTGCAGATGTGCGGAAGGGGCATGGCTGCCGTAGACATCGTGGGCTTGCAGGCGACGCCAGCGCAGGCTTGCCAAGCGCTCGCGGCTGGTGTGCAAACGGTCGATCTCTGCGTTCAAGGCATCGGTGGGTTCATGGCTACGATCATTGGCTGGGCGCCGCTGAGCCAGTTCACGCCGCTTGGCCCGCAGTTGCTCGCGCATGTCTTCGAAGGCCCGATCGAGCAGCTCGAACTCCCGCTGGGTCACCAGCGGGCCCTCACTCTCCAGGGTGTGTTGCCAGCGGCGCAACGTCGCCCAGGCGGCGGGGATGTAGCTGGTGGTCATGAAGTGCTGGTCGGCTTGGAACAGCTGCCTCAGCAGATTATCGCGGTCGGGCATATCGCCCTGCAGTTGCAATGCGCGGTTGCACCCGGCCTCTTGGAGCGATTCACAGCCCGGCTTCCATAACACAGAGGAATGGCTGCCATCGGCGAGTGTGATTGGCATGAAGTGATATTGCTCACCGTGATGCCGATAGGGGTTGCCGCCTACGCGCACCAGCCCAGCGGCGAATAGCAGGCCACCAGGTGCGGGGTTGCTGAATAGCGTGATGGCCCCGGGAATCCAGAGCTTGGCGGTGGTGTTCATCCAGGGCGCCGGAACACTGGGGACGGGGTCGTTGTGGTTGACGATGCGGTGGTGGACCAGGGTTGAGGCGCCAGCGGTGAATTCAGCGTCGGCGGCGCGGGGGGCGCCGTAGGTGTAGAGCAGGACGTTGTAGTGGGCATCTGGGGTTCGGCGCAGTCCTTCGGCCAACAGCAAGGCAATGGCGCCGCCGAGGCTGTGGCCGCAAATTACGATGCGCTGGCCAATGTGAAATCGTGCAAGGTATCCGAGTACGAACCGATGCATGGCCTGAAACGCTTGGTAAAACCCATGATGAACTTTTCCGACGCCCTCCACAAAATGGGTTTGGTGAGCATCTGCATCCCGCAAGACGTCGGCACCACTAGCAGTGCCACGCACGGCGATGAGAACAATCTCCTCGTGATGACAGATGAATGCTTGAGTATCTGTACCAGACTCAACATCGTTAAAAAAATGCACTCGCTCCGGATGCTCAGAACCACCAGAGGCGTCGTTCTGCCCGTACAACTCGGGATCAAAAGGTAAAATTTCAAAGCGACTGGAATAGGCCACCTCTTCGTACACTGGATAGAAACGCTGTATTTGCTCTGAGTCGAACTTCCATGCTTCCCTGAAACAAGACAGGTATTCGACAAATAAATTTCCGATACTTGGATCTAGGGGAAAGCTGACTTTATCCTCAGACGCCGCCGGAGGATCTTGACCAAACTCGCAATAACTTAACGTAGCCATCAGCGCCAGTTGGTACAAATTCAATGCGCAAAACTGATCATGCGTAGAAATGACTGGCCTTAAAGCTCGCAGAGGACGCACCTCCAATACCGTGAATTTCTTTGGAAAGAGCACCAATCCCTTGAGTGAGGACTCGGGAGGTCCAAAGCCCAAATCCGCCATCATTTTTAGCGCATGCCGAACTGGGCGATGAGTCTGTGACGAGACCGGAGGTAAGTGAGCACTGTGACGAACTAATTCACTCACCTCAACCTGATAAAATCGATCTGCATTCTGTTGCGCGGGATTATTCTCGACACGCCTTGCATCGTTATTAATAAAGAGAGTTTTCTCAGCACGCACTTGAAGTTCAGTAATAGGCAGCGCGTAGTCAGCGCGTCCCATAAGCGCTTGATAGGGGCTTTCCACTCCGCTATAACGCTCTTCCATCATAAGAATTACTGGACCGCAAAAAAAATTCTCAATTCGGGCGAAGCCATCTGCGTTTAATCGGCCTTTGTATTGCTGACCCGCACTATCGTTAATGGTGTAAGCCAATCCACCATAACCTTTTCCGCTTCCGGTCTCGTCAACCAAGCAAAAGGTCAACCAATCCGTGTTCAACAAACAAGCCGGCATCCTATCGCTGAAGAACTGTTGCTTCCATGCATCCTGCTCCATGACTTTCTCCTTTATTAATCACAGGTCGGATAAATACCGCATAAGCGCCCATCTGGCATTTTGAAGGCCTTAAAGTCAGAAACGTTGCCGCGACAAAACGCAAATATGTCCTCCTGGCTTTCTCCTCTGCAACGCTTCCAGCCACCGGCAACCTTTACCCAGTTGTCCCCCACTGCAGGTTGTTCTTCCTCCGTTAACGCCAACACCATTCTCACCGTCTTCCCGGGCAAACCATTACGAGACACATACCCACCCGCCCGGGCCCTCGTAGGTTGTCCACCGGGACTCAGCGAATTACATCGAAGCACCTTAATGAGGGCATGTTGAGGACCAATGGTACGGAACAACCATTGGCATTGTCCTGGGAGATCTCGAACCCGAGTATCGGCCATCAAAGACATTTCCGTCTCCCAACTATCTCGGATATAAACAGCGGCGTAATCCCGTCCGACATCCGACCAACGCTCCCCCCACTTTGCGTTAATCGCAAACACAAGTTTACGTAACATCAGCGAGCAGCCTTCCACCCGCTCTGTCAGTGGCACGTCGAAACTCACTCTATTCGCTACGGGCTTGCTGGCAGCCTTGAATATTTTGAGATCCGGTCGCTTGCCATGTCTTCGAGGCAACTTGCACGTTTCACCCGGAGCGGGGGTGTAGGAAGCATCGCCCACAAGGCCGAATTGCGCCGGCAAATCCACCTCCAACGTAAAACTCTCCACCGCCCGCCCCGTACATCCCGAAAGCCCCATAACCACCAGTAGCACCAATCCCATCCATCTATTCACCACTCCCCACCTCCCTGCGCCACTGTGCCGCCACTCGTTCAAAATGCTCTTCTGGCGCCTCGCCTGCCCTCGGCTGCCAATGAGCAACACTGCTGCCGGTCGCCTCTGCCAACCGGCGTACCACCAGAAATTCGAGCTGCTCCGGCTCCCGCCATTGCCAGGTGCGCGCTTGCTTCAGTACCTGGGCCAGCCAAATCCTGGGGTCTTGGAATTCGACCAATGCCGCCAGGTCTTCGCTGTGCTCCGCCAGCAGGTAGCGCAGGATATTGGCGTGCAGGATGGCGTCGGCCTGAGGGTTGGGTGTGTCGAGCCACGGCGGGGGCTCAGGCGCCGGGTAGTCGCCCGGTGCAGGGTTTTCGTGATGGCACCAACGGCCTTCATGCCAATAGCACACGCTGATCATTGGCCCGAGGTAGACCGGCCAGTGTTCCTCGGCCAGATGGGCCAAGGCGCGGGCCAGGGTGCGGTTGTCGTGAAAGCGATAAAGCGCCTGCTGGCCTACTGGCCCCAGGAGTAATCGCTCACGCCAATGACGCGCCATACCCGCCAAGTCGCTGGCCGGCAGGCTGGCGAGCCAACCCCAGTTCGACTCGGGGTGTAGCAGCAGGTCAGCCAGTGCAGGCTCATTCATCTGCTCCAGTAACAGTATGAGCGGGCCTGAATTCGCCAACTCCGCCGCATCGGTCTCGCTGTAGAGGCTGCAATAGTGCGACGGGGCGCGATCTGCCAGCAGGGGTTGGCGAGCCTCGTGATTACCCTCCAGCATCAGGCACAGTTGGTGTCCGCTCTGCTGTTGTTGGGCCATCCAGCGATGGGGCAAATTGTCCATCAGGCCGCCCTCCCCGCGATATTGCACAGGCCTTCGCGGCAGCGTTCGCACAGCGGGCAAAAGTCCGCGCCCAGTTGCTTGGCCAGATCCATGATGACGCCTTGCGCTGCAGAGATTTGCGCGCCGGCAACCAATGACGGGCTCACCGAACGGCCTGCAGACGGCGAACCGCCCAGGGTGATGGGCCGGCTGCTGAAAATACTGCCGGCTTGCATCACCAGGTGTTCGCCGCCCGCCTTCAAGCTCAATTGTGCACCAGCCTCTATCACCAGGCTGCCACCGGCCTTGAGATGAACCTGCTGCCCGGCTTCGATCACCAGGCTTTGGCCAACGCGAGTCAGGCTATCGCCCTCTACCTCCAGGCGACTGTCATGCCCCACCCGTTGCTCCAGGTCACGCTGGGCGCGCAGGTAAATGAGCTCTTCGCCGCGTCGGTCTTCAAGGTACAACTCATTGGCGCCCCCGCCGCTCGGCGAACTGCGGCTGCGCAGAACGCTGCGTGTCTTGTGCTGCGGCAAAGGGTACGCCGGCAAGTGCGATGCATTGGGCAGGCAACCGGTGACAAGGGGTTGGTCCGGGTCTCCCTCCAGAAAGCTCACCAGCACTTCCATGCCCACCCGTGGAATGACCATGGCGCCAAACCCATCACCCGCCCAACCGGACGCCACGCGCAGCCAACAACTGCTGGTCTCGTCGCCCTTTTCCGCGCGATCCCAGTGAAAGCACACCTTCACACGACCATAGGCATCGCAGTGCACGTCCTCGCCGGCAGGCCCGGTTACCGTCGCGGTCTGGCTGCCACTGATCGTTGGCTTGGGGTGCTTGAGGGCAGGTCGATGCACTGCGCGCCAGGGAGTTGCGGTGAACCGGTTGCGATAGCCTTGGAACCCATTGGCATCAACGATCGACTCCTCCAACACCTGCGGCTGGTAACCCTCATGACGCACCGAAGTCAACAGCCATAAGTCGTTGCAGGCTGGGTCCGGGTGATCACACAGCTCAAGAAAGTGACCACTGCACAATGCCGGTTGATCGCTCTTGCCCAGTACCCGATGGCGATCACGCTGGTGACGTTCCAGGCTACGTCGCGCCAGTTGTGCACCGCGTGCATGGCCATTAAAGCCGGCAGGATAGCCATAGTCCTCCAAAGGATCCGCCGGCCCGCTACCGGCCTGGGCATGCAGGCGAAACGAAGGGTGCTCAAAGTCATAATCACGACGTACTGTGCGCCGGCTGCGCGTTATTAGGCGCCGGTCGAAACGCTGGACAACCGGGGCCCCAAGCGATGGATCAGCCGAGGGACAATAACGCTGCACCGGCAACCGGCGAAATACCGTCTGGTCATCGCCAAACACCAGCAGATGATTCTCCGCGCTGTGGCGAAAGTGGTAGTGAATACCCTCCTCCTCACACAGCCGCTGGATGAAATGCAGGTCGGACTCCCTGTACTGCACGCAAAACGTGCGCGGCGGATACACCACCGGCCCCAACTCAAACGCGTAGGCGTCGGCAAAGATACCGTGGTGTTCGAGGACCGCGGCAATGATCTGCGGTACGCTGCGCTGCTGGAAAACCCGCTGGTCGCAACGATGGGCAAGGGATGCCAGGCGTGGGGCGAGCGTCAGGTGATAAAGGGTGAGCCGCGTACCGGGATCATCCCGACCGATGGCGTAGACTTGCCCATGCAAGCCCTGGTCTGCTTCGCCGAAAGCCAGATAGACGGGTTGATGGAGCAACGCCTCCAGGTCAAGGGAAGGATCTTCGCTGACTAACTGCACCTGTATAAAGTAAGGCTGATCGAGGGCTTCGCTGCCTTTGAACGCCACTACCTGAAGTTCTGTATTTATGCTTGCAAGGACTAACTTGAAACGCGACGAAACAAACCCGTTAACCATCCTTTGTTACCCGCCATCAACTTTCTCTTGAACGACTCTCTCTCGCCCCAATACCCATTCGGATTGCGAAAAAAAGCACCTGAACACGCTTAAGCTTAGCGACCCCAGGCACTTTTCGGTCCCTTTTGAATAAAACAGAAGTTTCGTACAGCGAAGATGGAAGTGTCTTTTACAGAATATATACAGCCAAAAAAAATCTTCTTACAGCATGAAGAAAATTCTGACTACAGCTTGTCTCTGTGTAACTAAACTTTAAGGAAACGGCTGACACTTATTTAATGCTGAAGTCGTTTCCGCTTTTTAGTCGCCCTGTCCCGCTACGAGTGTCGGCTCCTGACCATGCCTAACCACGATGCGAAGCGAGTCGCTCTTGATCTGCTTTTGATCTTGATCTTAAGCGCCCCGTCAAACCACGCTGGCCGGAATTCGACAGAGATTTGGGGGGTAAACCGGCAGGGATGCCGGTTTAGCCGCCCCGCGCCATGGATGGCGCGTGGCGGCGGCCCCCCAAATCACTGGCGGATTACGGGCACACCGAGCCTAGGCGAGGTGCCGAGTGGTGGGGCAAGAGCCCTTTGGTTACTTTGGGGCTCTTTTCCAAAGTGACCCGCCGTCAGGCGGAACCCTAAGTAGCCGTTACCGCAGCAATGGATATGCACACAATCCAACTGTGTTGACTGCTAGGCCACCTTCGCGAGCAAGCCCGCTCCCACAGTTTGAGAGTGGGGTGTCAGGTAGATCAGCATCGGCTGGCAGGCCGTCATCGCAGGCAAGCCAGCTCCCACATTAGGATCGCGGGGCGTCAAGCCTCCCCACTGATATCGCCCCCGCGTCTCTACCTAGCGGGACTGCGGCGTATTACAACGCCAAGTCTGTGGAAAGTGAGCTGGAAGGTGGTAATCCGCCGCAAGAAACCTGGGGTTCAGCCACTCCCACAGGGATTACACACCTTCCAGCTCACCTCCTACAGGCTCGATCATTTCTACGTGGTCACCGGTGGTCAAAGCGTTCCGTGTTTGTAAAAAAATTTGCCTCGTACCCCGTAACACCAAGGGAACCCGGCTCGCTCGAGAGGGCCTGATGTGCAAGGATGTCGCGCCGGACATCGTTCGTTGAACGCCAAACCAAGGATTTTTCATGACTGCCATTTCCACCCCTGCCCCCGTGGTTCCTGGGCGGCTGGAACAGATGTCGACCCGCATCGCTTTTTTTATCGCAGGTTTTGGTATCGCCGCCTGGGCGCCGTTGGTGCCGTACGCCAAGGCGCGTGCGGACCTGAATGAAGGCACCCTTGGCCTGCTGTTGTTGTGCCTGGGAGTGGGGTCGATCATCGCAATGCCGGCAGCGGGTGCGCTGGCCTCGCGTTACGGTTGCCGACGCGTACTGACCGCAGGGACACTGATGATCTGCCTGGCCCTGCCGATGCTGGCCACCGTCAGTTCGATCCCGTTGTTGATTGCCGGGCTATTCCTGTTTGGCGCAGGCCTGGGCACCGTGGACTCCACCGTCAACCTGCAAGCGGTGATCGTTGAGCGCGCCAGTGGCAAAACCATGATGTCGGGCTTCCATGGCTTGTTCAGCCTGGGGGGCATTGTCGGCGCAGCGGGCGTTGCGGGGTTACTGGGCCTGGGGCTGTCACCATTGCAGGCAACCCTGGTGGTGGTGGTTATCACGCTGGCAGCGCTGTTCAAGGCTGCACCGCACTTGTTGCCTTATGGCAGTGAAAGCTCGGGGCCGGCATTTGCAGTGCCCCATGGGGTGGTGTTGTTTATCGGTTGCCTGTGTTTCATCGTCTTTTTGGCTGAAGGCGCCGTACTGGATTGGAGTGCTGTGTTTTTGAGCGCCGAGCGCGGCCTGGATGAGGCTTACGCCGGCATGGGCTACGCGGCATTTGCCTTGACCATGACCGCTGGACGCCTGACCGGCGATGCCATTGTTCGACGCCTGGGGCCCACACGGGTGATTGTGATCGGTGGCGCGCTGGCCTGTGCCGGCTTGCTCCTCGCAACCCTATTGCCAGCGTGGGAAACGGCGCTGCTCGGGTATGCACTGGTGGGTGCCGGGTGTTCGAATATCGTGCCGGTGCTATATACCGCCGTGGGTAAGCAAACAGTGATGCCGGAACATATTGCGGTGCCAGCCATCACCACACTGGGTTATGCCGGCATTCTCGCCGGCCCCGCCATGATTGGCTTTATCGCCCATGGCAGCAGCTTGAGTACTGCCTTCATCCTGATCGCGGTATTGCTGGCGGCAGTGGCCATCAGTGGCAAAATCCTCAAGGTATAGCTCGCTTTTCAGCGTGCCTTGCGAGCGGCGTCCTGCTCATGCCACCGTTCGAGGCTTTTGTTGCTCAGCCACCCCTCTTTGTGAGGTGGACCAAATAGTCGTGTGACATTTGCACGCTCCAATGAGGGCAACAAGCCTGGGCGTTCAATAATGTTCTTGGCGGTGTAGACGCAGAGTTCGCTGTATTTGGGCTGGGGCATGCCCGTGGACGTATCCAGCACGGGCGCGCCCTGTTGATCAACCTCGTACGGGTCCTGCATGACCTCCTTGAGCCTGGCGATTTCAACGTACTGATGCTGTTCAAACAGGTAGGTTCGATCCATGGCCTCGTCTCTCAACAGCGCAAACTGGCTTTGCAGTGCCTCCACCACCTGCGCATTGCCTTGCGCATGAAACGGGTCTTGACTGAACACATTCGCCGAGCTGTTCCCCGGCAAAGCCTGGGCAGCCGTATTGAGGCTATCGCGCGTGATATCGCCGTCCCGGCTGAAAACCGCATCACTCAAGCGCGGGCGCTTGAGCATTTCCCTCACGACCTGAATCACGTCATCCAACGCCTCGCTTTCCCCCATAGGATGAGCGGCGATCCGCTGCAAGGACAGCCAGGTCAGTCGCCCATCACTCAGGAACGAGTGCAGCAAGGCGAAGGATTTTTCCAGCGCTTTAGCCAACTGGCTATCCGTTGACGTTGCACTCGGCAGGGCACCACTGGACCGCTCAATGGATAAGTTCTGCAAGTCTCGATGACGCAGAGCAGACAAGGGTGCACGAAAAAGACGGGCCTTGCGCGGGCCTTCCAGCGGGGACGTGGAAGAGCTTTCATGCCAGGTTTCAGCGGTGGCCGGTGGTGGCTTGGTTGGTTGTAAGGCCGGCCTGTCGGGGGGGAGAGGCCGGGAAGGTAGTACACCCTCGATTGTCATGGGTTTTCTCCAACTCTGTTCAGATGCATATCCGCTGGGTTGACGTTACCTTGATGGGCAAAATCAACGACTGGACTCCACTCAGGCAGGCACCTCATGTGTGGTTGGATGAACTCGACAGTTCCGAGTGGACGATAAATACCCATGACAATATGTAAACCGTGCTCAGCCACGGTTAGCCCAGCTTGCGCCTGCGCCACCAACTGGTCAGGCAGTTGATCAAGCCGGTGTCGTCCAACGAATCAGTACCCTGCCCCTTAACCTGTGGGTCTGCCAGCATGCCTCGGGAAAAATCGTCCGACACAGGCGCTTGGAATTTAAGCTGGCCGGCATAAGCTTTCATGCGCCGCGCCTGTGCCTCATATTCCGTCGACGCAAAAGGGAAACTGCACGAGGGTGCGCGGTCCTGGGAGACTGGCAGACTTTCACGTTGGGTATTGCGCAGGAGTTCGATGGGCCCGGTTGGGCGAGAATTAAACGAGGTTGAAGGCATATTTTTCCCTCATTCAGAATCTGAAAAGCGACGGCGCGAGTCGCAACCGCAGGTACCACTTATGTGGCAAATGGGCGTGATTCGTTCCTTGAAACATATAGGACTGGCGCCGCCTCCGAGAGGCGACGCCTGAAGAAGGCTCAGCGGGACAACAGGTACAGGCCTGTACGGCTGATCTTCCCATCGTCATCTTTACTGGCGCGGTTATCCATCCGCTCAAGCACGTCACTGCGCTTGAGCATTTCCTGGGCCAACTGGATCAGGTGATCCTTGGCCGCGTCGCCGGTAAGCGGCTTGCATGCCCACTTTTTCAAGTCGCAGATTTTAAGGCTTGAGCCCCCGCTACCGTCCTTCAACTCGTCAAAATGCTCAAGCAGTTCACCGGCCAGCTCTTTGTCAGTCTTGTACTTGAAGTAGTTTTCCCCTTGGATCACCGCATTCAGGCTGTGCCGGTCGATCAGGCCATCCAAAGCGCCCGTGGAACCGTGCCGATCCAGCGCGGCCATCAGTTCCGGACGCCGTAGCAACTCATTGGCCAGGCGAATGTTCTCGTTCATGCCCGAGCTGGGCGACCACCCTCTTTTTGCCATCGCAAGAATGCTGTCAACGCTGATAGAGCCAGGGTTCTTCGGGTCTCTGAAGGCATTGAAGCTGTCACGCAACTGCTGCGCCAACTCTTCTCGACTCTTGAGAGAGTACTGCGCGTCTGGCCTGCCGGGGGCGGGCGGATACGGCCGACATGCGGTGGGATCCGGTCGTGGTGGTGGGTTGCACTCACTAGGGTTCGGCCTGGGTGGCGGGTTGCTGCAACCTGGGTTCGGCCGTGGCGGCGGATGCCCACAACCAGGATGCATGGGTGGCCGATGCCCAGAGAACCAGTGGCTGATCCAGTGCTTGAGTTGGCTCAGGAAGTTCTGCATGGCCGGCGGGTTGTGGTGATGCCCAAGCACATCTGCCGCGGTGGTTGGCGCCTGGTGATGACTGAATACAGGCCCGGCCTTGTTGTCCCCGGTTTGAAAATTCACATGGGCAGCCTGCTGACCATTGAAGGAAGGCGTAGCAGGCGCCTGGCGGGTATTTTTGATCTCGGCCTTGGCATTGGCCGGTGAGAGGTCAGGCGTTGATGACGCAGAGACGGGTGCATCCGACATCGATACCGACATACGTTTCTCCATGACAGTGGGCGATTTTCAGCTTGTCGCTCCAACGTAATGTCGAAGCCCACCAGCTTTCCCATGTGTGGTTTTGCGTCGGAATCAGTTCCTGAGCCAGCAATAATCTGTGCGGGGGCGACGTAGGAAACGGAGGGTGGCCTGCCGGTTATGAGTGAGCAGAGCGCCTGACCCAGGCAAAAAAAATCGCAACCCTGGGGTTGCGATCTTTCCTACCAACAACAGATCAGAACCCCACGCTCGCCTGTACGAAAAACGTGCGAGGCTCACCCAGGTACAACCCGGCATTGTTGTCGCTGGAGCGCGTGTAATGCTGCTGGTCGAAGACGTTTTTCACACCCACCCCCAGCTTCAGGTTCGACAGTTGCGCGCCAAAGTCATAGCCACTGCGCACGTTGACCGAGACATATCCTGGGATATCACCGTATTGGCCATCCGCAGTGCCTTGGGTGATATAGGTGGTACCGGTGCCTGGCGCACGTTGGCCGGACTGGGCATAGACGTCCAGGTTGTGGGTCCAGTGGTTGACGTCGTAGCGCAGGCCCAGGGTCGCCACTTGGCGGGAATACAGTGGCAGGTCGCGGCCCTTGAACGGCACATCACCTTCGGAGGTGGCCTTGGTGTAGGTAAAGCCCGCGTTGGCGGTCAGACCGTCGAGGCGCGGGTCGAGGTTGGCCAGGTCGTAATGGGCCGATGCTTCGATGCCGCTGTGCTTGGTGGCGCCGAGGTTGGTCCAGCCCACGTCATTGCTGACGTATTGCAGTTCATCCGAGAAGTCGATGTAGAACAGCGTCACTTCGCCACCCCAGACGCTGTCGTTGTAGCGCGTACCGACCTCGTAGGTCTTGGCCTTTTCCGGGTTCAGGCCGTTGGCCGTCTGGTCGCCGGTACCGCCCTGGCCCAATTGGAAATACTGCAGGCTGCCGAATGAGGTTTCGTAGTTGGCGAACAGTTTCCACGCGTCAGACACGTGGTACATCACGCTCAGGGCCGGCAGCGGTTCGTTGTTGTGGACTTCGCGGCGCTTTTCCTCGGTACGCTTGCCATTCAGGGCCACGACCGGACGATCATGCCATTCGGTGCGGATGTCTTCGAAGCGAATACCGGGGGTGATGGTCCATTTGCCGATATCGATTTTGTTATCGATATAGAAGGCGTTGGCTTCGGTCCCCCCCGTGCGGTCCTGGTATACGTGGCCGTCGCTCTGCCCGCCCGGCGTCGGCACGTTGTTGACCAGGTTCAGGCTGCTGGCCTCCTCGTGCATGCCTTCTTTGAGGTAGCGATAACCCACGCTGACTTCCTGGGTGCTGGGCCCCAGGTCGAACACATGGGACACACGCGGCTCGATGCCGAAGGTGTAGTAGGTGCGCGGGTAGGAGCTGAGGGTCTTGAGGTCGCGGTTGGCAATGGTGCTGCCACGGAAGCTGTCGGAATAGTAAGTCAGCACTTCGGCCTGGGTACGGTCGTCGATCTGGCGGATGTACTTGAAGGACACGTCCTTGCGGCGCCCGCTGAAGTTGTCCCAGTCGCGTAACGATTGGTACGGGTTGGCGTCGAACTGCTGCTGGGTCAGGCCGCCGGGCATATCGGCGCTGGCATCGTAATAATGGAAGTTCAGCGAGAAATCGTCTTGATCGGTCGGCGCCCAGTGGGTCTTGAAGATCACGTCATCGATGTCGTTGCCGTTGTTGCTGTTGCGGTAACCGTTGCCGTTGACCCCGGAGTACAGCAGCGCGGCGCCGATACCGTTGTCGGCCGTGCCGCCGATAAAGGCGTTCTCCACATGTTTCCAGCCACCATGGGCGGAGGTTTGCAGGGTGGTGCCGACTTCCCCGGAGAAGTCTTGCGGGATCGCACGGGTTACGAAGTTGATCACACCGCCGACATTCTGTGGCCCATAACGCACCGAACCCGCGCCACGGACAACGTCGATACTTTCCAGGTTACCGGCAGAAATCGGCGCCATCGACAGTTGTGGCTGGCCGTAGGGAGCAAACGCCGCCGGTACGCCGTCAATCAGCACGGTGGAGCGCGGCGACAGGCGCGACGTCAGCCCGCGTACACCGACGTTGAGGGAAATATCACTGCCACCGGTGCCGTTGGATTCCTGCACTTGCACGCCAGGCACGCGGCGCAACACATCACCGACGTTCATCGCGCCCTGCTCCACCATGGCCTCGCGGCGAATGACCGTGCGCGCGCCGGGATGGTTCTGCACCACTTCGGCATCGGCGTCGGCAAGCCAGTCGCCTACCACCTTGATATCGGTCACACCCAGCACCAGCGGCGAGCCGGCTTCACCGGTGCCGTTGCTCACAGGGCGCAAGGTCACGGAGCCGGCGTCAATCTGGTAATCCAGGCCACTGCCTTGCAGTAATTGGCGCAGGGCTTGTTCGGGCGAGAGCTTGCCATCCACCGCAGGGGCTTGCTTGCCGGCAACCATATCGGGGCTGAAGAACACTTGCAGCGAGGTCTGTTGGCCCAATTGGCTCAAGGCTGCGCCCAGGGATTGGGCGCGAATGTGGATGCCCTCGGCAGCCTGTGCGGTACTGATGGCAACGGCCAGGGCCAAGGGCGCCCAGCGGGAGATTTTATTGTTGTGGAGGGCAAGTTTTTTCACGTCGAACCTAGTCCTGTGATCGCAAGCATGCGCGGCCGTTAATGCAAACCAGTTGCAGTTGCAGAAGAAGACGAAGAACTCGAAAAAAACCTGAATGTCAGCGTGAAATAATTTCCTGGCTACCGTCCGACAAGGTGCGCAAGGCGACCGGCAGGATGTGGGGCAAGGCCTTGAGCAAGGCGTCGGTGTCGTTGGATTTGAAAACGCTGGTCAGGCGCAGGTTGCCCACCGCTGCCGTACTGACACGCAGCGGTTGCTCGCGGTAGCGCGACACTTCCCGCGCCACCTCACTCAGGGTGGCGTTGTTGAACACCAGTTTACCGCTGCGCCACGCGGTCAGTTCTTCAGGGTTCACTGCGTAAGCCGCTGCCACTTGGCCTTGGGGATCGACATGGGTGCCACGCCCGGCGGTGAGCGTGACGATGTGATCGGACGCCTGGCCCTGCACCTTGACCGTGCCGGCTTCGACCGCCACGCGGGTCTGGTCCGCATCCAGGCGCACATCAAAGCGCGTGCCGGTGACGGTCACCCGCCCTGCCCCGGCGGCGACTACAAACGGGCGGCCGGCGTCATGCTGAACGTTGAACATCGCCTCGCCCTGTTTGAGCTCCACGCCTCGCCGGCCCTTTGCGTAGTGAACTGCGACCACGCTGCGGCTGTTGAGGTCCATCACTGAACCGTCGGGCAAAGTCACTTGGCGATGCTCGCCCACTTGCGTACTGAATTCGGCATTGTAGGGCTTTGGCTCAAACACGCTGAATACACTCAAGCCCACGGCGACGGCGACCACACTGGCGGCCACGGCATAACGTATCAGCGCACGCCGACCGGGGCGCTCGACCGGCGCTTCGCCCAGCGCCTGCAAGCGGGCCTTGGGCAGTAAATCCGTAGCGTTCCATAGCCCTTGCAGCACATCGATTTCGTACTGATGCGCGGGATGCGCCCCACGCCAGGCATCGAAACGTTGACGTTCCTGGGCACTCAATGGGCCGTCTTGCAGGCGTACAAACCACTGCGCGGCCTCATCACGGACACGGTTATCCATCGTGGAAGATCCTGTTTCAAAGCCGGTCATGGCGCGCTCGCATCCAGACGATCACGCAGATGCCGCAGGGTGCGGATCATATACTTTTCCACCATGTTTTTAGACAGCCCCAGGCGTGTAGCGATTTCCTGTTGGGTGAGCCCTTCGATCTTCTGCCAGATAAAAACCCTGCGACAGTTGAGCGGCAACTCTGCCAGCGCCCGCTCTATGGCGTCGGCCAACTGGATGGCGTGCATGTAATGCTCCGGGTCGCCGCTATGGGGCGTGCTGTGATCAAGCGCCTGCAACGTCAACGCCTCGCGACGGTCTTCGCGGCGGTAGGCGTCCACCGCAATATTGCGCGCGGTTTGATGCAGGTAGGCGCGCGGCTGCGCCACCTCGCAGGCAGCGGACTCAAGCACCCTCACGAAGGTGTCGTGCGCCAGGTCTTCGGCCTGCTGACGGTTTCTCAGGCGGCGCGTCCAGGTGCCGATCAACTCTTCGTAGTGCTCGAAAAAGCCTGTTCTGCGGGGCGGCTGAGGAGTCATCACGGGAGCACTGGGAAGGCGGGCCGTGAATAGTAATGCTTCCTATTAAGCGGAGCAATTGCTGCTGATCGCCCCCACTATTTGTTTGAAATGACCTCACTCATGTATTGATGCAAATCGCGAAAGTCTTTAACGCTCCAGGCATGCGGCGCGATCTTTACGCCATTGTCCTGCAGCGTCTTGGGGATCAGGTTGCCATTGGGGCGAAGGATGACCGAGGAGACGATAACGCCCGGATAATCATGGAGTCGTTTCTTGAAGGCGGCGGTTGTCAGGTCGGGGGTTGGCGGATTACTTTTTTTAGCCAATGGCCCCGTGCCTTTGATATCGGGCCCATGGCACACAGCACAGCGCTGTAGATACAGCGTTTTACCATTGCTGTTATCGGCGAGGCACAGGGCTGTCTGAGTCAGTGATAAAACGGCCAAGACGCCGCTGACTAACAGTTTGATCAATCGGGTATCGGCCCACGCATGCATTCCATCGCTTCCTGTATTGCCCTTTGTTTTCAGCATCATACGATAAGTCGCGCGTTTACTCGCGCTGGGCGTAAACGCCTGGGGGTGAACTTCCGCTCCCCGCCGCCAGTCAGCAAGAAGGACTCTCATAAAACGGTGGGTGGGCGATGCAGATTTCCTTGCAGCAACAAGTGGCCCTGGTCACCGGGGCCAGTTCCGGCATTGGCGCGGGTGCGGCCAAAGCCCTGGCCGCAGCAGGCGCGGCGGTGGTGCTTAACTACAACTCCCAGGCGGCACCGGCTGAGGCCCTCGCCGCGCAGATCAATGCCAACGGCGGCCAGGCGCTGGCGATTGGCGGCGATGTGTCCAAGGAAGCCGATGTCGAACGCCTGTTCGCGCAAACCCTCGACGCCTTCGGCCATCTGGATATTCTGGTGGCCAATTCCGGCCTGCAAAAAGACGCCAACCTGGTGGATATGAGCCTTGAGGATTGGAACACGGTGATTGGCGTCAACCTCACCGGGCAATTCCTGTGCGCGCGGGCGGCGGTGCGTATCTTCAATCGACAAGGTATTCGCGAAGGTGTGTCACGGGCCGCCGGCAAAATCATCCATATGAGTTCGGTGCATCAAATCATCCCCTGGGCCGGGCATGTGAATTACGCGGCGTCCAAGGGCGGCGTGGAGATGCTGATGCGCACGCTCGCCCAGGAAGTCAGCGAGCAACGCATCCGTATCAACGGCATCGCACCGGGGGCCATTCGTACGGCGATCAACCGTGCGGCCACCGAAGGCGCGGCAGAACAAGAGCTGCTTAAATTGATTCCTTATGGTCGTGTCGGTGACGTCGAAGACGTGGCTAATGCCGTGGTGTGGCTGGCCAGCGATGCTTCTGATTATGTGGTTGGCAGCACCTTGTTCATTGATGGCGGTATGAGCCTCTACCCGGAGTTCCGTGGCAATGGTTGATTTCAAGAACGAACCTCAAAGCGCCATTGGTGCCCACGGGATTATCGGCGACATGCGCAGCGCGGCACTGGTGAATGACCGCGGCAGCATCGACTTCTTCTGCTGGCCGGAATTCGACAGCCCATCGGTGTTTTGCGCATTGCTCGACACGCCCGAGGCCGGCACGTTCCAACTTACCCCGGACCTGCCCAACGCCCGCCGCGAGCAGATCTACCTGCCCGATACCAACGTGCTGCAGACCCGCTGGCTGAGTGATGAAGCGGTGGTGGAGATCACCGACCTGCTGAACGTCAGCGAAAACGTCGACGAACTGCCGTTGCTGATCAGGCGGGTACGGGTGGTCAGTGGCAAGTCGACTATCCACCTGAGCTGCGCCGTGCGCCATGACTATGCCAGGGCCGCCACCGAGGCGAAGGCCGAGGCTGCCAGCGTGGTGTTCACCGCCAGCGGCCAGCCCGGCCTGCGCCTGATCGGCAGCCAGCCGCTGACTCTTCAAGACAACACCGCCCTCGCCACCTTTACCCTCGCCCAGGATGAAGGTGCCGAATTTGTCCTCGGCGGCCAGGACGATGCGCGCGTCACCAACGACTGTACCGACCTCTACCTGGAGCGCACCTTGAAGTTCTGGCGCGGTTGGATCAGCCAGTCCAACTACCGCGGGCGTTGGCGCGAGATGGTCAACCGCTCGGCCCTCGCGCTGAAACTGCTGACCTCGCGCAAACACGGCGCCATCATTGCCGCGGCCACGTTCGGGCTGCCGGAAACGCCCGGCGGCGAACGCAACTGGGACTACCGCTATACCTGGATCCGCGATGCCTCGTTCACCGTCTATGCGTTTATGCGCCTGGGTTTCGTCGAGGAGGCCAACGCCTACATGCGCTGGCTCAGGGGCCGGGTCAGCGACTGCTGCGGCCAGCCGACCAAGATCAACATCCTGTACGGCATCGACGGCCGCCAGGAACTGCCGGAAACCACCCTCGACCACTTGAGCGGCCACGGCGGCGCCCAACCGGTGCGGGTGGGCAATGAGGCGTTCGATCAGATCCAGCTGGATATCTATGGCGAACTGATGGACGCGGTTTACCTGGTGAACAAATACGGCGAAGCCATCTCCCACCAAGGTTGGAAACACACGGTGGAAGTGGTCGACCAGGTGTGTGAGATCTGGAACCACAAAGACGTAGGCATCTGGGAAATGCGCGGTGAGCAGCATCACTTCCTGCACTCACGCCTGATGTGCTGGGTGGCCCTGGACCGCGCCATCCGCCTGGCCTCCAAACGTTCACTACCAGCGCCGTTCGCACGCTGGGACCAGACACGCCAGGCGATCTACGCCGACATCTGGACGAACTTCTGGAACGAAGAACGCGGGCATTTTGTGCAGCATATCGGCAGCACCGCCCTCGACGGTTCCATGCTGTTGATGCCACTGGTGCGCTTTGTCGCCGCCACGGACCCGCGCTGGCTGTCGACACTGGAAGCGATCCAGAAAAGCCTGGTGCGCGACGGCATGGTCTACCGCTATCGCAATGACGACAGCCAGATCGATGGGCTGCAAGGCGTCGAAGGCGCGTTTGCCGCCTGCTCGTTCTGGTATGTCGAATGCCTGGCGCGCGCCGGGCAAGTGGAAAAAGCCCACCTGGAGTTCGAACAGTTGCTGCGTTACGCCAACCCGCTGGGGTTGTACGCCGAAGAGTTCGACAGCCAGGCCCGGCACCTGGGCAACACGCCCCAGGCCTTGAGCCATTTGGCGTTGATCAGCGCGGCAACATTCCTGGACCGCAAGCTCAGCGGGGAGAAGACCGTATGGCAACCGTGACCACCCCACCCGCATTGCTGTATGTGCGCACCACCCTGCTTGATGTGGCTTACGAAACCCACGGCCCCGTCGAGGGCGAACCGGTGATCCTGTTGCATGGCTTCCCCTACGATCCTCGGGGTTACGACGACATCGCGCCGGTGCTGGCTGAACGTGGTTATCGGGTATTGGTCCCGTACTTACGCGGCTATGGCCCGACACGGTTTATCAACACGCAAGTGATGCGCTCCGGCCAACAGGCGGCGCTGGCCAAGGACTTGCTCGACTTCATGGATGCCTTGTCGATCCCGCAAGCCACCCTCGTAGGCTTCGACTGGGGTGGGCGCGCCGCCTGTATTGTCGCGGCACTGTGGCCGCAGCGGGTACGCGGCCTGGTGACCGGCGATGGCTACAACATTCAGGCCATCAGCCAGTCGCTCAAACCCAGGGCACCTGAGACAGAGCACCGGCTCTGGTATCAGTACTACTTTCACACCCAGCGCGGGGTCGATGGCTTGACGGCCAACCGGCGTGAACTCTGCCAATTGCTCTGGACGCTGTGGTCGCCGTCCTGGGCTGAAGGGCCAAGCCGCTACGCGCTGACTGCGCCGTCGTTTGATAACCCGGATTTTGTCGAGGTGGTGATTCATTCCTATCGCCATCGCTTCATGTATGCGCCAGGTGATCCCGCGCTGGAATACATCGAGCAGGCGCTGGTGCCACAACCGCCGATATCAGTGCCGAGTATTTCGTTGTGCGGGGCCGACGACGGTGTGGGCCCGCCGCCGCTTGTGGATGACGATGTGGAGCACTTCAGCGGCTTTTATCGCCGCCAGGTGTTGCCCGGTGTTGGGCATAATGTTTTCCAGGAAGCGCCCCAGGTCACGCTTGAAGCACTGCAGGAACTACTGGAGCGGTGAAAAACGCTCCCGATACGCCTGAGGCGTCACCGACAAAGCCCTTAGAAAGCTGCGGCGCAAGGTCTCTTCACAGCCAAAACCGCATTGCATGGCGATACGTTTGATGGAGGTTGTGCTGTCTGCCAGTTGCCGGCGTGCGTTTTCGACGCGAATCAGTTCCACGGCCCGCGCCGGGGTTTGGCCGGTCTCGGTGCGGTAGTGACGCACAAAGCTGCGCTCGCTCATGCCAGCCTGGGCCGCCAGGGTGGCGATGCTCAACTCCAGCGTCAGGTTATCGGCGATCCAGGCATGCAGCTCGGCAAAGCGGCTGTCGCTCTTTTGCAGGGATAACGTCACGCTGAATTGCGACTGACCGCCAGGGCGCTTGAGGAACACCACCAAGTGGCGCGCCACTTCCAGGGCAATCGCACGCCCCAGGTCCTCCTCTACCAAAGCCAGACACAGGTCGATCCCAGCGGTCACACCGGCAGACGTCCACATTGCGCCTTGCTGGATGAAAATCGGATTGGCCTCCACCGTGAGTGCGGGGAACTTGCGCGCCAGTTCTTCACAGCGTGTCCAGTGCGTGGCCACGCGGCAACCATCGAGCAAGCCACTGGCCGCCAGCAGAAAAGCTCCGGTGCACACCGAAGCCATGCGCCGTGTGTGCCGGGATTTATCGCGCACCCATTGCACCAGCGCCGGGTCCTCGGCAACACCGTACACGCCCCAACCACCGGCGATCACCAGGGTGTCGCAGGGCTGCTCAATGGCGGGCAACGCCTCGGCCAGCAGCGCCAGGCCGGCCGACGTCATCACCGGCCCAGCCTGAGTAGCAATGACGTTGACCGCATAGGGCAATGACAAACCACGCTGGCGCGCCAGATCGTTAGCCGATGCGAACACCTGTAGAGGCCCGGTCACATCGAGCACCTGGACATTCTCAAACGCGAGTACATGAATAATTTTTGGCATGATTGGCGAGATTAGTGGGTTCAATGGCGTATTCGCCAAAGCCTAGGCTTCTACAGTAAGGACGTCCATTCCTTTCGGAGCTTGAATCATGACCTTGCAGATCGGCTTTCTATTGTTCCCCGGCATCCAGCAACTGGACCTTACCGGCCCCTATGATGTCCTCGGTTCGCTGCCAGACTTGAAACTGCACCTGGTGTGGAAAGACCTCGCGCCGATCACCTCCAGCACTGGCCTGGTGTTCACGCCGACCATGACCTACGCCGACTGCCCGAACCTGGATGTGCTCTGCGTACCCGGCGGCGCCGGTGTGGGCCCGTTGATGGAAGACCCGCAAACCCTGGACTTCCTCAAGGCACAGGCACAGACCGCACGCTACATGACCTCGGTGTGCACCGGTTCATTGGTACTGGGCGCGGCAGGGTTACTGCGCGGTCGCAAGGCCACCACCCACTGGGCCTACCACGACCTGCTCGCCCCGCTCGGTGCCATCCCCGTGCAGGAGCGTGTAGTGCGTGACGGCAACCTGTTTACCGGCGGCGGGATCACCGCCGGCATCGACTTTGCCCTGACCCTGGCCGCGGAGCTGTACAGCGAAGCGGCAGCGCAACTGGTGCAACTGCAAATCGAATACGCGCCAGCCCCACCGTTTGACTCCGGCCGCCCGGAAACGGCGCCCCGGCATGTGCTGGAGGAGGCTAACAAGCGCACGGAAGAGTCACGCAGAGTGCGCGGGGAGATTGTGGCGCGGGCGGCTGCGCGGTTGGGGTGAATGTTCATCCGTGGCGAGGGAGCTTGCTCCCTCGCCACAGTACAGCAATGCTTCTTAACTGACGGGCATCGCCGTTACTGCGCTCGCGTCTCGCCGCCTCCCTCTACTACCCGATCAACCAGCAACTGAACACCCTCCACCATTCGGCAAATCCCCAGCACCACACTGCGCTGCGAACCCTCAACCTCAAAGGCCAGGTGCGCCGCTATCGCATTGATGGATTCCAGATCCTGAGAGGCATTGACCAACAGGGTTTCGGTGTCGAGGTTGGGATGGAGGGTGAAGAGCAGGTTGGAATCTGAAGGAGGATTGGGGCTGTCTTTGATCATGGTGTAGTTCCTGAGAGTAATGGACTACCACCGAGTTTTTCTCACGAACTGAAGGTGGCAGCTGTACGCGGAGTGAGAAAACCAAGACCCCAGGAGCTTGGCCACGCCGAAGCGTGCCCGCGCACAGCCGCCATAACAGCAAGCCGAAAAGCGCGTGCACTGTATACGGTGAGCGCTTTTGCGCCAATGGAGTAGTTCGGATTTCTCACGTCCGGTCGCTGAATTGGCAGCGACTGGGCAAGACTAGTGATGACCATTCCTAGCAGCAACCTTAAAGGGTTGTGGGAAAAAGCCGGCTTCAGCGCCTGGACGCAAGGTGAGTCCTAGGCTGCTGTACGAAACTTCTTTTGATTCTTTCGGTACTAAACGGCTGTCCGGTTGTAGCCGACAGTAACCACGATGCGAAGCGAGTCGCTCTTGATCTTGATCTGCTTTTGAACTTGATCTTAAGCGCCCCGTTAAACCACGCTGGCCGGAATTCGACAGGGATTTGGGGGGTAAACCGGCAGGGATGCCGGTTTAGCCGCCCCGCGCCATGGATGGCGCGTGGCGGCGGCGCCCCAAATCACTGGCGGATTACGGGCACACCGAGCCCCAGCGAGGTGCCGAGTGGTGGGGCAAGAGCGCTTTGCTTACTTTCGCGCTTTTCGAAAGTGAGCCGCCGTCAGGGCGGAACCCTAAGTGGCCGTTACCGCAGCAATGGATATGTACACAATCCACCCGTGTTGACTGCCAGGCCGCCTTCGCGAGCAAGCCCGCTCCCACATTTGGATCGCGGGGTGTCAGGTAGAAAAGCATCGCCTGTCAGGCCACCATCGCAGGCAAGCCAGCTCCCACAATTGGATCGTTGGGTGTCAGGTAGAGAAGCATCGCCTGTCAGGCCGTCATCGCAGGCAAGCCAGCTCCCACAGTTGGATCGCGGGGTGTCAGGTAGAGAAGCATCGCCTGTCAGGCCGCCATCGCAGGCAAGCCAGCTCCCACAATTGGATTTTGGGGTGTCCGGTAGATGAGCATCGGCTGTCGGGCCCCCGCCACAAAGAAGCCTGCGTGGCTTCAGGCAGGACGCGACATCACCGCCAAACGCACAGCCAACGCCATCAGCACCGCCGCCAAGCCCCACTTCTGCAGCCAGGCGCTTTTTGTGCGCTTGGCGAAAAAGCGACTGAGCGCCCCGCCAAACAGGCCCAACAGCACATGAAACACGCTCGCGATCAGCGTCAGCACGCCGCCCAGCACCAGCAATTGCAAGGCGATAGGCCCCGCCTCGGGCCGCACAAACTGTGGCAGGAACACCATGAAAAACAACAACGCCTTGGGGTTGAGCAAACTGTTGAACATGGCCTGCAAAAACACTCGGCCCAACGCCACCCGGCCGACGTGAGCGGCGCCCAGGCTGGGGCGTTTTTGCAAGGTTTTGAAGACCAGCCACAGCAGGTAGATCACGCCCGCATAACGGATCAGGTCGAATGCCGGCGGCCAACTGGCGACCACCGCCGTCACCCCCATGGCGGTCAATGCCGTCAGCAACAGGTCGGCCACGCCGATGCCCAGGGCCGAAGCAACACCGCCGCGCCAGCCATGGGTGACACCCTGGCTGATGACAAACGCCATGTTCGGCCCCGGTGACAGCAGCAATAGCAACACAGCGCCGGAAAAAACACCGAGTGTGACGAGGCTGATCATGGTTGAACCGTCCGCTGGGAAAAACCCAGATTAATCGGCGCTGGCAGACCCTACAAAAAATTGTGCTGGATACATTGCTCACGCAGCGAACCCAGTGATTGCTGAAGACGCGGTCTCCAACACCCACTTGCCCCGACATAGGCTCAGGGTGTGGGGCGACTATCAGCTGGACGGTAGCGCTCAACGGGGAACCGCGTAACCTGACGCTGAGCCTCAAAGGCAAGCACCGCACCCCCTCCTGTAGGAGCGAGCTTGCTCGCGAAAAACTCACAGACGCCGCGTGTACCCAGGAAGCACGCGTTATCGTTGACGTCTTTCGCGAGCAAGAACTAGGCGTCCCCCTCGCTCCTACAAAAAAGCCTCGTCCCCCTGCAAAAGCTTTTCTTCGCTGGCAGGCAAATCCCTAGGTTTGTTCCTACACTCCAAAAAGCCATCATCGATTCTCGATTATTCTGAAATACCCAGCCGCCACGTCAACAAACCGTCATATCATGGAGACCTTGAGAGGATCATCGAAGAAAACGGACAAAAAGCCAAATCATTGACACAAACCCTCAAAGGAGCCACTATTTAGCCATCACCCAGTAAATGCCTGCGTCTAGACAGCCATTACGGATTACCCAGCAACAGAAGTCGTTCGATTTGCACCACTTGTAATGCATACCTGCCTTATGGATGAGCAAACGAATAGGAACGTTCTGGTGGTGTATTGAGGATCTGATGTATGCGCGGTAAATCGTCCGTTGATAGCCTGTTTTTGACTCGTACCGGTTTCGTTGAGTTTTTTGTCGTTTTCGTAAAACTGCTTCACGGGCTGACCGCAATCTCGCCGGCGATCATCCTGTTGTTCTACCCGGACCCGGTCGCAGAACACATGCGCACTCACTATCTGGGCCTGCTGGCGTTCTTTGCGATCCTGACCATTATCTTGTTCCAGGCCCTGGGGGTTTACTCCGACGACCTGTTCAGCAATCGCCTGCGTTTTCGCGTGATGCTGGTGGCCTGGGTCTCGGCGTTTTGCATCCTGTTGTTCATGTACCAGATCCTGCTCCTGTTCCCGCAGTTGAGCCCTCGCAACCTGATGTTCTGGTTTTCCGCGAGCCTGGTGCTGTTTGGCGTGGAGCGCATACTGATGCTGCGCCTGTACCGCCATTTGATGGACAACGGCAAGTTCCTCCAGCGCACCGTGATCCTGGGCTTTACCGACACGGCCGTGCATGTGGCTGAACACCTGTCGCGCAACAGTGACATCCGCTCCGGCCTGATCGGTTTTATCGACGACCGTACCGAGCGCATTCCCAAGGAGTTGAGCCGCTTGCCGTTGTTGGGCAATACCCGCGACCTGGAAAAGCTGATCCGCTCCGAACAGGTCAACCAGGTGATGATCACCCTGCCCTGGGCCGCCGAGCAGCGCATCAACGGGTTGGTCAAGCGCCTGCGGCAGATGTCGGTGAACGTCATGCTGGTGCCGGACATGGCCGCCCTGCGCTACGGCCATAACCGCATCACCGATGTGGGCGGCATCCTGATGTTCAACACCTCGCAGTTGCCGCTGCGAGGCTGGTCGCCGTTTATCAAGCGTTGCGAAGACCTGCTGCTGGCCAGTATCGGCCTGTTGCTGCTGTCGCCGGTGATGCTGGTGACCGCCATCGCGATCAAACTCGATTCCAAGGGCCCGGTACTGTTTCGCCAGAAGCGCTATGGCTACAACGACAACCTGATCCGCGTGTTCAAGTTCCGCTCGATGTACGTCGAGCAGACCGACCTCAACGCCGAGCACCAGACCACGCGCCAGGACCCGCGCATCACTCGGGTCGGCAGGATCATCCGCAAGACCAGCATCGATGAGCTGCCCCAACTGTTCAACGTGCTGCTGGGCAATATGTCGATGGTCGGCCCACGCCCCCACGCCACGGCCACCAAGGCTGCAGGGATTCCTTTCGAGGAAGCGGTCAGCGAATACAGTTCGCGCCATCGGGTCAAGCCTGGCATCACAGGTTGGGCGCAGATCAATGGTTACCGCGGCGAGACCGACACGCTGTTCAAGATTCAGAAGCGGGTCGAATACGACCTGGAATACATCGCCAAATGGTCCGTATGGCTGGACCTCTACATCGTTTTCATGACGGTCCCGGCCGTTCTTTCCACCAAGGAAGTCTATTGATGAACCCACTTAACGGATTGATTCCCTGCATCATCTCCGGTGGTTCGGGTACGCGGCTATGGCCGGTTTCGCGGCAGAACATGCCCAAGCCCTTCATGCGCATGCGCGACGACCAGAGCCTGTTGCAGAAAACCTTCCTGCGGGCCAGTCACTTGCCGGGCGTCGACAGCATCCTGACCGTGACCAACCGCGACCTGCTGTTTCGCACCCTGGACGACTACCGCGCGGTGAACACCCAGCGCCTGGGCCTCGACCTGCTGCTGGAGCCGTTTGGCCGCAACACCGCCGCCGCCATCGCCGTGGCCGCCTTGCATGTGCAGGAGCATTTTGGCGCAGACGCGCAGTTGCTGGTGATGCCGGCCGATCACCTGGTGCTGGATGAAAGCGCCTTTGCCCAGGCGGTGGAAAAAGCCCGCGCCTTGGCCGAGGCCGGTTACCTGGTGACCTTTGGCATCCAGCCTGACCGAGCAGAAACCGGCTTTGGCTATATCGAACAAGGGCCGGCACTGGGCGCAGGTTTTCGGGTGCAGCGCTTTGTCGAAAAACCCGACCAGGCTACCGCCCAAGGCTACTTGGACGGCGGCAAGCACCTGTGGAATGCCGGCATGTTCTGCTTCAAGGCCGCCACCCTGCTGGAAGAATTGGCCAGCCATGCACCGGCAGTTTTAGAGGCGGCCAAGGCTGCGCTGGAGCACAGCCAGAGCCTGCAAAACAGCAGCAGCCGCCAGCGCGAGCTGAGCCCGGAAGGTTTCGGCACCGCGCCGGATATCTCCATCGATGTAGCGCTGATGGAAAAATCCGCCCAAGTTGCGGTCGTGCCCTGCGACATTGGCTGGAGCGATATCGGCTCCTGGGAAGCCCTGCGCCAACTCACGCCCAGTGACGACAATGGCAACCAGATCAATGGCGAGGCGATCCTGCACGACGTGCATAACTGCTACATCGACTCGCCCAAGCGGGTACTCGGTGCGGTGGGCGTGCGCGACCTGATCATCGTCGATACCCCCGATGCCCTGCTGATCGCCGACGCCCATCGCAGCCAGGACGTGCGCTATATCGTTGCCGAACTCAAGCGCCAGAATCACCCGGCGTTCAGCCTGCATCGCACCGTCACCCGGCCCTGGGGCACCTACACAGTGCTGGAAGAAAGCACGCGGTTCAAGATCAAGCGCATCGTGGTCAAGCCCAAAGGTTCGCTGTCCCTGCAAATGCACCATCACCGCAGCGAGCATTGGGTGGTGGTCAGCGGCGCGGCGATGATCACCAATGGTGAGCGCGAAATCCTGCTCAACATGAACGAGTCCACCTACATTCCCGCCGGGCACAAGCACCGCCTGACCAACCCCGGCATCATCGACCTGGTGATGATCGAGGTGCAGAGCGGTGAGTACCTGGGTGAAGACGACATCGTGCGCTATGACGACATCTACGGCCGCGCGCCGGTTGAAGTGAAGCCCTGATGCGTACGTCATTGATCATCCCCACCCGCAACGCGGCCAGCCACCTGGACCGCCTGTTGCCAGCGCTGCGCCTGCAGACCTTGCAGCCGGACGAAATGCTGGTGGTCGACAGCGCATCGAGCGATGACACCGTGGCGCGCTTTCGCGAATTTGGCGCGCGCGTGGAGGTGATTGACGCCCGTGATTTCAACCACGGCGGTACCCGGCGCTGGGCCAGCGAGCAGGTGGGCGGCGACGCCTTGATCGTCATGACCCAGGACGCGATCCCCGCCAGCGCCGAGACCTTCGCCAACCTGATCAGCGAGCTGCAACTGGAGCCGCTCAATGGCGTCGCCTACGGCCGGCAACTGCCGCACCCCGGTGCCGGCGTGCTCGGCGCGCAGTCGCGGCACTTCAATTACCCGGCGGCCAGCCGCACCAAGCGCCTGGACGATGCAGCGCAACTGGGCATCAAGACCTGCTTCAGCTCCGACTCGTTTTCGGTGTACCGGCGCAGCGCCCTGAGCGCGGTGGGCGGTTTTCCTCAGGACGTGATTGGCAGTGAAGACGCCTATGTGGCCGCGCGCATGCTGCTGGCCGGTTACCAGGTGCGCTATGCCGCGAGTGCGCAGGTTTATCACTCCCACGATTACCGCTTGCTGGAAGAGTTTCGCCGCTACTTCGACATCGGTGTGTTTTACGGCCGCGAGCCGTGGATTCGCCAGGCGTTTGGCGACGCCGGCGGCGAAGGCAAACGTTATGTGCTGGCCGAACTGCACGCATTGCGCGAGGCCAACGCGCTGTACCGCGCCCCCGAAGTGGTGGTGCGCAGTGCCTTTAAATTGCTGGGCTATCGCCTGGGCCACCTTGAACGCCACCTGCCCAACGCGCTTAAACGGCGCCTGGGCATGTTTTCCACCTACTGGACTTGAGCCGTCATGAAGACTATCAACCGACGTTTCCGTCTTACCCTGCTCGGCCTCTTGAGTGCCTCAATCTGGCTGGCTGGTTGTTCGACCCCCGCGCGGGTGCCGCTTCCTGATAACGACACGCTCAAGGCCGGCCATCAAGCGGCGCTGACCCTGGCCGACCTGCCGCCCCCGCAGGTGTTGATACAGAGCGGCGACTCGCTGCGGATCGTGCGTGATGCCCAGGAGCCGGCGGCGGCCGATGACATGACGATATTTGTGGTGCGCCCTGACGGCGTGATCTCGGTGCCCAACATTGGCCGAGTCAAGGCGGCCTTGCGCACGCCCGAAGACCTGGGCAAGGAGATCACCGAGAAGTACAAGCGCATCTACCGCGAACCGGCGGTGACGGTGAACATCGCCAGCGCACCGAGCAACAAGGTGTTTATCGGCGGTGCGGTGTCCAACCCGGCGTTTTTCGACCTGGCCGGCAACGTCAGCGTCGAGCAGGCGCTGCTCAGCTCCGGTGGTGTATTGCCCTCGGCGGATGCCTCCAACGTAGCCTTGCTGCGCACTGGCCCCGATGGCAAGTACAGGACGTACTTCATCAGCCTGGAGAGCATGCTGACCAACCCCAATCACCCGCGGGTGGCGTTGCAGCGCGGCGATTTGATCTTTGTGCCGCAGTCGGGCATCGGCGCGACGGTGGAGGCTGTGGATATGTATTTCACCAAGCTGTTTCCGATCAACAAAGGGATTGGTATTGGCTTGAATTACGACCTGAACAAGAGCGACGTGAAAAACAGCGGCAACACCATCTACAACAACCCAACCATCAACGCAGGCCAAGGATTATGAAGCGGGCTTCGTATCACTCGAACCAAGCGTTCCCGCCTTTCGTAAACCCCATATGCAATGGAGTGATCCTGTGATCGAAATCCGCTCTCTTCGCGACCTGCTGCGGCTGTTTTTCATCTACCGCCGCGAATTCAAACTGGCCGTGCTCACCACGATCGTCATCGCCGTGCTCGGTGCCTTCCTGCTGCCGGCTCGCTACGAGTCGGACGCGCGCTTGCTGGTCAAGCCGGGGCGGGATAACACCACCTTGCCGATCGAGGCCGCCAACCGCCAGACACTGATTGCCCCGAGCACCCAGCACGACCCGATTGTCGACGAAGAAAAAATGCTCACGGGCCGGCCCATCGTGCATATCGTCGCCGAGCGCTATATGGCAATGACCGCCGAGCCGCCGCAAGGCTTCTGGAAGGTCACCAAGTTCTACATCAAAAAGGGCGTGGGCGAAGTCATCAATGGCATTCGTAGTGTGCTGCAGTTCGTCGGCCTTGCCGAGAAACAAAGCCCGCTGGAACGCCTGGCGACCTCACTGGAGAAGAACTTTACCGCCGGCCACGAGCCGGGTTCTTCGGTGATCGAGATTTCCTTCACCTGGGACGACCCGGCGGTGGCGCAAAAAATCGTCGAGACCTGGGTCAACGCCTACCTTGAAGAACGCGCGCGAATTCTCGGGCGCAAGAGCCTGCACACCTTCTATGAAACCGAACGCGCCAAGGTGGCGGAGAATATCCAGAGCCTGAAGGACCAGTTGCAAGGCCGCTTGAAGCAGATCGACTCGATCAGTGTCGATGCGCGCCTGAAGAACCTGACCAACCAGATCGACCGCGTCACCGACGCCAAGGTCAGCGCCCAGAACCAGATCTCGGGGATTCGCAGCCTGCTGGCCAACGCCAGCCAGCAAATCAAGAGCCAGCCGGCAGACGTGGTCACGATGCGCGAAACCAGCCTCAACCCCACCCAACTCGACCTCAAGCGCCAGCTCAATGCGCTGCAAGTGGAGCGGGCTCGGCTGTTGCGCACCTACCTGCCGGGCACGCCGCAGGTCAATCAGATCGAGCAGAACATCCGCGACATGGAAGCCCTCAGCGCCCAGGAAGCCACCCGCCTGGAACGCTCACAGAACACCGCGCCCAACAGCCTGGTGATCAACGTCAAACAGCAAATGATCGACGCCCAGTTGCAAGAGCGCAAACTGGCCGGGGAAATCGAGAACTACGACAAGACCCTTACCGAATTGCGCGCCCAGCGTGACCAGGCGATGACCGATGAACCGCAACTCAACACCCTGAGCCAACAACTGCGCACCGCCGAAAAAAGCTATGCCTTGTACTCGGACAATCTTGAACAGGCGCGAATCGACCACGAACTGGACAACAGCCAGATCAGCAACATCGCCCTGATCGAACACGCCACCCTCAACCCGGCACGTGTGTTTCCCAAGAGCCTGCTGATGCTGTTGTTCGCTATTCCCGCTGGCGTGGCCGTGGGCTTGCTGACCATCTATGTGCTGTACCTGCTGGACCAGCGCATTCACGATGGCACACGCTTGCAGGAGATGTTCCACGTGCCGCTGTGGAGCAGCATTCCCGATGTGCAAGACGCAACGCCGGCAGCCGTCACCGCCAGCCTTTATCGCTTGTACAGCCTGTTGCCCCTGGATCGCATTGCCACCCAAGGTTTTGCCCTGGGCCTGACCTCGGCGCGCCATGGCGAGGGTGTGACCTTTATCGCCTCGCAACTCAAGCGTCTGCTGGAGGAACGTGGTCACCGCGTCTCGGTCGATGGGGCGAACGCACCAACGCCGGGTGAAGTGTTACTGCTGGACGCCTCGGCGCTGTCCTCCAACCCGCAGGCGTTCCTGACGCTGCGCCGCGCTGACCAGATTGTGCTGGTGATCGAAGCCCGCACCAGCACCGTCCCGACGATCGAAAATGCCGTGTCGTTGCTGACCACCGCGTTCGGCAAAGTCGACGGCATGATCCTCAACCGTCGACGCTTCGAAGTGCCGGCCAAGGTGCTGGCGCGACTCAATAGCTGGCGTGGGGCGGCCTGATGCGTATCGCATTGCTGGCGCCGCTGCCACCGGAGCAGACCGGGATCGCCGATTACGCCGCGCATTTGCGCAACGCGTTGATCGAACAGGGCCTGGAGGTGGTGACCCCACTCGCCGGCTGCCTGGAGCTGCCTGAACAGTTGAAGCGCCTGCAGGCCTTTGACTGGCGCAGCGTGGACCTGGTGCATGCAGAACTGGGGGGTGGACGCTTCGGTGAGTTCCAGGCGCTGGAGTACTTGCGCCGGGCGCAACCGCACCTGCCGTTGACCGCCACGGTGCATGACCCGGAGCGCCTGATCTGGCGCCGGGCCAAGCTGTTTTTCCCTTTGACCCTGCTTGAACGCCTGCCCCACCCGCTGCCCCAGGCGGCGGCGCTGCTGGCCGACCCGTTGACCTTGCACGAAGAGCGGCGCCTGGCCAAAGGCATGCGTCGCCTGATCACCCTCACCCGCTTGGGCGGCGACTGCCTGCGCCAGCGCATGGGCCTGCGCCCGCAACAGGTGGCGGTGATTGCCCATGGCAACCTGCCCATCGCGCCCCAGGCGTTGCCGCCACTGGCGCCGTTGCGCCTGCTGTATTTCGGCTTTATCTACCGTGGCAAGGGCATTGAGGACTTGCTGCTGGCCCTGGCCCAATCACTGGCCGCCCACCCGCAATGCCGAGGCCAGGTACGCCTGACCCTGGCCGGTGGCACCGCGCCGGAAATGACCTTTGACCCCGCCGGCAACTACCTCGACGGCCTGCGCGAGCAGATCAGCGCCCTGCATCTTGAGGATGTGGTGGACTGGCAACTGGACCTGCCCTCGGCGCAGATCCCTTCTACGATCCAGGCACACCATGTGATGGTGCTGCCCTATCGCGAATCGAAAAAACTCAGCTTCCTGGGGCAGATGCGTGGCACCAGTGGCGCGCTGTCGTGGGCCAATGCCTGCGGGCGCGGGGTGATCACCTCCAACGCCCGCGCCTTTGCCGAAGAGGTGGCCGGCGGCAATGGCATCACCTATCAGCAGGGCGATACAGCGTCCTTGAGCAACGCCTTGAGCCGCTTGATCCTCGACCCGCAACAGGCGCAGCAATGGGCCGCACGGGCAGGAGAAATCGGGCACCAACGCCAGTGGGCCAACACGGCCCAGCGGTTTGCTGAATTATTTCGGGATGCTTGTGAGGAGCCGTTGCGATGAACCTGTCATCCGTTCGCCCACTGTGGCGCTACTTGCCGCTGGCGCTGTCAATCGCCGTCGGTAGCGCCCTGCTGTTGAGTGAAAAAGTCGATGCGCAGCCGGTGAACCTGGCCCCGGAGCGCACCGTAGTCTGGAAGGACTTTCTCGGCGTGAACGCCCACTTTCTGTGGTTCACGCCCGAGCAGTACCGTAAGCAGATCCACCAATATAAGAAGCTTGGATTGCAATGGGTGCGGGTCGACCTGCACTGGGATCGCCTGGAACCCAAGGAAGACGATTATCAGCTCGCTACCTTCGATGAACTGGACCGCACCCTGACCGCCGAAAAACTGCGTTCGGTGTTTTACCTGGTGGGGTCGGCACCCTTTATCACCACCGCCCCCAAGGGCGTGCCGTTCCAGGACCAGTATCAACCGAGGGACGCCAATATCTATGCCATGCGCCTGGCCGTCCTGGCCAAGCGTTATCCGAATATCGATGCCTGGCAGGTGTGGAATGAACAGAACCTGCCGAACAACTGGCGCCCCAAAGTCAACGCCAAGGAATACGCGCAGTTGTTATTGGCCAGTCACAAGGCCTTGAACATTGCAGCGCCGGACAAACTGCAGGTCATGGGTGGCATGGCGTATTACAGCCAGATGCCGCCCCGCGGCAAAACCCTGATGTTTGAAGCGCTCGGCGCGCTGGGGGTGCAAAGCCTGGGCATGGTCGCGGCTTATCACCCCTATTCGATGACCCCGGAAACCGATGAGCCGGGCAAGAACGAAGTGCTGTTGCGCGGCGATCAACTCAATTCAATGCTGCACGGTGCCGGGATCAAGCAGGTCTGGGCCACTGAATGGGGCTGGTCCAGCTATTCCGGCCCCAAGGAGATGCAGGACCTGATCGGTGTCGACGGGCAAGCCGATTACACCTTGCGCCGCCTGGCGTTGATGGCGTCCCAGGACTACCAGAAGATCTTCCTGTTCGCGCTGTCCGACCTCGACCAACGCGCCTCACCACGTGACCAGCATTACGGCCTGTTGAACCTCGATGGCGAACCCAAGCCGGTGTACACCGCCCTCGCCCGCTTCCTGGAGATCACCGGCCCCACGCTTAAACCCGGCAACACGCCGCAGTTGCAGGATGTACCGGACAGCTTCTACAGCGTGGCCTGGACCCGCCCTGACGGAAAAAACCTGCTGATGTATTGGAGCGCCAAAGGCAGCAGCATCAGCCTGCCCGGCATCAAAAACGCGGAACTGCTGGACCCGCTGACCGGCGCCCGGCAAACCCTGAGCGACGACAACGGTATTCGCCCAGCGGTGAAGCCGAGTTTGCAGATATTGGTGTGGTAGCCCCGGGCATGGAGAGCTGTACATGAGAATCCTCTGGATTGTGCCCTACCTGCCGTGGCCGACCACCAGCGGCGGCAAGACGCGGCAGTACCATTTGCTGCGCACCTTGAGTGAGCGCGGGCATCGCATCACGCTGCTGGCGCAATCGAAAACGCTAGCCGATGACGCGGTGCACGCGGCCCTTGAGCCGCTGCTCGAGCGCCTGATCGTGGTACCGCGCCGGCCACTGAAACACCCGCTGACCCTGCTCGCAGGCTTGTTCGCGCCCTGGCCGCTGTTGACCACAGTCAACGGCCTGTCGGCACCGTTGCAGGCCCAGTTTGCGCAGCTGTTGAACGAGCGCTGGGACGTGATTCAGGTAGAACACAGCTACAGCCTGCAACCGTTTTTGCGCACCTTGCAGCAGCAACGGCGCGAGTTTGTGCTGACCGAGCACAACCTGGAATCGAGCCTCGGCGGCGCCACTTACGACCGCTTCCCCAAGTGGGCCGCGCCATTTGTGCAGTACGATCAGTGGCGCTGCCGGCAATGGGAACGCAAGGCGTTCGATGCCGCCGCTCATGTGGTCGCGGTGACCGAGGCGGACGCTCAGGCCATGCGGCCATTGTCGTCGACGCCGGTGAGCGTGGTGGTCAATGGGGTCGACAGCCGCGCCTTCGCCGAGGTCAACGCCGATGCACGGAGCCAGCGCCTGTTGTTCGTCGGCAACTACGAGTACGCACCGAACCTGGACGCTGTGCAGTGGCTGCTCGAAGAGATCTTCCCCAGGCTCTGGTTGCAGTGCCCGAACGCACGCCTGGCGGTGGTCGGCTATGGCTTACCCGAACACTGGCGCGAGCGTTGGCCCGATGAACGTATCGAGTGGCTCGGGTTTGTTCCCGACCTGTGCGCCTTGCAACGCCGCTGCGCCGGTTTTGTCGCCCCGTTGCGCCATGGCGGCGGCTCCAAGCTCAAGGTGTTGGAGGCGATGGCCGCCGGCTTGCCGCTGGTGAGCACGGCCCAGGGCGTTTCCGGGTTGGCGGTACAGCCGCAGGTGCATTACCTGGCCGGCGAAAACGCCGAGGCCCTGGCCGACGCCGTTGTGCGCCTGCTGGATGAACCGGCGCTGGCCGGGCGACTGGCCGATGCCGCACGCGACTATGCGCGGCAATATCACGACTGGGCAGTGGCGGGTAATGAACTGGAGCACCTCTACCACAGCTTGCTCACCGCCAAGGAGTCTCAGCCATGCGCGTAGCCCTGGATTATCGCCCCGCCACGGTTGCGCCGTCTTCGGGCATCGCCCGCCAGGTCGTGGCCCTGGAAGACGCCCTGCGCGCGCGGGGCAACACCGAGGTGGTGCTGTTCAGTGAGGCGCCCCTGGAGCATCCGCAACGCCAGACGGCGGTTTGCCCGGCCTGGGCCAGCCCGCTGGACGGCCTGCAACGCCCACAAGTGCGCCTGCGGTTCGAGCGCGGCTTCTTGCCCAAGGCGCTGCACGAGCAGCAGATCGACCTGTACATCGCCACGGCCAATATGGGCTTGCCGCTGTGTCGCAAACCCGCCGGCACCCGCTATGTGCTGGTGCTGCATGACCTGTTTCAGCTCACCCACCGCAACTTCCATCGCTCCAAGCTCAAGGCCCTGGCCTACCGCCTGATCGACGGGGCCTCGATTGCCTGGTCGGTATGGCAGGCTGATCGGGTGTGGTGCCCTTCGCAGTTTTCCTGCAATGAGGCCGCGCGCCTGTTCCCCTGGGCCCGGGCCAAGTTCCGCGTGCTGAACAACCTGGTACCCGAACTGAATGCAGCGCCAGAACCGCTGCCCGCCAACCTGCCGGCGCGTTACTGGCTGGTGGTGGGCACGCGGGAGCCGCGCAAGAACATGGCGTTCTTCTTGCGCCAATGGCAGGCCTGCCGTGCGCTGAACCCTGATGTGCCGGACATGGTATTGGTGGGCCACGCCAGCGATGTACCTGCGGCACTTGGTGACCTGCCGGGCCTGCATTGGTGCAGCGGTTTATCGGACGGCCAACTGCAAGCGCTTTACCGTCATGCCGCGTGCCTGTGGCAGCCGTCCTATGCCGAGGGCTTTGGCTTGCCGGTGGTGGAAGCCTTGAGTGTCGGCACGCCGGTAGCGGTGGCACGCGGCAGCGCCCTGGATGAAATCGCGCCACCCGACGCCCCGCGCTTCGCCCCCCATGACGCCGAGCAACTGCACAAGGTCATGCAACAACTGGCAGCCGCCGAGGCCACGCAAGACGGCGAAACACACCGCGCCTGGGCCCGGCAATTTGCCGAACCGGCTTATCGCGCGCGCCTGGACACTTTGCTCAAGGAATTGGATCGCTAATGCTGCCAGGAAAATTCGTCAGTCTGCTGCTGGGCCTGGTGTTCGGCGGGTTGCTGTTGGCCCTGTCGCCGATCAAGGTCATGTTGGTGGTGGCCGGTGTGGCCGTAGCCTTGACCCTGATCCGCTTTCCCCTGTGGGGTTTGCTGATTTTCGCGGTACTGGCCACCAGTATTCCCTACACCACCTTGCAACTGGGCATCCGCACCACCGTCAGCGAGGCGGTACTGGGGCTGACCTGGGTCGGGGTGTTCTGGCAATCGTTCATCGGCAAGACCCGTGGTTTCATGCTGTGGCGGCCGACCGAGCGGGCGCTGATGTGGCTGATGCTGTTCAGCACCATTCCGTTTATCTGGGGCATGCTGATCATCCATGCCGAAGGCAACGGGCCGGTGAACTGGGTGCGCTGGCTGATGAACCTGTCGATGTTGTTTATCGTGCCGCTGCTGCTGCGCACCGACGCCGACCGCGACAAGGTAGTGGTCGCCCTGTTGCTGGGTAACCTAGCGATGCTGTTGCTGTCGATCTTCATGTTCCTCAAAACACGCAATGCGATGTCGATGATCGATATTCTCACCGACCTCAAATACGCCCACCCGGAAGCGGTGAAGGATATTTTCTCCGCCAACTACACGCGCATGGCCTCGCCCTGGGTGCACCCCAACCTGACCGGCGGCGTGCTGGTGCTGTTTATTCCGCTGGCGCTGTTTTATGGCTGGACCCGCAGCGGCTGGCGTCGGGCCCTGGGCCTGGCGGTGGCGGTGCTGGGGTGTGCCGGCCTGCTGCTGAGTATTTCCCGTGGCGCCATCGTGGCCCTGGCGCTGGTGTTGATCTGGCTGGCCTACAAGCGCGTGCCGAACAGCGGGCGCATCATCGGTATCGGGGCGGCGTTCGCCGTTGCGCTGGTGATGTTCTATCCGCCGTTGCAGGAGCGCTTGCTGACCATCTTCTCGACCACCAACGCCAGTACCGAAATCCGCTTTGACGAGTACGCCAGGTTCCCCACCGCCATGGCGACCTTCCCCCTGGGGATCGGCTTCAAGATCGACCCGCCCGTGCCCGGCTCCAATCTGTTGGGGATCTCCAACCTGTGGCTGAACTTTATCTACAAGGTCGGCATTCCAGGGATGCTGCTGTTTATCACCGTCACCCTGTTGTGGTGGCGCGAAGTGCGGCCCCTGGGCCAGGTGCGCAAAGTCACCGCCGACAATGCCCTGTGGCTGGGGTGCATCTGCGGCGTACTGGCGGCGCTGCTGACGGGGATTTTCGACCACTACTTCAGCTTCACCTTTGTACTGATCGCGCTGTTCTGGCTGTTGATGGGCATGAGCCTGCAACAGGTGCGCCTGCGCCCTTCCATTACCGCCCCTGTTGCTGCTACTGCGCCAAAGGATAACCAACCATGAAGCACCGGATGATTCACTCCACCGACTTGCGCGACCGCCTCCCCGCGCTGGCCGCTGAAATAGGCGTGAGCCTGCCAGACCTGGAAGAGGCGCTGGACTGGTGCCTGGCCCACGACGTGGTATTTGAA
The DNA here is from genome assembly GCF_030687795.1 of Pseudomonas sp. FP215. NCBI lineage: Bacteria > Pseudomonadati > Pseudomonadota > Gammaproteobacteria > Pseudomonadales > Pseudomonadaceae > Pseudomonas > Pseudomonas sp. FP215. The sequence goes on from NZ_CP117447.1 coordinate 3,838,297, forward strand.
GAAGGCGAAGGCGACAACAAGCGCTTCTGGATCAGCTCCATCGACCTGGAAACCGCGATTGAGCACCCGGTGGCGCGCCGCCTGTTCCACCGGATGAAACAGGACCTTGCGGCCCAGCTACTGCCGCGTTACGGCAAAAACTGGGCAACCGTCAAAGACCGATGGCGCAGTGTCTGGGACATGGCCTACAACATCTTGATCAACAAGATCCCCAGCCACCACGTGCGCATCGCCTGGCTGCGCCTGGGTGGCGCGAAGATCGGCAAGGGCTCCAGCGTGTGGCGTAACACCGAAGTGCTGGGCATGCACAATCTGGTGGTCGGCGACGATTCGGTCATCGGTTGGCATTGCCAGGTGGACGCCCGCGCCGGGCTGGTGATCGGCAACCATGTGGCGATTGCCTCCCACGTGCTGATCATCGCCGGCAGTCATGATTTGCAGGCGCCGGAGTTCTGGTCGATTTCCGGGCCGATCTACATCGACGACTATGTGTGGATCGGCAGCCGAGCGTTGATCGGCTACGGCACGCACCTGGGCCATGGTTCAGTGATCAGCGCCAATACCGTGGTGGCCAAGGCAGTGGCCCCCTACAAAATCATTGGCGGCAGCGGCGCCAAAATCATGGGCGAACGTTGCCATGACCTGAACTACAAGGTGGGTGGCAAAGGCCTGTTCACCCTGTTTCACTGATGTTCGGCAGCACGCTCTGGCTGACCCTGGCGACGCTCGCCGGGCTGGTGGCCGGTTTTGCCCGCGAATGGCTGCTGGTGGCGGCCTGGGGTGCGGGCAGTCGCAGCGACGGGTTTCTGGTGGCGGTGTTTTTGCCCGAAGCATTGCGCATGACCCTGGCCGCCGGCTTGCTCGCAGCGGCTGCCCTGCCCCTCTATCAGCAACGCGACCCACAGCGCCAGCAAGCCTGGCTGGCCAGCCTGTCCCCTCGCCTGCTGGGCGTGGGCCTGGCCCTGTTTGCCCTACTGGCGCTGGGCGCGCCGCTGTGGGTGCGCCTGATCGGCCCCGGCCTGGACGCCGCGGCCCATGCCCAAGCCGCCGCCAACCTGCGCTGGCTGGCCGCCTGTGCGCCAGGCTTGGTGATGCATGGGCTGTTCAGTATTCCCTTGCAGGCACGCCAACGTTTTGTCCTGCCGGGCCTGGGCTCTTTACTGTTCAATCTGCCACCGGTGCTGTACCTGTTTATCCGTGGCAGCGCCAGCGACAGCGCCGAACTGGCTATGTGTTTTTTTGCGGGTAGTGTGTTGATGTGCCTGCCGTTGCTGGCGCCGGTCTGGTCCTTCGGCTGGCGGCCGTGGCAGGTCAGCGGCGACCCGCTGGCAGGCCGCGAATTGCTGGGGCGCATCGGCCCATTGTTGGCCAGCAACGTGGCCAGCCAAGGCCTGGCGCTACTGGAGCGGTTGATCGCCAGTTTCCTGGGGGACGGCGCTGTGACGTGGGTCAACCTCGCGCGCAAGCTGATCAACCTGCCACTGATTGCCTTGATGAGCCTTAACCAAGTGCTGCTGGGCATGATGAGCGGCGAGCAAGGCCAACAGCGCCTGGCGCTGCTGCGCCGCGGCCTGGATGCAGCGACCCTGCTGAGCCTGCCTGCGGCCTTCGGCCTGATTGGCGCCAGCCCTACGCTGATTCATCTGCTGATGCCCGCCCAGAGCGCCGACGGCCCACTGCCGGCGCTGCTGGCCTGGTTCGCCACGCCGCTGGTGTTTGGCGCCTGGAACGCCATGCTCGCGCGCTACGCCTACGCCAGCGGTGACACGCGCCTGCCGCTCAATTGCGAACTGCTGGGCAGCCTGGTCAACGCCGCCTTGTTGGTGGTGCTGCCCTATTGTTTCGGGCTGCCGGGGATCGCCCTGGCGGCGTTGGGTGGCGTGGTGGTGACCAACCTGTTGCTGATGCACCGCCAGCAACTGCTCGGCCAACTGGGCTGGCCGTTGCAGTGGGGCTTGAGCGGGGTGCTGTTGGGTGTGGCGGCGCTGGCCCTGCACCCCTTGCACAACGATGGGTGGCAGTTGGGGTTGAGCAGCCTGGCCGGCGCGCTGGTGTTGCTGGGGTTGGGGCTTTGGCTCAAGCCGTGGAAGGCCTGAGGCCGGATCCCACCAGAGCGGTGGGATGGGGACCCGTTCAATCCTCCAGTGGCTTGGGGGCTTTACTGCCGGGCTTGGCGGGTTTGCTGCCCTTGGCCGGAGCCGCTGGCGCGGCTGGAACAGGCTCTGGCTCCGCAGGTGCGGCAAGCTCCTTTTCCGCCTGAGGCATCTGGTCGATGGCGCTGAAGAATTCCTTCAGGTCGAGGCTGTCTGGGGGTACGGTTTTTTCGAGTTTCTTCTCGCCGTCCTTGCCGATCAGGATCACCTTGGTGCCGCTGCCGACGCCGAGTTTGAGGGCGCGGATCAGCGCGTTGGTTTCTGGCGGCGTGAGCTTTTTACTGTCCTTTGGGTCCTTGGCGAACTTCTCCCCTTCGGCGCCGATACTGCCGAACTTGACGGTGTAGAACACCATGCTGCGCTCTTCGAAGGACTGCTTGGTGGCAGCCTCTTCCAGTTGTTTCTTCAGGGTTGCCAGTGTCGGGTTTCCAGCATCAAGCTCTACGACCACCAGGGGGCGCGTCTTGCCCAATTCCTGCTTGAGCGGATTATCATCAGCGGCCAACAACGGCCCCGTAAAAGCCATCAAGGTAGCCAGGGTCAGCGACCGGATGAGCATGCGCACCTCCTTTGAATTCCATGCAGGGTTCTTGAGTTTCATGTCTGCGACAGCCAAATTCAAGGATGATTCCTACACCACTTTGAGAAGCGTAGGTCAGGAAGCCCGCTACGCAAGGGCTTGGACAGTGGCCTGGTCATTGTTTCTTCCGGTTACGAGACCTTCCACTGCGGCCAATGTCGGGCAAAAACGGGGGCCACGACAGGGTCGGCGTCTACCCGCTCCAGGCTCTGCGCAAAGCCCGGCGCCAGGTTGCCGAGCACCTCGCGCGCGTCGTCCCAACGCGACACAGCCGCCGCCATGATGCCCAGTGCATTCGGCGCGTTGCTGGGTGTAAACAGTTGGCCGGCAAACTGATCGGCAAACACGACCCAGGCCTGATGCAGGTAGCGCCGTGTGCCGCTGACCAGTTGCGCTTGCTGCGCCTCATCGGCATTGCCCAACCAGCGTTGCGGGTAGTCGATGATGCCGATCGCCGAATAGCAGTTGGCGGCGATGTAGAGCAAGCCGCGCAGGATCTGCGTACGATCGCCAGCCAGCAACTCGGCCTTGGGATACTCCAGGCCCAGGTGGATCAGGATCGCGGCGCTTTCGGTCAGCACCTGACCATTTGGAGTAACCAGCGTGGGGATCTGCTTGAGTGGATTGATACGTGCAAGGGCGTCGCTGCCCTCGCCGTCCTGCCAGGAACTGGCCTCCACGCGATGCCACGGCACTGCGCAGCGCTGCAGGGCAATTTCGATCATGCAGGAGCCGGATTCGTCGGTGCCATAGAGCGTGTACATGGGCGTTTCCTCCTGAGCCAAGGGCAATAGTGAGCCTGTGGTCGATTAGCTAGAATAGTCCCATTTGCCCGCCCACCAACGTACCGAAATCATCATTCACGAACGGCAGTATCGCGTCTGCGACGGGCTGCAATTGGCGCGTGACGTAGTGGTCGTAGTCGATGGGCGCCTGGCGTACTTCCAGCGGTTCCGGGCCGTTGACGCTGATCACGTAGCTGATCCAGCCACCGCGCTGGTACTGGCGCGGGCGGCCCAGGCGATCGTTGTACTCGTCCGCCAGGCGCGCGGCGCGTACGTGGGGCGGGACGTTGCGTTCGTAGTCGTGCAAGGGCCGGCGCAGGCGTTTGCGGTAGATCAGCAACTCATCGAATTCACCGCTCAAGGTACGCCGCACGTAGTCGCGTATGTAGTCCTGATGGGGTTGGCGATGGAAGATGCGTTGGTAGAGTTCCTGCTGGAATTGCCGGGCCAGGGGCGACCAGTCGCTGCGCACGGTTTCCAGGCCCTTGTAGACCATTTCTTCGCTGCCATCTTCGCGTACGACCAGGCCGGCATAGCGCTTTTTGCTGCCCTCCTCAGCGCCACGGATAGTCGGCATCAGGAAGCGGCTGAAGTGGGTTTCGTATTGCAGCTCCAGAGCGCTTTGCAGGCCATATTCGTTGCTCAGGTGCGCACGCCACCAATCGTTGACGTGCTGCACCAGCGCCAGGCCGATGCGATTGGCGTCCTGCGCAGAATGCGCGCTGCCCAGCCAGACGAAGGTGGAGTCGGTGTCGCCGTAAATCACCTCGTACCCTTGGGCCTCAACCAGCGCGCGGGTCTGGCGCATGATCTGGTGCCCCCGCAGGGTGATCGAGGACGCCAGCCGAGTGTCGAAGAACCGACAGCCGCTGGAGCCGAGCACCCCGTAAAAGGCGTTCATGATGATCTTCAGTGCCTGGGAGAGCGGCGCATTGCGCTCGCGCTTGGCCTCTTCGCGGCCTTCGGACACGCGGGTGACGATGGACGGCAGGCAATGCCGGGTACGGGAGAAGCGCGCCCCGCGAAAACCTTCCACCGAGTCGCTGTCGTCAGGGTGCTTGAGGCCTTCGATCAAGCCCACCGGGTCGATGAGGAAACTGCGGATGATCGACGGGTAAAGGCTTTTGTAGTCCAGCACCAGCACCGATTCATAGAGGCCCGGGCGCGAGTCCATGACAAATCCGCCAGGGCTGGCTTGGGGCGGTTTGTCACCCAGGTTCGGCGCCACAAACCCCTGGCGGTGCATCAACGGCATGTACAGGTGGGTGAAGGCAGCCACGGAGCCGCCGTTACGGTCGGCCGGCAAGCCGGTGACGCTGGCGCGTTCGAGCAGGAACTTGAGCAGCTCGGTCTTCTCGAAAATCCGCGTGACCAGTTCGCAGTCCTTGAGGTTGTAGCGCGCCAGGGCGGGCTTGTCCTCGGCGAACATGCGGTTGATTTCGTCCATGCGCTGGTACGGCGTGGAGATGTCCTTGCCTTCGCCGAGCAGGGTTTGCGCGACGTTTTCCAGGCTGAAGGACTCAAAACTCCAGGTGGCCGAACGCAGCGCTTCGATACCGTCGATGATCAACCGCCCCGCCGCCGCAGCGAAGTAGTGATTGCGGCTGCCGTGCTCACGCCAGGCCATGGCTTCACCGCCACGTCCCAGCAACAGCGGCACGTTCAGGCGTTGGGCGTGTTCGTGGAGGACGCGCAGGTCGAACTGCACCACGTTCCAGCCGATGATCGCGTCGGGGTCAAACGTGGCCAGCCATTGGTTGAGGCGTTCGAGCAGTTGAGCGCGGGTGTCGCAATAGTCGAGCTTGAAATCCACCGCGTCGGTTTTGTTCGGCGGGCCGAGCATGTACACCTGGCGTTCGCCGCAGCCTTCAAGGGCGATGGAGTAGAGATCGCCCTTTGCGGTGGTCTCGATGTCCAGGGACACCAGCTTCAAGGGCGGGCGGTAGTCGGGGGCGGGCTTCATCTGCGCGTCGAGCAAGGTGCCGCTCGCATCCGGCGTGCCGCCGAACCACACCGGGGCGGTGATAAAGCGCTCCATCATGTAGCGCTCGGGCGGGCGCACGTCACCTTCGTAGACATCGACCCCGGCAGCGCGCAGGCGCTTTTCGATATCCATCAACTGCCGGTGCTGGCGGGCATACAGGCCCAGGACCGGGCGGTGATGAAAGTCGCACAGCTGCAACGGGCGCAACTCAAGATCGCGCTCGCCCTTGAGCAACCAATCGAGCGGCTTGCGGTAAGCCTCAGGAATGAACACCACCGAGGTTTGCACGGGTAGGCGAATGCACCGTGGCCCCTGGTCGGTGGCCAACCAGAAGCTGACCTCCGTGCCTGCCGGGGTATCGCGCCAATGCCGGGTCAGGACAAAACCCTGCTGTAAATCCACCGTACCGCACCTCAAGAATCGCGTTCAGGGCGTGATTCTACTCGGCATCCGGTCCAAGGCGGCGGGTAAACGCACACCTAGCGCGCAATATCATAAAAAGGATGTCATCGTTTTTTAGGATAATAATGCACTGGCAATATCAAATGGCTATATAGGAAGATAGCGCGATTCAAGAAAAGGATTTCGCGCATGTCGTTCGTCCCCCGCCGTCTGGCCCTGACTATTTCGTTGATTGTTTCCGGCGCCTCGCTTTCTCCTGCCAGCCTTGCTCAAGCATTCATCGATACCCCAACCAATACCCCGCTCACCGTGGGCAGTGGCTATTTTTACAATCCCAGTTTGTGGGTGACCAAGACCGGCAGCATCACCACCCATACGACCGCCGTCAGCGTTCGCCAAAACCTGCCTGATTGGCAGCGCAATGTCTTCATTCAAAATGACGGCTCGATCACTGCCGATAGATTAGACGGGATCAGCCTGGGCGCTGCGACCGATGTGCGCATCGACAACACCGGGGTAATCTCCGGCGCCCAACATGCAATCTCAGGCGAACAACTCAATTTGCTGAGCAACAATGGCACGCTTGCCGGACGTGACGGCGCTGGGGTTTCGATAACGGGTGATGCCACGGTTTACAACGACGGCACGATCACTGGCGCACGAGAAGGACGCCTGGAAAATATCGACGGCGATGGCCTACGCATAGGAGGCATTGCCCACATCGAAAACTCTGGCGTTATCCGGGCATGGGGCGCCAGTGGAGCGGACAAAAATGGACGAGCCAACACCAGCGATGGGGTATCGATTGGCGGTGGCTACCTGTTCAACGGCGGCAGGTTTGATCCTTCCACAGGCATTCCACGTACCGGCTCAATCACAGGTGCCAACAATGGCCTCTTAGTCAGTGATGGCCATGATGGGCCGGCAACCGGCGCAACGGAGCTGAGAAATTTCGTCGACCTGCGTGGGCTTGATGGCTATGGCGCACGTTTTATCGGTAATTTCGACGACCGGGTATTCAACGGTGCCCTGATCAGCGGGGGTAATGGTGTAGCCCTGGACATGGGGGGCGGCAACGACACCTTGACGCTGTACCCCGGCGCCCGTTTTGAAGGGTTAGTTGACGGCGGCGCAGGGCATAACACCATGATTCTGGAGGGCTACCAATATTATCCTTCAGATACGCGTGAACCCGACGGGACGGTCGAGGCGACGCGCAATTTTGACGTACTACAAGTGCGTCGCGGCTACTGGGTACTCAATGGTCGCGGCGATTTCAGCGAAGGCGCACGCCTCTCTGCCAATGGTCACTTAAACAACCAGGGCAACATCGCTGGTGACGTGATCGTCGACCAAGGCGCGACTTACCGGGGCCGAGGCTCAGTCAACAATCTTACCGTCAGCGGGAGATTGATCACGAATACCGTTGTCGGCGCGCCTCAGGTCAACGGCAACCTGATCATGAAGCCAGGCTCTGCATTCGAGTTCGCTACTTATCCCGACGGCAGTGCTGCGACAACCCATGTGGTCGGCAATGCCAGCCTCAACGGTGCCTATTTGTGGCCGCAGCCGGGTTACTCGATGGACTATCCCTGGCACAGCACGTACACGGTCCTGCAAGCAGGCAGCATCACGGGGACCTTTGATGACTCCAACCTGCGCAGCTACTACGCCTTCCTGACGCCAACACTCAGCTACGACAATAACCGGGTGAACCTGAGCTACACACGCAACGATGTCGAGTTCATCGATTACGCCCGTACCCGTAACGCCGCCCGCGCAGTCAACAGCATCGAGTCCATCACGTGGCGCCACTGGAGCAACTGGGATGGCAGTTTCCCCCCGCCCTCCATGATGCCCAACCCCAACCCGCTCTACGACGCGCTGCTGGCCACCTCGGAGACCACGGCCAGCGCCGCGCTCGAGGCCCTGGCAGGCAGCAGCAACGCCAACCTCGCCAGTGCCACACTGGCGGCCAGCAGCCAAGTGGGCACGTCCATGCTGTCGGCCATGCGCCAGATGAGCAGCAGTTCAAGCTTGCTCGTCGGGCTTGAGTCGGCGCAAACACCTGAGCTGGCCGTAACTGGCATCCCCAGCAGTGCGCGCAACTTGAATGATCCAAACGCACGAGGCCGTGTGTGGCTGCAAGGTCTCGGCAGCTACGGCAAGCTTGATGGCCAGCACGGCAACGAGTCTTCACAGCAGCGTACACAAGGCAGCCTGCTGGGTATTGACTGGTCCTTGTCGCCGCTCTGGCGCCTGGGTGTACTGGGCGGCTATTCGAAGACCGATATGGACAGCCACAACGTCGATAATTCATTACGCAGCTGGCACGCGGGGGCATATGCCGTACGCCAGGATGGCCCATTGGCGTTGCGCCTGGGGGCTGCGTACAGCCAACACAGGGGTAACAACAAGCGCACAGTAGAGTTCGCAGGTTTCAGCGAGCGACCCAAGGGTGATTACGACGCCGATAGCCAGCAAGCCTTTGCCGAACTGGGTTACATGCTGGGTAACGGCCGATTGAATATCGAACCCTTCGCCAACCTCGGCTATCAGCGCTATCACCGCGACAACTACCGCGAGAAAGGCGGCGATGCTTCACTCAAGGTGGATGCACAAACCCAGGACAATGTCAGCAGTACCTTCGGGGTGCGCCTGGCTCATCTGAGCCAACTGGACAATGGCATCAGCCTGACCCCGCAGGCCAGCTTCGGCTGGCGGCACCTGTATGGCAATGTCGACAGCAAGACTCGGCAGGCTTTTTTGATTGGCGGCGACGCGTTCAATATTGAAGGCAGCGCACTGGACCGCGACAGCTTGATGGTTGAAGTGGGGTTGGCGGTGGGTTTGTCTGCGCAGCAGAACCTGAGTGTCGGTTACAACGGCGAGTTGGGCAGCAATAGCCGCAATCATGCGGTGGTCGGCCAGTGGCAGATGAGTTTCTAAAGCAATCGAATGCACGCTGGCGTGAAGCCGGGCATCAACCATGATGCCCGTTCGGGTCAGGCTCGGCTCAGGTATTTTTCGATATTGCCCATTTGTTCGTCCCAGCCACGGGAGTTCATCTTGAAGGCTTTCTGACGCCGCGCTTCGGGTATCTTGTCAAAACCGGACTCAACGACCCGCAAGAGAATGCCTGGAGCCCGATCTTCAATCGTGAACTCCACCAGCGTCGGCGGTTCCTTGTCGTAGTCGACGCCCTCTTCCACTGCGAAAGGATGCCACCAGAAAGAAAACAGCGTTTGGGGCAGGATGCGTTCGATCCTGGCCTTCCACACGACATGTTCGTAACCTTTGTAGGTAATGGGTGCTTCGATGGTTTCTCCGGCCACAAAGGTTTTACCTTTAAGCGCGATACCGAACCAGTTACCAAATTGCTCGGCCTGCGTTAGTGCCTCCCAGATCTGTTTACGTGGTGCGTTGAGCAGCACTTTGCGTTCGATGCGATCTAATACGTGCATAAGTCACCTCCTTCAACTGAACACTAGGCGACATCAACCAATGCGCAACCTTGCGTTGTGCGCGATGATGACCCCTCCTTACCTGGCCATAGGTTATGACTGACCCGCTGAATGGAAGTTGCTTGTGCAAAGGCGTGCGCTACCAAGTGGACAGCCTGGACATGCCCATCAGCCACTGCCACTGCGAAAGCTGCCGCAAGGCACACGCGGCCGCGTTTGTTGCCACGGCCGGGGTGATGCGTGAGCATTTTCGCTGGACGCAGGGTGAGGAACTGCTGTCGTCCTTTGAATCTTCGCCGGGCAAATTCAGACATTTCTGCTCGCGCTGCGGCTCACATCTGATCGCTGAACGTGGGCATCAGCCCCACGTGATTGTGCGGGTGGCGACGCTGGATGAGGATCCGGGCGTCAGGCCCACCTCGCATATCTGGACGGCCCATGAAGTGCCCTGGCTGGCCTATGACGGCGTAGCGCGCTGGGACGAATGGAAGGTCTGAGTCAAACCCGTGGATCACCCGGAGCCTTGGCCGGCACCGCGTATTGCGGCTTGAGGTGGCCTTCCTGGTCGAGCAACCAGGCATCCATGATCTGTCGCACCACAGGCCCGGCTACACGGCCGCCGGCCTCGCCGTTTTCGATCATGACTGAAATCACGATTTTCGGATGTTCGGCCGGCGCGAAGCCGACGAACAAGGCGTTATCGCGATGCCGCTCCAACGTCTTGTTGCGGTTGTAGCGCTCACCCTGTTTGATCGCCACCACCTGGGCGGTACCACTCTTGCCGGCGATACGGTATTGGGCGCCTTGCGCTGCCGCCCGGGCGATACCGCGGGGATCGTGCATCACCAATTGCATGCCGTGGTTGACCTGCTCCCAGTCACGCGGGTCTTTGAGCACCACGTTGGGCATCGGGTGTTCATCTACCGGAGCCACACCGTTAATGGTCTTGGCCAGGTGCGGCCGGTTCCATACACCTTTGTTGGCGATCAATGCTGTGGCCTGGGCCAATTGCAGCGGTGTCACTTGCATATAACCTTGGCCAATGCCGAGGATCACGGTTTCGCCTGGGAACCACGGCTGGCGACGGGTCGCACGCTTCCAGGCTTGGGATGGCATCAGGCCGGCAGATTCTTCGAACATATCCAGGGACACTTTCTGGCCCAGGCCGAACTCGGCCAGATAGTCGTGCAGGCGGTCGATCCCGAGCTTATGGGCCAGGTCGTAAAAATAAGTGTCGTTGGAACGCATGATGGCCGCGTCCATGTCCACCCAGCCGTCACCGCTGTGGTTCCAGTTGCGGTATTTATGGTCAAAGTCAGGCAACTGATAGTAACCCGGGTCGAAGACTCGGGTTTGTGGGGTAACGACACCACTGTCGAGACCGGCAATGGCCACTTCCGGCTTGATGGTTGAACCTGGCGCATAGAGACCGCGTAGCACGCGGTTGAACAGCGGCCGGTCAATGGAGTCGTGCAGCGCGGCGTACTCCTTGAAGCTGATGCCGGTGACAAACAGGTTCGGATCGAAACTCGGTTTACTGACCATCGCCAGTACTTCACCGGTTTGCGGGTCCAGGGCGACTACCGAACCACGACGGTCGCCCAAGGCCTCTTCGGCGGCTTCCTGTAGCTTGACGTCGAGGCTCAGTACGATGTTTTTGCCAGGGATCGGATCGGTGTGCTTGAGCACGCGCAGCACACGGCCCTGTGCGTTGGTCTCCACCTCTTCATAACCGACATGGCCATGCAGTTCTGACTCGTAAAAGCGCTCGATTCCGGTTTTGCCGATGGATTGGGTACCGCGGTACTCGACCGAATCAAGGGTCTTGGATTCTTTTTCGTTGATGCGACCGACGTAGCCAATCGAGTGGGCAAAGTGCGCGCCCAGGGGGTAGTGGCGAACAAATTGTGGCTCGACGTCCACACCAGGTAGACGGAACTCGTTGACGGCCAAAACGGCGATCTGCTCTTCGGTCAGCTCGTAGAACAACGTGACGGGAACAAACGGGTGACGGGCCTGCTTGAGCGCCTTATCAAACACCGCCCGGTCTTCGGCAGGCAGGTGTAACAGATTGACGATTTCGTCCAGCTCACCCTTGAGGTCGGCAGTGCGCTCACGGGTGATGGTCAGGTTATAACTCGGTCGGTTGTCGGCCAAGACTACGCCATTCCGGTCATAGATCAGGCCGCGAGTCGGTGTGATGGGCAGTACGTGGACCCGGTTGTTTTCCGAAATTGTGGAGTGGTAGTCGTATTGCACCACCTGCAGGAAATACATGCGCCCTACCAGCGCACACGTGATCCCAATCACCAACAACGCGCAGGCGAGCAAGCGCTTGTTGACCAGGCGGTTTTCTTTTTCGTGATCTTTGATAGGTATCGGTTCAGGCATTTCTACAGCATCTCGTTGGAAAAGGTCGACGCCGCATCCTGCGGATAAGGATCAATCCTTGTGAAAATGTGCTGCACCATAGCAAAAATGCAGAAACACTTTGTATCGAATTCCCTCAACGGCAGCTTATTTAATGTTGCCAGAAGCGCTGGAATTTTCGAGCGCCCAAAACAAAACCCCAACTGCTTTCGCAATTGGGGTTTCGGAATTTAATCTTGACGATGACCTACTCTCACATGGGGAAACCCCACACTACCATCGGCGATGCATCGTTTCACTGCTGAGTTCGGGATGGGATCAGGTGGTTCCAATGCTCTATGGTCGTCAAGAAATTCGGGTACTGAGTCGTGGCCAGCTGGCCTCGCTTCAGCAAATTGGGTAAGTGATAGATCTCGGTGTTTTGTGAGCGTCGAACTTTCGGTTCATTTTCGTCTTCACACACCGCAATCTGATGCTCGTTAGAGTAGTCAAATTGCTTGGGTGTTATATGGTCAAGCCTCACGGGCAATTAGTATTGGTTAGCTCAACGCCTCACAGCGCTTACACACCCAACCTATCAACGTCGTAGTCTTCGACGGCCCTTCAGGGAACTCAAGGTTCCAGTGAGATCTCATCTTGAGGCTAGTTTCCCGCTTAGATGCTTTCAGCGGTTATCTATTCCGAACATAGCTACCCGGCAATGCCACTGGCGTGACAACCGGAACACCAGAGGTTCGTCCACTCCGGTCCTCTCGTACTAGGAGCAGCCCCTCTCAAATCTCAAACGTCCACGGCAGATAGGGACCGAACTGTCTCACGACGTTCTAAACCCAGCTCGCGTACCACTTTAAATGGCGAACAGCCATACCCTTGGGACCGGCTTCAGCCCCAGGATGTGATGAGCCGACATCGAGGTGCCAAACACCGCCGTCGATATGAACTCTTGGGCGGTATCAGCCTGTTATCCCCGGAGTACCTTTTATCCGTTGAGCGATGGCCCTTCCATACAGAACCACCGGATCACTAAGACCTACTTTCGTACCTGCTCGACGTGTCTGTCTCGCAGTCAAGCGCGCTTTTGCCTTTATACTCTACGACCGATTTCCGACCGGTCTGAGCGCACCTTCGTACTCCTCCGTTACTCTTTAGGAGGAGACCGCCCCAGTCAAACTACCCACCATACACTGTCCTCGATCCGGATAACGGACCTGAGTTAGAACCTCAAAGTTGCCAGGGTGGTATTTCAAGGATGGCTCCACGCAGACTGGCGTCCACGCTTCAAAGCCTCCCACCTATCCTACACAAGCAAATTCAAAGTCCAGTGCAAAGCTATAGTAAAGGTTCACGGGGTCTTTCCGTCTAGCCGCGGATACACTGCATCTTCACAGCGATTTCAATTTCACTGAGTCTCGGGTGGAGACAGCGCCGCCATCGTTACGCCATTCGTGCAGGTCGGAACTTACCCGACAAGGAATTTCGCTACCTTAGGACCGTTATAGTTACGGCCGCCGTTTACCGGGGCTTCGATCAAGAGCTTCGCGTTAGCTAACCCCATCAATTAACCTTCCGGCACCGGGCAGGCGTCACACCCTATACGTCCACTTTCGTGTTTGCAGAGTGCTGTGTTTTTAATAAACAGTCGCAGCGGCCTGGTATCTTCGACCGGCATGAGCTTACGGAGCAAGTCCTTCACCCTCACCGGCGCACCTTCTCCCGAAGTTACGGTGCCATTTTGCCTAGTTCCTTCACCCGAGTTCTCTCAAGCGCCTTGGTATTCTCTACCCAACCACCTGTGTCGGTTTGGGGTACGGTTCCTGGTTACCTGAAGCTTAGAAGCTTTTCTTGGAAGCATGGCATCAACCACTTCGTTACTAAAAGTAACTCGTCATCAGCTCTCGGCCTTAGAATCCCGGATTTACCTAAGATTCCAGCCTACCACCTTAAACTTGGACAACCAACGCCAAGCTGGCCTAGCCTTCTCCGTCCCTCCATCGCAATAACCAGAAGTACAGGAATATTAACCTGTTTTCCATCGACTACGCTTTTCAGCCTCGCCTTAGGGACCGACTAACCCTGCGTCGATTAACGTTGCGCAGGAAACCTTGGTCTTTCGGCGTGGGTGTTTTTCACACCCATTATCGTTACTCATGTCAGCATTCGCACTTCTGATACCTCCAGCAAGCTTCTCAACTCACCTTCACAGGCTTACAGAACGCTCCTCTACCGCATCACTTACGTGATACCCGTAGCTTCGGTGTATGGTTTGAGCCCCGTTACATCTTCCGCGCAGGCCGACTCGACTAGTGAGCTATTACGCTTTCTTTAAAGGGTGGCTGCTTCTAAGCCAACCTCCTAGCTGTCTAAGCCTTCCCACATCGTTTCCCACTTAACCATAACTTTGGGACCTTAGCTGACGGTCTGGGTTGTTTCCCTTTTCACGACGGACGTTAGCACCCGCCGTGTGTCTCCCATGCTCGGCACTTGTAGGTATTCGGAGTTTGCATCGGTTTGGTAAGTCGGGATGACCCCCTAGCCGAAACAGTGCTCTACCCCCTACAGTGATACATGAGGCGCTACCTAAATAGCTTTCGAGGAGAACCAGCTATCTCCGAGCTTGATTAGCCTTTCACTCCGATCCACAGGTCATCCGCTAACTTTTCAACGGTAGTCGGTTCGGTCCTCCAGTTAGTGTTACCCAACCTTCAACCTGCCCATGGATAGATCGCCCGGTTTCGGGTCTATTCCCAGCGACTAGACGCCCTATTAAGACTCGCTTTCGCTACGCCTCCCCTATTCGGTTAAGCTCGCCACTGAAAATAAGTCGCTGACCCATTATACAAAAGGTACGCAGTCACCCAACAAAGTGGGCTCCCACTGCTTGTACGCATACGGTTTCAGGATCTATTTCACTCCCCTCTCCGGGGTTCTTTTCGCCTTTCCCTCACGGTACTAGTTCACTATCGGTCAGTCAGTAGTATTTAGCCTTGGAGGATGGTCCCCCCATATTCAGACAAAGTTTCTCGTGCTCCGTCCTACTCGATTTCATGACTAAGAGATTTTCGCGTACAGGGCTATCACCCACTATGGCCGCACTTTCCAGAGCGTTCCGCTAATCTCAAAGCCACTTAAGGGCTAGTCCCCGTTCGCTCGCCACTACTAAGGGAATCTCGGTTGATTTCTTTTCCTCAGGGTACTTAGATGTTTCAGTTCCCCTGGTTCGCTTCTTGCACCTATGTATTCAGTACAAGATAACCATCTTATGATGGCTGGGTTCCCCCATTCAGACATCTCCGGATCAAAGTCTGTTTGCCGACTCCCCGAAGCTTTTCGCAGGCTACCACGTCTTTCAGCCTCTGACTGCCAAGGCATCCACCGTATGCGCTTCTTCACTTGACCATATAACCCCAAGCAATCTGGTTATACTGTGAAGACGACATTCGCCGAAAATTCGAATTTCTCAATTAAGAGAACTCACAAATTTTACCTTAGCCTGATCCGTTACCAGTGAAAGTAACGTTCAGTCTATCTTTCTATCACATACCCAAATTTTTAAAGAACGAACTAGTCAAAGACTAGAAATCAACATTCACCATCACAACGATGGAATGCTCATTTCTAAGCTTTATACAAACAGAAGCAGTAGTGGTGGAGCCAAACGGGATCGAACCGTTGACCTCCTGCGTGCAAGGCAGGCGCTCTCCCAGCTGAGCTATGGCCCCGTATTTCTACAGGCGTTTCCCACACAAAATTGGTGGGTCTGGGCAGATTCGAACTGCCGACCTCACCCTTATCAGGGGTGCGCTCTAACCAACTGAGCTACAGACCCAATTTCGGGCTGCTTCTTTTCGTCTTCTTCAATGAATCAAGCAATTCGTGTGGGAACTTATGGAGCAGCTGATGTCGTCGATTAAGGAGGTGATCCAGCCGCAGGTTCCCCTACGGCTACCTTGTTACGACTTCACCCCAGTCATGAATCACACCGTGGTAACCGTCCTCCCGAAGGTTAGACTAGCTACTTCTGGTGCAACCCACTCCCATGGTGTGACGGGCGGTGTGTACAAGGCCCGGGAACGTATTCACCGCGACATTCTGATTCGCGATTACTAGCGATTCCGACTTCACGCAGTCGAGTTGCAGACTGCGATCCGGACTACGATCGGTTTTATGGGATTAGCTCCACCTCGCGGCTTGGCAACCCTCTGTACCGACCATTGTAGCACGTGTGTAGCCCAGGCCGTAAGGGCCATGATGACTTGACGTCATCCCCACCTTCCTCCGGTTTGTCACCGGCAGTCTCCTTAGAGTGCCCACCATACGTGCTGGTAACTAAGGACAAGGGTTGCGCTCGTTACGGGACTTAACCCAACATCTCACGACACGAGCTGACGACAGCCATGCAGCACCTGTCTCAATTCCCGAAGGCACCAATCTATCTCTAGAAAGTTCATTGGATGTCAAGGCCTGGTAAGGTTCTTCGCGTTGCTTCGAATTAAACCACATGCTCCACCGCTTGTGCGGGCCCCCGTCAATTCATTTGAGTTTTAACCTTGCGGCCGTACTCCCCAGGCGGTCAACTTAATGCGTTAGCTGCGCCACTAAAAGCTCAAGGCTTCCAACGGCTAGTTGACATCGTTTACGGCGTGGACTACCAGGGTATCTAATCCTGTTTGCTCCCCACGCTTTCGCACCTCAGTGTCAGTATTAGTCCAGGTGGTCGCCTTCGCCACTGGTGTTCCTTCCTATATCTACGCATTTCACCGCTACACAGGAAATTCCACCACCCTCTACCATACTCTAGTCAGTCAGTTTTGAATGCAGTTCCCAGGTTGAGCCCGGGGATTTCACATCCAACTTAACAAACCACCTACGCGCGCTTTACGCCCAGTAATTCCGATTAACGCTTGCACCCTCTGTATTACCGCGGCTGCTGGCACAGAGTTAGCCGGTGCTTATTCTGTCGGTAACGTCAAAATTGCAGAGTATTAATCTACAACCCTTCCTCCCAACTTAAAGTGCTTTACAATCCGAAGACCTTCTTCACACACGCGGCATGGCTGGATCAGGCTTTCGCCCATTGTCCAATATTCCCCACTGCTGCCTCCCGTAGGAGTCTGGACCGTGTCTCAGTTCCAGTGTGACTGATCATCCTCTCAGACCAGTTACGGATCGTCGCCTTGGTGAGCCATTACCTCACCAACTAGCTAATCCGACCTAGGCTCATCTGATAGCGCAAGGCCCGAAGGTCCCCTGCTTTCTCCCGTAGGACGTATGCGGTATTAGCGTCCGTTTCCGAACGTTATCCCCCACTACCAGGCAGATTCCTAGGCATTACTCACCCGTCCGCCGCTCTCAAGAGAAGCAAGCTTCTCTCTACCGCTCGACTTGCATGTGTTAGGCCTGCCGCCAGCGTTCAATCTGAGCCATGATCAAACTCTTCAGTTCAAACATCTTTGGGTTTTTAAGAAACCCTAAACTTGGCTCAGCAATCGTTGGTTACATCTTTGATTTCTCGCGGAGTAACTTGTGATGCTGATAATCTTGTTGACTATCAGTCTGACTCCACAAGCACCCACACGAATTGCTTGATTCAGTTGTTAAAGAGCGGTTGGTTAAGATCTTTCGTCTCAACCGAGGCGCGCATTCTACAGCAGCCTCATTTGCTGTCAAGTGGTTATTTTCAGAAGTTTTCGAAGATTTCTTCAACAACTTCAACCACTTGCGCTTGCGATATCTCGTAAGCGGGAGGCGAATTCTACAGCGTTACACGCTGCTGTCAACACCTCTTTTTCAACTTCCTTTTGGCTTCGATGAACTGAAGCAACTTGCTGTCGAGAACTGCGTAACTCTTTGTTTACCAAGGAGTTTTCCGTTTCGACTGCGCCGGAAGTGGGGCGAATTATAGGCTTCCAGAATTTGCCGTCAACCCAATTATTCGGTTTTTCTATCAAAAACCTCAAAAAGCCGATAATTCCACTATATAGATAGCTACGAATCAGTTTTTGCGCAATATATTGCTCATTCGCTGACAGTTAAGCATCATAGCGCCACGTATTTATCGACCATGACTTCGGAAGAACTCCCGCAATGACCACCCCTCCTCGCAGCCTGGCATCCGCATTGTTTCCGATCGGCCTGCTATTAATCGCCATGGCGTCCATCCAATCCGGTGCGTCATTGGCCAAAAGCATGTTTCCTATTGTTGGCGCACAAGGCACCACTGCTCTGCGTTTGATTTTTGCCAGTGTGATCATGCTGGTGCTATTACGCCCATGGCGCGCCACACTGACGGCCAAGTCCCTGCGCACGGTGATCATTTACGGGATGGCGCTGGGCGGCATGAACTTCCTCTTCTATATGTCCCTTCGCACCGCCCCCCTGGGGATTGCAGTAGCACTTGAGTTCACAGGCCCGCTTGCCGTCGCAATCTATGCCTCGCGCCGGGCTGTCGACTTCCTGTGGATTGCCCTGGCGATCATCGGCCTACTGCTGTTGATTCCACTGGGCGAGGCCAGTAGCGGTATCGACTGGGTCGGCGCGGCGTACGCACTGGGCGCAGGCGGATGCTGGGCCTTGTATATTTTGTTCGGCCAAAAGGCTGGGAACGACAATGGTGTTCAGACCGCCGCACTCGGCGTAATGATTGCCGCCCTGTTCGTCGCACCGATCGGCATCGTGCATGCGGGCGCCGCGCTGCTGACGCCGGCCCTGATCCCTATCGCCATTGGCGTCGCGATTCTGTCCACCGCCTTGCCCTACACCTTGGAGATGGTCGCACTGACTCGCCTCCCTGCTCGCACCTTCGGCACGCTCATGAGCATCGAACCGGCGTTCGGCGCCCTCTCCGGCCTGCTCTTTCTGCATGAGCACTTATCCCTGGCCCAATGGCTGGCCATCACCTGCATTATCCTGGCTTCTGTAGGCGCCACGTTGACGATGCGCAACGAATCCAAACCACTGGTGCCCGCCGACTGATCATCTTTAAAGCCAGCGCTGGTATTTACCGCTCATTTAGGCCATGTTTAGGCCGTAACCGAATGTCATTCATGGAGAATTTCGACACGGACAGCATGAACGCTTCGCTCGAGAGCGAGTAAAGCGGCTCTGTTCTTTTGCAGGGCGGCTATTAAGGATGGGAATGAAACGAATTTTGATACTGTTGCTGGTTGTGGGCATCGCTGGCTGTGCTGCAACCACAAAAACAGAAGTGAAACGGGGTAAGAAAGGGCTGCATATCAACTGTTCGGGCCTGTCCTCCTCCTGGGACCAGTGCTACACCAGTGCAGCCAACTCATGCGGCGCCAAGGGCTACCGGGTGATCGCCAAATCCGGCGATAACTCCGAGGAGCCTGGGGACTACCCCTTCGGTCTCAACCCTGCCGGCTATACCAGCCGCAGCATGATCGTCATCTGCAAATAGCTGCCCGAGCAGTCCTTTCTGACTGCTCATCTTAAATCCCGCCCAGTTGCGGCACGAAGGCTAAACTCCTGCTCGACCCTCGAGCCAATGGAGTTCCCATGCCGCACAACAAGAAAATCGTATTAGTCGTGGGTGCCGGTGACGCGACCGGCGGCGCCATAGCCAAACGCTTTGCCCGCGAAGGCTACATCGCATGCGTCACCCGTCGCAGCGCCGACAAACTGCAGCCTCTGGTAGACAGCATTCAATCAGCCGGCGGTGAAGCCCATGGCTTTGCCTGTGATGCGCGCAAAGAAGAAGACGTGATCGCACTGGTCGAGCAAATCGAAACCGAGCTGGGGCCTATTGAAGCGTTCGTCTTCAACATCGGCGCCAATGTGCCTTGCAGCATTCTGGAAGAAACCGCGCGCAAGTACTTCAAGATCTGGGAGATGGCGTGCTTCTCTGGCTTCTTGAACGCACGGGAAGTCGCCAAACGCATGGTCACGCGTAACCGCGGCACTATCCTGTTCACCGGCGCCACCGCAGGCTTGCGCGGGAGCGCAGGGTTTGCCGCCTTCGCCGGCGCCAAACACGGGATACGCGCCCTGGCACAAAGCATGGCGCGGGAGTTAGGCCCGATGAACATCCATGTTGCCCATGTGGTGGTCGACGGCGCCATCGATACCGACTTCATCCGCGAGAATTTCCCGCAAAAGTACGCCCTCAAGGATCAGGACGCCCTCCTCAACCCTGACCATATTGCCGACAACTACTGGTTCCTGCACAAGCAGCCACGGGACGCCTGGACGTTCGAACTGGACCTGCGCCCCTGGAACGAAACCTGGTGACGCCCCCTATAACAATAAGCAGTGAGTACAGACCATGAGTAAAACCCTAGAGTTTTTCTTTGATCTCGGCAGCCCCGCCACTTACCTGGCCTATACCCAGTTGCCGGCGCTGTGTGCCCAAACCGGCGCACAGGTGGTGTATCAACCGATGCTATTGGGCGGTGTTTTCAAGGCCACGGGCAATGCCTCGCCGATCATGGTGCCCGCCAAAGGGCGCTACATGCTCGATGACCTGGCGCGTTACGCCAAACGCTACAACGTGCCGCTCAGGTTCAACCCACACTTTCCCATCAATACCTTGTTGCTGATGCGCGCTGTCACTGGCATTCAAATCCACCAGCCTGAGCGCTTCCTCGACTTCATCGACTGCCTGTTCCAAGCACTCTGGGTGGAAGGCCATCACTTGGGCGACCCAGAGGTCGTGGCCAATGTGCTCACCGGACAGGGGTTCGATCCCGAGCAGGTACTGGCCCTGTCAAACGATGCAGCCGTCAAGGACGCTCTCAAGGACAAAACCGAACAAGCCATTAAGCGCGGCGTGTTCGGCGCTCCCAGCTTCTTTGTAGGAAACCAGCTGTTCTTTGGCCAGGACCGTCTGGACTTTGTGCGTGAAGCCCTCAGCTAGATATCGATTGCAGCCGGCAATGCGCCAGCTGCATTCGATCAAATCGCCGCAGTGCGCACCTGCAACCATTCAAGGGCTGCGCCATCGAGCAGCGGGCTCAAACGCTCACGCACCTGGGCGTGATACGCGTTGAACCATTCACGCTCATCCGCCGTCAGCAACGACGGCTCCAGGCACCGGGTATCAATCGGGCACAGGGTCAGGGTTTCGAACTTGAGGAATTCGCCAAACTCGGTCTTGCCCGCTTCACGGTTCAACACCAGGTTCTCAATGCGCACGCCCCAACGGCCAGGGCGATAAGTACCCGGCTCAATCGACGTAATCATCCCTGGCTGCATCGCCGTTTGTGGCGCTGCAGCGGCTTGATAGGCAATCACTTGCGGGCCCTCATGCACGTTGAGGAAATACCCTACGCCGTGGCCTGTACCGTGACCGTAGTCCACGCCTTCTGCCCAGATCGGCGCCCGGGCAATGGCGTCCAGCAACGGTGAAAGAATGCCTTTGGGGAACTGCGCACGAGACAGGGCAATCACGCCCTTGAGCACCCGCGTGCAATCGCGCTTCTGTTCTTCACTCGGTGTACCGATGGGCACCATCCGCGTGATGTCCGTGGTTCCGCCCAGGTACTGGCCGCCCGAGTCGATCAGCAGCAAGCCATCACCTTCGATCAGCGCATGCTCTTCTTCGGTGGCGTGGTAATGCGGCATCGCGCCGTTGGCATTGAAGGCCGCAATGGTATTGAAACTCAGCGATACATAGCCTGGACGGCGGGTACGCGCAGCGGTCAGGTGTTCGTCAATCGTCAGTTCGGTAATGCGCTCGCGGCCCAGGGCACTGTCGAGCCAGGCAAAGAATTCGCACAGCGCCGCACCATCCTGCTCCATGGCTTGGCGGATATGTTCCGCGTCTGCCAGGCTCTTGCGGGATTTGGCCAGTGTGGTGGGGTTGAGGCTTTCAACCAGCTTGACGCCCGCGTCGAGGTTTTCCAGCAAGCCGGCAGTGACGCGGGCGGGGTCTACTTGCAAGCTTGCGCCCGCCGGTACCGCTCGCAGCGCTTGCGCCACCTCGCTGTAATCACGCAGGGTCACGCCATCCTGCTCAAGCACCGCCCGCAGTTGCGCATCGACCTTGCCCAACGCCACAAACAAAGTCGCCTGCTGTTGATTGATCAAGGCAAAGGACACAAACACTGGATTGAACGACACATCAGCGCCGCGCAGGTTGAATAGCCAGGCGATGTCATCCAGCGTCGCGATGAAATGCCAGTCGGCGCCCTTGTCTTTCAAACTGGCGCGCAAAGCGGCCAGTTTCTCGCCACGACTGACGGTGGCCTGGGGCGGCAGATGCTGATAGATCGGCTGGTTCGGCAATGCCGGGCGGTCTTGCCAGACTTCATTGAGTACATCGATATCGGTACGCAGACGCGCGCCACGCTCGGCCAACTTGCCACCCAGGGTACGTGCCGAGGCCACGGCCATGACCGCACCGTCCACCGCCACCACGCCACCCTCAGGGGTTTGCTCGGCCAACCACTCCAGCGGCCCAGGCTGACCCGGTTGCAGCTTTACCAGCTCGATACCGCTGCCCTTGAGTTCCTTGGTCGCCTGTTCCCAGTAACGGCTGTCCGCCCAGACCCCGGCAAACTCCGCCGTGACGATCAGGGTGCCCACCGAACCATGAAAGCCGGACAACCACTGACGCCCTTGCCAGTAACCCGGCAAATATTCGGACAGGTGCGGGTCCGCCGATGGCACCAGCAGGGCATGAATGCCTTCGCGGCGCATCAGTTCACGGGTATGCGCCAGGCGCTGGGGAACCGTTCCATGGGTCAAAGGCTGCGTACTCATTGTGTCTCCTGCTAACCACTAATAATTGTTATGTGTTGCGAATGATAAATCAGACCGCCCAGAATGCCGGCGCGCTCGCCAACGCGGCCTTGATCAACTGCGCGGCCTGGTCGATATCCTGTTCGGTGGTGAACCGGCCCAGGCTCAAGCGAATAGTGCGAGCGGCACTGCGGGCGTCATGCCCCAAGGCCAGGAGCACATGGGACGGCGCATTGCTGGCCGAATTGCACGCTGAAGTCGCGGAAAAGGCAATCCCTGCACTCAATGCGGCGGAATTGAACTCGCCTTCGCTGAAGGTAAGGCTCAGCGTGTGCGGAATACGCTGGGTCGGGCTGCCATTAATACGCAAGCCGGCTACCGACGCCAGTTGATCCAGCAGGCGCTGGCGAAGTGCGACAATCGTGGCCTTCTCATCCGCGAAAGACGCCGCCGCCAGAGCGAACGCCGTACCCATGCCGGCAATCTGATGGGTCGCCAGGGTGCCGGAGCGCAAGCCTCCTTCATGGCCACCCCCATGAATCTGCGCCAATACCTTCTGCTGCGCCCGCGGCCCGACATATAACGCGCCGATGCCCTTGGGCCCATACAGCTTGTGAGCAGAGAACGACATCAAGTCCACCGGCCACCGGGCCAGGTCGATAGCCACTTTGCCTGCCCCTTGCGCCGCGTCCACATGGAACAACGCGCCCTGCTCACGCACCCGCGCGCCAATGGCCGGGATGTCGTTGAGGGTACCCAGTTCGTTGTTGACCAGCATCAGCGAGACCAGAAAGGTGTCCTCGCGTAAGGCTTCGCTGACCGCCTCGACGCTGATTAAGCCGTCTGCATCCGGTACCAGGTAAGTCACTGCCACACCGGCTTCCTGCAACTGCCGAGCGGTGTCCAGTGTGGCCTTGTGTTCGATCTGGCTGGTGATGATATGCCCACCCGCCACACCTCGGGCCTGGGCCACGCCCTTGAGCGCAAGGTTGTTGGATTCTGTGGCACCGGAGGTCCAGACGATCTGCTCGGGTTCGGCACCCACCAACTCGGCCACTTGGCGACGCGCCTGTTCAACCTTTTGCCGGGCCGCTTGGCCGAATGCATGGGAACTGGACGCAGGGTTACCGAAATGGGCGTTGAAACCCAGACACTCGACCATCACCTGGATCACTCGCTCATCCACCGGCGTGGTGGCGGCATAGTCGAAATACAACGGACGTTTATTCATGAGGTTAAAACTCGCAGAGCGTATTCCCAAGAGCAGCGTCTCGGGGGGCATCGACCAGAACAGAGGTCGTCAGGTTTAACCGATCGAATGCCATTAAAGAAGGTGACTTTATTTAAATGTGCGTAGGAACGCTCCTGGAATTGAGCTTAACAGGCTGAAGTAGCCCCATGGCAAACAAAAAGCCCGAGGCTCCTTATGGGAAACCTCGGGCTTTTTGCTGTAAGAAGCGCGCTCAACTGGGGCGGCCATGCAGGACCACGCTGCGCTCGGCGTTCATTTCACCCTGACGATCAAAACCGAAAGGCTGCTTTGGCTGACCAAGCAACGCGGCACGCTGGCGTTGATAGTCGTCAAACGACAAGCCGCGACGGCCCAGGGCCTCCAGGGCCAACTGCTTGGTTTCCTCGGCCGTATAGGGGCGCAACTCCGGGGAAGGCTGGGTCGCACAACCCGCAAGGACAGAGGTGACAAGTAAAAAGGAAACAGCGAGGAAACGGTTCATGGCGATGGCCCTGCGAAGGAGGTTTCGAGTCAATGAACACAGGCTACTCCCGGCCCTTCTCGCTGAAAAATCATCGTCCGTGATAGTCGCTATCACGCGCATCGGCGTCTGCGACGGGAACACCTTGATATTCATTTAAGTTCTATAAATATAGAAACACCTTCATTTACGAATTAAGACGATACCTCTATAAAGACCGTGCGCGTAGCCACTGTCCACCAGGCAACAGCCCTTCAACAAAGCCCGAATTCCCATGAGAGGTCACCATGCAGCTGTTCACCCTGCCGCCCTCGCCTGCCCTCGCGACCTCGATCCGCGCCACAGCCCAGGTCTTCGAAGACCCAAAGTCCCAGGCCCTGCTCGACCATATCCAACAAGTGGCCCCCAGCGAAGCCAGCGTGCTGATCATTGGCGAAACCGGCACCGGCAAAGAACTTGTTGCGCGGCATATCCACCACCTCAGTGCGCGGCGAAACCGGCCCTTCGTGGCGGTGAACTGCGGGGCCTTTTCGCACTCCCTGGTGGAAGCCGAGTTGTTCGGCCATGAGAAAGGCGCCTTTACCGGCGCCCTCAGCGCCAAGGCCGGCTGGTTCGAAGAGGCTGACGGCGGCACCTTGTTTCTGGATGAGATCGGCGATTTGCCGATGGCCATCCAGGTCAAGCTGCTGCGGGTGCTACAGGAGCGCGAAGTGGTGCGACTGGGTTCGCGCAAGAGCATTGCAATCGATGTGCGAGTCCTGGCCGCCACCAATGTACAACTGGAAAAGGCCATCAACGCTGGGCGTTTCCGTGAAGACCTCTACTACCGCCTCAATGTAGTCAGCCTGGCATTGCGCCCGCTGCGCGAACGTACCGGCGATATCTTGCCGCTGACCCGGCACTTCATCCAAACCTACAGCCAGCGCCTGGGCTACGGCCCGATCAGCGTGAGCCACGAGGCCGAGCACAAGCTCAAGCGCTACAGCTGGCCGGGCAATATCCGTGAGCTGGAAAACGTGATTCATCACACCCTGCTGATCTGCCGCAATGCGGTGATCGAACCCGACGACCTGCGCCTCTCGAGCCTGCGCATCGAACGCCAGAACGACAGCGACACCGATCCCAGTGCAGAAGCCCTGCTGGCGCGGGCGTTTCAAAAGCTCTTCGAGGAACAGTCCGGTGCCCTGCATGAAAAGG
This sequence comes from Pseudomonas sp. FP215, assembly GCF_030687795.1. Lineage (NCBI taxonomy): Bacteria > Pseudomonadati > Pseudomonadota > Gammaproteobacteria > Pseudomonadales > Pseudomonadaceae > Pseudomonas > Pseudomonas sp. FP215. The sequence goes on from NZ_CP117447.1 coordinate 3,863,642, forward strand.
TCGAAGACGCTTTATTGCGCGCTGCCTATCGCTTCAGCCACTCCAACCAGGTGCACACCGCCAACCTGCTGGGCCTGAGCCGAAACGTCACCCGCGCTCGCCTGATCAAGATCGGCGAACTGGCCGTGAACAAGCGCAGGCTTGGGGCACACGTGCAAGGCGAACGGATGCTGCATCTATCCATTTAGCCGGCAGTGCAGGGCATCGTCCTGACTGCGCTCAAAACTGCGCAGTACCTGAAATGCGCCAAAGGTCACGGCCGTGGCCCGGTGAGCACGGATCAGCGTCCAGAAATCTTCGCCGCCCTGTTCAAAACATTTGAAGGCGGCTTCACCCTCTTCCCGCGATTGCCATTGCAAATAATTGAGCACCCGCCGCCCGTCATCGCTGACCTGCACGCTGGCACTCAAGAAGCCGCCATGGCGCACGGCCAGACGCTCGCTCTGGGTGGTCAAGGCGGCCACCAGGGCGGATTGCTGACGGGGTTCGATGTGAAATTCGATCAGTTGAGTGAAGCTGTGATTTTTCTCTGATACCGGCATGAAAACTCCCCTCGCTCTGTAGGCAGAATCTTGCGATTCGATGCCACGCAGGGTAAAACCTCTAGTTAAGTCGAGGTCAAGCACTGTTTGGGAGAGGTTCATGCTCACTAAGGAACTCAGCGTCGGTCAGCTCGCTGCCCGCAGCGGCGTCGCGGTGACTGCCCTGCACTTCTACGAGGCCAAAGGGCTGATCAAGAGCAATCGCAATGCCGGTAACCAGCGGCGTTACCCACGGGATGTGCTACGGCGGGTGGTGCTGATCAAGATCGCCCAGCGCTTGGGCATTCCGCTGGCCAACATTGGCGAGGCATTGCAGGCCTTGCCCGATGGGCGCACACCCAATGCTCAAGACTGGGAGCGCCTGTCGGCGTTGTGGCGTGAAGACCTGGATGAGCGCATCAACAAGCTGATACTGCTACGCGACAAGCTCAATGGCTGCATCGGGTGCGGGTGCCTGTCGATGGAGGCGTGCCCGTTGCGCAATCAGGACGATAAGCTCGCTGAGCATGGGCCAGGCGCCCAGTTGCTGGAGCCCACCACACAGCCTTGATAAAAAGCACCTCGTCGGCTGCCCGCAGGCCACGCATTACCTGGCCTATAGTGAAATGCTCGTACCTCGACTCAAGGAGAACGTTATGAGCGTTAAAGCTATTCCCGAGGGTTATCACGGCATTACCCCCTATCTGGGCATCAACGAGGCCGCAAAGGCGATCGAGTTCTACAAGAAGGCCTTTGGCGCCTCAGTGTTCATGCGCCTGGACATGCCTGACGGCAGGGTCGGCCATGCGGAACTGCGCATTGGCGAAGCGGTGATCATGCTGGGCACACCCTGCGACGAAACGGCCCTGCGCAATCCGGACGCACATCCCAGTGTCGGCCTGCACCTGTATGTAACTGACGTGGACAAACAATTCAAACAGGCGGTTGGTGCCGGCGCCAGTGAGGTGTCCAAGCCGCAGGATCAGTTCTATGGGGATCGCTCGGCGAGTGTGAAGGATCCGTTCGGGCACCTGTGGTTCCTGGCCACCCATAAGGAGGACCTGACCGAGAAGCAAATCCGCCAACGTGCCATGGAGATGTTCAAGCAAAATTAACCCTGTGGGCGTGAGCTTGCTCGCGCCTGCAACACGCCACACCTTGCCCCAGGTTCCAACCGGCCTACTCCGGCAAGTTAAAGGCCTCTGTGGCGTTTGGAACATGTCAAGGGTTCGTCGATCTGACACCCCGGTAGGCATTGCGCCCCAGCCATATCGTCATGACCAACAAGGCGGTCAATGGCAGCCCATGGAACAACACGATCACCTGGGCCGGCGTCCACGTCACATAGAACGGCCCGACCACCAGCATGCCCACGCCAAAACCGGCCATCTGGATCAGGGTCAAGAGGCTGAACAACGGCAAGCGGAGGCTATCGGGCTCGCTTTGCGCACGGGAAATCAACGCCACCTCGGACAATCCATCGCCCAACCCTGCCCACACCACCAGCAACAGCGCCAGCCACAGTTCGGTCTGCTGGAATGTCAGGATAAAGCCGCTGGACATCAACGCCACACCGAGCATGAACAAGCGCTCCATGCCTTGGGTGCCACGACCTTTCAACACTGCACTGGCGATGCGCGCGCCAACAAACTTGCCACAGGCCCACACGGCCAGCAGATAGCCCATGACCGTCTTGGCCGTGTCCGGTGAAATATACTGCGACAGCACTGGCCAGCCAACGTTATGGGCCGCACTGCCGAGGGTGTCGAGCATACTGATCAGCAACATCGCAGCCAGTACCGGCGCACCGCGCAACCCCTTGGTCAGCTCGTGCCATTCAGCGGCGAGCCCGCGATGGACGGCAACAGCAACGCTATATAACGCGCGCAAGGGCAAGACCAGGCAAGCGGCAATCACATAGGTGCCGATGTTGACGGCAAACACCGCTTCAAATCCGCCCGTGGCAATCAACAAGCCGGAGAGCAAACTGCCGAAGACCGCGCCGGTGGCGGCCGCCGAGGTGATCCATGCGTTGGTATTTACCCGCTGTTCAAGCGCGACCCAGGTGGGCAACTGACTGTTGAGGCCAATGGCAAACAGCGAATTGCACAGGCCGATGCCGAAGGCGATAAAGGGAAGAAGGGTGAGTTGATGGGCCGGTAACAACACCAACAGGGGCGTCAGCAACAGCGCCCGGGCCAGGTCCAACCCCGCCAACGTCCCACGCCCGGCAAACCGCCGGAAAAACGGGATGCCAAACAGGCTCGCGACAATCCCGCCGGTGACCCGGCACGCCAGGAAGATGCTGACAAACACTACGCTCTGGCTGAGCCAGTACACATAAGTGGACAACGCCACCATGTTGAGGAACGCGCCAAAATCCGACACACCGCGGGCAAAGATGATCAGGCGAGCGTTGCGGGTCGACAGATTCAGTTGTTGATCGTGGCTCATGCAGACTGTGCCTCCTCGACACTGCGCAGGCTTACCAAGAGCACATCGCGCCAGGCCGGTGCCGTCGCCAGCCGCGGTCGCACCTCCCCGGCCCGATGGTAGAAGCCACGGTCGTTGATCACGATAGTCTCCAGAAATTTCTCCATCGGCAGTTTCAGCAGCCGGCTGTGCTCCGTTTCGTCGGCAAACACCTCCGACACCACCGGCACCGTGTTGCATTCGCCAATAAAGTGCATGAACACCCAATCCAGGCCGTCCTGGTGAATCCCCGATGTGGTCGGGCTGCTCGATGACACATCCGCCCGCACCCGGAACTGGTGAATATCGATCGTATAGGTCTGTTCGCCCAGGTGCGGGGCAATCACCGCAAGGTCCGTCGCCAGCAGCTTGTGCATGAGTGGGTGCTCGATAAAGCCTTCCTCGCTATAGCTCAGGTGGTTCACACCCTGGCGATAGTTCACCGCGTAGGTGACCGGCGATTTGAACGCCGTATTCCTGTCGATCTGCAATTGCCGTGACGGTAACAGACGATAGCGCAAGATGCGCCGCTCGCGGTGGGTATAAGTCCTGAACGCCTCGTCGCGCACCAGGTTGTCCCAATACGCACGAAAGCTTTGCTCCTCACCGGGTTCAACGTTGACCAGTTCGCGAAAGTCCGGGCGATGACAGAAGTGATGTTCGCGCAAAAGCGCCGAAATCTGATGGATGTCCATATCGCTATCCTGCAACCGGTGGATCGATGAGGATGCGCAGGTGTTGCTGCAACGCATCGTGCAAGGCATGGGCGTCGGCGGCATTGCCAACCCGGGCCCAGCATTTGAGCAAATAATGCTCCTCGATATCCGCGTCAATGTAGTGGCCGGGGTCCTGCGGGGCATATTCCAGCACCGAGCGGTGTTGGTCCAGGAACTGCAGGCCGTCAATGCCCCTGAAAAGGCCACTGTGCTGCGGATAAATCGCCAGCATCGCGTAGTGTTGCCCCGCATCGGCAACCTTATGTGCGCCAGCCTCTAACTGTGCATTGATGCCCTTCTCGCCCAACAACAATCCCATGTACAACTGATAAGGATCGATACCGGCCAAGTCGCGGAACGCCGAGTTCACATACAGTCCGCCCAGGCGCGGGTTGATCTCGATGGCCACCGGCCCTGCGTCCGTCATGCGAAACTCGAAATGCACCACAGCGTTGGTCAGGCCCACCGCGTGCAGGCAGTCCACCGCGTACCGGCGGATCTGCTCGCATTGGGCCTGGCTGAACGACGTCGGCGGGGAAATCAGCAAGTTCTCAAGGACCGTGCCGCTGCGCTCGGTCAGCAGCAGTTTTTCATTGATCAGCAGCGGATGGACACGCTCGCCGACAATCACACATTCCACACTGCCTTCGATGCCAGGAATATAACCTTCCAGCAGAATGCTGTGGCCTGGCAGGTATTCACGCCGCAGCCCATCCTCAAGTGGCAGGGCGTGCGCACAGCCGTAGAAGTCCGCATACGCGGCGGCGCCATGATCACTCACAAAATGCCGATAGTGGCTGCGTAGCTCCTCCCAGCTCGAGCATTTTTTGATAAACGCTGAAGCCCCGCCAAAGGGCGGTTTGGCGATCAGTGGATAACCCACGCGCTCGGCGCCTTGCTGGAGTTCCTGTTCGTTGTTGCACAGCACGAACGGTACCGAACGCAATTCGTGCTGTTTCAACACGCGGCGCATCAAGAACTTGTTATTGCACGCGGCAATCGCCCCTGGGTGGCTGTAGACCAAGCCCAACCGCTGACACGCCTGCGCAACCATACAGCCCACCTCCCCTTGTGCGGACGGGTGCCCGGCCTGGCAGAAAATCCCCCGCACCTGATAACGCCCGTCTAACTGTCCGACCAACTCCAGAATAGACTGCTCACTGAGCGTTTCGAGCAGGAACACTTCGTCACTGTCGTCCTTGAGTCGTTGCAAGTGCTTGTGCCCAGCCACGGCGGCCGTCAAACACGCCAAGCCGTCGGCGCGGGCCACCGTGAAATGCGGTTCCCGGTAGCGGTAGCGAGCGCAAGTGCTGTCATCTACATCAATAAACAGAATCGCAGCCTGTTTCATACCGCATCCTGCCAGCTGCACCATTGGCCCTCCCAGTTGCGAAAACGGTAAGTGCGCTGCCCATCGCGGACTTCAAAATGCGGTAAGTCTTCAGGTTTTTCAAAGTCCAACAACGGCACGGTGAACTTGCCTTGTGCGTGAGGCAGTACATATTCGGGCAGGGCAATATTCGATACGCGGCGTTTGAGCCGATCCATTATGGCGATGGCTTGGCTGATCGACGCCTTATACTCTGAAGCACCGGGTGAAAACGGCATGAAGTGATATAAGTAATATGGCTTTACGCCCAGACGATAAAGATCAATGAATAGTTTATGCAACGTCGTTTCATCATCATTCACGCCACGCAACAGCGGCATGTTAGAGAATACAATCGGTACCACACCCTGAATCCGTTTAACCGCGACGGCAAAATCAGCACTGAGCTCAAGCGGGTGGCAGACATGCACACCAAATGCATTGACCTTGTACTTCTCCAGCATCGCCACTAATTCATCGGTCACGCGAAACGGGTTGAAACTCAAGGCCCGCGAATGAATGCGTATCAGCAGATCATCACGAATGCCGCGCAATGCGGCCAGCATCTCCTCAAGCTTGCGGTCGGCCAGCATCAGTGGGTCACCGCCGCTGAGAATCACCTCTTCAATCGCTGGGTTACCGCGGATGTACTCCACCGAATCCTTGAACGAGTCGGTGTTGGCGTTAGCTTTGTCGGTGCCCACCTGCAGCGTGCGCAGCGCCTCGAAACAGAACTGGCAATAGGCATTGCACGTGTTGGTGGTGCGCAGGATCACGCGGTTGTCGTACTTGTGCTGGCAGATGGGCGTCTTCATCTCATGATTGAGTTCCCAGTTTTCGGAACTGCCGTCGTAGTCGCCCTGCACCTGTTCGCTCCAATACGGTACTACCTGGCGCCACAGGGGGTGGTCCATCACCTCTGCGGTGGTGAGTGAACGCTTGATCAAATCAATGTAGTAAGGCGTGATCTGCATCTTGCGATCTTGCAAGTTGTGCTCGATATGCGCCGTTGTGGCCTCGTCCCATCCACCGCAGGCATTGCGCAGTGCAGGTTCATCGCGGATGGCATTCTTCTGCTGCCAACGCCAGTCTTGCCATTGAACTGAACGATGCATGGTTTGATCAAAAATCGACATGAATTTGAACTCTCTGTTAAGACATAGGGTCGCGTACTTTTCCAGCGCAGGAAAAGTATTATTCGCAGCAATGACAATCGACGGGCAGGCGAGAGACCACGATCAAGTAACTAACTTGATCAACGGCACCAGAGAGATATAACAGTTCAGCACGTGATGGCACGAATAAACGACTAGCACGGTCATGCGATTAACTTCCTTTTTATAAAATCCGACTTCCAAGTCCGCACTCACTAAAGCCGATGCCCGCCAATGTGTCAATACAATAACCTTGTAGTCCCTCTGGAATTAACCGGCACCCGCGCCAACACCCCGTAATGACAAGGGGTGCTTTCGTTCAAGCCAAGCTATTTGAAAAACAAATAACACTGAAAGTAACTATAGAGAGCGTTATTTCTACTTATACAACTACGTAGCCGCACTTCAGCTGAGCCAGGGGTTGGCCGCGAGGTAGTGGCGCTCAAATGCATAGCTGCTGACGACATCACACAGCGGCATGATCACGTCCTTGGAGGTCTGCCCCGGCCTAACGCAAGCCGCTGAACGCCTGCGGGCTGGTGTATCACGTATTCGATCAGCGCTGAAATCCGGCCTGAATGTGAACCTGAAACATTTTCTTTCATATCCGCCTTAGGGATTTCTCATTCTCATCCGTCTTAACTTAGATACAGCCTGTCGCGTCAGCAAAAGCTACGACTGGCCTTTTCCGGGCCTCCATCGCCCCCTCCGATCAAGACCCTCATTGATATGTCGAAGAAGTCACGCTCCAAACTCTGGTTTCTCGTCCATAGCTGGCTGGCGTTGCCCATCTGGTTCTTTGTACTGATTGTCTGCGTCACCGGCACGCTGGCCGTGGTCAGCCAGGAAATCGTGTGGCTGGCCAACCCGGATATCCGCGCCAGCAAGCCGTCGGATGACGCTCAGCCGCTGAGCTACGACCAAGTGATCGCGGCCATCAAACGCGAAGAGCCCCGGGTGTTCGTTCAGTCAATCAGCCGTCCCGACGAATCCCATTTCGCTCTGAGCGTAGACCTCAGCTATCCCGACGGGCGCTCGGTCGAGGTCTACGTCAACCCCTACACCGGAGCAATCCAGGGCATAAGCCCTTCGTTCAATTTCCAGGAATTCACTCGCGCCCTGCACGGTTGGTGGCTTGTACCGTTCACCAACGGCTACAGTTGGGGCTGGTATCTGGTCTCTGCCCTCGGTATTCCGCTGCTTGCTTCACTGGTCACAGGACTGGTGGTTTACAAGAAGTTCTGGAAGGGCTTCCTACGCCCGACACTGCGTGTGCGCCACGGTGCACGGATTTTCTGGGGCGACTTCCACCGGTTGAGCGGCATCTGGTCGATCTGGTTCATTGCTGTGATTGCCGTCACCGGCATCTGGTTCCTGATCCGCGCCATCCTGGGGGACAACCACATTTCGATTTCCACCGAGCCCGTCATCCCGGTGATTGCCCGGGATAAGGTGCCAATGTCGGCGCCTGGTGTACCGGCGCCGATGATTCCCATTGATGACGCGATCAAAATCGCCACGCAGCGTATCCCCGGCCTGGAGCCAAGTTTCATCAGCCTTCCCATGAATGCTTACAGCCACCTGCAGATCGGCGGACGGGGCTGGTATCCGTTGATGTACCAGACTGCACAGATCAACCCCTATGACGGGGAGGTCGCCGCCGCGCACCTGCTGTCCGACCGCTCGAAACTGGAATTTGTCACCGAGTCGATGCGCCCACTGCACACCGGTGACTTCGGCGGCTTGTGGGTCAAGCTGATCTGGGCGTTCTTCGGCCTGGTGCTGAGCATGATGGTATTGAGCGGCTTGCTGATCTGGACCAAGCGCACCGCCCTGGCCACCCTCAACGCCCTCAAGCGGGAAACTAAGACGCAACGTCAATCCGCTTCCATCCCGGCCATGCGCGCTAAAACCTCGGAGGCCCAGCGATGAGCAAGGTCGCGACCGTACCGCCGTCCCCGCTGCGCGCCTTTTGGCTTAAATGGCGTTTCCATATCAACATCCTGCTGTTGCTGGTGCCGTTGGGGTTCATGCCCAAGTACTTTGCCGACGCCGCACTGTTTCGCGGGGATGCCGGCATCGGCGAGCGCGTGGCCGGGCAGGTACAAGTCGGCCCCTGGAGCCTCACGCTGGCTGAGTTTCGCAACAAAGGCCCGAGCCCGAACCCGGCTGGCCCGATGAAGTTTTTCAACGCCGCCCTGTGTGATACCTGTGCCGAGCAGGTCAAGGCTACTTACCTGCGTATCGGCAAACCCCGCAGCCTGCGCGCCGCCGGGGTGATCTTCTTCGGCACGCCGTACCGTATGGGCGCCGCCCTGCCAATCCCCGAACGCACCCCGGTGGACGCCGAAATATGGGTGACCATGGAAGGCTGGGACGGCAGCATGCACCAGGGTTCCATCCCGCTGAGCCAGGCCTCGCCTGCCACCATTGCCTGGCTGAACAAGCAAGGAGTCAAACCATGACGTTCAAGCGCCTCACCCGCGCCGCGCTGTTGCTGTGCGCCGGCCTGAGTACCACCGCCTTCGCCCACAACCCGATGTGCGAATGCAAGGAAATCCCCGGCGAGCAGATCCAGTGCAAAGGCGGTTTCTCCGACGGCAGTGGCGCCCCCGGCGTAACCCTGGATGTGATCGGCTACGACGAAACCATCCTGGTGCCAGGCAAGCTCGGCGAGGACTCGACCCTGACCTTCAAGAAGCCCGCCGCCGAGTTCTACGTGCTGTTCGATGCCGGCCCCGGCCACGTGGTGGAAATCGACCAAGCGGATATCCCGTCGCAATGAGTACCACACAGGTTGTACGCCCCGCCGGGGCGGGCCACGAAACCCTCTATGTGCTGCTGTTGTGCCTGATCATCCTCGCGGTGGCGGGCACCGTCGTGGCGCTGCACGGGGAAACCCAGGAAGTCGCGGCGGTGCCAAGCCACCAGTTGGACGCCCGCCGCGACCTGAGCGCGGCCGAGCAAGGCATCTATGCCGACCTGCGGGTGACCCTGGATGAAATCCACCTGTTGCAGCAGGAGCACAGCGCCCTGCCGACGCCTGAGCAACTGGCCGAAGAAGGCTTCGCGCCGTTTGCCCAGGACGCCAGTTCGGTCAGCCGTGGTGGCCATCGCTGGCAGTTGCTGGCACCGGCCGCCTACCTGGGTTTGAGCCAGGCGCCGGCTACCAGCGGTTCACTGCTGATGCGCGTGCAAGGCAGTGAGCCGGATATCTGGCTCAACCGCAGCGCCAACCTTGCCGCCCCATCCGACCTCACTGACCAGGCGCTGATCGCGGCCGGCTGGCAGCAGGTGGTCGCGCAATTCGATGCCGGCGTCACCCGCCAGCACCGTCACTGAACGAGAAGACCGATTGCCCATGCCTATGTCATCGCCCCTGTTACGCCTGTTAATGGTTGGCCTGTTCAGCCTGATGCTCGCTCCCCTTGCCAATGCCGAGGCCGCCAAGCGCCTGCGTATCGGCATTACCTTGCACCCCTATTACAGCTACGTAGCCAATATCGTGGGCGACAAGGCCGAAGTGGTGCCGCTGATTCCCGCCGGTTTCAACCCCCACGCCTACGAGCCGCGCGCCGAAGACATCAAGCGCATCGGCACCCTGGATGTGATCGTGCTCAACGGCGTCGGCCATGACGACTTCGCCGACCGCATGATCGCCACCAGCGAGCGCCCGGACATCAAGGTGATCGAAGCCAACGCCAACGTGCCGCTGCTCGCCGCCACCGGTAACGCCGCACGCGGTGCGGGCAAGGTGGTCAACCCGCACACCTTCCTGTCGATCAGCGCGTCGATTGCCCAGGTCAATAACATTGCCCGCGAGCTGGGCAAGCTCGACCCGGACAACGCCAAGACCTACACCCAGAACGCCCGCGCCTACGGCAAGCGCCTGCGCCAGATGCGTGCCGACGCCCTGGCCAAGCTGACCAGCGCGCCCAACCCGGACCTGCGCGTCGCCACCGTGCACGCAGCCTACGACTACCTGTTGCGCGAGTTTGGCCTGGAAGTCACCGCCGTGGTCGAGCCGGCCCACGGTATCGAGCCAAGCCCCAGCCAGCTGAAAAAGACCATCGATGAACTGCGTGCTCTGGATGTGAAAGTGATCTTCTCGGAGATGGACTTCCCATCCACCTACGTCGATACCATCCAGCGTGAATCCGGGGTCAAGCTGTACCCGCTGTCGCATATTTCCTACGGCGAATACAGCGCCGAGAAGTACGAAGTGGAAATGACAGGCAACCTCAACACCGTGGTACGCGCGATTCAGGAGTCGGGAGCATGACCGCGGCGCAGCAACTGAACGCCGTCAGCGTCGGCCCCACTCTGAACTTCGACCAGGTCTCCCTGACCCTGGGGCGCACCGTGATCCTCGACGGCGTGAGTTTCCAGGTACAGCCGGGCAGCATCCATGCGCTGGTCGGCCCCAATGGCGGCGGTAAAAGCTCGCTGATCAAAACCCTGCTGGGGCAAACACCCCATCAGGGGCGTTTGAGCCTGGAATGGCCAACCACACCCGGCACCATCGGTTACGTGCCCCAGGCGCTGGAATTTGACCGGGGCCTGCCGATGACCGTGGACGATTTCATGGCTGCCATGTGCCAGCGTCGCCCGGCGTTTCTCGGCCTGTCCAGGCATTACGCGGCGGCGATTGGCGATGCCCTTGAGCGCGTCGGCATGCACGACAAGCGCAAGCGCCGCATGGGCGCGTTGTCCGGCGGTGAGCGCCAGCGCGTGCTGCTGGCTCAGGGGCTGATTCCGGCGCCGAAATTGCTGGTGCTGGATGAGCCGATGTCGGCTCTCGATGAGGCCGGTATCCAGGTGTTCGAACGCTTGTTGACCGACTGGCGCCGGGCTGGGATTACCGTGCTGTGGATCGAGCACGACCTGGAGGCCGTGGGCCGCCTGGCCGACCGCGTCACCGGTCTGAACCGCCGCGTGCTGTTCGACGCCACACCGAAAGAGGCGCTGACCCCGGACCGCCTGCTCACTCTTTTCTCCACCCACCCTCGGAGCCCGGCGCCATGAGTTATGAAGCCTTTCGCTTGATGGTCCAGGGCTGGGCCTCTTCCGGTTACCTGCCCGAAGCCCTGGCCTATGGGTTTGTGGTCAACGCCCTGCTCGCCGGCTTGTTGATCGGCCCGGTACTCGGCGGCCTGGGGACGCTGGTGGTGGTCAAGCGCTTTGCGTTTTTCTCCGAAGCGGTCGGCCATGCCGCGCTGACCGGCGTGGCCGTGGGCATCCTGCTGGGCGAACCCTATACGGGGCCCTATGGCAGCCTGTTTGGCTACTGCCTGCTGTTCGGCATCCTGCTCAATTACCTGCGTAACCGCACCGGCCTGGCGCCCGATACCTTGATCGGCGTGTTCCTGTCGGTGTCCCTGGCGCTGGGGGCAAGCCTGCTGCTGATCCTGGCCGGCAAGATCAACGTGCACATTCTCGAGAACGTGCTGTTTGGCTCAGTGCTGACGGTCAACGGCAACGATCTGCTGGTGCTGGCCATTGTCGGCTCGCTGGTGATGGCCCTGGCATTGCCGCTGTACAACCGCATCATGCTGGCCAGCTTCAACCCGCAATTGGCGGCAGTGCGCGGGGTGGCGGTGAAAAGCCTGGACTACCTGTTCGTGATCCTGGTGACCCTGATCACCGTGGCCGCGGTCAAGGTCATCGGCGCAATCCTGGTCGGTGCCTTGCTGGTGATTCCTGCCGCGGCGGCGCGCCTGTTGAGCCAGTCACTCAAAGGGTTTTTCTGGATATCGGTGCTGATCGCTACCGTCAGCACCCTGTGCGGTATCCTGCTGCCGATCATCTTTGACCTGCCCATCCCCTCCGGCGCCGCCATCATTCTGGTTGCCGGTATCGCCTTCGCCTTCGCCGCCATCGCCCGTGGCGTTGTGCCCAGCCTCAAAGGGAATCTTGGATAATGCGCCCTGTCTTTCGCCCATTGGCCCTGGCCATCGCTTGTTTGATGAGTACGCCGGCGCTGGCCGTCGACGGTTTCGACGCCAAGGACTTCAAAGTCAACCAGGGTCTCGGTCACGCGGCCCTGACCAAGGCCAAGCAGCCGGTCAAGGTGCTGGCCTCGCTGCCGATTACCTACGGCTTGGCCGAGGCGCTGCTCGAAGGCACCGACGTAGCGCTTGAACGCGCCGCGCCAGCCAACCTGCCGGGTTCGCGGCAGGTGTCCTACTTCACCGGCCGCGGTGCTGCGGCACTGAACAAGTTGGCGCTGGACGCCGACGCGGCCATCGGCCTGCGCTCGCTGTGGGCCGATGACCCGCTGTACCCCGTGGCACGGCGCAGCAATATCCGCATCGTCGAAGTTGATGCCGCACGCCCGGTGGACGGTGGCTTGCCGGGTATCGCAGTACAACCGGGGGTCACCGATGGCTTGAACAGCCAACCCTGGCAATCAAGCAACAATATGGGGCGCATGGCCGACGTAATGGCCGCCGACCTGGGCCGCCTGGCCCCGGCAGCCAAACCCAGGATCGACGCCAACCTGGCCGCGCTCAAACAGCGTTTGCTCAAGCTCACCGCCGACAGCGAAGCGCGATTGGCCAAGGCCGACAACCTGAGTGTGGTCAGCTTGAGCGATCACTTTGCGTACCTGGTCAGCAGCCTGAACCTGGAAGTGCTCAGCACCGATGCACGCCCCGATGCCGAGTGGACGCCTGAGGCGCTGCAAAAACTCAGCAGCGCGTTGAAGGACAACGACGTGGCGGTGGTGCTGCATCACCGTCAACCCAGTGATGCGGTCAAAGCCGCCGTCACTGCCGGCGGCGCCAGACTGTTGGTATTGAATGTGGACGGTGCCGACCCGGTGACAGAGCTGGAAAGCAATGTGGACCAAGTGATCAAGGCACTTACGCCCTAGGCAAGCCACCGATCCGTCAGCGATAAACTCGGTTCAATGTGGGAGCTGGCTTGCCTGCGATACGGGCGCCTCGGTTTATCAGGCCTATCGCGTCGATGCCATCGCAGGCAAGCCAGCTCCCACATGGGTTCGCGGTGCACCAGCCGCTACACCACATCCACCCCCACATGAATCGCATCATGCCGCCAGAACTCCAGGTCACAATCGATCAGGCGTTGATGCTGGTCGTAGTTGACCCGGGCGATGCGCAAGCCCGGGCTGCCCACCGAGACCCGCAGCGCAGCGGCCGCTTCCACCGGCAATGAGGTCGGCACAATCTCGAAACGCACCCGCCCGTAGTGCAAGTCATATTTGCTGGCATACAGCTCAGTCATCGACTGATTCAAATCACACGCCAGGATCCCCGGAAAATACTGCGGGTTCAGGTAGTGCTCCACATACAACACCAAGCGCCCGTCAATCCTGCGGCCCCGGCAAATCTGGATCACGCTCGATAACGCCGGCAATTGCAACCACGCGCACACCGCCGCCGACGCCGGTTGCAAGCGTGCGGAAATAACCTGCGTGGAAGCCTCGCGCCCCTGGTCGCTGACCATGGCGTGAAAGTGGCTGCGCTGCATCAAGTTATAGGCCAGCCGTGGCGGCGAGACGAACCAGCCCCTGCGCTCTTCACGGTAAATCTGCCCTTGGGCTTCCAGTTGTAACAAGGCTTCCCGCACGGTAATCCGAGTGGTACCAAACAACTCGCTGAGCTTGCGTTCGGCGGGCAGTTTGCTGGCAGGCGGCAACAGGCCATGGTCGATCTGCTCTTGCAGCGCCAGGCCGATGGAAGTTACCGCCTTGATTGCCTCATCACGCATCAACGTTACCTATCTGGACTAGACCAGCACCGTTCAGGTGCACAAAACGCGCTCTATCTGGGCTTTTGCTGCTGTATGCCAGCCTAGGCACTCCAGATGACCGACAGATGACAAAGGCTGTCGACTGCCTCTACCACACCCTGCAATACATCGGCCAAGTCCAGGGCCTGCGGGCACTTGGGCATGGTCTACGCTAAGTCGAAGCTGAGCGACATCAGCGCTTCAAAAACGACATCGACATGAAACTGTCATCCAGGGGGCCTAGATTGGCTCAGGTATTGCTGACCTAGACCAAACCACCGCTAACGTTCAGATAAAACGCCGCGTTGAAAACGCCCAAAGGAGCTTCGGATGAAACAGCTTTTCCTGGCATCACTGTTAGGCTCGACCATTGCCATGTGCACCGCCGCCATGGCTGCTGATACCGATCTAAAAACCTTGGAAGCCGCCGCCAAAGCGGAAGGCGCCGTCAACAGCGTCGGCATGCCCGATGACTGGGCCAACTGGAAGGGCACTTGGGAAGACCTGGCCAAGACCTACGGCCTCAAGCACATCGACACCGACATGAGCTCGGCCCAGGAAATCGCCAAGTTCAAAGCCGAAAAAGACAACGCCAGCGCCGATATCGGTGACGTGGGCGCGGCCTTCGGCCCGATCGCGGTGAAGCAGGAAGTCACCCAGCCGTACAAGCCGTCCACCTGGGCCCAGGTGCCGGATTGGGCGAAAGACAAGGACGGTCACTGGGCCTTGGCCTACACCGGCACCATTGCCTTTATCGTCAACAAGAAGCTGCTGCATGGCTCCGAAGTGCCTACCACCTGGGCTGACCTGCAAACCGGCAAGTACAAGGTATCGGTGGGTGACGTGAGCACCGCCGCCCAGGCTTCGAACGCAGTACTCGCCGCGGCCATCGCCAACAAAGGCGACGAGAAAAACATCGCGCCGGGCCTGCAATTCTTCACCAAGATCGCCCAGCAAGGTCGCCTCTCGCTGTCCAACCCGACCATCGCCACCATGGAAAAAGGCGAAGTCGAAGTGGGCCTCGTCTGGGACTTCAACGGCCTGAGCTACAAGGCCAAGATGGCCAACCCGGATGACTACGTGGTGCTGATCCCCTCGGATGGCTCGGTTAAATCCGGCTACACCACCATCATCAACAAATACGCCAAGCACCCGAACGCCGCCAAGCTCACCCGCGAATACATCTTCAGCGATGCCGGCCAGCTCAACCTGGCACGTGGCAATGCGCGCCCGATCCGCGCTGAAACTGACTTGAAACTGCCGGCAGACGTTGCCAAGAACCTGATCCCGGGCGAGCAGTACACCAAGGCCAACCCGCAGCCGATCAAGGATGCCGATGCCTGGGAAGCGACGTCCAAGAAGCTGCCACAGATGTGGAACGAGCAGGTCATCGTAGAAATGAAGTAAGGGTTTACCCCACATTGGAGATCCAGTGGAGATCCAATGTGGGAGCGGGCTTGCTCGCGAATGCGGTGGGCCAGTGACTTATAGACTGAATGAGCTACCGCATTCGCGAGCAAGCCCGCTCCCACAGTTTTGCCCTGTTCCTCCAGTTAAATTGGTTCAACCCTCTGTTGCGGAGCCCCCATGAAGCACAATGTCATCCTTGTGGTGCTCGACGGCCTCAACTTCGAGGTCGCCCGGCACGCCATGGGGCACTTGCAGGCCTATGTCGGCGCAGGACGCGCAGCCCTTTACACACTGGAATGTGAACTGCCTGCCCTGTCCCGCCCGTTGTATGAATGCATCCTCACCGGCGTGCCGCCGATTCAAAGCGGTATCGTGCATAACAACGTCTCGCGCCCGTCCAACCAGCGCAGCATTTTCCATTACGCCACCGACGCAGGCTTGAGCACCGCGGCGGCGGCTTACCATTGGATCAGCGAGTTGTATAACCGCACGCCCTTTCTCGCCGCCCGCGATCGTCACACCGACGACCAGGCGCTGGCGATCCAGCACGGGCATTTCTACTGGAATGACCACTACCCCGATTCCCACCTGTTCGCCGATGCGGAAAGCCTGCGGCTCAAGCACGCGCCAAACTTTTTGCTGGTGCACCCGATGAACATCGACGATGCCGGCCACAAGCACGGCCTCGACACCGCGCAATACCGCAACAGCGCACGCTCGGCGGACATCATCCTGGCCGACTACCTGCAAGGCTGGCTCGATGCCGGCTACCAGGTACTGGTCACCGCCGACCACGGCATGAATAACGACCGCTCCCACAACGGCCTGCTGCGTGAAGAACGGGAAGTGCCATTGTTTGTGATCGGTGACGCCTTCAGCCTGGACACTGACGCTGCGCCGAGGCAGATCGACCTATGCGGTACCGTTTGCGAACTGCTGGGCGTGCCCCACGACAAACCTGTGTGCCGGGAGTTGCTCAAGTGAATGCATTGACCCGCGGCAAATGGCTGGCCCTGCTATGCCTGCTGCCCTTCGCACTGTTCTTTATCGTGTTCGAAATTGCGCCGCTGGTGTGGGTGTTGATCAGCAGCCTGCAAACCGAAGAGGCCGGCTGGAGCCTGGAAAACTTCACCCGCATCTTCACCTCTAAGTTCTACCGGCAGGCGATCCAGTTCAGCCTGGAGATCAGCTTTTACTCCAGCATCTTCGGCATCATCATCGCCACCCTGGGCAGCTACTCGCTGCGCCGGGTGGATTCGCCGCTGCGCAACTTCGTCACCGCATTCGCCAACATGACCAGCAACTTCGCCGGCGTACCCCTGGCCTTCGCGTTCATCATCCTGCTGGGGTTCAACGGCAGCATCACCCTCATGCTCAAGCAAGCCGGGATCATTGAGGACTTCAACCTGTACTCCAAAACCGGCTTGATCATCCTCTATACCTACTTCCAGATTCCCCTCGGCGTGCTGCTGCTCTACCCGGCCTTTGACGCATTGCGCGAAGACTGGCGCGAGTCGGCCGCCCTGCTCGGTGCGAATGGCTGGCAGTTCTGGCGGCATATCGGCCTGCCGGTGCTCACCCCGGCCCTGCTCGGTACCTTTGTGATCCTGCTGGCCAACGCCCTCGGCGCCTATGCCACGGTCTATGCGCTGACCACCGGCAACTTCAACGTACTGCCGATTCGCATTGCCGGCCTGGTGTCCGGCGATGTGTCGCTGGACCCGAACATGGCCAGCGCCCTGGCCGTGGTGCTGGTGGCGCTGATGACCGTGGTCACGGTGGTGCATCAACTGCTGCTCAAGAGGAGCTATCATGTCTCGCGCTGAAGCCGGTACGGCCTCCCTCTACCATCGGGTGGTGGTGTACCTGTTGTTCCTGATCCTGGTGCTGCCTTTGGTGGGCACCTTTGTCTACTCGATTTCCAGCAGTTGGTCGGCGACCATCCTGCCCGCCGGCTTCAGCGTGAAATGGTACGTACAGCTGTGGAGCGACCCGCGCTTTCTGATGGCCTTCGGGCAATCGTTGCTGGTGTGCGTGGGCGCACTGATCCTTTCGGTGGTGTTGATTTTGCCGCTGCTGTTCGTGGTGCATTACCACTTTCCCAAGCTCGACGCGCTGATGAACATCCTGATCCTGCTGCCCTTTGCGGTGCCGCCGGTGGTGTCCTCGGTAGGTCTGCTGCAACTCTACGGTTCCGGGCCGCTGGCGATGGTGGGTACGCCGTGGATTCTGATCGGCTGCTACTTCACCGTCGCGCTGCCGTTCATGTACCGCGCGATCACCAATAACCTGCAAGCCATCAATCTGCGCGACCTGATGGACGCCTCGCAACTGCTCGGCGCCAGCACCTGGCAGGCCGCGATCCTGGTGGTACTGCCCAACCTGCGCAAGGGCCTGATGGTGGCGCTGCTGCTGTCGTTCTCGTTCCTGTTCGGTGAGTTCGTGTTCGCCAACATCCTCGTCGGCACCCGCTACGAAACCCTGCAGGTGTACCTCAACAACATGCGCAACAGCAGCGGCCATTTCACCAGTGCCGTGGTGATCTCCTATTTCTTCTTTGTGCTGGTGCTCACCTGGGCCGCCACGCTCTTGAACAAGGACAAAAGCCAATGAGCTTCGTCAGCGTCCAACACCTGCAAAAAGCCTACACCGGCACCCCGGTGTTCAGCGATATCAATTGCGAGATCGCCAAGGGCGAGTTCGTCACCCTGCTCGGCCCGTCCGGTTGCGGCAAATCCACCCTGCTGCGCTGCATCGCCGGGCTTACCCCCGTGGACAGTGGCCAAATCCTGCTGGATGGCCAGGACATCGTGCCCCTGAGCCCGCAGAAACGCCAGATCGGCATGGTATTCCAGAGCTACGCGCTGTTCCCCAACATGACCGTGGAGCAGAACGTCGCCTTCGGCCTGCGCATGCAAAAGGTCAACGCCGACGACAGCCACAAGCGCGTGCAAGAAGTGCTGCAACTGGTGGAGCTCAAGGACCTGGCCGGCCGCTATCCGCACCAGATGTCCGGTGGCCAGTGCCAGCGCGTCGCCCTTGCCCGCTCCCTGGTGACCCGCCCGCGCCTGCTGCTGCTGGATGAGCCGCTGTCTGCGCTGGATGCACGGATTCGCAAGCACTTGCGCGAGCAGATCCGCCAGATCCAGCGCGAGCTGGGGCTGACCACGATCTTCGTGACCCACGACCAGGAAGAAGCGCTGACCATGTCCGACCGCATCTTCTTGATGAACCAGGGCAAGATCGTGCAGAGCGGCGATGCCGAAACCCTCTATACCGCGCCGGTGGATGCGTTCGCTGCCGGGTTTATCGGCAACTACAACCTGCTCGATGCCGACAAGGCCAGCCAACTGCTGCAACGGCCGATCAGCGGGCGCATCGCGATTCGCCCCGAGGCCATCGAGTTGAGCCGCAGCGGCGAGCTTGATGCGCTGGTGCGTAGCCACAGCCTGCTGGGTAACGTGATTCGCTACCGCATCGAAGCCCGCGGCGTCGAGCTGGTGGTGGACGTGCTCAATCGTTCGGCCGATGACCTGCACCCGGATGGCCAGCGCCTGGCACTTTCCATCGACCCCAGCGCACTGTGTGAAGTAGCCTGACAGGCAGCGACCTATTGAGAGAGAGCATCACCGATGGCATTGGTAATTTTTGATCTGGACGACACCCTCATCCACGGCGACTGCGCCACGCTGTGGAGCGAACAGATGGGCCGCCTCGGCTGGGTCGACCCTGAGTCATTCATGCGCCGGAACAACGAGCTGATGGACGCCTACAGCCAGGGCCAGCTGCGGATGGAAGATTTCATGGATTTCAGCCTGGAGCCGATGATCGGCCGTACCCCGGAAGAAATCGAGCACCTGGTGGAGCCATGGGTCGAGGACGTGATCGAGCCGCTGATCTACAGCGACGCCACCAAGACCATCGCCCGCCACCGCGCGAACGGCGACCGGATCCTGGTGATTTCCGCTTCGGGCACTCACCTGGTCACGCCGATTGCGGCGCGTATCGGCATTGAGGAAGTGCTGGGCATAAACCTGGACGTCAGCCACGGCGTGTACAGCGGTAAGACCGTAGGCGTGCTGACCTATCGTGAGGGCAAGATCACGCGCTTGCTGGAATGGCTGGAGCAGGAAGGTGAAAGTCTGGAAGGCGCGTATTTCTACTCGGATTCGCGCAATGACTTGCCGCTGCTGCTCAAGGTGGGTCACCCGCAGGTAGTGAACCCGGACCCGGTGTTGCGCGCCCATGCCGAACAGGCCGGCTGGCCGATCCACCACTGGACCTGACTCAATAGAGATCAACCTGTGAGAGCTGGCTTGCCTGCGATAGCCATAGGTATCTACACAACTTTGTGGGGTAGCAGCAGACGCTAACCACGATGCGAAGCGAGTCGCTCTTGATCTGCTTTTGATCTTAGGCGCCCCGTCAAACCACGCTGGCCGTAATTCGACAGGGATTTGGGGGGTAAACCGGCAGGGATGCCGGTTTAGCCGCCCCGCGCCATGGATGGCGCGTGGCGGCGGCCCCCCAAATCACTGGCGGATTACGGGCACACCGAGCCTAGGCGAGGTGCCGAGTGGTGGGGCAAGAGCGTTTTGCTTACTTTTGCGCTGTTCAAAAGTGAGCCGCCGTCAGGGCGGAACCCTAGGTGGCCGTTACCGCAGCAATGGATATGTACACCATCCAACTGTGTTGACTGCCAGGCCGCCATCGCAGGCAAGCCAGCTCCCACATTTGGATTGCGGTGCCTCAGGGAGATAGGCGCCAGCTATCCGGTCGTCACGGGAGTAAGCTCCCTCGCCACAGGTCCAGCGTCGTAATGTGTAGATACCTATGCTGCGATAGCGGTGCAACAGTGAAGAATTCTTCATCTGGTGCACCGCTATCGCAGGCAAGCCAGCTCCCACATTGACTGCATTTCAATCTAGGATTCGGTCAGGCTATTGGCAATATGGACTACACCGAACGTAGGACGGGGTTGTTCTGGCCCCCCACATCACCGTCAACGCCTTGCAATGCTTTCACAGTGCCTCCATAGTGAGTCTGGACTGAGCCCGGTGCTGTAGCGCCGGGCTTTTTGCATTATGCGACCGGACCATATGGAACCGGCTCCCTCAAAGACGGCCTAATATGCGTTATCAATTGCCCCCGCGTCGAATCAGCATGAAGCATCTGTTCCCCAGCACCGCCCTCGCTTTTTTCATTGGTCTCGGCTTCGCGTCGATGTCGACCAATACGTTCGCAGCCAATAGCTGGGACAACCTTCAGCCTGATCGCGATGAGGTGATTGCCAGCCTTAACGTCGTCGAGTTGCTCAAGCGCCATCACTACAGCAAGCCGCCGCTGGACGACGCTCGCTCAGTGATCATCTACGACAGCTACCTCAAGCTGCTGGACCCGTCGCGCAGCTACTTCCTGGCCAGCGATATCGCTGAGTTCGACAAGTGGAAGACGCAATTCGACGATTTCCTCAAGAGCGGCGACCTGCAGCCTGGCTTCACCATCTACAAGCGCTACCTGGACCGCGTCAAAGCGCGTCTGGACTTCGCTCTGGGTGAGCTGAACAAAGGCGTCGACAAGCTCGATTTCACCCAGAAAGAAACCCTGTTGGTGGATCGCAAGGACGCCCCTTGGCTGACCAGCACCGCAGCCCTGGACGACCTGTGGCGCAAACGCGTCAAGGACGAAGTGCTGCGCTTGAAGATCGCCGGCAAAGAGCCCAAGGCCATTCAAGAACTGTTGACCAAGCGCTACAAGAACCAGCTGGCGCGCCTGGACCAGACCCGTGCCGAAGACATCTTCCAGGCCTACATCAACACCTTTGCGATGTCCTACGACCCGCACACCAATTATCTGTCGCCAGATAACGCGGAAAATTTCGATATCAATATGAGTCTGTCCCTGGAAGGCATCGGTGCCGTCCTGCAAAGCGACAATGACCAGGTGAAAATCGTACGTCTGGTGCCGGCAGGCCCTGCTGACAAAACCAAGCAAGTGGCACCGGCCGACAAGATCATCGGCGTGGCCCAGGCCGACAAAGAGATGGTCGATGTGGTCGGCTGGCGCCTGGACGAAGTGGTCAAGCTGATCCGCGGCCCTAAAGGCAGCGTGGTGCGCCTGGAAGTGATTCCGCACACCAATGCACCGAACGACCAGACCAGCAAGATCGTGTCCATCACCCGTGAAGCGGTGAAGCTCGAAGACCAGGCCGTGCAGAAGAAAGTCCTCAACCTCAAGCAGGATGGCAAGGACTACAAGCTGGGCGTGATTGAAATCCCGGCCTTCTACCTGGACTTCAAGGCGTTCCGTGCCGGTGATCCGGACTACAAGTCCACCACCCGCGACGTGAAGAAAATCCTCACAGAACTGCAGAAAGAGAAAGTCGACGGCGTGGTCATCGACCTGCGCAACAACGGCGGCGGCTCCCTGCAGGAAGCCACCGAGCTGACCAGCCTGTTTATCGACAAGGGCCCAACCGTGTTGGTACGCAACGCTGACGGCCGTGTCGACGTGCTGGAAGACGAGAACCCGGGCGCCTTCTACAAAGGGCCGATGGCGCTGCTGGTCAACCGCCTCTCGGCTTCGGCCTCGGAGATTTTCGCCGGCGCCATGCAGGACTACCACCGTGCATTGATCATCGGCGGCCAGACCTTCGGCAAAGGCACCGTGCAGACCATCCAGCCGCTGAACCATGGCGAGCTCAAGCTGACACTGGCCAAGTTCTACCGGGTATCCGGGCAGAGCACCCAGCATCAGGGCGTGCTGCCGGATATCGATTTCCCGTCGATCATCGACACCAAGGAAATTGGCGAAAGCGCCCTGCCTGAAGCCATGCCGTGGGACACCATCCGCCCTGCGATCAAGCCGGCGTCGGATCCGTTCAAGCCGTTCCTGGCTCAGTTGAAGGCTGACCACGACACCCGCTCCGCCAAGGACGCCGAGTTCGTGTTTATCCGCGACAAGCTGGCCCTGGCCAAGAAGCTGATGGAAGAGAAGACCGTCAGCCTCAACGAAGCGGATCGCCGTGCACAGCACTCCAGCATCGAGAATCAGCAACTGGTGCTGGAAAACACCCGCCGCAAGGCCAAGGGTGAAGACCCGCTCAAAGAGCTGAAGAAAGAAGATGAAGACGCGCTGCCGACCGAGGCGGATAAAACCAAGCCGGAAGACGACGCCTACTTGGCCGAGACGGGCCGGATCCTGCTGGATTACTTGAAGATCACCAAGCAGGTGGCCAAGCAATAAATGATGGCGATTTAATGTGATCGCGCCTCGGAGTGTAATCATATAGACATCATTCTGTCGTGAAATAAAAGGACCGCAGGTTTACGCCTGCGGTCCTTTTTTTTGATCGAGACCGCCATGACCATGACCGAACAGCTGAATGCATTGGGCTCAATCCTGGCTCAAGGCAGTTTGCACAGCCTGTTCCAACCGATCATCTGCCTGTCAGAGCGGCGCATCCTCGGTTACGAAGCCCTCAGTCGCGGCCCGTCCAACAGCCCGCTGCACTCCCCCGTCGCCCTGTTCTCGGTGGCCAGCCATGCCGGACGCCTGAGCGAGCTGGACATGGCGTGTCGAGAGAGTGCATGCCGGCGCTTCAGCGAGCAGAAACTGCCCGGCAAGCTGTTCCTCAATATCTCGCCGGAATCGTTGATGGAGCACGCGCATCAGCCAGGGCGCACCCTGCAACTGTTGCGCGACTTCGGTATTTCTCCCAGCCACGTGGTGATCGAACTCACCGAGCAGGCGCCCACCGACGATTTCGCGCTGTTGCAAACTGCCTTGCACCACTACCGCGACATGGGCTTTGCCATCGCACTGGATGACTTGGGCGCCGGTTATTCCAGCTTGCGCTTGTGGTCGGAGCTGCGCCCG
Source organism: Pseudomonas sp. FP215 (assembly GCF_030687795.1). Taxonomy (NCBI): domain Bacteria; kingdom Pseudomonadati; phylum Pseudomonadota; class Gammaproteobacteria; order Pseudomonadales; family Pseudomonadaceae; genus Pseudomonas; species Pseudomonas sp. FP215. The sequence continues at coordinate 3,886,917 of NZ_CP117447.1, forward strand.
GACTACGTGAAGATCGACCGGCACTTTATCGACGGCATTCACCAGGACGCCCTCAAGCGCGAGTTTGTCGGCTCCATCCTGCAGATCGCCAAGGCGTCCCGCGCCCAGGTGATTGCCGAGGGTATCGAGTTGCCGGAAGAACTGGCGGTGTTGACCGAAATGGGCGTCGACCTGGTCCAGGGCTACCTGCTCTGCCGCCCTCAGGAACAGCCGCCGCAGGAAGCGCGCCTGATGCTGCCCAAACCGGATAACGCCATGCTGGCCCTCAATGACGAAGGCAGTGACCTGAGCGCCCTGCTTAATGAGCAGCCCGCCGTGGATCAAGACACCGCCACCGCCCAAGTGCTGGAATCGTTCCGCCGCCAGGCCAACCTCAACTCGCTGGCGGTATTGGACGGCTGCGGTCGCCCGGTCGGTATTGTGCACCGGCATTCGCTATCGGACGCGTTGCTCAAGCCATTCGCCACCGACTTGTTCGCGCGCAAACCCATCAGCCGCCTGATGAGCGATGACTTTCTGGCGGTGGAACTGAGCCAGTCCTTGCAGCAGGTCAGCCGCTTATTGACCAGCCGCGCACGGCAACGCATCGAAGAGGATTTCATCATCACCCTGAACGGTGATTATCTGGGGCTGGGCCGGGTTATCGACGTGCTCAAATTGATCACCGAACTGAAAATCCAGCAGGCCCGCTACGCCAACCCGCTGACCTTGCTGCCTGGCAACGTGCCGATCCAGCAATGCCTCACTAGGCTGTTGCAGCAACAGCGCGAGTCGGTGATCTGCTATGTGGATATCGACAGCTTCAAGCCGTTCAACGATATCTACGGCTACGGGCGCGGGGATGAAGTGCTGCTATGCCTGGCGCAGTGCCTGAACGATCGGGTAGACCCCAGCCGCGACTTTGTCGGGCACATTGGCGGCGATGACTTTCTGCTGGTGCTGGGCCCGCAGGATTGGCGCAAGCGCCTCAACCAGCTGCTGGACGACTTCCACACCCAATGCCGACGCTTCTACCGCGCCGAACACCTTGAGGCTGGCTGCTTCGTGGCCCTCAACCGCCAGGGCGCGCGCCAGGAATTTGCATTGCTGTCGCTGTCCATCGGCGTGGTGCACTTGTATCCACAGGCCTGTGCGCAACTCGATGCCAGCCAGTTGGCAGAGCTGGCTTCACAAGCCAAGCACCACGCCAAGGATGTTGCGGGCTACAGCATCCACGTGATCGACAGCATGGACAGCTGCACCCAGGCGCTCTAGGCCTCGGCGGACTCCGGGTACTCGTACTCGAACACCCGCACCACTTCAGATGCATGCCAAGACGCGGCGGCCACGCCATCGGAAGGCCCGCTGAACCGCCCCAGGCGCTCCACACATTCAAAAAAACCGGTGCGCGGCAGGCGGCTGGCGCCCTGGCTGATCACCAGGGAACTGCGCAGCGGTTGCTCCGCCTTGGCATCCAGCGCCGCCAGGTGCTCCAAAGCCGCAGCCAGGGTCTGCATGGCCGGCGTGGGGAATTGCAGGCGCTCCAGCAGCGCACGATATGTCAGCAAATGGCGCTGGCGACGTGCCTGGTCCAGTTCATTGATTAACCCATCCCAGTGTTGACGGCTGATACGTAGGCTCAAGACTCATCCCTCCAACCTGCAACGCCCAATTCCCAGGCCAGGCTGCGGCGAATGGCGGCATCCGGCTGGCGTTCACCACTTTCTATCAATCCAAGATACGAAGGGCTGATGCCCACGGTACGCGCCAGGGCCTCGATCGCCAGGCCCTTGGCCTCACGCAGGCCGCGCAGGGCTGCAAGCGGGCGCAGGTCCTGCTCGGTGGCGGTGGGTGCAGCAGAAGGAGAAGCGCGTGGCGGTTGCAACTGACCGGCGGCTTTTAGCAGCGCCTGGTACTGGTCCCATGGCAACACCGCATATTCGGGTTCGCCATCGCGTGAAATGATCTGGATATCCATGACTGCCCCGTAGGATAAAAACACTTACTAAGTAAGTTATTTCCTTCTTAAGAGTGTAATCCTAACAGCCACAAAGGTCGCAGGGGATAGCTGGCGGCATTAGTTTTTTTGCGGGTTTTCCCGGGCCAGTAGCTCAGGCGTCGCAGGCAGCCGCTCAACCACCGCGAGTTTTTCCGGACGTTGCCCATCGCGCCAGGCGCGAAAGGCGCTCAGCTCGCCGCTCAGGGTCTTCATGACCCACGCCAGCACGGCGATGTCGTCGAGCATGCCGAACATGGGGAGAAAATCCGGAATCGCATCAATCGGGCTAAGAAAATACATCAGCCCCGCCACCACCGAGATCAACGCCTTAGGGCTGATCGCACGGTATTCGCCGCGCCAGTAAGCCAGGCACAGGGCCTGCAGCAACTTGAGATCATCCTTGAGCTGGCCGAGCCGATTGCCTTGGCTTGAGCCTTTGGCAGCGACGGCAAACAGCAAGGTTGGCAAACGCCCACGACCGAGCAAGCGCGCGGCCATCGGCAGGAAACGGGTGAAATTGAACGGTGGTTTCATAGGGCACTCCAGTTCCAGGCGACATAAAAGGTTATCCACACAAATTGTGGATAACCTTGTGAACAGAGCCTGTTTTATCGGCTGAAAGCCACGGACTACAAGGCCTACAGTCAGATCGGGCGTTTTTTGCGCACATCAAAAAAACCCAAGAATTCATTGACTTGGCATGTATGTGCGGCTACCCGTGCTCGAGTCTTATATCAGACTGTGTCCGGTTGCGGACGTTCGTTTGGATTTGTAGAGGCTTTAACGTAGGGGCTGGCTTGCCTGCGATTGCCATAAGTCTCTACACAACCCTACAGGCTGTAGCAGCCAACGCAAACCACGATGCGAAGCGAGCCGCTCTTGATCTGCTCTTGATCTTGATCTTGATCTCAGGCGCCCCCCCCCGGTGTCAGGGTAGTTGTCGTGTCCCCCGCTTTTTGAAAAGCATTCCGGGGGCGGCAAGAGTATGGTCATGCCTTTCTATTCAGAAGAACGTAAAGCTGCGCTGCTGAAAATGATGCTTCCGCCCCTGAGCCTCTCGGCGGCGGAGGTCGCTCGGCGCGAAGGTTGTAGCGATATGTCTCTCCATTATTGGCGCAAACAAGCTGCCGCCAGAGGAACGCAATTGTCCGATGCCAAGCAACCGGCCGAAAATTGGTCAGCCGAATCCAAGCTGGCGATCATCATAGAAACAGGTTCGCTATCGGAACTGGAAATCGGTGAGTACTGCCGACGAAAAGGTATTTTTCCCGAGCAAATAACCGATTGGCGCAACGCTTTTATTGCCGGCAGCACGAAACAGTCAACCGCGAAAACTGCAAGCTCCGGACAGTCACGAGATGATAAAAATCGTATCCGTGAACTTGAACGTGAGTTGCGCCGCAAAGATGCAGCCCTGGCTGAAACAGCGGCTTTACTGGTACTACGAAAAAAGCTCAATGCCTACTGGGGGAGCGACGACGAGGCCACCTGACCTTGTTGCCAGAACGGTATTTACTCGTTGATTGGCTTAATGAAGCCATTCTGGCGGGCGCCCGCAGGGCGCCTGCTTGTCAGGAGGCATTTCACTGAGGACGCTGCAACGCTGGAGCTTGCCGCAAGAACTCTTGGCAGATGGACGCACGACGACGCTCAGGCCGATACCGAACAACGCGCTCAGTGAGCTTGAGCGACAAGGCATCGTGACGCTGTGCAACAGCAAAGCTTACGCGCACCTCCCGCCAAGCCAGATCGTGCCGCAATTGGCCGATGAAGGAAGATATGTAGCCTCGGAGGCGACTTTTTATCGTGTGCTGCATGCGGCAGGTCAGCAGCATCACCGATCCAGAGCCAAGCGACCGCATCGCCATGAGGCACCGACCACTTACGCAGCGACTTCAGCTAATCAGGTGTGGTCATGGGACATCACCTACCTGCCGTCCCCGGTTCGCGGGAAATTTTACTATCTCTATCTGATCGAAGACATCTACAGCCGAAAAGCCGTGGGCTGGGAAGTTTATGAAGCCGAGAGCGGGGAAAAGGCGGCAGCGTTGCTGCAACGAAGCGTGACTCAGGAGAAGTGTTGGCGCCAGCCGCTGGTGCTTCACTCGGACAATGGTGCACCAATGAAATCGGTGACGTTACTGACCAAGATGTATGACCTGGGCATCACGCCGTCTCGCGGTCGACCACGGGTTAGCAACGACAACCCGTACTCGGAATCACTGTTCAGGACACTGAAATACTGCCCGCAGTGGCCACAGGCAGGGTTTACCAGCCTGGATGATGCGCGTATCTGGGTGAGGAATTTTATGACCTGGTACAACACCGTGCACCGTCATAGCCGGATCCGCTTCGTAACACCGGCTCAACGTCATGAAGGAAAAGACCGAGAAATCTTGGCTCGTCGAGATGCGATATACCGGCAGGCCAGAGAGAAAAGACCGGAACGATGGTCAGGAGAGACACGCAACTGGAACCCTATCGGGACGGTGTATCTGAACCCCGAAAGGGAGCTGACCGTGGTAATAAAAATCGCGTAGCGCGACGGTGGACGCGACAACTACCTTGAAAAACGCCGGCCCCGTTAAACCACGCTGGCCGAACGCAGGCTTGAATCCGTGGGTAACCCGGCAGGACGCCGGGTTAGCCGTCCTGGGCCAAGGATGGCCCATGACGGCGGCCCACGGATTCAAGCCGGAGTGAGGGCACACCGAGCCTAAGCGAGGTGCCGAGTGGTGGGGCAAGAGCGTTTTGCTTACTTTTGCGCTTTTCAAAAGTGAGCCGCTGTCAGAGCGGAACCCTAGGTGGCCGTTACCGCAGGAATGGATATGTACTCGGTATAGCTGTGTCGCCTGTCAGGCCGCCTTCGCGAGCAAGCCCGCTCCCACAGTTGGATCGTTGGGGTGCCTGGGAGATAGGCGTCGGCTGGCAGGCCGCCATCGCAGGCAAGCCAGCTCCCACAGTTGGATCGTTGGGGTGTCTGGGAGATAGGCTTTGGCTGGCTAGCCGCCATCGCAGGCAAGCCAGCTCCCACAGGGAATTTTGCGTCGTTTGACCAACGCCGAAAACAACAACGCCCCGTCGAGACGGGGCGTTGTGTGTTCAGGCGCCGATTACTTTTTGGCGGCTGGTGCAGCAGGTGCGTCAGCCGCTTCTGCCTTGGCTGGGTCCTTGATGGCCAGCAGCTCCAGGTCAAATACCAGCACCGAGTTGGCCGGGATCGCCGGGCTCGGGCTCTGGGCGCCGTAGGCCAAGTCGGACGGGATGTACAGCTCGACCTTCTCGCCAACGTGCATCAGTTGCAGACCTTCGACCCAACCCGGGATCACGCCGCTGACCGGCAGATCGATCGGGCTACCGCGATCTACGGAGCTGTCAAAGGTAGTGCCGTTGGTGAGCTTGCCGGTGTAGTGAACAGTCACCACGTCGGTTGGCTTAGGCTGGGCGCCGTCGGCCTTCTTCACGATCTTGTACTGCAGGCCGGAAGCGGTGGTGACGACGCCGTCTTTCTTGGCGTTGTCTTCGAGGAATTTCTTGCCAGCGGCTGCCGACTCTTCGCTCATTTTGGTCATGCGTTCTTCAGCACGCTTTTGCAGTGCGGCAAACGCCTCAACCAGCTCATCGTCCTTGAGCTTCTGCTCTTTCTTGCCGACGGCATCTTCGATGCCCTGAGCAACAGCTTTGGAGTCCAGGTCGTCCATGCCTTCTTGGGCAAGGCTCTTGCCCATGTTCAGGCCGATGCCGTAGGAAGCTTTTTGCGCCGGGGTTTTCAGCTCTACGCTGGTCTGCGAATCACAACCCGCAAGTACCAGGCTAACCAGGGCCACCGCCGCCGCCAACCGATGCTGTTTCATGCTATTTCCTTGTTCATGCGCCATAAGGGCATTCGAATAAAGTCGCGAGCTTATCAGGCGGCCACGACCAATGGCTACCGGCATGTGAGCAGGAAACTTCTGATAAGTTCACGTGTTTAAAAGCATTTCCCTTTATCATGGGGCCCCGCGACGGATCGCGGGACCGCCTGATAGCGGGCCAATTGCTACTTGCCGCACCTGTGGCGCAGTGGCATAACAACGCGACAATTCGACAAGGATAGTTATCTTGCGCATTTTTTCCCGTGTTTTACTCCTGATACTGATCGCACTGGGCCTGATTCTGGCCGTGGTGCTCTACTACACCCTCAACCCCAAGCTGCCGGATTATGTGCCCGTAAAGCAGGTGCACTACCAGGAGCAATGGAGTGCAGACGACCGTCAGACCTACTACTTCACACCCCAGGGCACCCAAGTAAAAGGCCTGCACTACGACTGGTTCACCGCCCTGGAGCTGCCGTTCTCCGAGCAACGCTTTGCCGCACCCGAGTACCTGGCGCGCTTCGGCTTCCTGGTCGACCCCAAGCAGGTATCCACCGCGCAAAACCCTGGCAACCTGCCGGTAGGTTTCGCCCGGCACCAGAACGCCGATAGCAAGGCTCAGTACCTGGATATCACCTGTGCGGCCTGCCACACCGGCGAATTGCACTTCAAGGGCCAGGCCCTGCGCATCGACGGTGGCTCGGCGCAACACGTACTGCCCTCCAGCGTTCCCACGTTGCGCGGCGGCAGTTTCGGCCAGGCCCTGGTCGCCAGCCTGGCCGCTACCTATTACAACCCATGGAAGTTCGAGCGCTTTGCCCACAAGGTGCTGGGGGATCAGTACGATGCCCAGCGCGATCAACTGCGCAAAGACTTCAAGCAATCGCTGAACCAGTTCCTCAAAGTCGCCTGGAATGACACCCACCGCGGCCTTTACCCCACCGAAGAAGGCCCGGGCCGTACTGACGCCTTTGGGCGCATCGCCAACGCCAGTTTTGGAGACGCTATTTCCCCAGACAATTATCGCGTCGCCAATGCGCCGGTGGACTACCCGCAGCTGTGGGACATCTGGACCTTCGACTGGGTGCAGTGGAATGGCTCGGCCCAGCAGCCCATGGCGCGCAACATCGGCGAAGCCCTTGGCGTAGGCGCGACCCTGGCGTTCTTCGACGCAGCCGGGCAACCGCTCAAAGGCGATGCCCGCTACCCGTCCAGCGTACGGGTGCGCGACCTGCACCTGATCGAAGAAACCCTGCAACGGCTCAAGCCGCCGACCTGGCCGCAAGACTTGTTCGGTGCCATCGACAAACCCCTCGCCGCCCAGGGCCGCGCACTCTTTGCCGAGAACTGCGCCGGCTGCCACCTGCCCACCGTTACCCAAGAAAACGGCCGCCCGGTGCAGCAGTTGAAAATGCTGCCGGTGGACTACATTGGCACCGACCCCGGCACGGCCAACAACATTGCCGACCAACGCTATGACCTCAGTGCCCTGCAATGGGACCCGGCCGAACTGGCCCGGCTCAATGTCGAACTGCACCCCACCCCCACCGCGCCGCTGGACCTGAAAAAAATGTCGGTGGCCCAAGGCCTGGCCTATGTCACCGCCTTCGTCGAAGAACACGCCTACCGTGCGGCCGGCGTCACCCCGGCCGAGCGCCCAGGCCTGGACGGGTTCGGCCTGCCCATCGGCGTGCGCGAGTTGCGCGCCTACAAGGCGCGACCGCTGGCCGGCGTATGGGCCACCCCGCCGTTCCTGCACAACGGTTCGGTGCCGACAATCTACCAACTGCTCTCGCCCCAGGACGAACGCAGCACCACCTTCTATAAAGGCACCTTCAACTACGACCCGCGTCACCTGGGGTTTGAGACCAGCGCCTTCAAGAACGCCTTCTTGTTCGATACCAGAATCACCGGCAACCACAACAGCGGCCACGAATTCCGCGCCGGCGAACGTGGCAATGGCGTTATCGGCCGTGGCCTGCTGCCGCAGGAACGCTGGGCGCTGCTCGAATACCTCAAAGTGCTGGGCGGCCCGCTGGAGCAACAACTGCCATGATTATCCGATCGCAAAACAAGGACCGCTCCATGCTTGCTCGTCTCTGGCTGCGCCTTGGCGCCTTTGTGGGTAAAACCCTGTTGTGGCTGCTGGGCCTGGGCCTGCTGGGGTGGGTGTTGGCCATGGCCTGGTTCGCCTGGCAGCACAGGGGCCCGGTGTCGGTGAAAGAACAGATCCCGCCGGGTGAAGCGGCGATGACCCAAGGCATCATCCAGACCGCCGTGCGCATCGTTGACCAGCATCGCGAAGGTACCCGCTACCTGCGTGATGCCCATGCCAAGGCCCATGGCTGTGTGAAAGCCGAAGTCAGCGTCCTGGCGGATCTCGACCCGGCCTTGCGCCAGGGTGTATTCGCCGAGCCGGGCAAGACCTGGCAGGCGACGATGCGCCTGTCCAACGGCAACGCCTACCCGCAATTCGACAGCATCCGCGATGCCCGCGGCATGGCGATCAAACTGTTGGATGTGCCGGGCAAGCAACTGATGGCCGACCAGCAAGCGCGCACCGAGCAGGATTTCGTGATGTTCAGCCATCCGAACTTCTTTGTCAGCGATGTTGCGGAATACGCGCAGAACATCGGTGCGCAAGCGGACGGCAAGAAGGTCCTGGCGTTCTTTCCCAAGCTCGACCCGCGCAGCTGGCAAGTACGTCACCTGTTTATCGCCCTGGCAACCCTGGCGCCCGCACCGGCCAGCCCGACGCAGACGACCTACTTTTCAGTGTCGCCCTACAAGTTTGGCGCGGCCAACGCCAAGTTTCGCGTCGCGCCCGACCCGCAAAGCTGCCCGGATTATGTACTGCCCAAACAGAACCAGGACCTGCCCAACTTCCTGCGCAGCGCGCTCAACCAGCAACTGTCCACCGACCGTGTAGATGCGTGTTTTGTGCTGCAGATCCAGCGGCAAAACCCGCAGGCCTTCATGCCCATCGAAGACACCAGCATCGAATGGAAGGAAAGCGACGCACCGTATGAAACCGTGGCCAAGGTCAGGATTCCCGCCCAGGACTTCGACACGCCGGCGCAGAACCTGGCGTGCGATAACCAGTCGTTCAACCCCTGGTTCGGGCTGGAAGCCCACCGCCCTATCGGCGGCATCAATCGGCTGCGCAAAGCGGTGTACGAAGCCGTCAGCGACTACCGCCACAGCCGCAACGCACCGTAAGGTGCGTTAAATCGCAGGCGAAAAAAAACCCGCTCAATGAGCGGGTTTCTTGTGGCTACCTGGCGTTCAGTGTTCCAGGTTACCGAATATGGCGCAGCGGACGGGACTCGAACCCGCGACCCCCGGCGTGACAGGCCGGTATTCTAACCGACTGAACTACCGCTGCGCGTAACACATGAAGCGAATGGTGGGTGATGACGGGATCGAACCGCCGACATTCTGCTTGTAAGGCAGACGCTCTCCCAGCTGAGCTAATCACCCTTCGTTTCGGTGTGGGCGCATCATACACCAAAAAATCGTAATGTCTTGATTTAAATGCAGTTTATTTAAAAAAAGTTTAGCGCACGATTTTTTGCCATATTTCGGACAGAAAAAAGCCCGCTCGATGAGCGGGCTTTCTGTGGTTACCTGGCGTTCAGCGTTCCAGGTGACCGAATATGGCGCAGCGGACGGGACTCGAACCCGCGACCCCCGGCGTGACAGGCCGGTATTCTAACCGACTGAACTACCGCTGCGCGTAACACATGAAGCGAATGGTGGGTGATGACGGGATCGAACCGCCGACATTCTGCTTGTAAGGCAGACGCTCTCCCAGCTGAGCTAATCACCCTTCGTTTCGGTGTGGCGCGCATTCTACGGAGCGACCTTAAGTCTGGCAAGCACTTTCTTAAATCTTTTTTTTCAGCCCTTCCAATGGCTTAGGCAGGGTTGGCCTGCGGCGTGATCAAGAGAATAATGCCCCCCTTTGTATAGAGGAGAGACTCACCCCATGTGGTTCAAGAACCTGCTTATCTATCGCCTGACCCAAGATCTGCCTGTTGATGCCGAGGCGTTGGAAGCGGCCATGGCCACCAAACTGGCGCGCCCTTGTGCAAGCCAGGAGTTGACCACTTACGGTTTCGTCGCACCTTTCGGTAAAGGTGAAGATGCTCCCCTGGTTCACGTCAGCGGCGATTTCCTGCTGATCGCCGCCCGCAAGGAAGAACGCATCCTGCCGGGTAGCGTGGTGCGTGATGCACTTAAAGAGAAAGTCGAAGAGATCGAAGCCGAGCAGATGCGCAAGGTCTATAAGAAGGAGCGCGACCAGATCAAGGATGAAATCATCCAGGCCTTCCTGCCGCGCGCCTTTATCCGTCGCTCGTCGACCTTCGCTGCGATCGCGCCGAAACAGGGCCTGATCCTGGTCAACTCGGCCAGCCCCAAGCGCGCCGAAGACCTGCTCTCCACCCTGCGCGAAGTGATCGGCACCCTGCCCGTCCGCCCGCTGACGGTAAAAACCGCCCCGACTGCGATCATGACCGACTGGGTTACCACCCAGAAACCGGCCGACGACTTCTTCGTCCTCGACGAATGCGAACTGCGTGACACCCACGAAGACGGCGGCATCGTGCGCTGCAAGCGTCAGGACCTGACCAGCGAAGAGATCCAACTGCACCTGACCACCGGCAAGGTCGTGACCCAACTGTCCCTGGCGTGGCAGGACAAGTTGTCCTTCATGCTCGACGACAAGATGACCGTCAAGCGCCTGAAGTTCGAAGACCTGCTGCAAGACCAGGCGGAACAGGACGGTGGTGATGAAGCCCTGGGCCAACTGGATGCCAGCTTTACCTTGATGATGCTGACCTTCGGCGATTTCCTGCCAGCGTTGGTGGAAGCACTGGGCGGCGAAGAGACACCACAGGGCATCTAAGCCATGTGAAGATCAAAATGTGGGAGCGGGCTTGCTCGCGAAAGCGGTGTATCAGTCAGTATATATGGTGACTGATTCACCGCTTTCGCGAGCAAGCCAGCTCCCACATTGGATTGCATCGCCCTATCCAACACTCTAATAACAAGGACCTCCCCATGCGCGCACTCGCCGCCTTGAGCCGCTTTGTCGGCAACACCTTCGCCTACTGGGTGTTGATCTTCGCCGTCGTCGCCTTTCTCCAACCCAGCTGGTTCATCGGCCTGAAAAGCGCCATCGTCCCCCTGCTGGGCCTGGTGATGTTCGGCATGGGGTTGACCTTGAAACTGGAAGACTTCGCCGAAGTCGCTCGCCACCCGTGGCGCGTGGCCTTGGGCGTGGTCGCGCATTTCGTGATCATGCCGGGCGTGGCATGGTTGCTGTGCCAGGCGTTCCATTTGCCAGCGGAAATTGCCGTTGGCGTGATCCTGGTCGGCTGTTGCCCAAGTGGCACGTCGTCCAACGTGATGACCTGGCTGGCCCGGGGTGACCTGGCGTTATCGGTGGCGATTGCCGCGGTCACCACCCTCCTCGCGCCGCTGCTCACACCGGCATTGATCTGGCTGCTGGCCTCGGCCTGGTTGCCGGTATCGTTCATGGAGCTGTTCTGGTCGATCCTGCAAGTAGTGCTGCTGCCGATCGTACTGGGTGTGGTCGCGCAGCGTTTACTCGGTGATCGAGTACGGCACGCGGTGGACGTGCTGCCACTGGTGTCGGTGGTCAGCATTGTGATCATCGTCGCGGCCGTGGTTGCTGCAAGCCAAGGCAAGATTGCCGAGTCGGGCCTGCTGATCATGGCCGTGGTGATGCTGCACAACAGCTTCGGTTACCTGCTGGGCTACTTCACCGGGCGCCTGTTCAAGTTGCCCCTGGCGCAACGCAAGTCGCTGGCCCTGGAAGTGGGCATGCAGAACTCCGGGCTGGGCGCCGCCTTGGCCAGTGCACACTTTTCGCCGCTGGCGGCAGTGCCCAGTGCGCTCTTCAGCGTCTGGCACAATATTTCCGGGGCGTTGCTGTCGACCTACTTCCGGCGCATGAGCGAGAAGGAAGACCGTCGCGCGCTGGAAACCACGCCGTAGCTTGATCGCCTGGTCCAATTTCGGCACTCTACCGAACTTCGCGGGGACGACCTCGCGACGCTATCAAGCGCTTACCCGGGGACGACCCCACTTTGATAGAAGCGAGGTCATCATGTCCTGGATCATTCTGTTTTTTGCCGGGTTGTTTGAAGTGGGCTGGGCCGTCGGCCTGAAGTACACCGACGGGTTCAGCAAGCCGCTGCCCACCGCCCTGACGATTGCCGCCATGGCCGTCAGCCTTGGGCTATTGGGGCTGGCCATGAAGGAACTGCCGTTGGGCACCGCCTATGCCATCTGGACCGGCGTCGGTGCCGTGGGCACCGTGATTGCCGGGATTATCCTGTTCGGAGAATCCATGGCGCTGTTTAGGTTGGCCAGTGTGGCGTTGATTATTTGCGGGCTGATTGGCCTCAAGATCTCGACTTAAGCCACTACCGCTATCGCAGCATAGGTATCTACACAACTACGGCACGACGCTAAATCTGTGGCGAGGGAGCTTGCTCCCGTGACGGACTGACAGCCGACGCTGATCTGGCTGAGGCACCGCGATCTAAATGTGGGAGCTGGCTTGCCTGCGAAGACGGCCTGACAGTCAACACAGTTGGACCGTGTACATATCCATTCCTGCGGTAACGGCCACTTAGGGTTCCGCTCTGACAGCGGCTCACTTTTGAAAAGCGCAAAAGTAAGCAAAACGCTCTTGCCCCACCACTCGGCACCTCGCTTAGGCTCGGTGTGCCCGTAATCCGCCAGTGATTTGGGGGGCCGCCGCCACGCGCCATCCATGGCGCGGGGCGGCTAAACCGGCATCCCTGCCGGTTTACCCCCCAAATCCCTGTCGAATTCCGGCCAGCGTGGTTTGACGGGGCGCCTGAGATCAAAAGCAGATCAAGATCAAGAGCGACTCGCTTCGCATCGTGGTTACCGTCTGCTGCTACAGCCCACAAAGTTATGTAGATACCTATGGCTTGCCTGCGATGAGGCCCCGACAAACAACCACAAACTACCTGACACTCCCCCGCAAACCGCCCACCACAGCCTGCAACTGCTCGGGCGTCGCCGCCTCCACAGCCACCGGCTCACCCGCCACCAACACCACCCGCGACCAGATCCGATGGAAAAAGCCCTTGTTAGGATCGCGGCTGAAGAAACTCCCCCATAACCCCTGCAACGCCATCGGGATCACCGGCACCGGCGTCTCCTCCAGGATGCGTGTCACCCCACCGCGAAACTCATTCATCTCGCCATCGGCGGTCAGCTTGCCTTCCGGGAAGATGCACACCAACTCGCCATCCTTGAGGTACTGGGCAATGCGCGCGAACGCCTTTTCGTAGATCTGAATGTCTTCATGGCGACCGGCAATCGGAATCGCCCCGGCGGTGCGGAAGATAAAGTTGAGCACCGGCAAGCGGTAGATCTTGTAGTACATGACAAAGCGAATCGGCCGACGTACTGCACCGCCAATCAACAGCGCATCGACAAACGACACATGGTTGCACACCAGCAACGCCGCGCCTTCATCCGGAATGGCTTGCAGGTTGCGATGCTCCACGCGGTACATGGAATGGCTGAGCAGCCAGATCATGAAGCGCATGGTGAACTCGGGGACGATTTTGAAGATGTAAGTGTTAACCGCGATGTTGAGCAGCGACACCACCAGGAACAACTCGGGGATCGACAGCTTGGCCACGCTCAACAGCAGGATCGAAACGATGGCCGAGACCACCATGAACAGTGCATTGAGGATGTTGTTGGCCGCGATCACCCGAGCTCGTTCGTTCTCGGCGGTGCGCGACTGGATCAGCGCATACAGCGGCACGATGTAAAAGCCGCCGAATACACCCAGGCCGAGGATATCGAACAGCACCCACCACGCCTGTCCGTAGCTGAGCACCGCAAGCCAATCGTTGGCTTGCACGTTCTGCGGAAAGCCGCCGGAGTGCCACCACAGCAGCAGGCCGAACACGGTCAGGCCAAACGAGCCAAACGGCACCAGGCCGATTTCCACCTTACGCCCGGAGAGTTTTTCGCACAGCATCGAGCCCAGGGCGATGCCCACCGAAAACACCGTGAGGATCAAGGTCACCACGGTTTCGTCGCCGTACAACCATTCCTTGGCATAGGCCGGGATTTGCGTGAGGTAGATCGCGCCCACAAACCAGAACCATGAGTTGCCGACAATCGAGCGCGACACTGCAGGCGTCTGCCCCAGGCCCATGCGCAACGTCGCCCAGGACTGCGTGAAGATATTCCAGTCCAGGCGCAGTTGCGGTGTCGACGCCGCCGCGCGCGGGATGCTGCGGCTGGCCAAATAGCCCAGCACTGCCACGGCCACAATTGCCACCGCCACCACCGGCGCGTAATGGGTGGAAGACATCATGATGCCGGCGCCGATGGTGCCGGCCAGAATCGCCAGGAACGTGCCCATCTCTACCAGGCCGTTGCCACCGACCAACTCATCGTCGTGCAATGCCTGGGGCATGATCGAGTACTTCACCGGGCCGAACAGTGCCGAGTGAGTGCCCATGGCAAACAGCGCCAGCAGCATCAGCTCAAGATGATTGGTCAAAAAGCCCGCCGCGCCCACCGTCATGATCACGATCTCGCCGATCTTGATCGCGCGGATCAACGCGTCCTTGTTGAATTTCTCGCCAAACTGCCCGGCCAACGCCGAGAACAGGAAGAACGGCAGGATAAACAACAAGGCGCACAGGTTGACCCAGATGGAGCGGTCGCCCTCGATGGTGAGCTTGTAAAGAATGGCCAGGATCAGCGACTGCTTGAAGATGTTGTCGTTGAACGCGCCCAGCAACTGGGTGATGAAAAACGGCAAGAAGCGCCGCGTGCGCAGCAAGGTAAATTGGGAAGGATGGCTCATCGTCGTCCGTGTTCCTGCGTGGCCTTTATTTATCAGGCCACGACTTTACCTAATCCTGCTTACTTATTCGCTAGCCCGGCAATACAAGGCGAAACAAAAAGCTCGCCTTTATAGGCCCCTTGCACGGTGCGCTTGGCCACGATCAGCCACATCAGCGCCAGCGCAACCACCAGCACACTGCCAAACACACTGAAAAATGCCAGCTGCAGCAGGCTCGCCAACTTAAGTGTGGCCAGGGCGTAAACCCCCAATGGGAAGGTGAACCCCCACCAGCCCAGGTTGAACGGGATACCGGCGCGCAGGTAACGCAGGGTAATCAACACCGCAATCAACATCCACCACAAGCCGAAGCCCCATAAGGTGATGCCCGCAATCAGGCCCAGGCCGTGGGCCATTTCACCGACACTGGCCAGGCCATTGGCGGCGAAGATCGCAGGAGCGTCCGTACCGAGCAGCAACATGCCCAGGGCACCGGTGCCGATGGGGCCCAGGGCCAACCAACTCGACGCTGCCATATTGGCATGGGGCAACTTATGCAAGGCCATGCGCAGCATCAGGATGGTCAGGATGCTGAACGCTACCGGCAGGGAAAACGCCCACAGCACGTAGCTGGTCACCAGCATCACCAGTTGCGAATGGGCATCGGCCAAATGCGGCGCGAGCAAGCCGCCGCTGGCCGCCGCCACTTCGGCCGCCACCACAGGCAACAGCCAGACGGCAGTCATCTGGTCGATGCTGTGCTCCTGGCGGGTAAACATCATGAACGGGATCAGCACGCCGCAGGCCAGGGACATGGCGACGTCCAGCCACCACAAGGCTTCGGCCAACGGGATCACATCACCGCCCCAGCGCGGCAGACCGAACAGCAGCAAGCCATTAAGAATGGTCGCCAGCCCCATGGGGATGGTGCCGAAAAACATCGAGACGGTGGAGTGCCCGAAGATGCGTCGCGCCTCGTGGAAAAACATCACCCAGCGGGCGGCATACAGCACGCTGAACAGCACAAACAAGCCGATGGTGAACAGCCACAGGCCCTCGGCGATAGCGTGCAAACCTGGCAAGTTGACCGGCAACTGAGCCAAGGCCAGCGCCAGCACACCGGTGCCCATGGTCGCGGCGAACCAGTTCGGGGTGAACTGGCGAATCACTTCCCGGGGACGGGCCAGGTGACTGAAGGGTTTGTAGCGGTGAGTGGTCGAGCAGGTCATGGGTTAATCCTCTTCCTCATTTGAGGTTGAAGCCATGATAGAACCTGATCGAATATCTATATAACGGGTAATATCTCTAACTGTTATCTGTTTTACCTATATTCATCGCAATCATGCCCTCGCCCTTGCCTGCGCCGTGTCCCGCCACAACAACCCAACAAGCGCGCCCAGAGACAGCAAGATAAGCACCGCACCGTAGCCGTCCGTAGTCGCGATCAGGCCAAACACACGGCTCAGGTTACCCGCCAATAACGCCGGTATGCAGAACGCCAGGTAGCTCAATACATAGAACGCCGACATCAGGCCCGCCCGTTCATGGGGCAACGCCAGGCCCACGATACTGCGCACACTGCCCATGAAGCCGCCGCCGAAGCCCAGACCTGCGATCACACTGGCGACAAAGAACAGCCACAGGCTGGCGGTGTTTACGGCAACCAGCAGTAACCCCACGCCCACGGCCAGCAGTGCGGCCGACAAGCGCATCACCCTGTCAGCCGCGTGATTGCGCAGGCTGTAGATCATCACCGCGCCGCTCAAGGTCACCACCGCCACCAGCCCGCCGCCGATCAAGTGCGAGGTCGAACCCGTGGCGACACGCACCAACGACGGCGCCAACGAGGAAAAGAACCCACCCAGCGCCCACACGGCCACATTCAATGGCATCGCCAGCCACAACGCGCGCCGCGCTTGCGGCGGCACATGCAGGGTTGGCGCCAGCGACTTCAAGGCGCCCGGTATGCGGCTGACCGTTTCAGGCAGGCGCCACACATACAGCGCCTGCAATACCATCAAGCCCAGCAGGGTGAAATAGATCAATTGGGTTGGCCAGGGCGCGAACTCCACCAGCAGCCCACTGCCCAGGCCACCACTGGCCATGCCGAGCATCGGTGCAAGGCTGTTGAGCATCGGGCCGCGCACGCGGTCGGTGTCGAGCAGCGTCGCACCCAATACCGCGGTCGCCGTGCCGGTCGCGAAACCCTGCAAGGCGCGTGCGGCCAGCAGGTAGCTGGTGCTGTCAGCAACGATAAACAGCAACATCGCCACGATATTGAGCAGCAACGCGGCGAAGATCACCGGTTTGCGCCCCAGGTAATCCGAAAGCGACCCTACGGTGAGCAGCGCCGCCAACAGGCTCACGGCATAAACGCCAAAGATGGCCGTGAGCATCGCCGCCGAAAAATGCAGGTGGTCTTGATACACCTGGTACAACGGCGTCGGCGCGCTGGAGGCAGCGAGAAAGGTCAGCACGGTGATGACCAGAAACGCCAGGCTGGACCGTTGAGAGATGACGCTGGGCATGGGCACGCTCCGCTAAAGCTAATATTTTGCTTTTGTGGAGTGTGCTACTCGCTGGCGCTTAAAGCAAATTCTTTGTGTTAAGGTCTTGCCCATGGCGATCAAAGAAGGCCTCCGCCCGGGGGGCCGTAGTGCCCGGGTACAAGAATCCGTCCACAGGGCGGTGCGCGAACTGCTGGAAACCCATGAGCGGTCCAGCGTCACCGTGCCGATGATTGCGGCATGTGCAGGCGTCACGCCGTCGACCATCTATCGGCGCTGGGGCGATCTGTCAGTACTGCTCGCCGACGTCGCCCTGGCCCGTATGCGCCCCGATACCGAACCGGCCAACACCGGCAGCCTGCGCGGCGACCTGCAAGCCTGGGCCGAGCAATACCTGGATGAGATGAGTTCGGACGTAGGCCGCAACATGATGCGCGACGTGCAAAGCAGCCCCACGCCTGGGTATTGCGTGAGCATCCTGAGTGGGCAGTTGCAGGTGATCGTGGACCGCTACCCGCAGGAACAGCCGCCGAGCGTTGACCATCTGATCAACCTGCTCGCCGCACCGATGGTGTTTCGTATTCTATTTTCGGCCCAGCCTTTGGCGGTAGAAGAACTGCATGCCCTGATCGAACTGGCACTGAAGGCTTAAAGCCCTGCACATAGCAAATGTGGGAGCGGGCTTGCTCGCGAAGGCGTCGTGTCAGTCAATGCATCAGCAACTGATCTACCGCATTCGCGAGCAAGCCCGCTCCCACATTTTTTACCGCGTGCCGTCAGCGGCTAGGTACGCATCCCACGCCCACTCACCAGTAACCGCGCACAACCGATATACAAGACGATGGTGGCCACGATCATGAAGGTGATCGCCACGCTGATCTTGATATCCGACACGCCCAGAATGCCGTAGCGGAAGGCGTTGACCATGTGCAGTACCGGGTTGGCCAGGGACACCGTCTGCCAGAACGGCGGCAGCAAGGTGATGGAATAAAACACCCCGCCCAGGTAGGTCAACGGCGTCAGCACGAAGGTCGGGATAATGGAAATATCATCGAAGTTGCGTGCGAACACGGCGTTGATAAAGCCCAGCAGCGAGAAGATCGTCGCCGTCAGCACGACCACCAGAATGGTGACCCCCAGGTGATGCACCTGCAGGTGGGTAAAGAACAGGGACAGCAGCGTCACGATCACTCCCACCATCAGGCCACGCAACACGCCGCCCAGGGTGTAGCCGATGAGGATGGTGTGCGGTGACACCGGCGAGACCATCAGTTCTTCGATGGAGCGCTGGAACTTGCTGCCAAAGAAACTCGATACCACGTTGCCGTAGGAGTTGGTGATCACCGACATCATGATCAGGCCCGGCACGATGTACTCCATGTAGGTGAAACCACCCATGTCGCCGATCTGCCGGCCGATCAGGTTACCGAAGATCACAAAGTACAGGACCATGGTGATCGCCGGCGGCAGCAGGGTCTGCGGCCAGATCCGGGTAAAGCGTTTCACTTCGCGATAGACGATGGTTTGCAGCGCGACGAGGTTGGGTTGCAGTTCAGAACTCATACCGCCACCTTCGCCAGATTTTTCTCCACCAGGGACACGAACAACTCCTCAAGGCGATTGGTTTTATTACGCAGGCTCAGCACTTCGATGTTCTGAGTCGCCAACTGGGTGAACAGCGCGGTGATGCCCATGGCCTTATCTACCTGGACTTCCAGGGTGTGGCTGTCCACCAGCCGGCTGGGGTAGCCGAGCAACTGCGGCGCCACCGAGAGATTGTTTTTCAGGTCGAGCAGGAAGGTTTCCACATGCAACTGGCCCAGCAGGTTGCGCATGCTGGTGTTCTCGACAATGGTGCCGTGGTCAATGATGCCGATGTTGCGGCACAACTGCTCAGCCTCTTCCAGGTAGTGGGTGGTGAGGATGATGGTGATGCCCTTCTCGTTCAGTTCAGTGAGGAAGGTCCACATTGAGCGGCGCAGTTCGATATCCACGCCGGCGGTAGGTTCGTCGAGGATCAACAGGCGCGGCTCATGCACCAGGGCGCGGGCGATCATCAGGCGGCGCTTCATGCCACCGGACAGCGAGCGCGAAGGCACGTCACGCTTGTCCCACAGGCCCAGTTGGGTCAGGTACTGCTCGGCGCGTTCCTTGGCGACTTTCGCCGGAATGCCGTAGTAGCCAGCCTGGGTCACCACAATGTCGAAGGTCTTTTCGAACTGGTTGAAATTGAATTCCTGGGGCACCACGCCAATGGAGCGCTTGAGCGCCGCCGGGGATTTGTCCAGGTCATGCCCGAAGATATTCACCGTGCCGCTGGTTTTGTTGACCAGGGTCGAGAGAATACCGATGGTGGTGGATTTGCCGGCACCGTTGGGGCCGAGCAAGGCGAAGAAGTCACCTTCGGCAACGTCCAGATCGATACCACTCAGGGCCTGGAAACCGTTGCCGTAGGTTTTGGTTAGCTGCCGGATGGACAGAGCGGAACTCATATGGGAATACGCACCAAAGAAGGGAATAGAAAGAATAGATGAAGGCACACCCCAGGTAGTTCAACCTGCGATGCAGTGCGAGCATGGTGCGTGCCCATGCCGCACAAGTACAGTCACCCGTATTAATAGTGTGTATTAAGTCAACGCGGTCATCACCGCCTTGCGGTAGGCCGGGCGCTGTTGCAGGCGCTGGTACCAGGCCTCCAGATGGGGCATGGCGGGGCGTTCGATGGGCATCTCGAACCAGGCGTAGATAAAGCAGCCCAAGGGAATATCGCCCATGCCGAACGCCTGGCCGGACAGGTAGGGTTGCTCGGCGAGGGCTTGCTCGACGGTTTTGAGCGCGTCGATACAGGCTTGGCGCCCGGCATTGATACTGTCCCAGTTTTGCTGGTCAGCCGGGGTGCGCACGATGCCCCAGAACACCGCCTTGAACGGGTCGGCGAGCGTGGAAGTGGTCCAGTCCATCCACTTCTCGGCATTGGCCCGGGCTTGCAGGTCGCTGGGGTAAAAGTCCGATGCCTGCTTGGCGCACAGGTAACGCACGATGGTGTTGGATTCCCACAGCACAAAGTCGCCATCTTCGATCACCGGCACCCGGCCATTGGGGTTCATGGCCCGGTATTGCGGGGTATCGACCACACCAAAAGCCCCGCCCGCATCAATTGCTTCATAGTCCAGGCCGAGTTCCTCGGCGCACCACAGTGCTTTCCTGACGTTTGATGAATTTTTACGACCCCAGATCTTCAGCATGACCGCGCCTTATCGTTGATGAACATGGCTTGATGAAGGCAGCAGCATACGCCGGTTCAGCCGCGGCTTAAATCGCCCTGCATATCGCCGAGCAAGGTGGGCGCATCGTCGCCAAACAAGTGCGGGTAACACTGGCGGATATGCGCGAAGAAAAATGCTTCGGGCACGTCAGCAAATTGCCCGTGGTCCACCACGTACTCCATCGAACGCTGGCCCTGGCGATTGAACGCGTGGAACACGCTGTCGTGTAGGCCATCGAATTCCAACGGCGGCACGTCGAACACTTCGCACAGTTGCTGGTTGAACGCCGGCGTGGCCTTGACCCAGCGGCCGTTCAGGTAAAGCTCGGTATAACCGTGCATGGCGAACACGTCACTTTTGAGCAGGGCGAGCAGCCGCGGGGTGGACAGGTGGTTGCGCACGTCCGCCAGGCCAATGCGTGCGGGAATGCCGCAGTGGCGCGCGCAAGCGGCGAGCAACGTGGCTTTGGGTACGCAGTAGCTTTCGCCGGCCGCCAGGGCAAAGCTGGCGCTCAAGGTGTTGGGGTCACGGCTGAAGGTGTAGGGGTTGTAGCGAATGGCCTCACGCACCGCGTAGTAAAGACTGACTGCCTGGTCACTTAAATCCGGGCGGGTTCCGCGATGTTTCTCGGCGAACTCCACCACCACAGGGTGGTCACTATCGATGAAGCGGCTGGGACTCAAGTACGTATTCATGAGCTTGATCTCCGAGGGGAGCCTGGAGTTTAACCACCAGGCCTGCCCGAGAGATAACGACGATTCGGCCAAATGCCGGCGCCGGCTGATGGGTTGCCCAGTACACCTTGTTACACCCTGATCACCCGGCTTGTTCGGATGCCGACTAAGCTCCCTGGTGGTTTCGCCCCTGGTTCACGGAGGATTGAATATGCTGTTGTTGTGGATACTGGTGCTGGTGGTCGGCATTGCCTACCTGGCACACCGCCGTACTGCCCCCCTGCCCGCCCTGGGCGTGGTCGCCGTCTACCTGCTGGCGATGGGCGCCTGGAGCCACGCACCGGGTTGGCTGCTGCTGATCTTCTGGGTGCTCCTGGCCGTGGTGGCCGCGCCGTTGTTGCTGCCTGACCTGCGCCGCCAATACTTCACCAAGCCGCTGTTCAGCTGGTTCCAGAAAGTGCTGCCGCCGATGTCCGAGACCGAGCGCGATGCGATCGATGCCGGCACCGTCTGGTGGGACGGCGAACTGTTCAGTGGCCGCCCCGACTGGGACAAATTGCTGGCCTACCCCAAGGCGCAATTGACCGAGGAAGAGCAGGCGTTTATCGACGGCCCCACCGAAGAACTCTGCGCCATGGTCAGCGACTGGGAAATCGGCCAGGCCATGGACCTGCCGCCGCAAGCCTGGGAACACATCAAGACCCATGGTTTCTTCGCCCTGATCATTCCCAAGGAGTACGGCGGCAAGGGCTTCTCCGCCTATGCCCACTCCCAGGTTGCCATGAAGCTCGCAACCCGTAGCGGTGACCTCGCCTCCACCGTGATGGTCCCCAACTCCCTGGGCCCGGCCGAACTGCTGCTGCACTACGGCACCGAGGAACAACGTAACCACTACCTGCCGCGCCTGGCCCGTGGCGACGACATCCCGTGCTTCGCCCTCACCGGCCCGCTGGCCGGCTCCGATGCGGGCGCCATGCCCGACACCGGGGTGATCTGCAAAGGCGAATGGCAAGGCAAGGAAACCCTCGGCCTGCGCCTGAACTGGGAAAAACGCTACATCACCCTCGGCCCGGTCGCGACCTTGCTCGGCCTGGCCTTCAAGGCCCATGACCCGGACCACCTGCTGGGCGAAGAAGAAGACCTGGGCATCAGCCTCGCGTTGATTCCTACCGACACCCCTGGCGTGGAAATCGGCCGTCGTCACCTGCCGCTTGGCGCCGCCTTCATGAACGGCCCCAACTCCGGCAAAGATGTGTTCATCCCCCTGGAATACCTGATCGGTGGCCAGGAAATGCTCGGCAAGGGCTGGATGATGCTGATGAACTGCCTGTCGGTCGGCCGTTCGATCTCGCTGCCCGCTGTCGGCACCGGTGCCGCCAAGTTCACCAGCCTGGTGACCGGGCAATACGCCCAGGTGCGCGAACAGTTCAACGTACCGCTGTCGGCCTTCGAAGGCATCCAGGAAGCCCTGGCGCGCATCGGTGGCAACGCCTGGCTGATGGACAGCGCGCGCATGCTCACCGCCAACGCCGTGGACCTGGGCGAGAAGCCGTCGGTGCTGTCGGCGATCCTCAAGTACCACCTGACCGAGCGCGGCCGTGAGTGCATCAGCCACGCCATGGACGTGCACGGCGGCAAGGGCATCATCATGGGGCCCAACAACTACCTGGGCCGCAACTGGCAGGGCGCACCGATCTTCATCACCGTGGAAGGCGCCAATATCCTCTCGCGTAACTTGATGATCTTCGGCCAGGGCGCGATTCGTTGCCATCCCTTCGTGCTCAAGGAAATGGCCCTGGCCGGTCGCGAAGACCATGACCAGGCGTTGAAGGAATTCGACGGCCTGCTGATGCAACACATCGGCTTCGCCGTGAGTAACGCTGCCAGCACATTGGTGCTGAACCTGGGCTTCGGGCACTTTGAAAAAGCTCCGGGCAACCGGTTGAGCCAGGGTTACTTCCGTGCTCTGAACCGCCAGGCGGCTGCGTTTGCCCTGCTGGCCGACCTGAGCATGATGTTGCTGGGTGGCGAGCTCAAGCGCCGCGAACGCCTGTCCGCCCGCCTGGGTGATGTGCTCAGCCACATGTACCTGGCCTCCGCGGCGCTCAAGCGTTACCACGACCTGGACTCGCCGGACCATCTGGAGCCGCTGTTTGCCTGGGCCATGGAAGAAAGCCTGGGTGAATCGGAACGTGCACTGGATGAGCTGCTGAGCAACTTCCCGAACAAGGTGCTGGGCTGCCTGCTGCGAGTGATTGTGTTCCCATTCGGGCGTCGTCATACCGGGCCGTCCGACGCGCTGGATGCCGAAGTGGCAGCCGTGATCGGCCGCGCCAAGGGCGACCCGACCCTGGAAGAGTTGCTGGCTGGCTGTTATCGCCCGCAATCGGCAGAAGATCCGGTAGGCGCCCTGCAACATGCCTACGACCTGCTCGGTGCCAGCCATCCCTTGCAGAAAAAACTTCACAGTGCGCTCAAGAGCGGCCAGGTCAAACCGGTGGCCGGTGAGCACGCCATCGACGCGGCCTTGCAGGCCGGCGTGCTGCAACCGGCCGAGGCGCAAACTCTGCGCGATGCCGAGGCGGCGCGACGCAAGGTGATCGACGTGGATGATTTCAGCAAGGAAGAGCTGATGCAGGCAGAGGGTAAAGTCCGCTGAGTCGAGCGGTCATATAAAAACGGGCGCGAGAGGCTTATACTCTCGCGCCCGTTTTTGCTTTAGAGGCCTTATCTCGTGTCCAACGTCGTTGCCGATCATCTCGTCTTGCTCGACCACTTGCGCAGCATCCTGGTTGCCGTCGGCGAAGCCGAACAGGTGCCCGAGGAAAGCCACGCACTGTTCCTGGAGCGCTTCGACGAACTGCGCGCCCTGCTGCCGATCGACCCGATCGAAAGCCAGTACCTGGGCCAGGACCTGATGAGCCAGGTCATTGTGCGTTACCCGCAAATCGCCCATCTGGTGCCCCGCGACCTGCTGTGGTTCTTCGGTGGCGACTGCCTGCACTTCATGCCTGACGAAGAACTGGACCTGTACCAGGCCCTGGAAGAACGTCGCTATGAAGCCGAACAGAACGACGAACCGTTCGACTGGAACCAGGAAAAACAGCTGCTGGCGATGCCTCAAGACCAGAGCAAACACTGACAACGATGCTCGTTCCCACGCTCTGCGTGGGAACCCATCCTGTGACGCTCTGCGTCACCCGTGCACAGGCATAAAGGCAGGACGCGGAGCGTCCAAGGTGGCATTCCCACGCAGAGCGTGGGAACGAGCAACCGCGTTCCTACCGTCGGCGCAGTGTGGGCTCCCTGGCCATGCACTCCACCAGATAATCGATAAACACCCGCAACTTCGGCGGCAGGTAACGTGTGGGCGAGTGCAGCAGCCACGCCTCGCCATGGTACGAGGCAATAAAATCCCACCCTGGCAACACCTGCACCAACTCCCCCGCTTCCAACGCATGCCGTGCGGTGAAATACGGCAAGCTGGCAATCCCGACATGCTGCAACGCCGCCTCCAGCCGCACCCCGGTGTGGTTCGCCGCATACCGCCCGCGTACGCCGACCGTGACTGCCTTGCCAGCGTGGCGAAACTTCCAGCGTGAATCTCCCGGTGTCTCACCCAGATAGATGCAACTGTGCCCAAGCAGATCATGGGGATGGCTCGGTGTACCGTGCTCGGCCAGGTACTGCGGCGTCGCGCACAGCAAATGTTCGATGGGCAACAGCTGGCGCCCGACCAAGCCTGGCGGCGGGCTGTCGGTGATGCGGATGCTCAAGTCGACGTTGTCGTCGATCAAATCCACATGCCGATCTTCCAGGATCAATTGCACATCCACCTTGGGATAGCGCCGCAAGAATTCCGGCATATGTGGGTGCACCACGAAACGCCCCACCGCCTTGGGCACACTGACCCGCACCAGGCCCTCGGCTTCATGGGTGAATTGCCCACTGATTTCCATCACTGAGCGCGCCGCGTTGACCATCTCCTGGCAACGCTTGAACACCTCCTCGCCACCCTCGCTCAGGCGCAGCTTGCGCGTGGTGCGTTGTAGCAGGCGCGTGGCCAGGGCGTGTTCCAGGCGCGAGATGCTGCGGCTCACCGCCGAAGGCGAAACACTGAGTTGCCGCGCCGCTTCAGAGAAGCTGCCGGTTTCCACGACCTTGACGAAAATCGCCATTTCACCCAATAACGGCAAAGGAAGATTGATGCTCATGACGCACAGGTCCATTGATAATTGAGCGGATTATCACTCATCTGCGCACTATTTATACTGCCCACAGAACCCTGATGCGGATGTAGATGATGACCGAGCGCCTGTTTTTTACCCACGATCACCTGACGGCCGAGCTGGAAGTGCTCAGTTGCACCCCGTACGAAGAGCAATTCGCCGTGATTGTGCAATCGACGATTTTCCATCCCCAAGGCGGCGGCCAGCCATTCGACACCGGCTGGCTCGGCGACAGCCAGGTACTGCGAGTCATGCAGGAAGCCGAACGGGTGGTGCACTACGTCGACCAACCTCTGGAACCTGGACCTGTCATTGCACGCGTCGACGCAGAGCGGCGCGCCTTGCACACACGTCTGCATTCGGCAGGGCATTTGATCGGCAATGCTGGCGAACGCCTGGGCTGGATGCCGATCAAAGCCCACCATTGGCCGGGCGAAGGCAAGATCACCTTTATCCGTGGCCAGGCCGCGCAAGACATGGATGCGCAGACGCTCCAGCAGTGGGTCAACACATGGATCGCCGCCGACTATCCCCGCCATATGACGCTGGAAGACGGCACCCGTGAAGTCGGCTTCGGCGAGTTGCCGGCTTACGCCTGTGGCGGCACGCATGTTCAAGCGTTGAGCGAACTGGGCCAGGTGACGATCCTGGCGCTATCGGAAAAAAAAGGCGCGCTGTCAGTACGCTACAGCCTCGCTGACACCCTGACACCCTGACACCCTGACACTGTAGGAGCGAGCTTGCTCGCGAAGAACGTTAACGATAACGCGAGCAGTCAGGTTGCACACGGTGCCTGTGAGTTTTTCGCGAGCAAGCTCGCTCCTACAGGGCCACGCTCGGCTGGCCCGATTCATTGACGAACGACTTCAACGTCGACACCGTCGCCGCCGGGTCACGCGGGTCGCTGATCGCACGAAAATTCGTCAACATGGTGTTGGCCGCCAACTCCACCGACACATAGCCACGCTGGCGGCTGTCGAAGAACTTCACATGGGGGTTGAGCGGCATGATCTTCATGAACGCGTCATAGGGCGGGCCGTCGGAGGTGACCGACGAGCCGACAAACTCGGTGGCGACCACCGCCGAGTCTGGCCTGTCGGCGTCGGCATGCAGGTCGGTGGCCCAGAACGAATGAATATCCCCACCCCAGAACACCGGGTTCTTCACCCGGTTGCGCACGATCGACGCCAGCATCCGTGAGCGGTTAGCCATGTAGCCATCCCAACCATCGGTCCAGCGGCCAAGCTTATGGTTGGTGAGGTCACGCTGCATCAGCGGCGCCACCAGCAAATCCTGGGCGATGATATTCCACTGCGCCTTGGACTGGGCAAATCCTTGGTCCAGCCAGGCCTCTTGCTGCCAGCCGAGCAACGTGCGGCCAGGGTCACGCAGGTCGCTGCAAGGGGTGGTGACAATATGCCCTTGATGGCTGCCATTGGCCGCGATGCACGGTTGCTCGGAACGGTACTGGCGACCATCGAGCACATGGAAACGCGCAAGCTGGCCGTAATCCAGGCGCCGGTAGATGCGCATGTCCGGCCCCTTCGGCACGCTGCTGGCACGCAGGGGCATGTGTTCGTAAAACGCCTGGTACGCCGCGGCCCGTTGCTTGAGAAACTGCGCCACGGCCACCTTCGGGTCCTGGGACCAGCGGTTGGCGTAGTCATTCTGGACCTCGTGATCGTCCCAGGTGACGACGCTGGGGGCCGCGGCATGAAGGGCCTGAAGATCTGGATCAGTCTTGTACAGTGCGTAGCGGTTGCGGTAATCGCTCAGGCTTTGCGCATTGCCGCTGCCGTGGGAACGAAACACCTTGCCCGACTGCGCCGCATAGGAACTGTCGTAAATATAATCACCGAGGAAAAACACCAGGTCCGGCTGCTCGGCGGCAAGGTGTCGGTAGGCGCTGAAATAGCCACGCTCCCAGTGCGAACACGACACAAAGCCCAGCCGGGCCGAGGCCATGGCGTGCAGCGCCGGCATCGTGCGCGACTGGCCCACCGGGCTCTGCGCGCCGAGCCCTTCAAACTGATACCAATACGGCCGATCCGCCGCCAACCCCGCCACTTCGACATGCACTGCGTGAGCAAAACGCGGCGTCGCCAGTACTTCGCCCTGCTTCACAATGCGCGTCATCGCCGCATCGCTGGCCACCCGCCAACGCACCGGCACCGTGCGACTCAGGCCGCCACGGCCATCCGCCGCATTGAACAAAGGTGCCAAGCGCGTCCAGATCACAAAGCCATCCGGCAGCGGGTCGCCGGAAGCCACGCCAAGGGTGAACGGATAATCCACCCCGGCACTGCGCGCAAACGGGCTGAGAATAGAAAACGCCGTAGCGACCGCCAGCCCGCCGAGGACCCGGCGCCGGCCGTGGTCGACTTCGCCGCTCACCGGCAGCGCTCCCAGTCGTCACGTACGGTGGCAAACCCGAGCATGTCCTCATACGCGCCGTTCTTTAAAAACGCCTGGCGCATGCAACCTTCATAGCGCAGGCCGATCTTTTCCATGACCCGCGCCGACTCCTTGTTGCGCGCGAAACACTGGCTGCCCACGCGCTGCAACCCTAGCGCCTCGAAGCCGAAGTCCATCACCGCGCTCGCCGCTTCCGCCGCGTAACCCTGATTACGACAGTGTGCCGCCACCCAGCCCCCCAAGTGCCCATAGTGATGGTGAGCATTGATACGCAGGCTGACCATGCCGACCAATTCATCGGTGCCGCGCACATGCATCCCCAGGTTCAGCAGCTCACCGTTGCGGTACTTGTCAGCGATCCCGGCAATAAAATCCTGGGCGGTTTCCAGGGTGTAGGGCGATGGAATGTTCGCCGTGTTGTCGGCAATTTTCGGCCCGTTGGCAAGCGTGAAAAGCACCTGCGCCTGGTGCATATGCAGTGCGCGCAACAGCAGTCGCGGGGTCGTCAATTGAGGCAATGCAGTGGGCATGGGAGCCGGCTCTCAAGATAAATTTCTCAAGCATGGATGCCCCGAGTGTCAGTTTCATTACGCCCGAAAACTGACTGGTAAGTTTTCTGAAAGACGCGTCCTAGAGCCTCCAAACGGTCAATTAAAGTTAACCAATCGGTCATTTTTGGCTGTTAGCGTTTTGCCCCTAATTCAATGACGGGGTAACGGAATGAGAACCTGGGACGAACCCAAGAAACGCAAGGCGCACATCGAGCTGATCCCGATGATCGACGTGATGATGTTCCTGCTGGTGTTTTTCGTACTGGTGAGCCTGAACGTGATTCCCGCGCTCGGCATGAAGACCCAATTGCCCAGCGCCAGCAGTTCCCAGCAGCTCAAGCCGCAGAACAAATTCATCCTCACCCTGGGCCTGGAAGGCCAGTTGCAACTGGACGGCAAGGACCTGACGGTGGATGCCCTGGTGCCCGCGCTGAAGGCTGCCGAAAAGCCCGATACCAAGTCGACGATCATCGTCAACAGCGACAAAGGCGTGGAGGTTTCGCGCCTGGTGGAAGTGATGGACACCCTGCGCCTGGGTGGCTTCACCTCCGTGTCCATTGCTACGCGTAAGTCCTGACCATGTACGTTCTGTTTCGTGCGCGTCAGCTGCTGGGCAGTGTCCCGGCCCTGATCGCCCTGGTGCTGATTGCACTGGGTATCCAGTCCCAGACGTTGAAAGTCGAGCCGGTGTATGACGAGTCGGCGGTCGAATTGGCCTTGGTCGAGCCGGAACCGGAAGTGGTCCCTGAACCGGTGGTGGAGCAAGAACCGCCACCGCCGGTGATCGAAGAGGAAGAGGCCGAGCCTGCTCCCCCGCCGCCACCGCCCAAGCCCCTGCCTAAACCCGAACCCAAGCCCAAGCCAAAACCTGTGCCCAAGCCTGCGCCCGTGGTCGCCAAGCCCGCGCCAACGCCGCCACCGGTGGCCGCCAAACCAGCCCCGGCCCCGGTGGCCCAAGCGGCACCGACACCCGCCCCACCGGCGCCACCGAAGGTCGATGGCCAGGCCCTGGAAAGCGGTTATCTCAAAGGCTTGCGCAACGAACTGGACACCTACAAGCAGTACCCCACCGGGCGCCAGGCGTCCCTCGAACGCCCGAGCGGCGAGGTGGTGGTGTGGTTGCTGGTAGACCGTCAAGGCCGCGTACTCGACTCAGGTTTACAAACCCAGGCCTCGAGCATGCTGCTCAACCGGGCCGCCACCAATAGCTTGCGTCGCATCAAGCAAGTCAAACCGTTCCCCGAGCAAGCCTTCGGGGGGCGCAATGAGCAGCGCTTCACCGCCACCTTCAACTACAGCGTGCAATAAGCACCCGACACCAGGACGACAGTGATGAAGTTCACCCGTATTCATCTGGCACTAGTGGCCGCGACCAGCATGACCCAGGGAATGGTCATGGCAGAGACCAGCGACAGTGACGTCGGCACCATTGGCGTACAAGGCAAGGCGACCGCCGGGGGCGGTTACATGGTGCCGGAGGAAAGCATCAAAGGCCGCTCCACGGTGACCAAGGAAGCACTGGATAAACAGGCGGCCACGGGCAATGCCATCGACAAGCTCAAGTACACCCCGGGCTTGAACATCTCCAGTGAAGACAACACCGGCCTGTCGGGCTTTCGCTTCACCATGCGCGGCATGAACTCAGACCAGGTAGGCATGTCGGTGGACGGCATGCCGATCAATGATTCGGGCAACTACGCGCTGTATTCCAACCTGCTGGGCGACCCGGAAAACATCGACCAGATCTTCGTCACCCAGGGCGCCGCGGAATCCGACGGCCCGCACATTGGTTCCAGCGGCGGCAACATTGGCATCGTGACCATTCGCCCGACCAAGGAAACCGGCGCCTTCGTCAAACAGGTCGTCGGCAGCAATGCCACGCGCAAGACTTTTGCCCGCCTCAATACCGGCGAAATCAACGGCCTGAGCAACTGGCTGTCGGTGTCCCATACCGAAGGCGAAATGTGGCGCGGCTCGGGCGCGGTACGCGCGGACAAGGTGGAGTGGAACAGCTTCTTCGACGCCGGCAATGGCAACACCGCCAACCTGATCCTCAAGTACCACGAGCAGGACAACAACAGTTACAGCCAGTTGACCAAGGCGCAATTCCAGCAAAATGGCCGCAAGTACGACCCTTATCCGGCCACCCCCAGCGTGGGCAGCAACGGCAAGTACAACAGCTATTACGCCCTGGCGCAGAACCCGTTCCAGACCTTCACCGCCGTGCTCAACACCCAGTTCAAACTGGCCGATAACCTCGCGCTGTCGGTGATCCCGTATTACTACTGGGGCAATGGCAGCGGCGTTGGTTCATCCAGCTACCCCCTCAACCGTGGCTCCAACCAGGGCGGTGTGTTCGACCTTGGCAACCTGCCCACCGCCGCCCAATACAACGCCGACGGCACACCCAACAGCGGCGTCTACTACCGCCCTTCACGCACGCAAACCTGGCGCCCAGGCATCACCACCAAGCTGACCTGGGACCTGGGCGACCACAGCCTGCAATTCGGTTACTGGTACGAGCGCGCACGCCAGAGCCAGACCCAGCCGTTCATTCCGCTCAAGAGCAACGGCAAGCCGGTGGACACCTGGCCGGACTCCAACAGCGCCATCGTCGATGCCAACGGCAACACCGTGCAGGGTCGCGACCGTTTCACCGTGACGCCGGCGCAAAAGGTCTGGGCCCAGGACACCTGGTACATCAACCCGGACTGGACCTTCATCGCAGGCCTGGCCTACATGAACGTCGAGCGTGAAGGCACCAACCACGGCAGCCTCAACGAACGCCCGGAAAAACGTAACCAGACCTACAACAAACTGCTGCCCAACGCCGGCCTGAAATACCAACTGGACGAGCGTGACCAGTTGTTCTACAGCCTGTCGCGCAACATGCGCGTGCCGCAGAACTACGTGCTCTACGACAAAGGCGCCGGCTCGATCGACGCCGAGCCGGAAACCAGCTGGAACCATGAACTGGGCTGGCGCTACAGCGGCGACGACATGAGCCTGGCCGCCACCCTGTTCTACATGGACTTCAAGAACCGCCAAGTGTCGTCCCGGGACATCAACGGTGACTTTGCCGACATCAACGCGGGCTCCGTGGTCAACAAAGGCCTGGAACTGGAGTGGAGCGGCCAGTTGCCCCACCACTTCAATTACTACACCTCCTACACCTACACCAAGGCCGAGCAGCAGGATGACCTGACCGTCTACAACGCCGGCAAACCCATCGTGCTGCCCACCAGCGGCAAGCAGTTCGCCAATGTGCCCAAGAACATGCTGGCGGCCAACATCGGCTATGACGACGGGCGCTTCTACGGCACCTTCGGCGGCAAGTACACCAGCAAGCTCTACGGCGACCTGACCAACGACGAGGCGATTTCCGGTCGCACTGTGTTCAACCTCGGCGCCGGTATTTACCTGCCGGTGGACAAGAAGGTGGTCAAGGACGCGACCCTGCGCCTGAACGTCGACAACCTGTTCGACAAGAAATACCTGGACGGCGTGTACACCACCAAGACCAACGCGGCCAGCTACAGCGGTTTCCGCGATGGCGACCCTGCGTACATCGTCGGCCTGGACCGCACCGTCACGGTTTCGCTGGAAGCGAATTTCTAAGACTCACCTCAAGAGGAACACCATCATGGATATGAACCTGCTCCACGACGTCACCTTCTATGTGATGTA
The DNA here is from genome assembly GCF_030687795.1 of Pseudomonas sp. FP215. Lineage (NCBI taxonomy): Bacteria > Pseudomonadati > Pseudomonadota > Gammaproteobacteria > Pseudomonadales > Pseudomonadaceae > Pseudomonas > Pseudomonas sp. FP215. The sequence goes on from NZ_CP117447.1 coordinate 3,918,959, forward strand.
CGCGGCGATGGCCATTGCGATCTTCATCGCCATCGAACGCGGTATCTACTTTGCCTACGTGCGCCGCCAGGCTCGCGCGTTGATCGATGCCCTGGGCACCAACGTGCACAGCGAGCGTGACTTGCCGGAGAACCTGACCCGTCGCGACAGCCTGCCGCTGAACATGATCTTGCCGGTGCTGGCCCAAAAGGCGACTCACGGTTCGCGCAAGGACCTGGACGACGAAATCGACACCCAGTACCTGAAGACCCGCGCCCCACTGGCCCGCAGCCTGTGGATCATCGAGACCATCACCACCGCCGCCCCGCTGCTGGGCCTGCTGGGTACCATTCTCGGCATCATCGACACCTTCAAGGCACTGGCCACCGCAGGCGTGTCGGACCCAGGGCAGATTTCCGGTGGTATCGGGACGGCCTTGTTTGCCACGGGATTAGGTATCGCCATCGCGCTGTTCTGCGTGGTGTTCCACAACTTCTTCCAGGACAGCCTGGAGCGTATCAACGACCAGTTGAAGATCCTGCTGATCCGCGCCGCCACCGGCGCCCGCGCACAGGATGAAGTGCCCCATCGCGTGCCCACCCCGCTGCACAGCCGCACAGCCTGACCTGCAGGGCGGGCGCCTTGGGCGCTCGCCTTTTCCTTTGGTGCGATGAGACGCTTATGTCCCTTTCGATAAAGTTGCGTATCGCCGGCCTGACCGGCTTGCTCCTCAGTCCGCTGGCCCAGGCGGACTTTTCCATTCCGGGTTTTGAACTGGTGCACACCGTACCCGTGGACACCGCCCTGGGCACCGACGATTTACGCCAGCCCGGCCCGGTATGGATCGAGCTGTTCGACGGCGCCAAAAGCCGCATTGATATCGGCCAGTTCTACGCCGCGGATCACCCCGGTTCGGTGATGAACACGGTGCTGGAACGCCTGGAAGCCGCCGGCAAACGCGGCGTGAAGATTCGTTTCCTGCTCGAAGAAAAAGGCATCAAGCTGTCGGATGCCGGCACCCTGGAACGCTTGCGCGCCATTCCCAATCTGACCTTGCGCGTGCTGCCCTATGGGCAACTGAGCGGCGGCATCATCCACGCCAAGTACCTGCTGGTGGATGGCAAGCAAGCGTTTGTCGGCAGTCAGAATTTCGACTGGCGCGCCTTGGAACATATCCACGAAACCGGGCTGCGGATCACTGACGAAACGGTGGTGGGCCAAGTGCAGGCGATCTTCGAGCAAGACTGGCAAGCCCAGGCCGCGCTGGCGGGTAAACAACCGGTGCCGCTACCCGCCAACGGCCAGGCACCTGCACGTACCGGCAACTACCTGGTGGCCAGCCCGCAACGCTACAACCCGCCCGGCGTGGGTGACTCACAGCTGGAACTGCCGCGCCTGCTGGGCGAAGCCCAAAAAGAGGTGCGCGTGCAATTGCTCGACTACGCGCCGCTGTCCTACGGACCGGATCGAACCCGACCGTACTACGCGGTGATCGACAACGCCGTGCGCGCCGCCGCTGCCCGTGGCGTGTCGATCAAGTTGATGGTGTCCAACTGGAATACCGACCCACTGGAGCTGCCCTATCTCAAGAGCCTGGCGGTGCTGCCCAATGTCGAAATCAAGATCGTCACCCTGCCCGAAGCCAAGCAAGGCTTTATCCCTTATGCGCGGGTGATCCACAGTAAAACCATGGAGATCGACGGCCAGGTGGCGTGGGTTGGCACCAGCAACTGGTTGGGTGGTTACCTGGATAATTCGCGCAATCTGGAGGTGGTGATGCGCAGTGAGGCGATGGCCAAGCGCGTAGGCCAACTGCATCAACAATTGTGGGATGGGCCTTACGCTAGAGCCTTGAGCGTGACGGAGGAGTATCCCGCGCCCCACCCTGGCCAGCATTGACCTTGGGCACCTGAGTAATGGTAGTGTGTGGAAATGTTTCTGACTCTTCCGTCAGAAACCTCCTACTCACTACCTGCAAAGGAATGCCTTTAACCATGCACTTTCCATTGAAAAAACTGGTGGCTGCCACCTTGTTCGCCGCGAGCCTTTCGGCAATCGCCACGCCTGCATCCGCTAACATCACTGCAGACCAAAGCACGGCAATCCTGAAGCACTTCAGCGAGACCTCGGTCACCGATTTCCGCAGCTTCCTCGGCACCCTGGCTAAGGGCGAACTGGGTAAAACCGCTGACACTGGCCCGGCTATCAACGCGTTTCTGGGCAACAAAACCCTGAGCGCCGAGCAGCAGAACGAGATCAATCGCCTGCTGGGCATTTACACCCGCGTGAAATACGGCAAAGCCGCGCTCGAAACCCTGCGTGAACTGGTGGAGATCCCTACGTTCAACGTAGACGGTCTGCCACAGTACAAAAACCCGGAATTCCTCAAGATCGCCGCGAAGATCGAGGCCCTGGCCAAGTCCTTCAACCTGAACTTCCGTAACGTCGATAACCGCGTGTACGAAATCTCCCTGGAAGGCAGCGGTGATGAAGTCGTGGGTGTGCATGCCCACGCCGATGTGGTGCCCGTTACCCCGGAAAACTGGGTGCTGCAAGACGGTACCAAACTCGACCCGTTCAAGGTCACGCTGATCGGCGACCGCATGTATGGCCGCGGTACCGAGGATGACAAGAACGGCATCGTGGTGACGATGTACGCGATGAAGGTGATCAAGGAAGAAAAGCTGCCACTGGCGCGCACGTTCAAGCTGCTGGTGGACACCACCGAAGAAACTTCCGGTGAGGCTATTCCTTACTATTTCGAGCGCAATCCCGTGCCGCAATACAACCTGGCGCTGGATGGCGGCTACCCGGTGGTGATCGCCGAGAAAGGCTCGGGGACGGTCATGGCCACCTTCCCGGTGCGCAAAGGCGAAGGCAAAGGCGCAGAGATCATCGCGATGACCGGCGGCAAGGCGAACAACCAGATCCCATCGGCCTCGGTGGCCACGCTGGTCAGCGATGCACCCGCCGAACTGGCCGCCAGCCTGCAACAGGCCGGTGCCGACTATGCCAAGCGCAACGGTGGCAATTTTCAGGTGACGGCCAAGGTCGATGGCAAGGACGTCAAACTTACGGTGACCGGCGTGTCCGCGCACTCCTCCGAGCCCGAAACCGGAGTCAACCCGGTGGCACGCATGCTGGAGCTGATCCACAGCCTCGATGGCAAGGTCGCCCTCAAGCACAACCACATCACCGATGCTGCGCGGTATGCCGCCGACAACTGGGGCCTGGATTACCTGGGTGGCAAATTGGGCGTGGGCTACGCGGATGATTTCATGGGCCCGCTGACCACCTCGCTGACGTTTGTGGGGCAGGATGACAAAGCTTTCAAACTGGCCGTGAACCTGCGCGCGCCGAAAGGTAAAACCCCGGAAGCGCTCAAGGCGCAGATCGAGCAGAAGCTGAACGCCTGGGACAAGAACGCCAAGGTCAACGTGAGCTTCACTTACTCGCTCGACACCCCGATGTACCGCAACCCGGAAGGTGAATGGGTCAAGGCCTTGTTGGCGGTGGCCACGGAAAACCTGGGGATGGCACACAAATTCGGCACCTCAGCCGGCGCAACCTCCGTGCATGACCTGCCCAACGGCGTGCAATTTGGCCTGGCGCGCCCGGAAGAGAAGTACACCGGGCACACTGACAGTGAGTTCAAGACGGTTGAGCAGTTCTTGCTGGACCTGCAGATCGTCACCGAAATGATGGGCCGCGTCGGGCAGTTGCCGAAGCTCTGACCCAGTTGAAGCCCCAGCGAGGCTGCGATGGCGGCGGCACGGGCAGAATCTTCAGCGCCTGAACCACCGCTTTCGCAGCCTCGCTAAAGCTCGACAGCTCCCACAGGGGATCGGCGGTGTATGCGCAATTCAGCCTTGCATCATCAGCATATCCTCAAAGAACCCACCGACCGGCTCGGTGGGATGGCACAGCTGGATTTCCAATACCCAGGCCATTTCACTGGGCGAGATCTCCAGGTCAGCCAACTCTTTGCTCTCGAACAATGCATGGGGGAAATCTGCAAGGCGGTGCCCTGCCAGGTTGCGTGCCAGTCTCCAGCCTTTGGACAGGGCACTCTGCTCGGCAAAGTCGTAGAGTTCACGCCCGGTCAGGCCACGCAGCCACGCTTGGCGTGTTTCATCGAAGACTTCATGCAAGGCCGTTGTACAGGCCTGATGCAAAGGCCCATCGCCAAACACAAACGTATCGCCATAGTCCCCTTCGTAGCCATCCCATACCGGGCCAAGATCGACCACGGCAATGTCATCAGCCCGCAGCCTGCGTTGGCGATCTATGCCCTCGCGCGGTGGGCGAACGGTGTCAGCGCCAAAACGAATGTAGGTCGGATGCCAGGTGTGCGAAGCGCCCATGGCCTGCAGTTGCCTCGCAGCCATCTCAAGGGCCTCACCGGTAGTCATGCCAACTTTCAACTGGCTGGCAATCGCCGCCAGGGCACGCATGGATTTTTCCCGCGCTGCCAGCATGCCATCCAGGGAATAGCGCGGGCCGACTTTCTCCCAGACCGGGTCAAACAACAGCGAGCCTGTTTCAGCGCCTGACCGACCACTGGCGACAAACGCCTCTGCGATAAACCGGTGGCTCGGCAACCCCGCTTCAAGGCAATGGGCCCGCACCTGGCCGAGCATTGCAGCGTTGCCGCACGCATAGACCTGGGCCTGTTCCCACTGATGCCCATGACTCATTGCAACCTCTTGCACTCTGCCCTCGGAGGACCGCACGGGATGCCAGCGAAAACGCGGATACTCAACCATCAAGTCGTCGAGAAAGGCGCTGTCATAAAAATCCGCCGATTGCGCGCCCCCCCAATACAACGTCACGTCGACATCGCGCTTGAGCGCGGTCAGCAGGATAGGCTTGATGCCCGCATAACCAGTGCCCGTGGCGAATAACACCACAGGCGCCGCATCATCGTCCTGCCAGGTGCAGGCACCAAAAGGCCCTTCCACGTGCAGACGCTCACCCACGGCGAGACCACCCAGGATACCCTCGGAAAAGTATCCACCACTCACCCGGCGAATCTGGAAGACCAACCGCCCATCGTCCTCGTCGGGCAGGTTGGCAATCGAGAAGCAACGTGTGTCACCGTCCGCCAGGCAAAACTTGAGGTATTGGCCGGCCCGCACCATCACGGGCGTGTCTGGCATCAATACCAACTCGATCACATCGGGGCCCAGCGCACGCTTGCTGTGAACCTGCGCCGCCACTACCAGCGCGGGCGTATCCAGCGACCAGCCGGGAATATGCAGGCGCATGTCGCCACAGGCGTGGCTCTGGCATAACAACATTTCATTGGCTGCCAAAGGATAAGAAGGTACCGGCGCACCCGGTGCCAGGCGCTTGGCCCGGTACTCACCTTCGGCCACCACCACCTTGCACGAACCGCAGGCACCACGCCGACAGGAGAACGGCACGGCCAGGCCACTGGCGAGCATGGCGTCGAGCAACAATTCGTCGCCCGCCTCAAAGGTTTTCCCCGAGGGCGACAGTTCGATGACATGACGTGTATTCATAACAACCTCGGGCTAAGTGAGGCCTGATTGTTGCGCTAGACTAGGCCCATTAAAACCTCCAGATTTGGATACTTCAGATGGTCCAGATGCGCAAATGGCGCCCCTTGCTGCGGCTTGAAGAAACCACCAGCCAGGCGTCCTACCGCAAGATTGCCGAAGGCTTGGTCAATGCCATCCTCGAAGGCCGTCTGCCACCTGGGACATTGCTGCCAGGCACGCGGGAAATGGCGCAGTTGCTCAACGTCAACCGCAAGACGGTGATCCTGGCCTACGAAGAAGCCATGACCAAGGGCTGGCTGGTCAGCGAGCCGCGCCGTGGCACCTTCGTCAATGCGCAACTGACACCCAAACAACTGCCCAGCGTCACACAACCGTCTTTCGCGCCGCCGTTGCTGGAGCAACCACGGGTGCCGTATTTCACCCATAACGCCCAAGTGGTCGCACTCCAGCGTCGGCGCGATGCGCTGTTTTTCGACAACGGCACCAGCGACCACCGCCTGCTGCCCCAGGCCGTTTTGCACCGTTACTATCGCCACGCACTGCGCAACAGTTTCGCCTCCAATACCGTGCGCTACGGCAGCGAAGGCACCGGCTATCACTTGCGCTGCGCCTTGGCCGAGATGCTGCGCAACAACCGTGGGCTGACGGTCACTGCTGAAAATATCTGCCTGACCCAGGGCACCCAGATGTCCCTGTACCTGAGCGCCAGCCTGCTGCTCAAGCCCGGCGACGTGGTATTGGTGGAGCGCCTGAGCTACCCACCTGCGTGGGAAATTTTCCGCAAGCTCGGCGCGCAGTTGGTCACGGTCGACATCGACGATGAAGGTTGCCGCACCGATCAGGTCGAGCGCTTATGCCGTGAGCACAACGTGCGCATGATCTACCTCACGCCCCATCACCAGTTCCCCACCACCGTGAGCCTGCATGCCGCACGCCGGCAGCACTTGCTGGCGCTGGCCGCGCAGCATGACTTCTGCATTATCGAAGAGGACTACGACCATGAGTTTCACTTCAACGGCCGCCCTTACCTGCCGCTGGCCAGTGAACGCTCTCAGCGCCATGTGATTTATATAGGCTCGTTATCCAAGACGCTGGGCTCGACGTTTCGCTGCAGCTATGTGGTGGCTCCCGCCCAAGTGATTGAGGTGCTGCATCGCAACGCGGCGCTGATGTTGGGCGATGCCGACGCTGTCGCGCAGAGGATGCTGGCCGACCTGATCAATGACGGTGAGCTGAAGAAGCACCTGCGCCGTGTATCGAAAGAATACCGGGCCCGGCGAGAGACCTTGCAAAACTGCCTGCATGAAGCCTTGGGTGAGCGTATCCAGCTGCGCGAGCCCGAAGGCGGCCTGGCATTGTGGGTGCGTTTCGAGGAGGGAATAAACGTTGATCGGATGGTGGCAACCGCTGTGGACCACGGTTTGGTGGTGCGCAGCGGCCGCCAGTTTTCGCCGCTGGACCAACCGCAGAATGCTCTGCGCCTGGGCTTCGCGTCACTCAATCAGGACGAGATCCGCGAGGCCACTTTGCGTTTGGCCAAAGCCTGCGGCGAGGGAGCGTGTTAGAACGCCCAGCGCATGCCCAACGAGAATTCGCTGGAGACCAGGTTGGCCTTCATTTTTTCATCTTGCAGGCCTCGGGCATTGGCAAAGTTGTTCCAGCCACTTTCGGTATCGCCCATATCAACGTAGCGATAGCCGAGGTCCAGGGCCAGGCGATCGGTAACGTCATAAGCGACGCCTGCACCGACCGACCACGCCAGGTTGGTCTGGGTCGAGGCCCCATACTGGCGAGACTCATTGCCCTGCCATCCTTTCGACTCAAGGCGGGCAAGACCCAGCCCGGCCGAACCATAAATCGCTACCTTCTCGGTGATTCGAAAGTCGCGATAGGCGTTGAGCATCACGCGCCTGGAGTCGATGTGGTGCTGATTGAGACTGGTAGGGAAAGCAGTCGAACCACTGGTGAATGTGTCGCTTTGCGGGAGGGTCAGTTCGCCCTCCACGCGCCAGCCATTACCGAAGCGATAGCCGACTCCGATGGACCCGGTCATATCCTTCTGGCTGTCGTCGCCGGGCACGAACGAACCAATACCGGGGCGGGCACTGGAATCCATATTGCGGGCTTTGCGCTCGGCGCTGATCACCCGAGCAACCCCGTAGTACCCCTCCTCGTCCGCCGGCGCAGCAATCGCCTGCGACATGTAAATGGCAGAAGTGGCCAGTAGCAATACGGGAACAGACTTGGATATTTGCATTTTATTATTCCAATACGGTTTGAACACAAAACAACACACTTCATTCAAGGGGCAATCCGACGCGGGTGTGTTGACGTTTCCATGAGCCGAATGCGGCAGCTCATCTTGTGTCAGCGTCGAGACAAACAACCGGTATAAACGCCTTAGTTGTTGTATGAAATGTCCCAAGAATGAAGATGGCGCCGAGCCCGGCAGCGTATTGGAAAGATGTATGGCGCACTGATTGAGGTGGGAAGGGTCAGGTTCGGATCAACGTCCGGGTAACGGCGCGAGCTGCCGAGGCATCGACGGCCAGCAGCACGTCCAGCGAGACTGCGTCACGGGCTGTGGCGGCAACGCTAGCGCGCGTCATCAGGCCCGTGACGAGGAAGTGTGCAATATCAGCCAGCAGTGCCCAGGAACGGCAGCGCCAGGTACAACTTGATCACCACGGCGTTAGCGATATCGATGAAGAACGCGCCCACCATCGGCACCACCAGAAACGCGATCTGCGAAGGCCCGAAGCGCTGCGTCACCGCCTGCATATTCGCAATCGCCGTGGGCGTAGCGCCAAGCCCGAAGCCGCAATGGCCCGCCGCCAGTACCGCCGCATCATAGTTGCGGCCCATCACCCGGAACGTCACGAAAATCGCGAACAACGCCATCAGCAATGCCTGTGCGGCCAGCAGAATGACGATCGGCAAAGCCAGTGCCGCCAGGTCCCAGAGCTTGAGTGACATCAGCGCCATCGCCAGGAACAACGACAAACTGACATTGCCCAGCACCGAGACTTCGCGCTCGAACACCTGATGCCAGCCGAGCATCGACAGCCCATTGCGCAGCACCACACCCACGAACAGTACACAGACGAACGTCGGCAATTCGAAAGCGGTGCCTTGGATGGCGGCATTCAACAGGTTGCCGCCCTGTAGGCTGATCGCGACCAGTGCCAAGGTCTCGATAAACGAAAACGCCGTGATCAGGCGCTCTTCATTCGGCTGTTCAAACCCCTTGGCCAGGCTCGATTGCGGTTGCCCAATACCTGGCACCTCGACCCGCTTGATCAGAAAACGCGCCACAGGCCCGCCGATCAGGCCACCGAGCACCAGGCCAAAAGTTGCCGAGGCAATCGCCAATTCAGACGCCGAAGCCACGCCATACTGCTCACTGAACACCGCCCCCCAGGCCGCACCGGTGCCATGCCCACCGGACAAGGTCACCGAACCCGCCAGCAAGCCCATCAATGGGTCAAGCCCGAGCGCCGACGCCAGCGCGATACCCATGGCGTTTTGCACCACCAGCAAGCCCGTTACCACCAGCAGAAACACCGCCAGGATACGCCCGCCTTTCTTCAGGCTGGCAAAGTCGGCGTTCAAACCGATCGTGGCAAAGAACGCCAGCATCAACGGGGTTTGCAATGAAGGATCGAAGCGTACTTCGATATCGGCAAACCCGCGCAACGCCAGGAGCAGCATGGCGACCAGCAGGCCACCGGCTACCGGTTCAGGAATATTGTAAGTACGCAAAAAGCCGATACGGGCCACAAGCCCGCGTCCCAGCAATAGCACCAGTGAAGCGGCAACGAGGGTTGAATAAAAATCGAGTTGAAGCATCCGGTCAGTTCTCTGAAGTGGGCAGGGAGAATGGGTGGCCAGAGTAGAGAACACAGGGCGAAAAGGCATCGACCCTACAAAAAATGCAGACTTTCCCTACAAGCCTCACAATAATAACCTACAACTGAGCTGCACCTCCCCATAGGGATAAGTATCGATACAACTCTATAAGCCGAAGTACCCGACGGTAACCACGATGCGAAGCGAGCCGCTCTTGATCTGCTTTTGATCTTAGGCGCCCCGTTAAACCACGCTGGCCGAACGCAGGCTTGAATTCGTGGGTAACCCGGCAGGACGCCGGGTTAGCCGCCCCGCGCCATGGATGGCGCGTGGCGGCGGCCCACGGATTCAAGCCTGCGTTCGGGCACACCGAGCCTAAGCGAGGTGCCAAGTGGTGGGGCAAGAGCGTTTTGCTTACTTTTGACTGGGCCGGCATTCCGGCTTTTCAAAAGTGAGCCGCCGTCAGGGCGGAACCCTAAGTGGCCGTTACCTAAATAACGGATATGTACCCGGTCCAACTGTGTTGACTGTCAGGCCGCCTTCGCGAGCAAGCCCGCTCCCACAGTTTGATCGCGGGGTGTCAGAGAGATAGGCGTCGGCTGGCAGGCCGTCATCGCAGGCAAGCCAGCTCCCACAGTTTGATCGTGGTGTGTCAGGGAGATAGGCGTCGACTGTCGGACCGTCACGGGTTCAGCTTCGTATCGATGCTGCGTATCGCCCGTCGAGAGGTACACCCAGCAGAGTTATCGACGACGCCTGCGCAGCAAAGGCCAGTTGGAAGCGAGCGCACCCGGCTCAGCGTCACGCCCGGCAACTCGCACCAGGTCGGGAAACTCAAGCAACAAGGCACGATTGCCCCGGCCAATGTGCTCCATCACCGCCAGGGTAATGTTTTCCCGCACCATGCCCGTCGAAACGTAATACATGGCCCAGGCCTGTTCTGGCGTACACAAGCCGATCTGCTCTTCAATTTCTTTGTAGGCCTTGTAGTCGTCTGACTCTAAGTAGCGCTGATCACCGCCCTGGCGCATGCTGTCTCCCTCCCCGGCCCCATCCCCATCACGTACCGCTTTTAACCTTGGTCCAGACCCGCGTGCGAATACGCTCGGCCTTCAGCGGCAAGGGCTCAAGCGGAACCAATGTCGCCATGGTCTTTTTATCGGGATAGATCCAAGGGTTATCCCGCAACTTCTGCTCGACAAACTTCGTGGCATCTTTGTTGGCGTTGGGATAGAGCATGTAGTTGGAGGTCTTGGCTATCACCTGTGGCCGCAGCATGTAGTTGATGAATTCCAGAGCGGCCTTGGGGTGGCGAGCGTCCTTGAGCAACACCCAGTTTTCAGACCAGACCAAGGCGCCTTCGCGCGGCAGGCTGTAGGCAATCTTGCGGCCACTGTTGGACTTTTCATTAATCGCCTGCGCCGCCAGGGCACCATTGGCCCAGCCGACGACCGCACAGATATTGCCGTCTGCCAGGTCGGTGTCGATTCTCGACGAGTCGAAATAGAGTACATAGGGACGGATTTTCAACAACAGCGCCTGGGCCTTCTGGTAATCCTCTGGATCGGTGCTGTTACTGGGCAGCCCCAGATAGTGCAAGGCAATGGAAATGATCTCGCTGGGGGAGTCGAGCATGGCCACGCCACAAGACTTGAGCTTGCTGATGCTTTCTTCTTTGAAGATCAGGTCCCAGCTGTCCACCGGCGCGTCATCACCGAGTGCCGCTTTGACCTTATCCACGTCGTAGCCAATGCCGGTGGTGCCCCAGACATAGGGCACGGCGTAGCGGTTACCGGGGTCATTGACCGCCAGCAGGGCCAGGATGTCAGGGTCGATGTGCGACAGATTACTCAACTGCGCACGATCCAATGGTTGCAACACCCCGGCCTTGATCAAGCCGGGCAATACATTGGAGGTGGCCACCACCAGGTCATAACCGGTGCGCCCAGCCATGACCTTGCTTTGCATGGTTTCGGCGCTGTCGAAGGCATCCATATGCAGCTTGATGCCGCTCTCCTGCTGGAATTGCTTGGGCGTCTGCGGCTCAAGAAACCCGAACCAGTTATACAGATACACCGAATTTTCAGCGGCGGCTGCGGGCGTGCTGATTACAGCGCCCATAAACGAAGCTAAAAAAATAGCTCGCAAGTGTGCTCGACTCATATGACTATCCCTGTCCACACGACGCGCCTTCATGGCTATCGTAAGCTCGGGGTGAATATACCGAGCCTCGACGAATAGTAAATACCTACAAGTACTTAGCTCTGGCCTGCAAAGCCCTAACCCTAAAGGGGTAGAACATGTCGCTTGACCTTCATAGCCTGGCTTGGCACCGATCGGTTGGAAAACTGATCATGCAGCTCAATCGCCCGGAGTTCTGGAGTTCGTTGATTCGGGTACTGAATGAATATGTGCAGATAGACAATTGGGTGGTGCTGGTTTTCGGCGACCACGCAGTACGTGTGATCAGCCTGCCCGAGGTGGCCGACAGCGAAGAAATCGACGCTTTTATTCATCGCTATGTGAAAGGCCTGTATCTGCTGGACCCGTTCTATATCGCTGATCGAGAAAACCCGCAGAGCGGGTTCTTCCATCTGCTCGATATTGCGCCGGAACACTTCCGGGAAACCGAGTACTACCAACAATATTTTGCGCAGTACATCTCGGTCGATGAGGCGCAATACAACGTACGGCTCGATGCCGACAGAACGTTGTGCATGTCATTTGGCAGCAACCTGCGCTTCACCCAGGCGCAGATAACGGTATTGGACATGATCAAGCCGTGGGTAACAGCAATGATGCATCAACGCATGGGCTTTGAAACCGACCCGGCAAAAAAGTGCCGGTGTCAATTCTTTCGCGCAAATCAAGAAGGACTTGAAACCGTATATGGGACAGTAGGTTAGCTCCTTTCGGGGCCGCTTAGAAGAAGAGCGGCGTTGTCGGCTAGGAGCGACATAGGAGCGTTGGGAGAGAAAGCCGCATCGCACTGTGTAGTGCTGGATTGCCGAGGAACGGCGGGCCTGTCGCATCATCATAGCCCAACAGGCTCGGCGGCATCCAGAATGAAGAACGCGCAGCCTGGGCTGCGCGTTCGATGGATGCCGTTGAATAGCATGCGGTGCAATCATGGCGGCTTCGGTGGTGTGCTGCGGGTCGCCGTGCCCTTCCTGAATCCTCGATCCCCCGCCATGAACGCTTCCAGCATATGCGGGATCAGCGTCGCCGCATCAACGGCCTCGCCATACGCCTGCGCGTGTAGCGCGGCGTAGCGGTCGAGGTCGACTTTCAAGCTGGTCGGGCAAACGAAAGTCAGCTTGGTGCTCTCGGTCTTCGGCAGCGGGCCGAGCCGCAGCTTCTTGGTCGTGCTCATCGTGAAGTCCCCCGGTTGAAGAACAGCGGCTGGTACGGCCGCAGCACCAGATCCCGGTTGACGATGATGCGAACCGGCAGGCCCGGCCGTTGCGTTAAGGTCGGCTGGATGTTGAGGTTGCGCCGGGTCATCTCCTGGCCGACCTGATTGATGCTGTCCTGCGCGCTGTCGCGCCCAGCGATGATGACGCGATCACCATCCTGCCGGTTCTCCGGCGCGGCCAGCTCGGCACCGACGCCCAGCAGCGTGGTGAGTGCCGCACCGGCAAAGATGCGGCCCCAGTGGTAGTCCACATCGTCCTCCAGCCCGGCATAGCCGGCTGGGTCGGTGCCGGCCAGGTTGTCGAGCGTGAGCGAAGACGTGTCCGGCAGGATGATCCGGTTCCAGACGACTTGAACGCGGCTCTGCCCGTAGCTGACCTGGCTGTTGTATTTGCCCAGGATGCGCGAACCCTGCGGAATCAGCAGGAAGCGCCCGGTGGCTGTGTCATAGACCGGCTCCGTCACCGTGGCGATCACGTCGCCGGGCAAGTCCGACTTGATGCCCGTCACCAAGGCACCTGCGACCACTGTTCCGGCCATAACCTGATACGGCGAAATTGGCAGAGTCAGATTGCCGGAATTACGGGTTTCAGTGGGGCCAGCTTTCATGAAAGCCTCTTTCTGGTCTTGCCGGTTTTGCACCGCTGTCGGGTCAGCAGGTTGGGCCGCCGTGGAGGCCGGCCCGGCCGCCAGCGGGTCAAACGCCGCATTGGCGGCGAAGCCCGGCGCAGCGGCCACCTGTGTCTGCGCTACCGGCGCCGCATTCTGCCCACCCGAGCGGAAGAACACGGACGAGGCCGCGGCCGCCTCGGCTTCTTTTCGCAGGGCATCGTTCGGGTCGTGACCGGGGGCCGCGTAGGCAGCCGTCGCCGGTTGCTGCGACTTCACGATAGCCGGGCCAAGATCGCCCGGCAGCGGTGGCCCTAGTTCGGGAACGGCAGGCAGCAACGCCGGCGGCAGCTTGGAATAGTCCGTCGGCAGCGCATCCAGTCCTTCCGACTTTGACACGCGATCGACGTTGTAAAGCTCGGTCTGCTCGCCTGTGCTGCGTCGATGAGGTTGCAGCGACCACATCAGCGCGCCGAGCACGGCGACCGCTAGGACGCCGGCAAGGATGGCCAGCGAGCGCCGGTTCAGGCGTGTGACTGGACGCGGCTGGGCGCGCAGCGCCACTGCCTCCGGCGCCACCTTGTCCGCCTGCGGCGCGGCAAGGTCGGGAGTGTCATCCTGGCTCATGGTCAGTTCCTCCGTGCAACACCATCGGTGCGCTCGATCCGCACCACGTCGCCGCCATCGCCGCCCAGCCGCAGTTCGGCCGCGCCGAACAGGCGATCCACGACGTAGTACGGCGAGCGAAAACGGTAGTTCACCAGTTGCCCGTCGCCCTGCGCGCCGATGACAAACAGCGGCGGCAGCTCGCCCTGGGCGATGCCCGGCGGGAACTGGATATAGACCTTCTCTCCATCATCGAAGGCGCGCAGAGGCTTCCACGGCGGGTTGCTGCCCGATACCGCGTAGCGGAAGCGGATCTTGTCCAGCGACAGGCCCGTATCGACAGGCGTTGTTGCCTGCGCTGCCTGCGCCTGGCGCTGCAACGCGAGCATTCGGTCTTTCGGATAGTCCCAGGACACCGACGCCATCCATGCCCTCTCGGTCGAGGTCAGCTCCAGCAGGTAGGTGCGCCGACTGGTGGTGATGACGAGATTGGTTTTCAGACCGGAGCGGATAGGCTTGACCAGCACATTGACGCGCAGATCGGCCCCGCCGCCGCTGGACGTGTCGCCCACGATCCAGCGCACGGTATCGCCGGCGGCGACCGTTACCAGTTCCTCGCCCGGTTGAAGCGAAACCACCGTCACGCGCCCCGGCGACGCATAGACCTGATAAAGCGCGCCATCGGTGAACGGCCACACCTGAATCGCGTTGACGTAGCCCTCACGGGTAGGCGCGATACGCGCTTCTGCATTGGCACGGGAAACGCGCACCTTTTCGTCGGCCGGCTCCGGCGCAACGGGGGCCTCATCGAGTTCCGGCAGGGGCTTCAACTGCGCCGGCAGCGCCAGCGGTTCAGGGACGGCGACGACTTCGACGGGCTTGGGCGGTTCGGGCAACGGCTGGGCCAGCACCGTCTCGTCGAGCGAGATGGATGGCGGCGGCTTCCCCTGCGAGGCGCAGCCCGCGAGGGCCAGCAGCGTCAAAGGAACAACGTAAAGGCGGAAACGAAGTTTCATGGTTTGGCTCCTTCGGAAGAATCCAGTTCGCGGCTCCATGACAGGCCGTTGACGTAGATACCCAATGGGTTCTTGAGCAGGCGCTGTTCAGTACGCGGGGTTTGCAGGACGGTCGAAAGCACGGCGTTCCAGCGTTCGGTGCCGGCGGGCGCACCGTTGACATAGCGCTGCTCTGTCCAGCGCACGTTGAAAGACGTGTCGCTCGCGCGAACCACGCTGGTGATTTGCACCGTTACCGATTCCTTGCCGATGCGGGCGAATGGGTCATTGGTGCGGGCGTAGTCGTTGAGCACCGCCGCGCCCTTGTCGGTGGTGTAGTCGTAGGCATCGAGCCAGTTCTGCCGCACCACGATGGGGTCGATGGACAGCGAGCGAACCAGCGTCACGAAGCGCGCCAGGTGGTGCGCGATCTGCGCGTCGCCGGGCCGGTACGGCGTGGCGGCCTCTCCCACGGCGCGCACCTGCCCGGCTTGATCGACCTCGATGACATAGGGCGTCACGATGGACTGCGCCGAGCGCCACACCAGGCCGCCGGCCATCAACAGCGCGAGCACTAGGCAGCCGAAGGCCATCAGGCGCCAATTCTTCGCCTGCACGCGGGCGGAGCCGATACGGTCGTCCCACACCTGGGCGGCGGCTTGATACGGGGTGGCAGGCTGCGGCGTATCGGCGTAGCGCACCTGCGGTCGTTTGAATCGCATGGGTGTTCTCCTTGAAGGTTAGGTATCGGAATCCCGCAGGCTCGGGCCTTGCCCGGAGCCGCCGCCGTCGCCGCCGCGCAGCGTGTGGGCGGCAGTGGTCGCGGCATGGGTAGCCTGCTGGCGGCGGTGCATCCGCTTGGCCCAGGCCGGTTGCTGTTGCTTCTGCGAGCCTGCGGTGCCGTCTGCGGTCTGGCCGGGGCCAGCACCGTCGCTGCCGGCTTCTGTGCCGTTCCAGCCAGCGCGGAAGGAGTCGGCCACCTTCTGCCCAACAGCGGAAGCACCAGAGGTGACGCTGCGGCCTGCGGCTTGTGCGCCAGTCTTGGCGACATTGCCGAGGCCAGCCGCCGCGCCCTTGGCACCGCCGCCGGCCGCAGCGGAACCGGCCTGGAACGCCGATCGGGCACTGCCGGCCGCCGAAGTCGCGGCACGCGCACCGGCACCGGCCAGCTTTGCGGCCGCCGGGGCCATTCGTGCCCCGGCCATGACGGCGCCGCCCACGCCCGTTACGGCGGCGCCGATGGCAACGCCGGTGCCGACAGCCCCGACCGCAGCACCAGCCATCGCGCCCGCACCAAGCTGTGGCGCACCGGACACCAGGCCGGTGGCGATACCGGGGCCGAAAATGCCCAGCGCCAGCAGCGCGAGCGAGGCCAGCATCACGACCAGCGCGTGGTCGATGGATGGTTCGTCGGGATGCACCTGGAACTCGGCGAACAGGCCTGAACCGATGCCGACGATGACGGCCAGCACCAAGACCTTGATGCCTGACGACACCACGTTGCCTAGCACCTTTTCCGCGAGGAACGAGGTCTTGTTCCAGAGTGCAAACGGGATCAAGACGAAGCCGGCGAGCGTAGTCAGTTTGAACTCGATCAGCGTGATGAAAAGCTGTACGGCCAGCACGAAGAAGCAGAGGATCACCACCAGCCAGGCGATGAACAGAACCACGATAGGGTCGATGTTCACGAACACCTCGGGGAACCCAGCCATGTCCCCGATCTGTTCCAGAATCGGCGCGGCTGCGTCGATGCCGGTCTTCGCCAGCCGGCCCGGCTGAAGGAAGTTCTCCATCGTGATGGCCGAGCCGGTAGCGGTAATTCCCAAGCCGGCGAACGAGCGGAACACGATGCTCGCCAGCCAGTTGAAGTTGCCGATGATGTAGGCGAACGCGCCGACACAGAGCACCTTGCGCAGCAGCTTGGCGATCACGTCGTCGCCCTGGCCGGTGGCGTGGCTCATGGCCCAATACAGGCCAGCGATCGTCATGTCGATGACGATGAGCGTGGCGGTGAGAAATGCCACTTCGCCCTGCAATAAGCCGAAGCCCGAGTCGATGTAGCGCGAGAACGTATCGAGGAAACGGTCGATGATGGTCACGTCGTTCATGGCGAATCCTCGGGCGGAGTGAGCGGAACGGCGCCCTCTGGCAATTCATCTGCGGGCGTATCGAAGCTCGGCGGAATCGGCGGGAGTTCAGCCAGCGAGTTGTATTCATCCGGCCCGGTATGGCCGGCGAAGAAGCGCCGCCGGAAGGCTTCAGCGGCGGCGCGGCAGGCATCCTCGCCCACGGCCTGCCGGTCGGCCGCGCATTGCCCGCGCAACGCCTTGAGCCGCACCGGATCTGCGGCCAGGGCGTCGGCCAGGTTCTCGGCCGGCTGCTGGCCGCACGCGGTCAGCAGCACGGCCATCAGGACGGAAGCGCATCGCATGGCCGCCTCCGGTCAGTTGTTATAGAAGTTGACGGACTGCGGCGTGTACGGCGTGCCGGTGCCCAGAAAGCGCCGCCGCACTTCGCGGGCGCGCTCCATAGCCGCCGCTTGCCGCGCCAGTTCCAGTGAAGCGGCCCGGTCTTGCGTGATCTGGAGCTGCTGCGCCTGGATCGACTGCTTGGCCTGCAAAGCCAGGAGCTGGTTCGTCGCCTGCATCGCTTGCAGCGCGCCGGTGGCCGACTGGCTCTGGCTCACGAGATCGGCCAGCGCGCTTTCGTCTTGGGCGAGGTTCTGCGACACCTGCGCCTGCATCCGCATCGCGGTGTGCAAGCCGTTCAAGGTGTTCTGCCAGCGTTCGCGGGCGTCCTGTGCCATGCGGTCGCCGCTGATGGTGGCGGCGTACTGTTCCGGGTACAGGCGGGCGAACGTGGCATCCATGCTCTGCACGTCGTAGGCCAAGCCGCGCGCCTCGGCGATCAGGCGCTCGGTGGTGGCGAGCGTCGAGCGCAGGCGGTTGACGATGTTGAAGTCGAGATTTGCCAGGTTCCTGGCCTGGTTCATCAACATCTGCGCCTCGTTCTGAAGCTGGTTGATCTGGTTGTTGATCTGTTCCAGCGTGCGCACGGCGGTCAGCGTGTTCTGCACGAAGTTGGACGGGTCGAACACCGTCAGCGCGGATGCGGGCTGCACGGCCAGCAGCGATACCGACAGCACGGCAGCGAGTGAGACAGAGAGCAAACGGGGCTTGGTCTTCATGGTGAAACCTCCAGCGGTTGAGAAGCGAGAAAGGAAGCTGCCGCCGGAGCGGACGGCAGCAGGTCGGCGGCCCAGCCGAGGCCGCGATGGCGCAGCCACGCGCCGGCGAAGCCGGGAGCGCCGGCCTGCGTCAGCACGCGGTCAATATCGCGTTGGTCTTGAGGGGTGGATGCGCCCGCGAATGCGAGCGCGACAGGCCCCAGGTCGAGGTCGAACAGGCGATTGCCGAGGCGCGACTGGTAGTAGTAATCGCGCTTGGGCTGTGCGGTCGCCACGATCTCAATCTGGCGGCTGTTCAAGCCGAAGCCTTCGTAGATCGTGCGAATCTGCGGCTCGGTGGCCTGCGGGTTAGGTAAGAAGATCCTGCTCGCGCAGCTTTCGATGATGGCTGGCGCGATGGTCGAGTCCTTGATGTCGGCCAGCGACTGCGTGGCAAAGATGACGCTGACGTTCTTTTTTCTGAGCGTCTTGAGCCATTGCCGGATGCGGGCCGCGAAGGACGGCTCATCGAGGAACAGCCACGCTTCATCGAGGATCAGCAGCGTGGGCGCGCCGTCAAAACGTTCGTCGAAGCGGGCGAACAGGTAGCGCAGCACTGCTTGCACGGCGGCGGGGCTGTGCATCAGTTCTTCCATCTCAAAGCCCTGCACGTCGGCCATGCCCAGCCGGTCGTGGTCAGCGTCCAGCAGCTTGCCGTGGGCGCCGCCCAACACATAGGGCGCGAGCGCTTGGCGCAGCGCGTTGGACTGCAATAACACCGACAAGCCGGTCATGGTGCGCTGCTCCACTGGCGCACCGGCAAGGCTTCGCAGCGCCGACCAAATGGCAGCCTTCTCGTCCGGGCCGACCGTCACGCCTTCGTGCAGCAGCCGGCCCTCCACCCATTCGGCGGCCCAGGTGCGGTAGCCCTCGTGGGCTATTCGCGCGAGTGGCTGGAAGGCGATGCCGCCATCGGCACCGAGGTCGTAGTGCTCACCGCCAAGGCCGAGGATGGTGGCGCGCATCGAGCGCCCCATGTCGAAGGCGAAGATCCGCGAGCCGAAGTAGCGCCGGAACTGCATGGCCAATATGGCGAGCAGCACCGACTTGCCCATGCCGGTCGGCCCGGCGACAAGGGTGTGCCCCACGTCGCCGATGTGCGTCACCAGCCGGAACGGCGTCGCGCCATCGGTGCGGGTGACGATCAGCGGCGGGCCATCGAGGTGTTCGTTCTTCTCCGGCCCAGCCCATACCGCTGACATCGGCATCATGTGCGCCAGGTTCAGCGTCGAAACGATGGGCTGACGCACGTTCGCGTATGCGTTGCCGGGGACGGACGACAGCCAGGCATCGACTGCGTTGAGGGTTTCGGGGATGGTCACGAAACCCCGGCCCTGGATGACGCGCTCCACCATGCGCAGCTTCTCGTCGGCCACGGCCGGGTCGGCGTCGAGCACCGTCACCGTGGCGGTGAGGTAGCCGAAGGCGACTTGATCGCTGCCCAGCTCCTGCAAGGCGGCATCGGCGTCGGCGGCCTTGTTGCTGGCATCGGTATCGACCAGCGGGCTTTCCTGCTGAAAGATCGTTTCGCGCAGCAGCGCGATGACGTTCTTGCGCTTGGCGAACCATTGGCGCCGCAAGCGCCCCAATTCCCGTTCCGCCTCGGCTTTGTCCAGGCACAGGAAGCGCGTACTCCAGCGATACGCAAAGCCCAGGCGGTTGAGGTCGTCCAAGATCCCCGGCCAGGTCGAGGTCGGGAAGCCTCGTACCGACACCACGCGCAGGTGCTGATCGCCCAGCATGGGCGCCAGGCCGCCGACCAGCGCGGCATCGGCCAGCAGTGCGTCGATATGGAACGGCACGTCGGGCACGCCGACGCGATAGCGCCGCGTGGAGACTGTGGCATGCAGGTAGGTCAGCGTCTGGCTATCGTCCAGCCAGGCAATCTCCGGCATCACACCATCGAGCAGGTCGAACACGCGATCGGTCTCTGCCACGAAGGAATCAAGCCGACCACGCCAGTCCACACCCTCAGTGGGCCGGTTCTCGTACAGCATCCCAGCCGCACGGGCGCGAGACTCTTGCGGCGGTAGGTGTTGCAACGTGAAGTGATAGACGCTCTCGAAATGGCCATCCGACTCCTCGAACGCCGCGCGTCGCTCCTCATCCACCAGCCAGGACAGTGGTTCGGGAAAGGAGGATTGCGGATAGCTCGATGCCCGCATCCGCTCGGCCTCGATATAGAAGGCCCAGCCAGACCCGGTACGGCGAAGCGCGTTGTTCTGCCGCGCCGACGTGGCAATCAGCTCGCCCTGTGTCGCACTGTCCAAGTCGGGGCCGCGAAACTGGAACGTGCGTTGAAACGAACCATCTTTGTTCAGCACAACGCCCGGCGCGACCAGCCCGGCCCAGGGCAGCCAGTCGGCAAGCAAGGCCGGGCGCTGACGATATTCGGCAAGGTTCAGCATGGCGTCCTCCCCTCACACGTCCAGAAGCGGGCGGTGTTTGATATGCCGCGCGAAGACCTGCATGAACTGCGGATCGACGCGCGCACCCCATACGGCCAGCGAGTGGCCGACGATCCAGAGCACCACGCCGGGAATCCACAGTTGCAGGCCCAGCCCGACGGCGGCGGCTAGCGTGCCGTTGGCAATCGCCACGGTGCGCGGCGCACCGCCCAGCAGGATCGGCTCGGTCAGCGAGCGATGCAGCGGCACTTCAAAGCCCGGAAGATCGGTGGCCTTACTCATACGACGGCCCCTCCGGAGAAGCTGAAGAACGACAGGAAGAACGAGGACGCGGCGAACGCGATGGACAGGCCGAACACGATCTGGATCAGCTTGCGAAAGCCGCCGCTGGTATCACCGAACGCCAGCGCAAGCCCCGTCGAGATGATGATGATCACCGCCACGATCCGGGCGACTGGCCCTTGGATGGATTCGAGGATGGAGGTCAGCGGCCCTTCCCACGGCATCGAGGAACCGGCGGCCTGCGCCGTGCCCGCCAGCAACAGCATCAGCGCGGCCAGCAGCAGCCCTTGCCCTGCGGGACGGGCCAGGTGGCGCAGCCGCGCCATGCTGGACAGGCGAGAAATAGGATTTACGGAAAGACGGAAAGCATCAACGTGCGTCATGGCAGTTCTCCAGGTTGGTCAGGGGTCGAGGAAGGCGCAGCGGCAGCGGCTGCAAGAGGAACCGGCGGCAGCTCGGGAAACGGCGTTTCCAGCGCATCTGTCAGGCGATAGCCCGCACCGTCGAAGCCGACGACACGGGAGATGGTTTCGACGTGACGTTTGCGGCCACGGCCTGCGATGTGAATCACCACGTTGACCGCCTCGGCGATCAGGGCGCGGGGCGGATTCACTGCCACTTCGAGGATCAGTTGCTCCAGACGCAGCAGTGCGCCCAAGGCGGAGCCGGCATGGATGGTGGCAATGCCGCCGGGGTGGCCGGTGCCCCAGACCTTCACCAAGTCCAGGGCTTCGCCGCCACGCACTTCGCCGACGATCACGCGGTCAGGCCGCAGGCGCATCGTGGCCCGCACCAGCTCGGTCATTGTGACGACGCCGGCGCGGGTGCGCAGCGGCACATGGTCGCGGGCCGCGCATTGCAGCTCGATGGTGTCTTCGAGCACCAGCACGCGGTCGCCTGTGGCGGCGATCTCGGCCAGCAGCGCGTTCGCCAGCGTGGTCTTGCCGGTGCTGGTGCCGCCGGCGATCAGGATGTTCTGCCGCTCGCGCACGGCGCGGCGCAGGAACTCGGCCTGCCCGGCGGTCAGGATGCCGTCGGCCACGTAGCGATCCAGGCCGATGATGCTCACGGCCCGCTTGCGTAGCGCGAAGGCTGGCCCCGGGGCGGCCGGAGGCAGGATGCCCTCGAAACGCTCGCCGGTTTCCGGCAACTCGGCGGTCAAGAGCGGCTGGCCGCGATGCACCTCCGCGCCGACATGCGCGGCGACCAGGCGGATGATGCGTTCACCATCGGCCTCGGGCATCTCCACGCCCAGCGGCGAGCGACCCGACGACAGCCGATCCACCCACAGGGTGCGATCGGGGTTGAGCATGATTTCCACAACATCCGGATCTTCGAGCGCAGCGGCGATCAGCGGCCCCATCGCCGTGCGCAGCATCTGGATGCGGCGATCCTGGGACGCCGCGGCGGATGAGCGAGATTCAGGCGGAATCTGCGGAACGGCACTCATGACGCACGCTCTGCAGCTCGCTCATCGGCGGACGCCATCGCTGCTGCGTCATCCATCCGCATCGGATCGGGGTGCAGTTCCTCCACCACGTCGCGCACCAGACTGCGGCCACGCAGCAGGTGGCGACCCAACTGCTCGACGAACTGCTCGAAGCGCGCTTTGCCCTGGGCGCGGGCCGCGTCCTTGTGGGCTTCTGGCACCGGCGTGCTGATGGTCAAGAAATAGCGGATGAACAGCGCCAGCGTTTCGATCTGGATGTTCTGGTCGCGCTCCATGCGTTCGGTCTGCCGCGACAGTCGATCCAGCCGCTTGGCAATGGCGGCCTCACGCTGGTCGCCCGCATCGGGTGACAGCCAGGACGCCAAGGCCGCTGCGACGATGGAGGACTTGGACACGCCTTTCTTGGCGGCAAGTTCATCCAGGCGCTTGGCGTGCTCGGGCTGGATGAAAAGATTGAGGCGGTATTGGCTCATAGGTCGATTCCGTCGTTGGGGTCGAGAGAAGCCAGCCGGGCCGTGCGCTGCATGGCCGGGTCGAGCTGGCCGGGAAGCGGGAGCGCCAGGTCGTCGTCATCGAGCAGCTCCAGGTCGTTCGCACACGCGTCCAACTCGGGCTCGTAGGCGACGGTTTCGGAGAGTTCGAGCTGGCGGCGCGGGCCGCCGTCATCGGTGCCGCCCGGACCATCGGCGGATACCGAGGTCGGCGCCGTAGGTACGGCCGGGATCGCCAAGCCGCTCCAGTCGTCGGGGCGGGCTGGCGGCGCGTCGGCGTACCTCCCGACTGCGAGCACGGGCGGTGGCAGGACGCGATCCTTGAAATTGGCGTCGACGTAGTAACGCAGCTTCTTCGCGCGGATCGGGGCAACGCTGGACACCATGACTACGGCGTCCTCAGGTGGAAGCTGCATCACCTCGCCGGGCGTCAGCAGCGGACGTGCAGTTTCCTGACGCGACACCATCAGGTGCCCCAGCCACGGAGCGAGGCGGTGGCCCGCGTAGTTGCGCTGCGCGCGAAGCTCGGTGGCGGTGCCGAGGGTTTCGGAAATCCTTTTCGCCGTCCTTTCGTCGTTGGTGGCGAAAGTCACCCGGACATGGCAGTTGTCGAGGATGGAATGGTTCTGCCCATACGCCTTGTCGATCTGGTTCAGGCTTTGAGCGATGAGAAAGCTGCGGATGCCGTAGCCGGCCATGAAGGCAAGCGCGGACTCGAAAAAATCGAGGCGACCCAGCGCCGGAAACTCGTCCAGCATCAGCAGCAGCTTGTGCCGGCGCGCGATGCCATCGCTGCCGTCGAGCGATTCGGTCAGCCGCCGCCCGATCTGGTTCAAGATGAGCCGGATCAGCGGCTTGGTGCGGCTTATGTCGGAGGGCGGCACCACCAGATAGAGCGATACCGGGTGCTCGGCGGAAATCAGGTCGGCGATGCGCCAATCGCAGCGCGATGTGACTTCGGCCACGGTCGGGTCGCGGTACAGGCCGAGAAACGACATGGCGGTGGAGAGCACGCCCGATCGCTCGTTGTCCGACTTGTTGAGCACTTCGCGGGCAGCGGATGCGACAACCGGGTGAGGCGCATCGCCCAGGTGCTTCGTCGTCATCATCCGGTGCAGCGTCAGCTCGAACGGACACGCCGGGTCGCTGAGGAAGTTGGCGACGCCGCGCAGCGTCTTGTCCTCGCCTGCGTACAGAACATGCAAGATTGCACCGACCAGTAGCGCGTGGCTGGTCTTCTCCCAATGATTGCGCTTCTCTAACGCACCTTCAGGGTCAACCAGAATGTCGGCGATGTTCTGCACGTCGCGCACTTCATGTGCGCCGCGCCGGACTTCAAGCAGCGGGTTGTAGGCGGCCGACTGCCTATCGGTGGGGTTGAAAAGCAGGCAGTGCGAAAAGCGCGAACGCCAGCCCGCCGTGATCTTCCAGTTCTCTCCCTTAATGTCGTGAATGACGGCGGACGCCGGCCACGAAAGCAACGTAGGCACCACCAAGCCCACGCCCTTGCCCGAGCGCGTGGGTGCGAAGCTCAGGACATGTTCCGGCCCCTCATGTCGGAGGTATTGGTCGTCGTGTTGGCCGAGGAAGACGCCCGCCGGGAGGGTCAGTCCAGCTTTGCGGATGTCGACGGCATCGGCCCAGCGTGCCGAACCATAAGTCGTAACCAGCCGCGACTGCCGAGAACGCCATACCGACATGGCGATGGCGACGAGTAAAGCGAACAAACCGCTACCACCCGCAATCGCACCGCCTGTGTCGAAGACGTGCGGCGCGTAGGCATCAAAGAAGAACCACCATTCGAACAAGCGCCACGGGTGATAAACCGGTACACCTAGAAGATCGAACCAGGGCGATCCGAGGCGTACTTGATAGCCAAGGGTCGCTGCTGTCCATTGTGTGGCGCCCCAGACGCCGGCGATCACGATGCCGATTACCACAGCGATCTGGCCGAACAGAACGTTCGTCCCTTGCATGACCTGTCCTCCGATTTCTCCTGCGCTGGTGTCTCATTGAAAGCGTTGCACAGGGGGTGTCGCAGGCGTCAGGATCGGTTCTGGGCTAGTGCCGGTCAAAGACCGTTCGCAGCACAATGGTCGAGGGAAAAGAAAGAATGAGCGCGGTGGCGAGTCAAAGAAAAGCGCCGCAAGCGAAAGCGCACTGCGGCGCATACAGAGTTCCAAGCAAGTTACCCAAAAAAAGCCGTCAATGGGCCTTGCTTCCACTCATAGGCAATATTTAGATATCATGAAAAACGATGATATTTAAGATTGGAATAAAAATGAAAAATATCAAGAGTATGGATCTCAACTTGCTCAAGGCGCTGGACGCATTGTTAGACGAACGCAATGTGACACGGGCGGCGGCCCGTCTGGGACTAACCCAGCCGGCCTTGAGTGGCATGCTGACGCGGTTGCGCGAGAGCTTCGGTGACCCGCTTTTCGCGCGCTCGCAGCGGGGTATCGTTCCAACGCAGCGGGCGCTGGATCTAGGGATGCCTGTCAAGCAGGTGCTCGCCGAAATCGACGCGCTGCTCCAGCCACCTTCCTTCAATCCGGCCACCGCACAACTGACCTTCTCCATCGCCGCGACGGACTATGCGCTGCGTGCCGTTGCTGTCCCATTTCTATCGGCACTTAAACGGCACGCACCGCGTGTACGAGTCTCATTAGTGCCAGTCGAGAGCGGGCAGCTACAGAACCAGCTTGAGCGCGGTCAGATCGATTTAGCCCTCCTGACGCCAGAGATCACTCCGCCAAATCTGCATGCCCGAGAGCTGTTCAAGGAACACTATGTGTGTGTCCTGCGGGAAGACCATCCTGCGGCTATGGGGCGCAAGCTGACCGTTAAACAGTTCTGTGCTCTCGACCATGCGCTTGTTTCCTACGATGGTGGAGGTTTCCGCGGCGTCACCGACGATGCGCTAGAACAGTTGGGCAAACGACGCAGCGTCACACTGTCGGTCAAGAGCTTTCTGATCTTGCCAGACATCCTGCGTGCCAGTGACATGGTTGCGATCTTGCCGAGCCGCTTGGTCGCCGGTATGGACAAGCTGGCTATCTCCCTGCCGCCGGTGAAGATACCGGGGTTCACCAAGACGGCTGCTTGGCACGAACGCACCCATCACGATCCAGCACATCGCTGGATACGAGCACTGCTGTTCACTTCCTGTGCTAACAACAAGTAGGCAAGATCGCTCCTATCGTCATGCTCAGCACAACTCTACCTCGCACTACAAATAAGCAATCAGTCGGCTCAATTGGAGACGCGCCCTTTCGTAGCGCCGCTGCGAGATAGCCTAGTCGGTGGATGGCAGAACCTAGGCCTTGATATCATATTTTATGATATCAAAAATAGAAACTTAGGATTTCACTTATTGCAGATGGAGGCTCATGATTTGCTCCATGACCACTTGAATGACGCAGCCACCCCTGTTGCGTCATCGACATTTTGTGAAGGAGCTTCGATATGAGCAAGCAACAGAACGCCATCCTCTGGCCCGAAGGCTACACGCCGGGCTTTACTGAGAATTTCGCCTCCAATGAGATCATCGCCGCCGGCTTGAGCGCGGCCGACGTATGGCCTCTACTCGTCACACCATCGCTGTGGCCAAGCTACTACGCCAACTCGGCTAACGTGTGCTTTCATGACGGCAAAGGCCCGGTACTGGCCGACGGCGATCGGTTTTACTTCGAGACCTTCGGCTTCCCGGTAGAGGGGCAGTGCAACGAATACGTGCCACCTGCGGATGGGCAACCCGGCCGCGTGGCCTGGCACGGCTGGTCCGGCGAGGAAGGCACAGATACGCGCCTGGATGTGCATCACGCCTGGCTGGTTGAGAACCTGGACGGCAGGCGCGTGCGCATCCTCACGCAGGAAACTCAGAAGGGCAAACCGGCCGAGGAGCTGCACAACGCCAAACCCAACCCGATGATCAACGGCCATCAGGACTGGCTCGACAGCTTGGTCGAGGCAGCGCGCAAAGCCAAGCAGGCGTAGTGGTCTCCGGCCGCTTGATCCCAAGCGTCTGAACGGAGAAAACCATGATGAGAACTCCCCTCAGGATTCTGCTGGTCCTGACTTCGCAGGCAACGATGGGCGACGAACTGCTCAACCGCGAATGGTTCCGCAGTCGGACCGAAGCGAAGGTGCTGATCGAACGTTGGCGACAGTTCTACAACGAGCAGCGGCCGCATAGCGCGCATGCTTACAAACCGCCGGCGACGATCCGGCGCAACTGGATCCAATCCGATAGCATCCCCTCCGAACTCACTGCCTGACTGGCTACAAAGTTCGTACTCAGGTCACCTTGGCGCAGGCACTGAAGGTGGAGCCACCCGGAATGGGTGCTCCCACCGCCTTACGCGCACTGGCTCGAACTCTCCCGAGGCGCCGGCAAGCTCGTCACATAGCGACTAGAGAGAGGAGGTGACCGTACGAGTTCCCAGCGCCCGATCCACTCTGGGAGCTGGGTCGCCTAGCGACTACGCTACCAATGGAGCTAGCGATCAACTCGATAACTTGAGCGTGATAACGCCCAGGATGATCAACGCCACGCCAAGGTATCGCATCAGGGAGGTTGGGTCGCCATAGAAATGAATTCCGACTAAGAAAGTTCCCGCCGCTCCGATACCCGTCCACACCGCATAAGCAGTCCCAATCGGTATCTGACGCTGAGCAAGCCATAGGAAGGCGCCGCTAATTGTCATGAAAGAGACGGCTACTGCGACCCCACTCCAACGCGATGTTGGCTCTTGCGCCATTTTCAGCCCGACCGGCCATCCGATTTCAAACAATCCAGCCAAAACAAGATAGATCCAACCCATTGCGATTCTCCTTCAAATTTTTCATATCCGGCATACATACTCCGGCATGACCACCAGCTTAGAACTTCGGCGGCTCTTTAGGCGTGGTGTGGGGCACATCGCCATCTTCGTAAAAGCGCTTTCGCGTAGCCTCGGCAACCCGGTTACATAGTTGGTCGCCCAGCATTGGTCGATCCAACTTGCATTGCTTGCGCAACTCTTTCAGACGCTCAGGATTGAGCGCTAATTCATCGACTGTCGGAAGGTTGGCTTTATCTGGTTTCCCAGATGGGCTGCAGGCTGCCAATGTCGAGGAAAGCAATATGAGAGCAATCTTCTTCATGGTTAATTTTCTTTGGGAGATTGTGTGATGGTTTACCGCCGACCTTTGGCATCTGGAGATTTGATCGAATGAACGCGTTCCATGAAGCGAGTCAGCATTTCTGACGGCTCGCTGGCCGGCCGTAGTAGATAGGTCGTGAGCATTGGCGAACGTCCAGTCAGCGGCCGTGCGACCACCCCCTGTTCCCTGCTGGCTGTGATATGCGCGCCTCCTGTGAGGCCTAGTGCAAGTCCCGCCGAAACCAGGACCATCATTAGATCGCTGGAAGTCACGCGTTCGGCAATCAGTGGCTCTATGTCCACGCGACGTAGCACCCGTTCAACTTGCCGAGCATGGCCCTCACACGCCACCGCGTCGCAGAGCACCAGCGGATACCGCAACAGCTCTTCTAGGGGAATCTGTTTGTGGGATAGCAAGGGGTGCCGTGCGGGCACAGCTACCATCAGAGGGTCACTCCACACCGGCACGGCGATGATGCCTTCGCCGACTTCATCCGATTGAGCGAAGCCGAGATCGTACAGTTCGCCACACAATCCCTTGATTTGCTGTGCCAAAGGCACCTCGAAGAAGCGAACTTCCACTTCCGGCTCTTCCTGCCGGCAGAGCGCCAACAACGCAGGCAGGCGCGATGGCGTGATTCCATCAGACAATGCAATACGGAGCTGGCAATGAAAGCCATTGGCTGCGGCGTTCACACTGTCGCGCGCCTGCTGCAAAGCTGCGAAGACACGCGGCACGCTCTCAAAGAAGAGCCTGCCCGCACGAGTCAAGCGGGTGCTCCGAGTGGTTCTCGCAAATAGCGCTACGCCCAACTCTTCCTCAAGTTCCTTGATGGCGCGCGACAGCGGCGATGTCTCTATGTGGAGGCGCTCTGCGGCTCGGGCAAAGTGCAGCTCCTCTGCCACCGCCAGAAAGTAGCGCAGGTGTCGAATTTCCATGTTCGCATTCCTCATCACTCAGGCCTCACCACCTTCGCCTTGCGTCACGCTATTTAGCTAGCCTTCGCAAGCTGCTCCAGCATGTTTCTGCGATCAAACAGGAGAGCCGGATAATGCTTTTGCCAGGACGCCCCATTGCATGGCTGTCTCGGCCCGCGTGCGGATCAGCGAAGCCTGCGCTGACAGCACCCCGGCCTCAGCCTCGGCCACCACCGTGGCGTCCACTTGTCCCGCCTCGAACAGACGTCGGCTGCGATCGAGCTGACGCTCCGCGACTGCGACACCCTCGGCCTGATGCTCCAGTGCTGCGTGCTGCGTATGCCAACCGAGATATGCGTTCTCTACGTCCTGCAAAGCACTCAACAAAGTGCGCTCGAACTCCGCACGGGCAGCTCGGCTGCGCGCCTCTCCGGTCTCGATGCCGGCACGGATCGCGCCACCATCGAAGATCGGCAACGACACCCCGGCCCCAAGTGAAAAAATGTTTCCAGTGATGCGGGTTCCCACACTCTCTACGCGCTGCCGTCCGCCGCTCAGGTCCAACACCAGCCTGGGGAAGCGTTCGCCTTCGGCTGCGTTCCAGCGCGCGGTTTCGGCGGCGAACTTCGCTTCGGCGGCGCGCACGTCGGGCCGCTCACTCAGCAGGTCCGCAGGTATGCGTGTCGGTGTCCAGTCCGGGACGGCGAGCGACGCAAGAGTTGGGGAAGCTGCAGGCGCTCCGGGCGTTTGTCCCACTAGTACATCGAGTGCATGCGTCGCCTCGCCGCGCGCACGCCGCAGTTGCTCTTGCTCCACGCGCAGTGCGACGACGCCGGCGCGGGTACGCTCGATGTCGAAGCCGGTAGCTTGTCCGGCCTCGAACTTCCGTTGCATCAGCAAGACGAGTCGTTCTGCGGATGCCAGCCGCGCCGCGGCTAGCGCTTCGAGCTCACTGGCTTGGCGCTGCTGCACAGCCGCCGACACTGTTTCAAACGCGACCTGCCACCGCGTGGCAACCCACGCTTGTTCGGCTGCCACCGCATCCAGGCGCGCACCTTCTGCTGCCTGCGAAAGCCGTCCCGACAGGTCTGCCTCCCACGATGCGGACAACGTGGCGCGGCCATCATTGCCGATTGCAACGTTCTCTGAATAGTCGCGTCCTCGAGTTGCCTGCGTGCCCGCGGACAACGAGGGGAGCAGGGAGGCCCGTGCTCGCCGCGTGGCGGCCGATGCCTCGTCCACGCGCGCTCGCGCAATCGTCAGTTCGGTATTGCGCTCCAGCGCCGCCCGGACCAAGGCATTGAGGTGCGGATCGCCGTAGGCCGTCCACCAATCGACGGGAAGAGTACGGCGGGACGATTTGTCCAAGATGCCTTCACCTCCCTCTTCATTTGAGAAATGGGCCGGTACATCCAGGCGAGGTGGATCGGCAGAGTGCGGGGCATGGCTGCAGGCCGCAAGAAGCAGTAGCGGAGAAATCATGGCAATGAGGCGATAGCGTTCAAGAATTTGAGACATGGCAGCTCCTTGCGCTCCGAAAAAGTCTTGACGGACTGTTGTATGGCTTCTACTATACCGTCTGGACTGTATATGACTCAAGCTTTTTTGGAGCACGACCATGCCGCCCCGCGCGAAAACAAAGTTAGGCATCACAAAGTACAGCATCGTGACCAACAGCAACGATTCCGTCACACTGCGCCTCATGACTGAGCATGACCTTGCGATGCTCTATGAGTGGCTAAATCGATCTCATATCGTCGAGTGGTGGGGCGGAGAAGAAGCACGCCCGACACTTGCTGACGTACAGGAACAGTACTTGCCAAGCGTTTTAGCGCAAGAGTCCGTCACTCCATACATTGCAATGCTGAATGGAGAGCCGATTGGGTATGCCCAGTCGTACGTTGCTCTTGGAAGCGGGGACGGATGGTGGGAAGAAGAAACCGATCCAGGAGTACGCGGAATAGACCAGTCACTGGCGAATGCATCACAACTGGGCAAAGGCTTGGGAACCAAGCTGGTTCGAGCACTGGTTGAGTTGCTGTTCAATGATCCCGAGGTCACCAAGATCCAAACGGACCCGTCGCCGAGCAACTTGCGAGCGATCCGATGCTACGAGAAAGCGGGGTTTGAGAGGCAAGGTACCGTAACCACCCCAGATGGTCCAGCCGTGTACATGGTTCAAACACGCCAGGCATTCGAGCGAACACGCAGTGATGCCTAACCCTTCCATCGAGGGGGACGTCCAAGGGCTGGCGCCCTTGGCCGCCCCTCATGTCAAACGTTGCCCCCCCCCGTCCACTGCCCATAGCAGCGCCGATGCGCAGCCCGGCCTCCAGCAAGGAGCCCAGCGAACTCGCGACCGCATCCTGCAGGCCGCCCGCGAACTGGTGCTGGAGGAAGGTGCCAGTCGCTTGACACTGGACGCCGTCGTTGTGCGGGCCGGGTTGAGCAAAGGGGCGTTTCTCTATCACTTCAAGACCAAACGCGATTTGTTCGTGACACTGATCGACGAGATGATCCGGGCGTTCGACGCGGTACAAGCCAATCACGAGCGCAGGTTTGCCGGAGATCCGGACCCCTGGCTGTCGAGCCAGGTGGAAGCGATGCCCGACGACGAGATGCAGAAGATGGGCGCAGCGCTGCTCGCGGCAGCTGCGGAAGATCCAACACTTCTCGACCCACTGCGCGAGTGGTACCGCGTGCAGTACGAACGCGTGCGTCGATCCCCGCGTGGCACCGAGACCGCGGCACTCATCATGCTGGCATTGGATGGCGCCCTGTTCGCCGATCTTCTGGGTTTGCCAATACTCGCACCCGCAGAGCGGCGGCATTTCTTTCGGGCGCTCCAGGATCTCGCCTCGGGCCATCTCGAACTTGTCCCGGCAAAAGGACGCACATGAGTCGCGTCCGTAGCGGTGTCATGACCGCGTGCGCACCGCGCTCCTTGGCGGTTGCTTGCACACTATCCATTTCGACTCTGCTCTCAGGGTGCGGAAACTCGCAATCCACCGTATCCGAGCCTCCGCGCGCAGTGAAGCTCGCCGCCGCGCAGTCGGATCTCCCGCATAGCTCTCGCATCGAATTGACTGGCTCGGCGCGAGCAACCGAGCGCAGCATCCTAGGATTTGAAACAGGAGGACGGATCGCCAAGTTGAACGTCGACGTGGGTGAACGGTTCTCCCGCGGCCAAGTCCTGGCAGAACTTGATGCGCAACCTGACCGGCTTCGCGTGACACAAGCGCAAGCATCCCTGGCGGCCGCCGAAGCCGGCCTGATGGATCGACGTGTACAGACAGATCAACAGCGCCGGTTGCTCGAAAGCGAAGTCATCTCCCCTGCTGCGTTCGAGAGCGCGAAGGCGCAGCTAGCGGTCGCAGAGGGTCAAGCGCGCACTGCCAAGGCGGCGCTTGGCCTGGCCGAACGAGCACAACGTGGCACGATGATCGTCGCTCCTTTCGATGGTGTCGTGGCGGAAAAGCTGGCTTTGGCGTTCACCGACATTGCTGCTGGTGCGCCGGTATTTCAGGTCGACGGCGTGCGCAGTGGCACTGAGATCATCGCGAACGCGTCTACTACACAGGCACCTCACATAGATGTCGGCCAACGCGCAGAACTGAGCTGGAGCGGAGCCGAACAACCAATCCGAGCGGTGGTACGTCGTGTCGGTCTGCGCGCCGAAAATGGCTCGCTCCTACCCGTGGTGCTAGTGCCTGAAGATAACGCGCAAGCGCGCGCACTTCGGCCAGGTATTCCCGTACAGGTCGTGCTCGACGCACCTGCGGCAACCTCCAAGACCTCTCGGCCCGAGACTGTATCCATACCTTATGCCTCGCTGGTGCTCGGCACGAAGCCGGGCGAGGCTTCCGTCTTCGTCTACACCCCTGAAGATAAGAAGGTGCACCGTCGCGCGGTGCGCTTCACGCCGGTACAGGAAGGAGACAGCGCGCGCGTCCTCGCTGGACTCAAGCCCGGCGAGACGGTGGTTGCCGCCGGAGGAGGATGGCTCACCGATGGACAGCCAGTGACACCACTGGAAGCCACCACTCAATTGACCAAGCGCTAACGCGATCCACCAGGTTACTTCATCATGAAGATCACCGAGATGGCGCTGCGCGCCAGTCGACTTACCTACTTTGTAGCGCTCATCATTTTCGTCGCCGGCATCGCGACCTTCCTGAATTTTCCTTCTCAGGAGGAGCCGACTGTCACGGTCCGCGATGCGATGGTCACGGCGTTGAACCCGGGGCTGCCCGCCGAACGCGTTGAGCAACTCATTGCCCGGCCGATCGAGGAGCGCTTGCGCGAACTGGCAGAGGTCAAGCGCGTGACGAGCACCGTGCGCGCAGGCAGCGCCATGATCCAGGTCACGATCTGGGACCGCTACACCGACTTGGCACCGATCTGGCAGCGCGTCCGGGCCAAGGTCGCCGATTCGAAGGATGCCTTACCACAGAGCACGATGGGGCCTTTCGTCGACGAAGACTTCGGCCGCGTCGCGGTTGCCTCGATTGCGGTCACTGCACCAGGTTACTCCATGAGCGAGATGCGCGTCGCGCTCAAGCAGATGCGCGACCGCCTGTACACCGTGCCTGGTATTGAGCGCATCACTTTCTACGGCCTGCAGGAAGAGCGCGTCTATCTCGAATTCGATCGGCCTAGGCTCGCGCGATTGGAGCTGACACCACAGGGGGTGATCGACCAACTCGTCAAACAGAACGTCGTCGCTTCGGGTGGACAAATTGTTGTCGGCGGCATCAATGCAACCTTGGCGGTCAGTGGCGAAGTGCGTGACGCTCCCTCCCTGCGAGCAATGCCGATCGCGCTGCCACGACCGCAAAGTAGTACGGCGCCCGTGCCGACGATCGCATTGGGTGAACTGGCGCAGGTGAGTGTGCGGCCAGCCGATCCGCCGGAATCTGCTGCCATCTACAAAGGCCAGCCCGCTGTCGTCATGGCGGTTTCGATGGCCTCCGGTCAGAACGTGGAGCAGTTCGGAAAAGCGCTCAAAGCACGGGTTGCAGACCAGGAGAAGCTGCTGCCGGCGGGTTTCGATCTGTCATACGTCACTTTCCAGGCCGATGTCGTCAAGCACGAGATGGGCAAAATGAACCACGTCATGATGGAGACGATCATCGTCGTCCTCGGTGTCGTCGTGCTATTTCTCGGTTGGCGCACCGGGATCATCGTGGGCATGATCGTGCCGTTGACGATCCTCAGTGCACTCATCGTCATGCGCGCGATGAACATCGAGCTTCAGAACGTCTCGATGGGCGCCATCATCATTGCGCTCGGCTTGTTGGTGGACAACGGCATTGTGATTGCCGAAGACATCGAACGCCGCCTGGCCGGTGGCGAAGATCGTAAGCATGCCTGCCTCGAGGCGGGCCGCACGCTCGCCATTCCGCTGCTCACGTCCTCGCTCGTGATCGTGATCGTGTTCTCGCCGTTCTTTTTTGGCCAGAACGCCACGAGCGAGTATCTGCACAATCTCGTGGTCGTGCTGGCACTGACGTTGTTCGCTTCGTGGCTGCTGTGCCTGACTGTCACGCCCCTATTGTGCTACCACTTCGCCAAACCCCATCACAAGCAGGAGCAGGGCGACGCCTATGACACCCGCTTCTACCGTGGCTACCGGCGCGTACTGGAGTGGGTGCTCCACCATAAGGCGGTCTATGTAGCGTCGATGATCGCGGCGCTTGCCATTGCGCTGTATGGCTTCACCACCCTGCCGTACGATTTCATGCCCAAGTCCGACCGGCTTCAGTTCCAGATTCCGGTGCAGCTCGCCCCCGGTACCGACTCGCGCGAAACGCTCGCCCGCGTGAAGCAGATCAGTGGTTGGCTGGGCGACACGAACATCAATCCAGAAGTCTCCGATCACATCGGCTACGTCGCCGATGGTGGCCCGCGCTTCATCCTTAGCCTGAATCCACCACTGCCGGCATCGAACATCGCGTACTTCGTTGTCACATTGAAGCCGAAGAGCGACATCGACGCCGTCCTCGCCCGCACCCGCAGCTACTTTGCGCAAGCACATGGCGACGTGCGCGCCGAGCCCAAGCGTTTCTCGCTCGGTGCGACCGAGTCAGGGACTGCCATTTATCGCGTCAGCGGTCCGGATGAGGAGGTATTGTTGGGGGCCGCGTCCAAAATCGAAGCAGCGCTGCGCAAGCTGCCCGGCACCATCAACGTCAAGAACGATTGGGATACGCGCGTTGGCCGCATCGACGTACGGGTCGACCAGGACCGCGCGCGTCGGGCGGGCGTGACGACTGAAGACATCGCTGGCGGGCTGGATGTCCGCTACAGCGGCAGATCGATCTCGGTTATTCGCGACGGTGACACCTCCGTCCCGATCGTCCTGCGCAGTATCGTAAGCGAGCGTCGCAGCACGGCAGACGTAGGCGCGACGCTCATCTATCCCACCAACGGCGGTCCAGCGGTGACGCTGGCTCAGGTCGCAGACGTATCGCTCGCGAGCGAGCCCTCGGTCATCCAACGGCGCAATCTCATCCGCACGATCACCGTGCAAGGACAGAACACCTCTTACACCGCCCAGGAGATCATCAACCGCCTGGCGCCTAGCGTCGCTGCCCTGGACCTGCCCGCGGGCTACTCGGTTGAACTTGGCGGCGAGATCGAGGAAGCCGCCGAATCGAACGCCGCGCTGTCGACCTACATGCCCCTCGCATTTCTGGCGATGCTGATGCTGTTCGTATGGCAGTTCAATTCTTTCCGCAAGCTCGGTGTGATCCTCGCGACGATCCCTTTCACGCTTATCGGCGTGGTATTGGCTCTGAAGCTGACCGGCACACCTTTCAGCTTCATGGCGACCTTCGGCGTACTGGCCCTGTTCGGGATCATTGTCAACAACGCCGTGCTCTTGCTGGAACGCATCGACCAGGGGCTAGCGGAAGGCCTGCCACGCCATGAAGCCTTGGTTGGGGCCGCGATACAACGGCTTCGTCCAATCGTGATGACCAAGGTCACCTGCATTTCGGGACTGGTGCCACTCATGCTCTTCTCCGGACCATTATGGAAAGGGATGGCGATCGCGATGATCGGTGGGCTGGCACTCGGAACGCTGGTGACGTTGGGCTTGATTCCGCTGCTTTACGAAGTCCTGTTTGGAATCAAGCGAATTGGGCCGTGGAACCTGAGTGTCGCCACCGCGCATGGAGATCGCTCATGAGTCTCTTGCGAGCCGCCGCGTGCTGCGCATTCTCAGAATTCGTATGCACCCACGCTTCATGCGTATGTCTCGCTAGGCTTATGCGATTCAGCACCCATCCGCTGATCTGGAAATCCTGGTCGATTGTCATTGCCGCAGGGGTTCTAGGAGCGGGCTATCCACTGGGCCTGCGGGCCATCACGGCGGGCGGTCCGATGCGCTGGGTCGGCCTCTGTGTGGCAGTGACGTGCATGGCGGCCAGCGGCGCACTTTTGTGGTTCGCGCTCAAGCGGATTCCGATCAGCGCGGCCTCTGCAGCCTGGGCAGGAATCGGGCTACTTGGAAACTTGGGCGTCGGCGCCCTCCTACTAGGCGATGTCGCATCGGTAACGCGCTGGTCTGGCACCGCCCTCATCGCAGCAGGCATTGCCTGTCTTAGTTTCGTTTGATCAAGGAGACCCATTATGAAGAGCAAAACTGCATTGATCCGCGGCGGCATCTTTTTTTGCGTAGCAGGCGCGCTCTCTGGATGCGCGACCAACAGCATGACGCGCTCCGGATTTCTCGGCGACTACGAGAAGTTATCGCCGACACGATACGAGAACGTACTGATGTACCGCGCAGCGGGATTCGAGCCCAAGCGTTATGCCGCTGTCGTGGTGGAAGAAGCGCAGATCAAGACCGCCTCGGGTCGCATCGATGGGCTCGATGACGCGCAGCAGCGCGAAGTGCTAGACCATGTGACGAGCGAACTGAAACGCCAGGAAGGCAAAAGTCCCGCCCCCCCAGGTGGCGCGGGACAGGTTCGGGTGCGTGTAGCGGTCACCGAACTGCAGACACCGAATCGGGCAGTCAATGCAATGACGACCCTGCTGGTTGGACCCGTGACGACGGGTGGTGCCAGCCTAGAGTTCGAAGCAGTCGATTTAAGGACGGGACGCCGGGTTGCTGCCGCCAGTTGCTTCGAGCGCGGCAACGTCATTAAAGAGTTCGCCGGTTCGTACACATTGCTGGGTCATGCCAAAGCGGCGATCACGAACTGCATCGAGCGCATCGACAGCGCTTGGCGGGACACGCAGCCATGAGCAACGCTTCACAGGCTTGGCTCCGGCAGGATGCCATGGTCGGCGGTGATCACAAATGGCTGGCGGGTGGCGACTGGACGATAGAGCACTACGCCAGTCTGGCAAAATCCGTGTCCGCCGCCCGCATCAGTCATGCCGAGGGGTACGCCACTCCCTTACTCGACTGGACGCAAGTCCAGAGACTGGACACCGCCGGCGCGGCTCTGCTGGTGGAAATTCTCGGGCCAGACTCGATACTCGACCGGCCGGAGGCAGCTCCAAATCTGTCCTCGGATCGCCTCGCCCTAATGAGAGCGCTGGCCGCCGCTGCTACCGATCAGCAGAAGACGGAGAAAGCAGCGGTGAGCGGGAATCCTCTGCTCCGCGGTCTGGGACGCATAGGCCTGACCTTGGAACAGGGCTGTCGTGCGTGTCTTGGTCTGGCCGGGTTCGTGGGCCAGATCATCGAAACATGGAGCCGTACCGTTCGTCACCCGCGTCGCTGGCGCGCGACCTCGGTGATCGCTCAAATCCAGCGATCAGCGGTGGACGCCATTCCCATCGTGGCGCTACTGAGCTTCATGGTAGGAATGGTGGTGGCGTTCCTGGGAGCAACGGTGCTGGCCAACTTCGGTGCGAGCATCTTCTCGGTGCATCTGGTCGCCTTCTCGTTCATGCGCGAGTTCGGAGTGCTGCTCCCGGCCATATTGATTGCAGGCCGTACCGCAAGCGCGTACACCGCCCAAATCGGTTCGATGAAGGCAAATGAAGAGATCGATGCGCTTCGCTCCAACGCGCTCGACCCCATCGAGTTACTGGTGCTGCCACGCGTGCTGGCGCTTCTTGTGTCCTTGCCACTGCTCACCTTAGTAGGCATCTTGGCTGGCATTGCGGGCGGCGCCACCGTATGCGCACTGAGCTTGGAAATTCCTCCCGCACAGTTCCTTGCCATCGTGCAGGAAAAAATCGAGGTGCGCCATTTTCTTGTCGGAATGAGCAAGTCCCCGCTCTTCGCGGTGATGATCGCCGCTATCGGCTGCCATGAAGGGTTCAAGGTCGCCGGTAGCGCTGAGTCGGTAGGCGACCACACGACGTCTAGTGTCGTGCAATCAATCTTCATGGTGATCCTGATAGACGCCATCGCTGCACTGTTCTTCATGGAGATGGGCTGGTGAGCGCGGTGAAGCAAGACACCGACAACGGTGTGCGACACGCTATTGAAGTGCGCGGCCTGGACAACAGGTTTGGAACCCAGCAGGTCCATCAGGACCTAGACCTGGACGTGCGGCGCGGGGAAATCCTTGGCGTGGTGGGAGGGTCAGGCACCGGGAAATCCGTGCTCTTGCGTAGCGTCGTCGGGCTGCAGAAGCCGCATTCGGGCGTGGTCCGTATCGGGGGGCGCGACCTACTGCGAGCCCAATGGCTTGCGCGCGCGCGTATGGAGCGAAGGTTCGGCATTCTGTTCCAGAAGGGCGCGTTGTATTCATCGCTGACCGTCTTGGAGAACGTCGCTCTTCCTTTGATCGAGCATGTCGGTCTGGCGCGGCCTCTTGCCGAGCGTTTGGCAAGAAGCAAGCTGGGCTTGGTGGGGTTGCCTGCCGGAGCGGGAGACAAGTATCCGGCCTCGTTGTCCGGAGGCATGGTGAAACGAGCAGCACTGGCGAGAGCCTTGGCGCTTGATGCGAACATCCTGTTTCTTGACGAACCCACCGCAGGACTGGATCCAATCGGGGCTGCATCTTTCGACCAATTGATTCTGACCCTGCGCAATGCACTGGGCCTCACGGTGTTTCTGGTAACCCACGACCTCGATACGCTGTACACCATATGCGACCGTGTCGCGGTCCTGGCGAACCAGAAGGTACTCATCAACGACGGCATCGAGGCAGTCGAGCGCTTCAAGCACCCGTGGATACAGGAATACTTTCACGGCCCCCGTGGCCGTGCGGCCGCACAGGCCACTGGTGCTTCCAGCCAAGAGACGCAGCCATGAAACCCCTCCGCATCTGCATCATTCTTCCGTCGCGCACGCATTGGGCTGGGCGCACGCAATATTTAAACTCTGAGAACGAGGTGGTCTGATCATGGAACCACGTGCCCATCATGTATTCATTGGTCTGTTCGTCGTGCTGCTCGGTGCGATTGGTATTGGCTTCGCGCTTTGGCTCAGCGACACACGTTCCGACCACGATTACCAGTATTACCGGATTATGTTCGATGAGCCAGTGACCGGGCTTACGCCCGGCAGCCAGGTTCAGTACAGCGGAATCACGATTGGCGAAGTCGTTGCACTTTCTCTTTCACCGCGAGACCCAAGGCGGGCGATAGCGCGCGTACGCATCAATGCCACCATCCCGGTCCGGCAGGATACCCGCGCTGAATTGGTCATCACGGGAATTACCGGCAACGCGGTGATCGAGTTGAGCGACGGTGGGCCAAACGTGCCATTGCTGGATCGGAGAGAGGACGAGGAACCGTTGATCCTCGCACCACGTTCGGCGATGGCATCCCTGGTCTCCGGTGAGGGGAACAGCATGACGACACTCAACGGCATCTTGCTGCGCACGCAGGAGTTACTGTCGAAGGAGAATTTGGCTCTTGTGCACCGCAGTCTGGTGAATCTTGAACAGACCACGGGCGCGGTCGCTGACCAGAGGGCCGAGATCGCGACGTTAATCAGCAATCTGACCGAAGCAAGCAGAGAATCGACAGCTGCCGTGCGCCAAGCAAATAGCACTCTTCGCGATGCCAACCTGCTACTAAATAACGATGGTAAGCAAATCATGGTGAACACGCGTGATGCAACGGCATCCCTCGAACGCGCCGCTTTCAGGGTTGAGACGCTACTGCAAAACAATCAGGAATCGCTGAACCAGGGCTTGGCCGCCACAGGTCCTGCCATGCACGAACTCCAGCAGGCGCTGGCCAATCTAAACACCGTGCTGCGCCGACTGGATCGCAATCCGGCGCAATACCTGCTCGGTGGAGAGAACATTGAGGAAACCAAGCCGTGAACACTTCCGCCAGGATGATTCCCGTCGCTGCCGTGACTATGACGCTAGTACTCGGCTTGTCCGCGTGCAGTGTGCTTCCCAAAGCAGCTCCAATGGTCACCTACAAATTGCCCGACTATCACATCGCCCAGGCGGAGAGTACGCCGCGCGCCGTTCCGGGACCCGGGGCGCTGCGCGTCTACGCCCCTGAGAGTAGTCGCGTCCTGGATTCGGAGCGGCTGTTCATTGCGCAGCCCGATGGTCGCTTGTCGGCTTGGCAAGGAGTGCGTTGGGCCGACCCCGCACCGGTGCTGCTGCGTGACCGAATCGTCGAAGCCTTCATGCGCGATGGGCGGTCGACTTCCGTGATTACCGATAGCACCCCAATGAGCGCCGATATGGAGTTGCGCAGTACGCTGCGGGCGTTCCAGCTCGAATACCGCGGCACTGAAGCGATCGCCGCGGTTCGGCTCGATGTGCAACTGGTCGATCCGGCCAAACGGACTGCTATTGCCAGTAGACGCTTCGAAGCAATCCAAGCCACAGGCAGCAAGCGAGAGGCCGATGTGGTGAGCGCGTTCGGTGTCGCCACGGATATATTGGCCGGGCAGATCGTTGAATGGGCAGTTCAGGTCGGGGCAGCGCGTTTGCGAGTTGCACCGGAATTGGCAAGCAACCATGCACCCACAGCGTCGTCGATAAGCACAGACTAGTCGTCTTAACGGAGCACAGAAGCTAGGGCCAAAACGCTGCTCGACACCTTAACTCGGTACGACAGCCTACGGCCCCGATCCAATCCCAGGACCTCTTTGCCGTCCAACCTCCCATGACACACCGCCGCCGCGTACAGTCGCGGCGATCTGCTGCCCCAGTCGTGGCTCGATTATCGGCCGCCAAGGCACCAGACTGAATCCCATGCCGTCATCGAGCAGCGCATAGCGACCGCTGGCGAGCATGACCGAGCGCCGGTAGATGCCGGCTACGCGCTGCCCGTCTGTGACGTGCCGATGCTCCAATCCGCTATCGGCGGCAATGTGCTGGGCGGCCTGCGCCAGCTCCCGATTGCGCAGCGTTTCCAGCAGATTCCGGGAGAGAATCAGCCGCTGCCCGCGCCGCTGGGCCAGCCCCTGTTCTTCGAGGAAGTCGGCGCGCTGCTGCAAGGCTTGCCTAGCATCGCCGCCAAAGCCCAGGTCGCCCAGTCCCTTGCCGCCGCCGATCAACTGCTGATCCAGCCAGGTCGCGCCGATGACGCGGGCCTGCCGTTCAATCGGCAGATGCGATTTCAGTTCGACCGCCACGCCGCCCAGCCGCTGCGCGTCGTACTGGCGGCCACGCTCGGCCAAGTCGTCCGGCACCTTCCATAACCCCTCGGCCACGCGCTCCACGATGCCGGCCCGCCGTAGGGCTTCCAGCCGGCGGATATGGGCCGCCACAGCCTCTTGCGGGTCGCGGCCGGGCTTGGCTCGGCCTTGCTCGATCGCCAGGTGGTGATCGGTGCGGTACAGGCCATTGCTCGCCAGCGTGGCGATGTTCTTGTCGGCCGCCCGCACCTCGGCGGAACCGCGTACCTCCACCACCGCGCCGATGGGATAGTTCGCCAGCTCGTCGCGGGCGTCCAACGCGAC
The DNA here is from genome assembly GCF_030687795.1 of Pseudomonas sp. FP215. Taxonomy (NCBI): domain Bacteria; kingdom Pseudomonadati; phylum Pseudomonadota; class Gammaproteobacteria; order Pseudomonadales; family Pseudomonadaceae; genus Pseudomonas; species Pseudomonas sp. FP215. Next base: position 3,960,711 of record NZ_CP117447.1, read on the forward strand.
GTAGTGGGCTTTGCCGTCCAACCCGTCGATGACCAGATAGCCGCGGTCGTGCAGCTCGTCGGCCAGACCCTTAGCAGCCACGCGACCGACGATAGTGCGGCCGTCGTCGCCCGGCTCGAACACCGCCAGCTCGCGAGGCTTGCCGCTCATGGCCCGCTGCATCGTTCGGATGATGTCGCCACGCTCGCCCAGGGCACGCAAGGTCTTCTCCGCGTCCGCATGGACGGCCCAGGTGCCGGGCTGCACCTCGTCGGCCAGGCCCAGGCGCTGCAAGTGTTGCAGGCGGCCGATCAGCAGCAGGCGCTGGCGTTGCAGCCGGGGTTCGTTGAAGCGTTCGATCTGCACCCGGCCATCCTCGCCGGCCTCGCGCTGCAACGTGCGGTCGAGGCTCGTCCACCGCTCTTGCTCCACCTCGCGCTGCAAGGTCTGCTGGATCTCCAGTTCGGTGCGCGGCCCCAGCCATTCCGTCGCCAGCTCGGCGGCGCGATGGCGGAAGCCGTGGGCGATGTAGTCGCCCGCGATGATGAGGTCTTTGCCGGTATCGTCGCGTCCGCGCACGATCAGGTGCGTGTGCGGGTTGTCGGTGTTCCAGTGATCGACCGCCACCCAATCCAGCCGCGTCCCCAGGTCGGCCTCCATCCGGTTCATCAGGTGCCGGGTGTAGGTGCGCAGGTCGTCCAGCTCCGCACTGTCTTCAGGTGAGACGATGAAGCGGAAATGATGTCGGTCGTCCTGGCAGCGTTCCTTGAAGGCATCGAGGTCGGCTTCGTCGGTCTGCGGCCCGTAGGCACGGCCCGGCTCGCCGTTCCGGCCGGCACCGTCGCGCTCGATGTAGCGCAGGTGCTTGGCGAGCGACTGCGGACTGGCGTTGCGCTGGTTGACCAGCAGCGTCTTGATGGTCACGCGCCGTGACATAGGGGTCAGCTTTGCGCCTGCGAAGCGCGCCGCCGTATGGCCGCGTCCAAGCCGTGAGCCGGGCCGCTGGCCGGCGTGCTGGCCGCTCCCGCCAGCGGTAGGACGGCGCACCGCCGACTTGCCGCCGCTGGCCTTGCCAGCCTGCTTGAGCACCTTGGAAACGAAGCTCTGGCCCTGGCCTTTGCCTCGGTTCTTCGGCGCGCCAGGGCGCACCCAGAAATCATGGTCGCCGCGGTCGGTCATGGCTGTGCTCCCTGCAAGCTCCGGCGTGTCCGAGCGTGCGAAGCACGCGGACATGCCTGCATCGGCGCGTGCCTCGCGCCCCACGCGGCACGGCGGCGAAGCCGCGCCGTGCCGCGCCACCCCCACGTGCAGACTGGCTTTGCGGGCGGCAGAGTGCCGAACCCTTTTGTCTTGCCTTCCGCCTTTGCCCCTCGCTCCCGCTCCGGGCATCGGCGGCCCGGCGGCGCTGCTGCACGAGCAGCCAGCCCGCCGGCGAACACGCCAATGGCCGCAGGCCAGGCGCGTTCGAGGCAAGACGCCTGCACGTTGGGCGGCTGCGCCGAAGGCAGCGCGAAGTGCGGTGCGAATGCACCCGCACTGCACGCGCGACGACACGGCGACGAACAGTAGAACGACATGCCCGATGGCACGATGAGAGGCGCGGCAAAGTGCAGCGAATCGGCGGCCATCATGGACGTGTCTCCAGCCAGATCGGATGCGCAACGCCGATCACGGCGAACGCGCTGACCGGCCCGAAATAGCGGCTGTCGAACGACGCCGGGTTGGTCGCGCTCAACAGGAACAGTTCGCCCGGTTGGAGACGGCGGCAAAGCTGCAAGGATGGCAGCGGCCGGCCCAGCCGGTCGGCAGGCAGGGCGGCGGCCACCGGCACGCCGTCGATGCGAACCTGGCCGGCGACGATGCAAACGTGTTGTGGCGCGACTGCGCCCACACGTTTGAGCAGCGGAACGCGGGTCGGCAGGTAGCCGCGCTGCGCAGCCAGCATGGCGGCCCTGTCGGGCAGCGGCATCAGCACGATGCTGTCCACGGACAGCGGACGTGGCCGCGAGGCGGTGCGCGGGTCGAACGGTTCGATGCGATACCAACCGACCGCCACGCTGTCGGACGGGTTGTAGGCCATTCGCGGCAGGGGCTGCACGAACGCCGCCCAGGCCAGCGCAGCGAGGCCGACGGTGGCGAAGCCTGCCAGCACGAGGCGAGCGCGCAGGCGCGAGCGAGGATGCGGCACGGGGCCGGTCGTGGAAATCGTGGTCATGGCAATGCCCTCCCGGCCAGCCAGGCGGCGTGCCGTTCTGCGGTGTATGTGGGTAGCGCCGAGCGCGCTGCGAGCCGGTTCGCGAGCGTGCGCCAGTACGCGGGCGATGTGTCTGCGGCTGCGATGCCCAGCGCCTCGATGCCGTCGATGCGTTCCAGCACGGCGCGCACGTTGGCATCGCCTTCGGCGTGCAGCAGCAGACGCGCGCCCGGCTGCACGCCGGGGATGCGCTGCACGGCGTCCAGCGGCGTGGCGGTCTGCATCACCATGAGCTGCCAGCGGATCGTGCCGTAGTCGTTGGCCTGCCAACGGATGCGGCACAGAACCGCGTTCGGCAGGAACACGGCGCAGCGCCGCCAGCGGTCGAGCTGGAGCGTGCGCGCCGGTTCGCCGAAGCGCAGGTAGAGCTTGAAGCGCGGTTCGATGTAGGCCAGCGCCACGCGCGTCAGCGGCACGTTGCCGGCCTGGCCGGCGAGTGTCGAAGGCGCCGGCGGCGGCGCAGCCGTGGGCGCACTTGCTTTGGGGGTGTGGGCGGTCGAAGCGGATGCGTTCACGGCGTGCCCTCCGGGGGAAACTCCCGCTCCAGCAGGTCGCGCAGCAGTTCGGCTACGGTCACGCCTCGCGTGAAGGCCGACACCTTGATGCGCGCCCGCATGGCGGGCGTGATGTCGAGCGTCAGTCGAGCGGTGTAGAGGTCGCCTTTCTGCACGGCATCTGCGTCGCCCTGGCGAATCCACGCTTCGGCGTGCGGATTCGCTGGGGGACGCGCACCGATGCCGACGCGCTTGCTGCGTGGTGGTGGCTTCCCAGTCATGTCGGCCACCGCAGCAGTTCGTCGGTGAGCGCGGCGATCTCGCGGGCAGCGGCGCTGTCGGGCGCGGTTTCGCGGGCGAGCCGGCCAGCGGCTACGCTGTCGGCAAAGACGATGCGCTGGTGGATCTCCGAGCGCAGCGCGGGCAGCGGCTGTTCGGCCAGCGATTGCCGTGCCTCCCTGCCGATGATGGTGGTGCTGACGCGCCGGTTGATGACGAAGGCCGCGCGCAGCGCTGGCCGGAACACCTGTGCTTCGCGGATCAGTGCGACCATCTCGGCAGAAGCCCATACGTCGTAGGGGCTGGGCTGCACGGGGATCAGCACGCGCTCGGCCGCCAGCAGCGCGGAACGCGCGAGGGCGGCGATGCGCGGCGGGCCGTCGATGATGATGTGATCGGCCCGCCTGGCGAGTTCTGGCGCTTCCTGATGCAGCGTTTCGCGGGCAAGGCCCACGGCGCTGAACAGACGGGGCAGGCCCTGCTGGCTACGCCGCTGCGTCCAGTCGAGCGATGACCCCTGCGGGTCGGCATCCAGCAGGATGACATGCAGGCCGCGCATCGCCAGTTCGCCGGCGATGTGCGTGGCGAGCGTGGTCTTGCCGACGCCGCCTTTCTGGTTGAGAAACGCGAAGATCATGGCGCGGCCCTCCGAGCTGGAAAGCCGGCCTGGCCGTGCCGTTTCGTGGTTGTCCACCGAAACGGCGCGCTTCTACTAAAAGTTATGTATTTCTTGTTAGGTAAGTTAGAGGGAACGCAAACCCGCGCCGTTGTTGGCTTTCCGGCGTTTTCGTACTCCTGATAGCACGAGGGTCGTACTCCTGATAGCACGATACCCGGTACTCCTGATAGCACGAGGCCGTCCACAGGTTCTCCCGCAGTTATCCCCGTGCCGCGTGCGGCACGGGCCGGAAGGTCAGCAGCTCGGTGTTGTCGTCCGGCATCCGCTCGATGCCGAGGACGTAGCCGGGCAACGACTGCCGCGCCACCAGGGCGCGCACGTCGTAGGCGAAGTCCGAGAAGCGGGCCGCGCTGCCGGATTTGCGGTACAGGTGTCGGAAGTCGAATTGCCAGCCGTGCTCCTGCCGCCCGCCATGCTTGCGCACCAGGCGGTACAGCCAGCGTTCGATACCGCCCTTCAAGCGGAAATAGGCCGGGTCGATGGTCAGCACCAGGGCGGCGTCGAGCACGCCGGCATAGAACCAGTCCGGCAAGATCAGCTCGATGCCCAGCGGGGTGCCGCTGGCGTCGGCGAGTTCCTTCCACTCGTTGATCCACGAGAAGCGATGCAAGCGCCTTCCCGTGGTTTCGCGGATGGACGTGGCCACCGTGGTCGATTGCAGCCGGTCGAGGGCGGCCTTCAGGCGCTGGTAGTCGTTGAGGGACGTGCCGCGCCCGATGAAGCGCAAAATCTCGTAAGGCGTGGCGCGTATCCAGCGCGACGGGCGCAGGCCCGCGTCGCGCGCCTCCACGATCTGCGAGGCGGCCCATATCAGCACGTCGGCATCCCATATCGTTGCGATGCCGTGCTCCTGCGTGCCTTCCACGCGAATGGTGACGTTCCCGCTGCGGAAGTCGATCGGCGCCGTGCGCCGCGACTTGGCAAGCGAGAAGAACGGAAAGGCCATCAAGTCCTGGGAATCGCGTGGCGCCATGTCGCCCGGCAGCGCGCGGAACAGATCGAGCTGTTCGCGCTGCGGCAAGGCTTGCCCTGGCGGGCTGGACATGGCGAAGGCCACCCACGCGCCGACGATCAGCGGCCATCACGGTAGTCGCCCGCGTGGCGCTCGGCGTATTCGGGATCGGACGTGGCCTCGTAGCTGCGCTGGTCGGCCCAGGCATCGAGGTCGGACACCGCGTACATGACGCGGCGGCCGAACTTGCGGAACTTGGGGCCGCCGCCGATCACCCGCTGCTTCTCCAGCGTGCGCGGCGACAGCCGCAGGTAGTCGGCGGCTTCGTCGTTTGTCAGGTAGCGTTGAGGCTGCGAGGTCGCAGTGACGGCAGCGGCGGCAGGCCGCGAGGGAGCAGGTCGCATGGGATGTACCTCCATCAAGCCCGGCCACACCACGCGGCCGGATAGAGGCACTCTCAAGAAAGCAAGGCTTCTTGCTAAGGGACGATTCGCACGGGTCGAGAAACGTCCCCCCTAATGCGACGGGAACATTGGAAGCTGCGCTAGTCGGCGGTAGCCGCCGTGCATCAGCTCATCGCCGCGGCGTACCAGCCGCCGTACGCGGGCACGCAATGCACTGTCTTTGTGCCAGTCGGCCGCGACGGCATCCGCGCCGAACAGACCTTCGCCCACCTCGCGCAAGGAGGCTCCCGCGAGGGTCGCGTCGAGCGCTTGCAAGGTATGCAGTTCCAGCAGCGCGGCGGGCGTGGGGCGGGAGCGGGCTGTTGCCACAGGCGTGGCCACGGTTGCGGCAGATAGCGCATCCAGCTTCGCAGCGAGCGTGCGGTAGCGCGCACAGGGCGTGGCGCAGGCGCGTGTGGCGTAGAGATAGGCCGAACCATCTTCCAGGTCGGGTGCGAGTGCCAGCCGAACGCAGCAGCCTGGCCAATGCGATACGAGCACCAGGCGCTTGCCGTCGTGGGTCAGTTGCTTGCGCCCAGGAATGCGCCAGAACTCGAAGGTATGCGCATCGGGTGGTGGGTCGGCGTCGGGGTATAGCTGCACCACGGCATCGTGATCGGGGAACCAAGCAGGATGTGCGTCGCGCGCATCCAGGCCGGGATCTTCCAGCAGGCGCAGGCCCCAGGCCTGCGCCGCATCAGGCTTGCGACGCCGGCGTAGCCAGTCGCGCCGGTAGCTTGGATTCCTGCGCAAATACTCCCAAGCCAGCGCTGGGCCATCGAGGTGCAGCGTGTAGAGATACGCGGCCGTGGGATACCAGTGTTGGCTGCTGCGGTCAGTCATGGCGAAACCTCCCTGTTTCTGGGAACGTCGCCACAATTCCGCTGTGCGGGAGCTATCGAATCGCCATCAAGTGGTCATCAAACTCGGGTTACGCTTTAACTGCTGGTGTCAAGACAGATTCGCTCCAGTGCATTGCCGAAATCGTCTAAATGCGACGACTGCACCGCCCGGAAATGGGGTGCAGCATTGAACACCGTGCCGAATCTCGCGCCTGGCATCATGACTGTTTTGGTCAGGAGCGCACCACCCTGGTGCAAGCATGCGGATCAAGACTTGCCAGGTCTTGGCTAAGACCGAAATAGTCACAATGCGATACTTTTTGCCTGGTCGCGCTGGAATGCGTCAATCGGTGATCGAACCGTTTTCCTGAGCCAGTCGAACGTATTCCGACAGCGGCCGCGTCGGCTGGAAATACCGATCTCGTATCACGGGCTGCTTGAGCGGCCCGACGATGGACGCCAGATCGGACAGCTTCACCGTCGCCAGGGCAGGCATCCCGATCCCGAGGTCGATCAGGCCGTAGGCCGTATCGCCATCGGTCGGATCGAGCGCGGCCAATAGCCAGGTCGCATGTGCGTCCGGTGTGAACAGGCGCACCACGGGCAGCGGGTCACATTCCTGGCCTGCGGCGCGGGTGAGGCCGTGGGCCAGTAGGTGCACCCGGTCTTCCTCGGTGACAAGCGTGGTCAAGGCCGCGCCCCTTCCACGAACACACGCAATCGCCGAGGCGCATCTGTGCCTGCGGACGGATGCACGTATGCGCAAGCGCACGAAGCCGCAAAAGCGGAGAGGCACGAAGGCGTATTGGTGGAAGTCAGGAAAGACACGGATGCGGTTCCCTGGGTCTGAGGAAATCCGCAGATGCGGATCTCCGTAAAAGCACGGAAAAGGAAAACATCACCACCAAATGAACACTATAGATTGTAGTCCTATAGGGCGCAATGGGCTGTCATCTTGGTTTTTTGGGGAAACCATAGGTGGCAGCGAAGAACTCATTGGCAGCGGCGATTCGGACGGTAAGGAAGGCGCGTGGTTTGAGCCAGGAAGCGTTCTCCAACGTGTCCAGTCGCACCTACATGAGCACGCTGGAGCGCGACCTGAAAAGCCCAACCATCCAGAAGCTGGCCGATCTGTGCGAGGTCATGGAAGTGCATCCGCTCACGCTGCTCACATTGGCTTATGCCGGTGACAGCACCCGCGAAGCTGATGAATTGCTGGCACAGGTGCGCCAGGAACTCAGGGCGATATTGGAAGAGCCCGACACGCCTTAGCGCGTTGGCGTGTGGTACTGAATTGCAGCAAGCGGAGCGCGCAGCGCCGCAGGCGCGAAGGCGTGAGGGATTGAAGCCGGATGGCCGTGACGGCTTGCCGGCACGGGGCGAAGCCCGAAAGCCCGGCGGCGCTTACAGCGCCGACACGCCACACACCGCTCGTTGACACGGATTGCGAGCCACAAGGCACGCATGCAGGCCCGCCGTGACGGGCGTATCCAGCACGCGGCAGCAGCAGAAATCCTGCGCGTGCGGTGCTGCGATCAGCAGCATCGCGCCCCGCCGCAGTGGGCGGGACGCGGTAAGCGGCTGTCAGGCCGCCTTCGGCTTGTTGCGCGACCAGATCAGGTCGTGCGTGCCGTCCTCGTTCTCGATCAGGCGGGCATAGACCGTCGCCGGGAACGAAGGGTCGTCGATGGATACGGACAGGTATTCCCGCCCGGCCTCGCTGGTCTTCTTCCACGCTGCGCCGACTTCGTGGCCAGCCGCTTGCAGGTGGAAGTCGGGGGCGTTCTCGGTGTCGCCCTTGTCGTTGGGAACCAGCTTGACCTTGACGTTGAGCGTCAGGGTGCGAAGCGTGCCGGTGAAGCCGTCTTTCTCTGCGGTGAAGGTGCCGATGTTAGCCATGATGTTTCTCCTTTCGGGTTGAACAAGGTCGCGCCAGTGCGTCCTTGTTGTGATCCGGCCGGCGGGGGATGGGCTGGTCGCACCGCACAGCGGTCGCAACAACGTGGAGAACCTGGAAGCGAAAAGAATTTGTCCCGCGAGGAATGCGCGCAGCGCAGGGGAAATTGTTTTCGCTGCAAGGTTGCGGCCATCAAGCACAAGGCGCAGCCGCGCCACCGCCAGGATTCACAACAAGACAAGGACGCACAGGCCGCCCGCTCCCGAATGGAGACGTGGCCAACTCGGCATCCCCGCGTGACGGCTGCACCGGCTTGCGCCCTGACGCGGGCCAGGTCAATGCCCCGACGACAAGGCCAGAGCGCCCCTGCCGCAGCTCACGGCCACATACTGAGGCGTGGTGTGGAAGCTCCATAGAAGCGAGGCTGGGCGGCGTGTCGGTGAACCGTCTTTCGTGACGTACAGACAACGAACCGCCAGCGTCGGGGACGGCACGCTTTCGTGCAACCTGCCGCAGCAAGCCGGGGCGTAGCCACACCAGCCCCGCCCATTGCGGCGGGGCTCGGTCGAATCGTTGGCGGCGCGATGCGCCGCCACACTTGCTGGCTTCGTGGATTTCGCGCACGAGCGCCCTTGTGCGTGGCCCCATCGCCGCCTGTCCGAAGGCGGCGATGGGGCGTTTTGGCTTTGAGCAGTGAAACCGGGCGCGGCCACCGCCGCGCCCGGAGTTTTCGACCACCGGCCCCAAGGCGGCACGGCTTGGGGCCGGTGCGGCTCGTTATTCCTTGGTTTCGATGATCCACCACACGGCGCGCGGCAAGGCGCGGCCCGTGAGGGGATGCAGATCGGTCAGGTCGGCGCGGGCCGTCCAGCCACGCGGCGGACGGTAGCCGCGCACGTCGCCGTCGCCGTGCCAGCGGCGGGCGCGCACCGTGCCGGAGGCATAGGTCGCAGCTATGCGGGGGCGGTTTGCGGGTTGGTGGGTCATGGCAGGCATCCTCAACATGAAGCGCCCCGGCCGGAACCGGGGCGCTATCTACGGTGCGAAGTCACGCGGCCAAAGCCTCGGCCTGCGGCTGGTCATCCGCCACGGCGGCCACTTCTTCCTGTGCTTCGGCTTCGCCATCCGCCGGCGCGTCCTGCCCGGTCTGCTGCGGGCCTTCGGAGCGGAAGATGGCGGGCATCCAGCCGGTGCCAGCGGCCAGCCGTTCGGCTTCGCTGGCAATGTCGCCCTTCTTCAACTTCGCCAGTCGGGTGACGTGCGAGGGCGCGAACCCGCCAACGGCTTCCAGAATCGCGGCCTTCGGCACATGCCGGAAGTAACCCTCATTGGTGGGCTGCCACCACGCGGCCATATCCAGCCCCACGGCCTGCGCCAGTTCCGCGCCGGGCTGGTGCGGCGTGGCGCGAGGCGTCACCACGTCCACCGTGGAAGCTAAGCACACGGCCAACAGCCGCACCAGTTCATCCTGTGATTTCGCCAGCAGCGCGGCGAACAGTTCGGCGCTGTCCTCCGGCAAGGTTTCGCCTGCCACCTGTTGCAGTTCGCGCAGCGCCACGGCGGCGGGTGATTCCGGCCAGTCCGGGGCCATGCCTTCCAGCCGGTCTTGCACCGTGAGGCGCACACCCAGCGGCAGGTCGTGCCCGTAGTGCCTTTCCTGCAAGACGGTCTGCACCATGCCATGCACCACGGCGGCCAGCGCTGCTTGCGGATGCCGTGCAACTTCGATTTGCAGCGCAGCGGTACGGTGCGCGCTCAACCGCTGCGCCAGTCGGTCAGACATGGCGGCGGTCTTGGGCTGCTCGTCGTCCTCGCCTGCGTCCTCGTTCGCGGCTTCGCCTTCGCTGCCGAAACCCTGCCGCAGCCGCTCCAGCGTGCGCAGTGCCTTGGCCTCCGCTTCGCGCAGCAGCCCGCGATGAATCGCGGCCTGCCCGTCGCGGTCGATGGTGACAATGGCACCGGCTGCGGCCTTCACGTTGGCCGCATAGTCCAGCAAGCCATCTTCCAGCGCCTGCAACTGCTCGCCCAGGCGTTCGCCTTCTTCCTGCAAGGCATCGGCCTTTTCCTCGTCCTCGTCGTCCAGCGCGGCATCCACCGCCTCGGCCAGTTCGTGCAGCTTGGTTTGCAGCTTCTCGATGCGCTGCGCGTCGCGCTTGTTCGGACTGCGGCGTTCCCTTGGCGCACGCTGGAAGGCTTGCAGATCGGCATGGGTCATGCCCGGCGTGGCATCCACCCACGCCCAGCCCTCGGCCTGCACCTTGGCGGCGATACCTGCCAGCTTGTCCTGCGCCAGCCGTTCCAGCAGTGCGGCATCGGTCAGATACACGCCTTTGTCGCCCTCCGCGAACAGGTCGCGGCGGATGCCACCGCCTTCCTGCTCGTAGCCGTCCAGCCCGACAAAGCGCACCAGCGGATGCCGGTAGGCGTCGATTTCGCGTTCGGTCAGGCGGTCGCGCAGGTTGTGCGGGCCGCGCTGCCATGTGGGCGCATCGTAGAACGCGGCTTCCTGCGCAGCATGGTCGTCGGTGATGGCGAGGGCCATCAACTGGTCAAGGCTCACGGCCTCGGCCCGGTAGTCGGCCAGCAGGCGCGGCGACACGTTGGCGAGTTTCAGACGGCGCTGCACCACCAGCGGCGTGACGCTGAAATCCGCTGCAATGTCCTCGATGCTGCGGCCTTCGGCCACGAGCGCGGCGAACGCCTCGAACTGGTCGGCGGGGTGCATGGCTTCGCGCTGCACGTTCTCGGTGAGGCTGGCCGTGCGGGCGGTGCCATCGGCCACCAGCAGGCAAGGCACCTCCCATTCCTTGCTAATGCGGTGCTTTTTCGCCAGCAGCTTCAACGCTGCGAGGCGACGGTCACCGGCCACGACCTCGTAATGCTCGCCATCGGCGGCGGCAATCACGATGAGGTTTTGCAGCAGGCCGACACGCTGGATGCTGGCGGCGAGTTCGGGAATGGACATGCGCGGGGTCTTGCGCACGTTGCGGCCAGTGGGACGCGACACCAGCCGCGACAGCGGAACCAGAATCAGGTTCTTGGTCGGATCAGCGGCTTCCAGCGGGATAGCGGCGGCGGTGTTGATGGCGCGGGCTTCGGTTTGGGTAACGGCGTTCATGGTGATAACTCCTATCGGTTCAGGGATGCAGCAGCGAAGAAAGCGACAAGGGCTGCTGCCTGCCCCTGCCGCGTGGGGATTCAGGCTTTCAACTGGCGCATGCCATCGGCCAGCAGCCAGAGGGCGCGATTTAGTCGGATGTTTTGGTCGATGCCCTGCACCGGGCGGGTTTGCTGTCGGCGCCCGTTGGCGCTGCGGCCACGCAGCCCGCCTTGGGTCAGGTTTTCTTGGGTGCGGTTGAACACGCTCCACAGGTCGGGGCGGCGGTCGTCGAAGCGGCGCGGCATCAGGATTTGCGATTCCGTGATGGGCGCGGGCTTGTCGGGGTCGTCGTACTTGAGGGCGAGCGCGGCGCGGGCGAACACTTCGGATTCGCCATCGTCCAAGGTGATGCCGCGCATGGCATCGCGCGATTCCTTCACCCGATCGAAACCGCTCAAGACTTCGTAAGCCCCCTCAATGACCAGACCGGCCACGTCGCCTTTATGGGGCACTCGCACATCGGCCACGGTGTTGCCGCAGACAAGGCCATTGCTGCACACGAACCGGAACATTCCGGCCAGCATCTGATAGCTGCTGGTGCCGTCGTGCGAGTTCAGCAGCACGATTTCGTTGGCCTCCGCGCCGTTGATCTGGCTGGCATGGCGCAAGCGAATCATGTGTTTGGTGTGCTCGCGCTTGCCTTCGTCGCGCACGCGGGTTTGCGTCACCATGAAAGGCTGGAAGCCTTCTTTGCGAAGCTCGGTCAGCACGGCGGCGGTGGGGATATAGGCGTACCGCTGCGAACGGCTCTCGTGCGGGGCATCCGCGAAGATGGACGGGGCCACGCGGTGAATCTGGTCGTCGGACAGCGGGTAATCGCTGCGCAGCGAGGGGGAGCGGAAAGCGAAACGGGATGCGAGTTGCATGGTCTTTCTCCTGACAAAAGAGGTTTGCTGTTCACACCGCACACCGGATTTCTAGATTCGGAGCCCAGCCTTTCGGCTGTTTGGTGCGGTCGGCACGAGGAACCCGGTTGGCCCTGTTGCCACCGTCTTTCCTGAGTTCATCGCCCGCGCCCAAAGGAGCGCGCGGACGGGGGCCGTCAAGGAGCCAAGCGCAGGGTTGGTGCGGCCCGCAGGCGCAGCCGAGGACACGGCCCTGCGCGCCTTGACGGCACACGGTCGCGGGCTACGGTCGCGGGTAAGGTGATGAAGTCAGGGGAGACGGCTGGACAAGGCAACGGCCATCCCTTTGTGCTGACCGCACGCAAGCGAAGCGCGCAGGCCCGAAGCTGGAAGCCGGGCCGTAGGCGTCAGCGATGCGGAAGGCTGGCGAAGCCAGTCCCGCCAGGGATGAGCGACTAGCGAACCTGGAGCAGCGCGATCCGCGAAGCGGAGACGCAAGAGGACTCTTCGTTTACCATTTGTTTCGCAAGCAAATGATGGGAAAGCAAGAACACGGAGATATAGAGATGATTGTCTGCATCAACCGCCTCAAACAGTTCGGAATCTTCAGCGACTTCAATGGAACGAAGATCCAAAAGTTCGGCCGGTACAACCTGGTCTATGGTTGGAATGGAACAGGCAAGTCAACGTTATCGAATCTATTCTCTTGCTTTGAGCTTCGCTCGATGGTTCCCCGCTTCAGCACGGGCCAATTTTCAGTAGTTCTGGAGGATGGCTCAACGATCACGGAATCCACACTCCACTCATCCCAATTGAATATTCATGTTTTCAATCAACGCTTCGTGCATGAGAACATTGATTGGGACAAATCCGTAAAGAGCATCCTTCTTATTGCGAAAGAGAAGATTGATGACTTGCAGAAGCTGGAGAAGCTGAAGAGCGAGCTTCAGTCGAAAAAGAAGGCTCACGACGACAAGCAAAGCGATATCAAGAAGCAGCGTGAGGCATTAGAGAAGTTCCTGACCAATGCTGCCAAGAAAATGAAGCTTGGACTTCAGGCGATTGATACGAGCGACAGTTATTACTTGAATTACGACCGCCGCAAGCTCTTCAACTTCATACAGAATAACGGCGAGACAATTATCAAGGCGGAGTCGGTTCTTCCAGATGAGAGGGTTATCGACCTTACGAATGCCGCCAAGCCAGATCAGCTTCCAAGCATTGCTTTCGCCTCAACGGCCATTGAGCCGGACTACTTTAAGAAAGCGGCGGGCCGCATCAGAGATTTGATTGGGACTACGGCGGTCAATCAAGCAATCCAGCGGCTGACCGATAACCCGGAAATCCGCGAATGGGTTCAAGCAGGCTTGGAAATCCATAAAAACCACGACTCGCAATCCTGCGAGTTCTGCGGCTCTCCGTTCGCCCAGCTTCGTGCCGAGGCGCTTGCTGCCCACTTCAGCAAGGAGTTCACGGAGTTTCAGAGCCGACTTCAGAACGCGGCGACATGGATTGAATCTCAAGGCGCTCCAGCTAATCAGTTTCCCGCATCGACCGAGTTTTATAAAGAACTATCGGCCGAGGCAGAGAAGCTTCAAAAGGACTACGCAACTGCTGCTGAAAAGATCGACCAGCAAATCGACGCCTGGCGGGAAGCCCTGAAGGCCAAGATCACAGACCCTGGGAAGACAGACATTCAGATCTCGGATGTGGTTGAAGACGATGTCACCAATTTCAATGACATCCTGAAATCGATTGTTGCTCTCGTTGGAAAGCACAACAATAAGACTTCAAATTTCAAATCTGAGACCTCAAAAAGCAAGGTGGCACTGGAGCTTCACTTTGCTGCGGCTGAGGTGCAAGAGTTTGACTATGCTGGAAGTGAGAAGAAGTGCAATGACCTTGAGTCAGAAGCAAAGAACGACCATAAGGAAATTGAAAAAATTAGTCTAGAGGTCGGAGCCATAGAAGCGGCGCTCTCGAATGAAACGGTCGGGGCAAAGGAGTTCAATGACATCCTGCATCGCTTCATTGGCCGCTCTGAGCTTTGCCTGAACTTCAATCAGAAGAAGAAAGGCTATGAGATCATCAGAAACGGGGTTGGTGAGCACGATGGGAATTTGAGCGAAGGTGAGAAAACTGCGATTGCATTTGTCTATTTCATCACGAAGCTCAAAGAAAATGGAAATAACATCAAGGATACGATCGTCGTCGTTGACGATCCGGTCTCAAGCTTTGATTCTAATCACTTGTTTCACGCCTACTCGTTTTTGAGAACGCAATGCACTGAAGCCAAGCAACTTTTTGTGCTGACTCACAACTTCACTTACTTTAAGCTAGTGAGAGACTGGTTCACTGGCACCAATAGGAATCGAGTCAAAAAAGGCAACGCCGAGAATTGCTTCTTTTATCGCCTGGATGCGCCACCTGGCTCCCCTCGTCACTCCCTACTTGTGGATGCCGACGACTCACTCAAGAACTACGGTTCCGAGTACCACTATATCTTCAAGAAGCTCTACGAATATAGGGCGCACACAACACTCAATCGAGATGAGGCGTTCTTGACCGCCAACCTCGCCCGAAAGCTTGTTGAATCGTTTTTCACCTTCAAATATCCAAGGCGTCGAAGCGACATTAGTCAATTGATGGAGGCTGGCCTAAAAGATTGCACCATCACGACACCAGAGCTTAAAGAAAAAATCTACCGCTTTATCAATAAGTATTCACATAGCGACGTTATTGAGATAACAGAGGAATCCGCAGAAAACTTGGCAGGCGAAAGCCACAGCGTCATCGGGAACATCTTCCAGTGGCTGGAAGAGGTGGACAAGAAACATTACGACGAGATGATTCAGGTTGCGACGGCCTGAGCATCAGGCCGCGAGGGCCATAGCTATGCCACCAGGCGCAGCAAAAAGGGGCCGAAGCCCCTTGGGCTAGATCAGCCCATGCTCGGCGAACGATGCCGTTTCGTTGCCCGCAACGATGATGTGATCGAGCACGCGCACGTCCACCAGACCCAACGCTTCCTTGAGCCGCTGGGTCAGCGCCCGGTCAGCCGCGCTCGGCTCGGGGTTTCCGCTCGGATGGTTGTGCGAAACGACGACCGCCGCCGCATTGAGCCGCAGCGCCTCCTTGACCACTTCGCGCGGATACACCGACGCACCGTCAATAGTGCCGTGGAACATCTCCCTGTATTCGATCAGACGATGGCGCGTATCCATGAACAGCACTACGAACACCTCATGCTCGAAGCTGGCCAACTTTGTACGCAAGTATTCCTTGACCGCCGCCGGCGAAGTGAACTCTGCTCCGCGCCGCATTTTCCGGTCAATGACCTGGCGCGCAGCTTCCAGAATGTCGTCGGCCGATGCCGGTAGATAGCGCCCGTGCGCGTCGCGCACCAGCAGACAGGAATCGAACGAGGGAAAGGACAGTTGCGACATGATCGTGCTCCGGTTGCTCGGGCGGAATTGCCCGGAACCGGCGGCAGCACGGCGCAGCGCAAGCAGTCAGGGGTCGCAGACGGCCGCCAGGACGCAAGCGCGCATGGCGCGCGCCGCCCTTGACGGCGAGAACGCCGTGATACGGTGAAGGGAACAGCAAGACCGCCCACACCCGCCCACTGCACAGAGTCGATTTTTGGCAAGCGGAGCGCGCAGGCCCGGATCAACGAGCCGGGACGGAGGCGTCAGTGATGGAAGCCCGACAGGGGCGAGACTCGCGCAGCGAAGCTCGATGCGCAGCACGACAGCGCGACGGCGGCACGCCGGGACGCCCGACTGCTTGGGACAGGACTACTCGTTGTCCGTCTTGCGCTGCTCGATTTGCAACTGCGCCCGTTGCGTTGCCTGTTGCAGCCGCTCCACCAGCACGCCCCTCGGCGGCAAGGCGGTCAGATACTCGGCAACGTGGATGCCGGACTTGTCCAGCTCCAGCAATTCGATCTGCTCGCGCTTCTTGCCGGTGCAAAGGATGATCCCGAGCGGCGAGGCTTCCTCCGGCTCCCGTTCGTGCTTGTCTAGCCACCGAAGGTAAAGCTCCATCTGCCCTTTGTAGGCCGCCTTGAAGTCACCTACCTTCAACTCCACCGCAACCAGCCGCCGCAGCTTGCGGTTGTAGAACAGAAGGTCAAGGTGGAAATCCTCGTCGTCGATCGGAATGCGCTTCTGCCGGGCGACGAATGAGAAGCCCGCGCCCAGCTCCAGCAGGAAGGACTCCATTTCACGGATGATCGCCGCTTCCAAGTCGCCTTCCTGCCAAGTGTCCCGCAGGCCCAGGAAGTCGAGGATGTACGGGTCGCGCATGACCAGGGCCGGCGACATGCGCTGCGCATCGCGCAGGGTCGCCAACTCCTGCGCTATGGTTTCTTCCGGCTTTTGGGAAAGCGCCGTGCGCTCGTACAGCATCGAGTCGATACGCTCGCGCAGCGTCCGCACGCTCCAGCGTTGGGTGCTGGCCATCTGTGCGTAGTAGTCCCGCTGGAGCGGGTCTTTCAGCGGCATCAGGGCGATGAAGTGCGTCCAGCTCAATTCTCGTATCAGTGATACGAGAATTCGCTCGTCGGGGAAGGTGGCGGCGAACTGCACCATGCGGCGCAAGTTCTGCTCTGCAAAGCTGCTGCCGTACTCCTCCACCAACTGCGCAGCCAAGGTGGGCAGAACTTCCTTGCCGTAGGCGCCCCGGCGCCTGTCCAAGACCTGCGTGTGGATGCGTTGGCCGATGCGCCAGTAGAGCATCGTAAGCTCGCTATTCACCGTCGAGGCGGCGCGCAAGCGCGCCGCCTCGATCAGTGCCCGAATGTCGCCCAGCAGCGCCGCGGGCGCTGCGAGCGATGCTGCTGATGGCCGGCGCCCGTTCATGCCACCGCCTCCGCAAGCTGCCGCGCGCCCGTGATGGCTTGGCGGCGGCTGGCCACCAGCTCGGCCGCCTCGCGCACCGGCTTGTCCTCGGTGTGGACGTAGTGCATGAACATCGCCACGGTCTTGTGGCCCGTCAGCTTCATTCCCACTTTGGTCGGCACACCGGAATTGGCAATGTCGGTGGTCGAGCGATGACGGATGCCGTGCGTGCCTACGTGCGGCACGCTGGCGGCCTTGAGCGTCCGGCACCAGCCGCCATAGTGCTCGCCAAAGGTCAGGTGCTTGGCCGGGTCGTTCGGCGACGGCAGGACGTAAGGGCAGCCTTCCAGACGCGGCGCCGTCGAAAGCAGCCGATAGGCTTCCTCGCTCATGGGCTTGGAAATGCCGCCAACCTTGCTGTCGGGCCACACCACGCGCCGGTTCTCGAAGTCCAGCCAGCTCCATTCGAGCGGGCAGATTTCGGAGCGCCGCGCCGCAAACTCGAATTGCAGCCGGATCGCCAACGGGATGACGTAGTTCTCCAGCCCCTCCGCCTCCAGTTTCTCCAACTGGCGGAAGATCCGCACCATTTCCTCGTCCACGATGAGCCGGGTTTCCTTGCCCGGCGGGTACATCGGGACGTGGCGGCACGGATTCGTGCCGTCCGGGCGGAAGCCCCAGACTTCGGCCAAGTTGAACATCTTGCGCAGCACGCCGAAGGTCTTGTTGGCCTCGGTCGGCTTGTAGGCCAGCTTTTCCATGAGCCCCGCAATGTCGGGCCGCTTCACGTCATGCACCTTCTTGCGGCCCAGCAGCGGGATGATGTTGCGGTCGATGACGCCCTGGTAGCCGTCCTGCGTGCTGACCTTGTTGCGCTTCTTGGAGTAGTCCTCCATGAACTTTTTGCACAACTCGGCCATCGTGGGCGCCTTGCGCGCCTCGGCCTTGGCACCGCCGGGATCACCACCCCGGCGAACCTCGGCCAGCCAGTCCTGCGCTTTGACCCGCGCCTGTTCGACGGTTAGCTCCCCGTAGAGTCCCAGCGAGGGCTTGCGGGGCTGGCCAGAGTTCGTGCGGTACTGGAGCATGAACACCCGGCGTCCCGTCGAGGTAATCTTGCAAAGGAAGCCGGGCACGACGGTATCCCGTAGTTCGATGTCCTTCGCCTGGGGTTGCGCCGACTCTACGGCGGTCTTGGTGAGCTTGATCTTTGCCATGATGACTCCTTGGAACGACCCGGATTCCAGGAGCCAGATAGGAGCGGCGCGAGGGAGAACCGGGTCAAGTTTCAGAAAGCACCGGCATATGATGGAAGCGCGTAAGCTATTGATAAACCTGCTGTATCGGGCTACGTCGCAGTCCAGCGAACTACCGGGCTGGAGTCATCGTGAAACAAAAAACCTCGCCGAGCCGACCCCATGGGCCGAGGCACTCACTCAGTTGGAAACACACGTAACGACGCGTGAAAAAGACGTGCTCAAGTTACTGCTCAGTGGGTTCTCCAACAAAGAGATCGCCGGCAAGCTGTCGTTGTCGACAGAAACCATCAAGGTTCACCGCCGCAATATCTATAGCAAGCTGAATATCAAATCTCAGTCGGAGCTGTTTGCGCGGTTTTTTATGCCACGGCAGGAGATTACCTCGACGCTTTGAAGGGGGGCGGTGCGCTGGCGAGGTAAATTGCGCAGTTCTACAACAGGGTGACCTCATCCTCGGATGATGCTTGCCGCCGCTCTTCCAGCAAAGTCCTCGGTAAAGCAAACCCTTCAAAACTTCGCTGGGTGATGGGGTTGTTGGCTTTCTCCGCACCAATGCGATAACGCATCAACCCATCGGCAACGGCAAAGGTCAGGTCCACGCTGGTGTCGGTTCTTCCATTGAGGTGCCCGCGGCTAAGCAGCCGAAACAGTGACCACGGTCCGCGATAACTCAAACTGGCGGTGTTGCCGGTGCTGTGTACCAGGGTCAGTTGGCTGCCATTGGTATTGCCCAGGGTGTTCGGCCACACCAGCCCCGTGCGTTGCGGCGCACCATGCTGATAAGGGATCAACTGGCCATCGACGCTGAACATGCTGCTCAGGCGGGTCGCACTCAAGGCCAGCGGCTCGATGGTTAGTTGCACGGCCAATTGGCCGTCTGGGTTGAAGAAGGTTTCGCGGATGCGCTCAGCCTTTTCAAGTTGCTCCAATACCTCTTGGCGCACCCAGTGGCCGCCCTGGTCTCCAGTGGACAGGCTATCCAGATTGTCCTTGAGGAATACGTTCAGATACTGGTCCTGAAACCGTTGCAGACGCCCTTTTGGTCCGAAGAAAGCGACGAAGTCCTGCAGCGAGGCATCCTCGCCACTGGCCTTGAACGGATAGCGTCCAGCCAAGCGGTCACGGTAAAAGCTGTAAATCTCACTGTCCCAACGTTTTTCTAACTCGCGCAACGCGGTAATGTTCAGCATCTGAGAGCTCTGTACAGCCAATTGGTTAACGTGGCGGTTCAGTGGCTCGGGCAGACCCGAAGCGATGCGTTGCAAGTTGCGGATCGGGTCAGGATCGGACTTGGAAAACCGGGTAAGCACCACGCCCAGTGCCGCCTTGCCAGGGTTCGGCTGATCCTGCACACCTTTAACATAGTCGTAGACGCCACTGATCGCGCGCAGGGTTTCTTCGTAGTAGGAGGGCTTGTCCTGCTCGGCATTGAGCAACCCGGACAGGCCCGCGAACGCGCGGTGGATGCCGAGCGCCTGAGTGCGACCCGCCTCATCGCCGGGAGCGCCCTCGTCCTTGCCGGTGGATGGTGGATAGATCAGCGTGTTGTCACGCACGGTTTCCAACAGACGACGCAGCGGCGCGGCCGGGCCGGTGACTTGCCCCAGTACTTCCAGGGTTTGGGCCAGGTCAGTGAAGTCGGTCACGGCGAACTGGTTCAACGCGCGGCGCCAGCTGTCGACGTAATCAGCGCTGTACAAGCCCCGCAGTCGCTCGGTCAGCACCCGGCGGTCAGCCTCGGAATAATCCAGGCTGCGGCGCTCGCCCAGCACCCATTGATCAATCAATGCCAGCTCGGTGACGTTCTGGCTGTTGGGCTCGAAATAATCCCGAAAGCCCCGTGCGGTCAGCAGCGGCGGCAGCGTCAGGTTTTCGTCCAGCGCCGCACCGCTGTCGCGTTCGTTCAGGGGACGGTAGACCACGTCGAAGGCCGGGCCAATTTCATTGCGCAAATCCAGTTCGCCATGCAGGCGTTCCTGGGCCTGCTGGCGCAGGGTCATGTACACCCGCTGCGCCATAGGCAGCTTGCGCAGTTGCTGTTGGGTTAGTGCGATGAGCTCGCGGTGTTCGGGCAGCTCGACATCGGCATAGGACAGCGCGTAAGTCAGATGACGCATCAAGGCGGCCTGGCGTTGGCCCTGCCCCGGATAAGCCTGTTGCCATTGCTGGGCCATCCATTGCGCAACGATCTTCGGACGACGATTGTCGCGATCCTCGATCATGCGATACACGCGCAGCGCGGCAAGTTGCTCGTCGCTGCCCGGTTCGGCGCGGCGGATGACCTCTACAGCGCCTTCGGCAATCGCGGGCAAGAAACGTCGGGACAACAAGTTCAGGTAGGCCTGATCGACCATCGGCCCGATGAGCTGCCCCTGGTACAAGCCCATGTCGGCCAATTGCGGCCAGGTGGCTCGATAGTCGCCATACACCGTGACAGCCTTACGAATTTCATCCAGCGGCACCAGCAAGTTCAGCCCGGTGGGGTCTGCCTGCAGGTCGCTGGCCTTGCTGCTGAAGGCCTGGCTTTGGGCCAGGACCTGGTCGGCCTTGTCGTGGTTGACACTGTAGTAGTACCACCAACCGCCCACCAGCAATGC
The DNA here is from genome assembly GCF_030687795.1 of Pseudomonas sp. FP215. Taxonomy (NCBI): domain Bacteria; kingdom Pseudomonadati; phylum Pseudomonadota; class Gammaproteobacteria; order Pseudomonadales; family Pseudomonadaceae; genus Pseudomonas; species Pseudomonas sp. FP215. The sequence continues at coordinate 3,981,232 of NZ_CP117447.1, forward strand.
GCTGGAAATCCCGGCCAGTACCGAACCGCTGAGCAGCAGGCGACGCTTGTGCCGTGCCACCTTGAAGTTGTCCCCGGCCAACCCGGCTTCCGGGTAGACCACCCGCTGCAACAGGTGCTGGGCGAAGTACACCACCGAATGCCCCTGGGGTTTGGCCGAGCTGACCGGTGCGGGAAAACCATAGGCCCGTGCCGAGGCCTCGACAAACAAGTTGGCCACCACACCGCGCTGGTACACCGACGACAGATACACACCACGCACCAGGGCTGGCGTGGTGTAGCGATCACTGCCCAACACATCGCCAAGAAAGCGCAACAAAATCTCCCGTGAGCCACTGAGCTGACGCATCAGGCAGAACAGGCGCTCACGCACTTCGGCTGGCCCGGGGTCACCCATGGCCCGTATGACCTGCCTGTTCAACGCATCGACGAAGCGGTCATAGACGACCGTCAACTCACCCAGCCAGGCATCAAAATCCCCGACGGATTCGAGACTGAAGGTAAACCCCTGCACCTCTTCCCGCGCCGACGCCGGAAGCTTGGCGAACAACTCTTCAAAACCATCGAGCAAGTCGAACTTGCTCAGCACCACGTACAACGGCAGGCGCGTGCCCAGTTCATGGCCTAGTTCGTTCAGGCGAGCGCGCAACATATAGGCCAGATTGCGGCGCTCGTTGGGCGGGCGCTCGAAGAGGCTGACCATGTCCACCAACAGCACCACGCCGTTGAGCGGACGACGGCTGCGGCTGCGCGCCAGCCAGTCGATCATATGGTGCCACAGGCGTTTCTCGGCGCCGGCGGGCAGGCCGGTGGGTTGTTTGACTTGGGCAACGACCACGGGCTCGGCGACCGCTTCAGGGTCCGCCGCCGCATTCTCAGTGGGCGCGACTGGAGCCGGCGTCGGCTGCGGTTGCCGCTCGGGCTGGCTGATGAACTCACCGGGCGGATCGATCAACACCGCCTCATCGCCGATCCACCAGTCGATGTCGAACGCAAGGTCTGGATCCGAGGTGGTCTGCGCGGTACCACTGCGCGCGGTGCGGGTCAGGGCGAAACTCTGGCTGGAGCGGCTGATAAAGCTGGACTTGCCGGCGTTCTCTTCCCCCAGCACCAAGTACCAGGGGATCTGGTGCAGGCTACGGCCCTGATGGTTGTCCCAAACCCGCGCCAGATTGTTTTCCAATGAGCGTTCCTGGGCTTGCAGGTGAACCAGACAAGGGTCTTGCACCCGTTGTGCCTGCTGCTCACGCTCCAGCTGCAAACGGCGCTGACGACGATGCACCAGCCAGGTCCAGGCCAACAGCGGCAACACCACCAAAACCACGCTGATGGCCAGGCGCAGCGGCCAAGGCGCCAACGGTTGCGTGTCGCGCCAGGTCCAGTGCGGCGCTAGCCACCAGAGCCAGCCCAGCACCACAGCAATCGCCAACATCCCGGCCACCATAGCGACGAGTGCCCCATGGCGCTGAAGGGCAGAAAACCCACGCGCCAACATGCCCAGCTTCTTATTCATGACTGTTCGCCCCTGAACTTTTTCCAAGATAAAAACGGCCCTACCCTAATGGAGGAAAACAATGTTTGACTTGAAGGATGTCGTTCGTAACTTCAAACAAACAGTAGCAGTGCAAATAACTAGCAATCAATGCTATTTTCTAGAGAAACAAAATATTACACCTAAGCCCTGCAATTACCTTGACGAAACACGCCAACCAAAAGAACCATTCACAAACAGCCTTGCAATCCAAAAAAATATCAAACCACAACTTTCCTACAGAACCTTCTTACAACTAACCCATACAACTTAAACCCACTAAGGATGGTCTGAAGTAGCCATGTATTTCCCCGGCATACCACCTAGCGCAACTTTTAAACTCGCCAAATGATCAAAAAACAATCAATTCGACGAGTATTTCTTACGTTTTCGCCACCCGGACCCCACTCCGGTGGCCATTTCCCGCATTACAGGCGCACCTCTCCTGCATTCGTCAGTAAATGTCGGCGCGCCATCCACAGGTTCGACAGAGCGAACAGTGTCACCAGTTGCGCCGTGTTTTTGGCCAAGCCGCGAAAGCGCACCTTGGTGTAACCGAACTGGCGCTTGATTACCCGGAACGGATGCTCGACCTTGGCGCGCACCTGAGCCTTGGCCTTTTCAATCTTGCGCTTGGCTTTGTACAGCACGCTGCGCTTATCGAGTTTTTTGTAGGTGCTGCGGCGTGCCGCCACCTGCCAGATAACTTCACGTCCTTCATGCTCGGGCCGCTTTTCGACACCGGTGTAGCCTGCATCGGCGCAGACCACGTTTTCGTCGCCATGCAGCAATTTGTCCACCTGGGTGACATCCGCCACATTGGCCGCCGTGCCCACTACGCTGTGCACCAGACCCGATTCGTCATCGGCGCCGATGTGGGCCTTCATGCCAAAATAATACTGGTTTCCCTTCTTGGTCTGGTGCATTTCCGGGTCGCGCTTGCCGTCCTTGTTCTTGGTCGAACTGGGCGCATTGATCAGCGTTGCATCGACGATGGTGCCCTGGCGCAGCGACAGGCCGCGGTCGCCCAGATAGCCATTGATGACAGCGAGGATGCCGGCCGCCAGCTCGTGTTTCTCCAGCAAGCGGCGGAAGTTGAGAATGGTGGTTTCGTCGGGGATGCGCTCCAGGTTCAGCCCGGCAAACTGGCGCAGGATCGTGGTTTCGTACAGCGCTTCCTCCATCGCTGGATCGCTGTAGCCGAACCAGTTCTGCAGCAGATGCACACGCAGCATCGCCATCAACGGGTAGGCCGGACGGCCACCTTCACCTTTCGGATAATGTGGCTCGATCAAAGCAATCAAGCCCTTCCACGGCACCACCCGATCCATCTCGATCAGGAACAACTCCTTGCGGGTTTGCTTGCGCTTGCCAGCGTACTCGGCGTCGGCGAAGGTCATCTGCTTCATCGGGAAACTCGGTGGGTGGGGTCGCGGTATTTTGCCAAATCAGAAAGTCTTTTTCAGAGTTTCCCTAAACAGGCTCGCGCCATGCCACTAAAAGATCGTTTTTCAGAAGAACTTCGCTACTTGCGCGAGTTGGGACGCGAGTTCGCTGAAGATAATCCGCAGCTGGCGCCGTTTCTGGGTGACCAGGCAAGCGACCCAGGTGCCGCGCACCTGCTGGAAGGCTTCGCCTTTCTGACCGCCAAACTGGCCCTGAAAATCGAAGACGATCTTCCGCAGCTCACTCACCCGCTGCTGCAACAGGTTTACCCCAACTACCTGCGTCCATTGCCGAGCGTGACCCACGTGCGTTTTGACCCGGTGGTGCAGGCTCTCAGCGGCCCGCAGGTGATTGCCAAGGGCACGCAGCTGTTTTCCCGGCCGGTAGACGGCGTCAGTTGCACCTTTCGCACCTGTACCGATGTGACCCTTTATCCATTGCAGGTCAGCAGCGTCGGTGTTTCCCACAGTGTGCAAAAGTCGGTGTTAAGCATCGAGCTGCAGGCCTTGTCGGACCAGCCGCTGAGTGAAATCAACAGCAACCGCCTGGATTTCCATCTTGGTGGCAGCGAGCTCAACGCGCTGACGCTCTACCAATGGCTGGCCCAACACCTGAACAAGATGGTGTTGTGTTTCGACGACCAGCGCATGGGCCTGCCCCCGGATGCCCTGGGCTTTCCCGGATTCACGCCCCAGGAGGCCCTGTTACCTGGCCTGGACCATCAACTGGAGGGCTATCGCCTGCTCCAGGAGTATTTCTACTTTCCCCAGCGCTTTCACGGCTTCAGCGTCAGCGGGCTAAGCCGCCTCTGGCCGCAGGCAACGGCGGGGCGGACTCGCCTGGAGTTGCACTTTTCCACTCCGCTGCCGGCGTCCCTCCAGATCACCCCTGACACGCTCTGCCTGTACTGCACCCCTGCCATCAACCTGTTTGAGCACCCCGCCGAACCAATCCAACTGGACGGAGAAGAATTGCACGCATCAGTGCAGCCGCGCGGCCCATACGCCCATACCTATGAGATTTTCAGCATCGACCAGGTCAGCGCTCGGCGTCGCATGCCGCAAACCGCAGCGGACAATTATCGCGTCGACTTCGCCCCGTATGAGTCGTTGCAGCATCAGGTGGAACCGGCCGGCGAGCGCACGGCGCGCTATTACAGCCACACCATTGAACCGGAACTGCTCAAGGATCGCGCCAAACACAGCCTGCGCCTGATCCATGCCGACCAGCGCCCATACCTGGGCGCGCGTGAAGTGCTCAACATCGAACTGACCTGCAGCAACGGCGACCTGCCTAGACACTTAGAGGTGGGCGAACTCAGCCTCATCACCCAAACCACCCCTTCGTTCGCCACCTATCGCAACCTCACCCGTCCAACACGCGCCTACCCGCCGATGCTTGACGGCCAGACCCAGTGGGCGCTGATCTCCAACCTGGCCCTGAACAACCTGTCACTCTCTTCGCCTGCAGCGCTCAAGGCGGTGTTACAGGTATATGACTTCGTCGCCGCTCACGACCTGCCCTACCACCGCGCCACCCAACGCCGCCTGGAGGGCATTCGTCAGGTCAGCACCGCCCCGGTCGATTGGTTGATCAAGGGAGTACCCGTGCGCGGCAGCTGCACCACCCTGACCATGGACCCCGCCGCCTTCAGCAACGCCGGCGACCTGCACCTGTTTGGCAGTGTGCTCTCACATTTCATGGCGCTGTATGCCAGCACCAACGCCTTCCATCAGCTGGAAATCATCAACGCCGCCGACCGCACTGCCTTTACTTGGCCGATGCGTACCGGCCAGCAACCCATCATCTGATTCGTGGAGACCGGCATGCCAACCCTCACCCCTACCACTACCTTCTCCAGTACGCACGACGACGCCCGCGAAAACCTGCCTGACCATGAACTGTTCTGCCATCACGACCCGCTGGAGTTCCAGTTGCGCGGGCATAGCCTCAACCCGCTGGTGGATGTCGCCATGCCACTGTTCGGGTTGGTGATTCGTTTGCGCAAAACCGATGCCTACCGCGCGGGAGAACAACTGCACGGGCACCTCGCTAACCAGATCACGGTCATGCTGGAAGAGCTGCGCCAGCACGACTACAGCGAGGCCGAACTGCGGGTGTTCTCCTATGCGCTGTGCGCGTTTGTCGATGAGGCCGTATTAGCCACGCCTTGGGGCAGCGGGTCGGTGTGGCAAGCCAAATCGCTGCTGAGCACCTTCCATCAGGAAACCTGGGGCGGCGAAACGTTCTTCACCCTGCTGACGCGCCTGCAGGAAACCCCGGAACACTACCGCGACGTGCTGGTGTTCATGTACCTGTGCCTATGCCTGGGCTTCAAGGGCCAGTACAGCGTGCAGACCCAAGGCGACCAGGCCTTGCAAAAGTTGATCAGCCGGTTACAGAGCGTCATCGGCGCGCTGCACGAGCCGGCACCTGAGCAATTGACCCGCCCACTGGATAACGTTGCGCCGCGCAACTACCAGTTGAACCGGCAATGGCCGTTGTGGACGCCCTGGGCAGCAGCCGGAGTGGTTTGCCTGGGGGCATACACGTTCTTTGCCATCCGCTTGAACACCACCACTCAACAAGTCATGCAATCGCTGGAAGCCATCTTGTTGCGTTAACGACGGTGCGCACATTCGTTGCCCCCCCGTACTAACAACGTATGTAGCCACCTCGAAAAAAACACCCCATCCCCAACTTAGAGAAACTTCCCACAACACACACGGAAAGCATGAAGGCGACAGCCAGATAACGCCTCTTTAAAGTTCAAGGCCTCTGAAACCTGCCAAAGGGATTGCCCGCAGGAGTTGCCATGCCTAACTTGCGTGATGTGCGCTTTGCCTTCAGTTCTACCGCCAGTATCGACTTCGATGTGGTCTCGTTTGAACTTACCGAAGGTATTGGCGAACTGTATTGCCTGACCGTGGATTTGGTCAGCACTTCGGCCAACGCCAACTTCATGCAACTGCTGGATCAACCCGCCGCCCTGACCATCTGGCAAGGCGAGCAACCGGTGCGCCATGTACACGGCCTCATCAGCCGTTTCGAACAGGGCAAGACCGGCTTTCGCCGCACCCGCTATCGCGCCGTGATCGAACCACAACTGGCCCGCGCCACCCTGCAATCGGACTGGCGCATCTTCCAGCAACGCAGCGTGCCGCAGATCCTTGAGCAACTGTGCACCGAACGCCGCTGGGGCGCCTTTACCCAGCACCTGACCGAAACCCACCTGCCTCGCGAATACTGCGTACAGGCCGGCGACTTGGACTGGGACTTCTACCAGCGCCTGGCCGCCGAAGAAGGCCTGCTGTCGATCTTCCAGCACAGCGAGGGCGGGCATCAACTGATTCAGGCCGACCATATCGCCAGCTTCGGGATGCTCGAGGGCGAACCGCTGGTGTACGAGGCCAACCCCGGTGGCGATCAGGCGCAGCCGGCGCTGAACAGCTTCACCTACCGCGAGCAGGTGCGTAGTGCCCAGCAAACCCAGCGCGACTACACCTTCACCCACCCGCGCTACAACCTGGAGCAACACGAGCAAGCACGCCAGCTGGAGCACCAAAGCCCCGACTACGAACGCTACGACTACCCCGGCCGCTACAAGCACGACGACGCCGGTAAACCTTTTACCCAGACCCGCCTGCAAGGCCTGCGCGGCGATGCGCGCACCGCCGAAGTCACGGGCGACGATGCGCGCCTGGTGCCGGGGCTGGCGTTTGATCTGACCGGGCATCCGCGTGAAGACCTCAACATCGGCTGGCGCGCCTTGCACATCAAGCACACTGGCCGCCAACACACGGCGATGGAAGAAGAAGCGGCCGACAGCAAAGTGGGTACCCACTACAGCTTCACCGCCACACTGATTCCCGACAGCGTCGAATGGCAAGCGCCACCACGCCCCAAACCCTGTATCGAAGGCCCACAGATCGCCACCGTGGTCGGCCCGCCCGGCGAAGAAATCTACTGCGACGAACACGGCCGCGTGCGCGTGCAATTCCCCTGGGACCGCGAAGGCCAGGACGACGACCGCAGCTCCTGCTGGGTGCGCGTCACCCACAACTGGGCCGGTGCCGGTTGGGGCCACGTTGCCCTGCCCCGGGTCGGTCAGGAAGTGCTGGTGGGCTTTGTGCAAGGCGATCCCGACCAGCCGATGATCATTGGCCGCAGCTACCACGCCATCAACCGTTCACCGTACAAACTGCCGGAGTTCAAGGCCCTCAGCCCCATCCGCAGCAAGGAGCTTCACGGCGAGCGCCACAACGAACTGCGCCTGGACGACACCACCGGGCAAATCAGCGCCGCACTGATGAGCGACCACGCCGCCAGCGCCCTCACCCTCGGCTACCTCACCCACCCACGCCCCGGTGGCGGCGTGCCGCGTGGCGAAGGCTTTGAACTGCGCACCGACGCCCACGGCGTACTGCGCGCCGGCGCGGGCCTATTACTCACCACCCAACTGCGCCCCCGTGCCGCAGAGCACCACACCGACCTGCCGGAGACCGCCGAACAACTCGACACCGCCCGCCAACACCACGCCACCTTCGCCAGCGAAGCCCGCGACCACCTGGCCCAGGAAAGCGGGGACCAGGACGAAGTCGCCGACGCACTCAAGGCCCAACACAGTGCCATCCGTGGCACCGGCGGCAACCCCAACGCCAACCAATACCCGGAACTGGCCGAACCGCACCTGGTACTGCACAGCCCCGCCGGCATCGCCAGCAACACCCCGCAATCCACCCATATCGCCAGCGGCGAACACCTGGCCCTCAGCAGCGGCGGCCACACCAGCCTGGCCATCGGCAAGCGCCTGCTGGTCAGCGCCAGCCGTGGTGTGCGCACCTTTGTGCAAAGCCTGGGCTGGCGGCTGGTGGCGGCCTCCGGCGATATCGATATCCGGGCGCTGAAAGACAACATCAATTTGCTGGCAAAACTCAAGGTCACCGTGACGGCTGAGCGCATCACGTTGAGTGCCAAGGAAGAGATTGTGATTCAGGCGGCGGGGAGTAGCACCACCTATAACGCCGGGGGGATTACCCATGCTACCGGTGGGGTGTACACCGGACACGCCGTGCAGTTTATCTACGACTCTTCGAAGAGTAAGGCGGGGGCGTTTCCGGAGGAGCCGAAGGCGGGGAAAGGGAATTTGGAATTGCTCCAACAGTATGCCAACGGAGTCGCCTTCAAGGGAGGCGAATACAAGGTTGAGGATGCTTTGGGGAAGGTTTTCAAAGGGTCTCTGGACGCGAACGGATTTGCAGCGGTAGCCGGTGTTGCTCCAGGTCCGGCCAAAGTGCTTTTCAGCAAAGACCCGGTCGATGTCTGGACCGATCCCGGCTTTCCCGGTCCGCATGAGCAGATAGAAGCAAGCGCCACTGAAGCCTCCAAACCACTACCGGCACAAGCGCAATCCATGCTGGACAAGGTGCTCAACGCCACAAAGCAAACGCCAACGAGCCTGGCCACCGACCTGCTGAAAAAGACCGTGCCAATGCCAGATGCTGCGACCGCGCTTGCCTCCCAACTACCTCAGGCACTCGTGAAAAACGCCGAGATGCTCGGATTGCCACGCAAGCTCTCGGAGAAGACACAATGACCGCAGCCACTGCGCGCCCGCCTCAATCAGCCACCGCCCCGCTCAATACCACATCAAAAAATGACATTGATGCAGGCAAGGAAAAGCTCGACAAGTGGCTGCGTAATCTCACCAACGATGCCATTGGCTGGAATGCCGTACAGACCGCAGGCGCTGTGATTCCCGGTGTCGGCACCGTCTTTGCCGCGATTGATGCGATTGGTGACCTGCTCACACTGATCGACGGTGATCAAAACGACTTCCTGACCTGGGTCAGCTTTGGTGTCAATGTCGTCGGCCTGATCTCCTTTCCCGGTGTCGGGCCTGCACGGCTGGCGGTGCGCACCACGCTTTTAACGGTCAGGCGCAACGGTTTGCCCGCCATTTCGACGGCCATGCTCAGTGCATTGGAGGAGAACCTTAACGAAAAAACTCGCGGCGCCCTGGAAGATTTTGCCAACGCCATCCAAGCGCGTCTCAGTGAACTGCTCACCAAAATCGCCGCAGAAATCAGGAAAGCCTGCGCCGCCTTTGCCCGTATGCTCAGGAGTATTGCCAGCGAGCAAGGGCAGCAGGCGCTGGCAAAGAAGGCCAAGATTGGCTCTTTCTTCTTCGGCCCAGTGGTCGGCATTGCCGCCCAATTCATGATTGACGACAGGCTTCTGTCCAAAGCCGTTTGCCAGAAACTGCTCACCGTCGCCAGTGCCGCTGACAGAATCGGCTTGGCGGTGGCGCAAAAAGTACAGGGGCTAGGAGACCCGAAAAAAATCGGCAGCATCGGCAACCTGATCATGGCATTGGTCAGCGCATTGGCAGCCCGCAAACGTCGAGGTACTCAAACAGCCAGTGCCTCCAGTCACCAGAACAATCGAGCTCAAGCGACCCAAGGCCAAGGCCCACTGGTCAGTCAATCAACTCAACGTAAAACCGCCCATGACCCAAATGGTTGTAAGAACTGCAAGCCTAGCGTCCCTGTAGGTACTCGCCACAGCATCAGTTTCGCCACCGGCAGTGAAACACTGGAACATACCGATTTCTCGCTGCCCGGCCCCTTCCCAATCGAGTGGACGCGAACCTACCGTTCCAGCCTTGCTGCATTTGATCAAGGAAGCCTTGGCGCACGTTGGATCACGCCATTCTCGATTCGCATTGATCAAGATGAGAACGGCCTGAGCTATAACGGCTATGACGGGCGCAGCCAGCGTTACCCTGATGTCCAGATCAGCAAGCATCACTACGACCCGATCGAAGGGGTGTTGCTGATTCGCACCACGCTCAACACGTTGGTGGTCGTGCGCGGTCACGACAGCCAGGAGACATTTCAAAAGCAAGGTGATCGCTACCTGCTCAGCGGCATTACCTTACGAGGGGGCGCACGCATCGCCCTGCACTATGAGCATCAACATGCAGGCCGGGCCCTGCTTTCAGACCTGCTCACCTACCAGGATGACACTCAGCACCAGCACATTCAGACCCGCCTCGACGAACACGGCCGTATCAATGCTCTGTGGTTGATGCACGAAGGCCTGCCTCAGCGCCAACTGACGGGTTATGACTACGACGAACACGGCGACCTGATTGCCGCCCGCGACGAACACGCCGCGCAGTGGGACTACCAATATCAGCATCACCTGATCACCCGTTATACCGACCGCACCGGGCGCGGTATCAACCTGCAATGGCAAGGCGAAGGTGCCGACGCCAAGGCCATACGCGAATGGGCCGACGACGGCACCTACGACACCCGCCTGGAGTGGGATGAAAATATCCGCCTGACCTACGTGACCGACGCGCTGGGCCAGGAGACCTGGTACTACTACGACATCCTCGGCTACACCTACCGTGTCATCCATCCAGACGGCAATGAAGAGTGGTTCTACCGGGACGATGCCAAGAACGTCGTCCGTCATATCCACACCGACGGTAGTACCGACAACTATGTCTACGATGACCGGAGCAACCTGCTCCAACACCTCCGCCCCGACGGCAGCAGTGTTCATCACGCCTACGATGATCAGGATCAACGCTTCAAAACCCGCGATGCCGAAGGCGGCCTGTGGAAGTACGACTACGATCAACGCGGCAACATCATCGAAACCATCGACCCGCTGGAGAACAAAACCCAGTACAGCTACAACAGCGACAACCTGCCCGTGGTCATCACCGATGCCAACGGTGGTGCCAAGCAACTGGCCTACAACGCTGACGGCCAGCTGACTCGCTATACCGATTGTTCCGGCAAGGTTAGCCAGTGGCATTACGATTCTTTAGGGCAACTCGCCAGTTTTACCGATGCCGAAGGGAGCACCACTGCCTATGAGTACCGCGCCGGGCAACTCGTACGACTGATCCACCCAGACAAGACCGAAGAACACTTCGAACGCGACGCCGAAGGTCGCCTGCTCACCCACACCGACGCCCTGCGCCAACGCACCACCTGGTATTACAACGAGGCTGGGCTGATCCAGAAGCGCCTGGATGCCAACGACACAACCCTCGATTACCGCTGGGATCGCCTCGGTCAACTGACCGAGTTACGCAACGAAAACAACAGCACCGCCAGCTTCAAGTACGATCCAGCCGGACGTCTACGCCAGGAAACCAGCTTCGACCAGCAGATCACCGATTACCTCTACGACCACGGCAGCAACCAGCCGACCCGTCGCATAGCTGGCGACCGGGTCACTACGTTCGAGTACGACCCACTCGGTCGCTTGATCGCCCGTAATGCCGGGCACAGGAAGGGCGAGGAATGGCAGACCGAGACCTTCGCCTACGACGGCAATGGCAACCTGCTGCTGGCAGAGAATGCCGCCTGCAGGCTGCAATGGTTCTACGACCGCGCGGGCAACAACACCCGCGAACACCAATACCTGCGCTATTTGCAGGAACCGCATGTCGCCATTTGGAAGCACGAATACGATGCCCTCAACCAGCGTATCGCTACTACACGACCAGACGGCCATCGTGTCAGTTGGTTGACCTATGGCAGCGGTCATCTATTGGCCTTGAAGGTCGACGACACCGAACTGCTCAGCTACCAGCGCGACGACCTGCACCGCGAAATCGCCCGCGACCAGGGCAACGGTCTACAGCAGCGGCAGGCCTGGACACCCAACGGCCAGTTGCGGGAACAGGCATTGGGTAAACGCGGCGACCCTCAACGCCTGGTAGTACGCAACTACCGGCACGACGCTGCCGGCCAACTGACTCGCATCGACGACACCCGACGCGGAGCCCTCAGCTATCGCTACGACCCACTTGGTCGCCTGCTCGCAGCCCAAACCATCAGCGGCGAAGAAACCTTCGCCTTCGACCCGGCCAGCAACCTGCTGGACCCGCAGGCACCGCGTCGTCCCAACCAATACGGCCCAACCAAACTGCTCGACAACCTGCTGCGCGACTACGTTGGCACCCACTACAGCTACGACGAACGCGGCAACCTCAAGGAACGTCTGCACAACGGCAAAAAATCCCACTTCACCTGGGATTTGTACGACCGTCTGATCGGCTACGTAGATGACAGGTTGACCGTCAGCTTTGCCTACGACGCACTGGGACGGCGTCTGTTCAAACTGTCCAAGGCCAAGTACCACGACCGCCGCGAAGCCGGGCCAATGTGGAACAAGCTAGAGCGCGCCAAGCTCGACGAACAATACGGCTGTGGCTACACGATCTATGGCTGGGACGGCGATGTGCTGGCCTTCGAAAGCCGTAACAACGACAAAAGCGAACGCCTCACCCACTACTTTTTTGAACCGGGCAGTTTTGTGCCGGTGGCGCAGGCGGTGGAGCAACGCAGCATCCAACTGCTGCCCGAGCCGGTCTATGAAGCCGCTTACGACATCGACCGTGACCCGGTTTGGCAGCACAAGCCTAAGCCGGTGAATTTCAGCGCTGTGGCCTGGTACCAATGCGACCACCTCGGCACACCGATGGAATTGACCGACGAGAACGGCGACATCGCCTGGGCCGGGGTCTACAAGGCTTGGGGACTGGCTAAGGAACAACGCAGCGAGACGGCAAACCGTGCGGATGTGCGCAACCCGCTGCGCTTTCAAGGTCAGTACTTCGATGTTGAAACCGGGCTGCACTACAATCGCTATCGGTACTATGATCCGCAGGTCGGGCGGTTTATTGGCAAGGATCCGATTGGGTTTGCGGGCGGGCTTAACGTTTATGCGTATGCGCCCACCCCTACTTCTTGGGTAGACCCTTTTGGAACGAATAAGATCAGCTCTACGCTTACGCGCCCCACAGGGGAGTCGATTAAGCTCCCCGATTTTAGATCGTCACCAGGAGCAAAAAACATGCCCGGACGAACAGAAGATGCGGAGCAAAAACTATTACGTCATATTGAAAACAATTATTCAAAATCCGAGTTGGAAGGGTGCACCTTAGATATAACCTCCGAACCATCATTTATCAAAGTTAACGGAAAAACCGTTCCTATTGGCGGAATAAAACCATGCCCGGCGTGTGGCACAGCGATGGGCAATTTCGCGGCCAAAAACAATATGGATGTGAATTACACCTGTAAGAACAAGACCAACCGATACTCAAGATAGGAGAAAACCGAACATGAAAAATACAACTTCCGCTTCTGATCTCGGCCCCCTCACAGAGTGCATTAGTCCTGAGGGCGACTCATTCCTTCAAGGAACTTACAAACTTGCAAATGGCGACGGTATGTTTTTTTCGATCAAAAACAGCAACACACCTAAAAGTAATAATGAAAGCAAAGTTTTCGCGATGACTGCACTTAGCGAATTTTCAAAGCACCTTAACAACTCAATCAATTACATAAATCAACTATTACGAACATCACCAGAGTTATTGGGTGTGACCAGTAATTTCTGCCCCCCAGACGAGCTAATCGGCGAACCGGAGGCCACGTTCTGGGGAAATGGTCATTGGTCCATCCTCTTCAGTGAGTGCGCCCTCCCAATTGGTGAGCCGTATGGAATACTGATCAATTTTATTGGAGATAAAATTTCAGGCATTGAAAATATTTCCACGGCAGACGAGATTTAGGAAAGTACAAATATCAACCAAATTCTGAATATCCAATCGGGGGAAACGCGTTGAATAATATCGTCAGACTTGGCGACACCACCGACCACGGTGGTGTTGTCACCGAATCCATCCCTCACACGAACCTCAACGGCAAACCCATGGCCGGTAAAGGCCACATGGTGATGTGCCCCTTATGTAAAGGCCCCTTCCCGATTGCCGAAGGCAGTAGCACCTATTCCGTCAACGGCATTCCCGTAGCCTTGGATGGCATGAAGACCACCTGCGGCGCGACCCTGATCGCGAGCGGCTCCCGCGGCTCCGTTCACCGCTGACCGGCAACCCCGTTCTTTAACAACCGGACGACACAGGCATTGGCTTGATCTCGCCAATGCCTATACCCGTGGCAAAAACCGCGATGCCGAAGGCGGCCTGTGGAAGTACGACTACGATCAACGCGGCAACATCATCGAAACCATCGACCCGCTGGAGAACAAAACCCAATACAGCTACAACAGCGACAACCTGCCCGTGGTCATCACCGATGCCAACGGTGGTGCCAAGCAACTGGCCTACAACGCTGACGGCCAACTGATCCGCTACACCGACTGTTCGGGCAAAATCAGTCAGTGGGACTACGATGCACTCGGCCGGCTCAGCCGCTTCACCGATGCCGAAGGTCATGTCACCCGCTACGAGTACCGCGCCGGGCAGCTGGTACGACTGATCCACCCCGACAAGACCGAAGAACACTTCGAACGCGACGCCGAAGGTCGCCTGCTCACCCATACCGATGCTCTGCGCCAACGCACCACCTGGTATTACAACGAGGCTGGGCTGATCCAGAAGCGCCTGGATGCCAACGACACAACCCTCGATTACCGCTGGGATCGCCTCGGTCAACTGACCGAGTTACGCAACGAAAACAACAGCACCGCCAGCTTCAAGTACGATCCCGACGGACGTCTACGCCAGGAAACCGGCTTCGACAAACAGATCACCAACTACCTCTACGACCACGGCAGCAACCAGCCGACCCGTCGCATAGCTGGCGACCGGGTCACTACGTTCGAGTACGACCCACTCGGTCGCCTGATCGCCCGTAATGCCGGGCACAGGAAGGGCGAGGAATGGCAGACCGAGACCTTCGCCTACGACGGCAACGGCAACCTACTGCTGGCCGAGAACGCTGCATGCAAGCTGCAATGGTTTTACGACCGTGCAGGTAACAACACCCGCGAGCATCAGTACCTGCGTTATTTGCAGGAGCCGCATGTCGCCATCTGGAAGCACGAATACGATGCCCTCAACCAGCGTATCGCCACCACACGACCAGACGGCCATCGTGTCAGCTGGTTGACCTGCGGCAGCGGCCATTTACTGGCGCTAAAAGTAGATGACCAAGAACTGCTCAGCTACCAGCGCGACAACCTGCACCGCGAAATCGCCCGCGACCAGGGCAACGGTCTACAGCAGCGGCAGGCCTGGACACCCAACGGCCAGTTGCTGGAACAGGCACTGGGTAAACGCGGCGACCCTCAACGCCTGGTGGTACGCAACTACCGGCACGACGCAGCCGGGCAACTGACCCGTATCGACGACACTCGGCTCACCGTTGCGGTATTTATTGCGCACAAACAAAAACGCCGATCATCACTGATCGGCGTTTTCGTTAAATATGGAGCGGGAAACGAGTCATGCACTAGAGCGATAAGTCTCTGTTTCCCAATCACTTTCTCCGCTGTGGTGAGCAGCGAAGGCCTGAATTATAGCCTTGTTTTTCGCCCTCGGCAACAAAGTTCATCCAACGACTTCCATTGAAGTCCAAGGACTGCTCTTTTCGCAGTCGCACCGCCCTACGATGCTGTCGCGATGCAATGGGGCCTCCAGTGGCCAAGGCCGTCGTGCGGCGATAGGCGAATGGAATCAGGGGTTATCAGATTACCGCCTGCTGCATGCGCTTGGTCAACGCCTCGGCGCTTTCCTTGCGCTCGCTATACCTGTCCACCAGATACGGCGACGCATCGCGCGTGAGCAGCGTGAACTTCATCAGTTCCTCCATCACGTCCACAATGCGGTCGTAGTAGGCCGACGGTTTCATGCGTCCCGCTTCATCGAATTCTTGATACGCCTTGGCGACCGAGGACTGGTTGGGGACGGTCAGCATCCGCATCCAGCGGCCCAGCACGCGCATCTGATTGACAGCATTGAAAGATTGCGAGCCGCCCGACACCTGCATCACTGCCAGCGTCTTGCCCTGAGTCGGACGCACCGCGCCGACTGACAGCGGAATCCAGTCGATCTGCGTTTTCATCAGGCCGGACATCGCGCCATGGCGCTCCGGCGAACTCCACACCATACCCTCGGCCCACTGCGCGAGTTCGCGCAGTTCCCTGACCTTGGGATGATCCTCGGTCGCGTCATCCACCAGCGGCAGGCCCGACGGGTTGAACAGCCGCGTCTCGCCGCCCAACGCCCGCAGCACGCGGGCTGCCTCTTCGGCGGCCAGTCGGCTAAACGAGCGTTCGCGCAGCGAGCCGTAGAGCAGCAGGAAGCGTGGCGCATGGGTGGAACGTTCGGGTGCCAGTAGCCGTTCCATGTCCGGCGGCTGGAGCAATGCGGCGTCGATGTTCGGCAGGTCGAGACGGGATTCAGACACGACGGCCCTCCACATCCACTACCGGCTCGCCGTCTTCCTTGTTGAACGCGCCGCGCTGCGGTTGCGGCAGGATGTCGAGCACTGTTTCCGACGGGCGGCACAGGCGCGTGCCCAGCGGCGTGACCACGATAGGTCGGTTGATGAGGATCGGATGTTGGAGCATGAAGTCGATCAATTGCTCGTCGCTCCACTTCTGATCTCCCAGGCCGAGTTCCGCATACGGCGTGCCTTTCTCGCGCAGCACCGCGCGTACCGGGATGCCCATCGCGGCGATCAGCGCCTTCAGCATGTCGCGGTCGGGCGGTGTCTTCAGATATTCGATGACAGCCGGTTCCTCGCCGCTGTTGCGAATCAGGCTGAGGACGTTGCGTGACGTGCCGCAATCGGGATTGTGGTAGATCGTGATGTGGCTCATGTCGAGGTGCCTTCGTTCGAGAGAAGCATGGATTGCTGGCGCAGATGCCTGATCACATAGCCGAACAGGATCGCGCCCGCCGCGCTGATGCCGGTCAGGGCCAGCAGCGTGCCGGGATAGCCGTTGCCGGCGGAATACAGCAGCGAGGCCACGAAGGGGCCGGCGGCCACTGCGATCTGCACGGGTGTCGCCATCGCGCCGCTGATGGCGCCATAAGCGGCCCGACCGTACAGCTCGGCGGGCAAGGCGCCTCGTACGATCGTCATGACGCCATTGCCGATGCCGTAGAGCGCGGCAAACACGACATACACCGGCAGCCACTGCTCGGAAGCAAAGAGCAGGAGCAATGACAGCGGCAGCAGACTGATGGCCGCCATGCCGACCTGGCGCGTGCTGGCCCGCTTGCCGACCGTGGCTTGCACCACACGGCCGAGTACCTGCATTGGCCCGATCAGCGCACCGACCCAGGCCGCATTTGCGGCAGAGATGCCATGTGCCTGCAAGACTGGGATCATGTGCAGCGACATCGCCGCGAACACCAGTGCATTCAGCGTCACAGCCGCCGTGACGAGATAGAACACCGGTTCGCGCATGACCGCGGTGAGATTGCGGGATCGGGTTTCCGTCCGCGCTGGGGGTGTGCCGTGTGCCGGGCCGCGTCCCTTTGGCAGGCTGGCATGGATGGGCAGGCAGATCAGCAGGTTCGCGGCCGCATAGATCAACCAGACCTCGCGCCAGCCGACGTGTTGCAACAGCGTTTGCGTCAGCGGCCAGAATACCGTGCTGGCGAAACCGCCGAACAACGTCAGGTGCGTGATCGCCCGGCGATAGTTGCTGCCATGGACCTGCGTGATGACCGCGAAGGCCGGCTGGTACAAGGTCGCGCTCATGGCCACGCCGATACCGGCCCACACGAGGTAAAGCTCCGTCGCGTTGTGTACCCGCGAGAGGCACGCGAGCATGACGGCGGCCAGCAAGGCGCCGCTTCCCATCAGCAGACGTCCACCGATGCGGTCGATGATGCTGCCGGCCGCGGTCGAAAGCAGTCCCGAGATCAGCAAGGCCACCGAATAAGCCCCGACGATGGCGGGCTTGGACAGGCCGAGTTCGTCCTGCATGGGCTGCATCAGGACGCCGTAGGCGTAGAACATCGACCCCCACGCGACGATCTGCGTCAGTCCGAGCGAGGGAATCAGCCAGCCGCGAGAGCGCGGGATGGTGTTGTCCATGATTACGCTTGGCGCTCGTACCAGCCGCGCGAGCGGTTGACCACGCGCACCACCAGCAGCATCACCGGCACCTCGATCAGCACGCCAACCACGGTGGCCAGCGCCGCGCCCGAGTGGAAGCCGAACAGACTGATGGCGGCGGCCACGGCCAGCTCGAAGAAGTTGCTCGCGCCGATCAGTGCCGAGGGGCCGGCGATGCTGTGCTTCTCGCCTACCTTGCGGTTGAGCCAGTACGCCAGCCCGGAATTGAAGAACACCTGGATCAGGATCGGCACCGCCAGCATGGCGATCACCAGCGGTTGCCGGATAATGGCCTCTCCCTGAAAGGCGAACAGTAGCACCAGCGTCAGTAGCAGCGCGGCGATCGACAGCGGGCCAATACGTTCCAGCGCCCGGTCGAACGCAACCTGACCCCGGCGCAGCAGCGCCCGGCGCCAGAGCTGCGCGAGGATGACAGGAATGACGATGTAGAGCGCGACCGACACCAGTAGCGTGGCCCATGGCACGATGATCGACGACAGGCCCAGCAGGAGGCCGACGACGGGCGCGAAGGCGAACACCATGATGGTGTCGTTCAGCGCCACCTGCGACAGCGTGAACACCGGATCGCCGCCGGTCAGCCGGCTCCACACGAACACCATCGCCGTGCAGGGCGCGGCGGCCAGCAGGATCAGCCCGGCGATGTAGCTGTCCAGCTGCCCGGCCGGCAGCCACTGTGCGAAGACATGGCGGATGAAGATCCACGCCAGCAGCGCCATCGAAAACGGCTTGACCGCCCAGTTCACAAACAGCGTGACGCCGATGCCGCGCCAGTGTCGCCTGACCTGGCCGAGTGCGCCGAAGTCCACCTTCAGCAGCATCGGCACGATCATCACCCAGATCAGCAAGCCCACCGGCAGGTTGACCTGGGCGACTTCCAGCTGGCCAATGGCCTGGAACGCGCCCGGCGCGAACTGGCCCAGCGCGATGCCGGCAACGATGCACAGCAGCACCCACAGGGTCAGATAGCGCTCGAAGCTGCTCATGGCAGATGCGGCCGGCGCGTGACCGGCCGCTTCGGTTTCTGTAGTCATCGCGCCGCCCTTACTGGCGGCCGATGTCGCGCAGCTCGCGCTGCAACGACATGGCGTCCAGGCGCTGGAGCGGCAGCGACAGGAACAGTTCAATGCGTCGGCGCAGCGTGATCGCGGCGTCGAGGAACGCTTTGCGCTGTTGCTCCTCAGTGCCCTCGACGGCTGCCGGATCAGGGACGCCCCAATGCGCCGACACCGGCTTGCCCGGCCACAGCGGGCAAGCCTCCCCAGCAGCGTTGTCGCAAACTGTAAAGATGAAGTCGAACACCGGCGCACCCGGTGCCACGAACTCGTCCCAGCTCTTGCTGCGGTAGCCGGTCGTCGGCAGGTGCAGCCGCTCCAGCGTGGCAAGTGCCAGCGGATGAACCTCGCCCTTGGGGTGACTGCCCGCCGAATAAGCGTGGAAGCGGCCCTTGCCCAGCTCGTTGAGCATGCCTTCGGCAAGGATGGAGCGGGCGGAATTACCCGTGCAAATGAACAATGCGTTGTAGATCGTGTCGGTCATGGCGTCAGCAGTCGCAGCGGGTGGATTCGGAAACCTCGCACACTCCGCCTTGGCAGCAATGCTCGGTCAGGTAGCCGATCAGGCCGTTCATGTGGTCGTATTCGGCGCGATAGATCAGGTTGCGGCCTTGCTGCTCGATGCTGACGAGGCCGGCGTGGGCCAGTTCCTTCAGATGGAAGGACAAGGTGTTGCGGGCCACGTCGAGCTGGTCGGCCAGCACGCTGGGCGTGAGTCCTTCCGGGCCGGCGACGACCAGGGCGCGGAACACACGCAGGCGCTGGGTGTGCGCCAAGGCGCTCAGGGCGGAAACGGCTTGATCTTCGTTCATGATTCGATAGTACAACAATTATTGAATTAATGGATAAGAATCAGCGGGCAAGTCATTCATGGCTTCGCGGCATACCGCCGTCGAGTTCTTGGACTATGTTCCGCGCATCACGCCCATCAAAGTCATCGCGGCAGCAAGATGCTTCTATCAAGAGCGGCGGATGCCTTCTCGCACCACGGACTAGTTCAAGGGAAGGCAGGATGCCTAGCGGGCGATAGAACTGCACTGCATCCTGATGCGATGTGACCATGTTTGGCCCACACCGCAGGCGCGTGAACGCAAAGTGCGTTGGATTGAACCAAGCAAAATGCTTCGCCGCAAGATGCTATGTCGATATATCAGGATGCCGAAACAAGCATGACATGCGCGGATTTCTCCAGGTCCCTCTGGACGTGGAGCAGCGGATGCAATCCCCTGCGCCTTGTGAAACCGTGGGGATATCAGACCATATCGAATCGGTCTTGATGTGCTTGACGCACCCCATGACGCTGGCACCGTGAGCGCAATTGTCGAGCGTGCTTCTTCCTTATTACTCGACGGACCGGCAACTGGTCAATTCTTGCATATCGAGCAAGAGAGAACCACCTGTGACGGGTGCCATGATCTCTTCCGTCCATGTTCCAGGGCATCGCCCCAGGCATCAGCCACAGGCATAACGAAAAAACAGCCCCTTGGTGGGGCAAGAAGGAGCCGGTGATGTAGCGCTTCCGAAAGGAGACGAAAACATGCACAAGGAGCCACCACTATCAAAGGTGTTCTATCGTCCCATCGAAGCTGCCATACGGTGGGCTGGGTTGTTGCGGTACGAAGCGGTGATCGTCGCATCGATCGCATCACCGCGTTGTCTGCCGCAGATGTTGGACTGCCCGCGATGGAACGAGTGTCGGCTGTACTCGGAACGCATCTACGACGGTATCCTCAACGCCGAACTACCCTTCGGCAAGAACGGGATCACACTTAATGACCCAGATCTGGTGAGTTCACTCGATCTGACCGTCCGCCATGTCGATCTGAAGCGGTGGATGCGCACCCACTATCCCGAGCATCGGCCGGGATTTCTGTTCAGTCGCGGCGAGCGCATGGTGCATCCCTTCATCACCATCGAGACAGGACAGGCAATCCTGCTGGAACGGCTGGCTCTGCAGGCCGCGCTGGACCATAGCCGACGCGAGATGCGCGAACTGCAACAGCAACACGAAGTCTTGCTAAAGCAGTCCGCCGTACTGCTGGCTCCCAAGCAGTGCGTGATCAGTGATCGGGCGGAAACTACATACCTGAACATCATCGGCGGCATGCTGACGCTGATGCTGAGCCAATCCCCATCCGGCGTGCCGTACTCCAGCTTCAAGACGCAGGAGGCCATCGTCACCGCATTGCTCGCCCACTATGGCGGCACCATGGGCATCACGGAGCGAACCTTGAACGGCAAGTTCGCCAATGCCAGGAAGAATGTCCGTAGCGCAGCCGCGTGAATTCTTCCATCTTGTATGTGCAGTCGCGGAGATTGCATTTGCAATGTTTTTCCGCAGCCATGTCTATTGAATAGAGGTCACGCCAACAAACGCTACTGAGCGTTCAGGAGTGACCGCCATGTCGCAAATACCTGTACTGCCACCGCACGAGCGCCGCATCCTGCGGCTCGATGAAGTTGAAGCGAAGTCCGGCTTCAAACGCGCCCACATCTACAACCTGATGAAGAAGCGCCAGTTTCCGCAGGCGTTGCGCCTGGGCGTGCGCGCCGTGGGCTGGGATTCGGTCGAGATCGACCAGTGGATCGCCGAACGCCTCAACAACCGGACCTGACCCGCTCCCCCTCGATTTTCCCATCGCCAAACGGAGAGCGCCATGCAGGTCGTATCCATAATTTCAACGAAAGGCGGCGTAGGCAAGACGACTACGGCCGCCAACCTCGGCGGCCTCGCCGCGGACGCGGGGCTGCGTGTGCTGCTGCTCGATCTCGACGTGCAGCCGACCTTGTCGTCCTATTACGAGCTGGCACACCGCGCTGCCGGCGGTATCTATGAGTTGCTGGCGTTCAACGAACGCGCCCTCGATCAGTTGGTGTCCCGCACCATCATCGCGGGCCTGGACCTGGTGCTCTCGAACGATCACCGGGGTGAACTGAACACGTTGCTACTGCACGCGCCAGACGGACGCCTGAGACTGCGGCACCTGCTGCCGGCGCTGGCGCCGCTTTATGACCTGGTGCTGATCGACACCCAGGGTGCACGCTCGGTGCTGTTGGAGATGGCGGTGCTCGCCTCTGACCTGGCGCT
Source organism: Pseudomonas sp. FP215 (assembly GCF_030687795.1). Classification (NCBI taxonomy): domain Bacteria; kingdom Pseudomonadati; phylum Pseudomonadota; class Gammaproteobacteria; order Pseudomonadales; family Pseudomonadaceae; genus Pseudomonas; species Pseudomonas sp. FP215. The sequence continues at coordinate 4,003,281 of NZ_CP117447.1, forward strand.
GTCGCCCGTGACCCCGGAAATTCTCGCTGCCCGCGAACTGCGACGCGGCACCATGCAGTTGCTGGAGGACATCGCGCCATACCGGCACCTCGGCATCGAACCGCCATCCCTGCACCTGCTCATCAATCGCGTCCACCCCGTGTCCGCGAATGCACGGATGATCCAGCAGGCGCTGCGCGACCTGTTCCAGGACCATGCCGGCATATGCGTGCTGGGCACCGACGTGCCGGCCATCGAGGCCTATCCGCGCGCCGCAACCCGCGGCCTGCCGGTGCATCGCGTCGAGCATCGCCAGCCGCCGGGCAGAGTTGCGCCCGCCGCGCTCGACACCATGCGCGCGCTCGCCGGCGAACTGTTCCCACAGTGGCAAGACAGATTTGCCCTCGTGTCCGGCCGTCCTCCTCGTTCCATTGAAACCGGGAGGTCACATGGCGAACGCACATGAACTGGCCCGCGGCCACAAACGGCTGCGCGCCCTGATTGAGTTTGCGGTGAGCGAAGGCTGGCACGTCAAGCGCACACGGGGCGGACACCTCAAGTTCACCAAGGCCGGCTGCGCCGCCATCTACACCAGCTCAACAGCGAGCGACTACCGGGCGGATCTCAACGCCCGTGCACAGATCCGCCGCGCCGAGCGCGAGGCCCGCATGGCCCGGGCCGTCAACGCCGAGGGATGTGGTCATGGCTGAGATGACCTCCCAGGACATGGCCGGCAAGCTGCTTGCCGCCGGGTTCGAGCGCAGTGGGCCATCGGCCACGGCCTTGAGCGACCCGATCGCCGACACGCCGATGGTCGTGACGCTGGACCAGTTGCGGCCCTACGACCACGACCCCCGCAAAAAGCGCAACTCGGCCTACGATGAAATCAAGGCCTCCATCCGAGAGCGCGGCCTGGACGCGGCGCCAGCGATCACACGCCGTCCTGGCGAGGCGCACTACATCATCCGCAACGGCGGCAACACCAGGCTGGCGATCCTGCGTGAACTCTGGGCGGAGACCAAGGACGAACGCTTCTTCCGCATATCGTGCCTGTTCCGGCCGTGGCCTGCGCGCGGAGAGATCGTCGCCCTGACCGGGCACCTCGCCGAGAACGAACTACGCGGCGGCCTCACGTTCATCGAGCGCGCCCTGGGCGTCGAGAAAGCCCGCGAGTTCTATGAGGCTGAAAGCGGCACCACCCTGAGCCAGTCCGAGCTGGCCCGCCGCCTGGCCGCCGACGGCTTCCCAGTCCAGCAGTCGCACATCAGCCGCATGGCTGACGCGGTGCGCTACCTGCTGCCCGCGATCCCGACCGTCCTATACGGGGGCCTCGGCCGCCACCAGGTCGAGCGGCTGTCGGTCATGCGCAAAGCCAGCGAACGCACGTGGGAGCACTATGCCAAAGGCCGCTCCCTGCCGCTGGACTTCGACAGCTTCTTTCTGGAGGCGCTGTCGCAATTTGATGTCCAGCCCGACGAGTTCTCGCCGCCGCGTGTGCAGGACGAGTTGATCGGTCAGATGTCCGAGCTGCTGGGCATCGACTACGACGTGCTCGCCTTGGACCTGACCGAATCCGAGAGCCGCCACCGCGCCCTGGTCAGCGACCCAACCCCGCCATCGGCGCCGCCGGCATTGCCCGAGCCTGGGGCCATCGCACGGCCGCCGATCGAACCGGCACCGCCCCCCACTACAACTGCACCTTCTGCGGGCCACTCTGCCGACGCGCCGACAAGGCCCCGGGACGATGGGGCCCCGAGCGAGGCATCCGCAGCCAGCCCTGCGGCAGCGAATGGCGGTCTGCTTGACGAGCACATCATCTCTCCGGCACCCACGACGGAGCGGCTCCAGTCCATCCAGCGCATGGTCGCCGACCAGTTGGGCGATGCGCTGCCGCCCGACTTCTCGGCCAACGTCTTGCAGTCGATTCCCGTGCAGGCCGGTGGCCTCTATCCCATCTCGGACATCTGGTATATCGACCCTGGCCTCGACACACCCGACCGCCTGCGCATCCACATCGCGCAGTTCGCGCGCGAGATCGCGGGCGAGGCCGACCTGGACGCGTGTGTCGAGGATCGTTCTGATGGCATCGGGTTCACGTGTCGTGCCCCAGCCCAGGCTTCGTCGCCGCTCGCACGCGCCGTGCTCGCACTACTGGTTTCCCTGGCCGGTCAGCAGCCAGCCGGCGTCGGCTTGGACAGCGGGCAACTCATCACAGACCTGCCAGCGCTGTTGCACGGCCAGGGTCAACGTCGTGACGGCGGGGCCCGGCGATTGAGCGACACCGCGCTGGTCAAGCTGTTTCGTCTGCTGCGGCTGGCCCGGCGCCTGCTGGATCTGGAAGCCGGCGCTGTCGGTTCTGGGATCTGAGCGAGGGAGGCCTGCATGTCCGCACCGAACCCACTCAACCAGGCCGTCATCGCGCAGGCACTCTACGACCTACGCAACGGGCAACTGCGTCGCTGCAAGGCGATGGGGTTCGGCGAGGAAGAGCTGGATGCGCTCAAGCATCCGGCGCTGATCAGCGTGCTGGCCAATGCCAACGTCTCCTGGTGCTCTGTCTCGGTGAACCGGGAAGTGCTCCGGCGATTGCTCAAACAGGCGCAGGACGTGGAGAAGGAGATCGCCACCGTCGATCGCATGCTGCGCCTGGGTGCCAGTACCGAAATGGTGAGCCGCTTCTACGGGCTGACACATCAGGAAGTCGCACTTCGGCGCGAAGTTCTCGGCCTGCCCAAACGCAAGGGGCGCCATCCGGTTCTGGACGAGGAGCAGGACACCGAGCTGTGGCGGCGCTGGAAGGTCGTGACCAGCAGCAGGAACGTCGAGCTGGAGGATGAGACCTCGGTTCTTGATGCGGCAATGGACCTCGCCGAAGGCATGGAGCTGCCGCTGTCGGTGGTCTGGGCTGCGATCAAGAACTGGATCGATCAGGGACTGGGTTGAATCATGGCCGTGGACGACGCTGCACCACGAGCACCACGCCAAGGTCCGGTCGCCCTCGCTGATCTGTTCGACAGCGCGCTGAAAGACCTTGCACCGAAACCTCGCCCACTAGCACCGGCTCCCGCCTTCGCATCCGCGACGTCTCCTGTGTCTGCAACCGGCGACGGTTTCCTGTTCAGTGGAAATCGGCACGAGAGCGTGCCGCGACGGCTGTTCCTCGACCGACGCCTGACGCCGCTGGAACGCAATGCCTGGCAAGTCTTCCGGATGATGCTCAACGAGGATGGCGTCACGGCGTTTCCGACGTATGAGCAACTTCGCCCGTGGCTCGCGTCAATGCCCTGCGCCGGACAGGCCTCCCACGAGACCGTGGCACGGGCGCTGACGCTGTTGCGCCTGACGCGCTGGTTGAGTCTCGTGCGCCGCAGGCGCGACCCCAAGACCGGGCGCATCCTCGGCAACCTCTACGTCCTGCACGATGAGCCCCTGACCCCGTTCGAGGCGATGCAGCTCGACCCGGACTACCTGCAGCTCGTCAGCCAAGCCCTGGGCCATTCGGCCAGGGCCGTTCAGGTCGTGGGCTTGCACACGCTCAATGAGATCGCCGAAGACCCGCTGCTGTCTGGCCGCATGCTGCCCTCGCGGCTGCAGGTCCTTGCCGAACGCCTCGCAAGCCAAGGCATTGGGTCGCAGGAGAGTTATCCACAGGAGGACACGGTTCACGATTCCGAAGAAGGGGCGCCGAGCCTTCTTCGGAATTCTGATCGGCCCTCTTCGGATTCCGAAGCAGGGCCAAAACACGCAGCAGACGGCGCTCTTCGGAATCCGAAACAGGACCGTACTGTACGTAGTAGTCGTATTAATGAAGTACGTACTACCGCGCGTGAGCGTGGGCAGGCGCGCGCGATGCCGGGAGTTCGTCTGCCTGATCGCTTTCTCGGCTTGAAAGATGAACAGCAGGCCGGCGCCATGGTGGCATTGCAGCAGGTCGATGCCCCGCTACGCCAGGCCGTGCTGGACGAATGGGCGGATCGCTGTCGTGGCAGCACCATCCGCAACCCGGCAGGCTACCTGTTCGGCATCATCCAACGTGCCATCCGTGGCGAGTTCAACGCATGGGCCAGGCAAGCTGGGTCAGCACCGCCACCTGCCCCTGCACGAGATGCACCGCCTGAGCCACCGCGCAATGTAGTTCCGCCCGAGGTAGCCCGGCAGCACATCGACCGGCTGCGCGACCTTCTGCGCAGTAGCTGAGCGCGACGAGCGACAAGGGCGTGAAGCAGACGCCCGTGGCCGTCAGTAGAGCTATCCCCTGGGGATAGATGTGATGCAAGGCGTAACACCGAAAGACACAGGCTGGGTGCTTCTGTCCACGGTGCTGCAGTGGCGTCCGGTTCCTGAGCGCACCCACCATCTGCGCGAGCAGCGCTCTGTGGCGTTTGATGGAGCTATCCCCTGGGGATAGCTCGCATTGCGGGCCGCCACCACCACGACAACCGGGGACCAGTTCATTTCGGTTTGTTGACTGACTGCCTTCCGCTGCATGCCGATCCTGACCGCTCCTTTTCCCAAGCGAGCGGACACCATGGCAACCAACGAACCTCTGCAACTCAATCTCGGCTCTTTGCGCAGCGCGATGTCGCTGACGCTTCACACCCACCACGCATCGCGCATCTGGCATGGCCGCGCCGCCGCCGAGGGGCGACCCGGCATCGTCGGCCTGAACGGCTACATCGCCGTGATGAACAAGATGAAGCGCGGCTCGGAACAGGATGACCCGTACAGCGACTGGTGGATGTTGCGCATCGAGGAAAAGCTCGACCAGGCCAAGACCACGTTGCAATCGCTGCGCGAGCAGGTGGACCAGGCATTGGCCGGCGTGCCAGCGGCGTTGAGCCTGGGCGAGAACCTCAACGTGCAACCGGTGAAGCTCCCCTTGTTCGTGAACGCGCAGCTCGGCTTTGCCGCGGTCTATCTCCTGGCCGACTATGACGACATCGCCCGCAAGCTGATCCTCGCCCATCACACCGCGCTGATCGATCGCTCGACATTGGAGCGGTGGCTCAACGAAGGCGCTCACACGCTGCGCAGCCTGTTCAGCCTGGCCCAGCAGTACCGCTACTCGGGATGCACCCGCGACGACTTCGCGGCCAAGAACGCCGCAGCGCGGGCGGCGCTGGAGAAGTTCGGCGACTTGCCGCAGGACGTGCTCGAAGGCGCTCGCCGCTCGAAGTTTGCGCCGCCCGTCGTGCGCCGCGGCCTGCAACAGCGCAGTGATAGCGCTGCCGCAGCCGCACCTCCCAGCGACGAAGGCACTGCCGCCGATCCGGCCGAGGCCAGCACCGGCGAGGACGAACAGGCATGAGCGACCCGAACCGCGAACCTCGCTACTTCCGTGGTCTGGAACAGCCAGCCTTCATGCGGCTGGAACACGCGGCCTCTCTAAAAGGCCTTTTAAAGCCTTTTAAAGGTAAAGGGGACTTCGAGGCCTGGGCCAGCCAGTGCTTCGCCATGCGCGACGAGTTGATTGCCCTGGCGCAGCGACAGGTGCTGCCACAGGCGTGCGGGCATCCCTTCCACCTGCTTCCCGTCGAGCTGGCCCAGCAGATAACTGGCGCGGGAACGACGTTCCTTCGCTGGCGCAAGCACGACCGCTCGGCCATGGGCGTGGCGCTGTGGCAGGAACTGGTGGCGAGCACCAGCACGCCGGTCAACCTGCTGGCCGACCTGCACGCGATCGAGTTACAGCGCATCACGTTGAACATGCAGATCAGCCTGCTGCACACCTTGGGCAGGCAGGCGCAGGAATGCGCCAGCAAAGCGGCCGAAGCGGACAACGCATACCTGCGCCGGCTCAAGTCCACCCCAACCGCAATGCGCGATCGGTGATTGCGCCAGACATCCCAGCACGCACCCGGCGCCGATGAGGCACGGGTATTTCAACCACCACGGAGATCACATCATGAGCACGCATTTTTCTGGCGAAGGCAATATCGGCTCGCCACCGGAGTACCGCGAATTCCCCAATGGCAACGACGAGCCCAACCGCCTGCTGCGCCTGAACGTCTATTTCGACAACCCCGTTCCCAAGAAGGATGGCACCTTTGAGGACCGTGGCGGCTTCTGGGCGCCGGTGGAAATCTGGCACCGCGACGCCGAGCACTGGCAGCGCCTCTACCAGAAGGGTATGCGGGTGCTGGTCATCGGCCGCATGGAGCGCGAGCCCTGGACGGACAACGAAGATCAGCCACGCGAGACCTGGCAAGTCAATGCGCGCAGCGTAGGCATCTTGCCGTACCGCATCGAGTCTGTGGTCCTCAGCCCGAAGCCACAGGAGGCAGAACCGAAGCCGCAGGCCGACCAGGAATCGACCGCGCCGAAAGAGACGAAGCGCCGGAAGTGACCCGGCATGGAGGGCGGCTGCCGCAGCGCTTCGCCGCCCTCCATGCGCCGCGAGCTATCCCCAGGGGATAGCTCCATCAACGTCCACCGACTTCCACGCGTTCCCGCGAATCGCCGCTCCCGAACCGCATACCTCCGGCCACTCGCCATTACCGCACAAGCCCTTCCATCCCGTGAAAGCGGTCGCCGCCGCGTGCCGCTTGTTTGCTGCTGCCCCCGGTGGTGCTCGGCATCCTCGATCCCAGCAACTCCATGAACCATGGGAATCGGATGAACGGATATGCGGCTGTTCTTGTGCGAGAAGCCCTCCCAGGGCAAAGACATTGGCCGGATTCTCGGCGCCACACAGCGCGGTGAAGGCTGTCTCAACGGTTCCGGCGTCACCGTCACCTGGTGCATCGGCCATCTCGTAGAAGCCGCTACGCCCGAAGCCTACGACGAGCAGTTGAAGCGCTGGTCCATCGAGCAGTTGCCCATCATTCCCCAGCATTGGCGGGTCGAGGTCAAACCGAAGACCGCCACGCAATTCAAGGTCGTCAAGGCGCTTCTGGCGAAGGCGACCCAGCTTGTCATCGCCACCGATGCCGACCGCGAAGGCGAGTTGATCGCCCGCGAGATCATCGAACTGTGCGGCTACCGCGGCCCCATCGAGCGGCTGTGGTTGTCGGCACTCAACGATGCGTCCATCCGCGCCGCCCTCGGCAAGCTACGGCCCTCAGCCGAGACGCTGCCGATGTACCACTCGGCGCTGGCGCGATCCCGTGCGGATTGGCTGGTGGGCATGAACCTCAGTAGGTTGTTCACGGTGCTGGGGCGGCAGGCCGGCTACGACGGCGTGCTGTCGGTCGGCCGCGTCCAGACCCCGACGCTCAAGCTCGTCGTGGACCGCGACCGCGAGATCGCAGCCTTCGTGTCCGTGCCGTACTGGGCCATCGTCGTGTCCCTGTCCGCAGGTGTCCAGGCTTTCACCGCGCACTGGGTTCCACCCAATGCCTGCACCGACGACGCAGGCCGCTGCCTGCAGCAGCCGGTCGCACAGCAGGCCATGCAGCAGATCCGCGCTGCGGGCAGCGCCCACGTAGTGTCGGTTGAGACCGAGCGCGTGCGCGAAGGCCCGCCGCTGCCGTTCGACCTGGGCACCTTGCAGGAGGTGTGTTCAAAGCAGCTCGGGCTGGACGTGCAGGAAACCTTGGAGATCGCCCAGGCCCTGTACGAGACGCACAAGGCCACGACATACCCCCGCTCGGATTCCGGCTACCTGCCCGAGAGCATGTTTGCCGAAGTGACCACCGTTCTCGACAGCCTGCTTAAGACCGATCCCTCGCTGCGCTCGATCATAGGCCAGCTCGACCGTTTGCAGCGCTCGCGCGCCTGGAACGATGGCAAGGTCACGGCCCACCACGGCATCATCCCGACGCTCGAACCGGCGAACCTCTCCGCCATGAGCGAGAAGGAACTGGCCGTGTACAGGCTCATCCGGGCGCATTACCTAGCGCAGTTCCTCCCTCACCACGAGTTCGACCATACTGTGGCCAAGCTTTCGTGCGGTGGGCAGAACCTTGCGGCCACGGGCAAGCAGGTTGTCACGCCGGGCTGGCGCCAGGTGCTGGCCGAGCCGCAGTCCGAGGACGGCGATGGCGACGGCGACACCGCGGCCCGCGCCCAGGTGCTACCGGCGCTGCACGAAGGTCTGGCATGTCAGGTGGCCGATATCGATCTGAAGGCACTCAAGACGCTGCCGCCCAAACCGTACACGCAAGGCGAGTTGGTCAAGTCTATGAAAGGCGTCGCCAAGCTGGTGTCCGATCCCCGCCTGAAGCAGAAGCTCAAGGATACGGTCGGCATCGGCACCGAAGCGACCCGGGCCAACATCATCGGCGGCCTGATCGCCCGCGGCTACCTCGTAAAGAAAGGGCGCGCCATCCGCGCCTCGGATGCGGCTTTCACCTTGATCGATGCCGTGCCTGCGGCGATTGCCGACCCCGGCACCACCGCCGTCTGGGAACAAGCGCTCGACATGATCGAAGCCGGCCAGCTCACGCTGGATGTGTTCATCGGCAAGCAGGCCGCATGGATTTCGCAGTTGATCGCGCAGTACGGCAACGCGTCCCTGTCTATCAAGGCTCCCCAAGGGCCGACATGCCCGCAGTGCGGCGCACCCACGCGCCAGCGCAGCAGCAAGAGCGGCCCGTTTTGGTCGTGCAGTCGCTACCCGGACTGCAAAGGCACGCTGCCGGTCGAATCCGGCAGCTCCAAGCGCGCCGCCTCGCGCCCGCGCCGTAGCGGCCGCAAAGGCTCCTGACCGATCCCGTTCCCCGTGAGCCGTGCCCGCCTTCGGCGGCGTGGCCCGTGTCCCGCATGCCCTGCGGGACGCCCAGCGCGCAACGCCTTCTTGATTTGTGTGCGCGTCCCGCCCAGCCGTCCCCGGCCGCGGGACCTGAAGGTAGCTTCTCTGCGAGCCGCACCACGCGCGTTCTGTTGATCTGCGTTTCTTCCGCCCTCTGCGAAGGGTCTCCCGGTGGCTTGCCAGCGTGCACGAGCCACCGGGAGACCCTTCGTGGTCAGCGGTAATCGGTGCCGGTGCCCGCCGGTGCAAAAACGGGCTCCCTTTGTGCGCGGATGTGCGCCAGACGATGCCGGCCCCAGCCACGACATGGGCCGGGTGTGATTGCTGAGAGCAGACGGTTCTAGCGACGACCGGGCCTGCCAATCAGCCCACGGGTGGCTCCTCTTTCCTCCCGAGCCGAAGGCCGCAGGGCCTTCGGCGCCTTTTTCCTGCCCATCAACGTCCCGGTCCGGCCATTGGCCTGGGCCACACGAACAGGAGAGATGACATGCACCCTCAATATTGCGCGCAACTGCTGTACGGCAGTGTGTGCAGCGGCATCGATCCAGCTTCTCCTACCCGTCCTGACAGCCCCGCACTTGCTGCGGGGCTTTCTTTTTCCACGTGTCATTTTCAGAAGACGACTGCACCAATTGACGGGGCGTAACGCCAGATGTGCAGGCGACTCCTGACAACGCAATATCAGAAGTCATCTGCACCAATCTCGACTATGCTCAATACTCGTGTGCACCAAAGCGAGGTGTGAGCATGGCGTCAGACACATCATTGATTGCCGAGCAAGGCGTGGCCACCCTGCCCGATGCGGCTTGGGCGCAGGCCCGGCAACGGGCGGAAATCATCGGGCCGCTGGCAGCGCTTGATGTGGTCGGGCATGAAGCCGCCGATGCCGCTGCTCACGCGCTTGGCCTGTCCAGGCGGCAGGTGTATGTCCTAATCCGCCGTGCCCGGCAAGGTGCTGGGCTTGTGACGGACCTGGCTCGCAGCCGATCCGGCGGCGGAAAAGGCAAGGGACGCTTGCCGGAATCAGTTGAGCGCATCATCCGCGAGTTGCTGCAAAAGCGCTTCCTGACCAAGCAGAAGCGTAGCCTGGCAGCGTTCCACCGCGAGGTCGCGCAGGCTTGCAAAGCGCAAAAGCTGCGGGCGCCGGCGCGCAACACCGTGGCTCTGCGGATCGCCGGCCTCGATCCGCTCAAGGCCACTCGCCGCCGGGAAGGTCAGGATGCGTCCCGCAGCCTGCAAGGTGTCGGTGGTGAGCCTCCCGCCGTGACCGCGCCACTGGAACAAGTGCAGATTGATCACACGGTCATCGACCTGATCGTGGTGGACGAGCGCGACCGGCAACCGATTGGCCGTCCGTATCTGACCATCGCCATCGACGTGTTTACCCGCTGCGTGCTCGGCATGGTCGTCACGCTGGAAGCGCCGTCATCTGTTTCGGTCGGCCTGTGCCTTGTGCATGTCGCCTGCGACAAGCGTCCCTGGCTGGAGGGTCTGAACATAGAAATGGAGTGGCCGATGAGCGGCAAGCCCAGGCTGCTCTACCTGGACAACGCGGCCGAGTTCAAGAGCGAAGCGCTACGCCGAGGCTGCGAGCAGCATGGCATCCGGCTTGACTATCGCCCGCTCGGGCAGCCGCACTACGGCGGCATCGTGGAACGGATCATCGGCACGGCGATGCAGATGATCCACGACGAATTGCCAGGGACGACCTTCTCCAACCCTGACCAGCGCGGCGACTACGATTCCGAAAACAAGGCCGCCCTGACGCTGCGTGAGCTGGAGCGCTGGCTCACATTGGCGGTCGGCACCTACCACGGCTCCGTGCACAACGGCCTGCTCCAGCCGCCGGCAGCGCGCTGGGCCGAAGCTATCGCGCGGACCGGCGTGCCAACCGTCATCACTCGCACCACGGCTTTTCTGGTCGATTTTCTGCCCATCATCCGCCGCACGCTGACCCGCACCGGCTTCGTCATCGACCACATCCATTACTACGCCGATGCGCTCAAGCCGTGGATAGCTCGGCGCGACCGCTTGCCTGCGTTCCTGATCCGGCGCGACCCGCGCGACATCAGCCGCATTTGGGTGCTGGAGCCGGAGGGGCAGCACTATCTGGAAATTCCATACCGCACCTTGTCGCACCCGGCTGTCACCCTCTGGGAACAACGACAGGCGCTGGCGAAATTGCGGCAGCAAGGGCGCGAACAGGTGGATGAGTCGGCGCTGTTTCGCATGATCGGCCAGATGCGCGAAATCGTGTCCACCGCGCAGAAAGCTACGCGCAAGGCGCGGCGCGACGCGGATCGACGCCAGCATCTCAAGGCAACGGCAGTTCTTTTCAAAACCACGCCACCACCGGACGCGGACATGGCTGACCCGCAGGCAGACAACCAGCCACCTGCCAAACCGTTCGACCAGATTGAGGAGTGGTAGCCGTGGAAGAATATCCCATCATCGACTTGTCCCACCTGATGCCGGTGGCCCAGGGCTTGGCCCGTCTTCCGGCGGACGAACGCATCCATCGCCTTCGCGCTGACCGCTGGATCGGCTATCCGCGAGCAGTCGAGGCGCTGAATCGGCTGGAAGCCCTGTATGCGTGGCCGAACAAACAACGCATGCCCAACCTGCTGTTGGTCGGTCCAACCAACAACGGCAAGTCGATGATCGTCGAGAAATTCCGCCGCACCCACCCGGCCAGCTCCGACGCCGACCAGGAGCACATTCCGGTACTGGTCGTGCAGATGCCATCCGAACCGTCGGTAATCCGCTTCTACGTCGCGCTACTTGCCGCGATGGGCGCGCCATTGCGCCCGCGCCCACGGCTGCCGGAAATGGAGCAATTGGCGCTGGCACTGCTACGCAAGGTCGGCGTGCGCATGCTGGTGATCGACGAATTGCACAACGTCCTGGCCGGCAACAGCGTCAACCGCCGGGAATTCCTCAACCTGCTGCGTTTCCTCGGCAACGAGCTGCGCATCCCGCTGGTCGGGGTCGGCACACGCGATGCCTACTTGGCGATCCGCTCGGACGACCAGTTGGAAAACCGCTTCGAGCCGATGATGCTGCCGGTGTGGGAGGCCAACGACGATTGCTGCTCACTGCTGGCCAGCTTCGCGGCTTCGCTCCCGCTGCGGCGACCCTCGTCGATTGCCACGCTGGATATGGCCCGCTACCTGCTCACGCGCAGCGAGGGCACCATCGGCGAGCTGGCGCACCTGTTGATGGCGGCGGCCGTCGCTGCCGTGGAGAGCGGTGAGGAAGCGATCAACCATCGCACGCTCAGCATGGCCGATTACACCGGTCCCAGCGAGCGGCGGCGGCAATTCGAGCGGGAACTGATGTGAAGCCAGCGCCACACTGGCCACTGCATCCGGCTCCCAGGGAAGGCGAAGCCTTGTCTTCGTGGCTCAACCGCGTGGCCCTTTGCTATCACATGGAGGTGTCCGAGCTGCTGGAGCACGATCTTGGTCACGGCCAGGTTGATGACCTGGACACCGCGCCACCACTGGCGCTGCTGGCGATGCTCTCCCAGCGGAGCGGCATCGAGCCGGACCGGCTGCGTTGCATGAGTTTCGCCGGCTGGGTGCCTTGGCTACTGGACAGCCTTGATGATCAGATTCCAGATGCATTGGAAACCTATGCGTTCCAGCTCTCGGTGCTGCTGCCGAAACTCCGCCGTAGGACGCGATCCATCACGAGCTGGCGTGCCTGGCTGCCCAGCCAGCCGATACATCGCGCCTGCCCGCTCTGTCTGAACGATCCGGAGAACCAAGCCGTACTGCTCGCGTGGAAGCTGCCCCTGATGCTGAGCTGCCCACTGCATGGCTGCTGGCTGGAATCCTATTGGGGCGTGCCAGGGCGGTTTCTCGGCTGGGAGAACGCCGACGCCGAACCGCGCACTGCCAGCGACGCGATTGCGGCGATGGACCAGCGTACCTGGCAGGCACTGACGACCGGCCACGTGGAGTTGCCGCGCCGACGCATCCACGCCGGATTGTGGTTTAGGCTGCTACGCACGCTGCTCGATGAGCTGAACACCCCGCTTTCGACGTGCGGCACCTACGCGGGGTATCTCCGCCAAATCTGGGAATGCTGCGGGCATCCGCTGCGTGCTGGGCAAAGTCTGTGGCGACCGTATGAAACCCTGAACCCGGCAGTACGGTTGCAGATGCTGGAGGCGGCGGCAACGGCAATCAGCTTGATTGAGGTGAGGGATATAAGCCCGCCAGGCGAGCACGCAAAGCTATTCTGGTCCGAGCCCCAAACCGGGTTCACCAGTGGCCTGCCGGCGAAAGCGCCGAAGCCCGAACCCGTCGATCACTGGCAGCGTGCAATCCAGGCCATTGATGAGGCCATCATTGAAGCACGACACAACCCCGAGACGGCACGCTCGCTGTTCGCGTTGGCTTCCTATGGTCGGCGCGACCCCGCTTCCTTGGAACAGTTGCGCGCCACCTTCGCGAAGGAAGGCATCCCCCCGGAATTTCTGTCACATTATGAGCCTAGCCTACCCTTTGCATGCCTTAGACAGAATGACGGGTTAAGTGACAAATTTTGACGTGCAGAGCTTCCCGATGCAAACTGTCACATAATCGAACGTATATGTGACAGGTACAAGATGCTGATTGGCTACATGCGAGTATCGAAGGCGGATGGCTCCCAGGCGACGGACTTGCAGCGCGATGCGCTGGTCGCGGCCGGTGTTGATCCGGCGCATCTCTATGAAGACCAAGCGTCCGGAAAACGCGAGGATCGTCCCGGTCTGGCGAGCTGTCTGAAGGCACTACGGCCAGGCGACACGTTGGTCGTTTGGAAACTGGATCGGCTCGGGCGCGACCTGCGCCATCTGATCAATACCGTCCATGACCTGACCGGACGCGGCATCGGCCTCAAGGTGCTGACCGGGCACGGCGCGGCCATTGACACCACGACCGCCGCCGGCAAGCTGGTCTTCGGTATCTTCGCCGCGCTGGCCGAGTTCGAGCGCGAGTTGATCGCCGAGCGCACCGTGGCGGGCCTGGCCTCAGCACGGGCACGCGGCCGGAAAGGCGGCCGGCCGTTCAAGATGACCGCCGCCAAGCTGCGGCTGGCGATGGCGGCAATGGGGCAGTCAGAGACCAAGGTCGGCGACCTGTGCCAGGAACTTGGCATCACGCGGCAGACCCTGTATCGGCATATTTCACCCAAGGGCGAGCTACGTCCAGATGGCGAGAAGCTACTCAGCCGAATTTGATGCCGACATGAGGCGACGTAGCGAAAGCGTGGTTTGTCTCAATTTGACGGCGGCGAACCGCAAGCGTTCGGTTCGCCGCTCGTTTCGGTCGCAGTGCTGGCCCGCGCCTGGAAACGTTGATAACACTCCAGCCCGCAGAAGTGCTCGACGTACTCCGCGCCTTCCGGTGTGAAGGCGGCATCGAGCGGAATTTCCTTGCAGCACACGCAGCAACTGGTGGCGGTCGGATCATTTGCATTCATGGTGGCACCCCTCCATTGACTGACGAAGACGGCGAATGCCGCCGCCGGCATCGGCTTTGCGAACAGAAAGCCTTGCCCGCGCTCGAACGCTTGGGCCCTCCGCCGTAGTCCATCCATCCGGCCGGGAAGCGCTCATGATCTTTCCCTGAATGCCCGCAACGCCCGCGCCAGTGACAGAAGAAACAGGCCGGTCAAACCGAGCGCCGTGATGACCCAATACTCGACAAGGAATGCACCGGCGGTTGTGCCGGCCAGCACGGCAGCGAGGATGGACAGGTGGCAGGGGCAAGTCAGCACGGCCAGCGTGCCCCACAGGTAGCCGGTGAACGGTTTGTGCGTCTCGGCCGGCATGCGCTCGGGGCTGTTCATGGCAAACTCTCCGCATGCTGTGCCGGCGCGGTCGGCATGGCGGCCAACTGCACTTCCAGATTGGCCAACGCTTCGCGCCGGCGTTCGACGAACTGACGCAGCACAGCAAGCTGCGCGGCAGTTTCATCGCAGTTCGCCGCATCCAGCGCCCGGCACAGCCGCGCCAATGCGCCGAGGCCGATGCCCGCCTCGAAGGCGGCCCGCACGAAGCACAGTCGCTGCAAGGCGGCGTCATCGAACAGGCCGTAGCCACCCGTGGTGCAGGCGACTGGCCGCAGCAATCCGCGCAGCAGGTAGTCGCGCACGATATGCACGCTCACCCCGGCATCAAGGGCCAGCCGGGACACCGTGTAGGCGTTCATCGAACACCTCCTTTTGGTCGGTTCACGGCAATGCATATACCGTTTCGCCGAGTTCAATCCGCGCGCTGCGAATCCGATGCCGGTGCCGTAGAACATTGGGTCGATATCCGATCACGGTGTCCTAGATGACATGGTCTGCAACAGATGTCGATTAAACTCCTGGCCCAAGCCGAAAGCCTCGTGGACACTGACGATCGCCAATCCTTCCAATCCTTGATGCTTGGAGGCCCAGTCTTCCGCCGTCGGGACAGATGCAAAGAAATGTACATGGCAACAGAAGGACTGACGAACGTCGGCTGCTTCCTGCGGCAATACCAAGGACACCGCCATGCCGGCAGGTTCGACAGCCTGTATCTCGCTGGGTGAAACCGTGAGTGAAACGGGTGCTCCGGTTGCAGCGCAATGCGATGAGACGCGAGCTGTACGGCCGATCAGCGCCGGAAATATCAAGGTGTCCAGCGCGCACCAGGCATACAGACGGCGGTCGTCAATTTCAAAGACATACGAAGTCTCGCGCAAGGTGAGGCCGTAGCCGATGATGTTCCCATCTTTGTCATATTCGGTACTGGTGGCCTGTTCGAGTACGGCGGCCACTCGCTCAGCGGGCCAGTCGAGAATCCCGGCAAGTGTCGTTCGTGAAACCGGACGCCCCTTGGCGAGTTCCCGCAGTAGCGGGACCAAGAGATCCGCAGTACCATTGGTACGATTGACCGAAGTGAGACGTTCTAAAATATATGGGGCGAGCTTCATGGTTCCATCTCCTTTCATCCTGCGCAGCAGGACAATTGTTTGACATCTTTGGTTTGGATAGCTTAAGCTTACTTCCGTAGTTATGTACGGAGTCAAGCGGTATGGAAAATAATTTGGAGAACCTGACCATTGGCGTTTTTGCCAAGGCAGCCGGCGTCAACGTGGAGACCATCCGGTTCTATCAGCGCAAGGGCTTGTTGCCCGAGCCGGACAAGCCCTATGGCAGCATTCGCCGCTATGGCGCGGCGGACGTGACACGGGTGCGATTCGTGAAATCGGCCCAGCGGTTGGGCTTCAGCCTGGATGAAATCGCCGAGTTGCTGCGGCTCGACGATGGCACCCACTGCGAGGAGGCCAGCAGCCTGGCCGAGCACAAGCTCCAAGACGTGCGCGAGAAGATGGCCGATTTGGCGCGCATGGAGGCTGTGCTGTCTGACCTGGTGTGCGCCTGCCATTCGCGGCAGGGGAATGTTTCGTGTCCGCTGATTGCGTCGTTGCAAGGTGGAACGAGCTTGGCAGGGGCTTCCACAGCTTAGCGTGCTTTATTTTCCGTTTTCTGAGGTGCCCCCTACCAGCAACGCACCGCCGAAGACCGGCAGCAGGAGCGCGAGCAATTCCAGATGGTTAACCGGGGCCTGAAAGACCAGATTCAAGACCTGCAAAACCGGCTCATCCAAGCCGAGTCAAGAGCGTCCGAGCTGATAGACACTAATGCGCAATTACAACGACAAACGCATGAGCTCGAACAGGCCAATGCGATGCACAAAAGCACCTTGGATAGGCAAGTGGCCGATATCCAGAACTTGGAGCATCAACTTAACGACGCCTCGGCAAAAAACCGGGAGCGGAAGCATGAAAGCAAACAATTGGCGGATAATATTGCCGCACTCGCAAGCCAGAAAGCAGATGCCGATAAGCAGGTGGCCGTACTATCCCAAGCATTAGAGGTCACCAAAACGGATCTGAAAGCCTCTCAGAATAGAGCGGAAGTTCTGTCCGATGAGAACAAGTTGATTCTTCAGGAAAAAGCGGTGATTCAGGGGCAGTTTAAGCAGCTTCAGGAGTCACTGTCGCGATAAAGGCTTTAGTCAAACATTCATCGAAAAAGCTATATTAATCAATATATTATATACGAAGTGGCTAATTCCAACGCTTTTACCGGCCGGACCTCAAGTAGCTGCACCGGCCGCCATTTCATTCAAAGAGGCCTCGACGACAGTCAAAACTGTTCGACGCACGTCGATCTTCCATCGCACGCGCTCGACGCATCGGTCCAGGCTTTCGCTATCGTCTGCGTCCAATGCTTTGCAAAGTCGCGCCAGTTCGTCGAGCCCAATTCCGGACTCGAAGGCTGCGCGGAGAAACCGCAGCCTTCCGAGTGTTTTGTCATCGAAAATGTTCTAGCCACTTTCGGTTCGCCGAGCAGGGTGCAACAAGCCGCGTATCATGTAGTCGCGCACGACATGCACGCTGACGCAAGCATCATCAGCCAGCTTCGATATCGAGTACGCATTCATACTGGGCTTTCCTCGCAGTCCTCTAGCAGCTTAAGCGCGACATCATGACCAAGGTCGAACGCACTCTCGACAGGCACGACCTCAATCCCTTGGTGGGTCGAAGCCCACGAATTTGCAATAGACGGAGACGCAAAGAAATGCACATGACAGCAAAACGAACAACGAATGTCGGGCGAAGTATCCGGAGTTCGCAGTGAAACCATTGCTTCTGCCGGTTCGACATGAAGCACTGCTTCTGGTGCAACGGTGAGAGTGATCGGCCTACCGGTGGCGGCGCAGCGGGAAGTGACACGGGCAATCTTGCCGGTCAAGGCGGGAAACATCAAGGTGTCCAGCGCACACCATGTGTACAAATGACGGCCATCCACCTCAAAAACGTGAGAGGTTTCACGTAGTGTCAGCCCCAGTCCAATGATATTGGCCTCGTCGTCATATTCCGTACCAGGTGCCTGCTCAAGTACCGTTGCAACTCTCGCTCCAGACCATCCGAGTGCGCCGGCGAGCTTTTCGCGTGATACAGGTCCCCCCATCGCTAGCTGTCGGAGCAGCGCGACAAAGAGCGTTGCGAACTCTTTAGGATGATTGCCAGATGAAAGGCTTTCGGCAATCTTTTTGGAATAAATAGTCTTGTTCATTTTCCACCTGTTATATCGGGCAGCGATCAACCGAGATAAACCTTACTCGGCGGTTACGTCCTGCGCTTAAAAAAGACGAATTACTTTGTGCCTTGCCGGCGTTGCCATTCCTCGGCCAGCAGCTGGGCTTGCTGTAACTGTTCGGGCTTCATTTGAGCTGCATAGTCTGCAACGACTTTTGCTGCTGTCGGTTCTCCCGACGCTGCGGCCAGACTCATCCACTGGTATGCCTGCACCTGGTCGGGCGCGATGTCGGTAAGACCCTTTGCAAACAGCTGGGCCAGCCTGACTTGAGCCTGCGTGTGTCCCTGCTCGGTCGAGCCCAATTCCGGACTCGAAGGCTGCGCGGAGAAACCGCAGCCTTCCGAGTGTTTTGTCATCGAAAATGTTATAGCCACTTTCGGTTCGCCGAGCAGGGTGCAACAAGCCGCGTATCATGTAGTCGCGCACGACATGCACGCTGACGCAAGCATCATCAGCCAGCTTCGATATCGAGTACGCATTCATACTGGGCTTTCCTCGCAGTCCTCTAGCAGCTTAAGCGCGACATCATGACCAAGGTCGAACGCACTCTCGACAGGCACGACCTCAATCCCTTGGTGGGTCGAAGCCCACGAATTTGCAATAGACGGAGACGCAAAGAAATGCACATGACAGCAAAACGAACAACGAATGTCGGGCGAAGTATCCGGAGTTCGCAGTGAAACCATTGCTTCTGCCGGTTCGACATGAAGCACTGCTTCTGGTGCAACGGTGAGAGTGATCGGCCTACCGGTGGCGCGCAGCGGGAAGTGACACGGGCAATCTTGCCGGTCAAGGCGGGAAACATCAAGGTGTCCAGCGCACACCATGTGTACAAATGACGGCCATCCACCTCAAAAACGTGAGAGGTTTCACGTAGTGTCAGCCCCAGTCCAATGATATTGGCCTCGTCGTCATATTCCGTACCAGGTGCCTGCTCAAGTACCGTTGCAACTCTCGCTCCAGACCATCCGAGTGCGCCGGCGAGCTTTTCGCGTGATACAGGTCCCCCCATCGCTAGCTGTCGGAGCAGCGCGACAAAGAGCGTTGCGAACTCTTTAGGATGATTGCCAGATGAAAGGCTTTCGGCAATCTTTTTGGAATAAATAGTCTTGTCCATTTTCCACCTGTTATATCGGGCAGCGATCAACCGAGATAAACCTTACTCGGCGGTTACGTCCTGCGCTTAAAAAAGACGAATTACTTTGTGCCTTGCCGGCGTTGCCATTCCTCGGCCAGCAGCTGGGCTTGCTGTAACTGTTCGGGCTTCATTTGAGCTGCATAGTCTGCAACGACTTTTGCTGCTGTCGGTTCTCCCGACGCTGCGGCCAGACTCATCCACTGGTATGCCTGCACCTGGTCGGGCGCGATGTCGGTAAGACCCTTTGCAAACAGCTGGGCCAGCCTGACTTGAGCCTGCGTGTGTCCCTGCTCGGCAGCGAGGCGGTACCACTTGAAAGCCTCTGCATCGTTGGCAGGAGCCGCACGCCCATTCTTATACATACCGTCGACTTCACTTCCGTAGAGGCGCCCGAGGTTGAACTGTGCATCGGCTTCACCCTGCTCGGCCGCCCTGCGGAACCACTGGATCGATGCCGCGTGGTTTTGCTTTACGCCCATACCGCATTTGTACGCAAGACCCATGATGTTCTGAGCCATGGCATCGCCAGCCCTGGCCTTCTTTTCCCAATCACTGACGGTCTCTGGCGACAATGTTTCAATCGCGGCGCCGAGCTTAGAAAAATCATAAGCCGCCAACGCTTGGTTTGGCATGCCTAACGTTGCGGTACTTGCCAGTACGATCGTCAAGCACGCGCGTACACGGCGTAATTTAAGTCTGATGTCACAAAACATAAAAACTCCTCTGTCCCTGTTTTGGTGCCCAAGGTTTAGCCGGCACAGCACGATAGCTGTGTCACATCCTTCGAAAAAGTCTGTGCCACCAGTTTGAGACCTTCAACCATGGTGAGGTAAGGGAAAAGCTGGTTAGCCAGATCCTGGACGGTCATGCGGGCCCGGATGGCAATCGCGGCAGTCTGGATGATTTCGCCTGCTTCCGGTGTCACAGCCTGGACTCCGAGAATGCGTCCGGACCCTGCCTCAGCAACAAGCTTGATAAAGCCGCGGGTATCGAAGTTGGCGAGTGCACGCGGCACATTGTCGAGCGTGAGCGTACGGCTTTCGGTTTGCAGACCAATGCGCTGGGCCTCTGCTTCACTGTAGCCTACCGTGGCAACTTGCGGATCGGTGAACACGACTGCCGGCATGGCGTCGAGATCGAGCTTTACGTCGCCGCCGGTCATATTAATGCCAGCCCGGGTACCAGCCGCGGCTGCAACGTAGACGTACTGAGGCTGGTCAGTGCAGTCGCCAGCTGCGTAAATGTTCGAAGCACTCGTGCGCATGCCTTGATCGATCAGGATGCGATGTTGCGAGTCAAACGTCACACCTGCGCGCTCGAGATTCAGGCTTGCGGTATTTGGCGTGCGGCCGGTGGCAACAAGCAATTGATCCACCTTTAACTCGCCCTGCGCGGTCGTCAGGATGAATTGGCGGTCGCAATAGGTCACGGCACTCGCCTGCGTCTGTGTCAGCACCGTGATGCCTTCCGCACGGAAAGCTGCAGTCACGGCCTCGCCAATGGCAGGGTCGTCACTGGCAAACAAGGTGCGCCGGGCCAGGACCGTCACCTCGCTGCCCAAGCGCGCAAACGCTTGTGCCAGTTCCAGTGCTACGACCGAGGCGCCAATTACTGCCAGCCGTTTAGGAATGGCTTCGCTAACCAGGGCTTCGGTGGACGTCCAATATGGCGTTCCTGCAAGACCAGGCAACGGCGGGATGGCAGCGCTTGCACCAGTGGCAATGAGACAGCGATCGAAGGCCACTTCGCGAGTGTCACCTTCTGCCGCTTCCACGATAAGCGTTTGGCCATCCTTGAATCGGGCGCTGCCTCGCACCAGATTGATCGACGGATTGCTTTCGAGGATGCTTTCATATTTAGCATGACGCAGCTCGTCCACACGGGCCTGCTGTTGCGCCAGCAGACGGTCACGCAGGACAACTGGGGGCGTTGCCGACAGTCCCACGTCAAAAGGACTTTCGCGTCGCAGATGAGCGATATGCGCTGCCCGAATCATGATCTTAGAAGGGACGCAGCCCACGTTGACGCAGGTGCCGCCGATAGTTCCCCGCTCGATCAGGGTGACACGGGCACCGTTTTCAGCTGCCTTCAGCGCTGCTGCCACAGCGGCGCCGCCAGTACCGATGATCGCCACATGCAGCTGACCTGCCGGTTTCTCCACCGCGCGCTCGCCGCTCAGCCACTGGGCGGCTTTGCCAAGGAGTCCTGGCTGTTCAACACTGCGCTCTTTGCTTTCAAATTCGTCTGTAGGCGTAGCACCGTAACCAAGGGCGCCCACTGCTGCTACGAGCGCGGACACGTCAAGCCTATTGCCTGTGACTTGCGCCTTGTTCGATGGATAATCGACAGCCGCTCGCGTTACGCCGGGGACCGCCAGCAGCGCGTCCTCAACGTGCCTTGTACAACTTGGGCAAGTCATTCCCGCCACGCTCAAACCAACTTCGTTTAACTCTTGCATTCCGCTCTCTCTTTTATCCGTTGTGCCCAAGCCAACTAGTACGACGCCTCGGTCACTGAATCGGTTGTGCGCTTCAGGGAACAGGCTCCGTGGGTCGTTTACAGGCTGCTCACGCGATGACGACCGGCAGAATCGCCTGAGCGGCATCTCTGCCGTGGTTCTAGCGATGCTGCCGTTATTTGTTGCCTTACTTCTTCAGCTCAGATGGGTAGCCTACATCCGTCGTCGCCTTGCTAAGCGCCTGGACGTTGGTCTTCGCATCGTCAAACGTTACGACGGCAAGCTTGGTTGAGAAGTCGACCTCGGTCTTGCTAACACCGTCGACCTTGCTCAAGGCCTTTTTAATGGTGATAGGACAAGTCGCGCAGGTCATGCCAGGAACGGCCAAGGTGACCGTCTGCGTGGCGGCCCACACCGGGGCAACAGCGGCGGCGAGGGCAAGGGAGGCAAACAGTTTCTTCATGATGAACTCCTGGTTAATAGAAAAATGGAACGACATAGGGAAATCCAAGCGCGACCAGGACCAGCACGGCCACGATCCAGAAAATCAGCTTGTAGGTGGCGCGCACCTGCGGAATCGCGCAGACCTCACCTGGCTTGCATGCCTGCACGGGCCGGTAAATCCGCTTCCAGGCGAAGAACAGCGCCACTAGCGCCGCGCCGATGAACAACGGTCGATAGGGTTCCAGCACCGTCAGGTTGCCGATCCAAGCACCGGAGAAGCCCAGGGCGACCAGTACTAGCGGCCCCAGGCAGCAGGTCGATGCAAGAATGGCGGCCAGCCCGCCGGCGAAGAGCGCACCGCGCCCGTTTTGTGGTTCAGACATACGTTGGCCCTTTTGAATTTGGATTGGATAGCGTAACCTTACTTCCGTACTCATGTACGGAGTCAAGCGATATGGAAAATAATTTGGAAAACCTGACCATTGGCGTTTTTGCCAAGGCGGCCGGGGTCAACGTGGAGACAATCCGCTTCTATCAGCGCAAGGGCCTGTTGCCGGAACCGGACAAGCCTTACGGCAGCATCCGCCGCTATGGGGAGGCGGACGTGGTTCGGGTGAAATTCGTGAAATCGGCACAGCGGCTGGGGTTCAGTCTGGACGAGATTGCCGAGCTGTTGCGGCTCGACGATGGCACCCACTGCGAGGAGGCCAGCAGCCTGGCCGAGCACAAGCTCCAAGACGTGCGCGAGAAGATGGCCGATTTGGCGCGCATGGAGGCTGTGCTGTCTGACCTGGTGTGCGCCTGCCATTCGCGGCAGGGGAATGTTTCGTGTCCGCTGATTGCGTCGTTGCAAGGTGGAACGAGCTTGGCAGGGGCTTCCACAGCTTAGCGTGCTTTATTTTCCGTTTTCTGAGACGACCACAGATCAGAAAAGACTGTGCAGCCGACTCTTGATATTCCGTGCAGTCACCTTCTGAAAATGACACCACGTTCGCCAATCGGGGCTGTAGCAGGTGCCGATTTCCGGCTGACGTGGCTCGACTCGCGCACGAAGCTGCCTGCATGTGTCGCTGATCCGTCAGCACCATGCCAGCAGCCAGGGTTTCCAGGCTGCCGCGGATTCTCTCCGCGCCACCCGCCAGTCCGCCATCGCATCGAGTCTGCGGACGCGCGTCCTCGTGACGCCGATGCTTTTTCTCAACCGCATGCGGGAGCTGCCATCCCGTGAGGGACAAGGCCCTCGCTTCTCCAAGGAGCCCATCCATGTCCCAGCAAGCCTCTTTCGGCCAGTTGGCCTTGATCCATTGCGGCAAGTTCCTGCCGCTCGAAGTCCTGCATAGCGCCGCCGGCCACTACATCGGCACGCGCGATACCGAAGGTCCCGTTTCGCGGGAATCCAGCGAGTACTTCCGCAGCTATGTCGCGGCTCAACGTGCCCTAGAAAGAGGCGGCTGGTCCCAGCTCGCCACGCCCTGATCCAACTGGAGGAATCACGTCATGAACCAGCTTTTGCCACAGGAAGTCGTCGATCAGATCATGCGGGAAGAGCAGCATTTCGCCGCCGCGCCCCAAGCCTTCTTCGAGGCCTGGAAGCGCGGTGTCGAGATCGCTGGCCCGCAATGGTTTGGCGACGGCACACGCGAAGGCCTGAACCAGGCCAAGAGCAAGTGGGATCTGCGTCCCGACATGCTGCGTGCCAACGACGCTCTCGGCGTCCTGAGCAGCGGAGAACGCATGTTCCTGTCCGCCATGTTCAGCTTCTACAACGCGCGCGAGGGCGGTGCCATGCTCAAACGCTGCCACTTCCAAGGACTGTCGGACTTCGACGGTCTCGATCTGCAACGCCGCAAGGTCATCGCCGACCTGCTGGTGAACTACAGCGGTTGGTGAGCCGGCTTCCGGAATATCACCACCTTGTCGTTCGCCACCCCATGAGGGACATGCGCCCACCAGGCCATGTCCCTCAATTTTCCCTCCGTCAGCCAGCGCGGATTGGCCCAAAGCCATCGATCAGTGCCGCCTGACGCTTTTTCGACTTTCAACCCACCGGGGTCCAGTTCCCGGTGGCGGGGATTGGCTCCATTATTCAATCTGGAGAAATCCTATGACCCAGAATCCCAACCCCTTTGTACGCGGCTACTGGAATCTGAAAATCGTCCGAACGCTGTGCATCAGCTACGAAGACGGAAGCCCGCATGTGTGGCGAAACATCCACGCGAGCCAACAGCACCTCTCCGACGAGGAGCTGGTTTCTTCCCCCTGCATCGTCACCAGCGACTTCGCGGTGGTCAGGAATGGCACTGTGCCTGTCAGTGCCGAACTGATGGCCGAATGCGATGCCATTGAAGGCGTCAGCGGCGAAGGCGTGGTGGGTGCGGTGGTTTATGCCATCCATGGCGACGACCTGGACGGTCGCCCGGTCCACGTCGGTGATACCTATTCGGCCGAGGCCGCGCGAGACGTGGTGCAGCGGTTGGGTTTCGAGACCGGCTATTACAGCCGATGCTGGGAAATCAGCAGCGCGCACATCAGCCAGGAAACCGGCCAGTACCTGGCCAGCCTAGCGGACCTTGCGACACCGGAGGCCTTTCTGTTCATCGCCTTCCGGGTTCCATACAGCCCAGCGATCGGCGTCAAGCTGATTTCCACGCCCTGGACAGACAAGAACCTGGAGTATGCCGAGGGCATCAGTGCGGAGCAGCTTCGGCAGGAACACCGGGACAAGGGCATGCCTGACGACCTGGCGAACATTCTTGAATTGGCCGGCCAGGCCGATGTGCGCATCCTCATCCTAGACGCTGACGCACCCGCGCTACTGGGCCTGCCACTGGCCGAGATCTAGCAGACGCGCGACGCGCAAGCCTTCCCCTTTATCCCCCACATGCCAGCCCGCCTCCCACCAGGAGCTGGGCCGGTTCAATTCCATAGGAGCAATCTCATGTTCCCCGATCTCATCTCGCCTACGCCTGACTTCGAGAATCAGCTTGGAGCCTGCGTTAACGCCATGAGCCAGAACGACGCCATCGGCCAGATTCTGGTGTTCGAGCGCATGAGCGGCACGCTGCACATGCGCCATATCGACAGCGCCGATCTGATGGACACCGACATTGACGACTACGAAATGGTCGTGTTTGACGGTGGCAATACAACCGGCGACACGTGGAAACACGTGTTCTTCCCACGTCAGCGCGAACACTATTTCGTGTACGAAGCCTGACATCTCCAGCCCCTTTCGAGGGGCTTTTTCTTGCGCTGAACCGGGCTGCGTGGACAAAGGGAAACACCCGGATGCCAATTGATTGCTGCCGCGCGCGCAAGGGCCGCCCATGCTGACCCCATGCCTGCTGACGTTGTCAGCGACATGCCAGGCAATCATCGGTCTTCGAGGTTGCGGCGCAGTTTCCACTGCGTGACCGAGCCAGCTCGCACCGCATCCATACGCGAGCGGCCACCAGTCTCTGGTGGTGGATGCTTTCGCCTTATCAACCCACCGCGGGGTTACGCACCTTTCCCCGCATGCGTGGGCTCGGTGTGTCTCCGCTTTTCCCAATGGAGATTCACCATGAACACCACGTCCAACGAGAAATCGTATTTCGACCTCCACACATCGGGCATCGGCTACATCCAGCGTGTCCGTGAAGTGCCCGTCAGGGGCGGCCGCCGTGCGCAGCCCTTCCTGGCATGCACCATCGCCGCATTGGTCGGCCCCGCCAGGGACCCCAGCTACCGCTACTTCGATGTCAAGGTCTCGGGTGCCGAGGCCAAGAAGCTCGTTCAGCGCTACATCGGCGTTGACGATTCCAAGCAGCGCCCGCTGGTGCGCTTCCGCCTCGGCGACCTTTGGGGCGATGCGTACATCCGCGACAAGGGCGAAAACCAGGGCAAGGCCGCCGCGTCCCTCAAGGCGCGACTGCTCAAGGCCGAGCCGATCGAGCGGGCCGAACTGGCTTCAATCGAGCAGCACGAGCTGATTACCCGTGGCATCGGCTACCTCAACCGTCCGAAGGACGTCACCCCCAAGGATGGCGATCCGTTCCTGTCATGCTCCATCGCCGCATTGGCCGGACCTGTCGATGAACCGGAATATCGGTACTTCGACACGATCGTCGCCACCCTCGGGGCCGAGCATCTGGTTCGCCGATGCGTGCAGGCCATCGAAGGGGATCGCAAGGTGCTGATCGCCTTCCGTCTCAACGACATGAAGATCGATCCGTACATCCGTACCAAGGGCGAGCACGCTGGGGCACCGGCCGCAAGCCTGGAGTCGACGCTGATCCACATCGGTCTGATCAAGATCGATGGCACCCAGGTCTATCCGATGAGCCAGGCGCAAGCCGAGGCGCCAACGGTGGAGGACGCACCCGCGCCCGAAGCCGACAACGCCATCGACACTGCCGCCGACGCCGTTTCCGACCTACCCGTCGAGTCCGCCGAGCGCGAGCCCGAGGGTGAAGTCGAGGAGCAGGAGCCGGCCTTGGTCGCTTCGTTTTGATCCGGCATGGCCCCTCATGGGGCCTTGTCGCTTCTCCTCCCTAGCATCCGCCGCGTCCCCAAGACGCCAAAGGTGCTTGCGTCTTTTCATCCCCCGAGTCCCGCGTGGTCACACGACCGCGCGGTTACCGCATTTCTCAAAGGAGATCAGCCATGTCTCTGGCATCCCGTTTTGCTCCGCAATCCCCGATCCTGCGCTCCGATCGCCCACTCTCGGACGACCGTATTCGTGCCGTTGTTCCCTCGATCTTTGCCGACGCTCCGCATGGGAGCCGGTCCGATCGGTATGCCTACATACCGACCTCGGTCGTGCTGACCAGGTTGCGCCAGGAGGGTTTCGAGCCCTTCATGGTGTGCCAGACGCGCGTGCGCAACGAGGATCGGCGCGAGTACACCAAGCATCTCATCCGACTTCGCCATGCAAGCCAGATCAACGGCGACGAGGCGAACGAGATCATCCTGCTCAACAGCCACGACGGCACGAGCAGCTACCAGATGCTTGCCGGCATGTTCCGGTTCGTCTGCCACAACGGCCTGGTCTGCGGTGACACCACCGCCGACATCCGCGTTCCTCACAAGGGCGACGTGGCAAGCCAGGTGATCGAAGGTGCCTACGAGGTTCTCGAAGGCTTCGAGCGCGTGCAGGACGCGCGCGATGCGATGCGCACCATCACCCTCGATGAGGGCGAAGCGGAAATCTTTGCGAATTCCGCGCTCGCACTCAAGTACGACGACCCGGCCAAGTCCACCCCTGTCACGGAGAGCCAACTTCTGGCGCCCAGGCGCTGGGACGACCGCAAGAACGACCTGTGGGCCGTCTTCAACCGCGTCCAGGAGAACCTCGTCAAAGGGGGACTGAATGGACGCTCGGCCAATGGCCGCAATCAACGCACCCGTCCGGTGCAAGGAATCGACCAGAACCTGCGCCTGAACCGGGCGTTGTGGCTGCTGGCCGAAGGCATGCGCCAGCTCAAGGCGTGATGCCAAGCGGACCTCGCCCAGCTCGGGTGAGGTCCATTTCCTCTCATCCACCGGGCGCCGTCGGCGGCCCGCTATTCGTCATCAGGAGAACCAACATGGCAACCACATCGGCGCCCGAGCAATCGGTATCGCCCATCATTGTTCCGGGCCAGCTCACGCTGCGCACCATACGCGGCAAGAACGGCCCGTTCACCGTCGGCCGCCTTGTCACCCCCATCGGCAAGTTCGCGGTCAAGGATGCGGAGCTGGAGCAGTACCCCGAAGGAAAATACGACGGGGAATTCATCATCCGCTACATCTTCCCGAAGTCCTATCCGGTCGGCGACGGCATGCGGTTCGAGATCCGCGCCAACCTGGACGGAATGACGCTCAACGGAATCGACAAACTGAGCCGCGACGAAGCCCGAAGCTTCGCCACCCAGGACGTCGATCCACTCGATGAAGAGCTGGGGACGCAGCCTGCAGCAACGCCGGCCAAGTCTGCCAAGGCCTCCACGCCCGCCAAGCACGCACCCGTGCAGGCGTCGGCGGATCCTCTGGTCGATACCACGCCCTTCGGTGTGGATGCGCCGACGCCCGCTGCGGCGGCTGCCCCCGGCAGCACCGAAGATGGCGACGCCGCTCTGTTCGGTCTGCTGTGGCCGCTGGGCGAGTCCGTGAAATTGGATTCGACCATCGACCGCCGCGCCCTGCGCGCGCAGATCGCCCGCCTGGGCGAACTGGGTTTTGCGTTGGACTTCAAGACGCAGGAGTGGAGCCGTCAGGCCGAACTGCAACCTGCGTGATCGCAGACGCCGCATCCGCGGTGTTCTTCATCCACCCGCCGGGGTTCCTTCCCCCTGCGGGGGAGGCCTCGGCCATTTTCTGGAGGTCTCCATCATGTCCACCATCGCTTTCGATGTACCCCGTTCCGCGCTGGATGAATCCGCATGGCGAGCTGTTTGCAAGACAGCCGCCGAGCACGCCCAGCGTGGTTGCGGCCTGTCCTGGGATCATTGGGTCACGCTTTTCAGTTCGGAGATCGACGCGCAAGCTAGTCGGTTGCCGGAAAGCCAGCGAGCTCAGGCCCTGGAAATCGCAGCCCACGAATGGGACTACGCAACACCCGCCGAGCGGCAGGAAGCCCAGGACTGGAATGCGGAGCATGGCTATTGCTCGCATGGGATCGAGTTCGGCTACTGCCCGGCCGGTTGTGATCGCGACGATGACGACTGGGACTAAGGGCAAAGCATAGGTTCCTTCGCCGCACCTGCGGCTTTTCATCACCCGCCGGGAGGCCCTCCCCGTGGGGAGGCCTCCGGCTCTACTTTTCCAGGAGGCCTCTCATGGGCTGGTATTTCTCACCCCAATCGCGGTCTGAACTGATCGCGGAACTGATCGCACCGCAAGAGACCGAGCGCGCCAGCGTCAAGGTCATCGCCCACGCGCTGCGCGGCAACGTCCTCTGGTCTGTCGCGGAAGTGACGGCCAAGGTCGAAGGCGTACATCGTGATCTCGCGCCGGGCCAATCCCTGCGCTACATCCGCTGCGATCTGCTTGAACGCAGCGGCGGCCAGTGGGGTTACAAGCCGCTGGACGAGTCCATGCACCCGTACTACTACTCGTGCCCGCTGTCCTATCTGGACCTTGCACCGGAGCAGTCTGCCGAATGGCGTGCAGGCGTTCGCGCCTACCACGCTCGGCGACGCACACCCACGGCTGTCACGGCACCCGCCGCAACGCTGATGGTCTGAGCCAGGAGGAACCGACATGGACCTGATCCTCGCTGCGCTCTCCCCCTCGCTGCTGGCGCTCGTTGAAGGGAGTTTGTCCAACGACGAAGTGTCCTCCGACGAGGAGATGCTGGAGTACTTCATCAGCAACGGCCTCACCGAGAAACAGGCGCGGCAGGCACTGACCTACCGCGACCAGTACCTCAACAACATCTACCTGGACGGCTTCACGCCGATCACCGCGGTGGACGAGGTGCTTCACTTCAACCCGCACACCCGGCAGTTCGAGCCGGACTGAGCGGTTTTCTTCCACCCCCAGGGGCAGCACTTGCCCCAGCGGGCGGTGCTGTTCCCGTTCATCCGAGGACACCACCATGCCCGCACACACTTCTTCCACCACGCTGTACCGCATCGACGAATGCCCGGATGTGATGGCCGACGCCTGCGTCGGCGACGACCAGGGCAACCTGATCTTCCTGTCGATCTGGGCGCGGGACACCGCCGTCCAGCAGTTCCTCGCTCGCCTGACCCTTGGGCGCGACGAGCAGGGACTGGACCAGTTTCACGTCATCACCGACCAAGGCGGCAGCGTCCCGGTGTTCATCGGCAACGTCGATCGCCTGGAAAAGCGCATCACGCGCGCCTACCGGCGAACGCTGTTCGGTTCGCTGTCCAACGTGTGGCTGTTCGACCGGCGCTGCGTCAAGCCCGACAAGGCCAACGCCAGCGCGCTGGCATTGCTGCCACGCGACAGCGCCCACCGGCTCGACCGCCTGTGGACGCTGGTGCGGGACACGTGCCCGTTGCCGCTGCTCGACCACTGGCGCGAGACCGTGCTGGAACTGCTGCAAAGCCGCGAGATGCTGGGCCGCCTTCCGTTCGCCCTCGGGCCGCTGGAAGGCCATCGGCTCGCCATCGACGTGCCGACGCTGACCCTGGCGCTGGGCTCCCTGATCCGCAGTGACGTGCTCACCGCCTATCCATACCCGGCCAAGATCTGGACGCCGGAAGTGGTAGCGGCCTGACCCACCCTCGGAGGCACGCCTTGGTGTGCTTCCGTCTTTCATCCCCGCCAACCAGGAGACTTCCATGGCCCTCATGTTCCCGCGGCTTGCCCGCAATTTCGTGAAGAACGGGTATTTCCCGACTGATGAACCCACGCTCGAAAGAGCCCTCAACGCACTGATGCCCAGCGACGGGCCGATGTGCATCCTCGATCCCTGCGCCGGCGAAGGCGTAGCGATCGCCGAAGCCGCCCACGCCCTCGGGCGCGAGCAGGCCAAGGCGTTCGCCGTTGAGTTCGACGCGGAGCGGGCACGCCATGCCCGCGGCCTGGTCGATCACTGCCTGCACGCGGACCTGATGGACACGATGGTCTCCAAGCAGTCGTTCGGACTGCTCTGGCTCAACCCGCCGTATGGCGACCTGTCCAAGGACGTCAACGGCAACATCGGCTATCAGGGCCAGGGTCGTGCCCGCCTCGAAAAACTGTTCTACCAGCGCAGTTTGTCGTTGCTGCAATACGGCGGCGTGCTGGTCTTCATCGTCCCCGGCTACGTGCTCGACGCGGAGCTGGTCGGCTGGCTGACGCGCCACTACACCGACCTGCGCATCTACCGAGCGGTGGAGACGCAGTTCAAGCAAGTTGTGATCTTCGGCCGGCGGGTGCGCCAGCGCGAGCAGGCCTCGGATGGCGTCAAGGCCGTGCGCAATCTGCTGCTGCAGGTTGGGCAAGGCGAGATCGAAGCTGACGAACTGCCGAGCGAATGGCCGTTCCTGCCGTACATCGTCCCCGCCAGTCCGGCCGAGCCGGAGCATTTCTTCCGCGTGACGATGGAGCCCGAGCAGTTCGCCGACGAGGTTGGCAGGCTGCAAGGCCTCTGGCCGTCGCAGGACACGCACCTGGGGGCCGCGCAGCAGTCGCTGCGTCCACCGGCGCGGGCCTTGTCCCACTGGCATCTCGCCCTGGCTCTGGCCGCAGGCGCGATCTCGGGGGTTGTGCGCTCCAAGACGGGGCGCGTGCTCGTCGTCAAAGGTGACACCCACAAGGACAAGACGCTCCAGCGGGAATTCACCGAACGCGAAGACGGCTCCATCGCCGAGACCCGCATCCTCACCGACAAGTTCGTACCTGTCATCCGCGCGTGGGACATGACGCCTGGCTCCCCGACACGGGGCGACGTCTTGACCATTCGTTAATCCACCGGACGCGCTGCTGTCCTGCTGTACCACATCGAAGGAGAAACACCATGTTCCCAAATCTGTTCAAGCGGCCCGCGCCGCAGAAGCAACCGTTGTTCGCACCGGGCTCGCTGAAGTTGAGCGAGAAGGTGCATTGGTTGGCCCGCAAAGGCCTGATCGACCCCTTGACCTATGTCCAGCGCCATGTGCGCGGTGACTGGGGCGAGATCGACAAGGCCACCCGCAAGGCCAACGACGTCGCACTCCAACAGGACAACCTGATGATCTCCTACTACCGGATCACGCCGGAGCTGGTTCTGATCGTCAAGACCAGCGAAGACCACCAGACCACGGTTGTCCAGCTTCCCGAAGAGCGCGACATGATCTGAAGTCACCCATCGTCATCCCAGTCACCTGACGGAGCCACTTCACTCCGCCAGGGGTGTCGTGGCTCAATGAATCCATCAAGGAGGAATCCATGGCATCCCGACACATCGAAACCTACTGCCAGGACCTGCTGTTTCCGGTAGGTGCACTCATCCTCAGCGAAGGTATCGACCGCCTGGTCCGCGCCGGTCGTCTTGACCCGATTCCGTACTTCCGTCGCCATGTCCGTGGCGACTGGGGGGACGTCAGCGACGGGCAATGGCAAGCCAACGGCATCGCACTTCAATCGGGTGCTTTGCTGGAATCGCACTACGTGATTCATCGTGCGCTGCGCATTCGCATCGTCACCGATGCGAAACGCCATCTCACATCCATCGTGCTGCCGTCCGAAGACTAAGCACATTTCACCAGCAGGCCGCCAGCGCCTGCGTTTTCCATCCACCGTCGGCCGTGTGCCGATTGATCTTCCCACCCTGGGGCAGGCCATTGCCCCTTTGGGGGTGGTGCATGCCCCATTTTCTTTGGAGCATCACCATGTCCCTCGATCTCGAAAACACTACCGCCGAAGCCACGCCCGTACAGGGCGAACTGCTCGACGCGGAATCCAACCCTCTGACCCTGAGCCTTCAGGATTTTGTCGGCGAGTTCGGCGACGAACTGCTCGACGCCCTCAACAGCGCCAATCCGCCGGTCTATACCGGCCAGCCGCAGGCGCATCGTCAACTCGTCGTCGCCAGCCTCAAACGCAAGCTATTCCAAGCCCAAGCCGAAGTCGTCCATGCCGCCGCCGAGCTGCTGATCGACCGTGGCGAACACGCCGCGATCGTCAACGGCGAGATGGGTTGCGGCAAAACGACCGTTGGTATCGCCACAGCCGCCGTGCTCAACGCCGAAGGCTATCGCCGTACCCTGGTTCTTTCTCCACCGCACCTGGTCTACAAGTGGCGGCGCGAGATCCAGGAGACGGTGGCAGGCGCCAAGGTCTGGGTGCTCAACGGCCCGGACACGCTGGTCAAGCTCATCAAGCTGCGCGAGCAGTTGGGTGTGCAGCCCACGGGCCAGGAGTTCTTTGTCCTGGGGCGCGTCAGGATGCGGATGGGATTCCACTGGAAGCCTGTCTTCACCACGCGGCGCACCCGCCATGGCGACGTGGCAGCGTGCCCTGACTGCGGCACGGTCATCACCGACCTCGACGGCGAGCCGGTCAACCCGGTCGCGCTCGAAGCCGAGGAGTACCGCAGGAAGTGCAGCCATTGCGCCGCGCCCCTGTGGACATTGATCCGCCCGCGCAGCCTGTCCGGCAGCGACCAGTCCTCGGCCGTGCTGAAAGCGTTGAAGCGCATCCCGACGATCGGGGAAGTCACCGCGCAGAAGCTGATGCAGAAGTTCGGCGACGGGTTCCTGGCGTCGATGCTGGGCGACAACATCCATGAGTTCATCAACCTCATGGACGGCAACGGCGAGCTGGTGTTTTCCGACCGTCAAGCCACGCGCATGGAACGTGCGATGGCCAACATGGAGTTCGGTTTTGGCGAGGGCGGCTATCAACCGTCCGAGTTCATCAAGCGCTACCTGCCGCAAGGCACGTTCGACCTGCTCATCGCCGACGAGGCCCACGAGTACAAGAACGGCGGCAGCGCCCAGGGCCAGGCCATGGGCGTGCTGGCGGCGAAGGCTCGCAAGACCTTACTGCTGACCGGCACGTTGATGGGCGGCTACGGCGACGATCTGTTCTACCTGCTGTTCCGAGCCCTTCCCGGGCGGATGATCGAAGACGGCTATCGCCCGACCACGAGCGGCAGCATGACCTCGGCCGCGATGGCGTTCATGCGCGATCACGGTGTCCTGAAGGACATTTATTCCGAGAGCACCGGGACGGCGCACAAGACCGCGAAAGGCACGAAAGTCAGTGTCAGAACGGTCAAAGCTCCGGGCTTCGGCCCCAAGGGCGTGCTGCGCTGCATCCTGCCGTTCACGATCTTCCTCAAACTCAGAGACATCGGCGGCAACGTTCTGCCACCGTATGACGAGGAGTTCCGTGAAGTCGCGATGGACACGGCGCAAGCCGCGGCCTACCGCGATTTGGCGGGTCGGCTGACCGCGGAGCTGAAACAGGCTCTGGCGCGACGCGATACAACCTTGCTGGGTGTGGTCCTCAACGTGCTGCTGGCCTGGCCGGACTGCTGCTTCCGGTCGGAGACCGTGGTGCATCCGCGCACACGCAATACCTTGGCGTTCGTCCCGGCTCAGTTCAACGAGTTCGAGATCAGCCCCAAGGAGCGTGAGCTGATCGACATCTGCAGGGAAGAGAAAGCACAGGGCCGCAAGGTTCTGGCCTACACGGTCTATACCGGCACGCGCGACACGACTAGCCGGTTGAAGGTATTGCTGGAGCAGGAAGGCTTCAAAGTGGCGGTACTGCGCGCAAGCGTGGATGCCAGCCGCCGCGAGGACTGGATCGCCGAGCAGTTGGACCGTGGCATCGACGTGCTCATCACCAATCCCGAGCTTGTCAAGACGGGATTGGACCTGTTGGAGTTTCCGACGATCGTGTTCATGCAGTCGGGCTACAACGTGTATTCGCTCCAGCAGGCGGCACGCCGCTCTTGGCGTATCGGGCAGAAGCTGTCCGTGCGCGTGATCTACCTGGGCTACGCCGGCTCCTCGCAGATGACCTGCCTGGAGCTGATGGCCAAGAAGATCATGGTCTCGCAGTCCACTTCGGGCGATGTACCCGAATCGGGGCTCGATGTCCTGAACCAGGATGGTGATTCCGTCGAGGTCGCATTGGCCCGGCAATTGGTAACTGCGTGATCTGCTGTCTGCCGGCATCCTTTCGGGGGTGCCGGCATTTTTCTAGGAAATTGCTGCTCGGAGGATTCGATCACCGCCCCGGTCCCAGCGCGGGGAAGGCTAAACTGATCAGACAATACCGAGATTCAAGGAGGCACTATGGCTATGGTGATCGAAGCAGCATATGCAGATGGTACTGGTGCAGCCAACGCACTGCATATGTCTCAGGCGCAGTGGGAAGAGTTGCAACGGGCGTACTGCGTCGGTGATCTGCTGATGCCTTGCTGCAACGCTCCAGCGATTCCCAAGGTTAGTGCTAATGGGTACCCCTTCTTCGCGCATCTAGGAGGTGCGTGCAGTACTTCCGAAGAAAGCCAATGGCACCTGGCGGCCAAGATACTTGTGCGCAGCGTGCTTGAAGATCTTGGATTCCGTGCCTCGGTTGAAATGCCGGGTTCGGGTGATGCAGGTCGCTGGCAGGCTGATGTCTGGGGTGAGCGCAATGGGGTTAGGTTGGCTGTCGAGATCCAAAGATCGTATCAGTCGCTCCGTGACTACCGTAAACGCCAAGAGCGGTACCGCGAGGCGGGCATCAAGTCTCTTTGGTTGCTGCGGCAGGAGCGATATAGCACTCTCACCAAGAGCATGGGAAAGGAGCGTCTGCGCACCGAGTTTGGGGGCAAGTTCCCTTCGGCCGGCCACTTCGGCCCGTGCCTTTCTGACCTGCCGGTCGCGATGCTTGAGCTAGATCCGGCCCCAACGGTCAAGGGTGCCGGATTCTTCAACGCAACCCTTCCAAACATACTTGAAGCAGTGCTTAGTGAGCGCTTTCTTTGCATCAACGGTCTATGGTGTATCGATAACCTAGACTCGATGAATAACGCCGCCAGACTCGCGCGCGAGCGTTTCGCAGCCAATCGCTTGGCTGCAAAGATGTAGCTCGACTGTGGTGTTGCTCGACATGCGCCGACGCAGCACCGACACTCCAGATTCCCGGGTTCACACTCAAATGCCAGCGGCACGCATTCGCGCCTCCAGCTCATCAAGGAATGGCGAGCGCCCAAAGCGCATAGGGCCATAGCGGCCATCAACGAAGCCCGAATACAGCATGTGGACCTCGTCGCGAGCACGTGTGAGTCCCACATAGAAGAGCCGGCGACTTTCGCGCAACTTCTCTGGAGTTTCATTGCGCCACGGCAGATTTCCGAGGTCGAGTCCAACCATGATGACGACGTCGTACTCACAGCCCTTTGCGGAATGCAGTGTCAGCAGATTCAGGTGATCGGGCGAACCGTCCCGACCGCCCAAACTCGTGATGTCTAGCGAAGCCAGTGCACCGCCTTCAGCGAGCGCTGCCGTCATGCGATCCAGTTGCTCCTTCTGATCAGCGAGCGCCAATTCAGCCGCCAGCAGATGATCCACTACACCGTTGCGCAGCGAAGCAACAAATTCTCGCGCAGGTTGCTGGTCAGCACGCAGCTCCCATAGCAAGGCGGTTAGCTCTTGCTCTTCGCGCTTGGCCTGTGAATCGTCCAAGCTCGCCCGATGAAATGCGCGATAGCGGTCGAGTAGTCCACGCAATTGTGGGCGTCCAACACGCCAGCCACCCGCGCACCACGCCGCACAATCTTCTACCCAACTTGTTAGGGCAACCTTGCGGTAAGGTGCTGCGGTATCCACACGGATGTGATCGAGACCACCGGTTGCCACAGCTTCAGCCACGATATCGCCTGCGCGATAGTCTTTGTATAGGATCGCGATATCGCCCAGTGTTCGTCCCGGCTTGGAGGCTAAGGCCGCCGGAATGATCTGCGCGACGGCGTGCGCAGCCTGGTCCGCCATACCACCCGGGCGCAGGACAAATTCGATGGTCGTTTGTCGCGCAGGATCGCTCGCTTGATAGCCTCGGGCTTCTCCAAGCGCCATCTCTGACGCAGTCACGATCCCTGCACCAGAACGGTAATTTAATTGAAGCTGGACAGGCTCAATGTCTCTGCGAGCCGCCAATTCCATGAGCAACGCGCCATCAGCTCCCGTAAATCCATATATCGACTGATCCGCATCCCCGACAGCGAAAAGTCGGACACCCCCGTCGAAGGCAAGGCGTTTGACGATGCGATGCAGTGCCACGCCTAAATCCTGGTACTCATCCACCGCGAGCACGGGGAATTTTGCCTGAACCAGAGGTAGTACCCAGTCGTGCTCGGCGATCAAACGCTGGCCGAAGACAACCATGTCATCGTAGTCAATCAGCCCCTCGTCGCGCAGAGCGGCCTCGTAGGCCTCGGCCCAGGCAGCGAGTTCCTCCTCGCTACGCCAAGCGACGCTATTTCGATTGAGCACGGAACGGCGATGCCGCCCGAGGTCAATAACTTTGTACGGATGGTTCTGGCCGAAAAGCGCATCTCCAGTTTGCTTCAACAACCGATCACTGACTCGTTGAGTGGCTACCGAAAGTGGGAAAGATATGGGCAGGCCGGCCAGGCGTCCATACGGCATCAAGAGATGACGCAGACAGAACCCATGGACCGTACCAATGAAAAGATTAGGTGCCTGCTGAAGTCCCAAGTTTTCAATTCGGCGAGCGAGTTCGCGAGCGCACTCCTGGCTATAAGTGATGCACGCAACGCCACGAGGGGCCTCGACGTCTTCGGCCAGGATGCGGGCGAGCTTTAGGACGAGTGTCTTGGTCTTACCGCTCCCGGGACCAGCGAGTACCACACAATGTCCTTGAGAGTTGTAAGCTGCCAACTGCCCTGGATTTCCAGCCAACTCGGCAGCCTGCGCCAGGTAGGCTGTACCGACGTTACGCGACGGCATCGCGGATATGCTCCAGCGCAGAGCGAATGTAGGCCGGGCAAACGTCCTCAGACACCGACGGCGCAAGTGCCTGTGCAAATCTCCCCTTGCCAATCCGTTCAATCAACTTCAGCAGCCGGTCTTCATCGACCTGATCCGGATCATCCACCCACTCTTGCAATGCGTCCCGGGTGACTTGCCTCAGCGGCAACTCCTGCTCGATTACCGACTTCATCGCCTCGGTCATTCCGGCGGCAAATAGGTCGGATTCCAGCGTGCTCTCGTTGACGAAGTATCCAAACTCTGCGGCGTATTTGAGCACCTCATCTATATCCAGGTCATCGTAACCATATTCGTCATCGACCTCGTTTAAGAGATTAATTAATCGCCTGTGGGCTAGTGGAGGTTTGCCATTGACCGGGTCGCGATCTGTCAAAATTACATGTGGAATATTTAGCCCTTTAGGGCCCAAAAGCTTCACATAAGGAGTGAAGTTCGTCCCCCCGACCGAGCACACAGTGATTCCAAGTATGTCGAAAGGAATCCCGAGGGCGTCG
Organism: Pseudomonas sp. FP215; assembly: GCF_030687795.1. Classification (NCBI taxonomy): domain Bacteria; kingdom Pseudomonadati; phylum Pseudomonadota; class Gammaproteobacteria; order Pseudomonadales; family Pseudomonadaceae; genus Pseudomonas; species Pseudomonas sp. FP215. The sequence continues at coordinate 4,041,022 of NZ_CP117447.1, forward strand.
GCGAACGCGGGAATGATGAAGCGCTCGGCGTCCCCTTCAACCAGAATCACTCCCCGGGAAAATAATATTTCTCCGCGAGTGACGTCGATGTAGCGCTGGAGGTCGTCTTCATCCCTCTGTGTGAAAGGTGTGTTCGCGGTCGAAACCGCGACGGTTTTCCCGTCCGTTGCGTTATGACGCAGGAGAACGATGGACCTAATCGGTGTAACGCTTGCGATATGCGGCGAGTGAGTAGTGAGAATTGTCGTCAGTGGAGGGGCTTCGTCCTCATCTTCCGCTCTTGTGCCGAGAAAGTAGCGATAGACAAGACGCTGGACATGCGGATGCAGGTGCGCTTCGGGCTCCTCGACGACGAAGAATGTGTGGTCGCGCTCCCCCTCGGAGACGAGACGGTCGAGTTCGAGGCTCTTCAAGGCCAGGAAGATCAGATTCGCCGTTCCTAGGCTGGCATCGCCGACACCGCGAACACCGTTGTCGATAAGCAGCCGAAGGCTACGCAGCAATGCATCCACTCGTGTAGGTGCAAGTCCGAGCGATACCGGGACAGCATGTTGCCCCCCGGCGATTGCGATCAGCCGTTCGCTGATCCGTTCTGCTGTCGCTACCACTTCCTCGTGTCCAGCCAGCTCTCGCTGTGCTTGGTCGACCTGATTCTGAATCTCCTCACGGGCGTCATCATCCAACGACGCGGCAAGATCCTCAATGAGTGGCCTCAATGGCGAATTGCGCCAGCTCGCAAGGTCCTTCTCAGCGTCACGCAGGGCTACCTGAACATCTATTGGCAACATCCGGCGAAGTGCGCCGCCGATACGCATTTCGGGATCGTTGCCACCGAAGATCACATACTCATAGTCCTTCAACGATTCCGGGGCGCGCCCCAGGCCCGCCTTAGGCTGGAAGCGGTAGGTGAGTCGGGCCACCATGGGTGGGCCAGGATCAATCACGCAATCGTTGAGGTGAGCCATCAGCCGGGGATCGTTTGTGAAGTCCGTTAGATCCACAGAGACCTCAATGGTCGCACCAACCTTGTCTTCGCCAAGTCCGTCCCAGAAATGTTCAAGCCCCAGTTGTCGATCGCGTTCAGACAAGCCCGGATCAAGGATCAACTGCAGGCCGCGAATGAAATTGCTCTTGCCAACCTTGTTCTCTCCCACGATGACGATACTTTCCCCCGTCTCGACATCAACATCCGAGAAATTGGCGAAATTGATCAACCTGACCCGAGAAACCCTCATTTACGCCCCCGTCCACTGGTGTTTTAACAAATAGTAGCAGTCAAGCGGCCGGCCTCCATCCGCCGACCGCGACTGAGCTTTTCCGTTTCGGCGCCCTCAAGGCCGCTTTTGTTCGACTAGACCGCTGCCGGCAAATCGGACGCAGCGTGGTTCGCATTGTTTGCTGCTGCCCCGGGCCTTAGCGGCGATGGTGAGGGCTCGTTGTTTCAGGACGCCGAGCTTATGTGCCCCTCTCCACCTTGGTTTCACCATCCCGAACGCCGCCTGCTGGCAGGAGTCCTCGGCCTGCTCTGGTCGGTGCTGGCTGGCGGCTGCGCTACGACGACTGCGCCGCCCGCACCTGATGCCATCGAGGAAGTGTTGGCCACGCCCGAACCCGAGGCGCCCGAGTACATCCCCGTCGTGCGCTACGGTCGCTACACGCTGGTCGAGCTGGCACCCAGAGCGGCGCAACGCGACCTGCTGTTGCAGACCATCGACGTGTCCATGCCCGAAGATGCCCGCGCCACCGTCGGCGATGGGCTGCGGCATGTGCTCAAGCGCAGCGGTTACAGCCTGTGCCAGACGGCGCACGCGGTAATCGAGCTGTACGCGCTGCCGCTGCCGGCGGCGCACCTGCACCTCGGCCCCATGACCTTGCGCGATGCGCTGCTCACACTGGCTGGCCCGGCCTGGGAACTGCACGCGGATGATCGCGCACGGCAGATTTGCTTCGAACGGCCCGCCGACAGCGCGGTCATCGAACCCGCATCCGAGCCACCCGCCGCCGAGGCGGTGCAGACGTTCCCGCTGGAGCCTTCGGTTTCGGGAGGCCAGCCATGAGCGCCCCACAGTCTGCCCGGCGCCCGGCCGCCGTCGTGATGGTGCAGAGCCTTCTGTGGCTCTGGCTGATCGGCCTCAGCGTCTTCGTAGCCTTGGGCTACCAGACCATGAACGACCAGGCCGACCAGGAACGGCTGGATTCCCGCCTGCAACGCCTGGAAGCCCGGGCGGCGGGCCTGGTCGAGTCGATCGAGGCCATCCAGCAGCGTTCGGCCGTCGCAACGGCGGCAGACCTCAAAGACACCCGCCAAGTCTTGGAAGCACGCGCTGCCCAGGTTGAGAAAACGCTGAGCGGCTATGCCGCTGCCGACGACCTTCAGGCGCTGCGCGCGGAGGTCGAGCAGATCAAGGCGCGCCAGACCGCTGCGCCCGTTCCGCGCGCCGCAGCACCCGCCCAGCCGCGCGCATCGGGCAAGGCCGCCGCCAAGCCCGAACCGCCGCCGCTGCCGTTCCGCGTCGTCGGCGCCGAATTGCGCGCTGGCCAGCGCAGCGTGTCCGTTGCGCCGAGCAGTGCGGACTTCACGCCTGACCAGCTTCAGGTGCTGCTGCCAGGTGATGCGCTCGGCCCGTGGCACTTACAGGCGATTGAGGGCAACACCGCCGTGTTCCAGGCCGGCAACCAGACCCGTCGCGTGGCGATTCCCTGACCGGAGCACACCACATGAATCCGTCGATCATCCTTTCCGCGCTCCTGCTGGCATCCGCCCAATTGCCCGCCTGGGCGCAGCAGCCGGTCACCGCCCCGGCCCGCAATGCGCAGAACCAGGAGCGTCCGCTGGTCGCCCGAACCCCGGACGACCAGGTAGCAGGCGACTGGGGCCTCCAACCGCAGGAATGGGCGCTATACCGCGAGCTGATGGACGGGCCGCTGGGCATCTATTCGCCTAACCTGGACCCTCTGTCCGCCCTGGGCATCGAGGCCCGCACCGACGAGGAACGGCGGCGCTACGCAGAACTGCAGGTGCAAATCGAAGCGCGCCGCGTCGAGAAGCTGCTTGCCTATCAACGTGCCTACGACGAAGCCTGGCAGCGCCTGAACCCCGGCATGCAACGGGTGAACCTGCCTGACGACAAACCCAGCGGCGGCGCAGTGCGCGGCGGCGGCCGCACGGCGGTGTTCGTCAAGGACGGCTGCGCGGCCTGCGGACAGCTCGTGCAACGCCTGCAATCCTCAGGTACCGAGTTCGACCTGTACATGGTCGGCAGCCGCCAGGACGACGCGCGCATCCGCGACTGGGCCAAGCGCGCACAGATCGACCCGACACGGGTGCGCAGCGGCACCATCACGCTCAACCACGACGGCGGCCGCTGGCTGTCGCTGGGTCTGCCCGGCGATCTGCCCGCGGTCGTGCGCGAGGTGAACGGCCAATGGCAGCGCCAGCCCTGACGGCGCGGTTTCGCGTACTGGTGATCGCTGCTGGCCTGTACGCCTGCGCCGTCCATGCCCAGGAGGTTCCGCCTCCGGCCTATCAGCTTGCCGCCCAACGTGCGGGCATTCCCTCCACGGTGCTCTACGCCGTGGCCTTGCAGGAGAGCGGCATCCGGCGGAACGGACGCATCGTCCCGTGGCCGTGGTCCCTCAACGTCGCCGGCCAATCGCGCCGCTATGCGACCCGCGCCGACGCCTGCGCCGGTTTGCAGCAGGCGATGCGCTCCACGCCGCACACGCGCATCGACGCGGGCCTGGGTCAGATCAACCTCGGCTACCACAAGCACCGCTTCACCAGCCCGTGCGACTTGCTCGATCCGTACCGCAACCTCGCCATCGCCTCCGAGATCCTGAAGGAGCAGCACATCCCGGGGGAGAACTGGCTGCTGGCGATCGGCCGCTACCACCGCCCCGCGGGGGGCGAGCCCGCAGCCCGCTACCGGCGGAGCGTTTCCCGCCACCTCGCCCGCGTGCAGGGCACGCGCCCAACCGCCGCGGTCCTCGCCGCGCGCCAGGAGACCACCCCATGACGAAATCCCATCTGGCCCATCTCGCGGCGAAAGGCCTGCTCGTGCTGCTGGCGGGTCTGCCGCTGGCCTCGCGTGCCGGCGAGCCGCTGATCTTGGTCGAAGACCGTGGCGGCACGTCGGCGCTGCCGTACTACGAAGCCCTGAGCCTCCAGCCGCGCGCCAACACTCCGGCCCGATCGCCCATCCCTGCGACTCAGATCCCGGCCACGCCGGCGGATGAGGCCGCGATGTTGCCGGTGCGCAGCGCCAAGCTCACGCCCGGCACCGTCGCGCGGCGGGTGATCGAGGCCCCGGGCCTGCGTCCCTTCGTGGTCGTGGGCGACGACGAGGCTTCCCAGGCCTGGTTGCGCCGCCATGCAGCCTCATTGCGCGAGCGCGGCGCGGTCGGTCTGGTGGTCAACGTCGAGACCGTGCAAGGCCTGGCGCGGCTGCGCGCACTGGCGTCCGGCGTGCCGCTTGCGCCCGTGTCCGGCGACGACTTGGCCGAGCGCTTGGGCCTGCGGCACTACCCGGCGCTAGTCACGGCCACCGGCATCGAGCAATGAAGCCATGTCGGGGAAACAGCCGGTCGAGGTTCTGCTTCGCCCAGCGGTGGAGCTATATACCGTCGCGGCGTGTGCAGGCGCCGCGTTTCTGTCCCTGGTGGCCCCGTGGTCGCTCGCGCTGAGCCCCGCCATGGGTGTCGGCAGCGCGCTGGCGTTCGGAGCCTATGGCGCGATCCGCTACCGCGATGCCCGCGTCATCCTGTGCTACCGGCGCAACATCCGTCGCCTGCCGCGCTACGTGATGACCAGCAAGGACGTGCCGGTCAGCCAGCAACGTCTGTTTGTGGGACGCGGCTTTCTGTGGGAGCAGAAACACACCCATAGGCTCATGCAGACGTACCGGCCAGAGTTTCGGCGCTACGTCGAGCCGACGCCGGCCTATCGGCTGGCCCGGCGCCTGGAGGAACGGCTGGAGTTCGCGCCGTTCCCGCTGTCCCGGCTATCGAAACTCACCGGCTGGGACGTGCCTTTCAATCCGGTGCGGCCGCTGCCGCCAGTGGGCGGCCTGCCGCGCCTGCACGGCATCGAACCCGACGAGGTGGACGTCAGCCTGCCGCTGGGTGAGCGCGTGGGCCACTCCTTGGTTTTGGGAACGACAAGGGTGGGCAAAACACGTTTGGCCGAACTCTTCGTCACTCAAGACATCCGCCGGAGGAACGCCGCGGGCGAACACGAGGTCGTGATCGTCATCGACCCCAAAGGAGATGCCGATCTCCTGAAGCGGATGTATGTCGAGGCCAAGCGCGCGGGCCGCGAAGGCGAGTTCTATGTCTTCCATTTGGGGTGGCCGGACATTTCGGCACGCTACAACGCCGTAGGCCGATTCGGTCGCATCTCGGAAGTCGCCACCCGCATCGCGGGGCAGCTCTCCGGCGAAGGCAACAGCGCAGCCTTCAGGGAATTCGCGTGGCGCTTCGTCAACATCATTGCCCGCGCCTTGGTGGAACTGGGGCAGCGCCCGGACTACATGCTGATCCAGCGGCACGTCATCAACATCGACGCGCTGTTCATCGAGTACGCCCAGCACTACTTCGCCAAGACCGAGCCCAAAGCCTGGGAGGTGATCGTCCAGATCGAGGCCAAGCTCAACGAGAAGAACATCCCGCGCAACATGATTGGGCGCGAGAAGCGCGTGGTGGCGCTGGAGCAGTACCTATCCCAGGCCCGTAACTACGACCCGGTGCTCGACGGCCTGCGCTCGGCGGTTCGCTACGACAAGACGTATTTCGACAAGATCGTCGCGTCTTTGCTGCCGCTGCTGGAGAAGCTCACCAGCGGGAAGATTTCCCAGCTTCTGGCGCCGAACTATTCCGACCTGGCCGACCCCCGCCCGATCTTCGATTGGATGCAGGTCATCCGAAAGCGCGCAGTCGTCTATGTGGGCCTGGACGCGCTATCCGATGCCGAGGTCGCCGCAGCGGTCGGCAACTCGATGTTCAGCGATCTCGTTTCGGTGGCAGGCCATATCTACAAGCACGGGATCGATGACGGCCTGCCGGGCGCATCGGCTGGCACGCGCGTGCCGATCAACGTCCACGCGGATGAATTCAATGAACTGATGGGTGACGAGTTCGTGCCGCTGATCAACAAAGGCGGCGGCGCCGGTCTGCAGGTCACCGCGTACACGCAGACGCTTTCGGACATCGAGGCCCGTATCGGGAACCGCGCCAAAGCGGGTCAAGTGATTGGCAATTTCAACAATCTGTTCATGCTGAGGGTCAGGGAGACGGCCACCGCCGAACTGCTGACCCGGCAATTGCCGAAGGTCGAGGTCTATACGACCACCATCGTCTCCGGCGCGACCGACAGCTCGGACATCCGCGGCGCGACGGACTTCACCAGCAACACGCAGGACCGCATCAGCATGTCCAGCGTGCCGATGATCGAGCCGTCGCACGTCGTCGCCTTACCCAAGGGCCAATGTTTCGCATTGTTGCAGGGCGGCCAGCTTTGGAAGGTTCGCATGCCGCTGCCGGCACCGGACCCCGATGAGGTCATGCCGCAGGATCTGCAACAACTGGCGGGCTACATGCGCCAGAGCTACAGCGAGGCCACGCAGTGGTGGGAGTTCACCAGTTCCCCGGCGTTGCAGGACGGGGCCTTGCCCGACGACCTGTTGGATGATGCCGCTGCGGCCGAACCTGGCCCGGTGGCCACCGACGACAGCGCCGGCAATGAGGCCTCGCCATGAAGGATGCCGCCTCGACCGCGCAGCGGGAGCAGAACCAGCGCCAAGGCCTGATCGTCGGCACCATCACCTTGCCGTTCCGGCTGCTGGGGGTGCTGATCGGCTCGCTGCTGTTCTCCATTGTCGTGGAGTGCGTCGGAATGCACCTGTTCTGGAAGGACGAGGGCTGGCGACACTCCCAGCAGATGTTGCAGTACGAGTTGGGGCACCTGTCCAACCACTTCACGCGCAGCGTGGTCGTGCAGGAACCGGGGCGCACGGCGCACGAGCTGGTGGATACCGGATACGAATGGGTGTTCGTGCGCTCGGGCTTGCTGGAGCGCATGAGCCAGACCGCCGAGCGCGCCCGTGCACCCAGCCACGGGCAGACACGCAACTTTCGCTACTACATCAGCCAGGCCTATGTCTGGACCGAGAGCTACCTGATCGCCGCAGCCTTCACGACGCTGACCTTCCTTGTGCGCCTGCTGGTCCTGGTGCTCACGTTGCCGCTGATCCTCACCGCGGCATTCGTCGGCCTGATCGACGGCCTAGTGCGGAGGGACGTGCGCCGGTTCGGCGCGGGCCGCGAATCGGGCTTCATCTACCACCGCGCGAAAGCAAGCCTGATGCCGCTGGCCGTTCTGCCCTGGGTCACGTACCTGGCCTTGCCGATCTCGGTGCATCCACTGCTGATTCTGCTGCCGAGCGCCGCCTTGCTGGGGCTGGCCGTGAGCCTGACCGCGGGCAGCTTCAAGAAATACCTTTAGGCGAATGCTGTCCCGCGTGGCTGTAGTGCTCATCGGTTCTGCAGAACATCTAACGCAGCGTCCAACGCCGTAATCGATTCGACAATGACTCTCACTAAGGAGCGGTCGAACTCGTGGTCTCGCTGGGAATCGTGGACACCGCTGTTGAGACACCCCCATTCAATGCTTCCTGCACCAACACCAAGCAGCCGGGTCAAAGCGACAACGACGTCTGGCGCGCCAGCATGCTGCGCGGAGATGCGATCGACGGCTGATCTCAACTTTGCGCATTTGTTGTTCAATTCCCAGGGGGAGCGTGGCCCGCCTAGCTTGAGTTCGATGCGCCCATCTGCTCGCCGGCCCAGCCAAGTCCAGAGACGGTCAGTCAGACTCTCCAGCGCGGGCCGCGCCTGGCGCAGCGCCTCACGCTTCTCATCGGCTGCCAACGCCTGCTGGGCCAACAGGACGTAGTTCTTCGTCGGTGGATCGCTGTCAACGCGCAGCTCATGCTCGCCCTGGTGCGGGAGGAACTTGTAGCGCTTGATGGACCCGGCCCGCCGGGCGCCCAATTCCTGCTGGATCCGGTGCAGAAACTCCTCGGCGTGTGAGGTGAGGATGACCTGCTTGCCGACGAGCAAGCCATCCTCGAAGAAGGTACGCCAGATTCCGTCACGATGGTCATCGTCGATCGCGTTGACGACGTCATCGAAAATGACCACGGGGCACCCCTGCGCGATGTTCTTCGCCAGCAGAATCGCCAGACCCAGGCACTTGATATGCCCTTCGCTGAAGACCACCAGCGCGTCATAGCGCACGCCAGGCTCACCGGTGAACTCTACTTCGATCTTGCCGTTTTCGGCGACAGGCAGCCACAACGCGTGCAAGAGGTCGCCAGGCGGATCAGCACGATTGAATGCGTTGTACAGATTGCGTGCCTGTTCTCCGAGGCCCTGGAGCAGCACGCCCGGCAATGCGGCCAAGTAGGCTTGGATTTCGGGCAAGAAGCCGTCGTAGGCGGCCTTGACCCGCAGGTGGTGCGCGACTACCGGCACTTCGGTTGCGACCGACTCGATCAACTCACGGTTCGCCTCGTCAAATTGGGCCACGGTCTGGCGGGCAGCGGCCATTTCTTGGTCGGCTGTCATGCGTATGGTCCGCAGCCGTTCGATCTCCAGCCGGTGCTGGTCCAGTGCGTCCCGCTCCCGGGCCAGCGCCCCGCGCAGGGCATGCGCTTCGCGGGCTTGCGCGTCGGCGCGCTCGATGATTTCCGTGACCTGCAGCAGAGCGTTCCAGGCACGCCGGTCGCCATCGACCCATGCGCCAAGCCAGGCGCCTGTCGAGGTAGGCGGCAATGGAGGCAGGCCTGCTGCCTGCAACTGTGCAGGACAAGCGTTTGCGCCAACCGCGACTACCCGACGCATCTCGTCCCACAGCGCCCGCACCGCCTCGCTCAACTGCGTCCGTAGGCCGGCTTCCTGCTGCTGGAGGGTGGCCAACTGCGCGAGCTGCTCCAGGCCCGTGCGGGCCTTGGCGAAAGGATCCTGTGCGACAGCAGCCAATCCGGTTCCGCATGCGGGACAGGTGGTCGCCCCGTCAGTCAAGGCCAGCACAGCCTCGTAGAGCTTAGCGTACGACACTTCCCCAGCACGCGCCGAAAGCTGTCCGGTGGCCGCCTGCCACAGGCCTTGAAGGTGATAAGCCTCATCCAGCAGCGTCTGCAGCCGCGCTTGGCTCACCTCATGAACGGCAGGTGGGACGGCAACCAGTTGCGCCTGGACGTACGGCAGCCGCCCTTGCTGCTCCGGTGTGCCGAGCAGCCAGTCAACGCAAGCCTGGTACGTCGCGCCGGGCGACATTCGTTGCGCCAGCGCTTGCTCGGAGTTCTCCACCGCCGCGATCTTTTGCGGATAAGCAGCGATCGTCTGTTCAGAGTTCGCCAACTGCAAGCGCCGCTGCGCGAGTTGAGTAGCCTGGGCGCCGACGAGCATCAGGTCTTGGTCGAGCGCGGGATTGAAGCCGCGCACGAAGTCGCTGAACTGATCCACGCCAAACAAGGTAGCGATGAGCTGCCGCTGATCGCCCGGAGTACGCGCCGCGATGCGGGCGAAGTCATCGAGGCGGTTCTTTTCGATGAAGCAGAAGCGGTACTCCGCTTCGTTGGGCTGCACAGCCTGGGCCTGGTCTGGTGCTCCGGAAGACAGGACGGGCGCGACATGGCGACGCAACCGGGCATTGTTGCAGTATGTCCGTTGGTCGACCCGCTTGACTTGGGCCTCGCTGATGGAGCCGAGCATCGCCACTTCCAGCGCCTCGCAGAAGCTGCTCTTGCCGGTACCGTTGGCGCCATAGACCAAAGTGATGTCGTGGCTGAGGTCGAATGTCTCTTGCCGCATGAATCCGCGAAACGGTCCCACCTCAAGCTGGCGCAGGCGCCCCAGCGCCGGCCCGACTTCGGGTCCGTGGCCATCTCCCTGGTACGCGACCGGCATCTGCGCCAAATGGGCGACGGCCAGTGGCGCCATGCGGGTGGAGCGTCCACGGCGCGCTGCACCAACTTCAGCCAGAGGTTGCAGGTGATCAAGCACCAGATGCGCGAGCCGGCACACGTCGTCATGCACCTGGCGTTGCGCCAAGTGCGCCAAGAAGCGGTGGTACTCCGAATGAATGCTTGCCATGCAGCCCCCTCTACACAGGAAGACGCTTCGATGGCGTCCTTGATGATGTTGATCGGTCGCCAGCGCAGTAGGCACAGGCGGGTCATGCTTCCATTCGCTATTACGGTTTGTGGAAGTTCTCAGCAAAATAGTCGATGACCTGCCCCGCTTGGGATCCCTGACGGAAACGCTTTTGCTCCTCGAAGTCGATCGAGGGCAGCATATGGATCAGTTGATGATCGGCGTACAGCGCCATGACCTTCTCGGCATCCAGTACCCCGGCGCGTTGTCCGGTAAGCGTATTCGCCGCTTCGATGGCCGCGCCGATCATCACGTCCGCCACTTGCACTGCAGGACTGTGCTTTGAATCGATCTGAGTCACGGACTGAAGCTTGAGCGGAAAGGTGATGCTGGCGATCTCCGATTGACGAAACGTGATCGGTTTCTCATGGCGGATGTACCGCTGCAGCAGGTCGTGATAAGTGAGCAGGTTCTTGGACTGATCGTGCTCGACCCGATACGGGCCGTCAGCCATGATTTCCATCCGACTGACCAGGGACTGCAGCACCACGAAAGCAGCATCGGTGTTGACGCCCGGCGTGACGATCGCCTTCAGGCATTCAGGGGCAGCGAACTGCGCAAGCGGGCCAAGCGCTTCCGGCAGTTCCCACCAGCGCGATGCGCACGCCGCATCGATCAGGTTCCCAAGCGCCTCCGAGCTCTTTTCCTTCACCGCGCGCTGGAAGCTGACCAACAGCCGGTCGAGCGCGCCTTTGCCGAGGAGCGTCGGTCCAACCGTATACAGCAGCGACGCAAGCGAGTAGTTCTGCCCGTCTTCGTAGAAGTCCATGCCGCGCTCGTAGTAGAACGGCTCGACCGCGTAGTCCAGGAACATCAGCAGCAACAGGTAGCGCTTGTCGCAGACGTAGGTCACGCACTTGTGGTCGGTTAGCAAGTCGCGCTGCAGCGCCATCAGACGGGGGTGATTGGCTGGGCGCCGAGCCAACGCCCGGTACTTGAGTTCGTCCGCCTGAAGCTTGGGAAAGTGCTCCCGGATCAGGCGCCCGGCCTCGTCATCCTCAATGGCGATGGCCGTCGCTCCTTGGAACCGCTGCTCAGGGTTCATCAGGTCAAAGCCGGTATAACCACTTTCATCGATCCGGAAGCATTCCATTCAACTCTTCCCCTGGACAATGGACACTCCGATCCTGTCGGCCAATTCGAGCACGGCATCGTAGGCACCGACGTCGTTGTGCGAAGGCTCAGACGCGGCCGAGGATGGTTCACTAGGTGGCTCGCCATCGGCGGGCAGATTGGCGCATCGCTTAGTCATGGGTCATTTCAAGAATTTCATCCACAGCGGCCGCAATGACACGGTCCGGTGCCGAAGCGAGTAGATCCTGGGGACGATTTCCACCCAGGAAGCTGTTTTCGGAGCGGAACCAATAAGCCATGCCCCAGCCGTCTTTGTGTCCTTCGAAGGTTTCAATCACTTTGGCCAGCGATTTCAGTGGACGGAAACCAGCGTCACGATCCAGCCCGTAGTCCGGAAAGTAATCGATGCCACCGTGGTTGATAGCGAAGATTTGGCGTTGCTTCTTCCACTTATTGGGCTGAGCGCTCGGGTTCCGGGTGCTCAGTTCCGCGAGTTGTGCGATGTTCGCGGCGGTCAACCAGTCTCCACTTTCCAACACCGCCTTACGCGCCTGCACCAGCAGGCTCGCTTCCTTGAGCAGCCGGGGCGACAGCGGATTGCGCGGCACGAGCATTTCTGCCAGCCGTTCGAGCGATTCGCGGTCCTGACGTTCAAGCAGCACCTCGAACATGGATGAAGCGACGTTGGTGAAGTTTTCCGCCAATGCCGCGAAAACACTGGGCTTGATGTGGTCGAACGCCACCACCAGCACGTGGTCAGCCTGCGACCGAGCGAGTTGAGCCTGAATCTCTTTGGGCGTACCCACAAGGGTCGACACGCCGAGACGGTCTGCAACGACGCTCATGACTGACTCCTCAAATGGGTTATTTACGCTATTTGATATTACTATATCGACCATAACCTTCAATGCCCAGACACTTCGGATTCTTGGGACCTAAGGAGCACACCGTGCACCCCACCACGCTTTATGTAGTCGGCAATGGATTCGACCTGTGGCACGGCATTCCATCGGGCCTCGGACAGTTCAAGGAGTATGTCCTGGCCACAGACCGGGACATTCATCGCGAGGTCGAGGACTACCTTCCAGCCGGAGACGACTGGTGCGACTTGGAATTAGCCCTGGCTGAACTGGATGCCGATATGCTGGTCGACAACTTGGGGCACTTCATGGGGGCCTATGGTGCCGAGGACTGGAGTGATTCAGGGCACCACGACTTTCAGTACGAGGTGGGGAACGTCGTCGAGCGACTGTCCAAGGGGCTTCGGACGCGCTTTGCCGAATGGATCCGAGACTTGCCCATCCCGACACACGACACCGCCCCGCGACGGCTTGCGACGCTGGATCCACAGGCGCTGTTCCTGACCTTCAACTACACGAGCACGTTGGACACTCTCTATGGCATCGATCTGGCACGTGTTCTGCACATCCACGGCCGATCCGATGCGGCAGACGATGAGTTGGTCTTGGGCCACGCCTGGAATCCCCAATCCCGCCCCTCGCTCAACGACCGTCCGGATATCGAGGAGATCGATACCCGGGTGGCTGAAGCCAACGACATCATCGACGACTACTTCTCAGCCACCTTCAAGCGTTCCGAGGAACTGATCGCCCAGCATAGGACGTTTTTTCAGGCGTTGGGAGCCATCCAGAAGGTCGTCGTGCTTGGCCACTCTCTGTCCCCCGTGGATGCGATCTACTTCCAGGCGCTCCTTCAGCAGCCCAGCGTTGCCGCGGCGCGATGGACAGTCGCATGCCGCAGCAAACAAGAGTGGCCTGATAAGGAACAACGGCTCGTCGCCCTGGGTTTGTGGCCGGGTGCTGGACAGCCATCTTCTTGGGACGCACTGTAGAACAAAGCGTCGTTCGCTCCTGTATTTGCGGATCGCTGCGCACCTAATCCGGTCGGCCCCAGTTCCTATTGTTTGTGGCCTAAAGCAGCCCTGATCTCCACGATCAAGCCATTGCTGATTTCACAGGAATGGCGCGATGTTGGCTCCGATCTGGCTGCGCGCCGCGCATCGCGGCGTGCCCACTTTTCTCGTGACGGCCCTCCTGCTGGGCCAGTCCCCGATGGCGTTGGCCGAGCCCCCCACGCAGCGCCAGGAACTGGTCGCGGCGCTGCGCCAGCTCGACGCGCTGGAGCGCACCGTCGCCGACAGCGCCGCGCATGCCCCCATCCAGCCGGGAGAGCGCTACCACTTCGATTACCCGCGGCTGCTGGCTGACCTAGCGCGCGTGCGCGCCGGTATCCAGGCCCACCTCTCACCTTCGCGTGCCCAGCCGCGCGACCCCTCCGAACTGGCCGGCGACTACCGCACTGAGCGGGCCGTCGAGCCATCGCCGACGACCGCGGAGGTCAAGCCATGAACGGCGCCCAGGTCTCGGCATTTCAAGCCAACAGCGGCATCGCGCCTTCCGCGATGGCGACCGTCTTGGTCGGCGTCGTGTTCGCGGTCCTGCTCGTCTGGGGCGTCTGGGCCATCCGAACGGCCTACGTGGGGTGGTCCGAGAGCCACCTCAACCAGCGCCAGTTCCTCGGCGTCTGCATCCGCTTCGTCGCGATGTACCTCGTCCTGAGTTTCTTCCTCCTCTCCTGACCTGAAAGGCCTGACCATGCAAAACCGCATCCTCACTTCCCGTTTTGTCCAGCGCGCCACCGTGGCTCTGGGCGCCGCCGCGCTGCCCGCGCTGTCGTTCGCGCAGGGGTTGCCGCAACTGGAGAACCCGACCCGCGGCACGGGCAACGGCATCATGGAAACGATCAGGAACTACGGCTACGACATCATCATGCTCGTGGCCCTGCTGGTTGTGGCGTCGATGTTCATTGGCGTGTGCTACCACGCCTACGGCACCTACGCGGAAATCCACACTGGTCGCAAAACCTGGGGCCAATTCGGCCTCACGGTCGCCATCGGCGCGGTGCTGCTCGTGATCGGCATCTGGCTGCTCACCGAAGCCACCGGCATCCTGTAAGGCGAGGCCGGTATGTCCGAGCAGCAGCACGTCCGTGCTGACGGGACGGTCACGTTCCTTCCGCACCGGCTCAACCGCCATCCCGTTGTCGTGCGCGGCCTCACCGCCGACGAGCTGTGGATCTGCTGCGGCCTGTCCGGCGCCGCCGGCCTGCTGGTCGGTGCGCCGCTGTCCTGGGTGTTCCGCACGATCGCGCTCGCGCCCACGTTCGTCGTGCTGGGCGTGGCCTTCGGCGTGTTCATCGGGGGCGGCATCCTGCGTCGCCTCAAGCGTGGGCGTCCCGACACCTGGCTGTATCGGCAACTCCAGTGGCGCATCGCCACGCGCTATCCGCTGGTGGCGGGCTGGGTGGGCGGCCATGTGCTGATCTCACGCTCCGGCTTCTGGACCACCCGAAGGTCTGCTGCAAGGGGGGCACGATGAGCCGCTTCAAGAACGAGATCACCCATCTGCAGGCGCACATCAAGACGCTTCGCCTGGGTGCTGGCGCGCTGGTCATCGTCGCCCTGGTCATGGGCGGCGGCTGGTGGAGCGCTCCGCGCGACCTGACCATCCACGTCCCGCCTGATCTGCGCTCCGGCAGTACCCGCAAGTGGTGGGAAGTGCCGCCCGAATCGGTCTATGCGTTCACGTTCTACGTGTTTCAGACCCTCAACCGCTGGCCGACGAATGGCGAAGAGGACTATGCGCGTAATCTCCACACGCTCTCGCCGTACCTCACCCCATCCTGCCAGGCCTTCCTGCGGGCGGACTACGACTATCGCCGCTCCACGGGCGAGCTGCGTCAGCGCGTGCGCGGCATCTACGAAATCCCCGGTCGCGGCTACGGTGACGACCCCACGGCGCGCGTGCGCGTGGTGTCCGACCGCGACTGGGTGGTGACGCTGGACATCACCGCAGACGAGTACTACGGGGCGGAACAAGTCAAGCGGGCTTTGGTGCGCTACCCCGTGAAAGTCACGCGGGTGGACATCGATCCCGCTCGCAATCCGTTTGGCCTGGCGCTCGACTGCTACGAGGGTGCGCCCCAGCGCATCAGCACACCGGAGCCGTCGCGCCCGGCACCTGGCGGCCTGTCTCCGCAAGCGCCTCAAGGAGAAACCCCATGAAGCACCTTGTACTCGCACTGCTGGGGCTGCTGGCCGTCGCCTCGGCTCCTTTTGCCCAGGCCGTGGAGATCCTTCGCTGGGAACGCATGCCCCTGGCCGTGCCCCTGCGTGTCGGGCAGGAGCGCGTCGTGTTTATCAACCGGAACGTCCGCGTGGGCGTGCCCGCGGGCGTCGGCGAGCGCTTGCGGGTGCAGAGTGCGGGCGGCGCGGTGTACCTGCGCGCGAGCGAGCCGATCGAGCCCACACGGCTGCAATTGCAGGATGCCGACACGGGCGCGCTGATTCTGCTCGATATCGCGGCCGAGCCGGCCAAGGACGGCGAAGCCGAGTTGGAGCCGGTGCGCATCGTCGAGGGCGACAGCGCCCCGACGCGCTATGGCGATCAAGCCGACGGAGCAGACGACGCCCCGGCGCGCGCCCAGGACCAGGCAGGCGCGCGGGCAGCGCGGCGTGAAACCCCGGTTCCGGTCGTGCTGACGCGCTTCGCCGCGCAGAACCTCTACGCACCGCTGCGCACCGTGGAGCCGCTGCCGGGCGTCATGCGGGTGAACCTGCGCCGCGATCTCGACCTCGGCACGCTGGTGCCGACGCTGCCGGTGCGCGCAGTTGCGCTCGCCTCGTGGCGTCTGGAAGACCAGTGGGTCACAGCCGTGCGCCTCACCAATAGCAGCGGCGGCTGGATCACCCTGGACCCGCGCGTGTTGCAGGGCGATTTCCTCACCGCCACCTTCCAGCACGAAGCACTCGGCCCGCGCGGGACGCCAGAGGACACGACCGTCCTGTACTTGGTGACGCGGGGGCACGGCCTCGCGCAATCGCTGCTGCCGGCGATCAACCGCTTCGACCCAGCCGTGCATCTGCCGCAGCCCGAAGCCGAGGCCACCGACGACAAGGAGGCCCGCCATGCGCAGTAACGGACTCCTGAAGTGGTTAATGATCCCCGTGGCCCTGCTGGTGCTGTTCGTCGCCATCCGGCTGTTTTCGGGTGGAGGCTCGTCGGCGCCGCCCGCTGCGGATGCCGGCGCCAAGCTCACGCCGGAGGAGATGAAGGCGCTGGGCATCGAGGGCGATACCCCCCGCGATACCGTGGCGACGCTCGTGGCGCAAGTGAAGCAGTTGCGCACCGAACTGCAGACGGCGCTGTCCGACAACAAGTCCCAGCGCGAAGAGAACCAGCGCCTGCGCCAACGCGAGAACTCGATCGACCAGCGCATCAATTCGGCGCTGGAGACCGAGCGCTCCAACCTGCGCCGCGACCAGCAGCAGGCAGCCAGCGAACGCCAGCAGACCGAGGGACTGCTCGCCGACCTGCAGCGGCGCCTGGAAGGCATCGGCGGGCGCGGCGGCGGCCACGCCGATCTACCCGTGGGCCTGGGGCTGCGTAACGGCGACGAGGCAGGCATGGAAGGCGGCGTGCGCTGGGTCGAGCCGGACGACGCGAAGCCCGCTGATGGGCGTAACGGCAGTCGCGGCACGGGTGGCGGCATGAGCTTTCCGACGAGCTTCGGCCCCGCGCAGAGCACGCTGGAAACCACGGCACAAACCGTGGCGAACGCGGGCGCCCGCGCCGCAGGCGTCAAGAGCGCCAAGCCGGTCTATACGGTGCCGACCAACTCGACGCTGATGGGATCGGTGGCAATGACGGCGCTGATCGGCCGCGTGCCGATCGACGGTACGGTCAACGATCCGTATCCGTTCAAAGTCCTGGTCGGTCCCGACAATCTCACGGCAAACGGTATCGACATTCCCGACGTGGCGGGCGCCGTGTTTTCCGGCACGGCCTCGGGCGACTGGACGCTCTCTTGCGTGCGCGGCCAGGTGCGCAGCATCACCTTTGTGTTCCATGACGGGACCATTCGGACGATTCCCGAAGACCGCGACGGCAACCAGCAGAACAACCAGCAGCAGAACTCTCAAAGTGGGGGCCTGGGCTGGATCAGCGATCCCTATGGCATTCCCTGCGTCAGCGGAGAGCGGCGCAGCAACGCCCAGCAGTACCTCGGTTCGCAGGCGCTGATCACCGCGGCGGGTGCTGGCGTGGCCTCGCTCATCGACAGCGACAGCGGTCAGATGTCCTACGTGGGCGCAGACGGTTCCATCGGCAGCGTCGGCATTTCCAGCAACGAGGCCGTAGGTCGCATCCTGGCCGGTGGCGTGCGCGACATGGCCGATTGGGTGAACAAGTTGTACGGCCAGGCCTTCGCCGCCGTCTATGTCCAACCCGGCGCAAAGGTCGCCGTCCACCTCGAAAAGCCGCTCGCCATCGATTTCGATCCCGAAGGTCGCAAGGTCGATCACCGTGCAGGAGAAAGCCATGCTCTCGAACTTGAATAAGGGCCTGGCGCTGGCCCTTGCCGTCGCGGTGCTCGGCGGCTGCGCCACCAGCAAGGAAAAGCTGCTGCCCCACGGCGACAGCACGATGATGGACATCTGGCAGCAGAACGCCGGTGACGGCGGCGGTGGCGCCGGCCAGGTGGCACGCAGGCAATTGCTCGACGCGCGCCAGAGCCTGCGCCGGCCGCTGACCGAGATGGATGTACAGGCCGCGCCCGCCGAGCAGATGCGCTACACGCGCACAGCGCGCAACGAGGTCTATCGCCAGTTCCAGCGCCTGCCGAATCCCGACCTGGTGATGTACGTGTACCCGCACCTGGCAGGCACGGACCCGGTGCCCGTGCCGGGCTATACGACGGTTTTTCCCTTGTACCAGCGCGTGCAGTACGCCATGCCGGGCGAGCGCGTGGAGGACTACTGATGCGCTGGAAACTCCCCTGGCACAAGTCGGCCGCGCCGAAGCTGGCCGCATCCGGCGCAGGCGATGACGAGCGGCCGGAGGGCTGGCAACGCCACGTCGAGGCCTTGCGCCAGGCCGGCATCCCAGAACCCGGCACGGCGGTCCATGGCCGCAGGCCGGCGACCGTGGCCGACGAGCAGGCGCTGTACGACGTCGCGCCGTCGTTCGCGGAATTCCTGCCCTGGGTGGAGTTCCTGCCCGATTCGAAGTCCATGCTGCTGGAAGACGGGCAATCGGTCGCGGCATTCTACGAGCTGGTGCCGCTGGGCACCGAGGGCCGGGAACCCGGCTGGCTCGCGCATGCCCGCGACGCCTTGGAGAACGCGCTCCAGGACTCGTTCGATGAACTGGACGAGAACCCCTGGGTACTCCAGCTCTACGCCCAGGACGAACCCAGCTTCGACCAGTACATGCAGACCCTGCGCGACTACGTGCAGCCGCGCGCCCGCAATACGGCTTTCACCGAGTTCTACCTTCGCTTCTTCGGACACCACCTGCGCGCGGTAGCGAAGCCGGGCGGGCTGTTCGAGGACACGGTGGTCACGCGGCTGCGTTGGCGCGGCCAGACGCGGCGCGTGCGCATGGTCGTCTATCGCCGGGCCACCGGGCAGGCGAGCCGCCGCGGCCAGACGCCCGAGCAGATGCTGAACATCGTCTGTGATCGCCTGTGTGGCGGGCTGGCGAACGCCGGCATCCAGGCCCGGCGCATGGTCGCGGCCGACGTCCATGACTGGCTACTGCGGTGGTTTAACCCGCGTCCCACGCTGCTCGGCCCTGGGGTCGAGGACCGCGAACGCTTCTATGCGCTGGCACGCTACCCCGACGAGACAGAAGACGGTGAGATCGAGCTGGCGAGCGGACGGGATTTCAGCCAGCGGCTTTTCTTCAGCCAGCCACGTTCGGACGCGGAGCACGGCACCTGGCACTTCGACGGCATGCCGCATCGTGTGCTGGTCACTGACCGGCTGCGCATGCCGCCCGGCACGGGGCATTTGACTGGCGAAACTCGCAAAGGCGATGCGATCAATACGCTGTTCGATCAGATGCCCGAGGACACGACGATGTGTCTGACCATGGTGGCGACCCCCCAGGACATCCTCGAATCGCACCTGAACCACCTGGCGAAGAAGGCAGTCGGCGAAACACTGGCATCGGAACAGACGCTCAAGGATGTGCAGGAGGCCCGCTCGCTGATCGGCAGCGCGCACAAGCTGTACCGGGGAACACTGGCGTTCTATTTGCGCGGCCGGGATGAAGCCGAACTGGACCGGCGCGGCCTTGATCTGGCGAACGTGATGCTTAACGCCGGTTTGCAGCCCGTGCGCGAGGACGATGAAGTCGCGCCTTTGAACAGTTATCTGCGCTGGCTGCCGTGCTGCTACAACCCGAGCCAGGATCGACGGAACTGGTTCACCCAACTGATGTTCGCCCAGCACGTGGCGAACCTCTCACCGGCCTGGGGCCGCAGCCAGGGCACGGGCCATCCGGGTAATACGTTCTTCAATCGAGGCGGCGGGCCGATCACCTTTGACCCGCTCAACCGCCTGGATCGGCAGATGAACGCGCACCTGTTCCTGTTCGGCCCCACCGGCTCCGGCAAAAGCGCAACGCTCAACAACCTCTTGAACCAGGTCACGGCCATCTACCGGCCGCGCCTCTTCATCGTGGAAGCCGGCAACAGCTTCGGCTTGTTCAGCGATTTCGCCAAGCGCCTGGGCCTGACTGTGAACCGGGTCAAGCTGGCCCCTGGCTCGGGCATCAGCCTGGCGCCGTTCGCCGACGCGCGTCGGCTGATCGAAACGCCGAGCGACGTGCAGACGCTGGATGCCGATGTGCTGGACGAGGACATGCCACCCGATGCATCGGCCATGGAAGCGGACGAGCAGCGCGACGTACTCGGCGAGTTGGAAATCACCGCACGGCTGATGATCACCGGCGGCGAGGATAAAGAAGAGGCCCGGATGACGCGGGCCGATCGCTCGCTCATCCGCCAGTGCATCCTCGACGCCGCCGAGCATTGCGTGGCCGAGAAGCGCACGGTGCTCACGCGCGACGTGCGCAACGCGCTGCGCGAGCGCGGCCAGGACCCAACGCTGCCAGAGATGCGGCGCGTGCGGCTGCTGGAGATGGCAGATGCCATGGACATGTTCTGTCAAGGCACCGATGGCGAAATGTTCGACCGCGACGGCACGCCGTGGCCCGAGGCCGACATCACCCTGGTCGATCTGGCGACCTATGCCCGCGAAGGCTACAACGCGCAGCTTTCCATCGCCTACATCAGCCTGATCAGCACGGTGAACAACATCGCCGAGCGCGACCAGTACCTGGGCCGCCCGATCATCAACGTGACCGATGAAGGGCACATCATCACCAAGAACCCGCTGCTCGCGCCCTACGTCGTGAAGATCACGAAGATGTGGCGCAAGTTGGGTGCCTGGTTTTGGCTCGCGACGCAGAATATCGACGATCTGCCGCGCGCCGCGGAACCCATGCTCAACATGATCGAGTGGTGGATCTGCCTGTCGATGCCGCCGGACGAGGTAGAGAAGATCGCCCGGTTCCGCGAACTCTCGCCCGCGCAGAAAGCGCTGATGCTTTCGGCGCGCAAAGAGGCGGGGAAATTCACCGAGGGCGTCATCCTCTCCAAGAGCATGGAAGTGCTGTTCCGCGCCGTGCCGCCGAGCCTGTACCTCGCGCTCGCGCAAACCGAACCCGAAGAGAAGGCAGAGCGCTACCAGCTCATGCAGCAATACGGCTGCACCGAGCTGGAAGCAGCTTTCAAGGTCGCCGAGAAGATCGACCAGGCACGCGGCATCGAGTCGCCGGCCTTGGAACTGTCGTAAGCCGGAGAACACCATGGAGCAGAAGCGTCCTTCCATTCCGATACAAGTCCAGGCGTTCCGCCGTCGCCACAGGCGGCCCCGCTGGCCTTGGGCCTTGACTGCTGCGCTGGTCGCGCTGCTGCTGATCTGGCTCGTGTCCCGGTCGCCCGGCGAATCCTCATCGCAGTCGCCCACGCCGGCTAGCACGGCGCAGATGGCCGGGCCGCCCTGGAAAATGGGCAACCCCGAGGGCCGTTTCACACTGACGCTCTATGCCGATCTGGAATGTCCGTTCTGCCGGGAGTACTTCCCGCAGCTCAAGCGCTGGGTCGGCAGCAACGCCGACGTGACCCTGCAATGGCATCACCAGCCGCTGGCTGCGCACGAGCCGGCCGCGTTGGCCGAGGCGCGTCTGGTCGAGTGCGTCGCCGAAGCCGGCGGGCATGCTGCCTTCTGGCGAGCCGTCGAGTGGGTCTATGCCCACACGCGCAGCGACGGCCTGGGACTGCCCGATGGCCTGCGCTACCCCGAATCGACGCCGGCC
This sequence comes from Pseudomonas sp. FP215, assembly GCF_030687795.1. Taxonomy (NCBI): domain Bacteria; kingdom Pseudomonadati; phylum Pseudomonadota; class Gammaproteobacteria; order Pseudomonadales; family Pseudomonadaceae; genus Pseudomonas; species Pseudomonas sp. FP215. Next base: position 4,062,552 of record NZ_CP117447.1, read on the forward strand.
GTCGAGCAGTGCATGGCAAGCGAGCGGGTCGACGCGGCCATCCGCGCCCAGGCCGCGGAAGCCACGAAAAGCGGCGTGACGGCCACGCCGTCGCTGCGCCTGCTCGATCGCCAGACGGGTCAGTCCATCCTGCTGCAGGGACCGATCGAAGGCGATGCCTTGCTGTCGGCCATGGACATGCTGTCCGCTGATGAACCACCCGCCACACCCGCCACCGAAATGCCTGCCGACGTTGTCGGCGACATGCCCAGGTAGCCCGCGGTCCTTGAGGCTACGGCGCAGTCTTCTGCGCTGACCGCTCCCCGTTCGCTCCGCATCCTGGCCGCGAACAATCACCTCTGCGTGGTGGTGGATGCACCTTGTTCCGTTGTTCTCATCCCCAGGAGGGCTTGCCCTCCCAGGGCGTGCGCCCTCTGATCTCATCATCCGGAGGTTCGCCATGTCTCTCGTCGTCAATGACTCCTGCGTGGAGTCGCTTTCCGCTGTCGCAGCCCAGCGTGAGGACTGGATCATCCAGCAGGCTATCGCGCTGCTGGAGAGACGGATCTTCAAAGTCGGACCGTGCCTCAGCCGACCGGCCGCCGTGCGGGACTACCTGCGTCTAAAACTGGTCGCTGAGCCCAACGAGGTATTCGCAATCGTTTTCCTGGACAGCATGCACCAAGTGTTGGCCTACGAGCCGATGTTCAGGGGCACGATCAATTCGACTGCGGTCTATCCCCGTGTCGTCGTGCAGCGTGTATTGGAGCTGAAAGCCGCCGCAGTGGTCTTCGCGCACCAGCACCCCTCGGGTGTCACTGAGCCGTCGAGCGCCGATCGTGCGCTGACCCAGCAACTGCAGGCAGCGCTGGCGCTGATCGATGTTCGGGTACTGGATCACATCATCGTTGGCCAGGGGATTCCGTACTCCTTCGCGGAGCACAGCTTGCTGTAGCGCATCGTTCATTGATCACAACGGGGGCTTCGGCCTCCGTTTCTTCCTTGCCCCGAAGCAAGCAGGTATGCGGGGTGTCCGCGATGCGCATTGTTTGTGGGGGCTGCACCGGATTCGGCGTTTGACTATGGCCCTGATCAACTTCCGGGGCACGTGTCATGCCAGCATCTTTTCCCAGGTTCGCGCCAAGCTGGCGAGCCCTTGGCCTGGCCGTTGCACTGCCGGTGTCCTTGGGTGTCTTTAGTCCGGCCACATTCGCTGCCGATGTGCTGGTCATCACCGACAGCCGCCATCCGGTCAAGACCATGGGCGGCGAGCGGCTGATCGAGCTGGACGAAGCGCACCGGATCGAAGCGGAGCTTTCTGCGGAACTGCCCGCCGAACCCGAGCAGGCGACCGCCATCGTCAAGCGCCGACTGAACAGCGGCGGCACCGATCTCCAACGCCGCATCGCTTCCGCCTACCAGGGCGTCACCGACGCGTGGAGCCTGGGCATCACCAGCATCCCGGCCGTCGTGGTGGATCAACGCTACGTCGTCTATGGCGAACCGGATGTGGCCCGCGCAGTCGCTCGCATCGAGCAGCACTGGAGGGCCCAGCCGTGACCCGCCCATTCGACCTGATGCGCCGCCTGCGTGCTGGCGTGGCGTCCGTTCTGCTGCTCAGCGCCACGGGCAGCTACGCGCTCAACACCGCAACCATCGTCGGCTCGGTGGCATCGCCAGACTGCCTCGAATACCGCGTCGTCGGGATCTGCTACTGGCTCTACTGCACCTGGACGGGCTGTACGGTACGCACGTCCATCAAGGTCCGCCACTACATCCCCGATGCGATCGTCTCCAGCTACAGCAACACCGGCGAAAACCCCTGGATCGAAGTCCGGCCGATGAGCACGCCCAACCCATCCGCCCAAACCGGCGGGGACGGAACGACGAACGAGGACCACGAAAACAACCTCGCCAAGTTCAAGAACGCGGACGTCATCGGGCACCCGGGCGTCGAGGTGTTCAACCAGTTCGTGTCGTCCTCGGGCTACTTCTGCGAGGGTGCGGGCACGGCGTTCATGCCGTACTTGCTCGGCACCCTGGACACGCTGGCCTGGCGCTACAACGTGCCCGAGATGGCCTACCCGGAGGCGCTAATTCCCGGCATGCGTGAGGTCGGTGCACGCACCACGATGAACCTCTGGGGCAACGTGTATCCCCGCGGGGGTTTCCTGCACCAGACCGACGACCACAAGGCCAGTGCAGTGGTGGCCCAGCGCGCAGGCGATGTCGTCACGCGCCGGGGACAGATCCACGTTTATCAGCCGCTGCTCGCCAACTCCCGCGATGGCTACTGGCCGGCTGGCGCGCTCATGGAGAGCGATGCCTCGACGGGCAAGTGGCAGGAACTCACGCCAGTCCTGTCCTCGTCCTGCTCGGTCTTCCCGCGCAGCGGCGCCCTGACACAGGCCCGGCAAGGCGATTACGCCTGGGCGCTGTGGCGGCCCTATGCGTGCTGCGAACGCCGGGGCCAGGTGTTTCTCGGCAGCGTCGATTTCCTCTGAGGTGGTGCCATGAAGTTCCGTCCTGCATTCAATCCGTTCTCCCGCCGGGTACGTCGCACGAGGATCGTCATGGCGGTGGCCGGTGCGCTCGCGCTGACGAGCGGTGTGGCCTGGAGCCAACTGGGCTACCAGACCGGCGGCAGTGTCATCGGCGATGACGTCATGTACTCGATCGGCGGCGGAAACGCCGTGTCGATGGGACGTGCGGCTGGCATGCGCTCTCTCGGGGTCGGCGTGGGCTGGAACAGCAACTTGATCTGCGGTGACATGAGCATCCAGACCACGTTGAAGAATCAGCTCAACGGCGTCACCAACGGCTTCCAGCAAATCATGTCATCGGTGATCCAAAGCGCCACCAGCGCGGTGGCGTCGTTGCCGGCACTGATCATTCAGCGGGCCGATCCCGGCCTCTACAACCTGCTCACCAATGGCGTGTTGCAGGCACGGCTCGATTTCGACCGCTCCAAGCTGACGTGCCGTGCCATGGCGGAGAGGATGGCCGAGACGGCGGGCGGGCAGCTCGGCTGGAGCCAGATGGCAGAAGGCTTGGCGCTGCGCGATGCGGTGTCGAGCACGGATGCGGTCTCGGCCGTCGAGCAGGCCGAGACGCGCCGCGGCAATGACGGTGTGCCGTGGGTCGGGGGCAGCAACGCGGGAGGCTCCGGCCAGCCCGCGATCAAGGTCGTCGGCGATGTCACCCGCGCCGGCTACAACCTGGTCAACGGCCGCGGCGTGACCGATACATCGTCCATCGCACCGACCAGTTGCAGCAGTCTCTCGTGCCAGACCTGGACCTCGCCGCAGGCCGCCGTCGAGTGGGCCACGCGCGTACTCGGCGAGAAGGAACAGCGCACTTGCGATGCCTGCACCAAGACCGAGACGACGCCCGGCGTAGGGCTGACGCCGTTGATCCAAGAAGAATACGACGCCAAGCTGCAGGCGCTCCAGGATCTGGTGTCCAAGGCGAAGAACACGACGCCCGAGAACCTGCGCGAGGCTGGCAGTGCATCGCTGCCCATCACCCGCGGCGTGATCGAGGCGCTGCGTGACGAGCCGGACCAGCACCTGCTGTCGCAGCGCCTGGCGTCCGAGGTCGCGCTGTCCTCCGTGCTGGAGAAGGCGCTGTTGCTACAGCGCACGCTGCTCACGGGCAAGAAAGAGCCCAACGTCGCGGCCAACGAGCTTGCGGTGGAGGCCGTGAACAAGGAGAGCGATACGCTCGACCGCGAGATCCAGAACCTCAAAACGGAACTGGAACTGCGCCGCGAGCTGGCCAACAACTCGCCGATGGCCATCATTCAGCGCCATAGCACGCGCGCTTCGGGTTCGCGCGGCATCTACGAGGGCGATCCGGTGCCCGACCGTCTCGACCAACTCCAGAAGGGCAATCCGGGAGGTCGGCCATGAGCGAGGCTCGCATGACTTGGCGTCCACTACGCTGGCTGTTCAGCCGGCACGCGGCGAAAACCCTGCTATGGCTTGTGCTGGTCGTGGCCGCCGCCGTAGGGGCCAACGTCGCGGGCATCTACCTGGTCGGCAGTGTCGCGGCCTGGGAGCGGTGGCTGGCGGCGTCCGCAGGGTATTTCTTCATCTGGCGACTGTGCCTGTACGGCGGTACGGCCTATGGATGGGTCTGGATGCGCCGTCGGCTGCTGGCCCGCGAAGACAGCACGCAGGCGCGACGTCGGCTGATCCGCGCAGAGGTCGCCGGCGTCCTTGCCATTGTGGCGCTCGAAGCCAGCCTGTTGATGCAGGCCGCTTGAGGGGAGATCGAGGCAATGACGCTTTTCACGACCGACTACCTGGAGTACTACCTCACCCTCGTGTCCTGGATCGTCAACAACGGCATCTGGGCCGTGCTGGTGTCCAGCGGGGTGTTTGCGCTGCCCTTTGTGGCGATCGTCATCCAGGAATGGCTCAAGGCCAGAGCGGAGGGCGCCGACGAAGGCAACAAGGGCGTGCTCTCGGCGGCGCGCATCGAGAACCGAGTATTTGTGGCCATCGTGGTCGTGATGTTCGCCGGCATTCCGTTCATCGACGTCGACCTCAGCACTATCCAGTACGACAGCTCGCGCTCGGCGCAGTGCCAGGTCAGCGTGCCGCAGCCCGCGCAAACTGGCTGGTCGCAGTCCTTCAGCACCATCAACAACCAGTCGGCGAAGGTTCCGGTCTGGTGGGCTTTCATGCACGCGCTTTCGCGCGCCGTCACGAGCGCCTCGGTGGCTGCGATCCCGTGCGGCACGGATCTGCGGCAGATGCGGATGGAGATCGATGCCACACGCATCGACGACCCGGTGCTGGCCCAAGAAGTGGCGGATTTCACGCACGATTGCTATGGACCGGCTCGCGCCAAATTGTTCATGGCGCGGCCGGAGCTGGACGAAACGCAGATGAACGATGTGACCTGGATCGGTTCGAGGTTTTTCACGGACACGGGCGGTTACTACGACAGCTACCGCTCTAGCACGGCGCGCGAGGCATGGCCCTATGACGACACCCGCGACGCTGGGCTTGCGCAGGTTGCCAATGGTGGCGGCTACCCGACCTGCAGGCAGTGGTGGTCCGACGGCAGTAACGGACTGCGCGCGCGGCTGCTGGGGCAAGTGGACCCAAGCCTGCTGAATCGCCTGGCGGGCTGGGCTGGATTCCTGAGCCGGGCCGAGGTGGACGACTCCGTGATCCGCGCCATCGCGTCACCGCGGCAGCAGAAATTGAACCAAGGCAGCGTCTATACGGACTACGGCGGTCAGATCGACAAGACATTGCCCAATGTCGTCAACCGTGCCACCAGCGATGTTGGCTTGGCGGTTGGGGCTCTCGCCGCCTTCCCGGCAATGGACGTAGTGCGCCAAGCACTGCCCATGGTGCTCGCGCTGCTCAAGATGGCGCTCGTGATCTGCATTCCGCTAGTGCTGGTCGTGGGCACCTATGACCTGAAGATGGTCGTCACCGTCAGCACCGTCCAGTTCGCGCTGTTCTTCACGGACTTCTGGTTTCAGCTCGCACGCTGGATCGACAGCACCATCCTCGATGCGCTCTACGGGTGGGGCTTTGGCTGGAACCGGCCGCATACCAACTTCGACCCGCTGGTGGGGCTGAACAATGCCTTCGGCGACATGCTTTTGATGTTCGTCACCGGCACGATGTTCTTGGTCCTGCCGACTTTCTGGGTGGCAGCGCTTGGGTGGGTCGGAGTAAAAGCCGGGGTAATCGCTCAGAACCTGGCTGTCGGTTCCAAGGAAGCACGCGACAGCGCGGGATCAGGCGTAAACAAGGTTACCGGCAAGGTGCTTTGATCGGTCGCCCATTTCAGTCGTTGAACGGATCGTTCGGGTCGTGCGGGTCGATCCGCTGACCGCTGGACGAATACAGGCCAAAGCCTGCCTCGCCGTTTCGCAGTTCGTCCGGTTGCGTCCAGCGATCATCATTGACCGTCGAATTGCTGGCCGTCCATGCTGCGGCAACCCCAACCAGAAGCACCAACGCCAGCCAGAACGCGGCGTAGAACAGCAATCCCAGCGCGACCAGCTTCACTACCCATACGAGCACGGTGGCCCCGGCAAGCGGCATCCCCTTGGAGGCGAGCCAACACGACAACCTTCGCTCGCCGCGCGCATAGGCGCGCCATCCACGGCCAACGCTGCGGCCGAGGCGTTCTGCGGTGCTGATGCGGGTTGTCGTGTTCATGGTCGTCTCCTGCTACATGAGGAATGCCTATTCCAGTTTGCTCCAATCCTGCTTGCTTGCCTGCACCAATACGTTCCAATCGTCTGGTGGATTTCCACGTCCGAGCATTTTCTCGAACACGGCATAGGGATCTGACTTGCTCCCCGAAGACCGCAAGGTCTGCTCATCATTGACCCAGGCGTACACGATGACCTTGGCCTTCGAGTCGTACCGGAAGAACAACCGGAACCGCCTTCCGATCTTGGCCCTTCGCCAGTGCCGGTGGGCCAGCCCCAGGGTGTTGCCCTGGCGGTACTCGTCGCGTGCCGGATCACCGGGCACCACATCTAATATCAACTGGTTCAAGGCCCGGAAGAGCTTGACGTTGGCGTTGGACTCGAAGCCCTCCGGGTCGTTCTCCTGCGCGCGCCGTGCGGCTGCGTGCAGCTTCTGCAACTGCTCGATCACACAGTCGTGGAACAGCAATGCCCAGCCATGCCGTTGCATCAGAGTTCCACTTCGCCGTCGATTTCCTCGTCCAGCTTCACGCCGTGACCCGCTTGCTCCAGCATGGCGCGAGTTAGATCCTCGGGCAGACCATGGACGTTCCGGCCCGCCTCGATGTCGCGGGCCAGCAGACTCAGGAACGCACCGATGGCGGGGTCCTCGTGCTCGGCGTCGGCACGGGTCACGACGACTTCTCCGTCACGCAGGTCGAACGCAACCTTGCCGCCGGCATCGACACCGAGCGCCTGCCGGATGGGCTTGGGCAGCGTGATCTGGCCTTTGGAGGTCAGCGTGGCAACTTCATGAATGGCAGGCATGGCCGTTCTCCTAATAGCGATGCCCTGATGGTAAGGAATATTCCTTACCATGTCAATATGGGGTCTCATGGCGTCCTCCCGAGTCCAAGAATCGGCCCATCGTAGGGCGGGAACACCAAGCCTTCACGCATCAATCCGGCCCGCCGAACCTCGCATTGGCCGTGGACGGTCAATGCCCCACGCCCTATACCCAAATGGTTAAAGGCTAAAGGGCCGAAAGGGCAAGGGAATGGGGTGCAAGGGGAAAGGCCCTACCTCGAAAAGGCGAAAAGGCCCCCCGCTCGGCCCACCACCAGGACACCCGCATGCTCTTTCTGTTCCAGCGGAAACGACCTCCGGTCGCTGCCGCTCCGTCGCCAGCGCCCGCCCTCGATCTCCCGAAAGGGCTGCTGCGGCCCGAGTCGGCCGCATCGCTGCTGGCCACGCCGCGCCGGCAGAAGCTGCTGGAATACATCTGGCAGCGCACCTCCCTCTCGCGCAAGCAGTTCGTCACCCTGTACCGCACGCCGCTGGAACGATATGCCGAGCTGGTCCAGCAATTTCCCGCTTCCGAAAGCCACCATCACGCTTACCCGGGCGGCATGCTCGACCACGGCCTGGAAATCGTCGCCTACAGCCTGAAGCTGCGCCAGTCCCATCTGCTGCCCATCGGTGCCAGCCCCGAGGACCAGGCGGCGCAGTCCGAGGCCTGGACCGCCGCCGTCGCCTACGCGGCACTACTGCACGACATCGGCAAGATCGCTGTCGATCTGCACGTCGAACTCGCCGACGGCAACACCTGGCATCCCTGGCACGGGCCGCTGCTCCAGCCGTACCGCTTCCGCTATCGTGAGGATCGTGAATACCGCTTGCATAGTGCTGCAACAGGTCTGCTCTACCGCCAACTGCTCGATCGGCACGTCTTGGACTGGCTCAGTGGCTACCCGGCGCTATGGGCCCCGCTGCTCTACGTCTTGGCCGGACAGTACGAGCATGCCGGGGTCCTGGGCGAGCTTGTCGTGCAGGCTGATCGCGCTTCTGTGGCTCAGGAGCTGGGTGGTGATCCGGCCCGCGTCATGGCAGCACCCAAGCACGCACTGCAACGCAAGCTGCTCGACGGGCTGCGTTATCTGCTCAAGGAAGAGTTGAAGCTGAACCAGCCGGAAGCCTCCGATGGCTGGCTCACCGAGGATGGTTTGTGGCTGGTGAGCAAGACGGTTTCGGACAAACTGCGCGCACACCTCCTGTCTCAGGGGATCGATGGCATTCCTGCGAACAACACCGCCGTGTTCAACGTGCTGCAAGACCACGGCATGCTCCAGCCCACCTCGGACGGCAAAGCGGTCTGGCGCGCGACCGTGACCAGCACGACCGGCTGGTCCCATTCGTTCACCCTGTTGCGTCTCGCTCCCGCGCTGATCTGGGAGTCTGGCGAGCGACCAGCACCTTTCGCGGGCACGGTAGAGATCGACGCGACGCCCGCGGAAAACGACGCCTGCATGTCGGCTCCCGCGCCTACCGTCTCGGTGAACCCAGCGCAGGGAGGTCAAGAGCCTCCGATTTGGGAGGGCGACAGCACCACCATCGTTTCACCGCCCGCAGCCCAGCCCGTGCCCGACGTCATGGAGGATTTGCTCGCGATGGTGGGCTTGGGTGAGTCGGCCGGCGTTGGCCAGGATGCCGAGGAGTTCCTCCACACCCCCGCGCCAGCAACAGCCGCGACGTCCATTCCATCGCCTGCACCTGCACCCGCGCCTACGCCTGGGTCATCGGCAACGAAGCCATCCGGGGAACAGTTCATGGTTTGGCTGAAGCAGGGAATCGCCTCACGACGGCTCATCATCAACGACGCGAAGGCACTCGTGCATACGGTGAATGAGACGGCCTACCTGGTCAGCCCGGGTGTGTTCCAACGCTATGCGCAGGAGCATCCCGAAGTGGCCGCACTCGCCAAGCAGGAGAATCAACAGGATTGGCAGTGGGTGCAGAAGCGCTTCGAGAAGCTGCAGCTACATCGAAAGCAGCCCAATGGCCTGAACATTTGGACCTGTGAAGTCACGGGCCCGAGGAAGTCCCGCCGACTGCATGGCTACCTCCTCGAAGATGGGTCCTTGGCACTCGCCGAAATACCGCCCAACAATCCCTATCTTGCTCTGACTCAGGAAGGATGACGCGATTCGGGCATTGATCGCCACCGTCGTGTGGCGACGATCAATGCCCCGCGAAAATTGGCAACATTTGGCGAACTGAGCTACTCGGCCCGCGCCAACTCCTGTGCAAGGAACGGAGCGGTTCTGCTGCCAGACGTTCGGGCCACCTGCTGAGGGGAGCCCGCCACCACGATGCTGCCGCCGGCAGCGCCTGCACCAGGCCCCACGTCGATCACCCAATCGGCCTGGGCCACCGCGCGCATATCGTGTTCGATCATCACTACGGTATTGCCGGCATCGACCAGGCGCTGCAACTGCACCAGCAGCCGGTCGGCGTCCGACGCATGCAGCCCGGTAGTCGGCTCGTCGAGCACGTACAGGCTTCGGCCGCGCTGGCTGCGCTGAAGCTCGGTCGCCAGCTTGATGCGCTGCGCCTCGCCACCGGAAAGCTCAGTGGCTGGTTGTCCCAGGCGCAGATAGCCCAGTCCGATGTCGCGCAGCAGTTGCAGGGGCCTTGCCACCGCGTCTTCACCCGCGAAGAATTCGCTGGCCTCGTCCACGGTCATCTGCAGCACCTCGGCGATGTTGCGCCCGTTCCACTGCACCTTCAGCGTGGCCTCGTTGTAGCGCGCGCCATGGCAGGTCGGGCACGGCGCGTACACGCTGGGCATGAACAGCAGTTCCACGCTAACGAAACCCTCGCCCTCGCAAGTCTCGCAGCGCCCCTTGGCGACGTTGAACGAGAACCGTCCGGCATCATAGCGGCGGCGTCGAGCATCGGGCGTGGCAGCGAACAGCTTGCGCACATGGTCGAACAGGCCCGTGTAGGTGGCCAGGTTCGACCGCGGCGTGCGCCCGATCGGTTTCTGGTCCACCTGCACCAGACGCTGTACGGCGTCCACGTCGCCCGCCAGATGGCCGCCGGTCGCTTCGATCACTGCCGGCCCTTCGCTGGTGGCGCTTTCGGCTACATCGTCTTCCGGCTCGTGGCCCAGGTGCAGCAGCACCAGCTCCGGCAGGGCCTGCGCGACGAGGCTGGACTTGCCCGAGCCGGAGATGCCGGTGACGGCCGTCAGCACGCCCAGCGGAATGCGCGCATTCACGCCATGCAGGTTGTGGCGGTGAATGTCCTGCAGCTCCAGCCAGCCGGTCGCTTCGCGTGCCCGGCTTCCCGGCGCGGGGATCTCATCGAACAGGTAGCGTGCAGTACGCGATTCGGCAATCTTGCGCAGGCCATCCGGCTCGCCGCTGTAGAGCACGCGGCCGCCACGCTCCCCAGCATCCGGCCCGACATCCACCAGCCATTGCGCGCGGCGCATCAGGTCCAAGTCGTGCTCCACCACGAACACCGAGTTGCCGGCGTCGCGCAGCCGGTCGAGCGCGTCGTACAGGGCCTGGCTATCGGAGGGGTGCAGGCCCGCGGAGGGCTCGTCGAGCACGTACACGACACCGAACAGCAGGGAACTCAATTGCGTGGCCAGCCGCAGGCGCTGCAACTCGCCGGCCGAAAGCGTCGGCGTGGCCCGGTCCAGCGTCAGGTAGCCCAGGCCCAGCCCACGCAGTTGGCGCAGGCGTGCCATCACGCCACCGGCCAGGCGCTGCGCGGCGAGGCGCTTTTCTTCCGATAGCGCCGAGGTGCGGCGCACGTCGGGCGATACCGCATGGACGGCGCGGCCGGAGGCCGCGCGTTCGGCACGGTCGCGTCGGGTCGCTTCCTTGTCCGTAGCCGCCCCCGCTGCATGGGCGCGGAAATCGCCCTGGGCGATGGGTTCGAGCAAGGCCGCCAACTGGTCCAGCGGCATCTGCATGAACGCGCCGATGTCCACGCCGGCGAAGGTGACCGACAGCGCCTCGGGCTTGAGCCGCTTGCCGTGGCAGGTGGGGCACGGTTTGCCCTCCATGAACCGGGACACGCGCTTTCTCATCAACGCGCTCTGGGTGTTGGCAAAGGTGTGCAGCACGTAGCGCCTGGCGCCGGTGAAGGTGCCCATGTAGCTCGGCTCCATCTTGCGCTTGAGCGCGGCGCGGGTTTCGGCGGGCGTGAAGCCGGCGTACACCGGCACCGTCGGTGTTTCCTCGGTGAACAGAATCCAGTCGCGATCCTTCTTCGGCAGGTCCTTCCACGGTCGGTCAACGTCGTAGCCCATGCTGACCAGGATGTCGCGCAGGTTCTGGCCTTGCCAGGCGGGGGGCCAGGAGGCGATCGCCCGCTCGCGGATGCTCAGGGAGGGATCGGGCACCATGATGGCCTCGGTCACCTCGTACACATGGCCCAGGCCGTAGCAGGTCGGGCACGCTCCCTGCGGCGTGTTGGGCGAAAAATCCTCGGCGTACAGCATCGGCTGGTTGGCCGGATAGGCGCCGGCGCGCGAATACATCATCCGCACCAGGCTGGACAAGGTGGTCACACTGCCCACGGAGGAACGCGCGTTGCTGGAGCCCCGCTGCTGCTGCAGCGCCACCGCCGGCGGCAGGCCGTCGATCGCATCGACGTCCGGCACGCCGGCCTGCTCGATCAGTCGCCGCGCATAGGGGGCCACCGACTCGAAGTAGCGTCGCTGGGCCTCGGCATAGATGGTGCCGAAGGCCAGCGAGGACTTGCCGGAGCCGGAGACACCCGAGAACACCACCAGCGCGTTACGCGGGATGGAGACGTCCACCTCCTTGAGGTTGTTCTCGCGCGCACCGCGCACTTCCACCATGCCGCTGGCCGCAGCGGTACAAGAGGATTCACCGAAAGAATTGTTTGGCAAGTTTTTATCCTGTAGTTCGTCCCGCTCAGGACGGGACTTCCTGAGTTCGGGTGCCGCGGCGGCTGGCTTCGAGCACTGCGGTGACAGTGCGGGCGTCGTAGCTGCCGCGCAGACGACGACCCTCGACGAAGAACGTCGGCGTGGCGTGCGCACCGCTGGCGACCGCACTGGCGAGGTCGCGCTCGACACGCTCGATCACCGCAGGGCTGTCGAGATCCGCGATGAACCGTTCGACGTCGAGCCCAAGCTCGGCGGCGTAGCCGATCAGATGCTCGCGCTCCAGCGCATGCTGACGGGTGAACACGAAGTCCAGCCACGGCCAGAACATCCCCTGGTTCGCCGCTGCCTCGGACGCCCGCGCGGCAATCGGCCCGTGCGGGTGGTGCGGCAGATGGCGCACCACATACCGCAGGTCGTCACCGAAGTGGGCGCGAAGATCGTCCCACGAACCGGTGGCGTGCGCACAGTACGCGCACTCGAAGTCCACGTACTCGACGAGTGTGAGCTGGGCGTCCTCCGGCCCGCGGATGTGATCGATCTCCGGATCGACCGGCGGCTCAAGCACCATCGGCAGGTCAGCGGTCTTCTCACCCCACCGCTGGGCGGCGACCTTGAAGATCAGCCACCCGAGCAACGTGGCGAACACCATCGACACGAGCACGCCGACCGTCGCCTGGCGGCCCAGGTCGGAGGTCGTGCCGAACGCGAGCCCGATGATCAGCAGCGACACGGTGAAGCCGATCCCGGACAGCGCCGCCCCACCGAACACGCTCCCCACCCCGACGCCCTCGGGCAGCCGGCCCAGGCCGAGACGGACGGCGACGAGCGTGGTGAGCCCGATGCCCAAGAGCTTGCCGAGCACGAGCCCTGCGATGACGCCCCACGTGACTGGCGAGCCAAAGGCCTCGGCGAGCAGCCCGCCACGCACGTCCACCCCGGCGTTCGCCAAGGCGAAGATCGGCACGATCAGCAGCGCCGTCGGCAGCCGCAGGAACTCGTGCAATCGCTCGTTCACCGAGATACCCCGGGACAGCCCGCAGTCCACCGCGCGGGCCGATGCGGCACTCGGCGACTGCCAGAAGTCACGGAACAACTGTCTTGCCGCAACGACCCCGTGACGTTGCGTCGCATAGGCGGGGATCAGCAGCCCCGCGGCCATCCCGGCGAGGGAGGCATGGATGCCGGAATACACGGTTGCGAACCACAGCACGATCACGATCAACACATACGGCGTCGCCCGCCACTGGCGGGTGCGCCCCAACAACCACAATCCAACGAGGCTGGCGAGGGCGATAAGCAACGGGACGATCCGGATCTCCTCGCTATAGACGATGCCGATGATGGACACTGCGAGGAAGTCATCGACCACGGTCAGGGTGAGCAGGAACACGCGCAACTGACCCGATAGCCGCGGGCCGACGATCGCCAAGGTGCCCAGCATGAACGCCGTATCGGTGCCGACCACCGCACCCCACCCGTGCAGGCCCTCACTTCCGGCTAGTTTCACGATCAGGACATACACCAGCGCGGGAAGCACGACTCCCGTGACCCCCGCGATCAGGGCGAGGCGGGCACGGCTGCGGTCACGGAGCGATCCGTGGGCGAACTCCTGACGCACCTCCAGTCCGATCAGGAAGAAGAAGACGACCATCAGGCCGTCGTTGACCCAGTGATGCAGATCCATGTGTAGGCGCAGTGGCCCGAAGTTGAACCCGACGTCTAGGTGCCACAACTCGAAATAGGCGTTAGATAGCGGCGAGTTCGCCCACACGAGCGCCACAACCGTGACGATCACCAGCAGCACCGCAGCGCCAGACTCCGTGCGTAGATAGTGGGCAACGCGTCTCCGTCTGATATGCGCCGAGGACTCACCAAAAGAAGAGGCTGGCATGTGCTTATCCTGTAGTTTGTGAGATCACGATGGGCAGGTTTCGGAGGCGACCGGTCAGGCGTCCGCCTCTGGCAGCGTCCCATCATCCAGCGAGCGCAGCCAAGTAAGCCATTCTCCCAGCCTGCGCTCAACACCTCTGTCCGTTGGCTGATACCAGCCCGGCCGCGCCACGCCCTCGGGAAAGTAGCTTTGCCCAGCGGCGTAGCCGTTGGGCTCGTCAGGAGCGTAGCGGTAGCCTTCGTGATACCCCATCTGCTGCATCAGCTTCGTCGGCGCATTGCGAAGATGGAGAGGCACAGGCAGGGAGCCGCTGTTCTTGACGAAGGTCTTCGCCTTGTTCCAGGCGGCATAGGCAGCGTTCGACTTGGGGGCGGCAGCAAGGTAGGTCGCCGCGTGGGCAATCGGTATTTCGCCTTCGGGGGAACCCAGCCTCTCATAAGCCAGCGCGGCATTGAGCGCCAGTTGCAGCGCCTGCGGGTCGGCATTGCCGATGTCTTCGCTGGCCACTACCACCATGCGGCGGGTCACCTGGCTGACGTCGCCGCTACCGTCAAGGATGCGGGCCAGCCAATACAGGGCCGCATCAGGGTCGGAGCCCCGTAGCGACTTGTGGAAGGCTGAGAGCTGCCAGTAGAACTCGTCACCGCCCTTGTCGAACCTGCGCAGCGATGGACTGGTGGACAGCTTGGCGGACTGGCCATCGACCACGGTCTTGCCAGCGCCCGACGCCGCATTCGTCACCTGCTCAAGCAGATTGAGGAAGCGCCTGCCATCGCCATCGGCAAAGCCCTTGAGCAGATCCAGCGCGTCCGCGTCCAACGTGACGCCCTGGAGATGCGGCAGTGCGCGTTCGTAGAGTTGGTTCAGTTCGTCGCTGGACAGCGGTTCGAGGGTATAGACCTGCGCGCGCGAGAGCAGTGCGGAATTGACCGCCAACCCCGGATGCTCGGTCGTCCCCCCCACCAGGGTCAGGAGCCCCGACTCGACATGGGGCAGCAGGGCATCCTGCTGCGCCTTGTTGAAGCGATGGATCTCATCGACGAAAAGCACCGTCGATCGACCATGGTTGTCCAGTTCGGCCTGGGCCTCGTCGATGGCTTGCCGGATGTCCTTCACCCCGGCCAGCACGGCCGAGATGGCGATGAATCGGCTGTCGGTCGCACTGGCGGCCAGGCGCCCTAGGGTGGTCTTGCCCACGCCTGGCGGCCCCCAGAGGATGAACGAGTGCAACTTGCCCGCCTCGAACGCGAGACGCAGCGGCTTGCCGGGGCCGAGCAAGTGCCGTTGCCCGACGAATTCGTCCAGCGTCTTGGGCCGCAGGAGTTCGGCCAAGGGAGGCTTGGGCTTTGTCGTGAATAGATCGGTCAAGTTCCTCTCCCTGGCATTTCTGATAGTTGACGTTCCGATAAGGTGGGCACCTCAATCCAGAGAGCCGGATTTATCCAACGCCGTGGGCTCTTTGTCGGCAATCGCATGCATGATGATGCGAGAGCCGCGGTAGCCGATGCTGTGGTTCCATACCCAGCTCAAAGCGACACTGAGACGATTTCGCGTGCCGATCAGAAAGTAGATGTGCGCCAGCTTCCAGATCCACCACGCAAAGGCACCACGCAGCTTCACCCGCCCCATGTCAATCACCGCCAGGCTGCGGCCGATGGTGGCCAGGTTCCCCTGATGCCGGTATTTGAAAGGCCCGTCAGCGGGCTTGCCCTTCAAACGCCGTCCAATCAGGTTAGCGACGTACTTCCCTTGCTGTTTGGCGGCCGGGGCGATGCCCGGCACGGGCTTCCCATCGGCCATGGTGCACGAGGCTGTATCGCCGATGGCGAAGACCTCCGGGCGACCGGCCACCGTCAGGTCAGGGCCAACGACCACTCGACCAGCACGATCAGACGCAGCGCCCAACCAGCGAGCCGCGGGAGACGCCTGGACTCCGGCGGCCCAGACGATGGTCTTGGCCGAAAGGGGCTTGCCGCCATACACCACGCCGTCGGCCGAGCATTCGGTGACCGGAGTACCCAGCACGACCTCGACCCCGAGTTTTTCGAGTGCCTGGCGCGTATAGGCCGAAAGATCCTCTGGAAAGACCGACAACAGACGCGGGCCAGCCTCGATCAGTACAACCCGCGATGTGCTCGGGTCGATCGAGCGGAAGTCACGCGCCAGCGTGTCTCGTGCCAGCTCGGCGATGGTTCCGGCCAATTCAACCCCGGTGGGACCACCACCGATGATGACGAACGTCTGCAGCGCGGCACGCTGCTGAGGATCGCTCGTGCGCTCAGCTTCCTCGAAAGCCGCGAGGATTCGGCCCCGAATGGTCGTGGCATCTTCCAGCGTCTTCAACCCCGGCGCGAAAGCCCCCCATTCGTCGTGTCCGAAGTAGGCATGGGTAGCACCTGTCGCGAGCACGAGCGTGTCGTAGGTTTGCCGCATTCCATTGTTGAGAATGACCTGACGCGCGTCCTGGTCGATACCTTCCACTTCCGCCATCAAGGTGTTCACTTCCGGGCGATTTCGGAAGAGATAGCGAATAGGCCAGGCGATCTCGGATGTCGAAAGTGACGCACCTGCGACCTGGTAAAGCAAGGGTTGGAACAGGTGATGATTGCGCCGATCGATGATCGTCACATCGACCTCGACACCAGCAAGCTGGTTGGCAACCTCGATCCCGCCGAAGCCCGCTCCGATAATGACGACGTGATGTCGGTTTTTGGAGGTCTTTGTCATGACCTGATCTCCTCTCTCAGCGTTTCAGCGCCGATGCGTGGTGTGCCATATGCTCGCCAATGAAGCTGGCAATGAAGTAGTAGCTGTGGTCGTAGCCTGGGCGCAGATTCAACGTGAGCGGGTGCCCCGTCTCGTCGCAGGCTTTGCGCAGCAGGTCGGGCTGAAGCTGGCTCTCCAGGAACTCGTCGCCCAAGCCCTGATCAACCAGCAACGGCAAACGCTCCTGCACGGTGCGAATCAGCTCCACGGTGTCGTACTGCTTCCACACTTCCCGATCGCTGCCCAGGTACGCCTCGAAGGCCTTGTGCCCCCAGGGAACCTGGGTGGGGGCGACGATGGGCGAGAAGGCCGAGACGCTTCGATAACGGCCCGGGTTGCGCAGGGCGATGACCAGAGCGCCGTGTCCTCCCATGGAATGGCCGCTGATGCTCCGCTCCGCTGTCACGGGAAAGTGGGCCTCGATCAGCGCCGGCAATTCCTGCACGACGTAGTCGTACATCCGATGATTCGCAGCCCAGGGTTCCTGTGTGGCGTTGACGTAGAAACCCGCCCCCTGTCCGAGGTCATAGGCAGGATCGTCGGCAACGCCTTCGCCGCGAGCACTGCTATCGGGCGCGACGACGGCAATGCCATGTTCGGCCGCGTAGCGCTGGACGGCGGCCTTGGTGATGAAGTTCTGCTCGGTGCAGGTGAGGCCTGAAAGCCAGTACAGCACCGGCACCTTGCCGTGCTGTGCCTGCGGAGGCAGATAGACGCCGACCTTCATCGTGCAACCGAGCGTCGTGGATTCATGCTGATAAACGTCCTGCCAACCATCAAAGCTGGCGTGATGTTCGATGCGTTCCATGTAGTTCTCCTATGTTCAAAGGAACGGCGCAGCTCTCGCGCGCCAGGACGGCAGCTCGTCAGGAAGATTTCTCTTCCGCTGCCGTGTCGCCGTGGGCGTGTCTGATCCTGCGCACGATCCACCAGATCGTCAGCATCACCGCAGGCACCAGAACCGCCATCACCGGCGCCACGCTGTCGTGAACCATCGGAATGCCCTTGAGCAAATAGCCGAGAAGACTCACGACGTAATAAGAAATTGCCGCGACCGACAGGCCTTCGACGGTTTGCTGAAGGCGCAATTGCATCTTGGCCCGGTTGTTCATCGACGCAAGCAGATCGCGGTTCTGGCGTTCAAGCTCGACGTCGATCCAGGAACGCAGCAACGCGATGGCCCGGGTCAGCTTGTCGGAGAGCTTGGTCTGGCGCTCCTTTACGGATTGGCATGTCCGCATGGCGGGAGCGATGCGACGCTGCAGGAAATCCGCCCAGGTGCAGTACCCGGATACGGCCTCTTCCGAAAGCGCTGCCAGCCTTTCCTCGACGATCTCGTAGTAGGCACGACTGGCGCCGAAGCGATAGAGATTCGCCGCAACGCCAGCTTCCAGTTCGGCAGCCAGGCCGGTCAATTCGGACAGCAGCACGTCGCTGTCGCGCCGTTCCACCAAGCTCGTACACATCTCGTCGGTGATCGCCGCAAGGCGCGACTCCATGCGCCGCAGCTCCGACGTCATCGACCGCGTCAACGGCAAGGACAGCAACGCCAAGGTACGGTAGGTCTCGATCTCCAGCAGACGTTGAGCCAGCGCACCCGCCCGCGCCGGGGTCAAATCGCGGGCAAGGACGAGGATCTGCGTCAGGCCATCCTCATCCTGTCGGAAGTCGGTGAGGATGGCGGCAGAGCCGTTCTCCACCAGCGAGTAGCACAGGCTGGCAGGATCGAAGCGATCGGCCTCCTTCTCCGTTTCCGGCGTCCATGGAAGAAGTCTCAAACGGATGCCGGATACGACCGGGCCGGGAGGAACAAATCCATGCTTGAACGGATTTTCGCCGCACGGCTCTCCCGTCTCGGAATCCAGCGAAGCGCACCAGAGATACGTTGAGAACTCGGTGTGCTTTTCACAGTGCAGGTCTCCCTCATCCCATGTCATGCCGTGAAGCGGCGTAGCGTGGTCGGGCTCGGCAACGCCGAAGCGATGAGACAACTCACTCATCGCCATCTGATCCCTGGCCTGATCGCCTTCGGTCATGAAAGCGAGCTGCAATATGCCGCGGGGGGCCTGAATCAACAGATGCGGGCGCGCATGCACTTCACCCACGGCCGCAGCACGATCGGCATAGGCCGGCATGCCGTACACGGTGGCGGTCGGGGCGGGTTGTACGGTCGTCGCATTGATGTTGGCCGGCTCTTGCATAACGACCTCATTTCTCATTGGTTGAAAAACACGCTTCAAAGCAAATGCCCGCAGCCATGCGTTTCGCACATGGCTGCGGGCCGATCTTCATGAGCAGGCACCGCTCTACACGGTCCGTCTAATAGGCTCGCCGTATAGAGGCTTGTGCTGGCCCTTTCAGAACGCCCTCAGCTTCCTTGCTTTCAGACGAAGGTGTACGAGCAGACCTTGTTGCCCGCCGGATCACGCAGGTAGGCCGCATAGGCACCCGGCAGGTGACCACGTGCGCCAGGCTGGCCCTCGTCGGTGCCGCCTGCGGCAAGGCCGGCAGCATGGAAGGCATCCACTTCGGCGGGAGTGGCGGCCGCAAAGCCGATCGTCACGCCGTTGCTGGAGGGCGCTTCACCATTGCCCGGACGGGCGATGATGAAAGCCGGCTTTTCGCGACCGAAAAGTACCCATCCGTTGTTGAAAGGACCGAGGTTCTTGATGCCAAGAGCACCCAGAGCGGCGTCGTAGAACGCGACCGACTTCTGAAGGTCGGCAGCGCCGATAAAAATGTGCGAAAAGATGCCATCGCCAGAAATGACAGGAGTGGACATGATTAATTTCCTTGGTGGTTGGTGTTGAATGGGTAGTGGGCGGTCAGTAGTGGATCACCGTGCGAATCGACTTGCCTTCATGCATCAGGTCGAAGGCCTTGTTGATGTCGTCGAGGCCCATGGTGTGGGTGACGAACGGGGCGAGATCGATCTCGCCTTTCATTGCGTCCTCCACCATGCCGGGAAGTTGAGTGCGGCCCTTGACCCCGCCGAAAGCCGAGCCCTTCCAGGTGCGACCGGTGATCAACTGGAACGGGCGCGTCGAAATTTCCTTGCCTGCACCAGCCACGCCGATGACGATCGACTGACCCCAGCCACGATGTGCTGCTTCTAGTGCCGAGCGCATCACGTTGACGTTGCCGATGCACTCGAAGGTGTGATCGACACCCCAACCGGTCATCTCGATGAGAACCTCGTGAATCGGCTTGTCGAAGTCCTTCGGGTTGAGGCATTCGGTCGCGCCGAAGGTACGAGCCAGCTCGAACTTCGCTGGATTGGTGTCGATGGCGATGATGCGACCTGCCTTGGCCTGGCGTGCCCCCTGAATCGCAGCGAGCCCGATGCCGCCGAGGCCGAAGATGGCCACAGAGTCACCCGGCTGAACCTTGGCCGTGTTGTGAACAGCGCCGATGCCGGTGGTCACACCGCAACCCAGCAGGCAGACATGCTCGGGATTGGCGTCCGGGTTGATCTTGGCCAGCGAGACTTCGGCCACCACCGTGTATTCGCTGAAGGTCGAGCAGCCCATGTAGTGGTAGATCGGCTGGCCGTTGTAGCTGAAGCGGGTGGTGCCATCGGGCATCACGCCCTTGCCCTGGGTGGCGCGCACCGCGACACACAGGTTGGTCTTGCCGGACTTGCAGAACAGGCACTCGCCGCACTCGGCGGTATAGAGGGGAATGACGTGATCGCCAGGCTTCACGCTGGTCACACCTTCACCCACCTCCACGACGATACCCGCACCTTCATGACCCAGCACGACCGGGAAGAGACCTTCGGGGTCGTCGCCCGACAGGGTGAAGGCGTCGGTATGGCAAACGCCGGTGTTCGTGATCTTGATGAGCACCTCGCCCTTGCGCGGCGGCTCGACGTCGATCTCGACGATTTCCAGCGGCTTTCCTGGCCCGAAGGCAACTGCTGCACGTGATTTCATGATGTCGCTTCCTTTACTAGCTAACTAAATTTGCCCTCACCGAGGGCACCCTGGTGCCTCTACCGCAGATAGGAGCGGACGATAGAGATGGTCTCGTCAATGGACTTGTTCTGCGAATCGCTCCTGATTTCGCTACTGGGAAACTCTTCCCGCAGATAGCTCTCCAGAACGGTTGCCATCAATCCGTTGACTGCCCCACGAACGGCCGCAAGCTGCTGAAGAATTGCAGGGCATTCCGCACCTGCATCGAGCGCTTGCTCAAGAGTCGCTACCTGACCTTTGATGCGCCGGATGCGCGTCAGGGCTTGCTTCTTTTCTTCCGGGCTGTGTGGCATCGAACACCTCTCTACTTGGGTACACCGCCGCATTATACAATACTCCACCATAGTATATGCGGCCGAACTTCGCCACAAATTCTGTGCTCTTCGAGCACTATTACAGGCTAGTACAGATTTGTTCCCAAGAAGCGCAAAACATTCAAATCAATGAATATTTCTTGCATGTATCGACAGCATCGGGGCAAGTTCAAAACCGGTCAAACTGGAAAAATCTATGCGCAGATAGATATGGCCTATCTAAGCCAACTCATCGAGCTGAAGCTATCAAGATGAGACCGGCTAGGCGACCTGACGACCCGAGTACCGAGCCTTCCTCAGTGCAGGCAACATCTGGCCGTCCCAGTCACGATCGACCGCAACCTGGGCCTGTTCCTGGTTTCGTTCGAGGGCTTCAACGTCCAGATCAGCAATCGCCCATGTCTGCGTGCCGCAAGTCGTCGCGAGAATGCCATCCTCCGGGAATCCGCGATCCATGGGTGCATAGATCGTGGCCTCGCCAGTATTCGTGTCCAGCGCCGGGCTCCAGTCAGCAGCTCCGGTCGTCACGGCCTGCGCGATGAACATTCGGTTCTCCAGTGCCCGCGCCATGCAGCCCACACGGACCCGGGTTGCACCTGCTTGGGTGTCGGTACAGCTCGGGACCAGCAGCAGGCGCACTCCCGCCTCTCGCTGGGCTCGCACGGGCAATGGAAACTCACTGTCATAGCAAACAGCGATGCCGGCACGCACGCCTTTCAAATCGAACACCTTCAGTTCGTCGCCACCCTCGATGACGCCGGCGTCTTTCTCGAACCCCGTCAACTGCAATTTGTCTTGGTAGTCGCGTGTGCCGTCAGGCGCAAACCACCAAGCCCGGTTGCGGTAGCGGTCCAATCCAACCTGGGTCAAAAACGTACCGGCCTGAATGGTCATGCACAACTCGCGCGACAGGTCGGCATACAGTGCCAGCCACGCAGGCTGCAAGGCCTGCAGCGCGGCCAGAGAGGCGTTGAAATCATGGCGGATGCCAGGCTCGAACGTTGCAGCCAGTTCGAGGGATAGATACTCGGGCAACACGGCCAGTTCCGCCCCGCCACGGCGCGCCTCCTCCAGAACCAGCCGCTGCCGCGCAGCAAATGCCTCGAAGCCCGCGGGCTGACCCACTGAGTATTTCGCAACTGCTACTTTCATTTCGCGTTCTCCAGGGAGTGCAGCCACATCGTGAGCGTCTGCTCGGTTTCGCTCGGCTCACCCACCTGCTTCCAGGGCAGCGTAACCTTCATGTCCGACTGCCGCACGTAGCCGCGACGGGTCCAGAAGGGGTCATTACTGCGGTAGTTGGAAGGACGCCGGAGATCGTCGTCTGCACGATCCACCGACGCGAACGATGCCCACTGCATGCCGCCCAACGAACGGGCATGCGCTTCGCGCTCGTCAAAGAAGCGATGGCCCAGGCCAAGGCCCCGGAAGGCCGGGAGCAGGACTGATTCGCCACAGTAAAACACTGCCTCCACCGGGATTCCTCGATCGGCGAACGGCACATGGAAGGCCGGCTCCGCATCGCCGAGCGGCAACCCCGTGGACGCACCCACGACCACATCATCAGCGAGCGCGAGTACCAGCAGGCTGTCTGCCGAACGGGCGTACATGGCGAGGTAGTGCTTCTCGTATTCGGTGTCGCCCTCGTACAGGTAAGGAAAGCTGCGGAAGACGCTCGCCCGCAGGCCTGCCACGGCATCGAACCATTCGGCAATGTCCGGGCCACGACGAACCAGCACCTGCACGTCGCTGGTCATTTCAGGCGTCCCCTCCAACCTGTGCGATCCAGTCGCCGAGGTTGTAGTAGTTGGTGACACGAGCGATCTTGCCATCGCGGATCTCGAAGAACGCGCCGCCCGGCAGCACGTAGCGCTGGCCCTGGGCTTCCGGCAGCCCGTCGTCCGTCACCTTGTATTCGCCATGCACCACGTACTCCGCGCCTGCACGCAGGCCGTCGGCGCTGACCATCACCACGATCCCGCGCAGTTGCTCGCCATAGCAGCGGTCCATGCGCTGCAGGAAGGCGCGGAAGGCTTCGCGACCGACCTCACGAGCGCCCTGGTTCAAGTCGTGCGCGACGTCATCGGTCAACATTGACAGCATGGCCTCGCGGTCGCCGCGGTTGAAGGCGTCGTAGTAGGCAGTGATGAGAGTCGCAGCGTTCATTCGCGTTCCTTGTTGGGTTGTTCGGAGCGGAGCATTCCGGGGTGTTGTCAGTCTGGGCAACCGCGCTCTCCTTGTATATGGAATTGTTGCGATTTTATAATTCCACAATCTGGAACAATTAACGAGCAGCGAAACCGGCCATGAGGCGTGCGTCATGAACAAAGAAATGGAACTACTGCGCATCTTTCGGGTGGCGGCCGAAAGCAGCAGTTTTCGCGATGCGGCCGTCCGGCTGGGGACTTCTCCGCAAGGTGTAACCCGTGCCATCCAGCAACTGGAGCAACACTACGGCGAGGTGTTGTTTCATCGAAGCACGCGCCAGGTGCGCATCACCGCCTTCGGCGAAGGGCTGCTAGACCAAGTGCGCCCCGCATTGGAGCGGTTCGAGGATCTGTGGCGAACGCCTAGCTCCGACCAGCAGGCCTCTCTGTCCGGTACGGTTCGCATCACCGCACCGCACAGCTTGGGCACCAGAGCGGTGCTACCGGCACTGGAGCGCGTGGCCGCGCGTCATCCCGGCATCACGCTGGATGTGCGCCTGTCCGATCGCATCAGCAATACGGTTGACGAAGGGATTGACGTCGGGATCAGGGTCGGATTCATGCGCGATAGCCGCTTCGTCGCACGCAAGGCCGCCGACATGAGACTCCCCATCGTTGCCGCTCCGCGCCTGATCAAGAAAGTGGGCGTACCTGCAAACATCGATGCGCTAAGCAGCCTGCCAGTTACCGTGGCCTTGGATATCAATACCGGCCGTCCCTGGCCTTGGCACTTCAAGGCGGGACGCCAGTGGACACCTACCGCACCCACTCTCGTCGCCGACAATGCCGACATGGAAATGGGAGCGGCGCTGGCCGGGATCGCGTTCGCGCAACTGGCGGACTACATGGCCGCCCCCTACATTGCCAGCGGGAAGCTCGTGCGAGTGCTGGAGAACGAAGAACCTCCGGCATGGGGGTTGTACGTCTATCGGCCTCAGCGTGGCCCCATTCCGGGAAGGGTTCGAGCGGTATTTGATGAAATGCTGGTCGCCGTTGGATCGTTGCCAGCTTTGCGCTGACACGTCGCAAGACGCTGTAGGGCACACATCTTGGAAAGCGGGGCACTGAGCCTCGGCGGCTCACCCCTCCGGTTGAATGATGAACCGACCGTCTGCCCGCTTGCCCCAGATGCAGATCGGTCGGCCATGCAACCCAATGCCGGCGAACGATTAGATGTAAATGAATTGCCGGTACAACCCATCCAACTGACGACGAATGTCTTCGACGCGCTGCTCGTCACCGGTATCGGTAAATTCGAGTAGCTGCTGTTCCTTGGCAGTGATCTGATCGCAAAGGTCGGACAAGTTCTCGCAGAAAGCCTCGGAATGAACGGTGGGCTCCTCCGTATTCGTCTCTTCCCCTGCTAGTTTTCGCACAGACGAGGCTGGAGAAATCCCATTTTCCTCGTTAAAGGCAATTTGAAGCTGCCTGCGCCTATTGGTCTCATCGATCGCCTGCTTCATCGCCGGCGTCACCGCGTCGGCGTACAAGATCGCCTTGCCGTTTTCATTCCGAGCGACTCGACCGATCATCTGAATGAGCGCATGGGCCGAACGCAAGAACCCTGCACGGTCTGCATCGAGAATGGCAACCAATGATGCCTCTGGAATATCCAGCCCTTCGCGCAAAAGACTAATCCCAATCAAAACATCGAACTCTCCTGCGCGCAGGCCATTGATGATCTCAACACGATCCTCCGCTTTTATGTCCGAATGCATGTAGCGCGCTCGAATCCCGTTGTCCGTCAAGAAATCCGTTAGCTCTTCTGCACTGACCTTCGTCAGCGTAGTCACAAGCACTCGATTCTTTCTCTTCACGCACTTCGATATTTCGGCAAGCAGGTCATCTATGTATCCATCCGCTTTCCGCACTTCAACCTTGGGGTCAAGCAGTCCCGTTGGCCTGATAACCTGTTCGACAACCCTGCCTTTCGACACCCTCAGCTCGTAGTCGCCCGGAGTAGCGGAAACAAAGATGGTCTGAGGCTTGACCTTCTCGAACTCGTCAAAGTTCAATGGCCGGTTGTTCTTCGATGAAGGCAAACGGAACCCGTAATCGATCAGCGTGTCCTTGCGCGCCTGATCCCCCCGGTACATTGCGGATATCTGTGGCACCATGACATGAGATTCATCGACGAACAGCAGCCCGTCTTTCGGCAAATAATCCAGCAACGTGATCGGAGGAGAAGCTGCGTCTCGGTCGCTGAAGTAGCAGGAATAATTCTCCATCCCCGAGCAATAGCCGACCTCGCGCATCATTTCCACGTCATGCGTGATCCGCTCGTACAGCCTGATTGCCTCGACCAAGCGATTATTCCTGTTCAGCTCGGCAACCCGCTCTTCCATATCAGCGAGTATCTTTTTGGATGCAGAATCTATTTTGTTCGTGGGCGGCGCGAAAAGCGTTTTTGGCGAAACCAAATAATGGTCTATCTCTCCCAACGTCTTGCCGGTAACAGGGTCCATCCATTGGACAGACGCAACAGTGTCATCCAACAGTTCCACCCGAACCGCCCTGTACTCGGAATCAGCGGGGAAAATGTCAATCACATCACCTTGGACGCGGAACGTTGCACGCTTGAGAGTGCGCTCCGTGCGATCATATTGCAGCAAAGCCAAGCGACGAATTAGCTCTCTCTGGTTTAGTTTGACCCCAGGGGACAGAGCGATCTGTAGCGCTCGGTATGCATCTGGATCACCCAGGCCGTAGATTGAAGACACCGAAGCGACGACGATCACGTCACGACGCTCAATCAAGGATTTGGTCGTGGACAGGCGCAGGCGCTCAAGGTGGTCATTGATGGCCGAGTCCTTTGGAATGAAACGATCGGTGCCCGGCATATAGATTTCGGGCTGAAAATAATCGTAGTAGGAAACGAAGTACTCGACCGCGTTCTCAGGAAAGAAGTGCTTCATTTCACCATAAAGCTGCGCGGTCAACGTCTTGTTAGGAGCCAAGATCAACGTAGGCCGCTTCAGACGATGAATCACATTGGCCATGGTGAAGGTCTTACCTGAGCCGGTGATACCTTTCAGCGTCTGGTGCGTCGCACCTTCTTCTATGTCCGACAGCAGGCGCGCTATCGCCTCTGGCTGGTCCCCCGCCGGCGTATAGTTGGAGTGCAGAATAAACATACCGGTTGACATTAGATATCTCCTAATTGAGCTACTTCAATTTGTCCTGATGTATCGGCTATTCCAGAAGACCTATAGCAGTACCAAACTGGGGTGTAAATGACGGCGATCCTGCCGCGCCCCACCTGGGCGTAGGCGTCGCCAACATGATAGCCCAGCACATGGGCGGGCTTCCCAGTGCATATCCGCCGATCGCCACGACGTCAGCCAGCGGCCCGTCTGCCAATGCACCTGGAGCCACTCGCCTCGTTGAGCGCTGACATCGAGCCGTGGCGGGCGAGGTTGCTCTGTACGCCCAATGTGTGGCGCCGGCTCCCGCCGATACGCGCCTTTGTCTCTCTCAGCCCTCCAGACGAGGCGTTGGAAACGTGGAGCTACGTCAATGTCATCAACTTAAGGAATTTTTCCTATAAATATCATATAATTAGCGCTAAATTCAGCGCATAGGAGAAACCCTTTTGGCCCCTCATTCCACACCGTTTGACACCGCCCAGCAAACCCTGGCTTGAAAATTGTACAAAAAATAACCAGTCAGCTCGATTGTCCCGACTTCATCGATACCCACCGCCAGCGCCCTCACGACTTTACCCGCCGACGCCAACTGACCTTCAAGAACCTCGTCCTGTTTTTGCTCAATCAGCCACGCACCGCCCTGCAAACCGAGCTCGATCAGTTCTATCGCGTGCTCAACCAGGCCTCGGCCGAGACCCAGGTGGTCACCGCGCAGGCCTTCAGCAAGGCGCGCGGCAAGCTCAAGCCCGAGGTCTTCGAGAGCCTCAACCAAACCCTTCAGCAACAGCTCGACAGCCTCGGGCTGCGCCAGACGTGGCGCGGGTTACGGGTACTCGCCGTGGACGGCTCGACCGTCCATTTACCGCTGGAGTCGGTCATGACGCGCTTTTTCGGCTGCCATAGCGAGTTTCCCGTTGCCCGTCTGTCCATGCTCTACGACGTCGCCGACGGCCAGACGCTACACAGCCTGATCGTGCCATCCGCAGTCGGCGAGCGCGATTGCGCCCATCTGCACCTCGAGCATCTGCCCGCTGACAGCCTGACGTTGTTTGATCGCGGCTACCCCGGACACTGGCTGTTTGCGCTGTTCGAGCAGCACCGGCGACATTTCCTGATGCGCCTGCCGTGTGGCTACAACGCGCAGGTCAAACAGTTTCTCCGCTCGGGGCAGACAGAAGACACGCAGTTCTTCTCTGCCAGTCATCCCGAGGCGCGCCTGTTCTGTACCGAGGCCGGCGTCGATCCCGCGGGCCGGGTCGAATTGCGCCTGATCCGGGTCGAGCTAGCCAGCGGTGAAAGCGAAGTGCTGCTGACCTCCCTGCTGGATCGACAGGCCTTCCCGGCCGAGGTGTTCGCGGATCTTTACCACCGCCGCTGGGGCATCGAAACGGACTACCGCCGCCTCAAGCAGACCCTCTGCCTCGACAACTTTAGCGGCCGTAGCGTGACGGCCGTGAAGCAGGACTTTCATGCCGGGCAACTGCTGAAAAACCTAGCGCTGCTGATGCAACATCTGCTGCAACCGGTCATCGAGCAGCGCCACAAAGGCCGCAAGCTGCGCTGGAAGGTCAACTTCACCCAAGGGGTGTCACGCCTCAAGAACACCCTGGTCGACCTGCTGGTACGCCCCGGTGTGCAGGGGCTGGCCAACGTGATGGAGTTGATGGCCAACAGCCTCAGCGCTGTGCGCCCGGGCCGCAGCTTCCCGCGCCAGCGTATGCGCCTGGCCAGTCGCGGCTGCGAGGGCTACAAACCGACGCGCTAAGAACAAGCAGCACCCGAACTGCACCGCAAAAAAGCTGGCCAGACAGCGGCCGGCACGCGCTCGCCCGGAAAACGAGAAATCCCGCCCGCCGAGGCGAACCGGCATCCATTAAGCTGGCGTCTGGGTCGCACATGCGCTGAACTGGGGAGCAAAACCAGTGAAGGCACTGCTGCAACCGCGCGTCCAAGCCCCGGGATTTCTTGCCCCGGCCAGGGCTGGGGGCTTAAGTTGATGACATTGGGAGCTACGTCGCCCCTCTAAAGATGCACGATCTCAACATTCGGCCATTTGCCTGCAAGGTACTCGGCCACTAGCCTCCGATGGCAGTGATGGGGCTTGTCTTCGCTGCAAAGCAGGCAACTGTTATCAATCTTTTCTTTATCGATTGACTCAATCTTTCGGGACGACATTAAATCCAGAAATTTACTGGCGTAGATATCCCAATCTCCCCCTTTTATTTTATATTCCTCGAACATGTCTTTGGTTGGAGCAAGTGCTGGTAGATGTTCATATTCCATCCCACACAACGCCTCGGAAAAATATCGAAGATCCTCGCGTTTAGCGAATCCGGCCAATTGCGAAACATTATTCAGGCGAACATCGACAAGGCGCTTGGCACCAGAAGCACTTAACTTGGTGAAGAAGGACCGCGCGGAGGTCTTAGTGAATCCAATCGTGAATATCTTCATCTGCCTTATTCCCCTCGTTCCTTCATCCATAAATGGCTGTTATTGAGCTACCGCCAGGCATGCCCGTCAATCGCAGCTAAGGAAACGCTGGGGGCATGGTGTACTAGCTGCGCCACAACGGCCATGGCAGGCTCCATTCTCTCGCCGCTTCAACGGCCACGACCCGAACAGCTCAAGAGCTTAGCACCGCCTTTTGCGGTTGCGTGCCTCACCACTCACGCTTACTCCCTTCCAGAACGCGCCAACTGCTAAGCTACATGAGGACGACTCGCCCACAGCGCAAAGCACCTGTGTTCGCGCTATTGGCTGTCCCGTGCGTTGTGGTGCTGACCGTCGATGACGAGTCGAACCTACTGTATGGACACTGCGCGCGGCAGCCTTTCATGCGTGCCAGCTACGTGCCCAAGGTTGGACGCGGATCGAAGCGTGCGCAGGGTTTTTCGTGAAAGTATAAAATCCAATCAACTTTATCAGAAGAAAATATATGATCGTAAGAAACTTTGAATACTTGCTTGCTTTGCACCGTGAAGGCCATTTTGGCAACGCGGCCAAAAGCTGCAATGTTTCTCAGCCGACACTCTCCGCGGGCATTAAGCAATTGGAGGAAGACATGGGTGTCGAGATCGTGCGTCATGGCCGACGCTATGACGGCCTCACTTCTGAAGGGATGCGCGTACTGTCTTGGGCTCAGCAGATGTATGACGACTGCAAAGGGCTGGAGCGAGAACTCTCCGCACTACGGCGAGGTATAGAGGGGCAATTCCGGCTAGGGATACTCCCAGGAACTGCCGGTGTAGCGCCCACATTAAGCATCGCCCTTGCTGAAAAAACACCCTTACTTCAACAATCAGTTCTGGTTTCCGGCGCTTCTTCCCTGCTACAGGCGATTCGAGAAAACAATTTGGATATCGCACTCATGCATTTGGAGGATATCCCAGGGGAAGACTTCGATACTCACCTTCTGTACCGTGAACGCATTTTCCTTTTTCACGCCGCGAGAACACAGCAACCCCGAAGCACAACGTGGGACCATGTTCTCAATAGACAACTCTGCGTGCTGAACTCGGCAGTACCTGAACCCATTCAAGATAGGCTGATGCAATGTACCGCGCAGACTATTCGCACTGATTCAATTGACGTGCTATCGGCACACGTGGCGACAGGAAAATATTCGGCAGTTCTTCCGCAATCTCTCGCCGGCCAACTCGCGCACATTCCAAATCTCCACGCAATCGCAATCAATGGACCAATGTCGCACTCAAATGTCGGATTCGTTGCTGGGAAAAATGCGTTCGAGGCACCGTCATCGCGTGCATTGCTCGAAATGGTGCACACCCCCGAACTCGCCGCCACTCTTCAATCCGTTATATCGATCCATCGTCGGTTCCAGCCCAAAGCAGACTCATCTCAAAGCCCCCTGAAATAGCGAGTCTTGAAGAGCAACTCTGTATTGCTTCAACCAGGCGAAGATTGCAGGCATGCCGTGTGCGCCGCTAACAGGCGCCACGTGCTGAGCAACCCATCGAAGGCCACTAGGTCCAGGGGCAACTCGGGGGGCAGGAGTACCTGCTGCATGCGGCCTCCTCATGTCTCGCTGGGTCGAGCTGACTGTTCCTAGATCAAGCTAGGAGGCGCGATGTAGCGATGATCGTTGCCCTCTCCCGGCTAGGAGACGAGCACGGCTCGACGATCCCGCGTAGATAGATCGTGCCTATCTGCACATAGATTATTCCAGTTTGACCACTTCTGAGCTTGATCCGATGCTGTCAAGACCGCAGAAGGAGACGCGACCAACGGCTAGGCAATACCACGATCGTTCTTCTTGACAGCGGTAAATTTCGTTTCCCACTTCGATTTAGAAGATGGAAACATTAACGCACAGAGGTGACGAAATGACTCCGACCGGTAACCGAATCGTGACTTTCGAGAAGCCCTTGGAAATGAAGGTCAACACCTTCAAATTTCCAGAGCTGATAACCCCTCAAGGGAAAAGCGCACCCCATGGCGCTATCCTCAAAATAGTTACCACAAATATCTGTGGCAGCGACCTTCACATTTATCGCGGTTCGTTTGCTGTTCCCAAGGGAATGACCATGGGCCATGAAATGACCGGCGAAGTGATCGAAGTGGGATCAGACGTCGAAGTCGTGAAGAAGGGCGACATCGTTTCCGTTCCCTTCAATGTGGGGTGTGGGCGTTGCTACAACTGCAAGCATATGCGCTCCGATGTATGCGAGAACACCAACCCCGAAATCGACTGCGGAGCCTACGGGTTCAACCTCGGTGGCTGGACGGGGGGGCAAGGTGATTATCTCTTCGTACCGTATGCGGATTTCAATCTCCTTCGCTTCCCTGACAAGGATGCCGCCATGGAAAAAATCCGCGACCTGACCCTTCTCTCTGACGTATTACCCACAGCTTTCCATGGGTTCGCTGGCCCAGACTGGCCAGCCGCGCCGGCCTACGTCGTCGGCGAAAACATCCTGATCTTCGGTGCCGGGCCGGTCGGCAGAGCGGGTGCCGCCTGCGCCAGACTTCTGGGTGCAGGCGCCATCATCGTTGCCGATTACATTCAAGAGCGGCTGGACCTTCTCAAGCCACACGGCGTGGAAACCATCAACCTTTCCGACGGCGTGCCGATCGAGGAGCATCTCGAACGCATTACCGGGCACAGGGAGGTGGATCGCGTCATCGACTATGTTGGTGTGGACTGCCGCGGGTTTGGCGCGGAGGCTGACAAGATCGTGGAGAGCGCTGTTACCAACGCAATGCTCAAATATGTCCGCTTCGGCGGAATGACCAGTACGGTCGGTGTGTACTGCGCAAACCCGATCTCGAAAGACCCGAAAGCCAAGAAAGGCCATATGGATCTGGAATGGTCCAACGCCTGGATCAAGTCGCCGCGAATGTCGGCTGGTCAATCTCCGACGGCCAACTACAACCACGCGTTAATGCGGGCGATACTGAACGATCGCATGCCTTACCTTTCGCCGATGATGAACACTAAGTTCATCAAGCTCGAAGACGCGCCCGCCGCGTACAAAGAGTTCGACGCGGGTTCTGCATACAAGTACGTCATCGACCCGCATGGTTCAGTGCGGCATTAAGCATCCGGCGCGGGCTAAGCATCAGGATGTCTCACACTTTCTGGTGAGAGGCATTCTGGTCCCGCCAGTCTCCGGGCAGCAACTGGAGCCGGCGAATATTTTCGCCGGCATTTGCCGTCTGCCCCAGGGTACTTGCCTTGGCTCGGACCAGGAGCAGAGCCTCAGCAATCCGCAGGTGATGATCAACCGCAAGCGTGTTCAAGCGCTTGGTTCGCAATCGGCCAAGGGTCAGACGGGGACGATGCACGGCATCCATTGACGTGCGTGGCTGGAGATAGCCTTCGTCTGATCCTTATCACCCCACGGACTTGACAGGCTCGCCTGGTGTTGTGCCTGCCTCGGGCCATCGCACGGTCAACCCAGCCCTGGCTCATTCAGCCAGAAGTTTCCAATGATGTGGCCGAACTCGCCGCCGCCAGAATGGCAGTCACTTCTATAGGGAGATAGCACAGTGTTGGATAAGTCGGAACGGGAGGGTGGCCTATGGAGCTGCGCCATCTTCGCTGCTTCGTAGTTCTTGCTGAGGAGCTACATTTCACGCGGGCGGCTGAGCGCCTGCATATCGAACAACCACCGCTATCACGAGCCATCAAGGAACTTGAGGACGAGTTGGGCGTAGTGCTCTTCGACCGAAACCGACGAGGAACAGTTCTAACGGCGGCGGGCGCGGTCTTCTTGCAAGATGTTCGCCGTCTATTCACAGTGCTGGAACAGGCTCGTGAAAATGCCAAGGCTGTGGCATCGGGCTTGCGCGGTAGCCTGCGCATCGCTGTATCAGATGGGGCTATCGATCCACGGCTGTCGGCATTTCTGGCTCGTTGCCGCGCCGAGGAGCCGGAGATCGAAATACGCTTGTCAGAAGTGCCTCTGGCAGAGCAAGTGCGTGGCTTGCGTTCGGGCGACTTCATGATCGGGTTCGCGCACACGGGCGATGTCGGCGACGGTATCGCTGCCGAACCAATCTGGCACGACCCGCTGGTGATTGCGGTGCCAGCTCGTCACTCATTGCTCACCTACAAGGAGGTGCCACTTCAAGAACTTCAAGGCCATCCACTTGTCCTGTGCGACCCGCAGGTATGCGAGGGCTATTGCCGCGAACTCAAGCGGCTGCTCAACACGTTGGAGCACAAGCTGAATGTTGTCGAGGAAGTGTCCTCGCTGGACATGATGCTCACGTTGGTCGGCGCCGGCTACGGCATCGGCTTCATGACGGCGACCAAGATTCCCATCTCCCAACGGCCGGATGTGGTGATCCGCCCCTTGGCGATGGATTCTGCCGTGATCACCACCTACCTGCTTCGGCCCGACGGCGGCAATTTATCGGCTTCGGTGGAGCGATTTATCGTTCGCCTTCGCGACTCTTCGGACGGTTGACGGAGCCTGGCAGGCTAGACACTCAGGGATCAGTGTCGGCACGCAGATTGCGTTCGGTCGCCGTCATCAGGTCAGCCGCGCTTATTCCAAGTGCCGTAGAAATTTTCAGTATGAGCGGAAGCGTGGGCACGTGCTCACCACGCTCGATCTTACCCATGTGAGAACGCGAAATGCTTGCCCGAGATGCGAACTCGTCTTGCGCGACTCCTTGAGCGACGCGCGCAGCGCGCACGGCCTGTCCGAAGGCTAACGCCGACTCGGATTCATACGTCGATGTGCCAGAAGGACGGCCTGGCTGAATTGTTGATTTCTGCATTAGCAGAAGCGTCAAACAATCTGCCACAATTAACCACGTTAAAGATAACGACGTTAAACTTCACTCTTTCCTGCAACGCTGGTTTGCCTTTCTGGACAGATCGCTTATTGGGGGCCCTCATGCATGACGCCACCAGCCAGTTTTCCCATTTCAGGCTTGCTATCGCGCCCGGAGTGCCATCCTCTTGCCTCACAACGCTTCTTGCCCTACAGCGCGCGGAGGAACCAGAAGTCACCATCACGTTCTTTGAGACCTCAGCCGATGATCTGTTGACGGGCCTTGAGGAAGGCCGCTACGACGCTGGAATGACGCTTCGGAACGCTGGTGCTCCGGCCGTGAAAAGCCAACCGCTCTGGGTGGAGAACGTGGCTGTTGCAGTGCCGCTGGGGTCCCCCTTAGTTGCCCAGGCGAAGATCACGCTTGCCGAGCTTCTGGACTATCCGGTGTTTCGCTGGCCGGCGGAGGCTTGCCTACTGCTGGATCAGCGACTGTCCTTTCTTCCGTTGAGCCAGCAGAGCATTCAGCACGTGACTTCGTTCGAGATGATGGCGCTTTGGGTGACCGCTGGCTACGGAGTGGGGCTCTCCGCGCAATCGCGCATTGAGCGTGCCCATGCGTGGGGGATCACTATGCGACCGCTTTCAGACGGCCCCTACGAGATCGTGACATATCTGCAGCGGCCCCACGGACGAGCCAATGTTGTTTCTGAGCGGTTCGAGCACAGGGCAATGTTGGTTGCCAGGGACAGGGCGGCTTGCTCGAATACCCCATAGCCCGCTCTCGCCGAGGCTGCGTGCGGGTAATTGCAGCGGCACGCGCCTGTTAGCGCGCCAGTGATAGCGCTTCCATCTCTGGCAATATGATGAATTAACATGGTCTTTGGAGGCACGAATGGTTGGAAGTGGTTGGGATCGAGTACCAATTGACTCGCAAAGCATCGATGCGCCGCTGTCGCGCGCGGCGGTGTTTCTCACGTTGACAGTCGCCGAGGGCCACGAGGCCCTTCAGGCGGTCGCCGGCGTCTTGGACGGGCTGGACGACCTGATCAAAACGGTGGGCTTCCGCGATCTCAACGGCCGGCTGTCGTGCATCACTGCACTGGGATCGGCGCTATGGGACCGTTTCCAGACCGGGAAGCGCCCGAAGGAACTACGGCCCTTCGTGCCCATCGAGGGTGCCAAGCACACCGCGCCTGCCACGCCCGGCGACCTGTTCTTTCACATCCGTGCCGAACGCGAGGACCTCTGTTTTGAATTCGAGCGCCTGCTGCTGGACCAACTGGGCAGCAGCGTGACGGTGGCCGACGAGGTGGTCGGTTTTCGCTACTTCGACTCCCGCGACCTGCTTGGCTTTGTCGATGGCACGGCCAACCCGACCGGGCACGACATCGGCGCCTCGACGCTGGTCGGCAGTGAAGATCAGGCGTTCGCCGGCGGCAGCTACTTGGTGGTGCAGAAGTATCTGCACCAAATGCAGCCGTGGGCTCGGCTCGCCAAGGACGAGCAAGAGCGGATCATCGGCCGGGAGATCGTCAGCAATGTCGAATTGCCCGACGCGACGAGCGGCCAGAAATCGCACAAGACCCTCGCCACGATCGTGGACGACGACGGCACCGAGCACGACATCCTGCGCGACAACATGCCCTTCGGCCGCCCCGGCCAGGGCGAATATGGCACCTACTTCATCGGCTACTCCAGGCATCTGTGGGTGACGCAGAAGATGCTGGAGCGCATGTTCCTCGGCGATCCGCCAGGCATGCACGACCGCCTGCTCGATTTCTCGACGGCGCACACCGGCGCCGTGTTCTTCGCTCCCGCACCGCGCACGCTGAGCGAACTCGTGGAGGCGGTGCAAGCGTAATGCAGGGGCCGCAAGGCCCCTGCAAGGTTTGAGAGCCCTATGCTCCGTCTAGAACTACTGCGCTATCCACCAGCCGACGAACGCTTTGCCGCACATCCTCGGGGATGGGGTACGGGGCAATGGCCTCGGGCATATCCGCATAGTGCTGGTAGTCGCCCATGATGACCTGGATGATCGCCGGCACGTTGGTCGGCGTGACCGCATCAATGGCCGCGCGGTCCCCCAGGTCAGGGTGCGGCTGGGTCAGCATGCGGTACAGATCCCACGAATCCGCGTGCGGGCACTGGTTCATGAGCACCTGGGCCAGCTTGTGCTTGAGCGGCACCAGTTGCCAATCGGGAACACGCTGCCCCCGATTGCCCAAACTGATGGACAGCAACTTGCCCGCTTTCAGTTCGCGGTTGATCTGGTCCTTGGACTTTCCGGCCAGCTTGCCGAACAGCGGGACCGGCAAGCTGCTTGGAGACTCGTAGATGGTCAGCATTTCCTCGCGCTCGCGCTGGATCGCGGACACTTCCGGCTCTGGGGCATGCGTCGGAGGCGGCGGTACCTGAGACAGCCGCTGGAACGTGATGCCGCCGTTGCTCGGGGTTACGACAATAGGCGTGGCCACGACGGGCGGGACGCCGGGAGGAGTGGGCTCGGCCATCGCGAGGGTCGCATCCACCGCTTCCTCCACTTCTGCCATCGCCGGCACCCCGTCGATACGGATGGTCAGATGCGCGCTCGCGGCTTCCACTTCGCCCTGTTCGAGCAGGTCGAGCCGATCGGCCCAGTCCTGCATCATCCGACGGCGCGGCTCAACGTACTTGGCGTGGTTGTAGGACGAACTCACCTTGTTGGGGTCGGAATGGGAAAGCTGCGCGTCCACCCAAATCTTCGGGTAGCCAATCTCGTTGAGCGCCGTCGAGATAGTGCCGCGGATGCCGTGGCCGGTCAGGCGCCCCTCATAGCCCATGAGCTGCACGGCCTTGTTGAGGGTGTTCTCGCTGATGCGCTTCTTGAGTTCGCTGCGGTGTGACAGCAAGTACTTCTGCGCCGGCCGCATCACCCCCAGGAGATAGCGCACGATCTCGATGGCCTGCAGGGATAGCGGCACGATATAGGGGGGCACATCCTGCGGCCGCTTCCCTGCCTTGCGCATTTCATCCTGGAGCTGCTTGACGATCTGCGGTGGGATGATCCACAAGCCCCTGTCGAGGTCGAACTGTTCGGGTTCGGCCAATCGCAGTTCGCCGGTGCGCACCCCGGTCAGGAACAGCAGCCGGACGCCAAGCTGGGTCTGCCAGCCACGGGGGTTGTAGAGCCGGAGCTTCTGGAGGAACTCGGGCATCTCGGGCAGGTGCAGGTAGGGATTGTGGGCTACGGGGGGCTTGGGCTCTGCCACCACGTCCAGGTCGGCGGCCGGGTTGACTTCCAACCCCTCGGCAATGACCAGGGCATAGCGGAACAACTGGTTGAACCAGGTGCGGACCTTCTCGGCGGTGGTGAACGCCTTGCGTTTCTCGATCGCCGCCAAGACGCCCAGGAGTTGGGGGCGGCGAATGTCGTAGATCGACATTCTTCCCAGGGTGGGCAACACGTCCTTGTTGAAGATGCGCAGGATCTGCGACAGCGTGCTTTGACGGCCTTCCTTGAGTTCCTTGCGGCGATGCTCGACCCAGGCATCGAAGACGGTCTTGAAGGTGTATTCGCCCGCCAGCTTGGCCGCGTGCCGTTTCTGGTCGCGCTCGACCTGAGGATCGATCCCCCTGGCGAGCAGGGCCTGGGCCTTGTCTCGCTCGATCCGGGCCTCGCGCAGGCTGAGAGCAGGATAGCCGCCCAGGCACAGGCGCTTTTGCTTGCCCAGCCAGTAGTAGCGGAATTGCCATGACTTGCCGCCTGCGGCTGAGACCATCAGGCCCAGGCAGTCGTTGTCGGAGAGGGTGTAGCGTTTTCCGGTGGTCTTCGCCTGCCGGACGGTCAGATCAGAGAGCGCCATTTCGAGACTCCTAAGTAATGACTTAGGCCCTATGCTCGTCATGGTCCCCGCTCAGCCCCAGCAACTATCCGGTAGCCGACCCACCCGTATTCTTGTGCCTTATTTGGTCACTCAAAAACGGTAGCTGTGGGTGGATTTCCGTGGCACTCGCTGGAATGAAAAAAGGAGCCGAAGCTCCTTTTTTCAATGACCTACAGACCCCAGTAGAAGTCTGTGGATCAAAATTTGGAGCGGGAAACGAGACTCGAACTCGCGACCCCGACCTTGGCAAGGTCGTGCTCTACCAACTGAGCTATTCCCGCAAATGGCGTCCCCTAGGGGACTCGAACCCCTGTTACCGCCGTGAAAGGGCGGTGTCCTAGGCCACTAGACGAAGGGGACACGCTACTGAAACACATGATGTGTGTTCCAGTGCCCAGAGGCCTTGTCCGAAGACTTGGTCCTGGTTTCACTCAATGCCGCCCGAGGGCCACACTGCTTGTAAATTGGAGCGGGAAACGAGACTCGAACTCGCGACCCCGACCTTGGCAAGGTCGTGCTCTACCAACTGAGCTATTCCCGCATATGGCGTCCCCTAGGGGACTCGAACCCCTGTTACCGCCGTGAAAGGGCGGTGTCCTAGGCCACTAGACGAAGGGGACACACGTACAACATTCACTCCCTACCCCGTTTCGCTGTGTGCTTTACGCTGTAAGTGGCGCGCATTCTATGGATGGATTGAAAGGTCGTCAACCCCCAAGGATAAATTTATTTAAATCAATGACTTCGCCATGGTTTCACGGCCTTCGCGGGCATTGGTGCCGTCCGAGCCTTGGCGCCTATATTCTGGCGTTCGACAAGGCGCTATAGTTCACCCAGGTAAATGATGGCAATGTGCATCCATTCAGGCAACGCCTACCTATATAGAAGAAATCACCTGGGCAACTGGTCGATCGGTCCTATCCGCCGGATGACCCAGTCACTACACTCCACAGCACACCCTATTAAAGAGGTCACACCGGTGACACCACTCATGATCACCCTGCTGGTAATAGCCGGGATCGTAATACTGATCGCCATTGGCTACATGAACCACGTGGTGGAAAACAACAAGCTGGAAAAGAAGCGCACCGAGATCGAGCTTAACGATCGGCTGCGTCGCTGCGGTGAAATCACCGAGACCTTCCCTGGCCAACTGATGACCCCAGCGCTCAAGCTGTTGCTGGCTCGCCTGGAGCTGAACGTCAACCAGCGCCTGTTGAACCTGAACAAGTCCAGCACACCACTCAAGGCGCGCATCAACGAACTGAATGCGCTGATCGCCCAAGGCGAGTCGATTCCAGTGGCCAACCCGCCGGCGCCGATCCAGACCGAAGCCAAGGCCAAGGACGTGCGCTTCTTGCTCGAAGCCCTGCACGGCCAAGTCACCCGCGCCGCCCAGGACGGCTTCCTGCCGACCAACGAGGCCAAGCACTGGATCAAGGAAATCCGGCATATCCTGGTGCTGCTGCACATCGAGTTTTTCAACAACCTCGGCCAGCACGCCCTGCTGCAAGGCCAACCCGGCCAGGCACGCCTGGCGTTCGAGCGCGGCGTGCAGTACCTGCGCAAACAGCCAGAGCCGGTGCTCTACAGCGCTCAGTTGCAACTGCTGGAATCCCAACTTGCGCGCGCCAACTCCACGGTGCTGACCAACAGCCAGCCTGCCGAGGACGAAGTCAACGAGCTGACCGAGGGCTTGAAAGTCGTTGACGCTGACGCCGAGTGGAAGAAGAAAGCTATTTACGATTGATGGCAACGCGAGCGCAATGCTCAAAGCAACGAAGATCAAAGGTGGGGCTTGCCGGCGAAGACGTCGGCTCAGCAAAGATTGATGTTGACTGACCCACCGCTTTCGCGAGCAAGCCCGCTCCCACAGTTCGATGGTGGGGTGTCAGGTAGGTGAGTATCGGCTGGCGGGCCTTCATCGCAGGCAAGCCAGCTCCCACAGTGAGGTCGTAGGGTGTCAGGCCGCTAAGGAAAATCCGACTCTGCCACATGCCATTAATATGACCCTATCCCCCCGCCCCCGACTAGCGTAAAAAAGTGCCCCTCACTCCGTGAAATTAGAGGCCTGTTATGCCTGTCGCCGTGATTGATGGACAACCGCTGCACTATATCGACCAGGGCGCCGGCCCCGTCGTGCTACTGGGTTCGAGTTACCTATGGGCCAGCGACATGTGGGCGCCGCAGATTGAAGCGCTGTCGCAGCAATACCGCGTAATCGTCCCCGAATTATGGGGCCACGGTGAGTCCGGCCCGTTGCCAGCACCCACCCATTCCCTGGATGACCTGGCCCGCCAGGCCCTGGCACTGCTGGATCACCTGGACATCGCAGAGGCCAACCTGGTGGGCCTCTCGGTCGGCGGCATGTGGGGCGCACGCCTGGCGCTGCTGGCTCCCGAGCGCATCAACAGCGTGGTACTGATGGACACCTACCTCGGGGCCGAACCCGAAGCAACGTGCCAGTACTATTTCTCGCTGTTCAAGATGATCGAAGACGCCGGGGCGATCCCCGAACCGTTGCTGGATGTGATCGCGCCGATCTTCTTCCGCCCGAACATTGACCGCGAATCCGCGCTGTACCAGGATTTTCGCCAGTCACTGCAAAGCTTCCCCAAAGAACGCCTGCTGGACAGCATCGTGCCGCTGGGCCGCCTGATCTTCAGCCGCGAAGACATCCTGGCGCAACTACCGGCCTTGGACTCCGACACCACCCTGGTGATGTGCGGCGAGCAGGACAAACCCCGGCCACCGGCCGAGTCCGAGGAAATGGCCGAACTGATTGGTTGCAGCCTGATCCTGATCCCCGAAGCCGGGCATATCTCCAGCCGCGAGAACCCGGATTTCGTCAACGAGGCGCTGCTGACCTTCCTCGCCAACCACGCCTGATCGCCCTGCCCTCAGATCGCAGCGCCTTGGCTGCGATCAAAGGCGGAAATGCCCCACCATGCCCTTGAGTTGCGCGCCCAACTGCGCCAACTGGATGCTCGAGGCGGCATTGTCTTGCATGCTCAACGCCGAATGATCGGCACTCGCCCGAATACTGGTAACGCTGCGGTTGATCTCTTCGGCCACCGAGCTCTGCTCCTCGGCGGCGGCGGCGATCTGTTGGTTCATCTGCTGGATCAATGAAACGGCCGCCGCAATGCTGCCCAAGGCCCCTTCGGTTTCCAGCGCATCACTGACCGCCAGCTTCACCAGCTCGCCGCTCTGCTGGATCTGCTGCACCGAGGACTGCGCCGCACTGCGCAGCGTGCTGACCAGCCGTTCGATTTCTTCGGTCGATTGCTGGGTGCGCTTGGCCAGTGCCCGCACTTCATCGGCCACCACCGCAAAGCCACGCCCTTGCTCACCGGCACGCGCCGCCTCAATCGCAGCGTTCAAGGCCAGCAGGTTGGTCTGTTCGGCCACGCTCCGGATCACGCTCAAGACGGTACCAATGTTCTGGATTTGCGCACTGAGGCTTTCGATGCTGGCGCTGGCACTGTTGCTGGATGTGGCCAGCAGCTCGATACGCTGCAGGCTCATGCGCACCACCTGCTGGCCGCTATCGACCTTGGCATCCGCAGTCTGCGCGGCCTGGGCCGCCTGCTCGGCATTGCGTGCCACATCGTGCACCGTGGCGGTCATCTGGTTCATCGCCGTGGCGACCTGTTCGGTTTCGTCCTTCTGGTTGCTGACTTCGGCAGTGGTTTGCTCGGTGACGCTGGACAGCGAATGCGCGGAGCTGGCGAGCTGTTCGATCCCCGTCTGCAACCCACTGACCATCTGGCTCAAGCTGTTGCCCATCTGCTGCATCGCCTGCATCAACTGGCCGATTTCATCACGCCGGCTGACCTCCATGCGCCCACTCAGGTCACCTGAGGCGATCTGCTGGGCCACGGCGATCACCGCGCGCAACGGCGCAACAATCAAGCGGGTGATCACCCACGCAGCGATCAAACCCACCAGCAGTGCCAGAGCAGATGAACCGATGATCAACAGCGTGCTGTGCTGCAACTGCGTTTGCATGGACTGGTCTTCGGCGGCATACGCCTGGTTGACCCGGCTGACCACTTGCTCGGCGCGGTCATGCAATTGCGTGTAGACCACTTTTTCCTGGGCCAGCAGCCCGGTGTATTCGCCGAGCTTGTCACTGAACGACGCGATATGCCCGGAGACTTCATTGAGCACGGTCTGGTAGCCGGGGTCCTTGACCGTGGTTTTGAGTTTCTCGACTTCAGCCAGGGCCTGGTCGGCTTGCTCGATCTTGCCCTGCCCGGCGTCGTCTGCGTCTGCCCTGCGGCTCTGGTCCAGGCGCACCCGTGCTTCGTTCATGGCCTGCAACATCAGCCGCGACACTTGGCTGACTTGCCCTGCCTGCTCGATAAACTCCGCGCCCTCCTTGCCTTGGCTTTCCTTGAGGCCGTAGGCACCGTCATCCGCCAGCCCGGCTTGCAGCACATCCAGATTATTGGCCACGCTGGACACCGACCAACTGGCCATTTCCAAGGCGAGGTCTTTGGTCTGGGTCAACTCGACGAACTCATCGAATGCCTTGCGATAGGCGACCAAAGCTTGCTCAACGTCGCCCATCACTCGCTCGTTGCTGGCGGACCGAGCCTTGAGGCGCGTGGCCTGGGCCAGCAGCGCATCGACACTGGCATGCAGGGCGTCAACGGCCTTGGCGTCGGCGTGCAGC
Organism: Pseudomonas sp. FP215; assembly: GCF_030687795.1. NCBI lineage: Bacteria > Pseudomonadati > Pseudomonadota > Gammaproteobacteria > Pseudomonadales > Pseudomonadaceae > Pseudomonas > Pseudomonas sp. FP215. The sequence goes on from NZ_CP117447.1 coordinate 4,104,502, forward strand.
GCATAGTCCTGTTCGATCAAGCGCACCTTGAGCAGGTCACTGTTAAGCGTCGACATCGACGTGAGGCCTTCGAAGCGCTGGCCGATGGTCTGCAGGGACCACACACCGATGGCCGCGACCAGGGCCGTCAGCAGCAGTACCAGGGTAAAACCCAAGCCGAGTTTTTTTGCCATACCGAGGTTGGCGAAACGTCGTTGCACGCCCGAAATCATTGCACTTGATCCTCTTGCAATGGCAAATGCCATAGGCCAGGTTTACAAGCAGCGAGATTCGCAACCCCGAGGCACTGAGCACAAGCCGCTGGCGCCGGAATAATGGCAAAAAGCTACATGTGCGTCGTTTTCAGAATGGTCGAGGTCGATCTTGCCGCGCCCATGGCGCGAAACAGCGTCAACGCGCGCTGATCAGCGGCGTAGGCCACATTGATACGCAGCCATTCGCTGCGCTCACCCGTGGGGCTGAACAACGCCCCCGGCGACAGCAACACACCGAGCCGCTGGGCGCAGGCTTGCAGTCGCAGGGGGTCGGCCAAGCCCGGTCGCGCCCACAGGAACATGCCACCCGCGGGTGCGGCAAATACCTGCCACTCTTCATCCTCCAGCACCTGCAACGTCGCGGCCATCTGCGCGTTCAGGCGCTTGCGCAGGCGCTGCACCCACTTACGGTAAGTGCCGTTAGTCAACAACGTCGTCACCATGGCTTCGGCAAAACGTGAAGTGCCGATGCCAGTCAGGGTCTTGAGTTGGGCCAATTGCGAGATGATCGCAGCACTGGCGCACAGGTAACCCACGCGCAGGGCGCTGCTCAGGGTCTTGGAAAAGCTCGACACATAGATCACCCGGTCATCATGGGCCAGCGCCGCCAAGCGTGTGCAACTGGCATGTTGCAGGTCGCCGTAGACGTCCTCTTCGATAATCAGGAAGTCGCGCTCGCGTGCCAGCTCCAACAAGCGCTCCGCCACCGGACGGCTCAAACTGGTCCCTGTGGGGTTGTGATACAGGCTGTTGATGAACAGGCACTTGGGTCGGTGGGTGTGCAGCAGCGCTTCCAATGCCGGGATATCCGGGCCACCACGGGTGCGCGGCACTTGCAGCAGCGTGACCCCCTGAAAGGCCAGTTGGCGATAGAGGTTGCCATACCCTGGGGTCTCGACCACCACCTTATCACCGGGCTTGAGCAGCGTGCGTATCAGCAGGTCCTGGGCATGGCTGGCGCCATGGGTGGTGAGGATACGGTCCAGGCTGGCAGGTACGTGTATCTGGGTCAGGCGCTTGAGCAGTTGTTCGCGCAACGCCGGCAGCCCCAGAGGCGTGCTGTAGTTGAACAGGCCGCCGGTGTCGGTACGGCTCAGTTCACGGATCGCGTAGCTGATGTCATCGCTTTCGCGCCAAGTGTCGGGTAACCAGCCGCAACCCAGCTTCAGCTCGCCCAGCGGGCCATCGGTAAAGGCGCCCCAGCCCTGTTCCGCACCTTCATACCAGTGGTTTTCGTGGGCCGTGGTGGGCTGCGCTACCACAAACCCCGAACCCTGCCTGGGGGCCAGCAGCCCCTGGGCCACCAACCGCTCGAATGCCTCGATCACGCTGGCCTGGCTCAGCAGGTTATCGAGGGCCAATTGGCGAATGGACGGCAAGCGTGTGCCAGGGCTCACCCCTTCCTTGCGAATCCATTCTGCCACCGCGCTGACGATCTGCTGAACAACCGGTACCTGGGCTTGTCGATCAATCCCTAAATCCATGAGCCACTCACTTAAACTGTCTGTTAACCCAAAACAGTTAAGCACAGAAGCCTGTTAAAACCGGTCGCCAACTTTTATTAAAGTATTGATTTTATTGAGTTATTTACCTACTGAAACATATTCAGGCACAGCCCACTGCCTGCCATGGAAACGCCCCACAGCGCCTGGATCTGTTTTCGAATGCCGCGCGACCTGCCGTCCTAGATCGCCGTCGCGCCACCGTCCACCGCCAGGGCCTGACCGGTGGTAAACCCTGCGCCATCACTGCACAGGTACAACACGGCGCTGGCGATTTCCTCAACCTTGCCAATGCGTCCAACGGGGTGCATGGCTGCGGCAAACTCAGCCTTGCGCGGGTCAGCCTCATAGGCGCGGCGAAACATGTCGGTATCAATCACGGCCGGGCAGACGGCATTCACGCGGATTTTCTTCTTCGCGTACTCGATGGCCGCTGATTTGGTCAGGCCGATCACCGCATGCTTGGACGCCGCATAGATGCTCATCTTCGGGGCCGCCCCCAACCCCGCCACCGAGGCGGTGTTGACGATGGCCCCGCCGCCCTGGGCCAACAGCAACGGCAGCTGATACTTCATGCACAGCCACACGCCTTTGACGTTAACCCCCATGATGGCATCGAACTCATCGAGACTGCCGTCGGCCAGCTTGCCCTTTTCGATCTCGATGCCGGCGTTGTTGAAGGCGTAGTCCAGGCGCCCATAGGTGGCGACGGTCTGCGCCATCAATTGCTGTACGTCGGTGTCGAGCGTGACGTTGCAGCGCACAAATATCCCTTCGCCACCGGCCTGGTGGATCAGTGCCACAGTGCCCTCGCCTCCCGCCACATCGAGGTCAGCGACCACCACCTTCAAGCCTTCGGCGGCGAATGCCAGCGCGGTGGCACGGCCAATACCAGCGGCGGCGCCGGTCACCAAAGCGACCTGGCCGGAAAACGTCATGCTCATGGGAACTGTCCTGTGGAGTTAGTAGCGGTGGAGCGAGTCTAGCCAACGCCGGGAGCCGCGCGTCAGCACTATCAGAAGGCCGGTTGGCGCTGCATGAATCGCAGTGATAAAGCCGCCCGGCTGATTATCAATGAGGCCTATTGCCGGGCATTCGCCTGCGCCGCACACCCTTGCCCTTCTGCTACTGAGGGTCTATCACTCATATTCCCTTTCTAAAGAGTCCTTGCCATGACCGCCCAGACCAACCGCCAATTTCTGCTTGCCAAACGCCCGGTCGGTGCAGCCACGCGCGAGACCTTCACTTACCAGGAAGTGCCGGTGGGCGAACCCCAGGACGGCCAGGTGCTGGTGCGCAACGAATACCTGTCCCTCGACCCAGCCATGCGTGGCTGGATGAATGAAGGCAAATCCTACATTCCACCGGTGGGCATCGGCGAAGTGATGCGCGCCCTGGGCGTCGGCAAGGTACTTGCCTCGAAGCATCCGAACTTCGCGGTGGGGGACTACGTGAACGGTGCACTGGGCGTGCAGGATTACTTCCTCGGCGAGCCCCGTGGCTTCTACAAGGTGGACCCCAAGCTGGCGCCCCTGCCCCGCTACCTGTCCGCCCTGGGCATGACCGGCATGACGGCCTACTTTGCTCTGCTGGAGACCGGCGCACCGAAAGCCGGTGACACCGTGGTGATCTCCGGTGCTGCCGGTGCCGTGGGCAGCATCGCCGGGCAGATCGCCAAGCTCAAGGGCTGTCGCGTGGTGGGAATCGCCGGTGGCGCCGAGAAGTGCAAGTTCCTGGTCGATGAGTTGGGCTTCGACGCCGCCATCGACTACAAAAGCGAAGACGTGCCCGCCGCCCTCAAGCGCGAGTGCCCCAAAGGCGTGGACGTGTATTTCGATAACGTCGGCGGCGATATTCTCGACGCGGTGCTCAGCCGCCTGGCACTCAAAGCCCGCGTGGTGATTTGCGGTGCAATCAGCCAGTACAACAACAAGGAAGCGGTCAAAGGCCCGGCCAACTACCTGTCATTGCTGGTCAATCGTGCGCGCATGGAAGGCTTTGTGGTGATGGACCACGCGGCAAACTTTGCGACGGCGGGTCAGGAAATGGCCGGCTGGATGGCCCAGGGCAAGCTCAAGAGCAAGGAAGATATTGTCGAAGGGCTGGAGACATTCCCGGAAACGCTGATGAAGCTGTTCAACGGCGAGAACTTCGGGAAGTTGGTGCTCAAAGTCAGCTGAAACAACACAAAAACAAATGTGGGAGCTGGCTTGCCTGCGAAAGCGGTGGGTCAGATTAATTAATCTGACCCACCGCCATCGCGGCATAGGTATCTACACAACTGTGCAGTTCGCCGCAGCCACCGGGTAACCACGATGCGAAGCGAGCCGCTCTTGATCTTGATCTTAGGCGCCCCGTTAAACCACGCTGGCCGGAATTCGACAGGGATTTGGGGGGTAAACCGGCAGGGATGCCGGTTTAGCCGCCCCGCGCCATGGATGGCGCGTGGCGGCGGCCCCCCAAATCACTGGCGGATTACGGGCACACCGAGCCTAGGCGAGGTGCCGAGTGGTGGGGCAAGAGCGCTTTGCTTACTTTCGCGCTTTTCGAAAGTGAGCCGCTGTCAGAGCGGAACCCTAGGTGGCCGTTACCTAAATAACGGATATGTACCGGGTCTAACTGCGTTGACTATCAGGCCGTCTTCGCAGCGATGCGGCGACCCGACAAGCCAGCTCCCACATTTGAATCAAGTGCGTCAGAAAGATAGGCGCCGGCTGTCAGGCCGTCACGGGAGCAAGCTCCCTCGCCACAGGTCCAGTGTCGTCCCAAAATTGTGTAGATACCTATGGCCATCGCGGGCAAGCCCGCTCCCACAGGGGATCTGTTCCTTGCACTGATTCTGTGGGCAGCCCACATTTTTTGCTCACTCTAAAAATCAGGCGATCTCGGCGACGACCGCTGCCAACGCTTTTGCAGGATCCGCCGCCTGGCTGATCGGACGGCCGATCACCAGGTAATCCGAGCCCGCATCCAGGGCCTGGCGCGGGGTCAGGATACGGCGCTGGTCATCCTGAGCGCTGCCGGTAGGACGAATACCCGGTGTCACCAGTTGCAACGACGGGTGAGCGTTCTTCAGGGCCTGGGCTTCCAGGGCCGAGCACACCAGGCCGTCGAGGCCGGCTTTCTGCGCCAGTGCTGCCAGGCGCAACACCTGCGCCTGCGGCTCGATATCCAGGCCAATGCCTGCCAGGTCTTCGCGCTCCATGCTGGTGAGCACGGTCACGCCGATCAACAACGGTTTGGGGCCGCTGCGCTGTTCCAGCACTTCGCGGCAGGCGCTCATCATGCGCAGGCCACCGGAGCAGTGCACATTGACCATCCACACGCCCATCTCGGCCGCGGCTTTGACGGCCATCGCCGTGGTGTTGGGGATGTCATGGAATTTCAGGTCAAGGAACACTTCGAAACCTTTGTCACGCAGGGTGCCGACGATTTCCGCCGCGCAACTGGTGAACAATTCCTTGCCGACCTTGACCCGGCAAAGCTTGGGGTCCAACTGGTCAGCCAGCTTCAGTGCGGCGTCACGGGTGGGGTAATCCAGGGCGACGATGATAGGAGTCTGGCAGACGGACATTGGAATGGGCTCTCAGGCAAGTCGAAATCGGCGCGGATTGTAGCGCAAGCAGCGCCGTTGCGGGATCCGATGATCGGTAAATACCGATCAAGCGCCCAATACCGGCGATTCAGGGTAATTGTTTCAACCTCGATACATTCACGACACGCCCCCAATACGCCGCCCGGCTAGCCTCGCGCACATGACCGCCCGCCCAGCACTTCCAGCCCTGGAACTGGGCGCCTATGCTGACAGCCACACTCAGGCAGATGACCTCGCTATGCATACCCCTTGCGACCCTGTAAACGAAGCGCCAAAAGACGCGGTGATCGCCGAAGACAAGCGCTGGAACACCCGTGCGCTGATTGTCGACGACGACGTGCCGATCCGCGAACTGCTGATCGACTACCTGGCACGCTTCAATATTCTCGCCTCGGGTGTCACCGACGGCACCGCCATGCGCCAGGCCATGCAAGCGGAGACCTTCGATGTGGTGGTGCTCGACTTGATGTTGCCGGGCGAAGACGGGCTGACCTTATGCCGCTGGCTGCGCGCCGAGTCGGACATTCCGATCCTGATGCTTACTGCCCGTTGCGAACCTACCGATCGCATCATCGGCCTGGAACTGGGCGCTGATGACTATATGTCCAAGCCGTTCGAACCCCGAGAACTGGTCGCGCGTATCCAGACCATCCTGCGCCGGGTGCGTGATGACCGCACCGAACAGCGGGCCAATATCCGTTTCGACACCTGGCGCCTGAACAGCGTGCTGCGCCAGCTGGTGGCCGATGATGGCCTGGTGGTGCCGTTGTCCAACGCCGAGTTTCGTTTGTTGTGGGTGTTTATCGAACGCCCGCGCCGCGTACTGAGCCGCGAACAGCTGCTGGACGCGGCCCGTGGGCGCTCCATCGAGGCTTTTGATCGCAGCATCGACTTGCTGGTGTCGCGCCTGCGCCAGAAGTTGGGGGATGACCCCAAGGCTCCGCAATTGATCAAGACCGTACGCGGCGAAGGCTACCTGTTCGACGCCCGGGATATCGGTTGATGCGCGCCCCCTTCAATACGCTGTTCGGGCGACTGTTCGGCCTGTTGTTGGTGGCGATTGTGCTGGCCCACGTGCTGGCATTCTTCTGGTTCCACCACTACGGCCCGCCGCCACCGCCCCGCGCGGCGTTCGTCGAACAACCGGACGGCAGCCTCACGCCTTTGCGCAAAGCGCCTCGCCCCTGGTTTGGCGGCCCGGTGGTGCCCCTGACGTTTCAATTTATCTCGCTGATCATCGCCGCCTGGTACGGCGCCAAACTGCTGAGCCGGCCGATCCAGCGCCTGAGCGCGGCGGCCGAGCGCTTGAGCGTCGACCTCGACAGCCCGCCCCTGGTGGAATCCGGCCCTCGCGAAGCACGCCAGGCGGCCTCCACCTTCAACCTGATGCAAAAGCGCATCCGCGAACAGGTCAGCCAGCGCGCCCGCATGCTCGGCGCGGTCTCCCATGACCTGCGCACCCCGCTCTCGCGCCTCAAGCTGCGCCTGGAACAAATCGAAGACCCCAAGCTGCAAGGCCAGATGCGCCAGGACCTGGACGACATGATCGGCATGCTCGATGCCACCTTGAGCTACCTGCACGAACAGCGCACCAGCGAGACACGGCATTGGCTCGATGTGCAGGCATTGGTGGAGTCTTTAAGTGAAAACGCCCAGGACCAAGGCCGCGACGTGCAATTTTCCGGCACCTGTACGCCGTTGCAGGTGCAGCCGATGGCCCTGCGTTCCTGCCTGAATAACCTGATCGACAACGCCCTGCGCTATGCCGGCACCGCCCGGGTAGAACTGGCCGACAGCCGTGGCGCCCTGGTGATCCGGGTGATCGACCACGGCCCGGGGATCGCCGCCGATAAGCGCGAAGCGGTGTTCGAGCCGTTCTTTCGCCTGGAAGGGTCGCGCAACCGCAATTCCGGAGGGGTCGGTTTGGGGATGACCATTGCCCGGGAGGCCGTCGAGCGACTCGGCGGCCACCTGAGCCTGGAGGACACACCGGGTGGTGGTTTGACGGCGGTGATGTGGTTGCCGAGGGTTTAAGCACTCCCATTACCTGACGCGCCGCGATCCAAATGTGGGAGCTGGCTTGCCTGCGATTGCGCAGTGTCAGTCGATGAAGTGTTGGCTGGCCCGCCGCTATCGCAGCATAGGTATCTATACAATTTTGTAAGTTGTAGCAGCCGACGGTAACTACGATGCGAAGCGAGTCGCTCTTGATCTTGCTCTTAGGCGCCCCGTCAAACCACGCTGGCCGGAATTCGACAGGGATTTGGGGGGTAAACCGGCAGGGATGCCGGTTTAGCCGCCCCGCGCCATGGATGGCGCGTGGCGGCGGCCCCCCAAATCACTGGCGGATTACGGGCACACCGAGCCTAAGCGAGGTGCCGAGTGGTGGGGCAAGAGCGTTTTGCTTACTTTTGCGCTTTTCAAAAGTGAGCCGCCGTCAGGGCGGAACCCTAAGTGGCCGTTACCTAAATAACGGATATGTACGCGGTCAAATCCAACATCCCGGTCGGCTGTCAGGCCGTCTTCGCAGGCAAGCCAGCTCCCACAGGTGCAGCGTCGCATGACAGTTATGTAGTCACCGATCAGTTACACGGTTTGTCTTCACGGCGCACCTGCGCCTGGCTCGCGCTCCAGTCTGTCAGCAGGCTGTAAGCCACCGCCAACAACGTCGGGCCGATAAACAGGCCGATAAAGCCGAACGCTATCAACCCGCCAAACACGCCCAACAACACAATCACCAACGGCAGGTTGCCGCCACGGCTGATCAGGTACGGCTTGAGCACGTTATCCACGCCGCTGATCACGAACGTGCCCCACACGCCCAGGAACACCGCGTAGGTGTAGTCGCCCTTCCACGCCAGCCACGCCGTGGCCGGGATCCACACCAGCGGCGGGCCCATGGGAATCAGGCTGAGCAAGAAGGTCACGATACCCAGCACCAACGCGCCCGGCACGCCTGCGATCAGAAAGCCGATCAGCGCCAGCAGCGCCTGGGCCGCAGCGGTGCCGATCACACCATTGACCACCCGCTGTACCGTGCCGGCCACCAGTTCGATGTAATAGCCAGCACGCTCGCCAATCAGGCGCTCCAACAGGCGGTGCACAAACATCGCCAGGCGCGGCCCGTCACGGTAGAAAAAGAACACGAAGACCAGGCTCAGGGTCAGCTCAAGAATGCCGCCGCCAATTTGCGCACTGCGCGCCAACAACCAATTACCGACCTGGCCCAGGTACGGCTTGATGCTCACCATCAGCGCCGCGCCTTGTTGATCAATACTGTCCCATGTCGCCACCAGGCGCTCGCCTACGAAGGGGATCGACCCCAACCAGGTCGGCGCCTCGGGCAAGCCGTCGACCTGGATGTCCTTGATCAGCGCCACTGCATCACGCACATGGTCAGCCAGGTTGAACCCCAGCCACACCAATGGCACCGCCACCAGCAACATCCAGCCCAACGTCAGGATGCCAGCCGCCAGGGATTCCCGACCGCCCAGCCAGCGGGTGAGCAAACGCATCAGCGGCCAACTGGCAAAGGCCAGCACCGCGCCCCAGAACAGCGCCGACCAGAACGGCGCCATGACCCAGAAGCTGGCACCAAACAGCACCAACAGCAGGATTTGCACCAGCAGGCGATCGTTATTGAGCATCGGGTATCTCGAGAAGAAGGCTGTAGAAAGAGAGCTTAGGCGAACGGCGCGGGTCCGTTCGCCCTGTGGTGCTTAGCGTATCAGATGCAGATGCAGCCCTTGGGTTTCACCGCTGCCGGTTTCCAGACGGGCGGTGCGCACGCCCTTCTCCACCAGCGCCTGGCGCCAGGCCTCGGCCTGCGGGCCGTTCAGGCTGACGCGCAGGGTGGTATCGAGGTTCAAGGCGCGGGATATCAAGGTCAGCCAGGTGTCATCCGGTTCGGCGCCCAGCGCGGGGAAATCCAGCTCGCCGGTGCTTTTGAGTTCACGCAGCAGGGTGGCCGAGGTGGGCAGCAGGTCGCCTAAGGGCGCGCTGGCGTCGAGTTGCTCCACATGCAGGTAGGCGCGGCGGTTACCACGGGTGATGCCGTACAGCGCGACCAGGGAATTGTCCTGCGGGGCGGCCAGGCGTAGCAGCAGGTATTCCTGTTGGCCGTCGGCGCCCACCAGCTTGGCGTTGCCGAACACTTCGTTGGCCCACAGGCTGCTTTCGCCACAATCGCGGGCCTTGCACCAGAACAACAACTGCGCCCCCTTGGCCTGCAAAGCTTCGCGCGTTGCGGTAAAGGCAGCGCTGGAGCTGTGTTCAGCGGGCAGTTCATAGGTGATTGCAGTGGCCGGGCCGCGCGCGATGGCTTGGCCTTCATAGCGCAACTGGCCGCTGATCTTGCGGATCGCGCCCATGGGGTAGATGCGTTCCTTGTCTTCAGCGGGGCGGTAATCGACGATTTGCGCATCCACCTGGCGGGCTACCGCCGGTAAATCCTGGCTGCCCGGCAGGTCGGCGGCAAATACCAGGGGGCTGAAACAGCAAAGGCCAAGGGCACGGATACTTCCTTTACCCAGGCTCATCGGATCAGTGAGCCCTGGCCAATGTTGGTCACAGCGATATTGAGTGTGTTCATGGTTGACTCCCTTTCAATCCGCCCAGCCTCGGCAGTTGACCCCGCCAAGTCAAGGCGTGGAGAAGAACCGATTGAAACAGTCTGCAACAAGAGCCGCGCCGGGCTCGTCATTCAGGTGTAAATGATGGCCGCCTGGCAGCGTGGTAACCGTGAAGGGTAGCTGAGAAAGCAATTCGGGATGTTTCGCCAGCATGCCGTCAGCCGCGACCACCAACTGCGTAGGGCACCCTATCCTTCGCACGAAAGCCATGGCTTGTTCTTCGGTCAGGCGCATCGGCGACGCCAGGGTCAGTCGGCTGTCGCTGCGCCAGGTGTAACCGCCCGGTACCGGCATCAAACCGCGCTGGGCCAGGAGCTGCGCCGCTTCACGGCTGACCGCCACCACGCCTTTCATCCGCGCCTCAACCGCTCGATCAAGGCTGTTGTAGACCGGCTTGCGCTTATCTTGCAGGCTCAATTGCGCCTGCAAGGCCATGCCCAGGCGCTCGGCCGCGCTCTCGCCGCTGGCGGTCGGCGGGATCACGCCATCGATCAGGCCCAGGTGTGTCACCCGCTCCGGCAAGGCCCCGGCCAACACCAGGGAGACGATGGCGCCAAGAGAGTGGCCGAGTAATGCAAAACGTTTCCAACCCAGTTGCTCGGCCACCTGCAGCACGTCGTAGACGTAATCCCACAAGGCATAACCGGCGCCGGCCGGGCGGTGCGCCGAATGCCCATGCCCCGCCATGTCCAAGGCGACGATGCGCAGGCCGTGCAGCTTGGGCGCCAGGCGCGCAAAGCTGTTGGCGTTGTCCAGCCAGCCATGCAGGGCAATCACCGGCAGGCCGTCCTCGGGCCCGAACAGATGCGCGGCGAGCTCGATGTGCGGCAGGCTCAGGCGTACCTCTTCGACAGGTGTGCTCATGCGCAACTGCGCTCACGGGCCTGCCAGCGGGCGAACAGATTTTTGATCAAGGCGGCGGTGTCCTGAGGGCGTTCAAGGGGGAACATATGGCCGCCGGGCATGGTGAGCATTTCGCCCACGGGCAAGCGGTCGACGCCGCTGGCATGGTGACGCATCACCACTCGGCTCTGGCGGCCACGCACCACGGCCAGGGGCACCTTCAACTGGCGCACCTGGCCCGGGCTGGTGTGGGGCACGCCGCGATAGATGCTGATTTCGGTGGCCGGGTCGAACCGCAGGCGCAGGCGGTCGCCCACTTGCAGCAGGCCATGTTGCAGGTACGCGTCAAAACAGTCGGGGTCAAAGCCCCGGAACAGGGTCTTGCCGGCGAAGTAGCTGCGCGCGGTGTCCAGGTCGGTGAATTCTTCGCGCCGGCCAAGGGTGCGTCCGGCTGGGGTGAGGCGGTCGATAAAGCCAAAGCGCTTGGCAGCGCGGATCACCCAGCGGTCTGCGCGGGTGAGCACCGGTGAATCCAGCATCACCACGCCCCGATACAGGTGCGGGCAGCGCATGGCCGCGTGCAAATGCAGCACGCCGCCCAAGGAATGGCCTACGCCCCAGACCGGCTCTGGCTGCTGCTCCAGATGGTGGATGAGTTCGTCCACGAGGTTCTGCCAGTTATCATCCACCGGGAACCTGGGGTCGTGACCGTGCTGCGGCAGATGTGCCACTGCATATTCCGGGGCCAGGGCAGCAAACAGCTTGCCGTAGGTGGCCGAAGGGAAGCCATTGGCGTGGGTAAAAAACACGTGCTGCGACATACAGTTTCCATCAACCAGAACAGAGGGGGATTGTCACCATGCCCGGCGCCTACAGCAATGACTGTAACTGCCAGGAATGATGACACTCACGCCACGCCTATCGCGCCGGCGGTTGTTCACCCAGCGGCACCACGGCCATGGTCAGGCGTGAGACACAACTGGCCTTGCCCTCGTCGCTGCTCAAGCGGATGTCCCACACCTGGGTGGTGCGCCCGATATGAATGGCCTTGGCCACCGCCGTCACCCGCCCGCTGCGCACACCGCGCAGGTGGTTGGCGTTGACCTCCAGGCCCACGCAATAGAACTTGCTGGCATCAATGCACAAATAGGCGGCCATGGAGCCGACACTTTCGGCCAGCACCACCGAGGCGCCGCCGTGCAGCAGGCCGTAGGGCTGATGGGTGCGGTGGTCGACCACCATGCTGGCGGTAAGGGATTCGTCGTCGAAGCTTTCGAAACGAATATCCAGCATTTCACCGATGGTGTTTTTCTGGATCGCGTTGAGGTGTTCGATATTCGGTTGGGTACGCCACAGGCTCATACGGTTGTCCTTGTTGGTTTTATTACGGCCCTAATCCTGCCACAGAACGGTTTCGCCGCGCGCGCTCCACGCTTGCAAATGTGGCCCGTACGTCGACTCGATCACGTTGCGCTTGATCTTCAAGGTCGGCGTGAGAAAACCGTTTTCCACCGCCCAGTGATCTTTCACCACCACCAACTGCCCCATGCGCTCATGCTTATCCAGGCCGGCATTCACCTGTGCCAGCCAACGCTGAAGGCCACTGCCCAGGGCGTGGCGGTCCTCGTCCGGCGCCGACAACACGCACAGCCCGATCGGTGCGCTGAGCCCCTCGCCGATCACACACACCTGTTCAATACGCGCATGTTCGGCCAAGCGGTTTTCAATCGGCGCCGGGGCCACGTATTTGCCTTTGCTGGTCTTGAAGATCTCCTTGAGGCGCCCGGTCAGGCGCAGCCGGCCGTCCGCGTCCTGCTCGCCCTTGTCCCCCGTGCGCAGGAAACCATCTGCGGTGAGCGTATCCGCGGTTTTCTGCGGGTCCTTGAAATAGCCCAGCATGGTCGCGCCACTGTGTACCTGCACTTCGCCTGACGGGTCGATACGCACTTGCACACCTGGGCAGGACTGGCCGATCCAGCCGAGCCTTTGCCCGCCAGGGCGACACACATGGGAATAGCCGCAGTTTTCGGTCATGCCATACACCTCCAGCACATCCAGGCCCAGGCGCTGATACCAACGCAGCAACGCCTCGGGCACCGGCGCCGCGCCGGACAGAGCGATACGCAGCGCATCCAGCCCCAGACCGGCGAGGACTTTATGGCCGACGCGCTTGCCGATAAAAGGCAGGCGTAACAGGGTATCGAGGCGTTTTTCCGGGATTTTGGCGTAGACGCCCAGTTGGAATTTGGTCCAGATGCGCGGCACACCAAACAAGGCCGTCGGCCGCGCCCTGCGCAGATCGGTGAGGAACGTCTCCAGGCTCTCGGCGAAAAAAACGGTTTGCCCGGTATAGATCGACGCCATTTCAACAAACATCCGCTCCGCCACATGGCACAGCGGCAGGTACGACAGCAACCGGTCACCCTCCCCCAGGCCGAACAACTCAGTACCGCGCGTGGCAGCAAAACCCAAGGCGCCGAAACTGTGCATCACCCCTTTAGGCAGGCCCGTAGTACCGGAGGTGTAGATAATAGTGGCCAGGCTGGCGGCATCCGGCAGCGGGTTGTCCTGGATAGGAGAACAGGCTTGCAGGTCCATCCAACTGAAATCGAAAGTCCCCTCCGGACACAGCGGCAGGCTGATAGTCGGCACCCCCGCAGGAACGCCAGGCGCCATCGCCGGCCAGTCATCGAGTTTACCGATCAACGCCAACCGCGCCTGCGAATGGGTCAACACATGGGCGACGGACTCAGCGGTGAGGTTGGGATAAAGCGGCACCGACACATGCCCGGCCATCCAGATCGCCAGGTCGGCGATGATCCAGTGGGCGCAGTTTTTTGAAATCAGCGCAATGTGCGAGCCCAGGGGCAACTTCCGCGCACGCAGCCAGTGCGCAGCGCAACGCGCCTGGTGGCCCACCTCGCCCCAGGTGAGGGTCTGCACCTCACCGCCGCCGATGGGCTGAACAAGAAAAACTTTACGCGGGTGCCGCGCTTCACGCTCAAAGAAGACCTGCAACGGCAAACGAAAAGCGACAGGCATGGGACGCACTCCTTTGTGATCCGAGATACAGCCAACCAAGCACTTGCTTGGCTGACTGTATAGCACAGGCAAAGGAAACGGCCTGCCGCTAACCACGATGCGAAGCGAGTCGCTCTTGATCTTGATCTGCTTGTGATCTTGATCTTAAGCGCCCCATCAAACCACGCTGGCCGGAATTCGACAGGGATTTGGGGGGTAAACCGGCAGGGATGCCGGTTTAGCCGCCCCGCGCCAAGGATGGCGCGTGGCGGCGGCCCCCCAAATCACTGGCGAATTACGGGCACACCGAGCCTAAGCGAGGTGCCGAGTGGTGGGGCGAGGACCTTTTGGTTACTTTTGGGTCCTTCCAAAAGTGACCCGCCGTCAGGGCGGCCCCCTAAGCCGCCGTTACCGCAGCAATGGATATGTACCCAATCCAACTGTGTTGACTGCCAAACCGCCTTCGCGAGCAAGCCCGCTCCCACAGTTGGATTGTGGGGTGTCAGGTGGACAGGTGTTGGCTGGCAGGCCGTCATCGCAGGCAAGCCAGCTCCCACAGTTGGAGTGCGTTAGGGATTCTTCACATCCACCAGACTCATCAACCCCGCCAACGGAAAGTCCCCCTCAAGCTGCGCCAAGCTGGCCGTATACATCGGCTGTGGCTGACGCTGATGCCCATGCTGCAAAAAACTGATCAGGTTGCCCACCAACGGCTGGTGGCTGACCAACAGCACGTCGTCATCGGTATCGAGCTTCTCCAGCACCTGTCGAACATCCTCATCAGGCGTCAGCCACGGCACCGTAAGGATCTCGCGCTCAAACCCCAGCACATCGCGCACCAACTGCGCCGTCTGCTGCGCTCGCACATAAGGGCTGGCAATGATGGCGCCCAAGGGCTGGCCAATCAGGTGCGCAGCACTGCGCAAGACTTCGGCACGCCCATGCTCGGTAAGGTTGCGCTCGGCGTCCGTGCGCGCATGCGCTTGGGCCTCACCGTGACGCAAAATCCATACCTTCATAGCTTCGGCTCTTCATCACGCACCGGGTGCGGTGCCGGCGGTACGCTGTGGGCCGCTTCACCTTCGGGCGCACGCGGGGTTGGCCAATCGGCGAACGGCCAAGGCTTTTGTTCAGTGTGGAAGCTGCCAAAGCGGCCGATCTGCGCCAGGAACTGGCTGAGGCTGTCGCCAAAATTCATCAGGCCCAGGTTCGGTGCGCCGTAGATCAGCCGGTAAATCAATTGCACCACCACCAGCGCGCCGAGCAGGAATTGCGCCACCTGCCATACCAGCGCAAACACCAGCATCCACAGGATGCGCAAGACAATCGACTCGTAAGGAGGGGCAGCTTTGGGATCGTTCATGACGCGTTCCTCAGTTGAAACCACTGGTGGAAATAAAGTCGACATCGGTCTTGGGCTCGGCCCGCATCAGCAACTCGATGACCTGGTTCAAGGTGCGCCCTTCGAACAGGATCGCGTGCAGCCCGGCGACCAGCGGCATATATACGCCCACTTCCTGGGCCTTGGCCTTCAAGACCTTGAGGGTGTTGACCCCTTCGGCCACTTCGCCCAGGCGCGTCACCGCCTCGTCCAGGCTCAGCCCTTGGCCCAAGGCAAACCCGACCTGATAGTTGCGGCTTTTAGGCGATGAACAGGTGACGATCAAGTCACCCACGCCCGCCAGGCCGAGGAAGGTCATGGGGTTGGCGCCCTGGTTCACCGCAAAACGGGTCATCTCGGCCAGGGCACGGGTGATCAACATGCTCTTGGTGTTTTCGCCCATGCCCAGGGCCACGGCCATGCCGGCAATGATCGCGTAGACGTTTTTCAACGCCCCGCCCAATTCGACGCCGAAGCGATCGGCGCTGGCGTAGACCCGGAAGGTACGGCCATGCAGCACGGCCTGGACGCGCTCGCACAAGGCTTCGTCTTCACTGGCAACCACGGTGGCGGTCAATGCGTGCTCGGCTACTTCCCGCGCCAGGTTAGGCCCGGACAGCACGCCAATACGCGCCTGCGGGGCTATTTCGGTGAGGATTTCACTCATCAACTTGAAGGTGTGGGCCTCGATGCCCTTGGTCAGGCTGACCAGCAGCTTGCCGGCCAGGCGTTCGGCGTGGGGCGCCAATACCGAGCGCAAGGCACTGGAAGGCAGCGCGACGAAGCACAGGTCGCAGGCCGTGAGGGTTTCCAGCAGGTCGGTCACCGGCTCGACGGCAGGATGAATCTTGATACCTTTAAGGTAACG
Organism: Pseudomonas sp. FP215; assembly: GCF_030687795.1. NCBI lineage: Bacteria > Pseudomonadati > Pseudomonadota > Gammaproteobacteria > Pseudomonadales > Pseudomonadaceae > Pseudomonas > Pseudomonas sp. FP215. The sequence continues at coordinate 4,120,597 of NZ_CP117447.1, forward strand.
GGGGTTTTCGCGATGCACGCGAATGGCTTCGGCCTGCTCGGGGTCGCGCATCCACTGGCGCACCGCGTGGCCGTTCTCGGCCAGCAGGTTAGCCACGGCGGTACCAAAACTTCCGCCTCCCAGGACCGCAATAGGGCGCTGTTCAGTCATATGCAATCCGTTAATCCATACCAGTGGCGATGGCGGCATTATACGGGGCGCCCGGCTTGCGGCCAGCCCCCGTATCAATTCGCGGGGTTGTCGGAAAATGCCATGGAGGTGCGAAGTAATTGCAAGTCCTACGACTGGCAAATAGCCGCGCCTCGGTTAACATGGGCGGCTATCCGCAATTAACAAGGCCGTGCCGTGTATCTAGGCCCCCCTCCTCGTTCATCACTGTTATTGATGCTGGCGTGCGCTACCTGCGCGCAAGCCGACGATCTATTCCTCGACAGCCAGCCGCTGCCGCAGGTCTTGACCGCCACGCGCCTTAAGCAATCGGCCGCCGCCGTGCCCGGCAGCATGACGGTGATCGACAGTGAGCTGATCAAGGCCAGCGGCGCCCGGGACATCTCGGAACTGCTGCGGCTGGTCCCGGGGATGATGGTCGGCTACACCAGCGGTAACCAGGCCTCAGTGAATTACCACGGCACCAGCGCCAGCGATGCACGGCGCATGCAGGTGCTGATCGATGGGCGCTCGGTCTACCGCGCCGGCCTGGCCACGGTGGACTGGAGCGATATCCCGGTGGCCATGGAGGATATCGAGCGCATCGAGGTGTTTCGCGGCCCCAACACGGTCAGCTACGGTGCCAATGCGCTGATGGCGGTGGTGAATATCCTCACCCGCTCGCCGGCCAACAGCCACGGCTCGCGGGTAAAGGTCATCCGTGGCGAGCGTGGCATCAATGACTTCTATGCCAGCCAGGGTGTGGGCTGGGAGACCGGTGATTTGCGCTTGTCCCTGTCCGGGCAACAGGACGATGGTTTTGACAGCGACGCGGCCGGCGCCGACCGCCGTGACGGGCGTCGTCTCAACCGTTTCAGCCTGGCGGTGAGCCAGACCTTGAACGCGCAACAAAGCCTCGACTGGCAACTGAACGTCAAGGAAGGCACCAACCAACGCCCATACACCTACACCCCAGTGTTTGCCGGGATTACCGAAGGCGGCACCAATTCCGACGTCACCGCCAAAGACTACGCCGGCTCCCTGCGCTGGAACTTCGACTTCAACCCCGATCACAGCCTGTATATCCAGGGCTCGGCACAGCAATGGGACCGCAAGCAAATCTGGAAAGCCTGTGACGCCAAGGCCTCGTTCAGCCCTGAATTGACCCAGCTATGGCAGCTCAACCCCAACTATGCCGAATTGCTGGCGCGGCACATGGACACCTACAGCCAAGGCTCCGCCCCACCGGGTAACGCCGCCGAACAGGCCTTGGCCAACCAGGTGCTGGACCAGTGGCGCAACGGCGCCAACCAGAGCGTGTGTGGCGATATCGACCAGAGCACCCGTGAAAGCCGCTACGACCTGGAGATCCAGGACACGCTCAGCCTCTCCGACAGCCTGCGCCTGGTCAGCGGCATGAATTACCGCTACGACCGCGCCGATTCCGAGACCTACTTCAATGGCACCCTGGACGACACCACCTGGCGCCTGTTCGGGCACCTGGAATGGCGCGCCAGCGAGCACTGGCTGCTGCAAGGTGGCGCCATGTACGAAGACACCCACCTGAGCGGCAACTCGCTTACCCCGCGTGTGGCGGTCAATTACCTGATCAACCCCCGCCACGGCTTGCGCGCGGTTTACTCCGAGGCGATCCGCTCGCCGGACATGTTTGAGAACAACGTCAATTGGAGCTACCGCGTCACCAATCTCAGTTCGCCGACCTATGGGCAAAACGCCGGGCAATATTTTGTCGTGACGCGCGGCCCCGGCAACCTCGACAAAGAGTTGATGCGCTCGCGCGAGCTGGGCTACAACGGCTTCTTTGCCGAGCTGGGGCTGAATGTCGACGTGAAGCTGTTCTATGACGAAATCACCGACATGATCAGCTCGCCGCTGCGCAACAACCAATACATCGCCAGCAACGCCAACAGTGCGCGCTTTAGCGGTGCCGAGTCGCAGTTCGACTGGCGCGTGAGTAACGCCGACCGCCTGCGCCTGACCTATGCTTATGTAGACGCCACCTCCAGCAACCCGCGGGACAAGGCGCAAACCGCGCGTAACAGCGGCTCGGCCGGTTGGCTGCGTGAATGGGGCCAGGGTTGGTCCAGCGCCTTGTTCTACTATGGCGACGACGCGCTCAACCAGTATCGCTTCCAGCGGGTCGACCTGCGGGTGGCCAAGCGCATCGCCGTAGGCAAAACCAATGTGGAGCTGGCGGGCATGTTGCAACAACGCCTGGACAACCAGCCCACCACCTGGGCCGACAACAACTACGACCATCGCCACGTTCTCTACTTCAGCGCCGAGCTGGACTTCTGACATGGCCGATCAGTCACGGATGACCCTCTTGGTTTCACGGTTTTGGCGCCGTGGCCTGCTGCTCGCGTGCCTGTTGCTGGCGGCGCCGGCGTGGAGCGCCAACATCCTGCTGACGGCCGCCGAAGACAGCGCCGGCGTGCGCGCCTTTATCCAGGCCCTTGCCCAGCAGCGCCCCGACGACCAGGTCAGCTTCACCCCCCTCAACGCGTTGCCGGCGCCCAGGGACTTGCCTGCCAGCACCCGCCTGATCCTCCTTGACCTGCCCGGCCTGGACTGGCGACTGCAGGATGAACAAGGGCCGCCCACCCTGGTATTGCGCATCAGCCGCCTGCAGGCCCGGCAACGCCTGGGCAACACCCATCCGGCGAAAATCAGCCTGCTCTGGAGCGACCCGCCGCTGGACCGTCAGTTGCGCCTGATCGCCCATATCCTGCCCCAGGCCCAGCGCGTTGGCGTGCTTTACGAAGCTGGCAGCGAGTTCCTGCTGCGCGAATTGACTCAATCTGCCAAGCCCATGGGCCTGGAAATCGTGCCCCAGCTCTGGGAGAACACCAGTGACAGCCGGCCGCTGCAAAACCTGTTCAAGAACAGCGACGTGCTACTGGGCCTCGACGACCCGAACCTGTACAACCCCAAGACCGTAAAAAACCTGTTGCTGAGCAGTTATGCCCAGCAACTGCCGTTAGTAGGGCCCAATGCCGGGTTTGTGCGGGCCGGCAGCCTGGCCAGCACCTACAGCGATCAGGCCGACTGGCTCGCCGTGCTGAATCACCTGCTGGACCAGCCGCCGGCCAATTGGCCGCACACGCTGTACCCGCAACACTTCAAAGTCGTGGGCAACCCGCAAGTCGCACGCTCACTGGGCATCGAACAGGTCGATGAAGTCGCCGTTGCCGCCCGCCTGGCAGAAGGAGAAAAACGCCCATGACCTTGCGCCGTCGTTGGGATATCAACACCCGCACCCAGCTCATTACCCTGGGCCCCGCGCTGCTGTTGACCCTGCTGCTCATCACCTTCTTCACCTTCGTGCGCATCCAGGATTTGCGCCAGGAGCTGGACCACACCGGTCAATTGATCGCCAACCAGTTGGCGCCTGCCACTGAGTACGGCGTGATTTCCGGCAACAACGATGTGCTTGAAACCCTGCTGCGCGCGACCTTGGCCACCCCCCATGTGCGCTTCCTCGAGATCCAGGACAGCGCCGAGAACATCCTGGTGTACGTGGAGCAGCCGTCCGAGCGACATGATCGCTCGCTGTCGGTGAAGGTGTTCCAGGCACCGATCCGCCTGCAACACATTCAGCTCAACAATGACTTTTTCCAGGACAACCTCAACGAACCCAAGGCCCCCCGCGCGGATTACCTGGGGCGGGTGATCGTGGGCATGTCCAACGATGCGTTCAGCCAGCGCCAGCAGGAAATCCTATTCAAAGCCGGGATCCTGGCGCTGTTCGCCCTGCTGTTTACCTTCCTGCTGGCGCGACGCCTGTCGGCGAGCCTGTCAAAGCCGATCAGCGCCATGGGGCATGCGGTCAAGGCCATCCAGCAAGGCGACTACAAAACGCCACTGCCGATCGTCGATGACTCGGAATTGGGCGACCTTTCGCGGCATATCAACAACCTGGCCGAGGGCCTTCAACAGGCCAGTCGCGAACAGCAGCAAGCCATGGCCCAGCTGATCCAGACCCGTGAAGAAGCCGAGCGGGCGAACAACGCCAAGTCGGATTTCCTGGCGATGATGAGCCATGAACTGCGCACGCCCATGAATGGTGTACTGGGCATGCTGCAACTGTTGGAAACCACCGAGATGACCGAGGAGCAGACCGAGTATGCGGCGCTGGCGTCCGAGTCCACCGAGCATTTGCTCAAGGTGATCAATGACATCCTTGATTTCTCGCGCATAGAACGCGCCGCCCTGGAACTGGAACATATTGCGTTCAACCTGGCGGATCTGATCAACAGCTGCGCCCAGGCTTTCCAACACAGCGCCCAGCAGCGCGGGCTGAGCCTGGAACTGCCGATACCCATGGGCATGGAGGCCCTGCGGGTGCGCGGCGATCCGACACGGATCCGCCAGATCCTGGTGAACCTGATCGGCAACGCACTCAAATTTACCGAACGTGGCAGCGTGACCGTCGAGCCCCACTGGCAAACCCTGGACCATGAGCTGGTGTGGTTCACCTGCACCGTGCGCGACAGCGGCATTGGTATTTCCGCCGAACGCCTGGATTTGATGTTCGATGCATTCCAGCAGGCCGACAGTTCGATTTCCAGGCGTTACGGTGGAACAGGCCTGGGCCTGCCGATTGCGCGCACCCTGGCCGAGCGCATGGGAGGTACCTTGCGCGCCCAGAGCGAAGAAGGTCGAGGCTCGGTGTTCACCCTGGAAATTCCGCTGGCCATCGACCAGCAGCATGTGCCGGTGGCCGCTCCTGACGCGCTCGGCAAAGCCAGCGCCGGCGACGGGCGCCACGTGCTGCTGGTGGAAGACAACCCGGTCAACCGCACCGTGGTCGAAGCGATGCTGCGCAGCCTGGGCTTTGAAGTCAGCCTGGCCACGGACGGCGCCGAGGCGATCCGCAGTGCCGAGAGCCTGATTTTCACCGCCATCCTGATGGACTGCCGCCTGCCCTTGATCGATGGCTACGAAGCCACGCGGCAGATTCGCCAACTGCCCGGCTGCGCCGATCTACCAATCATCGCCCTGACGGCCAACGCCTTGCAGGGCGACCGCGAAGCCTGCCTGGCAGCCGGAATGAACGATTACCTGGCCAAGCCGTTCAAACGCACGGATTTGCAGCAAATCCTGCAGCGCTGGGTGCAATAGCGCCGCGCCATCAGCCAACTGCGACTGGCGTGAAAGACGAAAGTGCGGCAGTCTTAGGCACCCGAACGGGCCGATAAACAGGCCCGGTTTAAAATTTCAGTGAACAAGTGTACATTCAGTGCCTTGCCGCTGTGACTTTCACTACAACGCAATAGTCTATGTGTAGGCTGCCGCTATGAGGCATGAACGCTTCATTCGGTTCGGGAAGATTTGCCCTACCCTGCCGCATGGGATTATTGAGGAGCTCGCATGACCAAACAAAACGCCTTTACTCGGGAAGACCTGCTGCGCTGCAGTCGCGGTGAGCTGTTCGGCCCAGGTAACGCGCAACTGCCCGCCCCGAACATGCTGATGGTGGATCGCATCACCCATATCAGCGAAGAGGGTGGCAAGTACGGCAAAGGTGAATTGGTCGCCGAGCTGGATATCACCCCTGACCTGTGGTTCTTCGCTTGCCACTTCGAAGGTGACCCTGTGATGCCAGGCTGCCTGGGCCTTGACGCCATGTGGCAGCTGGTCGGTTTCTACCTGGGCTGGCAAGGCCTGCCGGGCCGCGGTCGCGCCCTGGGTTCGGGCGAAGTGAAGTTCTTTGGCCAGGTACTGCCGAGCGCCAAGAAAGTCACCTATAACATTCAAATCAAGCGCGTCCTCAAGGGCAAGCTGAACCTGGCCATCGCCGACGGTTCGGTGACTGTCGACGGTCGCGAGATCTATACTGCCGAAGGCCTTCGGGTCGGCGTATTCACTTCCACTGACAACTTTTAAGGGTTATCCGCATGCGCCGCGTCGTTATCACTGGTCTGGGCATCGTTTCTTGCCTGGGCAATGACAAAGAGACCGTCACCGCTAACCTGCGTGCAAGTCGCCCTGGCATCCGCTTCAACCCGGAATATGCCGAAATGGGTCTGCGTAGCCAGGTTTCCGGCTCCATTGACCTGCCCCTCGAAGAACTGATCGATCGCAAGATCTATCGCTTCGTCGGCCACGCTGCCGCCTACGCCTACCTGGCCATGAAAGACGCAATCGCCGACTCCGGCCTGAGCGAAGACCAGGTTTCGAACGTACGCACCGGCCTGATCGCCGGCTCCGGCGGCGCATCGACCCTCAACCAGATGGAAGCGCTGGACATCCTGCGCGAAAAAGGCGTGAAGCGCGTCGGCCCGTACCGTGTCACGCGGACCATGGGCAGCACCGTTTCCGCCTGCCTGGCCACGCCATTCCAGATCAAGGGCGTGAACTACTCGATCTCCTCCGCGTGCGCCACCAGCGCCCACTGCATCGGGACTGCCGTTGAGCAGATCCAGCTGGGCAAGCAGGACATCGTCTTCGCCGGCGGCGGTGAAGAAGAGCATTGGAGCCAGTCGTTCCTGTTCGACGCCATGGGCGCACTGTCTACTCAGTACAACGAAACCCCGGAAAAAGCCTCCCGTGCCTACGACGCCAAGCGTGACGGTTTCGTCATCGCCGGCGGTGGCGGCATGGTCGTGGTTGAAGAGCTGGAACACGCCCTGGCCCGTGGCGCCAAGATCTACGCGGAAATCGTCGGCTACGGCGCGACGTCCGACGGCTACGACATGGTTGCGCCAAGCGGTGAAGGCGCCATCCGCTGCATGCAGATGGCAATGTCCACCGTTGACACCCCAATCGACTACCTGAACACCCACGGCACCTCGACCCCGGTCGGCGATGCCAAGGAAATGGAAGGCGTGCGTGCGGTATTCGGCGACAAGGCTCCGAAGATCAGCTCCACCAAGAGCCTGTCGGGTCACTCCCTGGGCGCCGCTGGCGTTCACGAAGCGATCTACTGCCTGCTGATGATGGAAGGCAACTTCATGGCCGGCTCGGCCAACATCGACGAGATTGATCCGGTTGTGGCTGATATGCCGATCCTGACCAAGACCGTTGAAAACGCCAAGATCGATACCGTGATGAGCAACAGCTTTGGCTTTGGTGGCACCAATGCCACCCTGGTACTGAAGCGCTGGCAGGGCAAGTAAGCCCCGCAGGTTGATCACATGAAAAAGCCCCGACTGGTTCGGGGCTTTTTTTTGCGCGTTGATTTGAAACCGCGTCGCCCTCATCGCAGGCAAGCCAGCTCCCACCTTTGAATTGTGAATACAGTCGAATGTGGGAGGCCCCACTAAGTCTTCGACATAGCGCTGTCGCGCATCAAACTGGTTCATCGTAAGGTTTAAGAACGCGTGCGGGGCAAAGGCCGTAGCCAACACTGGTGTGACAGCACCCGAGTGGGAGAGTGGCCTGCACGGTATCGGCGTGGAGTCATTGTCGGCACAGCAAGCTGTGACCACGTATAAGAGAGTGAATCCGCTCGCCACCGTGTACCCCGCACGCGTCATTCAATCCTGCGAGGAATTGTCATGGCGCGCAAGAACCAAAAGCGTTTTGAGGTTATCCCCCGGTGTCAGGGTAGTTGTCGTGTCCCCCGCTTTTTGAAAAGCATTCCGGGGGCGGCAAGAGTATGGTCATGCCTTTCTATTCAGAAGAACGTAAAGCTGCGCTGCTGAAAATGATGCTTCCGCCCCTGAGCCTCTCGGCGGCGGAGGTCGCTCGGCGCGAAGGTTGTAGCGATATGTCTCTCCATTATTGGCGCAAACAAGCTGCCGCCAGAGGAACGCAATTGTCCGATGCCAAGCAACCGGCCGAAAATTGGTCAGCCGAATCCAAGCTGGCGATCATCATAGAAACAGGTTCGCTATCGGAACTGGAAATCGGTGAGTACTGCCGACGAAAAGGTATTTTTCCCGAGCAAATAACCGATTGGCGCAACGCTTTTATCGCCGGCAGCACGAAACAGTCAACCGCGAAAACTGCAAGCTCCGGACAGTCACGGGATGATAAAAATCGTATCCGTGAACTTGAACGTGAGTTGCGCCGCAAAGATGCAGCCCTGGCTGAAACAGCGGCCTTACTGGTACTACGAAAAAAGCTCAATGCCTACTGGGGGAGCGACGACGAGGCCACCTGACCTTGTTGCCAGAACGGTATTTACTCGTTGATTGGCTTAATGAAGCCATTCTGGCGGGCGCCCGCAGGGCGCCTGCTTGTCAGGAGGTAGGCATTTCACTGAGGACGCTGCAACGCTGGAGCTTGCCGCAAGAACTCTTGGCAGATGGACGCACGACGACGCTCAGGCCGATACCGAACAACGCGCTCAGTGAGCTTGAGCGACAAGGCATCGTGACGCTGTGCAACAGCAAAGCTTATGCGCACCTCCCGCCAAGCCAGATCGTGCCGCAATTGGCCGATGAAGGAAGATATGTAGCCTCGGAGGCGACTTTTTATCGTGTGCTGCATGCGGCAGGTCAGCAGCATCACCGATCCAGAGCCAAGCGACCGCATCGCCATGAGGCACCGACCACTTACGCAGCGACTTCAGCTAATCAGGTGTGGTCATGGGACATCACCTACTTGCCGTCCCCGGTTCGCGGGAAATTTTACTACCTCTATCTGATCGAAGACATCTACAGCCGAAAAGCCGTGGGCTGGGAAGTTTATGAAGCCGAGAGCGGGGAAAAGGCGGCAGCGTTGCTGCAACGAAGCGTGACTCAGGAGAAGTGTTGGCGCCAGCCGCTGGTGCTTCACTCGGACAATGGTGCACCAATGAAATCGGTGACGTTACTGACCAAGATGTATGACCTGGGCATCACGCCGTCTCGCGGTCGACCACGGGTTAGCAACGACAACCCGTACTCGGAATCACTGTTCAGGACACTGAAATACTGCCCGCAGTGGCCACAGGCAGGGTTTACCAGCCTGGATGATGCGCGTATCTGGGTGAGGAATTTTATGACCTGGTACAACACCGTGCACCGTCATAGCCGGATCCGCTTCGTAACACCGGCTCAACGTCATGAAGGAAAAGACCGAGAAATCTTGGCTCGTCGAGATGCGATATACCGGCAGGCCAGAGAGAAAAGACCGGAACGATGGTCAGGAGAGACACGCAACTGGAACCCTATCGGGACGGTGTATCTGAACCCCGAAAAGGAGCTGACCGTGGTAATAAAAATCGCGTAGCGCGACGGTGGACGCGACAACTACCTTGAAAAACGCCGTTATCCATCCTGACTGCGGTGCTGTTGATGTGGGCGGGCGTGAGCATTTGGCCGCTGTTGATCCGACGAAATGCGATGAGCCCGTTAGGCGCTTTTCTACTTTCACTGATGATTTGTATGCCATGGCCGATTGGTTTGAGTCCATGGGCGTCAAGGTGGTGGCGATGGAGGCGACCGGGGTTTATTGGATCCCGCTCTTCGAGATTCTGGATAGACGCGGTTTTGAGGTCTACCTCGTTAACTCCCGTGCAACTCGGCAAATAACCGGGCGCAAGTCCGACGTCCTTGATTGCCAGTGGATACTTCAGCTTATGACACACGGTCTGTTACGAGGCGCTTTTCGGCCTTCGGACGGCGTGTGCTCACTGCGTTCACTGGTTCGTCAGCGTGGCAATAAAGTTCGCGACCAAGCCAAAGCCCTCAACCGGATGCAAAAGGCTTTGGTCCAGATGAACATCCAGTTGGCTCAAGTCATCAGCAATATAGCCGGGGTCACAGGCATGAGTATTTTGCGGGCAATCGTTGAAGGCGAGCGCGATCCCGATGTACTCGCAATGCTTAGAGACAAGCGTGTTAAAGCCGACCAAGCCACGGTCGCCCGCAGCCTACGGGGTAACTGGCGAGCAGAGCACTTGCATGCGCTGAGTCAGGAATTGGCGGCTTATGATTTCTTGGAAAAACAGATTGGTGAGTGCGACCAAGCCATTGCTTATGCACTTGAACGGCTGCCGACTCTTCAAGCGGATGTTATCGCGCCCAGTAAAACACTACGTAATCCGCACCGTTCGAATGAGCAACAGTTGATCCTGCATCGAGCCTTGAACAAGGTAATGGGGGTGGATTTAACCGCGATCCCCACTATAGGAATCGACACCGCACTGGTCTTAGCTAGTGAGTTGGGAGCGGACTTGTCACGATTCCCCACCTCACAGCACTTCTGCTCTTGGCTCGGACTTGCTCCACCGACGAGGATCTCAGGGGGCAAGCCCCTTCCCGGTAAAACCGTGAAGGTTATCAATCGAGCCGCACAAGCCCTGAAGCAGGCAGCCTCAATCGCCCGCAATGACAAAAGCTTTATCGGTGCCAGCCATCGCGCTCGCCTGACCCGAATGGATACCTGTTGCGCGATCAAAGCGACAGCCCATCAACTGGCGCGCTTGATCTACGCGATGCTGACCAAAGGCCAGCCTTATGTAGAGAAAGGGATCGAGGAATTTGAAGAAAGGAGCCGTGATCGGCAGATGCGTGCCTTGGAGCGCAAGGCACGCAAGCTGGGGATGCAGCTAGTTAAAGCGGCGTGATTTTTAAGAGCAAAAACAATGAGTTATTTTTTGTTTGATAAGAGGCGGCTTGCCTGCGAAGGGCATAGGCATCTACACAACTTTGGTGCGACGCTGGACCTGTGGCGAGGAAGCTTGCTTCCGTGACGGCCTGACAGCCGACACTTATCTACCTGCCGCCCCGCGATCAAACTGTGGGAGCTGGCTTGCCTGCGAAGACGGCCTGATAGTCAACACAGTTGGACCGGGTACATATCCGTTATTTAGGTAACGGCCACTTAGGGTTCCGCCCTGACGGCGGCTCACTTTTGAAAAGCGCAAAAGTAAGCAAAACGCTCTTGCCCCACCACTCGGCACCTCGCTTAGGCTCGGTGTGCCCGTAATCCGCCAGTGATTTGGGGGGCCGCCGCCACGCGCCATCCATGGCGCGGGGCGGCTAAACCGGCATCCCTGCCGGTTTACCCCCCAAATCACTGTCGAATTCCGGCCAGCGTGGTTTAACGGGGCGCCTGAGATCAAGATCACAAGCAGATCAAGATCAAGAGCGGCTCGCTTCGCATCGTGGTTACCGTTGGCGGCTACTGCCCACCAAGTTGTGTGGATACCTATGCTGCGAATGGGCCAACCCGCCCCCCAGCCCTACACCGAAAACCGCGCCACCATCGAATTCAGATCCACCGCCAACCGCGACAGCTCCTGGCTCGCCGCACTGGTCTGGTTAGCCCCGGTCGATGTCTGGTGCGCCAGGTCGCGGATATTCATCAGGTTGCGATCCACCTCTCGGGCCACCGCCGCCTGCTCCTCCGAGGCACTGGCAATCACCAGGTTGCGCTCGTTGATCAAGGTAAACGCCGAGGCAATTTCTTCCAGGGCCATGCCCGCCGATTTGGCGATGTCCAACGTGGACCGCGCCCGCGTGTTGCTCTGCTGCATCGAGCTAACGGCCAGGTCGGTGCCCTGCTGAATGCCGCTGATCATCTGTTCGATTTCCTGGGTCGACTGTTGCGTGCGATGGGCCAAGGCCCGCACCTCATCGGCCACCACCGCAAACCCGCGCCCGGCATCCCCGGCTCGCGCCGCTTCAATTGCCGCGTTCAGGGCCAGCAAGTTGGTTTGCTCGGCAATCGAGCGAATCACGTCCAGCACTGTGCTGATGCCATAGACCTTTTGCGCCAACTCCTCGACCTGGGTCACATTGGCGGTCACATCGGTCGCCAGGGCTTCAATCGACACCACCGTCTGCTGCACCTGTTCACGCCCTTGCTGGGCAATCCGGTCGGATTCGCGAGATGCCTGGGAAGTGGCCACGGCATTGCTCGCCACCTCCTCCACCGCCACCGTCATCTGATTGACTGCCGTGGCCGCCTGTTCGATTTCCTGGTTCTGCTGGTGCAAACCACGGGTCGCATCCTCAGTGACGCAACTGAGCTCTTCAGACGCGGACGCCAATTGGTTCGACGATTCAGATATGCGCCGGATAGTGTCGCGCAAACTCTCCTGCATGCGCTTGAGCGCCTGCTGCAAGCGCGCCGGCTCGTCGCTGCCACTGAGCCTGATCTCGCCGGTCAAGTCGCCACTGGCAACACCCTGGGCCACTTTCAATGACTGCGCCAGCGGCAGCACGATGCTGCGCGTGAGCCACACCGCCAGGCCGATCGTGATCAACGCTGTGACGCCAATCATGACCATCACCCAGACCCGCGACTGGCTGAACACCTGCTGTGCCAGCCGGGCGGCCTCGTTGGCGCTGGACTTGTTCAGATTAACCAGCTCACGCAGGGTGACAGCCATTTGGTCGGCCATCTGATTCATTTCGCCATTGACCACCGCAATGGCCTCCTCCAGCCGATTGGCCTTGGATAGGCCCACCACCTGCTCCTGGCGTTGCAGGTACTGCTGCTGCTCGACCTTGAAGCGATCAAACAGCACGCGCTCCTCAGGCAAGACAATCAACGCCTCGTACACGCCTTCAGCGTGATGCAAATCGGTTTTGATCTCGGCGATTTTCTGCTCGTTCTGCGCCACCGCCTGGGGGTCGCGGTTGACCAGCAAGCGCAACGTCAGGGCCCGAATGCGCAACACGTCCTGGTTCATCTCCCCCACCGCCATCACGCTGGGCAGCCAGTTGGTTTCCACCTGGTCCGACTGCTGGCGCATATTGGCCATCTGCAACAGGGCAAAGCCGCCCAAGACGAACACCATCAACGCCAGCACACCAAAGCCCAGGCCGGCGCGAGGGGCGATATTCAAACTGCGGATATTCATGCCAGGGTTCCTTCCAAAAGTACTGCATCCACCTGCAGCGGGTCTCTTGGACGTTATCGGCACCTCAGGTCATTGGCGTAAGACCAAAACGCGATATCAACGCGCATCGCCATCGCGATGCGGCTTGGGCAGGATGGCCAGAAAATTGTCGCGCGCGACCTTGTGGGCAACGTCTTCGGGCAACGCATCGAGGAAAGGGTCGAAGCGGCGCATTTCCTTGCCCAACTTATTGAAGCGCCCCACCACGTCGGAGCCGAGCATGAAGCGATCCGGGAAGCGCTCCACCAGCTTTACCCACTCAGGCCGAGGGTTACCCGCCTCATCCAGCAGATACGGCGTGAGCATGCTCCAGGACAAGTCGATATACAGGTTGGGATACGCCTCAAGCAGACGATTCAAGGTGGGCAGCAAAAAATCCATTTGCACCTGATGACGGTGAATTTCCTTGCTGGTACCGGCATGGGCCCAGATAAAACGCGTGTGCGGGTGGTTGCGTAGCGGCTGCTCGACTTCCGCCAGGTACAGCGGGTTGCGCTCACGTTTGGAGGTGATGTTGGAATGCAGCATCACCGGCAGATCGTTTTCGGCTGCCAGGTGGTAGATGCGCGTCATGGCTTCGTTATTGGCGCGCGGCGTATCACCCGAGGTAAGGGCGGTAAGGTCATCGTGGCGGGTGAACACTTCCCCAATGCCTTGCCACAGCCCTGGGTTGAGGTCGAGCATGCGCTGGATATGGGCCGCAGAGTTCTTGTCGTTGGGATTGAAACCGGCCAGGAACGGATGAAAGTGCTGGCGTTGCGCGGGGGAAAGTTTATTGACCGCCGCCGCGACGATCACATCCGTGGCGCTGTACCAATAGGCATCGGCGTCATCACCGGCGTAGTAGCGCGGGCGCTTGGGCTCGTCTTCGTGCCATTTCTTGGCCACGGGAATCCCGGAAATCATGACGTGCTCAATGCGGTTGTCCGCCATGGCCTTGAGCAGCTTGTCCATGCCGGCGGTTTCCTGGAAAAAATCCACGTAATGCAGGTGCGCGTCGCTGTAGGCATAGTCACGGGCCTGCGCGACAAGGCTGCTGGCGGCGAGCAACAAGGCGAGACTCAGGCGGGCTCCAAACACGGTAAAACCTCAATAAGGGCGGATACGGGTAGACCTTGCGCCAGCCTTGCGGGTTCAGCATGGAAAAAACCGGAACACTGGAGTGCCAGCATGCTCTATAACTGCATGACCTTCATCCTGCGCCCTTACGAGGTTTGCCATGCCTGTTACCGTCAATACGCTCAACGCTGAAAACTTCCGTCACAGCGTGAATATCAATAATCACGAACTGTTTACCGACCTGCCCAAGAGCCTGGGCGGTGACGATTCGGCCCCCTCCCCTCACGATTATTTCGATGCTGCGCTGGCGTCGTGCAAAGCCTTGACCGTAAGGCTCTACGCGCAGAAAAAAGATATCCCGCTGACCGGCGTGACCGTGGAGGTCACCCACGACAGCGCCGAGGAGCAGAAGGGTAAATACAAGCTCAACGTCAAGCTGACCCTCAAGGGCGTACTCACCGACGCCCAGCGCGATGAACTGCATCGGGTGGCCGATAAGTGCCCGGTACATAAGCTGATGACCACCGCCGAAGTCACTATCGAGACGAAATTGTCGGAAGGCGCCTTCAGCCAATAGCCCCAACTTCCCACCGAGCGGGTTATGCTCAAAGCATCCAACCCGCTCAGACTGGGATGCCCATGACTACCCTCACCGTAATTCGCCCTCGCCCCGAAGATGTAGAAGGCCAGCCCATCCTGCGCCCCCTGCCCTCGCGTGAATGCCGCAGCGTCGGGCCCTTTGTGTTTTTCGACCATATGCTGCCGACCCGCTACGCGCCCGGTACCGGCATGAATATCCGCCAGCATCCCCACATTGGCCTGTCCACTCTCACCTACCTGTTTGAAGGCGCCTTGCAGCATAAGGACAGCCTTGGCTCAGACCAGGTGGTGCAAGCCGGCGATGTCAGCTGGATGACCGCCGGCAGCGCGATTGCCCACGTCGAACGCACACCGCAAGCGATCAAGGCCAGCGGTTTCAACCTGCATGGCCTGCAGGTGTGGCTGGCCTCGCCCAAGGACCACGAGACCGGGCCGGGACACTACAGCCATCACCCCGCGGCGAGCTTGCCGGTGAGCGATAACCTCGGTGTGCACATCCGCTTGATCGCCGGTAATGGTTTTTGCCTCAAATCACCCGTGCCGGTGCTGTCGCCGACGCTGTATGCCGAAGTGCAGATGCAAACCGCCACGACCCTGCTGATTGCCGATGAGCATGAGGAACTTGCGGTGTATGTGCTTGAGGGTGAGGTGCAGTTGGATGGTGAAGCGCTGGAGGTGAACAGTCTGGTGGTATTGCCGACCGGGCAGGAGATGACCCTGTATGCCGAGAGTGATTGCCACCTGATGGTATTTGGCGGGGCTCCGTTGGATGGGCCACGGCGGATCAACTGGAATTTTGTGGCGAGTGATCCGGCGGTGATCGAGCAGGCGAGGCAGCGCTGGGCGGCTGGGGATTGGCCCACTGTGCCGGGGGAATCAGAAAGAATCGAGTTGCCTGTTAAATAGCATTCGCGAGCAAGCCCGCTCCCACATTTCGACCTGTGAACGCAGTCAAATGTGGGAGCGGGCTTGCTCGCGAAAAGGCCGCAACAGGCGCCGAAGCATCAACCCGTGAACACTTCATCCAACAAGTTATGCATCGCCTGGAACGCCCGAGCAGCGGTCTTCGCGTCGTACATCATCTTGCCTGGCACATTGGCATGGGGGTCGGTGAAGGAATGCACTGCGCCGCCGTAGCTGAGCAACTGCCAATCCACACCCGCCGCGTTCATTTCATCTTCGAACGCCGGCAGTTGCTCTTTGGGCACCAACGGGTCCGAGGCGCCATGCAGCACCAGCACTGAACCCTTGATGTTCTTCGCGTCCGCCGGGTTCGGCGTATCCAGCGTGCCGTGGAACGACACAGCGGCCTTCAACGGCGCACCGGTACGGGCCAGCTCCAGGGAGCAGCAACCGCCAAAGCAGAAGCCGAAGGTGGCCAGTTTCGACGTGCCCACTGCGGCTTCAGTCTGGCCTTGCAGTTGCTCGAAGGCCGCTTGCATGCGTTTGTTCAGCAGCGGGCGATCATTCTTCAACGGCATCATCGCCGCACCGGCCTCATCGCCATTTGAAGGCCGCACGGTTTGCCCGTAGAGGTCGGCAATCAACACCACGTAGCCTTTGCCAGCAACGGCCTTGGCGATCTCTTCGGCCCCCGCACTCACGCCCATCCAGTTCGGCGCCATCAGCAAACCCGGAAGCGGGCCTTTGTGGCTGGCATCGAACGCCAGTCGGCTTTCATAAGACTGGCCATCAATCTGATAGACCACGGAACGTACAGTGACTTGGCTCATCATTCACTCCAGTTGAGGTACACGCAGAAACGGTAATGCGACTGTAGGAGCGAGCTTGCTCGCGAAAAACTTCAGGGCACCGCGTTGATTCAGGATGTACGCGTTATCGTTGACGTTTTTCGCGAGCAAGCTCGCTCCTACAAATGAAAAAACCCGCCGAAGCGGGTTTTTCTACATCGGTGTTAAACCGACAATTCAACCAACAGCTTGTTCAGTCGGCGCACATACGCGGCCGGGTCCTTCAAGCTGTCGCCGGCTGCCAGGGCGGCCTGGTCGAAGAGGATGTGCGACAGGTCGCCAAACCGCTCTTCGCTCTGCTCGCCATCGAGTTTCTCGATCAGCGGGTGAGACGGGTTGAATTCGAAGATCGGCTTGGAGTCCGGCACTTTCTGCCCGCTGGCTTCGAGGATCTGGCGCATCTGCATGCCCAGGTCCTGCTCGCCGATGGCCAGGATCGCCGGGGATTCAGTCAGGCGGTGGGAAACCCGCACTTCACTGACTGCTTCGCCCAGGGAAGCCTTGATGCGTTCCACCAGGCCCTCTTTGGACTTGGCGACTTCTTCGGCTTCTTTCTTGTCTTCTTCGGAGTCCAGGTTACCCAGGTCCAGGTCACCACGGGCCACGTCGACAAAGGTCTTGCCGTCGAACTCGGTGAGGTAGCTCATCAGCCACTCATCGATACGGTCGGTCAGCAGCAGCACTTCGATGCCTTTCTTGCGGAAGACTTCCAGGTGCGGGCTGTTCTTGACCTGGGCATAGGTTTCGCCGGTCAGGTAGTAGATCTTGTCCTGACCTTCCTTGGCGCGTGCCAGGTAGTCAGCCAAGGACACAACCTGCTCGCCGTCTTCGCCCTGAGTCGAAGCAAAACGCAGCAAGCCGGCAATTTTTTCCTTGTTGGCAAAATCTTCCGCCGGGCCTTCTTTCATCACCTGGCCGAAGTTTTTCCAGAAGCTCTTGTATTGCTCAGGCTCGTTCTTCGCCAGTTTTTCCAGCATGTCGAGTACGCGCTTGGTCAGCGCCGACTTCATGGAGTCGATGATCGGGTCTTTCTGCAGGATTTCCCGCGACACGTTCAGCGACAGGTCGTTGGAGTCGACCACACCTTTGATAAAGCGCAGGTACAGCGGCAGGAAGGATTCCGCCTGGTCCATCACGAACACACGCTGCACGTAGAGCTTCAGGCCTTTTGGCGCTTCACGCTGGTACAGGTCGAACGGAGCACGGGCCGGTACGTAGAGCAGCGAGCTGTATTCGAGCTTGCCTTCAACCTTGTTGTGGCTCCAGCTCAGCGGGTTCTCGTAGTCGTGGCCGATGTGCTTGTAGAACTCCTGGTATTCCTCGTCCTTGATCTCGGTACGCGGACGGGTCCACAGGGCGCTGGCGCGGTTGACGGTTTCCCACTCCACCGCCGGGGCTTCTTCGCCTTCGGCAACCGTCTGTTCCTTGGGCAACTCGATCGGCAACGCGATGTGGTCGGAGTACTTCTTGATGATGTTGCGCAGGCGCCAGCCATCGGCGAATTCGTCTTCACCGGCTTTCAAGTGCAGCACGATGCGGGTGCCGCGGTCAGCCTTGTCGATAGTGGCGATTTCAAATTCGCCCTCGCCCTTGGAAGCCCAGTGCACACCTTCGCTGGCGTCGAGGCCGGCGCGGCGGCTGAAAACTTCAACCTTGTCGGCGACGATGAAGGCCGAATAGAAGCCCACGCCGAACTGGCCGATCAGGTGAGAGTCTTTTTTCTGGTCGCCCGACAGGTTCTTCATGAAATCTGCGGTGCCGGATTTGGCGATGGTCCCCAGGTGGGTGATCGCATCGTCACGGCTCATGCCGATACCGTTGTCTTCGAGAGTGACGGTCTTGGCGTCTTTGTCGTAGCTCACACGGATCTTCAGTTCCGCGCCGCCTTCCAGCAACTCAGGCTTGGACAGGGCTTCGAAACGTAATTTGTCGACAGCGTCAGAGGCGTTCGAGATCAATTCGCGAAGGAAAATTTCCTTGTTGGAATACAGCGAATGGATCATGAGGTGCAGCAGTTGCTTCACCTCGGTCTGGAAGCCCAGGGTTTCCTTTTGAGTTTCCACACTCATGGTCATCAAACTCCAATTGGATGGCAGTGGCCGCGCCCGAAAGGGTTGGCGGCGGGTTGTCATCAAAGTTGGGGGCTCAGGCCAGGATTTCAAGGGCGGGCCAATTCCTCAATTTTGAAATGTGCCCGGGCGGTGGCAATCGGCTCGGCCGGGGTGCTCTGCCAGGCGGTAATCGCCACGTTAGCCACGCGCCGGCCCTGGCGCCATACCTGGCACTTGGCATAGGTGTCACGAAACTGGCCGGCGCGCAGGTAATCCAGGGAGAAGTCGATGATTTTCGGCAGGCCTGGAGCGCCCGTGAACACCAGCAAGTGCAGGGCGGCGGCCAGCTCCATGAAGCCGGCGATCACCCCGCCATGCAACGCTGGCAATATCGGGTTACCAATATTGTCCTTGTTGGCCGGCAGGCGAAACAGCAACTCATCCCCCAGACGGGTGCATTCGATGCCGATCAACCTGGCATAGGGCACCAACTCGAGCAGCGCGTCATAGTCGCCACGATCAAGGGCTTGCTCCAGGCGGGTCTTGAACCGATGCGTCATGCCTGCTCTCCCTTGATGACCGTGCCCAAGCCTTGGGTGCCTTTGAGGCGCTTGCCCATGCGCATGAACGTACCCACCACATGGGCAATAGGTTGTTGCGGGTCATCCTGATAGGCAACGCCACGGGTGAAGATCACGTCGGTGGTCACCCGGTAGCATTGCGCGAAGCCATAGACCGGCTTGTGGGGTTCGGCGGGATGCATGTAGTCGATACGCAGGTCCAGGGTCGGGCACACTTCGAATTCGGGCAATACGCACAGGGTCGCCATGCCGCAGGCGGTGTCCATCAACGAGGTGAGCGCGCCGCCATGGATCACCCCGCTCAGGGGGTCACCGACGATATGCGGCCCATACGGCAGTACGAGGGTCATGCCCTCCTCGCTGGCTTGATGAACACTCACACCCAGCACCTGGCAATGGCGCAGGGCCGAAACGAAGCGCACGGCACGCTCTAACAAAGGGTTTTCGGTCATTGTTTTTAGACTCTTATTAGTGTGAATTCAGCGGACGGGAATGACTGGATAAAGTTCCTGTACGAAACATGCTATATATCTGTGGGACATAAGGAACTAATGCTGGCCCCTTGGGTTCGAAAGGCCAGTAGATATCTTCAATAAGGAGAAACACCCCATGCGTAAGACATTAGCTATTTCCATGATGCTGGCCGCTGCTCTCGGTCTGGCTGCCTGCGACAAGAAATCCGAAGACAAAGCCCAAGACGCTGCTGCACATTCTGAGCAAGCTCAGCAAGATATGGCTAAAGCACAGGATAAAGTGAACGACGCTGCGAAAGAAAACGCCGAAGCTGCCAAAGCTCAGGCCGAATCGAACGAAGCGGCTGCAAAAGAAGCTGCACCTGCCGCACCAGCAGAACCTGCCAAGCAGTAATCGCACGGTTTAAAGCTGTATTGCAGCAAAAAGAAAGCCCGCTGACTAAGCGGGCTTTTCTTTGTCTGCTATTTGCTGCCAGCGCTACGATGCGCCGTCTTTTACAGCCTCGACTGCCGGCATATCGGTTGGCGTATACACCATCACCTGCAATACATCCGAATGGAACTCACGGCGGTACAGCACCAACACCACCCCGCTGCTCATCAACATGAACAACCAGGGGCTGACAAACCAGGCCAGCATGGTCATGCCGAAGTAATAAGCACGCAGGCCAAAGTTGAACTGGTTGGCCGCCATCGAAATCACTCGCGCCGCCCGCAAAGCAAATGCCTTGCGCTCCTGCTCCGACACATGCCGCTCACCGATCATGGGCGCCGAGCCCACCAGCACTGCCGCGAAATTGTACTGGCGCATGCACCAACTGAAGGTGAAAAAGGCGTAGACGAACACCAGTGCCAGGCACAGCAATTTGATCTCCGACATGCCCTGGGATGCCTGCTGCACCATGGGAATATCTGCCAGCAGTGACACTGCGCGTTCCGAAGCCCCCAGCACCGTGAGAATACCGGCGAGGATGATCAAGGTGCTGGAGGCAAAGAACGAGGCATTGCGCTCCAAGTTACCGATCACACTAGCGTCGGCGATACGGTTGTCGCGCAGCAGCATGCGGCGCATCCAGTCTTCACGGTACAGGTGCAACACACTGGCCAGGCACGCCGTGTCCCGGGCTTTCCAAGTGGCGTAACGGGTGTAGCCGCCCCAGCAGAGGATGAACCAAAGAGCGGCAAGCAGATGGACTTGATTAGTTTCGACAAACGACATGCGGGTCCTTGTACACAGGATGATAGGGCCGACACAGTCCAAATGTGGGAGCTGGCTTGCCTGCGATAGCGTCTTTGCAGTCACCACCGCGCCAACCGATGTGCCGCCATCGCAGGCAAGCCAGCTCCCACACCGACCAGTGTTTTCAACTTGAGATTTTTGACGCCATTCCCAAAAAAAAGACACTGCCTGCGACTCAAAAAAATGCCCCGTATCGTTTGATACGGGGCATTTCAGTACAGCACAAACCGCGTGTTACGCGATGGCTTCGCTGCGCTTGCCCAGCATACGGTCAATCACCACCGCCGCCACCAGCGTCATCACCGACGGCACCAGCCACGCCAAGCCTTGTTCGCTCAACGGCAGGTTTACCAACTGCGTTGGCATCCAACCCGCCAGGCCCGCGCCCTTGAGTGCGTCGATGCAGCCAAAGATGAACGACACCAGCATCACCGGGCCGACAATACGGCCCTGTTCCTGCCAAAACCCTTTGCAGAAGCTCAGGGCCACCAACACGATGCACGGCGGGTAGATCGCGGTCAGCACCGGAATCGAGAAGGCAATCAGTTTGGTCAGGCCCAGGTTGGACACAAACAGCGAGAACAGCGCCAGGATCACCACCAGGGTCTTGTAGGACAGTGGCAGGATCTTGCTGAAGTACTCGGCGCAGGCACAGGTCAGGCCCACGGCAGTCACCAGGCATGCCAGGGAAATCAGCACGGCGAGGAAACCACTGCCCAGGGAGCCGAACGTGTATTGCACGTAGGCGTGCAGTACTGCTGCGCCATTACTGGCACCCGCGGCCACGGCATGGCTGCCCGAACCCAGGCGGAACAGGCTGACGTACACCAGCGCCAGGCCCACGCCGGCAATCAGCCCGGCAATGATCGCGTAGCGGGTGATCAGCTTGGGCGACTCGACGCCACGGGAGCGGATCGCGTTGACGATCACGATGCCGAACACCAGGGCGCCCAGGGTATCCATGGTCAGGTAACCATTGATAAAGCCTTGGGAGAACGGCGCGGCCACGTATTCCGGCGTGGCAACCCCCACCTCACCCGCAGGCAAGGCAAACGCAGCGATACCGAGAATGGCCAGGGCGATGATCTTCAGCGGCGCCAGGAAACGGCCCACGGTGTCCAGCAGTCGACCCGGGTACAGTGAGACAAAGAACACCACCAAAAAATACACCGAGCTGTAGAGGAACAGCGCCAACGGGCTTTCACCGGTCAAGGGCGCCAGGCCTACTTCAAACGACACGGTTGCGGTGCGCGGGGTCGCAAACAGCGGGCCCACGGCCAGGTAGGCCGCTGCCGCCAGCAGGCCACCGGCGATCTTGCCAATCGGGCTGCTCAGCGCATCCATGCCACCACCGACCTTGGCCAGGGCGATCACCGTGACCACCGGCAAACCGACTGCGGTGATCAGAAAGCCCAGCGCCGCCATCCACACATGCGGCCCGGACTGCAAACCAACGATAGGCGGGAAGATGATGTTGCCGGCGCCCACGAACAGGGCAAAGGTCATAAAGCCCAGCGCCAGGATATCCTGGCTTTTCAACACTTTCATTTGAGGAAATACCACACTACTGAATCGGAATTTAGAGAGGGCTTCCCTATGGATGAGGGAAATGCTGCCGGCCCTTGTGGGGACCGACCGGTCTAGCGCGCAGCTTCCTTTTGGGACGCGGACGCATAAAGAGGCGGCTAGAGTACAGAATTAGGCTGACAAACGCACTGTTGCGGGGCGGACTGTCCGATAAGCGACATTTGAATGTCGCGTTTTCATACTTAATTTGCCCATTCAGGTTTTGTAGGAGCGAGCTTGCTCGCGAAAAACTCACAGGCGCCGCGCTCATTCAGGAAGCACGCGTTATCGTTGAGGTTTTTCGCGAGCAAGCTCGCTCCTACAGAGGGCAATGTTCGCAAGCCCAGAATGCACAAAGGCCACCCGAAGGTGGCCTTTGTGTGGTGAAGCGTCAGCTAAGCGCGAGGCTTACTTGACAGCCCAACCGGTCAGCTCGGCCAGGGCCTTGCCGATGTCTGCCAGCGAACGCACGGTTTTAACGCCTGCGTCTTGCAGTGCAGCGAATTTCTCGTCTGCAGTGCCTTTGCCGCCAGAGATGATTGCGCCAGCATGGCCCATGCGCTTGCCCGCAGGGGCAGTCACACCAGCGATGTAGGAAACAACCGGCTTGGTCACGTGGGCCTTGATGTAGGCAGCCGCTTCTTCTTCAGCCGAACCGCCGATCTCACCGATCATTACGATCGCTTCGGTCTTCGGGTCTTCCTGGAACAGCTTCAGGATGTCGATGAAGTTGGAGCCTGGGATCGGGTCACCGCCGATGCCGACGCAAGTCGACTGACCGAAACCGGCGTCAGTGGTCTGCTTCACAGCTTCGTAGGTCAGGGTGCCGGAACGGGAAACGATACCGACTTTACCTGGCAAGTGAATGTGACCTGGCATGATGCCGATCTTGCATTCGCCTGGGGTGATCACGCCTGGGCAGTTAGGGCCGATCAGGACTACGCCCAGCTCGTCGCACTTAACTTTAGCGTCCAGCATGTCCAGGGTAGGAATGCCTTCGGTGATGCAGACGATCAGCTTGATGCCGCCGAATGCCGCTTCCAGGATCGAGTCCTTGCAGAAAGGAGCTGGAACGTAGATCACGCTGGCGGTGGCGCCAGTGGCTTCTACGGCTTCTTTCACGGTGTTGAACACGGGCAGGCCCAGGTGCTCGGTGCCGCCTTTGCCTGGCGTTACGCCACCCACCATCTGGGTGCCGTACTCGATGGCTTGCTGGGTGTGGAAACTACCTTGCGAACCGGTAATACCCTGGCAGATAACTTTGGTGTCTTTATTGATCAGGACGCTCATTACTTGCCCTCCGCAGCTTTGACAACTTGTTGAGCAGCGTCGGTCAGGCTGGTAGCCGCGATGATGTTCAAACCGCTTTCTGCCAGTACTTTAGCGCCCAGTTCAGCGTTGTTACCTTCAAGGCGAACAACAACCGGGATTTTAACGCCGACTTCTTTCACTGCACCGATGATGCCTTCGGCAATCATGTCGCAACGAACGATGCCGCCGAAGATGTTGACCAGTACTGCAGCGACGTTGGAGTCGGACAGGATGATCTTGAACGCTTCGGTAACGCGTTCCTTGGTAGCGCCACCACCTACGTCGAGGAAGTTGGCTGGCTTGCCGCCATGCAGGTTGACGATGTCCATGGTACCCATGGCCAGGCCAGCACCGTTGACCATGCAGCCGATGTTACCTTCCAGGGCTACGTAGTTCAGTTCGAACTTGGCAGCGTGCGCTTCGCGCGGATCGTCTTGCGACGGATCGTGGAAAGTCTTCAGCTTAGGCTGACGGTACATGGCGTTGGCGTCGATGTTGATCTTGGCGTCGAGGCAGTGCAGATCGCCGTCAGCCTTGATCACCAGCGGGTTCACTTCCAGCAGGGCCAGATCGTGATCCTGGAACAGTTTGGCCAGACCAACGAAGATCTTGGCGAACTGGGCAACTTGCTTGCCTTCCAGACCCAGCTGGAAAGCCAGTTCGCGACCCTGGAATGGCTGCGCGCCAACCAGTGGATCGATAGTGGCCTTCAGAATTTTTTCTGGGGTTTCGTGAGCGATTTTCTCGATGTCCACGCCACCTTCGGTGGAAGCCATGAACACGATGCGACGGCTCGAACGGTCAACGACAGCGCCCAGGTACAGCTCTTTAGCGATATCAGTGCACGATTCAACCAGGATCTTGGTGACTGGTTGGCCATTGGCATCAGTCTGGTAAGTCACCAGACGCTTGCCCAGCCACTGCTGTGCGAAGGCCTTGGCGTCTTCTTTGCTGCGAACCAGCTTGACGCCGCCCGCTTTACCGCGACCACCGGCGTGGACCTGGGCTTTGACAACCCACTCGCTGCCGCCGATTTTGTCGCAAGCTTCTGCTGCTGCTTCCGGGGTGTCTACTGCGTAGCCCTTGGAAACTGGCAGGCCGTATTCAGCGAACAGCTGCTTACCCTGATACTCGTGAAGATTCATGCTTTTTACCGTCTTCGTTAGGTACTGCGCATTCGGCGCTGCGCTCATTATGAGTGCCGCGCCACCTGTGACTGCTGCTTGCGCAACTTGCGGGGCTTATGGCCCGTAAAGCTGCGCAAGGCTGCGTCCAGCGGATATTCCGCGGTGAGTCTTGCGCGCAAGGCTCACGACGGGCAACTCCGCCGTGGTTTCTTATTATCTCGCTTAGCGCTTCTTGCGGTTGGCGATGTGGATGGCGCCGCCATTCACTGCCAACGCGGCTTCGTGCAACGCTTCGGACAGGGTCGGATGGGAGAAGACCATCATGCCCAGGTCCTCGGCACTGGTGCCGAATTCCATGCCGATTGCGCCTTGCTGAACCAGTTCTGCAGCGCTTGGGCCAATCACGTGGACGCCCAATACGCGGTCAGTCTTGGCATCAGCGATGACTTTGACAAAACCACCGGTGTCGTTAGCTGCCATGGCACGGCCAGAAGCGGCAAACGGGAAGGTGCCGACGTTAACTTCAACGCCTTCAGCTTTCAACTGCTGTTCGTTCTTGCCGACCCATGCAATTTCCGGGTGGGTGTAGATAACCGATGGGATCAGGTCGTAGTTCATCTGGGTCTTGTGACCCTTGATGCGCTCAACAACCATGATGCCCTCTTCGGAAGCCTTGTGGGCCAGCATCATGCCACGAACCACGTCGCCAATGGCATAGACGCCAGGCACGGTGGTGGCGCAATGATCGTCAACGTGGATGAAACCACGCTCGTCGATGTTCACGCCGCTGTCGGAAGCCAGCAGGTCGTTGGTCACTGGGCGGCGGCCCACGGCGACGATCAGCTTGTCGAAGGTGATGGTCTGCTCGCCGTCTTTATCGGTGTAGGTCACTACGACTTCTTCGCCGTTGACCTTGGAACCGGTAACACGGGCGCCGAGCTTGATGTCCAGACCTTGTTTGGTCAGGGTTTTCAGCGCTTCCTTGGACACCGCGGTGTCGGCAGCCAGCAGGAATGTATCCAGGGCTTCCAGCACGGTGACTTCAGCGCCCAGACGCGACCATACCGAACCCAGCTCCAGACCGATCACGCCAGCGCCGATCACGCCCAGGCGCTTAGGTACGGCTTGGAATTCCAGGGCGCCGGTCGAATCAACGATCACGTTGTTATCGACAGGTGCAGGCGGAATGTCGATTGGACGCGAACCTGGGGCCAGGATCACGTTTTCGGCTTCGATGACTTCAACCGAACCGTCTGGCTTGGTGACTTCAACTTTCTTGCCAGCCAGCAGCTTGCCGTGGCCTTGAATCGACGTCACGCCGTTGGCCTTGAACAAGGTGGCAACGCCGGAAGTCAGGCCTTTGACGATGTTGGCTTTACGGCCGACCATTGCTGGCACGTCCATGGTCACGCCAGCATGGTTGATGCCGTGGATCGCGAAGCCGTCTTGGGCTTCGTGGAATTTCCAGGAGCTGTCCAGCAGCGCCTTGGACGGAATGCAACCTACGTTCAGGCAAGTACCGCCCAGCGCCAGTTTGCCTTCCTTGTCGGTGTATTTTTCGATGCAAGCAGTGGAGAGGCCCAGTTGCGCGGCCTTGATGGCGGCAACATAGCCGCCAGGGCCTGCACCAATCACTACAACGTCAAATTTCTGTGTCATGAAAATAGATCCTCTATTTGCGACAAGCTTCTAGCCACACGTTGCAAGCCAAGCTGCTTTTTCCTACAGCTTGTAGCTCGCAACGTGCAACTGCTTCTATCAGATGTCCAGGAGCAGGCGAGCCGGGTCTTCCAGCAGGTTCTTGATGGTCACCAGGAACGTCACGGCTTCTTTACCGTCGATCAGGCGGTGATCGTAAGACAGTGCCAGGTACATCATTGGGCGGATCACAACCTGGCCGTTGATGGCCATCGGACGCTGGATGATGTTGTGCATGCCCAGGATCGCGGCTTGCGGTGGGTTGACGATCGGCGTCGACATCATCGAACCGAAGGTACCACCGTTGGTGATGGTGAAGGTACCGCCGGTCATCTCGTCGATGGTCAGCTTGCCGTCACGGGCTTTCTTGCCGAAGCCGGCGATGCCGCCTTCGATTTCGGCCAGGCTCATCAGCTCGGCGTTACGCAGTACTGGAACCACCAGGCCACGGTCGCTGGAGACGGCAACGCCGATATCCGAGTAGCCGTGGTAAACGATGTCGCCGCCGTCGATGGAAGCGTTGACTGCCGGGAAGCGCTTCAGCGCTTCGGTGGCCGCTTTCACGAAGAACGACATGAAGCCCAGGCGCACGCCGTTGTGGGACTTCTCGAACAGGTCCTTGTACTTCGAACGCAGGGCCATGACTTCGGTCATGTCGACTTCGTTGAAGGTGGTCAGCATCGCCATGTTCGACTGTGCTTCAACCAGGCGCTTGGCCACGGTGGCACGTACGCGAGTCATCGGTACGCGCTTCTCGGTGCGGTCGCCAGCGGCAAACACAGGCGCAGCGGCAGCAGGCGCTGCAGCCTTGGCAGGTGCGGCAGCCGGAGCGTTCTTCTTGGCTTCAACGGCGGCAACCACGTCTTCCTTGGTCACGCGGCCATCTTTGCCAGTGCCCTTGATGGAAGCCAGGTTGATGCCGTTTTCTTCCGCCAGTTGACGTGCAGCCGGTGCAGCGATTGGGTCTTCGCCACCCGCAGCCGGTGCAGCAGGGGCAGAAGCAGCCGGTGCAGCGGCGGCAGGAGCAGGAGCGGCAGCAGCGCTGCCCTCTTCGATCGAACCCAGTACCTGGTTCGACAGAACGGTAGCGCCCTCTTCAGCAACGATCGCGCCCAGCACGCCGTCAGCTTCGGCCAACACTTCCAGAACGACTTTGTCGGTCTCGATGTCGACGATCAGGTCGTCACGCTTGACGGCCTCGCCTGGTTTCTTGTGCCAGGTGGCAACGGTGCCATCGGCAACCGATTCCGGGAATGACGGGGCTTTGATTTCGATAGCCATTATCTGTAGGTCCTTAAAATTCGGTTTCAGTCAGCGCGAAGGCGTTAAACAGTGAAAGCATCTTGCAGCAGTTTTTCCTGCTGCTCGGCGTGCATCGACGCATAACCACAGGCAGGTGCAGCAGAAGCATCACGACCGGCGTACTCAAGGACCAGGGCCTTGTTGTGGTTGCCGATGCTGCGACGCAGATGATGCTGGCTGCTGTACCAGGCGCCCTGGTTCATCGGTTCTTCCTGACACCACACAACGTTCGTGAGGTTGGTGTAAGGCGCGATGATCTCCATGAGGTCATCTTCCGGGAACGGATAAAGCTGCTCGATACGCACGATGGCGATGTCTTCGCGGCCTTCGGCACGGCGTTTTTCCAGCAGATCGTAGTAGACCTTGCCGCTGCACAGGATCAGGCGAGTGACCTTGGCGGCGTCCAGCGTGTCGATCTCTGGAATCACGGTCTGGAACGAACCTTGGGCCAGATCTTCCAGGGTCGAAACGGCCAGTTTGTGACGCAACAGCGACTTCGGCGTGAGTACCACCAGCGGCTTGCGCAGCGGACGGATCACCTGGCGACGCAGCAAGTGGTAGATCTGGGCCGGGGTCGTCGGCACGCACACCTGGATGTTGTGCTCGGCGCACAGTTGCAGGTAACGCTCCAGACGGGCCGAGGAGTGCTCTGGCCCCTGACCTTCATAACCGTGTGGCAGCAGCATGGTCAGACCGCACAGACGGCCCCACTTGTGCTCGCCGCTGGTGATGAACTGGTCGATCACCACTTGGGCACCGTTGGCGAAGTCGCCGAACTGGGCTTCCCAGATCACCAACGCGTTTGGCGTGGTGGTCGAGTAACCGTATTCGAACGCCAGTACGGCTTCTTCGGACAGGAACGAATCGTACAGGTCGAAACGTGGCTGGCCTTCGTACAGGTTCTGCAACGGGATGTAGGTGCCCGCGTCTTTCTGGTTGTGCAATACAGCATGACGGTGCGAGAACGTACCGCGGCCGATGTCCTGGCCGGTCATGCGGATCGGGTGACCTTCGAACGCCAGGGTCGCGTACGCCATGGTTTCGGCGTAACCCCAGTTGATCGGCAGGCCGCCGGCTTGCATCTTCTGACGGTCTTCGTAGATCTTCGCAACCTGGCGCTGTACGACGAAGCCTTCCGGAATTTCCAGCAGCTTGGCGGACAGTTCCTGCAACGTCTTCAAATCGAACGAGGTATCGTGACGTGCAGTCCAGGTGTGACCCAGGTAGGGGCGCCAGTCAACGAACAGCTCTTTGTTCGGTTCCTTGACCAGGCTTTTCACTACATGCAGGCCGTTGTCCAGCGCGTTGCGGTATTCGTCGACTTTCGCCTGAACACGCGCATCGTCAACCACGCCGGCCTTGGTCAGGCTTTCGGCGTACAGCTCACGGGTGGTGCGCTGCTTGGTGATCTGCTGGTACATCAACGGCTGGGTGCCGCTTGGCTCGTCCGCTTCGTTGTGACCGCGACGGCGGTAGCAAACCAGGTCGATGACCACGTCACGCTTGAACTGCATGCGGTAGTCGACAGCCAGTTGGGTCACGAACAGCACGGCTTCCGGATCATCGCCATTCACATGGAGGATCGGCGCCTGGATCATCTTGGCAACGTCGGTGGCGTACTCGGTGGAGCGCGCATCCAACGGGTTGCTGATGGTGAAACCCACCTGGTTGTTGATGACGATGTGAACGGTACCGCCGGTCTTGAAGCCGCGGGTCTGCGACATCTGGAACGTTTCCAGGACCACGCCTTGGCCGGCGAATGCCGCGTCACCGTGGATGGAAATCGGCAGCACTTTCTCACCGGTGGCGTCGTTACGACGATCCTGGCGAGCACGTACCGAACCCTCGACCACTGGCGAAACGATTTCCAGGTGGGAGGGGTTGAATGCCATGGCCAAGTGAACTTCACCGCCGGTGGTCATCACGTTGGACGAGAAGCCCTGGTGGTATTTAACGTCACCGGAACCCAGCTCGACCTTCTTCTTGCCTTCGAACTCGTCGAACAGCTCGCGCGGGTTCTTGCCGAAGGTGTTGACCAACACGTTCAGGCGACCACGGTGAGCCATGCCGATCACGATTTCCTTGGTGCCATAGGAACCGGAACGCTGGATCAGTTCGTCGAGCATCGGAATCAGGCTTTCGCCGCCTTCCAGGCCGAAACGCTTGGTGCCTGGGTATTTGGTTCCCAGGTATTTCTCGAGGCCTTCGGCCGCGGTCACGCGCTCCAGCAGGTGGCCGCGCACATCGGCGGACAATACCGGACGGCCACGCACGCCTTCCAGGCGGTGCTGGAACCAGTGGCGCTGCTCGGAATCGGTGATGTGCGTGAATTCAGCGCCGATGGTGCGGCAATATGTCTGCTGCAACGCTTCGTGAATTTCGCGTAGGCTCGCTTCCTCTTTGCCGATGAACAGGTCGCCGGCACGGAAGGTCGTATCAAGATCGGCATTGGTCAAGCCGTAATGATTGATCGACAGGTCTGCAGGTGCAGGACGCTGCCACAGCCCCAGCGGGTCAAGCTGGGCTGCCTGGTGGCCACGCATACGGTAGGCCTGGATCAGTCGCAGTACTTCAACTTGCTTCTTCTCATGCTCACTGCTCACGCTGCCGGCGGAAACCGGTTGGGCGCGGCGCTGGTTCTTTGCCAGCAGCACGAACTGATCGCGAATTGTTGCGTGCGATACATCGGTGGCAGCGTTGCCGTCTGAAGACAACGTCTGAAATTTGGTGCGCCATTCTTCTGGCACAGCGTTAGGGTCGTGCAGGTAGAGCTCATAAAGCTCTTCCACATAGGCAGCGTTACCACCTGAAAGATAGCCGCTGTTCCACATGCGCTGCATCACGCTTTCTTGCATGCTTGGTCACCCTCGATTTGGGGACACCACCGGCGAAAACACCGAGTTTGCTTGCAAAAGGCCAAGTGCAGCGACCAAAACAAGCCACTTAGGATCACGCTGATAGTTCGGGTACCAACCCGAATGCCCCTGCTTGTCTCATTTCTTCAAAATAAGAGCCGCGGCTTTGTAAGTCGCTGCTCAAGTTAAAACTACGGCGCCGGTTGAAGCCTGCGCCGCAGCATTTACGGGCACAACGGTCCTGCTTTACTACAACGTCAGTTACACGCCGCTTTGCAGCAGCATGTTACGGATGTGACCAATGGCCTTAGTCGGGTTCAGGCCTTTAGGACATACGTTGACGCAGTTCATGATCCCGCGGCAGCGGAATACGCTGAACGGGTCATCCAGCGAAGCCAGACGCTCGGACGTCTTGGTATCACGGCTGTCTGCCAGGAAGCGGTACGCTTGCAGCAGCGCAGCTGGACCCAGGAACTTGTCCGGGTTCCACCAGAAGGACGGGCAGGATGTCGAGCAGCAAGCGCACAGGATGCACTCGTACAGGCCATCGAGCTTTTCACGTTCTTCCGGGGACTGCAGACGCTCGATGGCCGGAGCCGGCGTGTCGTTCTGCAGAAACGGCTTAACTTTCTCGTATTGCTTGTAGAAGATGCTCATATCGACGACCAGGTCACGGATAACCGGCAAACCTGGCAGTGGACGAACGATCAGCTTGTTGCCTTTGACCACGGCGGACAGCGGCGTGATACACGCCAGGCCGTTTTTGCCGTTGATGTTCATGCCGTCGGAACCGCACACACCTTCACGGCAAGAGCGACGATAGGAGAAACCTTCGTCCTGCTCTTTGATCAGTGCCAATACATCCAGCACCATCAGGTCTTTACCGCCGGTATCGACCTGGAATTCCTGCATGAACGGCGCAGCGTCCTGATCAGGGTTGTAGCGATAAACACTGACTTTCAACATGGCAGCCACCCTTAGTAAGTCCGAATCTTCGGTTCAAACGTCGGCACCGTCTTCGGCGAGAAGTTCACGGCACGCTTGGTTACGCGCTTGTCACCCGGGAAGTACAGGGTGTGGCACAACCAGTTTTCGTCGTCGCGATCTTCAAAGTCTTCACGAGCGTGAGCACCACGGGATTCTTTACGAACCTCGGCGGCGATCGCAGTCGCTTCAGCCACTTCCAGCAGGTTTTGCAGTTCAAGGGCTTCGATACGAGCAGTGTTGAACGCCTGGCTCTTATCGTTGATCTTGACGTTGGCGATACGCTTGCGCAGGTCTGCCAGCTGGGCAATACCCTTCTGCATGTATTCGCCGGTACGGAACACACCGAAGTAGTTCTGCATGCAGCTTTGCAGCTCGCGACGCAGGGTTGCTACGTCTTCGCCATCCGTGCGCTCGTTCAGAGCGTTCAGGCGCGCCAGGGCAGCTTCGATGTTGGCGTCGGTGGCGTCATCGTATTCGATGCCGTCGGTCAGCGCCTTTTCCAGGTGCAGGCCGGCCGCGCGACCGAATACCACCAGGTCGAGCAGCGAGTTGCCGCCCAGGCGGTTGGCACCGTGAACCGATACGCAAGCCACTTCACCTACCGCGAACAGACCATGAATGATCTCGTCTTCGCCTTCGGCGTTCTGGGTGATTGCCTGGCCATGAATGTTGGTCGGCACGCCGCCCATCATATAGTGGCAAGTTGGAACCACCGGAACCGGAGCAACTACCGGGTCAACGTGGGCAAAGGTCTTGGACAGCTCGCAGATACCAGGCAGGCGGCTGTGCAGCACTTCTTCACCCAGGTGATCGAGCTTGAGCAGTACGTGGTCGCCATTCGGGCCACAGCCGTTACCGGCGATGATCTCTTTAACCATCGAACGAGCTACAACGTCACGGCCAGCCAGGTCTTTGGCGTTCGGAGCATAACGCTCCATGAAACGCTCGCCGTGCTTGTTGATCAGGTAACCACCTTCACCACGGCAACCTTCGGTCACCAGTACACCGGCGCCGGCGATGCCGGTCGGGTGGAACTGCCACATTTCGATGTCTTGTACCGGTACGCCAGCACGCAAGGCCATGCCGACGCCGTCACCGGTGTTGATCAGGGCGTTGGTGGTCGAGGCGTAGATACGACCTGCGCCACCGGTCGCCAGAACAGTTGCTTTGGCGCGGATGTAGGTGGTTTCACCGGTTTCGATGCAGATGGCGATCACACCGACGAACTCGCCTTGTGCGTTCTTGACCAAGTCAACCGCGTAGTACTCGTTCAGGAACGTGGTACCGGCTTTCAGGTTGCCTTGGTAAAGGGTGTGCAGCAGCGCGTGACCGGTACGGTCGGACGCAGCGCAGGTACGGGCAGCCTGCCCGCCTTTACCGTAATCCTTGGACTGGCCGCCGAATGGACGCTGGTAGATACGGCCTTGCTCGGTACGGGAGAACGGCAGGCCCATGTGGTCCAGCTCGAACACCGCGGCCGGGCCTTCCTGACACATGTATTCGATAGCGTCCTGGTCACCGATATAGTCGGAACCCTTGACGGTATCGTACATGTGCCAGCGCCAGTCATCGTTCGGGTCGGCGGAGGCGATGGCGCAGGTAATGCCACCCTGGGCCGATACGGTGTGGGAACGCGTCGGGAACACCTTGGTGATCACGGCAGTCTTGTGACCGCCCTGGGCCAGCTGCAGCGCAGCGCGCATGCCAGCACCGCCGCCACCAATAATGATGGCGTCGAATGAAATAGTTGGAATGTTAGCCATGAATCAGATACCCCAAAGAATCTGCACACCCCAGACGAAGTAAGCGAACATCGCGACGCCGCATACTGCCTGGAAGAGGAAACGTACTGCAGTCGCGGACTTGCCCAGCGCCATCGGCGTCAGGTAGTCAGTCGCGATGGTCCACATGCCGACCCAGGCGTGAGCGCCCAGGGCTACAAGGGCCAGCAGACTGAAGATTCGCATCGCATTGTGGGAAAACAGGCCATGCCATTGCTCATAGCCGATGCCCGGGTTTGCGACGAGGTATCCGATCAGGAAAATGAAATAAGCCGCGAGAACGACCGCAGACACACGCTGTGCCATCCAGTCATAGAGGCCCGAACGCGACAGATTCGTTACGCTGGTTACCATATCCAAACTCCTGCCAGAACGATCAGCACCACGGAAATGGCGACGATGATTTTCGAGCCCAGGCGGCCGCCTTCCAGCGTCTCACCGATGCCCATGTCCATGATCAAGTGGCGCACACCGGCTACCAGGTGATACAGAAGAGAGGACAGGAGGCCCCATGCTACGAACTTGGCCAGCGGGCTGGTCAAGCATGCCTTCACCTCGGCGTATCCTTCCTCGGAACCCAGGGATTTGCTCAATGCATAAAGCATGATGCCCAAGCCCAGGAACAGGATGATGCCGGAAACACGGTGCAGGAACGACGTAACGCCGGTGATGGGGAGTTTGATGGTCCTTAGGTCTAGGTTTACAGGTCGTTGGCTATTCACGGCTTTTTTTCACACTGAAGAGCCCCTAACAATCAGGGCAAAGTTGTTGGGGAGTGCGACTGGTCAGGTAAGCACCACCCAGGGAGTGCGACCCCCAATGAAAGCAAGCCCAAAAGCCCTTGGCGGTCGGTGGCCGAGTATAGACAGTTAGGTTACTAATGACAACGCGCACACCTCACCCTAATAGCTGATTGCGCTGGCGGGATAAAAGGCGTAAATGGCAGGCAATTTCGACGAAAAAGTACGGTTAAAGCCTTCTGGCGCAAGACTTTAGGCAAATTGACATCTGGATTTATATCAATATAGTGGTGCGGGCCCTGCGTGGGGGGTCTGTCTGATGATTTGAAGCATAAATAGGAGGCCACATGGCTGACAAAAAAGCGCAGTTGATCATCGAGGGCGCAGCCCCCGTCGAGCTGCCCATTTTAACCGGCACCGTTGGTCCCGATGTTATCGACGTACGGGGCCTGACGGCCACGGGCCGTTTTACTTTCGACCCAGGCTTCATGTCGACCGCTTCCTGCGAGTCGAAGATCACCTATATCGATGGTGATAATGGCATTCTGCTTCATCGCGGCTACCCGATCGAGCAACTGGCTGAAAAGTCGGACTACCTGGAAACCTGCTACCTGCTGCTAAATGGCGAATTGCCAACAGCCGAGCAGAAAGCCCAGTTCGTCAGCACCGTGAAGAACCACACCATGGTGCACGAGCAGTTGAAGACCTTCTTCAACGGCTTCCGTCGCGACGCCCACCCAATGGCCGTCATGTGCGGTGTAGTAGGCGCCCTGTCGGCCTTCTATCACGACTCCCTGGACATCAATAACCCGCAGCATCGCGAAATTTCCGCGATCCGCCTGGTTGCCAAGATGCCGACCCTGGCCGCAATGGTTTACAAGTACTCCATGGGCCAACCCATGATGTACCCGCGCAACGACCTGACGTACGCGGAAAACTTCCTGCACATGATGTTCAACACCCCGTGCGAGATCAAACCGATCAGCCCGGTGCTCGCCAAGGCCATGGACCGGATCTTCATCCTCCACGCCGACCACGAGCAGAACGCTTCCACCTCTACCGTGCGCCTGGCGGGCTCTTCGGGTGCCAACCCGTTCGCCTGTATTGCCGCCGGCATCGCCGCACTGTGGGGCCCTGCCCACGGCGGTGCGAACGAAGCCGTATTGACCATGCTCGATGAAATCGGCGATGTGTCCAACATCGACAAATTCATCGCCAAGGCCAAGGACAAGAACGATCCGTTCAAGTTGATGGGCTTCGGTCACCGGGTCTACAAGAACCGCGACCCGCGCGCTACCGTCATGAAGCAGACCTGCGACGAAGTGCTGAAGGAACTGGGCATCAAGAACGATCCGCAACTCGAACTGGCCATGCGCCTGGAAGAGATCGCCCTGACCGACCCGTACTTCATCGAACGCTCGCTGTACCCGAACGTCGACTTCTACTCGGGGATCATCCTCAAGGCGATCGGCATTCCAACCAGCATGTTCACCGTGATCTTCGCCCTGGCGCGGACCGTGGGCTGGATCTCCCACTGGAAAGAAATGCTCTCCAGCCCGTACAAGATTGGCCGCCCGCGCCAGCTGTACACTGGCTACGAGTCGCGTGACATCACCAAGCTGGAAGATCGCAAGTAAGCACCTGATTGCTTGTTTGTACTGAGAACGGCCTCCCTTAGTGGAGGCCGTTTTTGTTTGTGTGGCCTGATCTACCGCCATCGCAGGCAAGCCAGCTCCCACAGTTGACCGGGTTCACACAGTCGGGCTTGCCCGCGAATCTACACAACTTTGGTGCGACGCTGACCCTGTGGCGAGGGAGCTTGCTCCCGTGACGGCCTTATAGCTGGCGCTTATCTACCTGACACACCACCATCCAAATGTGGGAGCTGGCTTGCCTGCGATAGCGACCTGCCAGCCGACACCTATTTACCTGACGCCCCACGACCCAACTGTGGGAGCGGGCTTGCTCGCGAAGGCGGCCTGGCGGTCAACACGGTTGGATTGTGTGCATATCCATTGCTGCGGTAACGGCCACTTAGGGTTCCGCCCTGACGACGGGTCACTTTGGAAAAGCCCCAAAGTAACCAAAGGGCTCTTGCCCCACCACTCGGCACCTCGCTTAGGCTCGGCGTGCCCGTAATCCGCCAGTGATTTGGGGGGCCGCCGCCACGCGCCATCCATGGCGCGGGGCGGCTAAACCGGCATCCCTGCCGGTTTACCCCCCAAATCCCTGTCGAATTCCGGCCAGCGTGGTTTGACGGGGCGCCTAAGATCAAAAGCAGATCAAGATCAAGAGCGGCTCGCCTCGCATCGTGGTTAGCGTTGGCTGCTACAACCTACAAATTTGTGTAGATACCTATGCCGCGATTAGGCCAGCCCAGACAACACAAAAACCCAGGCAAAAAAATACCCCAGCCTTACGACCGGGGTATCTCTTATACAACTGACAACTTAGTGATTAACCGCCCCGCTCGCCCCCAGGCCAGTCTGCGAACGCACAAACTGCGGGAAGTACAGCGCACGCTCTTTCTCTGCCGCCGCCGATTTGTCGGTGATGGAGAAGAAC
This sequence comes from Pseudomonas sp. FP215, assembly GCF_030687795.1. Taxonomy (NCBI): domain Bacteria; kingdom Pseudomonadati; phylum Pseudomonadota; class Gammaproteobacteria; order Pseudomonadales; family Pseudomonadaceae; genus Pseudomonas; species Pseudomonas sp. FP215. The sequence continues at coordinate 4,157,236 of NZ_CP117447.1, forward strand.
CAGATGCCGACGAACGCAATGATCATCGAGAACAGCGCCGGGTACTCGTACGGGAAGATCGCTTTTTCATGGTGCAGGATCGAGACCCAGATGGTCGGGCCGAGGATCATCAGGCCCACGGCGCTGATCAAGCCCAGCCAGCCGCCAATCATGGCGCCACGGGTGGTGAGGTTTTTCCAGTACATGGAAAGCAGCAGCACCGGGAAGTTACAGCTGGCAGCGATGGAGAACGCCAGGCCGACCATGAACGCAATGTTCTGGCTTTCGAACAGGATACCCAGGCCGATGGCCAATACACCCAAGGCTACAGTGGTGATCTTCGACACGCGAATCTCATCTTTCTCGTTGGCCTTGCCTTTTTTGATCACGCTGGCATACAGGTCATGGGACACCGCCGAAGCACCCGCCAGGGTCAAGCCAGCAACCACCGCCAGGATGGTGGCAAACGCCACGGCCGAGATGAAGCCCAGGAAGATACTGCCACCCACCGCGTTGGCCAGGTGCACCGCCGCCATGTTGTTACCACCAAGCAAGGCGCCTGCTGCGTCCTTGAACGCCGGGTTGGTGCTGACCAACAGGATCGCGCCGAAGCCGATGATGAAGGTCAGGATATAGAAGTAGCCGATGAAGCCGGTTGCGTACAGCACGCTCTTACGCGCTTCCTTGGCGTCGCTCACCGTGAAGAAGCGCATCAGGATGTGCGGCAGGCCAGCAGTACCGAACATCAGTGCCAGGCCCAGGGAGAATGCCGAGATCGGGTCTTTCACCAGGCCGCCAGGGCTCATGATCGCTTCACCTTTGGGGTGAACCTTGATCGCCTCGGAGAACAGCATGTTGAAGTCGAAGTTGACGTGCTTCATTACCATCAGCGCCATGAACGAGGCACCGGACAGCAACAGTACCGCCTTGATGATCTGCACCCAGGTGGTCGCCAGCATGCCGCCGAACAGCACGTACAGGCACATCAGGATACCCACCAGGATTACTGCCACATGGTAATCAAGGCCAAACAGCAGCTGGATCAGCTTGCCGGCGCCGACCATCTGCGCGATCAGGTAGAACGCCACCACCACCAGCGAGCCACAGGCCGACAGGCTGCGGATCTGGGTTTGCCCCAGGCGATAGGACGCCACGTCGGCAAAGGTGTATTTGCCCAGGTTACGCAGGCGCTCGGCGATCAGGAACAGAATGATCGGCCAGCCCACCAGGAAGCCGATCGAGTAGATCAAGCCGTCGTAGCCGGAGGTGAACACCAGCGCGGAAATCCCCAGGAAGGACGCCGCCGACATGTAGTCACCGGCAATGGCCAGACCGTTCTGGAAACCGGTGATCTTGCCGCCCGCGGCATAGTAGTCCGCCGCCGATTTGTTGCGCTTGGACGCCCAGTAGGTGATGCACAGGGTGGCGCCGACAAACACGACGAACATCACAATGGCCGAGACGTTCAGCGGTTGCTTGTGCACTTCACCGGTCAATGCGTCCGCCGCCCAAACGGCCGGAGCCAACAGCGAAGCGCCGAATAGAGCCAATAGACGCCGGATCATTGCGCAGCCTCCTTGAGAATCGCATTGTTCAGGTCGTCAAATTCGCCGTTGGCCCGACGCACGTAGATGCCGGTGAGAATGAAGGCCGACACAATCAGCCCGACGCCCAGGGGAATGCCCCAGGTAATCGAGGAACCGGGGCTGATCTTGGCCCCCAGTACTTGTGGCCCGTAGGCAATCAACAGGATGAAAGCGGAGTAAAGCCCTAGCATGATCGCCGAGAGAATCCAGGCGAACCTTTCCCTTTTCCTGACCAGCTCCTTGAAACGCGGGCTGTTTTGAATCGAGAGGTAAATGCTGTCGTTCATTGTTTTTATCCTCGCAGCACAGCTTTTTATTATTTTGGAACGTATCCACTGTATGCGGCTGCGCAATGGGTTCCAGACGACCTTAGTAGTAGATCGAGCTTAGCGAGGATTTGAAAAAAATGTAGGAGCGAGCTTGCTCGCGAAAAACGTCAACGATAACGCGTTCATCCTGGATGATCGCGGTGCCGGTGCGTTCTTCGCGAGCAAGCTCGCTCCTACAGTTGGGGCGGGGTTATTTAGCGGTCCATTCGGCGACGCGCTCGGGGTGCTTGGCTACCCAGTCCTTGGCCGCGGCGTCCGGCTTGGCGCCTTCTTGAATCGCCAGCATGACTTCACCGATTTCATCCTTGGAGGCCCACTGGAATTTCTTCAGGAAGGCCGCGACTTCCGGCGCTTTCTTCTCCAGGCCCTTGCTGCCGATGCTGTTGACGGTTTCAGCAGCACCATAAATCCCTTTTGGGTCGTCCAGGAAACGCAGTTTCCACTTGGCGAACATCCAGTGCGGCACCCAACCGGTGACCGCAATCGACTCCTGCTTGTCTTCGGCGCGGGTCAGTTCGGCAATCATCGCCGCACCCGAGCTGGCTTGCAGTTTGTAGTCCAGGCCATATTGCTTGATGGCTTCGTCGGTCTTGAGCATTACGCCTGAACCGGCGTCGATGCCGACGATCTTGTTCTTGAAGGTGGTATCGGTCTTGAGGTCTTCAATGGACTTGGCCTTGACGTACTCCGGCACGATCAGGCCGATCTTGGCGTCCTTGAAGTTGGGGCCGTAGTCGACCACCTTGTCCTTGTTCTTGGTCCAGTATTCACCGTGGGTCACCGGTAGCCAGGCGGAGAGCATGGCATCGAGTTTGCCAGTGGCAACGCCCTGCCACATGATCCCGGTGGCAACCGCTTGCAGTTTTACGTCGTAGCCGAGTTTTTGCTTGATCACCTCTGCCGCCACATGAGTGGTGGCCACGCTGTCGGACCAGCCGTCCACATAGCCGATGCTCAGGGTCTTGCTGTCGGCACTGGCCAGTGTGGAGCCCATCGCAACTACCAGAGTGGCAGCTGCGCCCAAGAGTCGTCGCATCTTCATAGTACTTCCCCGAAAGTGCTGCGCCCGACGGATGCCGAGCGACGTCAAACTGTTGTTATAGGGTGCACCGCGCCCCCTTCACGCGCATCGATCCGGTTGCTGAGGCATCAGTGGAGTACTGACAGTTTTATCTTCAACCTGCGTAGGCATTTGCCCTGCTCTGTCAGCGACCTTGGTTGAGCAAGAAACGACATCACATCGCCAGTAGGACGCTTTGTAGGCGTTATCGCCAGAATCCCGCCCGAAGTTTGCATGTCAAAATTATGCAGCCGCACTGGGCTGCGGCAAATCCGGGTAAGATGCGCGCCTTTGCTCCCCCAGATAAGCCGACCATGCCCGCGACTGCCCGCTTCCCTGCCCTGCCCTATTTCTTCGCCTTGATCCTCGGCGTGCTTGCCCTTGCCGGCTACTGGTACGGCCTCGGCCGGCCCGTGGTGTTGCCGGACGTCGCCAGCGCCAGCCATAAGTTGCAATGCGCGTCCTACACGCCGTTCGACAAAGACCAATCCCCATTCGACCAACCGTTCGCGCTGCGCCCCGAGCGCATGGACGCCGACCTGGCGCTGCTCGCCACGCGTTTTGAATGCATTCGCACCTATTCCATGACCGGCCTGGAAGCCCTGCCGGACATGGCGCGCAAGCATGGGTTGAAGGTGATGGCCGGGGCCTGGGTCAGCAGTGACCCCGTGGCGACTCAAAAAGAGATCAACGAGTTGATCGCGGCGGCCAACGCCAGCCCGGACGTGGTGACCTCGGTGATCGTCGGCAACGAAGCCCTGCTGCGCAAGGAAGTCACTGCCAAGCAACTGGTGGCGCTGATCCATCAGGTTAAAAGCCAGATCAAGCAGCCCGTCACCTATGCCGATGTCTGGGAATTCTGGCTGCAACACCCAGAAATCGAGCCGGCGGTGGACTTCCTCACCATTCACCTGCTGCCGTATTGGGAAGATGACCCGTCCGGCATCGACCAGGCGCTCAAGCACGTGGGCGATGTGCGCCAGACCTTCGGCCATAAATTTGCACCCAAGGACATCGTGATCGGTGAAACCGGCTGGCCTAGCGAGGGCCGCCAGCGCGAAACCGCCGTGCCCAGCCGGGTCAATGAAGCCAGGTTCATGCGCGGCTTCGTGGCCATGGCCGAAGCCAATGGCTGGCGATACAACCTGATCGAAGCCTTTGACCAGCCATGGAAGCGCGCCAGTGAAGGGGCTGTGGGCGGTTACTGGGGGCTGTTCGATGCAGACCGCCAAGACAAAGGCGTTCTCGCAGGTCCTGTGACCAATGTGCCGTACTGGCCGCTGTGGCTGGGCGTCGGCGGGCTCATCCTGCTTGGCACCCTGGTGCTCGGCGGCCGCGTTCGCAGCACGCGCTCTGCATTAATACTGCCGTTGCTCGGTGCCGTGGCAGCGTGCTCCATCGGCAGTTGGGCCGAACTGACCCGCGTTACCGCACGCTTCAGCGATGAATGGGTATGGGCAGGCTTGCTGGTGGTGTTGAACCTGCTGGTGCTGGCCCATGCCGCCCTGGCCCTCAGCGCCCGCGAGGGCTGGCGTGAGCGAGGGTTCCACTGGCTGGAGCAGCGCGCCGGCTGGCTGGTGGCAATCGCCGGGTTTGCCGGTGCCGTGATGATGCTGGCGCTGGTGTTTGACCCGCGCTATCGCAGCTTCCCAAGCGCAGCGCTGGTGCTGCCGGCCCTGGTGTACCTGGTACGCCCGGTAACCGGGCCGCGTCGGGAGATTGCGTTGCTGGCCTTTCTCATCGGTGCCGGCATTGCGCCGCAGTTGTACCGTGAAGGGCTGTTGAACCAGCAGGCCTGGGGTTGGGCCGTGGTCAGCGTGCTGATGGTTGCCGCTTTGTGGCGTTGCTTGCGGGTGCGCAAGGTTTAACCCAATCGCCTGTAGGAGCGAGCTTGCTCGCGAAAAACACCAAGATAACGCGGGGCATCAGGTACCCCGCGTTATCGTTAACGACCCTCGCGAGCAAGCTCGCTCCTACAAGGCGCCGCGCGACTTCCTGACCAACCGCAACCCCGCAATCACCACTGCAAACACCGCAAACGTCGTATTGTACAACGCCAGCGCCGGCAACCCGAACACCAACCCCACTACCGCCAACGCCCACCCCGCACGCCCCGGTACAAAAAAGCCCAGCACCGAGGTGATCAACGCCGCCCACCCCAGCAGCTTGAAATGAATCATCAAACCCAAATTCGAACGCACCTGGCATTCCCAGCGGCTGGCCTCATCCGCGCAGATGCCAACCCATTGCCCATCCTCCATGAAGCCATAGCGTGCGGCATAACTGGCGGCCAGCCATAACGGCAGGGCAATAAGCAGCAGGATCAACGGCAAACGACGGGACATAGGGCACTCCGATAGGCAAAAACGGCGCCCAGCTTAATCCCACGGCGGCCGTTAGCAAGGTGTTCGCACAGATATCTGTTCAACAAAGCATGGCAAAGTGTATCGTCTCGCTACTATTACCCCGATTCCGACGTTTTTTCCGACTTTTCGTGCCGAGTGCTGGCACTTCGGTGACAAGGCGGTGGTCATAGCCTGCGAACTTCATTCAGCCCGTTCCTCTTAGGGATTAAGTCATGCTCCGTTCCTTGCGCTGTGCTGCCTTGCTGGGCAGCCTATTTTTGAGTGCGTCAGCACTGGCCGTCGATATCGACCAAGCCAGCTATGGCTACCCTTTGACCAACCCGTTCGAAGCGACCATCGCCACCACACCTCCCGATCTGCGGCCAACCCTGCCAACGGATGACGAGATCACCCAGTCCGACTACACCCTGACGATGCGCCCCGAGCGCGAGTTCAGCCTGCCGGACAATTTCTGGGCGGTGAAGAAACTCACCTACCGCATTGCCAAGCAGGACCGTGCTGCGCCGTTGATCTTCCTCATCGCCGGCACCGGTGCACGCTTTGACAGCAGCATCAACGAATACCTGAAAAAGCTGTATTACCAGGCCGGCTACCATGTGGTGCAGCTGTCCTCGCCAACCAGCTTCGACTTCATCAGCGCCGCTTCGCGCTTCGCCACCCCGGGCATCACCCAGGAAGACGCCGAAGACATGTACCGAGTGATGCAAGCCGTACGCGCGCAGAACGCCTCGTTGCCCGTGACCGACTTCTACCTCACCGGCTACAGCCTGGGCGCCCTGGATGCGGCGTTTGTCAGCAAGCTGGATGAGACCCGCCGCAGCTTCAATTTCAAGAAAGTGCTGCTGCTCAACCCGCCGGTCAACCTCTACACCTCGATCACCAACCTCGACAAGCTGGTACAGACCGAGGTCAAGGGCATCAACAACAGCACCACCTTCTATGAGTTGGTGCTGAGCAAACTGACGCGTTACTTCCAGCAAAAAGGCTACATCGACCTCAACGATGCCCTGCTTTATGACTTCCAGCAGTCCAAGCAGCACCTGACCAACGAACAGATGGCCATGCTGATCGGTACCTCGTTCCGCTTCTCGGCCGCCGACATTGCCTTTACCTCGGACTTGATCAACCGCCGTGGCCTGATTATTCCGCCCAAGTACCCGATCACCGAAGGCACCAGCCTCACGCCGTTCCTCAAGCGTGCCCTGCAGTGTGACTTCGACTGCTACCTTACCGAACAAGTGATCCCGATGTGGCGCGCGCGTTCCGATGGCGGCAGCCTGCTGCAACTGATCGATCAGGTCAGCTTGTACGCCCTCAAGGACTACCTGCGCGACAGCCCGAAAATCGCCGTGATGCATAACGCCGACGATGTAATCCTCGGCCCTGGCGACCTGGGCTTCCTGCGTAAAACCTTCGGCGATCGCTTGACCGTCTACCCGCTGGGCGGCCACTGCGGCAACCTCAATTACCGCGTCAACGCCGACGCCATGCTGGAGTTCTTCCGTGGCTAAATATCTTCTGCTGCTCGCCGCACTGATGTGCGCAGGCGTGGCCAATGCCGACAACAGCAAGGCCCAAGAACCCGTCAAGGTCGATGCCGACGGCTTCAAGGAGCCGCTGACCAAGCTCAAGTTCAACCCAGGCTTGGACCAGCGTGAGTTCGAACGCTCCACGCTCACCGCGCTCAACGTCTACGACCCACTGGAGTCATGGAACCGCCGCGTGTACCACTTCAACTATCGCTTCGACCAGTGGGTGTTCCTGCCGGTGGTGAACGGTTACCGCTACGTCACGCCGAGCTTCCTGCGCACCGGCGTGAGCAACTTCTTCAACAACCTGGGCGATGTGCCTAACCTGATGAACAGCTTGTTGCAGCTCAAGGGCCACCGCTCGCTGGAAACCACCGGGCGCCTGCTGGTCAACACCACCATTGGCATCGCGGGCCTGTGGGACCCGGCCACCGCCATGGGCCTGCCGCGCCAGAGCGAAGACTTCGGCCAGACCCTGGGCTTCTACGGTGTACCGGGGGGTGCTTACCTGATGCTGCCGATCTTCGGCCCGTCGAACCTGCGTGATACCGGCGGCCTGCTGGTGGACTACAGCGCCGAATCGCAGATCAACTTCCTCAACGTGTCAGAAGTCAGTTCCAACCATCCGGAAGTCTGGGCCCTGCGCGCCGTCGACAAGCGCTACCAGACCAGCTTCCGCTACGGCCAGATGAACTCGCCGTTCGAGTATGAGAAGGTGCGGTATATCTACACCGAATCGCGCAAGTTGCAGATTGCCGAGTAAACCGCAGCGACAAAAAAAGGCCATTCGATTGAATGGCCTTTTTTATGCCTGCGGTTTCACCCTCGCAGTGCTTTCCAACCTTTACCTGCCACGCTGACCACTGCCAGGACGACAGCGCCGGCAATGATCCCCGCCACCGCATTGAGCAGCGTCGGCATCAGCCACGCGAACGCGCCAGTGCTTTGGCTCACGGTTTCGATCCAGTGATGCACCACGGGCACGCCATGGGTAAGGATGCCGCCACCGACCATGAACATCGCCGCCGTGCCGATCACTGACAGGCTCTTCATCATGTAGGGTGCCGCACTCAAGATAGCGCCGCCAATACTGCGCGCCACCTGGCCCGGCTTCTGCGTCAGCCACAGCCCCAGGTCATCGAGCTTGACGATACCGGCCACCAATCCATATACGCCGATGGTCATAACAATGGCGATACCCGACAGCACGATCACCTGCTGCGTGAGCTGCGCGTCGGCGACGATGCCGAGGGTGATAGCGATGATCTCGGCGGAGAGAATGAAGTCGGTGCGGATCGCGCCCTTGATCTTGTCTTTTTCGAAAGCCACCAGATCGGTTGCTGGATCGGCTACCGCCTCAGTCAATTGTGCGTGTTCGGCCTGGTCTTCAGCCTTGCTGTGCAGGAACTTGTGAGCGAGTTTTTCAAAGCCCTCGAAACACAGGTAGGCGCCGCCGAGCATCAACAGTGGTATCACCGCCCACGAGGCAAAGGCGCTGATCAACAGGGCAGTCGGCACCAGGATCAGCTTGTTGATAAACGAGCCCTTGGCCACCGCCCACACCACGGGGATTTCCCGCTCGGCGCGCACGCCGGAGACCTGCTGGGCATTCAACGCAAGGTCATCGCCCAGCACGCCCGATGTCTTCTTGGCGGCCATTTTTGTCATCAGCGCAACGTCATCGAGTACCGCGGCGATATCGTCGATCAACACCAATAAGCTGCTTCCTGCCATGAACCGGACTTCCGTTAGAGAGAGATGGCGCGAGCATAGCGCGGCGCAAGGCCTTGCGGGCAGATTGTTGAGGCCTGCGGATGGCCGGTGCTACCATGCGCAACCGCCTGTCATGGCAAGGAAACGTCTGGTTTATGAGCAGCATTCGCGAGCGCAACAAAGAAAAAATCCTGCGGGCGGCGAGCGAGGAGTTTGCCGACAAGGGCTTCGCCGCGACCAAAACCAGCGACATCGCCGCCAAGGCCGGGCTGCCCAAGCCCAATGTCTATTACTACTTCAAATCCAAGGACAACCTCTACCGCGAGGTGCTCGAAAGCATCATCGAGCCGATCCTGGCCGCCTCCACGCCGTTCAACCCCGAAGGCGAGCCCAAGGAAGTATTGAGCAATTACATCCGCTCCAAAATCCGCATCTCCCGCGACCTGCCGTTCGCCTCCAAGGTGTTCGCCAGCGAAATCATGCACGGCGCCCCACACCTGAGCACCGACCAGGTTGAACAGCTCAATGCCCAGGCCAAGCACAATATCGACTGCATCCAGAGCTGGGTTGACCGTGGCCTGATCGCAGCGATTGACCCCAACCACCTGATGTTCAGCATATGGGCAGCCACCCAGACCTATGCCGATTTCGACTGGCAGATCTCGGCAGTGACCGGCAAGGCCAAGCTGGATGAAGCCGATTATGAGGCGGCGGCGCAGACGATTATTCGGTTGGTACTCAAGGGGTGTGAGCCGGACTGATAGACCGCGGCGCCTGTAAAATTCGCGAGCAAGCCCGCTCCCACAGGTAGGTGCAAAGCCAGACACACATTGTATAAACCGCACAAATCTCCCTGTGGGAGCGGGCTTGCTCGCGAAAACGCCCTCCCAGACACATCCTGCCAAAAGTCCACAGATCAGCCTCAGCCACCAAGATCTAGCCTCTCAGAACCCCATCTGAAGAGAGGCCAAGGAATGCCTGATTTACCTGCTTCAAAACGCCTGCGCATCGGTCGCTATAACGAATCCAACCGCATTTACCTGCTCACCACCAACACCCTTGAACGTGAGCCCATCTTCAGCGACTTCAGACTCGGCCGCCTGGTCGTACAACAATTCAGGATCGCTCAATATAAAGGGCTCGCAACATCATTGGCCTGGGTAGTAATGCCTGATCATTTCCATTGGCTTGTCTCTTTGGAGAAAGGCTCGCTTGCCGACTTGATGCGCCAAGTTAAATCCAAGAGCACCCGCGTGGTGAATGCGGTGGCTGGCCGCCAAGGTCGCCTCTGGCAGCCGGGTTTTCATGACCATGCCGTGCGTCGAGAGGAAAGCCTTGAGGGGATTGCGCGTTACATCGTAGCCAATCCACTCAGGGCCGGGTTGGTAAAGAAGTTTGGTGACTATCCGCTGTGGGATGCCGTTTGGGGATAGCGCCAAGACCGAGGCGCCCCTTTCGCGAGCAAGCCCGCTCCCACATTTGGAACGCATTCCCCTGTGGGGCTTGCCCGCGAAGAGGCCCGATCCATCAGCCCCGATTCAAGCCGACACTCCCGCATCCGCCATCAACCCCACCCCCTCTATCGCGGTGATCGCACACTGCTCGTCAATATCGGACGTGTCCCCGCTGATCCCAATTGCGCCCAGCACCACGCCGCTCTGATCCCGAATCAACACCCCACCCGGCGCCGGAACGACGCTGCCCTGCCCCAGGCTGTTCAACGCGGCGATAAACGCCGGGCGCTGTTGGGCGTCCAGGGCCAGCAAACGTGAACCCTTGCCCAGGGCGATGGCGCCCCAGGCCTTGCCGATGGCGATTTGCGGGCGTAGCAGGCTGGCGCCGTCTTCGCGTTGCAGGGTGACCAGGTGGCCACCGCTGTCGAGCACGGCGATGGTCAGGGGCGCAGCCGAAATGGTGCGGCCTGCCGTGAGGGCCTGGGTGGCCAGTTGGGTGGCGAGTTTCAAGGTTAAAGCGCTCATAGGTGCCGTCCTTATCTTGTTATGGGTAAAGCGGTGAGGTCTGTGTGATCAGATGCTCGATCACACAAATAGAACACAATGATATTTGTTTTTGTATACAATATTTTCAAACAAAGGCTCCATACGTCGAAAAAAGCGCTTCCGACGAACGCAAAGGTCAGTTTACGAAAGGCATTGACCAACGCAGCTCGGCGTGAATACACTTTGGACAGACACCACTTGTATACAATTACAAAACGCAAGAGGCACCAAAACCATGAGCAAAATGAGAGCAATCGAAGCCGCCGTTCTGGTGATGCGCCGTGAAGGTGTGGATACCGCCTTCGGTATCCCAGGCGCCGCGATCAACCCGCTGTATTCGGCCTTGCAGAAGGTGGGTGGCATCGATCACGTCCTTGCTCGCCACGTTGAAGGCGCCTCGCACATGGCCGAGGGCTACACCCGCACCAAGGCCGGCAATATCGGCGTGTGCATCGGCACTTCCGGCCCGGCGGGCACCGACATGGTCACCGGCTTGTACAGCGCCTCGGCCGACTCGATCCCGATCCTGTGCATCACCGGCCAAGCCCCTCGCGCCCGGATGCACAAGGAAGACTTCCAGGCCGTGGACATCACCAGCATCGTCAAGCCAGTCACCAAGTGGGCAACCACGGTGCTGGAGCCCGGCCAAGTGCCTTACGCGTTCCAGAAAGCCTTCTATGAAATGCGCTCCGGCCGCCCTGGCCCGGTGCTGATCGACCTGCCGTTCGACGTCCAGATGGCCGAGATCGAATTCGACATCGACGCCTACCAGCCGCTGCCCCTGGCCAAGCCGCTGGCGACCCGCGTGCAGGTAGAAAAAGCCCTGGCCCTGCTCGATGCAGCCGAACGCCCCTTGCTGGTAAGCGGTGGCGGCGTGATCAACGCCGATGCCAGCGAGCTGCTGGTGGAGTTCGCTGAATTGACCGGCATTCCGGTGATCCCGACCCTGATGGGCTGGGGCACGATCCCGGACGACCACCCGCTGATGGTGGGCATGGTCGGTCTGCAAACCTCGCACCGATACGGCAACGCGACGATGCTCAAGTCGGACGTGGTGCTGGGCATCGGTAACCGCTGGGCCAACCGTCACACCGGTTCGGTCGAGGTGTACACCGAAGGCCGTAAATTCATTCATGTCGACATCGAGCCGACCCAGATCGGCCGCGTATTCACGCCAGACCTGGGCATCGTTTCCGACGCCGGCTCCGCGCTGACAATGTTCATTGAAGTGGCCCGCGAGTGGAAAGCCGCCGGCAAGCTCAAGGACCGCAGTGCCTGGTTGCATGAGTGCCAACAGCGCAAGGCCACCCTGCACCGCAAGACTCACTTCGACAACGTGCCGGTCAAGCCGCAACGCGTGTACGAAGAGATGAACCAGGTGTTCGGCAAAGACACTTGCTACGTCAGCACCATCGGCCTGTCGCAGATTGCCGGCGCGCAATTCTTGCACGTGTACAAGCCCCGTCACTGGATCAACTGCGGCCAGGCCGGCCCATTGGGCTGGACCATTCCCGCCGCGCTGGGCGTGGTCAAGGCCGACCCGAGCCGCAAAGTAGTGGCCTTGTCGGGCGACTATGACTTCCAGTTCATGATCGAAGAACTGGCGGTGGGCGCGCAGTTCAAGCTGCCCTACATCCACGTGGTGGTGAACAACTCTTACCTGGGCCTGATCCGCCAGGCCCAGCGCGGATTCGAAATGGACTACTGCGTGCAGCTGTCCTTCGACAACCTCAACGCCCCGGAACTCAACGGCTACGGCGTCGACCATGTGGCGGTTGCCGAGGGCCTGGGTTGCAAGGCCCTGCGTGTGTTCGAGCCGGGCCAGATCCAACCGGCCTTGCGCCGCGCCCAAGAGATGATCGAAGAATTCAAGGTGCCAGTGATCGTTGAGATTATTCTGGAACGGGTGACCAATATTTCCATGGGCACCGAGATCAACGCCGTCAATGAATTCGAAGACCTGGCCCTGGTCGGCAACGATGCGCCGACTGCCATTTCCCTGCTCGATTAAGGAGAACCCTATGCCGCGCTTTGCTGCCAACCTGTCCATGCTGTTTACCGAACAGGATTTCCTTGCCCGCTTCAAAGCGGCTGCCGATGCCGGTTTCCAAGGCGTGGAGTACCTGTTCCCGTATGAATTCAGCTCTGCCGACATCAAGGCGCAGCTGGACGCCAACGGCCTGACCCAGGTGTTATTCAACCTGCCAGCCGGTGACTGGGCCAAGGGCGAGCGCGGCCTGGCGTGCCACCCGGACCGGGTCGAGGAGTTCCGTGCCGGGGTCAAGCTGGCCATCGCCTATGCCCAGGTATTGGGCAACACCCAGGTCAACTGCCTGGCGGGTATCCGGCCACAAGGCGTTGATGACGAGACCGTAGAAAAGACCTTCGTCGCCAACCTCAAGTACGCCGCCGAGAAGCTGCAGGCGGCGGGTATCAAGCTGGTGATGGAGATGATCAACACCCGCGACATTCCGGGCTTCTACCTCAACAACACGGCGCAGGCCCTGTCGATTCGCGAGCAAGTGGGCAGCGCCAACCTGTTCCTGCAATACGACATCTACCACATGCAAATCATGGAAGGTGACCTGGCGCGGACCATGGCCGCGCACCTGGGCGAGATCAACCACATCCAGCTGGCGGACAACCCAGGACGCAACGAGCCAGGCACCGGTGAGATCAACTACCGCTTCCTGTTCGAGCATCTGGACCGCATTGGTTACGCGGGTTGGGTCGGCTGTGAGTACAAGCCGTTGACCACTACCGAGGCGGGTTTGGGTTGGCTCAAGACCCATAACGCCATCTGACCACTGACACCACACAAAACAATGTGGGAGCTGGCTTGCCTGCTCCCACATTAAAAGAGGATTTTGATCATGGCTAAAATCGGATTTATCGGCACCGGCATCATGGGCCAACCCATGGCCGCCAACCTGCAGAAAGCAGGTCATCAACTGTTTCTCTCTGAACATCACGGCAAGGCACCGGCTGAACTGATCAGCGCCGGCGCCGTGGCCCTGGCCAACCCGCAACAAGTGGCCCAGGAAGCCGAGTTCATCATCGTCATGGTGCCCGACACCCCACAAGTCGATGACGTGCTGTTCCGCGCCGACGGCGTGGCTGCGGGCCTGTCACCGAACAAGGTGGTGATCGACATGAGTTCGATCTCCCCGACTGCCACCAAGGCGTTCGCCGCCAAGGTCAACCAGGCCGGCGCGCAGTACCTGGATGCTCCGGTGTCCGGTGGTGAAGTCGGCGCCAAGGCCGGCACCTTGAGCATCATGGTCGGCGGCGAACCGCAGACGTTTGAACGCGCGCTGCCGCTGTTCCAGAGCATGGGCAAGAACATCACCCTGGTGGGCGGCAATGGCGATGGCCAGACCGCCAAGGTGGCCAACCAGATCATCGTTGCGCTGAACATCCAGGCGGTGGCCGAAGCGTTGTTGTTCGCCGCCAAAAACGGCGCCGACCCGGCCAAAGTGCGTGAAGCGCTGATGGGTGGCTTTGCATCGTCCAAGATCCTGGAAGTGCACGGCGAGCGCATGATCAAGGGCACCTTCGACCCGGGTTTCCGCATCAACCTGCACCAGAAGGACCTGAACCTGGCATTGGCCGGCGCCAAGGAACTGGGGATCAACCTGCCGAACACCGCCGGCACCCAGCAAGTGTTCAGCACCTGCACCGCAATTGGCGGCGGCAACTGGGACCACTCGGCACTGATCAAGGGCCTGGAGCATATGGCGAACTTCTCGATTCGCGATAAGTAACGAAAATACGCAATACCCCCCTGTAGGAGCGAGCTTGCTCGCGAAAAACCTGAGAGCACCACTGGCTCCCTGGTTACCCGCGTTATCGTTGACGATTTTCGCGAGCAAGCTCGCTCCTACAAATAATAAGAATCCCCGGGAGCCCGCTTATGTCGGTCGATCCGCAACACCTGCTTCGCGAGCTGTTTGCCACAGCCATCGACGCCGCCCACCCCCGGCAAGTCCTCGAACCCTACCTGCCTGCCGACCGCAGTGGCCGTGTGATCGTGATCGGCGCCGGCAAGGCCGCGGCCGCCATGGCGCTGGTTGTCGAAGACTGCTGGCAGGGCGAAGTTTCGGGCCTGGTAGTTACCCGTTACGGCCACGGCGCGCCGTGCAAAAAAATCGAAGTGGTCGAAGCCGCCCACCCGGTTCCCGATGCAGCCGGCCTGGCCGTGGCCCAGCGCGTGCTGGAACTGATCAGCCATCTGGGTGAAGACGACCGCGTGATCTTCCTGCTCTCCGGCGGTGGCTCGGCATTACTCGCCCTGCCCGCCGAGGGCATCACTCTGGCCGACAAGCAAACCATCAACAAAGCCCTGCTCAAATCCGGCGCCACCATTGGCGAGATGAATTGCGTGCGCAAGCACCTCTCGGCCATCAAGGGCGGGCGCTTGGCCAAGGCCGCGTGGCCGGCCACGGTGTACACCTACGCGATCTCCGACGTGCCGGGTGACCAGGCCACGGTGATTGCCTCGGGCCCGACAGTCGGTGACCCGAGTACCTCGCAACAGGCACTGGCGATCCTCAAGCGTTACCAGATCGACGCCCCTGCTTCGGTGCGCAGTTGGTTGCAGAACCCGGCCTCGGAAACCGTCAAGCCCGGTGACCCGGTGCTTGCCCGCAGCCACTTCCAATTGATCGCCCGCCCGCAGCAATCGCTTGAAGCGGTGGCAGTAAAAGTGCGCCAGGCCGGTTTCAGCCCGCTGATCCTCGGTGATCTGGAAGGCGAAGCCCGCGATGTGGCCAAGGTACACGCCGGCATCGCCCGGCAGATCGTGCAGCACGGCCAGCCACTGGCGGCGCCGTGTGTGATTCTTTCGGGGGGCGAAACCACCGTCACCGTACGCGGCGACGGCCGTGGCGGGCGTAATGCGGAATTCCTCTTGAGCCTTACCGACAGCCTCAAGGGCCTGCCCGGCGTGTACGCCCTGGCCGGCGATACCGATGGCATCGACGGCTCAGAAGACAACGCCGGCGCGATCATGACTCCTTGCAGCTACCGCCGTGCCGAAGCCCTGGGCTTGTCGGCCAGTGATGAGCTGGACAACAACAACGGCTACGGCTATTTCGCCGCCCTGGGCGACTTGATCATCACCGAGCCGACGCGCACCAACGTCAACGACTTTCGCGCCATCCTGATCCTTGAGACTGCCAACCATGACGCCTGACAAGAAGGTCAAAATCCTCGCCACCCTGGGCCCGGCCACCGATGGTATCGACGACATCCGCGAGCTGGTGGAGGCCGGGGTAAATATCTTCCGCCTCAACTTCAGCCACGGCGACCACGCCGACCATGCCCAGCGCTACCAGTGGATTCGCCAGGTCGAGCGCCAGCTCAACTACCCGCTCGGCATCCTCATGGACCTGCAAGGGCCGAAGCTGCGGGTGGGACGCTTTGCCGAAGGCAAGGTGCAGCTCGTACGCGGCCAGGCCCTGCGCCTGGACTTGGATGAAACTCCGGGCGACCAACGTCGGGTCAACCTGCCCCACCCGGAAATCATCGCGGCCCTGGAGCCGGGCATGGACCTGCTGCTCGACGACGGCAAGCTGCGCCTGCGCGTGATCACCAAGCATGCCGATGCCATTGACACCACCGTGCTCAATGGCGGCGAACTGTCTGACCGCAAAGGTGTGAACGTCCCGCAAGCGCTGTTGGAACTGAGCCCCCTCACCGCCAAGGACCGCCGCGACCTGAGCTTCGGCCTGGAGCTGGGTGTGGACTGGGTGGCGCTGTCGTTTGTGCAACGCCCGGAAGACATCCGTGAAGCCCGCGAGCTGATTGGCGATAAGGCGTTTTTGATGGCCAAGATCGAAAAGCCTTCGGCGGTGCAACGGCTGCGCGAAATCGCCGAATTGAGCGACGCGATCATGGTGGCCCGAGGTGATTTGGGCGTGGAAGTGCCGGCCGAGAGCGTGCCGCAGATCCAGAAAGACATCATCAGCACCTGCCGCCAACTGGGTAAGCCGGTGGTGGTGGCCACGCAGATGCTTGAATCCATGCGCTTCTCGCCGGCACCTACCCGCGCCGAAGTCACCGATGTCGCCAACGCGGTGGCTGAAGGTGCCGACGCGGTGATGCTGTCAGCCGAAACCGCTTCGGGCGAGTACCCACTGGAAGCGGTGCAGATGATGAGCAAGATCATCCGCCAGGTGGAAAACGGCCCGGACTACCAGGCCCAGTTGGACGTCAGCCGGCCCAAGGCGGATGCCACGGTGTCGGACGCCATCAGCTGTGCGATCCGCCGTATCAGCAGCATTCTGCCGGTGGCGGTGCTGGTGAATTACAGCGAGTCCGGCAGTTCCAGCTTGCGCGCGGCGCGGGAACGGCCGGTGGCGCCGATCCTCAACCTCACGCCCAACCTGTCCACGGCGCGACGCCTGAGCGTGGCGTGGGGCGTGCACTCGGTGGTCAATGATCGGCTGCGCCAGGTAGATGAGGTGTGTTCCACCGCGCTGGAAATTGCCCAGGCCCAGGGCATGGCGCAGCGTGGCGATACCTTGGTGATTACCGCGGGGGTGCCGTTCGGGCAGCCGGGGTCGACCAATTCGCTGCGTATCGAAACCCTACTGTAGGAGCGAGCTTGCTCGCGAAGAACGTCAACGATGACGCGGGTATCCTGAATGCACGCGGCGCCCTCAGGTTTTTCGCGAGCAAGCTCGCTCCTACAGGGAGCTGACATGCACAACCCAACCTGCCCCGACTGGGCCGAAGCCCTGCTCAACGGCTTCAGCCAAATCTTCCTGCAGCGCCATCCGCTGTGCGGCCTGCTGTGCCTGCTGGCGATCCTGATTGGCGCCCCGGCCTTGCTCGGCGGGGCCTTGCTGGGTGGCGTCGCGGGGTTGCTCACGGCCCAGCGCCGGGGGTATCCCAAGGCCGAGCGCCAGGCCGGGCTGTATAGCTACAACGGCGTATTGCTGGGCCTGTTGATCAGCCAGCACTTTGCCTGGTCCGCGCTGGTGCCGCCGCTGATCCTGGCGTGCGGCGGCTTGAGTGCGATCCTCACTCGGCACTGGTTGAAACACGCAACCGGGCCCCAGGATTTGCCCGCCTACACCGTGCCCTTTGTTGGCCTGGGCTGGTTGTTGCTCGGCCAGGCCCCACAGAACACCCTCGCGCTGATCGAGCCCGACACTGTCGCTGTAGTGGCTGCGCCCTTCACCGGCCTTGGGCAAATCATGCTGCTGGACCAGCCGCTCGCGGGTGTACTGATTGCCCTGGGCTTGCTGCTGGCCAACCGTCGCGCCGCCGCGTGGGCCTTGGTCGGCGCCGCTCTGGGCATGCTCGCCGGCTTGTGGCTGAACGACCCCACTGGCGCCCTGCTCGGCCTGCACAGCTATAACCCGGCGCTGGCGGCCCTGGCCCTGTGCTCATCACGTCGCCAGCCCTGGTTACCGCTGCTGGGCATCGGCCTGGCCATCCTGCTCACCCCGGGCTTTGCCGGCCTGCACCTGCCCGCGCTGACCGCGCCGTTTATCCTCGCGTGCTGGCTGGTGCGCGCCGGTCAGCGAATGCTGCACAAGCCTCACATGGACAGCCCGTTCGAATCGCCCTAGGCTTGCTCGATATTCGTTTCGGGCAGGGTTTATGGACAGCAACAACGACTGGCGCCAGCGCCTCTACATCATGGTGTTCCAAAGCGATACCGTCGCCGGGCGGCGCTTTGACGGCATCCTGCTGCTGATCATCCTCGCCAGCCTGGTGATCGTGATGCTCGACAGCATCGACACAATTCACCAGAACTACGCCGACGTGCTGGCCTATATCGAGTGGGGCTTCACGCTGATCTTCGCCATCGAGTACGGCCTGCGCCTGTATTGCTCGCCCAAGCCGCTGCGCTATGCCTTCAGCTTTTATGGCTTGGTGGACCTGCTCGCCATCGTCCCCGGCATCCTCGCGCTGTACTACAGCGATGCCCAGTATCTGCTGATCATCCGCATCATCCGCATGCTGCGCATCTTCCGCGTACTCAAGCTCAGCCCGTACCTCAAGCAGGCCAACTACCTGATGGCCGCGCTGCGCGGCAGCAAACAGAAGATCGTGGTGTTCCTGGTCAGCGTGTGCACCCTGGTGACGGTGTTCGGCACCCTGATGTACGTGATCGAAGGCCCGGAACATGGCTTCACCAGTATTCCCAAGGGCATCTACTGGGCCATCGTCACCCTGACCACCGTGGGCTTCGGCGATATCGTGCCCAAGACGCCCCTGGGCCAGGTGATTTCGTCGCTGGTGATGATCACCGGTTACTCGATCATCGCGGTGCCGACGGGTATTTTTACCGCCGAACTGGCCAGTGCCATGCGCGGCGAACAGCTGCACACCGACTGCCCAGTGTGCAAAAAGGACAGCCATGAACCCAACGCCGCATTTTGCGCGCGCTGTGGCAGCAATCTGTTTCGCAAACTGGAATAAGCAAAGTTCGTTTTAATCTTTAAGGGTCTATGCAGGCCCGGCTATAGTCGCTGGCAAATTGCCTCCCCTCTTCTCGAACAACAAGGAATGAGCAGTGAAAAAAATCCTCAGCGCCTCCCTACTGGCCGCCGGCCTGGCCCTGGCGGGCTCCGCCCAGGCCGCGACCACCCTGCTCAACGTCTCCTACGACGTGATGCGCGATTTCTACAAGGACTACAACGCCGCGTTCCTGAAGCACTGGGCAGCTGAGCACCCGGACGACAAGCTGACGTTGCAGATGTCCTTCGGCGGCTCCAGCAAACAGGCGCGCTCGGTGATCGACGGCCTGCCCGCCGACGTGATCACCATGAACATGGCCACCGACATCAATGCCCTGGTCGACAACGGCAAACTGGTGCCGGACAACTGGGTAACGCGCTTGCCGAACAACAGCGCGCCGTTCACCTCCGCCACGGTGTTTATCGTGCGCAAAGGCAACCCCAAAGCCTTGAAAGACTGGCCCGACCTACTCAAGGACGGCGTGCAGGTGATCGTGCCCAACCCGAAAACCTCCGGTAACGGCCGCTACACCTACCTGTCGGCCTGGGGCTACGTGTTGAAGAACGGCGGCGATGAGGAAAAGGCCAAGACCTTCGTTGGCAAGTTGTTCAAGCAAGCGCCAGTACTGGACACCGGTGGCCGCGCCGCCACCACCACCTTCATGACCAACCAGATTGGCGACGTGCTGGTGACCTTTGAAAACGAAGCCGAAATGATCGCCCGTGAATTTGGCCGTGATCAGTTCGAAGTGGTCTACCCAAGCGTCTCCGCCGAAGCCGAACCGCCGGTGTCGGTGGTGGATAAAGTGGTCGAGAAAAAAGGCACCCGTGCTGCGGCCGAGGACTACCTCAAGTACCTGTGGTCGCCCGAAGGCCAGGAAATTGCGGCCAACAACTACCTGCGCCCACGGGACCCGAAGGTGTTGGCCAAGTACACCGACCGGTTCCCCAAGGTGGATTTCCTGTCGGTGGAGAAAACCTTTGGTGACTGGCGCACGGTGCAAAAGACCCACTTCAATGATGGCGGCGTGTTTGACCAGATCTACTCTGGCCAATAACCCATCTGACTGAATCAACTCGGTCAAACCTGTGGGAGCTGGCTTGCCTGCGATGACGGCGAGTCAGCTTGCACATGAGCGGTTGATACCCCGCCATCGCAGCATCTACACAGTTTTGTAGGTTGTAGCAGCCAACGCTAACCACGATGCGAAGCGAGCCGCTCTTGATCTGCTCTTGATCTTGATCTCAAGCGCCCCGTCAAACCACGCTGGCCGGAATTCGACAGGGATTTGGGGGGGTAAACCGGCAGGGATGCCGGTTTAGCCGCCCCGCGCCATGGATGGCGCGTGGCGGCGGCCCCCCAAATCACTGGCGGATTACGGGCACACCGAGCCCAGGCGAGGTGCCGAGTGGTGGGGCAAGAGCGTTTTGCTTACTTTTGCGCTGTTCAAAAGTGAGCCGCCGTCAGGGCGGAACCCTAAGTAGCCGTTACCGCAGCAATGGATATGCACAAAATCCAACGGTGTTGACTGCCAGGCCGCTTTCGCGAGCAAGCCCGCTCCCACAGTTGGATTGCGGAGCGTCAGGTAGATAGGCGTCGACTGGCAGGCCGTCATCGCAGGCAAGCCAGCTCCCACATTTGGATCGCGGTGCGTCAGTCAGATCAGCGTCGGCTGCCAGGCCGTCTTCGCAGGCAAGCCAGCGCCCACTTTTTTGCGCGAAGCAGATGTATCTGAATGTATCATCAGCCGACATAAGTGATATCACCACAAGCAACCTACTCACTTGCAGGCCTTGTCTTTACTCTCCCACCCCATCGTCCTTCGCCTTTATGAGTACACCATGAACGCAACCTCTCACGCTGCTGGCACCATGACCCGGGGCATGGTCATGCTGTTCGCGTTTTGCTGCGGCGCCATCGTCGCCAACATCTACTATGCGCAACCGATCATCGAGCTGATTGCCCCAGACATTGGCCTGACGCCAGCAATGGCCAGCCTGATCGTGTCCCTCACGCAAATCGGCTATGCCCTGGGCCTGTTCTTCCTGGTGCCCCTGGGCGACCTGCTGGAAAATCGCAAGCTGATGATTGCCACCACCGTCGTGGCAATCGGCAGCCTGTTGGGCGCAGCGTTTATCGAACAGCCGAACCTGTTCCTGCTGGTATCGCTGCTGATCGGTTTCAGTTCCGTCTCGGTGCAGATCCTGATTCCGCTGGCCGCACACCTGGCGCCCGCCGAGTCTCGTGGCCGGGTGGTCGGCAGTATCATGGGCGGCCTGCTGCTGGGCATCCTGCTGGCACGGCCGGTGTCGAGCGTGGTGGCCGACCACTTCGGCTGGCGTGCGATGTTCATGGCGGCCGCGGCGCTGATGGCGTTTATCAGCGTGGTGCTGATGCTGACCATCCCCAAGCGCCAACCCGATCACAGTGCCAGCTACGGCCAGTTGCTGCGCTCCCTGGGCACCCTGCTGCGTGAGCAACCGCTGTTGCGCCAACGAGCGTTCTACCAGGGTTGCATGTTCGCCGCTTTCAGCCTGTTCTGGACCGCCGTGCCACTGGAACTGGCGCGTAACCACGGTCTGAGCCAAAGCGAAATCGCACTGTTTGCCTTGGTCGGTGCCCTTGGCGCCATCGCCGCGCCTATGGCCGGTCGCCTGGCCGATGCTGGCCATACCCACCGCGCTTCTTTGCTGGCGATGTTGTTTGGTGCGCTGAGCTTCCTGCCGGCGTTGGTGCACCCGCTCTACAGCGTGATCGGCTTGGCAGTCACCGGGGTGGTCCTGGATTTCTGCGTGCAGATGAACATGGTCCTCGGCCAACGCGCCATCTACGCCCTCGACGCCCACAGCCGCAGCCGTCTGAACGCGCTGTACATGACCAGCATCTTCATCGGCGGTGCATTCGGCTCGGCGATTGCCAGCAGCGTGTATGAACACGGCGGCTGGTTGGCCGTAATGCTGGTGGGCAGTGCATTTGCCCTGGTCGCCTTGTTGCGCTTCCTGAGTGCAGCACGTAAAGCCGCGTTGGTCACCGCGCAAGCGTCCTGACGGGTCATCGGGCCCAACAAAATTTTTCACAACGCACAAAGGGGCGGGACTTGATCATTCATTGATTAAGTCCCGCCCCGCCTTGCTTCAAGCAATGGCGACCGTCAAAGGTGCGCGATCAACTCGTTAGAGATAACCGCCCTCTTTGATGTTGAGCCCGATGACATCTTCCGGGCTGATCATTCGGGTGCTTTTGATCAGGAAGTCGGTCTTGCCATCGCCATCCAGGTCGGTCGCCAGCAAGTAACGTCCCGTCTGCGGATTGAACTTGATGATGGTGTCACCCGCAGCCCCCGTGTAGTTATCGACGAAGTTCAACGTGACCTTGCCGTCGAGCGCCATTTGCGACAGATCGATCTTGTCTTGCCCCGTTTTGAAGTCCAGTAACAAGTCGGCATTGGCACGGGTTGAATCGCTGAAGGCATTGAACTTGAAGGTGTTCCAACCCTCGCCGCCCACCAGCGTATCGGCCCCTGCACCACCGGTCAGTACGTTATCGGCGCTGTTACCAATGATGCGATCGTTACCGTGGCCCCCCACGGCATTTTCGATCACGGTCTTCTCGCCGATCCTGACGTTTTCCCTCATCCCGCCTACGCTGGACAGCGCACCACCACGCAAGTCGATGATTTGATCCTGCTTGAAGCCAGAGAAATCAAAGGTGTCGTTCCCGCGCTGATCCCAGATATTGAATTTGGGTTTATCGGACGCTGACGTCAGGGTAGTTTCCAACCTGCCGGTATTCGAGTTGAACCCGTAGGTGGTGTCGTCAGTCCTGGTGTCGCCGCCTGCCTTGGGCTGTTCAACCGCTGGCTCCTTGGTGCCGCTTGCCTTGGGCTGTTCAACCACCGGCTCCTTGGTGCCGCTTGCCTTGGGCTGTTCAGCCACTGGCTCCTTGGTGCCGCTTGCCTTGGGCTGTTCAACCACCGGCTCCTTGGTGCCGCTTGCCTTGGGCTGTTCAACCACCGGCTCCTTGGTGCCGCTTGCCTTGGGCTGTTCAACCACCGGCTCCTTGGTGCCGCTTGCCTTGGGCTGTTCAACCACCGGCTCCTTGGTGCCGCTTGCCTTGGGCTGTTCAACCACTGGCTCCTTGGTGCCGCTTGCCTTGGGCTGCTCAACCACTGGCTCCTTGGTGCCGCCGCGTGGCTTTAGCCGATCAGTTAATGGCGTTTTGTAGCCGCTCGGCTTGGGCTTAGTCGTTACTGGCTTGGTATCGCCGTCCGAGATGGGCTGATCCGCTGCCGGTTTGGTTTCGCCGTTTGACTTGGGCTCAGCAGTGGGTTCGGTATCTGCCTGTGGCTTCGAATAGCACTGAGCCATTACCACTTTGCCGGAATTAACGTCTCCAAGTTGAAGCAGCCCGGAGTTCAGGCTCGATCCATACATTCGCTGTAGGCCAGTGCGCTCACCTACCAGCGGAGCGGAAAGACTAAGTAACTTGGAGCTTGTCGAGACGTGGTTGTCTGCTGCGGAGTTCGCATTGCCGTGAGAAGACTTAGCGGCTTCACTGCCTCCCTGGTTTCCAGGATGTGCCAGCGATGACGGCTGAGGAGTCACGCTCGGCGTGGGCATATAGTGGTTTGCAGCGGATGGTTTGACATTAATCATAATTAAGTTTTCTCAGTTAGTTAAAAACAACAACACGACACTTCACAAGTAAGGCACCCATGAATTCTTAAATAGCCGATCTCAAACATGACCACTCAAACTTTTCAGCGAGCGTCATAAAACAGCCAAGTTATTACGTGTAGTCAGCACTTACGCTTGGCCTGATGTTTCACTCATAACAGCGATGGACTTGAATAGACTCAGCGCGCGTCTGACATTGAATGGTTCCACCTTCAACCCCGCGCGGAAAACGCCGACTGATCAAAAGCCGACGCGTGCATCGCGCGGGACTGACCTGAATGGGTATTGAAGCCATAGGCCGGTCTTGAATTTCGAATGAAAGCTTTCGGCTCACACGGATCTGTACAAGGGATGGGTCTGGGCTCACACGGAACCGGGCGTGGCTGTGGCTCACACGGATCTGGACGTGGCTGCGGCTCACGCGGGTATGGTCGCGGCCTCGGTTCACACGGATCCGGACGTGGTTGTGGCTCACACGGATCTGGACGTGGCTGCGGCTCACGCGGATATGGACGCGGCTTCGGTTCATACGGATCCGGACGTGGCTGTGGCTCACACGGATCTGGACGTGGCTGCGGCTCACGCGGATATGGACGCGGCTTCGGTTCACACGGATCCGGACGTGGTTTCGGTTTTGGCTCCTCCGGTTTTGGTTCCGGCTTGGGTTTGGGCTCCTCGGGTTGAGGACGCGGCGCAGGCTTGGGGTCTTTCGGTTCAGGGTTTGCCGTTGGGGTGTCGCCCAACGCCAAGACATCACCTGCTTTTATCTGGCCGAGGCTTTTGATTAATAGGTCTGCCTTACCGTTACCCGTCAGATCCAGGGCCAGACTCCCTTCGTTGCTACCCTGGTTGTAACTTATCACCGCCTGACCGGGTTGACCGGTAAGGCGTTCGACGTATTTAAGCGCACTGAGATTCGCCTGTTTCAGGACGGCGCGAACATCAATCTTGTCGGAGCCACTCTGAAAATCCAGAATGACGTCAGGGTTATCCGGGGTGGAGTCACTGGCGTGATCATAAACGAAGGTATCTGCACCGCCCCCCCCTGACAACCGGTCTGCTCCACCGCCTCCTTTGAGACGATTGGCAACAGCATTACCTATCAGGGCATCATTCCCTTTACCGCCCACTGCGTTTTCCAGTATGACGCCCTTAGCAACGGAGACATTACCCTTCAACGCGCCCACATCCGAAAAGGACTCGGCGTTGAGGTTGATTTTCTGATTCTGCGAATACCCGGAGAAATCCAGAGTGTCGTTGCCTCCCCCATCCCACACACAGAAAATAGGATTGTCATTCGCCGACTTCAAACTAAGCGCTTCACGGTTCGTATTGGAATTAAACCCATAGGTCGTGTCGGTATTGCGTGTTTTAGTATTCGCCCCATAAAGTTTCTGGGCAGCCGCTATGTCATCCATCATCGGCGCAGAGGGGTACAGCGATTTGAAGTCATGCCCGGGCTGATTTTTCTCCGAAAAGTAACTCATGACTGAACGCGCTTGAGTATCCCCGGCATACGTTGCGTGACGTCCATAGTTACCGTTACCGTCATAGTTTCCCGGATGCTCCAACCCAAGGGCGTGGCCTAGTTCATGAACTAAAACCATACGAAAGAAATGCCCCGGTGACGGGTTCGCGCCCACATTCTGCGTTCCAATGTTTGCGGAAGTCTGGGTCATATACCGATGGGGAAGTGAAGCCACCCCTCCCGAGGAGTCGGGCATGTCATTGATATCAACATGGCCGTCACGATGCAGCGCTTTTTCGGTAAATGTCACGTTAGCAACATCCTGCCAGGACTGCATTGCCTGCCTGGCTTGCTCTGCCTGCTGTGGAGTGAAGCCCTTGGCGACGCGATAGGACAACGTGGTTTTGCCGTCAGCGTTATTGTCATGAACCTTGTAACCGCCGCGGGTGAGCTGTTTCCCAGCCTGTTGCGAAGTGAACACCGGCTTTTTGCTGTTTAGCGTAGATACCTCAGCAGGGCCCTCAGGGCTGAAACTGCTCCCGGGAACCAGCGCTTGGGGCACACCAACATTAGTTGTGGATGGTCCTGGCATTCTCATAAACCAAAGTCCTCATAAAAATCAGACTCGAACGATAAAATTTAAAACATTCGAGATACCGATTCCCGCCCAACAAGAGCAGCAGTAGTTATCGGCACCGCTTTAAATTCGCACACTCCCTAGCCGCAGGCCAGCGACGAATTAATTCAACTCGACACACTCTAAAATTTAAAAACACTTTGACCCAACAACCGAAAAACTCTGAAATCGCAGTAGCGGAACCACCGACCGGCAAAAACGATAAGCACCTGTTTTATATGAAAATAAAATTCCACAACCACGCTCACGGTCATTTTTATTGCAAAGCATTATTCACAATCAGACAAGACCCTGACCGTACAAAAACATATACCTGACTTAAAACTTTTAACGCACCCTACACAGCAGTTTGATTAAAGGGCGAATAGTAGAATATGAAGTGAAGGAAAAAATCCAAAGGGTGCATAGAGGGGTTTTATGTCTGGCCCTCAACGGTAATTCAAGGCACTGCAACAGCCGATCAGGCTGATCTCGCCCAAACGCAATCATGATAAACATACGGATGCTACGGCCAATGAATAGCTGTGCAAAACGCGCGAAGCGATTGCCCCATGGGCCGACGAAACAGGAAGGAATCACCGAGATAGCCCGGTGAAAAGCGCACCACATGAATATGAGCGTGTCTGGGGGGTAACGATGCTGCACGTGACAGGCAGGCTTGAACGCGATGCCGCGCACGTCCAAACCTGGAGAGAAGGAAACCTGGGTAACGGCTTTTAAAGCAGGAAGGTGTTCACTGATCGAAGAGTGGGCTCAGCTGAATATCGACCACACCCTGTTGAGGAAGCCTTTGAACGACGAAAAAATTTTCTCGAAAAACCCTCCTCCGGGCCGAGGGGCCGGTTCAGGTTCGGGCTCAGGCTCGGGTTCAGTCGGCTCTGAAGTAGGCGCCGGGAGGGGGTCCGAAACAGGCACGACAGGGGGGGTCGGCGTCGGCGTCACGGTCGGCGCTTGCCCGTTCCAGATCACGTCCGTCTGTTTGATCTGGCTTTGGCTGACCACCAGGAGGTCCGCCGAGCCATTGCCCGTCGTATCTACCGCCAATGTGAAACGACCGGTTTTCGGGTCCTGCCCGAGCACGGCGTCCCCGGCTTTGCCGCTCAATCGTTCAGAGAAATTCAACGCTTTGAGCCCCGCCTCCTGAAGAACGCCGGCCAGGTCGATCTTGTCGATCCCGCTTTGGAAGTCCTGGATGATGTCAGGTTTTTGCGCGGTTGAATCGCTGGCACGGTGGTAGACAAAGGTGTCTGCCCCAGCGCCACCGAACAACGTGTCAGCCCCCCTGCCACCCGTAAGGCGATTATTGCCCTCGTTTCCCGTCAAGGTATCGTTGCCAGCACCGCCAATGGCGTTTTCCACCATGACGCCCTTGGCAACCGACACATTCCCGCGCAAGCCACCCACATCCGAAAACGCCTCGGCCTTGAGGTTAATGGTTTGGTTCTGGGTGAACCCGGAAAAATCGAGTGTGTCGTTACCCCCGCCATCCCAAACGGTGAAAATCGGTTTGTCACTCCCCCGTTTAAGGCTGTACACCTCCCGACCAGAATTGGAATTGAAGCCGTAGGTGGTGTCGGTATTGCGGGTTTTGGTATTGGCGCCGTAAAGCCGCTGTGCCGCGGCGATATCGTCCATCATCGGTGCCGCTGGGCTGAGCCGGGCAAAATTGTGGCCGGGCTGATGGGTCTCGTCCCAATAACTCATGACACTGCGTGCCTTGGTGTCCTGGGCGTATTCGGCATTGCGCCCGTAATTGAAGCCCTGGCCATCGTATTGACCTGGATGGCTCAGCCCCAAGGTATGCCCCAGTTCATGGATCAACAAACCCAGGAAGTGACTGCCCATTGTCGGGTTCTGCCCGCCGTAGGTGCCTATGTTGGCTTGGGGTTTCGCATAATAACCGGACGGTAAGTTCGCATAGCCTGCCGACCCGCCAATCCCATTGATAGTGATGTTGCCATCGGTGTTTGAGCCCTTTTCAACAAATTGGATATTAGCAACATCGGCCCAGTATTGAAGGGCTTGCCTGGCTCGCTCTTTCTGAGCTGCATTGAACCCCCCGCTGAAGTTGAAACCCACGACAATTTTGCCATCTCTATTACTGTCTTTAAATTTGAAACCATTGCGCGTGATATGTTTCGCCGCCTGGTCCGTGGTGAAAGATTTTTTATTATTGGCCCAGAGAATAACTTGATTCTCATCGGCGGAGAAATGCGAGTGCGACGTCTCTGGGACATGCGACTGGGTAGACTGCCTAACCGGGATATGCATGGTGCTTTATTACTCTAAACAGTGAAATGACCCGTCCATGTATAGAAGTTATCGATGCTGACTGATCCATTACCAGCCCGATAAAGCTCCCATATTGAAAATGTCTTCACCATCGCTAATTCTTTGCAAGAACCCACTATAAACACGCTCGCAAAAAATCCGCACAAGTTTTATTCAGCGCAACCTACCCACCCTTATTGACTGACCGCGACACGCCCTAACACAACAGACATAAAAAGCCGCCAAAAAATTAACTTAATTGGCCCACTCATCAACTTTAAAATATCCAGTAAACCAAACAAACATATCAGCGAAAAATAAGCTGGGTGCCGGGGTTTTATCGCAGCTCTGACATCACCACGCACTACATGAACGTATTGCCCCACCCTACCGAGATTGGGGTCAGGTGCATACGCTATGCCCGTGGTCCAGGCAGCACAGCAAGCGTTCGACGGTATGCGCCAGCGGGCCGGAATTGTCCAATACGAACAAACCGGCGCCATGACCGGCAATCAACTCGGCAGTGAACCGCGCATTGCGCGCCAGGCGTTCCTCGATGTCCACCAATGACTCCCGCCCACGAGCAATCAGACGTTGGCGCAGCACCGCTTGATCCACCGTCAGCAGCAATACCAGCAAGGTCGGATAACGCTCGCGGGTCTGCGCCAGGTGGGCACGGGAGCCATTGACCAGCACGTCGTCCCCGGCGGCCAACCACTCGTCGATCTCCTTGGGAATGCCGTAAGACAAGCCATTAGCCTGCCAGCTCAAGGCAAATGCGCCCTCGGCCTCCATGGCCGCAAACTGCTCGGGGCTCACGCCTTGCGCCGCTTCGCCCACCGCCTCAGCCGACCGTGTGATCACCCGTCGCACCATACGGCACCCACGCTCGACCAGGCGTGGACGTGCGGCATCCAGCAGACTGTCTTTGCCCGAACCCGATGGCCCGATGAGATAGATCAACCTGCCTGCCATTAAAAACCCTCTTCGTTTGTCTCCAGACCGGTACATCCCCGGCCCCACTGCGCAGCGCCTGGTTTACACCTGGGAGGCCGCGTCGTCGTAGTCGTAAGAAAGTATACCTAGCAATCATTCCCACGCTAGGCCAGTGATGGCCACATTACGCGAGGGCGCTGCGCATTCGGCGCATACACCGGGCTTTAATGGCTTACCCCCAGCCATGATCGACACAGTGCATTTGAAAGCCATGAAAAAGGCGACCCTCAGGTCGCCTTTCCTCATTGCGCGTACTGCTTGCTCAACCCCGGCGGCACGCCTTGCACGTTGGTTTCTTCCCATGGCCCATTGGGGCTGATGGAGCGGCTCCAGCCGTTGCTCCAGCGGTAGTAGGTGCGCTGGCGGTAGAAGGTGTCAGGCTGATCGTCCAGCACGTACACCTGCATCTTGCCGTCCCAGTGGCTGGCGGCGCCCGGCGGTGGGGCGAAGGTCGGCGATTTGCTTGGCAGGGGCTTTGGCGGCGGCGTCACAGGGCCCGAAGGTTTGGTGTTCGGCTGGGTCGAGGGGCCTGACGGTGGAATAGTCGGGCCGGTTGGCGCCGCAGGTGGGCGGTGGACCGCACAGGCGCTCAGGCCGAGTACCAGGCTGAGCAGGGTGATGCGTGCAAATGCGGTCATGGGTGTGTCCTCAGAATTACTGGTCCGGAGTGTCGATGGTCAATTGCTGCAGCGCAGTGGTGCTGCTGGCCAACGGTTGGCTGCGGCCGATCCATTCGCCAGTGGTCGGTTGGCCGGCCCGGGATATGCGCGCAACCAGTTGGACTTCGGGGAAGTTGGACAGTTTCAACTGCGGCATCATCGCGTCGGCATCGCCGAGTTCGACGGTGACCGGCAATGCGTCGACGGTCACACGCTTGGCCGCCAAGGGCGCCGGCGGGCCGTTAACGGCGCGAGCGAAGATGAACACGCTGTCGCCTGGCAGGGCCTTGGCTTTGACCTCGGCGGATAGGTCCACACGCACTTTCAGCAGCGCCTTGGGCGCCTGTACGACGCTGCCACCGCTCTCCTTGAGCTTCTCTGCCGCGCGATCAATCCCGCCTTGCAAGGCGACGCGGGAGTTGTCCTCTGGCGGCAATTGCGCGAGCAGGCGGTTCCAGTAGTCGATGGCTTCCTGATAACGCTGGCCCTCAAAGGCGGCGATACCCAGCAGGCCGAGACTGGTGACTTCCTTTGGGTCGAGCTTCAAGGCTTCGTCGGTCAGCGCCTGAACCTTTGGCGACCATTGTTTGTTGTCGGCAAAGTACTGCGCCTGGGCCCATTGGCCGAGCAGTTCCGGTTGGCGCCCGGCCAATGCAACCGTACGTTCAAAGACTTTGGCGGCGTCGGCGGCACGGTCCTGGGCCATATAGGCGCGCCCAAGGAAGTACAAGCCTTCTGCCGAATCCGGTTGGGCGGCGGCAGCACGTTCCAGGCGGCGGGTCATGTCGGCCATGGACACCGGTGGCTGGGAAAACTCTCGGGTCAGTTCAACCTTGTCGCTCGCGCCATAATGCAGGTACAGCGCAACGCCCAGCACAGGCACCAGAAACGCCGCCAAAAACGGCAGTGGTTTGCCCAACCGCGATTCACGGGGTTTTTCCACGCCTTCGGTGTCGGCCAGCAACTCACGGGCCGCTTCGGCGCGGCCGGTGTCGAGTTGCGCGGTATTCAACACACCTTCGTCCTGCTGCGCTTGCAGCTCGGCGACGCGTTCCTGGTACAGCGCCACGTTCAACGCGGTGCGATCCTCTTCACGCTGGGCACGACGGCCACGCAACACAGGGATCAACAGGAAACTCAGGGCAATCAGTAGCAGCAAACCGGCTGCGAGCCAGAAATCAATCATCAGTCTTGGTGTCCAGCAATTGGTCGAGGCGTTTGCGCTCTTCAGGGGACAGCGCATCAGCGCCATCAATCGGTGCGATGCGGCGGCGCCGCACGATCACGGCCATCACTACCACGCCGGCCAGCAATAGCCCGGCCGGGCCGAACCAGAGCAGCGCAGTCTTGCCGGTGAGCGCCGGTTTGTAGCGCACGAAATCGCCGTAGCGGTCGACCATGAAGTCGATGATCTGCTGGTCGTCCTTGCCCTCCCCCAACATGCGGAAGATCTCTCGGCGCAGGTCGGTGGCGATCGGGGCGTTGGAGTCGGCGATGTCCTGGTTCTGGCATTTGGGGCAGCGCAGTTCCTTGGTCAGGTCGCGGAAACGCTCGCGCTCGGCGTCGTTGGCAAATTCATAAGTGTCGATGGCGGCATGGGCCACACCGGCAAGGCCCAGGGCTAATACGGCAGCGGTCAACCAACGCTTCATGGCTTGGCCTCATCGACCAGGGCCTGGTACTTGGCGGCCAGTTGCTCGCGCCACACCGTTTCGTCGATCACGCCGACGTACTTGTCGCGGATCACACCTTTGGCGTCGATGAAGAAGGTTTCCGGCGCGCCGTACACGCCGAGGTTCAACCCCAGGTTGCCGTCTTCGTCGCGGATATCCAGCTGGTACGGGTTATGAAATTCCGCCAGCCACTTCAAGGCCGCCGCGTTGTCGTCCTTGTAGTTGATGCCGTAGATCACCACGCCCTTCTCGGCCAGTTTGTTCAACACCGGGTGTTCGACGCGGCAAGAGATGCACCAGGTGGCCCACACGTTGACCAGCGCCGGTTTGCCCTGCAAATCGGCCTGGGTGAGGGTCTTGTCACCCTGCACCGTTGGCAGGTTGAAGGCGGGGAACGGCTTGCCGATCATCGCCGAAGGCAGCTCGGCCGGGTCCAGGTACAACCCGCGATACAGAAACACCGCCACCAGCAGGAACAACGCCAGCGGCACAACCATCAACCAACGCTTCATACCGCAGCTCCCGAAAGGCCCAGCGCTTCACGCACCCGGCTCTTGACCTTGACCCGATAGCGCCGGTCCAGCGCCGCGAGCAACCCGCCGAACCCGGTGAGCAAGCCGCCGAACCAGATCCAGCGCACGAAGGGTTTGACATGCACGCGCACGGCCCAGGCGCCGTCGCCCAGGGGTTCACCGAGGGCCACATACAGGTCACGGGTGAAACCGGCGTCGATGCCAGCCTCGGTCATCATCGAACTCTGAACGGTGTACAGGCGTTTTTCCGGGTGCAGCACGGCGATTTCCTTACCATTGCGCACCACGCGGACCGTGCCTTTGTCGGAGGTGAAGTTCGGCCCTTCGAAGTGCTTGGCACCTTCGAAGATGAAATGGTAACCAGCCAGGTCCATGGACTCGCCCGGCGCCAGGCGCAGGTCGCGCTCGGCGCTGTTCTGGCTGGACAGCACCACGCCAAGGGCGCACACCGCGATACCAATATGGGCGATCTGCATGCCCCAGTAGCTGCGGGTCAGGGTGGGCAGGCCCTTGAGCAAACCCTTGTGGCGCGTCTTGTCGACGATGTCCCGCGCCCCCGCCAGCAACACCCAGGCCGCCAGCAGGAACGTGGCGAGTACCGCCCAATTGAAGTCGCCGTAGGCAAACCCGGCGATCACCGCCAGGGCCACGCTGCCGAGCAGCACCGGCATCAGCATGCCCGCCAGCCATTTCACCGGGGTGTCTTTCCAGCGCACCAGCACGCCAACCGCCATCACCACCATCAACAGGCCCATCAGCGGGATGAACAACGCGTTGAAGTACGGCGGCCCCACGGACAGCTTGGCGCCGCTGAGGGCATCCAACACCAGCGGGTAGAGGGTGCCGAGCAGGATCATCGACGCGGCCACCACCAGCACCAAGTTATTGCCCAGCAACAGGGTTTCCCGCGACCACAGGTTGAAACCGACCTGGCTCTTGACCACCGGCGCGCGCAGGGCAAACAGGGTGAGCGAACCGCCGACAACAAACAGCAGGAAGATCAGGATGAACACGCCGCGCTCGGGGTCCGAGGCAAACGCGTGCACCGAGGTCAGCACGCCCGAGCGCACCAGGAAGGTACCGAGCAGGCTGAGGGAAAACGCCGCGATGGCGAGCAATACCGTCCAGCTCTTGAACACGCCACGTTTTTCGGTGACGGCCAGGGAGTGAATCAGCGCGGTGCCCACCAGCCACGGCATGAAGGACGCGTTTTCCACCGGGTCCCAGAACCACCAGCCGCCCCAGCCGAGTTCGTAGTAGGCCCACCACGAACCCAGGGTGATACCGATACCGAGGAAGGCCCAAGCGACGATGGTCCATGGCCGTGACCAGCGCGCCCAGGCGGCGTCGAGACGCCCGCCGAGCAAGGCGGCGATGGCGAACGCGAAGGCCACGGAAAAGCCCACATAGCCCATGTAGAGCATCGGCGGGTGCACGATCAGGCCGATATCCTGCAGCAACGGGTTGAGGTCGTGACCGTCCACCGGGATCTGCGGCAGGATGCGGGTGAACGGGTTGGAGGTCATGATCAGGAACAGCAGGAAGCCGATGCTGATCATGCCCATCACTGCCAGCACCCGCGCCAGCATCACTTGCGGCAATTGGCGCGAGAACACCGAGACGGCGAAGGTCCAGCCGCCGAGGATCAAGGCCCACAGCAGCAATGAGCCTTCGTGGGCGCCCCACACGGCGCTGAACTTGTAGTACCAGGGCAAAGCGCTGTTGGAGTTGTTGGCAACGTAGGCGACGGAAAAATCGTCGGTCATGAAGGCGTAGGTCAAGCAACCAAAGGCGAACAGCAAGAAAGCGAACTGGCCCCAGGCGGCCGGCTGCGCCAGGCTCATCCACAGGCGATCGCCGCGCCAGGCACCCAGCAAGGGCACCACGGCCTGGACCACCGCAAAGCACAGCGCGAGGATCATCGCCAACTGGCCCAACTCGGGAATAAACAGTGCGGACGTCATGGCTTAGCCCTCCTTGGCTGGGGCGGCGGGCGCGGTTTGGCCGCTGTCTTTCAAGGCTTTGGTGACCTCGGGCGGCATGTATTTTTCATCGTGCTTGGCCAGCACTTCGTCGGCCACCACCACGCCGTCGGCGTTGAGCTTGCCCAGGGCGACAATGCCCTGGCCTTCGCGGAACAGGTCCGGGAGGATGCCGCGATAGGTGATGGTCACGGCCTTGTTGAAGTCGGTGACCACGAAGGTCACGTCCAACGAATCGCCAGAACGCTTCAACGACCCCTGCTCCACCATGCCGCCGGCGCGGATACGCGTATCGACCGGCGCTTCGCCATTGGCGATCTGGGTGGGGGTGTAGAACAGGTTGATGTTCTGCTGCAGGGCGCTCAGGGCCAGGGTCACGGCAATGCCGACGCCGACCAGGATGGCAAGGATGATCAACAGACGCTTTCTACGCAGCGGATTCACTTTTCGGTCTCCCGGCGCAGACGTCGCGCCTCTTGTTGCAAGTAACGCTTGCGGGCCAGGATCGGCGCGGCGACGTTGAGGGCCAGCACCGCCAGGCAGATGCCATAGGCCGTCCAGACATACAGGCCGTGGTGGCCCATGGCGAGAAAATCACTGAAAGAAGCAAAACTCATCCGCGTGCTCCCAGGCAGTTTTGCACTTCGGCTTTGACCCAACTGGTACGGGCTTCACGCTTGAGCACTTCAAGGCGCATGCGCAGCAGCAGTACGGCGCCGAAGAAACAGTAGAAGCCCAGCACCATCAGCAGCAACGGCGCCCACATTTCCACGGGCATCGCCGGTTTTTCAGTGAGGGTGAAGGTGGCGCCCTGGTGCAGGGTGTTCCACCACTCCACCGAGTACTTGATGATCGGGATGTTGATTACGCCAACAATCGCCAGCACCGCGCAGGCCTTGGCGGCGCTGTCGCGGTTGCTGATGGCGTTGCCCAAGGCGATCAGGCCGAAATACAGGAACAGCAGGATCAGCATCGAGGTCAGGCGCGCATCCCACACCCACCACGAACCCCAGGTCGGTTTGCCCCAGATTGCACCGGTCACCAGCGCCACGGCGGTCATCCACGCACCGATGGGCGCGGCGCATTGCAGGGCTACGTCGGCCAGCTTCATCTTCCAGACCAGGCCGACAATGCCGCACACCGCCAGCATCACATAGCAGGACTGGGCCAGCATCGCGGCAGGCACGTGGATATAGATGATGCGAAAGCTGTTGCCTTGCTGATAGTCCGGCGGTGCAAAGGCCAGGCCCCAGACCAGGCCGATGCCGATCAGCAGGATGGCGAAGAGACTCAACCACGGCAGCAGCTTGCCACTGATGCCATAAAACCATTTGGGCGAGCCGAGCTTGTGAAACCAGGTCCAGTTCATTGCTGTTTCCATCACGGTGCTTTTCGTCGTGGCGAAAAGCTCAGGGTCTTTACTGACTCCGCGTCGTTAACGCCGGGTCAGACCTCATTATTCGCCGACGCTGATTTTCAGGCCGGCGGCTATAGCAAAAGGTGTCAGGGTTACCGCCAGGGCGGTCAGGCTACCCAGCCACAAGAGGTAACCGGTCGCCGGCATGCCCATGAGCGCGGCTTGCAACGCGCCACTGCCCAGGATCAACACCGGGATATACAAAGGCAGAATCAACAGGGCCAGCAACAGCCCGCCGCGCTTCAAACCGACCGTCAACGCTGCGCCCACCGCCCCCAACAGGCTGAGCACCGGCGTGCCGAGTAACAAGGACAAGAGCAGCACCGGCAGGCATTCAACGGGCAACCCGAGCATCATGGCAAGCAGTGGCGAGAGCAAGACTAGCGCCAAGCCGGAAAAAGCCCAGTGTGCCAGTACCTTGGCCAGTACCAGAAGTGGCAAAGGGTGCGACGAAAGGACCCACTGCTCCAGGGAACCGTCTTCGAAATCACTACGAAACAGCCCGTCCAGCGAGAGCAGGACCGATAAAAGCGCGGCGACCCACACCAGTCCCGGGGACAAGGTTTGCAACAGTTTAGTCTCCGGGCCGACCGCCAGCGGGAACAGCGCGATCACGATGGCAAAGAACACCAGCGGGTTGGCCAGTTCGGCAGGGCGACGGCACAACAGCCGGGCTTCGCGGGCCACCAACAGGGCGAACACACTCATAGCGACCACCGCCCCAGGTCCAGCTCACGGTAGCCGGCAGGCATGCGCGCCAAGGTGTGGTGGGTGGTGAGCACCACCAGGCCGCCTTGTTCGCAGTGCTGGGCCAGGTGCGCTTCGAGTTGAGCCACGCCTTGTTTGTCGAGGGCCGTGAAAGGTTCGTCGAGAATCCACAGCGGCGGGCCGGGCAAGTACAAGCGGGCCAGGGCTACGCGGCGCTGCTGGCCGGCGGACAGGGTGTGGCAGGGAACGTCTTCAAAGCCCTTGAGGCCCACCGCGGCCAGGGCCTGCCAGATGGCGTCACGGGCAGCGGGATGATGCAGGGCGCTGAGCCAACTGAGGTTTTCTTCAGCGGTGAGTACGTCCTTGATGCCAGCGGCGTGGCCGATCCAGACCAGGTTGCGCGCCAGCTCGCTACGCTGTTCGTTCAACGGCTTGCCGTTGAGACGCACCACGCCGGCCGTGGGCTGCATCAGCCCGGCCAGCAGGCGCAGCAGGCTGGTCTTGCCGCTGCCATTGGGGCCACTGACTTGCACCATGTCGCCACCCGAAAGCCGCAGGTCGAGTTGCTCGAACAGCAGGCGCAGGTCGCGTTCACAGGCAAGCGCTACGGCTTCAAGAAGAGGGCTGGTCAAAAGATCGCGGGCCTTTACGGTTCAAGTCGGCGGTGCAGCGGCCGTTATAGAGAGATGCACAATAACGGCTTTGGCGACCGATTTTAGAGAGCTGGATCAAATAGTTGTGAGGTTTTTACCGCTCTCTTTGCAGACGGGCGGCATTATACATGCGATGCCCTACTCTAAAGAGGGCAATTTCCCCAGAGACCACGCGCACGATGACCGGTGAGATCAACCTTCCTCCACTGCCGCCGACCTCAGCCCCCGGACCCGGGCCGCTGCCGGCTGCCGGCGAGCTGCTCAAGCTGCTGGAACCGCAGGCCGGGTTGATCGGCCCGGGGAAAACCGTGAACGCCGAGGTCATCGCGCTTAAACAAGGCGGCGAGGCCTTTCAACTGCTGCTCAAGTTGACCCTCGAAGGCGGTCGCCAGACCCTGGTGCAGGCCAGCAGTGCCCAGCCCTTGCCCCTGGGCAGCAACGTGGCGGTGAGCCAGACGCCTGCGGGCAACCTGGCCATCACCTTGCAGCAAGCCATGAGCGCCAACGTGGCCGCCCTCACCCGCCTCGACACCACGCAAATGCCGGTGGGCACGCTGCTGCAAGCCAAGGTGCTGACCACCCAGATGCTGCCCCAGGGCACGGCGCAACCGGCGATCTATCGTTCGCTGGTGAGTGTGCTCAATAACGCCTTGGCCGGTACCACCCTGACGTTGGAAAGCCCTCAGCCGCTGAGGGTGGGCAGCTTGCTCAGTGCCGTGGTGCAGAACGCGCAAACCCTGAACTTCGTACCGCTGAGCGGCTTGAAAGACCAACTGGCCGTGGCGCAACAGCTCGCCACCCAGCAAAGTCGCCAAGGCTCGCTGGACGCAGTGTTTACCGCCTTGCAAAACCTGCCCCGTGGCGACAGCACATCGGCTGAGCTGCGGGCCGCCGCCGAGCGATTATTGGCGGCCTTGCCCGATCTGGCGCAGGTCAGCAACCCCAAGGTACTGGCCCAGGTGGTGCAGAACAGCGGCGCCTTTCTGGAAGCCAAATTGCTCGCCGGCCAGAACCCGCAAATCCCACCGCTGGACATGAAAGGCGCGCTGTTGCGGCTGGTCGCAGACCTGCTGCCCGCCCTGCCCGCCAGCACCAACCTGAATGCGATCCTCGCCGCCAATACCCTGGCCCAGGTGTTGCCACACTTTGTGCGCAGCCCGTTGAACACCCTCGGCCAGGTCGGCGCCCGCCAGATCCCCGCCGGCTTCCCGCTGCCCGAAAGGCTGATGGCAAAACTGGAAGGTGAAGGCGACCTGGAAAACCTGCTGCGCCTGGCCGCCGGGGCGATCTCGCGCTTGCAGAGCCATCAACTGTCGAGCCTGGAACAGACCGGCACCACCGCCGACGGCCGCCTGCAAACGACCTGGCAGTTGGAAATCCCCCTGCGCACTCTGCAAGACATCGTGCCGTTGCAGGTCAAGTTCCAACGCGAGGAGCCCGCGCCAGACAAGGACCAGCCCGAGCGCAAAGATAAAAAAGACCCTAAGCAAATGCTCTGGCGCGTCGAACTGGCCTTCGACATGGAGCCGCTGGGCCCCTTGCAGGTTCAGGCGCAGTTGTCCCAGGGCAAACTGTCCAGCCAACTGTGGGCCAGCCGCCCGTTCACCGCCAGCCTGATCGAAAGCCACTTGGGCAGCCTGCGCGAGCGCCTGGTGTCATCCGGCCTCAACGTCGGCGACCTGGATTGCCATCTGGGCACACCGCCACGCGGGCCAAAAACCGGACTGGAGCAACGCTGGGTGGATGAAACCGCATGAAGAACACCGCCCCACCCCACCAGGCCATCGCCCTCAAGTACGACGGCCAGCAAGCCCCCACTCTGACGGCCAAAGGCGATGATGCCCTGGCCGAAGCCATCCTCAAATTGGCACGGGAGAACGAAGTCCCCATCTATGAAAATCCCGAGCTGGTGAAACTGCTGGCGCGCATGGAACTGGGAGACAGCATTCCGGAAGAGCTGTACCGCACCATTGCCGAAATCATTGCATTTGCCTGGACATTGAAGGGCAAGTTCCCGGTGGGCTACGACCCGGATGCGGGGCCGGTGGAGCGGGACGTCACTGAACAGGGTGACGATTACTGATTGCTCATGAGCTCCATACACATCCAACTGTGGGAGCTGGCTTGCCTGCGATGGTGGCCTGGCAGTCAACACAGTTGGACCGGGTACATATCCGTTATTTAGGTAACGGCCACCTAGGGTTCCGCCTGACGGCGGCTCACTTTGGAAAAGAGCCCCAAAGTAACCAAAGGGCTCTTGCCCCACCACTCGGCACCTCGCCTAGGCTCGGTGTGCCCGTAATCCGCCAGTGATTTGGGGGGCCGCCGCCACGCGCCATCCATGGCGCGGGGCGGCTAAACCGGCATCCCTGCCGGTTTACCCCCCAAATCCCTGTCGAATTCCGGCCAGCGTGGTTTAACGGGGCGCCTAAGATCAAGAGCGGCTCGCTTCGCATCGTGGTTACCTGGTGGCTGCGGCGAACTGCACAGTTGTGTAGATACCTATGCTGCGATAGCGGCGGTTCAGTTGGCCCATTTGTTCCTGATACAACGACATAGCGATCAACGGTAACTACGATGCGAAGCGAGCCGCTCTTGATCTTGATCTGCTTTTGATCTCAGGCGCCCCGTTAAACCACGCTGGCCGAACGCAGGCTTGAATTCGTGGGTAACCCGGCAGGACGCCGGGTTAGCCGCCCCGCGCCATGGATGGCGCGTGGCGGCGGCCCACGGATTCAAGCCTGTGTTCGGGCACACCGAGCCTAAGCGAGGTGCCGAGTGGTGGGGCAAGAGCGTTTTGCTTACTTTTGCGCTTTTCAAAAGTGAGCCGCTGTCAGGGCGGAACCCTAAGCGGCCGTTACCGCAGCAATGGATATGTACACAATTCAACTGTGTTGACTGTCAGGCCGCCTTCGCGAGCAAGCCCGCACACAGTTGGATCGTTGGGGTGTCAGGTAGATATTGGTCGGCTGTGAGGGCGTCATCGCAGGCAAGCCAGCTCCCGCAGGTTGATCGTGAAGCGTCAGGTAGATAGGGGGCGGCTGGCAGGCCGCCATCGCAGGCCAGCCAGCTCCCACATTTTTAGCGCACGGGTCAGTTCAGCACTTCACTCAAGGGAATAAAATTGACCCGGTCGCCAATGGCCAACGTGGTCCCCTCCATCACCTCCACAAACCCCTCAGCCCATGCCGCACTGCGCAGCACCCCGGAGCTTTGGTTGCGGTAGATGATCGCCTTGCCCTGTTCGATCCGCCCACGCAGGTACTCGCGACGGTTGCCAGGCTTGGGCCAGACAAACCCTGCCGGCACTTCGAAGCGCAGCGGCTGCACCTCCAGCACACCTTGACGGCGCAGCAGATAAGGGCGCGCCAACAGCGCAAAGGTCACCAGGGTCGAGGCCGGGTTGCCCGGCAAACCGATCACCGGCACGCCACGAAAATGCCCGAAGGTCAGCGGCTTGCCCGGCTTGATCGCCAGCTTCCACAGCGCCAGCTCTCCCTCTTCGCGCAAGGCAATGCCGAGGAAGTCCGCTTCGCCCACCGACACACCGCCGGTCGAGAGGATCAGGTCAACGCTGCCCAGCCCCGCCAGGCGCGCGCGGGTCTGTTCCAGATCATCCGGCAAAATCCCGGCATCGATCACTTCACAGCCCATGCGCGCCAACCAACTGCACAGCACGCGACGGTTGCTGTTGTAGATCTGCCCCGGGCCGAGCGGCAGCCCTGGCTCGATCAGTTCATCGCCGGTCGACAACACGGCCACGCGCACGCGCCGCACCACCTCGAGTCGATCACGCCCAAGGGACGCGGCCAAACCCAGCTCGATGGGGCCCAGGCGGGTGCCGGCATTGAGTACGGTCTCGCCAACGGTGGTTTCCTGGCCCTGGGGACGGATGTTGTCGCCCCTCTGCAACGGCTCGGTGAAACTCACGCGCTGGTCGGCATGCACCACGGCGTTTTCCTGCATCTGCACGCAGTCCGCACCCTGGGGCACCGGTGCGCCGGTAAAAATGCGTGCGCAGGTGCCTACCGCCAAGGGTTCAGGGGCAGTGCCGGCGAAAACACGCTGGCTCACCACCAAGGGTTCGCCGGCCCAGTCCGCCAGGCGCACGGCATAGCCGTCCATGGCACTGTTGGGCCACGGCGGCAGGTCGAGTGTGGAAATCAGGTCCTGGGCCAATACCCGGCCATCACACTCAGCCAGGGGCAGCACTTGCTGTTCGCGGATCGGCGCCGCGGCGGCCATGTCGAGCAAACGTTGCAAGGCCGCTTCCACCGGCATCAGGGCGCCGGTCTTGCCGGGCTTATCCACGGGATTCACAAGGTTCGGCCTGCTTCAGATGCGGGACGAAATTGCACGGGCGGTGACGGTTATCCAACTGCTCGGCGAGGATGCCGTCCCAACCGGTGCGCACGGCATTGGTGGAGCCTGGCAGGCAGCACACCAGGGTGCCATTGGCCAACCCCGCCAGGGCGCGCGATTGCACGGTGGAGGTGCCGATATCGGCCACGGAGATCTGACGGAACAGCTCGCCGAAACCATCGACCTGCTTGTCGAGCAGGCAGCTCACTGCTTCAGGCGTGCTGTCGCGGCCGGTGAAGCCGGTGCCGCCGGTAATCAGCACCACTTGCACCACGTCTTCGGCGATCCAGAGGGCCACCTGGGCGCGGATCTTGTAGAGGTCGTCCTTGAGCAGCACGCGCTCGGCCAGGCGGTGGCCCGCGGCGGTGAGGCGGTCGACGAAGACCTGGCCGGAGGTGTCAGTCTCCAGGGTGCGGGTGTCGCTGACGGTCAATACAGCAATATTGAGGGGTACGAAGGGCGCATCGGCCTTGGCTTTCATGGCACGGTCCGGTTGTCGAAGGAACAGCCCGATGTTATATCACAGGCCCCTGTTTACCTGCCGCAGCGCAACCACCATGAGCTTTGAATTTTCCTCCCTGCCGTGTTCAATCCTGTTGTTGGCCGGAGGTCGCGGCCAGCGCATGGGCGGCCAGGACAAAGGCCTGCTGAAATGGCAAGGCCAGCCTTTGATCGCCCACCTGCACCAGCTGGCCCGGCCGTTCACCGATGACCTGATCATCTCGTGCAACCGCAACCATGAACGCTACGCGCCCTATGCCGACCAACAGGTGAGCGATGACAACCCGGACTTCCCCGGCCCGCTGGCCGGTATCCGTGCGGGACTCTTCGCCGCACGCCATGCGCATCTGCTGATCTTGCCTTGCGATGTGCCGCAGATCGATGCGCGGTTGCTGGCCGACCTGCGTGCGACCTCACGACGCAACCCGCAGCTACCGGTGATGGTGCGCCAGGGTGAAGACTGGGAGCCCTTGCTGTGCATCATCCCCACTGGCCTGAAAAACCAGGTGGAACAGGCGTGGCAAGCGGGTGAACGCAGCCCGCGCAAGCTCTGGTTGCAACTGGGCGCGGTGGCCCTGCAATGCCCGGCCAATGACCCGCGCCTGGCCAATCTTAATACGCCCGAGCTGTTGCACCCCGGGGCTGGCATGTCAGAATGAAGCCTGCACAAGGAACTTTGCCGGCGTCCCGTACGTCACAAGGTCAGCAATTTAAAAGTATTCTCTCGGAGACAAACTCATGACTCAACGGACCATCGCCGCTCTCATGCTTGCACTGGGCCTCGCTACCCTCGCCGGTTGCGCTTCGCCAACAGTGATCACCCTGAATGACGGTCGCGAAATCCAGGCCGTCGACACCCCGAAGTACGATGAAGATTCGGGCTTCTACGAATTCGAACAACTGGACGGCAAGCACACCCGTATCAACAAAGATCAGGTTCGCACCGTTAAAGACCTGTAAGCCTTAGCGCTTGCACACAAGGCCCGCCTCGCGCGGGCCTTGTTGTTCCTGGGGTTTACCAGTCCAGGGTGATCTGGCTGCGGAAGCTGCGCTCCTGGCCGCTCACCGGGTCGATAAAGCGCACGCCCTGGGCCAACAGCTTGAGTGGCTTGGCGTAATCGTCCTCGGCATCCTTGATCACTTCGGGGTAGAACGGGTCATTGCAGATGCTCGCTCCCAGCGCCGTCATATGCACGCGCAACTGGTGCTTCTTGCCGGTCACCGGGAACAGGCCGTAGCGCCATAGATCGCCATTTTTCTCGCGCACCTCTACCGCCGTCTCGGTGTTGCTGGCGCCCGGCCCTTCCTGCATGCGAAAGAAAGGTTCGCCATCCACCAGGCGGCTTTTGTGCACCAACGGGAAAGTAAGGTGCGGCAAGGCCGGGGCGATGGCTTCGTAGAATTTGTCGATACGCCGCGTGGGAAACAGTTGCTGATAGGCCGAGCGGCTGTGCGGGTTAGCGGAGAACAGCACCAACC
The DNA here is from genome assembly GCF_030687795.1 of Pseudomonas sp. FP215. NCBI lineage: Bacteria > Pseudomonadati > Pseudomonadota > Gammaproteobacteria > Pseudomonadales > Pseudomonadaceae > Pseudomonas > Pseudomonas sp. FP215. Next base: position 4,200,288 of record NZ_CP117447.1, read on the forward strand.
CCGCCGTATGCCGGTCGATGCGGTGCAGAGGTACCAGGGCGGGGTTGTCCAGACGCCGGATCAAGCGCCGCAACAAGGTGTGCTCGACGTACTCGCCAGCGGGTGTCACTGGCAGGAAATGCGGTTTGTCCGCTACCACCAGGTGCTCATCGGCGTACAGGATGCTTTCCTGCACCGGAATCACTTTCTCGTTGGGCACTTCGCGAAAGTAATAGATGCACAGGCCTTCCTTGTAGCCCAGGCCCAGACTGATCGGGCTGCCGTTGACATCCAGCACCCGGCCTCGGGCAATGCGGTCCAGCCACTGTTCACGGCCAATAGCCGGGAAATGTGCGCACAGGCAGTCGAGCACCGTCACCCAGGAGCCCGGCGGCAAGTACAGGGTGCTGGCTTGGTGCTGGGAGGGAGAAAAACCGGAAGTGGACATGCTGACGCTCAAAGCCTGGAAAACAGGCGGGCATTATCGCCCATGGCGTGCGATTGCCTAGGGCCTATCTCAGGCCTTGGCCAGTTGAGCCCGCAGCACCGGCGAGGCGCTCGCCGCCTCGGTGAATTCCTTGAGCCAGCGCAGCACGTCCACCGCTTCCCAACGGCCCGGGTCATACAGCGCGTAGAGCAAGCCCTGATAACCCACCACATCCAATTGCTTGTGATAACCGGCGCGCTGGAACAGCGCCTCGATTTCCGCGAAGCAGGTGTTGAAATGCACTTTGTTAAACGGCGTCTTGCCTTCCGTGACCAGGCCATCGAGGCGCAGCTCGTTCACCGCGTCACGCACCACATCGGCGGACATGCGATTGACGCTGCTTTTAAGTTGTTCAACATTCACCACGGGCGTTCCCTCTATTCAATCGCTGTACGAATATACAGTAACTGAATATTTGGAAAGCCGCCATCGCATAAATCTCAGCGCAGGAAGGCAACCACCTGATCGGTGTCGAACGGCCAGTCCAGTTCCGCCCCGGTGTCCATGCGGCGAAGCACCGGAATACGCAGGCCGTAGACATCTGTCAGGTCCTGGGGATCGGTGATATCCACCAACTCCACCAACAGCCCGTGTTCGACGAGCGGCATGATTTCGGCTTCGGCGATCTCACATAGATGGCAACCCAGGGTGCCGAACAGCTGGCATTCAGGAAGCATGATGAAAGGACTCAGGTCACAAAACGAACCTCCATTCTAAGCCCAACAAGCCCCTTGTAGGAGCGAGCTTGCTCGCGAAAAACTCCGGTGCGCCGCGTTCATTCAGGAACCCCGCGCTAGCGTTGACGTTTTTCGCGAGCAAGCGCGCTCCTACGGTGTAAAAAGCCTGATCCAGATCACCATGGCCTATAACTGATTCAGCAATGCTTGCGGCTTTTTGCCGCTCACCCTGCAACGGAGATGCCTGTGTTCGCCAACCTGCTGATTATCCTGGCCTCATCCCTGGTGGTGATTGCGTTGTTTCGCCGGCTGCAACTGCCGCCTGTGCTGGGCTACCTGTGCGTTGGCCTGGCAGTGGGCCCCACCGCGCTGGACTGGGTCAATGACAACGAAGACCTGCCGGACCTCGCCGAGATGGGCGTGGTGTTCCTGCTGTTTTCCCTGGGGCTTGAGTTTTCCCTGTCGAAAATGTTGGCGCTGCGCAGCGTGGTATTTGGCCTGGGCAGCCTGCAAGTGCTGGGGTGTGGGGCATTGCTGGGCGTTTTGTTGATGAGCTTTGGCCTCGCGCCTGGCATCGCGTTGCTGCTGGGCGCCGGGCTGGCGTTATCGTCCACGGCCATTGTCAGCAAGGAGTTGACCAGCCTCGGTGAGATCTTCAGCAGTCATGGCCAGAACGCGATAGGCGTGTTGCTGTTTCAGGACGTCGTGGCGGTGTTGCTGCTGACGTTGGTGCCGGTGTTTGCCGGCAGCAGTGACCAGGCCTGGTACTGGGCGCTGCCGCTGACCCTGGGCAAGACCGTGGTGCTGTTCGTGGGCCTGTTGCTCGCCAGCCGCTGGTTGCTGCCGCGCTTGTTCCGTGAAGTCGCCGCGTCCCATTCGGCGGAGCTGTTTGTGCTGCTGGCGTTGGTGATTGTCTTGCTCACCGCCTGGCTCACCCACCTGCTGGGCCTGTCCCCTGCCCTCGGTGCGTTCCTGGCCGGCATGCTGCTGGGCGAGAGCCATTACCGACACCAGATCGAAGCGGATATCCGCCCGTTTCGCGACATCCTGCTGGGGCTGTTTTTTGTCAGCATCGGCATGCTTATCGACCTGCAGTTGTTCGTCAGCCACAGCCTGTTGATCCTCGGCCTGACGCTCGCGTTGATGCTGGTCAAAGGCATGGTGGTCGCGGCGCTGGTCAAATGGCGTAACAGCGACACCGAAACGGCCTGGCGCAGCGGCCTGGCACTGGCCCAGGGCGGCGAGTTCTGTTTTGCGCTGATGGCGCAGATGCAGCAGAGCCGGTTGATTCCCGATGAGTTCAACGGCTTGCTATTGGCCGCCACCTTCTGCTCGATGCTGCTGACACCGCTGCTGTTGCGTGCGGCACCGGCCGTTGCCCTGCGCCTGCACCGCAAGCCCAACCAGCAAGTGCAACTGGAGCAGATCACCGCGCTCAATGCCCAACTGCACGGGCACGTAGTGATTTGCGGGTATGGCCGCGTAGGCCAGTCCATTGGGCGCTTTATGCGCCGCGAACAACAGGCGTTTATCGCCCTGGATGATGACCCCGAACGGGTGCAGGAAGCCGCCACCGAGGACAGCAGCGTGCATTACGGCGACTGCCGCCGTGGCGCCTTGCTCAGCGCCGTCGGCCTGGAGCGGGCGCGGTTGGTGGTGATCGCGGTGGACAACAGTGATGTCGCCCTGGTGGTGCTCAAGGAGGCGCGACAGATCAACCCCGACGTACCGATCCTGGTGCGCACCCGCGATGACAGCCAGTTGGCTGAGCTCAAGGCCGCGGGCGCCAGCGAAGTGGTGCCCGAGTTGCTGGAATCAAGCCTGATGCTCGCCGCCCATGCGCTGATCCTGCTGGGCCTGCCGGACCAACAGGTACAGGCGCGGGTGGATGAGGTACGGCACAACCGCTACCGCCTGCTACACGGTTTTTACCCGCCGCCACATACAGAGGAAGAAGCGCCGATCAATCCTGACTGACCGCGCCGATCTTGTGGATCGACAGGTCCGCACCGTAATACTCCTGTTCCTGAGTCAAGCGCAGCCCTTGCACGCGCTTGATCACGCCGTACACCAGCAAGCCGCCGCCAAACGCCACCGCCATGCCCAGCCCGGTGCCGATCAACTGGCTGATCAGGCTCACACCACCCAGCCCACCCAGGGCGGTCTGCCCGAAGATGCCGCAGGCAATGCCGCCCCACACACCACACAAACCATGCAACGGCCACACGCCCAGCACGTCGTCGATCTTCCAGCGCGACTGGGCGGCGATAAAGCACCACACGAACAAACCGCCAGCGACCACACCCGTGACCAGCGCGCCCACCGGGTGCATCAGGTCGGAACCGGCGCAGATCGCCACCAGCCCGGCCAAGGGACCGTTGTGCAGGAAACCCGGATCGTTGCGGCCAATCACCAAAGCAGCCACGGTGCCACCGACCATGGCCATCAGCGAATTGACGGCCACCAGGCCACTAACGCCATTGAGGGTTTGCGCGCTCATCACGTTAAAGCCGAACCAGCCCACGATCAGAATCCACGAGCCCAGCGCCAGGAAGGGAATGCTCGACGGCGCAAACGCCACCAGGCGCCCTTCACGGTAACGTCCATTGCGCGGGCCCAGCAGCAACACCGCCGCCAGCGCCAGCCAGCCACCCATGGCGTGCACCACCACGGAGCCGGCAAAGTCGTGGAAGCTGGCGCCAAAGGTTGCGAGCAGCCAGGCTTGCAGGCCAAAGTTGCCGTTCCACACCAGGCCTTCGAAGAACGGGTAAATAAACGCCACGATCAGCGCGGTGGCACACAACTGCGGCGCAAACTTCGCACGCTCGGCAATCCCGCCGGAAATGATCGCCGGAATCGCCGCGGCAAACGTCAGCAGGAAGAAAAACTTCACCAGGCCGTAACCATGATCGGCGCTGATCACGGCGGCTGGTTGCAGGAAGCTCACACCGTAGGAGATCCAATAGCCTATAAAGAAATAGGCCAGCGTTGAAATCGCAAAATCACTGAGGATTTTCGACAAGGCGTTGACCTGGTTCTTCTGGCGTACCGTGCCGACTTCAAGGAAGGCAAAGCCGGCGTGCATGGCCAGTACCATGACCGCGCCAATCAGGATGAACAGGGTGTTGGAACTGTGGACAAGGGTGTCCACTGCGCTTTGCAAGTTTTCCATGGAGGTTGGCAGGCCTGCATCAAGGCAAAAAGCACCAAAGCGGTTCAAGCCGGGGTTTCGCGCACTAAATTGGCACCGCCGGCTTCGCCCTTCTTCAGAGGGCGTGAACCGCTTTAGCGCAGCAATCAACACATCAGGCCGTTGCCGACAGGGTTTTTCCGCGAAGTTAAGTGATTTAGGGTAAGGTTTTTCAAGGTGTTTACCTCGACCGCCCGGATTCAGCGCAGGCCCTAAAGCCTGCGCACCAAGGCAAAGCAAAAGCTGTACCACACAATTGCACTGAACCTTCAGCCAACGCCGCGACTCGAAACCACACGTACAGATCAGCTACCCACGGAGACAACCATGGCCGGTAAAACAGCAAAGACTGCTCAAGAGATACTGATGGAGGATTTTCAAACCCTGGTCAGCGATACCGAAAAGTTGCTGGACGACACCGCCGTGCTGGCCGGTGACCAGGCTGACGAGCTGCGCACCAAGATCCACGAGAGCCTGCTCAAGGCCCGCGAGACCTTGCAACTGACTGAAGACTCACTGCGCGAGCGCGGCCAGGCGGCGATCACTGCCACCGAAGACTACGTGCAAGCCAACCCATGGCAGTCAGTCGGCATTGCTGCCGGCGTAGGCTTTTTGATCGGTCTGCTGGCTACAAGGCGCTAACCATGTCTATCGGCGAATCCAGCTCATCTTCGAGCGCACATTCCTCAGCAAGCGGTTCGACTTCCCGACGCCTGGGCGCAGCTGTGCTGGGCTTGCTGCACAGTCACGTCGAGTTGTTCGGGATCGAGTTACAAGAGCAAAAGGCCCGCACCGTCAGCCTGTTGCTGTTTGCCGGCCTGGCGTTGGTGTTTGCCCTGCTGTTGCTGGTGGGGTTGTCGACGCTGGTGATGATCCTGGTGTGGGACACAGGCTATCGCCTCACCGGCATCATTTGCCTGTGCGTGTTCTATAGCCTGGCCGCTGCATTCTGCGGTGTGCGTTTGAAAGCGGCGGTGTTCGATGAGTCCACGCCCTTCCACGCCACGCTCGAAGAGCTGGCCAATGACCGGGAGCGCCTGCTGCCATGAGCATGACTGAGATCCCGCAAAACACGTCACGCCGGGAAATGCGCAAAGCCTTGATCCGCCTGCGCATGGAAATGCACCGCCAGGAAATCCGGCATGAGTCCCAACAACTCATGGCGCCCCTGCACAAGATGCGCAACATGCGCCACAACTGGCAGGACAGCCTGGGCATCAAGCACGCGCCGTTGTGGGGCGTGGCGGCGGTCACGCTGATGGGCTTCTTTACCGGCAAAGGCGCCAAGGGCGGCAGCATCAGCAGCATCACGCGCCTGGTGCGGCTGGGTGCCGGGTTGATCCCGCTGATCAAGTTGGCCATGCAAAGCTCTTCGCGCAAAAGCTGATACGCGGGAGCCGATGACCGCAATGACCAGACACGTGCTGGTCATTGCGGTTTTTTGCGCTGGCTGTTAATTGATATCGACTCGGCTTACCGCTGGATTCGCTTGCCACACAAAAGCCGAACCGGGAAGCTGGAACTGTCATTCACCTTACGGAGAGCCTGCGCCTTGGATTGGCCCACCCTGCTGACCCGCGAACGTCTTGGAAAACCCCTGCACAGCCCCGAAGAACTGGGCCGCAGCCCCTTCCACAAAGATCACGACCGCATTATTTTCTCCGGCGCGTTCCGGCGCCTGGGGCGCAAGACCCAAGTGCACCCGGTTTCGAGTAACGACCATATCCATACACGCTTGACCCACTCCCTGGAAGTCAGCTGCGTGGGGCGCTCACTCGGTATGCGCGTAGGCGAAACCCTGCGCAGCGCCCTGCCCGACTGGTGCGACCCGAGCGATCTGGGCATGGTGGTGCAATCGGCCTGCCTGGCCCATGACATCGGCAACCCGCCGTTCGGGCACTCGGGCGAAGACGCCATTCGCCACTGGTTCCAACAGGCCGCCGGGCGCGGCTGGCTGGATGACATGAGCAGCGCCGAACGCAATGACTTCCTGAACTTCGAAGGCAATGCCCAGGGCTTTCGGGTGCTCACCCAACTTGAATACCATCAGTTCGACGGCGGCACGCGGCTGACCTACGCCACCTTGGGCACTTACCTCAAATACCCCTGGACCGCCCGCCACGCCGACTCGCTGGGGTACAAGAAACACAAGTTCGGCTGTTACCAGAGCGAACTGCCGATTCTTGAGCAGATCGCCCACAAGCTTGGCCTGCCCCAGTTGGAGGAGCAACGCTGGGCACGTCACCCGCTCGTCTACCTGATGGAGGCCGCCGACGATATCTGCTATGCGCTGATCGACCTGGAAGACGGCCTGGAAATGGAGCTTCTGCAGTACGCCGAAGTCGAGTCGCTGCTGCTGAACCTGGTCGGCGATGACCTGCCGCAAACCTATCGCCAACTGGGCCCAATGGACTCACGTCGCCGCAAGCTGGCGATCCTGCGCGGCAAAGCCATCGAACACCTGACCAATGCGGCGGCGCAGGCGTTTGTCGAACAGCAGGACGCCCTATTGGCCGGCACGCTGCCCGGTGACTTGGTGGAACACATGCATGGCCCGGCAAAGCGCTGCGTGCTGGATGCCAAGGACATGGCACGCAAGAAGATCTTCCAGGACAAGCGCAAGACGTTGCATGAGATCGGGGCCTATACCACCCTCGAAATCCTGCTGAATGCCTTTTGTGGCGCGGCCCTGGAACAACATGGCGGGCGCACGCCGTCGTTTAAGAACCGGCGCATTCTCGATTTGCTGGGCAATAGCGCGCCGGACCCCGCCTGGCCGCTGCACGCCTCTTTCCTGCGCATGATCGACTTCATCGCCGGTATGACCGACAGCTACGCCACCGAAATGGCACGGGAAATGACCGGGCGCTCCAGCCCTCAATAACGACTCCATCCAACTGCCTGTTCCCTGAAGCGAATTGCCCTACGATGGGAACAGAGCAGCCTGATCGAATTCGTACAGGCGCACGAAGAATAATCACGCGCGCCCCAACGGACCCGCCGAGTAATTCCTACTGCCCCCATCGACGCTTGCCTTACTGTGTGCTCTTTATGCCCAGCTATTCTCTTCGTATTCTTTTGGTGGAGGATCACCCCTTTCAACTCATGGCCACCCAGTGCCTGCTCAGAAGCTTCGGCTTCGATCAACTGACCCCGGTGGAAAATGCCGAGCAAGCCATACGCGTGATGAGTCAGTCCGAACACCCTTTCGACCTGATGTTATGCGACCAATGCCTGCCCGACCTGCCCGGGCTTGAACTGGTGGAAATCGCCAGCCGCCGACGCTTCATCACCAGCGCTATCTTGTTAAGCGGTTTACCCACTTCGGAATTGGTTAACCTGACGATACAAGCCGCACAACGAAGTCTCCCCCTCCTAGGCTACTTATCAAAACCTTTGAACAAAGATGAACTTGAGCGATTAGTCCGCTCAACTTTTAACCCACTCCTGTAGGATTTTAAACATCCCCTACAACGAAAAAGGATTCGGGGCCCGCCGTAAATCTCCAAGCCTCCCTTCTTGCCTGGCTCATCCTCAAAACGCTCACATGCCCTGTCACGATTACCTAACAACTTGTAGGCCTATACCTTTTTAAATGTAGGAACTTTCCTGTTCTGCATCTACTCCGTGCGAGCTTCATACTGTGCACTCACCTTCTGAGCTAATGTGCCCGCTTTATCTGCACCTGCATGGAAAGTGACTATGAACACAGTTTTTATTATCGATGACCACCCCGTTATCCGGCTTGCCATTCGAATGTTGCTGGAGCACGAAGGTTACAAAGTCGTCGGCGAAACAGATAACGGGTGCGATGCCATACAGATGGTCCGTGAATGCCTTCCAGACCTGGTGATTCTCGACATCAGCATCCCGAAACTTGATGGCCTTGAGGTGCTCTGCCGGTTCAATGCCATGAACACCTCGATGAAAACCCTCGTTCTCACGGCCCAATGCCCCACGCTGTTTGCCACGCGCTGCATGCGCTCGGGGGCCGAAGGCTACGTGTGCAAGGAGGGTGACCTGAGCGAGTTGCTGAGTGCCATTCGCGCGGTGCTGTCCGGCTACAACTACTTCCCCAGCCAGGCTTTGAATGGCCCCGGAACCGAAGGCATGGATGCTCAAGAGCTGGAACTGTTCAAGACCGTCAACGACCGGGAACTGATGGTCCTGCAACTGTTTGCACAGGGCCGCACTAACAAGGAAATCGCCAAAGGCATGTTCTTAAGTAACAAGACCGTCAGCACTTATAAAAAGAGACTCATGCAAAAACTCCAAGCCAAATCCTTGGTTGACCTCATCGAGATGGCAAAACGAAACGCGCTAGTGTGAGAAAGCGGATGCCCAGGCGTATAAAGGACTATCTAATAATATTAAGTGCCGGTTTGTACTTCAGCACGACTGTGCTCGCTGAGCACCAAACCAGCCCGGAACGCTTCACCCTCTTGAGTCGCGCGGGAGCTGTTCAACTGGACACTCATTTTGACAAGGCCCAACGCCAGTGGCTGCAGAACAAACGTGAACTAACGCTGGGTACATCCACCCCTGACTACCCGCCCTTTGACCTCACTTCCAGCGGCCATGATTACGAAGGCCTTACCGCCGACTATGCAGGACTGCTGGCCAAGGCACTCTCCCTGCCCATCACTGTGATGCGCTACCCCTCCCGAGCGGCGGCCATTCGTGCCCTGGAAGCCGGGAAAATTGACCTGCTGGGCTCCTCCAACGGGTTTGAAGCTGCAACGCCGAACCTTATCCTCTCCGAACCCTATGCCGTGGACCAGCCGGTGCTGGTCACGCGCGAGGGAGAAACCCGCAGCCTCAGCGAAGGCCTCGACGGGCTGCGCCTGAGCCTTGTCTATCACTACCTGCCGCTCAATGAGGTGGAAAAGTTGTACCCCAAGGCGATCATCCGCGCCTACCCGTCTTATCAAAATGCCTTGAATGCAGTGGCCTTCGACCAGGCGGATGTGTTTCTCGGTGACACCATTTCCACCCATTACATGATCAACAAGGGCTATCTCAAAAACATTCGCATGGCCAACTTCGGCAAGCATGAAGCGTATGGTTTCAGTTTTGCCACACGCCAGGACAACCGGATGCTCCTCAGCATTGTCGATTCAGCCCTGGCCTCGGTGCCCATCAACGAAAGGGACAGCATTGCCAAGCGCTGGAGCGCCGGCAGCGACATTCTGCTGACCGACCAGAAACTGCAACTGACCCAGCGCGAAGAGCGTTGGCTCAAAGAGCATCCGGTGGTCACGGTGATCGTCAACGAAACCTTCGCGCCCCTGACGTTCTTCGATGCGGACGGCAACTTTCGCGGCATCACCGCTGACTTGCTGGAGTTGATTCGCCTGCGCACCGGCCTGCGTTTTTCGGTGCAGCGCGGCCGCGAGGTCGGCGCGATGATAGAACAGGTCGCGGCCCAGAAAGTCGATATGATCGGCGCCATCGTGCCCAGTAACGAACGAGATTCGCAGCTTAATTTCAGCCGCCCCTACCTGGAAAACTCCTATGTATTGTTGACACGCAGAGAGCAAGGTGCCCCCTCGAACATGGAGCAGATGGCAGGAAAGCGTCTGGCAATCACCCGAGGCAGCCCACTGGCCGCGACCTTGAGCAAAGACTTCCCGCAGGTTCAACTGGTGGAAACCAGTGATACGTTCAGAGCATCGGAGCTGCTCGCACAGGGACAAGTGGATGGGGCCGTGAACACCCTGGTGATCGCCAACTACTTCCTGTCTTCCCAGGTCTTCCAGGATAAATTGCAAATCAGCGCCAGCATCGGCACGACCCCTGCGACCTTCACCCTGGCCACCTCGCGTCAAGCCACGGAGTTGAGCTCGATTCTCGACAAGGCCCTGCTCAGCATCGCCCCGGATGAAATGGGTGTGATCAACAGCCGCTGGCGTGGCTACACCGCCGCATCCGACAGCTACTGGCGTAACTACCATCAATTGATCGCGCGCATCATCATCGGCACCGGGCTATTGCTATTGATTTCCCTGGCCTGGAATGCCTACATGCGTCGCCAGATCAAACATCGAAAAATGGCCGAACGCGCCCTCAACGATCAGTTCGAGTTCATGCGTGCACTGGTCAACGAGACGCCCCATCCGATCTACGTGCGCGACCGCAATGGGCTGTTGCAGACCTGTAACGACAGCTACCTGCAGGTGTTCGATGTCAAGCGCGAAGAGGTGATCGGCAAAAGCGTGACCCAGATGACCATGGCCCTGGCGTCGGAGGCAGCCCAGTATCATGCTGACTATCTGCGCGTCGTCGCCGAGGGTAACCCGCTGATCCTTGATCGCAGCCTGCATATCCACGACAGGAAACTGACCATCTACCATTGGATCCTGCCCTACCGCGACTCCACGGGTGAAGTCCAAGGCATCATCGGTGGCTGGATCGATATCAGTGACCGACGCCAGCTATTCGATGAACTACGCGCCGCCAAGGAGCGTGCCGACGAGGCCAACCGCGCCAAGAGCACGTTCCTGGCCACCATGAGCCACGAGATTCGCACCCCGATGAACGCCGTGATCGGCATGCTCGAACTGACGCTCAAGCGCGCCGACCAAGGGCACCTTGACCGTCCGGCGATCGAGGTGGCGTACAACTCGGCCAGGGACCTGCTGGAGCTGATCGGTGACATTCTCGACATCGCGCGTATCGAGTCTGGCCGCCTCAGCCTGGCGCCGGAGCGCGTCAACCTGCGGGAGGTGATTGAATCAGTGGTGCGCGTCTTCGACGGGCTGGCACGGCAGAAAACCCTCAGCCTGCTGCTGGAGTTCAAACCCGACCTGAACGATATCGAGGTGCTGATAGACCCGCTGCGCTTCAAGCAGGTGCTATCGAACCTTGTGAGTAACGCGATCAAGTTCACCGAACAAGGGCAGGTCAAGATCAAGGTTGAGCTGCAGCCTACCCAGGCACCGGAGCAGATCGAACTGAGATTAGTGGTGGAAGACACCGGCATCGGCATCAGCCGGGAGGACCAACTGCGCCTGTTCGAACCCTTTGCCCAAGCGGACAACTCCGGGCAACTGGCCCGCAGTGGCGCGGGCCTGGGGCTGGTGATCTGCCGCAGCCTGTGCGCGATGATGGGCGGCCAATTGAGCCTGAGCAGCGTGCCCATGGTAGGCACCCAGGTGCACGTCAACCTGAGCATGCCGCGCCTGCAAGCGATCCAGGCGGAGGGTGAACACACGCCGCAAACGCCGACCACCGCACTGGTGCTTAACGTACTGGTGGTAGACGACCACCCGGCGAACCGCCTGCTGATGTGCCAGCAACTGGGCTACCTGGGGCATAAATTCACCGCTGCCGAGCACGGTGCGGCGGGGTTCCAGGCCTGGCGTAAAGAGCATTTCGACCTGGTGATTGCCGACTGCAACATGCCCATCATGAATGGCTATGAACTGAGTCGCTCAATCCGTGAGTATGAGCAGCGCGAACAATTGGTGCCCTGCGTGGTACTGGGCTTTACCGCCAATGCCCAGCCAGAAGAAAGGCAACGATGCGTGCAGGCCGGCATGGATGACTGTCTGTTCAAGCCCATCAGCCTCACCGTACTGGAGCGCCAACTGGCACACATTGTCCCTAAAGCCGTGCACCAACGACTGGACCTCCAATGCCTGGAAGCGTTGACCGGCGGTGCCCCCCATTTGAGTCGACGCCTGCTGGAGGAACTACTGAGCAGCAGCCATCAAGACCGCCAGATCCTTAGCGAACTGCTGGATCGACACGCTCCACTCTCGGAAATCATTGAGCAAGCCCACAAGATCAAGGGCGCAGCCCGTATCGTGCAAGCTCATTCATTGGCGGGGCAATGTGAAGCCTTGGAGCAAAGCTGTTCTCGTAATGAGGAGTGGGCCGTGATCGAAAGCGGTATCAAGGCCCTGGAACAACTCATGCAGGCACTGGAAAAGATGCTGCAGGTTCAACTGGATGAGCTGCAAAGCCAATAAGCGCCAGGGCCGGTAGGGGCAGGAGTGAGCAAACGCGCCCCTACCCCAACCGGCCTTAGCATCGGCCGCTTCAGCAGTCGGTCAACCGCAGGAAAATCTCCGCCAGCCGCTCAATGCCCACCTGGTCCTGAGGGGTGAACCGGGCCAGCAATGGACTGTCGAGGTCAAGAACGCCAATCAGGTGACCTTCCTTGACCAAGGGCACTACCAATTCACTGTTCGAAGCGCTGTCACAGGCGATATGGCCTGGGAACGCGTGCACATCCTCTACGCGCTGGGTTTGCCGCGTTGCCGCAGCCGCACCACACACGCCACGACCAAACGGAATGCGCACACAGGCGATCTGCCCCTGGAAGGGCCCAAGTACCAACTCTTCATTGCGATTGAGGTAAAAGCCCGCCCAGTTCAAGTCATCCAACTGGTTGAACAGGAACGCGGCAAACTGCGCACTGTTGGCAATAAAATCGCGCTCATCAGCCAACAGCGACTCCAGTTGCGCACACAGCATGGCATAACCATCAAGGCCGCTGCCGGCCTGTTGTAAATCGATCATGGTTGACGTTCCAACAATTTAAGACCCACCCAGTAACGGGCGAATTGATAGGCGCACCGGCCATTGCGGTTGCCGCGCCCGGTGGCCCAACGCACCGCGAGGACATCAAGCTGCTCATCGCGCTGCCACTGCAAGCCGGCCTTGCTGGCCAACTCGCCGATCCAGTGCTCCACCACATCCAGGAAATGCTCCTGGCTAAACGGGTAGAACGACAGCCACAGGCCAAAACGATCCGACAAGGCAATCTTGTCTTCAACCGCCTCGCTCGGGTGCAATTCGCCATCCACGCGCTTCCAGTTGTCATTGTCGCTCTGGTTTTCCGGCACCAGGTGGCGACGGTTGGACGTGGCATACAGCAGCACGTTTTCCGGCGCCTGTTCCAGGGAGCCATCGAGCACGCTCTTGAGCACGCGATAATCGCCTTCGCCAGCTTCAAACGACAGGTCATCGCAAAACAAAATAAAGCGTTGGGGTAGCTTGAGCAGTTGCTCGACCACCCGCGGCAGGTCCGCCAGGTGGTCACGCTCGATCTCGATCAAGCGCAGGCCCGCCTTGGCGTGCTGGGCAAGCAAGGCACGAACCATGGAAGACTTGCCAGTGCCACGCGAACCCCACAACAGCGCATGGTTGGCGGGCAAACCGTCGAGAAACTGTTGGGTGTTGCGCGCCAGTTGCTCACGTTGTTTATCAACACCGATCAGGTCCGACAGGCGCATGTCCAGGCTGACCTCCAGCGGCAACAGGAAGCCACTGCGACCTTCGCGCTGCCAACGGGCGGCCAGGCATTGGCTCCAGTCGATCGCTTGGCGCGGGGCGGGTAACAACGGTTCCAGGCGAGCCAGCACCGCATCGGCGCGCTCAAGAAAGGCATTCAATCGAGAATCCACAGCTATTCCTCTGGCAACTTCTTGCAAAAGATGGCGTATTGGCAACCCTGCGGCACACTGCATGGGCTGCATCAAAAAAACGATTCATGCCGGGCGAGCCAAAGCTTGTGGATGTTCAGCTATGCTTGCCGGGCGAAGGGAAACGCTAAGTGGTTCAACACTCGATGGATATCAAGTTCGCCCACCGCTTGTCTTATAAACAAGCCAGATTGACTGTGCTGGTCGGTTTCGTCTTGGGAACCCTGCTCAGCCTGATCCAAATCGGCATTGATTATGCCAGTGAAGACGCATCCATCAACCGTGAAATACGCTCACTGATTGAAATCAGCCACAACCCGGCGTCACGCATCGCCTACAACATCGATGCCGAACTCGCCCAGGAACTGACCCTGGGCCTGCTGCACTCCCCTGCCATCATCCGCGCGCAGTTGATCGACAACAATGGCGTGGTGCTGGCCGACGTCAACCGCCCGCGCAAAGAAAGCAACTATCGGCCCGTCAGCGATTTTCTGTTTGGGGCCAATCGCCAGTTCGAAGACCGGCTGTTTCTCAGCCATATGCCCAACGACTCACTCGGTGTGCTGCGCCTGGACGTCGATACCTATGCCTTTGGCAGCCGTTTCCTGCATCGCGCCGAGATCACCCTGCTCAACGGCTTCGCCCGCAGCCTGCTGCTCACCGGAATTTTACTCGGCCTGTTCTACGTGATGCTCACCCAACCGCTGGTGCGCATTATCCGCGAGCTGAGCACACGCAAACAGGCGCGCCTGGATTGCCCGCCGGGGCACGAACACGATGAAATCGGCGTGCTGGTCAACGTCGCCAATCAACAATTCGAAAACATGGAAACCGAGATCCAGCAGCGGCGCCACGCCGAGGACCGCCTCACGGAGTACCTGGGGCAACTGGAAAATATCGTTTCGGCGCGCACCCTTGAACTCAAGGCCAGCAACCAACGCTTGAGCCAGTCCAACGATGAGCTGGAGGCGGCGAAAATGACGGCGCTGGGCATGGCCCAGGCGCGGGCGGCATTCCTGGCCAATATGAGCCATGAAATCCGCACGCCACTCAACGGGCTGCTGGGCATGATTGCCCTGTCACTGGACAGCCCGCTGACCGCCGAACAGCGCCAGCAACTGTCCATTGCCCATGACTCAGGCAAAGTGCTCGTGGAGTTGCTCAACGATATCCTCGACCTGTCCAAATTCGACGCAGGCCAACTGGAACTGGAGCATATCCCGTTCGACCTGGGCTCCCTGGTTGAAGACACCGCCAACCTGCTATCGCAAAACGCCGCGCCGAGTGTGGAACTGACCTGCCTTATCGACCCGCAATTTCCCGCCCAGGTGATCGGCGACCCGACCCGTGTGCGGCAAATCGTCAGCAACCTGCTCTCCAATGCCTTGAAGTTCACCCGCTTCGGTCGCGTCGATGTGCGCCTGCGCGCCTCGGCAGGCCGGGTCAGCATCGAAGTGTGCGACACCGGCATTGGCATCGCTCAGGAAGCCCAGGTGAAAATTTTCCAGCCGTTCACCCAGGCCGGCGCTGGCATCACCCGTCAGTTTGGCGGCACGGGTTTAGGCCTGGCACTGACCCATAACCTGTGCGAAGCCATGCAAGGCCGCTTGAGTATCAGTTCGGAGGTGGGCTTTGGCAGCCAGTTCTGCGCCGACCTTCCACTGCCGGCGCATTTGCCTGCCACACGCTATGCACCGCTCACGGGCGAGGTGATCGCCATCACCAACGCCGGCGGTGGGCTGACCGAGCTGCTCACCACGCTATTGCCCTCTTGGGGGCTGACGCCGCGGTGCTATTCCCAGGACGATGATCTGAGCGGGCTGGCGCCCGACCTGTTGATCACTGACTGCCCTGAATGCTTGTTCCGCTTGCGCCCGGGCATCAGCGCGCCGATTCTGTTGGTCACCGCCTACGGCAACTTTTTGCCCAGCGAAGAAGTCGCGGCCCTGGCGCCGCTGCAGCAACAAGCCCGCCCGTTGAGCCGTAACGCGCTGTACCAGATCCTGCAACGCAACCTGCGCAGCGACGCGCAACTGGTGCTCGACCCAGTGCAGATAGAAACCGCCCCGCTTGCGCACCGCGCGCGCATCCTGTTGGTGGAGGACAACGCGGTCAACCAACTGGTGGCCAAGGGCATGCTCAGCAAGCTGGGGTGCGAGGTGATCGTCGCGGCCCATGGCGGCGAAGCCCTCAAGCTGCTGGAGGACCAGCGCTTCGATATGGTGTTGATGGACTGCAACATGCCCGTGATGGATGGCTATGAGGCCAGCCGACAGATTCGCCGCAGCGGGCGTTGGCCGGACTTGCCCATCGTGGCCTTGACCGCCAACGCGATGGCCGAAGAACGCGAGCGTTGCCGGGCCGCGGGAATGAACGATTACCTGGCCAAGCCGTTTCGCCGGGAAGAACTCAACGCGCTGCTGGAACTGTGGGTACCGAAGACCACCAGCCTCTGACGGGTACCCGCACCGCGTAGGTCATTTGAGCAGGGCTTCGATCTCCTGGGTCAAGTCCTGGGGCTTGGTGGTTGGCGCAAAGCGCTTGACCTGCTGGCCATCACGGCCGATGAGGAACTTGGTGAAGTTCCACTTGATATTCTTGGAACCCAGTAGCCCCGGAGCCTGCTTTTTCAACTGCACGAACAAGGGGTGAGCGTCGCTGCCATTGACGTCGATCTTCTTGAACAGCGGAAAACTGACGCCGAAATTCAGCTCGCAAAACTCGGATATCGCACCTTCGTTGCCCGGCTCCTGCTTGCCGAACTGGTTGCAGGGAAAGCCGAGCACTACCAGGCCCTGGTCCTTGTATTGCTGCCAAAGTTGCTCGAGGCCCTTGTACTGCGGGGTGAAGCCGCATTTGCTGGCGGTGTTGACCACCAGAATGGCCTTGCCAGCAAAATCGGCCAAGGTCTTTTGTTCACCCTTGATGGTGGTGCAAGGGATGCTCAGCAGGGAGTCGCTCATGGCAATACCTCAAGTCAGCGAAAGAAGAACCTTATTCGTGTAGGAGCGAGCTTGCTCGCGAAAAACTCCCAGACGCCGCGCTCATTCAGGCGCCCCGCGTTATCGTTGACGTTTTTCGCGAGCAAGCTCGCTCCTACGGGGGCTACGCGAGCCTAGCGCGGCACCAGATCCAGGCATACCGAGTTGATGCAATAGCGCAGGCCCGTCGGCGGTGGACCGTCCGGGAACACATGCCCCAGGTGTGCGTCACACTTGGCGCAGGTGACTTCGGTGCGAATCATGCCGTGGCTGACGTCGCGGATCTCGACCATTGCGCTATCGGCAATCGGCTCATAGAAGCTGGGCCAACCGCAGCCGGAATCAAACTTGGCCTTGGAATCGAACAGCGGCTCGTTGCAGCAGATGCAGTGGTAGACGCCGTCGGTCTTGGTGGCGTTGTACTTGCCGCTGAACGGTCGCTCGGTACCTTTGAGACGGCACACGTTGTACTGCTCCGGATCGAGCATCGCCTTCCATTCGTCTACAGTTTTCTGCAACTTATCCATCGGTACACCTCGGCAACTGAAAAACCCTGATCTGTGTCTTTTCCATGGATCAGGCGGCACGTATGATTGCGCCTCTTCAAAACGCCAGTCTGGCACCCGCGCCACCGGCATTCAAACGTATTTATGGGTGCGGGCCGTGCAGGCTTCACCCTACGGTAGTGCCTACGCCGTCGGGATCGTTCATTTTCAGGATCACATCGCCATGCAGGTCAGCAAATCGAACAAGCTCGCCAACGTCTGCTACGACATTCGCGGCCCAGTGCTCAAGCACGCCAAACGCCTGGAAGAGGAAGGCCATCGCATCCTCAAGCTGAACATTGGCAACCCGGCGCCGTTTGGTTTCGAGGCGCCGGACGAAATCCTCCAGGATGTGATCCGCAACCTGCCGACCGCCCAGGGTTACAGCGACTCCAAGGGCCTGTTCAGCGCGCGCAAGGCGGTGATGCAGTACTACCAGCAGAAACAGGTCGAAGGTGTCGGCATCGAGGACATCTACCTAGGCAACGGCGTGTCCGAGCTGATCGTGATGTCCATGCAGGCATTGCTCAACAATGGCGATGAAGTGCTGGTGCCAGCCCCGGATTACCCACTGTGGACCGCCGCCGTGACCCTGGCGGGCGGCCACCCGGTGCATTACCTGTGTGATGAAGGCGCCGACTGGTTCCCGGACCTGGCCGACATCAAGGCCAAGATCACCCCCAACACCAAGGCCCTGGTGATCATCAACCCGAACAACCCTACAGGCGCGGTGTATTCCAAGGAGGTGCTGCTGGGCATGCTGGAAC
This sequence comes from Pseudomonas sp. FP215, assembly GCF_030687795.1. Taxonomy (NCBI): domain Bacteria; kingdom Pseudomonadati; phylum Pseudomonadota; class Gammaproteobacteria; order Pseudomonadales; family Pseudomonadaceae; genus Pseudomonas; species Pseudomonas sp. FP215. The sequence goes on from NZ_CP117447.1 coordinate 4,218,345, forward strand.
TGGCACGCCAGCATAACCTGGTGGTGTTCTCCGACGAGATCTACGACAAGATCCTCTACGATGACGCCGTGCATATCTGCACCGCCTCCCTGGCGCCAGACCTGCTGTGCCTGACCTTCAATGGCCTGTCCAAGTCCTACCGCGTGGCGGGTTTCCGCTCCGGCTGGATCGCCATCTCCGGGCCCAAGCACAACGCGCAAAGCTACATCGAAGGCATCGACATGCTGGCCAACATGCGCCTGTGCGCCAACGTACCGAGCCAGCACGCGATCCAGACCGCCCTCGGCGGTTACCAGAGCATCAATGACCTGATCCTGCCCCAAGGCCGCTTGCTGGAGCAGCGTAACCGCACCTGGGAATTGCTCAACGCAATCCCCGGCGTGAGCTGTGTGAAGCCCATGGGCGCGCTTTATGCGTTCCCGCGGATCGACCCGAAAGTCTGCCCGATCCTCAACGATGAGAAGTTCGTGCTCGACCTGCTGCTGTCAGAAAAACTGCTGGTGGTGCAAGGCACCGCCTTCAACTGGCCGTGGCCGGATCACTTTCGCGTAGTGACCTTGCCACGCGTGGATGACCTGGAAATGGCCATTGGTCGCATCGGCAACTTCCTGAAGTCCTATCGCCAGTAAGGCCATTGACGCTGTACGACTCACAAAGGGTCGTACAGCGATTATCTAGCAACACTTCTGTGTCACTTACTTGCGGTTGTACTTCATTCGGCCTCTGCCGATGTCGTACCCCCTATAATCACGGGGCGACGGGGCAGCATCGGGTCGATCAAGGCTGACAATACAGGTGGGAAAATCCCTTCAAGGCCCTACGCCCGAGGTGTAGGACACAGTTTGAAATAGTCCCCCGGTTGAATCACCCCATGCCGCACCTTATATACCCCGCAGTGAGCGACATATTAAGCATGAGGAGAATTCTACAACCATGATGCGCATCCTGCTGTTCTTGGCCACTAACCTGGCGGTCGTACTGATTGCCAGCGTCACCCTGAGCCTTTTTGGCTTCAACGGGTTCATGGCGGCCAATGGGGTTGATCTGAACCTCAATCAGCTGCTGATTTTCTGTGCGGTCTTTGGTTTTGCCGGTTCGCTGTTCTCGCTGTTCATCTCCAAGTGGATGGCGAAGATGAGCACCAGCACCCAGATCATCACTCAACCCCGCACTCGCCATGAACAATGGCTGATGCAAACCGTGGAGCAGTTGTCTCAGGAAGCTGGCATCAAAATGCCCGAAGTGGGGATTTTTCCAGCCTATGAGGCCAACGCCTTTGCGACCGGCTGGAACAAGAACGACGCATTGGTGGCCGTGAGCCAGGGCCTGCTGGAGCGGTTTTCGCCCGATGAAGTCAAGGCGGTGCTGGCCCACGAGATCGGCCACGTAGCCAACGGCGACATGGTCACCCTGGCGCTGGTACAGGGCGTGGTGAACACCTTCGTGATGTTCTTTGCGCGGATCATCGGCAACTTCGTCGACAAGGTCATCTTCAAGAACGAAGAAGGCCGTGGCATTGCCTACTTCGTGGCGACCATTTTCGCCGAGTTGGTCCTGGGCTTCCTGGCCAGCGCCATCGTGATGTGGTTCTCGCGCAAACGCGAGTTCCGCGCAGATGAAGCCGGCGCACGCCTGGCGGGCACCAGCGCCATGATCGGCGCGCTGCAACGCTTGCGCTCCGAACAGGGCCTGCCGGTGCATATGCCCGACAGCCTGACCGCCTTCGGCATCAACGGCGGCATCAAGCAGGGCCTGGCTCGCTTGTTCATGAGCCACCCGCCGCTGGAAGAGCGGATTGACGCACTGCGTCGCCGCGGCTGATAGCCGGATGACTCGACAAGGGGCGATCTGATCGCCCCTTTTTTATGCCTGCCGATTTTCACCGCTCCCTGTAGGAGCGAGCTTGCTCGCGAAAAACTTCAACGATACGCGGGCTTTCTGAATGAACGCGGCGCCTGGGAGTTTTTCGCGAGCAAGCTCGCTCCTACAAAAGCAAAAGCCCTTATCAGCGCCTGGTCAGCCGATAAGCACGTTCTTCAAGGCGAGTAACACCGTCCTGCAGGAACTTTCCGCTCTCCCTCAGGATGTCCCGCTCCTCCAGCCGCTCCAACGCCCAATACGACCCCAGCAGCAACTGCACTTCCTCGTCCGTAACAGCAAAAGGTGGGCCGGCCTTCTGCGCTTGGTCGTAATCGACGGTAATCAGCAACCCCTGGCAGCCTGACGTAAGCAAGGCATTCAGGTGCTCGGCGTATTGCGCACGCATCAGCGGCGGTAAGGCAATTAATGCCGCGCGGTCATAAACGGCGCTGCAACCGGCCACTGCCTCAGCATCCAGACTGAAGAAATCGCCACACCACAGTTCGATCTGGCCCGCCTGGTAAACCTTGAAGCCGCCCTTCTGAGTGACGTGCGGCACAAGCCCCTGCTCGCTGAAGAACGCCTCAACCGCCTGCTCCGATAGCTCCACGCCCATTACCGGGTACCCCTGGCTCTTAAGCCATACCAAGTCCAGGCTTTTGCCACACAACGGCACCAGCACCTTTACCCCCACGGGCAACCCCAGTACAGGCCAGTGCCGTTGCAAATAGGGATTGACCTCGCGCTGATGGAAACCAATCTGATTGCTCGCCCAGCGGTCCTGCCAAAATTCAGGCTGCATGAATCACTCCGAAAATTCGATCAAAAGGCGCTAAAACTTATATTAGATTTAAATCGATGATCTGATTGAAGATGGCTCCATCTTAACCCTCAGGACCCTGCTCATGCTCCCCAGCCTGTTTATCTCCCACGGCTCGCCCATGCTGGCCTTGCAACCCGGCGCCAGCGGCCCTGCGCTGCAGCGCCTGGCTGCCGAGCTGCCACGGCCCACAGCCATTGTGGTGGTGTCGGCGCATTGGGAAAGCCCGCAGCTGCTGGTCAGCGGCAGTGCTGCACCCGAAACCTGGCACGACTTCGGCGGCTTCCCGCGCGAGCTATTTGCGGTGCAATACCCCGCGCCGGGTGACCCACAACTGGCCAATGAGATTGTCGAACTGCTGCACGCCGACGGTCTGGCTGCCAGCATTGATGAACGTCGGCCTTTCGACCATGGCACTTGGGTCCCGCTGTCGCTGATGTACCCGGCAGCAGATATTCCGGTGGTGCAAGTCTCCTTGCCCAGTCGCATGGGCCCTGCCCTGCAGACCCGTGTCGGGCATGCACTCGCCAGCCTGCGTGAACAGGGTGTGCTGTTGATCGGCTCCGGTAGCATCACCCATAACCTGGGCGAACTGGATTGGCGCGCCGGGCCGGAGACGATCACACCGTGGGCCCGGGAATTTCGCGACTGGGTGGTCGACAAACTGGCGACCAATGACGACACCGCCTTGCATGACTATCGCCGCCAGGCGCCCCATGCCGTGCGCAGCCATCCCAGCGATGAGCATTTGCTGCCGCTGTACTTTGCGCGGGGTGCGGGCGCAGATTTCAGCGTGGCGCACCAAGGCTTCACACTGGGCGCCCTGGGCATGGATATCTATCGCTTTGGCTGACGCCGTCATACCTGTGGAAGCTGGCTTGCTGCAATAGCAGCCGACGGTAACCACGATGCGAAGCGAGCCGCTCTTGATCTTGATCTGCTTGTGATCTTGATCTGGCTTTTGATCTTAGGCGCCCCGTTAAACCACGCTGGCCGAACGCAGGCTTGAATTCGTGGGTAACCCGGCAGGACGCCGGGTTAGCCGCCCCGCGCCATGGATGGCGCGTGGCGGCGGCCCACGGATTCAAGCCTGTGTTCGGGCACACCGAGCCTAAGCGAGGTGCCGAGTGGTGGGGCAAGAGCGTTTTGCTTACTTTTGCGCTTTTCAAAAGTGAGCCGCTGTCAGAGCGGAACCCTAGGTGGCCGTTACCGCAGGAATGGATATGTACACGGTCCAACTGAGTTGACTGTTAGGCCGTCTTCGCAGGCAAGCCAGCTCCCACATTTGGATCGCGGGGCATCAGTTAGATCAGCATCTACCATCAGGTCGCCACGGGAGCCAACTCCCACAGTTGATAGCGTCGAAGACTAAAACAGAAGGCAAAAAAAATCCCCGAACCAGTCGGGGATTTTTTATGTGCGATCAATCAGCCCAAGGGCGGATCAATCTTCGCGGTAGCGACGCAGCTTGAGCTGCTTACCGGCAACGCGAGTGTCTTTGAGCTTGGTCAGCAGTTTTTCCAGGCCGTCTTCCGGCAGCTCCACCAGGGAGAAGCTGTCACGCACCTGAATACGACCGATGGCTTCACGCGCCAGGCCACCCTCGTTAAGGATAGCGCCCAGCAGGTTCTTGGCAGCGATACCGTCACGCGCACCCAGCGCGGTACGGCAACGAGCACGGCCTTCAGCCAATGGCACTGGAGCACGACGCTCACGGTCGCCACGATCTGGACGGTCACCGGAACGCTCTGGACGATCACCGCGTGGCGCGCTGTTCGGAACCAGTGGACGTTCTTTTTCGATGGCTGCCAGGGTCAGGGCCTGACCGTTGGTGGCTTTGCGCAGCAGAGCTGCAGCCAGGGCACGCGGGGTGCAACCGATATCGGCGGTCAGGCGGTCCAGCAGGTCGCCGTGGGTCGATTCAGCGTCAGCCACCAGTGGCGCCAGGCTGTTGGTCAGTTTCTTGATGCGCGCATCGAGAACGGCCTGGGCATCCGGCAGGCGGACTTCGGCAACTTTCTGACCGGTAACACGCTCGATCACTTGCAGCATGCGGCGCTCACGTGGAGTCACCAGCAGCAATGCACGACCTTCGCGACCGGCACGGCCAGTACGGCCGATACGGTGAACGTAGGACTCTGGATCGTAAGGCATGTCAACGTTGAACACGTGGGTGATACGTGGAACGTCGAGGCCACGGGCGGCAACGTCGGTCGCCACAACGATGTCCAGACGGCCATCCTTGAGGGAGTCGATCACGCGCTCACGCTGGTTCTGGGCAATGTCGCCGTTCAGCGCAGCGGCCTTGTAGCCTTTGGCTTCCAGGGCGCTGGCCAGGTCCAGGGTCGCTTGCTTGGTGCGCACGAACATGATCAGGGCGTCGAAGTCTTCGACTTCCAGCAGGCTCAATACAGCCGAGGTCTTCTGGTCAGCGTGAACCAACAGGTGAGCCTGTTCGATCGCGGTAACGGTCTGGGTCTTGGTCTGGATCTTCACGTGCTCCGGATCGCGCAGGTGGCGTTCGGCAATGGCACGGATGGACTGCGGCAGGGTAGCCGAGAACAATACGGTCTGACGGGTCGCTGGCAGTGCCTTGAAGATGACTTCCAGGTCATCCATGAAGCCCAGCTTCAACATTTCGTCAGCTTCGTCCAGAACCAGGTGGTTCACGGTCGACAGGACTTTTTCGTCACGACGCAGGTGGTCGCACAGACGGCCCGGAGTGGCGACAACGATCTGTGCGCCATTACGGATTGCCTTGAGTTGTGGGCCCATAGGCGCGCCGCCGTAAACGGCCACAACAGTTACACCCGGCATTTGCTTGGCGTAGGTTTCAAAGGCGGTTGCTACTTGCAGCGCCAACTCACGGGTTGGCGCCAGGATCAGGGCTTGCGGCTCGCGCTTGGCAGGATCGATGCAATGCAGAATAGGCAGGGCGAACGCGGCGGTTTTACCGGTACCGGTTTGCGCCTGGCCAATCATGTCCTTACCGGCCATGATGATCGGGATCGATTGCTGCTGAATCGCCGAAGGTTCTTCGTAGCCAGTCGCTGCGACGGCTGCAAGAATATTCGGGTTAAGATTAAAAGCGGCGAAGCCGCCGGTTTCCTGGGTCATGGGTCTGCCTCTAAGTGCATCCGCAAAGACCCATGCTCCAAAGCTGCGCATGCCGTGTTGAGACTCAAGAGTCGCCCTGGCTGCTTTGTCGGCGGGGATTTGCGAAAACGAATGAATGAAAAAGATTCGTCAAGGGAGAGTCCGCTGTGCGGACGTGCAGCCGAAGCTGACTTCGGGGAATTGCGCTACCTAAACGCGGCCCGGTTAAAGGCCGGCGCGCACTATACCGGAAATAGCTGAAAAAGGGAGCTTTTTTTATCGCCAGGCACCGATAAAGCGCACTGCGTCACGGGTTTTGCAGATCCGTGCGCCAGGGTCTATTTTTCAGAGGCCCGGCCCTGTTGGTCATCACGCTTAAACGGTTCACCCAACCATTGAGACCCTTTGGTCTGAAACCTTACCCGCGCCCCGAGGGCACACCCCATGAATCAAGCCAGCAGTAGCCGTGTCAGCCGCGCACTTGAGGGCCATGTTCTATTGCTGGGCCTGGACCGTGTGGCCAAACGCAACGCCTTCGACCTGGATTTGCTCAATGCGCTGAGCCTGGCCTATGGCGAATTTGATCGAAACGATGACGCACGGGTGGCCGTGGTGTTTGCCCATGGCGATCACTTCACGGCCGGGCTGGACCTGGCCAATGTCAGCAGCGTGATGGCGGGCGGCTGGCAACCGCCGCTGGGAGGGTGCGACCCGTGGGGGGTGTTTGCCGGCCCGCGCGTGAGCAAGCCGGTGATCGTCGCCGCCCAGGGTTATTGCCTGACGATCGGTATCGAATTGATGCTGGCGGCGGATATCAACCTCTGCGCCAGCAATACCCGCTTTGCCCAGATGGAAGTTCAACGTGGGATCTTTCCATTTGGCGGTGCGACATTGCGCTTTCATCAGATTGCCGGCTGGGGCAATGCGATGCGCTGGCTGCTCACCGGCGACGAATTCGACGCCCATGAAGCCCTGCGCCTGGGGTTGGTGCAGGAAGTGATGGCCAGTGAAGACCTGCTGCCCCGCGCCATTGAGTTGGCCAACCGCATTGCGCGCCAGGCGCCGCTGGGTGTGCAGGCCACGTTGATGTCGGCACGGCTGGCGCGGATGGAGGGTGAGGCCGTCGCCGCCGCCGCGCTGCCGCCCATGGTGGATAAACTGCTTAACAGTGAGGATGCCAAGGAAGGTGTTCGGGCGATGGTCGAGAAGCGGCCGGGGGTGTTCAAGGGAATTTGAACGAACTGAATTAGCGGTCGGCAGTGAGAGCCTCTTCGCGGGCAAGCCCGCTCCCACAGGGGATGCACTTCAACAGAGAATGCAATTCAACTGTGGGAGCGGGCTTGCCCGCGAAAGCGTCCGAACGGGCAACTAAGTTGCTGGCCGAATCGCCTTGATCAACGGCTGCAACGAATACCCCAAGCGCGGCGCCAAGGCTTCGGCGCGGGCTGACAGCGCATCCAGGTCCAGCTCCTGATCCAACTCCGAAGGCACCAACAGAATCACATTGCCCTCCTTCACCGGCAGCTCCCAGTAATGCCGGTGGTACAACCCACGCAGCAACGCCGCCCCCAGCGGTTTGCCGTCATCGGTGGCCCACTGGTTGATCACCAGCCAGCCGCCGGGGTTGAGTTTCTTCTGGCAGTTTTCCAGGAAGGTCCAGGCCAGATGCCCCACGCCTGGGCCGACATCGGTGTAGAGGTCGACGAAAATCAGATCGGCCGATTCGGCACTGTCGAGCAATTGCAGCGCGTCACCAATGCGGATGTACAAGCGCGGATCGTCATCCAGCCCCAGATATTCAATCGCCAGACGCGGTACATCGGGGCGCAGCTCAATGGCTTCGACATCGTCCAGCGCCAGGAACTTGAGGCACGCCTGGGTCAACGTGCCCGCGCCCAGGCCGAGAAACAACGCACTCTCCGGCTGCTCATGACACAACGCACCAATCAGCATCGCGCGGGTGTAGTCGTACTCAAGCCAGCTCGGGTCAGCGGTGAATACACAGCTTTGCTCAATGGCATCGCCGAATTCGAGAAAGCGGTAATCCGCCACTTCAAGCACACGGATCATGCCGAATTCATCATGGACTTCGGCCAGCAGGCGCTCGACACGCTCCTCGCTCATCACTACTCCTAAAGGGTCTACCGCACGACAAAGGCGCGATTGTCGGCCAAGCGGCCGCCACAGGTCACGCACTAATTGCTGCTAACATTGACGCCCCGACATCCACCCGCAAACGAGTTCATGATGAGCCAACCCTGGAGCCCCGATAGCTGGCGAGCCCTGCCGATCCAGCAGCAACCCCGATACCCGGACGCTGCCCACTTGCTGCAAGTGGAACAAAGCCTGGCGAGCTACCCGCCCCTGGTGTTTGCCGGGGAAGCCCGCGAATTGCGCCGTCAGTTTGCCGAAGTGACCCAGGGCCGTGCCTTCCTGCTGCAAGGTGGCGATTGCGCCGAGAGCTTTGCCGAGTTTTCCGCCGCGAAGATCCGCGACACCTTCAAAGTGCTGCTGCAGATGGCTATTGTCATGACCTTCGCCGCCGGTTGCCCGGTGGTGAAAGTCGGACGCATGGCCGGCCAATTCGCCAAGCCACGCTCGGCCAACGATGAAACCATCGACGGCATCACTCTGCCCGCCTACCGTGGCGATATCGTCAACGGCATCGGCTTCGACGAAAAAAGCCGCGTGCCAGACCCGGACCGCCTGCTGCAGTCCTACCACCAGTCCACAGCCACCCTCAACCTGCTGCGCGCGTTTGCCCAGGGCGGTTTCGCTGACCTGCACCAGGTGCACAAGTGGAACCTGGATTTCATCGCCAACTCAGCCCTGGCTGAAAAGTACAGCCAACTGGCCGACCGCATCGACGAAACCCTGGCCTTCATGCGCGCCTGTGGCATGGACAGCTCGCCGCAATTGCGCGAAACCAGCTTCTTCACCGCCCACGAAGCGTTGCTGCTCAACTATGAACAAGCCTTCGTACGCCGCGACAGCCTGACCAACGACTACTACGACTGCTCGGCACATATGCTGTGGATCGGCGACCGTACCCGTCAGTTGGATGGCGCCCATGTCGAGTTCCTGCGTGGGGTGAACAACCCGATCGGCGTGAAAGTCGGACCGAGCATGAACCCCGACGACCTGATCCGCCTGATCGACATCCTCAACCCGGATAACGACCCTGGCCGCCTCAACCTCATTGCCCGCATGGGCGCAGGCAAGGTCGGCGACCACCTGCCCAACCTGATCCGCGCCGTGCAGCGCGAGGGCAAGCAAGTGCTGTGGAGCAGCGACCCGATGCACGGCAACACCATCAAGGCCAGCAGTGGTTACAAGACCCGCGACTTCGCACAGATCCTTGGCGAAGTGAAGGATTTCTTCCAGGTGCACCAGGCAGAAGGCACCTATGCCGGCGGGATCCATATCGAGATGACCGGACAGAACGTCACCGAATGCATCGGCGGCGCACGGCCGATCACCGAAGATGGCCTGTCGGACCGTTATCACACCCATTGCGACCCACGGATGAATGCCGATCAGTCGCTGGAGTTGGCGTTTCTGATTGCCGAGACCTTGAAACAGGTTAAACGCTGACGTTTTCTCGACCGGGATGACGCCATCGCGGGCAAGCCCGGCTCCCACATTTGAACGCGTTTCTCTGTGGGAGCCGGGCTTGCCCGCGATAGAGGTTTAAAGGTTGGTATCCCGGTTCAGCATCGCCGCCCTTAACCGGGCAGCACTGGGCCGCTGGCAATTGAGCTGGACCTGTTCCAGCCCTAGCCAGTCGGCCATTTTGCGCAGGTTCATCGCCAGCGCCAGCATGCCTTCCTCATCCAGCCCCGGCTCTTCCTCATGCACGGCATGCACGGCCAGGCGCCCATGGGCACGCTCGGCCCGCAGGTCGACGCGCGCGGCAATGCGCTCGTTGTGCAGAAACGGCAGCACGTAATAGCCATACACGCGCTTTTCTTGCGGGGTGTAGATCTCCAGCCGATAGCGAAAGTCGAACAGGCGCTCGGTGCGGCTGCGCTCCCATATCAGCGAATCGAACGGTGACAACAATGCACTGGCCGGCACGTTGCGCGGCAGTTTCGGCTGCGCCAGGCAATACGCGGGTTGCTTCCAACCCCGCACCTGGCACGCCAGCAGTTGCCCATCCTCGACCAGCTCGGCCAAGCGGTTGCGGCTGTCGGCGGGCTCGAGGCGAAAATAATCGCGCAGGTCTTTTTCGGTGGCGACACCCAATGCCGTCGCACTGTGCAACAGCAAGCCGCGCTGCGCTTGAGCCTCCCCCATGGAGACATTGAGCACCTCGGTGGGGATAACACGCTCGGGTAAATCATAGAGCCGCTCGAACCCTCGACGACCGGCAACCGTGACCAAGCCTGCGGCGAACAGCCATTCCAGCGCATGCTTTTCATCACTCCAGTCCCACCAGGGCCCGGCACGCTCCTCGTGGGTCGACAAGCTGCCGGCCCCCAAGGCGCCCTGCTGTTCGACGATGCGTAACACGCGCTGGATCGTCGCTTGCTGTTCGCGGCCAAAGCGCGCCATCTGCGCATAGATCCCCTGCCCTTGCCGGGCGCGCTCCATGCGCCACTTCATCAGCGGATACAGCGCCATGGGCAGCAGCGACGCTTCGTGCCCCCAGTATTCGAACAACGAGCGCCGCCGCCCCTGGCTCCAGGCGGCTTGCTCAAGAATTGACGGGGAATAATGGCCGAGGCGGGAAAACACGGGCAGGTAGTGGGAACGCACCAGCGCATTGACCGAGTCGATCTGCAAAACGCCCAGGCGTTCGATCAGGCGGTTGAGGTGCGTAGCCTTTATCTGCGCAGGCGCTTGGCGCCCGGAAAAACCCTGGGCTGCCAGCGCCATGCGTCGAGCTTGCTTGAGTGAAAAACACAGGTCGGCGGGCATGGCAGTCTCCATAGAAGCTCGCCCCCTACCCTACTGCATCCGGGCTTATTTTCGCAGCGGGTCTTCCCAGAAATGCCGATGGCTTTCCTGCACGACGTCGGCGCGATTGAGCCCGATGTCCTTGAGTGCGTCATCGCTCAGGGTCGCCAGCATCTGGCGCTCCTGATGCAGTAGCTGCCAACGCGCAAATGTGTGAAACAGCCCGGCAAACGGCCATTTATCTGTCGATATGAAACCTTTTTGACCTTTCATCTTCTCGCCCTCCAGTGGGGATGACGACAGTGTGTGCCTGGCATTATGATCAATCCAACGAATGTTTCTTATGCAATACATCTCGGAGATTGATCAATTGTCCGCCTATCCCAGCATCGACACAGACGTGCTGCGCACCTTCGTCGCGATTGCCGACCAGGGCGGTTTCACCCGCGCCGGCGAGCAGGTCAACCGCACTCAATCGGCGGTGAGCATGCAGATGAAGCGTCTGGAAGAAGACGTGTTGCAGCGCAAACTGTTCGAGCGCGATGGCCGGCAGGTACGGCTCACGCCCGAAGGCCAGGTGCTATTGGGTTATGCGCGGCGCATCCTGAAATTGCACAGCGAGGTGTTCAATACCCTGCGCGAGCCGCATATGGTGGGGTTGGTGCGCATCGGCACACCGGATGACTACGTGATGCGCTTTCTGCCTGGGATCCTCAAGCAGTTTTCCAAAGCCTACCCACTGATTCAGATCGAAATGCACTGCGAAGCATCCACCGTGTTGATGCAGCGACGGGACCTGGCGTTGACCGTGATCAGCCGCGAGCCCGGTAATGATCTGGGTGAGTTATTGCGCACTGAACGCATGGTGTGGGCAGCATCGCCGTGCTTTTGTGTGGAGGAGCACGATGCCCTGCCCCTGGCGGTGTCCGGCGACGAGTGCCTGTACACCCATTGGGCACGTGCCGCACTGGACGCGGCTGGGCGAGATTATCGCCTGGCCTATCACAGCTCCAACGGAGCAGCGATCCTGGCGGTGGTGAGTGCGGGCCTGGCGGCGATGGTCAGCATGGAAAGCCTGGTCACCGACGACCTGCGCGTGCTCGGCAGCGACGAAGGCTTCCCGCCTTTGCCGTCGATGAACCTGCGCTTGCTGCGTAACCCGCAGATGACGTCGCCGATCACCGAATGCCTGGCAGACTACATCGTCGAAGGCTTCAAACTTTGAAGGTCAGCATCACCGCGCACACCACCAAAAAGCCACAGAACAGGCCGCGCAACAGACGCTCCGGCAAGGCATGGGCCACTTTCACACCCCAACTGATACTCAGCAGGCCACCTATCGCCAGCGGCAGGCCGATCATCCAGTCCACCTCGTGGTGCCAGGCATAAGTGACCAGGGTCACACCGGTGCTAGGCAACGCCAAGGCCAACGACAAGCCTTGGGCGACCACCTGAGTAGTGCCGAAGACACTGGTGAGTACCGGCGTAGCGACCACCGCGCCGCCGACCCCGAACAGCCCGCCCATGGAACCGGATGCCGCGCCCAAGACGCCAAGCCAAGGCCAGGAATAACGCATTTGCGCGGTGGGCGGCGCGTTGCGAGTAAACATACGCACCAGGTTGTAGGCCGATAGCGCGACCAAAAAAGCAATGAAGCCGATACGCATGGCGCCCGCATCCAGCCCCACCGCCCAGATCGACCCCAGCCAGGCAAAGCAAAAGCCGGTCACACCCAGGGGTAAGGCGTGACGCAACTCGATGCGGTTACGCTGGTGATAGCGCCACAGGGCGAGCATCACGTTCGGCACGACCATCACCAAAGCGGTGCCCTGCGCAATTTGTTGATCCAGACCGAACAACACGCCCAGTACCGGGATAGCAATCAACCCGCCGCCAATGCCAAACAGCCCACCCACGGTGCCCAACGCTGCGCCCAATGCCAAGTACATCACTAAATCCCACACCGCTCGCTACTCCGCCATTTCATGCTTGGCATGCTACGCAGTCGGCCCTGGCGCGGAAACGCACAGCAACGCACAATGGCTGTGCCAATCTCGCATAAGCGTTGAGCCATGAACCCCAACACCTTGACCGACCAACTGAGCCTATTTCTGGATGTATTGGAAACCGGCAGTTTTTCCGCCGCCGCGCGCCGCCATCCGCTGACGCCTTCCGCCGTTGCGCGGCGCATCGACAGCCTGGAAAGCTCAGTGGGCAGCCGCTTGTTCCAACGCAGCACCCATGCGGTGGTGCCCACCTCAGCGGGCTTGGCCTTTGCCGAGCGGGCGCGACGGATTGTCAGCGAGTTGCAGTTGGCGCGAGCCGAAGCCGTCTCGCTGAGCCATGCGCCGGAAGGGTTGATCCGGGTCGATGCGCCCGCAGCGTTTGGCCGCCGGCACCTGGCGCCGGTCATTGCGGACTTTTTGAGCCTGTATCCCGGCCTGGACGTGCACCTGCACTTGATCGACAGCTTTGTCGATATGCAGGGCGCGCATTTGGGCAAGGTCGATCTGGTGCTGCGTGCCGGGCATATCGTTGACTCGCGGCTGATCGCTACGCCGTTGGCAAGTATCGTGCGTATCGCCTGTGCCAGCCCCGCGTATCTGAAAAGCCGTGGCACGCCGGCCCATCCTCGGGAGCTGAGCGAACATGATGGCCTGGACTGGGACGGGCTGGCGCCGATGTTCGCCTGGCGCTTCGAACTGGACGGGCGCCGCACCACCTATCGCCCGCGGCGCATCCGCATGAGCGCCAACAATGCCGAAGCCCTGCTTTCGGGTGCATTGGCCGGGCTGGGCATCGCTCACCTGCCGACCTGGTTGGCCAGTGAATACCTGGTGCGCGGCGAACTGTTGCCGCTGTTTTGTGAAGACGGGTTGCCCAGCCCGGAAACCGCCGGCATTTATGCGCTGCGCCTGGAACAGCAGCCCAATGCCCGCAGCCGGTTGCTGCTCGAATACCTCAAATCCCGTTTCAGCCCGGTGCCGCCTTGGGATCTGGCATTGCAAAGTGGCTTGGTCTGACGCCGAGGACAATAATTATCTGGCGCATTAAAGATTTGCCCGCTAGATTCAAGCCCATACATGCTTTTTCGAGGCGCCTCCATGAGCAAAAACCCTGATCCCTGCGAATCGCTGTTGCTGGACAACCAGCTGTGCTTCGCCCTGCACTCCACTTCACTGCTGATGACCAAGGTCTACAAGCCGCTGCTCCAAGCCATCGGCCTGACTTACCCGCAATACCTGGCCATGATGGTGCTGTGGGAAGAGGATGAGTTGACTGTCAGCGAAATCAGCAGCCGCCTGCTGACGGACCCGGGCTCCATGACGCCACTGCTCAAGCGCCTGGAAGCGGAGGGTTTGCTCAGCCGCACCCGCAGCCGTGAAGATGAGCGGGTGGTGGTGGTGGAGCTGACCGATGCCGGGCGCGCTTTGCAGGAGAAGGCCAAGGATGTTCCGCAATGCATCCTGGGTGCCAGCGGGATGGCGCTGGAGCAATTGCGCAAGCTGCAAGGCGACCTGATCGCGCTGCGCACTAATTTGCAGACCAGCCTCTGACACCCCCAGCATTACCCACACTCAGAAGTGGGAGCGGGCTTGCTCGCGAAGGCGGCCTGGCAGTCAACACAGTTGGATTGTGTACATATCCATTGCTGCGGTAACGGCCACTTAGGGTTCCGCCTGACGGCGGGTCACTTTGGAAAAGAGCCCCAAAGTAACCAAAGGGCTCTTGCCCCACCACTCGGCACCTCGCCTAGGCTCGGTGTACCCGCAATCCGCCAGTGATTTGGGGGGCCGCCGCCACGCGCCATCCATGGCGCGGGGCGGCTAAACCGGCATCCCTGCCGGTTTACCCCCCAAATCCCTGTCGAATTCCGGCCAGCGTGGTTTAACGGGGCGCCTAAGATCAAAAGCAGATCAAGATCAAGAGCGGCTCGCTTCGCATCGTGGTTAGCGTTGGCTGCTACAGCCTGCAAAGTTGTGTAGATACCTAGGCTGCGATGGCGGCGAATCAGTCAGTTTTTTCAGGGCTGACACACCGCAATCGCAGGCAAGCCAGCTCCCACTTTTTTGCTCTGCGGCGCCCTCAAATTTTTCAATCATTCAAAAAGCTGAAAATTTATCTTGCGCGCAAAACATTAGCGCTATACATTCACCTCACCAACTACTTAGCGCGCAAATGTTTAGCGCTAAAACACAGAGGAACGCCCCATGCAAACGCTCTACACCGCAGTAGCCACCGCCACTGGCGGCCGTGATGGTCGCGCTGTTTCCAGCGACAATATCCTCGACGTCAAGCTGTCGACTCCAAAGGAGTTGGGCGGTGCAGGTGGCCAGGCCACTAACCCCGAGCAATTGTTTGCTGCCGGCTACTCTGCTTGCTTTATCGGCGCACTGAAATTTGTTGCCAGCCAGACCAAACGCAAGATCCCGGATGACGCGTCGATCACTGCCCACGTGGGTATCGGCCAGATCCCTGGCGGCTTCGGCCTGGATATCGACCTGCATATCAGCCTGCCGGGCCTGGCCCAGGATGATGCACAAAGTCTGGTCGACGCCGCGCACCAAGTCTGCCCGTACTCCAACGCTACCCGTGGCAACGTGGATGTGCGCTTGCATGTAACGGTCTGATAAACAGACGCCCATGAAAAAGCCCGACTCAAGGTCGGGCTTTTTTTCGTATCGCCGGGGCCAGAATTACTTCTTGGCGCGACCTTTGTACGAACCACCTTCGCGGGTGTCGATCTCGATCATGTCGCCGATTTCGATGAAGTCTGCAACGCTCAGCTCGGTGCCGTTCTTCAGTTTGGCAGGCTTCATTACCTTGCCGGAAGTGTCACCGCGAGCGGAACCTTCGGTGTAGTCAACCTGACGCACGATGGTGGTCGGCAGTTCTACCGAAACCAGACGATCTTCGAAGAAGATCGCTTCGCAGACGTCTTCCATGCCTTCTTCAATGAACGGCAGAACGGCTTCGATATCTTCAGCGTTCAGCTCGTACATGGTGTAGTCAGTGGTGTCCATGAACGTGTAGGTGTCGCCGCTGATGAAGGACAGGGTCGCTTCTTTGCGGTCGAGGATCACGTCGTCCAGTTTGTCATCGGCGCTGTAGACGATCTCGGTCTTGTAACCGGTCAGCAGGTTCTTCAGCTTGGTCTTCATGATTGCGCTGTTACGACCAGACTTGGTGAACTCAGCTTTCTGAACCAGCCAAGGGTCGTTTTCGAGACGGATCACTGTACCGGGTTTCAGTTCTTTACCAGTTTTCATTGCGTATATCCGAAATTTGGATGGGATTGACAAAAATCAAGGTGGCGTATCATATCCAACTTTCATAAAACTGTACCAGCGCCGTCGCAAGATCGGCCTGCAAGCCTTGTTCCAGACACCAGTTCTGCGCGTGCTGGCTGACCTCGGGCCAATGTTCCAGCAGCATTTTCCAGGACTGTGCCATATCGCCATCAGCGTTCCAGGCTTGCCAGAGCGTGACGACGGCTGCCTTGGCGGCTGGCGAAAGTGCGGCGGTGTACAGTTCCAGGAAGGCGTCGAGCTTGTCCAGGTGGATGTCTTCGTCCTGGCGATAGATATGCCACAGCAGTGGCCTCCCCGCCCACTGGGCACGCACGAATGAGTCTTCGCCACGCACGGCATTGAATTCACAACACCACAACAACTGGTCATATTGCTCCTGGCGCACGAATGCAATGACCTGCACGGTCAGCGCGCCGCGCACCTGGATGTCACCCGCGGACAAGCTGTTCACGCCTAGCCAGCGTTGCACATCCCCCAGAATGCGCCCTTCCGGCACCAGCAAGTGCGTCCCACGCCCATCAGCCGCCAATACGTCGAGCCAGCCGGCCAAGCCGTCATTCTCATAGGCAAACAGCGACATCAAACGCGCGCCGACCGTCGGAGCAACGCCCAGGCTTTGCAGGAACTGTTGCTGCGCGACGTCATCCTGCTGAAATGCCTGGCGGCGCTCCAACAAGCCGGCTTCGCGCAACAGGCCGCCGGTGCCAGGGCGAAAACCGGGGAAGAAAAAGTATTTCTGCACGCCCTTGTACTTCACCGAAGGCAAGCGATGGCAGCCCACCACCCAGTCTTCGGCGCTGAGGTAATCGAGGTTCATCCACAATGGCGCACGCTCACGCTCGGCCATGCGGTCCATGTATTCAGGCGGTAGCTGGCAGGCGAACGCGGCAATCACCACATCGGCCGGGTGTGCGCCCGGCCATTCGGCCGGCCAGTGACGCACTTGCACGCCCTCTTGCCATTGCTGGCCCACCTGCACATCAATGTCCGGGCACATGCGTTCGAAGGCGCGCAGGTCGTCGACCCACAAGCGCACATCACAGCCATGCTCCACCACCAACTGCCGGGCCAGGCGCCAGGTCACGCCGATGTCGCCGTAGTTGTCGACGACACTGCAAAAAATATCCCAGCGGGCTTTCATTCCGGGCTCCATCGATCAAAGGTCTGATTGTCCGCATAAATGGGTGGATGCAGAAGGCTTGATCGCGATTATTCTGCAAGGAGGCTGTGCGACAATCACCGCCATGCCGTCAATGCCTGCCAGGAGGCCCTTATGTCTGACCGTCCGTTGTCGTTGTTCAAGCTCTGCATCGCGATTGCCGCAGGCGTATGGCTGGGGTTTATCGCCATTGCGCTGACCACCTGGCTGGCGTCTCGCTACCTGTTCCCCCAAAGCTTGGCACCGGTGGCCCAGGCGGTTCAGCAATTGGGCAAACCGGCCACGGTCGATGAGTCACAACCACCGAACCGCCTGTTCGAACAGTACCAACAGAACCTGCAAAAACAGGCACAACAACAGGCCTTGGACCAGGCCCGAAGCAACGCGCGTAACCTGTCCAACCCCAAATGCCAGTTCTGGCTGCAACAAGACCAGAACGCCCCCAATGAAAAGACGCGGGCCAATGTCCTGAAATTCTGCGATTGATGCCAAATACCGCCATGAATAAACACGCCGTGCTCCAGTTGATCCTGGAAAAACTCACCGTCGACCTCGACATCGTCCAACGCGCCGCGCAGACCGCCTACGAAACCGCGACTCACGAAGAAAACATCGCCGAGAACAAATACGACACCCTCGGCCTGGAGGCTTCCTACCTGGCCACCGGGCAGGCCCGGCGAGTGGAGGAGATCAAGCAATCGCTGGTGCTGTGCCAGCAACTGCAGCTACGTGCGTACGATGATCAACGCGGGATAGAGATCGGCACGCTGGTGGGCCTGGAAGATGAGGACGGTCGCCAGCAGTGGCTGTTCCTGGCGCCGGATGCGGCGGGTTTGAAAGTGGATGTGGTCGGGCAACCGGTGACGGTCATCACGCCGCGCTCGCCGTTGGGCAAAGGCCTGTTGGGCAAACGTATCGATGAAGAAGTGGAGATTCTGGTGGCCGGCGCTCGGCAGTACTTTACGGTGACCGAGGCCAGTTAACCTACAACCCCTGTAGGAGCGAGCTCGCTCGCGAAGAAACGCAAGGGCGCCGCATACAACCTGGCACCCCGCGATCTTCGCGAGCAAGCTCGCTCCTACAGGGTAATCGTGTCAGTGGACGGGCAATTCGACGCCGTCGAACAGCTCTTCCAGCTCTTGCTTGTTGTGGCACTGGATCGCCTTGGCCATCACTTCGCGGGTCAGGTGCGGCGCGAACTTCTCGATGAAGTCGCACATGAAACCGCGCAGGAAAGTACCGCGACGGAAACCGATCTTGGTCACGCTGGACTCGAACAATTCACTGGCATCCAGCACCACCAGGTCTTTATCGAGGTTGGTGTCGACCGCCATCTTGGCAACGATCCCAACGCCCAGGCCGAGGCGCACATAGGTTTTGATCACGTCGGCATCGGCAGCGGTGAACACCACCTTGGGCGTGAGGCCGCGATGGCTGAAGGCTTCGTCGAGCTTGGAACGGCCGGTAAAGCCGAACACATAGGTCACGATCGGGTATTCAGCCAAGGCTTCCAGGGTCAGCTTCGGCAGCTTGGCCAACGGGTGCCCCTGAGGCACAACCACGCAACGGTTCCAGCGGTAGCACGGCATCATCACCAGGTCGCCGAACAGTTCCAGGGCTTCGGTGGCGATGGCAAAATCGACGGTGCCATCAGCGGCCATCTCGGCAATCTGCATCGGCGAACCCTGGTGCATGTGCAGGGCTACGTCCGGGTATTGCTTGATGAAATCACGGATCACCGGCGGCAATGCATAGCGCGCCTGGGTGTGAGTGGTGGCGATCGACAAGGTGCCTTTCTTCTCGTTGGAGAATTCCTGGGCGATCTGCTTGATGCTTTCGACTTTACGCAGGATCTCGCCGGCGGTGGTGATGATGCGCTCGCCAGCCGGAGTGACGCGGGTCAGGTGTTTGCCACTGCGTGCGAAGACTTCGACGCCCAACTCGTCTTCGAGCAGGCGGATCTGCTTGCTGATACCAGGCTGCGAGGTGTAGAGGCTTTGAGCGGTAGCGGAAACGTTGAGGTCGTGGTGCGCCACTTCCCAGATGTAGCGCAGTTGTTGAAGCTTCATATCAATCCCTCAAAGCAGATAGACGCCACGGGTATCAGCGACGGTATATAACTATATTAAAGGTTTTGCGGATAAATCTAGAACTTTTTTATCGTTTTTACCGATCAACTGTCGTCACTGCGCCGACGCTGCAACGACGGCACCAGGTAAACCGGCACCGGGGACAACTGCAACACCCGTGCGGCGGTACGTCCAAGGGGGACGGCCACGCCGGTTGCCTGGCTATGACTGCCTACGACCAGCAAGTCGACGGACAGTTTGCGCAATTGGTCGAGAATCACCTCGCAAGGGTCCCCCTGGATCACCTTGACCGAGCGAATCCATTGCAGGTCCTGCTCCCCTTCCCCCCACTCCTCGCGAAAGCTGTCCAACACGCGTTGTTCAATCGTCGCCATCACCGTGCTCAGCCCCTTGCTCTGCCATTCGCTCAAGGCGGCCTCATCAAGGTAGCTCTGCAACACCGATTCGGCGAACAAGCCGATGGGCTCGACCACGTGGATCACATATAGGTCAGCCTTGAACGTTCGCGCCAGCGCCAGTGCATGTTGCATCACGTAGGGCGCATACAGACCGAGGTCCGTGGCAAACAGCATCGAACGAATCATAGAACCTCCTGGACTGCCAGGATGGCGGGGATTGAATGAGCTTAGCAGCTAGCGCTCGGTCTGGACTCCCCTCAATCAGCGGTTGTGCCGATCAATAAAACTCAAGGCCTGGTAAAGCGCCTGCATGCGTGGCAGTTCGCAACCGGCGGCTTTGGCAGCGGCCAAGGGACGGGCGTAGATGGCCGCCAGTTCCAACGGCCGCCTGTGCAGGTGGTCGTGGTACATGCTGGGCAGGTAATCGTCCATGGTTTCGGTCATGGCGAACATCTGCCCGGCGTAGCTGGCAGCAATTTCATGCCCGCAGGCATGCGCGCCCTGCACCACCTCGGCCATCAGCGCCTGGATCAACTCGCGGCTGGACTCATCGGCCATCATGGCCGTGGTGCCCGTGCCCAGCAACACCGAGAGGCCGTTGAACGGCACGTTCCAGACCAGCTTGTGCCAACGCGCCAGATGCACATTGGCCATGGCCTGGGACTCGATGCCGGCTTGATGAAACAGCCCGGCGCCGGCTTCGACAATCGCCTGTTGCTGCGCCTCGTCGTTGGCCGCCGTGCCACTGTGATAGCCCAGGTTGACCCGGCCCAACGCCTGATGCTCGACCACACCGGGGGCCGAGCGGTGCACACCGATGTAGCACAGGCCGCCCAACAGATGCAGCGACGGCGGCAGGTGTTCCCGCAGGCTGTCTTCCACATCGAGGCCGTTTTGCAGGAGCACCACTTTGGCGTCCGGCGCCGCCACCTGGGCGATGGTCGGCGCCAGGTCCACATTGCCGGTGGACTTGGTGCCCACCAATAGCCAGTCGCACGGCGGCATGTCGGCGGCGCTGGCATAGGCCTGCACCGGATGCAGGTGCAGTTGCCCATGCACCGTACTGTTGACGTGCAGGCCATGCTTGCTCACCGCGGCGTACTCGCTGCGCAACAGGAAATGCACGTCGAAGCCGGCACGCGCCAGCATCAGTCCGTAGTAACCACCAATGGCACCGGTGCCGATAATGCCAATGCGTGGCGACGGGGCTGCAACTGCTGTCATGGCAAATCCTCTGGTGTTCGGGTTAGCGCCTGGTTTATGCATTCGGCGAGGTCGGACGCTGTAAGACGTGTCTGTAATTGCCCAAGGAATTGACCCTCGCACACCAGGAACAACGCCGGCAAATGAAAGATCTGGTAGCGTTGCACCGCACCGCCGTTGTGCCCGGCATCCACCCAGCACACGCGGTCCACCGGCAATTGCCAGCCGGGCAATTGCTGGCGTGCCCAGCGGCAACTGGCACAACCGACACTGGTGAACACTACCAGCGAAATACCTGGCAATCCCAGCAATTGCTGGTCAATATCCAGGTCGGTCAATTCCAGTTCCTTCACTATACTGCTGCCATTGCCGTCAACTGGACGGCGCTCGGAGTCCGTGTACATGGGTCGTTTTTTACCTCACCCTGATGATGTCGCTGTCGAGTTGATTCAACGTCCCGCTCCCGCCCTTCCCCGCCAACGCCTGCACACTATCGGCCGTGGCGGCATCGCCTGCAATTGGCCGCGTGCCTGGCGCGCCGGCACGGCGGTTGACCTGCATATACCTTCCCTGGGGCCCAGCGCCCGTTATCCGGGCTATGTTGCCTGGTGCCGCAAGGTCGAACAGGGCTATCGCATCGGTATCTGCTTTACCGATGAACACGCCTTGTTCGGTGCGCGGATGGGCGAGCAAGTGTGCCAGATCGAGCGTTACTGCCGCCTGCAAGAAGATGCCGAGCCAACGCCTGCGCAACTGGAAGCCATGGCCCGTGATTGGGTGTCGCGCCATGCCGGCGAGTTCTCCCATGAGGCGGTTGTGCAGCCAGCGCTGGATTAAACCGGGCTTTGCCCATTGTCGCGGGCCCGTGTTACGCGCTAAGGTTCCTCCCCCCTGCATTCAAATCATGCTGTGCCCGCCGCACGGGGATAGCTGGCGGCCGGCACCCGTGACCCTGGCGAGTAACACGATGGCTGATTTACCGATCAATGACCTTAACGTTGAATCCAACGAGACCCTGATCACCCCCGATCAGCTCAAGCGCGAAATCCCCCTGAGCGACGCTGCCTTGCAGACCGTCACCAAGGGCCGCGAAGTCATCCGTGACATTCTCGACGGCACCGACCACCGCCTCTTCGTGGTGATCGGGCCCTGCTCGATCCACGACCTCAAGGCCGCCCACGAATATGCCGAGCGCCTCAAGGTGCTGGCGGCTGAAGTGTCCGACACCTTGTACCTGGTCATGCGCGTGTATTTCGAGAAGCCGCGTACCACCGTCGGCTGGAAAGGCTTGATCAACGACCCGTACCTGGACGACTCCTTCAAGATCCAGGACGGCTTGCACATCGGTCGCAAGCTGCTGCTGGACCTGGCTGAAATGGGCCTGCCCACTGCCACCGAAGCCCTCGACCCGATCTCCCCGCAATACCTGCAGGACCTGATCAGCTGGTCGGCCATCGGCGCACGCACCACCGAATCCCAGACCCACCGCGAAATGGCGTCCGGCCTGTCCTCGGCAGTAGGCTTCAAGAACGGCACTGACGGCGGCCTGACCGTGGCGATCAATGCGCTGCAATCGGTCTCCAGCCCTCACCGTTTCCTGGGCATCAACCAGGAAGGCGGCGTGTCCATCGTGACCACCAAGGGCAACGCCTACGGTCACGTGGTACTGCGTGGCGGCAATGGCAAGCCCAACTATGATTCGGTCAGCGTCGCCCTGTGCGAACAGGCGCTGAACAAGGCCAAGATCAAGCCAAACATCATGGTCGACTGCAGCCACGCCAACTCCAACAAAGACCCGGCGTTGCAGCCGCTGGTGATGGAGAACGTTGCCAACCAGATCCTGGAAGGCAACCAGTCGATCATCGGCTTGATGGTAGAGAGCCATCTGAACTGGGGTTGCCAGGCGATTCCAAAAGACCTGGCCGACTTGCAGTACGGCGTGTCGATCACCGATGCCTGTATCGACTGGTCCGCCACCGAAACCACCCTGCGCAGCATGCACGCCAAGCTCAAGGACGTGTTGCCCCAGCGCAAACGCACCTGAGCCTGTACCCGTTTCGCGCATATAAAAACGCCGGGCTAAGCCCGGCGTTTTTTATTGGCAACTGGTCAGTTACAGCTTCGCGGCATGGCGCTGATGACGCTCCATGTAGCGTTCGACATAGGAGCACGACGGGATCACCGTGTAGCCAGCCTCTTCGGCAAACTTCAAGGCTTCCTCGGTCAACGCCGCCGCAATGCCTCGCCCCCGCAGTGCGTTGGGCACGAAGGTGCGATAGATATCCAGGGTCTGCTTCCCGAGGTCCATGTAGGTCAGGTAGGCACGATGACCGTCCACATTGGTCTCGAACTGATGACCAGCCTGGTCATGGTGGATGGACAACGCCTCGCTCATCACTACTCCTCGCGGGTCTGAATTAACGACCCTACCTTACCGATGTTTTTCCGGCGAAGGAACATCTACGCCACCCCGTGCCGGTTTCGACAGCGAGAAAACCGTGAGCGCTCACAACCAGCACATAGGGAATAGTAGGCACCAATCCTGAAATTGCTCAAGGCGCACTCGTCATTCCCCGCCGCTGGTG
The DNA here is from genome assembly GCF_030687795.1 of Pseudomonas sp. FP215. Lineage (NCBI taxonomy): Bacteria > Pseudomonadati > Pseudomonadota > Gammaproteobacteria > Pseudomonadales > Pseudomonadaceae > Pseudomonas > Pseudomonas sp. FP215. Next base: position 4,241,767 of record NZ_CP117447.1, read on the forward strand.
GATATAGAAAGGGCCTCGATCAACCGGTGACCGATAGCCTGAACATTGCCGGCAGTTGAACCTTGAGACGAACTGGCGCTCTTAAAGTCACCTCTAGATGCGCAAAAGATGCCAGCCGCAGTAAAGCCAAACGCAACCAAAGTGCCCCGCTTCGTTATATAAAATTTCATCTGTTTACAAGGCTTAACACATGCGGGCCGGCCCTTTCAGCCTGGATCCAATGTTCGTCGAGGCGCAAAAAATTGGACGGTTTTCATACAAACCGTCAAAAGATTAGCCAAAATAGATTCGGCACAAGAAATTTTTTTGCTTCTTGCGCAACGTCAGTTTACTTACTACAAGTAATGGGTAGTATGTACGCCGGCTATTAGCTCACTCTGAGAAAGTAGCCATTAAATTGAAAGTCCTTGAAGGGGAACACGATGAACAACGTTCTGAAATTCTCTGCTCTGGCTCTGGCCGCAGTTCTGGCTACCGGTTGCAGCAGCGTCTCCAAAGAAACCGAAGCTCGTCTGACTGCAACTGAAGACGCAGCAGCTCGCTCCCAGGCCCGTGCAGACGAAGCCTACCGTAAAGCTGATGAAGCTCTGGCTGCTGCTCAAAAAGCACAACAGACTGCTGACGAAGCTAACGAGCGCGCTCTGCGCATGCTTGAAAAAGCAAGCCGCAAGTAATAATCCTTCGGGGTTGTTATCAAGCCGATCCATTTATGGGTCGGCTTTTTTTTGCCTTTGATTTGGCACGCGCCACCTGTAGGAGCGAGCTTGCTCGCGAAGGTGGTCAACGATGACGCGGGCGTGCTGATTTACAGCGGCGCCCTCGGGTTTTTCGCGAGCAAGCTCGCTCCTACAGCAGGTCGGCCGGCGTGCTTGAGGCCACCGGAGCCGCGCCTGGCACACCAATTTCGGTCGGCAAGCCATCCTCGGCGGCGACCACATCACGTACCTGGTCCCAGTTGACCCGCAGGTTATTGGACAGGTCTTCGCGCTTGAGCAACGCATTGATAACTGCGGTGTGCTTGTCGACCACCGATGGCGTACCGTCATCGTTCAACGGCGTGTGGGCTTCAAGATAGACCTTGCCACCGCTGCTGCCGAACTTGTACGCGTCGTTGATGATGCGCACTGACGTACCCACCGGCACCATGCCCGCCATTTCCAACACGTTGTTATTGAACATGCGGAAGCAACCGTGGCTGGTTCGTGTGCCAATACCAAACTTCATGTTGGAGCCGTGGATCAGGTAACCCGGCGTGCCCAGGGTGAACTTGAACGGCCCCAGTGGGTTATCGGGGCCGGCAGGCACCACGTTGGGCAGCGGATCACCGTTGGCGGCGTGCTCGGCCTTGATCGAGGCCGGTGGCGTCCAGGTCGGATTCGGCGTCTTGGCGATGATACTGGTATGGGCGATCGGCGAACCCCAGCCTTCTCGGCCAATACCCAAGGGGAAGGTGTAGACGACGTTTTGGCCTTTGGGATAGTAGTAGAGCCGGTATTCCGCCAGGTTGATCACAATGCCTTCCCGCGGCCCGGGCGGCAGGATAAAGCGTGTCGGCAGCACAATCTCGGTGCCCGCGCCCGGCAACCAGGCATCGACACCCGGGTTGGCCGCGACCATTTCCGAATAGCCCAGGTCGTAGGTAGTACCCAGATCGGCAAAGGTGTCTTCGTACTTGGCCTTGATCACTTGGACCTGGCCGACAATGTCCTCACCGGGCGGTGGCAAGGGCAACTGCAAGGCCGCCGCCGAACCCGCCGCACAAAGCGCAGCAAGAGACAGGCAGCAGGTAACGACGGAAAGGCGCGACAACATCCGAAAAATCCTTCGCAAGACGACGGGTAGGGAAAAATTGATTGTATACGGCTTCGCAGCGCCAAGCTTCAAGCGGTTTTACAGCTCGAAGCGCAGCTCCGGCCAGATCGGCGGCGTGCCGCGCTTTTGCGATTCGAGAATCGCCCGGCACAAAGGGCAGAGTCGCTGGTCTTGGAAAATCGAGCGGTTGACCGATGACCAGCGTGGCTGTGCCGGCAATAGAGTGCCGCAGAGCGTGCGATCAATGGAGCCGCCCAGTTCCAATTGACGCGCCACCAAATGCACCCGCACTTCCTGGCAGGCGAACAGGTCCAGCTGCTCGTCCGGCTCGATCAGTTGGTAGTTAAACAGGGACCAGGCAGGGCGCGACATCGAGGGCTCCAAATCGGGGGGGCGCCACCTTAGCCGAAAGCCTGCCGGTAGAAAAGCGTCATAACAGCGGTTTTAGCGTTGGCCAGACATTTTCCAGTAACTTGCCTTGCGCGGCGACTGCCGGATGCAATTGATCAGCCTGCATCAGCTCAGGATGACCGCCCACGCCCTCAAGGAAAAACGGTACCAGAGGAATGTCTTTTTCCTGGGCCAATGCACCATAGACTTGTGCAAACGCATTGGTGTATCGGGGCCCATAATTGGGTGGCAACTGCATGCCCAGCAACAGCACCTTGGCACCACCGGCCTTGGACTGGTCAATCATCGACGCAAGATTTTGTTTCAATTGCGCAGGCGGCTGGCCGCGCAAGCCATCGTTGCCACCCAACTCGATCACCACCACATCCGGTTTGTGCGTTGCAAGCGCCGCGGGCAGCCGCGCGAGGCCTCCTGCACTGGTGTCGCCGCTGATGGAAGCATTGACCACTTTATCGTCAAAACCCTCCTGCTTGAGCCGTTGCTCCAGCAACGCGACCCACCCCTTGCGGGTATCCAGGCCGAAACCGGCACTGATACTATCGCCAACGATCAGGACTGTACCCGCCGCTGCGTTCTGGGCCATGCACATCAAGGCCAGGCCAGCACTCAAAAACCACACTCGCATCGGATTCTCCATGGGCGCAAGCATTCTCACCGCGCGAAACCTTAGTAAAGTGGTTCCCAGCGCGGAAGGTGAACTGACTATCCTGCACGAACTGAGCCTGGAACTGAACAAGGGCGATAGCCTGGCTATCGTCGGCAGCTCCGGTTCCGGCAAATCCACCCTACTGGGCCTGCTGGCCGGCCTCGACTTGCCCAGCAGCGGCGAAGTCACCCTGGCCGGGCAAGCCCTGAGCACCCTCGACGAAGACCAGCGCGCACGCATCCGTGCCGAACATGTGGGCTTCGTATTCCAATCCTTCCAATTGCTCGACAGCTTGAATGCACTGGAAAACGTGATGCTGCCGCTGGAGCTGGACGGCCGCCAGGACGCCCGCGAGCGGGCCAAACACCTGCTGGAGCGCGTAGGCCTGGGCCAGCGCCTGACCCACTCGCCCCGCCAGCTGTCCGGTGGCGAACAACAGCGGGTGGCGATCGCCCGCGCGTTTGCCGCCGAACCGGACGTGCTGTTCGCCGACGAGCCCACCGGCAACCTCGACAGCCATACTGGCGAGCGCATCAGCGACCTGCTGTTCGAGTTGAATAAAGAGAGCGGCACGACCCTGGTACTGGTCACCCATGACGAGCGCCTGGCCCATCGTTGCCGACGCCTGATCCGCCTTGAAGCCGGCCTGATGGTCGCGCCCCTGGAGCCTTGATGGCACGTTTGCCGCTGTTGCGTCTGTTCAGCCTTGCCATGCGTCAGTTACTGCGCGATGCCCGCGCCGGTGAATTGCGCGTGTTGTTCTTTGCCCTGCTGGTGGCCGTGGCCGCCAGCACCGCCATCGGCTACTTTGGTGCGCGCCTCAACGGCGCCATGCTGCTGCGTGCCACCGAGTTCCTCGGCGCCGACCTGGTGCTCGAAGGCAGCTCGCCTGCCCGTCCCGAGCAAATCAAATCAGGGACCGAACTGGGCCTGGATCACGCTCGCATCGTGGAGTTCTCCAGCGTTATCGCCACCGACAACGGCATCCAGCTTTCCAGCATCAAGGCGGTCAACGAGCAGTACCCGTTGCGTGGCGAGCTTAAAAGCAGCACCGAGCCCTTCGGCGCTGAAGTTCCGGGCGGTGGTCCAAAACCCGGCGAAGCCTGGGTGGAAGCACGATTGCTGACGGCGCTGGACCTGAAAGTCGGCGACAGCATTGATGTCGGCATGAAGACCCTGCGCTTGGCGCGCATCCTGACCTATGAGCCCGATCGCGCCGGCAACTTCTACAGCCTTACGCCCAGGGTCATGATCAACCTGGCGGACCTGGACGCCACCGGTGTTGTGCAGCCAGGCAGCCGGGTGAGCTACCGCGAACTCTGGCGTGCGCCGCAAGGCAGCACTGCGCTGCAAACCTATCGCGACCTGGTCAAACCGGGCCTGGCCGCCAACCAGCGCCTGCAGGACTCCCGCGATGGCAACCAGCAGATCGGCGGCGCGCTAGGCAAGGCCGAACGCTACCTGAACATGGCCAGCCTGGTGGCCGTGCTGCTGGCTGGGGTGGCCGTGGCGCTGTCGGCCAACCGCTTCGCCAGTCGACGTTTCGATGCCAGCGCGTTGTTGCGCTGCCTGGGCCTGTCGCGCCGTGAAGCGATGTTGTTGTTCACCCTGCAACTGAGTGTGCTGGGCTTGCTGGCGAGCCTGGCCGGCGCCCTGCTCGGTTGGCTGGCGCAGTTTGGCCTGTTCTATTTCCTGCACGACCTGCTGCCCGCCGACGTACCGCCGGGCGGGTTGCTGCCGGCTGTCGCCGGGATCGGCACCGGGCTGGTCGCCCTCGCCGGCTTCGCCCTGCCGCCGCTGGCCGCACTGGGTCGGGTACCGCCGCTGCGGGTGTTGCGCCGCGATTTGCTGCCTATCCCCTCAAGCACCTGGATGGTCTACGGCGCGGCGCTGTTTGCCTTGGGCCTGATCATGTGGCGCCTGAGCCTGGACCTGGTATTGACCTTCGCGTTACTCGGCGGCGGTGTGGTGGCTGCATTGCTCCTGGGGGGCTTGCTGTTGCTGTTGTTGCAAAGCCTGCGGCGGTTATTGGCTCGCGCCTCCCTGCCCTGGCGCCTGGGCCTGGGCCAGTTGTTGCGTCACCCGTTGGCGGCGGCAGGCCAGTCCCTGGCCTTTGGCTTGATCCTGCTCTCCATGGGGTTGATCGCGCTTTTGCGGGGCGAATTGCTCGACACCTGGCAAAACCAGTTGCCCAAGGATGCGCCCAACTACTTCGCCCTGAATATCCTGCCGGCCGACAAGGACGCCTTTGGCGCCCGCCTGCTGGATGTCCAGGCGCAAGCAGCGCCGCTCTACCCGGTGGTGCCAGGGCGCTTGATCAGCATCAATGGCGAACCGGTGCAGGAAATTGTCAGCAAGGACTCCAGCGGCGACCGTGCCACTCAACGCGACCTGAGCCTGACCTGGGCAGCCGACTTGCCGGCGGGTAACGTCCTGACAGCAGGTACCTGGTGGTCGGCGCAACCCACTGATGGGGTTCCTGGCGTGTCGGTGGAAGCCAAAGTGGCCGAGAGCCTGAAGCTTAAGCTCAACGACCATCTGGTGTTCACCATCGGCGGTGAAAACCGTGAGGCGCGGGTTACCAGCCTGCGCACCATCAACTGGGATAACTTCCAGCCCAACTTCTTCATGATTTTCCAACCGGGCACCTTGAAGGATCTGCCCGCGACCTACCTCACCAGCTTCTATCTGGCTCCCGGCCATGACCAACAGATCGTCGACCTGTCACGGGCCTTCCCGGCGGTCACTATCCTGCAGGTCGAGGCCCTGCTGGAGCAGTTGCGCGGCATCCTTGCCCAAGTGACCTTGGCCGTCGAATACGTGCTGTTGTTTGTACTCGCGGCGGGCATGGCGGTGTTGTTCTCTGGCCTGCAGGCCACCCTGGATGAACGAATCCGCCAGGGTGCATTGCTGCGCGCCCTGGGTGCCGAGCGTAAGTTGCTGGTCAAGGCCCGACGCATTGAGTTCGGCCTGCTGGGCGCCGTCAGCGGCTTGTTGGCGGCACTGGGCACCGAACTGGTGACCTGGGTGCTGTACCGCTATGCCTTTGACCTGGCGTGGCATCCCCACCCGTGGTTGTTACTGCTGCCCGTGATCGGTGCTTTGTTGATTGGCGCTGCCGGAGTGTTCGGCACGCGCCGTGCGCTGAATGCCAGCCCGCTGACCGTATTGCGCGAAGGCTGAAACCCGGATGGCACGTACCCAGCCAAGGTACGTGCCATCAGGCGGGCTTCACATATTCGATCTTGGTGATCCACCAGCACACCTCTCCGCCGGGGGTCTGTACGATTGCCTCGTCATCCACCTCCTTGCGCAGCAGGGCCCGTGCCATAGGTGAGTCGATGGAGATGTAATCCATACGGTCGTAGATCTCGTCATAACCGACGATGCGAAAACGCTTGGTCTCGCCCTGTTCGTTTTCGATTTCGACCCATGCGCCGAAAAATACCTTTCCCTCCTGCTCGGGCATGTACTCCACCACCCGCATGTCTTCCAGGCGTTTGCGCAGGTAACGCACGCGCCGGTCTATCTCGCGCAACAGCTTCTTGTTGTACTGGTAATCGGCGTTTTCACTGCGATCTCCCAGGGAGGCCGCCCAGGTCACTTTGCGCGTGGTATCCGGGCGCTTTTCACGCCACAGGTAATCCAGCTCTTTTTTCAGCGCTTCATGACCTTCTTTGGTAATCAGCTTGGTACTCAAACGCTTGCATCCCCAGGCAATGTCCAATGGTGCCGTTATGCCAGGGCATCATGCCCAGGCAGCGGCTGGCTGGGACTGATGATAAATGAACCCTGGAAAGTATCCAGGCCGGCGCCCCATTACCTCACCCATGCCCCTCCAGCACTTGATCCAACTCAAGCAACGTGCCCTGCATACGCTGGCGCATACCCGACAACTGCAACATCATCATCGCCAGCTTTTCGGCCTTCTGGCTGACCTCCAAGCCCTGCTCCTGCAAATAGGCATGGCGCTGTTCAAGTTCACGGCCCTTCTCTTCCAGCTGGCTCTGCTGCTGTTGCAATCGCGCCTGCCACTGTTCCAGCATCTGTTCCTTCTCCAGTACTGCGCATTTTTTTTGCGTCAATTCCTGGGCGACCTTGGCCAGGTTGCTCAGTGCGCTGTCCATTTCGAGCAAAGAGGTATGGTCCATCTGAGCAGGCGGGTCCAAGGGTTCGGGCTCCGGCTCGGGTGGGTCCAACCGCAGGTTGTTTGGCTCAAAGTGACTGTCATCTTGTTCAACCGGAACAGGCGACGCACTGCTCTCAACCTGCTCCTGCGGTATCGCGACCAGCGACCGCGCCGGTTCCTCAACGGTGTCTTCATCCATAGGCTGCGGCGCCGTCGTGGCTGAGCGCGGATTTCGCGGCGGCGCAACCATTTGCGACGAGAAGCGAATGGACGGCACGATCACTGCACTGCTTTCGATCGCAGGCAACGCCGGGGCTGACATGCCCAGGGTGATGACCTTCATGACCAGGGCCTTCTTGATGATCACCGAGTGGTGATCCTCTGGCCTGGCCGGCGGTAACCGGCAGCCTTTCAAATCAATGAAATGAAAGGGAACCTGGGGTTCGGCAATGGGCGTCGTCTTCGAGCCGGCTGCGGCTGCCATCGTCAAGATCTGTTTGAAGACTTGCATGGCTAATTGCAGGTCCTCTTTGGAATCAACGCCTCCCAGAAAATACCGTTCAATCTTTTTACGTAATGCGGCGATATAAACCCTGGAGTGGCCGGGCTCCGCCTCCTCATCCAGGCTGTACACCAGAAAGTTGGATGCCGTTTGCGTAACAGCAAACCCGCACAACAAGGCGCCGTTAACCGGCGTCCCTTCATCGTTGCGCTCAAGAACAAGAGTACGTAGAAGCATCATGGCAATCAGGCCTCATTACAAAAAAGAAAACTTTATATAAACATCCGATAAACATCCGGGCATTAATAAGTATTCAAAACAAAACAATTGTTTCAGCGAATTATCGGAGTGAACGTAGGATTCTTCTTATTAAGCATACTTCGCGTTCCCAAGCCTTCATATTGAACGTACCCTTTTTAAAGCACTTCCCCCTACAGCCGGCCCCTCTCACACGCCCTGCAAAACTTATTCGGTAAAACCATGATCGAGATAAGCAACCTGACAAAACAGCTGGGCAAAACACGCGTAATCAGCAACGTGTCCTTCTGTGCCCAGCGCCAGGAGTGTGTGGGCCTGCTGGGAGAGAGCGGTGCAGGCAAAACCACACTATTGAGCTTGATCGCCGGGGCGATCAAGCCGACGGCCGGGCATATCACTATTCAAGGTTTCAATACCCATACCCATTCAACTCAAGCCAAAAAAGTCATTGGCTATCAACTTCAAGGCGGCCTCGACCATCACACGATGTCCGTCAAACACATGCTCAATTTCATTGCTGCCATTCGCGGTTTGAGCGGGCTGGAAAAACGCAGCCAAGTGGCGCAGGTCGTCGCACGCCTGGAACTGCTGCCCGTGCTCGACTGCGCCATCAGCGCACTTTCCCTTGGCTTGAAGCGCAGAGTGGCAATGGCCCAGGCGCTCCTGCATTCACCAAGCCTGCTGCTGTTGGATGAACCCACAGAAGGGCTCTGTCCTGATCAACGGCTCAAGTTCCGGGCACTCATTGAGTCCCTGAGCGATGAAATGACCATCATCATCGCCTCCCGCCATTACCAGGAGCTGGCGGACATCTGCACCCGTGCCTTGGTTATGGCCGGTGGCCGCCTGGTGGCCGATGCCTCGCTGCCCGACTTACAGCGCAGCTCCCGGCATTTCCAGGCCGTCACCCTCGCAGCAGACACCCCGCTGGACTTGCTCGCGCTGGCCGTATTGCCCGGCGTCGCCGGCATCGAAGAAGACCGACATGCACCCGGCAAGGTGACGGTCCTGGCCATGCCTGGGCATTCCGTATTTCCCGCAATCAACGCGCTTATCACCCATCGCGGCTGGAACATCACGTCAATGAATCTGGAGCCGGGTCGCCTGAACGATGTCGTTCACCATCTGAGCCAAGAGGTAACACCTTGAGACTGCTACCTGTCATTTTCAAACGACAACTCGCCAGCTACGCCTGCGCGCCCAGCACCTATCTGAGCGTGGCAATTTTTCTCGCGCTATGCGCCGTGCTGGGACTGCATTCCAACCAATGGATGGAGCGCAACAGCAGCGATCTGCAGGCCTTTTTCGAGCTGCATCCCTGGCTCTATCTCCTGCTGGTCCCCCTGTTATCGACGCAGTTGTGGTCGGATGAATCCAACGCCAGCTTTTACGACACCCTGAATGCCTTGCCTGTCACCTCAGTGGAACGAGTGATCGGAAAATTTATCGCAGCATGGACTGTCTGTGGCATTGCGCTGATGCTTAACTTCCCCTTGGTAATTGCCGTCAATTATCTGGGCACGCCTGACAATACCGTTATCGCTTCGCAGTTCCTGGCCAGTTGGTTGCTGGCGGGAAGTTATCTTTCCGTGGGTTGCTTCATCTGTGTACTTGCGAACCAACGCCTGCTGATTTTCTTTTTCACCCTCGGCTTGTTGCTGACCGCCAGTGGGCTTTCGTCAGTACTGGATGCACTTGAACAACAAGCACCGATATGGGTTATCGACAGTTTGATGTCCCTGGATCCCATCGCCCGCTTCAGCGCGATGGATAACGGCAGACTCACACTGCATGACAGCCTGTACTTTATAAGCATGATCGTTGCTTTTCTGTTTGCAACCACCCTCACACTCAACTACAAAAGCAGTTGAGAAAAGGAAGACCACTGATGGGATCCGCTTTTCGTGCGGGTATGACACTTCTCGTCATATCACTGCTGTTTCTGGCACTCAATCTAGTCTGGGTACCCAAACTACCTACTGTCCAATGGGACTTTTCCCAAGAAAAAATCCATACGTTATCGCCAGCAACGCGGCAACTACTTGCCTCACTTGAAAGCCCACTGGATCTGTATTACTTCAACGCCCTCAATGCGCCGCAAAAAAGCCAGGCATTAGAACGTTATGGCCGGCGCGTCGAAGACGTGCTCAAGGCGTTCGAAAAAGCGGCAAACGGCATGATCAACTTACATATCATCAACCCCGCTCCCTTTTCTGAAGACGCCTACAAAGCCAGCTTGTTCGGGCTTGATGACACGCAAGGATTTCTTGGTCTTATCGGCACCCGCGCTGGCCAGGGCGCCCAACGCATCGAAGCGTTCCGCCCTGAGCACGAGTCATTACTAGAATATGAGATCAGCCACCTGATCTATAAGTTGGGGCACCCTGAGCGTGCCACTGTCGGCCTGCTGTCGGGCCTGTCGCTGGATAAACCAGCCAGCGAGCTGCTGGCGTTGATGCGCGAGCAATTCAATGTGGTGGAACTGGCGTCGAACATTGCTCAGGTACCGCCATCCATCGCGACATTGATGGTCATACAGCCGCACGCCTTACCTGAGCGGGCCTTATATGCCATTGAGCAATCGGTATTGAAAGGCACCCCGTTGATGATGTTCATCGACCCTGTGAGCGAGATAGGCGCTGACGCCGTGTCAGCGAACGCGAGAATGGAGGGGCTGCTGAACGCGTGGGGCATCCAGATGCCGGAGGACAAGCTGTTGATCGACAATCTTTATGCCTCATCAGCCACGCCCGGTCCGGGAATGCCCCGGGTACTGCACCCCGCCCGGCTACACCTGCCGCGACAGGCCATGGCCACGACGGATATCAGCACCTGGGGACTGGACAGCGTCATCGTCTCAAGCAGCGGCGCGCTTTCGCTAGCGCCCAAGAGCCGCTCACTGCTGACCCCACTTCTACTGAGCTCAGGGCAATCAGCCCTGTTGGACGCAAAACGCTTTGCCTCAGCGACCACATTCGACTCGCTCATCGATGAAACGGCAACTTCAGGGCAGCGCCACGTAATCGCAGCGCGCATTGAGGGGCCCGCTTACTCAGCGTTTCCCGACGGTTTCAAGGGCCAGCCGCCCGGGCTGCAAAAAGCAGAACTGATTCAGGTGGTAGTCGTGGCCGACACTGACCTGCTAGCGGACACTCTCAGCCAGGCACGACCCAACGGCAACGCGCAGTTGGTATTGAACACATTGGATAACCTGGCGGCTCCCGACGCACTCAAACGCATTCGACCCCGTGTCATGCACCAACCGTTGCACAGGCTGGATCAGATGCGGGACCAAGCCGCACAGGCGTATCGGAAAAATTCGGTTGAGCTGGAGCGACGACTTGAGCAGACGGAGCAAGCGTGGCGAAGGTTGAACCCACTGCACACACGGCTTATTACCCAAGCGGTGGATACCAGTACCCAGTTGCAGGCACTGAACAAGGAGCGCCTGCAGTTGCCCATCGAGTTGCAAGCACTCAAGGCGCAGGCCTATGCCCCGGTGCAGCGTTTCGAGCGACAGCTCAAAGGGCTGATAATCGTGCCCCTTCCGCTGCTGTTGTGCCTGATTGCCTGGTTACTTTTCCTACACCAGCGCCGGCGTCGTACCCCCGCGATCTTTCACTAATCGCTCAGCGACGGGCAATCAGCCCTTGCCGGGCAATGCGCGTCAGTTGGTGGATCACCTCATGAGCGTTGCTGGCACTCGGTGCCTGAATAACTGCCAGATCGAAACTGTCGCTGGCAAAACGGGCCAGTGAATCGCCGTCTTCAACAAACTGGATCAGGAACGCCGAGGGCCGACCGGAACGACGTGGCCAGCCGTCCAGATAGCGCAGCAGTGTCGGCTGGTGCTTGCCGCCCAACAGGATTTTCGGATTGCGTTGAGTCAGGTCCGCGGTGATCGGGGCCAGGCGTATGAGGGGGCGTAGTGCATTCATCGTGTCGTGTCTCTGCCTCAAAAGTCTGCGGGCAGGTGAGAGGCAACACCGAACCAGCGCTTTAGCGGTATTTCGAGGAACGCCCTGCGTGAGCAAGCGTGCTTCTGTCGGGCTGCATTGAGACCCAGTGGCGCCCCGCAATTAGCTGTTTAAATCGGCGCATGAGCAGCATCCTAGAGAAGCCGGTGGGGCAGTGTCAAGAATCCCGGGCAACGAAAAGGCCCGCATCAGCGGGCCTTTTGTGCAGCGTGCAAAACGATCAGTGAGTGATCGCGCGGTCGACAGACAATTTGCCCGCACCTTCCAGCAACACCGCCAGCGCGCCGCCGAGCAACGCCAGTGCGAACTCATAACCGTTGTTGGCCATGAACAGCCCGTTGTGGATGTGTACAGAGAAAATCGCCACCAGCGTCAGGAAGGTCAGGCCCAATGCAGCAGGGCGAACCAGCAAACCGATGATCAGGGCCAGGCCGGCGAAGAACTCGGTACCGCCCGACAGCAGCGCCATCAGCGTACCCGGCGCCAGGCCGATGCTTTCCATCCATTGTGCGGTGCCCGCCAGGCCACCACCGCCAAACCAGCCGAAGAGTTTTTGCGAGCCGTGGGCAGCGAAGATGATGCCGACGAAGATGCGCAGAATAGTCAGGCCATAACCGGCGCGAGTGGACAGTACACGGGTAATCATTGGGCTCATGGGGTAAATCCTTTTCCAGGTAGGGGTTGGTTGGCCGCTATATTAATCAGTTTAAGCAATGATAAAAGCCGAAATATTGCCTAATTAATATCTAACAATTCGATTATTTGCGCGAGGCAATTTTAGCAGCTACCGGCTCAAGGGACTCCCGCTCCCGATCGAACGCCAAATAATACTTGTTGACGCTATTAACATAGCTGACGCCGCCCATCCCTACCTGCTCCATGGCAATGCGTTCAACCTGGAAAAACCACTGATTGGGGTTAAGCCCACGGCGCTTGGCCTCGGTGCGCATGCCTTGCACTCGCTCCGGCCCCATGTTGTACGCTGCCAGCATAAAGGCCATGCGCTCGCGCTCATTGAGCTTGGGGCTGGCGAAAAACTTGCGACGGATCATCGCCAGGTAACGTGCCCCCGCTTGCACGTTATTGTCGAGCGTCTCGATATTGTTGACCCCCACCCGCTGGGCCGCCGACGGCGTGATCTGCATCAGGCCGGTGGGGCCGCCGCTGTTGCGCGCACCTGGGTCCAGGGAAGACTCCTTGAACGCCAACGCCGCCAGGTTCAGCCAGTCCATACCTTGCTCACGTGCATGTTTTTGCAAAACCGGGCGCAGTTTTTCCAGGCGCTGGCGGTCAGCCCGCGCCAATGGGTTACGGACCTGGTAGAGGCGTCGATAGATACGCTGGAAAGCCACATCCTGGTCGGAAGGCGTGTGATAGGTCTTGAGAAACCGATCAATGCTGGCGCGCAGCATCGACGCGTCCTGGCGCACAAACCAGAACTCGTCGCCCGGTTCGCTGATCACTACCTGTTTGTCAAAGCGCAACTTGGGCAGGATTTTCGCCCAGCGTTGGGCAATCGGCTTTTCCACAATCGTCAGGTGAAAAATCCCGGCCTGCACCATCTCCAGGACATCTTCCACCGCCAGGCTGGGGTCAACCCATTCCACTTTCACCGGTGGGCGTTTGTGCAGGGCCAGTTTTTGATTGACCTGACTGATGGCATCCGCCGCCGCACTACCCGTGGTCAGCGTCACCGTGCGACCCGACAGTTGCTCCAGCTTGGTAAACCGCCGTTCGCCCTTGACGCCCACCAGCCACAACGGCACATCGCTGACAATCGGGTCGCTGGCGCTGACCTTGCGCACGCCCTTCACGTCCAGCAACTCACCGGGCGCCACCAGGTCGCCTTCACCGCGGGCCAGCGCGCCGAGTAACTGGTCCTTCGCCTTGGGGATGATCTTGAGGTTGATGGCCTGCCCATCACGGGCATGGCCGTTGAGGTACTGCTCGAAGGCGCGCAACCGGTGGTATTCGACACCGATGGCCTGGCCCTGCACTTCACCGGAACTGTTGCGGCTCTGGTTGACCAAGACGCGCAGGGTGCGGCTGGAGCGAATTTGCGCGAGGTCGCGGACCTTGCCGGGTTTGGCCACCTGCAGCGGCCCATCCAGACGTGCGACCGCCGCCATGGGCAGCCATAACGTCAGACACAACATAAGCAACGCCGAGGGTCGGATCATCCGCTCTCCGGAAAGAAAACTGGCCAGCGCCTGCGCGAATAACGCAGTGCTGGTGGTCAGAAACAGAGCGCTTTATGCGCTGGCAAGGCGTGCAACGGCGCCACAGTGGCAGGCAATCGGCCCACCACAATGTCGCTTGCGACGTTCAAAGACAGCGTTAACGCATTGTAGTTCTTGGTTTTTCTTATCAATCTACAGCTCTGATATGCTTTCCGGCCGCAGGCGGAGATAGCACCATGCAACTCATTGATATTGGCGTCAACCTGACCAACCCCAGTTTCGACGAGAGGCACATGGCCGTTCTCGAACGCGCCTACGCCGCTGGCGTGCAGCAATTGGTACTCACCGGCACCAGCGTCGAGGGCAGCGAACAGGCCCTGCAACTGTGTGTAAAACTCGACGAAAGCGGCCAGCGACTCTTCAGCACTGCCGGCATTCACCCTCACTCTGCCAGCGACTGGAACAGCGACAGCGCCCAACGCCTGCGCAGCTTGCTGGGCGACAGCCGAGTGCGCGCCGTGGGTGAATGCGGGCTGGATTTCAACCGGGACTTCTCCCCTCGCCCCCAGCAGGAAAAAGTCTTCGAAGAACACCTGGCCCTGGCGGTCGAGCTGCAACTGCCGGTGTTTCTCCATGAACGCGATGCCAACCAGCGCCTGCTGGAGATCCTCAAGGACTACCGCGACCACCTGCCAGCCGCCGTGGTGCACTGCTTCACTGGTGAACAGGCGGCGCTGTTCAGCTACCTGGACCTGGACTTGCACATTGGCATCACGGGTTGGATCTGCGACGAACGCCGTGGCACCCACCTTCATCCGCTGGTCCGGGAAATTCCCCGAGGCCGTCTGATGCTGGAAAGCGATGCGCCCTACCTGCTGCCACGCACCTTGCGCCCCAAACCAAAGAACGGTCGCAATGAACCGGCGTACCTGCCCGAAGTACTGCGCGAAGTGGCCTTGCACCGTAACGAAACAATGGAAGACCTGGCGCTGCACAGCACCGCGTGCGCCCGGCGCTTTTTCGGCTTGCCTGGCATCGATTAATGCGGCGCATTGACCCATGTCAAAAGCGCTGTTCTGAATAGCGGCACAATAATGGCACCTTGCCAATACTGTTTCCGCTATCAGAGAAAACCTTCCATGGGTGCCTGGCTTAGCAATATCTCGCTCAAATACAAATTCTGGGCCGTCAATGCGGTCGCCTTTATCACCACCCTGCTGCTGGTGCTGTACGCCGTACAGCTTGAACAACAGGCGCGCAGCCAGGCAGCGCAGGCATCGGCCCAGGCCCAGGGGCGCTTGCTCAGCGCCTGGCCAGCCGACAAAACCTTGCCCACGGGTGAGCACTGGCTCACCTTTGCCAAAGGCCACCCCCCCCAGGATCTGCCCGCCCTGAGCACTGCCAACGGCTGGACTGAACTCAACCACATGCCGTTGTTCGGTGAAAACCCGCTGATCGGCGCCGAAGTGATCAGCCGGGCCGACGGCCAGCAGGTCGCAGTCCTGGCCTACGCGCCGAGCCTGAGCCAGGTGTTCCGTGAACGCTTCACTCATTACGCCGTCGCCGTGGCCGTACTGATGCTCGCCATGCTCGGCGCCTCGCAGTTGTTGATCCGTTTTCTGCTCAGCCAACTCAACACCCTCAAGGATGTGATGCTGCACGTTGAAAAAACCGGCGACCTGTCGGCGCGGGTGCCATTGGCCTGCAAGGATGAAGTCGGCCAGATGGCCAGCGCCTTCAACGCCATGCAAGCCGGCTACCAGCGGGTGGTCAATACCGTGGCCCGCACCGCCCGGCAACTGGACGACGGCGCCGCACGCCTGGCCAGCAGCATGAACGAGGTACAGCACGGCATGCTTGGCCAGCAGAGCGAAACCGACCAGGCCGCCACCGCCATCAACGAAATGACCGCCACCGTCTACCACATCGCCCAGCACGCGGGCGCCACCCGTGACTTGTCCCAGTCCGCCGACACCCTCGCCGGCAGCGGCCAGGCAGTGGTCACCCGGGTACAGCGCTCAATCGCCGGGCTGTCCAGTGGCGTACAGCAGACCGCCGAAATGATCCAGAAACTGGCCGAAGACAGCCAGAAAATCAACGGCGTGGTCGGGGTGATCCACAGCATCGCCGAACAGACCAACCTGCTCGCCCTCAACGCCGCCATCGAAGCCGCCCGCGCCGGGGAAATGGGCCGCGGTTTCGCGGTAGTCGCCGACGAAGTGCGCAACCTGGCCAAACGCGTGCAAAGCTCCACCGACGAAATCACCCGCATGGTCTCGGCGCTGCAAGCCGGCACCCGCGACGCCGTGGACTTCATGCAG
The DNA here is from genome assembly GCF_030687795.1 of Pseudomonas sp. FP215. Classification (NCBI taxonomy): domain Bacteria; kingdom Pseudomonadati; phylum Pseudomonadota; class Gammaproteobacteria; order Pseudomonadales; family Pseudomonadaceae; genus Pseudomonas; species Pseudomonas sp. FP215. The sequence goes on from NZ_CP117447.1 coordinate 4,258,003, forward strand.
GAAAGCTCGTTCAAGGCCGACGACTGCGTACAGCAGGCCCAGGAAGCCGGCCTCGCGCTGGCTGAAATCACCGGGGCCGTGGCACAGATGCGTGAGAGCAACACCCAGATTGCCGTGGCCGCCGAGCAACAAAGCCATGTCGCCGAAGAAATGAACCGCGCCGTGGTGAGCATTCGCGACGTGACCGAAAACACCGTACATCAAACCGTGGCATCCGCGACTACCAGCAATGAACTGGCGACGCTGGCCGGAGAGTTGAGCAAGGCGATTGGGCAGTTGAAGTTGTAAGACTGTTCCAGCTGTAATCCGACTCCTACGACCAAGCCTCGATTTACCTGAGATTAAGACGAAACTTCCTCGCCCCTCTCGCGAATAACGCCGACTTCTTTTACCTGACAACCGCTGCAAAGTCCCTCGCCTGATCAAACAGTGCGAGGGAGTGCAGATGGTGGTGTTCGTTAAAGCCCTGGTGGATGGGGCTGTCTCTTGATCTCGGTGCTGGCCAACCTGGTGCTGGTGCCGATGGATCCCGAAGCGCCGAAGGTTGAGCGCGTATTCGCGGATTTCCGCACCTGCCTGAATACCTTTGATAAGTGGGCCGACAGCTTTTTAAGTGGTTCGGCACTTAGCGTGGAGCAGGTCTTCAAGGTTGGAGAACAGGTCGCACTGGTCGCACCGGTTTCTTCGAAAAAACCCAGTCGCACGGTCGCTCAATGCAAAGCCCAAGGCGGGCTGACCTTGGTGCATCTGTTCGAAAGCACGCAGTTCGTGCCCATCGGCAACACGCCCGTGAGGCTGCAAGCCGTTGCACAAGACAGAAGCCCGGTAGGTGCGCCACTGCATCGCACCATTGGCCCCAGCGGCATTCTTGAAGTCAACGACTGTACCCGCGACCAGACGTACGAAATCACCTTTTACCCCAACGTTTCCAAGGCTCACGTCCAGGCGCTGTATGCCTCCTATGAGTCTGTGATCGCCGGGCTGGAAGCGGATTTGCGCAAGGCCTGGGCCGAGCACTTCAAGCCTCGATGGGCAGACTTTGCCAAAGCGCCCGCCTACAAGCGCAGTGCGTTACAGGGTATGGCCTTTGCTGCCGGGCTTGGCGGCGCGCTTTATAACCTGTGGGACAACATCACCGAGCTGTACGACCTGCTCGCGAATCTCAAATCCAATAGCGAGAAGCTGCTGAAATACCTGTCCGAAGCCGAGCTGAAGGCGCTGCTCACGCTGGGCAAAGACACGCTGGCCAAGGGTTTGCTTGTGCTCAGTGATGAGCCGCTGTTGTTTATCTACCTGTCGGCGCTGGTGGCCTGGATACGCATGCTGCCGCCGCCGGACATGTACGAACTGCTGGGTAAAATCACCGGCGAAGTGTTGATCAATGTGCTGCTGATCTGGGCCACGCGAGGCATTGGGGTACAGCTGCGCCTGGGTGCGCAGACGCTCAGTCACGTCAAGTCCGGGCGGGCGCGGGCGTTGTTGGAGATGCTGGCCAAACACGTCTCGGGGCCTCGGTTGGAGACGCATGTTGAGACCGCCAAGCCTGTGCTGCTGAGCAGTGCAGCGACGCCGGTCAAGGCGGTGCCGGTGGTGCCGTTGAAGGCTGGCGACACGCTGGTTTCGAACCCGGTGCCGGTGGTTCGCAACAAGACCCGACAGACCGTGTTGGTCCGTCAGGAACACGTCGATGATGTGCCTGCCGTGGCGTCGAATCCGAAAGGGGATGCGACGGCGCCAGCGGACAAGACGGTCACCAACGGCTGCCCGGTGTCGATGGTCACCGGGGAAGAATTGCTCACCCTCACCGATGGCGCGCTGGACGGGGTTTTGCCGTTTGAGTGGACGCGGCTGTATCGCACCAGTGCGGTGGATGTGGATTGCGGGTTGGGGTTTGGCTGGAGTCATGCGCTGGCGCACAGGCTTTGTGTGTCGGGCGATTCGGTGGTGTGGACCGACCATGAGAACCGCTCGACTACCCTGCCCTTGCCCACATCTGCCCGACCCGCGATCACCAATAGCCTGGCGGAAGCAGCGATCTACTTGGGCTCGGCTCCTGATGAGTTAGTGCTGGCCCAGGCGTCGCGGTTCTATCACTTTCGCGATGGTGTGCTGGTCTCGATCAGCGATGCGTATGACAACCGGCTGCGCATTTGCCGTGATCCCTCCGGGCGGATTGAGCGGCTGGATAACGGTGCTGGCCGCTCGCTGCTGCTGCGTTATGAATTGGATCGCATCGTGGCGGTGGACTACCAGGTTCATCGTGCCAAAGGCCGTGATCCCTACGTGTGGGAGACCGAGCAGAACGTCGTTTCCTACGCCTATGACGAAGATGGACGACTGGTTTGCGCGACCAATGCTGTCGGTGAAAGCGAGCGTTATCGGTACGACGATCAGCACGTCATTCTTGAACGCCAACTGGCCGGTGGGGCGAGTTTCTTCTGGGCGTGGGAACGATCTGGCAAAGCGGCGCGGTGTGTCCGGCATTGGGAGTTTTTCCCAGATGGACACGCGCTATGCCTGGGGGGATGACGGCCGTGTCACCGTGCATAACGCCGATGGCAGCCAGGAAGTGTATGTCCATGACCAGCGGGCGCGGTTGGTGCAGCGCATCGATCCGGACGGCGCGCAGCATTTCAAATCCTACGATGCCGAGGGGCGGCTGACCGTCGAACAGGATCCGCTGGGCGCGGTGACGGCGTATCAGTACGACGAAGCCGGACGCTTGGTGGCGTTGTTTCCGGGGGATGACGAGCCGACGTCTTACGAGCATGACAACGGCTTCGTAAGGGTTGTAAGGCGCGGTGAGGCGGTTTGGAAATATGAGCGCAATGACCAGGGTGACGTCATCCGCAAGTTTGATCCGGATGGCAGCGCGATCGACTACAGCTACAACAAACACGGGCAACTGACGGGGGTTTGGTACCCGGATCACAGTTGCCATCGGCTGGTGTGGAATGAGCGTGGGCAGTTGCTTGAGGAGCAATTGCCCCATGGTGGGATCAAGCGTTATCGCTATGACGACCTCGGAAGGCAAATCGCCCGTGAGGATGAGCACGGCGCGCAAACAGTCTTTGAATGGGACAGCGTCGGTAGGCTGATTCGCCTCGTCTTGCCAGGCGGTGGTTGTAGGGAGTTCAGCTACAACCCCTACGGCAAAATCATCGCCGAACGCGACGAACTGGGCCACGTCACCCGCTACGAATACGCCGACGGCCTACACCTGATCAGCCGCCGTCTCAACGCCGACGGCACCCAGGTCAAGTACCGCTACGACAACGTGCGGCTGCTGCTTACCGAGATCGAAAACGAAACCGGCGAAACCTACCAACTCGACTACCACCCCAACGGCCTGATCCGCCAGGAAACCGGCTTCGACGGCCAGCGCACCGCGTATGCCTACGACCTCAACGGCAACCTGCTGGAAAAAACCGAATACGGCGACGATGGCAGTCAGCTCATCACCCGCTACCAGCGCGATTACGCCGGGCGCCTCGTAAGAAAAACCCTGCCCGACAGCAACGTTGTCGACTACGCCTACGACCGCCAAGGCAACCTCCTCAGCGTCGAAGACGGTCACTGGGCGTTGGCCTACGAGTACGACCGCCAAAACCGCCTCACCGCCGAGCACCAAGGCTGGGGCACCCTGCGCTACGGCTACGACGCCTGCGGCCAGCTGAAAAACCTGTGCCTGCCAGACAACAACCGCGTCACCTTCAACCACGACAAAGGCGGCCACCTCGCCACCGTCGAACTCAACGGAGGAGTGCTCACCTCCCATCTATTCAACAGCGGCCGCGAACACCAGCGCCAGCAAGGCCAACTGCTCAGCCACTACCACTACGACGATCAACACCGCCTGCATGCCCACGCGGTGACCCAACAGCAAAACCACCTCTACCAACGCCAATACGACTACGACAAAGCCGGCAACCTCACCCGCCTGCTCGACACCCGCAAAGGCGAACACCGCTACCACTACGACCCCCTCGCCCGCCTGACCCGCGCCGACCACTCCCAAGACGTACAGGAACGCTTCGGCCACAACCCCACCGGCAACCTGCTGATGCAAGACCGCCCCGGCCCCGACATCGTCGCGGCCAACCGCCTGATGATCCAAGGCGACCGCCACTACGACTACGACGCCTTCGGCAACCTCATCCGCGAACGGCGCGGCAAAGGCCAGCAACTCATCACCGAATACCGCTACGACTGCCAGCATCGGCTCATCAGCGTCACCCAACCCAACGGCCAGACCGCCAGCTATCGCTACGACCCGTTTGGACGGCGCATCAGCAAAACCGTGGACGACAAAACCACAGAGTTTTTCTGGCAAGGCGACAAGCTGATAGCCGAACACCATGCAGAGCGCCATCGCAGCTACCTCTACGAGCCCGACAGCTTCCGCCCCTTGGCCCTGTTGGAAGGCTTCGGCCCAAAAGAAACCAAGCCCTACCACTACCAACTCGACCACCTCGGCACCCCGCAGGAACTCACCAGCCCCGAAGGCGAAATCGTCTGGTCCGCCCACTACCGCGCCTACGGCCAGATCGCCCGGCTCGACGTAAGCAAAATCGACAATCCACTGCGGTTTCAAGGGCAGTATTTCGATGCGGAAAGCGGCCTGCACTACAACCGCCATCGCTACTACAATCCGGATATTGGTCGCTACCTGACGCCAGATCCGGTGAAGTTGGCGGGGGGGATCAATGGGTATCGGTATGTGCCCAATCCTACGGGGTGGGTAGACCCTCTGGGGCTGAACCCTAATTGCCCTGGCCAAGGAAAGAACAATCAAACCTGTGCAGTACACACTGACCCCAATGCCCCAAATCTCTCTCGTAGAGGAGCATTCAGAGAAGCTAAAAGAGATGCCAACATACCAATGTCACAACAACCTGACGTTCTGATAGATTCGGACTCCGGGTTACCGAAGCAATATGGCATAGTCAAGATGTCGGATATGAACGGCCGAAAAATTTTAAACAGCTCAGGAAAACCTATTAACACCAGGGTATACCAATACACGAGAGCAGATAATTCTAAAGTGCTAATTCAGGACCATTCGGCCGGGCATAAATTCGGTTCTGAAAACGGGACAGGAGACCAAGGCGCTCACTTTAATTTGCGCCCTATTGATACACCTCGAACTGGTAAGATACCAGGAGCAAAAGACCATTATTTATTCAAGGATAAGAAATGAAAAACTGGAATGACCTTGATGGCTCTATCTTTTTCAACAAAGTATTCAGCCGACCTATTGAAGTCGGAAAAGCTTATATACACTCGCTCCGCATAGAAAATGATCTGAATGATTTCGGCATCGGTTTTGACATACCAGACTTTCCTGACCGGCTCCCCGAAAAATGGAAAGACAAAGGATATAATACATGCAGAATTGGATTGACCTGTTCCAACATTACCGAACTAAAAATAACAAACCTCCCTCTCAGAGAAGTTTTTAACATAGAAATACTAAAAGAAAACGAGCATTTCTTTTTCACAGCGAAATCGAAAAATGCATCTGTTGAATTCAAGGCTAAATGGCTATCCCTATCCGGCCCCTCGGTCTATATGAACTGCCCTGAACCAGAAGATCACAACTGGTCAGACGACTCCATATAAAAACCCATGAGCTTATTTACGAAACCGCAACTATGAGAGCCATAGCAAAGGCCAATTCGCCCTGCCCTCCAGCCCAATCTACACTCCATCCATGTTGTTTCAACGGACAGAGGATTCACCACCATGGGCAAACGTCACCCCAATCTCCCCGCCTGGCAATGGCGTCAGTACCCACAGAACCATCAGCACCCGACCAACCTGGCGCTGCACCTGATTGCCGTGCCGCTGTTTATCGTCGGTTTTCTGCTAATCGTGTCGGGCGTGTTCAGTCTCAGCCTGGCCAGCTTCGCCGTCGGTGTGATTGGCATTGTCGCGGGCTTGGCGTTGCAGCGTCATGGCCATAGCCTGGAGGCCCAGGCCAGTGAGCCGTTCAGCGATCGTAAAGATGCGGTGCAGCGCCTGGTGGTGGAGCAGTTCGTGACTTTCCCGCGCTTTGTGCTCAGCGGTGGCTGGTGGCGCGCCTGGCGGCAGCGGCACCACCACTGACTGGCAGGTTCAGGCGAATACCACCACAGTCTGGCGGCTGAGGGCGATCAACTCGCCGGTCGGGCTCCACAAGGCAGCGGCAGCGTGGCCGTAGCCGTCGCGGGCGTGTTCGATGTTGACGTGGTACTGGCACCAGTCGAGGGTGGTCAGGTCTTGCAGTGGCTGGATGAACTCGATGGTCCAGGTCAGGGTGCTGCCCGGCGCGGGCTTTTTCAGGTGGGGCAGCAATGCAGGTGGCCAGGCGTCGACCAGGGCGAGGATATGCGCCTCGGTCAGTGGCTCTTCTTTTACGTCCCCTCGCAACCGTACCCAACCGCCCATGTCGCGGGATTTATTGCCGGTAAATGGCAGGCCGCCGACACTCCAGCGCATCGCCAAGTGGCGCATGAACTCGGGGGTAACGCCCTTGATATAGGGCAGTTCCTGGCACTCATCCCAATGTTTGAAGACCGGTGGCGGCTCACTTGCCACGTCAATTTCCGACGGGCGAGAGGCGCCAAAACTGGCCTGGACCAGGGTCGCCACTTCACCGTTCTGCACCACGCGCCCCAGCAACTGGCTGACCGCCTTGCCTTCGCGCAGCACTTCGACTTGATAGCTGGCAGGTACATCCGGCGCTACCGGGCCGACAAAGGTGATGGCCAGGGAGCGCAGCGGTCGATCCGCCGGCACCTGAGCGCGCAGCGCCTCGTATTGCAAGGCGGCGACCAGGCCACCAAAGGTGGCCCGGCCCTGGGCCCATTCGGCAGGAATGGTGACATCCAACGGATTGCTACGGGCAGCATCGAGCAAATCACTAAAGCGCATGGCGACCTCACATCAAGTAAATCGTGGAGGAATCTTAACCATCCAATTGCACAGGCACAGCGCCTATTCCGGCCAAAAACCGGACCGGTTTAAAAACACTCGGCGCTAAGTTTATCCAGCACGCGGTCGGCCTTGCCTTGCGCCTTGAGCATGGTGCGCTGCCACACCGCTACGCAGGGTTGCAGGTCTGGCTCGTGACCGGCCTGGGCCAGCCACTGCCAACAGTCATGCCAATCACCCAGGGCGCTCTGGGCTTTCTTCAAGTGGGACAGGGCGTTGGCGGGTAATTTGTCCAGCTCCGGATACGCCTCGGCGGCATAGCGCACACGCTTGATCAGCAACCGTAGCCGGTGGCGATCATGATCGGGATCCTTCAGGGCCTCATCGAGTCTCTGCCATTGCTTGGCCAGGCGCTTCTGGATACGCGGGCGCAAGCCCTTGAGCAGTTTCTGATGCTGGGACGCACGGATAAACCGCGGGAATGCATCCAGGATCAGCAGCAAGTGCGCCAGCTCCGGGCTTTGCGCCACCTGGCGATAAGCCTCGGGCTGCAGACGCAGACGCCGATCAGCCGCGTCGTGATAACCGTGCTGATGCAAATACGCCGCCAGCACCTCTCGGTCGCGTAGCGGCGTAGTCAGTTGGCCAACCGTGCTGGCGGCCAATTCAAGCTGTTCGACACCGGGCAGCCCGCGCAAAGGCCGCAACAGGCTGCGCAGGCGGCGTACCGTGGTGCGCAAATCATGCAGGGCTTCATCGTCAGTGACGGCGGCGAGGCGAGCCTGGCAGCTCAGTAACCCTACTTCCAGGCCAATGACCTGAGCGACTAACTGATTGACCAACGCTGACATCCTGCCCTCACTTTCCGATGAAAAATCCTACCCGCCGCGGGGTCATCGCCCGGCGCGAGACTCACGAATGTAGAACCGCGCCTTTTCGGCCTTGTTGGAGCAGCCCTCGAAGGCTTCGAACTGCTGCTGAGTCTTGGCGCCAGTCAACAGCGATAACGCTTTGGAGTAGCTGACAGTGCCGGCAAAACCTTCGGCCTTGGCCAGGTCCAGTTCTTTCCAGGCGGCGTCCAATTGCGAGCCGCAGCTGTCGCGATACGCGGTTTTCCCGGCACAGCCAGCCAAGGCCAACACGATCACAGGCACACAGATCCAGGCTTTCATTGATGACACCTCAAATATACAAATTCAGTCGTAGCCTGTAGACGTTGCCTACAGGGAAAAGTGCCTTGTCCTTAGCCTGAAATCAGTAGTACCTATTGCCAGAGCATACCCGAGCCTGATCGCCAGCCTGGAAAAATATTGCACGCTGTCAGCAAGGATTGAAGCAGGCCCCTTGATGGGTGCATTGTGGGCCCCTGTTTTGCGAAGGGTCTGGCCATGAAGAAACGTGTTGCCTTAGTGCTGGGCTCCGGTGGGGCCAGGGGCTACGCCCATATCGGGGTGATCGAAGAAATCGAACGACGCGGCTATGACATCGCCTGTATCGCCGGCTGTTCCATGGGTGCCGTGGTGGGTGGGATCTACGCTGCCGGCAAGCTCGACGAGTACCGCAACTGGATCGAAAGCCTGGACTACCTCGACGTATTGCGCCTGGTGGATGTGAGCTTTCGCCTGGGAGCGATTCGTGGTGAAAAGGTGTTCGGGCAAATCCGCAAGATTGTCGGCGATATCAATATCGAGGAGTTGCGCATCCCCTACACCGCCGTCGCCACCGACCTCACCAACCAACAGGAGATCTGGTTCCAGGAAGGCTGCCTGCACCAGGCCATGCGCGCCTCGGCGGCGATCCCCAGCCTGTTCACACCGGTGATGCAGGGCAACCGCATGCTGGTGGACGGCGGCCTGCTCAACCCGCTGCCCATCGTGCCGGTGGTGTCGAGCCATTGTGACTTGATCATTGCGGTCAACCTCAACGCCACCAACCAGAAGCACTACCAATTGCCGGTGATCCAGCGCCCGCCCGCGTTCAAGAGCCGCTTCAACAGCCTGGCCAAGTCCCTGGGCTCGCACCTGCCGTTTCGCCGCAAACAGGCCGAGCAGTTGATGAAGCTGGAACAAGAAGCCTTGCAGGCCCAGGCCGCTGAAATCAACCCGTGGCTGGAGTCTGCCGAACCCGAAGCCCAGCAACCTGCCGCGGCGCCGGAGAAAGCCGGCGCACCGAAGTCGGCGACCGGCTCGTTCATCATCGACAACGTCGGGCCTGCATCGCTGCTGGACCTGATCAACCAGAGTTTCGAGGTGATGCAAACCTCATTGGCGCAATACAAGATCGCTGGGTATCCGCCGGATGTGCTGATCAACGTGCCGAAGCGGGTGTGCCGGTTTTTCGAGTTCTATAAAGCGCCGGAGTTGATCGCGTTGGGGCGGGAGATTGCCAGTGATACGTTGGATCGGTATGAAAGCGAACAGAGTTGAGCGTGTGGGTGTTGCGGATGGCCTCATCGCGGGCAAGCCCGGCTCCCACAGGGGAATGCATTTCAACTGTGGGAGCTGGCTTGCCTGCGATGGCGCCAGCGCAGGCACCACAGATTCAGGCACCTAGCAACCGATACCCCACCCCCGCCTCAGTCACGATAAACCGCGGCTGGGTCGGGTCATCTGCCAGCTTCTGGCGCAGGTGCCCCACCACGATACGCAGGTAGTGGCTGTCCTCGGTATGGGTTGGGCCCCAGATGTCCTTGAGCAATTGCTGCTGGGTAATCACCCGCCCCGGATGGCGTGCCAGTTGCGCCAGCACTGCGTATTCCTTGCGGGTCAGCGCCACCTCGGCGCCGTCCAGCAGTACGCGTCGATAAGCCAGGTCTACGGTCAGCGGGCCAAAACTCAAGGCGGCTTCCTGGGCCTCTCCGGCTGGTGCCTGACGCAACAGCGCGCGTACACGGGCAAGAAACTCCTGGATGCCGAACGGTTTGGTCACGTAGTCATTGGCGCCACCGTCGAGGGCCTCGACCTTCTGACCTTCGCTGGCCCGCACCGACAGCACCAGCACCGGCACCGTGGACCATTCGCGAAACTCGCGCAGCACCTGTTGGCCGTCCATGTCGGGCAGGCCCAGGTCGAGCACCAGCAGATCCGGTTTGCTCAAGGCCGCTTGGGCCAGGCCTTCGTTGCCGGTACCGGCTTCGATTACCTTATAGCCCTGGGAGGCCAGGCTGATGCGCAGGAATTTGCGGATCTGGGGTTCGTCATCAATGACAAGAATCGTCGCGGTCTGGCTCATGGTGTCTCATCAAAACCCATTAAAAAATCACCCCTCCTGTAGGAGCGAGCTTGCTCGCGAAAAACTTCTAGGCACCGCGTGCATTCAGGAAGCCATCTTTATCGTTAACGACCTTCGCGAGCAAGCTCGCTCCTACAAGGTTTGTTCCAGGGCGGGTTGTTTGGGCAGTGATAGAAACAAGGTGATGCAGGTGCCCCGGCCGTCAATGCCATCGGCCACGCTGATATGCCCACCGTGCGCGCCGACCATGCCCTGGCAGATCGCCAAGCCAAGGCCCGTGCCCTGCCCGCCTCGATCACCGCGGGCGGCGGTGTAGAACATGTCGAAGATCTTCGCACGCTCCTCCTCGGGAATCCCCGGCCCTTCATCCGCCACGGCAAAAAACAATTGCTCATCCTCCACGCCCGCGCGCAACTGCAAGCGGCCCTGGGGCGGCGAAAACCGTGCGGCGTTTTCCAGCACGTTGACCAAGGCCTGCTCAATCAACGCCGCATGCACATACAACAAAGGCAGTTCCGGCGGCACATCGGTGCTCACCTGCAACGGCGCCAGCACGGCGCGCAATCGCCCAAGGGCACTGCCGACGATGTCGCCGGGCGACACCCAATCCCGTGCCAGTTTCAGCGCACCGTGGCCAAGGCGGGTCATGTCCAGCAGGTTCTGGATATAGCGGTCGAGGCGCTCGGCTTCATCGCGGGTGCCTTCGAGCAGTTCGCGGCGATCCTCCAGCGGGATGGCTTCACCGAGGGCCAGCAGGCTGTCGATGCTGCCGCGCATGGACGTCAACGGCGTGCGCAAGTCGTGGGACACCGAGGCGAGCAAAGCGCTGCGCAGTTGTTCGGTTTCGCCGTGCAGGCGCGCCGATTCCAACTCCTGCCCCAATTGTGCCCGCGCCAGCGCCTGGGCCAGCGGTTGGCTCAACGCGGTGAGCAAGCGCCGACGTTGCCCGCTCAATTCCAGGCCAGGCTTGGCACTGACACCCAGCAAACCCAAGGGCCCCTCTTCACCCGACAGCGGCCACCACCACCAACGCCCAAACGGCAAGGTGCCGGTGCCCATGCCAGCCGGCTGATCGTGCTGCCAGGCCCAATCGGCGGCGGCGCGTTCGGCTTCGGTGAAGGTCAACGGGCCACCGGTCTCGACCTTCCAGCCACCCTGACCGTCGCGATTGACCAGGCACAGGTCGAGGTCGTTCCAACCTTGCAGGTGGTGGGCGGCGGCGCTGATGACGGCTTGGCGGTCGGTGGCGGCGGTGAGCTTGCGCGACAGGTCGAGCAGCTCGCTGGTTTCTTCCTGGGTATCGCGCAACGCCTGCAACTGGCGACGCTGGCGTGCGGCGAGGTTGCCGGTCAACGCCGCCATTAACAGAAAGAACAACAGGGTCAGCACGTCTTCTTCACGCTGGATAGCGAAGGAAAAATTCGGCGGGATAAACAGAAAATCGTAAGTCAGAAACGACAGCGCCGCACACACCAGGGACGGCCCCAGGCTACTGCGTACCGCCACCAGCAGCACGGCGGCGAGAAACACCAACGAGATGTTCGGCAGCGCCAACGCACTGGACACGGCCCAGGCCACCGCCGTAGCGGCGAGGGTCGCCACCACCGCCAAGGCGTAATCGAACCACACCAAACCGCGCACATCGGGCAGCCGTGGCGGTGCAGGCATGTCATCGCTGTCGAGGACGTTGATTTCCAAGCCGCGGGCATTGCGTAACAGGCGCGCCGCCAAGCCGCCACCGAACAAACGCCGCCGCCAGCGCATCCGCGACTGCCCCACCAGCACCAGGCTGGCGCGGCGCTCAGCAGCATGCTGGATCAGAGTCTTGGCCACCTCCCCAGCGCGCAGTAACACCACTTCGCCGCCCAGCCGCTCTGCCAGTTGCTGGGCGTTTTGCAGGCGCAGGCGCGATTGCTCATCCCGCGCACGGCCGTTGTCGATGTGCACCAGGCTCCAAGGCAAATGCCGACGCTGGGCCACGCGGCTGGCATGGCGCACCAGGCGTTCGGCTTGGGCATCGCCATCCACGCCGACCAGCAAACGCCCGCGCACCGCCGGCGCGGCCTGGCCGAGTTGGCGGTAGCCCTGGGCCAGGTCGTCATCGACATGGGCGGCGGCGGTTTGCATAGCCAGCTCGCGCAGGGCCATGAGGTTGGTCTGGGTGAAAAACGCATCGATGGCCGCACGCGCCTGTTCGGGCACATACACCTTGCCGTCACGCAAGCGCTCGAGCAGCTCGCGAGACGGCAGGTCGATCAGCAGCAGTTCGTCGGCCTCTTGCAGCACCCAGTCCGGCAGGGTTTCGCGCACTTGCACGCCAGTGATGCCGCGCACCTGATCGTTGAGGCTTTCCAGATGCTGGACGTTGACCGTGGTGAACACGTTGATGCCGGCGGCGAGCAGTTCCTGGATGTCTTGCCAGCGTTTTTCATGCCGGCTGCCGGGGGCATTGCTGTGGGCCAGTTCGTCCACCAGCACCAGCTTTGGCTTGGCGGCGAGCAGGCCGTCGAGGTCCATTTCTTCGAGCATCACGCCACGGTATTCGCTGCGCAACAGTGGTTGTTGCGGCAAGCCGCTGAGCAAGGCTTCGGTTTCGGCGCGGCCGTGGGTTTCGACCACCCCGGCGATCAGGCGCACGCCCTGGCGCAGTTGGGTATGGGCCGCCTGGAGCATGGCGTAGGTCTTGCCCACACCGGGCGCAGCGCCGAGGAAGACTTTGAGCCGGCCACGGCCGTCCCGGGGCAGATCGGCTAACAGGGCATCGGCGCGGCCGGCGTCGCTCATGCTGTGGTCCTTCGATAATTAATGTAGGAGCGAGCTTGCTCGCGAAAAACTCAAGAGCGCCGCGTTTATTCTGGGCGCCCGCGTCATCGTTAACGACCTTCGCGAGCAAGCTCGCTCCTACAGGGGGTCAGAGTTGTTCCAGGGCCATGTTGAGGGCCAGGACGTTTACTACGGGCGGGCCAACCAACGGGCTTTCGATGTGCTCATCCAGCAACCGCTGCAAGGTCGACACCGGCACATTTCGCGCCGCCGCTACTCGCGCCAGTTGATAGGCAATCGCCTGCGGTGGCAAGTGTGGATCAAGGCCGCTGCCGGAGGTGGTCAGCGAGGCCAGTGGCACCGGGCCCTGGCCCGGCACTGACTGCTTGCTGGCATCCTCGACTATGCGGGTCGCCAAGGCCGGATTGCTCGGGCCCCGGTTACTGGCACTGCTGGACACGGTGGCAAAAGCACCGGCGGACGGGCGTGGGTGAAACCAGCGGTCGCCGGTAAAGTCCTGGGCGATCAGGCTGGAGCCGCGCACCTTGCCGCTGGCGTCGTGCACCAGGCTGCCATTGGCTTGGTCGGGGAAGGCCACTTGCGCCACGCCAGTGACTACCAACGGGTAGGCCACGCCGGTGATCAGGGTCATGAGTACCAGCAAGCTCAGGGCTGGGCGGATGATGTTGGACATTTCAGACTCCTCAATTCAGTGGTGCGGTGGGACGCGGAGCGTCCGGGGCGGCGGCGTTCCCACGCAGAGCGTGGGAACGATCAGCGGCCAGGTCAAACCAGGTGCAGCGCGGTCAGCAGCATGTCGATGGCCTTGATCCCCACGAACGGCACCAACAGCCCGCCCACCCCGTAGATCAGCAGATTGCGCCGCAACAACGCCGCCGCACTCGCGGCCTGCACGCGCACGCCGCGCAGGGCCAGTGGGATCAGCACCACGATAATCAGCGCGTTGAACACGATGGCCGAGAGGATCGCGCTCTGCGGGCTCTGCAAGTGCATGATGTTGAGCACGCCCAGTTGCGGGTAGATCGAGGCGAACAGCGCTGGCAGGATCGCGAAGTACTTGGCCACGTCGTTGGCGATGGAAAAGGTCGTCAGCGCGCCGCGAGTCACCAGCAACTCCTTGCCGATCTGCACCACGTCCAGCAGCTTGGTCGGGTCGCTGTCGAGGTCGACCATGTTGGCGGCTTCGCGCGCGGCCTGGGTACCGTCGTTCATCGCCATGCCGACGTCAGCCTGGGCCAGAGCCGGAGCGTCGTTGGCGCCGTCGCCACACATGGCGACCAGTCGACCATCGTTCTGCTCATGACGAATACGCGCGAGTTTCTTCTCTGGCGTGGCTTCGGCCAGCACGTCGTCCACACCCGCCTCAGCGGCAATCGCGGCGGCGGTCAGTGGGTTGTCGCCAGTGACCATCACGGTGCGAATCCCCAGCTTGCGCAACTCGGCAAAACGCTCGCGAATGCCGGGTTTGACCACGTCCTTGAGATGGATCGCCCCCAGCAACTTGCCATCGGCGCACACCAGCAAGGGCGTGCCGCCGCTTTGGGCGATCTTGTCGATTTCCCGCGACAGCGCAGGCAGCAGGTCGCTGCGTTGCTGGCCGATAAACGCCAGCAGCGAGTCCACCGCGCCTTTGCGGAACACCCGGCCCTGGTAGTCGACACCGGACAAACGGGTCTCGGCGCTGAAAGGCACGGCGGTCAACGCCTCCAGGCTCGGCTCGGCCTGCGGGTGCAAGGCGCGCAGGTATTCAACGATGGACTTGCCTTCCGCCGTGTCATCGGCCAGCGACGCCAGCAGCGCGCCTTCGGCCAATTCGCGGCCACTGACGCCAGGCGCCGCGACCACGGCCGAGCAACGACGGTTGCCGAAGGTGATGGTGCCGGTCTTGTCCAGCAACAGCACATGCACGTCCCCCGCCGCTTCCACGGCGCGGCCAGACTTGGCGATCACATTGAGGCGCACCAGGCGGTCCATGCCGGCAATGCCGATGGCCGACAACAAGCCACCAATGGTGGTAGGAATCAGCGTCACCAGCAGTGCCACCAGAAACACCAAAGGCAAGCTGCCATTGGCGAAGTGGGCGAACGGCTGCAGGGTCACCACCACCAGCAGGAAGATCAGGGTCAGGCCGATCAGCAGGATATCCAGCGCGACTTCGTTGGGGGTCTTCTGGCGCTTGGCGCCCTCCACCAGGGCGATCATGCGGTCCAGGGTCGACTCGCCCGGGTTGGCGGTGATGCGGATGAGCAGCCAGTCCGATACCAACCGCGTGTTGCCGGTAACCGCTGAACGGTCGCCGCCAGACTCGCGGATCACCGGGGCGGATTCGCCAGTGATCGCTGCTTCGTTGACCGCCGCAATCCCTTCGACGACCTCGCCGTCACCGGGGATCATTTCCCCGGCGGCCACACGCACCACATCACCCTTGCGCAGGCTGGTGGCCGGTATCATTTTGAAGCTGCCATCGGCCTCCTGGCGACGCGCGCTCAAGCCTTCGCTGCCGGCCTTGAGGCTATCGGCACGGGCCTTGCCACGTCCCTCGGCCAAGGCTTCGGCGAAGTTGGCGAACAGCACGGTGAACCACAGCCACACGGCGATTTGCACGGCGACAAACGTTGGAACGGTGGTATCGGGCACAAAGCACAGCACGGTGGTAAGGATGGCGGTCAATTCGACCACCAGCATCACCGGCGAGCGTTGCAGTTGGCGTGGGTCCAGCTTGACGAAGGCCTGGACCAGCGCCGGGCGCCACAGCGCAGAGATTGCGGTTTTGGCAGGCTCCTGGGTTTTGACCGGGGCCGCGTTTTTTGCAGGCATATTCATTTTCATATCCCTTAACTAGAAGCCCATGCTCAGGTGTTCAGCGATGGGGCCCAACGCCAGTGTCGGCAGGAAGGTCAGGCCGCCCACCAGCAAAACGGTCACGGTCAACAGGGTCACGAACAGCGCGCCATGGGTGGGGAAACTGTTCTGGCCAATCGGTGCGGCCTTCTTCATCGCCAGGCTGCCGGCCAGGGCCAGCACCGGGAGGATGTAGCCGAAACGGCCGATCAGCATGCCCAGGCCGAGCATCAGGTTATGAAACGGGGTGTTGGCGCCGAGGCCAGCAAACGCCGAACCGTTGTTGGCACTGGCCGAGGTATACGCGTAGAGCAACTGGCTGAACCCATGGGGGCCAGGGTTACTGATGGCGCCCGCCGGGCCGGGCAGGCTGGCAGCGATGGCACTCAACACCAATACGCCGACCGGCATCACCAGCAGGGTCACCACCAGCAATTGCACTTCCTTGGCTTGCAGCTTCTTGCCCAGGTACTCCGGGGTACGGCCGATCATCAAGCCGGCGAGGAACACTGCGATCAACACGTTGAGCAACATGCCGTACATGCCGGCACCGACACCGCCGAAGATCACTTCGCCGACCATCATGTTGACCAATGCCACCATCCCGCTCAGGGGGCTGAGGCTGTCCTGCATGCCATTGACCGAGCCGTTGGAGGCCGCGGTGGTGGTCACCGACCACAGCACAGTGCCGGTGGTGCCAAAGCGTGTTTCCTTGCCTTCCAACGGTGCGGTTTGCTCCACCGCCGGGTTGTTCAAGGTTGGGTTGGGCTGGTATTCGGACCACAGCGACGTCGCGCCGCCGATCAGGAACAGCGCCAGCATGCACGCGAGGATCGCCCGGCTCTGGCGCAGGTCCTTGACGTAATGGCCGAAGGTAAATACCAACGCCACCGGGATCAGAATGATCGAGGCCACTTCAAACAGGTTGGCCCAGGCCGTCGGGTCTTCAAACGGATGCGCCGAGTTCACGCCGAAGAAGCCACCGCCGTTGGTGCCCAGTTGCTTGATCGCAATCTGGCTGGCAGCCGGCCCCAGGGGAATCACCTGGTCCACGCCCTGCAGGGTGACGGCATCCACATAGTGGGCGAAGGTTTGCGGCACGCCCTGCCATACCAAAAACAGCGCGAGCACCAGGCACAACGGCAGCAGGCCGTAGAGGGTGGCGCGGGTCATGTCGACCCAGAAGTTGCCCAGGGTCTGGGCAGATTTGCGCCCTATCCCACGGCATAACGCGACCAGGACCGCGAGACCGGTCGCCGCACTGACGAAGTTCTGCACCGTGAGGCCGGCCATCTGGCTCAGGTAACTCAAGGACGCCTCGCCGCTGTAGTTCTGCCAGTTGGTATTGGTCATGAAACTGACGGCGGTGTTGAACGCCAGGGTCCATTCCTGGCCGGGCAATTTCTGCGGGTTCAATGGCAGGGAGCCCTGGAATAGCAGGATCGAGAACAACAGCAAGAAGCCCGCCAGGTTGAACGCGAGCAAGGCCAGCATGTATTTCTGCCAGCTCTGTTCCTGCTGCGCATCCACGCCCGAGAGGCGGTAACAGGTCTTTTCAACAGGCCCCAATACGGGCGTAAGCCAGGTGCGCTGGCCTTCCATCACCTTGTAGTAGAACCGCCCCAGAAACGGTGCCGGCACCAGTACCACGGCGAAGAAGGCGATGATCAGCCAATAGTCATAACTGTGCATAGCCCGCTCCTAGTTCCGATCCGCGCGTAACAGCGCAACCAGCAGATAAATGAACAGCGCCACGGCCAATAGCAGTGACACCCCGTCCAGAACGCTCATGGAAGTCTCCCCTTCGTGCGGCGATTGCCGCGTGTGGGGGCATTGTCCGCAGGAGCGGTGTAAAGGAACGAGAGCGAGGTATTGGGTGGGGCGTAAAGATGGCGTAAAGAGTGGGTTTATGCGGGGTTTACAGGGAGATGTGCAGTGGCTGGGAGGGCCTCATCGCGGTATAGGTATCTACACAACTTTGGTGTGACGCTGGACTGGTGGCGAGGGAGCTTGCTCCCGTGGCGGACTGACGGCCGGCGCCTATCTCCCTGACGCCCCAGGATCCAAATGTGGGAGCTGGCTTGCCTGCGAAGACGGCCTGACAGTCAACACAGTTGGATGGTGTACATATCCATCCCTGCGGTAACGGCCACCTAGGGTTCCGCTCTGACAGCGGCTCACTTTTGAAAAGAGCCCAAAAGTAAGCAAAAGGCTCTTGCCCCACCACTCGGCACCTCGCTTAGGCTCGGTGTGCCCGTAATCCGCCAGTGATTTGGGGGGCCGCCGCCACGCGCCATCCATGGCGCGGGGCGGCTAAACCGGCATCCCTGCCGGTTTACCCCCGAAATCCCTGTCGAATTCCGGCCAGCGTGGTTTAACGGGGCGCTTAAGATCAAGATCACAAGCAGATCAAGATCAAGAGCGGCTCGCTTCGCATCGTGGTTACCGTTGAGCGCTACAGAGTTGTGTAGATACCTATGCTCATCGCGGGCAAGCCCGGCTCCCACATTCGACTGCATTCTTTCAGTTAACACTCGGTCAAGTGTGGGAGCGGGCTTGCCCGCGAAAGCGCCCGCCAAGTCACCACCGCACTTATGTGGTGCAACTCATGCCACATTCAAACGCCAAACCGTCCCCCCGGCGACATAGGCACTGCTTTACGACACAGTTCTGAGGCTTGGCATAGCCACTGCAACACCTTGAATCATTCCAAACGGTTCAGGGAGCGCAGCACAATGAACACACAACTCAAGCCCACCTTGGGCACCTTGCATCTCTGGGGCATCGCCGTGGGGCTGGTGATCTCCGGCGAATATTTCGGCTGGAGCTATGGCTGGGGCGTCGCCGGAACCTTGGGCTTTCTGGTGACCTCGCTGCTGGTCGCCGCGATGTACACCTGCTTTATCTTCAGCTTCACCGAGCTGACCACCGCGATTCCCCATGCCGGAGGCCCCTTTGCCTACAGCCGTCGCGCCTTTGGTGAAAAAGGCGGCTTGATTGCCGGCCTGGCCACCTTGATCGAATTCGTCTTCGCCCCGCCCGCGATTGCCTTGGCCATTGGCGCGTACCTGAACGTGCAGTTCCCGGCACTCGACCCCAAGCACGCCGCCGTTGGCGCCTACGTCGTGTTCATGGGCCTGAACATCCTCGGGGTGAAACTCGCCGCCACCTTTGAGTTGGTAGTCTGCGTGCTCGCCGTCGCCGAACTGCTGGTGTTCATGGGCGTAGTCGCCCCGGCCTTCAGCTTCAGCCACTTCGCCCTCAACGGCTGGGCCGGTTCTGACACCTTCGGCGCCCCGGCGATTGCCGGGATGTTCGCCGCCATCCCCTTCGCCATCTGGTTCTTCCTCGCCATCGAAGGCGCCGCCATGGCCGCCGAAGAAGCCAAGGACCCCAAACGCACGATTCCAAAAGCCTACATCAGCGGCATCCTCACCCTGGTGATCCTGGCCATGGGCGTGATGTTCTTCGCTGGCGGCGTAGGCGACTGGCGCACCCTGTCGAACATCAACGACCCATTGCCACAAGCGATGAAAACCGTGGTGGGCGACAGCTCCGGCTGGTTGCACATGCTGGTATGGATTGGCCTATTCGGCCTGGTGGCGAGCTTCCACGGCATCATCCTCGGCTACTCGCGCCAGTTCTTCGCCCTGGCCCGTGCCGGTTACCTGCCGTCCTTCCTGGCCAAACTCTCACGCTTCCAGACGCCGCACCGGGCCATCCTCGCCGGCGGCGTGGTGGGCATCGCCGCCATCTACAGCGACGGCCTGATCAACCTGGGCGGCATGACCCTGACCGCCGCGATGATCACCATGGCGGTGTTCGGCGCCATCGTCATGTACATCATGAGCATGCTCAGCCTGTTCAAACTGCGTAAGACCGAGCCGCTACTGGAGCGCACCTTCCGCGCACCGGGCTACCCCATCGTGCCGGGTATTGCGCTGGCGCTAGCGGTGGTATGCCTGGTGGCGATGGCCTGGTTCAATGCCTTGATCGGGCTGATCTTCCTGGGCTTTATGGCGGTGGGCTTTATCTACTTCCAGATGACCGCACAAGACCGCATCGATGCGCCGGCGGATGCAATGTTGACCGGACAGTAGCGCCTATGAGGCAGAACGGGCCTACACTGAACTACTCAGAAAGCCCGTGACTCAAAGCAGTCATTACCGTGGGAAGCTTTCTCACGGACATCTGCCTCAAGGAGAGCCTTATGCCGTGGTATGCGTGGTTGATTATGGTAGTCGCGATCGGGTCGATCGTCGGAGGGCTGATGATGCTGCGCGACAGCGCCAACAAAGTCGAACTCACCGACGAACAACGCAAACGCGTGGCCGAGCGCAATGCGCAGGCGGATGCCAAGGATGCCCAAGACAGATAAACCGCTCGTAACCCCGTGGTGAGGGAGCTTGCTCCCGCTGGGCTGCGAAGCAGCCCCCCCCTACTCCCAATCCGCCTTGGCAATATGCAACCCATGTTGCCCCTTATAGGCCGCACGCTCCGGTTGGCTCCAGCCACTGAGCAACTCATCCTCCAGCCTATAGATCTCAACCCCCAACGGCCGACACACCGTCAACGGGTCCTGCGCCTCCGGCCCCCACATCGGCAACGACAAATCCCCGCCTGGGCACGTCGACAACGCACACAGCAAATCAATCTCGGCAAAGAACTCCAGGTAATCGCCCTTCTGCGCCGGACAGGCCTTCATAAAGTACATGTCATCGTGATTGAGCCCGGTGCACTGGAAAATATTCAACACGTCATGCACATCGAACTCCGTCAGCCCATGGGGCAATACCGCACGGGTCAGGTTCGAGTGGCAATGGTGATGAAAGTCCTCCCCGGTCAACATACGGTTCACATAGGGGTCGCATCGCGTGCCCAACAAATCGTGCAAACGCCCACCGTGCTCATCAATGCCGTAGCTGGCCAGGCTGTCATCGGTGATCGTGACCAAGGGCCGTAGAAAAGGCAGGTTCGACCACAACCGATCATGGGTGCTGACATGGGCGCCTTGAAGCTGCCGGGTGCGCGCGGCCCACAAACGTTCGCGTGGGTCGTTAGCGTTCCAGACATTGAAATCCCCCACCTGCGGACCCACCGGCGTGGTCACACGAAACACATGCCCCGCCGGCACCTTCCACGCCCTCCCCGTTCGAATCGGCACCTCGAACTGTTCGATCAACGTGCGCTGGGTTTTCTGATCACGAATGCGCTCATAGAACGCCGTATCCACCTGCAACGCCGAACCTTTGCTGACCTGGTACGCGGCGGGATAGTCTTTGTACATGGGGCAATCCTCCATCAAGGTTGATCAAACAAAGCGAGAGAAAGGTGTTCCGAGTCATCCAGGTACAGACTCATCGCCTCGCTGGCGGCCTGGGTTTGGTTGCGGGTTAGCAATGTGTATATCTCATGGTCACGCTCCAGCCAGGGTGATTGGAAACGTTGCTCGTCAGGCGCGGCGCAGAACGCCAGGCGCAACTGGGCAATCACCTGGGCGAAGAACTCGTCGAACAACGAGCTGCCCATCAACGCGACGATCTGTTGGTGAAACATCAGACTGTGGGTGGCCACGGCTCGCCAATCTTCGCGCTCCCGGGCCAGGGTGGTGGCGTCGATGGCGTTTTGCATAAGCCTCGATTGAGCTTCCGTCAGCGGGCCGCTTTGGGCTATGGCCTGCAATTCCAGGGTGCGACGGACGACGAAGAGGTCGCGCACTTCTGCTCGCTCCAATCGCCGTACCATCACGCCCTTATTGCGGACATAGCGGGTAAGGCCCTCCTGGCCGAGACGATGCAGCGCCTCGCGGATGGTATTGCGTGAGGCGTTGTAGGCTTTGACCAGGTCGGCCTCGATCAGCGGCATGCCAGGTAACAGCCGGCCGCCGATGATGTCGGCGCGTAGTTCCAGGGCGATTTGGTCGGCTAAAGATAAAGTGAGTGGCATTGTTACCTCGAGATTGTTGAACAATCACTGAGGAAGAGGTAATCACGTTTCGTGCCAATGCTGCGTCAGTGAGGAATTCGCAAGGTCCGTTAGTTAAAGGAAAGGCCGGTGTATGACCGGCCCTCCGCGCTGTTTTCAGATCCTCAATTAATAACCAGCCTGTCGCGATTCTTTTCCAGCAATGCCTTGCCGATGCCTTTCACTTCCAGTAACTCATCCACCGCCGTGAACGGGCCGTTGCTTTCGCGATAGGCGATGATTGCCTTCGCCTTGGAAGCGCCGATACCGAAGAGATCGCGACGCAGGGTTTCGGCGTCGGCGGCGTTGAGGTTGACCTTGGTGGATTGCTCGGTCTTGGTCATTTGGGTGGAGATCGGGGTTGGGGGTTCCGGCTTGATGGGCGGCGCAGCGGTGGTGGCGACGGAGAGGCTGGTGAGGAAGGCGAAGATGAGGGAGGAAATGTAGAGGTTTTGCATTGGTGACGCTCCATGACATCGGTAAGAGAAAAGCAGCTTTTCCGAAGCTGCTTTTCTACGTTAGGCGATGGGTGGAGGGTGTCAAAAATGGGTGAGTAACAGAGTGTTAACTCACGGTTCCTAGCACCTCATGCAAGCGGGAATCTGTACCGCTCGCTAAATGCGCCTGACACTCACTGCAACGATGCCCAAACAGTGCGCAACCGCGATTCACGAAGATAGTCGTAAATTCACAATGAAACCGCCCAACCGAGCGAGGCAGCTCCTAACCGCCATCACACACGTTCGGCCCAATAGCCATAAGTATCTGATACGGGACTTTTGGTAAAAAAAAAGCGATCATTGCCCTCCGCCCCAACGTGTTCACCCTACGAAATTGAGCATTTTATGGAGCGGTTATGACCAGCAAACGGAATTCGAAGGGCTCTCCATCGACCTTGCTAACCAGCACCCGCTCTACCAACTAAGCGAGACTTATTTAATGGAAGCCGATAAACGCATCGCGGTTGTCATCCCTAGCTACAGGGTCAAGAAACACATACTTGAAGTGATTTCCGGGATAGGAAATGAGGTAGAAAGAATCTACGTCGTAGATGATCTATGTCCTGAGCAATCAGGAGACTTTGTGGAGGCGCACTGTGATGATCCTCGCGTCAGAATAATTCGCCATGAGGTAAACCAGGGTGTGGGTGGTGCAGTTATGTCTGGTTACAGAGCTGCCATTGAAGAAGGCGTTGATATCATCGTCAAAGTGGACGGTGATGGGCAAATGGACCCTAGTCTAATTCCATATTTCGTTGAGCCAATCATCTCAGGTAACGCTGACTACACGAAGGGTAACCGATTTTTCGATTTGGAAAGCGTCCGAGCGATGCCAAGAATTCGACTCTTTGGCAATGCTGTGCTTTCTTTCATGACAAAAATGTCGTCTGGCTACTGGGATTTATTCGACCCAACCAATGGCTATACCGCTATACATGCCGACGTAGCCAAACATCTTCCATTTGAAAAAATCAGTAAGCGGTACTTTTTCGAGACTGACATACTATTCAGATTAAATACTGTCCGTGCAGTAGTCGTAGATATGCCAATGGAAGCAAAATACGAGGACGAGGAATCAAACCTCAAAATCTCAAAGATAGTGGGTGAGTTCTTCGTAAAACACGTTAGAAACTTTGGCAAGAGAATTTTCTACAACTATTACTTACGCGATATGTCGCTGGCTTCGCTTGAGCTACCTATCGGCCTTCTATTGATATTGTTTGGCCTTTCGTACGGCATCTCTGGATGGATTGAATCCATACAGCAAGGAACGCCAGCTACAGCAGGTAAGGTAATGATTTCATCGCTCCCTCTTATACTCGGAGTACAGTTATTGCTTGCATTTATCGGATATGATATTGCATCAATACCTAAACGACCATTTCACAAGAAAAGGAGCTTGAAGTGACTTATCTGTTAGCTATAGTCTGTGTAATTGGAATTGCCGCCGGCCAGATCTTATTCAAGATGAGTTCATCATCTCTTAGTAAGTCGGGATCATGGTTTGATATGCAAACTCTGACAGTTCTTTTCTCTGCGTTCGCACTATATGGACTGACAACTATTCTATGGGTCTACGTATTGCAGCGAGCGGACCTTGGAAAGATATATCCCCTCATGGCTTTGGCATTTGTAATAGTCCCGATTGGTAGCCATTTCGTTTTCGGCGAACGCTTTCAGCCACAATATATGGTTGGCGTCGCGCTTATAATTGTGGGCATTGTAGTTACTGTAAAAGCTTAAGGACGTTTAGATCATGATGGAGAATACAATAACCATGACGGGTTCACCTCAAACCACGATGAAGCGGCACGTGCCATGGGCACCGCTAACCGCCGCACTCTTCATAACGTGTTTTATTTTATCAATGCTAATACCCCCTCTTCAGTCGCCCGACGAGGGAGCGCATCTGGAAAGAATTTACCTGCTTGGCAAAGGGCAATTAATGCTCGAAACACCCGAGGGTAGCTCCTCGGGGGGGATGATTGATTCAGGCCTGCGTGCCTACTTGCAAGCTTACAGCAAATTTATTTCCAGACCTGATACCAAAATGTCACAAGTGGAGATAGATGAGGCTAACAATTTGCGATGGACTGGACATAAAGAATTCGACGCTCCGTCAGGAACAGGATATTACTTCCCCTTGATTTATACGCCGCAGGCGATAGGGTTAGCCGCTGGAGAGGCATTCGGGTTCACTGTCGATACATCCTATAGAATGGCAAGGTTCTTCGTGCTTGTCAGCACAGCATTAGTGCTGGCATGGGCATTTTTAATTCATCGCCCACCAATCATAGCTGTAGCGCTTTTGGTGCTGCCAATGAGCCTATTTCAATTTTCCACAGCGACAATAGATGGAATATCCACAGCAATATTTATACTTGCCATTTCGTGTTTTTCACGAATAACAATAGACCGACAGAGATCAAAGAAATATTTAAGCTACACTTTGATATTTTGCGTATTAATAGTAACGTCAAGTCGAGCGCATGCATTGCCACTTTTCGCTTTAATATTTGCATCTTACTTCTATACACGAGATAGAAAAGCTCTTGCGGCAAGCTTGGCTTGTTTGGTATTCGTGATATCTTGGATGTTAGTTTCGATAAAGCTAACTACCAACATTACGTTCCAGGGAGCGCCATCTGCGGCTACAATAGCTGCCTACTACATAAAGGACCCTATAGCGCTCGCCCGAGTAATATTCCACACAATTATGGATGACACGCTCCGAACGTTTTATTTGCAATCCTTTGTGGGTATTCTAGGTTGGCTTGATACCAAGTTTTCATTAACAATATACGAAACTATATATACCCTGATAATTATAATTCTCGCGCTATCCATTCTGACAGCCAGGGTAAAGAACGTAGGCATTTACATAGCGCTTTTGATTGCGTGTGGCATTGCATCTATTGGATTAACCTTTGTAGCGCTTCTAATACAGTGGAACGCATTACAACATCCAGCTACGCTAATCCAGGGGGTGCAAGGTAGGTATCTACTCATACCGGCACTTTTATTCGCATATTCAATAGGAAACGACCAAAACAAAAAATACGTCGTAATCCGATATTTAAACGCAGGAATGCTAGCCATCCTATTCCTCTTTTCAACGTACGTTACTAGCTCGCTTTTAATATCCAGATATTTCATTGGGGCCGAGCAACAACCAGTCATTCCAGCAAAAATTACACCCAGCGCGCAATTGTCGACAGCCGATCCAATAATTTTACGCTTCGACACACAGCACCTGAAAAGCGACGCAGTCCTACGTTCTGTTAGCGTTCTGTTTGCAACACACGTACGCAAAAACAAAGGGGCAGCCAAGGTCACATTCACAACGAAGGATGGTAAGGAGACAGGCTTAGATTTAGACGTTTCGTCTCTAGAAGACAATCAATACAGGACCTTCAAGCTTGATAATCAACCTTATTCCTCCGGGAGGATTCGCGCTGAATCTGGTGGAGGGGTGAGTGTTTGGCAGACTGAGCTTGAGTCGGGCGAAATCGTAACTTGCATGATTTATGAGTTTTCCAGTGGAGCCAAACAATACACTAAGGGATGTCCGCGATCATAGTCACCCGCTCATTCGGGACTGAGCCCTGAATTAGGGTGGACGGCAACCATCATCGGTTGCCGTCTGCGACATCGGCTATTTTGCTAGATCCTGCGTCATGACTCTACCGTTTGCAACTCAAACACCGCCGACGCAAATCCCATGTCGCCGCAGATGTCAGCGGGGTTGATGGTGTAGGTGTCCGCAGGGGCAATGGTCTGCAGCTGTATATCTAGTTTCACCAATCCGGTTCCAAGCTGGGCGACAGGTATTGTTGCCACCGGAGTACCGTTAATGGTAACTATCGCATTCCCTGTGCTTGCAGTTTTTGTTGATCCTTGTAGATTCAGGACCAGCCCGAACACGGAGGACAAACCTTTCGTGGAAAACAATCGTAACCGCTCAACGAACCCCACATTCGAAGCGGCCAGATGATCCCGGATGCTGTGCTCCCGATTCCCTGTGGAGCCAGCAACTCATGGTGCCCGACGCAAAAGTCGAAAAAGTCTATCTCTACTCCAAGCCCGTGGACTTCCGAAAGTCCATTGATGGCCTGGCCGCGCTAGCCGAATTGGATATCAAGGTCGCCGTGTTCGACCCTGTGCTTTTCGTTTTCCTCAACAAGTCCCGAAACCGCGTGAAGATTTTGTATTGGGAACGCAACGGCTCCTGCCTTTGGCTCAAGCGCCTGGAGTCCGAGCGATTCAAAACATCGCCCGAAGCCACCGGCGAGGTCATTGTCCTGGCCGTCCAGGAACTGAACTGGTTATTGGACGGCTTTGATTTGTAGCCCAACCGTCCGCTTCAAGTTTTGACGCTTCGATATCTCGCCCGCGGCATGATTTCCATGCTCAAAGACCTTCCTGATGATCCTGTTTCAGGCAATTGCTTGAGCAAATGATCAGTGAGCGCGCGTCTGACAAAGGCAAGATTATTCATCTTGAAGAAGAGAACGCGCTGTTGCGCCAGAGATTGTTCAGGCGTAAGTCCGAGCAAACGACTGATCCGGTAATGCCGCAACTAGCGCTCTTGAATGAAGCAGAGAGCGTTGCAGAGCCTATCGATGATAGCCTGCGAAGAAGAAATTGTCGTGCCGAGCAAACGTCGCGGCAAACCTAAGTTGCTGCCCGCCGACCTGCCCCGAATCGAAGTCATCCATGAACTTCCCGAACATGAGCTGACGTGTGCCTGCGGCTGCCGTAAACACGGCATCGGCGAGGAGGTCAGCGAACAGCTTGAAATCGTTCCGATACAAATCCGCGTCATCAAGCATGTGCGCAAGGTCTATGGCTGCCGCGATTGTGAGTCGGCACCGGATGTGGGTGCAAACCGGCGGGCCGCCGAATCAGCCGGTGATCCTTTTTGACTACTCGACCAGCCGAGCGCAGGAGGTTCCGTCCCGCTTGCTCGCAGGTTATCGCGGCTACCTGATGACCGATGATTACGCCGGTTACAACGCGCAGGGTGTGCGGCCTGGTGTCGAACGTATGGGCCGTTGGGCACACGTTCGACGTAAGTTCGTCGAAGCGCAAAAGGTGCATCCTAAAGGCAAAACCGGGCGGGCGGATATCGCCCTGAACCTGATCAACAAGCTGTACGGTATCGAGCGAGATTTAAAAGAAGTCGGCGATGAACATCTCCACGAAAGCCGACGGCAAAACAGCCTGCCGGTGTTGGCGCAGTTACACACATGGCTGGAGAAAACCCAGCCACAAGTGACGGCGCAGAATGCACTGGGCAAAGCCAGCACCTGCCAGCAACTGGATCAAGTTGGTGCGCTACACCGAAGCCGGTTACTTGTCGATCGGCAACAATGCGGCAGTGCGTGCGATCAGATCCTTCGTTATCGGACGCAAGAAGTGTCTGTTCAGCGACACACCCAAAGGCGCGATGGCCAGCGCTCAACTTTACAGTTTGGTCGAGACGACGAAAGCCAACGGTCAAGAGCCCTATGCGTGGCTGCGCCACGCACTAGAGCATCTGCCGCAAGCCTCAAGCGTAGAAGACTTCAAGGCCTTGCTGCCGTGGAACTATTCACCGCAAATTCTAAGATAAGCATAGATCCCCTGTTGCCGCTAACCGAAAACTGACCCAGTAGAGGCTGTTCTACCGACTGAAAACTGACCCAGGTGTTCAACTGCTTCTGCTCACTTTTTGAGCAGGAGAACACAGGGTGATCAGCATGGAAATGTTGGGGAAAATCCGGCGGATGTACTTCCGCGACAAGCTCTCGCTGCATCAGATAGCCAAGCGTACCGGCTTACTAGAAACAGTCAGAGCGCCCGAAGCCACTCAACCGGCGTACCAACGGTGCGCAACCTTCAACAAACTCGGCCCTTTCCACGAGACGCTGGAACAGGCGCTCAAGGCCGATTCGTTCCGGCCAAAACACAACCGCAGGAGCGCCAAAGCGCTTTTCGAGCAGATCAAGGCCCAGGGTTACGACGGCGGCTACTGCCAGCTCACGGCGTTTGTACGCTCTTGGCGAGGTGAGCAAGGCAAGTCTTTACGCGCTTTTGTACCGCTGACTTTTGCGCTCGGCGAGGCGTTTCAATTTGACTGGAGCGAAGAGAGTCTGCTGATCGGTGGCCTGTTTCGACGTATCCAGGTCTCCCACATGAAGCTGTGCGCCAGTCGCGCATTCTGGTTGGTTGCGTACCCCAGCCAAGGCCACGAGATGCTGTTTGATGCCCATACCCGTTCGTTTGGAGCGTTGGGTGGCGTGCCACGTCGCGGCATCTACGACAACATGAAAACGGCTGTCGACAAGGTCAACAAAGGCAAAGGCCGCACGGTCAACGCCCGGTTTTCCGTGATGTGCGCGCACTATCTGTTCGATCCGGACTTCTGCAACGTGGCCTCTGGCTGGGAGAAAGGCATCGTCGAAAAGAACGTGCAGGACAGCCAGAGACGAATCTGGCTCGATGCTCAAAACTGCATGTTCCATACCTTCGAGGAGCTGAACGTCTGGCTCGGCCAACGCTGTCGTACGTTCTGGGCCGAACTTGTACATCCGCAGTACAACGGTTTGACGGTGGCAGAAGTCCTGGAGCTGGAGCAGGCTGAAATGACGCCGATGCCGACGGCCTTTGATGGCTACGTGGAACGCACCGTCCGTGTCTCTAGCACCTGCCTGATCAGCGTGGCGCGCAATCGTTATTCGGTGCCTTGCGAGCGTGTTGGTCAGTGGGTCAGCAGCCGTTTGTACCCTTCGCGGGTCGTGGTCATTGCCGACGAAACGGTGATCGCCAGCCATGAGCGCGTCTTTGATCGAGATCAGGTCAGTTTTGACTGGCAGCACTACATCCCACTCATCGAACGCAAGCCTGGTGCACTACGCAATGGCGCTCCATTTGCGGATCTGCCAAAACCGTTACAGCTTCTCAAACGCGGACTGAGGCGTCACACCAACGGTGATCGAATCATGATGCAGGTACTGGCTGCTGTGCCAATTGCGGGTCTCGAACCTGTGCTGGTGGCGGTGGAGCTGGTACTTGAATCGGGAAGTCTGAGCGCAGATCACATCCTCAATGTCCTTGCCCGCCTGACCTCCACCGCACCACCTCCCTGTGTAGAAACCAGCCTGCAACTCAAGGTCGCGCCTGTTGCCAATACGGCGCGCTACGACCGGCTCCGTACGACCGATGAGGAGAATCGCAATGCGTGACCTGATGACTGAACTCAAAGAACTGCGCCTGCACGGCATGGCCAGTGCTTGGGAAGAACTGATCTCTCAAGGAACAGCGTCGACGGCTTCATCGAAATGGCTGCTGGAACATCTGCTTCGGCAGGAACATGCGGATCGTGCGGTGCGCTCGGTGAATCATCAGATGAACATGGCAAAACTCCCCATGCACCGTGACTTAGCTGGCTTTGACTTCAGCGCTTCCAGCGCTGATGCGCGGCTGGTCAGCGATCTATCAAGCTTGGCGTTCACTGAAACCGCGCAGAATATCGTGTTCATCGGCGGCCCTGGAACCGGGAAAACACACCTGGCCAGTGCCTTGGCTGTATCCGGAATCACGGCCCACAACAAACGCGTGCGCTTCTTTTCCACGGTGGATCTGGTGAATCTTCTGGAACGTGAGAAGTACGATGGCAAGGCAGGGCGAATCGCCCAGGCACTGCTGCGCACAGACCTGGTGATACTGGATGAACTCGGATATTTGCCCTTCAGTCAAAGCGGTGGCGCCCTGTTATTTCACCTGCTGTCCAAACTGTACGAACACACCAGCGTGGTCATCACCACCAACCTGAGCTTCTCGGAATGGTCGAGTGTGTTTGGCGACGCCAAAATGACTACGGCTCTGCTGGATCGGCTGATACACCACTGCCATATCGTTGAAACGTAAGCGCTCCATGAACCCAACATTCAAAGCGCTTAGCTGATCCCGGATGCTGTGCTCCCGATTCTTTCTGAAGCTCGTTCGCCATGATGCGACCCGATGCAAAAGTCGAAAAAGTATATCTGTATCCCAAACCCGTCGACTTCCGAAAGTCCACCGACGGCTTGGCTGCGCTGGTCGAGTTGGACATTAAGGTCGCGGTTTTTGACCCCGTGCTTTTCGTCTTCCTCAACAAGCCCCGCAACCGAGTGAAGATTTTATATTGGGAGCGCAATGGCTTCTGCCTATGGCTCAAGCGCCTCGAATCCGAGCGCTTTAAAAAATCGCCCGATGCCAGCGACGAGGCGATAGTCCTGACCGTCCAGGAACTCAACTGGATGCTCGACGGTTTTGACCTCTGGCGTAACCGTCCCCATCAGGTTTTGACGCCACGATTCGTGGCCTGATTCGGTATAATCCAGGGCATGATTTCGATGCCCAAAGACCTTCCTGACGACCCTGCGCTGCTCAAGCAATTGCTAGAGCAGATGCTGATTGAGCGCGAGTCTAACAAGGGCCGCATCGTTCATCTTGAAGAAGAAAACGCGCTGCTGCGCCAGCGCCTGTTCGGACGTAAGTCCGAGCAGACAACCGATCTGGCAACGCCTCAGCTAGCCCTTTTCAACGAGGCGGAAAGCATCGCCGAGCCTGTCGGCGAAGACGTTGAAGAAGAGGTTATCGCTCCGGCCAAGCGTCGCGGCAAACGCAAGCCGCTGCCTGCCGACCTGCCACGTATCGAAGTCATCCACGAACTTCCCGAGCATGAACTGACGTGTGCCTGCGGCTGCCGCAAACACGTCATTGGCGAGGAAGTCAGCGAGCAGCTTGAAATCGTACCGATGCAGATCAGAGTGATCAAACACGTTCGTAAAGTTTACGGTTGCCGCGACTGCGAGACGGCCCCGGTCATTGCGGACAAGCCGGCTCAACTGATTGAAAAAAGCATGGCTAGCCCAAGTGTTCTGGCGATGCTGCTGACCACCAAATACGTGGACGGTTTGCCGCTCCACCGCTTTGAAAAAGTACTGGGCCGCCATGGCATCGATATTCCACGTCAGACCCTGGCTCGCTGGGTTATCCAATGCGGTGAGCACTTTCAGCCTTTGCTGAATTTAATGCGCGACAGCCTCTTGGCCAGTCGGGTCATCCACTGCGATGAAACACGCGTGCAGGTGTTGAAAGAGCCTGACCGGGAGCCAAGCAGTCAGTCCTGGATGTGGGTGCAAACCGGCGGCCCGCCAGACAAACCAGTGATCCTTTTTGACTACTCCACCAGCCGCTCGCAGGAGGTTACAACGCGCCTGCTCGATGGCTACTGCGGCTATCTCATGAGCGATGATTACGCCGGTTACAACGCGCTTGGCGCGCAGGACGGAGTCGAGCGTTTAGGGTGCTGGGCTCATGCACGCCGTAAGTTTGTCGAAGCGCAAAAAGTGCAACCCAAAGGCAAGACAGGCCGGGCGGATATAGCGCTGAAGCTGATCAGCAAGCTATACGGCATCGAGATCGCCTTCAAAGAGAGCAGCGATGAGGGGCGGAAAAATGGACGTCAGGATTTAAGTCTCAAGGTGATGAGTGAGCTGAAGGCCTGGATGGAAAAAACGCTCCCATACATGACCACGCAGAATGCACTGGGCAAGGCTGTGACCTATCTGGCAAACAACTGGAGCAAACTGGAACGGTACGTCGAACAAGGCTACCTGCCCATCGACAACAATACCGCCGAGCGCGCAATCCGGCCTTTCGTCATCGGAAGGAAGAACTGGTTGTTCAGCGCGATACGCCCAAAGGCGCGACGGCCAGTGCTCAACTTTACAGCCTGGTCGAGACCGCCAAAGCCAACGGTCAAGAGCCTTATGCGTGGCTGCGCCACGCACTGGAGCGCCTACCACAGGCATCCTCGCTCGAAGATTACGAAGCTCTGTTGCCGTGGAACAGCAAGCCCGGATCCCACAGCCCATTTTTGACTAGGTGGGGTTTATGGAGCGCTTACTTTTGATCCGCACCATAAACGCCCTGCTGCATGCGGTGGGGCTTGATGCGTCTTTAATCGGAACACTGCTGCTAAGCTTATCCACAATTGCTGGGACAGAAATCAGCAATCCGTCCTGGGTCAATTTTCAATCGGCTGGGTGGGTCAGTTTTCAATCAGCGCCAACAGATCCCCATCTTTTAGAATGTGGGGTTCATGGAGCGCTTACGAAACAACAAAGCCGCTCGGAAGCAGCCAAGTCATTAAATAATATGATCAGGACGGAGTGGTTCGAATACTGTCACGGCTCCAGACGTCGTTGCTGGTAGATCCAGTCAACGATTTCGCCGTCTGGGGCATAGCCGCTTACAGTTTCGCGCAATATCTGGCGAACGCGTGGATAGTCATCTTGCTCCACCGCTACCAACAGCTCCTTCAGTTTGAGTTTAAGAGCATCCCAAACCAAGTGATCTTCGTTAGCACTCATGATCATAGGATGTTGCGTTGCGACTACGTTGTCACCAATAAGCAACTCCTCATAAAGCTTTTCGCCTGGGCGCAACCCCGAGAACTCAATTGAAATGTCTCCATGAGGATTCTTCTCAGAGCGAATACTCAAGCCAGACAGATGAATCATTTTCTCTGCGAGTTCGACAATTTTAACTGGCTCGCCCATGTCCAAAACGAATACATCACCACCCAACCCCATTGACCCAGCCTGAATCACCAACTGTGCAGCTTCGGGAATCGTCATAAAATAGCGAGTAATTTTGGGGTGGGTCACCGTGAGCGGGCCACCAGACTTGATCTGCTTGTGAAAAAGCGGAATTACAGAGCCCGAAGAGCCCAAGACATTGCCGAAACGCACCATGGTAAAGCGGGTCTTGTTATTTCTTGAGATGTTCAACTCGTCGCCGAACAATACCGGCGTCAATTCACGACTGAGCGCTTGCAAGGTCAGCTCTGCTAGGCGCTTGGTACTACCCATTACATTGGTCGGACGCACCGCTTTGTCAGTGGAGATCAGCACAAAGTTCGATACGCCAGCCTGCAACGCTGCCTGTGCTGTATTGAGAGTGCCGATTACATTATTCAACACACCTTCGGCGATATTGTGTTCAACCATCGGGACATGCTTGTAAGCCGCAGCATGGTAAACAGTGTCTACGTGCCATGTGCTCATCACATCCAGCAGTTTGGAATGATCGCGAACAGATCCCAAAATCGGCAACAACTTCACTGGCAGCGACTCGTGAGTGATACGTTGCTCCAGCTCCGAAAGGATGCTGTATAGGTTGAACTCGCCGTGATCAAACAGCAGCAATATGGTCGGGCGCAAGGTAAGAATCTGCCGGCAGAGCTCTGAACCGATCGACCCACCGGCCCCTGTCACCAGTACGCTTTGCCCCTTGATACAGTGTTCCAACAACTCGTTCTGCGCAGGTACAGCATCACGTCCAAGTAAGTCAGCGATGTCAACTTCCTGAATGTCATCCACCTTAACCCGGCCGCTGGCCAAGTCCATAAACCCGGGGACACTGCGAACATGTAGTGGAAAGCCTTCGAGAAAACCAAGGATTTCACGCCGGCGAACACGATTGGTAGACGGTATAGCAAGTAGGATCTCCTGCGCGCCAGTGGCATCGATCATGCGTTGGATATGCTTGGGTTTATAGACCTGCAGGCCTGAAATGACACGCTCCGCGATACTGGTGTCATCATCAATAAACGCCACCGGCCGCATAACTCTACCCATGCGCAAAGCAGCGACCAATTGGTTACCCGCAGCACCTGCCCCATAAATCGCAACACGTGGGAGACCATTGTCACGATTGGTGAACGGCACGTGTTGCGATGCGGCAAACCAGTCGCCCAGAAAATACTGACGCATCGCTAGGCGCAGCCCACCAATCATGATTAGGCTAAGCCACCAATAGTTAAAAATGATCGACCGTGGAACCACGTTTTGATGATTGCTGTACCAATAAACAACTACACTAAGGATAAGGGCTGACAAGCTGACGGCCTTGATGATTGCTATTAACGCGTCGTTACCAAAATAACGCATTACCGCACGATACATCCCGAAGCGAATGAACAGAGGGACGGATACCACTGGGGCAACGAGAAACAACCAGAGATGGCGGCTGACGGGATTTATCATTTCGTCAATGCCTAGGCGAACGAGAAAAGCCATCCACAAGGATAACCAGACCAGCACTACGTCCGTCCCAACCTGGATGAAACGCTTTTGTCGGCGCGAAAGCCCCAATAGAAACAATCTGACTTTATCCATAAGTTGCCCGCCGTTCTTTATTATCTGCCTCTGAGCATCCAGAGACGTGCATCGCGTGCCCTGGGCACACTATGAAAACCAAATTCTTCAATTTACTTTACGTTAGAACGCTCAACTCCGCCCGCGTTAAATCTAACCGTCAAATAAATGAGCGGAGCGTACGCAATAACCAACCCAACAAAACCTATCAATCGAAACTCCATGACTAAAAAAGCAATCGGCAACAACCAAAAAATATTGATACAAAGCACGGCCATCGTAACAGGTAAATGTTTACCAAAATTACGCGATGCAAACTGGTAAGCATGACTTCGGTGGGCCTCATATACCTTCTCCCCACGCAGCAATCTGCGGACCAAGGTAAAGGTCGCATCGCAAATAAATACGCCGAGCATAATCAGCCAAGCCCAGATAAAACCCGGCTCAGCCCATGCCGCTTGGAGCGACAGGATACCCAATGTAATCCCCAGAAAACCGCTACCTGCGTCGCCCATGAATATTTTAGCCGGCGGAAAGTTCCAAAAAAGAAAGCCGGCTACCGCCATCGCGAGTATCGCTGGAGTCCAAACCAAATTTTCAAAGCCGAAAAAAATGTAAATGGCACACATACCTAAGCAGGCACTGATGGCCTCAACACTAGCTAGACCGTCTATACCATCCATAAAGTTATAAAGATTGAGCATCCATACTAGATAAAACGCTGCAAGCGCATGACCTACCCAGCCCAAATTAATAGAAAACCCTAGAATATAGAACGCTGGCAATCCATTAAGCCAAAATAGCGCCCATAGCGCAGCAACAAAATGCCCCAACAGGCGCCAGCGTGCAGCAATATGCCCATGGTCGTCCATGAAACCGATCACTGCGACTAAGCTGCCGGCACCTAGTAAGCCAGTTAGCCAGACATAAGGTTGTACTTGGAGATACCCGAGCAAGACTAAGCAAACTAAAAACGTGACAACAATCGCAACTCCCCCACCCCGAGGAGTTGGAACTGAATGGGAGCTACGTTCGTTGGGGACGTCCATAATACTGCGGCGCAACGCGTATCGTCGTAAAACCGACGTCAAAAGCAAAGATAACAGCGCGACTATTGAAAAAACATACCAATACTTCATTTAATTCGCTCGTTGAGAAAGTGATCTGCAGTTTTGCGCAATCCCTGATCCACGCTGATCACAGGGTTCCAATCCAACATGCTGCGAGCTTTGGTAATATCTACTTGAAGAGAACCGCAGAGCCGTTGAGAAAGTGCTCCCTTACCCAAAAACTTAGCGCCAGCTTTCAGTAACCACTCAGGTACAGATAGCAGTCGCGCGGGACTGTTAAGCACATTTGCAAGTTTTTGTAGTAATTGCGTAGTGGAAACATCCTCGCCATCACTCACTAAAAAGGTTTGGTTGCGAGCCGCAGGATGACTGACGCACGTCATGATAAAGTCGACCAAGTTATCCAAAGCGATCAGACTCCGTCGATTATGTATTGCACCGAATGGTAACGGTATACCTCTTCGTAACCATTTCATCATGCTTTCAAAATTGGCGGTTACTCCCGGACCATAAACGAGTACTGGACGAATAATGACAACTTCAAGGCCTGTCTCGGCAGCGATCAGGCGCAAGCCTGCTTCGGCTTCCATCTTGGAGATACCGTAAGGGTCAACGGGGGCGGGAACATCAGTTTCCCGATAAGGAAGCCCAGGCCCGGAGCCCTCCCCATTTACTTTTACCGAACTTATGAAGATAAACCGCTTCGCGCCAGCCATCGCTGCACTGCGCGCCAATTTCAGTGTATATCCAACGTTCACCAATCGAAAAGCACCCAAAGGGTCAACTTCAGTGTCGTTCATGACGTGGACCCGTGATGCTAGATGGATCACAACCTCAGCGCCTTTTAACGCATCGTGATCCATCTCTATAGTGGAAAAATCGGGCACATGATGATAAACGACAGCGTTGAGAGGCTGCGCGGGTACCTGACGAACAATCGCGCCTACCTGATAATCCGCAACGCTTATGAGTTTTTCAATTAAGCGCCTTCCCACAAACCCACTACCACCGGTAACCACTATTCTGGTCATTTCTTGTGTCTCAAAACCGCCAGTATAACGCACAATACCGAAAAGACGATCTTATCGCGAACACGCCTACGGCACTTATAACCGGAGAAGGCTAAACGAATGAGGGCGACCCGACGCAAGCTTATCCAACGTTGAACGAAAGGAGTATTTTCGACACCGACTAACCTCGAAATCAAAGCGGCCTGATTTAGCCACCAACCGTTGAAAACCTGCGATAGGCGCGCTTTAAAAGCTTTTAGGCCGGTATTCACTCCAACCTGATTGTTACTATGCTGCCGATAAAGCATGTGAGAGCGACTATCTATGACCCACTTGTACCCGTGAGTACGACTGAACGCATAGCAGTACCAATCATGAAGGGTAACGTTTTGAACTTCCGAAAACTGATTAGAAATATGTTGCTGCAAATCACGAAACAATTCTTTTGAAAACACATAGGTACAACCAGGCCCCGCGGCCTCGAACAGATGGTCAAATTGCACTTGTGGTTGCGACTTAACGATAAGTTTTTCTTTACCATCAGGCCAAAATGCGGTGACATTACTTGAATACCCCTGAGCACCTGCGGAAGAGATAGTTTCAACAGCCTCAATTAACTTATTAGGCAACCAAATATCATCTTGATCAGCAAAAGAAAAATAATCAAATTCCTTGAGCGAGGCCTCATTGATTAGCCGGAAAAAATTAGGTGCTGCGCCACCAAACTTTTTGCCCGTTTCAAGAACGAGGACTTTCGGATTGCGCTCCGATAACGCAAGAGCCCACTCCTCCGTTCCGTCATTTGAGCTATCAATGCTGATGATCAGTGTTACCGAAACCCCGTTCTGATTGAGTATGGAATGAACTTGATCGGAGATCCATTTCATGCCGTTATAAGCAGCGAGAAGAACAAGAAAATTAGGACTCACAATATACCTTCGTAAAATTCAAGACAATATCCAATGATAATCTTCAACCATTTTCAACGATGAAAAATAGAAAACGGCAGACATCCCCACAAGAGCTAACCAATAGAAAACTCTACTTCTATAGTCAAATAATCGCATCAGCATGACAAAACACGTCATATCGAAAAAACCGAAAATTTCGGCAGCCCTCAATGAGAACGAATCATTCCATGAGAGAGAAATCTGCAGAACCAAACCGATGGCAGACAAACTTAAAATAAAGCGTTCGACATCAGTAAGTCGTTGATAAAGCATAATCAAAATCGCAGAAATCAGCACCATGCGAGAAATAAAATAGAAGGATAATAAAGACAGCGCACTCGTATGATATTCACCATTAATATAAGGTGCCAGACGACTGAACCCAACTAAACGATCAGCAAAACCAGAAATCAATATGCTCAACGCAAAAGCCGAGCCTAATAAAACAGCAATACCAACTCGTCCAATGTACCTAAACCCCAACACTACCAGAGCAAAACAAGGAACAAATACTATGACCGAAAGATGAAAACTAAGCGCTAAAAAATATAAACCTAGGCCTTTGGTTCTCTGCCCCATATAAAAAAACATTATGCCACAAGAAGCCAGCGATATCGCGACCCCAACACGAACCTGAACCATGTCGTGAACGATATAGAATCGAGACAAGATCATAAAAAAAAGCAAGTAAGAGAAAAACCCGCGCAAGGCCAAGTTTGAAAATACTAATTTGGCATACAAAGAAACAAATGCAACAAAACAGAAAAATATATAATCCGGAAAGCCAAACCAATGTATAAAACCGAAAGCAAGTAAGAACCCAGGATCCTTAAACTCTTCAAAAATGGACTCGAATGAGTTTCCGACTCGATACAACCAGTCAATGTAATTTGAATAATCGGGTGCCACATCTGGCGCACGCAGCCCCGCAAAGAGAACCAAAAACAAAAATAAAAGTACAAACAAAGCGCGTGAAATCGCTATTATATTTTCCTGGCTGCGAACCAAAGAAAAAAAGCTGCACATTGAAGCAGTCAAAAAAACTGACAAGTACAACATCAAAATCTGCCTTTAAACATGTTTTTCGCTACGCCATCATAAAGAGCTTGGCACAATAATTTCGCAGAGTAAAACCTCCTCTTAGAACAAAGCGTATAGCAAATAATATAATAAGGGACCTTTCGCGCAAACTCGAGGCGAGTTTGAATACGCGCCTTACTCCATATGGCAAGGTAAGCGGCATTTCGGACAATAAAGTAATTTCTAAAATCACTGTGTAGCGTAATTCGCTTACCCATCAAAGTTACGAACTCGTCACCAATGCTGTGGCGCATTGTCACAAACGGAGTCAAATATGAACCATAACCTACTGAAGAAGCTCTCTCTCCCCATTCTATATCGACCCAATCAATAAACAAATCTTCCTGCATCAACCCGACCACCTTAAAAACACTAACGCGGATCAATGACCCTGAGGCGATAATATAGTTACTGAGCACAGGTAATTTAGAACTTAAATCAATATCAATTTTCTTAGTGCCAAAAAATGATGGCCTAAGTATAGGAGCAGCATCGCCTGTTTTTTCATCGACGAATACGGGCCCTATTGCACCAACTTTAACGCCCTTATCGAGCAGCTTCTTCTCTTCAGCTAATAATGTTTGAACGGTGCCAGGTAATAACTCACTGTCTTGGTCGAGCAGCAAAACGTGTGAATAGCCTTCACTTTCAGCCAGCTGAGCACCAACATTATGTGCACGGGCGATACCATAATTATCGTGGAGGGAT
The DNA here is from genome assembly GCF_030687795.1 of Pseudomonas sp. FP215. Lineage (NCBI taxonomy): Bacteria > Pseudomonadati > Pseudomonadota > Gammaproteobacteria > Pseudomonadales > Pseudomonadaceae > Pseudomonas > Pseudomonas sp. FP215. The sequence continues at coordinate 4,297,247 of NZ_CP117447.1, forward strand.
TTATAAAACAATTTTCGATCATCAAACCTACCCGCGTAATCCTCAATATTTGACCCGGGGGTATTATCAATAATGTACACAAGCTGCACTTGCTCATAGATGCTGAGCAGCAACCTATCAAGCACGATCAGATCAGGTTTAAAAAGCACTACTACTGCGGCAACGGAAGTATTCATATTTATTTTCTTAAACTTAATTAACGTAAAAAAGCGAATGAATCGAGCATTTTTTTTGCTATCGCTGACCAATCATACGCTTTCACGTCACGCTCTGCATGAGCCCGCATGGTGGCCAAAGCGTGCTGATCTAATTGAAGGTAATGCAGTATCTGAGAAACTATTTTTTCAACCGTTACCTGCTCAACAATTAACGAATTACTTTTACTGGCCGGCCCGTAATTTGAAATAACTATACACCCCGACGCCAGCGACTCTAAACACGGATAGTGAAAGGCATTATCTTGAAGGAGTCCTGTGGCTATAAACAAGTCAACACCGCTATAAAATGCTGCCAAGTTCTCATCTCCATGAGGCACACTCATCTCGATAAAGTCATAACTTTTCAAAGCTACATTTTTCGGAAGCTCGAACGCTAATTTTAAAATTAAGTTCTTACCTGTGGTTGCCCTAACTATTTTTACTGCCTCCACAATCTCGTATGTACCTTTCCATGCTAGCTCTCTACCTATGCAGCCTAATACTATTTTTTCAGAAGGAACCGGCCTAGGAGAAAATTTGAAAATCTCAAGATCTATGCCCGGTTCAACAACACACTCTGCTTCTAGCAGCTTATAACTTTTATATATTTCGCCATTAACAATTCGTCGAAGCGGTAAAAAATAAGAAACTGAAGCCATAATATAGCCAAAAAACCCTATAAAACTTTTCTTATCATAAAAGTCGGGCTCATAGGCTTGAATATAATAAAAACCTTTACCAGTACCTAAAGCACCGAACGCAACCGGGAATGCAGTCAAATTATAGTTCGCCAAAAAAATATCATATTCTTTCCGATGTTTTAGAATAAACAAAAACATTCCTAAGAGGTTAAAAATCCCGCGCACTACGGGCACACGATGAAAAACATTCGAAAACACTCTCACTTTAGCTAGCGTCGGATAATAAGGACTATTGATAAAGTGCGGACCTAAAAAATCAACTTCGTGGCCGCCTTTTATCAACTCACTTGAGAGCCTTGATAATACCCTCATCCCACCAGCACTTGAAAATGCAAGCATTGGAATTAAAATTTTCATTGAGAACTCTTCATCGATGTGGCGATCTTACCCTTAGAGTGGGTGCTCAGCGCCCACGTTACGCAAATAGCCATGACAATCCAATACAGAAAATAATTGAGTGCATAAGCTTCAACCACTCCGTCAAAACCATGCCATCGAGTGAAGAGCAAAACTAGGAAATACCATGACATAGAAAAAAGTATCTCTGTAACTATGTACAGTTTATACATCGCTTTACCCAGCATGACGTAAGCAAGTATCCAACTTCCAACCTTCATGACATCACCAATGAGCTGAAACGCAAATAAATCTCTCATCGGTAGAAACTGATTGCTAAACAATATATATATAACAAAATCGCGTAGAAAATATACAACCACGCAACCTGCGATAACAACAGGGAGCACAACTTTATAACCTTCTACAACTTCTTTCAAAATAGCCGCGTAGCCGAAAAGCTCAGAAAGGCGGGGAAGATAATAAACACCTAGAGTAGTCGTCACCAACAAGAGATATGCACTGCTTAGCCTCCACATTGCCTCCCAACAACCAGCGTATTCTACTCCAAACTCACTTGTTAAATGGTCTCGAATCAATATCTGAGCGATAGGAAGACAAAGTGCAGTGGTCAACGCCATTGCCGCGAATTTAGCTAGATTAACAGCTACACCTTTATCAAACCGTCCAAAAAAATATTTAACTCTAAACCATTCTGCATGCCTACATAAAAAAACAGTCGTAACGAAAGCCAGCGCCTGGTATATCCCAAGAGAGACTAAAGCACCATAAAGCCCTAGAAACCAAGTAAGCAAACCAGTCACTATTAGTGATAAAAAACTACCGCAAATATTAGCGACGACTAATGTTTTTACATCTTTTTTTCCGTTAATAACGGCCATCAACAAAGCATTAAAGGTAAAGAATATCAGGGATAAAGCGACCCACAAAAAGACACTCGCATACTCATCCTTTTTGAAAAAATACACTGACAATCTATTGCTAAATGCCGCAACCATAATACCGACAGAAAGAGAGCCTACAACAGCCAAAGCTGTTGAGGTCTTCCAAACTGCATGTTGCTTACTCGGCTCGTCGACATATTCAGCAGTATATTTAGTAACACCCGTATTAACAGCACCGCTGGAGAGCGTTATGATCATCGTAAGGGCATTCTGTAACTGGCCCAGCGCAGCGTAGCCTGACGGCCCAACATACAGCGCCAAGATTTTGTTAATTCCCAAAAGGGTCAACATTTTAACAACAACAGCTATTCCATTAAAAAAGCTGGTTTTAACAAGATTCATTTAATTTTTAACCATGAAGCTATTACATGCTTTTACCACTACTTCAGCGTCCGTCAGCGACAAAGTTGGACCGATTGGTAAGCTCAAGATCTGATTATGTACTTTTTCAGAAATAGGGAAAGAGCAGCCCGCCAACTCAGCATAAGCTTTCTGATGATGTGGGGGAATCGGATAATGAATCAAAGTTTGAATTCCACACTCAATGAGGTGTTCTTGGAGCGCTTCTCTTTGCTCGCAAAGCACAGTATATACATGCCACACGTGACTCGTATTCTGCAAAACTTCGAAACTTTCCGACGCAGGCAAAAAAATTGCTGGGTTTTCAATGGATCGGGTGTACAGATCAGCAATTTGGCGGCGATGAGTCGTTTGCTCGTCTAGATATTTAAGTTTTACAGACAAACAAGCTGCCTGAATTTCATCCAATCGGCTATTCACCCCACGGTATAAATTTTTGTATTTTTCGTGAGAACCGTAATTACGTAAAGCCCTCAGCGTCGTCGCAAGCGCTTCATCATTTGTAGTGATTGCGCCAGCATCTCCCAGCGCACCAAGATTTTTTCCAGGGTAGAAACTGAAACCGGAGGCATCTCCCCAATTACCTGCTTTCCTTCCATTCAAGTTAGCCCCGTGGGATTGGGCTGAGTCCTCTAGAACGAGTAGACCAAATCTTTCAGCAACATCCAAGATGGCCGGCATATCCGCAAGACGACCATATAAATGTACGGGCAGAACACATTTGGTTCTGCTAGAAATAGCAGCTTCTGCTTTAAGGGGACACATATTAAAGGTCGTAGGATCCGGTTCTACTAAAACAGGTATCAGTCCATTCTCTGATATAGCAAGGATGCTAGCGATATATGTATTTGAAGGAACAAGAACTTCATCACCTTCACTCAAGTAACCAAGTTCCTTCCAGGCTCGGATGACCAGTACCAGAGCGTCAAGCCCGTTGGCAACACCAATACAATACTTCGCCCCGCAATAGTCAGCATAGCTCTGTTCAAACAGCTGGAGTTCCTTACCGCCTATATACCATCCTGAATCTATGACTCGGGTGCAAGCGTCGATCAGCTCCTGACGACACAATTGATTGATTGATTTCAAATCTAGAAAACTTATCATTTTTTAAAATACCTAATAATTTTAGCTGGATTACCCACAACGACTGCACCCTCTGGAATATCAGAAACCACTACAGCGCCAGCGCCTACCATCGCATCCTCGCCTACAGTTACTCCCGGCAAGATCGTCGCGTTGGCACCAATGCTGGCACCTCGTTTAATGGTAATACCAGAAAAACTCTTCGGATAAACTTTGGATCGAGGCATAGCATCGTTAGTAAATGTGGCATTAGGTCCGATGAAAACGTCATCAGCAATCACTGTCCCTTCCCAGAGAAATACGCCCGACTTAATCGTTACATTATTTCCCACCGATACACCGTTTTCTATTAGTGTATGTGCACAAACGTTGCAATTTTCGCCAATGACCGCTCCATCAAAAATCACCGCAAACTGCCACACCCGGGTGTCTTTTCCGATGTTTTTGCTTTTTACGTCAGCAAGTGGATGAATTTTAGGCATGTTTTGTCAACTCCAAAAACACATCATAATTTCGAATGTAGTCTTCTTCATCATAATAATCATCGGCTAACACTAAAAGCACACAATCTGCGCTGAATTCATGCATTTCGTGCCAAATCATTTTATCAATGACAATAGCTTTATCAGATGAGTCCAACCAAATTTCATCTTTGTTTATTCCGTCATCCATTTTCATGAGGCAACGCCCTGAAACACAAACGGCAGCTTGAGTGAGCTCCTTGTGAGCGTGAAACCCACGAGGTACACCCGCTTGCGTGCCAGTTAGGTAATAGACGCGCTTTATAGCGAACGGAATACTTTTGTTATTCTCAAGAACAACGAGGTGACCGCGATGATCACCTAACTTCTTGATATCCAAAAGTTTAATTAAGCTCATTCTATAATCACCGATAAACTTTCGACCCCGGGGGCCTCATCATCTTTATCGCTGACATTATAATCAATAAACCCAGGCCACTTGATGGATAGTTTAGGGTCGTTCCAATGGAGGGCACCTTCGGACTCCTTATTATAGTAACCAGTAGTTTTGTACAAAAAGTGCGTATGATCTTCCAACGCAACAAAGCCGTGAGCAAAGCCCTCCGGAATCCACATCATACGGTTGTTATCGCCGCTTAGCTCCGCGCCGACCCATTGGAGATAGGTAGGAGAAGAAGGGCGGATATCGACTGCAACATCGAATACAGAACCTCTTACAACCCGGACTAATTTTCCTTGGGCGTGAGGTGCACACTGAAAATGCAGTCCACGTAATACCCCTTTCGAGGAGTAAGAATGATTGTCTTGAATAAATGCACTCGGTACGGGTAGCCCCAACTCCTTCAGCGCCACCTGAAACTTCGCTTGATTAAAACTTTCCATGAACCAGCCACGCGCATCCGTGTAAACAGCTGGTTCAATTATCACAACATCTGGAATGCATGTTTGAATCAATTTCATTTTTCAGAGGCCTCTTTAAGAAGCTTCTGCAGATATTGTCCGTAACCTGTTTTCTTAAGCTTCTCAGCTTGCTCGCTTAGTTGCTTTGGTGAGATCCAACCGTTGTTGAATGCTATTTCTTCGAGGCAAGCGACTTTGAGTCCCTGACGATGTTCAATGGTATGAACAAAGTGGCTTGCTTCAAGCAGCGACTCGTGAGTACCTGTATCCAGCCAGGCAAAGCCTCGACCTAGCATCTCTACAGTTAATGATTTGTCGTCCAAATAGGCCTTGTTAACATCCGTAATTTCAAGCTCACCACGCGGTGAAGGCTTAATATTTTTTGCAATATCTACAACACGATTATCGTAGAAGTACAAACCTGTAACTGCGTAATTTGACTTCGGAACTGTTGGCTTCTCTTCAATGCTAAGCGCACGGCCGTCGTGATCAAATTCAACCACACCAAAACGCTCCGGGTCTGAAACATGATATCCAAATACGGTTGCGCCAGAGTTTTGAGACATCGCAGAGCTAAGGTTGTCCGAGAAATGCTGGCCATAAAAAATATTGTCACCCAAAATCAGGCAGCAAGGATCATCAGCAATAAACTCTTCGCCTATGATGAAGGCTTGCGCTAATCCGTCGGGGCTTGGCTGTTCTGCGTAGGTGAGTTCGATGCCGTATTGGCTGCCATCGCCCAGCATTTTTTTGAAGCATGGCAAGTCTTCTGGCGTAGAAATGATCAGGATCTCGCGCATACCGGCAAGCATGAGCACGGATAGCGGATAAAAAATCATCGGTTTGTCAAAGATGGGCAGCAGCTGCTTGGACACGCCCAATGTCAACGGGTACAAGCGCGTACCAGAACCGCCTGCCAGAATAATGCCTTTGCGTTTAATAACCGCCATTCTCTAAAACTTCCTTTAGCATGGAATTACACCACCGCGCCATTCTGCCAGGTGAATGCAAAAACTCTGACGCAGTTTCTCGGTATTGGGCCAAGAATTCAATGGTCGAGGGTAGGTGAGGGGAACCGTAACCTTGAAATTAGGTTTACAACCTGTTCCAGAAGAATCAGCAGCGCCATAAATTTGCTGCAATTGATCATCAGCTGGGGGCACGTACCTAGAGCCCACGGCGTAAAGCTGATAAACCACAGCTACCAATGGATCTATCAGCGCCCGGCTGACAGCAACAGGAACACGCCGACATGTAGGATCCGAGCACTTGAGAGCGACAATCTGATTCGTAACTACGTTACGACCGTCACAATCCACTGCGGACTTGGACGCCAAGCTATGTATCCTAAGCGATCTCAGCACGGACCCCGACCTGTCATTTCCTACAAAAAATTCTCAGTTGACCTACCCTTTTTGCGGCAATAACCAATTCAAGATCAAAACATCCAGCCCGGAAACGCTTTTCAAAACTGCCCCTCCCCGGGACTTAAAGCGAAGACGCACCATAGTGACGCTCTGAAAAGGGGGAGCCCATTAAACCTCAATCACTCCATGGCGCTCAACTAATTTGGGATAAGTTGGGTTTAGCACTACTGGTCGATTTAACATCGCCGCGCACACGACTGCTTGAGGTTATATCTTCATCGACTCTGGGGGCGCTGCCAGTAACGACCATAATCCTAGTAAGCGCAATAAAAAATGCTAAGACAGCCCCGCCAAACAAACCAAGCGCCATTATCAATAGACGGTTAGGCTTAGAGGGCGCTACCGGCTCAAGGGCCTGTTGATCGATAGTGACTAGCTTGAGGGTCGACATATCGGTACTCAAGTTACTCAAACGAGTCATCTCCGCACGTAAGGACTCGACACCAGCGAGAAAAACATCCTCATTTTTACGCGCGCTCAGCACTTCAATTTCGCGATTGGTCGCTAGCAACTGAAGCTCCTTTGCGATCTGGGCCACGCGAGGATCGGTGAAATCATCCGATCTACGCTGCTCCAATGCGGTGATCTCAGCTTTAAGCGCCTCAACCCCCATAAAATAAAGTGGGATTTGCTGATTATTTACTTCGGTACGAATTACGCTGCCAGCACCCGCCTTATCAGATTCACCGAATGATGAAGGCGTCGCCGGTTTTTGAATACCCAAAGTTTTAGCAATTCCGATCGCTTCATTCAGTTGAAAGATACGATCGCTGCGTAACGCTTTCAATTGAGCCCGCAAGGCTTTCAACTCGTCCTGCAACTGGGCACGCTTCAATGAATCAGCTTCACGAAACCGCGCTATTTTGGCCTCTTTCTCAACATTGTAATTCGATCGGGCCGAATCGAATTTCCCCTGGAGTTCCCTTAACCGATTTTGAACGATTACATTAACGTCGGCACTGATCTGCTCACGCTCAGTCCCAATAGCGTAATCGACTAAACCATTCAGAATCGCTACGCCATCAATACCCTTGGGATAAGTCATTTCAAGCTTTATATAATCACTCAGAGCGTCTTTTTTATTTGGATCAGGCAACGTTAATTGAATAGAGTTACGATTGAATGCCTCAAAACTCTGCTCCAGCGTTTCTCCTGGGCGAACGAACCTTGCGAATAGCCTCTGATTGGCTTTGAAGAAAGCTAAGCGAGTATCGTAGGATTCGAGTGCCTCACCAACCTTGACTAATGCGTCCGCTGGTGGCAACTGGTAAATCTCAGAGCGATTCAGTGCATCCAACTCGTTGATGGCCGCAGGGCGCAACACCGCATTGATCTTGTATTGTGGCGTTACCAGAAACGAATAGCACACTGCAATCAATGTGACAGCTAAGGTCACTAAGAACACGAGCTTTTTTTGAAGGAAGACGTTTTTTAATAGAGTTATTAAATCTATTTCGTCGGAGGATCTTAATGGGGGAACGCGGAAGCTACTACTCACAACAAAAACCTGCCTTCAAAGAGAAACTGCGGGCTCGTTATGCAGACAAAATTGCGTATTTTTTATTCTAATTGGATGACCGCCAAAACCCAGCGTCTCTGCCAAATTTTGAGCGCACAAAATGCCTGTTATCGAGAACAGATTCCATTCTGCCATCTCTTTGGCATATTACAAGTCTTGACATGTCTGTCAGGCGATTCTGATTTTCTAGGAGAACTGTCGCAACCAACAGGGCTAGGTAGGTAGGCAGTTCAAAGCGCGCGACATGGCATGGTTTCTGACAAACGGTCGCCAATACCGCTCTTCCCTTTCTCCTAAAACTAAACCACCGCCTTACCCCGACGCCTGCGCACAACCACCCCCAACACAGGCCCAATCACCATCCCCACAATCAAAGCCACCACCACAAACACCGCCACCGGCATCTGCGCAGTACTCCACCCCAGGAACGACAGTGCCACGCCCTGCTGGTTTTCCAGCACAAACGCCAAAACCACCAACGCTGCAAGCACTGCAATCAATACTGCAGCAACGCGCTTAACCCCACGCATACCCTTCTCCTTCGCCAAAAACACTCAGACGCCTTCTTCCTCTTCTTCGTTCACCCGATCGCGCAATTCCTTGCCCGGTTTGAAGTGGGGAACGAATTTGCCGTCGAGGCTGACGGATTGGCCGGTTTTTGGGTTGCGGCCTACGCGGGGTGCGCGGTAGTGCAGGGAGAAGCTGCCGAAGCCGCGGATTTCGATGCGGTCTCCGGTGGCGAGGCATTGGGACATTTGCTCAAGCATGGTCTTGATAGCCAGCTCCACATCCTTGGATGAGAGCAGCCCTTGATGGGTGACAATTCGTTCGATCAACTCCGACTTCGTCATATTTTTCCCTTCTTTTTCAAGCAGCTAGGAAAAGCGCTCCGAAGGTTTTAGCATGAGTTGATGAATTTGAACAGCCCATGTGTCAACTTATCTGAGGCTGAATAAACACGCTCAGCGAGCGGTCAACCCCTTACTTACAGATCACCAACATGGTTCGCGTCACCGCGCCAGCAGGGTTCCAGCCGAACAGGTAGTCGCCCTCTTCGTCCTCGGCATCACCGGAACGGGTAATGACCTTGTAGCCCTGCATCTTGCACTCACGGGCGGCGCGCTTCTCGCACTTTTCCCACTTGTTGCCCAGGCCAGAGCAGTCGATCTCGATGCCGCTGACGCCGCGCTTGGCGTGGGTCTTGGCGCTGGTGGAGGAGCAGCCTGCAAGTACCAGCAAGGCGAGTATTACGATAATTCTGTTCATTCAAACCCTTATTGAGTCAGCAACGCGAAATAGCCGTTTTCAAGACTATAGTCAGTTCTGACATTGGGCTGAATGCCTTGGTTCGGTGCAGTTGCTTCATCAAATGTCAGGCAAAAAAAAGGGCCTCGCATCGCAAGGCCCTTGATCGTGATCGTTCCCATGCTCTGCGCGGGAATGCAGCCAGTGACGCCCTGCCTCACTGGCGCTAACGGACGAGACGCAGAGCGTCTCAAGAGGCGCTCCCACGCGGAGCGTGGGGACATCATGAATCCTGAATGAACGTGTGGTCTGTGAGTTTTTCGCGAGCGAGCTCCTACCGTTGAGGCGTCAGGCACAAAAAAGGGCGACCGAAGTCGCCCTTTTTCTATAGCTTTACAGAACTTAGTTCTGCTTAGCCATTGCCTGGCGCAGCAGTGCCGCCATGGTGGTGTCAGCAGCAGCTTCCGGAGCAGCTTCTTTCAAGCTCTGAATAGCTTCTTTCTCTTCCACTTCGTCTTTCGACTTGATGGAGAGCTGAATCACGCGGCTCTTGCGGTCAACGCTGATGATCTTGGCTTCTACTTCCTGGCCTTCTTTCAGAACGTTGCGCGCGTCTTCAACGCGGTCACGGCTGATTTCGGAGGCTTTCAGAGTCGCTTCGATATCGTCGGCCAGAACGATGATGGCGCCTTTGGCGTCAACTTCTTTCACAGTGCCTTTAACGATGGCGCCTTTGTCGTTCTCTTGAACGTACTCGGAGAACGGATCGCTTTCCAGTTGCTTGATGCCCAGGGAGATGCGCTCGCGCTCTGGGTCAACCGACAGGATAACGGTGTCCAGCTCGTCGCCCTTCTTGAAACGACGAACAGCTTCTTCGCCAACTTCGTTCCAGGAGATGTCGGACAGGTGAACCAGGCCGTCGATGCCGCCGTCCAGACCAATGAAGATACCGAAATCGGTGATCGACTTGATGGTGCCGGAGATTTTATCGCCCTTGTTGAACTGGCCAGAGAAATCTTCCCATGGGTTAGATTTGCACTGCTTGATGCCCAGGGAGATACGACGACGCTCTTCGTCGATGTCCAGAACCATAACTTCCACTTCGTCGCCGACTTGTACGACTTTCGAAGGGTGGATGTTCTTGTTGGTCCAGTCCATTTCGGAAACGTGTACCAGGCCTTCCACGCCTTCTTCCAGCTCTGCGAAGCAGCCGTAGTCGGTCAGGTTGGTAACACGCGCGGTTACGCGGGTGCTTTCTGGGTAACGAGCTTTGATAGCAACCCATGGATCTTCGCCCAGCTGCTTCAAGCCCAGGGAAACGCGGTTACGCTCACGATCGTACTTCAGAACCTTGACATCGATCTCGTCGCCAACGTTGACGATTTCGGAAGGATGCTTGATACGCTTCCAAGCCATGTCGGTAATGTGCAGCAGGCCATCGACGCCACCCAGATCGACGAATGCGCCGTAATCGGTGAGGTTCTTGACGATACCTTTGACTTGTTGGCCTTCCTGCAGGGATTCCAGCAGAGCTTCACGCTCGGCGGAGTTCTCTGCTTCCAGCACGCTGCGACGGGAAACGACAACGTTGTTGCGCTTCTGGTCGAGCTTGATGACTTTGAATTCCAGTTCTTTGCCTTCCAGGTGCGTGGTGTCGCGCACTGGACGAACGTCGACCAAAGAACCTGGCAGGAACGCACGGATGCCGTTAACGTCGACAGTGAAGCCGCCTTTAACCTTACCGTTGATAACGCCCTTGACCACTTCTTCAGCTGCGAAGGCTGCTTCGAGAACAATCCAGCATTCAGCGCGCTTGGCTTTTTCACGGGACAGCTTGGTTTCACCGAAACCGTCTTCAACCGAGTCCAGAGCAACGTGAACTTCGTCACCGACATTGATAGTCAGGTCACCAGCATCGTTGTAGAACTGTTCCAGCGGGATCAGAGCTTCAGACTTCAGACCAGCGTGAACGGTTACCCAGCGAGCTTGGTAATCGATATCAACGATAACACCGGTGATGATGGAGCCTGCCTGAAGGTTCAGGGTTTTTAGGCTTTCTTCAAAGAGTTCCGCAAAGCTTTCGCTCATTTTAATTCCTGTTGATAAGGGCGAAGAATACGCCCATCTCCACACCCCAGACGGTGTGGGTCAGTTTCAGTTAAAAGAAGCCACCGCAGGACTATGACTGGTCCCCTGCGGCCTTCTTGATCACCCGGCGATATCGCGAATGGCGATTTCACTCATGATGCGTTCCAGCACCTGCTCGATGGACAACTCCGTGGAATCCAGCTGTATGGCGTCAGCCGCCGGCTTGAGCGGGGCTACCGCACGCTGGGTATCACGCTCATCGCGTGCACGGATCTCATCTAGCAGACTCGACAGACTAACACCATCGACTTTGCCCTTCAACTGCAAGTATCGGCGGCGTGCCCGTTCCTCGGCGCTGGCGGTCAGGAAAATCTTCAGCGGCGCCTCGGGAAACACCACCGTGCCCATGTCGCGGCCATCGGCCACCAGGCCCGGCGCTTCCTGGAATGCGCGCTGGCGCTGCAGCAGCGCCTCGCGCACGGCAGGCAGCGCGGCCACTTGGGAGGCACCCGCGCCGATACTCTCGGTGCGAATCACATCACTGACTTCATCACCTTCCAGAATAATGCGCTGCAGCTGACCCTCGGTCGCCGCAATGAACTGCACATCCAGATGGGCGGCAAGTTTGGTCAGCAATTCTTCGTTGGTCAGGTCCACACCATGGTTGTGCGCAGCAAACGCCAGCAGGCGGTACAGCGCGCCAGAATCCAGCAGACACCAACCCAGGCGCTTGGCCAGAATGCCAGCGATTGTGCCTTTGCCCGAGCCGCTAGGCCCGTCGATGGTAATCACCGGTGCTTTGATATTCACAATTGAGCCTCTTGGGCAACACGGATGCCGACTTGGGCACACAGTGTCAGAAAGTTCGGAAAAGACGTAGCAACATTGGCGCAGTCAAGGATACGAATAGGCGCCGTCGCCCGCAGGGAAGCCACACTGAACGCCATGGCAATCCGATGATCGCCATGGGCATGCACTTCACCGCCGCCCATCGGGCCACCGTCAATGATAAGCCCATCAGGCGTGGGTTCACACTTCACACCCAGGGCCAACAGACCGTCGGCCATTACCTGGATGCGATCGGACTCCTTGAGGCGCAGCTCCTCGGCCCCGCGTAAAACGGTGCGGCCTTGAGCGCAGGCTGCAGCAATAAACAGCACGGGGAACTCATCAATTGCCAACGGCACCAGGGCGTGTGGAATCTCGATACCCTTGAGCACGGCGGCACGCACACGCAAATCCGCAACCGGCTCGCCGCCCACCTCGCGCTGATTTTCGAGGGTGATATCAGCCCCCATCAGCCGCAGGATGTCGATTACCCCGGTGCGGGTCGGGTTGATACCGACATGCTCCAGCAGCAGCTCGGATCCCTCGGCAATCGAGGCCGCCACCAGGAAAAACGCCGAAGACGAGATATCTCCTGGCACTTCAATACGCGTAGCGGTCAACCCATGCCCTGACGCCAACGATGCCGTCGCGCCCTGCACCGCCACCGGGTAGCCAAAGCCGCGCAGCATGCGCTCGGTGTGGTCGCGAGTCGGTGCAGGCTCGGTCACCGAGGTTTTGCCCTCAGCGTACAACCCCGCCAACAACAGGCAGGATTTCACCTGGGCACTGGCCATGGGCAGTACATAGTTCAAGCCCTTGAGCGATTGCCCGCCACGAATGCTCAGTGGCGGACGGCCGTCCGGCCCGGTTTCGATGATCGCGCCCATTTCCCGCAGCGGCTTGGCCACGCGGTTCATCGGGCGCTTGGACAGCGAAGCATCGCCGGTCAGCACGCTGTCGAAGCTCTGCGCCGCCAATACACCGGCCAACAGGCGCATCGATGTGCCGGAATTGCCTACGTAGATAGGCCCCGGCGCAGCCTTCAGGCCCTGCAGGCCGACGCCATGAATGGTCACGCGCCCATGGTGCGGCCCCTCGATCACCACACCCATGTCGCGAAAGGCCTGCAAGGTCGCCAGGGCATCTTCACCCTCAAGGAAGCCTTCCACCTCGGTCACACCTTCGGCCAACGAACCCAACATGATCGATCGATGGGAGATCGACTTGTCACCCGGCACGCGAATGCGCCCGCTCAAGCGGCCACCCGGGCTGGCGATGAAGGTCAGGTCATCGGTGTTCACTGCGGTTTCCATATAGGCCCGGCGCGCGAGGATCTTGCTGAAATGTTCACGCGCCACCCGTGCCCGGGTGAACACGCCCAGCAGTTGATGGCCGTCTCCCGCATCCACCGCGTCGCGCAAGGCGTCGAGGTCACTGCGGAAGGTGTCCAGGGTGCGCAACACCGCTTCGCGATTGGCGAGGAAGATGTCGTGCCACATCACCGGATCGCTGCCGGCAATCCGCGTGAAATCGCGAAAACCACCAGCCGCGTACCGGAATATCTCGAGGTTCTCGTTGCGCTTGGCCAAAGAATCCACCAAGCCAAATGCCAGCAGATGCGGCAAGTGGCTGGTGGCTGCCAACACTTCGTCGTGACGCTCCACCTGCATATGCTCCACATCCGCGCCCAGCTCGCGCCAGAGACGATCCACCACTGCCAACGCCGTTGGATCGGTTTGCGCCAGCGGCGTCAGGATGACCTTATGCCGACGGAACAGCTGCGCATTGGAGGCCTCCACCCCGCTCTGCTCGGAACCCGCAATGGGGTGGCCCGGCACAAAACGCGGCGGCATGCCACCAAACGCCCGTTGTGCAGCGCGCACCACGTTGCCTTTGGCGCTGCCCACATCGGTAAGAATTGCTTGCCCCAGGTCCATACCCGCCAGTACCGCCAGCAGTTTTTCCATGGCCAGGATCGGCACGGCGAGCTGGATCACATCCGCGCCCTGGCACGCAACGGCCAGGTCCGCCTCACAGCGGTCCACCACCCCCAACTCCACCGCCAACGCGCGCGATTGGGGGTCGAGGTCCACGCCCACCACTTCGCCACACAGGCCGCTTTCACGCAGGCCTTTGGCGAAGGAGCCACCGATCAACCCCAGGCCGACCACCACCAGGCGACCGATCATAGGCACAGCAGGTTGCAATGCAGTGACATCAACCACGGGCCAGAACCTTGGCCAGCGCCTCAAGGAAGCGGCTGTTCTCAGCCGGCAAACCGATGGTGATACGCAGGTGGTTCGGCATGCCGTAGTTGGCCACCGGGCGCACGATCACGCCCTCGCGCAGCAAGCCCTGGAACACCGGCGCGGCCACTTGGCCGAGGTCGACGCAGATGAAGTTGCCCTTGGAAGGAATCCAGCCCAGGCCCAGCTCACGAAAGCCTTCCTGCAACTGCAGCATGCCGCTTTCATTGAGGCGACGGCCTTCTTCCAGGTATTCGGCATCCCGCACCGCCGCACAGGCGGCCGCCAGGGCCAGGCTGTTGACGTTGAACGGCTGGCGCACGCGGTTCAGCACATCGGCCACCACAGGCGTGGACAAGCCATAACCGACCCGCAACGACGCCAGGCCGTAAGCCTTGGAGAACGTACGCGACACCAGCAGGTTCGGGTAGGCCGCGAGGAAATCCAGGCCGTCGGGCAGGTCGCTGCCTTCGGCGTACTCGATGTAGGCTTCGTCCAGCACGACCAGCACGTGCTCCGGCACATCCTGCAGGAATTCGTTCAGTGCCTGCTCGCCAAACCAAGTGCCGGTCGGGTTGTTCGGGTTGGCGATAAACACCACGCGAGTCTGAGCATCGATGGCTGCCAGCATCGCCGGCAGGTCATGGCCCCAGTCCTTGGCAGGAATCACGCGAGCATCCGCCCCCACCGCCTGGGTCACGATCGGGTAGACCGCAAACGCGTGTTCGCTGAACACCGCGTTCAAACCTGGCGCCAGGTAGGCACGGCCAACCAGCTCAAGGATGTCGTTGGAGCCATTGCCCAAAGTCACTTGATTCAACTCGACCCGGCATTTGTCCGCCAGCAGCGACTTGAGCGCAAAACCGTTGCCGTCGGGGTAACGGGTCAGCTCGGCCAGCTCTTCACGAATCGCCGCCAACACTTTGGGACTCGGGCCCAGCGGGTTTTCGTTACTCGCCAGCTTGACGATCTTGGACGGGTCCAGATTCAACTCGCGGGCCAACTCGTCCACAGGCTTGCCTGGAACGTAAGGCGAGAGTTGTTGCACGCCCGGCTGCGCCAGGGCGAGGAAGTTGCCACTCATGTCAAAGCCTCACAAAACCGCTTTCGGGTAAGAGCCCAGCACCTTGAGTGCCACGGCTTCCTGACTGATCTTCTCCAGCACGCCCTTGACCAGCGGGTCGCGGTGATGGCCGATGAAGTCGATAAAGAACACGTAGGTCCATTTACCGCTGCGCGAAGGACGAGTCTCGATGCGCGTCAGGTCAATCCCGTTATCGTGGAACGGCACCAGCAGCTCATGCAGCGCGCCGGGCTTGTTGCTCATGGAAACGATGATCGAGGTCTTGTCGTCGCCGGTGGGCGGCACTTCCTGGCTGCCGATCATCAAAAAGCGCGTGGAGTTGTCCGGGCGGTCTTCGATTTTTTCGGCCAGGCGCGTCAGGCCGTACAGGCCCGCGGCCATATCGCCGGCAATCGCCGCCGAATTCCACTCACCCTTGACCCGCTTGGCCGCTTCGGCGTTGCTGGACACCGCCACGCGCTCGACATTCGGGTAATGGGCGTCCAGCCACTTGCGGCACTGGGCCAGGGACTGGGCGTGGGAGTAGATGCGGCTGATGCTGTCGGTCTTGGTGTTTTCACCCACCAGCAGGTGGTGGTGGATACGCAGCTCCACCTCACCGCAGATCACCATGTCGTGCTCAAGGAAGCTGTCCAGGGTGTGGTTGACCGCGCCTTCGGTGGAGTTTTCCACCGGC
The DNA here is from genome assembly GCF_030687795.1 of Pseudomonas sp. FP215. NCBI lineage: Bacteria > Pseudomonadati > Pseudomonadota > Gammaproteobacteria > Pseudomonadales > Pseudomonadaceae > Pseudomonas > Pseudomonas sp. FP215. Next base: position 4,313,387 of record NZ_CP117447.1, read on the forward strand.
ACCACGCCAAAATTCACCGCGCCGGCCGCCACTTCACGGAAGACTTCGTCGATGGCCGCCATCGGCTTGCTGATCACCGCATGGCCGAAGTGCTTCATGGCCGCTGCCTGGGTGAAGGTGCCTTCAGGGCCGAGGTAAGCCACTTTCAGCGGCTGCTCCAGCGCCAGGCACGACGACATGATTTCACGGAACAACCGCGCCATCTCTTCGTTGCCCAACGGCCCCTTGTTGCGCTCCATCACACGCTTGAGTACCTGGGCTTCACGCTCGGGGCGGTAGAACACCGGCACTTCGCCTTCGGCGAGGGACGCCATCTTCACCCGTGCCACTTCCTGGGCGCAGCGCGCACGCTCACTGATCAGCTCCAGGACCTTCTCGTCCAGGCTGTCAATGCGTACGCGCAGGGCCTTGAGTTCTTGCTCAGACATTAGCCGTGTTCCTTCTCGAACTCTGCCATGTAGGCAACCAGCGCATTGATGGCGTGGATGTCGACGGCGTTATAAATGGAGGCGCGCATGCCGCCCACCGAACGATGGCCCTTGAGGTTCAGCAGGCCGCGCGCGTCGGCGCCAGCCAGGAACGGCTTGTCCAGGCGGTCGTCAGCCAGGCGGAACGGCACGTTCATCCACGAGCGGTCGGTGAGGTTGATCGGGTTGCTGTACAGGCCGCTGGCGTCGATGAAGTCGTACAGGACGCGCTTCTTCTCTTCGTTGAGCTTGCCCATGGCCGCCACGCCGCCCTGCTCCTTGAGCCATTCGAACACCAGGCCCGACAGGTACCAGGCAAACGCCGGCGGGGTGTTGTACATCGAGCCGTTATCGGCCGCGACCTTGTAGTTGAGCATGGTCGGGCACAGCGAACGGGCACGGCCCAGCAGGTCTTCGCGGATGATATTGACCAGGATGCCGCTCGGGCCGATGTTCTTCTGCGCGCCGGCGTAGATCATGCCGTATTTGGACACGTCGATCGGGCGCGAGAGGATGTCCGAGGACATGTCGCACACCAGTGGCACCTCACCGACTTCAGGCACCCAGTCAAATTCCAGGCCGCCGATGGTTTCGTTCGCGACGTAGTGAACGTAGGCCGCGTCCTTGGACAGCTTCCACTCGTTCTGGCCGGGAATGGCGAAGTAGTCATAGGGCTTGGCGGTGCCTGCCACGTTGACATGGCCATAGCGCGAGGCTTCTTCGATAGCCTTCTGCCCCCAGATACCGGTGTCGATATAGTCGGCAGTGCCGCCTTCGGGCAGCAGGTTTAGCGGCAACTGGGCGAACTGCTGGCTCGCGCCGCCTTGCAGGAACAGCACTTTGTAATTGGATGGGATGTCCAGCAAGTCGCGCAGGTCCTGCTCGGCCTTGTTGGCGATGGACACGAACTCATCGCTGCGATGGCTCATTTCCATCACGGAGAGGCCTTTTCCATGCCAGTCGAGGAGTTCACCCTGCGCACGCTGCAGGACTGCTTCAGGAAGCGCCGCGGGACCGGCACAGAAGTTATAGGCTCTCTTGCTCACATCCAATCTCACTCTGATCTGGTGGGGCTGCAATCATGTCAGCAACGCCCTCATTCTGAAGCGGGCATCTGTGGGAGCTGGCTTGCCTGCGATAGCAGCGCCGCGGTATCACTGAATGACCGAGGCGCCTGCATCGCAGGCAAGCCAGCTCCCACATGGACCGCGTCCAGGCAAAGGGCGCTGTGTTTCATAGGGGACAAACAACAAGGGGGCGAATCTTCATCCGCCCCCTGTGTGTCCGCTTATTCCTGCGGTTCTTCTTCGTCTGCGGCAGCGTCGAGGGTTGGCTCGTCAACGTTGTCATCGCCGGCTGCGATCACCTCGCCTTCAAACTCCTCACCTTCGAGCTCTTCACCTTCGACTTCCGAAGGCTCCTGCACACGCTCCAGGCCGACCAGTTTTTCGTCCTTGGCCAGCTTGATCAGGGTCACGCCCTGGGTGTTACGGCCCAGGCTCGAGACCTCGGCCACACGGGTACGCACCAGGGTGCCCTGGTCGGAAATCAGCATGATTTCCTCGCCATCGAGCACCTGCACCGCGCCGACCAGACGGCCGTTGCGGTCGTTGCTGACCATGGCGATCACGCCCTGGCCGCCACGCTTGTACTCAGGGAACTCGCTGATGGCGGTGCGCTTACCATAACCACGCTCGGAAGCGGTGAGGATCTGGCTGCCTTCTTCCGGGATCAGCATCGAAATCAGCTTCTGCCCTTCTGGCAGGCGCATGCCGCGTACACCGCGGGCGGTACGGCCCATGGCACGCACGTCGGATTCCTTGAAGCGTGTGACCTTGCCGCCATCGGAGAACAGCATGACTTCGCGTTCGCCGTCGGTGATGGCTGCGGAAATCAGTACGTCGCCTTCGTCCAGCTCCAGGGCGATCAGCCCCACGCTGCGTTGACGGCTGAAGGATTCCAGCGGGGTCTTCTTCACGGTGCCTTTAGCGGTGGCCATGAAGATGAAGTGACCTTCGGTGTATTCCTCGACCGGCAGCATGGTGGTGATGTATTCGTCACTGTCCAGCGGCAGCAGGTTGACCAACGGACGACCACGGGCAGCGCGGGAGGCTTCCGGGATTTCGTAGGTCTTGAGCCAGTACACCTTGCCTTTGCTGGAGAACAGCAGCAGCGTGGTGTGGCTGTTGGCAACCAGCAGGTGAGCGATGTAGTCCTCATCCTTCACGCCGGTAGCCGATTTACCTTTACCACCACGACGCTGAGCCTGGTAAGCCGCCAGCGGCTGGGTCTTGGCATAGCCACCGTGAGAGATGGTCACCACGCGCTCTTCTTCCGGGATCATGTCACCCAGGGTCAGATCCAGACGCGCATCGAGGATTTCGGTGCGGCGTACGTCGCCGTATTCGGCGCGGATCACTTCCAGTTCTTCGCGGATCACTTCCATCAGGCGCACGGCGCTGCTGAGGATGCGGATCAACTCGCCGATCTGGTTGAGGATCTCCTGGTACTCGGCCAGCAGCTTCTCGTGCTCAAGGCCGGTGAGGCGGTGCAGACGCAGTTCCAGGATGGCCTGGGCCTGTTCTGGCGACAGGAAGTACTTGCCTTCACGCAGACCGTATTGCGGGTCCAGGGTCTCCGGGCGGCATGAGTCGGCGCCAGCGCGCTCAACCATGGCCACTACGGCGCTGGATTCCCACGGCGTGCTGATCAGCGCTTCCTTGGCTTCCGACGGGGTTGGCGAGGCCTTGATCAGGGCGATCACCGGGTCGATGTTCGACAGCGCAACCGCCTGGCCTTCCAGGATATGGCCGCGCTCGCGGGCCTTGCGCAGTTCGAACACGGTACGGCGGGTCACCACTTCGCGGCGGTGACGCACGAAGGCTTCCAGCAGGTCCTTGAGGTTCAGGATGCGCGGGCGGCCGTCGATCAGGGCAACCACGTTGATACCAAACACGCTTTGCAGCTGGGTCTGGGCGTAGAGGTTGTTGAGGATCACCTCAGGCACTTCGCCACGGCGCAGCTCGATTACTACGCGCATACCGTCTTTGTCGGACTCGTCGCGCAGCTCGGTGATGCCTTCCAGCTTCTTCTCTTTAACCAGCTCGGCGATCTTCTCGATCAAGCGTGCCTTGTTCAGCTGGTACGGGAGTTCGGTGATGACGATCTGCTGGCGGCCACCGACCTTGTCGATGTCTTCGATCATCGAGCGGGCACGCATGTAAATGCGCCCGCGACCGGTGCGGTAGGCTTCGATGATGCCGGCGCGACCGTTGATGATCGCGGCGGTCGGGAAGTCCGGGCCGGGGATGTATTGCATCAGCTCATCGACGGTCAGCTCAGGGTTGTCGATAAGGGCCAGGCAACCGTCGATGACTTCACCGAGGTTGTGCGGCGGGATGTTGGTGGCCATGCCCACGGCGATACCGCTGGAACCGTTGACCAGCAGGTTGGGGATCTTGGTGGGCATGACAGCCGGGATCATTTCGGTGCCGTCGTAGTTCGGCACCCAGTCCACGGTTTCTTTGTGCAGGTCGGCCAGCAGCTCATGCGCCAGCTTGGTCATGCGCACTTCGGTGTATCGCATGGCCGCGGCGTTGTCGCCGTCCACCGAACCGAAGTTGCCCTGGCCGTCTACCAGCAGGTAGCGCAGGGAAAACGGCTGCGCCATCCGAACGATGGTGTCGTACACCGCAGTGTCGCCGTGAGGGTGATACTTACCGATCACGTCACCGACAACACGGGCAGATTTCTTGTACGGCTTGTTCCAGTCGTTACCCAGCTCGCTCATCGCGAACAGCACACGCCGGTGCACGGGCTTCAAGCCATCGCGCGCATCAGGCAGTGCCCGACCGACAATTACGCTCATCGCGTAGTCGAGGTAGGACTGTTTCAGCTCGTCTTCGATATTGACCGGGAGGATTTCTTTGGCCAGTTCGCCCATGAGAAGCCTGATTCCTTTTTCGGGTGAAACCTCGTCACATCCATTCGGGACGAACGAAGCTCGCCGCTGCCGGCACGGTGCCTGACAACGACTTACGACAAATCAACGAGTTATGACACGGATCTGCACGTTATAGGCCACCCCTCGGGGCAGCCCTGGAAACCGCCGGATGTTATCACAATCGCCGCCACGCACCTATCCCCCTGATGCGCATGGAGGCTAGTAATTTGACGGATGACAGGCTTGAAGGGGACGAGAGGGGCTCAGAGGCGCGGTGGTGCTTTTTTTTGAGGGTGGAATGCAGGAGTTTTGTTGACTTCAAGGGCCAATCGCAGGCAAGCCAGCTCCCACCTTTGATTTGTGAACACCGTTAAAGGTGGGAGCTGGCTTGCCTGCGATAGCGCCCCCACAGGCGCCCACACACTCAATGCAGGCGCTTACGGCACATCAACTTGGCCAACTTGGCCACATCCGGCCGCTCCACCACGCCCTTTTCAGTCACGATGACATCAATCAGATCCGCAGGCGTCACATCAAACACAGGGTTAAACGCCGCGACATCCAACCGCTGCCCATCAACCTCAAGCAACTCACCACTATCGCGCTGCTCCAGGGCGACATCATCACCAGTAGCCATCATCAAATCCAGGGTCGAACTCGACGCCACCACCATAAAACGCACGCCATGGTGCATGGCACACACGGCCAGCTGATAAGTGCCGATCTTGCTGATCACATCGCCATTGGCCGCGATACAGTCAGCACCGACCACCACCCACGTCACGCCTTTGGTCTTGAGGATATGCGCCCCGGCGGAGTCGGCATTTACCGCCACCGGGATGCCCTGGCCCGCCAACTCCCACGCCGTCAGACGCGAGCCTTGCAGCCATGGACGGGTTTCATTGACATAGACCTGCTCGACCAAGCCCTCCAGATACGCCGCATGAATCACCCCGAGGGCTGTGCCAACGCCGCCGGAAGCCAACGCGCCGGCGTTGCCATGGGTGAGGATCGCCTGGGCGTTGCCCTGGTGCTTGCGAATCCGCTCCATACCCAACTGGGCTATGACCACATTGGCCTCCCGGTCGCTTTCATGGATCGCGACGGCTTCGGCTTCCAGCACCACCAGCGGGTCGGCGTGCGGCTTGAGGCGGTCGAGGCGGTCGCGCATGCGCTGCAAGGCCCAGAACAAGTTCGATGCGGTGGGTCGAGTATGGGCCAGCAAGGCGTAGTCTTCTTCCCACGCGGCCTGCCAGTCGCCACCCTCGGCGATGCGCTCGCGGGCGGCCAGGACCAAGCCATAGGCGGCGCAGATACCGATGGCTGGCGCGCCACGCACCACCATGGTGCGAATGGCGTCGGCCACCGCTTCAACGGTAACGCAGGCTACCCAGCGCTCACGGGACGGCAAAACGCGCTGATCGAGCAGGTGCAGCGCGCCATCACGCCATTGGATGGCCTTCACTTTCTCTGCAGCCAACAGTCGGTCGCGCATCCCTTACCCCGCACTCATGAACAAAAGCCGCCGATTATAGCGATCCGCCAGCCAGGACGCTCGGGTATACTTCGCCCTTCTTTTATAGCTGCCTGGGAAGAAGCCTGCGATGACCTCCACTGCCGCCCCGCTCGACTTGTTGCTGCTGCCGACCTGGCTGGTACCCGTCGAGCCCGCTGGCGTGGTGCTCAAGGAGCATGGCCTGGGTATCCGCGATGGCTGCATTGCCTTTATCGGGCCACGGGACGCGGCGTTGAAGCTGGCAGCGCGCGAGGTGCGTGAACTGCCCGGTATGCTGCTCAGCCCTGGCCTGATCAATGCCCACGGCCATGCCGCCATGACCCTGTTCCGTGGCCTGGCCGACGATTTGCCGCTGATGACATGGCTGGAAAAACACATCTGGCCCGCCGAAGCCAAGTGGGTCGACGAAGCGTTCGTGCGCGACGGCACCAACCTGGCCATCGCCGAGCAGATCAAGGGCGGCATCACCTGCTTTTCGGACATGTATTTCTACCCCAAGGTCGCCAGCGACTGCGTGCACAACAGCGGTATGCGTGCGCAGATCGCGTTGCCGATCCTCGACTTCCCGATTCCCGGCGCCAGCAGTGCCGACGAGGCGATTCGCCAGGGTATCGAGCTGTTCGGCGACCTCAAGCACCACCCGCGCATCAAGATCACCTTCGGCCCCCACGCGCCCTACACCGTGTGCGATGCCAACCTGGAAAAGATCCGGGTGATCGCCGAAGAGCTGGACGCCGTGATCCATATGCACGTTCACGAAACCGCCTTCGAAGTGCAGCAAGCCGTCGAGCAGACCGGCGAGCGGCCATTGGCGCGCCTGGCTCGCCTCGGCCTGCTGGGCCCGCGCTTTCAGGCCGTGCACATGACCCAAATCAGCGAAGACGACCTGGCTTTACTGGTAGAAAGCAACACCAGCGTCATTCACTGCCCGGAATCGAACCTGAAACTGGCCAGCGGCTTTTGCCCGGTGGAGCGCTTGTGGCAGGCTGGCGTCAACGTGGCCATCGGCACCGACGGCGCCGCCAGCAACAATGACCTGGATTTGCTCGGCGAAACCCGCACGGCGGCGATGCTGGCCAAGGCCGTGGCCGGTTCCGCTACAGCACTGGATGCCCACCGCGCCTTGCGCATGGCCACGCTCAACGGTGCCAGGGCGATGGGCCTGGACAGCCAGATTGGCTCGTTGGAAGTCGGCAAGGCGGCAGACATCGTCGCCTTTGATCTTTCCGGGCTGGCGCAACAACCGATCTACGATCCGGTCTCACAGCTTATATATGCCACCGGGCGCGATTGCGTGAAACACCTTTGGGTCGCCGGCAAACCATTGCTCGACGACCGGCAATTGACCCGCATGGATGAACAACAGTTGACCGCCACGGCCATTGCCTGGGGCCAACGCATCAGCGGGCACAGCGAATAACGACGCGGCTGAAGCCTTGGGTTCAGCCGCGACACACCGACTTATCAGATTCAGAGGATTGACCATGAGCAACGTCGACCACGCCGAAATCGCCAAGTTTGAAGCCCTGGCCCACCGCTGGTGGGACCGCGAGAGCGAATTCAAACCCCTGCACGACATCAACCCACTGCGGGTCAACTGGATTGACGAGCGCGTCAACCTGGCCGGCAAGAAGGTGCTGGACGTCGGTTGCGGCGGCGGCATCCTCAGCGAAGCCATGGCCCAGCGCGGCGCCACCGTCATGGGCATCGACATGGGCGAAGCGCCGCTGGCCGTGGCCCAGTTGCACCAGCTCGAATCCGGCGTGAGCGTGGAATACCGCCAGATCACCGCCGAAGCCCTGGCCGAAGAAATGCCCGAGCAGTTCGACGTGGTCACCTGCCTGGAAATGCTCGAACACGTGCCAGACCCGTCCTCGGTGATCCGCGCCTGTTTCCGCATGGTCAAGCCCGGCGGCCAGGTGTTCTTCTCCACCATCAACCGCAACCCCAAGGCTTACCTGTTCGCGATCATCGGCGCCGAATACATCATGAAGCTGCTGCCGCGCGGCACCCATGACTTCAAGAAATTCATCCGCCCTTCCGAGCTGGGTGCGTGGAGCCGCCAGGCCGGGCTGACCGTCAAGGACATCATCGGCCTGACCTACAACCCGCTGACCAAGCACTACAAGCTGGCCAACGACGTTGACGTCAACTACATGATCCAGACCCTGCGCGAGGAGTAAGCCTGTGAAGTTGCGAGCGGTTCTCTTCGACATGGACGGTACCCTGCTGGACACCGCGCCGGACTTTATCGCCATCTGCCAGGCCATGCGCGCCGACCGTGGCCTGGCGCCGATCAACCCCGCACACATCCGCGATGAAATTTCCGGTGGTGCGCGGGCGATGGTCGCCGTGACCTTCTCGATGGACCCGGAGTCGCCGGGCTTTGAGGAACTGCGCCAGGAATTCCTGGAGCGTTACCTCAAGGATTGCGCAGTCCACAGCAAACTGTTCGAAGGCATGGCCGAGCTGCTGGAAGACATCGAGAAAGCCAAGCTGATCTGGGGCGTGGTCACCAACAAGCCGGTGCGCTTTGCCGAACCGATCATGCAGCGCCTGGGCCTGGCCGAGCGTTCGGCCGTGCTGATCTGCCCAGACCACGTAAAAAACAGCAAGCCCGACCCGGAGCCGATGATCCTGGCGTGCAAGATGCTCAACCTGGACCCGGCCAGCGTGCTGTTCGTGGGCGATGATCTGCGCGACATCGAATCCGGCCGCGACGCCGGTACGCGCACGGCGGCGGTCACCTATGGCTATATCCACCCGGACGACAACCCACGCCACTGGGGCGCGGACGTGGTGGTGGATCACCCGCTGGAATTGCGCAAGGTGCTGGATAACGCGCTGTGCAGTTGCTGATGGCTCGAAGATCTCAACAACACTGAGATCAATGTGGGAGCTGGCTTGCCTGCGATGGCGGCCTGCCAGCCAGCACATTTGGCGACAGGTAGTCCGCCATCGCAGGCAAGCCAGCTCCCACAGGAAATGGATTCCACTTCAAGTGGTGTATCACCTTGAATTTTGTCGAGGCTATTTATGTTTGATTACTCTGCACCGCCAGAACTGCTCAAAGGCCGGACCATCCTGGTGACCGGCGCCGGTCGCGGGATTGGCGCGGCAGCGGCAAAAACCTATGCCGCCCATGGCGCCACCGTGCTGTTGCTGGGCAAGACCGAAGCCAACCTGGCCCAGGTGTATGACGAGATCGAAGCCGCTGGCCACCCGCAGCCGGTGGTGATCCCGTTCAACCTGGAGACCGCCCTGCCCCATCAATACGATGAGCTGGCAGCAATGATCGAAAAGGCATTCGGCCACCTCGACGGCCTGTTGCACAACGCCTCGATCATCGGCCCACGCACGCCCATCGAGCAGTTGTCCGGCGAGAACTTCATGCGGGTGATACATGTGAACGTCAACGCGATGTTCATGCTGACCAGCACGTTGCTGCCGTTGCTCAAGCTGTCCCAGGATGCGTCGGTGGTGTTCACTTCCAGCAGCGTCGGGCGCAAGGGTCGTGCTTATTGGGGTGCCTATGGGGTGTCCAAGTTCGCTACCGAAGGCTTGATGCAAACCCTGGCCGATGAGCTGGAAGACGTGGCCGCAGTGCGCGCCAACAGCATCAACCCGGGCGGTACCCGCACCAGCATGCGCGCCCAGGCATACCCCGGCGAAAACCCGATGGAAAGGCCAGCGCCGGAAGAGATCATGCCGGTGTACCTGTACCTGATGGGGCCGGACAGTGCGGGCATCAATGGCCAGGCATTCGACGCGCAATAAGCCCTGACACCCCGCAAAACAAAGGTGGGAGCTGGCTTGCCTGCTCCCACCTTTGTTTTGTGGTGTAGTTAAAATCTCAGTTTTTGACCACTTCCTCCAGAGTGAAACGCCCCAACGGGTTCTGCAGGAAGTTGCTTACGTTCTTGCGTGAGATGTTGATATACGGGCTGTAGTACAGGTCAATCCAGTTCACATCCTGCTTGGCCAGCTTCTGCAACTCCACATACATCTGCTCACGCTTGGCCGGGTCTGCCTCGATCCGCGCTGCGGCCACCAAGGCCTTGACCTGGTCGTTCTTGTAGCGGGTCATGTAGTTCTGGTTGGTGTCGTGGCCCAGCACGAAGGTGGTTTTCTGGTCGGGGTCGAGGATGTCGTTGGTCCAGTACATCACCGAAATATCGTACTCACCGTCTACCAGCATCTGCCAGCTTTGGGTGGGGTCGACTTTTTGCAGGTTGGCGGTCACGCCGACCTTGGCCAGCTGGTCCTTGATGATTACCGCGATCTGCTCGTCGGCCTCGTTCCCGGCGTTGACCACGTAGTTGAGCTTCAAATCCTGGGCACCCGCAGCGGCCAGCAGCTTCTTGGCTTCGGCCGGGTCGTACGGGCGTTGCAGGTTGTTGGCGTAGTGGTACAGCGAGCCCTTTGGAATGTAGGAATAAGCCACGGTGCCTTGACCGTAAGTGACGGCTTTGACCAGCGATTGCTTGTCGATGGCCATGTCCAGGGCCTGGCGCACTTGCGGCTTGGCCAACAAGCCGTGCTCGTGGTTGATCAACAGGTGATCTTCACGGGTGGACGGGTCGGCGTGGATCACCACGTTCTGGTCTTTTTTCAGCTCTTGCACCCGGGAGAACGGCACGAAGATCGCCGTGTCGAGTTCATTGTTCTGCACCATGCGCATGCGCGTGTTGTCATCGGTCACCGACACCCATTCCACACCGTCCAGGCTCACGCTGCTGGCCTGCCAGAAATTCGGGTTTTTCTTCAGGATCACGCGGTCGCCCTTGCGCCACTCGTCCACGGTAAACGCGCCGGAGGTCACCGGGTTTTCCGAGTAGGCGTCTTCGCCCATCGTGGTCATGGCTTTTTCCGACAGGATCGACACCGTTGGCGACGCCAGTTGCGAGAGGAAGGCCACCGCCGGGGTTTTAAGGGTGACCACCAGGGTCTTGGCATCGCTGGCCGTGGCGGTGTTGATCAGGCTGAACGGGTCGCTCCACAGCGAGGCCTTGTTGTCGCGGATGCGCAGCAAGCTGAATGCTGCGTCGGCGGCGGTAATCGGCGAGCCGTCAGAGAACTTCGCCTCACGCAGCTTGAAGGTGTAGGTCAGGCCATCCTTGGAAATATCCCAGCTTTCGGCCAGGCCCGGTTCCATCTTGGTGCCCAGGTTATCCACGCGCACCAGGGTGTCGTAGACGTTGGCAAACACCCAGGTGTCGCGGTTCTGCGCGCTTTTGATCGGGTCGAAAGTGGTGCTGTCTTCACGGCAGCCGATGGTGAGCACACCGGCGGCCTGGGCCAGGCCGGCGGTCAGCGACCAGGCCGTGAGGGTAGCGGCGGCGAGCAATTTCAAGTGGCGCGAGTGCATATCACAACTCCTTGTTAATGAATGGCAGAGGGTCAAAGCAAAGGGTCTTCAAGCACGCAACTGTACCGATGCTCGTGCAGGAATTGGGTGGGGGGCAATACCGTGGAACACATGGTTTGCGCATACCGGCAACGTGGGTGGAAGGCACAGCCTGTCGGCAGATTCAGCGGGCTGGGCGGCTCGCCGGGCAATGGCTGGGCTGGCAATGGGCGGTGCGGATCGATCTCCGGGATGGCCTGGATCAACGCCGCGGTATACGGGTGACGGGGCGCGGTAAACACCGCCTCCACCGGCCCTTCCTCGACGATCTTGCCCAGGTACATCACGGCCACGCGGTCGCATAGGCGCCTTACGATGGCCAGGTCATGGGCGATAAACAGGATCGCCAGGTTCATACGCTGTTGCAGTTCCAGCAGCAGGTTGATGATCTGCCCCTGGATCGAAACATCCAGCGCCGCCACGCATTCATCGGCAATGATCAGGCGCGGCTCCACCGCCAGCGCCCGGGCGATCCCCACGCGCTGGCACTGGCCGCCACTCAGGGAGCCCGGCTTACGCGTCGCCAGTTCGGGGCGCAGGCCCACCAGTTCCAGCAGTTCGTTGACGCGCGCGGGAATCTGCGTCACCGCTACTTTGCGCTGTACCCGCAGCACTTCGGCCAGGGTTTCGCCGATGGAATGCCGAGGGTTCAGCGCTGCGTACGGGTCCTGGAAAATCATCGCGGTCTCATGCCGCAGCCGGGCAATGTCGATAGCGCTGCCATGGGCCATGTCGATACCGTCGAACAGCACCTGCCCGGCGCTGATCGGGTTGAGGTGCAAAATTGCCCTGCCCAGGGTGCTCTTGCCACTGCCAGACTCGCCCACCAACCCCAGGGTTTCCCCGGCGGCGAGGTTCAGCGACACCCCGTTCACCGCCCTCACCCACTGGCGGTTGAGGCCCAGCAGGCCGCTGCCGGACGCGGCAAAGCGCACCTCCAGATCCTTGATCTGCAACAGGCTCATGGGCGCTCTCCCAACGGATAGTGACAGGCCACGCGTGCGCCCTGGGGCAGCAACTCGGTGCACAAGGCGCCGGCCTGTGGGCAGCGCGGGTGGAAGCGGCAGCCGTCGGGCAATGCATCGAGCAACGGCGGCTGGCCAGCAATGGTGCGCAACAACGCATGGCCGCTGCTGTGGGCCGGCTGGCAATCGATCAGGCCAGCGGTGTACGGATGTTGCGGTTGGGCCAGCAGTTCGTATTTGCTGCCGTGCTCGCACAGGCGCCCGGCATACATCACGGCGATGGCATCGCAGGTTTGCGCCACCACGCCCAGGTCATGGGTGATCATGATGATCGACAGGCCACGCTGGTCGCGCAGGTCAAGCAACAACCGCAGGATTTGCGCCTGCACCGTCACATCCAGGGCGGTGGTGGGCTCGTCGGCGATCAGCACCTTCGGGTTGCAGCCCAGGGCTACGGCGATCATGGCGCGCTGGCGCATGCCACCGGAAAACTCATGGGGGTAGTTGTCGACCCGCGCCTGGGGGTCGGGAATCCCGACCTGACGCAATACCTCGATCGCCTGCAGGCGCGCGTCTTTTTTCGACGCGCCTTGGTGCAGGCGGATGCCCTCGGCGATTTGCTCACCGATGCGCATCAACGGGTCGAGGTGGCTGCTGGGGTTCTGGAAGACCATACCCAACTGCCCGCCGCGCACGGCGCGCATACCGGCATCATCCAGCGCCAGCAGGTCCTGGCCGGCCAACCGCACCGCGCCGCCCTGCACGCGCAGATTGGGTGACGGTAGCAGGCGCATCAAGCCGCGGCAGGCCATGGTCTTGCCCGAACCGCTCTCGCCCACCAGGCCGAGGATTTCACCTTCGGCCAGGTCGAAAGACACCCGATCCACCAAGGTGATATCACGCCCAGCGTTGTTGGCGATCACACTGAGGTCGCGCACCTGCAGCAGGCTCATGAGCGCTCTCCCAATACCTGCGCAACTCCGTCGGCCAACAGGCTGAAGCCCATGGCCAAGGTCACGATGGCCAGGCCCGGGAAGGTGCAGATCCACCAGGCGGTGGTGATAAAGGCTTGCCCTTCGGCCACCATCGTCCCCCATTCGGCGGTCGGCGGTTGCACCCCCAGGCCCAGGTAACTGACGGCGGCGCCGTTGAGCAGTACCAGTACCGCGTCGGACATGGAAAACACAATGGAACCAAACAGCGCATTGGGCAGCAAATGCCGGAACAGAATGCGCCCATGGCCAAAGCCCAGGCTTTTGGCGGCCAGGGCAAACTCGCTTTCCTTGAGCACCAGGATCTGCGAGCGAATCAGGCGTGCGTACGACACCCAACCCACCAGCGCCATGGCGATGTAAAAACTCTGCAAGCCCGGCCCGAGGATGGCCATGATCGCCAGCATCAGCACCAGGAACGGGAACGCCAGCACCACATCGATCACGCGCATGCAGACACTGTCGAAACGCCCGCCGATATAACCCGAGACCGCACCGATAAAGGTGCCGATGATGAACGGGAAGATCACCCCGATAATCGCCAACTGCAGGTCGATGCGCGCGCCCCAGATCACCCTTGAGAGGATATCCCGGCCGTAATTGTCCGTACCCAACGGATGGGCAAGGCTGGGGGCCAGCAAACTGATGCTGGTGTCCTGGGCGATGGGGTCGTAGGGCGCGACCCACGGCGCAAACAGCGCCAGGGCCAACCACGCGAACAGGATCAACAAACCCCATGCGGCGGTCAGTCGGCCATTGCGAAAACCAAAGCGCAGGCGCAAGCGCCACGGGGCAATCATCGGGCGGCTGCTCATTGCATCTTCACCCGTGGGTCGAGGGCCACGGTTACCAAGTCGGCCAGGAAGTTGACCACCACCGTGGCACAGGCCAGCACCATCGCCACGCCCTGCACCACCATGTAGTCACGGGTGAAAATGCCGCGTACCAACAACTGGCCGATGCCTGGAATCGCGAACAGGCTTTCGATGACCACCGTGCCGCTGATCAGCCAACCGATGTTGACCGCCAGCAGGTTGACCGCCGGCACTAGCGCGTTGGGCAGCACATGCCGGCGAAACACTGCGCCTTCAGGCAGCCCGCGCGCACGTGCGGCGGTGACATGGTCTGCCTGCAACTCCATCAACATGCTCGCCCGCAGGTTGCGCACCAGCACCGCCGACAGCGCCAGGGCGATGGTCAGGCACGGCAAGAGCATATGGTGCGCCTTGTCCAGCCAGGTGCGCCCGTAACCGGACACCGGGAACAAGCCCCATTTCACGCTGAGCAGCAGGATCAGCATCAACCCCAGCCAGAACGCCGGCATGCCCAGGCCGACCGTGGTGAACACGCGGATCAGCTTGTCCGCCCAACGGCCTTGCTGGCGCGCCGCAATCGTCGCCAGTGGCACCGCTATCAACAAAGCCAGCACCACGCTGCCCAGCACCAGCACCAGGGTCGGCTCGATGCGGGTGACGATCAGTTTGAGAGCGTCGACCTTGTACAGCAGCGATTGGCCGAGGTCGCCCTTGAGCAGGTTTTTCAGGAAGTAAAAGTATTGCAGCCACAAGGGCTGGTCGAGGCCGAACTGGGCGCGGATCTTCAACAGCGCATCTGGCGTGCTGCGCGAACCCAGCAAGGCGCGCGCCGGGTCGCCGGGGATCGAGCGCACCAACACAAAAGTGATCAGGCTGATGCCCAGCAGCACCGGCAGCAATTGCAGGGGCCGGGACAACACAAAACGGTAGCGCGCCAGGTTCATGCGTCAGCCTCGGTGGCGAGCGAGAAAGTCCAGCAGCACCGGGAAATACGCCTGCGGCTCCTCGTAAAACGGCATATGACTGCTGTTGGGGAACACATGCAACTCGGCATGGGGTGCCGCGAGTTTCATGCGCATCGCACAGGCGGGAGTAAGTTCGTCATGCTGGCCGGTGGTGATCAGGATCGGCATCGTGAACTCGGCCATTTCCTTGAGACGGTTCCAGTCCTTGAGGTTGCCGATATAGAGGAACTCGTTGGGGCCTTGCATGGTTTCGTAAGGCCCCATGTTCCAGTCGCCCAGGGAACGCTTGACCGGCTCCGGCCATTCGTCGAGGCGGCACACGTGGCGGTAGTTGAGCAAGGTGATGGCGGCCTGGTACTGCGGGTGGTCGAGGGTGCCCATGGCTTCATGGCGTTGCATCATGGCCACGGTTTCGCTGCCCAGGGCGCCGCGCAGGCGTTCCAGTTCCTGGGACAGGTGGGGAATGTCGCCGACGGTGTTTTCCAGGATCAGGCTTTTGAGCGCACCGGGATAATGCACGGCATATTCGATGCCTAGCCAACCGCCCCAGGAATGCCCGAGCAAATGCACGCGGCCCAAGCCCAGCGCCTGGCGCACGGTCTCGACTTCTTCGACATAACGGCGGATTTCCCACAGTGCGGCATCGGTCGGTCTGGCTGATGCGCCTGTGCCAAGCTGGTCGAATGCAACCACTCGCAGGTTATGTGCTTTGAGCCAGCCATGGGCGTCACGCAGATAGTCACACGGCAGGCCCGGCCCGCCGTTGAGACACAGCAGCACCTCATCGCCTTCGCCAAAGCTGTAGACCACGAGGTTATGGCCGTCGACTTGCACGTTGTACTGCTGGTCGGGGGCAATTTCACGCCACATGCATACATTCCTTGTGTTGTATCGGCCTGGCGGGTAGCGGCCGTTTATCAGGTCAACACTACCGAGGATGCCGTGCGTCCATAACCTAGTATTTCTTATAGGTTTGGCCTGGCAGTCCTTCGCCGGGGCGTGGCATTCTACTTGCAGCAAGTCGAGATTCAAATGAATTCGGGAGCAGAACGGATGCTGGCCAAGCTGACCGCCTTCAATAATCGCCTCATACCGGGCAGGAGCCTGGATGAACAGATGGACAATACGTTTATCCTTGCCCAACAACTGGGCTTCGATGCCCTGGTGTATGACTACAGCCCGGTGCCCATCGACCTCAACGGCGCACTGATCACGCCCTCGCTGTTGCAACTGCGCAATACGCCGGCCGACTGGCACGCCTTATGGTGCAGCGAAGGGTTTTACCAGATCGACCCGGTGCAACACCTGGCATTGAGCTCGGTATCACCGTTTGTCTGGTCCTATGAGGCCAAGACCGAGACGGCCCTGCAAAAGATCATCGACCCCTGCCACGCCCCCGTTTCTTCCTACCTGCATGAACGCCAGCTGACCTGCGGCGTCAGTGTGCCGATTCATCTGCCCAAGGGCGGTTTTGCCTCGCTCACCGGCTTACGCACCGGCAAGGCGCGCACGGTATTGAAGGACGCCCAACATACGCTGGCCGATTTCAGCCTGATTACCCATGCCCTCCAGGAAGCGGCGTACCCGCTGTTCAGCAAGGAGGTGCGGGCTTATCCGCACATCCGCCTGACCAAGCGCGAACGCGAATGCCTGAAATGGGCGGCTGAAGGCCTGACCGCCGCCGAAATCGCCACGCAATTGAGCCGTTCCCTGGCGGTGGTGACCCTGCACCTGGCCTCGGCGATGCACAAACTGGGGGCCAAAAACCGTGTTCAGGCAGTGGTTCGGGCCACCCATTACCGCTTGCTGGAAGGTTGAGCTTTGGGCAAAAACCTATCTGTTTTGCTAGTTACCTAAACTTTTTGTTCAGACTATCGTAACCCTGATCCTTTTTTTCAGAGCAGGGTACGAAATGGAATTCATCGAAAAAGTTCGCGAAGGCTACGCGCCCTTTGGCGCCTATCAGACCTGGTATCGCGTCACGGGCGACCTGACCACAGGCCGCACGCCCTTGGTGATCATCCATGGCGGCCCGGGCTGCACCCATGATTACGTCGACGCCTTCAAGGACGTCGCCGCCAGCGGCCATGCGGTCATCCACTACGACCAGTTGGGCAACGGCCGCTCCACGCACTTGCCAGAAAAAGACCCGTCGTTCTGGACCATCGGCCTGTTCCTCGACGAGTTGAACAACCTGCTGGACCACCTGCAAATCAGCGAGAACTACGCGATCCTCGGTCAATCCTGGGGCGGCATGCTCGGCAGCGAACACGCGATCTTGCAACCCAAGGGCCTGCGTGCGTTTATTCCTGCCAACTCCCCCACCTGCATGCGCACCTGGGTCAGCGAAGCCAACCGCCTGCGCAAGCTGTTGCCTGAAGGCGTGCACGAAACCCTGCTCAAGCACGAGCAGGCCGGCACCTACCAAGACCCGGAATATCTGGCGGCCTCACGGATTTTCTATGACCAGCACGTGTGCCGGGTCAACCCGTGGCCCGAAGAAGTGGCACGCACCTTCGCCCAGGTGGATGCCGACCCGACGGTGTACCACGCCATGAGCGGCCCGACCGAATTCCACGTGATTGGCAGCTTGAAGGATTGGAACGTGATTGGCCGCCTGTCAGCGATCAAGGTGCCAACCCTGGTGATTTCCGGCCGGCACGACGAAGCCACACCGTTGGTGGTCAAGCCGTTCCTGGATGAGATAGAGAACGTGCGCTGGGCACTGTTTGAAGACTCCAGCCACATGCCCCACGTGGAAGAACGCCAGGCGTGCATGGGGACGGTGGTGAAGTTTTTGGATGAGGCGTGTTCGTTGCCGCACAAAGCCCTCAAGGCCGGCTGAAATCCGCCCTCTGTAGGAGCGAGCTTGCTCGCGAAAAACTCATCGACGCCGTGTTTATTCAGGAAGCACGCGTCATCGTTGACGTTTTTCGCGAGCAAGCTCGCTCCTACCTGTTTAAACCTCAGTGGTTTCGGGTTTTGCGGCTTTCTTTGAGGTATCCGCTACCAGCGGAATCTCCTTGCCCTCTGCATCAAACAACTTCCCGCCCCGGTAGTAATCGCCGTCGCGCAACGCGGCCACGTCGCGAAAGCACAAGCTGCGCTCAGTCCCTGCCACGAACACTGACTGCTGGTCCGAGTTGCCGGCGGTGAAGTGGTTGAACGCCAGGTTCAGCAAAATCGCCATGATCGCCGACGAGCTGATGCCCGAGTGGAAGATGGTCGCGAACCAGCTTGGAAACTGATCGTAGAAGCTCGGCGCGGCGATAGGGATCATGCCGAAGCCGATGGACGTGGCAACAATGATCAGGTTCATGTTGTTGCGGTAATCCACCTTGGACAGCGTGCGAATCCCGCTGGCCGCCACCGTGCCGAACAGCACAATCCCGGCGCCACCCAACACAGAGGTGGGCACGGCCGCGATCACCCGCCCCATAAATGGCAACAGGCCGAGCACCACCAGGAACACCCCGCCAGTGGCCACCACAAACCGGCTCTTAACCCCGGTCACTGCCACCAGGCCGACGTTCTGGGCGAACGCGCTCTGGGTAAACGAACCGAAGATCGGCGCGAACATGCTCGACAGCATGTCGGCACGCAGGCCGTTGCCCAGGCGCTTGGAGTCGACCTTGGTGTCGATGATCTCACCCACCGCCAGGATGTCCGCCGAGGTTTCCACCAGCGTCACCATCACCACGATGCACATGGAAATGATCGCCGCCACATGGAAGGTGGGCATGCCGAAGTGAAACGGCGTGGGGAAACCGAACATCGGCCCCTGCATCACACCGGAGAAGTCCGCCATGCCGAGCAGCACCGCGATCACCGTGCCAATCACCATGGCCAGCAGGATCGACAAGCGAGAGATGGTTGCGCTGCCGATCTTGCTCAGCAGCAGCACCAGCACCAGGGTCAGCGCGGCCAGGCCGATGTTGGACATGCTGCCAAAATCCGCCGCCCGGCTGTTGCCGCCCATGGCCCAGCGCGCCGCTACGGGCATCAGGGTCAGGCCGATGGTGGTAATCACAATGCCCGTCACCAGCGGCGGGAAAAACTTGGTGATCCTTGAGAACACCGGTGTGATCAACAAGCCGATAAAGGACGCGGCCATCACCGCGCCGAGAATCGCTGGCACGCCACCGGCACCGTCGCTGCCGACAATCGCCACCATGGTCGCCACACCCGCGAACGACACGCCCTGCACCAGCGGCAACTGACAGCCGAAGAACGGCAGGCCCAGGGTTTGCAGCAGCGTGGCCAAGCCACCGGCAAACAGCGATGCAGCAATCAGCAGGCCGATATCCGCCGGCGACAACCCGGCGGCCTGGCCGACGATCAACGGCACAGCGACGATGCCGCCATACATGGTGAGCACATGCTGCAGGCCGTAAGCCATGTTGGCGGCGACGCCCAGATTTTCATCTTCGGGCCGCTGCGGTGACGCCTTCGGGATAGTCATGGTGAGGGGTTCTCTGTTTTTGTTGTGCGCTCACTGTATGCAATGTTCAGACTGTATGTCCATAGAGTTGTATACAATCAATCGAACAAGATACCCTCCAACGGCGTTACAAAAACAATCCGGCCGTCACGAGCCAGAACGCCAAAGGACAAAAAGAATGAAAAAGGCACTACAGGGCGCCACCGTCGCATTAACCCTTCTGGGCGGCGGGGAGGCTGTCGCGGTGGAATGGATGAACAACAGCGTCGGGTTTCGCTACGGGCAGCACTTCACCAACCCCAACAACCCCGACGACTTCAGCAAGCGCATCTACAGCTTTACCCACGCCAGCGGCTACCGTTACGGCAGCAATTTCCTCAATCTCGATGTGTTCCTGTCCGACAGCAGCGACCCGCGCAAGGGCACCGACCACGGTGGCAGCGAGGTGTACGCCGTGTACCGGCATCAGCTGTATGCCTCACGCGTGTTCGACCTGCCGCAGGGCACGGGCCTGATCAAGGATTACGCGCTGACCTTGGGCTTCGACGCCAACCGCAACAACAACTTCGCTTCCGCCAAGAAGCGCGCCCTGGTGATCGGGCCCACGTTGAAGTTCAACACCGTCGGCGTGCTGGACCTGAGCCTGATGTACTACAAGGAAAAGAACCACACCGGCATCCCCGGCGCGCAAGAGTCGAACCATACGTTCGACGCTACCTACATGCTCAATCTGACGTGGATGCGACCGTTCGAAATCGGTAACCATGCGGCGAAATTTCAGGGGTTCATTAACTACGTCGGAGAGAAAGGCGAGGATTACCATGGCCGCGATACCGCAGCGGAAGCGCTGATGCGTACAGCGCTGATGGTGGCGGTGCGACCGGGTAAAAGCGTCAAGCCGAACCTGTATTTAGGAGTGGGCTATGAGTACTGGCATAACAAGTTCGGCGTGGACGGCGGCCGTGGTAGCCGCACCTCAACGCCGACGCTGAACATGGAAGTCACGTTCTAACTGAAGAAACGCAAAAAACTGTGGGAGCTGGCTTGCCTGCGATAGCGGTCTGTCAGTTAGCCCATCTGGCACTGATACACCGCTATCGCAGGCAAGCCAGCTCCCACATTTTGATCGTCTTGTCAGCTCAGGCGTTGGCCAGTTCGGAAGAATTGCCCTTCGGGCGTGCCAGCCAATACCCCAACACCGCCAACGGCGACGTCGCCAGCATCACAATCACCGTGATCAACAGCGGTTGCTCGATCATCGACGACACCAACAGGCTGGCCAGGAAGCACAGGCCCAACTGCAGGGTATTTTGCAGGGCCGCCGCCTTGCCGGAGTTTTCTGCAAAGGGCATCAGCGCATTCGCCACCACAATCGGGTAGCTGGCGCCGTTGCACAGCGCCATCAGGCAGAACGGGATCAACAAGGTGGTCAGGGTCGGCACGCTCAAGGTGGCCACCAGGTACAACGCCACCATGCTCAAGCAGTAGGCGACCAGCAACCACGGCAGCAGGGTTTTACCCGGCAAGCGCTGCAAGGCGCTGCGGCAACTGTAGCCGCCGATGAGAAACGCCAGGGTCGGCAGTACGTAGCTGAGGCCGATGTCATTGGGGCTGTAGCCCATGCCACCGAGGATGAACGGCGAGGCCGTCAGCCAAGCGAAGAAGCTGGCCGAACAGGCGGCGAAGATCATCACATTGCCGGTAAACACCCGCGAGGTGAGCAATTGCCCATAGCCCAGGCGCACCGGGCTGCCCTTGTGCTCCAGACGCTTGGGCATGTTGCGCAAGAACAGGGTCGGCACCAGCAGCAGCAACGACACCACCAGCAACACGCCGAAGATCGCCTGCCAACCAAAGTGATTCAGCACCATGGCACCCAACAGCGGTGCCAGGGCTGGAGACAACGACATCAACGGCATGATGCTGGCGAAGACGCGGTGGGCCTTGTCGGCCGGGTAGCGATCAATCACCAAGGCCTGCCAGCTTACGGCGGCGGCACACACGCCAATCGCTTGCATAAAGCGCAGGGCCAGCAGCTGCGGCGCGGTTTCGACCCAGAACATGCCCAGGCAACCGAGCACAAACAAGCTCAGGCCCGCGAGCAGGATGGGCTTGCGCCCCAGGCGGTCCGAGAGCGGCCCCCACAGCAACTGCCCCACTGCAAAGCCTGCGAGGAAAATACTCAAGCTGGCGCCCACCGCGCCAGCACCGATATTCAACTGCTCGCCCATGGCGCCAAACGCCGGCAAGTACATGTCCATGGCCAGATAACCGAGCATGCTCAGCCCCGCCAGATACCAAGTAAAACCAAAAGAATTTTTCATCGAAGCCTTGTAGAGACTGCCATCAAACTATTTGCTGACTGGCGCCCATTATGAAGCTGACAATATCTGTGTGAAGCGATAATAATTGGACACTCTCATCAATATTTTTGAAGGCAGCCGACATGTGGTCAGAATATTCCCTGGATGTGGTCGACGCCGTCGCCCGTCATGGCAGCTTCAGCGCCGCCGCCCAGGAACTGCACCGCGTACCGTCGGCAATCAGCTACACGGTGCGTCAGCTCGAAGAATGGCTGGCCGTGCCGTTGTTTGTACGCCGGCATCGCGACGTGGAACTGACCCCCGCCGGCCGTTTGTTCATCGACGAGGCCCGCGGCGTGATGAAAAAAATGCTCGGCACCCGGCGCCTGTGCCAACAGGTGGCCAATGGCTGGAGCGGCCAGTTGAAGGTGGCCGTGGACTCCATCGTCAAACCTCAGCGCTGCCGGCAGTTGGTGCTCGACTTCTATCGGCAGTTTCCCGAAGTGGAATTGCTGCTCGAATACGAGGTGTACAACGGCGTATGGGATGCACTCGCGGATGAACGTACAGACATCGTGATCGGCGCCACCAGCGCGGTGCCGGTGGCCAGCCACTTCAGCTTCCGCGACATGGGCCTGTTGAACTGGCTGTGCGTGGTCAGCGCACGGCATCCGCTGACGGCGGTGGAAGGTTTGCTCAGTGATGACCAACTACGCCCCTTTGCCTCGCTGTGCATGACCGACACCTCACGCAACCTGCCCAAGCGCGACACCTGGACCCTGGATAACCAGCGCCGCCTGGTGGTGCCCAACTGGGCGTCGGCCCTGGATTGCCTGCGCGATGGCCTGTGTGTAGGCATGGCGCCGGCCCATCAGGTGTTGCCATGGATCGAGCGCGGGGAGTTAGTAGCGCTACAGTTGAGCCGGCCATTTCCAGCCAGCCCGTCGTGTGTGGCGTGGGCGCAGAACAAGCTGTCGCCGGCCATGACATGGTTGCTGGAATACTTGGGCGATACGGAGACCATGAACCAGGAATGGCTGAATGGCCCCTCCCCCTGATCGTTCCCACGCTCCGCGTAGGAATGCTGCCCTGGACGCTCCGCGTCCGCTCTTAAGGCTTGACGCAGAGCGTCACAGGAGGCGTTACCACGCAGAGCGTGGGAACGAGCATCGCCCCCCCCTCCACACTTTTTCAGTCCAGTAGGCGGGTGATGGCCCGTACGATCATCTCCACTTCCTTGCGCTCCAGCGTCAGCGGCGGCAACAGGCGAATGATCTTGCCCCGCGTGACGTTGATCAACAGCCCATGCTCCTGCGCCGCCCGTTGGGCCAGGTCGCGGTAAGGGCTGGCCAGCTCAATACCGATCATCAGGCCCTTGCCACGAATTGCCCGCACCTGGGGATGTTCCTCCAACTCCATGCGCAACCGCGCCAGCAAGTGTTCGCCCTGGCGTGCGGCATTTTCGAGCAAGCCTTGCTCCTGGATAATCTCCAGCACCGTACACCCGACGCGACACGCCAGCGGGTTGCCGCCAAAGGTGCTGCCATGGCTGCCTGGGGTGAACAGCTCTGCGACGGCGGCGCGGGCCAGGCAGGCGCCGATGGGCACGCCATTGCCGAGGCCTTTGGCCAGGGTCATCACGTCCGGCACGATGCCTTCGTGCTGGAAAGCAAACCAGGTGCCGGTGCGCCCGATGCCGGTCTGGATTTCGTCGAGCATCATCAGCCAGCCGTGGCGCGTGCAGTGCTCGCGCAGGGCTTTGAGGTAACCCGACGGCGCCACCAACACACCACTTTCGCCTTGGATCGGTTCAAGCAACACCGCCGCAATGCGCGTGCCGAACTGTGCGGTGAGCGCCTCCAGAGCCGCCATGTCGCCAAAGCCAACCTTGATGAAATCGCCGGGCAGGCGCTGGAACCCCAGGCGCACCGATGGTCCGTCGCTGGCGGCCATGGTACCCAGCGTGCGGCCGTGGAAGGCGTTCTCCATCACCACCACCAGCGGCTGTTCGATGCCTTTTTTCCAGCCGTGCAAGCGCGCCAGTTTCAGCGCCGTCTCGTTGGCTTCAGCGCCGGAATTGTTGAAGAACGCACGGTCCAGCCCGGACAGTTGGGCCAGGCGCCGGGCCAATTGTTGTTGCCAGTCGATGCTGTAGAGGTTGGAGGTGTGCAGCAGCAAGCCGGCCTGTTCGCTGATGGCGGCTACTAACCTGGGGTGGGAGTGGCCGACATTGGTTACCGCCACGCCGGCCACGGCGTCCAGGTATTCGCGGCCCTGCTGGTCCCACAGGCGCGTGCCCAGGCCGCGGGTGAAGCTCAGGGCCAGGGGTTGATAAGTGCTCATCAGGCAGGCGGCGGTCATGGTGGCGGCTCCAGTGCATCGTTGGGGTGGATCCAGTATGGTTAACCACCCTTGCTGGATAAACGTAGAATCGCTGCAATAACTTTAAACCAGGGCTTGATAATGGACCTGTTCCAGGCAATGTCGGTGTACGTGAAAGTCGTCGAAACCGGCAGCATGACCGCCGCCGCGCAGGAATGCGGAATCTCGACCACCATGGTGGGCAACCATCTGCGAGCGCTGGAACAACGGCTTGGCGTCAGCTTGCTCAAACGCACTACGCGCAAACAGAACCTCACCGAATTTGGCGGGCAGTATTATCAGCGCTGCCTGGAAGTGCTGGGGCTGGTGGCCGACTCCGAGCTACTGGCCGAGCAGGTCCACAGCGAAACCCCCAAAGGCAGCCTGCGCATCACCGCGCCGCCGGTGTTCGGCACCGAACGCCTGGTGCCGGCCTTGAGTGAGTTCGCCCAGCGCTACCCCCTTATCGACCTGTACGTGGTGATGAGCAATGAGCGCATGGACCTGGTCGACAGCGGTTTTGACGTGGCGATCCGTCTCGGTGAACTGGAAAGCTCCAGCCTGATCGCCCGGCCCCTGCAGGCCTACACCCTCACCCTTTGCGCCTCCCCTGCCTACCTGGCGCGACGCGGCACACCGCAAACCCCGGCCGACCTGCAGCAGCATGACTGCCTGGCGTTCGCCTACCCCGCCAACGACAACTGGCGCGACACCGATAAACTCTGGCGCATGACTGGCGATGAAGGTGAGGTGCAGGTGCCGGTGTCCGGCTCATTGACCATCAACAGTTCCCAAGGCTTGCGCCAGGCCGCCATCAACGGCATGGGCATCACCATGCTGGCCGATGCCCTGGTGCAACCGGACCTTGCGAGCGGCAAGCTGGTGGCCTTGCTGACCGCCTATAAACTGCCCAGCCGCCCCATGCACCTGATGTATCGCCAGGACCGCTACCGCCTGCCCAAGCTGCGGGCGTTCGTCGACTTTGTGATGGAGAAATGGGCGCGCTAGAACGCCACGCCCAACTCACGCAAACGCGCGGCGGTGCGCTCGGCCGATACGTGGTGAATGCCCTGCCAACCCAACGCGATGGCGGCCTCGATATTGCCGGCGACGTCGTCGATAAACACCACTTCACTGGCCTGGACATCTGGCAAGTGTTTACGTACCTGATTGAGGCTGGCGTGGTAGATCGCCGGGTCAGGCTTGATCAGCTTCACCTCGCCGGACACCAGAATGTCGCGAAAACGCGTCAGGAACGGGTAGTTGGCCCGGGCGTAAGGGAAGGTTTCAGCCGACCAGTTAGTGAGCCCGAACAGCGGCATCTCAACCTGGTCCAACGCCTTGAGAATCGCCACGCCCTCGGGCAATTCAGCCCGCAGCATTTCGGGCCAGCGCGCGTAATAAGCCTGGATTAGGGCCTTGTGCTCGGGGTATTGGGCAACCAGGGTACGGGTGGCTTCAGCCAGGGAGCGACCAGCATCTTGCTCGGTGTTCCAGTCCTGGGTGCAGATGGTGTCGAGAAACCACTGACGCTCGACGTCGTCGGCAATCAGCTGGCGGTACAGGTGCTGCGGGCTCCAGTCGAACAGGACACCGCCGAAATCAAAAACTACTGCACGAATCGTCATCAGATCCTCCGTTAGCGTGGCTTGATAGCCGCTGGAGTCTGACAGATCTACAAGAGGGAGGCGCGCGGCGGGGTGTAAGAAGTGTCTGAAAAGACAGGTGGGAGGAGGCACGGCCTAATTGAGCGAACGTAATGCTTAAAGCAACGAAGATCAAATGTGGGAGCTGGCTTGCCTGCGAAAGCGGTAGTACAGCCTCAGATGCTGCGACTGACACACCGCCTTCGCGGGCAAGCCCGCTCCCACATTTTTTACCGCGTTTTAAGCCTGGATCAGGCCATTGATTTTGACGGTCGGGTTCACATCCGCGTCGTAATCCACGCCGTCGACTTCAAAGCCGAACAAGCGCAGGAACTCGGCCTTGTAACCGGCAAAATCGCTGATCTCGTTGACGTTGTCGTCGGTCACCTGGTTCCACAGTGCGGCCACGGCGTCCTGGACCTTCGGTTCCAGCTCGGCCAGGTCGGCACGCAGGCGGCCATCGGCGTCGAGTTTCGGCTGGCTGCCGTACAGGCTGTCTTTGAACAGGCCGTAGACCTGCTCGATGCAGCCTTCGTGGGTGCCCTGCTCTTTCATCACCTTGAACAGCAGCGACAGGTACAGCGGCATGATCGGGATCGCCGAGCTGGCCTGGGTGACCACGGCCTTGAGCACCGACACGCGGGCGTCGCCCTTGAGCGCAGCGAGGTTTTCGCGCAGGGTCAAAACTTTCTTGTCCAGGTCTTTCTTGGCTTCGCCGATGGAGCCGTTCCAGTAGATGTCCTGGGTCAGCTTCTCACCGAGGTAGGTGAACGCGGTGGTCTTGGCGCCTTCGGCCAATACATCGGCGTCACGCAGGGCGTCGATCCACAGCTGCCAGTCTTCGCCGCCCATGACCTTCACGGTACCGTCGATTTCTTCCTGGGTCGCAGGCTCAAGCGTGGTGTCGACCACCACGCCCTTGTCGGTGTTGATACCGCGCAACGTCACAGCTTTGCCGATTGGCTTGAGGGTGGAGGTGTGCACCACGCCTTGCGGGTCGGTACGGCGTGGCGCGGCCAGGCTGTAGACCACCAGGTCGATCTTGCCCAGGTCTTTCTTGATGGTTTCGATGGTCAGGCGCTTGATCTCGTCAGAGAACGCGTCGCCGTTGATGCTCTTGGCGTACAGGCCTTTTTCCACGGCAAACTTCTCGAACGCCGCGCTGTTGTACCAGCCGGCGGAGCTCAGTTTGCCTTCTTCGCCTTCTTTCTCAAAAAACACGCCCAGGGTGTCGGCGCCGCAGCCAAACGCAGCACTGATGCGCGCGGCCAGGCCGTAGCCGGTGGAGGCACCGAGGACCAGTACCTTTTTAGGGCCGCCTTCGATGACGCCGTTTTTGGTTACGTAGTCGATCTGCTCTTTGACGTTCGCTTCACAGCCAACAGGGTGAGCGGTCACACAGATAAAGCCACGAACCCGCGGTTTGATGATCATAAAAATTTCTGCCTCTTCCAAGGTGCCGAAGGCCAATAGTGGCCATTCAACTTCAATCGTACCGGTCTATGACGCCTGAAAAACCGAAGCGTCACGATAGTCGCAAATCTTCTGTTCTCAAAATTCAATCCACAAAACGTCGGAGCCTGCACGGCAACGGTTACAAATTGTGCAGCGGCTTCACAATTTCACCCTATTAAAAAACGCCTGCGCGCCTCATAAACCCCTATGATGACGATATTGTTTCAATATATTTCGGCTTTGGAGCCTCGTTTCATGAGCAAAAATGCTGTCGGCAAAAAGCTGGTGTCCCTGGCCTGGGTGCTCGGCGTTCTGCTGTTGATCTACTGTTTCCCGCGCAGTTGCCTGGTGTTTCTGCTGTTGGTGGTGTGCTGCGGCGTTTATGACTTCCTGCGTAACGGCCTGTACGACCGCGACACCATCAAGAAGTATTTTATCGGCAACGGCCGTAATACCTGGGTGCTGGCACCGTTCAACACCCTGCTCGACCTGCTCAGCAGCCGCAACCGGCATGTCTACACCCTGAACGACCTGCCACCGGCCTGGCGCGAAGACCTGCAACAGGTGATCGACGACGCCATGGCTCGCAAGGATGAAATCATCAGCTACCTGGACGAGCGCATGGCCGAGAAGAAACGCGGCATGCTGTTCTTCCAGTGGTACGGTCGCCCGATCGAAACCACCCTGGATATCCCGCAACTGCGCAAGAAACTGCCGTTCGTGAAAACCATCGGCGTCTCGGTGTTCAACGAGAACCGCTCGACGTCGTTCCACTTCGGCCCCCTGCGCATGATGTTCCGTGTGCTCTACAACATGGCGCCGGCACCGCACCATGAGGGCGTGTATATCCAGGTGGGCAAGCACAAGCACTACTGGCACGACGACCCGCTGTTTATATTCGATGACACGCTGATGCACGCGTCCTTCAACAAAAACGACGCCAAACGCTACTGCCTGTTCATTGATATTGTGCGCCCGACCTTGCTGCCCTCGGTGCTCAACGCCGTGATCGCAGGGTTTGCCGGCCTGGTCTTTACCCTGCGTCGGGTTTTCTACAAAAACTGGAAGCTGATTCAGTAAGTTCTGCGGCATGATGGTGTTGGACGGCATTTGCGCTCGGCCTTGCGCCTGAGGTAAATATCCGTCTCGTGCGACCTTAAGTGGCGCTCACCTTTCTCAAGCCATCGCCCCCAAGCGGGCGCGGTGGCTATGCTTTCAAGGAATCAGAATGCCCCAACGTCAAGTCATCAACGCCTCCGTCAGCCCCAAGGGCAGCCTCGAAACCCTGTCCCAACGTGAAGTGCAGCAACTGAGCGAAGCCGGTACCGGCAGCATCTACACCCTGTTCCGCCAATGCGCCCTGGCGATTCTCAACACCGGCGCGCATATCGACAACGCCAAGACCATCCTCGACGCCTACAAAGACTTTGAAGTGCGTATTCACCAGCAAGACCGTGGCGTGCGCCTGGAACTGCTCAACGCCCCGGCCGATGCCTTCGTCGATGGCGAAATGATTGCCAGCACCCGCGAGATGCTGTTCAGCGCCCTGCGCGACATCGTCTACACCGAGAACGAGCTGGACAGCCAGCGTATCGACCTGAGCAACTCCCAAGGCATCACCGACTACGTGTTCCACCTGCTGCGCAACGCCCGTACGCTGCGCCCGGGTGTGGAGCCGAAGATCGTGGTGTGCTGGGGCGGCCATTCGATCAACACCGAAGAATACAAATACACCAAGAAAGTCGGGCACGAACTGGGCCTGCGCAGCCTCGACGTGTGCACCGGCTGCGGCCCCGGCGTGATGAAAGGCCCGATGAAAGGCGCGACCATTTCCCACGCCAAGCAACGCATCACCAATGGCCGTTACCTGGGCTTGACCGAGCCAGGCATCATCGCCGCCGAAGCGCCGAACCCCATCGTCAACGAGCTGGTGATTTTGCCGGACATCGAAAAACGCCTGGAAGCCTTTGTGCGTGTCGGCCACGGCATCATCATCTTCCCCGGCGGTGCCGGCACGGCCGAGGAGTTCCTGTACCTGCTGGGCATCCTCATGCACCCGGACAACCGCGACTTGCCGTTCCCGGTGGTGCTCACCGGGCCCAAACATGCCGCGCCTTACCTGGAACAATTGCACGCGTTCGTCGGCGCCACCCTGGGCGAAGCGGCGCAGAAGCATTACCAGATCATCATCGACGACCCGGCTGAAGTGGCCCGCCAGATGACCACTGGCCTCAAGGCGGTGAAGCAGTTCCGCCGCGAGCGTAACGACGCGTTCCACTTCAACTGGCTGCTGAAGATCGACGAAGGCTTCCAGCGCCCGTTCGACCCCACCCACGAAAACATGGCCAGCCTGCAACTCAACCACGCGCTGCCGGCCCATGAACTGGCGGCCAACCTGCGCCGGGCGTTCTCCGGGATTGTGGCAGGTAACGTCAAGGACAAGGGCATTCGCCTGATCGAAGAAAACGGCCCGTATGAGATTCACGGTGACCCGGCCATCATGAAACCGCTGGATGAGCTGCTGAAGGCCTTCGTGGCCCAGCACCGCATGAAGTTGCCAGGCGGCGCGGCCTATGTACCGTGCTACCGCGTGGTGCAATGAGCTAGCGGCGGTCGGTCATAGTTTGTATCTGTTTGGGGCATGTCCCGGCGTGTGAGGTTCGAGTGTTCGGGCTAGGGTTTTACTATTCCTTCCAACTCACCCACCTCAGCGAGCGACCTATGGACCAACGGATATTGTCCTCTGTCATTCCTTACCCTAAGGTAAGGAGTATCACGATGGAGATCTTCACTATGGCCACCGCCACACTCACTTCAAAAGGGCAAATCACCATCCCTGTCCAGGTCAGGACGGCCCTGGGCCTGGAAACAGGCGACCGGGTGGAATTCGTTGAAATGGAAGACGGCAAGTTTTCCATGATTGCCGCGAGCAAAACCGTCAAAGACCTCAAGGGTTTGATCCGCAAGCCCGCCCATGCCGTGTCTATCGAAGACATGAACCGCGCCATCGCGGCCCAGGGAGCAACAGCTGGATGATTGGCCTGGATACCAACGTGCTGGTGCGTTACGTGACCCAGGACGACCCGGTTCAATCCGCTAAAGCATCCCAACTGATCGAATCGCTCACCGCCGCCTCGCCAGGCTTTGTCAGCCTGGTGACGCTTACGGAGTTGGTGTGGGTGTTGCAGTCCTGCTACCAGTCGGCCAAAAGCGACGTGGTAATGGTGCTGGAAACCTTGTTGCACACGCGGGAGCTGACCGTCGAGCACGCCGATATCATCTGGCAGGCACTGCGCAAGTTCACCGCAGGCAAAGCCGACTTTGCCGACTGCCTGGTTGAACGCTGTGGCCATGCGGCGGGGTGCGAGTACACCGCCACCTTTGATCTGAACGCGGCCAAGGCAGCGGGGATGAAACGGCTCGGCTAGCCCGCTTTGTTTGTGTAGGAGCGAGCTTGCTCGCGAAAAACTCACAGGCACCGCGTGCAACCTGAATGCCCGCGTAACCGTTGACGTTTTTCGCGAGCACGCTCGCTCCTACAGAGGAAAGGGTGATGAGGTTTGGTCAGCGAACCCAGCCACCGACCTGCCAATGGTAGCCATCGTTACGCTGCACCCAGTGCGGGTGTACATAACGATAGCCCTGGCGCACCGGCTCCCAATGGCCGTGCACCGCGACGTAACGCCCGCCCTCCCAACGCCAGTAACCGCGTGACCAGATATAACCCTCGCGTACCGCCGGTTCTACTTCGATCACCTGCACCGGTGGCGGCTGCGGCGCCACCACCTCAACATACTCACGTTGCACCGGCCTGCGCTCGTGCACGACACGCTCTTGTACACACCCGGACGCTGCCACCACCACGGCGGCCAATGCTGCATAACGTAGCAACATACAAAACCCTCGGGCGCGAACGCCCAACACCTGCACTGGTAAAAATCCCCCCTTGTTACAGCCGCGCTCCTGCTTGGCCCTGGGTACTTTTTAACAGGCGATGTCTGTCAGATTGCTGAACCTGCAAGCCTCAGGAAGTACAGGCGACAGTCGGTCGCTTCAGGCGCACCAGCACCAGCCCCGCCACGACTACGGCAACGCCCGCGTAAGTGGATGCATGGATCACATCGCGAAACATCAACGCCGCCCACACCAGCGTCACCGGCGGCTCCAGGTACACCAGCGCCGCCACATGCGTTGCAGTCATCGCCCGCAGCAGCATCCACAGGCTCAAGTAGGCGAGGAAAGTGGAGAACACGGTCAGCCACACAATCGAGATCAGTACGTTGGTGTCATGGGGAATGCTCAGGGTGTCGGTGTAGATCACGGCCGCGGTAAAACCCAGCAGGGTCAACAGCGACTGGATAAACAGCGGCAACACCAACCCGCTGTCCTGGGCCTGCACCGAGCGACGCTCGTACAAGGTCGCCAGCGTTAACCCAAGTGCCGACACCAGAGGCAACAGATACATGACCAGCCCGACACCCTGCCCTCCACCGCCATACTGCCCGGCAATTACAATCGACACACCGACAAAGCCGATCATCAAGCCCACCCACTGCCAGCCGCCACTGCGTTCGGACGCCATGCCCGTCGACAATGCCGCCGTCATCAACGGCTGCAACGCCGCAATGATCGCCGCGATGCCGGGCGGCAGGCCGTTCTGAATCGCCACGTAAACGCAGCTCAAATAGAGAAATTGCGACAGGAAACCAACGACCGCGTGATGCCGGATCTGCTGCCAGGAAACCCTCAGCAAACGCCTGTTCAAAAACAGCGCCAGGCACAGCGAAACCAACAGAAAACGCCAGAAAAGCAGGTTGAACGCATCTCCACCCTGAGTCCCCAGCTTGGCGCCGATGAAGCCTGAACTCCAAGACAGCACAAACAGCGCCTGCAACAGCCCCAACCCCAAGGTAGATCGCTTCATATAGCCTCCCGTCGCTGTGATCGAGTTAAAGGCTAAGGGCGGCGCCTGCTTCTGTATATTTGAATAACCGGAACAACCAATCCGAAAAAATAGAATCATGGCCAAACAACTGAACATCGAACTGTTGCGCACCTTCCATGCGGTGGCACGCTTTCGGCGCTTCAACGAGGCGGCCGAGCATGTGCACCGCAGCGCCTCCACCGTGACCACGCAGATCCAGAAGCTGGAGGATCAGGTCGGCCAGCGTCTGTTCAGCCGCAGCAACCAGGGCGTGGAATTGACCCTGTATGGCCAGAAACTGCTGGGGGAAACCACCGAGTTTCTGAAAAGCCATGACCGTTTGCTGATCTCACTGATGCCCCAACGCATGCAAGGCAAAATCCGCCTGGGCGTGCCAGATACCTATGCGCCCGCCTTCATACAGGAGTTTGTGCCGCGACTGATCGCTGACAACCCCCTGCTGGAGCTGGAAATCGAAGCGCGCACCAGCGGGGAATTGCTGGGTTTATTCATCGCCAACCAGCTGGACCTGACGCTCACCGTCAGCCCACGCCCCCTGGCGCAAGGTGAACGCCTGGGGCCCGTGCAACCGCTGTGGGTGGCGGCCGAGGGTTTCAGCTCGCCGCCGAATGTGCCATTGCCCGTTACCGTGCCCATCGCGGGTTGCCCTTATCGAGCGGCAGCGTTACAGGTGCTGAAAGATCATGGGTTTTACCATCGCGTACTGCTGGAAAGTCCCAACTCATCGGCGGTAGAGGCATGCGTGCGCAGCGGCGTGGCTGTGGGCCTGATGGAGGAAAGCCGCATGGGCGAAGGGCTGAGGCAAATGACGGAGCTGCCGGCCCTCCCCGCGCAGCATCTGTACCTGCTGTGCGATACCGCTAATGCACTGGCACTGCACCTGTACGAGCAAGTCAGGTATTTCAGAGTCTGAACACCGCCCACAAAAAAGCCCGCTGACCGTCACCGGTTCAGCGGGCTTTTTCGTGGGTGTGGCTTACAGCGCCAGGTCAGAAACCGGCTTGCTTGGCTCAGCCGCAGGCTTGGCAGCCTCGGTGGCCTGTGGAGCAGCCAGCTGCGGGATCGCAGGTGGCGGGGTCAGTTGCAGGATACCGGCGGTGTAGGCCCATTCCTTGGCAACCGCTTCAGGGCTGTCGTTCAGCTTGGTGCCGTAGCTTGGCACGATCTGGTGCAGTTTTTCCTGCCAGGCCGGGCTGGCTACTTTGTCCTTGAACACCTTTTGCAGCACGGTCAGCATGATCGGAGCCGCGGTGGACGCGCCTGGCGATGCACCCAGCAGGCCGGCGATGGTGTTGTCGGCAGAGCTGACCACTTCGGTACCCAGCTTCAGCACGCCGCCTTGCTCTTCGTCACGCTTGATGATCTGCACACGCTGGCCGGCTTGCCACAGGCGCCAGTCGGACTGCTTGGCGTTCGGGAAGTACTCTTGCAGCGCCTTGAAGCGGTCGTCATCGGACAGCATCAGTTGGCCGGCGAGGTACTCGACCAGTGGGTATTCACGAATACCGACTTTGGTCATGGGCCAGATGTTGTGGGTGGTGGTGCTGGTCAGCAGGTCCAGGTACGAGCCTTCCTTCAGGAACTTGGTCGAGAAGGTCGCGAATGGGCCAAACAGAATCACGCGCTTGCCATCCAGCACGCGGGTGTCCAGGTGCGGAACCGACATCGGTGGCGAACCTACCGAAGCCTTGCCGTAGGCCTTGGCCAGGTGCTGCTCAGCGATAGTCGGGTTCTCGGTCACCAGGAACGAACCACCGACTGGGAAGCCTGCGTATTCCTTGCCTTCAGGAATGCCCGACTTCTGCAGCAAGTGCAGGGCACCGCCGCCGGCGCCGATGAACACGAACTTGGCGTCGGTTTCAGTCTTGGTGCCGTCTTTGAGGTTTTTGTAGCTCACACGCCACGAACCGTCGGCGTTCTTGGTGATGTCCTGCACTTCGCTCGACAGCTTCAAGTCAAACTTCGGCGTGGTTTGCAGGTGAGCGACGAACTGGCGGGTGATCTCGCCGAAGTTCACGTCGGTACCGATCGGGCTCCAGGTGGCCGCGATTTTCTGGTTGGGGTCACGCCCTTCCATCATCAGCGGAACCCACTTGGCGATTTGCGCCGGGTCTTCGGAGTACTGCATGCCGGCGAACAGCGGGCTGGCCTTCAGGGCTTCGTAGCGTTTTTTCAGGAACTTGATGTTGTCATCGCCCCACACAAAGCTCATGTGCGGAGTGGAATTGATGAACGAACGCGGGTTCTTCAACACGCCCTGCTGAACCTGCCAGGACCAGAACTGACGGGAGATCTGGAACGCTTCGTTGATCTCGACCGCTTTAGGGATCTCAACGTTGCCGTTCTTGTCTTCCGGGGTGTAGTTCAGCTCAGCCAGGGCCGAGTGACCGGTACCGGCGTTGTTCCAACCGTTGGAGCTTTCTTCGGCCACGCCATCGAGGCGCTCGACCATCTCCATCGACCAGTCCGGTTCCAGCTCATTGAGCCAGACACCCAGGGTTGCACTCATGATGCCGCCGCCGATCAGCAGCACATCGACTTTCTTTGCCTCTTCCGCGTGAACGGACGTGATCCCCATCGACAAAGCCAGCCCCAGCAGGGCAGTGTTTACTTTTTTAAACATCAGTAGCACCTATGATAAAACGCCATCCGCCCTACCGCCCCTGATCATGAGTAACCCTCGTTCACGCTACGTCAGGCAACGTACCGCAGGGTCTGCACAGTCACATAAAGGCTGCAGGGTGGGCACACAAGGCCGATGGATCGACCTCACTGTTATGTCCCTTCTGCGCTGACTTCTTATCATTATTGGCTTCAGCTACCTGGGCGACAGCCAACCGCTGGGACGTATACGGGTGTACGCACCAGGGAAAGACTAGCCCAAGACGGCGCGCAGAATATCACGCTAAACAGCGTTTATGCGCCGTTTGGCCAATTGACAGGCCTAAATCGCGGGTTTTAATGCGCCCCTGTCAAGCCTGGCAGCCGCGACCTGCGGTCACAGGCGTGGAACTCTGCCGAAAATGGCGGTTCTAGACACCTTCGTCGCGGCTTGCGTAGCATCGGCGACGTCCTTCGTGCACACCCTCCACACAGAGTTACCCATGACTATCCAGCAAACACCCGGGCACGTACTGCCCGCGCGCAGCGCCGCCAAAATGGAAGCAGCCATGGCCGTGGGCGCCTTCGCGATCGGCACCGGCGAATTCGCCGTCATGGGCCTGATGCCCGACATCGCCCAGAACCTGGGCCTGAGCGAACCCCAGGTGGGCCACGCCATCAGCGCCTACGCCCTTGGCGTCATGGTGGGCGCCCCGCTGCTGGCCATCCTCGGCGCCAAGCTGCTGCGCAAACACATGCTGCTGTTGCTGATGGGCCTGTACGCCTTGGGCAACTTCGCCACCGCCTTCACCCCCACCTTCGGCTCGCTGGTGGCCTTCCGCTTTATCAGTGGCCTGCCCCACGGCGCCTACTTCGGCATCGCCGCCGTGGTTGCCTCCAGCATGGTACCCACCGACAAACGCGCCGGCGCCGTGGCCCGAGTGATGATGGGCCTGACCCTGGCCATGCTGCTGGGCAACCCCATCGCCACCTTCCTCGGGCAACACCTGGGCTGGCGCTCGGCGTTCGCCCTGGTCAGCGTGATCGCCCTGCTCACCATCGCCCTGGTCTGGCAATTCGTACCCCACCGCCACGACGAACAACGCAGCGACCCACGCAAAGAACTGCGCGCCTTCACCAAACCCCAGGTATGGATGGCCCTGTCCATCGGCGCGATTGGCTTTGCCGGGATGTTCTGCGTATTCAGCTACCTGGCGCCGACCATGCTCGAAGTGACCAAAGTCTCGCCCCAGTGGATTCCCTTCGGCCTCGCCGCCTTTGGCGTGGGCGGCATCATCGGCAACATTGCCGGCGGCAAGCTGTTTGACCGCATGCAGTTTCGGGCGGTGGGTTTGATATTGGTGTGGTCGATGGCCGTGCTGCTGTTCTTCCCCTTCGCCGCGGCGTCGCTGTGGGGCGTGCTGCTGAGCATGGGGTTGGTGGGCACTATGGTTGCGCTGGCAGCGCCGTTGCAGATTCGCTTGATGGACATCGCACACGAAGCGCCGAGCTTGGCGGCGGCGTCGAACCATGCGGCGTTCAACCTGGCGAATGCGCTGGGGCCGTGGTTTGGCGGTATGGCCATCACTGCCGGCCTCGGCTGGACCAGCACCGGCTACATCGGCGCCGCCACAGCGCTGGTGGGCCTGGGCCTCTACCTGATCGCCCGGCGGATGAAAGGCGGCCATTAACGCCCTACTGGATCAAACTGTAGGAGGGCTTCTTGTAGGAGCGAGCTTGCTCGCGAAAAACTCACAGACGCCGCATTTCTTCAGGAAGCCCGCGTTATCGTTGAGGTTTTTCGCGAGCAAGCTCGCTCCTACAGAAAGCGATGACGCTTAACTGGCAGGCATTAATGCTTGCCCCACCACTCATCAATCATCATGCAACAACCCCGAACCATACTCCCCATAACTACTGCCCAGCCCACTACCGCCAAAATTCATCTTGGCAGCTTTGCTGGGGCTATGGTCGCCAAATGCCTGGCACCCGCCTGAAAAGCACGGGTCGCTGTTGGTCACGCTCGATGAAGATGAACAAGCGCTTAACAACAACGTGCCGGTGATCATCACGACTTTGACGAGGTTCGAAATCATGGTTTCAGTTCCCTGTGGGCTGGAGGCGCTGGGGTCCTCTCTTGTAGGGAATCCTAGACCTCAACGACGCAGGGAATTATGAAACTTTGCTGGGTGACAGCATGAGTTCAGGTTGCCGCCTTGGGTAAGGCGGCAGGGTTAGTTGTCAGGCTTTGACTGGGGCGGTTACAGGCGCAACTTGCTCCTGGGCCCGGTCAACGAGCAGCGAGCTCAACTCGATTAACTGCTGAATGCCCAGGGCGATGGCGCGCTGGGAGTCGTCGAGATCGAATGCCAAGGTGGCGGCCATTTCGTTGGCGGATGCGAGGTTCTCGGCGGCGTTGGCCAGGAGGGTTTCGGGGTCGATGGTTGGGTTGACGAGGAATAGGTTGTTGCTTGGGCGTTCGGTGGGTGCAGCGTCGTCGGATGGGGGCAAGTGATGATTGATTGCGCGCTGAGCTGCGGCTTGAAGCTTGGGATCGACGGGCGATGCGCTTTGATCAAGTGAAGAACTGCGTGTGTTGTTGTGCATGGGCGAAGCTCCAAATATTTTCGGGAGTTAAAAACGCCTTAGCAATACGGACTTCCACCTCCGGCCACTGGGTTAGCAGCGACTTGAGGAGGTTAGCTATGGAAGGTCTGAGGGGCAAGCCGAGAAAAGTGTGGGAAGTTTCTCATGCAATATACTGACTGCCTCGATAAGTCGCGGACTCTAATTATTTCCACTCAAGGTCTGAGATGTCGAATTCGAAGACCCTACTGCCTTCTTGGTAGAAGCTGGCCTCAATGTAAACCTTATCGGACTTCCGAGCTTGGGTAATGAACGACGAAGCATTACTGATGAAAAGCAGATTGGAGCTGTGATCGTCTGGCTCGCTCGCCGACATGCGCCTGGAATTACCTTTGGAAAACTTCACTCCAACATCGCAGTCATCGTACCCGCATACGAACTGACCTTTCTTAATCGCCACATACACCGAGGTGCCCCAGCGCGGATGCTTGCGGATGGTCAATGTTGCTCGCTGAACGCCTCGGTACGGAAAATTGAAATCAACAGTATTGATTGACATCACGTAAGCTTGACGGACCAGCTTACCGGACATGTTGTCTTCACTATCTGCATAGTTCCAAGTAAGGCCCATGCTCTGCCGACGTGCTTTTTCCGAAATAGCGTGCTCACGAGCCTTCTGTTCTTGGACTTGCTGGTCAGAAAGTTTGGAGAATTTGTCAGCGTTGGGTTGGTATGCCTGGTCAATCGAAGCAAGCTGCGAGTAAGTAGAAGCTAGGCCTTTGTAATCGTCCTGCTTGATATTTCCCAGAGAAATGAGGAGCGTCGCTTTAAGTTGCTGCTTATCAGCGTCTACCTTTTTAGCGTGTACCTGCGAAAGAGCTTGATCAATTTCGAGGCTGCCTACATTGCTGTACTTACTACCTAGAGCGATTGCCCCTGAGTAGTCTTGCTTGGCGGTTAGGCTTTGCATTTCTACCAAGATTGCATCTTTATTCGCAGCAACATCCTCGCGATTTTTCTTTTGAGCCTGTTCGGCCTTCTGCTGGTCCGCCAAGGCTTTCTGAACCTGATGCTGGGCCCGATCGGCATCCAGAGATTTGCTGCCGGTATAGAAAAATAGGCCGAGGCAAACAACGGCAATCACCGCACGCGCTCCTGGAGTCACCGTGACGTTTAATTTATCTTTAATTTTTCGATTGAACTGCGGGACAAAGATGCAAGCAGCTAGGAGAAGGACGCACCCCGCAAGAAAGCTCGTAAACATCCCCGCAAGGCCGATGATCACGAAGATCACGCACAGCAGCCACATTGCAGCTGTTTTAAAAAAAACGCCAACTTTTGAATCTGCCATAGCCATCACTCCCTGACAAAACGTCGAACCCTATGAAATGGCAATGTGCCATTTAACGCAAGAGTTATCGGGTAGCAAAAGGAGACAGATTTATTTATACCGTAGCAAGGAAAAGCCAATCACTAGGTGGCTAACTGTCTTAGGGTAAACCTTTAGTCATTAAGCCCTCAGTTCATCTGTCGTGTGCGTCTTGAGCCAATCGGCCAAGCGGCATTCATTCGCGTTTTGCCAGCCTAGCCCGAAAGCCCAGAATCGCTCCAGCACGTCAGCATCAAAACAAACTTTGAAGTGCTCTTTGGTTACTGCCGATTGCCCCGCTTGGGCTTGAGCATTTCCTTCGCCTGAGCTTTACCAAACAATCTCACAAGCACCTCGCTCGCTGGTTTGGCCTTAGAAAAGTCCTCAGCCGACCATTCCGGGCTCACTGCATCCACCCTTTCAGAACGGGAGTTTCTGGTCATTATTTTTGCCCTCCCAGTTTGTTGGCTTTACGAAAGCCTATGACGTGAACCGCGTCACTCATGGGCGGATATCGAAGCCAGACCACGATACTTAATTTTGAGTAGGTAGCGAAAAGCAATTCACTTCCAGATACACCTCACGACAGACTGCTGAGCCACCCAAGCACACCAAGGTGTAAGATGCCCCACAACCGTCCACCATCGAGGCCGCCATGACTGGGATATCCCTAAACCTGCCGGAAGACCTGTCCAACTCTCTCGCCGACCTAGCCAAAACCAACGGGCAGACAGCGAGCTACCTGGCGATGGACGTTCTTCGTGACTACATCGAGCACGAAAGAACGCTAACCGCTCAGATCGAGCTGGCGGTAAAAGATGCCGACGAAGGCAAATTCGCCACTGATGACCAAGTGGCAGCCATGCGCGCTAGGCGCTGGAGCAAGAATGCGGGTTGAGGGCTTGAAAAAACACTCAAAAATCTGGAAGCCGAAGCAAATTATATCGCTCTCGAAAATCCAAAAGCCGCTGACGACTTCTCGGATGCCATTTTCACCAGTGTCGACAGGCTCGCTCAGTTTCCTTCCATAGGCCGCGAAGGTCGGGTGAAACATACCCTCGAATGGGCAGTTCCCAACTGGTCTTATCTGATCCCGTAAAGAGTGCGGGGCGATCGACTGCAGATCCTTGGCGTATTCCACACACGGCAACGTCCTCGCTAGAAGTGGTAATGCGCGCAAAACTTGCCTCTCCGGCACCCAAGATCCGTTCCTGATAAACTGCGCCCCATTCGTCTCGCCAACTCAGATTCCCCCATGCCCCTACAAACCGCCCCACTCTCCCGCCGCTTCTCCGTCGCCCCGATGATGGATTGGAACCACTAACCCTACAGACCTTTAAATACGTACCCTGTAGCGCACCATAAAAATCCCCGTACCACTTCTGTACCACCCCCCTGCCAAGGACGGCAGCTCTTCGATCGTATCGGCTCCGCGAATATCCGCTGCTATGCTTCAAGCTTTAGGAACCAGGGCGATATTGATGGCGAGCGAATACTCACTAGCGGATGTGCTGGAAAGGATGTATGAGAACCAACTGGCGTTAGAGGCGGCAATAATGGAGTTGGTGTTGGGGACAGAAGAGCGTGGCGAGTTGACGACTGGTGAAAACGTTCGTGGCGCCCTTCAAACGCTTGGTGAGAATGCAGGCCACATCAAACAAGGCTTAGCCAAGCTGAAAAAGCAGGATTTCCCATAAATAAATTTATCGCCAATGCAGAAAGAGATTCAAACGTACCGGGCGTTCGAATCTCTCCTTCACCGCCACATTATGAAAACGCAAGCCCCTGATTTTCCTAGAGAAAGTCGGGGGTTTGTGGTTTTTAGCATCCAAAAAATAGCCCCATGGGACCGCCATGGGACTGGCGCTCTGTTTTGGTGCGTAATTGCGGCCGTTGGATCCGTTAGCGGCTCGCAGCGCACTGATGAGAGCGTTGGGTAAAAAGTGGATCAGTCTTTTTCCCGCGCCCTTACTCTAGCCAGTTGCCTGTAACCCTCCTGGAGGGGTTTGGGCACTTGTAGGAGTTTGGCGAAGTCATCAATGAGGTCAGGCTCAAGCCAGAGAGGCGCGTTGCCCATGTGTAAATGATTTCTACGATGCACCTTTTTGCGGGTGCTAGTGCTGAACATTAGATTTTTCCAGACGAGAGCCGACCTAGCGGGATCGTTCTTGTCAGTTAGCATCTTTTCAAGACGGCCCCCAGTTACATTTCCTTCTCTCGGAGCAGTGAGTTCTCGCCCCTGTATCATTTTAACGTTCTGATCCAGCACCGCTCGGGTCGGCTCGTCTGCGTAGTGCATAACATCTAAAGGCTGGCAGAACTGCCGTATCCGCCAGACCATTTGGTCTAAATAGTTCAGTTCGTGGCCCTTCACACCAATGTGATTCAGAAAGTATCTATCCGAATTCCATTCAGCGATTACTTCAAATACTTCCTTCTGCTGCGAGGTAAGAGGAATAGCAAAACCGAGTTTTTCCTCTATCCGCGTTAAAGCTTCCGATATGTCATGCCCGATATTCAGAGCACTGACACGATGAAGGGTGAGGATGCCTTTCAGATATTTCTCTAGTGCCTGCTCGGCTGACCATAAAAACTGAGGAACGAGTCGATGCCTGGCCGCTAGTCGAGCGGCTATGTAATCTCCATCACCTGTATCTCGTAGGCAGCGAATAATTGCCGAATTGATTCTAGCGTGCTTGGTCGGATGCCTGTACCCAGGGAAATTCATTACGCTTTCGAACCTTTAATTGAAAACCATCATTATCCCCGATCTTTTGCATTCCAAAATGCATTCGACCCTCCGATCCTAAAAGGAGCAGTATTCAAGGAACGTCTATTTTTACTCGGTTACGGCGGTTGATACCACGCGGCTGAAATACACGAATGCGAATAACGCGCCCTATGTTCAATGGCCCCCCACATCAAGGCCCCTCCGGCGGGCTTTTTTGCGCTTGGCGGAAACCACACCCCGGGAGCCTGGTCTACCATTACCCTTGATAACGGCTGAGCATGATCGCTAAGGACGAGAGACGTGTCGCTACCCATCACCGCACGGCAGATGAATGCCCTCAGGGCGCTGCAACGCAAGGACCCGGATCTGGGTGAGCTAGCCACTGCCATCGCGCTGGCCTTCGATGCGACTAGGGTCGAGAACCCGCAGATGGCGCGATTGATCCTGGAAAAGACCTGCCGTCGCATGATCG
The DNA here is from genome assembly GCF_030687795.1 of Pseudomonas sp. FP215. Taxonomy (NCBI): domain Bacteria; kingdom Pseudomonadati; phylum Pseudomonadota; class Gammaproteobacteria; order Pseudomonadales; family Pseudomonadaceae; genus Pseudomonas; species Pseudomonas sp. FP215. The sequence continues at coordinate 4,355,367 of NZ_CP117447.1, forward strand.
CCCGGCAACCCGGCAGTCATGAAGCAATGGTTCAGCACCTGGAGACCTTCGGGAAGTTGAATTGCCTGACACGGGCGCAGGTCAGCGACTTTATAGTTCGAGTCAGAAGGCACGCTTGATGTTGCGCCACAGTACTGTTCGCCAATGCCGGACGCCCCGATTGCAACACCCCATGTAAACGTAAATATCTGACGCTGGGTGAGCGAGAGTGTGGGCGCGTGAACGCAAAGGTCGTGAGTACTGCGCAATGCCGCACACAGCTTCAAAAGCAGCCCGCCCTAGGCACCTCTCGCGCTTTCATGTTGACCCACGGGAAAGAGGTTAGGAGGGTTAGTTTTTTTCAGAGCGCCTTGAAAGCCTTGTTTGTTATGGCTTTTCGAATGGTTGGCAAAGTTAGCTTTTGGGTTAGGTCTGGTTATTTCCTAACCTTTATTAGCGTAAAATATTCAATATATTAATTCCTTTAAAAACAATAGCTTACGAATTACTAACCTTTGACCTAACCCAACCTAACCCATCAAAGTTAGGTCTCAAGCCCAACAAACACGGGCCTTCCAAGTCACAACACCACCCTCAAAAAAAAACTAACCTTTTTCCCGAGGCACCTACTGAATTCAGCTGTGTGTTCGTGCTTATGAGCGTTGCCAAAAAACATTCACCTTCGCAGGATTCCGCAGGTTTCTGCGGCCTCTAAAACGCCAAGCAAGCCCCCAGCCTACGCCGTCGAGAGTGGTACGCAGGTGCGCAGAAAAAGCGACCCATTTAGCCCGCAGGCGAGGTGGGGGGACGACGGCGCGCGCCAGGTTGAAGCACGCCAATCCCCTGAAAAATGTAGCACGCCACTGCCCCCAGCTTGGTCTGACACCTTGCTCGCGACGGCTGCGGGCGCATCACCGCGAATGCAGCTCGTAACTATGGCTAGGCAGGAAGGTAGGGCTTGGTGGGCGGGAAGACGTTGTGAATCGCCCATGGACGGCGGGTATCCTCGATATCGCCAGGGAACTCCCTTTAGACCACAGGCGAGGTTGGGGGACAACGGCGCCAGTGAAGACGCCCTCTCCCCCCGGATGGGCACCAACTACCCTTTGAATGGTCTACAGTTACGGAAAGTAGGACGCTCAAATTCGGGCAGGGGATGGACCAAGCAGTGCACGCGGTCGGAATGAGTAAAAATGTAGTGGCATAATCGTGCAATATCGTGTGATTTTGCTATGATCCGCGCCGTCTACACCATCAATGAACAGACCAAAGGAGGGGGACAACATGACTGAGACTATCCAAAATCTTTATTCCGCCCTCTCCGCACATGGCCTTCAGAAGAAGGACATCCGAGCGTTCTTGCCATCATGGTGGGATGATGAGATCGCAACCACGCCTGCGGGGCTGCAACAAGCCAAATTGATCCTTGCTAAAGCGCTCAATCTAAAAGTGCGCCCCTTAGTAGAAGTTCCCCCACGTGTTGAATTTGATTTGCCGGCAATGCGGCGATTCAAGTTGCACGGAAAGACGACTGAGGATGACGTTGAGCTTGCGGTATCACTTGCACGCAGTGCATCAAAACTGGTTCTTTCGGCAATCGACCGGCCTTACACCAAACCTGGAGCTGCAGCAGAGGTTAGGGAAAAGATTCTGGGGGCCGGTAAACAATGGGTCGACCTAGAAAGCTTGATTGAGTATTGCTGGGAAGCAGGAATACCAGTGATCCATCTCGCCTCAGCGATGATGAGGAGAAAAATGGACGGGATTGCCATGGCGACCAAAGGCCGTCCCACCATTGTTCTCTCGTCACAAAAGCCGTCTGGATTCTTGCTTTTTCATTTGGCACACGAACTTGGTCATATTGCACTTGGCCACCTTGATCCAAATGGCGCAATTGTTGACAACGAGATCAAAAAAGACCCTGAAAACAAAGATGCTTCCGAGCGCGACGCTGACAATTATGCTCTTGAGTTATTGGCAGGCAACCATAGAAACTTAATCCTAAGAAGATATGAACCGCCTGCGCAACTCGCTCGTACAGTTATCGACTTCGGTAGAAGAAACGGAATCGCGCCAACACACGTGCTCCTAAACTGCGCGTACAACGGAAACTTTTGGGGCTTATGCGTCAACACCCTTAAGATTCTTGCAGACGGGGGCAATGACAAAGAAACTATTTCTAGTCATCTGTTTGCCAACATCCCAGAAGACACCAAGGAAGACAGCTTAGCGTTATTAAGGACCTTAGTTGGCTAATAATGATCCTACTGTCCGATAACGATCTTGTTGTTAAGCTTGCGCAATGTGACCTACTAGATGAAGCACTTTCATCCCTGGAGGCCAAGAGAAGTGAGTGCTTTGTACTGAGTACGATCAAGCACAGTCTGAGATTGGGAAATCCTGACAAGTCAATAGAGCGCTATGTCGGAAGCCCTCAAGCCTTCGAACGTATCAATGAATTTCTTGAGAACTGTAGTGTTCTGCAAGAAGCGCCTATTCTCGATTTAATCGATCATTTGGTAGAAATCCCAGAAATTGATGTAGGTGAGCAAGCGCTCTTCCTACACGCCAAAAGCAACCACGACAATAATTTAGACTATTTCATGCTGACTGGTGACAAGAGGGCTCTAAGAGCAATCTGCGCATATGATCAGCTTCAAGAGTTTGAATTTCTTCGTACTAAGGTCGTATGTTTAGAGTCATGCATGATGGACATGATCGATTATGCTGGATTCGATTATATCAATGAAAAAATCTCAATTGCCCGACCTCAAATAGCTGAAGAAAAATACGACAAGGTTTTGAGGGCTGCTTTTGGAAAGAAGCGAACTCAAGAGCACTGCCTTGATTGTCTAAGACACTACAGCAACGATATCCGTTGGTTGCTTTCATATTAGCGTATGAATTTATAGCGACTACTTTTAACGCCATTCAGGGCCCCTCGCTCGAATAGCGACCTTTCATCGTCACGCGCAGCGCCAACGCACAGAAAAAGCAAATTTCCAGACAGCAAAAAGCCGCCTCAAGGGCGGCTCATTGCTCTGACGCAGCAGACGAATCAGAACAACCCTCCTAATGCCGCCGGCTCCCAATTCATGATCACCAGCTCCCCACTGACCTCGGCTTTCCCCTGTCGCTGATTGGCTGTGCTGTACCGAATATCCACCGTTTCGAAGTGGAACCCCTCAAACACCCGCCTGATATCGGGGTGATCGTTGATGCTTACCATCACCTTGCCCTTGCAACGCCGCATGAACTCGGCCATCCGCTCATAGTTTTCGAAGGGGAAGCCCACGCCATAGCCGGCGGTCTGCCAATACGGTGGGTCCATGTAATGGAAGGTATGTGGCCGGTCATAGCGCTCGGCGCATTCAAGCCACCCGAGATTCTCGACGTAGGTACCGGACAAGCGCTGCCAAGCAGCAGACAGGTTCTCCTCGATCCTCAGCAGGTTGATGGCTGGCCCCGTCGTTGCGGTACCAAAAGTTTGCCCACTGACCTTGCCGGCAAAAGCGTGGTGCTGCAGGTAGAAAAACCGAGCTGCGCGCTGAATATCGGTAAGGGTTTCCGGCCGGGTCATCTTCTGCCATTCGAACACCTGCCTGGAGCTGAGCGCCCACTTGAACTGACGTACGAACTCTTCCAGGTGGTTCTGCACGACACGGTACAGCGTCACCAGGTCGCCGTTAATGTCGTTGAGAACTTCAACCGGCGCAGCCTGTGGACGCATGAAGTAAAGCGCGGCGCCGCCAGCAAAGACCTCGACATAGCATTCATGCGGCGGAAACAGTGGAATTAGACGATCTGCCAGGCGGCGCTTGCCGCCCATCCACGGGATAATAGGTGTGCTCATAAGTGATCCTTGTTTTGGAAATTGGATTCGCTTAGGCTTCGCACCCCCTGCGCAGTGGGGCGAGGCCTTGGTTGGAGCACTCGGCACGTTCGAGTGATTCAGCGTCGAGCGGGTGTTAGCGCACCAGCTCGTCGCCTCGTTTACTGCGCGGGGGTACTACTTCGCCCCCGTTGGAAGCTCAAATTCTTTGAAGCTGACAACCTCTTCACCCAGCCACTCATTGACTTGGCCCAGCCTGGCCTGCAGCGGCTCCAGCTCGTTGACCGCCCAAACCTCAGCAGCCTCTCGCAACGAACCAAACCCGCCGGCGTTCTGCGGCACGATGCCCATCAATTGCGGTGGAATGCGCAACGCCGCGAGCAAGTCGTCGCGGCTTATGTTTTTGATCGAGCTGAACTCGTCCTTTGCCGCCACCTCACTCACCGGAATGAGCTGGATGCCATCCTTCTTGCCAGCGGGCGCGTACACGAACAGGTTTCGGAAGTTGCCAGGCCCTTTCGAGTTCTTCAGCGCGGTGCGCAATGAGTCGATGTCCTCTTCCTTCTGCGCCGCGTCGGTCATATACAGGATGAATCCGGCGTGACTGCCATTGTTGTAGTACTTGCGGCGAAATAGCGTGGCGCTCTCGTTGAGCAGCGCGCTCTGCAGCGCAGCCAGCCACTCCGGCAACCCATAAATTTCTTGATTGATATCGGCCTCACGTAGGTGGCAAATCGAACCTGGTGCAAACTCGTGCTCATCCTTCCAGCCGCGCACCTGGTAATAGGTTTTCATGTCGACGCCTCGACGCATGTACTTCGCCAAAGGTGGCAGCAAGCCCATGGTGTTGCGCAGCATGTTGTTGCGCTTTTCCAGGTAGCAGTTGCCGCACCAGAGCCAGTCCAGGGCGAACTGCTCAAAGGCCTGACGGCTCAGCAGCCGGTGAGGAACGAATGTGCGGGCCAGCATGTTGCGCTTGAAGTTGAGACCGGACTGCAGGTACACACTGGCGCGAGTCGTTTTGGCCAGGCCGTCCATCGACATCGGTGTTTCGAACCAGCGGCCATTGGCCCAGCATTCCAGATAGTCGAGGATCTCCCTGCTATCGAGCACGGGCGCCGGATCGCCAAAGGTGAATGCCTCAACGGGGCCGGATTCGGGCGGGAGTACTTCCCCCTCTACGGCTGGCAGAACGGTGGTTAGTTGGGTTGCGCGCTTACGTCTGCTCATCAGTAGGACTCCATAAATCCGGTATTCGCCGTGGTCTGCCCTTCAAGAGGCTCGTTGTGCAGGGCGTGGAAGGTCGCCCACGCCAAGTCGGCATGGCCTGTCTCGTCGGTGCGACCGGCCGTATAAGTGAACTGGCGCCCGGAGGCGGTGACTGTTTTGCGGATAGCCATCAACGACTGGGCCATGTCCGTCCAACCGGCATCAAACTCCAGACGGCCGTTCTTGATGACGTCGTAGGCCTTCAACACAAGGCGCGTTTTGACTTCGGGCGAGTAGCTGAAAGTGGTGATGTTCGGGAAGAATTGCTTCACGAGCTGGGCCACGCCTGAGCCCATGCCAGTGATGTCGATACCGATATAGGTCACCCAATAGCGCCTGGTGACCTGGCGGATGGACTCTGCCTGGGCGGCAAAGTCCATCCCCCGAAATTGGTGCCTCTCCAGAATTCGGAACTTGCCGCCGGGAACCGTTGGTGGAGCGATTACCACCAGTGCGGCGCTGTCACCGTTCTCGGCCGGGTCATAGCCAACCCAGACCTGGCGATCCCCAAAAGGACGCGCTGCAAATGGTTTGTAGTCCTCGGCCCAAAGATCCCAACTGTCCACCATGCAAGGCTGCAGCATCACAAGCGGGAAAATACTGGCCCCATCGTCGATGAACTGGCACATCAGCAGGTTCTGGAAAGCCTCGGCATCGTATTCCTGGCGCAGTTCGTCCAGGTCGAACAAGTCGCAGCCACGGTCCTCCGCGTCCAGGATGGTGACGATCTGTCGCCATACCCGGTCCTCACACAGTCGGCCCTGCTGCAAAACATCATGAGAGACGTCAATTTTGACCCGTTGCGCCGCCGGCTTGCCTTTGTTGAACCGCTCACCGGTCCAGAACGTATACGCCTCGTGGGCCATGCTGGAAGGCGTGGAAAAGTACGTTCGGCGGTATTGCTTCTGCATCGCCATGCCGCTGGCGACCTTGTTCAGTTCCTTGAACTTGAACGTCCAGAAAAACTCGTCGAAGTAGAAGTTGCCGTGATAGCCCTGGGCCGTCCGAGCGTTGGTACCCAGGAAATGCAGCTCGGCGCCATTGCCCAGGATGATCGGATCGCCCGTCAGCTCAACGCCGACTACCTCACGGGCAAAGGCCTGAATGTAGGCCTTGAAAATGTGCGCCTGGTTTTTCGAGGCCGACAGGAAAATCTGGTTACGGCCTGTCGTCAGCGCATCGATCAGCGCTTCACGGGCGAAATAGTAGGTCGCGCCGATCTGCCGTGATTTGAGTATCGCGCGGGTTCGCTGATTGCCGGCTTTGTACCAATCCAACTGGTACCCGAAACAGCCGTCGATGAACGCTTCCGTCAGTTTTTCAATGTGTTCTTCGTCGAACTCGTTGCGTTTCGGTGCTTTTTTCGGTCCCTCGTTGCGCTTCGCCAAGTTCGGATTCAACTCGGTTTCGGTACCGCCGTCGTTGAAGCGCTGAATACGGGCTTGCCGCTCCAGCTGGCGGTGCAAGAGGTCAATTTCCTTGTAGTCGGACCCTGACTTTGGGTCTTTCAGGATCAGTTGCACCAGGCGGGCTTCGGTCGCCGCCTGGATACGCTCCAGCGGTGTAGCGCGGTCCCATTCGTCCCGGGCCTTCCAGCTGTGCAGCGTCTTTTCATTCTCCCCGATCAGCTCGGCGATCTCGCACACGCGATATCCCTGCCAGTAGAGGTGCTTGGCATGACGGCGGTGATCAGTGGGTAGGTCGACGATTGCATTCATGGCGCAGATGCTGCCGCCCGCGCGCGAACAGTTCCCGCTCCGCCCCTTGTAGATCGACGATCTACAACAGCGCCTCGTTGCCCGTCGCGCCCGCGCTCAACAACATGCGCTCATCGCCAAGGCAGACTGCCACCGCACTGAGGGATTCACGCATGGCCGGCAAAACCGACAACCCAGCCAAGAAACAACGCTCCAAGTTCTTCCGCGTCGCCGTTGAAGGCGCCACAACCGATGGTCGTCAGATCGAACGCCAATGGCTGGTCGACGCTGCCGAGACCTACAGCCAGAACACCTACGGTGCACGTGTTTGGATTGAACACATGCGCAGCTTGCTGCCGGACAGCCCTTTCCGCGCTTATGGCGATGTCGTCGCGCTGAAGACCGAAGAGGTCGAGATTGCCGGGGCTAAAAAATTGGCCTTGTTCGCGCAAATCGAACCGACCTCCGACCTGATCGCCATGAACAAAGCACGGCAGAAGCTGTACACCAGCATCGAGATTCGGCCGAAATTCGCCGACACCGGCCGCGCCTATTTGGACGGCATCGCCGTTACCGATACCCCGGCCAGCCTGGGCACTGAGATGCTGACGTTCAGCGCCCAGCACCCGGACATGAACCCGCTGACCAGTCGCAAACGCGATCCCGGCAACCTCTTCTCAGAGGTCGTCGAGATTGAACTTGAATTCGAAGAAGTCGAGGACGAAGGCGGCAAAGTCGCAGGGCTTTTCAGCCGCGTTCTCGACCTAATCGGCAAAAGCAAGGACAAGGAAGGCAAGGACGCCGCCCTATTCACTGAACTCGGCCAGGCTGTTGAGGCCATGGCCGAGCATGTCGCCGGTCAGGGCGAAGCCTTTACCGCCGAAAAAACCGCCCGCGAAAAGCTGCAGACCGCTCACGAGAAGCTGTCTGCCGACTTCACCGCGTTGGTTCAACAGCTCGAAAAAACCCCGGACACCACCGGCCAGAAACCGCAGTACTCGGTTCGCCCGCCGGCTACGGGCGGTGACGGCGCACTCGTCACCGACTGCTAATCCAGATCACGGACAACACCCAGCCAAGGAACATCGGAGAACACCATGCGTAACGATACTCGCGTTCTTTTCAACGCTTACCTGCAACAACTCGCCCAATTGCACGGCGTGAGCGACGTCACCACCAAATTCACAGCTGCTCCATCCGTTGCACAGACGTTGGAAACCCGGATGCAGGAGTCGAGCGCGTTTCTCAGCTCGATCAACGTCTACGGCGTGGCTGAGCAGTCGGGCGAAAAAATCGGCATCGGTATCGACGGTACTATTGCCGGCACCACCGATACCACCCAGCAAGACCGCGAGCCACGCGACCCTACCGGCCTCGACAACCGTAGCTACACCTGCACCCAAACCAACTTCGATACGGGCCTGCGTTACCAGAAGCTGGATCAATGGGCCAAGTTCAAAGACTTCCAGGCGCGTATCCGTGACGCCATCATCCGGGCCCAGGCGCTCAACCGGATCATGATTGGCTGGAACGGTACCAGCCGTGCGGCGACCTCTAAACCGGACATCAACAAGCTGCTGCAGGACGTTAACGTCGGATGGCTGCAAAAGATGCGCCTGGAGAACCCTGCACGCGTTATGAAAGAGGTGGTCGACGGCAGCGGCAAGATCCAGATCGGCGCGGGCAAAGACTTCGAAAACATCGACGCCCTGGTCGTGAGCATGGTCAACGAGTTCATCGAGCCCTGGTACCAGGAAGACACTGACCTGGTGGTGATCTGCGGTCGCCAGCTGCTGGCCGACAAGTACTTCCCGATCATCAACAAAACCCAAGCGCCGACCGAAATGCTCGCGGCCGATATCGTCACCAGCCAGAAGCGCATCGGTAACCTGCCGGCGGTGCGAGTACCTCACTTCCCGCCGAACGGCCTGCTGGTTACCCGCCTCGACAACCTGTCGATCTACTGGCAGGAAGGCACCCGCCGCCGCACGGTGGTTGATAACGCCAAACGCGACCGTATTGAAAACTACGAGTCGGTCAACGAAGCCTACGTGATCGAAGACCTTGGCTGCGCAGCCATGGCCGAAAACATCACCCTGAGCTAAGGCGGGCAACCATGACCAACCCTTGCCGTCGTCACTTCCAGCGCGTCACAGCAGCCGTTGCAGCGGCTGCTGTGGCCGGCCCAGCCATGACCATGGAAGGTTCCACTGTTTACGAACTCCACCTGGCGAAGCTCCAGCAGGACTACTTGCGCCTGAAACAGGTGCAATCCACCGAGGGCAAAGCAGAGCTGAAAAAGCAACTGCTGCCCGAGTACGTCCCATACGTGGAAGGCGTTCTGGCAGGCGGTAAGGGCGCCCAGGACCAGGTGCTGACCACTTTGATGGTTTGGCGAATGGATGCCGGCGACTTTGCCGGCGCCCTGGACATTGCCGAGTACGTTATCCAGTACGCATTGCTCATGCCTGACCGCTTCGAACGCACGACCGGCACCATCGTTGCCGAAGAAATTGCCGAAGTCGCCCTAAAGGCGCAGAAGGCCGGTGGCACGTTCGACGTGGATCTGCTGCTGCGCACTGAGCAAATCGCAGGTGAAGAAGACATGCCCGACCAGGCTAAAGCCAAGCTGCATCTGGCCCTGGGCAAGGCTTTCGCGGAGATGGTTTCCGACGACGACAAGTCGGAAAGCAAGGTGGCCGTCCTGTGTCACCTGGAGTCCTCGAAAAAATATCTGTCCCGTGCCATCGAGCTGAACACCAACTGCGGTGGCAAGAAGGATTTGGAGCGCGTCGAGCGTCTCCTGAAAAAATACGCTGCTCCTGCAGCTAACTGAGCGTCCCCACGCACCCCGCCGGCTCGGGGCGGATCGGCCAGGCCGCTCCTCCTGAACGTGAAGCCCCGACCACCGGCGACCTATTTTTGAGTGCAGTCTCATGAGCGCATTTGTAGCCAGCGGCACCGTCGCCAGCGGCCACATCAACACCGACCCGTTCTGGCCGTCGATTGACCTGGATAGCCTGCGCGCCACCCTGCGCATCGACTCCAGCGTCACCCCGGCCCGCTTGGAAACCGCCGTGATCTCTGCCGCTATTAACCTCAACCGCGAGCTGAGTGACTGGAGAGCAGCTCAACAGGCAGCTGGTTACGCCACGCTGGACGCCGTACCAGGTGATCGGATCAAAGACGTATCGGTAAAGGCTCACCTCTACCGCCGTGCGATCGAGGCCGGTACCGGCGCCGAGGTCTGCGAACGCTTTCGCGACTACAGCGCCACCAACACCGGCAACAACAAGGCCGAAGAGGTCGCACCTACCATCGATGACTACCGTCGAGATCTGCGTTGGGCGGTGCGTGATTTTCTTGAAAAAAGCCGCACCACCGTGGAGCTGATCTGATGGCCGTCGCCGTCCGCGCCAATCAAAACGACACAGTCGACGCCCTGTGCTGGCGGTATTACGGCCGAACCGCAGGCGTCACCGAAGCAGTGCTGCAGGCGAACCCCGGCCTGGCCGACTACGGCCCCGTCCTGCCACAAGGCCTCGTTATCAACATGCCCGAAGCCCAGACCAGCGCGCCACAACGGCAGATGGTGAACCTATGGGACTGACCCACTGCTACCAAGGAAACCCACACCATGGCTGATCCGACTTCCAGCGTTGTGTCCGGCCTGCTCATTGGCTTGGGCCTGGCGAGCGTTACGCCAGTCATCGACGACGGGGCGCTATTCGGCGCCATCCTCGGCGCTTGGCTGGTCACCAGCACCAAGCGCGACCTCAAGGTCTGGCAGCGCCTGGGCTCTCTGTTCCTATCGGCCGGGGTGGGCTACCTGTTCGCACCCATGGCCTTGCAAGCAATCCCGTTCATCACCAGCGGCGGTAGCGCTTTCCTCTGTGCCCTGGTGGTCATCCCGATCAGCATCAAACTGATGGTGTGGGTGGAAAAGGCGGACATCTGGGACATCTGGCGTCGCATCCGAGGGGGCACCTGATATGCCGAACATCGAACTGGCCGTGCAGTTGATCGCGGCAATCGCCTACTTGCTCAGCGCTCTGCGCCTGGCCTGTTACACCCGAGGGGATGCGCGGTACCGGCGCAGCATCTCCCTGCTGGCAAGCCTGTTTGGCGGCGTGCTCTGCATCTGCGGTCTGGAAATCCTGCTGGACCGTCAGCCGACGAGCCTCGGCCAGGCCGCAGCCATCGTGCTGCTCTGCATCCTGATTTTCCGTTCACGCGGCAACGTCGCCGCCCTGTTGAGGCCCAGTGCATGACCACCACCCTTCGCCACGGCGACCGCTCCCAGGCAGTGCTTATTCTGCAAAAGAACCTCAACAGGTTCGGTGCCAACCTGGTACCGGACGGCCACTACGGTGACGCCACCGAGATAGCCGTACGTGCCTATCAGCTGAAAGCCGGCTTGGTGGCCGATGGCGTTGCCGGCACTAAGACCCAAGCCAGCCTGGCAGGCGGGGACTGTGCCCAACTGCTGCGCAATCACGACCTGGTAACCGCTGCTGAACGCCTCGGCGTGCCGCTGGCGACTATCTACGCCGTCAACGAAGTGGAATCGAAAGGTAAAGGTTTCCTCGAAAACGGCAAGCCGGTGATCCTGTTCGAACGGCACGTCATGTACCGACAGCTCGCGAAGGTTCGACACCCGGGTGATGATCCGGCGGAGATCAAGCGCCATGCCGATGAACTCGCCGCGACCAATCCCGCCCTAGTCAACCCGAAGGCCGGTGGCTATATCGGCGGCACCGCCGAGCACCAACGCCTGACCATGGCCCGTCACATCGACGACACGGCCGCGCTGGAGTCGGCATCCTGGGGCGCTTTTCAGATCATGGGGTATCACTGGGAGCGCCTTGGCTACGCGAGCGTGCAGGACTTCGTGGCGGCGATGAGTGCCGGCGAATCGCAGCAGTTCGACGCTTTCACGCGCTTCATTGAAACAGACCCGGTGCTGCACAAGGCGCTGAAAGCCCGCAAATGGGCCGAGTTTGCCCGGCTCTACAACGGGCCGGATTACCTGCGGAATCTTTACGACACCAAGCTGCAGCGCGCCTATGAGCGGCACGCTGGCTGTGAGTGCGGACAGGGGGTGGCGGCATGATTGACTTCGAAGCAGTGAAGAAACTCCGTGTGCGCGACGGGGATCTGCTGGTGGTCCCGGAATCGACCGAACAAGCCGATATGCTACGGCTGGCCGAGTGCATCCAGCTGATGAACAACGCAAGGGCCGTAATCGTACGCGGCCCGATCAAGCAGCTCGACGCCGCTGCCATGAACAAACTCGGCTGGTACCGCGCGTGAGCACCCTACGCCAGGGCCTGTACGGCATTGCCCTGCTCGGTGCCCTGGCGCTGCTGATCTGGGGTCAACAACAGCGCATCAATACCGCCGAAAGCCAAACAGACCTGGCAAAGAGCGCGGCCAAGAAGGCCCGCGAAGACGCCGACCGCAACCTGGCGACCGCCAACACTCTCACCGCCACCCTGAAGCAAGAGCGCGAAAACCAGTCAGCTCTGCGCGCCCAGCAGGATCAACTGCGCCAGGCCCTGGCAAAGCGCGCACGAACCATAGAGGAACTGAAACGTGAGAACGACGAACTACGTGACTGGGCTGCTCAGCCTCTGCCTGACGCTGCTCGCAGGCTGCGCGAGCGCCCCGCCCTCACCAGCGCCGCAGCTTACCGTGACTGGCTGTCCGGCCGTGGTGCCGTGCCAGTTGCCGGCGACAAGCCCAGCCAATAACGGCGACCTGCTCACCGATGAAGACCGCGTCGAAGCCGCCTGGGCCGATTGCGCCGCCCAGGTCGATATGGTCTACAAACACCAGCAGGCCCACCCATGAACAAGCCCGAGAGCCTGCGCGCTCACCTGTTGACCACCGTTGCCGAGCTGCAGCACAACCCCGACCTGTTGTTGATCTTCATCGACAACGGCAAGGTTCGCTGCACCGCTGCGGCGACTCTTTCTTTTGAGTACAGCTACGATCTGCAGATCATCTTTACCGCCTTCGCGGGGCACCCTGACAGCGTGATGCTGCCCGTGCTGGGGTGGATCAGCATCAACCAACCGGAGCTGCTCGAAAACTACGAAAAAATGCAGAACGGTATTCAGTTCGAGGCCGACATTCTGGATAAAGACAAGGTAGATCTCGGCCTTACATTGCGCCTGACAGAGCGGGTAGTGGTAGGCACGGATGCTCAAGGCAACACAACCGTGAAGCATGCCGGCGAGCCGCAGCGAGTGGCGGGTTACCTCGATCCGAATTGGGTGCCAGGTTCTCATGGCAACGCCAGCGAATGGGTAGTGCCTGATGACAAGTAAGCTGGAAGCCCTGGAGACCTGGGCGTCCGGCCTGCTGGAGCAACTCCAGCCAGGCGCCCGCAATCAGCTCGCCCGCTCCATCGGCCAGGAACTGCGACGCAGCCAACAAAAGCGGGTACTGACACAGCAAAACCCGGATGGCAGCAAGTTCGCACCACGAAAAAAGCGGGACTTGCGCGGCAAGCAAGGCCGTATCCGGCGTAAGGTTGAGATGTTCAAAAAACTGCGTACCGCGACCTATATGAAGGCCCGAGGCGACAGCAACGCCGTGACGGTGGGATTTACCGGGCGGATCTCCCGCATCGCCAGGGTTCACCAGTTCGGATTGAAGGACCGCGCGGAGCGCGACGCGCCCGAAGTGCGCTATGAACAGCGTGAAGTATTGGGCTTTACGGACGAAGACCTCGATTTGATACGCGACAGCTTATTGGCCCACCTGACACTGTAAGCACCCTTCCTACAAGGCGCCGAAGCTGCGCCCGCACGCGCGTGGCGCCACCATCGGCGCCATGAACAACCTAGCCGCCCTCGCCCGCCTGCTCGAAAACCTCATCCGCTTCGGCGTCATCGCCGCCGTGCAGATGGAGCCACCGCGCGTGCAGGTGACAACCGGAAAGCTGACCACTGCCTGGCTTCCCTGGCTCGCATTGCGCGCCGGAGCTGACCGCGAATGGGACCCGCCCACTATCGGTGAACAGGTGATCCTGCTTAGCCCTTCGGGCCAGCTCGCCAACGGGATCGCCGTGACTGGCGTATTCAGTGACCTCGTCCCGGCCAACGGCAACCGCCCAGGCCTGCACCGTCGTACCTACTCCGACGGCACGGTGATCGAATACGACAGCGTGGACCACCACCTCAACGCCACGCTGGTCGACGGTGGTACCACCAATCTAATCAGCACCGGCGGCATCAACCTGGTCGGCGACATCACACACAAAGGCGACTACATCCAGACCGGGAATCAGACCGTCACCGGTCGGGTGGACGTGTCGATTGACGTGGTCGCGGCGAAAGTCAGCCTGGTAAATCACCTTACCTCTGGCGTTAAGCAGGGTGGCGAGCAGTCGGGGGTACCGATCCCATCATGAACCGACATACCGGCGGCGCCATCAGCGAGCGCGAGCACATCAGTCAGGCGATCACCGACATTCTCACCACCCGCATTGGCACGCGTGTAATGCGCCGCGAATACGGCAGCTTGGTGCCCGAGTTGGTGGATCACCCCTTCAACGACGTCAACCGTCTGCGCGTTTACGCGGCCACCGTCATGGCCCTTATGCGCTGGGAAACCCGCATCAGCCTGAGCCGCGTGCAGTTCGCGGAAGCGAACATGCAGGGCCAGGCCTCGATCGATCTGGAGGGCACTGTGGTGGATACCAATGAGCCGCTAAGCCTCAGCGTGCCGCTGCAGCTGGGAGGCAGTGTATGAACAGTTTCGCCGCCATCGACCTCAGCCAGCTGCCGCCGCCGCAGATCGTCGAGCAGATCGACTTCGAACAGATCCTGGCCGAGCGAAAGGCTTACATGATCAGCCTCTGGCCGGTCGAAGAGCAGGCCCAGATCGCGGCACGACTGGAGATAGAGTCGGAGCCGCTCACCAAGCTGCTGCAGGAAAACACCTACCGCGAGACCGTATGGCGTCAGCGAGTCAATGAAGCGTCGCTTGCCAACCTGCTCGCCACCGCGCGTGGAACTGACCTGGAACAGTTGGCCGGCAACTTCAACGTCAAGCGTCTGGTGATTCAGGAAGGCAAGGCCAATGCCGTGCCGCCGATCCCCACTTTGATGGAAAGCGACGACAGCCTGCGCGAGCGTGCGCAAATGGCTTGGGAAGGGTTGAGCACCGCCGGCCCGCGCAACAGCTACATCTTCCATGCCAGGGCAGCGGACGGTCGCGTGGCCGACGCCACCGCGGAAAGCCCCTCGCCTGCCGTCGCCGTGGTCACGGTGCAATCACTACTGGGCGATGGTACGGCTCCCCCCGAGCTGCTCGCTATCGTCAACACTTACCTAAGCGATGATGACCGCCGGCCGGTGGCCGACCGACTCACCGTTCAAGGCGCGCAGATCCTGAATTACCAAGTCGAGGCCAAGCTCTATTTGTTGTCGAGCGGCCCGGAGTCGGAACCAATCTTGGCTGCGGCCGAACAGCGCCTGCTGGCCTACGTTCATCAACGGCGCCGCTTGGGGATGGAGGTTTCAGAATCGGCCCTGCATGCCGCGCTCCACGTCGAAGGCGTGCGCAAGGTCGAACTGGAAGGCTGGGTGGACATCGTCGCGACCAAAGCTCAAGCGCCCTATTGCACTGGCATCAAATTAAGCCGAGGCGTTGAGTAATGGGTGCGCAGCAGCTGTTACCGGGAAACGCTACACCGCTGGAGCGCCAGGCTGCTCAGGCACTCGCGCAGATCCAGCGCGTCCCCATTCCTTTGCGACAGCTCTGCAACCCGAACACCTGCCCCGTCGACCTGTTGCCCTATCTGGCTTGGGCTTTTTCGGTTGATCGCTGGGACAGCAGGTGGACGGAGGCTGCGAAACGCGCGGCAATCCGTTCCTCCCATTACATCCACTCTCGCAAAGGCACCATCGGCGCGCTGCGTCGCGTGGTGGAACCGCTCGGCTACCTGATCGAGGTGCTTGAGTGGTGGCAGACAACCCCCGAAGGCGTACCCGCGACCTTCGCGTTGAAGGTCGGAGTGCTTGAAACCGGTATTACCGAAGAGATGTACCAGGAACTGACCTGGCTGATCGACGATGCCAAGCCACTCACCCGCCACCTGACCGGCCTGGCCATCAGCCTCGAAACCACCGGCGGCATCAACATTTTCGCCAGCACTTACGACGGCGATGAAATCGACGTCTATCCGCCAGTCCTTCGCGACATCGACACCACGGGCGTTATCGGGGCACCTGGGCGCGAACACACCATCGACACCCTCGACATTTATCCGCCAGTACCAGGGGTTATCAACCTCACGTGCTACATCGGCGCCGCTGGCCGGGAACACTCCATCGACACACTGGACATCTACCCATGATTGATCCCAACTCACAGTTCTTTGCGATTCTCACCGCCGTCGGTGAAGCCAAACAGGCGAACGCGGACGCCCTGGGCATCCCCTGGAAGCTCACCGAAATGGGCGTGGGTGATGCAAACGGCACCGACCCGATTCCCGACCGGAGCCAGAAGAAGCTGATCAACGAGCGCCGCCGCAGGCCGTTGAACAAGCTCTCGATTGACCCCGCTAACGCCAACATCCTTATCGCCGAGCAGATCATTCCGGCCGACGAAGGCGGATGGTGGATTCGTGAGATCGGGCTGTACGACGGTGACGGCGACCTGGTCGCCGTGGCGAACTGTGCGCCTAGCTACAAACCGCTGATGTCTCAGGGCTCAGGCCGGACACAGGTGGTGCGCATGAACTTCATCGTCTCCAGCGCCGCAAATGTAGTGCTGATGATCGATCCGGCAGTGGTACTCGCCACTCGCAAGTTCGTTACCGACTCCATCACAGATGCGATCAATCAACAGGACGTGAAACAGTCAGTACTGGTAGCGACCACCGGTCCTATCGTCCTAGCCGGGGCGCAAACCATCGACGGCGTGGTAGTGCCGGTAGGCTCGCGGGTACTGGTGAAAGACCAGGCCCAGGGCAAAGACAATGGCTTGTACCTCACCACCGCCGAAATCTGGACCCGTACAGCGGATGCTGATGTCGGCGCGGAGGTGACACCTGGTTTGTTGGTTCACGTTGAGCGCGGCGCCGCCAATGGCGACACGCTCTGGCAGTTGATCACTGACGCGCCGATTGTGTTGGGCACGACGCCTCTTTCGTTTCAGTGGGCCGGAGGACAGAACGCACCAACCCCACCAGTTAATGATCGTTCCAAACGCGTAGCTAACACCGAGTTTGTGATGCGTGCACTTGGCAATTTCGCCGGTGGTCACGGCATCTTACAGAGTCGTGCCCTGAGTGTTGAAGAACTGGGGATGCGTCTTGAGTTGGCGGGTGGTGTGGTAGTGACGTTGCCCCCGGCCTCCACGGTACCAGAAGGCTCAGCGTACCTGCTGTCGGCAGGCCCATCGTCGACTACTTCGAAAGTCACTATTGCTGCTGGCGATCAGCTCGCTATGAATAACCTTGCTGTTTCGACCCCTTACACGTTTTCGCCAGGCGGCGATGTGATTGTTGTTCGCGAGGGCAGTGTATGGCGTGGTCATTTAGGCAGTGAACCGCTTAAAACATCCAAGATGTTCAACGCATCGTTAACCACTCCTGGATATAAATTTGATCCAAGCGGCTTAATTGAGCAGTGGGGCGAAGTCGTCACGACGGGCGTGGCAAACGAACCGGTTGGAGTGACTTTTCCACTGGCGTTTCCAACCGAGTGCTTTAGCTTCATCGCGACTGCCTCCAGTAGCCCTGTCGGGTACGTTGGGGGCGAGGCGCGAGGTAGAGAGCGAGGAATCGTCACAAGTTCAGCTACGTTGCCGCAAGTTATTTACTGGCGCGCACTCGGAAAATAAGGAAGGGACCATGCTCTACTACGCACGTACAACCGGCGGTTTTTACGACGATGAAGTCCACCAGTCGATACCGGCCGACGCAGTCAAAATTACTCAAGATCAGCGCGCTGCCTTGCTGATCGGGGAAGCTGCGGGGCGCAAAATCTCTTCGGATACAAAAGGGTTCCCGGTCTTGGTAAATCGTGAGCCGCCCTCAGACGAGATCCTTATCGCTCAAGCAAGACAGTGGCGTGATACTGAAATCGATAGCCTCAACTGGCTGCGCGAGCGACACAGGGATGAATTAGACGCGGGCCGGACCACGACTTTAACTGCTGCTCAGTTTGGCGAGCTCATTGATTATATTCAGCAGTTGCGAGACTGGCCTGCCTCGGGCGGCTTCCCGAAGACGGACGCTCGCCCCGCTGCCCCCGCCTGGATCGCAGAGCAAACCCGCTGACCGATCCCGTCACCCTGTAAAGCCCGTCTCTACAACCCCACGCGCTCGCCCAGCCGGCGCGCGCGCGGCAACCTCTGCACTGTCATTCCATCACAGCGCAGGCACCAACTCATGGCCGATTATCTCCACGGTGTGCGGGTCATCGAACTCAACGACGGCACCCGCCCCATTCGCACTATTCCCACCGCAGTTATCGGCATGGTTTGCACGGCTGAAGATGCGGACCCACTCGTTTTCCCACTGGACACGCCCGTCCTGCTCACCAACGTGCAAACCGCTGTTGGTAAAGCCGGCGTTAAGGGCACCCTGGCCGCGAGCCTGCAAGGCATCGCCGACCAGACCAAGCCCTATGTCATCGTCGTGCGGGTCAAAGAAGGCGCCGACGAAGCGGCTACCACCAGCGCCCTGATCGGCGGCACCACTCCTACCGGTCAGTACACCGGCATGAAAGCTTTGCTCGCGGCCAAGTCACGCGTGGGCATGACGCCGCGCATTCTCGGCGTGCCAGGCCTGGACAGTTTGCCGGTGGCCACCGCCCTCGGCGCCATCGCCAAAGACCTTCGCGCATTTGCTTACGTCAGCGCCTGGGGCTGCAAAACCAAGGAAGAGGTAGTCGCTTACCGCGAGAACTTCGGCGCCCGCGAGATGATGGTGATCTGGCCGGACTTCCAGAACTGGGACACCGTCGCCAACAAGACCACCACCGCCTCGGCAGTGGCCCGTGCGCTGGGCCTGCGCGCCAAGATCGATCAGGAGACAGGCTGGCACAAGACCCTCTCCAACGTGGCCGTCAGCGGCGTCACCGGTATCAGCGCCGACGTGTTCTGGGACCTGCAAAACCCGGCCACCGACGCCAACTACCTCAACAGCAACGACGTCACCACCCTGATCAACGCCAACGGCTTCCGCTTTTGGGGTAGCCGCACCTGCAGCGATGACCCGTTGTTCGCCTTCGAAAACTACACCCGCACCGCGCAAATCCTCGCGGACACCATGGGCGAGGCGCACATGTGGGCAGTTGACCGTCCTATGCACGCCTCCCTGGTGCGCGACCTGGTCGAAGGCGTAAGCGCCAAGATGCGCGAGTTGAAATCCCAGGGCTACCTGATCGGCGGCAGCTGCTGGAACCCGGACGACATCAACACCAAAGACACCCTCAAGGCCGGCAAGCTCTGGCTTGATTACGACTACACCCCAGTGCCACCGCTTGAAGACCTCACATTCCGTCAGCGAATCACCGACCGTTATCTGATCGACTTCGCCAAGGGCATCAGCAGCTAAACCGGGCCTCCCCGCGAGGGGAGTTCACCCTGAACACGTATCCCGGAGAACACCGCCATGGCAATGCCTCGCAAGCTCAAAAACCTCAACCTGTTCAATGATGGCAACAGCTACCTCGGCTTGGTGAAGTCCCTCACCCTGCCCTCCCTCGGCCGCAAGATGGAAGCCTATCGCGGCGGCGGCATGAACGGCCCGGTCAAAGCTGACCTGGGCATGTCCGACGACGGCATCCAGTTCGAATGGAAGACCGGTGGCCTCGATCTGATCTCTCTGCGCCAGTTCGGCGCGGTCAACGCCTCCAGCGTGGCCCTGCGATTCTCAGGCCCTTACCAGCAGGACGACACGGGCGAAGTCAGCAACGTGGAAGTCGTCGTGCGCGGTCGCCACGAGACCATCGAGATGGGTGATGCCCAGCCTGGTGAGGACACCGAGCACTCCATGACCACCACCTGCAGCTACTACAAGCTGACCGTGGATGGCGAAGAAATCATCGAAATCGACCTGCTCAACTTCGTCGAGAAGGTCAATGGCGTGGACATGCTGGAGAAGCACCGCACCGGCATGGGCATCTGATCCGTCCCCTCAATCGAACCTCGCCTTTTAATTACCAGGAGCAACTCCCATGAAGAACGAAACCACCGAACAGCCCGACGTGCAGCAGCTGGCCGACAACAACACCGTCACCCTCGACACGCCAATCCGTCGCGGGACCACCAGCATCGACAGCATCACCCTGCGCAAGCCGAACTCCGGCGAGTTGCGCGGCGTGAGCCTGGTGGAGCTGCTGCAGATGGACGTCGGCAGCCTGATCAAGGTTCTGCCGCGCATCAGCTCGCCGAGCATCACTGCCGTCGAAGTCGCCGGCATGGACCCGGCCGACCTGCTGGCTCTGAGCAGCAAGATTTCTGGTTTTTTGTTGCAGAAGTCGGCGATGACGGACGCCTCCCTCGTCGCGTAGAGGACGCCATGGCCGATCTGGCCGTGGTTTTTCATTGGGCACCGGCTGATATGGATCGGTTGGGCCTGCAAGACCTGATGGACTGGCGCGAGCGCGCCAGGGTGCGGAGTTCCAACGATGGGGAATGATCTGAGACTTCAGGTGCTGCTCAGCGCCATTGATAAGGCCACAGGTCCCCTGAACAAAATCACGGGCGGCAGCAAGGAAACAGCCCGCGCCCTCAAAGCCGCCCGCGACCGCCTGAAAGAACTCAACACCCAGCAACGCGACGTCAGCGCCTGGCGTGAACTGCAGGCCGCAACCCGCGCGACATCTGAGGCGCTCGCCGCCAACAACGCCAAGGTAGGCGAACTCGCCCGCGAGACGGCCAAGGTCCGGCAGCAGCTCGCGCCGACCCAGGCGCTGTTCGACAAGTCCCGGCAGAAGGTTGACGCGCTCAAAACCAGCCAGACCGACCTCAAGCGCGAACTCACCGGGACACGCAATGCCCTGGGGCTGATGGGCGACGAACACCGCAAATCCGCCAGCCAGATCGCCGCGCTCAATGCTCTGATGCAGAAGGGCAACGCCCTGACCCGAGCGCAGCATGACGAATACACTCGCCTCACAGCCGCCCAGCGGGAGCGCAAGACCCAGTTGGACCAGCTCGCGGCCAAGGAAAAGACCCTGGCTGACCGGTTCACCCTGAACAACGCGCAGTTGCGCACCAGTCGTGCGGGCCATGCCAGTCTGCGCGACGAGATCCGGCGCCTGGAAACCCCGTTCAAGGACCAGTTCGCCCTGCTGAAACAGCACACCGCCGAGTCGAAACGCTTGGGCGAGCAGTACGGCCAGCAGCAAGTAAAACTCGGCAACCTCGGCGTGCAGCTTAAAAACGTCGGCATCAACACCAATGCCCTGGGCGCACACGAGCTTAAGCTCAAGCGCGATATCGACACCGCCACCCAGGCCATGAAGTTGCAGATTGACCACCTGGATGCGTTGAAGCGCAAGCAGGACAGCCTGGCAAAAGCGCGCGCCACCTACGACAAAACCCAGAGCCTGGCTGGCAGTGTTGCTGTATCCGGCGCCGCCAGCCTTGGCGCGGGCTACGCCGCCAGCCGTCCCGTGGTGTCGGCAATCAAAGCCTTTGCCCCGAATGAGGACTCTGCCACGCAGCTCAAGGTGTCGATGATGGACGACACCGGCAAGGTTTCCGCCGACTTCCAGAAGATCACAGACCTGGCGACCAAGCTGGGCGACCGTCTGCCAGGCACGACGGCAGACTTCCAGAACATGATGACGATGCTTCGACGGCAGGGCATCAGTGCCCAAAGCATCCTTGGCGGCACCGGGGAGGCAGCAGCATATCTCGGTGTGCAAATGAAGATGGAAGCCACTGAGGCGGCTGAGTTTGCCGCCAAAATGCAGGACGCCACGCGGACCACTGAAAAAGACATGATGGGGCTCATGGACACCATCCAGCGCGGTTTCTATGCAGGTATGGAACCAAGCAACATGATTCAGGGCTTCAGCAAAATCTCACCTGTCATGGATGTCATCAAGAAGTCGGGCATTGATGCAGCTAAAGAACTAGCACCACTGCTCATCATGATGGACCAGGCCAGCATGGACGGCAGCTCAGCGGGTAACGCTTTTCGTAAAATTTTCCAGGCAGGCTTGAATCAAGACAAAGTCGATAAAGCCAACAGCATCGCAGCAGGCGCGAACAAGGGCGTCTCTCTCAAATTCACGGATGACAAAGGCAACTTTGCTGGACTGGAGAACCTGTACGCGCAAGTCGAAAAGCTGAAGGTTCTGAACGATACCGACCGTACAGCCGTCATCAGTAAGCTCTTTGGCGACGACGCTGAAACAATGACCACCTTGAACACCATGATGAACAAGGGGCTGGCCGGCTATCAGGAAATTCAAGAAAAGCTGAGAGTCCAGGCCGATCTGCGCACCCGCGTTAACGAACAGCTCGGCACCCTCACCAACGTCATGGAAGCCGCTGAGGGTAGCTTCACCAACGCCATGGCTGAATTCGGTGCAGCAGTTGCCCCCGACTTGAAAGACCTGATCAATACAGCCGGTGAAATCGCAAACAGGGTAGGCACCTGGGCACGGGAAAATCCGAAGCTGGCCGGGGGCTTGGTCAAAGTCGCCGCCGCCGTAGCAGCGGCGGCTCTGGTGTTCGGTACTTTGGCGTTGACCATGGCAAGCATGCTCGGCCCCTTCGCAGTGCTGCGGTACGGCATGGCGCTGTTTGGCATTCGCTTGGGCAGCATCAAAGCTCAGTTGATCGGCACCCGTATTGCTGCCGCCAGCGCCGGTACCGAGGTCGGCCGGATGGGCCGAATCTGGAAGACGGTCACAGCCAGTCGTGCCGCTGGCGGCATGATGAGCGTTATCCCTACGCTAGTCAGCTCCGCGCGGATTGCTGCGGTCAGCGTATTGCCAATGCTCGGCGGCGCAATCAGCGCGGTAGGCGCAGCCATACTTGCTACACCGATCGGGTGGCTGATCGCCGCTGTCGCTGGCCTGGTCGCCATTGCAGCGCTGATTTACAAATACTGGAAGCCGATTAAAGGGTTCTTCCTCGGCTTCTGGCAGGGGCTCACTGAAGCCCTGCAGCCGGTCCTTGCCGGGTTTGGTAAGTTCGGCGGGCTGCTGATCAGCCTGGCGAAAGCCGCCTACTCCATCCCGATTATCGGTTTCGCGTTGCGCCTGCTTGGCAGCATTGTCCGCCCGTTGTTCAGCATGATCTCCTCCGGCATCAGTGGAGTGATCGGTTGGTTCACTGACCTGCTGAAACCGGTCGAAGACGTCGGCGGTGCAGCACAGTCGATGGGCCAGCGATTTGGCGCGGCCATTGGCAACATGCTCATGACCCTGCTGCAGAGCATCGGCTCTGTCGCAACCGGCGCAGTCAACGTGTGGACCACCATCAAAGCCAGCTTTGACCAGGGCCTCGCCGGCATCCTGCAATTGATCGTCAACTTTAGTCCGCTTGGCTTGTTCTACCAGGCGTTCGCCGGGGTGATGAATTACTTCGGCGTAGAGCTGCCGGGGAAATTCACCGAGTTCGGCGGCATGATCGTCAACGGCCTGGTCAATGGCCTGACCGCAGGGCTCGGCGCTGTGAAGGGCGCTATCAGCTCCATCGGTGACTCCAGCATCGGTTGGTTCAAGGAAAAGCTAGGCATCCACAGCCCATCCCGCGTGTTCGCGGAACTGGGCGGCTTCACCATGGAAGGGCTGACAAAAGGCCTGGAGGGCGGACAAAAAGGGCCGCTCAACGCCTTGTCGAGCTTGAGCAAACAACTGACCGCCGCCGGCACTCTGGCGCTAAGTGCAACAGCCATGCCGGCGTTGGCTGTCGATGATCGCCCACCGATCAGCAGCGCGGGCACATCGACGGTTTACGACAGTCACGACACCTACCAAATCACTATCGCTGCTGCGCCTGGCATGGACATGCAAGCCATGGAGAAAAGCATGCGCGCCATGCTCAACAAGATTGAAAACGAGAAACGCGCCCGTCAGCGCAGCAAGTTATCGGATCGGGATTAATCACCATGATGCTCAGCCTCGGCATGTTCGTGTTCAGCCTATCGACCCTCGCTTACCAGGAGTTGCAGCGCCAAACCAACTGGCGCCATGCCAGCAACAGCCGCGTCGGTGCACCACCCGCGCTGCAATTTGTCGGCCGTGGTGAGGACACCATTACACTCCCCGGCATCATCCTGCCCGAGCTGGCCGGCAGCGTGCTCAGCCTGGACGCCTTGCGGTTGATGGCGAACACCGGCAAGGCCTGGCCGATGGTCGAGGGCACCGGTCGGATATACGGGCTGTGGGTGATCGAGAGCCTGAGCGAGACCAAAACTGTGTTCTTCAGAGACGGCACGCCACGGCGCATCGAGTTCACCCTTACGCTCAAGCGTACCGATGACGACCGCATCGACCTGCTCGGCGCCGCTACCAGCACCGGGCTCAACATTCTCCGGGGGCTGCTGTGATAGAGGCCGCGCTGTCCAAAGTTACCGGTTACCTCGTGGATACGGCGGAACGCTTCGTCCGGGATGCCGCCTACCCTGTTCCGGCCTTCCGTCTCACGGTGGACGGCAACGATATCGCCATGAAGGTGAGCCCGCGGCTGATGAACTTGGATCTAACCGACAACCGTGGCGTCGAGGCCGACCAGCTCACGATCACATTGAGCGACCATGACGGCCTGCTGTCGATACCGCCAAAGGGAGCAGTACTTCGCTTGTGGTTGGGCTGGAGCGACACCGGCCTGGTGGACAAGGGCACCTACACCGTCGACGAGACAGAGCACACCGGCGCGCCGGATGTGCTCAGCATTCGCGCTCGATCAGCAGATCTACGCAAGGGACTCAAGACCAAGCGCGAGCGTAGCTGGAGCAACACCACACTGGGTAAAGTCATGGGCGATATCGCCATGGGAAACAACCTCACCTCGACCGTGGCCGGCGCGCTCGGTGCGTTGCCGATCCTGCAGCTTGACCAGGCCAACGAATCGGACGCCAACCTGATCACACGCCTGGGCGAAGAATTCGACGCGGTGGCCAGCGTCAAGGCCGGGTGCCTGTTGTGCATCCCTGCAGGCGGCGGCAAAACCGCGAGCGGGCTTCCCCTGCCCCACATTACGCTGACTCGCGCTGACGGTGACCAGCACCGGTACTTGCAGGCGGATCGCGACAGCTACGACGGGGTGCGCGCCTATTTCTACGATGTGCATAGCGCCAAGAAACAGGAAGCGATTGCCGGCGGTGGCGAGAACCTCAAAGATCTGCGCCATACCTACAGCGACCAGCAATCTGCGCTGAGGGCTGCAAGGGCCGAGTTTCGACGCCTGCAACGCGGCAGTGCCACGCTCAGCTACACGCTCGCGATGGGCCGGCCGGATTTGATCCCCGAACTGACCTATACGCTCCAGGGCGTTAAAGCGGAAATCGACGAGATCATCTGGTACGGGGGCAACGTGCAACACAATCTGAGTCCGGATGGCGGCTACATCGTCAGCCTGGAGCTGGAGAGCAAGTTGCCGGAGGACAACGTTGAAGATCTGGCGGAAGAGAGCAAGGGCGATTACACGGGGATCATCGCGTATTACCGCGACCAGAAAACCGGAAAGGAAAAGGCGATTACGGCAGGGGATCAGACGAAGCCGAGGAGGTTGCGGTGGTTGTACGCCAGTGAGAAGACGGCGAAACGCGCTGTCAATCGCGAACAAAGCAAGCTGGATAATTAAATGTTACTCACCAGCTCACTTGTCGCCACCTTCTCTTAAGGAAGGATCACAAAAAAGTGAAACAGCTCTCAACACGACATAAGATAGGATACCGATGGATGTCCAAGTAATCGCACCCCATGGCACAGCGCCCTTATCAGAAAAATAAAAGAACATAACGAGCGCCACACCAAAGGATATAAGAACTACCAGACCAACGATCTCCAACAACAACGACTGATACCTGTACCGAACACGCAGCAACTTATAAGGCGCATCAAATTTTAGTTTGACTGCGTTATGCTTACCCTTAATCAAATCCCACTCTGCAGTCATTTCAAAAAAAACAGTTGCCAAGGTGTTTTTTTGATTCAATATCAAAAACAACATAAAAACTGCAAAAACAAGCGATCCCACCAAAATAAAAAAATTCTTCAAAGAGAATCCGTCAACCACTTCCATCTGACCGCAAACAACTATCAATGCAACTGGAACCGCTAAAAGCTGGTTCTGTATATCGGAAAAAACTTTGTTAATTTTTGCCAGCGCCTCAAATTTACTCTTTTCAACTTCAGCCTTTATCTTCTGAAAGGAAAACTCCGAAACGTACAATTGATAACTGGACGATACACGCCTCGCAAACTCTTCAAACCGAGACATAATCAACCCAACATGAAATCTTCCCTCACCAACCTCCTTTTTCATCTCCAAAAGGATAGACTTAACAATAGTGCGTTTCTGCTCCACGTGCGTTTCTGTCTTTATATAATCTTTTGCAAAAGCTGAGACACCACTCAAGCAAGACATCTCCTCAGGACTATACTCAAGAAACAACTCGATCTTTTCCCCATGGAAAAAAATCAGTTTAGCAGCACCTTTAGGGACAACGTGATCAGCTAACGGGGGAGAAAATAATCCGACCAGGGTAACAGCATCTACATAGGAACATACTTCTGGAGGGGCAGCCTCATAGTCACCCTCATATAAATAGTTGATGTCAGCCAGATAGAATTTGGCAGGTATAGACTGACGGCGCTGGCTGGTAGACAGCAAATCATCTAATGAAAAAGCAAAAAAAGCGTTTTGCTCCAAAGGAGGCATAAAGAGCAACTCTCTGTTCTCAGCAGACGAGCTTTGGAGCATCTCGAGCCTTTCCAACTTTGTAACGGCTTCTTCGAATACTTCGCAGGGAAGAGTCCCCCTCAAGCGACCGTTCTCAAGGGTGCGGTTCTCCAGTAGCTTGTAAACTTCGATAGCTAACTCAATCTTCGTCGTTGGCAGCATTTTGAGCACCGAGAGCCTTATCCATTTCAGCAAGCAGGTCTGCTGGTGGATTCATTATAACCAAACCTTGCAACTCCGGATCATAATAAACAGTTTCATTCCGAAGATCATTAACATCAAAGCTTACACTAACACTACCAAACCGCCTACTAACCCTCATCAGTTTTTTGTAAGTGGCTGGATTTGGCGAAAAAACCTCACTTACCTCGTACTCGTTATCCCTTATGAAATTAATGAATGATTCTGGAGCTTGATCATTAATAATTGCAGACAACGCCACCAAATTTACTGGCTCATCATTCGCTTTCTTTTCAACACAATGAGCATACAACCGATCAGTAGCAACTTGTCTTTTGAGTGGCTCCCAACCCTCGCTTTCGAAGTAATCATTGAGAGCCGTGACTGTTACTTCTGTATTATGTCGAGCATCAGTGTATTCAGTACAAGCCAAGGCTACCCGAAAGTACTTGGTAACATCGGCGTCAGCAGCTCGCCTTTTTATAAATGAAAGATATGGTTGCTCATTATTCTGCCATTTTTGAATATCAATACGCGCTGCTTCATACAAATGACTAACATCAAATGACAAGGAATCATTCAGATCAAGAGTCGCCTCATCAATGCCTACGCCCTCCTTAAGCTTCAACATTGCTATAAGAAGCCAATCTCTACCCTGATTATGGTATCGAACAAAAAGCGGCCAAGTCGTAGTGGCCATCCACTGCTCTTGCATAGGAACAGAGATCAACGAACATACCCCTCGACTAAACTCGACGAGATCTATCTCCTGATCGACATATCTTTTCATTAGAATAGGAAACTGATGAATTAAAGCATCATCACCAAATGTCCCATAGCCGTTACTGAGTCGAGTGTAAAGGGTTAGCACCTCCCCTCCCAAAGTATCCAGGCGCGCATCAATAGGCAGTACCACTGCACGGGGCTTTATTGTTACCGCACCTTCACCATTAGTTTCACGAGCTTTGAGAACTCCATGAATAATCGACTCAGTAATTTCCATAACTCTGCTGCGCCCTAACTAATTAATTTAATGATAAATAAAGCACCGATTGTTTTTTCGGACTTACCACAGAAGGCATAAATGAGATGAGAACGCACAGAGGACGGGGTGGTGCTAGGCATAAATCACTTCCCTATGACGATTCGGCAGAATCGCAATCCCTGTAGACCGGGCTTGGCGAGTGGATCAGTGCTATTCCTTCACGCTGATCCGTTC
The DNA here is from genome assembly GCF_030687795.1 of Pseudomonas sp. FP215. NCBI lineage: Bacteria > Pseudomonadati > Pseudomonadota > Gammaproteobacteria > Pseudomonadales > Pseudomonadaceae > Pseudomonas > Pseudomonas sp. FP215. Next base: position 4,383,439 of record NZ_CP117447.1, read on the forward strand.
TTAATGGGTACAGATTATGCTGGCCGTTTGGTATCGGCAAGGGCTTCAGTCAAATCCTTGAGGCGCTGCTCGACATCCATTAAGCGTTTCTTTTCTTCAGCAGCGCTCTGTATCTCCCGCTTACCGGCCTCTCCGAGCGAGCGGAACAGCTCAAGGATGGCCTCCTCCTGCTGATTAACAGTCCGCGTATCCGATGTTTCAGCCGAAACACCCAGACACATAGAGCCTTCGCCTGTCAGCAACCAATCCAGACTTATACCCAAATGAGTGCGGATAGCAGCCATGGCCTTCGCGTTAGGCTCCCGCTCACCCAGAAGGTAGTTTTGGAGCGTCCTGTATGGGATCCCCACTACCTCTGAGGCCTCCTTAATAGACATGCCTCTGTCATCGATAACGCTGCGCAGGCGAGCGGCTATACTCATTTTTTCATATAATCCAATTGACGCACCCGTTTTGGTGCGTATACTGCGAACAAACAGGTACATCTTAACCAACTAGGAACACTCGAACCATGAGCCAAGCCATGGAAAAACGCCAGATCCAAGCACGACTGATCGAGCGTGGCAGTAACTTCCGTCAGTTCGCCCTAAGCCATGGCTATGAGGTGCGCACAGTGACGCAAGTGGTTCAGCGTTGGGCGGGAAACAACAAGCTGCCCCGTGGCAGGTTGACGTTCCAAATCCTACGAGACCTGTCTCGGATGATCGGCAAAGAAATATTGCCGGGAATCCTCGCGGAAAACGCCGAGCAAAATTCAGCACCGGCTGTATGAAACGACTGTAGGGGCGATGACTCCAGGGAGAAACCAGAAGATGAAACGCCCAGTTCTAGCGACCAAGCGCCAAGTAATGAGCGCAGTGATCAACGACTACGAAGGTGGCCGGGAATGCGCTGCAGCCCGCCTTGGATACGAACTCAAGAAGTTCGATAACCACATCTACGAAAACGCCGGCAGTCGGCCCTTGAGTGACGAACAGATCCACCTGTTAGAGCAGGACATGGGCACCACCTACCTGCCGGAATACATCGCGGCGATGTACGGCGGAATGTTCGTCCCCCTCGCCAAGCCTGAAACACTGGACAACGTTGACCTCTACAACCGTTCGGTACGTGCTGCAGCCAAGCGCGGTGTGGTCGACCAGATCATTGCGAAGGCACTGGACGACGGCGTCATTGAGCGAGACGAAGCCGAGGCGATTTTGCGCGCTCACAGCCATTACATGGCAGCTCGTCACTCCGAAGTTCTGGCAACGATTCTGTTGCACAGCCGGGGGCCAAAGCATTGAGCACCTACAAGCTGGTCTGTCCCTGCTGCAGCAGCTCGATGCGTATCCGGACCTCCGAGGGGCAAACGCCTTGTTTCCGCTCGATGTACTCGGAATGCACCAACCTGCTGTGTGGCGCCACGTTCTCCGGTTCCTTGGTTTGGGAATACCAGCTCAGCCCATCAGGCATCGAGCGCCCTCTTACCGTTTTGCCCATGGCGCCCACCAAAGTGCGCCTTCTTGCTCGGCAGAACCTTACGGCAAAGACCGATCAACCCGATTTGCTGGATCAACTGGAAATGGAGGCCGCACCTATATGAACACCATCGCCCTGACTACCAACCCCGCAAGCGATTACCGTGCCGCAATGCAACAAGCAGCCGTGGCCTATCTGTACCGTCACCGTTGCGAGCATCTTGCCGGCGACAGCCAGCTTTTAGAGAACTGCACCCGGTACTTGACTCAGTCGCTTGAGGTGCCCACGCACCTGGTGCAGCGCATCGCTGAACTGGCGGTGGCCGAGTTTGAAAGCATGACCTGCAAGCGCGTGGCCTGGCTTGGCATTCATCCCAACAGCGGCCCCTTCCGCCCGGTGATCTTGCTGCTCGACAACTGCACCCAACAGCGACATCCCGTATCAGCGCGCTTGCTCCCTACACGCCTGCTGCTGACTCGCAACCTCCCGCACTAATCCACAACCCTCCCTGTTAGATGCCCGCACCGCGTGGGTAGGGGAAATTTGCAACTTACTGGTGGCCGAAATGAGCAAAATCACCATAAAACTGGAGCTGGACGAACAACAGGCGCAGCACTACCTGTTGTGGTTGACCAGTCAGTACGAAGTCACCATGGCTGATATTTGGTACTCCGACCGCTACCGGAATGTGCCAAGTGGTCAGCGGGCGCCGAAGGTGCTTGAGGACTTGCCCTACCTGGCAGGCATCTGCAAGACGCGCAGCGAGCTGAAAAAACAGCTCGTTGTCACGGCCGCGGAGCATGTGCAGTGATTCGCAAGCCCATGGAAGACAAGATCCGCGCTGATGTTCTTCAGCGCCTGGAGTCTGATTACGGCCTTCAGCACATGAAAGGCACGCATTACATGCGTAAGGGCACCTGCCCGCAGTGCAATCAGAAACGTTTGTTTTCGCGCCACGATGAGCCCTGGTTCATCCGCTGTGGCCGCGAGAAAAACTGCAGGTACATGGCTCCCACCAAAGAGCTGTACCCGGACCTGTTCGACGACTGGAGCAAGCGCGCACCGGCCACCCGTGACGAACCTGCCGCCAGCGCAAAGGCGTACCTGACATTTGCCCGAGGTTTCCGCGTTGAGCTGATCGAGGGTTGGTACACCCAGGAAAGCTACTTTGATCGCGACCTGAATATTGGGTCTGCGACGGTGCGCTTTCCCCTGGAGCACGGCGGGTATTGGGAGCGCTTGATTGACCAACCGTCGCGGTTCGGTAAGAAGAAGGCCCGCTTCCAACCCCTCAAGAGCTACAGAGGGCACTGGTGGTGCCCACCGTGCGTGGATCTGCTGGAAGTAAATGAGCTGTGGATCGTTGAAGGCATCTTCGACGCCATAGCGCTCATTCAAAACGGTATCTCTGCGGTTGCGGCGCTGTCCTCAAACGCCTTTCCAGAGGAATCGCTCAAGGCCCTGTTCACCGCTCGCGGCGGTAAAACCCCGAAGCTGGTTTGGGCTCTGGATAACGAGCCAGGCGCTCACAAGTACACCCGTATGTGGGTCAACCGTGCCCGCGAACTCGGGTTTACGTGCGAGGCTGCTCAGCTGTCACAGCCTGACGCCCGCAAGGTTGACTGGAACGATCTGCATCAACGCTGGGCGTTTATCGACGACGAAAAAGCCCGCGCTGATCGCATCGAAAATGACTTGAAAGAAGCCCGCCACCAGGGCGCCCTGCTGATCGCAGAAAGTGCCAGCGACAAGGCATTGCTCATGTACCAGTGGCGTGAACGGGAGGAATTCCACTTCTGTTTCGACTCCCGCCTGTACTGGTGGAAGTTGGACCTGGCGAAATACAACAACGCCAAACAGGCCCTCGAAAAGAGCGATGGCCACGAAGCCCAAACACTCAATGAAAAGCAGCTGCGGGAGAAGGCACTGAACGTCGCCGGCTGCGTCGTCGAGATCGCCAACTGCTACCCCAAAGCCCTCTATTTCCAGCGCAACGAGATTACCGACGAGTCCTGGTACTTCTTCCGCGTCGACTTCCCGCATGACGGCGGCTCAGTGAAAAACACCTTCACGGGTGGTCAGGTCGCCGCTGCCAGCGAATTCAAGAAAAGACTTCTCGGCATGGGTGCCGGAGCTGTGTTCACCGGCAGTGGACAGCAATTGGACAAACTCATGAAAGACCAGCTTTTTGGCATCAAGACGGTTCAGACCATCGATTACGTGGGCTACAGCAAGGAATACCACTGCTACGTGTTCAACGACGTCGCCATCCGCGAAGGCCAGGTGATCCACATCAACGAGGAAGAGTTTTTTGAGATGGGCAAGTTGAAACTCAAGACCCTGCAAAAGGGTGTGAAGATCGATCTTGAAAAGGATGGCAAAAAATACAATGACCAGTGGCTAGGGCTTCTGTGGCAGTGCTTTGGTGCTCAGGGCATCGTGGCGTTGACCTTCTGGTTTGGCTCGTTGTTCGCCGAACAGATCCGGGGCCGGTACCAGTCGTTTCCTTTCCTTGAGGCCACTGGCGAGGCCGGCGCCGGCAAGACCACGTTGCTCACGCTGCTGTGGAAACTCGCGGGCCGCGACGGATACGAAGGGTTTGACCCGTCCAAATCCACCAAGGCCGGCCGCAGCCGCTTGATGGGCCAGGTCTCCGGCATGCCCATTGTGCTACTGGAATCGGACCGTAGCGGCGACGACAAGGCCCACGCCAAAACCTTCGAATGGGACGAACTCAAGGATTACTACGGCGGCGGCACCCTGGCGACCAAGGGTGTGAAAACCGCCGGTAACGAAACCTACGAACCACCGTTTCGCGGCACCATCGCCATCAGCCAGAACGCCCCTGTGGTGGCTTCAGAGGCGATCATGACCCGGATCGTCAAACTGCACTTCGTGCGACCCAACGTCACAGCTGAAAGCCGTGCGGCGGCAGATCGGCTCAACGCGCTAGAAGGCTCGACACTCAGCAACTTTGTGCTGCAGGCCGTACGTAAAGAACTGGAGGTGATGGAACTGTTCGCCCAGCGGGTTGCGGGCTACGAGGCGAAGTTGCGCAATCTGCACTCCCATTGCTTTGCCTGCGGCACCCCATTCAAAGACGAGCACGGCGAATGTAGCCATTGCGGCAACAAGCTGCGCGGCTACATCCGGGTGGAGCGGATCAACAAGAACCACGCCCAAATGCTCACTCTGCTCGACTGCCTGTGCATGGTGGTGCCGCTCACCGATGCACAGGTCGAGCACACCCGCTCGCAGATCATCCGTATGGCAATTGAGCGCCAGGCCTCAATCAGCTCCGACCATCCTGTGGTGGCTGAATTCTGGGAAGTTTACGAATACCTGGAAGGCCTGGACGCCGATGGCCCGGTGGTCAACCACAGCAAGAAAGACCACGTCATCGCCATCAACCTCAACGACTTCGTGAAGTGCGCGGCAGAAAACCGGCAAAAAATCGCTGACGTCAGCGAGCTGCGCGAACGCTTGAAAGACTCCCGCTCGCGGAAGCTGCTCGACGTCAACAAGGCGACCGACAGTGCAGTACGAGCTCACCAGGCCAGCAAGACCAACGCCGTCGTCACGAAGCAACCCATCGTGAAGTGCTGGCACTTCCAGGCCTGACTCATCAGCGGCAATACCTGCCAGGCGCTGCAAAGTCTGTCACCACCCAAAGGAGAAGCACCATGCACGTACAAGTCATTGCAAGCGGCGGCCAAAACGGCGCAACGAACCGTCACAGACATTTGGAAGAGCTGAGGGAGTGGTTTGGGGAAAGCTCAAAGATCATTCACGCCGAGGCCTATGCGCCAGACGACCTGGTCAAAATTCTGAAAGTTAGCGCGGCAACCGATTTTGAAATTCTGGTGCTGGAGTGCAGCCCCGAACAAATCGTCGCCGTCCTGCTGTGGCAGACAGAAACCGAAGAGGTTGCCGAACTTGAAAATGTGCTTGTGCACCTGGTGCGCAAGCAAAAAACAACTGGCGAAAGCCAGTAAGAAGGTGGTGCCGAGGGGCTGCAACCCCTCGACACCGACCACCCAAAGGAGAAGCACCATGCAAGTGAATCAACCCCAAGGCGGCATCGCAGAGGCTACCACAACCCCGCTTGCTGTCGGCGACACGGTCAGCTACGTCGCAATGAGCGGCGGTGGTCGGGAATATCGCCTCAGCGCTCGTACAGGTGTAATTGAAGGAATTTATGGCAACTTCGCCACACTACGCACTGCCAACGGCCGGAGTGTTACTCAACCCCTGGACAAGCTGACACCCGACGGCCAGCCCAATGCACTGATAAAAATGGTTATGAGGGGCCAGCCATGAGTTCAAGTCCTCGCACCCGCCCGCCGTTAGCCGGTTACCGGCTGGACTTGCCCAGCCGCTGCGACATCTGCGGCAAAGCCCGCTCAAAGGGAAAGCACGAGGCATGTAGTCGAATACGCCAGCAGAGCAAGACGGCGGAATGGGCTGCATTTATGGCAGAGCGTGAAGCAGCCAAGCAGAAAAAACGGTGTCGATACGCGCATCTATGAGGATAGTCATGAACACAGCATTTATCCTGATGGCTCAGTACGATGGCCAGGCGATTATCTCGCTGGAGGTGGTGTGCCGGGATTACTTCACGCACCTGACGCCGGACATGTTCCAGCGCAAGGTGATGAGTGGTCAGATCAAGTTGCCCATCACCCGAATGGAGCCGAGCCAGAAGTCGGCCAAGGGCATCCACCTCACCGACCTGGCCGCGTACCTGGACCTGCAACGCGCGGCAGCAGTTAAAGAGCACAGCCAGATCAACGGGTTAAAACACGTCGTTTGAGCCACTTCTGCGATGCGGCGCCCAGTTGGACGGGCGCCCTCAGAATCTTTTCGTGCCACTCCCAGCCCACATAGCGGTCGCCCCGACCGCGAAGGTGGGTGTAACGCCTCATTGAATTCCAATCCCTGTGGCCGGAAACGCTCGCCACACGCGGAATATCCCAGTCCATTTCGAACAGGCGGCTGACACCTTCATGCCGGAGGTCGTGAAAGTGCAGATCCGCGATGGTCAAAAACTTGCAGGCTTTCGTCCAGGACGTGGAGATCGACTCAGGGCTGTAGGGGAAGATGTCTTCGCCGGCCTTCGGCATCGTCTGGAGGATGTGCCACGCCTCGTCCGGCAGGTAGCACCAAACATCGTTGCCGATCTTCTGCCCGGGGTTTTTCATGTCGCGCACCAGCACCCGCTGGCCGGCCTCGTCGACGTCTGCCCAGCGAATTCGGGTTATTTCATCGAGCCGGCGCGTGGAGAACAGGGCGAAACCCACGACCTTCAGCATATTTATGACAGTAGGGCGCGTCACTTGCATGCCCTGGTAGTGCGTCAGCACCCGTCTTAGCTCATCCAACGTCGGCCGGCGGTCACGCTCACGGCTTTTCAGGTTATAGCCCAGCTTGCGTAACACACGCCGGGCACCGCCCATGGCGAGCGGGTCGACCTGGTAGCCCCATGCGTCTTTGGCAATTGCCAGCACTGCGCCCAGGTGCGCCAGGTCATTGCCAGCGGTTTGTGGCTGAACACCACCACCCTCTCCGCTCATTCGCCAAAGTGCGTAATCGACCAGGCACTGGGTGTTGATATCCGTATCGGTCAACTTGCCCAGGTAAGTCTCGCCAATTGCATTAAGTGTGGCGCGCTTGGTCTTGCCGAGCGGCTTGGCTTTCTCAACTTCGACCAGGTAGCGATCAGTCATTTCTTTGAGCGTGGCGCCCTTGCGGTTTGCGCGCTCAATCGCACCAGGCTCATCCAGCTCTGACTCGCGCTTGCGTGCCCAAGCCTGGGCAGCCTGTTTTCGGGCGAAGGTCTGGCTCTCTTGGTAGACTTGCACTCCGTCGCGCTTGATGCGGATCTGTGCCGTGTAGCTCACAGTCCCATCCGCCAGTTTTCTTGCCCTGATAGTCGCCATATTGAAAGTGGTACGCGTCAGTTTTGAAGTGGTACATCATACCACCGAGACTTTAAAAACGCCTGAAAACGCCCGAAAACACGCCCAGAACACGTTGAGTAAAATGCTAGATAAACAGAGCTTTAGCCCCGTAAACGCAAGGTCTACGCTGTCTCGGCGCTTTAGTGTTGCCCCCATGATGGACTGGACCGACCGCCACTGCCGGTTCTTCCTGCGCCTGCTCTCCAAGCACGCCCTGCTCTACACCGAGATGGTCACCACCGGCGCGATCCTCCACGGCGACCACGACCGCTTCCTACGCCACAACGAAGCCGAGCACCCGCTAGCGCTGCAATTGGGCGGCAGTGTCCCGGCCGATCTGGCCGCCTGCGCCCGCATGGCCGAGGCCGCCGGTTACGATGAAGTGAACCTGAACGTCGGCTGCCCCAGCGACCGGGTGCAGAACAACATGATCGGCGCGATCCTGATGGCGCACCCTGCCCTGGTGGCGGACTGTGTGAAGGCGATGCGCGATGCGGTGTCGATTCCGGTGACGGTGAAGCACCGTATCGGCATCAATGGCCGGGACAGTTATGCCGAGTTGTGTGATTTCGTCGGGACGGTGAAGGATGCCGGTTGCACCAGTTTTACCGTGCATGCGCGGATTGCGATTCTGGAGGGGTTGTCGCCCAAAGAGAACCGGGACATTCCGCCGTTGCGCTATGACGTGGCGGCGCAGTTGAAGCGGGACTTTCCGGAGTTGGAGATTAATCTCAATGGCGGGATCAAGACGTTGGAGCAGTGCCATGAGCATTTGCAGACGTTTGATGGGGTGATGTTGGGGCGGGAGGCTTATCACAATCCGTATTTGTTGGCGGAGGTGGATCAACAGTTGTTTGGTAGCACCGCGCCCGTGATCACCCGTGCTGAGGCGCTGGTGCAGTTGCGTCCGTATATAGCCGAGCACTTGGCGACAGGTGGCGCGATGCATCACATTACGCGCCATGTGCTGGGGCTGGGGACGGGTTTCCCGGGGGCGCGTAAGTTTCGGCAGTTGTTGTCGGTGGATATTCATAAGGCGAGTGATCCGTTGGCGTTGCTGGATCAGGCGGGGGAATTGCTGGAGGGGCGTTGATTGGGGCAATGCTGCTCGCTGCGCACGGTCGTTATGAAATTCGAGCACTGCACGAACAGCCGTCTCTAGCGGTCACCGAGAATATTACAATTATCTTTTACGGTTATTGGTGTTTCGTCCGTCTCACTACCTAGAACGATAATTTTTCGTATTTAGGGGAGGCGCCGATGTACCGTCCGCTGTATAAAGTTTCGCGCGTGAAATCTTTGTCTGTAGCGCCGCTTACCATGCTGTGTGTACTGATGTCCGATCTGGCGGCTGCCGACCCTCATCAGTTCAATATCGCACCACAGCCCTTGGCAAGCGCGCTGAATCGCCTGGCCGCTCAGAGCGGTTTACGGGTGATCGTTGATGGCTCTTTGGTGTCGGGCAAGAACAGCCCTGGCGTAGTCGGCTCCAAAGAACCGCAGGCCGCACTGGCTGAAGTGTTGAGCGGCAGCGGCTTGACGTGGCGGCCTACCGCTGAGGGTAGCGTGACGCTGGAGAAGGCAGCTGAATCAGGCGGTGCCTTGCAGCTGGGTGAGACCTCGATCACCGCTCAGCACTTGGGCGAGACGACCGAGGGCAGCGGTTCCTACACGACGGGGGCCATGCAGACTGCCACCAAGCTGCCACTCACCTTGCGTGAAACGCCGCAGTCGGTCAGCGTGGTCACGCGCAAGCGCATGGACGACAAGGCCATGACCACCCTCAGCGATGTCGCCGAAAGTGCGCCGGGTGTGTTCCTCAATACCTCCGGCGGCGCCGGGCGGCCCACGTTCAGCGCGCGTGGCTTCGACGTCGATACCATTTTGTACGACGGTTTCCCCACCAGTTTCCTCACCTATATACCCAGCAGCGAAGCCAACCTGGCAATGTATGACCGCGTCGAAATCGTTCGCGGCGCCACCGGCCTGGCTCAGGGCGCCGGCAGCCCCGCGGGCGCCATCAACTTGATACGCAAGCGCCCGACCCGTAAATTCCAGGCCACGCTCACCGGCAGTGCCGGCAGCTGGGACGATTACAGCAGCACCCTGGACGTCGGCGGCCCGCTAAACGACAGCGGCACCTTGCGCGCCCGCACCGTACTCTCAAAGCAGGACTCGAAAAGTTTTCGCGAAGCGGTCGAGAGTGACGCCGACCTGTACTACGGCGTAGTCGACGCCGACCTGACCGATACCACCACCCTGACGGTGGGTGCCTACCGGCAGAAGGACTACACCAACTACGTCTGGGGTGGGCTGCCTATGGCCCGAGGTGGTGGCCATCTGGGATTGCCGCGCGACACCTTCCTGGGCCATGACTATGAATACATGGACAACCGCACCACAGGTTATTTCGCGACCCTGGAACATGGCTTCGCCAATGACTGGAAACTGCGCATGGCCGCCATGCAGGCGACGACCAACACGGACGTGCTGGCCTCTTCCATCTGGGGATACAACCGCCACTACCTGTGGACGCAAGCCATGGAGCAGAAGGAAAAAGGCTACGATCTGGCCCTCAGCGGCCCCTTCCAGCTCCTGGGTATGGAACATGACTTCACCGTGGGTGCCAGCAAGCGCCAGCTGGACTACCGTACCGGCAAACTGTGGGAGCGTTTCATCGACAGTAACGTCGACCTCTTCGGCTGGGATCCACGGGGTCATACCAAGCCGGAGATCACCAAGGGGCGCACCCTGCGTCCCGAGACCACCACACAGGACAGCTTCTATACCAGCACTCGCTTGCGCTTGACCGAGCCGTTGTCGCTGATTCTCGGCGGCCGCCTGGACTGGTACGAATTCGAAAGCCGGGAAACCCCCGAAAGCAACTACAAGGTCACGCGCAACCTGACCCGTTATGCCGGCCTGGTCTACGACCTGGATGCCAACCACTCGGTCTACGTGAGCTACACCGATATCTTCAAGCCGCAGACCGAAAAAGGTCTCGGTGGGCAAGTGGTGAAACCGATCAAGGGTGAAAACTACGAGGTGGGCATCAAGGGCGAATACTTTGATGGTGCGCTGAACGCCAGTGCAGCCATCTTCCAGATCGATCAGAACAATCGCGCCCAGGAAATGCCTGATGTCAAAGGCTGCGGTACAACCCCTGTAAGCTCATGCTACGAGGCTTCCGGCCTGGTGCGCAGTCGAGGCATTGACCTGGAAGTTCAGGGCGCCCTGACCGAAAACTGGCAACTGGCCGGTGGGTACACCTACACCCAGACCAAATATGTCACCGATACCGATACCTCCAGGGAAGGACAGGATTTCAACCGCCGACTGCCGCGCCAACTGTTTAAGGTGTCCACCATCTACAACCTGTCCGGTGACCTGAACCGCTGGCGCATTGGCGGTGACCTCTACCAGCAGAGCCAGATCCGCACCTCGGGGGGCAGCGGCACCAGTGCATGGAAAAACCGCCAGGGCTCGTACACGATCGCCGGCCTGGTAGCGGGGTACAAGGCCAACGAGCATCTGGATCTGCAGTTGAACGTAAACAACCTGTTTGACCGCAAGTACTACTCCAGCGTCGCCAATGGCGCCTATGAGCCTTACGACATCTACGGCGACCCACGCAATTTCAAGCTGACTGCGCGCTACAGCTTCTAGGCGGCTGCCCCTCGCCCGCGTGCAGGAGCGAGCTTGCTCGCGAGAAACCCTTAGGCGCCGCGTTTATTCAGGAAGCGCGCGTTATCGTTGAGGTTTTTCGCGAGCAAGCTCGCTCCTACAGTATTGGGAGCAGGCTCAAGGGCAATGACGTGGTTATCGGGCAGTTGGGTTGAACCTGCCATCGATTTTGCCCTCCAAATGAGCACCACGGCCGATGATTCAAACGGCTGTTTCCAGGTTATTGCCCTCGCAAACGACCTAACGCATTTGCGCCCTTGAGCGCCTGCCAGCGCTCGGGTAATGTCACTAGACCCACAGGACAGAGCACGCCCATGACTTCCAAGCTGGAACAACTCAAGCAATTCACCACCGTCGTAGCCGATACCGGCGATTTCTCCACGCTCGCCAAGCTCAAGCCGCAAGACGCGACCACCAACCCTTCCCTACTGCTCAAGGCTGCGTCGATTCCTGGCTACGCCAAGCTGCTGGATGAGTGTGTGCAGGATTGCAACGGCGATGTGGGCCTGGCCAGTGACCGCTTTGCGGTGGCGGTGGGTCAAGAGATTCTCAAAGTAGTGCCGGGCCGTATTTCCACTGAGGTGGATGCGCGCCTGTCGTTCGACGAGGCCGCGATTCTCAAGCGTGCGCACCGTCTGATCGACCTGTACGACAAAGCCGGCGTTGGCCGGGACCGCGTGCTGATCAAGATCGCCTCCACCTGGGAAGGCATCCGCGCCGCCGAGAAGCTGGAAAAAGAAGGCATCCAGACCAACCTGACCCTGCTGTTCTCGTTTGCCCAGGCCGTGGCCTGTGCCGAAGCGGGTGTGTTTCTGATTTCGCCGTTCGTGGGCCGTATCTACGACTGGTACAAGAAGGCCAACGGCAACGACTACACCGGTTCCGATGACCCGGGCGTGCAGTCGGTGACGCGCATCTATAACTACTACAAGGCTAACGGCTACAAGACGGTGGTGATGGGTGCGAGCTTCCGTAACCTCAGCCAGATCGAAGAGCTGGCCGGGTGTGATCGCCTGACCATCAGCCCGGACCTGCTGGAGAAACTGGCAGCCGATGAAGGCAAGCTGGAGCGCAAATTGGCGCCCGGCCACGCCGGTGAGGCGCGGGTGCACATGACTGAAGCGCAGTTCCGTTGGGAGTCCAACGAGGACGCGATGGCGACTGAGAAGCTGGCCGAGGGGATTCGTCAGTTTGCGCGGGACCAGGAGAAGCTGGAGGCGTTGTTGTCGGCCAAGCTGTAAAGGCAGATAGCGGCAAAAAGGGCGGCACCTGTGAGGGTGCCGCCCTTTTTTTGCCTCGGTGTCACCGCCGTCCGATGTGGGAGCTGGCTTGCCTGCGATAGCGGTGGGCCAGCCAACACTTCATCGACTGACACGGCGCAATCGCAGGCAAGCCAGCTCCCACAGGGGAATGTGTTTCAACAGGGGAGCTGTCAGTGCCGCTCGAGGGCGTTGACGAGGTCGTGGAAGGCTTCGCGGTTGGACTCATTCAAGCCCATCAGGATCTTGTGCGCTTCCAGCACCTTGACCCGCACCACTTCCTCGGACTGGTCCTGGGACGGCAGGTCGGTGAGGCATTCCGGGCACGGGATCGGGCGGTCAACGATGTTGAACACCTGGTCAAAACCCATGGATTGCAACAGACGGGTGATGTCTTCGTGGGTGGTGACCACGGTCGGCAACAGGCCGACCTTCTGCCGCGACAGAATGGACAACTTGGCCAACAGGCCCAGGGTGGTGCTATCGATGCTGCGCGTTTCGGTCAGGTCGATCACGATCGCCGAGAAGTTCAGCGCTGTGAAGATCCGCTCGATCGTCGCATCCAGGGCCGAACACAAGGTCAGGCGCACTTCACCGACAAACTTCAGGACGAAGGTCCCGTCTTGCTCGGCGAATTGGATTCTTCCGGTACTCATCAAAGATTCCTGCTCAACACCAATAGGGCGATATCATCCGGCATCTCCCCTAGCGTGGCCAATCCAAAAACCTGCCGCAGGCCATCCAGGCTGCCGCCCGCCGACTTGACCTTTTGGGGCAAGGCGGCTTCTTTCTCTTTGAGTGTAGGCTCTGGAAGAAGGTCCAGAATACCGTCAGACATCAGCGTCAGGCTGAAGGTCGGCGGCAGTTCCAGGATGTGGTCTTCGTAGGTGGCTTCGTTAAACAAGCCTACGGGCAGGCCACGCCCTTCCAGGTAGCGCACACTGTCAGGAGTGTACAAAACAGGCATCGGCAGGTGACCGCCAATACTGTAGGTCAAAAGACCGGTTTCTTCGTCGATCACGCCGCCGACCATCGTCACGTGCTTGCCCAGCTTGCAGCTGATCAGGCCTCGGTTGATGTGGCCCAGCACCTCGGAGGGGGTGAACTCCGGCAAGGTGCCATTGCGCTTGGACTCGAACAACAGCCGTGTGGTCATGAACTTCAACAACACGGTAACAAACGCTGAAGACGCGCCGTGGCCGGAAACGTCGGCCAGGTAGAACGCTACGCGCCGCTCATCGACGCGGAAATAGTCGACAAAATCACCCGAGAGGTACAACGACGGGATGATCTGGTGGGCGAACTTGAATTCGTCGGTGGTCCAGGGGCTTACCGGCAGCATGTTCATCTGCACCTGGCGACCGGCGTTCTGGTCTTCCTGCAGCAGGTTCAGGCTGGCTTCGAGTTCGCGGTTGGCGGTCTCGAGCTTTTCGCGGTAGCGCTGGTTTTCCAGGAGCAGGCGTGCACGGTCCAGGGCGCGGCGCACCGAGTGCTCCAGCACGGCCAGGTCTTCCAGGGGCTTGATCAGGTAATCGGCGGCGCCCAGGCGCAAGGCTTCAACGGCATCGTTCATGACACCGGCACCGGACACGACAATCACCGGCGTTTGCGGGGCAATGTCGGTCACCTGGCGAATCAGCTCCAGGCCGCCCATCTGGGGCATGCGCAGGTCGCAGATCACAAGGTCGGGCTTGGCGCGCTCGAATACCTGGAGACCCTGTTGGCCATTACTGGCCTGCAGGACGCTGAAGCCACTGTCTTCCAAGTAGGCCGCGAGGCTCGCGCGCACTACTTCGTCGTCATCGATTATCAGCAGCGTGGCACTGGTTTTTTGCATGTGGGCAAACGGCGCCAGAATTAGGTTGGCGTAGGCGGCTCGGCAATGGCCGGGCTCACGTACTGGATTCGCTTTCTAGCCTCTCTGTCCTACAAAGCATTGGGATTTGGCCCATGCACAACGGTAAAGCAGAGGTGCCCTTCTAAGGCGCAGACGGTACTCCCATCCGTGAGGGGTTTCAAGCTCATGCCGATGGTCGCCGGGCGTCTTTACACCGCAAATCACCGGGAGTTATAAGAACCCTCACAACCACAACGCAAAGTAAGGATGGATGCTGTGAGCGAACACGAGCGCGACTACGCCGAAAAACGCGATTTCATCCGCATGCGAATAGATGCCGATGTGTCTTTGATCCATGCCGGGCAGGAGATTGCCGGTACCTGCGTGGACCTCTCCAGTTCTGGCATGCAGGTGCAGGCACCTCGCCAGTTCACGGTGGGCGACCTGCTGACCGTGCGCATTGATTCAGAACACGCTGCCCTCAAAGGCCTTGAGGCCGATACAGAGGTGGTGTGGACCAAGGCGGTAGGCGATGACCAGCATCTGGGCCTCAAGATTCTGAAAATGCGCTAGCGCAACATCCAGCCCCTACGCAAGGGTGACGCGGAGCGTCACGGGATGCATTCCCACGCGGAGCGTGGGAACGATCAGCGTGTACAAAAAAGGCGACCTTAGAAAGGTCGCCTTTTTCATTTCAAAACGTCACAGCTTAAAAGTCGTCAACGACCTTGCCGTCCTTGACCTTGAACTCGCGGTTCTGCAGGTAAGCGTTACGAATGAAGGTGTACTTGTCGCCGCTGATCAGCTTCTCGCTGTCGAGCAGGCTGGCGCGCACGTCGACGACGTTGAGGCCGAAGGTGCTGTTACGCCAGCCGATGTCGTTCATGTAGCGGTACGGTTGGGTGTAGCTGTCGACGTATTTGGACGGCGCATCACGCAAGGTGCTCGGGCCCAGCAACGGGATCATCACGTACGGGCCGCTGCCCACGCCCCAGTAGCCGAGGGTTTGGCCGAAGTCTTCATCGCTGCGCTGCAGCCCCATTTTGGTGCCGACGTCGATAAAGCCGAGTACGCCAAACGTGGTGTTGACCAACAGGCGGGCGGTGTCGACGCCTGCGTTGTGCGGCTTGAGTTGCAGCACGTTGTTGGCCAGGTTGCCGACATCACCGATGTTGCGGAAGAAGTTGTGAACGCCGTCCTGCACAAATTGCGGGGTGACGAACTGATAGCCCTGGGCGAGGGGCTTGAGGGCGTAGGTGTCAACGGTGTCGTTGAAGGTGAAGATGGGGCGGTTGACGCTTTCCCATGGGTCATCTTCCGAGGCCGCTTGGGCTGCGAACGGTGCCAACAGGATGGTGGCACACACCGATAGCTGAGCGAAGTACTGGCTCCAGCGCATAGCTTTTGCTCCTTGAATGGTCTGTCATGGGCGCTATGCCCTGAATAAGGCTGTCAGTATATGACGGAAGTGTCGATTTAGGCAGCTACCTGGAATCGTCTTACGGAAAATGCACAAAATTCCCACAAATATCGACAGTGTCATCCCCTTGTCATGCCGCCCCGATAGCGTGGCAGCTATTTCAGGGACGTTCAGATGCCACACGCCGAGATTGCCGTCGCCGCCGCCCCCTCGTTGACCGCCGTGTTATTTGGCCTGAGTGGCTGCCTGGTGGATTTTGGTTCCCTGGCGCGCACCGACTCACCTTGCGCCGACGCCGAGGCCACGCCGGGGGCGTTGAAGATATTGCGCAGCCTCAAAGAACAAGGCGTGCCCTGCGCCTGGCTGGATGAACTGCCACCCTCGGTGACCACGCCACTGTGCGCCGGCCTGCCTGGCTGGCTCAAGGCCGCCTCGCCCTCCTCCATTCGCTGGCCTGCGCCCCACGCCTGCTGGCAAGCCTTGATGGAGTTGAACATCGAACGCCTGGAAGGCTGCGTACTGGTCAGCGGCGAGCCGCGCCTGCTGCAATCGGGCCTGAATGCCGGTTTGTGGACCATCGGCCTGGCCTCCTGCGGTTCGCTCTGCGGCCTGTCGCCCCAGCAATGGCAGGCGCTCACCGAGCAGCAACGCGAACACAAGCGTGGCAAGGCCACGGTGGCACTCTACAGCCTGGGCGTGCACTCGGTGATCGACCACCTCGGCGAACTCGGCACCTGCCTGGCCGACATCCGCCTGCGCCAGCTCAAGGGCGAGAAGCCCTGATCGAGATCATGCACAGTTGGCCCCAGTGGATTAATCTACAGGTCAGCCCGTAGACCTTTCACGGCGTGCCGCGGTCTATGCCAGTGCCTATCGATAAAAGGAAAGAACGTCATGCCTGATCGCGAGAAGTTACAACAGCAGGCCGATATTGTGCGTGAGCAACTGGAGAATCATCCCGAGTTGCCCGCCGAGAAGCGTCAAGCATTGGAAGAGTTGATCGCCAAGTTCGAAGTCCAACTGGAAATGGAACCGGCCACCCAGACACCCAGCATCGCTGACGATGTGAACCGGGCAGTGGAAGGTTTTGAACTGGACCATCCAGGCATTGCCGGGACGTTGCGCAATATCGTGCTAACCCTGGGCAATATCGGCATCTAACCCAAGCCCAAGCCAAACACAAAACCAAATGTAGGAGCTGGCTTGCCTGCGATTGCGATCTTTCAGTCATTCATCAAGTGACTGATACACCGCTATCGCAGGCAAGCCAGCTCCCACAGTTTTTTGTATGAAGGTTTACTGACGCGCCAGGCGCACGTTCAGGAACTGGGTGTTCTCAGTGCTGCGGTACGGATTGATATCCAACCCACCCCGGCGCACATACCGCGCATACACGGTCAACTTCTCCGGCTTGAGCAAGCGCTGCAAGTCCAGGAAGATCCGCTCCACACACTGCTCATGAAAGTCCGAGTGCTGGCGAAAGCTGACGATATATTCCAGCAGGCTGGCGTGATCCAGCGCAGCACCACGGTATTCCACCACCACACTGCCCCAATCCGGCTGGCTGGTCACCGGGCAGTTGGATTTGAGCAGGTGGCTGTGCACGCTCTCCTCCACTACACGCGAGTCATCGCAACGCAGCAGTTCCGGGCGCGGGTGTTCGTAGCTGCTGACGTTGATATCCAAGTCGTCAATGCACACGCCCGGCAGCGCCATCACGCCTTCGGCTTCGATATCGGCCAGGCTGCGAATGCGCACGTTCACGGGCTTGCCGGCCGCAGCGCTGAGGTCGGTGCGCAGGGTGGCTTCAAGGCTTTGCGTGTCGGCAAACGCGGTCTGGTTCAGCGAGTTGAGGTACAGCTTGAACGACTTGGACTCGATGATGTTCGGCGAGTCGGCGGGAATGCTGAATTCACCGATGGCCACCACCGGCTTGCCCGACGGCAACAACCAGGACAGCTCGAAGCAGTTCCAGAAATCCACGCCCTTGTACGGCAGGGTCTCGGCGCTCAGGCCCAGCTCGGCCCACTTGGCGGCGCGTGGAATCGGAAACAGCAACGAAGGCGTGTAGGTGCTGATGTATTCACTGGACTTGCCCAGCGGCGAATGTTCGGCTGCGGGATGCATGGCGGAAACCTGGCTAAATAAACCGCGCCAGTCTACCAGCCTTTGCCCCCGCCCTTAACAAACGCCTCACTCAACGGTCAGTTTGCCGACCATGCCTGCCTGGTAATGCCCTGGCA
Source organism: Pseudomonas sp. FP215 (assembly GCF_030687795.1). NCBI lineage: Bacteria > Pseudomonadati > Pseudomonadota > Gammaproteobacteria > Pseudomonadales > Pseudomonadaceae > Pseudomonas > Pseudomonas sp. FP215. Next base: position 4,401,303 of record NZ_CP117447.1, read on the forward strand.
GGTTGCAGGCGAACTCAAGGCCGGTGGCCTGCTTGAACGTCCAGGTCAGTTCGGCCTTCTTGCCCGGCTCCACCAATACACTGTTGGGGTCATCGTGCTTCATGCCGCCCATATCGCCGTGGCCCATGGCGCCGTGGTCCATCTTGCCCATGCCGGTGGCGGTCAGCATGCCGCTGGCCTGCATCTGCATCATCTCTTTCTGGTGGGCGGCATGCATGGCCGCGTCGCCCAGGTTGAACTCATGCAGCAACTTGCCCTTGTTGACCAGCACGAAGCGCACGGTTTCACCGGCCTTGACGTCCAGGGACTTGGGCTCAAAGGCGATGTCCCGCAGCGTGACTTCAACGGTGCGCGTGGCTTTATCTGCCGGGGCCGGCTGGCCGAACGCGTAGGTATGGGCCGCATCCGCCAGCGCATTGAAACTCAACGCCAGCAGGCAGCCCGCCAATAACAGGGGTGTACGCAACGCCATCTTTCACTCTCCACAATAGGTATCCAGCTTGGGCAACACTTTAAGATGGCCTCGCTGCCAGCCAGCTGACTGCTAGATTACAACTTTGTCAGCTTGTGCCCATACCCCGGAGCCCAGGGTATAAAGGCCGGCGCCCACCTTGACCAAGAGCCCGATATGAAACTGCTGATCGTCGAAGACCAACCCAAAACCGGTCATTACCTGCGCCAGGGCCTGGCCGAGGCGGGCTTTACCACCGAATTGGTGGCCGACGGTACCAGTGGCCAGCACTTGGCGCTGACGGGCGACTATGATTTGCTGATCCTCGATGTGATGCTGCCCGGCCGCGACGGCTGGCAAATCCTGCAGGCGGTGCGCAGTGCCGGCCTGGACATCCCGGTGCTGTTCCTCACCGCCCGCGATGCCGTCGAAGACCGAGTACACGGCCTGGAGTTGGGCGCCGACGATTACCTGGTCAAACCCTTCGCCTTTTCCGAACTGCTGGCGCGGGTGCGCACCTTGTTGCGCCGTGGCAGCAGCACGCCGCAGGACACCCTGCTGCAACTGGCCGACCTGAGCCTGGACTTGATCCGCCGCCGCGTCGAGCGCAGCGGCCAGCGCATCGACCTCACCGCCAAGGAGTTCGCGCTGCTGGAGCTGCTGCTGCGTCGCCAGGGCGAAGTGCTGCCCAAGACCCTGATCGCCTCCCAGGTGTGGGACATGAATTTCGACAGCGACACCAACATCATCGAAGTCGCCATTCGCCGCCTGCGCCTGAAGGTCGATGACCTTTTCCCCAACAAACTGATCCACACCGTGCGCGGCATGGGTTACGTGCTGGAGGAGCGGTTCACGTGATCAAGCGCCTGTCCCTGACCAGCCGCCTGGCGCTGCTGTTTGCCGCCTGCACGGCGGTGGTTTCGTTGATCGCCGGAGTATTGTTCAACCGGGCCAGCGAGGCGCATTTCATGGAGCTGGACCAGCAACAGCTCGAAAGCAAACTGGTGGCCCTGCGCAGCACCTTGCAGGGTGTCGCCTCACCGGAAGACCTCGCCCAGCGCACCCCTCAACTGCGTGCCGAACTCGATCACCAGCCCGACCTCACCTTGCGCATCACCGGGGCGGGTCAACGCTGGCTGGACGGCGCGCCCAACCTTAGCTTGCCCCAGGCGCCCGGCCTGCATAGCCTGCAGCAGGCGGGCACCGACTACCGCGTGTTCATCGCACCCTTGACGCCCAGCCAACTGGATTCGCCACAGCTGACCCTGATCCTCGACATCACTCACCACCAGCACTTTCTACAGCGCATGCAACGCTTGATCTGGCTGACCGTGAGCCTCTCGGCCCTGGCCACCGCCCTGCTCGGCGCCTGGGCTGCGCGCAGTGGCTTGCGACCGCTGCGGCGCATGGGCGAAGTGGCCGCCAGCGTCTCCGCCCACTCCCTCACACAACGCTTACCCCAGGAGCAAATGCCGGTGGAACTAGCGGAACTGGCCCAGGCCGTCAACGCCATGCTGGCCCGCCTGGATGACGCGTTCCAGCGCCTATCTGCGTTCTCTGCCGATATCGCCCACGAACTGCGCACACCGCTGTCCAACCTGCTGACCCAAACCCAAGTCATCCTCACCCAGCCACGCCCGCTGGAGGATTACCGCGAGGCGCTGCACAGCAACCTGGAAGAGCTGCAATGGATGGCGCAACTGGTCAACGACATGCTGTACCTGGCCAAAGCTGACCACGGCTTGCTGATGCCCAGCCGTGAAGCCCTGGATTTGGGCGATGAGGTCGACGCACTGTTGGAGTTTTTTGCCCTGCTGGCGGAGGACGCGCAGGTGACGCTGGTGCGCGAAGGCACCGCCCAGACGATGGGCGATCGCGGCATGTTGCGCCGGGCCCTGTCGAACTTGCTGGATAACGCGCTGCGCTTTACCCCACCGGGCGGTGAAGTGCGGGTACGGATCGAGACTGGCGTGACACTGACGGTGGAGAACAGCGGGGAAGGCATTCCTGCGTCGTTATTGCCGCGGCTGTTTGATCGTTTCTACCGAGCCGATCCGTCCAGGCGTGCAGGCAGCAGCGAACATGCAGGGTTGGGGTTGGCGATTACCCAGTCGATTGTGCGGGCCCATGGGGGCAGGATTTATTGTGAGTCGCAGGCGGGCTGGACCCGGTTTGTGATTGAGTTGCCTAAGGGCGACTGCTGATCGTTCCCACGCTCCGCGTGGGAATGCAGTCCAGGACGCTCTGCGTCCTAACAGCGGACGCGGAGCGCCCGGTGAGGCATTCCCACGCAGAGCGTGGGAACGATCAGGTTACGAATACCTCAGCGCATGCGCCGGCTCAATCTTCGCCGCCCGATACGCCGGGTAGATCGTCGCCAAAAAGCTCAACACAAACCCCGCCGAGCAAATCAGCAACACATCCCCACCTTGCAGCTCCGAAGGCAGGTTGCTGACAAAGTACACATCCGAACTGAAGATATGCTGCCCGCTCACCCGCTCCAGCCAGCCCACCAGTTCACTCACGTTCAGCGCCGCAATCACCCCCAGCACGCCGCCGATCAGGGTGCCGACCACGCCAATCACGGTGCCCTGCACCATGAAGATCGCCATGATCTGCCGAGGCGTGGCGCCGATGGTGCGCAGGATCGCGATGTCCGCGCCTTTGTCGTTCACCACCATGATCAAGGTGGCGATGATGTTGAACGCAGCCACGGCGACGATCATCAGCAACAGCAGGCCGATCATGGTCTTTTCCATTTTCATCGCGCTGAACAGACTGCCCTGGGTGTGGGTCCAGTCATCCGGCTTGTAAGCCGCGCCCAGGCTGGCGGCGATATCTGCCGAGACTTTGGGCGCTGCATACAGGTCCTTCACCGCCAGGCGTACGCTTTGCACCTGGTTGGGCTGCCAATGCTGGATTTCAGCGGCGTCGGCCATGTGGATCAGGGCCATGGAGCCATCCAGTTCGGCGCCGACCTTGAAGATACCCACCACGTTCAGGCGCTGCATGCGGGGGGTGATGCCGCCCGGCGCGCTGCTGAGTTCCGGCACGATCAGGGTCAGCTTGTCGCCCACGCTCAGGCGAAAGCGGCGTGCAGTGATATCACCGACCACCACGCCGAATTCGCCAGGTTTGAGGTCGTCGAGTTTGCCGCGCACGATGTGCTGGGCCACGATCGACACCTTGCCTTCCTGGGCCGGGTCGACGCCGCTGATCTCGATCGGCTGCATCGCGCCCTTATAGGAAAACATGCCGTCCATTTGGGTGAAGGGCACGGCGGCGGTGACTTGCGGATTCTTCATCGCAGCGGCGGCCACCGGCTGCCAATCATCAATCGGCTTTACGCCGACGATAGTGGCGTGGGGCACCATGCCGAGGATGCGCGAGCTCATTTCACGCTGAAAGCCGTTCATCACCGAAAGCACTACGATCATCGCCAATACGCCCAGGGCGAGGCCGATCATCGAGGTCATCGAGATAAACGAGACAAAACGGTTGCGGCGCTTGGCGCGGGTATAGCGCGTGCCGATAAAAATCGATAACGGTCTGAACATTCGCGGGCACCGTTGGAAAAATGAAAAAGCCCGGCCTCAAAAAACCGGGCTTGCAACAGGTCAGATAGCGACCAGATGACCTTCCTGCAAATGCAGTACGCGGTCCATCTGCCGGGCCATGCTCATGTCATGGGTCACCACCAGGAACGCGGTGCGCATCTGGGTGCTCAACTCCAGCATCAAGTCCTTGATGCCCTGGGCGGTGTGGGAGTCGAGGTTACCGGTCGGCTCATCGAGCATCACCAGGCCGGGGTTGTTCACCAGGGCACGGGCAATCGCCACGCGCTGGCGCTCACCACCGGACAACTCTGCTGGCTTGTGCTCCAGGCGATGGCCCAGGCCGACACGCTCAAGCAAGGCCGTGGCACGCTGGCGCGCTTCGGGAATTGCGGTTTTGCCGATCAACAGCGGCATGCACACGTTTTCCAGGGCGGTGAATTCCGGCAGCAAGTGATGGAACTGGTACACAAAGCCCAACGAGCGATTGCGCAGTTGGCCACGGGCCTTTTCATTCAAGGCCGACAGTTCTTCGCCGGCCAGCCATACGCTGCCCTGGGACGGCGTATCGAGGCCGCCCAACAGGTTGAGCAAGGTACTTTTGCCGGAACCGGAACTGCCGACGATTGCCACGCGCTCGCCAGGGTGCAGTTCAAGCTGCAGGTTGGACAGCACCACTACCGACTCCGGGCCCTCCTCGTAGGATTTGCCCAGGTTGCGGCAGCTCAGGATTGCTTTTTCACTCATGCCCGATTCACTCATAACGTAATGCCTGTGCTGGCTGGGTACGTGCCGCGCGCCAGGCTGGATACAGGGTGGCAAGGAAGCTCAGGACCAACGCGGCGCCGCCCACCATCAGCACGTCCTGGGTTTGCACCTGGGACGGCAAGTAATCGATGAAGTAGACGTCGGCGTTGAGAAACTTATGGCCAATCACTTTTTCAAGCAGGGCAATGGCGGCGCTGACGTTCAGCGCTGCCAGGATGCCCACCGCCGTGCCGATCAAGGTGCCGACCACGCCGATCACGGTGCCCTGCACCATGAAGATCGCCATGATCTGCCCCGGCGTGGCGCCCAAAGTACGCAGGATGGCGATGTCGCCCTTCTTGTCGTTCACCACCATCACCAGAGTGGAGATGATGTTGAAGGCCGCCACGGCGACGATCAGCAGCAACAACAGACCGATCATGGCTTTTTCCATGCGGATGGCCTGGTACAGGTTGCCGTGGGTGCGGGTCCAGTCGCGGGCGTAATACTCGGTCTCCCCCAGGTGCTGGGCAATTTCCCAGGCGCCGCGCGGGGCGTCGAACAGGTCGTTGAATTTCAGGCGCAGGCCCTGCACCTGGTCGGGCTGCCAGCGATGCAGGCGGGCCAGGTCGGTGAGGTTGGTCAGGCCGATGTAGCCGTCGATCTCGCCAGCGCCGACGTGAAAGGTGCCCACCACGGTAAAGCGCTTCATGCGCGGGAACATGCCGGCCGGGGTCACGGTGACTTCCGGGGCGACGAAGGTCAGCTTGTCGCCAACCCCCACGCCCAGCTTGGCCGCGGCCTTGTCACCGATGACGATGCCGAAGCTGCCCGGCGCCAACGCGTCGAGCTTACCTTGCAGCATGAACTTATCGATGATCGAGACGTTGTGTTCCTGGGCCGGGTCGATGCCATTGAGCAGGATCTTCTGCACTTTGCCGTCATTGGTCAGCAACCCCTGCATCTGGGTAAACGGCGCTACCGCCACCACCTTGGGGTTCTGCTGGACCTTGGCGGCCAGGCTTTGCCAGTCATTGATCGGCGCATCGCCTTCAATGGTCGCGTGGGGCACCATGCCCAGCACGCGGGTGCGCATCTCATGATCGAAGCCATTCATCACCGACAGCACCACGATCATCACGACCACGCCCAGGGCGAGACCGATCATCGAGGTCAAGGAAATGAACGACACAAAATGATTGCGACGCTTTGCACGGGTATAACGCGTGCCGATAAATACGAAGAGAGGTCTGAACATGTCGGGGCTTGTTCGGAGGAAAAGAAGACGTCCCGGTGGCGGGGTCTGGTCAGCAGCTTTACACTCAGACCATTACCGTTACCTGGGGTTCGCCATGTCGACATTAGATGAAGAAGAGCGCCGCGAATACTACCGTATCGATGACATGATCGCACTTCAAATCAAACCCCTGTCTGGCCCCGACGCGGCGAGCAAGGAAGTGTTGCTGGATGATTCGCCGCTGTTCAATCTGCTCAGCGAACTGCACCTGAGCGAATTCGAAGCCCAGCACCTGTTGCGCCAGATCAACGAGAAAGACCGCAGCCTCGCGGCGTTCCTCAAAGTGCAGAACAAACGCCTGGACCTGCTCAGCCAGGTCATGGCCCGCGGTTTGCTGAACGAGGTGGGCGCGCCGCAACCGGTGATCCTCTCCGAGGGCGGCATCGACTTCCAGCACCCCACGCCGCTGGCCGCCGACACTCACCTGGCGGTCAAGCTGGTGCTGATGCCCCAGGCGCTCGGCCTGTTGCTGCGCGCGCGGGTGACCCATTGCGACCCCAAGGGCGACGGCTTTGATGTGGGCACGGAATTCGAGTCCATGACCGATGCCCAACGCCAACTGCTGGCGCGCTATATCCTGCAGAAACAGGCCCAGGAACGCCGCCTGGCGCGAGAACAAAGCGAAGACCTCTGAATGCGTATTCACGACGCCAGCCATCCTGGCGCAAAGGAGCAACTGTGACCCTGATTTACGGCCACCGCGGTGCCAAAGGCGAAGCACCGGAAAACACCCTGACCAGCTTTCAGGAGTGCCTCAAGCACGGCGTACGCCGCTGCGAGCTGGACTTGCACCTGTCCATGGACGGCGAGTTGATGGTCATCCACGACCCGACCCTCAAGCGCACCACCGACCGGCGCGGCAAAGTCGTCGAGTATTCGGCGGCTGACCTGGTGAAAATGGACGCGCGCAAAGGCGGCCCAGGCTGGGTAAGCCCCTGCCCGATCCCACGCCTGGAGGCGTTGTTCGAACAGTGCGACTTCGATCACTGGCAACTGGAAGTCAAAAGCGCCTCGCGTACCCGTGCCGCGACCACCGTGCTGGCGATTCGCGAAATGGCCGTGCGCTTTGGCTTGATGGACAAGGTCACGGTCACGTCAAGCTCGCGGGAAGTGCTCAAGGCCGCCGTGGAACTCACCCCAGACCTGTCACGCGGCCTGGTCGCCGAATACGCCTGGCTCGACCCGCTGAAGGTCGCGCAGAACTATGGCTGTGAGTATTTGGCATTGAACTGGACGCTGTGCACCCCCGAGCGGCTGGAAAAAGCCCAGCGCCAGGGCTTGCATGTGTCCGTGTGGACAGTCAACGAACCTGCGCTGATGCGCAGGCTCGCCGACTTCGGCGTAGATAGCCTGATTACAGACTTTCCCGGTTTGGCCACTGCCACCCTCGAGAATTACTGAAATCGGTCTCCCCGGCCGGCTCAGGCCACCGGCCGGAGCCGCTCAAAAAAGCCGGTTGAGGCCGTCGTAGGCCGCTACCCGATAGGCTTCGGCCATGGTCGGGTAGTTGAAGGTGGTGTTGACGAAATACTTGAGGGTATTTTGCTCACCCGGCTGGTTCATGATCGCCTGGCCGATGTGCACGATCTCCGAGGCCTGGTAGCCGAAGCAATGCACGCCGAGCACTTCCAGGGTTTCGCGGTGGAACAGGATTTTCAGCATGCCTTGCGGCTCACCGGCAATCTGCGCACGCGCCATGCTCTTGAAGAACGCCTTACCCACTTCGTAAGGCACCTTGGCCTTGGTCAGTTCGTGCTCGTTCTTGCCGATGGAGCTGATCTCGGGAATCGTATAGATCCCGGTCGGCACGTCGTTCACGTAGCGCCAGCTGCCATTATCGACAATGCTGCCAGCAGCCGAGCGGCCCTGGTCATGGGCGGCACTGGCCAGGCTCGGCCAGCCGATCACGTCACCGGCGCCGTAGATGTTCGGCACACAGGTGCGGTAGTTCTCATCCACTTCGATCTGGCCACGGCTGTTGACCTTGACCCCGATGTTTTCCATGCCCAGCTTGTCGGTGTTGCCGGTACGGCCATTGCACCACAGCAAGGCGTCGGCCTTGATCTTCTTGCCGGACTTGAGGTGCAGGATCACCCCGTTGTCCAGGCCTTCGACCCGCTCGTACTCTTCGTTATGGCGCACGGTGATGTTGTTGTTGCTGAAGTGGTAGCTCAACGCCTGGGAGATTTCCGAGTCGAGGAAGCTGAGCAACTGGTCACGATTGTCCACCAGCTCTACCAGTACACCCAGGCCACTGAAGATCGAGGCATATTCACAGCCGATCACGCCGGCGCCGTAGATGATCAGTTTGCGCGGGGTGTGGCCCAGGCTCAGGATGGTGTCGCTATCGTAGATACGCGGGTGGTGAAAATCGATGTCCGCCGGGCGATACGGGCGCGACCCGGTGGCGATGATGATGTGCTTGGCCACCAGCTTCTCGACCACGCCATTGGCGCAGACCACTTCGACGGTTTGCTCGTCGGCGAAACTGCCGGTGCCAAAGAACAGGTCGACGCGGTTACGGGCGTAGTAGCCGGTACGCGAGGCGACTTGCTTGGAGATGACTTTTTCAGCGCTTTTCAATACGTCTGGGAACGAGAACCAGCGCGGCTCACCAATGGCCCGGAACATCGGGTTGGTATTGAACTGCATGATCTGCCGTACCGAGTGACGCAACGCCTTGGACGGGATGGTACCCAGGTGGGTGCAGTTACCGCCGACCTGGCGACGGCTATCGACCATCGCCACCTTGCGCCCTGCTTTGGCAGCGTTCATCGCCGCACCTTCTCCAGCTGGGCCGGAACCCAGTACCACCACGTCGTAGTTGTAGACAGCCATGCGTACTCCTCAGAACAGGCCAGGCGTACGGTTGGACGCCGGGCTAAATCATGCCGCGGCCAGCGAGCATGAAGGACAATTTGGCTCAAGTGTGTGAACCGGGGCACAGTCTATAGAAGCCCGAGCGCCGCGAACATTAACCCTTGGTCGCGTCGTAGGCCAGTGTTGCCATACTACAGGACGCAAACCAGCGCCGAATTCAGGATGAGCCGTTATGCGACAACTATTTTTCTGTTTGATGCTGATGGTGTCGCTCACGGCGCACGCCAACGATGCGCAGCGGCTCAAGCAGGCAAGCTTCCCCGCACAGGTCGAGGGGCTGGCCCTGAAAAACCAGGCGGTGTTCAACTATCTGTGGGCGGATGTGTATGCGGCGGCGCTGTATGCCCCGACTGAACTGCCGGCAAAGCAGGCCTGGGACCAGCAGAGGGCGGTGCGCCTGGCGCTGTATTACTTTCGCGACATCGACCGCAATGATGTGATCAAGGCGGCCACCGTCACCCTGGAACGCCAGCAGGCCAATGCCGGGTTGAACCCGGAGTTAGCCAAGCTGCACGCGCGCTTTCGGGATATTCGCAGCGGCGATCGCTATGCCCTGGATTTTCGTCCGGGGCGCGGGTTGAATCTGGAGATTAATGGCCAGGTGGTGTTCAGCAGTCCGGACGCTGAATTAGCGAAGGCCTACCTGGGTATCTGGCTGGGGCCCAAAGGGCTGTCCGACAGTTTGCGCAACACGCTACTCAAGTGATGGCGGCGTTGACGGTTCCATCGTCATCGCGGGCAAGCCCGCTCCCACATGTAAATGCATTTCAACTGTGGGAGCGGGCTTGCCTGCGATAAGGCCCTCCCAGACACCACAAAACCCACAGCCATAAAAAAAGCCCCGAACCAGTCGGGGCTTCTTCATTCAGCGCAAAGGCTTAGCGCGGAAACGCAGGCGGGTTGACCCCAGCCATGTCTTCCATCACGCGAACCACCTGGCAGCTGTAGCCGAACTCGTTGTCGTACCACACGTACAGCACAACCCGGTTGTCCTGGGTGATGGTCGCTTCGGCGTCCACCACACCGGCGTGGCGCGAGCCCACGAAGTCGGTGGAGACCACTTCCTGGGAATTGACGAAGTCGATCTGCTTGTGCAGGTCGGAGTGCAGCGCCATGTAGCGCAGGTACTCGTTCATCTCTTCACGGGTGGCGGCTTTCTCAAGGTTGAGGTTGAGAATGGCCATCGACACGTTCGGCGTCGGTACGCGGATCGCGTTACCGGTCAGCTTGCCAGCCAGCTCAGGCAGGGCCTTGGCAGCAGCGGTAGCAGCACCGGTCTCGGTGATTACCATGTTCAACGCGGCGCTACGGCCACGGCGATCGCCTTTGTGGAAGTTGTCGATCAGGTTCTGGTCGTTGGTGTACGAGTGAACCGTTTCAACGTGACCGTTGACGATGCCGAACTTGTCGTTCACAGCTTTGAGCACCGGCACGATGGCGTTGGTGGTGCAGGAAGCGGCGGACACGATCTTGTCGTCAGCGGTGATTTCAGCGTGGTTGATGCCGTGCACGATGTTCTTGAGCTTGCCCTTGCCAGGCGCGGTCAGTACAACGCGGTCGACACCCGGGCACGCCAGGTGCTGGCCCAGGCCCTCGGCATCGCGCCATACGCCGGTGTTGTCCACCAGCAGGGCGTTCTGGATGCCGTACTGGGTGTAATCCACCTCAGTCGGGTTCTTCGCGTAGATCACCTGGATCAGGTTACCGTTGGCGGTGATGGTGTTGTTTTCTTCGTCAATGGTGATGGTGCCATTGAACGAGCCGTGTACCGAATCGCGACGCAGCAGGCTGGCGCGCTTGGTGAGGTCGTTCTCGGCGCCTTTGCGCACCACGATGGCACGCAGGCGCAGGCCGTCGCCACCACCGGTTTTTTCGATCAGGATGCGCGCCAGCAGGCGGCCGATACGGCCAAAGCCGTACAGCACCACGTCGGTGCCTTTACGGGCGGCAGCGTTTTGCTGGCCAACCACATCGGCCATTTCTTCACGCACGAACTGCTCGGCGGTGCGGCCAGCGCCTTCTTTGCGGAATTTGTACGCCAACTTGCCCAGGTCTACCGAAGCCGCGCCGAGCTTGAGCTCGCTCATGGCTTTGAGCAGTGGGAATGTTTCGTGGACGGAGAGTTCGCTGTCGTCGGCGGAGCGATGGCGCGCAAAGCGGTGGGCTTTGAGAATCGCGATGACAGACTGGTTGATCAGGCTGCGGCCATAGATCGAGCTCACCACATTGTTATTGCGGTACAGCTGACCGATAAGCGGAATCATCGCTTCAGCGAGTGCTTCACGGTCGATCCATTCACCAAGACACTGGTCGGGCTTCTGAGTCACGGGAACCTTCCACATGTAGGGGCAGAAAAAAGGGGCTACATTATGTCGCCCGACTGAGCGTTGAGCAATGCGCGAAGGGCAACAAAAAGCCCTTGCAAAAAAATACCATCGCGCTACAGCCCAGGAAACACGCGGGTTCCAGAAGGCCACTAGTTTGGCGAGCAGGCCGACTTGTCCGTAACCCTCCTAAACATTCGCGCATTTTGGCACTACATATTGAGTCAAAACCCGCCATTGTTTGTCTTAGCCACTACATTTCCTACAAACCGTAATAGGCACAGTCAGCAACTGACAGGCGGCACCTGGGGCCGTTACAATTACCGACTTTGTCGCAACGCTTGGAGCTCAACCTTCCGTGCCCGTTCTGCGTCTACCGCTACTCCCTGCCGCGGCAGGTAAACAGCACTGGGGCAACCTGCCCGGTGCCGCCCTGAGCCTGGCCATTGCCGAGGCTGCCAGCGCAGCCAAGCGCTTTACCCTGCTGCTCACCGCCGACAGCCAAAGTGCCGAACGGTTGGAGCAGGAGCTGAGCTTCTTCGCCCCGGATTTGCCGGTGCTGCATTTTCCCGACTGGGAAACCCTGCCTTACGATCTGTTCTCGCCGCACCAGGACATCATCTCCCAGCGTATCGCCAGCCTGTACCGCTTGCCGGAACTGGCCCACGGCGTGCTGGTGGTGCCGATCACCACCGCCCTGCACCGCCTGGCACCGACCAAGTTCCTGCTCGGCAGCAGCCTGGTGCTGGACGTCGGCCAGAAGCTCGATGTGGAGCAGATGCGCACGCGCCTGGAAGCCAGCGGCTACCGCTGCGTCGACACGGTGTACGAACACGGTGAGTTCGCGGTGCGCGGCGCCTTGATCGACCTGTTCCCGATGGGCAGCAAGTTGCCGTACCGCATCGACCTGTTCGATGACGAGATCGAGACGCTGCGCACCTTCGATCCGGAGAACCAGCGCTCCATCGACAAGGTCGATTCGATCAAGCTGCTGCCGGCGCGGGAATTCCCGCTGCAAAAAGACGCGGTCACGCGCTTCAAGGCGCGCTTTCGCGAACGCTTCGACGTGGACTTCCGTCGCTGCCCGATCTTCCAAGACTTGAGCAGCGGCATCACGCCCGCGGGCATCGAGTACTACCTGCCGCTGTTCTTCGACGAAACCTCCACCCTCTTCGACTACCTGCCCCAGGACACCCAGGTGTTCTCGCTGCCGGGTATCGAACAGGCCGCGGAAAACTTCTGGAACGACGTGCGCAACCGCTATGAAGAGCGCCGCGTGGATCCGTCCCGGCCTTTATTGCCGCCCGCTGAGCTGTTCCTGCCGGTGGAAGACTGCTTCGCGCGCCTGAAAAACTGGCCGCGAGTGGTCGCCAGCCAGCAGGACGTGGACGCTGGCAGTGGCCGCGAGCGTTTCCCGGCGAGCGCGCTGCCCGACTTGGCGATCCAGGCCAAAGCCACGCAACCGCTGGAGGCGTTGTCGAACTTCCTCGGTGACTTCCCCGGCCGCGTGCTGTTCACCGCCGAATCCGCCGGGCGCCGCGAAGTGCTGCTGGAGCTGCTGGAACGCCTGAAGCTGCGGCCGAAAACCGTCGACAGCTGGCCGGATTTTGTCGCCAGCAAAGAGCGCCTGGCGATCACCATCGCGCCGCTGGACGAAGGGCTGCGGCTGGATGACCCGGCGCTGGCCTTGATCGCCGAAAGCCCGCTGTTCGGCCAACGCGTGATGCAGCGCCGACGCCGGGAAAAACGCGCCGACGCCAACAACGACGCGGTGATCAAGAACCTCACCGAGCTGCGCGAAGGCGCGCCGGTGGTGCACATCGACCACGGCGTGGGCCGCTACCTGGGCCTGCAGACTCTGGAGATCGACAACCAGGCCGCCGAATTCCTCACCATGGAATACGCCGAGGGCGCCAAGCTCTACGTGCCGGTGGCCAACCTGCACCTGATCGCCCGCTACACCGGCAGCGACGACGCCTTGGCGCCGTTGCACCGCCTGGGCTCCGAGACCTGGCAGAAAGCCAAGCGCAAGGCCGCCGAACAGGTACGCGACGTGGCCGCCGAACTGCTCGACATCTATGCGCGCCGCGCCGCCCGCGAAGGTTACGCGTTCGCCGACCCGAAAGCCGACTACGCCACTTTCAGCGCCGGTTTTGCCTTCGAAGAAACCCCCGACCAGCAAACCACCATCGAAGCCGTGCGCGCCGACATGCTCGCGCCCAAGCCGATGGACCGCCTGGTGTGTGGCGACGTGGGCTTTGGCAAGACCGAAGTGGCCATGCGTGCAGCCTTTATTGCGGTACACGGCGGTCGCCAAGTGGCGATCCTGGTGCCCACCACCCTGCTCGCTCAGCAGCACTACAACAGTTTCCGCGACCGCTTTGCCGACTGGCCGGTGACCGTGGAGGTGATGAGCCGCTTCAAGTCCGCCAAGGAAGTGAATGCCGCCGTCGCCGATCTGGCCGAAGGCAAGATCGACATCGTGATCGGCACCCACAAGTTGCTGTCGGACGATGTGAAGATCAAGAACCTGGGCCTGGTGATCATCGACGAAGAGCACCGCTTTGGCGTGCGCCAGAAAGAACAGCTCAAGGCCCTGCGCAGCGAAGTCGACATCCTCACCCTCACCGCCACGCCGATTCCGCGCACGCTGAACATGGCAGTGTCGGGCATGCGCGACCTGTCGATCATCGCCACGCCACCGGCGCGTCGTTTGTCGGTGCGCACCTTCGTGATGGAGCAGAACAAGAGCACGGTCAAGGAAGCCCTGCTGCGCGAACTGCTGCGCGGCGGCCAGGTGTACTACCTGCACAACGATGTGAAAACCATCGAGAAATGCGCCGCCGACCTCGCCGAACTGGTGCCGGAGGCCCGCATCGCCATCGGCCACGGGCAGATGCGCGAGCGCGAGCTCGAACAGGTGATGAGCGACTTCTACCACAAGCGCTTCAACGTGCTGATCGCCTCGACCATCATCGAGACCGGCATCGACGTGCCGAGCGCCAACACCATCATCATCGAGCGCGCCGACAAGTTCGGCCTGGCGCAGTTGCACCAATTGCGCGGCCGCGTCGGGCGCAGTCACCACCAGGCCTATGCCTACCTGCTGACGCCACCGCGCCAGCAGATCACTTCCGATGCGGAAAAACGCCTGGAAGCGATCGCCAATACCCAGGACCTCGGCGCCGGCTTTGTATTGGCCACCAATGACCTGGAAATCCGGGGTGCCGGCGAGTTGCTCGGCGACGGCCAGAGCGGGCAGATCCAGGCGGTGGGTTTCACGCTGTATATGGAGATGCTCGAGCGCGCGGTGAAAGCCATCCGCAAAGGCGAGCAACCGAACCTCGACCAACCCTTGGGCGGCGGCCCGGAGATCAACCTGCGCTTGCCAGCGTTGATTCCCGAAGACTACCTGCCGGATGTGCATGCACGGTTGATCCTGTACAAGCGCATTGCCTCGGCGGCCGATGAAGAAGGCCTCAAGGACTTGCAGGTAGAGATGATCGACCGCTTCGGCCTGCTGCCGGAGCCGACCAAGAACCTGGTGCGCCTGACTCTGCTCAAGTTGCAGGCCGAGCAGTTGGGCATCAAGAAAGTGGACGCCGGGCCGCAAGGCGGGCGTATCGAATTCGAAGCGCAGACGCCGGTCGACCCGTTGGTGCTGATCAAGCTGATCCAGGGCCAGCCCAACCGCTACAAGTTCGAAGGGGCTACGCTGTTCAAGTTCATGGTGCCGATGGAACGTGCCGAAGAACGCTTCAACACCTTGGAGGCGCTGTTTGAACGCCTCATTCCGAAATCCGTTTAAGGACGCCCCCATGCGCGTGTTCCGCATTTTGAGCCTGTTGTTGGTGGTACTCGCACCTTCGGCCTTTGCCGACAGCCTGTATCAGGTAGAAATGATCCTGGTACGCCAGAATGCGGAACCTGTGATCAACAGCCGCGCCGCCCCGGAAAACTGGGATGCGGGCGCGCCGCGCCTGGGTGAGCGGATGAGCCCGCCGCGCTTGGGCAATATCGTCGACAAGCTGCGCGCCGACGCCAACTACACGGTGCTCGCGCACAAGGCCTGGGAACAGAACCTGGGCGAGCAAGCGGTGAAGGTGGCGATCACCGACGGCCAGGAGCAATTCGGCCAGTTCCCTATCGAAGGCGTGTTGAGCCTGCAACTGGGGCGCTTTACCGATATCGACGCGGATTTCTGGATCAACCAGTTCGACGGCAACGGCAGCGTGATTGCCAGCGAACACTTGAGCCAGAAAGACGTGCGCACCAAGAACAACCAGCTCAACTACCTGGACGGCGGCCACCTGGCGCTGCTGATCAAGATCACTTCGCTGACCGCCAAGCCACCCAGCGCACCACCGCCCGACCTTCAGGACTGATTGCGCGCCATGCCCCTGACGTCGTCGTTGACCAAACCCCTGGCCCCTTCGTGGGCCAATCGCTTTAAAGAGCAAAGCCTTGAGCGCGGGCGGCGCTACGCCCTGGAAAACCGCGTGCGCATCGTCGAGTGCGGCGACAGCACCATCACCGCCAGTTGCGAAGGCTCGGGCGGCAACGTTTACCGCCAGACCATCTCACTGCGCGAATCGGCCAAGGGCCTGCTGATCCTGGTAGACAGCCGCTGCACGTGCCCGGTACACACCAACTGCAAACACATTGCGGCGGTGCTGCTCAAGGTTCAGGAAACCCTGGCCTACCCGGCAGCGGCCCAGGATGCGCAACTGCTGGAAAAGCTCCAGGCAGTGCTGGATAACCGCGTGGTCCTGCCCCAGGTGGTGATGGACGACGTGCCACCGGTGCCGCGCCTGTGGCTGGCCAGCGTCGAGTTCAGCGCGTTCGAGCCGCGCAACGGCAAGATGCAGCGCTATATCCAGCACCGTGCGGCGCTGTCGTTCAACTACCTGGGCAACTATGTCAGCGGGCAAAAAAATGCCGACATCATTGTGCGCCAGGAGACCCAGAGCCTGCGGATCAAGCGCCAACCCGAGCAAGAGCAGGCCTATCGCGAACACCTGCGCCTGCTTGGCTTCAAGATCGCCACGCGCCAGAGCAAGGCCCTGCCGGAAAGTGCCGGCGAGCTGTTCGAGATGGTCAATGACAGCGCCTGGCTGAACTTCACCCTCAATGTGTCGCCCACCTTGCGTGCCGAGGGCTGGGAACTGCAGATCGATGAAGACTTCGGCTTTGACCTCAGCCCGGTCGATGACTGGTATGCCACGGTGGATGAAGGGCCGGAACGCGACTGGTTCGACCTGGAGTTGGGCATTATCGTCAACGGCGAACGCTTGAGCCTGCTGCCGATTCTGCTGAACCTGATGCGCTCCCACACCGAGATTCTCAACCCGGAGAAGCTCGCGCGGCGCCGCGATGAAGAGCTGATCCTGGTCAACATCCCCGGCCTGCCCAACGGCCACGGCCCGCTGCAAGTGGCGCTGCCCTACGGCCGCTTGAAGCCGGTGCTGGCGACCCTCGGCGAGTTTTACCTGCAGGAAGCCGGCACCACCGCGCTGCGCCTGGCCAAGGCCGACGCGATTCGCCTCAACCCGCTGGAAGACCTGCCACTGCAATGGGAAGGCGGCGAGAAGATCCGCAACTTCGCCCAGCGTCTGCGCGATATCAAGGACTTCACCTGCGCGGCGCCTGAAGGCTTGAATGCGACCTTGCGTCCCTATCAGCTGGAAGGCTTGAGCTGGATGCAGTCACTGCGCCAACTGGAGGTGGGTGGGATACTCGCGGATGACATGGGCCTGGGTAAAACCCTGCAAACCCTGGCGCATATTCTTACCGAGAAAATCGCCGGGCGCCTTGATCGGCCGTGCATGGTCGTGATGCCTACCAGCCTGATCCCGAATTGGCTCGATGAGGCTGCGCACTTCACCCCGCAGCTGAGAGTGCAGGCACTTTATGGCGCCGGGCGTAAGAAACACTTCGCCAACCTGCAGGACTACGACCTGCTGCTGACCACCTACGCCCTGCTGCCCAAGGACATCGAACAGCTCGCCGCCCTGCCCTTGCACGTCTTGATCCTGGATGAAGCGCAGTACATCAAGAACCCGTCCAGCAAGGCGGCCCAGGCCGCGCGCGAGCTGAATGCCCGCCAGCGCCTGTGCCTGAGCGGCACGCCCTTGGAAAACCACTTGGGCGAGCTGTGGTCGCTGTTCCACTTCCTGCTGCCGGGTTGGCTGGGCGACGTGAAGAGTTTCAACCGTGATTACCGCGTGCCGATTGAAAAACGCGCCAGCGAGGTGCGATTGCAGCACCTTAACGGTCGGATCAAACCCTTCCTGCTGCGCCGTACCAAGGAGCAAGTGGCGACCGAACTGCCGCCCAAGACCGAGATTATCCACTGGGTCGACCTCAACGAGGCCCAGCGCGACGTGTACGAAACCATGCGCCTGGCCATGGATAAAAAGGTCCGCGACGAGATCACCCGCAAGGGCGTGGCCCGCAGCCAGATCATCATCCTTGAAGCCCTGCTGAAACTGCGCCAGGTGTGCTGCGACCTGCGCTTGGTCAACGACGCTACCCTGCCCGCCCGTGGCAGCAGCTCGGGCAAGCTCGACAGCCTGATGGACATGCTCGATGAGCTGTTTGCCGAGGGCCGCCGGATCCTGCTGTTCTCGCAGTTCACCTCGATGCTGAGCCTGATCGAGGCCGAACTGAAAAAACGCGGGGTTGCCTACGCCTTGCTGACCGGCCAGACCCGGGATCGACGCACCCCGGTGAAGGATTTCCAGAGCGGCAAGCTGCAGATCTTTTTGATCAGCCTGAAGGCTGGCGGCGTAGGCTTGAACCTGACCGAAGCCGACACGGTTATCCACTATGACCCCTGGTGGAACCCGGCCACGGAAAACCAGGCCACCGACCGTGCGTACCGCATCGGGCAGGAAAAGCCGGTGTTCGTGTACAAGATGATTGCCCGAGGCACGGTGGAGGAGAAAATTCAGCACTTGCAGAAGGAGAAGTCCGATCTGGCGGCGGGCGTGCTGGATGGGCGGACCACGGGGGATTGGCAGTTGGGCAATGAAGAGATTGAGGCGTTGTTTGCGCCGTTGCCCAATAAGCAAGAGAAGCGCTGACTGTTAGGCCGCCTTCGCGAGCAAGCCCGTTCCCACATTTTGATTTGTAAATACATTCAAGTGTGGGAGCTGGCTTGCCTGCGATGGCCGCGCCGCGATCTTCAGCCTGGCAAAGGCGCAAACAGCGCCTCAATATCCCGCGGCTCCAGCTTCCAACCCGCACTGGCGCCACCTTCCAGCACCCCATCAGCCAACGCAGCCTTCTCCAGTTGCAAGGCCTGAATCTTTTCCTCCACCGTGCCCCGGGCAATCATCTTGTACACAAACACCGGTTTGTCCTGCCCGATGCGGTAGGCACGGTCGGTGGCCTGATTTTCCACCGCCGGGTTCCACCACGGGTCGTAATGAATCACCGTATCCGCCGCTGTCAGGTTCAAGCCCGTCCCGCCCGCCTTCAGGCTGATCAGGAATAGGGGTGTCTTGCCGTCTTGGAAGTTCTCAACGGGCGTACGTCGGTCAACGGTGTCTCCCGTCAGGATCGAATACTCAACCCCACGCAGCTTGAGCTCTTCTTCGATCAACGCCAGCATCGAGGTGAACTGCGAGAACAACAAAATCCGCCGCCCCTCGCTGAGCAACTCTTCCAACATGTCCATCAAGCTGCCCAGCTTGCCAGTGCCGGCCTTGGCCGCTTTAGTCATCGGCACAGACTTGACCAGGCGCAAGTCACAGCACACCTGGCGCAGTTTGAGCAGGGCTTCGAGGATGATGATCTGGCTGCGGGCCACGCCATGACGACTGATCTCATCGCGCACCTTTTTATCCATGGCCACACGCACCGTTTCGTAGACATCCCGCTGTGCATCGCTGAGCTCTACCCAGTGCACGATTTCCGACTTGGGCGGTAACTCCGTGGCAACCTGTTCCTTTTTGCGCCGCAACAGGAACGGCTTGATACGCGCTGTGAGGTGCTGCATACGCTGCGCATTACCGTGTTTTTCGATGGGCGTGCGGTAATCGCGATTAAAGCTCTTGCTATCACCCAACCAGCCCGGCATCAAGAAATGGAACAGTGACCACAGCTCGCCCAAGTGGTTTTCCAATGGCGTACCGCTCAAGCATAAACGCTGGCCGGCCTCCAACTCACGAGCCGCCTGGGCTGCCTTGCTATTGGGATTCTTGATGTTTTGCGCTTCGTCGAGGATCAGCACACTCCAACATTGAGGCTGCAGCACTTCAAGGTCTCGCGACAGCAGCGCGTAAGTGGTGAGGACCAGGTCGTAATCGGCCAGGCGCGCGAAGTCAGCCTGGCGCTGCGAGCCGTGCAGCGCCAGGACCTTGAGTTGAGGGGTAAAGCGTGCGGCTTCATCCATCCAGTTGGGGACCAGGCTGGTGGGCATCACCGCCAGAGCAGGCGCCTGCAAGCGGCCAGCCTGTTTCTCACAGAGCAAATGGGCAAGGGCCTGCAGGGTTTTCCCCAGGCCCATGTCATCCCCAAGAATCCCGCCGACGTCCAACTCGCGCAGGGCTTGCATCCAGTTAAGGCCTTCGAGCTGGTAGCCACGTAGTTCGGCGTTCAGGCCCTGGGGAGCAGGTACATTGACGTGCGTGGCCTCCTTGAGACGCTTGGCGAAATCACGCAGCCGCTCGCCGCCCTGCCAGACCAAAGGTATTGCATCCAGGTTGCTGAGCCTTGCCGCGTCGGGCGCGCTCAACCGCAGTGCATCGCCTTCAGGTGCGCGCAGGTAGAGTTCGCCGAGGGTCGCCATCAGGGGTTTGATACGGCCGTAAGGCAGCGCGACTTTGGTGTGAGTGCCGGCGCCCAAACTGACCAACACGCGCTCGTCATCGTCACGTTCAGCCATGTAAGTGGCATCGAGCAGTTTGGGCTGGCGACGCATCAAGTCGAGCATGATTGGCAACAGGCTGTGCCGCTCGCCATTGACCTCGACGCCCAGCTCAAGGTTGAACCATTCATGACCCGGCGTCTCTTCGATATCCGCGTACCAGTGGTCCACAGCCTCCACGTCGTAATAGAAGCCCGGATGGATGACCACCTCCCACCCAGCCTCGCGCAAAACCGCCAGGTCGCGTTCAACAAAGCGCAGCCAGGCTTCATCAGTGGGTAGATCGAACATCTCTCCTGCACTGGCAGGCAGCGCACGGGTTTTGCGA
The DNA here is from genome assembly GCF_030687795.1 of Pseudomonas sp. FP215. NCBI lineage: Bacteria > Pseudomonadati > Pseudomonadota > Gammaproteobacteria > Pseudomonadales > Pseudomonadaceae > Pseudomonas > Pseudomonas sp. FP215. The sequence goes on from NZ_CP117447.1 coordinate 4,421,756, forward strand.
GTGACCGCTTTAAGGCCGATCTTCGTGAGGGTCTTGCGCAGGGCTTTTTCAGCCAACGGCTTGCGTTGGATACGTTGGGTTTCGGTACCGTTGAGAAACAGGATGTCCTCAGTGCCTTTGCCGCTGACCAGGCAGGCGTCGTATCGGTAAGCCAAGGCGGCGCGGTGTTCAAACGTGAGCATTTGCCGATGGTGTGCCTGGCTGTAGACGTAGGACTCGTCGCTTCCCAAGGTGAGGCATCCTTGAGGCTCTAACGTATCCACCACACGCTCGGTCAGCTCCCGCGGCGGAGGAATCACCTTGGATATCGAACTGATGCGATGGCTGAATAACGCGACCTGATCAGCTGGAATCACCGGCAAGGCGCAAAGATGCATGGCCAGATTGTCATCCAGCCCGTGCTCGACCACCCCGATAGCCAGGTTATCGCGGTCAAGATAATGAAGCGGTTTAAGGGGCAATACCTCGTTCAACTCGCGCCCGTTGCTGATCCACTTGGGAATGTGATTGCCATCGGACAACATGGCCCAATCAAAACGCGCGGGCCGGGCCGGGCCGGGCTTAAGCGCCAGGCCAGAGCCCTGCTCAATAAACAGACGTTGGGTTTTCAGCGCCAATTGGAGAATTTCGGCACCTGGCTCGCCGGCCAGCTGATAACGGGTGTTATAGGAACTATAAGACCGGCTCAACAACAGCAATCGACAAATACGTGTATCCAGCTCATGCATATAGGCGGGAGCACGTCGCAACGTCTCATCGATCGAGTACAGCGGCTTGATATCGCTGTAGTCACCTTTCTTCGACACACGCGCCCGATATAGCTCTAATGACCACCTCGTCGAATAGGGATCGGGGGAGAGCTGATACAGCAAAGAGGTGCCCGTATTCCTGGGTTGTTCCTCATCCACAGGCGTGGGTTCAGGGATGCTTTCAAGCCACTTTTCGAGCTGGGGGCTGAGGCGCTCAACCGGTGACTTTTGATGCTTTACAGGCGGGTTCAGGTCTTCGTGCAGGACAGTCAACATAAACAGCGCCGCAGCCGCGTGCTTGCAATTGATCGCTACCGGGCAAGAACACACACACTCGACAGTCGCCCAATTTGATGTGACAACATGTGTGATCACCTGGGTGTAGACGTTGCGACCGGAGCCCTTGCAACGTGCGATCAACCGGTGTTTTCCCACTTCGACAATTTCGAGACGACTTTCGCCAGCGTACTCGAAACCACGCTCCAGTGAACGAGGGTCAAAGCGCTCTTGCCAATCCAACTCGACGATACGTGCAATAAGGTCATTCATGGGGCAGCACTCTACAACGGTCGGCAACGCGATTTAAAGCAGGCCGACTCCCACAAAGCGGTAAGAGATAGCTACAGCAACACCCAGACGCTTCCTACACCACGCCTCTTTCTTTAACGTTTATTCGATCAGTTGAGCGTCTCGCAACGCTGTGAGGGCCGCCAACCAGCGTGGATCCTGTTTGTAATCTGTCGACGCAACCGCCTGCCCACGCATACGCGCAATCCGCGCCGACGGCGTGACCTTCATCCGCTGCGCTGCACTGAGCGCCAACTCGGCCGCCGCACGGTCATTGCACACCAAGCCCATGTCACAACCGGCGGTCAGCGCCGCTTCGATCCGACTGGCCGCATCGCCGACCACATGGGCGCCGGCCATGGACAGGTCATCGCTGAAGATCACCCCGTCGAACTGCAACTCACCGCGCAGGATGTCCTGCAACCAGCGGCGTGAGAAGCCGGCAGGCTGGGCATCGACCTGCGGGTAGATGACGTGCGCCGGCATCACGGCGGCCAATTGCTTGCTAAGGCGTGCGAAAGGCACCAGGTCATTGGCGCGAATCTGTTCCAGGCTGCGCTCGTCAGTGGGAATGGCGACGTGGGAATCGGCCTCGGCCCAACCGTGGCCAGGGAAGTGCTTGCCGGTGGCGGCCATGCCGGCGCTGTTCATGCCGCGGATAAAGGCACCGGCGAGCACGGCAGCGCGTTCGGGGTCGCCTTCAAAGGAGCGGGTGCCGACCACGGCGCTGCGTTGGTAATCCAGGTCCAGCACCGGGGCAAAACTCAGGTCCAGGCCCACCGCCAGCACTTCGGTGGCCATGATCCAACCGCATTGTTCGGCCAGGTATTCGGCGTTGGGGTTATCCGCCAGCGCACGCATGGCCGGCAGGCGCACAAAGCCTTGGCGCAGACGCTGCACGCGGCCGCCTTCCTGGTCCACGGCCAGCAGCAAATCCGGGCGCACTGCGCGAATGGCTGCGCTCAGCTCGCGAACCTGGCGTGGGTGCTCGATATTGCGCGCAAAAATGATCAGGCCGCCCACTTCCGGTTGGCGCAACAGATGACGATCCTCGGCCGTGAGCCAGGTACCGGCGACGTCGACCATCAAAGAACCTTGCAGGGCAGCAGTCATAAACCTTCCTTAAATAACGCACACAACCCGTCGTCCTTGCCAGGCACGGCAAGGACGACGGGTTGTGAATAAATAGCTGAAATCGGCATGGCGGCTAGCTTAGCGGATGCAAGCGGCCGCGCCCACCCGCAGCGATCAAACCTTGGCGGCGACCGGTACGGTTTTGCTGCGTGGGCGTAACTGGGCGGCGGCCATGGCCGGATCGCTGACGCCGGTTTCGGCACGCATGCCAGCGGCGAGGAACGGCACCATCAAGCGCATGACTTGCTCGATGGAAGTGTTTACGCCGAAATCGGTCTCGGCAATTGCCCGCAACGCCTTGATACCGGACATGCTGAAAGCGGCGGCACCGAGCATGAAATGCACACGCCAGAACAGTTCGATAGGCGGAATACGCGGGGCCGCTTCGTTGACCAGCAGCATATAGCGGCGGAACACCTTGCCGTACATGTCTTCCAGGTAACGGCGCAAGTGGCCTTGGCTCTGGCTGAACGCCAGGCCCAGCAGGCGCATGAAGATCGACAGGTCGTTGCCGCTGCGAGGCTGCACAACCAGCGCTTGCTCCACCAGGATTTCCAGCAGCTCTTCCAGGCTGGGCTTGTGATCGGCCTTGGCCTGGCGACGTTCCAGCTCACGGTCGAGGCTTGCGCAGAACGGGCCCAGAAAGCGTGAGAACACTGCTTGGATCAGGGCCTTTTTCGAGCCGAAATGATAGTTCACCGCGGCGAGGTTGACCCCTGCCTTGCTGGTGATCAGCCGCAATGAAGTTTCAGCAAATCCTTTTTCCGCGAACAATTGCTCGGCAGCATCGAGAATGCGTTCAACGGTTTCCGACTGGGCCATGGCTACTCCGCCTGACAAACAAACACTTGTTTGAAACATACGTTTCAGAGTGTGTCTTGTCAAGCCTGGGGGTCCGCTTTGCGGCTGGTCGGTCATCTGTTTCATCACTATTTAATCACATCCTCGCAGCTCTGTAGGCAGCGCCGCTTCTGCTCTGTAGGACGGCTGACGGATGACCGTCCAGCGGAGCCGCTAAAAAGGATGATTGCCAAGCGCAGTTCACTGTATATAATCCCAGTCACTGTATAAAAAGACAGAGCGATCAACATGCTAAAACTGACGCCACGCCAAGCTGAGATTCTGGCTTTTATCAAGCGCTGCCTTGATGACAATGGTTACCCGCCTACCCGTGCGGAGATTGCCCTGGAATTGGGGTTCAAGTCCCCGAACGCCGCCGAGGAACACCTCAAGGCCCTCGCTCGCAAAGGTGCGATCGAGATGACCCCGGGTGCTTCGCGGGGTATTCGTATCCCTGGCTTCGAAGCCAAGGCCGACGAGTCGACATTGCCGATCATCGGCCGCGTCGCCGCAGGTGCGCCGATCCTTGCGCAGCAGCACGTCGAGGAATCCTGCAACATCAACCCGACCTTCTTCCATCCTCGCGCCGACTACCTATTGCGTGTGCACGGCATGAGCATGAAAGACGTGGGCATCTTTGACGGTGACCTGCTGGCGGTCCATACCACCCGCGAAGCCCGCAATGGCCAGATCGTCGTGGCCCGTATCGGTGACGAGGTCACGGTCAAACGCTTCAAGCGCGAAGGCAGCAAGGTCTGGCTCCTGGCCGAAAACCCTGAGTTTGCCCCGATCGAAGTCAACCTGAAAGACCAGGACCTGGTGATCGAAGGCTTGAGTGTCGGCGTCATTCGCCGCTAAAGGAGGCATCATGCAGCTCGTGCACACCCCACAACACACACAACTGTCGCTGTTCGAGGCCTTCATGGCCCAGCCCCTTGCGCCGATCCTCAAGGAAACGGTCGAAGCCCCCTGGGGCGGCGAACCTGAGGCGTTCAGTGAATTGTCGTTGCGCGGTGCGGCTGAGAGCTGCCTGAACCTGCTGGCACCTATCCTGCGCGAATTAAGCGAAGATCAGGACGCCCGCTGGCTGACACTGATCGCCCCGCCCGCCAGCCTCACCCAGGCCTGGCTGCGGGACGCCGGGCTCAACCGTGAGCGCATCCTGTTGCTGCAACCACGCGGCGCACAAAGCGCCCAGCAACTAACCTGCGAAGCCTTGCGCCTGGGCCGCAGCCATACGGTGGTGAGCTGGTTGAACCCGTTGAATGCCAGCGCCAAGCAGCAACTGATCAGCGCTGCACGCACGGGTGATGCACAGAGTTTGAATATTCGATTGGGGTAATGACGGGCGCGCCACAGACGCAGCCTTCACCAAAGACTCAGTGAAGAACGCGCGGCCCTTCTTCTTTTTCCGGCTCGCCTTCGGCAAGGCGACCTGCCATCTGCACGCCCACGCTCAACATGGCTTTAGCCACTTCGACGTGCTGGCCTTGCAGGAAGACCTTGGCGTCTTCGGAGAAATCCAGAATAACCAGAGAACCCTCGTCCTCCGCCCGGCGCAGTTCGATTCGGCCGTCAGGCAGTTCAACAATTTCCAGAAAGGACGTTGGCATAAAAGTCTGTTCTCCACGAAAGGCCTGGGATTATATCAGTCATCCACCCAGCCTCGCAGGGGATATGGACAGGTTTGTTGACGGCTTGATGAATGGTGTCCTGGGCAACACGCTTCTCTCTGTGGGAGCTGGCTTGCCTGCGATGGCGGTGGGTCAGTTATTACTGGGCTTTTCTGACTCACCTCTATCGCAGCATGGGCATTCACAGAACTTTGCAAGCTGTAGCAGCCAACGGTAACCACGATGCGAAGCGAGTAGCTCTTGATCTCGCTCTGCTTGTGATCTTGATCTGGCTTTTGATCTTAGGCGCCCCGTTAAACCACGCTGGCCGAACGCAGGCTTGAATTCGTGGGTAACCCGGCAGGACGCCGGGTTAGCCGCCCCGCGCCATGGATGGCGCGTGGCGGCGGCCCACGGATTCAAGCCTGCGTTCGGGCACACCGAGCCTAAGCGAGGTGCCGAGTGGTGGGGCAAGAGCCCTTTGGTTACTTTGGGGCTTTTCCAAAGTGACCCGCCGTCAGGGCGGAACCCTATGTAGCCATTACCGCAGCAATGGATATGTACACAATACAACTGTGTTGACTGCCAGGCAGCCTTCGCGAGCAAGCCCGCTCCCACAATTTGATCGCGGGGCGTCAGCTAGATAGGTGTCGGCTGGCAGGCCGTCATCGCAGGCAAGCCAGCTCCCACAGTTGGATCCTGGGGCGCCAGGTCGATAAGCGTCGGCTGTCCGGTCGTCACGGGAGCAAGCTCCCTCGCCACAGGTTCAGCACTCGTTCAGCCCTTCACGAAAACGCAACGCCATCTTTTTCAACTCCTGGCGCCAGCCTTCCAACTCCTCACGGCTCAACGGCTTGGGCTCATCCTGCTCCAACGCCACGGCGACAATCAGCGGCTGGGTGACATCCCCCTTGGGCACATGGGGAATACGCGGTGGCTGAAACATATCCGCATGGGCCTTGAGCAGCCGCGCCACCCAACTGTCAGGGCTCTGGGCCATTTCCACCAGTTCGGCCAACTCGGGGATGGCCATGGAATCCAGCACTTCACGATTCATGATCATTTCCGCCCGCGGTGCGCCCGCCTGGGGCAAGCGGTAGAACCCGGCGATTTCATGGCACAGCCCCAGCAAGGCACCATACAGGTGGAACAACGCCGCTTCGCGCCCCGCCTGTACCAGCGCGATGGCATTCATCTCTTTCCCTTCCTCGGCACGGCCAAGGGCCTCCAGGGACAAACCCGCGAAGTAAATTTTCTGATTGGTACGGGTATAGAGTTCGTTGGCCATGACGGCAATCTCCACAACGAATAGGCGTGATGCTGGCTGTGTAGGAGCGAGCCTGCTCGCGAAAAACTTCCAGGCACCGCAGGGTGCCAGGTTTCCTGCGTTTTCGTTAACGATCTTCGCGAGCAAGCTCGCTCCTACAGTAAGCAAAAGCCGTCTATACAGACGGCTTTTGGCGTTAACAGACTAGCGGATCAAGCGCCTTGGCGCTTGTCCTCGACCTTCCACTTGCCGCCGTCGTAGAACGCTTTCCAGCCAGTAGGCTTGCCGTCCACTTCGGTCTGCACGTACTGCTCCTTGGTCTTGCGGCTGTAGCGGATCACGGCTGGGCGACCATCCGGGTCCTTCTTCGGCGCTTCACACAGGAAGTGGTACTTCGGATCGATCTCGTCCTTGTGCGGCACGATCTCCATCACCAAGGGGGCACGGGTCTCGCGGTTTTTCGGGAACTGGCTGGCGGCCAGGAACAGCCCCGAAGCGCCGTCACGCAGGATGTAGGTGTCGTTGACCTTCTCGCACTTGAGCTCAGGCATCTTCACCGGGTCCATTTTCGGCGGCGCCGCATCCCCGCTTTTCAGCAGTTTGCGGGTGTTCTTGCAGGTCGGGTTGGTGCACCCGAAGAACTTGCCGAAACGGCCGGTCTTGAGCTGCATCTCGCTGCCGCACTTGTCGCATTCCAGGCTCGGGCCTTCATAGCCCTTGATGCGGTAGGTGCCCTCTTCGATCTCGTAGCCGTTGCAATCGGGGTTGTTACCGCAGATGTGCAGCTTGTGCTTCTCGTCCAGCAGGTAGGCGTCCATCGCCGTGCTGCAGATCGGGCAGCGATGCTTGCCGCGCAGCACCAGCGACTCGGATTCACCCTCATCGTCAGCCGCGATTTCATCGCCCGGCACCAGGTTGACGGTCGCCTTGCAGCGCTCTTTCGGCGGCAGGCTGTAGCCCGAGCAACCGAGGAACACGCCGGTGGAAGCGGTACGAATCTGCATCGGACGACCGCAGGTGGTGCACGGAATATCCGTCATCACCGGCTGGTTGGCGCGCATCCCGTTCTCAGGGTTCTCGGCCACTTCGAGCTTTTTCTTGAAGTCGCCATAGAACTCGTCGAGCACGTTTTTCCAGTCGCGCTCGCCCTGGGCCACGTCATCGAGGTTCTCTTCCATACCGGCAGTGAAGCCGTAGTCCATCAGGTTGGAGAAGCTCTCCGACAGACGCTCGGTCACGATGTCGCCCATCTTTTCCGAATAGAAACGACGGTTGTGCAGCGCAACGTAGCCACGGTCCTGGATGGTGGAGATGATCGCCGCGTAGGTCGAAGGACGACCGATACCGCGCTTCTCCATCTCTTTGACCAGGCTGGCTTCGGAATAACGTGCCGGTGGTTTGGTGAAGTGCTGGGACGGGTCGAGCTTGATCAGCTTCAACGTGTCGCCCTGGGCCATGTCCGGCAGCACGTCATCATCGCCAGGTTTGGCGATTTGCGGCATCACACGGGTATAGCCGTCGAACTTGAGGATACGGCCCTTGGCACGCAGCTCGAAATCGCCCGCGCCCACGCTGACGGTAGTAGACAGGTATTGCGCTGGCAGCATCTGGCACGCCAGGAATTGGCGCCAGATCAGCTCGTAGAGGCGCTCAGCGTCGCGTTCCATGCCGCTCAGCTTGGCAGGCGTGGTGTTGGCGTCAGAAGGACGAATCGCTTCGTGAGCCTCTTGTGCGCCTTCCTTGCTGCTGTAGACGTTCGGCTTCTCCGGCAGGTAGGTCTTGCCGAATTCGCTTTCAATATAGGTACGCGCCATCGCCACCGCATCTTGCGACAGGTTGGTGGAGTCCGTACGCATATAGGTGATGTAGCCAGCCTCATACAGACGCTGGGCCATCATCATGGTCTTCTTCACCCCGAAGCCCAGGCGGTTGCTCGCGGCCTGTTGCAGGGTGGAGGTGATGAACGGCGCCGACGGCTTGCTGCTGGTCGGTTTGTCTTCACGCTTGACGATGCTGTAGCTGGAGGCCTTGAGCTTCTCCAGCGCGGCCATGGCCTGGGCTTCGTTCAGCGGCTTGAAGGCCTCGCCTTTCTCACGGGCCACTTCAAAGCGCACATTGGCGCCCTTGGCAGTGCCCAGGTCGGCGTGGACTTCCCAGTATTCTTCAGGGATGAACGCACGGATCTCGCGCTCACGCTCCACCACCAGCTTGACCGCTACCGATTGCACACGGCCGGCAGACAGGCCACGGGCGATCTTCGCCCACAACAACGGCGAGACCATGTAGCCGACGACGCGGTCGAGGAAGCGACGGGCCTGCTGGGCGTTGACACGGTCAATGTCCAGCTCGCCCGGCTTGGAGAACGCTTCCTGAATGGCTTTCTTGGTGATTTCGTTGAACACCACGCGCTTGTAGCGGCTGTCATCACCGCCGATGGCTTCGCGCAGGTGCCAGGCAATGGCTTCCCCTTCGCGGTCCAAGTCCGTCGCGAGATAGATGGTGTCAGCATCTTTGGCGAGCCGGCGCAGCTCTTCGATGACCTTTTCCTTGCCCGGAAGGATTTCGTACTTGGCCTTCCAGCCATGGTCCGGGTCCACACCCATGCGCGAAACCAGTTGCTTGCGCGCTTTTTCTTTAGGCGTGAGTACCGGACCTTCGCCCGCGGCGGCCTTGCCGCGCTTGGCGGCAAGCTCCTTGCTGGCGCTAGCCGAACCGCTGGTGGGCAGGTCTCGGATATGGCCGATACTCGACTTCACCACGTACTCGTTGCCCAAGTACTTGTTGATGGTCTTGGCCTTAGCCGGGGATTCCACAATGACCAGCGATTTGCCCATGGATCGGAAAATTCCTGAATTCGAGAAGTGAAAGGCAGTTGGCGCCTGACGCGGCAACGCTATATATAGTGGCAACCGGATGAGGTCAAGCGCAGCATTCTGCGCGACCTGCCGTTATTGCCCTGTAAAAAGACTGGCTTCGGCCGTGACCAAAGCAAAGCGCGGGACCTGCTCGCCGTCAACTTCGACGGTCTCCAGGAACATGCTCAAAGGGCGCACCCAAAAACCGTATTCGCCATACAGCGCTTGGTAAAACACCACTTCTTCTTCGGTTTCAGAGTGGCGCGCCACGCTGAAAACACGGTACTGCGGCCCCTTGTAATGCTGGTAGAGCCCGGGTTCGACTTTCATGCTCTGGCCCTCGTACAAAATTTGTTGAAAAAAAAATTTAAAAGTTTCAAAAAACAAAAACCGGGGCACTGGGCCCCGGCTTCCGTCAACCGAACGTTTAGACGCGTTCGAAGACGGTGGAGATGCCTTGGCCAAGACCAATGCACATGGTAGCAACCCCAAGGTTGCCGCCATTTTGCTTCATCACGTTAAGCAAAGTGCCGGAGATACGCGCACCGGAGCAACCGAATGGGTGGCCCAGGGCAATCGCACCGCCGTGCAGGTTAACCTTCTCGTTCATCTTGTCGAGTACTTTCAAATCTTTCAGCACGGGCAGGGCCTGTGCGGCGAAAGCTTCGTTGAGCTCGAAGAAGTCGATATCGGAGATGGAAAGGCCCGCGCGCTTCAAGGCTTTTTGTGTGGCCGGTACTGGACCATAGCCCATGATCGCCGGATCCACACCCGCCACTGCCATCGAACGAATCACGGCCAGCGGCTGGATACCCAGGTCCTGGGCACGTTGCGCCGACATCACGATCATGCACGAAGCACCGTCGGTGATCTGCGAGGAAGTACCGGCTGTCACGGTGCCACCCTTTGGATTGAAGGCTGGCTTGAGAGCCGCCAGGCTTTCCAGGGTGGTGTCCGGACGAATGGTTTCGTCGTAGTCGAACAGTTTCAGGAAACCGTTCTCGTCGTAGCCGTTCATCGGGATGATTTCATCCTTGAACTTGCCTTCCACAGTCGCCTTGTGGGCGAGCTGGTGGGAGCGCAGGCCGAACGCGTCCTGGGCTTCACGGGTAATGCCGTGCATTTTGCCGAGCATTTCCGCGGTAAGGCCCATCATGCCCGAGGCTTTCGCCGCGTAGAGGGACATGTGCGGGTTAGGATCGACGCCGTGCATCATGCTGACGTGGCCCATGTGCTCCACGCCGCCGACCACGAACACATCACCGTTGCCGGTCATGATCGCTTGGGCAGCGGTGTGCAGCGCGCTCATCGACGAGCCACACAGGCGGCTGACGGTCTGGCCAGCGGCAGTGTGCGGGATCTGGGTCATCAACGACGCCATGCGCGCGATGTTCCAGCCCTGCTCCAGGGTCTGGTTGACGCAGCCCCAGATCACGTCCTCGACTTCGTTCGGGTCGACCTTGGTGTTGCGCTCCAGCACTTTGCTGATCAGGTGCGCCGACATGTCTTCGGCGCGGGTGTTGCGGTGCATGCCGCCCTTGGAGCGGCCCATCGGCGTACGACCGAAGTCGACGATCACGACGTCTCTTGGATTCAAGCTCATAAATATTCTCGCTCTAGTCGTCTGGGCACTTAACCGAAGAAGCTCTGGCCATTCTTGGCCATTTCACGCAGCTTCGCGGTCGGGTGGTACAGCGGGCCCAGATCAGCGTACTGATCAGCCAGGGCAACGAACTGGGCCACACCGATGGAGTCGATGTAACGCAGCGCACCACCACGGAATGGAGGGAAACCAATACCGTACACCAGGCCCATATCGGCTTCGGCGGCGGTTTCAACGATGCCGTCTTCCAGGCAACGCACGGTTTCCAGGCACAGGGCGATCATCATCCAGTTGATGATGTCCTCGTCAGACACCTCACGCTGTTCGTAGATGACCGGAGCGAGTACTTCGTGCACCGATGGGTCGGCCACTTTCTTCTGCTTGCCCTTCTTGTCGGTCTCGTAGGCGTAGAAACCCTTGCCGTTCTTCTGGCCCAGGCGCTTGGCTTCGTAGAGTGCGTCGACAGCCGAACGACGGTCGTCTTTCATGCGGTCCGGGAAGCCTTCAGCCATGACGTCGCGACCATGGTGGCCGGTGTCGATACCGACCACGTCCATCAGGTACGCCGGGCCCATTGGCCAGCCGAATTTTTCCATGACCTTGTCGATGCGTACAAAATCCACGCCGGCGCTGACCAACTTGGCGAAACCGCCAAAGTACGGGAACAGCACGCGGTTGACCAAGAAGCCCGGGCAGTCATTGACCACGATCGGGTTCTTGCCCATTTTCTTGGCGTAGGCAACGGTAGTGGCCACGGCCAGTTCGCTGGACTTCTCGCCACGGATCACTTCTACCAGCGGCATCATGTGCACCGGGTTGAAGAAGTGCATGCCGACGAAGTTTTCCGGACGCTTGAGGGCCTTGGCCAGCAGCGAGATGGAAATGGTCGAGGTGTTGGAGGCCAGGATGGTGTCATCTTTGACCTGGGCTTCTACTTCAGCCAGTACGGCTTGCTTGACCTTCGGGTTTTCGACAACCGCTTCGACCACCAGGTCGACGTGGCCGAAATCGCCGTAGGACAGCGTAGGACGAATGCCGTTAAGCACTTCAGCCATTTTTGCAGCGGTCATGCGGCCTTTATCAACGCGGCCCACCAGCAGCTTGGCGGCTTCGGCCAGGCCCTGCTCGATCCCGTGTTCATTGATGTCTTTCATCAGGATCGGCGTGCCTTTGGACGCCGACTGATAGGCGATACCGCCACCCATGATACCGGCGCCGAGTACGGCAGCCTGTTTCACGTCCTTGGCAATTTCGTCGTAGGCCTTGGCCTTTTTCTTCAGCTCCTGATCGTTCAGGAACAGGCCGATCAGGCTTTGCGCAGCCGAGGTTTTCGCCAGTTTGACGAAGCCTGCCGCTTCCACTTCCAGGGCTTTGTCGCGACCGAAGTTCGCGGCCTTCTGGATGGTCTTGATCGCTTCAACCGGCGCCGGGTAGTTCGGGCCGGCCTGGCCTGCCACGAAACCTTTGGCGGTTTCGAACGACATCATCTGTTCGATGGCGTTGAGCTTGAGTTTTTCCAGCTTCGGCTGACGCTTGGCCTTGTAGTCAAATTCGCCGCTGATGGCGCCCTTGATCAGGTTCAACGCGGCTTCGGCCAGTTTGTCCGGAGCTACTACCGCGTCGACGGCACCGACTTTCAGTGCGTCTTCAGCTTTGTTTTCCTTACCGGCGGCGATCCATTCGATCGCGTTGTCGGCGCCGATCAGGCGTGGCAGGCGCACGGTACCGCCAAAGCCTGGGTAGATGCCCAGCTTGACTTCCGGCAGGCCGATCTTGGCCGTCGCGGACATGACACGGAAATCTGCCGCCAGGCACATTTCCAGGCCGCCGCCCAACGCGATGCCATTGATGGCAGCAACGGTCGGCACGTTGAGGTCTTCGAAATCGCTGAAGATCTTGTTGGCTTCGAGGTTGCCAGCCACCAGCTCGGCATCGGGCAGCTTGAAGTTGTCGACGAATTCGGTGATGTCAGCGCCGACGATAAACACGTCCTTGCCGCTGGAGACGATCACGCCCTTGACCGAAGCATCTGCTTTGATGGTGTCTACGGCCTGACGCAGTTCGTTCAGGGTTAGACGGTTGAACTTGTTGACGGACTCACCCTTGAGGTCGAATTTGAGTTCGACGATGCCACTTTCAAGAGCCTTAACCGTGATGGCTTTACCTTCGTAAATCATCAACTGATCTCCACGATATGGAAGCTGAACAGTACACACTGGACGCTGGTCTCTGGTTTGACATTGACAGTTGAGTCAATGCTCACGCCAATCCGCCAGGCACACCCGCCAGTGCGATAGTCGGGTTTTGTATGAGTCGTCTGACAGGCAAACGCTCAATTCATACGCCCGTTTGATTTGGGTACGCCACCTTCATCCAATTCCGAGCAATTGTCAATCGCTCCAAAGGCTAGTAAAAACGCGACTTTCCAGTCATTTCAGAACCCGGCCCACAGGCGAGCCACCCGTCAATATTCAAATATTCACAGGATCAATAATAGAAAAGATGTGGGAAAAGGCTGTACAGAAAGCAATACACAGCTAGGCTAGCGGCAACCTACAGATTTACCGGCCTGCCTGGCCACCTCCAGCCCGATGATGATGTCGGGCTTTTTATTGCGCGGTTTTCCGGGCTTTTTATCGCTCGACTTTTCTGTAGGAGCGAGCTTGCTCGCGAAAATCTGGAGAGCGCCGCGTATAGCCTGATTACCCGCGTTATCGTTGGCGATTTTCGCGAGCAAGCTCGCTCCTACAAGGTTTAGGTCAGGCCAGGGCCTTGAGCAGCGTATCGATGTCTTTGAGTACGCTAGCGTCGCCCTTCTCACCCCAATACAAAGCAATCATCTGCTTGTCGGCCTCGACCTTGTAGACGTTGGCCGGCAGCGTTGCAAAATGCGGCAACAACTTCTCATCCACACAGGGTTCCCGCCACTGATTGACCCATAGCCCCGGCTCCAACTGCCAGTAACTCCAGGTTGCCGGCGTGTTGCCGCGCCGCGGTCGGCAGTACTGCGCACAGGGGCTCGGCGGCTCCTGCTTGAGCCAATGCGGCCACTCCTGAGGCGCCAACTGCATGGCCAACCCGATGCGGCGTGCCTCCATGCGCAGGGCCATGCGCCCACTCTGCTGGCGCGAAGGACGCAGCCATACCAGGGGGCTTAAAACCACCGCAAGGATTGACACCACTATCCAGACCGTCATATGTGTACTCCCGAATTTCTAGATGAGCGGATTTGATCTGCGGCAACCCCATCCGCTTGAAAGCAGCCATACTGAACTTATTGCAGTCCCCTGGAGGAACGCCTCATGCCCTACGAACATATTCTGGTCGCTGTCGACCTGACCGAAGAGTGCGACCCAGTGATCAAGCGCGCACAGGAATCCGCGATTGCCAATGGCGCCAAACTGTCGTTGGTACATATCGTCGAGCCCATGGCCATGGCCTTTGGTGGTGACGTGCCGATGGACCTTTCCCAGCTTCAGCAGCAACAATTCGACCAGGCCAAGGAGCGCCTGGAACGTTTGATTGTCAAATACCCGCACCTGAAAAAGGATGACTGCCACCTGACATACGGCCAACCGCGCCAGGAAATCCACCAATTGGCCAAGGAAAAGGCTTGCGACTTGATCGTGGTGGGTAGCCATGGTCGTCACGGTTTGGCGTTGTTGCTGGGTTCTACTGCCAATGATGTATTGCACGGCGCGCCGTGCGATGTATTGGCCGTCAAACTGGTAAAGAGTTCGTAAGACCAATGAAGGTCTAATGTGGGAGCTGGCTTGCCTGCGATAGCGGTGTATCAGCCACCCGATGCATTAACTGACAGACTGCTATCGCAGGCAAGCCAGCTCCCACAGTTGAATCGCATTTCATATTAAAAAGCCCGGCGCTCATAGAAGAGCGCCGGGCTTTTTTATTGCGGTGCGATCACTCAGGCATCCAACTCAGCCCAACGCTCAACCAACGCTTCCAGCTCCTGGTTCAACGTCTCCAGGGAGGCGATGACCTTGGCGGTCTCTGCCGCAGGGCGCAGGTAGAAACCGGCGTCAGCCATTTCCGCTTCCACCGCAGCAATCTGCTGTTCCTTGGCGTCGATATCACCCGGCAAAGCTTCCAGCTCGCGCTGCAACTTATAGCTGAGCTTCTTCTTGGCCGGCGCAGCGTCAGCCGCCGGTGCAGGCGCTTCGGCAGCGACCGGAGCCACCACCGCCGTGTTCAAGTCTGCTTTGCCCGACTTGCTCTCGGTCACGCCCAGCAGGCGCGGCGAGCCGCCCTGGCGCAGCCAGTCCTGATAACCGCCCACGTATTCACGCACCTTGCCTTCGCCTTCGAAGACCAAGGTGCTGGTGACCACGTTATCGAGAAATTCCCGGTCGTGGCTGACCATCAGCACGGTGCCGTTGAAGGTCAGCAAGACCTCTTCCAGCAGCTCCAGGGTTTCCACGTCGAGGTCGTTGGTCGGTTCGTCGAGCACCAGCAGGTTGGCTGGCTTGCTGAACAGCTTGGCCAGCAGCAGGCGCGCGCGCTCACCACCGGACAGGGCCTTGACCGGCGTGCGCGCACGCTGCGGGCTGAACAGGAAGTCACCCAGGTAGCTGAGTACGTGGCGGCTCTGGCCGTCGATGTCGATAAAGTCGCGGCCTTCGGCGACGTTGTCGATCACGGTCTTTTCCAGGTCCAACTGGTGGCGCAACTGGTCAAAGTAGGCCACGTCGATGCGAGTACCCTCTTCCACCTTGCCGCTGGTCGGTTGCAGGCCGCTGAGCATCAGCTTGAGCAACGTAGTCTTGCCGGTACCGTTGGCGCCCAGCAGGCCGATACGGTCGCCACGCTGCAGGACCATGGAGAAGTCCTTGATCAGGAACGGGCCGTCCGGGTGATGGAAGCTGACGTTCTCCAGCACCATCACTTGCTTGCCCGACTTGTCGGCAGTATCGAGCTGGATATTGGCCTTGCCGGTGCGCTCGCGGCGCTCACTGCGCTCGACGCGCAAGGCTTTCAAGGCACGCACGCGGCCTTCGTTACGGGTGCGACGGGCCTTGATGCCCTGGCGGATCCAGACTTCTTCCTGGGCCAGCTTCTTGTCGAACAGCGCGTTGGCGGTTTCTTCGGCCGCCAGGGCGGCTTCCTTGTGCACTAGGAAGCTGGCGTAGTCGCCGTTCCAGTCGATCAGGCCGCCACGGTCCAGTTCGAGGATGCGCGTGGCCAGGCTCTGCAGGAATGCACGGTCGTGCGTGATAAACAGCACGGCGCCCTGGAAGTCCTTGATGGCTTCTTCAAGCCAGGCAATTGCGCCGATGTCCAGGTGGTTGGTCGGTTCGTCGAGCAGCAGCAGGTCCGGCTCGGACACCAGGGCCTGGGCCAGCAGCACGCGACGACGCCAGCCGCCGGACAATTCGGCGAGGGTCTTGTCGGCCGGCAGTTGCAGGCGGCTCAGGGTGCTGTCCACCAGTTGCTGCAAGCGCCAGCCGTCACGGGCTTCGAGGTCTTGCTGGACGTGCATCAGCTTGTCGAGGTCTTCCTCGGTGACACAGTTCTGCGCCAGGTGATGGTATTGCGCGAGCAACTCGCCAACGCCGTCCAGGCCTTCGGCAACCACGTCGAACACTGTCCGTCCGTCGGCCACCGGCAATTCTTGCGGCAATTCGCCGATCTTGAGGCCCGGGGCACGCCACACAGAGCCGTCATCGGGCTTCTGGTCGCCTTTTACCAGCTTCATCATGCTGGACTTGCCGGTGCCGTTGCGGCCGATGATGCACACCCGCTCACCACGGGCGATCTGCCAGGACACCTTGTCCAACAACGGCATGGCGCCGAAAGCAAGGGACACATCGCTGAATTTGAGCAGGGTCATACGCTTCTCCAAAAACTGGGCGCGCATTCTACCTGATGTGAGGGTGGGATGCGGTCGGCATTTTCTCTATTGACACGTTCTGTAGGACATTTCCGGAGAACTTGAACGAACCAGCCGGCAAAGCTTTCGCGGGCCGCTGGCAAAAGGCTAAGCTAGGGGCAATCAGTGTCGGCAGTGCCGGTGCTAGTCGTGATTTCTCTGCACGGACGTCTCATGCGCAGTCGCCTTTTCAACTTTTTATCTTGTCTGCTTCTTTCCGCCACTGCCGTTCAATCCGCCCAGGCGGTGGACCTCACCACTCAACGCCAGTATTACGATCAAGCCAAACGTGCCCTGGCCAAGGGTGACAGCGGCCCCTACATGCAATACAGCCAGGCCCTGGCCGATTACCCGCTCACGCCCTACCTGGCCTATGACGAGTTGACCGCGCGCCTGAAAACCGCGAGCAACGAGGAAATCGAACAATTTCTCGCCAAACACGGCGACCTGCCCCAGGCCAACTGGATGAAACTGCGTTGGCTGCGCTGGCTGGCCGAACGCGGCGATTGGCAGACCTTTGAAAAGTACTACGACACCAAGCTCAATTTCGTCGAACTTGACTGCCTGCATGGCCAATATCAGCTCAGCCACAACCTGAAGGCCGAAGGCTACAAGACCGCCGAAAAGCTGTGGATGACCGGCAAATCCCAACCAGCCGCCTGTGACGCCACGTTTGGCCAATGGGCCGCTGCCGGCCAACTCACCGAGCAGAAGATCTGGGAGCGCACCAAGCTCGCCGCCGAAGCGCGTAACTACGCGCTGGCCAATAGCCTGGTGAAAACCCTGCCCACCCTCGGCGTCCAAGGCCGCTTGATGGTGGATGTGGCGCAAAAGCCCGACATGCTCAGTGACCCGTCACGCTTCCAGCCGGCCACCGAGGCCATGGCTGACGCCGTGGGCCTGGGCCTGCGCCGCCTGGCACGCCAGGATCCGGACAAGGCCATGGCCCTGCTCGACGGTTACGCCAGCAGCATGCACTTCTCCCGTGACGAAAAAGTGTCGATTGCCCGCGAGATCGGCTTGACCCTGGCCAAGCGCTTCGACCCGCGCGCGCTGGAGGTCATGACCAAGTACGACCCCGAGCTGCGCGACAATACGGTCTCCGAGTGGCGCCTGCGCCTGCTGCTGCGCCTGGCGCGCTGGGAAGACGCCTACCAGTTGACCCGCAAGCTCCCACAAGACCTGGCCACCACCAACCGCTGGCGCTACTGGCAGGCGCGCAGCCTGGAACTGGCCGAGCCGAAGAACCCGCAGGCTTTGGTGCTGTACAAAAATGTGGCCAAGGAGCGGGATTTCTACGGCTTCCTAGCCGCTGACCGCTCCAAATCGCCTTACCAGTTGAACAACAAGCCGCTGGTGATGAGCCAGGCCCTGGTCAACAAGGTCCGCAACACCCCAGGCGTGCGCCGTGCCCTGGAGTTCTACGCCCGTGGCCAGATCGTCGACGGTCGCCGCGAGTGGTACCACGTCAGCCGTCATTTCAACCGTGACGAGATGGTCGCCCAGGCCAAACTGGCCTACGACATGAAGTGGTACTTCCCGGCGATCCGCACCATCAGCCAGGCCCAGTACTGGGACGACCTGGACATCCGCTTCCCGATGGCTCACCGCGACACCCTGGTGCGCGAAGCCAAGGTACGCGGCCTGCACTCCAGCTGGATCTTTGCCATCACGCGCCAGGAAAGCGCGTTTATGGATGACGCCCGCTCCGGCGTTGGCGCCAGCGGCCTGATGCAACTGATGCCCGGCACCGCCAAGGAAACCGCGCGCAAGTTCAGCATCCCCCTGGCCTCCCCGGCCCAGGTGCTGGACCCGGATAAAAACATCCAGCTCGGTGCTGCCTACCTGAGCCAGGTGCACAGCCAGTTCAACGGCAACCGCGTGCTCGCCTCCGCCGCCTACAACGCCGGCCCCGGCCGCGTGCGCCAATGGCTGCGCGGCGCAGACCACTTGAGTTTCGACGTGTGGGTGGAAAGCATCCCCTTCGACGAAACCCGCCAGTATGTGCAAAACGTGCTGTCTTATTCGGTGATCTACGGGCAGAAGCTCAATTCACCGCAGCCGTTGGTGGATTGGCATGAGCGCTACTTCGACGACCAGTGACATGTTGTAGGAGCGAGCTTGCTCGCGAAGACCGTCAACGCTAACGCGTGCTTCATGGATGAACGCGGTGCCTGTGAGGTTTTCGCGAGCAAGCTCGCTCCTACAGAGGTTCCAGTGCCCGCATCGAGAGATGCGGGCATTTTTTATTTCACCTGTTCATCTCCATCATTGAACTGCAACGCCGCCAACCGCGCATACAGCGGGTTGCTCGCAATCAACTGCTGATGCGTGCCCACCGCCACCAGCTTGCCCTGGTCCATCACCGCAATGCGGTCGGCATTCTTCACCGTGGCCAAACGGTGGGCGATCACCAGCGTGGTGCGTCCCTGCATGAGTTGCGGCAGTGCTTGCTGGATCAAATGTTCACTCTGGGCGTCGAGGGCGCTGGTGGCTTCGTCCAACAGCAGGATCGGTGCGTCGACCAGCAAGGCACGGGCGATGGCCAGGCGCTGGCGTTGGCCGCCGGAGAGGCCCTGGCCACTTTCGCCAAGGTGGGTTTGGTAGCCGTCGGGCATTTGCAGGATGAAGTCGTGGGCGTGGGCAATACGCGCGGCGGCTTCCACTTGGGCGGTGGTGGCGGACGGGTTGCCGTAGCGAATGTTGTCCTCGACGCTGCCGAAGAACAACGCCGGGCTCTGGGACACCAGGGCGAAATGGCGCCGCAGGTCTAGGGGGTCAAGCTCGGTCAGCGGCTGGCCTTCAAGCAGGATGCGGCCTTGCTGGGGGTCGTAGAAGCGCAGCAGCAGGTCGAAGATCGTCGACTTGCCCGCACCGGACGGCCCGACCAACGCCAGGGTTTCGCCGGGGTTGATGGTGAGGTTCAAGCCGTCGATGGCGTAGCTGTCCGGTCGCGAGGGGTAGGAAAAGCGCAGGTCTTGCAGTTCCATGCGGCCGCTGACCCGTTCTGGCAAACGTACGCCGCCAGTGGTCGGCGCCTGGATATCGTTGCCTGACTGCAACAGCTCACCGATCCGCTCGGCCGCCCCGGCAGCACGCTGCAACTCGCCAAGCACTTCGCTCAGGGTGCCAACGGCGCTGCCGACAATCAGGCTGTAGAACACGAACGCCGCCAGCTCACCGCCGGAAATGCGCCCGCTGATCACGTCCATGCCGCCCACCCACAGCATCACACCCACCGCGCCGAGCACCAGCATGATCACCAGGGTGATCAGCCATGAACGCTGCAAGATGCGCTTACGTGCGGTGATGAAGGCGTCCTCGACGGTGACGGCAAAGCGCTGTTCGTCCTGCACCTGATGGTTATAGGCCTGCACGGTCTTGATCTGGCCCAAGGTCTCGGCGACATAGCTGCCGACATCCGCAATGCGGTCCTGGCTCAAACGCGACAGGCTGCGCACCCGGCGCCCGAAGATCAGGATCGGCGCCAGCACCAGCGGCAACGCCACCACCACGATGCTGGTGAGTTTGGGGTTCGTGATAAACAGCAATACGATGCCGCCGATCACCATCAGCGCATTGCGCAGAAACAGCGACAGCGATGAGCCGATCACCGATTGCAGCAAGGTGGTGTCAGTGGTCAGCCGCGATTGGATTTCCGAGCTGCGGTTGTTCTCGTAGAAGCCTGGGTGCAGGTAGATCAGGTGGTTGAACACTTGCCGGCGAATATCGGCCACTACCCGCTCGCCAATCCACGACACCAGGTAAAACCGCGTGAAGGTGCCCACGGCCAGGCCGAGCACCAACAGCATGAACAGGCCGATGGACTGGTTGAGCAGGTGCGGCGACTGGGTCATGAAGCCCTGGTCCACCAGCAGGCGTATGCCCTGCCCCATGGACAAGGTGATGCCAGCGGTGACGATCAGCGCCAGCAGTGCGCCAAGCGCCTGCCAGCGGTAGGGCGCAATAAAGCGACTGGCCAGGCGAATCGCACGGCGTTGACGGATGGAGAACATGGAAGGATCACCAATGGAGAGTCTATACATCAACATTGGGGGAACTTGCACAAATAACAATGAGTCAGGTTAATTATGCCCACCGATGCAGGCCGCTAGAGGCTATCGGTCTAAGCCTGATCTGGAAATATGTAACGGTTTCTGGTGGACTGGGTGTTCAAACCGATGAGCGTGTAAGGAGTTGTAACAGCGCGTTCATGCGGGGGAATTAAAGTAGGTACACAACCTGATGAGGAGACAGGCCATGACCTTGCAAAATAGCAGCGACGCCAAGATTGAAGTGATCCGCCAGCCGCAGCAGCTGCCTTGCTCGTATATCGATGCCAAAGGCCAGGAAGTGCAGATTACCGAAGAAATGATCCAGCAAGCCTGCTGCGAACTGGAACAGCGACTGGTTAATCCTGCCCCGCGAGGCTGAAGCGCCCACGCTCTTTCAAACCCGGCCCCGGTGGCCGGGTTTTTTGTGTCCCTGTAGGAGCGAGCTTGCTCGCGAAAACCGTCAACGATAACGCAGCGTTTCTGATTTAACGCGGCGCCCTCAGGTTTTTCGCGAGCAAGCTCGCTCCTACAGTTATAGGTTATAGGTGTTCGGCGCCCAGAGCAGTGACGATCTGTGATAGCACCGCCGACTCCCCGTTGAAGCGCACCTTCAAGCCATCGATCTCGCGACGCTCCGGGTAATGCTTGCGCAGCAGGTCAAAGGCCTGGCGCTGTTGCTGCACGGTGCCTACCAGGCTGCGGCGGAAATCCGCGTCGTCACGGCGTGGGTCGTACACACTGCGGCACAAGGTCGCCAGCGCCCAGGCCGGGTCAGTCGTAGCGTTAAGGTGCATCTCGGCCAGCCAGGGGGCCGGCAGCAAATCACTCAGTTGGATACTCGGTTCCTGGCCCAGGTGCGCACACAGCGCCTGGTAAATCTGCGCGGTGCCGCGCTGTTTGCCATCGAGGCTGTAGCCGGCGATATGGGGCGTGGCCAGCACGCACAGGTCAGCCAGCTCGACATCCACCTCGGGCTCGCCTTCCCACACGTCCAGCACCGCTTGCAGGTCTTCGCGCGCCAGCAACACCTCGCGCAGGGCGGCGTTATCCACCACCGCGCCCCGGCTGGCGTTGATCAGCCAGGTGCCCGGCTTGAGCTGTCCCAGGCGCTGGCGATCAAACAGGTGCCAGGTCGAACCATTGCCAGACTTGATCAGCGGCGTATGCAAGCTGATCACGTCACAGTGCTCGATGATCTGCTGCAGGCTGACGTAGTCACCGTCCTCGGTGACCTGGCGCGGTGGGTCGCACACCAACACATTCCAGCCCAGGCCCTTGAGCACCTTGACCAAGCGCCCGCCGACTTCACCGGCGCCGACGATGCCGTAGGTACGCTGCTTGAGGTCCGCGCCTTCGATTTCAGCCAGGGTCTGCAAGCTGCCGAGCACGTAGTCCACCACCCCACGCGCATTGCAGCCGGGCGCGCTGGACCACTGGATACCCGCTTGCTTGAAGTAGTCGAGGTCCAGGTGGTCGGTGCCGATGGTGCAAGTGCCGACAAAGCGCACCTTACTGCCCTCAAGCAGGGCACGGTTGACGTTGGTGACCGAGCGCACCAGCAGTACATCGGCCTGCTCGACCGTGGCGCGGTCGATGGAACGGCCGGGCACACGGCGAATCTCGCCAAACCCTTCGAAGAATGCATCGAGCAGCGGGATATTTTCGTCGGCAACAATCAGCATGGCAGGCTCCTTTGGCGGAATGGCAGTGTACAGAAGATCCAGCTCCCACAGGGATCAGCGCAGGCCTGGGAGCATTGCTTACAAATCCCTAACACAGGTTTTTTCCTGACCACTGCGTCAACGCGTAGAATCCGCCGTCCTTGCGACTGCCTTTTTATTGGACACCTGTACGTGAACACTGCCACCGCTACCCTCTCCCGCCCCGCCCGCATCAGCCGGGAAGTGCGCGGCCTGCTGACGCTGGCCTTGCCGATCATGATTGGCCAACTGGCAACCACCGCGATGAGCTTCGTCGATGCGGTGATGGCCGGGCGCGTGAGCCCGCAGGACCTGGCGGCGGTGGGCCTGGGTAATTCGATCTGGATCCCGGTGTACCTGTTGATGACCGGCACGTTGCTTGCCACCACGCCGAAAGTTGCCGAGCGTTATGGCGCGGGCAAACTCACCGAGATCGGGCCTCTGGTGCGCCAATCGTTGTGGTTGGCCGTGGTGGTCGGCCTCTGCGGCGCGCTGCTGTTGCTGTGCGCCGAGCCGATCCTGCATGCCATGAAGGTCGAGCCCGACCTGATCGAGCCGTCCATGGGCTACCTGCACGGCATCGCCGCCGGTATGCCGGCGGTGGCGTTGTACTACGTGTTTCGCTGTTTCAGTGACGGCCTGGGCCGCACACGGCCGAGCATGGTCATGGGCTTGTGCGGGTTGGCGCTGAATATTCCGCTGAACTACATCTTCATCTACGGCCACTTTGGCGTACCGGCCATGGGCGGCGTGGGCTGTGGCTGGGCTACCGCCATTGCGATGTGGGTGATGATGATCGGCCTGGCCATCTGGACGCGCTGGGGCGCGGCCTATCAAAGCAGCGAATTGTTCAAGCGCTTCGACTGGCCGCAATGGACGGTGATCAAGCGCATATTGGGCATAGGCCTGCCAATTGGTGTGGCGATCTTCGCCGAGTCGAGCATTTTCGCGGTGATTGCCCTGTTGCTTGGCAGCCTGGGCGCTACCGTGGTGTCCGGCCATCAGATCGCCCTGAACGTCAGCTCCCTGGTGTTCATGATCCCCTATTCCCTGAGCATGGCCGTCACCGTGCGGGTCGGCCAGGCGTTGGGGCGCGGCGAACCCCGGGAAGCTCGCTTCGCCGCCGGCGTCGGCATGGGCACCGCCCTGGCGTACGCGTGCTTTTCCTGCAGCTTGATGCTGCTGTTTCGCGAGCAGATTGCAGCGATCTACACCCCCGACCCGGTGGTGATCCATCTGGCGTCGATGCTGATCGTGTTTTCGGCGTTGTTCCAGTTCTCTGACTCGATCCAGGTCACCGCCGCGGGCGCACTGCGCGGCTACCAGGACACCCGGGTGACCATGGTGCTGACCCTGTTCGCCTATTGGGGCGTGGGCCTGCCGGTGGGTTACGCCCTGGGCCTGACCAACTGGCTCGGTGAGCCCAGCGGCCCGAGCGGTTTATGGCAAGGGCTGATCGTGGGCTTGAGCTGTGCGGCGGGGATGTTGGTGGTGCGCCTGGCGCGCAGTGCACGCCGACGCATTCGCGCCCTGTAGGAGCGAGCTTGCTCGCGAAAAACGTTAACGATTACGCGGGCTTTCTGAGTGAACGCGGCGCTCTCTGGTTTTTCGCGAGCAAGGGTTCGGGGTCACTCGGCTTTCTTGCGGATCCAGTACAGGTAGGTGCCAGCATCTTCCTGTTGATCCACCAGTTCGTGGTCGAGAAACACGCAGAACTTGGGGATATCGCGACGGGTCGACGGGTCGGTCGCGATCACCTTGAGCAGGCCTCCCGCCGGCAGGTCGCGGATGTGCTGGTGCAGCATCATCACCGGCTCCGGGCAGTTGAGGCCGGTGGCGTCGAGGGTGCCATCGACAGGCTGTTCAAGACTCATACTTCACTCCTAAAACTGGCACCGCTCAACACTGTGGGAGCGGGCTTGCCCGCGATGACGGGGGCACATTCAACATAAATTTCTACTGTTATACCGCTTTCGCAGGCAAGCCAGCTCCCACATTTAATATCAGCGGTTTTTGGATTTCTTTACATCTACCAGGCGGCGCAGGTGACATGTCACTTCTTCGCGGTCGTGGTAGAGCTGCTTGCAGCCGATCTCCACACGGATTCCACGCGCCTTGAAGCCCTCTTCGATGCGCTCCAGCAGGCGCTTCACTTCGGCGTAACGCTGCTTCATCGGCAACTTCAGGTTTACCACCGCCTCGCGGCAATGCCCTTCGCCAATCCAGGTTTCCAACAGTGCCGCGTTGCGCGCAGGTTTCTCGACGATATCGCAGACCATCCAGTCCACCGGCTGCTTGGGCACGAAGGTAAAGCCGTCAGCCATCAGGTGCTGCACCAGGCCGGTGTCCATCAGGCTTTCGGCCATGGGGCCGTTGTCGATGGCGGTCACCAGCATGCCACGGTTGACCAGTTGCCAGGTCCAGCCGCCTGGCGCTGCGCCAAGGTCGACGCCGGTCATGTCGCCGTGCAGGCGTTCGTCCCACTGGTCACGGGGGATAAAGTGGTGCCAGGCCTCTTCCAGCTTCAAGGTCGAGCGGCTGGGCGCGTCACGCGGGAACTTGAGGCGCGGAATGCCCATGGGCCACATCGCCGAGTTGTTCGACTCGGCCAGGCCCATGAACACTTCGCGGCCGCTCTTGAAGGTCAACAGCAGGCGCGGCTTGCTCGGGTCGTCCACCAGCTTGCCGGCGTTAAGCAGGGCTTTGCGCAGGTGCACTTCGAATTTCTTGCAGAAGTTGGACAGTTCCTTGCCGTCGTTGGTGTCGACCATCTCCAGCCACAGGCTGCCGCACACGGGGAATTCGCGCAGGTGGGCGAGGATCACGCTGATGCGGTCGGTTTCCGGCAGGTCGATAAACACCCCGCGCGCCCACTGCCTCGGGAAGATCAGCTCGGCAAAGCGCTGGCCGTGCATCAGGCGCTGGGCGCCATCTTCTTCGGTGCAGACAAATTCGGCGCAGGCGCTGCCGGTCTTGGCCTTGGCGTAGCCGGAAACGTTCAGGCGCGCGGCGTGCTCCGCGATCTCGGAACAGACTTCGCCTTCAAAACCCGGGCGGCAGTGCATAAAAAGGGTGTTCATTGAATCTCCTGGTGAATCAACTGGCCTTGCGCTATCGCAATACCTGTCATGAAAACGCGCGCATGATAGCCGAGTTCGGAACCTTGGACTCAGCGATAGAGTCCAGTTATTAGCCTGCTAATGAAAACAGCGCTAACGTGATAGCTCTGTTCGTCCCGTCAGGTCCGTAGCCGTGCGGACCATAAGGAGTCATGTAATGTCATCCCTTGATAGCCTGAGAACCCTTAAGACACTGCAAATAGACAGCAAAATTTACCACTACTTCAGCCTGCCCGAAGCCGCCAAGAGCCTGGGTGACCTGGACAAGCTGCCGATGTCCCTCAAGGTGCTGCTGGAAAACCTGCTGCGCTGGGAAGACGCCAAGACCGTCACCGGCACCGACCTCAAGGCCATCGCCGCCTGGCTCAAAGAACGCCAGTCCGACCGCGAGATCCAGTACCGCCCCGCCCGCGTGCTGATGCAGGACTTTACCGGCGTACCCGCCGTGGTCGACCTGGCCGCCATGCGCGCTGCCGTGGCCAAGGCCGGTGGTGACCCGCAGCGCATCAACCCGCTGTCCCCGGTGGACCTGGTGATCGACCACTCGGTGATGGTCGACAAGTTCGGCAGCACCAGCGCCTTTGAGCAGAACGTCGATATCGAAATGCAGCGCAACGGCGAACGCTACGCCTTCCTGCGCTGGGGCCAGAGCGCCTTCGACAACTTCAGCGTGGTACCGCCGGGCACCGGCATCTGCCACCAGGTCAACCTCGAATACCTGGGCCGCACCGTGTGGACCAAAGAGGAAGACGGCCGCACCTACGCCTTCCCCGACACCCTGGTCGGCACCGACTCCCACACCACCATGATCAACGGCCTCGGCGTACTCGGCTGGGGCGTGGGCGGCATCGAAGCCGAAGCGGCGATGCTCGGCCAGCCGGTGTCGATGCTGATCCCGGAAGTGATCGGCTTCAAGCTCACCGGCAAGCTCAAGGAAGGCATCACCGCCACCGACCTGGTGCTGACCGTCACGCAAATGCTGCGCAAGAAAGGCGTGGTGGGCAAGTTCGTCGAGTTCTACGGCGACGGCCTGGCCGACTTGCCCCTGGCCGACCGCGCCACCATCGCCAACATGGCCCCGGAGTATGGCGCGACCTGTGGCTTTTTCCCGGTGGATGAGGTGACCCTGGATTACCTGCGCCTGTCCGGCCGCCCGGCTGAGACGGTCAAGCTGGTGGAAGCCTATACCAAGGCCCAGGGCCTGTGGCGCAACGCCGGCCAGGAGCCAATCTTCACCGACACCCTGGCCCTGGACATGGGCACTGTCGAGGCCAGCCTTGCCGGGCCTAAACGCCCACAGGACCGGGTCGCCCTGCCGAATGTAGGCCAAGCGTTCAGCGATTTTCTCGACCTGCAATTCAAGCCCACCAGCAAAGAAGAAGGCCGCCTGGAAAGCGAAGGCGGGGGCGGCGTTGCCGTGGGCAATGCCGACCTGGTCGGCGAAGCGGATTATGAATACGAAGGCAACACCTATCGCCTGAAAAACGGCGCGGTGGTGATCGCCGCGATTACCTCCTGCACCAACACCTCCAACCCCAGCGTGATGATGGCGGCCGGGCTGGTGGCAAAGAAAGCCGTGGAAAAAGGCCTGACCCGCAAGCCCTGGGTGAAAAGCTCCCTGGCGCCGGGCTCCAAAGTGGTCACCGACTACTACAAGGCTGCCGGCCTCACCCAATACCTGGACAAGCTTGGCTTCGACCTGGTGGGCTACGGTTGCACCACCTGCATCGGCAACTCCGGGCCGCTGCCCGAGCCGATCGAAAAAGCCATCCAGAAGGCCGACCTCACCGTGGCCTCGGTGCTGTCCGGTAACCGTAACTTCGAAGGTCGCGTGCACCCGCTGGTGAAAACCAATTGGCTGGCCTCGCCGCCCCTGGTCGTCGCCTACGCGTTGGCCGGCACCGTGCGCATCGACATCAGCAGCGAGCCGCTGGGCAATGACCAGCAGGGCAACCCGGTGTACCTGAAGGACATCTGGCCCAGCAGCCAGGAAATCGCCGAGGCGGTGGCCCAGGTCAGCACCAGCATGTTCCACAAGGAATATGCCGAAGTGTTTGCCGGCGACGAGCAGTGGCAAGCCATTGAGGTGCCGCAGGCGGCCACCTATGTGTGGCAGCCGGATTCCACCTATATCCAGCACCCGCCGTTCTTCGACGACATTGCTGGCCCGCTGCCGGTGATCGAGGACGTCAAGGGCGCAAACGTGCTGGCTCTGCTGGGCGACTCGGTGACCACCGACCACATCTCGCCTGCCGGCAATATCAAGGCCGACAGCCCGGCCGGGCGCTACCTGCGCGAACAGGGCGTGGAGCCGCGTGACTTCAACTCCTACGGCTCACGCCGGGGCAACCATGAAGTGATGATGCGCGGCACCTTCGCCAATATCCGTATCCGCAATGAAATGCTCGGCGGCGAAGAAGGCGGTAACACGCTGTATATCCCTACGGGCGAGAAAATGGCGATCTACGATGCCGCCATGCAGTACCAGGCCTCGGGCACACCGCTGGTGGTGATCGCTGGCCAGGAATACGGTACCGGCTCCAGCCGCGACTGGGCGGCCAAGGGCACTAACCTGCTGGGCGTCAAGGCGGTGATCGCCGAGAGCTTCGAGCGTATCCACCGCTCCAACCTGGTAGGCATGGGCGTGTTGCCGTTGCAGTTCAAGCTGGATCAGAACCGTAAGACACTCAAGCTCACCGGCAAGGAGAAGATCGATATCCTCGGGCTGACCGATGCCGAGATCGAGCCGCGGATGAACCTGACGCTGGTGATCACTCGCGAGGATGGCAGCAGCGAGAAAGTTGAGGTGCTGTGCCGGATTGATACCTTGAATGAGGTGGAGTACTTCAAGGCCGGTGGGATTCTGCACTACGTGCTGCGCCAGTTGATCGCCTCTTAAGAGCAACGCAGATCAAATGTGGGAGCTGGCTTGCCTGCGATGGCGGTGGGTCAGCCAACATTTTTCTAGCTGATACTCCGCCATCGCAGGCAAGCCAGCTCCCACAGTTTTGATCACATTCCAGGCATGAAAAAGGCGCTGCATCTTTCGATACAGCGCCTTTTTACGGTGTGCGGTTTAGCCGAACAGCCACTTCCACAGCAGTACCAACACCACTACCGCCAGCACCGGCCGCGCAATACGGTAGGCCTTCGGATGCTTGCGTTTCCACTGCTTGACCTGGCCGCTGAACTTGTCGCTGAAGGTCTTGCTCCAGGCGTACGCCTGGTTGATGCCGCCCACGCGCTCGTCATCGAGGTTCTGCGGTGCGGTTGCGCGGCCCAGTTGCTTGCTGACCCAGCGGTTGATACGGGTCATCACGCGGTTGCTCAAGGGGCGCTCAATGTCGCAGAACAGGATCACACGGGTCTGTTCGGTTTCGTTTTTCACCCAGTGCACGTAGGTTTCGTCGAACATCACGTCTTCACCGTCGCGCCAGGCGTAGACCTGGCCGTCGACGAAGATACGGCAGTCGTCGGAGTTCGGCGTGGCAAGCCCCAAGTGATAACGCAGGGAACCGGCGAACGGGTCTCGGTGCGGGTTGAGGTGACTGCCACCCGGCAACAGCGCGAACATCGCGCCCTTGACGTTAGGGATGCTGCTCACCAGAGCCACAGTCTTGGGGCACAGTGCCTCGGCCGAAGGCAGCGGTTTGTCGTACCACTTGAGGTAGAAACGCTTCCAGCCCTTCTTGAAGAACGAACCGAAACCGGCGTCGTTGTTCTTTTCGGCGGCGCGGATGTAGCCCTCGTCGAACAGGTGCATGGCCTCTTCGCGGATCACTTCCCAGTTGTCCTTGAGCACATCCAGTTCCGGGAACTTGCTGCGGTCCAAGTACGGCTTGGACGGCACCGCGGAAAACAGGTACATCAGGGCGTTATACGGGGCGAACAGCGCCGAATGATTGACAAACTGACGCAACATCGGCAAACGGGCCTTGCCACGCAGGTGCACATACAGCGTGCTGCCGATGAACAGCAGCAACACCGACAATTTGGCGGCCAAAGAAAAGGTCATGCAGCAACTCCTGGAAATAAGCGCCTGGCCAGCAAATTTCCATCAATGGGAAACCAGACGTAACAGCCGGCCATGATAAACACTTGAGCCATTATGCAGAAGGCCCAGGAAAACGGACTGACCTGTATCAACCCCCCGCAACCCTTGTAGGAGCGAGCTTGCTCGCGAAGAACGTCAACGATAACGAGGGTTTACTGATACAACGTGGCGTTCTCAGGTTTTTCGCGAGCAAGCTCGCTCCTACAGTCGTTTCAGGCCTGGTTTTCCTGTTCGGTAAACAAATCGCTGAACAACATGCTCGACAGGTAGCGCTCACCGGAGTCCGGCAAGATCACCACGATAGTCTTGCCCTGCATTTCCGGCTTCTCGGCCAGACGCACGGCCACCGCCATGGCGGCGCCACAGGAGATCCCGCACAGAATGCCCTCTTCCAGCATCAAGCGCCGGGCCATGGCCTTGGACTCTTCGTCAGTCGCCAGCTCCACACGGTCGACCATCGACAGGTCGAGGTTTTTCGGCACAAAACCGGCGCCGATCCCCTGGATCTTGTGCGGGCTGGGCTTGATCTCTTCACCTGCCAATGCCTGGGTGATCACCGGGGAAACCATGGGCTCCACGGCCACCGACAGGATCGGCTTGCCCGCCGTGTTCTTGATATAGCGCGATACCCCGGTGATGGTGCCGCCGGTTCCTACGCCCGCCACCAGCACATCCACGGCGCCGTCGGTGTCGTTCCAGATTTCCGGGCCGGTGGTTTTCTCGTGAATGGCAGGGTTTGCCGGGTTGTCGAACTGGGCCGGCATAAAGTAGGTGGCCGGGTCGCTGGCGACGATCTCGGCGGCCTTGTCGATGGCACCCTTCATGCCCTTGGCCGGCTCGGTCAGCACCAGTTCGGCGCCGAGAGCCTTGAGCACTTTACGGCGCTCAAGGCTCATGGACGACGGCATGGTCAGCAGCAGTTTGTAGCCACGGGCGGCGGCGACAAAGGCCAGGCCGATACCGGTATTACCTGAAGTCGGCTCGACAATGGTCATGCCCGGCTTGAGCTTGCCGCTGCTTTCCGCATCCCAGACCATGCTGGCGCCAATGCGGCACTTCACCGAATAGCCGGGGTTACGCCCTTCGATCTTGGCCAGGATCGTCACGCCCCGCGGTGCGATGCGGTTGATCTGAATCAGGGGCGTGTTACCGATGGAGTGCGCGTTGTCTGCAAAGATGCGGCTCATGGCGGTTCCTATTGTCGAGGCGTTGGGAAAGGCCCCAAGGGTATGCCTCGTGCTCCCAAGCGTCCAGACGGAGGAACGTTGCGCCAATCAGAACAGTCAATCTCCTACAAGCAAGGAGAACTGCCCTATGAAACGTCGCTACAGTTGGCCGTTAGGGACCATCGCCGCTCTGGTGCTGGTCTTGATTGCCATCCACCTTGCGCTGCCCTACCTGGTGCGCAACTACCTGAACGACAAACTCGCCAACATGGGCGATTACCGTGGCGAGATTGCCGATGTGGACCTGGCGCTATGGCGCGGCGCCTACCGGATCAACGGCCTGCAAATCGTCAAGGTGGACGGCAAGGTCCCGGTGCCGTTCGTCAAAGCACCGCTGATCGAATTCGCGGTGAGCTGGCATTCGCTGTGGTACGACCATGCCGTTGTGGCCGAGGGGCATTTTGTGCGCCCGCAGATCAACTTTGTCGATGGCGGTGCCAACAAGCAGGCGTCCCAGACCGGTAAAGGTACCGACTGGCAGGAACAACTGCGCAAACTGTTGCCGATCACCCTCAACGAAGTGCGCATCGAAGACGGTGAGATCGCCTTCCATAACTTCAGCTCCAAGCCCCAGGTGAATATCAACGCCACCGGGGTCAACGCCAGCTTCTATAACCTGACCAATGTGGTGGATGTCAAAGGCAAGCGCGACGCGCGCTTCGAAGGCAAGGCACTGCTGCAAGGCCAGGCGCCTCTGGAGGCCAACGCCACTTTTGACCCACTGAGCGATTTTGAAGAGTTCGAATTCCGCTTCCGCGCCCGCGACCTGCAACTCAAGCGCATGAATGACTTCGCCTCAGCCTATGGCAAGTTCGACTTCAAGGCCGGCACGGGTGACGTGGTGATCGAAGCCCAGGCTGAAAATGGCCGGCTCACCGGCTATATCAAGCCGCTGCTGCGCGATGTGGAGGTGTTTGACTGGCAACAAGACGTTGAAAACCAGGACAAAAATATCTTCCGCTCGATCTGGGAAGCCGTGGTGGGCGCCAGCGAAACCGTGCTGAAAAACCAGCGTAAAAACCAGTTCGCCACCCGTGTAGAGCTGAGCGGTAGCGTGCATCAGCAAAATGTCAGTGCGTTTTCGGCGGTGATCGCGATTCTGCGCAATGGGTTTATCCAGGCGTTCAATGCCCGGTATGAACAACCCAAGCCATCGGCGGACTGAGCCTGACCCGCCATTCAGAGACTGAATGCCGCGTCTGCGTTCACAGTCGCCGGGGCTGCGCGGTATAGTCAGGCCATTGATGAATTCGAGGAATGACCGATGAAGTTCGAAGGCACCCAGGCCTATGTGGCTACCGATGACCTGAAACTGGCCGTCAACGCCGCCATCACCCTGGAGCGGCCGTTGCTGGTCAAGGGCGAACCGGGCACCGGCAAGACCATGCTTGCCGAGCAACTGGCCGAATCCTTCGGTGCCAAGTTGATCACCTGGCACATCAAGTCCACCACCAAGGCGCATCAAGGCCTGTACGAGTACGACGCGGTCAGCCGCCTGCGTGACTCGCAACTGGGCGTGGACAAAGTGCACGACGTGCGCAACTACCTGAAGAAGGGCAAGCTGTGGGAAGCCTTCGAGTCCGAAGAGCGGGTGATCCTGCTGATCGATGAAATCGACAAGGCCGACATTGAGTTCCCCAACGACCTGCTGCAAGAGCTCGACAAGATGGAGTTCTACGTCTACGAAATCGACGAGACCATCAAAGCCAAGAAACGCCCGATCATCATCATTACCTCCAACAACGAAAAAGAGCTGCCGGACGCGTTCCTGCGCCGCTGCTTCTTCCACTACATCGCCTTCCCCGACCGCACCACCCTGCAAAAGATCGTGGATGTGCACTACCCGGACATCAAGAAAGACCTGGTCAGCGAAGCGCTGGACGTGTTCTTCGATGTGCGCAAGGTGCCGGGCCTGAAGAAAAAACCTTCCACCTCCGAACTGGTCGACTGGCTCAAGCTGCTGATGGCCGACAATATTGGCGAAGCGGTGCTGCGCGAGCGCGACCCGACCAAGGCCATCCCTCCCCTGGCTGGCGCTTTGGTTAAGAACGAGCAAGACGTGCAGTTGCTGGAGCGTCTGGCGTTCATGAGCCGTCGCGGTAATCGCTGATGCTGCTCAACCTGTTCAACGAAATGCGTGCCGCCAAGGTACCGGTGTCGGTGCGCGAGCTGCTCGACCTGATCAACGCGCTCAAACAGCGCGTGACCTTCGCCGACATGGACGAGTTCTACTACTTGGCCCGGGCGATCCTGGTCAAGGATGAGCGGCATTTCGACAAGTTCGACCGGGCCTTCGGCGCCTATTTCAACGGCCTGGAAAAGCTCGACGACCACCTGCAGGCGCTGATCCCCGAAGAATGGCTGCGCAAGGAATTCGAACGCTCGTTGAGCGATGAAGAACGCGCGCAGATCCAGTCCCTGGGTGGCCTCGACAAGCTGATCGAGGAATTCAAGAAACGCCTGGAAGAACAGAAAGAGCGCCATGCCGGTGGCAACAAGTGGATCGGCACCGGCGGCACCAGCCCGTTTGGTTCCGGTGGCTACAACCCCGAAGGCATTCGCGTGGGTGACGCCGGCAAGCGCCAGGGCAAGGCCGTAAAAGTCTGGGACCAGCGCGAGTACAAGAACCTCGACGACCAGGTGGAACTGGGCACGCGCAACATCAAGATCGCCCTGCGCCGCCTGCGCAAATTTGCGCGCCAGGGCGCGGCCGAAGAGCTGGATATCGACGGCACCATCGACCACACCGCCCGCGATGCCGGCTTGCTGAACATCCAGATGCGCCCCGAGCGGCGTAACACCATCAAGCTGTTGCTGCTGTTCGACATCGGCGGCTCGATGGACGCCCACGTGAAGATCTGCGAAGAGCTGTTCTCCGCGTGCAAGACCGAGTTCAAGCACCTGGAGTACTTCTACTTCCACAACTTCGTGTACGAATCGGTGTGGAAGAACAACCAGCGCCGCACGTCCGAACGCACCTCCACCCAAGACCTGCTGCACAAATACGGCGCCGATTACAAAGTGATCTTTATCGGCGATGCGTCCATGGCGCCTTATGAGATCACCCAGGCCGGTGGCAGCGTCGAGCATTGGAACGAGGAACCGGGGTATGTGTGGATGCAGCGCTTCATGGCCAAGTACAAGAAGCTGATCTGGATTAACCCCTACCCGAAAGATACCTGGGGCTATACGGCGTCGACGGGGATTGTGCGGGAGTTGGTGGAGGATCAGATGTATCCGCTGACGCTGCGTGGGTTGGAAGAGGGTATGCGCTTTCTCTCCAAATAACACCACCGCCTTACTGTAGGAGCGAGCTTGCTCGCGAAAAACCTGAGACCGCCGCGTACATCTGGATGCCCGCGTTATCGTTGACGTTTTTCGCGAGCAAGCTCGCTCCTACAAGGGTTGGCTAAAGCGCTGCAAAAACTTGATGTGCTGCCGATGCGCAGCCTCCTGCACCACCGGGGCCAGCCGCACCTTCTGCCCCGGCAGACATTGCGCCAGCCGCGCCAGCGACAAGGGCGTCAGCGCTCCCAGGCGCGGATAACCACCGATCGTCTGCCGGTCATTGAGCAACACAATCGGCTGCCCATCCGGGGGCACCTGGATCGCGCCCAACGGTATCCCTTCGGAAATCAACGACGGCCCCTGGTACTGCAACGGCGTGCCCAGCAAGCGCATACCCATGCGGTCGGCACGGCTGTCCAGGGCCCATTCGCTGTTGAAGGCGTCGAACAGACTCTGCCCGCTGAACTGGCCTATCTGCGCGCCGATGATCACGTCCAGCGATGCACCGGATTGCAAATCCGGGTTGGCCAGCACCTTCATTGCGCCGCCCGTACCGGAGTAAGCCAACCGCCCGCCTTCGGCCAACGCCTTGCCAAAACCGTCCACCCCGCCCAACGCTTCGCGCACCACCGTGGCACAACTGCCCAGTACAGCCTGCGCATCAAAGCCACCAGGTGCCGCAAGATAAGCGCGCGCGCCATTGAACGGCTGGGTGAAGCGCAGGCGCTGGCCCTTTTGCAGGATAAAACTGCGACCGGGGCTGATCGCACGCTCATCGACATAGGCACCCAGATCCGCACCGGCCAAGGCCAGCAGGCAATAGTCCTCGGCCTGCAGGGTAAAGCCGCCCAGGGTGATTTCCACCACCGGCGCATCCAGGGCATTGTCCAGCAGCCAGTTGGCCCAGGACATCGACACCCAATCCAGCGCGCCGCCCTGGGTCACGCCCAGATGACGCACGCCAAACCGCCCGGCGTCCTGCAACAGGCACAGCGGTGTGCTGGCCTCGATGATCAAGCGGCTCATGCCTGCGCCTCCAGCGGCGTGTCATCGCCACCCAGATTGACGAATTCGGCGTGGCTGACCGGGGCGAAGCGCACCGTGTCGCCGGGCTGCATCAGGCTGTAGCCGTCGCGCTCACGGTCGAACAGTTTGGCCGGGGTGCGGCCGATCAGGTTCCAGCCGCCTGGGGACACCACCGGGTAAGCGGCGGTTTGCCGCTCGGCGATACCGACACTGCCAGCGGCCACGCGTTTGCGCGGCGTGTTCAGGCGCGGGGTGGCGAGTATTTCGTCCACCAGTCCCATAAAGGCAAACCCAGGGGCAAAACCGAGGGCGAACACCTGGTACTCGTGGCCGCTGTGGCGGCGGATCACCTCCTCCACGGCCAGCCCGCTGCGCTGGGACAACAGGGCCAGTTCCGGGCCGACACTCAGGTCGTACCACACTGGCAACACATGGCACTGGCCACTCCCCTGAGCCTGGGGTTGCAGATCGGTGAGGGCCTGGTCGATCAGCGCCCGGGCCTGGGCCGGGGTGAGCGCCGTGAGATCGTAATGCACCATCAAGGTGGTGTAGGACGGCACCAGGTCCACCAATGCCGGGCCAAAGCCATTGCGCAGGCGCTCGGTAGCCGCGAGCATCCACGGCATGTTGGCTTCGGTGATCACGTCAAACAGGCGCACCATCAAGCAGTCGATCGCCACCACTTCAATGCGTGGGTTCATGCTGTTTTCAACGCTTCGCGGATACGCTGCACGGCGGCGACCGAACTGGCGTTGTCGCCATGCACACACAAGGTATTGGCCTGGAGCACCAATGGGCTGCCGTCGCTGGCAATCAGCGCTTCGCCACGGGAAAGGGTCAGGGCCTGCTGCACGATGGTCTCGGCATCGTGATGCACCGCGCCCGGTAACTGCCGGGACACCAAATGGCCCTTGCTGTCATAGGCACGGTCGGCAAAGGCTTCGAACCACAGGGTCACGCCGTATTCGTCGCCCAAGGCCTGGGCCGCGCGGTTGTCACGAGTGGCCAGCAGCATCAGCGGCAGGTCGCCGTAGGCCGCCACGGCCTGGATCACCGCACGCAATTGCGCCGGGTTGGCCATCATGTCGTTGTACATCGCGCCATGGGGTTTCACATAGCTGACGCGCCCGCCCTGGGCCCGGCAGATGCCGTCCAGTGCGCCGATCTGGTAGTGCAACAGGTCCTGGATTTCCTGCGGCGTGTAGTTCATGGAGCGCCGGCCGAAGCCTTGCAGGTCCTGGTAGGCCGGGTGGGCGCCCACTTGCACGCCATGCTTGAACGCCAGGCTGACGGTCTTGCGCATGATGCTCGGGTCGCCCGCATGGAAACCGCATGCCACGTTGGCGCAATCAATGAACGGCATGACCTCGGCGTCCAGCCCCATGGTCCAGTTGCCAAAGCTTTCGCCGATGTCGCAGTTCAGTAGCAGGCGGCTCACGGTGGTCGCTCCTGTAGGATTTGTTT
Source organism: Pseudomonas sp. FP215 (assembly GCF_030687795.1). NCBI lineage: Bacteria > Pseudomonadati > Pseudomonadota > Gammaproteobacteria > Pseudomonadales > Pseudomonadaceae > Pseudomonas > Pseudomonas sp. FP215. The sequence goes on from NZ_CP117447.1 coordinate 4,458,203, forward strand.
TCTTGTAGTGTGGGATTTTTTACGCAGAACTCGCAACTTGTCCTGACACCCCAACGACGCTTATCGTGGAATAGCTCGATTTTTGGCGCTTGCCCGGTGCGACGTCCAACTAATAAAAACCGATCCATGCATAAGAAAAAGTTGATCCCATGAATTTGAAGTTCCTCGAAACCTTCGTCTGGGTGGCCAAGCTCAAGAGCTTCCGGCTCACGGCCGAGAAGCTGTTCACCACCCAAGCCTCGATCTCCAGCCGCATCGCGGTGCTGGAAAGCGAGTTGGGGGTGAAGCTGTTCCTGCGTGATTCGCGTGGCGTGAGCTTGACGCCGGAAGGCTTGAAAGTGCTCGACTATGCCGAGCAGATGATGGTGACCATGCAGGGCTTGAAGCAGTCCCTGGAGACCACCAGCAGCAAGGTCGGGCGCATTCGGATCGGCGCGATGGACACGGTGATCCACACCTGGCTGAGCCCGCTGGTTGCTGAACTGATGAAGCTGTACCCGCTGGTAGAGATCGAGTTGGTCGCCGATACCGCGCTGAACCTCAGCGATCAGCTGCAAAAAGGCTTCCTCGACCTGATCCTGCAAACCGACCTGCTGCGCCTGGAAACCGTGCGCAGCCTGGAGCTGGCCAGCCACCCCATGGCCTGGATCGTGGCCAGCCAGTCGATCTACAACCGCGACTACGCGTCCCTCGCCGAACTGGCCCAGGAACGCATCATCACCTACTCGAAAAACTCACACCCGCATCAGGACGTGTTGAGTTTGATGCAGGCCAATGGCGTGGCCGCACCGCGCATGAACTGTGTGAACTCGGTGTCGGCGATCACCCGGTTGCTGCGCGATGGCTTCGGCATTGGCGCGCTGCCGCCGGTGCTGGTCAGCGAAGAGCTGGAGCGAGGGGAATTGGTGATGCTGCCCATGGCCCAGCGCCTGCCGAACTTGCAGGTGGTAGTGTCGTGGCGCGTGGGGGTGGAATTGGTGGAGGAGATTGTGGGGTTGTGCCAGAAGGTCGTGGCGCGCTATGCCGAGGAAGTGGGTACAGAACGCATGCAACTGAATAAACCCGACTGATCGTTCCCACGCTCTGCGTGGGAATGCAGCACAGGGCGCTCTGCGCCCTCACGCGCGACGCGGAGCGTCAGAAAAAGCATTCCCACGCGAAGCGTGGGAACGATCAGTGGGTCGTTACAGGCCCTTGAGGTCCCGCTCTTCGATGGGTCGGCTCTGGCGCAGGCGCCGGCCGCCTAATACCACCCAATCGATCAAGCGATACAGGCATTCAATGCCGAATGACAACAACATCGCCCCGCCCAAGCCCCAGCCCATGGCTTCGGGGGTCAGTAGAATCTGGTAGCTGTAGCCATTCCAGGTCTCCAGACGGATATCCGGGTCGGCGGCCACCGCCACTTGCAGGGCGCGGATGTACCACGGGCCTTGCATGGCCTGGTATTGCTTGTCCAACTCGAGTTGGCGATCGAGCATGGCGCCCAGGCTGCTGGCGTCGCTCTGGAATACCGGGTCATCGCTGGCGCGGTAATGCGCCACCAAGGCTTGCATATCACCGTTGAAGAACTGCTGCGCCGTGGACTCGAAACCGCGCAAGCCGGTCTGGGCCTCGATCAGGTGGGCCTCGACGCGCTTGGCGTAGTCATTGATAAACCCCGGCACCTGCACGCCGACCAACAAGCCAACGGCAAACAATACCAACCGCAGATAGCTCAGCAACATGCTCGATTCCTTACTCGGTAACGCCCTGGCTGACACATTCACCGCGTCGCCACAGGCTCCATTGGCCCGGTTCGTAGCGGGTCCAGTTTTCGTTGTCGGTCAAGGGCTCGGTGGCGATCACCGTTACCACATCATTGGGGGTGGTTTCGGCCTGAAAATCGACGATCACGTCGACATCTTTCAAGCGCGCCGGGCCAAAAGGCGCACGCCGGGTGATCTGCGCCAGCTTGGTCGAGCAATAGCAGAACAGCCAGTCGCCGTCGCTGAGCAGGCAGTTGAACACGCCTTTGCTGCGGTACTCGGCGCAGGCGGCGATCAGGTCGGGCAGCACCTGTTCGATGTCCACCGGCTCGGGGAAGGCCTCGCGCACGCGGTTGAGCAAGTCGCAGAACGCCGCTTCGCTGTCGGTATCACCCACCGGCCGGTAGAAGGTGGCGCGGGGGTTGAAGTCCGCCAGTTGGCCGTTATGGGCAAAACACCAGTTACGCCCCCACAGCTCGCGCACGAACGGATGGGTATTGGCCAGGCTGACCTTGCCCACGTTGGCCTGGCGGATATGGCCGATCACCACTTCGCTCTTGATGGGGTAACGCTGCACCAGCAATGCGACTTCCGACTCGCTGCTGGCGGCCGGGTCCTGGAACAGGCGCAGGCCACGGCCCTCATAGAAGGCAATGCCCCAACCGTCGCGGTGCGGGCCGGTACGCCCACCGCGCTGCATCAGCCCGGTAAAGCTGAACACAATATCGGTGGGGACGTTGGCACTCATGCCCAATAATTCACACATGCCAGGGCTCTCGCTGCAGGGCAAACAACGTTAAAGGCGCGGCTCGACCCGCATACCACCGGCAGGCGCCGGGCGACGGAACGGTTCGTCGTCTTCCGGCTCGGCGGCCAAGGCGGCATCCGCAGCCGCCTTGCGCTCACGGCGAGCGTTGGCGGCGCGTTCGATGGGCCAGCGAATCAGCACAAACACGATGTACAGGGCAAACGCAATCATCGTGTACATGAACAGGTCGGAAATGGCGCGCCAGGCGTTGTTGCCGACCTTGAGCACCAGGTCCAGGGCGGTAATGGCCACGGCCGGCGCAAACTGGGTCTTGACCGGGTCGACAATGGTCGGGCTGAACAGCAACACCGCCATCAGCAATTGCAGGGGCTCGCGCAGCCAGCGCCAGATCCAGCGGGTCATGCGCCACCACACCAACAGGCAGCCCAAAGCGGCGAAGGCGTAAAGGCCCCAAGCGGTCAGATAGTCGTTCTCGGTCATGGTGTCCATGGCAAGGTTGGCAAACAGGCGGCTATGATAACGGCTTTTGCGTGTCGCGGCTGCAATGCCTGCCACCGTCTGCCAGATAGGGAATTATCCATGCCTATTTCCACCGCACCGATTGCCCGCAAGGCCCCAGGCCCAGACCCGTACGCCTGGCTGCAAGAACGCGACAACCCTGAGGTGCTCGACTACCTCAAGGCCGAAAACGCCTGGCAGGAAGCCCAACTGGCCGATCAGCAGGCGTTGCGCGAGACCCTGTTCGACGAGATCAAGGGCCGCATTCTGGAAACCGACCTGTCCCTGCCCTCCCCTTGGGGCCCGTATTTGTATTACACCCGCACCACCGCCGGCGACGAGTACGCCCGCCACTACCGCTGCCGCCGCCCGGCCGATGACAGCAACCAGGTGGACGCCAGCAGCGAAGAACTGTTGCTGGACCCGAACGTGCTGGCCAATGGCGGATTTTTCTCCCTGGGCGCGTTCAGCATCAGCCCTGATCATCAACGCCTGGCCTACAGCCTGGACACCAGCGGCGAAGAGATCTACACCCTGTTCGTGAAGGAATTGGCGACCGACAAGGTCAGCGAACTGGCGTTCGACAACTGCGACGGCAGCATGACCTGGGCCAACGACAGCCTGACCCTGTTCTTCGGTGAGCTGGACGACACCCACCGCCCGCACAAACTGTATCGCTATCGCCTGGACGGCACCGCCGCGCAGGAAGTGTTCCACGAGCCCGACGGCCGTTTCTTCCTGCATTGCTACCGCTCAAGCTCCGAGCGCCAACTGTTGCTGGCCCTGGGCAGCAAGACCACCAGCGAAGTCTGGGCTCTGGACGCCGAGCAACCGCACCTGGCCTTCACCTGCCTGGCGCCACGGGTCGAAGACCACGAATACGACGTCGACCACGGCAAGCGCAATGGCCAATGGACCTGGTTTATCCGCAGCAACCGCGACGGCATCAACCATGCGCTGTACGTGGCCGCCGACACCGGCACGCCGCCCACCGAAGCCGACTGGCAGAACCTGATCCCCCACAGCGATGAGGTCATGCTCGACGGCGTGAGCCTGAACGCCGACGCCATGACCCTGAGCCTGCGCATTGGTGGCCTGCCGGTTATCGAAGTACACCCTGAGAACGTGCCGGCCTATCGGGTGCAATTGCCTGACGCCGCCTACAGCCTTTACGTACAGAACAGCCTGGAGTTTCCCAGCGACAAGATCCGCCTGCGCTATGAGGCCTTGAACCGTCCGGCCCAGGTGCGCCAGCTCGACCTGGCGACAGGCGCGCAGGTCGTGCTCAAGGAAACCCCGGTGCTGGGCGTCTTCAACGCCGACGATTACGTCAGCCAACGCCTGTGGGCCACTTCTGCCGACGGCACCCAGGTGCCCATCAGCCTGGTGGTCAAGCGTGACCAGCTCGGCAAGCCGACGCCGCTGTACCTGTATGGCTACGGTGCCTACGGCTCAAGCCTCGACCCGTGGTTCTCCCATGCGCGCCTGAGCTTGCTCGACCGTGGCGTGGCGTTTGCCATCGCCCATGTGCGCGGCGGCGGTGAGCTGGGGGAAGCCTGGTATCGCAACGGCAAGCAGGAACACAAGCAGAACACCTTCAGCGACTTTATTGCCTGCGCCGAACATTTGATCGCCGAGGGCCTGACCACCTCCCAGCAACTGGCGATCAGCGGCGGCAGTGCCGGTGGCCTGTTGATCGGCGCGGTACTCAACCAGCGCCCGGAGTTATTCCAGGCGGCGATTGCCGAAGTGCCGTTCGTCGATGTGCTCAATACCATGCTCGACCCGGAACTGCCGCTGACCATCACCGAGTACGACGAATGGGGCAACCCCGAGGACCCCGAGGTGTATGCGCGCATCAAGGCCTACGCGCCGTACGAGAACGTCAGCGCCCAGGCTTACCCGGCCACGCTGGTGATCGCCGGCTATAACGACAGCCGCGTGCAGTACTGGGAAGCCGCCAAGTGGGTGGCCAAGCTGCGGGATACCAAGACGGACGACAACCTGCTGCTGCTCAAGACCGAGCTGGGTGCCGGCCATGGCGGCATGAGCGGGCGCTATCAGGGGCTACGTGACGTCGCCCTCGAATATGCCTTTGTGTTCAAGGCCCTCGGCCTGGTCTAACCGCCTGGCGTCTTTGGCTTGCTGTCGTTCTGCTGCAGGCCAGGGACCGTCTGGTCCTTGGGCGGCGCCGGCAGCACGATGGGCGCCAGCGGTGGCGCGCCATTATGGGTCTTGGGCGCTACAGGCGGCGTGACTTGCGGGTACAACGTGGGCGTTGGCGTGCCCGGCGCGCCTGGGGTTGGCGTGGGCGCGACCGGTACGGTTTGTAACTCCTGAGCCTGCGCGGTACCCAATGCGAGCGCGCTCAACACAATGACCGTTAGAATGCTGCACTTCATCGATGGCTCCATGGCCTGACCGGAATGCCTTAAGGCTACTCCCAACCGCGCAAGAATGCCCTTCCCAATGAGATTTCCATGAAACGTTTCGTTCTGCTGGACACCACCCCAATCCCCGACAACGGCGGTGCCTTGTGCCTGTTCGAATACGGCGAAGACTTTGTCATCAAGATCCAGGGCGGTGACGGTGGCCAGTTGATGAACACGCGCATGCACGGCTCCGAAGATGCCCTGGCGGAGATTCCCTGCCGCAAAGTGGCCGGGCGCCCGGGTTCACGGGTGCTGATCGGCGGCCTGGGCATGGGCTTTACCTTGGCCGCGGCGCTCAAGCATTTGGGTAAGAGCGCCGAAGTGGTGGTGGCCGAACTGGTGCCCGGCGTCGTGGAATGGAACCGTGGGCCGCTGGGGGAAAAGTCCGGCCGCCCGCTGCTGGACCCACGCACCGTGGTCCGCCAGGAAGACGTGGCCAAGGTACTGCAGGCCGAACCCCAAGGTTTTGACGCGATCATGCTCGACGTCGACAACGGCCCCGAGGGGCTCACGCAAAAGGCCAACAGTTGGCTGTACTCGGCCAGTGGCCTGGCCGCTTGTGCCAAGGCTCTGCGGCCCAAAGGCGTGCTGGCGGTGTGGTCGGCCAGCGCCGACAAGCTGTTCAGCGACAAACTGCGCAAGGCCGGTTTCAAGGCCGAGGAAGTGCAAGTATTTGCCCATGGCAACAAGGGCACGCGGCATACCATCTGGATTGCAGAGAAGCTCAAGGGCTGATCACGGTTGATTCAATAACGCCAATCCCCGGTGGGAGCGGCTAGAATCAACCTTGTCCGTGAACCACCCAACAATAGCCAGGAGCCATGATGAGCTCGAACAACCCGCCCTCCCACACCGCCAAGCTGGACCGCATCCTTGCCGATGCCCAGCGCGACCGCGAAATGGGCTACCGCGATAAAGCCTTGAAGATGTACCCCCACGTGTGTGGCCGCTGCGCCCGTGAGTTTTCCGGCAAGCGCCTGAGTGAACTGACCGTTCACCACCGTAACCACAACCATGATGACAACCCCCAGGACGGTTCCAACTGGGAGTTGCTGTGCCTGTACTGCCACGATAACGAACACTCGCGCTACACCGACCAGCAGTACTTCGGCGAAGGCTCCACCAGCAGCCCGAGCATTGCCAAGGCGACGCACAACCCGTTTGCGGCGTTGGCGGGGTTGATGAAGAAGGACGACTGAAGCCCTGGCTGACTGTCCCGGCCCTTTCGCGAGCAAGCCCGCTCCCACATTTTGATGTGTGAACACATTCAAATGTGGGAGCGGGCTTGCTCGCGAAGGCGGCGGCTGCAACAACACATAACTTGTTCCCGACCGCCGTCCCACATTCCCCGTATAATCGCCGTTTTTCTCAAGGCACCCTTCCCCGTGGGCAATAAACGCTACAGCTGCATCGGTCTGTATAACCCCAAATCCCCCGAAAACGTCGGTTCGGTGATGCGTGCCGCCGGCTGCTACGGCGTGGCCTCGGTGTTCTACACCGGCGTGCGTTACGAGCGCGCCCGGGATTTCATCACCGACACCAAGAAGGTGCACCACGACATCCCGCTGATCGGCATCGACGACCTGAAAAAGATCCTGCCCCTTGGCTGCATCCCGGTGGCCGTGGAACTGGTCGAAGGCGCCCGCCCGCTGCCTGAATACACCCACCCCGACCGCGCGCTGTATATCTTCGGCCCCGAAGACGGCTCCCTGGACAAAGAGATCCGCGACTGGTGCGAGGACGTGGTGTACATCCCCACCACCGGCTGCATGAACCTGGCGGCCACGGTCAACGTGGTGCTCTATGACCGCCTGGCCAAGGGCAACAACACCCGTTCGGGCCCCAAGTACTGAGATTGCGGGAACATCCGGCACGTGCGCGCAGTCAGCTAGTAACACTTGCCCTTGTTGGAGACTGATCATGAGCGACAGCAAAACCTTGCGACCTGTCATCGAAGCCACACCGTTGAAGCCTCAACCCACCCAGAACGTGCATGGCTGGGAGCGTATCGGCTCGGTGGCCGGCGGGGTGATGATGGTGGGTAAAGGCCTGCGCCGCGGCGGGATTTTCGGCTTGATCCAAGTGGCGATTGGTGGCGTGGCACTGGCCCGTGGCTTTACCGGGCACAGTTCGCTCAAGGACAAACTGGAACAGGGCCGCCAGGAAATGAACAGCGTGCGCACGAAAATCGAGCGCGCTGGGGAAGAGTTGAAGAACCTGAAGACCAAGGCCGAAGTGGCGGCGGAAAAGGCTGTGAAACCTAAAGCCTGATCCCTGCCTTCAAGACTGTGAAGATCTAAATTGTGGGAGCGGGCTTGCTCGCGAAGGCGGTGTGTCAGTCACGCATAGGCCTACTGAACCACCGCCTTCGCGAGCAAGCCCGCTCCCACAGTTTTGTTGCTCAGCGCAGTAATTTGGAATCCAGCACCACCGACGACTCACCGATCACACTCTCGGCCAACTGCACGAACTCTTGGGTGTTGATGCTGTTCACCCGCATCACTGCCTGCGCCAGATCGTCCAGGGAGCGTTTGTTGTGGGTCTTCACGCGGATCTCACGGTCCAGCTCCTGCAACACCACCACTGAACGCGCCAGCGTCGCGCCGTTGACGTGCTCGCCTTTGAGCGTGGTGACGTCTTTGCCTTCTTTGGTCAGCCGCGCCTGGATCGCCGCATAGCGTTCATCGGTGATGCCACCGGCACGTCGCATCAGTTCAATCGCGTAGTACTCGCCCAAACCTTCGCTGATCCAGTCACTGCTGTCGTGGTCATTAAAGCGCCCGATGGCCTGCACCACTTCGCGCAGCAACGGGCTGCTGCCATTTTCGCCAACGAGCGGCGTGCGGCTATTGAGGTAGATCGAGTCGCGTAACGAATAAGCCCCTCGCCGCATCGGGTCACTGGCGCCGACGATCAACAGTTTGCCGGGATGGCGCGGGAAGGCGGCTTCCACCTGGGGCCAGACAAACGTCAGCAACGTCAGCACGTCCATGCGACGCATGCCCTGACCCTTGGGCGAGGCCACGGTGACATCGGTTTCACCCAGGCGCAGGCGGCGGCTGCCGAGGTTGCCCGCCAGCATCCAGCCGGTGGGGCGGTCGAACAGGCGGGAGACGTTGTCGATGCGAAATTTGTTTTGGCCAATGCGCGGCCAGGCGGTTTCGACGCTTTTCCACCCCGTCGGCAGTTCGAACAGCAGGCGTGAGACCAACTCGATGCCGTCTTGCTGGTCGAGACGTGCGGCCGGCACCAAGTCTTCGCCGCGCAGCAACGCCCAGCTGGGCGTGATGCGTGTGTCATACACGCCGGGCTTGCGCGCATGGGCCAAGCGCACCCGGTAGGTCAGGCTGGCCTTGTCAGGGCTGGGTTGCCACAGGCCACGGTTGCCCGTGACTTGCCACTGGCCATCGGCCTTGAAGTCGCTGTAGTCACCGTCGCGGCCTAGGTCGAAGTTCAGGCTGCGCACCGCCGCGCCCTGGGACAGGCTGACGCGCACCTCGGCCTGCTGGCTTTGGGGCAACAGCTTGATGTGGTAATCCAGGTCGACTTTCTTCGCGCACCAGCCCGGCCCGCTCAGCGCCAGCACGACCAGGCCCGCTGCCCACTTGGCGGCCACCTTCATACACACTCCTCGTTCAGCCTGCGCGGAAAATCAGGTAATCCTCCCAGTCGTCCTCGGGCACGCTGCCTTCGCTGAGCATGCGCCCGGACTGGGAAATGCGTTCGTGGTGCACCGCGTCACGGTCGCCGCAGACCAAGTGATGCCACAGCGGTAAGTCCTTGCGCTCGCTGACCAGGCGGTAACCGCAGGTCGGCGGCAACCATTTGAATTGGTCGGCCTGGCCCGGCGTGAGCTGGATGCAGTCGGGTACCGAGGCGCGGCGGTTGGGGTAATCGGTGCACTGGCAGGTTTTCAGGTCGAGCAGTTTGCAGGCAATACGCGTGTAATAGACGCTGTTGTCGTCTTCATCCTCAAGCTTTTGCAGGCAGCACAGGCCACAGCCGTCGCACAATGACTCCCACTCCTCCTGATCGAGGTGCTCAAGGGTTTTGCGTATCCAGAAAGGTTCGACTTTGGCGGCCATGGCTCTGCATCAGTATCGGAAGGTGAAAAGGCCGCCAGTCTAGTGCCCAAGCCCGTTGGGGCCAAGCGCTTACGACTGACGGTGTTGCAAGACTTGTCAGGCCTGGTTGGGCGCAGTAGCGTTGAATCCCGGTTTTTTCATCAGGATCTGTCCATGAGCAATAACCCCCGCGTTGCCGATTATCCGATCCACACCCAATTCACCGAGCGCTGGTCGCCCCGCGCCTTTACCGGCGAGAGCATCCCGCAGGAGACGCTGCTGAGTTTCTTCGAAGCCGCACGCTGGGCGCCTTCGGCCTACAACTCGCAGCCGTGGAGGTTTTTGTACGCGCGCCGTGACACGCCGGATTGGGAGCGTTTCCTGGGCCTGCTCAATGAATTCAACCGCAATTGGGCACAGCATGCGTCGGCCCTGGTGATCATCGCGTCGAAAACCGACTTCATCGCCCCCGGCGCTACCGAAGAAACCCCGGCGCTGTGGCACACCTTTGACACCGGATCGGCCTGGGGCCACCTGGCGCTGCAAGCCAGCCTCAGTGGCTGGCACACCCACGGCATGGCCGGTTTCGATCAGGAACTGACCCGCAAAGAGCTGAAGATTCCCCAGGGTTATGCGCTGCATGCAGCCGTGGCGGTGGGCAAGCTGGGGGACAAGTCGAGTTTGCCGGAGTACCTGCAAGGGCGCGAAATGCCGAGCCCGCGCAAGCCGTTGAGCGAACTGGTGTCCGAGGGGGACTTCAGCCTCTAAGCATCGCCCTCTGACCCTCTGTAGGAGCGAGCTTGCTCGCGAAAAACTCACAGGCGCCGCGTTTATTCAGAAAGTACGCGTCATCGTTGAGGTTCTTCGCGAGCAAGCTCGCTCCTACAGGAGGCCATTGGGCGAGCTGCTCAGTAACCGCGCTCGAAATCCACTTCACCGCGCAATGCTTGCTTGGCCTGATACGCCCGCAGGTTCTGCACAAACAACGCCACCATCATCGGCGGCGAAGTCGGCGCCGAGCTGTGCCCGGTCAACAGCAACCCCCACGCCGTCCAGAACGGGTGGCGTTGCGGCAAAGGCTCCTGGCGGCACACGTCGATCACCGCGCCGGCCAGATGCCCTTCTTTGAGCGCCTCGACCAGGTCGGCGTCCACCACCGCCACGCCGCGCCCGACGTTGATAAACAACCCGGTGGGCTTGAATTGCTTGAACAGCGCCGCGTCGTACAAATCATGGGTATCAGGCGTGTTGGGCAGCAGGCTGATCACGTAATCCACCTCCCCCACCAGCCGGCCCAATTGGTCCAGCCCGGCCACTTCGATAAACGGTGCCTGCTCGCGGGCCTGGCTGGCGATGCCATACAGTTGCACGCCAAACGGCAGCAGAAACTCGGCCACGCTCTGGCCGATATCACCGGTGCCGACGATCAGCGCCTTGCGCCCGGCCAGGCTCTGGCCCATGCGGTTATCCCACTTGCGCTCCACCTGGCTGACCAACCGCGCCAGCACTTCGCGCTCGTGGCCCAGCATGTAGGTGAGGACAAACTCGGCCATGACCTGGCCATAAATGCCCACCGCGCGGGTCAGGCGATAGTCGCGGGGCAAGCCGTCGGCCAGCAGCGGCGTGATACCCGCCCAGGTCGATTGCAGCCATTGCGGGTGATGGCCCTGGCGCAGCAAGGTCGCCAGCAGGTCGGGCTGGCCCAACCACACCGGGCAGTCGGCGGCCAGGCGCGAAAGTTCGGCCGAGTCACCGCTGGTCAGCACTTCGAGGTCTGGGGCGGCGTCCCTGAGCAATTGGGCGTAGAGCGGATGATCCTGTTCAGCAATCAGAACACGCATGGTTCAAACCTTTGAAAAAACAGTGCAGACGGCCGCCCGCATCCTTACGGCCACCGTCCTCTAATACGATTCCATTGAAGCTGTGCCCTGAGGCGGGCACTGGTCGATCACATCGGGTCGTTGCGGCGCAGCAGCTCTTCGGGCAAGTGCTCGATGTACTCGTCCTCGGCCGGCGGCATTTGCAGGTGGTAGCCCTGCTTGTCGAGGTTTTCCAGGACCACGGTGATGTCTTCGCGCGACAGCTTGCGCTCCGGCGTCAGCACCATGTCAAAGGCGTGATGCGCCTTGCCGAAGGCGTCCATCAACGGCTCGGGTACGCGCTCCAGGGCATCGCTCTTGAGCACATAGAGGTACATGCCGTCTTTTTTCTTGCTGCGGTAGATGGAGCAAATACGTTTCAAGGCTGTTCTCCGGCATTGGCCAGGCTGTCGAGCAACGCCTGGCCCATCAACTCACGGCGCCAGCCACGCAGCGAGTCTGGCAATTGGTAAGGCCCATCGGGGTAGCCACTTTTAACCAGGGCTTCGAGGGTTTTCTTGCGCAGCATCAGTTCCGGCGCCATGTCCAGGCGCTCGGCGAAGGTTTGGCCCAGGGCTCGCAGTTGCTTGATCAACGCGGCGGCGTCCACGGGTAACGGCTCTGCCACGGCAGGCGGCCATTGGTCCATGGGCACGCTACCAGCGCGCTTGATCAGGTCCAGCAAAAACTGGCCGTCCTGGCGCACGGTGCGCGGGTGCATGTCTTCGATCTTGCCCAGGGCGGCGAGGTTATCCGGCTGGGATTTGGCCAAGGGCCACAACGAGTGTTCGCGAACGATGCGGTTGCGCGGCAGGTCGCGGGCACGGGCCTGCTGCTCGCGCCAGGCGCACAGTTCACGCAGCACCGCGAGTTGGGCACGGGACAACTTCCACGCCAGCTTGGCGTCGCGGTACAGCTCGTACGGGTCGATCTCGCGGCGCAGGTTGGCCACCAGCTCGGCGCCGTCTTCCAATACCCAGGCGTATTTGTCGTCCGACAGTTGCGGGCGCAGGCGGGTGTAAACCTCGGCCAGGTGCACCGCGTCTTCGGCGGCGTAGCTGACCTGCGTCTCCGACAATGGCCGCTGCAGCCAGTCGGAGCGGGTTTCACCCTTGGGCAGCTCGATATCCAACACCGCTTGCACCAAGCGCGAGTAGCCCATGGAGAAACCGAGGTTGAGGTACGCCGCCGCCAATTGGGTGTCGAACAACGGCACCGGCAAGCTGCCGGTCAGGCGCAACAGCACTTCCAGGTCTTCGCTGCAGGCGTGCACCACCTTGATCACCGCTGGGTTTTCCAGCAAGGCGGCCAAAGGTTGCCAATTGTCGATGGTCAGGGGGTCGATCAGGTAAGCGCGCACGCCATCACCGATCTGGATCAGCCCGGCAATAGGGTAAAAGGTGTCGACCCGCATGAATTCGGTGTCGAGGGCGACGAATGGCAACTGCTGCCATTGGGCGCAATGCTGGCCGAGGCTATCGTTGTCGCAGATCCAGTGAATATCGATGGCCACACGGCTCTCCCTTGAAGAATGGCGCGCAGTATATATCGCGAAAGGGGCTTGCGAGCATCCGCAGTGCACACGCCATCATGAAAACTCCGACAGGAGATGAAGAATAGTCCGACAAAGGGGAGTTATCCCTTCTTACGCAAAACGTAGACGCACCATAGTCGCGAGCCCGGCAGGAACTCTTGGTAGTTGAGGATTTTGAAACCGGCTTGGCGAAACTCGCTCTCTACCGGCGTGCCCACGTTCACGGCAACAATCACGGTGTCGCGGCTGACGCGGTGAAATTCATGCAACAACATGAGTCGCGCATCGCTGTCGGGCACATGGCGAAACAAATCCAGGCAGAAAATGCAGTCCACCGCATTCGCCGAAAGGCCAATGGAAAACGCCGACCCCTGGAATGTTTTGACACGCTTGAGCAACGCGCCCGGGTGATGGGTACGTGCGTGATCGAGCATCGCCTGGGAGTTGTCCGAGGCCAGGATCACGCGGTTGACGTGTTCGGCCAGCACCGGCCAGAAGCGCCCGGAACCGCACGCCAGGTCGAGGATAAGCCCAGGCTCGCCCGCCACCTTCAGGGCTTGGCGCACCAGCCGCACATCGCGCCACGCCGACAGGCGCTGCAACAGCCTGGGCGGACGCGGGTCGCCACAGCCCCTGGCATGCTCACGGTCATAGCGCTCGGTGAATTCGGTCTCGATGGAGGATGGAGGTTGTGGCGACATCGCGGGCTCATGTGAATGAAACGGTAGTAAACGACCTTGATTCGCAGCTTAACCGCCGCAACGTGAAAAAAAGGTCGAAAGCCCCTACCCGCTAAAATCGATCATGCCTGGTGCAAATACCAGCGCCAATCCTGCTCCCCCACCTCGCCCATGAACTGGCGGTATTCGGCACGTTTGACCGCCAGATAAACGCCGAGAAATTCACGCCCGAACGCGTCCGGTGCCCAGTGGGACGTTTCCAGCGCGCGCAAGGTGGTCAGCCAGTCGGTGGGCAGCAGTTCGTTGGCCTGGGCATAACCGTTGCCTTCCACCGGGGCACCAGGGTCGAGCTGTTCGCGGATGCCTCGATGAATACCGGCCAGAATGGCGGCTGCGGCCAGGTAGGGGTTGGCGTCGGCGCCACAGATGCGGTGTTCGATATGCCGGGACTGGGCCGGGCCACCGGGCACGCGCAGGCTGACGGTGCGGTTGTCCACGCCCCAAGTGGCGGCGAGCGGCGCATAGCTGTTGGTTTGGAAGCGCCGATAAGAGTTGGCGTTGGGGCAGAACATCAACAGTGAATCGAGCAAGGTACTGAGCATGCCGCCCACGGCCTGGCGCAGCAGTGGCGTGCCGTCGGCCGCCTCACTGGCAAACAGGTTATTGCCCTGGGCATCGGCCAGGCTGACGTGCATGTGCATGCCGGTGCCGGCCAGGTCGTCGAATGGCTTGGCCATGAAGCAAGCGGTCATTCCATGCTTGTGCGCCACGCCCTTGACCAGGCGTTTGTAGCGCACGGCTTCGTCCATCGCCTGCAGCGCGTCGGTGCGGTGTTCAAGGGTGATTTCCACTTGGCCCGGCGCGTACTCGGAGATGGCCGTGCGCGCCGGAATCCCTTGCAGCTTGCAGGCGCTGTAGAGGTCGGCAAGAAACGGCTCGATCTGCTCCAGCTCGCGCAGGCCGTAGACCTGAGTCGAGCGCGGACGATTGCCATCCACATCCCGTGCCGGTTGCGGGCGGCCGTTGCTGTCGGGCTTCTGGTCGAGCAGGTAGAACTCCAGCTCCGCCGCCATTACCGGGTAATAACCGTCGGCCTTGAGCGCCTCGATAACATTGGCCAGCAGGTGCCTGGGGTCGGCTACAGTGGCGGGCAGGCCTTCGGTGGGGTGCATGCTGACTTGCACCGCCGCGGTGGGGATCAAGCGCCACGGCATGCGTTGCAAGCTGCCGCTGATCGGGTAGGCGCGGCAGTCGATATCCCCCACCTCCCACACCAGCCCGGAGTTTTCTACGTCATCGCCATTGATAGTCAGGCCGAGGATGGTGCTGGGAAGAGGCCGACCACTTTCGTACACCGCCAGCAGTTCGTCGCGGTGCAGCAGCTTGCCGCGCGGTACGCCGTTGTTATCAAGGATAAACAGCTCGAACATCTCAATGTCGGGGTTCTGTTCAAGGAACGCCTGGGCTTCGTGCAGGCTGGCAAAAACACTCATGGGAATTCTCATACGTTTGCGTCAGGCAAGCGCGCAGGCGCCGCCAGGCAGATGCGCACAGGTGCGCGGCATCCATGTGGGTAGATCAACGTAGGAGAGAGGTATCTGGCGGGCGCGCGTGCCGGCAATGGAACAAGGCCCAGAACGCAAGCGCAGACGGCAATGTCGCGGTGTGAGTGTCGGGGCAAGCGTGCATGCGCAAGTCACAGTGAGAGAGATACCTGAGCGTCACACGGTGGGATACGCGGGTCAATTCAGGCTTGACGGAGTTTGGTTGCAGTTTGGCTAAACATTCTGTCTGTAGGAGCGAGCTTGCTCGCGAAGATCGTCAACGAAAACGCGGGACGCCAGATTCACAGCGGCGCACTCAGGTTTTTCGCGAGCAAGCTCGCTCCTACAAAAAACGGGCATTATGCTTGCCTCGACTGTGCCCTAAGGATTCGACTCCATGAAAGCGCCTCTGGCCCTCTGTGTACTGGCAAGCCTGGCCAATGTCGCCCTGGCCGACACCGCCGCGTCACGCCTTGACGAAGTGATTGCACGCGGCACCCTCACCGTGTGTACCACCGGCGACTACAAGCCTTACACCTCGCTGCGCAGCGACGGCGGCTACGAAGGCATCGACATTGCCATGGCCGAGTCCCTGGCCAAGAGCCTCAACGCCAAAATCAACTGGGTGCCCACCACCTGGAAAACCCTGATGCCGGACTTTCTGGCCCAACGCTGCGACATCGCCGTGGGCGGTATTTCCGTGTCGTTGGAACGTCAGAAAAAAGCCTTCTTCAGCCAGTCGCTCGGGGTCGATGGCAAGATCCCACTGGTACGCTGCGCCGACGTGCAGCGCTACCAGACAGTGGAACAGATCAACCAGCCCCAAGTGCGGGTAATCGAACCGGCGGGCGGCACCAACGAAGTGTTTGCCCGTGCACACCTGGGCCAAACGCAAATTCGCCTGCATGACAACGTAACGATTTTTGATGAACTGCTGACGGGCAAGGCCGATGTAATGATCACCGACGCCAGCGAGGCGCGGTATCAACAGAAGCTCAAACCGGGTTTGTGTGCGGTCAACCCGGAGCAACCGATGCAGTACAGCGAAAAAGCCTTTTTGCTGCCGCGCGATGATGTGGCCTGGAAGAGTTATGTGGATCAGTGGTTGCATTTGAGTGTGGCGACCGGGGCGTATGCGGGGATTGTCGGGCAGTGGTTGGCTGCGCCATGAATGTGGCCCCCCGCGGTCTAAATGTGGGAGCTGGCTTGCCTGCGATTTGGCCATAAATACCTACACAAAAAGCTGCTGCAGCCCAAGCTAACCACGATGCGAAGCGAGCCGCTCTTGATCTTGATCTGCTTTTGATCTCAGGCGCCCCGTCAAACCACGCTGGCCGGAATTCGACAGGGATTTGGGGGGTAAACCGGCAGGGATGCCGGTTTAGCCGCCCCGCGCCATGGATGGCGCGTGGCGGCGGCCCCCCAAATCACTGGCGAATTCCGGGCACACCGAGCCTAAGCGAGGTGCCGAGTGGTGGGGCAAGAGCGCTTTGCTTACTTTCGCGCTTTTCGAAAGTGAGCCGCCGTCAGGGCGGAACCCTAAGTAGCCGTTACCGCAGCAATGGATATGTCCACAATCCATCTGTGTTGACTGCCAGGCCGCCTTCGCGAGCAAGCCCCCAACACAGTTGGATTGTGGGGTGTCAGGTGGATAGATGTCGACTGGGAGGCCGTCATCGCAGGCAAGCCAGCTCCCACATTTGGATCGCGGGGTGTCAGATAGAGATGCGTTGGCTGGCGGGCCCTACTCCTTGATCAACGCCACAAACGCCGCACACGCAGCACTGCGATACACCCCCTTGCGGCTCAACAAGGCCGCAGTACGCTGCGGCAACGCAGGCTCGATCACCACAGCATGCAGACCCGCCTGAGCCTCAGCCAGTGCCCGGGGCAGGATAGTTGCCAGGGGCGTGCTGCGTACAATCTCGATAATCGCACTGATGGAATTGACCTCCATGGCAATCTGCGGTTTAACCCCTTGCCGGTGGCAGTAATCGTCGATGTAGCGGCGGGTAGCGAAGCCTGTGTTCAGCAACACCAGAGGCTGTTCGAGCCACGCCCGTTGATTGCGTTCGGGGTGACTGGCACTGACGACCAGGCTCAGCTCTTCGACAAACAGCGCCTCACAGTCGATCTCTAGCCCATGCTCGCCAGTAAACCCGATGCCGATATCCAGCAGGTCCTCCCCCAGCGCGGCTTCGATACGGTCTTGGGTCAATTCCTCGACGCTCAGGGTGATGCCGGGGTACAACGCATTGAACCGTGCCAGCAGCGGGCCGATCAGGTAGGCAGTAAAGGTCGGCGTCATGGCCAGGCGCAAGTGCCCTCGGCGCAAGTCCTGCACGTCGTGTATCGCACGGGTGCCGGCCTGCAGATCCTGCAAGGCCAAGCGCGCATAGCGTACGTACGCCTGCCCTGCGTCGGTCAGGCTGATGCTACGCCCGGTGCGGTCCAGCAGTGGCGCGCCCAGGTTTTCTTCCAGTTGCTTGATCTGCTGCGACAAGGTCGGTTGCGACACGTGCAGCGCCTCGGCAGCCCGCGTGAAGTTGCGATGCTCGGCAACGGCCAGCAAGTAACGGATATGACGCAACAGCATGGGCAGCGCTCCAACTATAGGCATGACTTATAGAAAACATCATAAACCGGTCTTGGACGCTATAACCGAAAACTTCCATCCTTGCCCCATCAGCGACGCAAGGAGAACCACCATGCAACATCTCATCGACGGCTTTCGCAAATTCCAACGTGAAGCCTTTACCCCTCGCAGTGACTTGTTCAAACACCTGGCGACCACGCAAAACCCCGGCACCTTGTTCGTGTCCTGCTCTGACAGCCGCGTAGTCCCCGAGCTGTTGACCCAGCAGGAACCCGGTGACCTGTTCGTCATCCGCAATGCCGGCAACATAGTGCCGTCCTACGGCCCGGAGCCTGGCGGTGTGTCGGCCACGGTCGAATATGCCGTAGCGGTGCTGGGCGTCAGCGACATTGTGATTTGCGGGCATTCGGACTGCGGCGCGATGACTGCGATTTCCACCTGCAAATGCCTGGACCACCTGCCCGCCGTGGCCAACTGGTTGCGCCATGCCGAGTCGGCCAAGGTGATCAATGCAGCCCGCACGCATGCCTCAGACGCTGCCCGCCTGGATGCCTTGGTGCGCGAAAACGTGGTCGCCCAACTGGCTAATCTCAAAACCCACCCTTCGGTCGCCCTGGCGCTGGAACAAGGCCGGATGAACCTGCATGGCTGGGTGTACGACATCGAAACCGGCGGCATTGACGCTTTGGACGGGCACACCGGGCGCTTCGTCTCCCTGCTCGACCACCCCAGCACCCGCGCCCACGCCGCCTGAACCTTATTCAACCCAAGAGGACCTCACCATGTTGCAATCCCAATTCGCCCAAACCCCACGCCTGGCCCTGGCCGACACCGTTATCGACCTCAAGGCACGCAAAAACCTGTCGTGGCAGGACCTCACCGACGGCACCGGGCTAAGCCTGGCATTCGTCACCGCCGCCCTGCTCGGCCAGCACCCGCTGCCCAAGGAGGCAGCCGATATCGTGTGCAGCAAACTCGGCCTCGACGAGGACGCCAGCCGCCTGTTGCAAAGCGTACCCCTGCGCGGCAGCTTCCCGAGCGGAGTGCCGACCGATCCAACCATGTACCGTTTCTATGAAATGCTGCAGGTCTACGGTTCCACGCTCAAGGCCCTGGTGCATGAGCAGTTTGGCGACGGCATCATCAGCGCCATCAACTTCAAACTGGACATCAAGAAAGTCGAAGACCCAGACGGCGGCTCCCGTGCGGTCATCACCCTGGACGGTAAATACCTGCCAACTAAACCCTTCTGATTTGCCACCAACCGTCTACGCTCTTGGCACACCAACAAGAACGAGGGACGGGTCAATGAAGAGACTGCTCCGATACACCTGGCTGCTGCTGTTGTGTTGCAGCCAGGTGCATGCCGCAACGGCACAGGAAGCGGATGCCCAAGCCGCCAAGGCTCTGCTGGAAAAGGCCTTGGCGTACTACCACAAGCAAGGTGACAAGGCCTTCGCCGCCTTCAGCCGTCAGGGCGAGTTCATCGACCAGGACCGCTATGTGTTTGTGGTCGATACAAAAGGCGTGCTGCTGGCCAGTGGCGGGCCCTCCTCCGCGCTGATCGGTCGCGACGTGTCCGAGGTGCTCGGGCCCGACCTGCAAGCCTCGTTCAAACAAGCCCTTAGCGTGCCCGAAGGCCAGGGTATCCAGCAGGCTGACTATCGCTGGCAGAACTGGAATGACGGCAAGGTCGAACACAAGCATGTGTTTTATCAGCGGGTGGGCGAACGCATCCTGGCGGTCGGTTATTACTTGCCGCGCGCCACGCCGGAACAGGCACGGGCGCTGCGCAACAAGGCGGTGGAGGCGTTGGTCAAGGATGAAACCGGCACGCTCAAGGCGATCAACTCTTTGCAGGGCGGCTTCCTGCAAGATGACCTGTACGTGTTCGTGGTGGACCTGAACACCCGGCGCTACGTCGCCCACGGCACCAACCTGCGCCTGATCAACACCGATTTCGCCAAGATCAAGGACCCGGATGGCAAACCGGTGGGTGTGCCAATCCTCAAGATGATGGCCGAGCAGGACCAGGGCGAATACAAATACCGCTGGAAAAACCCGGTGACGGGCAAGGTCGAGAACAAGCATGCGTATGTGCGCAAGAGCGGGCATTTCATGGTTGCGGTGGGGTATTACAGCCCCTGATCCTGATCGTTCCCACGCTCTGCGTGGGAACGCCGCCTGGGACGCTCCGCGTCCGCTTATCTAACTTTGTCTTCACGGCCGCGCAGTACTCGGTTGGGCATCGCTATCGCAGCCGCCAACCCCAGCAGCGACACTGCCGCACTCACCATCAACAAATGCCGGAACGTCACCGCCAACTCGCCGCGCAATGCATCCTGCGCCGGGCCGGGTGCGGCGTTGAGGCCGTCGAGCAGTACGTTGCCGGAACTGCCTTCGGCCATCAGTGCGCCGTTTGCCAGATGGGCGAAGCTGGAATCGTGCAACAGCGCCAGCAGCAACGCCGACATGCAGGCCACCCCCACTGCCCCGCCCAGGGAGCGGAACAGGTTGGTGGTGCTGGTAGCGACGCCGATGTCCCGCTGCTCTACCGAGTTCTGCGTACCCACCAACGAGGTCGGGAACTGCATGCCGGCGGCGATACCGCACAACAACATGAATACGCTGGTGAGCGCCACCGCCTGGGGCGCGCTGTAGGCCATGCCGAGAATCGCCAGTGGGCTCAACAACGCGCCGCTGAGGATCATCGGTTTGTAGCGGCCAGTCACCGAGGTCATGCGCCCGGCGAAATACGCGCCCATCGGCAAGCCCATCGCCAAGGGCAGCAAGTGCAAGGCCGCGCTGTCGGCACCGGCGCCGGTCACGCTCTGGTAACGCAGGGGCATCAGCACGGTCAGGGAAATCGCCTGGAAACTGGTGACAAAAATCGTGCACCAGCACAACACCGCGCTGCGGTTGGCAAACAAGTGCATGGGCAGCAGCGGCTCTCGCGCCCGGCGTTCGTGCCACACAAACGCAGTCAGCGCCAGCAGTGCGCAGGCCAGCAACCCCAGCACTTGATCGTCATGCCACGAATGGCCCTGGCCGATTTCGGTGATGCCCAGCAACAAGGCGGTCAAGCCGATGATCATCAGCCCCGTGCCGAGGTAATCGATGATGGGCTTGCGCTGCGGCACCGGCAGCCCCACCAGGGTGCGATGAGCCACGTACCAGGCGCCGGCGCCCAGCGGCAGGTTGATCAAAAACACCCAGCGCCACGACAGGTACTCGGTCATATAGCCACCCAACACCGGCCCGGCCACGCTGGCTACCGCGTACATGCTGCTGAAATAGCCCTGATAACGCCCACGCTCGCGGGGAGGAATGATGTCGCCAATGATCGCCTGGCTCACCGAGACCATCCCACCTGCGCCGATGCCCTGCAGCACCCGCGCCAGCACCAATTGCTCCATGCTTTGCGCCAGGCCGCAGAACAGCGACGCCAGGGTGAACACACCCATGCCGATCAGCATCATGGGCCGGCGCCCATACAAATCACCCAGCTTGCCGTAGATCGGCACCGCCACGGTCATCGCCACCATGTAGCCTGAGATCACCCAGGCCAGCAGGTTGACGTCATGGAACTGCGCGGAAATGGCCGGCATGGACACGGCAACGATGGTCTGGTCCAGGGCACCCAGGAAAATCGCCATCATCAGCGCGACCAGGATACTGCGCACGGCGGGGACGGTTGGAGCGGGCTGATTGAGGTGTGTCACGGCAGAACCTTCGAGCAGGGCCCATAGGCAACGGTCACCGGTGGGAATGCTCGATACGATAGCAGGCTATTCGATAGGCTCGTAAGGAAGGCCGACGTAATTTTCTGCGATGGTTTTGCGCCCGGCCTGGGAGTGAATGAAATAGTCCAGCTCGCTTTCGGCAATGCGCTGGCTGAAGCCATCCGCCTGGGGAAACTGATGCAGCATCGAGGTCATCCACCAGGAAAACCGCTCGGCTTTCCACACCCGGCGCAGGCAGATTGCCGAGTACTTTTCCAGCAGGTCCAGGCGCCCTTCGCGGTACACCTTGAGCAAGATGCGGAACAAAGTGCTCACATCGCTGGCCGCCAGGTTCAAGCCCTTGGCACCGGTGGGCGGCACAATGTGCGCGGCATCGCCGAGCAGGAACAGGCGCCCGTACTGCATGGGTTCCACCACAAAGCTGCGCAGCGGCGCGATGCTTTTCTCGATCGAGGGGCCGGTCACCAAGTGTTCGGCCAATGAGCCGGGCAGGCGGCTTTTGAGTTCATCCCAGAAACGTTCATCTGACCAGTCTTCCAGCTTCTCTTCGACCGGCACTTGCAGGTAGTAACGGCTGCGGGTCGGCGACCGCATGCTGCACAGCGCAAAACCCCGCGCATGTTTGGCGTACACCAATTCAGCGTGTACCGGCGGCGTGTCAGCCAGCACACCCAGCCAGCCGAAGGGGTAGACCCGCTCGAACACCTTCAGCGCTTGCGCCGGTATCGACTGGCGGGCCACACCATGGAAACCGTCGCAGCCGGCAATGTAGTCGCACTCCAGGCGACAGGCTTGGCCTTCATGCTCGAAGGTCAGCCACGGCTGTTCACTTTTCAGGTCATGGGGTTGAACATTGGAGGCTTCGTACAGGGTGATGGCACCGACGGCTGCGCGGGCGGCCATCAGGTCGCGGGTGACCTCGGTCTGGCCGTAGATCATCACTGACTGGCCGCCGGTCAAGGCCTTGAGGTCGATGGAGGTGAGTTGGCCGTTGAGGGCAATGTCAAACCCGTCGTGCACCAGACCCTCGGCGTCCATGCGTTGGCTGACCCCGGCTTCGCGCAGCAGGTCGACCATGCCCTGTTCCAACACGCCGGCGCGGATACGGCCTTGTACGTAATCGGCGCTCTGGCGCTCTAGAACAAGGGTTTGGATGCCGGCATTGTGCAACAGTTGGCCGAGCAACAATCCGGAAGGACCGGCGCCAATAACGGCGACTTGAGTTTTAAGGGTTTTCATTATTTTTATGGCCTTCAAGCTTCATGCGAACGTATGGAGTGAAAGAGTTGTCATTGCTCTTATGGCTGACATTTTTCACTTGAGCGAGCCGCATAAGAAGGTGAAAACTGCGTCAAAACCTGTGCTTTTCGCCAATCGGGGCGATTACCGAACCATTATCCTGAGTATCGGATTGAAACCATGACCAAAACCGCGATTCCGGTCTTCAAGCTTTACGGGGAAAGCCAGCAGTGGCCGACTCCCGATTTGTTGCACTGCGAAACCATTTCCCGGCGCAGTCGGGAATACCAGTGGGAAATCCAGCCCCACCGGCACGCGGACCTGTGCCAGTTGCTGTATGTGCACAAAGGCCAGGCACAACTGGAAATCGAAGGCCAGCGCACCACCCTCAACGAATCGAGCCTGCAAGTGCTGCCACCGCTGTGCGTGCATGGCTTTCGTTTTTCCGAGGATGTGGAAGGGTTCGTGGTGACGCTTTCGGCGCCGCTGGTCAGCCACTTGCAGGCGCAACTGGGCTCTACCGTCGATGGCCTGCACACCCTGGGCAGTTACCCAGCGGGCAAGGACAGCGATTACCTGAACAGCCTGTTCATGCGTTTGCAGGACGAATACGCCGATGATCAACCGGCACGGGACATGATGCTGCACGCCCTGGTCAGTGTGTTGTTGGTGTGGGTCAGCCGCCAGGCGATCCAGCGCCGCCATCCACGCGCACCGCGGGGTCGTGAGTACTTTCGGCGGTTTACGCAACTGGTCGAACAGCATTACCGCGAACACCCCAAGATTGAAGACCTGGCCCACAAGCTGGGTATCTCGGTCTCACACTTGAACGGGACGTGTCGGGAGTTGGGTGGGCAACCGGCGTTGCAGATCATGCATGACCGCCAGTTGCTGGAAGCCAAGCGCCTGCTGACCTACACCAGCATGACCATCAACGAGATGTCCGAGGTGCTGGGGTTTTCCGACCCGACCAACTTCTCACGGCTGTTTCGCCGCAGGGTCGGTTTTTCACCCAAGGCGTTTCGTGAACAACTGAAGGCAGAGCAGCCTACCTGAGTGCACTGAAACTGCCGGTGCGCGGAACGCATTGGTCCTGATGGCAGCTGATGGCGAACGCCGCCGGCTGCATGCGTGTTTGCTCGACGCGATAGGCGGCAGTCCCATACAGCGCTGTCGCCAATGCGCAGAGGGTGAAAATGGTCAGGTACTTTCTGGTTTTGATGCTCATGGCACAGACCTCTGAACGGATCTACAGGGTGCTGTTTAAAGCATAGGTCAACTCGCCATGATGCGATGCCATTCAGCGCGCTTATTTCAGCTCAAAGCCCGACGTCCCAAACAGGCTCTTCGGGGAAACGCAGCACCAGAAAATCCAGGAGGCTGCGCAGCGCCGAGGGCATGTGTTTGCGTGAGGCGTACACCGCGTAAATATTCATCTGGCGTGGCTCGGCGTGCGGCAGCAAGCGCACCAACTCCCCACTGCGAATCAGCTCACCAGCCTGATAACTGGGCAGCATCGCCACCCCTGCCCCGGCCAGCGTCACGCGCATTAACGTGCTGGCCTCGTTGGCCGTGATATTGCCGTGGACCGGCACCGACACGTGTTCGCCATTTTCTTCGAAATGCCACAGGCTTTTGCCGAAGTAAGAGTGGGTCAGGCAATTGTGCCGGGCCAGGTCCTCAACTTTCTGCGGCGCCGGATGCTCGCGCAGATAAGCCGGTGTGGCGCACACCACCGAGCGGCATACGGTCAGGCGCCGGGCGATCAGGTTGGGGTCCAGGTCGTTGCTGGTGCGGATCGCCAGGTCAATACGCTCGTCCACCAGGTTCACCGTGCGATCGAGCATCTGCAAATCGACCGTCACCAACGGGTAGCGTTTGACGTACTCGGCAATCGCCGCGCCCAGTTGCGCCTGGCCGAACGAGGTGCTCACGCTCAGGCGCAACAGGCCTCGGGGCGCGTCATCGGGCTCGCTGACGGCGGCCTGCATATCCCCACACAAGTCCAACAATTGCCGGCAACGCGGCAGCGTTTCTCCGCCGGCGGCGGTGAGGCTGAGCTTGCGCGTGGTGCGGTGCAGCAGGCGTGCGCCCACCCAGTCTTCCAGTTCGGCCAGGTAGCGCGAGACCACCGGGCGCGAGAGGTCCAGGTGGTCGGCAGCGGCGGATTGGCTGCCCAGGTCCACCACGGTGACAAACACGCGCATTGCTTGAAGACGATCCATTATTTGCCCGCTTTTAGAAACAAACTATGTCCCAGCATCGCATTTTTTGTCGCGTTTTATGCAACTAAGCTCTGTGCATCCCTTACCGATGGCAGGAGCTGCCCGATGTTCTCGACCTTCAAACGCTTGACCCTGGCCACCGCCGCCCTCGCCTTCGCTGCCCACGCAGCGGCGGCAGAGCTGAAACTGGACGTGTACAACCCAGGCGAAGCCGCGATCTTCCCGGTCAGCTCGGTGCTGGTGAGCGGCGAGAAAGACGCGATCCTGGTGGATGCGCAATTCGGCAAAGGCCAAGCCGAGCAACTGGTGCAGAAGATCCGCGCCAGCGGCAAGCACCTGACCACCATCTACATCAGCCATGGCGACCCGGACTACTACTTCGGCCTCGACACCCTGACCGCCGCCTTCCCCGACGCCAAGGTGCTGGCGCCACAGCCAGTGGTGGACCATATCAACGCCACCGTCGCCGACAAGCTGGCCTTCTGGGGCCCGAAAATGGGCGCCGACAAGCCGGCCAAGACCCTTGTGCCGCAAGTGCTTAAAGGCCACAGCCTGACCCTGGAAGGGCAACAGCTTGAAGTGGTGGGCCTTGACGGCCCGCAGCCGGATCGCAGCTTTGTGTGGATCCCGTCGATCAAGGCGGTGGTCGGTGGTGTGGTGGTCGCTGAAAATATCCACGTCTGGATGGCCGATACCCAGAGCGCGCAATCCCATAAAGACTGGTTGGCTACGCTCAAGCGCATTGAAGACCTGAAGCCCAACACCGTGGTGCCGGGCCATTACCTGGGCAAGCCGTCGCTGGCCTCGGTCACCTTCACCGCCGATTACATCAAGGCCTTCGACCTCGAAACCGCCAAGGCCAAGGATTCCGCCGCACTGATTGCGGCCATGAAAAAACGCTACCCCACCCTCGCCGACGAAAGCTCGCTGGAACTGAGCGCCAAAGTCGCCAAGGGCGAAATGAAGTGGTGATTGGTTTTAAACCCTAACCCTGTTGGAGAACATCATGAGCAAGATCGCAATCATTGGTGCAACCGGCCGCGCCGGTAGCCAACTGCTGGAAGAAGCCCTGCGTCGCGGGCATACCGTGACCGCCATCGCCCGCAATACCGACAAGCTGGCTGTGCGCCCAGGCGTGACGGTCAAACAGGCAGATGCCCTGGATGCCGAGGCCTTGCAACAGGCCATCAGCGGCAGCGACGTGGTGATCAGCGCCGCGCACTTCTCCACCCTCCCCGCCAGCGCCGTGATCGGCCCGGTGAAAAAGGCCGGCGTGAAACGTTTGTTGGTGGTCGGCGGCGCAGGTTCGCTGCTGTTGCCCGGTGGCGGACGCGTGATCGACAGCGAAGGCTTCCCGGCTGAATATAAAGCTGAAGCCAGTGCAGGAGCTGACTTCCTGGAAACGCTGCGCCAGGAAAAAGAACTGGACTGGACCTTCCTGTCGCCCTCGGCCCTGTTCGACGGCACCCAGCGCACCGGCAAATTCCGCCTGGGCAAGGATGATCTGCTGGTGAGCAGTGACGGCACTAGCTCGATCAGTTTTGCCGACTTCGCCATCGCCATGCTGGATGAAGTAGAAAACCCGAAGCACTCTCGCCAGCGCTTCACCGTCGGCTACTGACCCAACGCCGTCAACGCTAACCACGATGCGAAGCGAGTAGCTCTTGCTCTGCTTTTGATCTGCTTTTGATCTTAGGCGCCCCGTTAAACCACGCTGGCCGGAATTCGACAGGGATTTGGGGGGTAAACCGGCAGGGATGCCGGTTTAGCCGCCCCGCGCCATGGATGGCGCGTGGCGGCGGCCCCCCAAATCACTGGCGGATTACGGGCACACCGAGCCTAAGCGAGGTGCCGAGTGGTGGGGCAAGAGCCCTTTGGTTACTTTGGGGCTTTTCCAAAGTGACCCGCCGTCAGGGCGGAACCCTAAGCGGCCGTTACCGCAGCAATGGATATGTACCCAATCCAACTGTGTTGACAGTCAGGCCGCCTTCGCGAGCAAGCCCGCTCCCACAGTTGGATCGTGGGGTGCCAGGTAGATAGGTGTCGGCTGTCAGGCCGCCATCGCAGGCAAGCCAGCTCCCACAGTTGGATCGCGGCGAGTCAGGTGGATAGGCGCTGGCTATCATCCCACACCGGCCTCACTGACCAACCAATCCATCAGCTCGACCAACCCAACCGACGGTTCCTTCCCCGGCGGATACACCAAGTAATACCCCATCCCCGTCGACACCCGCAGCTCAAACGGCATCGCCAACCGCCCCGCCTTCAGATCCTCGCCAATCAGCGCACTGTCGCCCATCGCCACCCCGGTGCCCTGGGACGCCACAGTCATTGCCAAGTCCAACGTTTCGAAGTGATGCCGTTGGATGGGATCGCTCAAGCAAGCATTGGCAGCCTTGAGCCACAACGCCCAGTCGCGCTCGTCTCGGGTCGGGTGCAACAGCACCTGATGCTGCAAATCCTGCGGCGTACGCAAACTGCCCAGCAACCCAGGCACGCAGACCGGCGTAAGGCGCTCGTCGAACAGATGCCGCGCCTCGGCCGGCTGCTCGGCGATAGGCCCGTAGATCACCGCCGCGTCAAACGGCTCACGACGAAAGTCGACGTTATAGGCCACCGTCGTGGTGAGCTCCACCGGCACATCCGGGCGCTCTTTTTGCCATTGCAGCAAGCGTGGCAACAGCCAGCGCATCACGCAGGTTGACGCTTTGAGCTGCAAGGTTCGGCGCCGGTCACCGATGTGTTCCACCGCGTCAGCGAGCAAGCCGAACACCTGTTGCGCGCACGCCAGCCATTCTCGCCCCTCCTGCGTCAGGCTCAAGCCACGCGCCTGGCGCTGGAACAACGCGTAGCCCAACTGGCTTTCCAGCCCAGCCACCTGCCGGCTCACCGCGCCCTGGGTGATGTGCAGGTGTTCGGCAGCACGGGTGAAGTTGCAGCACTGGGCCGTGACCCAGAAGGTGTGCAACGCAGATAACGGTGGAAGGCGTTTCATCGGGGCACAGCCATGACGGGAGGACATGGCGAGTATGACTTTTTATCGATTGTTGCCGCCACCGGCCAACCGCTCCAATAGCGCTTTGAATCCATCACAAGAGCGACCTGTATGGCGACCTGCGGCGAAGTATTGGTGCACCTTTTGGAAAGCTACGGCGTGGACCACGTATTCGGCATCCCCGGCGTGCACACCGTGGAGCTGTACCGGGGCTTGGCGCGCTCCAGCATCCGACATATCACCCCCCGCCACGAACAGGGCGCCGGCTTCATGGCCGACGGTTATGCGCGCACCCGTGGCAAGCCCGGCGTGTGCTTTATCATCACCGGCCCCGGCATGACCAATATCACCACAGCCATGGGCCAAGCCTATGCCGACTCGATCCCGATGCTGGTGATATCCAGCGTGCAGTCACGCAGCCAACTGGGCGGCGGGCGCGGCAAGTTGCATGAGCTGCCGAACCAGAGCGCGCTGGTGGCCGGGGTGGCGGCGTTCTCCCACACCTTGATGTCGGCGGCGGAACTGCCAAGTGTGCTGGCGCGGGCGTTTGCGGTGTTCCAGGCCGGTCGGCCGCGCCCGGTGCATATCGAAATTCCCCTGGATGTACTGGTGGAAAATGCCGACGCGTTGCTAGGCAGCACGCCCGTCAGCGTCGCCCGCGCCGGCGCAGCACCGGCGGCCGTGCAGCAGATGAGCCAGAGGCTGGCTGCGGCCAAGCGCCCGTTGATCCTGGCCGGTGGCGGCGCCATTGACGCAGCCGCCGAACTGACCCGTCTCGCAGAAGCCCTCGGCGCGCCCGTGGCCCTCACCATTAACGCCAAGGGCATGCTGCCCGCCGCGCACCCGCTGCTGATCGGCTCCACGCAAACCCTGCTCGCCACCCGTGCCTTGGTGGCTGAAGCCGACGTGGTGCTGGCCATCGGCACGGAATTGGCCGAAACCGACTACGACGTCACCTTCGCCGGCGGTTTCGACATGCCCGGTGCGCTACTGCGCGTTGATATCGACCCGGACCAGACCGTACGCAACTACCCGCCTCAAGTTGCGCTAGTGGCCGACGCACGCATCGCCGCCCAGGCGCTGCTCACCGAAGTGAACCGCCAGCCATTGGCGCCTCACACGCCCGATTGGGGCACCGCACGCGTCGCCCGCTTGTGGGCCGAGCTGGAACCTGCGTGGGACGCTGCGACGCGCGCGCAAACCCGGTTTCTCAACGTCGTTCTGGAGGAACTGCCCGGCGCGGTGTTCGTGGGCGACTCCACTCAACCGGTGTACAGCGGCAACCTGACCCTGAACCTCGACCACCCACGCCGCTGGTTCAACGCCTCCACCGGGTACGGCACCCTGGGTTATGCCCTGCCCGCCGCCATTGGCGCCTGGCTCGGGCGCGGCGATGGCCAACCGGTGGTGTGCCTGATCGGCGACGGCGGGCTGCAATTCACCCTGCCGGAACTGGCCAGCGCGGTGGAGGCCCGTACACCGGTGATCGTGCTGTTGTGGAATAACCAGGGGTATGAAGAGATCAAGAAGTACATGGTCAACCGTGACATCGAGCCAGTGGGTGTGGACATCTACACGCCGGACTTTATCGGTGTGGCCAAGGCCCTGGGCTGCGCGGCGCAAAGCGTCCAAGGCATTGAAGCGTTGCGCACGGCTTTACGTGCCGCCGCTGATCGCCAGGGGCCGACGCTGCTTGAAATCGACCAGGGGCGGTGGGAGTTACCGAGCCTGTAATCCCGGCCTGATAGCCAACGCCCACTGCGCGCTTACCTCACCACTCGGCATCCGCATTTTTTCAATAGCCCCTGCGACTTTCTGATTTGCCCCGCTACACGCTGCATGGCCTGATTCGCCCTTGTTCATTCAAGGCAAGCCCATGGAAAACGTTCAGGCAAAATCCACCACCGCCGTATGGCTGATGATCAGCGTGGTACTCGTCGCCCTCAACTTGCGCCCCTCGATGGCAGCCGTGGGGCCGCTACTGGCGTCGATTCGCGCGGATGTGCCACTAAGTTTCAGCAGCGCCGCCTTACTGACCATGTTGCCGGTCATGACCATGGGCCTGGCGATGTTCTTTGGCATGGGCCTGGCCAAGCGCGTGGGCGAGCATCGCAGCATTGTGTTGTCGCTGCTGGTGATTGGGCTGGCGACTGTGTCGCGGCTGTTCCTGGATGCGGCGCGGGAGTTGATCGTGAGTGCCATTTCCGCGGGTGTCGGCATTGCGCTGATCCAGGCGTTGATGCCGGCGCTGATCAAGTCGCGCTTCAGCGCCAATGTGTCGTTATTCATGGGCCTGTATGTCACCGCGATCATGGGCGGCGCGGCCTTGGCTGCTTCGTTCTCGCCGTGGGTGCAAGCCCACACCGGTAGTTGGCGTATCGGCCTGGCAATCTGGGCAGTGCTGGCGTTGCTGGCCCTGGTGTTCTGGTATGCCCAGCGTTCGGCCCTGCCGCCCTTGCCTCAGGCCGGCTCAGGCCCCCAGGAGGCATTTTTCAGCAACCGCCGCGCCTGGTTGCTGGCGATCTTTTTTGGCCTCGGCACCGCGTCCTACACCTGTGTACTGGCGTGGCTGGCACCGTACTACGTCGAGCAGGGCTGGAGTGAACAGAATGCCGGCTTGCTGCTGGGCTTCTTGACCGCCATGGAAGTGATCTCCGGCCTGGTCACCCCCGCCATCGCCAACCGCCGCCAGGATAAACGCGGCGTGGTGGCGGTGCTGCTGGTGCTGATCATCCTGGGCTTCTGCGGCCTCATTCTCAGCCCGCAACACTGGAGCCTGTTGTGGCCCTGCCTGCTCGGCCTGGGCATTGGCGGCCTGTTCCCGATGAGCCTGATCCTGTCCCTGGACCACCTCGACAACCCGCGCCGCGCCGGTGGCCTTACCGCGTTCGTGCAGGGCATCGGTTATCTGATTGCCGGCCTGTCGCCGCTGATCGCCGGCATGATCCGCGAGCAGTTGGGCAGCTTCGAATGGGCCTGGTGGTCATTGATGGCCGTGAGCGGGCTGATGCTGCTGATCGTGATGCGTTTCAACCCGGCGCATTACGCACGGCATATCCGCTGACGTCGTATTGCAAACACTTTTTGTCCCACACAAAACATTGAAGCGTCCTACAGAGCTTTCTATTGGTACGAGCGTTCCGTTAACATTTTGCTCAGTCTTGTACTGAGTTCGGTACAAAGGGTTTACGGACGAAACCGATGCTAAACAGTAACTTGCTCAGAAAGCTCGATATGCAGGATTTGATGGTGTTTATCGCCGTCTACGACCAGAGCAGCGTTACCGAGGTGTCCGAAACGCTGTTCGTCAGCCAGTCCACCGTGAGCTATAGCCTGAAGAAACTGCGCACCAGCTTTGAAGATGAGCTGTTTATCAACACCCGCGCGGGCATGCGCCCTACGTACAAGGCCACCACCATGTACGAGCATGTGCAGAAGATTCTGGAAAGCATCAACCTGTGCCATGCCGGTGGCCAGGCGTTCGACCCGACCCAACAGGCGGTGACCTTCAATGTGTGCGCGCCGGAATATTTCGAACAGTTGATCCTGCCGCGCCTGCTCAAGCGCTTCGACCATGCCGACCTGCCGGTGATCGTCAACGTGCAGAAGCTGGAAACCGAGATCCCCGCCGACGACTTGCGTGAAGGTCGCCTGGACCTGGTGATCTGCTTCGGCCCGCACTTTCACCGCGCCCACAAAGACTTCAAGACTCAGATGCTGTTGGAGGACGATCTGGTCTGCGTGTGCGACCAACGCTCGGCGCCCAGGGAACCGGCGTTCAGCCTGCAATCCTTCGTTGAGCGACGCCACGTATTCCCAACGCCGTGGACCTCCGACACCAACATGATCGACGGCTGGCTCGCGCGCCAGGCCCGCAAGCGCCAGGTGATCGCGCGGGCCAACAGCTACAGCGCGGCATTGAAGATGATTGCCGGCACCGACTTCATCGTCACCCTGCCCCGCCGCGTGCAAAAGTTGCTGGCACCGGCGCCGGCATTCAGCGTTTGCGAAGCCCCCAATGGTTTGCCGGGTTTCACCCTGGATATGCAGTGGAACGAAACCAGTGGACAGGACAGCGCCAATACCTGGTTTCGTGAACAAGTGGTGAAGGTGTGTGCAGACCAAGGCCTCTTGTAGGAGCGAGCTTGCTCGCGAAGAACCAGAGTGCGCCGTTGTGAAACAGGCACCCCGCGTTATCGTTAGCGATTTTCGCGAGCAAGCTCGCTCCTACAGTAGGGGTGGGGTCAGCCGATGGCGATTTTGCTGTAGGAATCGCGGTCAATATCCAGCAGTTCGACACTCAGTTGTACCTGCACACCGTCGGGCCATGGGCCCAGGTCCTGAAGCACCGCCAGCAGGTTTTCTGACAGCTGTTTCTTGACCTGCGGCGAACGCCCGCTCAATAACGCCAAACGCACCGCGACAAAACCCCGCTCACCCAGGCCAGTGCCGACCCGAAATCGCTCGACCGTCACCGCACGGCTCTTGATGTCGAACTCGGCGCCGAACTGACCGGAGGCCACCAACGCATGGTTAAGGCGCAACAAGGCCTTGTCGGTGTCCAGTTGCGTCAGGTTGGCGGTGTGTTCCAAGTGCAGGTGCGGCATGCTTTTCTCCGAGTTTTTTGTAGGAAGATGCCCAGCTATATACCACGGAAAAACACCTCAAGCCTTGGCCACCAGCCCTCTATCACTCATGAAGGCCTCCAGACGCGAGCGCATCCAGCGTTCCGCCGGGTCTGTGTCAACGTGGCTGAGCCACACCATGGACAAATCCAGGGTCGGGGTTTCGAACGGGAATGGCTCGCAGAACAGGTTCCCGCTGGCGGCCATGGCCTGGGCGGTGTAATCCGGCAGGCTGGCGATCATGTCGGTACCGGCAAGCAAGGCCGGCAACGAACTGTATTGCGGCACCGAGAGCACTACATGGCGTTTGCGGCCCACCTCTGCCAGCCACTCATCGGCAAACCCGGCCACGTTGGCGGTGTGGGACACCAACACGTGGGGCCGTGCGCAATATTCGTCGAGGGTCAGCGGTGTGTCCGAAGCATCGGCGCGCAGCAGGCACGGGCGGATGTGCCGCAACAGCTTGCGCTTGGCATTGGCCGGCAGCCCGCGGGTCTGGGTGATGCCGACGGTAATATCGCCGGAAGCCAGCAGGTCGGGAATGCGCCAATAGTCCACATGCTGCACCACAAACACCACCTGCGGCGCCTCCTGGCGCAAGGCGCGCAGCAAGGGTGGCAGCAGGCCGAACTCCACGTCATCGGACAGGCCGATGCGGAAAGTCATGGTGCTGATGGACGGGTCGAAATCATGGGTCAGGCTCAGGGCCGAAGACAGCGAGTCCAAAGCCGGCGACAGGTGCTGGATGATCTCCTCGGCGCGCGCCGTAGGCTCCATGCGATGGCCGACACGAATAAACAGCGGGTCGTTGAACAGGGTACGCAGGCGGTTGAGGGCCGAGCTGATGGTCGGTTGGCCGAGAAACAGCTTCTCCGCCACCCGCGTCACATTGCGCTCGAGCATCAGTGCTTCGAAGACCACCATCAAGTTGATGTCGGCCTTGCGTAATTCATTGCGATTCATCGGCGCCTGCCCCTTTCCCCAAGACAAGCGGCAGTTTAGGAAGGCTGCGGGGCTGCGTCTATGTGCACGGTAAAAACATGTGGGAGCGGGCTTGCTCGCGAATGCAATGGTTCAGCCGACGACTCCGTTGACTGACACGCCGCCTTCGCGAGCAAGCCCGCTCCCACAATTAGACCGCGTTTTACCTGATGCTCAGGGCTTCAGCGGGCGCTCCTGGTCACGCTCGGAAAGCTCGGTGCCGTCGTCCGGATGCTTCCAGGTTTGCGGCTTTTCGTCTTCGCGCGGCTGCCGGGGTTCTTCACGCTCCGGCTTGTTGTGCTGCTGTTCGTTCCCCATAGCGATCTCCGCCGATAAGAATTGGACCCAAATTCAAGCATAGAACACGGCAGGCCGTTTTGAAGCCGGCTCAGATTGATAGCCAACACACATCAATCAATCCAAATTTGTCACTTATCATTTCTAAATGTGTCAGCCACTATCCCAAGTCTTAAGCGAAACAAGCACTTTAAAAAGAACGCTGGAGACACAAAACCATGACGACCCCTTCCCGGCCTGCGGCTGCCCCCTCGAAAGTAGGCGCGGTATTGCGCGTGACTTCGGGCAATTTCCTCGAACAGTTCGACTTCTTCCTGTTCGGTTTCTACGCCA
Source organism: Pseudomonas sp. FP215 (assembly GCF_030687795.1). Classification (NCBI taxonomy): domain Bacteria; kingdom Pseudomonadati; phylum Pseudomonadota; class Gammaproteobacteria; order Pseudomonadales; family Pseudomonadaceae; genus Pseudomonas; species Pseudomonas sp. FP215. Next base: position 4,492,365 of record NZ_CP117447.1, read on the forward strand.
CCTATATCGCTGCCGCGTTCTTCCCGGCCGCTAATGAGTTTGCGTCATTAATGATGACCTTCGCCGTGTTCGGCGCGGGCTTCCTGATGCGGCCATTGGGCGCGATTATTCTAGGTGCCTACATTGATGACGTGGGCCGCCGCAAAGGCTTGATCGTGACCTTGTCGATCATGGCCAGCGGTACGCTGCTGATCGTGCTGGTGCCGAGTTATCAGACCATCGGCCTATGGGCGCCATTGCTGGTGCTGTTGGGGCGCCTGCTGCAAGGCTTCTCGGCCGGCGCGGAACTGGGTGGCGTGTCGGTGTACCTGTCCGAAATGGCCACGCCAGGCCGTAAAGGCTTCTACACCAGCTGGCAGTCGGGTAGCCAACAGATCTCCATCGTCGTCGCCGCGGCCCTGGGTTATGGCCTGAACATGTGGATGGAACCTGCGGTGGTGGCCGATTGGGGCTGGCGGATTCCGTTTGCCGTCGGTTGCGTGATCATTCCGTTTATCTTTGTGCTGCGTCGCAACCTGCAGGAAACCGAAGAGTTCGCCAAGCGCAAGCATCGCCCGACCATGCGTGAAGTGATGGCGACACTGGTGAAGAACTGGACCGTCGTCATCGGCGGCATGCTGATGGTGGCCATGACCACCACCGCGTTCTACCTGATCACCGTGTACGCACCGACCTTCGGCAAAACCGTGTTGCACCTGAGCACCTCGGACGCCTTGCTGGTGACCTTGCTGGTCGCGATCTCGAACTTCTTCTGGCTGCCGATCGGCGGCACGTTAAGCGACCGCTTCGGCCGTAAACCGGTGCTGATCGCCATGACGGTGCTGACTGTCCTTACGGCTTATCCAGCGCTGTCCTACGTGGTCAACGCGCCCAGCTTTGCGCACATGCTGGAGACCCTACTGTGGTTCTCGTTCCTGTATGGCATGTACAACGGCGCGATGATCCCGGCGCTCACCGAAATCATGCCGGTGGAAGTGCGCGTGGCAGGTTTCTCCCTGGCTTACAGCCTGGCAACAGCCGTGTTCGGTGGCTTCACGCCAGCGATTTCCACCTGGTTCATTCACATCACCGAAGACAAGGCTTCACCTGCGTACTGGATGATCTTCGCCGCGCTGTGTGCCTTGTGTTCGACCCTGGCGTTGTATCGCCGCGCCAACACCCGTGGCCAAGTCATGCAGGAGGCCGCGCAATGAAGCCGTTGTTCAAGACCCTCGCTGCTGTCGTCCTCGGCACCCTGGCGCTGACCGCCCAGGCCGAGCAACTCAAGGTCATGACCTCGGGCGGCTTCACCGCCGCGTATAAATTGCTCGGCCCGCAATACGCCGAGCAAAGCGGGGACACCCTCGACACCATTCTTGGCCCGTCCATGGGCAAGGCGCCGGAAGCGATTCCCAACCGTCTGGCCCGTGGAACACGCCGATGTGGTGATCATGGTCGGCTATGCCCTGGATGAACTGATCAAACAAGGCAAAGTCGACCCCGCCTCCCGCGTGGAATTGGCGGACTCGCGGATCGGCCTGGTGGTGAAGGAAGGTGCGGCCAAACCTGCGATCAATACCGATGCCGAGCTCAAGGCTGTGCTGAGCAAAGCCAAGTCGGTGGCCTATTCCGATAGCGCCAGCGGCGTGTACGTCGAGAAGCAATTGTTCAAGAAACTCGGCATGCCGGCCAAAGGCACCATGATCGAACGCGTACCGGTGGGCGAGCAGGTAGCCAAGGGCGATTACGAAGTCGGCTTGCAGCAAGTGGCGGAGTTATTGCCGGTCAAGGGCGTGACATTTGTAGGCAAGATCCCGGAAGACGTGCAGTCCGTTACCCGTTTTGCCGCCGGTATTCCGGTGAACGCCGAACACCCGGAGCGGGCCAAGGCGCTGTTGCAGTTCATGGCATCGCCCGAGGCCCAACCGGAGGTGCAATCCACCGGCCTGGACTCAGTGTCACGCTGACCGGAACGGCATCTCCCGCACCAAACGCTCCAACTCCAGCGCCGCCGGTGGCAACGTCCGCCCCCGGCGCTTGATCAAGCCCACATTGCGCAGTACGTGGGGCTCCACCAGCGGCACACTGACCAGAATCGGGTGAGTGTGCGCCGGCATCGCAATCGACGGCACCATCGCTACGCCCAACCCCGCCTCCACCAGCCCGATCATCGTGGTCACGTGGTGCGTCTCGCAGATACTCGGCTTTTTCACCCGCACCCCACGCAGGGCCTGGTCGAGCAGGAAGCGGTTGCCCGACGTCTTGTCCACCTCGATGTAGTCATGCTCATAGGCCTCGGTCCAGCTCACGCTGTCACGCCCAGCCAACGGGTGGTCACGCCGACAGGCCAGCACGTAGCGCTCCTGCAGCAGCAACTCGAATTCCACCTCATCGGCCAGGCTGCCGCTGAAACTCACGCCAAAGTCCGCCTCGCCGCTGGCCACCGCATTGCTCACCTCGCCGGCACTGGCATCCAGCACCCGCAGGCGAATCTTCGGGTACAGCTTGTGGAATTCGGAGATCACGTGGGGCATGAAGTAGTACGCGGTAGACGGCACGCAGGCGATGGTGACATTACCCATGCGCGTCGAGGCAACGTTGCTGATACCCATCAGCGCGATGTCGAGGTCATCGAGCATGCGCTCGACCTGGGGCAAAAACGCACGTCCGACCATGGTCAGGCTGACCCGCCGCGTAGTGCGTTCGAACAGCTTTACATCCAGCGCCGATTCGAGCTTTTCGATACGCCGGCTGAGGGCCGGTTGCGAGATACGGATGGCCTCGGCAGCGCCACGAAAACTGCCCTTGTCCACCACGGCGCGGAAGGCTTGGAGGTCGTTGAGGTCGAAGTTGATGATCACGGGAGGCAGGCCAAAGTGGTCGAGGTGGCGAGCATTATCGTATGGGAACCGGTGGGGCGCCATGTGTGCCGAGAGGGTTTGCCGAGATCATCCTGTTACACATATGAAGTCATACATATCAGCAGGTTATCGGCCGCCGAACGAGCGCCCATCAATGTATGAAAAGCCTGCTGAAAACTGATCAACAGGCTTTTAGCACTTAGTCGCCTGATCGCTTCTCCCAAGCCGCTGGCGTACTGAAAAACGCCTGAGCGTTACTGTCCAGCGTCTCCAGGTGATAACCACCCTCCTGCACGATCAGGCACGGCAACCCCAGCCCTCGAATGCGCTGCCCCAACCGCGCAAAGCCTTCGCGCGTCACCGCGACTTTGCTTTGGGGGTCCAGCTCATAGATATCAAAGCCCAGTGACAACACCAGCACATCCGCCGAGAAGTCCTTCACCGCCGCCAGGGCCTGCTCCAGCTTTTCGAAGAACACCGCTTCGCTGGCACCATGGGCCATCGGCAGGTTGAGGTTGTACCCTTCGCCGACGCCGTTGCCTTTTTCCTCGGCAAAGCCTGCTACGCCCGGATAGAAGTTGGTTGGGTCACCGTGAATCGACACATACAGCACGTCGTCGCGGTCGTAGAAAATTTCCTGGATGCCTTGGCCGTGATGCATATCGGTATCGAGCACGACGACACGCTGGAAACCTTGGCGCAGCGCTTGCGCAGCCACGGCCGCATTGTTGATGTAACAGAAGCCACCGGCCGCGTCGAAGCGGGCGTGATGGCCCGGGGGCCGGCACAAGGCGTAGGCGGCAGGTGCGCCATCGAGGATGTCACCCGCTGCGGCGACGGCGCTTTGGGCTGACCAATAGGCCGAGCGCCAGGTCAACTCACCGATGGGGCAACTGCCATCGGCCAGGTAGCGTGCCGCCTGGGCCAGGATGCCGCGCAACGCATTGGGTTCACGTACGAAGATGTTGGACATGACTTCGTCACCCCAGTCTTCGGGGATCTCTTTCCAACGCTGGTGAGCCTCTTGAAGAAAAGCCAGGTAGGCGCCGCCGTGTACGGCGAGCAGCGGGTCCATACCGTAATCGGTGGGTTGCCGGATATCGAAGCCCAGGGTTTGCGCAGCCAGCAGCAGGTTGCGCGCACGCTCGGGAACCTCCTGGGGCGTGCGCATCTGGCCGCGGGAATAGTAGCTGCGTGGATGATGCAGGAGTTGTTCGGGGTGGAAAAACGTCTTCATAGGATGCTCCTGAGTAAACACGGCACCTGTGGGAGCTGGCTTGCCTGCTCCCACAGGGGTACGGCGTCGGCCTTTAGAAATGAACGCGCCCGGCGCGTTTCAACACGGCGTTGAGCAAGACATCGGTGCCCTGGCGCACATCGTCGGGCAAGACATCTTCGGCTTCGTTGTGGCTGAGGCCGCCGACGCAGGGGATGAAGATCATCGCGGTGGGGCAATAGCGCGCCAGGTGAATCGCATCATGGCCGGCGCCGCTGACGATGGTCTGCTGGCTGTAGCCCAAGGCGTCCACCGCAGCCTGCACGCAGGCCACGCACTCGGCGTCGAACGGCGTGGCCGGGCTGATCCAGTGCGGGGTGATGGTGACGCTTAGGCCACGGTTGTCCGCGATTGCCTGCAGGCGTGCACGCACTTGCTGCTCCATGGCGTCGATGTCGGCGTCGCGGTGATGGCGCAGGTCGACGGTAAAATTGAGCAAGCCGGGAATGGTGTTGCGCGACGAATTGGCAATGCTCAGTTCACCCACCGTGGTGAGCCCCTGCGGGGCAAAATCGGCGGCGAGGTTTTCCAGGGCCTGGATCATTTTTGCCGCGCCGTACAGCGCATCTTTACGCAACGGCATCGGCGTGGTGCCGGCGTGCGCGGCCATACCTTCGACCCGCACATCGAGCCAACGAATCGCTTGACCACCGGTGACTACGCCGATGCTGTTGGCGTTGTCTTCCAGGATCGGGCCTTGCTCGATATGCGCCTCAAAATACGCATCCACTGCGCCACCCAACGGGCGCTCGCCGTTGTAGCCGGTGGTGCGCAACGCCTCGGCCACGCTGATACCGTCGACATCGGCGGTGGCCAGTGCCTTGTCCAGGGCGAGCGTGCCGGTGAATACCGCCGAGCCCAGCATGGCCGGGGTGAAACGGGCGCCCTCCTCGTTGGTCCACACGGCAATTTCCAACGGCTTGCGCGTCTGGATACCCTGGTCGTCGAGGCTGCGGATCACCTCCAGGCCAGCCAACACGCCGTACACGCCATCAAAGCGCCCGCCTTCGGGCTGGGTATCCAGGTGGCTGCCCATCATCACCGGGGCGGCGTCATTGTCGGTACCCGCGCGGCGGGCGAACAGGTTGCCGATAGCGTCCACGCTCAACGTCAGGCCAGCGGCTTTACACCAGTGACTGAACAGCTCCCGACCGGCCTTGTCTTCAGCGCTCAATGCCAGACGGCAGCTGCCACCGCGTGCTGTCGCGCCGATCTCGGCCATGGCCATCAGGCTATGCCACAGGCGCTCGCCATTAATCTTCAACATTGCTGACTCCCTCAACTGTGTGCCATTTCCAGGCGGTGGGCCGTGGCGTGGCGGCGGGACAAAGCGAGTACACACACCAACGACACCCCTGCGATCACGCTGTAGAACACCGCCATCGGCCACCATTGGCCCAGGTATTGATGGGCCAGCCAGGTGCCGATCAGCGGCGTCAAGCCACCGGCCAAAGCGCCGCAAACCTGATAGGCCAGCGAGATCGCGGTGTAGCGCACACGGGTTTCAAACAGGCCGCTGACATAACCTGCGATCACGGCGTAGAACGACGCCATGCACACCACCGCCAAGGCAATGCCGAGGATGATCAAGGGCGCCTGGCCGCTGCTGACCAAGACGAACATCGGATACGGCGAAGCCATTGCCAGTACGCACATGGCGCACAGGAACCGCGTAGCGCCCACCTTCTCTGCCACCCAGGCGGCCAATGGCTGGACGCAGAACTGGATAATGGCCACGAAGAACAGACACTCCAGGATCAGCGATCGCGGTAGGTCCAATTGCTGAGTGCTGTAGGCAATCATGAAGGTGTTGGTGAAATACACGCCGGCAATCCCCAACGTGTTGGCGCCAATGCACAACAACAGTGGGCGCCAAGCCGTCTTCAACACTTCCAGCACAGGGGCTTGGTCTTTCTTGATGGCGCGGGCTTTTTCCGCCAGGGCTTTGTCTTCGAGGAACTCCGGCGACTCGTTCACACCCAGGCGAATCGCCAGGCCGACCACCAACAGCAAGGCACTGGCCAGGAACGGCAGGCGCCAGCCCCAACTGAGCAGGTCTTCTTCCGGCAGACGGGTGACAGCGCTGAACGCCAGCAAGGAAAGAATCAAACCGGCCGGGCTGCCCAACTGCGCGAAGGATGCAAAGAAGTTACGGCGCCCCTTTGGCGCATGTTCCCCGGCCATCAACACCGCCCCGCCCCACTCACCACCAACCGCGATGCCCTGCACCACGCGCAGCAAAATCAGCAACACCGGGGCCGCAGCGCCGATCTGCGCATAGGTCGGCAACAGGCCGATGCACACCGTCACCACGCCCATCATCACGAGGGTGATCACCAGGGACTTCTTGCGCCCGATGCGGTCGCCGATATGGCCGAACACCACGCCACCCAACGGCCGCGCAAAAAAGCCCACGGCGAAGGTGCCGAATGCGGCCATGGTGCTGAACAATTTATCGTCAGAGGGGAAGAACAATTGACCGAACACCAGCGCGGCGGCGGTGGCATAGATGTAAAAGTCGTACCACTCGATCATGGTGCCGATAAAGGCGGCGGCCGCGGCACGGCGAGGCTGCGGCGAAGCGGAAGGCTTCATGGGGCTGGCTCCTTTGGTTATTTTTTTGGCAGGAGAAGGACAAACCGAGGCGCTCTGTTGGCGCTTGTTAAGCCCGATTTTTCGGCCCGGGGCTATGATTAGTCAATTTTCTATTTATTATCTTGATTATAAGAACTGCTTATTATCGAGCGACCCCATGCCCGAATCCCGTCGCAATATTCACCCCCTGCTCAATGACCGCCTGGACTGGAACCTGCTGCGCACCTTCCGCGTGATCGGCCAGGAACTGAGCATCAGCCGAGCCGCCGCCCGCCTGCACCTCACGCAACCGGCCATCAGCCAGGCGCTCAAGCGCCTGGAAGAGCAGCTCGATTGCCAGCTCATCCTACGCCGTGGCCCGCGCTTCGTGCTTACCGAGGCCGGTGAGCAGATCTTCGCCATTGCCGGCGAGATGTACGGCCAGGTCTCGCAGATGAGCAATGCCCTGCAAAAGCCGGGTGATGAAGTGATCGGCAAAGTGCGCTTGCTGATGATCAGCCGGATTAATTCCGACACTTTCGATGACTTTCTCGCAGGCTTTCATCGCGAGCATCCACGGGTAGACCTGGAGGTCGAAGTGATGCGCAGCTCCGACATCGTCGCCGCCCTGCTGGAAAAAACCGCAACCCTGGGGCTGAGCCTCAACCGCCGGCCACAGCCGCGCCTGGAACAGCATCTGTTTCTACGTCAGCGCTATGCGTTTTTTTGTGGGAAACACCACCCCTTGTTCGGACGCACAGGCTTGGTCGAAGGGGACTTGCAGTCGGAAAACTTCGTGAGTTTTACCAGCGACCAGATCGGCGGGATGCTCTCGCCGCTGACGATTTTTCGCGATCAGCAAGGGTTCGGCGGGCGGATCGTGGCGTCGTCGTCCAGCCTGGAAGAAGTGCGGCGCCTGGTGATTGCCGGGTATGGCCTGGGATGCCTGCCGGTGCACGTGGTGGCCGAGGATGTGCAGAACGGGCTGCTCTGGCGGCTGCCGCCGGATGAGGGCATTGCGGATGTGGATATTCACGTGCTGTGGAACCGGGAGCAGAAGATGAGTCGGGCGGAAGGGGTGTTTATTGAGTGTCTTTTGGGGCGGTTGGCCAGAACATAATTGGCCGTATTCTAGTGCAACAAAAATTGTTACCACTTCGTCTCGGCATCACAGATTATTTACTGATGATCTATCCCAAAAATGAACAGCAGGACTTGAGCGCCGACGAGCGCAAGTCACTGAAGGCTGCGATTGAGCACTGGAGATAGCTATGAGCAGATTTTTTGATGAATTGATGGAAAGCGTTCAAGAGATGAACGAGATCCTGAGCGGAGAACGGGAGCCTTCTCGTGAATTCCATATCGACTCAATGCGAGTCAAAGAGATCCGTAAGGCGACAGGGCTGACCCAGGCTAAATTCGCAGCGCTGATTGACGTTCAGCTCGGCACGTTACGCAACTGGGAGCAGGGTCGTCGCGAACCTACTGGGCCGGCGAAGGCGTTGTTGAAAGCTATCCATAATGACCCAGTACATGTACTGAATGCGCTGGCTAGCTAAAATAGATTCCACGGCGGCAGCTAAAACATCGTCATAACCGGAAAGCTCGAAGCTGAATCAACTTCGGGCTTTTTCATTTTTTATGCAGAGTGAGGACTCGTCAAAAACCTCACATCGATAGCTCTGATGATTACTATCGAAACGAGCGCCTGCTCGATTGCCAGCACTGATTCCTATAATCGCCCCCAGCTTCCCTCTCCTGCGTCTGACTTCAGGCGACTTTCACCTTGGAACCCCACACCATGCCAAGCGCGAGCCAGGCCCCTAGCGGTCTTCCCGAACATAACCAACAAAGCGTCAAACAGCAGTGGCTGGCGATTCTTTCGGTCGCCGTGGGTGCCTTTGCCCTGGTGACCAGCGAGTTTCTGCCGGTGGGCGTGCTCAACGACGTCGCCAGCGACTTGGGCATCAGTGCTGGCCACGCGGGCCTGATGGTCACCCTGCCCGGCATCATGGCGGCCCTCGCCGCGCCGTTGCTGTCGGTTGGCATTGGCGCCATGGACCGCCGCTATCTGCTGATCGGCCTGACGCTGGTCATGATCCTCGCCAACGGGGTGGTGGCCTTTGCCACCGATTTCAGCCTGCTGCTGTTCGGGCGTGTATTGCTCGGCATCAGCATCGGCGGCTTCTGGGCCACGGCCATCGCCCTCAGCGGCAGGCTGGCGCCCAAGGGCGTCGGCGTCGCAAAAGCCACGTCGATCATCATGATGGGTGTGACCCTGGCCACCGTACTCGGCGTACCCGTAGGCACCTGGCTCAGCGGCCTGATGGGCTGGCGCATGACCTTTCTGGTCACCGCGCTGGTGGGTGTGCCAGTGCTGCTGGCGCAAGTCTTCCTGCTGCCGCGCCTCAAACCGGAAAAGGCCATTGAGGTTCGTGACCTGCCAGCCCTGTTTATCAACCCACAAGCGCGGGTCGGGTTGATTGCCGTATTGCTGATCGGCCTGGCGCACTTTGCTGCGTACACTTATGTCGCGCCGTTCTTTAAACACAGTTCCGGCTTCGACGGGCCGACGATTGGCTCATTGTTGTTGCTGTATGGCGTGGCAGGCGTGCTGGGCAATGTGTTCGCCGGCTTCGCCGCCAACCGCAGCGTACGCAACACGCTGCTGCTGGTGGCGCTGATGATCGGTACCAGCACCGCCCTGTTCCCCTACTTCGCCACCGGTATGACAGGCGCCGTGGTGCTGATCGCACTCTGGGGCTTTGCCTTTGGCGCCTTCCCGGCCTGCGCCAGCATCTGGATGTTCGTGGTGGCGCCCAAGGATGTAGAGCGAGGCATGCCGCTGTTCGTGGCGCTGTTTCAGGTGATCATTGCCCTGGGCTCATTCTTTGGTGGGCGGATCGTTGACCAAATGGGCAGCTCGGTGCTGTTGAGCCTGGCCACGGTGTTGGTGGGGTTGGGGTTTGCGACCGTGCTGGTGTTGGGCCGTAAGGTAAGCAATAGCTTAGTGGCGCAGCCTGCCTGACCGGGTCGTAGTCGCAAAAAAGCCTGCTGAGCGTTGAGTTCAGCAGGCTTTTTTCGTTTCAGGAGCAGGTATTTATTTGGCCGTGGGGAAATCACGCTCAAGGACAGCGTCCACCAGGGCTTGCGCGTTCTCAATCAATTGAGCCAGGGCCATGATCACGGGCGACTGCGTGCTGACAGGATCTTCGGCGCATTGGTAGGCGGTTTGCAGGGCGGATGACAGGATTTCGGTGGCGTTTGTGAGGGCTTCTTCGGTGCCGACGTCGGCGCCTACATGGAATATTTTACGCTGGGAAAATTCGGAATCAGAATCGAGATTGCTCATTGTGTAGCTCCTGTATGCAATGGGAACTGCCACATCCCGCTGTCAAACAGGATCAGGTGGCAGCTGTGCGCGGGTTGACAGACCGGTATACAGGACCCGGCGCACCCGAAGATGCCCCACGCACAGCCGCCATAAAACGACGTCACAGCAGAAACGCTGTAATCGCATGGAGGTCGTACACCTGTAAATCAGTCTGTCAAAACCGGTCGCCATGAGGGCGACGGCGGAAGGTTAGCGCCCTACCCCAGCCAACGCAACCCTGCCCGAAAACTGCCGCCCCCGCATAACGTAAGCACCTGTTTCGGAAAAGCTTGGTAACCAGAATGCCCATAGGAAACCTTGTGCGCATAAGCCTCTGAGCTAGCCTGAAAAAGGTCGCCGCCGGGGCGGCATACTGTCAAGGGTGCTTACATGCCAACAAGATATCGCGATGCGGTCACAGGTGAATACGTAACAGAGCAAGAGGCGAAGAAAAGACCAAGGGAAACGGTGAAAGAATCCGATAAAAAGCGCCCGGCGAAGCCGACGGCCAAAAAGTAGGATCAACAGATGAGAGCGATTGCCGTATGTCTAGACAGACTTGCCAATGAAACCCGATTGCCCCAATGTAATGACCAACGTCATTACATAAGGAGCTATCCCTTGGCATCTATCAACATCCGTATCGATGACGACCTGAAAACTCGCGCCTACTTGGAGCTGGAGAAACTCGGTGTCACCCCTTCCGAACTGATACGCCAGGCGTTGCAATATGTTGCCGAGCGCGGCCAGTTGCCATTTAAGCCTGTGCTGATGACTGAAGAGGATGAAGCCTTGATGGCGACGGTACGTGAGCGCCTTGCGTCGCCTCAACGAGTGAGGGTTTCTTTGGATGACCTATAGCCTTGATTTTGATGCGCGTGCATTGAAGGAATGGCAAAAGCTCGGTGACACCCTCCGTCAGCAACTCAAAAAGAAGCTGGTCGAAATCCTGAACAACCCACGTATTGAAGCTAATCGCCTACATAGCCTGCCTGACTGCTACAAGATCAAACTGCGTAGCAGCGGGTACAGGCTGGTGTATCAAGTGATCGATCAAGAAATTACGGTGTTCGTGGTCGCCGTCGATAAACGTGAGCGTGATCAGGCTTATCGCAAAGCGTCTGAGCGCCTTGAACAGCGCTAGGCAGGACTACAACAAATCCCTGAAGCAGCCATTAATAACGGCCGAAAACGAAAAAGCCCCGCAGCTTATTCAGCTGCGGGGCTTTTCCTATGTAATGGCGGAGAGATAGGGACGTTAAGAATCGAACGCTGCAGCCCGCCAAAACCAACAAACACAGGCAGTTCTGAGTATTTTGCTACAAAACTCTGCTACAAAAAAACGTGAAAACCCACCGTCACAGGCTTTTGGTATCACGACCATTTTTCAGGGTCTCTGACCTCCTCCAGTATCATGAGATATGCAGAGTCATACTTCTTGAATCGGCCGAACCGAATTTTGTTGATTGTGCTTTCGGCACCGAGCCGCTGGATAGCCCTGTAGGTGCAGAGAAAGACATGACGATTCGCCTCATTTGAGTTGTCATCGCTATACGTTGTGTTCGAAGTTTCCAAGCAGTTACCGACGTACTCCGTTGTGTATTGGTGGGTGGCTGTCTTGAAATACTCGTAGAACTCATTAGGCGTTTTTTTCTTGAACTCACGCAACACCGAAGGTACGAAACCCTCATGCATGTAGGCTTTGTCCATCAGCTCACTCATCGGTATATCAGCAACCTGAGTATCAAAATACGCATCAAGCCGTGATGCCAGCAATGGCGTTTCCGGCCATCCTCTGACCTCTCTCTTGTGCTTATACCAACCATTGGCCTTAGCCGCCTCAAAGTGGGCCTCGATGATCTCGTTTACCCGTTCATTCAGTCCTAGGTGCCCGTACAACCAACAAACACTATCCACATCACGAATATTCATCTTACTCATGCAGACGGCCAACGCCTTCTCAAACGTCGCTATAACTTCATCCTGATTGTCACTGAATGAGCCATTTAGGACATCCCAAGCATCACTGAGTAGCTTCATATCCTTATTGTGCTGTATCGAAGCTTCAAGAGCTATCAGCAGCAATTCAAGCTCTTCCTCATCAGCATAGCCACGCTTTACCAAAGCAATGACAGCCAAATCCAGCTCATCAGCATAATAGAAGCCATACTCGTTCAACCACTTAACTTTCGCCATCAAAGCGTTCTGAGCGTTTCTCTCTTCTTGTGTCGCATCCTTGGACAAAGGCATAAGCCCGATTCTGGAGGAAGGCTGGCTGATGAAATCAACATCCACCGGGCACACACTCGATCCATACAACGCAAAAATAGCCAAAGGCAGGATAACCATAGCCTTTTCGATAATCTCATCAGGAGCGTGTTTCAGGTGCGGCTGAAGCAGTCCGTGGAAGAGGTCAATTTTCTTCAACAGACGAATATTGCTGATTTTGAGCTTTTTTATATTTTTGGAAAGTAAAGCGTACTGGGAGTTACAAGCAGGGAAGACTATATTGACGCATTCCTCAACCGCAGGTTTGTACACCACCTCATAGTCAAACACTTTTTCATTGAAGGTGAAAAACTCATCATCTTCATCCAGCGAATTATCATTCAGAATCAGGATCACTGAGCATTGACGCCCTTCTACCAGATTCGATATTAAGCCCAGAACGTCCCGAGCGGTCAGCGAATTGCTTTTACGCTCAAAATCATCAATGCAGACAAGCGTATCTGAGATAGAAGCAAACTGCATGGAATCAACAATACTTCCAATTCCCCCCAACAACGGAAGCTTCACGTCTTTAGTCTGGCCTGTAGCCTTTCTCAGCCAAGCTCTAGCATCTGTAAAATCCAGCCGCATCAGGTTTTCTTTGATGCTTTCAGTCGTCGCCACATGACCGGCAATGTCTTTCTTCAGAATATTTGTAAATATAGCTCGCTTCAAATCGGCTAAGGAGGACAGACCAAACAAAGAAACATACGAATAACTAGAACGAGCAAAGTCTTTACTATGATTTTTTATCACCTCATTCCACACGAAGGTTTTGCCTGTACCCCACTCCCCTTTCAGAACAACTGCCCGACTCGCTTTGTTCTTAGCGAAATGCTGCAACGCATTCTGAACCTGAATCACTGACATAATTCTATTCCCTAGCATCCGATGCATCGGCTGGAGCTTGCAAACTGCTTATGCCAGCTATTTTTCTGTAATGAGTGCAAACCTTTGACACAGAGTCTTTATCAAAATACCCAAGATCACGCGGATACTTCAAAAGCTTCCATTTAGTAGAAACCTCCGCCATAGAAAGTAAATATGTCATTTTTGTCGGCAACAACATACTGAAAAGGCTGATATATTTATCTTTCACTTCTGCCGGACAGGTCTCATCAATTAATTTGAACACAACACAAAAACTGGACACCAACGAATAAACTCCATCATGAGACAATTGATCTATCTCATTGAATTTCACATTCATATCAGCACCCAGCTTGGAATGGTGTTCAAAATAGCCTTCAATATAACCTATCGATCCTGCACCTTTATACACTATGTCTCCGACCTTAAGCTCAAAGGTCTTATATTCGTTCAAAGCGATAGTAGTAAACGTAAAAAAGGAGCTTTCAAATGCTTTAACTGCCTCATCAAAACGTTGTTTATCAAGGTCGCTCTTGAGTGTTTTAAACTGAGTAATCAGTACATATATTGTAATAAAATTAAGAAGAGGGTTAACTACTCCACCTGTAAAATCGCCAAAAGTCCCCCAATCCCCCTGACTAGTAGAAAACCCATTATTAAACTGCCAAAAGTATACCCCCCAGACTGCTGCAAGGAAGACAATAGAAACAAATAAAGGTTTATAGTTCATGAACTGACTGAACAATCAAATGCTTAGTTCTTCCATCACGCGACAAAACGCGACGAACCTCCAAACCGACCTTGGTAAATCTACCTTCAGTCAAGTCCTTTAGGCTATTGACCAAAATAACTCTCGAAGGCCTGACAAGACCTGCTTTCAGAGGTGAAAAACTAATTGAATCTGAATCTTCCTCTTCGATAATTCGCCCCGTAAAAGTTCTAGCATTAAATCGACTAACTGCGGCCTCAATAGTTTCTACTTGCTCACTTACAGTTGACCCTGTTAAGTAATCGAATGTAGCCTCATTAAAATTTAGCATTGTGGTTCGACTTTTATACAAGGTTACTTTATAACCCTGCCCGTACACAGGATGGTGAATCCTCTTGAGCGGGCCTTCAAGTCTATCTAAGAGCTTTTCTGAATCATCCATTGAAGAACGGTGCCATCTTTTCGCGGCAGCTGATTCAATTCGGGGGTTTAAACCTAGAGGAGATGCCAAGTGAAATGTCAGTAGCTCAATGAAACCTCTAGCCCCTATATGATTAACCACCCGAACGGCTTCGGCATCTGTAAACTCCAGACTAACCTTCTGAATATAAGACCCGTCGTGTGCTTCTTTAAAATCTAACTTAAACCCCTTAACCGCTGGGGTCTGAGTAACCACGTTATTATTGACAATAGCATGTGTTGTGATTGCCAGTGCCTCAGCAAAGCCACTCAAGGCATCAGCACCGTAATACATATTCAAACCGTCAAAATCTGATACGCCAGTATCAAATTTTATATTGAATGTAAAATTCATCCGTTCCATCCATAGCTAGCATGCCGTTAGGCTTCTTGGTCCTTCGGACTTTCACCATCGCAAACTGGATGGCATACACATGAGTGATATCACATCAGCATCACCCATGTGAAGCCCTCCTTAAGTGCTACCTATTAATCCGTAGCCCCACATCATGTCGCTACGATAAGCCTAGAGAGGCTCTTTTGAGGCTTCTGGAGTATTTTTGAGACACGACAGAACGGAACTCAGTCGGGACTCAAAAGCTTCCCTAGCTGGAAAGCTGATACCCGAATTTAAGACAAAAAAAACGGTGATTTGTAAATCAGGCATCTAGACAAAATTCGCTACAAATTTTGGTAGATAGCACTGCTACAAATCACCGTTTTTGCTACCTCGTAAATCATTGATTTATGAGGCTTTTTTCAATATGGCGGAGAGATAGGGATTCGAACCCTAGGTACCGGTGAAGGTACAACGGATTTCGAATCCGTCCCATTCGGCCACTCTGGCATCTCTCCAACGGCGCGCATCATAACAGCATGATTGATGGATGCAAAGCGCCGAAGCGAATTTTTTCCGTGCTATCAGATGCTTGCGTCGATTACAGCGGTACGCCGAGGCGTTTGGCGACTTCTTCGTAGGCTTCGATCACGTCACCGAGGCCTTGGCGGAAGCGGTCTTTGTCCATCTTCTTCTTGGTGTCTTTGTCCCACAGGCGGCAGCCGTCCGGGCTGAATTCGTCGCCCAGGACGATGGAACCGTCGTGGAATACGCCGAATTCGAGTTTGAAGTCCACCAGCAACAGGCCTGCATCGTCGAACAGCTTACTCAGCACGTCGTTGACCTTGAGGGACAACTCCTTCATGCGCGCCAGTTGCTCAGCGGTGCCCCAGCCGAACGCCACGACGTGGGATTCGTTGATGAACGGGTCGCCCTTGGCGTCATCCTTCAGGAACAGTTCGAAGGTGTAAGGGTTGAGCTTGAGGCCCTCTTCCACGCCCAAACGCTTGACCAGGCTGCCGGCGGCGTAGTTACGCACGACGCACTCGACCGGGATCATGTCGAGCTTCTTGACCAGGCATTCGTTGTCGCCCAGCAGTTTGTCGAATTGGGTCGGGATGCCGGCCGCTTCGAGTTTCTGCATGATGAAGGCGTTGAACTTGTTGTTCACCATACCTTTGCGGTCAAGCTGTTCGATGCGCTTGCCGTCGAACGCCGAAGTGTCGTTGCGAAACAGCAGGATCAGGCGGTTGGCGTCGTCGGTCTTGTACACCGACTTGGCTTTGCCGCGGTAGAGTTCTTCACGTTTTTCCATGATGGGCTCCGCTTTGAGTAAGGTGGGCTAGGCGATGTGTCGCCAGTCGAGCCCTGAATCTTGATCGGCCAGTTGCAGCCAGTCCGGGTCGCACCCTAGAGTGTCGACAAAACATTGCCGGGCAAGCGTCGGCAGGTTGTTCTTGCTGCTGAGGTGAGCCAGGACCAGGTGTTGCAGGTCTTGCCAGCCCAACTCGTACACCAGGTATGCGGCCTGGTGGTTGTTCAAATGTCCCAGCTCGCCGCCCACCCGTTGCTTGAGAAAGTAGGGGTAATGACCGCGTGCCAGCAGGTCTCGGCAGTGGTTGGACTCGATCATCAAGGCATCGAGGTCCCGGTAACCCTCCAGCACCTTGGCGCAATAGGAACCCAGGTCGGTGAGCACACCGAAGCGCCGCTCACCGTCACTGAATACATATTGCGTCGGCTCCTGGGCATCGTGAGCAACCGCAACAACATTGATGCTCAGGGCGCCAATTTGCAGTTGCTCACCACCGGCCAGGAAGCCAGCAGGCTCAATGGGTTTGCGCATCCCGCGCAACGTGCCGCGACTCAAGTACACCGGTAAATTGTAGCGCCGAGACAGCAAACCCACGCCATGCACATGGTCGGCATGCTCGTGGGTTACCAGAATCGCGCTCAGTTGCGTGGGGTGAACCCCCAGGCGCAACAGGCGCCGCTCGGTTTCCCGCAGGGAGAAACCACAATCGACCAGCACGTACGTGTCATCATGGGCGACCAGCGTACCGTTCCCTTGGCTACCGCTGCCGAGAACGGCAAAACGCATCGGATCAGCCCAGGTTGTCTTGAATCACGCCCAACACTTTGCGCGCTGTTTCAGCTGGCGCGACGGTGTTGATGTTCTTCTCGACGGTGACTTGCACGCTTTCGCCCACCTTGCTCAAACGAACCTGGTAACGCTCGGCGCGGGTTTCGATCTCTTCCTTGGTCGGCGCGCTGCCGAACAATTTGCCGAAGAAACCTGGCTCGTCGTCTTTCTTCTCGGCTTTTTCAGCCACGTTGATGTAGTACAGGCCCAGGCTGCGGTTGATGTCTTCAACGCGCCAAGGGCCCTGCTCCAACGCACGGCCAACACTGGCCCAGGCGCGGTCGAGGTCTTCACCCAGGTTCAGCACGACGTTGCCGCTGCCGTCTTCGGTGAGGCTGACGCGGCTAGGGGTGTCGTAATCACGGGCGGCGAGCAGGGAAACGGAACCGCCCTTCTCGGAGATACGGCTCATGCTGGCCAGCATCTCGTCGACCAGCGCGGCGTCCACGCCGGTGTTGACCGAGCGCGGGGTGAAGTCGACGTCAGCCGTGCTGCCGGCAGGCCGCTCGGCGCTTACTACATAGACTTCGCTGGTGTTGCGCTGCACGCCAGGCTCGATGCGCACACGCACACGGGCTTCGCTGTCGGCGGCTACACCGCCCGCCAGCAGGCGCTGGGCCATGTTGGCAGACAGCTCACGACCTTGCTGCCACGCGGTGGTGAACTCACCGGTTTGCGGGCGCTGCTGGTCAAGGCGGAAACCGTTGTCCTGGAAGAACTGCACCGCCACCGGCCAGACTTCGGCAGGTGGACGCTGAGCTACGATCCAGCGGTTGTCGCCGCTTTTCTGCAGGCTGTAGTCGCTGGCATCGGCCACGGCCATGATCGGCTGTGGGCGCGGCACTACGTACTCACCCTTGACCGTGTCGTCGGCGACGTTGCGTGGAATCGGCAGCAGCGGGTCAAGGCGCTTGGCGACATTGACATCAGGCGGCAGTTGCATCGGTTTGGTTGCTTGCGCTTCCAGGTAATCGCTGCCGCGGTCACGGAAGTAGCCTTCCGGGCCCCATACCCAACCGCAGCCACTGGTGCTGGAGATAATCAAGGCAAGTGCGGAAAGTCCGGCCAATCGCTTCATGCGTAGTGCTTCCTCAATTAAACCAGGACGCCGGACTGGCGCAGGGCCTGTCGCAGCGGTTCGTGACAGGCTTCGCTGAGGCGGGTGAGCGGCAGACGGATACCGTCCGGCATCAGGCCCATCTCAAACAGCGCCCACTTCACGGGAATAGGATTGGATTCGATAAACAGTGTCTTGTTGAGCGGCATCAGCTTCTCGTGGATTGCACGAGCAGTGGCTGCATCGCCGGCAATGGCGGCGGCACACATATCGCTCATGGCGCGCGGGGCCACGTTGGCAGTCACGGAGATGTTGCCCTTGCCACCCAGCAGGATCAGCTCGACAGCGGTGGCGTCGTCACCGGAATACACCAGGAAGTCGCTGCTCACGCCGGCCAGGATGTCCTTGGCGCGCTGCAGGTCGCCGGTGGCTTCCTTGATGCCGATGATGTTCGGCACGGTGGACAGGCGGATCACGGTCTCGGCCTTCATGTCGCACGCGGTGCGACCCGGTACGTTATAGAGGATCTGCGGGATCTGCACGGCTTCGGCGATGGCTTTGAAGTGCTGGTACAAGCCTTCCTGGGTCGGCTTGTTGTAGTACGGGGTTACCAGCAGGCAAGCGTCGGCGCCGGCCTTCTTGGCATTCTTGGTCAGCTCGATCGCTTCACGCGTCGAGTTGGCGCCCGTACCGGCGATCACGGCAATGCGGCCCGCCACGCGCTTGACCACGAATTCGATCACCTGGATGTGTTCTTCCACATCGAGGGTGGCCGATTCACCTGTGGTGCCGACCGCCACAATGGCGTTGGTGCCCTCTTGCAGGTGGAAGTCCACCAGTTTGCCCAGGCTGTCCCAGTCGAGACGACCTTGTGCATCCATGGGTGTGACCAGTGCCACCATACTGCCCGCAATCATGCAACCGCTCCTGCCGGAAAAAGAGAGCCGTAATGGTACTGGCGCCAAGATGCTTGTACAAGCGAAGTACCGCGTGAGGATGCGTTCTGGCGCAACTAAACGTCGGGCAATGCCATCATTGGGCCAAAGCACCGCCCGAAGCCGGCTGATCACGCAATGAAAACGCCACCTCCTAGCCCTTGGCGACGCTTTTCGCTACCCTTGATCCTTTGATCGATACCGCCCACACGGCATCGACCGCTCATCGCTTTAGGAAGGCTGCATGTCCACCCCCACAGTTCGCGAACAATTCCTTGTTATCAGTGCCCTCGGCGCCAACCCCATGGAGCTGACCAACGTCCTGTGCCGCGCCAGCCATGAGAACCGCTGCGCCGTCGTGACCTCCCGCCTCACCCGCCATGGCGAGTGCAGTGCGCTGGTCCTGCAGATTTCTGGCTCCTGGGATGCCTTGGCGCGTCTGGAAACGGGCCTGCCGGGCCTGGCCAAGAAGCATGACTTCACCGTCAACGTGGTACGCAGCGCCGCCCTTGAAAACCGCCCCCAGGCCCTGCCGTACGTAGCGTATGTCAGCTCGGCCTACCGCTCGGACATCGTCAACGAGCTATGCCAGTTCTTTATCGACCATAACGTCGAGTTGGAAAACCTCACCTGTGACACCTACCAGGCGCCACAAACCGGCGGCACCATGCTCAATGCCACCTTTACCGTGACCTTGCCAGCCGGCGTACAGATCAGTTGGCTGCGCGACCAGTTCCTGGATTTCGCCGATGCCCTGAACCTCGACGCATTGATCGAGCCATGGCGCCCACAGAACCCAATGTAAGGAAGTACTTCTCTATGCCGGTAGCCATCGACACACCCGTGGCCGATTTCGAGGCCCAGGCCACCAGCGGCCAGACCTTCAGCCTCGCGGCCCTCAAGGGCAAGCAAGTGGTGATCTACTTTTACCCGAAAGACAGCACCCCAGGCTGCACCACCGAAGGCCAGGGTTTTCGTGACCAGTACGCCGCGTTCAAGGCCGCCAATACCGAAGTGTTCGGCGTGTCGCGTGACAGCGTGAAGTCCCACGAGAACTTCAAGGGCAAACAAGAATTTCCTTTCGAACTGATCAGCGATAAGGACGAAGCCGTCTGCCAGCTGTTTGATGTGATCAAGTTGAAGAAGCTGTACGGCAAAGAATACCTGGGCGTGGATCGCAGTACCTTCCTGATCGACAACCAAGGCGTGCTGCGTCAGGAATGGCGCGGCGTGAAAGTGCCGGGGCATGTTGACGCCGTGCTGGCGGCAGCGCAGGCGCTGAACAAGGCTTGATCTTGCCTCGATAAGCATAGACTTTGTGGGCTGTAGCAGCACACGGCAACCACGATGCGAAGCGAGTCGCTCTTGATCTGCTTTTGATCTTAAGCGCCCCGTCAAACCACGCTGGCCGGAATTCGACAGGGATTTGGGGGGGTAAACCGGCAGGGATGCCGGTTTAGCCGCCCCGCGCCATGGATGGCGCGTGGCGGCGACCCCCCAAATCACTGGCGGATTACGGGCACACCGAGCCTAAGCGAGGTGCCGAGTGGTGGGGCAAGAGCCCTTTTGGTTACTTTTGGAGCTCTTTTCCAAAAGTGACCCGCTGTCAGAGCGGAACCCTAAGTGGCCGTTACCCCAGCAATGGATATGTACACCATCCAACTGTGTTGACTGCCAGGCCGCCTTCGCGAGCAAGCCCGCACACAGTTTGATCGTGGGGTGTCAGGTAGATAGGGGGCGGCTGGCAGGCTGTCATCGCAGGCAAGCCAGCTCCCACAGTTGGATTGCGGGGTGTCAGATAGATAGGGGGCGGCTGGCAGGCCGTCTTCGCAGGCAAGCCAGCTCCCACATTTGGATCGTGGTGGGTCAGATAGACAAGCATCGGCTGTCAGGTCGTCACGGGAGCAAGCTCCCTCGCCACAGGGGTCAGCTTGGTACCGAAGTTGTGTAGATACCTTGCCTCGTAAGGCCTTCAGGCCTTTCGCAACCAATAGCAGTACACGCCAGCAGCCTCTTCTTCCCGAACCAGCGTATGGCCCGCCAACCTGGCAAAAGTGCGGAAGTCACGCTGGGAGCCTGCATCGGTGGCGGTCACTTTAAGCACGGCGCCGCTGGCCAATCGATTGAGCTCCAGCTTGGCCTTGAGCAAGGGCAACGGGCAGTTCAGACCGCTGGCGTCGAGTTCGGCGTCACAGGCTGCAACGTCGGTCATGGTGTTACTCCAGGCAAACATTTGGGCTGCTTAGAATATCTGGTCCCAAGCTCAGTGTCCGGCTACAGTAAGCTCTTTGTCGAAAGGCTTTGTGCATGACTTTTTTGCGCCCTACCCTGCTGACGCTGGCCTGCCTGCTGGCCTCCCCGGCCTTCGCTGACGACCTGCCGTCACTCGGCGACGCCAGTTCTGCCATTGTCTCGCCGCAACAGGAATACCAACTGGGCCGCGCTTGGCTGGCTTACCTGCGCGGCCAGGTCTCGCAACTCAATGACCCGCAACTCAAGGATTACGTCGAAACCAGCGTATACAAGCTGGTGGAGACCAGCCAGGTCAATGACCGGCGCCTGGAATTTATCCTGATCAACAGCCCACAGCTCAACGCCTTTGCGGCTCCGGGTGGGATCGTCGGGGTCAACGGCGGTTTGTTCCTCAATGCACAGACCGAAGGCGAATACGCGTCGGTACTGGCCCACGAACTGGCGCACTTGTCCCAGCGCCACTTCGCCCGAGGCGTGGAAGCGCAATCACGCATGCAACTGCCGATGATGGCTGCCCTGCTTGGCGGCATTATCGCCGCCGCTGCGGGTGCCGGCGATGCCGGTATCGCCGCGATTGCCGGCTCACAAGCCGCCGCGATCCAGGAACAGCGCCGCTTCTCCCGCCAGAACGAGCAGGAGGCCGACCGTATCGGCATCCTCAACCTAGAGAAAGCCGGCTACGACCCGCGCTCCATGCCCACCATGTTCGAACGGTTGATGCGTCAATACCGCTTCGACGCCAAGCCGCCGGAGTTCCTGCTGACTCACCCGGTCACCGAATCGCGTATCGCCGACACCCGCAACCGCGCCGAACAAGCCAAACCCGGCGGCAAGGAAGACAGCCTGCGCTATCAATTGATTCGCGCGCGGGTACAGCTCAAGTACGAAGACACACCAGGCCTGGCTGCCAAGCGCTTCCAGGCGCAGCTGGATGAAAACCCTAAAAATGACGTGGCACGCTATGGCCTGGCCATCGCCCAGATCAAGGGCACTCAACTCAAGGAAGCACGGGAAAGCCTGGCGCCGCTGCTGGCCAAGGCGCCCAACGACATCACCTACAACCTGGCCCAAATCGAACTGGACATCACCAGCAACCGCATGCCGGATGCGCAGCAACGTACCGACCGCATGCTCACCCAGTACCCCAGCAACTATCCGCTGAACCAGGTGCGAGTAGACCTGCTGCTTAAACAGAACCGTACCGCCGATGCAGAAAAGGCGCTGGACGGGCTGCTCAAGTCGCGCCCGGACGATCCGGACGTGTGGTATCAGGTCGCCGAAACTCGCGGCTTGTCCGGCAACATCATTGGCCTGCATCAGGCTCGTGCCGAATATTTCGCACTGGTGGGGGATTTCCAGCAAGCGATCCAGCAGTTGGACTTTGCCAAGCGGCGCGCGGGCAGTAACTTCCCGCTGTCCTCACGCATCGACGCCCGTCAGCGTGAACTGATCGAACAAGAGCGCCTGGTAAAAGGCATGATGAGCTAAACCCGCCGCCCACAAAAAAGCCCCGCTGCCGTTAACCGGCAGCGGGGCTTTTTTATGGGGCTAGCGGATTACTCGGCCAGCTTGAAGGTGATGAAGCTGGCACGGCCTTGACGCAGGACGCGCATCGACACCGAGCGATTCTTCGGCAACGCCTTGGCGATGTCGGCGAATTCCTTGGTGGTGTCAATTGCCTGGTTGTTCAAGTGAGTGATCACGTCACCCGGTTGCAGGCCGATCAAGGCGGCTGGGCCGTCCTGAACTTCCTTGATCACCACACCGCTTTGCAGGTCGAAGGTTTTCTTCTGCTCGGCGGTCAGCTCAACCACGGCGATACCCAGGCGGTTACTGCTGCGCTCGGCACCTGGCTTGGCGTTGCCCAGGGCATCCAGGGTCGCGCCTTCTTCCGGGATGGCACCTACGGTCAGTTCGACGTTCTGGCGCTTGCCATCACGAATCACTTCCAGCTTGGCTTTGCCGCCGGCCTTGAGCGCGCCGACCAGATGAGGCAAGTCCGCCGACATGATGATCGGCTGGCCGTTCATGCTCAGGATGACGTCACCGACTTTCAGGCCGCCTTTGGCCGCAGGGCCATTGTCCTGAATCTGCGCAACCAGGGCACCGGCCGGCTTGTCGAGACCGAAGGACTCAGCCAGGTCCTTGTTCACTTCCTGGATCACCACGCCCAACCAGCCACGGCTGACCTTGCCGCCGCTTTTGAGCTGATTGGAGACGTCCATGGCCACATCGATCGGGATCGCGAAGGACACGCCCATGAAGCCACCGGAGCGGGTGTAGATCTGCGAGTTGATGCCCACCACTTCGCCGGCCAGGTTGAACAGCGGGCCACCGGAGTTACCCGGGTTGATTGGCACGTCGGTCTGGATGAACGGCACGTAGTTTTCGTTTGGCAGGCTGCGACCGATGGCGCTGACGATACCTTGGGTAACGGTATGGTCAAAGCCGAACGGTGAACCGATCGCGACCACCCACTGACCGGCCTTCAGGTCCTGGGACTTGCCCAGTTTGAGCACCGGTAAATCCTTGCCATCGATTTTAAGCAAGGCCACGTCAGAACGCGGATCGGTGCCAATCAGCTTGGCCTTGAGTTCACTGCGGTCGGCCAGGCGCACGAGAATCTCGTCGGCATCGGCAATCACGTGGTTGTTGGTGAGGATATAGCCATCAGGCGAAATGATGAAACCGGAGCCCAGGGATTGGGCTTCGCGCTGGCCACCGCCGCCACGGGGGGAGCGTGGTTGCGGCATCCCTCGCTCGAAGAACTCGCGCAGCATGGGCGGCAAGCCTTCCAGGTCGGGCATCTGCTGGTTCGAGACCTTGCGATCCGGCAGCTTCTGCGTGGTACTGATGTTCACCACGGCAGGCGAGGCCTGCTCCACCAGTTGGGTGAAGTCAGGCAACTCGACCGCTTGCGCAGGTAAGGCCTGACCCAGCACCAGCACTGTGGCGACTATGGATAAGTAAGACTTCAAACGTGGTATCGACATACAGCTCCCGTTACGACGAGCAGGGTTAAGCGACAGGGTTCAATAAACGCCGGATACTGCGACCGGCATTTTTGTTCCGCGAACAAACAAGGCCAGAGCCATCAAACCCTGACCTATAAAAAACATGGGAAGTTTTTGCAAGTGAAAATGCTGATCCAGAAATTTCATACACCCAGCACCCAACGAAATTCGGGCTCAGATTGAAAGAACAGGATGAACATAAGATTAACAATCTCAGGGCTTGGCGGCGGCCTTTTCACCACGCACCGACAACGCGATACGCTCAGCAGTGCCGATGGGAATTTCGCCCACCACCGTGACCATCATTTCGCCATCGACCGTATTCAAACGCCGCGAGACTGCCACGGTTGGCCCAAGCTGAGCGCGGGTTTCATTCACGTCAGCGCCACTGGCCGACTCGAGAAACACCGAAAAACGCGCGAGCCCATCGTCATACATCAGGCTGTCGACGGTAGATTTCGTTTGGGGATCTTTGCGCGTAGCGCTGCTGATCTGTTGGAAACCAGGCGGTAGCCAGTCCAGATGCCACCTTTGCGTGGCAGACAGGTCAGGTGCTTTAGCGGCGGACATTGTTACCGGCGAACAGTCGCTGCTGGGCTGCAAGTCCTGGTCAGAAGGGGTAGCCGAAGTATCCAGGCGCGTGAACTGAAAACGCTCCAACAACTGCCCTTGATCGTTGAGCAGCAAGGACTTGAGCGGCAGCGCAGTCTCACGATCCAGGTGTAATTCAAACCCATAACGGTAAGGGTCACGCGCACTGATCGACACAATCACCGCATTACGACCGGCCACGCGGGATTTGCCAATGACGGCCAGCTCATAGAATGGATTGAGTTTTTTGGGATCAAGAATACGCGGGGGTGCATCAGAAGAATGACCGAGGCTGGCAACCAACGTGCCACTGACGCATTGCGCCCGGCCGTCTACCCGAACCGCTTCCTGGGCGGAGCCATCAAGCTGCAACAAGCGTTCACGGACATGACCATCCTGGACGCGGTGCCAGATGTCATGGGTGGAAAAACTGCCGTTACGTTCGTAGACAAACGTACCTTCAAAGCTTTGCTGCTGCTCTGCACGCCCAAGTCGAGTCAGCCAGTCTTGGGCTTCATCGGCATGGGCGGATAGTGCAAACCAACTACTGAGCAAAAGCGTAAGGAGCGGTATGGCGCGCATAGGGCTCCTTAGCGAATCAGCGGTTTTCCTGGCTTGCTGCACGAGCGTATGGCAGAGCGCTTTCAGTGCCTTTGGCGGCCGATTCCTGCGCATGTTGACGCAGGTAGCCTGGAAGGCGCTGATCCTGCCAGCCGGATTGCCCCTGAAGTACACCATTGGCCATAGGGCCGGTGGTATCGGTGCTTTCCTTGTAGCCAGCCAGCACGGCCGGGCCTTTGACTTGCGGACCGGCCATGACCGGTTGCTGAGTCTGTTGGGCCAGCTCGTTGCCTGCGATCTCGTCCTGATTGTACAGGCGAACACCTGCCAACACAGCAACGGTCACCGAGGCGGCCACTGCCAGACGACCCAGGCTGCGCCATGGACCACGCGAGGCTTTTGCCGGAACGGCTTCATCAGCCAGTGCAGCAGAAACGGCCGCAGCAATATCCAGACGAGGGATTAGGAGATCCTTGTGCATCACCGCCCGAGCGACTTGGTAACGAGACCAGGTATCACGGGTTTGGGCGTCATCAAATGCATTGAGCACTCGACGAAGTTCCAGTTCATCCGCTTCGTTATCCATCACTGCGGACAGCGATTCCTGCAGGGCATCACGACTCATGGCGGTTCCTCTCTTGGCTGTCGCCGCTGTCTTTAGTTTTCCTGCAACAACGGTTGCAAGGCTTTGTCGATGGCTTCCCGGGCCCGGAAAATCCGTGACCTCACAGTCCCCACCGGACATTGCATGACGCTCGCAATGTCTTCGTAACTCAGACCATCGAATTCACGTAAAGTTAACGCCGTACGCAAATCTTCTGGCAGTTGCTGAATAGTGCGATGGACGGTGCCTTCGATCTCGTCGCGCAGCAATGCACGCTCCGGCGACTCGAGATCTTTGAGGCCGTGATCACCATCGTAGAATTCAGCATCTTCTGAACTGACATCACTGTCTGGTGGGCGGCGACCGCGTGACACCAGATAGTTTTTCGCCGTGTTAATGGCGATGCGGTATAGCCACGTGTAAAACGCACTGTCACCGCGGAAATTTCCAAGTGCACGGTAAGCCTTGATAAAGGCTTCCTGTGCAACGTCCTGCGCTTCATGGGTGTCGTGCACAAACCGCACGATCAACCCGAGAATTTTGTGCTGGTATTTCAGCACTAGCAGATCAAATGCTCGCTTATCACCGCGCTGTACGCGCTCGACCAGCTGCTGATCCTCTTCCTGGGTTAGCATGAACACTCCTCGTTGTACTTGAAGGAGGCTTGCATAACTAAACGATCAGGCTTGCAAACATAGACTCGGGCTTTTCGCAAAAGTTCTCCCCCTTCAAGCAAGTTTCCGGCATGCACTGATTTGGCACACACGAAAAACGCAGCACGGTCGGTGCCGGCTGCGCGAATAATCTTGTCGCCGGTTTCGTGACGCGTCCAATGCTCCCGACGGGCCAATAAACTCAACGTTTTCCCAGCTTTCGGGCAACCTGCTATTGAGTCGGGGCTTATGCAAAAAGTTCCCGTCCCGCCAACCGGCCATTTCCCAAAGCTGCGCAGCATAATCTCACAATGCCACGAAGGCGTGGCTATTGTGCCGCTCCACCCCTCTATATACTAGTGGCCCGTGTGACCCTTTGATTCGCCGATCCAGGCGTCCTGTTTGCGCCCCCTTTGGATCGCTTTTTGCGGAATCCGTCAAATGAGCCAACAGTTTCAACACGATGTCCTCGTAATCGGCAGCGGCGCCGCCGGCTTGAGCCTGGCCCTGACCCTGCCCAGCCATTTGCGTATAGCGGTTTTGAGCAAAGGCGACCTGGCCAACGGCTCGACCTTCTGGGCCCAGGGCGGCGTTGCTGCAGTGCTGGATGACACCGACACCGTGCAATCCCACGTCGAAGACACCCTTAACGCTGGCGGTGGCCTGTGCAATGAAGACGCCGTGCGCTTCACCGTCGAGCACAGCCGGGAAGCCATCCAATGGTTGATCGACCAAGGTGTGCCCTTCACCCGTGATGAACATGCCGGCAGCGACGACGGCGGCTTTGAGTTCCACCTGACCCGCGAAGGCGGCCACAGCCATCGCCGAATCATTCACGCCGCCGATGCCACCGGGGCCGCGATTTTCAAGACCCTGCTCGAGCAGGCCCGCCAACGCCCCAACATCCAATTGCTGGAGCAGCGCGTCGCCGTCGACCTGATCACCGAAAAACGCCTGGGCTTGCCGGGCGAGCGCTGCCTGGGCGCCTACGTACTCAACCGCACCAGCGGTGAAGTCGATACCTATGGCGCACGTTTCACCATTCTCGCCTCGGGCGGCGCCGCCAAGGTCTACCTCTATACCAGCAACCCCGACGGTGCCTGCGGCGACGGCATTGCGATGGCCTGGCGCTCGGGCTGCCGGGTCGCCAACCTGGAATTCAACCAGTTCCACCCCACGTGCCTGTATCACCCGCAGGCCAAGAGCTTCCTGATCACCGAAGCCCTGCGCGGTGAAGGTGCGCATTTGAAGCTGCCCAATGGCGAGCGCTTCATGCAGCGCTTCGACCCACGCGCCGAGCTGGCGCCACGGGATATCGTCGCCCGCGCTATCGACCACGAAATGAAGCGCCTGGGTATCGACTGCGTGTACCTGGACATCAGCCACAAGCCCGAAGCCTTCATCAAGACCCACTTCCCGACCGTCTACGAACGCTGCCTGACTTTCAATATCGACATCACCAAGGGCCCGATCCCCGTGGTACCCGCCGCGCACTACACCTGCGGGGGCGTAATGGTCGACCAGCATGGCCGCACCGACGTGCCAGGCCTGTACGCCATCGGCGAAACCAGTTTCACCGGCCTGCACGGCGCCAACCGCATGGCCAGCAATTCACTGCTCGAATGCTTCGTGTATGCGCGCTCGGCGGCAGCGGACATTCTTGAGCAACTACCGCGTATCCCGGTACCGGCCGCCCTGCCCCGCTGGGACGCGAGCCAGGTTACCGATTCGGACGAGGACGTGATCATCGCCCACAACTGGGACGAGCTGCGGCGCTTCATGTGGGACTATGTGGGTATCGTGCGCACCAACAAACGCCTGCAACGGGCGCAACATCGGGTGCGCTTGCTGCTGGATGAGATCGATGAGTTCTACAGCAACTATAAGGTCAGCCGCGACCTGATCGAATTGCGCAACCTGGCCCAAGTGGCCGAGTTGATGATCCGCTCGGCCATGGAACGCAAGGAAAGCCGCGGCCTGCATTACACCCTCGACTACCCCCAGATGCTGCCCGAAGCCCGCGACACTATCCTGGTGCCAACCACCTACGGCGGCTGAACTTCAGGCGTACACGCAGGCGCCGGTGCACATCGGCGGCCTGCGCATCCTTGGGCACGCAGATGGACTGCACTCGCCGTTCACCCTGCACCCGGTAACGCAACACCACGATCAGCGGCAACGCCAGGCTGTCGGGCCGCAGTTGCACAGGGTGCCACCCGCGTGCGGCGCTCCATAATTGCCAGCCATCGTCGTCACGGCGCAGGCCACGAATCGACGAACGGTGAGTGAGCAGGATTTGCCGCGGTAATATCCAGGCACAATGAGCCAGGCATAACAGGATGCCAAGGCTTGAGTAAGGCAGGTTTAGAGCCAGCAGGCTGCCCAGCGCGATCAGTTGGGCAAGCACATAGGCCGCCAGCAACAGCCGCGAGGCCTGCCAGCGGCATTCGAAACGATTACTTGGGCTGGACACGATCCAGGATCATCCGAACCATGCGCTGCAGCTCCGGGTCTTCGGATTCGGCGCGCTCCATGAACCAGCCAAACATGTCCTGGTCTTCACACGTGAGCAACCTGACGTAGAGGTCGCGGTCCACCTGATTGAGCGTCGCGTACACCTCTTTGGTGAAAGGCACCAGCAGCACATCCAGCTCCAGCATGCCGCGACGGCTGTGCCAGTAGAGGCGATTGATTTCTACATCTTCGACCATGGAGCCCTCCTAAATTAGAGCGCAAGTATACAGCCCCGACGACACCGGAACAGTCGGCTTTGGTCGACCGCGACGAAACTATGCATTTGCCGGACGCCCCTCTATGATGCACCCATGACTTTTTGACCTGCGATGACCCATGGCTGACTCCGCTTTTTTCTGCTCCCTGTCCCACGAAGGCGTTCTCGCCGTCCGCGGCTCTGATGCTGCCAAGTTCCTGCAGGGCCAACTGACCTGCAACCTCAATTACCTGAGTGATACCCAGGCCAGCCTGGGCGCGCGCTGCACGCAAAAAGGCCGGATGCAGTCGAGCTTCCGCATCCTGCTACAGGGTGATGGCGTACTCCTGGCCATGGCCACCGAGTTGCTAGAGCCACAGTTGGCGGATTTGAAAAAGTACGCGGTGTTCTCCAAGTCCAAGCTCACCGACGAAAGCGCTGCCTGGGCGCGCTTCGGCCTGGCTAACGCAGACGCGGCCTTGACCGCTCTGGGCCTGGAACTGCCGGTCGAGACCGACAGCGTGGCACGCAACGAGGCATTGATCGCCGTCCGCGTTTCCCCGGGCCGTGCCGAACTCTGGGTACCTGCCGAACACGCCGACACCGTGCGCAGCCAATTGGCCGCACAGTTGCAGCAGGCTGACTTGAATGCGTGGCTGCTTGGCCAGATCCGTGCCGGTATCGGCCAGGTGATGCCCCAGACGCGCGAGCTGTTCATCCCGCAGATGCTCAACCTGCAAGCCGTGGGCGGCGTGAGTTTCAAGAAAGGCTGCTACACCGGCCAGGAAATCGTCGCGCGCATGCAGTACCTGGGCAAACTCAAGCGACGTCTGTATCGCCTGAGCCTGGAAACAGCCGAACTCCCCGAGCCAGGTACTCCACTGTTTTCCCCCAGCCATAACAGCGCAATCGGCGAAGTGGTCATCGCCGCAAAAGCTGACCAGTCGATTGAACTTCTCGCGGTGCTGCAAGCCGAAGCTGCCGACAGTGGCGACGTGCGCTTGGGCACCCTGGAAGGCCCAGGCCTGCACTTGCTTGACCTGCCCTACCCACTGGACCGAGATCGCGAGATCCAGCGTTAATCGCCGTACTTTTTTGCAGCACCCTAGAGAGCATGAATGAACAAGCTGGCGGAAAAAGTCCAACAAGCGTTGGTAACGGCCATCGATAACGATGACCTGGTTCTGCCGACATTGCCGGAGGTGGCCCTGAAAATTCGCCAGGCCGCCGAAGACCCGGAGATCAGCATCAGCCACCTGAGCAAGGTGATCAGTCGTGACACGGCCCTGTCGGCACGCCTGATCAAAGTGGTCAACAGCCCGTTGCTGCGGGCCAGCCAGGAAGTTACCGACCTGCACACCGCCATTACCCGGCTTGGCACCAACTACAGCAGTAACCTGGCTATCGGCCTGGTGATGGAGCAGATCTTTCACGCCCGCTCCGAGGTGGTCGAACAGAAAATGCGCGACGTGTGGCGCCGCAGCCTGGAGGTGGCAGGCGTGAGCTACGCCTTGTGCCGTCGCCACAGCCAGCTCAAGCCAGACCAGGCGGCGCTGGGCGGCCTGGTACATCAAATCGGCGTGCTGCCGATCCTCACGTATGCCGAGGACCATTATGAGCTGCTGGCCGACCCCGTCAGCCTCAACCACGTCATCGACAGCATCCACCCGGTGCTGGGGGACAAGCTGCTACGGGTGTGGGACTTTCCCGAGATGCTGGTGAACGTGCCGGGCCAATACCTGGACCTGACACGCGACTCTGCCAGCCTGGACTACGTCGACCTGGTGCAAGTCGCCGCGCTGTACTGCCACCGCGGCACCGACCATCCCCTGGGGACCGCGCCGATTGCCACATTACCGGCCCTCATGAAGTTACGCATAGACCTGCACAGCGACGCCCTGCGCAGCGAACTGGACGAAGCGCGCTCGATGTTTTACTGATCAACCCGCGATAAAACTCACGCGTACCTTAAGCCCCGCCAGCTCGCCATCATGCAGGCTGATCTGCGCCAGGTGCGCACGGCAAATCTCCCCGACAATCGCCAGCCCCAAGCCCGAGCCCATGCCCTGCTGGCTGCGTCGATAAAAACGCTCGAACACCCGGTCCCGCTCATCCAGCGGGATACCGGGGCCGTCATCTTCCACCTCCAGCACCGCCGGGGCGGTCACCCGCAGAATCACATTGCCGCCGGGTGGCGTATGGGCCAAGGCGTTATCTACCAGGTTGCTCAGCAACTCATTAAGCAGCGTCGGTTCGCCGCGCAGCCATACCGGCTCATCGGCCTCCAGCGCCAGGGCCACGCCCCGCGCGTGAGCCAGCGGCGCCATGGCCATACCGAGCTCACGGGCCAGCTGGCTTAGATCGAGCAACTGCGCACCGCCTTCGGCAATGGCGCGAGCACCGTTTTCGATGCGCGCCAGTGACAACAACTGATTGGCCAGGTGCGTCAGGCGGTCGGTGCCCTGGGCGGCCGTTTCCAGGGTGCTGCGCCAAGTGGCCGGCTCTTCGGCACGCAGGCCCAGTTCCAGCCTGGCCTTGAGCGCCGCCAGGGGTGTGCGCAGTTCGTGGGCAGCGTCGGCAATAAACTGCGCCTGGCGCTCGAACTGCCCGCGCAGACGTTCGGTGAAATGGTTGAGCGAGCGCACCAGTGGGCCGAACTCGTCCTGAACTTCCACCAAAGGCAGGGGCCGCAGGTCATCGGGCTGGCGCTCTTCTACAGCCGTGCGCAGGCGTTCCAGCGGGCGCAGGGCGGCGCTGACCGCGAACCACACCAGCAACAATGCACCGATGGCGAGCATGCCCAGGCGCAGCAGGGTGTCAGCCATCAGGCTGCGAGCCATGGCCACCCGCGCTTCGTCGGTCTCCGCGACACGAACTTCGGCCATGCCATTCATGTTCGGTTCCGAGACGGCCTTGAGCAGGCTCACCACCCGTACATGCTGGCCCAGGTACATGGCGTTGTAGAAGCGCGCCAAGGCTGGGTAATCGTCGGTGCGGGGCGTGCCGGGCGGCGGGCCGGGCAGGTTTTCGTAACCGGAAATCAGCTTCTGATCAATGTCATTGACCTGGTAATAAATGCGCCCAGCACTGTCGTAGGCAAAGGTATCCAGGGCGACATAAGGCACATTGGCGCTGAGGGTGCCGTCCACCTGGGTCAAGCCGGCGGCAATGGTGCGCGCCGAGGCCAGCAGCGTACGGTCATAGGCGGTGTCGGCGGCTTCGCGGCCGTTCCAATAAGCGCTCATGCCGCTGGCGAGCATCAACAGCACCAGCAACAGCGCGAGGTTGCACAGCAAGCGCCAGCGCAGGCTGCTGGGCTTATGCATCACGGGCTTCCAGCAAATAGCCAAGGCCGCGGAAGGTAACGATGGCGATGGGCTGGCCATCGAGCTTCTTGCGCAGGCGATGCACGTAGATCTCGATGGCGTCGGGGCTGGCCTCCTCGTCCAGGCCAAATACCTGGGAAGCCAATTGCTCCTTGCTCATCACGCGGCCCGGCCGAGCAATCAAGGCTTCGAGCACTGCTTGCTCTCGGGAGGTCAAGGTCATCAGTTCGCCTGCGACCGTGAAGCGCCGGGTGTCGAGGTCGTACACCAGCACACCGCAGGTCTGCTGGCGCTCGCCGCCCAACACGCTGCGCCGCAACAGTGCCTTGACCCGTGCTTCAAGCTCCGTGAGTTCAAACGGCTTGGCCAGGTAGTCATCGGCGCCCAGGTTCAGGCCGTGCACGCGGTCTTTTACATCACTGCGAGCGGTCAGCATCAGCACCGGCAGGTTCTTTCCACGTGCCCGCAAACGCGCGAGCACCTCGAAACCATCCAGGCGCGGCAACCCTACGTCCAGGATCACCGCGGCGTATTCCTCGCTGCTCAAGGCCAGGTCCGCCGCCACGCCGTCATGCAACACATCAACGGTCAAACCCATGCTCTTGAGCGCTTGGGCGACACTTTCGGCGAGCTGCAGATGGTCTTCAACCAACAGGACACGCATGGATTTCTACCTCATTCGGGGGTGGTCGGCGCCACGCTTTGCCCGGCAGTTTACAGCCGCAACCTGGCCTGTGA
Organism: Pseudomonas sp. FP215; assembly: GCF_030687795.1. NCBI lineage: Bacteria > Pseudomonadati > Pseudomonadota > Gammaproteobacteria > Pseudomonadales > Pseudomonadaceae > Pseudomonas > Pseudomonas sp. FP215. The sequence continues at coordinate 4,525,656 of NZ_CP117447.1, forward strand.
AGCCCGAAAACATTGAAAGGCGATTGAAAGGTTAGTGAAAGCTTCGCCCTTTAGCATCCAACCACGGTGGTCTATGCCCGCCGAGTTGCCTGACCCGTAGCGCCCGAAAAACGCCTTGAAGCGTTTTCGCCAAAATAAGAACAATAACGGAGTACACCACGATGCTGTCGACCCAGCCACAGGCTTGCCCGCCTGTTCGCTCTTCCCGCCTGACCCACACCGCCCTCGCCAGTGCCGCCGCCCTTGCCGGCTTTGCGCCGCTCAGCCAGGCTGCCTTCTTCGAAGACAGTAGCGCGACCCTGGAAACCCGCAACATGTACTTCAATCGCGACTTTCGCGACGGTACCAGTGCACAGCAATCCAAGCGCGACGAATGGGCCCAGGGCTTCATGCTCAACCTGCAATCAGGCTACACCGACGGCACCGTCGGCTTTGGCGTGGATGCGCTGGGCATGCTCGGCGTCAAGCTCGACTCCAGCCCCGACCGCACCGGCACCGGCCTGCTGCCGACCCACGATGACGGCCGCGCCGCCAACGAGTACTCAAAGCTGGGCCTGACCGGCAAAGTGAAAATCTCCGCCACTGAGCTTAAGATCGGCTCGCTGATCCCCGAACTGCCGATTCTCAAGCCCAACGACGGGCGCATCCTGCCGCAGACCTTCAACGGTGGCTTGATCACTTCCAAGGAATTCAAGAACCTGGTGTTCACCGGTGGTCGCCTGGACAAAGCCAAAGACCGCGACGACACCAACTACGAAGACATCGCGCTCAATAACAAGAACAGCCGCTTTCTCAGCGGTGCAACCGGCAAGCACTTCAACTTCGGTGGCGTCGACTACAAGTTCGCCGACAAGATCACCGGCAGCTACCACTTCGCCCAACTCGACGACGTCTACCGCCAGCACTTCCTCGGCATGGTCGCATCCCGCCCGATGGGCCCTGGCACCTTCGGCGCCGACCTGCGCCTGGCGATCAGCGATGACACCGGCTCGGCCCGCGGCGGCAATATCGATAACCAATCCCTCAACGGCCTGTTCAGCTACGCTCTCAATGGCCATAAGCTCAGCGCCGGCTACCAGCACATGTCCGGCGACAGCGCCTTCCCGTATGTGGATGGCAGTGACCCGTACCTGGTCAACTTCGTGCAGATCAACGATTTTGCCGGCGCCGAAGAACGCTCCTGGCAAGCACGCTACGACTACGATTTCGCCAAGCTGGGCATTCCGGGCTTGAGCTTCATGAGCCGTTACCTCTCGGGTGACAACATCAAGCTCAAGAACGGCGAGACCGGCAAGGAGTGGGAACGCAACAGCGAGATCAAGTACGTGGTGCAAAGCGGCACGTTCAAAGATGTAGCCGTGCGCCTGCGTAACGCCACCTATCGCTCCAACTATTCGGCCCGTGACGCAGATGAAATGCGCTTGCTGGTCAGCTACAGCGTCGCACTTTGGTAGTACCCCCCTCATAACAAAAACGATGGAGATCACCATGACCCTTTCACTGCGTAAATTTGCCCTCGCCGCCGGCTGCATGCTGTTCGCCGGCCAACTGCTGGCCGCCGACGAACCCAAGCGTCCGGAATGCATCGCCCCGGCCTCCCCCGGCGGCGGTTTTGACCTGACCTGCAAACTGGCGCAAAGCGCGCTGGTGAACCAAAAGCTGCTGACCAAACCGATGCGTGTGACCTACATGCCCGGCGGCGTGGGCGCGGTGGCCTACAACGCGGTCGTGGCCCAGCGCCCTGCGGATGCCGGCACCCTGGTCGCCTGGTCGAGCGGTTCGCTGCTGAACCTGGCCCAGGGCAAGTTCGGCCGTTTTGATGAAAGCGCCGTGCGCTGGTTGGCGGCAGTGGGCACCAGCTATGGCGCCATCGCGGTGAAAAGCGACTCGCCCTACAAGACCCTCGACGACCTGGTCAAAGCCTTGAAGAAAGACCCAGGCAGCGTGGTGATCGGCTCCGGCGGCACCGTCGGCAGTCAAGACTGGATGCAAACCGCGCTGATCGCCAAGGCCGCCGGGATCAACCCGCGCGAACTGCGTTACGTCGCCCTTGAGGGTGGCGGTGAAATCGCAACAGCCTTGCTGGGTGGCCACATCCAAGTGGGCAGTACCGACATCTCCGACTCCATGCCGCATATCCAAAGTGGCGACATGCGCCTGCTGGCGGTGTTCTCCGAGAAGCGCCTGGATGAACCAGAAATGAAGGACATCCCGACCGCCAAAGAGCAAGGCTACGACATCGTCTGGCCGGTGGTGCGTGGCTTCTACCTGGGGCCAAAGGTCAGCGATGCCGACTACGCCTGGTGGAAAGACGCCTTCGACAAACTGCTGGCCTCCGAGGAGTTCGCCAAGCTGCGTGACCAGCGCGAGCTGTTCCCATTTGCCATGACCGGCCAGGAGCTGGACACCTATGTGAAAAAGCAGGTGGCTGACTACAAAGTGCTGGCCAAAGAGTTCGGCCTGATCCAGTAACCGCCCCTCTTTTGTGTAATGCCCCTGTAGGAGCGAGCTTGCTCGCGAAGAACCCAAGGACATCCACGTGCGTCCAGACAGCACGCGTTATCGTTGACGTTTTTCGCGAGCGAGCTCGCTCCTACAAGAGGGGCCTTGGAGTTTTCTATGCTCTTACAACGCATTTTTGCCGCGGTGCTGTTACTGGCCTGTATCGGCCTGGCACTGATGGCTTGGCCGTATCAGGCGGCCTTTTCCTACGAACCCGTCGGGCCAAGAGCCTTCCCCCTGCTGCTGCTCGGGCTGATGGGCCTGGCGCTTGTCTACATGATGATTCGCCCGCAAGCGACCAAACACACTGACGATGAACCGGCGCTGGACCAACCCACGCTGATCAAGATCGGCATCTGTGTGGCCCTGCTGCTGGTGTTTGCCGGCACATTCGAATCCTTGGGTTTCATTCTCAGCAGCATGCTGATCGGTATTCCGATGGCACGGCTGTACGGCGGCCGCTGGTGGCCCAGTGTGGTGATCATCACCTTGATGAGCGTCGGTCTTTATCTGCTGTTCGATAAAACCATGGACGTACCGTTGCCCCTCGGCCTGCTCGACGTTCTGGAGAACTGATATGGATACTTTTGGCTATTTGGGCCAGGGTTTCGGCATTGCGCTGAGCCCCTATAACCTGGTGACCGCACTGTGCGGCACCCTGATCGGCACCGTGGTTGGCCTGCTGCCGGGCCTGGGCCCGATCAACGGCGTGGCACTGTTGATCCCCATCGCCTTTGCCCTGGGCTTGCCGCCCGAGTCGGCGCTGATCCTGCTGGCAGCCGTGTACCTGGGCTGCGAATACGGCGGCCGCATCAGTTCGATTCTGCTGAATATCCCGGGCGAAGCGTCCACCGTGATGACCACCCTCGACGGCTACCCGATGGCCCGCAAAGGCCTGGCTGGCGTGGCGCTGTCGTTGTCGGCCTGGAGTTCGTTCATCGGCGCGTTTATCGCCACCTGCGGCATGGTGCTGTTCGCCCCGCTGCTGGCCAAGTGGGCGATTGCTTTTGGCCCTGCGGAATATTTCGTGTTGATGGTGTTTGCGATTGTCTGCCTGGGCGGCATGGCCGGTGACAAACCGCTCAAGACTTTTGTGGCGGCGCTGATCGGCTTGTTCCTTTCCTGCGTGGGCATCGACGCCAACAGCGGTGTGTACCGCTTTACCGGCGACAATATTCACCTGACCGACGGCATTCAGTTCGTGGTGCTGGTACTCGGGCTGTTCTCCATCAGCGAGATCCTGCTGCTGCTGGAAAAAACCCACCGTGGCCAGGAAGCAGTGAAAGCCACCGGGCGCATGATGTTCAACGTCAAGGAAGCCTTGTCGGTACTCACCGTGAACCTGCGTTGCGGCGTGTCGGGTTTTATCATCGGCGTGTTGCCGGGTGCCGGTGCGACCATGGCGTCGGCCGTTGCCTACATGACCGAGAAACGCATCGCAGGTGCCAGCGGCAAATTCGGCCAAGGCGACATGCGCGGCCTGGCCGCCCCTGAAACCGCGATTGGCGCATCGGTCTGCGGCGCCATGGTACCGATGCTGACCCTCGGAGTTCCTGGCTCGGGCACCACGGCGGTGATGATCGGCGCCCTGTCGCTGTACAACATCACCCCTGGCCCGCTGCTGTTCCAACAGCAACCGGACATTGTCTGGGGCCTGATCGCGTCGTTGTTCATTGCCAACATCATGCTGGTGGTGCTCAACATCCCGATGATCCGCATCTTCACCCGTATCCTCGCCGTGCCGAACTGGGCGCTGGTGCCGGTGATCGCCATCATCACCGCGATTGGTGTGTACGCCGTGCATGCCACCACCTTCGATCTGTTCCTGATGATCGCCATCGGCATCTTCGGCTACATCCTGCGCAAGCTGGACTTCCCGCTGTCGCCGCTGCTGCTGGGCTTTATCCTCGGCGGCCTGATGGAGCAGAACCTGCGCCGTGCGCTGTCGATCTCCAACGGTGCGCTGGAAATCCTGTGGTCGAGCCCGATCACCTTTGGCGTCTGGGTACTCACCGCAATCATGCTGCTCGTACCGTTGCTGCGTATCTGGCGTAAACGCGTGCAACAGCGTCGTGCCCTGGCCGATGTCTGAGGTCACCTTTAAACATTGGTGGGGAACACCGCTGGTCGGCCTGGCCGGCGGTTACCTGGCCAGCCTGGTGGGCTGGCCTTTGCCGTACATGGTCGGCTCGTTGCTGGCGATCATCCTGGTGCGGTGCCTCACGCCCTGGCAGTTGGCAGAGATTCCCGGCGGGCGCAAATGCGGCCAATGGGTGGTGGGCATCGGCATCGGCCTGCACTTCACCCCGGTGGTGATCGAGCAGGTGATGAGCCACTTCGGCTTGATCTTTTTCGGCGCACTGGTCACCAGCATGTCGAGCGTGGTGGGCGTGTGGTTGATGCGCCGCAGCGGTGAAGACCGCGCCACGGCGTTCTTCTCCAGCATGCCCGGCGGCTCCGGCGAGATGGTCAACCTCGGCGCACGCAATGGCGCGGTGCTCAGCCGGGTGGCGGCCGGGCAAAGCCTGCGTGTGCTGGTGGTGGTGCTGTGTGTGCCGGCGGTCTTCAAATATTTGCTCGGGGGCGGCGCGCCGCAGTTTCATCCGGCGCCCGTGGACTGGGCCTGGCTGGCCCTGCTGTTTCCGGTGGGGGCGCTGATTGCCTGGGGCTGGCAACGCTTGCGCCAACCCAACCCTTGGCTGTTCGGGCCATTGCTGGTGAGTGCGGTGGCCAGCGTGACCTGGGATTTGCACATCGGCCTGCCAGACGGCGGCAGCCAGATCGGCCAATGGTTGATCGGCAGCGGTTTGGGTTGCCACTTCAATCGGCAGTTCTTTCGTCGTGCACCGTCGTTTATGGGCCGCACCTTGATTGGCACGGCATTGACCATGCTGCTGGCGACATTGGCGGCGGTGGGCTTGAGCGCTCTGACCCAGTTGGACCTGCGTTCGCTGACCCTGGGCATGATGCCCGGCGGCATTGCAGAAATGAGCCTGACGGCCGAGACGCTACAATTGTCGGTGCCGTTGGTGACGGCAATGCAGGTGATGCGTCTGCTGTTTGTGCTGTTTTTGGCAGAGCCGTTGTTCAGGCACTGGAACCGCCAATCTTAATTCTGGAAGTGGCCCCTCAAGGGCCACGACCGTTTGTCTGAACTGGCAATCTTCACAGCTAGCCAAACTCACCTTAGCGGCCTTTCATGGAGCGACTTCCCACTGAGGAGCGCAATCGTGGTGACCCCAACCGAAACAACGCTCGAAAACGAAAATGAAGAACCCGTCGCAATCGTAAATACGGTTGCCGTCCCGGGGTCCCCCAATCACCTAGTACTCAATGGGGATGGAACGCGTCTGTATGTAGCAAGCTCCACATTGCCACAAGGCATTACTGTCATCGACACAGCGAACTTTAGCGTCCTCAGGACAATCACCACTGTGGGTTCGCCCATTTGGCTGGCAATGCACCCCACTGCCCCGCGCCTTTACGCCAGCGATAACAGCCAGGCCAGCAATACGCCGATCACCGTGATAGACACTTTGACCGATAACGTCAGTGACCATATAAGGGGGTTTACTACTATCAATGGGTTGGCCTTGAATTCTACCGGAACACGCTTGTACGTCGCCGACCAAGGCGCTTCAGAGTTGGTAGTGATCGATGCCTCCACTCACCAGCGAATCGCCGCCCCCCAAGTACGCTACCCTCGAGAGATCGCGATAGCACCAGGCAACGCCCGTTTACACCTTGCCTCGGATCTTGATGGGTGGACTAGCATCAACCTTGGAACTAACAGGGTGGTGACCCAAACCAATACCGTTGCCGGCCAACCTACCTCCATTGCGCATGCTCGCTTCAACGCACAGGTCTACATCACCTACCAAGATCGTGGTGAGGTCTATATCGGCAACACCTCCACCGCACAGGTCAGTAGGATACTGACCGGTTTGCTAGCTCCCTTTCAGGTGGCCTTTCATACTATGCTCGAGATCGCCTACATCACGGAAACCGATGGTAACCGCATGAGCATTCTCAATACCCGCACACAAACCGTAACCGGTACCCTCACTGGCTTCAACAAACCGCGGGGTATCGTCGTGACACCCAACGGCCGAACCGCCTATGTTGCCAATATTGGCAATAGCACGGTGTCACAAGTCCGTTTGTAGCCCGACGTCGTCCGGTTCAGAGTGGCGGCAGCCGCCACTCGATCGGGGCCTCACCATTCTGCTCAAGAAACTTGTTGGCCCGGCTGAAATGCCCGCAGCCCAGAAACCCGCGATACGCCGACAACGGTGACGGATGCACCGACGTCAGCACCAGATGCTTGGTGGCGTCGATGAGCTTCTGCTTGCTTTGAGCATGGGCGCCCCACAGCAGGAACACCAGGTGCGGCTGATGCTCGCTGACCACTTCGATAATCCGATCGGTAAAAAACTGCCAGCCCTTGCCCGCATGGGCATTAGCATTGGAGCGCTCCACCGTCATGGTGGTGTTGAGCATCAGTACGCCTTGGTCGGCCCAGCTTTGCAGGTAACCGTGGTTGGGGATGTCGATGTTCAGGTCGCGCTTGAGTTCTTTGTAGATATTGACCAGCGACGGCGGCGCCGGCACGCCCGGTTGTACCGAGAAGCATAGGCCATGGGCCTGGCCAGGGCCGTGGTACGGGTCTTGGCCGAGAATCACGACCTTGACCTTGTCCAGCGGTGTTGAATTGAGGGCGTTGAAAATCAATGGGCCGGGCGGGTAGATCTCTTTGCCAGCGGCATGTTCCTGGCGCAGAAACTCGCGCAATTGCGCCATGTAGGGCTTCTCGAACTCATCGCGCAGAGCGTGTTTCCAGCTGGGTTCGAGTTTGATACGGTCGCCATCGGTCATAGTTCAATTGTCTTGTAAAAAAGAATGAGGCGAACCCTAGGAAAGCCGACCCCGCTTGTCAATTGATCTGACACAGCACCGGCACTTTCCCACGAAGGGATCATACTCATCCTTCACCTTCTCGATTGAGGTCACGATGAACCTGCATTTCGAAGAACTGACCGGCAGTGGCGGCGCCCGCATCGGCATCGCCACCCTGGATGCGCCAAAGTCCCTTAACGCCCTCTCCCTGCCGATGATCCTGGCCCTGGATGAGCGCATGGAGGCTTGGGCGAAAGACCCGCAGATCGTCTGCGTGCTGCTGCGCGGCAACGGCGCCAAAGCCTTTTGCGCCGGTGGCGAAGTACGCAGCCTGGCCCAGGCGTGCCGTGAACAGCCCGGTGAGGTTCCAGCCCTGGCCGCGCAGTTTTTTGCCGCTGAATATCGTCTTGACTACCGCCTGCATACCTACCCAAAGCCGTTGATCTGCTGGGGCCACGGTTATGTATTGGGCGGTGGCATGGGCCTGTTGCAAAGCGCCGCCGTGCGTATCGTTACGCCGAGCAGTCGTTTGGCCATGCCCGAGATCAGCATTGGCTTGTACCCGGATGTGGGTGCCAGTTGGTTCCTGTCGCGCTTGCCGGGCAAGCTCGGCTTGTTTTTGGGCCTCACCGGCGCCCATATCAACGGCCGCGACGCACTGGACTTGGGCCTGGCCGACCGCTTCCTGCGCGATGACCAGCAAGACGAATTGCTCGATGGCCTGCTGCAACTGAACTGGCAGGAACAGAGCGCGATGCAGCTCAACAGTCTGCTCAAGGCGCTGGCCCAGGAGGCGGACAGCCAGCAACCCGAAGCGCAATGGCTACCGCGCCGCGCACAGATCGACGAATGGCTGGATGTAGGAGATGTGCGCTGTGCCTGGCGCGCCTTGAGCCTGCTGCGCGACCACAGCGACCCGCTATTGAACCGCGCCGGCAAAACCCTCAGTGAGGGCTGCCCGCTGACGGCGCATCTGGTGTGGGAACAACTCCAGCGCGCCCGTCACCTCTCCCTGGCCCAGGTGTTCGAGATGGAATACACCCTGAGCCTCAATTGCTGCCGTCATCCGGAGTTCGCCGAAGGGGTTCGGGCGCGCCTGATCGACAAAGACCAGACGCCTCATTGGCATTGGCCGGATATCAATACACTGCCGGAAGCGGTGGTGCAGGCGCACTTTGACAAGGCCTGGGAAGGTAGGAATCCTCTGGCGGATTTATCTGACTACTGACAGGTCTGTACGCTTGTCGTTGACCTTGAAAGCGCAATTGTCCGGCTGGCTGTCCGTGCAGGTGTACACCGGCAACTTGAACGCATCGGGCTGTAGCTCCCAATACAAGGTGCTGGTCAACGACATGTTGATAACCTCATTGCCCTTGCGTGGCCTCAACGCTACCACCCCGTTCCGACTGGTGCGGTAGATGCACTTGTCCATGTAGCCGTTTCCTCTCTCCTCGCCCTCGGCCGGCATGAACACTGCGCCAATGAATCCGTCGATAACACCACGAGACGCAACCCTCGGGCTTTGCCAGCGCAGGCCATGGTCCTTGGCGCGATAATGGCCGTCGGCGTATGCGATCTGCGTTGTATAAGGACAGCCCTGCTCCGCTCTTGCCGGTGCAATGACGTAGCTCATCAGCAGTAGCACGCAAATCAATTGTTTGAACATAGGGGTTCCATCTGCTCAGTCTCACCACGCAAAAGCACTCGGCTCTGCGCTAGTGAAGTACAGCTAGCAACTCAAAGATAGCTGTTAAATCTGACAGTACGGACGTACGGTACCCATAAAAAACGGCGCATGATGCGCCGCTTGTTTTTCAAGATATTTAACGGTGCCCGCCGCGGCCACCTCCGTGGTCGGAACCACGTCCACGCCCGCCATTGCCCCAGCGGTCGCCCCATCCATGGTTTTGGGAGGGCCGGTAGCCGGCGCGGGGGTAATAACGCGGGGCTGGTTGGTAGTAGCGCGGCGCCGAGTAATAGCGAGGCTGTGGTGCATAGTAACGGGGCGCTGGCGCGTAATAGCTGCGCCCGGAAGGGTAATAACGCGGGCCGCCGTAGTAGTAGGCTGGCGCCGGTGCGGTGTAGACCTCAGAGCGATAGTAGGTAGCGCCTCCATCGTAGTAGGGCACGCAGGCTGAAAGGGTCAGGCCGAGCAAAGCGATAAGCAGCAGTCGTCGATACATGGCGGCCTCCTGGACCGCGGAAGAGCTCCTCCAGCGACGCTGGCGAGCGGCATTCAGCCTTCACTGAATGACGAAACATCTGACATCAAAAACAGAATCTGGTGCGTTCGCGACACAAGTGGAAACATCTGTTTCAGACGAAGTGAAGCCTCGCCAAACAGCCATGGTGATGGAATGCCGCCCAGCCGCGCTGTATCGTGCAATAACTAACGCGCCCTACCCGATTCCCTTCTGAACCGACCCATGACCACACCGACCCTCTGCCCCGCCTGCGGTGCCCGCAACGACTGCTCCTTGGCCGACCCGCGCACAGCCGATCAGGCCTGCTGGTGCTACAGCGTCATCATCGACCCGGCGGTGCTTGAAGCCCTGCCGGATGAGTTGCGCAATAAAGCCTGCCTGTGCCCGCGCTGCGCCCAAGTGGACGAACAGTTGCGTACCCGCCATGCGCGTTGATCGCTTCCTCAGCAACCTGCCACAGTTCAATCGCAAGCAAGTGCGCCTGTTGCTGGTGGAGCGTCGGGTGACCGTCGAGGGTGTTGCGGTCAGCGATCCGCACCATGACGTACGGGAATTCAGCCAGGTCTGTGTGGACGGTGAAATCCTGCAAGCGGGCAAGCCGGCGCGTTATTTCATGCTGCACAAACCCCAGGGTTGCGTCAGCGCTACATCAGACCCGCAACACCCCACGGTCCTGGACCTGCTGGACGAACCGGACAAAGCCGACCTGCATATCGCCGGGCGCCTGGATTTCAACACCACCGGCCTGATGCTGATCACCAACGACGGCCAATGGTCGCGGCGCCTCACGCAACCGCAAACCAAGTTGCCCAAGGTGTACCACGTGCAAACCGAACAGGACATCGGCCCGGAGTATGCGGTGACGTTCGCGGCAGGTGTGTATTTCGCCTTTGAAGATCTCACGACCCAACCCGCAGAGCTTGTACGGCTGGGCCCAAGAACGGCCCGGTTGAGCATCATCGAAGGCCGTTACCACCAAGTGAAGCGCATGTTCGGGCATTTTGATAACAAGGTGACCGGCCTGCACCGCGAGCGAATGGGCCCTTTGGTGCTGGATGCGTCGCTTGCGCCGGGTCAGTATCGGCCACTGACTGACGACGAGATCCGACAAGTCTGACGACCGTTCAGCCGGTGATGGCAAAAAACCAGCCGCTTGCCTTGCGACCTGCCTTCGGTGCTGCTTGAATCAAGGCGTCAGCCAGATGATGACTGACGAGTCGCCCTATAACCTCCAAGAAACACCTTGCCTCGCCCGCGCTTGATCTTCGGGCCCTCCCGGCAAACAGCCCGCCATAACAACACCCGCCGGCCAGCCGTCATCGGACCGACATGGGCCCTCATTTTCCAGGCGTATGCCTACCTGTCATAAAGCTCGTGCAGAGTGATTTGCGCGCACTACCCGCTTGCCAGGAGTCTTACGACATGAGGCCAGAAATCGCTGTGCTGGATATACAGGGTCAGTATCGGGTGTACACGGAGTTCTATCGCGCGGACGCAGCAGCCAAGACCATCGTCTTGGTCAACGGCTCCATGGCGACCACAGCGTCCTTCGCTCAAACCGTGAAAAGCCTGTACCCGCAATTCAATGTGGTGTTGTACGACCAGCCCTACGCTGGCCGTTCCAAAATCCACAACCGTCATGAGCACATGCTGACCAAGGAAGTCGAAGGCCAGATCCTCCTGGAACTGCTCGACCACTTCGCCGCTGAACACGTGTTGTCCTTCTCCTGGGGCGGCGCCGCCACGTTGGTCGCCCTTGCGCACCGGCCCCGGCGCGTGGAAAAAGCGGTGATCAGCTCATTCTCGCCAGTGATCAATGCGCCAATGCGTGACTACCTGGAACGGGGCGTCGACTACCTGGGCAACCTCGACCGCGACCGTGTCGGCCACCTGGTCAACAGCACCATCGGCAAGCACCTGCCGTCGCTGTTCAAGCGCTTCAACTACCGCCATGTCAGCAGCCTGGCCGCACACGAATATGGGCAGATGCATTTTCACATCAGCCACGTGCTCAACAGCGACCGGCAGTGTTACCTCAAGGCCGCCAGACAGATCGACATTCCGGTGCTGTTCTTGAACGGCGAATGGGACGAATACACCAGTGCAGACGACGCCAAGCTGTTTGGCCAGCATGTGGCCAAGAGCAGCTTCAGCACCATCCAGGCGACGGGACACTTCCTGGACATGGAACATAAAGCCGCATGCCGCGATAGCCGTGAGGCCGTGGTGGGCTTCTTGAAAGGGCAGCGGCCCGCCAGCCCGTTGCGATATAGCCAGGGCCAGGCGCAGCATGCATGGGCGCTTTGAAATCAAGCCTGACACTGTGGCGAGCAAGCTTGCTCGCCACACGCAACTCTCACATTTTTCAAAGAAAAACTTCAAATCCAGCCGAACATCTGGTACAAAGTCAGCCGCTCTGAGCGGGTATAGTTTAGTGGCAAAACGAAAGCTTCCCAAGCTTTAGTTGAGGGTTCGATTCCCTCTACCCGCTCCACTCAGATTTGCACTTGCGCCAGGAGGGTTCTGGCGCAAGATGCACAAAAAACCGGTCCTTGGTGACCGGTTTTTTTATGCCTTGGATTCGGTCTTCAGCGTTGTTCTGCTGCTCGAAGCCGTGCCTGAGGACGTGAAGTATCTCGCAATACCTCCAAACGGCGTCATTTCCGCGCGCCCATACACTTCATTCAACACCTATCGAAATCTCGGACATCAACCGTTGGTAGGTAGAGTGTTGATAACTTTATAGCTGTGGGTATAGTAACCACCAAAACCCACCAAAAGGAGGGCAAGAACATGCTTTACCCCATCGCAATTTCAACGGGCGACGCGGACCACGCCTGGGGCGTGGAAGTCCCGGATATTCCTGGCTGTTATTCGGCCGGAGAGGACCTGGATGACGCCATGGCCATGGCCCGCGAAGCCATCGAAGGGCACTTCGAGATCCTCGCAGAAGATGGCGCGCCGATCCCCAGCGCGCAGAAAGTCACCGTGCACGCCGCCAACCCTCAGTACGCCGGTTGCACGTGGGCTGTGGTGGACATCGACGTGACCAAATATCTGGGCAAAGCTCAAAAGCTCAACATCACCCTGCCCGGCTATCTGTTGAATCGCATCGATGAGTACGTGTTGAATCATCCACAGGAAAAAAGCCGTTCGGGGTTTCTGGCGTCGGCAGCGCTCAAGGTATTACAGCAGGAGCGGTAGTTGCGCCTAAGTAAAATCTTACTGCGATGAGGGCTAAACATCGCGATGATACAGGCTCGTCGCCCCAGAGACCGGAAGCAGGCAATGCTGAGAACCAAGCCACCCACACCCAAAATCATCCTACGCCAAGTGGCGGGCTGGGTACTGGTTTTACCACTGCTGATCTCGTTTGTGCGTCTGCCCTTCCCCTTCCCTTTTAGAGTATTGCTGGAGTTAGGAGTGATTGTCGCGTCAGGGTATGGCGTAAGGTTTGCGTGGCGTCACGCAACCCCACATGTGGCTATGTTCGCTTTGATTTTGACCCTGCTCAACGTCGTTTCTATGGTCATGTTAAGTACGGCGTCAGTCCTGAAGGCCCTTTGCATCATCGCCTGGCTCTACGTGTACCCCTATTACTCAAGCTGGGTTTACTGGAACTTCTAGTTTGACCGCAAGAAACGTAGTTTCCAGACACTCTGATGGAACTACAGTGACGTCGTCCCCCTTCACTCCCCTCAAGGAGCCTGCCGATGACTTACCACTACAAGCTCATGCCTTCCCCTGTCGGTGAACTCACCCTGGTGGCGCGCGATGGCAAACTCAGCGCCATCCTCTGGGAAGTAGAACGCGCCAACCGCGTACGCTTGGGTGAATTGATCGAGGCCCATGACAGCCCGGTGCTTTTGGAAACCGAACGCCAACTGCAGCAATACTTTGCCGGAACGCGTAACCAGTTCGAACTGGAGCTGGACTTCACCGGCACCGACTTCCAGAAGCAGGTCTGGCAGGCACTGCTGACCATCCCCTTCGGCGAAACCCGCAGCTATAGCCAAATCGCCGAGCAGATCGGCAACCCCAAAGCCGTGCGCGCTGTCGGCGCCGCAAATGGGCGTAACCCGATCTCAATCATCGCGCCCTGCCACCGGGTGATTGGGGCTTCTGGCGGCTTGACCGGTTTCGCGGGCGGGCTGGCGGCCAAGCAGTATTTGCTGGCGCTGGAAGGCACCGGTCAAGGTGAACTGGCGTTATAGGCCGCGTCCAGAACGGGCCTGAACTCGGCATAAAAAACGGCGGCTGGATCCTCTCCAACCGCCGCTTTTCATATAAGGCAGGCCTCAGCCGTCGCCTTGATGGCCCTTGCCATAGGTCGAGGCCAGGGCGCGGGCTTTTTGCAGGCGCTCTTCAAGCTTGGGCAGCGTCTCATCCACCAGTGCCTTTATCTCCGGCACATCCGACGCGGCGCCCTCTTTCTGGAACAAGGCGATGGCGTCTTCGTTCTCCTTGACCTGCTGCGCAGTATAGGCAGCGTCAAAGGAATCGCCGTCCTTGAGTTCTGGCATCAGGGTTTCGGCTTTATCGACGATCTTCTCTCGCGGGGCCACTGGCAAATCCAGCTTCTTGGCGATCGCCGCCAAGTGCTGGTTGGCCAGCGTGCGCTCGTTGATGACCTCAATGGTGTAGTCCTTGATTTCCTGGGATGAGGTCTTGGCGTGGGCCATGCGACTGGTTTCGATATCGGCCATGCCTTTGGCCGAAGCCTGCTCGATGAATTCTGCAGGCGACTGGGCGAAAGCATTGCTGGCGCCGAGGCCCAGCAGCATCGCGAAACTGGCGGTGCGTAACCGGATAGCCATGCGGCTCATGATGGGTTCCTCCAGGGCAAAAATAGGTGCGTGGGCATACACCCCGCTCTGAATTCGAATTTTCAGGGCGGTAAAGGTTTAGAAAAAACTTCCCTGTGCGACGAACGGTCGCCGCCGCCTCAGGCCGCTTTGCTGCCGAACAGACCCGGCAATGCGTGCGCCAAGGCATTGAGGGCGAAGCCGATAAACATCACGCCGCAGAGCTTGGTGATCAGAATTTCATGGCGTTGATACAGCGTGCGCACCCGTTGGGCACCCACCACGCCAATCAGGATCGCGTAGGCCAGCAAGCCACCGATAAAGCTCAGCAGAATCAAGGTCGGCAGCATCGACCAGGTCAACAGCTCGGCCCGGCTGGACAGCAACGCAGTGAAGGTCGCCACGGCCACCGGATAGGCCTTGGGGTTGGTCAAGCCAAACAGAATGCCGTGCCAGAACGGGTGCCGCGCGGCGCCCTGAGGGGCATCGCTGCTGCGGCGTTGGGTACGGATCGCACGCCAGCCCAGCCAGAACAGATACACCCCGCTGATTACGCCAAGAACATCAAAGGCGCTGCTGCCGACTTCCCGCGCACCGACGATGGCAATCAGCGCCGTGCTGCACCACACCACATCCCCGAGCAAATGCCCGCACAAAAAACCCGCCCCTGCACGCCGGCCACGGGCCGCACCAATGCCGAATACGGCCAGGACACCGGGGCCTGGGGTAATGCCGTAGATAAAACCCGAAGCCAGCACGGCGAGCAGCAAGGATGGGGTCATGGATAGACGCTCCGACAGACGCTAAAAGGTGATTGATTCTGCATGTTTCACCGCGACGGGTAAAACTTCATTCCAGCATAGGGCTTGGCACGGCAGGCTTGCAGGCGCGAGGCCAAATCGCCGACATGGGCCTCCAGCTTGTGGCCGTCGGGATCGAGAAAATAAAACGACGCGCCTTCGCTGCGGTTGTCTCGCCACTCCTGTACGCCAGCGGCGCGCAGGCGTTCGACCAAGGCAGTGAAATCAGGCGCATCGACGGTGAAAGCGTAATGGGTGTAGTCCACCGCCGCAGCAGTCGAACGCAACGGGTCCAGCGACAGGCACAGCCAAAGCCCAGGCAGTGAGAGGTAGGCACCGTTGTCCCAGGTTGCGTCCAACTGCAGGCGCAGCAGGTCGTGATAGAAACTCACGCTGCGCGGTACATCGGTGACGGCCAGGGTCAGGTGGTTGAAACCGCTGAGCATGTAGGTTTTCTCGCGTTATCGTTGGTCTGCGGACAATACACCCACCACCCGGCCAATCAACCACTGCAACCCCGCATCCCCACCCCGCCGCGTATGCCAAGCCAGCTCAAAGGCAAACGAAGGGATATGAAACGGCGGAGGCACGGCCAGCAATTGCCGAGCGTCGATATTCAATAAACCCCGGGACGACACCGTCAGAATCAAATCTGTGCCCTGAATCAACTGCGGCGCCACACCCCAATGCGGCAGGCTGATCGCCACATGCCGACGTTCACGAATGGCCGTCAGTGCCCGTTCGATTTCCGGCGTGCCGCTGCCACGCATCTCCAGCAGTACATGGGGGCGCGACAGGTAGGCCGGCAGGTCCAGCACCCCACTGGGCGCAAGGCTGTCGCGGTCGACCAGGCAGGTGTAATGCTCTTCGAACAGCGGCGTAGTGCGCAGTTCGGCGGGCATGTCGGGGAATACGCCCGCAGCCAGGTCGAGGTCGCCATTGAGCACACCGTCGACCATGCCTTCGCGGCTGGCCTGGATGATCTGCAAGTCGATACCGGGCGCTTCCTGGCGTAGGACGCGAACCAAGCCGGGCAGGAAAATCGCTGCGCTGTAGTCAGACATCGCCACGCGAAAGCGGCGCTTGGCAGAAGTGGGATCAAAACGATTCGGCGCCAGCAATGCCTGCACCTGAGCCAGGGCTTCGGCCAAGGGTGCCGCCAACTCCAGGGCGCGAGCCGTTGGCACCAATGTGCCGCCCTGACGCATCAGCAGCGGGTCGCCTAGCATGTCGCGCAGCCGCGCCAACGCATGGCTGACTGCCGGCTGGCTCAGGTGCAGGCGCTCGGCAGCGCGGGTGACGTGTTGCTCGCTGAGCAAGGCGTCGAGGATCACCAGCAGGTTAAGGTCGATGCGGCGCAGATCATTCATCAGCTGCATGCCCAGCATAAGAATTTGGAATTTAAATTTGCGCGACGAATAACCTAGAGTCCAGCAAAACTTCTGGGAGCGTCGAAATGACTGTGTTGCAGTGGGTAGGTTTGTTGGCGCTGGCGGCGTTCGCCGGTGCAGTGGTGCCGTTTCAAAGTGCGATCAACGCCAACCTCGGGCGCGGGCTCGGCCATCCTTTGTGGGCCACCTTGGCGTCGTTGCTGGTAAGCATCATCGTGCTGCTGCCGGTGATTGTGGCGCTGCGTTTGCCTCTGCCGAGCCTGGCCTTTATCAGCAAGGCACCATTGTGGATGTGGGCCGGCGGTGCCTTTGGCGTGTGTTTCATTTCATTGGCGTTGATGCTGCTGCCCAAGCTCGGCGCATCAGGCTTCATTGCGCTGGCCATGGCCGGGCAGATTCTCGCCTCGTTGCTACTGGACCATTTCGGCCTGTTCGGCCTGGTGGAACGCCAACTGACAACCTCGCGGGTACTGGGCGCGTTACTGCTGATCGGCGGCGTGGCATTGATTCAGTTCAGCGGCGCTCAGCCGCCAGGCGATTGATCTGCGCCTGCTCCACCACCGGCTGCGGCGCGCCCTGGCTGGCCGCCTGCAACATCGCACGGCCGACGGTCTCGGTGCTCACCACCCAGCCCGGCTTTAGTCGCCGCACAAACGAAAGCACCGGCCCGAGCACGCTATAGAAAGATTGATACAACGGCGTCTTCGAACGCACACCGTGCAACGGCTGGACGATCCCCGGACGGAACAGATACACCGCCTTGAACGGCAGGCGCAGCAAGGCATTTTCGGTCTTGCCCTTGACCCGCGCCCACATCGACTTGCCGGCTTCGGAACTGTCCGTGCCGGCGCCGGACACATAGATAAACGTCATCTGCGGATTGAGCCGCGCCAGGGTACTGGCCGCCACGAGGGTCAGATCATAGGTGAGGTGGGTATAGCGCGCTTCCTTCATGCCCGCCGACGAAACACCCAGGCAGAAGAAGCACGCATCAAAACCTTGCAGCAGGTTTTCCAGGGGTTGGAAATCCAGCATGTCGCTGTGCAACACCTGATGCAGCTTGCCGTGCTCCTGGGTCAAGGGCGTGCGGCCCACGGCCACCACTTCCTGCACATCGGCCGCCAGCAGGCACTCGCGCAGCACACCCTGGCCCACCATGCCGGTGGCGCCGAATAACAGAACTCTCATGAAAGGACCTCAGCGGCACGCCGCACGCTTGATGCTCGAATGCATTAGGCGTGTAGCTTAACCCGTGCCGCTGAAGGCTGCCCTTATCAAAACATAGGTATCTACACAAAGAGTTGCTGCTGCCGAAGCTAACCACGATGCGAAGCGAGCCGCTCTTGATCTTGATCTGCTTGTGATCTTGATCTGCTTGTGATCTTGATCTCAGGCGCCCCGTCAAACCACGCTGGCCGGAATTCGACAGGGATTTGGGGGGTAAACCGGCAGGGATGCCGGTTTAGCCGCCCCGCGCCATGGATGGCGCGTGGCGGCGGCCCCCCAAATCACTGGCGGATTACGGGCACACCGAGCCTAAGCGAGGTGCCGAGTGGTGGGGCAAGAGCGTTTTGCTTACTTTTGCGCTGTTCAAAAGTGAGCCGCCGTCAGGGCGGAACCCTAAGTAGCCGTTACCGCAGGAATCGATATGTACACCATCCAACTGTGTTGACTGCCAGGCCGCCTTCGCGAGCAAGCCCGCTCCCACAGTTGGATTGCGGGTGTCAGGTAGATTGGTGTTGACTGTCAGGCCGCCATCGCAGGCAAGCCAGCTCCCACAGTTTGATCGCGGGGCGGCAGGTAGATAAGCGTCGGCTGTCAGGGCGTCACGGGAGCAAGTCCAGCATCGCGCCAACATTGTGTAGGTACCTATGCCTATCAAAAAGCGCTCCGAAAGATCTCCTCAATCTGACGCTGGTCCGCCCGCCGAGGGTTGGTCAGCCCGCAGGCATCTTTCAACGCATTGCTGGCCAGCAACGGAATGTCCTGCAACTTAGCGCCAAGCTCACGCAAACCCGCAGGAATTTCCACGTCCTGGGACAACCGACGAATCGCCGCAATCGCAGCCTGGGCGCCCTCTTCAGCGGTGATGCCCTTGATATCCGCACCAAGGGCCCGGCCCACGTCGCTCAAGCGTTTGGCGCAGACACTGGCATTGAAGCTTTGTACGTGGGGCAACAACACCGCGTTACACACACCGTGGGGCAGGTCGTACAAGCCGCCCAATTGGTGGGCCATGGCATGCACGAAACCCAGGGACGCGTTGTTGAAAGCCATGCCGGCGAGGAATTGTGCGTAGGCCATGTTCTCCCGTGCAGCCTTGTCAGTGCCGTCGCGGACCGCCAGGCGCAAGTTGGCGCTGATCAACTCGATGGCCTTGATCGCGCAGGCGTCGGTGATCGGTGTCGCAGCGGTGGACACGTAGGCTTCGATGGCGTGGGTCAGCGCATCCATGCCCGTGGCGGCGGTGAGGCCCTTGGGCATGCCGACCATCAGGGCCGGGTCGTTGACCGACAGCAGCGGCGTGACGTTGCGATCAACGATGGCCATTTTTACGTGGCGGCTTTCGTCGGTGATGATGCAAAAACGCGTCATCTCGCTGGCCGTGCCAGCGGTGGTGTTGATGGCCACCAGCGGCAGTTGTGGCTTGCTCGATTGGTCGACGCCTTCATAGTCGCCGATACGCCCGCCGTTGGTAGCGCACAGGGCGATGCCCTTAGCGCAGTCATGGGGCGAACCGCCGCCCAGGGACACGACGAAATCGCAGGCGCTCTGTTGCAGCAGCGCCAGGCCTTTTTCGACGTTTTCCACGCTGGGGTTGGGCTTGGCGCCGTCGTAGATCACCGAGTCGATATCCTGCATCGCCAGCTTCTCGGCGATCATGCCAGCCACACCAGCTTTGGCCAGGCCAACGTCGGTGACGATCAACGCCTTGCCGAAGCCGTAGTTGCGAATGGCGGTCATCGCTTCGTCGAGGCAATCGATGCCCATGATGTTGACGGCGGGGATGAAGAACGTGCTGCTCATGGTCAATCCTCAAAGGCTTTATGCCGACAGAATCAACCTGTACCGCGTGGCGCATCTTGATCAGGATCAATGCCGGCTCGTGATAAAGTCACCCCCCAGCCGATTTCGAGTAGACCCGCCGCAATGAAGGATTTCCAGGATATTGACGCCCACCTTGAAGACTGGAGTGCCCTGCGCGCTGCCGTCGACTTCAGCGGGATTCTGATCGGTAACGGCGCCAGCCGCACGATTTGGGAAGACTTTGCCTACGACTCGCTGTTCGAAAATGCCCGTGCCGTCGAAGAAAAGCCCCTGAGCCCCTCCGAACTCAGCGTGTTCGACGCCTTGCAAACCCGCAGTTTCGAGCAAGCCCTGGGCGCCTTGAAAACCACCAGCCGGGTCAACAAGGCTCTGGCGGTCAGTTCGGCGGCGCCGCGTAACCGCTACTACGCGATCAAGGAAGCGCTGATCAACACCATCCATACCGTGCACATTCCCTGGCGCCTGGTGCAGCCGTCGACGCTGGCGACGATCCACGCAGAATTGGCCACCTACGCCACCGTTTTCACCAGTAACTACGACTTGCTCAACTATTGGGCGACCCTGCACGCACCGGGTATCGACGACCTGTTTCGCAGCGCCGACTCAAGCTTCGACCTGCGCAATACGCGCACCGACATCACCCGCATCCTGTACCTGCACGGCGGCTTGCATCTGGTGCGTAACCTTGACGGCACGGCGCGTAAATTGCCGTCCACTGACAGCACCCTGCTCAGCAGTTTTGCCATCAATAACACGATCAAAACCCTCGACGATGTGCCGCTGTTCGTCAGTGAAGGCAAGGTGCAGGAGAAGCTCAAAAGTATCCGCAGTTCGGATTATTTGTCGTTCTGTTATGAACAGCTGTTGAGCCACGAAGGCGCGCTGTGCATCTTCGGCCATGACTTGGGGCCGCAGGATAAACACCTGGTGGATGCTATTGGCCAGGCCAGCATCAGCACCCTGGCGATCTCGGTGTCGGGGCGCAGTGATGGGTTTATTCGTCAGCAGAAGCGGCGGTATTCGGAGTTGTTCGAGGGCAGTGGCGTAACGCTGAAATTCTTTGCGGCGCGCACTCATCCGCTGGGCAATCCGGCACTGTCAGTCCCTGTGGAACGCTGATCAAAATGTGGGAGCTGGCTTGCCTGCTCCCACATTGACTGCATTTCAATGAGTAAGAAGGGTCACTCCTCAGCGCTGTGCACCACCACCAACAGCTGTGCCTGCACCTCTCCCACCGAGCGAATCCGGTGGGGTTTCTGCGCGTTGAAATGCAGCGCATCGCCGCGCTCCAGCAGCACGCGCTCGTTCATGAAATCCACTTCCACCTGGCCTTCATGCACGAATAAAAACTCCTCCCCCAGGTGCTCCTTGAAGGTCTTGTCGGTGAACTCAGCCGGCGGGTAGATGATGAACGGCAACAGGCTGCGTTCGCTGACTTGATGGGCCAGCACCGCATAACCCGGCGAGGTGTCGGGCCGCTCATGGCTGCGCACCAGGCTGTAGCTGTCGAGGCTGACGTTGTCTTCGCTGAACAGCTCTTCGACCTTCACGTTCAATGCCTTGGCCAGTTTCAACGCCGCTGCGATGGACGGCGTATTGAGCCCGCGCTCGACTTTCGACAGGTAACTCTTGGTCATCCCGGATTTTTCGGCCAGGGCCTCCAGGGTCACGCCAAGTTTTTTTCTTAATATTTTCAAGCGGATAGACATTTGCTGCGGTTAATCCATGCAGAAAGCGATGAGACAGGCTTGCCAATGACACAAAGTGTCATATAGCATCTTTAGTGTCATTTGCATTCACCCAACGACCTTGCGAGCAGCGGGCGACCAGCAAATCCGACGTCCATTGAACCACCCAAAGGACACCGATATGGCCAAGACATTAGCACTCCCAAAAGACCAACTGGTCAAGCAAGCACTGAGCCAGATGCAAAACAGCCTGGCAGATAATACGTGGACCGACCGGCAAAAGCTGGCGCTGACCTGCCGAATCCTGTTCGAGTACGGCCACGACTCCGGCCTGGCAGGGCAGATCACCGCACGCGGGCCGACGCCCGGCACCTACTACACCCAGCAACTGGGCCTGGGTTTTGACGAAATCACCGCCAGCAACCTGCTGCTGGTCAACGAAGACTTGGAGGTGCTGGAAGGCCACGGCATTCCCAACCCCGCCAACCGTTTTCACACCTGGGTGTACCGCGGCCGACCGGATGTAAACTGCATCATCCACACGCACCCCACGCACATCGCCGCGCTGTCGATGCTGGAAGTACCGCTGCAGGTGTCGCACATGGACCTTTGCCCGCTGTACGAAGACTGCGCATTCCTGGAGGCCTGGCCCGGCGTGCCGGTGGGCAATGAAGAAGGGGAAATCATCACCACGGCCCTGGGCGACAAGCGCGCCATCCTGCTCTCGCACCACGGGCAGTTGTCCACCGGGGCCAACATCGAAGAAGCCTGCGTGATTGCGCAGTTGATCGAGCGTGCTGCCAAGTTGCAGTTGCTGGCGATGTCTGCGGGCACGGTCAAACCGATCCTGCCGCAGCTGGGGCGCGAGGCCCATGACTGGATCTCCAAGCCCAAGCGCCACGGCGCCGCGTTCAACTACTACGCCCGGCAAAACCTGCGCAAGCACGCCGATTGCCTGAACTGATTGCCCCTTTTTCGACCGGAGTTTCCCCCATGTCCAACCCAACCATTCACGGCATCATCGGCTACACCATCACCCCCTTCAGCGCCGACGGCCAACGCGTTGACCTCGACGCCCTCGGGCATTCCATCGACCGCTTGATCAACAGCGGCGTCCACGCCATCGCGCCCTTGGGCAGCACGGGCGAAGGCGCTTACCTGAGCGATGCCGAGTGGGATGAAGTCAGTGCCTACAGCATCAAGAAGGTCGCCAAGCGCGTGCCGACCATTGTCAGCGTGTCCGACCTCACCACCGCCAAGGCCGTGCGCCGCGCCCGCTATGCCGAAGAGCACGGCGCCGATGTGGTCATGGTGCTGCCGGCCTCGTACTGGAAACTCAGTGAAGCGGAAATCCTCGCCCACTATGCCGCGATCGGCGACAGCATCGGCGTGCCGATCATGCTCTACAACAACCCGGCCACCAGCGGCACCGACATGTCGGTGGAGCTGATCCTGAGGATTCTCAAGCAGGTCGAAAACGTGACCATGGTCAAGGAGAGCACTGGCGACATCCAGCGCATGCACCAGTTGAAACTGCAAAGTGACGTGCCGTTCTACAACGGCTGCAACCCGCTGGCACTGGAAGCCTTCGCGGCTGGCGCCAAAGGCTGGTGCACCGCCGCGCCGAACCTGATCCCGCAACTGAACCTGAGCCTATATCAGGCCGTACTGGCCGATGACTTGAACAAGGCACGCGAGCTGTTCTACCGACAGTTGCCCTTGCTGCAATTCATCCTCAAAGGCGGGCTGCCGGCGACGATCAAGGCCGGGTTGCGCTTGACCGGCTTGGAAGTGGGTAACCCACGCCTCCCGGTATTCCCTCTGGGCGAAGCAGGGATCGAGCAACTGAAAACACTTCTGAAGTAAACACCCGCCCCCTGTAGGAGCGAGCTTGCTCGCGAAGAACGCCAACGATAACGCAGCCCATCGGGTGTTCGTGTCGCCTGTTGGTTTTTCGCGAGCGAGCTCGCTCCTACCAGAAGATGGCACTTGCATAGAGACAAATGACAATAGTTCTCGATATCATTCACGACTTTTCCAAGCCGTGCTTCGTCAAGAAGGATATCCATGTCTCGTCCCCAGCCCGACCCGTCGTCGGCCGATGCCTGTCGCGGGTTTTATGCAGACATTCTGTATTTCCTGCGTAAACGCACGGACAACGCCAGCGACGCAGCGGACATGGCCCAAGATGTATTTACCCAATGGCTGGGCTACCGCGACCGGGCCAAGGTCGAGCAACCACGGGCGTTTCTTTTCCAGATGGCGCGCAATCTGCTGCGCGATCATTGGCGCAAACAGAAAGTACGGCAAACCATCCACCCTGATCATGCCGAAATGGATGCCGAGCCGGTCACTGACGAGCACAACGACCCCATGGCTGCCGCCCTGCGCCTGCAACGCCTGGAGCAGTTGAAAGAAGTCCTCGCCGAACTCTCGCCCCGCCGCCGAGAAGCCCTTATGCTGCACCGCTTCGAAGGCTTGAGCCAGGCGCAGATCGCAACGCGCATGGGCATCTCCACCAGCATGGTGGAAAAGCACATCGCCTTTGCCCTGCTGCACTGCAAGCGACGCCTTCAACCCGACACCGGCACGGAGCAGCCAGAATGAACCGCCCCAGCGACACCAACGCGCTGGACAGCCAAGCGAGCGATTGCATCGACGCCCAGGCCGCCAGTTGGTTTGCGCGCAACCGCAACGAAGTCAGCCGCGCCGACCGTAAAGCCTTTGCCGCCTGGCAGGCGGTGCCCGCCCATGCGCGCGCCTATGCCGAATTCGAACAGCTGTGGGCCGACCTCGCCCAGTTGCAACAGCTAAATAAACCAGTGGCACTGCCCAAGCGTAAGCTAAGCCTCTGGCGCCCTGCCCTGGCGGTGGCCGCCGCCGTGCTCTGCGCGGTGTTGGCGACCTCTATCGGCACACCGCGCGAGCTGTATCACAGCCAGGTGGCCACCCATGCCAAAGGCATGCGCACGTTGAATCTGCCGGATGGCAGTACCTTGTATGTGAATGCCAACACCCATATCCGCGTGGACTTCAACGCCCATCAACGGGTGCTGCACCTGGACAAAGGCCAGTTGTATATCGAAGTGGCGGCCGACAAGGAACGCCCCCTCTACGTACAAGCCGGCGAGTCGAGCGTACGGGTGGTGGGCACTGCTTTCGATGTGCGCCGTGGGCAGCAGCAATTGGTGGTCAGCGTTGCCCATGGCCAGGTCGCTTTCGCGCCAAATAGCAAAAGCCCCGCCACCCTGCTCGGCGCCCAGCAGCGGGCCTCCTACAACTACGCCAAAGGCACCGTGCAACCGCAAAGCCTCAGCGCCGAAGAGGTCGCCGATTGGCGCAGCGGGCACTTGGCATTTCGCAATCGCGAACTGGCCAGCCTGATCGACGAGTTGAGCCTATACCGCCCGCAGACGTCGTTGCAGGTGAGCAAGGCCGTCGCGCAACTCAAGGTATCGGGCAACCTTGACGTGAATGACCCAGACGCCCTGCTCAACGCCTTGCCCGCGCTGTTGCCGGTGAAAACCGTACTCTCGGCCGATGGCACGATAAGAATCGAGCCGAGCAAATAAACGGCAACCTCACACATGAGAATATTTTGCATTCGCATGTGTGGTTTTTTTTGCCTGCCCCGTCTTCCTCCTGTCTGTGTTTGATACGCACACCTTTTTGGCTATTTAGCCGCTCCGGGGGATTTCATGTTTCGCGCGCCTTGCCACGCTTCGCACCTGTTTCTTCGACCGACACTCATGGCCACGTGCCTGGCCTTGAGCCTCTGCGCCGAGGCCGAGTCGTTCAAGCTGCACCTGCCGGCCCAGCCGTTGGCCACGTCCCTGAGCCAGGTGGCCCAGCAGGCGAAAATCCAGCTGCTGTTCGATGAAACCCTGCTCAAGAACGTGCAGGCCCCGGCGCTTAACGGTGACTACACCCCGGAAGTGGCCATTCGCTCCCTGCTCAAGAACGGTGAACTCATCCTGCTCAAGGTCGGCAGTACCTACGTGGTGCGCCCCGATGCGGGCAAAACCACCAGCGGTGGCGCGATCCAGTTGGACACCCTGAGCGTGATCGGCACCGGCAATGAGGTAAACGCCAGCACCGTCAACCGCTCCACCCTGACCCAGGCCGACATCGACCGCTACCAGTCCAATAACATCCCCAGCCTGTTGCAGACCTTGCCCGGTGTCAGCCAGGGCGGCTCGCTGAAACCCGGTGGCCAGACCATCAACATCCGTGGTTTCGGCGATGCCGAAGACGTACCGCTGACCGTTGACGGTGCCACCAAGACAGGCTTTGAGCGTTACCAGCAAGGCACGGTGTTTATCGAGCCCGAGCTGATCAAGCGCATCGAAGTGGAAAAAGGCCCCAACTCGCCGTTCACCGGCAATGGCGGCTTCGGCGGCACGGTCAACATGGTCACCAAGGACGCCCCCGACCTGCTCCAGGACGGCCGCAACAGCGGTGCGATGCTCAAATATGGTTACTCCAGCAACGACCATGAGCAGGTCTACAGCAGTGCCGTGTACGGCCGTACCGACGATGGCCGTTTCGATGCGCTGGCCTACCTGACCCAACGCGACGGCGGCGATATGAAAGTGGCCGCCAAGTTGCCCAACGACAACAATGAGTACCCGATCAACCCCCAGCGCCTGCCCAACAGCGCCCAGGATGTGGACGGCAAGCTGTTCAAGGTCAACGCGCATTTTACCGATGAGCACAGCGTCGGGCTGTCGTACTCGCGCTCCCACAGCAACCGCTGGACGCCGTTTTCCGCCGCCAGCTACCCCACGCCGCCCACCCAGTTCAACATCGACCGCTACGGCTACGAAGGCGCGTTGAAACGTTTTCTCGCCCACCGTGACACGGTCGACACCACCTGGTCGGGCAAGTATGAATACCAGCCGCTGGACAACCCGCTGGTGGACCTGACCATCAAGTACTCCCAGTCCAACACCGAGCAGACCGATGAGCGTGACGCCACGGCGTTTTTCCAGTTGGCCACCGGTGGGCGCAAGATGGACACCGCCTACACCGACAAGCTCCTGGATATCCGTAACGTCAGCCTGTTCGACACCGGCCCCTTGCAGCATGCCGTGACGGTCGGCGGGCAAGTGCGCAAGCACACCCGCGAAACCGAAATGTGGATGCCCGGCGCCACCTACAACACGCCGCGCTACAACTACGGGCACTTCCAGCCGGGCTTCATGCCCCACGGCAAAGTCGATACCAACAGCCTCTTTATCCAGGACGCGGTGACGTTGGGCGACGTGACGATCACACCGTCGCTGCGCTATGACCATGTGCGCAACCGCGGCGAAGGCAACGATGCGCCCTACTACAACAACCCCAACCCAGCAGTGGGTCACGACTACAGCGACCGCACCTACACCGGCTGGTCGCCACGCTTGGCGCTGTTCTGGACCGTGACGCCGAATGTGGGGCTGTTCGCCAACTGGAGCCAGACCTGGCGCGCCCCGGTAATCGACGAACAATACGAAGTGCAGGGCGTGGGCAGCCGCACCGCCACCAGCGTCGACCTGGACCCGGAGCGCATTACCTCGATCACCCTGGGCAACATCACCAGCTTCGACAACCTGATCGCCCAGGACGACAACCTGCAACTGCGCACCACCCTGTTCCACAACAAGGTCGAAGACGAGATCTTCAAGGCCACCGGCGTAGGCTGCCAGAACCAGGCTGTCAACGGCGGCAGCATCGCTTCAGCGTGCCCGCCTGGGCCGATGTCCAACTACCGCAATATCGGCAGCCTGACCATCAAGGGCGTTGAGCTCGAGTCGATCTACAACTCCACCTACCTGTTTGGCTCGGTGTCGTTCGCCTATGCCAAGGGCCAGCACCAAGGCGCCTACACCAACCCTTGGGGCCCGGACGTAGCCGCACGAGACATCCCGCCGACCAAATGGGTGCTGGTCCTGGGCACCCACATCCCGGCCTGGGATGCCCAAGTGGGCTGGATGGGCCAATTCATCGGCGCCACCGACCGCCTGCCCAGCGACAAATACTCCGGCGGCCCAGGCTCCAGCATCGGCGATCTGTTCTACGACCAATACGGCAACAAGCGCTACAACACCCAGGGCCTGTTCGCCAAATGGACACCGCAACAGGCGTACCTCAAAGGCACCGAGGTGAACTTCACGGTGGACAACCTGTTCAACAAAAACTTCCGCCCAGCCTTGAGCGGCGACCGGGCGTACACCAAGGGGCGTGATGCGAAGATCAGCGTGACGCGGTTCTTCTAAGCACACACGTATTCCAAATGTGTGTGTGGCTTGCCTGCGATAGCCATAGGTATCTACACAACTTTTGGGCTGTAGCAGCAGACGGTAACCACGATGCGAAGCGAGTCGCTCTTGATCTTGATCTGCTTGTGATCTTGATCTCAGGCGCCCCGTTAAACCACGCTGGCCGGAATTCGACAGGGATTTGGGGGGTAAACCGGCAGGGATGCCGGTTTAGCCGCCCCGCGCCATGGATGGCGCGTGGCGGCGGCCCCCCAAATCACTGGCGGATTACGGGCACACCGAGCCTAGGCGAGGTGCCGAGTGGTGGGGCAAGAGCGTTTTGCTTACTTTTGCGCTGTTCAAAAGTGAGCCGCCGTCAGGGCGGAACCCTAAGCGGCCGTTACCGCAGCAATGGATATGTACACAATCCAACTGTGTCGCCTGCCAGGCCGCCTTCGCGAGCAAGCCAGCTCCCACATTTGGATCGCGGGGCGTCAGCTAGATAGGTGTCGGCTGGCAGGCCGTCATCGCAGGCAAGCCCACATTTGGATCGCGGGGCGTCAGGTAGATATGCACTGGCCGCCGGGGCCGTCACGGGAGCAAGCTCCCACAGCGAACCGCGCCCATTTCAGGCCAGATAGCCATCCCCGCGCAACAGGGTTTCCAGGCAGTGCTCAGTGATGTGATAGAACGCCTTGAGCTCCTGGATTTTCGCCAATAGCTGCGCATTGTCCACAGGCTCGGCACGTTTGACCGCCAGGATCATCTTGTTCTTGTTGGTGTGATCCAACGAGATGAACTCGAACACCTTGGTCTCATAGCCACAGGCTTCAAGGAACAACGCACGCAGGCTGTCAGTGACCATTTCAGCCTGCTGGCCCAGGTGCAGGCCGTATTGCAGCATCGGCTTGAGCAGCGCCGGGCTCTGGATCTGCAGGCGAATCTGTTTGTGGCAGCACGGCGAGCACATGATGATCGACGCGCCGGAACGGATGCCGGTGTGTATCGCGTAGTCAGTGGCGATGTCGCAGGCGTGCAAGGCAATCATCACGTCCAGCTCACTGGGCGCCACGCTGCGTACATCGCCGCATTTGAACACCAGCCCCGGGTGTTCAAGGCGTGCGGCGGCGCTGTTGCACAGGGTGACCATGTCTTCACGCAACTCGACACCGGTGACCTCGCCCTCGGCCTTGAGGGTATTGCGCAGGTAATCGTGAATGGCGAAGGTCAGGTAGCCCTTGCCCGAGCCGAAATCGGCGACACGCACCGGGCGGTCGAGCTGCAACGGCGACGACGTCAGCGCATGGCTGAACACTTCGATGAACTTGTTGATCTGCTTCCACTTGCGCGACATCGAGGGGATCAGCGCCTGCTTGGCGTCGGTCACGCCCAGGTCGGCGAGGAACGGCCGGCTCAGGTCGAGGAAGCGATTTTTTTCACGGTTATGCTCGGCCGACGGCGCCTCGCGCAGTTGCTGCGGTTTGCTTTTGAACAACGAGCTTTTGTTCTTCTTGCTGTATTCCAACTGGGCTTCGTCGGTCAGCGCCAGCAAGTGCGCGTTCTTGAACGAGTTGGGCAACAGCTCGGCAATCGCCGCCACGCCGTCGGCCACGGGAAAGTTCTTGGTGATGTCGCGAGTCTTGTAGCGATAGACGAACGACAGGCAGGGCTGCTCCTTGACCACCACCGGCTTGATGATCAGCCGCTGCAGTTCGGCTTCTTCACCGACGTACTTGGCCAGCACCAGCTTGATAAAAGCGTTCTGCGCCAGGCTTGCACTCAACAGTTCGATGAACTGGGCATGATGATCCGGCGCAGGGCGGGCAGGTTGAGCGGTGACGGACATGAACAAAAACGCCTCGGGTAAAGAATGCCGGGCATTTTAGGCGGGATGGGGGTTCAGGGCACGGGGTTATTTGATCAACGGTCAATCAGCTGCCCTGTGTAGGAGCGAGCTTGCTCGCTCCTACAAAAAAGCGGTTATTCGAGTACGACCAGGCGATTGGGCAGCTCGTTGCGGGTTTGGGTCACCGGCACATGCACCTTGAGCAACTCGCCACAGGCTTCAACGCAGGCGATAAACCCGGCCAGCGTCTGCCCCTGTTTCACTTGCTGGGTAAACGCCTGGACAATGGCGTCCCAATTGCTGTCATCCAGGCGCTTGGAAATCCCTTCATCCACCAGGATCTCCACATAACGCTCGGCCTCGCTGACAAAAATCAGCACCCCGGTGCTGCCCACCGTGTGGTGCAGGTTCTGCTCCATAAACTGCCGCCGCGCCAGGTTGGACGCACGCCAGTGGCGTACCGAGCGCGGGATCAGCCGGGTGGTGACCTTGGGCAAACGGAACACCAGGCACAGCACAATGAACGTCGCCCACTGCGCCACCAGCAAGGTGTACATGGTCAAGTAGCCCGACAGGTAATGCACCACGCCAGGCACCACCAACGCAATCAAGCTCGCCCACAGCAACGGAATGTAAGCGTAGTCGTCGGCGCGCGCCGCCAGCACGGTGACCAACTCCGCGTCGGTGGTTTTCTCGACCCGGGCGATCGCTTCGGCGACTTGGCGCTGCTCGTGTTCAGTCAGTAATGCCATGGTTGTAGATGCTCTATTTTCGTTATTGTCATTACCAGCCGCCCGAAGCCCCGCCACCGCCAAAGCCCCCGCCGCCGCCGCGGAAACCACCGCCACCGCCGCCCCCACCGCCGCCGCGTCCACTGCTGTTGAGAATCGCCAGCAGGATGGCGCCTACCGGCAAGCCCATGCGGTTGCACAACCACAGCACGCCGATCAGCAGAATAAACAGGCCGATGGAAAAGCCGGGATTATCCATGGCGAAGTTGGCATCTGCCACATGGGCCGGCACCGCCAAGGGCTCACCGCCCACCACCTGGATCATCGCGGCCACGCCATCGCTGATGCCCTGGCTGAAATTGCCGGCCTTGAACTTGGGCAGGATCACCTGGTTGATGATCACCCAGGATTGCGCATCGGTCAGCACGCCTTCCAGGCCATAGCCGACTTCGATGCGCAACTGGCGGTCATCACGGGAGACGATCAACAGCGCGCCGTTGTCCTTGCCCTTCTGGCCAATGCCCCACTGGCGGCCCAATTGATAACCGTAGTCCTCAATGGGCACGCCTTGCAGGTCGGGCACGGTGACCACCACCAACTGGTCGCCCGAGGTTTGCTCCAGCGCCTGCAATTGCTGGGTCAGTTGCTCGCGCACCGCTGGGTCGATCATCTGCGCGCTGTCTACAACCCGCCCGGTCAGCGCCGGGAAGGTCAGCGCCGCCTGGGCCACGCCCACGCAGGCCAACAGCCACAGCGCCAGGCCTATCCGTAATAAACGCATCGACACCTCAGTGCAGCCTTATTTGAACTTCACTTGCGGCGCTTTGTCGGCATCGGCGCTGGTGGCTTCAAACGTGGCACGGATCGGCAAATCGCTGTACATCACGCTGTGCCACAGGCGGCCCGGGAAAGTACGGATCTCGGTGTTGTAAGCCTGCACGGCTTGGATAAAGTCACGACGAGACACGGCGATGCGGTTCTCGGTGCCTTCAAGTTGCGATTGCAAGGCCAGGAAGTTCTGGTTGGCCTTCAGGTCCGGGTAACGCTCGGACACCACCATCAAACGGCTGAGTGCGCCGCTCAGGCCATCCTGGGCTTGCTGGAACTGCTTGAGTTTTTCGGGGTTGTCCAGGGTGCTGGCATCCACCTGGATCGAGGTGGCCTTGGCCCGCGCTTCAATCACCGCGGTGAGGGTTTCCTGTTCGTGGGCGGCATACGCCTTCACCGTTTCCACCAGGTTGGGGATCAGGTCGGCACGGCGCTGGTACTGGTTCTGCACCTGGCCCCAGGCGGCCTTGGCCTGTTCGTCCAGGGTCGGGATGTTGTTGATGCCGCAACCGCTCAGCACGCTGCTGATCAGTAACAGCGCCGCAGCCTTGAAGCCCCAGCGATAAGTGTGTGCTGCTTGCATGGTGTTTCTCCTGCCCAATCTGGATGGAATGTGACGACTAACCCTATAAACCACGCGCTTGGGGCATAATCCGCCACCACTGGAATGCTTCGAGCCAATCAGCTACAAAGATGCCCAGCGCGAAAAAGAGTTCAGAGTGTGCTGCATTTATCTGAACAACACCCGAACAACAATAGACGTTCCCCACATTTTGGCCGACAGCATCGCTTTCAATGCTGCGCAGTAGCCGAAAAAGGATATTCATGAAAAAGCTGTGTTTGCTCGGCCTTGTTGCCACGCTGGCCACCCACCCCGTCTGGGCAGAAACAAAGCCTGCTGCGCTTAACGACAAGGACGCCTTTGTCAGCGACCTGCTCAAGCAAATGACCCTGGATGAGAAGATCGGCCAATTGCGCCTGATCAGCATCGGCCCGGAAATGCCCCGCGAGCTGATCCGCAAGGAAATCGCCGCCGGCCGCATCGGTGGCACGTTCAACTCCATCACTCGCCCGGAAAACCGGCCGATGCAGGACGCGGCCATGCGCAGCCGCTTGAAGATCCCGATGTTCTTCGCCTACGACGTGATCCACGGCCACCGCACCATTTTCCCGATCAGCCTGGCCCTGGCCTCCAGCTGGGACATGGACGCCATTGGCCGCTCCGGGCGCATCGCTGCCCAGGAGGCCGCCGCCGACAGCCTCGACATCACCTTTGCGCCGATGGTCGATATCTCCCGCGACCCACGCTGGGGCCGCACCTCCGAAGGTTTCGGTGAAGACACCTACCTGGTGTCACGCATTGGCGAAGTGATGGTCAAGGCGTTCCAGGGCACCAGCCCCGCGAATGCCGACAGCCTCATGGCCAGCGTCAAGCACTTTGCCCTCTATGGCGCGGTGGAAGGCGGGCGGGACTACAACGTGGTCGACATGAGCCCGGTCAAGATGTACCAGGACTACCTGCCGCCCTACCACGCGGCGATCAAGGCCGGCTCCGGCGGCGTGATGGTGGCGCTCAACTCGATCAACGGCGTGCCCGCCACTGCCAACACCTGGCTGATGAACGACCTGCTGCGCAAGGACTGGGGCTTCAAGGGCCTGACCGTCAGCGACCACGGTGCAATTTTCGAGCTGATCAAGCACGGCGTGGCCAAGGACGGGCGTGAAGCCGCTAAGCTCGCGATCAAGGCCGGCATCGACATGAGCATGAACGACTCGCTGTACGGCAAGGAATTACCTGGGTTGCTCAAGTCCGGCGAGATCCAGCAGAGCGACATCGACAACGCCGTGCGCGAAGTGCTCGGCGCCAAGTACGACATGGGCCTGTTCAAGGACCCGTACCTGCGCATCGGCAAGGCCGAGGATGACCCGGTCGACACCTACGCCGACAGCCGCCTGCACCGGGCCGAGGCCCGCGACATTGCGCGCCGCAGCCTGGTGTTGCTGAAAAACCACAACGACACCCTGCCGCTGAAAAAATCCGCGACCATTGCCCTGGTCGGCCCGCTGGCCAAGGCGCCCATCGACATGATGGGCAGTTGGGCTGCTGCCGGCCGGCCCGCGCAATCAGTGACCCTGCTCGACGGCATGAACGCCGTGATCGGCGAAAAAGGCAAAGTGCTCTATGCCCGTGGCGCCAACATTACCGGCGACAAAGCGGTGCTCGACTACCTCAACTTCCTCAACTTCGACGCCCCGGAAGTGGTGGACGACCCGCGCCCTGCCCAAGTGCTGATTGATGAAGCGGTGAAGGCGGCGAACAACGCCGACGTAATCGTCGCGGCGGTGGGCGAGTCCCGTGGCATGTCCCACGAGTCGTCGAGCCGCACCGACCTGAACATCCCGCAAAGCCAGCGCGACTTGATCAAGGCCCTCAAAGCCACCGGCAAGCCGCTGGTGCTGGTGCTGATGAACGGCCGTCCGCTGTCGATTCTGGAAGAAAACCAACAGGCCGATGCGATCCTGGAAACCTGGTTTTCCGGTACAGAAGGCGGCAACGCCATTGCCGACGTGCTGTTTGGCGACTACAACCCATCGGGCAAGCTGCCGATCACCTTCCCTCGCTCCGTTGGGCAGATTCCGACCTACTACAACCACCTGACCATCGGCCGGCCATTCACCCCAGGCAAGCCGGGCAACTACACCTCGCAGTACTTCGATGACACCACAGGCCCCCTGTTTCCGTTTGGCTATGGCCTGAGCTACACCACGTTCAGCCTCTCGGACATGGCGCTGTCGTCCACCACCCTGAACAAGACCGGCAAGCTCGACGCCAGCGTCACCGTGAAGAACACCGGCAAGGTCGACGGCGAAACGGTTGTGCAGTTGTATATCCAGGACGTGGCCGGTTCGATGATCCGCCCGATCAAGGAGCTGAAGAACTTCCAGAAGGTCATGCTCAAGGCCGGCGAAGCGCGCACGCTGCACTTCACCATTACCGAGGACGACCTGAAGTTCTACAACAGCCAGCTCAAGTACGCGGCCGAACCGGGTGAGTTCAATGTGCAGATCGGGTTGGACTCCCAGGACGTGCAGCAACAAACCTTCGAACTGCTCTGATCTGAAGCTGTGATCGTTCCCACGCTCTGCGTGAATGCCGCCCTGGACGCTCTGCGTCCGCTCTTGTGACGCAGAGCGTCACCGTATGCGTTCCCACGCAGAGCGTGGGAACGATCCTAGCACGCGTTATCGTTGACGTTTTTCGCGAGCAAGCTCGCTCCTACATTGGGTTGAGGTGGCCCGCCTAGCCGCGTCGATCCAGCAGGTTCACCACCAGACGATCAATCCAGCCCCACACTCGCTGCTTCACCCGCCGCCACAACGGCCGCGCCTTCCATGCCTCCAGGCTCACCGCCTGGCTCTGGGCAAAGTCCGCTTCGAAACTGCCCACCACCGCTGCCGTCAATTGCGGGTCCAGTGCTTCCAGGTTGGCTTCCAGGTTGAAGCGCAGATTCCAGTGGTCGAAATTGCATGAGCCAATGCTCACCCAATCGTCCACCAGCACCATCTTCAGGTGCAAAAAGCACGGCTGGTATTCAAAGATCTGCACGCCTGAACGCAGCAGGCGCGGGTAATAACGGTGCCCGGCGTAACGCACCGACGGGTGATCGGTGCGCGGCCCGGTGAGCAACAGACGCACGTCCACACCGCGCCCAGCCGCCCGGCGCAAGGCACGGCGCACGCTCCAGGTGGGCAGGAAGTACGGGGTCGCCAGCCAGATACGCGATTTGCTGCTGTTCAAGGCGCGAATCAACGATTGCAGAATGTCGCGGTGCTGACGCGCATCGGCATACGCAACGCGGCCCAGCCCCGGCCCGGTAGCGGGCACCTTGGGCAAGCGGGGCAAACCGAAATGGGTCGCCGGTTTCCATTCTCGGCGCGCGGCGTTAGCGTGCCATTGCCGGTCGAACAGGGCCTGCCAGTCCAGCACCAGCGGGCCGCTGATTTGCACCATCACTTCGTGCCAGTCGGCGGTGTCTTGGCCCGGCGTCCAGAATTCGTCGGTGACGCCCGTACCACCGACCACGGCGACACGCTGATCAATCAGCAGCAACTTGCGGTGATCGCGATACAGGTTGCGCATCCAGCGCCGCCAGCTCAGACGGTTGTAAAAGCGCAACTCCACGCCGGCATCGGTCAAGCGCTTGCGCAGCCCCAGGGTAAACGCCAGGCTGCCGTAATCGTCGAACAGGCAACGCACGTGCACGCCGCGTTCGGCGGCCAGCACCAGTGCCTGCACCATCGCTTCGGCGCAGGCCCCGGCTTCGACCAGGTACAACTCAAGGTCAACCTGCTGCTCGGCCCGGGCGATGCCCACCAGCATCTGCGGAAAGAAATTCGGCCCGTCGATCAGCAATTCGAACTGATTGGCGCTGCGCCATGGGAACACTGCGCCGCTCATGTCAGCGCGCCGTGAAGATCAGCACCGCACCCACCGGCACTGACAAACTGATCGACTTGAGCCCCGCTGCCTTGCGCAAGGCGGCTACACCCGGTGCCAGGTCAAAATCCTCGGCATGCAATACCACAGGCTCCAGGGTCACCACTTGGAAGCGTCGATCATCCAGGCGCGTGGCCAACAGCTCGGCGCTGTAGGTCTGGGTCTTGCCGTGCAGCGTGACGCTCAGGGGCAGGCGCAATTCCAACTGCGCGCCGGACGCCAGGTCGTTGATGGGTTGCAGATTGATCTGCGCGCTGATCTGCGCTTCGGGGAAGGTCTTGATCTCGAACAGCTCTCTACGCATGCGCTCGTCGCGCAGCGGGATGCCGCTGTTGATCGACTCCAGTTCCACTTCCAACTGAGCCGCGCCTTTGGCATCGACCTTGCCGTGCAGCACCAGGAAGCGCTGCACTTCGGCAATCTCGGTGTTTTTGGTGGTGACGAAGGACAGGCGTGAGGATTCGTTATCCAGGTACCAGTCGGCGTGGGCGGGCACTGCTGCAGCGGCCAAAAGGGCGAAGGCCAAGGGTTTGATTGACATTGAAGACTCGCGGGGGAAAACCTGA
Organism: Pseudomonas sp. FP215; assembly: GCF_030687795.1. Taxonomy (NCBI): domain Bacteria; kingdom Pseudomonadati; phylum Pseudomonadota; class Gammaproteobacteria; order Pseudomonadales; family Pseudomonadaceae; genus Pseudomonas; species Pseudomonas sp. FP215. Next base: position 4,561,698 of record NZ_CP117447.1, read on the forward strand.
GCGAACCATAAGCGCAATCTCATGAACGGCGCAAATTCATTGTGGGAGCGGGCTTGCTCGCGAAAGCGCAGTGCCAGTCAATACATGTGTAGCTGATACACCGCCTTCGCGAGCAAGCCCGCTCCCACATTTATTCGGCGGTGACTATCAAACCAGCGCTCGCTGCACTTCGCAGATCGTTTCTTCAAGGCTGCCCATATGCAAATTCAGCACACGCTCCACCGGCGCCTGATGCATCGGCCAATGCAACGCCATGCTCCCCACCAGGCGGCCATTGGCGCGCACCGGCAGCGCCACCGCCCGGATCAGGAACGGCAAACGCACAGGATATTCCCAATAGCCCTCGGTACGCTGGCCGAAGCCCTGGTGCTGGGTTTGCTCGCAGGCGCGATAGTGCTCGTCCGCCGCCATATGATTGCGGCCTGCCAGGCGCTGTACTTCTTCGGCCGGCAATTGCGTCAGGCACGCCTTGCCCATCGCCGAGTGGAACAGGCTGGCGTACTGGCCGACGATCTGGCAGTTGTTCGGGTACAGCTTGCGCAACACGCTGGGGATCGCACTTTCCATGACCTCCAGGCGTTCGCCATCGAAGCACGACAAATCCACCACCAGCCCGGTGCGCTCGCTGAGTTCCAGCAACCAGGGCGCGGCGCTCTCCACCACCTGGCGCTTGAAGCGTTGCTGGGTATCGCCGAATAAGCGCCGGGCACGCAGGCGGTAACGTCGATCACTCAGGCCCCGATAGACCCAACCCTGCTCCTGCAAGGTCAGCAACATGCGCGACACCGTGGCCTTGGGCAGGCACGTGAGGTAGTGCAGCTCTTCCAGCCCCAGGGCCTGGTGCTCGCCCAGCAACTCGACGATTGCCAGTGCGCGCTCAACCGAGCGTACGGTGCCTGTCTCCATGTTCGATCTCCCTGTTGCCGGTGGATGATCTTTTTTTCACAGCAAGATACAGGCCCGGTCAGCGCTCAGCGGGTCGTTGCAAGGCACGCCGGCGGCCGCCGTTGTACCCATTGGGTCAGTTGCTCATGGGCGTAGGCCAATTGCAGCACGGCCCTGTCGGCCTGGGCCGGGCCAATGATTTGCAGGCCCATGGGCAAGCCCTGGGGGTTGAAGCCCACGGGGATGCTCATGCTCGGCAAACCGGCGAGGGTCGGGCCGATCACCACTTCCATCCAGCGGTGATAAGTGTCCATTTCACGCCCGCCGACGAGGCGTGGCCACGGCTGTTGTGCATCGAAAGGGAACACCTGAGCGGTGGGCAACAGCAGGAAATCGTAACGTTCAAACAACTTGGCCAAGGCGCGGTACCACTCACTGCGGTCCACCGACGCCTGGTACACCTGTTGAGCGCTCAAACCCTGGCCGCCCTCCACTTCCCACTGGGCCTCGGGTTTGAGCAGTGCGCGTTTTTTCGGGTTGGCGTAGGCCGCGCCGAGGTTGCCGTGCACCAGCCAATGGCGGTGTACCAGCCAGCAGCGCCACAGGCGCGCCATGGAAAAGTCCGGTTGGCAGCTGTGCACTTCACAGCCCAGCCTGGCGAAATCGTCCAGCGCCGCCTCGCACAGGCTCATCACGCCATCATCCATCGGCAGATAACCGTTGTAGTCCCCCAGCCAACCGAGGCGTGCTCCCTTGAAGTCGCGCTGCAACGGCTGGCCCAGCACCGCCGGATCGGCCTGGGAGGACAGCGGCGCGCGGGGATCGTAACCGGCCTGGATGCTCAGCAACCGCGCCACATCCGTGACGCTGCGCCCCATCGGGCCTTCGGTGCCCAGTTGCTGCACGAACAGCTCCGCCATCGGCCCGTGGGGCACCCGCCCTTGGGAGGGGCGCAAGCCGAACACGTTGTTGAACGCCGCCGGGTTGCGCAGCGAGCCCATCATGTCGCTGCCGTCGGCCACCGGCAGCATACGCAGCGCCAAAGCCACCGCCGCCCCGCCACTGCTGCCGCCAGCTGCAAGGCGCGGGTCATAGGCATTGCCGGTGGTGCCGAACAGCGTGTTGTAGGTGTGGGAGCCCAGGCCGAACTCCGGCACGTTGGTCTTGCCGATGATGATCGCACCACTGGCCCGCACCCGCGCCACGCTGATGGCGTCTTCGCCCGGCACATGCTCGGCGAACAGCGGTGAGCCCAAGGTGGTGCGCAAGCCCTGGGTGGCCGCCAGGTCCTTGATGGCCTGGGGCATGCCATGCATCCAGCCACGGGAGTGGCCCTGGTCCAACTCGCGATCGCAGGCCCTCGCTTCGGCCAGCACGGCCTCGCTGTCGCGCAGTGACACCAGCGCATTCACGCCGGGGTTAAAGCGCTGGATCTGCGCCAGATACGCCTGCATCACTTCTTCACACGACACCTGCCGCCCATGAATGGCTCGCGACAGTTCAGTGGCATCCCAATCAACAATACTCAAGGCTTCACCTCTCTGGAAAACGGCAGCGGCTTACTCGCACGCGGTGCCTCGCGCATGCAATAAGTGCCCAGCAGCGTCAGCACGCACGCAAACAATACATAAAACGACGGCGCCACCGGTGTGCCCAGCACTTTGCTCAGCCAGGTCACGATCAACGGCGCGAAACCACCGAACACCATCACCGCCACGTTATAGGCCACCGACACGCCGGTGGAGCGCACCTCAATGGGGAACTGCTCGGCCAATGCCGTCGGCGCTGGCCCGAAGAACCCGCCAATCGCGGTGCACAACATCACCTGCATCACCAGCAAGCGCTCAATGGACGGCGCGGCGGCCACCCACACATACAGCGGGTAGACCATCACGAAAAACGCCAGGGTGAAGGCCATCAATACCGGCCGCCGCCCCAACCGATCCGAGAGCAGGCCGGACAAGGGGATCACCACGGTCATCAGCGCCACCGCAAACATCTGCACCATCAACACCTGGTCCAGCGGCAGGCCGAGGTTCTTGTGGGCGAAGGTCGGCATGTTCACCAGCACCACATAAAACGACACCGTCGCGCCGCACGCCAGGCCCATCGACACCAAGATACTGCGCCGATGCTCACGCAGCACTTGCATGAGGCTCGGCGCCGGGCCGGTGGCTTGCTTGCGCGCTTCGATGAATTCTTCCGGGTCTTCCATGTGCCGACGGATCCACAACCCCACCGGGCCGATCAACAAGCCCAGCACAAACGGCAGGCGCCAGCCCCACAGGTCGAGGGTCTTGGGCGAAAAGAAATGCGTGACCAACGCCACCATCGCCGCCCCACCGAACACCGCCAGGCACTGCCCCACCAATTGCCAGGAGCCATACAAGCCCTTGCGATGGGCTGGCGCGCTCTCTACCAGAAATGCCGTGGCGCTCGCGTACTCACCGCCAGTGGCAAAGCCCTGGAGCATGCGCGCCACCACGATCAACAACGGCGCGCCCATGCCGATGGCGGCATAGTTCGGCGCGAAGGCGATCAGCGCGATGGACACGGTCATCAGCCGGATAATCAACTGCATCGCCGCCTTGCGGCCTTTGCGGTCGGAGTAGATGCCCAACAGGATGCCGCCCACCGGACGCATGAAAAAGCCCACGCCGAAGGTGGCCAGCGCCATCAGCAGCGAGGCGTACTCGTCCTCCGAGGGAAAGAACTGCCGGGCGATGATGCTGGCCAGAAAGCCGTAGACGATAAAGTCATACCACTCCAACGCGTTGCCGATCACGGCCGCCACCACTTGGCGGGTGCGCGAGACACCAGGTTTTGCAGTCTGCATGAGGAACACTCCATTCAACCGATCAGGGAAAGGGTCCAGCGGCAGAAAAAGACGTTACTGTAGGAGCGAGCTTGCTCGCGAAGGTCGTCAACGATGACGCAGCGCTATTAGGGAGCACGTGTCGCCTGTGGGTTTTTCGCGAGCAAGCTCGCTCCTACAAGGGTTCGGGTTAGCCGGCTGGCTTCAGCCAGCTCTCGGCCAGCGCGCCCCAATAGGCGGCGCCGGTCAGCAGGATGTCGTCGTTGAAGTCATAGGCGGGGTTGTGCACCATCGGCCGCGACACGCCGTTGCCGATAAACAGGTAACTGCCGGGGCAGCGTTGCAGCATCCAGGCGAAGTCTTCGCTGCCCATCAGCGTGCGGGTGTTGCCATCCACGGCGTCGGCACCGAGCAAGGCCACGCCGACTTGGCGGGCGAATTCGGTTTCTTCGGCGTGGTTGACCAGTACCGGGTAGGCCGGGCGGTGTTCGACCTGCACGGTGCAGCCGAAGCTGGCGGCCTGGGTCTGGATGATTGCGTTGACCCGCTCCAGCATCTGTTCGCGTACCTTGGGGTTAAGTGCGCGCAGGCTCAGGCGCAGCAGGGCTTGCTGGGGAATCACATTGGCGGCTTGCCCCGCTTGCAAGGCGCCGACCGTGACCACGGCGGCTTCCTGGGTGTCGATATTGCGCGCCACCACCGTCTGCAAGGCCATGACCATGCTCGCCGCCGCCACCAGCGGGTCCACGGTCAAATGCGGCATCGAGCCGTGGCCACCTACGCCTTCAAGCGTCACGGTAAGCAGATCCTGAGAGGCCATCATCGGCCCCACTCTCAAGCCCAGATGCCCCGCCGGCAAGCCCGGCATATTGTGCATACCGAACAACGCCTCGCAGGGAAAACGCTCCAGCAAACCGTCCGCCAACATCGCCTCGGCGCCGCCCTGGCCTTCTTCGGCGGGTTGGAAAATCAGGTTCAAAGTGCCGTGAAATTGCCGCGTCGCCGCCAAGTAACGCGCGGCGCCGAGCAACATGGTGGTATGGCCGTCATGGCCGCAGGCATGCATGCAACCGGCGTGCTGGCTGGTGTAGGCCGCGCCGGTATTTTCGATGATGGGCAAGGCGTCCATATCGGCACGAATCCCCAACGTGCGCGAGCTGTTACCATTGCGCAGCACGCCGACCACACCGGTCTTGCCGATGCCGGTGTGCACCTCGTAACCCCACTCTTTAAGTGACTGTGCGACCAACGCTGAGGTGCGGTTCTCTTCAAAGCCGAGTTCGGGATGGGCATGGATATCGTGACGCACAGCGTGCAAGTCGCTGGCAACGTCGCTGAGCCAATCCAGGATGTGCTGGTGCGGGCGCATGGTGATTCTCCTCACAGGCGGGTGGTCCCGTTCTTGTTGGCGACACATCGACAGCTAAGCGCGATGTGGGCGTGAGGACAATCAAAGGTGGTTCCACTCTGTGGAACCTCAGGGTCGAGCTTTTTTCCGTGGACCCACACACATCCATAGGTGGGAGCTGGCTTGCCTGCGATGGCGGAGTGTCAGCCAAACATTTGTAACTGCCCCACCGCTACCGGGAGCAAGCTCCCTCGCCACAAGTGGCGCCGCAGACCTATCAGATTTATACGACGAAACTCACGGAATCGTCTGACTTTACCCTAAGTAAATCCCTCTCCAGAGTTTGGCTTGCTACGTGACTTTTCCTTACTCGTTTACCTCGATTTAAAGGCGCCACGCGTCAGTTTTCTTATCGAGACGAGCAGGAAAGCACGGCTAAAAAACACGGATAAGAGGCGAAAAAATGAGCGTAGGTCATTTCATCTGTCAAGGTGACAAAACCAGTTGCGGCGGGGAAGTGCTGGGCGTAGATCAAACAACCCACATGAATGGCCGTCTTCGTGCCTGCGAAGGTGACCCAGTTACCTGCGGCAAGGATGGGCAAACGTACAAGATCATCGGCGGCATTTCCTTCATGGAGAGCAATGGCCAGCTTGTTGCCGGTACGGTGGATAGTTACAGCGGCTGTCCCTGTAAAGCCGAGCTGATTCCTTTGGCGTTATTCGGCGAGTACCATGGCAGAGGTGGCTCGGTCGTAAGCGCCAACAGACTGGCCGCTGAGCCGGTCCAGCCAGTAACCCACTGGGCAGCGTCCTCTCAACGCACCTCCACCTCGCCAAGTGAGTCGCCCCAATCCGCATTTGCCGCATTTAAAGCGCTCATAGGCGAAGAGCCAGGTTTTTACATCGTGCCCAAAAGCATGAGCCGCGAGGCGCTGGAAGCCACACTTTTTCCGACGCTCGACCCGGCTGTAATGCGCAAGTTTCAATCGCTGAATCCCAACACAGGGCCCGTCAAAGCCGGCTCGATGATCGTGCTCAGCGACCCGAACAACACCTCCTGCACCTATCAGGAAGCGCAACTGATGCAGGCGGCTCAACACGTCAGCGCATCACTGGATGAGCTGACGCCGGACGAGGCTGACTTTCTCTATCGCCACGGTGCCGAGATCGCTGGCTTTATCGGCCATACCTCAACCTGGCTCGGCGTCAGCGCTGTGGTGATGGAAACTCACCTGAACAACCTGCGCGACACCCTCCAAGCCATCGAGCGCCTGCATCAACAAAATTATCGTCAGCACGGTCACCTTAAATCGCCCCAGTTCTTCGCGGATCGACAGCGTCTTATGAACCAGCTGGATGCCCATCTGTTGAACTCCACTCGACTGCGTGGCCAAACCACCCTGGGCGACCATCCCAAGTTGAAAACGGCCCTCGGCATTTCCAGTCGCAGCTTGGTACATCATTGGGACAAAGCGGGTGGGCCTGGGCAGATTCCGGGTTATTCGGCGCATGTGGAAGCGACCAGCCGTGCGGCCAGATACATGAAGGCGGGCGGTTACATCGCGATTGGGATTGGCGGAGTGTCTTCGCTGACGGCTATTGAGCAGGTGTGTAACGGCGAATCTGGACCAGCTTGCGAAAAGGTCAAGTTTACTGAAGGCGGAAAATTTGGGCTTTCAACTGCCCTCGGCGTTGCAGGTGGCGCGATGGCTAGTTCTGCCAGTGGTCCGATCTGCCTGGCGATTGGCGTAGCCACTGGAGGTATCGGAGGTGTTGTATGCATCGCAGCTATAGTAGGGACAGGCGCATGGATGGGTACGACTGTTGGTAGTATGACTGGCGAAGCTATCGGAGAAAAAATTTACGAAATGACTCAACCATGACCAGTATCGACACTTGGCCTCCCTGGGCTGCAATCATTGTTTTGGGGGCCCCAGGTCTGCTCTCAGTTGCCGGGATCGCTCATAGTTTGCACCTGAGCCACCGTCATCTGGACGCATTAAAGGAGGCTTTGAAAAACAGTCGGTATATCTACCTCTGGGGAGATAGCCTGGGAAAACGGGGCTTGATTTGGTCACTCTTGGAAATATCAAAAATCGCGGGGATGGTCGTGTGGCCGAGGGCTTATGTTCTTACCGGTGATGTAAACCCTGCTGATATCGAAACATTTCCAGCTCGTCTGAAACGACGTCTGATCGTCAATATGACGCTGATGTTCACGTCATTCACATGGGGGGTAGTTGCAGCGATGCTTGTGAAGTTCAGGTAGCTCAAACGGGCCTCAGCAGAGGTCCGACATCAGCAAAAAACCAGCGCCATTGCGTCCCCGGATCTAACTGCCAGCGCATATTCCCTGTGGGAGCGGGCTTGCTCGCGAATGCGCAATACCAGCCAATACATGTGTTGACTGACCCACCGCATTCGCGAGCAAGCCCGCTCCCACAGGGGGTGATGGGGGTGTCAGGGAGTCAGGCGGCAGCCTTGGCGGTTGCCCATCCATCGCGCTGTATGCGTACGCCCCAACCCACTTGCCGTCACTTCACTGCGTTCCGGCGTATCGATAAACGCACTGATGGGCACGTACTGCTTCACATACCCCAGGCAATACTGCGCCGGGTTGTTGGCCACGTACCGGCACGAGCAGTACTCCTTGGCGGTGTACGCCGCGATGATGTCGGGGAAGGCTTGCAGGTTGACGCGTTCATGCCAAACCCAGCCCAAGAGTGCGATAAACAACACCAGTAAAACGCTGATAAATGGATGACGACGGATCATGAGCGCACCGCCGCCAGCACGCGTTGGAGCAGTTCGTTATGCCGGTAACTGCCATCCCGATCATCGCCGTAGCGCACGATCACCAGGTGTTCGTCGGGCAGCACAAACAGCGCCTGGCCCCAGTGCCCCAGCGCGGCGAAGGTGGTGGCCGGTGCGCCGGGCCAGGGTTGGGGGGCGCCGGTGTTGAGCCACCAATGGCCGCCCGGCACGGCTTCATCCTGGCCGGCTTTGTAGTGGTCGAAGGGCCTGCGGTTGAAGGCGACCCAGTCCTGGGGCAGCAGTTGCCGCTCGCCCCAACGTCCATCTCGCGCCATCAGTAGCCCTACTCGTGCCAGATCGCGGGCCGTGAGGTAGGCATAGGATGACGCGACAAACGTCTCATCGGCATCGGTTTCCCAGGTTGCGTCGCGAATGCCCAGGGGCTGGAACAGCGCGTCCCACGGGTAGGTCATGTAGGCCTTGTGGCCGAGCATGCCCTTGAGCGCAGCGGACAGGATAGTGCTGTCGCCACTGGAATAACGGAAAGCCTGACCCGGAGCGGCGACCGCATCGGTATCCGCTGCGAATTGCGCCATGTCGGTGTGGCCACGGGTGTAGAGCATCGCCACCACCGAAGATTTCAATGGGGCGTATTCGTAGTCTTCCTGCCAATCCAACCCCGAGGCCCAGTGCAGCAGGTCGGCCATGCTCACCTTGGGATGCTGCTTCATCGCCGGATAGAAACGTGCAGCGGGGTCGCTGAGTTTGAAGCGGCCTTGCCCATAGGCCACGCCCAGCACGGTAGCCATCAGGCTTTTGCTGACGGACCAGGTCAGGTGCGGCGTGCTCGCAGTGGTGGGCGCGGCGTAGCGTTCATAAATGATTTGGCCGTCACGAATGACCAGCAACGCATCGGTGCGAATACCGGTGCGGGTGGCATCGTCGCGGGGTGGGAAAGCGTAGGCGTCCAGGGCATCGACAGCGGGACCGGCGAGAAGCGTGCCCATGGCCCACTCCTTTTCAGGCCAGATTTCAGCGCGGGCATTCACGGTGACAAACAGCAGGGCAACGCACAACAGGCCTCGGACCATGGACGCGAACTCAAGGGGGCATTCAAGCCCGCGAGCCTAGCCCACGCCAGTGACAGATTTGCGACAAGGGGCCTGTCATCCAACCGTCACCGTAACTTCATGGAGCTGACACCGAGGCTACATAGCCTGACTTTGGACAACAAAGTCGACTGGCCGCAACCTGGCCGGCACCCGGAGACTCGCTATGACTCAGATCGCCCGCATCAGCGACAAAGGCAATGAACGCCGTCTGCAAGCCGAACGCCTGGTAGGCGCACAGGCATTGCAGGAAGCCCAGGCCCTGCGGTTCAACGTGTTCAGCGGCGAGTTCAACGCCAAGCTGAAGGGCGCGGAACTGGGTCTGGACATGGATGACTATGATGTTCACTGCAGCCATATCGGCGTGCGGGATTTGAACAGCGGCCGACTTGTCGCCACCACCCGTCTGCTCGACCACCAGGCGGCCAGCACCCTGGGCCGGTTCTACAGTGAAGAAGAATTCAGCCTGCATGGCCTGCTGCACTTGCAGGGCCCGATCCTGGAAATCGGCCGTACCTGCGTCGACCCGGCCTACCGCAATGGTGGCACCATCGCGGTGCTCTGGGGCGAGTTGGCCGAGGTGCTCAACCAGGGCGGCTACTGCTACCTGATGGGCTGCGCCAGCATCCCGATGCACGATGGCGGCATCCAGGCCCACGCGATCATGCAGCGCTTGCGCGAGCGCTACCTGTGCAACGAACACCTGCGCGCCGAACCAAAAAAACCGCTGCCGGCCCTGGACTTGCCGTCCAACGTCATCGCCGAAATGCCGCCGCTGCTCAAGGCCTACATGCGCCTGGGCGCGAAGATCTGCGGCGAGCCGTGCTGGGATGAAGACTTCCAGGTGGCCGACGTGTTTATCCTGCTCAAGCGCGACGAGTTGTGCCCGCGTTATGCGCGCCACTTCAAGGCGGCCATGTGATGAACCGCCTGCGCATTTACGGGCGCATCGCCCGCGTGTTGTTGGTGGTGGGGCTGGGGTTGAGCATGGCCAGTGTGTTTGGCCTGTTCGAGCGCCTGGGGGTGGCTAACTCGATGGTGCGGCGCCAGCGTTGGTCACGCTTCTTTATGGCGCGACTGACCAACGCCCTGCCCTTTCGCGTGACGGTGCACGGCGAGTTGCCGCAAACGCCGATGCTGTGGGTGAGCAATCACGTGTCCTGGACGGACATCCCGTTGCTGGGCATGGTGGCGCCGATGTCGTTTTTGTCCAAGGCCGAGGTGCGTACCTGGCCGGTGGCGGGCTGGCTGGCGGCCAAGGCGGGCAGCCTGTTTATTCGTCGCGGTTCAGGTGACAGCCAGTTGATCCGCAAGCAGATGACCCGTCATCTGGAACAACAGCACCCCTTGCTGATGTTCCCCGAAGGCACCACCACCGACGGGCGCGGCCTGCGCACGTTTCATGGGCGCTTGCTGGCCAGCGCGATCGATGCGGATGTGTCACTGCAGCCGGTAGCGATTCGGTATCTGCGCGACGGCCAAGTCGACCCGCTGGCGCCCTTTATTGGCGATGATGATTTGCTCTCACACCTGATGCGCTTGTTTTCCAATGACCGCGGCGATGTGGAGATTCATGTGCTCAAGCCGATTGCTTGCGCTGGGCAGGAACGTGCGGCATTGGCGTATCAGGCGCAGCAGGCGGTGCAGAAGGCGTTGTTCGGGCCGGTGCCGGAGACTGAGCAAGTGGCTGCTCGGCCAGCATTCGCCGCCTGAAGCAATGTGAACACCCTCTAAAATGTGGGAGCTGGCTTGCCTGCGATGGCGGTGGGTCAGCCACAGCATTCTCAACAGGTAGGCCGCTATCGCAGGCAAGCCAGCTCCCACATTCAGATCTCATGTAGTCAGTTGAGATTGTGCAAACTTCTGCAACTCTGGGTAGAACAGTCGAAAGTCCTCACTCAGCGGCTCATACAAAACCCGCAACTCCTGCATCGCATACCCTAACTCTTCAGGCTGTGTCAGCCGCCGCGAAATCCCCCGCAGCACCTGGTCCATCACCGCAAACTCGCGGTACGAGCCCAACCAATCATCGGCTGCCATATAGGGTGCGATCTGCGCCAGCCGCCCCGGCAACGCGGGTTCGGCCGCCAACACCCGATACACCTGGGACGTAAAACGCTCCAGGGGCTGGTCGGCATACAGCGCCCAATCGCGCGCCAGGCAATGGTCAAAAAACACATCAAGGACGATGCCGGCATAGCGCCTGCGGGTCTGGCTGAAACGCGACAACGCCTCCCCCACCAAGGGGTGGCTGTCGGTGAACCGGTCGATGGAGCGATGCAGCTGGATCGCCGCTTCGATTTGCGGGCTGAACTGGCCCTGCAGGCGGCCTTTGACGAAGTCGCCATAGAGGCTGCCCAGCAATTGCCCAGGAAGTTGGCCGCCCAGGTGCAGATGTGCGAGATAATTCATGCCGCGCAGTCTACCACTGCCACCAACATATCGTTATAACCCGATATACCGATTCGCTTTGACCTCAGATCAAAATCATATTGGTATATCGGGATATGACGATTTAAAGTTCGCCTCATCGCGATATAACGCTTTACGACACCGAGCACCCTGCCATGTCCATCGACCTCGACGAAATAATAAAAGCCCTGGCGCACCCAGTACGACGAGACATCCTCACCTGGCTCAAAGACCCCAAAGTGCAGTTCCCCGAGCAGTTGCACAACCACGAATACGGCATCTGCGCCGGGCAGATCGACCAGCGCTGCGGCTTGTCCCAGTCGACCGTGTCGGCCCACCTGGCCACCTTGCAACGGGCGGGGTTGATCAGCAGCCAGAAGGCCGGGCAGTGGCACTTTTTCAAGCGCAACGAGGAAGTGATCCAAGCCTTTCTCACGGCGCTCATCAACGAACTCAGCGCACCGTAATCACCAAGGACACGCCCCATGCCCCTCTCGCTACTCATACTGGCCCTGAGCGCCTTCGCCATCGGCACCACCGAGTTCGTCATCATGGGCTTGCTGCCCGATGTGGCGGCGGACCTGGGTGTGTCGATTCCCGGCGCCGGCTGGCTGGTGACCGGCTACGCCCTGGGCGTGGCCATCGGCGCACCGTTCATGGCACTGGCTACCGCCAAGCTGCCACGCAAGGCGGCGCTGGTAGCGTTGATGGGTATTTTCATTATCGGCAACCTGCTCTGTGCCCTGGCAAGCGACTACAACGTGCTGATGTTTGCCCGTGTGGTAACGGCGTTGTGCCACGGTGCCTTCTTCGGGATTGGTTCAGTGGTGGCGGCCAACCTGGTGCCGGCCAACAAACGTGCGTCGGCGGTGGCGCTGATGTTCACCGGGTTGACCCTGGCCAACGTGCTGGGCGTGCCCCTGGGTACGGCGCTGGGCCAGGAAGCCGGCTGGCGCTCGACCTTCTGGGCCGTGACCGTGATTGGCGTGATCGCCTTGATCGGCCTTATTCGCTTCTTGCCCGCCAAGCGTGACGAAGAAAAACTCGACATGCGCGCCGAACTGGCCGCCCTCAAGGGTGCCGGTATCTGGCTGTCGCTGAGCATGACTGCGCTGTTTGCCGCGTCGATGTTCACCCTCTTTACCTATGTCGCACCGCTGCTCGGCGATGTCACCGGCGTATCGCCCAAAGGCGTGACCTGGACCCTGTTGCTGATCGGCCTGGGCCTCACCGTGGGCAACATCATCGGCGGCAAACTGGCAGATAAGCGCCTGGCGGCCACCTTGATCGGCGTGTTCACCAGCATGGCGGTGGTGTCCACGCTGCTGAGCTGGACCAGCGTTGCGGTGATCCCAACCGAGATCACCCTGTTCCTGTGGGCCACCGCCTCGTTCGCCGCCGTGCCGGCGCTGCAAATCAATGTGGTGACCTTCGGCAAGGCCGCGCCGAACCTGGTATCCACCTTGAACATCGGCGCCTTCAACATTGGCAACGCCCTCGGCGCCTGGGTCGGCGGCAGCGTGATTGCCCACGGCTTCGGCCTGACCAGCGTGCCGCTGGCGGCCGCCGCACTGGCGATTCTCGCGCTGCTGGTGACCCTGATCACTTTCCGTCAGGGCGGCAATGCCGACCTGGCCCCCGCGACCCACTGATCAACTTAAAGAGAAGGTGTTTTTTCCATGACGACTATTTTCGATCCGATCACACTGGGCGACGTGCAGCTGTCGAACCGCATCATCATGGCGCCGCTGACCCGCTGCCGCGCGGATGCCGGGCGCGTGCCCAATGCGCTGATGGCCGAGTACTACGTGCAGCGCGCCTCCGCCGGGCTGATCCTCAGCGAAGCCACTTCCGTGACACCGATGGGCGTGGGCTACCCGGACACCCCCGGCATCTGGTCCAACGATCAGGTGCGCGGCTGGGCCAACATCACCAAGGCCGTGCATGGCGCGGGCGGCAAGATCTTCCTGCAGTTGTGGCATGTTGGCCGCATCTCCCACGAGTCCTACCTGGACGGCGAAACTCCGGTGGCCCCGAGTGCAGTCCAGGCTAAAGGCCACGTCAGCCTGGTTCGCCCACTGGCCGACTACCCTACCCCGCGCGCCCTGGAAACCGCTGAAATCGCCGACATCGTCGACGCTTACCGCACCGGCGCCGAGAACGCCAAGGCCGCCGGTTTCGACGGCGTGGAAATCCACGGCGCCAACGGCTACCTGCTCGACCAGTTCCTGCAAAGCAGCACCAACCAGCGCACCGACCAGTACGGTGGCTCCCTGGAAAACCGTGCGCGCCTGTTGCTGGAAGTCACCGACGCCGCCATCGAAGTCTGGGGCGCCGGCCGCGTGGGCGTGCACCTGGCACCGCGTGCTGATGCGCATGACATGGGCGACGACAACCTCGCCGAGACCTTCACCTACGTCGCCAGTGAACTGGGCAAGCGTGGCATCGCGTTCATCTGCTCCCGTGAAAAAGAAGGCGCAGACAGCCTTGGCCCACAGCTGAAAAAAGCCTTCGGCGGTGCGTACATCGCCAACGAGCGCTTCACCAAAGACAGCGCCAATGCCTGGCTGGCGGCGGGCAAGGCGGATGCGGTGGCCTTTGGTATTCCCTTCATCGCCAACCCAGACCTGCCGGCGCGACTGAAGGCCGATGCGCCGTTGAACGAGCCGCACCCGGAAACCTTCTATGGCAAAGGCCCGGTGGGTTACATCGACTACCCGACGCTGCCGATCTAACGTAACCCGCAAACCCAATACTGTAGGAGCGAGCTTGCTCGCGAAAAACGTCAACGATAACGCGCGCTTCCTGAATGAACGCGGCGTCTGTCAGTTTTTCGCGAGCAAGCTCGCTCCTACAGTGTCAGGGGTAGCCTCTTGGAAACATCGCTTCACAGAACCGCAACAATATCGCTACAAAATACTTAGCCGGCTACCTATCAACCGCCCGCCATGCCGTATATAAAGTCACCCCACAAATCAGGCAGAAGGACGATTGACCGTCTTTAGGCTTTACTGTTGACACAACGGGTTGCAATTACGCATTTTGTTTCAATTGCGCAGGCTGGGGCTCAGGCGCAGCATGTCCAGCCCTATATCAGCCCAGCGCTCGGCGTCCTGGTGCAGTTCAAAGCTATCGGGGACCAGCAGCCACTGGCCGATCAAACCGTGGATAAAGGCATGCATGCAGACAGCCCCACGGGTGGTGTCGAGATTTTCAGGCAGTTGCCCGCGATTGACCGCGTTACGCAACGTCAGGCTGATACGCAGGTTGCATTCCAGGCTGTGGGTCTGGCGCTGGCGGCGCATGTCGCACATTTCGTCGGTGAACTCGCACTTATGAAACAGAATCTCGTTGATGCGCCGGGTTTTCGGGTCCAGGGCCACTTCATGGTAGAGATGAATCAGCAGCTTGCGCATACAGCCCAGCGGGTCGACTTCATCCTCGCTTTCACTTGCCCGGGCCAATTCGTCCAGGGGTTCGTGCAGCGTGTCGAGCAAGGCCTGGAGCAAATCGGACTTATTGCTGAAATGCCAATAGATAGCCCCGCGCGTCACCCCTGCCAGCGCGGCGATGTCCGCCAGGGTGGTACGCGCCACGCCACGCTCATAAAAGGCTTGCTCGGCGGCTTGGAGAATCTGGCTGCGCGTTTCCTGAGCTTCCTCTTTGGTGCGACGAACCATGGCAGTAAAACCTCAATCAGGACACTGTGGATGGTACTTGACCACCATCTGAATAATTGTGGGACGACGCCGTCATGGGCGCCGAACGTACTAGAATCGAGGCTTGCGGCGGTGCTTTGTCAGCATTGCGCGAAGCCTGTCAAGAGTTTACAAACAACCATGAACGTAAGTATATTGCGTAGCAAGCTACTTATCCACTCACGGCTTGTTTTTTACCCTTCCACACTTCTTGTGCGCACTCTGCGCGCCTGACCCGAGGATCTTCATGCAACTTAAGCCAGCTGTTACCGCTCTGGTCACTGCCGTCGCCCTGGCATCGCTGCTCAGCGGATGTAAAAAGGAAGAAGCGGCACCGCCCGCTCAAACCCCTCAGGTCGGCGTGGTCACCATTCAACCGCAAGCCTATACCCTGACCACCGAGCTGCCAGGCCGCACCACGGCCTTTCGCATTGCGGAAGTTCGGCCGCAGGTCAACGGCATCATTCTCAAGCGCCTGTTCAAGGAAGGCGCCGACGTGAAGGAAGGGCAACAGCTCTACCAGATCGACCCGTCGGTGTATGAGGCCACGCTCAAAAGCGCGCAAGCCAGCCTGACCCAGACCAAGTCCATCACCGATCGCTACAAGCAATTGGTCGATGAGCAAGCCGTCAGCCGCCAGGAATACGACACCGCCGTTGCCAACCGCATGACGGCCGAGGCAAACGTTCAAACCGCCCAGATCAACGTGCGCTACACCAAGGTGTACGCGCCGATCTCCGGGCGTATCGGCCGTTCTGCGGTGACCGAAGGCGCACTGGTCAGCAACGGCCAGGCCGACGCCATGGCGGTGATCCAGCAACTGGACCCGATCTACGTCGACGTCACGCAATCTTCGGCTGAAATGCTCAAGCTGCGTCGCGACCTGGCCAGCGGCCAACTGGAAAAAGCCGGCGACAACGCTGCCAAGGTCAAGCTGACCCTGGAAGACGGCACGGCCTACGCCCAGGACGGCAAGCTGGAGTTCTCCGAAGTGTCGGTCGACCAGACCACCGGTTCCGTGACCCTGCGCGCCGTGTTCCCCAACCCTGACCATGTGCTGCTGCCGGGCATGTTCGTGCACGCCCAGTTGCTGGCCGGTGTGAACAGCAAGGCCATCCTGGCTCCGCAGCAAGGCGTGACCCGTGACCTGCGCGGCATTCCGACGGCGCTGATCGTGAACAAGGACAACAAGGTCGAGCAACGCGAACTGGTTGCCAACCGTACCGCCGGTGCCTACTGGCTGGTGGAAAAAGGCCTCAATGCCGGTGATCGCGTCATCACCGAAGGCTTGCAGTACGTCAAGCCGGGCGCCGAGGTGAAGGTCACGGAAGCCTCCAACGCCAAACCCGCCGGTACCGCTGCTGCGCCTGCTGCCGCTGCTGGTCAAGGGGAGTAATCCATGTCGAAATTTTTTATCGACCGTCCCATTTTCGCCTGGGTAATTGCCCTGGTGATCATGCTGGTCGGGGCACTCTCGATCCTGAAGTTGCCCATCAACCAATACCCGGCCATTGCGCCAACGGCCATTGATATCCAGGTGACCTACCCAGGCGCGTCCGCACAAACCGTGCAGGACACCGTGGTGCAGGTCATCGAGCAACAGCTCAACGGTATCGACAACCTGCGTTATGTCTCCTCGGACAGTAACTCCGACGGCAGCATGACCATCACCGTGACGTTCAACCAGGGTACCAACCCGGATATCGCCCAGGTTCAGGTACAGAACAAGCTGAACCTGGCCACCCCACTGCTGCCGCAAGAAGTGCAGCAACAGGGTATCCGTGTGACCAAGTCGGTGAAGAACTTCCTGATGGTGATCGGTCTGGTGTCGGAAGACGGCAGCATGACCAAGGACGACCTCTCCAACTACATCGTGTCCAACATCCAGGACCCGATCTCCCGTACTGCGGGGGTGGGTGACTTCCAGGTGTTCGGTTCGCAGTACGCCATGCGTATCTGGCTCGACCCGGCCAAGCTGAACAACTACCAGCTCACGCCAGTGGACGTCAGCAATGCCATCAAGGCTCAGAACGTGCAGGTGGCCACCGGCCAATTGGGCGGCCTGCCTGCCCTGCCCGGCACCCAGCTGAACGCCACGATCATCGGCAAGACGCGCCTGCAAAGCACCGAGGAATTCGCCAAGATCCTGATGAAGGTGAACACCGACGGCTCGCAGGTTCGCCTGGGTGACGTCGCGCGTATCGAACTTGGCGGCCAGAACTACAGCATCAGTGCACAGTTCAACGGCAAGCCGGCTTCGGGTATGGCGATCAAGCTGGCGGCCGGTGCCAACGCACTGGACACCGGCAAGGCCATCCGCGAAACAGTCAAGTCCCTGGAACCGTTCTTCCCGCCTGGCATGAAGGCGGTGGTGCCGTATGACACCACCCCGGTGGTGACCGAATCGATCTCCGGTGTGGTTCACACCCTGGTCGAAGCGATCGTGCTGGTGTTCCTGGTGATGTTCCTGTTCTTGCAGAACTTCCGCGCCACCATCATCACCACCATGACCGTACCGGTGGTATTGCTGGGTACCTTCGGGATCCTGGCGGCGTGCGGCTTCACCATCAACACCCTGACCATGTTCGGCATGATCCTGGCCATCGGCTTGCTGGTGGACGATGCCATCGTCGTGGTGGAAAACGTCGAACGGGTAATGGCCGAGGAGCACCTGTCGCCCAAGGAAGCAACGATCAAGTCCATGGGCCAGATCCAGGGCGCCCTGGTGGGTATTGCCCTGGTACTCTCGGCGGTACTGCTGCCGATGGCGTTCTTCGGTGGTTCCACCGGTGTGATCTACCGGCAGTTCTCCATCACCATTGTTTCGGCGATGGCGTTGTCGGTACTCGTAGCCCTGATCTTTACCCCGGCCTTGTGCGCCACCATGCTCAAGCCGATTGATCCGGAAAAACACGGCCAACCCAAGCGCGGCTTCTTCGGCTGGTTCAACCGCACCTTCGACCGTGGCGTACTCAAGTACGAGCGCGGCGTGGGCGGCATGATCAAGCACAAGATCCCGGCGTTCCTGGTGTATGCGCTGATCCTGGTCGGCATGATCTGGATGTTCACCCGTATTCCAAGCGCGTTCCTGCCTGAGGAAGACCAGGGTGTGATCTTCGCCCAGGTGCAGACACCGGTTGGTGCTTCGGCTGAGCGCACGCAAAAAGTCGTCGACGACATGCGTGCCTTCCTGCTGAACGACAAGGAAGGCGAGCCAGGCGAAGGCAAGGCAGTGAAGTCGGTGTTTACCGTGAACGGCTTCAACTTTGCTGGCCGTGGCCAGAGCTCGGGTCTCGCGTTCGTGATGCTCAAGCCGTGGGATGAGCGTGACTCGACCCAATCGGTGTTCGAAGTGGCCAAGCGTGCCCAGGGTTACTTCTTCGGGGCCTTCAAGGACGCCATGGTATTTGCCATCGTGCCGCCTTCGGTACTGGAACTGGGTAACGCCACCGGTTTCGACGTGTTCCTGCAAGACCAGGGTGGCGTCGGCCACGACAAGCTGATGGCTGCACGTAACCAGTTCCTGGGCGCGGCGGCACAGAGCAAGGTGCTGGCCGGCGTACGTCCTAACGGCGTGAACGATGAGCCGCAGTACGAGCTGACCGTTGACGACGAGAAGGCCAGTGCCCAAGGCATCAGCCTCGCCGATATCCAGCAGACCCTGGCCATTGCCTTGGGTGGCAGCTACATCAACGACTTCATCGACCGTGGTCGCGTGAAGAAGGTGTATGTACAAGGTGACGCCGCCAGCCGCATGTCGCCCGAAGACCTGGACAAATGGTACGTGCGCAGCAACGACGGGAAAATGGTGCCGCTGTCGGCCATCTCGTCGGGCCAGTGGATCTACGGTTCGCCCAAGCTTTCGCGATACAACGGTGTAGCGGCGATGGAAATCCTCGGTACCCCGGCACCGGGCTACAGTACCGGTGATGCGATGGCTGAAGTCGAACGCATTGCCAAAGAGCTGCCGGCCGGTGTCGGTTATGCCTGGACAGGCCTGTCGTACGAAGAACGCCTTTCCGGTTCCCAGGCGCCAGCGCTGTACGCGTTGTCGCTGCTGGTCGTGTTCCTGTGCCTGGCAGCACTGTACGAAAGCTGGTCGATCCCGATCGCGGTGATTCTGGTTGTGCCACTGGGTGTGATCGGTGCACTGATCGCCACCAGCATGCGCGGCTTGTCCAACGACGTGTTCTTCCAGGTGGGTCTGTTGGTGACGGTGGGCCTGGCGGCGAAAAACGCCATTCTCATCGTGGAATTCGCCAAGGAACTGCATGAGCAAGGCAAAGGCATCGTCGAGGCGGCTATCGAAGCGTCCCGCATGCGTCTGCGCCCGATCATCATGACCTCGTTGGCGTTCATGCTCGGCGTACTGCCGCTGGCAATCTCCACCGGCGCCGGCTCAGGCAGCCAGCACGCAATCGGTACCGGCGTTATCGGCGGTATGATCACGGCCACTGTGCTGGCGATCTTCTGGGTGCCACTGTTCTACGCAACGGTATCCGCTGCTGGCGAACGCAAAAAGAAAGACACTACTGAAACTCCTAAAGAGGCTGGCCAATGAGCAAGTCGCTACTTTCCCTAGCCGTCACCGCATTCGTGCTCAGTGGCTGCTCGCTGATACCTGACTATCAGCGCCCCGAAGCGCCGGTGGCCGCGCAATTCCCGCAGGGGCCGGCGTATTCGTCGGCCCAGGCGCCGAGCCAGGCCGCTGCCGAGCAAGGCTGGAAGCAGTTTTTCCATGACCCTGCCCTGCAACAGCTGATCCAGACCGCGTTGGTGAACAACCGTGACCTGCGTGTCGCGGCGCTGAACATCGACGCCTATGCAGCGCAGTACCAGATCCAGCGTGCCGACCTGTTCCCGGCGGTATCGGCCACCGGAAACGGCAGCCGTTCGCGTACCCCGGCCAAGCTGTCGCAGACCGGCGATTCGACTATTGCCAGCCAGTACTCGGCGGGCCTGGGCATCAGTTCGTACGAGCTGGACCTGTTCGGCCGCGTGCGCAGCCTCAGTGAAGAAGCGCTGCAAAAGTACTTCGCCACTGAAGAAGCGCGCCGCAGCACCCAAATCAGCCTGGTGGCCAGCGTGGCGAATGCCTACCTGACCTGGCAGGCCGACAAGGAGTTGCTCAAGCTGACCCAGGACACCCTGGCCGCGTTCGAGCAAAGCTACAAGCTCACCTCGCGCAGCAATGAAGTCGGCGTGGCCTCGGCCCTCGACCTCAGCCAGGCACGCACCTCGGTAGAAAACGCCCGTGTGCAACTGGCGCGTTACACCCGCCAGGTGGCCCAGGACGAAAACAGCCTGACCCTGCTGCTGGGCACCGGCCTGCCAGCGAATATCGCCAGCAAGCCGCTGTCCGATGACCTGCTCAGCGAAGTGCCGGCCGGGTTGCCATCGGACCTGTTGCAACGTCGTCCCGACATTGTGCAGGCCGAGTACAACCTCAAGGCGGCCAACGCCAATATCGGCGCGGCCCGTGCGGCGTTCTTCCCGAGCATCAGCCTGACCGCCAGCGCCGGTACCGCCAGCCCTACCCTGGGCGGCCTGTTCAAAGGCGGTTCGGGGACCTGGGCGTTTGCCCCGCAGATCAACATCCCGATCTTCAACGCCGGTAGCCTGCGCGCAAGCCTGGACTACTCGAAGATCCAGAAAGAGATCAACGTGGCCAACTACGAGAAGGCCATCCAGACCGGCTTCCAGGAAGTCTCCGACGGCCTCGCCGCGCGTGCGACCTACAAGCAGCAACTGGATGCCCAGCGCGGCTTCGTCGAGGCTAACCAGGATTACTACCGCCTGGCCGAGCGTCGCTACCGCATTGGTGTCGACAGCAACCTGACCTTCCTCGACGCCCAGCGCCAACTGTTCAGTGCCCAGCAATCGCTGATCACCGACCGCCTGGCGCAGCTCACCAGCGAGGTCAACCTGTACAAGGCCCTCGGCGGTGGCTGGAACGAGCAGACCGCGAAGAACGAGCCGTTGAAAGAACAAGCACCGCCGTTGAAGTTGTTCTGATAGCGCGGGTGTGAAAAAACCGCTTCCCTTACCGGAAGCGGTTTTTTTATGCCTGCGTTATTGCCCTCACAAGTTACGTTCGATCATCGCCCACAACCCGCCCTCCCCCACTTTCATCGCCCCCGCACCGCCGCGCACCATGGCCGTCACCTGCATAAACCCAATAACAACAGGTCCACACCATGAGCACTTTCCAACCGCGCCAGCTGCTGCTGGCGGCTGCTGTCGCCAGTTCTGCCCTGCCCGTTTTCGCCCAGGAGCACGGCTTTCTCGAAGACGCCAGCGCCAACCTCAACCTGCGTAACTTCTTCTTCAACCGCAACTTCACCAACCCGACCAAAGCCCAGGGTGGCGCGCAGGAGTGGACACAAAGTTTCATCCTCGACGCCAAGTCCGGTTTCACCCAGGGCACAGTCGGTTTTGGTGTGGACGTGCTGGGCTTGTACTCGCTCAAGCTCGATGGCGGCCGTGGCACGGGCGGCACGCAGTTGCTGCCGCTGGACCATGACGGCCGGCCAGCCGATGAGTTTGGCCGGCTGGGCGTGGCATTCAAGGCGCGCTTTTCCAAGACCGAGCTGAAGGTGGGCGAATGGATGCCGGTGCTGCCGATCCTGCGCTCCGACGATGGCCGCTCCCTGCCGCAAACCCTGCGTGGCGGGCAGATAACCTCCAAGGAAATCGACGGCCTGACCCTCTATGGCGGCCAGTTCCGCGCCAACAGCCCGCGGGACGACGGCAGCATGAGCGACATGTCGATGGTCGGCAAAACCGCCTTCACCTCCGACCGCTTCAACTTCCAGGGCGCCGAATACGCATTCAACGACAAACGCACCCAAATCGGCGTGTGGAATGCCCAGCTCAAGGACATCTACAGCCAGCAGTTCGTCAATCTGATCCACAGCCAGCCTGTGGGCGACTGGACCCTGGGCGCCAACCTGGGCTTTTTCTACGGCAAGGACGACGGCAGTGCCCGCGCCGGCGACCTGGACAACAAAACCTGGTCCGGCCTGTTTTCGGCCAGGTACGGTGGCAACACCTTCTACGTCGGCCTGCAAAAACTCACCGGCGACAGCGCCTGGATGCGCGTCAACGGCACCAGCGGCGGCACCCTGGCCAACGACAGCTACAACTCCAGCTACGACAACGCACAGGAAAAATCCTGGCAGGTTCGCCACGACTACAACTTCGCCGCCCTCGGCGTACCGGGCCTGACGTTGATGAACCGCTATATCAGCGGCAGCAACGTGCACACCGGCACTATCACCGACGGCAAGGAGTGGGGCCGCGAGACCGAAGTGGGCTACACAGTGCAGAGCGGCGCGCTGAAAAACCTCAACGTGCGCTGGCGCAATTCCAGCATGCGCAGGGATTACAGCAACAACGAGTTCGATGAGAACCGGTTGATCGTCAGCTATCCGATCAGTCTGCTGTGAACCGGCACAACACTTACTGTATGGTGCGCGCCTGCCGCTGCTGATCCCCCCCAGCAGCGGCCTTTACTCGGGCCCTGCACGGCATGAAATCCTTCGCTACAGCAATCGCACTGTTTGCCCTGGCCTTGAGCCTGGGGGGCTGTATCAGCGCGCCCATCGCCCTGACGCCTCAAACCGAACAGCGCCTGCTGGCCCAGGCGCCGATCCGCTTTTTGCTGACTTTCGATGACGGCCCAAGCGCCTCGGGCTACAACAATCCGAGCCGTTCGGTAGTGGCGGACCTGGCCAACAACCCGGTGCTGCCGGGGATCAAGGCGGTGTTCTTCCTGCAGACCGAAGCCGCTCGCTCCGGCGGCAGTGCCCGGGGGCGCAAGACCATGGAACGCGAATTCGCCGCCGGCCATGTCCTGGCCTTTCACACCGCCACGGCGTTTCACACCAATCATCGCTGGCTGAACGACGCCACCCGGGAACACACCCTTACCGAAGGGGCCGCAGACATTGCCGCCATCACGGGCGCGCCCCCTGTGCTGGTACGCCCACCCTTCTGGAACTACGACAAGCGCACCTTCGCCGCCTACCAACGCCACGGCATGCACGTACTGCTGACGGACCTGAGTGCCAATGACGGCAAGATCTGGGGCTTCAACGCCAGCCCGCGTCGGCGGGCCAACCTGTATCGGCAACTGTCGGTGGTGCGCGAGCGTATTGCCGTGGGTGAGCTACCGACGGTGGAGGGCGTGATCCCGGTGGTGGTGACCTTCCATGACATCAACCGCTACACCGCGCGGCATATGCAGGAGTACTTGCAGATCCTGATGGACAGCGCGCGGGTCAACGGTTTGAAGACAGCGGCAGAGCCGTTCTATACCGACCACGCCGCGCTGGAACGTGCAGCTCTGGCCCGTACGGTCAAGGCTGTGAACGCGCCGGTGCATCTGCCGGGGGTGTGGAATTGGGTGTGGGATGGTGATTCCCACTGATACCCCAAACGTGTGACGATCCCCTGTGGGAGCTGGCTTGCCTGCGATAGCAATCTGTCAGTCAGCCCAATATTGACTGGCCCACTGCAATCGCAGGCAAGCCAGCTCCCACATTTGATTGCATTTCACATTCAGTCTTGTTGGCGAGACTCCACGCCCAACTCATCCCACACTGACTCCGCCAGGTGAAACGTCGCATTCGCTGCCGGGATCCCGCAGTAGATCGCACTCTGCATCAGCACTTCCTTGATCTCGGCACGGGTCACGCCGCTGCTGGCAGCAGCACGCAGATGCAGTTTCAGTTCTTCACTGCGGTTCATGCCGATCAGCATCGCGATGGTGATCAGGCTGCGGGTATGCCGAGGCAGACCCGGGCGGGTCCAGATGTCACCCCAGGCGTGGCGGGTGATCATTTCCTGGAACTCGCTGTTGAACTCGGTAAGGGCATTGAGGCTGCGATCGACATGGGCATCGCCCAGTACTTCGCGGCGTACCTGCAGGCCCTCGGCGTAACGTTGTTTTTCGTCCACAAACAGCTCCTCAGCGGGCCAGCAAAAATTCGATCACCCGGTCGCTGAACGCGGCACCGGCTTGCACATTGGACAGGTGCGCCGCATGGAACTCGGCATACTCGGCGCCCTGCACATTACTCTGGATAAAGTGGCCACCGGCTGGCGGCGTCACCGCGTCTTCGGTGCCGGCAATCACCAGGGTCGGCACCTTGATCGACGCCAGTTGCTCACGAAAATCTGCATCGCGCACGGCGCCGCAGTTGGCGGCATAGCCCTCGGGCGACGTGGCCGCGAGCATGTCGGTGATCTGCTTGGCCTGGTGCGGGTGGGCGGCGGCGTAATCTGCGGTGAACCAGCGCGCAATCGACGCATCGCGCAGCGCTACCATCGCATCTGCGCCATCACGCAGGACCATTTCGATACGCGGGTTCCATACCTCGGGCGTGCCGATCTTGGCCGCGGTGTTACACACCACCAGGCGTTGCAGACGCTCGCCGGCATGAATGCCCAGCCATTGGCCAATCAAGCCGCCCATGGACAGCCCGCAAAAATGCGCCTTCTGGATGTCCAGCGCATCCAGCAGGGCGATCACGTCTGCACCCAGTTGCTCGATGCTGTAAGGCCCCTCGGTCACCAGGGATTGGCCGTGGCCGCGGGTGTCAAAGCGCAGCACACGAAAATGCTCGGTAAAGGCCGGAATCTGGATATCCCACATATGCAGGTCGGTACCCAGGGAATTGGACAGCACCAATACCGGTGCGTCGGCGGGCCCCTCGAGTTGGTAATGCAGTTCGCCCTCGGCGAGTTGTACAAAAGCCACAGCGGTCTCCTCAGGCAGTCAAAGCAAAATGTTCGGTCACTGCACGCGTGACCCAGGTGGACGCCTGGCCCAGGTAGTGAGCCGGGTCGAGCAGGCGGTCCAGTTCAGCCGCCGACAGCTCGGCGGTGACCTGCGGTTCATCCGCCAGCACCGCGCGCAAATGGCGCTGCTCGGCGACCGCACGTTTGCAGCACTGTTCCAGCAGATGATGCGCGGTGTCGCGGCCCAAGCGTTGGGCGAGCACGATACTCACCGCTTCGGCCAGCACCAGGCCCTGGGTCAGGTCGAGGTTCTGTGCCATGCGTTCGGCATTCACCTCCAGCCCCTCACTGACCAGCAGTGCCTGATGCAAGGCACCGGACACCAGGCGGCAAATCTCTGGCAAGGTTTCCCATTCGGCGTGCCACAAGCCCAGGCTGCGTTCGTGCTCTTGAGGCATGGCGCTGAACATCGTTGCCACCAGGCCCGGTACGCGGGTGGCTGCGCTGATCAGCACCGCGGCGCCCACCGGATTGCGCTTGTGCGGCATGGTGGACGAACCGCCCTTGCCCGGCGCCGAAGGCTCGAACACCTCCGCCGCTTCGGTCTGCATCAACAGGCTGATATCCCGGCCCAACTTGCCGAGGCTGCCGGCGATCAGGCCAAGCAGGCTGGCAAATTCCACCAGGCGGTCACGCTGGGTGTGCCAGGGTTGTTCCGGCAAGCCCAGTTGCAACTCGGCGGCCAAGGCTTCGGCCACGGGCATGGCGTGTTCGCCGAGCGCCGCCAAGGTGCCGGACGCGCCGCCAAATTGCAGCACCAGCAGGCGCGGCTTCAATTCGGCCAGGCGCTGGCGACTGCGCGTCACCGCGCCCAGCCAACCGGCGATTTTCATCCCCAGGGTGACCGGCGTCGCGTGCTGCAACCAGGTACGCCCGGCCAACGGCACGCTGGCATATCGCTGGGCCTGGGCGGCCAACACATCCCCCAGGCGAGCCAGGTCGGCCTCGATCAGTTTTACGCCACGGCGCAGTTGCAGCACCAGGCCAGTGTCCATCACGTCCTGGCTGGTGGCGCCCAGGTGCACATAACGCTCGGCGTCGGCGTCCTCACTGGCGATCAATTTGCCCAACGCCTTCACCAATGGAATCGCTGAGTTGCCCGCCGTGGCAATTGCGCTGCCAAGGGCATCCACGTCATACAGCGACGCCAGGCACGCCTGGGCAATCGGTGCGACGGCGGCCTGGGGAATCAACCCGACGCGGGCCTGCGACCGGGCCAGTGCGGCTTCGAAATCCAGCATGCCCTGCAAGCGTCCCTGGTCACAGAACACGTCGGCCATGCTGTCAGCGGTGAAATAAGCGTCGAACAGTTGATTGCTCGTGCGCAACGTCATAACTCATCCCTTACAGATCGTGATGCAGGTACGCCGCCTGTTTCGGCAGGCGCAAGCTGAACAGGAAGGCCACCGCCATCATCGCGGTGACGTACCAATAAAAGGTGTTTTCCATGCCGATGGATTTGAGGCTCAGCGCAACCACTTCTGCCGAACCGCCAAACACCGCGTTAGCCACTGCATACGCCAGGCCCACGCCCAATGCACGCACCTGCGGCGGGAACATCTCCGCTTTGACCAGGCCGCTGATGGAGGTGTAGAAGCTGACAATCGCCAAGGCCAGGGTGATCAGCACAAAGGCCAGAAACGGGCTGGTCACGGTTTTCAAGGTCAGCAGGATCGGCACCGTGAACAGCGTGCCAAGGCCAGCGAACCAGAGCATCGAATTACGTCGGCCGATCTTGTCGGCCAACATGCCGAACAACGGCTGCATGCACATGTACAGAAACAGCGCGCCGGTCATGATGTAGCTCGAGGTCTTGGCGTGCATGCCCACGGTGTTCACCAGGTACTTCTGCATGTAGGTGGTGAAGGTGTAGAAAATCAGCGAGCCGCCGGCGGTGTAGCCCAGCACCGTGATGAAGGCTTTGCCGTGGTCGCGAAACAGCGCGACGATACTGCCGGCGTCCTTGTCTTCGCGCATTTCCTTGCTGGTGGTTTCTTTGAGGGTCCGACGCAGCAGCAGGGAGATCACGGCAGCTATGGCACCGATCACAAACGGAATGCGCCAGCCCCAGGCGCGCAGTTCTTCTTCGGTGAGGACCTGTTGCAGGATCACCACCACCAGCACCGCCAGCAACTGGCCGCCGATCAGGGTCACGTACTGGAACGAGGCGAAGAAGCCACGCTGGCCCTTGAGCGCGACTTCACTCATGTAGGTGGCCGTGGTGCCGTACTCGCCGCCCACCGACAAGCCCTGGAACAGTCGCGCCACCAACAGCAACGCCGGGGCCCAGGCACCGATGTCGTTATAGGTGGGCAGGAAGGCGATGACCAGGGAACCGCCGCACATCATCAGCACCGAAATCATCATCGAGTTCTTACGCCCGTGCTTGTCGGCCACCCGGCCAAACAACCAGCCGCCAATCGGGCGCATCAGGAACCCGGCGGCAAACACACCGGCGGTGTTGAGCAACTGCACCGTAGGGTCATCCGAGGGGAAAAACGCCGGGGCAAAATAAATCGCGCAAAAGGCATAGACGTAGAAGTCGAACCATTCGACCAGGTTGCCGGAGGACGCACCGACAATCGCAAAGATCCGTTTGCTGCGTTCTTCTCCGGTGTAGTGGCTGGTTTTTGTTGTCATGTTTTTTTACTCAGTGGGAACGGTTATAGCCTAGACATACTTTGCAACAACCCTGTTCCGCAAGCAGACTTTTGGATAGGTGGAGCCTGGATGATCGTTCCCACGCTCTGCGTGGGAATGCCGCATGGGACGCTCCGCGTCCTGCCGTTCGTGGGTGACGCGCAGCGTCACGGGATGCATTACCACGCAGAGCGTGGGAACGATCGTCAACTCAGTAGTCGAAGAACACCGTTTCCTTATCTGTTCCCTGCAAAATCACATTCCACTGATAAACCCCGTCCGCATCCGCCTTGGCAATCAGGGTGCTACGACGTTCCGCCGGTACACACGCCAGCAACGGGTCATCGCCGTTCAAGGCCTCACCGTCAAAATAAATCCGCGTCAGCAAGTGCTTCACCAACCCACGGGCAAACACCAGCACCACCAAGTGCGGCGCCTGGGTGGTGCCCTTGAGCCCCGGCACACTGCCCGGCTTGATGGTGGTAAAGCGAAAACGCCCTTCGGCATCCACCGGCACGCGGCCGAAGCCTTCGAAGTTCGGGTCGAGCGCTTTGTCCTGCTCGTCTTCGGGGTGGGCATATTTGCCGGCGGCATTGGCCTGCCAGACTTCCAGCATGGCGTCGTTGACGACATCACCGTTGCCGTCCACCACTTGCCCGGTGATTGCCACGCGTTCGCCGAGGGTGGCAGTGACGGTCAGGTCTTCACGGTTCAGCCAGGTCAGGCCAATGTGGTAATACGGCCCGACGGTGTGGGACGTGGTCGCGTTGAGTGTCATCTCATTTCTCCATCGGCGTGGCGTCGCGGCCGCGCAGGACGATGTCCCAGCGGTAGCCGAGGGCATAGGAAGGAATGGTTTTTTCCAGATCGAAACTGGCGATCAAGCGCTGCTTGGCACTGGTATCCGGCACGCAGTTGTAGATCGGGTCGTATTCCAGCAACGGATCGCCCGGGAAATACATTTGCGTCACCAAGCGCGTCAGCACGCTGGGGCCGAACAGCGAAAAGTGGATATGCGCCGGGCGCCACGCGTTGTGGTGGTTGCCCCACGGGTAGGCGCCAGGCTTGATGGTCTGGAACTGGTACCAGCCGTCGGCGTCGGTGACGGTGCGCCCGGTGCCGGTGAAATTCGGGTCCAGGGGTGCATCATGCAGGTCGCGCTTGTGGTTGTAGCGGCCGGCGGCATTGGCCTGCCAGATCTCCACAAGAATGCCCGGCACTGGCAGGCCGTTTTCGTCCAGCACGCGGCCATGAATGATGATGCGCTCGCCTTGCGGCTCGCCGTCATGCTGGGCCGTCAGGTCGTTGTCCTTGTCATTGATACGTTCGGCGCCGATGGTCGGGCCGGTGATTTCCGACAAGGAATGGGGCAGGAACACCAACGGCTGGGACGGCGAACGCAGGTTCGTCGACTGGTAGGCCGGATGCAGGTAATCAGGTTGGGTGCCCGCTTGCGGGCGCCGGTAACCGGGCTTGTCACTCATGGAGCAATCCTCTTTTAGTTATCAGACGCGTTCAATCGCCAGGGCCAGGCCTTGGCCGACGCCCACGCACATCGTCGCCAGGCCTTTGCGGCCGCCGGTTTTTTCCAATTGGTGCAGGGCCGTCAGCACCAACCGCGCACCACTCATCCCCAGGGGATGGCCGAGGGCAATGGCGCCGCCGTTCGGGTTGACTTGCGGCGCATCGTCGGCAATGCCCAGTTCGCGCAGCACCGCCAGGCCTTGGCTGGCGAAGGCTTCGTTGAGTTCGATCACGTCAAAGTCAGTGACCGCCAACCCCAGGCGCTCCACCAGCTTGCGTACCGCCGGCACCGGGCCGATGCCCATCACCCGCGGGGCGACACCGGCACTGGCCATGCCCAGCACACGGGCGCGGGCGGTGAGGCCGTGTTGCTTGACGGCCTCGGCGCTGGCGAGGATCAGCGCGGCGGCGCCGTCGTTGACGCCCGAGGCATTGCCGGCGGTGACGGTCTTGTCCGCGCCGTTGACCGGCTTGAGCTTGGCCAGGGCTTCCAACGTGGTGTCCCGTGGGTGTTCATCGTGTTCCACCAGGGTCTCGCCTTTTTTATGCGCGACCCGCACCGGAACGATTTCCTCGGCAAAGAACCCGGCGGCCTGGGCGGCGGCGGTGCGTTGCTGGCTGCGCAGGGCGAAAGTGTCCTGGTCGGCGCGGGAAACCTGGTAGTCGTCGGCCACGTTATCGGCGGTCTGCGGCATGGCATCCACGCCGTACTGGGCCTTCATCAGCGGGTTGATAAAGCGCCAGCCAATGGTGGTGTCTTCCAACTTCATGTTGCGCGAGAACGCCGCGTCGGCCTTGCCCATCACAAACGGTGCACGGGACATCGACTCGACGCCACCGGCAATCGCCAGCTCCATTTCACCGCTGGCAATCGCACGAAAGGCGGTGCCGATGGCATCCATGCCCGAGGCGCACAGGCGGTTGAGGGTCACACCAGGAATACTTTCCGGCAGCCCCGCCAGCAGCAACGCCATGCGTGCCACGTTGCGGTTATCTTCACCGGCCTGGTTGGCGCAGCCGAGGAAGACTTCGTCTACGGCGCTCCAGTCCACCGATGGGTTGCGCTCGATCAACGCCTTGATCGGCAGCGCCGCCAGGTCGTCGGCACGCACCGTGGACAGGCCACCGCCAAAACGGCCGATAGGCGTGCGAATGGCATCACAGATATAAACCTCGCGCATCAGGCTTCTCCCGGTGCTTGGCCGTGGGCAGCGGCCGTGCGCGCTTCGAGGTCACGCAGGGCGGTCAGTTCGGTCTCGGTGGGTTCAGCGGTGGTGCTCACCTGGTCGGCAAAGCGAATCGCCCAGCCGGTGGCGGCGACCACTTGCTCGCGGGTCACGCCAGGATGCAGCGCAGTGACCACGAACTCATGGCTGCCCTCCTCCGGTTCCATGATGCACAGGTCGGTAATGATGCCCACAGGGCCGGCGCCGGGCAGGCCCAGACGCTTGCGTGAGTCGCCACCTTCGCCGTGCCCCACAGAGGTGATGAAATCGAGTTTGTCGACGAACGAACGGGACGACTGCTTCAGAATGATCAGCACGCTCTTGGCGGAACCGGCGATTTCCGGCGCGCCACCGGCACCCGGCAAACGCACTTTGGGCTGGTGATAATCACCGACCACGGTGGTGTTGATATTGCCGAAACGGTCGACCTGGGCCGCGCCGAGAAAACCGACATCAATACGCCCGCCCTGCAGCCAGTAGCGAAAGATCTCACCGGTGGGCACCACTGTGTCGGCGGTCTCCGCCAGCTCGCCATCACCGATGGACAGCGGTAACACGCTGGGCTTGGCCCCAATCGGGCCCGACTCGTAGATCAGCACCACATCCGGCGACGATGTCAGGCGCGCCAGGTTGGCGGCCTTCGATGGCAGGCCGATGCCGACGAAGCACACCGAGCCGTTCTTGAGGCGGCGTGCGGCGGCGACGGTCATCATTTCATTGGTGGAGTAAGCCATTACTTAGCCTCCTGCGCGGTGGCCAGCTTGGCCTGGAATTCACTGAAGTCGGCAGTGCCATGGATGTATTCGTCGATCCAGGCGGTAAAGGTCCCACGGTCACGGGCAATCGGGTCCCACGCCTGGTAGAAGCGGTTATCCCGCTCGTTGTAGCCGTGCGCGTAGGACGGATGCGCACCACCGGGTACGTGGCACACCGCTGTCAGCGCCCAGGTCGGCAGCACGCAGCTGTTCATCGGCGCATTCAGGTCGTCGACGATTTCCTCGACGGTGACGATGCAGCGCTTGGCCGCCAGCGCCGCTTCCTTTTGCACCCCCAGAATGCCCCAGAGCAGCACGTTGCCTTTGCGGTCGGCTTTCTGCGCGTGAATCACGGTGATGTCCGGGCGCACCGATGGCACCGCCGCCAGCACTTCGCCGGTGAAGGGGCAGGTGACGGTCTTGATCAGCGGGTTGACCTTGGGCAAGTCGGAACCTGCGTAAGCACGCAACACGGCGAACGGCAGGCCGGAGGCACCGGCGACGTAGGCATTGGCCAGGTCGGCGTGGCTGTGCTCTTCGATCTCCAGCGCTTGCGGCCATTGTTTCTCTACCGCGTCACGCAGGCGATGCAGGGAACCCACGCCCGGGTTGCCGCCCCAGGAGAAAATCAACTTGCGCGCACAGCCGGCACCGATCAACTGGTCGTAGATCAGGTCAGGCGTCATGCGCACCAGTGTCAGGTCTTTCTTGCCCTGACGAATGATTTCATGGCCTGCGGCCGTAGGGATCAGGTGGGTGAAGCCTTCGAGGGCGACGGTATCGCCGTCGTTCACGAAGCGCTTGACCGCATCACGCAGGGTGAGGATTTCAGCCATGGGGTTGGGCTCCCGGTGTTGATCGAAAAAGGCGCTGAGGTGGCGCCGAAGTGCTTGAAGATTAAGCCGGGGTAATGGGTCAAACAATCCGATAATCGACTGAGTGTTCGATTATCGAACCGATTGTTACTTAACTAATCATCTGCAAGAACAGGGGCAATGTGGGAGCTGGCTTGCCTGCGATGGCGCCTGTGGATTCAACACCGCTATCGCAGGCAAGCCAGCTCCCACAGGGGTAGTGATCGGTTTCAGGTGGCATCGGCATGGCTGACCATGCCCTTGATCACCACCGCTGCCGTGGCCAATGCCGCCGGAATCACCAGCGCCGTGAGCACCTGCTCGAAGTTCCAGCCCAGGCCCAGCAAGGTAGCGCCCATCCACGCCCCCAGGATCGCGCCGAAGCGGCCGATGCCGAGCATCCACGACACCCCGGTGGCACGGCCCTGAGTAGGATAGAACCGTGCAGCCAGGGACGGCATCGCCGATTGCGCACCGTTGACGCACATCCCGGCGACCAGCACCAGGGTGGCCAACAGCGTGATGTTGCCCAGGCTCTGCCCCACCGCGTAGGCAAACACCCCGGCCAGCAGATAGAAAGTGCCGATCACTTTGTGCGGGTTGAACCGGTCCATCGCCCAGCCCACGCCCACCGCGCTCAGCACCCCACCAAATTGGAACAGCGCGCCGATAAACGCGGCCTGCTCCATGCTCGCGCCACTGTCGCGCATCAAGGTCGGGAGCCAACTGGTCAGCAGGTAAACGATCACCAGGCCCATGAAATACGTGAGCCACAACAGCAAAGTGCCAGCGCTGTAGGTGCCCGAGAAAATCACCGCGAACACATTGCGGGCCTTGACGGTTTTTTGCTCCGGCACGCTGAAGTGAGTGGCCAGGGCGACGATGCTTGGCTCGATAGGGGCCAGGGTCTTGCGCACCTTGTCGGTGCCGCGATTGCGCACCACCAGGTAACGCGCCGACTCCGGCAGCCAAACCAACAGCACCACCGCCAGGATCAACGGCAGGATACCGCCGATCAGCAACAGGCTGTGCCAGCCGAACGCGGGGATCAGCTTGGCCGATATAAACCCACCGCCGGCCATGCCCAGGTTGAAGCCACAGAACATGCTGGTCACCAACAAGGATTTATGCCGCTCGGGGGTGTATTCAGAGAGCAAGGTGGTGGCATTCGGCATGCCGGCGCCCAGGCCTAGCCCGGTGAGAAAGCGCAGTACCAGCAACTGGTCGACATTGGTGCTGTAGGCCGACGCCAGGCTGAACGCACCAAACACCAACACCGCGCCGACCAGCACGACTTTGCGGCCAAAACGGTCGGCCAGTGGGCCGGAACCGAGGGCGCCAAACACCATGCCGATCAACGCGGCGCTCATCACCGGGCCGAGGCTGGCGCGGTCGATGCCCCAGTCCTGGGACAGCGCGGGCGCGATAAAGCCCATGGCGGCCGTGTCGAGGCCGTCGAGAAAGACAATCAGGAAACACAGGATCACCACGCGCCACTGATAGCGCGAAAGTGGCTGGGTGTTGATAAAGGACTGTACGTCCAGGGTGGTACCGACAGAAGGCTGATTCATTATTTTTATTCCACACCGATGGCGGGCTGACGGCCTGGGGCCGTCGTTCTTATTGGGCAGCTCCTCAGAGCGCTGCCGCACATTAATAAGCCAAGGGAAACACCGTCAATCGAGCGAGCCGGGATCTGTGCGGTCACCGAACAGCTTAGGCAAACAGTTGCGCACTCAGCTCACGGCTGGCGCTGAGCATGCTCGGCAAAAAGCGCTGCTCCAACTCGCTGCGGCTGACCCGGCCGGCGTGGGTGCTGACATTCAGCGCGGCCAACACCTGGCCAGACGCGTCATACACCGGCACCGCGATGGAACGCAGGCCCTGCTCCAGTTCCTGGTCGACAATACACCAGCCCTGCTGACGCACCTGTTGCAGGCATTCAAATAACGCTTGCGGTGTGGTCAGCGTGCGGCTGGTCTTGGTTTGCAGGTCGGCATGGTCGAGGTAATCCTGCAGCGAGGCATCGTCGAGGGCGGCCAGCAGAATGCGGCCCATGGACGTGCAATATGCAGGCAAGCGCCCGCCTACCGACAGGTCAACCGAGATCAGGCGCTGGGTGGTGGCGGAGCGGGCGATATAGAGAATGTCATCGCCTTCCAGGGTCGCCATGTTGCAGGCTTCATGCAGTTGCTCGCTCATGCGGTCCAGATAAGGCTGGGCCGAGACAGCCAGCGGTGTGGACGACAGATAGGCATGACCGAGGGTCAGCACCTTGGGCAACAACGAATAGGTGCGCCCGTCCGTGGTGGCGTAGCCGAGCTTGATCAAGGTATGCAGGCAACGGCGCACCGCAGCGCGGGGAATTTCCGTGCGGTGGCTGATCTGGGCGATGGTCAGGTGACGCTTGCGCTCCTGAAATGCCTGCACCACGGCCAGGCCACGGGCCAGGGACGTCATGAAATCCGGATCACCGGTGAATGCTTGGATGCGCTTGGCCGGTGAAGCCACGATCGGCGGCGCCACTGATGCAAAGGAGTTGCGCAATTGATCGTTCATTTCAAAGGGCCTTCTCTTGTTATCACCACGGGAGGGTTGGCGGCTATTACAAGCCGTGCCGGCCGCACCGCACAAGCCAGCGGCCGCAACATCGGGCGATTATCGGACGATCATGCGATTATCGCAATTTGGCTCAGCCCCACCCGCTCACGTTTCAGATTTGCCTGATGCCCCTGCAAAGTGCCCACACTTACCCTGCCAACAGAATGAATACAGACATGAAGATGACGGTGTTCACAAATAATGCGGCGGTATGTAACAAACTCCAGACACGTCGTTGACGCTTTTTAACTTCTTGATGATAGTGTTATTCAAATGCGCCGCTATAATGCAACCTGTGCAGAGGTCAGCCCGGTAACACTATCGGGAGTGGGGCTCACCAGGCATTGCAGGCTTCAGGCAGCGCCGGTCACAAGTACTTGCTTAAAAAAAGAACGGCCCTCAGGCCCGCATACCAATTTGAACGGTTCGACTGTTCTATTTGGAATCGCCCGAGCACGACTTTCAGGCATGACACTGCGCAATCAATAAACTCAACTCAATTAGGTAATACTGTGACGAAAGATGAACTGCGCGCGGAACTTGAGCGCCAGGAGCAACGTTACAAGGATGTCTACGGCGGGGAAGTCACCACCTACGCCGCGCAACCCGAGCCGGAGCGCAAGCCATGGCGTAAACGCGCCAGCCTGCTGGACCAGGCATTTGCCCAGGAAATCCAAAAGATCGAGCAGGAACTCAAGACCGAGGAGCCATAAGCGCTTCGGTTCGAGCCTCTAGGGTCGTGCTGTCTCTGCCGGTGAAGTGCTGGCAGAGGGCACCTGCTTTAGCGTCCGCTGGTCAGTAACCTACAGCTACCCACGAAATTTCATACAAATGTTTCAGACATGGCATTTTCATGACTAAAGCCCGCCTTCGGCGGCCTGCGCTTTATAAATCAAAGACTTGCCAAAGCCCCGAAAACCCTGGGATGCGTGTGTCTTGCCGCGTTTTTTTCCAGGAAGATTGTTACCGATGAGCAGCTAATGCATCGATTACTGATGTTTTCTGGCATAATCGCGCCCCCTTACGACCGGGTCAGAAAACCTTCATGATCGATTTATTCAGCGGACTGGATGCTTGGGTTCTCGTGAGCCTGTTGCTCGCCCTGGCCTTTGTCCTCGCCTTCGAGTTCATCAATGGCTTTCATGACACCGCTAACGCGGTGGCCACAGTCATCTATACCAAAGCCATGCCGCCACACTTGGCCGTGTTCTTCTCCGGGGTGTTCAATTTCCTCGGCGTATTGCTCGGTGGTGTCGGTGTCGCCTACGCCATCGTGCACTTGCTGCCGGTGGAGTTGCTGATCAATGTGAACACCGGCCATGGCTTGGCAATGGTCTTCTCGTTGTTGGCGGCGGCAATCACCTGGAACCTGGGCACCTGGTACTTCGGTATCCCCGCCTCCAGCTCCCACACCCTGATCGGCTCGATCCTCGGTGTCGGCCTGGCCAACGCGTTGATCAACGACATCCCCCTGGCTGACGGTGTGAACTGGCAGAAGGCCGTGGATATCGGCGCGTCGCTGGTGTTCTCGCCGATGGCGGGCTTCCTGGTCGCCGCCCTGGTGCTGATCGGCCTGAAGTGGTGGCGCCCGCTGTCGAAGATGCACAAGACCCCGGACCAGCGCCGCAAGCTTGACGACAAAAAGCACCCGCCGTTCTGGAACCGCCTGGTCCTGGTGATTTCGGCCATGGCTGTGAGCTTCGTGCACGGCTCCAACGATGGCCAGAAAGGCATCGGCCTGATCATGCTGGTGCTCATCGGTATCGTGCCGGCGCAGTTCGTATTGGACCTGGGCAGCACCACCTACCAGATCGAACGTACCCGCGACGCCACCCTGCACCTGAACCAGTTCTACCAGCGCAACCACGAGACCCTAGGTGAGTTCCTGGCCCTAGGCAAAAGCGTGAAGGATGACCTGCCGGGCAAGTTCCGCTGCAACCCGCAGCAGACCGAACCGACGATCAACGCGCTGCTGGGCACCCTCAAGGGCGTCTCGGACTACCACTCGCTGACGGCCGACCACCGCATCGAAGTGCGTCGTTACCTGCTCTGCCTGGATGACACCGCGAAGAAAGTCGGCAAGCTGCCAGGCCTGGACTCCCGTGAGAAGTCCGACCTCGACAAGCTGCGCAAAGACCTGACCGCCACCACCGAGTACGCCCCGTTCTGGGTGATCCTCGCGGTCGCACTGGCCCTGGGCCTGGGCACCATGGTGGGCTGGAAGCGCGTGGTCCTGACCATCGGTGAGAAGATCGGCAAGCAAGGCATGACCTATGCCCAGGGCATGTCGGCGCAAATCACCACGGCCACCATGATCGGCTTCGCCAATATCTTTGCCCTGCCAGTGTCCACCACTCACGTCCTGTCTTCTGGCGTGGCGGGCACGATGGTTGCCAACAAGAGCGGCCTGCAAGGTGGCACGGTCAAGACCATCTTGATGGCTTGGGTATTGACCTTGCCAGCGACCGTAGGCCTCTCGGCCGGGTTGTTCTGGTTGGCGTCCAAGGCATTGGGCAACTGATAGCCAGCCGGCAATAAAAAAGGTGCGATCCGCGAGGGCCGCACCTTTTTTTATGTTCCAAGCGCACCGTAGCCCACCTGTGGCAAGGCATCTTGCCCCCGTGGCGACCGGACAGCCGACGCCTATCTACCTGACGCCCCGCGATCAAACTGTGGGAGCTGGCTTGCCTGCGAAGACGCCCTGACAGTCGACACTGTTATACCGAGTACATATCCATTGCTGCGGTAACGGCCACTTAGGGTTCCGCCCAACGGCGGCTCACTTTTGAAAAGAGCCGGAATGCCGGCCCAGCCAAAAGTAAGCAAAAGGCTCTTGCCCCACCACTCGGCACCTCGCTTAGGCTCGGTGTGCCCGTAATCCGCCAGCGTGGTTTGACGGGGCGCCTGAGATCAAGATCAAAAGCAGATCAAGAGCGGCTCGCTTCGCATCGTGGTTACCGTCGGTGGCTATAACCTTGAAAGTTGCAAGGATCTATAAGCATCGCAGGCAAGCCAGCTCCTACCACTGATGTGCAACCGAATTAAAACGGCATCAGCCGCCGATGATCTTCATGATCGTGGCACCGCCGGAAAACGCCACTTCCTGCTTGTCAGCCAAGGCTTTCATCAACAAGCCCTGCAACGCCGGCAACGCCTGGTGACGCGGTTGATCGAGCAAGTCACCGACATAATGGCGATTGCTGGACGACAGGCACCCATGCAGCCAACCGGTGGAGGATAATCGCAACCGCGAACAGGTGCGGCAGAACGGTACGCTCTCGTTGGCGATCACGCCGAAGAAGCCCTTGCCCGGCACTTCATAACGTACCGCTGTCGCATCGACGGGCGCGTTGGCTTGCAGGTATTCATGTTGTTCGCCGATCAAGCTGAGCAGCTGTTGCAAACTGACGAACTGTTGCAGGAAGGCGTTGGAGTCTTTGGCCAGGTGCCCCATGCGCATCAGTTCGATAAAGCGCAGCTCGTAGCCACGCTCCAGGCAGTAATCGAGCAGCGGCATCACCTGGTCCAGGTTCTGGCCGCGCAACGGCACCATGTTGACCTTGATCTTGATCCCGGCAGCACTGGCCTGATCCATGCCATCGAGCACGGTGGCCAGGTCGCCGCCACGGGCGATGCTGCGGAAAGCTTCGGCATCCAGCGTGTCGAGGGAGACATTGATGCGCCGAATGCCGGCAGCCACCAGCAACGGCAGTTTGCGCGCCAGCAGTTGGCCGTTGGTGGTCAGGCTGATGTCGCTCAGGCCCATCTGCCCTACCGCGCCCATGAAGGCTTCCAGCTTGGGGCTGACCAACGGCTCACCGCCAGTAATGCGCAAGCGCTCGATACCCGCCGCTTCGATCAGGTACGCCACGCCTCGGGCCATGGCTTCGGCCGACAGTTCATCCTGGGCAGCCACCAGCCGCTTGCCGTCGGGCACGCAATAGGTACACGCATAATTGCAGGCTGAAGTCAGGCTGATCCGCAAATTGCGAAAACGCCTGCCTTGACGATCAACGATCATGGATCACTCCGGCAGAGGATAATTCGGGCGCGCTAAAAGCTGACTCATAACTCAGCTTTTAGCAAGGTCCTTGCCTGAGTATATTCCTGGGTTACTGCGCCTGGCAGTAAATCATTGCGCCATCACAGTGGCGAATGACTTACGTGGCAGGGGTTTCGCCGCTCTTCTCGGCGCCCGGCAGTTCCGGGCTGTGCTTGCGCTTGTTGCCCATGCGCACGCCGATGTCCATCAGGAATTGGAAGAAACCTTCCTGGTCTTCCAGCACATTGCTCCAGAACGGCGAGTGGTACAGCGCCACGGCGCCATGCACCAAGGCCCAGGCGGCGCAGTAGTGGAAATACGGTGGCACGTCTTCAAGCTTGCCTTCGCTGATACGGCCCTTGATCAACAGGGTCAGGCGTTCGAAGTTCGAGGCGCGGATCTTGTGCAGTTCCTCGACCATCTCCGGCACTTGGTGACCTTTGACCACCTTTTCTTCCAGGCGGTCGAACAGGCGATAGCGCTGCGGGTCACGCATGCGGAACTCGAAGTAAGCGCGGGAAAGGGCTTCCTTGTCTTTGTCGACATCGGCCGAGTGCAGCAACTCGTTCAAATCGCGCTCGTAGTCGAGCATCAGGCGCAGGTAGATTTCGGCCTTGGACTTGAAGTGTTTGTAGATCGTGCCTTTGCCGATACCCACGGCATCCGCAATCATCTCGACGGTGACGCTGTCTTCACCTTGTTCGAGGAACAGCTTGAGCGCGGTGTCGAGAATTTCCTGCTCACGGCGGCGAAACTCACGGACCTTACGGGGTTCTTTGTGCATGAGGAAGAGTCTGCAAAGGTCGGAAATAGGGAGGGTTGCGCAGCGCCATGGATACGTGGCGATACGATTTACCCGATGCGAGGGATTATCCCGACTGAACGGTCGTTGGGCAATGTCTATGTGAACCCGTCAGGCACATAACTTTCAATGCGCCAACGATTTCTTGGTTATCAGTCAGAAATAATACGCAACACCTGAACCTGCCCATCAGCGCAATGAGAACTCAAGCGAAGGCGGCGTATTCCAAATCTGTTTAAAAAACGATCAATCGCGACTGGACTGAATGGGATAGTGGTCAATACTTCAACTGTCGGCGCGACATCTCCCCCAAGTGACGCGTCGACCTGGGTACCGACGGACTGCGTGCCCTTGTTTTACTCCTAATGGTCTTAGCCCGGATTCACCCCCCAGAACCCGGGTTTTTTTTGCCTGCGATTCAGCCGCTCTAACCGGCTACGTGGGCCAGCGGGAACAGGCGCTTGAAGTTTTCAGTGGTCTGCTCGGCAAAACGCTCGTAAGGCTCACCGCGCAGCATCGCCAGGTAATCAGCCACGTCACGTACATATTCGGGCAGGTTCGGCTTGCCGCGATGGGGGATGGGGGCCAGGTACGGCGAGTCGGTTTCCACCAGCAGGCGGTCGGCGGGCACCTGACGGGCCACATCGCGTAGCGCGTCGGCATTGCGGAAGGTGACGATGCCCGACAGGGAAATATAGAACCCCAGGTCCAGAGCGGCCTTGGCCATGTCCCAGTCTTCGGTAAAGCAATGCAGCACACCAGCCTGCGGCAACGCGGCTTCACGCAGCAAGGCCAGGGTATCGGCACGGGCGCCTCGGGTGTGGACGATCACCGGCTTGCGCGTCTGCTGGGCGGCTTGCAGGTGCAGGCGGAACGAGGCCTGCTGCAACTCGGCAGCTTCAGGCTCGTAGTGGTAGTCCAGGCCGGTTTCGCCAATGGCCACGACCCGCGGGTGGTTGAGTTCACCCAGTAACCAATCGAGCGCCGGGGCTTCGCCAGGCTTGAGGTCCAGCGGGTGGATACCCACCGAGCAATCGACGTCGGCGTAGCGATCAGCCAGGGCTTTGACGTCGGCGGCGTTATCGGCGCTGACGCCAATGCACAGGAAGTGCCCTACCCCACGCTGGCGGGCCGCTTCAAGGGCGGCGTCGAGGGAGCCGCCGTGCTGGGCAAGGTCGAGGCGATCAAGGTGGCAATGGGAATCTACGAGCATAGGAATCAGGGCTTAAGTCACAAAAGAGGTAGGGCCAACGATACACCCGTCGGCCACGGAATTTAACGGCGCCCGAGCAGGCCTACCCACTGCACCAGCAATGCCTCGAGCAACAGCACGCGGTTGAGGTTGGCCTTGCCGAGGACTTTCTGGCGCTGGGCGAGGATCCAGTCCTGGATGTTCAGCACTTTGTCCTGGGCACTTTTTTGCGCCAGGTATTGCACGACCTTGCGCATATCCGCCAGGCCCAGGCCGCTCTCATCCTGGGTAAGCTGGTAGCGCAGGATCAGGCTGGACCAGTCGCAGAACCAGTCGAACAGCAGCAACAGCGGAATGTCCTTCCAGGCGCTTTCGGCCAGTTGCGTGGCGGACAGTTCCTGCTTGAGCAGCTTCTTCACGCCATCCACGACCAGTGCACGCTGTTCGCGCACGCCCTGGGCCTGCAACTTCACCGCTGCCAAGGGCGAACCGGCCGCCAGGGTCAACAACTCGCCGCGTTCTTCTGCGCTGCATTCCGGCAAGGCCTGCGCCAGCCATTGCAGGCTCATGGCCTCGCTGGGCAACGGGCAAGCCTGCTGCACGCAACGGCTGCGAATGGTCGGCAACAAGCGGCTGGATTGGTGGCTCACCAGCAACAGCACGGTATCGCCGGACGGCTCTTCAAGGCTTTTGAGCAAGGCGTTGGCCGCGTTGATATTCATCGCCTCGACCGGCTCGATCAGCACCACTTTGCGCCCGCCCATCTGCGCGGTCTGCACCACGAAGCTCACCAGGTCGCGCACCTGGTCGACCTTGATGGCCTTGTCCGCTTCCTCGGGCTCCAGCACATAGTTGTCCGGGTGACTGCCAGCCTTGAGCAACAGGCAGGACTTGCACTCGCCACACGCCTCCAGATTGACCGGGCGTTGGCACAACAGGCTGCCCATCAGGCGTTCGGCTAGATGGCGCTTACCGATGCCCACCGGCCCATGCAGCAGATAGGCGTGGGCGTGCTGTGCGCGCCCCGCCAGTTGCTGCCAGAGGCCGTCCTGCCACGGGTAGGACTCAGCCACGGCTACGCTCCAACAGGGCGGGCAACAGCGCGTCGATAGCCTGCTGCACCTGGTTCAGCGGCTGGGCGGCGTCCAACAGGTAATAACGTGCGGGCTCAGCCTTGGCGCGCTGCAGGAAAGCACTGCGCACCGCATCAAAAAAGGCCTGGCCTTCCAGCTCGAAACGGTCCAGGCGGCCACGCGCACTGGCGCGGGCCATGCCCACTTCCACCGGCAGGTCGAACAACAGGGTCAGGTCGGGGCGCAGATCGCCTTGCACGAAAGTTTCCAGGGTGGCGATACGCTCCAGGGACAACCCCCGGCCCCCGCCCTGATAGGCGTAGGTGGAATCGGTAAACCGGTCGCAGATCACTACGGCACCCCGCGCCAGGGCCGGGCGAATCACTTCGGCCAGGTGCTGGGCACGGGCCGCAAATACCAGGAGCAATTCGGTGTCCGGGTTCATCGACTCGTCACCCGTAGCCAGCAGGACTTCGCGAATGCGCTCGGCCAACGGCGTACCGCCCGGCTCCCGGGTCAGCACCACCTCGATTCCCTGCGCCCGCAGGCGCTCCGCCAGGTAGTCACGGTTAGTGCTTTTGCCGGCGCCTTCCGGGCCTTCCAGGGTAATAAACAAGCCAGTCACAGGCAGTCCTTAGTCAGAGTCATTGCGGGCTTTGCGGCGCGGTAGTGTCCGGCGCGGGCTCGATCGGTGCGTCGGGGGCAGGTGCATCGCTGGAAGGTGCCGAATCTTCCAGCAGTTTCACCACCGGCGCCGGGCTGGAACGGTAATCGGCACGGCGCTTGAGCTGGAACTCCCGCACGGCAGCATTATGCGCATCCAGGTTATCCGAGAATATATGGCTGCCATCGCCACGGGCGACGAAATACAGGCTGCTGCCCGGCACCGGGTTCAGCGCGGCATGGATCGCCTCGCGGCCGACCATCGCGATGGGCGTAGGCGGCAGGCCGGCGACCATGTAGGTGTTGTAGGGGTTGGCTTCCTTGAGGTGGGCACGGGTCAATTTACCGTTGTAGCGCTCACCCAGGCCGTAGATCACAGTGGGGTCGGTCTGCAGCAACATGCCGATCTTCAGGCGACGCACAAACACACCGGCAATCTGCCCGCGCTCCTGGGGCACACCGGTCTCCTTTTCCACCAGGGACGCCATGATCAACGCCTGGTAAGGGTCGGTGTAGGGCGCGTCGGCGGCACGCTTGCTCCACTCCTGGGCGAGTACATCGTCCAGGCGGTTGTAGGCTTTTTTCAGGAATTCGACATCGGTCATGCCGCGGACAAAACGGTAGGTGTCGGGGAAGAACCGCCCTTCAGGAAACACACCTGGGTGGCCGAGCTTATCCATCACTTCGCTGTCCGTCAGGCCCGCCAGGGTCTGCACGATCTTTTCATGCTTGGCCAGGGCGGTGCGCACCTGACGGAAATTCCAGCCCTCCACCAAGGTCAGGCTGTACTGCACCACTTCGCCGCGCTGCCACAGGCCGATCAAACCCTCGGCGGTAAGGCCCGGGCTCATGCGGTACTCGCCGCTGTGCAGCGGCTGGCCTTCGAGGTTGAAGCGCCAGTACAGACGCAGCCAAAAGGCATCGTCGAGCACGCCGTCGGCTTCCAGACGATTGAAGGTGCCCGTCGGCGTCGCGCCAGCGGGTACGTCGAGCAACTGCTCCTGAGGCAGCTTCAGGGGCTGCTTGAGGGCAGAGTCGAGTTTCCAGGCCGAAAAGCCCACGAGCAACGCCGCCGAGACCAGGCTGATCTGCAGCAGTAACACCAGTTTTCGTATCAACTCAAATATCCAATAGCGCGCGAACAATGCCCTGCAGTTTACGGGTGAGTGGCCCAACCGGCCAGCTCATCGCAGCGCAGCCACGCACCGGCCAAATGCCATATACGCTGTTGCAGACGAAGACTTCATCGGCCTGTTGCAACTGCTCAACACTGATGTCGGCCACGGCCACCGGGACGCCCAGCGCTTGTGCCTGAGCCAGCACTTCGGCGCGCATTACGCCGGCAACGCCACAACGGCTCAGATCAGCGGTTAGTAACAAGCCATTGCGCACCAGGAAAAGGTTGCTGAATATGCCTTCGATCACCCGACCAGACATGTCCAGCATCAGGCCTTCGGCATGTTCGGTATCTTGCCACTCGGCACGCGCGATCACCTGCTCCAAACGATTGAGGTGCTTGATACCGGCCAGCAGCGGCTGCTGCGCCAAAC
Organism: Pseudomonas sp. FP215; assembly: GCF_030687795.1. Lineage (NCBI taxonomy): Bacteria > Pseudomonadati > Pseudomonadota > Gammaproteobacteria > Pseudomonadales > Pseudomonadaceae > Pseudomonas > Pseudomonas sp. FP215. The sequence goes on from NZ_CP117447.1 coordinate 4,605,447, forward strand.
GCGTGGCACACGCAAACAGGCGCACGCCTTCGACTTCATGAGTGGGTGGGTAAACAGCGGGCGCACTGCCCTGCAAGATGCGGCGCACCGGTGCGCCAGGGTTGATGCCATAACCGCGCAAGCTGTCGCCACGGGTAAGGATCAATTTGAGAATACCGTCGCCAAGGCCGGCAGCGAAGGTCAGCACTTCGTGGCGAATCAACCCGTGATCCACCGCCAATGCCAAGCGCCTGCAACCCTCTTCCAAGCGTTGCAGGTGACGGTCGAGCAGCAACGGCTGCCCGGCCTTGACGGCGATGGTCTCGAATACCCCATCGCCATACGCCAGGCCGCGATCTTTCAGGGGCACGTTGTCCGCTGGTTGACCGTCGACCCAGCTGTGCATCACTCGGCGAACCGGCGGAACACCAGGGAACCGTTGGTGCCACCGAAACCGAACGAGTTGGAAATCGCCACGTCAATCGGCATGGGTTGCGCTTCGTGGGGCACGAAGTTCAGGTCGCAGCCCTCGTCCGGCTCATCAAGGTTGATGGTCGGCGGAGCGACCTGATCCCTGATTGCCATCACACTGAAGATCGCCTCGACCGCGCCCGCCGCACCCAACAGGTGGCCGGTCATGGACTTGGTGGAGCTGACCGCCAGCTTGTAGGCATGCTCACCGAACACCGACTTGATGGCCTCGGCTTCCGCACGGTCGCCAGTCGGGGTCGAAGTACCATGGGCGTTGATGTACTGCACCTGGTCGGGGTTGACCTTCGCATCGCGCAGGGCATTGGTGATGCAACGCGCAGCACCCGCTCCGTCGGACGGCGGTGAAGTCATGTGGTACGCGTCACCGCTCATGCCGAACCCGATCAGTTCGGCGTAGATGGTGGCACCACGCGCCTTGGCGTGCTCCAACTCTTCGAGCACCAGCGCACCGGCACCGTCGGACAGCACGAAGCCGTCACGGCCCTTGTCCCACGGACGGCTGGCACGGGTCGGCTCGTCATTGCGGGTCGACAGCGCACGGGACGCGCCGAAGCCGCCCATGCCCAGGCCACAGGCCGCCATTTCGGCGCCGCCGGCGATCATCACATCGGCTTCGTCGTAGGCAATGTTGCGCGCCGCCATACCGATGCAGTGGGTGCCTGTGGTGCACGCCGTTGAAATCGCGTAGTTAGGCCCCTGTGCCCCCAGATGGATGGACAGGAAGCCGGAAATCATATTGATGATCGAGCCCGGTACGAAGAACGGTGAAATTCGACGTGGGCCAGTCTCATGCAGCGTGCGGCTGGTTTCTTCGATATTGGTCAGACCGCCAATACCCGAACCCATGGCCACGCCGATGCGGTCACGGTTGGCGTCGGTGACTTCCAGGCCGGCGTTACGCACTGCCTGAAAACCGGCAGCCAGGCCGTACTGAATGAACAGGTCGAGCTTGCGGGACTCTTTGATCGAGAGATATTCCTCGACATTGAAGCCCTTTACCGAGCCGCCAAAACGGGTGGAATAGGCAGAAAGGTCCGTATGTTCGATCAGACCAATACCACTGCGGCCAGCCAGAATGCCCTGCCAACTGCTCGGCACATCCGTACCCAGTGGCGACAACATACCCATACCGGTGACTACGACGCGTCTACGCGACACAGCACTCTCCTTTTTCTAATGACGACACTTTTTCATCGCCGCTAAAGAAAAAACCGCACGCCGTTACAGCAGTGCGGTTTTTCCCTGACAGCAAGCGACGACTACAAACTATTACGCCTGGTGGCTAGTAACGTAGTCGATGGCAGCTTGAACAGTAGTGATTTTTTCAGCTTCTTCGTCCGGGATTTCGGTCTCGAATTCCTCTTCCAGAGCCATCACCAGCTCAACGGTGTCAAGGGAATCGGCACCCAGGTCTTCTACGAAGGAAGCAGTGTTGACCACTTCTTCTTCCTTAACGCCCAGTTGCTCGGCGACGATTTTCTTGACGCGCTCTTCGATGGTGCTCATACCTTGTTTAACTCCTAATGGACAAATTCAGGCAGCTGGCCAGTGGGTAAGTGTATAGAAAGCCATTTCAGCTTTTCAACTGAAAGCTTCACCCTGTACCCGGTCGACCACCTGCCTATAAATTAAGTTGCAGCTTTATAACGGATTTTAGACAGCTCGTATGACATTTTTTTGAAGCGATCCGTCACAATTTAACTCATGTACATCCCGCCGTTAACCGGGATTGTAGCCCCAGTCACGTATGCCGCACCGTCAGATGCCAGGAAAGTGACCACATTCGCGATCTCTTGGGCCTGGCCCAGACGGCCCAGCGGAATCTGCGTCAGCAAGGCTTCGCGCTGTGCTTCCGGCAGTTCGCGGGTCATATCGGTGTCGATGAACCCAGGGGCCACCGAGTTGACCGTAATCGACCGCGAGCCGACTTCACGCGCCAGTGCACGGCTGAAACCTTCCAGGCCGGCCTTGGCAGAGGCATAGTTTACTTGGCCTGCGTTGCCCATGGCACCCACTACGGAGCCAATATTGATAATTCGGCCCCAACGCGCCTTGGTCATGCCGCGCAAAACGCCCTTGGACAGGCGAAACAGACTGTTCAGGTTGGTATCGACCACGTCGTACCACTCGTCGTCTTTCATGCGCATCATCAGGTTGTCACGGGTGATCCCGGCGTTGTTCACCAGAATAGCCGGCGCACCGAACTGAGCAGTGATCTGGGCCAGTACGGCAGCCACGGACTCATCGCTGGTCACATTCAGCTCAAGACCGGTGCCTTGCACGCCGTTTTCCTTCAGGGTCGCGGCGATACGCTCGGCGCCCGAGGCAGAGGTGGCGGTGCCGATCACAACGGCGCCCTGACGGCCCAGCTCCAGGGCGATGGCCTGGCCAATGCCACGGCTTGCGCCGGTAACCAGTGCAACTTTACCTTGCAGACTCATGCAGGCTTCTCCTAAGTACGGGATTCAGGCCAGTGCCGCGCGAGCGGCAGCGAAGGCTTCAGGGGTATTGAGGTTGGCGGTCGACACACCGTCGGCGCAGCGCTTGTTCAAGCCGGCCAGGACTTTGCCCGGGCCGCACTCGACCAGTTCAGTGGCACCGTTGGCCGCCAGGGTCTGGACCGATTCAACCCAACGCACTGGCTTGTACAGTTGCTCCAGCAGGTCGCGCTTGAGGGTGTCGAGGTCGGCGGCCACGGCCGCGCTGACGTTCTGCACCAGCGGGATCTGCGGCGCCTGCCAGTTGATGGCCGCGATAGACTCGGCAAAACGCTCGGCAGCCGGGCGCATCAGTTCGCAGTGGGACGGTACGCTCACCGGCAATGGCAGGGCACGCTTGGCGCCACGGGCCTTGCAACCCTCGATGGCACGCTCGACAGCCGCCTTGGCGCCGGCGATCACCACCTGGCCTGGGGAGTTGAAGTTCACCGCGCTGACCACTTCGCCCTGGGCCGCTTCGGCGCAGGCAGCAATCACATCCGCATCTTCCAGGCCCAGGATAGCGGCCATGCCGCCCTGCCCGGCCGGAACGGCTTCTTGCATCACTTGACCACGACGCTCGACCAGCTTGACCGCTTCAGCCAAGGTCAGGCTGCCCGCAGCCACAAGGGCACTGTACTCGCCCAGGCTGTGACCCGCGACAAAGGCAGGGCGTGCGCCGCCTTCTGCCAGCCACAAGCGCCACAGGGCGATCGAAGCGGTCAGGATGGCCGGCTGGGTTTTATCGGTTTGGTTGAGCAGCGCTTCCGGCCCCTGCTGGGTCAGTGCCCACAGGTCATAACCCAGGGCGTCGGAAGCTTCCTTGAAGGTGTCCAGGATCAGCGGGTATTGCGCGCCCAGCTCGGCCAACATGCCGAGGGACTGCGAACCCTGCCCTGGAAAGACGAATGCGAGGGATGTAGACATGTAACAAGCCCCTAATGATCTGGTCGTCAAAAATGCTCGCGCCTACGGTGGGCGCGAACGAAACTGACAGATTGGATGGTCAATTGAACTGGCCGGTCACATTTAAGCACTCCCGGGCCAATTCGCCTAAGGCAACAGATCCTCAAGACGTCCGTGCAAGCGTTGCGGCAGGTTCTCTTGAATCTCGATCAGGGCCCGCGCAATTGCACTTTGAAAGCCCAGCACACCGGCCGAGCCATGGCTTTTTACCACAATGCCCTGCAAGCCAAGAAAGCTTGCACCGTTGTGCCGTGCCGGCGCCAGGTCGGCCTGCAAGCGTCGCATCAAGGGAAGCGCCAAGGCACCTACCATGCGTGACGCCAGGTTGCGCTTGAACAACGCTTCGATACGCGTGGCAATCATCGTTGCCAGGCCTTCGCTGGACTTGAGCAGGATATTGCCGACAAAGCCATCACACACCACCACGTCAGCTTCGCCACGGTACAAACCATCGCCCTCGACAAAGCCGATGTAGTTCAAACCCCGCGCGCCTTGCAACAAGGTGGCGGCAAGCTTGACCTGCTGGTTGCCCTTGATGTCCTCGGTGCCGATATTGAGCAGGGCCACCCTGGGGCGGGCTACGCCGAGCGCCTCGGCGGCCACCGAACCCATTACGGCGAACTGCAACAGGTGCTCGGCGCTGCAATCGACATTGGCGCCCAGGTCCAGCAGTTGGCAATAGCCCTTCTGCGTCGGGATCGCCGCCACCATGGCCGGCCGATCAATACCCGGCAAGGTCTTGAGCACATGCCGCGACAAGGCCATCAACGCGCCGGTATTACCGGCACTGACACAGGCTTGCACCTTGCCATCACGCAGCAGCTCAAGGGCCACCCGCATTGAAGAATCAGGCTTGCCACGCAGGGCAACCGCCGGCTTTTCATCCATGCCAATGGTTTCGCTGGCTGGCGTAATCGTCAGGCGCGCGCGATCCACCGCCGGATGGCTGGCAATCAGTTCTTCAAGTAGGGAGGGTTGACCGACGAGGGTCAGGTGCAGCGAGGGCGTGGCAGACAGGCTGGCAATGCAGGCCTGAACAATGCTGCGGGGACCGAAGTCCCCGCCCATTGCGTCAATCGCGATGACTTGAGCAGACAAGTGATTACTCGTCAGCGCCCTTGTCGATCACTTTACGGCCACGGTATACGCCTTCTGGCGATACGTGGTGACGCAGGTGAACTTCACCAGTGGTCTTTTCCACAGACAGGGTGCTAGCCTCGAGAGCGTCGTGCGAACGGCGCATGTCACGGGCGGAGCGGGATTTTTTGTTCTGCTGAACAGCCATAATTGATTAACTCCTAAACGTTTGGGTCACGCTTTAACTGCGCCAATACACTGAACGGGTTGGACCGCGTTACCTCGTCCTCGCTCGGCTCGGCCTCGTCATCGAGACCCTCCGGCTGCTGGCATTCTTCCGGATGATGAGCAGGCACAATGGGCAAGGCGAGCAAAAGCTCCTCCTCGATCAGTGCATGCAGATCCAATGGATCTTCGCCCAGTTCCAGCACGTCATAACCTTTCGGCAACGACTGGGTATTCGCACCCTCTTTCACCACAGCATAACTGCATTCGCTGTGGATCGGCAGGGTGACCAGCTCAAGACAACGCTGGCAAACCATTTTGACTTCGGTGTCGATAACGCTGTGGATTACCACAGATTTACGTTCATCTCGTTCAAAAACGAATTGTGCCTGCACCGTACCGACAGTGTCGGAAAGCGGGTCGCAGAGTCTCTCCAAATCGGCCAGCAGCACTTCACCTTGAAGGGTGGTGCCACGATCAGCCAATTTGCGCGGGTCAACGTGAGGTGGAATCGGGTCATTCAACATAGGCGCAGCATTATAGGGATGCACCCGGCCATGTCAAAGGAAATTCAGCCCTGTGCGTCAGCCGGTCACGTCGCTAGAATCGGCGACTGCCTTGAGGAGACGTATATGCTGCCTTTATTACTCGCGTCCAGCTCGGTTTATCGCCGGGAATTACTGAGCCGCCTGCACCTGCCGTTCACCTGCAGCTCGCCGGATATCGACGAAAGCCACCGCCCGGATGAGTCCGCCATCGAACTGGTCAAGCGCCTGGCCGAGCAAAAGGCCCGCGCCCTCGCCGCCAGCCATCCTGGCCATTTAATCATTGGCTCGGATCAGGTCGCTGCACTGGAAGGCCGGATCATCGGCAAGCCCCACACCTTCGAAAACGCCCGCGAGCAACTGCTGGCTGCCAGCGGCAAGCGTGTGAGCTTCCTCACGGGCCTGGCACTGCTCAACAGCGAGACTGGGCACTGCCAGGTCGACTGCGTGCCGTTTACCGTACACATGCGCGAACTGGATGCAGAACGTATTGAGCGCTACCTGCGGATCGAGCAGCCTTATGACTGTGCGGGCAGTTTCAAAGCAGAAGGGCTGGGGGTGAGCCTGTTCCAGAGCACTGAGGGACCGGATGCGACCAGCCTTATAGGGCTGCCACTGATTCGGCTGGTGGACATGCTACTGACCGAAGGCGTACAGATCCCTTGAAACCATCGTAAAACAATGTGGGAGCTGGCTTGCCTGCGATAGCGGTGTACCAGGCGACACTTATATCGACTAATCCATCACTATCGCGGGCAAGCCCGCTCCCACAGTTGACCTACACCAAGCTTGGAATTTCAGCGCAGGGACGGCCCCTGGAAGCCCATATACAGAGCTAGCTTCTCCGCCACACTGGCACCAAGCTTCTTGGAGAAGCGATCAAACGGCGATTCCTCGACCGTAAAATCCACCAACTCCTTCTCGCCAATCACATCCCGCGCCACCGAGCTGGCACTGCCCAGGCCATCGATCAGGCCCAACGGCAACGCCTGCTCACCCGACCAGACCAGGCCGGAGAACAGCTCCGGATGATCCTTATCCTTCAACCGGTCACCACGCCCCTGCTTGACGCTGGCAATGAACTGACGATGGGTGGTATCGAGGACGCCCTGCCAGAACTGGGTCTCATCGGCTTTTTGCGGCTGGAATGGATCGAGGAACGACTTATGCTCACCCGAGGTGTAGGTGCGACGCTCTATCCCCAGCTTCTCCATGGCACCGACAAAACCGTAACCGGCCGCGGTCACACCAATGGAACCCACCAGGCTGGCCTTGTCGGCATAGATCTGGTCCGCAGCGCTGGCAATGTAATAGGCGCCCGAGGCACCCAGATCGGAGATCACGGCATAGAGCTTGGTATCCGGATGCAAGGCGCGCAGACGACGAATCTCGTCATACACATAGCCCGACTGCACCGGGCTGCCGCCTGGGCTGTTGATGCGCAGGACCACGCCTTTGACCTTGGGGTCCTCAAAGGCCGCGCGCAGACTGGTGACGATATTGTCGGCACTGGCAGGCTCCTTGTCGGCAATCACGCCGCGCACCTCGATCAAGGCGGTGTAATGGCTGCCACGGGTGGCGCTCTTTTCCATGTCCATCAACGGACTGAACAGCGCCAGCATCCCAAGCAGGTACACAAAGGTCAGCAGCTTGAAGAAAATCCCCCAGCGCCGCGAACGGCGTTGCTCCTGGACACTGGCCAGGAGGGTCTTCTCCAGCAGCTTCCAGCTTTTATCATCACTGCTCTCGGCCTTTTCAGGCGCTTTCCACTCGTCACTCATGCCATCAACCCCAGCAAAGACTTATCGGGCCCGGCTGAGCCAGGCCTGCAGTTCGGAAAAATGATCAATCGTCAGTCTCGGTTCGTATTGCTGCAATGCCTCGGCCGACTGGGCGCCGTAGCTGACCGCGACGCTGTCCATGCCCGCATTGCGCGCCATCATCAGGTCGAAAGACGCATCGCCCACCATCAATGCCTCGCGTGGCGTTACACCACAGTGCGCAAGGATCTGTTCCAGCATCAAGGGATGGGGCTTGCTGGCGGTTTCATCCGCAGCACGGGTGATATCAAAGTAATCTTCCCAGCCGTGAGCCTTGAGCACACGGTCCAGGCCGCGACGAGCCTTGCCGGTGGCGACCGCCAGGTGATAACCCTGGGCACGAAACGCTTCCAGCGATTGCACCACACCTTCAAACAGCGGCGAAGGCGTAGCTTCCAGCGCAATGTAGTGGTCGGCGTAGTGCTCGCGAAACGCTACCAACTCGGCGTCGCTGATGTCGGGGTACAGGGTGCGAATGGCTTCAGGCAAACCCAGGCCGATAATGCCCTTGACTGCCAGGTCCGTGCACAAGTCAAAGCCCGAGCGGGTCGAGGCCATGTGCATGGACTCGACGATGCGGCCAATGGAATTGGCCAGCGTCCCGTCCCAATCGAAGATCAGCAGCTTGTAGTCAAGGTGCGACACTCAAACGCTCCACGGTCTTGGCCCACATTTCATCGACCGGCGCCTGCAGTTTCAACTCGCCGCCATCGGGCAGCGGCACGGTGAGCATGTAGGCGTGCAGGAACAACCGCTTGCCGCCCAGATCGCGAATTTCCTTGGAGAAATCCTCGTCGCCGTACTTGGTGTCACCGGCGATGCAGTGACCTGCATGCAGGGTGTGCACCCGAATCTGGTGGGTACGGCCGGTGACCGGCTTGGCCTCGACCATGGTGGCAAAGTCCCCGAAGCGACGCAGCACCTTGAACAGGGTCAGGGCCTCTTTGCCCTCCTCGTCCACTTCGACCATGCGCTCGCCGGAGCGCAGGTTGCTCTTTTGCAACGGCGCACGCACGCTCTTGATCGAGCTGGCCCAGTTGCCGCGCACCAGCGCCATGTAGCGTTTGTCCACGCCATCGCCACGCAGGGCGGTGTGCAGATGTCGCAACATGCTGCGTTTCTTGGCGATCATCAGCAGGCCAGACGTGTCGCGGTCCAGGCGATGGACCAACTCCAGCTCCTTGCAATCGGGGCGCAACTGACGAAAGGCTTCGATCACGCCGAAGTTCAAGCCACTGCCGCCGTGAACCGCAATGCCACAGGGCTTGTTGATCACGATCAGCTTGTTGTCTTCGAACACGATCGACGCTTCCAGGCGCTGCAACAGGCCTTGGGCCAGCGGCACCGGCTCGTCGCGCTCAGGCACGCGCACGGGCGGCACACGGACGATATCGCCCGCCTGCAGCTTGTACTCAGGCTTGATGCGCCCCTTGTTCACGCGCACTTCGCCTTTGCGCAAGATGCGGTAAATCAAGGTCTTGGGCACGCCTTTGAGCCTGGCCAGGAGAAAATTGTCGATGCGTTGGCCGGCATATTCCGGCGAGACCTCAAGCAGCTGAACGCTGGGGGTCGGGGGGGCGGTAGTCGTCATGGCGGCGATGATAACAATTTTTTATGGAATTGAAGCACTTAATCATTACTGCTATAGTCGCGAACGCCGCCAAAAGCGGCCTGGACAGAGGACATGCGGCAGACTGCCGGCCCTGACCATCGCAATTCATCAGGGCGCGAGGCCGTCCTACGGGGCTTTTGCCACCTTGGGAGGCTCAAGACTGTAACAAGCGCAGGTGACATGAGGCCTGAAGCGAGTGCAGAAAGCAGAGTGAATACTCGCCTTTTGCGCCGATATTTACGGCCAGTTCACAAAGTGCAGTCAGTTTTGAGCCAGACCATGGCGAATGCTTCGGAAACAACGCCTGTTAAGAGCTGAGTGAGAGCGCAACCGCCCACACCTAGTCTTGTTTAGCCATGAGCGTGGACTCCCCATTGGAGAACACGGTAAATGCCAACCCGCTGCGGATTCTGCGCGCGGCAGCACCCGAATTATCAGGGATACGTGTAGGGTGGAGATGCACAACCGTCGGACTGTGTAGCACTAGGCTTGTTTTAGACGCTTCATCTCGTCCACAGTCGCCGGTTGATTCCTCCTCCTGACCTTAGCTTTTGTTGAAGTGGTGCCTTTGTCACCACCGCTAACGAGCAGGACGCGTCCGTCGCGATACCGGCCCAATTGGCCGATTTTGCTGGACACTGGAGTGGCCAACCACTCTTGACGCACCTGACACCGACCGTGAGAAGTCGTGTGTGCCGAACGCCGTTTCCGGCAGCCCGGAAACCGACGGTACAACATGAAAAGAATGCTGATTAACGCAACTCAACCCGAAGAGTTGCGTGTTGCACTGGTAGATGGCCAACGCCTCTACGACCTGGACATCGAATCCGGTGCACGCGAGCAGAAAAAGGCCAACATCTATAAAGGCCGTATCACTCGCATCGAACCAAGCCTTGAGGCTGCCTTTGTCGATTTCGGCTCCGAGCGCCACGGCTTCCTGCCCCTTAAAGAAATCTCCCGCGAATACTTCAAGAAAGCCCCCGAAGGCCGCGTGAACATCAAGGACGTCCTGAGCGAAGGCCAGGAAGTCATCGTCCAGGTCGAAAAAGAAGAACGTGGCAACAAGGGCGCAGCCCTGACCACCTTCATCAGCCTCGCCGGTCGTTACCTCGTACTGATGCCGAACAACCCACGTGCCGGCGGTATTTCCCGTCGCATCGAAGGCGAAGAGCGCAACGAACTGCGTGAAGCGCTGAACGGCCTGATCGCACCGGCCGACATGGGCCTGATCGTGCGCACTGCCGGCCTTGGCCGCAGCAGCGAAGAAATGCAGTGGGACCTCGACTACCTGCTGCAACTGTGGACCGCTATCAAAGAAGCGTCCCTGGATCGTTCCGCGCCATTCCTGATCTACCAGGAAAGCAACGTGATCATCCGCGCCATCCGCGATTACCTGCGCCAGGACATCGGCGAAGTGCTGATCGACAGCGTTGAAGCCCAGGACGAAGCCCTGACCTTCATCCGCCAGGTGATGCCGCAGTACGCCAGCAAGATCAAGCTGTACGAAGACAGCGTGCCGCTGTTCAACCGTTTCCAGATCGAAAGCCAGATCGAGACCGCCTTCCAGCGCGTGGTCGAACTGCCTTCCGGCGGCTCCATCGTGATCGACCCGACCGAAGCCCTGGTGTCCATCGACATCAACTCGGCGCGCGCGACCAAAGGCAGCGACATCGAAGAAACCGCCCTGCAGACCAATCTGGAAGCGGCTGAAGAAATCGCCCGCCAGCTGCGCCTGCGTGACATCGGCGGCCTGATCGTCATCGACTTCATCGACATGACCCCTGCCAAGAACCAGCGCGCCGTGGAAGAGAAAGTCCGCGAATGCCTGGAAGCTGACCGCGCTCGCGTGCAAGTCGGCCGCATCTCGCGCTTCGGCCTGCTGGAAATGTCCCGTCAGCGCCTGCGTCCATCCCTGGGCGAGAGCAGCGGCATCGTTTGCCCACGTTGCAACGGCACCGGCATCATCCGTGACGTTGAATCGCTGTCCCTGGCGATCCTGCGCCTGATCGAAGAAGAAGCCCTGAAAGACCGTACCGCCGAAGTTCGCGCACAAGTGCCGATTCCGGTTGCGGCCTTCCTGCTCAACGAAAAACGCAACTCGATCACCAAGATCGAACTACGCACCCGTGCCCGTATCGTCATCCTGCCGAACGATCACCTCGAGACGCCGCACTTCGAAGTCCAGCGCCTGCGTGATGACAGCCCGGAAGCCCACAGCGGCCAGTCCAGCTATGAAATCGCTGCGGCTGCTGCCGAAGTCGAAGAAGTCCAGCCAGCCGCTGCGACCCGCACCCTGGTTCGCCAAGAAGCGGCCGTCAAGACTGCGCCGGCCCGCGCCAACGCACCGGTACCGACCGAAGCTGCCGCCCCGGTTGCCGCACCGGCCGCCCTGCCTGAGCCAAGCCTGTTCAAGGGCCTGGTGAAGTCGCTGGTCAGCCTGTTCGCCACCAAGGAAGAGCCTGCTGCCCCGGTTGTGGTTGAAAAACCTGCCACCGAGCGCCCGGCGCGCAATGAAGAACGTCGCAACGGTCGCCAGCAGAGCCGTAACCGCAATGGCCGCCGCGACGAAGAGCGCAAGCCTCGCGAAGAACGTGCTCCGCGTGAAGAACGCGCACCACGTGAAGAACGTGCGCCTCGCGAAGCCCGCGAAGACACCCCGACCGTCGCCCGTGAAGAACGTGCACCGCGTGAAGAGCGCGCCCCACGTACCCCACGCGCTCCACGTGAAGACCGCAAGCCACGTGGCGAGCGTGAAGAACGTGTGCGTGAATTGCGCGAGCCTCTGGACGCGGCACCTGCCGTTGCCGTTGCCGCTGCCGCAGCCGTTACCACCGAAGAACGCCCGGCCCGCCAGCCGCGTGAAGAGCGCGCACCCCGTGAAGAGCGCCAACCGCGCCCGCCACGTGAAGAGCGTCAACCACGCGCCGAGCAAGCCGCTGCTGCCAGCGAAGAAGAAGTACTGACCGGCGAAGAGCAACTGCAGGAAGACGGCCAGGACAACGCCGAAGGCGATCGTCCACGCCGCCGCTCCCGTGGCCAGCGTCGTCGCAGCAACCGTCGTGAGCGTCAGCGTGATGCCAACGGCAACGTGATCGAAGGTTCGGAAGAAACCGGCGAAAACCCAGAAGCTGCCAACAACGAACCAACAGGCGCCGAACTGGCTGCCGGCTTGGCCGTTACCGCTGCCGTTGCCAGCTCGGTCATCAGCGCCCCCGCTGAAGCCCAGGCCCACGAGCAAGCCGAACGCGCTACCGCTGCCGTCGAAGACACTGTTGCCGTAGAAGCGCCAGCCGCCGAAACCCCAGCGGTCGAAGCGCCGGTTGTTGAAGCGCCAGTCGTTGAAGCCACAACCCCTGTCGAAGCCCCAGTGGTTCCGGAAGTGGAAGTGGCCCCGGTTCGCGATGCACAGCCAGAAACCGAAGCGGTTGCCGTTGAACCGGCTCCGGTAGTTGAGCCTCAGCCAGTAGTAGAAGCGACCGTAGAAGCTCCGGTGGTCGAAGAAGCATCCCCGGCCGTGCGTGAAGTTCGCGAAGAACAGACCGCCTTCCAGTGGACTGCCGAACCGGCTGCACCGGTTGAAGCGCCAGCACCTGCCCCAGTGGTAGAAGAAGCGCCGGCACCGGTTGCCGAAGTCGCCGCCGAGCCAGCCCCAGTGGTCGAGCCGACGCCGGTTGTGGAGCCTGCGCCCGTGGTTGAAGTCGAAGCCCCGGTGGTTGCCGAAGTGGCCGCCCCTGTGGTTGAAGCTGCACCTGCAAGCGCCCTCACCGAAAACGGCCGTGCGCCGAACGACCCACGTGAAGTGCGTCGTCGCCGCAAGGAAGCCGAAGCTGCTGCAGCCGCAGCCGCAGCCCAGGCGGTAGAGCACAAGGCCCCGGAAGCAGAGCACGAGCCTAAACCCCTCGTCTGATTCCAACCGCCACTAAAAAGCCCCGCCTGAGTGATCAGGCGGGGCTTTTTAGTGGCTGGCTATCTCGACTTGAAATGCAATCACTGTGGGAGCTGGCTTGCCTGCGATAGCGGTCTGACAGCCGATACCTATCTACCTGACACCCCAATGATCCCACTGTGGGAGCGGGCTTGCTCGCGAAGGCGGCCTGACAGCTGACACAGTTTATCGGGTACATATCCATTCCTGCGGTAACGGCCACTTAGGGTTCCGCCCTGACGGCGGCTCACTTTTGAACAGCGCAAAAGTAAGCAAAACGCTCTTGCCCCACCACTCGGCACCTCGCCCAGGCTCGGTGTGCCCGTAATCCGCCAGTGATTTGGGGGGCCGCCGCCACGCGCCATCCATGGCGCGGGGCGGCTAAACCGGCATCCCTGCCGGTTTACCCCCCAAATCCCTGTCGAATTCCGGCCAGCGTGGTTTAACGGGGCGCCTAAGATCAAGATCAAGAGCGGCTCGCTTCGCATCGTGGTTACCGCCTGCTGCTACAGCCCACAAAGTTATGTAGATACCTATGCTGCGATAGGGTCAATTCAGTCAGCCTGGATGTGGCTGACACACCGCAATCGCAGGCAAGCCAGCTCCCACCTTTAATCTGCGCTAAAACTCAACCGTTGCGGCACATCCACATCCCAAAGCACACCGGGATCATCCATCTGCATCTCCCGCACCTGTGCTCGCGCAAACAACGGCTTGGCTCCGCGATCCCCACTCAGCGCCATCAGCGCCGGGCCAAACGTGCGATCAAAAGCCACTGGATGCCCGTACTGCCCGGCAGATACCGGCACAGTGACGCCCTCCACGTTGGCAATCACCCGTTCGATACTCGATGACTGAATAAACGGCATATCCCCCAACACCACCAGCCACCCATCCGCCGCACCGCTGGCCTTGACCGCCGCCGCAATGCTGTCGCCCATCCCGCTCGAATCCAGCAGCACAACTTGACAGCCATAAGCCTTTGCCAGACGGATAACCTCTGCGCGCTCCGGCGAAGTCACCAACCAGCGCTTTTCGACACGCCGAGGCAAATTGCGTAGCACCTGCTCGATAACCGGACGGGTAACGCCATCCAGCCCCACGCAAGCGGCAAGCAACTTGTCTTGATCAGCTCCTGCTTCAGCCCGAAAACGACTGCCCTGCCCCGCCGCCAGCACAATTGCGGTCACCGTCACTCGGCCACCACTGCCAACGGCTTTTTCTGCATCGGTGCCACCCCGTTCTTGATCGCAACAATTTCCGCCATCAGCGACAGCGCAATTTCCGCCGGCGTATGGCTGCCGATGTGCAGGCCGATCGGCCCGTGCAAACGCGCGATGGCGTCCGCCGACAGGCCCAGCGCGGCCAGGTTCTCCCGACGTTTCTGGGTATTGACCTGCGAACCCAGGGCGCCGATATAGAACGCCGTGGAGTTCAGCGCCGTCAGCAACGCCATGTCATCCAGACGTGGATCGTGGGTCAGGCAGACAATGGCCGTGCGTTCATCGGTATGAATATTCAACACCGCCTCGTCGGGCATGCCCGGCACAAAGCGGCCATGCTGGTCTTCCCAGCCGTAGACGAACTCTTCGCGGGGGTCGCAGATCAGCACTTCGAAATCCAGCAGGCGCGCCATTTCCGCTACGTAGCGCGACAGCTGCCCGGCGCCGATCAGCAGCAGGCGCCAGCGCGGGCCGTAGATGGCGCGCAAGCGTTCGCCGTCGAAGCTGACCACGTCGGTCTTGCTGGCGGTGCTCAAGGTTACCTCGCCCGTGGCCAGATTCAGCTCGCGAGCGACAATCTGATGATCTTCACAACGCGCCAGCAGCGCTTGGACCCAACCCCACTCTTCCACGCGCTCCTCGGTGAGCCGCAGGGTGCCACCGCAGGGCAGGCCAAAACGTGCGGCCTCATCGCGAGTGACGCCGTAAGTCACCAACTGCACAGGCGGGCCGTCAGCAAGCAAGCGGCCATCTTGCAGGCGTGCGATCAAGTCATCCTCGATGCAACCGCCCGACACCGAGCCAATCACCACGCCATCACCGCGCAGGGCCAGCATTGCCCCCGGCGGGCGCGGCGCGCTGCCCCAGGTTTGCACCACGCTGTACAAGATCACGCGCTGCCCGGCGCGGCGCCATTGCAGCACGCTGCGCAGGACGTTCAGATCCACACTGTCCATCAGGCCTCCGGTAAGTACTGTCGCGTTCACTGTAAACCAAAAATATCCGTAGCATCCCGCCAGAAACGCAAACGCCCCGAACCAGTCGGGGCGTTTGCCGATAGCGTTGGCGTCAGTTCACGCCAGCAGCCACTTATTTGACGACAGGCGCCGGGCCTTCAGCCACGCCCAGATCATCGAGCTCGCGGGTTTCGGAGATACCGGTACCGCCAGACGCCAACTCGCTTTGCAGCTTGTCGGTGTCCAGTTCCTTGACCCACTTGGCCACAACGATGGTGGCAACTGCGTTACCCACCAGGTTGGTCAGGGCACGGGCTTCGGACATGAAGCGGTCGATACCCAGGATCAGCGCCAGGCCCGCAACCGGCAGGTGGCCAACGGCCGACAGGGTGGCGGCCAGTACGATGAAGCCCGAACCGGTCACGCCAGCAGCGCCTTTGGACGACAGCAGCAGCACCAGCAGCAGGGTGATCTGGTGAGTGATGTCCATGTGGGTGTCGGTCGCCTGGGCGATGAACACAGCCGCCATGGTCAGGTAGATCGACGTACCGTCGAGGTTGAAGGAGTAACCGGTTGGAATCACCAGGCCGACCACGGACTTCTTCGCGCCCAGGCGCTCCATCTTGATCAGCATGCGTGGCAGTGCGGATTCGGAAGACGAGGTACCCAGTACGATCAGCAGTTCTTCACGGATGTAGCGGATCAGCTTCAACACGCTGAAACCGTGAGCGCGGCAGATGGCGCCCAGCACCAACACCACGAACAGGATGCAGGTGATGTAGAAGCAGATCATCAATTGGCCCAACTGCACCAGGGAACCGACACCGTAGGCGCCGATGGTGAACGCCATGGCGCCCAAGGCACCGATTGGCGCGAGCTTCATGATCATGTTGATGATGTTGAACATCACGTGGGCGAAGCGATCGATGAAGTCCAGCACCGGCTTGCCGTAGGCACCCAGGCGGTGCAGGGCGAAACCGAAGATCACCGAGAACATCAGCACTTGCAGGATGTCGCCGTTGGCGAAGGCGCCGACGATGGTGTTCGGGATGACGTTGAGGATAAAGCCGACGATGCTCTGGTCTTTACCGGCGGTGACGTAGGCCGCCACTTTGGAAGCATCCAGGGTCGCGACGTCGATGTGCATGCCGGCGCCCGGCTGCACCACGTTGACCACGACCAGGCCAATCAGCAGGGCGATGGTAGAAACGATTTCGAAGTACAGCAGCGCGTAGCCGCCGGTCTTGCCCACCGACTTCATGCTTTGCATGCCAGCGATGCCGCTGACCACGGTACAGAAGATGATCGGGGCGATGACCATTTTGATCAGCTTGATAAAGCCGTCACCCAGTGGCTTGAGGGCCACGCCGGTCTGCGGGTAGAAGTGGCCGAGCAAGATACCGATAACGATTGCAACGATCACCTGGAAATACAGGGATTTGTAGATTGGCTGACGAGTCGTCATTGCAAAGTTCCTCAATCGTCCCGTGGGGCAAATATCCGCCATTGCCCACGGCACTTGAATTGCGAACCCTCCTGCACTGGAGGGATTTGTTGTTTGCCAAGCCTGTAGGAACAAGCCTGCGCTGTAATCCCTATCGCAAACAGCGTGCCACTTTGCTTAAACGCGCTGAAGGCCTTTAGACATCAGGGCTTGGGGTTTACGGGCGACTCCGAGGCGCGCAACAAGGTGGCGGATTTCCGCCCACTCACCCTGTATCGTCCTACAATTTGGCGGATATCCGCCTTGTCGCCCCGCCGGGTGATGGCTACCATCCGCCACTCCATGGATGAGGCCCTTGCATGCGTGAACGTACCATCGCCAGCCATTACGCCCGAGCAGCCCTCGGCGGTGCGCGCCGGGCCGGTTTTGACTACTCGGGGGTGTTGCAGCAGGTGGGCATTACCCCGGAACTGCTGACCGAGCCCCGCGCCCGCATCGCTCCAGAGCAATTTACCCGGTTGTTGCAAATGCTCTGGCTGGAGCTGGATGACGAATACCTGGGGTTTGCCGAAGGGCCGAGCAAACGTGGCACTTTTGCCATGATGTGCCACGCGCTGATCCATTGCCGCACGCTGGAGAAGGCGCTGGAGCGCGGCTTATTGTTTTATAGCCTGTTCCCCCAAGGCCCGCGCTGGCAGCTGACCAAAGAAGGCGACATGGCGCGCCTGAGCCTGGACGACTCGCAGTTATGGGACCCGGACCACTTTCTCAGTGAATGCCTGCTGGTAATCTGGCATCGCCTGGGCAGTTGGTTAATCGGCCAGCGTATCCGGCTGCAGCAGGCCACCTTCAGTTACCCGATGCCGGCCCATGCCGGTGAATACGACCTGCTGTTCCCCTGCCCCCAGGTGTTCGGTGCGCCGACCAGTAGCCTGGTGTTTCCCAGCCGTTACCTGAGCCTGCCGCTGTTGCAGGATGAACGCACCCTCAAGCACTTCTTGCAGCGCTCCCCTGCCGACTTGTTATCCCGGCCGGATGAAGGCGACAGCCTGAGCAGCCAGCTGCGCCGCCTGCTGAGCCGCGACCGCACGCCCTGGCCAGACCTGGAAGCCGTTGCCCAGCACCTGCACATCAGCCCACAGACCCTGCGCCGGCATCTGCGCGAAGAAGGCACGAGTTTTCAGGCATTGAAGGATGAGTTACGCCGGGATATCGCCATTTACCACTTGGGGCGGGCGGATTTGTCTTTGCAGGAGATCGCCGAACAATTGGGGTTTTCCGAACCGTCGGCGTTTCATCGGGCGTTCAAGAAGTGGACGGGGTTGACGCCGGGGGCCTACAGAGCGCAGGAGAGCTAGAGGTGTGTTGGCAGGGAGGGCCTCATCGCAGGCAAGCTACAGTTAAACGGGTTTCAGAATTTAATGTGTGAATACATTCAAAGGTGGGAGCTGGCTCCCACACTGTTTCGCAGGGTGTCAGATATTGGCCCGCAGGATGCTATCGGGTAGCGCTTCACCACGTTCGACACTTGCTGCTACAGCCGCGATCAAACCCTCCAGCTCATAGCCCTGCCCCGCCAGCCACGCTTGATCATAATAGGTCGTGGCATAACGCTCACCACCATCGCACAAGATCGCGACAATCGACCCCGACGCCCCCGCCGCTTTCATCTGTTGCGCCGCCATCAGCGCACCGATCAGGTTGGTCCCGCTGGAACCACCAACCCGTCGCCCCAAACGCTGCGCCAGGTAATGCATGGCCGCCAGGGACAATGCATCTGGCACCTTGACCATGGCATCAATCACCGCCGGCAGAAACGATGCCTCCACCCGTGGGCGACCAATCCCTTCAATCCGCGAGCCACAGTCCAGGCGCAGGCTGGCGTCACCACTCTGGTAGAAGTCGAAGAACACCGAGCGTTCGGCATCGGCACACAGCACCCGGGTGCAATGCTGGCGATAACGCACGTAGCGGCCCAGGGTCGCGGTGGTGCCGCCGGTGCCAGGGCTGGAAATCAGCCAACTCGGCTCCGGGTGCTGTTCAAAGCGCATCTGCTGGAAGATCGACTCGGCAATATTGTTGTTCGCCCGCCAGTCGGTGGCACGTTCGGCGTAGGTGAACTGGTCCATGAAGTGACCACCGCTTTCCTGGGCCAGGCGTTCGGATTCGGCATAGATCTGCGTCGGGTCCTGGACCAGATGGCTTTTGCCCCCGTAGAAGGCAATTTGGGCGATCTTCTCTTGAGAGGTTGTAGCGGGCATGACGGCAATAAACGGCAAGCCGAGCAAGCGCGCGAAGTAGGCTTCCGAGATCGCCGTGGAGCCACTGGACGCTTCGATAACGGGGGCGCCCGGCTTGAGCCAGCCATTGCACAGCGCATACAGAAACAGCGAGCGCGCCAGCCGGTGTTTCAAGCTGCCAGTGGGGTGGCTGGACTCATCCTTGAAGTACAACTCGATGCCTGGCAAACCCGGTAATGGCAGCGGGATCAGGTGGGTATCGGCGCTGCGCTGGAAGTCCGCTTCAATGATGCGAATGGCTTCGCGGGCCCAGGTACGGTGGTCGCTCATGGTGGCTTCTCTAAAGGTTTTCGGCGGTGATCTTAAGATGTTTCCTACACTCCACACAGATACAGTGACGACGCAATTGGACACACAATTGCTAGTCTTTGGCTCACCGATGTCCCGGGCCATCTCTTATAACAAATAAGAATATAACTTTTGTTTTAACAACTAACGGTACGGGTTAGGGTACCCACCTATTGAACCTGGATTGGAGAGCATCCCTTGCCTCTGCGTAGCACTTTCACCCGTTTCTTCCAGCTGGAAGCCGCCAGTGGCCTGTTGTTGATCGCCGCTGCTGCCTTGGCGCTGATTATCAACAACTCACCGTTGTCGCACCTGTACAACGCCTTTCTCGACACGCCAGTGGTTGCACAGGTTGGCGCGCTGAAAATCGCCAAACCGGCGCTGCTATGGATCAACGATGGCCTGATGGCCCTGTTCTTCCTGCTGATCGGCCTGGAGGTCAAGCGCGAGCTTCTGGATGGCCACCTGTCCAAGCCTTCCCAAGTGGTACTGCCTGGCGCAGCGGCCATCGGTGGCATGGTGGTGCCGGCGCTGATCTACTGGGCGCTGAACAAGGACAACCCCGCCGCCCTGGCTGGCTGGGCGATCCCTATGGCCACCGACATTGCCTTTGCGCTGGGCGTTCTGGCCCTGCTAGGCAAGCGCGTACCGGTGTCGCTGAAGCTGTTCCTGATGACTCTGGCGATTATTGATGACCTTGGGGCCATCATCGTCATTGCCCTGTTCTATTCCGCTGACTTGTCCACCGCATCCCTGGCGGGCGCGGGGGCGTGTTTAATTGCACTGATCGCGATGAACCGCCTGGGCGTGATCAAGCTGGGGCCGTATATGATCATCGGCCTGATCCTGTGGGTGTGCGTACTCAAGAGCGGTGTGCATGCGACGCTGGCTGGCGTGACCCTGGCGTTCTGCATTCCACTGCGCACCAAGAATGCCGAAACCTCGCCGCTGCTGAGCCTGGAACACGCCCTGCACCCATGGGTGGCCTACGCCATCCTGCCGCTGTTCGCGTTTGCCAACGCCGGGGTCTCTCTGACGGGCGTCAGCCTGGAAAGCTTCACCCACTCCGTGCCCATGGGCATCGCCGCAGGCCTGTTGATCGGCAAGACCGTCGGTGTGTTCGGCCTCACCTGGCTGGCGATCAAGACCGGCATCGCCTCACTGCCCAGCGGCGCCAATTGGGGCCAGGTATTGGGCGTAGCGATCCTGTGCGGGATCGGCTTCACCATGAGCCTGTTTGTCGGCTCCCTGGCGTTTGTGCCAGGCGCCAGCGAGTTTGCCGGTGAAGATCGCATGGGGATTCTGACCGGGTCGATCCTGGCGGCGTTTATCGGGTATGCGGTGACGGCGATGGCGAGTCGCAAGAAAGCCGTCGTTGCATGATTGAAGTAGGAGCGAGGGGGACGCCTAGTTCTTGCTCGCGAAAAACTTACAGGCGCCGCATTCATTGAGCACGCGTTATCGTTAACGTTTTTCGCGAGCAAGCTCGCTCCTACAAAAAAACCCCCAACCGGTCACCCGGTTGGGGGTTTTTATTCGCCTGTAGCTTAAGGCTTAGCGAGTCACGCGGCTGGTACCGTCGACGGTCATGATGCGTACGCGGTCGCCAATGCGGAAGATTTCATTTTCCTGCACGGCTTGTACGTAGGCGCGCATGCTGCCGTCGTCTTCGCGCACGGTGATTTCCACGCCCTGGGTACGGGTCAGGCCTTCTTCAGTGGCCGAGCCCAGCAGGCCGCCCGCAACGGCGCCGATCACCGCGGTAACGATGCTGCCACGGCCGCCACCGATGGCGCTGCCGCCAACGCCGCCGATGACTGCGCCCGCAGCGCCGCCGATTGGGGTTTTGGTGCCTTCGATTTTCACTGGACGCAGGGATTCGATGGTGCCCATGCGAACGGTCTGTACACGACGCGCCTCATCACGAGAGTACGAGTCGCCGGTCAGACTCGAGGCGCAGCCACCCAACAGCAACGACAGGGTGGTAAAGCAGGCAACTAGTAAAACGGACTTACGCATAGCATCAACTCCAAAGGACAGGTATTCATTAAACGCTGTGGCTTGGCGCGTGTCACGGCGCGCCAGGCAGAAACTTGCTTTCATTCAGCCTGAGTACAGACTGCCAGCACCAGAGAACTCGACGAACGGTAACCAAGCCAGGGTACAGAACGATGCCATAACCGGCTCGATCAGTGTAGCGCACAGCCGAAAGCGCCCGGAGCCTCTTGAACAGAGACTTCGGCGCAACGGTGTTGATTCAGGCGGGATGACGAAAGGTGACGCTCAGGGCGCCAGACGCTCGCGGGACCATTGGCCGTCTTGCAAACGGTAGTTGAGACGATCATGCAGGCGGCTGGCGCGGCCTTGCCAGAACTCGATGCGCTCGGGCAGTAAACGGTACCCTCCCCAATGCTCGGGGCAATCGGGCTGGGTATCGCTGAAGCGCTCTTCAGTGGCCTTGAGCAGCGCCTGCAGCTCTTCGCGATCACGAATCACCTTGCTCTGCGGAGAAGCCCAGGCGCCCAGGCGACTGCCCAACGGGCGCACCTGGTAATAAGCATCCGACTCTTCAGGCGTGACCTTGACCACGCGCCCTTCAACGCGTACCTGGCGCTCCAGGGTTGGCCAGAAGAAGGTCATGGCCGCAAACGGCCGCGCCGCGAGTTGTTCACCCTTGGCGCTCTGATAGTTGGTGAAGAAGGTAAAGCCCTGCGCATCCAGGCCCTTGAGCAGCAGGATGCGGCAGTGCGGGCGACCGTCCTGGTCGACTGTCGCCAGCGTCATGGCATTGGCCTCCACTGGCGGCTGTTCGGTTTTAACCGCATCGCCAAACCATTGGTGGAACAACGCAAACGGCTCGTCCGGGGCCTGGGCCTCGCTCAAACCGTCCCGTGTATAGTCACGGCGCATATCGGCCAGTGCCTGGGTCATGCGGCTTTATCCTTGTGGTTCAACAGCTCAGTTTTTTGCCTGGTCGTTCGAAGCAGGTGCCGCCTTGGCTTTGGCAGTCGCCGGCTTCTTGGCAGCCGGCTTGGCCGCAGCCTTTTTAGCCGCTGGCTTGGCCGCCGCTTTCTTGGCCGTGGCCTTTTTGGCAGGCGCTTTAGCTGCCGGTGCTGGCGCAGGCACATTCTGCACTGCGACCATTTCAGCTACGGGCGGGGTCTTGCCCGAGTTGTACTTGCTCAGCAGCGCCAACATCGTTGTACGCTGAGTAAACATGATTTCCATGCGACGGTTCAGCGCACGCCCCTGATTGCTGTCGTTGGCGGCACGCGGCATAAGGTCGCCCATGCCACGCAGCATCAAGCGATCCTGTTTCAGACCACTCAGGCTGAAAATCGAGGCAATGGACTGCGCACGTTCCTTGCTCAACGCCTGGCTGGCAGGAGCGCTGCCCGTGGCATCAACGTGGCCCAGCACCAGTACGGCGGTCTTGGGGTCAGCTTCAACTGCCTTGGCCACCCGCGTGAACGGGCCCAGGGTCACCGGCAGCAACATGGCCGGGCGCTTGGGGTTGTAGGAACCGTCTACCGGGGCAATCACCACCAGGGTGTTGTCACGGCGCTCAAGTTGCAGGTTGCTGTCCTTGATGGCCGCACGCAAGCGTGGTTCGTATTCGTCCAGCCAGGCTTGGGTGATCTTCGGGTCAGGCATTTGTACGTTGGTCACGTCAACCTTGGCCAACGGCTTTGGCTTGCTTTCGAACGGCCACCACCAGCGCGGCTCGCTGTCGGTCTTGGCGACGACAGGCGCTGCGTCCGAGGCCGGGGTTGCGGCCTTGAGGTCGGCTTTCAGGTCAGCCTTGGCGTCAGCGGCTTTTTCTTCGGCGCTCTTGGTGGAAAACGGCCACCAGCTATAACCGGTGTCAGCCTTGGCAGGCGCTGCTGCAGCGGCGACAGGTTCAACAGGCTTGGCACCCGCGGCCGGCTTGGCGTCGGGCTTGGCATCCGGCTTGGCGTCGGTCTGGGCCACTGGATCCTTGGTTGCCGCTTTGTCAGATCCAAATGACCACCAATGCCCACCTTCGGCATCATTTTGTGGAGTTTGTGCACAACCCGTAATAGTGAGACACAGCGCCAGTGCCAAAGACTTGTTCGATAACATGAGATATCCACAAAATGAGAAAAAACAGGGGGTCGCGGGACCCGTTAAACAGACGCTAAAAGAACATTCAAGTTACAACATGTCGTTCAGCATCTTTTTTATACTTGCCTTTGTAACAAAAAATTGTGAAACAGCAAGGGGTTTATAGACAACCGGCCAATATTCCGACCAACTTCTGGGCACGCGGGTCCATAAGTACGTAAGGCCCCAGGGTATTAGTCACAAAACCGAAGGCTACATCATGTTCAGGGTCGGCAAAGCCGACTGAGCCCCCTGCCCCTGGATGCCCGAATGCACGGGGTCCAAGGCCGAACGTGGCATTGGGCAACTGCGGTTGATCCAACATGCAGCCCAGGCCGAAGCGGGTTTGGGTCAATAAGGTTTTATCCAGCCCGATACTGTGCTCACGGGTCAATTGTTCGAGCATGTCGCTTTCCAGCAAACTACCGTCCAACAACCCACTATAAAACCCGGCCAGGCTGCGCGCATTACCGTGGCCATTCGCCGCAGGCTGCTGCATACGTCGCCATTCGGGCTTATTAGTGCTGGTCAGAATAGACGGTGGGTTGGCAAATGCACGGGTAGTCATCGCCGCAGGCTCGCGCATCATTACTTGAAGTAACCGTTGCGCGGCTTCATCCCCCATAGTGCCTTTGCTGCGCGCGATATGGGCGACGCGATAAAACTCTTCATCTGCCAGGCCCACATGAAAGTCCAGCCCCAATGGGCGTGCCACCCGCGCCACGATCGACTCCCCCGGCCCGCGCCCATCGGCGCGGCGCAACAGTTCGCCAACCAGCCAGCCGTAGGTGATCGCCTCATAGCCATGGCCCTGGCCCGGAGTCCACCACGGGGCCTCGGCCGCCAGAGTATCGACCATCAATTGCCAGTCATACAGGGCTTCGATGGGCAGCATTTCGCGGATGGCGGGCAGCCCGGCCTGGTGGCAAAGCAACTGGCGCAGCGTGATCGTTTCCTTGCCAGCCGCGGCAAACGCCGGCCAGTAATCGGCCACCGGCGCATCGAGCTTGAGCTTGCCTTCGGCGACCAGTTGCAGGGCAGTCACTGCCGTGAAGGTCTTGGTGCAGGAGAACAGGTTGACGATGGTATCGCTGTGCCAGGCCTCGGCACCGTCCTTGTCGGCAGTACCGGCCCACAGGTCGACGACGGTTTGCCCGCCGATCTGGATGCATAGCCCGGCACCACGCTCCTGAGGATCATCGAACAGGGCGGCGAAGGCTTCGCGCACCGCTTCGAACTGCAGCTCGTAATGACCCTGAATCTGCACCTAAGTCCCCTCGGAAAACACCATGAAAAGTGGTCGCCATTCTTTCAGCCATTGTGGGTTTTGTGAACCCGTCAACGATGAATCAATGCCCATTCCCAGCATGCCCGCCAGGGTGCCCGGCGCCCTGCCCCGCGCCTTTGCCGTCACGCCCAGGTTTGGCGGCGTCACTCTCACGCGTCGCTTGGGTGGCCTTGGCTTTTTGCGCCTCACGGCCCAGTTGGTCGAGCGCGGCCAGGTTGCTCTTGCGCACCGTCTCGACAAAGCCCTGGAAGGGTACATCGGTGATGCCGACCAGGCCGAAATGGCCGTTTTCACCATCCAGCAGACGCCCGGTGACCGGCTGGTCCAGGTACTGGAACCAGTGCACCCCGACAATCGACGGCTCGGCCACCGCCTGCTTGAGGAAGGTCGTATACGCCGCGCCACGGTCTTCTTCGCGGGCCAGTTGCGTCACGCCGCCCCAGAACGGGCCACGGTCGGCAGAGCCAAAGTTGAATTCGGTGATCAGTACCGGTTTGTCCAGCGCACGCAGCGCGGCGAAGTCATAACCATCCTGAGGCTTCAAGGTATACATATTGAAGCTCAGCACATCGCAATACTGCGCGCACGATGCGACCGCTTCCGGCGTGCTCACCGCAAAGCGACCGCCCAGCAACAGCTGGTTGGGCGCGTGCCACTTCAGCGAGTCGGAGATGGTCTTGAAGTAAGCATCGGCGAAAGTCTTCTGGAAATACTTGAAGTCGGCTTCGATCTCCGGGTGTTCAGGGCTGGGCATCGGCGGCTCAAAGCCCGGGTCTTCCATCAGCTCCCAACCGGCCAGGTGAATGCCCCAGGCTTTGGAAAAGCCCTCTTCATTGCGGTATTTGTCGCGCAGTTGCTTGAGGAAGGCGCGCTTGGCCGGCACGTCGGTGGTCATGCGCAGGGTGCCGTAGGCCAGGGCGTAACGGGATTTGGCATCGTCTCCGGGGCCGGCCCAGGCCAATTCGTTGTCGGCAAAGAAACCGATCAACCACGGGTCATCGCGGTGATCGCGTGCCGCAATGGCCACGGCGCGTTCAGTGGCCATGGCAAAGCGTGGGTCGAACGGGTCGGGCATGCCGCCCCACCAGTCGGTGCCGGTGCTGATGCTGGCATAGTCACCAACAATCGACAGCGGCAAGGTGTACGGCACCCGGTCGGCAGTGGCCAGGTCCGGATCGCTCCAGTTGCCGACGGTGTTGAAGCCCCAGGCTTGCAGGCGATCGAGCGTATGGGTCACCCAGCGTGGCTGGTCCAACGCGTCACCGCCGTAAGTGCGTTGCAGGTTGGCGCCATAGAAATCGTACCAACGCCCCGAGCCAAAACCGCGGCCTTCACCCGCGCCGTTGCCGGTGCGGCTGTCGTCGCTGCCGTAGTACTTGTCAAAGGGTTCGCCGGCCTTGGGCAGCGCCGCGAACATCCACTCGCGCCCCGCCACATAGGTCTGGCTGTTGTCCGGTGCCACGGTGTTCACCCCCAGGGAGTAGAACGGATGCCCGTCCGGCGTCACCAGGTACCAGCGGCCGTCGCGCTTCTGGGTGCGAAAAAAACCGCTGGCGTCGAAGGCCGGGCCCTTTTTCCA
The DNA here is from genome assembly GCF_030687795.1 of Pseudomonas sp. FP215. Lineage (NCBI taxonomy): Bacteria > Pseudomonadati > Pseudomonadota > Gammaproteobacteria > Pseudomonadales > Pseudomonadaceae > Pseudomonas > Pseudomonas sp. FP215. Next base: position 4,631,768 of record NZ_CP117447.1, read on the forward strand.
GCCGCCGTATTGATCCAGCGAAGACTTGTCCCGCTCGGCCAGCCAGGCCTTGAGCTGCTGTTGTTCCTTGGCGGCCGATGCCTTGAGTTGCTCGTCGCTGCTGACCTTTTCCGGCCAGCGTGCGCGGGTGGACTGACCATAGGCGTCCACCAGTTCAGTGTAGGCGGCCTTCAATACCGGCTCGCTGTCCTGCACGCCAAAGCGTTCCAGCAGGATACTTTGGGCGGCATTGGGCTTGAGCATCGACAGGGTCACCGAGACAACCTGGCTGCGGTCGATTTCCCCGGCGCTGGCGGCCAGCAACACCCGTTGGCCATCCACCGTCATTGGCATCGGCGGGCCGGCCTTCATGCCCTGGCTCAGGGGGGCGTTGGCTTGCAGCGGGACGAGTAACGTCTGGGCCGGGCCGGCCGGCAGGTCGATGCGGCTGACGAGCGTCTTGCCGTCGGCGCTTTGCACCTTGACGTAAAGGGTCAACGCCCAGTTCATCGCGCTCTGGATACGCAGGCTCATGGCGCTCGATTGCGACCAATCCCAGGTACCCGTCTGCGGGCTGAGCACCAGGCTCGGCTCGGCAGCCGGGTTGAAGGTGATGCGGCGCAGCACCTCGCCTTCGGGCGTTTGTTCGGCATTGTATTGCGGCAGGCTGGCGTCCTGGGTCGCCACCTTGACCACATCGGCAGGCCGGACGAAATTGAACAGCGTTTGTTGCCCCTCGGGCGCAGCCATCAGCGGCGCAGCGAACAGCAGGGCAAAAAGAGCGGGCAGCGTGCGAATCATACGAACAAGGTTCTCCCAAACGGCCGATGACTGGCCTGACGATAGTGATGAGATAGACCACGCAGTGGGCGATTTCGCCCACAGTGGCTTAAGAAATTTCGCGCCTGAACGGCGGCAAGGCATTGAGGATCGCCTTGCCATAGCGCTGGGTGACCAGGCGCCGATCGAGCAAAGTGATGGTGCCGCGGTCTTCTTCGGTGCGCAGCAGACGCCCGCAGGCCTGCACCAGCTTCAGTGAAGCATCTGGCACCGAAATTTCCATGAACGGGTTGCCGCCCCGGGCTTCGATCCATTCGGCGAGTGCGGCCTCGACCGGGTCATCCGGCACCGAGAACGGGATCTTGGCGATCACCACGTGTTCGCAGTAAGCGCCGGGCAAGTCCACGCCTTCGGCAAAGCTGGCCAGGCCGAACAACACGCTGGAATCCCCACCGTCGACCCGCGCCTTGTGCTTGTTCAGGGTTTCCTGTTTGGACAGGTTGCCCTGGATAAACACCTGCTTGCGCCAGTCGCGGTCGAGGCCGTCGAACACGTCCTGCATCTGCTTGCGCGACGAGAACAGCACCAGGGTGCCGCGGGAACCTTCCACCAGCGACGGCAGATCGCGAATGATCGCCGCCGTGTGCGCGGCCGCGTCCCGTGGGTCGGCCTTGAGGTCTGGCACCCGCAGCACGCCGGCGTCAGCGTGATGAAACGGGCTGGGTACCACGGCGGTAACGGCCTTTTTCGGCAGGCCGGCGCGCATGCGGAAGCGGTCAAAAGTGCCCAGGGCCGTCAGCGTGGCCGAGGTTACCAGGCAGCCGTAGGCCACGTTCCACAGGTTGCGACGCAGCATTTCAGCGGCGAGGATCGGACTGGCGTTGACCTCGATATCGAACAGCGCACCGCTTTCCGACAGCGTCAGCCAGCGGGCCATGGGCGGGTTGTCTTCCGGGTCTTCGACGGTAAAGGCGGTCCACAGCTCCCAATTGCCTTGGGAACGAGACAGCAGGCTGCCGAACAAGGGGTACCACTCTTCGGCCTGGTTGCTGGCGATGCCGATATTGACCTCGCCATCCATGCCTTCCTTGAGCAAGTCCGTCAGGCGCGTGAACAGGTCGGTGAGGCGTGAAAAGCCTTTCTTCAGCTCGATGCCCATTTCGCGCATGTGCTCGGGGATCATCCCGCCAACAAAACGATGGCGCGGGCGCTCGCGGCCCTCGACGTCTTCACCGGGCTTGAAGTCCGCAACCTGCTCGCAGGCGCTGAACATGAACTGCTGCTGGGTCTTGATCTCGCGCGCCAGCTCCGGCACTTGCTCGATCAACTTGCCCAGGTCGCCGGGCAACGGATGCTGGGCAAGCAGCTTGGTGAGGTTCTTGGCAGTGGTTTCCAGCCAGTCGGCCGTGGAGCGCAAGCGGGTGTAATGGGCGAAATGGCCAATGGCCTTATCTGGCAGGTGATGGCCTTCGTCGAACACATAGAGCGTGTCGCGTGGGTCGGGCAGTACCGCGCCGCCACCCAGGGCCAGGTCAGCCAGCACCATGTCGTGGTTGGTGACGATGACGTCCACCTTGCCCATGCCTTCGCGCGCTTTGTAGAAGGCGCACTGGCCGAAGTTGGGGCAATGGCGGTTGGTGCACTGGCTGTGGTCGGTGGTCAGGCGCGCCCAGTCGGAGTCTTCCAGGGCGGTGGGCCAGCTGTCGCGGTCGCCGTCCCATTTGTTGCCGGCCAGCTTCTCGATCATGCTGGTAAACAGCTTCTGGCTGACCTCATCCACCTCGATCTTGAAGCCTTCTTCTTCGAACAAGGAGGCGGTGGCGGTTTGGGCGTGGCCTTCCTGCAGCAATACGTCGAGCTTGGACAGGCACATGTAGCGGCCACGGCCCTTGGCCAAAGCGAAGGTAAAGTTCAAGCCACTGTTGCGCATCAGGTCGGGCAGGTCTTTGTAGACAATCTGCTCTTGCAGCGCGACGGTAGCGGTGGCGATCACCAGGCGCTTGCCAGCAGCCTTGGCCGTGGGGATCGCGGCCAGGCTGTAGGCCACGGTCTTGCCGGTACCGGTACCGGCCTCGACGGCCACTACCGCAGGCTCACCCTCGCGGCGGCCCTCGTCGTCGGTGTCGATATCCCCGAGGACTTTTGCCACTTCGGCGATCATCAGGCGCTGGCCGTAGCGCGGCTTCAAGCTTTTGGCTTCGAGAAAACGCGAATAGGCGCCCTGGATCGTGGTTTTGAGTTCAGTGCTGATCATGGATAGTCGGGCGCAAAAAACGCTGGATAAATTTTCAGTGGTTCGGATCGGCCGCTATCATACCCCGCTAATTAATCCCGCGCAGAACGGAGTACCACAATGACCGCGTTTAGCCTCGCTTATACCCTGCATGTACTGGCCGCATTCATCTGGGTCGGCGGCATGTTTTTCGCTTGGATGATCCTGCGCCCCGCCGCCATGGCGGCACTTGAGGGCCCTGCCCGGCTCAAGCTATGGGCAAATGTGTTTCAACGTTTTTTTGTATGGGTATGGGTGGCGGTGGTGCTTTTGCCGATCAGCGGCATGGGTTTGCTGCACCTGCGCTTCAGTGGTTTTGAAACCGCGCCGCGCTATGTGCAGGTGATGATGGGCTTGTACCTGGTGATGACGGCGCTGTTTATCCGCATCCAGGCGTTGAAATTCCCGGAGCTGAAGGCAGCGGTGGCGGCTGAAGATTGGCCGGCAGGCGCGGCTGCGCTGGGACAGATTCGCAAGTTGGTGGGGATTAACTTGATTGTCGGGTTGGTGGTGGTGGCAGTGGCTTCGGCTCGGCCGATGTTCTGAGCTGTTCTTGCTGACACTATCGTGGCGGTATCTAAATAACTCTGTAGCGCTCAACGGTAACCACGATGCGAAGCGAGCCGCTCTTGATCTGCTTGTGATCTTGATCTCAGGCGCCCCGTTAAACCACGCTGGCCGGAATTCGACAGGGATTTGGGGGGTAAACCGGCAGGGATGCCGGTTTAGCCGCCCCGCGCCATGGATGGCGCGTGGCGGCGGCCCCCCAAATCACTGGCGGATTACGGGCACACCGAGCCTAAGCGAGGTGCCGAGTGGTGGGGCAAGAGCGTTTTGCTTACTTTTGCGCTTTTCAAAAGTGAGCCGCTGTCAGAGCGGAACCCTAGGTCGCCGTTACCTAAATAACGGATATTTACCCGGTCCAACTGTGTTGACTGCCAGGCCGTCTTCGCAGGCAAGCCAGCTCCCACATGTGGATCGCGGGGCGTCAGGTAGATAAGCGTCGGCTGTCAGGCCGTCGCGGGAGCAAGCTCCCTCGCCACAGGTCCAGCATCGCGCCGAAAATGTGTGATACCTACGGCTTGCCAGCGATGGCGTAAGGCCAGGCGACTCAGAGCCGCTGGATAGTCACAGCCCCCGCAGGCCCAGCCGGCCCCGGTTGCCCTTCCAACCCTGGACGGCCCTTTTCGCCGCCGTCCGCGCGGTACACCAGGCAGCCCTTGGACTGCCCGCCCTTGCCGGGTTTACCCGCAACACCTGCCAGGCCTCCCGCCCCGCCATCGACCCAGACCTTGATCTGTTCAGCCGGGAACGCCTGCGGCAACTCAAGGCGTACCTGCGCGCCCGCCGCCCCTGGCCGGCCATCGCCGCCGTTATCGCCATTAAAACCGCGCCCGGCTGAACCCCAAGTGCAACCCGGGTCCACGCCGTTGGCACCATCCAAGCCCGCATAACCTTGGGCTCCGGCGCCGCCACGGGCATCCACCAACAGCGCGTCTGCGGTCAGCGAGTTAATGCGCAAGGTCAGGTCACGCCCAGCCTTGGCGGGTTTTTCGTGGGTACCGGGAGCGCCCCGTGAGGTGATCTGGCTACCTTGCTCCAACTGCGCATCGCGCACTTGCATTTGCAGTGCGGTATTGCCGGGAACAATGGTGATGCGTGCGTCGCGCCCCAAGTGCAGCTCATCCACCGTGACCTGGCTGATGGTGGCCGGAATCAGCAAGGTGCCGTAATCCGCCACGTCCAGGCGCTCGAGCTGCAACACGCTGGTGCTGCTGGGCAAGCGCATCAACGAATTGGTTTCAACACTGACGCTCTGGGCCAGGGCAACGGGGCTGACCAACAGGGCCAACAGAAAAACCTTACGCATCATGGGGCTCCTGAGTGTTTTCAAATTTTTCTTTGAGCGCACAGTAACGACTTCTACAGGCGATTTGCCAGTGAAGGATCAAAAAACTTTAGTTCTCCCCCGGCGGCTATCGACCGCCGCGCTCTAGGCCCACGCGCCCAGCCGCGCTAGTCTCTACGGTCTTGATGCGAGGATCTGCAATGACCGCTGGAATTTCTGCCCGTACGCCCCAACAAGCCTTGGCGGCCCTGCTGGACCTTCACAGGCCAAAACGCCTGTTATTAGTAGGCGCCAGCCAATTTCCGGCGCTGGATGCCTTCAAAGCTGCGCACCCGGATACCGAGGTGTTCTATGCCCCGCCAGGGCCATTGCCGGAAAACCTCGCGGTGCAGCGCTTTGACCTCGCGCTGGTGGTCGACTGCCTGGAGCACCTGACCAAACCCCAGGGCCTGACCCTGCTCGGTGGCATTCGTAACCTCAACGCCAGCCGCATCGCCGTGCTGGCCGACCTGAGCGCCTGCGACTGGAAGGACACCGACTTTTTCTCCCTGGCCCTGCAAGCCGGCGAACGCTTCCAACGCGATGATCAGGTACTGACGCTGTTTACCTATGATCTGCTTGACTATAAACAGGTGCCGGACTGGCTCAACGCCCGCTTCTGGGCCAACCCGGAAAACTTCGGAAAGTATTGGTGGTAACCCGATGAGTACATCCATTTGCCCGTGCGGCAGCGGCAATCTGCTGGATGCCTGCTGCGGCCATTATCACGCCGGTCACCCAGCCCCCTGCGCCAGCGCGTTGATGCGCTCGCGCTACAGCGCCTATGTGCTGGGCCTGGTCGATTACCTGGTCGCCACAACCTTGCCTGCGCAACAGGCCGGCCTGGACCGCGACGCCATTGCCGCCTGGAGTGCCCAGAGCACCTGGCTGGGCCTTGAGGTGGAAAGCTCCGAGGTGTTCGGCGGGCAACCGGAACACGCCTTTGTCACCTTTACCGCGCGCTGGCATGACGCTACCGGTGAACATAGTCACCGCGAGCAGTCTTCTTTCGTACAGAATGAGGGGCGCTGGTACTTCATCGACCCTACAGTAGAAGTGAAGGCCGGACGTAACGACGCCTGTTTGTGTGGCAGTGGGCAGAAATTCAAGAAGTGCTGTTCCAGCTACTTCTAATCACTTGACGGGGAAAACGCCATGCTTCGGATGTATAGCTTGATGCTGGCGTTGACCCTGGGCCTGACCGGCTGCGCGTCCTGGTTCGAAGACGACACGCCGCCGCCCCACGTTTCCCTGGTCAAGGTCGAAGTGGTGCGGGCCAAGCTGTTGGAGCAGAAATTCAAGCTGTACTTTCGCGTGGACAACCGCGACGACGCCGACCTGACCGTGCGTGGCCTGGTCTACAAGGTCAGCCTGGGCAACCTGGTGTTGACCGAAGGCGAGTCCAACGAGTGGCTGACCGTACCGCCACGCGGTCATAAATTCTTCAAGGTCTCGGTGCGCACCAACCTCTGGCCACAAGTGCGTGAGGTGGTGCAGATGCTGAAAAATCCCGACCGGCCCGTGCCTTATCGTTTAGAGGGCGAACTGAAAACCGGATTATTCATCGGTAATGACGTGCAGGTGGCACACAATGGCGAGATAATCCCCGGCGATTTTATTCCGGAGCAACATCGATGACACAGCAACCCCATGTCCATGGTCCTGACTGCAACCACGATCATGATCATCATGATCATGCCCACCATGATCACGACCACGGCCATGTTCACGGCCCGAACTGCGGCCACGCTCACCAAGAGCCGGTGCGCAATGCGTTGAAGGACGTAGGTCGCAACGATCCCTGCCCGTGCGGCAGCGAGAAGAAATTCAAGAAGTGCCACGGCGCTTAAACCGCACGTGTAGGAGCGAGCTTGCTCGCGAAAAACGTCAACGATTACGCGTGTTTCCTGAATAAACACAGCGCCTATCGGTTTCTCGCGAGCAAGCTCGCTCCTACAAAGCCTTAAACCAGCCCCCACCTCGATGGATGGCTGTTTCAAGTTCTCACGCAATTGCCAAAACTCCCGCTTGCGTCGTTTCGCCGCGCTCACTAACGTAGCGCCTTTACTGACGCTACCCCCCGCAGGAGCTTTGCCATGGCCTCGCCAGCCCTCTTACATTTTCTTCCCCGGTTCGGCGTTGCCGCGGCAGTGGTCAGTGCCTTGGGCCTGGCCGGTTGCCAGCTCCAGAACACCCAGGACACCCTGCCGCCCGTTGCTGGCGTGCAGCCGATCAAGGGCCTGGCACAGAATGTGTCGGTGCGCCGCAATGCCCAAGGCATGCCGCTGATCGAAAGCAACACCTTCCACGACGCACTGTTCAGCCTCGGTTACGTGCACGCCAGCGACCGCATCACGCAGATGGTCACCCTGCGCCTGCTGGCCCAGGGCCGTCTGGCGGAAATGTCGGGGCCGCAAGTGCTGGATGTCGACCGCTTCATGCGGGCGGTCAACCTCAAGAAAAGCGCCGGCGAGTTGTACAACGCCTCATCGCCACGCCTCAAACGCTTCTTTGAAGTGTATGCCCGAGGCGTCAACGCCTACCTGTTCCGCTACCGCGACAAGCTGCCGGCGGACCTGGCCCAAAGCGGCTACAAGCCCGAGTACTGGAAACCGGAAGATTCGGCGCTGCTGTTCTGCCTGCTCAATTTCAGCCAGTCGAGCAACCTGCAGGAGGAGCTCTCGTCCCTGATGCTGGCGCAAAAGGTCGGCGTCGACAAACTCGCCTGGCTCACCCCAAGCGCACCGGACGAACCCGTCCCGCTGGCCGAAGCCGACAAGCTCAAGGGCGTCAACCTGAGCCAGATCACCGGCCTCGCCGGGCTGGAAACGGTAGGCCAGCAATTGCGCAGCCTCAACGCCCTGGGCGTCACCACCTCAAGCAACTGGGCCATAGGCCCGCAACGCAGCCGCAGCGGCAAGAGCCTGTTGGCCAACGACATCGCCGCTCAGCCACAAGCACCGTCGCCGTGGAGCTACGTGCAGATTCGTGCGCCCAAATACCAGGCCGTCGGTGCTTCGATTGCCGGCCTGCCGACCCTGCTCTCCGGTTTCAACGGCAAAGTGGCGTGGAGCATGAGTGCGGTCAAGGGCGACACCCACGACCTGTTCCTGGAGAAGGTCAAACGCCAGGGCAGCGCGCTGTACTACGAGAACAACGGCAAATGGCTGCCGGCCGGCGTGCGCAACGAAACCTTCTTTATCAAGGGCCAGCGCTCGATTCGCGAAGTGGTGTACGAAACCCGCCACGGCGCCCTGCTCAACAGCAGCCAGGCGCTCACCAGCGGTCTTGGCCTGGCCTTGCAAACCGCCGACTTCAAAGACGACAAGAGCCTGGATGCATTCTTCGACCTGTCCCGCGCACAAAACGCCGGCAAGGCCTCGGATGCCACCCGCGAAATTCGCGCCATCGCCCTGAACATGATCTTCGCCGACGCCAGCAACATCGGCTGGCAAGTCACCGGACGCTTCCCCAACCGCCGCGAAGGCGAGGGCCTGCTGCCATCGCCGGGCTGGGACACGCGCTTTGACTGGGACGGCTACGCCGACGCGATGCTGCACCCGTACGACCAGGACCCGGCCCAAGGCTGGATCGGCACCGCCAACCAGCGCACCGCGCCGCGTGGCTACGGCATGCAACTGTCCAACGCCTGGGATGCACCGGAGCGCAGCGAACGCCTGGCGCAACTGGCCAACGCCGGCAAGCATGACAGCCGCAGCCTGATTGCCATGCAATACGACCAGACCACCCTCTTCGCCGCCAAGCTCAAGAACATGTTCCAGGCGCCGGGCATGGCCCAGCCCCTCAAGCAGGCCATCGATGCATTGCCGGCAGCGGAACGCGCCAAGGCCCGCGAAGCACTGGAGCGCCTGATGGCCTTCGATGGTCGACTGGCGACCACCTCGGCTGACGCGGCGACCTATGAACTGTTCCTGCAAGAAAGCGCCCGGCAGATCTTCCTCGACAAACTCGGCCCGGAAAACAGCGCCAGCTGGAAAGCCTTCGTCAGCAACGCCAGCCTGTCCTACTCGGCCATCGCCGACCACCTGCTGGGCCGTGAAGACAGCCCGTTCTGGGATGACACGCGTACCGCGCAAAAAGAAGACAAACCAGCGATTCTGGCCCGCACCCTGGCCGCCGCCATCACTACTGGCGACAGCCAATTGGGCGCCGATCACAAGGCCTGGCAGTGGGGCAAGCTGCACAGCACCACGTGGAAAAATACCAGCGGCCAGGTTATCCGTGGCCCCTTCGCCAGCGGTGGCGATCACAACACCCTGAACCCGGCGCCGTACACCTGGGGCCAGGATTTCAACACGACCCAAGTATCGGCGCTGCGCATGATCATCGACTTCGGCCAGGCGGAACCGATGATGGGCCAAGGCGGCATCGGCCAGTCCGGCAACCCGGCCAGCCCGAACTATGCCAACGGCATCGACCCGTCGCTGAAGGGGCAATACCTGAGCTTTCCGATGCAGCCGCAGAATTTTGAGAAGGTGTATGGCAAGGCCAGATTGACCCTGACGCCCGGTAAGTAAACCGGTTTCCAGTGACGAAACCAGATAAAGCGGGCCTGCCTGCGATAGCAGCCGAGTAACCACGATGCGAAGCGAGCCGCTCTTGCTCTTGACCTGCTTGTGATCTTGATCTTAGGCGCCCCGTCAAACCACGCTGGCCGGAATTCGACAGGGATTTGGGGGGTAAACCGGCAGGGATGCCGGTTTAGCCGCCCCGCGCCATGGATGGCGCGTGGCGGCGGCCCCCCAAATCACTGGCGGATTACGGGCACACCGAGCCCAGGCGAGGTGCCGAGTGGTGGGGCAAGAGCCCTTTGGTTACTTTGGGGCTTTTCCAAAGTGACCCGCCGTCAGGGCGGAACCCTAAGTGGCCGTTACCTAAATAACGGATATGTACCCGGTCCAACTGTGTTGACTGTTAGGCCGCCTTCGCGAGCAAGCCCGCTCCCACAGTTGGATTGTGGGGTGGCAGGTAGATAGGTGTCGGCTGGGAGGCCGTCATCGCAGGCAAGCCAGCTCCCACCGTTGGATCGCGGGGCATCAGGCCGACATCGAAGGCAAACCCACCTCTGCACTGCCCGCATTCAAATAGAACTTCTCCCCCCAGCCCCGCCTCATAACTAACAAGCCCACCGCCCCGGCCACCCCATGGACCTCGTCATCGCCCGCCCCGAAGGCCTCTACTGCCCTGCCGGTGATTTTTACATCGACCCCTGGCGCCCAGTGGAACGCGCAGTCATCACCCACGCCCACGGCGACCACGCCCGCACCGGCAATCAACACTACCTGGCCGCCGCCCCCGGCGAAGGCATCCTGCGCTGGCGCCTGGGCCAGGACATCAACCTGCAAACCCTGGCCTACGGCGAACGGTTGGTGCATCACGGCGTGACCCTGAGTTTTCATCCGGCCGGGCATGTACTGGGTTCGGCCCAGGTACGCCTGGAATACCAAGGCGAAGTCTGGGTGGCGTCCGGCGACTACAAGGTCGAGCCCGATGGCACCTGCGCCCCCTTCGAACCGGTGCGCTGCCACACCTTTATCACCGAATCCACCTTCGGCCTGCCGATTTACCGCTGGCAGCCCCAGGCGCAGATTTTTGCCGGGATCAATGACTGGTGGCAGGCCAATATCGCCAGTGGCAAAGCCAGCGTGTTGTTCTGCTATTCATTCGGCAAGGCCCAACGCATCCTCCATGGGCTGGACGCCAGCATCGGCCCGATCCTCAGCCACGGCGCGGTCGAGCCGTTGAACCGGGTGTACCGCGAAGCGGGCATCTACATTCCCGAAACCCTGTATGCCGGCGACTTCAAAAAAACCGACCCACTGCTGCGCCAAGCCCTGATCATCGCCCCGCCCTCTGCCGGTGGCAGTACCTGGATGCGCCGCTTTGGCGACTACAGCGACGCCTTCGCCAGCGGCTGGATGCGCCTGCGCGGTACACGGCGGCGGCGCGGTGTGGACCGTGGCTTCGTGCTTTCGGACCACGCCGACTGGCCTGGCTTATTGTGGGCCATCGAACAAACCGGCGCACACCGGGTGATGGTCACCCATGGCTCGGTCGGAGTGTTGGTACGTCACCTGCGGGAAAAGGGCTTGGATGCCCAAGGTTTCAGCACCGAGTACGGCGATGACGAAGAAGAGGTCACGGCATGAAAGCCTTCGCCGAGCTGTACGCCAACCTCGACGCCACCACCTCCAGCAATGCCAAACTCGCCGCCCTGCAAGCCTACTTCATGCAGGCGCCGCCGGCCGATGCGGCCTGGGCCGTGTACTTTCTCAGCGGTGGGCGGCCGCGCCAACTGGTGCCCACACGTCTGCTACGGGACATGGCCACCGAAGCGGCCGGTATCGAACCCTGGCTGTTCGAAGAGAGCTACCAGTCCGTGGGTGACTTGGCCGAGACCATCTCCCTGCTCCTGCCAGAATCCACCTACACCTCCGAAGACGGCTTGGCCGTATGGCTGGAAGAAAAACTCCTGCCCCTGCGCGGCCTGCCGCCCTTGGACCTGGCAGAACGGCTGCCCGCGCTGTGGGCGCAATTGGACCAACCGAGCCTGATGGTGTGCATCAAGTTGATCACCGGCAGCTTCCGGGTCGGGGTGTCCAAACTGCTGGTGACCCGCGCCCTCGCCGCCATGGCCGACCTCGACAGCAAACGCGTAGCACAGCGGCTGGTGGGCTACACCGACCTGTCGAACCGTCCGACAGCCGAGGGCTACCTCAAGCTGATCGCCGCCGAATCATCCGACGAACACGCGCAACGTGGCGGGCAGCCCTATCCGTTTTTTCTGGCTCACGGGCTGGCGCAACCGGTGGAGCAATTCGACACGCTGCTCGGTCCGCCCGCCGACTGGCAGGTGGAATGGAAGTTTGATGGCATTCGCGCACAACTGGTCAAGCGCGAGGGGCGCCTGTGGGTCTGGTCTCGCGGTGAAGAGTTGCTGACTGAGCGTTTCCCCGAACTTCATAGCTTGGTCAGTGGCCTGCCCGACGGTACGGTGATCGATGGCGAAATCGTGGTGTGGAAAGATTCGGTGCAACCCTTTGCGCTGCTGCAACAGCGCATTGGCCGCAAGACCTTGAGTAAAAAAGTGCTAGAGGATGCGCCAGTGGCGGTGCTCGCCTACGACCTGCTGGAATATCAGGGCGACGACTGGCGCAACCACACCCAGGCTGAACGTCGCACCCAATTGGAACAGGTGATCGCGGCGTGCAACCAACCGGTGTTATTGCCCTCGCCATTGCTGGAAGGCCAAACCTGGGCAGCCTTGGCCGAACAGCGCGAAGCCTCTCGCAGCCTGGGGGTGGAAGGCATGATGCTCAAGGACCGCAAGGGCCTCTACGGCGTGGGCCGCACCAAGGACATGGGCCTGTGGTGGAAGTGGAAGGTCGACCCCTTCAGCGTCGACGCCGTGTTGATCTACGCCCAGCGCGGCCATGGTCGACGCGCCAGCCTCTACAGTGACTACACCTTCGCTGTATGGGACGGCCCGCCGGGCAGCGAGCGCACCCTGGTGCCGTTCGCCAAGGCGTATTCCGGGCTGACCGACGAGGAAATGCGCAAGGTCGACGCCATTGTGCGTAAAACCACCGTGGAGAAATTCGGCCCAGTCAGCAGCGTGACGCCGAGCATGGTGTTTGAGCTGGGTTTCGAAGGGATTGCCCTGTCCAAGCGGCACAAGAGCGGGATTGCCGTGCGGTTTCCGCGAATGCTGCGCTGGCGCCAGGATAAGGCGGTGGAAGAAGCGGACAACCTGGCCACGCTACAAGACCTGCTGACCTGATATAGCCCTTGTGGGAGCTGGCTTGCCTGCGATGACGGTGAGTCAGCACCCCATGTAACAACTGACCCACCGCTATCGCAGGCAAGCCAGCTCCCACCTTTTGATCAGCAACCGATCCACAATGGTGCACTGGAAATTCCATGCCCACTTTCGGGCACCGCCTACACTTGAAACTGCCTTATCCCACCTTTTAAAAAGCCCATCCGGAACTATGGTGCAGAAATTGCTACTTGTGATGGGTCTGACACCGTTCAGTAACAGTCCTAATCGCGCCACAAGCGCTTATCTTGGTTTCCAGGGATTACCTAATGAAAAAAGCATTGCTGACCCTTTCTGCACTGGCTCTGTGCATGGCTGCTGGTGTTGCTACAGCCAAGGAATACAAGGAATTGCGTTTTGGTGTCGACCCTTCCTACGCACCGTTCGAATCCAAGGCCGCCGACGGCAGCCTGGTGGGCTTCGATATCGACCTGGGCAATGCGATCTGCGCGGAGCTGAAGGTCAAGTGCAAGTGGGTCGAAAGTGACTTCGACGGCATGATCCCGGGCCTGAAAGCCAATAAATTCGATGGCGTGATTTCGTCGATGACCGTGACCCCAGTGCGCGAGAAGGCCATCGACTTCTCCTCCGAGCTGTTCTCCGGCCCGACTTCACTGGTGTTCAAGAAAGGCGCTGGCTATTCGACGCCAGAATCTCTCAAGGGCAAATCCGTCGGCTACGAGCAAGGCACCATCCAGGAAGCCTACGCCAAGGCTGTGCTGGATAAAGCCGGGGTGACCACCAAGGCTTACGCCAACCAAGACCAGGTGTACGCCGACCTGACCTCCGGGCGCCTCGACGCTTCCGTGCAGGACATGCTGCAAGCCGAACTGGGCTTTCTCAAGTCGCCAGCCGGTGCCGGCTATGAAGTGAGCGCCGCGATCGACGACCCGCTGCTGCCGTCGAAAACCGCGGTCGGTATCAAAAAAGGTAACACTGAACTCAAGGCGCTTTTGGATAAAGGTATCAAAGCGTTACACGATGATGGCACCTACGCCACTATCCAGAAGAAACACTTTGGCGATCTGAACCTGTACAGCGGCAAATAATGCCTGGGGCGCCCTGCTTCGGGTGGGGCGCTTTTTTATCGCCATAGGTCCTGATTTATGTTCGAAGATCTGTTGCAAACCCTCGGGCTGAGCGCATTCAGTCTGAAGGGTTTCGGCCCGCTGTTGCTGCACGGCACCTGGATGACCATCAAATTGTCGGTGCTGTCCCTGGCCGTCAGCGTCTTGCTGGGCCTGCTCGGCGCCAGCGCCAAATTGTCCAGCCTGGCCATTGTGCGTATCCCCGCCCAGCTCTACACCACCCTGATTCGCGGGGTGCCGGACCTGGTGCTGATGCTGTTGATTTTCTACAGCCTGCAAACCTGGCTCAGCGGCTTTACCGACTTCATGGAATGGGAATACATCGAGATCGACCCATTCAGCGCCGGGGTGATCACCCTGGGCTTTATCTACGGTGCGTATTTCACCGAAACCTTTCGCGGCGCGATCCTCGCCGTGCCCCGTGGCCAACTCGAAGCCGCCACTGCCTACGGGCTCAAGCGCGGGCAGCGGTTTCGCTACGTGACCTTCCCGCAGATGATGCGCTTTGCGCTGCCAGGCATCGGCAATAACTGGATGGTGATGCTCAAGGCCACCGCGCTGGTGTCGATCATCGGCCTGGCAGACCTGGTAAAAGCCGCCCAGGATGCCGGCAAGAGCACCTATCAACTGTTTTATTTTCTGGTACTGGCGGCGCTGATCTACCTGTTGATCACCAGCGCCTCCAACTTTGTCTTGCGCCGACTTGAACGTCGCTACTCCGCAGGCGCCCGGGAGGCCGTGCGATGATCGAGCTATTGCAGGAATACTGGCGCCCTTTTCTTTATAGCGACGGCCAGCACATCACCGGCCTGGCCATGACCTTGTGGTTGCTCAGTGGCTCACTGGTGATCGGCTTTCTGGTGTCGATCCCGCTGTCCATCGCCCGCGTTTCGCGCAAGCGCCTGGTGCGTTGGCCCGTGCAGTTCTACACCTACCTGTTTCGCGGTACGCCGCTCTATATCCAGTTGCTGATCTGCTACACCGGCATCTACAGCCTTGCCGCCGTGCGGGCGCAACCGGTGCTGGATGCGTTCTTTCGCGATGCGATGAACTGCACCCTCCTCGCCTTCGCCCTCAACACCTGCGCCTACACCACGGAGATTTTCGCCGGGGCGATCCGCAGCATGGCCCACGGCGAAGTCGAGGCGGCCAAGGCTTACGGCCTCAGCGGCTGGAAGCTGTACGCCTATGTAATCATGCCTTCGGCGTTGCGACGCTCGTTGCCCTACTACAGCAACGAAGTGATCCTGATGCTGCACTCGACAACGGTGGCCTTTACCGCAACGATCCCGGACATCCTCAAGGTGGCGCGGGATGCCAACTCCGCCACCTTCATGACCTTCCAGTCATTCGGCATTGCCGCACTGATCTATCTGACGGTGACCTTCGCCCTGGTCGGCCTGTTTCGCCTGGCGGAGCGGCGTTGGCTGGCTTTCCTCGGGCCGAGCCACTAAGGAGCTTGCATGCACCATCAGCTACATGACCTGATCGCGCCGGTGCCCGGCACGGCGCGGCAGATCCACAGTTTTCACTTCGGCCCGCAGCAGCCCGAAGGCAAGGTGTACATCCAGTCCTCCCTGCATGCCGATGAATTGCCGGGCATGCTGGTGGCCTGGCATCTCAAGGCGCGCCTGGCAGAGCTTGAAGCGGCCGGACGCTTGCGCAGCGAAATCGTGCTGGTGCCCGTCGCCAACCCGGTGGGCCTGGAACAGGTGTTGATGGACATCCCCTTGGGCCGCTACGAACTGGAAAGCGGGCAGAACTTCAATCGCCTGTTCGTCGATCTCAGCGAAGACGTCGGCAACCAGGTCGAAAACCTGCTGGGCGATGATCCCCAGCGCAATGCCCATTTGATCCGCAGCGCACTGTCCCACGCCCTGGCCGCGCACTCCGCCCAGACCCAGTTGCACTCCCAACGCCTGGTGCTGCAACGCCTGGCCTGTGATGCCGACGTGGTGCTGGACTTGCATTGCGACTTCGAAGCCGTGGCGCACCTGTACACCACGCCCGACGCCTGGCCACAGGTAGAACCGTTGGCGCGCTACCTGGGTTCGGAAGCCAACCTGTTGGCCACCGATTCCGGCGGGCAGTCTTTTGATGAATGTTTCACCCTGCTGTGGTGGCAGTTGCAGCAACGCTTCGGCGAACACTACCCGATCCCCATGGGCAGCTTGTCGGTCACCGTCGAATTGCGCGGCCAGGGCGATGTCAACCACGGCCTCGCCGCGCTGGACTGCCAGGCCATCATTGATTATTTGATCCACTTCGGCGCCATTCACGGCGATGCAGCCCCCTTGCCGGCCCTGGCCTACCCGGCTACGCCGCTGGCGGCGGTGGAGCCGGTGACCACCCCGGTGGGTGGCTTGCTGGTATTCAACGCCCTGCCAGGCGAATACCTGGAAGCCGGGCAATGGGTCGCCGACATCATCGACCCCATTACAGACCGCGTAACGCCTGTGCACTGCCAGCACGCCGGGCTGCTTTACGCCCGCTCGCTGCGTCGCATGGCCACGGCCGGCATGGTGATCTGCCATGTCGCCGGCACACAGGCCTACCGCAGCGGTTATCTACTTTCGCCTTGAGGATGCACGCCCCATGTACAAACTGACCGTTGAAGGCCTGCACAAAAGCTATGGCGACAATCAAGTGCTCAAAGGTGTGTCGCTCAAGGCCAAGACCGGTGATGTGATCAGCCTGATCGGCGCCAGTGGCTCAGGCAAGAGTACCTTCCTGCGCTGTATCAACTTTTTGGAAACCCCCAACGATGGCGCCATGACCCTGGACGGCCAAGCGATCCGCATGGTCAGCGATCGCCATGGCATGCGCGTGGCCGACGACGCCGAGCTGCAACGCCTGCGCACACGGCTGGCGATGGTGTTCCAGCACTTCAACTTGTGGAGCCACATGAGCGTGCTGGAAAACATCACCATGGCCCCGCGCCGCGTGCTGGGTTGCAGCAAGAAGGACGCCGAAGACCGCGCCCGCCGCTACCTGGACAAAGTCGGGCTGCCGGCGCGCGTGGCTGATCAATACCCGGCGTTCCTCTCAGGTGGCCAGCAGCAGCGCGTCGCCATCGCCCGCGCCCTGGCGATGGAGCCGGAGGTGATGCTGTTCGATGAACCCACATCAGCCCTGGACCCGGAGCTGGTGGGCGAAGTGTTGAAGGTGATCCAAGGCCTGGCCGAGGAAGGCCGCACCATGATCATGGTGACCCACGAGATGAGCTTTGCACGCAAGGTCTCAAGCCAAGTGCTGTTCCTGCACCAAGGCCTGGTGGAGGAGCAAGGCCTGCCAGAGGATGTGCTGGGCAATCCAAAGAGCGAACGCCTGCAACAATTTTTGAGCGGCAACTTGAAGTAGGAGCGAGCTTGCTCGCGAAAATCGTCAACGATAACGCGGGCATCCTGGATAAACGCGGTGCCTGAACCTTTTTCGCGGGCAAGCCCGCTCCTACAGTGGAACGTCGGCGCTGCCTCAGGGGTCTTTGAACTAACCCCTCCAGAGCGTCCGCTGCCGCATGGCAAAAAACCACGACTTCGCCAAGCAATGGTTTGCCACCCAAGGCTGGAAGCCATTCGCCTTTCAGAAAGAGGTATGGGCCGCGGTCAAGGCCGGCCAGTCGGGGTTGCTGCATGCCAGCACCGGGGCGGGTAAAACCTATGCCCTGTGGTTTGCCGCCCTCAACCGTTTCGCCATCACCCGCCCGCCCGCCACAGGCAAACGCAAGCCGCCTGCCGAGCCGCTGAGCGTGCTGTGGATCACGCCGATGCGCGCGTTGGCCGCCGACTCCGCACGCGCCCTGCAAGCCCCACTGGAGGCGTTGCAGATCCCCTGGAGCGTGGGCCTGCGCACCGGTGACACCAGCAGCAGTGAACGCGCGCGCCAGACCCGTCGCCAACCCACCGCCCTGGTCACCACCCCGGAAAGCCTGACGTTGATGCTGGCCCGTGCCGACAGTGAAACCAGCCTGGCGCACCTGCGCATGGTCATCGTGGATGAATGGCATGAACTGATCGGCAATAAGCGCGGCGTGCAGTTGCAACTGGCGCTGGCACGCTTGCGACGCTGGCATCCGCAATTGATGGTGTGGGGCATTTCAGCGACCTTGGGTAATCAGGCTCACGCGTTGGAGGTTTTGGTCCCACAGGGTGGCGGGGTCAATGTGCAGGGGCAAACGGCGAAGGCGCTGAAGGTCGACACCCTGTTGCCGGCGGTCACGGAGCGTTTCCCTTGGGCCGGGCATATCGGTTTGAAGATGTTGCCGCAGGTGGTCAATGAGGTGGAGGCCAGCAGCAGTTGCCTGGTGTTTACCAATACCCGGGCGCAGTCGGAGATCTGGTACCAAGCGATTCTGGACGCGCGTCCGGACTGGGCCGGCTTGATTGCCCTGCACCACGGTTCGTTATCGCGCGAGACCCGCGACTGGGTGGAGCGGGCGTTGAAAGACGGGCAGCTCAAGGCGGTGGTGTGCACCTCCAGCCTCGACCTGGGCGTGGACTTCCTGCCGGTGGAACGGGTGCTGCAAATCGGCTCCGCCAAGGGCGTAGCGCGGTTGATGCAACGCGCCGGGCGCTCCGGCCACGCGCCTGGGCGGCCCTCACGGGTAACCCTGGTGCCAACCCACAGCCTCGAGTTGGTGGAGGCGGCGGCCGCCCAGGATGCAATCGCCCAACGGCGCATCGAAGCGCGGGAATCACCTTACAAGCCGTTGGATGTGCTGGTACAACACCTGGTCAGCATGGCCTTGGGCGGCGGCTTTACCCCGGCGGCACTGTTGGACGAAGTGCGCGGCGCCTGGGCCTATCGCGACCTCACCGAAGCGGATTGGGCCTGGGCCCTGGGGTTCGTGCGCCATGGTGGCCTGTCACTCACCGCTTATCCGGATTACCGCCGCGTGGAGCCCGATGAACAGGGCATCTGGCGTGTCCCGGATGCACGCCTCGCACGCCGCCATCGCATGAGCGTCGGCACCATCGTCAGTGATGCCAGTATCCAGCTCAAATTCTGGAGCAAGGGCGGTGGCGGCAAGAACCTGGGCAGTGTCGAGGAAGGCTTTATTGCAAGGCTCAAGCCGGGGGATGGGTTTCTGTTCGCCGGGCGCTTGCTTGAACTGGTGCGCGTGGAAAACATGACCGCCTATGTACGCCGCAGCACCGCGAAAAAAGCCGCCGTGCCACGCTGGAATGGCGGGCGCATGCCCCTTTCCAACGAACTGGCCCAGGCGGTGGTCGAGCGTTTTGATGCCGCTGCGCATGGGCACTTCGACGGCCCGGAGATGCAGGCGGTGCAACCGTTGCTGCATACCCAACTGCGCTGGTCCGGCCTGCCGACCCGTGAGCATTTGCTGGCTGAAACCCTGCGGTCGCGGGAAGGCTGGCACCTGTTTCTGTACCCCTTCGCTGGCCGCCAGGTACACCTGGGCTTGGCCAGTTTGCTGGCCTGGCGGGTCAGCCAACAGCAGCCGCTGACCTTCTCAATTGCGGTGAATGATTATGGCCTGGAGCTGTTGAGCGCCACCGAGGTGCAGTGGCCCCAGCTGTTGAACGCTACGTTGCTGAGCCCCCAAGAACTGCTGGCTGACGTGATCGCCAGCCTCAATGCCGGCGAACTGGCCCTGCGCCGCTTTCGCGAGATTGCACGAATCGCCGGGCTGGTCTTTGCCGGGTATCCCGGCGCGCCGAAAAGCACGCGACAAGTGCAGGCTTCCAGCGGCTTGTTCTTTGAGGTGTTCAAGCAATATGACCCGCAGAACCTGCTGCTGGCCCAGGCCGGGGAAGAGGTTCTGCGTGATGAATTGGATATTCGCCGGCTGGAACACACGCTGAATCATCTGTCGACGCTGAAGCTGGACTTGCACACGATCCAGCGGCCCACACCGCTGGCCTTTCCGCTGCTGGTAGAACGGATGCGCGAAAGCATGAGCTCGGAAAAACTCTCGGAGCGCATCGCGCGGATGGTCAAGGACCTGGAAAAAGTCGCCGACAAAGGGCAAGGCTGATGCATTACCCACTGATGCTGGAAGGCGAAGAGCTATGGCTATTGCCGGACAAGGCCGTGTACTGGCCCGCACGTCGATGCCTACTGATTGCCGATGCGCATTTTGGCAAGGCGTCGGCCTATCGCAGCCTGGGGCAACCGGTGCCACAGGGCACGACTACGGCCAACCTGGAACGCCTGGACAGGCTGTTAACGGCGCTGCCCTGCGCGCAGTTGATCTTTCTCGGCGATTTCCTGCACGGCCCTGGCTCTCACGCCAGCGGCACCCTGAACGCAATTCGGGCCTGGCGCGAGCGCAATCGCCCACTGGCCTTGACCCTGATTCGCGGCAATCACGACAAACGGGCCGGCGACCCACCGCTGGATCTGGGCATCGATGTGGTCGCGGAGCCTCTGCTGATGGGCCCTTTCGCCTTGCAACATGAGCCCGACGCCCATGCCAGTCACCATGTACTGGCGGGGCACGTGCATCCGGTGTACCACCTGCGCGGCAAGGGGCGCCAGCGGCTACGCCTGCCGTGCTTCCAGATCGGCGCCCGGTTAAGCCTGTTGCCAGCCTTTGGCGCGTTTACAGGGGGTTATGCCGTGGAGCAGGCCCAAGACCACCGAATCTTTGTGATTGGCGATCACCAGGTCTGGCCGATTCAATGAATCGATAAAGGCCCGCTCAGGTATCAGGCAACAGGCGCGGGTGGTGGCTCGTCCGGTAAGGTCGGCTCACCCGGCTCGGTAGGCTGCGGGTAATCAGGTTCGGGTTGACCGGGGATGCCGCCCGCGTGCGCGGGGTTGGCCATCAAGGACCAGGCCAGAACACCAATCTGGTTGGGTTCAAGCCGGGCGAGTTCTGCGCTGATTCGCGGGTCGATCTTCATAGGGTACTCCTCAAGTATGGCCCGGCGCGTTTCACACGCGCCGAAGCAGTACACCTAGATAGAGTCACTTTCTGCAGACAAATTCCCTTTGCCCGTAGGAGCTTTAGATCAAGCGCGTGGGAGAGTGACGCCACGCTGGCCCTGATACTTGCCCGCACGGTCTTTGTAGGACACTTCACAAGCCTCGTCGGACTGCAAGAACAGCATTTGTGCCACGCCTTCGTTGGCGTAGATTTTCGCCGGCAAGGTGGTGGTGTTGGAGAATTCCAGGGTCACGTGGCCTTCCCACTCAGGCTCAAGCGGCGTGACGTTGACGATAATGCCGCAGCGGGCATAGGTGCTTTTACCCAGGCAGATGGTCAGCACGTCGCGAGGAATGCGGAAGAATTCCACGGTGCGCGCCAGGGCGAAAGAGTTGGGCGGGATGATGCACACGTCGCTCTTGACGTCGACGAAGCTCTTTTCGTCGAAGTTTTTCGGATCGACGATCGCCGAATTGATGTTGGTGAACACCTTGAATTCATCGGCGCAACGCACGTCGTAGCCATAGCTGGAAACGCCGTACGAAATCACGCGCTCGTCGCCTTCACCACGAATCTGGCGTTCGACGAACGGCTCGATCATGCCGTGTTCCTGCGCCATGCGGCGAATCCACTTGTCCGATTTGATGCTCATGGCGGTGTCCTGAATAGCGAGGCGAAAAAAATCTGTGGGCCATCTTACCGGGGCCGGCGTTGGGGTTCAAAGGCCGTACGGGTTTTCTTGATGAATGCACCGCCCGCTATAAGCCGCAGCCAGCGTGGCCGGGGCCCGGATGGCCGGCATCAATGACTGTAAATACCACCGCCAGTCACGAAAATAGAGAAACCTTCGGAAATACCATTGGCACGTTCCGGAAAAAGGGTTAAGGTGGCGCCACTGTGCTGCTTGTGTCACTGAGAATCTCTACACGATATGTTGAATTTCGATCCAACCATCTCCAAGAATTTTTCCTGCTCTTTGCACTCAGTCTCGGCCAGGGCTTTTCCTGAGTCGCAGTTAACTTTGTCCAAGGAGATACACCATGTCTAATCGCCAAACTGGTACCGTTAAGTGGTTCAACGATGAAAAAGGCTTCGGCTTCATCACTCCACAATCCGGTGACGACCTGTTCGTTCACTTCAAAGCTATCCAATCCGACGGCTTCAAAAGCCTGAAAGAAGGCCAACAGGTTTCTTTCATCGCTACCCGCGGTCAGAAAGGCATGCAAGCTGAAGAAGTTCAAGTTATCTAACTTGTACTGACTCAGTCGAAAAAACCCCGCCCTTAAAAGCGGGGTTTTTTTATGCGCTCGTTCCCACGCTCCGCGTGGAAATGCCTCTTGTGACGCTCTGCGTCACGACTGCATGCCTACGCAGAGCGTGGGATCGATCAGCACACCGATGTAATGTCGGACAAAAAAATGTGGGAGGGGGCTTGCTCCCGAATGCGGTGTATCAGTCAACACATCAGCGACTGTCACACTGCATTCGGGAGCAAGCCCCCTCCCACATTCAAACCTTCAAGCTGCGTTGTTACTGGAACAACGACTCACTCGACAAGCCATTCTTCTCCAGGATCTCGCGCAAGCGCTTGAGGCCCTCTACCTGGATCTGCCGCACCCGCTCACGGGTCAGGCCAATCTCCAGGCCTACATCCTCCAGGGTGCTGCTCTCATGGCCGCGCAGGCCGAAGCGGCGAATCACCACTTCACGCTGCTTGTCCGTGAGCTCTGACAGCCACTGGTCAATACTTTGGGAAAGATCATCGTCCTGCAACAGCTCGCAAGGGTCTGTTGGACGATCATCGGTCAGGGTGTCCAGCAGAGTCTTATCCGAATCCGGCCCCAGCGAGACATCCACCGAAGACACACGCTCGTTAAGGCCCAGCATGCGCTTGACCTCCCCTACCGGTTTTTCCAGCAGGTTGGCGATTTCTTCAGGCGAGGGTTCATGATCGAGTTTTTGCGTCAGCTCACGCGCCGCCCGCAGGTAGACGTTGAGCTCCTTGACCACATGGATCGGCAACCGGATCGTGCGGGTCTGATTCATGATCGCCCGTTCGATGGTCTGGCGAATCCACCAGGTGGCGTAGGTGGAGAAACGGAAGCCCCGCTCAGGGTCGAACTTCTCCACAGCCCGGATCAAGCCCAGGTTGCCCTCCTCGATCAGGTCCAGAAGGGACAGCCCACGATTGACGTAGCGTCGGGCGATTTTCACCACCAGGCGCAGGTTGCTTTCAATCATGCGCTTACGCCCAGCCGGATCGCCCTTTTGCGACAAACGCGCAAAATGGACTTCTTCTTCGGGGGTCAACAGAGGGGAAAAGCCGATTTCATTGAGGTACAGCTGGGTCGCGTCGAGCGCCCGCGTGTAATCAACGTACTTGTGCTGCTTCAACGCGGCAGCATTTTTGGATTTGGTGCGAACTGAAGGTGGTGATACCCCTTCATTATCTGACATCGTTTCCAAATCGATGCTGGCCTCCATAAGGAGAACCTCATCGTCGATGTCAAACTCCGGCACTTCTTTACTGAGAGCCATTGTTATAGTCCTTTGGTGAGTTCGACCTCAAGCTCAAGCGACGCCTCTATCCTTGGCAACGCTGGAGCCTGTTCCTTCTACGTGAGGGAACAGGCTGTGCAACACATCAACGACGGGGCAGGAATTGCAGCGGATCTACAGGCTTCCCTTGGCGGCGAATCTCAAAGTGCAGTTTCACCCGGTCTGTGCCCGTTGACCCCATTTCGGCAATCGTCTGTCCGACCTTGACCTGCTGCCCCTCCCGAACCAACAACCTGCGGTTATGACCGTAGGCACTGACGTAGGTATCGCTGTGTTTGATGATGACCAGCTCGCCGTAGCCCCGCAAACCACTCCCGGCGTACACCACTGTCCCATCAGACGCAGCTAAAACAGGCTGTCCCAAATCCCCGGCGATATCAATGCCTTTATTCAAACTACCGTTTGAAGAGAATTTTCCAATCAACACTCCGTTTGAAGGCCATCCCCAACCGGTCGGTGCAGGCCCGGCGGGTGGCAACGGCGCGGGTGCCGGCTTGCTCGCAACCGTAGGCGCGGCGCTGCCTGCAGGCCGGGTAATGATGGTGGTCTTGCTCGACGACGATGGCGAAGATCCCGACTTTGTCACAACTGCCGTAGGTGCAGAACCTGAGCGACCATCGAAACGAATGGTCTGCCCAGGATGGATCGTATACGGCACAGGAATGTTGTTACGGGCGGCCAGCGCCTTGTAGTCCCAGCCATAACGGAAGGCAATCGAGAACAGGGTGTCGCCTTTGCGCACCACGTATTGCCCAGTGGTCACCGTGGGCCTTTGGGGAGTTGCGTTGGTACGGTCAACGACCCGCGCACCGCCGGATGGCGTGCTCGAGCAGGCTGCCAATAAGGAACTCAAGACAAGGCCAAGCACCAGTCGCTGAAAGCTTGTTTTACTCATTCGCTGCGCAGGACCTGTGAGACTCACCCGCCGCTCCCTTTGTGGTGGCTGAACGTTAACGCCTGGATCAGGCTTGAAATATGACGCAAGTATAACTGGGCATTGGCTTTTTACTGGCACATGACTGAAAGGAAAAATTCATCATGTTTAATCGTGCTGCCAGGCATGTTGATTCAATAGACCCCGCCGTAAGACACATCCCCGCTTACAGAATTCACTGCACGCGAATAAATGATCAGGCCAGCGGGCCATTGAGCAAGGGGACGAAACGCACGGCACCGAGTACATGCCGGGAAAAGCCTTCGTCCTCACGGATAATAAGCATCAACTGTTGCACTTCGCCGGAGCCCACCGGGATGACCAGCCGCCCGCCAGGTGCCAATTGATCCAGCAAGGCTTGCGGCACATCGGTAGCCACGGCGGTGACGATGATACCGTTGTAGGGCGCCAGCGCCGGCCAGCCCTCCCAGCCATCGCCCCAGCGGAATACCACGTTGCGCAGGTTCAGCTCCACCAGACGCTCTTTGGCCCGGTCCTGCAGCACCTTGATGCGCTCGACCGAAAACACCCGCTCTACCAATTGCGACAGCACGGCCGTCTGGTAGCCGGAGCCGGTGCCAATCTCCAGCACCTTGTCCAAAGGCCCCGCCGCCAGCAGCAGCTCGCTCATGCGCGCGACCATGTAAGGCTGGGAGATGGTCTGGTTGTGGCCGATGGGCAACGCCGTGTCTTCATAGGCGCGATGCGCCAGGGCTTCATCGACAAACAGGTGCCGCGGCGTGCGCCGGATCACTTCCAGCACCTGCGCGTTGGACAAACCTTCTTCATACAGGCGCTGGATCAACCGCTCCCGGGTGCGCTGGGAGGTCATCCCGATGCCACGGCGCAACAAGTCGTCTTGTTCACGAGCCATCAACGCAGTCCCTCCAGCCAGCCATCAAGGCCACTGAAGGCATCACTGAAGGTGCGATCAAACAGCAACGGGGTAACGGAGACATAGCCTTGCATCACCGCATGAAAGTCCGTGCCCTCGCCGCCATCTTCGGCGTCGCCAGCGGCGGCGATCCAATAGCCTTCCTTGCCGCGCGGGTCGA
Organism: Pseudomonas sp. FP215; assembly: GCF_030687795.1. Lineage (NCBI taxonomy): Bacteria > Pseudomonadati > Pseudomonadota > Gammaproteobacteria > Pseudomonadales > Pseudomonadaceae > Pseudomonas > Pseudomonas sp. FP215. The sequence continues at coordinate 4,657,055 of NZ_CP117447.1, forward strand.
CCACCTTCAAGGGCGCCGCCGCACGGGCACGATGGCCCAGGCGTGTGAGCTGGATACCGCGAATATGGTCGAGGGGCAAGTTGGGGATATTGACGTTGAGCACCGTACGCGGCGGCAGGTCCAGGGAAGCATGGGCCTCCACCAACTTGCGCGCGTAATAGGCCGCCGTCGCCAGGTTATCCAATTGCCGCGAAGCAAAGGAAAAGGCAAAGCCGGTGCGGCCCAGGAAGCGCCCTTCGAGGGCCGCCGCCACGGTGCCGGAATACAGCACGTCGTCACCCAGGTTGGCGCCCAGGTTGATTCCCGAAACCACCAGGTCTGGCTGATGCTCCAGCAAACTGTTGATTGCCAGGTGCACGCAGTCGGTGGGGGTTCCGTTAACGCTGATAAAGCCATTGGCCAGGACCCGCGGGTGCAGCGGACGGTCGAGCGTCAGCGAACTGCTGGCGCCGCTCTTGTCCTGGTCGGGGGCAACCACCACGCACTCGGCGTAATCCTGCAGCGCAGCATGGAGCGCGGCAAGACCGGGTGCGGTGGCACCGTCATCGTTTGATATCAGAATACGCATGGGCTGTCCGTCTGCCCCACCGGCACCAGATCAACAAGCTCGCGCACCAAGACAGTGGCGAAGCATCCGGCCGGCAGGACGAATTCCAATTGCAGAATGTCAGGCCCGGGATAATGCCACGTCAACCCGCCAATGGGCAGTCGCAGAATGCGACGTTCCTGGCTCATTCCCGCCTTCACCAGCCAATCACGTAGGTCAGCTTCGCCAGCGGCGACAGATTGTTCTAGCTCGTATGTAAGACCTTTCGCCGGCGAATCGCCTTCGCCCCACTGCGGGCCGGTGGGATGCAGGTCCAGGATCGCCAGACGCGGGTCACTGCATTCCGCTTCCCCGGCCGGAAAAAAACTGCGACTGTCGGTAAACGCCAGCAGATCGCCGACTTGGGCTCGCTGCCATGAACCGTCGGCGACGCGGGCCGCCAATACTTTGTTGAACAGGTAACTGCGAGCCGTGGACAGCAAGCGCGAGCGCACGTTGCGCTGCTCGGGCAGGGCCTTGCGGGCGGCCCACTCGCGAGCATCCACCACGTTGCCGCCGTTGTGGCCGAAACGCTGGGTGCCGAAGTAATTGGGGATGCCGTGCCGCGCAATCAACTGCAGACGTGCGTCGATGGCAGCGGTGTCGCCGGCCAGTTGGGTCAGGCGCAGGGTGAAGCCGTTGGCCGAATGGGCACCACGCTGCAGCTTGCGCTTGTGACGGGCGGTTTTCAGGATCTTGAGGGTGTCGTTTTCTGCGCCGCTCATGTCCGGGTCGGCCTTGCCGGGCAATTGCACGCTGAACCACTGGCGGGTCAGGGCCTGACGGTCCTTGAGCCCGGCATAGCTGACGGTGCGCAACGGTACGCCAGCCGCCTTGGCGATACGCCGTGCCGCTTCCTCGGTGTTCAAACCGCGTTTTTCCACCCACAGCCACAGGTGCTCGCCATCGCCGGTCAGCGGGATGTCCAGCACCTCATCAACCTGGAAGTCTTCGGCCGTGGCCTTCAGTACCGCGCTGCCCAGGGCCTCGCCATAGGCCCGCGGGCCCAGCAGTTGCAGGTCGTTCATGCGCGCAGCAACAAGGCGACGGAGTGCACTGCGATGCCCTCTTCACGACCGGTAAACCCGAGCTTTTCGGTGGTGGTGGCTTTCACGTTGACTTGATCCAATTCAATTTGCAGGTCTGCTGCGATAGCAGCGCGCATCGCTTCGATATGGGGGGCCATTTTTGGCGCCTGGGCGACGATGGTGTTGTCGACGTTGCCAACCTTCCAGCCCTTGGCGTGGATCAGGCCGACCACATGGCGCAGCAACACACGGCTGTCGGCGCCCTTGAAGGTGGGATCGGTGTCCGGAAAGTGCTTGCCGATATCGCCCAATGCCGCCGCGCCGAGCAAGGCATCGCTCAAGGCGTGCAAGACCACGTCGCCGTCGGAATGAGCCAGCAACCCATGGTGGTGTGCAATGCGCACGCCGCCCAGGGTGATGAAATCGCCTTCAGCGAAACGGTGCACATCGTAGCCGTGGCCAATACGCATAAAAAAACGCCCCGATTTAATTCAGGGCGTGATTCTACCTACTTTTGCCTCGGATTAACCGAGCAAAGCACGACCATGATGCCGCAAATGGTCTTCGATGAAGCTGGCGATAAAGAAGTAGCTGTGGTCGTAGCCAGGCTGCAGGCGCAGTTCCAGCGGATGGTTGGCCGCCTTGGCCGCTTGCTGCAAGGCTTCGGGCTTGAGTTGAACCTCAAGGAAATCGTCGCGATCGCCCTGGTCCACCAAGAGCGGCAACTTTTCCGAGGCTTCGCTGATCAGCACGCAGGCATCCCATTCGCGCCATTTCGAACGCTCTTCCCCCAAATAACGGGAAAAGGCTTTCTGGCCCCACGGGCAGTCCATCGGGTTGTTGATCGGCGAAAACGCCGACACCGACAGGTAACGTCCAGGGTTGCGCAATGCGCAGACCAGCGCACCGTGACCGCCCATGGAGTGGCCGCTGATGCCGCGTTTATCCGACGCAGGGAAATGCGCTTCCACCAGTGCCGGCAACTCCTGCACCACGTAATCATGCATCCGATAGTGCTTGGCCCAGGGTTCCTGGGTGGCATTGAGGTAGAAGCCCGCGCCGAGGCCGAAGTCCCAGGCATTGTCCGGGTCGCCCGGCACGCCAGGGCCACGGGGGCTGGTATCTGGCGCGACGATGATCAAGCCCAGTTCGGCAGCCATGCGCTGGGCGCCGGCCTTCTGCATGAAGTTCTCGTCAGTACAGGTCAACCCGGACAGCCAATACAACACCGGCAGCTTGCCGCCCTGCTCCGCTTGCGGCGGCAGGTAGACGGCAAAGGTCATGTCGCAACCCAGCACATCGGAATGATGCTTGTAACGTTTATGCCAGCCGCCGAAGCTCTTCTGGCATGACAGGTTTTCCAGACTCATGGCCGACCTCAGAAGTGAATGACGGTACGAATGCTCTTGCCTTCATGCATCAGGTCAAACGCTTTGTTGATATCTTCCAGGCCCATGGTGTGGGTGATGAAGGTATCCAGCGGGATTTCGCCGGTCTGGGCCATTTCCACGTAGCTTGGCAATTCGGTACGACCGCGCACGCCACCAAACGCCGAACCACGCCAGACGCGCCCGGTGACCAGTTGGAATGGGCGAGTGGCAATTTCCTGGCCAGCACCGGCCACACCGATGATCACCGACTCGCCCCAGCCTTTGTGGCAGCACTCAAGGGCCGCACGCATCAGTTGCACATTGCCGATGCATTCGAAGGAGAAGTCCACACCGCCGTCAGTCAGGTCGACAATCACGTCCTGGATTGGGCGGTCGTAGTCTTTCGGGTTGATGCAATCGGTGGCGCCCAGTTGCTTGGCGATTTCGAACTTGGCCGGGTTGATATCAATGGCGATGATGCGACCGGCCTTAGCCTTGACCGCGCCGATAATCGCCGACAGACCAATGCCGCCCAGGCCGAAGACGGCCACGGTATCGCCCGGCTTGACCTTGGCGGTGTTGATCACCGCACCGATGCCGGTGGTGACACCGCAACCGAGCAGACAGACTTTTTCCAGCGGCGCTTCTTTAGGAATCTTGGCCACGGAGATTTCCGGCAGCACGGTGTACTCGGAGAACGTCGAGGTACCCATGTAGTGGAAAATCGGCTGGCCTTTGTAGGAAAAACGCGTGGTGCCATCCGGCATCAAGCCCTTGCCCTGGGTGGCGCGAATGGCCTGGCACAGGTTGGTCTTGCCACTCAGACAGAACTTGCACTTGCCGCATTCCGGGGTGTACAGCGGGATCACGTGATCGCCCACAGCCACCGAGGTCACGCCCTCGCCAATGGCTTCCACCACTGCACCACCTTCATGGCCCAGGATCGACGGAAAGATGCCTTCCGGATCAGCGCCCGACAAGGTGTAGGCGTCGGTGTGGCACACGCCGGACGCGACTACCCGCAGCAACACCTCGCCAGCCTTGGGCATGGCGACATCCACTTCAACAATCTCAAGGGGCTTCTTGGCTTCGAAGGCTACGGCGGCGCGGGACTTGATCATCCGGGTTTCTCCATCGGGTTAAAAACTGAGACGGTGAGTGTAAAACATCGCCTATTGATGAATAATCCAGGCAAAAGCAAAACATTATTGCCGTACAGGGACAATCAACATGCTGGAGAACCGCTGGGAAGGCATTGACGAGTTTGTCGCAGTGGCCGAATGCAGCCAGTTCACGGCGGCGGCCGAGCGACTGGGGGTATCGTCCTCCCACGTCAGCCGGCAAGTGGCGCGCCTGGAAGAACGCCTGCAAACCCGATTGCTGTACCGCAGCACACGCAAGGTGACGCTGACCGAAGCTGGCCAGACCTTCCTGCAGCACTGCCAACGCCTGCAGGACGGTCGCGAGGAAGCCTTGCGCGCGGTGGGCGACCTGACCAGCGAACCCAAGGGCATGTTGCGCATGACCTGCGCCGTGGCCTATGGCGAACGTTTTATCGTGCCGCTGGTGACGCGGTTCATGGCGCACTATCCGCAATTGCGCGTGGATATCGAGTTGAGCAATCGCTCGCTGGACCTGGTCCACGAAGGCCTCGACCTGGCCATCCGCCTGGGACGCCTGCAAGACTCGCGCATGGTTGCCAGCCGCCTGGCACCTCGACGCATGTACCTGTGCGCGTCGCCCTCCTACCTCGAACGGTACGGTCGGCCACACAGCTTGTCGGAGTTGAGCCGGCACAACTGCCTGATTGGCAGCTCGGATATCTGGCAAATGGCCCAGGACGGGCGGGAATTTTCCCAGCGGGTACAAGGCAATTGGCGCTGCAACAGTGGGCAAGCGGTGCTGGATGCGGCGTTGCAAGGCATGGGCTTGTGCCAGTTACCGGACTACTACGTGCTGGAGCATCTGCACAGCGGGGCGTTGGTGTCGTTGCTTCAGGCTCATCAACCGCCGAATACTGCGGTGTGGGCGTTGTATCCGCAGCAGCGGCATTTGTCGCCGAAGGTGAGGAAGTTGGTGGATTTCTTGAAGGTGGGGTTGGCTGAAAGGCCGGAGTACAAGCATTGAATTGAGGTGGCCTGCACCGGCCTCATCGCGGCATAGGTATCTACACAACTACGGCACAACGCTAAATCTGTGGCGAGGGAGCTTGCTCCCGTGACGGACTGACAGCCGACGCTGATCTGGCTGAGGCACCGCGATCTAAATGTGGGAGCTGGCTTGCCTGCGATAGCGGTCTGACAGCCGATACCTATCTACCTGACACCCCAATGATCCCACTGTGGGAGCGGGCTTGCTCGCGAAGGCGGCCTGGCAGGCGACACAGTTGGATTGTGTACATATCCATTGCTGCGGTAACGGCCACTTAGGGTTCCGCCCTGACGGCGGCTCACTTTCGAAAAGCGCGAAAGTAAGCAAAGCGCTCTTGCCCCACCACTCGGCACCTCGCTTGGGCTCGGTGTGCCCGTAATCCGCCAGTGATTTGGGGGGCCGCCGCCACGCGCCATCCATGGCGCGGGGCGGCTAAACCGGCATCCCTGCCGGTTTACCCCCCAAATCCCTGTCGAATTCCGGCCAGCGTGGTTTAACGGGGCGCCTAAGATCAAGAGCAAGATCAAGAGCGACTCGCTTCGCATCGTGGTTACCGCCTGCTGCTACAGCCCACAAAGTTATGTAGATACCTATGCTCATCGCGGGCAAGCCCGGCTCCCACAGTTGGCTGAGTTGTTTGTTATGGCAGCGATCAAATGTGGGAGGTGGCTTGCCTGATAGCCATAGGTATCTACACAACTCTGTAGCGACCGTAACCACGATGCGAAGCGAGCCGCTCTTGATCTGCTTGTGATCTTGATCTCAAGCGCCCCGTTAAACCACGCTGGCCGAACGCAGGCTTGAATTCGTGGGTAACCCGGCAGGACGCCGGGTTAGCCGCCCCGCGCCATGGATGGCGCGTGGCGGCGGCCCACGGATTCAAGCCTGTGTTCGGGCACACCGAGCCTAGGCGAGGTGCCGAGTGGTGGGGCGAGGACCTTTTGGTTACTTTTGGGTCCTTCCAAAAGTGACCCGCTGTCAGAGCGGAACCCTAAGTAGCCGTTACCGCAGCAATGGATATGTACACAATCCAACTGTGTTAACTGCCAGGCCGCCTTCGCGAGCAAGCCCGCTCCCACAGTGGGATCATTGGGGTGTCAGGTAGATAGGTGTCGGCTGGGAGGCCGTCATCGCAGGCAAGCCAGCTCCCACAGTTGGATCGTGGGGTGTCAGGTAGATAAGCGTCGGCTGTCAGGTCGTCACCAGAGCAAGCTCCCTCGCCACAGGTACAGCGTCGACTCTAAGTTGTGTCGATATCTATACTGCGATGAGGCCAACTCGGTCTGACAAGTTACCGCCGGTTTGCCCAACGCAACTTCAACCACTCCAGATCTTCCGGCCGAGTCACCTTGATATTGTCCGAACGCCCTTCAACCAGGCGCGGCGCCTGCCCGGACCATTCCATGGCCGAGGCTTCATCGGTGATCAGCGCATCGGCCACCAGGCTGTCGGCCAAGGCGCGATGCAAGGCGCCCAGGCGGAACATCTGCGGCGTGTAAGCCTGCCAGATCAGGCTGCGATCAATGGTGTCCACCACACGGCCATGTTTGTCGACACGTTTGAGGGTGTCGCGCGCCGGCACTGCCAGCAGGCCGCCTACCGGATCATCGGCCAGTTCCGCCAGGAGCTTGTCGAGATCATCACGGCTCAGGTTAGGCCGCGCAGCGTCATGCACCAAGACCCAGTCTTCATCACTGGCGCCCAGGGCATTGAGTTGCAGCAGCGCATTGAGCACCGAGCCGGAACGTTCCGAGCCTCCGTCGGCACGCTGGATACGCGGGTCGTTGGCGCATGCCAAGCTGGGCCAATAAGGATCATCAACTGCAAGACTGACCACCAGGCCCTTGAGGGAGGGATGGTCGAGAAAACAGCCGAGGCTGTGTTCGAGAATAGTGCGCCCGCCCAGTTGCAGGTACTGCTTGGGACGGTCCGCGGCCATACGGGCACCGACGCCCGCGGCAGGAATCACGGCCCAGAAGGCCGGTAAATCGTGGCTCATTGGGCCAACTGGTAGAGGGTTTCGCCCTCCTTGACCATGCCCAACTCATGACGAGCCCGCTCTTCAACGGTCTCCGTGCCTTTTTTCAGCTCAAGCACTTCAGCGTCGAGGACACGGTTGCGCTCCAGCAGGCGTTCGTTTTCGGCACGCTGGTCGGCAATTTGCTGGGTCAACTCTTCTACCTGCGCAAAGCTGCCATTACCGACCCATAGGCGGTACTGCAGGCCAGCCAGCAACAAGAGCAAGACGAGGAACAACCAATTGGGACTGCGCATCGAAATCCGGATATCCAGTGAAAAAAGACAGTCATGCAAACCTTTTGCAGCAACTGATAGCACAAAGCCTGGTAAAACCAGGCTTGCGCTTGTCAGTCAGCAGATTAGCGCCGAAATTCACACTTTCGTGAGATTTCTGACGTAATCCGCCGACTTTTTACCATTTACTGCTTAGCCGCGAAACTCGCCGCGACCGTTGTACTTGGCTTTACCTGCCAATTGCTCTTCGATGCGCAGCAATTGGTTGTACTTGGACACGCGATCGGAACGGCACAGGGAACCGGTCTTGATCTGGCCCGCCGAAGTACCCACGGCCAGGTCGGCAATGGTGGAATCTTCGGTTTCACCGGAGCGATGGGAGATCACGGCAGTGTAGCCCGCAGCCTTGGCCATCTGGATGGCTTCCAGGGTTTCGGTCAGGGTGCCGATCTGGTTGAACTTGATCAGGATCGAGTTGGCGATCTTCTTGTCGATGCCTTCTTTCAGGATCTTGGTGTTGGTTACGAACAAGTCGTCGCCCACCAGCTGGATTTTCTCGCCGATCTTGTCGGTGAGGATTTTCCAGCCATCCCAGTCGGACTCGTCCAGGCCGTCTTCGATCGAGATGATCGGGTAGCGCTGGGTCAGGCCCTTGAGGTATTCAGCAAAACCTTCGGAGTTGAACACCTGGCCTTCGCCGGACAGGTTGTACTTGCCGTCTTCATAGAATTCGCTGGCGGCGCAGTCCAGGGCCAGGGTCACGTCGGTGCCCAGCTTGTAGCCAGCGTTGGCGACGGCTTCGGAGATGACTTTGAGTGCATCTTCGTTGGAGGCCAGGTTCGGCGCGAAACCACCTTCGTCACCCACGGCAGTGCTCAGGCCACGGGCCTTCAGTACAGCCTTGAGGTGATGGAAAATCTCGGTGCCCATGCGCAGGCCTTCGGAGAAGGACTTGGCGCCAACCGGCTGCACCATGAATTCCTGGATGTCGACGTTGTTATCCGCGTGCTCGCCACCGTTGATGATGTTCATCATCGGCACCGGCATCGAGTAGACGCCAGGGGTGCCGTTCAGGTTGGCAATGTGTGCGTACAACGGCAGGTCCTGGTCCTGCGCGGCCGCCTTGGCAGCTGCCAGGGACACCGCGAGGATGGCGTTGGCGCCGAGGCTGCCTTTGTTTTCAGTGCCGTCGAGCTTGATCATCGCGTGGTCCAGGGCTTTCTGGTCCAGCGGGTCCTTGCCCAGCAACAGGTCACGAATCGGACCGTTGATGTTGGCTACAGCCTTGAGTACACCCTTGCCCAGGTAACGGCTCTTGTCGCCATCACGCAGTTCCAGCGCTTCGCGCGAACCGGTGGAAGCACCGGACGGCGCGCAGGCGCTGCCGATGATGCCGTTATCGAGAAGCACGTCGGCTTCGACGGTGGGGTTGCCACGGGAGTCGAGAACTTCACGACCTTTGATGTCGACGATTTTTGCCATTGTTGTAAACACTCCAAAGTTGACGAAAACGACGCAGCTGAAGGAAATCTTTTGACCGACCGCAAGGGTGGAACAACGGGGCAGGCTTGCAGACGACAAGGCTCAGGCCCGGGGGCCTGAGCGTAAAGCGTGGGAAATTCTACCGGAGAAATGCCAGTTACGCGGTCTCTACCGTCGGAAAACTCTTGACCAGCTCGTCCAACTGCTTGAGCTGGGCCAAGAATGGCTCCAGCTTGTCCAGGCGCAGGGCGCATGGGCCATCACATTTGGCGTTGTCCGGGTCTGGGTGAGCTTCAAGGAACAGGCCCGCCAGCGACTGGCTCATGCCCGCCTTGGCCAGGTCCGTCACCTGGGCACGTCGCCCGCCAGCGGAGTCCGAACGACCACCGGGCATTTGCAGCGCGTGGGTCACGTCGAAGAACACTGGGTATTCGAACTGTTTCATGATGCCGAAACCGAGCATGTCCACCACGAGGTTGTTGTAGCCGAAGCTTGAACCCCGCTCGCAGAGGATCAACTGGTCGTTACCCGCTTCCACGCACTTGCTCAGGATGTGTTTCATCTCCTGGGGGGCGAGGAACTGGGCTTTCTTGATATTGATCACAGCGCCGGTCTTGGCCATGGCGACCACGAGGTCGGTCTGGCGCGACAGAAAGGCCGGCAACTGGATGATGTCGCATACCTCGGCGACCACGGCAGCCTGCTCAGGCTCGTGCACGTCGGTGATGATCGGCACGCCGAAGGCTTGCTTGATGTCCTGGAAGATCCGCATGCCTTCTTCAAGGCCCGGGCCGCGATAGGAGGTCACGGACGAACGGTTGGCCTTGTCGAAGCTGGCCTTGAAGACATAAGGGATACCCAGTTTCTGGGTGACCCGCACGTACTCCTCACACACCTGCATCGCCATGTCGCGGCTTTCCAGCACGTTCATGCCGCCAAACAGCACCATGGGCTTGTCGTTGGCAATCTCGATGTCGCCTACGCGAATGATCTTCTGGGCCATCAGGTTTACGCCTTCTTCTGATGTTGCGTCAGTGCTGCTTTGACGAAACCACTGAACAACGGGTGACCGTCGCGCGGCGTCGAGGTGAACTCCGGGTGGAACTGGCAGGCCACGAACCATGGATGATCCGGTGCTTCGACCACTTCAACCAGCTTGCCATCATCGGAGCGACCGGAAATCTTCAGGCCGGCTTCCTTGATCTGCGGCAGCAGGTTGTTGTTCACTTCATAACGGTGACGGTGGCGCTCGACGATCACGTCCTTGCCGTAGCAGTCATGAACCAGCGAACCCGGCTCCAGCAAGCAGTTTTGTGCGCCAAGGCGCATAGTGCCACCCAGGTCGGAGCTTTCGGTACGGGTTTCAACGGCGCCAGTGGCGTCTTCCCACTCGGTGATCAGGCCCACGACTGGATGGCCGCTGCTGTGATCGAACTCGGTAGAGTTGGCGTCTTTCCAGCCCAGCACGTTACGGGCGAACTCGATAACGGCCACTTGCATGCCCAGGCAGATACCCAGGTACGGCACCTTGTTTTCACGGGCGTACTGCACGGCAGTGATCTTGCCTTCCACGCCACGCAGGCCGAAACCGCCGGGAACGAGGATCGCGTCAACACCTTCGAGCAGCGCGGTGCCCTGGTTCTCGATGTCTTCGGAGTCGATGTAGCGCAGGTTGACCTTGGTACGGTTGCTGATACCGGCGTGGCTCATGGCTTCGATCAGCGACTTGTAGGCGTCCAGCAGCTCCATGTACTTACCGACCATGGCGATGGTGACTTCATGCTCCGGGTTGAGCTTGGCGTCGACAACCGCTTCCCACTCGGACAGGTCGGCACCGCCGCACTGCAGGCCGAAACGCTCGACCACAAAATCATCCAGCCCCTGCGAGTGCAGGATGCCCGGGATCTTGTAAATGGTGTCGGCGTCTTCCAGGGCAATTACCGCACGTTCTTCAACGTTGGTGAACTGCGCGATCTTGCGGCGCGAGGAAATGTCGATCGGGTGATCGGAGCGGCATACCAGCACATCCGGCTGCAGGCCGATGGAACGCAGTTCCTTGACCGAGTGCTGGGTAGGCTTGGTTTTGGTTTCGCCGGCAGTGGCGATGTACGGCACCAGTGTCAGGTGCATCAGCATCGCGCGCTTGGCGCCGACTTCGAAACGCAACTGGCGGATGGCTTCGAGGAACGGCTGGGACTCGATGTCACCCACGGTGCCACCGATCTCGACCATCGCCACGTCGGCATCGCCTGCACCCTTGATGATGCGGCGCTTGATTTCGTCGGTGATGTGCGGGATCACCTGGATGGTTGCACCCAGGTAGTCACCACGGCGCTCTTTGCGCAGCACGTGCTCGTAGACACGGCCGGTGGTGAAGTTGTTGTTCTGGGTCATGGTCGTGCGGATGAACCGCTCGTAGTGGCCCAGGTCCAGGTCGGTCTCGGCGCCGTCGTGGGTGACGAACACTTCACCGTGCTGGAACGGGCTCATGGTGCCCGGGTCAACGTTGATGTACGGGTCCAGCTTGAGCATGGTGACCTTAAGTCCCCGCGCCTCCAGGATGGCCGCCAATGAAGCGGAGGCAATGCCTTTCCCCAATGAAGAAACAACACCGCCCGTGACGAATATGTAGCGCGTCATGAAAAACCCTAGAAGTCTGCGTTAAAGCGGTCCGAGCCGCCGGGGAAAGCGAAGGAAGGCCGAAGCCCCCGATCACCTGCATCAATCACAGTGCACCTTTCAAAAAAACCGCCGCGTTGTGACAGACCAGCAATGAAACACCGGTACGTTGATCGCTACACATTTTTTGGAATCGCCCAGCAAAGACTGCTTGGTAATCGGCAACGACTGCGATTCAGGCGAATCCACAGAAGTTGTATCAAGAAGGGAGCGTAGTCTACCGGAAAGGCGCTATCAGCTCAAACCTTGATCGCAGGTCTGTGGCAACCAATCCAATTGCACCTCACCCATCGACCGGGCCCATGCCCCCGCAACGCTTGGCACAGCCAGCAATTGCTCGCCCCGATAGACCAGCGGCAATCTGCCACGGACGAAGCCCGGTATGCCGCTTTCATTCAGCAGACGCTTGAGATCACGCCGGCCTCGGCCCGGTACGTCGATGATTTCGCCACCTTGGCGATAACGAACCTGCAGCGGGCCTTCGGGAGTCTTGCCGATAAACTTCAGTTGGCCATTGCCCGTTAACTCTAGTGGATTTTGCGCATCGGGCCAGCTCACCGATGCGTCGGAAAACTCCGACCATGCTGAGGGCAACCACCAGATGCGTTCACCGCTACGCTGCATTTGACCGTCGGCCAGACGCCACAGAGGCTGTGCGTCCCCCTTGGCATCGCGCAGGGCATACCAACCAGCCCAGTGGTCGCTGTCGGGTAAACGGGTCAGTGGCATCAGCCAATGCCGCAGGGCGTTACGCTGGCGGGCATCGGATAGTTCACGCAATGGTTCAAGCGCCAGAGACGGCAGAGGCAACCAGGGAAACGCAGAAGGCTGATCGGCGCGCTGCAGGTCCATCAGCGCCAATTCGTCGAGCAGCTCTTGAGCCTCAGCCATGTGTTCAGCAGTGCGGGCCAGGTGGGTGATCGCCTGGGGCCAGCGTTCCGTCAGGGTTGGGAATACGCGGTGACGCAGGTAATTGCGGGAAAACCGTGGATCAGCATTGGAGGGATCTTCGATCCACTGCAACTGATGCTGATGGGCGTAGGCTTCCAGTTCGCTACGGGAGAACGCCAGCAACGGCCGCACCAAGTAGCCCTGCGCTAAGGGGCGATGCTCAGGCATAGCCGCCAACCCTCGCACACCGGCGCCACGCAGCAGGCGAAACAGCAGGGTTTCGGCTTGATCGTCGCGGTGTTGGCCGGTGAAAAGCACCTCCCCTGCCCCCATGATCTGCATGAATGCTTGGTAGCGCGCATCGCGGGCCGCACGTTCAAGACTGGCGCCAGGCTGCACCTGCACGTGCATGGTCCGCAGGGGCACGCCCAGGCTGTCGCAGACCGCTTGGCAATGAGCAGGCCACGCATCGGCAGCAGCTTGCAGACCATGGTGGACATGGACGGCGCTGAGAGGAGGCAGATTTTCAAATTTGGCCAGCGAGGCCAGGAGGTGCAGCAGGACGGTGGAGTCGAGACCGCCGGAGAATGCAATGTGCCAGGCCGGCGCGTTGCGCCAATTGGCCAGGGTGTGCAGGAGTGTGGCCGGCAGGGTTGGTTTCATCACACGTCACCGCCGCAAAACTGGAATACGTTCGTCAGCATACACAAAGCAAATGTGGGAGCCGGGCTTGCCCGCGATGCAGACACCTCGGTGTATCAGTGATACCAAGGTGATGCTATCGCAGGCAAGCCAGCTCCCACATTTGGGTACTACGTCGCTCTTAGAGACCGTAGCTCATCAGGCGCTCATAACGACGAGCCAGCAGCGCTTCGTTATCCAGCTTCTTGAGCATCGCCAGTTGCGAACCCAACTCGGCACGGATAGTCGCAGCAGCGGCAGCCGGGTCACGGTGGGCGCCGCCCAGTGGCTCGGCGATGACCTTGTCGACGATACCCAGGCCTTTGAGGCGATCGGCGGTGATGCCCATGGCTTCAGCAGCGTCCGGCGCCTTTTCGGCGGTCTTCCACAGGATCGAGGCGCAACCTTCCGGCGAGATCACCGCGTAGGTCGAATATTGCAACATATTCAACTGGTCGCAGACACCAATGGCCAACGCACCGCCGGAACCACCCTCACCGATCACGGTGGCGATGATCGGGGTTTTCAGGCGCGCCATGACGCGCAGGTTCCAGGCAATCGCTTCGCTCTGGTTGCGCTCTTCGGCGTCGATACCTGGGTAGGCACCCGGCGTGTCGATGAAGGTCAGGATCGGCATCTTGAAACGCTCGGCCATTTCCATCAGGCGGCACGCCTTGCGGTAGCCTTCCGGACGCGGCATGCCGAAGTTGCGGCGTACTTTCTCGCGCACTTCACGGCCTTTCTGGTGACCGATCACCATCACCGGCTGGTCGTCCAGGCGAGCGATGCCGCCCACGATGGCCGCGTCGTCGGAGAAGTGACGGTCGCCGTGCAACTCGTCGAACTCGGTGAAGATGTGCTCGATGTAGTCCAGGGTGTAGGGACGGCGCGGGTGGCGAGCCAGGCGCGCGATCTGCCAGCTGGTCAGCTTGCCGAAGATGTCTTCGGTGAGCGTGCTGCTCTTGTCTTGCAGGCGAGCGATCTCATCGCCGATATTCAGCGAATTGTCATTGCCGACCAGGCGCAGCTCTTCGATCTTGGCTTGCAGGTCAGCGATCGGCTGTTCGAAATCAAGAAAATTCGGGTTCATAAGCGTCCGTCTTGGGTCGACGGCCAAGGGGTGCCTGGCCAGCCGGTTGTCTATTCGCGCCCTACCTTAAGGGAGAGGCGCGTTTAGGTCGAGATTAAATGTTTAGTCGAGATCAGACTCATCTGACCGTCAACGGTATTGGAGGAAGACGTTGTCTCGCCCGAACTGGTCACGCAAAGCTTGAATCAAGCCATCAGCGGGATCAATTCGCCACGTCTCGCCAAACTGCAACATGGCCTTGGCATCGCTGCCGGTGTACTCCATGGTCACCGGGCACGCGCCACGGTGGCGTTTGAGCAGGTCACCCAACCAGCGTAGCTGATCGCCTTTAAGCGCTTCGGTCTTGACCTTCAGGCGCAGGCTCTCGGCCAGGTTGGTGCGGGCATCTTCCATGCTCATCACCCGCTTGATGCGCAGGCGCAGGCCACCGGAGAAGTCATCATTGCTGACCTCCCCTTCCACCACCACCATGGCGTCGGTTTGCAGCAGCGACTGGGCGGAGTGGAACGCGTCGGCAAACAATGACGCTTCGATGCGGCCCGAACGGTCATCGAGGGTGATGAAGCCCATCTTGTCGCCCTTCTTATTTTTCATCACCCGCAGGGCGATGATCATGCCGGCGACGGTCTGGGTATCCCGCGCCGGTTTCAGGTCGATGATGCGCTGACGGGCGAAACGGCGGATTTCGCCTTCGTACTCGTCAATCGGGTGGCCGGTAAGATACAGGCCCAAGGTGTCTTTCTCACCTTTCAGGCGTTCCTTGAGCGTCAGTTCCTTGGCCTTGCGGTGGTTGGCGTAGACATCCGCATCTTCTTCGACGAACAGCCCGCCAAACAGGTCGGCGTGGCCGCTGTCATGGGTACGGGCAGTCTGTTCGGCAGCCTTGATCGCCTCTTCCATGGCGGTCAGCAGCACCGCACGGTTGCGGTCGATATTGGCCTGGTAAGCCTTCGGCTCATCATGGAAGTACGGGCCAAGACGGTCGAGTGCGCCGCTGCGGATCAGGCCATCGAGGGTACGCTTGTTGATGCGTTTGAGGTCCACCCGCGCGCAGAAATCGAACAGGTCTTTGAACGGCCCGTCCTGACGCGCCTCGGTAATGGCCTCCACCGGGCCTTCGCCCACGCCCTTGATCGCGCCGAGGCCATAGATGATGCGGCCTTCGTCGTTCACCGTGAACTTGAACTCCGAAGCGTTCACGTCCGGCGCGTCGAGGCGCAGCTTCATGGTGCGCACTTCCTCGATCAAGGTCACGACCTTGTCGGTGTTGTGCATATCCGCCGAGAGTACCGCCGCCATGAACGGCGCCGGGTAATGGGCTTTCAGCCAGGCGGTCTGGTACGACACCAGGCCGTAGGCGGCGGAGTGGGATTTGTTGAAGCCATAACCGGCGAATTTTTCTACCAGGTCGAAGATGTTACCGGCCAGGTCGGCATCGATGTTATTAGTCGCGCAGCCTTCAATGAAACCGCCGCGCTGCTTGGCCATTTCCTCGGGTTTTTTCTTACCCATGGCGCGACGCAGCATGTCCGCACCGCCGAGGGTGTAGCCGGCCATCACCTGGGCGATCTGCATCACCTGTTCCTGGTACAGGATGATGCCGTAGGTCGGCGCCAGTACCGGCTTGAGGCCCTCGTACTGGTAGTCGGAGTGCGGGTAAGCCAGCTCGGCGCGCCCGTGTTTACGGTTGATGAAGTCATCCACCATGCCCGATTGCAGCGGGCCCGGACGGAACAGGGCCACCAGTGCGATCAAGTCTTCCAGGCAGTCGGGCTTGAGCTTTTTGATCAGCTCTTTCATGCCGCGGGATTCAAGCTGGAATACCGCGGTGGTTTCGGCTTTTTGCAGCAGGCTGTAGGTCGGTTTGTCGTCCAGCGGGATAAACGCGATATCCAGCGGTTCTTCGCCGACCTTGGCACGGTCGCGGTTGATGGTCTTGAGCGCCCAGTCGATGATCGTCAGGGTCCGCAGGCCGAGGAAGTCGAACTTCACCAGGCCGGCCGCCTCCACGTCGTCCTTGTCGAACTGGGTGACCAGGCCGTCGCCTTCTTCATCACAATAGATCGGCGAAAAGTCGGTGAGCTTGGTCGGCGCGATAACCACACCGCCGGCGTGTTTACCGACGTTACGCACCACACCTTCGAGCTTGCGCGCCATGTCCCAGATTTCGGCGGCTTCTTCATCGACCTTGATAAAGTCGCGCAGGATTTCTTCCTGCTCGTAGGCTTTTTCCAGGGTCATGCCGACTTCGAACGGGATCATCTTCGACAGGCGGTCCGCCAAACCGTAGGACTTGCCCTGCACCCGCGCCACGTCGCGAATTACCGCTTTGGCGGCCATGGAACCGAAGGTGATGATCTGACTTACCGCGTTGCGGCCATATTTTTCGGCCACGTATTCAATCACGCGGTCACGGCCATCCATGCAGAAGTCGACGTCGAAGTCGGGCATGGAAACCCGTTCCGGGTTCAGGAACCGTTCGAACAGCAGGTCATATTCCAGCGGGTCAAGGTCGGTGATCTTCTGTACATAGGCCACCAGCGAGCCAGCACCTGACCCCCGGCCCGGACCTACCGGTACGCCGTTGTTTTTGGCCCACTGGATAAAGTCCATTACGATCAGGAAGTAACCGGGGAATCCCATCTGGATGATGATATCCAGCTCGAAATTCAACCGATCGACATACACCTGGCGCTTGGCTTCGTAGTCCTCAGTGGTGTCCTTGGGCAGCAGGACGCTGAGGCGTTCTTCCAGGCCATCGAACGACACTTTGCGAAAATATTCGTCGATGGTCATGCCATCGGGAATCGGGAAGTTGGGCAGGAAGTGCTTGCCCAGCTTTACTTCAATGTTGCAGCGCTTGGCGATCTCGACGGAGTTCTCAAGGGCCTCGGGCAAATCGCTGAACAGCTCCGCCATTTCATCGGCGCTTTTGAGGTACTGCTCTTCGCTGTAGTTCTTCGAACGGCGCGGGTCATCCAGGGCCCGGCCTTCGCCAATGCACACGCGGGTTTCGTGGGCTTCGAAGTCTTCTTTCTTGATAAAGCGCACATCGTTGGTCGCCACCAGCGGCGCACCCAGCTTGTCGGCCAGGGCAACAGCAGCGTGCAAATGCTCTTCATCGTTGGGGCGATTGGTGCGCTGCACTTCCAGGTAGAAACGGCCCGGGAATACCTGCATCCACTCGCGCGCCAGCACCTCGGCTTCCTGGGGATTGCCGCCCAGCAGCGCGATACCGATTTCACCCTCTTTGGCCGCCGAGAGCATGATCAGGCCCTCGCTGGCTTCGGCCACCCACTCGCGCTCGATGATAATCGAGCCGTTGCGCTGGCCGTCGATAAAGCCACGGGAAATCAGTTCGGTAAGGTTGCGATAACCGACGCCGTTCATCGCCAGCAGGCTGATGCGGCTCAGGGGGTTATCCAGGTCTTTGTTGGACAGCCACAGGTCGGCACCGCAGATCGGCTTGATGCCGGCGCCCATGGCGTTCTTGTAGAACTTGACCAGGGAACACATGTTGTTCTGGTCGGTAACCGCGACCGCAGGCATGTTCATGCCCACCAGGGTTTTGACCAGCGGTTTGATCCGTACCAGGCCGTCGACCAGGGAGTACTCAGTGTGCAGGCGTAGATGAACGAATGAAGCCGGCATAGTGATCCTGTCTTGATACATGAAAACAACAAGGCCCGGATTGTACCGGGCCTGGGTAAAAACATCAGCCTTGCTGCTAAACCTCGATCAGACTTTCACGGGCCTCATAAGCCTGGCGTACCGGGGCAAACGAGCGGCGATGGATCGGAGTGGGGCCAAGCCGAGCCAGGGCTTCCAGATGAACGGGCGTCGGGTAGCCTTTATGCCCGCCAATCCCGTAGCCGGGGTAGATCAATTCGAACGCGGCCATTTCACGGTCGCGGCTGACCTTGGCCAGGATCGAGGCGGCGGCAATGGCGGGAACCTTGCTATCGCCCTTGACCACCGCTTCGGACGGCATCGTCAGCTTGGGGCAGCGGTTACCGTCGATCATCGCCATTTTCGGGGTGATGTGCAGCCCTTCCACAGCGCGCTGCATCGCCAGCATGGTGGCGTGCAGGATATTCAGCTCGTCGATCTCTTCGACTTCAGCCCGGGCGATATGCCAGCTCAGGGCTTTTTCACAGATCTCGTCATAGAGCTTTTCGCGACGGGCTTCGGTGAGCTTCTTCGAATCGTTGAGCCCCAGGATCGGGCGGTTCGGATCAAGGATCACCGCCGCCGTGACCACCGCGCCACACAGCGGGCCGCGCCCGACTTCGTCAACACCCGCCACCAGTTCGTGGGCTTGGGCAACGAGGCTGAAATCCAGGCCCATTTGCATGGTCATAAGGCTTCCTGTTTATGGCCGATCAAGGTCAGCACGGCGTCGGCCGCCTGGTTCGAGGCATCACGGCGCAACGTGCGGTGGATGTCGTCGAAACCACGGGTCTGCTCTTCGCCGCCATCGATCAAGGGTAGTAGGGTTTTTGCAAGCGCTTCGGGCGTTGCATCGTCCTGCAACAACTCCGGCACCAGCAGGCGCTGGGCCAGCAGGTTGGGCAAGGAAATGTAAGGGCTCTTGACCATGCGCTTGAGGATCCAGAAGGTCAGTGGCGCCAGGCGATAGGCCACGACCATCGGCCGCTTGTACAGCAGGGCCTCAAGCGTGGCAGTGCCCGAGGCGATCAACACCGCATCGCAGGCTGCCAAGGCCAGGTGGGACTGGCCATCGAGCAGGGTCAACGGCAGATTGCGGCCTTCCAGCAGGGTTTCGATCTGGGCACGGCGTTGTGGACTGGCGCAAGGCAGCACAAAGCGGATTCCCGGCTTTTGCGCCTGAAGACGTTCGGCGGCATCAAAAAACAACGCGCCCAAGCGCCCCACCTCGCCGCCACGGCTCCCCGGCATCAACGCCACCAAGGGGCCATCGGGCAAACCCAGCTCGGCACGCGCAGCCGCACGATCAGCTTGCAAGGGAATAGCGTCAGCCAGGGTGTGGCCGACAAACCGCACCGGCACGCCCTTCTCTTCGTAGAATCGGGCTTCGAATGGCAGCAACGTCAACATCAGGTCGCAGCCTTCGCGGATTTTCAACACGCGCTTCTGGCGCCACGCCCATACGGATGGGCTGACGTAGTGCACGGTCTTGATCCCGGCCTGACGCAACTTGAGTTCGATATTGAGCGTGAAATCCGGGGCATCGATGCCGATAAAGACGTCAGGCTTTTCTTCGATCAGCGTCTTGATCAGCAGCTTGCGGCGAGCCAACAACTCACGCAGGCGCCCCAAGACTTCCACCAGCCCCATGACCGACAGCCGCTCCATGGGGAAGTAGGAGCTCAGGCCCTCCGCCTGCATCAACGGGCCACCGACCCCGATAAATTCCACCGCCGGATGCTGGGCCTTGAGCGCCCGCATCAAGCCAGCACCCAGGATATCGCCGGAAGCTTCACCGGCCACGAGCGCAATACGCAAAGTGGCCATGATCAGCGGGTGATGCCGCGAGTCGAGGTCTGGATAGAGTCACGGAACACCGCGACTTCCGGGAACTGCGTGGCAGGTTCGGCCAACTCGGCCAGGGCCTGTTCCACGGTCAACCCTTGGCGGTAAACCGTCTTGTAGGCACGGCGCAGGGCGTGGATGGCCTCTTCGCTGAAACCGCGACGACGCATGCCTTCAAAATTCATGCTACGGGCTTCGGCAGGGTTGCCAAATACCGTCACGAACGCCGGGACATCCTTGCCGATGGCGGTGCCCATGCCGGAAAAGCTGTGGGCGCCGATATGGCAGTACTGATGCACCAGGGTAAAACCGGAGAGGATCGCCCAGTCATCAACGTGCACATGGCCTGCCAAGGCTGTGTTGTTGACCAGGATGCAATGGTTGCCGATCACGCTGTCATGGCCGATATGCGCATAGGCCATCACCAGGTTGTGATCACCCAAGGTGGTTTCGGCGCGATCCTGCACGGTGCCACGGTGAATGGTGACGCCTTCACGAATGATGTTGTGATCACCGATGACCAGGCGTGTTTCTTCACCCTTGTACTTCATGTCCGGGGTGTCTTCGCCTACCGAGGAGAACTGGTAGATACGATTGTGTTTGCCAATACGGGTCGGACCTTTAAGGATCACGTGTGGCCCGATGACAGTCCCCTCGCCGATTTCCACACCTGCGCCGACGATCGACCAAGGGCCGACCTCAACGTCGGCGGCCAGTACGGCCGACGGATCGATGATTGCGCGAGGGTCAATCAAACTCATAGTTTGCGTTCCGCACAGATGATCTCGGCAGAGCACACCGGCTTGCCATCTACCGAGGCCTGGCATTCGAACTTCCAGATCTGGCGCTTGCAACTGATGAACTTGGCTTCCAGGATCAACTGGTCACCCGGGGTGACCGGGTTGCGAAAACGCAGCTTGTCCGAACCCACGAAATAGTAAAGCGTGCCGTCGGCAGGCTTGAGGTCGAGCATTTTGAAACCAAGGATACCGGCAGCCTGGGCCATGGCTTCGATGATCAACACACCTGGCATGATTGGATGCGCAGGAAAGTGACCGTTGAAGAATGGTTCGTTGATGCTGACATTCTTGTAGGCACGAATGCGCTTTTCCTCGACGTTGAGGTCCACTACGCGATCCACCAGCAGGAACGGGTAACGGTGAGGCAGGTATTCGCGAATCTCGTTGATGTCCATCATTTCGGGGGGAAGCCTGTAATAAAGATTGGGGGCGGGCGCACCAGGCGCACGCCCCGCTAGCAAATCAAGGAGGCCGTCTAGCGGCTGCGCACACTTGATATGGAAATGGTATCAGCCTTCTGATGAAGCATTGCCGCCAGGGGTCACGTCCCCGACGCGCTTTTCAAGCTGTTTAATACGTCGTGCCATGTCGTCGATCTTCCTCAAACGCGCGGCACTCTTGCGCCATTCGGCCGCAGGTTGCATCGCGGTACCGGACGAATAGGCCCCTGGCTCTGTGATCGAGTGGGTCACCATGGTCATGCCGGTGATGAAGACGTTGTCGCAAATATCGATATGGCCCACCAGCCCTACGCCACCGGCGAGCATGCAATGCTTGCCGATCTTGGTGCTGCCGGAAATACCCACGCAGGCGGCCATGGCGGTGTGATCGCCAATCTGCACGTTGTGGGCGATCTGGATCTGGTTATCGAGCTTTACACCGTTACCGATCACGGTATCGGCCAGGGCCCCGCGATCCACAGCGGTGTTTACGCCGATCTCCACATCATCGCCGATCAATACGCCACCGACCTGGGCGATCTTGTGCCAGACACCTTTGGAGTTGGCAAAGCCGAAGCCTTCACCGCCGATCACGGCGCCCGACTGGATGACCACTCGCTGACCGATACGCACATCGTGGTACAGGGTTACGCGAGGAGCCAGCCAACCATCAGCACCAATTACGCAGCGCGCGCCGATGAAACAGTGGGCACCCACGGTGACGCCTGCACCAATACGCGCCCCACTCTCGATCACGGCAAACGCGCCGATGCTGGCCGCCGGGTCAACCTGGGCATCATCGGCGATCACGGCAGACGGGTGAATACCGCCAGCCGCCTTCGGCTTGGGATCGAACAGGTGCGACGCCTTGGCGTACGACAGGTACGGGTCGGCCACCACCAGCGCATCCCCAATAAACCCTTCGGCGTCAGCGGCCTTCAGCAACACGGCTGCGGCCTGGCAGTCGACCAGGTATTTACGGTATTGAGGATTTGCGAGGAAGCTCAACTGAGCTGGGCCAGCCTCCTGCAAGGTGGCTAGCCCAGTGATTTCTTTCTCCTTGGAGCCACGCAAAGTGGCCCCCAGGAACTCGGCCAACTCGCCGAGTTTGATAGTCGCTGTCATGGTTTACTTC
Organism: Pseudomonas sp. FP215; assembly: GCF_030687795.1. NCBI lineage: Bacteria > Pseudomonadati > Pseudomonadota > Gammaproteobacteria > Pseudomonadales > Pseudomonadaceae > Pseudomonas > Pseudomonas sp. FP215. The sequence goes on from NZ_CP117447.1 coordinate 4,679,155, forward strand.
AGCTGGTTCATGCGCTCGATCACCTGGCGGGTGATGTCGTATTGAGGCTTGACGTCGATCACGGCGCCACGCTCGAACACCAGGTCAAAGGCACCTTTCTTGATGACTTCTTCCACAGCGCTGTCCAATTTCGGCTTGAGCTGCTTGAGCATTTCGCGGTCGGCCACAGCTTTGGCTTCGTTCAGCTCTTTGGATTGGAACTGGTAGTCACGGGCCTTTTGCTTGAATTCAAGCTCCAGACGCTCGCGCTCGCCTTGCTGCATCTTGTCGCCACCGGCTACCAGGCGGTCCTGGATGCCCTTGGCGCTGCTTTCCAGGGTCTTGAGCTTGGTCAGTTGCGGACCGAACTTCTTCTCGGCATCCACGGCGTATCGCTTGGCCGCATCGGATTCCAGCAGGGCCATCTGATAGTTCAGAACGGCGATTTTCATTTCGGCGAAGGCCGGGGTGGTGACCAGCACAGTGGCCAGCAAGACCAATTGAGTCAACTTACGCACGATGTACTCCTACAGAATCCGTTGTCGTTATCTTAGGTCAGACGCTTAGAACGTCTGGCCGAGGGAGAATTGGAAAATCTGGGTTTCAGCGTTATCCGGTTTCTTGATCGGCATGGCCAGAGCAAAGCTCAACGGGCCCAGCGCAGTCACCCAGGTCACACCCACGCCCACGGAGCTTGCCAGGTTGCTGAGGCTCACGTCGTTGCATTGGGTGTTGGACTTCACGCCACTTGGGTTGGTGATCTGATCGCACTTGGAGTCGAAAACGTTACCCACGTCCCAGAAGACCGAAGTACGCAGCGACCGCTGGTCTTTCACGAATGGCAGCGGGAACAGGACCTCTGCACCACCCTGAATCAGCACGTTACCACCGAATGGCAACGGGTCATTGTCCGAATCAGCAGTGGTGCCTCGGTTACCCGTCACGCCAAAACCACGGCTTGGGGTACCACGCGGGCCCAGGGTACTGTCCTTGAAGCCACGTACCGAGTTGAAGCCACCAGCATAGTAGTTTTCATAGAACGGCAAGCCATCGGTCGAACCATAACCGTCGCCATAGCCCAGCTCTGTGTGCAGGCGCAGGGTGTAGTTATCGCTCAACGGCTGGAACAACTGGCCGCGGTAGTCGAGCTTGAAGAACGACAGGTCGCTGCCCGGCGTGGTGACTTCCGCAGTCAGGCTCTGGGAGTGGCCGCGGGTTGCCAGTACGCCTTTGTTCAGGGTCGACTCGGACCAGCCGGCGGACGCCTTGAAGTTGAGGAACTTGTCGCCTTCACGACGGGTGAAGTCAAAGATTTCGTCCACGGTGTACACACCGGTCTTGATCTCATCCTGCTGCGCGGTGAGGCCGAAGGTCAGGCGCGAGGTCTCGCTGATCGGGTAACCCACGTTGACACCAGCACCCAGGCTGTCGATCGCATAACTTGCAACGTCAACATCGAGGTCTTTGTAGTCGGTGGTGCGGTAGAAGGCGTTGTAGCCCAGGCTCACACCGTCTGCAGTCCAGTAGGGGTCGGTGTAGCCGAAGTTGTATCGGCTCTGGTATTCGCTGCGGGTCAGGCCGATGGACACACGGTTACCGGTACCCAGGAAGTTGTTCTGCGTGATGGAACCACCCAGGATCAAACCGGCGCTCTGAGCGAAACCGACGCTGGCGGTGATCGAACCCGAGGCTTGTTCTTCCACGGCGTAGTTCACGTCAACTTGGTCATCCACACCCGGTACAGCCGGGGTTTCGACGTTGACTTCCTTGAAGAAGCCCAGGCGTTCAAGACGGGTCTTGGACTGGTCGATCAGGTAGGTCGACGCCCAGCCACCTTCCATCTGACGCATTTCACGACGCAGCACTTCGTCCGCAGACTTGGTGTTGCCACGGAAGTTGATGCGGTTGACATAGGCACGCTTGCCTGGATCGACGACGAAGGTGATGTCCACAGTGTGGTCTTCATCATTCGGGGTCGGCACGCCGTTGACGTTGGCGAAGGTATAGCCTTCGTTACCCAGGCGACGGGTGATCAGTTCAGAGGTGGTGGTCATCAGCTTGCGCGAGAACACTTGGTCCTTCTGCACCAGCAGCAGGGACTTGACCTGGTCTTCAGGTACTTTCAGGTCGCCGCTGAGCTTGACGTCACGAACCTTGTACTTCTCGCCTTCGTTGACGTTGACGGTGATGTAGACGTGCTTCTTGTCCGGGGTGATGGACACCTGGGTCGAAGCGATGTCCATATTGATGTAGCCACGGTCCAGGTAGTAGGAGCGCAGGCGTTCCAGGTCACCGGAGAGTTTTTCACGGGCGTACTTGTCATCGTTCTTGAAGAACGACAACCAGTTGGTGGTCTTGAGTTCGAACAAGTCGACCAGGTCTTCATCAGGGAACTTGGTGTTGCCCACGACGTTGATGTGCTGGATGGCGGCCACGGTGCCTTCGTTGATGTTGACCTTCAGGCCCACACGGTTACGAGGCTGGGGGATCACTTCGGTTTCCACCGTCGCGGAGTAGCGACCCTGGGCAACGTACTGGCGTTGCAGCTCGTTACGCACACCCTCAAGGGTCGCGCGCTGGAAGATCTCGCCCTCGGCCAGGCCCGATTGCTTCAGGCCCTTCATCAGGTCTTCAGTGGAGATGGCCTTGTTACCTTCGATCGCGATACTCGCGACGGAAGGTCGCTCGACGACCGTGATGACCAGGACGTTGCCTTCGCGACCCAGTTGGATATCTTGAAAGAACCCGGTTTTGAACAGCGCACGAGTGGATTCCACCAGGCGACGATCATCCGCCTGTTCCCCGACGTTCAACGGCAAGGCACCAAAGACGCTACCCGCGGAAACCCGCTGGAGGCCGTTGACGCGAATATCGGAGATGGTGAAGGACTCGGCGTGAACTTCGGCGATCATCAATACGGTGAGAACCGCAGTTAGCAGCAGACGTTTCATGAAGTCCTTTCTTATTCCAACTGGCAATAAACAAACTGCCGCAAAATGCGGCAGATTCGCAATTCAGCGAAGCGTTACAGACGTCCCAGATCGTTGACCAGGGCTAACAACATCACCCCAACCACCAAACTGATACCGATCTGTATCCCCCAACCCTGCACCCGATCCGACAAGGGGCGACCACGCACCCACTCGACCAGATAAAACAGCAGATGCCCCCCATCCAATACTGGAATGGGCAGCAAATTCAGAACCCCAAGGCTAATACTCAGATAAGCCAGGAAATTCAGGAAATCCGCGACACCCGACTGGGCAGAAGCGCCCGCCACTTTAGCAATGGTTATCGGTCCACTCAAGTTTTTTACCGAGAGCTCACCGAACAACATTTTCTTGAGGGATTCGAGGGTCAGCACGCTCATGGTCCAGGTGCGTTTCGCACCCTCGCCAATCGCGGCCAAAGGCCCGTAGCTGACCTCTCGCACCATCGATGGCGGCCACTCGACACCCTTGACCCCGGCTCCCAGGTAACCCCCGGCTGCCTTGGCTTCGCTTCGCACCGACAAGGTCACAGGGACGTCGATTTGAGCACCGTCGCGCTCAACTTTCAGCACAATTTTGGTATCAGGGCGCACACGCACCAGGTCGACCACCTGCTGCCAGTCACCCAGCGCCTGGCCATCGAGGGCCAGCAAGCGATCGCCGGTTTTCAGGCCAGCAGCCTGGGCCGGGCCTTTCGGGTCGAGCTCGGCCAGCACCGGCGGCAAGGCCGGACGCCAAGGGCGGATCCCCAGGGATTTGATCGGATCGGGCTCATCAGCGCCCTTGAGCCAATGGTCCAGAGCCAATGCCCGCGGGGTTTCGGCGCTGGAATCCTGGTCGCGCACCACCACATTGACGGTGCCGCTCTCGCCCAGGCGACGTACCAACTGCAAGTTGACCGCGCCCCAACCCGTGGTGGGTTCGCCATCAATGGATACAATTTCCTGCCCAGCCGTCAGGCCAGCCTTGGCCGCGATGCTGTCCGCTTCGACCGCACCAATGACCGGGCGCACCTGCTGGCTACCCAGCATGGCCAGGACCCAGAAGAACACCATCGCCAACAGGAAATTGGCAATCGGCCCCGCCGCAACAATTGCAATACGCTGACGAACGGTCTTGCGATTGAACGACTGGTCCAACTGGTCTGCAGGCACTTCGCCTTCGCGCTCATCGAGCATCTTGACGTAGCCGCCCAACGGGATAGCAGCAATGACAAACTCAGTGCCGCGGCGGTCATGCCAGCGCAACAACGGCATGCCGAAACCGACGGAAAAGCGCAATACCTTGACGCCGCAACGACGCGCCACCCAGAAGTGGCCGAATTCGTGGAAGGTCACCAACACACCCAGAGCAACCAGGGTGCCGACAATCATGTAGAGCGCACTCATCTAATTTCTCCGCATTTCAATCCAATGCCTGAAGACTCAAACCTGCCCGCAGCCTAACCCGCGTTGCGATCCAACCATTGCCCGGCCAGGGCTCGGGCCTTGGTGTCAGCCTCGAACACCGCCTCCAGGTCATTTACCGCGACCACTGGTTCAAGCGCCAGAACGTCCTCGATGATACTCGCGATCTGCGGAAAGCGGATGCGCCGTTCAAGAAACGCCGCTACGGCCACTTCATTGGCCGCATTGAGCATCGCCGGGGCGCTGTTACCCGCCTCGGCCGCTTGTCGCGCCAGGCGCAAACACGGGAAACGCTGCTCGTCCGGAGCTTCGAAGTCCAGGCGCGCAATTGCAAACAAGTCCAACGGTGCTACGCCGGAATCAATGCGCTCCGGCCACGCCAAGGCGTTGGCGATCGGTGTGCGCATGTCCGGGTTACCCAACTGCGCCAACACCGAACCATCCACGTAATCGACCAGGGAATGGATCACACTTTGTGGGTGAATCACCACCTCAACCTGGTCCGGCCGCGCATCGAACAACCAGCAGGCCTCGATCAACTCCAAGCCCTTGTTCATCATGCTCGCCGAATCCACCGAGATTTTGCGCCCCATGGACCAGTTCGGGTGGGCGCACGCCTGATCGGGAGATACATGTTCCAGCTCGGCCGACGGAGTCTGGCGGAAGGGTCCGCCCGATGCCGTCAGCAGAATCCGACGCACGCCGACCTGACTCAAGCCGCGGGCAAAATCACCGGGCATGCACTGGAAGATTGCGTTGTGCTCGCTGTCCAGAGGCAGCAACACCGCGCCGCTCTTGCGCACCGCTTGCATAAAGAGAGCACCGGACATGACCAAGGCTTCTTTATTGGCCAGCAGAATTTTCTTGCCTGCATCGACCGCCGCCAAGGTCGGACGCAAACCCGCCGCACCGACAATCGCCGCCACCACGGTATCCACGTCCGCATCGGCCGAGACCTGGCATAACCCCGCCTCGCCTACCAACACCTGAGTGGCCAACCCGGCAGCCCGCAGATCATCCTGCAGACTGCGAGCCGCAGCCGCCTCTGGCACCACGGCAAAGCGCGGCGAGTGACGCACACACAAGGCCAGCAGCTCGCGCAAACGCGTGAAGCCGGTCAGGGCGAAAACCTGATAGCGATCGGGGTGACGCGCAATGACATCCAAGGTACTGAGCCCGACCGAGCCGGTCGCGCCCAGCACCGTAACCTGCTGCAGGCGGCTCACGAAGCGATCATCCACAACAGCACGGCAAAGATCGGTAGCGCAGCGGTAAGGCTGTCGATACGGTCAAGCACACCGCCATGACCTGGCAGCAGGTTACTGCTGTCCTTGATGCCAGCCTGGCGCTTGAACATGCTCTCTGTCAGGTCGCCCACCACCGAGATGAACACGACGATAGCCGTACCCAGCAAGGCCAGGAGCACTTCCTTTACCGACCAGTCGCGCACCACACCGACCACCAGCGTGATCAGCAGCGTCAAGGCCAGACCGCCGTATACGCCTTCCCAGCTCTTGCCTGGGCTGACGGCCGGGGCCAGCTTGCGCTTGCCAAAGGCTCGGCCCGAGAAGTAGGCGCCAATATCAGCCCCCCACACCAATACCATCACAGCCAGGATCAATTCGTTGCCCAGCGGGTAACGCTTGATCTCCACCAACCCTTGCCAGGCCGGCAACAGGATTGCCAGGCCAATCACCAGCTTGCAGGCCACACTGGACCATTGGCCACTGGTGCGCGGATAGGTGAGCACCAGGAATGTCGCCAACGCCCACCACAACACTGCCGCACCCAGTACCCAAGGCGCGATATCCGGCAGGATGTACATGAAGAACAACAACAGCGCGACCACGGCGGCGTAGACCATACGCGGCAACTGGTTGACGAAGCCTGCCAGGCGCGCCCACTCCCACGCCCCAAGGCTCACGACCAGGCCGATGAACAGCGCAAAGCCGGAACCGTCGAGCAGGAAAAAACCGCACAAGGCAATCGGCAGCAGGATCAGCGCCGTGATGATTCGTTGTTTAAGCATTTAAACCCGGGCTCCAGCTTCGATCTGCTCGCTCGTTTTACCGAAGCGACGCTGACGGGAAGCGAAATCGGCCAGCGCATTACGCATGGCATCGTGTTTGAAGTCCGGCCAGAACAGGTCGGAGAAATACAGCTCGGTGTAGGCCAGCTGCCACAGCAGGAAGTTGCTGATGCGATGCTCGCCACCGGTACGAATGCACAAGTCCGGCAACGGAAGGTCGCCGGTCACCAGGCAGGTTTGCAACAGTTCGGGCGTGATGTCGTCCGGGCGCAAATGGCCGGCCTGCACTTCGCGGGCCAGCCGCTGCGCAGCCTGGGCGATATCCCACTGGCCGCCGTAGTTGGCTGCGATCTGCAACACAAAACGGTTACTGCCGGCAGTGATGGCCTCAGCTTCGCGCATGGCCGTTTGCAGTTCCGGATGGAACCGCGAGCGATCACCAATGATGCGCAGACTGATGTTGTTGTCGTTGAGGCGCTTGGCCTCACGACGCAGAGCCTTGAAGAACAGGTCCATCAAGGCACTGACCTCATCGGCGGGCCGCTGCCAGTTCTCACTGGAGAACGCGAACAAGGTCAGCACTTCGACCTTGGCCTCGGCGCACACCTCAATCACCGCCCTTACCGCGTCAACACCCGCTTTATGCCCGGCAACACCCGGCATAAAGCGTTTTTTCGCCCAGCGATTATTCCCATCCATGATGATCGCGACATGGCGCGGCACCACGGAGGGCACAGTCTGCTTGGTCTTTTCCATGAAGGCGTCCTGACCCCTTATACGGCCATCAGGTCCTTTTCTTTTTCTTCGGTCGCCTTGGTGATCTGGGCTTCGGCGTCCTTGGTCAGCTTGTCGATATCAGCGACGGCACGGCGCTCTTCGTCTTCGCTGATTTCCTTGTCCTTGACCAGCTTCTTCAGGTCGCCCAACGCATCGCGGCGGATGTTACGCACGGCAACGCGCGCATCTTCAGCGGCACTGCGCGCCTGCTTGGTGAAGCCCTTGCGGGTTTCTTCGGTCAGGGCAGGCATGGAGATCAGCAGCAACTCGCCCAGGTTGGTCGGGTTGAGGTTCAGGCCAGCGCTCTGGATAGCTTTGTCGACGGCAGCGAGCATGTTGCGCTCGAAGGCAACAACTTGCAGGGTACGCGAGTCCTTCACGGTCACGTTGGCCACACCGCTCAGCGGGGTGTCAGAACCGTAGTAAGGCACCATCACGCTGCCCAGGATGCTTGGGTGGGCCTTGCCAGTACGGATCTGGCCAAAGGCGTGGCTCAAGGATTCCAGGGATTTTTGCATACGCGCCTGGGCGTCTTTCTTGATTTCGTTGATCATTGTTGGCCTTCCTCGATCAGAGTCCCTTCTGCGCCGCCGTGTACGATATTCAGCAGGGCGCCGGGCTTGTTCATGTTAAATACGCGCAGCGGCATCTTGTGGTCGCGGCACAGGCAGATAGCGGTCAGGTCCATGACACCCAGCTTGCGATCCAGTACTTCATCGTAAGTCAGATGATCGAACTTCTCGGCATGCGGGTCTTTGAATGGGTCTGCAGTGTATACGCCATCCACCTTGGTCGCCTTCAGCACCACGTCGGCATCGATTTCGATGGCACGCAGGCATGCGGCCGAGTCGGTGGTGAAGAACGGGTTACCGGTGCCGGCGGCAAAGATCACCACTTCCTTGGAGTTGAGGTGGCGCATGGCTTTGCGGCGATCATAGTGATCGGTCACGCCAACCATGGAAATAGCCGACATCACGATGGCCGAGATGTTGGCACGCTCCAGGGCGTCGCGCATGGCCAGGGCGTTCATCACAGTGGCCAGCATGCCCATGTGGTCGCCGGTAACCCGGTCCATACCGGCAGCACTCAGCGCCGCACCGCGGAACAGGTTGCCACCACCAATCACCAGGCCGACCTGCACGCCGATACCGACCAACTGGCCGACTTCCAGCGCCATGCGGTCAAGCACCTTGGGGTCGATCCCGAACTCTTCCGAGCCCATCAGGGCCTCGCCGCTGAGCTTGAGTAGAATGCGTTTATAGCGAGCCTGATAACCACTGCCCTGCTGAGCCATTGCGAATCTCTCCTGCGGCGTATTTTTTAAAAAATTCTTGGCGAACCGTTTACGGCTTGCGTTCACTCTAGCTGGACGCTGTCACAGCGCCATCGGAACACGGCTTTGTAAGCCAGTTCCGAGAGGAAACCAAATAAAATTGGCCTTCCCATTTGAAAAGAGGCTGCGCGCGTGAGCGGGCAGCCTCTTTCGGCGACAGTTTGGAACTGTCTTATTGCTTGGCGGCAGCCAGCTGGGCAGCAACTTCTTCAGCGAAGTTGTCGACCGGCTTCTCGATGCCTTCGCCTACTTTGAAGTAAGTGAAGGAAACGATTTCAGCACCGGCTTTCTTGGCCAGTTCGCCAACCTTGATTTCAGGGTTCTTGACGAACGCCTGCTCAACCAGGCTTGCTTCAGCCAGGAACTTGCTGATGCGGCCTTTGATCATGTTTTCAACGATGTTCTCTGGCTTGCCGGCGATCTTGTCGGCGTTGAGGCTCAGGAACACAGCTTTTTCACGTTCGATTGCGTCGGCAGACACTTCCGAAGGCAGCAGGAACTCAGGGTTGCTTGCAGCAACGTGCATTGCGATGTCTTTAGCCAGCTCAACGTCGCCGCCTTTGAGAACAACTGCAACACCGATCTTGTTGCCGTGCAGGTAACCACCAACCACATCACCTTCAACGCGAACCAGGCGACGGATGTTGACGTTTTCGCCAACCTTGCCGACCAGTACCAGGCGATCAGCTTCTTGAGCTTCGATCAGCGGAGCGGCGTCAGTCATTTTCTCGGCGAACGCTTTTTCAACGCTGGCAGCTACGAATGCCTTGAAGTCGTCCTGCAGAGCCAGGAAGTCGGTCTGGGAGTTCACTTCCAGCAGAACGGCGGATTTGCCGTCTTCTTTCAGAGCGATAGCGCCTTCAGCAGCCACGTTGCCTGCTTTCTTGGCAGCCTTGATGGCGCCGGAAGCACGCATGTCATCAATGGCTTTTTCGATGTCGCCGCCGGCCTTGGTCAAGGCCTTTTTGCAATCCATCATGCCTTCGCCGGTACGCTCACGCAGTTCTTTAACCAACGCTGCAGTAATCTCTGCCATTTCAAAATCCTCTTGGATAGGTTTTCAACCATTCCACCCGATCAAACGGGCGATCAATTCTTCCCGAATCTCCGTTGTAGGCCGCTGCACGTTACAAATGATGTAGCTGCGCTGCCGACAAATGGTTTTCGAGGTGGCAAAAAGGGGGCCAAGCCCCCTTTTTGCTTACTGAGTCAACGCCAGGGCGTCAATTACTCAGCGGCAGCTACCGGAGCTTCTTCAACGAACTGCTCGGTACCACCAGCAACGTGGTTGCGACCACGGATTACAGCGTCAGCCATCGAACCCATGTACAGCTGGATAGCGCGGATTGCGTCATCGTTGCCTGGGATGATGTAGTCAACGCCTTCCGGGCTGCTGTTGGTATCGACTACGCCGATAACCGGGATGCCCAGCTTGTTGGCTTCGGTGATCGCGATGCGCTCGTGATCAACGTCGATAACGAACAGTGCGTCAGGCAGACCGCCCATGTCCTTGATACCACCCAGGGAACGATCGAGCTTTTCCAGGTCACGGGAGCGCATCAGCGCTTCTTTCTTGGTCAGCTTGGCGAAAGTACCGTCTTCGGCTTGCACTTCAAGGTCACGCAGACGCTTGATGGAAGCACGGATGGTTTTGAAGTTGGTCAGCATGCCGCCCAACCAGCGGTGGTCGACGTACGGCGAACCGCAACGTGCTGCTTCTTCAGCAACGATCTTGCCAGCGGAACGCTTGGTGCCGACGAACAGGATCTTGTTTTTGCCCTGGGCCAGACGCTCTACGAAAGTCAGCGCTTCGTTGAACATTGGCAGGGTTTTTTCAAGGTTGATAATGTGAATCTTGTTACGCGCGCCGAAAATGTACTTACCCATTTTCGGGTTCCAGTAACGGGTCTGGTGACCGAAGTGCACACCGGCCTTCAGCATATCGCGCATGTTGACTTGGGACATGATAGTTCCTTAATAAGTCGGGTTTGGCCTCCACGTATCCCAATGACCAACCAGCGGCATCAAGGCCTCCGGCACCCAGGTCATCGTGTCGACACGTGTGTGGATTTAAGCTTTGCGGGGTATCCCCGGAAAGCGGCGCATTTTATACCACAGCATCGGCAAAAACGAAACCCGCAATCACACTTGCCGGTCGTCGTCTTTGCGTAAGCCCTTGAATACAGCCAACATGCCTCTACCTCATAGAGAGAAGCGATCAGCAGATGCGCATGATTTGCCAGCATCGTCTGTTAGAATCGCGTTTTTTGGGACTTGCGCGAATGCTGTACCCCTTTGTCGCGCTCCCCGTGAACCGTATTGATTTCAGCGCGTCGCGCTAGAGAGAGCCTGTATGACCGTTACCTTGAAAACCGCCGAAGACATCGCAGGCATGCGCGTTGCCGGCAAACTGGCTGCCGACGTGCTGGAAATGATCGCCGAACACGTCAAGCCCGGCGTCACCACCGAAGCGCTGGACCGCATTTGCCACGACTATATAGTCGACGTGCAAAAAGCCATCCCTGCCCCGCTGAATTACAAAGGCTTCCCCAAGTCGATCTGCACCTCGATCAACCACGTGGTCTGCCATGGCATTCCCGGTGACAAGCCACTGAAAGACGGCGACACCCTGAACATCGACGTCACGGTGATCAAGGATGGTTACCACGGCGACACCAGCCGCATGTTCCACGTCGGTAATGTACCAGTGTGGGCCGAGCGCCTGTCCCAGGTCACCCAGGAATGCATGTACAAGGCCATCGAGATCGTCAAGCCCGGCTGCCGCCTGGGTGACATCGGTGAAGTGATCCAGAAGCACGCGGAAAAGAACGGCTTCTCGGTGGTGCGCGAGTTCTGCGGCCACGGTATCGGCAAGGTGTTCCACGAAGAGCCGCAGATTCTGCATTACGGCCGCGCCGGCACCGGCATGGAACTCAAGGCCGGCATGACGTTCACCATCGAACCGATGATCAACCAAGGTAAGGCCGACACCAAGGTGCTGGGCGACGGCTGGACCGCCATCACCAAGGACCGCAAGCTCTCGGCCCAGTGGGAGCACACCCTGCTGGTCACCGACACCGGCTACGAGATCTTCACCCTGCGCGCTGACGACACCATCCCACGCGTTTCTGCCTGAAGGTCGCCCAGGTTTTCCCGCAACGTGTTGTGACTGACTGATAGATAGAAAGGAAAGCCGAACGATGCCCCAGGTGGATCCCGAACTCTTCGACCGTGGCCAATTCCAGGCCGAGCTGGCACTGAAGGCAAGCCCCATCGCCGCCTTCAAGAAGGCCATCCGCCAAGCCCGCGAGGTGCTCGATGCGCGCTTTCGCAGCGGCCGGGATATTCGCCGCCTGATCGAAGACCGCGCCTGGTTCGTCGATAACATCCTGCAAAAGGCCTGGGAGCAGTTCAATTGGAGTTTCGACGCCGATATCGCCCTGGTGGCGGTCGGCGGCTACGGTCGCGGCGAACTGCACCCCTACTCCGACATCGACCTGCTGATCCTGCTGGACCAGGCCGATCACGAGATCTTTCGCGATTCCATCGAGCGCTTTCTGACGTTGCTGTGGGACATCGGCCTGGAAGTCGGCCAGAGCGTACGCTCGGTGGACGAATGCGCCGAAGAGGCCCGTGCCGATCTGACGGTGGTCACCAACCTGATGGAAAGCCGCACCATCTGTGGCCCGGAGCGCCTGCGCCAGCGCATGCTCGAAGTCACCAGTACCGCACACATGTGGCCAAGCAAAGACTTTTTCCTGGCCAAGCGCGCCGAGCAAAAAGCCCGGCACCACAAGTACAACGACACCGAATACAACCTGGAACCCAACGTCAAAGGCTCACCCGGTGGGCTGCGGGATATCCAGACAATCTTGTGGGTGGCGCGCCGTCAATACGGCACGCTGAACCTGCGCGCCCTGGCCGGCGAAGGTTTCCTGGTGGAGAGTGAAAACACCCTGCTGGCCTCGTCCCAAGAATTTTTGTGGAAGGTGCGCTACGCCCTGCACATGCTGGCCGGGCGCTCCGAAGACCGCCTGCTGTTCGATCACCAGCGCTCTATCGCCACCCTGCTGGGCTTTGAGGGCGAAGATGCGAAGACCAGCATCGAAAGCTTTATGCAGCAGTACTACCGGGTGGTCATGAGCATCGCCCAGCTCAGCGACTTGATCATCCAGCACTTCGAAGAAGTAATCCTGGCCCCGGAAGACGAAGCGCCGCCGCAGCCGATCAACGCGCGCTTCCAACTGCACGACGGCTATATCGAAGCGCGCAACGACAACGTGTTCCGCCGCACGCCGTTCGCCATGCTGGAAATCTTCGTGTTGATGGCCCAGCAGCCGGAAATCAAAGGCGTGCGCGCCGACACCATCCGCCTGCTGCGGGAAAACCGTCACCTGATCGATGACGACTTTCGCAACGATATCCGCAATACCAGCCTGTTTATCGAGCTGTTCAAGTGCCGCATCGGCATCCACCGCAACCTGCGACGCATGAACCGTTACGGCATTCTCGGGCGCTACCTGCCGGAGTTCGGTTTTATCGTCGGGCAGATGCAGCACGACCTGTTCCACATCTACACCGTCGATGCCCACACCCTGAACCTGATCAAACACCTGCGTAAGTTGCAGTACACCCAAGTGTCAGAGAAATTCCCGCTGGCCAGTAAGCTGATGGCCAAGCTGCCCAAGCCCGAGCTGATTTACCTGGCCGGCCTGTATCACGACATCGGCAAGGGCCGGCATGGCGACCACTCGGAGATCGGCGCGGTGGATGCCGAAGCCTTCTGCCAGCGCCACCAGCTGCCGCTGTGGGACAGCCGTCTGATTGTCTGGCTGGTGCAGAACCACCTGGTGATGTCGACCACGGCCCAGCGCAAAGACTTGTCCGACCCACAGGTGATCCACGACTTTGCCGGCATCGTCGGCGATGAGACCCGTCTGGATTACCTGTACGTGCTGACCGTTTCCGACATCAACGCTACCAACCCGACGCTGTGGAACTCCTGGCGCGCCAGCCTGTTGCGCCAACTGTACACCGAGACCAAGCGCGCCCTGCGCCGTGGCCTGGAGAACCCGGTGGACCGCGAAGAACAGATCCGCCGCACCCAAAGCGCAGCCCTGGATATCCTGGTGCGCGGCGGTAATGACCCGGACGACGTCGAGCAACTGTGGTCGCAACTGGGTGACGATTACTTCCTGCGCCACACCGCCGGCGACGTGGCCTGGCACAGTGACGCGATCCTGCAGCAGCCCGCCGATGGCGGCCCACTGGTCTTGATCAAGGAAACCACCCAGCGCGAATTCGAAGGCGGCACGCAGATCTTCATCTACGCGCCCGACCAGCACGACTTCTTCGCCGTGACCGTGGCGGCCATGGACCAGCTCAACCTGAACATCCATGACGCCCGGGTCATCACCTCCAGCAGCCAGTTCACCCTCGACACCTACATCGTGCTCGACACCGACGGTGACTCGATTGGCGACAACCCGGCGCGGGTGAAAAAGATCCGCGAGGGCCTCACCGAAGCCCTGCGCAACCCCGACGACTACCCCACCATCATCCAGCGCCGGGTGCCGCGCCAGCTCAAGCACTTTGCCTTTGCGCCCCAGGTGACCATTTCCAACGACGCCCAGCGACCAGTGACGGTGCTGGAACTCAGCGCACCGGATCGCCCGGGCCTGCTGGCACGCATCGGCGGGATTTTCCTGGAGTTCGACCTGTCGTTGCAGAACGCCAAGATTGCGACCCTGGGCGAGCGCGTGGAAGACGTGTTCTTTATCACCGACGCCGACAACCAGCCACTGTCCGACCCGGAGCTGTGCCTGCGTTTGCAAGCGGCGATCGTGGAGCAATTGAGCGTGAGCCAGGAGCCCGGCGTCGAGCTGACGCGGCTAACAATCTGAAAATACCGATTACCTGTGGGAGCGGGCTTGCTCGCGAAAGCGGTGTACCTGCTGCAGCTGCATCGACTGACACGCCGCTTTCGCGAGCAAGCCCGCTCCCACACTTGGCTCTGCTTTGCCCGGCAGGCCGCATGCCCACATACGAATTGAACGAGATTTGCAATGAACAACGCCCTTAACCAGTTGCAGCCCTACCCCTTCGAGAAACTGCGCGCCCTGCTCGGCAGCGTGACGCCGAACCCGGACAAACGCCCGATCGCCCTGTCCATCGGCGAGCCCAAGCACAAGTCACCGGCCTTCGTTGCCGAGGCCTTGAGCAATAACCTCGATCAAATGGCGGTGTACCCCACCACCTTGGGTATCCCGGCACTGCGCGAAGCCATCGGCGCCTGGTGCGAACGCCGCTTCAACGTGCCCGAGGGCTGGCTGGACCCGGCGCGCAACATCCTGCCGGTCAACGGTACGCGCGAGGCGCTGTTTGCCTTCACCCAGACCGTGGTCAACCGTGGCGACGACGCGCTGGTGGTGAGCCCCAACCCGTTCTACCAGATCTATGAAGGCGCTGCGTTCCTGGCCGGGGCCAAGCCGCATTACCTGCCGTGCCTGGACAGTAATGGCTTCAACCCGGACTTCGATGCCGTCTCCCCGGATATCTGGAAACGTTGCCAGATCCTGTTCCTGTGCTCCCCCGGCAACCCGACCGGCGCACTGATCCCGGTGGACACCCTGAAAAAACTCATCGCCCTGGCCGATGAATACGACTTCGTCATCGCCGCCGACGAGTGCTACAGCGAGCTGTACTTCGACGAGCAAACCCCGCCGCCGGGCCTGCTCAGCGCCTGCGTCGAGCTGGGCCGCCAGGACTTCAAGCGTTGCGTGGTGTTCCACAGCCTGTCCAAGCGCTCCAACCTGCCAGGCCTGCGCTCAGGCTTTGTGGCCGGCGACGCCGAGATCCTCAAGGCCTTTTTGCTGTACCGCACCTACCACGGCTGCGCGATGCCCGTGCAAACCCAGCTGGCCAGCATCGCCGCTTGGCAGGACGAAGCCCACGTACTGGCCAACCGCGACCTGTACCGTGAAAAGTTCGACGCCGTGCTGGCGATCCTCAAGCCGGTGCTGGACGTGCAAAGCCCCGACGGCGGCTTTTACCTGTGGCCGAATGTGCAAGGTGACGACGCTGCTTTTTGCCGGGATTTGTTCGTGGAAGAACATGTGACAGTGGTGCCGGGCTCGTACCTGTCGCGGGAGGTGGACGGTTTCAACCCTGGCGCGGGGCGCGTGCGCCTGGCGTTGGTTGCACCGCTGGCCGAGTGTGTGGAAGCGGCTGAGCGGATTCGCGACTTTATCCAGCGTCGCCGTTAAGGGCTGATGGGTCACTTCATGTGACCCAAATTCGCCTCGCTCATATCCAACTCCGCCAACACCTCCCTCAACACGTCATCACCGATCTGGTGATGACGGCTCAAGCTGTACAACTCCAACCGCTGCGCACGCAGGGCCTTGAGCCGCAGCTTGCGCTCCAACTGGTCCATCTGCAGCGCCAGCGCCTGGGCTTCGGCCGAGTCATTGAACACGTCCAACTGGTGACGATACTCCGCCATCAGCCGCGCCTTGAGCTCGGTGGCCAGTGCCGCTTGAGCGGCATCCGGGGTTTCGGCTTCGGCGGGCTCCTGGGCCTCCAACGCATGGATCGCCGCTACGGCGGTCTTTTTCCAGGCCTCGCGCACTTCGTTGTGGCGTTTTTCATCCGGGCCTTTTTCGACGCCACGCAGCAGTAACGGCAACGCGATGCAGGCCGCGACCAGCGACAGCAGGATCACCCCGGCAGCGATAAAGATCAGCAGGTCACGCTCGGGAAAATCCTGGCCCGGCGCCAGCAA
The DNA here is from genome assembly GCF_030687795.1 of Pseudomonas sp. FP215. Lineage (NCBI taxonomy): Bacteria > Pseudomonadati > Pseudomonadota > Gammaproteobacteria > Pseudomonadales > Pseudomonadaceae > Pseudomonas > Pseudomonas sp. FP215. The sequence continues at coordinate 4,695,452 of NZ_CP117447.1, forward strand.
CAAGGGCACCGACATGACGCCCGCCAACGTCACCGCACCGCGTACACCGCCGACGGTCAACAACCAGCAGGAGCGGGCCGTCGGCACCAGGGTCAATGCGCTTTTGCCTCGCAGACGGCGCAGCAACCCCGACAGCCGCCAGATGCTTTGCACCCAGATAAAGCGCAATACCACCAGCACCAGGAAGATCGCCACCACATCCAGGCAGCGATACATCAAGGTGGGCCACAGCGTAGTTTCATGGCTGACCACGGCCTTGATGATGTCTGGCAGTTGCAGGCCGAGCAGCAGGAAGATCAAGCCGTTGAAGGCAAACTCCAGTAACGACCATACGCTGCGGTTGAGCAAGCGCGTGCTGGTCTGGCGCGGCAGCAAGTCGAGCCAGCTTTGCATCATGCCCGCTGCCACCGCCGAGAGGATGCCGGACGCGCCCAGGCGCTCAGCCAGTACGTACGCAGCAAAAGGCAGCAACAACATGAACACCACATGGGTCGCCGGGTCATCCCAGCCGCGCGCGATCATCCAGGCGCGCAGGCGGCCGACCAGCCAGCTCAACGCCACGCCTATCGCCAGCCCACCCACCGCCACCAACACGAACGTCAGGCTGGCATCCGCCAGGGAAAAGACCCCGGTCAACGCTGCGGCCAGGGCAAATTTGAACGTCACCAGGCCCGACGCGTCATTCATCAAGGCTTCGCCTTGGAGCATGTGCATCAGCGGCTTGGGCAAGCGGTTCTGGGAAATGGCCGACACCGCCACGGCGTCCGTCGGTGACAAAACCGCCGCCAGGGCGAAGGCCACCGGTAACGGAATGGTTGGCAATAACCAATGAATGAAATAGCCGGCGCCCACCACGGTAAACAGCACCAGCCCCACCGCCAACGTCAGGATCGGGCCACGCAGGCGCCACAACTCGCGCTTGGGCATGCGCCAACCATCGGAAAACAGCAGCGGCGGCAGGAACAGAAACAGGAACAGCTCCGGGTCCAGCGCCACATGCAGCCCCAACGTAGGCCACGCCAGCAAGGCGCCGGCGGCGATCTGCACCAGGGGCAACGGCAGTGGGATGATGCGCCCGACCAGGCGCGAAAAGCTGACCAGCATCAGCAGGATAAGAACGGTGTAGGCGGTTTGCATAACGCGGGTTTCCCGGACAATCGACTTGCAACGACACATCAGGCAACAACTGGCCGTTGAAGTGCCATATTACCTGGCTATGTTACTCGCCTAGGCTGCGCACCGGCTTTTGCACAAAAGTCGCACGCTGTTGACGAGCGGCGCCGAAACCCGCTGGTCGTGGCATAATCCTCGATCTTTCATTTTCATAGGTCCAAAGGGGGGCAATTCCTTGAGTGCTTCAAGCAAAACCTTGCACCTTTTCGGCATTAAAGCCTGCGACACCATGAAAAAGGCGCGCACCTGGCTCGATGAGCACGGGGTGAGTTATGAGTTCCATGACTACAAAACGGCCGGTATCGACCGCGAACACTTGACCCAATGGTGCAATGAGCACGGTTGGCAGGTGGTTTTGAACCGTGCGGGCACCACCTTTCGCAAACTCGAAGACGAACGCAAAGCCGATCTCGATCAGTCGAAAGCCATTGAATTGATGCTCGCACAACCCTCGATGATCAAGCGCCCAGTGCTCGATCTCGGTGACAGAACCCTGATTGGCTTCAAGCCAGATAGTTATTCGGCGGCTCTCAAGTAGGCCAGCCTTCCATTTTTGTAGAGGTAACAGCATGTCCAATTCCCTGTTCAGCCTGGGCTTCGGCGTCGGCACTCAGAACCGCCAAGGTGCTTGGCTGGAAGTGTTTTACGCACAACCCTTGCTCAACCCGTCGGCTGAAATCGTTGCCGCCATCGCACCGATCCTCGGTTACACCGAAGGCAACCAGGCGATCACCTTCACCGTGAGCCAGGCCCTGCAACTGGCCGACGCGCTCAAAGGCGTCGATACCGCCCAGGCCGCTCTGCTCAGCCGCCTGGCTGAAAGCCACACGCCGCTGGTCGCGACCCTGCTGGCCGAAGACGCCGCACTGACCTCCACGCCTGAGGCTTACCTCAAGCTGCACCTGTTGTCCCATCGCCTGGTCAAGCCCCACGGCCTGAGCCTGGCCGGTGTGTTCCCGCAGTTGCCGAACGTGGCCTGGACCAGCCAGGGCGCCATCGACATCAACGAGCTGGCCGAGCGCCAACTGGAAGCGCGCCTGCGTGGCGACCTGCTGGAAGTGTTCTCGGTGGACAAATTCCCGAAAATGACCGACTACGTCGTACCGGCTGGCGTGCGTATCGCTGACGCGGCACGTATCCGCCTGGGCGCGTACGTGGGCGAAGGCACCACCGTGATGCACGAAGGTTTCGTCAACTTCAACGCCGGCACCGAAGGCCCGGGCATGATCGAAGGCCGCGTCTCGGCGGGCGTATTCGTCGGCAAGGGCTCGGACCTGGGCGGCGGTTGCTCCACCATGGGCACCCTGTCGGGCGGCGGCAATATCGTGATCAAGGTGGGCGAAGGCTGCCTGATCGGCGCCAACGCCGGTACCGGTATCCCATTGGGCGACCGCAACACCGTGGAGTCGGGCCTGTACATCACCGCCGGCACCAAGGTTGCCCTGCTGGATGAGCAGAACCAACTGGTCAAGGTGGTCAAGGCACGCGAGTTGGCTGGCCAGCCAGACCTGCTGTTCCGTCGTAACTCCGAGACCGGTGCCGTGGAGTGCAAAACCCACAAATCGGCCATCGAACTGAACGAAGCGCTGCACGCTCACAACTAAGCAGCCACTCGATGCCACTAGCGAGCCGCATCTTCGGGGCGGCTCGCTTATACGAGTCTTGATCACCATGCTTGTGCCCTCCCCCTGGCGCGCCGACTTCCCGGCCATCGCCACCCTGCAACGGCAAGACCAGACCTATCTGGACAGCGCCGCCACCACGCAAAAACCCCAAGCCCTGCTGGATGCCATCAGTCATTACTACGCCAATGGCGCAGCCAATGTGCACCGTGCCCAGCATTTGCCTGGGGCCCATGCGACCCAGGCCTTTGAAGACAGCCGCAGCAAGGTCGCGCAGTGGTTGAACGCAGGTGACAGCGGGCAGGTCGTGTTTACCCACGGCGCAACCTCTGCGCTGAACCTCCTGGCCTATGGCCTGGAGCACTTATTCAATGCGGGCGATGAGATTGCCATCAGCGCCCTGGAACACCACGCCAACTTGCTGCCCTGGCAGCAATTGGCCAAACGCCGCGCACTCACGCTGGTGGTCTTGCCTCTGGACGCTGACGGCGTGATCGACCTGGACGCCGCCGCCAGCTTGATTGGCCCACGCACACGCCTGCTGGCGGTGAGCCAGTTGTCCAATGTGCTCGGTGCCTGGCAGCCGCTGCAAGCCTTGCTGACGCTGGCCCAGGCACACGGTGCCCTCACGGTGGTGGACGGCGCCCAAGGCATCGTCCATGGCCGCCACGACGTGCAGGCCCTGGGCTGCGACTTCTACGTATTTTCCAGCCACAAACTCTACGGCCCGGACGGTGTGGGCGTGCTGTATGGCCGTAATGAAGCGCTGCATCACCTGCGCCACTGGCAGTTCGGCGGCGAGATGGTGCAACAGGCCGACTACCACAGCGCCAGCTTTCGTCCTGCACCACTGGGTTTCGAAGCCGGCACTCCACCGATTGCCAGCGTGATCGGCCTGGGCGCGAGCCTGGATTACCTGAGCTCGCTGGATGCTTCGGCGGTAATCGCCCACGAAGCCGCCCTGCATGACTACCTGCTGCGTGGGCTTAAGGCACGCAATGGCGTGCGCGTGCTGGGCTCGCCGCAGGTGGCGCTGGTGAGTTTTGTGGTAGAGGGCGTGCACAACGCCGACCTCGCCCACCTGCTGACCGAGCAAGGCATTGCCGTACGTGCCGGTCATCACTGCGCAATGCCGCTGTTGAAGGCGATGAATCTGTCAGGCGCAATCCGGGTGTCCCTGGCGCTCTACAACGATTCCGACGACCTGGAGCGCTTTTTTGAAGCGCTGGACCAGGCGCTGGACATGCTGCGATGAGCTTGCCGCTGGAGGCACACGCCGCACTGGAAGCTTTCCAGGCCGTAGGCAGTTGGGAACAGCGCGCGCGGATGCTGATGCAATGGGGTGAACGCTTGCCCGCCCTGGCTGATGAGGAAAAGGTCGACGCCAACCTGGTGCACGGTTGCGAAAGCCTGGTGTGGCTGGTGGGGCGTTTGCAGGACGGCCATTGGCAGTTTGCTGCGAGCAGCGAGGCGCGGATGATTCGTGGGTTGGTGGCGTTGCTGCTGGCGCGGGTCAATGGGTTGTCGGCAGATGAATTGCACGCGGTTGACCTGCCTGACTGGTTTAATCAACTGGGCTTGTCGCGCCAGCTATCGCCGTCGCGCAGTAATGGTTTGAATGCCGTACTGCAACGCATGCGAGACCTGACGCGTACATAGAAATAATGTGGAAGCTGGCTTACCTGCGATGGCCATAGGTAACCGGGTAACCACGATGCGAAGCGAGCCGCTCTTGATCTTGATCTGCTTGTGATCTTGATCTCAGGCGCCCCGTTAAACCACGCTGGCCGAACGCAGGCTTGAATTCGTGGGTAACCCGGCAGGACGCCGGGTTAGCCGCCCCGCGCCATGGATGGCGCGTGGCGGCGGCCCACGGATTCAAGCCTGTGTTCGGGCACACCGAGCCTAAGCGAGGTGCCGAGTGGTGGGGCAAGAGCGTTTTGCTTACTTTTGCGCTTTTCAAAAGTGAGCCGCCGTCAGGGCGGAACCCTAAGTGGCCGTTACCGCAGCAATGGATATGTACCCAATCCAACTGTGTTGACTGCCAAACCGCCTTCGCGAGCAAGCCCGCTCCCACAGTTGGATTGTGGGGTGTCAGGTGGATAGATGTCGGCTGGGAGGCCGTCATCGCAGGCAAGCCAGCTCCCACATTTGGATCGCGGGGGTGTCAGATAGAGATGCGTTGGCTGGCGGGCCGCCATCGCAGGCAAGCCAGCTCCCACAGTTTGGATCTCTGTCGAGTGGTGAGATCTAGGTCGGCTTGATGCGTTCTGAGGGACGACGCACTCCCGCCACAATCTTATCGACCGCCTTGGTCGCCGCCACCATGCCGAACGTGGCCGTGACCATCATCACCGCGCCAAACCCTCCCGCGCAGTCCAGCTTCACACCATCACCGACAAAACTCTTCTGCAAACAGATACTGCCATCAGGCTTGGGATAGCGCAGCTGCTCGGTGGAAAACACACACGGCACGCTGTAGTGGCGGGTCACGGTACGCGAGAAGCCATAATCGCGGCGCAAGGTAGAGCGCACTTTCGAGGCCAGCGGGTCATTGAAGGTGCGGTTCAGGTCGCACACCTGGATCAGCGTGGGGTCAATCTGCCCGCCGGCACCGCCAGTGGTGATGATCTGGATCTTGCGGCGCTTGCACCAGGCAATCAGCGCCGCCTTGGCGTTGACCGCGTCGATGCAGTCGATCACGCAGTCGATAGTCGGGGTGATGTACTCGGCCATGGTGTCGCGGGTGACGAAATCTGCAACCGCGTGCACGGTGCACTCAGGATTGATACCGCGCAGGCGCTCGGCCATCACTTCGACCTTGGGCTTGCCCACGGTGCTGTCCAGGGCATGCAACTGGCGGTTGCTGTTGCTGACGCAGACATCGTCCAGGTCAAACAGCGAAATCTCGCCCACCCCACAACGGGCAATCGCTTCCGCCGCCCAGGAACCTACGCCGCCGACGCCGACAATCGCCACATGGGCGGCTTTCAAGCGCTCCAGGCCCTCAAGGCCGTACAAGCGGGCGACGCCTGCAAACCGCGGATCTTCTGTACTCATCATCATTACCCCAAAAACCGGCGCGCATTATAGGGCTACGCCGCGACAAGTTCGACGCTTGCAGCTACAAGTAAAGAACTTAAGCGGACTTTCGCAGACTAACGTCCGGCTTTTCTCTGTCTGCTGTACGCTCAGGGAAGGGCCGGTGTAGGATGCGCGCCGTTCGGCGTAGGCCGACACCTCTTTCGTTCCGCACCCTTTGGAACCCGACATAACCATGGCATCGCGTAAATTTGGACTCAACCTGGTGGTGGTGCTGGCAATTGCCGCGCTGTTCACCGGTTTCTGGGCGCTGATCAACCGCCCGGTCACCGCTCCCAACTGGCCCGATCAGATCTCCGGTTTTTCCTACTCGCCGTTCCAGCAAGGCCAGTACCCGCAGAAAGACCAGTACCCTACCGACGAACAGATGCGTCAGGACCTTGCGATCATGAGCAAGCTGACGGACAACATCCGTACCTACTCGGTGGACGGCCCCCTGGGGGATATTCCCAAGCTGGCCGAAGAGTTCGGCCTGCGCGTGACCCTGGGGATCTGGATCAGCCCGGACCTGGAACGTAACGAGCGGGAGATCCAGCGCGCTATCGAGATCGCCAACACCTCGCGCAGTGTCGTACGCGTAGTGGTGGGTAACGAAGCGTTGTTCCGGGAAGAAATCACCCCCGAAGCCCTGATCGTACTGCTCGACCGCGTGCGCGCCGCCGTGAAGGTGCCGGTGACCACCTCCGAGCAATGGCACATCTGGGAAAAGAACCCGCAACTGGCCAAGCACGTCGACCTGATCGCCGCGCACATCCTGCCGTTCTGGGAATACATCCCGATGGACAAGGCCGGCCAGTACGTCCTCGACCGCGCCAAGGATTTGAAGAAAGCCTTCCCGAAAAAACCCCTGCTGCTGTCGGAAGTGGGCTGGCCGAGCAATGGCCGTATGCGCGGTGGCAATGAATCGTCGCCGGCCGACCAGGCGATTTACCTGCGTACGCTGGTAAACAAGCTCAACCGCCAGGGTTACAACTACTTCGTGATCGAGGCCTTCGACCAGCCGTGGAAGGTCAGCGACGAGGGGTCGGCGGGTGCGTATTGGGGTGTATTCAACGCTGCGCGCCAGCAGAAATTCAATTTTGACGGCCCGGTGGTGGCGATTCCGCAATGGCGGGTACTGGCCATTGGTTCGGTGGTGCTTGCGCTGCTGTCCCTGACCCTGTTGATGATCGATGGCTCGGCCCTGCGCCAGCGGGGTCGTACCTTCCTGACCTTTATTGCGTTTCTGTGCGGGTCGGTGCTGGTGTGGATCGGCTACGACTACAGCCAGCAATACAGCACTTGGTTCAGCGTGACAGTGGGCGTGTTGCTGGCACTCGGCGCCCTGGGCGTGTTTATCGTGTTGCTGACCGAAGCCCACGAACTGGCAGAAGCAGTGTGGACCCACAAGCGTCGGCGTGAATTCCTGCCCGTGGAAGGCGACTCGGACTACCGCCCAAAAGTGTCGATCCATGTGCCGTGCTACAACGAGCCACCGGAAATGGTCAAACAGACCCTCGACGCCCTGGCCGCCCTCGATTATCCGGACTACGAAGTCCTGATCATCGACAACAACACCAAGGACCCGGCGGTGTGGGAGCCGGTGCGCGACTACTGCGAAACCTTGGGCCCGCGCTTCAAGTTCTTCCACGTCGCGCCCCTGGCCGGTTTCAAGGGCGGTGCGCTGAACTACCTGATCCCGCACACCGCCAAGGATGCCGAAGTGATCGCGGTGATCGACTCGGACTACTGCGTATCACCGAACTGGCTCAAGCACATGGTGCCGCACTTCGCCGACCCGAAAATCGCCGTGGTGCAGTCGCCTCAGGATTACCGCGACCAGAACGAAAGCACCTTCAAGAAGCTCTGCTACGCCGAATACAAAGGCTTCTTCCATATCGGCATGGTCACCCGTAACGACCGCGACGCGATCATCCAGCACGGCACCATGACCATGACCCGCCGCTCGGTGCTCGAAGAGCTGGGCTGGGCCGACTGGTGCATCTGTGAAGACGCCGAACTGGGCCTGCGCGTGTTCGAAAAAGGCTTGTCGGCGGCGTACTACCACGACAGCTACGGCAAGGGTTTGATGCCGGATACCTTTATCGACTTCAAGAAACAGCGTTTCCGCTGGGCGTATGGCGCGATCCAGATCATCAAGCGCCACACCGCCAGCCTGATACGTGGCAAGGACACCGAGCTGACCCGCGGCCAGCGCTATCACTTCCTCGCGGGCTGGTTGCCGTGGGTGGCCGATGGCATGAACATCTTCTTTACCGTCGGCGCCCTGTTGTGGTCCGCGGCGATGATCATCGTGCCAACCCGGGTCGACCCGCCGTTGCTGATTTTCGCGATCCCGCCGTTGGCGTTGTTTGTGTTCAAAGTCGGCAAGATCATTTTCCTCTACCGCCGTGCGGTAGGTGTGAACTTGAAAGATGCGTTCTGCGCGGCGCTGGCCGGGTTGGCGTTGTCTCACACCATCGCCAAGGCGGTGTTGTACGGCTTCTTCACCAGCAGTATTCCGTTCTTTCGCACACCGAAAAACGCGGATAACCACGGCTTCTGGGTGGCGATTTCCGAAGCCCGCGAAGAAATGTTCATCATGCTGCTGCTGTGGGGCGCGGCGCTGGGGATCTACCTGGTGCAAGGCCTGCCGAGCAACGACATTCGCTTCTGGGTGGTGATGTTGCTGGTGCAGTCGCTGCCGTATGTGGCGGCGCTGATCATGGCGTTCTTGTCGTCGCTGCCCAAACCTTCGGCGGCGCCCGAGGCCGCACCGGCGGCGTAAAAAGTCACGCAATGCACTAAACGGCGGCCCTTGGCCGCCGTTTTGCTATAAGATAACGGCCCTTTTGCGTGCCTTACACCCATCACTGTAGGAGCGAGCTTGCTCGCGAAAATCGTTAACGATGACGCGGGCATCCTGAATGCACGCGGTGCCCTTGGGTTTTTCGCGAGCGAGCTCGCTCCTACAGTTAGAACGTCGCCGCCTCGATTTCCGGAGTCCCCCCATGACGGCCCATGCCGACCTTTCGCCGACCCTTCAACTGGCCATCGACCTGATCCGTCGCCCATCGGTCACGCCCATCGATGCCGATTGCCAGAAGCTGATGATGCAGCGCCTGGGCGACGCCGGTTTTGCGCTTGAACCGATGCGCATTGAAGACGTGGATAACTTCTGGGCCACCCACGGCAAGCATGAAGGCCCGGTGCTGTGCTTTGCCGGTCACACCGATGTGGTGCCGACTGGCCCGGTACAGGCTTGGCAGAACGACCCGTTCGATGCGTTGATCGATGACAACGGCATGCTCTGTGGCCGTGGCGCGGCGGACATGAAAGGCAGCCTGGCGGCGATGCTGGTGGCGGCGGAACGTTTCGTCAGCGACTACCCGGACCACAAGGGTTCGGTCGCCTTCCTGATCACCAGCGACGAAGAAGGCCCGGCGCACCATGGCACCAAGGCCGTGATCGAACGCCTGGCCGCACGCAAGGAGCGCCTGGACTGGTGCATCGTCGGCGAACCGTCGAGCACCAGCCTGGTGGGCGACGTGGTCAAGAACGGCCGCCGTGGTTCCCTCGGCGCCACCTTGACCGTGCGCGGTGTACAGGGCCACGTGGCTTACCCGCACCTGGCGAAGAACCCGATCCACCTGGCCGCACCGGCCCTGGCCGAACTTGCCGCCGAACATTGGGATGACGGCAACACCTTCTTCCCGCCGACCAGCTTTCAGATTTCCAACCTCAACTCCGGTACCGGCGCCACCAACGTGATCCCCGGCGACCTGACGGCGGTGTTCAACTTCCGTTTTTCCACCGAATCCACCGTCGAGGGCCTGCAACAACGGGTCGCAGCCATTCTCGACAAGCACGGCCTGGACTGGCATGTGGAGTGGGCACTGTCGGGCCTGCCGTTCCTCACCGAGCCGGGCGCTCTGCTGGATGCGGTATCGGCCAGCATCCTGGCGATCACCGGGCGTGAGACCAAGGCGTCCACCAGCGGCGGTACCTCCGATGGGCGCTTCATTGCGACGTTGGGCACCCAGGTGGTCGAACTGGGCCCGGTCAACGCGACGATCCATCAGGTCAACGAACGCATCCTGGCCAGCGACCTCGATGTGCTGACCGAAATCTACTACCAGACCTTGATCAAGTTGCTCGCCTGATGCTTGCCTGCCCCATTTGCAGCGCACCGCTCAATACCGTGGACAACGGCGTGGCGTGCCCGACCGGGCACCGCTTCGACCGCGCACGCCAGGGTTACCTGAACCTGTTGCCGGTGCAGCACAAGAACAGCCGCGACCCGGGCGACAACCTGGCCATGGTCGAAGCGCGCCGCGACTTCCTCAACGCTGGCCACTATGCGCCAGTGGCCAAGCGCCTGGCCGAACTGGCCGCCGAGCGCGCACCACAGCGCTGGGTGGACATTGGCTGTGGCGAGGGTTACTACACCGCGCAAATCGCCCAGGCTCTGCCCGATGCCGATGGCTACGCGCTGGATATCTCTAAGGAAGCGGTCAAGCGCGCATGCAAACGCAACCCGGCGCTGACCTGGTTGATCGCCAGCATGGCCCGCGTGCCATTGGCCGACGCCAGCTGCCAGTTCCTCGCCAGTGTGTTCAGCCCGCTGGACTGGCAGGAAGCCAAGCGCCTGCTCAGCCCCGGCGGCGGCCTGATGAAAGTCGGCCCCACCCGCGGTCATTTGATGGAACTGCGCGAGCGCTTGTACGACGAAGTGCGCGAGTACACCGACGACAAACACCTGGCCCTGGTGCCGGACGGCATGAGCCTGGCGCACACTGAGACCCTGGCATTCACCCTGAGCCTGGCCGAGCCCAAGGACCGCGCCAACCTGCTGGCGATGACGCCCCACGGCTGGCGGGCCAGTGCCGAGCGCCGCCACGAGGTGATTGAGGCGGCTGAGCCGCTGCAGGTCACGGTGTCGATGCGCTACGATTATTTCGTGCTTCAATGACCGACTTTCACCCATCCGCGAATGGATTTTCGAATCCCGCAACGAGGAACATCCATGCGCCAACCCGATATTGAGATTTACCTGAAGGACGCCGACGTCGATCACAAGTCCATCGCCGCCTGGCTGGGCGCCGCCCTGGGCCCGTGCACCGACTGGGTCCAGAAAGGCCAGACCTACAAGTGCAAGGCCGGCAACGTGCCGGTTACCTGGCTGCCCAAAGCGGTGGGCAAATGGAACAGCCTGTTCCTGGAAAGCGACCAGACCCCGTGGGACGACGACATCGCCTGCGCCCGCGCCGCGTTTGCCGCGCTGAACGTCGAAGTGCGTTGCGCGCCGGGTACCTGGGTTGAAGAAGAGGGTGAAGAAAGCGCTGATCGCTGGATTCGCATCAGCGCAGATGGCGAAGAAGAGATCACCTGGAAAACTGCATAACCTCCAAAGTGTGAACACAATCAAAATGTGGGAGCGGGCTTGCTCGCGAAAGCGGTGGATCAGTCGACATCTCTAGTGACTGACACAGCGCTTTCGCGAGCAAGCCCGCTCCCACATGGGTTCAGCGTCGTTGCTTAGGGCTGGCTCAAAGGCCCACCACATCCTCAGCCTGCAAGCCCTTCTCGCCGGTCACCACGGCGTACTCCACCTGCTGGCCTTCGGCCAACGAGCGGTGGCCTTCACCGCGAATGGCGCGGTAGTGCACAAACACATCCTTGCCATCTTCACGCTGGATAAAGCCGTAGCCCTTTGCATCGTTGAACCACTTCACATTGCCGGTTTCACGCGTTGTCATCTGTTCACTCCCACTGGTTTTTTTATTGTTGAGTCGCTCGCATTGAACTGCCGAGTATAAGACAGGCTCAAAAACCATCAACTCAACTTTACATCGCTGCTTTTTTGCCGATTTTCGGCGAATACGGCACACTACCCGCCCGAGCGCCTGCTCGGTTTTTTCCACTTGAAGCAGTTCGCCTATGACCCGCTCCCCGTTCCGCCGTCTGGTGTTTGGCACCTTGCGCCGACTGTTGTACCTCTGGGTTCGCTCGGAGACGATCAACCAGTCGTCCCTCACCCTTAACCTGGACCGCAGCCGGCCGGTTTTCTACGTCCTGCAATCACCTTCCCTCACCGAGTTGGCGGTGGTCGATGCCGAGTGCACCAAGGCCGGCCTGCCGCGCCCGGTGCTGCCGGTGTCGGTAGGGCCGTTGATGGAGCCCGCGGCGTTCTTCTACCTCACGCCAGACCCGGATTGGCTCGGCCGCCAAGACAAGCGCGGCGCACCCCCAACCCTGACGCGCCTGGTCAACACCCTCACCGAACACGCCGAAGAGAATGCACAAATCATTCCGGTCAGCGTGTTCTGGGGCCAATCCCCCGAAAGCGAGTCCAGCCCGTGGAAGCTGTTATTCGCCGACAGCTGGGCAGTCACCGGGCGTCTACGCCGGTTGTTGAGCATCCTGATCCTGGGGCGCAAGACCCGCGTGCAATTCTCCGCGCCTATCAACCTGCGTGAATTGATCGAGCACAATAAAGGTCACGAACGTACCGTGCGCATGGCCCAGCGCATCTTGCGTGTGCACTTTCGTAACCTGAAGACGGCAGTGATCGGTCCCGACCTTTCCCACCGGCGTAATCTGGTCAAGGGCCTGGTGAATATGCCGCTGGTGCGCCAAGCCATTGCGGATGAAGCCGAACGCGAAAAGATCGCCCCGGAAAAAGCCAAGGCCCTGGCCCTGCGCTATGGCAACGAGATTGCCTCGGACTACACCTACACCGCGATCCGCTTCCTGGAAGTGGTATTGAGCTGGTTCTGGAACAAGATCTACGACGGCATCAAGGTCAATAACATCGAAGGCGTGCAAAAGGTGGCCCAGGGCTACGAGGTGATCTACGTGCCTTGCCACCGCAGCCATATCGACTACCTGCTGCTGTCGTACCTGCTGTTCAAGAACGGCCTGACCCCGCCGCACATCGCCGCCGGCATCAACCTCAACATGCCGGTGATCGGCAGCCTGCTGCGCCGTGGCGGTGCGTTTTTCATGCGCCGTACTTTCAAGGGCAACCCGTTGTACACCTCGGTGTTCAACGAATACCTGCACACCCTGTTTACCAAGGGTTTCCCGGTGGAGTACTTCGTCGAAGGCGGGCGCTCGCGCACCGGGCGCATGCTGCAACCGAAAACCGGGATGTTGGCGATCACCCTGCGCAGTTTCCTGCGCTCCTCGCGCATGCCCATCGTGTTCGTGCCGGTGTACATCGGCTATGAGCGCGTGCTCGAAGGCCGTACCTACCTGGGCGAACTACGTGGCGCGAGCAAGAAGAAAGAGTCGATCTTCGACATTTTCAAAGTGGTCGGCGCGCTCAAGCAGCGCTTCGGCCAAGTGGCAGTCAACTTCGGCGAGCCGATCAAGCTGGCAGAATTCCTCGACGCCGAACAACCGGACTGGCGCGCCCAGGAACTGGGGCCGAACTACAAACCGGCCTGGCTCAATGAGACCACCAATCGCCTCGGCGAACAGGTGGCGCGCCACTTGAACGAAGCCGCTGCGGTGAACCCGGTGAACCTGGTGGCGCTGGCGCTGCTGTCCACCACCCGCCTGGCCCTGGATGAACAAGCCATGGCCCGCCAGTTGGACCTGTACCTGGCGCTGTTGCGCCGCGTGCCCTACTCGCCCCACACCACGCTGCCGGAAGGCGATGGCCTGGCGCTGATCAAGCACGTCAAGGACATGAACCTGTTGTCGGAGCAGAGCGATGCCCTGGGTAAAATCGTTTATCTGGATGAGCAGAATGCTGTCCTGATGACCTATTACCGCAACAACGTGCTGCACATCTTCGCCCTGCCGGCCTTGCTGGCAAGCTTCTTCCAGAGCAGCTCGCGCATGACCCGCGAACAGATCCTGCGCTACACCCACGCGCTCTACCCGTACCTGCAATCGGAGCTGTTTATCCGTTGGTCGCTGGAAGACTTGGACAGCGTGGTCGACCAATGGCTGGACGCCTTCGTTGAACAAGGCCTGCTGCGCTTCGAAAACGCCGTGTACCTGCGCCCAGCGCCGAGTTCGCGGCATTTTGTGCTGCTGACGCTGCTGTCCAAGAGCATCGCCCAGACCCTGCAACGCTTCTACATGGCGATCTCGTTGCTGCTCAACAGCGGCCAGAACAGCATCAGCGCCGAGGAGCTGGAAGACCTGTGCACGATCATGGCCCAGCGCCTGTCGATCCTGCACGGCCTCAACGCTCCGGAGTTCTTCGACAAGAGTCTTTTCCGACATTTTATTCAGACGTTGCTGGAGCAAGATGTGCTGCGCCGCGATGAAGCCGGCAAGCTGGGTTATCACGACCTGCTCGGCGAACTGGCCGAAGGCGCGGCCAAACGTGTGTTGCCGGCGGATATTCGCCTGTCGATCCGCCAGGTCGCCTTGCACCGTGTGGACGGTGCAGCCGAGGCCGCCGCCGAACCGGTTGCCGCCAACCCTGAAGAAAACCGCTAGATTGAATGAGGCGCCGGGCGGATTCCGGCGCCGTTGAAAAGGAGTTGCACCTTGAAAAAACTCATCCTCCTGGGCCTGACCGCCCTGCTTGGAGCCTGCCAATCGATGGCTCCAACCCCTAAGGCAAGCCTGGACGGCGAAGTGTTCTACCTGCAACGCATCGCCCTGCCGCCAGCCGCCACCTTGAGTGTCAGCCTGCAGGACGTGTCCCTGATGGACGCGCCGGCCGTGACCCTCGCCGAACAGAAAGGCCCGGTCAAAGGCCAGGTGCCGCTGCCGTTTCATCTGAGCTATGACCCGGCCCAGGTCAAACCGGGCCACACCTATTCGGTCAGCGCTCGCATCGAGCTGGACGGCAAGCTACTGTTTATCACCACCGAGCGGCACACTGTGCAACTCAATGGCCAGGACCCACAACCGCTGCGCCTGCGGGTGGATGCGGCGGCACACTGATCACTCCCACTTCATAAGGAAGCGCCCATGCTCCGCAAATCTCTTCGCCTCACCGCCCTGTGTGCTGGCTTGCTGTTCGGCGCCAACGCCATGGCCCTGGACCTTGGCAGCCTGTCCCAGGGCGACGCCAGCGGCGGCCTCAAGGATGCCTTGACCCAAGGTGCACAGATTGCTGTGAAACAACTCGGGACGCCCGGTGGTTTCAGCAACAACCCGGACGTGAAGATCGGCCTGCCGGGCAAACTCGGCAAAGTCGCCGACAAGCTGAAAATGTTCGGTATGGGTGACCAGGTTACGCAGCTGGAAACCAGCATGAACAAGGCCGCAGAAACCGCCGTGACCCAGGCCCAGCCGATCCTGGTCAACGCCGTGAAGAACATGAGCGTGACCGATGCCAAGGGCATTCTCAGCGGTGGCCAGGACTCCGCCACCCAGTACCTGAACAAAAGCAGCCGTGAAGAGATTCGCGCCAAGTTCCTGCCTATCGTCAAGGCCGCCACCGACAAAGTCGGCGTGGCCCAGCAGTACAACGCTCTGGCCGGTAAGGCCGCGGCCTTTGGCGCGGTGGATGCCAAGAGCGCCAACGTTGAGAACTACGTGACCGAGCAGGCCCTGGATGGTTTGTTCAAGATGATTGCGCAGCAGGAAGAAACCATTCGCAAGAACCCGGCGGCGGCGGCCACCAGCTTAGCCAAGAAGGTGTTTGGGGCGCTGTAAGCCCTCGGCAGTCACTGAGCCTTACGCAGCAAACACTCCGCGGATGCAGAGTGTTTGCAATGGCCCAATAGCAGACATCAGCGCATTCAGCGGCCGATTTGGGTGTTTGCGTTGCTATTCGCGTTGTTGTTCGCGTTGGCAACACTGTTGTTAATCGTGATATGACTGGTCGGCTGGGGAAAATCGTATTTGAACGATTTGAGCGCGTCGGAAAGCTCACGCCGACTGACGGAGTCATTATGGGAATGTTTGGCGCAAGCGCCGCCCATTTGACCGCCGCCCAGCATCATGCCGACCCCCGTGTAAAGTTGTCCCAATGCTTGTAGGAGCATATCTATTTCGCCTCTATGAACGTTCTGGAAACGTTATCCAGGTGATAAAACCCCCGAATAACGTACCTGCGAACAGGTAACCCTGTGTGGCAAGCCTTGAAAAATGGTTCCCACCGGGCCTGCCAAAAACGCTCACTGATCTACTCCTCCTTCTTGATCCTGAACCACGCTGCGTACAACGCCGGCAGGAACAACAGCGTCAACGCCGTCGCTACGATCAACCCGCCCATGATCGCCACGGCCATGGGCCCGAAGAACACACTGCGTGACAACGGAATCATCGCCAACACCGCAGCCAACGCCGTCAGCACAATCGGGCGAAAGCGTCGCACCGTGGCTTCGATAATTGCCTGCCAAGGTGCCAGGCCAGCCTTGATGTCTTGTTCGATCTGGTCCACCAGAATCACCGAGTTGCGCATGATCATCCCTGACAGCGCGATGGTGCCGAGCATGGCGACGAAACCGAAGGGTTGGCGGAACACCAGCAGGAACAAGGTCACGCCGATCAGCCCCAAAGGCGCGGTGAGAAAGACCATCGCCGTGCGCGAGAAGCTGCGCAGTTGCAGCATCAGCAAGGTCAGCACTACCACGATAAACAGCGGCACGCCGGCCTTCACCGAGTTTTGCCCACGGGCAGAATCTTCCACCGTACCGCCCACCTCCAAGAGGTAGCCATCCGGCAGTTCGGCACGCACATCGGCAAGCGTCGGCAGGATCTGCTGCACGAGGGTCGCCGGCTGTTCCTTGCCATAGATATCGGCCCGTACCGTCACCGTGGGCAAGCGATTGCGATGCCAGATGATGCCCTCTTCGAATCCATATTCGAGGGTGGCAATTTGCGACAGCGCCACGCTTTTACCATTGTCGGTGGGCACGGCAAGGCTCGGCAGGCGCGACAGTTCGCTACGCTCATGCACGGTGCCGCGCAGGAGGATCTCGATCAATTCGTTGTCCTCACGGTACTGGCTGACGCTGGAGCCGGTCAGGGAACTCTGCAGGAATTTCGACAGGTTGGCGGTGCTCACACCCAGGGCGCGTGCACGGTCCTGGTCGATATTCAGGTACACGATTTTGCTCGGTTCTTCCCAGTCCAGATGCACGTTGACCACATGGGTATTTTCGCGAACCTTGGCCGCCACTTTGCGCGCCAGGGCACGGACTTCTTCGATGTGCTCGCCCGTCACGCGAAACTGCACCGGGTAGCCTACGGGCGGGCCGTTCTCCAGGCGCGTCACGCGCGAACGCAATTCGGGGAATTGCTCGTTGAGGGTTTCGATCAGCCAGGTGCGCAAGCTTTCGCGCTCCTCGATAGTGTCAGCCAGCACCACAAACTGGGCGAAGCTGGCAGCGGGCAATTGCTGGTCCAGGGGCAGGTAAAACCGCGGCGAACCAGTGCCCGCGTAGGCGACATAGTTGTTGATGCCGGCATGCTCCTTGAGCAACGCTTCCAGGCGCTTGACCTGTTCGGCAGTGTTGCTCAGGGAAGCGCCTTCGGCCAGTTTCAGGTCGACCATCAACTCCAGGCGACCGGAAGCCGGGAAGAACTGTTGCGGCACGAAGCGGAACAGCGCAACCGAGCCGATAAACAGCAGCAAAGTCAGCACGATCACGGTTTTACGCCGCCGCACGCACCACTCCACCCAACGTCTTACACGCTGGTAGAAGGGTGTGCCGTACGGGTCTGGACCGTCGGTGCCGTGCTTGGCGGCGTGAATCTTCGCCAAGTCGGGCAGGAGTTTTTCTCCCAGGTACGGCACAAACACCACGGCCGCCACCCAGGAGGCCAGCAGTGCGATGGTCACGACCTGGAAAATCGAGCGGGTGTATTCGCCGGTGCTCGATTGCGCGGTGGCAATCGGCAAGAAGCCAGCGGCCGTGATCAGGGTGCCGGTGAGCATGGGGAATGCGGTGCTGGTCCAGGCGAAACTCGCGGCTTTGAGGCGGTCGTAGCCCTGCTCCATTTTGATCGCCATCATTTCCACGGCGATGATCGCGTCATCTACCAGCAAGCCCAGGGCCAGGACCAAGGCGCCAAGGGAAATCTTGTGCAGGCCGATGCCCAGGTAATACATGGTGGCAAAGGTCATCGCCAGCACCAGCGGGATCGCCAGGGCGACGACCATGCCGGTGCGCACGCCGAGGGAGAAAAAGCTCACCAGCAAAACAATCGCCAACGCTTCAGCCAGCACCTGGACGAATTCGCCGACGCTGGTCTTCACGGCTGCCGGTTGGTCCGACACTTTGCGCAGTTCCATCCCTGCCGGAAGGTTCTTTTGCAGGCGTGCGAATTGCGCTTCAAGGGCCTTGCCCAGTACGAGGATGTCGCCACCGTCGCGCATGGCCACCGCTAGGCCGATGGCATCTGCGCCCATGTAACGCATGCGCGGTGCTGGTGGTTCGTTGAAGCCTCGGTGGATGTCAGCTACATCACCGATGCGAAAGGTGCGATCACCCACGCGGATCGGAAAGTTGCGGATCTCCTCCACCGTCTTGAAGTTGCCTGAAACGCGCAGTTGCACGCGCTCGGTGGGGGTTTCAAAGAAACCGGCGGTGGACACCGCATTCTGTTCCTGCAACGCCTGCTGTACCGCGGCCAAAGGCAAGCCGAGGGTGGCGAGCTTGAGGTTGGACAGCTCGATCCAGATCTTCTGATCCTGCAAGCCAAGCAGCTCGACCTTGCCTACATCCGGCACCCGTTGCAGCTGGATCTGGATGCGGTCGGCGTAGTCCTTGAGCACGGCATAGTCAAAGCCGTCGCCGGTCAGGGCGTAGATATTGCCGAAGGTGGTGCCGAACTCGTCGTTGAAAAACGGCCCCTGGATATCCGGCGGCAAGGTGTGGCGGATGTCGCTGATTTTCTTGCGCACCTGGTACCACAGCTCGGGAATCTGCGCCGAACGCATCGAATCACGGGCAATAAAGGTGACCTGGGATTCACCGGGCCGCGAGAACGACACGATGCGCTCATACTCACCGGTCTCCATGAGTTTTTTCTCGATGCGCTCGGTGACCTGGCGCGAAACCTCCTGGGCCGTGGCCCCGGGCCAGTTGGTCTTGATCACCATGGCCTTGAAGGTAAAGGGCGGGTCTTCGCTTTGCCCCAGCTTGGTGTAGGACAAGGTGCCAACCACGGCCAGCAGGATCATCAGGAACAGTACGATCTGGCGATTACGCAACGCCCATTCGGAAAGATTGAAACCCATGGGGACTACTCCTTGGCCGCCAGATTCACTACACGGTTGGAGCGATCCACCGGGCGCACTGGCTGGCCCTCATGGAGCACATGCACGCCTGCGGCCACCACCCAATCGGTGGCGGCCAAGCCTTCGAGTACCGGCACGGTGTTTTCGCCAAACGCGCCAATGCGTACAGGGGTGCGTTCAAGGGTGTTGTCCGGTTTTACACGCCAAACGTAGGACGCACCGTTCTCGGCACTCAGGGCAGACAGCGGTACCGATAGGGGAATGACACCCTCGGCCTGGATGAAAACCCGTGCGCTTTGGCCCAGTTCGGCGGGCACTTTGCCGCCGGTGAAGGCCACGCGCGCGGCGAAGGTGCGAGACTTGGGGTCGGCGGCAGGAGACAGTTCACGAATGCGCCCGGCGAAGCGTTGCTCTGGCTGGCTCCACAACTCCACCGACACCGGCTGGCCGATCTTGAAGCGGCCAAAGCCCTGCTCGGGCAGGCTGATCAAGACTTCACGCTCGCCATCGGTGGCCAGGGTGAACACGGTCTGGCCAGCGGAGACCACTTGCCCCACCTCGACGGCACGCTTGGCGACCACACCGTCCTGAGGCGCGCGCAGCACGGCATAGCCGGCCTGGTTGCTCGACACATCGAACTCGGCCTTGATCTGCTTCAGGCGTGCTTCACCGGCTCGGTAGAGGTTTTCGGAATTGTCGTACTGCGACCGACTGACCATCTGACGATCCATCAAGGTCTTGTAGCGATCCCGCTCCGCACGTACCAGGCTCAGATTGGCCTCGGCGGCGGCCACTTGGGCACGGGTGGCTTCCAATTGCAGGCGCACGTCCTGAGGGTCGAGTTCGGCCAGCGGCTGGTTGGCCTTGACCCGCTCGCCCTCCTCCACCAGGCGCTTGCTGACTTTGCCGCCGATGCGAAAGGCCAGGTCCGGCTCATAACGGGCACGCACCTCACCGGGGTAGCTGTCCATCGCCTGTGCCGAAGGCTGCGGTTGCACCACCATGGCCGGACGTACGGTGGTCTGGGCCGCTTCTTCATGGCCGCAAGCGGCCAACAGGAAGACCAGGCTGACAGGCAAAGCAAGGGGCAGGAAAGCGCTGCGCATGCTGAAGGACCTTTCGCAAATAGAGCTTGGAATAATTATACTGGCCGGTATGTTATTAATACCAAACTCACCAGTCCAGTATTAAAGGTGAAAATGTCCGACAATCCTCTGAACACCGCAAGCCCCGGGCGTCCCAAGGACATGGCAAAACGCCAGGCAATCCTCGAATCGGCAAAATCGCTGTTCTTGGGCAAGGGCTATGCAAACACCAGCATGGACGCCGTCGCCCTGGCGGCCGGCGTATCAAAACTCACGGTCTACAGCCACTTCACCGACAAGGAGACGCTGTTCACCGCTGCGGTGGTGGCCAAATGCGAAGAGCAATTGCCGGTGATGTACTTCGAACTCCCCGAAGGCATGCCCGTCGAGACGGTGCTACTCAACATCGCCCGCGGCTTTCATCGACTGATCAACAGCGAAGAGTCGGTAAACCTGCATCGCCTGATGATGACCACCGGCAATCAGGACGTGAAACTCTCCCAGATCTTCTTCAACGCCGGCCCCATGCGCATGCTGCAAGGCATGGAGCGCCTGCTCGGCAAGATTCACCAGAGCGGCGCTCTGAGCATCGACACACCGCTGAAGGCCGCCGAACACTTCTTTTGCCTGCTCAAAGGCACGGCGAACTTTCGCTTGTTGTACGGGTGTGGCGGGCAATTGAGTGCGCAAGAGGCCGAAGAGCATGTGCAGGACGTGGTGAGGTTGTTTATGCGGGCCTATCGACACAACAGCGTTGGCGGTAGCGACCTACGGTAACCACGATGCGAAGCGAGCCGCCCTTGATCTTGCTCTTGATCTGCTTGTGATCTTGATCTCAGGCGCCCCGTTAAACCACGCTGGCCGAACGCAGGCTTGAATTCGTGGGTAACCCGGCAGGACGCCGGGTTAGCCGCCCCGCGCCATGGATGGCGCGTGGCGGCGGCCCACGGATTCAAGCCTGCGTTCGGGCACACCGAGCCCAAGCGAGGTGCCGAGTGGTGGGGCAAGAGCGTTTTGCTTACTTTTGCGCTTTTCAAAAGTGAGCCGCCGTCAGGGCGGAACCCTAAGTAGCCGTTACCGCAGCAATGGATATGTACACAATCCAACTGTATTGACTGCCAGGCCGCCTTCGCGAGCAAGCCCGCTCCCACAATTTGATTGCGGGGCGTCAGGTAGATAGGTGCCGGCTGGCAGGCCGTCATCGCAGGCAAGCCAGCTCCCACATTTGGATTGTGGGGTGTCAGGTAGATAGGTGTCGGCTGGCAGGCCGTCATCGCAGGCACGCCAGCTCCACAATTGGATCTCGCCGCACCCGCAAGATGAATACTGCCGCTTACGCCTTAAGCGCCTTCTTGGGATAAATATCGTAGCGGCTGGACTTGCCATCCAACGCATGACTCGGCTTCGGCCCCTCAATACAGGGTGCCTTGCG
Organism: Pseudomonas sp. FP215; assembly: GCF_030687795.1. Lineage (NCBI taxonomy): Bacteria > Pseudomonadati > Pseudomonadota > Gammaproteobacteria > Pseudomonadales > Pseudomonadaceae > Pseudomonas > Pseudomonas sp. FP215. The sequence continues at coordinate 4,717,010 of NZ_CP117447.1, forward strand.
CGGCCGCTTGACCACCACACGATGGCTGGCCAGCGCCAGAGCCGCCGCGAGCAACGCCGGTGCATCCGGATCATCCCCTACCAACGGCCGAAACAGGCGCATCTCCTTCTTCACCAGCGCAGTTTTCTCACGGTGCGGAAACATCGGGTCCAGGTAGATCACCTGGGGCGGCTCCCCCTGCCAATTGAGCATCACGTCGATGGAGTTACCCTTGAGCAACTTCATGCGCGCCACAATCGGCGCCACCTCAAAATCCTCGGCAGCGCGGGCCAGGCCATCTTCGAGCAAGGCGCCGATCAACGGCTGGCGCTCGATCAGGCTCATCTCACACCCCAGGCTAGCCAGCACGAACGCGTCCTTGCCCAACCCGGCCGTGGCGTCCAGCACCCGTGGGCGCACGCCCTGGGCGATGCCCACCGCCTTGGCGATCATCTGCCCGCTGCCGCCGCCATACAACCGCCGATGCGCCGCGCCGCCTTCGACAAAGTCGACCCGCACCGGCCCCGGCGCATCGGGCCCAAGCTGTTGCAACTGCAAACCGTGCTCCCCCACTTGCAGGGAAAAATCCGCATCGGCCACCTGCAGAGGCAACCCCAGCAGCGAAGCCCACTGTTCAGCGCGGGCCTGGAAGCTGTCAGCCAAGGCTTGGACCTGGATGCGGCTGGCCGCTGGTTGTTCGTTCATCAATCGCCACGCTCAAAAATATTAAGGATCGGCAAACAACGGCCGATAAAAATCACAGTCAGGTATTTTGCCAGAGCTGAGCGTCGACCGAGAAAAATGTCAGACATTCTTCCCCTTTCCATCGGTGTACTGCCGACCCACAACCATTACGGCCTGCGCAATACCCAAGCGCTGGCCGGGGTGAGTCATGTGTGGCAGGACTTCTTCGCCCGTGCGTTGGCCGAACAGCTGGGTGAAACGCCAGACGCGCTCGCCGCCAAGGCGCCTGCCCCGGCAGACCCGGCGGTAGAACCCCGCGAAGGCGCCGACCTGCTGGCGCAGATTCTCACCCAGCGTGAGTGCGATGTGAAAGACACCGAGATCGCGCCGCCGGAGCCTTTGTTCCTGCCGATTGCCGAGTTCGAAACCGAGCTACTGCCACCGGCCGCCACGCCGTTCCCGGAAGAAGAAATAGTCGCCCAGCAACGCCAGCAAGCGTTTGAGAGCGAGTGGGTGCGCCCCGTTGTGCTGAACGCCGGCCAACCGCTACCCGAGCCAGGCCCGGCGCCACAGCCACGCCCACTGCACCTGCCGATTGCCGAGTTCGAACTGGACCTGCTGCCACCGGCCGCCACGCCGTACCTTGAAGAAGAACTGCTTGCGCAGCAAAAGGCCTTGGATTTCGATTACTACTGGGCGCGCCCGCTGGTGACCCACAACCTGCGCCTGGCCGCCTGAGCCTTAGCGACACACCCACCAACGCCCCATGTCCAGATGGAAATGGTTGCGATGGGCGGCGTTGTAGTCCGGGCTCAACACCACGTTGAAATCATCACAGGCGCCATCGCGTACCAAGCGCAGGAAACGCGCGCTGTCGCCCTGCCCTGGCCAATCCTTGAGCACGCTGATGCTGCGCCCATCCGCCAGGCGAAAACCGGCGATATCCAGGGCATTGGCCGAGGCGTGCTGGCTGAGCCTTGCGTCGGCGCGATTGTAGATATTACGGCAGGCAAAACTGCCCAAATGCTCGACGCGGCTTACCGCTTGGCCAAACACGGCCTGGGCCGCCGGTTGCAGGCTGTGGCGCTCGAACAACGCGAACGCCACCGCCAGCGGGCAACTGGCGAGAAAGTTGCTGCTCAACGCCACGTCAGCGCCCTGCACACGCAGGACATTGCGCAAGGGGCACGCTGCATCCGCCGCTGTATCAGCCTGGCGACTCACGCGCAAACCGGAGGTGTTCAGTACCTGGTCACACAACGCCGGATCGTCCTGCAAGCGACTGAGCTTGTAGCGCGTCAACAGGTTGGGGCTCGCTCGCACATCCAAAGGCGCCCAGGGGTTCCACTCAGCCGGCATCGGCACCCAACCGCGCCAGACAGCCAGCGCAACGGCGCCCATCAACAACAGCAACATACTCAACGCCTTGACCACACCCACGGCTCAATCCTCAAAGTAGCCCGAGCTGCTCCGCCACGGGTTCTCGATGCAAGGTGGGCAGCGGCGGTAAACCTGGAAGGCGCACCATCAGCTTGGCGTGGAAACGCAGCGCCAGCTGTGCCGCCAGACGGTTGTCCGACGTGTGCAGGAACATGTAGGGCGTGCGGCCTTCTTCAATCCAACTGGCGATCTTTTCCACCCATGGAATCAGGAACGGGTCATTGGCCTCAAGGTCCGGATGCCCGATGAAGCGCACCTGGGGAAACTGCGTCAATGCCGCTGGGCGCGGTGGCACCCGGGGCTTTTTGGACTGGGCATGCAGCACCGCCTCCGAAGTAGAGGTACAGCTGAACAGGGCACGCGGATCGAGGCAGATGCGCTCGACACCGCGATCGCGCAACAGGCGGTTGAGCCTGCGCTCAGCATCACCCTTGGCGAAGAACTGTTCATGACGCACTTCCACAGCCAGCGGCCGATCGATGCCATCGAGAAATCCAGCCAGCTCCGCCAAGCGTGGCGGCGTAAAGCCCTTTGAGAGTTGCAACCACAGCGGTGAAACGCGCTCACCCAAAGGGCTCATCAAGCCGACAAAGCTTTCTGCCGCCGGCAACTGCTCACGCAAATCGCCAGCATGACTGATATCGCCGGGGAATTTGGCGGTGAAGCGAAAATCATCAGGCATGATTTCGGCCCAGCGCTGCACAGTGGCGGCCGAGGGGCGAGCGTAAAAAGTGGTATTGCCTTCAACGGCGTTGAAGACCTGGGAATAGAGCCCGAGGTAATCGTTGGAACGTGCATCAACCGGATACAGGTACTCGCGCCAGGCGTTTTCACTCCAGGACGGGCAGCCGATGTAATAAGGCAAACGCATCAGATATGGATATCGAGACCCAGCACTTCCATATCCCATTCAACAAAGCCGGCAGTGGTCAGGTAGCTGGCCAAGGCGGTGGCAACGCTTTTGCTCATGGAACGGGGAAAGACCATGTCTTGCTGACGGGCAGGAACGCCGCTGATGCGTGCGCTCGCGGCGCCTTGCGCTTTGGAAGGCGTATCGGTGTGTACTTCGATGAAGTCCGGTGAATCCTCGACGGATTCGTCTACCGTCACGCTCGCCTTGCGCGGCTTACGCTTGAGGGGGTAGGACTGTGAGGAAAAACCGTCTATACGCATACATGCAGACTCGGTATCAATGATGGCAATTTAGCGGCACTTTCCATGGCGCGCAAATGCTCTGGTGATAACTAGAACACATAATTTGTAAAAGGTTTAAAAACCCAGGCAAATTCTGACGATTGGCGAAATTTGCCGCGCAATGCCCACATTTCTGGCGTCAAATAATCCCGCGTTCGGCCTTGGTCTGCGCGACTTTATCGCGCAGGTACACCGGTGCCGCCTGGTCCGCTGCAACTGCCTCGCCGCGCTCGAAGGCGAAACGTGCCAACGCCAGCAGGTCTTCGGCGTGGGGCAACATCGCCGCATCCTGCTCGGCACACGTCACCTTGATGCGTTCGCCATAACCCCAGCCTGTGCCGGCACCGAACCAATCGCCGCTGGCGTCAGCGGGCAGTTGCGCCGCTTCGGGGGCCAGCACTGCTTCCGTACCGACCAGGCGCATTTCGCCTGCGGTCTCACGGTAGCAACCCCAGTAAACCTCATCCATGCGCGCATCAATCGCCGCTGCCACTTGCGACGCACCGTGCTCACGCAACGCACGCTGGGCCAGCACCGCCAGGTTGGACACCGGCAATACCGGGCGCTCCAGGGCAAAGGCCAGGCCCTGCACCACGCCAATGGCGATGCGCACGCCGGTGAATGCACCGGGGCCACGGCCGAACGCGATGGCGTCCACGGCCGCCAGGGTGGTACCGGCGTCTTCAAGCAGTTGCTTGATCATCGGCAACAACTTCTGCGCGTGCAGGCGCGGGATCACCTCGTAGTGGCTCGTAACCTTGCCATCGTGCAGCAAGGCAACGGAGCAAGCTTCAGTCGCGGTGTCCAGGGCCAGCAGGGTGCTCATCGGTGTGGGTGTCCAAGTCGGAAAAAAGTGCGCCAGTATAAACAACAACGGCCCGCAAGCGGGCCGTTGTCTGTGCCGCCGATCACAGGATCAGCTCAGTGCTTGCAGCACCTTGGCGGTGATGGCCTCAACCGAGCCCACACCTGGGATGTGGCTGTATTTCGGCTTGCCTTGAGCTGCGGACAGCTTCTGGTAGAAGTCCACCAGGGGCTTGGTCTGGGAATGGTAGACCGACAGGCGATGACGCACGGTTTCTTCGGTGTCGTCTTTACGCTGCACCAGGTCTTCACCGGTGACATCGTCCTTGCCCTCGACTTTCGGCGGGTTGTAGACGATGTGGTACACGCGGCCCGAGCCTTCGTGAACGCGACGGCCAGCGATACGCTGAACGATCTCTTCGTCTTCAACTGCGATCTCGACCACGGCGTCCAACTCCACGCCCGCCTTCACCAGGGCTTCAGCCTGGGGAATGGTGCGTGGGAAGCCGTCGAACAGGAAACCGTTCTTGCAGTCGTCCTGGCTGATGCGTTCCTTGACCAGGTTGATGATCAGGTCATCGGAGACCAGGCCGCCGCTGTCCATCACGCTCTTGGCGATCAGGCCCAGCTCGGTGCCAGCCTTGACGGCCGCACGCAGCATGTCGCCGGTGGAGATTTGTGGAATGCCGAATTTTTCAGTGATGAACTTTGCCTGAGTACCTTTACCGGCCCCGGGAGCTCCCAGCAGAATGACGCGCATCGATGTGCTCCTCAATTTTTTATAGAGATGACGCTCGGATTCGCCGCGTGGGGCCAATCTCGTAAAAATGTGGTTCTAGGCCGATCAAACGGCCAAAGGCTGATCAAGATACACAGCGGGCCCTCACCATACAAGCCGCCAAAAGTAGGAGAAACCCGCGCCGCGCATGCGTCAGCGCCGGGGTGTGCCTGAGCGCAACCCACCCCCTCAAACGACGACCGCCCGTTTCCGGGCGGTCGTCGCGGTTTATCCGCAAGCCATTGAGTACACGCAAAAAACCTCAACCGGTGTTGCGCAAACCAGCCGCAATACCGGCCACGGACACCAGCAGCGCCTGTTCCAGAGGGCTGTCTTGGGCAGCCTCCTGCTGACGCGAACGTGCCAGCAACTCGGCCTGCAACAGGTGTAAGGGGTCGAGGTAGGTGTTGCGCAGGCGGATGAACTCCAGGGTGTCGGGGCTATGGGCCAGCAGCTGCGACTGGCCGGTCAGGCCAAGCACCACGGCGCACGCCTGCGACAATAGGTCGCGTAAGTGCGCACCCAATGCCAGCAGGTCCGGCTGCACCAGGCGCTCATCATAAAGACGGGCGATATCGGCATCGGCCTTGGCCAGCACCATTTCCAGCATGTCGATGCGCGTGCGAAAGAACGGCCACTGCTCGCGCATCTGCCCCAGCAATTGACCTTCACCGCGCTCCAGCGCCTTGCTCAGTGCCGCTTCCCAGCCTAGCCAGGCGGGCAGCATCAGGCGTGTCTGGGTCCAGCCAAAGATCCACGGGATGGCGCGCAAGCTCTCAATCCCGCCCGCACGACGCTTGGCCGGGCGGCTGCCCAAAGGCAAACGGCCCAACTCCTGCTCCGGCGTGGACTGGCGGAAGTATTCGACGAACTGCGGATTTTCCCGCACCACGGCGCGGTAAGCGCTGACACCGTCTGCCGCCAATTCGTCCATCAGATGCCGCCAGGCAGGCTCGGGAGGCGGCGGCGGCAACAAGGTCGCTTCCAGTACCGCAGCCAGGTAGAGATTGAGGTTCTGCTCGGCGATATCCGGCAGGCCGAATTTGAAGCGAATCATCTCTCCCTGTTCAGTGGTACGGAAACGCCCCGCCACCGAGCCCGGCGGCTGCGACAGGATGGCCGCGTGCGCCGGGCCACCGCCGCGACCAACGGTGCCGCCGCGACCGTGAAACAACAACAGCTCCACCTGTTGCTCGCGGCAGATATCCACCAGGCGTTCCTGGGCACGGTACTGCGCCCAGGCGGCGGCCGTGGTGCCGGCGTCCTTGGCCGAGTCCGAGTAGCCAATCATCACTTCCTGCGGGCCCTGCAAGCGCGCGCGGTAACCCGGCAGTTGCAGCAGGCGTTCCATCACTGGCCCTGCGTTATCCAGGTCGGCCAGGGTCTCGAACAGCGGCACTACGCGCATCGGCCGTTGTACGCCCGACTCTTTCAACAGTAGTTGCACTGCCAGCACATCCGACGCAGCGCCGGCCATGGAGATGACATACGACCCTAGTGATGCGGCCGGTGCGGCGGCGATTTCCTTGCAGGTATTGAGCACCTCGGCAGTGTCCGCCGACGGCTGGAAGTAACCCGGCAGCAACGGCCGACGATTGGTCAGTTCCTGGGTCAGGAAGCTGATGCGCGCCTCTTCATCCCAGTCCTCATAACGCCCCAGGCCCAGGTAATCGGTGATTTCGGTCATGGCCGCCGAGTGACGGCTGGAGTCCTGGCGCACGTCCAGGCGCACCAGGAACAGGCCGAACGTCACGGCACGGCGCAGGCAGTCGAGCAGCGGGCCATCGGCGATCACGCCCATGCCGCATTCGTGCAGCGACTGGTAGCACAGCTGCAGTGGGTCGAGCAGGTCGCGGTTGTTCTGCAACACCTCAGCCGGCGCCGGGGTGGTGCTGGTCAACGAGGTGTGGGCCCACTGACGCGTGGCGCGCAGGCGTTCACGCAGTTGCTTGAGCAAGGCACGATAGGGCTCGACGCTGTCGCCGACTTTGGCGTGCAGCGCCGGGCTGGCCTGTTGCATCGACAGCTCGGAAGCCAGCTGATCAATGTCGCGCAGATACAGATCCGCCGCCATCCAGCGCGCCAGCAACAGCACTTCGCGAGTGACCGGCGCGGTAACGTTCGGGTTGCCGTCACGGTCGCCGCCCATCCACGAAGCAAAGCGAATCGGCGCAGCCTCCAAGGGCAGGCGCAAGCCGGTGGCGGCGTGCAGGGCCTGGTCGGCCTTGCGCAGGTAATTGGGGATGGCGTGCCACAGCGAATGCTCGATCACCGCAAAGCCCCATTTGGCTTCATCCACGGGCGTGGGGCGCACGCGGCGGATTTCTTCGGTGTGCCAGGCTTCGGCGATCAAGCGTTGCAAGCGCTCGCGAATCTGCTCGCGCTCGGCGGTGGTGAGGTCACGGTGATCCTGCAAGGCCAGTTGCGCGGCAATGGCGTCGTACTTTTGGATCAGCGTACGGCGGGCCACTTCGGTGGGGTGGGCGGTAAGCACCAGTTCGATGTCCAGCCGCGCCAACTGCCGGGCCAGGGACTCATTGCTGTGCCCTTCGTTTTGCAGGCGAGCCAGCAATTCTGGCAAGACCCGGGATTCGAACGGCGCAGGTTGCGATTCATCGCGCCGATGAATCAACTGATATTGCTCGGCAATGTTGGCCAGGTTGAGGAATTGGTTGAAGGCCCGGGCCACCGGCAGCAACTCCTGCTCCTGCAACTGGTTGAGGCTGGCGCTCAGCTCATCGCCAGCGGTTTTCTCTGAAACGGCTCCACGGCGGTCGGCCTTGGCGCCTTTGCGGATCTGCTCGATCTTTTCGAGGAAAGCCTCGCCGTACTGCTCTCGAATGGTGTTGCCCAACAGCTCACCCAGCAGGTGAACATCCTCACGCAAGCGTGCATCGATATCACTCATCAGCCAATCTCCAGCCAGAAATCCGGGACGCGCAGGGGGTTCAGAGTGCCGCCGACGTCGGTTTCTGACAAGGCCGAACGCAAACGACTTTAAACCTTGGCGCTTACAGCTAGTCTCAACGTTAAGTCGCCGCGTTATTCACGCAGGCGGCTGGTCACTCATCACCGCCTGCCCTCGCAGGCTTTATTGAGGTAGCCATGAAAATTCGAGAACTGGCCCAGCATTGGGAAGAAACCGCCAAGGGTCGTTTGACCAAGACTGAGTACGCGATTCATCTGGATGTAGAAGCCGCTGCCCGGCTGGCGGCCATTGCCGAGATGTACCCCAAGCGCCACGTTGAAGAACTGCTCGGCGAGCTGATTGGCGCCGCCCTGGAAGAGCTGGAAGCCAGCTTTCCTTACATCCAGGGCCAGCAGGTGATTGCCACCGATGAAGAGGGTGACCCGCTGTATGAAGACGTCGGCCCCACCCCACGTTTTCTCACGTTATCCCGTCGCCACTTGCATGATTTGTCGGCCGCTACTGACGAACAAAAGCACTGATAAACATTTATTGACGTCAATTAAACCCACGTATTCCGGGTCTTTTACAGGCCCGGAAGTACCGCCGCGCGCCGCGAAAGTTCCATTTTTTAAACACTGACCAGTCAGTCAGATATTTTTTTAGGCAAATCGCCATATCCGCTGAACTTTTGAAAAAAGCCTCCGGTCACAGCCAGTAGCCATCACGTGTGGAACGGTCGTTTGAACGGACGCCATGTGCTTTATCGACGGGCCCGAAATCGATACGCCCCGATGGATTTTGATGTTTTTCAGGAGTTATCCAATGGAGTTGAAGACGATGAACACCAGCACTGCCAAATCCTCGTTTAACCATCTGCGCGGGCTCAAATTGGCCGCGCTGGCAATCGGCACCAGCTTCGTTCTGGCTGGCTGCGCCGGCAACCCTCCAACCGAGCAGTACGCCGTGACCCAATCGGCCGTCAACAGCGCAGTCAGCGCCGGCGGCACCGAGTACGCGGCGGTGGAAATGAAGTCGGCCCAGGACAAGCTCAAAGAAGCTGAGATTGCCATGCACGACAAGAACTACGACAAGGCTCGCCAACTGGCTGAACAAGCCGAGTGGGATGCCCGCGTCGCTGAGCGTAAAGCCCAGGCTGCCAAGGCTCAACAGGCTGTGAAGGACTCCCAGAAGGCTGTTGACGAACTGCGTAAAGAAGGCATGCGCCCAGCTGCAATCATGCAGAAGTAAGCCGCAGCCTCTTGACTGCATCGCACCTGATATCGAATTGAAAGGACGACACGACTATGCGTAAACAATTGATGATCCCTGCCCTGCTGGCGATGAGCGTTGCCTTGGCGGCCTGCTCCACCCCGCCTAACGCGAACCTGGAAAATGCGCGGACCAATTTCTCGTCCCTGCAAACCAACCCGCAAGCCACCAAGCTGGCCGCGCTGGAAACCAAAGACGCCAGCGACTGGCTGGACAAGGCTGACAAGGCCTACCGCGACAAGGAAGACGAGAAGAAAGTCGACCAACTGGCCTACCTGACCAACCAGCGCGTTGAAGTGGCCAAGGACACCATCGTTCTGCGCGAATCCGAAGCCAAGCTGAAAAACGCCGGTGACGAACGTGCCCGCGCCCTGCTGGATGCCCGTGATGCGCAAATCAAGCAACTGCAAAACAGCTTGAACGCCAAGCAAACCGATCGCGGTACCCTGGTGACTTTCGGTGATGTGCTGTTCGCCACCAACAAGTCCGACCTGAAATCCAGCGGCCTGGTGAACATCACCAAGCTGGCTCAGTTCCTGCGCGATAACCCAGACCGTAAAGTGATCGTCGAAGGCTACACCGACAGCACCGGTTCGGACTCGTACAACCAGAGCCTGTCTGAGCGTCGCGCCGCTTCCGTTCAACGTGCACTGGCTCAGCAAGGCGTGGATATCTCGCGCATCGTGACCCAGGGTTATGGCAAGGAATATCCGGTTGCCGATAACGGCAGCGTTTCCGGCCGCGCCATGAACCGCCGCGTTGAAGTGACCATCTCCAACGACAACCAGCCGGTCAAGCCACGGTCTTCCGTCGCTAACTGATCAATAGCCTGGTAAAAAGCCCCGCCTTATTAGGCGGGGCTTTTTCGTTACGGTCCATGAACGCGTGTTCAGGCTTTAGTCATTGAAGTATCTGAAGGTGCTGCGGTTGCCATTCTGGCCAGAGTTAATGTAACGGCTGGAATCGCCCGAGTTGCCGTTATTTCCGTAGTTGCCATAGTTACCGTAACTGTCGTGATTACTATAGCCTTCAAAGTGGCGGTAGTTACCCGGCACCCCCATCATGTCATTGCCGTTGTGCCCATGATTTTCATAGTGACTGCACTGGCCGCTATTACCGTTATTGCCATAGTTACCATAATTGCCGTTATTGCCATTACTGCCGCCACTCCCCCACACTCGCTGACCTGGTGTGGCATGGCGAGGTTGCTCTTCAGCATAACGTGGATGCCAGGCAACATACTGTGCAGGTCGCGAACCAAATAGATGAGTCATTTTATCTTCCCTGTCAAACTGAAATAAGAGTGTGTGGATTTACGACACCTAAGCTGCGTGCTGCCTGGTGTGTCGCCCATTTAATTGGGGAATCGCTGCGAGCAGTTCCACTACTAAAACTCTAAAAACCACGTCAAAATATGCGCGGCGACGCAGTCGCATTGCTTGTTTCAACCTTGAAGACGCCGAGCATGGCCACTGCCGACCAGCCTATGCCCGGAGGGCAATTGACGATTGCCGTTACTGCCGTGATTGGAATAGCCACTGTGGCTTCCGCTATTACCGTTATTGCCGTAATTGGCGAAGTTACCGTCATTCATGCTGTTATTACCGTTATTGATATGCACACCCACTTGCGCCGACTTTACACCTCCGACCGTCACATAATTAGTATTGAATACATAGGTCACGTAGTTGATCGTAGGCGGCTGTGAAGTTGACGGCTGAGTACGGGGTGGCGGCCCCATGTAGCGAACGGTTCCACGATTCAAAGGTTGAGTACCGGCATAGTTTGGACGCCGACTCGATTGATAGCTATTGTAGTTATAGGTTTTACCCACTTGAGGGTATCGCCAACCCATACGCTGCCCCGTGACAGCGTTCCATGTATTGGACATGACCCCCATGGTATTCACGAGCGCTGTATTGACAAATGAATCTAACCTCATTCCTTGACTCCAAATGATTTTCCCACATGCCCAGGTTTAAACTCCTGGCAGCTATAGAGTGGTCGCCTACTTCTATCAGTTCCCAACGGTATAATCCTGATAACAAGTAGGGGCTCGCCTGTTGGTATCCCAAGCAGGTCGCCTATCGTTGATGGATAAAATTGAAACGAAAAAAAACCACCGGAAACGGTGGTTTTTTTGACTAGGGAAACTTGATCTTGCGATCAGTATCTTCATCCGGCGGCGTTATCTTTTTGTTATGACGGGAGGAATCAGTTGAGCAACCTGCCAACTGATTACGCGCCTGTTCTTGCGCATCCGCCCGCTCCAACGCCTGATGCGCCCTGACCATAGCCAGCATATTGCATATCGCATCAATTCTTATCACTGCCTTCCCGCCCCCACTTCGCGTAATTACATTGCCCTTTGTGGCATTAGACGCAATTGGGTTCCAAACAATTTCGTTACGAGATCCTGGCTCGTCGATGATGTCTGTAGGGCCGCTGATATGAAAAACCGCCGCTAAAAGGCGGGCTCTGGGAGGGATGCCGATCAGTAGTTGATCGAGCCTTGACTCTCTGCGCCGCCAATCTGAATTTGGCCTTGGCCCGATGCGCCACCTTCACCACCTTGCGCACCTTGGGCCGCCTGTTTTTCTGCCAGCCGCTTCTGCAGTTTTTCGAGACGCTCATCCCCGCCAGCGCCTTGGGAGCCACCGGAGCCTTGAGCGCCTCCAGCCCCCTGGAAACCACCGGAGGCACCCGAACCGGGAACTCAACGGTATGTTTCATACCACGCAAAAAACCAGGCTCACTGTTGCAACTGCGGGGTTTCCTGGCCCATGCAACGCACGGCCTGCTTCTTATTGTTCACCAGCACGCCGCTCAAGCCTTTCTGTTCGGTATCAAACATCACCAACACGCCGTCAACGCACTGCGCCACTTGCGCCGCCGGGGTCAGGGAGACCTTGTAATCCTCACCCGGCACGGTCTTGAGCATGGTGAAGTCGCTGAGCAGCAACGCATCTTCCGGCTTGGCGAAGTGCAGGTAGCCGTAATACCACAGGCAGCCAACGGTACCGATGATGGTGCCGATGCCGGTGAGAATCAGCGGGATCATGTTGCGTTCTTCGCTCATTGCGGGCTCTCTGATGAATCAACTTTAGGAATAGGGTAATTCGGAATTTCGCCCAGGCGGCGCAAGCCGTTGAAGTGCTGCGGGTCGTCCAGATAACGCAGCATCACGGTCTGCCAGGTTTTGTCGGCAAAAGTCTGCACATGGCCGCCACGGGTCAGTTGCAACACCCTGGGCGGCGGTGCGGCCTGATACAGGCGGATGCCATTGGCCACCGGCACGATGGGATCATCCAGGCTGTGGAACAGCAGCTTGGGCACGCCGGTCACGCGGGGCATGGCATTGATCGCACTGTCGGCGTCCGGCACCAGCCACGACAGCGGCACCTGCAACGGCCAGGTTAACCAGGAAGTGCTCAAGGCGAATTGTCCTACGTCACGATAACTGGCTGGCACGCCGTCCAGTACCAGAGCTTTGAGTTGGGCTTGACGCTCCGGGTGGGCTGCCAGGTAATGCACCGCCAGTGCACCGCCCAGGCTTTGCCCGAGAACAATCAGCGGTTGACCCTGGGTTTCAGGTGCCTTGTCGATCCAGCCGAATGCGGCGTCGATATCTTGGTAGACCGCCGGCAACGATGGCTTGCCTTCCGACAGCCCATAGCCGCGATAGTCCAGCAATAGCACTTGATAGCCCTGTTCCGGCAACCACCAACTGCCCCCCAGGTGCCAGGCGAGGTTACCGCCGTTGCCGTGCAAATGCAGGACGGTGCCCTTGAGCGGTACACCGGCTTTGGCTGGCAGCCACCAGGCGTGCAGTTTCACCCCGTCTGCGGTGGTGAGCGTGACGTCGCGGTATTGCAGGTGGGCTTTTTCCGGGGTGAATGGCAGGCCGGGCTCGGGGTAGAACAGCAAGGCGCTGCAGCCGTTCAATGTGAGTAGCAGGCATAAAATGCCGAGGATTCTCATCCGTTGAAGCCTCGCGAAAGTTCTGAAGACCCATAGAGATCAAATGTGGGAGCTGGCTTGCCTGCGATAGCGGTCTATCAGTTGAATGAGTGCTGGCTGACTCACCGCTATCGCAGGCAAGCCAGCTCCCACATTTTGATTCGGTTTCGTCAGTTAAAGGATATTGGAGTAATCCGCTTCGATCCGGTCCAGGCTCAAGTGGTTGAGGAAGTTGGAGAAGCACATCCAGGCCGCCAGCGCGTTCATGTCGCGAAACTGCTCCGGCAAATACTTGGGCGGCACCACCAGGCCTTCGTCGACCAATTGGCGCAGGGTACGCATGTCTTCAAGGGTGGTCTTGCCGCAGAACAGCAGCGGCACCTGTTCCAGCTTGCCTTTGCGTACGGCGAGCTGAATGTAGTTGTAGACCATGATAAAGCCCTTGAGGTAGGACAAATCCTTGGTAAATGGCAGACCGGTGGGCACCGAACCCCGGAATACCCGGCTGGCATTCCCATAGCTTTCAGCCATTTCAAAGCCTTGCTCGCGGAAGAACTCGAACACCTGCAGGAAGTCGGCCCCCTCCTCCACCATATGGATGGCGCGTGTCCGGTTGGTGAGTTTGCGCAAGCGGCTGGGGTAGGAGGCAAACGTGATGATTTCCATCAGGATCGCCAGGCCTTCCTGGGTAACGGTGGACGACGGCGGGCCCTTGGACAGGAACGTGCAGATCGGCTGGTTCTGGCCGTTGAGGGTGGTGCCCACATGCACCAGGCCTTCATGCACTTCCAGGGCGCGCACGTCGCGGTCGTTGAACATCGCGTCGGCGCGGATCTTGATGTAGTCGGCGCCCGCCGCCGCGTCGGCGACGATGCCGTCGGACTCGAATACGCGGATGGTTTCTTCCGCCTCGCCAAACACCTTGTTCAGGCGGGTTTGCAGCAGGCTGACCGCATCTTTGGCGGTGAGGGTCTTGGCTTCGTCCTTGAGGTCGCCCCGGCCGTCGATGTTGTTCAGGTAGTCGGAGAGCATCAGGCCAAGGTCGGCCAGGGTCGGGTCACCGGCGTGGAACGCATCGGAGGCGGCGCCGTACAGCTCCTGGGAAATCAGGCCGAAGTCCTCGGTGCCGCGCGCTTCAAGCATGCGCACCACCATGCGGTATTCGCGGCACATGCGCCGCATGATCTGCCCCACCGGACTGAATTGCCCAAGGCGACGGGTAATGTCGCGCTCGATGTTCTGGAACTCCAGCTTCACCGCACTGGAATCGAACGACAGCGGCCGGTTCAGGTAGTAATCACGGTCTACGGCAGGCATCGCCTTGCCTTTGGCCTTGAGGAATCCCTGGCGAATGTTCTCGTCCCATTTCACCGCATCGAGGACGCGGATCGGTGTTTGCGCCAGCACAATGCGATCGGACAAGGTGCGTATCGTCTGCTGGTAATCGTCCACCCGGTGCTTCCTCTTTAAACGTTGAACGTTATCAGGCTTTTATCGAACGCTGTCAGACCGAGGCCAATACCAGGTGCATATAGCGCTTGAGGATTTCAAGCATCTCTTCCCCGGTCAGAGGCTCTGCGCCGCCCAACAGGCCCTGATATTCCATCCGACTGATGATAGCCGTCAACACCTTGGCATCCTGCTGCGGCTCACGGGAACCCAATACCTGGAAAAACTGCCCGGTGCCCTGCAACAGGATCTGTTGATGGGAGCGTACCAGCTCGGCCAGGCGTGGGTTGAGCAGGGCTTCCTGGCGAAAGGCCTGTTCGGCCATCAGGTATTCGCGGCGGTTGGTCAGTTGGCGCAGCACATAGTCGGCGGTCAGGCGTGCGATATCATCGGCCAGTTGCGAGCGCGACTCCGGGCTACCGTCGCCATAGGCGACCATCTCGCGTAACAGGCCTTCGTTACGCACCCACAGCTTGCCCATGAATGCGGCGCTGCGTTCCACGTACTGGGCGAAGGTGTCGGTGAGCAGGTCGTCGATGTCTTTGAAGTAATAGGTGGTGGCCGAGAGCGGCACCCCCGCCTCTGCCGCCACTGCCCGGTGACGTACGGCCCGCACGCCATCGCGCACGACGATACGCATGGCCGCATCGAGAATGTCTTGCCGGCGTTGCTCGCTGCCCCGCCGACTGGCCTTGCGGCCCTGGTACTGAACGCTTTCAGCCACGGCAGCAGCAATGCCGGCGGCACCTTCTTGAGCTATTACGCGGTTCACCACACTTCTTCCTTTAGAGGTGACGCGGAGCGTCACAGGGTGCATTCCCACGCAGAGCGTGGGAAATGATCACTGACGAACACCACTTGAACAGGCCACATAAAAAAGCCGCCTTATAAAAGGCGGCTTCGGATTTCGCTACGGTTACGCTTGTGGCCGCATATGCGGGAACAGGATCACGTCGCGGATCGAAGGCGAGTTGGTCAACAACATCACCAGACGATCGATACCGATGCCTTCACCGGCAGTGGGCGGCATGCCGTATTCCAGGGCCCGTACGAAGTCGGCGTCGTAGTGCATGGCTTCGTCGTCACCGGCGTCCTTGTCGGCCACCTGGGCCATGAAACGCTCGGCCTGGTCTTCCGCGTCATTAAGCTCGGAATAGGCGTTGGCGATTTCGCGGCCACCGATGAACAGCTCGAAACGGTCGGTAACGTTCGGGTTGTCGTCGTTGCGACGGGCCAGCGGCGACACTTCGAACGGGTACTGGGTAATGAAGTGCGGCTGCTCCAGCTTGTGCTCCACCAGCTCTTCGAAAATCATCACCTGCAGCTTGCCCAGGCCTTCGAAGCCCAGCACCTTGGCGCCGGCTTTCTTGGCAATGGCACGGGCCTTGTCGATGTCGTTGAGGTCGTCAGCGGTCAGCTCGGGGTTGTACTTGAGGATCGAGTCGAACACCGACAGGCGCACGAAGGGCTCGCCGAAGTGGAACACCTTGTCGCCGTACGGCACGTCAGTGCTGCCCAGCACCAGCTGTGCCAGCTCGCGGAACAGCTCTTCGGTCAGGTCCATGTTGTCTTCGTAGTCGGCGTAGGCCTGGTAGAACTCCAACATGGTGAATTCTGGGTTGTGACGGGTCGAGACGCCTTCGTTACGGAAGTTGCGGTTGATCTCGAACACTTTCTCGAAGCCGCCAACCACCAGGCGCTTGAGGTACAGCTCCGGCGCGATACGCAGGAACATTTCCATGTCCAGCGCGTTGTGGTGGGTTTCGAACGGCTTGGCTGCGGCACCACCGGGGATGGTCTGCAGCATCGGGGTTTCCACTTCCAGGAAGTCACGCTGCATCAGGAAGCTGCGGATGTGGGCAATGACTTGCGAGCGCACGCGGAAGGTCTGGCGCACGTCTTCGTTGACGATCAGGTCAACGTAGCGCTGGCGATAGCGCTGTTCGGTGTCGGTCAGGCCGTGGTGCTTGTCTGGCAGCGGACGCAGGGACTTGGTCAGCAGGCGCACGTTGGTCATCTCGACGTACAGGTCGCCCTTGCCGGAACGGGCCAGGGTGCCTTCGGCGGCGATGATGTCGCCCATGTCCCAGGTTTTCACCGAGGCCAGGGTTTCTTCGGACAGGGTCTTGCGGTTGACGTAGACCTGGATGCGACCGGTCATGTCCTGGATCACCATGAACGAGCCACGGTTGAGCATGATGCGACCTGCCACCTTGACCGGGATCGCAGCCTCTGCCAGTTCTTCCTTGGTCTTGTCCGCGTATTGCTTCTGCAAGGCATCGCAGTAGTTGTCGCGGCGGAAGTCGTTGGGGAAGGCGTTACCCTTGGCGCGCTCGGCAGCAAGCTTTTCCTTGCGCAGGGCGATCAGGGAGTTTTCTTCCTGTTGCAGGGCTTGCGGGTCGAGTTGTTGGTCGCTCATGTCTTTTGAAATTCCATCACAGGTACGTTTTCCCCAGCCTTCGGCTGGGGATCGCGAGCAAGCTCGCTCCTACAGGGGTATTAGAGGCCGGATTTCAGGCTGGCTTCCAGGTATTCGTCGATATCGCCGTCGAGTACCTTGTCGCAGTCGCTGCGTTCGATGTTAGTGCGCAGATCCTTGATCCGCGAGGCATCGAGCACGTACGAACGGATCTGGTGACCCCAGCCGATATCCGACTTGGTGTCTTCCAGCGCCTGGGAAGCGGCGTTGCGCTTCTGCATTTCCTGCTCGTACAACTTGGCCCGCAGCATTTTCATGGCGGTGTCCTTGTTGGCGTGCTGGGAACGTTCGTTCTGGCAGCTGACCACGGTGTTGGTCGGTACGTGGGTAATACGTACGGCCGAGTCAGTGGTGTTTACGTGCTGGCCACCGGCACCGGAGGAACGGTAGGTGTCGATCCGCAGGTCGGCCGGGTTGATCTCGATTTCCACTTTGTCGTCGATCTCTGGCGAGACGAACACCGCAGAGAATGAGGTGTGGCGACGGTTGCCGGAGTCGAACGGGCTCTTGCGCACCAGGCGGTGCACGCCGATCTCGGTGCGCAGCCAGCCAAAGGCGTATTCGCCCTTGATGTGCACGGTCGCGCCCTTGATACCGGCCACTTCACCGGCGGACAGTTCCATGATGGTCGCGTCGAAACCGCGTTTGTCAGCCCAGCGCAGGTACATGCGCAGCAGGATGTTGGCCCAGTCCTGGGCCTCGGTGCCGCCGGAACCGGCCTGGATATCCAGGTAGGCGTTGTTCGGGTCCATTTCATGGCTGAACATGCGGCGGAATTCAAGCTTGGCGAGGTTTTCCTCGAGACGGGCCAGCTCGGCGACGACATCGCCCACTGCGCCTTCGTCGTTTTCTTCGACGGCCATGTCCAGCAGGTCGCGGCAATCACCCAGGCCGGTGTTCAGTTCGTCGAGGGTATCGACGATCTGTGCCAGCGCAGCGCGCTCGCGCCCCAGTTCCTGGGCGTATTCAGGTTTGTTCCAGACACTCGGATCTTCAAGCTCGCGATTGACCTCGGTCAGACGCTCATGCTTTTGATCGTAGTCAAAGATACCCCCGAATAGTTTCGGAGCGCTCGGACAGGTCCTTGATGGTGTTAAGGATCGGGTTGATTTCCATGGCGGGCAGCACTCGTTGGCGAACTTTTGAAAGCCGGCGAGTATAACGGCAAACGGCTGGAAACGGCAGCCCGCTTGGCCGAAAAGGCGGGGGTTTGTACACGATCCCAAGACCGATGAAGATTGAAATGTGGGAGCGGGCTTGCTCGCGAAAGCGCGATACCAGTCACTAAATGCGTTGACTGACCCACGCATTCGCGAGCAAGCCCGCTCCCACAGGGGATCTGCGCTTAACTGACGGGTATTAAGGCTTACCCCTTCCACATTGGGGGTTGGGCGGCGCTGGGGATTACTCGATGCCCACCTGATTACGCCCATTGTTCTTGGCCGTGTACAGCCCCTTGTCCGCCGCCATGATCAACTGCCGGCAATCGGTGCCCTGGACCGGCGTCAACGTCGACAGCCCAATACTGATGGTCAGGCTGGCACCTTCAGCCGGGGCGATGTGCGGGATTTTCAACGCCGCTACCGCCATGCGCAGTTTTTCCGCGACCAGGCGTGCGCCGCCCGGCGAGGTGTTGGGCAGGACCAGCGCGAACTCTTCACCGCCGTAGCGCGCCGGCAAATCCGAAGGGCGGCTGCTGGCTTCACGGATGGTGTTGGCGACTTTACGCAGGGCTTCGTCGCCCTCGACGTGGCCGAAGCTGTCGTTGAAGGTCTTGAAGAAGTCCACGTCGATCATCAGCAACGACAGCTGGGTCTGGTCACGCATGGCGCGGCGCCATTCCAGCTCCAGGTATTCGTCGAAGTGGCGGCGGTTGGAGAGCCCGGTCAGGCCATCGGAATTCATCAGGCGTTGCAGCACCAGGTTGGTGTCCAGCAACTGTTGCTGGCTGACGCGCAACGCGCGGTAGGCTGCGTCGCGCTGCAACAGGGTCATGTAGGAGCGCGAGTGATAGCGGATGCGCGCCACCAGTTCGATGTTGTCCGGCAGCTTGACCAGGTAATCGTTGGCCCCGGCCGCAAAGGCCGCGCTCTTGATCAGCGGGTCCTCTTTGGTGGACAGCACGATGATCGGGATATTCGCGGTGGCCGGGTGATTGCGGTATTCGCGCACCAGGGTCAGGCCGTCCAGGCCCGGCATCACCAGGTCTTGCAGGATCACCGTGGGCTTGATGCGGATCGCCTGGGCAATGGCCTGGTGCGGGTCAGCACAAAAGTGGAAGTCGATGTTCTCTTCATGGGCCAGGCCACGCCGCACGGCTTCACCGATCATGGCCTGGTCGTCGACCAGCAACACCATGGCGGCGTTTTCGTCGGTCTTGAAGTCGTCGAGCTGTAAATCATTCATGTGCAGTCACCTGAATTACTACCTGCAAGCCAGCACGGCGGGAGATTCTTGTTCATTTTGCAAAGACCTCCAGCAATCGGGGCGCAATTCTATCCAGTGGGCGAATTTCAACAGCAGCATCAATCGCCGCCGCCGCTTTGGGCATGCCATACACCGCCGAGCTCTGTTGGTCCTGGGCGATGGTCAAATATCCTTGTTCGCGCATCAGCTTGAGGCCCTGGGCGCCGTCGCGCCCCATGCCGGTGAGCAACACGCCGACGGCGTCACCGTTCCAGTGGCTGGCGACGCTTTCGAAAAACACGTCGATCGACGGCCGGTAAATCTCGTTCACTGGCTCTGCGGTATAGGCTAGCGTGCCATTTTTCAACAAGCGAATATGGTGGTTGGTGCCGGCCAGCAATACCACGCCGGGTTGAGGCGGCTCGCCTTCACAGGCCAGGCGCACCGGCAGGCCGGAAGCGCTGCTCAACCACTCGGCCATGCCGGCGGCAAACACCTGGTCCACATGCTGCACCAGCACGATGGCGGCGGGAAAATCCCGGGGCAACCCCTTGAGCAGCACTTCCAGAGCCGCCGGCCCACCGGCGGAAGATCCAATCGCCACCAGCCGTTGACGCTTGCCAGTGACCCTCTGCGGCGGGGTTTCGGCACGCACTCGGGTACCACGCTGACCGATCAGCCAGCCAATATTAAGGATCTTGCGCAACAGCGGCGCCGCCGCATCCTTGGGGTTGCCCACCCCCAGCGGCGGGGTGTCCACCACATCCAGGGCGCCGTGGCCCATGGCTTCGAATACACGGCTGACGTTGGCCTGGCGGTCGACGGTGACGATCACGATCGCGCATGGCGTGTCGGCCATGATCTGGCGGGTAGCTTCCACGCCGTCCATCACCGGCATGATCAAGTCCATCAGGATCAGGTCCGGGGTCAGCTCGGCACAACGTTGCACCGCTTCCAGGCCATTGCTGGCCACCCACACCACCTCGTGGGCGGGCTCGTAACTCAGGGCGCGGCGCAAGGCCTCTACGGCCAGGGGCATGTCATTGACGATCGCAATCCTCATGCCCGGGCGCCTCCAATCAGTTCAACCACGGCGTCGAGCAAGGCGTCGTCATGGAAACTGGCTTTGGCTAAATAATAGTCGGCCCCGGCGTCGAGGCCACGGCGGCGGTCTTCTTCACGATCCTTGTAAGAAACCACCATCACCGGCAACGATTGCAGGCGACTGTCACGGCGCAAAAGTGTGACCAATTCAATACCGTCCATGCGAGGCATATCAATATCCGTGATAAGCAGGTCGAAGTCCTCGGAGCGCAATGCGTTCCAGCCATCCATGCCATCGACCGCAACGGCAACTTCATAACCACGGTTGAGTAACAATTTGCGTTGCAGCTCGCGCACCGTCAGTGAGTCGTCCACCACCAGCACACGCTTGCGCGGCGCTTCGGTGGCCTGCTGGCTGCGCCGGGCGATGCGCTCCAGGCGGCCGGTGTTGAGCAATTTGTCCACCGAGCGCAGCATGTCTTCGACGTCGACGATCAACACCACCGAGCCGTCATCGAGCAAGGCCCCGGCAGAAATGTCCTGGACCTTGCCCAGGCGATCATCCAGCGGCAACACCACCAGGGTGCGCTCGCCGATAAAGCGCTCCACGGCAATCCCGTACACGGCATCGCGTTCGCGGATCACCACTACTTTCAAGGTATCTGACGGGGTCTGCCCCGGCGGGCGCTGCAGCAACTGGCTGGCGGCAACCAGGCCGACGTGCCGGCCCTCATGCCAGAAGTGCTGGCGGCCTTCCAACTGCACGATGTCGTCGGGGGCCAGGTCGCACATGCGTTCGATATGCGCCAGGGGGAAGGCATAGGCTTCTTCGCCGACCTCCACCACCAGGCTGCGCACCACCGACAAGGTCAACGGCACCTCCAGGTGGAAGCGGCTGCCCTGCCCTGCTGTCTGTTCCAGCACCACCGCGCCGCGCAACTGGCGAACCATATGCTGCACCGCGTCCAGGCCCACACCGCGCCCGGACACTTCGGTGACCTTGTCACGCAGGCTGAACCCCGGCAGGAACAGAAACGTGAGCAGTTCTTCTTCGCTCAGGCGCAGGGCCGTTTCCACCGGCGACAAATTCCGGTCGACAATGGTGCCGCGCAGGCGCTCGAGGTCGACACCGTTGCCGTCATCGCTCAACTCCAGCACCAGCAGCCCGGCCTGATGGGACGCGCGCAGGCGAATCAAGCCTTCCGCCGGTTTGCCCGCCAGCACGCGCTGCTCAGGGGTTTCGATGCCGTGGTCGACCGCATTGCGCAATAAATGGGTGAGCGGTGCTTCGAGTTTTTCCAGCACGTCACGGTCGACCTGGGTCTTTTCGCCCTCAATCTCCAGGCGCACCTGCTTGCCCAGGCTACGACCGAGGTCACGCACCATGCGCACCTGCCCGGCCAGCACGTCGGCAAACGGCCGCATGCGGCAGGCCAATGCGGTGTCGTAAAGCACTTGGGCACGCTGGCCGGCCTGCCAGCCGAACTCATCCAGCTCGGCGTTTTTTTCCGCCAGCAGGGCCTGGGCTTCACTCAGCAGGCGACGGGTATCGGCCAGGGCTTCCTGGGCTTCCAGGTTCAGATCCAATGATTTGAGCTGGCCATCCAGGGCGTCGAGGGCACGCAAGCTGTTGCTCTGAATGCGCTTGAGCCGCTGCAGGCTGGCCAGGTACGGCTTGAGCCGCTGGGTTTCCACCAGGGATTTGCTGGACAAGTCCAACAGGCTGTTCAAGCGCTCGGCTGTGACCCGCAGCACCCGCTCGCCGCCTTCGGTCATGCGCTTGTTCTGGCGCGGGGCTTCGCTACTGACCGCTGGCGCGGGCTCCAGCTCAGGCTCCAGCAGCAAGGCGTCTACCTGCGGCACAGAGAGGGGCTCGGGTTTTGGCTGCGGAGTGGCAATCGGCTGCGCGGGGTCGAGCAAGCGCTCCATCAGCGCTACGTACGCTTCGATATCCGCCGGCCCCACATCGTTGCCCGGGGTGGCGATACGCATCAGCAGGTCGGTGCCTTGCAGCAACGCGTCGATATGTTCAGGTTGCAGGTACAGGCGGCCCTCCTGGGCGCTGACCAGGCAATCTTCCATGACATGGGCCACGCTGACCCCGGCATCCACGCCGACAATCCGCGCCGCCCCTTTGAGTGAATGCGCGGCGCGCATGCAGGCTTCGAGCTGGTCGGCCTGGGTCGGGTTGCGCTCCAGCGCCAGCAGGCCTGCGCTCAACACCTGGGTCTGCGCATCGGCTTCCAGGCTGAACAGTTCCAACAGCGAGGCATCGCGCATCTGGTCGGGGGTCATGCGAGGCTCCGGGTCACGGCGGACAACAATTGCGCTTCGTCCAGCCAACGCAGGCTGCGGCCTTTCCACTGCAACACGCCTTGGGTGTAGCGGGCGCTGGCCTGGGTGCCGGACACCGACGCGCCCTGCAAGGTGCGCTCATCGATGGCGTGGATGCCGTCTACTTCATCCACCGGCACCACGACCGGGCCGTCCTGGGCAGCGATGATCAGCATGCGCGGCATGATCCGCCCGCCGCTCGCGCCGGTACTGGTGCTGTCCAGGCCCAACAGTTCCACCAGTGACAGGCATGCCACCAGCGCCCCGCGTACATTGGCCACGCCCAGCAGCGCCCGGGAGCGCTGGTGCGGCAGCGAGTGGATCGGCTGCAACGGCGCTACTTCCACCAGGCAACGGGTGGCGATCCCGAGCCATTCTTCGCCGAGGCGGAACATCAACAGCGAACGGGTGACCACCTCGTTATCCGCTTCGGCACTTGCCTGCGCGTGATGGTCGTCCTGTTGCAGCGCGTAGCGGTCAAGCAGGCGCGTTGCAGCGGCCGAATACACCGAGCAATTGCGGCAGTGGATGTGCTCAGCCAACAACGGGCAGGACTTGTCGCCATGGATACCGATGCGGTTCCAACAGTCGTCAATGGCTTGGGTGTCAGTCAGCGTCAGGTCCAGGCCTGCGGTGTCGAGCACGTCAGGGCTACTCATCGTTTGGACTCACTGTCAGCTCGCTCGCTACGGGCGGCGCGTGCCTGAAGACGACGCGCGCCGGCACTGTCGCCCTGGGACTCGAGCAACGCGGCCAGGTGCATCAGGGCCTGGGGATGCTGCGGTTCCAGATACAGGGCTTTTCGATAATACCCTTGCGCCTCCAGGGCACTGCCAGCCACATCGCTGAGCAGCCCCAACCAGTAAAACACCTGGGCGGCCGGTGGGTGGCTGCTCAAATAGCGCTCGCAGGCCGCACGGGCTTCGGCACTTTTGCCCTCATTGGCCAGGGTTGCGATCTGGCTAAGCAAATCCCCAGCATCGGTAGGCACCCCTTTGACCGGTGGCACGCTGGGGCTGACCGTACTGAACGGCCGCGGCTTGAGCGCTATCGGCGCCGCCCTGCGCTGCGGTAGCGGCGCGGGCGTCGGTTTGACCACAGGTGCTGGCGGCGGGGTCGGTTCTACATGACGACTGAAAGCGAAGGACTGCGGCACGCCGATGGAGCGCATACCGTGGCGCCCCAGCAGGCTGCCCTCGGCTGGGCCGATAAACAGCACGCCGTCCACGTGAGTCAATGCCTTGAGCACATCAAACACTTGTTTCTGGGTCGGCTGGTCGAAGTAGATCAGCAGGTTGCGGCAGAACACAAAATCGTAGGTTGGCTCGTTCGCCAGCAATGCCGGGTCCAGCAAGTTGCCGACTTGCAGGCGCACTTGTTCGCGCACTCGGTCGGCGATGCGATAGCTGCCTGCGTCTTCAGTGAAGTGGCGGTCGCGAAATTCAAGGTCGGCGCCGCGAAACGAGTTCTTGCCGTACACACCCCGCCGCGCCCGCTCCACCGACAGCGGGCTGACATCCATGCCCTGCACTTTGAACTGGTGGGGCGCCAAACCCGCATCAAGCAAAGCCATGGCAATCGAATAGGGCTCTTCGCCGGTCGAACACGGCAGGCTGAGAATACGCAGGGCGCGCATCTGATTGATCTCGGCCAGGCGCACCTGGGCCAGGCGGGCCAGGGTGGCAAAGGATTCGGGATAACGGAAAAACCAAGTCTCGGGGACGATCACCGCTTCGATCAGCGCCTGCTGCTCGTCATGGGAGGTTTGCAAGTGCTGCCAGTAAGCCTCCGCCGACGGCGACTGGGACGACTGGCAGCGCTGGCGCACCGCGCGTTCGATGATCGCCTCGCCCACCGACGCGACGTCCAGGCCGATGCGTTCTTTCAAGAACGCGAAAAACCGCGGGTCATTGCTCATAGGCTCAACTCGGCGCAGAACAACAAGGCGCGCACTGGCGCGGTCAACAGATCCGCGACGCCAATCCACTGCATCAAGCCCTGGGCATCCTCACGCACCGGCCCCAGGTATGGCGCCTGCTGATTATCCAGGCCATAAGGCTGGAACTCGGCGGGGTCGCAACGCAGGGTATCGGTGGCCTGTTCCAGGATCAGCCCCAGCCAACGCGCCTCACTCCAAGGCTGCGGCTGGTAATTGACCAACACCAGGCGCGTACTGGTACGCGCCTGGGCCGAAGTGCCGAACGTCAGCGCGCTCAAGTCGATGACCGGCACCAGCACCCCACGATGGGCGAAGATACCCGCCACCCATAAGGGCGCTTGGGCGATGGGTTTAAGCGCCAGGCGCGGCAGCACCTCGGCCACTTCGGTGGCCTTGAGGGCAAAGCGTTCGTTGCCGATGCGAAACACCAGGAACAACGCCTTTTTCGCTGCCGGGACGGCACCGCGTTTAGCCGCGAGCTCGCTCATCAGACTTTGAAACGCGAGACGCCGCTGCGCAGACCGACCGCAACCTGGCTCAGTTCATCAATGGCAAAGCTGGCCTGGCGCAGGGATTCGACGGTCTGGCTGCTGGCATCGCCCAATTGCACCAGCGCGTGGTTGATCTGCTCGGCGCCGGTGGCCTGGGCCTGCATGCCTTCGTTGACCATCAACACCCGCGGCGCCAGGGCCTGTACCTGATGGATGATCTGCGACAGTTGCTCGCCCACTTGCTGCACCTCGGACATGCCCCGGCGCACCTCCTCGGAAAACTTGTCCATGCCCATCACCCCCGCCGACACCGCCGACTGGATCTCGCGCACCATCTGTTCGATGTCGTAGGTCGCCACGGCGGTCTGATCGGCCAGGCGACGCACTTCGGTGGCAACCACGGCAAAGCCGCGCCCGTATTCACCGGCTTTCTCAGCCTCGATCGCAGCATTGAGGGACAACAGGTTGGTCTGGTCGGCCACCTTGACGATGGTCACTACCACCTGGTTGATGTTGCCGGCCTTCTCATTGAGGATCGCCAGCTTGGCGTTGACCAGGTCGGCGGCACCCATCACCGAGTGCATGGTTTCTTCCATGCGGGCCAGGCCCTGCTGGCCGGAACCTGCTGCCACCGAGGCCTGGTCGGCGGCGGTGGACACTTCGGTCATGGTGCGGACCAAGTCTTTGGACGTGGCGGCGATTTCGCGGGATGTGGCGCCGATTTCGGTGGTTGTCGCCGCGGTTTCTGTCGCGGTCGCCTGTTGCTGCTTGGAGGTCGCGGCAATCTCGGTGACCGAGGTAGTGACCTGTACCGATGAGCGCTGCGCTTGGGACACCAGGGCAGTCAGCTCGGTCATCATGTCGTTGAAGCCGGTTTCAACCGCGTTGAATTCGTCCTTGCGCTCCAGATTCAGGCGCTTACTCAGGTCGCCGGTGCGCATGACTTCGAGGATTTGAACGATGCGCTGCATCGGCGCCATGATCGCGCGCATCAGCAACAGGCCGCACAGCGCGGCGGCGAGAATTGCCAGCAGCAGCGAGACGCCCATGCTGATCTTCGCGGCCGCTACCGCATCATCGATGGCAGCGGTGGCGTTGTCGGCGACCTGTTTGTTCTCGTTGATAATGTCGTTGAGCTTCATGCGGCCTGCGGTCCAGGCGGGGGTCAGTTGCTCGTTGAACAACCGCAGCGCTTCGGCTGCGTTATTGCTCTGATGGGCCGCCAGGACTTGGGCGAGAATCTGGTTGTAGTTCTGGTGCAGTTTTTCGAAGGCATCGAATTCGGTGCGATCCTGGGTGATATTGATCGTTCCCGCATAGCTGGCCATGTGCTGCTCAAGCCGAGCTTCGAAAGACTTGTAATCCTGTTTGTCGGTTTCGGAAATGCCCTGATTCTCGTGGATTCCGACCAACTCCTGGGTTTGCAGGTAGCTGTCGACCCAGGCGCTGCGAATCATCGAGCTGAAAAACACCCCGGGCACCGCATCGTCGCGGACTGAGTTTTCGCTGACTTCGATTTTCAGCAGGCGTGAATACGAGACTACGACCATCAGCAGCATGATCGCGATAATTACCGCAAAGCTCGCCAAAATCCTTTGGCGCAGGGTCCAGTTCTTCACAGTAATTCCTCGCAGGGCCATTCAAATGGAGGGGAGTATAGCTGAGCGGCTGCGCGCTTTTATCAAGGCTTTTGATGTGCAGTGCACAGAATGCAGATGTGCTTGCGTTGGCCATAGCTATCTACACAATTTTGCGTGCGACGCGGGGCCTGTGGCGAGGGAGCTTGCTCCCGTGGCTGCCTGATAGCCGACACCTATTCACCTGCCCCCCCCACAATCTAAATGTGGGAGCTGGCTTGCCTGCGATGGCTGCCTCCCAGCCGACAACTATCTACCAGACACCCCAACGATCCAACTGTGGGAGCGGGCTTGCTCGCGAAGGCGGCCTGGCAGTCAACACAGTTGTATTGTCTGCATATCCATTCCTGCGGTAACGGCCGCTTAGGGTTCCGCCCTGACGGCGGGTCACTTTGGAAAAGCCCCAAAGTAACCAAAGGGCTCTTGCCCCACCACTCGGCACCTCGCTTTGGCTCGGTGTGCCCGTAATCCGCCAGTGATTTGGGGGGCCGCCGCCACGCGCCATCCATGGCGCGGGGCGGCTAAACCGGCATCCCTGCCGGTTTACCCCCCAAATCCCTGTCGAATTCCGGCCAGCGTGGTTTGACGGGGCGCCTAAGATCAAAAGCAGATCAAGAGCAAGATCAAGGGCGGCTCGCTTCGCATCGTGGTTACGGCGATGGCATCAGTCGGAAATAGAGTGACTGGTCTAGCGCATTCGCGAGCGAGCCCGCTCCCACATTTTTGATGGGCGTGAGGCCTTGTTTATGCGTTAAGCCGTACTTGTTTTTCTAACTCCAGCTTCAAGCCTGGTTCAAGTTTCAGCTGGCGGGCCAGTTCGTCCAGGTAGGCTTTTTCCATGAAGTTTTCTTCGTCTACCAGCATCACGCTGGCGATGTACATTTCGGCGGCCATTTCCGGGGTGCTGGCGGCGCGGGCGACGTCGGTGGGGTCCAGGGGTTTGTTGAGTTCGGCGTGTAGCCAGTGTTGCAACTCCTGATCGTTGTCCAGTTTGGTAAATTCGCCTTCGATCAAGGCGCGCTCGCGCTCATCTACATGGCCGTCAGCCTTGGCTGCAGCCACCAGTGCCTTGAGAATGCCTTGGCTGTGTTGTTCGACCTGGGCCGCTGGCAGGCGGTCGATGGTTTGCGGCTCGCCTTGGGGCGCGCTGGCCTGCTGGGCTTGCCAGTTGCCGTAAGCCTTGTAGGCAATCACACCGAGTGCGGCCAGGCCGCCGTAGGTGAGCGCCTTGCCGCCGAATTTGCGGGCTTTTTTGTTGCCCAGCAGCAAGCCCATGGCTCCCGCTGCCAGGGCGCCGCCGCCGGCACCACCGAGCATGCTGCCGAGCCCGCCACCGTTGAGTAAGCCGCCAAGGGCGCCCTTGTCATTGGACTTGCGTTGGCCGCCGGCCTTGTTTTGCAACATGTCCTGGCCAGACTTGAGCAGTTGATCGAGCAATCCACGGGTATTCATTCGTAGCCTCCAGACACTTGGGTTCGTAGGACCAATAGGCCTCCAGCGTAAAACTAAGTGCCAAAAAGCCGTGATCTAGAGTGCTTCCAGATGTAACGCTCAGTTGCGATGCTGGAAATGTCTTGTTGCACATGCAACGCCATCATCCCGCCATCAATCAATTTGCCTCGCTCATCGAACCGCTTAAGCTATCCGGCGTCTGTTTATTGTCCGTTGCGTTTGGCCGAAGGCATGTCCGAACCGTTATTTCTGATCCGTTACGTGCCAGGAACGGCGCGGGATTTGCTCACGACAGGTTGTCTCTATGCACCGCAGGAATTTGCTCAAAGCATCCATGGCCATTGCGGCTTACACCGGTTTGTCGGCCAGTGGCCTGCTGGCCGCGCAGGCCTGGGCAGGAAACCGGGCTGCCGATGGCAAGGCCGTGGCGTTCGATTTCGAATCGCTCAAGGCCCAGGCCAAGCAATTGGCCACCCGTGGCTACCAGGACACTAAGCAGGTGCTGCCGCCGACCCTGGCCACCATGACCCCGCAGAATTTCAACGCCATCGGCTATGACCGTAACCATTCACTGTGGAAGGAGTTGAACGGCCAACTGGACGTGCAGTTCTTCCACGTCGGCATGGGTTTCAAGACGCCGGTGCGCATGCACAGCGTCGACCCCAAGACCCGTGAAGCCCGCGAAGTGCACTTTCGCCCTTCGCTGTTCAACTATGAAAAAACCACGGTGGACACCCAGCAATTAACCGGCGACCTGGGTTTCTCCGGCTTCAAGCTGTTCAAGGCGCCGGAACTGGACCGCCATGACGTGCTGTCGTTTCTCGGCGCCAGCTACTTTCGCGCAGTGGATTCCACCGGCCAGTACGGCCTCTCGGCGCGTGGCCTGGCGATTGATACCTACGCGAAAAAACGCGAGGAATTCCCTGATTTCACGCAGTTCTGGTTCGAAACCCCGGACAAGAACGCCACGCGTTTTGTGGTCTACGCCCTGCTCGACTCGCCAAGCGCCACTGGCGCCTATCGCTTCGACATCGACTGCCAGGCCAACCAAGTGGTGATGGCGATCGACGCGCACATCAATGCGCGCACCGCCATCGAACAACTGGGCATCGCGCCCATGACCAGTATGTTCAGCTGCGGCACCCATGAGCGCCGCATGTGCGACACCATCCACCCGCAAATCCACGACTCCGACCGCCTGGCCATGTGGCGAGGCAACGGCGAATGGGTCTGCCGGCCTCTGAACAACCCGGCCAAGCTGCAATTCAACGCGTTCGCCGACACCGACCCCAAAGGCTTCGGCCTGGTGCAGACCGACCATGAGTTCGCCAGCTACCAAGACACCGTCGACTGGTACAGCAAACGCCCAAGCCTGTGGGTTGAACCGACCACGGCCTGGGGCGAAGGCTCGATCGACCTGCTGGAAATCCCCACCACCGGCGAAACCCTGGACAATATCGTGGCCTTCTGGACCCCGAAAAAGCCCGTGGCCGCGGGTGATTCGCTCAACTATGGCTACAAGCTGTACTGGAGCGCACTGCCGCCAGTGAGCACGCCGCTGGCACAAGTCGACGCGACCCGTTCGGGCATGGGCGGTTTTACCGAAGGCTGGGCACCCGGGGAGCATTATCCGAAGGTATGGGCGCGGCGTTTTGCCGTGGACTTCAAGGGCGGCGGCCTGGATCGCCTGCCGGCGGGCACCGGCATCGAGCCTGTGGTGACCTGTTCCCACGGTGAGGTGAAGGATTTCAGCGTGCTGGTGCTGGATAACATCAAGGGTTACCGCATCCTGTTCGACTGGTACCCCACCAGCGACAGCGTGGAGCCGGTCGAGCTACGCCTGTTTATTCGCACCCAGGACCGCACCCTCAGTGAAACCTGGCTGTATCAGTACTTCCCGCCTGCGCCAGAGCAACGCAAGTACACCTGACGCCACCCGCACGATCATTCCCACGCAATAACGTGGGAATGATCGGATTTGGCTCAGAACCGCGACACGCTTTTCATCGCGCCAATCAGATAGCGCATCGCCACCTGATCACTCTCGGTCAGCGCCCGATATTGCGCCAGCAACTCCATTTCATCTGAACTCAACCTTCGACCCCGCAAGGACATCCGGCGGCTCAGAAAAGACGCCACCGCACCCGCTACGCCATAGGACTTGGCCATGGACCGCTACTCCTGATATCAGTCAAATACTCCTGGTGCCCATTTCCCAACTCCCGAGAAGCGCAACGGCTTCGCGGACCAACCGCCTGTCTCCCTGGGCCAGAAGTCGGGCTTACCCTTAGCGTAGAAACTATCTCACCATTCGTGGGATTTTTTTAGAGTATTAACTTAAAAAATAACGTCGGTAATAAAAGCCTACAGCGATTGCTCACAGGGTGGTCGATATCGGCTGCGCAACGCCTACAACGCGCGCAAGAAAAAACCCACCGTGTCAGGGTGGGTTTGGCACAGAGGTGAACAGGGTCAATCCCGCAGATCTGACTCATGGATCGGCTGATCCCGGTGGGTCGCCCGTTGGTATTGCGCCGGCCAGATTGCCTTGCGCCCACCCAGGTCATCGTCGGCGTGCAGTGGCCAGTAGGGGTCACGCAGCAGTTCGCGGGCCAGGAAAATAATGTCGGCCTGGCAGGTACGCAGGATGTGCTCGGCTTGAGCGGGTTCGGTAATCATGCCGACGGTGCCGGTGGCCATGCCCGATTCCTTGCGCACGCGCTCGGCGAAGCGCGTTTGGTATCCGGGGCCGGTAGGAATCTCGGCATTCGCGGCGGTGCCACCGGACGACACGTCGATCAGATCCACCCCCAGATCTTTCAGGCGGCGCGCCAACTCCACGGTTTCATCCGGGTTCCAGCCGTCTTCCACCCAGTCAGTGGCCGACACGCGCACAAACAGCGGCAACTCCTCAGGCCACACGGCTCGCACGGCCTTGGTCACTTCCAGCACCAGGCGAATGCGGTTTTCGAAAGAGCCGCCGTAGTGATCCTGACGCTGGTTGCTGATCGGCGAGAGGAACTGGTGCAACAGATACCCGTGGGCGGCATGGATTTCCACCACTTCAAAGCCTGCGGTCAAGGCGCGCTTGGCGGCGGCGACAAAGTCGGCGATCACTTGCTGGATCTGTGCTTCGTCCAGTGGCTTGGGCTGGGTGTGATTGGGATCGAAGGCAATCGGCGAGGGCCCCACCGGCACCCAGCCGCCCTCCTCCGGTTTGACGCTGCCGTGTTTGCCGATCCATGGCCGATGAGTGCTGGCCTTGCGCCCGGCATGGGCCAGCTGAATTCCGGCCACTGCGCCCTGGGCCGCGATAAAACGCGTGATGCGCCGCAACGGTTCGATCTGGGCGTCGTTCCACAGGCCCAGGTCCTGGGCGGTAATGCGGCCGTCGGCGGTCACCGCCGTGGCCTCGGTAAAAATCAGCCCGGCGCCGCCCACGGCCCGGCTGCCGAGGTGCACCAGGTGCCAGTCATTGGCCAGCCCATCGTCGCTGGAGTATTGGCACATGGGTGAAACCGCGATGCGGTTGAGCAGGGTCAATTGGCGCAGGGTGTAAGGTTCGAGCAGCTGACTCATGGCGCACCTCTTCTGGGCTTCATAGGCATTTTTGTAGGAGCGAGCTCGCTCGCGAAGGCCTCACAGGGGTCGCGTTTATCCAGGATTAACGCGTGATCGTTGACGTTTTTCGCGAGCAAGCTCGCTCCTACCAGCCTAGTCGACAACCATCGTTTGCACAGGGTTCAGAAAGGAAAGCGGGAGCCGATTGCCGGCTCCCGGTAGGCAGCACCTTACATCTCGACCTGGGTGCCCAGCTCGATCACACGGTTGACCGGCAGTTTGAAGAACCGCAGGTTGCCGTTGGCATTTTTCAACATGAAGGCAAACAACACTTCGCGCCAACGGGCCATGCCTTTGATGCGCGAGGCAATCACCGTTTCACGGCTAAGGAAATAGGTGGTGCGCATCGGGCTGAAGTCCAGATCATCCAAGTGGCACAGTTTCAACGCTTCGGGCACGTCCGGTTCATCGGTGAACCCGAAGTGCAGGATCACCCGGAAAAAGCCTTCGCCGTAGGCATCCACCTCGAAGCGTCGCGCCGCAGGCACCCGTGGAATGTCTTCATAGACCACGGTCAACAGCACCACCTGCTCATGCAGCACCTGGTTATGCAGCAGGTTGTGCAACAGCGCATGGGGCACGGCGTCGGGCCGCGCGGTGAGGAATACCGCCGTGCCCTGCACGCGATGGGGCGGCTGTACGCGGATACTGCTGATAAAGATCGGCAATGGCAGGCCACCCTCGTCGAGACGGCCGACCAGCAATTGCTTGCCGCGCTTCCAAGTGGTCATCAGCACAAACAGCACGATCCCCGCCAATACCGGGAAGGCGCCGCCCTGGAGGATCTTCGGCGCGTTGGCCGCAAAGAACAGGCCGTCTACCAACAGGCAGCAGAGCAACAGCGGCACGGCCAGCACCGGCGGCCATTTCCACAGCAGCAGCATGACCGCCGATACCAGAATGGTGGTCATCAGCATGGTGCCTGTAACAGCTACGCCGTAGGCCGAGGCCAGGGCACCGGAGGATTCGAAACCCAGCACCAGCAGGATCACGCCGACCATCAGCGACCAGTTCACCGCACCGATGTAGATCTGGCCCTGTTCGGCACTGGAGGTGTGCTGGATATGCATGCGTGGGATGTAACCCAACTGGATCGCCTGGCGGGTCAACGAGAACGCGCCGGAAATCACCGCCTGGGAAGCAATCACCGTGGCCATGGTGGACAAGCCCACCAATGGGACCAGCGCCCAGCTTGGCGCCAACAGGTAGAACGGGTTGCGCGCCGCCTCCGGATCGCCCAGCAGCATCGCGCCCTGGCCGAAATAGTTGAGCACCAGCGCCGGCAGCACCAGCAGGAACCAAGCGCGGGCAATGGGTTTGCGGCCGAAGTGGCCCATGTCGGCGTACAACGCTTCAGCGCCGGTCAACGCCAGCACCACCGCGCCGAGGATCGCCACGCCAATACCCGGGTGAACCATAAAGAAGCGCACACCCCACGCCGGGTTCAGCGCATTGAGCACTTCGGGTTGCTGCAGGATGCCGTACACACCCAGGCCGCCCAACACCAGGAACCAGGTGACCATCACCGGGCCGAACAGCTTGCCGATGCGGTCGGTGCCGTGTTTCTGGATCAGGAACAGCGCCACCAGCACCACCAGGGCAATGGGCACCACCCATTTTTCCAGGCCATCGAACGCCAGTTCCAAGCCTTCAATGGCCGACAACACCGAAATCGCTGGGGTGATCATGCTGTCACCGTAGAACAGCGCCGCGCCACACAGGCCACACACCACCAGAAAACCGCGCAATTTGGCCCGCGTGCCGGCAGCTCGCCGCGCCAACGCGGTGAGCGCCATGATCCCGCCCTCGCCCTGGTTGTCGGCGCGCAGCACGAACAGCACGTACTTGATCGACACCACCCAGATCAGCGACCAGAAGATCAGCGCCAGGATCCCCAAGACACCGTCATGGTTGACCTGCACGCCATAACCACCGTTGAACACCTCTTTAAGGGTGTAGAGCGGGCTGGTCCCGATATCGCCATAAACCACCCCGACCGCCGCCACCAGCATGCCAATCGGCTTGGCTTTTGAATGCTCGGCACCTGCTGCCTGACTACTTGCCTGACCCATCAACCACTCCTGCCCTTTGACCTGAGGTCTTTTATAAACAGCGCTTCTAAGCTGACCCTAGCATGCGCTGTTTTACTTCTCGTAACAGACGTTTTATTGACCCAAGGGCTTTACCCGTGCGTAACGGCGCGAAGCATAGCGCAGCACTCGTCGTATTTCCCCGTTCAAGTGAACGGGGTGTCGTTTTAGGCAATCAGTCATAGAGGCCACAGCAGCACTTTGGCGCCTTTTTGCCTGCATTGATCACATTTACGGCCAACCGTATATTCCTGGCCCGGCTCAGTCGTGCTGCTTGGGTGGTGTGAGCAGGAGCGCCTTGCCGGATTACCTGATCGGTCAATCGTGCATTCGCATGGCGCGCAGTCGATATAAAAACTCAATTATCGAGCTGTCTCTTTTAAGGTACATTCCTCATGTACGAAGTGAAACACGTACTGTCAATCAACGGCGTGGATATCTACCAGGCTTGGCTGGATACAGTGCATGACACGCGTTCGAAAGCAAGAATCACCACCAGAGTGGATCGGGCGTCCCTTGGTCACTTTGGCATTACCGAGCCAGTGGGTGATGGGGTCTTTGAGATGAAGCTCGATTTCGGCCCGGGGTTTCGCGTGTATTACGCAGTCCAGGATCGAAAAATCATTTTCCTATTGGGCGGTGGTTCGAAGGCCAGACAGCAGAACGATATCGATCAGGCCAAGGCTCTCTGGAAATCTTACAAGGTGCAGCAAACATGACCATTCGTACCCGCCCGCACGAAGATAGCGTTCTGGAAATGCTTCGCAACGACGAGGCATTTGCCCTCGAATATTTGTCTGTCGCGCTTGAGGAAATAGATGAAGCCGGTGGCGAGGACGCTTTCCTTGTTGCTATCCGTCGAGTGGCGGAAGCCCGTGGTGGGATGCTCAGCTTGTCGCAGAACACCGGACTCAATAGAGCAAACCTCTACAGGTCCATCGGCGTCGGCGGCGATCCTAAGCTCTCTACTTTGCTTAAAGTCCTCCAGGCGTTAGGTGTGGGCATGTCTAAAGTGGTATCGCACCGAACCGAACAAGACATCCAG
This sequence comes from Pseudomonas sp. FP215, assembly GCF_030687795.1. Lineage (NCBI taxonomy): Bacteria > Pseudomonadati > Pseudomonadota > Gammaproteobacteria > Pseudomonadales > Pseudomonadaceae > Pseudomonas > Pseudomonas sp. FP215. Next base: position 4,752,016 of record NZ_CP117447.1, read on the forward strand.
GCTTAAGCGCGCGCCAGTGTGGCTATGGGGATGACCCGGCGCAGCACTCGTCGTATTTCCCTGCATAAAGCTGGTCAAGTGCGTTGCCCACCGATAGAATTGCGCACTTTTTGATCAGAGGCGCACCAAGCGCCCATCCGTTGCCTTGTCGTGCACGACCGGCAGCGTCATTCAATACCGAGGTTAGACATGTCCACCACCATCGCAAAAGCCAACCCCAAGGTTGGCTTTGTTTCCCTGGGTTGCCCGAAGGCGCTTGTCGACTCCGAGCGGATCCTCACGCAATTGCGTATGGAAGGCTACGACGTCGTGTCCACGTACCAGGACGCCGATGTGGTGGTGGTCAACACCTGCGGCTTCATCGACTCGGCCAAAGCTGAATCCCTGGAAGTGATCGGCGAAGCCATCAAGGAAAACGGCAAGGTCATCGTGACCGGCTGCATGGGCGTGGAAGAAGGCAATATCCGCAACGTGCACCCGAGCGTGCTGGCCGTGACCGGCCCGCAGCAGTACGAGCAGGTGGTCAACGCTGTGCACGAGGTGGTGCCGCCACGCCAGGATCACAACCCGCTGATCGACCTGGTGCCGCCTCAAGGCATCAAGCTGACCCCACGCCACTACGCGTACCTGAAGATTTCCGAAGGCTGCAACCACAGCTGCAGCTTCTGCATCATCCCGTCGATGCGCGGCAAACTGGTGAGCCGCCCGGTGGGTGACGTGCTCGACGAGGCCCAGCGCCTGGTCAAGTCTGGCGTCAAGGAGCTGCTGGTGATCTCCCAAGACACCAGCGCCTACGGCGTCGATGTGAAATACCGCACCGGTTTCTGGAACGGCGCGCCGGTGAAAACCCGCATGACCGAACTGTGCGAAGCCCTCAGCAGCCTGGGCGTGTGGGTGCGCCTGCACTATGTTTACCCGTACCCGCACGTGGACGAGCTGATCCCGTTGATGGCCGCCGGCAAGATCCTGCCGTACCTGGACATCCCGTTCCAGCACGCCAGCCCGAAAGTGCTCAAGGCGATGAAACGCCCGGCGTTCGAAGACAAGACCCTGGCACGCATCAAGAACTGGCGCGAGATCTGCCCGGAGCTGATCATCCGCTCCACTTTCATCGTCGGCTTCCCCGGCGAGACCGAAGAAGACTTCCAGTACCTGCTGGACTGGCTGACCGAAGCGCAGCTGGACCGCGTCGGTTGCTTCCAGTACTCGCCGGTGGAAGGTGCTCCGGCCAACCTGCTGGACCTGGCCGTGGTGCCGGACGATGTCAAACAAGACCGTTGGGAGCGCTTCATGGCGCATCAGCAGGCCATCAGCTCGGCACGCCTGCAACTGCGCATCGGCAAGGAAATCGAAGTGCTCATCGATGAAGTCGACGAGCAAGGCGCGGTAGGCCGTTGCTTCTTCGACGCCCCTGAAATCGACGGTAACGTATTCATCGACGATGCCAGCGGCCTGAAGCCGGGTGACAAAGTGTGGTGCACCGTGACCGATGCCGACGAGTACGACTTGTGGGCCGAAAAGCGCGACTGATCGCCCGATGATAAAAAAGCCCCGCCTCTGAGAAGATGCGGGGCTTTTTTAGGTCTATCGTATTGCCCATCAACCCCGAATACAGCAAGGGACAGCGGGTATGCGTCAGCATTCGGTGATTCACACACCTAAAACCAGCGACTACGCGCGCCTGGTGCAGATCTGGGAGGACTCGGTACGTGCCACCCACCACTTCCTCCCGGACAGCTATATCGAGTTGCTGAAAAACCTGGTGCTGACCCGCTACCTCGATGCGGTGATGCTGATCTGCACCAAGGACTCGCGCCAACGCATCAACGGGTTCGCCGGCGTGTCGGCGGGCAAGGTGGAGATGCTGTTTATCGACCCGCACTACCGTGGCCAGGGACTGGGCCGGCAATTGCTGGGTTACGCGATCGAACACATGAATGCCGATGAACTGGACGTCAACGAACAGAACCCTCAGGCCTTGGGGTTTTACCTCAAGCAAGGCTTCGAGGTGATCGGGCGCACAGAGCATGATGGGCTTGGGCAGCCTTATCCGTTGTTGCACCTGCGTCTGCGCCAGCAGCAACAGGCGCGTAATGCCTGAAAGCACACCGTACAAACTGTGGGAGCTGGCTTGCCTGCGAAGACGGCCTTACAGTTGGACCGTGTACATATCCATTCCTGCGGTAACGGCCACTTAGGGTTCCGCTCTGACAGCGGCTCACTTTTGAAAAGCGCAAAAGTAAGCAAAACGCTCTTGCCCCACCACTCGGCACCTCGCCTAGGCTCGGTGTGCCCGTAATCCGCCAGTGATTTGGGGGGCCGCCGCCACGCGCCATCCATGGCGCGGGGCGGCTAAACCGGCATCCCTGCCGGTTTACCCCCCAAATCCCTGTCGAATTCCGGCCAGCGTGGTTTAACGGGGCGCCTAAGATCAAGATCAAGGGCGACTCGCTTCGCATCGTGGTTACCGTTTGCTGCAATGGCGGTATACCAGCGCCCGATAGGTAGACTGACCCGCCGCCTTCGCAGGCAAGCCAGCCCACATTTGACCCGTGTCGCGTCAGTTAAATATTGTTAAGGCACATGCGCTGAAATGGAGCCGGGATTAACCGGCGCCAGGCAGGTACAATAGTGGCCCCCTTTTGTTACGGCCCTTGTCATGACTGACCCCATACGCCTCTCCAAACGCCTTATCGAACTGGTCGGTTGCTCCCGTCGGGAGGCTGAGCTGTTTATCGAAGGCGGCTGGGTCTCGGTGGACGGCGAAGTGATCGACGAGCCGCAGTTCAAGGTCACTGACGAAAAAGTCGAGCTGGACCCAGAAGCCAAAGCCACCGCGCCAGAGCCGGTGACTATCCTGCTTCACGCCCCCGCAGGCGTGGACGCTGAAACCGCCATGGCCTCGATCAGCGCCGATACCCTCTCTGAAGAACACCGCTTCGGCAAGCGCCCGCTCAAGGGCCACTTCCTGCGCCTGAGCGCCAGCGCCGACCTGCAAGCCAAGGCCAGTGGCCTGTTGGTGTTCACCCAGGACTGGAAGATTCTGCGCAAGTTGACCGCCGATGCCGCCAAGATCGAGCAGGAATACGTGGTGGAAGTCGAAGGCGACATGGTTGCCCACGGCCTCAACCGCCTGAACCACGGCCTGACCTACAAAGGCAAAGAGCTGCCGGCCGTCAAAGCCAGCTGGCAGAACGAGAACCGCCTGCGCTTTGCGATGAAAAACCCGCAACCGGGCGTGATCGCGCTGTTCTGCGAAGCCGTTGGCCTGAAAGTCATCGCCATCCGCCGTATCCGTATCGGCGGCGTGTCCATCGGCAAAGTGCCGGTGGGTCAATGGCGTTACCTGTCCGGCAAAGAAAAGTTTTAAGCCGTTCCCTTTTCCCGACACCGCCTGATTCCGGCGGTGTCATCCGTTGAATACCAGGATTGCCCACCATGATTCACAACGACGTACTGCGCAGCGTGCGCTACATGCTCGACATCAGCGACAACAAGATGGTCGAGATCATCAAGCTCGGCGGCATGGACGTGACCAAGGAAGACCTGCTGACCTACCTCAAGAAAGACGAGGAAGAAGGCTTCGTGTTCTGCCCGGATGAAGTCATGGCCCACTTCCTCGATGGCCTGGTGATCTTCAAGCGCGGCAAGGACGAAAGCCGCCCGCCGCAGCCGATCGAAACCCCGGTGACCAACAACATCATCCTGAAAAAGCTGCGCGTGGCCTTCGAACTGAAGGAAGACGACATGCATGCCATCCTCAAGGCGGCGGAGTTCCCGGTGTCCAAGCCAGAGCTGAGCGCGCTGTTCCGCAAGTTCGGCCACACCAACTACCGCACCTGTGGCGACCAGTTGCTGCGCAACTTCCTCAAGGGCTTGACCCTGCGGGTTCGTGCTTAAGCCATGAGCTATCAAGTCTCACCGGTCGGCTTCGTGCGCTCCTGCTTCAAGGAGAAATTCGCCATCCCGCGCCAGCCGCAGTTGGCACCGGCTGCCCGCGGCGTGCTGGAGTTGGTGGCGCCGTTCGACCAGGGTGAGGCGGTGCAGGGGCTGGAGCAGGTCAGCCATGTGTGGCTGCTGTTCCTGTTCCACCAAGCCCTGGAAGACAAGCCGCGCCTGAAAGTGCGCCCGCCACGCCTGGGGGGCAATACCTCCATGGGTGTGTTTGCTACCCGTGCGACCCATCGCCCCAATGGCATCGGCCAGTCGGTGGTGAAGCTGGACAAGGTAGAGCCGGGGCGGCTGTGGATTTCCGGCATAGATTTGCTCGATGGCACGCCGGTGCTGGATATCAAGCCGTATGTGCCGTATGCCGATAGCGTTGATGCGGCCACCAACCACATCGCCAGCGATGCGCCCGCGCTGATCGGCGTGCAATGGCTCAAGGCTGCGCTGCAGCAGGCGCAAGGCCATGCCCAGCGTCTTGGTGAACCGTTGGTAGAGTTGATTGATCAGTGCCTGGCGCAAGATCCGCGACCGGCCTACCAAACGCCCGGCCCTGAGCGTGAATACGGTGTGCGCTTCTGGGACGTGGATGTGCGCTGGCACTACCCGGAGCCGGGGATGATTTGTGTGCTGGAAGTGGTTCCGGCGCAGTAAATCGCACAAACGCAAAAGCCCGCGCTGCCTTCACAGGCAACGCGGGCTTTTCTTTGCAACACATTCAACTGTAGGAGCGAGCTTGCTCGCGAAAAACGAGCAGGCACCGCGTTCAGTCAAGATGCCAGCGTTATCGTTGACGGTCTTCGCGAGCAAGAACTAGGCGTCCCCCTCGCTCCTACAAGTGACCCGAAGTCACTTTTCGACGAACGCGCGCTCGATCAGGTAGTCACCCGGCTCACGCATCCGTGGCGAAACCTTGAGGCCGAAGCTGTTCAACACTTCGCTGGTCTCATCCAACATGCTTGGGCTGCCGCACAGCATGGCGCGGTCGTCCTCAGGATTGATCGGCGGCAGGCCGATGTCGCTGAACAGCTTGCCACTGCGCATCAGGTCGGTCAGGCGGCCTTCGTTTTCGAACGGCTCGCGGGTCACGGTAGGGTAGTAGATCAACTTGTCACGCAGGGCCTCGCCGAAGAACTCGTTCTGCGGCAGGTGCTCGGTGATGAATTCGCGGTAGGCGACTTCGTTGACGTAGCGCACGCCGTGGCACAGGATGACTTTTTCGAAACGCTCGTAGGTCTCCGGGTCCTGGATCACGCTCATGAATGGAGCGAGGCCAGTACCAGTGCTGAGCAGATACAGATGCTTGCCCGGCTTCAAATCGTCAAGCACCAGGGTGCCTGTCGGTTTTTTGCTGATGATGATCTCGTCGCCTTCCTTCAGATGCTGCAACTGGGAAGTCAGCGGGCCATCGGGCACCTTGATGCTGAAGAACTCCAGATGCTCTTCCCAGTTCGGGCTGGCAATGGAGTAAGCGCGCATGAGCGGGCGGCCGTTGGGCTGTTGCAGGCCGATCATCACGAACTGACCGTTCTCGAAGCGCAGGCCCGGATCGCGGGTGCACTTGAAGCTGAACAGAGTGTCGTTCCAGTGATGAACACTGAGGACACGCTCGTGGTTCATGTTGCTCATGTACGGGGGACTCCTGGAAATGGGTCTGCGCCAAAGGTAAGGATGCGCAATTGCACAGCATTCTAATGGCGGCGACAATATCTGTTAACTGGATTATTAAGATAAGGGTTATCGGTTATATCGATATGCGATTTACTCTCCGTCAACTGCAAGTTTTCGTCGCCGTCGCCCAGCAGGAAAGCGTCTCGCGTGCTGCTGGCCTTCTGGCCTTATCTCAATCCGCCGCCAGCACCTCAATTACCGAGCTGGAGCGTCAATCCAGCTGTCAATTGTTCGACCGCGCCGGTAAACGCCTGAGCCTCAACGCCCTCGGTCACCAGCTATTGCCCCAGGCTGTGGCATTGCTGGACCAGGCCAAGGAAATCGAAGACCTGCTCAATGGCAAGTCTGGCTTCGGCTCGCTGGCGGTCGGCGCGACGCTGACCATTGGCAATTACCTGGCGACGCTGCTGATTGGTAGCTTTATGCAGCAACACCCCGAGAGCCAGGTAAAGCTGCATGTGCAGAACACTGCGCATATCGTGCACCAGGTGGCGCACTACGAAATTGACCTGGGTCTAATCGAAGGCGACTGCAGCCACCCGGATATCGAGGTGCAAACCTGGGTAGAAGATGAGCTGGTGGTGTTCTGCGCCCCTCAGCATCATTTGGCCAAGCGTGGCGTGGCCACCATGGACGAGTTGACGCACGAAGCTTGGATCCTGCGGGAACAGGGCTCGGGCACGCGTCTGACCTTCGACCAGGCCATGCGTCATCACCGCAGCGCACTGAATATCCGCCTGGAGCTGGAACACACTGAGGCGATCAAGCGGGCTGTGGAGTCGGGCTTGGGCATTGGCTGCATTTCGCGGCTGGCGCTGCGCGATGCGTTCCGCCGTGGCAGCCTGGTGCCGGTAGAAACCCCAGACCTGGACCTGGCCCGGCAGTTCTACTTCATCTGGCACAAGCAGAAGTACCAGACCTCGGCGATGCGCGAGTTTCTCGAACTGTGCCGCGCTTTCACCGCAGGGGTGCAGCGCAGCGACGAGATCGTGCTGCCGAGTATCGCGTGATCCTCAGATCAGGATGACGGCCCATACCAGGGTGATCATGGTCAGTGCCACGAATTGCGCGGCGCTGCCCATGTCCTTGGCGTTCTTGGACAGCGGGTGACGGTCCAGGGAAATACGGTCAATGGCCGCTTCTACCGCTGAGTTGAGCAATTCGACGATCAGCGCCAGCAGACACACTGCAATCAGCAGCGCCCGTTCAACCCGACTGACCTGCAGGAAAAAGCTCACGGGGATCAGGATGACGTTCAGCAACACCAACTGGCGGAATGCCGCCTCGCCAGTGAAAGCTGCACGCAGGCCATCCAGGGAATAGCCCCCTGCGTTGAAGATACGTTTGATACCGGTTTGACCCTTGAAAGGCGACATAGATGTAGGCAACTGAACCAAAGAAGTGGGGAAGCTAGATCACGCAAAGTCAAAAAAGCGTGAAGCGGCTGTAACTTAATGTTGCGAAATAGACTCAAGTTGCTGCAACAGCAACGCCGCCTGGGTGCGCGTACGCACGCCTAACTTGCGGAAAATCGCCGTAACGTGGGCCTTGATGGTCGCTTCGGACACACTCAACTCGTAGGCAATCTGCTTGTTCAACAACCCTTCGCAGACCATGGTCAATACCCGGAACTGCTGGGGCGTCAAGCTGGCCAGGCCATCGCGGGCGGCCTTGGCTTCATCGGACACATTGATTTCTTCAAACGCCTGGGGTGGCCAGGACACATCGCCGTCCAACACCGTACGCACAGCTTTCTGGATATCTTCCATCGCGCTGGACTTGGGAATGAAACCGCTGGCGCCAAACTCCTTGGAGCGCACCACCACATCGGCTTCTTCCTGGGCCGAGACCATCACCACCGGTATTTGCGGGTATTGCCCACGCAGCAGCACCAACCCGGAGAAACCGTAGGCGCCCGGCATGTTCAGGTCGAGCAACACCAGGTCCCAGTCGGATTTTTCGGTAAGGCGGGTTTCCAGTTCGGCAATGCTGGCCACTTCGACCAGACGTACATCGGGGCCAAGGCCCAAGGTTACGGCCTGATGCAGTGCGCTGCGAAACAGCGGGTGGTCATCGGCAATCAGGATTTCGTATGTGGCCATTGGTTAAATGATCCTGTTTTTTATGGGAGCCCTGATGGGTTCAGGGTTCACCAATACACAAGGCGACGGCCAGGCAGCGATCGCCACAGGGCCCGTTCAACGTCAAAAACACATGAAACGACGTCGATAATTCACGGTTGCACCCAATCGGCGCACAGCATGCCCAGCGTAGCCTGGAGGGTCAAGCACTACGCCCGTGGGGATTTTAGCGGGTTGCGGGCTTACAGTGCCATCATGCAAACGTCGTCTGGTTATCCCGCCGGGATGTAGGGTGCAAGGCGGGTATGCACGGTGTCCGCCGCATCCAGTGGCAGTTGGAACTTGGCAGCCAGGTAATGGGTGCTGAACACATCAAGGTAGGCATCCAGCACTTCGCTGGCGGCCAGGTCATCGGCCAGTTCCAGGCACAGCGCCGCCACCTCGGCGGTGCAGAAATGATCATCACGCTTGGAGCGCCGTAGCTTGTAACGCGACAGCTGCTCGGGCGCCAGGCTCAGCACGGGTAAATGTTCCAGGTAGGGGCTTTTGCGAAACATCTTGCGCGCTTCGCTCCAAGTACCGTCCAGCAGAATGAACAGCGGGCGCCTGCCCTCCTCCACGCACACTTCACTGACCACCCGTTGCGGCGCCACAAATTCACCGGGGAATACGATGTACGGTTGCCACTGCGGGTCGGCCAGCAACCTGAGCAGCTCAGGGTCGACTTCGGTGCGCGACCAGGCGAACGCTGTGGTGTCGTGTATGACATCGGCGATCAGCCAGCCTGTGTTGCTGGGTTTCATCGGCTCTACGTCATGCATCAACAGGCACATGGCGGACTTGGCTTCTACCTGCGGCCGCCAGGCACATAGGCAGTATTCGGGAATGACCCGACAGCCGGGACAGCGCTCAGCACGCGAACCCCGATTGAGAAACGGCCTGACGGCACGCGCCAGACGCTGGGTACGCAAACGGGAGACGGCGTGGCTCATCGGGCACGCAGCGAAGAAAGGGAAATCGACACGGAACAAACTCGTGAAAAACAGAAGTCCCGCAGTTTACCAGCGATACGCCTGGCTGTAGTGGCAAGGGCTCACCTATAATTGCGCGCCACTGAACGCACAGCCCAGTGGCTGGTCTATGCACCAGTAACCGAATCAGGAGAGTTTCATGCTGCGTTCCATGCTGCGCCTTGTTGCCCCATCCGTCGCCCTTGCGCTGGTCTTGCCTATGGGCGCCCATGCGGCCTCGCTGCTGGAGGCTCAAATGAACAAGAAGCTGCAAAGCGTCGCGGCTGAAAGCAATAAGGACCTGCCCCGGGAAATCGACGAAAAAACCCTGGAAGTCGCCTACACCGTTGAAGGCATGCAGCTGATTGATCACCTCAGCGTGCTGCCCGACCGTGCCGAACAGATGCGCGCCAACCCCAAGGCTGTGTATTTCCAGCTGGGGCGCAGCGTGTGCACCAACCCAGGCTATCGCGAGCTGATGGCCAAGGGCGCAGTGATGCGCTATGAAATCACCGAGAACAAGACCAATCGCCCGGTGGCTTCGGTCAAGTTCGCAGAGTCCGATTGCCCGGCGCCAGCGAAGAAGAAAAAGTAACCTCTGCTTGACCCTCCCGCGCTGCTTCCCAGCGGCGCGCACGCTTGCTCTGCGTTTGCCACCAACGACTAAACTGCGTAATGAGCCACCAATAAGCGGTTGCCAGCCAAGGGTTTTTCGGCCCATGATCAATTCATCCCAGATGCCCGCCCACCACAGCTTTTAATGCTGTTCTGTCATATTTTCAGGGCAAAAAAGGCCTGCCCTCCTGCGGCATGCCGCGACACAAGCAGTGTCGTGGCCCAGGCGACGTTTTCGTCGACGACCCAGGCCCTGTAAAGAAGGAGAAATTGAATGCCTTATGAATCGAATGATTTGCTGCTTCGTCATTTTGAAGAAATCGGGACCGACCTCACCCAGCAGGTCGACGCACAAATTCAGTTGATCGCCCCCAACAGTCCGAATATTCCTCTTTATCGAGACATGATCCTCACCGTCCTGCGCATGGCACAGGACGACCGTGACCGCTGGAACGCCAAGATTACCCTGCGCGCCATTCGCGAATTGGACCATGCCTTTCGCGTCCTCGAACAGTTCAAGGGCCGGCGCAAAGTCACAGTATTCGGCTCGGCGCGTACGCCAGTGGAAAGCCCCCTGTATGCGCTGGCCCGAGAGGTGGGTGCGGCGTTGGCACGTTCCGACCTGATGGTCATCACCGGTGGCGGTGGCGGCATCATGGCTGCTGCCCACGAAGGCGCGGGCCTGGAGCACAGCCTGGGGTTCAATATCACCCTGCCCTTTGAACAGCACGCCAACCCGACCATTGATGGCACCGACAACCTGCTGTCATTCCACTTCTTCTTTACCCGCAAGCTGTTCTTCGTCAAGGAAGCCGACGCGCTGGTGTTGTGCCCTGGCGGTTTCGGCACCCTCGACGAGGCATTGGAAGTGCTGACCCTGATCCAGACCGGCAAGAGCCCGCTGGTGCCGGTAGTGCTACTGGATGCGCCGGGCGGTGGGTTCTGGCAAGGCGCCCTGGACTTCATCCGCAGTCAGTTGGAAGCCAATCGCTATATCCTGCCCACCGACCTCAAACTGGTCCGTCTGGTCTACAGCGCTGAAGAGGCGGTAGACGAAATCAACCAGTTCTACGCCAACTTCCACTCCACCCGTTGGTTGAAACGTGAGTTTGTGGTGCGCATGAATCATCCCCTGAGTGATCGCGCCCTGGCCCATATGCAGCAAGCGTTTGCCAGCCTGCGGCTCAGTGGCGAATTCCAGCAACTCGCCTATACAGGCGAAGACCATGACGAACCGCGGTTCAGCCATTTGACGCGCCTGGTATTCAATTTCAACGGTCGCGATCAGGGGCGGCTGCGGGAGTTGGTGGATTACATCAACCTGCCGGAGAACTGGGCGCACGCTCAGGGCAAGGCCCAGCAACGGATGACGCCAGAGACAGCGTGACTTTTTTACAGGCGAAAAAAAAGGCCCACTATTTTCATAGTGGGCCTTTTGTTTTTTGGCGTTCAGTCGTCCATATCCCGACCGCTCAACAAGCGGCTGATCATGTCCATCGAAAACCCGCGATAACTCAAGAAGCGACCTTGCTTCGCACGCTCCCTGGCATCAATTGGAAGGTGGCCCGCAAACTTTCGACGCCAGGTTTCCTCCAATTGCGACTGCCAACTGATACCGCACTCACGTAGCGCGAGGTCGATATCGGCACGTTGCAGGCCACGTTGGCTCAACTCTTCGCGAATCCGCGCAGGGCCATAACCGGAGCGTGCGCGGTAAGACACAAAACTTTCAAGGTAACGGGCTTCCGACAACAGCCCTTCTTCCGTCAACCGGTCGAGGGCTGTTTCGATCATCTCAGGCTCTGCGCCGCGCTGACGCAACTTGCGCGTCAGCTCGACTCGACCATGCTCGCGGCGAGCGAGCAGGTCCATCGCAGTACGCCGAACGGCGACGAGCGTATCCAGTACAACAGTCATCGTTTGCTTCAGATGTCAGTGTCGGCTTCTTCCACTTCTTCAACCGGCTCACGGTTGGCAGCCGCTTTTACATCTGGCGCGGCGGTCAGCAGCTTATCGCGGATCTGCTTCTCAAGCGTGGCAGCGATATCCGGGTTGTCCGCCAGGAACTTGGCCGAGTTGGCCTTACCCTGACCGATCTTGCTGCCGTTGTAGGCATACCAGGCACCAGACTTCTCGACGAAACCGTGCAGTACGCCCAGGTCGATCATCTCGCCGTTCAGGTAAATACCCTTACCGTAGAGAATCTGGAACTCGGCCTGACGGAATGGCGGCGCCACTTTGTTCTTCACAACCTTGACGCGGGTTTCGCTACCCACAACCTCGTCGCCTTCCTTCACCGCGCCGGTACGGCGGATATCCAGACGGACCGAAGCGTAGAACTTCAGCGCGTTACCACCGGTGGTGGTTTCCGGGCTACCGAACATCACGCCGATCTTCATACGGATCTGGTTGATGAAGATCACCAGGCAGTTGGCGTTCTTGATGTTACCGGTGATTTTACGCAGCGCCTGGGACATCAGGCGGGCTTGCAGGCCCACGTGCATGTCGCCCATTTCGCCTTCGATTTCAGCCTTGGGCACCAGGGCCGCCACGGAGTCGACCACGATCACGTCGATGGCGTTGGAGCGCACCAGCATGTCGGTGATTTCCAGGGCTTGCTCGCCGGTGTCCGGCTGGGAAACCAGCAGGTCATCAACGTTGACGCCCAGTTTGCCGGCGTACTCAGGATCCAGGGCGTGCTCGGCGTCGACGAACGCACAGGTGGCGCCCATTTTCTGCGCCTGGGCAATCACCGACAGGGTCAGGGTGGTTTTACCGGAAGATTCAGGACCGTAGATTTCAACGATACGGCCTTTTGGCAGGCCGCCAATGCCGAGTGCGATGTCCAGACCCAGAGAGCCAGTGGAAATAGCCGGGATCGCCTGACGGTCGTGATCGCCCATACGCATTACGGCACCCTTGCCGAATTGACGTTCGATCTGACCCAGGGCCGCAGCCAAGGCTTTCTTCTTGTTGTCGTCCATTAAAGTCCTCACGTAATCAATAAGGCCTGACGGCCAACACCTGTATAAGTAGACAGTATTGTTCCACAAAGATCGGTGATCGCCTACCCCTGATTGTCTATTTCTGCTGCTGCTCGTCGCAACAAGCCCTCCAGCGCGGCTTTTACCGTTTGTCGGCGGACCTCGTCGCGGTTGCCGGGGAAGTGCGCAAGCTCGGCCGTGACTTCGTCGCCCACGGCAAAGGCCAGCCAAACGGTGCCTACAGGCTTGTCCGGCGAGCCGCCATCGGGGCCGGCCACACCGCTGACCGCCACGGCAAATCGGGCCAGGCTTTTTTCCTGCGCGCCCCGGGCCATCGCTTCCACCACTTCCTGGCTGACGGCCCCGACTTTGGCGAACAGTTTTTCCGGCACATTCAGTTGCCGGGTCTTCTGTCGGTTGGAATAAGTGACATAGCCCGCCTCGAACCAGGCCGAACTGCCCGGGATGCGCGTGATGGCTTCGGCAATACCGCCGCCGGTACAGGACTCGGCAGTGGTGACGTGGGCACTGAGCACCTGCAAACGGCGCCCCAGTTCGGCAGCCAGTTGAGTGATTTCCTTCACGGTCGTCTCCAGGAATGGGCGGGGGTTTGCCTACCCTACAGGAGCCCATCGACCATGCAAGACACAGAGTGCATCAAGAGACTAATGCGCGACGGCCTGCACCTGCCACACATGCACCATGAGCAGGCACACACCGACCGAGCGAAACGCACCTAGGAAACGCACAGCACCGCCTTCGCTCGCACCCACAACTGCAAACGGTCGTCCAGGCCGTTGAGGCCGCCGTTGATGCGGCGGGTGATGGTGGTGAACTGGTCTTTGTCGGCGAGTTCATTGAGACCGTTGCTTTGCCAGAACCAGGCGGCGGATTCGCAGGCCCACTGTGGCTGCTCCAGCAACTGCGGTTGTCCAAGCAAGCGATCGTCACCGAACAGCGCTTGGCTGCATGCCATGTAATTGCGGCGCCCGGTGATCTGGATCAGCCCCCTGCCCCGATACATTTGCCCATCACCGTCCGCCTCAGGGGTGTTGCCCAGCCGCGCGGCCAAGCTGCCGGTGTCGTACTTGCTCAGGTATTGATCACTGCCCAGTTCGCGCACGTACTGCAACTGGGCAGACTCGTGGCCAACTTGGGCGAGGAAGGCGGCAACGCGACGGGCCGTATTGATCTGGTGTGCAGCGAAGGCCGCATTTAGAAAGGTTAAAAAAAAGCCCGCGCGAAGGCGGGCTCCAGGCATTACGCCCAGAAGCTGAGCATGTGTGATGACCATGGGTTTTACTCTAAGGAAGCCTCTACACCGACAAACCGCTGGCCTGGACCGTACTCCGATAGCCACCTTTGCGTTCGCCCTTGGATTTCACCGTTTTAATCGACCAGCGCCCTTGCATGAACCCCGGCCACGACTCATCCAGCAGCAACAGGCCTTCAGCAGCCAACGAGGGGTTGCCAGGGCAGACCACATCGATCTGCAACCCTTCGCGCCCCACCCGCCGCATCTCTCCCTGCGCCGCCGAGCGCGCTTCGTCCTCGCTCTGGTATCGCTGTGTCACCACTTTGAAGGGAGCGACGCCCACCTGGATAACATGCTGTTTGCCGCCTGCGGCATCCCACCATGAGGTTTGCGCGCCGTTGTATTTGGCACGGCTGGCGTCGGTGAAGCTGGCGCTGATGAACGCACGCTCGCCTGGACGATTGTCATGGGTAATCGACAACCGCACATCCGGCATTGCCTTGCCCGACAGCGTCTTGATCTGGCCTTTACGCCCCAGTACATACAGCTCATCGACAGGCTTGGCCACCGCATCGAAGCGCTTGGCCAAGCGCGTGAGAAAAGCCATGTCGCTTTCATTGGTCTGATCGATATGCGCGATGGGCTCACCGTCGAGTTCAGGCGCCACACGCGGGGAAAAACCGTACCGAGTGGTCAGTTGACGAAACAGCGCCCCCAGGGTTATCGGCCCATGGCTGGCAGTGCGTCGCTGTTTGAATTCGTGCTCGTCGAACGGTGCCGCCGTGGCCACCAGTACCAGGCGCAATGGAAACATCGAGGGCGTACGCTGGGTGATCTTGAACACGCCCTTATCCACTAGGCCCGATTCCAGGTATCCAACACGCAGGCCGATTTTGCCGCCCAGATCGGGCAGCCCTTCAAGCCCCTCGATATCGAGGGTCAGCTTCAGTTGATCAGATACAAACCCCGCTGCGTCGGTGTGTTCCCACTCCAATAACCGCTCGTTAAATAGCGCGGCATTGGTTCCATAAAGCTCCACTACAGGTGTAAATCCGAGTGCCATGATGGCTCCTTAATCCCAGGCGGAAACCGGCCGGCTTGCGACCGGTTGCGCATCCAATTCGGGCACCAGCACACTGACGCCCGCAGGCAGTACTGCGCCCTGTTCGGCCAACTCCGGATTCAAGCGCCACAACGCCTCTTCTGCGGCATCATCACTGCGCCCCAGTTGGCGGTAGAGCAACAGGTTCACCGAGTCGCCGGCAATACTTCGAACCCTACGCATTGACGAACTCCTCCAGTACCAACGACCAATTGATCACCATGGCCGTACCGTCGTCGATCACGCTGGCTTGTTTTTCACTGATCGACTTGATGGTCCATAGCCCCCAGTTACGCCCTAATCCGTCTACCAAAGGCAACGGCGTGCGCAGGGCCTGCAGGGCGCGCAACTCATCCAGGCGCGCCATGCCCTTGGCACGCGCAGCCTTGCCGCCCAATGCCAGCGTTTCGAGCCCCTGGCCGACCTGGCTGGATTTAGGTTTGCCGGCAATGATGTCGAGGCTGACCCACCCCCCGCTGCTACCTCGGTCAAGGGTGTCGTAGGCGAACCCACGGGACAGCCCGAAAATAAAAGTGCCCAAGACCATCTGTTGTCGCATCACACAGCTCCATCGGTGAGTGCTGCGCCGCGTCGGGTCGCCAGCAGGTTGTCCATCGACAGCGGGGTAAATTGCGCTTCGATCTGTTGCACCACGAGCGCCGCCAGTTGTTGATGGCTGGCTTGCTCAGGCGCGGTGATGGTGATTTGCGGGGCGAAGTTGATTTGGCGGTTGTCGGCTTGAGGGGCGTTGAGGTTTTTGCTGACCTCTGTGGGGGATGGCAGGCGATCGCCCGTCCCCATCACTTTTTCAGCCAGCCACGCACCGACGTCACTGCCCACGAAAGTGCCCACGGCACCACCGACTACCTTGCCGATTGCGCCACCGGCGACGCCTCCCATCACCCCGCCCATCACCCCGCCCAACACTGTGCCGGCACCCGGAACGACCGAACCGATAACAGCTCCCGCCAGCGTGCCGACCGCTCGGCCAATCGCCATCCCGGCCACATCACCAACGACACCGCCGGCAACACCGCCGCCGATAGAGCCCACGCTGGTGCCAACCGCTTGACCCAGGTTTCCGGTCATCGCGCCTCGCGTCATCTCGACACCGGCCTGGGCCACCACCAAACCCAGGGGCACCCCTTTGGCCAGCGTGCTCACCTTCGCCGCTTTGCCAGAGATGCCAGGGCCGGAAGCAGACGGGCGATTACCGCTGTGCTCGTCATTGCTCGGGGCTTTGCGCTGGCTGCCCGGCGGTGTGGTTTTATTCCCTGCTGCCGGCCCCTCTCCGAGTACTTTCCCTGCGACCTTTTCGAAAATCTTGTCCTTCACGGCACCGAAAACACCGGAAACCACCGGGATCAGCACCGCACCCGCCAGGGTGACGGCTGCGGCAGCCTTGGGCAGGCCTTCCGCGAGCCAAGCCACGCCGCTGACCAGGCCGTTCATTGCGGTCAGCGAGGTATCCACAACGGGGGCCAACGCTGTATCAGAGGCGGTGCTCAAGCGTGTGGTACTGGCCTCGTAGGCTTGCCGACGTGCGTAAGTAGAGTCCGCACGAACCGCGGCCGAACGCAGCACCGAACCTTGGTCGCCCAGCGTCGAAGTGGCGTAGGTGGACTTTTCTGCGACCAGCGAAAAGGCCTGTTTCACTCTGTCGATCACCGGTACCAGGCTCAAAATCGTCTGGTTGCCGTCGAACAACTGCGTCGCCAGCACCGCCTGCCTTTCAGCGGGTTGCGACTTGAGCGCCTCCAGCACCGTAAGCACGGCCTGCGGGGCGTCCTGTTTCATGCCCGCCGCGAGTACTTTGGGATCAAGCTTGAGCTCTGCCCAGGCACTGCGTTGCCCTGCAGAGGCGTTGTCGCCTTTAGCCAGGACGGCGCTGATTTTTTCCAGTCCGGCACCAGCAACAGCCTTGCTGTTACCTGCGCTCAACAACGCCGCCGAAAGCGCTGCTGCCTGTTCGGGGCTCATGCCCGCAGCCTTCGCGGCGGCGCCCTGGAGTTGCACAATAGCCCCGATATCCGCCGATTCGGCCTTGAGCGATACCTGAGTGCCCAGCACGTTTGTTGCGTCGGCAAGGTCCAAGGCTTGTGCGCGATCAAGGTGCATTGACTCGCGCCAGCCGCCCATGAGTTCGCCGGCATTTTTGACGTCGATCTTGAACGCGGTCGCCATGATTGCGGCGTCGCGGGTGAACTGCTGCAGGTCTGCCTGGCGCCCAACGGGGTCAATATTGCCTGAAGCGTCCTTACGATCGCTGCCAATACCTGTGCGGGCGGCGGCATACTCGACCTTAGCGAGGTCGACGGCGCTGGCACCACTGGCGGCCACCACCGGCTCGGATGCCATGGCAAGGTTGGCTTCGCGCAATGCCTTGCGCTCATTGCGAGTAAACCTCAACAGTTGATCAAGGTCGGTCATCGCGGCGTCCAGCGCCTGCGAGGGTGTGCGCTTGTCTGTAGCCGCGACGGTCTTCGTACCCTCTGCGTTCCCGGCAGTTTGAGCTTGCCGGGCGTCCATCACCTTGAGCAACGAGACGTTGAACAGCTCCAGCGTATCGACCAACCGTACCTGCCCGTCCGCCAGATGCTTGATCTGCAAGCTGGCATCGGCCAATGCCAATGCCAAATTCGCCGTACTCCCCGGTGCCTCCAGCGGGCTCGCCAGAGTTTGCGCCATAGGCTTGAGGCTGGCTTGTGCCCCTGCCATTGCAAGTGAGCCCTGAGTCATCACGCCTTCCTTGGCAATGGCTGACCCCGCTCCATGATTACCGTCTGCCATTGCGCTCTACTCCTGTTTAACGCCAAGACGACTGATTGCGATGTCGTAGCGGCGCATTGCTTTTCCGACTTCCCAGTCGAGGATTTCCGCTTCGCTTACCGAGTAAACCAGCGGCACTACATCGAGGATCACTTCGATGTCGCGTTCCGAAAGAAGTCCGCCGGTTTGTTTAAAAAATCGTCAATGCGCTCCTGCAGTTCGGTCCAGTCGGGCACGGTCAGGCCGGCAAGATCGGGAATCATCAGGCCGGTGCAGTGAGCGGTGATGAACTCGGCCCGGTCTTTGTTAGTGGCGATTTTTTTCATCACCTTGGTAGCGCGCAAGGCGGGCATTTCCAGGGTGACGCTGGTGAGAGTGCGACCGCTCGCGTCCAGCGGCAGCAGCAAGGCAACTTGTTCGCACGTTAACGACTCGCGCGGGCTATCGGTTTGCGCGAGAAAAAACGATGCAGGTCGGGTCGACATTTCGTGTACGTACTGCGCAATGCTCACGTAGTCCGGGCGCTTGAGTTGGTCGAGCTCTTTTTCCGACAGGCCGGTGGCGAGTTTCGCCAGTTCAAAGAACTGGTCGTCCTCGTCATCACCGGCCCGGGCCAGCGCGTCTTTTTGCGCGGCGTAGAACAACGGTTTGAGTTGAACCTGCTCGATCGTCGCACCGGTATCGGCGGTGATCGGGGACAGCAGGATGTGCAACGGAGGCATCCAGGCCATGGGGCAATTCCTTGTTGAGCGGTGTTGAAAAGTGCGAAAAATCTAAACCTGAGCACGGCCCCTGTGGAAGCTGGCTTGCCTGCGATGGCATCCACTCGATGCTCCAGGGATACCGAGTCGCCTGTATCGCAGGCAAGCCAGCTCCCACCTTGACCGTGCTCGCTTCAGATTGCGCCGGCCCTTAAGGCATCAGCACAGCGCGGCGGGCATCGCCAAGAATGTCGACGCCGTTGAGCACAAACTTCTGGGTGCGCACGTCGATGTCGATCACTGGAATGCCATTTTCCAGACGGTTGTAGGTACGGCAGGACAGTTCCAGAGTGGTGACTGGCTTGGCGTTCATCGTCAGCGCTGTCTCGGCCAGGGACTTCAGCTTGCCGCCCACGGTGTGGTAGGTGAAGTAGGTCTTGCCGTCCTGATCCTGACCGGC
The DNA here is from genome assembly GCF_030687795.1 of Pseudomonas sp. FP215. Classification (NCBI taxonomy): domain Bacteria; kingdom Pseudomonadati; phylum Pseudomonadota; class Gammaproteobacteria; order Pseudomonadales; family Pseudomonadaceae; genus Pseudomonas; species Pseudomonas sp. FP215. The sequence continues at coordinate 4,770,609 of NZ_CP117447.1, forward strand.
TTCACGCACGCTCAACAGGATGTCGTCACCCTGGGTGACGCCAAGCGCCAGCAGGACTTGGGCGCCAACACCTTGCAGTACCAGGGTTGCATTCAGCACCTTGGCGCTTTTGGCGACCTCCTCGGCGATGAAGCGCCCACCGGTCATCGGGTCCATCTCGAACTCGATCTTCGGCGGCGTAAAGGAATCAACGGTTGCCGACAACGGCAGGCCTTGAAGGGTGGCCGCAATGGCCTGTCTGACTCGGTTGGTAAACATTAGAGAACGTCCTCCAGGAACTGCTCGATGATTTCATCGCGGGCGTTGAGTTGATAAACCATGTGTTCGTTCGGCGCGTAGCGGCCGTAGTCGATGACGATGAACCAGGTGCCGTTCTTGTACTTCTCTACGCTGTTCAGCTCCGGGTGCAGGTACACGCTGCCGCCGGGAATGGTTTCGTCGGCCACCAGAGTTTGCAGCCAGTCATTGATGCGCTTGACCTCCTGGTCCATGAAGGACTTGGTGAGGTTCTTGGCCATGGCTTTCTGGCCGGCCTTGACCAGCTTGCGGCTGATGGCATCTTCCAGGCCGACGTAGCTGATGAACTTGCCGGTGATGGAGCGGTTACCCAGCAACGAGAAACCGCCGAGGATGGTGCGGGCGTAATAGCTCACGCCGTAGCGGTTGAGCAGGTCGCCTTCGGTGGAGGTGTCGAGGATGTTGTACTCGACCACGCGGGAAACGTCCTCGGCGAAGGTCACCTGGTTACCCGGGCTTTCCCACTGCTTGACCTTGGCCAGTGCGGCGATGGCCAGCGAGGATGGCGACAGGAACACATTCTTCTTCGCGGCCTTGGAGTACACCGACGGCATGTTGTGTACCAGCAGGCAACGGTCGAAGCCCAGGTCGGCACCGCCCAGCTCGCCGCTGTAGGTCACTTGGTCGGCAACGGAAGCGTCTTTGCCATCGAGCACCACACGGGCCTTGATGCGTTTGCCGAACGAGGCGAACTCACCGGCCACAGCCTTGGTGCCGGTAAAGCCTGGAGCGCCGATGATGGTCAGGTCTTCTGGCACGCTGCTCAGGGCCGCCAGGCCCAGTTTGCGACCGGTGACCGGGTCGTTGCCGCCGATCACATTGTTGATCGTGTCGGCCGGGGTAGCGCCTTCTTCGACGATGACCACATAGACCGGCACCTTCACCACCTTGAGGATCTGGTACACCGCCTGGAACAAAGTGCCCGACTCGGTGCCGGTGGGGTCCAGCAGCGCCTGGGTGGTGAAGCTGTTGATGCGAAACGGCGCGTTTTTCGGAATCGACGCATGGGCATTCGGCGCAGTGCCGACCAGGCCAATGACGTTATCGCCAAGGCCACCCATGGCCTCGGGGGATTCAGTGGCATTCACAGTGATGCCGTTGTGCTCGAAGTTCAGGACTTCTGCCATGGTTATTCAGCCTTCTTGGGGGTGGAGTTGAGGACGCTGGTCAGTTCCAGGCGGCCAGCGGTGCGCAGGGCGGATGCTTCAACGTCGAGCAGTTCCAGCTCCTCGCCGGCGGTGGACCAATGGCCGTTGCCGATGGGGAATGGGATGAGGACGGTGTAGGTTTGGCGGGTGGGCATGGGTGGAAATCTCCGGGTGGAAAATGCAAAAGCCCCTGCGGGGAGGGGCTTTGGGGAGGCGAAAAAAAACCGCTTTCGCGGTGGTTTACTACTTATCTTCAGGTAATGGGAAACGCGCTTTGATTTCGGCTACTTTGGCTCGCCACTCTTTTTCCTTTTCAGCTGTACCGTCGAATTGCCATTCAAGGTACATCGGGTCAGCTTCGCTGACATAGGCAGAGCGGCGGGCAGCAATAGTGCTAGCGAGCGCGGCTGCGGACGTGGCGTTCTCGATCAGCGTCTGAGCGGCCTCATCGCTAAAGCCCAGACCTTTGAGGGTCTGCGGGCTGGCGGGTACGTTGATCAACGAGTCGCCCGCAGGGGTTACCAACTTTTCGATAAACAAAGTCATTTGATCACTCCTTAAACCTTGGCGGTATAGCGAATGTCGTTATCGTGGGAATAAGCCAAACGCTTCTCTTCGAGGGTTTTACCGAGCGCAACCTCTGCCTGAGCCAAGGAATAAGGTTTCACCGCCCAACGAACTTCCCAATCGGCGTTAACGTCATCCTTCATAATCACTTCAGTGTCTAACTTGCTGTAATTAACAGGATAATCAAATGTTTTGGTGATGGTATAGCTCAGCCCACCCCTCAGGTACATCCCAGAAAACTGCGGAGCATTCGTTAGTTGTCCAGCGACCAAACCCAAATACATAGGCTTGAGCCCAGTAACGGCACGTGCTGTACAAACCATGCCAAACGAAACACCTCTCACCGTTTCACGGTAAGTCTGGGAGATGCGCTTGATAGCTAGGAAGTTAGCATCACCGTTCCATATATACCCGACGCCCTCGAGTTGCAAGTTCAAGCCAGCGATGTGATAAATCCCCTCACCGAAGGGTGCTTTGTCACTGTCTCGATAATATACCCGCGAGACGGTAATTTCCGTTTCACCCGCCTCGTTACCGGGCATGGTCCACCAAACAGGATAAAACACCTCTGTGGACAATCCAGTGAGGTCAATATCCTGTTTATAAAGCGCACGACCATTAATATCCTTAGCCTGCACACTATTACGCCAAGCAGTAAACTGACTCGAAGCGGCCTCTACCCGCGCATCAATCTTCCCAATTTGGTTGGTAACCGTCTCCGTAAGCTTGTTACATGCATCCACAACTTTCGTGATAGTCGTTTCAAGTCCCATCATCAACTCCCTGTCAGTTAATCTTTCCAGCACTTTTGTCAGTGCTACTACTTCGCTTCAAGATGCATAACCCGAAACATCAAATCAACGTGGCGGGACATATTGCCAACCGAAGCCGCGGCCATAATCGCGATCTCCTCCGCCAACAACAGATTCAAGTTCTCACTCCCCACCACAATCGTCACGCTATCCGCCGGCAACGGCGAAACATCCAGCGTAAACTTCTGCAGCACCCTTGCCGCCGCCGCTTTATACGTCAGCAACTTCCCCGCCACGGAATACACCGCCAACAACGTCCCGCTGGCGAGGTAAAACCCGAACTCGCCAATCTCATACTCGCCGTCGCCGTCAAACAGCGCGGCCATCCTGAGTTGGCGTTCGCCCAGGTCTTCGTAATCGACGATGGCCACCCGTTGGCGCTCGTCACGCAAGGCCACTTCGCTGCCGTCGGGGTTGTAGCGGCCGGTGCCGGCGCCGATGTGGGTGATTTCGCCTTTGAGGCCCTGGTTCTTTGCCTGCAGCACTTCATCCAAACCTTTGGAGGTGAAGCGCACCAGGCGCGTGATTTCATCTGTCATGGCTGCGCCCTGAGGTCGTAATCGTTAATGGTGTAGTGCTGGGCAACCCCGGCACTGTTGAGCCGAGCCACCAGCGCCAATTCCGGCAACGCGCCGTTCAGGTAGAACTCGCCGTCGCTTAAAGGCGCGTCGAGCACGTGCGTGAGCGCGAGCTGGCCTTCGGTCTCGTGCACGATGGTGATCGTCGCCTGATCGCGCTCACTTTTTGCCGCGTTGATGCGACGGATCAGCCGGTTGTGGTCGCCGCTGGACCAACTGCGCCCGATGATCGCCTGCACGTCGAAGGTGTAAGGCACGCCCAGCGGACGTTGCTGGTACCAGGCGCTGATATTGGGCGTGAAGCCCAATGATTCCACCGCGTGGCTCAGCGCCTTGGGCGTACCTGCCTGGCGCTGGATCTGCCAGGACAAAGCCACGGTCAGGCGTTTTTCCGCTTCGCTGGCCTCGGCATCCCATTCGCTGACGCCGCGGTCGGCGGCCAGGTAAGGCAGGAATTCGCTGGGGGTGTGCAGCGGGTTCATCAGCGCCGGAAACGGCGGGGTGACGCGCTCAAGCAATCTGCCGAAACCCAGGTCCAGGGCCTTTTCCAGCGGTGAGCTGTTGGCCGGCAGCAAACTTGCGTTGGGTTCACTCATAGCGTGCGCACCTCCACCTCGACGCCCGTGCAATACGGGGCCTGGAACGCGGTACTGACAATCGGCGCCAGCGGTTCAAGGATGTGCAGTTGCGCAGCGCCAGCACTGTGGATGGCGTAGTCGATCCAGCTGGGGTCCACCCGCCCTTCCAGGCGGTGGCAGGACTCTGCGTAGTCTTGCAGCAGTTTCTGCGCCGCCACTTGGGTCAGCCCCGAGTCTGGGCCGGCGTTGATCATGGCCACCACGCGAATTTTATAAGGTTGAATCTGTGCGCCTTGAACGCTGACCAGATCGGTTTCGGGCCGTACATCCGGCCGTGCGAAATGTCGACGTACACCGTCAAGCAAGTCGGCAGATGGCGTGCCGTCACCTTCCCTGGAAAGCACAGTGACCATGACTTCGCCCGGTGCGGTGCGCCGAGCGTTGCCGTCCTTGACCTGGGCCGCGTAACCGTCCGGGTCGAAGGTGTAGGTGACCGTGACCACACCGGGCGTCGCACTTTGCACTTTCACTGCTGGGCGCTCGCCCAAGGTGAACACTTCACGGCGATACTGCATGCGCGAGCCCGCCGCTGGGGCGTGGGGCGCCAGGTAGTAACGCAGGCGGGCGTCGTCGTCGCTTTCCAAGGTGGGCGGCACCGGCGGGAACGCGGCCGGGTCGCCTGGGTCGAGTACTTGGCGTTCCAGGCCCATGTCGGCCAGGCGTGCGTCCAGGTTGCTGCCGGTGGCCCACCACGCCAGCATCTGCTTGATGCGGGCGTTGTATTTGCGCTCATGGGTTTGCAGACGCACGCAAAAGGCTTCCAGGGCCAGGGTCAGCAGTTCGCTTTCGTTGTCGAGGCTGACCTGGAGTTTGGCCGCGCTTTGCGGCGCGCGGGTGGCAACATAGTCGATGACAAACGCTTTGAATTCGGCCAGCAACGGTTCGAACTCATCGACCTTAATGATGGCCGGTTCCGCCAGTTGGTTCTGGCCGGGGATCAGCATGCTCATGTCACGACCTCGAAGGATTGTTGGCGGTTTTTCCAGGTGCCGGCAAACCGCAACAGCAGGCCGGCGCCTTGGCGGGTGGCGACGATGACCTGAGGGTCGAAGTCGCCGATGCCGTTGTGGGTGTTGTAGAAGGCTTGCGCGGCGTGGCTCTGGGCGAGGATCAACAGGTCGTCACCGAGGTTTTGGCCGAGCAATTGCGGGATCAGCGAGCCGTACAACGGGCGCTTCTGGCGAGTGCCCACAGGGGTGGTCAGCGCTCGGGTGGCGCGCTGCACAAATTGCAGCCAGTCGTCGACGGCCGCCCCGGTGTTCCTATCGATTCCGAGCATGGGGTGTCCTTATCGGGGGCTGATGACGCGTCCTTGATGGTCCACCACCGGGCCGCTGAAGTGCGCGCCGCCGGCATCCAGCAACAGGCTGGTGCCACCGACTTGCAGGGTGATGCCCTGGGCGCTGAGGGTCAGGCTGGCGGCGCCGACTTTGACGTCAACCTGTTCGCGGGAACCGCTGAACGTGGTCGGGCCGTTGACCCAGTTGAAGGTGTGGCTGGCGTCGTCGTAGTCGCTTTGGGTGCCGTCTTGATGTCGGCGCCGGGTCAGCGTCGCCACGCTGGAGACCGGCGGGAAGCGATCACTGTTAAGGCCGAACAGGGCCACGGATTGCACACCACCCTCCCCCCCGCCGTAGTTGAGCAGCAGGCATTGCTCACCCACGGTGGGGATGCGGGTTTCGGTTTGTGCACCGGCACTGGGGTTGAAAAAACGGATCGCCGGGGTGAGCAGGTCACCGTGGCTGACCTTGCAGGTGTTGCTGGCCGCATCAACCTGCTGGCAAATACCGATCCGGCAGAAGCTCTCGGCGCGGCGGTAGAGGTCCTCGAGCTGGGACTCCATCTCGGCCAGGCGTTCGACGATCGGTCCCAATTGCATGCGTAACAGCGCGTCGAACATGGGCTACTCCGCCAGTGGCTTGTATTGGGCCGGGTCGTCGATGTTGGAGACGTCCCAGGTGCAGGCAAATAGCGGTTGGCCTGTGGGATCGTCGAGTAACGTCGGCCCCAGATAGAGGGTTTGCGTGAAGGAAACCGTCCAGGTGTCGTAGTCCGTTTGCACAGACGTGCGCACAGCGGGCGCAGCGACGATATTCGCCGGCAAATCGCACTGTGCCTGGGGCAGGTTCCAACGGTTATCCAGCACCAGGTCCATGAGTTGGCTGGCCAGGTCGCAGGCGTCGAACGGCAATGCACCGGGGGCGACCATGGCCCTGAGTGAAATGGCCAGAACGTGGGCCTTGCGCCCCTCGCGAGAGCGAATGCCCGGGCCATTGCCTTCGACCGTAACCATTACGCCGGTTTGTTCAGCATCGCCTTGAAAGTCCTGGTGACTGCCGACCTTGATGTCCGGGAAGGCCGCATGCAGCACCGCGCCGATGGCCTGGGGCAGTTGGGATGGCTTTTCGATAAACGTCATTTTAAGTCGCGTCCTTGCAACGATTAGTGCGGGTCCTGGCCGGAGCCTTGGTTGATCCCGATGCGCTTGGCCGCCCATCGCTCATAAAGGCCGATGGCCACGTCGGCACCGGCCATGGCGGTCAGGCAACCAATGGCGCCGGCGGTCCAGATCGACATGCCGGCGGCGTAGCACAGCATCAAGGCCGACACCCCGCAGACCATGCACGCCCCGGAACGCAGGGCCAATCGGCGGATCAGCGACCAGCCACGTGCGCCTTCTTTATCGGCGCGCCACATTTCACCTGACACCCCGCCGATCACCGCCAATATGATGACCAGCCAGATAGGCATTTCCGCTAACGCTTGCTGTTCATTTGTCATGTCACGCCTCCTGGCTGAGCAATAAATAGTCCGTATTTCATTTACAAATGCTTGGATAGGTAGGCATTCCAAAAAGCCCGGTCGCCCGGGCTTTTCAGTAATGATGTCCTCGGACTTTCGGCGCTACTGGCGCGGTACGGTCCTTTCCTCGATGTTTTTCCGACCACGATCCCTGTCTGCCGGATAACTGCTTCTGGTGCTTTACGCTGCACACCCGGGTCAGTTGCCAACCCTCTGAACCGGTAAGGCCGGTTCATCGCTGCCTGTTGTTGAAGCGTTGAAACTAAAGAGCGTCGGCATCCTTGCCGGTGTTGCCTGGCATCCCTGCCATCGCTTCGATGGCGTCCTTGCCGATGTTGCGTGCCTTCCTTGTCTTCCTTGGCAGCATCCTTGCCGCCTCCACCAGGCCTTGTTGGCTGGCTTGAGATGAAGAATATGCATGTATGCATATACAGTCAATGCATAGATGCATTTATTTTTGCTATGGAAATGCATGAATGCATTAGAAGCCTTGCGGGCTTGGGCTTGGCCGGTTTTCCAGGGGCGAAAAAAAACCCGCACATGGGCGGGTTTCTTCTTACGCGTGGAGGTTAGCGGGCGTACATGCCCCACCAAAAAACATGACCGAGGATGCTGATCTGCTCATCCTGAATCTCCTGGAAGCTGTAGTCCTCATCGGGGTGCTCATCACGATTGAAGCTGCGCAGGCGAATCCCGGAAGGCAGGCGGTAGAGCTGTTTAACCCGCAACTGGCCGTTGTGATTGATGGCATACAAGTCGCCATCCACAATATCGCCAATGCCGCTCTTGCCGGCATTCACCCCTACCGTGGCGCCGTCGCGCAACACCGGCAACATACTGTTGCCGCGTACCGTCACGCACTTGGCCTGGTCGAACTGCACACCGTTATGCCGCAGGCTGCGCTTGCCGAACCGCAGGCTGGCCTTCTCGCTTTCCTCGATGACGAATCTTCCTGATCCAGCAGCCAATTCAACCTCGCGCAGAAAGGGGATCGACACCTCGTCATCATTAACGGGGGTGTCGTCGTCCCACAGGCTTATGTCCTTGAGTTCCGAATGCATCGGGTCGCGCCCGTCATCACGCAAAGCGCCGACTGCCGCGCGCCCGCGCAGGTAATCAGTGCTCACGCGGAAATACTCGGCGATACGGGAGATGTGTTTATCCGACGGATCAACGATCTTGCCGCTGAGGATCCGGGACAGTGTGGATTGAGGCACGCCAGTGCGCCGGTGAAGCTCCGTGGGGGAGATCCGGTCGCGGTCCAGCAGCTCTCTTAAGACGATAGAAACGTTGCGTTTTTGCATAGCGCGGATAGTGACGGGAGTTTTTGGGGTTGGCAAATGCTAATTTGCATATTTATGCATTAAACACGCGTCTTTCACTTAACTTGAATCAAAATACTGTATATACAACCAGTTATCGACGCTCTATTATCCGACAGCTTGGTATTGCTGCCGGTCGACACCTTGCATGTCGACAACTCAAGGCCTATGTATAAAACTCTTGGACAACGTAGCCAGCAACGACGGAGGTGCTCATGGCTTATTCAGCGCTAGCTGTCGCTAACGCCTTCATTGAACGTGCGAAGGAAGGCAAGCTTTCGGGCCTGACGCCCATGAAGCTGCAAAAACTGCTGTTTTATACGCAGTCCTGGCATTTGCGCGAACGGGATCAGCCCCTTATGGATGATCACTTTGCCCGCTGGCAATATGGTCCGGTCATCCCGTCGCTTTACCATGAGTTGAAATCCTACGGTAATCGTCCGGTGACGTCGTTGCTCAGCAATCTGAAGCCCGACGCCGAAGATATTGTGTTCGTGACACCGAGAGTGCCTGAGAGCGACACCTACACCCATCGTTTGATTGACCGGATCATCAACAAATACGGCAAGTGGTCTGGCACCCAACTGTCCAACCTCTCCCACGAGGACGGCACAGCCTGGGCCCTCAAGGGCGCCGACGGTTCCGCCATCGACTGGGAAGACATGGCAACACTCATTCACCCAAAGAGCCGCATCCGTGAGTGAAGAACTCGACAACCTGGAACTCACGCTGCCCCCCGCGGCAGGGCCTGACCAGGACACCCAAGCCGGTGGCGAGCAAGCCATAGGCACCGACGATGAAAGAAACCAGAACCTCAAAGACCAGAAGGCCGAAAGGCAACTGCGCAAGAAATATGCGGGTCGGGCGTTTTGGTTTGCCGCTTGTGGTGTGATCTTCTGGGCGGTTTTACTGGTGTGGAATGGGTGGTCGACGTATTACTCGGGCAAAGCGCCGTTCTCGGACAATGTGTTGATTGCTATCACTACGGCGACTTCAATCAATCTGTTTGCGGCGTTTCTTGGGGTGATCCGAGGGTTGTTTCCGGCTAGTGGGCGTAGGTCAAAATAGCCTATTGGACCGCGCAGTCATTCCAACTTTGAAGGATTAATATGCTGCGAAAAGCCAGATCATCACCTTCCCGGCATTGATCGCATCGGCTTTGAACCGAAGAGTAAAATGATTCTGGTCTGCCTGCCTTATCCCAACGTGACAGGTTGTAAAAATGGCGCTGGAAAAAAAGAGTGATCAGAACGATGAATCGCTGAGTTATGGCGGTGTTACTGCTTGGTGATTCGGCGCGAACTGCTTCCAGAGCGGCCGGTAGCTAATCATTCAGAAACGCAGAAATGGACTTAGCTGAAGTCAAGCGACTCGAAAACTCCTCCCGTAGCTTCACCCGAGGAGATGCAGACTTTGAACGGATACCAGCAATCGTCTACATACCATCCCTCCCCTGTAATGATCCCATCCGCGAGCGAGATTTGGATATTTCTAATCCCGTCCAGAGACAGGCGCTCAGAGCACCAGACCTCAGCCTCGCCTTTAACAAGCCTGAGCCACACCCCATTTGAAACAAGGATGCTGTCTAATTCTGGAATGCTGACCAAGTACTCGATATCGCCACCGAAATGCTTCAAGAGAACGCCGCTACGAATGTCCACGATATAACCCTGACCACCGGCAACTATCATCACATGAAAAGTTGAACCCAGCGTCAGAACGCAACTGAAGCGGCAAAAACCCGGCTGAAAATTCCCCACCCAAGAAGGCTTCGCCTCTGGCGAGAACCTGATGACGAATCCTTCACTATGGTGCCCTTGGCCGGTAGCGCTGAACTGCAAAGGAAGAGGCCCTTCGCCCGGTAGCCCAGCAAGAATCTGATACTTCAGGGTACTCGTCATAAATTTTCCAGGTTGCGAAGTTCAAACTAGTCGAATCATGACATCACCTGCCACATCGTTCTAGGAGGCGTGTTTCTCCAATGCTGCCTACTGGAGAAAAGCGGACGCATTTATTTCCAGGACACAATTTTCCCAGTTGCACCCTCCCTATCACCACGCTACCCTTCGATTCGTCGCTGCCAATTCAGCGACCGGGCCTGATAACCCGTCAAGATGCAGGCGCAACAAGCGCCACCAAACCCGATTTGCAGGCGTTTTTTTTCGCCCCTCATTTCGTGCAATGGCGGCTGTGCGTGGGAGACCTTCGGGTCTGCCGGGTTCCTGTATCTCCGGTTTATCAGCCTGCGCACAGCTGCCACCCCATTCGCCTGATAACGAACGTGGTAGCTCTCACTTGATATGGGAGTTTTACCGATGACCGCTACAAATCCGCCTGCGTTAACCACCCTCGGCGTCACCCCCTTCTCCTTTCACTCCGACCAACCTCTATTCCGCGTCAACAGCGGTGTTTCCCTGCAAGAAGCCCTGCACCACGCCTCCGATCTTCTCCATGTCGCCAAGCTGCTCGCAGAAGATGCGGCGATGACCAAGGAGACGGACCGTTATGCGTGGGCGTCGCATTACTTGCAGGAGATGGTCAAGGCGGTAGTTGATGATGTGGTGAAGGTGTTGGATTCGCCAGGCAACATTCAGTAAAGGGGCGATAAAAAAGAAGGGGGCGGCGTATTTTGATAAATGCGCCGCCCCTTCTTCTATTTCTACCGGGTCGTTTGCGACCTGCGAAGGGTCGACTTCGCATGTTAACCTTGCGCCCATCGCAAAAAATGCTGGGCCAAGCGCCCAATGCCGATCAGTTAAACGACCACGATTGGGCAAGGTGTGGAGCTTTTGAACTTCAGCGATGCGGGTGCTTCGGCCCGCCGGTACAGGGCGGTGATCCCATCGCAGCCTCGCTGAAGCTCGACAGCTCCCACATTCGACCTGCTTTGTTTTGACGTGCGCCTTTCTAAACTGATCGACACTGGACCACGCGCCCCCTTTGCCCCATCACTTTCAACGAATTTGCCTATTACCCAATGAGTAAAAACACCTCCGATCTGTCCTCCCACACCCCGATGATGCAGCAGTACTGGCGCCTGAAAAACCAGCACCCTGATCAGTTGATGTTCTATCGCATGGGCGACTTCTACGAGATCTTCTATGAAGACGCGAAGAAGGCCGCCAAGCTGCTGGACATTACCCTGACCGCGCGCGGGCAGTCGGCGGGGCAGTCGATTCCGATGTGTGGCATTCCTTACCACTCGTTGGAAGGCTACCTGGTCAAGCTGGTGAAGCTGGGCGAGTCGGTGGTGATTTGTGAGCAGATCGGCGACCCGGCGACCAGTAAAGGGCCGGTGGAACGTCAAGTCGTGCGCATTATTACGCCGGGTACGGTGAGTGATGAGGCGCTGCTGGATGAGCGTCGCGATAACCTGATTGCGGCGGTGTTGGGCGATGAGCGTTTGTTCGGCCTGTCGGTGCTGGATATCACCAGCGGCAACTTCAGCGTGCTGGAAATAAAGGGCTGGGAAAACCTGCTGGCTGAGCTGGAGCGGATCAATCCGGTGGAGTTGTTGATTCCGGATGATTGGCCCAAGGACTTGCCGGCGGAGAAACGTCGTGGGACCAAGCGTCGTGCGCCGTGGGATTTTGAGCGTGATTCGGCGCTGAAAAGTCTGTGCCAGCAGTTCTCGGTGCAGGACCTTAAAGGCTTTGGTTGTGAGACGCTGACCCTGGCCATCGGCGCCGCCGGTTGCCTGCTCAGCTACGCCAAGGAAACCCAGCGCACCGCCCTGCCGCACTTGCGCAGCCTGCGCCATGAGCGTCTGGACGATACCGTGGTGCTCGATGGCGCCAGCCGTCGCAACCTGGAGCTGGACACCAACCTGGCCGGCGGGCGTGATAACACCCTGCAATCGGTGGTGGACCGTTGCCAGACTGCCATGGGCAGCCGTTTGCTGACCCGTTGGTTGAACCGTCCGCTACGGGATTTGACGGTGCTGCAAGCGCGCCAGTCTTCCATTACCTGCCTGCTCGACGGCTATCGCTTTGAAAAGCTGCAACCGCAACTGAAAGAAATCGGCGATATCGAGCGCATCCTGGCGCGGATCGGCCTGCGCAATGCGCGGCCCCGTGACTTGGCGCGCCTGCGTGATGCCTTGAGCGCGCTGCCGCAGTTGCAAGTGGCGATGACCGAACTGGACACGCCGCACCTGCAACAGCTTGCCGTCACCGCTGGCACTTACCCGGACCTCGCGGCGCTGCTGGAAAAGGCCATCATCGACAACCCACCGGCGATCATTCGTGACGGCGGCGTGTTGAAAACCGGCTATGACAGCGAGTTGGATGAGCTGCAATCGCTGAGCGAAAACGCCGGGCAGTTCCTGATCGATCTGGAAGCCCGCGAAAAAGCCCGTACGGGCCTGGCTAACCTGAAAGTCGGCTACAACCGTGTGCATGGCTACTTTATTGAGCTGCCGAGCAAACAGGCCGAGTCGGCGCCTATCGACTATCAACGTCGCCAGACCCTCAAAGGCGCCGAGCGTTTTATCACCCCCGAGCTCAAAGCGTTCGAAGACAAGGCGCTGTCGGCCAAAAGCCGCGCCCTGGCTCGGGAAAAGATGCTCTACGAAGCTTTGCTCGAAGACTTGATCAGCCGTCTGGCGCCGTTGCAAGACACCGCCGCCGCCCTGGCGGAGCTGGATGTGTTGAGCAACCTCGCCGAACGTGCGCTGAACCTGGACCTCAATTGCCCACGGTTTGTCAGCGAACCGTGCATGCGCATCGTACAAGGTCGCCACCCGGTGGTGGAGCAAGTGCTGACCACGCCGTTCGTCGCCAATGACCTGTCGCTGGACGACGACACCCGCATGCTGGTGATCACCGGTCCGAACATGGGCGGTAAATCCACCTACATGCGTCAAACCGCGTTGATCGTGCTGTTGGCGCATATCGGCAGCTTCGTACCGGCAGCCAGTTGCGAGTTGTCCCTGGTGGACCGCATTTTCACGCGGATCGGCTCCAGCGATGACCTGGCCGGTGGCCGTTCGACCTTTATGGTGGAAATGAGCGAGACCGCCAACATCCTACACAACGCCACCGAGCGCAGCCTGGTGCTGATGGACGAAGTGGGCCGCGGCACCAGCACCTTCGACGGCCTGTCCCTGGCCTGGGCGGCGGCTGAACGCTTGGCGCATTTGCGTGCGTACACGTTGTTTGCCACGCACTACTTCGAGCTGACGGTGCTGCCGGAAAGCGAGCCGCTGGTGGCCAACGTGCATCTCAATGCCACCGAGCACAACGAGCGCATCGTGTTCCTGCACCATGTGCTGCCAGGGCCGGCGAGCCAGAGCTATGGCTTGGCCGTGGCGCAATTGGCGGGTGTGCCGAGCGAGGTGATCACCCGTGCTCGTGAACACTTAAGCCGCCTGGAAACCACGGCGCTGCCACACGAAACGGTAGTCGCTAGCCCGGCCAAGGCCAGCAAGAAACCTGCCGCGCCGCATCAGAGCGATATGTTCGCCAGCCTGCCCCATCCGGTGCTGGATGAGTTGGCAAAGCTTGACCTGGATGACTTGACGCCGCGTAAAGCGCTCGAAATGTTATATGCACTGAAGACTCGGATATAACGCAGACGCTTGCAAGCTGATAGAATCTCGCGCGGTTTGGGATGCTGCGGGCTTTTAGCCTGGTCCGCAGACTATCGCTCTCAAACCTCGCGAACCCCACCATAAGGGGTTTCGCTGCCGCCGCCTGAGGAGAAAATTAGAAATGACCTTCGTCGTCACCGACAACTGCATCAAGTGCAAGTACACCGACTGCGTAGAAGTCTGTCCGGTGGACTGCTTCTACGAAGGCCCGAATTTCCTGGTTATCCACCCGGATGAGTGCATCGACTGCGCCCTGTGTGAACCAGAATGCCCGGCCGTCGCGATTTTCTCCGAGGACGAAGTGCCTGCGGGCATGGAGCAGTTCATTCAGTTGAACGTCGAGCTGGCCGAAGTGTGGCCAAACATCACCGAGCGCAAAGATCCGATGCCGGATGCAGCTGAATGGGATGGCAAGCCCAACAAAATTGAGCAACTAGAGCGCTAAAGCGCCGCTGCCCAACAAAAAAAGGCCCCTTGAGGGCCTTTTTTGCGTTCGGGTGCCTGCGTTCACTTTTCTACAGGCAAAAAAAGGGGCGGTATGACCCGCCCACATTTTTTCCCTAGTCCCTGTATTCCTTTTCATCATCCTGATGAATCGCATCCTGCGACGTTCCTTCAAACCATCGTTCCTTGATGGCTGTGCCAATCCGTGGACACAGGGCTGATGTTAGAGCGTTCCGAGGGAAGTTCAACGCGATGCCCTCGGCAGGCTGACAAACTCCGCCGCTCGCCAGCATGAAAATAATCGTTATCTTTCAATAAGATAGATAATAGCCTCGTCATTTCAAGACGTACGCAACCGCTAAAAAAACCAAACACTTACGAAAAAGTAAGCGAATGCTTACACGCCCATTACGCAAAATAGCAACAAGCCCTATTGCCCCCCACCTGTAGGAGCGAGCTCGCTCGCGAAAAACCCGAGACCACCACTGGTCGTCAGGCTTTTCGCGTATCCGTTAAAGCCTAATCAATCGTCGCTCACGGTAATGGTCGGCATCGCCGGCGCCGCCGCTTCCTGCAATACAATCCGCGCCCCCACATGACGGGCCAATTCCTGATAGATCATCGCAATCTGCCCATCAGCCTCGGCCGCTACGGTAGGTTTGCCACCATCGGCCTGCTCACGAATCTCCATCGCCAATGGCAACGATGCCAGCAGTTCAACGCCATACTGAGTAGCGAGCTTCTCGCCCCCGCCCTCACCGAACAGATGCTCGGCATGCCCGCAGTTGGAACAGATATGCACCGCCATGTTTTCCACCACGCCCAGCACCGGGATGTTGACCTTGCGGAACATCTCCACACCTTTGCGGGCATCCAGCAGCGCCAGGTCCTGGGGCGTGGTGACGATCACCGCACCGGCCACCGGCACTTTCTGCGCCAGGGTCAGTTGGATATCGCCGGTGCCTGGCGGCATGTCGATCACCAGGTAGTCAAGGTCGCCCCACGCTGTTTGTGTGACCAGTTGCAGCAACGCACCCGAGACCATCGGCCCGCGCCAGACCATCGGCGTGTTGTCATCGGTAAGGAAGGCCATGGACATCACTTCCACACCCAGCGACTCGATGGGCACAAACCATTTCTGATCCTTGACCTTCGGCCGTGTGCCTTCGGCGATGCCGAACATCACGCCCTGGCTCGGCCCGTAGATGTCGGCATCGAGAATGCCCACGCGCGCACCTTCACGGGCCAGGGCCAGGGCCAGGTTGGCCGCGGTGGTGGATTTACCCACGCCGCCCTTGCCGGACGCTACCGCCACCACATTCTTGACGTTGGCCAGGCCCGGGATCTGCGCCTGGGCCTTGTGCGGCGCGATCACGCATTGGATGTCGACCTTGGCCGAACCCACACCGTCGAGGCCCTCGATGGCCATTTGCAGCATCTGTGCCCAACCGCTTTTGAACAGGCCCGCGGCATAACCCAGTTGCAACTGCACCGACACCTGGTCGCCTTGGACCTCGATGGCACGCACACAGCCGGCACTGACCGGGTCCTGGTTCAAATAAGGGTCGGTGTACTGGCGAAGAACGGCTTCCACCGCTGCGCGATTGACGGCGCTCATGGGCTACTCCCGAAAAAAGACTGACTGAAACAGGCGGCTATCCTAACCGTTCCGGCCGCTGAACGGCATGCTTTCGAAGGCGCGCAAGATACTGAAACAGCGTCACGGGGTGAAATAAATTTCCCGGCGCTTTATAGTGGCCGACCTCCGTTTCATCAAGTAGCCGAGCCCCATGTCCGAGCCACGCAAGATCCTCGTCACCAGCGCCCTGCCCTATGCCAATGGTTCTATCCATCTTGGCCATATGCTTGAGTACATCCAGACCGATATGTGGGTGCGCTTCCAGAAGCATCGCGGCAATCAATGCATTTATGTCTGCGCGGACGACGCCCACGGTTCGGCCATCATGCTGCGCGCCGAAAAGGAAGGCATCACCCCGGAACAACTGATCGCCAATGTGCAGGCTGAACACAGCGCCGACTTTGCCGAGTTCCTGGTGGACTTCGATAATTTCCACTCGACCCACTCCGACGAAAACCGCGAGCTGTCGAGCCAGATCTACCTGCGGTTGAAGGAAGCCGGGCACATCGACCAACGTTCGGTGACCCAGTATTTCGACCCGGAAAAGAAAATGTTCCTGGCCGACCGGTTCATCAAGGGCACCTGCCCGAAATGCGGCACCGAAGACCAGTACGGCGACAACTGCGAGAAATGCGGCGCGACCTACGCACCCACCGATTTGAAGGATCCCAAGTCGGCGATCTCCGGCGCCACGCCGGTGCTCAAGGACTCGCAGCACTTCTTCTTCAAGCTCCCGGATTTCCAGCAAATGCTGCAAACCTGGACGCGCAGCGGCACTTTGCAGGACGCCGTGGCCAACAAACTCTCCGAATGGCTCGACAGTGGCCTGCAGCAGTGGGACATCTCCCGCGACGCGCCGTACTTCGGCTTCGAGATCCCGGGCGAGCCGGGCAAGTACTTCTATGTATGGCTGGACGCGCCGATCGGCTACATGGCCAGCTTCAAGAACCTGTGCGACCGCACCCCGGAGCTGGACTTCGACGCGTTCTGGGGCAAGGACTCCACCGCCGAGCTGTACCACTTCATCGGCAAGGACATCGTCAACTTCCACGCGCTGTTTTGGCCGGCGATGCTTGAAGGCTCGGGCTACCGCAAGCCGACCGGCATCGCCGTACACGGCTACCTGACGGTCAACGGCCAGAAAATGTCCAAGTCCCGTGGCACCTTTATCAAGGCGCGCACCTACCTGGACCACCTGTCGCCGGAATACCTGCGCTATTACTACGCGTCCAAGCTGGGCCGTGGCGTCGACGACCTGGACCTGAACCTGGAAGACTTCGTACAGAAGGTCAACTCGGACCTGGTGGGTAAAGTCGTCAACATCGCCAGCCGTTGCGCCGGGTTTATCCACAAGGGCAACGCCGGTGTACTGGTAGCCGAGAACGCCGCACCGGAACTGACCGACGCCTTCCTGGCCACCGCGCCGAGCATCGCCGACGCTTATGAAGCCCGCGACTTTGCCCGCGCCATGCGCGAGATCATGGGCCTGGCCGACCGCGCCAACGCCTGGATCGCCGACAAGGCACCGTGGTCGCTGAACAAGCAGGAAGGCAAGGAAGCTGAAGTCCAGGCTATCTGTGCCACCGGCGTCAACCTGTTCCGTCAGTTGGTGATCTTCCTCAAGCCGGTGCTGCCGTTGCTGGCCGCCGATGCTGAGGCGTTCCTCAATGTGGCGCCGTTGAGCTGGAACGATCACACCACCTTGCTCGGTAATCATCAGTTGAACGCGTTCAAGCCCCTGATGACCCGTATTGACCCGGTGAAAGTCCAGGCCATGACCGACGCTTCGAAAGAAGACCTGGTCGCCAGCCAGACCGATACCGGCCAATCTGCACCGGCGGGTAATGGCGAGCTGGCCAAGGACCCGATTTCCCCGGAAATCGATTTCGACGCCTTTGCCGCCGTGGATTTGCGCGTGGCACTGATCATCAAAGCCGAAGCCGTGGAAGGTGCCGACAAGCTGCTGCGCCTGACGCTGGATATCGGCGACGAACAGCGCAACGTGTTTTCCGGCATCAAGAGCGCTTACCCGGACCCGTCCAAGCTCGATGGCCGCCTGACCATGATGATCGCCAACCTCAAGCCACGGAAAATGAAGTTCGGCATTTCCGAAGGCATGGTGATGGCGGCCGGCCCTGGCGGCGAAGAAATCTACCTGCTGAGCCCGGACAGCGGCGCCAAGCCGGGTCAACGCATCAAGTAACCTCTGCAAAATGCCCCGCTGTCGCTACGGCGGGGCCTCTCAGCTTGCCCTTCTCCCTGGGCCGGGCGTCAACGCTATGATCACAGCATGAACCTCATTCAACGTATCGACGCGCTGCTGCCGCAGACTCAATGCGGCAAGTGCGGGCACCCGGGTTGCAAGCCTTACGCAGAAGGCATCGCTAAAGGCGAAGCCATCAACAAGTGCCCGCCCGGTGGGCAGGAAACCATTGCCGGGCTTGCACAACTGCTGCGCCTGCCGGTACTGGACCTGGACACCAGTCGTGGAGATGCGC
The DNA here is from genome assembly GCF_030687795.1 of Pseudomonas sp. FP215. NCBI lineage: Bacteria > Pseudomonadati > Pseudomonadota > Gammaproteobacteria > Pseudomonadales > Pseudomonadaceae > Pseudomonas > Pseudomonas sp. FP215. The sequence continues at coordinate 4,788,944 of NZ_CP117447.1, forward strand.
CTGCGCAAGTCGCCTATATCCGCGAGGCCGAATGCATCGGTTGTACCAAATGCATCCAGGCTTGCCCGGTGGACGCCATTGTGGGCGCCGCCAAGCTGATGCACACCGTGATTGTCTACGAGTGCACCGGTTGCGACCTGTGTGTTGCGCCCTGCCCTGTTGACTGCATCGAGATGCGTCCGCTCGCTGAGGTTTTGCCTATCGTCGGTGACTTGGCCAGCAATGATGATGAACGGCGTGCACGCGACCTCAAACGCGACCGGGCGCGGCGGCGCTTCGAGCAACGTAACGCCCGCCTGCAACGTGAAGAGGCTTGCAAGCTCGCCGAACGCGTGGCACGAGCCAAGCGCACAGCGCCGATGGCAGTGGCACCGGTCGATAACCCTCAGGCTGCTCTGGACGCCGCGATCAAGCAGGCCAAAACCAACGTCGCCATGAGTCGCGCTCAGTTGCACAAATCCTTGAAAGCGTTTGGGCATCCGCCGACCTTTGAGCAGCAGTCGCAATTGATTATGCTGCAGCGACAGTTCGAGGCATCCGAGCAGGCGCTTGCTGCACTGGAGACCAACAGCTCACCACAGCCACCAAAGACGGCCGCTAAAAGCGCCGAGTTCAAGCGCGCAAAGATCCAGTTGGCCATGCGCCGGGCTGCGTTGAAAAAGGCTCAGGATCAGCAAGCTGACGCGCATGAAATCGCAACCTTGAAAACCGCCTTGAACGCCGCCGAGCAAACGCTGCAGGATGCCGAGGCCAACGGCTGACCCACTGCACTGTGTATTGCTAACATCACGCCGACCGCCTGCAAGGAAACCCCTGCCCCTATGAATGCCGCAAAACGCCTGGAAATTTTCCGCAGGTTTCACGAAGACAATCCGGAACCGAAAACCGAATTGGCCTACTCCTCACCGTTCGAGTTACTGATTGCGGTGATCCTCTCGGCTCAATCCACGGACGTTGGCGTCAACAAGGCAACGGCCAAGCTGTATCCCGTAGCCAATACACCCGCCGCGATTTACGCCCTGGGCGTGGAAGGCCTGTCCGAATACATCAAGACCATCGGCTTATATAACAGCAAGGCCAAGAACGTGATCGAGACGTGCCGCCTGCTGTTGGAGCTGCATGGAGGCGAGGTACCACAAACCCGCGAAGCCCTCGAAGCCTTGCCAGGCGTTGGCCGCAAAACGGCGAACGTGGTGCTCAATACGGCATTCCGGCAGTTGACCATGGCGGTGGACACGCACATTTTCCGCGTCAGCAACCGAACCGGCATTGCACGGGGCAAGAATGTGGTTGAGGTGGAAAAGCAGTTGATGAAGTTCGTGCCCAAGCCCTATTTGCTCGACTCCCACCATTGGCTGATCCTGCACGGACGCTACGTTTGCCAGGCCCGCAAGCCGCGCTGTGGCAGCTGCCGCATCGAAGATTTGTGCGAATACAAGGACAAGACCTCCGACGATTGAGCGATCATTGGTTTTTGTGATCAGGCGATTGAAAAAATCTTTTTTACCCGTTCGCGGATTATCGCTATAAGGGGCCCCAATGGCAGTCTTAGCCTGGAGTTGACCTTATGAGCGCTGGCAGCAAAGAAGACCTGGTAGTGGAAGACGACCTCGTTGAGTCGGAGGACGATGATCTAGAGGCACCTGCACCAGAGGTGGCCAAGACCAATTTGAGCAAACGCCGCACTATCGACAATCTTCTGGAAGAGCGACGCTTGCAAAAACAGCTGGCCGATTACGACTTCGATTTCTGATCGAGCCGTTGACGGCCGGAAGCCTCCCTGACGGAGGCTTTTTTCTGCCGGTTACACGGGTATTCAAAGGGTGCAATATCCTCCCTAGACCAGGCCGTTGCGTTGGGCCAGTTCGATCAGGTCCACAAGGGATCGGGCATTGAGCTTGAGCAGCAAGCGCGTCTTGTAGGTACTGACGGTTTTGTTGCTGAGGAACATGCCATCGGCAATCTCCTTGTTGGTTTTGCCACGGGCCAGTTGCTGCAGCACCATCATCTCCCGCCCCGATAAGCGTTCGACCATGTCGGCTTCACTGGCATTGCCCATGGTTGAGCGCACCGAATTGAGCGCCTGGTTCGGGAAATAGCTATAGCCGGAAAGCACTGCCTTGATGGCACTGAGCAACTCTGTCAGATCCTGCTGCTTGCACACATAGCCGGCGGCGCCCGCCTGCATGCAGCGCATGGAAAAATGGCCGGGCGCCTGGGACGTCAGTACCAGCACCTTGAACGAGACGGCTTGCTTGGTTGAAGCCAGCCGGCAAATAACTTCCAGGCCGTCGAGCTTGGGGATTCCGATATCCAGTATCACGATATCCGGCATATGTTCCCGTGCAAGTTGCAACGCATCGACACCGTTATCGGTCTCGGCAACGACCTCATAACCATGACGCTCCATTAGCATGCGCACAGCAAGACGAATGACGGGATGATCATCCACGATCAGCACTTTATTCATGAGAAAGTCCAATTTCGCTGTTCGAATTATTTAGAGCAAACACAATAGCCTAGTCGATTACTAGTTGGCATAGCATTCCACCCCGAGCAAGAGCAGGCAGAGACCCAACCCACAAGAAGATAGGAATTAACCTACAAAAAATCGCCAACTTAGATGCTTGGAGCTTTATGGTTGCTTTCAGACCTTTCTCGGCGCGCACATATTTTGAGTGAAATATCGTGCCCATCAGCCCCTGAAAGTAAACGTGCCGCACAAGACTTTCAGGAAATGCCCCTTGCTTGTCGCCATGACGCGCACAAACCAACCCGGAACAACCGTTCCCATTAGTTCCATTTAACATATTTCAGCACTTCCATAATTCCTACAGAAAATTCAACAATTCACATATCCGTTGCAACTACATGAGTGAATTTTCTGTCAGACATAGTTCCTCCCCAGATGTAAAAAATCATTCAAACTTAAAAACAAATGACAAAAACGGAAAATAATTGCGCAAGTTACGAAAAAAAATCCTTAAACACAGGCTAAACATTAATAAACAGCTCTGCTTTTAAAGCGCCCATAAAAACCCAGGCAAAAAAAATGGCCCCTTGCGCAAGGGGCCATTTTTCACAACAGGCGCACGACTCAGAACAACGAGCGGCCCTTGTTGGCAGCAATGCGCATGCGCAGTGCGTTCAACTTGATGAAGCCTGCCGCATCCGCCTGATTGTAGGCCCCGCCGTCTTCTTCGAAGGTGGCGATGTTGGAGTCGAACAGCGACTCATCGGACTTGCGGCCGGTGACGATCACGTTGCCCTTGTACAGCTTCAGGCGTACGACACCGTTCACGTGAGCCTGGGAGGCGTCGATCATCTGTTGCAGCATCAGACGCTCTGGGCTCCACCAGTAACCTGTGTAGATCAGGCTGGCGTACTTGGGCATCAGCTCGTCTTTGAGGTGAGCGACTTCGCGGTCCAGGGTGATGGATTCGATGGCGCGGTGCGCGCGCAACATGATGGTGCCGCCTGGGGTTTCGTAGCAGCCACGGGACTTCATGCCCACGTAACGGTTCTCGACGATGTCGAGACGGCCGATACCATGCTGGCCGCCGATACGGTTCAACGTCGCCAGTACGGTGGCCGGGGTCATTTCAACGCCGTCCAGCGCGACGATATCGCCGTTGCGGTAAGTCAGTTCCAGGTACTGGGCCTTGTCTGGAGCGTTCTCCGGGGAGACGGTCCATTTCCACATGTCTTCTTCGTGCTCGGTCCAGGTGTCTTCCAGCACGCCGCCTTCATAGGAAATGTGCAGCAGGTTGGCGTCCATCGAGTACGGCGACTTCTTCTTGCCATGACGCTCGATCGGGATGGCGTGCTTTTCAGCGTAATCCATCAGCTTTTCACGGGACAACAGGTCCCATTCACGCCACGGCGCAATGACTTTCACGCCTGGCTTGAGTGCGTAGGCACCCAGTTCGAAACGGACCTGGTCGTTGCCCTTGCCGGTGGCGCCATGGGAAATGGCGTCGGCACCGGTTTCGTTGGCGATCTCAATCAGGCGCTTGGCGATCAATGGACGTGCGATGGAGGTACCCAGCAGGTACTCACCTTCGTAGACAGTGTTGGCGCGAAACATCGGGAAGACGAAATCGCGGACGAACTCTTCGCGCAGGTCGTCAATGTAGATCTCTTTCACGCCCATGGCTTGCGCCTTGGCACGTGCAGGTTCGACCTCTTCACCCTGACCCAGGTCAGCGGTGAAGGTCACCACTTCACAGTTATAAGTATCCTGCAGCCACTTGAGGATCACCGAAGTGTCCAGGCCGCCGGAATACGCGAGAACGACCTTGTTTACGTCGGCCATGCCATCACTCCACGGGGTTGTACGGAAAGGCGACGATTCTACCGATCAAAACCGTGAAATTACAGGGGCGCGACAGCAAATGAAGATAAAGCGACAGATTATGTCGAGTGGGCGACCGATGGTCGCCTCTTATAAGCATAGGTATCTACACACCCTGGTAGCGTTCAACGGTAACCACGATGCGAAGCGAGTCGCTCTTGATCTGCTTTTGATCTTGATCTCAGGCGCCCCGTTAAACCACGCTGGCCGAACGCAGGCTTGAATTCGTGGGTAACCCGGCAGGACGCCGGGTTAGCCGCCCCGCGCCATGGATGGCGCGTGGCGGCGGCCCACGGATTCAAGCCTGCGTTCGGGCACACCGAGCCCAAGCGAGGTGCCGAGTGGTGGGGCAAGAGCGCTTTGCTTACTTTCGCGCTTTTCGAAAGTGAGCCGCCGTCAGGGCGGAACCCTAAGTGGCCATTACCTAAATAACGGATATGTACCCGGTCCAACTGTGTTGACTATTAGGCCGCCTTCGCAGGCAAGCCAGCTCCCACATTTGGATCGCGGGGCGTCAGTTAGAACAGCGTCGGCTATCCGGTAGTCACGGGAGCAAGCTCCCTCGCCACAGTTTCGGCGTCATACCGAAGTTGTGTAGTTACCCATGCTCTTACGAGGTAGCCGCCGGGTTGCTAGGCGCAGTGGCCTGGGGCGCCGGTTTCTCAGGCGCGGCCACGCGCTCAAGCTGAATATTCACACGGCGGTTACGCGCACGGTTGGCAGCATTGGTGTTGGGCGCCAAGGGATAGCTTTCACCATGAAAACGCATGGTGATCTGCGATTCCTGAATGCCGTTGGCCTTGAAGTAGTCCATCACCGCCAGGGCACGGCGGCGCGACACGTCGCGGTTGGTCAGACGGTTGCCACTGTTGTCGGAATGGCCATTCAACTCGACATGATTGACCGTGGGATCGGCCTTCATGAAGGCCAGAATCACAGACAACTTCTTCTTGGCCGCAGCGTCCAGCTCAATGCCACCACCGGGAAAGCCCACTTCGGTCTGTTTGACCTGGTCGTAATTCATGGGCAGCAGCTTGGTGGTGCACAGCTGATAATCGTTATAGGCCTTGCTGAACTTCACCGGCAACAGGCGAATTTCCGAGTAACCGCCTTCACGCCCGTAATGCCGCACGGTCGGGCTGCGCCCTTCGAGCAAGCCGGTGAACAGGCGTCCGGCCTGGGCCTGGGAGCTATTGAACAGCACGTCGCCGCTGCCGACACGCACGGCCCCAAGGTTGATATCACCTCGCCCAGGCTGCCACGGCGCAGCAGCGGCCAACAGGGTTGCCGAGCCGGCGCCGAGGCTGCTGCCATAGGTTTTCAGACGAAACGTCGCCTGTTCGCCGGCCCGGCGTACGAATTCACCAGAACCAAAATCGGTGATCGGCTGGGTCAAGCGGCACTCGAACTGATCGCCCTCTACCTTCCACTCAATATTCTCCAGACGTGTCTGGAACGTGAGGGCCGCCGCAGGCAGGCTGGCGAACACACTGAGCAGGGCTAGATAATACTGGCGCACGGGAGGCTCCATGGGTTTCTACAACACTTCACAGCGTCATACATCGTTAAGGCATACCCGGAGATATCGGTAGCATCCGGCAAAACTTGATAGCGAGTGCCTGCAAGAGTCTTTTCCGGTAGCATTCCCACCAGATTGACCCGCCTGGAATCCCCAATGTCCGACCGCCTGACCCTGCTGCGTCCCGACGACTGGCATATTCATCTTCGCGATGGTGCTGCGTTACCCCAAACCGTGGCCGACGTGGCCCGCACGTTTGGCCGTGCCATCATCATGCCTAACCTGGTACCTCCGGTGCGCAATGCCGCAGAGGCCGACGCCTATCGCCAGCGCATCCTCGCTGCACGACCGGCCGGCAGCCGCTTCGAACCGTTGATGGTGCTCTACCTCACCGACCGCACCCAGCCTGAAGAAATCCGCGAAGCCAAGGCCAGCGGTTATGTGCACGCCGCCAAGCTGTACCCGGCAGGCGCGACCACCAACTCCGATTCCGGTGTAACCAGTATCGACAAGATCCTGCCGGCGATCGAAGCCATGGCGGAAGTCGGCATGCCGTTGCTGATCCACGGGGAAGTCACCCGTGGCGATGTGGACGTGTTCGATCGCGAAAAAATCTTCATCGATGAACACATGCGTCGTGTGGTCGAGCTGTTCCCCACGCTCAAAGTGGTGTTTGAACACATCACCACCGCCGATGCCGTGCAGTTCGTCAGCGAGGCGTCGGCCAACGTTGGCGCGACCATCACCGCCCATCACCTGCTCTACAACCGCAACCACATGCTGGTGGGCGGGATTCGGCCGCACTTCTACTGCCTGCCGATCCTCAAGCGCAACACCCATCAGGTAGCCCTGCTGGATGCCGCCACCAGCGGCAGCCCGAAGTTCTTCCTCGGTACCGACTCGGCGCCCCACGCCCAGCACGCCAAGGAAGCCGCATGCGGCTGCGCCGGCTGCTACACCGCGTTTGCCGCCATCGAGTTGTACGCCGAAGCGTTTAAACAGCGTAACGCGCTGGACAAGCTCGAAGGTTTCGCCAGCCTCAACGGCCCGCGTTTCTACGGCCTGCCGGCGAATACCGACCGCATTACCCTGGTTCGTGAAGACTGGACCGCCCCTGCCAGCCTGCCCTTTGGCGAGCTGACCGTTATCCCGCTGCGCGCCGGTGAAACACTGCGCTGGCGCCTGCTGGAGGAAAGCAAGTGAGTGAAGACCATTACGACGACGAACAAGAGCACGGCGGTGGCGGCTCGCGCCATCCGATGGCCGAGCGTTTTCGCGGCTATCTGCCGGTCGTCATCGACGTAGAAACCGGTGGTTTCAACTGCGCCACCGATGCCTTGCTGGAAATTGCCGCAACCACCATCGGCATGGACGAACAAGGCTTTGTGTACCCGGAGCACACGCATTTCTTTCGCGTAGAGCCCTTCGAAGGCGCCAATATCGAAGCCGCTGCCCTGGAGTTCACCGGGATCAAGCTCGACCACCCCCTGCGCATGGCGGTGAGTGAAGAAGCGGCGCTGACCGATATCTTCCGTGGCGTGCGCAAGGCGTTGAAGGCCAATGGCTGCAAACGCGCGATCCTGGTCGGCCACAACAGCAGTTTCGACCTGGGCTTCCTGAACGCCGCCGTGGCGCGACTGGACATGAAGCGCAACCCATTTCACCCGTTCTCCAGCTTCGACACCGCCACCCTTGCCGGCCTGGCCTACGGTCAGACCGTTCTGGCCAAAGCCTGCCAGGCCGCCGGTATCGACTTTGACGGGCGTGAAGCCCACTCGGCCCGCTACGACACCGAGAAGACTGCCGAGCTGTTCTGCGGCATCGTCAATCGCTGGAAACAGATGGGTGGCTGGGAAGACTTCAACGACTGAGCCTCCAATGTGGGAGGGGGCTTGCCCCCGTGAGCATAGGTATCTACACAATTCTGTAGGTTGTCGCAGCCCACGGTAACCACGATGCGAAGCGAGCCGCTCTTGATCTTGATCTGCTTTTGATCTTAAGCGCCCCGTTAAACCACGCTGGCCGAACGCAGGCTTGAATTCGTGGGTAACCCGGCAGGACGCCGGGTTAGCCGCCCCGCGCCATGGATGGCGCGTGGCGGCGGCCCACGGATTCAAGCCTGCGTTCGGGCACACCGAGCCCAAGCGAGGTGCCGAGTGGTGGGGCAAGAGCGTTTTGCTTACTTTTGCGCTCTTTTCAAAAGTGAGCCGCCGTCAGGGCGGAACCCTAAGTGGCCGTTACCGCAGCAATGGATATGTACACAATCCAACTGTGTCGCCTGTCAGGCCGCCTTCGCGAGCAAGCCCGCTCCCACAGTTGGATTGTGGGGTGTCAGGTGGAAAAGTGTCGGCTGGTAGGCCGTCATCGCAGGCAAGCCAGCTCCCACATTTAGAACGCGGCGCGTCAGTTAGATCAGCGTAGGCTGTCAGGCCGTCACGGGAGCAAGTCCCCACCCACAAAAAAACCGGCCTTCTCAGGCCGGTTTTTTTATACCGTGACGTTGGCTTACAGCTTGCCAGCGTTCTCGGTCAGGTAAGCCGCAACGCCTTCTGGCGAAGCGTTCATGCCTTTGTCGCCTTTTTTCCAGTTGGCAGGGCAGACTTCGCCGTGCTCTTCGTGGAATTGCAGCGCGTCGACCAGGCGGATCAGCTCTTCCATGTTACGACCCAGCGGCAGGTCGTTGATGATCTGCGAGCGCACAACGCCCTTGTCATCGATCAGGAACGCGCCACGGAACGCCACGCCGCCTTCGGACTCAACGTCGTAGGCCTTGGCGATGTCGTGCTTCATGTCGGCAGCCATGGTGTATTTGACTTTACCGATGCCGCCATCATTGATGGCGGTGTTGCGCCAGGCGTTGTGGGTGAAATGGGAGTCGATGGAAACCGCGACCACTTCAACGTTGCGCGCCTTGAAATCGTCCATGCGGTGGTCCAGGGCGATCAGCTCCGAAGGGCAGACGAAGGTGAAGTCCAGCGGGTAGAAGAACACCAGGCCGTATTTGCCTTTGATGGCTTCAGACAGTTTGAAGCTGTCAACGATTTCGCCATTGCCGAGGACGGCTGGTACGTCGAAATCCGGGGCTTGTTTACCGACGAGTACGCTCATTGGATATCTCCTGATGTAGGGGGTGACGATTGAAGTAAAAGGACAGGTCGAGTCTGCCGGTCAAAATCGACAGAAACATGACGCAATCACGCTTCGTAAAGACCGACCATCATACACCGAAAAAACCGTTCGTCAGCGCATGGGCGATGCGCGCTGGATTGTCGATGAAACTATTTTGACAATCATTCTCGTTAACATTAAGATCCATCGCACTTAAGCCATAAACCCGCGACGGTTCTCACTTATGTATGTCTGCCTCTGCACTGGCGTCACCGACGGACAAATCCGCGAAGCAATCTACGAAGGTTGCTGCAGCTATAAGGAAGTACGTGAAACCACCGGCGTAGCCAGCCAGTGTGGCAAATGTGCTTGCCTGGCCAAGCAAGTGGTACGGGAAACCCTCACGCAGCTGCAGACAGCCCAAGCCGCGCTCCCCTACCCAGCAGAATTTAAACACGCCTGAATAGGCCTGTTTTGAAGAACCGGACCTAGTGTCCGGTTTTTTTATGCCATTAATTCAATTAGTTAGCGCTTAGACGCGGAACACAAACATTCTTATTCCGATTAATTTTCATTTATTATTCAATAACTTAGGTTTGACACTAGGATTTTCACCGCTCAGACTCTGCCCTATACACAGCTATTACAGGGCAGGACCCCAGTCATGAAAGGCGACATCTCAGTCATCCAGCAACTCAACAAAATCCTTGCCAATGAACTGGTCGCGATCAATCAGTACTTTCTGCATGCACGCATGTACGACGATTGGGGCCTGGAAAAGCTCGGCAAGCGTGAATACAAAGAATCGATCAAAGCCATGAAGGACGCCGACGCGCTGATCAAGCGCATCCTGTTCCTGGAAGGCCTGCCGAACGTGCAAGACCTGGGCAAGCTGAACATCGGCGAGCACACCCAGGAAATGATCAGCAGCGACCTGGGCTTTGAGCGCAAGAGCCACAGCGACCTCAAGGCCGCTATCGCTCACTGCGAAACCAAGGGCGATTTCGGCAGCCGTGAACTGCTGGAAGATATCCTGGAAGACCAGGAAGAGCATATCGACTGGCTGGAAACTCAACTGGGCCTGATCGACAAGGTCAGCCTGGAGAATTACCTGCAATCGCAGATGGGCGAATAACTGCCCTTGTTATCACTGTAGGAGCGAGCTTGCTCGCGAAGGACGTCAACGATCACGCAGCGCATCTGATTTAACGCGTTGCCTGGGCGACCTTCGCGAACAAGCTCGCGCCTACAGAAAAGCTCAAAAAAAGCCCCGCTCTCTTGTGAGAAGCGGGGCTTTTTATTGCTCGCCAATCAGGCGTCAGTCTTGGCCGCTGCTTTTTGCGCCGCGTCCTTGATCAGCGCTTGAAGCGAACCATCAGCTGCCATTTCAGTGATGATGTCGCTACCGCCAACCAGCTCACCGGCTACCCACAGCTGCGGGAAAGTCGGCCAGTTGGCGTACTTTGGCAGGTTGGCGCGGATTTCAGGGTTTTGCAGGATATCCACGTAAGCGAACTTCTCGCCGCATTGCATGACGGCCTGGGACGCTTTTGCGGAGAAACCGCACTGAGGCGCGTTAGGTGCGCCCTTCATGTAAAGCAGAATGGTGTTGTTGGCAATCTGCTCTTTGATCGTTTCGATGATATCCATGGAACACCTCTGCAGGAACTTTGCGACTCACGGGTCGGCACGGTGGCGCATTGTAACGCAAAAATCCAGCAGGATGCTCAGGCCGCCGCCACCTTCACCGGTACGCCGTTGAGCGCCGCATTACCCGACAACTCATCCAATTGCCGCTCGTCGGTCAAGTCATTGGCACTCGCTCCCGGCTGGCTGTTCGCGATGCTCATCTGCACGCCCGGGCGACCGTGGCCCCAGCCGTGAGGCAGGCTGACCACGCCCGGCATCATGTCCGCACTGGCCACCACTTCCACTTCGATCATGCCGGTGCGCGAACTCACTCGCACCCGCTGGCCATCGCTCAACTGCCGACGGGTCAGGTCGTCGGGGTGCATCAACAGTTGATGGCGTGGCTTGCCCTTCACCAGCCGGTGATAGTTATGCATCCAGGAATTG